>CBDBUW010000022.1:0-147285 GCA_965212195.1 Cyclobacteriaceae bacterium | reverse complement strand
AATGGAGGAGTTTTTCAATTGGTATCTTAATGATTTGGTGCTGATGTGCAGTCCAGCTTTGGTACCGCAATATACCGGAGCTGATTGTTTAGGTACAAAAGCCAAGCCAGAACTGACGTTGACAATGGCAGATTCAGCCTTGTTTTCTAATATGGGTATGAGACCGTAGGTTAGCTGTAAAGGACTTATCAGATTGACCCTCACTTCGTCTTCGATATGCTGGGGGATCTGCTCATCTCCACTTAGCCATTGGTCGTTATACTGAATGCCAGCATTGTTTATTAGTATATTCAGATCTTTGTATTCGAAATGAACGCGATCAATAAGGTTTTGTACAGACTCCGGGTCTGAGAGGTCGCATTGAATGGCGTTGACCTTTGGATGTTCGTTTTGCAGTTGCTCCAAATTCTTGGTGCTTCGTGAGGTAACAATGAGTTTATTTTGCCCCTCCAGGAAGCGCTCTAGCAGGGCTTTTCCAATACCGGAAGTTCCTCCTGTTAATAGTATAACGTTGTTATTTAATTGCATATAACCAAAGATTAGCCACGCCAGCAAATATTAGGCTAGGGGTTTTGATGATTAATTAGGGGACCTGTTTCCCCCCCAGTGGGGCCGTAAAATAGTACCCAGGTACTGAAGTCGTCACTGAAGCTATCAAAGCGGTGTTCTTTATGCGCGGGGGCGAATAAAAAATCACCTTGACTAACCGAAGTTTGTACGCCCTCAAGAGTAAAGGTAGCGCTACCCCGGGCAATAATATACACTTCGTCGCGAGTGTGTGGTTCTTGTTTGTCTTTTAGATAGGGCTGGTATAGTTCCACTTCCAAGGAACCATGCTGAAAAAGTGTAATAAACTCCCTTGGGTGGGCTTGTAATTGATTTATTGACTCCAGCAGATCCAGTTTAAACTTTGCCATGATTAAGAATTTGATCTAGGTGGTGTCTTAGATGCACCACATAGTCATCCATCAACCACTGTAGGTCCTTTAGCTGTCCCTCCGGGGTAATTACTGGGTGCCTCAGGGTTTGGGAATTTTGTTTATTCATAATGTAATCAATTTGACTATTCAGGGCCAGCCATAAGTCAATAACTTCCCCTAAATCACGTTCTTGATAGCCATTTGCAGCCACAAGGTTGTCCTGGTCATAGGGCCTTACCGTATAAGGCTTTTCTTGAAAAACTATTTCATTGAATCGCTGTAAGTTATGAATAGCGGAATCGACCAAATGTCCCAATATCTCTTTTTTAGACCATTTCTCAGGTTTTGGCTTATAGTCCCATTGATCTTGGGAGATCCCCGTGAATTGTTCTTTTGCAGAATTCAACAAATCTTGTAATCTAATCATAGGTAGTTTATTTAGTTGATTTTACGCGTTCATTAAATAGAGGTTCTAAAAAGTGAATTGCAGGGAACCACCGTTTTTTAAGGTCTGGAACTTTTCAGGGGGTACTCCTAAATCCTCAAGTGCTTGTACAAGGTCATCGATAGGTTGCTCCATACCATCGTCGGCTAAGGGAAATGTCCCAAAATGGATCCCCACACTTTGTTGTGCTTGGAGATCGAGATGCATTCGGACGGCATCACGGGGCGAGGTATGAATGGGAGACATAAACCATGTAGGGAGATAAGCTCCAATTGGTAGAAGCGCCACTTTCATAGGTTGAAACCGCGCACTAACTTCCTGCACAAAATCTCCATAACCGGTATCTCCGGCAAAATATATATGCTGCTCCTGAAACTCCAATATATAGCCACACCAAAGAGTGGCATCACGGTCGAATATACCTCGGCCTGAAAAATGTTGGGCAGGTACCGCATGTAGTTTCAGTGCGGGCGATAAGGAGTAACGGTTCCACCAATCCATTTCCGTTACCTTAGCAACGTTATGGTGGTTAAGATATGAAGCCACTCCCAATGGCACAATGATCTGGGGCTTATGCTCTTGATAAAGCTTTTTAATGGTATTGATATCCAGATGATCGTAATGGTTATGGCTTATGATTATTGCATCGATAGGTGGGAGCTGCTCTAAGGGGATGCCCGGCGGTCGCATACGCTTAGGACCTGCAAAACTAAAAGGACTAACCCGTTGGCTCCAAACTGGATCTGTGAGTATGTTGAGACCGGCGATTTGAATCAAAAAGGTACTGTGATTGACAAAGGTGATAGATGCTTCCTTGCCACCCAGCTGGGCAAATATGGGATTAGCCAAAGGGATTTTGGTAATCTTTGTCCAGGGCCCCGGATCTCGATTGGTGGCCCATTTCAAAAGGTCTCCCATTCCCTTGGCTGCTACACCTCCAGAGTTTATGAATTTTTTGCCGTTGAAGTGATCGCTTTGCGGTCCCTGGTATTTCGGCGCTGATAAAAAAAACCCCACCACCAGAACAACTAACAAGAATGTGACAACTGATGCCAGTAGGTAAAGCATAAAACGTTTCATTAGAAAACATTAAACTCAGACGCTCCATTAAAGGTTTGGCAGGAGTCTTGTAATTCTTTTCAAAACTTACTTGGAGCACGCTCAATTGTAAATCAACAAAATAAATAAGTTAAAAATCAGTTAATTAGCAGAGTAAGTACAAATTATGAAATCGTTTCTTTGGCAAGTATTTTTTATAGGGATCATTTTTTGCCAATCCCTACAGGCTCAAAAAGCCTTGTACGCGGAGAACTTTGATAGTCGTGAGGGTGTATTTAGAGAAGTGCGCAATAGCTCCAATGTAGGGGAAATTCGCGGTGGTAGGTATGTCTGGAAATATCAAGGTAAGACTCCCAATGCAGTATCGGTATACGCTAACCGTCTCAATGAATCGGGGGACTTCGTAATGGAAGCCCGGCTGAAACCTCTTAAGATTGGCAGTGAATATGGATTGATATGGGGAGGTATAGACCCTCAGAACAGCCATTATTTCTTAATTGCCGGAAAGAAATATTCAGTCTGCAAAGTTGTAAAAGGAAAAGTAGTATGTGATGTCGACAAGAAGGCTGGGAAAATCCGAGTAGACTATAACATTCTAAAGGTTGAAAAGCGGGGCTCTAAGGTGTACTACTATGCTAACGACAATTTGGTGCACCAAGCGCCATACGAAGGTATGCGAGGCAAGGGTTTTGGATTCGCTCTATGGAATTCCGGATCGCTACAGGTGGACGATTTTAGTCTTAAGGGTACCGCCTTACCAATTCTTAAAGCCAAAGACTTGCATTACGCCAAGCCTCCGGAACACTTGGGGGCCAACGTAAACACTCCTTATGAAGAGATGACTCCGGTAATCTCACCCAACGGTCGGGGTATTTACTTTTCCCGCAGATTCGACCCTTCCAACAGAGGCGGCGCCAATGATTTGCAGGACGTTTATTACGCTCAATTAACTAAATCAGGATGGAGCAAGCCCACTAACTTGGGTACACCGGTTAATAATAATGGGCCAAATGCGGTTTTTTCCGTGAGCCCTGATGGCAACAGGTTACTGCTCATGAATACTTACATGCCCGATGGCAAACAAAAAGGAATGGGATTGTCCATCAGCCATAAAACCTCACGTGGGTGGTCAGTTCCGCAGGATGTAAAAATGAGGAGATTTTACAACCAAAGCTTTTTTAATGAGTACTTCCTTTCCAACGACGGTAAGGTGATCTTGTTGGCCGTAAAAAGAAATGATACCCATGGTAGCCGTGATCTTTATGTAAGTTTTTACGAAGGAAATGACATTTGGAGTGAACCGAAAAATCTTGGGACGAAGATAAATACTCCTGGCACTGAGTTGTCGCCGTTTCTGGCTGCTGATGGCAAGACGCTGTATTTTAGCTCTAATGGTCATCCTGGATATGGTCGAAATGATATTTTCATGAGCAGGAGACTGGATGAAAGCTGGCAGAATTGGTCGCAACCAACGAATTTGGGGTCGCCCATTAATTCTGAGGGTACCGATGCATATTACAGTGTACCGGCATCCGGTGATTATGCCTACTACGTAAGTAATGAGAATAGCTTAGGCAAGAACGATATTTTTAAGATTGCATTACCCACGGCGGTTAAACCGGAACCGGTAGTATTAGTATATGGAAAAGTGCTGAACAGCAAAACTGCCCAGCCTATTGAGACCGGTATAACCTATCACTACTTTCCGGACGATCAAGAGGCTGGGATAGCTCGCTCTAACGCGCGTACCGGTTACTACGAAATTGTGCTGCCTATCAGTCAAGTGTATAGTTTTTTTGCGGAAAAAGAAGGCTTTTATTCGGTGCGTGACCGCTTGGACCTAACCGATATCAAGACATATGATGAAGTGGAACGTGATCTTTATTTAACTCCCATTGAGGCAGGGCAGACCGTAAAGATGAATAATGTCTTGTTTTATCAGAGCAAAGCAGAATTGATCCCCACTAGTTTTCCAGAACTGAATCGTTTGGCAAACATGATGATGGACAATCCCAGCATTACCATAGATTTGGCAGGGCATACCGATAACGTAGGTGATCGTTTTAAAAATGTGAAATTATCGGAGGACCGGGTAGCTGCCGTTAAGAATTACTTGGTGGGACAAGGCGTGGAATCATCCCGAATAACTGGAAAGGGATATGGAGGCAGTAAGCCCATTGCAGACAACAGCAGGGAAATGACCCGCCGTTTGAACCGGCGGGTGGAGTTCAAAATTGTACAGTTTTGAAATCGGCCGGAGCAACCTGCCGGCCCATACTAAGATTCTTTGACATTTTTTACCCGGTTCTTCTATAATTCCGGCAAACTGTAGAGGAACTCTCTGGCGCCTGACCTTACCAGCGGTAAAGCCAAGGACAGATCATTTACCGACAGATTTTCCTTCCACCGATCCACTTTGACACGGTGGTCTTGAGTGGAATACGGAATAGAGCATTCCGCTTCAACAAAATGTCGGTTGTTGGTGTTTTGGACCCTTTGAGCCCAGTTAGCAACTTCCTCCTGGTATGGTGGAATATCCACTCCGGCGATGGCCAGAACTTTTCGGGCATTATCTAGGGGATTGCTTAACATATCTTCAAATCGATTTACCACCGCTTTGTTTTTGACTTGTCTGTATCCTTTGGTGTTTAGATAATTCCAATGGTAGGCACATCGCTCAATCAGAGATCTATGATCCCATTCCTGCCAATCCTGAGGGCGTGGATGATGTCCCCAGTTATGGGAAATCCCAACTCGTAACGAACAGATAGTATCCAGGGGATGCCGTACTTGCCAGATTAGTACCACGGGTTCAACCATTATCTTTGTGAAATCAGGCCAGTAAAAGGGTAGCCCCGGGGAGGTTTTGTGATGTGATAGTGGTCGGGGCACCTTTACAGCAAGGGGTTTGCGAAAATCTGCCTTGGCCAGAACATCAAGGTCAGGTTCACTTAAATACTGATAGTAGGGAATTGCCTGAAAGAGCTCACCTAATATGGAGGTGCCACTGCGACCACAACCCAATATGAGGACATGTTTTGCCACTAGTTTCGATGTCTTGAATTCATGGGATCAACTGGTAAACTAAAGAAATAAATTCTTTATATTGAATCAGAGACCAATTTCGTCTTTTGTTATGAGCAAAATCACTGTAGAAAAAACCGCTGAGAAATTCGGCCTTTTTGCCGCGCTGGGATTGATCGCCCTGTTTTTCATTATGAAAGTTTTGGGAGTATTACATGTTATTGAGCTAAGAGTTTTGAATTTTTTTGTGCTTGCAGTAGGGGTGGTCATGGCACTTCGATCCTTCAAGGAACAAAAACCACAGTCATTCACCTATCTTAAAGGACTAGGGCTTGGTGTTCTGACCGCCATTATTGGATCGGTAATTTTTGCCCTATTCGTATTTGTTTACACGAACTTCCTGGATCCGGCTTTCATGCAGGCCATGGTGGAGAACGAACCATTTGGCCAATACCTGAACCCCTATATTGCAGCAGTGGCGGTGGCGGTGGAAGGTATTGCCTCCGGTTTAATCCTGTCATTTATTGTTATGAACTATATGGACACTGTGGAGACTATGTAATACACTTATTTTTGTGTAATTTCTTCCAAATCTGTACAAAGTAATTTTTAGTTAGATAATGACCTGTAAGAGATGCGCTATGCCTGTATTTTAGCGTTCTATGAATCAGGTGATTTATTTTTTGGTAGTCTTAATGGCACTACCGGGCTTATTGCAGGCCCAATTGGCAACTACGGAAAACCCAGACCCTCCTAAGAACAAGAAACAGTTTGAATACCACCTAAAACGGCTGGACAAGAAAGTCAATTCGCCCTGGCATGAAGGAGCACCTGTCATTTCCACGGATGGCAAGTCCTTGTATTTTTTTGTGGCCGACCATCCCGATAACAACTACGGCACCAAGGGTAGTCAAGACATCTGGTTTACAGAAAAAACTTCACAAGGGGAGTGGCGCGAGGCACAACGCTTGACAGCTCCCTTAAACCAGCAGCGCTATAATCAGGTAATGAGTGTGAACAATGAAGGGAACACCTTATTGTTGCGGGGCGGTTCCGGTAAATCCTCAAAAGGGTTTGCACTTTCGAATCGTACGGCTACTGGGTGGAGTAATCCCCAACCTTTGCGTATCCAGGGTCTGGACAAAATGAGCAAAGGGGTGTACTCAGGAGGCATTATGACCCAGGACGGCAAGGTACTTATCATGTATTTCAACGAGCTGAAAGGGCAGAAGATCAGCGATTTATATGTGAGCTTTTTGCAGAAAAATGGTATTTGGTCAGAGCCTCAATTTATTGAAGAACTCAATACGCGTCAGGATGAATTCGGCCCCTCACTGGATCCAGATGGCAAGACCCTGTACTTTGCCAGCAGCAGGCCCGGAGGTTCAGGTAGTACAGATATCTATGTGACCAGGAGACTGGATGATAGTTGGTTGCATTGGTCCGAACCTATAAATTTGGGAGCGCCGGTCAACACCTCAGGATTTGATGCTTACTATTCGGTTGATGATAAGGGTAACGTTTTTACCACCCGTGCCTATATGTCCTTGGATGGCGGTAGTCTGGATATACTATCTCTGATCCCAGTTGAAAAACCTAAACCTAAGTTGATGGTGTGGGGTCACGTCTACGATCGTGAGACCAACGATCCAGTAACTGCTCAAGTAAAATACGAGATACATCAACTAGAAGTAGATAATGTGGTGTCGGAAGATTATGACGGTTTTTACGAAGTTAAACTAACGGGTGATGGCAAGTATCAGATCATAACCAGTTCAGAAGGCTATATGAATGGGACCGATGATCTAGAAGTTCCAGAGTTGGAGGCGGATACCATCATTCAAAAGGATCTCTATTTGGATCGAATTGAGATCGGAACTACCGTTAGGTTGAACAATATATTTTTCGATTTTGACAAAACCAATCTAAGACCTGAGAGCATTACTGAGCTCAATGCGGTAGTGGATTTCTTAAAGAACAATCCCACCGTGAAAATTGAGATAGGGGGTCATACCGACAGCAAGGGATCAGATCAATATAATATCAATCTTTCCGATGGCCGGGCAAGCTCAGTTCGAGGCTTCTTGCTGGAACATTGGATAGCTAGTAGCAGAGTAATTTCAACGGGCTATGGTGAGGCCCAGCCGGTGGCAACCAATGTCACGGATGAAGGCAGGCAGCAAAATAGAAGAGTAGAGTTCACCATATTAGAGAAATAAACAGGTGTGATCAAGGTCCTAAATGGACTTGACAGCAACAAAAAGGCAACCCTAGGTGGTTGCCTTTTTAGGTTTATAGGTATTTTTTGATGAAGTTCTGGCAATATGATTTGATCATATCGCGAGTAATAGCGAAGGCTTGCATTACCTGGTCCTGCTTTCCGGTGGCCTTAGCGGGATCAGGAAAGTCCTGGTGAAGCTGCTGAGCTTCACTGGGAAAAACGGGACATACTTCCCGGGCGTGATCACAAACCGTTATCACATAGTCAAATTGACGATCCACATATTCGTTAACATGGTTGGAAGTTTGTTTAGAAATATCAACCCCGTCCCTAGCCATGATCTCCACGGCACGGGGATTGACCCCATGAGTTTCCACTCCAGCACTATAAACTTTCAGATCATCACCTCCAAAGGCTCTGAGATATCCTTCGGCCATTTGGCTGCGGCAGGAGTTTCCCGTACATAACACCAGAACTGATTTCATTTCACTAGTTTCTGCTAACAACAATCATCATCACAACATTCTTCTTGAGGTTTTTCACCATACACCGTAATACTGTAAATTCCCAGATTAGAGGACTTGAATTCCTCTAGCTGAACAGGGCTAAGCAGCGAACTTAAAGTCTCCTCCGGAATGGTGATTTCCCGTTCCTTTTGGATCTGGACATTTTTAAAACCAGCATCACTGATTATTTGCAGGTATTCTTCTTTGGGAATAGCTCCGGAGACACAACCTGCGTACAGCTCGGCAGCCTCCTTCAGATCATCAGGTAAACTTCCATTTATGATTACATCGGAAATACTAAAATGTCCTCCCGGTTTAAGAATACGGTAAGTTTCTTTGAACGCAGCCCTTTTGTCAGGCACTAAATTTAAAACACAATTGCTTACCACTACATCAGCGGTATCAGGATCTAATGGCAAATTCTCAATGTCTCCCTCAACAAAATGGACGTTTTTAAAGTGCAGTTTGCGAGCATTCTCACGAGCTTTTTCGATCATTGCTGGAGTAAAATCCACGCCGATCACCTTACCTAATGGCCCTACTAGTGATCGGGCTACAAAGCAGTCGTTGCCAGCACCACTTCCCAGATCGACTACAACCTCCCCCGTTTCAATGTGTGCAAATTCGGTGGGTAGGCCGCATCCCAGCCCTAAATCGGCTTCCGGTGCATAGCCTTCCAGAGACTGGTAACTATCCCCTATAAAACTGTAGTCGTCGCAGGCACAGGCACTGTCGCAACAAGAGCTTTCCTTTTCGGCAATGGCACCGTATTTCTCAGCTACCATTTTCTTTAAATCATCGGCTTTCTTCATGATATGTTAAGTTATGTCATTTATCGTTTTATTGCGATTAATTAGAATAAATTTTTTTCAGCAACAAGAGCTTTGGTTGAAAGTGTCGAACATGGCGTTCAGCAGAGATTGAGTTTCCCTCCATTTGTCACGATCGATGCAGTAGCAGACACTGGTACCTTCGATATTCCCTTTGATCAGTCCCACATCTTTGAGAGCTCTTAAGTGTTGGCTAACCGTAGCTTGAGACAAGGGTAGTTCTGAAACCAGATCTCCACAAATACAGCGGTCCATTTTTAATAGCTTTTCAAGTATAGCTACCCGTGCCGGGTGCCCCAGGGCTTTAGCCAGGGTTGCTAATTGGTTTTGAGACTTGGTAAAATTTTCAGTTTTGGTAACGCCCATATGTTTAATCTATTTATTGCAATAATACGATAAATATATAAAAATGTTCGGACAGTGAGTAAAAATTTGCCCATACGAGTATCAAATGATCGACTTTTCTCGTAAAAATGGTTATCACTAAAACTTATTCTATGAACTATAAAAACCACATTTTGGGCCTATTGGCGGTAGTGCTTTTGGGCTCCATGATGGCTTTTTCCCACTATTCTAAAGAAGCGAAAGCTGAAAAGGAAGTAATCGCTCTGGTGGAGTCAGCCTACATTAATGGGGCGTTTAACGCCCAGGACACCAAAGCCATGAAAAACGGATTTCATGAAGACTTTGCGATTTTTAGTGCTAAGGGTGAAACCATAAGCCGCTATGACATTGCGGACTGGATCGCGGGTATTGAAAAGCGAAAAGCTAAAGCGGACTATGAAATGCAGGTATGGGAGCATAAACTTCCCTCAGTAGATGTAACCGGAGGTTCGGCTGCTGTTAAGGTCGAATTGTTCAAGGATGGTAAACACGTGTACACAGATTACCTGAGTTTGTTACAATTTGACAGCGGATGGAAAATCGTGGCCAAAGTTTATCATAAGCATGCTGATAGCTAACATATCCGGACGTACCTAACCTTAAACCAAGAAAAAGCCGAGATTAGGATCTCGGCTTTTTTTATAAGTAGTGGGTGAGGACGGTGCACTTAGTCAAGGAGGCCTAGAGTTGAGTTGGCAATGAAAAGTTCTGTAGCTCTTTTACGGCGGTGGCTTACCCATTCTATTTAGGAATAATTACAATTTGGGGACCCTCCACCCACCCAATTTTAAATTACAAACTGAGGGTATCGGAATTTGAGATTGGCAGAATTAATTTGTGATGAACATTTGGGCTTTTAGCAATTGGTTTGCTTCCGGTTGTGACATTGAGCACCGAAGTTATCTGGTCCAAAGTGGCGTCTAGGCCCGTGTGGCAGGGTGCATCGGCCTCATGTAGCGGGTGGGGCAGAGGCTTAAGACTAAAGAGATCTAGGACCATGATTCTCGTAGCTTACCAATGCTGTGGAAAGGAAAGCTGAGGTGAATAGTAAGCAAGTAGGGAGATTCAAGATATTGCGATTATTCAGTTTAATCTTGAGCTTTCTTTGAATGATCGTATATTGTCCACCATGAAAATTACCAGAAGATCATTCATTGCCAAAGGGATCGGTGTAGGTCTGATCACGCCTATCTTAGGGCAAGGGTTATGGTCGTGCGGTTCTGAAGAAAGCCCAAAAGAGAGTGCGGAACAGTTAAAAAAACTAAAAATCCTCATCCTGGGAGGAACCAGTTTTCTAGGCCCGCACCAAGTGGCCTATGCCTTATCAAGAGGTCATGAGGTTTCTACCTTTACCAGGGGGAAGACCCAACCATCAATATATGCAGAGCTTTTCGATCAAGTGCAACCACTGATCGGCGACCGGGAGGACAACCTGAAGGCTTTGGAAGAAGGATCATGGGATCTGGTGATCGATAATTCCGGACGCAAGGCTCAATGGACCCGTGATTCTGCCAATTTGTTAAAAGACAGGGCCGGATTGTATTTATATACCTCCTCGACCGGGGTTTTTTATCCTTATTTGAGAGATGACCTTACCGAAAACACTGAATTGTTGATGGAGGTGCCCACGGGTCCTGAATATGAACAATTCGACCTAGAGTATGACTACGGTGTAATGAAGGCCAACTCGGAGCTGGAGGCCGTAAAAGCATTTGGAGAGGACAGGACCATTGTTGTCCGACCAACCTATATGCTGGGGCCTGCCGATCGCACCAACCGCTTTGCGTACTGGCCGGTACGATTGGCTAAGGGTGGAGAAATTATGGTGCCCGGCAAAGTGGAAGACCCAGTCCAATATATCGATGTTAGGGATGTGGCAGAATGGATGATCAGGTTGGGAGAAGATCAGGTGACGGGAACCTTCAACGCAGTAGGACCTGAAACTACTCAAACAATGCCTGAATTTGTTAGATTAGCTGCTCAGGCATTTGATGTAGAATCCAATTTGGTGCAGATCGACGACTATGAATTTCTTAAGGATAACAACGTGCGTTATATGGTTCCCTGGATCATGCCTGAAGGCAATAATTATGGAAGCGCCCGAGTGAATAATCAAAAGGCCATTCAAGCCGGACTAAGTTTTAGAGATCTAAAGGTGTCTATAGGGGATACTTACCATTGGTGGTATTCGGAAGCCGTGGAAGAGCAACGTCGCAATGATTTGGAATCAGGAGAGCATTCCATTATGAAGCGTGAGGCAGAGATTATTCAAAAGTGGAGAGCTGCAAACGGTTGACTTTCGTTATGGCGAAGTGATCCTTAAATAGAAGTGATTGCTTAGACTGAATTTGGTGGATTTTTCTTGGGGTGCCCCCCACCCACCCATTATTAATTTACACATTAAGCGTTTCAGTAGTTGAGATCGGGAAAATTCTTTTTCGTACAATTTCTTGGTTATTTAATTCCTTGCCTTCGGTCTACTTTGTGAAAGTGGAAGCCTTGGACTGTGTTAAACTTTAGCCTAAATCGATGGTGGGCTGGAACGGGTAGCCTACAGAAAGAGCTTGTGAATCATCCTTACCTGTAATAATGGAAAATAAAGTTCGATTAAGTTAATCGATCGGAGGCTGTTCCAAAGCACAGCATGTTGCCATCCGGATCCAGGATATCAAAATCCCGCATGCCATAATCGCGAGTGCCGATGGGGGTGTGAATAGCTACGGATCTCTCATTAAATTCCTGGTAAAGGGCATCTACATCGTAAACAAACACGTAGATAGATGCCTGAAAATTGCGCTGATCATCAGGGGCCAATTTAGAAAAATGGATACCTATGGCATCTTCACGATTTGTTACCACATACTCAACGGGGTCCCCCCATTCAAAGGTGATGTCGAAGCCCAACATATCGCGATAGAATTGTGCGGCAGATTGAGGGTCCTTAACATGAAATATGGTGGCAGCATGAGAAAATTGCTTATTCATTTAGAGCTGCTTGATCTAGGTTTTGAAACAGTAAGAGATGAACTCCCTTAATGACAGCATAACTGGCACTGTCCTGGCCTTGTGGGGTCTTAAAAGTAGAGGTCCAGTCGATGGCTGCACTATTTTCATTAATAGGAATTACTTTTTTTGCTCCTACATAATCATTCAAATTTGGGTTACCTTCAATAATGCGATAACGCATGCTCATTTGTTCAGGGTCTAGCTCCATCAATTCTTCAACGATTTTGTTACCATCCTCCAATGTTAATGTGCGTAGTGCGCCGATTCCCTGGCCCTCCATAGTTGAAGCTATTACCGCCGGAGCTAGCCAGGTGTCCAGTGCATTGAAGTCTGAAATGATCGCCCAGCATTCTTGGGCATTCAT
Organism: Cyclobacteriaceae bacterium; assembly: GCA_965212195.1. GTDB lineage: Bacteria > Bacteroidota > Bacteroidia > Cytophagales > Cyclobacteriaceae > JAJCYK01. The sequence continues at coordinate 134,526 of CBDBUW010000022.1, read as the reverse complement.
AGCTATGGTATCCAAAGTATGCACTTTAATATCCAACATTACGGGAGTTACTGGTTCAAAGCTTTCGACTACAGTCTGAGTTTCATTTTGAGAATTTGATCCTCCACAGGAAAGCAAAAGCCCCGTAATAACAAATGTGATGATTCGGATTTTCATGGTGTGTTAGTTTTTCTTAATTTATTAATTCCAGACTAAGAATCATGGGAATTGTGGTTACCTTTTACACCACCTGTAATTAATTTAAATCGACCTTGCTATATAACTCATGAATTATCGCGTTAGCACCTACAACATAAAATGGTTTACCAACCTTTTTGATGACCAAAATCAATTGCTTTTGACCACGGACGATAGCGATATGTACCAAGTGGACAAAAAGACCCAATTAGAAAGCATCGCTAAGGTGCTACAATCTTTAGATGCCGATATTTACTGTATTTTGGAGAGTCCTAATACCAGCCAGGGTGGAAGGAATACTATCCAAGCTCTGGAAAATTTTGCTCAGCATTTCAACCTACGAACTAGCCAGGCTATAGTGGGATTTTTGTCTGATGGTCGCCAGGAGATCGCATTTCTTTTCGACCCGGCAGTTATCCAGATCACCCACAATCCTCAGGGCGATGATATTGAAAGCCCCAATATTAACATTTTGGATTTCCTTAAAGGGGAGCGAGTGGTGCCGGCTCCTAAATTTGACAGCTATTACGTACTGGATGTTGAAGAAGACAGTATAGAAGAGATCTTCAAATTTGAAAGACCTCCCCTGGAGGCCCAGGTTACGTTCATGGACAATGGTCAAGCAGATCTGGAACTTGAAATGATCGGGGTGCATGCCAAATCCAAAATAGTGACCGGAGCCATCGATGAAATTTACACTCCTCTAAATTCCATGGCTAATCGACGTAAATTATTGGCCCAATGTCAGTGGATCCGCAATCGGGTATTAGACCTTATGGATGAAAATAAAATGGTAGTGGTTATGGGTGATTTTAACGATGGACCGGGATTGGACTTTTATGAAAAGCAATTTGGCCGAAGCGCAGTGGAAATAGTAATGGGTAATATGGGGGAAATTGATAACCTGCTGCGCAATCCATTTACCAAAGCCAGTTGGAATAAGAGTCGTGGCTGGAGGCCATCATCGGCTAAATTTTTCCAATTTGAATCCCGCACCAGCGTGGGAGCACTACTGGATTTCGTCATGGCTACGCCTAATTTAGCCGCTAACCGACAATTGGATTGGATCATTTGGAACCCTCACGAAAAGAAGGATATCAACGATTCTGAATTAGAAGAAGCATTGAAAATAGCTTCGGATCACTTTCCTGTGAGCATGGATATTGGCCCCACGCTAACCTAAGCTAACCGTCTGACCGGTTTTATACGATTCATCTGCTGCCAGAACGATTCTCAAGCTGTTAATGGCATCATCCAGATGCTGGGTGAGGTTCAGATCTTCCCGAATTGCTTTTAGAAAGTACTGTTGCTCCAGATCACAAAGCCCCTGATGATCGGGTTCACTGGTGGTATCCAGTAACCGGTCTTGCTTCGTGATCTTTCCCTGTTCATCGATAATACTACGATGTACCAACAAGGCATTAGTAGCAGTATGGGCATCCACATTATCGGAAGAGGTACTGTCTACCTGGGGATTCTTATCAACAATACTAACTGATCCTTTGGGCCCGATGACGTCCTTTACAAAATAGGCGGTTTCGCTAATCATGGGTCCCCAACCCGCTTCGTACCAACCTACTGAACCGTCATCGAATCGCACCTGGAGCTGACCATAATTATACATACCTTCCACCAGTTCGTCTGTCAACCGGGCGCCAATAGCACTAACGGAAACCGGCTTGGCTTCCGTCATTAGACACATAATGTCCACATAATGAACTCCACAGTCAACAATAGGGGACATGGTCTTCATAAGGTTCTTATGCACGTGCCACATGTCATCACCACTTTGTTGATTGAGGTTCATTCGCATTACCAGCGGTTTGCCCAGTTCTTTTGCTTGTTCTATAAATTGGGTCCAGGCGGGATGTACTCTTAGTATATAGCCAATTACTACTTTTTTGTTAACCTTCTGGGCCAGTTCTTTAATTTCCCGGCATTGATCTACTGTATTGGCTAAGGGCTTCTCCACGAAAACATGGGCTCCATGATTGAGGGCATATTTCACATACTGGTAATGGGTGTCAGGATAGGTATTGATGCTAACGGCTTGAGGCTGAGTGGATGCCATAGCATCTTCGAAGTTGTCAAACTCCGGATAGCCCCCAAGTTCCTGAGAGAGTTTTTGTCTGCTTTCAGGACCGCGGCTGACCAGGCCTACAATTTCAAAATCCGGCATTTTATGATAGGCACGAGCGTGAGAAGCGCCCATATTACCACACCCTACAACTAGTACCTTGATTGGTTCGCTCATATATTAAAGATTATAGATCCGGTCCATGCGCCGGGATATATCCCAAAGTCGTTCTCGATCGCCGCCCGGCACCTCGGCCGAACCCCAACCTTCATATCCAGCAGCTACCAGGGCTTTGTTTACTTTAGGCCAGTCACTATCACCTTCTCCCAATTTTACTTTGAATCCTTCCCAGATCCCTTGGTTCTTTTGCTTTTCCCGGCTGTATTCTTTCACATCTATTTTTAGAATTCGTTTTCCCAGAATCCGCACCCATTGATCGGGCCAACCGTATCGGATCACATTGCCTACATCAAAATACCAGCCGATCATGTTACTGTCGAATTGATCGATATAGTGGGCTGCTTCCAATGGACTGATCAGGAAATTATTCCATACATTTTCGATGGCTATCTTTACCCCTGTTTCTTCTGCAGCCGGAAGCATCTTCTTAATCTCTTCTGTGGATCGATCCCATGCTTCATCATAGCCTACCTCTTCATTTACTACAGCTGGAACCAGCAGTACGGTAGTACCCCCGTATAATTTACATTTATGCAAAGCGTCGATCATAGATTCGGTGCATGCAGCCCGCACTTCTGGGTCGGGGTGGGAGAGGGGTTTTTTCCAATGAACTGAATTTACAACTCCGGGTATCTCCAATCCGGTTTGATCACGGGCGTCCAGGATCTCCTGTTCGTTTAGTTCATTGGGACTGTCCAATTCAATGCCGTGGAATCCCAGCTCTTTTACCAACTTGAATTTATCCAGAACAGACATTTTTTCCTGGATCATCCCGAACTTCAGACTTTTCTTAGTCAGCCCTTTGGCAGTTTGCCCGAAGAGTTGATCGGGGGCTACGCCCATGAGCATTGCTGCGCCGGCGGTGTGTTGAATAAAATCCCTGCGTTTCATGATTAACTGAATTTAGTGATTCCTGGCTTAGCCACTTCTTTTAGAGGCCATTTAAGATCCCAACTGTACCCGTTTAGTTCTGGACCTAGAATTTCCTGGCTGTTCAGGGCCTCCTCCCAAGTCAGTGTTTGTCCGGTATAAGCTACCATTCTACCCCATATGGCCAACATAGTACTATTGGCCATGCGTACGCCGTCATTATAGGGTTTTCCTTCCCGGATTGAAGCAAAAAGAGTGTCGTGCTCGTTTTGATACATGTTGGTTTTTTCACCTTTCCATTTCCAGTTTTCCTTACCGGTTATTTCGTGTTTACGGAATACATCGACGTAACATTGACCTTGTGAACCGGTAAGCTCCACATGATAGGCACGGCTACAGTCCTTTTGCTGTCGGCTAAAATGAAACCCCTTTTTACCATCGGCATATTCAAAGACCACCGCAAAATGGTCATAAACGTTACCGAATTGCGGTTGGGTACGGCTTTGTCTTCCCCCTGTACCGGTGGCTTTTACGGGCATTATGTCACCCATGGCCCATGACATAAGATCAAGACTATGAACGGCCTGTTCGGAAATATGATCTCCAGACAGCCAATTGTAATATAACCAGTTGCGCAATTGAAACTCGAGATCCGACCAGTTGGGTTGACGTTCATGGAACCATAATGCACCGGTGTTATAGGTATTATAAATGGTGTGAATATCTCCGATTGCCCCGTTTAACAAACGTTCGTAGGTATCGATTTTGGGGATATCATGCCTCCAACAGAAGCCTGACATCAGAGCCAGTCCTTTGGCTTTGGCTTGTTTGGCGCTTTCAATTACCCTGCGGATACCGGGCGCATCGACAGCCACTGGCTTCTCACAGAATACATGCTTTCCGGCCGTAATGGAAGCTTCCAGATGTCCTGGACGGAAGCTGGGTGGGGTTGCCAATATCACCACATCCACATCACTCTCCAGCACTTTCTGATAAGCGTCAAAGCCCAAGAACTTGTGATCTTCATCCACCATGATTTTGTCGGGATTCTCTTGCATCAAGTTGTCAAATGACTTATCAAGGCGGTCCTTGAAGATATCCGCCATAGCAGTTATGCGTACGTTGGGATCAGCCATGGAAGCTTGATAAGCAGCTCCGGTGCCTCTTCCCCCACAACCAATTAGCCCCACCTTTAAGGTGTCGGAGTTTACGTTCTTGTGAGAATGGGATTTAGCAGAAGCGATGTTAAATCCTAAGGTGGAAGTAAGTACTGCAGCGGTGCCGGACTTTTTCAGGAATTCACGGCGCGATTCATTTTTATTCATTACGATTGCTTTTTCTTGGTACCAAAAGTTACTTTAATTTTTAGAGTTTTCCCGACATAACGGTCAGGGAATTGCCTCAGGATATACTCTCTGGGCTTTAAATCTCGATAGTAATTTCCTTGATGTCTGATCATCTACTAAACCAAGAGTAGAGGCCAAGGCATCGGCTATCATACAATTTTGTGCTTTTACATAATAAACGTTTTCATCGGTGGATCCTAAACCGGTGTCGGTATGAACCAGATGAGAATATTTCTTTTGTTGCCAAATCAAGTATTGGTAAGTGCTTCCACTGGCGGCAATGGCCCCTGGCTCTAACAAAGCAATAGGTTCTGCGGCTTCACTAAGGATTTGCCAGGACGATCCATCCGGGGGGCTGTCACCGCATAACAGATCTCCGCCGCCATCAATCAGGAAAGAGGTTATGCCCCGTGATTCTAATACCGTTTTGATCTTGTCAACAGTATATCCTTTAGCTATTCCTCCCAGATCCAGCCGCATACCGGATTTTACCAGTTTTACTTCCTGGCTTTGCGGATATAATTTGATCCAACGGTAATTCACCTTCGATTTCGCTGCTGCTATTTGTACTTCCGTAGGAAACTCATGACGTCGTTGTGCTCTGCGCCATAATTTGCTCAGTGGCCCGATAGATACATCAAAGGCCCCGCCACTTTTAGCGGATATTAGCTGGGAAATCCTTAAAACTTCCCAAAGTTCCCTACTGACTTTAATCCTACCGTTTCCCGCTGCTTCACTAAGTCTGCTTACTTCACTATCCGTTTCATAGTCGCTGAAAATTTTATTGAGCTCATCAACCTTATTAAAAGCTGCTTTTGCAGTGGATCGAGCATGTTGAGCGTTGCTGGTATAAAATATAATCCGAAATGTGGTACCCATCTTCTGTTCCTGGAATTGGAACCTGGTGTGGACAAGACCTTCTCCTTGCGCTGATGTCCAATGCGGAACACAGCAAATAAGAAGCATTGACAAGATTACATAGTACCGCATGATATGGTTTTAATCTCCCAGTACCAGACTCCAAAAAGCCGCTTGTTCTTCCGGGGAAGGCTGTTGGTAGGGACTGATTATTCTGAAGCCTACAAAGGGAGAATCTGTATTCCACCAGAAGCTCTTAGGAATTTGAGGGTCCCGTTCTTTCCAGCGCTTGCTGGACTCGATGCGGCAACTGCAGCGCTGATCTTCAATGTCGTTATCCCAGGAACCGCCGCGTACCGTACGAGGGTGTAGCGCGGAAGGTTTAATCCATGGATTCACCTCTGATGCTTCTGCTAGCTGCTGGTAAGCATCCTCACGATATTGATCTAAAGTCCATTCGGATACGTTGCCCAACATATCATAAAGGCCCCAGTCATTTGGGAGCTTTTGTCCAACCTTGTGGTAAGCTTCATTGCTATTGTCGTAGTGCCAGGCATATTCGTCAATCTTCTGCTGTTCGTCCCCGTAATAATAGGTGGTTTGGCTGCCGGCTCTGCAAGCGTATTCCCACTCAGCTTCCGTGGGAAGCCGGTAAAATATTCCGGTTTTCTCGCTCAACCATTTGCAGTATTGAAGGGCCGCAAACTGGGTCATGCTCACCGCTGGGAATCCCTCTCTTCCCATGCCAAAGGTGGGGTCCTCATAAGGCGGACTGGGTCGTGCGACCGCATCGGCATTCCAGTTGGGCTGTGCGGTAGTAGGTAAATCCAATTCCTTATCCCTAAAGATATTGTACTCCTCATAACTAACTTCATAAGTACCGATCCAAAAAGAATCCACGGCTACTTCAAAGGCTGGTCCTTCATCTGTTTCTTGATCACTTCCCATGGTGAAGCTACCTGACGGTAACAAAGTCATGTTAAAGGCGATGGTGGTTCCTGGAATTGAGTCAATTCGTGCTTTTGTGGTTGGTAACGCAGGTAAGGCTTCTTGAGCTTGTCCATTTAAGTCCAAACTTATCACCAGGAGTACGATCAAAGCAATATTTACTTTTTTCATGGAGTCACTCGATATCGAAATTCAAAATGGACCACAACGTCGTCATGGGTTTTAATTTGTCCGAACATGGCCGAAGGAGGGGTCATAGCATAATCTGTTATTTTGAGAGGTTTGCTGCCTTTGAATATGACCTGGCCGTTTTCCACCTGACCTTGGACTGATACGTTAATGGTTTTTTGCACTCCGGCCATAGATAAATTGCCGGTGGAAGTAACCGTAAGATTAGGGCTACCAGCGTTTTGTTGTACTTGCGCGGGAGCAGTTTGCTGATAGGTTATATAAGGATTTTCTGCAGCATTAAACGCTGTTAAGATCTTGTTGTTCATTGATGAACCACGACCACCGTCCAAACTATCGACGGGAACCTTGAAACTGAAATTGGGGATTCCGGATTCATGATTGGGGGTCATATCTAATTCCTGGGGCACTTCCAAGATACCACTTCCCGTTACTTTCCAGTCATGCAAACTGGAGGTACCGGTAATATACACTTGAGGGCTGAACTCAGGATCTATCTTGAGATGTTGGGTCTGCGCCGATATAGTGCCGGCAAACAGTATTGCTGCTAAAGTTAAGTATAACTTACTTTTCATATTTTATCCAGTTTACAGGCTTTATAAAAGCATAACCCACAAATTACAAAGGAATGCAGTAGCGGTCAATTACTAGCGGGAAAAATCATAACGATTACGCATGAACTGCTCCCCATCGATTTCCACATCTTTACGCATGGAGAAAAAACTGGAAGAGATTTGATAAGTAAAAGTAAAACGGGCCATTTTGCCGTTGTCCCTGCCAGATCCTTCAGTTACTACCAGAAGATAGTTGTTATCATAGGACTTCCCAACTATGTTTCGGCCATTTAGAGTATTACCTCCAACTTTTATGGTTGCTTTACTGTTCGCTTTGGGTTCCTTTGGATATATATACTTAAAAATCAATGTTTTATTATTTCTTTTTTCCACTAATAGATTAACTGGTATCGACACTTCTTGTTGAGAGGAGTAGTCCAGGTAGGTCAAAGTTCCTTGCCATTCACCAATGAGTGGATTCAAATCTTTCATAACCATTTGTTGGGCCGCAAGAACCGGACCAATCAGAAGGAGAATAAGGGTAACTAAGGTTTTCTTCATACTGGCAATTTACAAAAAATGAAAAACCTCCTTGCATTAGGAGTTGTATCCCTTTTTCTGTTCGTACAGGGGGTTCTAGCCAGAATTTGCATAGTTATATTTAATAACAATGGATTGTTCTTCATGGACCCAGCTGTTGGGAATTGCTACATGGAATCCCTATTTTACCCATAGCCATATATTCTAGTTATGAAGAAATTCTTAATAATTGTACTCATAGCCTTGGGACAAACCAGCATGATGCTTTCTCAAGAGTCTCAATTCAAATTTCAGCATTCTGCACTGGGGGTATTCGATGTGGATGAAAGCGCTGAATTTTATATAGAAATCTTAGGTTTTAAGGAAATACCCAATCGATCTCAAACAGCAGGTATTAGATGGCTTAGTCTGGGCCAGGGTTTGGAGTTACACTTGATTCAGACCAAGGATTTAACGGTTAACGAAATAAGGCAGACTCATCTTGCCTGGAGCACCGATCGTTTCGATGAATTCCTGGATGTATTGGAAAAACATGATCTTGATTACACTGACTGGCCGGGTAACAAGAAAGGTCCCAGCTTGAGAGCAGATGGTGTGCACCAGGTATATTTCCAGGATCCCAATGGATACTGGATCGAAATTAATGATGAGTACGGAAAAAACTGATCCTTTGAAAGGAGCATATTGGTCCTAAATAATTTCTAAATTCTTATATTCAGATCAATCAAAATCTAAAAATTCATGATAGCATTAATTCTATTAGTTGTAGTGGTGTTGATAGTGTTTTGGGCTATTTCCATTTACAACCGCCTGGTCAAACACAAAAACCTGGTTAAGGAGGGTTGGAGTGGTATCGATGTGCAGTTAAAGCGGCGAACGGATCTTATTCCCAATTTACTGGAAACTGTGAAGGGCTATGCCAAACATGAGGAGGACTTATTCAAGAAGGTCACTGAACTGCGGGCGCGGAGTATGAATGCACAAGGGGTAGCAGAACAGGGTCAAGCTGAATCTGCTTTGTCCCAATCTCTGATGAACTTATTTGCAGTAGCTGAAAACTACCCGGAATTAAAGGCCGACCAGAACTTTCGTCAGTTGCAAACGGAATTAAGCAGTCTGGAAGATCATATTCAGATGGCACGAAGATATTATAACGGGACTGCCAGAGATTTTAATATCCTCATTGAATCCTTCCCCAGTAATCTGGTGGCTAACAGTTTCGGTTTCCAGATGGCCGAATACTTTGAGATCGACAGTCAAGAGCGAGAAGTACCTGAAGTAAAATTTTAACTGCAGGATATATGCTAAAATCCGTATTGGCGGTATGCTTCTTTTTTACCTGGGTGCTGGTCTCTGCTCAAGATGGTGAGCGTATCCTGGAATACCACAGCGATATTGAAGTACTGGAGGATGGCACCATGTCGGTTAAAGAGTCTATCAAAGTACAGAGTCAGGGTATAAATATTCGGCGGGGTATTTTCAGATCATTTCCCGTAAAATATAAGGACCGGTACGGTAATACCGTAAAGGTGCGGTTCCACGTAGAAGAAGTACGGAAAAACGGCTTTAATGAACCCTATCACCTCAAAACCGAGGGCCGGTTTGTTAATCTTTACATTGGCGACGCCAATACCTATCTGAGTCCGGATGTTTATAACTACGAGATCCAATATTCGACAAGCCGTCAATTGGGTTATTTTAAGGACTACGATGAGCTATATTGGAATGCCATTGGCACCGGTTGGGCTTTTCCCATCGACAAAGGATCCGCTACCATTACACTGCCGGCGGCCGCTGATATTCTGCAATTTACTGGCTATTCTGGATTTCAGGGAGAGACAGGAGGCTGCCAATGTTCCTTAATCCAGGAAGGTTCCTCCACCTTACAAGTTGAGATGACCCAACCTTTGCAGGCCTATCAGGGTCTAACTGTAGCCGTTTCTTGGCCTAAGGGGGTTGTAAGAGAGCCCACCATGAGGGATCGTTTGAATTGGTTCTTCAGAGATAATAAATCTGCGCTTTACGGTTTGACAGGGCTGGTTTTAGTATTCGTATATTATTTATACGCTTGGGATCAAGTGGGTAGGGACCCCAAAGAACAAACAGTAGTTCCACTTTTTAAGTCTCCGGACGATCTAAGTCCGGCAGCTTCCCGTTACATTCTTAAAATGGGATTTGATAACCAAGCTTTTGCCGCATCAATAGTTTCCATGGCTGTTAAAGGGGCCATAAAGATTACAGAAAAAAAGAAAGTCTATACCCTGGAAAAGATCAACGACAAGGTTGCCGATCTGTCGTCCGCAGAAAAATTAATGTTGAGTCAATTGTTTAAGTCCGGTGCCACCAGCATTAAGCTCACCAATAAGAAGCATGCGGTAATAAGTGCCACCCGTTCAGCTTTGAAGGGGAGTTTAAAGAATGATTTCCATAAAGAGTACTTCAAACTAAACCGGAAGTGGCTGATTCCGGGAATTTTGCTGACCGTATTGAGTTTGGCAGTAATGTTTATTACCTCAGATTTCGACACCAATGGTGATGATTTCGGCATATTCCTTTGGTTGTCCATTTGGACAGTTGGTTGTACCGCTTTAGTAAGTGCTGCTATTGGTGCCTGGAAGAACGTAATTGCCAATGGTTGGGCACAACGTGGTATGGCGATATTTTTGACTTTCTTCTCCTTGCCATTTTTGGGGGCTGAATTCTTGGTCATAGCTTTATCCGGTGTGCGGTTTCCCTTATTACTTCTGGTGGTGGCGGCTCTTCTTTTATTGGTAAATATTTTGTTTTATTATTGGCTGGAGGCGCCAACGGTGTTTGGGCGCAAGATCATGGATAAGATTGAAGGGTTCAAAATGTATTTGTCCACTGCGGAAAAGCACCGCATGAATCTTATCAACCCTCCTGACCGAACACCAGAACACTTTGAAAAAATGTTGCCTTATGCTATCGCCTTAGGAGTTGCCAACCAATGGGGCGACCAATTTGAAGGTATTCTAGACGCTGCTCAAACTGGTCCCCAACAAGCGCAAGGGTACCATCCGGTGTGGTATTCGGGTACTGCTAATTGGAGTGATTTGGGGTCCACAAAGTTTGCTTCAAATCTTAGTTCTTCATTTTCCAAAGCCTTGGTGAGCTCATCAGTTCCTCCAGGCTCCAGCTCCAGCGGGGGTGGAGGATTTTCAGGAGGTGGCGGTTCATCTGGAGGTGGCGGCGGCGGCGGCGGAGGTGGCGGTTGGTAATTCAATAGTAGCGAATCCAATCAATTTCCAGCGCGAAGGGGCCGGATTGATAGTCTCCAATAAGAATACCAATTTGCTGAACTTTGGGAAGGTCCAATAGGGGAGCGTCGGTGAGTTGAAGGCCTCTGAAAAATGGTTTAAAATCGTCAAAAGGAAGTAGCACTTCCTGCCATTCAAGTCCGTTTATAAGGAAAGGCTGTACATAGGTCACTCCATCAACAAAAGGATCGGTCCGTAGTTTGAATTTGAACTTTCCGGCACCTTTAATCCTTAGCGCTACTCCTTGTTTACCGGCACCCAAACTAGGCACCAGGCAGCGAATAGAAGCAAAACCACCATTGTTTTCCAGCTTTACTTCACCTCGAAAAGTGGCGGTACCCCCAGGATTCCAGGTAATGGAGCTTGTGCTAATTCCTCCCATTACCCCGTCGTTAATAATTTGCCAATTAGCCACTTCTCCTTCAGTGCTGAACTCGAATAACGACTCTAACATGTGTGAATAACGAACTTTCATTGCCAAGTAATAAACAGTTTCTGAATAAAAAGGTTTTGGAAATTTCGATATCCCTAACTAAAGCTATGAACCGTGAAAATACTTGCTCTGTTGCAGATGGCGGGGTAGGGCTTCCCCTGGTGCGGCTTGTTGCATATCCTTCACCAGGTGTATACACGGGTTGGGTTTAGGGCTTTGAAAAACCAAAGAATATGAAAGGGACATTCGATTCGGGCCTCTATTTATATTCGGGTTTTCCTTCATTTAGTAACAAGTTCAATCATAATATTTTAAATAATTAATAATCAAAAACTTACATAAACAAGTTCGCGCTCAATCATCGCTAATAAAGTAAACATACAACGGATATATTTACTGTGATTTTAATAGTAAATCCAGAATCATGAGACGACTTCTATTTTTTCGATCAGTTCCCCTTTTTCTTCTGTGTTTAATGCTGGCCTGTGGAGGACCCAGAACCGTCACCTTAAAATCTATGAGGCCGGCGGAGATCACACTTCCCGCATCGGTGAAGACTCTGTTGATCGTTGACCGCAGTGTTCATAAGAGTAAACCCGTTAATGTTGTGGAGAGTATTCTTACCGGTGAATTGCCGGGAGAAGATAAATCCGGTATTCAAGAATTCCTTTCAGGATTGAATCAACAATTAGGGTATTCATCTCGGTATGTGGTTAAGACTGCAGAGGAGAAGCTTCCCGGTAACAGTATTACTTCAGCTTTCCCCGAGGCCTTGAGCTGGGATCAAGTGGAGGAACTTGGCGAAAAATATCAGGCCGATGCTATAGTGGCGCTGGAGATTTTTGATACGGACTTTATAATTACCAAAGGCAATAAGAACGTCACAGAAAAAGTAGGAGATAATGAAGTACGGGTGCTTAAATACTATGCTCAAGGAGTGGGAAATATAACTATTGGCATAAGGTTGTACGATATCGGCAACCGCACCATAGTAGACCAACAAAAGATTAGCGATACTCACGCTTGGGAGGCTGCCGGAAACAGCATACAGGAAGCGCTGCTTCAGTTAACTTCCAAAAGAGATGCTACATTATACCTGGGGAATAGTGTGGGAAAAGACTATGCCTATAAAGTAGCTCCTATGCCGGTAAGAATATCCCGTTCTTTCAGGGGCAAGTCCAAGAAGTCGCCTGAATTGGAACAAGGGACCAGGTACGCGGATGTGGCTCAATGGGAGAACGCAATAGATGCTTGGAAAAGTGGATTGGACCGGGCAAGAGACAAAGAAGCAGGGTACTTGGCTTATAATATTGCTATTGGCTATGAGGTGCTGGGTGATTTCGACACTGCCCTGAATTGGGCTAAAACCAGTTATACCCGATATGGCAATAAGGATGCCCGAGCCTATGTTAGTCTCATTAAAAACCGATTGCGGGCTGAAAACTTGGCCAACCGTCAATTAGAGCTGGGTTATCAGCCTGAGGAGTAGTTGCTAGGAGTTATCAAGACTCTGTGCGCTGTGATCTTCCTTTTTGAGGTCAGCAAACTCCAGTTGATGTTCTTTAGTTGACTTTCCCACGGCCAGGATCTGTTCGTCCTTCACCTTGTGGAGGGGAGTATAACCTGGATGATGGGATTCCTTGTAGGGATGATTGTCGGCTTTATTGTAGCAGCAGATCATAGACCATCGACTGTTATCCGAGAGATTAGCAGCGGACGAATGCAGGATGTTACAGTGAAAAAACAGGGCATCTCCGGGATCCATCTCACAGTAAATAGTTTCCATCACTTTTTGAGCCTCTTGAACTCTCTCCCTGTCGGCACCGGCTTGTTCGCCGCTTAAGACATGGTTGATCCGACCCATGTTATGAGATCCGGACAAAACCTGTAGGCATCCGTTTTCTTGGGTAGCCTTATCAACGGCGATCATCACACTGCAAAGATGCGGATATAGCAATCCGTTTTGATACCAGTATCCATAGTCCTGGTGCCAAGCCCAGGCACCACCCACTTTGGCATCTTTTAATACCATTTTAGAGTGATAATGGTAAACCTCTCCACCCAACAACTGCTCAACCCTGTCTACCAATTTATGACATCGGGCAAACATGCCGTATAGGCCATCACCAGGGTGGTTCCACAAAGACAATCGTACAGGATTACCCTCTCCATCGTCCATGGAGGCGGCGGCTTCATCCAATGCTTTATCATTATGGGCTTGTTCACTTAACAGTCCGATCTCTTCTGCGGAGAACAGATTTTTCACAATCACATAGCCGTGGTGGCGGTAGTGCTCACATTGTTTGGCAGTCAATAAACTCATTACAATAATTAATTTAATAAAATGCCTGCAGTTTTGGATGCTTCGGGCACCATATTCTCCGTTCATTGTTATTCATCCTGAAAATCACTAAATTATATTATCACTAACCAACCCCGCTGAAACTATGGATACCATCCGAAAATTAAATAAGTGGGCCAATTCCCACACCTTTCTACCGGTAGATATTATTCGGGTAGTTCTTGGTGGATTTCTTATTTTCAAAGGTATTGACTTCACTGCACATAGCAATTACCTGTATGAGATCCTAAACCCTCTGGATGAGTACATTGGAACGGTTTTGATCGTACATTACGTGACCATGGCTCATCTGGCAGGTGGCATCCTAATCGTAATAGGATTAATCACTCGTATAGCGGTTGCTGTTCAAATACCAGTGCTGCTGGGGGCGATTATAATTAATTTCCTGGGAGTAATGAATGTTACCAACCTAATTACAGCATCCGTAGTGTTCCTGTTGTGTTGCTTTTTTGTGGTCTATGGATCTGGCAAGCATTCAGTTGATTATGCCCTGAAGATGCAAATGTAAAGGCGTATTTAATCCGGTTGCTATCAAGATCCATTTAAAATCAAAAGGGCCAAATTATACCCCAAATCCGGGGATTTTTTAACTTATAATTCTCGCGCCCCCAACGTCCAAAAATACCCCAAAAATTTAATTACGAGGTATTTTTGAACCATGTAATATCTGATCCTTTTTACACCAATTTAATTGAGGTTGAAACATTTAATTAGATGGAGTTCAAGGAGTATTTCGCAGTCAATTTGGTATAATTCCGCTATACAATAGCATTTATTATAGCCGTATTCAGCGAAATCCTTGATAGGCGTTTAAAAAATGTTCAAAGGTTATCTTAAATCTTGCATCTGGCTGGCTTTTTGGCTGATAAGCTTACATGCAAACTACGCGCAATTCGGACCCGGGGGGGTAGGGGATAACGGTGAGGTTGTGCTTTGGTTGCATCACTCCATGCTCGACAGTTTGAATGCTTCAAATCCCGTTTGGAAGGACGTTTCAGGACTTGATAATCATGCGGTTACCAGCCCAGCCATGGTGCCCAGCATTATGAATAATCGATTTGGTAACAGTTCGGGAGCGATGTTCAATGGAAATCAGACCATGACAGTTACCAACAACCCATCCTTGAACTTCAATAACGATATGTCCCTAGCTGTAGTGGTGGGAAATCAGGGGTCAGTTGGGGATAATCGTTTTGTATTTTCTAAAGGAGCAGGAACCACTAATGATCTGGGGTATTCCCTGTCAGCAAGGAACGATCAAATAAAATTAAGGCTGGCAGATGACAGCAATGAGTATTACGATAGTTTGGAATACCCGGGCCTGAATGACCCTGCATTAGCCATTTCCATGTATGATGATTCGGATGAAACCTCCACCCTCAACACGGGTAATCTTCCGGCATTGTTTTTACAAACCGATGACCTGAATCCTTTGGCTAGTTCTCAAGATCTGGTGGTAGCGGGGGGTCCATTACAACAGAGTACTTCTAACTGGGTAGGCTATATCGGTGAGATTGTGCTTTTTAACCGAAAGCTCAATGTTGCCGAAGAATTGATTCTAGAGAACTATTTAAGCGTTACTTTCGACATTAGGACTAGTCGCCCCTTTTACATACACGGTAGTAACTATGGCTATCAACTGGCTGGAATTGGCAGAGAAGATGGGGGTAATACTCAAACCGATGCCAAGGGTAACAGCATAATACGCATTGATCAGGCTTCTGACCTGGATGATGGGGAGTATTTGCTTTGGGCTCACAACAATGAAAAGGTAAATTCTGGCGGAGTAAATGAAAATGTCTGGAGGGTGGATCGAACCGGTAACATAGGTCAAGTGAGGCTACGCTTGTACCTGGCTGGCTACGGTATCAACAACCAGAATGAGGTCTCTTTATTCGTTTCCAATAATGTCAACTTCATTAATGCTACTGAATATCTGGCCAGTGATTGGGACGATGTCACTGAGATCATGACCTTCGAAAATGTCAGTTTCGAAAATAATGATTATTTCACCTTTCAACCCAGAGTGGTTCAAGCAGGTCCTCCGATTATTGATGAATGCCCCCTAGATATTACTACTGTAAACGACCCTGGAGTCTGTGAGGCCAGTGTAGGATGGGTTCCCCCTATTAGCGACGGGACCCTGACCTCCACTCATAATCCAGGAGATATCTTCCCCGTTGGCACTACCACGGTTACTTATACTGCGACCAACGTCGAAGGCACTACCACTTGTACTTTTGATATAACCGTTAATGACGTGGAGATGCCGGTATTGAGCAGTTGCCCATCGGACATTATCATTAATGATGCAGATGATTGTGAGGAAAGGGTCAGTTGGACCCCGCCCGTAGCTTCGGACAACTGCAATGTAGTCCTCAGCAGTAGTCATAATCCGGGAGATCTATTCACAGGGGGCACCACTACCGTTACTTACACTGCCACCGACGACGGTGGAAACAGCGTAAGTTGCAGTTTTGATATCACTCTGGTGGATGATGAAGCTCCGGAACTGGAAGATTGCCCCAAAGATATTACGGTTAATACCGATGCCAGCTGTGATCAGATTGTGAACTGGCCCCTGCCCACCGTTACCGACGATTGTATGGTTACCCTAACCTCCACTCATAACCCAGGCGATGCTTTCTCGGTGGGGAGTACCATGGTCACCTATACCGCTATTGATGAAGTGGGTAACCAAAGCAGTTGCAGTTTTATGGTAACCGTATTAGATGAAGAGGAACCCTTGATCCTCAATTGTGATCCAGTGGTTAGTATTACGGATTATCAACCGGCAACTGCCGATGCCGTGGCCACCTGGGCGGCGCCCACCTTCAGTGACAATTGTGGGATTGCTTCCGTAATCGCTTCCCACAATCCAGGTGACCGATTTCCTGTGGGACCCACTACGGTTACCTACAAGGTTGATGATGTCAACGGAAATATTTCCGAGTGCAGTTTCCAGGTAAATGTAGTTGAAGTCAACTCCGCTCCTGAGGTCAGCGACCTTTCCGTGACGGTTAATGCTGGAGAAATTGCTACCATATGTCTGCAAGCTACTGACGCAAACGGAGACAACATCCTATTGGACCAGGTACAGACCATGGGGCTTATGGGGACCATAGGGGCAGTTAACTCCCAAGAATTATGTTTCGACTATACCGCTCCGGAAGATTTTGAAGGCACTGAAGCTATTGTGGTTTCTGTTTGTGATGACGGTGATCCGCAGGAGTGTACCAGCTCGGAGATTGAAATCAAAGTGGAAATTGTCTGGGAACTGGAAATAAGTCAATTGGTGACCCCAAATGGAGATGGCATCAACGATACCTGGTACATAGGCAATATCGACAAGTATCCCATTAATCGGGTTGCTATTTTCGACCGTTGGGGCAGCAGTATTTATTCAGCGGATAATTATAACAACAACAGCATATGCTGGAGTGGAAACCGCGAAAACGACCACAGCCGATCGGGAGACACCCCTTCCGGAACCTATTTTTACCAGATTGAGATTTCCGATGGAAGGAGTTTTAAAGGATTCATTGAATTGGTAGTAGAATGATAAGAGCAGGGTCCATATTGATAAAAACAGGATTGTGGCTCATCATGGTGCTCTCCACCACCGTAGTGCTGAATGCCCAGCAATTGGGTCAATATACCCATTATATGTCCAATGAACTGATAATAAATCCCGCTTTTGCCGGAGGGCATGACGCTTTGAGCCTTACAGCAATTCATCGAAGTCAGTGGGTTGGGATTGAGGGTGCTCCTACTACCCAGAGCTTCAGTATTCATAGCCTGGCTAAAAACGATCAAATGGGGCTGGGTCTTACCTTGATGAATGACAGGGTAGGGATCCATAAAAATTTTACTGCTCAAGCCAGTTATGCCTACAGACTTCGTTTAGATAGAGACAGTTATATTTCATTCGGGGTCCAGGCCGGGGTTAATCATAAATCCTCAGACTACTCAGCACTCACTGTACCTCCTCAAGGAATAAACGACCCTACTTTGGAACTAATTGATTATACCAATACCTCTTTGGAAGTAGGGGCGGGAGTCTATTTAAAAACCCCAAAATTGCATTTAGGCCTGTCATCACCCAAACTGTTTAGTAGTGATACAGAGCTCAATGATTCCGTAAGTATCGCGTTAAACAACGCCCACTATTTTTTTTACGGGCGTTATCGTACACCCATTAATCCCAATATTAAATTACAGCCTAATGTGCTGATCAAATACTTGCCAGGACTACCGGTTTCCTGGGATGCAGGCTTGAACGCCATTTGGAATGAAGTACTGATGACCGGAATTTCATATCGTTCTACGGAATCCATTGACCTACTACTGCAAGCCAAGATCACTCCACAAATGAAGCTGGGATATAGTTTCGACTATACCCTAAAGGAAATCTCCGGATTGGGGAGAAGCAGTCATGAGTTTATGCTCAATTACATATTCAAATACAGCAACTACCGAACTAGAGCTCCCAGATGAGGTTATTTAAACGTCATATCGGCTTGATCCTGGCAATTGGTCTGTGGACCGGAGAGGTGATTTGTGCTCAAGAAACGGTTTTTTCCGGTATGCAAAGTAATTGGAAAAAAGCTGAGAAGAATTTTCAGCGGGGGAGTTATCGACAGGCCTTGCAATATTATCTGGCGGCAGAACCACAAAAAAAGACCCCTAAAGAAGTAACCTTAAGGATCGCTGAAACTTATGTAAAACTCAATGATAACCGCCGGGCTGTGGAGTGGTTTAAGAAGTATTTAAACTACCAGGGAGTACTGCCTGAAAATTACTTCTATCAAATGGCAGAATCCCTGGCCAGTTTGGGTGAATATGACGAGGCCATAATGTGGTACCAGAAATACGGAGAGGTCCATCCCGATGATAACCGGGTTATGCAAAAGATATGGCGTTTGAAAAACATAGACTATTTGTTTGAGGATTCCACTTACTATTCAGTGGTTCCTCTTTCTTTCAATACTCTCGCCACGGAATACGCACCGTTCGCTTATGATGATCAGTTAATTTACGTTTCGAACCGCGATGGGTTTGGGGGAGTTAAAGTGCTTGATGGAGTCAATAAACAGCCCTTTTACAAACGATATCAGGTGCAGTTAAGCTGGGATTCCTTAAATGACCGCGCCAGTTTCGATGCATTGAAGCCATTTGAATTGCTCTTTGACAGCAAACATCATCAGGGACCCATTTCTTTTTCATCCGATCACAGGTATGCGGTATTTACCCAAAGCAGCGAGAATAAGGATGACCATGGCCACTACCCGGTACAATTGTATCATTCTGAAAAAGTAGGATCCACTTGGGGGCCTGCAATGCCTATATTCCTCAGGAAGGGCTATGATCATACCATTGGTAATGCGGTAATAAGTGCGGATGGAAGTACCCTATATTTTTCAGCTGAATTTCCCGGCGGCTATGGAGGCAAGGATTTATATAAAAGCGTTCGTACGGCCGGTGGATGGGAAAATCCCCAGAATTTAGGGAGTATCATCAATACATCGGGTGATGAGGATTACCCTTTTGTACATGAAAACGGCGTGCTGTACTTTGCTTCTAATGGGCATAGTGGTTTAGGAGGGTTGGATCTCTTTGAAGTGGCTTTAAGAGGGGCTGCTAAAGAGGAGGTTAAGAACCTCGGTTACCCCGTTAATACACCTTACAATGATTTCGGAATTTACCTGAACAAAGGGGCCAGCAGGGGGTTTATCTCCTCCAATCGCAGCAGAGGTGGGATAGATGATGACATCTTCTTATTGGAGATCGACTTACAGACTTACCCACTTACTATAAAAGGTACTTTAAAATTCCGAAATGCTCAATGGGAAGAAGACTTGCGAATTGAGTTGCTTAGGGCTGGTCGCATGCAGTTGATAGACGTGTACAACGGTCGTTTGGTATACGAAACAGAAAGCGGACCACAAGGGGACTTCACCTTGGAAATCCCCTATTCCAGTCAGTTTAAAATCAAGGTCGAACACCAGGAATTGGGAGAGCACAGCGCAAGTTTGGAAATACCGAAAAATAAGAAAGAGCACCTGGACCATGAGATAATAATTGTTCAGGATCAGTTCAAGGAGGACTCCCCTCCCGGAAAGGGGAAACATGACGAATCTAATGGAAGGGGCCATGAAGGCAAATAAGATAATTACCATAATACTGTTGATGTTGCTGGCATTCGGCAGTTACGCCCAGTCTTTGATCATGGTAAAAGCCTATGATAAGAACATGAGACCAATATCAAATTTGGGTCTTTCACTGGACGGGGCGCCCTATCAGACCACCGATGATCAGGGATCCATGTATATGGAGATTGAAGAACATCAATTACCACCTAAGGCCATAACCGTAAACCGGCAAGACCTGGAAACGGAGTCTTGGAATTACAGCAAAGGGGTCTTGGAAGTTATCATCCGCCAGAAATCTTATCGGCTCACCACCATGTTAATTGAAGACACAGATGGCATGCCACTTGCAGGGACGAAGGTAAGTCTTAACATTGCCGAGCCATTAATTCGAACCACTAATCAACAAGGAAGATTTACCATTCCAGTTCCCTTAACGGTAGATGTCATAACAACCACCTTGCTAGAGGTGCCAGGCTATAATATTCGTGAGCGCAGACCTAACAAGAATATAATCGTGCTCACTGTTCAACCGATATTACTCACCAAGACCCTGGAAACACACAAACCCTATGAGGATACCTTTGATCTGACTGAATTGGATAGTATACAAAGCCTGACGGTTTTTTATGGGTTCATTAAGAATCTGGATATCCAAAAGCTTAACTCGGAATTGCGAACACGCATCGATGATAAATTTTATCAGTTGATGAGCCAACAAAATGATACGTTGGGTTTGTTCGTATCCCAAAGCCCCATTGGAAGAATATCGGACAGTTCACTGGTCACCGAAGATATCTCCCTGTTGATCCTGCAAGCACAACAGGAAGAGGCAGCGTTGTCACAGCTGAAGTTTGCCTTTGACGAAAAGATTGCCCTGATATCCAGCAAATTAGTTGGAGGGGGTGCGAATCTAGATCCCCAAAGTCGGCAGGATCTTTTAAACAAATTAGAGGAATTGGACGCCATCCTTACGGCAAACAGCATATATTTCTCCAGTACCTGGGGAGAATATCACGATATTCTCAATTCCATGCGCAATCAGTTGCTGAACATCAAAGATCTTGAGCGGCAGCTAACCGATGTACAGAAGGAGCGCTTGGAAGAGCGCAAATCCTTCCGGAACCGGTTATTTATTATCAGTATGGTACTACTGGGGCTGGCTTTGATTTCTTTCATCCTGCTATTCTTACTGAGAAAGATAAACCGCCAAAAGAAGCAGATCGATTTGGCCCATAAAGATCTGAATGAAGTGAATGAGCATTTGGAAGAACTGGTTTTAAGGCGCACCGAGATGTTGAAGAAAACCAATGAAGAGCTGGATATCTTTATGTATCGTTCCTCACACGACCTTCGGCGGCCTATCACCTCCATACTGGGTTTGGTGCAAATTGCCAAAATGACGGTAAAGGGAGAGGCTCTGGACCTGTTTAAACGGGTGGCCTCCACTGCACGCAGCATGGACCGCATGTTACAAAAATTGATCATGGTAAGTCATATCAATCAACCTAGCGAACACATTGCTATTCGGTTGGAAACCCTGCCTGAAAAGTACCAGGAACATTTCAACGGGTTGATCGACAAAAACGACATCAACCTGGACTGGGATATTGAGAAGGGACTTACCCATTACACCTGTCCGGTGATGCTGGACATTATACTAAGTAACCTTTTAGAGAATTCCCTGCGTTTTAGTGCTTTAGGGGAGTCCCAAATCAAACCCCCGGTACTGGTGAGATTCTATAACTTGGAATCTGATCTGATTTTGGAAGTGGAAGATAACGCAGGCGGGATTGATGCCAGAGTTCAACCTAAGATCTGGAATATGTTCTATGTGGGAAATGAAGGGTCTAAAGGAAATGGCTTAGGCCTTTATGTAACCCGTCGGGCTGTGGCTAAGCTGAATGCAGATATTTCCTTTACCTGTGAGGGCAAGAAAACCATATTTAAGGTGAGAATTCCTTCCGGTAAGATCAAGCACATGGACATACCGGATTTAATGGCAGTTTAACAATAACAACCTTTCCGAGGCTACCAACCACCAACCGTTAGAGGTAGCTCTATAACACACGTACTAGCGCCGGTAAGTATTAGCATAACGCAGCTTTTTCTTGGCATGATTAGAGTTGCTGCAAGAATAGTTGCTGGACGCCACACAAGAGGAGAGAAAATAGCTGAGGACAAAAGCCATCAACAGGACGCGGATCAAATTCAATTTACTTTTTAACTTCATAGGACTATTATTGGTTTAGTTACATAAAAAATGATTAAAATTATATTCGATCCACATGAGTACATACGGTTTATAAGCCTTAGGTAACCAGTTTTTATAAAGATTTTTAGGAAATGTGGTAATATTTAACTATTGCTTCAAGTATTTACTATATAAATAACTGTATATCAGAATTATAAGGTAAATGCTCCTAATTGACTTTTTTTTAGAAATAATGTAAAGAAGTATATTTTTGTACCTCAGAATACACTAAATAGGGATTGTTACCGTATACTTGAAGCCGCAACATGCAGTGGTAAGTGTAGCACGATCAATTACAGGCCAGTCTTGATATTTTGGTTCCTTAAATCTCAAAACCGATCTTATCATCAATATAGCTTAAAACCACCATACTAAGCTTGAATCATAGATTTTTAGTCCAATAGCAATAAGCTCTCAGCTCCTGAGCGCACAATCCTTTTCATTATTATGTTTAATAAAAATTAATATAAGTTAAACAAAATGACCAGTGGTGAGTTAGACTTTGAATTACCTTTTGCTTATTCTAACCTATAATTAACCATGTTACACAATTATCAAATCCTCAAACGTCTGGTAACGCTAGTATTGCTACCAGTTTTTCTAGTTTTTAGCTGTCAAACCACCGAAGATCCAGATCTATTAGATGATGATTCGCTGGAACTGATGTCTTTAGAAGAAACTTTAGCCAGTTTCGATGATGGCACTGAAGAAGCGTCCGATGCGGATCGCGGCAAAAGAAAGCGGCCGAGATTCAGAACGCTTTCCAAAGCTCTAGCTATCACCGGGCTGGTACCAGTGATTGTAAAAAACAGAGTTACCATTTTTGCACCAACCGACAATGCCTTCAAGAAGCTTGGCATTACCTCTAAGAATGTAAGAGATGTAGAAAACTTAAAAGAGATCTTGTTATACCATGTAGTCAAAGGCAGAGTGTTTTCCAATGATTTAATACCTGGGTTTGTACCCACGGTCAACGGAGCGGCTGTAGAGGTTAATTTGGAAGGCGGGGTATTCATCAATCAGGCTGAGGTAATCAAAGCGGATCTTCGCTTTCGAAGAGGAGTAATTCATATTATTGATGAAGTATTGTTGCCTCCTACTCAGAATATTGTAGAGATCGCTGCAGGAAATGAAAACTTTTCTATTCTGGTAGAGGCTGTGGTAAAAGCAGGATTGGACGGTGTCTTGAGTGGCGATGGCCCATTCACTGTATTTGCTCCTACCAATGACGCTTTTGTAGAACTACTGGGCATACTGGGTGTAGATGGATTGGATGATATCCCTATCGAAACACTTACGGCGGTACTGCTTTATCATGTTGTAGATGGACGCGTATACTCCAGCGACCTGACTTCAGGTCCAGTTTCCACTTTAGGAGGTGAGTTCACAATAGACGTTGCTACTCTTACTATCGATGATACGGGCAGCGATGTTGATGCCAACTTAGTTCCTGAAGGTCTTAACATACAAGGGACCAATGGAGTAATTCATGTTATCGACAAAGTACTATTGCCATAATCTAATATGGTTATACGGAATAAGGCCCGTTGATTTGATCCAGCAGGGCCTTATTCTTTTTTATGCTCTTCATGTTAACAGACTATTAAGTCCAAAATGGCAGCCATTAATCAAAAACATCGTCAGTTAATCTTACAATATCGCCATCAGGTTGACCAAGCCATGAATTATTTAACGGAGGGCAACTTCAGAGCCTACCTGGAGGAAATTAAAAAGGTAGATGAGTTGGCTCAAAGAATCCATCGGATTGCTCCCAGAAGGATCGGTTAATAAAATGATGCCGGTTGTCCTTTTATGATCAATGTCATCCTCAAAGTTGATTTTGTGGTCACAAGTTTTTATTTATGCCTAGTTAACTTATCCATTGAACCTTAGGTTATTTCCTCTTACTTCTGATTATGAATAACATAAAAAGTATACTTATACCTACCGATTTTTCCAACGTTTCACAGATGGCATTGGAATATGCCGCTAATTTGGTGCAGTCCGATCATACCATTCACGTCACCCTACTACATATTTTGAATGAAGGTATTTCTCCGGAAAAAGCGGAACGAGAGCTAAAAGACTTACGTACAACCTACCAGGAACTCATTCCCGCCCTGGAGTGCCAGGTCGTCCACGGCGGCCTTATCGATTCGGTGTTGGAAGGCCAAAAAGCGTACAGGGCCAACCTTATTATTATGGGAACCAAAGGATCAACCGAGGAGGAATCAGTGGCAATGACCCTTACTTCCGAGCTGGTAATTGAAGCCAATTGTCCGGTTTTAGTGGTTCCTCCCCGTAAACAAGAATTCAGGGTTAGGAATATCGCACTGGCCTTAGGAACGGATGATATGGACAGTTCATTAGCTTTGGGGGTACTTTTTGACATTGCCAGGGCATTTGATGCAAAAGTCCACATATTAAGCGTACTTAAAGAGGGAGAGGAACCTCGTTTGAACGAGCGCAATCAAAGTATTTTGGAATACTATTTTCAGACTTTAGATTATCACCATGCTTTCCCTCACAATAGCGATATTGAGGAAGGTATTTCCAGCTATGTAAAGCAGAACGATATCAATTTGTTGGCCATAATGCCCAGGAATCACGCCACTAAAAGCACCCCCTCCGAAGGCAGGTTAACCAAACTACTCACCATGCACGCTCAAGTGCCTCTTTTAACCATCGACTGACCTAACATCAAGTAGATACCTAGGCATTAATGATTATAAATCGTTAATTGTACCCTAGTTTTGATCTCAGCGACATCTTCTTTACCCCAATGGCGACGCATTGGTATTATGGCGGCCTTGATTGGCGCCGGCGAATGCGTATTCCTGTTGCCATTCGTAGTAGCCCGGATATTTAGGCCTACCTTTTTGGATGTATTTGACCTAACCAACTTGCAGCTGGGTACGGCCTTCGCCTTATACGGCGTCGTGGCCATGGTGTCCTATTTTTTGGGCGGACCTTTGGCTGACAAGTTCTCCGCCAGGAAACTCATGACATTAGCATTGATCGCCACTTCTGTTGGTGGGGTATTGTTTGCCACGGTGCCTGGCTTAAGGATCTTGACCATATTATACGGGTTCTGGGGTTTCACTACCATTATGTTGTTTTGGGCTGCTTTGATCAGGGCCACCAGGGAGTGGGGAGGAGTATCCAGTCAGGGGCGCGCTTATGGTATACTAGATGGTGGTAGGGGGTTTTTAGCGGCCTTGTTGGCTTCCATCTCCGTGATGATGTTTGCAGCATTGTTGCCGGAGGACGTATCCAGCGCCACTCTAACACAAAGATCTACGGCATTGAAACAGATCATTTGGATATTCACAGGCATCGTATTGGCCATTGCATTGGTGGTTTGGTTATTTGTTCCTGATAGCACACCGGGAGACCATCGGTCTCCTGAACATCGCCTTTCTATGGTCGGTGTCCGCAAAGTTCTGCAAATGCCAAATGTGTGGCTGCAGGCGATTATTGTAGTATGTGCTTATGTGGGATACAAATGCACTGACGATTTTTCACTTTATGCCCGGGATGCATTTGGTTACGATGATGTGGCTGCGGCCCGCATCGGCACTATTTCTTTTTGGGTGCGACCCTTTGCGGCTGTGGGAGCGGGACTGTTGGCCGATCATTTTAAAGCTTCTTGGGTGGTGACGCTGAGCTTTTTCATCATGCTATTAGGTAGTATGGCTATTGCCATGGGGGCCTTGCAGCCTAATGTAACCTGGATGCTGGTATTCACAGTGGCAGCTACCAGTGCGGGAATTTACGGACTACGTGGCATTTATTTTGCCTTATTTGAAGAGGGCAAGGTGCCCCTGGCCCTAACCGGCACGGCGGTGGGGCTAGTTTCTATGGTTGGGTTTACCCCTGACATATTCATGGGTCCCTTGATGGGATATTTGATTGATCGATCCCCCGGAGCATTGGGACATCAGCATGTATTTATGGTACTGGTAGGTTTTGCCCTCGTGGGTTTGATCAGTGCCTTGTGGTTTCGACAGGTGTCAAAAAAACCTGTGATTTCTGAAACAAAAGGGAACTAAGCCTTTTTCATTATTGATATCCCACCCAAACCGCCACCATTAAGGCTAAAGCGCCTAAAATCCAAAGTTTTATCATTAGCCCGATAATAAACCGAAACCAACGATCGTATGGAATGCCGGCCATGCCCAATATGCCCATCAACACGGCATTTGTGGGTACCAGCATGTTAGTAAAACCGTCACCAAATTGATAAGCCAGCACAGCGATTTGTCTGGACACTCCGGTAAGGTCCGCGATGGGTGCCATTAAGGGCATAGTCACGTAAGCCTGCCCACTACCAGAGGGTATAAAGAAATTCATAACACTTTGAATAAAATACATACCCACGGAGGATATTTCAGCCCCACTTTGCTGAAGGGGAATGCTTAAGTAATGGACTATGGTATGCAAGACCTGTCCATCTTCCAGGATCAGAGCGATACTTCGTGCAAATCCAATTAACAAGGCTGTGCCCGTCAACTCAGCAGCGCCGACAATAAAAGTTGCAGCTGCTTTATCCGGTTTTAATTTTCCTATTATCATAGTTAACAAGGTAAGTCCCAGAAAAACCGCCCCTATTTCTACCAGATACCAATGCCAGCCCGATAATTCTGAAATACCATATACTATGAGAACGATGGCCAGCACAGTAAAGGCCAGAACTAGCAGGTGTACCTTGGAAAGAGGAGGGTAGCTACTCTCTTCCTGGTGCAGTACCTCTGAAGTCACACCATCCATTAAACTCAACTGTGGGTTGGCTTTAATTTTAATGGCATAAGATCTTACATGCCAGTATCCCACGGCAAAGAACGGTGCGAACAATGCCAGACGGTACCAGATACCGGATGTTGGTTTTACCTGGGCCACGTCCTGGGCGATCATCACAGTAAAAGGGTTGATAGCGGCAGTGCCATAACCTATACCATACCCTACCACCATAATACCAATTGCGGTTATGGTATCCAGTTTTAGTGCCAGTGACATCGCTATCAGTACACCCACGAATGGTATGTACTCTTCCGCCATGCCAATGGTGCCGGAAGCCACTGCAAATAACAACATGGGTATAAAGATCAGCCATTGGTACGTTTTGCTGAACTTCTGCAGGAGCTTACCGATCAAAGCATTAATAGCGCCGGTGGATTTAACCACCGCCAGGGCTCCTCCTATGATGAAAATAAAAAATATGATCGCTTGACTATCGGCTAGAGCTCTTGGGACTACTGTCAATAGATGCCATGGTTTTAAATAAACGGATTCCTCACTAGTCTGATAACTACCTGGAACTACTACATCACGACCGTTTTCACTCACAGTGTCAAAAGAACCTTGCGGCAATATATAGGTGGTCAGCAGAGCCAGGATCATCATCATAAATAATAACACCAGGGTATGAGGGACCTTAATCTTTTTCATGAAATGGATATCTAGAGATGGAATATTGTGTGGGATAAGATAAGGAATTTATGAGGTGATTTTAAAACCTGCTGGATTTAGCCAAGCATTTTGTTAACTTTTTGAAAGGAATTGATGTTGATGTAATGGATCTGACTCAGATAGAATGAAAATTTCTTTGGTGCTAACAACGCTGAGCTTAATATTGATTCCGGGATGTGGCGAAGAAAGCAATTTAGTTCCACCTGCCGGCGCAAACAGTTTGCCCTTGTCCAATGTTCGCCTTGATGATCTGATAGGAATCTGGGAAGCCCAGAAGGCGGAATTCACGATAATTGGCAGTTCCCCCACGCAGCGGTTGGAAATGATTCAATCTGGTGGAAGCGTATCACTTGACGTGAGCGCTGATGGCCGATTTACCATTATCATCAGGCGCGGCAATAGCGATTCTCAGATCATAACCGGACTCTTTGAAATTGACAGAGGTGTATTTAGTGTGTTTTTCGATACCGCTCCTAGGACGCCAAGCGCCTGGACCGCCCTGTTGTCAGCAAATCAACTTTCTATGGCTGGCACCCTGGACTATGATTTTCATGGCCAGGGTCTGTCGGTGCCCGTGCAGGCAAATTTAAACTTGATCAAACAATAGTTAGCGTTTATAAGTTTAGGTAGTAATAATATCAACAGTTTTATGAAATTACTTCTTTTTATGATGATGGCTTCGACCGCAAGTGACACTACTTCAATTTATGATTATCAGATAACCGCCCTGGACAGTGAGCAACTCATCAAGTTATCGGATTACAAGGGTAAGAAAATTTTATTTGTCAATGTGGCCTCTCGCTGTGGTTTTACACCTCAATACGAAGGTCTTCAGAAATTGTACGAAAAGTACCATGAAGATTTGGTGATCATAGGATTTCCCTGTAATCAATTCCTTTTTCAGGAATCCGGAAGTGAATCTAAAATTGCCACTTTTTGCCGGAACAACTATGGAGTTACTTTTCCCATGACCACCAAAGTCAAAGTTAAGGGCAGTTCCAAACATCCCATCTACCAATGGCTCACCTCCAAAGAACTGAATGGTATGGGAGACTTTAAAGTAAGTTGGAATTTTAACAAGTTTCTGGTGGACGAAAAGGGCAGGTTATTGGCTTATTTCGGTTCATCGGTCAAACCTCACGACAAAGAGTTAACAAGTTATCTCAGCGAGTAATCTGTTTCGATCTTAGCAAGGGAATAAGGGACTGTACAATGGCATCCGTAGACAAGTAGGCGCGGTTGTAGGTTACATCGAACAAGGCCTCTTCATAGGGTTCTTTGCGCATCTGGCTAATAAACAACTGTCTTCGCTGATCAATCTGATGGGCCATAGCCAAGGCTTCCTCCCAGGTGATCTTTCGGGACTTCTTCAAATATTCCACTCGCCAACTAAGAGGTGCCTCTAGTTTAATATGTAAAGATTTTTCCAATTTGCGGGTAACTGCTACCCCAGCCCGCCCCACTATGATCAAGTTGCCCTTCTCAGCATAAGAATCAACCAGGTGATGAATGGATTTTTGGATCTTCTGATCATCCAGGTAATCCGGTGAATAGGAGGCCACGAAATCCTCCAGCCGACTACGTTGGTGGGGACTGAGAGCATGCTCCACTTTATCTGGCCTTAATTGTAGTTCTTCGGCAGCTTGTTTAAGAAATTCCTTGTTTAAAATGGTCCAAGGCCGAGGCTTGCGGCCGTGTCCGTCGATCTCCTTCACTAGGTTTTGTGCAATCTCATTGGCGCGGCACCCAAAGTCCCGGGATATAGTTATTACCGGTCCCGGCTCATTTAACAATGCCTTGTCTCGTTCCTGTTGTGCGAAATATTCTTGCAAATTGATCTTCATAGCTGATGCCAGAGGTCCCTGATTAATTTAATGAATTCGCCACAAAAAATAAAGACTTGAAGTTGGGATAAAGTGAGGGAGAAGTGACCGCCTATGATTCGGGCTTATCCTCATACCATTGCTGTTCGAAAGTCATTCGGGGTGCTTTGCCGTCTTTTAAAATTCGGATCACCATCCAAATCATGGAGATGTGCAACAATAAAAAAAGGCTGAAAACCACGGAATAGCCAAATCCCATATAAGGAGATAAGGTATAAATGATTAGTAGCAACGTTACACCAATAACTGGAACTCGTATAGGTTTCATACTTACATATACTGTAAAACCGCACTCTTTGTTTAAGTGTACCAACCAATAAATTTCCACCAGAGCTAAGTACATGAGTCCTGACTAGAATTAGCTATGCGGTTGACTACAATCAGTCTGGTGATGATCGGTCTCATAGGAATGGGGCAGTGGTTTTAGCAGTTTTGTAAACTAACTAAATTGTAAAGCTATGAAAATTAGACTGCTAGCAGTGGCTGTGTTATTAGGAATTTTTAGCATGGCGAAAGCTCAGGTCCAAAAGATCGAGCAAAAAGACGTGCCGCGGGTAGTCTACAAAGCACACGGATATAAATACCCCGCTGCACGAAATATTGAATGGACTGTTCCCGATTGCGATTGCTATGAAGATTGGGAAGCGGAATGGGAAGAAAGTTTGGAACTGCAAAACTTAAGAGAAGGTGACCAACCCAAATTTTTTCATGTAACCTACAAGTACGAGAATAAGGATCGGCGATCTATTTACTATCGAGATGGAGAATGGATGGAGACTCGAACGGTTTTCAGTAAAGATGATTTACCCGCTAAGGTTGGCACCGCAATAGCGGCTACCGGTTTTGGTAATTGGAAACTGGGTAAAAAAATAGTTTACGTTATAAAAAGTACTGACGACGGAGGCGCTGAAGCCTTTTACAAAGTGCCTGTAAAGGACGGGTTAAATAAAGAGACTCTCAAAGTGGACCCTGACGGTAATATTATACCTAATTCCACATTTCAAGCAGGCATGGTGGAAAAGGACCTGGTACCCAAAGTGGTGTACAAATCCTTTGGTACTAAATATCCCTATGCAGACAAAGTAGAATGGTACCTGCCGGACTGCGATTGCTACGATGACTGGAAAAATGAATGGGAAAGTGCCATGATCGAACCGACCGGTAAGAAGATTGAGGATCCGGATAATTTCTATGTGCGGTTTCGATACAAGGACAAGACCCAAAGATCTGTTTTTTACCGCAATGGTGAATGGATGGAAACCGAAATAATCCTTAATACCAAAGATCTTCCAGATTTGATTCTTGACGCGGTGAAGAACTCAGAGTACAATGATTGGAAAATGGCCGATCAAGTAGTTCTTATGGAACGACCCCTGGCCGACGGCTCTGTGGAAGCGATCTATATCATTACGCTCAAAGGAGGATTGAAAAAGCATAACCTCAAAGTCTTTGCAGATGGCACCCTGGTGCCTAAAAAGAAATTGCTTAGTGGTGAGAACTAGTAAGTATGTTTAGCAAATCCGGGAAGGGCTCAATATTTGAGCCCTTTCTTTTTTGCAACCTGGCATCCATCTGGCCGGGACTGCCATCCAGGTGTTAGACTGAGAGTTAAATTCGCAATTCATCTGAGGGTTTCGTACTTTACCCTTCTATGCCAAAATGGCGCCTAAACTTTTTTATAGCAGTTTGCCTGCTACCCTGTCTAGTGTCAGGCCAAACCGAAGATTCCTATATTTTACACATATACAAGGCCGATTCACCTATGAATATAGATGGGATATTACAGGAGTCTGCCTGGGAACAAGCCGAGAAGGCCCATCAATTTCATCGGGTTACTCCAATTGACTCAGGGTATGCGGAGGCCAGGACCGAGGTGTTTATGACATACGACGATGACCAGCTTTACCTGGCCGCGGTTTGTTACGATGATTTACCCGGTGATAATATTATTGAATCCCTCCGCAGAGATTTTTCATTTAGAGGGAATGACAATTTTTTGGTTTTCATAGATCCTTTCAACGACGGAACCACCGGCTTTAGTTTCGGATCCTCGGCAGCAGGTGCACAATGGGATGGCTTGCTGGCCGATGGAGGCAGTAGGGGCGCTGACCTGGAGTGGGATAACAAATGGGAATCAATGGTGGTACGGCATCAAGACCGTTGGGTATTTGAGATGGGCGTGCCTTTTAAATCTATCCGGTACAAAGAGGGTGTGGATTATTGGGGGGTAAACTTCGGTCGCCTAGACCTAAAAAGGAATGAAAAATCCAGCTGGACACCGGTGCCCCGTCAATTTGCCACCTCTACCTTGGCATTCACCGGGCGCTTGCAGTGGGACCATCCACCACCGGCACCAGGCACTAATATCTCTTTGATCCCTTACGTGTCGGCTGGGGTCTCCAAGGATCACCAAGGAGGAGGGGATCACGATTTTTCCTCAGAGATCGGTGGGGATATTAAAGTAGCCGTCACCAGTTCTCTAAATCTGGACCTGACCATAAATCCGGATTTTTCACAAGTTGAGGTAGACCAGCAGGTCACCAATCTGGATCGCTTTGAACTGTTTTTCCCCGAGCAGCGACAGTTTTTTCTGGAGAACAGTGACCTGTTTGCCAATTTTGGATTTGAGCGCTTGCGCCCCTTTTTCTCCCGGCGCATCGGGCTGCAAAGCCCCATTATCGCTGGTGCACGCCTCAGCGGCAAGGTCAATCAGGACTGGCGGTTGGGTTTGATGAACATAACTACCAACAAAGAAGATAGTATCAACTTGCCTGCCCAAAACTATTCTGTGCTGGCTATTCAAAGAAAAGTGTTTTCCAGATCAAATATTGCGGGGATCTTTGTTAACCGCGATGCCCTGGATTTTAGTGACTATCAATCCGAAAATGGATTCATGCGTACCAAATATAACCGAGTGGCCGGGATGGAATTTAATTTGGCCAGCGACAACAATATATGGACAGGTAAAGCAATGTATCATCACTCATTTTCCCCTGAGAATGAGGGGAGTAGCTACGCACATGGGGCAAATTTGCGTTATCGCACCCAGTATGTGCTGGCGGAGTGGAACCACGAAGTAGTGGGAAAGAATTACCAAGCGGAAGTGGGCTTCGTACCTCGCCAGGGATATATCCGTTTTCAGCCAACATTAGAATATAAGTTCTATCCTAAAACAGACAAGCTAATAAACCATGGACCTAATTTTGATGCTGAAATGTTCTGGGATACCGACTTCAACCTCACAGACCGGGAAGTTATGCTTTCCTATGAAGTACAATGGTCCAACACCGCTACCTTAACGGTGGGTGGCAGCGATAACTATATAAAGTTGCTAGCTCCATTCGATCCCACCAATAGTGGTGGTGATTCTTTGGCCACCGGTACCGATTATAACTGGCAAACCATGGCCCTAGCATTTGAATCGGATCGTCGTAAAGTATTTAGCTATGGGCTGGAAGCCTCCACTGGTGGATACTATAATGGTGATCGTACGAATTTCACCGGTTCCGTTATTTACCGTTACCAGCCTTTTGGCAGTATCTCTCTGAATGTTACTTATGATCGCATTGACCTGCCGGATCCCTTCAACGATGCGGACTTTTGGTTGATCAGCCCTAAGATAGATTTCACCTTTACAGACAAGCTCTTTCTTACCACATTTATACAGTATAATGAACAGATCGATAATGTGAACTTAAACGCACGTTTCCAATGGCGATTTAAGCCGGTTTCGGACCTATTTATTATATACTCAGACAATTATTTTACGGAGAATCTGAGAGTAAAAAACCGGGCAGTGGTCTTAAAGCTATCCTACTGGTTGAACTTATGACCCATAATCTGCCATGATCTTGAGGGATGGCTCTGTTAAATGAGGTTAAGGCATGTTGATTGCTTTGGCGATCAGCTCGGACTCTATGTTTATCTCCCGAAGCATACCTGTAGGAGCCACATGGAAACCACAAAAATAGAGTTGATCCCTGCCGAAAGATCGCCGCTTGGCTATAGGCAATTTGATATCCTGACGTCGGTCGGTGTCCAAGTTCAGCAGCTGTTCAAGACCTGTACTGTAACCTGTAGCCATAACAATAGCATCGAATTCTTTAGCGCGGTCATTTTCAAATGTTATCACTCTTCCCTTGACCTTTAAAATGTCACCAAAAACAGGAATATGACCCTGGCGAATCAGCTTCATGGTACCAATATCCAGCAAAGGAATGGAGTGATGTTTCACAATTTGTTCAGCAGGACCATAGGGCAATTTCCTTAGGCCGTATTTGCTGATATCACCGACCAGGAAATTGATCAGTGGCCGATTGAGTTTATCGGCTAATTGGGGTGACAATTTTGATTGCAAGATACCAATCTGTAATACCGGGATACCCAAAATATCCCTGGGAATAACGTTAACAGCTCCGCGAACTGACAGTGCCGGATGAGCACCGTGTTCGTGCAAACATATGGCTATCTCGCCGCCGGAATTGCCAAATCCTATCACCAATACATTTTGCCCTTTGAACTCTTGCCCGTGGCGGTATGAAGCACTATGCATGATCTTTCCCGGAAAAGTCTCCATCCCCGGCTTAGTAATCTTAGTGGGTGAATGGGTATTACCTGTACAGACGATAAGATTTTTCGAAAGAAAAATACCCTTGTTGGTTTCTGTTTGCCATCCTTGGGAGTTTTTATGAATGTGAGAGGCTTTTGTATGGTAAAGTGGCTTAATTTTCAAGGTCTGGCAATAATGCTCCAGATAATCGATCACCTGTTGTCGTGAAGGATATTTGGGTGTTGCCTTGGGGAATTTCAGAAAGGGAAGATGAGACGAGCTTTTATTGGTATGTAGGCGCAGACGGTGGTAGTGATTTCTCCAGGCATGAGCCACCTGGTCATGTTGCTCAATTAAGATGTATTTAAGGTTTCTCCGTTGCAGTTGCGCTGCACAGGCCAGCCCCGCGGCACTGGCACCAACTATTAGAGTTTCTGTCGAATTCATATGCTTGTTGTCGAATACAAAATAATCTAATTCCAGGCTATGAAAAAGGGGAAGATACTTTTGTGTTGAAAAATGAATCCAGGTTGATGAAAGTTTTGATACAATTGAAATATTGCCAAAATTCGTAACTCATATTCCATTTCATTTTCAAGCAAGGATGCTGGCAACCTCTATCCCCGTTTACATTGCCATTACACTAGTGATCGGATTCTGGGCTTCCCGACGCATTAAATCCGTAACGGACTTTACATTGGCGGGTAGAAACCTGTCTGCCGCTTTGGTAGGGGTGACCATTTTTGCCACTTGGTTCGGGCCGGAGTACATCATGGGGGTTCCCGGTCGATTCGTGGAACGGGGCATTATGGGTATTATAACCGACCAATTCGGTACTTTACTATGTTTAATTCTGGTGGGTACTTTTTATGCCAGGAAGCTTTATAGCATGAATCTGGTAACACTCAGCGATTTCTTTGGAATACGCTACAATAAATCCATTGAACTATGCACCTCTTTGATCCAGATCTATATGTATTTTTTCTGGATAGCTGCACAATTCGTGGCCCTGGCCTATTTATTTCAAGAAGCAATGGGTACCACTATAACTCAGGGAATATTAATAGGAGCGAGTGTGGTGGTGATCTACACCTACATAGGGGGTATGTGGGCGGTAACTTTTACCGATTTACTGCAAAGCATCTTAATTGTGGTAGGACTGGTAATTGTATTGGTCAGTGTTTTGGACAAGACCGGAGGTGTGATGCCCTTAATGGCGGAACAGTCAACGGATTTCTTCCGGTTCTTCCCTAAAGGTGACTTTTACCAGTGGACCGACTACCTGGCTCTTTGGATAGCTTTAGGCCTGGGTGCTATCCCCGCCCAGGAGATTTACCAGAGGGTTTTTTCCGCTAAATCGGCCAAGGTTGGGCAACAAGGAGTATTTCTAAGCGCTATATTGCTATTCTCCATCTGTACCGTTCCCTTGATAATCGGGTTGGCGGCAGCTAAACTGAACCCTGAACTTATGGGTTCAGATCATGGCCAGAACCTCATTCCAGCCATGGTCAGCCGCCATGCAAGTCTGCCCATACAGATGCTGTTTTTCGGTGCACTTATCTCTGCTATTCTCAGCACATCCAGCGGGGCCATGCTTTCTCCAGCTACCATTATTGGCGAGAACATTTTGAAACCATTTATCCCTGGTATGACAGGCAAACGCCTTTTGCTTTGGACCCGCTTAAGTGTGGTTTTGGTAGCGGCGATCTCGTGCTATATCGCCTTTAACCAGGCCGACATTCATGCCCTGGTCATTGATTCTGTAGTATTGTTAATGGTGTGCTTGCTGGCTCCACTTACCTTTGGCCTCTATTGGAAAAAAGCTTCGGTAGGGGGAGCCTGGGTGGCCATTATCGTTGGCGCTGTAACCTGGTACCTGGCAGAACGGTTTCAAACTAGAATCGACCCCACCGTATACGGAACATGTGCCAGCTTTTTGGGAATGGTAGTAGGAAGCGTATTTAGTAGGCAATGATAGAACAACTTAGTCATTTAGGCAACTCGTTTGGCGGTTGCTTGTGTATTGAACTGAGAGGATTACTGTAACAACTCTACCGTTCCCACATCTGTGATTTGGCCTAAATTTACATTTACACTCTCCAGAGACTGTCCAAGATAACCTGTAGATGGGGATATGCTTACCCTGTAACTTCCTGCTGCCAGGCCTCTAAGAAGAAAGGCCCCATTTACATCAGTAAAAGCTGAGGCAAGAGTATCACTTCCTTGAATGGCAAATAATGCAGGAGTAGCCTCCAGAGGTAAAACAATACCGCTAATTGCTCCGTCCTGTGCCTCCACGATAGTACGTATTACGGGCTTCAGATTATGATTACCACTGTTTCCAGCTTTTACCACGGAGCGGGCTGCATCGAAATCCAGTAGTACTTCATAGGTGATACCAGCGATCAACGCGCTCTTTATTTGTAACTTTAATCCGGACTGCTGCGCGCTGGGTGTTTTGAGATCTTCTATCTGATCATCAACCTTCAAGGTGTTATCCTCTCCAAGGATTAGTCGAATTTGTGAAATAAAGCCCGCTGGTAGCTCTTCATCAGCCAAAACCGTGTCAATACCATTGGTAAGGTCTAGTAGGTTGTAGACACCGGCATTAATGTTATCTAAGGTGATCCAGCCGGATTCGTCACCGTTTTCGGAAACGTTTACTTCGATACTTTGGATATCCACGTTTACTTCCTGGTAATCGCCGGGTGCATCCGTCATACTTATCACCAGGCGTGCGGTACCGGGTTCATTGTCGTTACAAGCCGTAAGCGTTACTAAAGCCAAAGCAATCAAAAATGTGAATGGGAAGCAGATTTTAGAATTCATTTGAGGGTAAAAAATGTTAAACCTTAAAAATAACGAAAATCTAGCTGAATTATTTAGCCTAGCCCTATATGGACCACTTTTAAAATAGTGCTATTCTTGAAAAAGAAAATTCGAAAGATATGATGCTACCGTGAAAGGAAGTTCGGTATTAGTATTGTTCAATAGGAAGTGTTGGCGTAAACATCAAATTTATTAGGGCGTGTTTCTAATTCTGATATTCTCAGCTATTAACTTGTTAGAAAATAATGTTCAGATCTGCATGATTTCCAGTAGATCCCGTCCGGGATCTGCACCAAGGGGAGGGATAGGGGGGAATCCCCCTAGCTTAGTATTATTGTTATTCTTAAGATTAACCCGCTGCGAATTTAGATGAGCTAACCAGGGACTGGCGAATAAACTGAGATCATTTAGTCCCTAAGCTAATGAGCAATCTCTCTCATTGTTATGGGTGCGTCCTTAGCTTGTTCCTTGTTTCCCTAGTAGCTCAAGTAGGGTACCTTAATGAGGGGTCGGGACAGGTGGTGAGGAGTTTGACGCAGCTTTTGGGATCATAAAATTAATTACTAAAGATCCTTCTTACTAGCCGTAAGGCAGATAGACCGACAGGAATTACAGTATTCCATATTCAGGCAGGTTGAGGCAGACTCTACTGGTAATTCTAACTTTACCTAGGACAATTTAAGACATGTGGGGTGATTATTAGTCGAATATGTATCGCAGCGCCAATTGTCCTCGCCATCGGCCTCGTTCTGAATTGAACGTCCACAAATCGTCTTGAGATTGGAAGCTACTAACATCAAAGGTGAACCTAGGGTCGGTACTGGCGGTATTGCCATCTAATTCTAATAGCTCAACTCTTTGGTTACTGACCACGTAGCGTTTACCCCAGTCTTTGTTTAGTAGATTAGCCAAGTTGAAAATGTCGAATGAGATCTGAAATCGATTGGGTTGGTTATTTATGTTAATTATGAACTCCTGCACGATCTTCAGATCGAATTGATGCTCGAAAGGCAGTCGTTTTCCATTCCTTTGGGCGTAACTCCCTCGTTGACTATTTAAGTACTCATCATTTGTTATAAATTTATCCAATGCCTCCCATTGTTCTGCTGCGCTATAGCTATTATTGTCTACCAATTTAATCTCTGAGGCATTTCTGGGAATATAAATGAGGTCATTTGTGGCCTGATCATTATTTACATCACTGTCATAAATATATGACACACCAAAACCTGATTGGCCATTATAGAATAATCCCACAGTGGTTGGATTGGATTTGTATAGTTTCCGGGTTATTTGGAAAAATCCCGAAATACGCGATCTCGTGTCGTATTTGGAGGTGGTTAATAATAGGTCATTAGGGCCGAATACTTGTTCCACCGAACTCCAGTTGGCCACGGAACTATTTGTCACTGTACTGTTGACATCCCGAGAGTGGCCAAAACTGTAGGCCAGGGAACCGGTAATCCCATTTTCTATGGGTTTTTGTACTTGTAAGGAAAAATTGAAGCTATGCCCCCTATCGGTATTGGTCATCATCAACACACGAGTGTAAGCATCGCTAATTGGTTCTGAAGAGAAGAAGGGACGGTTGTCTGCTCCCAGTATATTCTGCTGGCTTGGGGATAGATTCAAATCCTTATAGTTAACAGCATTGATATTCTTAGAATAAATAAATTCTGTACTACCTACCAACCCCCACCAGGGTAGTTTGCGGTCATATCCCAAATTGAATCTTAGGACCTTAGGATACTTAAAATCGGGATCAGTTACATTGATCTCTGAGGTTTCAGGCAGACCCTCATCAGGTCCTGGCGGGTTGAAAGGGTCATTGCCAAATCTCAGACTTGCTGGAACTTGAGGACCCCGTAAAAAGATTGTAGCCAACTCATTTCCGGTATGAGAGAATTGGTTGGAAAACCATACGAAAGGAACCCTGCTGATAAACATGCCCATTCCTCCCCTAATTTGTGAGGATCTGTCTTTGGAGGCACTCAAATTAAATCCTAACCGAGGTGATAACATGATCCGTGCATCCGGTAACTTGTCCGTTGCTACATTAAATTCCTTGAATTCTTCATTGAATTCATCATTGGTACCGGGATCATCTAGAATTACTGGAATCTCGGCCCGCAGTCCACCGATAAATTTCAAACGATCGTTGACATAAATCTCGTCTTGAACGTAAAAGGCCATCTGCAAGGCGTTAAAACTGGGGGCCCAGCGGGGTTGATCTTCAATTTTTGAATAGGAGTACTGATATTGAATCGGGCGACGTTCATCCGGGGTGCCGATGGCCTCAAAACTCTCAATACCGTTGTAGAAATAGGAGCCAAAGTTATCAATGATTTCTAAATGCTTAATACTGTAGAATTCATTATGGGTACCGATGGTAATTATGTGATCCCCTTTGAAAATAGTGAAATGATCAGTCAAGGTTATAATGTCCTGATCCAGTTCATCTGCGGTAAAAAGCCTGTCGGTGCCGGCAACTACAGAGGTGGGCATATTCCTGATAAAAATGTAGGGAAAGGGTTCGCCTGGAAAGTTCTGCTCCTCCCGCACCTTGGTAAACCCGATCCTCAATTCATTGGCCTTATTGTTAGTAATCCTGCTTTGAATTTCCAATACGGTGCTATTGGTGGTACTAGGGAAAATTTTGGCGGTATTGTTGAATTTCATGAGCCGCTGTGACCTGGCCAGGGCAACTTGTTTGGCATATACGTAGTTGTGTCTTAAGGTAAGTTTATGCTGATCATTAATGTTCCAGTCAGCCCGGGCAAATACTTTGTAAAACTTTTTGTTGGTGATAAAAGGATCGAAACCACCCTGATCATTAGTCGATAGTTCTACCAGTTTATTTTCCACGCGCATGGCTTCATCCAAAGTGAGGGGAGAGGTATCGCCTACATTAAACAAGGTGGGATCTTCCCGTTTGGTATGTTCAAGGCTAACAAATAAAAAAAGTTTGTCCTTGCGGATAGGCGCCCCTATACGTAGGCCTATGGTTTTTTCAAAGTACTCAGGCAGTCGGGTTTCACTCGAGACATCTGCAGGTACTTTTCCGGAAAAAACTTCATTATTGACCAAGTAATAAGCTGAACCTGTAATGTCATTGCTGCCTTGGCGGGTAATCACATTAATGCTACCACCAATAAATCCTCCGTATCGGACATCAAAAGGCGCTACTTCAACTTGTACTTCCTTTACAGCATCTAAACTTATGGGCTGAGTGCCTGTTTCACCACCATTAGTACCGGAATCATTTAAACCAAATACATCATTGTTAACCGTGCCGTCAATTGAAAAATTATTGTAGCGATTGTTCATACCTACAAAAGAAATGCCCTGCCCCAGCGAGGAAGCTTGTGGGTTGAGCCGGATAAAATCCTGAAGGCTTCTTCTGATGGTAGGGAGTTTTTCCAGAGCGTCAGAGTCCACATTGGTAGCGGCTCCGGTGCGATCCTCACTGAATACCGCCTCCTTGGTAGCTACTATTTGGACTGCCTCCATTTCAAAATCAATGGGAGTTAAAGAAACGTCAGCGACGTATTCCTGCCCCAATCTTAAATAGATATTATCGATCAAATGATCTTTGAATCCCAGGAATGAAATTGTGAGAGTGTAGGGTCCTCCTACCTTGATATTGGGAAAATTAAAACGGCCTTCTTCCCGGGATATCCCCCCGTAATTGGCACCGGTGGGGGTATGCACCAATACTACATGGGCCCCCGGCAACGGGAAGTTTTCATTATCGTATACCGTTCCGGTTATATTTGAGGAAGTGATACCCTGTGCATGGGTATTTACTATTTGAAATGTAATTATACATAAACAAAGGGCGGGCCATCGAATCAGTTTTGGTAAAATCATTTCCATAGACTGGGTATGAGTCTTCACTACGCAACTTCACCAAAAAGCCTTATTAATGTAGAAAAAATAACCAGCAATAGCCAGTTAAAACTGTTTAATAAAAAGGAGATATATACTAACAACAGTTCCACATAAACCCAATTAAATCAAAAAAATGATTAAATTGTTCTACTCCAGAAATCAACAAAACGACATTGTTGGGCAATGGGACCGTACTCAGTTAGTTTGCAACCACATGACCAATGAAGCCTTCAATTCAGAGGTGTTTCGCATCATTTTGCCTTAACCTGGCGTTACTAGGTTCTTTTTCAGGGTTATTTGGGCAAAATACCGGAATTAGCTTTGAACATATCCCCATTCAACACGGGCAATTCCAATTGGCTGTTACCAGCATTCTCCAAGATCAACAAGGATTTATATGGATTGGTACCAACGAAGGCTTGCATCGGTATAACGGTTATAAGTTTACCAGTTTTGTCCATGATCCCGATAACCCCAATGGTTTAAAGGACGAGTTCATCCGAACCATTTATGAAGATAGATCCGGTAATATCTGGGTAGGGACCAATACCGGTGGACTGTTTTTGTTCGATAAATCTTTAGAAACTTTTGAGCAATTCCCTACATCGGTGCCCGGAATGGCCTCCGGCCCCGGATCTATCTGGGTCATACATCAGGACCAAACGGGTTCTATTTGGCTGGGAACACACCAGGGTCTCATTAAATTAAATACTGAGACCCGAAAAGTTACTTTCTCAGAGATCAGCCCAGACAAAGTATTAATCAGGGACATAGATGAAGACCAGGCGGGTAATTTGTGGTTGGGTACCGGGAAAGGGCTCGCCAAAATAACTTTTGAGGCAGATTCAACAGTTGACTATAAATACTACAATCACTCCCTAACAAACGCAAACTCTGTCAGTGGTGATTTAATAAGGGCAGTACATGTTGATCAGGCTCAAAGGGTTTGGATCGGTACCAGGGAAGGGGTAAACATGCTGGATCCTGCCACCCAAAAGAGTACCAAATTTCATCCAAGAGATGGGTCAGTTTCGTCAATATTTGAAGATAAAGATGGTTCCTTGTGGATTGGCACCTCTGGAGAAGGTTTAATTCAGCTGTTCCCGTCAACTGAACGGTTCATACGGTATTCCCATGATCCTCTGGACCCGGAAAGTGTGGCCAGTAATAGTATCTGGAGGGTGTTTCAAGATAGATCAGGACTTTTTTGGATTGGTACTGATCGCGGATTACAGAAGATGACCAGAAGCGGGAGTGATCTTATCACCTACTCTCATCAACCGGAGCGCCCTGGTAGTCTAAGCAACAATACGATATTATCTCTTTACGAAGGACCCGATCAAGTTATATGGATAGGTACCGAAAATGGACTTAATCTGCTTGACCCTGTCCAAGAGGATCCCACCAACCCTTTTTTCAGGACATATTATCACCAACCGGGTGATCCTCAGAGCCTTAGTCATAGTGGTGTGTCTGCAATATACCGTTCACAATCTGGGATTATGTGGTTGGGAACGAAAGGGGGTGGGTTAAACCGATTTGATCCTACTACAGGGGTGGTAAAAACCTATCAGAATGAGCCCGGTAATCCTAATAGTATCAGCAGCAACTCAATACGTTGCATTTTTGAATATCCTCGGGGAGTATTATGGCTTGGTACTAGGGAGGGCCTGAATAAAATGGATTTAGCCCGGGAAACCTTTGTAAGTTATCGCCATGACCCCCGGAATTCTCAATCACTGAGCAACGACGTGGTGATGAATATCCATGTGGATGGTTCCGGAGTTATGTGGGTAGGTACCAGAAAGGGATTAAATAGTTTTGATCCGGCTACCGGAGTTTTTAGATTATATTCACGCGAATCGAATCCACAAGTAGGTCCCTTACTATTGGCAATATTCGCACTTCATGAGGACACTTCGGGGACGTTGTATGCGGGTACTTCCAAAGGACTGGCTAAATTGGATAGGGAACGGGGGGTGCTGGTATCACTATCCGGGTCTGCAGGCTTACCCATGGTTTTGGTTAAAAACATCCTCGAAGATGATCTGGGCAACTTATGGCTTAATACCGATCAAGGAGTAATCAAATACCATCCCACTGCCTCCAGGGTTTTCAGTTACTTCGATAATGCTAAATCTAAGGATATAAAGTTTGGCACATTCTATAAAACAGCAAGCGGGGAAATGCTGGTGGCGGGGCCGGAGGGATTGAAGCGGTTCTCTCCTCAAAGCTTCTTGGAAAATAAATACAAACCTCCGGTGGTGATCACGGATTTTCAGGTCTTTAACAGGTCTGTTAAAGTAAATGACAGTACGCGGAAGCAACCACTGCTAACCCAACATATTTCGCGTACAGATAAGATTGACCTACCCTACACCGCAAGTTTTTTCTCCTTTGAGTTCGCTGCTTTAAACTACATGCAATCGGAAAAGAACCAGTATAAATATAAAATGGAGGGATTCAATGATGATTGGATTGTCACCAATGCGGATAAGAGATTTGCTACCTATACTAATCTTGATCCCGGTGATTATACATTCCGGGTAATTGCCTCCAATAACGACGGTGAATGGAATGAGGATGGAACCTCCATTGCCCTCAATATCCAGCCACCACCCTGGGAAAGCCCACTGGCCTATATTCTCTACGCTTTATTGGGTGTAGGCGTCATTTTTATGTACTTAAAAAATCATCAGAAAAAACTAAGGAATAAGCAAAAAGAGCTTGAACTAGAACGATTGCTAAATGAACGACTTCAACACGCGGACAAATTAAAGGACGATTTTCTGGCCAATACATCCCATGAGTTACGAACACCGCTAAACGGTATTATTGGCATTGCGGAATCTCTGTTTGACGGTGATGATGGAGAACCCACAGAACAAATGAAGGAGGACCTCTCTCTCCTTATTGCTTCCGGGAAACGCCTTTCCAGCATGGTGAATAGTATTCTGGACTTTTCAAAACTGAAGACTCGTGATTTAACCCTACGTTTTACCACTTTAGATTTGCATTCCATGGTAAATGTGATCATGCGCATGAGTGCTCCATTGATTGAGGGCAAAGATCTGGTATTTGCCAATAGAATACCTGTAGATACTCCGTTGGTTTATGCGGATGAAAACCGGCTCATGCAGATTCTGAACAACCTAATCAGCAATGCTATAAAGTTTACTGAAGCTGGTATGATTACCGTCAGTGCTAAAGCAATGGATGATATGATGGCTATTTCCGTTTCCGATACCGGTATTGGTATCCCTGAAAATAAGAGAGACCTCATTTTCCAGGCTTTTGAGCAGGTAGATACCTCCGTAACCCGTGAGTTTGTAGGCACCGGTCTTGGATTGTCCATCAGTAAAGCCTTGATTGAGTTGCATAGTGGTACCATAGAAGTGGAATCAAAAGTCGGTGAAGGATCAATATTTACCTTTACCATACCAATATCCAGTGAAAAAGAGGAATCGGCCTCTGAGGCATCCCAAATATCCAAGGTTAGATTCTACCATTCAAACCAACCTGAGCTGGAGTTTGGAGACCTGGAACCTGGTAATGTGGATGTGGATACTAATATATTGGTGGTAGACGACGACCCCATAAACCAACGGGTTTTGGTCAAACACCTTAATAAGAGCAATTATAATGTGACCACGGCTTTCAATGGAGAAGAGGCATTGCTAATATTGGAAACAATGGGCAAATTCGACCTGGTACTATTGGATATTATGATGCCTAAAATGTCCGGATTCGAAGTGTGTCAAAAAATCAGGGAAAAATTTTCTCCTGCTGAGCTTCCCGTGATACTGATTACCGCTAAAAATCAAGTAACCGATCTGGTTTCGGGATTTTCGTGCGGAGCCAATGACTACATTGTCAAACCGTTTTCTAGGGATGAGTTTTTATCCAGAGTAAAAACTCATTTGGAACTACTTAAAATTAATACTGCTTACAGCCGCTTCATTCCCGTTGAATTCTTGAAAAGCCTGGGACGAGAAAGTATTTTGGATGTAAAACTTGGTGATCAGATCCAACAGGAAATCACTGTATTCTTCTGCGACATTCGCTCCTATTCTACCCTGTCTGAAAGCATGACTCCCCGGCAAAATTTCAACTTCTTAAATG
This sequence comes from Cyclobacteriaceae bacterium, assembly GCA_965212195.1. Taxonomy (GTDB): domain Bacteria; phylum Bacteroidota; class Bacteroidia; order Cytophagales; family Cyclobacteriaceae; genus JAJCYK01. Next base: position 89,568 of record CBDBUW010000022.1, on the reverse strand, counting down.
CTTTTCTAAGAAGGGTAGGGCCGTTGATAAAAGGGCACGGCGGATTTGTCAATCAATACCTGGGGGATGGTATTATGGCTTTATTCTTAAAATCAGCAACTGATAGTGTAAAGGCTTCCATTGCTATTCAGAAAGCCATCAGGGAATACAATTCCCAGCGTTTGGCCAAGGGACGTATTCCTATCGATGTGGGGATTGGCTTACATAATGGACCTTTGATGATGGGCATAATTGGCGACGAGGAGCGCATGGATCCCGGAGTAGTATCCGATACTGTTAACACCGCCGCTCGCATGGAGGGGCTTACCAAGTACTATGGGGCCTTAGTAATTATAAGCGAGGATACCCTGGCCAAAATTGAAAACCCGGAACAGTTTAATTACCGGGAATTGGGTAAGGTACAAGTGAAAGGAAAGCGTATTGCGGTGAAGATTTATGAGATCTATGATGGAGACCCCGAAGAAATCCTTGAACTAAAGCAAAGGAGTAAAGAGGATTTTGAATCCGGCTTGTATCACTTCTTTAATAAGAATTTCACCGAGGCTGCTTCGGCTTTTAAAGAAGCGTTAAAAGTATATCCAAATGATAAGACTTCACAACTATACCTTAAGAGATCCGCGGAGTTTATGGTAAAAGGTGTGCCTGAATCATGGTCTGGAGTGGAAGCGATGAGCGAGAAATGATCAATAAACGGTCATCTTAATATTTTGGATTTTCGTTAGGCTTTTAGTAGGAATAAGGTTTGGTAATACTCAAATTCCAAGGGATCCATTTTCAAAATATGACTGTTTTGATATTAGACGATATTGGTAAAACTGGGACCGCATCTTTCAGGCAGCATGCGGAGATCAACGTGTTTCAGGGTTCACCCTTGGACAAAATTACGTTGATCCAAGCACTTAATGGTTGTGAAGCTTTGGTAAGTGCTCTAAACATTTCCCGACGGTCTGATTTTCCCTCGGGCTAAGCTGCGAATACCCCCTCACGTTTTTATCAGATGTAATGAACTATGTAGTAGAGATTGCTATCCAGGTTAGCTTGAAGCGGTTAGTCGTTTGCTCCGCTTAGGGTGCTGGGGAAACCAAAAAGGACTTGCCGACTTGGTTTAGGTGGGTGATCACAGCAATGTGGGGGTGACTTATCAGGATCAAGAAAGACAAGAAAAGGTGCTTATAAAGTCCAACTTACCTTGGACCATCGTATGGACCAGCGGTCTTACTAATTCCAATCGCTCTAAAAAATTGCAACTAAGCTATAACAATGAGGCAAAAAACTAAGTTTACCGTTAGCAGGAAGGATGTAGCCCAATTTATGATTGATGCATTGGATAATGAGGATTTCATTCACCATGCTCCGGTTATTTCCCATGCCAGAAAATCCTGAGCTAATTATTAATTTGACACTTATTTAATTAATCCTTGTATTTCTCCCCAGGTTACCAGCTTAATCCCTTGTTTTTTTAAAATCTGTCGGCAAGCGTCACTGGTAAAGAAGTTAAAGTCCTCCTGACGCCACCGCGCCCCGTAATCAGGATGGTCGACAGTCATGGCCTGCATTTCAGCGTTGTCGTACCCCAGGTGCATCAGCAATACCGTTACTCCCTGGGGCAGGGACCTTAATTGCTTGGTATAGAATGTAGCCATGCCCTCTTTGAAATCCTCTGGATTGGCTATGACAACATGATCTATCAAGATGGTCTTGTCATCCATTAATGGTTTCAGCTCTGGAAGAAAATCTAGCATGGTCTGGCTGGCCATAACCGGGATCTTATATTCCCAGCCCAGTTTTAAGTAAACCGGAAAAAACTTCTTATTAAGTATACTACCCATATGAGTGTCTAGATGAGTAGGCTTTAATCCTGCTGCTAAAGCTTTTTCGATTTGAGCCCTCAATTCCAATTCAACCTCCTCAACACTGGCGTTATTAACCAGTTGTTCTACGTTATCATAAAAATATCCTTGGGAATCGACTAGCCCGGATACTTTATCTATAGGTGCAACTGGTCCCCATTTTAGATATTTCCATTCGGAGTTCAGGGTAAGATGCAAACCTAAATCTGCCTGCGGGTGTTGTTTTGCCCACTGCACCACTTCGCTAAACCAAGGGCAAGGGACCATAATACTGCCGGAATTCACTATGCCCACGGCCATAGCATCAAATGTAGCTTGATTCTCGGAGTGTGAAACCCCAATGTCGTCGGCATGAACGATCAATAACTTACTATCCTTGGGATACCCTAGTCGTTCATTTAAAGATTGGCCGTAGCTGCCTAGAGAATGAAGTAAAAACCCGCCAATAAGAGCAATATGGTAAGTTTTCATGGTTTGATGGGTGTTTCATAGCCAGTTTACTGAGGATGCAGGTAAAAAGCAAATGTATTAACCCCATGAATTTTGAAGCCTTCCATATAGAATCTGGTAATGTCCGACTGCTTTAATTTATTTGTTCCCTCAAATATTATTTCAATCCGACCAATTTATGAGACTGTCAAAGGATATATTGGTAGAAAAAGCTTTAATTCTGCAGAAAGCTGTAATACACCGTGCTGACCAGAGGGTTAGGGGTGCGGGGAGGGATTGGCGGGATCCCCCACAATTGTACAAATAATGATTTACACCATTAAATCACCCTAGACTTTTTGGATTTCTATGATTCACCGCAAGTTGTCCGCGCCCCTATAAAAAATTTGACGGACAGAGTATCCTTTTTCATTTCACAGTTGTATTACCTATAGGACCGTTGCTTCCAGGCCTGATTAGTGGAATCAAAATGGAAAATAAGGGCGAATTTGATTAACTTGTTAATACCTATGGACCGTACTATTGGCTATATCAAGGGCAAAGACCCCCGGCCAGCTGATTTTCAGCACCTGGTCAATCGATTCCGCAAGGTCCAACCGGTATCGTTGAATGGATCCTCTGCCACCGACGCCAAGATTTCAAAATCAGCTCTGGCCCGTACACAATCAGGTCTAGCCCCTTACAGCGGAGCATGGGAGGGTCCCCAAGTCACTCACTTGTTAAGAAGGGCCTTATTTGGCATCAAAAGATCGGAGCTGGCCAATTTTAAGAATTTAACTCCTACTACCGCCGTAGATCTATTATTAACACCCAGTGCCACACCCAATCCCCCAATTAATTACTACAACAACCCGGGAGAAGGAGTAATAGACCCTTATGCAGACTTTGGTGAATCCTGGATTAATGCTCCTTATGCCAATGAGTACGAGGGAAGGCGCATTGTATCCCTGAAAAGCTGGTTGATCGGTAATATTCTAGACCAGGAAGCTTCACTTCACGAAAAACTGATCTTATTCTGGCACAACCTACTGGCAACTCAGAGCTGGGGCATCTTTATTTCCAAGGCCAGTTATCAATATTTCGAGATGTTGCGTCGCAATGCCTTCGGCAACTTCAAAACCTTGATCCGGGAGCTTACTTTGGATCCGGCCATGTTGATCTACCTCAACGGTACCCAAAATAACAAGGAAGCTCCCGATGAGAATTATGCACGTGAGTTGCAGGAACTGTTCTGCATCGGCAAAGGGCCTAATGCGGCCTTTACCGAAGGGGATGTGCAAGCAGCGGCGCGAGTGCTGACTGGTTGGATAATAAACTGGAATCAGATCAACCAAGAGGGACCGGTGTCCAGTTTATTCTGGTCGGACATCCACGATACCAGCGACAAACAGTTCTCAGAATTCTATGGCAACCGGGTAATCAGCGGCCGCTCCGGTAGCGCTGGTGCAGAAGAACTGGATGAGCTGTTCGACATGATCTTTGATAACCAGGAGACAGCACTTTATATATGTCGCAGGTTGTATCAGTTTTTCGTTTACAGTGAAGTTGATGAAGATGCAGAGCAAAATGTAATTATACCCTTGGCCAATATTTTAAGGGCTAACAACTACGAAGTGCTTCCGGTGTTGGAGGCCTTGTTAAAAAGCGAACATTTCTTTGATGAGCGTCACTACGGCGCTCTGATCAAAAATCCCGCGGATCATTTGTTAGGACTTTGGCGTACGCTGGAAGTTCAATCACCTGATCCTGCAGATTTTGCCTTACAAGATGCCATCTATCGCAGCATGTTATGGAATATGGCCAATAAAGGTTTGGAAATTGCCGACCCCCCTAGCGTATCCGGATGGCCGGCTTACTATCAGGCTCCAGGCTTCGACAAAGCCTGGATTACCACAGATACTATTTCATCCCGGGCTATCACCAGTGATTCCTTGGTTTATTGGGGATTTTGGGTATATCATGGCATGCAAGTTCCTGCTGATCTGCTGGCTTTTGTGGAAGGCTTTTCGGCACCAGCAGATCCCAATCAATTATTGGTCGATCTCAGCGAGTTATTGTTTGGTACGACCCTGGCGACTAATGAGCTGGATCAGTTGAAGACGATATTGCTTTCCGGTCAACGGGAAGATTATTACTGGTCCAATGCCTGGTACGATTATGAAAATAACCCCGGCAACGGAGAGTATAAATTGGTAGTGGAAAATCGCCTGAAATCTTTCTTTCAGCGAGTCTTCCAAAGAGGAGAGTTCCATTTATTGTGATGAAGAGAAGAAGATTTTTACGACACGCTACGCATGCTGCTGCCGTACCTGGGCTACTGGGTACCATGGGCTTCTCCTGGGGCAAAAACAGCCTGGCCTCTCTCCTGCAATATGCCACCGATCATGACCGGGTGCTGGTGCTCATCTACTTAGAAGGAGGAAATGATGGCTTGAATACGGTGGTACCTTTAGATAGACTATCCCAGCTTAACACGGTGCGGCCCCATGTGATCCTTCCGGAATCCCGATTGTTGCCCTTGAGTAATTCGGAGGTGGCCTTGCATCCTTCCCTGTCGCGCTTTCAATCCCTATACAGCGAGGGAAAGCTCGGAATTATTCAAAATGTAGGCTACCCCGAGCAGAATTTCTCCCATTTTCGCAGCACTGACATCTGGATGTCGGCTTCCGATTCCCAGCAACTCGTCAACAGCGGTTGGACCGGTCGCTATTTGAATTCCCAGTTTCCCGGTTATCCGGAAGCATTTCCCAACGAAGACTTTACTGATCCTTTAGCTGTAGAGATTGGCTACGGGGCATCGCTGCTTTTTCAGGGTCCCTCTGCGGCTATGGGAATGGTGGTCAATAACCCTGAATCATTCTATGATCTGGTGGACAATCTGGAAGAGCCTACGCCGGATACTTTAGCGGGAGATAAATTGAAGTATCTTCGATTAATAGCCAGACAATCAGAAACATATGGAGAGGTAGTGACCCAAGCAGCTGCCAAGGTCACACAACAAAAAGAATATCCCGAAGGCAACTGGCTGGCCCAACAATTGAAGATCGTAGCCCGTTTGATAGCTGGTGGAATGCGTACGCCTTTGTACCTGGTACGGCAGGGTGGTTTTGATACTCACGATAATCAGGTGTGGGCCGATGATCATACTCAAGGCGAACATGCTAATCTACTGAGAAGTCTGGATGTAGCCGTAGGTACTTTTCTGGATGACTTGGAGTATTTGGGTGTGGAGGACCGTGTTGCGGGCATGACCTTCTCAGAGTTTGGCCGGCGCATTGTTTCCAATGCCAGTAATGGTACTGATCATGGTTCTGCAGCTCCCTTATTTGTATTTGGAAAACACGTGATAGGAGGGGTGATGGGTGCCAACCCAGTAGTTGATTACACTAATACCTATGCTGATAATCTGCCAATGCAATATGACTTCCGGCAGATCTATGCTTCCATGCTGGAGCAGTGGCTGGGTGTGAATGCTGCCACCAATCAGCAGATAATGCTGAAGTCATTTGAGACTGTGCCTATCATTGGGGAAAGCAACATTAAGACCCTTACCGACGATCAAATGTTAAAGGTCTACCCCAATCCTGTTGTAGGACCAACTCAAGTAGAATTTGTTACCAATGGATCTCTTTTAGAAATTGATGTAATCGATTTACAGGGGCGAAGCTTACAACATATCTATTCCGGCAGTCCTACGCCTGGATTCACCCGCATCACCTGGAACCCGGGAGCCCTGCAAACCGGTCAGTACTTGGTAGTGTTGAAAGGACTGGAGAAGACGGTGGCACAAAGGGTTATCGTGGCACGATAGTAAATTACAGACGACGAATTTTACCCTCAATCTGGCTCAATTGTGAATTACCCATGCCTGGACTAATCCTTATTATTATTGAGGGAAAATTGATTAGTCGCCTTTTGACAAACCTTTTAAAGTATTATCTTATTAAGGTAATCAAACCACAAAATCATGAGAGTACTATCAACTATTTTAACGCTGGCACTTTTCGCATGTCAGGCACCGGCGCCCGATACTTCCGAGCAGGACAAAGAGGATGCTATGGCCGCTTCTAAACAATATGGTGACGCTATCATAGCCGGAGATCTTGATAAATTAAGATCCCTGGGAGATGCTAATTCTGCTTTGATGCCTCCAGGATCAGAAACCATAAAAGGCTCGGACGGCATAGCTTCTTTTATGGGTGAAGGCCCGGCCTTATCCGGTAGTATTTTACCCGGTGAAGTGGATGTTTCGGGAGACATGGCGGTGGTAACAGGTGCTTATGATCTTACCTTCACCGTTAATGATTCCCACCCAATTTCAAGACACCGGGAAGTACGTGGAAGTGTGGTCCAGGCAGGATGACGGATCCTGGAAACTGCATACCGATATCTGGAATTCCAGCAAACCGCTTGAGGGGGAGATGTAGTAATAATTACGAATTACAAAAGACGAATTCATGACCAATTTGTAGTTCGTCTTTTCTTACCTTGCCGCTTTACCTGCCGTAGCCGTGGCAGACGGCTCTTTTGTAATTATCGAACCACCCCAATCCCCACCTCATGTAGCATTTCATTAAACGTTGGCACTTCCTTATTCATGATCTCTTCAGCCCGGGCTTTTAAAGCAGCCCATTGCTGGGACAACTCCTCATAACGTTCTTTAGAGGATTCATTCACCCGCGGAATAGCGCTGTCGGTCTGGTTGATGAGGTAAATATACTCCGCAGTGAACTTGTTAGGGAAATTTTCCACATCGTCATAGGCTTTGGACTTGCGCTGTACCATATCCGTATCCCAGGCCTTCATCTTCTCAACAAGGGCTTTGCCTTGTTCCTTAACTTGGGCGAATTGCGCGTCATCGTCCAGGTCCTTCAACACATCACTCACTCGCTCACGCATTTTGAGCATGGCATTCAGTTTCTCATGCATGTCGTTGAAATTAGCTTCCATGGTTTTCATGAAATTGTCCCATTCGGTATAGGTCTGTGAGGTAACCTCGTATAAGGGGTTAGGCAGGATCTTAAAATCAGTAATGAGCTCTTGTTCTGCGGTTTTGAGGGTCATGGTGTAGTCCCCGGGGATGGCTTTATGACCCCGGAAATTGCCCTCGATATACACCTTAGGTGCTCCCACCATGGTAGGATAGCGCAGATCCCACACGAATCGGTTTAGTCCCTTTTCCAGTGATAAGGTAGGCTTGGGCGGAGGACCTCCATCATAGCGTACATAGCCCTGGTTTTTTTTAGAACTAAGACGGCGTACCAGCTGACCCTGGCTGTCTTTGATTTCAAGGGTGATTAGTGAGTCTGCTGGTATCTCTGGTATTTGGTAGTAGACTACTAGTCCGTGGGCGGGATTCACTCCTACAAAAGGATTGGTGCCATCGGAGGTGTTGGAACTGCTGCTCAGGGGACTACCCCAACTGCCTAACAGAGCATCCTTGGGTTTGTATAAGGTAGTCTGTTGAGTGCCGGGTTGATACTGCCTTAGCATTTCCAGATCATCCAGGATCCAGAACGAGCGGCCGGCAGTGGCCACCACCAGATTGTTATGCCGTATGATTAAATCTGTAATTGGTGTGACTGGCAGATTGAGGTTGAATAACTGCCAGTTGCGCCCTCCGTTCCAAGAGATGTAGATGCCCGTTTCAGTGCCAGCAAACAGCAGATCTTTGCGCTCCTCATCTTCCCGCACCACCCGGGTGTAGGCTCCGTAAGGAATACCATTGGTGATGTTGGTCCAGGTTTTGCCGTAGTTGGTGGTTTTATACAGGGCTGGGGTATCATCATTGAACTTATAACGGGTAGTGGCGATGTAGGCAGTAGCCGGATCGTGAGGCGATATATCAATGGCATTGATCAGGCACTCTTGCAATCCTTTAGGGGTGACGTTGGTCCAGTTGTCTCCGCCGTCACGGGTGATATGCACCAAACCATCGTCGCTACCTACCCACATGGTCCCTTTCTCATGAGGCGATTCAACCACATAGCTGATAGTGCCGTAGTTTTCGGCTCCCACGGCCTCATTGGTATAAGGTCCTCCTGGTTTGCCTTGAGTGGCAGGATTGGCCCGGGTGAGGTCAGGAGAGGCTTCCTCCCAGCTTTTACCCCGATCTCGGGTGCGCAGCAATAATTGAGCGGCGTGATAAAAGGTGCCGGGCTCATGCTGAGACCAGATAATAGGGGCGTTCCAGTTGAAATGATATTTTTGGTCTTTGGCGTCCCGGCCCAGGTATTGTATGGGAGCGGCCATGATGCGGGTACTGGAAGCGGATTTATTGTCTAAGACTGATATAGAGCCTAGATAACTACCCCCCAACACATAACGTGGATCGTCCGGATCGAAGGCCAGAAAAGCGCTTTCTCCCCCTGCAGAATAATGCCAATGCTCCTGGGTGATGCCCCTGCGGCCCATGGCCATGCTGGCGATCTTGACGGACGTGTTGTCTTGTTGGCCTCCGTACACATTGTAAGGGAACATATTGTCGACGTTCACCCGGTAGAATTGTGCGGTGGGCATAATGCCTTGGGTGGACCAGGTATCACCGCTGTTAAAGCTTATGGCAGCACCTCCGTCATTGGCGATCACCATATTTTTGGAATTATGGGGATTGATCCACAAGTCGTGATAATCTCCATGAGTGCCGGTAATGCGTTCCCAACTCCTGCCGCCATCAATAGACCGCAAGGCCGGAGCACTAAGCACATAAACGGTGTTTTCATCATTGGGGTCCGGGAAGACTTCGATATAGTACCAAGCCCGCTGGATGAGACGATGGTCGCTGCTTACCTTACTCCATCTGTCGCCTCCGTCGTTGGAGACAAACAAGCCTCCGGCCTCTTTCTCCCAGTCACTTTCGATAAGTGCATACACCTTATCACTGTTGGAGCGACACACCGCAATGGCCATCTTGCCCATCTCCTTTGGCAGGCCTTCATGGATCTTGTTCCAGCTTGCCCCGCCGTCAGAAGATTTATAAAGCCCGCTGCCGGCACCCCCGCTGATCACTTTCCAGGGCAACCGTTGGTGTTCCCACATAGCTGCATAAAGCACCCTAGGATTGTTCATATCCATGGACAACTCCGAGCAACCCGTTAAATTGTTCACAAACAAGATCTTACTCCAGGAGTTGCCCCCATCGGTGGACTTGTAAATGCCGCGATCAGGAGTAGGACCGTTAACCGCTCCTTGGGCCGCTACGTACACTACATCCGGATTTTTTGGGTGGATCACAATGCGGGAGATCTGCTCGGTAGCTTTAAGCCCAATATGTTTCCAGGTCTTTCCGCCGTCATAAGACTTATACACCCCATCTCCATAGGATGTCATGACCCCCCGGGGAGCATGTTCACCCATGCCCACATATACAATACTGGGATCACTTTCGGAGACAGCCACTGCCCCTACAGAGCCTGTCTTGAAAAAGCCATCGGAGATATTTTTCCAGCGTTGCCCGGCGTCGTTGGTTTTCCATAAACCACCTCCGGTGGTGCCCATATAATAAGTAAAGGGATCACCGATAACCCCGCTGGCTGATACCGAGCGCCCACCCCGGAAAGGACCGATGTTGCGGTATTTTAGGGGTTTGAAGAGGGAGTCTAAAGTTTGAGCAAAGGTTAGAGTAAGTGTGAGTGTGAATAAGAGTGTGAGGGTAAATATGCGCTTCATGATTGTTTTAGTGATTTCTTTTGGTGCTATCTAAGTCGTAGTTCCCGACCCCAGTACCCAGACCGGAGTTGTGTGGGAGGCATAAGATAATATCAAAATAGGGAATTAAAAATTGGAGTATGGTTTCAATAAATATTTTAATCACCGGACCCGAGTGTCCCGGATTACATTCCGGGGTTTCGGAGGTTCAAGAATAATCAAATGGCTTAAGCAAACTACTCCTAGAAGGAGTTCAAACAATCCCGTGGTCAAAGCGAGGTGCGCCGGATAGAGGCAATATCCACAAAATCATCACTGATGATAGTCTGGCTTTTGGTCAAGGCAATTGTGAGCCCCTGTTTAGCTAATTAGTAATTACTAATATATGAAGCATCTTAATGTTTTTCAGCCTTCCATCTACTGCTTTCTAGCGATTGAAACTCAAAGCCTTTCTTCCTAACTTCCTTATTCAATCAAATCCAAAATCAAGGTTATCCTTATGAGGTTAAAAAACCCAATTTACTCGTTACTAGCTGTAGCCTTATTCACTTGGAGCTGTGAAACCGGGGAGCTGGTGGCTCCTTCCGCAATCTCAAGTGATTCCGAAGCACTTCATACTTCGGATCATCATGGTTATCATGTTGTTGGACCAGTTGATTATACCATTCCGCTAACCACAACGGATCCAGGGGATTTACAAGTGGTGGACGGAATTATTGTAGTTACAGATCAGGTAAATGAAGGTCCCATCAGTGGGGATTTAGAAGGTTATGCAGTGGCGTTATTTAACGCACGTATTGACGAAATAACTGGTTTGGGAAGTGGCCGAGGCACCTTAACTTTCCATATCACTGCCATACGAGGTAAGCCAGTTGATGCTTACTTTAAAGGTAAATTTGTCGGTAAAGTGGAGCAACCCCTATTTTTTGGGACTTTGGAAACGATTGGATACGGTGACTTGGCTGGTACTAAACTGATCAGCCGTTTCAACGAGCCTAATGGTGACAATGTGTTCCAGCTGCAAGGCAAAATCTTAAAACGTCATGGGCAACAATTAAGTCATTGAACAATACGAAAGACGAATTACCAAATTGGTCCTGACTCGTCTTTCGTAATTAAAGTTCCCTCTTCATCTCCCACACTTTATCCGCGGCCCTCAAGGCCAGGGCCATAATGGTGGAGGTAGGATTTACGCTGGCAGCGGTGGTGAAGGAGCTACCGTCCACGATAAAGAGGTTCTCCACTTCGTGGGACTGGTTACTACCGTTGACTACCGATCGCTGAGGGTCTGTACCCATGCGCGCGGTACCCATCAAGTGGGAACCGTTATTGATGGGCAGGTGAAAGACAGTCTTGGCGCCGGCTGCTTCCAGGGCTTCCGTGGCCTTGGTGCGGGCAGCTTCCCTGAGCTTGTGGGAATTTTCAGTTAAGGCATAGGTCACTTTGGCAGCCGGTATGCCATGATCGTCAGTTTTCTCATCGCTGATTTCCACTCGATTATCATCGTGGGGCAGATCGTCGATGTAGGCGGTAATTCCTGCCAAATGGGGAAAGGTGCTTTTGAAGGCGGCATGATGCTCTTGTCCCCAGGGTAGCCCCAGGCTTTGAGATAAAGGTCCGAAAGTGCGTTCCCCTAAAAGGCTGAAGCCTCGTACATAGTCGTTTTTAGCATCAGTTTCATAGAATTGCTGGCTCATAAGGGGTGTACCCATAGGCCCTAAGTGGCTGTCCAGTTCTTCTTCAAACACCCCCATAGCGAATACCGCTGGATGTACCATATAGTAGCGGCCCACCACTCCGTTCGAATTGGCCAATCCGTCAGGAAATAATGCGGATTTGGAATTCAGCAACAGACGGGGCGTGCCTATGCCATTGCAACAAACCACCACTACTTTAGCGTGCAGGATCTGCAGAATGCCTTCCTTATCATAGTATAGCACCCCTCGCGCACGTCCATCGGAGGTGACAGTAATCTCCTTTACCCGTGACCATGTGCGGATCTCTGCTCCTTGCTTCAAGGAAATGGGCCAGTAGATACGATCGGTGGAGGCTTTGGCGCCTATGGGACAGCCGAACATACATTTGCCATGCAGCATGCAAGGGGGTCGGTGGTTATAGGCCTCCGAAAGGATGGCTTGGTCGGAAGGCCACCAGTGCCAGCCCAGTTTTTCAAATCCCTGTACTAAGGTGCGACCCATTTTGCCAAAAGGCAGGGGCGGAGTTTGCCGGGGTGACCTTGAAGGATTGGCAGGATCGCCTGCCAGGCCGGAAACACCGGTCATACGGTCGTTCAGATCATAGTAAGGCTCCAGTTCTTTATAGGTCAGGGGCCAATCATCGGCTACTCCATCCAGGGTATTTACCCTGAAATCAGAGGGACGAAAACGTGCAAAGTGTCCCTGCCAATGTATGGTGGTGCCTCCTACGGCGTTGAACATGTTGGTGGAGGTAGGAAAGTCACCTCCCATGATCACTGGATAATCTTCTGGAAGTTGTCTCACATTGGGATCGAAGTTCCAATTTCCCCTAAACAGGTGGGTTTCATAGTCTGGTTTGGCGGAGGCAAAGCTGGAGGGGTCCACCCATCCTCCTTGTTCCAGGCACACTACTTTTACTCCTTTTTCCGTTAGTCGCCAGGTAAGGGCAGCGCCGGCAGCACCGGACCCGATCACGATTACATCAACTGTTTCCTGAGGCATCAGTATCTAAGTAAAACGGTGGTAGATCTTGAACTCGTCGCAATAACGCCGGATCGAAGGGATCCATTTTAGGACCTGCGGACAGAGTTGGATAGGGCTCGTAGCCGATCAGTTCCCAAACCTTAGGGTTGGTGTAATAACTTTCGTATGCAAAGTTTTTAAGCACCCCGAAAGACTGGGATTCAGCAGTTTCGAAGGCTTTCATGATTTCAGTACACTTTGTGGTATCCAGCTTAGAGAATTCCTTGCCCGCTAGTTTCCGGGCTGCTGCATTCAGATCACTGAGAATTTGCTGGAAAGGGGTCTTTAGATCCTCATAGTCTGCCAGTACGCTGTAGATGTAGTCCACACCTCCCAGTTCAGAAGCGGCAGGCATGGTTTCAGTGGAAGGAATGATGGTATCCAGAGCCTTGACAAGAATCTCTTTCAATGAAGTTTGCGGGAGCTCCCGGTCATTGCCGGGAGTACAAGCCGTAAAGTTCAACAGACCCATACTCAGCAGCGCCTGCGCGGACAAGGCAGCTTTACTGAATTTGCGGCGGGTCCACAGGTTAGGGTTCGTCATAAAGAGGCGGGTACATCTTTCGGGGTCATTATACGGATAATCGTATTAATTACGAAAGACGAATTAGGAATGGAATAATTCTCTTTCCGTAATTTGCAATTCCTAATCAATCTCTGGGCAAATCCATGGCAGGGTTTTCATCAAAGAAATCAAAAGGCCTTAGTTCAAATTCGTGCCACAAAACCGGCATCACCGGCCAATCTTCTGCCCGCACCAAATGGTGCATGCCAATAGTGTACCACAATACTACGTCTTGGTTGTCCAGACGCCGGTCCAGACGGGTCCAGGCGGGCAGCCCCTGACCGGGTGAACTGAGGGTAGGGTATTCTCCGGCGGCATAACGCTCGTCCGAATTATAAGGTGTAGCCCAAAGATGATGGTTGATAAAGCCTGCTCGCATTCGCGGATAGTCATCTTCGCTCATCAGAGTATTCCCGTTCATCCCTGGCATTAACTGGTAACTAGTGGGGTAGCCCACATGGTTTCTACGGGTTGTGCTGGTCATACGCCACAAGGTCGGCCGGTTGTAATTGATGGTCAGCTTAGCCTCGGATTCCTTCTGCACCTTTTTGGGATCTACCACCCATACAGAACGACGCGGATGATCTGCCGGAAGGGTTTTATTCACCAGACGGTCCAGTTGCAGGTTATTTGCAGCTCCGTCAATATCCAGATCCAGCCGGTAACTGAAGTAGTGATCGTGGTTGACGGCTACAATGTTAGGATCTACAAATCGGCCATAGGCATCGGCGGCTTTTTCAGGAGCAGCCCGGCCGGGGCTTAAGGAAGCCAGGGCATTGTCCTGGTTTACCATCTTGGTTTCAGCGATACCGGTGGCGCCAACACCCACTCGAATGGAACCATCCTGCTGGAATACCCAGTCAAAAATATAATCGTAATTGCCTAATACCGCCGCAGCCCGTACTACCAGATCGCGCTTCACCCGGCCTTCCGGGGAGCCGCTTTTGGCATCGGTATGATGGCGCCAGGACATATCCCCGCTTTCCCTCTCGAAAATACCGATCATGCGAGGCATGGTCATGGGTCGACCGTTATCGCCAGTGACCAGGGCGTCCAAATACATGGTATGATCTGGGCAATCAATTCCAGGCATAAGGGGCTTTGTCAATCCGCCTGCAGTGAATTCCCCTGCATCCAGAAAATTACGGTGATACCAGGCAAAAGCAGGGTCCATATAGGGTACGAAGATCTCAGAAAGGTGACCTTGATAAAGAATAGGTCTGCGGTCTTCTCCATCCTGATAGGTCACTGCTGAAATCACCAGTCCCACCCGGTGATCAGGCCGTACGTGGAAGCGCCACTTCTGCCACTCAATGACATGCCCTTGCCTTTTGAAACCCGGCCCGATAGGTTGGGTGGTGTAAAGCGGCCCCGATACTTTGCGGGGAGGGCCTATTGACCCTTGGTCGTAATCTGCGCTGACCTCCGGGACCTCTACCACACCCTCATCCACCACACGCAGTACTTCCTTTTTATGCATGTCAACTACCGCCGTCAGCCCTTCTATTCCGCGGGTCCAAACATTGCGTACTCCCCGGGCGTCGTTGCAGTGTACATGTCCAATGCGGCGACCAGTATCTTCATCCGTACCGTAATAACCAGGAGGAATGCAAATGCAATCAATAAACTTGGCATCTTCGATGCCCCGCTTTTTAAGCGCTGCCAGGAAATCGGGATGGTCCTTAACCGCCTGGATCACCGAACCGAATTCTTCCCCCAGCCAATTGGGTTGCACATCTTTCAACTCTTTCCAGCTGGTGATCTTACGGGCCCTGAGGTCCACTACTGCTTTGTAGGCTTTTTCCTTTTGACGTACTAAAGCATAGGCGGAACGGGGTGGCTGTTGGTCCGGAGTCCATTTCCATACCATTTCTTTGTCCGGTTCCTGGAGGTTGACCATGGAAAATCGGGTATCAGCATCCATTTTTCCTTGAGCGTCCAACACCTCCAGCAGGGTCCAATGCTCCTGCCAATTTAACGGGTCCATGGGATGTTGAGGGTGCTGAGCCTTGGAGAGCAGGCTTAGTATTAAGAGCAGACCAATAAGAGGGTAATTAAGCAGACGTTTCATGATCAAAGACTTGTTTAACAGTTTAAAAGAAATTACCAAAGTCGAAGTACAAGAGACGAATGATACCTGGTATGGATTCATTGGTAATTCGTCTCTCGTCTTTAGTAATTAGCTATCTGCCTCCTTGGGCACTAGGTCCGCAGTATTGAACCACTCCATAACGCCATTAATCTTGCCTTGCTCATTAAAGAAGAACACTGCATAAAATTTCATGGCGCCTCTTTGATTATTGCCATTGTAGGTAAAGTGCCAGTTACCATATACCCGCACATCTCCATTGGGAGTTTGGTCCTCATCATTTAGTCCAGCGTAATACTGATCGTCTTCAAAGGTAATATCCGAGTAGTTGTCCATAAAGTACTGCTCCCTTTCCTGCCACTGTTCTGTATTTAAGGAATCCATGCCCCACTCCGGAGGTGACATAAAGAAATCCTCGGTCATCATGGCCATCATGGCATCCATGTCCTTATTAATAAAGTGATCAAGGTATTGTCGAACTGCTTTGGAGTTGGTTTTGAAGGCTTCCAGATTAGCATCGGCTTCTATAGGCGGTGCTTCTGCAGCAGGCTGGTCTGCCGGCGGTTGGCAAGCAAACACAAATAATATCAATAATACAATTACTATTGGTTTCATGTTGGTTGGTTATGGTTTAGGTAGTTTGAAAACATGATTTTAATTACTAGGATTGGGATTCACTACGTGCACAATACGATACACATAATTGATTCGTCGCCCATTTTCCATTTCATTAATTTTAGCTAACCCTTCCTGAGGAAATTCTGCATCATCTGCCCAGTTGGGATCCAAGGCATCTTTTAATGAAGAGTATAAATCATAGGAAATGGTGGTTGCTTTCATGTCAGGGCCCGAAGGAGATAAAATAACGGAGTTGCCCCAAGCTTTTTGTGGGGTCTTACCGGCATCCATGGAGGCTTTGATAAAGGGAGCCCAGTGCTCATTTTCCAAGGCGATCAATTGTCCAGGAGTGTCTGTATCGTGATAGACCATGGAGACATAGTTAAAATCATTTTCGGGAACCGCACCTTCTTTTTCCACCCAGTTAGCTGACTTCAAATAGACCGTGTGCATCAGTTTACTCATGGACATGGTTTCCATCTTTTCAATCGGTACGTCGGGAAATACCTCTGAGGGATTCCAGGTTCCCGCTATATTATCAATGTCCTTATAGGTATTGATAAATAGGACGTTCGGTGAATTTGGCGCGTCAAATCCTCCCTGTTTTACCAATAATGCCCAGAATGTCAGGTTTCCTTTGGTAGCAGCATGTTCAGCCACTTTACTCCAGTACTTAGTTTCTCGTTCAATGAACTCTTGCATGTCAGCTGGTGCTACCTGTCGGTACTGATGGATGGTAATTCCATCTTGTGCTTGCAGGGGTTGGTAAATACCTACCGCAGATAGTATCACAAGAGCAGATAATAAAATTTTAATGTGTTTCATAGTTATAGGATTATGTTATTGGTTTAGTGTCGCGTAACGCGATGACAGGGATAGCTATTGAATTTTCAAAAGATCCCGAAGCGTGTCCGGGACTCTTGATAAATCATAGACCTGTCAATGGTGATTGATATATTATTCCGCTCCTCCCATTTCGGGGGCTAAGGTCCATACCTCATCCCAGGAATTGGTAAAAGCAATATTCATGGATCTTAAAAAGGGGATCCAGGAATCTTCGCCGTGCACCTTTTTAAAAGTAGCTTGAAATTGAGGGGCGTCATCCATTTCTGCCCAGTTTTTCATATTGGAAACAGTAGCAAGATGTCGTCCAAGGTCGCCCTGTCGCATTTCGTTATCCCAAACAGCCCAGGGGTTCTCGCCGTCCATGGCTTTAATAGTGGCGCTGATTTGTTTTAGCAATCCATCTACTAAAAAGTCATATTTGTTGCTTACTTCCCAATACCGCACATATAGCATGGGAGTAGGATCACCTACTACGTTTGACAATTTGTCATCGCGTTTCCAATATTCGACAGTGCCGACTCCAGTAATATGCGCCATCACTTTGGCCCAGTCATTATCGTGGTCATCTCCCTGCGGTCGTGTATCCAGGTCGGCGTACTTTAGTGGGCCCATGGCCCATATCATCTTGCCCGCATTGGGTCCGGTAGATATAATCCATACTGCTGCAGTGTGAGGCCCGCTATTGTGGAACTTAGCGTTGTGTGCCTTCATTTGGGCTTGCAGTTTAGCTGGATCCTTACCATCAGGACTTAATATGATGGTTTCAAACATGGTGTAGGAATTGTCTTGCGCCTGGATCAAGATGGGGATGATCAACAGCACAGAAACTAAAAGCTTTTTCATGGTTTTTAGGGTTTAGGTTTGTGCTGGTTGATGCAGGATAAGTTAATGGTTTTAAGATAATATACAAGCACATCCAGGGATTTCGAAAGCACCGAGGATCCTCTGAATACCATCTAAAAATTAACTCTAACCATTTCTACCGCTCATTGCCATGGTATTTATTGGTAAATTCGCTCACGATTCATTAGCTTAAAAAAAATGTCCCAACAGCGCAAATTGGCAGCCATCATGTTTACGGATATCGTGGGGTACTCCGCTATGATGGCCAAAGATGAGGCCCAGGCCCTGGGGTACATCCAGACGGTGCGGAAACTGCTGAAGCCGCTGCTCAACAAACATCAGGGAACCTGGATCAAAGAAATTGGCGACGGGACGCTATCCAGTTTTTCCAGCGCCCTTAATGCGGTGAATTGTGCGCTGGATTTTCAGAAAGCCCTAGCCTCTGAATCCTTCAAAGCACGTATAGGTCTGCATGTAGGAGATGTTACTTTTACAGAACACGATGTCTTTGGGGACGGGGTGAATATTGCCAGTCGGCTAGAACCTTTGGCGCCTCCCGGAGGTATCTTTATTTCCGGACGGGTACACGAGGATATTCAGAGTCATCCGGAGATTCAGTCTCAATTTGTGGGTGACCGCAGACTAAAAAATATAGCGCGGCCCATAAAGGTATATGCTTTAGCGGGGGAGGGACTGCCGGAAATTCCCGAAGCGACTAACAAGAACGAGTTATCCGGATTTTGGCAGGGACTCTGGCAACGGCGATTGCCACAAGTTATTTTTCTCTATCTCTTGATTTCAGCATTAATTACCTTAATTGTCAGTGAAATTGGGAGGAAATATTTACTGTCTCCAGCATGGGATGATTTTGCGTGGATCCTATTGCTTTCACTGTTACCCTCCGTGGCGGTGATCGCCTACTATCACGGTCGATCTGCACGGGACAAATGGGTTAAAGCGGAGAAAGTCACTATACCCCTGAACCTGGTATTTACAGGCACTTTACTTTTCCTGCTTTTCCAAGGTAAGGAACTTGGTGCTACCACCCAGAACATCACAGTGCAAGACGAAGAAGGCCAGCAAATACAATTGGTACAAGCCAAGTCGGAATACCGGAAGCGACTTATCATCTTTCATTTCGCCAATAGCCAAGGTGATACCTCTGTGGACTGGTTAAGTGCCGGTATTCCCACAGCTATTGACTTCGATATTTCCCAAGACTTATTCGTACAGGCCATCGGGCCCTTTGAGTTGCTGGAGGAGATCAAACGCAATAATCCTCCTGACCTAGGCAAATTACCGGTTGCGCTTATGCGTAAAATAGCTCGGGATTTTCGGTACGACTATTTTTTGACAGGAGATTATCATCTTGAAGGGGAGGACTTTCAGATAAGCTATCAGCTATATGACACCAAGCAAGGAAAGATAGTTGCGCAGCAATCAGTTTCTGATCGGGACCTTTTCCCTCTGGTCGATCAGTTAACAGAGCGGCTCAAAGAGGATCTGGATATTCCGCTGGGAAGTTTGAACGCAGCAGAAGATCTACCGGTCTCCAGTGTCTTAACTACTTCCTTATCGGCATACGAACATATGATTGCAGGATTTGAAACCATTCGCTCTCAAAACAATTACCAAAATGGCATTGAAAATTTTAGGAAGGCTGTGCAGTCAGATCCTCAGTTCACAATGGCTTATTTGAACATGGCCGTGGCCCAGTTCTACAACAACCAGGTTGATCAGTCACGTCAAAGCATGGACAAGGTTATGGAATTCCTCTACGCCTTACCCCAAAGGGAGCAGTTTGCCGCTAAGTCCTTGTACTATTATCTGGAACAAGATCAGGAAAGACGCATCAAAGTACTGCAAATGTGGTTGGAATTATATCCTGATGATGTGGACGCCTACAGCACACTGGGAATCGTTTATCAGTTCAGCGGAAGGCTGGAGGAAGCGGAAAAGATCTATCTCAAAGCCATAGAAGTTGACGATAACCGGGGGAACTTCTATGTGCATCTAGCGGAAATTTGCCAAGCCCAAAACCGAAAAGAAGAAGCTTTGGAATATTTACAACGTTATGCGCAACAATATCCCGACCACACCCGGTCGTTCAAGCTTTTAGGAGATTTTTACTTGGATGAAGGTGAACTAGATCTTTCCGGGGAAAACTATGAACGAGCTACTTTGCTGGACCCCAATAATATTGAGACCAGAACGGACCACATTAGGATTATGGAACGTAGAGGGGATTTTAAGGGAGCCCGGCAGAACTACGAGTCATTATTAGCCAGTTGCAAATCTATCCAGGATAGTTTGAAAGTGGTGAATGCTTTGAAGGAGTTGCTGTTTACCAAAGGTCAAATAAATGAAGGTCTCACCTGGTGGGACCGTTATTTGACTTTATTAGAAAAGGTGGATGCTCCCGTTAATGTGTCTATCCAAAAAATCACTTATTTGGAGCCATATTTTCGTATAGGCGAACCCCAGCGGGCTATGGAGATCGTCAAGAAGGAAGAGGCCAAGTTGCATGAATCATTAGGGAATTTGGTCTACTTCGGCTATATGACTTACTATATAGAAGAAAATAATGTTGAAGGTGCAGAAAATTCTATGAGAATGATCAGGGAGTTTGTTAAGCAGTTCGGGTCACCAGCTAACATAGACTTGTATTTTGAAGGAGAGCTGCTAGCAATGAAAGACCAGCATGATCAAGCCATAGCTCAGTTTCACGCCTTCAAACCCAGCAATTTGTTTTTTCCGAATCTGATTTTGGAGATAAGGATCGCCAATTCTTTATGGAAAGCCGGTCGCACTGATCAAGCGATCAAGCAATTGGGTCATGTGCTGGAACTACATCCATTCTATCCAACCGCTCACTATCTTATGGCTACCATTCTAATAGATCAGGACAAACCAAATGAGGCTCTGTCTCATCTCGAAATTTGTTTGCAGGTATGGGATCAGGCTGATGTCGCATATAAAAGAGCCCAAGAAGCCCGGAATAAGTATAGGGATCTCAAAGCTGAAATCTAGAACTATCTAATCCCCCAACTTAGAAGAGGAGTTAATCGACTATTGTGTTTTCAAATACCTGTTCAACTTTATTTTCAGGGGTTTTTTGAAAAATTTTTATTCTGTATTCAGTTTCGTGGAATTCCACCTTCATATATCCCTGTAGCGGATATTTGATTTTGCCTGCTGCCGGTAAGATTTCGTTAGTAGGATATAACAGTTGCACCTGTTCAGAGCGATATCTATTGGCCACTTTATCCAAATGGGCGTCTTGTTTGGAAGCCGATCCACTTACCAAATAGTGTATATTGCCTTCTTTCCAGTACTGAAGGTTGTGCTGATGTCCGGCGGCATAAATTACCTCACCATCCGGGTGGTCTGCCAAATAATAATCACGAATGCTCGTTTGTAGTTTCTTTTTAAAGTCCAAATAACGAGGGTGGGGTATGTCCTGACTGGTCAATCCGTAGACACTGTAGCCTCCGAAGAGATATAACGGCGTGAGCAGATACATGGGATATCGATACCACTTTTTACGGCCATGTCCACCGGTGCTTTGCAGGGGGTGATGACCTGCCAGGATTACCATTTGCCGATTTCGAGCCGCTTGAGATAAATGCTGCCACAGATCATACCAAAACTTAGCAGCTTCTTCATCCCGGTCTACCCCCTTGGTGGTACCTACCTTAGAAGTTTTGCTTTGCAGGAACCATTGGGAGTCCATCATGATCAGCTTAATACTTTTGCTAATGCTGACTTGAATATCTTCAGCTACCGGTCCCGGGGTGGCACCCATCGGTGCAAAATGTTCTTTTCCCGCCTTCCGCCCCTGGTTAATGATCCTTTTATAACCCAGCCAGCGTGAATTAGCCCAATCGTGATTGCCGGGTATCAGAAAACCACGCCCCTGGAAGTCCCCGCTTATCAGGTCAAGCTGTTTATTTAGCTTGATATCTGATTTTATATCGCTCTTGTAGCCGGAGGAGTAAATATTATCACCCAGGAACACAACTGTTTTCAATTCAGATTCTGATGAAAGCTCGCTTTTAAGATGGGTGTGTAATACCGGATCAAATTTACCACCATCCCCGATCAGATAAACGGTTTGTAGCTGCGCGGGTAATCCATGTGAAATTAGTAGGATGAGTATGGGAAGAAATGGCTTCATAATTCGTAATGGGAAATTTACAATTCACAATTCGCAATGGAATGGGCAATTCATAACCGCTATCCCAATTCTTATATGCAATCCGGTGCTTAAGATCCCTGAAAGATCCGTGCAAACAAATCCTGCATCTCCTGCCAGGATTGCTCATCAGCAGCCTTGTCGTATTTCAAAGGCAGTTCGAATTTGGCTCCTACACTGTCGGCGCTAGGGTTGGTAAAGCTATGCACTGCCCCCGGGTAGGATTTAAAGGTAAAGTCTGCCTTGGCCGCTTCCATTTCGGTTTGAATAGCTTCCACATGTTCGGCGGGCACGAAAGGATCATCGGCCCCGTGACATACCAGCACCGCTGCTTTAATGGCACCTTCCTGAGCAGGCATTTCAGTTCCCAGGCTGCCGTGAAAACTCACCACGCCTCTTAGTTCCGAGCCTGAACGTGCCATGTGCAGCACCACACCGCCCCCAAAACAATAGCCTATAGCGGCAATGTTATGGGGATCGGTGGTAGGATGGCTTTTAATGAGATCCAAAGCAGCATTAAAACGCGCCTCTCCACTTTCAATATTTTGCGCGACTTCGGAGGAGAACTTGCCGGCATCGTCGGGGTGATTGGCAGTCTTACCGTCGCCATACATGTCTACTGCCAGGGCAGTGTAGCCCATTTCAGCCAGCATATCGGCTCTTTTACGGGCGTAGTCATTATGCCCCCACCATTCATGCACCACCAGGACTCCTGGGCGTGAGCCTTCCTGATTAGCGTCGTAGGCCAGGTAGCCTTTCATATTGATAGTGTCGGTGGAATAGGTGACTTCCTCTCCCATTAATTGCGGTCCGCTGGGTTCGGGTTCGCTGATGGTTTCTTGGTCAGTCTCTTGAGTCTTACCAGAGCAAGCCGTAAATAGTACGATAACAATTATCAAAAACAGGTATTGAAGTTTCATAGCTATGGAATTTTTCAGTTTGAAGATGGAGGAAATTTACAATTCATAATTTACAATTCGCAATTGGCAATTCACAATGGGCAATTCACAATTAGCTTGCCGCGACTTTGCCTTGAACCGTTATAAGGTTAGTTAGTTGGGTCCTAGCAAATTTGAATATTATGAAAAATATAATTAAATTATTATAAAAGATTATAAATCAATAAGTTAAGATCAACCAACCAAAAAAAACATGAAGATAAATAAAGACCAGATTCCAGTTTCCATGGAAGCCCCTGATACCATCATGCGAACGCTTACCGGATACGGTGGCATGACGGTGGCATTTAACCAAATACCCGGGCTCAGACTTTACTCCACTACTAAAAGGATTAGCAAATGATAGTTGTCACTGTCCACATTGGGGATACGTTTTAGAAGGTGCCATATGGGTAATTTATGATGATGGAACGGAAGAACGAGTCACCAATGGAGAAGTGTTTTACTGGCCGGCCGGTCATACAGCCATTGTAGAAGAAGATCTAAAATTAATTGATTTCAGTCCTGAAAAAGAGTTTAAAGAAGTGATGGAACACATCGCCAAGCAGATGGCTGAAATGGGTAGTGAGTGAAGCAACCGAACCAATATTGCCTCAGGTAAGTCGTTACCTGCTCTGACATCGGGAGTCGTATCCTACGGAACTTGTCCTGGGATAAGCAAGTCCGAGAACTCACTCATAACGCTTCTATCTGGGAATTTTCTTACCGTTCCAGTTCTATTTCAGTATCCAAATCCGACTTTACATCCCGAAGGTAATAATCGAACCAGCGCAGCATTCGTAGATTGTAATCCAGTCGGGCAGTAGCCTTACGGTTACCATGCCCTTCTCCGGGATACAGTACCAATCTGACCGGAGTGTCGGTACGGGTTTTAATGTGCCGGTACAATTCCATGGATTGGCCGGGATGCACCCGAGGATCCTCCTTGCCATGCATGATCAACAGTGGTGTCTTAGCTTGATCGGCATAATAAACAGGGCTTCGCTTCAACCAGTATTCATAGTCATCCCACACCCGGGTACGGGCATGAACGTTGTACATTTCCTCCGGTATATCGCTGGTGCCCCATTTAGAGATGTGATTGCTGATCCCCACGAACATCACACCGGCAGCAAAGCGGTCGCTATATTTGGTGCTCAGCCACCCGGTTGCATAGCCACCGTATGAACCTCCGGTTACCCCTACGCGGTCTTTATCCACCAAACCGCTTTCTATCAAGTAGTCGACGCCATCTACCACATCATCAAATTCCTTACCTCCCTGGTCTCCCTGACTTGACATGGTGTATTCCAGACCACGACCGGTACTGCCTCGGTAGTTAGGATAGAATACCGCATAGCCCTGGCCAGCGCCTAGATGTCCAGCCATAGAATAGCTAGTCAGCCAGCTATTATCGTAATGTGATTCGGGACCGCCGTGTACAATAGTGATTAAAGGCAGCCGGGCATCAGAAGCAGACTGATTGGGTAAGATCAAAATACCCTCGATTTCCTTTCCATCTCTCGCTTTATAACGCACCACTTTTTGCTCTCCGAAGTACTTGTCGGTCAACCATGGATTGCTATCTGTTGCGCGTCGAGTTTCACCCTTGGAGGAGACGAACAACTCTCGGGGGTGGTTGTAATTGGATGCCGTGAATACCGTGTTATTGCCAGCAGCTCTAAAATCACTCCAGACCGGTGATCCTTCGGAGGCGTTCATAATCTCTTTGACTCTCCCGCTTGAGGGATTCAAAGAAAGCAGTTTGCTTTGAGTACCCACACTGGCCAGTAATTGAATATTATTTTTCTGGGTCCATTGGGCCCGGTGGAACATACCTTTAAAATCTTCAAGAATGGGTTGTGGTTTGCCGCCATTACCTGAAACAATAAACAGGCGCCCTTCTATAGGATCATTGATATTAGCACCGGCAATCATTACCAATTGGGATCCGTCCGGACTCCAGGCAAAGGAACCCAACTTGGCTTGATGCTCAATTTGTCCCATGGCCTTCATTGAATTGGCATCAACAATCGACACCTGCTGATTGACGTAGAAGTCGTCTACCAGAGGCGTAGGCGAAGTAGATACCGCAATCTTGGAATCATCCGGACTCCAGGCAAGAGCATAGACGGATCCTTCTACGGATACTTGACGGGTGTCTCCAGTATTCAGGTCCACCACATAAGCCCGGGTAAACGGCAAGTTTTCTTCAAAGATAATGGGCTGATAAGGAGCATCGGATTGGTTTTTTTCATCGGCCACCGTAAACGCTAATTTATTACCGTCATGCGACCATTGATAACGTCTGATGGATCGGTCGTAGGCAAAAAGCTCGGTAGGGTCGCCTCCAATTCTGGCAACTTGATATAAAGCGGTTACTTTCTTGTCTTTGTTGGAGGAAAGAAAGGTGATTTTGTCGGTTCCTGGCCGGAAGGCTGCCGCCGAAACACTTTTATCAGTTATCAACCCGATGGATTGATTGTTTGCAATATCCAATAGATGCATATGGGTGTCTGGTGATTTGTTTTCCTTGAGCGGGTCGGCAGGATTAGAAACTCCATAGACCGCATATTGGCCGTCGGCGGAGATTTCGAACCAGTTAACTGATTTGATCTTGGCAATATCCAATGGGGTGAGTTGGTTTTGGGCAAGCAATAGGGGTGTTGTAAGCAAAACAAGCACCAATTGGGTTAATATTCGTGGTAACATAATTTGTCTGTTAAGAACTTTTGAATTGTAGGTCGAATTTACAATTCCGGGTCAAAAAATCACAATGACACTAATCACAATTCATGATTAGAAAACGCATAGCCCGTTTGAATTGGATATGGGGTAAGATCTAGCAATTGAATTTTGTTCAAAAAAAGCGGACAGCTATCAGTGGTCCCGAATAGAGAGTAACCTGATTGGTAGCGAGGAACTCAATTGATGATCAAGGGTTTTTGCTTTTTCTCAGATGTAACATAATATAGGGGGATCCCCCAATCCCTCCCCGAGCCCCGAACCTCCGGCGCGTTTCTTTGGAACTACAGATCTGAGAAACTGTTTTCTGGCCAATTTATGGTGCTGTAGGTTCAAAACTTGAGACTGGAACTATTTTCTTTGGATCTGTCTAAGACGGGTTCATATTGAATCGCACATATAACAAGAGAAACTAGTATTATGGATATTCCGTATATAGATCGTATTGTTAATAACCTTTACGTGAATGATTTAAAAGAGACCATCAAATGGGTTACAGAATTACCTGCTAACCAGGTTGATAAAGCCGGGCAGCCTTATATCGGTCATGTTCGGCGTGTGCATTTAAACCTTTGCCGCCTCTTTCCAGACGCCAGTTTGGATGAACAATTTGCCGCCTTGTTGCACGATACCCTGGAAGATTGTGAGGTGACTGCAGAAGATTTAAGGACACGAGGGTATTCTGAAGCCACTATTATCATGGTAGAGGCCGTTACCAAAAGGAAGGACCAGGTGATTTCCTATCAAGAGCGCATTGACCGTTTGGCGAAATCCGGAAATATGGGAGCAATCCGTGTCAAGATCGCCGACCTTATGGATAACAGTAATCCAAACAGACTGACAAACCTATCTCTGATACAGGCTAGTTCACTTTCAAAACGTTACATGCGAGCGTTGAGGACCTTATGGTCTGTAGTACGTGAATCGTAAAGCCTGAATGGAGAGTATTAGTAGGTCAATTCTCACGAATTACCTTTAGAATCGCTTTTTTGGTGGTCGATTGATTAATGGTAGTGTGGTAGGCAGTGGCAGTGTCAGAACTTGGAATTAGACCGAAAAACAATAGGAATTTGCCATTGCTCTCTCCAGCGTGTATCTTATGGTAGTTAGCGCTTTCAAGTTTTTCAGTATGAATTATTGTCCATTAGGCGAATCTGGTCCGCAGGTCTCTACTATGGGATTTGGTGCCTGGGCTATCGGAGGTATGAATTGGGGAAAAACCGACGATGCCGTCTCTTTGAAGGCCTTAAATCAGGCTTTAGATAGGGGTGTGACCTTGATCGATACTGCGGATGTGTATGGTTTCGGCCATTCCGAAGAGCTTATCGGCAGGGTCATCCGGGAGCGCGGAAAAGGGGATATTGTCATTGCTTCCAAAGCTGGTAATGACTTTTATGGTGCTACCGCCGCCGATGATCAGGGTTATGGGCCAATCCGGCAGAATTACCAAAAAGACTATTTAATTGGGGCAGTTGAAAAGAGTTTGAAACGGCTGCAGCTGGAATGTCTGGATATTCTGCAACTGCACAGCCCTGATCTGGAAAAATTGCAGCAATATGAACCCTGGGAAGCCCTGGAATATCTGAAACGTGAAGGTAAGATCCGCTATGCCGGGCTTAGTGTGCAATCTTTTAAAGAAAACGAACAGGCATCTTTATTAGATGAATATCACTCAATTCTGGATTGTATACAGGTTCGCTATAATTTATTGGAACGGGTGGCGGAGGAGCAGTTGTTTCCCAAGGCTCAACAATATGGCATCGGGGTGATTGTCAGAATACCCCTGCTTTTTGGTTTGCTAACAGGAAAGTTTACCAGTCAATCCACTTTTGGGGAGGATGATCATCGGCAAATGAACCTCTCAAAAATAAAACTGCAGGAGTATTTTCAGCAACTTGAAAAGTATCGAGGGTTGTTTGATCACTATCCAAACCAGACCATGGCTCAGGTTAGTCTGCGGTTTTGTATTTCCCACCCTGCCTGTCATACCGCCATTCCAGGGGCTAAGACCGACTTGCAGGTTGATGAGAATTGCTCGGCATCCGACCTCGGTCCTATTCCAGAGGAAATACTAATAGGGTACTAGCAGCTTTACCCAAAGTAAAATCGGGTTATTCCATGCATGATCGATTTAATGTATTATTCAGAAATTACTTTTAGAACCGCTTTTTTAGTGACGGACTGATTGGTAGTGGTGGGGTAGGGAGTAACGGCGGTTAAAATGACCGTATAATTCTCACCGTCAAGCTCTACCTGGGCGGTATCTGCTGCAATGAATCCCTTATTACTCTGAGGACAGTCACCCAGACATAAATCCAAAGTTTGTAGGACTTCTTGGGTTCCATTTATTCCTATTTTGACTTCCGCCTCTCCATACCTGATGCAGACCACGTCCGAGGGACATCGGGACTCATTGATATCAATAACCATAAGATCGATCCATTTGTCAGCATCACCCCAGGTAAGCGTTACAAAACCCGCTTCAGGTACTTCAAATGGCTTATTTAGTGTATAAGTCTCGGGAGAATCCTCAGCACACCGTATCATGGCTATACCGAGGATTAGTATCAATATTAACTTCACTTTTCCCATAACTTCTTATTTCTACTAATAAGACCCGGATTTGCGTAATTTGGTTGTCTCTAGCCAGATCCCTATAGGTATCAAGATATAACCAACGTGGGGGACCCCCCCAACCCTCCCCTCCACCTAAGTGCCGAGTCTGGGAAACTCAGCCATGTTGCAGATCTGAATCCTAATTCTGAATCCTAGATCTGAATCCTAATTCTGAATCCTAAGTCTGAACCTTAAGCTTTTATCATAAAGCTAACGTGTAAGGGTCTCAATTTTTGAAACGGTTTAACATTTAATTTCAGCTATCTGTTTAACCTGTTTATACCCGATCCAATTCCAGATCGACACTAGCCTGTTCCTCAGTACCGTCCTCATCAAAATCATACTCCGCATCTCCTCTGATGATCATGAAGTTCTTAACGTCGTTCAGATCAATAAACATGTAGGAGTAATCGTCGGCGGCATCTCCATCAAATCTTACGGCTAACCATTCCTCATCAAATCCCATATCGCCGGTCCAGATTTCATCAGCTCTACCTGGCCGATTAATGGTGAGGGAAAAACGCCCATTGGATTGAATGGAGAGAGACAATGAACCTCCCTCATCAATAATGTCCACAAAACCTGGTTGCCCACCGCTTAAATTGGCAATGGTAGCACTGGAGGCATTCCAAGTTCCCATAATGTCGGATATGGAGTATTTAGTTCCTGTTAAAGGCACCTCATCATCACCACCGTCACAGGCAATGACCAATGAAAATAGCAGGGCCGCCCCTGTGATGAATAATAGCGAAGTAAGTTTATTAAAGAGCGAATCAATATTTGAAGTTTTCATCTTTTGATCATTTAAGGATAACACATGCGTCCTGTTACTTGCCGCCGAATATTGAATTACCACCAGTTGCAAGCAATCTATATAATGCCTTATACCGGCATGAATATCAATGACTACACACAGGGTTTTACTTGATGGTTATCAATAAGTGACTGAGAGATATCATGATATTCTATAGTTCGGTGAACATACTTATCGGCATTTAATTTATTGCTGAGTTGCAATCTTCTTTTGAAGCACCTAATATTAGCTTTCTCTAAAGGCCCCTTGAATTATGATTTGGGTAGAGTTTTTGATCGTACTGCTGTTTATTCTTATCGGTGCCAGAATGGGAGGGATGGGCATAGGCTATGCTGGAGGAGCGGGGGTTTTGTGTCTCACCTTGGTATTTGGACTGCAGGCTGGATCGGTACCAGTGGGGGTTATCTTGATTATTATGTCGGTAATAGCGGCTATTGCGGCCATGCAAAAAGCCGGCGGTATGGACTATCTGGTATACCTTTCTGAAAAGATCTTACGAGGAAATCCCAAATACATTACCTTTCTG
Organism: Cyclobacteriaceae bacterium; assembly: GCA_965212195.1. GTDB lineage: Bacteria > Bacteroidota > Bacteroidia > Cytophagales > Cyclobacteriaceae > JAJCYK01. The sequence continues at coordinate 60,106 of CBDBUW010000022.1, read as the reverse complement.
GCACCCATGGTAACCTATTGGCTGACCATTTTTGCAGGAACTGGACATACGGCCTACGCCGCTTTTCCAGTAATAATTGAAGTAGCAAAAGAAGGTAAAGTCCGGCCTTCCAGACCTTTGAGCATAGCGGTTATCGCCTCGCAAATTGGTATCACTGCTTCACCTATCTCTGCGGCAGTTGTAATTTTTGCTGAATTCCTGGAACCTTTTGGGGTTTCCTATTTACAGCTTCTGGGGGTTGCTCTGCCCGCTACCATGTTGGCTTGTTTGGGGGGTGCGGTGGTTGCCAACATGATGGGAAAACCATTGGAAGAGGATCAGATTTATCAACAGAGGCTAGCGCGTGGATTAGTTAAGCATGCAGATAAGAAGGCTTATTCACTAACCGCGTCGGCCAAGAATTCCGTGCTGATATTTTTACTGACTATTGTAACTGTGGTGACTTACGCTACCTTGATTTCCGAAAAAGTGGGGAAAATTGAAAACCCCACCATTTCCAGAAATGAAGCTATCATGGCATTTATGCTGCTGGGGGCGCTCATTATTACGTTTATAGGCAAGATAAAACTTCCCGAAATTACCGTTCAGTCGACTTTCAAATCAGGTATGAGTGCTTGTGTTTGTATTCTTGGTGTAGCCTGGTTGGGCGATACTTTTATCGTTAATCACCTGGAAGAAATTAAAACTTTTGCCGGAGACCTGCTCAACCTATATCCATGGTTACTGGCCATAGTGTTATTCTTTTCCAGTATGTTGATGTACTCCCAAGCTGCTACTACTAACGCTTTAATGCCCAGTGCACTGGCGCTGGGGGTAAGCCCTTTGGCTGCGGTGGCATCTTTTGCGGCGGTAAGTGCTCTGTTCGTACTTCCTACCTATCCCACACTGATCGCAGCTGTGGAGATGGACGATACTGGTAGTACCCGCATCGGAAAATACGTGTTTAATCACCCCTTTCTGCTTCCAGGAGTAGTTACCATAGCCTTAAGTGTTATGATTGGATTTGTATGGGGGAGCCTGATATTGTGATTTTGGAGTTGCTTCTAATTCCAAAACTACATTTAATTATCGTGCAGGGCGCATGTTTCTGATAGCGGCAATTTTCCAGCGATCTTCCGTAAACACTATCACAAAGGTGCTCCACATTCTTCTTACGGTACCGTCCGCATTTTGAATTTCGTAACGGGCGTCTGCCAAGGCGCTGCCGGTACTTAGAAACCGGATGTTCTCTACCTGAAGTGTTCTGCTACCTGGATTGCGGGTACTGCTGCGCAGCATACCCTTCATAGCGGTGTCTTGTCCCCGACGCCATTCACCGGTAGAAACCAATTGATCCACATCTTCAGTAAGGATGTGCCTGAGCAATATGGTATCCCGGGTTTCCCTGGCCTGGGCATATTGGTCAATCAAGGTGCGGATATCTATTTTTAGGCTTTCATTACCTGAATCCTGGGCCTGTATCGAGTAAATGGAGATGCTTAAGCACCCTAAAACCAGAAGAATTTTCATTGTACTGGAACTGGTTGATTAGTAACTAAAGATAATGGTAATTATTGGGTAATTCGATTACCTTACGGCAGTTAAGTTATCAACCCTGTACGTAATGAGTTTATTCAGATCATCCTTGATAATTTTTTCTCTTATCTGCATATCGGCTTGTCAAAAGTCCTCGGACCAGACCCAGGAAAAGCAAAGCAAGGTCATTATCATATACGGCAGCGATACCTGTGATCATTGCGTTGATTTTAAAGCACAGTTGGATTCCGTAGGGTTGACCTACGATTTTCGGGATGTGGAAGTCAACTACAACTTCACCAATGAAATGCTTAATAAGGTGCAGGCGGCTCGAATAACCGGTCGTATCAACTATCCGGTAGTAGATATCGAGGGAAAGATCCTGGTAGCCCCGGCGTTGGGTGAGGTTCTGGCTTTAATGTAGAGGTTTGAAAAGCTACTCTTACTATTTCGAACCACTCCAAGTTATCCGATATTAAATAGTAGATGTGAATCCACCATCCGGCGTTAGGGTTGTACCTGTTATATAACTTGCTTCCGGAGAACAAAGGAAAACAATGGTATTTGCGATTTCCTCCGGTTTTCCCTTCCGTTTCTGATGGACAGTCTCCAGAAAGTGGTCGAACAATTCATCTCCAACAACCTCGCGTACTCGATGATGCATGGGGGTGTCGATCACACCAGGGCAAACCATGTTTACTCGTATTCCTTGTGATGCCAATTCCGCAGAAACACTGGTGGAGAGTCCCACCTGCCCATGTTTGGAGGTAGCATATGCAGATCCACCGCCAAATCCTAAAAAGGAGTTCACAGACCCCACGTTCACAATAGCTCCTCCATTGCCCAAGGACAACATAGCCTTGGCCTGATATTTCATGCACAAGAAAGTCCCTCTGAGATTGATGGCGATCACCCGGTCCCATTCTTCATCCGGCATTTCCGTGATGGGTAAAAATGCACCTTCGACGCCAGCATTATTGATGCCATAGTCTAGTCTGCCGTAGGTTTCCAATGCATGTTCAACAACCCGTTGAACATCTTTAGCTTGGGAAACATCTGTTTGTATAAAAGTCGCTGCTCCTCCATCATTCTTTATCTCATCAGCTAATGATGCCAATTCCTCCTCTCTACGTGCTGCTAGCACAACTTTGACCCCTTTTTCTGAGAATATTTTTGCAGTGGAACGGCCAATGCCGCTGCTGGCCCCGGTTATTAAGGCTACGTGATCTTTCATGGTTTCGAATATTATGGTTGTATACCCCCATAATGTAACATAATTAATGCAATAGTTAATGGCCGCGGATAGCTACAGGGGTCATCAGCTTACTGACTTTTAGAAAGTAAATGGATTAGTTTGATTTTGTGGTCCGGCCACTCATGGTTCAATATGCTGAAATAAGCGGAACTCCGGTAGGTTCCGTTATCTCGTAATATATCTTGTCTTAAAATACCCTCGAATTTTCCACCGATTTTTTCAATGGCTTTTCTGGAACGAAGGTTTTGCTCGTCGGTTTTCAATTGTACTCTAACGGCCCCTAACTTTTCAAAGCAATAGGTGAGTAAAAGCAATTTGCATTCTAGATTCACCCTGGTGCCCCAGTAGTTGGGGTGTAGCCAGGTAAAACCAATCTCCAGTTTTTTATGTTGGGGTTGGATATCCAGAAACCGGGTGCTTCCCATGAACTTTCCCGTTTTTTTGTTTACAATAACAAAGGGATATTGCCGTCCTTGGTCTCTTTCTGGTATGGCTGACCGGAAAACCTCTCGGAAACGGGCAGAGTCGCTAAGATCAAAAGGGTAGTGCTCCCAAATTCGTGGATCTTGTGCTACAGCTTCCAGCTCCCCTAAATGTTGTTCTTCCAAGGGCATAAGATTGACGGTGGACCCTGATAGAGTAGTGGGGTAACTTATCCATTGATTCATCGGGCTGGGATTCATTGGCAATGATCCATTTAGACTTTGTTGAAAATGACCATGATATCCCTAAGTTAGCAGTTAGCACTTACAGATGGTGAAAATTGTACCAACGCCTTTTTGCGAGGGTCGAAAAGCAAATTTCATGGGAGCATAAGCAAGCAGTTGGTCCTTGCAGTGAATGGTGTACCTCACTGGGACTAGGTTCTTTCAGTGAGAAAAACCATAGCAATAGCCAAGAAGCCTATGCCGGTAATACCAGGAGGATAAGCCCCTAGTTTGAAGAAAAGATAAATCATCAATACTCCCAGTAAGATCAATAGAATTGCCACGAATTTTTTCATGATGGATAGAAATTAGTGTAAAGAAAGCTAGTGAGGGTTGGGCGGGAATCCTAGCTAAAGGTTTCTTTATTAAGCACTAAGCTTTATGATCTACAGCTACTCAACGGATTCATTTGATTTCTGAGGAATAGTTCTTTTAACCATAAAACCTCCCAGAAATGAGAATAAAAAACCTGAAACCAGCATGGCCAGAGGAACCCAAAGCACATCCGGGTATACTATATAGAACGTATAGAATGCCCAAACGGATAAAAGAAAACCAACCCCGGTAGTCACCCAAAGTTTTTCTGATTTGGCCGTCTTAGCGCCCAGCATACCTCCGAGAAACGCCCCTACAGCCATGCCTACAATTACTGAGATCCAGGTAAATGTGGGAGTTGCTGCCACTCGTTGGGCTATTGCCTCCGGTGTTCGGGAGTCCATCAATTCCGGTGGGGTAGGGCTAATAGCATTGGCCAGCACTCCCATAATGAGAAAGATCACATTGCTGATGACGGTTCCTAATATTACGGCAACGTATTTACGCATGGATAACATGGTTTGCCCTGGTAAAGATAGGAGATTTAAGTGAAGAGCTAGATGATTTTGTGACACAGTATCATGGTTAGCGATTAAGTAAAAATTTCGTATTTTAACCTTAATCACTAATTTCTCCGTTATGAATTTCCTATCCCGTTTTATGATAATGTTGGCTGTGGTGCTGGTGGGAACCGGTACAGTCTATGGCCAAAAATGCAAATACTCCAAAAAGGAAATTAAAAAAGTAGGCAAAGATCTGGAGGGAGAAACTATTTTAAATGTTACGGAACCCCGGGTGATCTTCAGTAAATTTTCTCAGGGTGCCACCGCCATGTTTATAAAGTCGGATAAGGGCTATTATTTCGGAATGTTCTTTGTGAGGGAAATGGGCGCTAAAATGGAGATATTACCGGACAATCCCATAGTCTTCAAATTTGACGATGACACCATTCTCAAACTTGATCCAGGTCAGGATTATGCCCGACGACACAAATTACCCCTAACTACCTTCAACATAAAGCCCTTTTACACTATTACTGAAGAACAGATCAAACTTTTTGCAGATCGAAAGATCAAAAATGTAAAGATCTATTTCACCTCCGAAAAAGTGAAGGATGAAAAAAGTGAAAAGGATGAATTAGGGACCTACTTCGAGTTTGAAGTGCAGTCAGATCGCTATCAGGCCAATTGCCAGGCTGGGGCTAGATGTATACTTATAAATTGAGGGATAACGGCTCAACCTAAAACTGGGTCCAGCGTTTTGATCTCGTCCCTGTGTTCAAGTACATAGTACATTTTCACCGTGCCATGGTTTTTGATAGCAATCTCACCCCGGTATTCGCATTTGAACTTATCTTTGATCAGCTGATAAGTATTTTCCGAAATATTGATCCTGCCGGGATCCGAATTTGATTCCATGCGCGAGGCTACATTTACAGCGTCTCCCCATATATCATAGGAGAACTTTTTGGTTCCGACTACTCCGGCGATCACAGTTCCGGTGTTGATACCGATCCTTACGTTGAAACGCTTGGCTACTGCTTCATTGATATTTTTGGAATGTTCTACGAACTCAGCGATTTCAAAGGCCGCCAATACTACCCGGTAGGCATGGTCTTCAGCTGGAAAAGGCAACCCTCCGGCACACATATAAGCGTCGCCCACGGTTTTGATCTTCTCCAATCCGTATTTATCCATGATATCATCAAATTTCGAAAAATAGTAGTCAACTCCTTCTACCAGTTTTTCAGGGGATAAATTTTCTGCATAGAAAGTGAACCCTTCGAAATCAGTAAATAATACGGTGACTGACTCGAACCTGTGTGCTTTCACCTTGCCAAATTCCTTTAGTTCTTGAGCAGTCTCTTTGGGTAGGATATTGAGTAGTAGCTTTTCCGATCGATTTCGCTCCTGCTCTATGACTGAATTGGTTTTTTTTATATATAAATATCGTCGGTATAGCCCAAAGGCCAATAGTCCGATTAAAAATAACGCCACACACACCGCTATAACAATAACACTCTGGGTCCTTTTTTGCTGGTTGAGCAGGTCTACTTCAATTTGCTTTTGGGAGATCTCGAAATCGGTGCGCATGTTGGCCATTTGTTGCACCGACACGATGTTGCTAACACTATCCTTAAAAGCGGAGTATTGCTTGTAATAATGGAGCGATTCTGCCAAGTTGCCGGCATTTTCATGGAGATCTGAGATTTGCAGACTGGCCTTGCTGATTTGGTCTTTAAGCCTGTAATCTTGTGCCAGATCAAGGCTCCTTTGGGCCTGCTCCATGGCTGTATTCCAATCCCCTCTGGTCAAGGAAATATCTGAAAGATAGGTCAGATACACGGAAATGGGATAGTAGTCCTCTACTTCTTCAAGCACCTGGATGGCTTGGTTCATGCTGGCCTCTGCCAAATCATCTTTTCCCTGTTCTGCATAGATCATGCCTACATTCCCCTGGCCATAGGCAACACCTATTTCAAAGTCCAATTCTCTGAAAATAATCTGTGACTCCTGGAAGAAGTTCATTGCGGAATCCAGCTTGTGCTGATTAAAGTATTCATCACCGGCATTCAATAGTGCTGAGGCCACGCCTATGGAATCATTTTGGTCCCTTAAAATGTTTATGGCTTGTTTGTAGTATTCAATGGAATTTTTGTGATTGCCCATAATGGAGTATACATCGGCGATGGCAATATTTACGATGCCTAGTTGACGGTCCAGTTCCCCTTTAATAGCAATGTTGGTGGCTTGAAAATAGCTTTCCAGGGCCTGCGCCAAGTCGCTTTTTAGCCTAAGAGCACTACCTTTATGCAGATATCCATCAAACAAATAACGGGCAGAATCTACGACTTTTGCGGTGGCAATAAGTTCAAGACTGTAGGACAGTTTCTTCTGAGGATCTTCATGACCCGCAGCCAAGGTCCTTAATATCTCCAAACGCTCGCTTACTTCATTTGATCCGTTTTGGTAGATGGCCTCCAGACTATCTAAGTCCTGGCCGTGCAGAGGCCAGAAAACAAACAAAAAAATGCCCAGGAAAAGCAAGGCTTTCCTACAGAGAAACGGGAAATGTAAATATTGCATGTACTTGATAACCAAAGAAATAAGCTATTTCACTTTGATTTTTGGATCAATATGAAAGGTTCCGTTGCGCTTCACTCCATTGTTGTGTACTTTGAAAGATACCTTATATTTCTCCTCATCGCCTTCTCTGCCTTCGGTAACCACTCCAATGACTATACCGTCGGTGTCGTTCAACTTGTTTCTTCCAAACACCCTGGCTCCGCCTTCGTGGTTTATGGCAGTGATTTCAACTTCATCCGAATCCGGGGCGTTGGCAGAAATGCCTACCCATTTGACCGTATCACCTAAGGCCACGAAAATAGTGAAATCCTCATTTGAGATGCCAGGCTCTTGCCCAAAATTGCAGACTTCACTGGTGTTGGAGTTTTCTATTTGGTCAGTATCCACACTGAGGGTAATGGTATGTATCTCTTGGCCATACCCCATAATTGACAATAATAGTATTGTCACCAATAGTGAAAGTTGTTTGATAGGTTTCATTTCAGGTTTTGATAGGTTTATGCATCGATAATATAACAAAAATATGCAAGTATGCGAGTGACCCATTAGTTGATCTTCTGGATTTGCCTGCTAGCAATCAAATCTTTAAACTATTAATATTCCAGTTTCATTTAAGCACGGTGCGAAGGAGTAGGCGGTGTCCTGCTGTTTAATCCGCGCTTCAACCTTACACCGGTAGGCTCCACCGGTAGTTTCCCTGCGTTAATTGCCACTATTATTCCACCTTTACCATCTGATTTATAAGTATTTGGCCTAAGACGGGCCTCTTTTGTCATTTAAACAGTAACGATCATGGCTAAGATTTACAGTCTATTAATTGGTTTATTTTTGATCACATTTAGTACACAAGCCCAGGACACTTATCAAAAGGGTACCATCACCATGAAAAATGGTAAAGTAAAAGAAGGGTATGTACTGATCAATTATTCGTATCCCCAGCGGTTCCAATCCAACATCACCTATATCGATGAATCGGCCTATAAGAAATATCTAAAAAAGGGTAAGGTAAAAGGTAAAAGTAAAAACGGTTTAAAGCCTAAAGATATTCAGGGCTTCACTCTGGAAGACGGCAAGGTTTATAGGACCGTACAATATACGGATTTGACAGGCAAAACTCTGAACATGATACCTAAGAAAGTGTGTCTGGAACAAATAGCGGATGGTAAGATCAAGATGTTTAAGATGTACAGTAAAACTACCGGTAAGATCTCCTATGAGATGGCTGATATGCGTCGGGCCGGGCAGCAGGTACTGGTGGATTACATCCAAAACAATTTTCAGCTTTTGGTACAAAAAGATACCAAGGACCCTAAAAATGTGGCGATCCTGAATATCTTAAAACTAATCGGGGACAACGCAGATGTGAAAGAAAATTACGATAACAATGTTTATGGGCTGAGGGATCAGTTTTCTCAACCGCTCAAGGAAGGTAAACTGGTAAATAAAAAATACGAGCAGGCATTTTTGAAATTGCTGGAAGACTATAACAATCAATCACATGTGAATTGACTGGAAATTGAAAGGAGCCGGAAGTGAACGCCGGCTTTTTACGGCTTTTCAAAGACCAGTTCACCACCCACATAGGTTTTGATGACCTCTAACTTCCCATGGTTGAATTGAAAAAGGATTACATCCGCTCTTTTCCCCACTTCCAATTTTCCTCTATCCTCCAAACGCAACATACGGGCGGGGTTCTTGGTTGCCAGGTCAATGGCATCAGCTAACGAACATCCGGTAAATTCAATGATGTTTTCAATACCTCTTGTGATGAGGAATGATGCACCGGCCAGCACATTTTCTGCGGGCAGCATAATAGCTCCTTCTTCCGTCATCACCAGTTTCTGCCCGAAATCCTCATAATCTCCTGGAGGCATCCCGGCCAAACGCGTAAGGTCGGAAACCAACACCACATGGTCTTGCCCTTTAGCCTTATAAAATGTCCGCACTTCCTCCTTGGTCAGGTGAAAACCATCCACAATAATACTGGCGGTTAATCCGTCATTGGCCAATTGCGCCCACAGAGGATTGTGGTGACGGTGAATAGAATTGGCACAACCGTTGCCCAAATGCGTGGAAACGGATGCTCCTGCTTCAACGGCCAGGTTGAGGTCCGTACTGCCGGCAGCGGTATGTCCTAGGCCTATTACAATATCCAACTTATGGCAATTGCGAATAAACTCCATGGCACCTTCAAGTTCCGGGGCCAGAGTTACTTCCTTGATCCTGCTTCCCGAGGCCTGGTACCAACCCAGGAATTCGTCCCAATCCGGGTTTCGGATCCATTCCGGATTATGTACCCCCCGATAGCCAGGTTCTGCTGAAATATAGGGTCCTTCTAAGTGAAATCCCGGTACAGATTGCGCCAATTGTTCATCTTCAAGGATGCGATCCAGATTTTCAAAGCTTTTCAAAAGCACCTCATTGGTTTGACTGGTGAGGGTAGGTAAAATGGTGGTGATCCCCTTTTCCCATAATCCTTCCATCACCACCCTAAATTTTTCCGAATCCAGGTCTTCACCAACAAACGAGTGAGAGAGGTAGCCGTTGATTTGATGATCAATCAGTCCTGGGGCCAGGTAATGTTTAAAATCACCCTCAGCTGCGGCAACCCGTTCAACTTCCCGGATCACACCGTCTTGAATGGTAAGCCTAATAGGTAAACCATCTGCATAAGACAAGCCTTCCACTACGGTCTTATCCATACTTTCTTCCTCAGGGGGCTTATTTGGGTTACAACTGATCAATATTATGCAAGGGAATATCAGACTGATTAATGATTTATTAAAGTGCATAGTGCTTAAAATTAATGCGCGGAACAGGACTTTGTGATGGAAAATTGACCCATTTCACTCAAAAACCAACTTACCGAAAAATTCGGGCATATGAAACCGGGGCTTTGGAAATACCACCTGTGACCAGGTGAGCCAATGAGGATGAGAAGTATCGTCGGCAATCTTATAAAAATTTCCCTGCCACACGGTGCCGCTGGTGGGGATTTCAAAGTCCTGATATTTGTTTAACATGGCGAACGGTATGGCATATTCTAGATACCAGGTTACGGTATCGGTAATCTCGGTGGGTATCATCTTAGGCATGGTGTGGGCTATCTTTACTTGCTCCATGTCATGGTCGGGTAGCTTGGTCACCTGGTCACCGGGCGTACCATGATGATTAAATAGCATGGTACCACCGCAGTTCATTTCCAGATTAAAATAGCTTCGATCTTCGGTATTATGGGTGGAAAAGAAAAACTCCACACAACTGTCTTTATAGACAGGGTCCTGGTGATTTTCGGCTACAGCCCGCACATACTGATCATTAACTTTCCAAATCAGGTAAATACAGTGATCATCATAGGCCGCTTTTACCTGTACCTTAGGAAAATGCTCAGGCCTTGCTCCCATGTAATGCTCCAGGCTGATGGCTTTGATCTTATTCCAGGGAGCTTTTTCCCAATCCGCATCTATGGTCAAGGGGGCTGGGACCTTTTTGATATAGTTGGTCTTCTTTTTTTGTGCATCAAGGGAATGGTAGGAGAACATAATCATAAAGGCAATCAATACAGTTCGCATCATTTTCATAGTTGGTCTATAATTCTTTAATCCGGATATTTTTCCAGTAAACTTTTTTTCCTGCCTGGTTACTGTGATAGGCTTCGTGGTATTGTAGACCTATAAACCCTGAAGCCAGCAGGTCATCCGTAGTATCTACAGCCAATACCCCATTTACCCAGGTCCTTATGCTATTGCCTGCTGCTTCTACCTTCATTTTATTCCATCCGTTGGGATTGAAAGCAGCCCCTGCCTCTTTATTCTGCGACAGATCAACTAGCCAGCCTCTGTTTCCCGGTTCGTATAGACCTCCGGACCAGGCCCGGGGGGAGGGATCTATTTCTATCTGGTAACCCCATATACCTCCGGCTTGCCAGCTCGTTTCCCGTAATTCACCATTTCCGGCAAGATATAGGGACGACGTATCTTTTTCCCAGATCTGCCCCCGAATCTGCATCCCTGAATTCAGGGTAGTATCTATTTTTACCTCCCATTCCAGCATGAAATCCCCATAATCGTTCACAGAGCATAAATAACCACCCGGTTTTTCCAACTCGGCTGTGGAAACGATCATATGGTCTTCCACCATGAATTGGTTGGGACCTCCTTTTGCCACCCAGCCATTTAAGGTTTCACCATCGAAGAGCTGCACCCACGGGGCTTCCTTACGCTGGTTGGCCTGCTGTTGCTCCAAAGCAATTGGTTCCTTTTGCTTTTTACAGCCCGCCATCATTATTACACTCAGTGTCAACACCATTAAGGCATGTTGAAAATTTAAAATGTTGATTGCTCTCATTGTTTTAAGTTAGGATTGGACTAATTAACAAACTCGACAATGGCCAAATAGCTGGTTAAAATACCAAATAGTAATACACACCATACTCCAAATTTCAAATAAACAGAGATAGGAGTATTTTTCATTACCGACTTGTTTTCCATGAGGATTAAGATGGGAATGGTAACCGCCGGGAGAATGAACGCCTGAAATGCCTGTGAAAATACCATCATGGCCGGAGGACGTTCGTCAACGAATTGCAAGCCAAAACCGAAACACAGCCCCAGGAGGCCCAGTGTTCTGAATAACGGGGAGCGAATATCCCGGGGACGAGAGCTATAATCGCTGATCAGCCAGGGAGCAATGAGTACGATAGGGAATACGGTGGACAAAGCAGCACCGGTGATGCCTGCGATCAGCACTATGGCGGCGAATTTTCCTCCAATAGGTTCGAAGAGCTGAATAAGCTCTACGGTATCCCGTCACCCGCAACCCCATTACATGCAAGGTGCCTGCAGCTACGGCCATGATAATACCGCTTAAAAATAACATCATCAACGAGGACACGAAGGCATCTTTTTTTTCCGTTTTCAATTGACTGGCATCCCACCCTTTTTCTGAAACCACGATACTTCTAATTACAAATACCGCGGCTGAGCAGGTGGTCCCGGCCATGGCGGCAATCAGTCCCAAAGACCCCGGTTGATCCGGAATACTGGGCATCAGTCCCCTTAGAATCTCATTGATGTCCGGTTTGACGGCTATGAACACATAGAGGAAACATAAAACCATCAACACCACCAGTACGGACAGCAATTTTTTCGAATATCTGGTACCGTCCATTCCAAAGTAAAAGGGACAGCAATACAATCAGTACGGTGGTGATGCTTAGGGTACTTACCAACACGCCACCGGTAAGCATGTTGATAGCTTCTTGTAAAAGATCGGCCACGATCCCCATAATTCCCATAAGGGCCAGCAATTCACCTATGATCAAGGCCACAATAATGTATAGGGCCAGGGGCTTGCCAAAACGAGGGATATGCATTTTAATATTGTGGAGAGAGGTTTTGCCGCTGATCAGGGTAACTTGTCCGTAGGCTACCATCAGGATATAAGTGAAAATGCAGGATAACACCAGCGCCCAGAACAGCGTCATGCCGTATTCCGCGCCGGCCTTGGCCATGGTGATGATACTACCGGTACCGATATTGTAGGCAATCAGGAATAATCCCGGACCCACCGCGCTAAACGCCACTAGAATTTTACGGATCGACGGGTTGCTCATTTCAACGAGGTCTGGGTTAATTGGGAAGCGGAGTCCCGGTCCAGACACATATGAACCTGTGGATGAGTTTGCATTACGGAGGCGGGCACCATGGGGGTGACCTCACCTTCAATAGATTTGGCCACCGCCTCTGCCTTGCGTTGATCCGGTACCGTACAAATGATATGAGTGCTTGCCAATATTTGCTTTATGGACATGCTAATGGCTCTGGTAGGAACATCGGATAAAGTCTCGAACCACCCCTCGTTTAATTGTTGGGTACGGCAGGCTTGGTCCAGGTCCACCACCAGAAAAGGGTGGGGGGTATCAAAATCGGCCGGGGGATCATTAAACGCCAGGTGAGCATTTTCACCGATGCCAACGAACGCTACTGTAATAGGATGTTCATTGATCAGCTTGCCCAGACGCTGGCATTCCTCTTGGGGATTATTTTGACCGTTTACATAATAGAATTCGTTTAGGGGTACCTTGTCCACAAACCGTTCCTTCAAATATTTTCTGAAGGAAGCCGGGTGATCCATAGACAAATCTAAGTATTCGTCTAAGTGGAAGCCCTTTACCCGGGACCAATCCAGGTCTGCCTTGACCAGTTCCTCCAGCATTTCGAATTGGGAAGCCCCGGTAGCCACCACGATATTGACTACTTCATTTTGATCCAGGCCCTCCCGGATCAACTTGGCCCCCAAGTGGGCGGCATATTTGCCTAATTCTTTTTTGTTATCCGCAATAAAAATATCCATAGGCTATAATAATCATTGAAACGGTTATTTTCTATCAAATATATTTTTTGTTGCACTTTTACCCTTGCGGACCTGTTGTCAGCATGCTTTTATAATCTCAGGGGTCGGCCTGTCCAGTATTTTTGTCTTGCCCATAAGCTACTCTTTACTATCTTTAGTAAGGCTATTAAACTGCATGGAAATGAAAAAGATATCAAGAAGAAAATTTAATTCACGGCTGGGTAAAGGTTTGGGTGGAGCGGTGCTTTTAGGAGGTATGCCCCTGTCTCATGTAACAGCCTGTGCTCCCCAGCAAAAAGACTCATTGGGCATAGCCTTGGTGGGACTGGGTAGTTACAGTACTTACCAGCTGGCCCCTTCACTGCAAGACACCCAGTATTGCCATCTGGCGGGCATTGTCACCGGCACTCCTTCCAAAGAAAAGGAATGGGCCCAAAAGTATGGGATCCCCCCATCCAATATCTACAATTATGAAAATTTTGATTCCATTGCCGACAATGAGGCCATTGATATTGTCTATGTAGTACTTCCTAACAGCATGCATGCAGATTTTTCTATTCGGGCGGCACAGGCGGGAAAGCATGTGATTTGTGAAAAGCCCATGGCCATGAATGTGGAGGAGTGCGATGCCATTATCCAAGCCTGTGAAAAAGCGGGAGTGAAGCTTTCTGTGGGCTACCGGCTGCATTCCGAGCCTTATACCCAGGAGGTAAAGCGTCTGGTACGGGAAAAGACCTTTGGAGACGTTCGCTACGTTTCCGCTGACGCTGCTTATATGTCCAGAGGTAACCCCGATCAGTGGCGATTGGATATCAAATTGTCTGGCGGGGGCGCGCTGATGAACATGGGTGTATATTCCATTCAAAGCGTTATTTATGGCACTGGTGAGAACCCTATTTCCGTGCAAGCCCAGGAATTCAGTACCCGCCCAGAATATTTCAAGCAAACCGACGAGACCATTACCGCTCAGTTTGAGTTTCCCGGAGGAGCCGTGGGTAATATCATGACCTCCCACAACGCCAGCGCCAACCGCCTCTACGCCACCTGCGATTCCGGCTGGTTTGAGCTAGAACCGGCCAACCATTATGGACCTCTGCATGGCCGTACTTCGGAAGGGGATTTTTCATTTCCTCATGAACGCCAACAAAAATTGCAGATGGACGATTTCGCCAAGCACATTTTACAGGGTACCAAGAACTTGGTGCCAGGTGAAATGGGTAAAAGAGATATGATCATTGTGGAAGCTGTCTATAAATCCATAGCTGAGGGTGGAGTGAAGATAAAGTTGGATTTGGGGGAGATGGGGTTAAGTTGAGTGTGAGTGTGAGTGTGTGAGTGTGTGAGTGTGTGAGTGTGTGGCAGTTCGCAGTGGGCAATGGGCAATCGCAATTAACATGTTAGTCTAGTAATCTTCGGAATTCAGGCTCATGAATGATCGACTCCAATGCTCTTTTTTCACTTTCAGAGTATCGTTCCTGCCTTTTTGGTTCATATTAGTAAGATTAATATTCCTCAAGTACCAGTCTGCTTTTGGACTTGGTTTTATCAGTGGCCAAAATACAAATCCCATTACCATTTACCTAAATGATAAGCCCACAATCCTGGTCTATTCCCTTGAAAATGGATTGGGTATTTTCACCAGATCCTCAATTATTTTTCCATTGTGTTCGAATCGTCCCAGGGTATAAACATGACCATTGGGTCCTACGGCAATGGCATTAACATGGGTGGGCCGGGTGCCGTCTTTATAAAAAACTGCGCCGTGATCCATATACTTCCCGCTGGGGATATGGTAGGTGATAAGATGTAGGTTCTCTAACCCCTTGGTACCCACTTTGATTTGATCGTCCAGTTCCTCTCGTTTACCGTCGACATATATAGGACCTCCGGTAAGGTAATACAGGGTCTGATCATCCGGGCCAAGTTGAAAGCCTAAATATCCATAGGTAAAATAGTCGAACATGCCGCTTTTCTTTGATGGTTCCGAGGTGATCCTATCCACTATTTCGATCTCCGGCTTACGGGGATCGAAACGAAATAGATATCCGGAATTTCCATGCACGCCATAGGCCACTCCTTCAGCAGCAGACCATATTATGGTTCTCCAATTGTAGGCCATAGTTCCGGGCCTGGTAAAATCGTACTTGCCAAAATAATCCAGTCGCATATGAACGCCGGCCACTTTTTCTATTCCCGCGGAGGTGCTGGGGTTATAAGTAAATATATCGCCTTCAGAAGTTGTGAAATAGGTCGATCCGTCTCTATCATCAACAAACATGGATCGGCAAACCACCCGATAATCTTCTCCTACGGTTCCTGCTTCTCCATTTTGGGAAATTTGTCCCAGATTATTCATTTGATCCTTTTCCAGATCATAATGAAGGAAGTAACCACTGGGCCAGGTAATGCCGAAAATGTGACCCCTTTTTTCATCCAT
Organism: Cyclobacteriaceae bacterium; assembly: GCA_965212195.1. Lineage (GTDB taxonomy): Bacteria > Bacteroidota > Bacteroidia > Cytophagales > Cyclobacteriaceae > JAJCYK01. Next base: position 44,437 of record CBDBUW010000022.1, on the reverse strand, counting down.
GGTCATAGTGATGATCCCCTCGCCGTTTGGGGCATCGGCTAAATTCTCGAATGATCCAGTTAACATGTTGTAGGACAAAATATGTCCGCCGGGATAAAGCTGGTATCCCTGCGGCGGATTGACAGGCAATCGTTCCATGCCATCGATCATTTCATAAAACCCTATATGAGTGGCAAAATATAGATGGCCCTCTTTCTCGTAGAACCTCACGTGACTCTTTCCTTGGGCAATAGCCTGGGCTTTTGCCTCTCCACTGATCTCCGTTAGATCCGCCAGAAATTTGGTGTTGTCGGTTTGCGGATCATAGACATGCATCTCGCCCCCCTTGTCATGAGTCGCTGAAGACAGCACATAATAGATCTTTCCATCACTGGCCGGGGACATGCCGTTATAAGTATCATGGGCCTCAGCAAATCCTGAATAATATCGCTGGGCCGTCAGGTACTTTGTTGCGGGATTTTTTTCAGATACCGCTATTCCCAGTCTCTTAGCCATCTGCAACAACTCATCATAAATGGTGGATTCAACATCTGCCTGCCATTTTCCAGGCATTCCGTAAGCCCTTTGTGATGCTAACCCTTCATACCCTCCTTCTCGAAGGATGGCTGCCGTGGGAATATAGCCCATCACATCATTGGAATAGCCCATAACAAAAGTGTTCGGCCCGAAGATCTGTTTTATGCCAATAGCGTACTCTACCACCGGTTCACCACCAATGCTTACCAGTAATTGCTGCCCAAGTCCCCAGATCTGCATAGGGTAGGGGTATGAACTTTCAAAGGTTTTGCCCTTGCTCATTTTATTCAGCATATTCTTAGCCCATTGCTGCTGATAATCCGTAAACTCTGCCGCCACCTGATTTAATTCTTCCTGGTTAGATATTTCTAAAGTTAATTCTACTTCGGAGTAGCTGGTCAACAGCTTGGGTGAAAGCGCCAACATATCTTCATCATCCTCCAGTACTCGTTCCACGGAGGAGGCCAGCGTTTTTCCATATTGTTTGGCCAAGGCCACAGACCTTCGAGGTAAGGGGTTTTGATTGCCTCCTGCACCCTGAAAAAACAGAGCCGTGGTGCCTGGGTAAAGTTTTTCTAATTCTGCCTGGGCAAAACCGGGATAATCACCCGACCATTGGTTGCCATTCAAAACAGTAGGATGGCAGGCATAGCCGAATGCCACAGCTACCAAATCCCCGGAAGCATTTTCTACCTTAATTACCGGTACCGCATAATCATTGGGACCCTTTAACTCCGTTTGTTGAAGCAAAGTAGCTTCTTGGTTGTTACGCCGGTTTACTTGAAACCGGGCCACGCCGTTGTTGGCATAAAGTTGAGCAGGCGCCATAGCAGACAATGCCTCTCCCACCAAGGCCACAATTTGATCCTCGAACCAAAGAGAGTACCCTTTGATTAGCTCTAACTGATGAGAGTCTAATGGATATATATCGAACAATGCATCTTGCAAGACGGGGCCGGTGTGGGTATGCGAACTGTTCAAAATGACTTGGGCACGGGATAAGTTAAATTTTTCCATTAACCGGTTGCGAATATTGTCTGAGATATTCTTTGGCAGCCCTACCAGATCTGCTGTAACCAGCACCGCCTGGGCCCCATTTGCGTCCTCCAAGGCCAGTGCTTTGGCCCATAGGTCTTGTAGTTTGCCTTCTGAAGGCCCCGTGCGACTGGCGTATCCTGCCATCCACATGGATTGGGGAGGGGTGATCACCACCCGGGCCACCCCGGCTTTCCAAGTTTCGGTTTCTTCCCGAGTTGCCTTCTCATCAATAATAACATTAGATGCAAGAGTGAAATTACCTGTAAGTGTCAGGCATAGAGTCAGATACAGCGTCAAACACAGGTATGATGTTGTGAATATGGGTGCTCTCATAGCTTAAATTTGCGTTCAATATATCTATGGTATTACTTTTTTGGAACAACTACAAGCACAAGCAGCCAAACGTGATAAAGCGAGGGGATCCGGAGACGATATTTTCCTGCTTAATTTAGTGTGACCATAACTATTTGATCATTTCAATATCCGCTTTCCAGATCGTATGCAACCAATAACCTCTACCTGAAATGAGGAACTTATTCCTCTTTGTGATTCGAAAAAGTCACCAATTATACATAACTTACCTGTCCCCTTATTTTTTAATCTTGCAATTAATCCGAAATTATATAGTGGTGTTTTTACTGGTGCCTTTGCTGGTGTTTTGGTCAGCATCGTTGGTCCATGGGCAAGAGCATACTTATACGGTACATAGAGGAGGAAAGGAAATTGGGATCATAACCGCTTCTTTAACCAAGTCACTGCATACACAAACCTATGAGATTCTGTCGGATGTTACCTTCAAGATCCTATGGAAAAGCTACCATCGCAAAACCAGCAATTTGGTAGTCTACGAGCATGAAACCATGAAGGCCAGCTACTCGGGGATATACATGAATGATGATTTGGAGGACAGCACTAGGGTAAATTTGCAGCAGAATAGCTATCAGGGTTATAAACATCCCGATGACACCTTTAACTTTCATGATGCGGATTTGCGATTCACCACCGCGAAGCTATATTTTCAGGAACCTCTGGGAGTTAAAAAAGTGTACTCAGAGCGTTTTCTTCAATACTGCACTCTGGAAGCACTTGGAGATCACAAATACAAGCTTAATCTTCCAAACGGAAAGACCAACTACTACACTTATGTAGATAATGCCTTAGCAGAGGTATTTATTGACCGTACCTGGTTTGATTTGAAATTTCGGAAAAAGTAAAAACCTGCCGGTTAATTTAAATTTTCTTAACCTTGACGGCATTCATGCCCCTGGCCCCTCTTTCCAGCTCAAAACTGACTTTGTCGTTTTCATCAATTTCCTCTAATACTCCATTGACGTGTACAAAGTACTTTTCCTGATTCTCTGAGTCTCTGATAAACCCAAAGCCTTTTTGATGGTTAAAAAATTCTACTTTTCCCTCTCGGTTAGGATTGAATACTTCTTTTTCCTTTTTAGGAATTCCAATTTCTATACTTTTTGCATCGATGACCTCTTTTTTCTTGGTGGGGTCCGGCGGAGTATCGGTAATATTTCCGAATTCATCGACATACGCCATCATGTCTTCAAGTTCGCCACTCTTGGCGGCGGCCCTGCGTTCTTCTTTTAATTCTTGTTTCGCTTTCTTTTTCTTGAGACGCTTTTTTTCTTTTTCTCGTTTGTTCCAACTGTCTTGAGATCTTGCCATTCAATAATTTTTAAGTGAATATATCGTTAAACTTTGCTAAACCTTTGCTAAACTTTAGCCTGGGCCGGGTTTATTCGCCAGTCAAGCCTGTATTGCAATAAAGTACAAAGGTACCCATAATTCTGCTAATAGGGTAATATGGTACTAATCCAGACCTGGGTGGTCTTTTGACTTTACTCTTTTGCTTCCTAACTTAAGCTGATATGTCTTTTAAAGAGAAAACGATAATAGTCACGGGAGCCACCAGCGGCATGGGCAGGGATATCGCCCAAACCTTGCATGAAAAAGGAGCTCATGTGGTGGCAGGAGGCCGGGATCAAGTACGCGGTACTGAGCTGGAAAAGCAGGGGATGATGTTTGTTCCTGGCGATATCAAAACGCCCCAGGCCAATCAGGCCTTAGTGGAAAAGGCCCTGGCTACCCACGGGCGATTAGACGCTTTAGTTTTGGCCGCCGGTCAATTGGGAATAGGCCGCATCCATGAGCTTTCCCTGGAGGACTGGGAGGATACCATCGCTACCAATCTTTCTGCAGTATTTTACCTGCTCAAGTATGCCATACCCCATTTAAAAGAGGGTGGGCAGATGGTGATCATCGGTTCCGTGGCGGCCTCGCACGCTTTTCCCGATCATCCCGCCTATACCGCATCTAAAGCCGCCTTGCCGGGCTTGGTGAAACAAATCGCCCTGGACTACGGTCCGGCTATTCGCATCAACCTGGTATCACCCGCACAAGTGTTGACCCCTTTGTTGCAAGACTCCGTGCAAGCCTTTGAGAACCCCGAAACCATCCTGGAGGAAACCGCCGCTCGCTTGCCTATGAAACGCCTGGGCTTGCCCCGGGATGTCACCAATATGGTGTTGTATCTGTTAGGAGAGGAGGCTTCTTGGATCACCGGCAGCAATTTTGTGGTAGATGGCGGGTTTCTGAGTACCTAGGAAGAATCGGGCGAAGGAGCTACTGTTATGGGTGGAGGTGGCCAGGAGATATTATTAATACTATACTATTGCTCCGGCTATAGTTTTCTCATTTTAGCCCATAGACCACTCCCGGGAAGGGGTTTACCTGAAAATAGTAGGGCGAAGACGCCCACTACCAGTCGTGAGAACATCCTGGACTTCCTCTTTGGTTCACCTGCTTTATTAGTTAACCTCCTGATAAAAGTCTGCACGGCATGCAGGATCCGGTAATCACTGATTACAGGGTGGGTGCGAAGCCGCTTTTCATAAGATTCAGGGGTACCACTGACAATGGCCTCAGCGCAGAGTTTGCCTGATAGTACAGCCGGTAAGATGCCTTCCCCCGTTAATGGCTGGGCCAGGCCCAGTGCATCACCCACTAAAAATACCTGGTTGGACTGGCAAGTTTCAAGGTGGTTGGTTGCGAAGCCTACGTACCCGTGGCCTTTCATCTTGTCCAACATAGGGCGAGAGGAGCGTGGAATGGTACCCGGAAGGCCTGTGGCGCCATTGCCCTGGAAGAAAGCCCGGGCTTGTTGCCAGGCAGGTCGCGCTTCCCTGGCAACCCTGGTGCCGGTCCCGATGTTTAACCATTGTGACTTGGGAACATTCCAGGAATAGCCTCTCATATTATCATGGATCAATATTTCTGGTTCGCCATCCGCACCGGCCCGACAAGCGGCGATCTCCTCAAAATTACCTTCAAATTCCTTTTCTTGGGTACCGCAGGGGGGATCATTTAAATTCGGAAACAAGTTCCTGGCTACCGGGCAGTGACTACCACCAGCGCCGATTAAATATTTGGTCCGAAACTTTTGATCAATGACCCAAAATCCTTCCTGGTCCTCATCGATGTGCCGCACGTGGTGTCCTTCCACGGTCTCCGCTTTACTTCGGCGCAGTAGAAAATTATCGAACTCATATCGACGGATAAAATACCCATTGGAGGTTAGCGTGTATCTTCTTCCTTGAAAATGCACCCAAATCCGATGCCACTCCCATAGGCCCAGGGGATATTCCTGGGGTGAAAGGTCCAATATATCCCAGATCCTGGGAGTAACCCATCCGGTACAAAGTTTATCACGGGGGAAAGAGGCCCGGTCAATCACCAAAGTGTGCAGGCCATTTTTGACCAAATAATAGGCACAGGTACTGCCGGCAGGGCCTCCGCCTACTATAATAGCGTCATATGTGGGAAGCATTTCCATCAGGGGAAACCATAAACAACAGCTTTACTGGCCAATTGCCACTACATATGTTAGACTATGTGAAGATTAAGGTCACTAATTGCGGTAACTCGGCACCTAGAACATAGAATGTACATTGTCTAACCCGCTACTATCCCGTATCTTTATACCTGCTGCTATTAATAGTGTACGGTTTAAACTCGTCTACCCATTGAATTGATGAAAATGGAAGCAAATAATGTAGTATATAATCATAGGCTTGGAAAGGGTATGATGCTGCTGTCCATTTTGGTGACACTGGTGAGCATAACGAGTTGCACGGAGGATTCGATACATCCAGGTACTCAGATCGAAGGCCTATGGGGCGCTCGACATATTATACTGGTGGCCGATAAAGCGGGGGCGGTGCTGGAGTACGACTGCGCACACGGCACCATTGATGAGCCGCTGATCCCGGACTCAGACGGGCACTTCGATCTTGTGGGGACTCACACCTGGGAATCCGGCGGGCCCATCCGCCAGGACCAGCAGGATACCACGCATCCTGCCCGCTACCAGGGAAGTATTTCAGGAAATAAGCTAACCCTTACTATTAGGCTGACCGATGGTGATGAAGTTTTGGGCCCTTATGTATTGGTTCAAGACGATCCGGGCCGGGTGTATAAGTGCTTGTAGGTCTTAGCATTATTCACATCCTAGTATAGCAAACTCACCATGCAGCAGTTATTTGCGAGGCCCGATAAATCGGGACGAAGCAATCTCCCCAAAGGTAGCACCGCCGAACTCCCCCCTTTGCCGCTCGCCCATAATTTGGCATAGTGCCAATATGTTGGCATATGATCTTCATAATTATCCAGCCAATAACCCTGTAATTCACAGTATGTCAGCAGTATACATCTATTGGTACACTTGTTGACTGACCATTCTTGAAAATAGATTGGTTGTGCCAAAATCCAAATCACCTAAAACCGCTAGGCCTATGAATATCAAAAGACTACTGCTTACAGGAATCGCCATCACCCTTTTAACCACTTCGCATCGGGCTTTTGGCCAAATTGCACAGCGCATGGATAGCCTGGCCCAACTACACCACGCTAAAGGTTTTAATGGCAATGTATTCTATTCCAAAAACGATTCTGTCATATTCTCAGGACAATATGGCTATAGGAATATGGATTCCCGACAGATATTGAACGATGCCACTATTTTTGAATTGGCATCCTGCAGCAAACAATTTACCGCGGTGGCCATTATTCAATTGATAGAGCGGAAAGCAATAGGGTACAATACCTTGGTGCATGAAGTGTTACCTGATTTTAGCTATGATAATATCACCATTGAGCATTTATTAAGACATCAATCCGGGTTGCCAGACCATCAAAAAATACTTTCTAATAAATCGTATTGGAACCCTAAAACAACGGCCGTCTCTGAGGATGTGGTACAATTAATAAGCCGATTAAACTTGAGTTTACATTTCCCACCTGGCAGCCAGTATGAATATAGCAACACCGGTTATGTAATACTGGCGGTAATCATTGAAAAGGTCAGCGGTTTGTCCTATGCAGCGTATATCAAAGAGCATATTTTTAAACCTGCAGCTATGCATACGGCATCCATAGTAACCTCAGCAGATGACCCGGAGACTTATAAGAATGTGGCTTTGGGATATACCTTCAACCAGCGAAAAAAGAAGTATCAGCCCGCCCATAAAGACAAAAACCACCAACACCTTAATTGGATGCGCACGGTTACCGGTGGTGCCGGCATCTATGCCTCTGTTTTAGATATCGAAGCCTGGAAGCAAGCGCTCAGAACCAATGTGTTGATTACCGAAGAAAGCAAGGAACTGATGTTTTCAACGGACCCTGTATCCGAAAAATATGGCCATGGTGTGGCCATCTACCACACTGAAAGTAAAGGAAAGTGGGTGTACCATAATGGTAGTTGGGGAGGTGCTAAGACCATGACATTGTACCTGCCTGAAAGTAATGAGTTGCTGGTTATTCTAAGTAATAATCGATACGCGGATACCTACAAAACATTTGATGAAGAATTGTATAATCTACTGTAGTGAATCATATTGAACCGAAACGTTTCAAAATTGTTTTAATATCCTGAAAAATGGGGAAAAAATGTCAAATAGTATACCCATGGGGTGAACTAAACTTGCATAAAATAATCTTATAACTTTAACCATTATTATTATGTCAAGTGAATTTTCAAGCCCCAGGATCGAAGCCATTCTTCCTGAAGAGGCTAGCGGTCCCATCTTATCATTGTATAAGAAAGCAGAAGAGATCATGGGTATGGTCCCCAACCTGTTTCACCACCTGGCACTCTCTCCTAAAGCGTTGCAGGGCTTTTTGGAATTGCAACTCGCTTTGGAGGAGGGCATACTTTCTGCTGAAAATAGAGAAAACATTGCCTTAAGAGTGGCGGAATACAACCGGGCAGGATACTGCGTGTCCATGCACAACTTGGTAGGAGCACAGGTAGCGGGACTCAGCCAGGAACAGATTCAGGCTGCCAGAAGGGGCAAATCAGCCCATGAGAAGGACCAAGCGATTTTAACCCTAACCGAACAGGTTCTTGAAAAGAAAGGGTTACTGTCGCCACAGGAACTAAAATCTGCCCGCAACGCCGGAGTTACCGATGCGGAGATCATGGAAACGGTGGCCCATATATCCTGGAATATTTTCGCCAATTATATTGATGCGGTAGCAGAGCCTCTGGCAGATACTCCTGAAGTCGATTTATTAAATTAAGTTTTCAGTATAATGGACCGCCTAAGCATGGAAGAGCCTAGCAACTTACCCTTATTTAGAAGTTACCTGCAATTGGTAAGCGAGCATTTTCGCTCCAAGCACAAGGTGGCGGAGTATGCAGATCTGTTGCATAAATCTCCTAAAACATTGGTGAATACATTTTCCAAAAGGGGGCTGCCCAAGCCTATTGATGTGCTTCATGGTCGACTGGTAATGGAGTCCATTGCCCTGATCACCAATTCCAATAAACCCATTCGACAACTAGCCGCCGATGTGGGTTATTTCGATTTGGATACCTTCAGCAGATGCTTCAAGCGAAAAACGGGACTTTCCCCCCAGAATTTCAGACTCTCCTTGGAGGAGAATAGGTCCTTCAGCATTACCGAGATCATCTCCCCGGAGATATATGCTTTGCTCAAAGGGCCCTTGGAAGAGCAGGTGTTTGAGGGAAACCTGAAAGCATAGTACCTTGAAGCCCAAAAAATACAAGCTAGCCATCATTGCATGGCTAGCTGTTTATCCTGGTATTACCCTTATTTTCGCGATTTTTGAAAATTGGTTGATGGTGTTGCCATTGGCCTTAAGGACGTTGGTGCTCACCCTTGTGCTGGTGCCTTATATGGTTTATCTGGGGGTGCCGGTGTTATCGCGGTGGTTGGGGAGGTGAATGGGGGAGTGAGGGGTGGGTTACTTTCCAATACAGAACTTAGAAAGATATTCTCCAACAAATCCTCCATAGTAATCTCCCTCCTCATTGACGCAGGTCTGACACCTATCCCCTGTCATCAAGTTCATTAAATACACCGGCGATCCCCTCATTTATTTTGTTTTCTATAAAAAGGTGCAATCTTTGGCTTTAATTAAAAGAACATTTGCTGGGAGCAAGGATAAATTGCTATTTTTCAATTAAATATCAAAAATGATAGGGGGATTGGATCAAAGCATCACCAGGACCGGACCTCTTTACCGTAATGATCTCTAAACACATCACTAATGGCAGATAAAAAGGATTTGGATTTTACCTATACCACCATTGATGAAATATTCCGGTTGAGTATTGGAGAGATGGGAGATTACAGCGGAGCTAAATATGATGGCGATTTCTCTATGACCTTAGAAGAAGCGCAGAGGGCGAAACATGAATTCATAGCGGATAGTCTGCATATTAAAGACGGCAGTAAAGTGTTGGACATGGCCTGTGGATGGGCGCCTTTCCTGAAGTACATTACCCAGGAAAGAGGCGCGGATGGTATTGGTTTAACCCTATCAAAAGGTCAGGCGCAGGCTTGTCAAAATAACGGCATGAACGTTCTGGTGAAAGACTGCCGAACGGTGCAACCGGAAGACTTTGGAACTTTTGATGCCATTACCTGTATCGGCGGGTTGGAACATTTTTGCTCCGTGGAAGAATGGAAAGAGGGGAAGCAAGAAAAAGTGTACAGTGATTTTTTTCAGACCCTAAATAATCTATTGCCGGTGGGCGGGAGATTCTATATGCAAACCATGACCTTTAGCAAAAATATGATTGACTTTGAAGAGTTGGATGTGAACGCTGAAAAAGGTTCTGCAGCACATGTATTAGCGTTGATGGTTGAAGAATTTCCCGGTTCTTGGCTGCCCTACGGGCCTGAAATGGTCATAAGGAACGCCTTTCCGACTTTCAAGCTAATATCTCAAAGTAGTGGAAGATTGGACTATATCGAAACTATTGGTCAATGGAGAAAAAAGTTCCGAAAATTCAACTTAAAAAAGTATTGGTTGTATTTAAGTTTACTGCCTCGGTTGCTTACTGATCCTGAATTCAGACATCAGATCGAAGTGTTTCGCGTCAGCCCTAATAGGGTGTGTTTTGAAAAAGAGATCATGGACCACTATCGGTTGGTGTTTGAAAAAGTCTGATTTAACCCTCCATTGATCCGCGTTTGTAACCCGGATCTTCCCAATACAGAACTTAGGAAAAATACTTTCCTAGGCCTGTGCGTTTTCGGGATGGTGATAAGAGTACCGTCGTCAGGTATTGGCTGTGGCAACCGTTTGGTACGGACGTATACCTTGGTCGTACTTTAAGTCATTCAGATTCCCTGATTTTACGTTCGGCTATTTTGATCAAAAGAATTGTTGTAACAGGACTATTGGGAAGTTTTATACAGGTTTCATAGTCGCTCTTAGCAAGGTGGTATTGCCCCATTTTCTCATGGATTTGACCACGAAGAAAAAACCCACCTGCAAATTCACTATAAAGTTCAAGCACTTGGTTCGCATTGATTAGAGCTGAATCCAATTTACCCCAAAACATGAAATTAGTGGCTTTGGTAAAATAGCCTTCAATTTGAGAGCCTCCTGAATTAATTAAGCTATCCGCTCGTCGTAGATCATCAATTACTCCCACGGTATCCATATTCTGAAAACCAGCATTACGTAGGCTTTCAATTAAATGATAGAATCGATCACAGGAGAATATCATTTGAGCAAAAACTTGAGGCATGTGTTTCAGACCCCAATCGTATCCAGTTTGATAGCTGTCTCCAAAGGGAACTTTCGAGAGGCTATCAAAATGATTGATTATCTGCTCATCTTTAAACGAGGTATTTTTTATACACTCAATAGGCAAGTCAAATGCTTCGGATATATTTATACTGTCTAGACATTGACAGGATATTTCAGCAAGGCGATCTTCTAGTGATTGCCCAACTACCCAGTGGTGATTGGCAAGAAGAAGAGAAATAATAAGTATTAGCTTTTTACTGATCTCTTTACTTTGGCCTAATACTTTACCATTTGATTCTTTCATGTAGAATGCCCTCATCTAGATTCTGAAAAATGTCCTTCCACATTACCCCTTCATTTTGCATATATGCTATGATTAATTCATTCGATAACCTGCTTCGAATGCTATTGGATTGATATACATCCAAATTCTCGTATGACCACGATTCTCCTTTTTGAATGAATTCCCATTGTTGATCTTTAAGAAGTTACAGAAATCTTTCGGAACCATTCCATTTCCCCTACAAAAGGTGCTTCTTGCCTATAATTAACTGAAAATCAATTATTTACAATCTTGTGATGATAAATGCAAGTGGATTTTCAAATCAAACTTTATCATCGTGCATCACCAATAAAGGGAATTCTGTATGCGAAGCCATCTCTCTGGTATAATGCTTTTGAATCAGATGCCCAGAATCCCGTGCAATCATCGCTATCAACCCCGTGTCTTCCTTTTTGTTGAGATATAAGTTAATCCCCTCCAATACACTATTGCTGAAGACAGTAAACCATGCACTTGGTATCTCAGGTTTAAAACGTGAAACAAGAGCGTTTCGCTCCTTTCTTTTTAGATTATCGAGACCCTTTTTTTTCGGCCTGACACTGACCACTCTGATTTTGGGATCTTCCATTAGCAACGCTATTTTCTTAAGAATGTCCAGCGCATCGTCATTGTTCAATTCATAAAGGTCTGTGGCTAATACCACTCTGTTTTTTCTGCCTTTAAGAAATTTTTCAAACCTCGCCACTTCCGGAATTATCAGAACAGGCACCCGTACCTTAGCTAATACTTTAACGGTATTGCTCCCAATTAGAATTCTTTTCAAACCACTGGCTCCTTTGGTACCCATCACTATGAGATCAGGTTGATGTAATCCGATCAATCCATTAAGCGTCTCCACCAGGTTACCCTGCATTGCCACAGATTCGCATGGTAAATTTGAACCGAAGAGTTTGTACAAATTCGAGGTAACATATTCCAGTTTTTTGTTTACTTCTACCCCGTTATCACCTTTCTGTTCTATGTGGACCACAATGAGGCGGGCAGAGGTTCTTTTCGACAACTCCGCCGCAAATAAAAGTGCATTGTGCGATGCATCCGAGAAATCAATGGGAGCAATAATTGTTTTCATATTTTAGTATTCAGCGAACATTTACTATACAATCATAATTAAATATTTTTTATGCCAACATAAAAAGGATTACGCCAGTAGTTTTCGTTGAAATATAGTCTAAATACATAGTAAGCGCTTTCCTATTTAAACGATTTCAGCCTCGGCTTCTATTTCTACCAAATACTCATCTCCGATCAAATCGGCACGGATCAGGGTATTGGCCGGTTGAATGTGGGCAAACCTCTGACCATGCACTTTTACCACCGCTTGCCAATGTTCCATACGGCTCACATAAACCCGGGTACGTATTACCTGTTCAAGCGAGGCTCCTAAAGACTGTAATACGCCTTCGATCTTATCGATGACGAAGTGGGTCTGCGCCATGGGATCACTGCCGCCTATGGGCCGGTCTCCATGGGTGGCAGTGGTCCCGGATACCAAAATGCGGTTGCCCTGCCGGTGTGCCCGGCAAAAACCCGCCGTTTCTTCCCAGACGGTCCCTGTGAAAACTTTGGCGCCGGAGGCCCTTTGTTCTATAGCATAGGGTGGGGGTAAAGATGTGATATGGTCACTGAGGTCACCGGAAGCGGTGAGGTAGGGTGGCTTGCGGTATTCGTCTCCGCAATCTCCGGGAATGGGGTCAAGTTGAGCGATGGAATCCCTGATCCGTTGCCGCTCCCCAGGTGAAAGTTCCAGATTGAGGATCTTTAAATTTTCCTGGCTGTGATTGCGCTCTCCCAGCCGTATACCAATGATAACCGCGGCCACTGCCGGATCTTCCAGTATATAACGGGTAGCCAGATTGGCTATGGTGCAATCTTTTTCCAGGGCCAGGGTATTTAGTGTCGCCAATACCTTTTGAAATCTTTTCCAGCCCCCGGCGGTATCGATAAACCTTTTATACTTCATTTGAGACCAGGTGGTAAGATCTGAAGGTTCAGGCTGATCCAAACATTTTTCGGACAAAAAGCCTCCTGCCAGGGTGCCAAAGGCCAGTAATTTCACATGAAACTCCTGACATAATTGGGATAGCCCTTGAGCCGCCCGTTGATCAATCAAGGAGTAGGTAACCTGGTTGCTTACTATTTTGATGCCGCTGCACAACGCCATATGTAAATGCGCACTGTCGAAATTGGTGACGCCTAAATTCCTGATCAAACCTTCTTCCTGTAGTTCCTGTAACCAAAATAAGTTATCCAGCCACCTAGGGTCAGCATAATTCCAGGCGTGAAATTGCAGCAGATCCAAGCTGTCGGTTTGCATGCGTTGTAAAGACCGTTGTACGGCGGACCTTACCCACTTCCGACCGGCTGTGCCCGGCTCAGCTTGCTCAGGCACCCATTTGGTGAGGAACTGGGCACCGGAATAGCTTTTATTATATGAGCCTGCTATCAATTCAGCAGAGCCATAGTGATCCGCCATATCAAATGTGGTGATACCCTTTTGAACGTAGTGGTTCATTTGTTCCGCAGCCTTTGACAAATCTAAAGTTATACCGGTCCGTTCCTGATCGGCAACTTGCCAAAGTCCCCCTATGATTCTGGATACTTCCAGATTTGATGACAGTGCAGAGGTATGGGCTAAATTGCTCATGTGCTCATGTGAGGGGTTGGTGGGGAGTTTGATCGGTATCACTATTAATGTCGCTGCCCCTTTTATTTTTAGGAGCCATCAGGTAGATGGCAGAGCCGGCAGTCATCACCAGGATCCAAATGGGAGTAGACTTGAAGTACCAGGGCATATCTGAACCAAGATCTTTGTATAAATGAATGGTCAAAAAAAGCAATAAAAAGATGACTCCCAATATACTGATAACCCTGCGCAACCGCAGATTTTTCACAAAGGTAATTTTAGCGGAGATGGTGGGGTTGACCCTATGGATCATTCCCAAAGTCAGACACATCAGCAGAAAGTTAACCAGCATACTGGTGACCATGATGTCCACCCCCAGAAAAAAATCACCGGCAAAATGACTTCCTAAAATACCCAGTGATGCGGCCATGCCGCTGAATACCAGTGCCACATGTGGGGTGTGATACTTTTGATGTACGGCGGCACATTTCCGGGGGAAAATGGCATCCTGGGCCCAGGCGAACATTAAACGGGATACCGAAAGCAACATAGCAGGCAGGTCATTCAGTAAGGCGATGGCAGCCCCTAGAATAATCAAAGCAGCCAGGGTGGGAGAAAGTAGTGGACTTAGAAGTCCTGGGGCCGTAATGTCCTGACCGGCGGCTTGTTCGGCCACATAATACCAGGGAACAGTGTGATATACCGCGGAAGTAAACAATAAGTAAAATCCTCCTACGGAAATAATGGTAATGCCAATAGCCAATGGTAGATTTCGATGAGGGTTTTTCGCTTCACTGCCCGCTTGTGCGATGGAATCAAATCCAATAAAACTGGCAAACAAAACCGCGGCCGCGGAAAGAAACGTGGTAATGGTCAGGGGCTGCGCCACCTGCTTGATCACCATGCTTTGACCTACAGCGATCGAGTACTCTTGCTGATTATGATAAAAGCCCACTATCATGACCACCGCTCCCAGTATAAACATGATGACCATAAGTGGGATGAGGGTTTTTTCATAAATACTTAAGCCCCGGATATTGATCAGGACAAAAGTCCAAAGTAACACCAGCGCAATGGATACCCTAACGCTACCATAATCCAGCACCTGTGCAATCTGCGGCCATTGCCAGGCAACCGCTGTATCTCGGAAAAAAGGCACGATCACATAGGCAATAACCCCGATGGCAATGGACAGACCAAACCACTGAGAGAAACTGGCTATGAACCCTAAATAAGGATTGAGACCCCTGCTGGCAAAGATATAACTGCCTCCTGCCTGGGGCATGGCAGTGGCCAGCGCTCCATAGGATGCCGCTGCCAGTAACGCAGGTACGGCCGCAAACATAAAAGCGGGAATTACATAAGGACCTATTCCTTCTACATTCCTTTGGATCATAAAAGGCACAATGTACACCGAGGCCCCTAGCATGGAGCAAATTCCCGTAGCCGATAAACTTAAAAGACCTAAACTGCGCCGGAGGTGGTGTGACATGCCCTAAAGTAAGGAAATAGAGCCGTTAATTTCGAATTAAGGATTACGAATTACCAAATCCAGATTTGTGGACGGCGGTAGCCTACGCGACAGGCTCGGTATGCTACACTGTGCGATAGTTACCCCACTGATTCGCGTTTGTAACGCGGATCCATTCTATTTTCCAATACAGAATTTAGAAAATATATTCTCCAGCAAATCCTCGGTAGTAATCTCCCCGGTGATCTCCCCCATGTGATGCAATGCCTGCCTGATGTCCAAAGCTAACAAGTCATTACTAACGCCAGCAGCAATTCCTTTCAATACATCGTCCAGCGCTTTTTGAGTTTCCTTTAGACTTTCATAATGTCTTAGGTTTGTAACCAAAGTCTGATCCTGGTCGATGTGATCCAAGGCTACGGTTTGTACGATCCGCTGCTTCAGCTCATCCAGGTTGGTCTGGTCTTTGGCGCTGAGCGGTAAAACTTTCGTTTGCTTAAGATCGGTTAGCAGATCTTCAGATGCTTGGTCCATTTTATTGCCCACTATTATATAAGGAGTGCCTTGGGATTTGAGACTTGCTATTTGAGATTTGATCTCAGGGAGATCAGCCTCGGTGAGGTCCATCAAATAAATGACTAAACTGGCCTTCCTTATCTGATCTTTGGCCCTACTTACTCCCATGGCTTCAATGGTATCGCTGGTTTCCCGCAGTCCGGCGGTGTCGATAAAGCGAAAGTTAATGCCGTCCAGGGTGATCTCGTCTTCAATAAAATCGCGGGTGGTGCCGGGAATATCGGAGACGATGGCTTTTTCTTCATTCAATAAGGCGTTGAGCAGGGTGGATTTGCCGGCGTTGGGCTTGCCTGCAATTACCGTGGGCACCCCTTCTTTTATGACATTGCCCCACTGAAAACTATCAATCAAGGGGGTAATGACCTGCTGTATCTTGTCCACCAACTCTTTCAATTGCTCCCGGCTGGCAAATTCCACGTCCTCCTCGCTGAAGTCCAGCTCCAGCTCTATCATAGAGGCAAAGTGTATCAGCGACTCCCGCAATTCCCGGATCTCCTGTGAAAAACCACCCCGCATTTGATTAAGCGCGGTGCGATGGGAGGCCTGGGAATCGGAGGCAATCAGATCGGCTACGGCTTCTGCCTGGGCCAGGTCAAACTGTCCGTTAAGAAAGGCTCTTTTGGTGAATTCTCCGGGCTGGGCTAAGCGGGCTCCCTGATGTAGCAACAGCTGGATCAGCTGCTGCACAATATAATTGGACCCGTGACAACTGATTTCCACCACGTTCTCTTTGGTGTAGCTGTGAGGAGCTATGAACAATGAAACCAGTACTTCGTCGATTGCCTGTTCACCATCTTTCAGGGTACCGAAATGAATGGTGTGGCTTTTTTCTTTGGTGAGATCCTTTGAGGGAAATACCCGGTTGCAGATGTCAATGGATGCCGGTCCGGATAGCCGGATTACGGCAATGGCCCCGGTTCCCGGGGCAGTGGCCAGGGCGACAATGGTGTTATTTCCAGGTGTTTGTGGCACAGTGAGGCAAAATTAGCATTTTGGGCGGTTAATTAGGCTATATTTTTAATACTGATTTCTAAAGTTGTTTTGCCCTTGAGCCGGGCCGGCTCCTACTTTTTTCATTGATAAAAAAGTAGGCAAAAAATCTAGGACTGTCTCGAAATTTGGCTAGCAACTGCCTCTTCAAGCGAAATTTTCGAAACTTCCCCTGACCATATCGTCAGGGGTCGAACAGTCGAAAATTTTTATCGCTCTTGAGCCAGTTCCTCAACGCCATTTCGCGAATGCCCTTTTGTTAGGCTACTAGGTTAGTTGGCCTTCTAGGGGCTTGCGTTTAGAAAACCTCAACGAAAAGCGTTAAAAAATACTTGCTGTTTGAGCTCTGGCGGTAGACAGGGTGAGTTAGCAAGGATTTAGCTTGGAGTGAAGGTTTTTTAGCAAAAGACCTCGACAGCCTTGACTTCTTTGGTTACTTTCTGTGTCAAGGCAGAAAGTAACAGAATTTCTATCAACATGTAAAACATTACCTACTGTACATAACTGTAATGAGGTAATTCCAAAAATACTAATCCAAAAATTTAGAAAATTCCCTTACACCAGGGGTCGTGATCTTACGCCTACCGACCCTTTGAGCACCTCTGTGCCATAGCTCTTCTATGCCGTTTATTAATGCCGAAAGCAAAACCCAAATAAGTTGATTGTTTGCGCGCACGGTTTTGCGTACCTTAAATCACTTGCAATAAACTTATAGAATCTATGATGTCCTTTAAGCACAATTCTATGTCCAGGCGACGATTCCTGGGCGCCAGTGGTTCTTTGCTGACAGGTGTGGCCATTGGTCCTTCCGTTTGGGGCGCGCCGGCCATACTCACTTCCTATCAAAAGCCTAACTCCCTGATCAATGGGGTACAAGTTGGTACTATCACCTATTCTTTTAGGAGTATGCCGGATCAAAGCGCCGAGGCCACTTTAAAATATGTAAAGGATGCCGGGATAAATGCTATCGAATTAATGGGTGACCCCGCGGAAAGCTTTGCGGGTAAACCTGAAAACCCTGTGGATCGCAGGACCTATTATGCCCTAATGAGAAAACAGCGGCAAGGAACAGCCATGACAGAGGACGAAAAGCGCCAACTTGAAGATATGAGCACACAAAAAAAAGCGTATGACCAGCAGGTGGCAGCCTGGCGGACTTCCGTTCCCATGACAAAATTTGCTGAGCTTAAAAAAATGTACCGGGAGGCCGGAGTGGAAATATATGGTTTCAAGCCCAATGCTTTTGGCCAAAATAACAGTGCGGCGGAAATGGATTACGGATTCCGGGCGGCTAAAGCCTTAGGAGCTAATCATATTACTTTGGAGCATCCCAGTGATGACATGCATACCCAAAAACTGGGGCGAATGGGAGCAAAACATAAAATGTATGTGGCTTACCACGGACATGAACAACAAACACCCACTCTTTGGGACACGGCTTTAGCACAATCTAAACATAACATGTTAAATCTGGATCTGGGGCATTATACAGCTGCCGGAAATCCCCATCCCAGGGATTTAATCAAAGCTAAACATTCGCGTATTTCCAGCATGCATTTGAAAGACCGGCAAAACCCGCAGCACGGCAAGGCCAATATGCCCTGGGGCCAGGGAGATACTCCCATTGTGGAAATACTGCAATTGATGAGGGATCAGAAATATAAATTCCCCGCCACGGTAGAATTGGAATATCCCATTCCGGATGGCTCCAATGCGGTAAAGGAGGTAGCTAAGTGTTTGGAGTACTGTAGGCAGGCTTTACAGGCTTAGTTTTGGGATTGCGTCGCCCATACTGGGCTCACAATGACTGCTAAGGTAGTTCGCTGTCACTAAAATGACAGTGGGGATGAACAACCAATCGCTTTGTGAACCTTTGCGACGCCGGTGTAACTGGCGCTTGGCGGTCCTTAGCGCTACAACTAATTAAGCAAGGGAATGGAGGTTGTTAAGATCTTTTAAGATTCGTCGTTGAACTGCTTCAACATCTTAATAAAATTCTGCGCGGGAATATAACCGGCTACCGGCTGATAGGGTTGTAGTTTTTCGTCCATGAAAACTATGCTGGGATATCCTTGAATGCGGAAAGCATAGGCCAATTCAGCCTCGGTCATGGTTTTTCCAAACAGACTTACTTGTTTTTTGCCTTCACCATTTAACTTGACCGCGTAGTAATTGTCATTGACGTATTTTATGATCTTGGGATCGGCAAAGGTTTTTTTATCCATCAACTTACAGGGTCCACACCAGGTGGCATAGATGTCGATGAACACTTTGCGGGGTTCTTTTTCATTCAATTCCTGCAATTCAGAAACGGTTACCCACTGGATCTTAGGTTCGGTTTCATCCTTGTTTTGCTTGCCGGGATCAGTGCTGAAAGCCCCTAAAAAGGCTAAAATAACCACCAAACCCATTCCTCGTCCCCAATAAGCCAAACTCCTTTTCATACTATTAAAATACTGATTTACAGAATATAATTCCAATTATCCCAATAATCTTGCCAAAGATAACGAGGAGGGGTGTTAAAAAGTACTTTGATTACGGATGAATCATACATCTGTATTCGAAAGGACATTAATATTAGCAGTTTTTGCACTCGAGCCGTGTGGCTCTTACTTTTTTCATTGATAAAAAAGTAAGCAAAAAATCTAGGGCTGTCGCGAAATTAGATTAGAATTTTCGCTCAAAACGAAAATTTTGAAAACTCCCACGACTTACGTCATGGTCAAACAACAAAATTTTTGATCGTTTTTCGCTTCAAATTCTCGAGACGTCAATTTCTCGAAGGCCCATTTTTCGACTTGGTGATAGTTGGCCTTCGAGGGATTAGCGTTTAGAAAAACCGCAGCGGAAAGCGTTAAGAATCCTTGCTGTTTGATCCCGACGGTGTTGGGGGAGTTGGCAAGGATTTAGCTGGGAGTGAAGGTTTTTTAGCAAAAGACCTCGACAGCCTTGACTTCTTTGGTTACTTTCTGTGTCAAGACAGAAAGTAACAGAAAAGAGCCAGCCCCGGCTTGAAGGCAGATTTAAAACATTTAATAGCATTAGAAAACAGGGAGTAAACCAAAAAAGTAAAGCTAACAGATGGATTGCCCATTGCCCATTGTCAAACCAACTTCTGTATCTTCTCAAACAACAGCTGAGGATCAAAGGGCTTACTTACATAATCATTCATGCCCACTTTCATGCACTGTTCCTTTTCCCCTTGCATAGCGTGTGCGGTGAGGGCAATAATGGGGATATCGCTCTTGGGCCCTTCTATTTTATTGCGAATGAACTTGGTGGCTTCATAGCCGTCCATCTCCGGCATTTGCAGGTCCATAAGGATCAGGTCGTAGTTGTGCTTCTGCAGGTACTCCAGGGCGCTCTTGCCGTCGGAAGCTACGTCGACTTTAAAGCCAAATCCATCCAGGATCTTTTCAGCCAATAATTGGTTGACGGGAACGTCTTCCACCAACAGTACCTTCAAGGATTTTTTGGCTTTCTGCAAAGACCTCTGTATGTCGGTGGATTCGCCCAGTGGTTTGAAATTGTCGCCAATTCCCAGCACTACGGTAAAGGTAAAGGTGGCTCCCTTACCTGGCTCACTTTCCAATTGTATTTCACCTTGCATGAGCCCTACCAGTTTCTTCACTATGGCCAGCCCTAAGCCGGTGCCGCCATAGTGAATATGGATCTGGTCATGGGCTTGAGAGAAGCTATCAAAGATCTTCTGCTGCTCGCTATCATCTATACCGATCCCGGTGTCGCTAATGGAGAATTCCAAGGTCACATACCTGTATTCCTGTTTCAATTTACGGGCGCTTAGGGTTACCGTACCATTGTCGGTAAACTTAAACGCATTCTCCATGAGATTAGTAAGGATCTGATTCAGGCGAATAGGATCACCTACCAGGTACTCCGGTATTTCCGGGTCGATGTCGAACTGCAGGTCCAGTCTTTTTTGTAAAGCCTTAATGCCGTAGTTGTTGCGCAGATTCACAAATACCTTGGACAGTTCAAACTGTACTTCGTTGATATTGAGCTTACCGGCGGCTACTTTGCTAAAATCCAGGATATCATTGATGATCACCAACAGGTTCTCTCCTGACATATTAATGGCATTCAGGTATTGCGTCTGATCGCTGGTCAGCTTGGTATTCAATAATAAATTGGCAAATCCCAGAATGGCGTTTAATGGAGTGCGGATTTCATGGCTCATATTGGCCAGGAACTGGTCTTTGAATCCTTGCTGACGGCGCAGCTCCTCATTTTTCATATCCAGGATCTCTTTTTCCAGGCTTATCGCTTTATTCTGGGCCTCCAACAGCTGCTGATGGATGATGGATTCGTTGCGCTCCTGCAACAAGGACTGAGAGTACTGGTAATGATCCGTAAAGTCGTATAAGGTGAATACCAGGCCCGATTCCAGTTTTAATATGCTGAGATCATAGATGCCTTCATTGGTGCCTATCTTCAGGTGAATGCAAGGCATGTTGAAGCTTTCCCCCGCTTTGAGCCCGCTCATAGCCAGTAAACTGCTTTCAAAGAAAGGGTGTAGGCGAAAAATATTGGTATCGGGCAGTTCCTCTTCCGCAAATAGGGTGTAGTCGCTCTCCATGATCTCCCCAGCTTCATCAGTGAGGAAAAACTGCGCCTTGGTGCTGAGATATTGCTCTTTGGTTTCCGACAAATTCATTTCAAAATGTCTTCTCCTAAAGTGTGAAACATCTCGTCCACGTATTCTCCGGTTTTAGCGCTGGTAATAAAATCGCAGGAGATGGTCATGTTGGCTAAGATCTGATCCAGGTCCACATCATTGATCAGGTCTTTTTTATTGCCCACAATTTTTAAAGGTTCACTGGGGAATTCGCTTTTCAGCAGGTCTATTTCCTGGTTGATATCTGCATAGGTATGGGGACGGCTGAGGTCGAAAACATAGATCAATCCACTGCTGCCCACCAAATAGGAGGGACGCACTTTGCCTACACTGGTATCGCCCTCCAGATCCCAGATGATCATGGCCAGTTGGGTGCCATTTATGTCCAGGACCTTTTTTTGCACGTGTACCCCGATAGTGGTGAGATATTTTTCCGAAAACTTGTGGTGTACAAACTGGCGGATCAAGGAGGATTTGCCAACCCCGTATTGCCCTAAAATGGCCACTTTTTTACTGACCTCACTCATCAAAATAGGATTTTAGTTCTTTTGAAAATTGTTGCTCCTGGTAGGAGTCCTCGTTGCTTTCCTGCAATCGGGCGGGAAGCATGCTTTGTACAAACTCCATGATCTTGTCCTCCAGATCACTTCTGAAATTGGCGGTTAAGACCCCGGATATAACTACCGCCACATAAAAACTGTAAAAATTCTGGATGTGGATCTTATATAGGTCGTACTCGATCAGTTCCAGGTTTTGTTCACCTCGGGTAAAGGCGTCTTCCACAAAGCTTTTAATGGCGGTGAGCATACCGGATATCATATCCTGATCCAGGGTCTTATGGCGGCTGTAACTGCCGATTAAAATACCGGAATCTTTTTGTACCAGAAAGATCTCCTCGATTTGAGGTTCCGCCAGATCGCTGATGATCAAATCTTTTTCCTTGAC
This sequence comes from Cyclobacteriaceae bacterium, assembly GCA_965212195.1. Lineage (GTDB taxonomy): Bacteria > Bacteroidota > Bacteroidia > Cytophagales > Cyclobacteriaceae > JAJCYK01. Next base: position 22,218 of record CBDBUW010000022.1, on the reverse strand, counting down.
CCCTGCAAACCAGCCTTTGACACGACGCCACCAACCCTCCAACGAGAACGCTTTTTCCAATCGCTGATCGACTCTTTCGGACAACAGTTGAATCTCCCGTTGGATATACTTCTTGATCATGCGGCCCATAATAGGGTAGAGGGCTTCCACTACTTCATCCTTGGACTCCTGGATCTGAATTTTAAGTGTTTCGGTGATGGTGGGTCCCAACCGCCGTGGCATTTCATCAACGAAATCGTTGATCTTGTCCTCCACGATGGGCTCAACCTGCGACTTGAATAGTTCAGGGTCGTGGACTTCTTTGTCAAGTTCCACGATCTTTTCGGCGAGGTCCTCGCGCTCTTTGGCGATCTCATCGTTTAATTCGACAATCTTCTCACTGAGGGATTCCCTTTGCTTTCGTTCTTCATCAAAAAGCAGGTCCCTAAGCGCTTTTAGTTTGTCCTTATCATTCATCAAGAAAGTACCTACCAGCTATCCCTGAAGCTTCTTCCCTAAGCTTTCCAGGGATTTTCCTAAAGCTTTGCGGTCCACCTTGGCCCCATCAATCTTGTCCAGGCGGCTTTCTAAAGCTTTCTCCAATTCAGTGATTCGGATGTTCATGTCGGTGTTCAGGTTGTCGAGGTTGGTCACCAACTCCTGTTTGATACTGTCCATATAGGACTCCATTTCCTGGCGACGGCTTTCGATAACGTCCTTGATTTCGCTGAATTGCTGGTTATATAACTGCATGTCCTCACCGAAGATCAGCTCCTTAATGGCCTCGATCTTGGAATTGGTGGCACTTAACAGTTCGTCTTTCTGGTCTGACTTACTCATAATTATGGTATTTATTTACGTTTGTAGACCCCCATCCACCACAAATAAGCAAATAATAGCAGGATTTCAAAGAAATAAACAGGTTCAAAAGGCCTATATAGTTAGGACTCCTTATTTGTGACCAGAGCCATTCGCTTCTTGCGGGTAAGCAATCCTTCCTGTGGTGAAAATAAAAAGGCCGATGCAAATAGCATACCGGCTACCAGCGACATAGCCCCGGCGATAGACCCATCCAGCCAGGCCGCCAGGTAATAACCAAAGAAAGAGACCACCACACCCAGGCCGGCGGTGATCAGCATCATCTTCTGCAGATTTTCCGTCAGTAAATAGGCGGTAGCGGGAGGTACGATCAATAAAGCCACCACCAATATGGCCCCTACGGATTCAAAGGCCCCTACGGTGGTAAAACTTACCGCTCCCATCAGCAAATAGTGCCAAAGGGCCACGGAGATCCCGCTGGCGGCAGCAAATTTAGGATCGAAGGTGGTGAGGAATAATTCCTTATACCCAATAATGATGAACAACAACACCACTATAAAAACTGCGCCCATAATATACATCACCCGGGGGCCCATTATGGTGCCATTGGCGGTGATCCAGAGATCAATAGGCACATATGAGATCTCTCCATAGAGCACACAGTCCTGATCCAGGTCTACCTTACCGGCAAAAACACTGATGAGGATGATACCCAGGGCAAACAACCAGGTAAAAGTGACACCGATAGAGGCATCGGTTTGCAGCCGGGCCTTGGTATGGAAGAATTCGATAAGAAAGGTAGTGATCACCCCCAGTATGCCCGCTCCTAACAGCATGGATATAGGCTCCCGCTGTCCACTGACAAAAAAAGCGATGACAATACCCGGAAGCACGGCATGGGAAATGGCATCACCCACCATAGCCATCTTACGCAATATTAAATAGCATCCCAGCAATCCACAGGGAATGGCTACTAATGATCCGGCCGCTATGATCCAAAATGCTTCCATTAGTCCTGATAGGGTATTTTAGATTGATGGGGATCCAGCCGGGGATATTGTAGCTGTTCTTCCAGCCTTTGCTCCAATTCCGGGGTAATGATGTGTTCGATGGTTTCCGCATCTTCGTGCACATGATCCGGAGCGATCCTCAAGTATTCCGTCAGGTACAGCTCCCATAAGCGATGCAGCTTGGTGATGCGTTGACCCTTGTTCTTCCCGGCATTGGTAAAGGTCCACCCGTATTCACTGTAATCCAGAAATCCTTGTTGATTCAAGTTCTTCAGTCCCTTGCGCAATTTGGCCAAATCGAAAGGTCGCCTCTTGGTGATGTCCTCTATGTTGCGGGCCTGATAATACTGATGATCCGATTGTTCTCCCAGCTGATAAAACAGTTTTAAAATGTTCTCCTCCAGCATTTGAGTTTGGAATTTCCGCTGGGTGAACATGCGAAACAGGATCCCTTTTTGAGGAGCCAGGAAAAAGCTCAGCAAGGCAATAATGGAAATTACCATGACGATCCAGGGCCCGGTAGGCATGGAAGGGGCCACATAGCTGATATAGGCTCCTACCAGACCTGAGAATGCTCCCAAGGCTGCTGCCAGCACGATCATAACCTTTAGTTTATCGGTCCAGAATCGGGCCGCTGCCGCCGGAGTGATCAGCATAGCGGCCATCAGTACCACTCCGATGGCCTGAATGCCGGTAACCACCGCCAGTACTGTCAAGGTGGTCAGCACCAGCTCCAAGGCGCGTACCGGAAATCCGATAGTTTGAGCAAAATTGGTGTCGAAGGCAATAAGTGCAAATTCTTTGAAGAAGATCAATACCGCTACCATGAGGATGAGGGCAATCCCGCTGAATACCACCAGGTCCTGTCCCACCAGGCTGGCCGCCTGCCCGAACAAGAAGTGATCAAGCCCGCTTTGTGCGGCATTACCGGATTTCTGGATCACCGTTAGCATGAGAATGCCGATCCCAAAAAATACCGAAAGGATCAATCCAATAGCAGTATCTTCTTTGATCTTGGAGCGTTTGGTAATAAAATCGATTAACACCAGTGAGATCCATCCGGTCCCGAAGGCTCCTAACACTAAGTAGATGGGGTTTTTTACCCCTGACAGGATAAAGGCTAGACACACTCCCGGAAGCACCGAATGGGCCACCGCATCACCAACCAGGGCCTTCTTCTTGAGCAGGGTAAAAGTCCCCACGATGGCCGAACTAGCGGCCAGCAATACCGAACCCAGCACCACGTAACGTATGTTAGGGTCCGATAAAGAAAGAAATTCCCATAGGTGTTCCATAACTATTCCTTCTCTCTACTTGGAAATTCCTTTTTGGTCAATAACTCGCCTACTTCTGCAAGTAAAGTGAGTTTGCCGCCATAGGTTTCCTGCAATAATTGCCCAGTCATCACTTCCGATACCGGCCCGTTAGCGATGAGCCTCAAATTCAGTAACACCACCCAGTCGAAATATTCCACGGCCGATTGCAAGTCGTGGTGCACCACCACCACGGTTTTACCCTGTTCCGACATGGTCTTCATCAAATTTATAATGGCCTTTTCCGTGGCGGCGTCCACCCCGGCAAAAGGCTCATCCATGAAATACAGATCAGCTTCCTGGGCCAGAGCTCGAGCCAAGAAGACCCTTTGTTGTTGGCCCCCGGAAAGTTGGGAGATCTGCCTACCGGCATAGGCCTCCATATCTACCCGGCGCAGACAATCAAGGGCTACTTCTTTGTCGGCTTTACGAGGTCTGGTGAACAGTCCCAGTTTGCCGTAGCGTCCCATAAGTACCACGTCCATCACCGAGGCCGGAAAGTCCCAGTCCACCGACTCTTTCTGGGGTACATAACTGACCCGCGACCGCACATCCTGCAGATCCTGGTCGAATACCTTAACATAACCGCTACTTAACGGTACCAGGCCCATAATGGACTTGATCATGGTGGATTTTCCTGCCCCATTGGGACCGATCACCCCAATAATGGACCCGGCCGGTAAGGTGAGATCAATATCCCACAACACCGGCTTTTTATTGTAAGTTACTGTAAGATCGTGGATCTCTACTACCGGGTTATTATCTACCTCTTGTATCATTTCAGTGCTTCGGTTATCGTTTCAACATTGGCCCGTACCATACCCAGGTAAGTGCCTTCTGGGGTACCTGCCTGGCCCATGGCATCGGAATACAAGCTACCGCCAATTACCACCTGGTGATCTTTTTGCCGACATCCCTCCACCACTGCCTTTATGGACCGCTCCGATATGGAAGTTTCCACAAATACTGCTTTTATATTACGGTCAATAATGAATTGAACCAGATCTGTAACGTCTTTCAAACCAAATTCACTCAAGGTAGACAGGCCTTGCAATCCTCTTACTTCCATGTTATAAGCTCGCCCGAAATATTCAAAGGCATCATGAGCGGTGATCAACACTCTTTGTTCTGTGGGTATTTTCCCGATTTCTTCTATGACCTCCTGGTGCAGGGAGTCGAGTTGTCTTTGGTAGGCCAGCGTGTTTTTCTCATAAAAGGATGCTCTGGCGCTGTCATATTGCTGTAGTGTACGGCCTACTGCATCCACCGCTGCTTTCCACAGGGTCACGTCAAACCAGATATGAGGGTCAAAGGCATTTTCGTATAAAGGACTGCCTAACAACTTTGATCGATCTACCGCCTCTCCTACGGCGATTACCGGTTTTATGCGGCTTAGTTTCTCCAGCACTTCTCCCATTTTACCTTCAAGCAACAGCCCGTTGTAGAGAATAACATCGGCTTGAGTGAGCTTTTTAAGATCTCCTTGGGTGGCCTTGTAGAGGTGCGGGTCTACTCCCGGGCCCATCAATGCCTGTACTTGCAGGGAGTCCCCTCCAATATTTTTGACTACGTCGGCGATCATCCCGGTAGTGGTTACTATGTTCAGAGGCCGATTGGAGGTAGGTTCTTCCCGTGGCGAAGGTTGGCAAGCTACCAGCAACCATATCAAGACCGTGAACCCTACTAAATTCAGCCGGCTCATGATGTTAGTTCCTCCACTAAAATATTGCTGGCTACCTCTTTAGAAATGAATTGGATCTCGCCATCATCGATTTGTACCCGCAGACTGCCATCAAATTCTTCCTTGTCTACCACTAATACGCGGGCTCCCAGATAAGCCCCTATCTTGTCCAGATGTTGCAAAAAACTGCTGCCGCTGTCGTTTACCGCCATTATCAGTCCTTTCGACTTTGGAGATAGATCGCCTAGTTTGATCTGTGGTCGGGCCTTGATCACTCCTTGAGAATCGGGTATTGGATCACCGTGGGGATCCACTTTAGGGTGCCCTAAAAATTCGTCCAGCCGCTCGATCAAAAGAGGCGATTTGATGTGCTCAAGTTGCTCGGCCACGTCGTGGACCTCGTCCCAATTAAATTTCAGGTGTTGCACCAGAAATACCTCCCAGAGACGATGTTTGCGAATCACCTTAAGAGCTGCTGAAATTCCCTCCGAGGTCACGTTCACCCCCTGATATTTGGTATAGGAGATTACCCCCTTGCGGTCAAGCTTGCGGATCATGTCGCTTACCGAAGCGGGTTTGGTCTTAATGGCATCAGCTATGGCATTAGTGGAAACCTGCTGATCACCACCGTCCGACAGGTGGTATATAGCTTTTAAATAATTCTCTTCAACTAAACTTAACATTAATATCCCGTGTTGAGCTTAAATTTACTTAATTTAGACTAATCTAAAAAATAATTTATGTTAATATAAAAGATGTGTTTAATCAGCTAGTAACTTCAGCAATTTGGGCGCTTCCGAGGCCCAGGTTATTTCCTGGCCGGGGGTGGTGGTATAAAACTTTTGAGTACTGAGTTGATCCCATAAATGTTGGGGTTGCAGCTGGTTAAAATTCATCACCAATGCGGCATTGTAAGGTTTAGCTACTGATTCCCACAAGAAGTGCTCCTGTAGCAAAAAGGGTTTTCTCAACCCCATGAGCTCATAAATACGGGTGGGGATGCAGTTTTGATTGCTGAGATTTGGCTGATGGGCTACAATGCCGTAATCGGCTTGTTTTAAATGCTGCATGATCAGAGAATGGGGAAGGGGCCTACCATTGGTGATGATTTGGAGATAGGGCCTTTTACTCAAGCCTTGCAATTCTGCGTGCAGCTGAGGGTCGGGTATATGGCCTATTATGGTAAGCTTCACTTGGTGTCCCAACCGGTAAAAGGCTTCCATTAGGCCAATGGTCTGTCTTACCCCACTTAATTCGGATATGGTACCGCTTATAATAAAGTTCGTGGAGTCGCCCGGGACATTTGCATGGGGAGTGTCTATGGGTTGGTATTTGTTAGCGAGCACCGTGTAATTACCCTTGAGAAAGGACATTTCCTTGGTGTAGCCAGCTTCGGCCAACAAGTAATGATCGATCCATGAACGACTCAGTTTATGCACGGCCCATAGTCCGAATCGTACCAAGGGGCGCCACCAGAAGTTGTAGACCTTCTGTGTTCGCACATTGAGCTGATAATTTTCCTGAACGTCGTACCACAACCGTCCGCCGTGGAAAATTTTAAAAAGCACTGCCGGGATCAGCAATTCAGGAGTACTTACAATCACCAAATGAGGTCGCAGTCCCCACAGCTTACTAAGGAACTTTCGGGGCGCCAGCATTCTGGCCAGCGAAAGGCGCCGAAAGGAAAAAATCGGGTGAAAGGTAATAGCATTATTGGCGGGAATATTTTTTGAGGTAAACCCTATGATATTAACCCGGTATTTATTTGTTTGGGCCACTGTTTGTCCCAGTTTTTCATAGAGCCTGGTATCATCTACCGGCTTTAAAACAGAGGCTATAAGAGCAACTTTCTGGGACATGGTTGAAGTTATTAAAAACTGCATTCAATTTATGGAATTAAAGGAAATCATAGAAGCCGCCTGGGAGGATCGGGAGTTGCTAGCAGAAACACACACCGTGGAAGCCATTGAATCGGTAGTACAACACCTGGATCAGGGTGAGATCCGGGTGGCAGAACCATCGGACGATGGATGGAAGGTCAATGAATGGATCAAGAAAGGGGTGATCCTCTATTTTCCGACGCAGCAAATGACTACCATGGAGGTAGGGCCATTTGAGTTTCACGATAAAATCTCCTTGAAGAAGAACTACCATGAACTTGGAGTACGGGTAGTTCCTCATGGCCTGGCCCGCTACGGTAGTTACCTGGCGCCGGGGGTGATCATGATGCCTTCTTATGTAAACATCGGGGCTTATGTAGACAGCGGCACTTTGGTAGATACCTGGGCCACGGTGGGGAGTTGTGCTCAAATTGGCAAGGACGTGCATCTTAGCGGGGGAGTGGGTATTGGAGGGGTACTGGAGCCGGTACAGGCTGCCCCGGTGATTGTGGAGGACGGGGCTTTTGTAGGTTCCCGCTGTATTTTGGTGGAGGGCGTGCACGTCGGACAGGAAGCGGTCCTGGGAGCAAACGTAACCCTTACCTCAAGTTCAAAGATCATTGACGTTTCCGGAGATGCTCCCCAGGAATATCGCGGATATGTACCTCCCCGTTCGGTAGTGATACCCGGGTCCTACACCAAATCGTTTCCAGCAGGTGACTATCAAGTACCTTGTGCCTTGATTATCGGTCAGCGCAAAGAAAGTACCGATCGCAAGACCTCCCTGAACCAAGCCTTGCGGGACAACAATGTAGCGGTATAACCCATGGCGAAAATTTTAATTAAGCTGGATGTACTAAACAGCGCTGAAGTCGTTGGTAAGAAGAAGGGGCGGTTGCTGGGTTCGCTGGCCGCTATAAGTTTTAGTGAGGAAAAACTGAAAAGAAAGGTGGAAGAGGAGGTCTGTAAACGCATCGTGGAACGTCTGCGGGAGAATCTGGATAAGGTCTTTCTGGAGGAAGGGATCAGCGCCCGGTTAAGAATCAAATCCAAGGTCTGATTCACCTATTATTAACTACAATTTGAAAGGTAATTTGTCAAAATAGTATACCTTTGAGCTTTTAAAGATTATATGAAATACATCCCAATTCTGTTTTTTATTTTTTTAGGGAGCTGTGAACAACAAGCTTCCAAGGAAGGTGACGTATTATTTGAATCCGGTGATTTTGAGGGCGCTGTAAAAGCCTATACGGAGTACCTGACCTTATACCCCACAGATGTAAAATCTCTTTACAATCGGGGGAGGGCCTACGAGGAAATGGAGCTATACGAACTGTCTTTAAAGGACTTTCAGTCTGTGCTGGCAGAGGATAAAGAAAACCTGCAGGCCAATCTAAGCGCCGGCAGCTACTATTATCGGAAACAGGATCTTGCCAACGCTCACTATCATTTTGACTTAGCCGTACAATTTCATGAGAACAGCGCTCAGGCCCAGTTTCTCTTAGCCAGGGTGCAGCATAAGCGTGGAAAAAAGGACGAAGCCTTAAGCGGATATAATAAGGCCATTGTATTAGATGCTGAATTGGGCGAGGCTTACTTGTATCGGGGCGTGCTGCGAACTTCCATGAAGCAGCGGCGAAGAGCATGTGAAGACTACCGCCAGGCTCAGGCCTTACAGGTGGCTGAAGCTGAGATCCAGCTTAAGAATTTCTGCAACTAATTTTGGTGATCTTCCTGATCTTCGTGATCACAGATATCTAAACCCGCTTTATAGTGTGTTCCGTGACATTCAGGGCAGGTTTCGGTAAGGATCTTTTGACCACTACAGATTTTACAGGCTACCTGTCCTTTACCTTCACAGGTTTCACAGGTAAAGTACTGTACTTCGTTAAAGGCATTAAAGCTGGTGGTTACGCCATTACCTTTGCACACCTCACAAAGATTTACCCCTACGGCTTGGCAATAGTAACAATCATCAGTCAGTACACCGCTCTCGTGACAAGTATCACAGGGTATTAGTCGGTAACCCTGGTTATTACAAAAGGAACAACTTAGTATTTCTTCAAAGGCATCATCCAGGTAGCGCTTGAGGTCCAAGGCTTGAGGATAGTAACGGCCGGTGGTCCCTGCCAATCGCAAATACTTATCTAAAAAGCTCTTGCTGTTGTGGTACTGATGGATCATGTAAAGGGTTTCAGCAAATAGATAGCTGAGGTCGGTGGGCAGTACAGTTCTTTGCTTGAGAATATTTCGAAAGGTGACGTTTGCCAACTCATATTCGCCGTCATTCATTTGGGCAATAGCCCTTTCCATCATTTCCTGGACTTCACCACTTACTGATTCGGTCTGACCCCAGCTTTGGGTTCCGAATCCCATTAGGACCAATGAAACACAGCAAATCCACCCAAAAATAGACCGTTTCATTCCCATCATAACCTTAAAGTAAGCAAATGAATTCCAGTAATCCGGAAATATGTACCTTATTTTTGAAAATTGTCGGATACCCGCAAATCCTTGGTTCCGTGGGTCCAGGAGTAAAAACCGCTGCCCGATTTTACTCCTAAATGACCTGCTTCCACCATATTGACCAATAGGGGGCAAGGCGCATACTTGGGATTTCCGAATCCCTGATGCAGCACTTTTAATATGGATAAACACACGTCCAAACCGATAAAATCGGCCAGTTGCAAAGGTCCCATAGGGTGGGCCATACCCAATTTCATTACAGTGTCAATCTCTTTTACCCCGGCTACACCTTCAAACAAGGAATAGATGGCCTCATTTATCATTGGCATTAGAATGCGGTTGGAAATAAATCCGGGATAGTCGTTAACTTCGACCGGTTCCTTGTGTAATTGTCTGGATATATCCATTATGGACTGGGTGACAGCGTCGCTGGTGGCATATCCTCTTATAATCTCCACTAGCTTCATGACCGGTACTGGATTCATAAAATGCATACCGATTACTTTATCCGCACGTTGGGTGACCGCGCCTATTTGAGTTATGCTAATGGAAGAAGTGTTGCTGGCCAGCACACAGGGCTCGGGGGCATGTGCATCCAGCTCCCTGAAGATTTGAAGTTTAATTTCCACATTTTCGGTGGCGGCTTCTACCACCAGATCGGCAGTTGAGACTCCTGCTTTTAGATCGGTACTGGTACTAATGCGCGACAAGGTTTCAACTTTCGCGGCCTCGTCGATATGTTCTTTCCTTATTTGTCGGTCCAGATTCTTGCCTATGATGGTGAGTGCTTTGTCTAAAGCTTCTTGCTGAATATCTACCAGGGAAACCTGGAATCCGTTTTGGGCAAATACATGGGCGATCCCGTTACCCATAGTACCGGATCCTATTACGGTTATGTTGTTCATTTATATATTTTTCAATTGGTTAAGATCACTGTGGTATAAGGGGCTATGGTAATAGCTTCCTGATCTTGCGAATATAATCCATTATAAAATAATACTTCTTGCAATGCGGAGACTTCCTGGCCCATGGGTACTAGTTGGGGGCTGCTGGAAAGGTTGTGCAGCACCCATAAGCTGTCCTGTTCATACAAACGCAAGAAGGAGCATAGAGGGGCAGCACTTCCCGGTACCGGATCCATAGTCCCGTAGGTCAGGGCCGGATGATCGTTGCGCAGCTTAATGAAGGTTTTGTAATGGTTATATAAGCTCAATGTGTCGGACATTTGCAAAGAAAGTGGAGTCACCGCCCGATCCTGGCTGTATCTGGCATTCAGCCATTGGGTTTCTCCGGGGTCCTTACCGTCTACATCCCAATTGAAGGGCTCACGGATATGTTCATCGGGTTTCACTCCCAACATCCCCAACTCTTCTCCATAATAAATAAAAGGCGATCCCGGAAGGGTCAACAACAGGGATGCTGCCATACGGATCTTAGCCCGATCACCTGCTAATTGAGAGCCGGTGCGGTTCTGATCGTGATTGCTTAAGAAAGTGGCGTCAATAAAATCGGGGTTTACCTGTGCATAGGACTGCCTGATTTGCAGTAAACGTTGCAGTAAGGGAGCCCCTTGTTCGTTTTTTACGGCTTCGATGATCCCTTGGGCAACATCGAAATTGAAAAGTGCCGGTAAGCCCTCCAAATATGGGGTTACGGTGGGGGCGTCGGCGTAGACTTCACCCAATAAGAATACATCGGGTTTTACTTTTTGCATCTCATTTCTAAATTCCACCCACCATTGATGATTGTCCTGTGGTCTGTCATCGGCAAAAATATGTCGAGCGGCGTCTAGTCTGAAGCCGTCAACATCCATGTCCTCTAGCCAGAAACGGCCTATCTCAAAAATCTCCTCCTTTACTTGGGGGTTGTCGTAGTTAAGGTCCGGCATGCCACCCCAGAAAAAACCATAGTAGTGCTGACTGTCGCTTTCAATGGGGTGCCACTGGGTAATATTATCCGAATCCAAAGTAGTTTCCTTCTTAAGGATCTGCTGGGCGATGGAATCCTTATTGGCCCAAACGTAATAATTGCGGTATTCATTGATGGAATCACTGGTGGCTTCTTTGAACCAAGGGTGTTCGCTGGAAGTGTGATTGACCACCAGGTCTATAACGATCTTTATATTGCGGTCGTGCGCGGCTTTTACCAGTTGTTTGAAATCGGACAAGCTGCCGTAATCCGGGTGTATTTCCTTATAGTCGGTGACATCGTACTTGTGATAAGAAGGGGAGGGGTTGATGGGCATTAGCCAAATGGCCTCCACTCCTAAGTCTTTTAAGTAGTCCAGCTTTTCCCTAACTCCAGGAAGATCGCCGATCCCGTCGTTGTTGGTGTCGTAAAAAGACTGCACAAATATTTCATAGGTAACCGCGTAGGGCCAGTTACCAGCCAGTTGCCGGGCGAAACTCTGTGGTTGCTCTTTTTCGTCACCTCCTGAGCAAGCAGCGCCTATCACCAGGCTTAATCCTATCATATAAATTGAAGCTCTGGCAATTCCGATCATGTAATACTCTTAGGGTTTCATCTGGAAGGATATGGTAAGCAACCCTCCCATTGGTTTATTAGCGACCTTACCCTTTGCTAAGATATACACATCGTGCTTGCCCTGGATTTCCTGGGTGGGTACGGTTGATTGTGCCGCAAAGGTTCCCATCTGTAACTCAACTCCTACGGAGTTGAGAGGAGTAGTGGCAATCAGTGGGCCGTCCTGGCTATCGATACGCACTTCAATGATGGTGTTACTTTCACTGCTCATTAAAAAACCTGCGAATGTTAAGGCTTTAACCCCGGTGAGATCCAATTGATCATAGCGTAACATGCAGGGGTTCGAAAATATGACTACCTCTGTGTCATCGTTTTTGTAAGTCTGTACTCCTTCCATACCATCAAAGTCAACGGCTCTGACATCAGCATCCCGTAAAGCCAGTATTTCCTGTCCGGTGGCGGGGCCGGTATTGGCGCTTCCTTTATCCGAATAAACGGCTTTAATGATGTAAGCGCCCCCGGAGCTTTTGTCGATATGGTCGCTCGCCAGGTAACGGCCTTCTGCCGGGAGGTTTTCCCCTTTTTTGGATTCCGCTAATGACAAAATATAGCCTACCATTTGAGCTGCATCTGCTTGGGAGATATCCGGATGAGCAGCCATGGCGTTTTCGCCCCACACGCCGCCGCCGCCTTTTATGATTTTGGCACTCAAGTATTTTTCAGCCAGCGGATCTTTATGATATTTCTTAGCAATATCCGTATAGCTTGGACCCACTGAGGTCTTATCCAGTACGTGACAGGCTTTGCAGTCACTGTTGCTAATTAGCCGCCCGCCAGTCAGACTATGTTGTGCTTCATCATTGCTTTGATGCCCCTTGATAGTCTCTTTAGTGGCTTCCTCTATATATGTCATACTAACGGCTACCTCTGAGGGATCGATTTCCCCGGCTTCTAGTGAGCCGTCTTCAGCGTCGCTGACTGAAATTTTGTAATCAATAAGTCGATTATCCCAATAAAATGTCTGGTTTCCCTGTAACGCTATTCCCAAGTTCGGCGGTTCATTGCCAACCTCAATGGTCATGGTTTGGACACTGCTTTCGCCCTGCGGGTCAGTAAGTGTCAGTTTCACTTGATACACGCCTTCTTCGTTGAAGGTGTGCTGAGGATTGGCCTCGTTTGAATAGGCATTCGGCTGAAATTCCCAGGAGTATTGCAGCTCATCTCCGTCATAGTCTTCACTTTCCTTAGAATCAAAATTGACCGTCAAGGGAACCGCCCCCATGGTTATGTCTGCGGTAAATTTAGGTATGGGTGCTCGATTACCGGCTTCATAATCGATGCGCACCAATTGGGCATCCATATTTTGGGTAAACCAACTGCTGCCATATTCCAATATATACAGTTTTCCGTCCGGTCCATATTCCATATCCATGGGATTATAGAATTCTACATCCGGCATGAAGGGCTCAATCTTTTCTAAATATCCCTGATCGTTTAAGGTGATCATGTAGATGGCATCGCGCATCCATTCATAAAGTACTGGCTTACCCTCAAAATAAGGGGGATAGGGTGAGTCCGGATAGAGGTCGGCGTAATAAATGGGTCCGGCCATAGGATTCTTGCCTCCGGAACCTAAGATCGGCCATTCCGGAGATGCTCCATAGCTGTAATAGATCATAGCCTCTTGGGAAGGCGGTAGTTCTTGCAATCCGGTATTGTGGGGAGAGTTATTGATGGGTTTGGCTGGGTCATGAAAGGCCCCTGCCTGTTTGGTTTCGAAGTCGTACTCCGCATAGGCCCGGTTCTTGCCTGTAAAATAAGGCCAGCCGTAAAACCCTGCCTCCCGGGCTTGATTAAATTCATCAGTGCCAAAAGGACCTCGTACCTCGCTGTTTTCACCGGCATCCGGTCCCACATCACCCCAATACAGGTATCCTGTTTTTTGGTCTACTGCAATACGATAGGGATTGCGACAGCCCATCACGAAGATCTCAGGTTTGGTATCGGGGGTGCCGGGTGGGAAGAGATTGCCTTCGGGAATGGTGTAGGTGCCATCATCCTGGGGGGTGATCCGTAGGATCTTTCCCCGTAGATCATTGGTATTGCTGGAGCTTTTCTGAGCATCCCAGGGCCCGCGGCCCGGCCGTTCGTCGCTGGGACTAAACCCGTCGGATTCAAAAGGATTGGTATCATCGCCGGTAGACAAGAATAAATTGCCGTCAGGGCCAAAGGCCAAAGAACCCCCGGTATGACAACATTGCTCTCTTTGCACTGGTACCTCCAATATCACTATCTCGCTGTCCATCACCAGATTATCGTCCCGAAATTCAAATCGGCTAAGGTTTTGTACAGGTTTGCCTTCATTGGGCGAATAGAAGATATAGACCCAGCTATTCTCCTCAAAATCAGGGTCCAGAGTCAATCCCAACATACCATCTTCATGTCTAGGCTGAGTGCCAGGCCCGTAGTAGCAATCAAATTTTTGAATAACCAAGGTGCTATCAATGTCGGGCTTATAGAGTTTTACATTACCCTTGCGCTCCAAGAATAATACCCGGCCATCCGGTAAAACCGCCATTTCCGTAGGCTCATTCAGATTATAGTCTAAGACCACTTTAGTAAATCGGTTTGGCTCAGGCAGGGATTCAAAGCGAGCCAGGGCAAAGTCCAAAGGTGCCGCATCTCCTATCACGTACTCCAACCCTCCTTTTAGCTGATCCAAGAATAAAGGCTCACTGTAGGTCTCATCGGTATGACCAAATGCTGTGTAAAAGGCTCTTCCTCCATCGTAATCGTGGTACCAAACCATGGGATGATTTTCACCATTGGTCCCACCCTCGTAGGTAGTTTCGTCAATAGTGACCAGCACGTTTATTTGTGGGTTGATATCCTTGTAGTTATAGAACTCATCAACCTTCTGGAAAGAGTCGGGCAACGAATCGGAAGCTAAATGGTTGTGATCCACTACGTGGCAGGTTGCTTCCCGTACGTTGGGATTGTTGGGGTGGCTTTCAAAGTATCCTCCCACCAGCTTTCCGTACCAAGGCCAGTCGTATTCGGTATCTGCTGCTGCATGAATACCGACATATCCTCCGCCAGCTTGGATATAACGCTCAAAATGGGATTGCTGCTGGTAGTCCAAAACATCCCCGGTGGTGCTCAAGAATACTACCGCTGCATACTGACTGAGGTTTTCTTCGTCGAAAGCACTGGCATCTTCTGTGGCGTCAACCTGGAACCCTTCAGCGGTACCCATATCTTTGATGGCTTGTATGCCCACCTCTATGGACTGATGCCGAAACCCCTCCGTTTTGCTGAATACCAGTATTTTTTTCTCTCTCTTTGCAGGACCTTGACAGCTCACCACCCCCATAAATATGACCAGGGCCATGAACTGTGAAATTAAATTTCTCATTCTAATATTACAGTTGTCTAATTTTTATATTTCTATACCAAACTTTGTCATTATGATCTTGCAAAGCAATATGACCCCCTTTGGCTTTGCCAAATGCTGGCATGTCTTTAAATTTTGAATTGGCGACCATATCGTCCCAATTTTGGTTGTGCATTTCAATTTCTACTAGTTTGTAACCGTTTAGCCAGTGACTGACCTTACCGTCTTTGGATATTAAACGGGCTTTATTCCATTGATTGGCAGGATTAGCAGTCACAAACCTGCAGGATATTAGATCATAGAGGTCTCCTGCCCGATGTTTATCAATGCGTCCGTCGGAGTGGTTGACATTATCCAGCACCTGCATTTCCGGTCCTGTTTGCCACACATAATCGTACTCATCACTTTCCACAACATGGTAAATAACCCCACTGTTACCGCCTTTCTCTACTTTCCACTCAAGAGTTAATTCGAAATTCTCATATTGCTGATCGGTAATGATGTCTCCACCGTCCACTATTCTACCATCCTGCTTGTTGCTGTTATCCAGCATTAAACTGCCGTCCCGGACTTTCCAGGCGGACCCGATAGCGGTGTCCTTGAATTTTCTCCATCCTTGGGTAGTTTGTCCGTCAAACAACAGTTCCCATCCTGCGGCTTTTTCCGCGTCGCTTAGGGAGTTATGGGCAATAGGAGAGGTCTGGTTTACAAAACCAGGATTGTTCTCTGGTATTTGATTCATGGTGTACCAGGCTTCGGTGGTCCATAATGACTGCTGGGTGGCACTGCGGAATGGATGATGAAGCCTGACGTATACCATGTGCCCGGACTTAATCCCGGGGATCTCCAAGAACACATTCTTACGGTCGTTGGACAGATGAACATTGGATATAGTGAGGTTCTGCAAATCCATTTTGGGTCCGCCGTAATTTTCCGTGGGTAGGTAGTACCACTGTTGAATCAGGTATTCCTGGGCGCTTTGCCCGCGACCATCTTCAATGGGCTCGGTAAATTCTATTTCGATCCCATTGGATCTGGCTTTTACGGCCAACATCTCAAAAGTGATGTTTTCATTGTAGTTCAAGCGCTGAAGCCCGTACCACTTCTGTCCATCGCCCCAGTTACCGCTGGAACCCACTCCACCAACATAAAGTGCTCCCTCTGGTCCCCAGCAAAGCCGGTTAACGCCAGCCTCCAGGCCTTGAGTGAAGCGGAAGACAGCGCCCTGGTATTGTCCGTTAACTTTTTCAACATATACTCTTTTAATACCCCCATGGGTCACTTCGCCGTGTATCATTTGGTTATGATAGGGTCCCACATTGAGCAATAAAGGTTGCGAAGGGGAGTTGCCAATCTCGTCTTGGGGTAGCCAAACCACCGGAGCAGTTTCCTGTAAGGATGCAGTACCTTCAAAGTCTACGGAGCGAGATCCGTACCAGGCTTCGGGTTGTACATGTACAATTTTGCTGCTGGGTAGCCAGTCCCCTTGATTGTCCGCTATAAACAATTGATGGTCTACTCCTTCACCAATGCCATTGGGGGTACGCAAGCCATGGGCTAGAAACTCCATGCTGCCATCGGCTTGAGATATTTTCACAACTTTTCCTCGATCCGGGATTTGAGGTTGGGTACTGGCCCCACCCGGATTTATGGCGGTGGCTAGGGTGGCGTAAAAATAACCATCCTGATAAGCCAGACCAAAGGCAAATTCATGGAAATTGGCGGATACTTTCCAATCGTCACAAACCGTGCGGTACTCGTCGATGATATCATCACCGTCGTGATCGATCAGCTTGGTGAGTTCCTGCTTCTGCAATACGTAGATCTCATCATTCACCACCTTAAGCCCTAGGGGCTCCGCTAATCCGGTAGCAATGCGCTGTACCTCAATGGCCTCAGGGTCATTACCCTCCACACCTTTTAACAGGTAGACCGGGCCCAGGCTATCCCAGGTACATACTACTAATCGACCGTCGGATAAGAAGTCCATTCCCCCGATCCTGCCCTGAAAATTCTCCGGTCGAGCTTGCGAAAGATCAAAGCTCGGGTGCACACCCCTCAGCTTTTGTCGATCCCCCGGGATGCTGCGCACCAGCTCTTTTGCCGGCACATATGGGATCGATTCCTTCAACTGATCCGAGTCATGTGAAAAATGAGATCCGGGAACCACTTCGTAGTTATCAGCGCCGTAAGGCCTCCATTGCAAGGAAAGCGCGGCACCTCCGGCACCTTGGTAATACACCACCCTGATGTCATTGGGGCCCGCCTTGAGGATCACCTCTCCATCTTTAGCTTCCGGTCCATGGAACCCTTCATTGTCAATGATCTTCTTACCGTTGATATATAAAAGGGATCCGTCATCACTTATCAGTCTAAAGTCGACATTAGTTTCTTTTTCTACGGTGATAAATCCCCGGAACTCCAGCAATATGTTGGTGTTGAACTTACCAAAATCCGCTCTTTCTACCAGGTGCAGGGCGGGGGCGACACCCACCTGAATGGGTTGGCTGTGCTCCAGGAATTCGTCTACCCCGGTATTGTGGTCTTCTTTTACGTATAGGTTAGCCGCTAACCCCGGTGCACCCTTAGCAGGGTTGGGGCTCTCCTCACTTAACTCCATAGCAATGCTAGACTGACCTAGGAAATGATCCGCATCATTTCCCTCTTCCTCTTCTTCATGAAGTGAAAGGATATAGTGCACCATTCTACCGGCATCGACCACTTGGAGATCCGGATGAGCGGTCATGGGTACCTCACCCCAATTTCCGGTACCCCCTTCTATGATCTTAGCGCTCAATTCCCTTACTGTTCCATCACTGGTGGGATACCGCTGGGCAATCTCCGTATAACTGGGTCCTACCGTGCGTTCAGTGGGGTTATGACAGGTTTTACAATCGCTATTCTCGATCAACTGAGCACCCGCTGCAATCAGGTCCAGAGACTCGCTCTTATCCAGATCTTTTGCCGGCGCCCGCTCCACAGATTTAAAGAAACTCTGAATATTGGTAGTACCATTACTTAGGGTTAACTGTCCTTCCACTTGATAGGTGGTGACACCTCCGTAAACGGTACTTTCAGAGTTAGTGATCTGGAAATCTCCATTGGTTTCAAATCCTTGTGCTTGCACAAGCCCTCCCAACTTGGTTTCAAGTTGTAAAGATTGCCCCTCTTCCAGCCCATCAACCATAAACCGGCGCTCCAAACCGGGGTTTTTAGTTCTTTCCACATATTCTGGAGTTTCCTTGACGGTGATGGTCTGATCTCCGTGGATCATCTGATAGGAGAGAGTAACCTGATTATCTTGAAACATGTGCCCCAAATAATTCATTTCAACAGGTACTGATTCTCCATTTTGGTTCAAACTCCAAGACGGTTTGCTAGGGGAGTTATTTACAAAATCGAACCCGAAACTGTTGGGCTGGGGGCCGTGCTTGGTGGTGTAGACGGCACCATCGAAATTTACTCCTCCTTTCCAGGCTTTATACAACTCACATTTCTGAACATCGTAAGCGGCCCACAGGTTATCGTGCAGGGCCATAGTGATCATACGGGGGCGTTCATCCAAAACAGAGCGGAATACCCAGGGCTCACGCGGTCGTTCCGTAGAGGTAGTATCTTGACAGGCCCAAAACCCACATAACCCCAACAACACTAAAGTATATCTCATCATTAGTTTAAATTCCCAGTATTTTACGATTGGTTTTCTCATCGGTAGATCCACCTGCGAAATCGTCAAAGGCTTTTTCTGTGACCCGGATGATATGGTCCTTGATGAAGTCTACGCCTTCCTGTGCTCCCTGCTCAGGGTGTTTCAGGCAGCATTCCCATTCCAGTACTGCCCATCCATCGAAATTGTACTGGGTAAGTTTGCTAAAAATGGCGCTAAAATCTACATGGCCATCCCCTAATGAGCGGAATCTTCCCGCTCTGTCGGTCCATCCCTGATATCCACTGTAAACTCCCACTCTTCCGGAGGGGTTGAACTCTGCATCTTTCACATGAAACATCTTGATATGTTCGTGGTACAGGTCAATATAGTCCAGATAGTCTAATTGCTGGAGCACGAAATGACTAGGGTCATAAAGCATCTTACAGCGGGGGTGATTCCCGGTGGCTTCCAGAAACATTTCGAAAGTAATACCATCGTGGATGTCCTCTCCGGGATGTACTTCGTAGCAAGCATCAACACCGCATTCATCAAAGTAATCCAGGATTGGCTTCCATCGATTGGCCAATTCCTTAAAACCGCTTTCCACCAAACCTGCGGGCCGTTGGGGCCAGGGATACACAAAAGGCCACAGCAGAGCTCCTGAAAAAGTAGCGTGAACGTCAATCCCCATATGCTCACTAGCCTTGGCCGCGTATCGAACTTGCTGTACCGCCCACTCAGTCCTGGCTGGAGGATTGCCGTGAACTTCGGCAGGGGCAAAGGCATCGAACATGGTATCGTAGGCAGGGTGTACCGCTACCAGCTGTCCTTGCAAATGGGTGGACAGTTCGGTGATCTCCACACCTTGTTCCCGGGCTATACCCTGCAGTTCCTGGGCGTAATCCTTACTCTCGGCGGCCTTTTGCAGGTCCATACAGCGCCCATCCCAACTGGGGACTTGCACGCCGATGTAACCCAGGTCGGCGGCCCATTTACAAATAGATTTAAAATCATTGAAGGGAGCTTCATCTCCCATGAATTGCGCTAGAAAAATAGCGGGTCCTTTAATGGTCTTCACGTTGTGATAAGTTTATTTCGGTTCTTGATTAGATGGGAATTCGTTACATCATGGCTAGCCATTTTTGATCGCTCTTACTGGCGGCTACCACGGTCTCAATAAAGGCCATACCTCTCACACCATCATCGATTCCCGGAAAGTCATGGTACAGCGGATCAGGTTCATCACCGTTGAGGACACTTCTTAAGGTACGGGCGAAGTTGCGATAGATATTGGCGAATGCTTCCAGATATCCCTCCGGATGGCCGGCAGGAATGCGGGTATGGGCTTGAGCGCTTTCACAAAGATCTCCTACTCCTGTGCGCAGCACTTTCAGACCATCATTGGACTTAAATAAAAGTGTGTTGGGCTCCATTTGATGCCACTCCAGGCCACCAGTCTCCCCGTAAATACGGATGTTCAAATCGTTTTCCTCTCCCACGGAAATCTGGCTGCAATGCAGAATCCCTTTGGCTCCATTGTCGAAGTGCAACAACACATTACCATCATCGTCCAGTAAACGACCTTCCACAAAGGTGGTAATATCGGCACATAGTTCTGTGATCTGTAACCCGGTAATATATTCTGCCAGGTTTTCCGCGTGGGTTCCAATATCTCCCATGGATCCAGCGGCACCTGATTTGGTGGGATCGGTACGCCAAGCGGCCTGTTTTTGACCTGAAGCTTCCAACAAAGTTGAAAGCCAGCCCTGAGGGTACTCTACCACTACTTTACGAACAGCTCCTAGCTGACCAGTGCGTACCATTTCTCGGGCCTGCTTAACCATGGGGTATCCGGTATAGTTATGGGTAAGCCCGAATAACAACCCGCTTTCATGGGCCACTTTTTGAAGCTGTTTGGCCTCTGCCAAACTAAAGGCCAGAGGTTTATCACAAATTACGGGAAATCCGTTTTCCAAAGCGGCTATCGCAGGTGGCACATGGACATGGTTTGGGGTAACAATGGAAACAAAATCCATTCTCTCTCCCAGGGGTAATTCCTTCTCCACTTCCATCATTTCCTGGAAGCTTCCGTAGACCCGATTTTCCGGTAGGAATAATTCTTTTCCGGATGCTTTTGACTTTTCAGGGCTAGAACTAAAAGCTCCACAAACCAGTTCAATTTCTCCGTCTAGAGCAGCGGCCATGCGGTGGACGCCTCCAATGAACGCGCCTTGGCCACCTCCTACCATTCCCATGCGCATTTTACGATCGTTGGACATATCTCTGTATTTCTAGGTTAAGGTTGCTGGATAATTTTTTGCGAGAAATAATAATAGCAAGAATTACAAACAATTAATAGTCTAGTATTGAATTAATTCCAAACCCCGGCAGTTGTTTGCGAATTCTATAAAAAAAGCCTCTGAAAATTAAAAATCACTACTTTTTGAGAGAGGTGCAACTAGTGGCCCAGGAGTGGAGTATTGGCGCAAATTTGTTCTTCATCAAATTATCCCTATTTTAGTCAGCGTTAAAACCAAAACCTTAAACTAATGAATGAATCTGCCACGCTCAATCCATTGAAGATGCCACCTGATATGAAACTATTCTGGGGTTGTTTCAAAGCCGTAATAGCCACGGCGTTCGGGTTTATTGCCGGGGTCTTGACATCCTCTGAACGGGGCATTGAATTGGGATTCACTCGGACCTGAAGTTGATAAAAATTATTCTCATATCAACTTTTTAAGTTTTCATTTAAAATGTCCACCTTCGATCGTCAATTTGGAACTAGATTTCTAAACTCAATACGAAAATCACTAAGCATATGACAAACGCACAAAGGCTTTTTTACGGAAGTTGCTTCGCCCTCATTACCACCGCTCTATCTTTTAGTATTAGAGCAGGAATTCTGCCACAATTAGGAGAAGAGGCTGAGTTTATCAGCCCAACAATTGGGCTTTATTAACTCTATGTGGTTCTTAGGCTTTCCTATTTCGATGGTCATCGGAGGCTTAATTTATCATAAGGTAGGTGGCAAAGTAATCATGCAGTTTGCTTTTGTGGTACATGCATTGGGCATAATACTGACCATATATGCAGGAAGCTATTCGATACTATTGATCTCTACCTTATTCATTGGTTTGGGAAATGGATGTACGGAGGCAGCTTGTAATCCTATGATTGCAGATACGTATAAAGGTGTGAAAATGAGTAAAATGATGAATCGTTTTCATATGTGGTTTCCAGGGAGGTATTGTTATTGGCAGTCTGGTTTCAAAATTCATGACGGATAGTGGCATGAGCTGGCAGTCGCAGATATGGATCATCATGATACCCACTATTTTGTATGCCTATTTCTTCTTTGGGCAACAATGGCCCAAAGCCAAAGAGGCAGATGCGGCTACCTTATCTGGTAACTTCCGTGCTATCATTACTCCGCTATTCCTGTTCATGTTCGTTTGTATGGCCCTGACCGCCATTTCCGAATTTGGTCCGCAACAGTGGGTAGGACTTATCTTATCGAAAAGTGGTGCCCAACCCATGCTC
>CBDBUW010000021.1:152500-285911 GCA_965212195.1 Cyclobacteriaceae bacterium | reverse complement strand
TTATGGATATCCAGATGCCGGAAATGGACGGGGTAACAGCCACTAAAAAGTTAAAAAGCATGAATCTTAGTCAGTTACCACCTATTGTAGCCATGACGGCTTATAGTATGGGGCCTGACCGCGAGCGATTTTTAAGCCAAGGCATGGACGATTATCTGGCAAAGCCCATAAAAGGGGCAAATCTGATTAATAAAGTAAAACGCTGGGTAAATGGCAGTGGGGAGAAGATTGACACCGCTACTACCGTGGAAGACAGCACCCACATTGTTAATCAGGAGATCATCGATCAGCTTTCAAAATACAGTGGTCCTGAAATGGTTAAGGATATTCTAGTGGATTTTGAAAATGAAACCACCGAACAGATCGACAGCTGTGAGGAATCATTGAAAAGCCAGGACTACGAGAATATTTTAACTAATTTACACACCTTAAAGGGAAATGCCGGCACCTTAGGAGTTGAAAAGGTAGCGGGTTTAGCCAAGAAAATTGAGGCAAATTTGAAACAAGAAGACTACACACAGGTAAAGCAGGATCTTTCGGAATTGCGTAATTTTTTTGAAGAATTTCAAGATAATTACCTGGAAATTCTAAATTTATAGACTAAACATTAAAATAAATGCCCAAAAAAGTATTAGTAGCAGAGGATAGTTCGGTGATTCAAAACCTCACCAAAAAGATCCTTCAAATGCAGAATTACGAAATATCTTCAGTGAAAAATGGACAACAGGTTCTTGACGCACTGCAAAAGGATTATTTCGATATCATCCTTATGGACATCAATATGCCGATAATGGATGGAATGGAATGTTCTCGAAATGTACGTGCATTGTCAGATCCGCAGAAGGCTCAAATTCCTATCATCGCCATCACCGGAAATGCTCAAAACTACTCTATTGATGAATTTAAAGATGCCGGAATCAATGATTATCTGCCCAAACCGCTTAATTTCGACACCTTGGTAGAAACCGTAAAAAAGTATACCCAAGATTAGCTCTGCATGGAAGTAAGGTATACCAAACACTTTCTCAATAAACTGGAGGACCTTTTCAGTGAGACAGAATATCAACTTCGTTATGAAAAAGGATCCTTTAAGTCTGGTTACTGCCTTTTAAGAGATCACAAGATTGCCGTAGTTAATAAGTATTACACTGTAGAGGGAAAAATTAACTGTCTGATTGATATCTTGAAAAGCATTCAAATTGACCCTGCCCCGTTGAGCGAGAAAAATCAGAAGCTCTATCTGAGCTTACTGCAAACTGAAATACAACTTTGAGAATTTCATTTCTTGGGACCGGTACCTCACAGGGAATCCCAGTTATCGCCTGTAATTGTCAAGTGTGTCAATCACTTGATTTTCGGGACAAGAGATTAAGAACTTCTATCCATATTAATCAGGATGACTACAGTGTAGTTATTGATACCGGACCTGATTTTAGACAACAGATCCTGACTGCCGGAGTAAAGAGATTGGACGCGGTAGTGTTTACCCATGAACACAAGGATCATGTAGCGGGTTTGGACGATATACGCCCCTTTAATTTCAGGCAAAAAACCGACATGCCCATCTATGCTACCGATAGAGTCATCACACACTTGAAAAGAGAGTTCCCCTACATTTTTGAACCGCAGCAATATCCCGGTACTCCCAAGGTTCAATTATTTCCCATCAACAACCAACCCTTCTCCCTAGGACCTCTGGAATTCATTCCCATTGAAGTCATGCATTATAAACTGCCGGTGTTGGGGTTTCGAATAGGTGATTTCACCTATATTACAGATGCCAACCATATCGAAGAATCAGAGAAAGAGAAAATCAAGGGCTCACAGATACTGGTGTTGAACGCGCTACAGATCGATCCTCATATTTCTCATTACAATCTGGAAGAAGCTTTGGCCCTGGTTGAAGAATTGAAACCGCAGAAAGCGTACTTTACCCATATCAGCCACCGTTTAGGGTTACATCAGGAGATCCAGGAATCTTTGCCTGAGCATGTAGAATTAGCCTATGATGGTCTAACCCTCGACATTTAGTGCATAACAATTATTTTATTTTTAAACCACTGGGTGAACAATTGACTCAATTGCTCCGGGGCGGAGTTATAGTGGAGTGTTACAGCCAGGATAAAGATGAGATCATTTTCGGGATTCTTAACGGTGCTCAGGAGTTCTATATACACGCCCTGCTTAGAAGTGACCTTAGCCTGCTGAGATTCCCCGCCCAACTCCAACGGGCACGCAAAAACACTGTTGATCTTTTCCCGGAGTTGCTGGAATTAAAAATTGAAGAGGTCTTTTGCTATCGTCATGAGCGCTGTTTAGGATTTAAGATGTCCAATTCATTTTTGTTGCTTTTTAAAATGTTTGAAGGCAAATCGAATATTATACTATGTCATAACCAAAAACCTGCAGCGCTGTTCAAGAAGAAGCTGAAAGAGGATCTTGACTTGGTGCCTGAACTACTGCACCAGCCTTTGGATTTGAGTAAAGAGCACTTTTGGCATTTACAAGGTGATCTTCGGACCTTTATGCCTACACTAGGGGCTCCATTACGCAGCCACTTACAGTCTAAGGGCTATGAAAATAAAAGTCGCGAAGAACAATGGGAGCTGTTAGTGGAAGTCCTCAAGCAATTGGAGAACCCCATCGTTTATCTTAGCAGAAGCAATGGCCTGCCCGTATTGAGATTATATGATGAAGGCAATTATTATTATAAAACTGCAGATCTCATTGAAGGGTTAAATACGTTCTATATTGATTATATCACCCGACAGACACTTTTAAGGGAAAAAAAGGCCGCCATTCGCCCTCTGAGAGCAACTTTGAAAAGAACTAACGCCTATCTAAAGCGACTGCATACCAGAAAACGACAGCTCACCGACCAAGTCCCCTTGCAGGTACTAGGTGATATGATCATGGCATATATGCATAAAATCCCAGAGGGAGCTACCAGCATTGACTTGCCCCACTTCGACACCAACGAAGTGATCACGATTCCACTTAAATCTCAATTAACTCCCCAAAAGAACGCTGAACGCTACTATCGGAAATCCAAAAACCAGAAAAAAGAACGGAAGGTGCTGAAGGCCAATCTGCAACAAAAATCCGCTGAGCTTGAAGTTGTAAATGATCATTTGTCTTTTCTGGAAGATTGTGATTCATTGAAAGAATTAAGGGCTTATATCAAAGAACACGGTTTAATAAAAAAAACACAGCAACCACAGACCGAAGACCTTTTTAAAGTTTTTCACTGCCAGGGCTTTAGTATTCTGGTGGGCAAAAACGCCGCTAACAACGATTTGCTGACTCAGCGCCATGCCCATAAGGACGATCTTTGGATGCATGCCAAGGATGTAAAAGGATCGCATGTGGTGGTAAAGCATCAAGCCGGTAGACCTATTCCAGAGCCGGTAATTGAAAGAGCAGCGCAATTGGCCGCCTATTATAGTAAACGCAAGCAGGACAACCTTTGTCCGGTGGCCTACACACCCAAGAAACATGTGCGAAAACCTAAAGGAGCTGCTCCTGGCCAAGTAGTAGTGGAGAAGGAAAAGGTGATCCTGGTAGAGCCTAAACCCTAGTTATTCTGCAATGGCGATTTTAAGCGCATTAGTTTGGAATTTGCCTTTTATGGGCATGGAAGCGGTGTTGATGATTACATCACCTTTGCTTAACCATCCTTTTTCCTTCAACATACGTTCCACATCGGCAAAAGTAACATCCGTGCTTTTCATATTATTGTAGTAAAAGCTTCTTACCCCCCAAACCAGATTCAAGGTGTTGAGTAGACGGCGATTGGCGGTAAAAATAAAAATATGGGCTTTGGGCCGATTACCTGCAAGACGGTAGGCGGTGTACCCGGAAAAGGTCATGCCGGTTATGGCAACTGCCCCGGTATCTCTACCCAACCTGCAAGAAGAAAGAATGACATTGTTATTGTAAAAATTACTGTCCTTGGGGTCCAATTTGCGGTGTTTGAAATATATATCAGCAGTTTTCTCTACAGACTGGATAGTCTTGGACATGCTCCTGACTACTTGTAGGGGATATTTTCCTACTGCTGTTTCTGCTGACAACATTAAGGCATCTGCGCCGTCAATAATTGAATTGGCAATGTCGTTGGTCTCAGCCCGGGTAGGTCTGGGGTTTTCGATCATGCTTTCCATCATTTGAGTGGCTATAATCACCGGCTTGAACTGCTTGTTGCATTTGGAGACAATCATTTTCTGCACCATAGGCACATCCTCCATCAGAGTTTCCACTCCCAGGTCACCGCGGGCTACCATGAGACCATCGGAAACGGCAATGATATCGTCGATTTCCCTTAATGCCTGAGGCTTTTCAATTTTGGCAATGACGTTGGTGTTTTTACCGGCAGCACTGATGATGTCCTTTAAGTATTCCACATCCTGGGCGGAACGCACAAAAGACAACGCCACCCATTCCACATCATTGTTTAGAGCAAACTGCAGATCCTTTTCATCTTTCTCAGTCATAGAAGGAGCGCTCACTGTGGTATTGGGCAGATTTATCCCTTTGCGGGATTTCAGCGGCCCTCCGTGTACTACCTGGGTGATAACGTCCTTATCGGTAAAGCCTTTTACGATAACTTCAATTTTCCCGTCATCAATGAGGATAATGTCATCGACTTGTACGTCTCTGGGTAAAGACTGATAAGTGGTGCTTACTCTTTGAGCACTCCCCAGGATACTGTCAACAGTAATAGTAAGCTCTGCTCCTTCCTCCAGTTGTACCTCTCCGTTCTCCATTTCGCCAATACGTATTTTTGGGCCCTGAAGGTCCTGCAAGATGCAAATATGAGTGCCAAGTTCATCATTCAGGTCGCGAATGTGATCCAAAACCTGTTGATGGTCTTCGTGGCTGCCGTGGGAAAAGTTAAGCCTGAACACATCTACTCCTGCCATTATCAGGGCTTTCAGCATCTCTTTACTGCGACTGCCCGGACCCACAGTTGCCACCATTTTGGTCTTATTAAATAGTATCTCGGTACCCATATATTAAAATATTAAATTCTCCTTTGACTTTAACTGATCGATTTCCACCACATTTACCAGTTGGATTCCCTGAAGGGCTCTCAACCGATTGCGAATCTGAAACGCATCTGGATTGTGCTCTGCACCTTCCATTAACATCAGGTAATCAAATTGTTTTAACTCCGGGATTAAGTGCTGTTTGGCAGAGGTGCTCTCCTCTAAAGACCGGTTTACTAACAAACGAATGATTCGGTGTTCGGTTTGGTATTTATAATTACTGATGAAGAGTTTAATGTCACCAAGAAATTCGAAGATTTCGTCCGTCTGCTTGACCAAGTTTATCCCCAATTCTTCATTCAAATGCCAGGCCATTTTGTACTCTTTTAGCTGCGATACGATGGCCAATAATGACAAATCAAAATCGAATCGGGCAACTAGTTTGTTCTTCTTCATCAACCCCGGTATGTTGGGCACTAAAAGTAACAAAATTTATCCGTTAATAGGCACTTTATTGGGCTATTTCGAGGTAATTGAAGTTTCTTGAAATTGTTTGACAATATGGTATTAAATGTATTTCTTTGCAGTGTATTTCACTAAATATTTTAAAAAATGTCTGATATAGCACAAAAAGTTAAAGGAATTATTATCGACAAGCTTGGGGTGGAAGAATCGGAGGTTACTCCCGAGGCTAGCTTCACCAACGATCTTGGCGCTGATTCCTTGGATACCGTGGAGTTGATCATGGAGTTTGAAAAAGAATTTAATATTTCCATTCCCGATGACCAGGCCGAAAATATTGCTACTGTTGGCCAAGCTATTTCTTACTTAGAAGAAAACGTAAACTAAATTTAGGTCTCAACCTAAATCCCTCAAATAATTTTTAATGCAGCTGAAACGCGTTGTTATAACAGGACTAGGAGCCCTTACTCCTATAGGTAATAATGTCCAGGAATACTGGACAAACTTGTCTAAAGGGGTAAGCGGCGCTGCGCCCATTACCCGGTTCGATGCCGAAAAATTCAAAACACGCTTTGCCTGCGAAGTAAAAGGTTTCGATCCTACTGAGTTCCTGGATCGAAAGGAATCCCGAAAGATGGATCCCTTTACACAATATGCGGTGGTAGCCTCCCAAGAGGCAATGACCGACTCCGGATTGGACCTGGAAGCTATAGACAAAGATCGGGCAGGGGTTATCTGGGGTTCGGGCATTGGAGGATTGCGAACATTTCAGGATGAAGTAACCGGATTCACTTTGGGCGATGGTACCCCGCGATTCAACCCTTTCTTTATCCCCAAAATGATCGCGGACATAAGTGCCGGGTATATTTCTATTAAGTATCAGTTTAGAGGACCTAATTTCGTAACAGTCTCAGCATGCGCTTCAGCCACCAATGCCCTGATCGATGCTTTTACCTATATACGTACCGGCCGAACAGATATCATCGTTTCCGGTGGGTCAGAGGCCGCTGTTACCGAGGCGGGAATCGGGGGCTTCAACGCTATGAAGGCACTTTCCGAAAGGAATGATGACCCAGCCACCGCATCTCGGCCCTTCGATAAAGACCGTGACGGGTTTGTCTTGGGCGAAGGAGCAGGCGCCTTGATATTAGAAGAATATGAGCATGCCAAAGCCCGAGGAGCAAAAATTTATGCTGAGCTGGTAGGAGGCGGCATGTCTGCCGATGCGCATCACATCACCGCACCGCACCCTGAGGGTATAGGTGCCACTAATGTGATGATCAAGGCGCTAAAGGATGCCAATATGGATCCCACTGAAGTGGACTATATTAATGTACATGGCACTTCTACACCTCTAGGAGATATCAGTGAGACCCTGGCTATAAAGAAAGTATTTGGCGACCACGCCTATAATCTGAGTATCAGTTCCACTAAGTCCATGACTGGCCACCTCTTAGGTGCTGCCGGGGCTGTGGAAGCCATTGCCTCAATTATGGCCTTGGAAAATAATATGGTCCCCCCTACCATCAACCACTTTACGGATGATGAAAATTTGGATAATAATTTAGAGTTTACTTTCAACCAGGCTCAGCCACGAGAAGTAAATGTGGCCTTAAGCAACACCTTCGGTTTTGGAGGTCACAACACCTCCATCATTTTGCGCAAAGTAGTCGATTAGTGTCTTTGTGGGGAAAAATAGTGGGCCGACGGCCACTATCGGATAAGGACCAATCATTGTCCCAAGCCGTGACCCAAATCGTAGGGCGCAAACCAAACAATCTGGATCTTTTTAAACTGGCCACCCTGCACAGCTCCGTAGCTAAAACCTCTCGTGAAGGCTATCGTGAGAGCAATGAAAGGCTGGAATACCTGGGAGATGCCGTACTGAGCATGGTAGTAGCTGAATACCTGTTTAAGAAATTTCCTTTCCAGCCCGAAGGATTTCTCACAGAAATCAGGTCCAGGATTGTAAAAAGGGACACACTGAACAACCTAGCCCATAAATTAGGCATCCATCACATAGTCGAATCGCAAGAGAGACCTCAAAAAGGCAACAGTAAATCCATTTATGGCAATGCCCTTGAAGCCATAATCGGGGCAGTTTTCCTGGACCGCGGATACTCATTTTGCAGAAGTTTTATCCAGGAAAGAATCATAATGGAGCATCTTGACCTGGAGCATATCGTTCAAACCAATACCAATTACAAAAGCCGCATAATTGAATGGGCCCAAAAAGAAAACAAAGAGGTGATCTTCGAATCCTCCTCCGTAGAAACTAACCCGCCTTATACAGAGTTTACGGTAAGTCTTAGGATCGATAATGTGGAAACCGCCACAGGAAAAGGGACCTCCAAAAAGAAAGCCGAGCAGGATGCTGCCCTTAAGGCATGTGAGGTCTTAAAACTACCGTAATTGGGATTTATTGGTTAGTTTCGAAGCCAGATTCCATACCATGACCAAACTTAAGATAGCCGGAGCCGCCCTTAACCAGACTCCGTTGGACTGGGACAACAACCTGAACAATATAAAAGTGGCCATCCAAATGGCGCAGTCAGAGGGGGTGGATATTCTATGTCTGCCCGAATTGTGCATTACAGGCTATGGTTCTGAGGATCTGTTTTTAAGCCGATGGCTGTCGGAAAAGGCCTTGAGTTATCTAGGCACCATAAAGGAGTGGTGTAGAGAAATAACTACAGTGGTGGGTTTACCGGTGTGGTTTGAGGATCAATTGTACAACTGTACCTGTCTGATCCATAACCAGAAAATAATTGGATTTATCCCAAAGCAACACTTGGCCAAGGAAGGAGTACACTACGAACCCCGTTGGTTTACCGCTTGGCCTCCTGAAAAACTTCAAGAACTTGAATTTGAGGGCACCTCCTACCCTTTTGGGGACCGCATGTATGAGCTTCGAGGCGTAAAAATTGGTTTTGAGATCTGTGAAGATGCCTGGGTGGGCCATCAAAGACCTGCATGCCGGTTGTTCGATGGGGGCGTGGAATTGATATTAAATCCTTCGGCCAGCCACTTTGCCTTCGACAAATCCGCATTTCGTAAAAACTTGGTAACTCAGAGCAGCAAAAGCTTCGACTGTGTATATGTGTACAGCAACTTGCTGGGAAATGAATCGGGTCGCATGATCTTCGACGGCGATATCTTTATTGCGCAAAAAGGTCAATTGATTCAGCGCAATACCAAATTGTCCTTCCAACAGGTTAACCTGGCCAGTGCTGATATTGATTTTGAACATCCGCAACAAAGCGGAGCTCAA
Organism: Cyclobacteriaceae bacterium; assembly: GCA_965212195.1. GTDB lineage: Bacteria > Bacteroidota > Bacteroidia > Cytophagales > Cyclobacteriaceae > JAJCYK01. The sequence goes on along the minus strand of CBDBUW010000021.1, from coordinate 277,190 downwards.
CTGAATCACGATTCACACGACACCAAGATCGAGTTCACCAAAGCGGTAACACTGGCACTTTTTGATTATCTGAGAAAAAGTCATAGCCGGGGTTTCGTGCTTTCCTTAAGCGGAGGAGCCGATTCTTCCATTTGTACAGTTTTGGTGTCTGAAATGGTCATCAGAGGTACCGCGGAATTAGGTGTGATCCCTTTTTTGGAAAAAATAGGGTTCCATGATTTGATTGATGAAGTACGGGAACTTGAACCCAGGAAGGCAGTAAGGCGAATCATGGCGGATATGCTAATTTGTGCCTACCAAGGAACCGAAAACAGTTCGCAGGCCACATTCGATTCTGCTAAGACATTGGCTGAATCCGTGGGAGCCACCTTTTACCACTGGACCATCGACCAGGAAGTCCAATCCTACCGTCATAAAATTGAGCAAACTCTGGGAAGAACATTGGATTGGGCTACTGACGATATTGCACTGCAGAACATCCAGGCACGAGCGCGGGCACCTATTATTTGGATGCTCGCTAATCTTCGGAACAACTTGTTGATCGCCACCTCAAATCGCAGTGAAGGTGATGTGGGATATGCTACCATGGATGGTGACACTTGCGGAAGTATCTCGCCCATAGCCGCTATTGACAAACAGTTTATTTTGGAGTGGCTCCAGTGGGCCGAAACTGATTTGGACTATCCAGGATTGCGACAGGTGAACCAATTGCAGCCCAGCGCAGAATTGAGGCCTTTGGATCAGAGACAGACCGACGAAGCTGACTTGATGCCCTACAAGGTGATCGTGGCCATAGAACGTTTGGCCATTCGGGACCATCTCAGTCCTCATCAGGTATTTGAGCAATTAAAGGAGGCACAATTGGAGCCAGAGGACCTGTTAATCAAGCATATAGCTAAATTTTATAGACTTTGGTCCCGAAATCAGTGGAAAAGGGAACGGCTGGCCCCTTCTTTTCATTTAGATGATTTTAATATCGACCCCAAAACCTGGTGCCGTTTTCCCATACTTTCAGGTGGGTATCGCCAGGAACTTCAGCAACTGGAGAAACTTTTAGATGGCAAATAGAATTATAGTAACTTAGCCCGCAAAATAGAAAACCCATGAATCAACTTCAATACATCGTTTGGGACCCAGCCAAGGAGATGTTTAGACTGCCTTTTAATGATCACCCTATCGTCTGGTATGGACTGCTTTTTGCCATGGGCTTCATATTAGGACAGCAACTGATGTTTTACATTTTTAAGGCTGAAAATAAACCCAAACAGGATGTTGAAACCCTAACCCTATATATGGTTATTGCCACAGTGGTGGGCGCCCGACTGGGCCATTGTTTGTTCTACGATCCCATAGGCTATTTGTCCAACCCTTTGGACATTCTTAAAGTTTGGGAGGGTGGACTTGCCAGCCATGGGGCGGCCGTAGGGATTTTATCAGGGATCTATTTCTATTCTAAAAAGAAAGCCGGACAAAGCTACCTGTGGGTAGTGGACCGGGTAGTGATCATTGTGGCCTTGGCAGGTGCCTTGATTAGATTCGGTAATTATATCAACTCTGAGATTGTGGGCAAGCCCACCAATAGTTCAAGTGGCGTGGTATTTGCCCGGTCATTGGAAGAGAAAGTAGCAAATAATTCGTTTGTGGAAAGAGCGGAAGCCTCAAAATCCCAGAAGTTGGACAGCCTGGATATGCGAGCTCCCGTGATCCTTTCCATTGACTTCGTACCTGGCGTTAACCAAAGTCAGATCGAAAATTATATGAATACGCAATTATACCGTTCTCTGGCAGAGTTAAGTCTGGTGAACGAACCCCATACCTTAGCTCCTACTTCCCCTACTATCCCATATCAAATGATTCCGGCCACTGGCGGCAGGCTACGGGCACAAGTGGTGGTGGCTGGGAATCCCAGGCATCCCGCTCAGCTTTATGAATCAATTTCAAGCTTTTTACTATTCCTATTACTGCTCTATATTTGGAGTCGTAAAAAGGAGAATACTCCGGACGGATTGATTTTTGGGATCTTTTTAGTAATCCTTTTTGGGTTACGGTTTTGCTATGAATTTATTAAAGAGAATCAGGAGGCATTTGAGGACGACATCCCTCTGAATATGGGACAATGGTTGAGTATTCCTTTGGTAATTGCCGGTATCATTATACTATACCGGGTTCTAACTGAAAAGGGTCAAGGCACAGGATCATAACCTTTACCTCCCCAGGGATGACACTTTGCGATCCGTTTAATAGCCAGTAAACCACCTTGAATAGGTCCGTGTTTCAATATGGCCTGTTTAGCGTACTCCGAACATGTAGGTGAATAACGGCAACTGGCTGGTATCAAGGGTGAAAGCACCCATTGGTACAATTTGATGGGAAAAACAAAAATTACTCTCAGCCAGTTCTTCATAACCATAAACATACATAAATTGCAGGTCTATCAGTTTGGTATGCTGGGAATTATCCAATTTGGATTGAAAAAATACAATTAAATGGAAAAATCTATTCTCGATGTGAGATTTGGAAACCATTTCAATTTAATTCTGCTTTAAATAACATTAGCTTTATTACTCCAAAAAGGGGAATGCGGTTTTGTACAGTCTGAGAATATTGTTGTGGATCTTGTTATTCAGCAGTATGGAGTTATATGCTCAAAGTACTGTTGACACCCTTTTTGTGGCCAATAGCGAACCCTCAGAAACTACCTTCGACAGTCTGGCTCAACAAACTGTAGAGGTTGAAAAGATTTTCGTTGTCGGTAACCGCAGAACTAAAGAACGTATCATATTACGTGAGTTATCCGTCCAACCTGGTACAAAAATACTGCGCAACGACATCCCGCTCATTATAGAACGCGATCAGGAAAAGCTGATCAATACCAGTTTGTTTTTAGAAGCTAACATTCATGTTTTGGATTTAGCACAGGACCGCGTAAACCTGGTGGTACAGGTAAAGGAGCGCTGGTATTTCTTTCCTTCACCAATATTCAAACTGGCCGACCGAAATTTTAATGAATGGTGGGTCAATCAAGATCGTGATCTGTCCCGAGTCAATTATGGATTAAAACTCTTTCAATATAATTTCCGGGGAAGACGGGAAACCCTGAAGCTGATAGCTCAATTCGGATTTTCCAAGACCTTTGCTGTGAACTATTTAGTTCCTGCTTTTGACGAGAATCAACGAAATGGATTGATCTTCAACATTGGCTACTCCGACCAAAAAAACCTGGCCTATAGATCCACTGAAAATAAACAGACCTTCATTGAATCTGATGACATCCTGCGTAAGGCATTTGCTACCAGCCTAACCTGGACCCACCGCTATTCCTTTTATAATCGTCATTTTGTTACTTTGGGGTTTAACTATACCAATATTAACGACACCATTGCCCAGTTAAACCCAAATTATCTGTTGGATGGACGGACCTTGCAAAGGTTTTTCACGCTTAGCTATAAATTCACACGAGATCATCGGGATTACGTTGCTTACCCGCTACAGGGTAATTTCCTATCCTTAGAATTGGAAAAAAATGGTTTGGGACTTTATAATGATCTCAATCGATTTACTACCAGAGCCAGCTATTCCCAATATGTGACCTTGAAGAACAACTTTTTTCTAAGCAGCCGGCTTACGGGATTGGCCAGTTTCCCCAAACGGCAAGCCTACTTCAATACTGCAGCTATCGGATATCGCCCCGATGATATAAGAGGTTATGACCTTTACGTAGTGGAAGGCCAGAACTATATTCTCAATAAGATTACCTTCAAAAAATTGCTTTTTGCTAAAGAGCAAAAAATCAAAAGTATCCCCATCCCTCAATTTCAAACCATACCCATAGCCATTTATCTTAAAGCATTTTTTGACTCCGGCTACCTAGACAATGAGCTCAGCGATCCCGAGAATGAGGCCCTGTCTAATCGCTATTTATTCGGAGGTGGACTGGGACTAGATATCGTTACTTATTACGATCTGGTGCTGCGCTTGGAATATGCCTTAAACGACCGGGGCGAGAACGGATTTTTTCTCAATATCCGAGCTGACATTTAGTCATCAGGTTCCATTTATTCTCATTTGTGTGGGTTTTCAAATCCCCCCAGACTCTCAGGAAATTATAAGAAAAATAATATTATTTATTGGGTTACTTATATTTTATTAAACCATTAACTCCAAAAATGGTCTAAAGTAAAAAAGAGAAAGACCCATGTTAGTTTACATATTTTTAATAACCGTGATATTTAAACTGTTCAGCGTGGCGGCCACTCATTTCTGGACGCGACTTTTAAAATATCAACGCCAATCTTCCAATCCCTAGCAAGTTTTAATCACCCCAAGTTTTCAACACTATGACCACCAAAACCATTGATTCCAACCATACCAAAGAACATCCGGCTTTTTCCCGAATTCAAAAATACATAAAGGGCCAGCTAAGTACAGTTGAAATGCAACTATGCGGACATCATATAATGCATTGCCACCGATGCGAGGCCATTTGGGAACAACTGATCCGCAGAGCGGGTCAAAGATTAAGCAAAAAGAGCCCGGTGCAGCGCTGGTTGAATTTTCTGATCTGATCCGCAAACATCTTTTATCGGCATTAAATGGATGCTACTCAAGGCGAGTTACTTGAAGGATCCATACAAGTAGGTTAAAAGTTGTATATTTACTAGAGGTAAAAGTACCTTTGTAAATGGACAATTCTGGAATTGGTGTTTCATCTTCAAGTAATCCCAATGATGGAAAGTGGAAATGGACGAAAACCAAGATCATTCTCTTTAGTGTTTTCGGGGTTTTCTTACTGATTCTACTATTCACAGAAGTAATCCTTTTTGAACCCTATGAAGATCTGACTGGTGAATATCAAGATTTGGATTATTTGCCAGACCTTTACACCTCATCAGACTATTCACAAATTGACACAGCAGTTAACAACCTGCCTCCGGTGGCTACAGGTTCCACCGGTAACTCACCGTTGATCCGAGGTACCCAATCTCAAACCACGAATCAAAGGAATGAAGATCCACCTGCTAGCTCAAATCCACCATCAAGGACCGTCCCGGAGCGTAATGCAACAGAAGAATCAGTTACTGAAGCCCCACCCACACAGTTGAGAGTCTCGGACGAAGGAGAAATCGTAGAAGTTAACCAAACCGAAGTAAATTCTCAGCAAAAGGAGCCCCCAGCCACGGAAACAGAATCTACCATTGAAGAGCAGTTTTATACTCCGGTTACAGTCACTGGAGTCATCACTTCAGCCAGTGATGGTACCGCATTGTCTGAGGTCCGCATTACCGTTAAAGGTACGGCCATCAGCACCCTTACTGATTTTGGAGGTAAGTATGCCATCGCGGTTCCCGGTAACCCACTCTATCGCACCCTGCAATTTTCCTACCGTGGTAATGTTAGTGAGCGCAATGTCCAACCCGATACCAAGGTGATAAACATCAAATTTTAGTTGGCCCGGAATATTTAGGTAGCAGTCCCAATTAGCGGGACTGTCAAAGGATATCTTAGTGCCAATGAAGTTATTGACCGTGTTGCTCTTAACAGCGCTGGTAGTGCAGCTTACCGCCCAGCATGAATTCCATCACCCTAGGTCGGCGTCGATGGGCGTTATTACGGCGGTTCAAGAACAAGAGTACGCTTTATTTGCTAATCCGGCGGGAATTGCGAACCTGGAACGATGGAATCTCGGAACTTTTTACCAGCAGGCGTTTGGTTTGAGCGAGTTAACCTCGTTGGCCATCGGCCTGACCATCCCAGGCCGCATTCCTCTGGGTTTAACTTTTCAACAATTTGGAAGAGGACACTTAAAAGATCAACGGATAGGGCTAGCCATGGCCCACAACTTTGGTCCCATACGTTTGGGATTGGCCAGCTATTATAGATCATTGTCCATACCCGGATATGCTCGGGATCAAGCCATGACCTGGGATTTCGGCATTTTAATACCTCTTTCCGCTAAGTTTCACATTGGATTTCTACTCCAAAATTTAAGTAGAACCCAGGTCTTCCAAAGTGAGCAACTCATCACTTCCATCCGATTTGGTGCACGATATCTTTTCCACCAGCATCTTATGATCGCCATGGAGATCGGCCAAACACTGGGATATGATTGGAACAGTAAGGCTGGCCTGGAATATGTAATTAAGGGTAAAATACCGGTGCGTTCAGGGATCAATCTGTTGCATAAAACAGCTTACATGGGGATGGGATTCCTTCATAGAAATTGGACCATCGACTACGGGTTGGACCTACACATTTACTTGGGAACATCACATCGGGCTGCACTTTTTCTTCGATGGAACTGAAACTTATACTTTGTGCGGTATTCATCATTTGTTTCAATTCATCCATAGCACAAGAAGGGATGGTGCCTGAAACCATTCTGAATGATCTGCCTTTGACTAATGAACTAGCCGTCAGTGAGCAACTAGCTGGGGTTTACGAGGAGTTATTGGGTTCATTAGATATTAACAAAGCTTCCATTCAAGAATTGCAAAGAGTTCCCTGGATCTCTCACAGTCAAGCTATGAGTTTGGTCAAATACCGGGACTTGAACGGGAAATTCATGGATATATACGAACTTCAGGTTGTTCCAGGGTGGGATCTTAATACCATAAAAAAATTCCTGCCCCTGGTAAAATCCTTCCCCAACGATATCACCGGTGACCGCAGATCGGTCTACGAAAAACTGCATAGCCTCCGAAACAGTTATTTTATATGGCGAATACAGCGTTTGGGAGAGATTGCACAGGGCTACCGTAAACAAAATGGATTTAGAGGCTCACCCTGGGGAATCATGGGACGACTCAGGGTACAGAAACCAAACGATTTTGCATGGGGGTTCACTTTTGAAAAAGATCCCGGAGAAGTCTCCATATGGAAGGAAAATCAGAGGTTCTTTGATTTCTGGTCGTTTCATGTAATGCTTGAAAACAAAGGGCCTGTTAAACGACTTATTATCGGAGATTTCCAGGGTCAGTGGGATCAAGGTTTAATTTATGGGCGTGGTTTTAACTTGCGGCATAGAGGAGTTACCGGAGGAATAAACATGCATCGCGGATTCTATCCTCATACAGCGGTTACAGAACATTCTTTTAACCGAGGGGTGGCTGCGGAAATGGCCTGGAGCAAATTTAGGCTGTCCTTTTTTCTGTCAAAAAACCAGCTCGACGCCAACAACAACGGAGGTGCAAAAGAAGTACTAATCCGTTCTCTAATAACCAGTGGATTGCATCGTACCTCATTGGAAGAATCAAAGAGAGGTCAACTACCCAATACTGCCCTTGGGGTTCGAGCAGGCCTTGCCATAACTAAATACCTTAACCTCGGTATTAGTACCATATACTGGAAACTAAGATGGCCCATAGCACCCCGAACTCGTCGCTATAACTCCTTTCATTTCCGTGGGAGCTACAATACCAACATCGCCATTAATCTTGACGGGCAAGGAAACAACTTTCTTTGGTTTATACAATGGGCTCAATCAAAAAGCGGCGGTAATGCACTCTATGCAGGAGTTCTATCCAGTCTTAGTAACCAGATCTCAGTGGCTCTTAAACTTCGGGATTTCAGCCGGAGTTTTCATGCCATATACCCTGCTTCTGTGGGGTTGAATGCCCGTAATCAAAACGAACGAGGTGTTAATTGGGCATTGCAATATGTGCCTTCAACCTGGTGGCGGTTCAGCGCCTCCTTCGACCTGCACCGATTCCCCTGGTTGAAAGCTCAAGTGGATAGCCCTTCCTGGGGTACCTTGGGGTTATTGAGAGCGGAGTACTCCCCTTCTAAATATAGTCAGCTAGAGATACAATGGAGAACCCGCTTTAAGCAAGTCAACCAGCAGCACCACAAAACGGCCATTAACCATTTAATTCATCAGAGTAAACATCAGGTTTTGATAAAGGGGAAATGGGCCGAACACTCAATGTGGGAATTGAAAGGCCGGCTGCAATGGAGCATAACCCGCGAATCTGAGATCACCCAAGGGGCATTACTGGGGATGGAAATAACCTTTGGTGCTTCCCCTGTTAAATCCACACTGGGGATTTCCTATTTTAATACCGATGATTTTGAGAACCGCCAGTTTATCTATGAAAAAGACATGTTGCACAGCTTTTCCCTACCCTCATATAATGGTGTAGGGTCCTCCTGGTACCTTTTACTCCACGCTAAACTACACCCGTTGCTTTCCATATGGTTGAGGGTATCCCAATTGAACTACCTGAATCAAAACTTCGTAGGATCTGGACTGGAACGCATAAACGGGCCTACAAAGACCCGATTTAAGTTTCAGCTGCAAATAAAATTGTGATTTTTTAATATGGGGTGTTATTATCTAAATATATGTTACAACATATTTAACATAGACCAAATAAAACCTTACATATGATAGGAACATCCAGAAATAAGATAGATTGTTCTATGGTAAAATGAGATATTAGATATGCGTTTAACAAAACACAGAGGCTATGTTAGGAGTATTTCTAGGATTGTTTGTCGGTTGTTCTCTGGTAACTATAGGAATCGTGTATGTTATCTCACGTTATGTAGATCAACTTTTTGACCGTCTTTAATTGTTAAACAGGTGTGTGAACTATAACCCTAATCGGGTATAAATAGAGCCGGAAATTTTATTATTTCCGGCTTTTTTATTGGAGCTGAATTTATTGAATTGATACCACTTCAATATCAAAAATCAGATCCTTTCCAGCCAATTCGTGGTTGCCGTCGATGGTAATGGTAGAATCACCTACTGCGGTAACACTGACTACCATTTGCCGGCCATCTGTTCCTTGTGAAGCCAATTTCTGTCCAACCTGGGGATCCAGATCTTTTGGTAACATGTTTTTCTCGATTTCCTGAATCAACTCTTCCCTCCTAGGCCCGTAAGCTTCTTCAGAGGAGATATTTAGAGTTTTGGACTCATTGACTTTCATCCCCATTACACCATCTTCAAATCCTTTGATCAGCTGGCCTGCACCAACGGTAAAGGTCAACGGTTCTCTGCCTTCTGAGGAATCGAATACTTGTCCGTCAGCTAATCTACCTGTATAGTGAACACTGACTTTACTATTTACTTTTATTTCAGTCATAACAAATGGGATTATTGAACATCACCCTTTTAGGGTCATCTTTGGGGTTTTGTAATACTACACAAATTTTAGGTGATTTCGAATTAAAGATAATCATCTTTGGAGGAGCCTAACTTCGGGGATGAAATTCCGTTATGATCTGACGAAGATAGTCCCGATCCAGGTGTGTATATATTTCGGTAGTAGTAATGGATTCATGCCCTAACATCTGTTGAACCGCCCTTAAGTCAGCTCCTCCTTCAATCAAATGAGTAGCAAAGCTATGTCGGAAAGTGTGCGGGCTTACGTTCTTGGTTAACCCGGCCTTGGCTACCAGATCCTTAATTAAATTGAATACCGAGACCCTGGATAACTTGGAGCCTCGTAAATTCAGAAATACCGTGGTCTCAAATCCGGGTTTGATCGCCAGGCTGCTCCGTACCTGATCTATGTAGATCCTTAAGTATTTCATGGCCGAAGTTCCGATGGGGACCAACCGCTCTTTGTTGCCTTTTCCCCTAACACGCAGAAAACCCACATCGAAATGAATGTCTCCTTTTTTTAACGCCAGCAATTCGCTAACCCGTAAACCTGAACTATACAGTGTTTCCACCACCGCTCGGTCACGAGCTCCTTGCGGCGTGGAATGATCAATAGCTTGAATGATGGTCTCGATCTCTTCATAGCTAAGCGTATCCGGTAAACGCCGGCCCAACTTGGGCCCTTCCAGTAAGGCCGCCGGATCATGTTCCATAATTTCTTCAAACAAAAGAAACTTGAAGAAAGCCTTAATACCTGATATTATGCGGGCCTGCGACCGGGGTTGTATGCCCAAATCATGCAGAAATACCAAAAAATTCTGCAGATCAACCGTACTGATCTGGATTACTGCTACTGGTGATGGTGGTTGCTGTGCAAACTGCTTTAACTTGGTAATGTCTGCGATATAGGCAGCCACGGAGTTCTCCGATAAGGATCTTTCCAGCCTCAGATAATTCTCAAAGCGCTTAATGATATCCGTCCAGGTAATGCTTTGGGCCACCACCAAAGATAATATTAAGGTGGCTAAAATTGATTTATATCCTTTATATTTAACCGCATGAAGCTCATCATTATAAATGGACCCAATCTGAATCTCCTGGGAGTGCGGGAAAAAAGTATATATGGTGATCAACATTTTGAATCTTATCTGCAGGAACTCAGAAAGCAGTATCCCCAGGTTGACATCGATTATTTTCAATCCAACGTAGAAGGAGAGTTAATTGACAAGCTGCATCAGGTAGGGTTTGAGTCAGACGGTATCTTACTAAATGCCGGTGGCTATACCCATACATCCGTGGCTATCGCCGACGCCATTGCGGCTATCCAAACGCCGGTCATCGAAGTGCATATTTCCAATATACATGCCCGGGAGTCATTTCGGCATCAAAGCCTAATCAGCAAGAACTGCCTGGGGATCATAGCTGGCTTTGGCTTGGAAAGTTATCTGTTGGCCATTAAGCACTTTGTGAATTCAGGATCATGATCAGTTTCTACCCCGGGCCATCTCAGGTGTATCGCCAGGTGCCAAAATGGATAAAAAAGGCGTATGCTGAAGGTTTTCTAAGTGCCAACCACCGTAGTGCTCAGTTCGAAGCGCTGATGAGCCAAACGCAAGCTTTGCTGCGAGAGAACTTGAGAATCCCTGGTGACTATCATTGTTATTTTACTTCCTCCGCAACTGAATGCTGGGAGATCATAGCCCAATCTCTAGTGGTATCCAAAAGCGCGCATTTATTCAATGGCGCCTTCGGCAGGAAATGGTACCAGTACACCAAGAAATTAAACCCAAATTCTCAAGAATATGTATTTGACAGCAATATGGTATTGTCCCCCGAACTTTTGACAGCATCGCATGGGGCAGACTTGATTGCCATAACCCAAAATGAAACCTCCAATGGCACCCAAGTTTCCCCTGGCAATCTGAAATTGATGCGGGAGGAATTCCCCGAGCCTCTTATCGCACTTGATGTCACCTCCTCGATGGGAGGAATTGACCTGCCTTGGGAATTTGGGGATGTTTGGTTTTCTTCTGTACAGAAATGTCTGGGTCTACCCGCTGGAATGGGATTACTGATCTGCTCACCCCGTTGCCTGCAAAGGGCTGAGGAAATTGGAGATCATCAACACTACAACAGCCTGCTGCATTTGGATTTTCACATGAAGAACCACCAAACAGCGTATACTCCTAATGTCTTGAACATCTACCTTTTGAATAAAGTACTGAGGAAGACCCGATCCATCAAGAGTACCCAAAAAAAAGTGGAACTCCGGTATAAGAAGTGGATGGACTACTTGCGCACACTCCACTCATTGGATCATTTAATAGACAATCCAGAGGCGCGATCTCATACAGTAATTGCTCTTAAGGGCGATCCTACGCAAATTCAAAATATTATTGACTGCAGTAAGGAAAATGAAATTGAAATAGGCCGGGGGTATGGGGATTTAAAAAGCACCACCTTGCGCTTGGCGAACTTCCCAGCACTGCGGGCAAAGCATATCAAGGCCCTGCAAAAATTTTGGACTAAAATGAGATATTGAGCCTTTTATGTTTTGCCGCCGCAAACTCTTTTTCTAGCTTTGCGGAAATTTAATAGGCATGCTAAATTTCAAAGACATTCTTTCAGTAACCCTTATCCTTTTTTCAGTAATCGATATTCTGGGATCTATACCTGTAGTAATCGATCTTAAAAAAAGGGCGGGACACATCCAGTCGGTAAAAGCCACCCTGGTGTCGGGGATCATAATGATCATTTTTCTTTTCCTGGGCCAGTCCATACTTTCGCTGTTTGGACTTGACATTGAATCTTTCGCGGTGGCCGGCGGACTGGTAATGTTTATTTTGGGGATGGAAATGATCCTTGGTGTGAGGATTTTCAAAGTAGACCCCGACGAATCTGATTCGGCCTCCATTGTGCCTCTAGCTTTTCCCATTATTGCCGGTGCGGGTACCATGACCACCATATTGGCGTTGCGAGCCGAGTTCTCCGTATATAATATCTTAGTGGGGATTGCGTTCAATTTATTGTTCGTCTATTTAGTTTTAAAATCATCCGGTTGGTTGGAGAAAAAATTAGGAGCAGGAGGATTTAACATCTTGCGTAAAGTATTTGGCATCATTTTGTTGGCAATTGCCATCAAACTCATTAAGAATAATCTATTCATTATATGATCACCATTTATACCGATGGGGCAAGTAGTGGTAATCCGGGTCCTGGAGGCTATGGCACCGTGTTGTTGTATAAACAGCATAGAAAAGAACTTTCGGAGGGCTTTCGTCTCACCACCAATAACCGAATGGAATTGCTTGCGGTAATCAGAGGACTGCAGGCTATAAAAAGAACTGGCCATAGTGTCACGATCTACTCGGACTCCAAGTATGTAGTTGATGCGGTGGAGAAAGGGTGGCTATGGAACTGGGAGAAAAAGAATTTCAAAGGAAAAAAGAATCCCGACCTTTGGAAAGAATTTATGGTGGTTTTTCGCCGGCACAAGGTGTCTTTCAAATGGGTGAAAGGTCATGATGGGAATCCGCTAAATGAACGTTGTGACCAGCTTGCCGTTGAAGCGGCTGCTGGCAATAATCTTCAGATCGATCATGGCTTTGAGGCCAACAATTAGAACTCTTTTTCAATAAACTGCACGCCTAATTGCTGCAGCTCCTGTAAAATGGGCACATAATATTGTTCGGTTAGCGGAACCTTTACGCCGGAATCCTGAATCTTACCAGTGAGTACCAATTTAGCAGCAATAGCCAACGGCCACCCGACAGTCTTGGACATAGCGGTATTCTGGGTATCGTCACCTTTGGAAACCAAAGACATGCTCAAGGTGGTCTCCCGTCCGGATTGCAGGTAGCCCAATTGGTGTTGCATCACGATCATGTCTTTATCCTGAGGTCCCAGATGCCATTTGGATTCCAAGATATGTTGAAGGATATCTGCGGGGCTACCCTGTTGGAGGGCCACCGGAACATTTTCAAAGATTCCCAGCCATTGAAGCTTGTTCATAATGTCACCTGATGCTTGTAGATTCAGGTAATCACACAACTTTTCTTCAACCGATTTGTTAGAATGGAAATACAAGAAAGTATTGATAAAATCTCTGTATGTCATCTTGGAAAGATCCTTTAAACTATAGGAATCGTCGGTAAGGCCCAATTGCACAAATACGTTCCAAGCCTCACAAAAACCCGGTCTTCGCAGGGTTCCACGAATCATGGTTGATACATGTTGCAAACCATATAGCTGCCGGTACTTCAGTGAATCCCGGTTGGCATAACCTTCAAACTCTCCATACCCTTCAACCCGGACCTGTTCTAATCGCGTGAATAGCCGGTGGTAGGGAATATATTTATATCTTCCATTGCGGATAAATTGGGCTGTTTCTTTGCCGGCCAACACTACGTTTCTGGGATTCCAGGTAAATTTATAATTCCATGGATTGTCGTCAGACTCCGGGGCGATTAAGCCTCCGGTATACGAAATGAAACTTTGGATCTTTGCTTCCGGAAATTCTCTCACTTTATTCAGCGCAGACATGGCCGTCATATGATCCAGGCCAGGGTCCAATCCGCACTCATTTAAGAATAGCAATCCGCGGCTCGCTACATCTTTATGTAACTCCTGCATTTGCGGTGATACATAAGAAGCGGTTAATAAACTCTTTCCAAGTTGCAGGCAAAATCTGCCTACTGTATGATGGAGTTTAGCGGGCAACAAAGAGATTACCAGAGTGGCCTGTTCAATGAGACTGCTCACTTCATTTTCATGTTTCAAATCAAAGGCTACCGCCCGACCTCGAGTGTGCCCGTTCACTTTCTGCTGCGCTAGCTGTAAAGATTTATCAGCCACTACCAGCTCCCATTGGTGGGCCTGAGCGTTGGCCAAAAGGTAGTCTATCAAAGAGGTGGCCGAACGGCCGGCCCCCAGAACTAAAATTTGTGTCATCTGTGAAGATTTGAGGCCCAAGATAAGACTTTATCACGACCTAAGCACATCAATGATCACCCTTTGCAAACGTCGCCATAGCTAATGCTACGGAGATTGTCAGTAACGGAAAATTTGTACTATATTACAGTGAGTTTAATCATCGACATGCCCGTTAGATTCACACAGGAAATCTTCTTGGAGGAATATAAGGAAGCGGAGTTGGACCCGCAAAGTATGGAGCTAATGAGGCGGGCGCGATCAGCAAGTGAGCAGGCCTATGCTCCTTATTCTGAGTTTAAAGTTGGCGCGGCGGTATTGTTGGAAGATGGTCAAATAGTTGTGGGTAATAATCAGGAAAACGCAGCTTATCCTACCGGACTATGCGCTGAACGGGTGGCCTTATTTGCAGCATCAAGCAATCATCCCCGTAGCTCGTTCCTAAAAATAGCTATCAGCGCGCAAAAAAACGATCAGGTACAAGTGAAAGTTACTCCTTGTGGGGCCTGCCGTCAAGCCATGATGGAGTATCAAAACTTGCAGAATTCCCCAATAGAAGTACTTATGGAAGGAACTAAGGGGAAGATATACCGGGCCGACTCGGTGGATATGCTATTGCCCTTTAAGTTTTCCCGCGAAAGTATGAAATAACCAATTAAAATGAAATTTAAGTACGATCTGCATCAAAGAATGGATCCTTCCAACATTATTCTGGTCTACGAGGGGAAGTTCGATCAGCAGGTCACCAAATCTGTCCTGTTACTAGCTGAAAGAAATATTGATTCTCTTCGGGAAGACCCCACGGTAAAAAGAAAGGTTTTCAATGTAATCGTGGAGTGCCTACAGAATATTGTAAAGCACGGAGAAAATCTTGATAGTGTGGATCTGAAAAACGGTTTGCCTATTTTTATGATCGGCCGGGAAAACGAACAATATGTGATAGCCTCTGGAAATGCAGTACCCAGCGTTCAGGTTAAAGACCTCACCGGGAAAATCGAACGAATCAACCAACTGGATCGGGAAGGGCTTAAGCAATTATACAAAGAGATCATGCGAAATAATGATATCTCCGATAAAGGCGGGGCGGGATTAGGTCTGGTGGATATGGCCCGTAAATCAGGGGGGAAACTGGAGTACGATTTCAGGAAAATAAACAAGGACCTGACTTATTTTTCTTTGCAAGTCATCATTCCTCAGCAAATCCCCAAATAAAACACACTTGTAAGGTCTCTTCCGGTATACCATTTGTTCCAGAAGCCATAAATTTTATTTTTGTAGGTGCGTCATTTTTTGGGATAACTACTAATAACGATGTATAAGACATTTTTAAGCCTATTCGTATTGACGATCTTTGCAGTTGTCGATGCCCAAGCGCAGTGTAACTCCGATACCAATGATGCCATGTGCATTGAGCGTATCAGTCAGAACAACACCTTCGTAAAAAGCTATAAATTGAACCATCGTGTACAGTCCAATAAGGAATTCTCCTCGGTATTGGCTAAGGATACCCACTACTACCTAAACCTGTGTGAAGACGGTCAAGTTTCCACCAACGTGGTGATCAATGTATACAACACTAAAAGAAAGTTGATTGCTTCCAACCAAACCAAGAATTCCATACTTCCTGAATTAAGCTTTGAATGCCAGAAAACCGGTGTATACTATCTTGAGTTCAAGGCTAACCCCAATGCTGCAGAGTGTGGAATAGGGGCGCTCAGCTTTAGACGTGCCTCCAAAAACCACTGACTCACACTTCCTATTAGTTATACATAATTTATCTATCTTCCAGGATGGAAAATGGTATCCTGTTTGATTATCAAGCGCGTTACTGCAAAGTCGGCGGCTTAGACCGCCCTGGCGCCGAGCTATGGTTCGTGCTACACGGGTACGGACAGCTTGCTCCTTACTTTGTAAAGAAATTCCAATTCTTAGAAGAAAAGGGTCATTGCATCATTGCTCCGGAGGGGCTTAATCGTTTCTATTTAAAAGGATTCAACGGTAGGGTCGGGGCCACTTGGATGACCAAAGAGGACCGGCTGAGAGACATTGACAATTATATTAACTACCTGGATGCGGTATACCGGAAGGAGGTAGGAAATCGTCAAGACCTGGTGGTTAATTTACTGGGTTTTTCACAAGGTTCGGCCACCATTTCCCGATGGATAGCCCAAGGTGAGGTCCAATACCGGCGTCTTTTTATATGGGCCGGGACCTTTCCGGAAGATTTAAATTTTGAAAGGGATGGAAGTCGCTTCCAAGATAAGTCCATTTACCTGGTGTACGGAACAAATGATCCCTTTATTACAAAAGGCCGGTTAGCAGGTCACCTCAAGATCTCCCAACAGCTGGGGATCCATCCGGAAGTAGTAGAATTTGAAGGTGACCATGATATAGATGTCGACACCTTGAATGAGATCTTGGCCAAAGACAAATAGGTCTTACTTGCCACCTTCAAAATACAAGTAAAGGCTCACGGAATTGGAAGTTAGCCTTTCAATACCCTTGGTATAAAAATTAGTTTCTGAGGACAGGTTGTTTACGATACCTCTGGAAAAGCGAATTTCAGGTGAAAATTTAAAGAACGGATAATAGACATCCAAACCAAAGCCCAACTCAATGGAAAGATCCGAATCTTTAATGGACAGTCGGTCCCCTTCCGAATTTAAGTCTTTCTTTCCTCCCACTCGTATAGAAGGGTTGATACCTCCCACCAAGTACATGCGGTAATTACCCCTTCGGACCGATTTGTACTTCAACAATAAGGGGAATTCCATTTCTACGGTTTCAATTACCTGAGTTTCGGAACGATTCAGGTAGTTGTAAACCACCTTGCGTTCGTTAATACCAAATTTCGGCACCAGGCGCAGATTCAGGAATTCTGCCAGGCGAAAATTTACCACAAAGCCGATATTTACGGGACCAACGGTAGAAGCGGGGTTTATAGAAACCACAGAGTCCATTTCCGGCATTATGAACAGATCGGAATACTTTAGCTTATACTGGAATCCCTCAACACCTATATAAAAACCATAGTGCAACCACCGGTTATCATAATTGGGAAGGTTTATGCTGCGATCCCGCTGGCCGAAAGCCTGCTGACACAGAGTCAATAAAAACAGTCCTAAGACTATTTTCTTCCCATGTAAATGGAACTTATTCCAAAAGTGAGCGGTTTGCATATGTTGTTTTTAAACCCAACCTCTTGAAGCTCCTTAACAAAAGCTTCACCGTAGGGAAACTTCCCCACAGATTCCGGTAAATAGCTGTAAGCGGCATTGTCTCTGGAAATTATCCGTCCAAGAGTGGGCAAGATCCATTTAAAATAAAAACCGTACAGCTGCTTGAAAGGAAATCGCTGTGGTTTTGAGAATTCCACTATCACTGCATTTCCTCCCGGTTTTAGCACCCGGTACATCTCCGACAATCCTTTTTGAAGGTTTTCGAAGTTGCGTACCCCAAAGGAAACGATAACGGCATCGAATTTATTATCCTCAAATTCAAGGTTTTCCGAGTCCCCGTACTTTAATTCAATCTTTTGCTGTAACCCTTTTTGATCAATCTTCTTCCTGCCTATTTGCAACATGCCTTCCGATATATCAACCCCCGTCACCATTTCGGGTTCCAATTTCAAGGCTTGAATCGCAAAATCACCAGTGCCTGTGGCGATATCCAAAATATTTTTAGGGGCTTGAGGTTTTAGCAATTTTATAGCCTTTTTCCTCCAAGAAACATCGATCCCCAGGCTCAAAAAATGATTCAGGAAGTCATAGCGCGCACTAATGTTATCAAACATCTGTGCCACCTGTTCTTTTTTAGGGGAAGTCTGATCCTTATAAGGTACTACCGCCATAGCCCGCAAAAATACATTGTATGCGTCTTGTTTGGTGAGAATTCTTTAATAAATGCCTGGCAAATTATTGCTGTAATATGATAAATTCTACCCTTCTATTTAATTCACGGCCATCTTCCTCATCGTCATTACTGGCAATGGGACGGGATTTGCCATATCCTTTAGGTTCTAATCTTCGAGGGTCAATACCTTTGTTGATGAGAAAGTTAATAACGGCATTCGCTCTTTTTACCGAAAGTGTGTTGTTGTAATTGTCTGATCCCACGAAATCGGTATGACCGGCTATCTCAATACGCATGTTTGGATTACCAGCCAGCAGGCCTTCCAGTTTGTTCAATTCTTCGAATGATTCGGACTTGAGTGTAAAGCGGTCGAAATCAAAATATATATTGCGTAAGATGGAGCCCAAGCCAACCTTGAGCTTACTCAGTTCGAAGGTACGCACTATGTTTTGCGACTCATTAGTAGCCGCCGGCAAGGTGATGCTGATGTTCTTAAAAAGATAGCCATCCTTTTCCATAGACAGCATATAAACCGCCTCTTGCGGGTGGCTGACTCTCACCTGGTACTTACCGGGCTGGTCGCTGGTTACATTGAATACTACGTTGTCATCTACTCTCCTAAGTCGTACTATAGCATCCAGGGGGGTGCCATCATCATAATCATTAACTGAAACCATGAGGTTAACAGCTTGACTAACATCATTTTGAGTACTGTCTTGACCACCTTTAGCTAGGTAATTGCGCGGCCCCAGACGCTCTTTGGTATCGATATCGGTATAGGGCACAGTTACCACATAAATATCCGTGTATCCCATTCCGTCATCACGTACAGATGCAAAATATCCTTTTTTACCTTCTTTGGTGCCTACGAAATAAATATCATCATCGGGGGTATTGATGGGATAACCAAGGTTTACGAGGTCGGTCCAAGAGTTCGATGCACTGTCGTATTCGGCTTTGAAGATATCGTATCCCCCCATCCCTTTACCTCCACGACTACTGAAATACAAGGTCTTGTTGTCATAATCAATGAAAGGACTATCTTCATCAAACTCCGTATTGATGTTGCTGCCTAAATTTGCCGCGGGGCCCCAATCCCCGCCTTGATCGCGAACACTGTAATAGATATCCAGTTCCCCTTGTCCGCCAGGACGATCACTGGAAAAGAAAATCGTGCTGCCATCCGGTGAAATAGATAAGGACTTTTCACTGAACTCTGAATTGACGTTTTCCCCCAAGGATCTTGGTGCGGACCACACACTATCCGATTTCAACTCGGAGATATAGATATCGCTGGTGCCATCTTCAATATCCTTATAGAGATATAGTTCACGGCCATCGGCCGACAGGGCGATATTACTATCGTGAAAGGGAGTGTTGATCACCTCTCCGATATTGCTGGCCACACCCCAGATGGAATCTATTCTGGTAGAAACAAAGATATCCTCAAATGCAAAATTGTCGGTATGTACATCCTGATTTAAGTTGCCGTCTTTTCTGCGAGTTGTGAAGATCAGCATGGTTTCATCTTCGTTCACCACCGGTGCAAAATCATGCCATTCAGAATTGATCCTATTTCCGATATTGACGATGGAGTACCCTTCTGGGTAAGCTGTAAATTCCGTGCCGTTCTGACATTCATAGATCCTGCGATCCACCATTTCCAAGGGAACCCGATCCACCCCCACATACTCGGTGTCGTTGGCCGCCTTGTCACGGTATAACGTATAATAAGATATGGCTTCAGGGAACTGAAGGCCCAATTGGTAGCCCTGGCCGATCAAATACAAGATGTCAAATCGGTAATTGGGATCCAACTCGTACACTCTAAGAAAATATGGGGTAGCTCGCTCCTTATTGGTGGTCTCAATATGCACCTTTCCGGCCATGTAATGAGCCTTTATGTTGGCTGGGTCCAACTCAGCGGCCTGAACATAGTAATTTTTGGCTTCTTCAAAGGCCCTCTGGTTGAAATAGATCTCATCTCCAATTTCAACATAATCCTCCGCCGTTTGCGCCTCGTCCTGCGCAAAAATGCTTCCCCAAGAACTCAGAAGCCAAATTGTACTAAATACCAATAAACGTAACCTGTTTAACATGCTGACACTACTTTGATGCTGACAGCTTTAAAAATGCGAATATGCCAATATAATCTAGTTTTAAATCATTTCAAAGCCGGCCAGCTTCGGCACACTTTTTCGCATAATACAGTATTTAACTGGGATTTGTAAATTGTATTTTAACCAGAACCTTACATTTAGTGTAGATTGCATTTTATTTGCCGAAATTTTTTGATTGTTTTGAGACCAATAGATCAGATTTTAAGAAGAATGGCATTCAACTCAGCAAGGTTCATTGTCAGCAATACCGACTATAGAAAATGCCCGCCCGCGGACAAACCGGAATATGCCTTTATCGGCAGATCTAACGTGGGTAAATCTTCCCTGATCAACATGCTCACTAATCATAAAAATCTAGCCAAAACCTCCGGAAAACCTGGGAAAACGCAATTAATCAATCATTTTTTGGTGAATGACAAATGGTATCTGGTAGACCTGCCTGGCTATGGATGGGCACAGGTCAGTAAAAGTCAAAAGGCGCAATGGCAAAAAATGATCCGGGACTATTTAAGATACCGTCCCAATCTGGTACTGATATTCGTGTTGATCGATGCACGTCATACACCGCAGACCATTGATATAGATTTTATCAAGTGGTTAGGAGAGAATCAGATCCCATTGGCCATAGTCCTTACCAAGGCTGATAAGGTCTCCCGCAATAAAATTCTCACCAATCGCGCTGCCGTGGAGAAGCGACTCCTGGAAGACTGGGAGGAATTGCCGGAGATTTTTCTAACTTCAGCTATCCAAAAGAGGGGAAAGGAAGAAATTTCAAAATTTATTCAAAGCACATCAAAAAATTTCTATGGAATTTAAGGATTTGGCGGCAATTGCCGGGAAACCCGGACTGTACCGGATTTTAAAACCTACTAGGGTGAGTGTAATCGTGGAAACGCTTGATGCTAAAAAAAGCAAACTGGTGGTGAACGCCAGTCAGCGGATCTCTGTTTTGGACGAGATTTCCATCTATACCAATACGGCCGAAGGTTCAGAGCCTCTAAAGAATATTTTCAGGACTATTTACCAGGAATTTGGTGTCGATACCGATCTTGAGAAAGATGCCACCAATGCTGAGTTGATGTCCTTTTTTAAATCTGTACTTCCGGACTATGACCAGGATAAGGTATATCCCTCGGATATTAAGAAAGTGGTACGCTGGTATCACCTCCTGTTGGAGCATGCTCCGCATTTGGTCAAAGGGGCAAGTGACGAAGAGGAGTAATCTTAATAGTAGCTGGTAGCTCTGTCCACCATTTTCTTAGAACCTATATACAACGGGCATCTCTGATGCAACGTTTTCGGCTTTATTTCCATGATACGCTCTGTACCCGTTGAAGCTTTACCACCAGCTTGTTCTACCACAAATGCCAAAGCATTACACTCATACATCAAGCGCAGTTTTCCCTGTGGATTTTTATCGGTGGAGGGATAAAGATAGATGCCACCTTTTAATAGATTACGATGAAAATCAGCTACCAGGGAGCCAATATATCGTGCTGTGTGCCGATTTTTTTTGCAGTACTCCAGATATTGGTTTACGGGTTCGGCGAAGCTATGGGCAGAAGCTTCGTTTACGGAATATATTTTTCCATCATCGGGAATTCGCAGATCGTGATGGGATAAGAAATACTCACCCAAAGTAGGCTCATAGGTGAAGGCGTTAACGCCTTTCCCGGTAGTATAAACTAAAATGGTGCTGGAACCATACAGAAGATAACCCGAAGCTACTTGATTAGTCCCAGGTTGCAATACGTCCTCTTCTGAAACCGGTGAACCAACTGGAGACAACCGGCGATATATTGAAAAAATAGTCCCTATGGAAACATTAACGTCAATATTCGAAGAACCATCCAGGGGATCTATTGCTATAATATATTTGCCCTTATTGTGAAGGTCCACCACCTTTTCGTCCTCTTCGGAGATAATGGCACAAGCCTCACCTCCCTTGGTAAAGGCCCGGATAAAACGAATATTGGCCAGTACGTCAAGTTTTTGCTGATCCTCGCCTTGTATATTCTCACTACCGATACTCCCCGACAAGTTGATTAAACCGGCCTTATTCACTTCGCGATTTACTACCTTGCCGGCTAAGGCGATATCCCGGAGCAATTGGGATAGCTCACCTGTGGCAAATGGAAAGTCATCTTGAAATCTCTTAATAAACCTATCTAAAGCGGTGCCAATGGGCAGACCAATACGAGAATCCTCCATAAATAAATTTACCCTTAACTTATATTTATATGAATAAAACTTATTTTCATGCGAACATGGCAAAATTAGCAATTTAAATCGATTGCGTAGATATGAAAGTATTCAAATTTGGTGGGGCTTCAGTAGGTGACGCGGATGCAGTACGCAATATGTGTAAGATTACTTTGGAACAGGGAGCGCCTCCCTTGGTAGTGATAGTTTCGGCAATGGGCAAGAGTACCAATGCATTAGAGGAATTGATGAACCTCAAGAGGGAAGGCAAGCCGTGGGAAGATACATTAAAGAACTTTGAGAATTTTCACTTGGATATTGCCCGGAACCTGTTTGAGGATCCCAAACATCCGTTAATGGACAAGATTGGCAATTTGATCCAAGAGCTGGTTGAAAAACTGAACAGTGACCAAAGCAATTATGATGCTTACTACGATCGAGTGGTTGGTTATGGCGAGTTGCTGTCCACCGCTATTGTTCACAGCTATTTGGAAGCTCAAGGTACCCCTTGCACCTTTCTGGATGCCCGAGAACTCATTATTACAGACAACACCTACCGGGAGGGAAAAGTACTGTGGTTGGAAACCAAGAAGATCATAGGTGAACGCATGCTTAGAGCAGATCCCACCATATACATTACACAAGGGTTCATAGCATCCAATACCAAAGGAAAGCCGGTAACTTTAGGGAGAGAGGGGTCAGATTTTACCGCGGCAATTTTTGCCTATTGCCTGGAGGCGGAGTCAGTGACCATCTGGAAGGATGTACCGGGGATCTTAAATGCGGATCCTCATCGCTGGGATCAAACTGTCAAGTACCCCTCATTAAGCTATGCAGAAGCAGCTGAGATGACCTACTACGGAGCCACGGTCATTCATCCCAAGACCATAAGACCTTTAGCCGTGAAAAAGATACCCTTGATCGTCAAATCTTTCATGGATCCGGTAGTGGAAGGCACCCGCATTGCAGATCTACATCATCCAGCCTTGGAGCCCGCTATAATTTTCAAGCCCGATCAATGTTTGATCTCTTTTCAAGTGAGAGACTTTACCTTTATTAATGAGCGCAAACTCAGTATGATCTTTCATCTTTTTGAGGAATACAATATTAAGATCAATATGATGCAAAGTTCTGCCATTTCCTTTTCAGTGTGTATTGATAGCCCGGACCGGAAAATGAAGGTATTGATCAACAGTCTTAGTGGTGAATTTGACATACTATACAATGACCATCTGGAGCTGATCACCATCAAAAATTATCAACCGGAACTGGTTGCACGATTAAAAAAAGGAAAGCAAATATTGCTGGAACAAAAATCTCGAAAGAACTATCAAATGTTGACCACTACCAGTTATTCCAGTATACTGGCTTAGGGGCACTAGCAGTAACGTTTTAAAGTGCGTTGAATGTCCCCTAAGTAGCCACTACCAAATAAATTAAGGTGCACTAACAAAGGATAAAGATTGTAGATCTCGAATCGGGATTCAAATCCCACCTGCAAGGGATATATCTCTTGGTAAGTTTGGTAGAATTTCTTATCGAACCCTCCAAATAATGTAGTAAAAGCCAATTCTATTTCCCGGTGACCGTAATAAGTTGCGGGATCCATGATACAGGGTTGGCCTGCTGGTCCTACCATAACATTCCCACTCCACAGATCGCCGTGAAGCAAGGCAGCCTTTTCCAATATTAATAGCTCACTCAGATTTCCTATAAGCTTTTCCAGATCGGTTTGGGTAGCATGCGGAAGCAAGCGGTTATCACTAGCCAATTCTATTTGAGGGTGCAGACGATTGTCCACAAAGAATTCCTCCCAATCGGTAGTCCAGGAGTTTTTCTGAGGTAACCGCCCGATGTAGTTGTCAGAATGCCACCCGAATTTTTCATGGCTCAACCTGTGAAGGTGAGCCAGTCCTTGTCCTAGTTGCTCCCAATAATTTTCCGCTGGAGACGCTGAATCCAGAAACTCCATCAGTAAAAACGCCTTGCCACTGTTTATCCCATACCCCAATGGCTGGGGCACAGTCAGCTTGCAGGATTCCTTTAATGCAACCAGGCCCTGATACTCCTTTTCGAACATGTCCAGGTAGCTTTCTTGATGGTACTTTATAAAATAAGCGCCTTGAGCGGTGTGGAGCCTGTAGCAGGAGTTTATGCACCCTCCTCCCCTGGGCTGGTACTTCGAAACCACGACCGACTTGCCCATTACCTCAGCTAAAATATCCTGAAAGAACTCCTTCACAATTGATGGGCCTTTACCAAATAATCTATGAATCTTTGATTGGCATCCAATAGAATATCAAACACCTGTTGAAAACCCTGGGGGCCCCCATAGTAAGGATCGGGCACTTCCTGCTGAGCACCATCGACTTGGAAACTCCGCATAAGGTGAAGGTGATCGGCCTTCAAGTCCAGGCGTTCGGCCATGCCGGCTATGTGATGATAGTTACTGTGGTCCATTGCCAGGATATAATCAAATTCCTCAAAATCATCCGAGTGGAATTGCCGGGCCCGATGTTCTATAGTTACCCCATTGCGCTGGGCATTCTCACGAGATCTGGAATCCGGTAGATCTCCTATATGATAGCCCGCGGTACCGGCTGAATCTGCACTTAAGCGATTGTGAAGATCGCGTTTTTCGATTTCATCTGAGAAGATTGCTTCGGCCAATGGAGACCGGCAAATATTACCCAAGCACACAAACAAAACTTTTATCATAATATTCCAACTAGTTATGGAAAATGTCTAATTAATTGCTAATTTAAACTTCCAGAAGAAGAATACATTTTTAAGTTCAAAATTCTACTTTTTTGCAAAGCGAGCAGCTTGCCGGATCTGGGTTAACACCTGTTATCAAAAATGTTTCATTCCTGTTGAAATACGGAACTTTAGTCGCCGTACTTGTAGCTAGTTATTTGTTGAGTGATCCCGACGCCCCTGCCACTTCAGGCTCTGGACAGGAATATGTCGAAATAAAACAAAAAAAATTAAATTTGTTTAGTGCTGATTATCAGGTTGTTAGTAACAATTTGTATTAATCCCAGGTAATTTTATCAGAAAAGGGGTTACCTGCAAGCCGTGATCTGTATATATGGATGCATAACACACAATTCATACACCTGTTTAACACTTTTACCGAGAAGCCTTCTTTTTAGAAGGCTTTCTCTTTTTATAGGCCTTTTGCAGCCTAAACACTCCATAACGTTGCTCACTACCATCTTCATTGCAGGAAGTGTCCATTGCCTCAGAGCATCGAAAAAACAGGTCGCCAGGGTTCCTTAGTTAACACTAAGTCCCAACCCAACAGTCAAGGTATTATAATCACTTAGGGAGTAATCTGCGTGAAGAGAAACAATAGCTAGTTTTAGTCTGAATCCAGCCGTTAGTTTCATGCCACTATAGGAAAAGGATTCACTGATGGGATCTGTTATAACCTCTGAATCGACTTGGTAGTTACCCAGAACATCCAAATCGGAGTTGACCTGGTTGTAGCCCAAAGCCCCGTAAAGGGTTATAAACTTTATATCGTGGCTTACTACTCCCTCCAGGGTCCAGGCATTTACACTATAAGCACCAATTTGATCACTTCCAGGATAGTTCCCTTCCATGGAAATTTCAGAGCTCACATGGGTGTAACCACCGAAGATTGAGATATCTACCAGCAGTTGATCACCGAGGGGGAAGTACTGATTTACTTTATGTAATAATCCCACACCCCACATCTTCACATCAACGTCATCGCCAAAATCGGTTATGGGCAGGAAGCGGAGCTTTACATCGAGGTTTGGGATAACGCCTACTCCCAAGGTAACCATCGGCATGGGTACTGCATTAAAACCGAATTCATCCTCCAGTGAATTACCGGCAGGGCCTGTAAAAGTCTCTCCGGTGCTAGGAATCCGGTAAAGAGGTTCTATATCCTCCGGACCAAAAACTGTGGGAACCTTACCGTCACTAGGGGTTATCAATTCCAGATCATTGTAATCGGAGGCTACGAAGGTAGAGAACTGGTCCTCATCGGGGATAAATACCGGGGTAGCGGTAATGGTAATGTCAAATCCCTTACTATGAGGTTTCGCGGTGTTGTACCATCCATTGTTGAGGCCATAACCCACACCTTTGATCAAGGGCTCCACATAATTTACAGTTAATTGACCTGCATCTTCCAGGTTAGCTTCCAGGAACCCGTCGATATCGTCCTGCCCCTGGGCCAAATGCATGATGCTTAATCCCCAACATACCAATAAAATTCTGACAACCTTCATAAGTCCAATTCCCTCTCATGTTCCCGTAGTACTCCAATGATAAAATCGATATGTTCATTGAGGTCCACGTCAAATAGTGTTACGCCCTGGTAGATTTCCTCTCGTTCTACCTTGGCAGCAAAGCTCTTTTGTTTTAGTTTCTTACGCACCGATTTTGCTTGCATACCTTGTAGACCCTGAGGTCTTACCTGAGCACAGGCTACTATAAAACCGGTAAGTTCATCACAAGCCAACAGGGCCTTATCCAGTTTACCTTTATGGGGCACTCCCCATTTGGTATAATGAGCGGAAATGGCATATGCCATTTCTTCCTGCCCCAGACCACGCAACTTATCCACTATCTTATTCGGATGAAGTTCCGGAAAAGTCTCATAGTCGGCATCGTGCAACAACCCCGTTTGTGCCCAAAGCTCCTGGTCTTCTCCCAGTTTATTTGCGTATGCTTCCATAACCCAGCTAACAGTCCGTGCATGACGCAAAAGGCTTGGACTTTTAGTCCATTCCTTCAATAAATTGAAGGCTGTAGTTCGATCCATTTCGGTGGTGATTTAAGTAGTGAATAGGTTAATTAGGCTATCTCAAATATAGTGAACCCAGGTGTTACTATATTTGTCGCAGATTCATATATTACTACGGATGTCAGTATTCCTTTATAATTGTGCCATTTTTCTAATGAAGGCATCATTGCATTTGGGTGCACTTTTTAACCTAAAAGCCCGTAAAATGGTGCAGGGGCGTAAAAACTGGCAAACTCAACTAAACGAATCTCTTAATTTTCAAGACCATGACGTGGCCTGGTTCCATTGTGCCAGTTTAGGAGAATTCGAACAGGGACGTCCCTTGATAGAGCAGTTTGCCAAAGCCTATCCAGGCTTTAAAATCCTTCTTACTTTTTATTCTCCCTCAGGATACGAAATTCGCAAAAACTACCCCATAGTGCACCAGGTCCTCTACCTCCCTTGGGATACACCGGCTAATGCCCGTTATTTTGTCCAAACTGTAGCACCCAAAATAGCATTTATCGTAAAATATGAATACTGGTATCAATTGCTACAACAGGCTTTCAACATGGGCACTCCGGTCTTGCTGTGTTCGGCAATTTTTCGGCCGAGTCAGGTTTTCTTTAAGCCCTACGGATCTTTGTTTAGGAGTTTATTGAAATACTTCGATCATTTGTTTGTACAGGATACTGCCTCCCAACAACTGCTTTCCAAAATAGGTATGGTAAACGTTACGGTGGCAGGTGACACCCGAATGGACCGGGTTACAGACATCACCAACCAGATAACGGGCATTGCCCAGGTTGAAGAATTTGTTTCCAATGCTAAAAACGTTCTAGTAGTAGGCAGTAGTTGGCCGGAAGATATAGAGGTTATAGCTCCTTTAATAAATGAAAGCCCTCACACAAAGTTTATAATCGCTCCCCACGAAATTAGCGCTGATCATTTGGATCAGATAGAAAAAGTCACGCAAAGACCCAGTGTGCGTTACACCAGTGGAGTGATTACATCGGAACATGAAATCCTGATCATTGACACTATTGGTATATTGTCAAGCCTTTATCAATACGGTGATTATGCCTATGTGGGAGGTGCATTCGGAAAAGGTCTGCACAATATTCTGGAAGCAGCCACATTTGGCCTGCCTTTGTTCTTTGGCAACAAAAACTTTCAGAAATTCCGGGAAGCACGTGATCTGGTGGGTATGGAAGGTGCTAAAGCCATTGCCAATACCCAACAACTGCAAACTGTTTGGAATGAAATGATGCAGAACCCTGAGCGATACGAGCGGGCAAGCCAGGCCTGTAAAAATTATGTTAAAGCACAAACCGGGGCCACCGAAATTATCATGAAACACGTAGGTAAACTATTGAATTCATAATGGAAGGTGTGGTGGTAAAATCGACTGGATCCTGGTATCAGGTGCGCGACCCGCAAGGAAATATGCATGCCTGTCGGTTGAAGGGCAAGTTCAAAATAAAGGGCTTGAAAGTAACCAACCCCATCGCCGTTGGAGATCGCGTTAAAGTGGACATTGAAGCGACCGACCATTCGTCCGTGATCACCGAGATCTTACCCAGGGAAAATTACCTGATACGCACCTCATTAAAACACCCGGAAATTGGACATATCCTGGCCTCTAATTTGGACCAAGCAGTGTTAATGGCCACAATGAAACAGCCCAGAACCTCTTTGGGGTTTATCGATCGTTATCTGGTTTCTGCCGAGACCTTTCGTATTCCGGTGGTCATCATCTTTAACAAAATCGATTTGCTGGATTCCAATGAACTCCGTCAGGTAGATGATCTGATCAGTTTATACCAAGGAATCGGGTACCCATCCCTAGCCACATCTTTCCTCAAGCCTCAGGGATTAGACAGTTTAAAAGAACTGCTCGCAGGTAAAACCTCCTTGCTTTCAGGGCATTCTGGAGTCGGCAAATCCACCTTGCTGAATTTCGTAGCACCCGGTTATCAGCAAAAGACCAGTGAGGTATCGGAGTCTATCCAAAAAGGGGTTCATACCACCACTTTTGCGGAGATGTTCGAAGTAGGCCCTGACTCATTTATAATCGATACTCCAGGAATTAAGGAGCTGGGCCTTATGGAGGTTGGTGAGGAAGAGCTAAGCCATTATTTCCCTGAAATGCGGTCTTTGCTGGGTCAATGTAAATTTCACAATTGCAGGCATGTCCACGAGCCAAAATGTGCGGTGCTGGCTGCTGTAGGTATTACTATACCAGAATCCCGTTATTTAAGCTATTTGAGCATGTTGGAGAATGAAGACAATCGTCGCTAGCGGGGCTTTCCAATAAATCTACTTACGAAGGACAAATTCCATCTTCTGGCAAGAATCCATTTCCACACTTTGTATTCCCTGGAATCCCGGTGGATCTTTCCCAGAAGATGGTGCAGTCTACCCGCCGTTTCATATTGATTACAAATTACTGCTTGGCGCAGTTCATAACGTATCCGTTCTGCCAAAGCAAGATGCTCGGACCAGTTTCGATTCAG
Source organism: Cyclobacteriaceae bacterium (assembly GCA_965212195.1). Lineage (GTDB taxonomy): Bacteria > Bacteroidota > Bacteroidia > Cytophagales > Cyclobacteriaceae > JAJCYK01. The sequence goes on along the minus strand of CBDBUW010000021.1, from coordinate 247,700 downwards.
CTGGTAGGCTTTGTCGCAGACCCGGGCGGTGGATTCCAGCATGGGGCTGTTGGGAGTGTACTGCGATTTGGACATGGAATTGGGCAATACCCTCTTCTTTACCAATATCTGGTCGGTGAAACTGTATAAATAGTTACGGGATGATCGCACCCAAAAATCAAAGTCCTCATAATACAGACTCTCGTCATATCCTCCCAACGCCTGCAGTACCTCATTTTTGATCATCATGGTAGGCGCGCAAATAAAATACCTGCGAAGCAGCTCCCGGTAAAGGTCGCCATCGGGTACTGGCTGTAATAGCTTGCCTAGTTTATCCCGATGAAAATGACTTCTCATTAGCCTAGATTTGCTATCGATATAGTAGGCATCACAAAAATTTACTCCTGCTTCGCTGGTCATCAAAGCTTTGACCCCCATTTTAACCCGGTCGCTCATCAGCAGGTCATCCGCTGACAAGTCAATAATAAACGCTCCTTGTGCAAGTTGGTAGCCCTTATTAAAAGCTGCACAGTATCCAATGTTTTTGGGAAGTAGCAATAACTCTAAACTTGAATGTTGTAATTGCCACTTTCTTAAGATTTCCTGTGACCCATCACTGCTTCCATCATCTACAGCGATCAGCTGTATATTACTATATGTTTGACGCCTGACGGATTCAAGCGCTTCCTGTAGGTAGTCGGCGTGATTGTGACAAACGCATATAATACTTACTAAGGGCTGGCTCATAGTACTTGGTCCGTATTGGATTGCAGATATGGAAAGGATTGGTACAGGTCCACAATATGCCTGGCCACTAAATGAGGGGCACTTAATAAATCCAGGTGACGGCCTAAATACAGTTGGTAACGTGGCGAATGACGCATCAAAATATCTTCTGTCATCAACGGGATTTTGTATGAAGGCATCAGTTCAATGAACCCGGCGGCCAGGGCCGTAGGAACTAACATACTGGAACCGTGAACGCCCAAGACCAGGTGGCTTTCTGAATAGATACGGCACCATTCCAGCTCATCTTGAACAGTTAATTTTGTCTTGCGGAGATCCTCTACACCAATGAAGGTCCCTGGCTTACCCAAACCGGTTACCCTAAAGCTGGCCTCTGGTATGGCATTTCGGACCAGTTTAGCTACCTTTTGCATGGCTAATCTCTGGCGATTACCCAACCATTTCAGAATTAAGGGGACGTTATATTTGGTACCTACCATCCACAATATACGCTCCCCTCGGGATCGTAACCAAAAACGATCCGACCTCCAGATAAATGTAACCTGTAATGGTCTTTGTGAAAAAGTAGCAATATCAAAAGATTTGGTTTTAAAAAAATCCTCCACCGGCAGGTGCTTATGGTCCAGATGCGTTCCCAACGGCGCCAGTTCCAAAGCGTTTAGATCAAGGGATTCAACAAACTCGTTGAGCCCTTCCACTCTGGTATCGAATTTATGGATAGGAGCATCCACTTGCCATATCTCCGCCACATAATCCGGTACCATCCATGCACACTGCTTAGGGATCAAGACCACCAGCTCTTTCTGAGGCCATTTCTTATGGTAGTATGCTGCATTGAACAACTTCCAAATAATATGACCATAACAGGAGTCCAGACAGTTCAATAGCAACCCATTCTTGGCCGGGTGTCTGATCACCCGGTGTATTTCTGCATAGAAACCAAGTCGTTGTTTGACCGCCTTGATCAATGGTTTGGCCATCCATTGTGAAGCTTTTTCAGAATAGCGGGCCTTCCCGTTATCCGTAAAAGCAATAGGAAAGTGCGATCCGTGACCCAAAGGCCAGTTGTGATAATAACGCACACCACAATGCGCACAATTTCCTGAACCCAGGATATGGATTCCAAATAAATCACAACTGTCAAATGAGTTGTTGCTTTTTCCACAAGCCGGACATACACTATGCGGGCTTTTCAAAGGCTTAAGCGCAAGCATATAACTAAGTTATTACATTTTGCGGATTCTCCATTGATCCAGGTGGTAAAGCAAACTAGTTTTCCATCGCTGCACCTTGCTGTTGAAGGTCTCCAATAGGGTAAAGCTTAATTCCGGGTTTAACAGTAACGCAGCATAACTGATATTGCTGTGTACCAGTAGGCAATGCTGGCACTTGCTAAGCGCATAGCAATCCGCCAGAACCTCCAAGCCCAGATGGTAGCGATCTTGGTATTTGAGGTTAGTGTGCACGGCCCGTTGGCTTTGAGAGCGTGTGGCTTCCTGATACAGGATACGCTCCTCTCCCCACCGATCAATCAAATTACTTATCACTCTTTGGTCATCAGTAGCTACAAAAAAATATCGGAAACGATGCTGTTCCTGCTCCAGTATCCGATGATATCGGTCCATACTTACAGCCTCTATTTCGTCAGGGTGGTCCGTCAAGCGTACCTGGATACCCAGGGTGGCTCCTTTGATGCGAGAACACAAGGCTTGGATGTATTGTTCTACCTCCGGACGCAAATTCAGGGTGCTCACTATTTTTTCATGAAGTTGGTTCCAATGCCGGCGGTGCCAGATACGTAAGGGATAGTCTTCCTTATAACGACTAGCAACCACCACTTTTGCTGTTTGAGATTTTTTTTGTGGATAATAATACTCCCAGAAATTGCTGTTGCCTAAAAATCGCCCGGGGTCGCTGTACAGGTAGGGTCTATTGCCAAAATTCACATAGGCTGATAACCCATGGATTTCAGCAAAGTACAAACCGTAAACGGCTTGCAGCCACAAGCTGAAAAACCCTCGTCGGCAATGTTCTCCAAATTGGCTACAGTCACAATGCTTCCCCTCGCAGGATATCTGATATACCGAGTGTGGCTGACCAAGTTGCTCTTTTCTTAATGGTGTAAGTTTAAGGCTCGCCATCTGCAGTAAATATACGGCGCTCCCGGTACAAATTTACCAATGACCAGCCAGCTAATACCAATAAAGGAAAGACCAGCAGTTGTGAGAGATCCAGTACTACCAGTAACCAGGTCATTACGTGTACCCCCCACGGAAACCCTAAAAGACTACCAATTTCTTTCCAGGTGAGATTCAATGAATTTCTCAAACACCAAAATGCAAAGGAAGGCACCTTAACCAACAGCACCGCCAACACCAATGCCTGCACCAGGGTGTCGATTGATATAAACGCGGTAACGGTAACCACCAAAATAATAACCGTTCCATGGATCCAGGCATATCTTGTATAAAGTCTTTCCTTTCGGGCCAGCACAAACATGACCCTGGATGTGCTGCAAACCACTTGGAAACCCATTACCAGGGCTAGGACCCCTAGGAATGGGGCCACTCCAGCCCAATTCTTACCCCATAACCACACCGATATCGTTTCAGGAAATAACATTACTACTACCATGGGTAGGGTACATAAACTCAAGATCACGGTGATCAGAGAGCCATAAGTACGGTTGATTTGATGGGGGTAATCGGGGTACTCTTGCCATTCAGGGAGCAGTACTGAATTGATGAGGGGTTTGAACAAAGCCCTGGGGAGGTGGGATACCAGGAAAGCCCGGTTGTAAACCCCCAAAACTGCACTTCCCTGTAATCGTCCAATCCAGAAATTGTCAGCCTGATCTTCCCAATATTCCACCAGATTCACTTTACTGATCTGGGTAACCAGTGAGCGCATTTTTAGGACAACATATTTTAATGATTTTAGGGAAGGCATCTTCCAGGGAATAGGCTCACAATACTGATAGACCGCCAGATAAAAAAGTGGAATAATAAGATGAGGCAAGATCAAGGACCAATAGGACCAGCCAAAATAGGCCAGGGCTACAGTAAGCACTAGTCCCAAAACCGTACCCCACAGCTCCGTTCTGAAAATAAGCGCCAGCTCTTTCCTTTTCATTATGAAAGACTCCGAGGCCCCTGGCAATGCATAAAGAAATAATATCGCTCCGTATACCAGGGCGGGAACAACAATACCGGGTTCATGGTAAAACCAGCTTAAGGGGTAGGCCATAATCAACATAATCAGGCCTAGCAACAATCCGTGAAGGGCAAATATCCACTGGATTTCACTGCGATGATCTGAGCTGTTCGCTTCACGGATTACCATATCAGTATACCCAGGATTGCTAAAACGTGCTATAAAAAGATAGCCCACCGCAATCATGGCTATTAACCCATACTCCGAAGGAGTCAGTAATCTGGAAATTATTATGGAGCCCAGAAAAGCCAAAATCTCTGCAGAGTATTTATAAACACCCAGGTGCAGAAATGCTTTCCAAAGGCTAAGTTTCGGGCTCATCTATAGGGATTGCTTTCTGCAGATCCATTTGGAAGAAGCGACCCCTCCCAGCCTCTCTTTAAAAGAGATCAAGCCCGATAAAGGTTGTTCATTTGCGTAGGAAGTGCCCAGGTCCAAAATCTTTACACCCTGAGCGAAGGCCATTTGGTAAAGCTGTTGAGTTAGGAATACCAAAGGGCTCACTTTATCAAACCGAGGATGGTGAGCGGGGTAAAAGTTATACCATATTTGCGGATAAACACGAACAGTGACCATAGCCGCGATTAAAGTGCCCTGATAATGTACCCCCGACATTATAAAATTGCGGGCATTAGCCCTTACGGACTTTACAAAGGTGTCTTTTTCCAGCGAAAGTGTCTGTTGCTTCTTCTCCCGGCAGTACGCCACAAAGTCAAAGACCTCCGGAGCGCTATCAACATTGTATATGATAAACTCCAGGTTTTTGGCCTTGACTAATTTGCGTTGCTCCATGCGGTGGATTTTTTGAATGAACTTCATACTGTCCACTTCTAAATGGTGATTTATCAAGGGAGTGCATTCGTAGGCATGGTCCACTAACAGCCCCAGCCAGGCCTCTCCTCCATAGATGAAGGAAGGGTGATTAAAAGTGATCTGGTTGATCCCACTGGCTTTCAAATCTTCCTCCAAATATTGCAGCAACAGCAGAAGTTGGTCTGGATTAAGGTCTAGCCCATTAAAGGATCCAAAAGGCGCTTGAGAGTGACTAACCGCCTTATCACCGGTCAAATCAAAATGTATATTACCCAGAATGTCCTTTCGTAAATGGTCCAACAACCAGTATGACCGTCGGCAGGGGTGTGCCTGGGCCTTTAGATACTCCTCACTATGGTAGAAACTTTGCCGGTAGGCAAATTGTACAGGAGTTTTAGGTAGATCTGAGACTACTACTATGGAATCAGCTAAGTTAGTTGGCATGCTGTAATCTTTTAAAAACCTGGTAATCCCGAATATAATCGCCCTCATCAAAAAGATCGGAGGCCAGGCAAATGGCCCGGGCGCTTTTATCGAAGGTATATTCTCCCCATACCAAAGGTGGAATGTAAAGTGCCAGCCCCTTTGGTTTGAGGCAATAGTCGAATGACCTGCCCTGCAAGTCCTCTAATTTGACCATGATCTCACCCTGGGAGCAGATTAATACTTGTTGGGATTGGTGATGAGCATGCCCACCTCTTGTGGTATTATCCGGTACTTCCGTCAACCAAAACACCCTGCGGATGGCCATGGGGATTTCACTATCTTCCACGATTCCAATAATACCATTGGAGTCCCGATACTCTTTGACCGCAAAAAGGAACGGATCCTTAATTGATTTCATTTATAACCCTGAATATAAGAGTAAGAATTTATAATTATCGATTTATGTGGGTAATTTAAGCCCACCACCATGAACTTTCTAACTATTAGCATTCTGCTGAATGTCGCCCTGTTTGTAGCCTTCAAAACCTTTAACAGATGGAGGATCCCGGTATTTCAGGCGGTGGTCTTCAATTATATTGTTTGTGCCTTGATGGGGGCTCTTTTTTTATCCCCTGATAACCTGGGAATACTCTCACCGCAGGGAGCCAGCTGGCAATATTTTGCTATAATTTTGGGATCTATTTTTATCGCCACCTTTTATATTTTAGGATTAACTACCAATGCATTTGGGATTACCATTGCCACCATATCTTCTAAGATGTCTTTGATAATTCCGGTGGTTTTTGCCTTGTTCATATTTAAAACCTCCGTCCACCCATTCAATATCTGGAATTATCTTGGCATAACCCTGGCATTGGCAGCCGTGATATTGACTTCCATTAAAGAACCTTCAAATTACATATCATGGGCTCAAAGAGGGATTAAACAGGCCTTGCCATTAGCGCTTTTTCTCTTGGCCGGCACGCTGGACACCATTATTAACTATGTAAATTACCGTTATTTGACCATAGAATCGCAGGTGACATTTATATGGATCATTTTCATAACCGCTGCCGTAATAGGTATTATCATACTTCTGGTACGGTGGGAGCCCATACGCCCCAGGAGTATCTGGGGAGGTCTGTATCTCGGCGTGCCTAATTTTTTTTCTATGTACTTCATAGTCAAAGCCTTAACTGCTTTTGATAACGATGGAGCGGTTTTATTCCCTTTATTTAACGTGGGGATTATCCTGGGCTCAACTTTAGCCGCGGTAATTATTTTTAAGGAGAGATTGTTATCAATTAACAAAATAGGCATCATATTAGCAGTGATTTCCGTAATAATGATATCCTATCAGGAACTCATTATTTGGTTGAATTAAATGGACAGAATGAGAATTGTTTTTACCGTAATTGCCGTTTTTTTGATTTTCTACCCTCGACTTCAAGCCCAAAACTCCTCTGAGGTGTATTTGGAAGAGGTTAGAGAAGGCATAGAACTTATTTACAACCAAGAATTTACTCAATCGCAACAGATCATTGCCAGACTTGAGAAGAAATTGCAGGGCAGTGCTATTCCCGATCTTATGAAAGCCCTGCAGTTGTACTGGATGCACTACCCTATTCATCTTGAAGATAAACAACTCCAACAATTTCAGGATTATCTGGACCGCTCGTATCAACGTTCTTTACAAGTACTGGCCAGCGATCCCGGGAATCCCGAGGCCATTTTTCTGGCCTTAGCCTCTCAAGGGCTGTTAGCGGAAAGCTATGCGGAATCTGGTCGCAGCTTTAAGGCAGTGGGAGCTGCCAAAAGGGCTTATAACTACATCAAGTTAGGCAGTAAAAAACTGGATGACCTTACGGAGTTTTATCTCTCCACGGGATTATATAATTACTACCGCGAATATTACCCGGAAGCCTATCCCATCTATAAACCTTTTATGTCATTTTTTATGAAAGGCAATAAAAAGTTAGGTGTTCAACAATTGGAAAAAGCCGCCAGGGAAGCCTCTATAGCTCATGTAATTGCCAAATACTACCTTAGCTATATATACATGCGCTATGAATATGTCCCGGAGAAAGCGTTGAGACAGGCTCGGGATCTCCACCGTACCTATCCCAACAACCTGACTTTTATCGCTATTTACTTGGAGAGCCTTATTATTAACAATCAATTTCGGGAAGCACAACCATTGGCCGTCAAATTACAAAGACAAAGGAGTCCATATCTGAAAATTTACGGTGACCTGTTTATGGCGGTAATACAGGAAAAACAATACCAGGATTATGACAAAGCGGAAAAGCTATACCGCAAGGCCCTATCCCTGAATGACGAGCACGATATGGACCGAGATCACCTGGAAGCTTTCGCCTACATGGGATTAGGTCGAATCTATAAACGAAAAAAGGATCCTGAAGCCCGAAAGTATTTTAAAGAAGCTTTGGACCAGGCTTATACCAAAGCCATGAAAGAGGAGGCAAAAAATCATCTGAACTAGTATACCATTGGCATCCAGCTGACGTTCTTTAGCTGGACGGTACCGAACATGAAATATTGGGTAATTTTTTTCGTCTTCATTTCCAGTTTTAAGTCCTATCCACAGCAGAGGCTTTTGGAAGATCCTCATGCTCTGGCTATTGTTAAGAAAGGGCTGTTCCACATATATAATGCCGAAAGCCATAAGGCGGTTGGATATATAGAAAAAGTGGAGCAGCTAATGCCAAAGCACCCAGTTGGTCCTATGATGAGGGCCCTGAATACCAACTGGAGCTCAAATCCTCTGGAAATTGACAGCAAGGAATTCAATCAACTAAACGGACACCTACAACTCTCTCTAGATCTTACCAAGAAGATGCTTCAAGATGATCCCAAGCACATGGAAGGTGTTTTCTTCGCCATGGCCATAAACAGCTGGCTGGCGCAATTCTATGATGAGGACGGATCTACTTTCAAGGCCTTGAGTGCCGCCAAACGCGCCTATCATTTCATGAAACTGGGTTTTGGGCTGATGGACCAAAGCCCTGAATTTTACTTCTCCACAGGGCTTTACAACTACTATCGCGTTCAATATCCTGAATCTAATCCTGTTTATAAACCTTTTATGTGGTTCTTTCGCTCTGGGAACAAGCGGCTGGGTCTGGAGCAACTGGAGGAGGCCAGCAAGATAGCTACATTCACCAAGGCTGAGGCTGCCATGTACTTGGCCCATCTCAACCTACGGTATGAACAAAAACCTGAGATTGCCGTCAAATTTAGCGGGCAACTGGTAGAGCAATATCCCAATAACATCTTCTTTAAGATCAACTTTACCGAAGCGTTGTTAGCCGCAGGAAATTATCAGCAAGCTTACCCCATTATCCAAAATTTACTTCAACAGAAGAAGACTTTCTATCGCATGTCAGGAGAGATCTTTTATGGGGTATATCTTGAGCAATTCGAAACAAATCCCGGCAAGGCATTGATCTGGTATACCAAAAGTCTGGACACCGGAAAAGATCTGGGACCGCGTGCCGACAATAAAAAGAGCCTGGCCCACATAGGCATTGCCCGCATTAATCAGGCCAGCGGTGACCATAACCAGGCACGGGATCATTACAAGCAAGCCTTGAAATTAGCACAATACGATACCATAAAAGATCAGGCAAAAGCCTATCTTCGAAATAATTAATGACTTACCGTACATTAGCTGAAAGTTCCCAGAGCTGCTACAAGGAAAAAGGGAGTAAATTTTTAGCCTTTGCCTACCCTGTCACCACTACCGATGGGGTTAAGGAACTTCTTTTGAACTTACAGAAGCTCCATCATCAAGCCCGACATCATTGTTATGCATATGTTTTGGGAGTTGACGGGCAAGTATACCGGTCTAATGATGCAGGAGAACCCAGGCACAGCGCCGGTGATCCTATCTTACGGCAGATCCGGGCGCACAACCTAACCAATGTAATGGTGGTAGTAGTGCGGTACTTCGGGGGTACCAAGCTGGGCATAGGCGGATTAACACAAGCTTATAAAGAAGTTTCCAAATCCGCGATAGAAAAAGGAAAAATCGTGGAAAAAGAGCCTAGCGAGACCTGGAAACTGACATTTAATTACCCTGAGATGAACTCAGTAATGAGAGTCATAAAAGAGCTTAACCTTAATATTTCGAATCAGCAGTTGACCACGCTTTGTATAATACTTCTAGAAGTACCCCATTCCACTAAAGCTCTTTTTCAAGAACGTTGCTCCAGACTCAAGAAAGTCAGGATACAGCCGCAGGCAAATACTTGAAATTCTGATGGCCATTGTCAATTCTAAATTGTTAATTGTCAATTGACCAATGGAAACCTACATCGCTATACTCCGGGGCATCAATGTAAGCGGACATAATAAGATCCCTATGGCCGAACTCCGTGAACTTTTAACCGTACGGGGGTTACGTGATGTACAAACCTATATCCAAAGTGGCAATATCGTATTTAAGGCCGCTGAGGAAGACTTTGGCGCCCTAAACGGGAAGATTGGGGATGCTATCCAAGAACATTTCGGTTATCAGGTTCCCGTGATTGTGCTAAAAACCAACGAGCTTCAGCAAGCTATTGCTGGCAATCCTTTTGTCCGGGAGGACACCAAATACTTGCATATCACATTTTTAGCAGATCAGCCGTCGAAGGAGCTAGCGGACTCCTTACCCTCTTCACCAAATCCCCTTGAGACATACACTATTGATGGTAAGGTCATTTATGTTTATTGCCCGGACGGTTATGGCCGTACCAAACTCAACAATATGTTTTTTGAAAAAAAATTAAAGGTTAGTGCCACTACCCGTAATTGGAACACTTGTATGAAGCTTTTGGAATTAGCTGGAAATTAATTTAAACATCATGAGAATACCACTACATCCCGACCTGGAGTTTTCCCGGCTGGTCCACGGTTATTGGCGGCTGGCAGAATGGGGCCTTACGGATCAACAGCTCTTAACCCTGATCCACGATAATCTTGAGATGGGAATAACTACCGTCGATCATGCCGATATCTACGGGGACTACAATTGCGAGGAGTTATTTGGCCGAGCTTTGAAGCTGGAACCCACACTGAGGGATAAGCTGGAGATTGTCACTAAGTGCGGCATCAAATTAATTTCCGATAAATACCCTGAAAGGAAATTAAAGCACTACGATTATAGTGGAAGCCATATCGTCCATTCTGTTGAGCAGTCATTAAGAAACTTAGCCACTGATCGAATCGATCTGTTGCTTCTTCATCGACCTTCCCCATTTTTTGATCCTCAAGAGGTGGTAAAAGCCTTTGATCAGCTGATGACACAGGGAAAAGTACGTTTTTTTGGGGTCTCCAACTTTTCCGCCCACCAATTTGAAATGCTGCAAGAGTATTGGGAAGGGCCTCTGGTAACCAATCAACTGGAAATATCCCCTTACTGTCTGGATAGTTTTCAGGATGGCAACCTGGAATTCCTTCAAAAGGAAAATATCAAGCCTATGGCCTGGTCACCATTGGGAGGGGGTAAGATATTCAATCCTTCCGATACCAAAGGCGCCCGCTTGCTGGAAGCATTAAATAAGGTGGGTCATGAACTGCAGTGTCCATTATCACAAGTTATCTATCAATGGATCCTAAAACACCCTGCACGGATCCTGCCAGTAATTGGCAGCGGTAAAAGCAATCGGATCAAAGAGGCCGTGGAAGCCCTGGATGTGGATATGACCTTGGAGCAATGGTTTGAAATATACGAAGCGTCACTGGGAATGGAACTGCCTTAAGAACGCCTACTTTTTGGATCATAACCTCATTTCTAAAATTTTTTTTGGTATTGTTCCTTAAAATAGTTCCGGTTGAAGGAGAAATCTGATTAATTTGTTGGGTTCAATGAGGAATTGTGGAGAATAATGATCAGAAGAATAAGCTTTAACAATGGATTGATAGGAGTATTCCTTTTGGTGCTTGGTACTGTGTGGCCCGCGGAAGCCCAAAAAAAGAAATCCAAGCAGAAAAAGGCCCCGCCAATATCGCTCCAAGGCCAATGGTACGGTACCTTCCAATTACCTTCAGGTACCACCTACCAAATGTCCATGACGATATATCAGGACGATCAAGACAAACTTAGCGGTTATCAATACTGGCCAGAGTACTATAACTCTAAATCATCGATCGTGGGAAGCATTAAAGGGGAGGACATTTCTATTATTGAGAAGGAACTTATCCAGGGGTATCATATGACCATGAGTGAAGCGGTAAAGGTGAAGTATTTAGCCCCGGATACTCTATTGTTGACCTCGGTAGATGCATACGGCAAGAGCCGCGGCATTAGCGAACTGGTAAGAGCCAGCATCCTGCCAGCAGGGAAAATAGAGGAATTTCAGGAAATGGCCCAAAGCAATGCCGAAAAATACGGCAGTGCCGAAATCCTGTCAGAACATACTACCTCAAGCCTTGATGAAATCATTGAGAAGAATATTGAAACCTTCTCAGACCAGCAAGGCATCGTGCAAACTTGGCATATTACGGGAAAAGCCATTTCAGGCAAGCTGACCATGGATTTAATCTCCCATGTCAAGGAGCCCAACCGGTACCATTACGAATATCGGGTGGGGGACTTGGTCATGATCAATGCAAGAAATGATAGTATTATATGGGACTATAACGGACTGGACGATAAAGTGTTTATAACTGAACCTACCAGCCGCGACAACCTGTTGAGCAAAGGGCTTGATGAGATTAATCCCAAAGACTTTAGTGGCTACACTTTGCACGATGTCAAGCTCGACAGCTTAGAAACCGTCCGCATCTATTTAGAAGACTCCCTGGATAATTGGATGGTATACTATGTGAATAAAGAAAACTTTACAGTGGTACGACGGGAATCGGATCTTGGGGTTGAAACCTTTTTGGACCACCAAGACTTTAACGGGATATTGGTGTCTACCAAAATGCTGAATGCATCATTGGATGACCAGGCCACCTACCTGGTCGACCATGTGGAATTTGGCATTTCCATTGCCGACACCCTCTTCGATATCCCGGAAGATCTACAAAGTAAAATTGAAGTTAATCCGGAAAAAGATGATGAGTACTACAATGAAATTGGTGATAAGGCCTTCACTGATAAGAAGTACGAAGAAGCAAGAGACGCTTATAGCCAGGCCATAAAGCAAGAAGGATATATCGAGTACTACCTTAAAAGAGGACAGGCACACATGGAATTGGGGGACTATTACGAAGGAATCAGTGATTTTACGGTGGTATTGGGGGTGGAACCAAACAATGTACAAGCACTAAATTATCGGGGGCTGTCCAAATATTACCTACAAGACTACAAGAATGCCTTAAAAGATCTCAACAAGGCCATCGCTGCGGATAGCAATAAGGTAGAAGCCCACCTTAACAGGCTCTTAAGTCATATCAAATTAAAGGAATTTGAAAATGCGGTAATAGATGGCAAAAGACTCATCGAGATACGTCCTGACTCCGGTAAATACCACTTGTACTACGGGGTGACCCTGGCTCAGGTTAAAAAATATCAGGAAGCCGTTGATCAGTACAACCAGGCTCTAGCTTTGAATTATTCCGGAGAAGGTCTGTTCAACTACAAAGGAGTTTCGCACTACGCTTTAGCCCAGTACGACTCCGCAGCCGTTTATTTTGAACTGGCCTACGAATCCGATACCACCAACACCACGGTGATCAACAATCTGCTAAACAGCCATTACCAATTGGACGAATATGGCAAAGCTGTGGAGTACATGATAAAATACCTGTTAATAGATCCTTCCAGCCACGATATGATGAATAGTCTAGGCTATACGCTTTATTTGATTGAGGATTATGACGAATCGCTACGGTATTTAAATGAAGCTATTTCATTGCACAAAGGCAGCGCCAGTTATTTCAATAATCGCGCTCAAACCTATTATGCCATGGATCGGTACATGGAAGCGCATGAAGATTTAAATACCTCCATTGATCTCAATTCGGAAAATGCCGCGGCGTTTTACACCCGGGGATTGATCAAGGTGACTATGAATAATAAATACGATGCCTGTCGCGATTTTAAAAAAGCCTTTGAGATGGGCCATGAAGAGGCAGAGGCCAAGATGTCGGAATACTGCATTAGCCTGGAAACCGATCAATAATGGAATATGCGCAGGATCTTATTAATAGTGCCTGTTAATTAGCCAAGGAGCACCTAGCTCGCAAAACACAGATCAATGAAAGCCTTCTACGCAAAGCTTAATCAACCTACTCCACAGGGAGGAGATTCCAGAACCATTGGTCCGTGAGGTGGCTGATAACTTACTAAACACACCCTCGCAAAAAGAACCCGCAAAGCCGGATAGATTGCTGGTACGGGGTTTTTTGCTGCTGCTTTTGGGGTATTGGCGATAACCAGTTATTTTAAACCGGCGGAGTCCAGGTATTCATTACAGGTTTGGTACAGGTCCCCGCCCTAGCCTATATAGGCCGGGTCCTGGAAACTTCTCGACGAATGATCCCTTAACAAATTTTAACAGTTTGCAACTTGTCATTTAAATTTTCGTTACTTACTTTGTGATTCAAAGTACTTTTACAATATGGTGGAGAAACAAGAATATATCAAGGACCTGAAGGAGATCAAGGATATTATGAATCGATCCTCGCGATTCATTTCCCTCAGTGGTCTGTCCGGTGTCTGCATGGGGGTACTGGCTCTGGTCGGGGCTTATTTAGCCTATAACACCCTATATGATCAACAGGACTATTTCAGTTATCGCCAGGTTATCATCACCAACCCTATGATGTTGAAGATACTGGCCATAGCAGTAGCCTTGTTGATTCTATCTTTGGCAGCCGGCATATTTTTTACTACCCGCAAAGCCAGAAAACAGGGACAAAAGATATGGGATTTACAGTCCAAACGGTTGTTGGTAAATCTTATGATCCCCTTGGCTGCTGGAGGCATATTATGTTTGATCCTATTTCTAAATGGTTATATAGGATTGGTGGCTCCACTAACCTTGATATTTTATGGTTTGGCACTGGTTAATGCCAGTAAGTACACATTGACTGACATAAGAAGCTTGGGACTTCTGGAAATCGTGCTAGGGTTATTGGCCACCTATTATATCGGGTATGGCCTCATCTTCTGGGCTTTGGGTTTTGGTATCTTGCACATCGTTTATGGAGTTGTGATGCATTTAAAGTATGATTCGTGAAAGACCTGTTAAGAGATCTGGATAAGGCCTTTGAGAATAAAGTTCGTCTGGGCATCATGTCGGCCCTGATGGTCAACGATTACCTGGATTTTATATCTTTAAAAGAGCTGTTGGATGTCACTGACGGCAATCTGGCTAGTCACCTTAAGTCCTTGGAACAAAAAGATTATGTCACATTCACAAAAGAATTCAAAGGCCGCAAACCTCATACCCGTTATTGGGCTACTGACCGGGGAAAAGCGGCTTTTAAAAAACATATAAGTGCAATTGAAAGACTACTAAAATAATTTTTTGTCTATGTACTTTGAATTTCAAAGTACTTTTAAATAATCAAATACATGAATGATTTTAAATCTAATATCGATCAAGCCAATCAATGGGTGAAGCAATCGGTTACCCTGAAATTGGTCACCATCGGGATTCTGGCCCTATTGCTGCTGATCCCTTCCTCCATGATTCAATCCATTATAAGCGAACGGGAGATCTTGCATCGGGAAACGGTGTTTGAGGTCAGCAATGATTGGGCCCAGCATCAACAGATAAGCGGACCCATACTTTCAGTACCCTTGATCTACTATCACGGAACAGAACGATTGCTGCATATACTTCCTCAATCGCTGGATATAGAAGGGGATATTGATCCCGAAACCTTAAAAAGAGGCCTCTACGAGGTAGTAGTATACCGCTCCCAAATGGATATTACTGGCAGTTTTAAGCCACAAGTTGAGATTGATACCTCAAAAATTGAACGCATTGCCTGGGATAAGGCCTTTGTGACCTTTGGAGTATCGGACTTGCGGGGTGTCCAAGATGAGCTGAAGATCCAATGGCAAGATCAAACATTAGCTTTCCAACCAGGAAGCAAGATCCCTGATATCATATCGTCCGGGATTTATGCCCCAATTTCTCTGACTCCCGATACTACAATCCCCTTTGAATTCAAACTTGATCTAAGAGGGAGTTATGGCTTAAGCTTCTTGCCAGTAGGTAACTCCACCAACATTA
The DNA here is from genome assembly GCA_965212195.1 of Cyclobacteriaceae bacterium. Taxonomy (GTDB): domain Bacteria; phylum Bacteroidota; class Bacteroidia; order Cytophagales; family Cyclobacteriaceae; genus JAJCYK01. Next base: position 232,323 of record CBDBUW010000021.1, on the reverse strand, counting down.
AAATGCGTTCAAGCTGGCACTCCCCCAGCTTCCAGGGACAGTTTTTGCCTTATCAAAGAGATGTCAGCGATGAGGGATTTTATTCAGAATGGAAAGTAACACAATTGAACCGCAACTATCCCAGCAGTTGGATAGGTCAGGAACAGACGGCCAATTTGCAGGAGTCGTCATTTGGGGTAGAGCTCATGCTTCCTTTGGATAATTACCAAAAAAACACCCGCATGGCAAAATATGGCATCATGACCATTGCCCTAACCTTCTTGATCTTCTTTTTAGTAGAGATTATGAATGGGCGGCGCATACATCCTTTTCAATATACATTGGTGGGTTTGGCTCTGTGCTTGTTTTACATTTTACTGCTGTCCATTTCAGAACATTCCAATTTTGAATTGGCTTATGTTATTTCCTCCTTAGGCATAGTCTTGATGATCTCGCTCTATTCAGTGGCTTTGTTCCGGTCTGCCAAATTCACTTTTTGGATGACTTTCTCGTTGTGTGTGATTTACGGATTTATGTTTGTGATCATGCAGCTAGCAGACTATGCCCTGTTAGTAGGAAGTATAGGATTGTTCCTTATTTTGGCGGCCACCATGTACTACACCCGAAACATCAACTGGTACAAAATTCAAGTGCCCAAAAGCACGTAAAAATCATGAACCTATTTAACAGAGATTTCTGGCTGGTTCTAAGCTCTGTATGTGTGAGCATTGGAGCTGTGATCGCCTTACTCGATCCCTTTCTAGGCTTTTTCGTGTTGCCATTGGCCATACTGCTAATTATTCTGACACTGGTAGCAGTTGTGGTTGACCTTCTTTGGAATACCCAAGTGGCCCGTTACTTTCTTACGGGATTTATTGGCACTCTTTTGGTTATTGCCAGTGCGGTGGCCACTTATTGGGTAGATCGCAAAATTCGATGGAACATGGCCAATAATATTGTACATCAATTGGAATGGTCAAAAGCGACCCGGGGGAAATATCCCGGGTCGCTAAATAGTATACGGGATGCCCAAGGGTTTCAGGAAATCCACTATGAAGTGTATGAAAACGGTTCCGAGTTTAAGCTGGTATTACATGGATGGAATTACCAATACTACGACAGTGAAATTGGAGAGTGGCGCAGATATTGAACGAACCTAAGCACGCTGCCAGTTGTTTTGATAAAGTCAGCAAAATATTTTGTAACCAAAATCTAAATTATCTATCTAATGGTCATGGACCATATAGGCAACTATATCCATGAATTTACCCGTTTGGAACGTTCATGGTCCGATGACCAGGTGATTGACCATGTTTTACAGGGAGAAAAGGAGTATTTCGAGCTATTGATACGTCGGCATAACCGGCAGCTTTTCCGCATTGCCAGGGCTTATTTGCCTCTGGATACAGAAGCTGAGGACATCATGCAGGAAGCCTATATCAAGGCTTTCGAAAAGCTGCATACTTTTCAGGGCCGCTCCAAGTTTTCCACCTGGCTGATCCGTATTTTGATCAATTGTGCTCTGGCGCGCAACCAGGAGCTGACTCGTGAAGCCTCACAAATGGACATTGATTCCTTGATCCAAAGCCAGCACCCCCCTTTTGAAGAGCCAAAACTGCCTTCTGAGGAATTGAAACGCAACATTCGTGGAACTATGGAAACAGCCATCGACAGTTTGCCTGAAAAGTATCGTTTGGTATTTGTTATGCGCATTATTCAAAACATGAGCTCTAAAGAAACGGCGGACTGTCTGAACGTCAGCATTGAAAATGTTAAAATTCGACTGTATCGTGCCAAAAAACTCTTGCGAGCCCGGCTGGAGAACGTACTCAATGTGCAGGAACTCTTTGGTTTCTATTTGGACCGCTGCGACCGCATCACTAAAGTCGTTCTGGACCAGGTCTTATAGCCGCTAACCACTCAATCTCACACTCAAACTTCACACTCAACTTTACTAGTACATTTGCAGTATTAGAATGGTATCCATATAAGCATGGGCCAATATGGTGTTCCATAAATTGCGTCCGTAACGCAAATAGAAGTATCCCAGGGTCCAGCCCATAGCCGCAGTTTGTATAATCCCTAAAAGTCCCCAACTGAAGTGCGCCAATCCAAAGATTATCCCGCTGATCAAAACCGACCAGAACACCGGGTAGAACCCCTCAAACAATCGGTGAAGACGGGTGATGAGGAACCCTCGAAATACCACTTCCTCACCAAAGGAAGCGCTGATATATACTGCCAGCAGGGACAGCAGTACTAATGGAAGATTTCCTTTTAGAAAGTCATACCCACTGAGATCAGCCTGTTGGGGAGCCCATCCAAGATTGGCTGCTAGCATGCCCACCAAGATGAAAGCCAAGGTGGCTCCCACAAATACCATCAAGGATCTTAAGGTAGTAGTTCGCCATGAGAAATTGTCCTTCAAGTCAAGGCCCAATAATGCCCACCGCTGGCGATGGCCCTTTTGAAGTCTCCAGATAATGATCATCACCAGCAGGTAGGTGGTCCAAACTGCTGCGTGGGTTATAATAGGGTTGGGCTCCAACCAACTGCCGGCTATCCAAAGCAAAAAGATGGCTGTTCCAAATACTCCCAGTACCTCCCATAAAGGAATCCACCGATAAATTGCTTTTGTTTGATAGGCTTTTTTGAGGCTGACTTGTTCCATTTTTTCGTTGTTTTTGCTTAAAACAAGTCATAATGCCCCTAATAATCGACGTAGTTCAGGAACTCGAACCTTTTTCAGAGAATTTTTTAATTCTGAAGGCTGTAGGTGTGGTGCCGGTATATTTTTTAAAAAAGGTATTGAAAGACGATTTGGAGTTATAACCGCATTGATAAAGTATCTCCAACACCGTGTGATCAGGCTGGCTAACCAGTAATTCTTTGGCCTCCGCAATCCTATGTCCGTTCACCCATTCATAGAATCGCTGACCGTAGGATTGATTGATGACCTGACTTAATTTTTTTGCGGAAGTACCCATTTGGCCGGCTAATTGGTCGATTGAAAGATCCGCATCCAAGTAGGGTTTTTTGTCTTTTAAATAACGCTCCAGTGCTACCCGTAGCTGCGCTCCTTCCTCCTCTGATAGTCTTGATCCCCGATATTTTACTTTAGGTCGGGCGGCTATCCCCTCGAACAGTTCCGAATGCTTTAGTGCTTTCAGCAGCCAGCGGTTAACAAAAAACAGCAGCCAGATGATCAACATCAACAAACTTAACCGGGCGAAATCAGTTTGGAAGACCACCGGCGCCAGGGAATGTAAAATGGCCACTACCATAAGGAACAATACCGAATTCAGGGTGAACCCCAGCCAGTTTAGATCAATAGCGCCAATATTTGAAAATTGCTGCCGGATAGATTGGCGGTATCGGCCTAATAGTCGGTACGACCACAGCAAATAAATAAGGGGGTGCAAATAGGTAAGGGTCATGGCCAAAAAGATGGCTTTAGGTAAGCGAAACTGGTCTATGTCTTCCAGCATCTGAGTTTGCTGTGAAACGGGATGAATATTCTGGATTAATATCATAAAGACCGCCAGTAGTATGAAGGGCACAAAATGCCACCACCACCGGTTTATCCATTTTACATCTTTATAAATTATGGTGTAGGAGTAGAGGAATATTAAAGGACCATATAGTAGAACGAAGGCATCATCGACCAAGGCCAGCGGCCGGTAGTAGGAATCGTAGCCATTGAACTTTAGCAATAGGTCGATCAGATTCACAGCCAACAACAGAAAGAAGATCCCCAATATTCGGTTACTGAGAACTTTACCCTGCTTACTGGTAAACAAAAAGAAACACAGAAAGGTCAATTGACCGATCACCACAATAAGCAGAACTAAGCCCAGTTTCTCAATCATCTCCTAATAATAACAAATTATCAATGCCTGCACGCACTCCCACCGCCAAACTCACTGTCAATTCGTATATTGCTTGCTGTATGGATTCAAAGAATATGATAAAGTTTTTGCTCTCGACCATGTTTATCTACTCCATGCTTGTCGCTTGCCAAAACACAACATCTACAGAACCTACAGACCAAAGCCCTCAGCTGCCGGACATGGAAAAACAGAAAATTGTCATTTACCAGGTATTTACCCGGTTATTCGGGAATACAAAATCTAACAATATACCTTGGGGTAGCCTGGAGGAAAACGGCGTAGGTAAGTTTCATCATTTTACAGACAAAGCACTTCAAGAAATAAAAGATTTGGGCATAACCCACATTTGGTTTACAGGGGTTCCTCACCATGCGGTTATTACAGACTATTCCGATTATGGGATATCAAACGACGACCCCGATGTAGTGAAGGGACGGGCCGGCTCGCCTTATGCGGTAAAGGACTATTACAATGTAAACCCTGATCTAGCTGAAGATCCTGCCCGCCGACTTCAGGAGTTCCTGGAATTGATCAAGCGCAGCCATGCCCAGGGGTTGAAGGTATTGATCGATATCGTACCCAACCACGTAGCTCGGGGCTATGAGGGAAAGACCAACCCCCCAGGTATAAAAGACTTTGGCGCCCAAGATGATACCAGTGTTACTTACAGGCGCAATAACAACTTCTACTACAATCCCCATGAGAATTTTAAGGTGCCGATGGCTCTAGATGGTTACCTTCCTCTGGGTGGAGAGCCTCATCCTTTGGCAGATGGATATTACCGGGAAGTACCCTCAAAATGGACCGGTAACGGGTCTCGGTTGTCCCAGCCCCACTTCCATGATTGGTACGAAACCGTAAAGATCAACTACGGGATCCAGCCCGACGGCACCAAGGATTTCGTCTCCCTGCCCGATGGATTCCACCGGCAAGGGTATGAGCAACATCTTGAATTCTGGAAGACCCAAGAAGTTCCGGACTCCTGGAAAAAGTTTAAAGATATCACCCAATACTGGTTGAAACTGGGTGTGGATGGATTTCGCTTCGATATGGCCGAACTGGTGCCTGTAGAGTTTTGGAGCTATCTCAATTCTCAAATTAAAAGTAAAAATGATCAAGCCCTATTGCTGGCCGAAGTATATAACCCCAAGCTTTACAGAGATTATATACAACTAGGAAAAATGGACTACCTCTACGACAAAGTGGAATTATATGACACCTTGAAGCATATCATCCAAGGTAACGGTTCGACAGATAATATCCCTACAATCCTTGAGGGACTTGCGGATATTGAGCATCACATGCTCCATTTTCTGGAAAATCATGATGAACAGCGTATAGCCAGTCCTCAGTTTGCAGGTAATGCTCAATACGCCAAACCAGCCATGGTATTATCCGCCACCATCAGTACCTCCCCCACCATGATCTACTTTGGTCAGGAAGTGGGTGAACCTGGTGCAGAGGATGCCGGGTTTGGCAAGCCCTCACGAACCTCAATTTTTGATTATATAGGGGTACCCCACCATCAGCGGTGGGTGAACAACTTAAAGTTTGATGGTGGTCAATTGTCCCCAGAAGAAAAAGAGTTGCGCGATTTTTACCGGAGACTCTTAAACTTCACTTTGATCAATACGGCACTGTTGGGAGAATACCGGGAGGTACACCAATACAATCGTGTACAAACCAAAGGCTACTCCGATCAAGTCTATGCATACTTAAGATTTAAGGGGGAGGAAAAACTACTGGTGATCTGCAACTTTAGTCCATCACAGTCACAACAATTTGATCTGCTGCTCCCTCCTGACATTATAGCGACTTTAAATATACGGGATGGGAAAACTTCCATAACAGATCAGCTTTATGGTGAACGGACCTTCGAATTGGATGTAGTGGATAATCTTGGGAAGATCCCTGTAGGATTGCAACCATTAGAATCCTTATTGCTAGAAATAAATTAACAATCGGAAAATGTCATTACCGTCGGTGTAAATACCATTGACCACTCCCATTCAAATGTGCATATTGAATAAGGCAATCATCAAGTGAATATGCTTATTAACTGGTACAACTTGTTGCGGATCTTTCTGGCCATCATCATTGGAGAATTGCTGTTGGTACTGGGCACCACTTTAGTTCAGGAAATAATGTTTCATGGAATAGGCTGGTACAAATCCGGCCCTCTAGAATTAGCGTTGGCCGGATTGGGTTCTTTTTTTGCAGCGGTACTTGCCGGAGTCGCAGCTTTTTCAATAGTTCGTCGGCAAACGGAAATACCCTTGGGAGTGCTGTCCCTGCTGGTGATATTGGAAACTTTTTGGTTGATTCAAACCGGTAAGGCTTCCGGACCAGTGTGGTTTGATGTACTCGGTGGCGCTACTTTGGTTTTGGGTTTTTGGGTAGGCAGGTTTCTGTTGAGATCAAAGAAGTGGAATCTTTCCAGCTAAAACAATAGCAAATTTAAAAATCAAATTTCAATAACAATTTCAAACTCGCAAAGCAGTAAACTCTCCAGATTATTTGAAAGGATAATAATAGTAGTAGTAGTCCTCTCTTGCTTTACTTTAGCTATCCTAAAACTCACTGAACTAACTCCCTCACCATGGTTAATTCGAACAGTATTGGGAGGCTTATTGCTGCTTAGTCTTTGGTACCTGTTCAGTGGAAGTCCTTCCATATACTCAATTTTGTTTTTACTATTCGCCATATGGGTGGTGGGAAGTTATATGTTATTGGTGAGGATGCCCGGCGCCTATTTACTACTAGCCGCGGGAAGGTTATTTGCCTTGATCGCAGGTGTTGTTTTGTTTAAGACCGCCTGGAATTTAAGGAAAAATAATACCCAACCTTTGTATTATAATCTAATCATTGGTGTATTACTATGGACACAATTGGCAATTCCTTTTACAGATTGGGAGGTCAGATTTTTTAATTACTTATTATTGGCAGTTATTTTTACCATGAAGCTTAATGATGTGGTAATCAAAAAAGTTGAAAGTCAAGTACTATCATTAGTTATGCTGGAATTGATTGTCTTTGTGGTTTCAGATACAGTGCTATCCGAGAATTTGTGGCTTCAGAAGTTCCAAGATCTTCATAGCTTATGACCTGGTTTATAAATAGATGTATAATTCTCGCAGGAATAACTTTGCTGTGGATTCCAGCTATGGCACAAGTCACCATCACTTACACCGGTAATATGGGAGTGCTACTGGAATCTTCAGAACATACCGTATTGATCGATGGGCTGCATGAGTTCTATAAACCAGCCTACCTCCCTCCTTCCGAGAAACTAGTTGCAGACCTCTTGCACGAAGGTGGAAATTATCCAGTACCGGACCTTTCACTGGTCACCCATTACCATGGTGATCATTACAGTTCCCAGCTACATTTGGGGTTCCGAAAAACGACCGTCGTGGGCAGCAGGCAGGTAACAGACCCTTTAAAACAAAAAAGCTATGCCCACACCATTACCATCCCCTATGATGATTACCGGATAAACGAGTACCAGTTTGAGGGAATGCAATTACAGGCCTTCCGTATGGATCACGGCAATGAATACCTGCACAAAAATGTGCAAAACATCGGTTACCTGATATCAATGGGTGGTAAATCCATATTGCACGTGGGGGATACCGATTGGTATGAACATGTTTTTGATGCATTGCAATTACCCCTTGAAACTATTGATCTGGCCATTTTACCTTACTGGCTGCTATGGGACGATCAGGGCCCCCAATGGGTGGATCAATACATTAAGCCCAAACGTCTACTGCTGACCCATATAGATCCCAACATTAGCGCTGCTGACCTTAAAGAACTCCGCTACAAGCTGCCCGGTGTGGAGATATTTACCGTTTTGGGACAGGCGATCGTGGTAGAGTGACAAGACCTCGTAAAGGTCGAAATAACAAGATTTCATTGGGGTGCCCCCCACCCACCCATTATTAAGTTATCAACTTTGAGTATCAGCAGTTGAGATTGAGGGAAATTTTTTGGTGGACGCCTGGCCGCGAGCGTCCTGCTGCCGGCAAGGCAGGCACCATCCGCGTGCTGCCGTAACATCAGGGGAGGGGCAGGCTTTGGCCGCTAGTGGACTGATCGACCGACGTAATTATTCCGGATCCCCTCCACCCACCCGATTTCAAGTTAAAGGCTGGGGGTGTTATTGGTTGAGATTGACAAAAATAAATGGTTCGGCTCAGTACCTATGAGATGGCAAACGGATATTTTTAATTGTTAAATGTTAATTGTTAATTGACCTCATGAGAGCATTGAAATTTCTTGGCTTACTGCTGCTAATGATCTCCTGCCAACCTCAGGAATCCTCGAATACGCTGGTTATTGCCACTGCCGCCAACATGCAATATGCCATGACTGAATTGATAAAGGCTTTCAGTGATCAATCCGGGATTCCCTGTAAAATCGTGATCAGCTCTTCTGGAAAACTAACCACTCAGATCAAGCAGGGAGCTCCCTATGACGTATTCGTTTCTGCGGATGTAAAATACCCTATGGATCTTTATCACTCCGGTATGGTCTATTCAAAACCCAGAACATACGCCTTTGGTCAGTTAATCATGTGGAGTCAGCACCCGCACTTAACACTCAAACCCGAAACACTCCTGCATCCTGACGTCACTCACGTAGCCATTGCCAATCCTCTAACTGCTCCTTACGGACAGGCCACTCAGGCGTTTTTGGAGAAGGCAGGAATATGGAACCGAATACAGCCCAAATTAGTTTATGGGGAAAGCATCTCACAAACCAATCAATTCATACTATCTGAAGCAGCCCAGGTAGGCTTTACCGGTCAATCGGTGTTATATGCCTTTGATGCCCCGAAAATAGCCCAATGGAAATACGTGGATACCAGCTACTATAAGCCTATAGCACAAAGTATGGTATTATTAAGCAACCGTCCCCAAATGAAACAGGCATCCCACCAATTTGAGGCCTTTTTGTTCTCCGAAAGTGCGGTAGCCATACTAAAAAAATACGGATATCGGGTTCCGCAAAATGAAAATATCTAAGCATGAGTTTAAAAATAAATACCATCAGGATCTTTATTAGCGATCTTGAAAAAGCGCTGGAATTCTATCAAAAAATTCTGAAACTGAATGTTATTAGCAAGGATCTTAACTCCGGGTGGGCCCAAATTGAGGCGGCGCCTGCAGTGTACTTGGGATTGGAGGTGCTATCCCAAAATGAAGATGAATTCACAAAGCTGGTGGGAAGATTTACCGGCGTATCTTTTGGTGTTGATGACATACATACCAGCTATCAACAACTGTCACGCTTAGGGGTGGATTTTCTAGGCCCCCCACAAACACAATCCTGGGGTGGAATTTTAGCCCATTTTAAAGATCCCGACCTCAACACTCTTACGTTGGTTCAAGAAAAATAAATCAAGGGCGTTAATCCTGAGCTACTTGCATGTCCAACTCTATCACTTCGCCTTGCCCATCGAGATCGAAGGACAGTCGATAAGTAAAGAAACCATCAGATAAGGGATCTCCAGGTACAATAAAACTCACGTCGATAGTTTGGCCGTTTACCACCAAACTGTAATTGGGGCTGGTAAAAGCCTGTAGCACTTGAATATAATTGGACGATTCAGTAGGATCCAGGTTCCCAAAATTCTCTCCCGCCAAAATAAGATCTTCGGCCAGTGCCGTACCCTCATTCTGAACACGAATAAAAATGCCTTCCGAGGTGTCCAGACAGCCCCCTAAGAATATACTCAAGGCAATGGTCAATGTTAAACTCCTAACCTTCCTAGTCTTCATTTATTCTATCTTTACTTCTTACTTATAAGACGGGATCATCCTCTGATCGGTTGTATAGATTTGGTTATAACCAAGCAATTGCTTAGTTTCAACTATGGGACGAGTAAAACAGTTTGACGAGGCAGAAGTGTTGCAGCGGGCGATGTTGTCATTTTGGAAGCGAGGTTATGAAAAAACCACCGTCCGGAACCTGGAGCACGACATGGGAATCAATCAGTTCTCCATATATGCTACATTTAAAAGCAAACAACAACTTTACAAACGGTCACTGGAAAATTATCAACTTCAATTGGACCGGGAATTCCTAGGTCCGTTGCGCCAGGCAGATAGTGATTTGTCTGATGTGAAATCCTTTCTCATCAGGTTTGCCTTAAGTATTGCCCAGGGTAAAATTCCCAATAGCTGTATGATGGTAAACTCAGTACGGGAGATAGAACACTTCGACCCCGTTATTCGTAAAATCGTGGTTAAATTCTTCGCCGAAATGAAGGCTCTTTTCGCAAAAGCTATTGCCAATAGTGTCCCCATGAAAGGCCGGTCCTTGGATGAAGGTGCGGAGTTCTTGGTGGGCATTGCTCAAAGTATTTCCATTTACAGCAAAATCAAAAATCCCGCGCAGATTAAAAACTATATAAATTTCGCTGTGGACAGAATTACAAAGTAATTTTATTTCAACTATAACTAAGCGTATGCTTAGTTAACAAACTAAAATTTATGGCACATTTACCTTATGTAGAGTACGATGACGGAGATGCCGTCACCAAGCAGATCTACGACAAAACAGAGGCCCGTTTTCAAATGGTTTTGAACATCTTCAAAATCACTGGGCACGCGCCGGAGATGGCAGAGAAGATGTGGGAAATATTCTTTGACATTTTACAGGAAGGAGATATTTCCTGGTACGATAAAGAGCTGTTGATACTTAAAGCCACCAAAATGGGGGACTGCTTTTATTGTGTTACACAACACGAAGCTGTATCCGCTCGGCTGGGGGTCACCCCCGAAAAGCAAGCGGATATCGTGGGAGTGGAATACCAAAACAGCCCACACTACGAACCCAACGAGGTGGCCATGCTGGATCTTTGTGCCCATGTAGTACTAGACCCGGAAAATATTCCCTGGGAAACCTGGGAAGCCGTGAAGAAACATTATAACGATGCTCAAATCGTGGAAATAGTAGCCACCATCGGCGCCTATCTGCAGGTAAGCAAGTTTGGCGACGCCCTCGGTGTGGAGTTGGAAGATGTGTGGGTAGGTCACCAACCTGTACTTTTCAACGCTGAACCCCCTACCTCTAAGGCGGCACAAGGACATTTCGAACATTTTATTAGTCAAACCCCTAACGCTTAAACATCATGGCAGTAGTAAAACTAGTAGAACAACCCATCGCCGGCACTGAAGCAGTATACCAAGCATCGGAAGAATTTTTCGGGCATGTACCGAATTTGGTCAAAGCATTGGGCTCCAATAAAAATATGTGCAACTCCATCACCAATTTTATGATACAATCGCTTGGTGAGGGACGGATTTCCTGGGCGTTTAAAGAATTGATTATCCTAAAAACATTAAAAGCCATGAATAGCCATTACAGTTATGGCGCTCACGAAAAAATAGCCGGTGAGTTGGGAGTATCCGATGAAAAATTGGGCGATTTGCAGAATTCACTGTGGGAACAAAGTCCTCATTTTACGGAGGCAGAAAAATTGGTCTTTCATCTTATCCGTCAAATTGCCATAGACGCTAATGATGTGCAAGCATCTCTTTGGGAACGCCTCAAAGAACATTGGGATTACGGTCAACTGATTGAGATTAATGCGGTGATCACTACTTTTCTTATGATCGGCAGAGTAGGTGATGCACTGGGTGTCACGGATTCTGTATTGTTCACAAAATCCTTATCCAATAATTAACTGCCCCCTTGCAGTCCACTATAATTTATAAAAGCCGTTACCAAAGGTGGTAGCGGCTTTTTTGTTGCAGCTTTACATTATCCGTCAAACCTTTTACCTTTCACGGATAGCATGAAAATATAAATGCAGTCAATAGGTACTCGCGGGAATATAGAACCTTTAATAAAGATCGTCTGCTACCCTTGTTGCATGATCTTTGGGACAATGATCAATACATAGCTGAGGCTATAAGTCAGCGCAGTGCCACCGAAACCAAGCCACAGGCTATAAGGAGTCTTTTGCAGTCCTACTCCTAAATCACACCTGTTATTTTTCAGGAGGTAATAATACCTGATCGATCACATGAACATAACCGTTCGAAGCTTTGACCGTCCCCAGTACTTTGGCACCGTTAACGGTGGTGACATCACCATCAACCTCTACCTTCACCTTGTCTCCAGTGGCTTGGCCTATGCCCATTACTCCTTTTATATTGTTTTCGTTGTAGCTACCCGGAGCCGCATGAAAGGTAATGATCCGTGCCAGTGTAGCTTTGTTTTCTGGTTTTAACAGATCATCCAAAGTCCCCTCAGGTAACGCCGCAAAAGCTTCATTGGTAGGGGCAAATACTGTTAAAGGGCCAGCATTAGTCAATACGTCTTCGAGTTCGGCCGCTTGCACCGCCGCTACCAAAGTCGTATGGTCAGGAGAGCCAATAGCTACGTGCAGGATATTTTTTTCGGAAACTTCATCCATCACGGTTGATTGGCCTTTGGCTAGTTGCCGCTCATCTGCCGAACTGCTGGTGTTATCTTGGTTTGAGGTATCTGAACAAGCTGTGAATAGCAAAAAGGCTATCCCTGTTAGTGTAATAATAGATTTCATGGTATTAGATCAGTTTTGGTATTGCGCTCAATTTCAATGGTTACCTCTTATTTCACTATGACTAAGATCAATCCGGATTATGATCTGTTAGGTTCTTTTGATAGTCGGTCATTAACTTTTTTTCCACTGAATATCCCCCATTTTGGTTTATATTAAAGGTCTGAAAATCAAAAACTGTGCGATTGAAGAGATCTTTACCCCTTTTCTGTATGCTGGTTTGTATCCTGATAGGGACAAGTCTGTCAGTAAAAAGTCAGGTCTTGGAAAGGGATTCTTTGGCTTTGGTCAGTTTTTACGATGATACTTTTGGTTCTACATGGATCAACAATAGTGGCTGGTTGCAGGCTCCGGTGGGACAATGGTATGGGGTGGGGTTGGATCCTGGGGGCCAGGTGATCACCTTAAAACTTCCGGACAACAATCTTCAAGGGGTTATCAGTGATGATATAAAGGATTTAGTGAGCCTGCATGTGCTGGACATTTCTGGTAATCACATTGAAGGGTTACCGAATGTAATCAATGAGATGGAAGTAAGTGTGGTAGATGCCGGTAACAACAATTTAAGCACCCTGCCGGATTACTCCAACATTGACAGGACATTCACTTTATACGTGAATGATAATTACCTGGACTTCTCCGATCTGGAAAAAACGCCCTATTGCCAGGGCTCATCTACTATCCACAAAGGCTAACTGCAACTTCCGAATCTCGTGAGGTGACTTTAGGATCCAACCAACTGTTGGATGCCCTGATTCCCGGGAATTTCAATAGGTATCAATGGTATTTTCAGGATCAACCTATGGAAGGTGCTACTAATTCCAGATTGGATCTTATCAATATTTTGCTCCACCAGCTAGGCAGGTATCATTGTGTGGTTCAAAACGATTTACTACCGCGGTTGGAAGTTACCGGTAACGCTACTAACCTGCAGGCGTTTACCACCATTTCCGGCGCTATAACCGATGAACAAGATGAAGCTTTGAACAGTGCATTGAGATTGTATAGGATTACGGGAGACACACTGGAGCATACTCAGGCCCCATCACTGCAGGAGGGGCAATGGTCCGATCATCCAATTGTCATGGGAAATTATCTGATCAAAGCCGCACCTAGTGACCCCCGTTATCCCCCAAGGTATCTGGGAAACGGCAGTCTGTTTTGGGAGCAAGCCGAGGGCTTTATTATAGATGGATCTCAAGGGGATCTGTACTATCGAATAAGCGCATTGGACAACTTAAACGGTTCCCACGAGCTAAACGGAAGTTTAGTTTCGCAAACAGCGCATCCAGACGACATTGACCTTTATCTATTCCTGTTGCAAGCCGACGAAGAGCACTTAGTGGCTCACACAAAACCTAGCTCGGAACTTAACTTTGGTTTTACCGCTCTTCCCCAAGGGACATATAGAGTGATGGTAGACTTGCCCGGACTACCTTTAATATCCACCGCCGAAATCTCCATACCCGAGCAATCGAGATCCCAGCAAATTGTCTTGGAGAATGCTGAAAATTTGCTGCCAGCACCATCCATAGCCAGGCAATGGAATGAGTTAACCCTAGAAGCCATCCGTAACGACTATGCCAGGCCCACCGTACATGCCCGTAATTTATTTCATTTATCCGCAGCCATGTACGACGCATGGTCGGTATTTCAGTCGCAGGCAGTCCCTTACCTTTTAGGGAATACCCTTCATGACTTCAAAAGTTTCTTCGACACGTTTTCCCCAATTGGTAATTTAGAACAGGCCAGGGAAGAAGCCATTAGTTATACCGCTTTTCGTCTGTTGAATCATAGATTCCAAAACTCTCCCAACGCTTCATCCACTTTAGAAAGCTTCCGCAATCTTATGACCTCGTTGGGTCTTCGACCCGGACCTAACATCGGTAGATTATAGCTCAGGAAATGCGGCCGCCCTGGGCAATTTTATTGCCAGCACTTATATCGAGTACGGTCTACAGGATCAATCCAACGAACAGAACGATTATACAAACCAGCACTACACAGCGCAAAATCAAGCCTTAGTTCCCATCTTTCCTGGCAATCCCCATATAAGTTCATATAACAACTGGCAACCTCTTACTCTGGAGGTATTTATCGATCAGGCAGGGAATGTAATACCCCGGAATACCCCGGAATTTTTGAGTCCCGAGTGGGGGTTGGTGGCTCCATTTTCCCTGCAACCTCAAGAAGCCGTAACTTATTTTCGGGATGATTTTCCCATACCGGGTTTATTTGGATCCCGGAGCTCCACCGCTGCTGGACAGGGATGGTCCGGGGGACACTGAAGAAGCCTATAAGTGGGGCTTTAATCTGGTCAGCATCTGGTCTGCCCACATGGATCCCGGAGATGGCGTGCTTTGGGACATAAGTCCCGCCTCTCGAGGAAATAATGCTTCGCTACCCCTAAACTATGACCAATATCCCCAATTCTATAACACCATGGAGGGAGGTGACTCCGGGCAAGGTCGAGCGATTAATCCCCATACCGACAAGCCTTATGAATCTCAGTGGGTACCCCGAGGTGACTATACGCAAGGGTAATAGCGGAGTTTTGGGCCGACGGGCCCGACTCCGAAACTCCACCGGGGCATTGGTTTACCATCTAATGAACTATGTCAGTGACCACCCCCTATGCTCGAGAAAAGGTTTCAAGGGATTGGTGGTTTGATAGATCCCCTGGAATGGGATATCAAAGCCTATTTCGCCCTGGGAGGCGCTATGCACGATGCCGCCATCAGTGCCTGGGGTATAAAGGGTTGGTACGACTACCTACGGCCGATATCCGCAATTCGGGCTATGGCAGACCTGGGGCAAAGCAGTGACCCGCAAAGCCCGAGCTACCATGAGGATGGGATGCCGCTAGTAGAGGGGTTTATCGAATTGGTGGATCAAGATGATCCATTAGCCGGACCAAACGGAGCGCATACCGGTAAGATTAAGCTATATGCCTGGAGAGGGCCGGACTACATTGTTAACCCCGATAATTTCAGTGCGGGTGTCGGCTGGATACTGGCAGAGAACTGGTGGCCCTATCAAAGACCCTCCTTTGTGACACCGCCCTTCGCCGGTTTTATCTCAGGACATTCCACCTATTCCAGGGCAGCTGCCGAACTGCTTACTCTGTTAACAGGAGATGAGTATTTTCCTGGAGGACTGGGGGAGTTCCACGCACCCAAAGATCAATTCCTGGTGTTTGAGGAAGGACCAAGTGTGGACGTGACCCTGCAATGGGCCACTTATCAAGACGCTTCCGATGAAACCAGCCTTTCTCGAATATGGGGTGGCATACACCCTCCTGCTGATGACATTCCCGGCCGCATCATCGGTGAAAAAATTGGGATACAGGCCTTTAACTTCGCTACTACCTATTTTGAAGGCACTGCAGATATTACGCTCACCCGAAATATTGAAGAACCGATGGTAGTCTATCCCATTCCAGCCTCCGATTTTTTAACCTTGCAATTTCGAGACCCGGGAGAACGTGTAAATCTGGCCCTTTTCAACCATCAAGGTCAACGGATACTAAACATAGAGTCACATTTGCCCGCCACTCAGCGGTTCTTGAACTTGAATGTAGATCAAATTCCTGCGGGGTTCTATCTGTTAAAAGTACTAACACCAAATGAGGAAAGCATTCATAAAGTACTGATCCGCTAAAACAACACAAAAATTGATTGGATATCTGCCAGCTATTGAGGTTCTAATGGCCCATGCTCCCTGCGCACCATAAATATGGTAAATCGCCTAAGCCTCTTGAAGACAATGAATCGAACTGGGCTACATAATCTTTGAAAATAAAGTAAACTTACCACTACCTAATCAGTAGTTTTTGACCGCTGGTGAACTGATCGGAAGACAGTTTTACCAGATATACCCCGTTGGTTATGCCGGTAATAGGTATGCTGAGGGACCTCCCCGGTCCCCGGGACAAGGTTTCGGTCCAAATACGCTTTCCTTGTAGGTTAATTATTGTCAACACAGCATCCCCTTTCAGGGTCGGGATCTTTATCCCTAGTACCAAAGGAGTCTGCAGGGGGTTAGGATAAACCTTGAATGGCTCGGTTGTGAATGGATCTTCAACATCAGTTACAAAATCCTCGAAGTATCGTTCGGCCTTGGTAAAGGCTGCAATACCTATTTGTTCTCCTATCAACCGACCGGGAATGTCATCGACCGGTGGATGAATGCCCCCCCATATCCTGGAGAGACTGGTCTGATCAGAGGCATCGCGATAGGTAGCCCATTGTAAAGTCATGTCCATGGAAGGGCCATCTTCAAAAACCAAAAACTCGTTGGCTTTGATCTCAAATTCGCCCATACCTCCTGGGAAAAAAGGATCTCCGGTCAGTAAGGTTAAAACTTCCGCTGCCGCTCGCGAGAAGGTGCTGTGACCGGAAATATACCCAGCAAAAGGCGGTGTTACGAAAGAAGGCCGCTGATAGGGCCACCAATTTTCGGCTAAAATCCATCCCACTCCCGCCACATCAGTTTCAGGCTCAGGAATATAGTCGGGTCCCCTCCAGGAGTACAATTTGATCTTGCCTACATTTTCGTTATTGTCACCGGCCAGGGGATCACCGGTTTCCACGGTCTCGATTAACCCCGGTACTATCTGAATACCCCCGGGATGATAGTTGGTTAATGATGGAATGGAACTTTGACCTAAATCGGCCATACCTCGAATGGCTGAGATAGGTCGAATATAGTCGTACCATCCTTTTATGCTCCAGGCCGCTACTGCTGCATCGTGAACCGCTCCACCTAGAATAAAATAAGACTTTACATCCCATTCAAGATCATCCAATACCTCACCTTCACCCCTGAATTTTTTCACCAGCAAGGGATGATCATTGACTAAATTCATTATGGTAAACCAGTGGCCGGGGGGAGTTTCCGAATCGGGACCATCAGCCCAAAATTCAGCCAACACTCTGGTAAAGTCCCCACGTGGCACCAGTTGTGATTCGTAAGGCAAACCAGTCGCCGGGTTGGTATCACGACCAATCCCAGGGTCCCCACCATCCAGGAAATTGTAAAAGTCCTCATAGTTTGCCACGTTGAGAGGCAGGTCACTTATATTACCTTGTGAAGCCGGCGAAATATCCCACATCACGCCATCCGATGGATCCAAATGCGATGACCAGACTGCAACCAAGCCAAACCCCCACTTATAAAGATCACTGTCACCAGTACCGTCCACGGTATTAAGGTAAACCGGCCGGCCTGGATCATGATAAATCCAGTACTCCTCCTCTTCTTCCTCTTCACCACGGGTGTCAATGATCAGGTCGCTGGCCGTCATGGCAAAGGGAGTTACTCTTCCCCATTCAGGACTTAAGAAAGGCGGGCTGTTGAAGGGTATTTCATTACCGGCCTGATCAATGAAAACATCCAGGGTCAAAGGTTGCCAACGATTGAAGTTCACCAGATCAGGATTACCGGGGTTAAAGGGGATCAACGGTTCATTTACCGGTTGGTAATACTGATTGGCATAATCCTCTGCTTCATTAGATCCGTCTTGAAGTCCAAACTGGATCAAGCATTGACCAATGTGGTTCCCAACCGCGGCCGGAGGTCCGCTGGTAAAATTGATGGAAGTTTCATTTATGTCATAGCCTAAATGATTCATCAGAGAATCAAAGCGTTGTTGGGTCTCAGACTGACTGGGAGAATTCCTGAATCGATGGGTTAGCAAACGATATGCCGCATAGCTCATAGCCTCCTCCTGGGCAGATTGAATATCACTTACTGGTTGAATAGTACCCCATGTACATTGATATCCCCCGATGCGGTTTCCCATAAAATAGGGTGAAGCGGAAGTGTGGTAGGTAGCCCAGGAGTCGTAAAGTGCCACGGAAACATGAAACAAGTTGCGGGCATGCGCGGTGGGCCGCGCAAAATCATTTCTGATCGCCTCTAACAACACTTCATTCCATTGTCGGGCCACGGAATGTTGCGCCTGTATTGAAGCGGTGCATAGTACAGTCAGCAATGTTAGGTAACAGAAAAGATGTCTCATAAAATTTCTACAGCCTATTACTTAAATTTAGAAAACTTTTTGTCAGGAAAATGACATCTCTAGGGTGAAATTATCTCTGAGGGCAGCTGGTCCCTCTGCCCTCAACTGATAATGAACCGGTTTAGTTTAGGATATTGAACTCGAAATCAGTATCATAGTCAGCAGTTTATAAAACCATGTATCTCCCTCGTATTACACCGCTTATCTGGCTATTATTCCTGTCCTTTTACGGTTGCAGCCCCTCTCAAATTGAAACCAAGGAACCCAGTCCCAACATTGTTTTATTTATGGTTGATGACCTGGGATGGCAGGATTTGGCCGTTCCCTTCGGAACTCAGGTCACTGAGACCAATCGACTTTATCGCACTCCGAATCTGCAGAGACTTGCCTCTGAGGGCATGAAATTCACCCAAGCTTACGCCACCGCGGTATGTTCACCAACGCGGGTCAGTCTGCTAACTGGTATGAATGCCGCCCGTCACCGGGTAACCAATTGGACGTTATACCAGGACAAAATACAACCAATGGAAACGGATCATGAGGAACTGGAATTCCCTTTATGGAATGTCAACGGCATCAGCCCCCAAGCCAATTTAGATCATGCCGTTCACGCCACCACTTTCCCCATGATCTTACAAGAGCACGGTTATACCACCATACATGTTGGGAAAGCGCATTTTGGGGCCATTGGCACTCCGGGTGCAGAACCGCTCAACCTGGGGTTCGATTTCAATGTGGCCGGGCATGCAGCAGGAGCTCCCAAGAGCTATTACGGACTGGAAAACTTTGGCAACACCGAAGAATTTGCCGGGACGCCTTGGCCGGTACCGGGTCTGGAATTATATCATGGAAAAGACATATTTCTCACGGAGGCCTTAACCTTGGAGACTTTGAAGATCCTGGAGAAAACAGAGGACCCGTTTTTCTTGTACTATTCCTTTTACGGTGTACACACCCCTATCATGGCCGACAAACGATTCGTAAATAATTACTTAAAAATGGGATTGGACTCTACTGAAGCAGCCTATGCCAGCATGATCGAGGCCATGGATAAAGGTGTGGGTGATATTTTGAATTATTTGGAGGAGCAAAACCTGGCTCAAAATACCATAGTGCTGTTTATGTCGGACAATGGCGGGCTGAGCGCTGTAGCCCGCGGTGGCAATCCACATACACATAATCGGCCTTTGGCCAGTGGCAAAGGCTCCATTTACGAAGGGGGTATTCGCGAACCCATGATGGTGAGATGGCCTGGAAGAGTAACCGCCAATTCTACCAATAACCAGTACCTGATTATTGAAGACTTCTTTCCTACCATCTTAGAAATGGCTGGGATCCAGGACTATCATACTGTACAGGTGCTGGACGGGGTCAGTTTCACCAAATTATTAGAAGCCTCCCAAGAAGAGCAAAGCCGACCGCTGTTCTGGC
Organism: Cyclobacteriaceae bacterium; assembly: GCA_965212195.1. Taxonomy (GTDB): domain Bacteria; phylum Bacteroidota; class Bacteroidia; order Cytophagales; family Cyclobacteriaceae; genus JAJCYK01. Next base: position 212,444 of record CBDBUW010000021.1, on the reverse strand, counting down.
ATTATCCCAACGAATGGGGGCCCAGCGGGCCGGGAATAGGGGCTTATAGCGCGATTCGAATGGGTGCTTGGAAATTGATCTACTACCACCTGGACCAGTCATTCGAACTGTTTAATTTAGAATCCGACATTGGTGAATCTCAGAATCTGGTTCAAAGCCATCCCCAAAAAAAGGAAGAATTGGCCAAAGTCCTGGGAGAATATTTAGCATCTATCAATGCTCAAATGCCTAAACTGCGAACCAGCGGGGAGGTCATTGCCTATCCACATGTCACCTTATCGGATCATTGAATTTAGTGACTGAATTCTATACTACGGGTGGCCACAACGCCCTGATCACCAATTGCATGGATGGTAAATATATATTCTTTTCCCCTGATTAAAGGTCTTGGCAGGGATGTCTCCATCTCCATATTCTATGTCGGGCCAATCCGATTCCCCGGCCCACATCATACACGCCTCCAGATTCAACCGCTCTTCCAACAATTAATAATTTGGGATACTGGCATTTAAGCAACTAAACCGTAAATTGTACTACCATAAGATAATAACAAGAACAAAAAATAAAAGACATGAAGACCAAGTCCTCTAAGCCAGTATCCCGACGTGAATTTTGTAAGACCACGGCACTAGCCAGTGGTGGTATTCTGGCCACTACCCTGCCGGTAGCAGCAGCGGCTCATGGCGCTGGAACCGATAGTATTAAAGTAGCCCTGGTTGGTTGCGGGGGACGGGGCACAGGTGCTGCCATTCAAGCCCTGAGTACAGATGTTCCCGTGAAACTGGTATCCATGGCCGATGCCTTCCAGGACAGATTGGATTCCAGCCTGGAAAACATTCAGAATGAACTACCGGACCAGGGTTCCATGATTCAAGTACCTGAAAAGAATCGATTTGTGGGCTTTGAAGGATATAAAGCAGCCATCGATTTGGCTGATGTTGTGATCTTAACCACGCCCCCGGGTTTCCGGCCCATGCATTTCGAATACGCGGTAAACGCTGGTAAACACATATTTATGGAAAAGCCAGTGGCCACAGATGCCCCGGGTGTGAGAAGAGTATTGAAAGCAGCTCAAGTAGCCAAGGAAAAGAAACTCAATGTAGTGGTGGGTTTGCAACGGCACTATCAGACCAGTTATCTTAATGTGCACCAAAAACTAAAAGATGGCATGGCGGGTGATATTACCGCAGGGCAGGTCTACTGGAACAGTGCAGGCGTATGGGTGAAAGACCGCAAGCCCAGCCAGAGTGAGCTTGAATATCAAATGCGCAACTGGTATTATTTTGTGTGGCTCTGTGGAGACCATATTCTTGAGCAGCATATTCACAATATCGATGTGGCAAATTGGTTTGTCGGTGGCTACCCGGTATCGGCCCAGGGTATGGGAGGTCGGGAAGTGCGCACCGGAGACCGGTTCGGAGAGATCTTTGATCACCATTTTGTAGAATACGTTTATCCCAGCGGTGCGGTAATAGCCAGTCAATGCCGACATCAGCCAGGTTGTCTGAACCGGGTAACGGAAGTATTCCAGGGTACCAAGGGCACCATCGACATGTCTTCGAATTCCATAACTTCCTGGGACGGAGAGGAATTATATAAGCACAATGCCCGCAAAGATCCTAACCCCTACCAGGTGGAACATGATCGACTTTTTGCCTCCATTCAGGATGGTGGGGTGATCAGTGATGCTGAAAACGGTGCCTACAGTACACTTACTGCTATTATGGGTCGAATGGCCACTTACTCTGGCCAGGTGATCAGCTGGGAAGAGGCCTTGAACTCTGAGCTGAGCCTGGTACCTGAAAACGTGACCTGGGAAACTGCTCCTCCGGTAATGCCCAATGAGAAAGGATTGTATCCTGTGGCAGTACCCGGCAAGACAAAAGTACTTTAAAAACTAATCCTGGTTTTGGCAAAGTTCAGAACCCTTCTTCTTGTTCTGGTTAGCGCAGCGGCCTGGAGTTGTAAGGGTCCGCCCGATGCCCATATTGTAGTAATTGGAGGGGGACTCATGGGCAGTGCCAGCGCCTGGCATCTCTCTCAGCAAAATCAAGACGTGATCCTGTTGGAACAGCAGCAGCAGGATTATACTTTCGGCTCCAGCTTTGGCCAGGCACGGATCACCCGCAGCCTGGGACCACCTGGGGATATGTGGTCCTATCTTCACAACCGGTCGGTCGGTGAGGCCCTAAAACTCATAAACTATCTTAATGAGGCCGATACCCAGAATCATTCTATGGATGAGATATATACGACTTCGCCCGTCACCTATCTTCGGCATCTCAAACAGCTTGACAGGATTCGGCAACTGCTGGTGGACCAGCAAGATCCCTATAAGTTCGCTCAAACCCCTGACAGTGCACTGGAGCTGTTTAACATTACTATACCGGATACGGCTATAATATTAAGGGAGTTCAAGCAATACTCAGGGACGCTAAACCCACAAGCATTGATTTCAAAGCTGCATCAGGCTATAAAACTGCAAGGAAATCAAATTTGGTACGGCCATAAATTGGATGAGCTAAAACGGGTAGGTGATCATTTTGAGCTTATAATAACCCATAGTTCTACTGGAGAGACCAAAGCCATCCGCTGTAAAAAAGTAGTTTCTGCGGCCGGCCCCTACAGTGGGCAAGTACTTCAGCAGATAGCGCCCTACTTCCAGCAATTGATCAACCCCAAGCGGGTTTTTCTGGCGTTTTTTACCCCCACTGATGAGCAATATAAGCTAATGACAGCCGAGCAATTAGAGCTTATTAACTTTTCATATCCCCTGATCAACAGCAGCAGGGGGGATAGAATAAATGCTAATTTTTCAATGTTGGAAGGCCAAACAGAAAACGGCAAACCCATAATAAAGATCGGCGGGCATTTTCAACGGACCGCCATTGAGGATTTGTCAAAGGTTTGGGAAATTCCGCTCAGTAGGCAAGAGAAAGCCTGGGGGTATCGGCACACCTTGAACTATTTAAATTATCTGGGTTTAACGGTGGACAGTTTGGAGTTTGTAAAAGGATACTCCTGTGTCTATTCATTGACGGAAAGTGAAAAACCTTATGTGACCACCATTGATGCCACCGACAACTCCCTGGTAGTGGTTGGGGGCATGTCGGGGGTAGGCGCAAAAGGGGCTATGACCTATGGCCTGTTAGCATCAAACTTAGTTTTAGGAAACACTGAAACAACCCCAGAGTATAAAATGCTGGAGCAAGAATTGGGGTATTCCAGGCTTCAATCGGATTTGGAGAAACTTTATTCATCAAAATGATGGACAATTTATACGATCCTTACGAATGTGACTAACTGCTTGATGAAAGATATCCCTGCCTGAATAATTTTTGGTAGATCTCATGGCATACCCAGGCGTCGGTGGCCGCATAGTACATTTGCTTTTCGGTAAGCTGATCCCTTTCCCAGTTGGTAGTTTGTTGTGATTTGGATATTCTGAAACCCAAAAAGGTAGCGGTAAGATTCCGTACCCCTTCACGCAATACTCCCAGGTCCTTGGCTATATCGTTGAGCTCGATGATTCCATGAGGGCGAAAATTAGCCAGTTTTTGCAGCTCCACCAGGTCATCCCGTATGCTGATCCCCACTTTTAGTTTACCGGGTTCACTAAACAGTTTCCTAAGTGGCGTGGGGAATCCGATTTTGCTTAAGCGGATCAAAAAGACTTGATCGGCAAGGGCCAATTGCAATAGCGCCACCTGATGATAAACCCCCTTTTGAAATGCCGGCTTGGTTTCCGTATCGAAGCCGATAAAAGATGATCGTTCAATGGCTCTAAGGGCGTGGTGCAGATCTGTTTTAGAATCCACCACCGTTATGGGTCCTTCGTATTTACCTAAAGGCAGTTGGTTAACTTCCTCTTTGCTGATATTTTCAGGAAACATCATGCCGCCTCGGCCTCCACTTGCTCCGGTATTTCATCGGGTTGATAATAGCGTAGCTTGATTCCCATAAAACCATAAAACATGGTCATAAATGGACTAATAATATTAAAAAATGCAAAAGGTGCATAAACCAAAGTGGCCACCCCCAAAACAGAGGCCTGGGTGGCTCCACAAGTATTCCAAGGAACCAATACAGAAGTTACCGTTCCGGAATCCTCCAAGGTTCGGCTTAAATTTTCTGGCTTAAGTCCCCTCTCGCGGTAAGTATCGGCAAACATGCGTCCGGGCACCACTATCGCCATATATTGATCTGAAGCAGTAACGTTGAAAAATCCGCAAGTCACTACTGTGGAGGCTATCAAGCTACCTGTAGAATGGGCCAGTTTTATCACCTCATTAGCAATCCGCTTAAGCAGACCTCCTGATTCCATAGCACCTCCGAACACCATGGCACATAAGATCAGCCATACCGTGTTAAGCATACCCGACATACCACCAGCGGATAACAGGTCACTTACCATCTCATGGTCAGTTAAAATGGTCACTTCGCCGTACATAGCTTGCATTACTCCTAAGTAGCCGGATTTTGCATAATCATTGGTAATACCTGAAATCTCATTCACAATACCAGGTTGAAATATCAACGCAAAAAGACCTCCCAGAAGTACACCGACCAAAAGAGCAGGTAAGGCCGGGACGCGCTTTACAATCATAGCAATCACTGCTACTGGCACTAAGAACAACCAACCGTTTATATTGAACTTAGCGTCAATTGCCGTCAGTACCCCTTCTACATCTACCGAACCCGCGCTATCCTGATAAAATCCCATGATCAAATAAATTATCAAAGCGATGGTGATTGAGGGAATAGTGGTGTAAGCCATGTATCGGATGTGGGTGAACAGGTCGGTACCCGCCATGGCCGGGGCCAAATTGGTGGTATCGGACAAGGGGGACATCTTGTCTCCGAAGTAGGCTCCACTGATGATAGCGCCTCCAATCACCCCTTCTTGCAAACCTAGTGCCTGGCCAATGCCCAGCAAGGCGATCCCCACGGTTGCCACTGTCGACCAAGAACTGCCTGTGGCCAGGGACACTAAGGCGCATACAATACATGCTGCCACCAGAAAAATAGTAGGATTCAGGATTTGTAAACCGTAGTAGATCATGGCTGGAACAATACCACTTATTAGCCAGGTGCCGGCCAAGGCCCCTATCAGCAGTAATATAAGGATGGACGACATAGCTGAACTAATACTTTTAACCATACTTCCGGATACCTTTTGCCAGCTAGCTCCCAGTGCTATGGCTATGCTTGCGGCCACTGCAGCGCTCAATAACAAAGCAATTTGATTGGAGCCGTCTAGAGAATCTGATCCGAACTGCCTTACATTGTAAAAAAGGAGTACTACCAGTAATGCTACAGGAGCCAGCGCCTGTAAGATGGTAGCTCTGCGGATGATCTCCGGGGGGGAAGGTTCATTCATAGGGATTTAATTTAAACATTTTAAGGGTTTATATACAAAAGCTTTGCCAATTGATCCCCTAACAAACTCCCCAGGGCTATGCCCATACCTCCTAATCTTACGGCATAACCGACATCTGGTGACACCTTTCCGATCAATGGAGTTTTTTGTGAACCAAACCCCATGATGCCGGACCAACGGTGCTCTATTTCATAAGGAACGCCGGGAATGATCATCTCCTTTAACAGTCGCTCCAGGTGATCAAGTATTGCCGCCGTGACCCCAAACTCCATGGTAGTCTCGCCTTCAAAATCCAGATTCCTCCCACCTCCCAGCAGGATGCGGTCTCCCACATTTCGAAAATAGTAATACCCTTGTTGGTAATGAAATACACCTTTTATCCGTAATCCAGGGATGGGCCTAGTGATCAGAACTATACCCCTGCCTGGCTGCAGCTGCACATCAGGCAATAATATTTGACTAAAGGCATTGGTGCATACCGCCAGTCTCCGGCAGGTCATACTAACCGGATACATACCATTATCAACTGAAACTTCCACCAAACTCTTTGACTGCTGAAAGTTTGTCACCCGAGTCCCTGTAAATAAGTTAATGTCGGCAATGCGAGTTAGTGCCCACAAATGCTTCATCATGGAGCCGGCATCTAACTGAGCCTCTAAGGGGCTTTCAATTAAGGCCGCCACTTTTTGGGGGTTTAAGCCGAAATCCTTCACTTTGTGGGTGCCGTCTCGGTAAACCTCCTGTCCGAATATGGGCTCCAACAGATCGTTTAGCCGGTCGATGGATTCCAGAGCAGAGAGGTCTTCTTGCGATAGTAATTCGTAGCCTCCCTGCTGTTTAAGATCTAAATGCTGGTCCCCTACCCGTGCTCTCAGCAATTTCAGTCCCTCCCATCGTCGGGCTACCAAATCAACCGTGGCTTGTTCACCAATTTCAATAATATCGGTCAACAGTTCGGTTACACTGCCAAAGCATGCGAAGCCCGCATTTTTGGTGCTGGCGCCACTGGGGAAAATACCTCGCTCCAAAACACCGATGCGAGCATCTGGATGAAGTTCCCTCAAGCTTAAGGCCGTGGTGATCCCCACCAGACCGGCTCCCACTACCAGGTAGTCATATTGTGTAAAATGTTGTTGTTCCCAGTAACTCAGCATAGTATCAGCATTGCGGAAAATCCTAAAAGCGCCTAAGTTTAAAAAATTGCGCTATTTTGTGACAGGAATAATGTGAATTTATGTTTGAACCCGATCAATTAATGGAAAAGGCCCAGCACTCAAAGTTTGAACTTTGGAAGCTGAACAAGGCTATCAATTTTATGATACCTTTCAACAGACCGCATGGGTTTAAGATTTTGGAAATATCCAAAACGCACGTGACCACCTTAATCCCCTACAAAAAAAAGAACTTCAATCATATCAGGGGATTACACGCCACTGCACTAGCCACCCTAAGCGAGTTCACTACCGGCTTATTGCTGTTGAACATTTTGGGTATAAAGAATTACCGTTTGATCTTGCAAAGACTGGACATCGAATACCATTACCAGGGAAAGATGTCGGCCACTGCCCATTTTAAGGTTGACGCCCAATGGCTTCAACAACATGTATATACACCTTTGCAACACCAGGATTCGGTGGTGGTTCCCTGTCCCATAGACATTCATGACCAACAGGGAAATAAGCTGACCAGTGCTACCATTTACTGGCAGCTAAAGACTTGGGCAAAAGTAAAGACCAAGGTTTAGAATCGTTTGAAATTGATATCAGAAACATTACCTTAGTTAGAGGTAGTAAAATTTTTGCTATTTGATGCAACCTACTCCACTGCACAGGCATCTTTAGTAGTGAAAATTAAAAATCAATCCCATTGACTATGAAAATCTCAAAAGCATTATTAACCACATTAATTTTAGTATGGGCCTTCTCCTTTGACACCTCTCTAATGGCCCAAGGTCAGACCCGGGACGTCAGTAAATTCACTGGCGTTAAAATGAGTGTTCCCGGTGATCTTTATGTCAAGCAAGGCAGTTCACAAAAAGTAGTGATCGAGGCACCTGACGACGTTTTGGATCGTATCGAAACCGAGGTAAGTGGCGGAAAATTGGTGATACGCCAGAAAGATGATTGGAAATGGTGGAAAAACTGGAGTGGCCGGGGTAAGATCAAAGTTTATGTTACCGCCCCCACCCTGGAGTACCTGGTGGTCAGCGGATCGGGCAGCATTGAAAGTGAAAATACCCTTCGCAGTGACAATATGTATGTGGGCGTGAGCGGTTCAGGTGAGATCGATCTTGATTTGGACACTGGCGACCTGGAGGGTAAAGTATCAGGCTCTGGCAACGTAGACCTCCGGGGAAATGCTGATGATATTGAGATTTCGATCAGCGGATCTGGTAATTTTGATGCCGAGAAATTAACTGCCAACAATTGTGAGGTCAGAATAAGCGGATCTGGAAATTGCCGGGTACATGTGAAAGAAAGTCTGGAATCAAGAGTTAGCGGTAGCGGCAATATTTATTATAAAGGTGACCCCAGCAAGGTTAACAACAGCTCTTCAGGGAGCGGATCGCTTCGAAAAATCGGATAATGAAAAAAGAGTATTCTAACGATGAGGTCAAAGTAGTATGGCAGCCGGACCTCTGCATTCATTCAGCCATCTGTGCACAGGGATTACCCCAGGTATTTGATCCAAATCGACGCCCTTGGGTGGATCTCAGTCAGGCTGAAGCCAGTGCAATCATTGCACAGGTACGAAAATGTCCATCAGGTGCGTTAAGTGTGGAGGATGAAAAGAGCGAAGAGCCACAAATACAGGTGCGTCTAATGGCGGGCGGTCCGGTGGTCATCAAAGGGTCTTGTTCCGTTACTGATGAACAGGGAAAGGTCTCTCAAACCCAAAACGTGGCGCTTTGCCGATGTACCAAGTCTCAAAACCTGCCTTTCTGTGACGGCAGCCATAATCGTTAGGAAAATGCTCAGACTCAAGAGGGGAGGTTTATCCTCCCTTTTTTTATGCCTTTTGGGAAAAAGCTTTAAATTAAGCGGTCAACATTAAGAAAATTACTTATGGATGTAAGGGTACGATTTCTAGGAGCTGCCAAGACGGTTACCGGCTCTAAATACTTACTGGAGATCGGCGACTATCGCCTGCTGGTAGATTGCGGTTTATTTCAGGGGGTTAAGGAACTGAGAGAAAGAAACTGGAATGACTTTCCACAGAATCCGGACGATGTAGATGCCGTAATCATTACCCACAGCCACATTGATCATATTGGATACCTGCCCCGTATTTTTAGACAGGGATTCAAGGGCCCGGTCTACTGTACAGAAACCACCATGGACCTCATGAACATAATGCTTCGTGATTCTGCAAAGATCCAGGAAGAAGAAGCTGCCTACGCCAGAAGAAAAGGGTACTCCCGTCATAAAAACCCCGAACCTCTTTACAATACGGAGCATGCAGAAATGGTGTTCAAGAACCTTCAATCAAAGCCATCCAATACCTCCTTGCAAATACACCCTGGAATAAGCCTGAAATTTCTAAATGCCGGCCATATTTTGGGATCATCCATAGTAGAGATCGAGATCGAAGGCCGTGAACAAAAAAAGAAAATTGTGTTATCCGGCGATATAGGACGCTACGATCAGCCGGTACTGCGGGACCCCGATCCAGTGGATTTTGCAGATGTTCTAATTGTGGAAAGCACCTACGGGGACAAAAACAACCCTCCGGTTTCACCTAAGGATTCTCTGGCTGAGGTAGTCAACGAAGCCCATGACAACGGCGGCTGCATCCTGATCCCTGCTTTCGCTTTGGGCAGGACTCAGTTGTTGGTTTATTATTTAAAAGAGTTACAGGACGAGAATAGAATTCCCGACATTCCGATTTATATCGACAGTCCTATGGCCATCAGCGTGACCGCTTTGTATAAAAAACATTTCCATGAACACAAGTTACGTGAAAGTGAATTGGAGCAATCGGTATTTGATTATCAAGGGCTAAAGTACTGCAAAAGCGCGGAAGACAGTAAGCAGATCAACGAGATAAAGCGTGACGCTATCATTATTTCGGCAAGTGGAATGTGCACCGGAGGCCGGATCATGCATCATTTGTACCATAGAATGCCCAGGGAGAACGACACCATATTATTTGTGGGTTATCAAGCCTATGGCACCCGGGGTCGCAGGATTCTGGAATGCGAGCCCACCATTCGACTTTTCGGGAAAGAAGTGCCTTTGAATTGTAACGTCCGGCAAATTAGCGGTCTTTCGGCACATGCCGATCGATCGGAACTATTGCGTTGGTTGGGCAATTTCAAACAAAGCCCCAAGCACGTATTTATCACCCATGGTGAGCCGAAAAGCGCCTATGCTTTGGCAAATACCTTAAATGACGATTGGAATTGGAATGCGGTAGTACCTGATTACCTTCAGTGGCATCGATTATTTCAATCCATCTAACTTAGATCAACTCATATTTTTTTAAACTCCATGCAACGTGTGGAGGGCTATTTGCATCAATAAGATAGTAAGCCGAAAATATGGGATTAGAGCTTTACAACTCCAAATTGGAAAATCAACTCATACGTGCCTGCATTGAAAAAGACGGGAGGGCCCAGCGGGCTATGTATGAGAAGTATGCTCCTCCCATGTATGCCATCTGCTTGCGGTATGTGAAGGAGGCCAGTGACGCGGAAGATGTCTTGATCACCGGGTTCATGAAAGTGTTTGATAAAATGCATACCTACAGCGGTCAAGGTAGCCTGGGTGGATGGATACGCCGCATCATGATCAATGAGGCGTTGGGGTATCTAAGACGTAACAAGACCATGTATTTGGAAGTGGAGGTGGAAGCAGCAGATCGCGACCCCAATTGGCAACTGGTTAATGACCACCTACAGACTGAAGATCTCTTAAACATGGTAAGCGAACTGCCTATGGGATATCGAACGGTATTTAACCTTTATGCTATCGAAGGTTATAGTCATAAGGAAATTTCCAAAATGCTGGGAATCAGCGAGAGTACCTCTAAGTCACAGTTAAGTAGGGCTAGAGGGTTGTTGCAACAAAAGTTGTTGGAAAGTGAGCAAGAAATAAAAAAGAAAATTACAAAATCATGAATGATCGAGGATTAGATGGACTTTTTAGGGAAAGATTGGAAGGATATCAGAAAAAGCCTTCTGAGGCGGCATGGGGTAAGCTGGAAGGAAACCTGAAATCTCACAAGAAAGTGGCTTGGTGGAAATTTGTGCGGGTGGCTGCTGCTGTGGCCTTGATCGCCAGTAGCGTATATGTCTTTAATATTTGGATTAATAATCAACAGGAACAACCAGCCCTAACCAATACTCAAGATATACCATCCAAAACAGACTCCGAAAGTTCTGTTGATACGGATACTCCTGCTCAGGACCAGGAGTTAATTAGTGAATCGCCGGACATCAATGAGCAAAGTGGCAACCAGGATTTTTCGAGAAGCGAAGCAACTGGTAAAGTAACTCATGAAGTAACTCCTTCTAAGGCTGAACAAAGTGAGGCTCTTGAAGAGAACAGCCCCCAAAACGCACCGAATCTGGATATAATGCAATCACCACAAACACGGATCTTAGCAAATGAGACCCTGCTGGAAGATAGTGAGTTGAATCAAGAGGATCCGCATGCTGAGACCGTTGAAACTTTGGCCAATAACCATGATGGGGAGCCGTTAAATTCCCATGAAATCGAGGAAAAACCAAAATCCAGAACGATCACCATTACTTATAAAAAATCACCGGCACCTCCGGAACCCACTCTGGCCTTAGTGAAAGATCCCCAAGAAAAAACCAGTAGAGCGAAAAGGATCTTACAGAGAGCACAGGAAATAAAGAAAGGCGAGCTGGGCGGCCTAGCCAAGATCAGGGCGGCCAAAGATCAGCTGCTGGTTTTCAACAAAAAAAGTAAAGAGAAAGAATTAAAATCGAATTAATATGAACCGAATTATATATATAACAGCACTATTAGCTGTCAGTTTTCTTCATCTGAGTATGACTGCGGCTCATCCACCCATAGAACCGAAAGACACAGTAATTATTGAGCTAGACAATAATACGCGGATCATCATTTATACCAAAGATGCCCAGGGAATCAAAGAATTGCAGCAATACGATATTAACGCCATGCTCAAGGATTTGAGCATGAGTATTGACTCTTCGGAATCGGAAGTACAGCAACTGGTAATAGAAGACGAGAATGGCGATCGATATCTTGCGGACACTACCATTGTTTTAGAAAATGATATTGAAGTCTTGCACGGAGATGAGTCTCCTCAAGAGATAAAGATCCGATTGGGGAACTATCGCATTACTGCAGAAGCCGACGACTGGGATGAATTGGAAGAAGAATTCGAAGAGTGGGAGGACGGACCGGAGTTTAAAACGGAAACTCGCATGGAAGAAGGACCCAAATCCTATAACTCCTTTGATATTGAAATCGGAACCAATAATTACTTCGAGGACGGGGGTAGTAGCTTCCCTGATTCCGATGCCCCTTACAGTGTCAGACCCTGGGGTTCCTGGTATGTGTCTTTGGGATGGAGTAGAACCAGCGCTATAGCTGGTCCGCTGTACTTTGAGTACGGTTCCAGCTTTAGTTGGTACAACTGGAAGTTTGAGGATGCACAATATTCTTTAGAAAAGGGTCCGGAAATGGTGGAATTCATCCGACTGCCTTCCGAGGTTAACGGCAAGAAAAGTAAATTGACCGCTTCTCACATAAATGTCTCTTTTGTACCCATTTTCGATTTTAGTCGTGGTGAGCGCAAAGTGAAGAGCTGGGAGGCTCCTGGTGTCAAAATAGAGAACTACAAGCAACGAGGGTTCCGTATAGGGGTGGGTATGTATGCCGGATACCGTTTGGGAAGCCATACCAAGATCAAATTCCGTCAGGATGGGGACACGGACAAAGATAAAGACCACAGTAATTTTTATATGTCGAGTTGGCGTTACGGTTTAAGACTAAGGGTGGGCATTCGCAGCGTAGATCTGTTTGCCAACTACGATCTAAATGAGGTGTTTAATAGTGGTCGAGGGCCCGAATTGAATGCCTTTAGTTTCGGCATAATACTATAATAATCTTCCAGAACCCATAATAACCCCCTTCATTGGGGGTTTAATATTATAGGGAAACTTACATTAGTGTGGTATGGATGCCCTGTGCTGTGTTTCCCAATCCTTGATATTATACTTTTGAAGAAAAATTTTTTTGCCTTATGAAATATACTGGAAGAATACTTTTCTGGGTTTGTTTTATCGCAGCCTTTTGGGCCTGTGGCGATGACGACTCTCCTGGAGTAGATGAACCTATTAACACTGAAGATATTGAAAATATAGGTTCGATCGGTGAAGTTACCGACGAGTTTACTGAGGTGGTAAACTTCTCTAATGAAATTATTGCTGATGTAGGTGACCAGGGCGGACGCTCTCAAAATGCCTGCTATGTGGTAATTGAGTCGGAAACGGAAAACAAAATAACCATCACTTTCGAAGGAGAATGCGAGGGTGAAGACGGGCGTTATCGCCAAGGTAGCCTGATCCTGACCTGGGAAGGCGAACTATTGGCACCCGACTTCAGCTATACCATCGCTTTCGATGCTTTCGAAGTGGACGATTACCAATTGGATGGCAGTGTAACAGTTGAGGACCTGGCAATTGAGCAAAACACCATTTCTTTCTCGGTGGTAGTAAGTAACGGAAGATTGATCTATCCTGATCAAAAGGAAATTACTTACGGTCAAGATCTTACTTACAACCTTATCTTTGGAGAAGTATTTTCTGTAACTGTAGAAGGATCCATTACTGGTACAAACCGTGATGACAAAGGCTACGTTGCCGATACCCGCGAACCTATCAAGTGGATTGACGACTGCGATCATCCCGTGTCGGGATCATTCAGCGCCTCTTTCGACGGAAGACCGGCTTTGACCATTGATTACGGTGATGGCACCTGTGATAATATGGCCATGCTTACCAGAGGAACTCAATCTTTGGAAATCGACATCGAAGACTAAGTCTAGCGACTTAAGAACGAGAGCAACCCCCAAGGGTTGCTCTTTTTTTTATTATGCTACCCTCCCTATTTAGTTATCTAAGTTTAATCTTTAATTGCGCTTTGCTCTTCTTTAGAGAGGTGAAGATGCCCGCAGATCCTTTGAAAGGAGGGTCTGTAGAGAGAGACCAAAAACAACAGCAGAGCGTAAGCCACCACGAATAGCTGGCTCCTGGTAAGATAAAGAAGTACCACCGACCATAAACTCAGTAACATTACAGATAAAAACGGTTTCCAATAGGCTTTGGTGTAGAATTCAAGCTTACGGTCTAATGACCAACTTTTCTGCACCTGCTTAAACTTGTTTTTTGGAATACGCAGGGCCCAAATCGCCGCCGCCGCAAGTATCACAGCCATTACGTAGCTCCCATAACCCAATGGTAGTATAGCCTGGGACTCCTGCCAGGAAAGAATATCCTTTATGGGAAGGTATACCCAGGCGAATAACAGCATTGGTAAACCTACCATAGCGTAAAAAAGTATATTCAGACGCTCAACTATCTCCTTGGGCTGCCTCATATTGAAAGTGGTGATAAAAATCGGAATGCCGTCTTGCTAACGAACGTTAGGTTGTGTATCTTTGTTACTATGGAAGTTGGGGAAAAAACCACCAGAAAGCAACAAATTGAAGAGAAAGCCACGGAACTCTTTCGATTGAAAGGCTATGCGGCTTCAAGCATGAGAGATTTGGCAATGATACTGGGCATTGAGGCGGCCAGCTTATACAGCCATATAAAATCAAAAGAGGAGATTTTACAAAAGATCTGCTTTCGCATGGCAGACGCCTTTTTCCAGGCCATTGAAGAAGTGGAGCAGTCCAGGCCCGACCAACGCTTAGAGTCTGCCATAAAAGCACATTTCAAGGTTATAAGTGAGAATCTCTCGGCCTCAGCGGTTTTTTTTCACGAGTGGCGGCATTTGAGCGAACCTTATCTTTCCGAATTTCTGGAATTGAGAAGCCGTTACGAGGATATTTTCGTAAACATAATCCGGGAGGGTGTTGAACTGCAATTGTTTCGCCCTGTCGATGAAAAATTTGCCATGATGACCATTTTATCCTCCATCAACTGGACCCATCAGTGGTTCAAAATGGATGGTATGATGAACCAGGAGGAGATCGGTACGAAACTTTCTACTTTACTCATTAATGGTTTAAGTAATCCCAAATAAACACACAAACATATGTACGGAGGAGGAAATACTTTTGAGGCTACCAAATTCGATAACCTGGCGGAAGAGGATCCTATAAAACTGGATGAATTTGAAGCCCGTATCGCCCGCGGAGAAAAGATTGAGCCCATGGATTGGATGCCGGCTCTGTATCGCAAGCAATTGATCCGCATGATCGAGCAGCATGCTCATAGTGAGATCATTGGAGCGTTGCCGGAGGGCACCTGGATAACCCGAGCTCCCGGATTCAAAAGAAAATTAGCTTTGATGGCTAAAGTGCAAGATGAAGTGGGACACGCCCAGCTACTTTACAGCGCAGCAGAGACGCTTGGGAAAAGCCGAGAGCAGATGATGCAGGACCTTATCAATGGTAAATCCAAGTACTCCAATATCTTTAATTATCCTGCCTTCACCTGGGCAGACAGTGCCATTATCTCTTGGCTGGTAGATGCCGGGGCTATTGTAAATCAGCTGGCCAACTCCAAAGGAAGCTACGGCCCCTATTGCCGAGCCCTGGAGCGAATATGCGCCGAGGAGTCATTTCATTTGAAGTACGGACACCACGCCGTGATCCACCTGGCAACAGGGTCCAAAATCCAGAAAGATATGGTTCAAGATGCATTGAGTCGATGGTGGCCACCCATGATGCACTTTTTCGGCCCGCCGGACAGAATTTCCGTGCACACCGAAGTATTGACCAAGTGGAAAGTGAAGATGGCCTCAAACGATGAAATGCGACAGCAATTTTTAGATATGTATGTGCCAAAAATATGGGAGCTAGGCCTGAAGATCCCTGACCCCAACCTCAGAAAAAATGAGGAAACCAGGCAATGGGAATATACCGAACCCGACTGGGAAGAATTTAAAAGGGTAATAAACGGCGATGGCCCCTGCAATAAGGAAAGGCTGGCAGTTCGCCGTACCGCTGAAGAAAGAGGGCGCTGGGTGCGCCAGGCCATCCTGGAACCCAAAGCCAAGTACGTAACACCTTTGGCCTGATATGTCATGAAATCATTAGATCCACGAATTAGTCGCTGGCAGGTAGATGAAACTAACCGGGAATCCTTGGAGAAAGAACATCTCGACCAGCTGGTTACCTATGAGGTCTTTTTGCAAATGAAAGAGAGTAAAGCCTACGAACATGTGGGTATCGTTCACGCCTCCGACCTTGACATGGCCTTTTTATTTGCTAAAGAACAATACAGTAGGCGATACACCTGTACCGGAATGTGGGTGGTGGCCACAGAGATGGTTACCGTAACCGAATTTACCGATCTGGAGGAGAACGTTTACGATAGCATTTCCACTATGGCTGCAGAAGGTAAAGACCTCCAATCATATGAAGTCTTTCACTTGACCAAAAGAGGAAAACAACACAAACATGTGGGTCAGGTGAGTGCAGCCTCCCCGGAACACGCGCTAAGTGAAGCTAAAAAGCACTTCGACGATGGTAGGCCAGTACTGAATATCTGGGTAGCGCCTTCAAGCGAATTCCTGTTCTCCAAAGAAGAAGACAAGGTAATATGGTCGACCTTACATGAAAAAACCCACCGTGATGTGATCTCTTACAAGGCGGCCGATAAAATAAAAGCATTTAAAGAACGTACTCAACATGGATAGTCAACCAAATGAACTGGCCCTTAAAGAGCTATTGTATAGGATTGCGGACGACCTCTTGATCTTGGGACATCGCAATTCCGAATGGACCGGCATAGGTCCATTGCTGGAAGAAGATATTGCATTTAGTTCCATGGCCCAAGACAAGATCGGGCAAAGCCTAGCTCTCTATGAGCTTTTGCACCAGTTGGGGGAGCGTGAACCCGATGTAGTGGCCTTTATGCGCAATGCCGACCAATTCCATAATTGTCAATTCGTGGAGTTACCTATTGGGGGCTATGAGTTTAGCCTTATGCGTCATTTTCTTTATGATCATTCCCTGTTTTTAAGGTTTCAGGCCTTGAGCAACTCCAGCTATGAACCCTTGGCTGCACTATCCAGAAAACTAGTGGGAGAGCTGCGCTATCATGTACTGCATGCCAGCACCTTTATCAAACAATTGGGAACTGCTACCGAGGAAAGTATCAGCCGGCTGCAATCGGCTTTGAATGAGGCTATGCCTTATTGTTTAGGTATTTTTGAACCCTCGCCATATGAAAAAGAGCTTATTGCGGATGGTATTTTCAGCGGAGAACAGGAGCTGTACCACCAATGGTGGTCAGTAGTTAATGAGATTTTGGGTAAAACCGCGCTGGAAGTCCCTCAGGTAGATCAAAAGTTGGCTAAGACCGGTGGCAGGCTAGGTCAGCACACCGAACACCTGCAACCTTTACTGGACGAAATGTCGGAAGTAATTAAACTTGATCCCTCGGCAGAATGGTAAATACTTATCAAAAAGAGGATATTCTGCAATGGCTTGCGGAAGTCATGGACCCTGAAATCCCAGTGGTTTCCTTAATCGATCTGGGAGTAATAAGGGAGGTGAGCGTGGATGCCAAGGACAAGGTTATAGTGGGAATGACCCCTACATTTGTAGGATGCCCCGCTATGGATTATATGAAGAAGGAAGTGGAGCAAGTACTGACCGATCACCAAGTAAAGGATTTTGAGGTCAACGTAAGCTTCGAATCTCAATGGAGTTCCAACGATATCACTGATAAAGGCCGCGCAGCCTTAAAGAAATTTGGTCTGGCACCTCCCCCAAAATATCAGCTTATCCCTGATCTGGAGATCCTGGACCAGGTCCCCTGCCCTTACTGCGATAGTGATAACACTACTTTAAACACCCCCTTTGGCCCCACCCTTTGCCGTTCTATGCACTACTGCCATAACTGTAAGCAAGCTTTTGAGCAATTCAAGCCGTTATAGGGTATTCCTACATTAAAAACAGTTTAATAACTTAGTAGGGATTCCAAAATCTGTTTCGAAAGCTATAATTTGTAGAATTGAAACCTCCTATTGAAATCAAGTTAGCAGAAGCTCGAAAATTGGCCTTGAGTCAACAAGGTCTGTTAAAAGCCCAACCAAAATTTGGCCGAGGCAAAAAAGCTGTTCTTAGGGCCATCGAGCATTTAGGGTATGTGCAGATCGATGCCATCTCTGTCATTCAACGGGCCCATCATCATACCTTGTGGAGCAGAATCCCGGGGTATAAGCCTAAATACTTGTTGGATCTTTTAAACAAAGACCGGCAGATATTTGAATACTGGAGTCATGCCGCTTCTTTTCTTCCCATGAGAGACTTCCGTTACGCATTACCCGTAATGCAAAGTATAAAGGAAAAGGGTAGGCATTGGTACCAGGTAGAACCGGAAATAAAATCGGCAGTCTTCAATCGAATAACCCATGAAGGCCCACTTTACGCCCGGGACTTTGAAACCCCAAAACTGGAAGCTGGCCTCATGTGGAATTGGAAGCCTGCCAAAAAAGCCCTGCACGAGTTGTTTATGGAGGGAAAAGTCACCGTTAAATCCAGAGATGGGTTTCAAAGGCTTTACGAAGTGACCGAGAGATTTGTCCCGGACCATATCGACACCTCAATACCTTCCTATGATGAATACCTATGGTTTTGTATACAACAATGCATTAAAGCCCAGGCCTTATGCACCGTTCCGGAAATCCGTTATCAGCGTATTTTCTCCAATAAAGATCTAACCCGGGTGATCCATGGAAAAGTTGCACAAGGGTCGCTGATACCAGTTACCGTAGACTCATTGAAACAGGTCTATTATAGTTTGCCGGAGGTGCTTAATCACCTTCCACTACGCAGTTCACAATTGATCCACCTTTTGTCACCCTTTGACAATATGGTTATTCAACGAAAGCGGCTTAAAGATCTCTTTGATTTTGACTATCAGACTGAGATCTATTATCCTGCACACAAAAGAGTGTACGGGTATTTCAGTATGCCCATACTACACGGCACCTCTTTCATAGGTCGGATCGACCCCAAAGCTCATAGGGAAACCAAACACCTGGAGATCCGGAATTTGGTCTTAGAAGATACGGTTAAGATTACCGATGCATTAGTAGAAAAACTAAAACTTAAGCTACAGGAATTTTGTCGTTTTAATGATTGTGAGACCCTGGAGATCCGAAAAACCAATCCGGGATACCTCAAATCGGCCCTGTCCTCCATTTAATTTCCCAATAATCGCTAGGAATGCTATATTTGGCAGAAATATTCCTTGCTTCAATGCGTTATTAAACGAATCCCATGCATATGAAATTTTTTAAGAATCCGCTGATACTAGCCGTATTGTTAGCGTTACTATCCACAGCCTGCAACAAAAAAGCACGCACCCTGTCTGTAGATACCCTGGACTCACTCAAACTTACCTATCAGCAAATTAACAATGAGCTGGAATTCAGTTGGACGGAAATGATGATGGATGACGATGGCAAACTGGAGAATATGCGCAGGATCCTGCAAGAGATTTCTTATAGTGGTGATTACAGTGTGGTGACTCACGAAGGGTTGAAAAAAGAAGTGGAAGATCTGGCCGCCATACGGTACGACCGTGAGACCATGTCCAATTCAGATCTAATCACCAACTATGACGATAAGACGAATACTACCATGAGCGGATTGATGGAGTTTACCACTGGTTTACCCCAGTTCGAACAGTATCCTCTAATGGGCCAGCTGCTACAGGAAGTATTTGAAGCGGATGACAGAGTGCTACAATACCGTATCCAATACGACCGGGCCGTTAAAAGCTACAACCAGTTCATTGAAGAAAATGAACCTTACCTGGAACAAATAGCCAATCAAGAGATCCTGCAGGCCAAATCATTGTTTGAGCTACAGGAATGATCCTTCTTAACTATCTTCTAATTGCTTAGCCAGATTTTCATAGAACTGCGCCTGCCCGGTTGGTGCGTTTTTCGCCGCTAATCGGAAATTGTCGATAGCCTTCTTTTTATCTCCAATAGCTTGATAACCCCTGGCTAATCCAACCAAGGTGGTGAAGTTGTCTTTAGGGTTTCTCTTGCGATTTAATTTGAAGATGTCCATTGCCTCTTTATTCTTTCCCTGATTGATAAGCCTTCTTCCATAAAAATGGATTTGGGTCATGGTGGTGGTAGGATGATCAATAGCTTTTTTCATTATGACATCTGCTTCATCATTTCTATTCAACAGTGTAAGAACCTGAGCTTTGGTATCCAGGGTTATGAAATTTTCCACACCGATGCCGAAAGGTGCATTAATGGCCTGATCGGCCCAGGTCAGCGCTTCTTCCAGGTTAAGGTTGTTCTGAATACAGAAATTGGCGGCGCTTTGCCATCCCTGCCAGGTAAAACCTTGGCTGGATTCCAATTCTTGACGGATTTTGCTAAGGTAGATTTCGTTAATGTCACAAGTTATCTTGAAGGGAACCTTTAGCTTTTCCCATGCTAAATAGGCGGTGGTACTCCCCAATTGCCGGTCTTCAAATCCGAAGGTGAGCCATTCTGTGAACTGATTCTCCACCGGAGTAACCTTAACCTTTAGAGCATCGTCATCAGGATTGTAGAAAAAACTGCCCCAGGCTGTGGTGTTCCGGTTAAAAATGACGGTCCACTCCTCCGGATCCGCTATCATATGCAATCCGTAAGTACCTGCCACCAGGGGTTGTCCTTCGACCATTACGTCGTGAGAGAAGCTTATGGTGGTATTTTCATTGGCTCCTGCCCTCCAGGGAGATTCTTTAGCAGTTCCAAAACCCAGATTGGTCATACCATAGGGCACCAGTTGTCCCCATATTTGACCTTCACGGCTCTGACCGTTAGGACCGGTCACATCCGGACTGTTATAATCAATGGTAACTGCCACTAAACCCATATGTTGGGTAACTGAGGCTTTTTGATTTCCCCCACCGGGAGGTGTAGTTACAGGACCTTGTGCCCATAGAGTACAACTCATGCAAATAAGGGATGCACACAGAAAGATTGTTTTAAACCGAAATAAATTTTTCATAGGAGTATGGGTTAATTTCTTTTGTAAGGGGTAAAAATCGGCCAAGAATTCCAAATAAATTTGGATGACCTACCGTGGTGGGTGATAAACGGCAACCCGAGAACTATTTGTCACTTAAACAGGGTTAGAGGAGGTATCTCGTAAAGAGCGCCAGGCGATCCAAATACTAACCAAAGTTAGTAAAGCACCCAATAAAAATGGTGCCCCCGGAAAATATATCTCACTGGACTGGGTGTAATAAGCAAACAAGCTCGTCATCATAGGGGGACCTATGATAGACGTCACGCTGATCATGCTGGTAAGTCCTCCCTGAAGTTCACCTTGTGCATTCTCTGGCACCTGCCCGGTCATAATGCCCTGAATGCTGGGACCAGCTAGTCCTCCCAGCGCATAAGGAACCAGAAAGGCAAACATCATCCACCCTTTGCTAGCAAAAGCAAAAAGCACAAATCCTACGGTATACAGGGAAAGACCGATATAAACCGAATTGGTCTGGCCCAGCTTTGGTACCAAAAATCGCAAGAGTACACCCTGTACCAGGGCCACCATAAAACCCACAAAAGCCAAACTATAACCTACCCAGTCGGAGGTCCATTGAAATTTCTCAATGGTATAATAAGCCCAGGTACTTTGAGTAGCATGGGC
The DNA here is from genome assembly GCA_965212195.1 of Cyclobacteriaceae bacterium. Taxonomy (GTDB): domain Bacteria; phylum Bacteroidota; class Bacteroidia; order Cytophagales; family Cyclobacteriaceae; genus JAJCYK01. The sequence goes on along the minus strand of CBDBUW010000021.1, from coordinate 191,215 downwards.
TGCCAAATAAACAAATACCAGAGCCGCTACCAGACCTATAATGCCGGGGTAATTTTTGAATTGCATCAAAGAGCCCATAGGGTTGGCACGAGACCAGTTAAAAGCCCTGCGTTTTTCCGGTGGCAGTGATTCCGGCAGTATCAAATAACCATAGAGCCAATTCACCAATGTAAGACCCGCAGCCACTAAAAACGGTACCCTAGGTCCAAACTGGCCCAGAGTACCGCCAATTGCCGGCCCAATGATAAACCCCAAGCCGAAGGCAGCACCTATCATTCCAAAATTTTGCGCCCGTTTTTCCGGGGTACTGATATCGGCTATATAGGCCGCGGCGGTGGTCATACTTGAGCCAAATATCCCGGCGATAACCCGACCTACGAAAAACCAAAATATTGATCCTGCAAAGGAAAGGAATAGGTAATCCACACCGAACCCAAATAATGAGCCCAGTAATATAGGTCTTCTTCCAAAGCGGTCACTTAGTCCACCGAGGATAGGGGCAAAAATAAACTGCATTATGGCATAGGAGAACATCAGCCAGCCCCCATATACCGCAGCCTGGCTGATGGTGCCGCCGATTAATTCAGCAATTAATTCAGGGAGTACCGGAATGATAATACCCAAGCCGGTGACATCGATCAGAAGGGTTATGAATATGAATATTATCGCAGGTCTCTTGGCCATAACGGCCGGAAAGATATAGGGAATTTTTCTCTTATCTACAGAATATTTTAAAGGATTTCTAGCCTAAATAATGAACAATAGCGATTATATTTAAGATACTGTTCTTAAAAAGCGCTAAGGTTATGAGATTATTGACAACGATTTTGGTAATCATGATTTGCAGCTTCTCTGCAAGGGCTCAGGATCAAACCGAGATCGCCTCCGACACGACAAAATCTGAGCAGACAGAGTTTAGCAAGCTGGAACTAAAAGTTAAGGAACTGGAAAAAGAAGTTGAAGAGGCCATGGCCGCACGGGAAAAACTGAGAGAGGAAGCTCACGCCTCCACTGAACCGGAGGCATATAGCAAAGTAGCTACAGCATCTGTGAAAATCACCAAACTAAAGGAGAAGCTCTACTATGCTCAAAAAAAACTGGTGACAGCACAACAAAAAGAACAAAAGAAAAAGGCCAAAGCAGATAAAAAAAAGGGGGCCTGATAAGCTATTCTATAGGGATTCCAGCTCTTGTTGGACAAACGACATCAGTTCCTTAATATAGTCCCTGCTAAAATCAAATCTTATATCCGCGGCGGCATAGATCTCAGGTATGGAACGTAAGTATCCTAATTTTAAGGCGTTGAGATAACCTTTCAAACCTTTTTGCGGATCCTTCTTGTAGTTTTTCCAAATGGCAATTGCCCCTAATTGAGCCATACCGTATTCTATATAGTAAAAAGGTACCTCATATAGGTGAAGTTGCTTTTGCCATAAATTGTCTTTGTTCTCGTCTAAACCCTCCCAATCCGTAACCTTATCCGAAAAGGTGTTGAAAATCCGGTTCCAACGGGCAGTACGATCAGCAACACTATGCTGGGGATTTTCATAGATCCAGTGTTGGAATTTGTCAATGGTGGCCACCCAGGGTAAGGTTTCAATGATCTGTTCCAGATGTTCCCTTTTGGCTCTTCTTAAATCCTCAGGGCTATCAAAATAAATATCCCAATGGTCCATGGATATCAGTTCCATAGACATTGATGCCAGTTCTGCTACTTCTGAGGGAGTACTTTTGAAATTTGCCAAGTCCAGATCACGGGTCACAAAAGAATGAATGGCATGTCCACCTTCATGAAGAATGGTAACCAGATCTCTGAGAGTGCTGGTGGCATTCATAAAAATAAAAGGAACCCCAATCTCCGCCAGCGGATAGTTATATCCCCCTGGTGCTTTACCTTTGCGAGACTCTAGGTCCAGATGACCCATGTTACGCATTATGGCCAAGCACTCTCCTAAATAAGGATCCAATCGCTGAAAGCATTCTATAGTTTTTTCAGTAAGATCCTGGCCATCCTTAAAGGGCTTTAGAGGGTCCCTGCCTAGAGGATCAACCGCTTTATCCCAGGGCCGAAGTGCGGAAACTTCCAATTGTGCTTGACGATGCTGCGCCAGGTCATTCAACATGGGTACTACCTCTTCAGCAACCGAGTCATGAAAGTCAAAGCAGTCTTGGGGCTGGTAATCGAAACGGCCCATGGCAGCAAACATGAAGTCACGGTAGTTTTCAAAATCGGCATTTTGTGCAGCCCGGTGACGCAATGCTATTAGTTCGTTAAATAAGTCGTCTAGCTTAACCTTGTCCTGAAGCCTGCGCTGAGCGATCTTGTGGTAAACCATTTCCCGAAGGTTGCGATCTGTGGATTGCAACTTCACCGCAGCTTGCTGCATGGTAAACTCCTGCCCCTCTAATTCAATTGTCATTGCGCCGGATATGGTCCCAAATTCCTTGGATTTCGTTTGCATTTCCGTGAATATGGGAATATTCTCCTCGCGGTAGATTTCAAACTCCATTTTAAGTCCCCGGTGAAGTATCCCATAACCTTCTTCACGAATTTCTTCCCAGAAAGGAGATTCCAGGGCTTTCTTATTCAATTCGTTGTTGAAAGGAGCAATTTGAGGTTTTATCTGAGTGACAAAGAACTGGTAGTTTTCCTGAAATTCCTGATTGGTAGTATCGCAGGTCATATTAATGTACCGCCAGGCCAAATCCTCGGAAATAACCGATTCTAACTCACTACGGTCCGTAAACCAACTTTTCAGATCCTCGGCAGAATTAATCTCACGATCCAGGAGTTGTTGATAAAACGGTTTGATATGCTGCCATTCGGTTATAGCAAATTCCTCTGGAAGAAACCTGCGTTTCTTTCTTTCGATTTTAGTGGTGGTATCCCTCATGAATTATTTTGATTTGAAGACACTAAATTACCTCCTGATGCTTAAATGGACAACCGGTCTGGTCACTCATTGAGGGCCCAGTCATATTCCGCAAAAATCACTTCGGCATCTGCAGCAATTTTGATATCAGCATATCGATTTAAAAAATCCACAATACTGCCCTCCGCGGTAAAATCCTCTCCGTACCAGTTGAACAATTGAGATACCTCCACCTTTTGAGCACTCAACTTATTCTTGCCACTGCTGTTTAAAAAGTATCGCGTCTGATTCTCCAATTGTTGGTTTAGATCCTCTGGCCGGTAGGAACGATTCAATAATTTAGGGCACGAAACCGCCGCACAAACCAGCGCGAAATGTATCCTGGGTTCCCGGAATTGGGGCCTGACTATTTGATGCTCTATTTGATTGAGACTATATTTTTTATCTCCCAGCGTTATGAACTTCTGGTCCCAGGGCTTTTCCAGATCCATAATACTCTGCAAAGGGTAATGCTGCAGGATCAAGTCTACGGTGAAGGCATTGTAGGCATTGATCCAGTAAGTAAGTTTTTCGTTTCTGCTCCAGCCAGCCTGGAGGGGATTTCCCTGGAGATATTGCAGGTATTGGTCCAGTAAGGTTCGATCGCTTTTAAAGCCTCGATAATTTACCCGGCCTTCAGCAGAAACATGCTTTCTTAACAGATCGTCCCACATTGAATGATCGGGCTTGGCTGCCTCTTTTATCTCCTTGGCGGGTTTTTCCTCTGCTGCCTTAGGGTCCTGCTCAACTTGTGGGGATGAAGATTGGGTGGGGGCCTCAGGGTCTATGGATGGGGATGGGGATGGGGGTAAGGACTTCTGAGCTAGGATAGCCTCGTTGGTGATGGTGTCGGATTGGAGCTCTGTTTCAGCTTCGTCAGGTTCCGGCATTCCCAGAGGAGGGTCTGCTGAGGACTCGGTGGCAGTAGGCTTGCCTGAAACAGCATCAGATCTCAGCTGGTCATTGGCTGGTTCAGATTTAGGTTGACAACTGATCATTAAACAGGCAAAGGCCAATACGGAGAGACTGCGCATTAGGTCATTTTGATTTAATTCAGCCAGGGAACATTGAAAGTTAGGGATTAGTTCTGCGAACGCTGGTTATTTACGCCCTTTAAAGTCACTCATGCTATTGTAGACCCCCAATTGTTCGGCGGTGTAGTCAAATACCCGTGTTGGCAGCACTCCCCGTAAAAAAGGCAATAGATTGACAATCTTAGGAGCCCGCACCAGTATCTTGTCCTTGCGCACTGCTTTGATGATCTCTTCTACTATCTCCTGTGGTTTTAAGATGGGTGTTAACATAGGGGCTTTCACACCTTCGAACATACCCGTATCGATGTAGCTAGGGGTAATAGTAGTAACATGTAATGATTTGCTTATGCGTTCCAGTTCCAGTCGCAAAGACTCTGACCATCCCAAAACTGCCCATTTACTGGCCGCATAAACGGACATTTTAGGATTCGGTGTCATTCCTGCCGCCGAGGCGATATTAACGATGTGACCCTGGTCCTGGGCGATCATTCCCGGTAAGAAAGCTCTGGCCATATGCATCACACCTTTTACATTAATGTCGATGGTAGCATCGATATCTTGTGCCTGATGATCGGTAAAATCTTTGCCTACTACGATTCCGGCATTGTTAACCAGGATATCCACAGGCCCCACATTTTGCTCAACGTCGGCGGCCATTTCCTCAATCTGCTGGCTACTGGAAACATCCACCTGGTAAGGGAACACGGAATAACCTTCTTGTTCCCAGGAGTCGGTCACTTCTTGCAAAGCTGATTCGTTGATATCCCAGATAATCATTTTGGCAGCCCCTTCCTCCAAAAAGCGCTGGCCCATAAGTTTTCCTATGCCGCTGGCGCCGCCGGTGATGAGTACTGTGCTGCCTTTTATTTTTGTCATACGTGATTAATTTGGTGTAAAGGTATGACATTCGGCGGGAAAAAAGGAATGATGGCCGTTCCAGGAGCACCTGGAAACGTATGCGTACTTGCATATTAGACGCACGTACGCTAGCACTCTACACAAAATCGTATCTAATTTACAATCAGCTATTTACACATTTATATTTGTATATGCGCATGTACGTAATTTAGAGTAGGCATCAAATATCGCCCTAATTCAATCATCAAATCTCACTAATTAATTACCTTTACCTATGCGCATTTTAATTATCCTCTCCCTGACCACACTGCTAGCCTGCTCCGGTAAGAAGAGCCCTCCAGCAGCTGCAGAAGCCACTGATGAAGTAGTTCCCCTGGAATCAACCAGTGCCAATCTGGTGGATAAAATCCAACTGGTTGACCTACAGAATAACTCCATAAGCCTCAACGATTACCGGGGTAAAACCGTATTTCTAAATTTCTGGGCAACCTGGTGCAAACCCTGCATATTGGAAATGCCCAGCATCCAAAGGGCACAGGAACAACTGGTTGACGAGAACTTCATTTTTCTACTGGCCTCCGATGAGAGCATCGACAAAATAAAGAGATTTCAAAGTACGCAGGATTTCGATCTGACCTTCGTTAGAATCACGGATTCTTTCGCCGAGTTAGGCATATACTCGTTACCAACTACTTTGGTCATAGACCCCCAAGGCAAAATCACCCTGAATCAGGTAGGGGCTATGGAATGGGATGCCCCTGAAATTCTGGATAAATTGCGAACCAACAACCCCTAACGTGAAGCCCAAAATTTGGCTGATTTTATTAGCAGCAACCTGTTTTAGCTGTAATCGCTTCCAACCAATCATTCCTAAAATAGTATCCGTACCTGCCAATCCCGGTAGTGTCACCCCCTATTTATCCAAAGGCCCTTCCGACCATGTGTATCTGAGCTGGCAAGAACCGCTGGACAGCATCCGCACAGCGCTTCGATTCAGCAGACTGGAGGACAACCGCTGGTCGACTCCTAAAACGATCATCGAAGGGGAAAATTGGTTTGTAAACTGGGCCGATTACCCGGTCATTTCCTCAGGATCAAATACCCAACTTTTGAGCAGCTTTTTAAAGGAAAGTGCTCCCGGCAGCTATGACTACGACATACATTTAGTGCTTTCCCAAAATGGCGGAAAGTCCTGGCAACAACCTTTTATCCTGAATAAAGATGGAATTAATGCCGAACATGGTTTTGTATCCATGCAATACCTCCCTTCCAAGGGCATCCAATTGGTATGGCTGGACGGTCGATATACTAAAGACATGGATACGCTAACCGGACAATCCGGAGCCATGACCTTGCGTACCGCACTGCTGAACCATGAGGGCATCCTGGAAGATGAACAAGAGCTGGATTCAAGAGTATGCGATTGCTGTCAAACAGATGTTACCATGACCGATGCGGGACCATTGGTGGTTTACCGGGATCGCAGCCACCAGGAGATCAGGGACATCTCCGGTTTCCGATATGAGGATCACCAGTGGATACCCCTGACATTACCCCAGGACAATTGGGAGATTAATGGCTGCCCGGTCAACGGCCCCCGAGTGGTAGCCTCCCGGAAGAAAGTAGTGCTTGCATGGTTTACCGCAGCTAATGGACAGCCTCAAGTAAAGTGGTCCGCCAGTAACGATGGAGGACAGCACTTTTCAGAGCCACTTCGGATAGACAACGGGAGTCCGTTGGGAAGGGTGGATGTAGTGCTTTTACCGGATAACAGCTCGTTGGTTACTTGGTTGGAAGGAACAGATGAAGGGGCTCGACTAATGGCTACTCGTCTGAGTACCAAAGGTAAAAAAGTATTTTCTTTAGGCTTGAACTTGGTCTCTAAAGGTCGGGAGAGCGGTTTCCCTCAAATGACTGCACATGGTTATAAAGTAATTTGGGTGTGGACCGATGCAGCGTCGGATTCTTTGAAAAGTGAGCTATTAACCCTAAAGCCAATATAATGGGAAACCAGCCCGTAGTATTTGTAAAAAACATGGTTTGCCAGCGTTGTATTAAAGTAGTAAAAGAAATACTGGTGGATCTGGATATCGCTTTTCAACAGGTAAGCTTAGGTGAGGTTCATCTGGATACTACCCTTTCCAAGGAGCAGCTAGCTAAATTAGATAAGAAACTACAACAAGATGGTTTTGAGATATTGGGAGATAAAAATGCCAAAACTGTGGAGCGCATCAAAAACACCATTATTAAGTATGTGCACCAACCTGAAAAGTATCGCACACACTCTCATTGGACCTTTAGTTCGTTTCTTTCCAAGCAACTGGCACAAGATTACACCAGTTTAAGTCAGTTGTTCTCTTCAGTGGAAGGGATCACCATTGAGAAGTATCTGATCCATCAACGCATCGAAAAAGTAAAGGAACTGCTGAAGTACGGCGAACTTAATTTAACAGAAATTGCGCAACGTACCGGATATAGCAGCGTGCAATACCTAAGTAATCAGTTCAAAAGGATTACGGGTCTATCACCTAATCAATTCAAAAAATTAAACCTCCCACGGCAGGGTATCGATAGCGTTTAAAATATCATAACACTTACCTAAAATAATACAAACCACGCCGCCCTCATTTGCCGTACATTTTAAATGTGGAAGCCCAATTACATCGTACCTATGCTATAGAAGGGATCAGCTGCTCTGGCTGTGTAAAAGCTATTGAGCAGGTCCTTACGGAAATTCCTAAGCTCAAGGTTGTGGAGATCTCACAAGATCCTGCCCAGGTAACCCTGGAAATGCCTTCCGGCACCCCACTACAACAGCTGAATCAAGCTCTGTCGGTCGCTGGAGATTATAAGCTAAGTGGAAATCCACCTGATCATGAAGAAGCCCAAAGCGCCTACAGTTATAGACCTTTGATCCTGATTTTTTCGTTTTTAACCCTGGCAGTGACCTTGGAACAGTGGGGCTTGATTAACATTGATATACCCCTTGCCCTAAAACATTTTATGGGAGGGTTCTTCTTGATCTTCTCATTTTTTAAATTCCTGGATTTAAAAGGATTTGCTGCAGCCTATGGCGGCTATGATATCATCGCCAAAAAATTTCCCACTTATGGGTCTCTATATCCCTTTCTGGAATTAATATTGGGGATCTATTTTTTAAGCCCTTTGGTAATTCCAGCCTTTCTGTGGTTTACCCTAATTTTAATGTCAATAAGTACTGCGGGAGTGATAAAGAGCCTTTATTCAAAGAAACAAATCCGCTGTGCCTGCTTAGGTACAGTGTTCAATCTTCCTATGTCAACGGTGACCTTGGTGGAAGACCTTTTGATGGTAGCCATGAGTGGGGGCATGTTGCTTTACAGTTGATTTGGGGAAGGATTAACTTCCAATTGGTTAACAAATCAAAAATTGGAGTATATTCATAGTAATCCCGTAACAGTTGGCTTCGTCCATGAACAATACCGATGGAGGATTATAGCGGCGCTAAAAGTCTGGTACCGAGTGAGAAGTTTGAGTTTTTTTAATCTTAGTCTGAGACTAAAAATGAAAAGAAAGGAAAAGATTTTAAAGACCATAACCGTGATAGTTCTAATTGGTGGATTAATTATTGAAATTCCCCTACTCATTTATGCACTTTCAGATGCGATTGAATATCGATCATTGAAAGGTGGTGGTAGGGCGCAAGCAGAATTTTTTCTTATGCCAATGTTTTTCATTGGTGGACCGATTGCCATATTAGCATTAATTATTACACTTATAAATGCAGTTGTGGACGGGTTAAGAAAAACCCGAATTTCTAAAAGGACTCTGATCATTTATCTAGGGTTAGGTTTGCTGATATTGATTCCTACTCTTGGATCATGGTTGCTTTTACAAGTAATGTATTCGGGCTGGAAATGAGCGTCTCTTAACAATGACCATAATTCCACGCCTCAGATTTTTTCCTATTTTAAGCAACCGTCCTCTTCTGCACTAATCAAGGTATAATAGATTCGGTACTAAGCGAGGTCGTTTCAAAAGACACTGATTTTATTTGGGTCCTTAGTCTAAGACTAAGGATAACTGATGGGATGGACAATCAAGCTTATTGCTAGGACTTCTTACTTATTTGCTATTTTTAATGGTGGAGACCGTTAGCAACACTAGCTGAGCGCATACTATGGTAGAAACTAGAAGAGCCACAAGAGATGATATTGACACCTTGTACGATCTAATAAAAGGAATCGCTAAGTTTCATAATCAAGAAAAATATGTTGTTACAACTAAGCAAGAAATGCTGAACTCTGGGTTTACCAAAAAACCAAAATTCGGAGCATTGATCGCTGAATTGAATGGTCAGATTGCTGGCTACCTTTCATACACATGGAATTATTCGATATGGAATGGTTGTGAATATATGAATCTGGACGACTTGTTTGTTTTGGAGAAATGTAGAGGGCAGAAGGTGGGGTTACATTTAATTTGGCATGCACGAGATATTTGCAAAGAACAAAACATCCCTTTAATGCGTTGGGAAGTGGAAAACGATAATACCAAAGCTATTGAATTTTACAAAGGTCTTGGAGCTGATATAACAGAGAAAGGAATATTCAGATGGAATCTCAAATCCAGTTGCTAGCACTGGCCATAATTCATCACATAAAAAATAAGTTGACAATATCTCCAAACAACAGTTATCAAGAATAAATATGATAGGTTTAGAAACGGAAAGATTGATTTTTAGACAATGGAAAAATTCTGATTATCAAATACTTGCTAAATTCTATTCTATTGAAGAAAATGCTCGCTATGTGGGAGGAATAAAAACCCCAGAAGAGTCTTGGAGATTAATGGCTACCTATGTAGGACACCATAAACTGAATGGGTATTCATACCTTGCAGTTGATGAAAAAGATTCTAGAACTTTAATAGGCACTGTTGGGCTTTGGAATTCTCATCCTTGGCCTGAACCTGAATTAGGATATTGGTTATTGCCCGAAGCTCAAGGGAAAGGGTTTGGTATGGAAGCTGGTTTTGCTGTTAAAAATTTTGCCCTTGATACCTTGAAATTAAGTTCATTGGTTAGTTATATCGACCCCTCTAACAAGTCATCCAAAAAATTAGCAGTACGACTTGGCGCTAAATTTGATTCTACTATCGAGTTACTTAATTTTGGTCATCATGAGGTGTACAGGTATAAATAACGGAAAAACAAAATCCTGCTACTAATAATGGTTTTGATCCATTGCTTAGTCCTCCTTAACCACCGATCTGGTTTAGTGCCGAGAATTTTGAATTCTAATAAATAAACTGATATGCAGTATGATGTAAAATCACCAAGCGAATATCTTGAAAAACTTGAAAACGATTGGAGAAAAGACAAACTGATGGAAGTTCGGGAAATGATTAAGAACCAAGGCCCCGAATTAACCGAAGGCATCCAATACAAGATGTTATCCTACGAATATGCCGATAAAACAGTCTTTAGTCTAAATGCGCAACAGGCTTATGTTAGCCTTTATGTGGGCAATGTGGACAAGGTGGAGGATTCTCGAAATTGGCTAAAGGAATTTAACATTGGAAAAGGATGTATACGCATAAAGAAAAGTATTGATCTACAACAATCGAATCTTGAGCAATTCATAGCCAAGACCATTGAAATATGGCGGAAGGGAGGCGAAACGGATTGCTAAATAATGACCGTGCGGATTGGTACGGCTCAAGTATTGGGCTTTTGCAGCAAGTGTGGCCGTTTCAAAAGACACTGGTTGGTTGTCCTTGGCCTAGTAATACCAGGGGCAGCTGAGTTATTGATCCGTATCTGCTAAGTGGTACTGTAATTTTTCTCCTGATCTCAATTTTTGATACAGTTAGGCACTAACTTAATACCGGGGTGGGGGGATCCCACCATCATCACATTTAAATAATTATTCATCAATAGTACCCCCAGAGCTGAGGTCTCATTGGTAAGCTAACCGGTCTCACAGCTATTTGCACTGGATTTGTAATCGGCCATTTTCGCAGCGAGACTTTCCAGTGGGTTCCTTAGAAATCCCTGCACAGTAAGCTGTGGCCGTGGGGTTACCCCGTCCACTGGTAGATTCTATAGCTGTTTCGTTACATCCGGCACCGGCATCACCTGGCACCTCGAGCCACTCGCTGCTATCGCAAGCGATTAACAGAGACAGCATGCTGGTTATCAAAAACACTTTGATCACTGCTAAGTATTTCATAGTTGTTCTTTTATAGTTGGTTAGTAATGCCAGTTGCCATTTGCTCAATGTTTTCCAACCCTGGGATACGATACCCCCACCCTAATGATAGCTGACCCCACGCCTAGTTTTGCATCATTTACTGGGCCTGTTTCATTTCTTTGCTGATTAATTCCATGATTAAAATCACTTGGGAAGCCACGGTTTGTGATTGACATAAATACGTACAAACACTAATCTTTACTTTGGTAAAGACCTATTTATCGAATAAGTCTACCCCTATGATGTAGTTAAGATAAAATGAAATTTCTGCAAAAACTATGGATTATTATAGTTGTGATAGCCACATCTACGTTGGTTATGGGGCAAGGCTTTTGTCTATCCGATCCTTCAATTAACAAGCAAAGTGCAGAATTATTTAAGAACCAGGAGATCCCACAATCCTGCAAACTTTACTGGATCAATGTTTATCTCCATAAAGTGATTAGCACTGAAAATGGGTGGAACGGATATACGTCATCCATCGATAAGGAGATCATACACAATCTAAATTCATCTTTTAATCAATATGGAATTTATTTTGAGCTCAGTGGTACCAGAGATTGGTATTCCAACCAGTACGCTGATGCTAATGCCGATCCCGATGTATTGGAAATTCAACTAACGGGGATCTTTGAAGATCCCCAGGCACTGCAACATTCCGACGCCATTGACATCTATCTGTTACCCGCAGATCTTCCGATTGAAGGAGGTGGATTTGTTCCGTCAAATAATAAGAAGGTAATGTTCGTGGGAGGTACCCGCACCGTTAATCATTGTCCGGGAGGCTCAACCTCATATGAAATTGCCGCCAGCCAGGTGGTGAGCCATGAAATGGGACATTGCCTGGGATTACCTCATACTTTTGAATTTAGTGTGGGCACTAATATTGATTACGTCAGAAATAGGGAATGCGTCGATCCCATTACTTGTCAATTTGTGAGCAACTGTACCGCGTGCAATGTTAGCAGCAACCCTACCATAAGCATGATCAATTTTATGGCTTACACCCTACCCAATTGCATGTCGGTATTCTCTAATGAGCAAGTAAGTTTGATGAAGGCGAATCTTGATGGTACCATGACTTCCGTTGTAAACAGAACCCAAGGTGCGCCCCATGATATTACAGGAGATATAGCTGGTCCTGCTGAAGTATCTATAGGGAATCTGGTTTGGTTTAACCTCTCGGATCAAGCTAAAGAAAACGAAACTTATATGTGGGAGACTCCTGCGGGCTTTTTTCCTATGGGAAAAGAAGGCAGTAGTAGTATTCAAACCTGGGTTGGTGCTGCTGCTGAAAGCGGATATATTCGAGTATGGAAAAGCAATACCTGTGGTGAGAGCAATAAAATCTCAAAACATGTGCAAGTTATTCCCAATGATTGCATGACATGTCAAACGGTAAATATCTTTCCTATCCCTGCCTCAGACAAACTCTATATTAGTCATTTGTCCCCAGAGACTGGTGATGGAGAGCCCCAGCATTACCTAATCGTGGATATAAATGGAAAGCCCGTTCTTGAATTCAATTCATTGCGAAAGAATCTCATACTGGATCTTGGCGGGATCAATAGTGGAGTTTATTTACTCATGGTTAAAGATGGAGATAATATTACCGACCGGCGAAAGTTGATAATTGTACCATAAGTTGGCTATTTAAAAGCCAAATTTTTAGATCCTTATTCTGAAGACTGAGGATAACTGGTTCAGCTAGTTGCCGCAGCAGCAAAGGGTTTAATAGTCCAACTTAATGAATCCCGAAAGGCCCACTCTTGCCAAAAGCAGCGGTATATTATAATTTAGGCGAGTTCAAAATTGAATAGTTGGAGAATGAAGCAATTACTGATAGACGTCTTGGGGTGGGTGGCATTCGGTTTAATTATGGCAGCCCTTTGGTGGCTTTTTGAAAAGGCTCCCGCCGAACGCCAATAAGCACCAAATCCGGTCAGCAGGTACTGCAATTGCCTAAATTGTATGGCATCATCGGACTGATCTGTTTAGGCATTGGAATAGCAGTGGTTATTTATGGATTGGTGAATTTTAATGAAGAGGATCTTATCCCTCTATTCTTGTCATTCGTGCTGTCCGCAGGCTTGGGCATGGTATTAGTACTGGAAACCTGGGTAGCCAAAGTGCTATTGACAGAAGACTCAATCATCAGAATTCAATATGTTGGGGCGAAAAAAGCAAATCATCTGGAGAGATATTAGGAAAATAAAGTACCATAGAATGACCATGGAGCTTAAACTGTCCTCAAACACTACCAAAATGACCTGCCATCGTCATTTGATGGGGTTTTATCATTTGGTGAAGGTGATCTTGGACAAGACGCCCTATACGCTGGAACAATTAAAAATAACCTGATGTGGCAGATACTCCACTCCAATAAAATGGTGAATTGCCAACTACCAACTTGAATTGTGAATTACCAATTGTCACCCCTACCCTATCTCGATCTTTACATTATCAGTTATAGGATGTCCCACACAGGTCAAAATATAACCCTCCTCCCTTTCAGAATCTGACAAGCCTTCCTCCTCATCCAATTTTACCTGGCCCGACAACAGTTTCCCTCGGCAGGCGGTGCATAGTCCGCTTTGGCAGGAATAGGGCAAATCAATATCCAGGTCCAGGGCTGTTTCCAGGATGGTGGTACCGGGTTCGACGGTGAAATTGTGCTCCTCCCCGTCATAGATTACCGAAATTTCGCGGGCTTTGATAGTATCATCAACAGGGGCTTCTTCCTTGTCAATGGTGGGGGCTACAAAACTCTCTTTGTATATGTCGCCACTGGACACCCCGTAATCGGTGAGGCAGGTATTGATATTACGCATCATGCCTTCCGGGCCGCACATTAAGTATCTTGTATTTTCAGGTCCCCAATCCGGTATCCTTTCCAATATTTCTTTTAACATATCCGGATTTAGTAAACCGGAACGTCCCTGCCAGTTCAGAGGTGCCTCATCCAGGATGTGGATCACATGAAATCTACCTTGATTTTCTGTTTGAATACCCTCCAGTTCATCTTTGAATATGATTGAGTCTATATTTCTGTTGGCATAGATCAAGGAAATGATACTTTGCGGTTCTTTTGTTAACAATGATTTGATGTGAGACATAAAAGGAGTAATGCCGCTGCCACCGGCAAACATGATTACATGTCTCTTATTCTCGGCATTTAGCTCCGTGGTGAAGTGACCCATGGGCTCCATCACCCGTAGTTGGTCATTTATTTTTACATGATCTGGCAGAAAATTGGACATTAATCCGCCTTCCACTCGTTTTACCGTCACCGCCAGGTCTTCATCAATTCCCGGCGCGGTACAGAAGCTGTAGGAACGACGTACTTCTTTGCCATTGATGTCCGCAATTAATGTCAAAAACTGCCCGGATCGATACTCCATGGCTGGAACCGGTTGATAGAACACGATGGTTATGGCATCCGCTGTTTCCTGTACGATATCCTTAACCTGTAAATTGTAATAATGATCATTCATAGCTAAACCCTAGGCCGCTTACTCAAGCCTTATTTTAAGTGTACAAAACTAACAAAATCTGCCTTTTTCAATAGAAGTTTATCTGGCTAAATAATGTTTTAAGGGGAGTTAATGTATTTATTTTTATAATTTTGATCTTTCCATTTCAACGCAAGGCATGAAGCTAAATGAATTGACCGCCCTAGGACCCCTCGACGGTCGATACCGACCAAAAGTCTCAGTGCTCTCTGATTACTTCTCGGAGTATGCACTAATTAAATACAGGGTAGCTATTGAACTTGGATATTTCCAAGCTTTGTGCAGCTTACCAATTCCTGCTTTAAAAAAAATTCCTAAACGAGCGCATATCCAGTTAGGGGAGATCCTTAATAATTTTGATCTGAAAGACGCTCGACGCATTAAATCATTAGAACGCAGCACCAACCACGATGTAAAGGCTGTAGAGTATTTTTTAAAAGAACAATTCCAGACTAGAGGCTTGAGCAAGTACCAGGAATATATTCATTTCGGGCTGACCTCTCAGGACGTAAACAATACGGCTATTCCGCTTTCGCTAAAGGAGGCACATAACCAGGTAATAACGCCGGCCTACAAACAAATGATCAGCAGCTTAAAGAAACGGGCTCAGCAATGGAAAAACGTTCCAATGCTGGCGCGTACTCATGGCCAGCCTGCCTCCCCCACTAAGCTTGGCAAAGAAATACAGGTATTCGTGGTAAGACTTGAAAAACAGTTGGCCGATCTCAACAGCATCCCTTTCACTGCGAAATTTGGAGGAGCCACCGGCAACTTCAACGCACATCAAGTAGCCTTTCCCAAAATAAAATGGGAAGCTTTCGCGAAACGCTGGCTGAAGAGCTTGGGTCTGCAACGATCCAGCCCCACCACACAAATCGATCATTACGACTATCTGGCAGCCTATCTGGACAACATAAAGCGTTTGAATACCATACTAATTGACTTTTCCAGAGATATCTGGCACTATATATCTATAAGTTATTTCAACCAAAAGATCATTAAGGGTGAGGTGGGCTCCTCCACCATGCCTCACAAAATAAATCCGATCGACTTTGAAAATGCTGAAGGCAATTTGGGGTTGGCCAATACTCTATGTGAACATCTGTCGGGGAAGCTACCCGTAAGTCGTTTGCAAAGGGACCTTACCGACTCCACAGTATTGCGAAACTTGGGTGTCCCCTTAGGTCATACCTTGCTGGCAATACAATCCCTAAAAAAGGGGTGTGATAAGCTGCAACTGAACAAGCAGGTGGTGCTTGGTGACTTGGACCAGAATTGGGCGGTGGTTGGTGAGGCTATTCAGACGGTGTTAAGAAGAGAAGGTTATCCAAAACCTTATGAGGCCCTCAAAGATCTGACACGCCGCCACCATGAGCTCACCAAGGAGCATATATGGAAGTTTATCGATCAATTGGATATTAAAGATCAGGTAAAGGAAGAATTGAAGGCTATCAGCCCCTTCAACTATACCGGAATTTAAGGACCCACGTAGTCACCGCTCTTTTTACGGCATGCTTCTATTTTCTTTCGTATTCCCGATTTCCAGAAAGGACCGTTCCGAAAGAGCAAGGCAAAGTTAACCCCGAAATTATGGAACGCCCGTTGCATTTCACTTTCATAACCCGGTTGCCCCTTGAGTTGTACTAAATATTCGAACCCCTTCTCTTGAGTGATTTCTACCACACAAGGGTTGCCGTATAGCGTCTTCTGGGTGTCCTTTTTGAGAATATAGCGCATCTTCTTTTTTCGCTGCTTGCCCTGGGACGATTTGGATTTTTTGCCAATTCCGGTATTGGAGGTGCTGCTGGGAGGGCTATCCTGGGCATAGGAGGTCAAGGTAGCCCCTGCCAAAAATACGCACAATGACAATTTGATGAAAACTGTAGAAAGGGGCATGCTCAAATTTAAGCACAAAACTGATAATTGCCAGGTCAAGCTAAATAAAACGGCCGGTCCATTTCTGGAGCCGGCCGTCATCCAACACAATATAATATTTCTAGTCCGTCATTTTCTCGTTGACTGAAACCTTGCTGGAGGCAGTTTTCAGATCAATCTTTTGTTTCTCGTAATCATCAAGTACGGATCGTTTTACTGAGAAGTCCACATTTTTTGGAATAGTGCAGCCTTCACATTCTGTCATTTTGATCTTGAACATCAGGATATCATCCGGTTCCAGTCCTTTTAAAGTGCGTCCATACTCCACTAAATTCTGGCGGAATTGTTCTTTGAATTTGGGATACAACTCTTCCACTTTGCGGTTTCGCTCATCAGAAGTTAAGTCATACAGGTCCACCGTGGGCATGTTGTGTTTGTTGCCATCTACATTGGAGGAGTACACCCGCCATTTATAGATCACCCCAAATTTTACAATACGATCATAATCAGGGTCTCTACTAGCGAAGTAAGTATCGCTTAGGTCGGACTTATAGAGTCTTCGGAAAATCGTGGAAAGCAGCTCTAGTTCGGGCTCCGACTTGGTAGTAGATTCTGTCTTCTCAAACTGAATACGCTCCACCAACTGATCGCGATTGATTTTCCCGCTTTTAAAGGAGCTAAGGTCACCTTTAGTCACTTCCGCCGACAACACATAGTCCCCGCCATCATAATCTTCGCAACAGCCCTCTTCATCTTCATCTTCATCTTCATCTTCCTCCTCATCTTCATCCTCATCCTCGTCATGGTCCTTATACTTCCAACTAAAGGCATAACTTTGGTCGCCCCCAACCACGAATACTCCTCCTTGCTTGTTCTCACTTTTCAACATGATCTTGTCAGTAGGCTTCAGCTGACCAATAAGATCTGCATAGTCTACTAGAAAAGTCTCCATGGCCGTTTCCAGATAGTCATCTCCCATTTCAATGAGATCGTGGTACCCGGATCCTCCGTAGGCCAAATAATCTTTATCCTCTACCTCATAGGTTGTTCCCCGGGCCTGGTCGGTGATCACGATTTTGCCATCGTCATCCATTATTTTTATTCCCAATGGCCACATACCTTTTTTGGTGGGGATATTGAAGATCACTCCGTAATCCCTTACATAGTTACCGCTTACATTGGACTTCCCGAAAAAGTTCTTGGAGTGCCCTTCTCCCTGGGTGAGTAACCCGCTTATAATATCCTCAGCTATCTTTATGTCGCGTTCCATTCTACTCTCATCTATATCCTGTGCCCAGGAGGTTCCTGCCAGGAATAAACCGGCAAGTATGCTTGCTAAATATTTCATTGTATTAATAATTTGTACTGTTAACTGATGTAATAATGTTAGCTAGTATCTCTTCAGTTTCGGATTTCTGCTGATTTACATTATCCTGCATAGCTTGAAATCCCGCTTCTATCAGCTGCAGATCTTGCAACCTTCTTTCTTCTAGGAACTGATGATACTCTGCTAAAAACGTTTGTAATTCTTCTCGTTGGATTTGACTATTAGTTTGCAGTAGCTGTGCCATCTGCTCCATGTTCTGTTGCTGATACCCCACCAGGAAGGCTTGCAGCGCTTGCTCATCCAATTCCGGTGCAGGTTGGGTATATCTAACCTCGGTGGGTGTGGCCTTAGTGTCGGCTATTTGAGTTTCCAATGCAGTTTGCAATCCGGCCAATTGCTGGCTATACTGCTCTCTTTGACGGGTCAGGGCCTGGTCAATCAAGGGCATCACTTGCTCCTGGTCCAAGGCCTCGATTTTGGATTCAGCTTCCCCGAATCCCAAGGTTAATTGTCCGTTTTGAGAGGTGGCTCTGAAATCCGTGGCGTAGCCTGCCAGCAGTAATAAGCACACGGAGGCCGCTACCCCCAGCCAAGGCACTAATCTGCGCATGATGGTTTTTTCCTGAGGAGAATTCATGATCAAGGGAGTTGCGGGCTCTTCATCTTCCAGTTTACCCAACAACGTCCTTACTTTAGCAAACTCTTCCAGTTGAGCCTGTGCTTGAGGATCCTCCTGCAATTGGCGTTCAACTTCTTCCCGCTCCGCAGCACCCAGCTCATTGTATAGGTAAGCCATTAAGGTGCTCTCATCTACTTTATAGTTCATAATAAACCTCCTTGGTAATATTTCTAGTTTCTAAAATCTTTCTCAAAGCCGATAGGCCGTAATACATTCGGGATTTGACAGTGTTTTCGGAAATATCCAATACCTCTGCAATCTCCCTGAATTTCATCCCTTCATATTCTTTCATAATCACCACCATCCGTTGTTCCTGGTTTATCTCCTTTAGAGCCTCTAGCAGCAATGAGGATAATTCCTGTTGTTGTAAGCTTTTTTCGGGACCATAATTTGCTAATTGAATAGTGTCTTTGTCTTTTTCCGGTACCCCATCAATGGAGATCGCCTGTCGCTTCATTTTCCTTTCTTCTTCGTGACAGACGTTAACTGCGATACGGTAGATCCAGGATCTGAATCGCTCGGTGTCACGAAGTTTGGGCAAGCCCTTATGCACGGAAATAAAGGTTCTCTGGGTAGCTTCCATAGCCATATCATGCCCGGAAAAGTACTTTAGAGCCAAATTGTAGATCCTTTTATACCATAAGGCCACCAACTTGTTAAAGGCTTGGTTATCACCTTCTCGTGCCTTAAGGATAATCGCTTCTGAATGCCGCATGGCTATATCCAAGAGGGTTTCGGTGTACATAAGTTACCACATTCTAAATCATTGATGATCAGGGTCTCAAAAAAGTTCTAAGATTTTTCTTTTTTTTCAAAGGCGTCTTATACAAGCTGTCCTATATTGGTATATTTGGGCAATTTTCACGCTGTATGAAGCAGATTATCAGCATAGTGATACGGTACGTACCCCGTAAACAGCTGCAACTAGTAGGTCATTTTTTTGCCAAAGCCCTGTCCATTTTTTACTTGGGAACTGGGGTAGAATGCCCGGTTTGTCACAAAAAGTATCGCAAGTTCCTGCCCTATGGGCGCAAAGGCAGGGACAACGCCTTGTGTCCTCATTGTCTGGCTCTGGAACGTCACCGGTTAATCTGGATATACTTGGAGCAACAAACGGATTTCTTTCGTGCACCTCAGAAAATGCTGCACATCGCTCCGGAATATTGTTTTATGGACCGTTTTGAGTCATTGGACAATCTGGACTATATCACAGCCGATATTGAATCCCCTTTGGCAAAGGTTAAGATGGACATTCATCAGATTCCTTTTCCGGATAATTCCTTTGAATGTGCTATGTGCAATCACGTTATGGAACATGTCGAAAACGACCGTCTGGCTATGGAAGAAATCCATAGGGTACTAAAGCCAGGGGGTTGGGCTATTATTCAGGTGCCATTCTTTCCGCCGCTGGGGGAAAGTACCTATGAAGACCCTACCATCACCTCGGCAGCCGAACGATCCAAAGTTTTCGGTCAGGAAGATCATGTGAGGCTTTACGGTCGGGATTACCCGCAACGGCTGGAGTCCAGTGGGTTTTTAGTAAAAGAAGATGATTTTGTGGAAAGCCTGGACCCAGAAATAATTGAAAGGTACGCCTTACCTAGAGAAGCCATATACTTTTGTCGAAAATCAACGGTTTAAAATCCGATCTTATCCGTCAAAAGATACCCCTGCTTGGTAGAGTTCTGAGTGATCATCTCACTAAGGAATCCCGCTAGGAACAACTGTACCCCAATTACCAAAGCTACCAACGCCAGGAAAAATAAGGGTTGCTCTACTACATCACGGGGTGGCACCTGACCTAGATACCAAAAGTAATAGAGCTTTTCTCCAATGATCCACATAGTGATCAGTAAGCCACCCAGAAAAGATAAGGTACCCAAGGTTCCAAAAAAATGCATGGGACGTTTTTTGAACTTGGAGACAAATGTGATGGACAGCAGGTCCAGAAACCCCCGGATAAACCGTTCCATACCGAACTTGGTAGTCCCGTATTTTCTGGGATGATGATTAACCACTTTCTCACCGATGCGATCGAATCCGCTCCACTTGGCGATCATAGGAATATACCGGTGCATTTCCCCGTAAAGTTCAATTTGCCGCACCACTTCTGCCCGATACACCTTTAGGCCACAATTAAAATCGTGCAGCTTTACTCCGGAGAATCTACGAGTAGTTGCATTAAAAAATTTCGACGGCAAGGTTTTGCTGATAGGATCCTTACGCTTCTTCTTCCAACCTGAGACCAGATGATAGCCCTCATCGGTGACCATGCGATACATGTCCGGTATCTCCTCGGGGTCATCCTGCAGGTCACTGTCCATGGTAACAATCACTTTGCCTGTACAATGATGAAAGCCTGCGTTTAAAGCAGCTGACTTGCCAAAGTTTTTGGAAAATTTCAACGCCTTGACCTCAGGCTGCCGGCCCAAATCCGTGATCTTCTGCCAGCTATTGTCAGTACTGCCATCGTCTATGAATATGATCTCATAATGAAAGCCGTGACTTTCCATGACACGGCTTATCCATTCATAAAGTTCATTTAGTGATTCCTCCTCGTTAAGTACAGGAATTACGATGGAGATATCAAGATCATTACTCATTTAGATACTTTCTTCCGGATTTTTCTTTTTGATGATAGCGCCGGTTATTAGGGAGATAAACAAATAGATCAATATGCCAATTCCAAACCCTTTGGCGATTCCTCCAATGGTATATTGGTTGGCCATTTGCTTCTCGGTGCGCTCCAATGCTTCATCAATATCCGACTGCGGCGCATTGAAGCGTTCCATCAGGGATTCTGTATTCTCCACTGCAGCATCGGTTACAATATTTACTAAATCCGGGTCTATGAAGTTAAATAGTATGTAATTGAAGATCTGGCTGATAAAACCGGCAACTATCAATAAAACCAAAGAGAAAACATATGCATTTTTAAAGGAAATAAAACCTCCGATTTGCTTACGATAGTTTATGCCGAATACCACCACCAGTACCAGTGAAAACAACATGATCGTCAAGCCTACCCACATATTTGCGAATAAAGCTCCATTGATTAGATAAATTACCAGCAATAATAAAATAGAGATACCGGCTAGCATCACTCCAGATCTCACCGCCGGGCGCACGGGAGATTCATCTTGAGTACTCTGCCTGGTGACATCAATAGGTTCGTTAGTGTTTTGATTTTCCATGTTAGTTATATAGTTGTTCCTTGCTTAATTTCTTAGGACCACGGCAATAATGATGGTTAAAAATAGGCCAATAGATAGTTTTTTCCAAAAATCGTCCCAAGCCAGTACCGAGGCAGTAGTTTGCTTGGTTTTGGAAATCTGTTGGTGGTAAAGATCTTCTCCCAAGGCCTGAGTAAATTGTTCTTGACTCTCTTGTAGTAATTGCAACCTATCCAGGATATAGCCCTCCAATACGGATGCATCCCACCAACTCAAAAAGACAAAAATAAACAGTGCAGAAATTATGGCGATGGTGGTATAAACCAGGAATCCTGCGGTCATTCCCTGCCAAAATCTCAGCTCCCCCCGGTTGTGATTTACTTTAAAATCCTTCATCCCGAAAAAGATCATGATGGGGATCAATAAAAACCCGAAGTCCCAGGGACGTCCGAATACCAAGGGATTCTCTCCCATATAGTACAGGATAATAAAAAGCAAAGCCCCTATGGCCCCGCCGATTACTCCATATCGCAGGGGTACCTTTAAAAGAGGGTTTCTTAGATGCCGGTTCAAGTTTGGGCTATTTTAATGATAAGGACTTGTCCAAATGAACTTTGCCGTTATTAAATACTGCTACCGCTTTTCCTTTTAATTCCCGGCCAAAATTGGGACTGTTACGGGACTTCGACGCATTGGTGCTGTCATCCAGGGTCCATTCTTGTTGCGGATCAAACAAAGTGAGCACCGCCGGCTCTCCTTTGGCTATTTTTGGAATGGGTAGCCCCAGCAACTTTCGAGGTGCGTAGGTAATGCGTTCCAGCAATATTCCCAGATCAACTTCTTCGGCTAGGGTAGCGATCATGGAGGGCATTTCCTGCAAGCTGATCATCCCAAAGGAGGCTAGATCAAATTCCAGCTTCTTGCCTTCTTCGTCCTGAGGATGATGATCGGAGACCATTACATCAATTAACCCTTCGGCCAACGCCTTCTTTAAGAAACGATTGGTTTTAGGGTCACGTAGTGGCGGGTTTACCTTGTAGTTGGTGTCGTAATTGTTTAAAAGTCCATCGTGATAGAGTAGTTGATAAACCGCTACGTCACAACTTACTGACAAACCCTTTCTCTTTGCTGCCCTAATGAGATTCAGGGATACCTCCGACGAAATATTAGCAAAGTGCAGCCTGCCTCCGTTATATTCCAGCATTGCCAAGTCCCGGGCAACCATCAATTCCTCCGAGAGCTTGGGGATTCCCGGCATGCCCAGCATGGTGCTGTTTACCCCCTCATTCATCTGACCATGGGCCGACAACATGCGATCATCCGGGCGATTGATTAACAATCCTTGCTGTTTTTCTAAATACTGCAGTGCTTTCCCAAAAACATCCGTATGCCATAAAGGCTCATACCCATCACTGAAGGCCAAGGCCCCAGCCTGATGGAGGTCCAGCATTTCTGTAAGCTCTTTACCCTGGTTGCCGGATGTTACGGATCCAGTTACATGGATCTGGGTGAGGTTCCTGTGGTTCCCGGAATGTAAATAGCTGACCTCATTTTTGGTTTCCACCACCGGATTGGTGTTGGGTTGTAGCAGCACATCCGTAAACCCACCGGCAGTGGCAGCCATTCTCCCGGAATGAACGTCCTCCCTGGATTCGAACCCCGGATCACAAAAATGCGCCCGCATGTCGAACCAACCCAGTGAAAGCTTTAGCTTACTTCCATCAATGATCTTAGGAGCTTTAAGCTTCCGGTTTCCCGCGGAAACTTCATGGATTACTCCATTTTTTATTAATACGTTACGTCTTTTATTATGAAGAGCGGTGGGCTTGTCTACTATTTCAACCGATTTGATGAGGATTTCCATAGTCGCAGCGCAAATTAGTAAATTCGTTGCTTTATTTTAGAAATCTGATTAATAAAACTTCCGTTAGCAGAAAGACCAAAGCCAAAATCAGCGCATACTTCCACAGCGGTGTGCCACTACGAGCTTCAACTACTTGGGTAGTATAATCAGTGAACTGGTCTTCATCCATAATCTTTACGTTATCGGCGCCTAGTAACTGTTGCAACTCCTCATACTGATATTGATCAAGAATGGATTCTTCTCTATTGTTATTATAGGGCAGTAAACCAACCACTTGTTCATCGCTTTTTAGCTGATAAAAACCAGGCTGGATGATGTCAGAAGGTACTTCCAGGAACAGATCCTGCCCTTGCACTCTTTGATTAGGTATTATCTTTTCAGTACCGTTATCTAAATTGAACAACTCGTTTCCGTTCAGGGAATCTAAAGTTACCTTAATTACTTGCTGATCGGTGGTGTAGTACAGGCTGCGGTCAAATGCCTTACTAAGAGCGGCCAGTTTATACATTACAGGCACAAAAACCGCATGCTGGGCCAGATTGGAGTAATTGTCGTCCAAGGGGGTCCCTAGCAAATAGATACGCCCGCGATAATCTGATGATAAATATGGAATACCCGCTTTGGAAATGAGCAGGTTCTCTCCCCGCGAAGCACTCCATTTGATAACATTTTTGACCCTGGGCATGGTGATGGCCTGATTGATTTGCTCTTCGAATATATTGCTGAAAAATGGGTGGTTAAATCTGGGGGACTCCAGGGCAATCCATGCGGTATCGGTATAAGCTTGTGTATCGGACCAGGTGGCCAATTGCTGAATACTAACTAAATCCGGTTGTTGGTGAGGTATGATCACTATACGTCCTCCATCACTTACAAAATCCTGCAGCACTCCTACCAAGGAAGATGGCATTTGCTCCAGCGCGTTAAGGATCACCAAATTGGCCTGGTTAATGTTGCTGTAGTCTAAGTTGTCTACCAGGTAGCTCTGGAAACCAAACAGCAAGTCGTTAGCATAGACCTTGGATATAACAGAATTCTCTGTCTCTTCCCGTATCTCCAAAATGGACACCTTTTGTGAGAGATTAAGGTTAAAATAAAAATCGTTATCAAATGCCACCGGGAACTCTTCAAAGCTCAACTTCGCCGGATTAATGCCCTCCAAGGGGAAATTCAAACTGATGTTCGTGGTGGCCGAGCCCTTGGCCGGTATGTTGATGCCGGCATTGGCAATTTGACGGTCGTCCAGCGACAGTGAAATTACCAGGTCACGCACCTGCTCACTACCGGTATTTTGCATCACGATCTCAATATTGTTTTGATCATTTGCGATCAAAAAGGGGTTTTTCAAGTATACGGAATCTATAAAGACGTTTGCCGTACTGGTAAAAGCTAGTGGCACCATAAAGTATCTTTGAGTACTATCCGCGGTGAAGCTTTGAATATCGCTGAAAGTCGTTTTTTGGAAATCAGATATAAAATACCAGTCAGCCGATTGGGAAGAAGCCTCCGAAGTTAATCGTTGCCAGATGTCCTTAAAGTTCCGTTGTACCCCGTTCAATTTGATCTCCGTTACCAGGTCACGGATCTCTTCTTTACTGCGAAATACTCTCAAAGGAGAGCTGAAGTCATTGGTCAGCAGTTTGAATCGGGCTTCCCGCGGGTAAAGATCCAGGATCTTCTCTACACTTTGTATGCCTAAATTCAAGGCGGTAAGATTGCTGGCCACCTCGTTACCCATGCTCAATGAATTATCTAAATAGATGTATACCTGGTCACTTTGTTCCTCAATATCATCGCTGGGTATAAAGGGTTGAGCGAAAGCCAAAACTAAAAATGTTATGAATAACAACCTTGAGGCCAGTACTAATAGGTGTTTAAGTCTTTGCTTGGCACTTTTCGACTCCTTGACTTGTTGTAAGAACTGACTGTTGGAGAAATACACCTTTTTGGTTCTTCTGAAATTGAACAGGTGAATAATCAACGGTATAGCCAAGGCCAATAATCCGTAAAGAAAAGCGGGTTGCAAAAAACTCATTCTTTAAAAATAGTAAACCAAATGCTAAACTGGTAGATACTCAGGGAATATGGAGGTGCCATATTATTTTTTTAAACAAATAGAACTATCTTATTTATCCAAACCAATTGATCAACCATGAACCAAGATAAAACCTTCAAGGACTTCAAAAGTCCTGCTGAAGTCGCAGTATTTTCAAAATTAACTGAAAAAGAACCCCAACATGCTAAAGTCGTTAACACCGATCTGGTGGTAATTAAATACGGGGAGCAGGTAAGCGTCCTATACGGAAGATGTTTACACAGAGGCGCATTGCTCTCCGACGGCTACATTGACGGGGATAACTTAATTTGCGGTCTGCATAACTGGGACTACCGCATTGATACGGGAGTTAGTGAATACGCACCCGATGAAATACTTCATAAATTTACGGCAGCCATCGACCAGGACAAAGTCTATATTGACGAAGATGATGTTCTGGAATTCGAGAAGATCATCCCCTCTCGGTTCAAACCTGACGAATACTTGGGTAATTATCTGGACACACACCCTGAAAGCACGGAACCCTATACCCTTTACATTAAGCATCTGGCGCAGCATGGCTTGACCCAGTACGGACATCATGGTGCTACTGCTGCTATGGGTGTGGACCGCAATACACTTCCCAAATGGGAAAACATCCAGTTCCTACCTGCTCAAATGGCCACAAAACCTCTATTAGATGAGGACCACGTCAGCACCAAAGTGGTCATTGGGCCGGCTGCTGAGAAGCCTCTTAAACTGGATATCCCCATTTTTGTGTCGGACATGTCATTTGGCGCCCTTAGCAGGGAGGCGAAAATTGCCCTGGCCAAAGGAGCAGAGCTTTCAGGCACCGGTATTTGTTCCGGCGAAGGCGGCATGCTCCCTGACGAGCAAGAAAACAACAGTCGATATTTATACGAACTGGCATCAGCTCGCTTCGGATTCGCGTGGGAGAAGTTAACCAAAGTACAAGCGTTTCACTTCAAAGGAGGACAGGGTGCAAAAGTGGGAACGGGGGGGCATCTGCCTGGTCACAAAGTTTCTCAAGAAATCGCCTCAGTGCGAGGTTTACAGGTTGGTCAAGCTGCCATTAGTCCGGCTACATTTAGTGGCGATCTGAAAACCGTCGATGATTTCAAAGCATTTAGCAATGAGGTCAGATCCGTCACCGGTGGCATACCGGTTGGATTTAAACTGGCAGCCAGTCAAATTGAGGACGATATTGATTACGCTCTGGAAGCTGGCGCCGATTACATTATACTGGATGGCCGTGGTGGCGGAACCGGAGCTGCCCCCATAATATTAAGGAATCACATCTGTGTGCCTACCATTCCGGCCTTGGCACGCGCCCGACGACACCTTGACAAACAAGGTGCCAAGGACGTAAGTCTTATCGTCACCGGTGGTCTTAGGGTACCCAGCGACTTCATTAAGGCATTGGCTTTAGGGGCCGACGCGGTGGCAGTCTCAAATGCGGCACTTCAGGCCATTGGCTGTTTAGGCATGAGAGCTTGCCATACCAATAACTGTCCAGTGGGTATCGCTACTCAGAAAGATCACCTTAGAGCACGTTTAATTATTGAAAAATCTGCAGGGCAACTACACAATTTCTTTGAGGCTTGCCGTGAACTCTTAGAAGTTGCTACCCGTTCCATGGGCTACGATGACATCAATAAACTACAGCCTACCGACCTCAGTACCTTCGATTATGACATGCATCGGTTGACCGGAGTGCGTTATGCCGGAGTAACCTTCTAAACAAGATAAACCCAAACCACTATGACTGAACAACCTCTAGATTGGCATAAAGTATTGGACTCTGCCGAGGAATTACCGGAAGGACGAGTAGTTTCTGTGACTGCTGGCCATACCAACATTTGTTTAACTCACCATCAAGGGAAATTTTGCGGCTTGGATAATAGATGTCCCCATCAAGGAGGACCTCTGGGTGAGGGTTCCATTGAAAACGGACTGCTGCGGTGTCCCTGGCACGGCTGGGACTTCGATCCTCATACCGGGCAAAGCCCGGGGGGACACGACGACAGTATCATTACCTTCCCGATTGATGTACGTGATGATGGTGTTTACGTGGGAGTGCCGCAGGAAGCGGAACATGCAGCAACGGTTGCTGATATCATGGCTGAAACCATGGTGGAGTGGGGCATTGATACGGTTTTCGGCATGGTAGGGCATTCAAACTTGGGTCTTGCTGACGCCCTACAACGTCAAGAAAAGAAAGGCAAATTAAAGTATATCGGTATAAGGCATGAGGGAGCCGGAGCCTTTGCGGCCAGTGCCTATGCTAAGCTTACCGGACGACCCGCGGCTTGCTTTGCCATTGCTGGCCCCGGGGGCACGAATATGTATACAGGCTTATGGGATGCCAAAGTTGATCGGGTACCCATTTTGGCCCTCACCGGCCAGGTAGATACTCAGGTGATGGGTACTGGGGCCTTTCAGGAAGTGGACCTCAAAGCTGCGTTTGATACGGTTGCGGAATTTAATCACACCGTTCAGCATACCAGTAAGCACAGTGAATTAATGGCGCTGGCGGTTAAATCCGCTTTGCTGCGCCGGGATGTGAGCCATTTGACATTTCCCGATGAAGTACAGGTTCTAAAGGCTCCGGAGCATGCATCCATTTCCAAACCTGAAGGACGAATTACCTCCATGGATATTACCCCGCCACCATCAATGGTCAACAAGGCATCGGAAATGATTAAAAAAAGTAAAAGGCCGGTGATCGTAGTTGGCCACGGGGCACGTTTTAACATGGAACAGATCATTGCTTTTGCAGAAATGCTGAATGCACCGGTCCTCACCACCTTTAAGGGCAAGGGTCTTATCCCCGATGCACACCCCTTGGGCTGTGGGGTCCTGGGTAGAAGCGGGACCCCCATCGCCAGTTGGTTTATGAACGAAGCCGATCTCCTCTGTGTTTTCGGAGCTTCATTTTCTAATCATACCGGGATTACCCCTAAAATACCCACCATACAGATCGATTTCGACCCTCAAGCCTTGAGTAAATTCCATCCAGTGGAAGCCGCCGTATGGGGCGAAATAGGAGTTACGCTAGAAATCCTTACCGCCGAAGTAGACGGTCGTACCCAAACTGAGGACCAAAGACCTCAGGTAGCAGAGAGGTGGCGTATCTGGAAAGAAGAAAAAAGCCGGCGCTTGCAGGATGACAGGGGTAAAGGGATCAGCTCCATTGCGGTTTTTGACGCCATGAACAGACACGTACCGGAGAACGCCGTGATAGCAGTGGATGTGGGTAATAATACTTACAGCTTTGGAAGGTACTTCGAACCTTCTAATCAAAGTGTTCTGATGTCGGGTTATTTAGGATCCATAGGATTTGGATTCCCCGCTGCCATGGGTGCTTGGGCTGCGGCTCCTGATCGGCCAATATGCGCAGTGGCCGGAGACGGAGGGTTTACCCAGTATTTGGGTGACTTCACCACCGCAATCAAATATAAGATGCCAATAAAATTGGTGTTGCTCAACAATTCAGAACTGGGTAAGATCTCCAAAGAACAAAGAAGCGGAGAGTTTGAGGTATGGCAAACCAGCTTGCACAACCCAAACTATGCAGATTATGCCAATAGCTGTGGCGCTTTAGGGATCAGAGTTACCTCCAGAGAAGATCTGGAGCAAGCTATGGAACAGGTTTTCGCCCACCGCGGAACGGCCATGCTGGAAGTGGTTACGGACGTGGCTCTCATATAGATATGTTTAAAAGCCTAACCCTTATTATATCCCTGGCAGCCTTTTTTGGTTATATAAATCATAGATTCTTTAAGCTGCCGACCTCCATAGGTTTGATGATCATGGCCCTGATAACCGCAGGGATCATGGTGGTGATCCAGGAAACCAATCACGAGCTATTCGTGACAGTCTGTCAAGTTGTGGAAGACATTAACTTTAAGGAAGTGCTACTGGACGTAATGCTCAGTGGCCTGCTTTTTGCCGGTGCATTACACACTAACCTGCGTGAGTTGCTCACGGAAAGGAAGTCTATTATCAGCTTCGCCACAGTAGGTGTACTGATCAGTACTTTTGTAATAGCAGGACTCCTCTATTTTGGGTTACAGCTCTTTAATTATCCCATCGAATTTATTTATTGTATGTTGTTCGGGGCTTTGATTTCACCTACCGACCCCATAGCGGTATTGGCCATCTTTAAAGAGGCTAAAGTCAATAAAAGCCTGGAACTTAAAATAAGCGGAGAGTCCTTATTCAATGACGGCGTGGGGGTTGTTGTATTCCTAACCATTTACATGATCGCCAAGGAAGGTTCCGGCCATTTCGAGCTTTCGGAAACACTCAAGCTATTTGCGGAAGAAGCTGTTGGCGGCTTGGTCTATGGCCTGGCATTAGGGTATCTGGGCTATCGTATGCTTAAGTCAGTCGAAGATGCCCCCAAGATAGAAGTGTTGATCACCGTAGCCATGGCTCTGGGTGGATATACCCTGGCGTCCCTCATCCATGTTTCCGGTCCACTTGCTATGGTAGTAGCCGGTCTTTTTATGGGATCAAAATTGAAATCAAGTGTATTCTCCGAAAAATCAAAGCAGCATATCGATCTTTTTTGGGAGCTTCTGGACGAGTTGTTGAATGCAGTCTTGTTTGTGCTAATCGGATTGGAAGTACTGATCCTTACTTTTGAGTTTAGTTTCCTTTGGTCGGGAATACTGGCAATTGTGGTGGTTTTGATAGGAAGAGTAATATCAGTATATATTCCACTATCAGTACTAAAGGTACCCAACAAACAAAAAACCGCGACGGTGATGATTTGGGGAGGACTAAGAGGGGGCATCTCAGTTGCTCTGGCGCTGTCCATTTCCACAGAGTTACCCGAACGTGAATTTTTGGTTTTCATTACCTACACGGTAGTTGTATTCTCCATTATTTTTCAAGGTCTTACAGTTAAAAAATTGGTGCAAAGATTGGGCTTAACGGAGGGTAGTTAGCATTATTTGGGGGGTGTGGAGAAACTAATCTTTTGGTAACGTTGTTCACTTAATTTATTGGGCTGATTGTTTTAATATTATGTTAATAATAGATATTATTGGGAGTACATCAGACGATATTTTTAACAAATATCCATTTACAAGCTAACTCATGAATTTAATTGAGGCTACCCTAAGCAAGCTGTCTAATATTCAGTATTACTTAAGGAATCTAGATGAACAACTATACGCAGAACCGCTGGAATTATTGTCGTTTGCCAGTATCGGTGAGCATACCAGACACATATTGGAATTTTATCAATGTCTTTTAGAACAGAGCACAGAGGGCACGGTCAATTATGACCAAAGGAAGAGGAATAAAACTATTCAGGAAGATCCCCAGATGGCAGGCATAGTGCTGGTCTCAATTATGAAAAAACTGCAAGCTATTGATATAGGCAAGCAACTTCAACTGGAGATTTCATATGATGCCGACCAGGAAGTATTGAATATTGTGGATACCTCTCTGGAAAGGGAACTGGTTTACAATCTGGAACACGTAATACATCACCTGGCTATCATAAAAATTGGATTAACTGTAATTGCCCCCAAAGTAGCACTTCCTGAAGATTTTGGTGTTGCACCCAGCACCATGAGATTTAAGAAGAATTCATGTGCACAGTAACCTACATTCCCAAAGGTCGGGACCATTTTATTCTAACTTCCAACCGTGATGAGAACTATTCAAGAGCGGCTGAGCATCCGGAAATTCTGATATCAGAAAACCAACACCATCTATTTCCCAAAGACCCTAAGTCGGGAGGCTCCTGGATCGCCGTTTCTGCAAAAAATAAGGTTGCCTGCCTGCTTAACGGTGCATTCAAAAAACACCGGCACCTTCCTCCCTACAAACGCAGTCGCGGATTAGTACTGTTGGATTTTTTCGGTTATACAAAAATCGATGATTTCGTTAAAAACTACGACTTCGATGACATTGAACCCTTTACTATGATCATGTATGAGGGTCTGTACTTAGTCGAATTCAGATGGGACGGCCGTGAAAAACACCTGACCCCCCTGAGATTGGATCAAGCTTATATCTGGAGCTCCAGCACACTGTATGACCTGGAAATCCGTGAACTGCGTAGGTCGTGGTTTCATCAGTGGCTGAAGGTAAATGAACAGCCTGACATAGAGGATCTGATGCATTTTCACCGATATGGTGGAGAACTGGATCAATCCAATGGATTCGTAATGAACCGGGGTAACCAGGTACAAACCTTGAGCATAACAGGTATAGAAAAATACCACCAATCGGCAGTTATGCATCATCTTGACCTGTTAAAGGATCAAGAGGTCCGTAAACGCATTGATCTGGAAAATGAAACTGTGGAATCGAATTAAGTCCAGCAATTTCATGATAAAGTTGCTCAATTGGGAGTATTGGCCCTTTGAGTTGATCTATACCCCTCCATTCCTGTATTATTTGTACCTATCCATAAAAGCACGATCCCCTTTCTTTTTCAGCGCCGCCAATCCGGGAATAGAGACTGGTGGTATGATGGGGGAATCCAAAATAAAGGTACTGGAAAAAGTCCCTAAGCAATACTTGCCGACAACCATGTATGTGGAAAATGGTTATGCGCTTAAGGAGGTATTACAGAATCTAAAAGCTTCGGGACTGGACTTTCCTCTGATTGCAAAGCCCAATATTGGATCCCGGGGATTTTTAGTTAAGAAAATAACTAATCAAGAGGAACTAGCGGAGTATTTACAAGAACTAAAAGTGGACTTCCTGCTGCAGGAATACATAGACAGTCCCATGGAACTCAGCGTCATGTACTACCGGTTTCCCAACCAAAGATCCGGGACCGTCTCGTCCCTTACTGTTAAAAAGTACCTATCGGTACACGGAGACGGAACATCCAACATCTTAGAGCTAATCAAAAAATCTGATAGGGCAAAGCTACAACTGGATACCTTGATACATACCCATGCCTACTTAATGGATAGAGTTCCGGCAAACGGTGAATTGGTGGAACTGGTCCCTCTGGGAAATCATTGTCGAGGGGCAATGTTTATCAACGGAAATCATTTGATAGACGATCGAATAACCAAGGTTTTCGATGGCATCAGCCACCAGTTAGACGGTATTTATTTTGGACGTTTCGATCTGAAATGTACCAGTCTTGAAGCCTTAAAGGCAGGCCATGTAAAAATACTGGAAATCAACGGAGTGGGTGCAGAGCCCGCTCACATATATGACCCTTCCTACTCACTTATACAGGCCTTTAAAGATATTATCAGGCAATGGAATGTTATATATCGTTTAAGCGTCTTCAATAAGCACAGGGGGCAGTCTTTTATGTCCTTTAAGGATGCTTACCGAATGCGTATGGGTCTTTTTACCTATAAAAAATTGGCTAGAAGTGGAAGCTAATTACTTTTTGCCAGAGATTTTCTATATTATATTCCTTTTACACGCAGCTATATGTGGATATCATCTTTGGTAACTACCGCCCTCATGGTGGTATTGCTATACATCGTCGCCGGCATAATCTTTGGCATCACTCTTTACATCAAAGGGTTATCCCATTTGGACCAAGGAGCCAAAGGTAGTAGCTGGGGGTTTAAAATGTTGATCTTTCCTGGGATAGTGGTTTTTTGGCCATGGTTGTGGAGAAAATGGAGCGGAAGGTCATGATCTATCAACTACGAAATCGACATTTTAGGACCTGGATAATACTTGCAGTTTTACTTCCGCTGGGTTTTGTTGCCGCTTTGCTAGCTATTCCTAAAGATAAATTTGGGGAAATCATATCCCATCAAAGACCGCAGAACGCTTCCGTCGAAAAATTAAGTGAGGATGATCTGGTTAGCATCAGTATACTCAAAGGTGCGGACAATCCAGGTGTAGAAATTACCTTAAAACAAGCACTAAGAGTACCTGGTGCCAGCATATTTTTAGCGACTGATGATTCGGACGATATTAATTTGGCTCAAATGCTGGGTCAGATCGACAGCAGAAATACCTATTATTTTAGCACCAATGGCGAAGTGGTCCATGGTCAGTACCTGCTTTTCTACGATCCAATAAACCGTACTGTGTTTCATAAAATCGCACTATAGTCATGAGTGTCAACTACCAAGCAGTTTTATGGAATCGTCAAAAAAAGATCTATGATCTGGTAATGGTGAGTTTAGTGGCCTTGTACCTGATCAGCTTTGTACTCTTTAACTTATGGTACCATCCGGAGGTAGTCCCACCTACATTGATTGCACGATCTACCGGGTCCTTAGCGCTGATTATGCTGCATGTCATTCTAGTAATCGGACCACTAAGCCGCTTGGATAAAAGGTTCCTGCCCTTACTATATAACCGTCGGCACCTAGGCGTTACCATGTTTATTATAGCATTGGCGCATGGATTATTTGGCATTTTGCAGTTCCATGCCTTTGGCGACATTAATCCACTGGTCTCCGTTTTTGTATCCAATACCCATTACGGAGAACTAATGAGATTTCCTTTCCAGTCACTGGGGTTTGTAGCACTGATAATTTTATTTCTAATGGCTGCCAGTAGCCACGATTTTTGGTTAAAAAATCTCAGTCCGAAAGTGTGGAAATCATTGCATATGCTGGTTTATGTAGCCTATGCACTGGTCATAATGCATGTATTACTGGGGGTCGTTCAAGTAGAAAATTCACCCTTGTTGATCGTGACAATGGCGTTGGGTTTAGGGCTGGTGGTTATCTTGCATGTTGCCAGTGGGTATCAGACTTACCGGCGAGATCGTCAACTGAAAGCCGTGATTGAAAATGGGTACGTTAAAGTATGTATGGTTGATGATATAAAAGAGAGTCGTGCAATATTGGCGCAAATAGATGATAAAAGCGTTGCTATTTTCAGGTACGAAGGAAATTTATCGGCCGTTGATAATGCCTGCAAACATCAAAACGGACCGTTGAGCGAGGGTCGCATTGTGGACGGTTGCATAACTTGTCCCTGGCACGGCTATCAGTATTCGCCAGCGAATGGGACCTCACCGCCTCCTTTCGATGAGAAAGTGGTCACCTATGAAGTTAAGACGGTCGGTGAGGAAATATGGGTAAACCCCCAGGGCCTGCCCGCCGGCACCTACGTAGAACCGTGTAAAATCCAATTTTCTTAAGATGGCTGAGTTTTATATAGGATACAATCCCAAAGCCCCTCCGGGCATCGGCAAGCACGTCAAAAGAGTTGTCATATTACTTGGTGTGCTAGTATTGCTTCTGGCCTGGGTACTGGCCTCACAGCAACGTGGTTTTGCAGGAAGCACCTATGAATATGCTGAAGAAACCACTATTTCCGGATTCCTAAGCGATTATCCAGTTCCTTCCATTCATTATTATCAAAACGTAAAACTGGATCAAATGCCGGTACTGCAAACCATCCCATTAGTGAAATTCGGCAAGATTGGGGGTCAGGAATTAGCCAAGTTATGGAAGCAAAATCTAGGAACCTGGGTTTCGGTAAAGGGACACTTGATCTATTATGACGGCAAGGCCTTACTGGAAGTGAATGATCCTCAGTCTATGCAACCGGCAGTGCGACCGGCCGGGATCGGAGAATGGTCCGAAATATCCCCAGCCAATGTTCAGTATGAACAAACTAAATTCGTGGGTGAAATTGTAGACGCCAAATGTTACTTCGGGGTGATGAAGCCCGGTTTCGGGAAGCCTCACAGGTCCTGTGCTATCCGCTGCATATCCGGTGGTATCCCAGCAGTATTAAAAGTCCGGGATAAATTGGATCGGGTTAATTATCATCTGATGATCATGAAAGAAGGTACTGCAAAAGATCTGGCGGCACGCATTGGGGAAACCGTGGAGGTGAACGGTTTTCTGCAGCAGAGCGGTGACTGGAGTGTTTTAACTATCAACAGTGAACAAGATGTAGTTCCATTGTCTTGGAGTGAACCTGATTTTTCCAATAATCTTACTCTTTGCTATTGACGGTGGGACGGTAGACGGTTGACGGTAGACGGTGAACGGTAGACGGTAGACGGTGGCCGGGAGACGGGAGACGGTAGCCGGTTGACGGGACAGGGCAATAGTGCTAGGTATACCTATGAAAACAAGCCGTCATTTTGTGGCTCTTTGGTTTTATTGCTTTAAGCCAGGGGTGCCCCCCACCCACCCATTATCAAGTTACCCATGGAGGGTGTCAGCCGTGGAGATCAGCGGAAAATTATTTTTACGGGGGGCTGATCTTAACATGGCTAATCGCCAATAGCCCATCTCCAATCATTACGGGGGGGCGTTCTTCTAGACCACTGAGGGCCTAAACAAAAAAAAAGAGTACCACCATGAGCGGTACTCTTCTTCTAATAAAATCTGGCGACGACCTACTCTCCCACCGGTGAAGGCAGTACCATCAGCGCTACCGGGCTTAACTGCTCTGTTCGGAATGGGAAGAGGTGGACACCGGTGCTATAGTCACCATAAGACCTTTGCCTGTCCAAGGGGACAGACCCAATACTTTTGACGTGTTGTCACAGAATAGAAAAAACGAAAGTGCGCACCAGATAAATGGTTAGCGGAAAGTGTACGGGTAATTAGTATTGCTCGGCTTTGCCATTTCTGGCTTTACACCTGCAACCTATCTACGTCATCGTCTCTAACGACCCTTATAAAGAAGCCTCATCTTGAGGCGAGTTTCGCACTTAGATGCTTTCAGCGCTTATCTCTTCCCAACTTAGCTACCCGGCGGTGCAGTTGGCACCACAACCGGTACACCAGAGGTTGGTCCATCCCGGTCCTCTCGTACTAAGGACAGACCCTCGCAAGCTTCTTGCGCCCACAACAGATAGGGACCGAACTGTCTCACGACGTTCTGAACCCAGCTCGCGTGCCACTTTAATGGGCGAACAGCCCAACCCTTGGGACCTTCTCCAGCCCCAGGATGTGACGAGCCGACATCGAGGTGCCAAACCTCCCCGTCGATATGAGCTCTTGGGGGAGATCAGCCTGTTATCCCCAGAGTACCTTTTATCCTTTGAGCGACGGCCCTTCCATGCGGTACCGCCGGATCACTATATCCTAGTTTCCTACCTGATCGACTTGTCAGTCTCACAGTCAAGCACCCTTATGCTATTGCGCTCTTCGAACGATTACCAACCGTCCTGAGGGTACCTTTGAAAGCCTCCGTTACACTTTTGGAGGCGACCACCCCAGTCAAACTACCCACCAAACAATGTCTCCGCCAGATGGCGGATTAGGCATCACATAAATGAAGGGTGGTATTTCACTAACGACTCCACCAGTTCTAGCGAACCAGCTTCACAGTCTCCCACCTATCCTACACATCATGTACACAATGTCAATGTTAAGCTATAGTAAAGGTTCATGGGGTCTTTCCGTCCCGTTGCGGGTAAGCGGCATCTTCACCGCTACTACAATTTCACCGAGCTCGTGGCTGAGACAGTATCCAGATCGTTGCACCATTCGTGCAGGTCGGAACTTACCCGACAAGGAATTTCGCTACCTTAGGACCGTTATAGTTACGGCCGCCGTTTACTGGGGCTTCAGTTCAATGCTTCTCAACCGAAGTTGATAACATCCCCCCTTAACCTTCCAGCACCGGGCAGGTGTCAGGCCTTATACTTCATCTTTCGATTTCGCAAAGCCATGTGTTTTTGCTAAACAGTCGCCTGGATCTTTTCACTGCGGCCTTCCCATCTTGCGATGGGCTAGGCGCCCCTTCTCCCGAAGTTACAGGGCCATTTTGCCTAGTTCCTTAGCCACGACTCACTCGAGCACCTTAGGATTCTCTCCCCGACTACCTGTGTCGGTTTACGGTACGGGTACCTTAACAATTAACGCTAGCGGATTTTCTTGGAAGTCTGGTTAACCGCATTATCCACGCTGCCGAAGCATTGTGGTACTATCAGGTTCAGCAAGACTTGCGGATTTGCCTACAAGTCCTATACCTACACCCTTCAACGTACAATTCCGTCTGTACGCAGCGGGTTCACTCCTCCGTCTCCACTTCACTCATTAAGGTAGTATCGGAATATTAACCGATTGTCCATCGACTTCCCCTCGCGGGTACGCCTTAGGGCCCGACTAACCCCCGGCTGATTAGCATTGCCGGGGAAACCTTAGTCTTTTGGTGTGTGGGTTTCCCACCCACATTATCGTTACTTATGCCTACATTTGCTTTTCCAATTACTCCAATACCCGTCACCGGATACCTTCGCCGTCATTGGAATGCTCCCCTACCCAGCAATTATACAATCACTGCCTTAGCTTCGGTAATATACTTGATGCCCGATTATCATCGACGCCCTGTCGCTCGACCAGTGAGCTGTTACGCACTCTTTAAATGAATGGCTGCTTCCAAGCCAACATCCTGGCTGTCTGGGCAACTGGACCACCTTAGTTCAACTTAGTATATATTTGGGGACCTTAGCTGAAGGTCTGGGTTCTTTCCCTCTCGGACTAGGACCTTAGCACCCTAGCCCTCACTGCAGGAATCTTATCTAGTAGCATTCGGAGTTCATCAGGAGTTGGTAGGATGTGACTCCCCCTAGTCCTATTGGTAGCTCTACCTCTACTAGAAAACTTCCCACGCTGCTCCTAAAAGCATTTCGGGGAGTACGAGCTATTTCTCAGTTTGATTGGCCTTTCACCCCTACCCACACCTCATCCAAATACTTTTCAACGTATACTGGTTCGGTCCTCCATGGCGTGTTACCGCAACTTCAACCTGGACATGGGTAGATCACTGAGTTTCGCGTCTACCCCCTCTGACTTGGATCGCCCTATTCAGACTCGCTTTCGCTCCGGCTTCGTCCCTGAAGAACTTAACCTTGCCAAAGAGGATAACTCGTAGGCTCATTATGCAAAAGGCACGCCGTCACCCCGACATGTCGGGGCTCCGACCGCTTGTAAGCGTATGGTTTCAGGTTCTTTTCACCCCCTTATTCAGGGTACTTTTCACCTTTCCCTCACGGTACTGGTTCACTATCGGTCTCTCAGGAGTATTTAGCCTTACCGGATGGTGCCGGTAGATTCAGACGGGATTTCTCCGGTCCCGCCTTACTCAGGATCCTTCACTTTAACCTTGTCTTCCCAATACGGGACTCTCACCCCCTATGGTTCACTTTCCCAAGTGATTCTTGTTCAACGCCGTTAAATTATTGAAGTCCTACAACCCCAGGCCAGCCGTAACTGATCTGGTTTGGGCTGTTCCGTGTTCGCTCGCCACTACTTAC
>CBDBUW010000021.1:0-147500 GCA_965212195.1 Cyclobacteriaceae bacterium | reverse complement strand
GGACCACTTGGCCTTGACCACACGGTATCCGTAGTTGGACAACAGCTCGGCAGCATTAGGACAGCTGGTACGATGAACTTTAATTCCTTCATTGACAGTTACAAATCCAAATACCTCATCCCCGGGAATGGGGTTGCAGCACTTGGCCAATTTGTAATCAATGACGTCCATATCTTCCCCAATCAACAGTATATCTGTTTGCTGTTTGCGCAATTTGGTGATCTTTTTCTCAAAAGACTGGGCGTCTTCAATGCGTTCTTTGGGATCTTTGGGGATCAGGGATCTTACCTCCTTAAACTTCTTGATCTCCTTGGCATCGATCAGGCCCTTCCCTACTTTAAAGTAAAAATCCAACACTGTACGCTCGTCGAAGTAGGCCCTAAGCTGTTCCACTGTTTCGTTGTTCAACTGAAGCTTCATTTGACGCAGCTTGCGCTTTACGATTTCCTTGCCATCTGACGCGGCCGCCTTTCTTTCTTCCTTAAGGGCTTCCTTAATCTTGGAACGAGCTTTAGAACTGACCACAAACCTCAGCCAATCCTCATTGGGTTTTTGTTTTTTGGAAGTTAGCACTTCCACCTGATCGCCATTCTTCAATATGTAATTAAGGGGTACCAATCGTTGATTTACCTTTGCTCCCAGGCAATGAGCGCCCACCTCGGTGTGGATGTCGAAAGCGAAGTCAAGGGCAGTAGCACCATGTGGCAGGGTTTTCAATTCCCCTTTAGGAGTAAATACGAAAACCTCCTCCTGAAAGAGGTTCGAGCGAAAATCGTCCACAAACTCAATAGCCGTACCATCCGATTGCTCCAGCATTTCCCTTACTTTTTCAATCCACTGTTCCAGGCCGGATGCTGAGCTGTTTTTGTTGTCTTTGTATTTCCAGTGAGCGGCATATCCCTTCTCCGCTATATCGTCCATACGTTTCGTGCGGATCTGAACCTCCACCCATTGACCAGGACTACTCATTACGGTGGTGTGTAAAGATTCGTAACCGTTGGCCCGAGGCGTACTGATCCAATCACGCAATCTATCGGGATTTGGTTGATAGAAGTCCGTGACTATAGAGTAAACTTTCCAACAGTCGGCCTTTTCATTCTCATGTGCGCTGTCCATTATGATGCGTATGGCAAACAGATCATAGACTTCCTCAAACGGGATATTCTGTTTACGCATCTTATTCCAAATAGAATAGATGGACTTGGTGCGGCCTTTGATCTCAAAATCAAACTTCTGGTCCTTAAGCTCCTTTTTAATAGGTCGAATAAAGCGGTTAACGAATTTGTCACGGGCATCTTTGGTTTCGATGATCTTAGCGGAAATCTCTTCATATTGTTCCGACTCCGTGTACTTTAGATAGAGGTCTTCCAGCTCCGATTTGATGGCATACAGTCCCAGCCGATGTGCCAAAGGTGCATAAATATAAATGGTTTCGGAGGCCACCTTCAGCTGCTTGTTCTGAGGCATGCTGGAAAGTGTTCGCATATTGTGCAGTCGATCAGCCAGCTTAATTAGAATTACTCTGACATCATCTGAAAGTGTGATCAGCATCTTCCGGAAGTTCTCAGCCTGAGCCGAAGTTCCCATTTCGAAAACCCCCGCTATTTTGGTGAGACCGTCAATAATCTTCGCCACCTTTGAACCAAAATCACGTTCAATATCCGAAAGTTCCATGTCGGTGTCCTCCACCACATCGTGAAGCAAAGCCGCTACTATGGAAGTAGTACCCAATCCAATCTCATCAATGGCGATGATCGCTACCTGCAAGGGATGATAGATGTAGGGTTCACCGGTGCGTCGGCGCATTTCTTTATGCGCTTCCATGGAGGTATTGAAGGCCTTTTTGATGATTTTGGCGTCACCGTCCTTTAAAAAGGGTTTAGCCTTACGCAGCAGACGACGGTAACGCCTGAGTATCTCCTTTTTTTCGTCTTCTAGATCAATAGTAATCATGAAAAATGGAGCCCAATTTGCATGTCAATTTACGTTATATCCACGTTGTGATTATTAAAAAAATGGACTACCTTTGCCCTTCCAATTTAAACATGCGGATGTGGCGAAATTGGTAGACGCACTAGACTTAGGATCTAGCGCCTCACGGCATGGGGGTTCGAGTCCCTCCATCCGCACTGCAATTACCCTCAATCACGATATCAAGCTTATTGAGATTGAGGGTTTTTAGTTCTTAATGTACTAAATAAGTTATCAGATGGACATAACATTAGACAGGCAAGAATCCAATGAAGCCCTTATTAAAATTACGTTAAAGGAAGCTGATTATCAACCCCAAGTATCACAAAAAGTCAGGGAATACAGCAAAAAAGCGCAGTTAAAAGGCTTTAGACCGGGGAAGGTACCTATTGGTTTAGTGAAGAAAATGTACGGCAAATCCATATTAGTGGAAGAGATCAATCAGATACTTTCCAGTTCCATATCCAATTATATCAAGGAAAACGACCTTAAAATATTAGGCGATCCACTTCCCAATTCTGAAAAGAACCAGGAAATTGATTGGGACAATCAGAGTGACTTTGAATTCGAATACAACATTGGGCTGGTTGATGACTTCAAGTATGAAATATCTAAAAAGAAAAAGATAACATCCTACTCCATTAAGATCGACGATAAGATGTTGGATGAGGAAGTAGAAAATATCCGGAAAAATTACGGAAATCGCATACAGCCAGAGCAGTCGGAAGCTGGTGACATGGTGAGTGGTGAACTGACTCATGCTGCAGGGGGCATCAATAATACAACCACCATCTACATAGATCAGGTGGAGAAAAAAGAGCAAAAGAAATTCTTGGGACAAAAAGCCGGCGACGAAATCGCTTTCGATTTGCACAAAGCTTTTAAGGAGACCGCATACCAGGCCAGGATGTTGGGTATAAGCGTTGATGAATTGCAAGCGTTAAAGGACACTAAGGTCTCATTAAAAGTAGAGGAGGTCAGCCGTATAGAGCCCGCTGCCCTGGAGCAGGAATTCTATGACAAGCTTTTCGGCAAAGACCAGGTCAAGTCGGAGCAGGAGTTACGAGATAAGATCAAAGAATTTATGGGTGAAAACTTTGAGCGTGAAACTGATCAATTTTTAATACATAGTATTCGGGAGACTCTAGTGGGGGCTACTAAGATGGACCTTCCGGAAAAATTCCTCAAAAAGTGGTTGGTCATATCCAACCAAGGGAAGGTAACTGAAGAAGATGTAGAAAAGGAGTACCCCCGGTATGCCGAAGAAATGAAATGGAACCTTATCCTCAACAAAATTGCTGAAGATAACGAAGTGAAAGTTGAGAATGAAGAAGTCGTGAGTCGTGCCAAAGATATGATCCGTGGACAATTGGCCAGCAGTGGCCTTAGCGGGCAAATGGAGGACCAGTTAGATGTATTTGCGGACAACTATCTGAGAGGTGAAGAAGGACAGAACTATTTGCAAGTTTTTAATCAAGTCCGTAACGATAAGATCATGGATTTCATTAGAAATGAAATCAGTGTTGCCAAAAAAGAGGTCAATCTAGAACAATTTAGAAAAGCTGTGGCTAAATAATCAATGTACCTTAGTGGGTTAAAAAGTCCTTTTTCCGAAGGGCTTTTTTTTTATTTTTGTACACCTTTTAATTTGAAATAAAGTAGTTTTAGCTTCACTCAAATTATCAAAGTAGCAATGATCGATAAAAACGAATTCCGGAAATTTGCCGTCAAGGATCAAGGAGTCTCAGGAAGTACTTTCGACAGTTATGTTCAAAGAATAGAAAGTATGACCCGAGCGGTTATTGAAGAACGCCCTACCAATTTTAGAGAAATTGATGTGTTCTCCAGGCTTATAATGGATCGTATTATCTTTCTTGGTTTGCCGGTCGATGATAACATCGCTAATATCATTACCGCACAGTTGTTGTTCTTGCAATCAACAGATGCGAAAAAAGAAGTTATGCTCTACGTAAATAGCCCGGGAGGGTCCGTCACTGCTGGTCTGGGCATTTACGATACCATGCAATATATAACTCCTGATGTGGCTACCATCTGTACAGGTTTAGCGGCTTCCATGGGTGCCGTACTGTTGGCGGGAGGAGCCACTGGCAAAAGAAGTGCTTTGCCACACGCCCGGGTAATGATACACCAGCCAAGCGGCGGTATGCAAGGCCCTTCCAGTGATATGGAAATCTCTTTGAAACTCATTTTGTCCTTGAGGAAAGAACTTTATCAAATACTTTCGCAACACAGCGGTAAAAAAGTAGGTGATATCGAAAAGGACTCTGACCGGGATTATTGGATGACGGCGACAGAAGCCAAGGATTACGGACTGATTGACGAAGTGCTTACAAAATCCTAAAAAAGGACCTTGGACAAGGGTAATTTTAGTATATTAAATTTATGGCTCAAGTAACCTGTTCATTTTGCGGTAGAAATAAGAAGGATGTAGATCTGATGATCTCCGGGATAAATGCGCATATCTGCGACAAATGCATTACTCAGGCGCAACAGATCCTATCGGAAGAATTAAAGACCAAATCTACCAACAGTTCCACACCTAATTTTAATCTAATAAAACCAGTGGAATTGAAAAAATACTTAGATCAATACGTGGTAGGACAGGACGAAGCCAAAAAAGTGATCTCGGTAGCAGTCTACAATCACTACAAAAGACTCATGCAACAGCGTACTGATGAGGAAGTGATCATAGAAAAGTCCAACATAATTATGGTGGGAGAGACGGGAACAGGTAAAACCTATTTGGCACGTACGCTGGCCAGTATTCTGCAAGTACCTTTCTGTATTGCTGATGCTACGGTACTTACAGAAGCAGGTTATGTGGGTGAAGATGTTGAAAGTATCCTTACACGTCTACTTCAATCCGCCAATTACGATCTGGAAGCGGCAGAACGCGGTATTGTATATATAGACGAATTAGACAAGATCGCACGGAAATCCGATAACCCTTCTATAACCCGAGATGTAAGCGGGGAAGGTGTCCAACAGGCCTTGCTGAAGTTATTGGAAGGCACTTCCGTGAACGTACCTCCACAAGGAGGGCGTAAACACCCTGATCAGAAGATGATTTCTGTTAATACGGAAAACATATTATTCTTATGTGGCGGAGCATTTGATGGTATTTCCAGAACCATAGCCACACGATTGAATACCAGACCGCTGGGGTTCTCATCCAACGAAGAGAAAGATGAAATCACCAGTATGGACGAGGACAATATGCTGCAGTTCGTTACTGCTCAAGATCTTAAAAGCTTTGGGCTTATCCCTGAGCTGATCGGCAGACTGCCGGTGCTTACCTATTTGAATCCTCTTACCCGAGACATTCTGAAGAAAATATTAACAGAGCCTAAGAATGCCCTGTCTAAGCAGTATGTCAAGCTTTTTGAAATGGAAGGGGTGCAATTAGAATTTAAACAGGAAGCTTTGGATTACATTGTTGACAAGGCGGTGGAGTTTAAATTAGGTGCCCGGGGATTACGTTCAATATGCGAAGCGATCGTTACCGACGCCATGTTTGAAATTCCTTCTGAAAAAAGTATCAAGAACTTAACCATCACCTTGGATTATGCAAGGGCTAAAATCGAAAAGTCCAAGTTTAACAAATTAAAAGTAGCCTAGTCTTTAGTTTGCAAAAAACCATGTATAAGCCTAGCGGTTTCCCGCGAGGCTTTTTTAGTACCTAACAACACCTTGACTTTGCGATACCCTGTCAGCTGAGTTTTTTGGGTAGGTCCATCCACAGAAATCTCTTGCAGCTGCTTCTGTAAATTTTCCCGGTTAAATTCTCCTTGCAACAACTCAGGCACCACCTCATCCCCTGCAATCAGGTTTACCAGGGAAATATAGTTCACTTTCACCAGCATCTTTGCTGCCAGGTAAGTCAACCAACTGGTCTTATAACAGACTACTTGCGGAACCTCGAATAGTGCGGTTTCCAAAGATGCTGTTCCGGATGCCACCAAAGCCGCGGATGACATGGTCAACAAAGGATAAGTTTCATTGAAAACC
This sequence comes from Cyclobacteriaceae bacterium, assembly GCA_965212195.1. Classification (GTDB taxonomy): domain Bacteria; phylum Bacteroidota; class Bacteroidia; order Cytophagales; family Cyclobacteriaceae; genus JAJCYK01. Next base: position 141,500 of record CBDBUW010000021.1, on the reverse strand, counting down.
ACTTTTACATTATTGCGCTGCAAAGCAATTTGGTAATACTCCCTGGGTATGTTATCAACTGCTGCCACCACAAAGTTATGCTGGGGAAAGGCTCCTACTAAATCAAGCATAAGGCCCAACATGTGTTGGATTTCCTGTTTGCGGCTTCCAGGTAGTACGGCAATCAAAGGTTGATGATTAAGGCCATGACGAGTCCTGAAAGAAAGGTCCTTGGGAACATCCCCAATAGTTTCAACCAACGGGTTACCTACATAGTCTACCTTATATTGAAACCGCTGATAAAAATCTTTCTCAAAGGGAAGGATGGCATACATACGATCCACAAACTTCTTAATTTTGAGGACCCGCCTTTGATTCCAAGCCCATACTTTAGGTGAGATATAATAGCACACCGGTATTCGGTGTTTGTGTGCAAATGCTGCCATCTTGAGGTTAAACCCTGGATAATCAATTAGGATCAAAACCTCAGGCTGGCAGGACAGTAAATCCTCCTTACATTGGTCCAAATACCGTTTAATGGTAAATATATTGGTCAGGACTTCCCAAATTCCCATGAAAGCCAGGTTCTTATAATGTACTACCAGGTCCATACCAGCGTTTTTCATGAAATCCCCACCCCACCCTCGAAATTGGGCTTCACTGTCGAATTCTTGAAGAGCTTTTATGAGATGGGATCCGTGTAAGTCTCCGGATCGTTCACCAGCAATGAGGTAGTACTTCATACGCCTGGCCCAAAGTATTCCACATAGTTTCTGGGTGTTTCATACAATTTTATGCAGAATAAATTACCATGAGAGGTTATGGATGAAATTTTGGGCTCCAAGATATTCCAAATCTCCTGGGCCAGTACCTCAGTACTAGCCATTTTGCCCGCCATGAAAGGCACATCCAAATTGAGGTTCTGGTGATCCAATTCTTCCAGTACTTCTTTTTTAATCAATACGCTTAGTTTCTTCAAATCCACCACAAATCCCGTTTCAGGATCCGGATCGCCGCTCACAGTGACAATCAAGTCGTAATTGTGGCCATGCCAATTCTCATTGGCACAGGGACCAAATATCTCAATATTCTTTTCCCTGCTCCAATTTGGGTTGTATAGTTTATGAGCTGCGTTGAAATGCTCCTTACGACTGACGTAAATCATGCCCGTGAATTTGTCCCAAAGATACAAAACTGAAGGTAATTGCCGGGATTGGAACAGAGGGATTTAAGCAGTACTGGATTGGGACTTGGGGTAAGTGTTTTTGATGAGTGATTTTCTGGAGCCAATGTACAGAAATGGTGCTTTAAGATGTGTGAATTTTTAATGGAGGTACTCTACGGACCGTACGTTTCATAAAATGCAGGTATGTCCACAAAATGTAGGTATTGCAGATTATTACCTAGATAGCCCGATGACCATATACCCGATAAACCAAATAGGCAGCTACATCAATACGCCAATTGCTCGTAATATTTCACTACATCAATCAGGTCGCTCTCCACTTTCAAGTTCAAGTGCTGCTGCTTAATGTAGGTATTGATCTTGTCAGAATTGGATAATTCCTTGAAGTCTTTCTTCCTACCTTTCAATTCAAAGTATTTCCCAGTGGACTTTTCACCCATGTAATGTAAGATATCCTGATCGATTTGGTAGTTACGACTTCCCACGTGCAGCAGTTCGTTGTAGTTCGGCTTAATAACCTCTACTAAAGTCTTTCTATATAGCGCCACATGAGGACCTTGGTAAACCCTCAAAAGGAGCGCATCGCCACTCAGTCCCGGCAGTACATTGGTATTTACCAAAGTAAGTGATTGATCCAATAGTCTTAGTGAATCCACCACCAAAGGATTAAGACTGTATTCCTTTCCGTCGACCCGCACCGCCACAATATGATTGAAGATATCATAGTTAACTTCCAGCAGGGATTTGGTCTTCCCCTGGTTCAAATAAAGCTCTGCTTTCTGCCAGTCCTCGAACAAATTGGCAGAACCCTCCACTTCCGTGGGTGGTGTCAAAACCCTCATAATCCCGGTGGGATCTACGATATTCTGAGGATCCCGGTTCAATTTCATCTGTTGTGCCAAGGTTTCCAAGCCAAGGGTCATCATAAACGCAGTCAAATAAAAGAGGTTCTTCATATGTAAATACGTTATTTGTAAAATTAAAAAAGCTAGCCGTCTCCGGCTAGCTTTTTTCTGGTAAACTCAATATTCTAATCAATATCAGAAATATTGACATTAGCACTTTTCAGAAAGTCGGTTCCACCCCGACCAACTGCAAATACTGTACCATCATCACCGGTGGCACCGGCAAGAGTGATGGTAAGCGTTTTGTCGCCATCGGCCACACCATCAGTGAGGATGGTGATCACCAAGTCAACATTATCAAAGTCCTCCACATCATTAGGATTGTGGGGTAAGACGATAGATCCCCCGCCGGCAGCAGAATTGGCTACGGTAAAATCCGTGCCAAAAACAGCTGTACCTCCGAAGGTAAAGTCTACAGTGATATCGCTAAGGGTACCGGTGGGTACTTCAATATTGAAAGACACATCCGGATCTCCTTCAGCTACGTTCTCATCGTCGATAGTTGCACTCTCTCCACTGCCATTAAAGGCCACATAACCTGGTAGGTCCTGAAGAGCGATGTCACTATCAGCTAATTCAAAGTCATCACAAGAATATATTGCAAAACTTACGATGGTCAGTATATAAAATAGTTTTTTCATCTTCTTCTACAGTTATTAATTTTCAAACCAGACTTTTGTATCTGTGGGCAAATTAGCCGGTGTATTAGGGTTAGAACCGACCTCATCCGGTGGATAGTTAAACCGCTTCAAAATAGTAGTGATCGAAGCAGCCGGAGGCGGCTCCAATGCAGGCGTATTGGTACGGCGAACATGATTCCAACTCACTACGGGGCGCAAGAATGCTTCCACATAAAGCTGCTCATGTACTTCCATAAGAGCATCAGCAGTTGACAAAGCATTGAGATCCGGCAGACTGGCCACATAATCATCGATCTCAGTGGTAGTCAAAGTAACCGGGCCAGCTTCATCCTGTCCCCAGAATTGGCAAGCAAGTCTTACTCCATTGCGCATTTCAACGTCCGGATCATCGCCAGTAACCCCCAGTAGGGCCAACTCGGCACGATACAGGGCCATCTCCGATGGCATCATCCACTGATTGGGAAGATCACCTCGAAGTACGTTATCACTGATGATGGCTTCAGTAGAAGTCGGGAATGAACCGTTGTTGGGAGTTGGATAGGTGTCCGTTCCGGAAAGGTCATCCAAGAAGAGTTTGATCCTGGGATCATTCTTGTTGAACATTATGTCTCTGAAAACGGGTCCTGCGCCAAAGAACTGAGCTCCTGCGTTGGTTCCAGATCCACTGAACTGTACCAGGATCTGCTTCCAAGCGTTACGAGCTCCGGCTGCATCTTCGTATCGCAACAAGGTAGCTTCCGCGTTGGTCTCAACTAAAGGTTGAGCTAGAGTAGCTACGATATCGCCATCCACTGAGGTGTCTTTGTTTCTTATTAACATAAGAATCCTCAATTTCAGCGAATTCGCAAATTTTCTCCAAAGATCCATGTCACCTCCGTAGATCAAATCCCCTGCGGATACATCAAAGTTTCCTTCAGCGGGAATCCCATCGACTAAGCTAATGCCTTCATTCAGAAGAGTTACCGAACCTCGAAGCACGGTCTCCTGACTGTCGAACTGCGGAAAGGGAAAATCCACTCCGTTAAGTGCCTCTGTAAAAGGTACCTCATCCCAGATACACGCCAGTTCATAGAAAGCCAAGGCTTTCATGATTACGGCAATGGCTGCTACATTATTACTAGTTGGTCCAGCCGCTTTAGCGTCTTGTTCCAACAGGATCAAGTTCCCCAAAACATCCGTATACCATATAGCCCAGGTGTTTCCTGTTAGGAATATACTAGTGGAACCATTACGAGGCGAGTTAAAGGTCGCGGATAAATACTGGGTGACATCGGTAGTACGAGTACCCAGTTCCGTAGTCTTTCTGTTGCCATACGTGGCAAAAACAAAGGGCAACACCGAATTAGGCGGAGCTGAAGTAGCAGCCAAAGGGTCGGTATTGATATCCAGAGCATCATCACATGCCATGGGCATAGTGAGGAAAGCAATGGTCAGTATATATATATATATTTTCTTCATCATTGAAATCGATTAAAAGGTAGCTCTCAAGTTAAAACCGAAGCCTCTGGTTGAAGGCACTCCTGATCTTTCGATCCCAAATCCGTCAGCGCCTGCACCAAACAAGCTGGCCTCCGGATCAATATGAGGAACCTTGGAGTATAACAAGGCTAAATTCCTACCTTCCACTCCTACCTGAATACCGCCAATAAAGGAATTGGTAAACAAGCTTGAGGGCAAGGTGTAGAACAAGCCTACCTCTCGAAGTTTCACATAAGAAGCGTCGAATATGGTGGGCTCCGAAATACTGTTATCATCCAGGCTTTGCCAGAAATCCACAGCACTTCTCAAAGGCACATCATTTTCCCTGATACTTCCGTCATCATTGATAATCACACCTTCGGTATCAATAAAGGTACCTTCCCTGTTACGCAGGGTTTCTTCGGTAAATCCTCCTGTCCACATATTTTCGACAGTTGCAGAACGCAATAAGCCGCCGTTGCTCCAGTCAACTGTAACGTTCAAGGCAAATCCTCGGTAACTAAAGGTGTTGGTAGTTCCCATAGTAAAGTCAGGGAATACGCTACCATACTCTTTGGCAACACCAGGGACTCTAGTTCCATCGTTTTCGTTTATCACCGGACGCCCGGTAGTTTCCTCTCGTTCCCAAGGAACACCAAACAACTGGAATTCCTTGCCGGGAACAGCCACCAATTGAACACTATTAAAGGCACTGGCAATGATCACACGGTCGGTACCTTCGGTCAGCTCATCTACAGTAGACTCAACATGACTAAAATTCACGGTTGCGTCCCAATTGAAACCTCCATCCGTCTGAATGATACCGGCATTAAGGGTTACCTCCACACCTTCCTGAGTTACCTGTCCCACGTTTACAGTTTTAAAGCCAAAACCGGTAGATTCCGGGATGGGCACATTCAGGATTTGATTCTTGTTCTCACTGCTGAAGTAAGCCAGATCCAAACCTAAACGACCATCGAAGAATTGCATATCCAAACCAAATTCATAACTGGTTTGCTCTTCCGGTACCAGTTCCTGATTAGGAATAACATTGGTCTTGTCATAACCGGATTGTCCCTGGAAGGGGAAATTCAGGTTCAAGCTATACTGTCCGGTAGCCACTGTTCGTGGGAAGAATCTAAACAACAGCTGATAAGCTCCTGCGTCATTACCCACTTGAGCGATACTGGCTCGGAATTTAGCATAAGAAAGTACATTTCCACTAATATCCAAGGCATCGGTAAATACCCAAGCCACACTGGCGGAAGGGTAAAAATAAGAGTTGTTATCCAATGGCAGCGTAGAAGACCAGTCATTTCGAGCGGTCAGGGTCAGAGTAAGCCAGTCTTTATAGGACATTACGGCCTGACCGTAAACCCCAAAAAGCTTTTGTTCCGTATAATCCCGGTCCGAAGCACTGGTAAGGGTGTTACCCGGTGCAAATATTTCAGGAACTACGAAATCCTCACCATCGATGCGGTCCAATTCGAATACCCGACGGTTGTAATTCCATCCTCCAAGGACATCCAGCGTGAAGTCCTCGTTGATATTCCAGAAATAAGTAGCGATCGCATCGATATTTAGCTGGGTACGCTGAATGACATCGTTACGAAAAGTACCGGTAAACCTTTGAATGGTTCCCACTCGGTTGGTGATCAAACGTTCATCCACGTCCAGGTCATAACCCACCCTGGCGGTCAGGTTAAGATTTTCGATTGGAGTAAATGTAGTCTCAAAATTACCTAGGAAGCGGTCATCTTCACGATCATTACGGTTTTCGTTTTGAATCCAAAAAGGGTTATTGTCTTCAGTTCCAACGGTATTGATCTGATTGCCACTGGCGTCGATCCAAGGTTGATAATCCCTAAAGTCAATGGTTCGCACAAAAGCACTTAAACCAATAACATTGGGATCATTAGCTCCGGATACTCCGGTTCCTTCTGATGTCGTACGTATATACTGGGCAGAGAATCTGGAACGGAACTTATCGGAGTGCTTGAAACCAGCGTTAAAAGTAGCGGTCAGGCGGTCCAATGAAGCTCCTGGCAATACCCCCGTTTGGTTCAAAGAGGTCAAACTCAATCGATAATCCCCTCTTTCATGGGCATCCGAAACTGCAAAGTTATTTATCAATGTAGTTCCAGTCTCGAAAAAGTCGTTGATGTTGTCATTGAATGCCTGCAAAGGCACGCGTTCACCAGTAATCGCTTTGGAAACGGTTTGTCCTACGATACGGGCTCCAAAGTTGCTGAAAGTTGCCGAAGAATCGTATTTCATAAATTCTCCACCAGCATATTGATTCTGGAAGTCCGGCTCCTTGAACAGTTCATCAAATCGAATGGATGAATTTATCTCTACAGAGGGCCCACCACCAGCTCCGGCTTTACCTTTTTTGGTGGTCACCACAATAACACCAGCCGCCGCACGGGATCCGTACAGAGCAGTAGCAGCAGCCCCTTTCAAAACGTTGATAGACTCCACGTCGTCGGGGTTAATTACTGAAGCGCCATTAGCAAAATCCCGGTTACCCGTGATCCTGGATCCTGACGCTGTTTGATTGTTATTGATGGGTACACCATCAATCACCCATAGGGGATTGTTACGGCCGCTAAGGGAACTCACCCCTCTTACGGTAATTTTTGAGGAAGCTCCCAGGTTACCACTGGTATTGGTAATATTAACCCCGGTTACTTTTCCTTGTAAGGCATTTACAACGTTGGTTTCCCTGGCAACTACCAGGTCCTCCGAATCAACACCCGAAATGGAATAACCCAATTCACGTGCTTCACGCTCTATACCTAATGCAGTTACTACAACTTCTGAAAGTTGTTGTACATCTGCAGCCAACGTGATATCAATTACTGATCTGGTACCTACCGCCAACTCTTGGGTTATGAACCCAATGGAGGAGAAAACCAGTACAGCTTCATCAGAGGTTACGTCAATCTTGTACATACCTTCTATATCGGTAACTGTACCGGACGTGGTCCCTTTGATAACCACATTCACACCAGGTAAGCCCTCAGTGTCATCTGAGGAGATAACTTTACCTGACACCGTGCGACCCTGTGCCCATGACTCGGTGATCAAGGCAGAGCACAAGATGAAGCAAATTAGTAGAATCTTCTTCATAGTGTTTTAGTTAATTAAGAATAATTTAGAAGGCTAAACTTAATAGAAATGTAAGGTTTATAAAAAAATACCATCACATTTTTACCTTATTATGGGGTATGAATACCGTAAATTGGGGGATATTGTGAATTAATTTGGCAAAATGTCAGTCAACCTACTCATTCTGTAAGCGGTAATTCAACCGCATAACAGGTTATTGAACATGATGAGTGGAAAAAAAGCCGGTGAAAACCGGCTTTGGAATGGCAATTATTTATGCTTTATTACTGCAAAATTATCTTGGAAGTACGGGTACCTAATCCAGTGTTCATTCGCACAAAATAAATCCCACTTACGAAGTTCAATTGATCTCTGTTCCAATTGAATTTACCGGGACCTTGACCCCTGATTCCCAAGTCATAACGGGCCATTAAGCGACCGTCCGCGCCAACGATATCAAACGAAACCCGGGTAGGCTTAGGCAGAAAATAACTAAAGCTGGTTCCCTGTTGTACCGGATTGGGTTGACTGGCTAGTGATAACACGTTGTCTTTCAGAGGGTCAGTAATATCGGTAACGATCTCATTGGGCCATATTAGCCCGTCGATAGTCACTGACCAGATACCTCTTCCATGGGTGGCAATTACCACTTGATCGTCCACGGCCTTCATTTCCCATACCGGAGCGTTGATGAAATCATCCAGTAAGGCCCAGGTGGCACCATTGTCCGTTGATTGCACGATCCCGATTTCTGTTCCGGCCCAAATCATGTCGGTATCGTTGGGAAACACCAATAAGCTTAGTACCGGGACGTCCGGGAATCCATTATTGCTTTCCGGATTAGTACCAAATCCGGATATATCCTCCCAATTCTGACCGGCGTCGGTGGTCCTCAGCACTTTCGGCGCATCTGCAAAGGAAAACAGAGCATAAGCGGTGTTCTCATCCGCAGGGTGGGTGGCCAGGCTGGTTAAACTCCCTAGAGGCTCTCCAGGAAAGTCATTGACCGGAGTAAAGGTATTGCCTCCGTCGGTGGAAAAATGCACACTAGAGGTAGCTGTCATGCCACTTCCAGCCCATACATGAGCAGGGTTGGCCCCTGATATGGCCACTTGGCTAAGGCTGTTAAATCCCCATTGGGCAGTTATAGGTACCGATTCCCAGCTGGCTCCGAAATCAGGTGAGCGCCAAACACCGCTGGAACCAACGGCAAACAGCACATTAGGATTCTTCTTACTGTTGGCCAACCAAGAAATGAACGGGGCATCGTCCTCACCGATATCCGTTAGTCCCGTGGTGGCGTTGGACCAGTTTATCCCGCCATCGGTGGTCCGTCGGAATCCGTTAAATTGAGATGCACCAATGATCTTATCGGGATCAGAATAATTCCAAGCAACCTTAAATCCGTCCCCTCCTATCTGACGACGGTAGAAAGTAGTTGAGGTGGCTTCCTGCCCACCTGGCGAACGATAGGTGCCATTATCCTGCATGCCTCCTACAAATTCCATCTCTCCGGGCTTTTTATCCACTCCGTAAAACTGGCTGGTGTTGTAACCGTTCCCTGCAAAGGTCCAGTCACCGTCATTGACCCCGGGATCTACAGAGGTGTTGGAGTAATGCACACCCCCATCATTACTTACTAGAATGCGGAAGGTTTCAGCAATCTCGTTGTCTTTCTGAACAAAAATATTGTGATGATCAGGGTGCAGGCCCATGGCTTCGGGGTTGCTGCTACCGAAAGTCTGAATGAACCGGTTGTTGCCACTCAATTGATTAAAAGCATCGGACATATTTATGGTGCTTCGGAAACGATTGACCACCGATCCGTAATTTATGGTAACTTTTGAATCAGGCAGGTCATTGGGGTCCCAAGGATCTGCATCAGCAGCCAGAATGGGCCACATAAAATACATCTGGCTCACAGTATGGCCGCCATCTACGGTGATAGTAGGATCAGGATTGTCTGGATCGTATTCGATACCATGGACAAAAAAGTATTCCCTGGCAGTAAGTAAGTCGGGATCATTATCATCATCACGGGGATTAAGATTATAAAGTCCATCACGCTGCTGATCCCTGAAAGAAACCATCAATTGGCGATTGTTGTCAATATCCCAGACTTCAAAAGGTACATCGACATAATCCTGATAGGCATATTCGTTATCCGGAACCCCAGCTCCACCATCACCATTGGTCCCGCCGTTGGCAGGAACCTGGAATCTGTGCGCTTTTTGACCTACTCCAGGCCCGAAACGCCACTCCACGCTTACAAATTCATTTCCTGGCAAGGTTCCGGTGGCCAATTTATTCTCAAAAAAGGACCCACTGTCGAAGCTCACAAAATCAAGAAAAGAATCTGTATTATCCAGGTTAACGCCCAGCACGGTGGGGGCACCGGTGCTCATTCCATCTTCCAAATTAAACTTGAAAAGATTCACACCGCCCACGTAAACAATGTCCTCATTGTAAGGGTGCACGGCAATGGAATTGTCATATCCACCTTGGCCACCCAGGAAATCAACATTTGCGGCTCCTTGAGGCTCTATCATCAGGGACCAGCTGACCCCAGCATCTTCAGAAAGGTAGAGGTCTGATTCCGTACCGGAAAGGGTGCCTTCCACTGAAGCATACAGCCTGTTGGGATCGGTTGGTGCAATAGCTATTTCTACTCTACCATCGGGAATCATGCCGGTACTTGAGGGCAACCAGGTGTCCCCTTTGTCGGTAGATTTGAAAACCCCGGCGTTAGTCACTGAGGCGTATAATACATTGAAATTATCAGGCGAAGGCACCAACTGTTGAACCCAACGACTGCCGGAAAAAACCCGGGTCCAGCTGGTACCGCCATTGGTGGATTTAAATATTCCGGAATTGAATATCGAGAAGTTGGGATCGTTGCTGGTGCAGGCCAATACGATATTTGAGTTGTTAGGATCTACGATGATGCGGTTTACGTTTTGAAAATCATCGTTGTTGGCGGTAGCGCCCAACTGATTCCAAGTGGTACCTCCATCGGTTGATTTTACAATTCCGTCACCACGAGATCCACTTAATCCTGCGAAAGACTCCCCTGTGCCGGCATAGATGATGTTGGGATTGGACTCGCTGATGGCAATAGAAGAGATATTTAAGTTAGGAATATCCGGAGAAACGTTGGTCCAGGTTGCTCCGGCATCAGAAGTCATCCAAAGTCCTCCACCCACACCTCCGGCAATCCAGGTATTTTGTGAAGGATCGTTAGGAAATACTGCCAATCCCCTGGTTCTACCGGGTACATTTCCCGGTCCTCTTTCCACAAAGTCCAACATCTGGGTGCGGGCCAGGGCTTCCCTGAATTTGCTGTTACGGGCTTTTTGCAACTCCAAACTCTTATAGTTGGCGGTGTAGGCAGGTCCATTACTGCCAGCTCGGGTGCGGATCATCCAATGGTATTTGGCATAAAGATCGGGCCTATCCGTTTTAGTTACAGGGTCCTGAAGCTCCCATTGCTTTTCCCACAATAACTCCGCATCCCAGTGGTCCTGAGCAGGATCTTTTTTGTTCTTTATTAGAAAAAATGAACCAATAAAAAATAGTGCAATCAGTAGTAGTATCCTTTTCATATTGATTAGTTATAAATCCTCCATCGAACCTATAGATTGATTCGATTTTGATTTTGTCTCCAGGTTGTAAATATATACACCCTTTTGATTAACGGTGGGATAGCCTTTAAAATTCCTTATTCGGATTTCCACAGGGCTGAACCAGCGTACTTCACCGTTAGCGAGGTTGGCTTTGTGAATGACCGCTCCGGAGTCGATGTCTATTACACAATAGCTAACCTCTTTAATTTGGGGAGGCCCTGGTGACTTGCGAATCCTTTGGCATAGCACCATTGAGCTGTCCTCATTTATAGTATATTGTATTGAATCTCCCAAGATCTCTTGAGCCATCAACTGATAGCTTGATAAATCGCCTTGATTGGTTTTTTCCTTCATAGACGAACATCCCACAAATATCGTTGCTAAACCGAATAATAAGTGTTTCAAAATCTCCTCTTAATAACTCCCAAAGGACCTTTTGGTTTGTTAACGCTGCTAAGGTGTATCCACAACGAACAAGGCTACGGCATTGATAAGGTCCATTTCCTTTTTAATGTCAAAGCGGTTGGCTTTTATTTCGGCTTTTAATTGTTTTTCGTTAACCCCTAGTGCAGTAGCCAAGGATTTGACGGTGCTTTTCAGGGGTATTAGAGCTCCATCGTTGGTTTGAAGAAAGTATTCAGAATCAACCTTTACAAACTGGTCGTAAGGTTGCTCCGCACTGTAGACTCCTTCGTAATTAGCTTTGCGCAATATTTTTATCCTACGAGCCAGCAAATCAGATTTTCCACTTACTAAAACCTCATAAAAATGGTTTCCCTTGGTATTGCCGACCATTTTAAACGACTTAATGCCGATTTCAAAAGCCGATACTTGTTCATTGAAGAGAGTAATCACTTCGGAGCCTGAGGCTTTCTGCAGGGACAATTCATCCCGATGAACGTTATATTTCAGGTTGACATTGTTTATACGCTGGCCTTCTTTGGTGATGATAACTCCCATTTTCCAGTCATGGAAAAGGTATGGGTGCCCCTTGAATCCTTGGTAGCGGTCATCAAATGTTCGCACGGTCATGGTATTGTCCGGTGCCGCTAGATCCCGCAAATTCTCATTGTCACCGGTTACAGATCCCGTTTGCGCCAGCAAAGGGCTGAAAGCCAGACTTAGAATTAAAACCATAAGGCATTTTTTAAGCATAATGGTATAGTTAATTCTATAAATATACGAAAAGTGCCGCACAGTTATAAAATCTTAAATTCAATCCTGCGGTTAAGTTGACGGTTGGCTTCGCTATCATTGGCGGCCAAAGGAACGCTTGATCCATACCCTTTAAAAGTAAGCCTGCGAGGGTTTATTCCGGCTTCCACTAAATAGCGGTGTACAGCCCTAGCTCTGTTCAAGGATAGCTTTTGATTGTGGGCTACACTACCGGAATTATCGGTATGTCCGGAAATCTCCACCCTGACTCGAGGATTGTCCTGAAGAAACCTGACGGTTTTATTCAATTCGGTCAGGGACTTATCCTTAATTTCATATTTGTCAATATCGAAAAATATGTTGTTTAAGGTAGCTGCCAATCCTTTTTTGATGGGCTTTAAGTAAACATCGATCAGAATGGGATCCCGATCACGACTTTCTTGATAATCGAAGCTTAAACTTTCAAACAAATAACCTGGTCGGCTTACGTAAAGCGCATATTCCGAACCCTCTGTAAGCACCTGGACATATTCTCCGCTGATGGAATCGGAAATCACTACGGACCGCAGTGAATCGGCGTTGATATCAAATAACTCAACCCGGGCTTGCAATGGCTCTTTTGTTTCCAGGTCAAGGATTTTACCGGCCATGTAGTTGCTTTTGTTCCGGACCTTTATGGCTTCAGGCACCTCAAAATCATATATTAGGCTCCGGTAATGGTTAAGATCTTTTTGTTCGTAGCTGTAGTAGCCGCGTTCTCCGTCGGCAGTGATAAATAGTGAAACCTGATCATCACTGGTATTAATGGGGTAGCCCAAATTCTTGGGTTGTGTCCAATTTTGATTGATGAGTTCACTGTAATATATATCATACCCCCCCATGCCATCAAATCCCTTCGAAGAGTAGAATAGCGTTTGGCCATTTACGTGTATAAAAGGGCTCACCTCCTCCTCCGGTGTGTTGATCTTAGCACCCAGGTTTCGCGCTTTTGACCAGAGGCTGTCCTGCCAGGTACTCATCCAAATATCTCTTTTCCCAAAACCACCACGGCGGTCCGACACAAAATATAAGGTATTACCATCTGCAGAAAGAGACGGTTGAGACTCCCAATCCCTGCTGTTGATAGCGGGACCTAAATTTTCTGGTTCCGTCCATTCATCACCGAATTTATAGCTCACATACAGATCGCAACTTCCCATACTGCGCCGCCCGGAACAGGAAGTAAAGATTATGGTTCGGCCATTAGCCGAAATGGTACAGGTACCCTCGTTGTATTTACTATTGATCTTGTCGGATATCGATTCTGGTACTGACCAACTGCCGTCAGCTTGCCGGTACGACACTACCATATCCTCATCAAATTGGGGATCGCGGCCTTCCCTGCGGGTGAAGATCAAGGTCTGCTGGTCTGCCGTAAGCACTGGAAAGTATTGCAAATCAAATTCATTGACCTGATCGTCCAAGGGCTGTGGTTCAAAAGGCAATGGGTTTTGCTTTTGTTCCAGGGCGAATTGGGCGCTGTTGTAAAGTTTTAGCCCAGCTTTGCGCTGTCTCTCTGGGGGATTGAATGCGCTGAATTTGGTGAGGTAATCAATGGTACCAGCGTATTCTCCCTCCTGGAAGTACATTTCAGCAAGTGCATAATAAGCCCCTACTGTTTTGGGATCCTCAGGTATCAGCGCAACCGCCTTTTCCAAATGATCTCGTGCCTGGGGTTGATCTCCCAGAGTAAGGTAGTTGATGCCCAAACGCAAATGAGCTTCTGCAAAATTTGGATCTTTGTCCAGCGCCATATTGAGGTAATCCACAGCCTCTGAGTAGTTGCGACTTCTCAGTAACTGGGTAGATTTCTCAAAGTATTTGATGGCCTTTTTGGACTTGGTATGATACTGTGCCTGCAGTGGGATCATGAAACCGAAAAGGATCAGGGACAACCATATGGCAACCAATGATTTCATGGAATATTGAGATATTTATGTGTTTGCAGGGACATACGCCATTTAGGGTGGTTTTTGATATAGTCCACAATCAGGGGCATCACCTGTTCCGCCCGACTCCACTCCGGTTGCAAATACCATTTACTGTTTTCATGCATTTGGTCTGCATGTTTTTGGGCCCACGAAAGATCGCTGGGATGGTAAATCACTATTTTCAACTCATTGGCAACCTGGTAAAATTCCGCTAATGGCTCCTTAAATTTCTTAGGAGAGAAGCAAATCCAATCCCAATTGCCGCTAAGCGCATAGCAACCTGATGTTTCCAGATGCGTTTTCAATTGCTGATGCTGAAGCTTCTGGCAAAGATGATCCAGATTATACATCAAAGGCTCCCCGCCTGTAACTACCACCATATCTGATTTTTGGTTGGTGGCATTATCCACCAGCTTGGATATTTCAGTTTGAGGGTGATCTTCCGCTTGCCATGATTCCTTGACATCGCACCAGTGACAACCCACATCGCATCCGCCCAATCGAATGAAATAGGCAGGCTTGCCGGTATGAAAACCTTCACCTTGCAAGGTGGAGAAAGCCTCCATAACTGGCAACGTTTGAGCAGATATACTAACTGTTGCCATCATTAAGAGATCGGTTCTGCTAAATAGAACGCCTTTTTTGCAGATTGTAGTGTATTCCACAGAAGAGTGGCGCGTGTCATGGGCCCTACCCCTCCGGGTACAGGAGTAATGTAACTGCATTTAGGCGCCACCTCTTCAAAAGCTACGTCCCCTTTCAGGGCATAGCCTCTCTTTTTAGTTTCATCAGCTACCCTGGTAATTCCCACGTCCACTACTACAGCACCCTCTTTAACCATGTCGCCTTTTAAGAATTCCGGAATACCCAAAGCGGCAATTACGATATCGGCCTGTAAAGTATGTGCCTTTATATCTTTAGTTCGGCTATGACATAAGGTAACCGTGCAATTTCCGGGATTGGTTTTACGTGCCATCAAAATACTCATGGGGGTACCCACGATGTCACTACGGCCGATGACCACGCAGTGCTTGCCCGCGGTATCAATATTGTATCGCTGCAATAGTTGCACAATACCATAAGGAGTGGCCGAAATATAAGCCGGCAACCCCTTGACCATTCTACCTACATTGACAGGATGAAACCCATCCACATCCTTTTCCGGTCTGATCCTCTCAGTCACTTTTTGTACCGATATATGATTGGGTAAAGGCAGTTGTACGATTAAACCATCAATGTCCTCATCTTCATTTACCTCCTGAACTTCTGTCAGCAATTCTTCTTCAGTAATACTGTCTTCAAAACGCAACAGGGAAGAGCGAAAACCAACTTGGGCGCAATCCTTTACCTTGCTATTCACATAGGTTTCACTGGCGCCATCGTGTCCTAC
Source organism: Cyclobacteriaceae bacterium (assembly GCA_965212195.1). Taxonomy (GTDB): domain Bacteria; phylum Bacteroidota; class Bacteroidia; order Cytophagales; family Cyclobacteriaceae; genus JAJCYK01. Next base: position 126,082 of record CBDBUW010000021.1, on the reverse strand, counting down.
CAGTATGGCTGCCAAATGCGGAACCTTACCACCCTGGGATTTTATCACCTCCACCTCCTCGGCAATTTCGTTTTTAATCTGCTCAGAAGTTTTTTTACCGTCTAATAGGGTCATAATTAGTTAATCTAACTTAAGAACTGCCATGAAGGCTTCTTGTGGGATCTCCACATTGCCCACCTGTCTCATGCGTTTTTTTCCTTTTTTTTGTTTTTCCAGTAGCTTTCTTTTCCTGGTAATATCTCCGCCATAGCACTTGGCCAGAACGTTCTTTCTCATTGCCCTCACGGTTTCGCGTGCTACTACTTTAGTGCCAATAGCTGCCTGAATGGCAATTTCGAACATTTGCCGGGGAAGTAGTTGCCGCAATTTTTCACAAAGTCTTTTACCCCACTCGTGGGCTTTGTCGCGATGCACAATTGCTGAAAGGGCGTCCACTTTCTCACCATTGAGCATGATATCCAGTTTTACCATATTGGACTTGCGAAAACCGATCAGTTCATAGTCCAAACTGGCATATCCTCGGGAAATGGTCTTTAACCGATCGAAGAAATCGAAAACAATTTCCGAAAGTGGCAACTCAAAAGTCAACTCAACCCGATCGCTGGTTAGGTAGACCTGATTCTTAATAACGCCCCTTTTATCCATGCACAGTGCAATTATAGGGCCAATGTATTCGGCTTTGGATATAATTTGAGCCCTGATAAAAGGTTCTTCCACATGGGAAATCCGCATGGGTTCCGGTAGTTCAGAGGGCGCGTTTACAATGGTAATGGAGCCGTCACTAGCGATAGCATGAAATTGGACGGAGGGCACGGTAGTGATTACCGTCATATCAAATTCTCTTTCCAGACGTTCCTGTACGATCTCCATATGCAGCATACCCAGAAATCCACAGCGAAAACCAAATCCCAAAGCTGCGGAAGTTTCAGGCTCCCAGACCAGGGAGGCATCATTTAACTGCAGTTTTTCCATAGAAGCCCGCAATTCTTCATATTCTGAGGTTTCAACGGGATAAATACCCGCAAATACCATAGGCTTCACGTCCTCAAAGCCCTTCAATGCTTCACAAGGGCGGTCTACATGAGTAATGGTATCGCCCACTTTAACTTCCTTGGCCACCTTTATGCCCGAAATTAGATACCCAACATTTCCAGCCTGGATCTCCTCACAGGGTTCCTGCTTTAATTTAAGGATCCCGATTTCGTCGGCATCGTATGTTTTGCCAGTATTTACAAATTTGACCTGAGCGCCGGACTTGATGGTTCCATTAAACACCCGAAAATATACCTCAATACCCCGGTAGCTGTTGAAAACGGAGTCAAAGATCATGGCTTGCAAGGGTGCTAGCGGGTCCCCTGTAGGTGGTGGAATACGATTCACAATGGCTTCCAAGATCTCCTGGATACCAATACCTTCCTTGGCACTTGCGCGGATTATTTCCTGAGGGTCGCATCCAATTAGATCCACGATCTGATCGGTAACCTCATCGGGCATTGCACCCGGAAGGTCTATCTTGTTCAGCACGGGAATAATCTCCAGATCGTGTTCCAAGGCCAGGTAAAGGTTCGAAATGGTTTGAGCCTCAATTCCCTGTGAGGCATCTACTACCAACAAAGCTCCCTCACAAGCAGCTATGGAACGGGATACCTCGTAAGAAAAATCCACATGGCCGGGAGTATCTATAAGGTTTAGCACATAGGTAGTCCCTGATCTCTGATAATCCATTTGTACCGCGTGGCTCTTGATGGTGATGCCCCGCTCGCGTTCCAGATCCATATTGTCCAGGAGTTGCTCCTGCATTTCGCGGTCAGAAACGGTATCGGTTTCTTCTAAAAGCCGGTCGGCCAAGGTGCTTTTACCGTGGTCAATATGAGCGATAATACAAAAGTTCCTAATGTTCTCCATGTGCAAAATCAAGGGCAAAAATAGCCAATTAATATTTACTTTAAGAAGAATAGCAAGTGATTAATTGGACGCCGAATTTGAAAAATCACTGGGCAGAAACTTGGGGAAAATAAAGAAAAATCGGATATTTGTAGCCCCCTAAACTGTTTTCAACATGTTAATCGCCGAGAAGAAACGTAAGGAAAGCATCTCCGAGTATATCATATTTATGTACCAAACGGAGGATCTCATCCGGGCCTACAACTTTGAATTAGGAGAAATTTACAAATACGTAATTCAACACTTTCCTGTTGAAGATGACAAAAAAACCCGCATAAAAGCCTGGTATCGCAAGATTGCCAATCAGATGAAAAAAGAGGGGCTGGAAAAAAGCGGGCACTTAGAAGAGTTGAACAAACTCGCTCAGGAATTGTCAAATTTCAATCTGGAACTTCTCAAGTCCGATCAGGCCTACCGAAAAATATTCGATCAAGCCAAGTTGCACATTAATCGCAGTGCCGCTCAATCTAATGGAAAGCTCAGTAACCCTGTTCAGATTTGCCTGAATGGGATCTATGGATTGCTGCTGTTACGGTTAAATGGCAAACCTGTGGATGACACTATCAAGCAGGGCGCCCATGCTTTTGGGGACGTGCTGTCCTATTTAAGTTTCAAGTATCAGAAGAGAACCAACGGTCATTAGTTTAAAGCCTATCCAAAACGGCTAAATACTGATCTCCCTCTTGAAAAACCATTTGACAACGCAACTCCTGCTGTTGAGCGTGCTCTGCTAGTTTTTCTTTATCTACAAACAACCAGGGGAAAGGTTTCCCCGATTGGCCTTTATAATGATAGCAGTAACTCATCTCTCCGAAATAGCGGTCTTTAGGCAGCGATTCTCCGGTATAGAGATAACGGACATCACAAGAGTCTAAGATTATTTGGCCACCATCCTGCATGAGCTCTTTCAGCACTCCTAGAAACCCAGACAAATTGGACAATGTGCCGGCTAACCCCACTCCGTTCATCAATAATAAAACGGTTTTGAAATTTCCTGAAAAGCGATAAAGGTCCTGATTTTTTACTTGATGCACCCCCCGGCTTTGCATAACTGCGCAAGCCCCTGGTGATACTTCCAAGCCTGTTACTTCTATACCGGATTTCTGCAAGGCCAGTGAATGTGAACCCGTTCCTGCACCCACATCCAAAACCGGACCTTTACAGAGCGACAACGCCACGTTATCCAGAGCGGTAAAGGCTTGATCGTACCGGAAGAATTCCTCCAGGGGAACTTTTTCCCGGGGACCAAAAGAAGTATGCAGGTACAGCTGATGAGATCTTTTCCCTTGATGGTAATCCCACAAACTCTGACCCCAAAGGTCCATCAGCTACTGTGATCGGCTACGATCACCCATTCCCCCTCTATACGCTTCCAGAGCAGAGTAAAATGGCCTTGGGCATCGCCAATAGTGCGTTCAAGATAGTAGGATCCAATAACATAAAATGCGTCCTCCCCCAAGGGCTCCATGGAGATAAAAGTGAAAGTAAGCGTACCCATGGTTTCCCGGTTGGGGTAGCTCTCGTAGTAACGCTCCAGGGTATTTTGATAGCCGTAGTACACTTGCTCCTTACTTACGAACATCAAGGAATCAGACTCCCAATATCCGTTCATGAAGCAGGGAATATCACCTTGATTCCAGCATGCTTGTTGACGTTCCATAATCTGTAAAATGGTAGATTGAGCATCCTGACTGCTAGCTCTCAACGTCAGGAACATGGCCAAAATTAACAGGGGGTATTTCAACATATGCAATTAGGATTTAAGATAATTCTGAATCTCCGACTTTAGCTCTTCTTTGTTTTCCGTGAGATCGGAATCACTTTCAACAATCTGCAACAACTTGGGAATTACCGCCTCATCATACCCCAGCTCTAGGGCAAAACTTGAACAAGTGGTCAATTCCCTTTCATCCAACCGGCCATCCATTTTACTCATCAGAATGATGGTATAGATATATTCGTATTTTTCATCATCGGAAAGCTGGTCCGGATCCAACTGGTGTTCACCCGGATTACTGGTCAACTGTTCCACTTCAAACATGGGCAAACCTTTGGCCATGGCAATCTTATAAATTAGGGCCATTTCGGACCCACTGACCTGTCCATCTGACCCAGCCAGATGCAACAGGGTACTAATTAATTTTAATGACATAGATCTCCTTTTGCTGGTGAGTTAATTAAATGCTGCCAAAAGTTAGGAATATTTTGAAATAATCACTGAGGTAACTCTACTATATTCCCATGATTGCTTTAATTTGATCCCCGTGAATTTCCTTGCCCATGCCTATTTAAGCTTTGAAGAACCTCAATTGATGGTGGGAAATTTTATGGCTGACTTTGTTAAAGGAAGCCAGTATTTAAATTATCCACCGTCCATCGCCCAAGGTATACTGCTGCATCGTGAAATCGATCATTATACGGATCAACATCCCCGTGTAATTACTAGTAAACGACGTTTACAACCCCGCTATCGACACTATGCTGGAGTGATTGTAGATATGTACTTCGATCATTTTTTAGCGGCTAATTTCCCGCTATTCCATCCGTCCCCGCTTCCAAAATTCACCGAACAGGTCTATGGAGTCATAAGAGATCACCAGGAAATTCTGCCCCCTAAGGTGCTGCACTTACTTAGCTATATGAGCCAAGGCAATTGGCTGCTCAGTTATGCAGACATTACCGGAGTAGAACAGGCACTGGCCGGAATGTCCCGAAGGACTAAGTTCAAATCCCATATGGAGCACGCCGGCGATGAATTACGGACTCACTATGATGAGTTTATGGACGATTTCATGGCTTTTTTTCCGGAGATCATTGATTTTACCAAAACCAAAATCGACGCACTATGATCACTTCCAAACCCAAGGGCAGTACTATTTTCTCACTGAGCGCTTTTTTGGTAATTGCCTATGGATTAGCTATTTGGAGCATTGTGAGTTTACCAGATCAAGGGCCCGTACCTACATACCGCTATATTATTTCCGGTGGCATTTCTCTGGTGGCGGTATTGGTCACGATTAAGGTATTTTGGGGTTATCAAACCATTCGATTAAACCAGGACAGTTGGCGGGTCACCTATCTGCTGAGACCTGGCAAGAAAATTTTCAGAACCCAGCAAATTGCCTGGTGGAAAGTGACTACCATTAATACAAAAGGGGGCATTTACGAAGAATTACATATCCACACGAATAGTGGTGGGAATATTAAGTTAAGTCCCCAGGAACATACCTCATACTCTAAAATCCTGCATCACTTACAAAAGAAGTGTTCCAAAAAAAGGCATAAGGAAGATTAAATGGTATTTTGGAGGCAAAGAACATGGTTATGATCAAATCCTTGATGTTAGTGGGTCTGGGAGGGTTTTTAGGAAGTGTCGCGCGCTATGCAGTTCATTTGTTGATTGGCGAGCGCTGGTCACTGATTTTTCCCTGGGGCACCTTTACCGTAAATATCGCAGGCTGTTTGCTTATTGGGCTTGCTCTGGGGGCCGCCAGTCGAGGTGATGTAATGAGCAATGCCGTGAAACTCATGTTGGTGACAGGTTTTTGCGGAGGATTTACTACATTTTCGGCCTACAGCATGGATGGTATTCATATGCTGGAACAGGGGCATAACCTGCAGTTTTTCTCCTATGCTTTGGGGAGTGTGGTTTTGGGATTGGCAGCTACATTTTTGGGGCTGGTGATCGCCAGATAGCGGTACAACGGGTACTGTGACCACTTTCTGCTAACACACCTCTTGAAGCAAAAATCAGAATCCCCAGTCAAAATCATCCAGCGATTGCAGCGCCTTGGTTAACAAGTCAATGGATGCCTGAATATCTTTCTTGTTAGCCATCTCTATAACCTGATGCAGATAACGGGTAGGTATAGAAATCGCACCGGATATGGCCCCGTGCTTACCGGTTTTCTGAACGGCGGCTGTATCAGTGCCCCCTGCAGTCAAAATTTCTGGCTGCCAGGGAATCTTATGCTCATCAGCCACTTTTTTGAGGAAATCCACCATACGGTAATCACTGATAGCCGAGGCATCCATGATCTTTATGGCCGCTCCTTTTCCTAACGATGTGACCTGTTCGTGGGCTTGCGCCCCTGGCAGGTCATAAGCGATAGTGGTATCCAGTCCAAATCCAAAATCAGGGTTGACCTGATGGGCTGCTACCTGTGCTCCCCGCAGCCCCACTTCTTCTTGAACGGTGAAAATACCGTAAACATCATAGGGAATGGATTTCAAATTTCTCAGCGTTTCCAACAATACAAAAACAGAGACTCGATTGTCAATGGATTTGCAGTTTACACATTCACCCATTTCGATAAACTCCCGTTCCCGGGTTATGGGATTACCAACCTGAATCAGTTCTTTAACCCGGTCCGCTTCCATGCCGCAGTCAATAAAATAGTCCTTGTTTTTAGGCATTTTATTGCGCTCCTCGGGAGTCATCACATGAATAGGCTTACAGCCCATCACCCCCATTATATCCTCCATGCCATGTATTACCACCCTCTGCGCGGTTAGGGTTTTGGGGTCGAAGCCCCCTAAGGTGTGAAATCTGACAAACCCGTGGTCGTCAATGTGGGTCACGATAAAGCCGATCTCATCCATATGCGCGGCCACCATCACTTTCTTGCCTTCAGGATTCTTCTTGGCTCTTTTCACAGTATGGATGTTACCCATATTATCCACCTTAAGTTCATCTACTAAAGGTTCGACTTCCTTGATCACCAGGTTACGTATTTCGTGCTCAAAACCTGGTGCTCCGAAGGCGGTGCAAATATCTTTGAGGAGCTTAATATTTAGTTTGCCCATTACAACATAGTTTAAATTTAAGCTTGAGGTACTAACAGCCTTGGCACTGGTGGATCATGTGGAGCCTTGCAAACTTAACAAGCTATTAAGTGCGCACGAGAGGAATCGAACCTCCACGCCCAAAAACGGGCACCAGGCCCTCAACCTGACGCGTCTACCAGTTCCGCCACGTGCGCATATGCTTAATTGATCGAGGGAATGCAAAAGTAGAATTATTTGCTAATACTTCAAAGCCCCTTTAGCACTTCTATCTGTACCTGTTAATCGACTGTAAAAAGGGTATCGGTAAAATACCTGTTGCGGTCGAAAAAATGTTCTATGATCCTTAATCCACTGTGCTCTGCTAGTTGTTCTAACGCGGTCAGATCATACTTTTGCGACAATTCCATGGCGATGGTCTCCCATGGCTCGAACTTAAAAGAAGCATTGAGCTTTTCAATGGTTACAGTTTGCCGGCAATTGCTTAGCAAAAAACTGCGGGCTTCACCGTTACTGGGATTGTAAGTAGGCCTGTGAACGAAAGTGTTCAAATCAAAGTTGCCTCCCAATTCCCGATTGATCCTTTCCAGCAAGTTCAGATTGAAGGCCGCCGTAACCCCTTTACTATCATTATAGGCACTGGCAATCACTTTTGGATCTTTCTTCAGATCAACCCCCAGCAAAAGATGGTCTCCCCGGGTAAGGATCTCCGCGAGCTTTTTTAAAAAATCCAAAGCTACTGGTTTGATGAAGTTTCCAATGTTGGAGCCTAAGAAAAGCACCACTTTCTTACGGTCGGCGTTTTTAGGTATTTTTGAAAGCATTTCGAAGTACTCCCCTTGTAGGGTCTGTATAGATAGCTCCGGCAAATTTTCTGTAAGATCGCTTTTAAGTTGGTCCAACACATTTTGACTGATATCGATAGGTTTATAGGTGAAATCCGCCTTTTGTGATTTGAAATGTTTTAGCAATACTTTAGTCTTTAGCCCATCCCCGGCACCAAATTCAATTAGATCGAACGGTTTGTGATTCACTTGCAGACTTTCCAAGATATGCTGCTTGTGGGATTCAAAGATCTCGTACTCAGTACGTGTGAGATAATATTCGTCCAATGCCATAATTTCTTGGAACAGGGCGTCCCCTTTTTGGTCGTAGAAATATTTTGACGACAAATACTTGGGCTTTTCGGAAAGTCCCTGGAGGACATCCCGGGCAAACTGCTGGTTCATATGAATGTGGGGATTAATTGTGGGATTCCGCCAGACGTAAACCTGTAAATTGCCAGCGCAAATGAGGATGAAAAAAATTTCTATATGTGGGCCTGATGTGATCCCGCGGCGTAGCACAAGAGCCTCCTCTCAGAACCATTTGATTGATCATAAATTTGCCATTGTACTCTCCTAAAGCCCCCGGCTGGGTTTTGAAATAAGGATATGGTGCATATGCACTACTGGTCCACTCCCAGGCATTTCCGTAAAATTGATATCCCTGAGGATCGGTGCCTTTTGGTAAAAACATCCCTTCTTCCTGGAACTGAGCCACAGGCGGTATCTCCTTAACATAAGTAGTACAAGCAGCTTCCCATTCAAATTCTGTGGGTAATCGCTTGCCGCTCCAACGTGCGAAAGCTTCTGCCTCATAATAGCTAATGTGGGTGACCGGTGCTTGCCAATCCAGAGGCTGTAACCCTCTAAGGGTGTAACTATGCCATTCCCCTGACACTTCATACCAATACAAGGGTGCCTGGATCTTTTCTGCTTTAACCCATTCCCAGCCTTCCATCAACCAGTATTTAAAATCTTTATACCCTCCGGCTTTCATGAATTCTAAATATTCTCCGTTGGTGACCAGACGATCCATTATGCAAAAGTCGTGTAAGAATACCTGGTGCACTCCCAGTTCATTATCAAAACAGAATCCTGGTTGTTGATGCCCTATGGTGTACAGACCTTCTGAAACGGGCAGGAAATTCGCGGGGACAGCGGGGCTACTTGCTGTGTCTGACCGATTGGTCTTGAAGTAGTTGGGGAAAAGCGGGTTGTGGCCTAATATATACTTGATGTCTGTTACTAAAAGCTCTTGATGTTGTTGCTCGTGTTGCAGCCCTAACTCAAAAACCTCCAGAAATCGGGGTGTGGGTTCAAAATCTTCGGCCAACAAATCTTCCATGGCCTGGTCTACGTATTGCCGATAGGTATACACATCTTCCACATTGGGGCGGGTGAGGTTGCCCCGGTCAGCCCGCAGTACCCTTTTACCTACCGTTTCATAATAGCTGTTGAAAACATAGTTGTAATCTTCATCATAGATCTTATAATCAGCTTTGAACGGTACTAATATAAAAGTCTCGAAAAACCAGGTTACATGGGCCAAATGCCATTTAGGCGGACTCACATCAACCACCGGTTGCACTACATAATCTTCCTTTCCCAAAGGATTGCAGATATTCTCGCTGGACGCCCGCACTTTCTTATAACGAGCCAGCAGGCTAGCGCCCTGTATGGTTTCAACTTGCATGTTAGAGTTTAATGGGTCTTTAAAATACACAAAATGATAAGTAAGTAGTAATAGAGAATTACTAATTATACTGATTGGATAAAAATAAGTTTGCGGTAACACAGATTTTATAATAAAAGCCCGGCCCTGACTTGACTCTGTGGGATATTTCCGCAGAGGACCAAGGTCAGGGCCGGGCTCATTGCTGACTGATATTTATTTAAGTGATGTTATTATCTCGAAAAGCGTATTCTATTTTAATAATCCTTAAGCGATGATATCATCTACTTACAGCCAACACAGCATAGGAGTCTTTCTCATTCATTGAAACCTGAGAAATGTCCTGCTGTTCTATTACATACATTTTATTGTTATCTACTACAAAGTTCATGTTATACTGGAACAGGTCGGACTTCTGAGTCACTTTTATGTCCCTGGTATTGAACTTGTACTCCTCGGACTCTATGGCCAATGCATAGTCAGTATCGAAAGCCATGTTAAAGGCGTAGTTTCCGTTCTCCAAATCGGTAGTAGTAGTAGATTGTACCTCATTGGTTTTCTTGTTGGTCAAGGTAACTTTAGCCTGGAAAGACTGATCGGGGTCTTTCTTGGTCACTTTACCTTTCAGCAAGAATAAAGAAGCCGATAAATTGGGACGCTCCATCACATAGATGTCGTTTTGTCCATCTTCATTAAAATAAACTGAATTGAAATAAGCCTTATTCCCTTGAGCATTCAGAGAGAAATGGATATCATCCTGTGCGGTATTAATAGGATATCCAACATTCCTGGGAGCGCTCCAGGCGCCATCAGCCAATACAGTTGAGAAGATATCATAGCCACCCATACCTTCATGTCCAGTAGAACTGAAGAATAAGGTCGCATCATCTGTATGAATTTGAGGAGCATCTTCATTGGCATTGGTGTTAACAGCCGGACCTAAGTTCTCAGCTTTGCCCCACTTACCACCGGCGGTTTTTTTGGACCGATAGATATCGATACCTCCATACCCACCCGGACGATTACTGGCAAAGTACATGTACTTACCATCTTTGGAAATACTGGCACTACCTTCCCAATACTGAGAGTTCACATCGCCCTCCAATCTTTCGGGTTTGCTCCACTTGTCTCCTTTGCGCTTGCTGACGTAAATGTCACCGCCGTTATGATCTTTGTAAATAAACAATTGCTTGCCATCATAAGACAGCCCTATTCCAGCGTCGTGCATTTTGGTATTCAAACCGGCTATAGCCGCAGGCTTTGACCACTGACCGTTACCATTCCTGGTGGCCATGAAGATATCCTCATAGAAACTACCATCTTTGGCAACTTTACCGCCTGTGCTATTGCTTCGGCGAGAAGTAAAAATCAAAGTAGATTCATCAGCAGATACCAAAGGAATATAATCAGGATATACACTGTTTACATGCTTACCTACACTCTTGATCTCCAATCCCAGGGCATCGGGTACCAAAGCGGTTCCGGCTAAACAATCATCCATATATTCTTTCACTTTGGCGCTCTTTTCAGAAGCATTATTATGCTTACCATTGCGCAACTGACGATTGTATTTATGATAATGCGCTACCGCCTTACCGAATTTGTGGTTAAGATGATAAGCTCGCGCTAAATAAAATTCCAAGTCAGGATGTACATAGCTACCTTTTTTAGCTAGTTCAAAATGGGCCAGGGCTCTACCGGGAACTTCACTTTCCAAAATGTAGAACAATCCTATTTTAAAATTGGTGGCCGCATCAAAACTTTCCGCTTCGTCCTCTTTCATGGCCATTTCATCCAGATATATAGTTTTCCCATTGACCTTATAGCCACTAGTATTACTTCGGGCTGTTCTTTTCACAGGCTGAGCGTTCATCTCAAAACTTCCATCAGCCAGTAAGTTTTTGGCCTGATTTTTCTCGGTAAGTGAAACATCATCGATCAACACTCCTTTATTGGGATCACCACTAAGGCTGATCACGTAAAAACCGATAAATGTTTCAGCTGCACCAGCTTTGAATTCAAAACTGTCGTAGTTGAAGCTACCTGCTGCTGTACTGTTATCAATGAAAATATCATAAGCTAAAGTACCATTTACAGATATCCGTAGAGTTTTGTCACCAGCAGATTGACGATGGGCAAAAGCAAATTTAACCTGATAAGTAGTACCAGGAGTGGTCTTAATATACTGACCCATATTGCTCAGTTCATCAACTTCAGCAAAATAGTTGCCTTCCGCTACAGATTTCAATCCGTATACCGGGGTAGCGACACGAGGTTTAAAATAGATTCCAGTTGACCTATTTTCAGGTTTCCAAGGCTTCCAAGCCTGGCTATTATTATTAGATTGAGCTAATGTGCTCATATTCATTGCGATAATTCCGATTGCAGTTATTATTAACTTTTTCATGACGACATACTTTTTCTAGTGTACCGCATATCACACGGTTCACACCTATTAAAAAATTGATTAAGAAATAAAAATTAAAGACGTCAGACTACGGTATTCAAAGGCAAAGCACCCCTTTTGGGCGGTTCACAGAGGAATCCCAATTAGTCATAGTTGGACCAACTGCTATATAGCTTTGAATAATCTACCAGAAATGAAAATCTCGAAAGGTCGTAACCGATTTCACTCGATTACTTTTTGCTGCTTGAAGGCGCACCCAATTCTGGGTGGTTAATGAAGTACCAAATAATCCACATTTGAAGCACTTCATTGAAAGAGTACTCTGATTGACATCAATCAGTTGCTAAATTGCGAAATAAAATAGAGTCCGCAATACCTAAATCTGCTGCTTTATTCCCCATGTCAGTTTTAATCATTAAGTCACAAAAAATAGGCAAATTTTACTTCGTTTTTGTAGGCAACACTCAACAAAGTGAGATGTAAGGTTTCGTGCAAATATTAAGATTTAATAAAATAATATCACTCGTTAGTTTAGTAAAAAAAGCCATATTACATCATTTATGTAATCAAATCACTCTTTTTAGTACTATTAGCATGTTTTGAACCAACTTTATTACATGTAGGATTAAAGCGAATAATGTGTAATAAATCGAATGGTATTGAAGTTTCAACACCTAATTCCAACATGTTGGTTTAAACACACCAGTTCGGTGCACTTTATGGAAAATAAACTAATCTTGTATCCATTACCTTACATTTGAACCTGTTCGAAGGCACCTATGTAAGTTGTGAATTTTAACCCCCTCGGAATAGCTAATAACAGAAAAGTACAATTCTTTCAACCTTGAACATCATTTGTAAATCGTCAAACTTCAAAAGTTGAAAGTATTATTACAACCCCGGTTACCTTTTTGAGGAAGAATCAAAAAGTTTTAATTTCCACGGGCTTTTTCTATTTTCACTTTAAATGAAAATAATACTCTAATGAAATACAGTTTATTGATCCTTGTTTTAGGGCTGGTGAGCCCTGCCTGCGCACAAGATATTCCCCAGATAGACTGGGACGCTCTGCAGGAAACCAAACCCTGGGAAGCTAGTGAGGTATGGGAGCCTGTGCCTCCAGTAGTGAATGCCCATCCAGGAACGCCTCCCAGTGATGCTGTGGTGCTATTCGACGGCAAGGATCTGACCCAGTGGCAAAAACCGCAGTTCGGCTTTGAGGGTGCTAATATGGAACAAATAGAAGCTGTCATCAAGAATCTTGATATGGATCACCAGGGTGAGGCTGCCGATTGGACGGTGGAAAATGGCGAAATGGTAGTGAAGCCCGGAGCAGGACCCATTGAAACCACCATGGCCTTTGGTGATATGCAACTGCATATTGAATGGCTGTCGCCGGTGGATGAGGGTAAGGAGGGACAGGCCTATAGCAACAGCGGAATCTTTATGATGAGCTTCTATGAACTTCAAGTGCTTAACAATTATGAGAATACCACCTATCCCAATGGACAGGCAGGCAGTATTTACAAACAACATATTCCCCTGGTCAATGCGTCCCGCCCTCCAGGGCATTGGCAATCTTATGACGTTATGTTCACCGCCCCGAAGTTTGACGGATCCGGTAATTTGACAAGTCCTGCAAGGGTCACTGTTCTGCATAATGGCGTTTTAGTATTGAATAATGTTACGCTCAAAGGGCCCACGGCTTATATCGGTAAACCCAAGTATATTGCCCACCCTACTAAGTTGCCCCTAAGATTGCAGGATCACGGCGACTCGGTGCGATTCCGAAATATTTGGGTTCGGGAGTTGTGAAGCCACAAGTCTGGGGAGGCTTACTGATCTGGTTGGAGATCTTTCTCAGGTGTATCAGTTGGAGAATGGTGAATTATAAGTTGAGAGCACCAGTCAAGAGTTGAGATTACCAGAATCAGCACTCAATTTCAAGAATATTTCAAAACTCTAGTTCAAGATTCAATTACCAACTGCTAATTGTTTTAATGGTCCAATCAAATTCAGGCGAATCTCCTTCCATCCACCCAAGTGCTTATGTGGCCCCCAATGCCATGGTGTATGGTGACGTGACTGTTGGTGCGAATTGCTGCATCATGTTTGGTGCACAGATCATTGCTGAAAGCAGTCCGGTGGTGATCGGTGATTACTGCATCGTACTGGAAAACGCCGTGATCCGAGGCACCCAAAACAACCCAGTTAAAATAGGAGACCATTGCCTGGTAGGTCCAAATACGCATCTGGTAGGGTGTACCATTGAGGACGAGGTGTTTATTGCCACTGGAGCAGCGGTATTCCATGGGGCTCAACTCATGAAAGGCTCCGAGGTTCGAATCAACGGGGTAGTACATTTGAAAACTGTATTGCCGCCTCATACCACTGTACCTATTAATTGGATCGCACTAGGAGATCCCGCCCAATTGTTCTCCCCGGACCAACATGAGGAGATCTGGAAGGTGCAGCAGGCACTGGGTTTTGATCAACATGTTTATGGGCTTCCACAGAATTTTGAAGGCTCCAGAATGCAGTATATCACAAAAGCAATGTGGGAACGACTGGGAATGGGTGATACTGGCTAATTGTAAATTGCGAATTGCTAATCGTGAATTACGATCCGCACCCGATACAATCAATAGACGAATCCATGGGCTTGGTACCGGTTAATTTCATTTTAAGGTTATGGATCTTATCTCTAATTTCCATATCCTGCATCATGTCACCGGTTAAAGTAGCTTCTAATTCTTTGATTTGATCCTGCAGGTCTTTCATAGTAGTTTGAAAAAGTTGGTAACGTTTAAAAATAAACCTAAGCACACAATCTAACCATTTCTCCCCTCAATATGAAATACCCAAGGCTCTTCATATTGGCTATTCACATGGGTTCAGCGTATCAAATAGCCATCTTTCCTGAGTATTAGGTAACCATTTGATGCTGTTTGTCGTAAGTATTCATACAATATTTGACCAATCAGTACAAAATAGGTTTTAAACTTTTAATCATGGGAGTATTAGCCATTATTGCCTTACTGGGATCCTTATTTAATACACGAGGTAAGCCTAGTCAGTATGTCTGCGCTAATTGCTGGGGTACCCAGGAATATGATGGGGTATCCATAGATCATACTTATAATAGAGACATAGACATTAACAATCGCTGTAAGCGGCCCGCTTTCATCGAGCGATTTGTGAGAAGATACTTACCGCATAATTGACAGGAGGCAAAAAATATACCTCCGTGGAATAGGATTCCAGGCCACAACTCCTTAGAACATGTTACTCTCAGAGTTAACTGAATAGGTTCCCCCCTGAATCACTGGTATGAGTCACCCGAATTGACCACCCGTCCTCCGAGTAACTTGTATACCCCCTCAGCGTCACCCGTAGGGGACTCTGAGGCCTATTCAGCGTAGAACTATAGGTGCTCAACCGGTATCTTCTAGTTAAGAAAGTTTCTATCAATCTGATTATCAATTATATACACTATATTTATGTAAAATATCGAATACTGAACAACGTTTAGTTAAAAAACATCGTATATTATAGCACCAGTTTAAAGCAAACCAAAATGGGCATCACAGAACGACGAGAGAGAGAGAAACAGGAAATGCAGCAGCTAATTTTGCGCACCGCCGCCGACCTGTTTACAGAAGTTGGATTTGAAAAGACCAGCATCCGCAGTATCGCCGAAAAGATCGAATACAGCCCGGCCACCATATATCTGTATTTCAAAGATAAGAATGAGTTATTCTATGCCATTAGCCAGGAAGCCTTTCAACTGTTCTTTAAGTACTTTCAGGAAGTCCCAGCTCTGGAAGATCCTATGAAGCGCCTGCACCAATTAGGGCATATTTATTTTAAATTTGCTTTTGAGAATCCCGGGTATTACGATTTGATGTTCATTCTTCGAGCTCCCATGGACGTGGAAGAAACCCAGGAGCACTGGGAGCTGGGACAACGTAGTCATAGCGTATTGAGCGGTCTAGTTAATGAATGTATATCCGCCGGGTATTTTAAAGGACGTGACCCGGAGGTGCTGGCGCACCTGATCTGGTCCACGGTACATGGTATTGTTTCACTTAAGATCCGTGATCGCATGAAGGTATATATTGAGCAAGAGCGCACGGAACTGATTTATAGCTCATTAGAGATGTTCAACGATATACTGGAGAAAGTCTAAAAAAATTTTACGCATTTACTAAACAGTGTTCATAAAAATGAAAACGTTCACATTATCATCGGTGTTATTTATGTTGGGGTTAGTTCAGGGCCTACAAGCTCAACCAAGCCCCATCCTGGAGCAATACCTGGC
Source organism: Cyclobacteriaceae bacterium (assembly GCA_965212195.1). Classification (GTDB taxonomy): domain Bacteria; phylum Bacteroidota; class Bacteroidia; order Cytophagales; family Cyclobacteriaceae; genus JAJCYK01. The sequence continues at coordinate 110,129 of CBDBUW010000021.1, read as the reverse complement.
GGAAGGTATTGAAAAGAATTTAACCCTTAAGCAAGAGAGCCTGGAAGTAGCCAACAGCTTGGAATCCCTACGACAAGCAAAAGGGATGTTCCTGCCCAATATATCCTTTAACGCTTCCTATACCCAAGCTGCCGGAGGCAGAAACATCAGTATACCTGTGGGCAGTCTGGTGAACCCTATTTACAGCACACTTAACGACCTAACGGATTCACAACGATTCCCCACGGATCTCGGAGATGTACAGGAACAATTACTACCTGACAATTTCCATGACACCCGTATTCAGATCCGACAACCGTTATTTAATTCGGAATTGTATCATAACCTGCGTGCTCAGCGGTCTTTGGTGTCGGTCAGAGAATCCAAACGACAAGTTTACCAGGCAGAACTGATCAAGGAGATCAAGGTAGCTTACTACCAGTACCTTCAAACAGAAAGTTTATTGCGAATTCTCCAACAGACGGAAACGCTGCTGCAGGAATTGCTAAGGGTCAATGAGAAATTGGTAGAAAACCATAAAGCTACCATCGACGTGGTATATCGCGCCCAATTTGAACTTAGTGACCTGCACAGTCAGATGGCCCAAGCAGAAAAGGACCAACAAGTAGCCCGCAGTTATTTTAACTTTCTGCTTAACCGCGATCTGCAGGAAGACATAATTATCGACGAAGATCTGGTGATAGAAAATGGCTTGGCTCAGCCATCCCAGGAATACCAGCTTCAAGCCTTAGCTAGCCGGGAAGAACTGCAACAGATCCAACATGCTATCCAGGCCCAAAATCACCTGATCAACTTACAGAAAGGAAAGAAACTACCTAAACTTTCATTAGGAGCACAAGCCGGATATCAAGGATTCGGTTACGATCTGGGCTCCACCCAAGACTATGCACTCATACAGTTGAGTTTGGAGTTTCCCATTTTTACGGGTTTGCAAAATAATTCCAAAATTCAGCAATCACGCATACAACTAGAGCAGCTGGAAACCCAACACGAACAGTTGCAAAAACAAGTTCAAGTTCAGGTAATAGAAGCTTACCAGAATGTTCAGGCGGCCCTGATCGATCTTCAATCTAAGCAAGCCGGCGCCCGCAGTGCCAATAGCAACTTTAAGATCATATCCCGAAAGTACCTGGAGGACATGGTATTGCTGGTAGAGTACCTGGATGCTCGTACCCTTTATACCAATTCACAAACTTCATTAACCATTGCTAAATACCAACTACTGATCCGCCAAGCGGAGTTTGAGCGCATGGCTTCACTATAACCATAAAAATATCTAAATCATGAAATTCATATTCATCATCAATTTGCTGGTAGTCTTAGTGATTACCAGCTGTAACCCACAATATCAGGACACTTCCTCCCAAAATGATCAGCCCGTAGCTAGGGTCAAGGTAGAAGCGGTCAGCATTAAGCAAACACCCATCCCCATTGAGGTAAGTGGCATACTGGCTTCGAAAGCCGAAACCAATCTTTCATTCAAACTGGGAGGTATCATACGCCGAATCCATGTCGAAGAGGGACAAACCATCAAAAAAGGTCAGCTACTGGCCACTTTAGATCTTGCAGAAATCAGTGCCCAGGTCAACCAGGCTCAAAACGCCGTAGACAAAGCGTCACGTGACCTGACCCGCATCCAGAATCTATACCGAGACAGTGTAGCTACCTTGGAGCAGTTACAAGATTTACAGACCGTCCATCAGGTGGCTCAAGCCGATCTGCGTATCGTCAGCTTTAATCAAAAATACGCCCGCATTAAGGCTCCCTTTACCGGTAAGGTATTAAAAAGGCACGCCGAACAAGGTGAAATGGTCAATCCGGGCATGCCCATCCTCACTGTAGGCAACCATCATAGCAACAGTTATGTAATACGGGTAGCGGTGGCAGATAAGGACATCGTGCGATTGGCCCTGCAGGACTCTGCACACCTATATTTTGATGCCTATCCTCAACAAGCCTTCAGGGCCCGTATTAGTGAACTAGCGGAAGCAGCTGATCCCCGAACCGGAACTTTTGAAGTTGAATTGACCGCCAATAGTGCTAACGGTATCCTAAAAAACGGCTTTGTGGGAAAAGCCATGATCTTCCCTTCCAGTCAGGAACCCTATTATCAAATTTCCATGGACGCTTTGGTAGAAGGTGATCAGGAACGTGCCAAAATATTTACCTACCAGCAGCAAGATCAAAAGGCCCAATTGCTGGTGGTTAAGCCCCATGATATCAGGGCTGACTATTTTACAGTCCTGGCCCGGGAACAAGCACCTTTTAGCCATGTCATAACTGAAGGAGCCCCCTACCTGAAGCATGGTCAAACCGTAAAATCCATTTCATCCCATCCATAATCATTCCAAAACCACAACGTCATGAAATTGCCTGAAATAGCCATAAAGAATCGCCCCTTCATATTTGTATTGGTACTGCTAGGACTATTGATCGGCGTCAACGCTATGATCACTATGCCACGTTCTGAAGATCCCAATACTGATTTTCCCATCTATACAGTAGTGGTGGTATATCCCGGAACCGGACCACAGGACATGGAAGAGTTGGTGGTAGACCCCCTGGAAGAAGCCCTGGACGAAATAGATGAAATTGTGGAAATCAACTCCGAGATACGCGATGGCTTGGCCATCATCACCGTGGAAGCGGAATTCGGTATAGATTATGATGAGAAATACGACGATGTACTCTCCGAAGTAAACGCAGTAAAACCTGATCTTCCCCAGGAGATATTCAGTATTGAGGTTAACCAGTTCGCCCCTATCGAGCAGACCGTCATCCAGCAATATGCTCTGGTTTCCGAAGATGCCTCATACGCCGAACTAAGGGATCTGGGTGAAGATCTGGAAATAGCTCTTGAACGCATCCCCGGGATTAATAAGGCTGAACTGCACGCCATACCCGAGGAGGAAGTAAGGATCTCCCTTGATTTCCAAAAAATGGCCCAGCAGAATATCTCTATTCAGCAGGTTATTGCAACGCTTTCCGGGAACAACGTGAACATTCCCGGTGGTGATGTTAAGAGCGGCTCACGTTCGTTCACCATAAAATCGACCGGAGGCTTTAAGGACCTCTCGGAGGTCGAAGAGACCGTGGTGGCCGCATACCAGGGTTCCCTGGTTTATCTAAGAGATATTGCCCAGGTGGGCCTTGACTATGAGGATCAACGATGGCTGGGCCGATTTAATGGCAAGAGAGCGGTTTTTGTAACAGTGACTCAGGAAGCAGGAGAAAACATTATGCAATTGGAAAAAGATCTACAACAAACGGTAGCGGATTTCGAATCGATCCTTCCCGGCAATGTCGACCTGGCGACAGCCTTTGAGCAAGCACCAGCCGTACAAAACCGCATATCGGGCTTCTTTTCAAATTTGATTCAAGGAATCCTTTTAGTTGGTCTGGTCATATTTTTATTCCTGGGATTCAGGCCTTCATTGGTGATCATGACGGTGATCCCTATTGCCATTATGATGGCCATCGGCGCTTTGGATTTCTCCGGATACGCCTTGCAACAAATATCCATTGCCGCCTTGGTGATCGCTTTAGGCCTGTTGGTGGACAACGGTATTGTGGTCATGGAGAATATTGTGCGTTTCCGCAAGCAAGGTTTAAGCCTGACCCAGGCGGCTATCAAAGGCACTGCGGAAGTGGGATACGCCATTGTCAGCTCCACCGTCACTACCGTACTGGCCTTTGCTCCTTTGGCCTTTATGCAAAGCGGACCCGGAGAATACTTGCGCTCACTGCCGGTGACAGTAATCTTGGTATTGTCCTTTTCATTGATCCTGGCGCTGATTTTTTCGCCAATCCTCTCCACCAGTGTACTGTCCAGTACTAAGGCACATCATTCAGGAATTGCGGAAAAAGTTCTGTTCTTAATTACTAAAAAGATGTACCGGCCGGCTTTGGACTGGAGTTTGTCCAAACCAATATGGGTGATGGTTATTGCTGGTGCCATTTTCCTGGGCAGTGTTATGCTCTTCCCTTTGGTAGGAGTGTCCTTCTTTCCTACCGCGGATAAACCGGTATTGTTGGTAGAAATAGATACTCCTGAAGGCACCAACCTGGACGCGACTAACCGAGCGGCGGATTTTGTTAGCCAGGTTCTGGATACCACGGTCTTCGTGAAAAACTATGCCGCCAATGTGGGTCACGGCAATCCTCAGATATACTACAATCGGTTGCCGGAAAATTACCGCAAAAGCCATGGACAGTTTCTGGTAAACTTTCAGGAGTGGGACCCTGAAGAATTTTACAGCACCCTATCAGCACTTCGCAGTACCTTTCAAAATTACCCCGGTGCTCGCATCACCTTCAGGGAACTAAAAAATGGTCCTCCGTTTGAAGCACCTATTGAAATAAAGCTGATCGGCGAGGACCTGGAGGTATTGAAACAATTGGCCGTTGACGTAGAGCAGATCATTGCCGGCACCCCGGGAACCTGGAATGTAGACAATCCATTAGCAATCAATAACACCGACATACGTGTAAAGGTGAACAAAGACAAGACTGGTTTATTAGGGCTGCCCTTGCAAACCATTGATCTTACGGTACGGGCAAGTCTGGCAGGATTGGAAGTTGATCAGGTTACCTTAAGCAACGGTGAAGAGTATCCCTTGGTAGTTCGACTGCCCTTTGATAGAGACCCCACACTCAATGATTTCGATAAAGTATATTTTTCCACCAATTCCGGACATCAAATACCATTGAAGCAAGTGGCAGCCGTGCAATTCGAGCCGGCGGTATCAGAGATCTTGCACTATAATATGGATCGCAGTACCTCAGTAACCTCCGACGTCAACAATCCCGACGAAACTACTACCATTACGTTGGCAATTATGGATAAACTGGAACAGTATAGTTTCCCGCAAGGATACCGATATCACGTTGGTGGTGAATACGAAAATCAACAGGAGTCCTTTGGGGATCTGGGCAAATTACTGCTGGCAGCTTTAGTGGGTATCTTCGCAGTATTGGTACTACAATTCCGGTCCATAAAACAACCCTTGATCGTTTTCAGTGCTATACCTCTGGCCATAAGCGGCTCCTTTGTAGCGCTTTTCATTACCGGTTGGTCTTTTTCTTTCTTTGCCTTTGTGGGATTCATCAGCCTCATGGGTATTGTGGTGAATAATTCCATAATTTTAGTGGATTATGCCAACCGACTAAGGACCCGGGGGTTAACTCTGGCTAAGGCTTTGCGTAAAGCTGCTCAAACCCGATTGACCCCCATCGTGCTGACCACCACTACCACTATTGTAGGACTTTTGCCACTGACTCTTTCACAAACCGGATTGTGGTCGCCTTTGGGATGGACCATCATTGGAGGTATGATCTCATCTACCCTGCTGACTCTATTTGTAGTGCCGGTTTTGTACCAGTGGCTAACACCTCAGAAAACGAAAGCTGAACCAAGAACTTCAGACTCTGAATAACAAATCTTGAAATAAGCGAACAGTTAACAAGAAAGCTTCGGGCGCAAGACTTTGACTTGCGCCCTTTCAAAATCACCTTCAGTGGTTATGACTTATAAATAACACCCCTGCGTACCAGCCATTTTTCAATTTCAACCGCCACCAATACCAAGGAAGAGACTAGCAAGCAAACCAAAAGGTCGAATGCCGGCAAGGGTTTGGTATGAAAAATAGTATTCATAACGGGAACATAAACCAAACTCATCTGCAGAGCAAGAGCCAAAGTTACTGCTCCCAACATGGGACCATTGCTAAACAGACCAATTTGAAACAATGAACTCCGTTCACTGCGTACAGCCATGGAATGGAACAGCTGTGATACCGACAATACGGTGAATACTATGGTCTGCCAGTAGTCCACTTCTCGTGAAATTGCCCAGGCCATAGCACCAATAGACAAAGCAGCCACAAAAATACCCACCCATATGATGTGCTGCCACATGCCATGTTCGAAAATACTCTCTTGAGGTGGACGGGGGGGGCGGTGCATAATATCTCGTTCCGCTGGTTCCGCAGCAAATGCCAGCCCTGGTAAACCATCGGTGAGTAGGTTGATCCAAAGGATGTGTATGGGCAATAATGGAATCGGCAATCCCAAAAAGGGGGCCACCAACAGGGTCCATATTTCTCCAGAATTCGAACTCATGGTGTCCTTTATGAATTTGCGGATATTATCAAAAATTCGGCGTCCGGCCTTAATAGCTTTGACAATGGTGGCAAAATTATCATCAAGCAGCACCATGTCCGCAGCTTCCCTGGCTACATCGGTTCCCTTCAAACCCATTGCTACACCTATGTCGGCACGTTTAAGTGCTGGTGCATCATTAACGCCATCACCGGTCATGGCTACAAATTCACCATTAGCCTGCAAGGCTTTAACTATTCGCAATTTTTGTTCCGGATCTACCCTGGCATAAATCCTAACGGAGGCGGCAACCTCACTAAGTTGATCATCTGACATCTCAGCTAGTTGTTTTCCGGTCAGCAAGGCCATTTCCTCATCGAAGATCCCCAGCCGGTTAGCTATGGCCGTGGCTGTTCCGGGATGGTCGCCGGTTATCATGATTGGGGCTATGCCGGCAGTGAGGCAATCTGTTACCGCTTGAGGTACTTCAGACCTCAGGGGATCAATAAGCGCAGCTAGTCCCAGGAAAGTAAGATCCCGCTCCACCACATCAGGCAGCACTTGCCGGGGTCTTCCGGGAAACTGGCGCATGGCCAGGGCCAACACCCGATAACCTTGATTGGCCATGCGAGTTGCCTCTCCCAGAATGGATTCCAAATCAAAGATTTGGTCCTCTCTTTCGGTGACAATGCTGGTGCATCGTTCCAATACTTTTTCTGGTGCCCCCTTTATGTAAGCAGTAACCAATCCGTCACCCTCATGGAGAGTGGTCATCAATTTACGCTCACTGTCAAAGGGTATAGCTGTGATACGGGGAGTTTCCAGTTCCAGCGCTTCCCGATCATATCCGGCATTGAGTGCAGCCTCATATAATGCCAACTCTGTGGGTTCACCGGCAGGAGCACCGTCCTTTTCAGTAACATCATTGTTCAGAGACATACTCTTTCCTAGGGCTCCCCAGGTAGGATCTTCGGGGGGCTTTGGGAATGAGCTATGCCAGCCACCATCTCCGTAGATCTGTTCTACGGTCATTCTATTTCGGGTCAGAGTCCCGGTTTTATCAGCACATATATAAGTGACTGATCCCAAGGTCTCTACTGCCGGCAGGTTCCTTACCAAAGCGTTGCTCCTGACTAGCCGACGGGCACCCAGTGCCAGCGAAACTGTTACCACCGCCGGCAAAGCCTCAGGAATGGCCGCCACCGCCAGACTAACACCAGTTAGCAACATCAGTAGTAGAGGTTGACCCTGTAATAAACCTACTATAAAAACTAATAAGCAGATCCCAAGGATAGCAAAGGACAGATTGCGGCCGAATCGTGCCAATCGTACTTGCAAGGGTGTCTGGACGCCGTGCTCTCTTCTTAATAGCTCTGCCACTTTTCCTATCTCCGTATTCACACCAGTAGCTACCACTATCCCATTTCCCCGTCCCCTGGTGATCAGGGTACTCTTAAAAGCCAGGTTCTTACGGTCCCCTATAGGCACATCCGGAGATTCCAATTTAGACTTGTGCTTATCTACCGCCTGGGATTCACCGGTAAGGGCTGACTCATCCGCCTGTATCTCTTCCACATCCAGCAGCCTTACATCCGCTGCTACTATATCTCCGGTCTGCAGGGTGATCACATCCCCGGGAACCAGCTGGGAGGCGTCTATTGAGACTAACTTGTCATCACGTATGACCATGGCTGCGGGTGCAGCCATACTTCGAAGTGCGGCCACCGCTCGATCAGCCCTAAATTCCTGAATGGCACCAACAATTCCGTTAAAGAGTACAATAACCAGAATGGCAATGGTGTCGGCTGCTTCGCCTACAAATCCGGAAACCAGGGCGGCCAGTAACAGCACGATTATCATGAAATCAGCAAATTGCGATAAAAGCATCCTCAAAAAGGAGCGGGGCCGCATTTCGGGAATGACATTGGGCCCGTTGGAAGCCAGGCGCCTATGGGCATCCGCGGAGGTCAGGCCCCTCCAGGAGGACTGCAGGTGTTGCACGGCCTCACCTGCCTCAATACCGTGCCAACTGATGGATTGCATTCAGGAATGCATTAAGTTTAAGTAATCAGTAATGTGGGTTCAGCAATTCAAGCTCATGCTGACAATTTTGGGGCAAAATACCGATTTTCCACTACCAATCTCAATTTGGTGGCTTGAATTTCCCCTAATGATACTAAAACAGCTATTCGTTCCTTTCGACAATTACTAATTGGTTATAGGAAATAGTATTTGATTATATTGATGGAGCATCTAACCACCCTCAAAAATAAGTTATGTCAAAAACTCAATGGATAGCAAGCGCGCTGCTCCTGCTATCAACAGCATGCACCTCTAGCATGGAGTACGATTTGATCATTTCAAATGGAAATGTTCATCGCGGAAATGGAGATGCACCTCAGATTGAAGACCTGGGCATCGTTGGAAAAAAAATTGTTACTATCGGTGATTTAAGCGCGTTCTCTGCCAAGCAGCATATCGATGCTCAAGGTTTGGAGGTATCTCCTGGATTTATTGATTTACATGCACACCTGGACCCTATTTATAATCTGCCGGAATGCGAAAGTATGCTGCGACAAGGGGTGACCACTGCTCTGGGGGGTCCCGATGGCGGAGGACCCTGGCCCCTTGGAGGTCACTTGGACAGTTTGGAAATCATTAGCACCGGCATGAATGTAGCCTATCTGGTGGGACATAATACCGTGCGACGGCAGGTGATGGGGCTGGAAGACCGAGACCCTTCAGTGGAAGAATTGGAAGAGATGAAAAAGCTGGTGGCTCAGGCCATGGCTCAGGGTGCTTATGGCCTCTCCACAGGTTTGAAGTACTTACCCGGTACTTTTTCCAAGACCCCGGAGATCATTGAACTATCCCGGGTGGCTGCGGAACACCAGGGGATCTATACTTCACACTTGCGAGAAGAAGGACTGGGTTTGATCGATGCCGTATATGAAGCCATGGTGATTGGTCGGGAAGCTGATATTCCAATCGTGCTCACCCACCACAAGGTGATGGGCAAACCCATGTGGGGAAAAAGCGTAGTTACCTTAGCCATGGTCGATTCCGCTCGAGCAGTAGGCATCGATGTGATGATGGATCAATATCCATATCCCGCCAGTCATACCGGGATCTCCGTATTGATCCCGCCTTGGTGCAGAGCAGGCGGTCAAGAGGCCTTCCAAGAAAGGACTCAGGACCCCATATTGAAAGACAGTATAAAGTCTGGCATTATCTTCAACCTGCTCAACGACAGGGGCGGCGCAGATCTGAAGCGGGTGCAGTTTGCCAAAGTAGAGTGGGCCCCGGAATTAGAAGGTAGAACTTTGGAGGATTGGTGTCTTTCCAAGAATCTTGAGCCCAGCCTGGACAATGGTGCCGAGCTGGTTATACAAGCGCAATTAAATGGAGGCGCCCGTTGTATCTTTCATGCCATGGATCCCGAGGACGTGAAGCGCATTATGCAACACCCCATGACCATGATCGCTTCTGACGGCAGATTGGTGGCACCGGGTATGGGGCATCCTCATCCCCGTTGGTACGGCACCTTTCCCAGGGTCCTGGGGCAGTATGTCAGGGACTCCGCAGTGATAGATTTGCCAACGGGGATTTACAAAATGACCGGTCAGCCGGCTGCCCGTCTGGGTTTAAGCGAACGAGGATTGATCAAGGAGGGTAATTACGCGGACATAGTGCTCTTCAAGGCCTCCACTATCTTGGACCGTGCCACTTTTACAGATCCCCATCATTATCCGGCTGGCATTGAATACGTGATGGTCAACGGGCAGATCACTCTTAACCAGGGTGAGTTTTCAGATTTAAGGGCTGGGTGTGTTCTTAGGAAGAAGAAGGAATTATAGCATAAAAAAAGACCCCGGAACAAGTCCCAGGATCTTTGAACTCGTAATTCCACATTTGTAATTCGTCTTTCCTGCCAGCCGGGAGGCAGGCGCAATTCGTAATTACCTATGACGCCCACTTAATAGTACACCCGATAGCCTTAGTCTTGGTGGTCTCCACTTTTCGACCTTTGAGCAATCCCTCCACGGCGGCCTTTACATAGTGCTTTGTGGCGTCCTCAGCACGGCGGGTATTATTGTCAATAGCCCCGATATATTCGATCTTAAATGTTTCATCTGCTTGCTTATTCAAAACATATACATGAGGGGTATTGGTAGCACCGTAGGTACTGGTGGTTTCCTGGGTTTCATCTAACAGATAAGGGAAGGGAAATCCCTTGTCCTTAGCTCTCTTTTTCATTTTATCAAAGGAGTCACCCGGTGATCTCTTGGAGTCATTGGGTTGGATGGCCAGCACCGGATATCCTTTAGGGGCAAACTTCCGGTGCAGCGCAATAATCCGATCCTCATAGGCTACCGAATAAGGGCAAGTGTTGCAAGTGAATATCAGAATATAGCCTTTTGCTTGCTTGTCGGTCTGCAGCGAGATCATTTTACCATCGATGTTCTTCAAATTGAAATCTACAGCCTGGTCTCCTACTTTTAATCCGTTGGCTATATCTGCTCCGGGTAAGACCATGAGCAGAGCTAAAATGGCTGATTGTAAATAAAGCATAATTCTTCGGGTTTGTTTATTTGGTAAATTCTCTGATAATTTCTTCCAATTCTTCTTGCTTAAGTTCACCTTCTATGAACTTTCTACTTCCGCTTTGTGGGTCAATTACCAGGGTCGCCGGGATGGAGCCTGTCCAACTGGGATCAACCTTGTCGATCCAAGAGTTATAGTCGATCTCATCCAGCAATAATACCCTGGCGGTGATTCCTTTCTTCTTTACAAAGGGAACGACCTTTGAATCCAGATGGTCCGCAAAATCCAGGGAAATCAAGGTGACATTTATCACATTGTCTTTTTCAGTATGCAATGCTTGAAAGTAAGGGAGTTCCTTAATACAAGGCTTACACCAGGTGGCCCAAAAATTGATTACCTCAACCTGATTGGAGCTACGGGTCATGATTTCCTCCAGAGTGTCGAATTTCACAACCTCCACCTGGTCATCTGTTTTAGGATAGTAGGCCAGGGCCAATATAGAGAGAAAGATGATTACCTGTTGCATGCTAATTCTTAGAAACGAAATTCTGAAATTATGGTTATTGATTCGGATCTTAAGGCGTGAATATCTTCCCGGGGATCCCCCCGCCCACCCAATTTCAAGTTACAAATCCATAGTATCATTAATTGAGAGATTAGACAAAATCCTTCCCCAGCATTCAAAATAATTTGAACGAAAATTTGAGGTTTACACTCAGGCCAGAAGTTTCGGCGGATCTTGGATCAGCTAGGATTCATTACCAACACCGGCGGGCACTTCCACCTGACGGTAGGTATTGATGGGTTCCAGCACGGTGTGCCGTGCTTTAACCGCATTATTTGCCGGATCTTTAATGATCTCCTGCATCTTTTCTGCGTCTGTAACTTCCAAAACCAAGATCACAGAATTTGGATCTTCAGTATCCTGAAAAGTTTGAAAACTGGAAATAGCAGGTGAGAAAAGGTCAACCCGGTCTTGATGACCTTGTATCCAGGTGTTGAAATCGCCTACCTGGTGGCGTGCTATAATAGTGGGCATGGTTTAATGTGTTTAGTTTAATTGAAGTTTGGAATAATTCATCACAAAAACAAGGGATCACTTCTCTGACAGGGCTTTGATCAGGAATTGACGGACCACCACTATAATACCTGTCACTAATAGCAAACCTAACGCCACTTGCCACCATGGCCGTTTCTTATCCAACTCCAAAGGAGAAACATCACCCATGATGATCAGTCCCGCCCAGTATTGGGGATGTGCCGTGCGGCCTTGGGCCTGTTCCAAGTAAGCCAGCTTTGCTGCTTTCAACGCCTCATCCTTTTCCATACCCTTTAATAGATTGCGGTAGAATATCTCCACGATTTTAGCACTCGATTGTTCATCAATCTTCCACAAACTGGTCAGCAGACTTTCGCTACCCGCATAATTAAAAGCATGCGCCAAAGAAATCATGCCCTCACCTGCCTGGTAGCTGGGCCTTCCCGTTTCACAAGCGGTAAGCACCGTAAGGTTCGACCCCAGTTCACAGCTGTAGATCTCGTAAGCGTACAACGAATTGTCTTCTTCCAGATTCGAACTGTTGACATCCTTAGCAAATATGAGGCGGGACAGTTCCGGACGGTGATTGTCGGACTCCGCGTGTGTGCCTATGTGTATGATCTTGTGATTACCGGCTTGCTCTTTAAAGTTGCGCTCGGTGGACTTTTCTTCCATAAACAACTCACCGCTGTACAAGTGATGGACCATGTTCGCCAAGTCCAAAGAGAAGGGCTGCGACAATAAGGTAAGATAGGTCTTGTCCCAGGCCAGTGTATCTTTTATAGAGGTTTGATAGCTGTTCTTCATGTTTTTGGAAAACCCCGGCGCAAAAGCTACCAGGTCCTTGTGATATTGATTGCTAAGATCCTCCAAAAGTAATGAGCTATAATTGTATGAAATACTGTAAGTGGACATTAAGCTTTCCGAGGCCATATCTTGATAATTGGAGATCTTTCTGGGGGTTAGCATCTCAAAACTCAGGTTAAAAAGGTCCCCATCGGGTACAATGACCAGCTTGTTTCCCACAATTTGATCTTCGAATGGCAACCACAATTGTTGGTATAGCTTTATTAGAAGATCCGATACCTCTTGGATATCCGTCGTACCTGAATTGAAATCCTCAATAAATGACCTTAGATTGTGTTGGTCCAACCTGAAGAGTTGCTTTCCATTTCGGTGTATAACCATAGCATAAAGCTGCTCTCCAATGAACATATACCGGACCAAGGTGGTACCCTGTGGAACTGCCAGTTGGTCCATAGGTACCAAAATTGAGGCATATCGGGTATGGTAATATTTGGGATAATTCGTTCGCAGTTCCAACATAAGCTGCGCCCATTCCTCATTGGCGGTAAGAAAAGACTTTATTTGATGAGGCTGGTCTTGCCTCTCCTGCACCAGGGCTGAAGTGAGGCGTTGTTTAAGTTGCTGTTCCCTGACGCTTATTTCCGAAGGTATCCCACTGAAGGTAATGGCTTTTCTGGTGTTTAACCGGCTACGTATACGGCTGTAAATGTTGGATTCGTGCATGGAAATCACACGGTCCAGATATTGTACCTGACCGGTTTGTTCATACAACCTCAGCGCCACTGCTTTTGCCAGTTCAAATAGTTCTTTATTGTTGGACTGAATAATCCCAATGCTTTCGGTAGAGATGATAAAAGACTTTTGTACTTCCAAATTTTTGATAGCGCGATCAATTCTTTGTAACAACGATATCAAAAACTGCTTATTAGTTTGGGTTTGAGTGCGAAATTCAGCAGCGCATTGTAAAAACACCGCTCTGGGGGTTAGCGAGCGTATTTGAATGGAGTCCGTCAAAGAATTACTCTTAGCCAAGAGCTGGGAATTAATTTCACGAGCATTTTCTAAAGCCTCCAAGCTCCTGGCATAGTCCTTCAGCTGAAAATATACTTCTGCTAGATTGATGGTTTGCTTATAATAGGCCAAGCTGAATTCCCCTTGATTGGATCTGGTAATATCGCGAACCAACCGCGCCGTTTCCAAGGCCGACAGAGAATCACCGAATTGAGCATGTAATAATGATGACTCCCTCAAGAAAATAATAAACTGCGGATTGTAGTCCTCCTGCAAAGCTTGCCGGTAGAGCTTCTGGGCCTTATCCAACAACTCCCGACCTTCGGCAGGTTCTTCCAATTGGAAGAGCACTTTGCCCAGCTCGGAATGAGCGGCTGCGTCTTGATAAAGGTAGTCGCCGGGGATACTGTCTATTTTGGAGATAGCTTGATGGAAATAGCTGCGCGCCTCTTCATAACGATGCAATCGAGCTGCCGCCGCACCCACATCATTCAGGGATTTTATAATATCCGGATCGGAGGCCTGCAAGTATTTCTTACGGGTCTCATAGGTGTATTTGGAGACTTCGTAGCTTTTCTCAATATCTCCTAATTCCAAATAATTGGCAGCTATTCCCGACCAGGACGACATAATGATGCGTCGGGCTTCAAAAGCTAAAGACAGATCCCTGGTGGAATCGATCATCAGTTGATAGTTGTCAATATTATCCTTGAACATCTGATTGGATTTTTGGATGTTGCCTTGCTCCGCATAAGCATCAGCCATATTAGCGTAGATGTACATCTTCTGGCGGGTTTTTTCATAGACCGAATAGTCGCTGTTATCCACCTTCTCCAGAGACAAATCAAAATAATACAGGGCGCTGTCCATTTGTGAACTTTGATAGGCCACTGCTCCCAGGGCGTTGTAGGCTTGATACAAACGCTTCTCGGTAATACCCGGATGCTCCAGATATCGATTCAGTGCATTTCGGAGATAGATCTTGGCTTGAGCCAGATTCCCCAGGTCCAAGATTCTGGCACCCAGATTATACTGTAGCAGGCCCTGATTCTCTTTACTGCAATCCGGGGACCTCAAGCAGTATTCCTGGGCTTCCAAATTCATTTCATAGGCTCTTTGAATATCCCCTATCTCATCGTGCAGCCAAGCCAGATCCAGTAATGCTTCATAAGTATTATGAGGGTTTTGGGCGTTTTTCTTGAAGTCCTCAATAAAGGCATCGCTTTTGCGTATAGCTAGGTCGGTGTTTCCTTTCTCCAGCTCAATTTTTCCTAAAAAATAACCGTAAAAGATCAGTTCGGAATAAGACTTGGCCTGACGTAAGCTGGCTATTTGTTGATTTATAGCGGTCTCGGCTTTGTCAAATGTCCCCTTTCGCAAATAATCCTGAACCAAATCCAATCCCTGAAAGGTCTCGGTTTGGGCATTGACCAACAAACCCCAAAACATCATGACCAGGGAGATGTGAAATGTTCTCCCCATATTATTCCTTAATAAGAGAAAGAATGGTTTTACTTTCAGCCAGGCCGCTTCTCTCGAAGGCTTGAATGGCCCCTGATCGGTCATTGTTCTTTAGTGCTGCCAAGCCCAAATAGTGATAGGACTCATCCATAAATACGCTGGCTGGTACTTTCGTAGATTTTCTTAAGTACGGAATGGCTTTTTGCTGATCGCCCTGTGCCAAGTAAGATACCCCCAAGTAGTAGTTCAAGGTGTCGTTATGCGGTTGCATTTCCAGAATAACATCCCAGGTAGCTATAGCCTCGTCATAATGGCCTCTTTTGTACGCCACCATTCCTTCGTAAAATTGATAATTCGATTGCTGGCTCATGGCCGTTACTAAACCGGGATCCGGCTCGAAGTACTGGGCAAATAATTCTTGTTCTATGGAGCTTTGATCTGCAAACCACCAAATGGTGACGCCCGCTACTATGGCCAACGAAGCCGCTACGGCGTAACGCATCCATGATATTTGCATCGTATCGGCAGTATGCGGGTCTGCCGATTCTGCCTGGGGAAGCGAATCGTGAAACTCCCTCAATCTACCCTTCAGGGTACCCATAGCCACCCCCTCCAGTAGCCACTGCATCTCCTCCACTTTCCTCTTTAGCACAGGCTCACTTTGCAATCGAGTTTCAAACGCCCGCTTATCCCGGGCATCCATTTCGCCTGATAAATAGCGGTCTATTAACTCCAAATCCTGTACTTCCTCTTCCATGACGCTCTAACTTTTGTTCTTTGCTAGTTGACGCAACTCCTGTAAACAACGATATTTCTTGTTCCGCAATGAAGCGGTGTTTAGGCCCAGGTCCTGGGCGATCTCCGCAAAAGACTGGCGATCAAAGTAGAACTTGGACAACAATTGCCGACAACCCTTCTTCAATTCCTCAAAAGCTTCCATTGCCTGCTGCAACTTCTCCTCTACAAAGTCGTTAGTATCAGGAATTTCTAGGGGCTCAGTATCTGTCATGGGTACCGTCTTTTTATAAACCCCGGAACGCAGGTGATCGGTCCATTTGTTTCTGGCAATGCGGTACAGATACCCCCCCAAGGCGTTATCTCCCTGAGGGATAAACTTCCCCGCACGAACATTTCTCCATACTACCAAGAACGCTTCCTGATAAATATCCTCCGCAAATGCCTTGTTGCCGTTGTTCTTTAAAATGTAGCTTTCCACTTTGTGGTAGTTTGATTGATACAGAAGCTTCAGGACCGTTTCATTATTAGTCTTGATCCCCTCAATAAAAGTTTCTTGTGCGGTGGCGGCAGGATTCAATCGTATCTTCTCACTGAGTAATGTGCAGCAAAAAGATACGATTTTTTTGATTATATCCTAGCGCCAAGGTCGGACCACAGGCAGCTAAATCAGGTTAGGACTTAAATGCCAGTCCCGTCCATATTACCGCTAAAGCTAATACCAGTACTCCCGCCCAACGGAACCAATTGATACCAGCGGTGTGATCCTGCATGTCGAACTCGAATACTTTCTTACCGAAAGCATCCTCATCGACCTTGATACCGGTAGCTTCATCCGGAAAGCTGACGAAAGTGGTCTGCTGTAATTGCCCCCCAAACTCTGTAGGGCTACTTACATACATGTACTTGCCGTCGCCCAGGTCCGTCAACTCAATGTCTTTATCATCTGTTTCCACATACCATTTACCAGCTTTATTCACCTTACAAACTCCGTAGGCATTGAGGGAAAGTTCAAAGGAACGGTCCATATCATTCTTCTCCAGTTTAAAGTCGTCCAGGAAGAAACCGGGCATGGAACGTTGGATCTCTCGCTTTAAGGCGGCTGGATTGTTGCCGAAAGATTGCAGCCACACTTGCCATTGACCGGCGTTCATGTCCATGGATATCGAGATCTTAGCATTGCCTATGGAATCGATGTCCATTTCAATTTTCTGTTTCACTTCTTGGCCCTGGGCCGCACAGGTCAAAAACAATATTAGTGTCAGGAAATAATATTTTAAAGTTTTCATTATCGTATGTTGTTAAAGATGGTGTTCATTTGAGCTTGGTTTTGCTGGAATAAGTAATCGGGGGTACCGATGGTGACGATCCTTATACCATTGGAGCCCGGTAAGGCTTTGCCGATCCATCTGAAGTTCCCTTCATAAGAGGCGGTTTGTCCCACCAGCGCATTGCCCTGAGCCTGATACTGTAGCTCCAGTCCCAAAGCGTTGGCGTATTGATTGATCATATTCATAGCTTCTGTGGTTGAACGGGCAGGTACATCGTATACCGCAATAGACATCGTTTGATCCGGGGACATAGCCTGTAAACTGAGAATGGGTACCTCCGGAGCGGGATTCTGGTAAGTGGCCCAACCGCTTGGTATAAAACCTGAACTAGAGGGCCTGGGAGCAGGCCTGGGGTTGGGGTTAGGGTTAGGATTAGGGTTATGGGTAACCTGCTGAGTTTGATTAGGACTTTGCTGATTGCGATTGCTGCTTTTTCCAGGGACAAAGTTCTGGGCGATCTCATCCACCTTCTTGCGTAAGAATTCATTATCAGGCAGTGACATGGAGGTAACACCCTGTTGGTTCAGGGTATGGACATCCACGATGGAATAACGGGGATCTCCCATTTGCGCCTTTTTGATGAATTCCTCCAGTTGTTTTTGCCCTGCTTTGAAAGCATCTTCCGCAGAAATAATTTGTCCCAAGCCTTCTCCGCCAATACCTGTGGCCTCGATCGCAAAATATTGACCATTCATGCGGAAACCGGGATAGGCATGGCCGGGCACCATAAAGATTATTGGATTAATTCCAGCAGCCGATAACATACTGGCGTATAAGGCGCTTAATTCGATACACAAACCAGTATTTCCAGTTACTACCTCTCGGGGCAGACGTACATGTTGGGTCATGGCCTGCACATCGTCCAGAGATTGGGGAATACCTTTAGTACCGCTATATACCATGTGAGACATACGTGTGGCCTCGTAAATTCCCATTAGAAAGCGTACTCCATCTTTGGGATCCTGGCTGACCGAGGCCTGGTCTCCTTTCAGTACTTTCTCCTGAACCACTTGGGTATAATACTTAATAACAGGGTCATTGGGGGTGACAAAGCAGGCGAACAAAGCATCATTGTCATAAACATCACCCCAGCTACTGATCTCGTCTGCTGGTATTCCGGTATAGACATAATCGTTGCGATTGGTCAATTTAAAAGCAAATTCCTCCTCAATGGCGTCATCTTCTTTCATATCATCCCAGGTAATTTCAATCTCCACCTTTTCCATGGACTCCGTGGTTTTTTCAGTGATGTTATCGCTAAACTTGGGATAGCAAACCACTGCAGCGGTTTGACCGTCGAACATTTCGCCAACGGTTTCCAGGTCCGTCCATTCGACATAATCCGGAATGCGGTAGCGCACCTCGACATCCTCCAGTTTAACCCCGGTATTATTAGTGATCTTGGCTTTGAACAAATAGTATTTGCCATCCAGCACTTCGGGGTTAGCATATACCTTATGGGCTGCCGGCATAATGAAGCTGGCCTTTTCGATTTCCACATCCAGGCCGCCATTGGAATTGGTTTTGGTGAGGAAACTGGTTGCTACCAGTCCCAGACCTACGATTCCAAGCAATAAAGGGAAAAGCAGTTTTTTCATGATTGTATGGTTTGGTTTTAGACTCTTTAACCATACATCGGAAGGTCTTGGGGAATGTCATCAGGGAAATGAAAAAAATATTACCTCACCATAGTTCATCCATGCGGCCGCTGGAACATCGATAGATACAAATTGAACTTTCACTATATTGGTTTATTCCTAACACCTCTTTATTCATGATATATTATTTTATCCTGGGAGGCCTCATTACCATAGTGGGCCTGATATTTTACACTTTTCCGCCGAAAAAGATCAACTTGATCTACGGTTACCGTACCCGCCGGTCTATGCGCAATCAGGAAACCTGGGACGCCGCCAACCGCTACTCCTCTTTACTTATGATCCTGGCAGGTATACTGGGGCTTTTGTCAGGATCCATTTGTTTGCTATTGGGAGCCTCAGTCATACTACCACAGATAGTTGTGGTAATTTTGCTGGTGCTATTGATGGTGTTGACCGAGAGGTTTTTGAAGAAGACCTTTCCCGACTGATACGGAGCTACCGCCTTAAACATTTGCCAGAGCCAAATATTTGAAAAACCATTGATATTTATGTTAATTATTTCTAACTTTGTGTTAGATATATATAACATTTAATACCACGACTATGAAAAACTACAAAATAATATTAGGGCTACTCATCTTTTTGACCTTCTCATTTGCGGCAGGCGTACTGGTTTATTCCAAAGAGGCCACTATACAAACTCCAGAATTCATTATTTACGGTATTGTGGGGTTAATTGCACTTTTCAGCATTGTCACGGTGATCAACCACCTAAGGAAAGCTAGCAAAGGCATAACCACTGAAGACGAACTGAGCAGAAAAATCAAAATGAAAGCTGCAGCCAATGCCTTTATGGCCTCTTTTTATTTATGGACCATGATCTTGCTGTTTACCATGGACAGCAGTCTCAGTGTGGAGGTCCTACTAGGTCTGGGTTTAGTGGGCATGGGCATTCTGTATATCGGATTTTGGTTTTATCACAACCACCAGGGCCTAGCCAATGAGAACTAGAATTAAGGAGCTTCGGGCCAAACATGAGCTCACCCAGGAAAACCTGGCTCAAAAAGTCAAAGTAAGAAGAGAAACCATCGTTTTCCTGGAAAAGGGGAAATACAATCCGTCTTTACAACTTGCCTATGAGATTTCAAGGGTATTCAACTTGCCCATTGAGGAGGTATTTATTTTCGATAATAAGGGGTAAGAATCATTCCTAAATCATTCCTTTCTTTGATAAAGCAAGTGGGCGGATTTGGCTTAACTTTCCTAAATTATAGAACTCCTGTTTTAAACATTGCTCAGATCGTTATGGGAATTGTATTTTATCTACCATCCAGAACTTCTTTAGAAAACATAAAAAGGTCCATTCTGACCACTATCCTTTTCGTTTTCTGTTTCCATTTACTATTCAACCAGGTGACCGTTGGTCAGAATATCCATCAAAGATATCCTACCGCTCTGTCAGGCGGGAACTACATGCATAACTTTTACATCCCTCCGGCTTTTAGTTCCACGCCTTGGGCTCCTGACTGGCATCCCGATGGAACATCCATCGCGCTGGCCATGAACGGGTCAATTTGGAAATTAAACATCCAAACCGGGATTGCCCATGAACTGACGTATTCATCCAAATATCATTCATCACCGGATTGGTCGCCGGACGGAAATTGGCTTATCTATACCGCCGATGATAATGGGGAGAATATTCAACTGGAGATCCTCAATGTGCAAAGTGGAGAAGCTCATGCCCTGACCAATAATGACCATGTTTACCTGGATGCGGTGTTTTCTCCGGACGGAAGCCAGGTGGCCTATGTATCAACTGAACCCAACGGGTATTTCAACGTTTATGTTCGTCCCATTAAAAACGGCCAGTGGAATGGTGAAGCCATCGCCATTACCGGTGACCATAAATATCAGAACAGCAGACTTTATTTTGGGGAATGGGATATGCATATCACTCCATCCTGGTTTCCCAGCGGAGAGGAATTGCTCTTGGTGTCCAACCGGAATATACCTTTGGGCTCGGGAGATGTATGGCGAGTTCACGTGGAAGAAAACGGTATGACCCAGGCAAAATCAATTTTGTCTGAGCAGACCCTATACCGCACCCGTCCCCACGTTAGCATGGACGGCCATCGCTTTGTGTACTCATCAACGGGTGGTACCTCTGACCAATTCAACAACCTGTATGTTCAGCCCACCACCGGGGGTCATCCCTATAAACTGACTTTCTTTCAACACGACGCTTTCCATCCTCGGTGGTCACCGGATGGTGAGTGGATCGCGTATATTACCAATCAAGGCGGCCTCCCTCAATTGGCAATTATAGAAACCCATGGAGGTAAACATAAATCCATACATATTTCAGAACGCCACTGGAAGAGACCCGTGGGGAAGCTGAAAGTTCATAGTCGCCATGACGGCTCTGGGACCACCATGGGTACTCGAGTCTACTTGACGGCGGCAGATGGCAAGTCCTATGCTCCCACGGATACCTATGCTCGGGTTTCCGGTGCCGGCGATAAACTCTTTCATTCCAGCGGTGAATTTGAGGTGGAGCTGCCGGTCGGTTCTGCAACCATTCTGTTTACCAAAGGATTCGAATTCAATCCCGTTCGCCACGAGGTGAGCATAGAAAAGGATAAAATAACCAATTTGGAAGTCAACCTGGAACCCATGGCGGACCTGTCAAGCAGTGGCTGGTACAGCGCTTCTACCCATGTACACATGAATTACGGAGGGAACTTGCACAACAATCTGGAAAACCTTATGCAGATCTCTGAAGCGGAAGACCAGGATTTGGTTTTGCATCAAATTGCCAATAAGGACAATCGGATTCTCGATTATCAGTTTTTTATTCCCGGGGGCGATGCCCATCCCCTCTCCACTGATGAGCGCTTGTTGGTGGTAGGTCAGGAATACCGGCCACCGGTTTGGGGACATGTATTTATGTTCGGCATGAAGGAGCATCTTATTTCTCCTTTTACCAACGGGTATGAGGGCACCGGTATCTGGAGTCAATACCCTAGCAACACGGACATGTTTCGCAAGGCTAAGGCCCAGGGTGCATGGGTGGGGTATGTTCACTCCTTTTACGGTGAAAATGATCCCCTGGAAAATAATTTAGGCAATGCCAAAGGATTCCTGGTGGACGCTGCCTTTGGCACCACCGATGCTATAGAATGGTCCTACGCCAACCGGGCAGGCTTTTATCCGTTGTATGCTGCCTGGAACAATGGCCTTAAAGTAGCCGCTTGTGGTGGTGAAGATGCCATTAGCGATTTGCACAGGAGCAATCAAATTGGTTCCCATCGAACTTACGTCAACACCTCATCAAATGGTTTGGATATGAAGGCTTGGTTTGAGGGATTGAGAAATGGTCATGCATTTGTTTCTAATGGTCCTTTAATAGACTTCCGGGTAGCGGGTAGCATCCCCGGCCAAACCATAGAGCTACCACCAGGCGGTGGCAGGGTGGAAATCACCTTTGAGGTTCAATCCATTGTTCCGCTGGAAAAAGTTATGTTGATTTTTAATGGTGAGGTGGTAAAGGAATTCGCTTTAAAGGGCGATCGCCAGCATCTGGTAGCCACCATAAAAAGGAAGGTAACCGAAAGCGGCTGGTTCCATCTGAGGGCTGAGGGAGCGGCTAATGAACGATTCCCTTTGGACGCTCAATACGCTCAAGCCTTTACCAATCCCGTATGGGTAGAGGTCGGAGATCAGCCCATTCGGGACTATGATGCTGCGCAATATGGGATTCGGTGGATTGAAAAGTTAGAGCAGATCATGGACAATGATCCCGGCTGGAGATCGCCAGCTGAAAAGGACCATGTTATGGGACAGTTGCAGGAGGCCAAGGAGATTTATGAGAAATTGGCCCGGGAGGCAGGTGAGTAGTGAATGGTTGATTGTGAGAGTTCTCACCCCCCTACCCCCCTCAAGGGGGACATTAGGTTCTATTTTTTAATTTTTTAGACAAAGTTAGATAGTGACTTACTTGCTTGCACTGGTAAAAAGAAACCGCCTGCCTAGTGCAAATTGAGATCTTTTTACTGTTTCAAGCACAGTTCTACGCCGCTCCCGTTTCAGACTGGCTTAAGTTTAGCCTGCGCAACTTAAGCCTTTTTCATTATTCGACTAAACTTAAGTTACAAACTTAAGCCAGGGTAGGGGGGATTAAAAAGCTCAAGAGTCACATCCCATTAACATTTTGTAGAAAGCAATAAAATCAAATCCACCGGCAATTGTTGAACAATGTTCGGCCATTTGGCAAGCAATATCCTGAATATCATAGAGGTCTTTATCGATGCCACATCTAGCAAGGTAAGGGGCAGCTTCAGCTAAAGCCTCGAGGAACTTAGATCCATTCTGTGCGCACTTTGCATATACTTCACTGGTGCCGGATTGGAGTAGCACCACAGTTTTTAGGTTTTTATCAACGGCTAGTAAATCAACTTCGAATTGAGCAAAATAATAATAGTCTGAATCCTCATAAGGTTTAATCTCGAAATTGACCATTCCTATATTCACCGTTGAGCCATCGTAGTTCTCCACCAAATCCTTAATAGGATCTTTAAATCTCTTTAGACCCTGTCTTTTCTTGAACTTGTAATTATTGATAAATTCTTCAACAAAAGAATCACCTACATCAGATTCTATCAGATAATCTATTATGTCCTTTTTAGGATTTTGACTAAGTTTTTCCAAAAATTCAATGGCTGTCATGACTACTTTAAATCACAATATGCTTCTCCTGAACCTCGACGATAAATAGTTGATTTTGTCTCCAGTTTTTTCACACCCACTACTGTCCGTGAAGTATATTAGGAGTAATCTGTTTTAAGTTCCAAGCAGTATCTGATTTTTTAAAACAAATTGTATTTCAATTGATTTAGACTCCAGGCGTTCAGTAGTTTTGAACAATACTTTGGACGGCTTAAAAATAAGGTTATGTAGAAACGTCATTTAAATATTTACTATTTGCGAATTGAATTAAGTCAAACAGTTTTGGATAGACCTCAATCCTATAGGTTTCTTCTGGAATATCCATATTGATTAAATCCATCGGCATACCATCTTTTTTCTTATAATAAAGGTTTTCTATCACGATTAAAATCACCTTGTCCTCTTGCTTCCAAGTTTCATTAATTACAGAAATTACTTCTGGATATACCTTATCTAAGTTTTTAACTACAAAATAATTTCCAGCCCTAGGAAGTATACAGTTAGAGATATTAATTCCGTTTTGGAATTGAACATCTTCAAGCATAGCTTCACCAAAGTCAACCTCAATCATCTCGTTTGGATATGCCTTTGGATTAACTCTGTTAAATAAACCAAAAGTTGATTTTGATGCATAAATGGAATAGCCATTAAACCAACCTGATTCAAACTGTCCTTTAAAAACGCATCTTTCAAATCGGCTACCATCAAAATTAACTTCCTTCAGCTTACAATCCACAAAACTACAGTTATGAATCTTAGGAAATCCGAATTCTGTTTTTGAAATGTTCGTTTCAATGAACTCACAATTGATGAAGCTTCCTGAATCTTTTCCTACATTTAAATTCAAAAACGAATTAGACAGGTCACTTTTTAAAAATGAGCAATCGCGCAAATCACAAGCTGTTATGCGGATATTCTTCATCCGAGTTTTGAAAAAAACACAATCAACAAATGAGCAATTCACAAATACTCCAAAGTCTAAAGTAGCATGTGAGAAGTCTATCTTTTTAAATTCACTTCCTTTGAAAGTTTGAGCGCCGGTAACTCTACTATGTGATCTTATTTCCTCTACTTTTTTTGGTTTATCTAGCCTTATACCACGTAAGTCATACCTTCCATCAACAATATCTAACCCCAATGATTGCAAATCGCTATTTCTTCTAATTGCACTTGTAACCATTCCCGTTGAGGGAACACCCTCATCACTAATCCATCGTTCTTTTAATAAACAATGTTTGACTGTCATCGATATAACAACGGAATCCCGCCGGAATCATATTTTAAACTCATAAGCAGGCCCCGCCCCTTTAATAGTGATGTTACACCAAGAGTCCTTTAATAATCCTTTACTAAGTAATATTTGCGTCTCGATTCATTGGATTGAACTCGACGGGACCTAACCGCTGTAAAGTTGCTTACCCAATTCCGTTCGGCTAAACTTCAAAAATCTTGGTCAGAACCTTTTCTTATCATCATAGCGCTAACTTTTGGATTCAACAGGGCTTGAGCCTCTTTTCCCAGGTATCTTGGGTGTGCTACAGCCTGCTTAACTGTATGTTTGGCTGCCAACGTAATCTACCCCGAACTGCGGAGTAACTAAGGTTTTAACCAGGAGTACATTTGCAACCCGCAAATCGATATATAATGTTCCCCCTACTAAAGTCTCCTTGCTAAATCCAATATATGGTGTTTCTGCCCATTCCCCAAACAGGTATATAGCTTTCCTAACCAGTAGCCTGAGGTCATCAGGACAGGCTGGGGTCGCTTGATTTCCGAATGATGAACGATGATATATGAAGCGATCCGAAGTCTCGGTTCTCAACTCTCAATTCTTCACTCTCCACTCATCAGTGTACAACTTCTCGCCCCACAAACAAAAAACCCTGGCCAAAGCCAGGGTCATTGCTAATTGTTCATTGCTAATTGCTAATTGCTAATTTCCCGGCCTTGTGCCGGGACCTGTGATCCCTCTGGGGCTCCCCTTCGCCTCACTCGGGGCAGGCTTCTCGCCCCATGAAAAAACCCCGGCGTCAAACCGAGGTTTCGTAATTCGTCTTTCGTCTTTCGTAATTGTCCTGTGATCCCTCTGGGGCTCGAACCCAGGACCCACGCCTTAAAAGGGCGTTGCTCTACCAACTGAGCTAAGGAATCAGCCTCGTCCTTGCAGGACTCGGAATAATGAACATCGAACGTCGCCTGCCTGCCGGCAGGCAGGAATTCCGAATGCTGAAGTTCATTCCCATTCTGGAAAAACTTAGTATCTTTACCTCCGTTTTGCCTAAATGGAATGCAAATGTAAGCTCTAATGTTTAGAATGCAAAACCTAAAATATAAAATTCTCCTGGCTTGCTGTGGTCTGGTATTGGTAGCGCCGCTATGGGGGCAAGATTCCTCCGTAAAATCGGATCTGCTACTGGCCGATTCCCTGTTTGCTGCCGGCAAATACACAGAATCCATTGAATTGTATGAGCAGATTCTAAAGGAAGATCAGCAGTTCTCTCACGGTATGTTGCTGAAAATGGCCTTTATAAAAGAGGGACTGGGAGATTTTAGCCAGGCACTCTACTATTTGAACATCTACTATGCCCAAACGTCCGACAAGCGGGCGCTGCGCAAAATGGAAGATTTGGCCAAACAACATCAGCTGCAGGGATATCAATTCACCGATCTGGAGTTCTTTCGCACCCTATTTAAAAGGTTCTATGTACAGCTCATTGGCGTGCTGGTGGCTTTGGCGTTGTTTATATTCAGTTTTATCATTTGGCAAAAAAGAAGAGGATTCCGACCACTAGCACCGGGGATAATCTTCGTACTGGTCCTGGGCGTGCTGTTTACCCTCATCAACTTCGGGCAAGGCAGCAACAAGGCCATTATCCTAACCGATCAGGCTTACGTGCGGGAGGCCCCTTCCTCTGCCGCCGATGTAGTGGGGATCATCGGTCGAGGTAACCGGGTACAAATTTTCAATCAGAATGATGTGTGGGTGAAAGTGAAGTGGGAAGACCGCCAGGTCTATGTGCGTGAAAGTCATCTGGCTCTCATCGAAAGTTGATGGTTTGGCTGATCTCTTGGGTTAATCATTTGGCCCGTTACTAAGGTTGTCACTTAAAGGGACTGTTCTCCTCTTTAGCCATTTCCCGGTATACCAGCTTGTCCATAAATCCCGGAAACAACTTATTCATAAACACGGTTACTTTACCCTGTGTGGTGAGCACTAAATGCTTTTTTCGCTTTACCACAGCATTATAGATATGGCGGGCGCAGGTTTCCGCACTCATCATTTTGTTTTCATCCCGGGGCGATGCTCCCTGGGCACTGCCGTCCTTGGTGAGAGAGGCTTCCCGGATATTGGACGTGGTAAATCCCGGACAAGCAGTCAGCACATGCACGCCTTTGGGGATCATTTCCGTGCGTAGGGACTCCAGAAACCCCTGCATGGCAAATTTAGAGGCGGAGTAACCAACCCTGCCCGGAAGCCCCCGGTATCCGGCAATGGAAGAGACCCCTACCACCGACCCCTTATGCTCAATTATAGAGGGCAGGCAATACTTGGTGGCATATAAAGACCCGTAGAAATTGATATCCATTACTTTGCGGATCACCTCCAGCTCCACTTCTTCAAACAAAGCCCTCATGGAAATCCCCGCATTATTGATCAATATATCGATCTTGCCAAAATGCTCTAGGGTCTGCTCTGCCAACAAACGGTTGTCTTCCTCTTTGCTGACGTCCCCAGCAATGGTCATGACCTCAATACCTTTTTTCCGGAGTTCAGCCGCAGCGGCATTCAAGGCGTCCTCCCGGCGTCCCGTAATCACCAATTTGGAGCCGCGTTCACCGAAATGGAAGGCCAGCGCCTTGCCAATACCGGAACTGCCTCCGGTGATAATTACAACTTTGTCTTTCATTTTTAAGGTATATGCTCACGCCAAATGTAAGTAAATATTTACATTTGGCTATTTACAGGCCTGGTACATGAACAAGCTTAAAACCCTTCATTTTTGGTTCATACTGCTGTTATGGATAGTACCGTTGCTACAGCTGGCGGCTCAAGACCAGCAGCTCCACGGTCGAATTAGTGATGAAAACGGCGCAGGACTGCCCTTTGCCACCATCCATCAGAAAAATACTACCAACGGTACCACCTCCAATGCCTTAGGTTTTTATAGCCTTGAACTCCAAAAGGGAAATCCTACCGTTGTGATCCAATTTGTGGGTTACAAATCGGTTGAACAAAATATTGAAGACCCCTCAGCCACTGTAATGTTGAATGTCCAGATGCAGCCTGAAGTATTACAGCTGGAAGCTTTGGTAATTAAACCTGGGGCTGAAGATCCCGCCTACGGCATCATTCGTAATGCCATCGCCCAGCGCAAAAAGCACCTGCGTGAAGTGCAAGACTATCAGTGCAACGTCTACATAAAAGGATCCCAACGACTGGATGAAGTTCCGGAGCGTATTCTGGGCATCCCGGTAACCGTAGACACCGGCATCGTGTACCTCTCTGAAAGTGTTTCCGAACTCAGTGTGAAGCAACCAGATAAAGTCAAGGAAAAAGTCATCAGCAGCAAGGTATCTGGGGACAACCGGGCCTTTAGTTTTAACCAGGCTTCGGATGTGCTTATTTCCTTTTACGAAAACCAGATCTATTCCGAGGGTCTTAGCGAGCGTGGCTTTATTTCTCCCATCGCCGACAATGCCATGCTGTTTTACGATTATGAGCTGGCGGGCACGGTCCATCAAGACGGGCAGGTGATCAATAAGATCAAAGTATTCCCCAAGCGCTCCCACGACCCCAGCTTTTCGGGTCTGGTATACATCGTAGACGACAGCTGGCGCTTGCACAGTGTAGACCTATTGCTTACCAAAGAACATCAAATTGAATTTGTAGACAGCCTGCGCATCAAACAAATGATGGCCCCGGTTGACAAGGATGGAAAAAAGGTCTGGACCCTGCTATCCCAGCAATTCAACTTTCTATTGAATGCCTTTGGCTTTAAAGGTGAAGGCTACTTTGTGGGGGTATATACAGACTACAACATTAATGAGGGAATCCCTTCCCGGTATTTCAGCAATGAGGTCATTACCGTGGACGTCAACTCCAATAAAAAAGACAGCATATACTGGGAGATCACCCGCCCCATCCCCCTGACCATTGCGGAGATCGAGGACTACCACTTTAAGGACAGTATGCAAGTGATCAAGAAAAGCGAGCCTTATCTGGATTCTATCGACCATAAAAACAACCAGGTCACCCCCACTCATATTTTCCTCACTGGTAAAACCTTTCGCCATAGTTTCAAAAAACGATCCTGGAACTTCCCTTCGCTGGTGGAGTTGCTCCAGTTCAACACCGTGGAAGGGTTTGTGCCCAATTTAGGCTTTAGATTTACTCAAGAGTACGAAGATCACCGTTTCTACCGTATTAATCCTGAATTCCGCTACGGGTTCAGCAATGAACGCTTCAATGCTCACATAAAAACCCGGTATTATTACAATCCCTTAAAATTTGCCTCCATTCGAGTATCCGCAGGCCGGTTTGTAGAATCATTGAATGAATCCGTGCCGCTTGCTGCTTTTGACAATACATTTTACACCCTGGTAGAGGAAAAGAACTTCCTGAAAATTTATGAGAAGAGCTATTTTAAAGCAGAGCACCATTCAGAGATCCTCAACGGGTTCTATTTGACAGGTTCTCTGGAATGGTCACAACGCCGACCCCTGGAAAATACCAACGATTATACCTTTAAGGACCGGGACGAGCGGGAGTTTACCCCTAATGCCCCGGAAAACATTGAACTGGATCCTACAGTGTTTCCCGAGCACCGGGCCTTTCTGTGGAATTTGAAAATCAAATGGCAGCCCGGTCAAAAATATATTAAAAGGCCCTACCGCAAGTTTATTATCAAGCGCAAGTACCCGGCAATAACCCTATCGTATCAAGCGGTGTTCCCGGATTTCCTGGGTTCGGACCTGGATTTTCAAAAACTTAGTGCCGAAGTCTCACATGAGTTCAAAATGGGACTATGGGGCACCGGTATCTATTCATTAAAAATGGGTGGCTTTCTCACTAAGGACAGTCTTAGCTTTGTGGATTATCAACATTTCAACGGCAACCGCACGGTCTTCGGGCACTTTGAAATTGGAAACTATCAATTACTGGATTATTACCTATACAGTACCACCAGCACCTACTATCAGGGACATTACGAACACCATTTCAACGGATTTATCATCAACAAGATCCCCTTATTGCGCAAGACCAGGATCCAGGTGGTAACGGCGGCACATTATTTGAATACAAGTTCCGCAGGGAATTATTGGGAATTTGGAGTGGGGCTGGAGCACATTTTTAAAGTACTGCGCATCGACTATTACCACAGTTGGCTGGAAGGCTCCCACCAAAGGAGCGGCCTGCGTCTAGGAATAGGGTTTTAAGCTGGGGTTTTAAGGCTTTAATTCTAAGCGAACTACTTGGCATCTAATACCGACACGTGACCCTTGATCTCGCTATTGGTGTATTTGATCAAGTAGTAATATACTCCGGGCGGTGTATTAGAGCCGTCCCAGCGGAAATCCCGGCTATCCGCCTCAAACACCTGTTTCCCCCAGCGGTTCCAAATGGTAACTCCTTCAAAACGATTCTCGCAGTTACCTTCCGGAAGGTCATCCACAAAGTACACAGGATTAAAATCATCATTGTTTAGCGGGGTGAATACGTTCTTGGGCTCCACAGCTTCCAGGGAAAATTCTCCGTCCTGAACGATTACTTCCAGCTCCACGATATCGTTTACTGGGTTAATACATCTATTGTCCTGCACCAGGAATCGGAAGGTAAATACCCCTCCTAGATTAGCCAGTACATCTTCACAGGTGGGAGTCCAACTGAAATTGGTGGAAATATTGCCTAAACCACCAACCGGAGTGAAATTCACTCCCGGCGGCAGTTCAGCACTTCCTTCCGCCAGCGCTATAAAGATGGAGTCATTATCCGGATCAAACCCCAAAATATCCAGGTCAATGGGGCTGTTGACATCCACGGAAATGGAGTTGTCCACGGCGTTTTCAATAGTGATCAAAGGGCGGTTGTTAGGTGGCAGCTCAAAGACCAGATTGAGTTCCAAGGTATCGGGATTGCTGAAAAGACACTCATCTTCATCGTCTACTACTACCAACAAGTTGAAAATATTGCGGTTGTCAAAATCATAGCGGCGGCAGTCGGCATCCCAGGTAAATTGCGCGGAAAGAGCCCCGGGGTTACTGATCAGCTCCTGAAACGACATGCCATAGTCTGCCAAGCTGAAGCCTATGGGGATCACATCCAGGATCAAAGCGTCGTCGTCGGCATCCGTGGCATTGATCACTAGCTCATAGAGCTCTCGCTCGCTGGTGACCACATGCGTCACTTGTTGGGGATCCACTATGGGGTTGGTATTAGGAGGAGGCTCGATGACAATTACCAATCGGGTAGTATCGATCAGAGGTACTGCGCAGGCATCGTCCATAGCTAACAGATCCACCACCATCAACCCCGACTCATCCGGGGGGCAATCAGGCAGACAAACCTCTACCTTTAAAGTATCTTCAAAATTTTCGGTGATCCCTGCGGGAAACTCGAATATATTGGCCAGTTCCCCCTGAAAATTTACTGGAATAGCTCTGAAGGTAATCACTTCATCGGGATCTTGGTCGGTAACAAACAGGTCCAGGCATTTACTGTCTTCATAGCTAAAGCGCAGGGTATCCATGGAACTCAGGGGTACATTGTCATCTTTTATGGTAGCAAAAACATTGGGGGGCGTACTGAAGTCACATCCGTCTACCACCAGCATTTGAAAGTCCCGGCGTACCTCGCCCAGTTTTTCTCCATCTCGAAACTCCTCTACCCTAAGAGCAAAGACGAATAGTCCGGAGGTACTGGGCGTCACGGTAATAAGCCCCGTACGATTTACTTGCAGGGAAGGTGTTCCGGGCACCATATTATCCACATCAATACCGAAGGCCCAGGGAATTGGGGAATAGGGGGCAGAGGTTATCTGGGGAAAGGCCTCATCGGTAGAGCTGTCCAAAGGATCGATCAAAGTATAAACCAGCGAATCACCATCCAGGTCGGTTCCACCGAATTCTGTGTAAAAAGGCTTCCCAACACAAGCATAATCCCGCAAAGGGGGGAATAAAACCGGAGTAGAATTAATGAACTGTCCCCCATCACGCATTATCGGGGGAAACTGCAGCAAGAAGGTTTGCCCTACGGTGTTGATTCCACCCTGGTAGTTGATGTTGTTGACAAAATTATTGCGGCAGCAGCGTTCCCAGGCTACATAGTATCCTTCTGGGTCGCCATAGCGCTCGGGAGATAATGTTATGGTAGCAGTATAGAGTATACGGCGGGTGATCAGGTCTCCAATCGCGCAGTTAGGTTGTGAATACGGCACGAATTCCGACCCTGAGTTGAACAAGGTAACCGAATCCATGAACATATTGTCGGAAGTACGAAAGAGGTAAGGAGTGATCTGAGTATCTTCAGCCCCGGGATTTCCATTCACCTGGTCGAAATAGAGCACCAGATTAAGCCGGTAGGTAAAATCACTGATGTGGATCAACTCGAACTCTCCGCCAACTATATGGGTAGACCATAAAGAACCCAGAGAAGCAATAAATACCACAATTAAGGTTAGTAGACGTTTTGCCATTCAATAAATATAAGGATAAAAAGGAAAGTATTTTACCATCTAGACGACGTTTTCTTTAAATTTGCTGCCCTCATTATGAGTAAAAAATATAAAAATTTGGTGTTGCCGGGAATCACCATTGAAAAGGCAGCCGCAGAAGGCAAGTGTGTGGCCAAATGGGATGAACAGGTGGTTTTTGTGGAGGGGGTAGCCCCCGGTGATGTTGCCGACATCCGCATCATTCGCAAAAAGAAAAATTACCTGGAGGCCATCCCCCTGGATATTCTTGAACCTTCCAGTCTAAGAACAGAACCTTTCTGCTACCATTTCGGGACTTGTGGTGGATGCAAATGGCAACACATTGCCTATGATCACCAGCTGGAGTTTAAACGACAACAGGTGGTCGACAATCTGCAACGTATTGCTAAAATTGATTTCCCGGAAGTATCACCCACCCTTCCCTCTCCTCTGACCCAGTATCATCGCAATAAACTGGAGTTTACGTTCTCCAACTATCGGTGGTTGGAGGCTCAGGAAATCGCCAGCGGCGAAGAAATGGATCGCCAGGGATTAGGCTTTCACAAGCCCAGACAATTCGATAAAGTGGTAGACATCAAAACATGCTACTTACAGCCCGAACCATCCAATGCCATACGACTTTGGATAAAGACCTACGCTGTGGATAAGGGTTTAAATTTTTATGACATTCGTAAAAAGGAGGGTTTTCTGCGTAACCTGGTGATCCGTACCGCCAGCAGTGGAGAGTTAATGGTGATCCTACAGGTGGGAACTTATCTGAAGGATGAATTGCAAGCCCTGTTAACATCACTGCAGGAAGCCTTTCCGGAAATTACCTCATTGAACTATGTGGTAAACAATAAGGGTAACGAAACCTTTTACGACCTCGAGGTGGTCAACTTTTCGGGAAAAGATCACATCATCGAACAAATGGAAGCGCTGCAGTTCCGGGTGGGACCCAAGTCTTTCTATCAGACCAATCCCCAACAAGCTTTGAACATGTATAGGCTGGTGCGAGACCTGGCCCAACTAAAAGGACAGGAGACGGTTTTCGATCTTTATAGCGGTACCGGTACCATAGCCTTATTCCTGGCCTCGCAAGTGTCGGAGGTAGTGGCAATTGAACAGGTTCCCGAAGCGGTGGAGGATGCCCGGACCAACGCCAAGGTCAACGGTATTGAGAATGCTCATTTCTATACGGGTGATCTGAAAGATGTGTTTAGAGGTGATATGTTGGATGGTCATGGTCATTGCGATGTATTGATTACCGATCCTCCACGCGCTGGCATGCATGAGGAAGTGATCTATGAGATCGCCAAACTGGGTCCATCCAGGATAGTTTACGTCAGTTGCAACCCCGCCACCCAGGCCCGTGATCTGGCTTTAATGGATCCCTGGTACCAGATCGAATCGGTACATCCTCTGGATATGTTTCCCCACACGCATCATGTGGAATCCGTAGTAAGTTTAACCAAGAGAAATTAGTACATGGAACCTTTAAACCAAGGTAATGACCCTGAACTTGACGGTAAATACTTGGGCACCATCTCCCAGGATTTTGTTATCGTGGCCGAAACATTGAAAGAAGCCAGTTACCGTATCCGCAAGCACGGATTTTCCGATTTCCCCATATTCCCCATATGTAAGACGGAACAGCCGGTAGGCCAACTCCTCATTAATAAAGCAGAAGCTGCCACTCAATGGCATTATTACGCCACCTATATAGATGAGTTTGTGCAACGAAATATCATGGATAAGCCGGAAGAGTTTAAGAAAACATACAAAGATCCCGATGAATTCTGCTGCCTTTTCGTGGTAGACCGGGAATTCACCAGTTTCTTGTATATCCCATATCCGGAAGATCAGTGAAAATGGTTCCAGCCCTGAGCTTTTAGTGGTGTGAACTCCCCGTTTCTTAGAACCAAGTCGGCACCCTGATCGGATTCCGTTATATGGCCGATAATAGCAATATCGGGGTGGGTTTCCAGCAACTGGTAATGATCTTGGCTTATGGTGAATAACAGCTCGTAGTCCTCGCCCCCGTTCAAGGCACAGGTAGTGGGGTCCATTTTAAATTCCAATGCAGCATCGGTAGCCACTGGGTCAATGGGAAGCTTCTCCTGATAGATACGTGCCCCCACCTTTGAGGCTTTGCAGATGTGCAACAAATCTGAAGCAAGTCCGTCGGACAGGTCGATCATAGCAGTGGGCAGGAGGTTTTGTTGCTCAAACCACTGCACCAGGTCCACACGTGCTTCTGCGGTCAATTGTCTTTTCACTATATACTCATAACCCTCCAATTTCGGCTGCATCTCGGCGTTCTCCAGAAAAACTTGTTTTTCCCTGGCCAGTACTTGCAATCCCAGGTAAGCCGCACCCAGGTTGCCGGTAACGCAAATGAGATCACCGGTTTGGGCACCACTACGGGTTACCAATCGTTCTGGATCCACTGAGCCCACAGCGGTAACTGACAGCACTAGTCCGGACTGACTGCTGGTGGTATCGCCCCCTACCAGATCTACTCCGTATTGCTTACAG
The DNA here is from genome assembly GCA_965212195.1 of Cyclobacteriaceae bacterium. Classification (GTDB taxonomy): domain Bacteria; phylum Bacteroidota; class Bacteroidia; order Cytophagales; family Cyclobacteriaceae; genus JAJCYK01. Next base: position 75,544 of record CBDBUW010000021.1, on the reverse strand, counting down.
GCAAATTGGATCCCTCCGTATAGGGTTTCTACCGCTTCCAGAGAAAAGCGGTTGCTCAAACCTATTCCCACCAGTACCTGGTGGCAATGCCCGTTCATAGCAACGATATCGGAAATATTTACGGTAACTGCCTTGTATCCCAAATGTTGCAGGGGGGCGTAGCTCAAATCAAAATGGACTCCTTCCAGCAGCAGGTCCTTAGTGATCAAGGTGGACAGTCCCTTATTGGATACCACTGCAGCATCATCACCTACGCCCAATACACTGCTTTTCTGAGTGAGTTCAACTCCTTTCGTGAGGCGGTCGATAAGCCCAAATTCCCCCAAATCTTGTAATTCCGTACGGTTTTTACCTGATGATTTATCGCTCATGCTTTTACTTTTAGTGGATTTGTTGGGAATTCAACTTACAATATTGCAATTAAAGTTACATACATTGGTTTCACAGGAACATCGCTGCCCGGAATAGTGATATTCGTACTAAATTCATGATAGTTCTTTACCAAAGCTATGATTAAAAAAATACTAACCATTTTATTGCTAACGGGCTTATTAGCAGCTTGTACCAAGCCCCATTATAAAACCGTGCAGGGTAAAAAGAAAAACCGGCATTACAACTCTATTCAGTATCAGAAGCCTTGATCTCCTGACAGAGTTCTACCAGTACACCCTTTGCGGATTTGGGATGGATAAAACACACTAGTTTATTGTCTGCTCCTTTTTTGGGCTGGTCATTTAAGATTTGGAAGCCCTGCTCTCGCAGTCGGGCCATCTCCTGATAGATATCATCCACCTCAAATGCCATATGATGTAGCCCCTCACCCCTTTTCTCAATGAATTTGGCAATGGCACTTTGTTCATTAGTGGCTTCTAGTAGTTCTATTTTGCTCTCGCCTGCTCTAAAAAAAGAGGTAATAACACCTTCGGAGGCCACTTCCTCCTGCTTGTAAGGTTCTGCACCCAATAACTTGGTATAGCACTCATTAGCACTGATAAGATCCTCGACAGCAATGCCCAGATGCTCCAGTTTTAACATGTCATTTAACTTCTTATAATTATTTGTTTAACTTTGCGTGAAGGTCGAAACTTTTACTCAGCAAATAAAGTTTTAAGAGAGAATTTGCCCTTTAACATTAGCAGATTAAGGTATCATGATCACAGTAACGGAAAAAGCCAAAAACAGGATAGAAGAGCTTAAGCAGCAGGAAGCGCAGACCGGAAAGCGTCATTTAAGGGTTTCAGTGACCGGTGGTGGATGTTCCGGTCTTATGTATAACCTGAGCTTTGATGAAAAAATCCTGGATTCGGATGAGATATTCGAAGACAACCAGGTGAAAATTTTGGTGGATAAGAAAAGCTTGTTATATCTTTTAGGTACTACCCTTGACTTCTCTGATGGGTTAAACGGAAAAGGGTTCCAATTTATCAACCCCAATGCCAGCCGTACCTGTGGTTGTGGCGAAAGTTTTGCGGTTTAACTATTAATAAGCCCTAACCGTCTTCCCCTGCATATAATTGACAAAAGCCCGGTTAACTACTTTATTACCCCCTGGCGTAGGATAGTCACCAGTAAAATACCAGTCGCCCAAATGATTGGGACATGCTTTATTTAAGTTTTCCACGGTTTGGTAGATCACCTCTACCCCAATGCTGGCATAGCGTCTGGAAATCATCTCCGCTATTTTATGTGAGATTTCCCGGTAATTAAAGGGTGCATACAATTCCTTTAGGTGATTTACTTGGGTACTGGTAGCTTTAAGGCACTTGCGGTATACCTGGTCTACCAACAGCCCCATCTCCTGTTCCTGCAAAAGTTCCATAACCGCACGGAAAGCGATGAAATCTTTCATCCTTGACATGTCGATGCCGTAGCAGTCAGGAAATCGGATCTGAGGTGCCGAAGATACAATGACAATTTTCTTAGGCTTAAGACGCATCAGCATGTTCAATATGCTAACCTCCAACGTGGTGCCTCTAACAATGGAATCATCAATAACCACCAGAGTATCCTGGTGTTTATTAATTACCTCATAGGTGGTATCATAAACATGAGCAACCAGATCGTCGCGATGGTCATCATCGGTGATAAACGTGCGTAATTTGGCATCCTTAAGCACCAGTTTCTCCACTCGGGGACGGAAATTTAGGATCTCCTCCTTGGAATCGATATGGGGCTTCTCCTCAATAAATACTTCCTTGCGTCGGTTAGCAAGATATTCCTCCAGCCCTTCCATCATGCCCAGATAGGCGGTTTCTGCGGTGTTGGGAATGTAGGAAAAAACAGTATGTTTTAGGTCGAAATTAATGGCTTCTAACACCTGGGGCACCAGTAAGCGTCCCAGCTGTTTGCGCTCGTGATAAATATCTGGGTCCGATCCCCGGCTGAAATAGATACGCTCGAAGCTGCAGGATTTTTTTTCCAGTGGCTCCCTGATTTTATGTTGATCGTAATTGCCCTGCTTGTCCACAATCAAAGCATGGCCGGGTTGCACCTCCAGGATCTCCTGATATTCGACATTGAAAGCGGTTTTGATGGCTGGTTTTTCCGAAGCAGCCACAATAACCTCGTCATCTGCATAATAGTAAGCCGGACGTATTCCTGCCGGATCTCTGGCTACAAAGGAAGCGCCATAACCGGTCATACCTACCATAGCGTATCCCCCATCGAAATCCTTGCAGGATCGCTGCAACACCCTGCCTAAATCCAGCTCCTCTTCGATGCGCTCAGTAATCTGCTGGTTATTGAGCTGGTTTTTATACTGATCGAAGATCTTTTGATTCTCTTCGTCCAGAAAGTGCCCTATCTTTTCCAATACGGTGACGGTATCCACTTTTTCCTTGGGGTGCTGACCTATTTTTACCAGGGTGTTGAAAAGTTCGTCCAGATTGGTCATGTTGAAATTACCGGCTAATACCAGATTGCGGCTCCTCCAGTTGTTTTGCCTCAACATCGGATGGCAATTTTCCACTTTGTTGCCGCCATGGGTGCCGTATCGCAAGTGCCCTATCCATGCTTCTCCGGTAAAAGCGCAATTTTCCTGCAGCCATTGGGCATCGTTAAACTTCTCCCCGGCTTCCTTGCGGCATTTCTCGAACTTCCGTTCCAATTTGCTGAATATGTCCAGGATGGGTTGCGTTTTAACAGAGCGGTAGCGGCTTATGTAGCGCCAACCAGGGGATACATCCAGTTTTATATTAGCTACACCGGCCCCGTCCTGGCCGCGGTTGTGTTGCTTCTCCATCAGCAGATATAATTTCTTTACTGCATAAAGGGGAGAACCGTACTTGTCAATGTAATACTGGAGCGGTTTGCGTAAGCGAATCAGGGCAATGCCACATTCGTGCTTTATAGCGTCACTCATTTGGAAGGTTGCTTATTAAAACAAAGTTACAACATATATCCGGAATTTGGAATTAGTATTGTTCGGGATTCCCATAGCTGTCTTGCAGAGAATGCAATGAAGCTCAAAGCTGCGCTAAGTCTTTGCCACCCTTGGCGCTTCTTAGGGCTCTTGCGAAATCACTTGGTTAATCCCAAAGGCTGGAGCGCTCCAGTTTTATTTTCTCACCGAAGAACATTCGGGTGGATGCCTGGAATGAGTCCGTAAAATCCGATATCATAAAGTGGTCTTTCCCACCAGGGTGTTTATTGATCAAATTGTGGAATTCCAAGAATCCTTTAAGGGCCCGGGCCACTATTACAGAGCTATCAATAACCTCTACCATAGGACCGTAATATTTTAAAATCGATTTCTTAATCAGCGGGTAGTGGGTACAACCCAGAATGAGGGCTTCCATATCCTGCAGCCAGGGATCGCGCAGGTACTTCCGGATGATCTTCTTGCTGATATCGCCGGTAAAGAACCCCTCCTCAATCATGGGTACCAGCAAGGGCGTGGCCAGAGCTTTTAAAGAAATGTTTTTGTTCAGGGCTTGCACCTTCTGTTCATAGACTTTTGAATTTACCGTTTGCTTGGTGCCGATAAGTCCCACAGTTTTTCCCTGGTAGTTTTCTCTCAGATAATCGATTACCGGATCGATCACATTAAGGACTTTAGCTGAATTGCCCACATACTCGCTTACCAGTTCATAGCCGGCGGCGCTGGCAGAGTTGCAGGCGATCAGGATCAATTTGCATCCCTGATTCAACAGCATTTGGGTGATCTTGATGGAATAAGCCTGAATGGCGGCAGTCGATTTATCCCCGTAGGGCAAATGAGCGGTATCGCCAAAGTAAATGATCTGCTCTCCGGGGAGTTCCTGCTTTACAGCACGTGCTACGGTGAGACCCCCGATACCGCTGTCAAAAATTCCAATGGGGGCGTTAGAAGCTGAGGACATAAAAAAAATTTGCCTAAATATCTCCATTATTTTCTATTAAATGGAGGTCTGCCGGCAAAAAATAATATCACCATTCTTCATCAATGTCACCCTTTTTTCCATCGCCGTTGGTTTCACCGTTTTATCCATCTCATTAGTGTCATCCTTTTTCCCATTTCCATCAGTGTCATTTTTTCACTGCCCCATCTGTGTCACCTGATAAGGGACGCTGATGATGTAAACCTCAGTGTCCTCTGTGAGTGACACTGAGGGAGTGATAAGGTAATAAGGGACGTTGATGACATCGGCCTCAGTATCTTCTGTAGGTGACGCTGAGGGGGTCAATAAGTGGCTGCTTTCGGCCAATAGCGGACACATGATTTATTCAGTTACGATCTTTATAAACAAAATAAATGAAGTCGCTGCAAGTATTGGAACCCATAAAGTACTGATTTTTGAAGCCAAATTTGCTCTACTGAACTTCGATATTATTCGGCTGCGCAACTTCTTGTTAGAGAAGATCCTAAGGCCAATAAAAAAGAGTGCCAATCCAACTGTTATGCCTACAGCTACTCCGAACCGTTGGAAGTCGTATCCAAATAATTCTAGGATCGAAGCTAGTAAGAAAAATAAAGTGAGAGATGATATAAGGGCAGCCCTAGGTACAGGATTTAATCCCAAAGAAATTTTCTCTGAAAACTTATAAACACTCCCAAAAGATAATCTAGAATCCAACCTATCATAACATAAATCAATAACAACTAACAGTCTGTTTTAGGCCAAAAGCGGCTGGTCTAACGGAATTATGTTCCTCAGAAGAAACCTGGAATCAACCGATAACGCACACGAAGCACGTAGTCCCGATACCCTGGCAATTCTTCTTGTAAAGTTTTATCTTCTAGCGCGGTCCTTATCACGGCAATGATTAGCGCTGCTATCACTGGAATGATGGTCCAAACAGAGCCTAAAGCCAGCACAATGCCCGGTAGTGCTAGAATATTTCCAGCATAACCAGGATGTCTTACAATCCGATATGGACCGCTGTCACATACAATATGCCCTCGGTCCGTCTGAATACGCATCACGCTTGAGAAGAAGCGGTTCTCTACCAAAGCCCATCCTGCGAAGGTGTATCCAAGCACAATCAAGATGAAGCCCAAGATGTTGAGCCATGTCGGAAATACAATTGACCACCCAAAGTGGTGATCTAGTCCCGCCACAATAACTAATGGGAAAGACATACTCACTGCCATTAATGGAGAAAGCACTTTATCCCACGATTTCACATCCTGAGCTTTTCCAAATTTACCTCGTTCTGCCAGCAATCCCGGATGCCTTTTTTCGGCCCACATGCGTGAACCTATACCCGCTACAACTATCAGCGCTGAATAAAGCCAACCCTGCCACCAACCGAGATCCCGTCCACTTATCAAGAGAACTGGTGGTATGAGGAGATGCGTTATTACTAATCCAGCCCAATATTTGGGGCTTGCTGTTTTAAACGCATTTTGATCAACTTTCTTCGATACCATACCTATTCGTCCTTTTTTAAACTGTATTTCTTCCTGAGAAATTTTGGGAATAACTTGGCGCTTAACTTGTTTAATGCGGAACAAATGTCCACATAGCATCTCTAAAATGGCAATAATTAGCACAACAGGAAATTTACTGACCAGCCCCTTACGTCCATAAGCGGACATTAAATAATCATTTCCATTGTTGTGGAGCCACTAAAGCCCAACAACCATTTTAAATATTGAAAGTTCTCCGTCTTAACTGGCTTGAAACCTTTCTTTTCATATAACTTTTTTGCTTTTGGATTTATATCGATAACATCGAGACGGATTCGATCGTATTTATTTTCACTGGCATACTTTGCAATTTCATCAAGAAGTTTGCTGCCTATACCCTTTCCTCTATAGTCTTTGTCAACTGAAATACCGTCCATGAGCAATTCACCAGATGTTGGCTTTCTCTCATAAAGGCTGAATATCAGGGCTGCCCAAGTTCCTTTTAAAACACCCAGTTGTGTAACTAACTTGCTATAAGTAATGTTTCCAGTTAAAGAGCCATTTGATGTGTGAAATCCAGCAACCCCTGTAAGTTTAGAATCAGATATAGCAATGATTGCATATTCTGGATCTATGCAATTTTCCAAAAGCATTAGGCGTTCTTGTTCAGAACGTATCGCTGCAGAGAATTTTTGACCGAATGCTTGATCATACAATGATGCCGCACGAGCTCGATAACGTTCAGGTAATCCTCTTTCTAATAGTAGATCATTTTCGTCCATTTCAAGTTCCAGCAAATAATTGTTCTTTGTACTTTTCAAATTCAAGTTTCAACGTTAGATAAGTATTCTTAAAAGTTAATCCAGTTAGTCTGCTTTCGGCCAGAAGCAGACATTCTAGTAGCTTATTCTTTAGTTCTTAATAAGTGGATATACATCTCATAATTGACCTGATTATCAACTGAGATTATGGGATTTGCCGGATCTATACGAGTGTAAACAGTTATTTTTTTATTAATCGGATTTAATAATTTAGTAGCAAACTCCTTCTCTTTTAGATACAGTATCTTTTCTGACCATGTTGAATTTTCCCAGGGTTCCATCATTATGAAGGTCAATTTCTTTCGATCGAAATGGAGGCGGTATAAAAATATCTCTCCAAGAGAGTAACTCAAACCAAGAGCCAAAGTGTCATTTACCCATACTTCATGATTACCATTTTCGGTAGGCATACTCCATTTACCGTTCAATTCTCCAGGTTGGTAAGAAGCACAGCCTAATGAGAATGTAAGGATGAAAATCCATAATAGACTTTTTGGTATGAGTTGAGACAGATCGGAAGTCAAGTTAATGATATAGAGGTTTAGGGCTTTGGTGTAAAAGGTAAATAAAATACCGTAATTGAGAAAATGCTTAAACCAGTTTCAGTGTTCGCTTTGGGTTGATTCCTGAAGTCCCCTATCGGCCAATAGCGGACCTTGTGAACTTGATCATTTTGATCCTACCCTAGGCTTAACGGTTTCAATAAACGCTCGTTTTAATGGCGTTTATTTTTTGTTATAAGCTTTTGGTCACACCAATACCAGACGGCATCTTTACTCCCAGCTTCATAAGGAGCAAATTTGTCGAATTCCATCCCAATTTTTTCCATCACTCTGATTGATGCTTTATTTTCTTTCATTGCAATGGCAACTATCTTTTTTAATTCGAGTTGATCGAATCCGTATGTTAAAATTGCATGAGATGCCTCTGTAGCTATACCTGATCCCCAATATTTAGGCAAGAATCTATATCCAAGATCAATTTCATCAAATTCAGGTAGATACGCTAAACCCGCCCAGCCGACAAATTGCATTCCACTCTTTAAAATAGTGGCCCACCTGCCAAATCCATACTTCTTATAGTTGCTAATTCTTGTCCTTATTGCCTTTTTTATTTCTTCTATAGATTTAACTGCTGGTTCCCCGGTATACTTTTGTACCTCTGGATTAGAATGCAACTTAAATAGTTCCTCTTTGTCATCCAGAGTAATTTCTCTTAACAATAGTCTTTCTGTTTCGATCAAGATTTTCACTTTATTGCTTATAACGTACCTATATCATCCATAATGGATGATATCCACCAAATATTACGGAATAAGCGCACCTTTCAAAAACAATTTCACTGGTCAAGGTACGCTTTGGATCGATAGCAGACTTTCAGGAATGTCGGCTTTCGGCCAGAAGCAGACATTACTATCGCCTGTTTGAGTTTGCATTGTCGGTGTATCAATGACTGGAACCATTAGATCCATCTCCTTACTTTTTTACAATATCTTTTATATTCCTCTCCAAAATCTTTTCTCAAACGAGGTTCTTCAACGAGTATTGTGAAAATGTTGAAAACTATAAAGACAAAGAGTGAATAAATCCATAAATCTACTGATTGAAAAAAGATTGCTTCCCCAATCAATATCAATATCACGCCAACATACATTGGGTTACGCGAAAATTTGTAAAATCCAGCCACAACTAATCTCTTTGTGGGGTCGACTGGTGATAGGGTTCCTCCTCCCTGAACCGCAAAACTTATGATGCACCATAACATTATCACAAAACCAATTACAAATATTATTGCTCCTGAATAATGTAGTCCTCGGTGCAAAAGGTGTTGAACAAAGATGTCGTTTACGTTATTACCCAAAATCCAATACGGTATTAGTCCTGCTACAATACCTGGCTGAAGAATTGTGAAAACCAGATTGCGAATGAATAAGGATACCATCGATTTAGTTAATTTTTGTCTTAAAATTAAACTTAATTTCGGAGACCCATCCAACGTCCGCTTTGGGTGGTAAGCGGACTTTCAGGTCCAGGCTATGAGACAGGCCTATCGCAAACATACAAAATTAAGGGCTGGCGTGTAGCCATTGTTGTAGCGCGTCTAATCCTCCTATTTCTTCACCGTCCATGGGTCATTCCTGTCTTTACGAGTAGCGTAATAGCCCATAGGCAGATTTGCTAAATTTCGTAATGTTGGATCAATGTCTACTATTTCCGACAAAGCCACAATCCGGGCAATATCTTCATATTGCTCAATAACATCATCCGTAAAGAACTGCCAAGCTCCGTCATTCTCTTCATGAGATACATACGTAATGGTTTTTCGATCTTTTAGTACATAGACTGAGGTAAAAACCGCTGTATTAGGCGGGTCTGGGAATTTCCAGTTGTGGTCGTTACTTACCATATTTAGTAATGCGCTACAACGGTCCAGGCTATGCGCCGGGCCTATCTATAAAATACAAAATTAGGGCTGGCGTTATAGCCGTTGTTAGCGTGCATATCTTCTTCTGTTTTTTCGGCTGAAGACGATTGGTTGAATATAACATGTAGGATAACCATTACCATTCCAATAAAGAACCTTGAACCTATTTAATGAATCTAGTGCCGCCTTCAATTCAGAGTAGTAAATAAAGCTTGAATCGATGCTTATTTTTTCTTTAGATCCAGTTTCCCCTACACAGAATGATACGTGAGTTTCCGTTCTCTTGGATAGTTTCGAGATATTCTCCCAGGCGATGTTCTCATATAGCAATCGATTAATTTCGGAGGGTTCTCTGGATAATCCCGGATCCTCCAATAAATAACCATTTTTATAAATCTTGGTATCAACTACATTACAGCTTTTAATACTCAGGTTTATATTTTTTTCGTAAATCCTGGCGAATCCTGTATGAAAATATTGAAGCATTTTTCCCTTTGGGATGATTAATTCACCAGAGAACCAGGTCGCCATAATCGCCCCAGATGAATATGGAAATAAGGTTGACTTTAGACTCTTTTCCTTATCACCACATGTAAATATGTCAATTAGGTAAAGCTTGTCCTTGTCTATTTTCCATAAACCAACATACCCCCTCCAAAGAGCGGTTGAGCAACCATATTTTAACGCGGGAATCTTTTCATAAAAGGAAGTATCATTTGAAAGATAGGGTGTAAGAGGAGTTGATAACAGTTCTAATGTATCTGATTGATATATTATCAACTCACCTGTTTGCCCGGTACTTAAACCTCGGTGTGATAAAAGTAGGAAGATTATTATGTATAAATACCTATTCAAGATGCACGCTAACTTGTTTATATGAGAAACAAATGTCCGTTTAGTACTCCTAAAATGGAAATAAAGTAGCACAATTGGAAATATCCTCAATGTCCGCTTTGGGTCGATAGCGGACCTTGTTCTAAGTCTTCCTGATGCCGGGAGCCCTCAACCTACAAAAGGCCCATTCTCTCCATCGTTTAGAACGAGGATGCCCAATTAACCTAAGCGATGCAAACGCCCGTATCAAAATGGTCCACGTTAGCAACGCGGACCAGTGCTGAATTGTGGTCACCCAATATCCCACCTGGCTTAAGTTTAAAACTTAAGTCAGGAGATCTTGGTTCTATACAAGAAAACCGAAGCAATAGGTTGCTTCGGTTTAGATCGCCAATTCAATTCTATCGCTAGTCACCTATGGCCGGATTAAAAGGAGCAAATATGCCATCTGGGTTTTCTAAAATTGTCCACACATGTAATTGCCATTGTCCTACCATCTCATTAAAATGCCAAACATCTTGATCTCCTGTGAAGCCTTCTGGAGGATTTCCAGGATTGTCCGGATCTTCTGGTATCACTGCATATTCAACGGCTACCATTTGCATCACGGCATTTTCATCCGGAACGTATAATATGATTTCCGGTTTGTCCAACTCAAGGGTTCCATCCGCCAAGGCAGGATTTAAATAATGATGTCCCATGTTTGGAACATAACCGGAAACATCGATACGTCCTTCATTGTTCGCAACCTCAAAATCTACATATTGAGAGGTTGCAGCTTTAAGCTGTTCGACCTCTACCATCCAAGCCTCTAATTCTGGAACGCTGTCGTCATCATTACCACAACTGAAAGTCAAAAGAACAAGTGATAAGCCCATAACTGCCTTAGAATAATTGTGTTTTTTCATTTTTTAATATTTTAATAATTGATTTATTAAACTTATAGCTTCATATCCATATCAAAATCATCTGCGGTTTTTATTATTTCCTCAATAATCAAAGGATCTAGCGAACGTTCCAGTGCATTGGGTTCCCCGTCAGGGATACCAAATTTTTTAAAAAATTTGGCAAACCCTTTAGGATGATGAATGCTAAATAGTGTACACTGCGAATCGCTGATATTATTAAAGGTGTGAATAGTATTTACTGGAATATCAATAAACTCTCCAGCCTTTAATATGCTAACTGTACCGGCTAGTAATACTTCTAACTCTCCTTCAATTAAAAGGAAAAACTCATCAAAATTTTTATGCAAATGTGGGGGCGGACCAGAGGTATGAGCAGGTATGCATACCTGAATTAAATCGTAATCTCCCGATGTTTCGTATAGATTGATTGTTTGACCTAATAAGTACCTAGTTTCCATAATTATTTACATGAGACATTAGTCTCATAAACTTAAAGCTAAATTTTTTAATATCAAAATTTTATGAGATATTTGTCTCATGAAAAGTAATTATGTTGATTCCGGGAGACGAAAGCAAAAACTCAAAACCCATTGGAAAATTTTTAATACGGCACAGAACCTTTTGAATAAGGGAAAGACTTTGACATTAGAAAATGTCGCCAAAGAAGCTAATATCTCACGCGCTACGATATACCGGTATTACTCAAATATTGAAACACTTACATCCGAGATGGTACTAGGTCTTAAAGATATTGATCCGGAAAGTTTTGTAGATGAACATCATGAACTATCCATCGAGGAACTTATATTAAACATCCAGGACTACTATTTGAATTTTACATTTAAAAATGAAGCCGCATTTAGAAAGTTTTTAAGTATCCTATTAAGTTCAGTGACCACCAAAGGTAAACGAGCAGGAAGACGGATAATAGCTTTGGAAAAGGTACTTTCTACAAAACAAAATAATCTATCCAATCGTGATAAAAAACACCTTGTAAATATTGCTTCATTGTTTATGGGTATTGAAGCAGTGGTACTTACCAAAGATGTTTGCAACCTTAATAAAGAAGAAGCCAAAGAGAGTTTACAATGGGGACTACAAATGCTTTTGAATAGTGTGCTTGAAATAAAATAAAAGCTTTTTGGTGAAGCTATATAAATGGTGTCAAAACAACAGGTATAGATCGCTGCGGTGCATTTCCTCAACGGAAATGCTTGTAATCGTTTATGGTACCTGGAAAGGACTCTGATGATGTTTAAGATATGTTCATCAGGCCTCGGAGTCCCTTGGCAGGACGCTGAGGGAAAGTAGGTTTAAGTCCGCTTGCGGCCAATAGCGGACATTGAAATAGCAGCGATTAGGAGAACGGTTTAATAGTCTTGAACTATTTTCTCTTCTTTCCACGATCCTCAAAGAACCTTCTAATTTTATTAAATGGTGAAAGGCTGAAGTAGGCGACAATCAAAAATACTAGTCCAACTAAAATTAGGAGAGGTCCACCAACAACAGAAATCTTAAAATACTCCTCCCTAAATCCTACCCCAACTCGATTATTCATTAACCACAAGATTCCCCAGCTTATGAAGACAATGGCCACAGTTAAAATAGGTATAGCTTTCCAGAAATCACTTTCTTTATTGCTCATCCAACAGGATATTGGGGCTTCATCGTTTTGAAATTACTATTTTGGAACGAAAAACGGGAATCCAAAGGTCAGCAAACGCCCAAAAGCAGACACTCACACGGTCAAGGCTATGGCCTATGCCGAATATTTTTCTTCGATTACCTCTTTCCATCCCAATAAAACTTCTGCGATTTGCTTGTTCCGATTTAGATCCGAAGGCATACCAATGTTTTCAACTTGAATCTTATCCAAATAATTGGCAAGATCAAATTGGCTAACACCCTTTTTAAGCTTCATAAAAACCTGCGGTAAATATCCATAATATTCACTTCGTGCTTGGGGAGTATCAGAAATCCCGATCGGGTCCCATAAATAATGTAATATTTCATCCGTTCTTCTGTAAAGCTCTTTATCGAGATCTGAAAATTTCTTTTGGATTGATTCCATATCAAATAAGAACAACGGCCAAAGCTATGCCTTGGGCCGGCAATGTTTGCTAAACTTAAAAATACTAAAAAGGCGGACTTCGCTTAATGGGTCGCATCCTGTAAACTGCTATTTATTTCATTCCCTGGTTTCTCCAGGATCTCCACCACCGCTTTGGTTCCTTCAAAAATTCCCTCATGTACAGGAGCACAACTGATAATGATCAGCAGGCAAATTAAACTCTTCATTATATCATACTTGATTAGTTTTTATCTTTCATAAAGTAGTCCTTATAGTCCTCTTGCGGCCAATAGCGGACGTATGTTTAAAAGCACCTAATTCAGTTTTTCTAAATAACCAAGTTTCTCAAATACTTGATAGTTCTTAGTTAGCTGTTTGATAGCTTGCTTGGATAATAGCTCTTCAATTGGCGTATTGTAATTTTTATATGATCCCATGTTCCCGCACGTAATTATTTCTGTTCCACTATCCCTAAATTCATAAATCAATTGCCAATCATTTGAGGTAAGGATTTTTAAGTCTTTGTCAAGAAAAATTAGAGCATCAATGGCATATAATTTGATCTGAGGATTCGTATGATTCGTTAGTTTTCGTAAGAGGTCTACTCTCCGAGATTGTACAAGCTTAAGAAGGCCTTTTCTCTTCTTTGGAGGTGAACCAACTGTAGAGTACTCGCAAATCCAACCGTACTCATCAAAAGAGTCCACACCTAATAACCAATAAAATCCTTTTAAGACTTCTGTTGGTTCATTGACAGTTAACAATAGACTTTCAGGAAGATCAGGAATTATTTCTTTGATGTAAGTCAACCAAAGGCTTTTATCAAAGAAGTACTCATTTTTTCTGTTTTCAACAGGTACGTCGAAATAATATTCTAATACCCTTCCCTTATAACTTACAATTTCAAATGATTCAATTCGCCCTTGCTTTACATACTCAAATTCTGTTAGGAGCCCTTTCTCTCTTTTGTAAGAATAAAATCCCTCATGCTTGTTACAGTAATTGACAATTGATTCCCAATTTAACTGCTTTAAGAGTGCACTTGTTGAAATGCCCTCACTACCTATACGCTCAGGAATTTCTCCGAAGTCTCCCAGAGTTTGACCATTCAGGGTTCTTATGGAGAGCAGTAATATGATTACAATTGTGATCCGCATATTGTAATTAACGAAACATTTCAAATTATTGGAACAGTCAACCGCTTTCAGTGTACCTTAAACGTCCGCTCTGGGTCGATTTCTGAAGTTCCGCTTCCGGCCAGGAGCGGATGTTGATAAATAACTGTCACTCGGCAGGGGCGACATATAGATCTTGTTGTATGCCTTTTTTTATTCTTCGTCCTCCTCATTATATGTTTTGAATATCATAGAATATCCATACTCCTCTAATTCATCGAAATACTTTTGATAGTCCTCAGGTAAATCCTCTTTATTTTCAAACGTGTAGTATTTGTCTTCTACATTTAATATATCCCATCCATTCTCTTCCACATAGTATTTCGACATTTCCATAACTCCATCGTAGTCCTTATAATCAATCAAGATTGAAGCATAAGCTCCTATGACTTTTCCAAAGAAATCTTCATTCTCCTTTTTTGGCTTACAGTGAATTACTATATGAAACATTTTGATTTTTTTTCTACTTGTTTACTCAATCTATGCTGCCATTTATTTTCTAAGATTAAATTTTCTTGATTTCAAATGGCATACAACTATAATATATACGCACAATTTAACACGTAATTATCACTCTATTGGATAGTGTAACGCACTAAAACTGAAAAGTGATGAACGTCCGCTTTGGGTCGCTATCGGTCTTTCGTGAGCGTCTGCTTTCGGCCAATAGCGGACATTCGGATTTAAACAATGCCATTGCCGCGCCGTGTTTGAGCGGTTTACTCAATGACTGTTGCAATCATTGCACTTTCAATTCCAGCATAATACCTTCTAAACGGTTGGTGGTCCATGAATTTTTTAAATCCTTCCTGAATAGGTTTGAGAGTATTTACTTCATTCACAAAGTATTGAAAAATTCGAGCTTCCTTAATATTTGAATAAACTGTAGGAGTCCAATAGTTCTTAAAGCTATAATTATCTGGGCTGCTTGTCTCAACAAAATAAGTTATTCCGTCCAATCCTTGGTCCCATCCTTCAATCTTATTGTCGGAAGGAAAGTTTAAAATTTCAAGGTCCGTAATTAAGTTATTAATGGCAATAGTTGTCTTTTCATTCAATTTCAGACTACTATGGTACAATCGTCCTTTATGACTTTTCATATTCTCATTGTATTCGCGAAGAAAAAAGATCACTTCTGATTGAAGTTTTTCCTTACTTTTCCAGAGTCTGATGACCTTATATCCGTCCCAAAATCTGAACTCAAATTCCTCAATTGATCTGTCAATTGTTGAGATTCCAATTTCGCTGTTTAAGCCAATTCGCCAGTTGAACCAAAATGCCGTGTCGCTATCATTTGAGAGGTGCCGTTCTTGAGCAACAGCTATATTTACGATCAATAACAGTATTGGAACAAATCTCATGGATGCTAGTAAATTATATATTGGGCTTTATTGGGGTAAGTATACCCAAAATCGAAATGAATTGGTCGCAAATGAAAGTATTCCAATGTCCGCTTTGGGTCGTAAGCAGACCTTACCCATCCACGTGACTAATCCCATCTTACAAAATTCAGATACGTCCTGCCCATCTCCATTAGTGTCACCCTTTTTCCCATTTCCATCAGTGAGGAGGTATGACACCAGGGGGCTATTGTCTTCTCATGCAACACGGAGGAGGTTAATGTGCTTTACGGGACACTGAAGGGAGGTGTTTCTCTATCGGAGAAGAAATCAGTATTCCTTAGCAGTTAACAGATTAACTGCCAGTAAAGTTAGAAATTTGGTAATCCTGTTAACATGTCCCCAGTCGTTAAAAAATGATTCATCGCTTTCTCCCACGAGTCCATCATTATATCATACTCTTCTTTGGTGAACTCCTCTAATACCTTGTCTCCTGTTTCGCTTAATGATGTTTTACTGTACATTAATACCACTTTGGTTATGTCTTCGGTTATTGGTGTTGCCTGTATTTCTAATTTAGTCACCAATACTTCCGGTACATGATAGAACATTTGTACATGTCCTTTTTCAATATCATAATCCGTTACTATCCACACAACGTCTGTTTCTCCATGAGAAGTAGTAAAAATGCAGTCTATTTCAGCTAATCCAGAATTGCTATATACTACTTTAGGATTCCAGTTTTCGCACCACTCTAGTTCTCTTACTGGACAGTATAAAGGCATAATTTCATTTAGTGTCCCGTTAATGGTTTGGGTGTAAGTATGTGAAACTCTATTTGGCTTTTTTATTTTCATGGTGTTTATCATTTTACTGAATGCTGCACTCCTTCCAGGGGCATTCCAACTTTAGATAAGTCAAAAAAACACCCCTCAAATTGAGCTTCGCAAGGCCACTACTATCTTTTTTACTTTTTACTGAAAGCAACTTGTGCAAAAAGTGTGTGAATTTCCATTTTGTGCCTATATTCATAATTAAGTTAATTCTAAAACAGTTATGTCTAAGACTCCTCCACCAGTCGAACTCGAAAAGGTCGTGATCCGCTTTGCCGGCGATTCCGGAGACGGTATGCAACTTACCGGTTCGCAATTTACTTTTACCTCCGCTATGCTGGGCAATGACCTGGCCACTTTTCCGGATTTTCCTGCGGAGATCAGGGCACCTCAGGGAACCGTAGAAGGCGTATCCGGATTCCAGGTACAGATTGGTAAGGTTGATATATATACTCCAGGTGATTATGCCGATATCTTAGTAGCTATGAACCCTGCAGCATTGAAATCCAATCTCAACTGGGTGCGCAAGGGCGGAAATGTTATTGTAGACATTGACTATTTCGCAGATCGCAATTTAAAGAAGGCCGGCTACGAGACCAATCCCCTAGAAGATGGCAGCCTGGATGACTATAAGATTATTGAGGCACCCATAACCTCGCTCACCAAGACAGCACTGGAAGGTATCGAATTAGACAATAAAAGTATTATCCGCTGCAAAAACATGTTTGCTCTGGGCATGATGTACTGGCTATTCGACCGGTCAAAGGAAGAAACCGAAAAATTCCTGGAAAAGAAATTCCGCAAGAAACCTGTATTGATCGAGGCCAACAAGAAAGCCTTGGATGCCGGCTACAACTACGCTATTACCATTCGGGCCATTGCCTCAAATTATGTGGTCCCTGCAGCTTCCATAGAGAAAGGGACCTATCGGCATATATCCGGAAATCAAGCCACTGCCTGGGGGCTGCTGGCAGCGGCGGAAAAAGTAGGCAGAAAGCTGTTTTACGGTTCATATCCTATAACCCCAGCCTCGGACATTTTACACGAATTGTCCAAATACAAGAATTTGGGAGTTATTACCCTGCAGGCCGAGGACGAGATTGCGGCAGTTTGTTCTGCCATAGGCGCCAGTTATGCAGGCCAGCTGGGGGTAACGGCTTCAGCAGGACCCGGTATTGCTTTGAAAGGAGAAGCTATTGGATTGGCGGTCATGGCTGAAATCCCCCTTATAGTAATCGACGTACAGCGGGGAGGTCCTTCTACCGGTCTCCCTACTAAAACAGAACAGGCCGATTTGAACCTAGCCTTGTATGGCCGCAACAGTGATAGTCCCTGTATTGTTATCGCGCCCAGTACCCCTGCCAACTGCTTTGAATTCATTTATGAAGCAGCGCGTTTGAGTATTGAACATATGACTCCGGTAATGTTCTTGTCCGATGGTTACTTAGCTAATGGATCCGAACCCTGGAGGTTCCCCAAAACCGCGGATTTGAAGAAAATAACCGTACCCTTGTTTAAAGAAAACGGCCAAGAATTCCAGCCTTACCTAAGGGACCCAGAAAAGTTATCTAGGTATTGGGTGACCCCCGGTATGCCGGGCCTGGAACATCGAATCGGTGGCTTGGAAAAAGAAGAAATAACCGGCAACGTTTCTTACGACCCTCAAAATCACCAAAAAATGGTGGATATACGGCAGCAAAAAGTAGATGCGGTAGCCAACTATATTCCCGAACAGCAAATCATTGGTGATGAAGCTGGAGAGGTGCTGGCTATAGGCTGGGGAAGCACTTATGGTTCTATGCTTTCCGCAGTCAAGGAATTGAGATCGGATGGTAAAAAAGTGGGTATGGTTCATATTAATTATATCAATCCATTGCCCAGGAACCTAAAAGACATTTTGAGATCCTACCAGAAAATTTTGGTATGTGAATTGAATTCAGGGCAAATGGCCAACTACCTGCGCACCCAATTCCCACAATTCCACTTCCAACAATTGAACAAAGTGCAGGGGTTACCCTTTACCATCACCGAGATCAAAGAGAAATTATCGTCATTAGCTTAAATAATTAATAAGAATGTCCGATCAAACTGTAGACTCGCCACGTCCAAAACTGACTAAAAAGGACTTTACCAGCGACCAAATGGTTCGTTGGTGTCCTGGATGCGGCGACTATGCCATATTATCCGCAATCCAAAACGCCTTACCGCAGATACCGGAAAACAAGGAAGATTTTGTTTTTATCTCCGGAATTGGCTGCGCCGCCCGTTTTCCTTACTACATGAATACCTATGGTTTTCATACTATTCACGGTAGGGCTCCGGCAGTGGCTACCGGCGTAAAACTGAGTAATCCCAAATTGAGCGTGTGGGAAATTACCGGCGATGGGGATGCCCTGGCCATTGGTGGCAATCACTTTATTCACGCCATTCGCAGAAACATTGACATCAATATCTTGCTGTTCAATAACGAGATCTACGGACTTACCAAGGGCCAGTACAGCCCTACCAGTCGTATTGGACAAGTTACTAAGTCCACTCCTATGGGCGGAATCGAACGACCTTTTAGCGCTGGAGAGCTGACTCTATCGGCCGGAGGTACTTTCTTTGCCCGTACTATTGACACCAATCCCAAGCTGATGACCCAAATTTTTGTGGAATCTTCCAAGCACAAAGGGACATCACTAATTGAAATATTGCAAAACTGCGTGATCTTCAACGACAAAGCTCACGGAGCTGTAACCAGCAAAGAGAACAAAGATGATTTTCAGTTGCACTTGGAACATGTGAACGTATGTTGTTCGGAAAAGAAAAGCAAAAAGGATTAATACTAAGCGGTTTTAAACTTGAGGTGGTAACCATAGGAGAAAATGGCATTACGGAAGACGATATTTTAGTGCATGATGTCCATGAACAGGACACCACCATACATCACATGCTCATCCGCATGGCACCGCCCCTTTTTCCCATGGCCTTAGGTATCATCAGGTCCGTAGAAGATCGCACTTACGATCAATTGGTGGAAGAGCAATACCAGCAAAGCCTGGCCAATTCTTCCTACCAGAACGTGGACGAACTCTTGCAAAGCGGTAATGTCTGGGAAGTAAAGTAATTTCTAAGTATCCAACTAACCCTTGTAATATGGAAAAATCCGGCCATCATTTTATAGCAATATTTGGTGGGGCAGTAGCAGGTTCAGAGGCTGCCTTTCAATTGGCAAACAAAGGATTTCGGGTGGTGGTTTTTGATCAAAATGTTTTGCCTTATGGTAAGATTGAAGACGGGTTGCCTAAATGGCACGACAAGTTGAGGGACAAAGAAGAACATCGGATCAATGAAAAACTGTCTCACCCCAACGTCAGGTTTGTCCCTTTAGCTACTCTAGGTGAAAAAATTGATTTCTTGGATGTAGTAAATAACTGGGGTTTTTCGGCAGTGCTGTTAGCGACCGGGGCCTGGAAAGATCGCCCTTTACCGGTAGAGGGTATTGATGACTTTATCAATAAAGGACTTTACTATCAAAACCCCCTGGTATACTGGTTCAATCATTACCACGAACCGACTTATAAGGGCGACCATTTCGAGCTGCAGGATAATGCTATGGTGATTGGTGGTGGTTTGGCTTCTTTAGATGTGGTAAAGATCCTCCAGATCGAAAATGTACAAAAGGCGCTCCGTGAAAAGGGCCATGAGGTGGACATGTTTACCTTGGACCGAGGAATTAATAGAGTACTCGACGATTTGGGATACACCATGGACGACCTGGGGCTGCAAGGATGTACCCTATTCTACCGACGGCGGGATATCGATATGCCGCTTTCTCCATTGCCCACCGACACTCCGGATCAGCTTGAGAAAGCGCAAGGGGTACGTAAAAAGATCATGGACAATTTCTTGAAGAAATACCTTTTCCGTTTCGAACCCTGTTGGGCACCCGTTGAGAAAATTGTAGAGGGAGAACAGGTTGTCGGAATATTATTTCAAAAAACCAAGATCGAAGATGGTCGAGTGATACCGGTTGAGGGGGAGTTTAAAGAATTCAGGTCGCCGTTGATCATCAGTTCCATAGGAAGCCTCCCGGAGAAGATCACGGGCATTCCCAGCAAAGGTTCAACCTTTGAGATCGATGAGGAAAACTGTTGTCGCCTGGTAGGATTTGACAATGTTTTTGCCTTGGGGAATGCGGTAACCGGCAGAGGCAACATTAAGGAATCCATGGAGCACGGAAAGAGAATTGCCCTGGAAGTTATGGAACACCATCTGAACTGGCAAGAGGAGGACTACGAAGAATGGCTTCGCAAATCCGAAGGTAGTGTACAGGAACAGGTTGAAAACATTGCCCGACAGGTGGAACATAAAGGCTACCTGCCTGAAGAAACCATCCGCAGTATACTGGATCGCACTGCCGCCATGCAGGCCGAAGCAGGCTATCCCGGTAAATTCATGGACTGGGTAGCACAAAAACTTCCGGTCCGCCTGGAAGATATGCTGGAAAAAGACCACTAATTTATGGCTCCTGGCGCTGATCAGATCCTGTTTGTGATTAACCCTAAAGCAGGCACCAAACACAAGCGCAATATTCAAGATCAGTTGCTTGCCTCGCTGGACCGCAACCGATTTCAGGTACAACTTGCCTACACGGAATACGAAGGCCATGCCCTTGACATTAGTCGGAAGGCGGTACAGGACCAGGTGCCCTATCTGGTGGCTGTAGGCGGCGATGGCACCGTCAATGAATGTGCCAGCAGCCTGGTCGCTTCCCAGAGTACCCTGGGCATTATTCCCTTGGGTTCAGGTAACGGCCTGGCTCGTGATCTGGGAGTCCCTCTGGAAGTTGAAAAAGCCCTGCAGATCATGAATCACCACGCCATTAAGACTATTGACTGTGGAGCTACCAACGACGGTTACTTTTTCTGTACTGCGGGAGTGGGATTTGACGCCTATATAAGCGAAAAGTTCGCACAAAGCACACACCGGGGCTTGATGGGCTATTTACGCAATGTCGTGAAGGAGTTTCTGATTTATGAAAACCAGGAATATCACTTGGAGTTGCCAGGCCAAGCACGCAGCTGTAAAGCATTTTCCATAACATTTGCCAACGCTGCACAATTTGGCAATAATGCCTTTATTTCTCCCCACGCGGATATTACCGATGGAAAACTGGATATGTGTATCGTCAAGGACTACCCTAAACATTTGGGATTATCGCTGGGATTGAGGTTATTTAATCGCTCCATTCACAAAAGCCGCTATGTGGAGATCATAAGATTGGAGGAGGCGGTGATCAAATGCCCCCATAGCTGCGTGTATCACATGGATGGGGAGGTTAAACAACTGGACGGCTCCCAACTAAAAGTAAAAGTGGTACCTCAAGCTTTAAGAGTGATGGTTCCCAAAGTCTGAAAGACTATAATCCAATGGAAGGTCCTAATCAATCAAAAATATTACCCAGAATCCTGCAATCTATCGGCGGAGAAGATGTATTGAAATCACTCATAGCCTTGAATAATTCGGATTTTCAAAGCCTAATGCTAGAGGTGTACCGGGAACGGGCGGCACCTCAGACACCGCCTCAACTGCTTAAGGCTTATCAAGACAATCCCTTTGTACGGCCTTCAGACCTGAGTTATGACAAAATATTGGAATTTGACCAATGGTTATTGAAGAATTTGCCGGAAAATTTCGAGGTTCTGGAATTGTCACCTATTGGTCCCCTGGGTAGTTGCTCAACTCTGGCCACAGTACACCAGAACAAGATTATCGCAGCCGGTAAGAATGCGGAAGTAGTAGCTGATGCCACCAATGTTATGGCTTTGGAGTGTGCCTTGCGCCGGCAAAGGTCTTTAACCCGGGACCCTAAGGATTCCCAGACAGAACATTTGGCATGCTCACATCGGCATATTCGAAATCAACCCTCGGCAGATAGTAGGCATACCCCTCATTTCAGGATCATGGGACTGTGTTCAGCGGGCCGCGATCAGGGCAATTACCAGTTCGAAGTAGAGATGCTTTCGCTTCACATTGAATACTATCAAACACTATTTAAACAATTACAGAAGCATCACGATTTTGAAATTGCCCTGAGAATTACTTTTTGGCCGGAAGTTTCCTCCCATACAGCAGATGTAGTAATGCAGAAGTTACAGCAGCGTTTGCCGGACCAGGAAATCGAATTGTTCCCACAACGGTCCGGAGGCCAAAGCTACTATCCCAGAATGTGCTTCCGCATGGATGTCAAATTAGCCGACCAGGAAATAAATCTCGTAGATGGCGGATTTACCCCATGGACCAGTCATATGCTTAGCAATGGCAAGGAACGACTGCTAATTAGTGGAATGGGCAGTGAATTGTTGATGAAAGTCCTAAAGCTATAGGGCCTTTTTGGGGTAATCAAAAAATAACAACCTACCGCTATGTTCGGTGATTTCTCCCCACTTGAGACAGGCAAACTCTATGCCGACCACACCGCAGGTAGGCACGTTGTCAATGAAATAATCGTGTTCCTTTAGCTGGTTGGCAAAATCGGTAAATCCCGGATTGTGGCCCACCAGGATCACCGATTTCAACTTGTTGTTAAGGCTCTTGACCATATCCATTAGGGTATTCATACCCGCGTGATAGATATCATCAGATTGAACAATATCAGCAACTGGAAAATCAAGCGCTGCCGCTATTTCCCGGGCAGTAGTAATGGCTCGATTAGCTGGGCTGGAAATGATAGCATCAATGCTTAAACCCTTAGAGGCCAACCTTAAACCCATTCTGGGAGCATCCCGCTTTCCCCTTTTATTCAGGGGCCGGTCGAAATCAGTAAGTTCCGGAAAATCCCAGCTTGATTTGGCGTGTCGTACCAGGTATAAGTACTTCATATATAATAGGTAATGGAATACAAAGTTAGCCTTTTTTTGATACCTTTGATTTAATTGCAATTATAATAATCTTATTATGAATAATGGTAAAGTAAAGTTCTTTAATGAGAGCAAAGGCTATGGTTTTATTATCGATGACGAAACTCAAAATGAGATTTTCGTTCATGTTTCCGGCCTGACGGAGCAAGTCCAGGAAGACGATCGCGTTAGTTTCGAATTGACCGAAGGGAATAAAGGCATGAATGCAGTAAATGTTAAGAAAATCGACTAAACGTATATCCTTATCTTGCAATTTTAAAAGCGAACTTAGGTTCGCTTTTTTTATGCTCTAGCCTACCCGTCTCTGAAATATGTAAAAATTTGTCATTAAAATAAATTCCTGTATACCAGCGATATAGGACTTAGCGGTTATATTTTCTACCTCATTTTTAACCCCACTCAACCAATTTCTGGCACGATATTTCCATTGTTGCAGTTGAGCGAATTGCTCATCAACTAAAACGACTAGTGTTATGAAAAAGATATATATAACGATGCTATTGGCGCTGGGAATAAGCACCATGGCAGTTGCCCAAAATATAAGTTACGGAGTAAAAGCTGGAGTGAATGTCAGTGACTGGCGGGGAGAAGCCAGCGCCAGTATTCAGGATCTAATCGACTTGGCTGGCTTCGTTGATACTAAACCCAATTTGGGTTTTCATGTAGGAGGTTTTATGGTCATTCCCCTGAATGATCAAATAAGCCTGGAGCCGGGTTTGATCTACACCCAGCGAGGTATGCAGGTTACGGAAACTCTGGATGATATCTTCCTACCCATTCAAGCCAAAGCGGTAGTGAAATCACACTATGTAGATCTGCCCTTAATGGCCAAAGTGGAGGTAGCCCCAGGATTCCAGGTATTTGCCGGCCCCCAGGTCTCTTACCTGGTAGCCAATCGCTTAAAGACTAAAGCTGGAATATTTGGATTCAACGTTCAGGAAAACTTCAATATCGATGCAGGGTTCCGTAAAATGGATGTGGCTGTAGCCGGTGGCTTAGGTTATGAGTTTGCCAATGGCACCAACATCAGCGCCAGCTATGAACACGGATTCAATCCCGTAGATGAGGGCGGGTTCTTTAAGGCTTATAATCGCACCTTTAAGGCCTCGGTAGGGTTCGTACTTAAATAAAAGAAATTATTCTAGGTTGATTAGTTGAGGTTGATTAGCCGGGGCATTTATGTCCCGGTTTTTCATTTGTTTAAGAACTTGAAATATTCCTAAAAAACAAGGGCGAAATATGCCCTGATTTTAACAATTGCTTTTATTTGTTGCAACATTCATATTTTTATGCCTGAAATTTTATAGATAAAACTTGCATTTATAGAAAAAAATGTATGTAACTTTGCTCCTCGAAATTTTTTAATTAGTGCAATGAGTATCAAAAAACAGTATTTGAAAAGCAAGCCGGTGTGCAAGGTTACACTAAGCTTGAAAAATGAAGAATTGGATACTGCCGATAAGGTGGCAGTACTTGGTGAGTTCAACGACTGGGATTCTAAAAAAGGGATACCCATGAAGAAACTAAAAAACGGAACGTTCAAAACCACTATTGATCTTCAGGTGGGTCATGAATATCAATTCAGGTATTTAGTTGACGACCAGACTTGGGTCAATGACTCGAATGCAGACAAGTATGTGCCTGCAGGACTAGGTTACGATGACAATTCCGTAGTTGTGGTTTAAGCAGTTGGATTAAAGAACTGAAAAGCCCATGTTTACATGGGCTTTTTTTATGGTCTTGATTTGACGGTACTATCGGTGGTGAGCTCTAGATTTACATCTTCGGCTAGTTTCAGAAATAACTCCATCAAAGAAGTGTCTGGGGCTTCCTCAGACTTAGCCCAGGTCGGAAGCAGCTCCTGACCTAAGTGAAACATTTGATCCTGCAACTTATTCAATCCAAAAGGGATCTCTATTTCCCTTAACAACGCCAGTAGCAATGTAAGGTCAACCAGTGGCTTAGTTACCGTGGGGTCCTCCGCAAATTTTTGGAATATATGGTTGAGCTTGTTGGTAGCCTCAAAGGCTAAGGTGCTTTTTTCCAGTGGAATCTCCCACTTTTTGATTTCTTCCACCACGCGCCGCACCTTTTTTAAGTCCGTTTTACCATCGGCCAACACCTCGTGAAGTTCAAAGTTCAACACCATTTCCATATTACGTCTCAGCATAGGATGTGCCTGTAGATTGGCGGATTTCATGACGTTAAGCAGATTATAGCTGCGGTTATAGATACTTCTATATGCTCGCGCTGCATCCTCCATATTGGACTTCAGTATTTTATTAAGTACCTCGGTTCGAGTATCCTTGAAAAGCTCAAAAAAGGAGAAGCTGGACCCACTAAAATACTGTTTCATGATATCCATTACCTGATAGATCCGGCCGGACCGGAATGCCCGCACAATATCCATTCTCATATCTTCATAGCCTTCTTGGGAGATATTAGAGGCGCTGCCGATTATATGGTGTTGACCCAAGTAAAGTACTGCAAAACTCAATCGTTTCTCCGAATACGTCACATTTGAACTGATATGAGTTCGGCCTATGGCCAATATCTGCGAACCGGCATGATGTCTTTCAAATTGGTCGCTACGGCAGGCGTAATTGAGAATGTTTAAATGCTCCGGGCTTTCGTCAAAAAGAGATGCTACCGCATAGTGCATCCCTACACTGGTTAAGCTTATACGCTTGGGGCATATCTCTTCACGGTATATATGAGCGGCGTCTTTTCGTTCAGGTAAATTACTTACTGCTTTAGATAATCTCTTTTCGAACTTTTTACTTAACTGGGCGTCGCTTTCGCGTTCAGCCAGTTGAATGGCACGATTGGCATATTGCAGGATCTGTACAGTCTCAATACGGGATACTTCATCAAAGAACCAGCCGCAGCTGGTAAACATCAGCATGGAATGCCGCTGCATCTCCAATAATCTTATGATTTCAGTGCGATCTTGTTGAGACAAGGAGGGACTGCAATGGGTATCCAAGAATTTGTTGACAAACTCGCGATTGCGGTTCAGGATCACCTGAATGTACTCGTTACGCAGCTTCCAAGGATCAGGGTGGTACGGCTTCATTTCCGATATGAATACCTCTTCTAATTGATCCCTCAGCCAATTTAAACTTTTTCTCAAAGGCGCCCTCCACTTCTGGTGGTAACCCGATTCATTACCGCATCCACAATCGCCTTGCCATCGCTCCACACCGTGATAGCAGCTCCATGAGGTATCTTCCAGGATCTCAACCTCATACTCCACATCTACCAGTTCCAGGTACTGGCTATAGTTGGTCAGTCGTGCCAGGGCATTACTTTCAATATGCCGGCAGCAGAAAGCCAGTGCCATGTCCCCGTGCCGGTGGTGATGACCGTAGCTTTCGCCATCGGTAGCTATGTGCACCAGTTGAGGTTCTTTGCGGTCGTCGAAGGAATTGACTAAATGATCTGCAAATTCACGACCGTTCTTGAGAATTCCCTTGAAAGCCACGTCCTGAGAACGATCCCCATCGTAAAAGAACAGAATGATTGAACGACCACTGGGAAGGTTGCATTGATAATGCCGTTTGGTATCAATACCCTCCTGCCACTCTTGCGAACCGATCTTGCGAAAACGCTTGGCCTGCCGCGGAGCCAACAAGGTATACTTAACGCCATACTCGGCCAGTACCTCCAAACATTCAGTATTTACCGCAGTCTCCGAAAGCCACATTCCCTGAGCTTCCCGGCCAAAACGGCTGCGAAAATCCTCCAGCCCCCAAATAACCTGAGTGATGCGATCCCTGTCGTTGGCCAAAGGCATTATGATATGATTATATACCTGAGCCATGGCCGATCCGTGGCCCCCAAAATGCTCCATGCTTAGGCGGTCGGCCTTAAGAATGGCGGCATACACGTCTTCCGCGTTCTTTTCCATCCACGACATTAATGTAGGGCCCACATTAAAGCTCATTTTGGAATAGTTATTGACTATGTCAACGATCTTACCAGGACCATTCAATATCCTGGAAGCCGCATTGGACCGGTAGCATTCAGAGGTAATACGCTGGTTCCAATCGTGAAACGGCACCGCGGAATCCTGAATCTCAATTTCCTCTAGCCAGGCATTCTCCCTAGGCGGCTGGTAAAAATGTCCGTGAATACAGAGAAACTTGTTCATTTCTTAGCTCCTTTCAAAACAATTACCGCCAAGGGGGGCAATTTCAAAGTAAGTGTATGCTGCTGGCCGTGGAGCTTCTCCTTCTTTACTTTTTGTTTTTCATTGGTGTGGTGTCCTGTTCCGCCGAACGCTTCACTATCCGAGTTGAAAATCTCCTTCCAGAAGGGTGCGCCGTGAACCCCTACTTGGTAGTTAGGGTGGGATTTGGGAGTGAAGTTGGCGATCACTAACAATTGATCTTTGGATTTTTCCCCTTTGCGCATATATACCAATATGGAGTTTTGGGCATCTCCCATATCGATCCATTCAAATCCTTCAGGGCTGAAACTCTTCTGGTACAGGGCCGGTTCCTTGCGGTACAGCTTATTCAAGGCCTTGATACAGTTGGCCGCACCTTGATGATTCTTGTGCTCCAATAATTGCCATGGCAATTGCTGGTCGTGGTTCCATTCCGTGGTCTGCGCCAACTCATTGCCCATGAACATCAACTTGGTTCCCGGATGGGTAAACATATAGCTAAACAACAAACGATAGTTGGCAAATCGTTGCCACTCATCGCCCGGCATGCGGTCCATCAGAGGGCCTTTTCCATGTACAACCTCATCGTGTGATAAAGGCAACATGAAATTCTCAGAAAACCCGTAAGCAAGGCTGAAAGTGATATCGTCCTGGTGGAATTGTCGGTAGATCGGGTCTTTCTTAAAGTACTCCAAAGTGTCGTGCATCCATCCCATCATCCATTTCATGCCAAACCCCAACCCGCCCAGGTCTACAGGTTTGGAGACACCAGGCCAGGCAGTGGACTCCTCGGCAATGGTTTGAATCCCTTCAAATGATCCATAAACCTCAGCATTCATCTCCTGTAAAAACGAAATGGCTTCCAGGTTCTCCCGGCCTCCATGTACATTGGGGATCCATTGGCCTTCGTCTCTGGAGTAATCTAAATACAACATGCTGGCAACAGCATCCACTCTTAATCCATCTGCATGGAAATAGTCCAGCCAAAAAGCGGCATTGCTGATCAGAATGGATCTAACCTCGTTGCGGCCGTAATTGAAAATATAACTGTTCCAGTCGGGGTGGTAGCCTTTTCGGGGATCCGCATGCTCAAACAGGTGAGTACCATCAAAATCCGCCAATCCATGTGCATCGTTGGGAAAATGCGATGGCACCCAGTCCAGGATCACCCCGATGCCCTCTTGGTGAAAGGCATCTACCAGGCACATAAAATCCTGAGGAGTTCCATATCGGGCACTGGGAGCATAGTAACCGGTGACCTGGTAACCCCAGGAACCAAAGAACGGGTGCTCCATTACCGGCATCATTTCCACATGAGAATAACCCAACTCTTTCACATGGGGTACCAAATCCTTGGCCAGTTCCTGATAACTCAAACTATGCCCTGAGTCACTATGTCGCTTCCAGGATCCCAGATGTACTTCATAGACGGAAATGGCGGATTGCAAATTGTTCACCTTAGGGCGATCTTTCATCCATTGTTGATCCTGCCATTCATACTTCAAATCCCACACCACAGAAGCAGTCTTTGGGGGTACTTCCCATAAGAAGGCAAAGGGATCCCCTTTTTCCAAACTGCCCCCTTGGTTGGAATGGATCAGGTATTTGTAGGTGGATCCACGGGAAATCCCGGGGACAAATCCTTCCCAAATTCCGGAACCGTCCCAACGCGCCTGCAGCTGATGGTCCTGGCCGTTCCAGAGATTAAACTCTCCAATAACCTGCACATAGTCAGCATTAGGGGCCCACACGGCAAAATAAGTGCCACTAGTACCCTCCACTTCAACTTGGTGTGCTCCTAGTTTTTCGTACAACCGGAAATGCTTTCCCGTCCTGAAAAGTTCTACGTCAAAGTCAGTGAAAAGACTATATGAAATCACCGAAGTTTTTTGCGCCTGGGACATGATAGGGTATTCTAATCGAGGTTAAAGATAATAAAATTTGAACTGCGCCTTGCTACGACTGATGCCTCTGGGTATTTTAAGATTCATTGGGTTTAAAGTCCAAGGAAACCGAATTAACACAATGTCTGAGATTTTTAGGAGTCAGGTATTCTCCTTCGAATACATGACCTAAATGACCACTGCAATTAGCGCAAACGATCTCTGTACGGCGTCCATCGGCATCCAGGTGTCGGGTAACCGCCCCGGGGATCTCGTCGTCGAAACTAGGCCAACCACAATGGCTTTGGAATTTATGCTGTGAAGTATACAAAGGGGCATCACATTTTTTACAGGTGTAGGTACCCTCGGCTTGGTGTTCATTGTACTTCCCGGAAAATGGCATCTCAGTACCCTTGCCATCTATCACCCGGGATTCCTCAGGAGTTAGTTCATTGTATTTCATATTGCTGTGGATTTAAACCAGTGATTTAGATATTGCGCGCTCTTTTCTATGGTGAAAATATCGGGTTAATTCTTCTACATCTCTAGCGTTGAAGGTCATATCTGCTGTTAAGCCGGCCTTGCGCCCAACACAAAGTCCGTAGTACATGTCTTCTAACCCCGCTTTGTCGTGGGCATCAGGATTAATGCTAATAACTACGCCTTTAGACAAGGCATAGTGCACCCACTCCCAAGCTAGATCCAACCTCCATGGATGAGCGTTGATCTCGATAATTACTCCATACTGGGCGCAGGCGTCAATCACTTTCTTATGGTCTATTGGATATCCCTCTCTTTTTAACAGTTGCCTGCCGGTAGGATGACCCAGCATGGTGGTGAAAGGATTCTCAACTGCTGTTATTAATCGCTCGGTGGCTTTTTTCCGATCCATATTTAAATTGGAGTGAATTGAAGCCACGATAAAATCGAAGTTTTGTAAGACTTCCGCAGGATAATCCAGACTTCCGTCGTTTAGTATATCCGACTCAATACCCTTAAAAACTTTGAAGGGAGCCATTTCTTCATTTATGGCCTCAATTTCTTGGTGCTGTGCTATTACCTGGTCTTCATCCAAGCCATTGGCATACACCGCAGTTTGACTGTGGTCGGAAATGCCTAAATACTGGTACCCCAGGGATTTGCATTGTTGTGCCATATCCTTAAGGCTGTGTTTGCCGTCGCTATAAGTAGAATGATTGTGGAGAATCCCTTTCAATTGGCCCATGGATACCAAGTCCGGGGTCTTTGTCAGCTTAGCATAGCTATCTTCAAAAAGTCCCTCTCTTAATTCCGGTGGCAAATAGGGCCATCCATGTGACTGATAGATGTCTTCTTCCCGGGCAGCGGTGGCCCGGGATGTATCCCATAGCGAACGGCCTTCCTTGTTGGTCAGCTTTAAATGCTCTTTTGAGCCGGTACGCCGAAGCAAGTGCGTGCCAAAACTGTCCTCATCACAAAACCGGATATCCAAGGGCAGATTTTCAGCAGTTATGGTACCCACCCACCGGAAAGGGCCCGACCTTTTGGGGTCTTTTTCCAAACCATCGGTATTATCCAGGAATTCTTCCGGTTCCCATGGCCGGTTACTGGCCCACAGGTACTCCAGATCTTCGACCACTTCCATCTTTCGTCTAAACTCCCCGGATCTGGAAAGCGTGGGATTGGAGAATTGCTTTTTTATTAGAGACTCCAGCCATTCACCCGCCAGATGGGCTACCTTATAATGGACTTTCTTTTGGGTATCCAAATGGTATTTGACCATTTGAAGCACTCTGTCTTGGGTTTTATCTCCAAACCCCGGAAGACCGGCTAGTTGACCTTGTTGGGCAGCCTGGAACATAGCTGATGGTGACTCAATTCTCAGTTCATCCCAGGCGGTTTTAATCTTTCGTGCTCCCAATCCCTTGATACCCATGAGTTCCATGATACCTTCCGGGGTTTGTTTCAACAAATTATTAAGTACATCATTGGAATCGGTACGATTTAGTTCGTCGATGATCTTGGCAATGCTCTTGCCTACTCCCGGCAATTGGTTCAACTGGGACAGATCAAGTTTGGTAAGATCCTCCTCAATACGTTCCAGGTTGTAAACAGCAGTATTATAACTACGTACCTTAAACTGATTTTCTCCGTATAACTCTAACAGAGAGGCCGTTAATTTCAGAGATTTTATGATTTCTTTGTTGGTCAAACTCCAGGTAACTTGGTGAGCACTAAAAATACTTTGCAAAGATACCTCTTGCAAGCTTAATGATGTTGAAATATCTCTCATTTATACTGATCGTATTTATGCTGGGCACTGCCCATACCTGCAGGCAGCAGCCAACTGTGAAGGCTTATTTGCAAATTGAGGACATTCGTTGGATCAGATCACATGAAGAGGATCAAAAGGAATGGAGGGTATATCGCCCCCATGACTATCCTTTTCCTCCCTCCCGCTCGCGATCGGGTTTTCAGCTCAACGACGATGGAAGCGCACTTTTTGGCGCTATTGTACCCACCGATGGTATAATCTGGTTACCTGCTGAATGGAGCTTATCGCCCGATAGTGTTTTGGAGATAAAGGTAAAAATCAAAGGCTCCGGCCCTTCTTCCCGGTATAAATATCAGCTGGGGTCTGTTGACGACGGAAAATTGTCGTTGGTTTTACTAAAGCACGATCAATGGCAAGACAGTAATTAGATTTTTTTTGTAATTTAGAAAGCTTAGCTATGGCTTATAAAACCTTAAATTAACTATGAACTATTGGTTAGTAAAGTCCGAACCTTCTGAATATTCTTACGATGATTTGGTAAGGGACGGCAGCACATACTGGGATGGGGTGAGAAACTATGCGGCCCGTAAAAACTTAAAGGGCATGAAGAAAAGCGATAAGGTGCTTTATTATCACAGTGTAAATGAAAAAAGTGTGGTGGGTATAAGTAAGGTGGTAAAAGAACACTACCAAGACCCTACTACCGAAGATGAAAGATGGGTGGTGGTGGATCTGGCTGCTGTCAAGAAACTGAAAAAACCGGTTTCCCTGGCGGAAATTAAAGCCGAGCCCAAATTGGCGCATATACCATTAATCCGGCAAAGCCGTTTGTCAGTGATGGCATTGGACAAACCCGCTTTTGATCTGATCGTCAAAATGGGTAGCTAACCGCTTACTAACATGAATCCCAAATACGTAACCATCCAATTAATGTTGATGCTTACAGCCCTGGCGGTAGTGGCACAGGTGCATCAACCCTTGCGCATGGAAGTAATGCTGGATCAGCAAGATAATTACTTCACGGTAATGTCCATGAAGGAAGATGGTATCGTAATGTTTCGTGAAGTGGAGAAAGACCGCTCGCCCCGTACCAAAGTTTGGGAGGTAGTGAGCATCGATACCACATTGCAACAGGTACTTCACCGTACCTATACACTTGATTTCAAAGCAGAATTTACCGGATATGAATACCGTGACAAACATCTTTACTTGCTGTTTCGCATGGGTTTGTACCAAAAGGACGACCTCAAGATCTTAAAGATCAATATGGATACCGGTCAGGTAGTGGAATATGATATTAAGCAGATTGTGCCGGTGAATCTTACGGAGTTTACCATAGTAGGTAATGCTGCGTTGTTAGGAGGATATGTCAACTACCGGCCGGCGCTAATTCACTATGACTTCGAGGGCCAAAAAATAAAGGTGCTGCCCGGTATTTACCGCAACAACAGCGAACTTATCGAAATCAATGTAGATGAGGCATCCAAGTCCTTCAGTGTGGTCATGACCGAACGCACCCGTGACAAACGCTTTACTATCTCCGTAAAAATGTTTGACGAGAAGGGTGAACTCCTGCAGAACAACTTCTTGGAGCCACGAGCCAATACCAGTATCCTCTATGGACGTACCACTAATTACACCCAAAACGATCAATTTATCGTGGGAACATATTCCCATAAGCGCAGCAATTTTTCACGGGGTATTTACATTGCCCGTCTGAATCGGGATCCCAATGAAAAACCAGATATTACCTATTTCAACTATGGCGACCTCAAGAATTTCTTTAGTTACATGAAGGCTAAACGCGCTGCCAGGGTAAAGGAACGAGTGGAGCGTCGTAAGATAAAGGGCAAAAAGATCCGGTTCAACTACCGTTTATTGGTTCATGACATCATTATGGAAAACGGCAACTACCTGATGATCGGCGAAGCGTTCTACCCTAAGTACGGTAGCGGCGGTTATTATGGTGGCTATGGCATGCTTCCTGGTAGTCAGAATCTGGCCTTTGAAGGATATAAATACACCCATGCTGTGATCATCGCGTTCGATGCTAAAGGTAAGCTCCAATATGATAACAGCTTCGAGATCAACGACGTTCTGAGCTATCAGCTGGAACAACTGGTGAGCGTGGGTGTGGAAGAGGATATGGTGGTGTTGCTATATACCTTTGAGAATGTGATTCGCAGTAAAATCATACAGAGAAACGAAGTTCTGGAAGGAAAAGCCTTTAACGATATAAAGCTAAAATTCGAAGATGATATTGTACGAAATAACGACTCGGAGGTAGGAGGATTGAAAAAGTGGTACGATGATTACTTTTTCGCTTACGGTGTTCAGAAAATCAAAAATTTCAAGGATCGGGGGGTGGACCTTAACCGGGAAGTTTTTTATATAAACAAAATCACCTACAACGCCCCCAGTGAGGATCTTCCGGTGGAAGGGGAATAGTTATTTTCATTTCCAGGCCAGTATATGTTGGGCATCTTTTCCTATATTTGCTTCACCTGTTTATGCAGAAGAGATTAATACTAGACGGGACCCTGCTCGACATAACCGTTAGACGGCTTTGTCAACAATTGATTGAAAACCACCAGGACTTTAGCGATACTGTAATACTAGGATTACAACCTCGAGGGGTTTTTCTGGCGCAAAGAATTCATTCCACTCTTAAAAGTCTTTTGAAAAAAGACGTCGATCTGGGTTTACTGGACATCACCTTTTACCGGGATGATTTCAGGCGCCGGGAAACCCCCCTGGAGGCCAACACTACCTCTGTCCCATTTATTATTGAAAACCGCAAGGTGGTGCTGATAGACGATGTGCTCTTCACCGGCAGAAGTGTGAGGGCTGCCATGGATGCCATGATCGCCTTTGGGCGGCCCCATAAAGTGGAACTGTTAGTGCTCATCGATCGTCGGTACAGCAGGGATCTTCCCATACAAGCAGATTATATCGGGAAACGGGTAAATACCATTCTATCGCAACATGTAGTAGTGGAATGGCAGGCGCAAGGCGCCAAGAATGACAATATATGGCTAGTAAATACATGAACCAATGTCTCAATTAAGCGTTCGTCATCTATTAGGAATAAAGGACCTTACGGCAGACGACCTGAATTTAATTTTTCAAACAGCGGACAATTTTAAAGATGTAATCAATCGCCCCATAAAAAAGGTGCCTTCTCTGCGGGATATCACCATCGCCAACATATTTTTTGAGAACTCCACCCGGACCAAACTCTCATTCGAGCTGGCAGAGAAAAGGCTTTCTGCAGATGTTATAAACTTCTCCAGTAGCGGCAGTAGTGTCAAAAAAGGCGAAACTCTACTTGACACAGTGAATAATATTCTGGCCATGAAAGTAGATATGGTGGTGATGCGGCATAGCAGCCCAGGAGCCCCACACTTCCTTTCCAAACATATCAATGCCAATATCATAAATGCTGGCGACGGCACCCATGAACATCCAACACAGGCCTTGCTGGATACTTATTCTATCAGGGAACGGCTGGGCGGAGTAGAAGGTCGTAGAGTATTGATTGTAGGCGATATTTTGCATAGTCGGGTAGCGCTGTCCAATATATTTGCGCTCCAAAAGCTAGGGGCAGAGGTAATGGTCTGCGGACCCAATACCCTCCTGCCTAAATACATCGCGGAGGTGGGAGTGCGCAAGGAACTGGATATTAATAAAGCTCTGGCATGGTGCGAAGTGGCTAATGTACTGCGCATTCAGCTGGAACGACAGCAAATAAAATATTTTCCATCGCTTAGAGAGTATTCCCTGTATTATGGTATTGACCGTCAGCGTTTGAGCAAATTAAAAAAGACCATAACCATCATGCATCCCGGGCCCATAAACCGGGGAGTGGAACTGCACAGCGACGTGGCTGATTCCGAGCACTCTATAATTCTGGACCAGGTTGAAAACGGAGTTGCCGTTAGAATGGCGGTGCTGTATCTGCTGGCCGGAGCAAAGGCACAGTCCTAATCCTTTTTATTTCACTGTACTCTTGGTAATTTTGTGTATAAGCTCTGCATAATAAGATGTACTATAACTCCATTATCGAGACCATCGGCAACACTCCTCTGGTCAAGTTGAACAAGTTAGCCAAGGACGTAAAAGGTACGGTGTTGGTAAAAGTTGAATACTTCAACCCCGGCAACTCTATGAAAGATCGTATGGCCGTGCAAATGATCGAGGACGCCGAAGCCCAAGGCATTCTGAAACCAGGAGGTACAATCATCGAAGGTACCTCAGGAAATACCGGCATGGGTTTGGCGCTGGTGGCTATTGCCAAAGGCTACAAGTGCATTTTTACCCTGGCCGATAAGCAGTCACAGGAAAAAATTGATATCCTGCGAGCAGTGGGTGCAGAGGTGATTGTGTGCCCTACCAATGTTCCGCCAGAAGACCCTCGTTCCTACTACTCCGTAGCAAAAAAATTAGAAGAAGAAACGCCTAACTCATTCTATCCCAACCAGTACGATAATATGAGTAACACTAAAGCCCACTATGAGACCACTGGTCCGGAGATCTGGGAGCAGACCGAAGGCACTATAACTCATCTGGCCGCAGGCGTGGGCACGGGGGGATCCATGTGTGGTACTGCCAAGTATCTCAAAGAGCAGAATCCGGAAGTCCTTTCAGTAGGTATAGACACTTATGGGTCCGTTTTCAAAAAATATAAAGAAACCGGCCAATTCGATGATAAAGAAGTTTACCCGTACTTAACAGAGGGCATCGGTGAGGACATCCTGCCCAAAAATGTAGACTTCGACCTTATTGATACTTTTGTGAAAGTAACGGATAAAGACGGCGCTATCATGACACGTCGATTGGCGCGTGAAGAGGGGCTGTTTGTAGGATGGTCCTGCGGTTCCGCGGTCTATGGAGCCTTGGAATACGCCCGTGAACATATGGAAGAACATCATACCATGGTTATCATATTGCCAGATCACGGCACCCGTTACCTAGGCAAGATCTACAATGACAACTGGATGAAGGACCACGGGTATGTGGAATCTATAGACTTCGCTAACGCCAGGGATATCATAGCCAGTAGGAGCAACAACGGTAAAGCCGACTTACAGGCGATTGATGCTGAGCAGAAAATCGGTGATGCTATCCAGTTATTGCATAAAAAAAGCATTTCTCAACTACCCGTGACCAAAGACGGCGAATTTGTTGGGAGTCTTACGGATTCCAAGATCTTAAGACAATTAATTGAAAACCCTGAACTAAGAGACCAGCCGGTTTCGGAAGTAATGGACCCTCCCTTTCAGTTTGTGGCCTTGGACAATACCCTGGACGTACTTAGCTCATTGATCAATAGGGACAACAAAGCATTGCTAGTCAGGGATGACCACGACAAGGTGCA
The DNA here is from genome assembly GCA_965212195.1 of Cyclobacteriaceae bacterium. Classification (GTDB taxonomy): domain Bacteria; phylum Bacteroidota; class Bacteroidia; order Cytophagales; family Cyclobacteriaceae; genus JAJCYK01. Next base: position 38,718 of record CBDBUW010000021.1, on the reverse strand, counting down.
TATTATCACCCAACACGACTTGTTGATGGCCATGACAAAATAATTTGCATCAGCCCAAACTTTTTGTGAGGGATTTACGTTTATTGAAACAGTTTGGTAGCAAGCTTTTTAACGCAAATAAAAAACCCTGTAGTTTTTCTACAGGGTTTTTAGTTAAAAACAAGGCTACTTGTTTTCCTCAGAAAGGGTTGATTCTTTTAGCTCAACAGGCGGTAAGGGGTTCCCCCTCAAATCCAATTCTACCAATTCATAGCCTAGATTTTCCAATCCAGCTTTTACGGTAGCTTTGTCACCTACTACCAGAATATTCATCTTTTCACTGGGCAGGTATTTCTTTGCCAAGCCATTGATCTCTTGTTTGGTTATGGCCTGCAAGATAGCGTCCCGCTCATCGATAAATCCTTTGTCAAGATCGTAATGCACAATTCGCTGCAGGAAACTGGCTTTCTGCCAAGGAGCCTCATACTCACGGGCATCGCGTTGACCTATAGAGCTTTTCATAAATGACAGTTCTTCGTCCGTGATACCATCCTTCTGATAAATAGAGATCTCCTTCATGAATTCAGCTACCGCACTATCGGTCACGTTAGCCCTGACACCCGCGCGAGCAGTGTAAGGCCCAGGCTCATCTCCCGCCTGGAAATAACTTCTGGCACCATAGGTATACCCCTTGTCTTCCCTTAAGTTGAGATTGATCCTGCTGTTAAAGGCTCCTCCCAAGGGGTAGTTCATCAAGTAAGATTTATAATAATCGCCGGTGGCGTCATATTCCATATCGGTCAGATAGCCAATGCGTATTTCCGATTGAGGAGCTTGTTCTTTGTCTACCAGATATACCCGGGTCTTATCAATATCCGGAGCAATTTTCATATCGGGTAGGGCCACTTGTTTTGCTTGCCATTCAGTTAGGAATCCCAATTTTGAAATCACCTCTGGCTGATTGACATCACCAACAATGACCAGCTCACTAAGCGAGGGGCTATAGTAGTTGTGGTAAAATTCCTGCACGTCCTGCAAAGTAATCTGCTCCACGGATTCCTCAATGCCGGTGGTAGGAATTGACATAATGTGCCCTTCTCCGTACAACAAACGTCTGTAGGCGTTGTCTGCGATACTTACCGGCTGCTTTTGCTGGGCTTTGACCCCTTCCAGTTGCTGCTTTTTAACTCGTTGGAAGTCGTCTTCTGTAAATGCCGGGCGCATTAGCTTCTCTTCCAAAAGAGCAATAGTGGCATCTAGATTCTTTACCAGTGACCTCACCGATACGGTAGTATTGTTGTCATCAGCGTAGAAGTTGATGGAACTGCCCAAGGCCTCTAACGCTTCGGAGATATCTTCAGCCGAATAATTTTCGGTGCTCTCATTCATAATAGCGGCCGTTAGTGTAGCCAGTCCTGATTTAGCAGGATCATAGGCATCCATACGGTGACCTCCCTGGATGTTAAGTCGCAAGGCTACAGTGGGGATCTCATCGCTTTTTGTCCCTATGTATTTGATCCCGTTGTCCATACTTCCCTTCCAAAAATCTGGCACCTTCACACTGGGATTGGGACCCGAACCCGGTCGTTGGCTTCGGTCAAAATTGTCTGTGGGTTTGGTATAGGTCAACCCGGAATAATCTGTGATGGGAAAAGGGTTATTGCCAGTGGTGGGAGATTCGTAATTGTTGGCCATTGCCGGAACTCCATCTTCTTTAGCCAAAACACTTTGAATGATAGCGGGCTTTCCTTTGACATACTTGTTGTAAACCCTGATGACATCTTCTTTGGTGACCTTCATATAGCGGTCCAATTCCTCCTGCAGAAAATTAGGGTTACCCGTATAGGTTTGATAGGCCGCCAGGGTTGACACCTTTCCTCTTACGGTAGCCAGGTTATTGATGGTGCCCGATTCATAACGAGCCTTAAATTTATTCACATCCTCATCGCTCACCCCGTCATTCTCAAATTCTACCAAGGCCTGCCTCATGTCGTTTTCAAAATCCGATAGTGATTTGCCAGGGAAAGGCAACACGAACATGGCAAATTCCCCAGCTAGCTCGCTAGTAAGATGAAAAGTACTGGATTGTATAGCCTGTTGTGTTTTTACAAACTTCTTGTAAAAATAGGACCCCTTACCCGTACCCAGAATTTCTGCAAGGCAATCCAGAGCGGCTTCGTCCTCATGATATTGAGGCACCGAGGGGAAGGTCATAAGTAAGGCAGGGAAACGTATGTTCTTGTCGACATAGCTCACATAGCGATCATTATCCAAAGAAACCGCATCCAGCGCCATAGATTTTACCTGCGGGCCCTGGGGGATGATCCCGAAATACTTTTCTACTAAATCCACTACTTGTTGGGGATCTACATCCCCACCCACCGTCAGGGTTGCATTATTGGGACCGTACCATCGCAAAAAGAAGTTTTTGAGATCGGATAATTCTACACGGTCCAGGTCCTCCAGGTCCCCGATGGTCAACCACGAGTAAGGGTGGCCATAAGGATACAGGGCTTTGGCATTAACTTCTCTCCAAAGGCCATAAGGGCTATTGTCGTAGCGTTGTTGTTTCTCGTTCTTGACCGTAGATCTTTGTACTTCAAATTTCTCCTGGGTAACAGCGTCCAGGAAAAAGCCCATACGATCCGCTTCCAACCACAGCGCTGTTTCCAATTGATTACTGGGCATAGTTTCAAAATAATTGGTGCGGTCGCGGTTGGTAGTGCCGTTGAGAGTACCTCCTGACTCGGTAACGATCTTAAAGTGCTCTTCGTCTGCCACATTTTCGGAACCTTGAAACATCATGTGTTCAAAGAAGTGTGCAAATCCGGATTTGCCTAATTCTTCACGGGCGGAGCCAACATGGTAGGTAACATCTACATGGATCAAAGGGTCGGAATGATCCTCGTGGATGATCAAAGTGAGGCCGTTGTCCAATTGATATTTCTCATAGGGAATTACTATATCATCCCCATTTTTTGTAACTTTTTCCAGCAATTCAGTTTGCGCCTGCATTACACCCGAAAGGCATAACAACATTCCCAATACCAAGACTGGTTTTAATGATTTAAATTTTGGGTTTACCATTTTCGTTTATTGATTAATAAAAGTAGGGCAACTAATTTAACAACCTGGTATGGATTATCCAACAAGTGCAGTGGTAAGAGTGCTATGTTGGTTGGAAATTGTCCGGAAATGAGCCACTCTCTGGTATATTAATCTATATTTTAACTAATTTCAAAGCAAAACATTGGAGACCATTAGCAGCCCATGGAACTGAAGAAACTGGATAAAATATTAGTAGCAAATCGCGGTGAAATTGCCATAAGGCTGCTGCGAGCCGCTTCCGAGCTCAACATTCCCACGGTGGCGGTTTACACTTATGAAGACCGCTATTCACTGCACCGCTATAAAGCCGATGAAGCTTACCAGATCGGAGCCGATGACAATCCGCTAAAACCCTATCTGGACATAGAGGAGATCGTGATGCTGGCTAAAAGGCATGGGGTAGATGCCATCCATCCTGGGTACGGCTTTCTTTCGGAAAACGTAAATTTTGCCAAGCGCTGCCGGGAAGAAGGAATAATTTTCGTCGGACCGGAGCCGGAGGTCATGGAAAAACTGGGTGACAAGGTAGCGGCTAAGAAAATCGCCCAACAAGCTGAGGTTCCCATAATTGAGGACAGCAAGGTTGATCTGAGTTCTCCAGAGCTGGCCGTTTCCGAAGGAGAACGCATTGGCTTCCCAGTTATGATCAAAGCGGCTTCTGGCGGAGGAGGTCGAGGAATGCGTGTGGTGCACAACGAAGTAGAATTGGTAAAGGGATTTCACGAGGCCCGTGGCGAAGCTTTGAAAGCATTTGGCGACGATACGGTTTTCCTGGAAAAATACATTGAAGCTCCTAAGCACATTGAGGTGCAGATAATGGGCGATAATTATGGAAACCTGGTACACCTCTATGAACGCGATTGTTCCGTGCAGCGTCGCTTCCAAAAAGTGGTAGAGATAGCACCCTGTCCTACTCTCAAACAGGAAACCAAACAAAAGATCCACCAGTACGCATTGAAGATCGCAAGTTTTGTGAACTACAATAATGTAGGCACGGTAGAGTTTCTGGTAGACCGGGAGGAGAACGTTTACTTTATCGAAGTCAACCCCCGGATACAGGTGGAACATACCATTACCGAGGAAGTGACCGGAATTGACATTGTGAGATCACAGATACTCATAGCCAAAGGGCATCCACTGGATGACCCCCGTATTTTTATTAACAGCCAGGAGGATATCAAATGTAACGGTTATGCCATCCAATGCCGGATCACCACTGAAGATCCGAGAGACAACTTTAGGCCGGACTACGGCACTATCATTGCCTACAGAAATGCCGGAGGTTTCGGAATAAGGCTGGATGAAGGGAGCAGTTATCCCGGTGTGCGCATATCACCTTTTTTTGACAGCATGCTGGTGAAGGTATCAGCTTGGGGACGCACCTTGAAAGGAGCTTCATACCGCTTGCATCGCACCCTGAGGGAATTCAGGATCCGCGGAGTAAAAACCAATATTGGGTTTCTGGAAAATGTCATTAACAATCCCACCTTCAACAAAGGCGAAGCCACGGTAAAATTTATTGACAACCACCCCGAACTATTCGAAATCCCCCGCCGGCTCGACCGAGGCACCAAAATCCTTTCCTACCTGGCCGATGTAATCGTAAACGGCAATCCGGATGTGAAATTTACCTACCCCACCAAAGAGTTCAGGAATCCCAAAATACCGGCGTTTGACCGGTTTGGGGAATTTCCTAAAGGCACCAAGGACAGGCTACAGGAATTGGGAAGAGATGGATTCATCGATTGGCTGAAGCAGGAAAAAGCCATTCAATTTACCGATACCACCTTCCGGGATGCGCATCAATCCTTACTGGCGACCCGGGTCCGTACCCTAGATATGTTTAAGGTGGCTGAGGGTTTTGCCAAAAATCATCCACAGGTCTTTTCCATGGAGGTGTGGGGAGGTGCTACCTTCGACGTATGCATGCGGTTTTTGCATGAAAATCCCTGGAAACGATTGTCTTTGTTCCGCCAGGCCATGCCCAATATTCTCCTGCAGATGTTATTGCGGGGCTCCAATGGAGTGGGCTACAAGGCCTACCCGGACAATTTAATTGAAAAATTCATAGAGCAAACATGGGAAACCGGCATCGACCTGTTTAGGATCTTCGATTCGCTGAATTGGGTGGAGGCTATGAAAGTGAGTATTAAAGCGGTTAGGGAAAGGACCGAGGGTTTGGCCGAAGCCTGTATCTGTTATACCGGAGATCTAACCGACCCTGAAAATAAAAAATATACCCTGCAGTATTATCTGGATATGGCACGGGAACTGGAGGACCAGGGGGCCCATTTACTAGGGATCAAAGATATGGCCGGCTTGCTGAAGCCTATCGCTGCAGAAATGCTGGTTACTGAACTTCAGAACGCTGTGGATATCCCTATTCACCTGCATACTCACGATACTTCCTCCATTCAGGCTTCCTCCTACTTCAAAGCCATTGAGGCGGGAGTGGATGTGGTAGACGTTGCTCTAGGAGCGGTTTCGGGACTTACTTCGCAGCCCAATTTCAATGCCATGGTAGCTTCTTTACAAAATCATGAGCGGGAACAGCGCTTCGATATCCGAAGCCTTAATCAATACTCAAATTACTGGGAAGATGTGAGAGAGTTCTACTATCCCTTTGAGTCTGGATTAAAAGCCGGTACCGCAGAAGTGTACCACCACCAGATACCCGGAGGTCAGTATTCTAATTTACGTCCCCAAGCCACCGCGTTGGGGTTGGAATCGCAATTCGATACTATTAAATCCAACTATATCGCCGTGAACCAGATGTTTGGGGATATTGTCAAAGTGACCCCATCCTCCAAAGTAGTGGGTGACATGGCGCTTTATATGACATCCAATAGTCTTTCCGTGGAGGACATTATGAACCCCGATAAGGGAGTGGCATTCCCGGATTCGGTGATCAGTTTTTTCCGGGGAGATCTGGGGCAACCGCATGGAGGGTTTCCTGCTGAACTCCAGAAAATAGTGCTTAAAGGGGAGAAACCACTAAAAGAGCGCCCTAACCTGCACCTACAACCAGTAGATTTTCACATGGACTTTGAACAGTTCCAACAAGAATTCGATGTGAATACCGATTTTTTAGATTTTTTGAGTTATCAACTCTACCCCAAAGTCTTTAAGGATTACTATAATTTTCGTCAACAATACGGAGAAGTTTGGTATCTGCCCACATTGGCCTTCTTCTATGGACTTAAGCCTAATGAGGAGATTATCGTGCAGATCGCACCAGGAAAGTCTATTATCATCAAGATGCTGTTCGTTTCCCAGCCCGATCCCGCTGGAATGCGGACCGTCTCATTTGAGTTAAACGGGCAAACCCGACGTATTAAGATTCGTGACAACAGTTTCCAGTCTACCAGGAAAACCCACCGAAAAGCACAAACCGAGCAGGAGATTGGAGCGCCACTACCGGGCAGGATTGCCCAGGTGGTAGTGAAGGAAGGGGATGAGGTTAAAGAAAACGACTTATTGTTCGTAATTGAGGCCATGAAAATGGAAACTTCTGTAACCTCGGTGACGTCCGGAAAAGTGAAGCAAATACACCTGGGGCCAGGTGTTATAGTGGAGCAAGACGATCTGGTAGTAGAACTCTCTTGAGGCCATCACCTCAAAAGGGGGATCTTTTCACATTATTTAACAGGTATTTTGGTCATTTGTGAAAACAATGGAATGATATTTGGGTAATAAAGTTCAAAGGTGCAGCAATTGTGACTTTTTCCTTACATCCAGGCTTAGTCCTGTTAAATATCGCGAGGAAAATGCCTTTTTTCACATTATATTGCATGCCATTTCTGTAAAATCAAGACAATATGCAAAGGATAAGTTTATTACTGATTGGTTTAATGACCACCTATCAGGTATTCTCTTACGAACAAACCACCTTAACACTAGATAGTGACTCCCTTAAGGAAGCTCCCAGTAATTGGTGGCATTTGGATCCCAGCCATCACCAGGTGCCGGGAATAAATACGCAACAAGCTTATGAATTTCTTAAAGGCCGTTCCTCTCAGACAGTATTAGTAGCGGTGATAGATTCAGGCATAGATATCGACCACGAAGACCTTAAAGATGTAATATGGACCAATCACAAGGAAGTCGCTGGTAACGGAAAAGACGACGACGGCAATGGATATGTGGATGATGTTCACGGCTGGAATTTTATTGGCGGAAAAGATGGTGAAAACGTAGAATTTGACACCTACGAACTTACCCGCGAATACTTAAGATTACAGAGTAAATATAAAGTGCTAAGCGAAAGCCAACAGCAAGCGGATTCGGAATGGATCTATTACAGCAAGATCGAAAAGGAATACCATAATACGGTAAAGAAAATGGAGCGACAATTTGCCGGCTTCAAAGGATTTTACGAACAGTACAAAAAAGCAGAACGCCTCCTCCAGGCCTATGTCGACCAAGAGGAATTGTCCAAGAAAGATTTAATTAGTTGGGACTCCCCGGATGACAAGATAACCCAAGCCCGAAGCATCATGCTCACAGCATTCGATAACGGATTGGATTCCGAAAAAATGGAAGAGGGCTTCGAATATTTCACCACCGCCCTCGAATACGGATATAACCTTGATTTCGATCCCAGGAATGTGATTGGCGACAATGCCAACGATCCCTATGAAAAATATTACGGCAACAACGACGTGAAGGGGGAGTTCTCTTTTCACGGAACCCATGTAGCAGGTATTATTGCCGCCGGACGTAGCAATAATCTGGGTATTGACGGTATTGCGGACAACGTTGAAGTAATGGTATTGCGGGCAGTGCCTAATGGTGATGAGCGCGATAAGGACGTCGCCAACGCCATCCGCTATGCGGTGGATAACGGCGCCCAGATCATCAATATGAGTTTTGGGAAACGCTTCAGCCCTGACAAAAAAATCGTTGATGAAGCGGTAAAGTATGCCGAATCAAAGGGAGTCCTGCTGATCCACGCCGCTGGTAACAGCGCTCATGACACTCAGGAAGTAGATCATTATCCCTCGCCTCAGCTGGATATGCCCCAATACCGGGCCGGTAACTGGCTGGAAGTAGGAGCAGTAAGCTGGAAAGGTCACGAAGACCTAGTGGCAAGTTTTTCCAATTATGGAAAAACTACCGTAGATGTATTTGCTCCGGGTGTAGATATATTATCTACCGCCCCTGAACAGGATTATAAAGCCGCTAGTGGCACCTCAATGGCGGCACCGGTTACCACCGGAGTGGCCGCCTTGATCATGTCCTACTTCCCGGGGCTATCTGCGCAGGAAGTGAAGGAGATAATCATGAAATCCAGTACCAGCTACCAGAGCCAGAAAGTGAAGATCCCGGGGAAACAAGAATTTACCAAATTCGGACAACTTAGCCAGACCGGCGGGGTGATCAATGCCTATGAAGCGGTAAAACTGGCCCAGAAAAGCCTGCCTCGCAATAAGAAATTGAAACGAGACTAGACGAATTAGGATTACGAATTGAATTTCGTCTTTCGTAATTAAAGAATGTATTCGCTAAGGTCCCGACTCTGTACTAATTGCTCCAGTCGTTCATGCACCAGATCCGAGGTAATCACCACCTGGGCATTGGGTTGAATGGCATCCGGCATGTCGAAGAGCAAATCATTAAGCAGGTGACTCATGACAGTATGCAGGCGTCGGGCTCCGATATTCTCCACCTCGGAGTTTACCTTAAAGGCAATCTCCGCAATTTCATGCAACGATTCGTCCTGATAGGTTAAGGACACTCCCTCAGCTTCGAAAAGGGCCTGGTATTGCTTGGTCAAAGCGTTTTTAGGTTCCTTTAGAATGTGATAGAAATCATCTTTGGTTAGATTTTCCAGTTCCACACGAATAGGAAATCGACCTTGTAATTCGGGAATCAGATCGCTGGGTTTGCTTACATGAAAAGCTCCGGCGGCCACGAAAAGAATGTGATCGGTTTTTATTACTCCATATTTGGTGGTTACGGAACTGCCTTCCACTACCGGTAGAAGATCCCGCTGCACTCCTTCTCGGCTAACGTCCGGGCCGCCTCCCTTTGCGGAAGAACTGCCGGCGATCTTGTCTATTTCATCAATAAAAATGATACCGGTATCCTCGGCTTTCCTGATAGCCTCATCCTTCACTTCGTCCATGTCGATCAGCTTTGCGGCTTCTTCCTCCAGCAAAATACGACGGGCTTCTGCAATGGTAACTTTGCGTTTCTTGTTTTTCTTAGGCATCATGCCACCGATCATTTCCTGCAGATTGATCATGGATGCCTCGTCCATCATCCCACCTCCTATCATACCAATACCGCTGTTAACCGGCTTCTTTATATTAATCTCAATCTTGCGGTCATCCATCTCCCCTTTACGGATCTTCTCCCGGAAGCGCTCACGGGTGCGCTCGTTCAATTCCCTGTCGTCCGTAGGGGAATTACCGTTACTGTCCTCTCCTACCTGGAATCCGGGTCCACTCTTTATTGGTGGGATTAGGGCGTCCAAAATCAGGTCTTCTACAATCTGGACAGCTTTTTCTTTTACCTCATTTTGCTTGCGATGCTTTACCAGGGTTACTGATTGTTCTACCAGGTCACGGACCATGCTTTCAACATCCCTCCCTACATATCCTACTTCCGTAAATTTAGAAGCTTCAACTTTTGTGAAAGGGGCATCCGCCAAATTAGCCAGCCGTCTGGCTATTTCCGTTTTTCCAACGCCGGTAGCGCCTATCAACAATATATTATTGGGAATGATTTCTTCACGCATCTCGCCTTGTACATTCATGCGCCGCCAGCGGTTTCGCAGGGCAATAGCTACATTTCTTTTAGCATCATTTTGCCCAATGATATATTTATCAAGCTCGGCCACAATTTCTCGGGGCGTTAAGTACTGCTTGTCCTCTATCATATCAATTCTTTCTTTTTATAAAACTATTTAAATCGCTGGCCAATGTAAAATAATCGTATCCTCCGCCGGTATGGTATATCCCCCGGCTATAAGCCAGCTCAAATCTTTTAATTTTTAGGAGAAACCCAAAGGAAAATCCGGCTCCTCCACTGGTTTCCGCCAACCGTAACTCTTGGCGAATTAGATGATTATATCCCGCTCTCACATTAAAATTTTTATGGATCAGGATTTCAGTCCCTATAGCTATATGCCTGAATATACGGTCGAGCGAGCTCAATTCTTGAGGAGTACCCTCTCCGGTTCCAGTGGGATCGAAAAGATCTTCGTTTAAGAAGGTCAGGTTATAACCTGTTAGGGTAAAACGGAAGGGCATATATTGAGGTTTAAAGGTGATACCAATTTGTACATCAAATGGCATTTCCGAATCGCTGGTTTCCGTGAAATCAGAGAGCACAAAACCAATATTTTTAAACGTAAGACCTACGGTAAGATCACTTTGGGGATGCTTATAAGCCCCGCCGATATCTAATGCTGCCAGGCTGGCGTTGAAACCGGCAATTCCGGAAAACAGCAACTTGAAATTGGCCCCCATAGTAATGGGTCCCAAGGGCCTGGCATAACCCATGGTAAAGACAAATTCTGAACCGGTAAAGGTCCCTGTGGGTGCACCCGATGGGTCGAAACCCTGGAACTCCCCGTAATCCAGGAACTGTACGGACCAACCCCAAATTCCGGGGTCACGGAGATCCCGCACATAAGAGAAGCTGCCGTAATTGATATCGGCCACCAGAGATTGGTAGGTAAGTGCAGCATGATGGTCCAGTGTACTGTCGAGCAAGGCCGGGTTGTTTAAGTACATTTGCACATCCCCTTGGCCGCTGCTAACGTTCACCGCTCCTAAACCGGCGGTGCGTGCATTGGCCGGTAAATTCAGAAATTGAAAGGACTTTTGACCTCCAAACTGAGCCCTGGCAGGGATCAACAGCAACATCAATCCCAAGATACACGAGAGCTTGGCAATACCGACACCGGAAGGGCCACTGATCATATCCAAAAGATTGTGTTTAATTGTCCGGGAAAACGAAGGAAACAGCGTCCTGCGCTTTTTGCTTTAGTAAGGCCAGTTGCAATACCTCATTAACGGTGTCCACAAAGTGCACTTTCAAACCTTTCAAGTATTCCTGGCTAATTTCTTCAATGTCCTTGCGATTGCGCTCGCTCATAACGATCTCCTTTATTCCGGCACGCTTGGCGGCCAGAATCTTTTCCTTTACCCCACCTACGGGTAACACTTTTCCTCTCAAAGTAATTTCACCAGTCATAGCTATCTTGTCTTTTACTTTGCGCTGAGTAAACACAGAGGCCAGTGAAGTGGCAATGGTGATACCCGCCGATGGGCCATCTTTTGGTACAGCCCCTGCCGGTACGTGTACGTGCAGGTCGTAATTATCAAAGGTGCGATGATCAATGCTCAAAGATTCCGCATTGGACCGTAAATAGGACAAAGCGGTTACTGCAGACTCCTTCATTACGTCCCCCAGTTGGCCTGATAGGGTAAGCTTGCCTTTGCCTCTACTAAGGCTGGACTCAATAAAAAGGATCTCACCACCTGCCTGTGTCCAGGCCAGTCCGGTGACCACTCCTGCTATCTTATTGTCTTGATACAGCTCTTTGTCAAAACGGGAAGGGCCCAGAATACTCTCGATATGGGCAACATCCACAAGAGGCCTAAATTCTTCCTCCAAGGCAATGGACTTAGCAATCTTGCGGGCTACCGTGCCTATTTTGCGTTCCAGGTTTCGAACACCAGATTCACGGGTGTGGCCCTCAACGATCTTGACCAAAGCCTTTTTACTCAATCTGAAATCTTTAGCCTTCAAGCCGTGTTCCTTCTTTTGCTTGGGAAGCAAATGCTTTTGGGCAATTTTCACTTTCTCCTCAAGAGTATAACCGCTTAATTCAATGATCTCCATGCGATCGCGCAAGGCCGGGTGGATAGTATCCAAGGAATTTGCCGTTGCAATGAACAGCACTTTGCTCAAATCATAGGGGACTTCCAGATAATTATCGGTAAATGTACTGTTCTGTTCGGGATCCAGCACTTCCAATAAAGCCGATGAAGGATCGCCCCGGAAGTCAGAGCGCACTTTATCTATCTCATCCAGGATAAATACCGGATTGGACGACTTTACCTTTTTGATATTTTGAACAATGCGGCCGGGCATAGCCCCCACATATGTTTTGCGATGACCCCGAACTTCCGCTTCGTCGTGTACTCCACCTAATGACATACGGATATACCTGCGGTTCAAGGACTCCGCGATGGACCTTCCCAAAGAAGTTTTACCCACTCCCGGAGGACCGTAAAGACATAGAATGGGGCCTTTCATATCTTGCTTCAGCTTTAACACCGCCAGATACTCGATAATACGGTCTTTAATTTTATCCAGCCCATAATGATCGCGATCCAGAATTCGACGGGCTTTATTAAGATCAAAATTGTCCCTGGTGTATTCTCCCCAGGGTAGGTCTACAAACAATTCTACATAACCGAAAGCTACCGGATACTCCGCAGAGGCCGGATTCAATCGCAAGATCTTGTCCAGTTCCTTGTTGAAATGCATGCGAATGTCTTGGGGCCATTTCTTCTTATCTCCGCGCACTCGCAATGCCTCTACTTCCTGATCGGGCCCGTCATGTCCCAATTCGTCCTGAAGCACTTTGATCTGCTGCCGAAGGTAAAAGTCTCTTTGCTGCTGATCGATATCGGAGTGTACCTTATTTTGTATCTCCTGTTTCAACTCTAGCATTTGAATATCATTGTGCATATGCTCCAGCAAAAGAGTGGCGCGCTCCATACCATCGTCGATTTCCAGCAGTTTTTGTTTATCCGCTACTTCAGCATTGATGTTGGACGATAAGAAGTGGGTAAGGAAGGTATGACTTTCAATATTATCCAAGGCCACTTGAGCCTCCTGGGGTATTTCAGGATTTAGTTTTAAGATTTTGGAAGCTGCATCTTTTAAGGACTGTACCACCGCTTTTGTTTCCTTACGGTGCTTGGAAAGAAACTTCTCTTTGACATACTTCACAGAAGCAGTGAAGTAAGGCTGATCCGATAAAAATTTTCGAATTTTAAAACGGTTCTTACCCTGAATGATGATAGTAGTGTTGCCGTCGGGCAGTACGATCATCTTGATGATCTTTGCCACGGTGCCAATATGATAGATATCTTCAATCTCCGGCTCCTCTACGGTATTGTTCTTTTGGGCTACCACTCCAATAATGCGATCGCCCTTATACGCTTTCTTTACTAATTTGATGGATTTTTGCCGGCCTACCGTAATAGGAAGCACCACACCTGGAAAAAGTACGGTGTTTCTTATGGGCAATATAGGGATGGCTTCTGGAAAATCAGCCAACCGTGAATTCTCGTCCTTTTCGGAATCAATAATTTGAATGAAACCCTCGTTCTCATCATCCGCCAGATCTCCCAGCACTATGTTATTCAATAATTGATCTTGATTCATATGTATTTCAAACATGCCATTTTGGCATGTTTTTTCAATTTTTACACTATTTCTAATCCCCGTACCTTATTTTACAAGAGCTATGCCAAAATATGAATATATATTGTCATTATTTTGGTACCTTCGATGCGAGTTTGTGTTAAAATGGTGTTTAGATTTTTTTTCTGCTTACTCCTGGTATGGTACAGCAACGATGGCCAGCATCTTCTGGCCCAGAAAAAGGAGAAGAAGAAGCTTCTGAAATTGTCGGACGTACTGCAAAAAAAAGAGGCTGAGAGCATTTCTATTGGCGAATTTCCCAACCTTAACCGTGAGAAATACTACTACCATAAAAAGCAATGGGCTAAGATCCGCAAATTTGAGGCTAAGCAACAATGGCCTCAGCTGTATGAGGTATTAAAGCCCTATGTACACAATTTCGGAATCGAAAATTTTTACAAAGACACCCATCTTCTATGGCGGCTAGCCAAATTGACAGAACTCTACGGGTCCGAGTCGGACGCCATAAGTCTTTATAAGCTGGTACTAAAACATCACCGGGAAGATATTGACATTTCCAAAGTAGAATTGTACTACGATAGCCTTAGCAAAAACAAGGTCGATTACTATGTGCCGTTGGACTACTATTATGAATTGGTGGAATATAGAAAATCTGTGGATACCCTGCGACCACCCAGGGGCGTACTGCTCAACATGGGTCAAACCGTTAACTCCGACTGGGCGGATTACGGCCCAACGCTAAGTGTGCACAACAATCTGCTCATCCTTACTTCCAAAAGAAACGAAAAGGTAGTGGCCGCTAAAAAAACCCAAAACGAAGACCTTTTCTACAGCACCGGAGGGGATGGCTTTTGGTCAAAAGCACAATCATTGGATGCTATCAACACCACCTATAATGAAGGGTCGGCCTGTTTAAGCGCCGACGGCAGCACCTTGTATTTTGCTCGATGCCACGCTCCGGGATCTATGGGTAGTTGTGACCTTTTTGTGGCAACCATTAAAGAAGACAGCACTTGGGGAAATGTCAAGAATCTTGGGGTAAATGTGAACAGCATATCCTGGGACTCTCACCCCACACTTTCTCATTCCGGAGACACTCTATACTTTGCCTCAGATCGTATCGGAGGGTTCGGACTTTCGGATGTTTATTTCACTACCAAAGATAAAAACGGGAACTGGGCCCCCGCTCAGAACTTAGGCCCTTTGATCAATACTCGTCTCAATGAGGTAAGCCCCTTCTTCCACCCCAAGTATGATGTACTCTATTTTACCAGCAACGGTCACCTGCTCAATTTCGGCGAATTCGACATTTTCAAGGTACAGCGATTGGAGGGACGCTGGCAGGAACCCAGGAACGTAGGACCCCTGGTGAACGGGCCGGGCAATGAGTTCTATTTCACTATCGATTCGGAATCGAACTACCTTTATTACGCCTCTTCCTCGGAACGGAATATTGAAAATTTGGACCTGTTTTCATTTCCGCTTCCTATGGGAGCCCAACCGGCGGCCAATACCAGTTTCTCCGGTAGCCTGGTTGACTCCTTGAGCGGAGATCCGCTCACCGGGATCGTCTCTATCATTGATTTGGATAATGGTATCGAAGTAGCCCCTAAATTCCTGCGCTCCGATGGCAGCTTTCAATTTGAATTGATCAACAATAACAACTACTTGTTGATCATACAGGGCGATGACTATTTCCGCATTGAGGAAATATTCTACCTGGATGGGGCCACCGAAATTCACCGCACTGCCGCCCCGCTCTCCAGCAAAATAAAATTTGAATCTGTAGAATTCGAAAATGGAAAGGCCGACATTCTTCCGGAGATGTTCGGGGACCTGGACAAAATAATCGATTTCTTACTGGACAATCCTGATTTCAAGATCAGCATCGCGGGCCATACCGATTCGGACGGCAGCCCCAACTTTAACCTGGTACTCTCACAGGAACGAGCTGCGGCCATCAGGGATTACATCATACAGTTTGGTAGTATTGATGAAGGACGGGTAGAAGCTGTGGGATATGGAGATACCCGCCCTATTGTTGAAGAACTTACCCCAGAAGATAAAAAGCTCAATCGACGGGTGGAATTTGAGATCTACCGGGAAGCTGGTATGGAGGAATAAGGCCTCCTAACCAAAGATGACATTGACAATGTCATTTCCTATCAGGAATACCATCAATACCAGCAGAAAGGCCATTCCTATCTTCTGAGCAGTCTCCAAGAATTTGTCTGAAGGTTTGCGTCCGGAGATGATCTCATAGCTCAAGAACATGACATGACCTCCATCCAACGCTGGTATCGGAAGAAAATTTAAGAATGCCAGCCACATGGACAGCATGCCGGTGATGAACCAAAAATTCCTCCAATCCCAGACACCTCCGAAGTATTCGGCAATGCCAATTATACTCTTTACCGACTTCCTGCCTACTTCCCCTCTTATGATCTTACCCAGACCCCGAATATTGAAAATAGTAACCTGAAAGGCCTCCCTGGTTCCCTTAGGAATAGATTCTGCGAATGAAAAGCTAATTCGATGGCGCTCCAGTAAGGATTCCGGTCTAAATCCGATCACCCCGTTTTCATTTACCTGGGCGGTAAGATTGAGCTTGGTGCCATCACGGTCTACTTCCAGATCCACCTGCTTACCCTTATTCTCAGTAAGCACATTTCTCAAGAATTGAAAATAAACCGTACTCTCATTATTTACCGATAATATGAGATCGCCTGTTTGTAAACCGGATTTTTCCGCAGCAGAACCCTTGTTGATTTGCCCCACTTCGTAGGGTTCCAGGAATGTGATAAAACCTTTTTCTTTGCCCTCATCATTTAGTTTTTCTATAAAATTAGAGGGTATGGAAATGTCGATCGTTTCTCCATCCCGGTCCACTGTGTAGTAACTTTCGCTGCCCAACATCACATCGGGGCTGATGACATACTGAAATCGTTCATAATCGTGGCCGTTAACCTTTACGATCTTATCGCCGGTGCGCAGCCCCAATTCTTCCCCCAGTTCGAAAGCGTAAATGCCGTGCTTGTTGGCCTCATCTTTAGTAACATAGGTCTCCCCGTATGCATAGGTCAGAAAGATGAATATGATGATACCCAATATCACGTTGATCACGATCCCACCCATCATTACGATCAATCTTTGCCAGGCAGGCTTAGCTCTGAACTCCCATTCTTTGGGCTCCTCTTGGAGTTTTTCCGTATCCAGAGATTCGTCAATCATTCCGGATATTTTTACAAATCCTCCCAAGGGTATGGCCCCAATAGAATAGAGTGTATCGCCGTATTTTACCCCGAAAACCTTAGGCGGAAAACCTATACTGTATTGCTCTACTCGCATACCAAACACTTTGGCCGCTACCAAGTGGCCTATCTCGTGCAATCCAACCAGAATAGATAAGCTCAAAATAATTTGAGCAATCATTATTACCGTTTCCATCAATTAATTATCTCTTGTGCTTTTATTCTTGTTTCTTTATCAGTTTCCACATAATCTTCATAACAAGGCGAAGTTATGTACGGTATTTTCAATAAACATGTTTCTACCACATCCGACATCTCCAGGAAACCGATACGCTCTTTGAGAAATTCAGATACGGCAATCTCATTTGCCGCATTTAGTATACAGGGCATGTTCCCTCCTTTGTTCAAAGCTTCAAATGCCAGCGCTAAGTTACGAAATGTCTGCATATCCGGTTGCTCAAATGTCAATTGAGGATAATCGGCAAAATTCATACGTGGAAAATCAGCCGGTAACCGTCTGGGATATGAGAGGGCAAATTGTATGGGCAGCTTCATATCCGGCAACCCCAGCTGGGCTTTTATGGAACCATCCTGGAACTGCACCATGGAATGAATTATGGACTGTGGATGAATCAATACTTCCACTTGCGCAGCCTCCAGCCCAAACAACCAGGTGGCTTCGATCACCTCCAGCCCCTTGTTCATGAGACTGGCAGAGTCGATGGTGATCTTAGCACCCATATCCCAGTTGGGATGTTTTAAAGCCTGGGCCTTGGTCACCGATCTCAGAAACTCACGATCTTGACCCCTGAATGGTCCACCGGAAGCTGTGAGGATGATTTTCTCTACAGGGTTGTAGAATTCCCCCATAAGACATTGAAATATGGCCGAGTGCTCCGAATCTATGGGATAAATATTTACTCCTTGCTCACGGGCCATGGTAGTGATCAACTCGCCAGCTACCACCAGCGTTTCTTTATTGGCCAGTGCTATACTCTTACCGGCTTTGATGGCATTGATAGTGGGAAGCAAACCAGAGTACCCCACCAGGGCAGTTAGTACAAGATCAATGGAATCCATGGAAACCACCTCGGCAATGGCCGCATCTGTATACACTTTTATGTCCAGAGGGTCCAAGGCCTCCTGTACCTGCTGGTACTTATTAGGATCGGAGATGACCACGGCATTGGGTTGATGCTGGCGACTTTGAGCGACCAATAGATCGGCATTGCTACCGGCTGTCAATACTTCCACCTGGAATTCCTGGGGATGGGCCTCGATCACTTCAAGTGCTTGAGTACCTATGGAACCGGTGGATCCTAAAATGGCAATATTTTTCCTTCTTTGTTCGATGTTGGTGGATTAACTGCTGTGTAGTTGAAATGTTTCAAGACCCTGGGCAATGTTTCTATCATTTGACAATCTCGGCACTTTATTCTGACCTCCTAATTTTCCTTGCCCTTTCATATAGTTCCGGAACGCATCTGGCTGTAGGGTAATAATTTGCAGCGACCGTAAAATGTTTCCCGAGATAAGATCGTCGTAATAGCTATTCAATTTTTGCAAATGCAAATTTAAATCTTTTTCAAAGGCAGACAAATTATGAGGAGTCGATGAGAACTCCACAAACCACTGATGCAATGGCAGCCCTTCCGGGGGTGTTACCTGAGGAGCTACCGTAAATTCCACAATAGCAGTTTCCGGATGCTGATCCAAAGTAGCCTGCATGGCCTTTTCAACCTCCTCTGCGATCACGTGCTCCCCAAAAGCGGAAATGAAGTGTTTGATGCGTCCGGTCACCAGTATTTTAAAGGGTTTAATAGAAACAAATTTTATAGTATCACCCAAGGAGTAGCCCCACAAACCGGCATTGCTATTGATAATAACAGCATAGTTGGTATCCAGCGATACCTGATCAATGCTAAGCCTGGTGGGGTTGTCCTTATAAAATTCATCGGCCGGTATGAATTCGTAAAAGATCCCGCTATTGAGCAGCAGCAGCAATCCTGGATCTGACGGTTGATCTTGAAATGCCAAGAAACCTTCGGAAGCGGGATATAATTCAATGCTATGCACTTTTTTGCCAATACTCTCCCAAAGCTTTTTTCGATAAGGTTCGAAATTAACACCGCCATATACAAACAGTGAGAACTGAGGGAACACCTCCATTATAGGCTTTTTGGTGCGCTCCTGAATCTTATCGAAATACATTTGTACCCAGGGGGGAATTCCTGAGATCAAGGTCATATTCTCATCGAGGGTCTCATCAATGATTCGATCGACCTTGGCCTCCCAATCTTCCATGCAGTTGGTTTCATATCTGGGAAGCTGATTGCTGCGCAGGTAAGCGGGCACATGGTGGTTCACAATTCCCGATAAGCGGCCGGTGGGAACAGCGCCGGTCATATCCAGTTCAGGGCTTCCGGACAGAAAAATCAATTTGCCATCAAGAAACGCACTGTTCCCGGTATGGTAAATGTAATTCAGTAGTGCATCCCGAGCACCTTCTATGTGATTGGGCAAGGAATCTTTAGTAATGGGTATATATTTAACGCCGGAGGTGGTACCGGAAGTTTTGCAAAAATATAAGGGTGCTCCCGGCCATAGTACGTCCTTTTCCCCGTTCTTTATGGCTTCTATATATGCTTTAATCTGCTCATAGTCCCGAACGGGTACTGCGGCCTTAAAGTCTTCGTATGAGTTTACTTCTGCCAGATAATGATCGCGGCCGAATTGGGTAGTTTTGCCCTGTTGTACCAGTTGATCCATGCAGTGCCGTTGCACCTGCGTGCCATCTTGCATCCATTTGCTCTGTTTTTTTACCACCCATGAGGCCAGTGGCTTGCTCAAAAAGGACCGGATTCCCATTTACCTGGATTGGTGGTGTGCTGGCTGGAAATAGAAGACAAGAAACATGGTAGGGCTAAACCGTCTTCATCTTGAGCTTCTTCTTCAGTTCATCGATTGAAGCTTTGAATTTAGAATCGGTGTCGATCATATCATTGACCGATTGCACCGCGTGAATCACCGTGCTGTGGTCCCGGCCCCCAAAATGATACCCAATTGATTTTAAGCTATGGTTGGTATATTCTTTGGCGAAATACATAGCAGTTTGCCTGGCGATCACGATTTCCTTTTTTCTGGTTTTAGCTTTAAGGTCTTCCAGGCTAACGTTGAAATATTCCGAAACAGTTTTTTGAATAAAATCGATTCCTACCTCCGAATCGATATCCTGGACAATGTTCTTGAGGGTCTGCTTGGCCAACTCCAGATCAATATCTTTTTTGGTTAGAGAAGCATGTGCTATAAGGGAAATGATCACACCCTCCAGCTCTCTGATATTGGTATCTACGCTATATGCCAGATATTCGATTACATTGGCAGGTATATCAATACCATCCGCTTGCATCTTCTTCTGGATAATGGCAATCCTGGTCTCCAAATCGGGTTGTTGCAGATCGGCGGTAAGGCCCCATTTGAATCGTGAGAGCAAACGCTCCTCCAAGCCCTTAAGGTCTCTGGGGGGGCAATCGCTGGTCATGATGATCTGCTTACCTGACTGATGCAAATGATTGAATATATGGAAGAAAATTTCCTGGGTCTTTTCCTTACCTGACAGGAACTGCACGTCATCTATGATCAGGATATCTATTTGTAGGTAAAAATTGGTAAAATCCTGGACCTTATTGTTTTTTACGGCCTCAATGAACTGATTGGTAAAGTATTCAGAGCTTACATAAAGCACAAATTTGTCACTGAGGTTGTTCTTGATCTCATTCCCTATGGCCTGCACCAGGTGGGTTTTGCCTAAACCTACCCCCCCGTATACCATTAATGGATTGAAACTGGTTACACCGGGTTTAGCGGCTACGGCAAATCCTGCAGAACGGGCCAAACGATTACAATCCCCTTCAATGAAACTATTGAAAGTATAATGGGGATTCAAGTTGGACTTCTGTTGAACCTGGTCTACCGTTTTTAGATCGAAAGGGCTGTCAAAGGTTTGAGGTTTGCCATTGGGTCGTTTGGGATTACCGGACTTTCCTGTGGGTAAGTTAATCGTAAAGGGCTGGGATTGCTCATTACCCTTATCCACGATCACCGAGTACTCTAGCCGTGCATCTAAACCCAACTCCACGTCAATAGCTTCACGCAGCAATCCCACGTAGTGCTCTTCCAGCCATTCGTAGAAAAATTGGCTAGGCACCTGAATGGTCAATACGTTGTTGTCCAATTTCAGAGGAACAATAGGCTTGAACCAGGTTTTGAAACTTTGTTCGCTTATATTTTCCTTAATGAAGTTTAGACAGTTGTTCCAAACGGTTATCGAGTCCGCGTCCTGCATTAATCAATTGAGGTAATAGGGTTATAATACCAAGCTCGAAAAAAGGGAATCAAATTTTGCAAAAAAATTCCTATAAAAAAAATCAAATTTTAGTTGACTAGTTGTTCACTTTTACAGTTTTGGATTTCATAAAGAAGTTACTGGAACCTTTGGTGATGGTAAAGTCAATCCGTCCTAAATTTATACCACCAAACCCCACCTGGTTGACTATCACCTGATAACCTTCTTTTCCGGTTATCATGGTTGGATGTTCCAAAAAAGTATGGGTATGGCCGCCAATGATCAGATCGATCCCGGAAACCTCAGAAGCCAGAACCACATCCGAAACTCTATCGCTGGTGTACTGATAGCCCAAATGGGACAAACAGATGATCAGATGGCACTCTTGGGCTCTAAGCTCTTCCACCATTTCACGAGCTACTCCCAAAGGGTCCAAATAGCGGGTGGCGCCGTAAAGCTTTTCATTGACCAGCCCCTGCAACTCTATCCCCAAACCAAAAACACCCACTTTGATGTCCTCGATCTGAAAGATCTTATAGGGATTGAATCGACCGTTTAGAGAAGTGCCGTTAAAATCGTAATTAGCTATTACGAAAGGAAATTCCGCATGGGGAAGTTGTTTTTCCAGTCCAGCAAGGCCATTGTCGAAATCGTGATTGCCCAGGGTGGAGGCGTCATATTTCATTTGCGACATTAATTTAAACTCCAATTCCCCTTCGAAAAGGTTAAAATAAGGAGTTCCCTGGAAAATATCCCCGGCATCCAATAGCAACACATTCTTTTCCGAAGCCCTGATCTGTTTAATGATCTGGGCCCTGCGAGCCATGCCACCCATTCCCGCAAATCTCCCGCCGTCGTTGGGAAAGGGATCAATCCTGGAATGCATATCATTGGTGTGCAGTATGGTCAGTTTTTGATGCTCAGTGCTGGCCCATAGGGATGCACTGGGAATCAAAGCAGCAGTCGAACCCAAGGCAACTTGCTGAATAAATTTTCTTCTTCTCATGATCCGGATATCACTTTAACTCTTCCTTCTATTTGTGCATCTACCATTTGGCCCTGTTCATTCAACCATTTGACGTGATCTATAATCATGTCACGGATCTTATCAGGGTATCGCACTAATACCTTGGCGTCTTTCAAAAAATCCATACGGCCGCCGCCCTCTGCTAAATAATCCGACACCGCCAGGATGTAACGCGCCTCTGGATCGAAAGGTGCTCCATTAATGAATAACTTGTGTACCTGTTTGTCCTTCAACAAGACAACACTGTTTGCCACCGAAGTACGTTGGTTATCGGCCAGGTAACTAAACAACGCCATGGTCTGGGATCCATTCAACTCCAGTATGTATAAGGTGTTTTCGAAGGGCATTAACTCGTAAACTGTAGATACTTTCACTGCACCTTGCGGTATGGGCGCCCTTAAACCACCATTACCGATTACCGCCATATCGATATGGCCTGAATGCACTAAACGTGCCTGCGAAAGAATGGCATCTACCACGAAATTGCCCAAATGGGATTCCAGGGTGGTTTTCTCTAGTCTTTTTTGCGCCCGTCCGATTACCGTTTGCATTTGCTGATTCATAATAGCTTTGAAAGGAGCAATAGTGGCTTCCGCCAAACTATCATTGGCAATGGTATCATCAACCGGGATCAATTCAACCTGAGAACTTTGCACACTGGGGGCTGTACTGGTGCAGGCGGCCACAGTTAGGCCTAGCAGCAGCATGTAGAAGAATTTAGGCAATTTCAATATGAATACGGATTTAAGTGAAGTTACTAAATTACGGGGCAAACTGGCATTAAATTCTCCTATTGAAAAATAAAAAACTAACTTTAGGGAGTTATCAATTTTTACTCTATGGAGGGGTTGTTTGAGGAATTCCCGGCCCTCAGCAGAGCGCAGTGGGAAGCAAAAGTACGCAAAGATCTCAAAACAGAAGATGTATCTGGCATCCAGGACCAACAGCTGTTTCCCGGCTTGATCCAACCTGCCTACTGCGACAAAGATCAAAGATCGGACCGATTAAAGCAATATCGGAATATCACTGCCCATGGTGATGATGGTTGGCAAGGAGCTCGATATTGGGCCAACGTGCAGCAACTCCCCGGCAAAGACCCACAAAAACTGAATGAACAAGCTCTGGCGGCCTTGAAAGGTGGGGCTGATGGGATTGAGTGGGTCACAAAAACTAAAGCCTGGTCTAGGGTTATATCGGGG
Organism: Cyclobacteriaceae bacterium; assembly: GCA_965212195.1. Lineage (GTDB taxonomy): Bacteria > Bacteroidota > Bacteroidia > Cytophagales > Cyclobacteriaceae > JAJCYK01. The sequence goes on along the minus strand of CBDBUW010000021.1, from coordinate 15,396 downwards.
ATCAGCCTGCCTCATTGTTTGGTGGCCCTGGATTCCGATCTGACTAATTGTGAAAAATTCATGGGTAAACTGGTGGAGTGCGGGCAGGATTTCCAGGGTTATTTGATAATCGAGGAGTTGATAAGTTGCGATACTGCCCGCCTGGCTGATTTAGTGCGACACAATCCCAGAAATGGGCAATTTCGATGCCTTACCCTCAAGGAGAATTCCAACGGAGACAGTATGCAGGAAATCTCCTACCTGCTCACCCAAGCAGTAACCATGCTCAATGCACTAATGGATGAGGGATGTCCGCTCGAATTGATCGCAGCTAATTTCCAGGTCCAGGTCACCCTGGGAGACCACTACTTGTGGGAGATGTGCAGATTACGGGCCTTGCGCATACTGTTTCACCAGATCATGCTGCAATACGGATACAACAATTATCTGGCTTCGGATCTCATGATCAAGGCACAGACAAAGGTCAGCCCGGAGCTGGGTATGCTGCAAAACACTACTCAAGCTATGTCGGCGATTTTGGGAGGCTGCAATATTCTCAGTACTATGCCCCATGAAGAGGGGTCCACTTCTGATATGCCAGCACGAGTAGCCCGGAACGTGAGTCATATTTTACGGGAGGAGTCGCATTTCCATCAGGTAGCTGATCCAATCGCGGGCTCTTACTATCTGGAATCACTAATAGAACAAATGTGCCGGCACCTTTGGACAAAAGTTCAGAAAATCGAAAGCTCCGGAGGGTACCTTCATGCAAAACCAGTGGCTCATGGCTGAAAAACCAGATTTAAGCGCTATACCATTTGATCAATTAAACTGGAATGGTTCGGTTGAACCTGCTGCCCAGACAATTTCCGTGTGGTCCACTGCCGAAGGTATTGAGGTACCTCCTGTCTTGACAGCGGATATGGCAGCTGCGCTTCCTTTTGGGGCTGGGCTACCGCCTTTCTTACGGGGGCCTTATGCTTCCATGTATGTAACACGCCCCTGGACCATTAGACAATACGCAGGATTCTCTACTGCAGAAGAATCCAATGCTTTTTATCGAAGAAACTTAGAGGCAGGTCAAAAAGGGCTTTCCGTGGCCTTCGATCTGCCCACACACAGAGGCTATGATTCCGACCACCCCAGAGTGAGGGGGGATGTCGGCAAGGCAGGCGTAGCTATCGACACTGTGGCGGATATGGAGATCCTTTTTGCAGGGATCCCCCTGGATAAAATGTCCGTTAGTATGACCATGAACGGGGCGGTAATTCCCATTATGGCCTTCTACATCATCGCTGCCGAACAGCAAGGAGTAAAACCGCAACAGCTCAGGGGCACCATTCAGAATGACATATTAAAGGAGTTCATGGTGCGTAATACTTATATATATCCACCGGCTTTTTCCATGCGCATCATAGGAGATATTTTCAGCTATTGCTCCCGTAACATGCCTTTGTTCAACTCCATCAGCGTAAGCGGATATCACCTGCATGAAGCAGGAGCACCAGCTGATCTGGAATTGGCCTATACACTGGCCAACGGCCTGGAGTACTTAAGAACCGGAATTAATGCTGGAATAGATGTGGATGCTCTGGCCCCTAGAATATCCTTCTTCTGGGCTATCGGTATGAATTATTTCATGGAAATCGCTAAAATGCGTGCCGGCAGGTTGCTATGGGCCAAACTGGTAAAGAAATTCTCCCCTAAAAACCCCAAATCCATGGCACTGCGTACCCATTGCCAAACATCAGGTTGGAGTCTTACAGAGCAGGATCCATTCAACAATGTTACCCGAACCTGTATTGAAGCCATGGCGGCTGCCATGGGGGGTACACAATCGCTTCATACAAATGCCCTGGACGAAGCGATTGCCCTTCCTACGGATTTCTCTGCAAAGATCGCCCGGGACACTCAAATCTACCTGCAGCAGCAGACCGATATCACCAAGAGTATCGATCCCTGGGGAGGGTCTTTTTATGTGGAATTTTTAACGAACCGTCTGGCTGAAAAGTCTTGGGCGCATATTCAGGAAATAGAAGATATGGGCGGCATGACCAAGGCCAATGAAAGCGGACTTCCCAAGATGCGGGTGGAGGAGGCCGCTGCCCGCAAACAGGGGCGCATCGACAGCGGAAAAGAGGTCATTGTAGGTGTTAACCGCTTTCTGGTGGAAGATGAATCCCCCTTGGAGTTGCTTGAAGTGGATAACACCAAGGTCAGAGAGGCTCAGATCAAACGCTTGCGGCAGATCAAAGAACAAAGAGACGGACAAAAAGTAGCGGCTACTCTTAAGGATCTGGAAGATGCTTCCGGTAACGGCGAGAACAACCTGTTGGAACTGGCCTTAGCAGCGGCCCGGGCCAATGCCACCCTGGGTGAAATTTCTGAAGCTATGGAACGCGTGGCAGGCCGCCATACGGCCACCATCCGCGCTATATCCGGGGTATATTCAAAAGAAGTTATGACAGACGCACATTTTAACAGAGCACGTGAACTAGCGGATAAATTTGCTGAAACCGAAGGACGACGACCCAGGATCATGATCGCCAAAATGGGTCAGGATGGTCACGACCGAGGTGCTAAGGTAATTGCAACCAGTTTTGCTGACCTGGGCTTTGATGTTGATATCGGACCACTCTTCCAAACACCTCAGGAAGTAGCTCAGCAAGCAACGGAAAATGATGTACACTTAATTGGGGTCAGTAGCCTTGCGGGCGGTCATAAAACCCTGATCCCGGAGCTCATCCAAGATCTTGGTCAATTAGGCAGAGCAGATATCCTGGTGGTAGCGGGAGGGGTTATTCCTCCGCAAGATTACTCCTTCCTCTATGATCAAGGGGTAGTGGCGGTGTTCGGGCCGGGAACAGTGATCTCCAAGGCGGCCATCGATATACTTGAAAAGCTATTGCAGAATGCCTAAGGTTAATTCTCCACTATTTGCGGACGACTTTTGCGAGTAGAGGTGTTGAAAACCGGAACAAAATCCACCACAAATTCCACCCGCCGGTTACGGGTCCGGCCCAATTCCGTGTTGTTAGCGTAGATAGGCTGAGTTTCCCCAAAATACATGGTTTGTATACGCGAATTCTCCACGCCCTGGTCTTGCAGGAAATTAGCTACAGCCTTTGATCGCATTGCGGATAATTTAATATTATAAGCCTCCGATCCCACATTATCGGTATGTCCAATTATCTTGATGGCCGCATGTGGATGGTCTTCTACCATACCCAATAGTTGCCGCAGTCTGGTATTGTAGGTTTGGGGTATGTCGTAAGAGTCGAATTCAAATTCTATATTGAATAGCTCCCGGTTCACATAGCCCAATACCTTAGGGGCCTGAGGTAGCGACATGTCAGCCAAGCGAATTTTCTTGGGCCGGATCAAGTGAGGCAAATGCTTCTTTCTGGGAATTTTCAAATTATTCTGTAGTGGCTCGAATGGATTCTTCATAACCACTAGTTCCTCCCCAAAGCTTCTAAAAGAGCCTCCTTCCAGAAATACTCCACTATCCAAAATGTAATCCGAAACATCTGCGATGGCGATCTTTATGTGGTAAACCTCATTGGGCACCACCCGGCAACGGGCTTCTAAGACCCGGGTAAAACCATCATATTGAACTTGATAGGGAGGTTCTTTAGCGGTTTTTCCGTAACGTTTGTTTCGGACGGGCTTTTTTCTTCGATTATCCCAAATAAAAGGATGACTGGTGTTTTGAAAGCTGTTGTCGTGGTAGAACTTTCGATTCTTTTTGTGGTTAATATTGTTGACCGTAATTGGTGTACCTGTTTCCGGCAACACCGCCAGATTCAGGTGATTCAATCCTGGTCCGTCGATGAAGAAACCGAATACATCATTGTATTTGGATCCCACATATTCCAAATATTCTTCGGAGCCAAACACATAATTAAAAGACAAGTACTCCGAACTAGTTACGAAGTCAAATTCCAGGATGGCTGCATCATGCGTTTCTCCGGTGGTAATGCCATCCAGGTCGCTGTCGCCGTGAGTACCACTGGCCCATCCCCTGTCGGGAACACGATTTGGTCCCTGTACAAAAAAGGCATTCCCGGAAGTTAACACAATACCTTCCTCCAGGTGCACATTAAAAGTGGGATCCTGGAAGTAAGCAATGGCATGCTTAGGGCCCCGGTACGAGACTGGGCCTACTAGTACACCATTTCCCACAAGAATTTGCTTAACTAATTTTTCAGCAGTATACGAAGTATCGATTTCGATCTGGGCCCAAGAGTGGAAGTCTGTAAATAGACACAGGGCCAGGGCCAGGTACAGCGCTCGGTTCAATTTTGTGTTTTTCATAAGGTCTTTAAGCCTCACACACCTGCCTGCACCTTAAGATAGCATTAAATGTACTATTTATTTAGTACTATAACAAGGTATAGTTGTAATATTTTTACAAAAACAAAGGCTACCTAGTTGTAGGTAGCCTTTGATAATATAGATAGTTTAACCTGTTATATCCCTTAAGTGGCTCTATTCCAAACCATTTCTTTTATTAAACATATCATATGCGATCTTGAATTGTTCCACATCCGGAGAGAGTTTAACTGCCAGCTCATAGTTCATCATGGCATCAATCAGCAGGTTATTCTCTTCGTAGAAAGTGGCCAATATCAATTTATTTAAAGAAGACTCTTCTTTGAGTGAAGTATTCAGTTGCTCCAATTCCTTAACAATAGGATCGGCATCGACTCCTGATAATCTCTTAATCCCATAATTTCCGGAATACATCTTCTCATTTCCTTTTACCCGTACACTGACGATGATCAGCTCTTCGCCGGTGAAAGGCATTTTAGTGAGTTCCAGTAGTACGTGCGGGTCCTTAGTCTCTTTGGTAAGAATAAGCTCATCGTACATATTTTTTACTGTGAACACATAGGTTTTGGCATCCTCAATCTTATCCCAGCGGATCATAGCCTCTTTATTCAATACCTCAACAGAACTGGGCATCTTAAGAGTGATCGGCGCTTCGAACACACTGCGTTCTACCGCTCCTGTTACCGTCAAATACTTACGGTGGTTGCGGTTAATATCTTCGTCATCATCGGAAGTCATTTTATTGATCACGAAGTTGGCATATTTACTGGCCACACTGGATCGACTGCTTCCTAATCTAGCCGCCAATTCTTTTACGTAATAACTACCCTCGTCTTTCAACTCAATAGTTTTACCACTGGCATGAACTAGTCCGATATATGAATTCTCGGATATTCGGATTTCGTCGTTACTGTTAAGTGTAGCTCCTGTTCGTACAGGTTCCCAACTTGAAGTTTCATTCGCTACTTTTACGGAATTGCCCCCCTTATTAGCCAATACTTTAAAAATATAGTCTTGGGCCTGTATGGGATTCGACACCAACAAAACAGCGAAAGAAAGTACCGTTAATATTAGTTTCATTATATTCTTTATATGATAAGTTAAATTTCGCATTACACCTGTTAATCCTCCAAAGGCTGAAAAAGTAACCTCCTTTGTTCCTTGGAAAACAAGTTTTTAAGTACACCATAGTACACTTCCAGAGAATCTCCGGCAAATAGTACCGCAATGATACCTAGTGTTAAATTGAGTTTATAGCTGAAAAAGTGGAATACCAACACGGTAACCAGCAGTAATATTAGTGCTTCCAGCAGCTGAATTGATTTAGTAAGGCCATCGTACCACCTAGGTAATAGCCTGTAAATCAGGGAGAATGTTAGGACATTGAAAAAACAAAGCAGTATTCCCGCAATAACACCCGCACGATTACTCATGGATTCAATGTAATTGCCACTAAGTATCATTGCCAAAATATTGGCATGTATCACCACTCCATACATGTCCGGATTCGTACGCCCGGCGTATTCCATATTTAAGGGTGTATAAAGTTTATCTTCCCAGGAATTATCCCAAAGGTCCTCTCCCAAATAACCTAATATCACTACTTTATCCTCAAAAAGGTCGGGAGTGAAGTTCTCCTCAAAAATGTCCATCCAGTCCAATACCGTAAATTTATTGGTGAATTCGCTATTCTTGCTGTTGGTGGAGATCACATTGCCTCCATAGTTAATAAGCTCGACCTCGTTGCCCCGCTCCAAAAACCGCTGCGCAGTCTCCGGGGAGTATAATTCAGCCAATTTAAGGGCAAAAAGCTGCTGCTCTCCCTTCGAGGTATGCTCTATTGGCGTAAAGGAGCGGCAGACTTTAAAATTATCTTGATTCCTGGCGGGAGTTATTAAATTGGCAAATCCCAAATGGGCATTTTGCAGAAACATAGGATTAGAGGTCTCCAGGGTATCGAAAAGACCGGTCTGCGAGTTATATTGGTTTAATTTGGTTACTAATACCAATTTGTCGGTTTGCCATAGGGCGGCGGCGAACACACTGTCTTGGTATTGGTCTTGAGGCTCACGAAAAAAAGCATCGATTCCAATCACTTTAGGATGGTATTCGTTAATAGTCTCGATCTGCCTGGCAATACCCTCGCGGTTTAAACTGCCGATGTTGACTATGACTATTTCTTTATTGGTAAGGGCATCAGGGTCTTTTCTGAGCTTTGAGAATACGATATCGGTGATATCCATATCACTAATAGCCTCACCAATAGGATTTAAGACCTCGAAAGCACTGAAAATACGGCTACCGAAGATAATTAGGGAAAATATGAATGCTGTTCCCAGAATGGAATCGATCCACAACTTTCGATCAGTAACCTTTTTAATATTCTTGAACATAGTCCACCTCAGTCAATTATCTATAAATTACCTGCTACCGGGGTTTATTTAAAAATTTTTTTCTTACTTCATCTGACCGATGCAATATTTGAAGAGAAATAGACTTTCTGCCCAAGACTATATTGACGGGGTATTGAAAGGTGATAAAGTAGTATTAAGCAGGGCAATAACCCTGATTGAAAGCCAGTTAGATGCCGATAAAGAACTCTCTATGGAGGTTTTGGAAGGCATTCTCCCTCAAACAGGCTCGGCTAAAAGAATAGGGATTACCGGGGTTCCGGGAGTGGGGAAAAGTACTTTTATCGAAGCATTGGGAGAGTATCTTATCGCCAGGGGTTGTAAAGTGGCGGTTTTGGCAGTCGATCCCAGCAGTCAAAGGTCCAAGGGAAGTATACTGGGAGACAAAACCCGTATGCCGGGTTTAAGCAATAGCCCTCAAGCCTTTATCCGACCCAGTGCCGCCGGTAGCAGTTTGGGTGGGGTAGCTCACAACACCCGGGAGGCCTTGCTTTTATGTGAAGCCGCCGGATATGATATTGTACTGGTAGAGACCATTGGCGTGGGCCAGTCGGAAACCTTGGTACACAACATGGTCGATTTCTTTTTATTGTTAATGTTGGCCGGGGCCGGAGACGAACTGCAGGGCATCAAAAAGGGGATCATGGAAATGGCGGATGCGGTGGTGATTACCAAAGCCGATGGTTCCAATCAAAAAGCGGCCAGGGAAGCGCAAGCTACTTTTCAAGGGGCCCTTCATTTACTGCTTTCATCTGGGAGCGAATGGATGCCACCGGTGCTAACTTGTTCGGCGTTGAATGGTACGGGCATAGAAGAACTATGGCAGACGGTGGAGAAACACCACAGTTGGATGACTGAACAGGGTCTGCTCTCCTCAAAACGCGCCATACAAAGAATATCCTGGATGCAGGAATGTGTAAGAAGAGAACTGGATCAAAGCATTTCCAGCGATCCCCGTATGTTCACTAAAATGGAACAGTTGAAACAACAGGTAATGGAAGGTTCATTGCTGCCGGCGAAGGCTGCACAGGAGCTACTTAAGGATCTTTTCAAATAAAAAAAAGGGCGCCTTTGGCGCCCCTAGCATTATCAAACCAATATTTTTATCGCTTGCGTACACTACCGGCTCCTGATGAACTGGTTTTTTGTTTGGGAGGGTCGCCGTAGAATCGAACGCTGCCTGCACCGCTGGCATAAGCTTCAATCTCTTCAGAGGCATATACAATGACCGTTCCGGCTCCGGAGGCTTTGGCATTAGTAACTTTACTTTTCAAATCCGCTGCTTTGTAATCACCAGCTCCCGACAAGCGAACTTGTTGCTGCTCAGTTGTTCCCGAAAGCTTCAGATCGCCTGCACCGCTTACCTCTACATCCAGACTGCGAGCAAACAGTTCCAGATCTAGATCTGCTGCTCCACTAACTTCGAGCTCCATTTCGCCGGTCTTAATAGACGATTCTGTAGTGACATCGGCAGCGCCGCTAACATTCAAATAGTCTAAATCCACAAAATCTATATAAATGGTGATCTTTTCATGATCTTTCCAGCTCCAGTCCCAATCAAGGTCGATATGCAACACATCTCCCTTTACCCTGGTGCGAATATCATCGTGAAGATCTTCCTCAGCCTCTACTACCAACTTATAGCTATTGCCTTGTTTTAGAATTACATTAAATGCTCCACCCACTTTAATGCCCGTGAATTTTTCAACGGAACGGGTCTTTTTTACAATGGGATCGGCCTGAGCGGTATTGATGCCGAACAAAATAATGAGTACCATCATGCCCCATCCCCCAAGGTTGATTGTTTTTTTCATAGTTGTAATAATGTTTCATATTTATAGACTGCTACAAGCTCCCTCAGGTTGCATGCTAGCAGCTTTTTTATCCCACTATAGCGATATTATTTGTTAATATTGCCTCATGGACGGCTCCAGGTACATTAAGATTTCCTATTTGGGATTGTTTTTGGTCTTTCTCGGCGTACTAGTTACTTGCCGGCCACAGGAATCAGATCCCAGCGACTATCATAATAACAATTCTCAACAACCACAATATGCCCGTGGCTTTCAATGGGAAACCACTCAGGGCATCACTCTACTAAAAGTTACCCGACCTTGGGCTGGAGCCCTAAGATCATATACCTATGCCCTTATTCCCAAGGGTAAAACCCTACCGGATAGTTTGAGCATGGACCAGGTGATAAGTATTCCCGTTACCAATCTGGTGGTTACCTCCACCAGTCATATACCGGCTTTGGATATGATGGGCGTTTCCCATTACCTCAGCGGATTTCCTCAAACCCAATATATTACATCCTCAAAGATGAATGAACGGATAGATCGAGGAACGATCAAAGAAGTAGGTGCCGCCAATGGATTAAATTATGAGGCATTGATCGAACTTAGTCCACAGTTGATCATGACCTATCAGTCAGGTCCTGACGACTCAGAACTTGAAGCCCTGCAATTAACTGGCATCCCCACGGTAATTAATGCTGATTTTTTGGAAGAAACTCCTTTAGGCAGGGCCGAATGGATAAAATTTACCGGGTTGCTTTTGGATAAATATGACCATGCGGATTCCATTTTTAAAATCATTGAAACCGCCTACCTCAACCTTGCCGATACTGTACGATCATTGAAAAACAGGCCCCGGGTTTTTAGCGGATCCCTGTACGGCGACAGCTGGTTTGCACCTGCGGGCAACAGCTTTGTTTCAAAATTCATCCAGGATGCTGGAGGGGAATATGTATGGCAGGGAAACCGGCAAACGGGAAGCCTGGAACTGAGTTTCGAAGCTGTAATTGAAGAAAATAGCAATACCGACTTCTGGTTGGGAGTTGGGGGTTTCACCTCCCTTGGAGAACTGGAAGCCGCAGATCCTCGGTACGCCAATTTTCAGGCGTTTCAGGAAAACCTGGTGTACAATTATCATGGCCGTAGGGGTGCTAGCGGAGGTTTCGAATACCTTGAGCTTGGTGGAGCGCGTCCCGACATTGTACTTCAAGACTTCATTAAAATCCTACATCCACAGCTGTTACCGGATTACCACTTGTATTTCTTTGAAAGGCTTGATCCATGAAAAATTCGAAGATCTTGTGGATGGCCCTGATCCCCCTGTTGGTTTTATTAATGCTGATCAATGTGGGGCTAGGCAGTGTAGTTATTCCCTGGACCGAGGTGATCGATATTATTTTGGGAAAATCTTCCAGCCATCCCGGTTGGAATACTATCATATGGGAGTTCAGGTTGCCCAAGACCGTAACGGCAGTACTGGCAGGCGCTGGCTTGGCCATTAGTGGTCTACTTATGCAAACCCTGTTTCGGAATCCCCTAGCGGGGCCCTTCGTTTTAGGGATTAGTTCGGGGGCAAGTTTGGGAGTAGCCTTGCTGATTATGGCTACCCAAATCCTGGGTATTACCTGGATGGCCAATGCCTGGGGTTCGGGTGCCACGGTGTTGGCAGCTGTAGCCGGCTCCGGTTTCATTTTGCTGGTCGTGCTCACGGCTTCATTTTACATTGGAGACAGTATGACACTCTTGATCATTGGCCTGATGCTGGGCAGCCTTTCCGGAGCCTTGGTAAGTGTACTGCAATATTTTAGTCAGGCGGAACAAATTCAGTCTTATCTTATTTGGACCTTCGGGAGTCTAGGAGGCGTTCACGGGGCGGAACTTTGGTGGCTTGCGGCTATTGTGGTCATGGGTAGCTTTTTGAGTTGGTTGATGGTAAAGCCATTAAACAGTCTGCTGCTAGGAGAAACCTACGCCCGGAGCATGGGGGTATCGTTGCGCGCTACCCGTCTGCTGATCATATTAAGCACGGCACTGCTGGCAGGTGGCATCACTGCTTTCTGCGGCCCCCTGGCCTTTATTGGTATCGCCATCCCTCATTTGGCCCGTATCTTGTTTAAGACATCAGATCATAGGAAGTTAGTGCCCGCTTCTGTGGTACTGGGTGCTATAATAATGGTACTTTGTGATACCATAGCCCAGGTACCGGGAACCCCCCAGACTCTGCCCATAAATGCTATCACTTCATTGGTTGGGGCTCCAGCGGTAATCGCAATCTTAATTAGAAACAGACAGCTTGGAAAATCATTTGCCAAATGACAGCAGCCAGACTCATTACCGACAACCTCACCATTGGCTATGACCATGCGCTGCTCAGTGGGTTAGGGCTTACAGCCAACAGTGGTGAGCTTGTTTGTCTAATGGGCCCTAACGGGTCCGGTAAGTCCACCTTATTGCGTACTTTGGCTACTTTGCTTCCTCCACTGCAGGGATCAATATCAGTAGATTCCCAGTCTGTATTCCAACTAGGTGCCAGGGAAAAGGCTCGATTGATCAGTTTGGTATTGACTGAACACCTGGACCTGGGTTATCTAAGGGTGGTTGAATTGGTGGCGATGGGACGCTATCCTCATACTAGTTGGAGGGGCCAGTTACAACATGCCGATAAGGAAGCTGTGGAGCAGGCCTTAAATGCCACCGGACTACAGGATCTTTCTATGAGGCCGGTACAGGAATTGAGCGATGGTCAACGACAAAAAGCGCTGATCGCCCGGGCTTTGGCGCAGGATGGGAGTGTAATGCTATTGGATGAGCCCCTTATTCATTTGGATGTTGGGAACAAGTGGGAGGTCATGAATCTGCTGCGTATCACTACCCGTAACTTTAATAAAGTCCTGCTGATGGCCACTCATGAAATAGACCTCAGCCTGCAATTCGCAGACAAGCTTTGGCTGATTACCCGTGATGGTACCGTGGCGGTAGGATGTCCGGAAGACTTGGTGCTTACCGGGCAAATTAATGACACATTTGATCAAGGGGATTACAAGTTTCAGCATCACCAGGAGAGTCACGAAAATGGCAGTGGACCCCAGATCCAGATCTCAGGTAGTGGGAGGGCATTGGAGTGGACTCGTCGCGGTATGATTCGAGCAGGCTATCAACCCGTACAAAAACCTGGATTGGCAAAAGTGATGGTGACAGAGGAACAGCATATTATCCAGTGGACAGTAGAACTTGAGGAGAATTCATTAGCTTGTAGTTCCATTGAACAAGTAATAGCGGAACTGGGCCGTTACTTAGACAACAAATAACATATGCCGGAGCTTCCTGAGGTAGAGATATTCAGAAGATACTTTGATGAGACAGCACTGGGGCAAAAGATCAGCAAAGTACAAGTTCTTCATCCAAAAGTAGTGCAAACCCCTTCCATTGTTGAGGAGATTCAAGGTCATTCCTTTGAATCCACTCAAAGATGGGGCAAAAATTTATTTGTACACACTTCTGGCGGTAAAACCTTAATTATGCACTTTGGCATGACCGGGTACCTAGAATACTACCATCACTCCTTGGAAATTCCTAAATATGCACGAGTGGTTTTCGACTTTGAGAGCGACTACCATCTGGGATATATAAGCAAGCGTATGTTCGGTAGGATAGGCCTGGTAGAAAGTATCGATACCTACACTAAGGAAAAGGGCTTAGCCGGCGATGCTATGCAAATAGAGCTGGCCTCTTTTAAAAGCAATGTGCTAAGGCGCAAGAAGAATGTCAAAGCTGTGCTGCTGGATCAAAGTACTGCCGCCGGTGTGGGGAATTGGATCGCGGATGAGATCCTGTTTCAAAGCCGGATCCACCCTACCGTATCCAGTCAGTCCCTAGACGATGAGCAGATTGACAGCATTTACGGCCATATGCAGGGCATAATTCAAACGGCCATAGATACGCAATCTGTCCGGGAAGATCTTCCGCCACATTACATCACCAAATACGGCCGGAAAACCACCATAACCTGTCCTCAATGTGGCAATAATATCGAGAAAACGGTGGTAGCCGGACGAGGCACCTACGCCTGTGAAACCTGTCAGCATGTCTAACCCCAGTATTAATTGTCTCCAAATTGACACTTGGTAGAAATTTATGTAACTAAAAGAAAAAAATTTTGGTTAAAGGATCGACTTATCGACATCACCTATGAGAAAAATCGCCATTATCGGCAACGGCATTTCCGGCATTTCCGCAGCCCGTCACCTGCGTAAACTGGGGAATGACGAAATCACTGTAATCAGTGGTGAAACGGACCACTTTTTTTCCAGGACGGCTCTGATGTATATCTATATGGGACATATGGAATATCGTCACACCAAACCCTATGAAGACTGGTTTTGGCAGAAAAACAACATCAAACTGGTACGCAATTGGGTAAAAGAAATTCAAGTCACACAAAAGTCCTTACTTTTTCAAGATGGGCAGACCATGGCCTATGATGTACTGGTGCTAGCCACGGGATCCCGGTCCAATAAATTCGGTTGGCCCGGTCAGGACCTGCCTGGCGTTCAGGGATTGTACAGCTACCAGGATTTGGAGCTGATGGAAAAGAACACCAAGGACATAAATCGGGCGGTGATCATCGGCGGCGGTTTGATCGGGGTGGAAATGGCAGAAATGCTGCTCAGCAGGGGAATCGGAGTTACCTTCCTTATCCGTGAAAAGGAGTTCTGGGACATTGTGCTTCCCCAGGAAGAGGCTTCCCTGATAGGAAGGCACATAGAAGAACATCATATCGACCTCAGAAAGCAAACAGAACTTAAAGAGATATTGCCTGGTGAAGATGGCAGAGTGCGAGCGGTGGTTACCAACGATAACCAAGAGATCCCCTGCCAGTTCGTAGGATTAACTGTTGGGGTTAGTCCCAATATAGATTTTGTTAAGGACTCCTCAATTGAAACCAATCGGGGTATATTGGTTAACGAATATCTGGAAACGAATATACCCGATATATATGCAGTGGGTGACTGTGCGGAATTCAGGGTGCCTTTGGCCAATAGAAGGCCTATCGAACAGGTATGGTACACCGGGCGTATGCAGGGAGAAACCGTAGCCAGGACCATCAGCACTAGCAAAACCGCGTACGTTCCGGGGATTTGGTTCAACTCTGCAAAATTCTTCGACATCGAATACCAAACTTACGGTCACGTGTGGAATCAGTTGCGGGATAATGAAAATCAATTTTATTGGGAACATTCCGACGGTAAAAAATGTATAAAGTTTGTATTTGACCATCAAAGCAAGACCCTATTGGGTGTGAACAGTTTTGGGATCCGGCTTCGGCATCAGGTCCTCGACCAGTGGTTAAGGGAAAAAAGAGAATTGCCTTATGTAATGAAGCACCTGGCCAAAGCCAATTTCGACCCGGAGTTATTTACCCGTTATGAGCACGACATTGTGACCAGCTTTAACCATACTTTCCCGGATATGGCGGTCCCTATTAAGAAGAAAGGAATTCTGGCCTCACTATTTAGCTAAAGATCAACACATGAAAGTCATTCAATCTGTAGGACTAGTGATGTTTCTGGCGGGCTTTGCTATATTCATCGGGTCCTTCTACACAGCCGACTACCGGATTACAGACGAGATACTGGGCAATTCAACAACCGAGGCAGAAAATGCCTTGATCCAGGAGTATGGCAGCGATATTCTGGATCAGAAATTTGCCACCAGTAACACCCTGATCAGCCAACTTAGTAGCCTGTTTGAGCAAATTAACGGGGAGCTGCTGAATACCTATTCGATCACCTCAGATGAGCTGCAAGACATCGCCCACAGGGCAATGGAGCAGGGAGGTACGTTCTCGTTGTCTAATGTAAGAAACAGGTGATTGGCACTGGCTCTGAGGCCGCAAGTTTTAAATTAAAAAGTTTCCAAGATTATGGCAGTTGGTTGGATCAACGACAATATGAGGATCAACAAACGCTTGTTCAGGATTTGGAAAATGTGGCGGAAAATATCCGCCAATACGGCATCATAAATCAGAAGGGATTTGATCGGTACCGTATTAAAGACATAAAATTCCAGCTTGCCAAAGACGCCAGCAACGGCCCGGTTAGTGGTAATCCCTGGCTTTTCTTAGGATTGACCTACGGACTGTGTATCATCGGGGCTATGATGTACATCCTTCCTAAGAGGAAAGTAGACGGACCTCCCGGGATAAAAAACAATAACATTTTCTTTTCCGCTATGAAAAATAAGGGGTGGCTGGGTATTCTAACAGGGACTTTTCTGATTGTCTTTTATGTTTTACTCTATTACTTCCCGGAATATATGACTAACTGGATCATTATGGTGGATCCTATAAGTCAAATACTGAAAGGGCAGTGACGCCGGGCGTTTTTTTCTTTATGGATTTATTTACACCCTGTGCATATTGGTTATGGGGATTCGCATGATCATCAAATACCGCCATAGTAAATATCAGATGATCCGTACCGCTTCCGTGATGTTCTTTCAAACCGCATTTGCCTTCCTGATCCCTGAATTTTTACTGCGATTAAACCAGCCCTATTTCGACTTTAAGAATATATGGCCATTGGACTATGACTTCTTCTTCGATAATGAGTTGCAAAACCTTAATTGACAGCGGATCACTGGGTATCTTCCATGTTGGTTTGGGGTATAGTATTAATTTTGGTGGCGGTACCGGTAATTGGTCTACTTCTTCGGTAAACGATGGTATTGCTCCTGGGTATGTGGATGCGGCGGATTGGCCGAGACACTGGGAGATCCTTATCGTCAATTATCTAATAAAATCCCTCAAAGCCTGGAGAATTGAAAGATGGATGATTCACGCCGTATTGGTGTTTGCTGTTATCATGACTGGAGGT
>CBDBUW010000020.1:0-8322 GCA_965212195.1 Cyclobacteriaceae bacterium | reverse complement strand
TGTCTAGAGACTCCTTAAATGAGTTTACATCTACTGAATTGATTATATCCTGGTATGAGGAAATTAACGAAATATCGCCCATATCATCTTGCAGAATTTTAGCTGTCCGTTCATCCTCTTCAGCTTCCTTCAATTTTCCAATAGCACGGTAAGAGAATGCTCTATTTTTGTAGGCTAAAATATTCTTCGGTTCCATTTCTATGGCTTTGTCATAATCAGCTATTGCCTCTAGATGTCGATCTAAAGCTGCTTTCACAATACCACGATTGTTGTAGTAGGAAGATATATTTGGATTTAATTCAATAGCTTTGTCATAGTCATCAATAGCATCAAAATAGTCACCTAAATGGTTTCGTACAATAGCCCTATTGTAATAGGCACCTGCATCCATAGGCCTGTACTGTATGACAAAATCAAAATCTATCTTAGCTTCTTGATATTTTCCAAGAACTATATGTGCAAGACCTTTTCCGTAATGACTTGAAGAATGACTTTGCATGCGCTCAATAGCTTTATCAAATTCCCAAATAGCTTCCATGTGTTCACCTCGTTCGCCTTTTTCCATTCCGCGTTCGTAGTATTCTGCAACATATGCAGAATCGATATTATTGGCCTGTTCTTCATCTTTGACAGCTCCTACCATGTCACCCGCCTTTCTTTTTGCCTTTCCTCGTAAACGATACGATTCTGAATCGTCCGGTACATTAAGACGAATTGCCTCACTATACCAACTTACTGCACTTCTATAATTTCCTATCTCCTTATGGAGTATTCCTAGCCAGCGATATCCAAATATAGAATCTGGAGCAAGGCGTACTACTCTGTAATAGTCTTTAATAGAATCTTCGTATTTACCTTGTTTGTAATATGCCATTCCTCTGAGTTGATAACTATAATAATCATCAGGTTTCTTTTCTATAGATTTTGTAATATACCCTATTGCATCATCAAACTTGTCCTCCAACATTTTTCTTGCTCCTTTATTACGGAATTTAATAGATCTTTTCTGGTTTCTTTCATTTGTGATGAATCCAGGCAAATCGTTGTAAATGGTATTCGAGTTGATATTGTGCCAATAGCTAAGATAGTCAAGCATAGCTTCCTTTATGGAACCATCTATAGGAATTACTTTGCATAAATTCTTATCAATATATCCTGTACGAGGATCACACAGAAATACACTACTTTGAGCAAGCGTTCTAATCCGACTTCCATCGGCAACTGCTGGCTTGATATGAAAAGGAACAGTTAGAGCGCTATCTCCATATTCAATTTTTTCCACTTTACGAAAATCACTCTCCATGCATACAATAATTTCACCTTGTTCAGACAAATTACCGTTACAAGCAAAAAATAATGCTACATGTAAGTCTTGGGTAAAATCAATCAATGCTGTGTCAGCACCAAAATGGCGCAATTCTGTCAGTATCTCAATATTTTCAGTACCCGGCTTAAAAAGACCTCTCGCTCTCTCTACAATTAACTCTTCTTCAAACATTGGATTAAATGATCTTAGCCCCCTTGAAATACTACCAAAATTTCTGTAAATCGTAGAGCTAATACCATCAGCTTTTTCTTCATTCTTCTTTGAATACTCCCTTGTAGATCCTCTATAAAAAAAATTGTCTGTGAACTCACCTTGTCTATTCTTTCCAAGACTATTCCTTTCATGCAAAAAATCCCTTATATCGCCTTGGATATTAGCGATATATTCTTTTGCATCATCATGCTCTTTGCTTCGTGTGTCCATAATTAAATGCCCCTTTTCAGTAATTCAACCTTGCTCATCCTTCTGTAGAAGAGTTACATGTTGATCAAGCTGCTTGATGAGTTCAACTGCTTTGTTAATTTCTTCCTCGTATAGCTCTGGCTCACCCCAATGGGAAGCTGGATTTAAAATACGATTATTCATATCCATGATTTGGTCAATAACTTGAATAGTTTTTAGGTATTTCCAGCCAGAACTACTCATGAAATTAGACAGCTTCCTGCGCTGACCCTTGAGTATACCCTTGATTTCTTGGTCAAGATCTTTATCAAACTCTATATCATCATCGTTCAGACGAACTATTTTCTCCCGGTGTTCTTCTGGCACTTTCTTAAGTACGCGCTCAAAAACGGACAGAGGAATTTTATTCTGTAGGTTGTTGCGAGCCTTTCGAATATTATCCATTAGTGTATGAAATTTCCCGGGAAGATCTTCTTTCCCTTGCATAATTTCATTGAGTCTCTCTACAGAACTTTCAGCCGCCTTTCTTAGATTAGCAGCCGCCTCTTCCAAATTATGTCCACTAAGATATTCTTCTGCCTTCTCTATAGGCATCTTGTCATTCTTCGCAATAATTCCATCTTTTGCATTCCCTGAGAGTGTCATAAAACACCAATCTGTATGATCGCTAGCAATAATGCGCTGGAACTCTCGGAAAAACCCAAGGTCATGGGTCAAAATAATTTTCTGGTAATCAGCAAATTGTTCCGACAAGAGTATTTCTACTACCTTCATTCGATTGCTCATGTCTAAGCTTACAAGCAAGTCATCCAATACCAGCAGCTTTAAATCAGATTCACGCAAGTTGACCAATGAAGCCGCGAGACGCACCGATAAGGCAATTTGGGTTAACTTAGCTTCATTGAGATATATCTGTGGTTGACTGATAGATGTTTCACCCACTTGGATTGCTAACCTAATAATTGGCTTTTCAAAATTAAAATCCGATTGACTTGTACCACTTGCTTTAGGTATTTGTACTAATTCAAGTTTTAGCTTCAACTTAAACTCATCATCATGTGAAAAATGATCGTCATAGAATGACTGTGCCATATCATTAATTGACTCAACTATACCAGACAGCATATCTGAGAATTCTTCTACTTTTTTACAATAACGATCGTAGGCTCTGACACCACCTTTACCTCTGGCATTTGAAGGGTTGGGGTTTCCATCTTTTATAGAATTCCATATTTCCATTGGAATATCATTGCTTGTGGACTTACAAAACGGTAGGATTTCTTTCTCGAATAATGGCCAGATATCAAATTCTCCAGAAAACCGAAAATCCGAGAACCCAAAAAAGAAACGATAGTTGATAAAATCGCTAGCGAGATCACCCTGTAATATCTTCTGTTTCTGGTATGTACCATGATGTTTTGCACTTATCCTATAATGTGTGCCTTTTCCCCCGCTAGCATTGTTTAGGATCAATTCTATTTTTCCTACTTTGGACTTAGAATTCCGATGTATGTTCAGTAGGTTATTTATACTGTCCGATGAAAAATACTTTTTAATGTAACCTTTTGGCTCCTTACCAGCACTTTGCAAAAATGTGTACAACGCCCAATATAGAGAAGACTTACCAGAACCATTTTCTCCATACATAAGCAGATGTCGGCCTTCAAGGTCCAAAGAAAAATCCTTGAATGCCTTGAAATTACAAATTTCTATATGTTGAATGTAGGTTTTCATGTCCAATCACGCTTCCTTATAGGGTTTAGATAGTCAGGACTGTCCGTTGATATTCGCATAAGACGATTCCTGATTGGGTGCTTTGGCTCGTTCGCAGTTTTGTAGAACTCTATCAGGGAACTCATTGCATCCGACTCTTTTGCCTTCTGCGGATTAAAATCTTCCAGTAACTTCAAGGTATCGTCTTGAAACAGCAGTTTCCGTTCTGACATGTATTCGTAGAAATAACATTCCATCACGCAGGCATCTATAACCCCATCTAGGAAATATCTCGCCCCTCTTGCTTCCTGCTTTTCAGATTTTACCCCTGTTTGTATCATGTAGACAAGTTTTAAAAATAGTTGTCTTTGATCCTCACTTGGCTTTTTTACAGAAATTTTCTCGAAATAAATCTTACCTAATTCTCGTCTGTCCTCCCCCAAAGCGGGAAAATCATCTTTGAAGCAATACCTAAACAAAGATGAATTAAAAAAAGCTGTCAGATACGGCAAACTATCAACTTTTCCAGTGATAATGTACGCTTTTTGATTCGCAAAATATTTATCATCAATATCGTAGTAAAATGGAAGATATTTCGTCATGTTTGGGTAAATGATCTTAGGCTTATTAAATTCCTCGAGATAAGTGCAGTTACGCAGATTGAACCATTGGTCGCCCTTATCCTGCCTACCCTCTAAGCGCTTCCTAAATTCTGATAGGTGCTTCCATATAGGAGGGTAATCTGATGCATCAATCTCAGGTATATTTCTATGCTTTATACCATTATGTGTGTTGATCATCCAAGTTTCATCCCAACTATTTCCATACCGCTTTACGAAACGACCTCGCAACAGAGGAACAAGAAGTTCCTCACATTCAGGATAATCTGCTACCATTGCGTCCCGTTGTACCTTGGTAATGTAGAACGCATCGTTGAGACCAGTTTTTATACCGTAGTTAATGTTTATATCCCAATTTTCCAGGGCTTCACCTTGCTCTTCAATTTTTTCTTTGACCTCCTGGCGTTCTTTGGGCAATATCACCCAAGATTTAGATGCATCTGACGGTATCAGAATCTTTGAAGCATTTTTTCCTACAAACTCTGCAAGGTCAGAACTCACATCGTAGTCCTTAGAAACATGTATTGATCTCGTATGCCTTGATTTTGCAGCTTTTTCCAGCACGATGATATTCGTATCATTGATAGCTGCGTTAAAAATTTGTATGCCTCCCAAATCCAGCACTTCGTGGACTGCACAATTGTTGGAAAAGTATTTTCTCAGCTTTTCTCCGTAGATGGCCCGCATCCATTTATTCGATGTTATATAGCAAAGGTATCCCCCATCTCTCAGCAAATCCACCCCCTTCTCATAAAACAAACAGTATATATCCGCAGTTGCGGCGTAGGTCTGATAGTTCTGTTCAACCCAGCGGTTTTTTTCATCTTTGGTGTACTTCTGAATTCGTCTGTACGGCGGGTTGCCTATCACTATGTCAAACCCATCCAGCACTGACTGATCAAACATCCAGAGCGGGTGAAAGAAATCTGCCGAAAAATGAGGATTGTAGGGATCCCAGTCAGCCATCCTCTTGCTTGTGGCCTTGCCAACCTCAGGTGCTGCTTGCACCAGTTCTTGTGCCAGTTCCTGGCGTAGATCCCTGTCCTTCTTTTGGAGTGCCAGCTTTTTTTGCCGGGTCTCCACTGCAAAATAATCATGGCGCACTTTCTGAAGTGCTTTCTCAATTTCAGTCACTTCTGAACTCTTAAACAATTCGATCTGGGCATCCTGGTTTATGCCAATCAGCGCATCAGCAGCGACAAACTTCGTTTCCAGATTTGGAAGTGGCTTGATCCCTAAATTGTCCTTCTTGTTCCTGCTGGTCCTCTGGTCGCAAATCAGGGAAATGAAGAAGCGCAACTTTGAAAGCTGAATGGCTATAGGCTGAATATCAACACCATAGAGGCAATTCTCTATCAGATAGAGCTTGCGACCATAGTCATCATTGTTGTTGGAAAAAGTCTTTTCCAGTTCGTTCTTCATACTGACGGAATCCAGCTTGTCAAGCTGAGTCTGCTTCCATCGGGCATTATCAGGGTCTAATTTGGTCAGCAAATTCACCAACCTGTACAGCACACCCATCGGGAAGGCACCGGAGCCGCAGGCTGGGTCAAGAATCTTGCAGTTGTCTATCGCCTTGATCAAAGCACTGACTTCCTTCGGTGTGAACTGATGCTCTTTCTCAGTATAGGAAAACAACCCATCCAGCTTGGTGCGGACATCTCCGGCTTTCATCTTGAGTGTGTCTTTCAGTTTATCGGCCAGATATGCCTTCAAGGACTCATCCACCATGTATTCCACTATGCGCCTGGGTGTATAGAAAGAGCCGGTTTGCTTGCGGGCAGTAGTCTTGGTTTCCTCATTGTAAGAGGCCAGCAGATCTTCAAACACCTTACCAAGCAGTTCAGGGTCAAGGGCCACCTCCTGGTCGATGGGGGTATTTTCCGTGATGGTGAATTTGTAGTCAGACAGAATATCAATCAGTCCCCTGACTTTCTCTGTGCCGCGTCTAGCCTCACCTGTCACTTCACCGACATCCACCTCACCTTCCCCGAAGAATAAGTAATTGGGTACTACTGGCCTTTTCTTCTGATACCTCGAAAAGCCATCCACATAGATTTTCTTGCCCTTTTCATTTGTATAGTCCAAGCACTCAAACAAGCCACCATTGAGGAAGGGGATGTTTGCAAACGCCTCAAGTGCCTCCTTCTCGCTCTTGAACATGGCTTCATAGCGGTAGAGATTGTCAATGCCATAGGTATTCTTGTTTTTAGGGAAGCCTTCATCCCTTGCGAACTTCCGGTTCTGCTTTCCACCAACATTCATTTTCTGGTTCAGGGTAGCAAAGAACAGGTTTTGCAGGATGGCTTGGTAGTAGGTCGAGTCATTGTCTTTTAAGCTCTTCAGTAGCTTTTCAACCGAAGCCCTTCTGAACAGCCTATCGGGAATGAGGGACTTTTCCTTGAGGAACCAGCAGAAGATCAATCGTGTCAAAAGGCGTATCAGTCCCGTGGCGCGCAGTTTTTCGTCTTCTTCTAGATCTTCTTCACTTGACAACCCTTTGGGCTTGGGGAAACTCACTTCTTCCACTGCCCATAAGTACCATTTGAAAATCTCGTTGTAGAACCGCTTGTTCAGGAGTTCCACATTGAAGATTTTCTCCCACTCTTCGTGGAGAGTTTCAAAGCTGTTGATTTCCGCATCGATCAATAAGCTAGGCAGCGCAAATGAATTGAGGATATCCAGATGTCCGGGATGGGGATTGCTCAAGGATATGTCTTTGATGATGGCCACCTTGCCCAATACATCCTTCTTGATGTCCCTTTTGCTGACGCGCCGATTGATGACGGCAATCGAGAGCAGGTCCTTGTGCTTGATGAACACCATTACCGGCATGGGAAAGACCCTGTTCAGTTGACGGGTCAGGGTGGTGAGCTGGCCTCTCGGGTAATCCCTGTTTTTCAGTTCAATAGAAAAGAAGAGGTAAGATTCCAAATAGCCTAACTTTACTGTATCGCGGCCCACCTGGTTGGAAAACTCATCATCGGTTATCTGAAAGAGTAGGTCAGCTTTCAGCCAGTCATCAAACAGAGCCTTCTTCTTACTGAACTCAGCTTTACGATTGTGGTGGGTCAGCAGGTCAAGAAAAGTATCCGGTGACGACCCGTGGACTTCACTCTTCTTGTCACTGCGGTAGCCCAGAGTATTCAGCAGGTTGATGGAGGCATCCCGCAGCAGCGTCTGAGACTCGAAAGCCTCAAGGCTGCGCCGGATATTTTCCTTCCGTTGCTCATCGCTCTGGTGTTCTATGGCATCAAGCATCAGAGGCAACCCCATCTGTTATGACAAGCCAGGTGATAAGTTCAAAATCATCAGGCTGACTTGCCTGATCTGAAGCATTGACCAGCCTGCCGCCCCTGCCGGAAAACAAGTTAGCCATGTTTCTCTGCTTGAACTGGGCAAGAATCGCTGCCACTGCCTTTTCCAGCAGACTGTTGTAATGCCCCATGCTTGTACCATTCTCTGTTTGCTGGTCAAAGGCTTCACACAGCTTTTGATGCGGTTTGTCTTGCCCCTGGCAAAGACTGCGAAAGATTTCCAGAATATGCTTGGGTGCTGTGAAGTTGTAGCGAACCTCGCCATCGTCACGGATGTACACCAGAAAATAGGGCTGCAAGGGGTTGACTGCCTCATTGCTTGCGGCACCCTCTTTCTGCTTCAGGCAAAAGACGACACCGGGCTTGACGGTGGCATATTCCGAACGAGTTGGCACCACGGCATACAGGCCAAGGGGAGTTTCTTCCAGCTTCTGCCGATTCGCTTCAATGTAGGCTGCTAATTCCATGCGAAAGTCGTCAAGGGTGAACTCAACCAGTGATACCGATTCATTGAAGTCTTCCAGGTCCAGAATTTCATCCTTCATCCGCAAAAGCTGCTTGTCCCTGTAGCGCAAATCCTCAGTAATCAGTTCTTCCAGATTTTCCGACTTGAGGACATTGTCATCAGCCGTTGCTGCCAAATCGACCAATGCCATCCGCGCCTCAACCCGATTCTTCAAGTTGATGTACTTGTTCAGGTCTTGGGTGGGCCAGAAGTTGATAAGCCGGATGCTGGAGTTCTGGCTGCCTATGCGGTCAATGCGGCCAAATCGCTGGATAATGCGAACCGGATTCCAGTGAATGTCGTAGTTCACCAGTAGGTCGCAATCCTGAAGGTTCTGGCCCTCGGAGATGCAGTCCGTTGCAATCAATATGTCTATCTCTCTATCTTGCGGCATGGTAGCCATCTTGTCGCGGTGCTTGGCACGGGGGGAAAAGTTGG
>CBDBUW010000019.1:0-14273 GCA_965212195.1 Cyclobacteriaceae bacterium | reverse complement strand
AATTCTATGTGCAGAACAATGAGAAATTGGGAGGATATCCTATGTTCGATTACTTCATTAATGCCAAGGTCCGTACGATGAGGATCTACCTTAAAGCAGAACACTTTAATTCTGCCTGGACAGGTTTTAATTTTTATTCAGCGCCCAACTACCCTTACCGCGACTTTGTGATCCGTTTTGGACTGGTATGGAATTTCTTTTCATAGATCTCATAATCAGGAAATTAGTAAGATATCTAAATTTAAATTAGCCTGGAAAGTCGGGTTTCAAAATTTTTTTTTCAAATCAGTGTTGTCCATGCAAAAAATACGCTCTATATTTGCAGCCGCTTTGGGGGATACCTGGGGCGAATTCAGGTGATTTAGGGTTTTCTATTAAATGGAAATTCGTTTAATCACAGGTTCATTGAAATGATGTGACAGATAGCGTAAGCTTTAGTATTGATGGGGGTATTTATATTTCTGTTAGTGCTAAGGTGTACAAAAAAAATCATTAAGAATCAATTCTTTTAATTCAGGTGATCAAAGAGACGGGATAAGTCTTCGGGTTGATTTTTGTTTTTTCTATTATTTAAGGAGAGGCAAAGAGGTGCAATAGTTAGAATATTGACAATTCAACAATGAAGAGTTTGATCCTGGCTCAGGATGAACGCTAGCGGCAGGCCTAACACATGCAAGTCGGACGGTAACATAGAGTGCTTGCACTCTGATGACGAGTGGCGCACGGGTGCGTAACGCGTATAGAACCTACCCTGTACAGGGGGATAGCCCATGGAAACGTGGATTAATACCCCGTAGATATCGTAAGTGGCATCACTTATGGTTTAAAGTCTTCGGGCGGTACGGGATGGCTATGCGTCTTATTAGTTAGTAGGTGAGGTAACGGCTCACCTAGGCAGCGATAAGTAGGGGCCCTGAGAGGGGGATCCCCCACACTGGTACTGAGACACGGACCAGACTCCTACGGGAGGCAGCAGTGAGGAATATTGGACAATGGGCGGAAGCCTGATCCAGCCATGCCGCGTGCAGGAAGACGGCCCTATGGGTTGTAAACTGCTTTTATACGGGAAGAATAATCGCCACGTGTGGTGAGATGACGGTACCGTAAGAATAAGGACCGGCTAACTCCGTGCCAGCAGCCGCGGTAATACGGAGGGTCCGAGCGTTATCCGGAATCATTGGGTTTAAAGGGTCCGCAGGCGGGCGATTAAGTCAGGGGTGAAATGCTGTGGCTCAACCATAGCACTGCCCTTGATACTGGTTGTCTTGAGTTGTGGTGAAGTGGCCGGAATATGTAGTGTAGCGGTGAAATGCATAGATATTACATAGAACACCGATCGCGAAGGCAGGTCACTAACCACTAACTGACGCTGATGGACGAAAGCGTGGGGAGCGAACGGGATTAGATACCCCGGTAGTCCACGCTGTAAACGATGGATACTAGCTGTCGGGATTTCGGTCTCGGTGGCCAAGCGAAAGTGATAAGTATCCCACCTGGGGAGTACGTTCGCAAGAATGAAACTCAAAGGAATTGACGGGGGCCCGCACAAGCGGTGGAGCATGTGGTTTAATTCGATGATACGCGAGGAACCTTACCAGGGCTTAAATGCATAATGACAGGTCTAGAGATAGACTTTTCTTCGGACATTTTGCAAGGTGCTGCATGGTTGTCGTCAGCTCGTGCCGTGAGGTGTCAGGTTAAGTCCTATAACGAGCGCAACCCTTGCCGTCAGTTGCCAGCAAGTAATGTTGGGGACTCTGACGGGACTGCCGGTGCAAACCGAGAGGAAGGTGGGGACGACGTCAAATCATCACGGCCCTTACGTCCTGGGCTACACACGTGCTACAATGGCCGGTACAATGAGCAGCCACGTCGCAAGGCGGAGCGAATCTATAAAACCGGTCACAGTTCGGATCGGGGTCTGCAACCCGACCCCGTGAAGCTGGAATCGCTAGTAATCGGATATCAGCCATGATCCGGTGAATACGTTCCCGGGCCTTGTACACACCGCCCGTCAAGCCATGGAAGCCGGGGGTACCTGAAGTCCGTCACCGTAAGGAGCGGCCTAGGGTAAGACCGGTAACTAGGGCTAAGTCGTAACAAGGTAGCCGTACCGGAAGGTGCGGCTGGAACACCTCCTTTCTAGAGAACTAGGCATTGCTTTGATATTTTCTTAAGTGCTGATAGGGAATATAAGGAGTTGACCCATTGGGGTCTTGTTTTGTCTCTGGTCCCTGAATTAAGAGAATTGGATTGAAGAAGGGTGATTTTTTTTAAGTTATCTGTCACTTTATTATAAAGTATTAAGTAAGCAGTAGCCCCGTTAGTCTTGAGCAGTAAAAAGCTGTAGACTGATCACGGGTTAACTGCAGACTGTAACGAAGTCTCATAGCTCAGCTGGTTAGAGCGCTACACTGATAATGTAGAGGTCGGCAGTTCGAGTCTGCCTGAGACTACGGGGTAGGATTGTTAATTATTAATTACTGATTATTAATTAGTAATTCTATACGTTCATTTAAAGAAGAAGGAAATTTTAGAAGTTGAGTGGTTATCACCAAAAGCGGTAGGCACGTTATACTGTTAACTGATAACTGATAACTGCCAACTGTCATCAAGGGGGATTAGCTCAGCTGGCTAGAGCGCTTGATTTGCATTCAAGAGGTCACCGGTTCGACTCCGGTATTCTCCACTGTGTTCTACGAAGCCTTGTGCGAAGTAGGACGGAATTCATGCAAAGAAGTTTTGGAAAAGGATATACTCCTTTGCCGAGGCTACGGAGCACGAAGGAAAGTTCATTGACATATTGTAGCAACGCGTGTATAGTTTTTATTGATTTTATCGATAGGGATTATGCACCTGTTTTTTTGTAATTAGGGAAAAACACGAATTGAATATTAAAGTAGAGAAAAAAGAGCAAGGGTAAGAATCTTATGCGACGAAAGGTCTAGAAGGCAAAGCGACAAGTTAGACAAGGGCGTATGGGGGATGCCTAGGCTCCCAGAGGCGAAGAAGGACGTGATAAGCTGCGAAAAGCTGCGGGGATTGGCACATACGATGTGATCCGCAGATATCCGAATGGGGCAACCCGGCATATTGAAGATATGTCATCCGATTTAATCGGAAGCAAACCCGGTGAACTGAAACATCTAAGTAGCCGGAGGAGAAGAAAACAATAGTGATTCTGCGAGTAGCGGCGAGCGAAAGTGGAAGAGCCTAAACCGATGTTGTTTCGGCAATATCGGGGTTGTAGGACCGCGATATTTAATGCACGACGAACCGGAATCATCTGGAAAGGTGAGCCAAAGAGGGTGATAGCCCCGTATGGGTAAGTTGGTGTAATTAATAGCGGTATCCTGAGTAGCGCGGGGCACGTGAAACCTTGTGTGAATCTGGCGGGACCATCCGTCAAGGCTAAATACTCCTGGGAGACCGATAGTGAACCAGTACCGTGAGGGAAAGGTGAAAAGAACCCCGAACAGGGGAGTGAAAGAGAACCTGAAACCATACGCTTACAAGCGGTCGGAGCCTCGATTTATCGGGGTGACGGCGTGCCTTTTGCATAATGAGCCTACGAGTTGCCGTTGCTGGCAAGGTTAAGCCTTTAAGGGGCGGAGCCGAAGCGAAAGCGAGTCTGAATAGGGCGCTTATAGTCAGTAGTGGCAGACGCGAAACCGTGTGATCTACCCATGGGCAGGCTGAAGCTGTGGTAACACATAGTGGAGGGCCGAACCCGTTGACGTTGAAAAGTCTTGGGATGACCTGTGGGTAGGGGTGAAAGGCCAATCAAACTCGGAAATAGCTCGTACTCCCCGAAATGCATTTAGGTGCAGCGTTGATTTAGTTTTATAGAGGTAGAGCTACTGATTGGATGCGGGGGCTTCACCGCCTACCAATTCCTGACAAACTCCGAATGCTATAAAATGATGATCAGCAGTGAGGGCATGGGTGCTAAGGTCCATGTCCGAGAGGGAAACAACCCGGACCATCAGCTAAGGTCCCCAAGTGTGTGCTAAGTTGAACAAACGCGGTGGAACTGCATAGACAGCCAGGATGTTGGCTTGGAAGCAGCCATTCATTTAAAGAGTGCGTAACAGCTCACTGGTCGAGCGGTTCCGCATGGATAATGATCGGGCATAAGCACACCACCGAAGCTGTGGCTTCTAGATTTATCTAGAGGGGTAGGGGAGCATTGCAGTGCTGTTGAAGTTGATCTGCGAGGATTGATGGAGGAGCTGCAAAGGAAAATGTAGGCATAAGTAACGATAAGGCAGGCGAGAAACCTGCCCGCCGAAAGACTAAGGTTTCCCCGGCCATGCTAATCAGCCGGGGGTCAGTCGGGACCTAACGCGAACCCGAGAGGGGTAGTGGATGGGCAAGCGGTTAATATTCCGCTACCCGCATACCGTTAAAAGTGACGGAGAGCAAAAGTTGGTGCGTGGCGACGGAAGTCCACGTTGAACTGTCTTTTAAGGACAGGATAGTACACCAAGGCTACGGCTGCGGTGATAATCCAGCGGCTGCTTTTCCAAGAAAAGCGAGGTATGCGGCCCGTACCGTAAACCGACACAGGTAGTTGGGATGAGTATTCTAAGGCGCTCGAGAGATTCATGGCTAAGGAACTAGGCAAAATAGACCTGTAACTTCGGGAGAAAGGTCGCCCTGTAGCAATACAGGGCCGCAGTGAAGAGGTCCAGGCGACTGTTTATCAAAAACACAGGGCTCTGCTAAATCGAGAGATGATGTATAGGGCCTGACACCTGCCCGGTGCCGGAAGGTTAAGGGGAGATGTTATTCCTTCGGGATGAAGCATTGAACTGAAGCCCCGGTAAACGGCGGCCGTAACTATAACGGTCCTAAGGTAGCGAAATTCCTTGTCGGGTAAGTTCCGACCTGCACGAATGGTGCAACGATCTGGACACTGTCTCGGCCATGAGCTCGGTGAAATTGTAGTATCGGTGAAGATGCCGGTTACCCGCAGTGGGACGAAAAGACCCCGTGCACCTTTACTATAGCTTCGTATTGACCTTGGGCAACCAATGTGTAGGATAGCTGGGAGGCTTTGAAGCTGCGTCGCCAGGCGTGGTGGAGCCGTCCTTGAAATACCAGCCTTTGTTTGTCCGGGGCCTAACCCATCAACAGATGGGGACAGTGCGTGGTGGGTAGTTTGACTGGGGTGGTCGCCTCCAAAAGTGTAACGGAGGCTTCCAAAGGTGCCCTCAGTACGGTTGGCAATCGTACGTAGAGTGCAATGGCACAAGGGCGCTTGACTGAGAGACATACAGGTCGAACAGGTACGAAAGTAGGGCATAGTGATCCGGTGGTTCCGCATGGAAGGGCCATCGCTCAAAGGATAAAAGGTACGCCGGGGATAACAGGCTGATCTCCCCCAAGAGCTCACATCGACGGGGGGGTTTGGCACCTCGATGTCGGCTCGTCACATCCTGGGGCTGGAGAAGGTCCCAAGGGTTGGGCTGTTCGCCCATTAAAGTGGCACGCGAGCTGGGTTCAGAACGTCGTGAGACAGTTCGGTCTCTATCTACTGCGGGCGTTAGAAATTTGAGCGGAGCTGATCCTAGTACGAGAGGACCGGATCGGACCGACCGCTGGTGTACCGGTTGTCCCGCCAGGGGCATCGCCGGGTAGCTAAGTCGGGAAGGGATAAGCGCTGAAAGCATATAAGCGCGAAACCCGCCGCGAGATGAGATTTCTTTAAAGGGTCGTGGGAGACTACCACGTTGATAGGCCACAGGTGTAAGTGCTGCAAAGTATGTAGCCGAGTGGTACTAATAGCCCGTTGAACTTGCGCACTAAAGTTGTCTTTATTTATAGACCCAAGGCGCAAAGATTCTTAACCTGGCTTTTTTCTTTACCTTTTTCTTCAATAGTGTTGCTACAATATGTTACGATATGTGCAGTCATGGACTGTAGTCTAAAGGGCAAAGCCCCACAGACTTAAAATTTGGGTGGCTATGGCGACGGGGCTCACCCCTTACCATTCCGAACAGGGAAGTTAAGCCCGTCTGCGCCGATGGTACTGCCGTAACTGGTGGGAGAGTAGGCCGCCGCCTTCTTCGAAACCCTGTAGTAAACTTGTTTTACTGCAGGGTTTTTTTATGACCAAAACCCTGGGCCAGTAAATTGCGGGGGCAAGGCCGCCTCCCCACACTAAAAAGATACCACCACAAACTGAAATAAACCAGCAGGGAAAAAGGAATTCTATACTCTGGGCATATCACCCTCTCCCTTAAGTGGTAAATTGGAACTTCCCATTAAATAGGAATCTAAGTGGTGCGCCGCCTGGCGGCCTTCAGAAATAGCCCAAACTATAAGAGACTGACCTCTGCGCTGATCACCAGCAACAAAAACTCCAGGTACGTTTGTCTTGTAGTCTTTAGCAGTGGCTTTTATGTTGGTTCTCGGATCGGCCTCCAAGCCCAACTGCTCGGCAATTGTCATTTCAGACCCCGTGAATCCAAGTGCTAGCAAAGCCAATTCACACTTCCATTCTTTTTCGGTGCCATCAACTTCCTTAAGCACAGGTCGTTTTCCGGGTTCTTTGATCCATTCTACATCGACGGTGATCAAGCCTTTAAGATTTCCCTTGCCGTCGTCAACAAATTCTTTGGTTGAAATGCTAAAATATCGTTCTACGCCCTCTTTATGAGAAGAACTTGTTCGCAAACGCATTGGCCAAAAAGGCCAGGGATGTTCTTTGGGTCTGGTAAGCGATGGCTTCCCGAGTATTTCAAAATTTGAAACCGATTTTGCTCCCTGACGAAAGGAAGTACCTATGCAGTCAGAACCTGTATCCCCTCCACCAATGACGACTACATCTTTATTGGTAGCGAGGATCTCTTCTCCTGTAATAGTTTTACCGTCGACCCTTCTGTTGTTCTGGCTTAAGAAATCCATAGCCTGTACAACACCTTTGAGATCAGAACCTTTGATGGGTAAATTTCTTCTTACTGTAGCCCCACCGCATAATAAAATGGCATCGTAATCGTCTTTCAGTTTATCGGCTTTGATATCGGCTCCGATATTCACTCCACATTTAAATTCTATACCTTCCTCTATCAGAATATCCAGACGCCGGTCTATCACCTGTTTCTCTAACTTAAAATCCGGTATTCCATAACGAAGCAGTCCGCCGGGCTTTTCATCACGTTCGAATACCGTCACCTGATGTCCTGCTCTGTTCAACTGCTGTGCAGCTGCCAGCCCAGCCGGACCGGAACCCACAACGGCTATTTTTTTACCAGTTCGAACTTCTGGTGGTTGTGGTACAATCCAACCTTGTTTAAAGGCCTTTTCCACAATATTTTTTTCAATGTTCTCTATGGAGACAGGATCCTCGTTTATTCCAAGTACACAAGCTTCTTCGCAGGGTGCAGGGCATAGTCTTCCGGTAAATTCAGGAAAGTTGTTCGTCGCATGTAATATTTCTGCCGCTTTTTCCCATTTACCTTGATATACAGCATCATTGAAATCTGGGATTAGATTTCCAAGTGGGCATCCGCTATGGCAGAACGGAATGCCACAATCCATACACCTGGCCCCCTGGTCCTTTAGTTCCTTTTCCTTCATAGGAATCGTAAATTCCTTGTAGTGCTTTAAACGCTCCTTTACTGGCTTATAGGTTTCTACCTTCCTATCGTACTCCATAAAACCGGTTGTCTTTCCCATAATTCCTTCAAATAGTTTCCAATTTTTCGTTTTCCAGTCTTATCAATGCCTGTCTGTATTCTTCCGGGAATACCTTTACAAATTTTGGAAGGTAATTTTCCCAGTTTTCCAGAATTTTCTGAGCCTGAATACTATAGGTTGCGTTGTAGTGATTTTCAATCAGCGCCTTAAGTTCATCTATATCATTTTCGAGCTCTACTTTTAATAGATTTAATGCTTGCTTATTGCACTTTTTCTCGAATTTATTTTCAGGGTCAAAAACATAAGCAATACCACCGCTCATACCGGCACCAAAATTCCGACCTGTTTCACCTAAAATTACAGCAATTCCCCCTGTCATATATTCACAACCATGATCTCCAATTCCCTCTACTACGGCATTGGCTCCGGAATTTCTCACACAAAAACGCTCCCCTGCTTTTCCATTGATATATACCTCACCAGACGTGGCACCATATAAAGCCACATTACCGGTAATAATATTTTCATGAGGGATTAATGTAGATCCATCCGGCACCTTAATCACTAATTTTGCACCTGAAAGCCCTTTGCCCAAATAATCATTGGTTGTACCATTAACCACCATGGTAAGCCCATTGGTAGCAAAAGCCCCGAAACTTTGTCCCGCAGAACCGGTAAAAATAAGTTTCAAGGTGTTCTCAGGTAAGCCTTTGGCACCGTAGTTTTTCGAAATTTCATTGCTGATGATAGCCCCGACCGCCCTGTCTGTATTCCTAATAGGAAACTCAAGAACCGTCTTCTCTTTTCTGAAAAGACCTGGATGGGCCTTTTCGATTATGTCAAACTCAATGGAATTTTCGATCTTATGCAACTGTGATTCGGTATTGCATAATTTTGTTCCGATGGGAACTTCGATTCGATGAAGAATGGGTGTCAGGTCTAATCCCCGGGCCTTAAAATGCTCAATGGCTTTATTTCGGTCAAGTTTCTCGACCTGCCCCACCATTTCCTTAACCGTTCTGAATCCAAGCTGGGCCATAATTTCCCTTAGTTCCTGTGCCACAAAGTACATGTAGTTTACCACGTGTTCGGGCTTACCCTCAAATTTCTTTCGCAATTCAGGATTTTGGGTAGCGATGCCTACAGGGCAGGTGTTCAGATGACAAACTCGCATCATAATACAGCCCGATGCTACCAAAGGAGCAGTGGCAAATCCAAATTCTTCTGCACCTAAGAGGCATGCAATCGCCACATCTCGCCCAGTTTTAAGCTGACCGTCACATTCCAGAACCACCCTGTTTCTCAAGTCGTTCAAGACCAGGGTTTGCTGAGCCTCAGCGACACCCAACTCCCAGGGTAAACCCGCATGTTTCAGTGAGGTTAGCGGAGAAGCTCCTGTTCCGCCATCATGTCCTGAAATTAGTATGACATCTGCTTTTGCCTTGGATACACCTGCCGCAACGGTTCCTACACCGACCTCAGACACAAGTTTAACGTTTATACGGGCTGCCCGGTTGGCCGATTTCAAATCATAGATCAATTGTGAGAGATCTTCTATCGAGTAAATATCGTGATGAGGAGGGGGAGATATCAGCCCGACATACGGAGTAGAATTTCTGGTTTTGGCGATATAAGGATTTACCTTAGGTCCGGGCAATTGTCCTCCCTCACCGGGCTTCGCTCCCTGGGCCATCTTGATTTGTATTTCGCGGGCATTGGACAGATAATTAGAAGTAACTCCGAACCGACCAGACGCTACCTGTTTAATTGCGCTGTTCTTCCAATCGCCCGATTCGTTCTTATAAAAACGCTCCGCGTCTTCTCCTCCTTCGCCCGAATTGCTTTTGCCACCAATCCTGTTCATGGCAATAGCAAGATTTTCATGGGCTTCCTTGCTAATAGAACCATAGGACATGGCTCCTGTTTTAAATCGTTTTACAATTTCTGTCCAGGGTTCCACCTCTTCTATCGGGATGGGATCAAAATTCGAAAATTCAAATAATCCACGGATGGTCATCAGGTTTTTGGATTGCTTGTTGACCATATCGGAAAACTCCTTATAAGTGTCCGGTTCGTTGCTCCGTACCGCTTTTTGAAGCTTGGCAATCGATAATGGATTGAACATATGTAATTCCCCATCTCTCCTCCATCGATATTCACCACCTATTTCCAGATCGAGATTGGCGGAGATATTTTGCTTCTCATAGGCTTTACGATGTCTTTTGGCAATCTCTTTTTCAATTTCATAAAGGCCGATTCCCTCCAGGCGTGTAGGGGTATTAGGGAAATACTTATCTACTACCTTCGAATTGATACCAATACATTCGAATAATTGAGATCCCCTATAGGAATTCAGGGTAGAAACCCCCATCTTATTCATGACCTTCAGTATTCCTTTTCCAATAGCCTTGTTGTAATTCTGAATGGCTTCTTCAACATTGAAATCGGTTATTTCCTGTTCTTCTACCTGTTCAGCGATGATCTCATTTACCAGATAAGGATTTATCGCACTGGCGCCAAACCCAAAAAGGCAGGCGAAATGGTGAACCTCACGTGGCTCGGCAGATTCAATAATAACACTTAATTGTGATCGCTTCCCAAGTTTTTGGAGACCGCTGTTTACGAATGCACATGCCAGAAGTGCAGGGATAGGTGCTTTTTGTTCGTTTGCACTACGATCGGACAGGATAATAATATTCGTACCCACTTCAATGGCTTTTATAGCCAGATCTAATACCTCAGCGAGGGCTTCTTCAAGGGCATTATGTCCTCGTTCTATATTGTATAATATGGGTATCGATACTACTTTATAATCAGGGCTTTGATCGTGATTTTTAATCTTGTCTAAGTCTTCCTTAGATATCACAGGATTTTGAATCTTTAATTTTCTGCAGTGGAGCTGGGTATACTCAAAAATGTTATGGTCGCTGCCAAGGGTCAGGCTGATATCGGTAACAAGCTCCTCTCTTATGCCATCTAAAGGCGGATTGGTTACCTGGGCAAAGAGCTGTTTGAAATAGTTGTAGATGAGTTGCGGCCTTTCGGATAGCACTGCAATAGGGGTATCGGACCCCATAGACCCGATCGGCTCTTTTGCATTCTTGCTCATCGGCAGAATAATAGTATTAATGTCCTCCAGAGTATAGCCAAAGATCGCCTTGCGCTTCTCTACCGATTCTTCTTCCGGGAATAGAGGCCCCTTGCGGTACGGAATATCTTTAAGATGTACCAGATTTTTATCTATCCATTTTTTATAGGGATATCTACCGGCTATTTCTTCCTTGATTTCTTCGTCATTAACAATACGACCTTCTTCCATGTTTACCAGGAACATTTTTCCTGGTTCTAAACGGCCATGGAATTCTATATTTCCAGGATCGAGCTCTAAAACACCTGTTTCCGAGGACATGACAACATAGCCATCTTTGGTCACGGAATATCTGGAAGGTCGAAGCCCATTGCGGTCGAGAACGGCACCGATATAACTACCATCTGTAAAGGGTATAGATGCAGGGCCATCCCAGGGCTCCATCAGGCAAGAGTGAAACTCATAAAACGCTTTTTTCGTTTCCGACATTTCAGTGTTTTTTTCCCATGCTTCTGGAACAAGGATCATCATGACCTCAGGAAGAGATCTTCCCGTCATCAGAAGAAGTTCCACTACCATATCCATGGTCGCAGAGTCCGATTTGGCAGCTAAGATGACAGGGAGTATATTCTTAATATCATCACCAAAAAGATCGCTTTTGAGTAGCTCTTCACGAGAACGCATCCTCGAAATATTTCCCCTTAATGTATTGATCTCTCCATTGTGGCACATGTATCTAAATGGTTGCGCCAGATCCCATGTAGGGAAGGTGTTGGTAGAGAAACGCTGATGTACCAGGGCCAATCGGGTAATAACCCTTGGGTCCATAAGATCCTTATAATAAAGCTCAATATCCTGGGGTTGTAGTAGCCCTTTGAAAATGATGATCTTGGTGGAAAGGCTCGGCAGGTAGAAAAACTTGTTCTCCGATAGTTTGGAATTATAGATGGCGTGTTCACTGATCTTGCGAGCGATGAATAGTTTAATATTAAATTCTTTGTCGGTCTGCTCTTTTTCAGATCTGCCGATAAAAACCTGCTTTACAAAAGGTTCAGTTTCAGAAGCCATTCTTCCCGGAACTGTTTTATTGACCGGGACATCTCTCCAGCCTAAAAGCGTCAAACCTTGCCTATCGATATTTTTTTCAAATTCTTCAATACAGTATTTTCTTTGGTTTTCCTTTTGAGGAAGGAATACATTCCCCACAGCATAAGCACCCGGATCGGGAAGGTCAAAGTTGCAGACCTCTGTAAAGAACAGGTGTGGAATATCTATGAGTATACCGGCACCATCACCCGTTTTTCCATCCGCACTTACGGCACCTCTGTGTTCGAGCTTTACCAGAATTTCCAATGCCTTGTGTATGATATCATTCGACTTTTTGCCCTTGAGACTGCATATAAATCCGGCGCCACAATTATCGTGTTCAAATTCGGGCAAATACAAGCCTTGCTTCATCATTTTCATACTTTGAGGAATTTGACCAAAAATATCAAATCCATTGACAAATATGTATGTATAGGTGAATAAGTGTGTTAGAAATTCAGCGTTTGCAATAAAAGGTTAAATATTATGTAATTTGGAAATTATTAAGGGGTATAATTGGGAAATTGATAATTGCCCTCATTCAATTTTAAGGTAATCATGGCATTTTAGGGGGATTCCTTGAATTTGTGAAGTCGGAATGGACGGCAGAACCAACAATCGCAACTATTATGGGCCTGAGGGATATAAAACCAGTCCTGTTACCCTCTTATGAAGTAGGGGCGTCATCCTATTTTTTATTTATAAAATAACCTAATTGTCTAGTATACTCCGCGAGATTACGATCTTCTGTATCTCGGAGGTACCTTCATAAATCTGTGTGATTTTCGCATCTCTCATCAGGCGCTCAACATGATATTCTTTTACATAACCATTCCCTCCGTGGATTTGAACAGCTTCAACCGTGGTTTCCATGGCTACTTGTGATGCATATAATTTGGCCATCGCACCAGAGAGTGCATAGTTGTGACCATTATCTTTATCCCATGCCGATCTGTAAACGAGCTGTCTCGCCGCCTCAATTTGAGTATGCATATCGGCAAGTTTAAATGCAATAGCCTGATGATTGGCTATTTCGGTACCGAAAGCTTTTCTTTCAAGTGAATATTTTTTGGCCATGTCATAGGCACCAGCAGCAATACCCAAGGCCTGAGCAGCAATACCGATACGGCCACCAGCCAGTGTTTTCATCGCAAACTTAAAACCGAATCCGTTTTCACCCAACCGATTCTCTTTGGGGACCTTTACGTCGTTAAATATGAGGGAGTGCGTATCGCTTCCTCGGATCCCAA
Source organism: Cyclobacteriaceae bacterium (assembly GCA_965212195.1). GTDB lineage: Bacteria > Bacteroidota > Bacteroidia > Cytophagales > Cyclobacteriaceae > JAJCYK01. The sequence goes on along the minus strand of CBDBUW010000019.1, from coordinate 1,205 downwards.
GTTTATTCTCTTTGGGGCCAATTTCGAATCCTTCAGCTCCTTTTTCGACCATCAAAGCGTTTATTCCCCTATGGCCTTTATCTAAATCGGTTTGTGCGATGACCATATACACATCTGCCGCACTTCCATTGGTAATCCAGTTTTTAGTGCCGTTAAGGACATAATGATCCCCCTTATCCAAAGCTGTAGTCTTTTGTGAAGTCGCATCACTACCCGCTTCAGGTTCAGACAGGCAGAAGGCGCCTAGGATCTCTCCTGTGGCTAGCCTGGTAAGGTATTTTTGCTTTTGTTCTTCGGTGCCGTAAGTTTCAAGGCCCCAGCACACAAGTGAATTATTAACTGAAACTATCACTGAGGCGGAGGCATCTATTTTAGACAATTCCTCCATGGTTAAAACATAGGAGACCGTATCGAGGCCGCTTCCCCCGTACTTCGGATCGACCATCATCCCCAAAAAGCCAAGGGCTCCCATTTTTTGGATCAGCTCCCTCGGAAATTTTTGTGTTTCATCACGTTCAATAACTCCAGGCAACAATTCGATATTGGCAAAATCTCTTGCTGCCTGCTGGATCATTTGTTGTTCTTCAGTCAGTGTATAGTCCATTTAGAATGCTTCAAGGTATTCCTGCAAATATACACGGTTCAGGTCGATTTTTTTATGAGAAGAATCATAATTAGAACCCTATTTGGGAGCAATATTTTGGTAATGGATAAAAATACCGATAGGCTTTTGAATCTATCATTTAATTGCCCGTCAATATTTATATATTTGTCTGTCTACGAATATTCAATTGAAATCTAAATTTTTATGTGGCAGCATTAGCGCAAATCCTGGAGTCTTAGAATTATTACAGAAATAATTAAACTTGAACGGAGGATGGAAAAAATTTTGAAAACAGTTGAAATGAAAGACTTATTAAACAAATACGAAAATAAAACCCCTGAAATAGTTTTTAATTGGAAAGATCCGGAGACCGAAGCAGAGGCCTGGACGGTTATCAATTCACTCAGAGGCGGAGCAGCAGGTGGTGGCACAAGAATGAGGGAAGGTCTTGATATGAACGAAGTCTTGTCGCTGGCCAAAACCATGGAAGTAAAATTTACAGTTTCAGGACCTCCGATTGGAGGAGCCAAATCGGGCATCAATTTTAATCCTAATGATCCCCGAAAAAAAGGAGTGCTGGAAAGATGGTATAAGGCTGTGG
>CBDBUW010000018.1:0-8806 GCA_965212195.1 Cyclobacteriaceae bacterium | reverse complement strand
CTTTGTCGAGGGGGAGGGACCCCATTTTCACAAACCTGTTCGCACCGAGGCGGATGTCGCGGCGCTGTCGGCGGTGAATGCCGCCAGCGATCTCGATTATGTGATGAACGCAGTGCGCACACTCCGCAGTGAGCTCAACGGCAGCATTCCGCTGATCGGTTTTTCCGGCAGTCCCTGGACGCTGGCTTGCTACATGGTCGAGGGCCAGGGCTCGCGGGATTTTGCACAGGTCAAGGGGATGGCTTTCAATCAGCCCGAGGTCATGCACCAGCTGTTGTCCGTGCTGGCGGATTCGGTGGCCGACTATTTGCGCTGCCAGATAGAGGCGGGTGCCCAGGCGGTGCAGATATTCGACACTTGGGGCGGCGTGCTGTCGGCAGCGGCCTACCGGGAGTTCTCCCTGGATTACATGCGCAAGGTGGTGGCGGCGCTGCCACGGGAACACGATGGCCGTCGGGTTCCGGTGATTCTGTTCACCAAGAACGGTGGCCCCTGGCTGGATGTGATGGCGGATGTCGGCGCGGACTGTCTGGGACTGGACTGGACTGTGGATATCGGCGTGGCGCGAGCGCGGGTCGGCGACAAGGTGGCCTTGCAGGGCAACATGGACCCGGCCTTGCTGCGTGCCTCCCCGGATCGCATACGCCGTGAAGTGGCGTCCATTCTTGACAGCTACGGCCAGGGTCCCGGCCATGTCTTCAACCTGGGTCACGGCATCACGCCGGACATCGACCCGGACAATGTCGCCGCCTTTGTCGATGCAGTGCAGGAACTGTCCCCGCAGTACCACGCAGCGCAGTGATTGTGGAATCCGAAAACGCTCAAGCTGCCAGCTTGAGCTTCCGTTCGCGCGTATATGGCCTTGCAGATTCTTGGACTTCTTGGGCAGTCAATGCTTGCCGCTGCAATTCGATGTAAAGGCTCCGTGCCAGCTTGGTATTGTTGATGCGGGCATTAATCAAGATTGCCTTGTCTTCATCAGGCGGCATTCTGAGCAAATTGCGCAACCTGGGGCCGTGCGAGGCAAAAAATTCATGCGCTGCATCTTTTGGAAGGCCGTAGATGAAGGTTTCTGACAGAGTGAAGATATGCTCAACCCACTGATAGATATCCGGGTCCCTCACATAGCCCAGCATGACAAAAGCTGCCCTGACTTGCCGGACAGCCCTGGTGAAAGATTCAAGACTTTCCTTGGTGTGAACGAGGTGCCTCAGTTCCGTTTCCAGATAGGCTCGCTCGATTCGCAGCAGCAAGTCAATGTCTTGCAGCTCCGCCGCTTCACGCAACAAGGGTAGGAGATCGGCCCTAGCTTCAAGCACCTGCCAGTCTGCTTCGCTCGATCGGGTCCTATGAAATACCGCAATGGACCGCACCTCTGTGTCGATCAGCGGCACGGCTTGTTTAAGAAGTGCTTCTTGAATGTCCATGGATCAATTCTCCTCAATTTGCCGTTCTCGTCATAAAAGGGGCCGCCGTCGTCCTCGTCCAACCAGCCGGGACCAAACGCTAGGTCGGCATCCCTAGTGTCGTACCCTTGCTTGCGAATGTAGTTTGCGCCCATGAGTTCCTTGAGTACTTTCAGAATGCTGGACGACATGATCATTTTCCGCTGAAGCTTAGCAAGCTTCTCCATGTCCTTGTGCCTGATGGCCCGGATAATCTCCCAGCGCACTTGCATTTGCTCTTCTTCCTCTTCCTCTGTCAGTTCCACGGTCAGCACTGGTTCTGGCTGGATCAATCCAGACTCATCCATGCTTGCCATGACTTCTGCAGACACCAGACTCGTTGTTGTCGAAGCGTTCATTTTGGCCTCCTTTTCGGCCTTGGATTGAAGTTGTGCCATTATCGCAGAATTGGTGGGTATGTCAAGAGAAAGAAATCAATCCTTTTTCATCATTTTCGCTCATCTGCTATCATTTTGCCCAAATCACGCAGCCTTCTGGCAGGTTCACGGGAAAGGCGGCAATCCCAAGCGTATTGGAAACTGAGACTGCTGCCTATGCCTTGACTTACCGCCAAAGGGGGTGTATATATGAACCCTGTCGGTTTACGCAGCACCCCAAATTGTCTGGGGGTACACGCCATAAGTGGCAATCAATCAGAAAATTGAGGCATTCTTTATGATGATTTGGAAACAGAGGCTCAGTTAAATGACAACCCTCCATACAGACCATCCCATTGATGGATCAGATGAAAAGCCCGATCTGCTGGGGAGGGAACAGTACGCCTCCAATATAGGCAAGGCTTTATTGCTGAAAAAAGATGCGCCGGGGATAGTTGCATCCATTGAGGGTGAATGGGGTTATGGAAAAACATCGTTCCTGTACTTGATAAAAAAGCATTTCAAGTCATTGCCTGATAAGAAGCGCCCTATCATTGTGGATTTTAATCCCTGGATGGTCAGTGGTGCGGAAAATCTTGTTCAGGAGTTTCTTGTGCAGTTGGCAAGCGGAATTGGTATTTCAGATGATGATGAAAAAGTGCAGAGTGCAGCTAAACAGGTCTTGTCGTATTCAAAGGTTTTTGCGGCACTGAGATTTATACCAGGCGCAGAACCTTGGGCATCTATGGTGCAGGGCGCAATGGAAAGCATTGGAGATGCAGCAGAATCTATGGGAAAACTCAAGGAACTCAGCATAGAAGATAAAAGAAACAAAGCCATAGAGGCCATAAGTATTTTGAATAAGCCGATAATTGTCTTTATAGATGACATTGATAGGCTGCCTCCAAACGAGGTATTTGACACTGTTCGGTTGGTTAAGGCTGTTGCAGATTTTCCAAGGGTTTCATTTGTTTTGGCTTATGAGCCAATATATGTTTCGGGGGCACTCAAAAAATTTGGCATCAAAGATGGACTAGCCTATATGGAAAAAATAGTGCAGTGGAAGATTAATCTTCCAATAATAAATTCCAATGATATTGAGAGGCTGATAAATCAAGAGCTAGGTAGATTGCCGGAAGAAGCTCGTGTTGACTATTTTCCAGATGATAGTAGCAGACTGGCATTTCTTTATCAGTCATCGATAAAATTTTTACTTGATACACCTCGAGATGTAAAGAGGCTCTTCAATAATCTGCACTTGAATGAGGCTTTTTGTCGTAAGGAAGTGGCCTTTTCCGATCTGTTTGCATTAGAAATAATTGCTCTAAAAGCTCCATTGCTGTATGCAGATATCAAAAGGAATATGGCCAATTATATTATAGATAAAACCTATGATGGTATATCTGATTTAGTAGAATTATATAGCAATGAGGATGCGTATTTAAACTCAATAGAAGAAAAAAGAAAGTCTGCGGTAAAAAATTTTACTAAGGAGGGTAGAGAAAATATATGGCATAAATTGCTGGATGCAGTATTTCCACTACGAGGATCGGATATTGGTAATTCAAAAAAATCTCTTTATTCACATGGACGAATAGCAGCAAAGGATAGATTGCTTGTTGCTCTATATCATGGCATCCCTTCACATGATATACCAATGGGTTATGTGAAAAATTTTATGGAAGGTGACATAAGTAGGGAGGAAATGATAGAAAGCCTTGATACGCCAGAAAAAATTGAGCGTTTTGTGGATGTTTTATTGTTGTTGGTAGATGTAACAGAGGTACACGATCAGGAAGATTTTATAGGGGCATTGACCGAACTTGCAGAAGATGATCGAATATACGAAATTGATGAATCACAAGGAGGGCCTGTTTCGGTGCGGCTGCTGCATAGACTACGGTGGGTATTAGAGGCAATACTGGAAAAGGTCGATAGGATAGAGCGTATTGATATCATAAAGAATTTGGTATCAGATTACGAGTATATTTCTTTGGGAACAGAGGCTTTTGCTTTTCTTTTAAATCAACATGGCTTTTACAGTGATAGTAAAGAATTAAGTCCGGCTTTGCAATGGTGTACAAGTGAAGAGCTTGATGAAATTAAGAATATGTGGAAAGAATCAGTTCAAAAATTATTTGAAAATGAATCTATTTTTAGTATTAATAGTCGTAGTAGAATAATATTTACGCTTGGTATGCTTGATTCCGATACTGCAAAAAATTTAATCGGCCCTATGATACTTGATGATGAAAAGCTAGATAAAATTGTGATGGTAATAGGAAAAAACGGAAGTGACTCTGAAAAAGGAGATTATTCTCACATTAAAGATGATTTTCTTGAATCAATTGGCGACCTCAATGAGATTAGATCTAGGGCGCAAGCTAGGCTAGACTCCGAAGATTCACCACAACTACCGTTATCAGCAGTGTATAAGAGTATAGTGACAGGAAAAAAGATCTATTTCGTAGATGGTAGCGAAGGTGAGCCAATGTAAAGGAGACTGATCATGATGTGCTGGTAAAAAGCTTGTGATGATCCACAAGTTCATTGAGTCGTTCTCTATCGATTAACTCCACCCCGGTTTTTTTGGCCTCATCTATGGCATCGGTAGTATATCCGGTTGTTGTTATGCAGATCATTCTCTTTGCACCTCGCGTCATGGCGAAGCTGTGAAGTCTCTGCAAGGGGGTTGCGGAAACATTGCTTTTTGTGTATTTCTTGCATTGCACGACCACGAGATTTCCCTGCTCGTCCGTACATCTTATATCTACACCCCTGTCACCAGACCGCCCCGCTACAACAACGCCGGAATAGCCTTCCGCTTGCAGCAATTTGGCACAAAATCGCTCAAACTCGTAGGGGTCAAGATCCAGAATGTTTGTTATATGAGAGGGTATGTTGGGAGCCTCTCGTGGTACAAAGTACCTTCCACTCTCTATCGGTTCAGCGTAAATCTCAAGCAGTGATTTGATGGAATTTTCGGAATCTCCAGTTATCTCCCCTATGATGGAGCGAGTGCCATTCTCGACAAATTCCGCCAGTTTCAACAGGAATTGATCGAAACTGAATCTATCTTGGTTTGCCAGCAAATCCTCGATGACATAAGGCACATACAGAGATACCCTTTCTATATACGGTGTTCCAAATATCTCGTCTGAGTATGGGGTATCAGGTCGTGGAAGATACACACCGGGGCTGACTTTTTCACAGGTTCTTTCAAATATCAGATTCGCCTGATTTCTTCTTTTCGGAGAACGAATGCTAGGAACATTCATGTCCTTACAGATATTGGCAAACCGGGAATTCCATCTTTGCCTCGTAAATGGTTCGTACCTTGATTCTTGCTCGTCCACAGCGGCCCTGAATCCTAGTTCATCCAAATCAATTTCATCTTCATAGCTTCTTCTTTCCATGTCTGCAAGACGAAGGAAGACCATGACGATATCGCTGCTGAAAGCGTAATGTGCAGACTGTTGTATGCGCATGGATGGGTCATTGCTATGAGTATCAATAGCCAGCAACGGCTCAAATCCGTTTATCCGTGCAAGCAGTTTTATCTTGTTGAGATTTTCAATCCAGCGTGATGCGGGGACGGGCCTAAAGAACAGTACAAGATACCGATGTGGCTTCAATGTGTGGTAAGAGAGTTCAAAGAATCTTGATATGTCATCCCACCATTGATCGGAACCCTGCTTGTCAGGTCTTGATGGGGAATCAGAAACCACGACTTCCTTGGCAAGTCTGTCCTTGTCTTTTTTCAAGTCAAAGTTAATCCACGGATGATAAAGTTGTGACTTCTCAAAGTAGGCATTTCCATCATTCCAGGGTGGATCAGTAATGATGAGATCAATAGAGTTGCCGTCAAAAGAACCAAGAAAGTCTCGGTAATCCATGCACTTTAGAGTAGCACTGGAATTACCTAGTGCGTATTTCTCAAGTGTGCGAAGCCGCTTCTTTGCTTGCTTCTCGAATCGATTGAGAAGATTTACCTCTCTGAGTTGCAGCGGAGGACAATGAAGATCTTGGCTTTTGCTCCGGTAATCCTTGTATTTTGCCTGAGGCATTATGGACAGCAAGGTTTGACGAATAAATTCGGACTCAGGTTCATCAAAGCCCATTTCTGATACAAGGCTCCATAATTCATTCATCACCAGCTTACTGCGTTTCGGGAATAGATTGGCGTAATGAACAAAATCACCAGATAGATTGATTCTGGAATTTTCAATCAATTCCGTATCAAAAATATCAGGTTCAGGCAGCCGTTCAATGCTTTTCATGCTTTTTAGATCTCCCTTGTCGAAAAACTTTTCAGTTTTTTCGCATTTTTGGCATTTGTACTTTCCCCTATACACGATATTTTTACCCTTTGGCCCAAGTCTTTCATGTGGGGTCACATCAAAGAATTCAAGCGGTTCCCTATCAAAGAAAAGAGAGTCCATGGCAATAACATTCCCACAGGTGCAGGTAGTATGGTAATAATGTTCTATGAGTTGACGAGCTTTCGTCAAAAAACTTTTGTAAGCTGTCGAATATCCATATAAACCAAATCTGTAGGGTGCCGATGCCATCAAAAATGTATATGGCTCAAATTCGTTGGCAGATACCTTTCTTCCTATAAAGCTGGCTGCATAAGCAAATGATCCCGATCCCATAAAAGGGTCAACTACCTCTGCCTCATCATCAGAAAGAATTTCAATCGTTGTTTTTGCCTGTGTAATTAATTTTCGCCCTTGGAAAGGAAAAATTTGATCACTATGAGCCACTTTAGATTCTATGGTTGATAGACTTTTAACCAAGCCATCTATATCGCCTCGAACCTTTCGTTGAGCTTCTTTGTCAAGTAACCAATACATCACAGCACCTTCAGCAAATTATTCATGGGAAAGGCATCCGGCATTTCAACTTTATTTAGCATAAAGTGCCTGATAAAAGATGAAAACTTTTCGAACAGATTTTTTCCACTAATTGAAGACATGATATCTTCATAGGAAACGACATGCACTTTATTTACAGACCTTGTTTTCTGCGCGATGATTAGAAGATCGCCATCCAAGGTTTTTCCTGGACTTGTGACAGTCTTCATTGATCGCCGTTGTTTTTTCATGGGAATCACATCTACGGTGCAGAGTCCCGCATCTGCAAGAGATTCTTTAACTGCTCTCCAATGATCAAGGTTTTTGTCAACATAAAACATCGCCAAATACCCGCCATCCGTAAGCAAGTTGGCTTGGCGCTTTAGGCCGTCTTTCAGTCGATGTATGTAATCTGCATCGTCCCCCTTTCGACTTTCGGCATCTGTCCGAACAATTTCATTTTTATGGAAAGGCTTTCCGCTGCAATCCATGGCCGTAGTCAAGTATAGTTCAGAATATTCCAAGTAGGGAGCGTGATCTGCGTATGGTGGGTCAGTGACTATCAGTGATACACTTCCAAAATACTTGGCAGGGAATTTATTGACAGACATGCGCCTTAGAACTAGTTCACCATTACGAATAGCTGGCATACAGTGATTGGCCCATTTTAGGGACTCATCAAAAGCTTTCTTTCTCCTGCTCAAAACTGTCACTGGGTTGCGGGAGGTCAGGGAACTCTTGGGACGCCAATAAGGCCACTGAGAGCTTGCTTTGCGATCACTCAATCTTAGCATAGGAATCAAAGATGACAAAAAGAGAGTGAGCATTTCACGAACTTTTTTGGGATACTCGTTTTCTTGAATAATGGACTTGGCATAATTAATAAATGCTTGGTTTTTTGGTGTGAAATAGTCTGCTGCGGTTGTTCCCGGGTATAATGCAATACGCGAATTTGGCAATAGTGCCGTAGAGGAGAAATCAAAGGGTTCTTTCGTGTATTGCGAGGGAATTTCATTTAAAAATGAAAGCTCGGCATCAACCCTTGCTATGCCTGACAGCCGATACCCTCTAATATGCTTTACAACCTGCTCTTTCAAGATCAATTTGTAGTTTCCTTCAGAATAGTCTCCTTGAACAATGTATCGCTCTCGTTCAACCGCCTCCCTGTCACTTACCTGATATAGATTAATGGCAAATTGATTTAAAGATTCAACATACTTATTAAGTGCATCTTGCAGCAGCTTTGCATTTCCTGAAAAGCTGGTAATTACTTTGGTCATCAATACAGAGAGTGGGTTTATGTCCGCTCCAAGTGCCCTTCGGCCTAATTTCAACGCAGCGACTACTGAAGTTCCAGAACCCATAAAAGGATCGGCTACTAAATCTCCAGGTGCAGAGTAAGCTTCAATTATAGATTCTATGATATTGATAGGCTTTCTTGCCCAATATGGATGTATTAATCCAGCTGGATAGTCGTGCCTTGGCATTACTTTATTCAAGCTACTTCCGTTGAGTGCGGGGTGCTTGCATATAAATAAATACTCCAAGACTTCTTTATGTCTAGGCTTCCCCTGACCCGAGTGCTTAAGAGGATATTTGACTATTTCCAAATCAAAACCTGATTTCTTTAATATCTTGACCACTTCTTTTTTTGCCAACAACGAACTATCAGCATAGCTGATTACCAGATGAGATTGAGATGAAAAAGCCTTTTCCGCAAGCTTTGAGAATGCGGAAGACACTTGGGATTTTCGACCAAAATCCGAGCTTAAGCGACTTGCTCTATACCTACCGCTAGTGGTTTTTCCTGTTCTTGGATTAAAAGTAAGCTCGGGAAAATCATATAGCAGAAAAGTATCTAGCACATGGTAGTAACGAGAGTAGTGTTCCTTAAAATATGGCGGGTCTGCATAAATGACAGATTGCCCCATTGAAGAAAAGTCTATCTCATCAATAGCCTGTTCAAAATCCATATTTAGCGAAGTGCCAGGCCGTTTATTGATGTGGCTTGCAAAATCCACAATTCGTTCGAGCGCAAACTTAATGATGCTCTCTTTTGTTCTTGCTATCATGCTGATCGTGTTCAACTTGTTGGAAGGTTTCAGATATTGCGCCAAGTGGGTTGTGC
>CBDBUW010000017.1:635000-924980 GCA_965212195.1 Cyclobacteriaceae bacterium | reverse complement strand
CTCCATCTACCAGCATTAACCAGGAAAGGTCAAAAAGCAGATCGAATCCGTATTTTTGATGAGAACTTTGGTCGAAAGTGATTTTAGTTAGTTGTTGGTGTAGCGACTCGAAATCGACCTCGATTTCCAGCCTCTGGGCTACTTTAAGTATAAAATGGTACTCACATTCGTCCATATGACCATCGGAGTGAGCCATTTTGAACAACTGACAGATATATCCTATTTGATCTTCTTCGGAGACCTCTGCGATCTTTTTAGTGAAAAAGCGCTGTATTGGCATTATAGTACATTTATTGCAGCATAAATGTACGGTCTAGGGGTCCCGGAGACCACCAAATTTATCCCTAATTATTACAAGGGTGGCGTTTCAGGTGAAAAATCAGAACTTGAAGATGTCGTCGGTGGCAGGCGGGGTAAAGGAATTGAAAGCCTTTCTGTAGGCCTCCTCCGGCGAATCACCCTCCTGGTACGGTTGCTTTGGATATGCTCCGACATTTCCTTTACCAGGTCAGGTTCGAAGCCCAGACGGTAGGCCATAAGACTGCATATATGCACCTCGTTAAGGTCCACCGATTGATCGACAGTCATAACCCAAACCAAGATCCCAGATAAACTGGAATCTCTCCTCAGTGGTCTGCAGGCCCAATGAAGATGATTTTTTAGGATCTTTGTTCAGCTCCTCCAATTCCTCATCGGTGGTTTCCAATCTTGCTGCCACTTCCTTGATGAACCTGTATTCTCCTGCATCCATATGGCCGTCGGCCTTGGCCACACGGATGAGTTGCCTTAAATAGGCTAAACGACTATCGGTATTGTCCGGTCTGAATATGTCAAATAATCCCATAATAATTTAAAATTTTAACGCAACCTGTCCACCGATCTTACCAACGATTCGTCGCGGCGAATAAAACGATTGGCCAGAAGATTAAGAATCAGGGCAACTGCCGGCAGGTACATACCCATTTGGTACTCTCCCTGACCATCACCGGCGATATTCTGCTCGAATCTGAAAGTGAGGTATACACAGACCCCCCATGATCCCTGCCATCACCAACGAGTTCAGGGCTCCTAGTTTGATCTGGTTAAGCCGGCTTCGATATTGAATGAGTTCAAACAAGGCGATTACCGCTCCCACTATGGCTAAAAACCCTATTATGGCAGCTGGGAAATAGGACACCTCAGACTGCTCTCCGGAAGTGATCACCTCCGCGACGTAGGCTTTTAACGTAGTGCTGGTTTGAGCCTCTAGGTCTACTTTTTCCCAAATGGGAAAGAAAAGCGTGGTGATTAGACATACGGCCACTCCCAGTAGAAATAAAGATTGTACCCGTTGTATCATTTAAGCTCGGTTTGTTATTTTGCGCTAAGGTAACAAAATCCCGGGATATCGGCACCTGGTGCCAAACCGTATCCCCATATTTCCTTGAGATATTTTATTGAAGTTTCTTATTGCGGTCAGGCCTATCATGGCTGGCAAATTCAGCCTAATGCTCATTCGGTGCAGGCCCAAATCGAGTCCAGTCTCAAACAATTGACCGGTAAACCTGTAGAGATTGTGGGTAGCGGCCGTACTGATAGCGGCGTGCATGCCAAGCAGCAGTTTTTTCATGTTGACCTGGGTGAGGTAGCAAGAATAAGCACTTTTATGCATCAATTAAACGGGATCTTACCAACCGACATTGCTATTATAAATATGAATCCGGTTAGCGAGCAGGCCCATGCCCGCTTCGATGCGACCTGTCGCAGTTACCAATACCACATTTCTCATGTAAAGAATCCTTTTCTGCAGGATCGCAGTTATTATCTGACCCGCAGACCTGACATGCAACTCATGGGACAGGGTTGTAAAATGTTGTTGGAACAAAAAGACTTTCAATGCTTCAGCAAGGTTAGGACTGCCGTAAAGAATTTTGAATGCCAGGTAAATGAAGCTAAATGGGAGTATATTGATAACGATTTGTTAATATTTTACGTTAGTGCTAACAGGTTTTTACGGGGGATGGTGAGAGCCATGGTAGGGACTTTGCTGGAGCTTGGTTTACAAAAGATAGACCTGGTACAATTCCGAAAGATCCTGGACAGTAAAGATCGCAGCGCGGCGGGGCCTTCGGTCCCTGCCCACGGATTGTTCTTAACCAAGGTAGAATACCCCAACATTATAATGAAATCTTAGTGGAGCAAGAAAGAGTAACAGGCAAAATAATGGACTTGAAAGTCCTAAAAAGGCTTATAAAGTTCATAAAGCCTTACCGGGGGCATTTTTACTTTCTCATTATTCTGACCATTGTAACGGCTGCTTTGGGTCCCTTGCGCCCCTATATTATCCAGATAACCATCGACGATTACATTGCAGTGGGAGATTATCAGGGATTGGTCAATATGGTCCTGTTGTTGCTCGGGCTACTGTTTGTTCATGCCATAGTACAGTACTCGCACACCTATCTTTCCGGATGGATTGGACAAAACATCATCAAGGACATTCGCATCCAACTGTATCGTCACCTGTTGAAACTAAGGCTGAAATTCTTTGATCGCACACCCATTGGGCGACTGGTGACCCGCAACGTGTCGGATGTGGAAACTCTGGCTGAGGTATTCAGCCAGGGTCTAGCTGCTATGACCGGTGACATTCTCACTATCTTATTCATATTGGGGTTTATGTTCTCACAGAATTGGCGGCTTACGTTAGTGAGCCTGGCTACTTTGCCTTTATTACTCATCAGTACCTATGTTTTCAAAGAAAAGATCAAAGTAACTTTCAACCGGGTCAGGAATGCCGTCTCAAATTTGAACAGCTTCGTTCAGGAGCATATCACCGGGATGAGCATTGTTCAGATCTTCGGCAATGAAGATCAAGAATACCGGAAGTTCCAGGAGATCAACAAAGAACACAAACGGGCCAATATAAAATCCGTACTCTATTATGCTGTTTACTTTCCGGTGGCAGAGATCATCGGTGCTTCCAGTATAGGGTTGCTCATTTGGTTTGGGGCAGGCGAGATCGTAAAAGGTGCCATTGGTGAGGTGGGGATCCTGATTTCCTTTATCATGTACATCAACATGTTTTTCCGCCCATTGCGAATGATTGCAGATCGCTTCAATACCCTGCAACTGGGAATAGTCAGTACAGATCGCATTATTCGATTATTGGATAGCAAAGACTACCTGCCTAACGAAGGCACCTTTAAAACAGATTCCCCTGCAGGGCGAGGTCTCCTTTGATCATGTTTGGTTTGCTTACAACGATGAAGAGTACGTACTAAAAGACATATCCTTTAAAGCCGCACCTGGTGAGACTCTGGCTTTGGTGGGGGCCACCGGCGCTGGAAAGTCCTCCGTTATTAACTTATTGAGCAGATTCTACGACATCAACAAAGGCGTGATCTATATAGACGGGCGTCCTATTCAAGAGTATGAATTATCAAATCTCCGGCAGCATATCGGGGTGGTATTACAGGACGTTTTCTTGTTTTCCGATAGTATAGCTTCCAATATTACCCTGGGCAATCCGGACATACCTTTTGAAAAGATCATAGAGGCAGCGGAGATGGTGGGCGCCCGTAAGTTCATAGAACGATTGCCCGGTGGCTTCAACTACAATGTGATGGAGCGGGGGGCTACCCTCTCTGTGGGTCAAAGGCAATTAATCTCCTTCGTTCGGGCCATGGTTTATGATCCGGAAATTATCGTTTTGGATGAGGCTACCTCATCGGTGGATACGGAAACCGAAGAATTGATCCAGTTTGCTATTGATAAACTAATGAAAGGCCGGACATCCATCGTGATCGCACACCGGCTATCTACCATTCAAAAGGCCGATCAAATCTTGGTTCTGGACCATGGAGAAATAAAGGAAAAGGGCAAACACGAGGAATTGCTGGAACTCAACGGCTATTATACCCAACTTCATCAAATGCAATACAAAGGGGCACTATCATGAAACCTGGACGTTGGTCAAAAAGGTCCCATTTTCTGGCTCCTACTGGCATTTATTATCATTATACCCCTGGTTTACTATGCATTAGGTGGATTTAAGCCTTTGCGGGTGGAAGTAGTAGAGGTGGAGGATTATTCTGTAATTGGTCGGGAGTTCCAGGGGACTTACCACAGCGACACCCTGAAGCGGTATTTTAACGAAATGAGGTCATACCTGCAGGAGGGTAAACTTCAAGGATGTATTGCGGTGATCTATTACCAGGAGCCTGAGGGAGCCAGGGGGTATGTTCGATAGCTTTGTGGGTATGAAATTGGATGAAAATCTCTCCGAGGAGGCCCTGGTGAAATCATAAGCCGCAGGATTTAGCCGCTTTAATTGTTTCTTCCACACCTGTCAGAGTCATTCGCGTAAGCAAAGACAGTCATTCTTCCATGATGCCGAACCCTGGAGAAGATCCAGGAACGTATCCAATCGGAAGCCGCACGACTTAATGTAACAGACACCGACCTTATAACATTGAGTTGTACTATCCCGACAACCGGTTGGTCGTAGAAGCTATTATTGTGGATTAATAGACCTAAGGTACCATCTCATCGGCCTGGATCTGTTTGTCATAGAGCTCTTTGTATACACCATTCCGGGCTAGTAGTTCCCTTTCTTTACCTTGCTCGATGATCCTGCCATCATCCAAAACCAGGATATGATCGGCCAGTTTGGCACTGCTTACCCGGTGTGAGATGATTACCGTAGTACAATCCTGCATCAGTCTCTTCAGGTTTTGCAATATGGTATTTTCGGTTTTGGTATCTACTGCTGACAGGCTATCGTCTAAGATGAGTATTTGTGGGGAACGGACAATAGCCCTGGCGATGGACACTCTTTGCTTTTGGCCACCGGACAAGGTAATCCCCCTTTCACCCAGTTTGGTATCAAATCCTTGCGGGAACTGGTTGATGTTGTGATAGAGGTCGGAGTCCTTGGCAGCCTGGATGATCTGGTGTTCCTGTAACGAGCCGTTTCCAAACCCGATATTGTTGCGAATGGTGTCCGAAAATAAGAAGACATCCTGTGGCACATATCCGATGGCCTTTCTTAAATGAGAAAGCTGGTATTTTTGAATTTCCTGTCCATCGATGAGCACTTTACCCCCGGTAACATCATACAATCGGCAAATGATGTTGGCAATGGTGCTCTTGCCGGATCCGGTGGTACCTATAATGGCAATGGATTCGCCGGGGGCCACTTTAAATGAGATATCGTTTAGGGCCACAATGCCGGAATCCGGGTATTTAAAGGTAACATGGTCGAAAACGATCTCGCCCTGGATGGGAGTTACCATGTTTTCTACTGAAATAATGTCGGTTTTTACCTGCAGGAATTCATTAATGCGTTTCTGACTGGCAGCGGCACGCTGGATCAATGAAGTGACCCAACCCAATGAGGCCACTGGCCAGGTGAGCATATTGACGTACATAATGAATTCAGCGATGTTACCGATAGTGGCCGAACCCTCCAAGACCTGGGACCCCCCTACAAATATGGTGAGCAGTACGCTTATCCCGATCAATCCCATCATCAGCGGAAAGAACAGTGCATTCACAAAAGTGAGCCTTAATGACTTATCTCGATAGTCCAGACTCTCACGGGCAAACCTGTTTTCCGAATCCACTTCCCTCACAAATGATTTTAATACTCTGACTCCAGAAAAAGCCTCTTGCACAAAGGTGCTCAATGAAGAAAGACTGCGTTGGATTTCCTCAGATCTTTTATTCATAATACTACTTACAAAGTAAATGCTAACGGAGAGCACCGGAAGTGGTAGTAGTGAATAGAAGGTTAAAGTGGGATTTACAATGATCATATAGGAGATCACAATAATGAACAGGGTAATGAGATTAATACCGTACATTATCGCTGGTCCTAGGTACATACGTACCTTGCTTACGTCTTCCGAGATACGAGCCATCAGATCCCCAGTATTGTTTTGCCGGTAAAAACTCAGTGGCAGGGTTTGGTAATGCTGGTAAACTTCATTCTTGAGATCATACTCGATCAACCGCGACATGACGATGATGGTTTGACGTACAAAAAACAGGAAGACACCTCTTAAAAGGGCCATGCCTACGATGATGCAGGCAAAAATAACAATGGATTGTGCGAACATCCCGTAAAAGTCATTCTGAAGCAGGGATCCTTCATAAGTCTTATAAAGATCGCCGTTGGCTTTTACCAGATCAATGGCGTGACGTACCACTTGCGCAGGTACTATGCCCACTACATTGGTAATAATGATAAACACGGTACCTAAAAGTAAGTGAAACTTATATTTATACAGGTACTTGTTTAGATACAGGAGTTCCTTCATGCTTTTGATTAGAAACGAGAAACCTTAATTTTTGTTCCGTCCCAATTCCTACAAACATACGCAAAGATTTCCAGTTGACGGTGTTTTGAAATAGTCCCTAAAAAGGGGTACTTTTGCCCAAGTTTGGGCAACCAGGCTACACAACAACTTACTCAAAGGAATAGTTTATGTTCGAAGCTAAGGAAATCTCTGCTGTTCAGCCTTCATTGCATGAAATGATGCAGGGAGATGGGGCATGAGCAAGTGGTTTTTTGCAATGATCAGGAGACGGGACTTCAAGCAATAATAGCCATTCACAATACAGTATTAGGTCCAGGTATGGGAGGTACCCGCATCTGGGATTACAGCAACTACCAGGACGCAGTATTGGATGCCTTACGGCTTTCTAGGGGAATGACCTTCAAAAATGCCATTGCCGGACTTAATATAGGGGGAGGAAAGGCAGTAATCATCGGTAGACCAGAGCAGAAATCGGAAGCCTTATTGAGGAGGTTCGGAAGGTTTATCGATACTCTGGGCGGTCGTTATGTCACTGCTGAAGATGTAGGCATGAACACTCAAGACATGTCTTACATTGCTATGGAAACGGAAATCAGTAGCTGGATTGCCAGAAGCTGAAGGGGGTAGCGGAAACCCTTCCCCGGTGACGGCCTATGGGGTATACATGGGTATAAAAGCCGCCGCCAAAAAAGCTTATGGCAGTGACAGCCTGACCGGTAAGCGCATATGGGTGCAAGGTGCCGGAAATGTAGGAGGTCATTTGGTAAAACTGGTGGCAGAAGAAGAAGCCCAAGTAATGGTTTCGGATATTCATGAGGATCGGGCAGTGGCAGTAGCCAAAGCATATAAAGCCCAGGTTATTCCGGGTAATTCTCAATTGGATATTGATATGGATATTTATGCCCCTTGTGCTTTAGGGGCCACTTTAAACAGCGAATCCATACCGAGCTTAAAGTGTCAGGTAATAGCCGGGGGAGCCAATAACCAACTGCAGGATGAGGTAGAACACGCTCAAATGCTTAAGGAAAGAGGAATAGTGTACGCTCCCGACTTCCTGATCAATTCAGGGGGCATTATCAATGTTTACTTGGAATACACCGGAAAATACAATCGCGAGCTGGCCTACCAGAAAGCACAGTCTATCTACGATACCTGTTTGGAATTGATAGATCGCTCCCAACACCTGGATATCACTACACATCAGGCTGCGTTACAGATGGCACGTGACCGGATTGAAAGAGTTGGGAAAGTTAAACTTACTTTTTAGGGTGCTCACCAGCTATGTTGAATCGCAGAAATTTACGCATTAAAGCTATGCAGACTTTGTTTGCTTTCCAGCAATCCCGTCTATCGAATCGGGAACTGGCCTGGCAAAATTTCAAACAAAGTTTGACCCAGGAAAACGGAGCCTCTGCCGCTGAGGGAGAGCTCCTAAAAAAAGCCATTGAAAAGGTGATCAAAGGTCACCAAGAAATTGAGCTGCAAGAGATCCCTGAGGAGCTAAGGGATCGGTTGGTGGAAATTGGTAGTACCTGCAGAAAACAAGATCTAAATGACTTAAAGCATCTACGCAACAATATGTTGAAGGAAGTAGAAGGGGTAAAGCAGCTCTTTTTTTGGGTTTTAGGTCTTTCGTTAGCCCTGGCCGATTACGAAGATCAAAGGTTCGGACAAAAGAAGCTGAATTCTGGTGGCATTGCAACTTTCTATTTCGCCGGTAATAGGGCATTGACGCTGTTACAGGAACGGGTGAAAGGTTTGTCTATACCTTCCTGGTCGTCTTTCGGTGACAGGCTATCGCAGTGGTATAAAGAACTCACGCAACACGTTGAGCTAAGTCGTATTTCGGAAGAGCGAACGGGACTAGAAGGAGACATTAAGTTCCTGCGGTTCTGGTACAAATCCATTTTATGGAAAAGCGAGTCTTTCCAGGATTTCTTTGAGGAACATGACATGGGATGGGCCGAAAACCAGCCCATAATCAAAAGCATGATTAGCAAAACCCTTAAGTCCATTAGCGAGGAAGGCGTGGAACTGGCTCCGTTGAGTTATCAATGGGAAGACGATAAACAGTTTTTTGAAGATATTTTTGACAACACCTTGGAGTTGGAATCATGGGCCGAAAATTTGGTGTCCTCTCATGCCAAAAACTGGGACATGGAACGCATTGCACAGGTCGATATGGTGCTGCTTAAGATGGCCTTAACGGAGATGATAAAATTCCCCAGTATCCCTGTTAAAGTAACAATTAATGAATATATTGAATTGTCAAAAAGGTACAGCACACCTAAAAGCAAGAAGTTTATTAATGGTATTTTAGACGTTTTAGCCAATGAACTGGTAGCGGATGGAACCATTAAGAAAAGCGGTCGAGGATTAATCGATAATAAATAGATGGAGTAAAATGAGCAAGACTACGGACAACCTACTATGTTTTCTGACCGGGGCAGCTGCTGGTGCTATTTTGGGAATCTTGTATGCGCCAGACAAAGGATCCAATACTCGTGAGAAATTGGTTTTTCAGCTGGACAAATACAAAGAAAAATTGGAGGATCTTTTGGAAGATATCGTAGATGGAAAGGACGAACCGGTCACCAGTTTGGCTCGCTCGGAGGGTGAAAAAGTGATTCAGGATGCCAAGGAAAAAGCCGAAAAACTACTGGAAGATGTGGATGAGTTAATTGGTCAAATCCGGGAAAAGAAATAACATGCAGAAGAAAGTTACTCTGATCACCGGAGACGGTATCGGTCCTGAAATTACCCAATCGGTTAAAAGAATTTTTGAGGCTGTTGAAGTGCCTATTGTCTGGGAAGAGGTCAACGCCGGACTTACCAGTCTGGAGCAGGGGGATGAGCTCATCCCACAGTCTTTGATTGACTCCATTAATGAAACCAGGGTGGCTTTGAAGGGCCCCATAACCACTCCGGTGGGGAAGGGGTTTAAAAGCGTTAATGTGCAGCTGCGCCAGATGTTTGATCTCTATCAAAACATCCGTCCTTGTCGATCAACCCCGGGAATCGACAGCAAGTTCGATAATGTAGATACCGTTCTTTTTCGAGAAAACACTGAAGGACTGTACGCCGGTCTGGAACTATATGACGACCGCTTGGAAATGGCGGATTCTATAGCCAGGGTAACCAAAAGAGGCTCCTTGCGCATCGTGAAAGCTGCCTTTGAATACGCTAAAAATCAAGACAGGAAAAAGGTAACTTTGGTACATAAGGCCAATATCCTTAAAAATATCGGGCGCATCTTCCTGGATGCCGGTGATGAGGTTTCTCAGGATTACCCCGAAATTGAGATGAACGATCGTATTATCGATAACATGTGTATGCAATTGGTTATTCGCCCTGAGGATTACGACGTTATCGTCACCACCAACCTTTTTGGGGACATTCTATCAGACCTATGTGCAGGGTTGGTAGGTGGACTTGGATTAGTGGCAGGGGCTAATGTTGGGGACGATATAGCTATATTTGAAGCTGTGCACGGATCTGCACCGGATATTGCCGGCCAAGGGAAGGCTAATCCCACCGCCATTATTCGCAGTGCCATTTTGATGTTAAGACATTTGAAACTGCCTGACCATGCAGACCGTATCGATCAGGCCTTGGACCAGACGTTAGCGGTAAAGAGTTCCTGTACTGCTGATTTAGGCGGTGATCAGGGAACCCAAGGCTTTACGGATGCTGTTATAAATAACTTGAAATAGGAATTTAATTTCAGAATGATTATGAATGTAATGAGATTTAGTATTTTTTCGTTTTTGCTGGTGTTAATTGCCAGCAGTTGCAACAATGTATTGGAATCCAGAGTATCAGAACTGGAGCGCCGGGTGGCTAAATTGGAAGGGGGAGGAGCAACACCCACAGCAACTCTAAACAGTACACCCATTAACAATCCGGTGGTAGAGCCTGTGGAAGCTAGACCTGACGGACCTTTGCCGGAATTTAATTTTCCCAGTGAGGATTTTGATTTCGGGACTATAAGCGAAGGAGAAGTAATTGACCATGTATTTACTTTTACCAACGTGGGTGAAGCACCTTTAATAATTCAAAGTGCCACTGCTTCCTGTGGATGTACGGTACCTTCTTATTCCCGTGAGCCTGTACCAGTAGGAGGAACCGGCGAAATTGCCGTTCAGTTCAACAGTAAGAATAAGAAAGGTAATCAGGCACCAGTAGTTACTGTAACCGCCAATACCTATCCTAAAGTCCGTAAATTACGCCTTAAGGGAACGGTTAATTCGGCAAACTAGTCAGTAGGCATGATCAACGCACTAATCAATACCATATTACTACAGGCCCCCGGTGGAGGTTCCGGGGGCACCATCAATTTTATACTGATAGGAGGGATCTTACTGGTCTTTTATTTCTTTATGATCCGCCCGCAACAGAAAAAGCAAAAGGATCAAAAGAAGTTTATCAGTGAGATAAAGAAAGGAGATATGGTAGTATCAATTGGCGGTATCCACGGTAAAGTTACGGCTATTGATGAAAATACCATTACCCTGGAAGTGGACCGAGGCGCTCGTATAAAGTTTGAAAAGAGTTCAATTTCCTTGGAATCCAGTAAAGTCCACGCCAAATCCTGAACAAACTATTTGGACAAAGCCAGAGACATATTTACCCGGATATGGGGTAAGGCTCTTCCTACCGATCAAAAGCAATGGAAGGTGATTGCCATGTGCATTCTGGGGGCCACAACCATTTGGTTTTTCACAGCTCTTAATAAGAATTATACCACTACCATTAACTATCCGCTTTCCATAGACTATAGGGGTAAGGATAGTCTTATTGCGGTTGCTGAAGTTCCCTCCCAAGTGCGTCTAAATGTAAGTGGCGGTGGCTGGAATCTATTTAGAAAATCTATTGGTATCGGGGTAGAACCCCTGGAATATCAATTGAACAACCCCACGGAGACACGATTCCTGCTAGGTTCATCTATGGTTTCGGCCATTAACGATCAGGTAAAAACACTAAGTCTCAACCGGGTGATAACGGATACCCTGCACTTCCATATTGAGCATAAAACCGCAAAAACATTGATCTTGGCCCTGGATCGCGATACGGTTAGCACAGCATCGGATCACACTATCGTTGGTGATATCATCATAACCCCGGATACTGTGCAAGTAGAGGGCCCGGTTTCCATCATCAGCGGACTCAAAGACACTATTTATCTGGGGCTGGAGCAAACCCAAATCGATGAGAACTATCAGGACCGGGTGTCAATTCCCCATACGGAGACCAACCTCACCTGGAGTACTGATATAGCAGAGATTTCTTTTCAGGTTGATCCACTGGTGGCGGTAGAAAGAGAAGTCAATGTAAGGCCGGTCAATTTCCCAGAGGGCTACTTCCTGGATCCTGATCAGCAGCAAATAAACACCCGGTACCAGGTTCCGTCTAGCCTCAAGGATTCATTGTTGGCCGTTGTTATTGAACTATGGGCTGATTTCAACCAATTACAGCCCGACTCCACCATAGCACCCCGGGTAAAAGCCGACCACCCTTATATTTTGAATATAACTTTGGATCCGGCACAGGTAGAAATAAGCTATGCACAGTGATCCCTTACAGATCGGGGTGACGGGCGGCATTGGCGCAGGTAAAACCGTGGTGTGCCGAATTTTCCAATGCTTGGGAGTACCGGTTTACAACGCCGACGAAAGAGCCAGGTATTTGATGGCCAATCAAGGTGATCTCATTCGTAATATAGCCCGGTCTTTTGGCGAAGAAAGCTACTTGCCCGATGGCACTTTGAACCGATCTTTCCTGGCGAAACAAGTTTTCCGAGATGCTGATAAAGTTCAGCAGTTGAATCAACTGGTGCATCCCGAAGTAGGCAAGGATTTTCAACGATGGCTGCTGGATCATTCGCAGACTCCTTATGTGATTAAAGAGGCCGCATTAATGATCGAATCCGGTTCATATAAGAGTCTAGATTACCTGGTCACGGTATCTGCTCCTGAGGAGATTCGACTCAGCAGGGTGTTAAAAAGAGATCCCCAGCGAGACCGCCAGCAGATAATGAATATCATGTCTAATCAAATTTCAGAGGCCCAGCGAATAGAGAAATCGGACTTTGTCCTCCACAATGATCAACATCAGTTGCTGATCCCACAAGTATTGGAGTTACATCAAAAATTTAGCGATTCAGCAGATTTGCGGGCAAAGTGATTTGGTCGGAATAAAATTTCATACGGGAATGAAACACCGGCAATAGCTCAACACGCTCGATCATATCCCTTTTGTGGTTGTAAAAAACCTCAACGTAAAAATTGTTGAGCAAATAGAGGTTGATTTTGTAACCATAGTAGCGTATAGCCACTATAAAATTCCCTTTTGTGAACAGCACATTGACTTTCTCCTGAAGGGTCATGGCAGTGAATTCCGTATGGGTTACAGTTCTCATGGTCTAAACAAGAATACGTATTTTTTCGGCCAATAAAAAGCTTATGTAAGGTATTCGGGGGTTTTGATTGTGACAATCCAGGTAAGAAATACATCTTTGTTCATACCAATATTAGAGTTTAATCAAGCATTACTTTTATGAAAACTGATATTCAAACAGTGGATTTTGATGCATCCATTAATTTGGTAGAATTTATTGAAAGCGAACTTTACGACTTAGAGGCTGATTACCACGAAATAATTGGCGCTGAGGTGTATTTAAGGCCCGGAAAAAGCGAAGAAGATAGAAAAACGGTGAAACTTAAGCTCAACGTTCCAGGTCCTGATCTGTTCGCCAAATTCAAATCAAACAGTTACGAAAACGGATTAATAGAGGCTATAAAGAAAGTGAGGTCACAATTGAGTAAGACTTCTCAGAAAAATGGCCGGAGAAGATAATATTATTTTTTTATCTTAAATGAGCAGAGCATCTCCTAGGAGATGCTTTTTTTATACTGCTTTATAAAGGGGATTTGGGTGGAAGATGGGGTTCGAACCCACGACCTCTGGTGCCACAAACCAGCGCTCTAACCAACTGAGCTACAACCACCATTTACACGGATTGCAAAACTAGGCCATTGCCCGCAGTTTACAAAGTAAATATTCTCAAAAATTAACGTTGGAATCTAAGCCTCATTCCGCAACTCGACTCGTGGAAATTACCGCTGCTAAACACCAATGATCCTGAGACTATAGTATGGGTTACCTGTGAGCGGAAGGTAGTGCCCAAGAAGGGCGACCAACCACATTTGGATAGTATAGTAGGGGGGGTAACTTTCCAGGGACTTTCAGGGTCAACCAATACCATATCTGCATAGTAGCCCTCTCTAAGAAAGCCTCTTTCCTTCACTTGAAAAAGTATGGCGGGATTGTGACACATCTTTTCCACTAACCTTTCCAAACTGATCTTCCCTTGGTGATAAAACTCCATCATGGCTACCAGGGCATGTTGTACCAAGGGTCCTCCTGAGGGTGCACTGGTGTAGAGATCGGTTTTCTCTTGCCAGGTATGCGGGGCGTGATCGGTTGCCACCACATCAATGCGATCGTCAAGCAAGGCCTTCCAAATACCGTCCCGATCCTCAGCTGTTTTGATGGCGGGATTCCATTTAATAGCGCTGCCCTTATCAGCATAATCCTGATCACTAAACCATAGGTGATGTATACAGGCCTCTGCCGTAATGCGTTTTTGTTCCAGAGGCACATCATTATTGAACAGATCGGTCTCCCGGGCGGTGGATATATGAAGAACATGCAGCCTGGTATCATGCTTTCGAGCCAATTTAACGGCCTTTTGGGAACTGATAAAGCAGGCCTCCTCACTGCGTATCTTAGGATGATTGGCAAAGGGTATATGGTCCCCGTATCGATCCTTGTATTCCTGCAGATTCTGTCGGATGGTGGCCTCGTCTTCACAGTGCACCGCTACTGGCAAATGTGCTTCTGCAAAAAGTCCTTCAAGCACCTGTTCATCATCCACCAGCATATTACCTGTACTGGAGCCCATGAACACTTTTATGCCGCACACTCGGGACCCATCGGTTTTTAAAACCTCGTTCAAATTATCATTGGAAGCCCCCATAAAGAAGGAGTAATTGGCCATTGATTTACGGGAGGCTAGTTGATATTTCTCCTCTAGCAATTCTTGAGTTAGGGTGGGTGGCTTGGTATTGGGCATTTCCATATAGGAGGTAATCCCACCGGCCACGGCAGCTCTTGACTCCGTATAAATATCTGCTTTGTGAGTAAGTCCAGGCTCTCTGAAATGTACCTGGTCATCAATACACCCGGGTAAAAGGAGTTTACCATGAGCAGCTATTTCCATAGCCCTCGCATCGGAAATAGAAGGGGCTATTTTTTCGATCTTTTGGCCTTTTATCAACAGATCGGTTTCTGCTATCGTACCATCGGTAACCAGGCGAGCCTCTTTAATTAAGATCGAAGACATGGTCCTGCAAGTATACGATTTTTCCCATATTTATTTTTTCCAGGGTTATTAAATTTTAGCTTTGAAAAATTGCCTAACATGGAGGTCTCAAAAAATGGGTTTGGTCAATTTAAGCTGAACAAACAATTGTGGCAGGCATTGGACGATCTGCAGTTTGCCCAGCCCACGGATATTCAAAAGCAGGCCATCCCGCTAATCCAGGCGGGTCATGATGTGATGGGAATTGCCCAAACCGGCACCGGTAAAACCGCAGCGTTTGTCTTACCGCTTTTGATGAAAGTAAAGTATGCCCAGGGGCACAGCCCCAGGGCCTTGATCTTAGCTCCAACACGGGAGTTGGTTGACCAAATCAAGCACCATATCGATCAGCTTTCCAAATATACTGATATCCGGTCTCTTGCGCTGTATGGCGGAGTAGGGCCAAGCCAGCAGATAGCCGCTTTACAACAGGGGGTAGACCTGTTGGTAGCTACTCCTGGAAGATTCATGGATCTTTATGGCCGTCAGGAATTGACAGTTAAGGAGATTGGCACCCTGGTACTGGATGAAGCCGACAAAATGATGGATATGGGATTCATGCCCCAGATCCGCCGTATTTTGGAAGTAATACCCGTCAAAAGACAAAACCTGCTTTTCTCCGCCACCATGCCACCCAAGGTAATGGGATTATCAGAGGAATTTCTGGAATACCCACAGGTGGTGGAAGTAACTCCTTCGGCCACTACTGCCGATACGGTAGAGCAGTACTGCTATGAAACCCTCAACTTTAAAACCAAAATAAACTTGCTGGGACACTTACTGGCAAATACCGCTGACTTTACTAAAGTGATTGTTTTTGCCCGTACCAAGAAGATAGCTGATAATGTTTACAAATTTCTGACCCGTACCGCCGAAGGTGAAGTGCGGGTGATCCACAGCAATAAAGCTCAGAATACCAGATTGAATAGTATTAAGGCCTTCAAGCAGGGAGATGTTAGAATTTTAGTAAGCACCGATGTATCCGCTAGGGGCATCGACGTCTCAATGGTCAGCCATGTGATCAATTTTGAAGTTCCTTTAGTTTATGAAGACTATGTCCACCGAATCGGTCGCACAGGGCGGGCTCGAAATACCGGAACTGCCATTACGTTTTTTAATAAAGCCGAAGAATTTGACATTCACAATATTGAAAAATTGATAAAATCCAGCATACCATTAAGGGCTCTACCAGAGGAGGTACAGACTCCTGCCACAAGCTTTGAGGAACAACAGCAGATGGCGCGTATTATTGACCGACAGAAGAAACGCTCCGATCCCAATTATCAAGGAGCATTTCATGAGAAAAAAAATAAGAAGAGCACCAAAAAAGGTCGTTCAAAGAAAAGGCGCTCCTCAAAATACTCCTCTAGGAAGTGAAAGAATAAGGCATTCTGAGAAAATTTTTTCGGTTCCCGTAATTTAGGTAGTAAAATTCCCATTATCTTCTATATTTGTAAACAGAAAGATGGATAAGTCTTTCTTTCCATAGCTGGTTGAGAAGATCTTGGGGGTAAGTCTAGCACTTCCCTCAAGATTCTTTTTTTTATGCCCACTCCAAAATCATTCAGGACTACTTCAGCTTCAGACGCTCTTCTTGATTGACCAGTTCCCAAGCCGTATAATAGATCAATTCCGTTCGCTTTTTCAGAATGTCGAAACGGATCTTTTCAATGGTATCGGTAGGCCGGTGATAATCCTCATGTGTACCGTTAAAATAGAAAATAATGGGGATGTTGTGCTTGGCAAAGTTGTAGTGATCGGACCGGTAGTAGAACCTGTTGGGATCATCTGGGGCGTTATAGGTGTAATCAAGTTGCATGTGGGTATAGAGGGCATTAACTCCTTCGTTAATGTCGTGCAATTGAGGTGAAAGCCTGTCCGCACCGATCACGTAAACATAGGCCGGCTGGTCATGATGCTTCTTATCCACTCGTCCAATCATATCGATATTCAGATTGGCTACGGTATTTTCCAGAGGAAAAACCGGATTATCAACGTAGAAGGAAGATCCCAGCAATCCTTTTTCCTCACCGGTTACCGCCATGAACAACATACTGCGACGTGGACCGTGGCCATCGGATTTGGCCTCTGCGAAGGCCTGGGCGATTTCCAATACGGCTACTGTGCCGGATCCGTCATCGTCCGCACCGTTATAGATATCCTCCCCGTCGACTCCCTCATGATCGTAATGGGCGGTGATCACTACCAATTCATCTTTCTTATCGGTGCCTTCTATGAAACCCAGTACATTTTCGGTGGTGATCTCCACACTCATTTTCTGCGCCTTTACTCCGATAGTAGCGGGCTTTATCTTGCGCAGGGGGTTTTTGGAGGAATTTTTCTGCATAGTAGAATTTAACATTTCAAGCTTGGTGTCCAGGAGCTCGGCGGCCAGTTGGGGGTGACCAAAGAACATCATTACATCCCCTGCCTCCGCCGCTTCCCGATCAATACTACTTTGAACAAAGTATTTACCGTATTCTTTGAGATACTGGTCAAAAGCTTCCTTACTATCGGTATTGATGATGAAGAATCCCCTTGCTCCTTGATCCTGGGCAATTTTCACTTTGCGACTGCGATCAGTTCGCGAATCAGCATAAAATACCACCATATGGTCTTTTACATCCATATCTTGGTAATTCTCAAGTTCCCCCTGGCCTACAAACCGTAAGTTGATGGTAGTTTCTTCCGGTAAATTAACGTCACCGTAAAACAGCAGATCTTCCTGATGAATCCATCGCCGGTTTCCACGGGACAGGTAGATATCCCGATAATGATTTTTGTAGAGATCGAATCTTTGCTGATAGCCCCAATCTTCATTCCCCTGGACTACTGCACTTAGATCATTATCAACAAAATGTTGTTCAATAAACGCTGCGGCCATCTTTTGACCGCGGGTTCCGGTTTCACGCCCTTCCAAGGCATCGGAAGCCAAAATATTGAGGTAGTCCTGCAAATCTGCTTCTGTAATGGTACGGGCATATCGTTCCGCTATGGCATCCTTCTCCAATAACGGCTGTTCAGCCTCCATAAGTTGCCCAAAAGAGTTGAAGGAGTACCACAATAGACTTGCGGATAACATCAATTTACTTCCATAGTGAGCTGAAATCATAGTCGTGCAAAAGTTGATTGCGCAAGGTACCGTACGGGATATTTTTAATCAATAAAATTAGTACGAGCGGTATTCTATATATTTAAATTACCCATAACATATATGCCAATTATAGGTTACCTTTGTACAGTTTTTTAGGTGGTCAAACAAAACAATTCATGAACCTGAAGATCCAAAACGAACGGCCGTTCCATCAAAGGCATAATGGCCCTGATGAAGCTCAAGTGCACAAAATGCTTCAAGCTATAGAAGTTGAAAGCCTTCAAGATCTTATAGAGGAAACGGTACCTTCCGACATAATGCTGCAGCATAGTTTGAATATACCCAATGCGCATTCGGAGCCGCAGTTTCTCCGTAGCTTCAGACAACTGGTTAAGAAGAATAAAATTTTCAAATCTTTTATTGGTTTGGGCTATTACAATTGCCATGTGCCTACTGTCATCCAGCGCAATATCCTGGAAAATCCCGGATGGTATACCGCCTATACTCCTTATCAGGCGGAAATAGCCCAAGGGAGGTTGGAGGCACTAATCAATTTCCAAACCATGGTGTCGGATCTCACAGGTATGGAATTAGCTAATGCTAGTTTATTGGATGAAGGAACCGCGGCCGCAGAGGCCATGACCATGTTTTACAATTCCCGTAAGAAGGAGAAGAAGCATGATGTTAAATTTTTTGTACATCACAAGGTATTCCCCCAAACGTTGGACATCTTAAGGACCCGGGCAGTGCCGCTGGGCATAGAATTGGTTATCGGCTCCATGTCTGAATTTGAAAACCAACCTGAGGGATATTTTGGCGTTTTGATCCAATATCCGGACAAAGAGGGCGGATTTGCCGATCACCAGGAATTAATTACCCTTGCTCATCAAAATCGTACCCTGGTAGTGGTAGCGGCCGATCTACTAAGCTTAACCTTATTGAAACCGCCGGGAGAAATGGGAGCGGATGTGGTGGTGGGTACCACCCAGCGATTTGGTGTGCCCATGGGCTATGGCGGTCCCCACGCCGCCTATTTTGCCACCAAAGAAGAATTCAAAAGGCAGATCCCGGGAAGGATAATTGGGGTGTCAGTTGATGCTCAGGGCCATAAAGCCTATCGTATGGCTTTACAAACCCGGGAACAACATATTAGAAGAGAAAAGGCCACTTCCAATATCTGTACTGCTCAGGTCTTGCTGGCCGTAATGGCTGGAATGTATGGAGTCTATCATGGCCCCCAAGGAATTAAAGACATAGCCTCTCGTATCCATGGTTTAACTCGTGTATTGGCTCGAGGGTTAGGGCAGCTAGGGTTCAAAATCATCAATCCGAATTATTTTGATACCCTTACAGTGGAGATAACCAGCAGCTCACTCTTAGAGACTATAAAGGTACTGGCTCTTTCAAAGGAATGTAATTTCCGGTATGACGGGGACGTAGCCATCGGCATTGCACTGGATGAAACCACTACGGTCAAAGAGGTAGAACTGATACTGAATATCTTCGCTAAAGCCACCCAGCAAGAAGACCTGAAATTTCAGGAATTGCAACAGGATCTAGAGTTGGATTGGCCCACGGATCTGGTGCGTACCAGCGATTTTATGACACATGAAGTGTTTAATAGTAATCATTCTGAGCATCAAATGCTGCGTTATTTGAAGCGATTGGAGAACAAAGACCTTTCCTTGGTACACAGCATGATTTCACTGGGATCCTGTACTATGAAATTGAATGCCACCACGGAGATGATACCGGTCACCTGGCCGGAGATCGGAGGCCTTCATCCCTTTGCTCCCAGGGACCAAGCTTTGGGGTACCGGGAAATGTTCACGGAACTGGAAGGTTGGCTCAGTGAAATTACAGGGTTTGAGGCCACCTCGCTGCAGCCCAACTCCGGTGCCCAGGGGGAATTCACAGGATTGATGGTGATTCGTGCTTATCACCAGAGTAGAAATGAGACCTCCCGAAACGTGGCATTGATTCCTTCATCTGCCCATGGGACCAATCCAGCTAGTGCAGTGATGGCAGGCATGCGGGTGGTTATTGTAGCTTGTGACGACCATGGTAATATAGATTTGGACGATCTGAAGCAGAAGATATCGGCTCACCACGATGAAGTAGCGGCTTTGATGGTTACCTATCCATCAACACATGGGGTGTTTGAAGAAAAAATCAGGGTAATCTGTGATTTGGTTCACGATGCGGGTGGTTTGGTATATATGGACGGCGCCAACATGAATGCGCAGGTAGGATTAACAAATCCTGCAATGATCGGTGCCGATGTGTGTCACCTCAATTTGCATAAGACATTTTGTATTCCACATGGGGGAGGGGGTCCGGGTATGGGACCAATATGTGTGGCAGCACATTTAAAACCTTTTCTACCCGGAAGCCCGGTAATTAATATGGGGCCCGAGAAAGCCATTACTGCTGTTAGTGCCGCTCCCTGGGGTAGCGCCAGTATCTTGGCTATAAGCTATGCTTATATTGCATTAATGGGTGCCGAAGGACTGAAAAAAGCCACAGAACTGGCCATTCTTACTGCAAATTACGTAATGCACCGCTTACAGGGCTCCTACGAGATCTTGTACCGGGGGCATAATGGGCGTTGTGCTCATGAGATGATCATCGATTGTCGTGATTTCCGGACTTTTGGTGTGGATGTTGAGGATATTGCCAAGCGTCTGATGGACTATGGTTTTCATGCACCTACAGTGTCATTTCCTGTTGCCGGAACCATGATGATCGAGCCCACTGAAAGCGAGTCGATGGAGGAATTGGACCGTTTTTGCGACGCCCTTATTGCCATTAGGAAAGAAATAACAGAAGTGGAAAGCGGACAGGCGGATGCTGAAAACAATGTCTTAAAGAATGCTCCTCATACCGCAGCAGTAGCACTGAGCGATCAATGGGACTATCCATATTCCAGGGCAAAGGCGGTTTACCCTCTACCATTTGTAAAGGATCAAAAGTTTTGGCCGGCAGTGAGTCGAATTGACAGTGCCTATGGGGACCGCAATTTATTCTGCAGCTGTATTCCAGTGGAATCTTACCAAGAGCCGGAGGCGGTAGCTACCTCTTCTTAGGGTAACTTACGGGCTTTTTCCAGGACTAGCCCCCAGGCGTTATCAATATGTTTTTTCTGTTGGTAGGTTTGACCTATCACCAATCTTATGGTGTAGATGCCGGCGAGCTTGGTATGGGTAAGATAGATCTTGCCGGATGAGTTAAGTTCATGAAGAAGCTTTTCATTTAGGGCATTCAAATCATGGTCCGAAACCTCTGGGGGCCGATAGCGAAAACATACTGTGGCTAGCGGAGCGGGAGCCAGTAGTTCAAACTGCGGGTGCTGATCAATGTCACTGGCCAAATCCTGGGCCCATTTAATATGATTTGCTACCTTCTTGCGGAGCCCTTCTTTACCGAAATTCCGCAGCACAAACCACAATTTCAACGCTCTGAAACGCCGGCCAAGTTGGATACCCCAGTCGCTGTAGTTGTTAACCCTGCCATGGCTACGAGTTTTCAAATACTCCGGTATTAAGGTGAATGTTTGTTGCAGGCTTTTTGAATCCCGGACAAAATACGCAGTGCAATCGAAATTGGTAAACATCCATTTATGAGGATTAAATACGAAACTATCGGCAGCTTCCAGCCCTTGCCTCAACCATTGGTATTCCGGTAACATCATGGCCGTACCCGCCCAAGCCGCATCCACATGCAGCC
Source organism: Cyclobacteriaceae bacterium (assembly GCA_965212195.1). Classification (GTDB taxonomy): domain Bacteria; phylum Bacteroidota; class Bacteroidia; order Cytophagales; family Cyclobacteriaceae; genus JAJCYK01. The sequence goes on along the minus strand of CBDBUW010000017.1, from coordinate 903,436 downwards.
ACATTTCGTACTGCTGGCATATTCCGGCAATTTCCACTAAAGGGTCTACTGCAGTAGATCCGGTGGAGCCCAGGGTGGCCACCATCCACAATGGGATAAAGCCTGCCTGGTGGTCGGCCTTCACTTTTTCTTTTAAATCTGTGATGGAAAGGGCGTATTCCCGGTCGACATCTACTAAAACCAGATTGTCACTACCAAGACCTGCGATGCGCACTGCTTTTTCCACCGAGCTGTGGCTCTGCTTAGAGGCATATATTCTGAACCGTTCATTTCCCTGAAAGCCCTTTTTATTGATGGTCCAACCACTGTGCTTTTCCCGGGCGGTGATCAGGGAAACTAATGTGGCGGTAGAAGCGGTATCTTGGATTACACCCTGCCAAGTGTGGGGAAGGTGCAGCAGGTCTTTCAACCAATCCATCATTTTTTCTTCCAGCTCCGTGGCCGCAGGAGAGGTTTCCCAGATCATGCATTGAGCCGCCAGGGTAGCGGTCAACATTTCTGCCAGTACGGAGGGATAGCTGGAATTCCCGTTGAAATAAGCGTGAAAACCAGGGTGCTGCCAGTGAGTCATCCCCGGTACAATTATTTCCTGGAAATCCCGAAAGATGTCATCTATTGATTCTCCTTTCTCCGGAGCCGATGGTGGTAAAACATCGTAAGTAGCTCCTGGTTTTACCTGTGACTTAACCGGATAAGTCTCTACAGATTGAAAGTAATCCGCCATCCAATCCACTAAACGGTGGGCGGATTTTCTAAAGGAGTCGATATCCATATAGGTTGAGCGCTAGTTAACCTGGCTGCTACCTACGAAGGTTTTGGATTTTGTCAATCGCCCGTTTTTATCGTAAGATTTCATGTCGCCCTTCACAATGCCTTTTTCATAGGGAATCTCCTTTTTTAAGGTCCCATCCCGATAGTAGTCCATGGAAAGGCCTTCTTCGATATCATCATGGAAATTTGCCTCGGTACGCTTTTCGCCGTTGGGCCAGTATTTGACAAAAACGCCGTGCTTTTGGCCTCTTTTGTAATTACCAAAACGGTTTTTCCCGCCGTCACGGTAAAAGTCTCGGAAGTAACCATGTGGAGAATCATTACGATACTCTTCTTCCGATTTTAACTTGCCGTTACCCCAGTATTTGATGGAAACGCCATGCAACTGGTTGTCTTTGTAGTAGGTTATGGATTTTACTTTTTCGCCGACCAACACTACCCATTTACCTTGTTTCTGCTGGGTGTTGTTAACTTGATTTAACTTTTCAACAGGGCGTCGGTAAAATCGTTGGGCAAATAGTGAAGGGGCGATAAATAATAGAAATAGGATTATTACGGGTATTTTCATGGAGATAGATAGTAGCTATAGTTTTTAGTGTTTAGAGCCTACTATAATAAAAAATTCTCCACACTCTATCAAATCATTAGCGGCGAACCAGCGGTGTTTTTTAAACATTTACATGACGCTCCGCATGATAGGATGAGCGTACCAAAGGTCCAGATTCCACATATTTTAACCCCCTTTTCAGCCCCTCCTCTTTGAAGTGTTCGAACTTATCAGGATGCACGAATTCCGCCACTTCAATATGCAGTTTGGTGGGTTGCAAATACTGACCGAGGGTCAGGATGTCCAGGCCATGTTCAACCAAATGATCCATAGCCCGAAGTACCTCCTGATCTTTTTCACCTAGCCCCAGCATAATACCGGATTTGGTTCGCTTTCCGGCCTCTTTGGTTCTACGGATCTGCTCCAGGCTTCGCTGGTATTTGGCTTGGGGCCTTACCGGCCGATACAGTCTTTCCACAGTTTCCATATTGTGGGAAACCACTTCCTGACCAGCACTTATCATACGATCCAGTGCCGGCCAATTACCTTTTACGTCGGGGATAAGTGTTTCAATGGTGGTTTCAGGGCTTAATTCTTTCACTTTGACCACTGTCTGATGCCAAATCTCTGCACCCCGGTCCTTCAGTTCATCACGATTTACCGATGTGATCACGGCATGCTTGACTCCCATTAATTTAATGGCCTCCGCAACTCGCTGTGGCTCCTCAGTATCGTATTCCGGCGGCCGGCCGGTGGCTACAGCACAGAAAGAGCAGCTACGGGTGCATACATTACCCAGGATCATAAAAGTTGCTGTGCCGGCCCCCCAGCATTCACCCATGTTCGGGCAGTTACCACTCTCACAAATGGTGTGCAGTTTATACTGATCCACCAGCTTTCGAACCTTGGCGTATTCCTTACCCACGGGAAGCTTTACTCGCAGCCAATCCGGCTTGCGAGGCCTTTCTTGATTCGAAGATGAAATTACTGGTAATTCAATCATTGGATCTACTAGAATAATGCCCGGGCAAAGTTACGAAGGATTACTGAAATGGGATAATCAGCGCCGACGGCCATAAAATAGGGTCACAAAGAAGGATGTGAAAAGACTATCGTTGCTATCGTTAGGGACCAGTATGATATCTTCGGTAAACGCTTCGATTACAAATCCCAGCTCAATACCCGACACGTTGGACTTGAAGGTTCCGAATTCAAAGCTAAAAGCAGGCTTTAAATTTAGCCCAAACTTGACCTCCGAGTCTCCCAGGCCTTGCAAAATATTACCCGTTCCCAGTATACTGTTGAAATCAACGTGAACCTCCGGATCGTAAGGTTCATTAATGCCCCGGCTGTTTTGGATGTAATAGGGAGATACGATCCCTATAGTAGGCCCACCGGCCAGAATGCCATGAATTTGCAGTCCCTGGAAGGAAGCTTTTTTGAATAATATCACTTCCCTGCCATATTGCAATCGCACCGAATAAAGGTAATTTTGTTTTCCCCAGATAAAGGAATTGCCATTGAGGGGATTGGATATGCGGGTCTCTTTGGGATGCTTCACATTCATCAACTCCAAACCAAATGTCTGGAACTGGTATTCACTTAAGCGAATGCTTTTCTTGAAAATAAAGCCACCAATTAGTCCTCCCCGGGTATTCTTGTTTATTCCCCATACAAACTCGTCTGTATACTCGTAATCCTCAGAATCCTGAGCCATCACATTTCCGAATGACAGGATCACTAGCAACAAACAAGAAAATGATTTTATAATCCCCATTTCTTTCTTACCTATCCTCTAACTTAACTATTTCCCAAATTAACACAAAAACAGTAGCTTTAGTTTATGAATACCCTAAAATCCCGCTACTTAGGCGAGCTAAGAACCTCCGCAGAGCACTTAAAGTCTCATCAAAAGCTGGTTTCTGATGCTCCTACGGACAATAACGGTAAAGGTGAATCTTTCTCACCTACTGATCTGGTTGCTGCCGCTCTGGGCAGTTGCATGATGACGGTTATGGGTATTTATGCCCAAAAAAATGGCATCGATCTGGAAGAACTCCACTGGAATACCCAAAAGATCATGGCTTCTGATCCACGCAGGATCTCCGGGATAAGGATTGATTTTCACTGGCCACGACCTACGGCGTCGCTTGAAGAAATTTCAAAATTAAAAGACATCGCGCTGAATTGTCCGGTAGCATTAAGTTTACATCCGGAACTACGGCAAGAAATTACCTTCGATTTCTGAAAGGTCAGGCTGATACGCTATCCCAGGCTTCTTTTATAGCGGTAACACTGATGCCCATATGTGAGGTATCAAAGCTGCTGTTCCCATCTACTATTAGTAACACCTGAGGGGATTCGTGATACACTTGAAACTGCTGGGCAATAGCGTTGGAGACCTCCCGGTAAGTGATCAGGTCCAAAATATACCATTCTAAGCTTGGTGTTGTAGATTGATCCCAGGACCGTTCCAAACGGGATAAGACCATACTGCTAATGGAACAGCGTGTGCTGTGCTTATAAATTAAAACGGGTGTTTCATGGGACTTGTGCACCAGTTCCTGCAGTGCTGCCATGCTGTCCAGGACATTCCAACTAATTTTAGTCATTCCAAATTTCCCTCTCCTTGGGATCGTATTTTGGCTTTTTGCGCTTCTGTTTCAAATGTTTGGGCTGATCAGCGTTCTTATTGGTTTTGGCCCAAAGTAATTTCCATTTGCGATTAATTTCTTTTCCGGCAGATGATCTCCGGACCTGTCGTCCTGTATAGTTTGCACTGGGGTGAAGATCCGTACCTTTGGTTCTGCGAATTTTATAATTTCCTGCGAATAACTGCTCATCCCGTGATTTCTTGCGGTAGTACTGCTTTTGGAAGAACCTTGTCTTAACTTTGGTATGGCCCCGGTAATTCATGCCCTCGGTCTTAATTTTAGCGTTCGGCTTGACCTTAAGGTGGCCGGCAAATTTAGTGCCTTCAGTCTTGACCTTGGCGTTAGGCTTAACTTTCAGATGACCCGCAAATTTGGTGCCTTCTGTGCGGGTTTTCTTATTGGGGTTTACTTTTAGGTGTCCGGCAAAATCCGATCCGTCCCAGTTGGTGATCTTTTTGGATTTCTTTAGGTGACCTGTAAAGGTTGTACCAGGTCCCTTATCAATTAGCTTACGTTTATAGCCTTTTATGGCATAAGTACTGGCCCGGGTATCTTTTTTGGCTTTCTTCAGTTTGTCATCGCCGGCCCAATCTCCTCCATAATCCCGGATCACCTTGGATCTTAGGCGTTGATCCCCTTTCCAGGTAGTGCCGGGGGTACCCTCGATCTTCTTAGCGCTCCTTTGAGCCCCCTTCCAGAAGGTGCCCGGAGTACCTCCGATGCTCTTGCTTCTTCTTTGATCTCCCTTCCAAGCAGTGCCAGGGGTGCCTCCTATGCCCTTGCTTCTCCTTTGATCTCCACTCCATGAGGTACCTGGAGTGCCTCCAATGCTTTTGGCTGGTCTCTGGTTCCCGCTCCAGTTGCTGCCTTGGTCTCGTTGTTCGATCTGAGGTGCCCTGCCTCCTTTGTTGTTCCAACCTCTCTCACCATAAATGGTGGAACGACCACCAGCCGAAGAACTGCTTCCTGCGGAGCTCTGGCCTCTGTATTCTGTGCCTTGGGTACCTCCGGGTATTTTCTTTGGCCGACCGCGACCGGAGAAATTGGTGCCTCTAGTGCCTTGAGGAGGTCCCTGGTTTCCCAGTCGTTCCATGTATTTTTTGGCATTGTTACCGGTATTCTTGGTGGGATTTCCCTTTGGTCGGCTATCCACAGGTACTTTATCGCCGCGATAATTGGTGCCTTTGGTGGCGCCAATGCCCTTGGGCCTGCTACGACCACCACTGTACCTGGTCCCTTCGGTACCGCTGGGAGCTTTATTAGCTCCGATGCGGTCCTGGTAGTTTTTGCCGCTAGTTCCTTTCTGCTTGGTGGGGTTGCCTTTGATCTGCCCCTGGGGTTCTACCTTTTGGCCTCCATAGCGGGTGCCTTTGGTTTTGCCTACTTGCTTCTGCTTGGTGCGACCTGTGTGCTTAGTGCCCTTAGTCCTGGAGGGTACTTTACCGGCACCGATCCGATCCTGGTATTTTACGGTCTTTTTTCGTTTCTGTTTGGTGGGATTACCTTTGGGTGTCGAGGGATTGGAAGGGTCGATCTTACCCTGGAATTGAGCGGCTTTTCTTTCGTTTTTTCTGCGTTTCTTCTTGGCTTTTTTCTGTTGCTTAGTGACCTTTTCCTTTTTTTGAGCATAGGCGGTCTCAGTGGGAATGGTTAGCAAAAAAAGACACAGCAGGGCCATTGGTATCCAGTAACCAACATGAAAAAAGCGGCTCCCCCTAGAGAGCGACGCACGATATTTGAAAAAGACACCTGTCAAAATGATCCTTTAACCCCTCGAAACTAACAAAATAATAACGAATTATTATCATTTATATGTTAAGTCGGGACTAATTATTACATCGGCAATAATAAGACCAACAATGTCATCCAAAAGTTCCCGGGATGGGCCTAATAGGCCATTAATTGAATAAATTTATCGTGGAGCCGGGAAACTGGTAAAAAGTTGTCTTCCAGGCTTTTGGAAAATGGAACAGCGGTATCCAAAGAGGCTACTCTAACCACGGGACCATCTAAGGACTTGAAGCAATGCTCTCCGATCCAAGCGGATATCTCGCCACCGATACCGCCAGTCATGCAGTCTTCGTGCAATACTATTACTTTTCCTGTTTTATTTACCGATTGTGTCACCGCAGATTGATCCCAAGGAAGCAACGTACGGAGGTCCAGGATATCAATGGAATACCCTGGTTGGGATGCTGCCAATTTCAAAGCCCAATGTACGCCCATGCCGTAGGTAATGATAGAAACATCAGTCCCAGATTGCACCACCTTGGCCCGACCTATGGGAGTAGTATGGTAGCCCTGAGGTACAGGTCCAGATAGGGACCGGTATAGGGCTTTATGCTCAAAATACAATACTGGATTAGGGTCTTCAATGGCGCTTAGCAATAAGCCCAAGGCGTCAGCCGGATGGGAAGGGTAGACCACCTTCAGGCCGGGAGTATGAACAAACCATGCTTCGTTGGATTGAGAGTGATAGGGCCCGGCACCAACACCAGCACCGGTAGGCATACGAATGACCACATCTGAGTTTTGTTCCCACCGATAGTATGACTTGGCCAGGTTATTAATAATCTGATTAAATCCACAGGTAACAAAGTCCGCAAATTGCATTTCTATTATGGATTTAAATCCTTTAATGGACAGGCCCAAACCAATCCCCACAATGGCCGATTCGCACAGAGGGGTATTGCGAACCCTTTCTTTTCCAAAGTCATCGTAAAATCCTTCAGTCACCTTAAACACTCCCCCGTAATCGGCAATATCCTGACCCATTAAAATCAGATTGGGGTGTTTTTCCATGCCTTTGCGCAGGGCTAGACTGATAGCATCTACAAAACGCATGTCCTCTGTTTCGGAGGAGCCAATAGTGGAGCCGATTTGAACGTTTGTTGGAGCATACATATCGCCCTCTTCAGCTGCGGGATCAGCTGTAGGCCCCTCTTCGGCATAGGCAATTTCCAGCGCTTGCTCGATCTCCGCTTTAATATCCTCTCGAATAGTATTTTTCAGCTCCTCAGTTAGGATTTTTTCCTGCGACAGGAACTTTTCATAGTGAGCAATAGGATCCCTTTCGGCCCAATAGTCCATCAATTCCAGGGGTACATATTTGGTGCCGCTGGCCTCCTCATGGCCCCTCATACGGAAAGTGAGAGCTTCAATAAGTATGGGTGCCGGGTTTTTACGGACTTTATTCACCGCTTGTTTAAGGGTGTGATAGACCTCTAATAGATTATTTCCATCTATTTGTTGGGTCTCCATGCCATATCCGGGACCCTTGTCGGTAAAGCTCTTGAATTTAAACTGCTCTGAGCTAGGTGTGGAGAGGCCGTAGCCATTGTTTTCTATCACAAAGATCACTGGCAAATTCCACACCGCCGCCACATTTAGAGCCTCATGAAAGTCACCTTCACTGGCTCCGCCATCGCCACAAAAGACTAAAGTGGCACGGGATTGTGCCTGTAAAATATCTGCTAGTGCTATGCCGTCTGCCACCGCCAACTGCGGCCCTAAGTGGGAGATCATTCCCACCAGATTATGTTCTTTTGAACCAAAGTGAAAGGACCGGTCGCGACCTTTAGTAAAGCCTGAAAGTTTACCCTGAAATTGAGCAAAAAGCCGTTCCAAAGGAATTCCGCGAGTAGTAAATACCCCCAAATTTCGATGCATGGGTAGTATGTACTCCTGAGGATCCATGACCAGCGCCGCCCCTACGCCAATGGCCTCCTGACCAATCCCGGAAAACCACTTGCTGATCTTACCCTGACGTAGCAGTAAGATCATTTTCTCTTCAATAAGTCGAGGCTTAACCAGTTGCTGGTAAAAGCTGAGCAGTTGTTTGTTACTAAGCTTTTTGCGGTGAAATTTCATCAACTTTGGGATGCTTGCATGGTCTGCGCAAGATAAGGTATTGAGGGTATCCGTAAAAAAAATGCGCTTATTTTTTAATTTTAGGACTCTATGATCGATTACCAATCATTTACATTGGATAACGGCCTGCAAGTGTTGGTACATGAAGACCCGTCCACATCATTAGCGGCGGTCAATATTTTGTATAATGTTGGCTCTCGAGACGAATCGGAACACAAAACCGGATTTGCTCACTTGTTTGAACATTTGATGTTCGGGGGATCTAAACATATTGATTCCTACGATCAGCCCCTTCAACATGTAGGAGGCGAAAACAACGCTTTTACAACACCGGACATAACGAATTATTATCTCACCTTGCCAGCGACGAACCTGGAGACCGCTTTTTGGCTGGAGTCCGACCGTATGTTAAGCCTATCTTTCGATCCTCAGGTTTTGGAAGTACAGCGCAAAGTAGTCATCGAAGAATTTAAGCAGCGGTACCTGAATCAGCCCTATGGTGATGTATGGTTAAAGCTTCGGCCTGTGGCCTTTCAACTTCATCCCTACAGGTGGGCCACTATTGGCAAGGATATTACCCACATTGAGAACGCTACTATGCAGGATGTCCGGGATTTCTTTAAGAAGTTTTATCATCCAGCTAATGCCGTTCTGGTAGTAGCCGGAAATGTGAAGTACCGGCAAGTTCGTCAACTGGCGGGTAAATGGTTTGGAGGTATTAAAGCCGGAGCGGTTTACCTGAGAGATCTTCCGCAGGAACCGGTACAATCGGAGTCCAGAATTACCACAGTACGGGCCGACGTACCCTTGGATGCTTTCTACCAAGTATACCATATGCCAGGGCGTTTTACGGAAAGCTACCATCAGGCCGACTTGATTAGTGATATTTTAGGACGTGGTAAGTCCTCAAAGCTCTATCAGATCCTGGTGAAAGAACGCCAGATGTTTAGTGCCATCTCCAGTTATGTAACCGGGTCGTTAGATCCAGGCTTGATGGTGATTCAGGGCCAGCTCCATAATGGATTCAGTTGTGAGGAAGGACATCAGGCGGTGCGAGAGATCATTGATGAGTTGTTAACCACAGAAGTAACTGAAGAAGAACTTCAAAAAGTAAAAAACCAAGCGGAGTCCAGTCTGGTGTTCGGTAAAGTCTCTCTTTTAGGCCGGGCCATGAACCTCGCTTTGGGCGCGTTGGTGGGCGATGCAGACTATATCAACAAGGAGGCCACCATAATTCAGGACATCAAAGCGGATGATATTATGGCCTTAGCACCTCAGATCTTGCGCGAAAGCAACAGTACCACCATGTATTACCAAAAACAATCGTAAATGAAGAGCATAAGAATAGGTCAAGGTTACGATGTACATAAACTGGAGCCAGGGCGTCCATTTTGGTTGGGAGGCATAGAAGTCCCCCACAGCCAGGGTGCTGTAGGTCACTCAGATGCGGATGTTTTGATCCACGTGATATGCGATGCCCTCTTAGGAGCTTCCGGTCAGCGGGATATCGGGTTTCACTTTCCAGATACGGACCCACAATATAAAGGGATCGATAGTAAGCTATTGCTGAAGGAGGTGTTACAAAAGGTTCACCACGCAGGCTACAAGATTGGAAATATTGATGTAACCGTTTGTTTACAAGCCCCTAAAATTAGCAAGTTGGTACCGAAAATGGCCCAATGCTTGTCCCAGATAATTGGCATTCCGGTTGACGATGTAAGCATTAAAGCCACCACTACGGAACGGCTGGGGTTCGTGGGTAAAGAAGAAGGAGTGAGCGCTTTGGCAGTTGTACTGATCTTTAAAGATTGATGGATCCACAGATCAGAATTACCGGCGACGGTTCTACTACCCTTTATTCACCGGATCTTGATGAGACCTTTCATTCCATGCATGGCGCCATCAAGGAATCACAACATGTTTTTATTAAGCAGGGCTTGGAGTATTATGTGGGTCAAGCTTCTAACTACCCAGTAAGCATATTGGAGATAGGTTTGGGCACAGGTCTTAATGCCTGGCTCAGTTGGCACTTTGCCGACAACCGACAGGTGACCCTACAGTATACCTCATTAGAGCCGTTTCCCCTGAAGGCCCATATTTTGAAAGAATTAAATTACCCTTCCGTCATTAGCCTACCAGGACAACCGGTTTCCTTTTATGGCATTCATGAAGCTGCCTGGGAACAGGCCCAATGCCTGAGTGATTACTTTACCTTGTACAAGGTTTCAAAAAGAATTCAAGACTTTCAAGAAACGAGTACTTTTGATGTGGTTTATTTTGATGCTTTTGCGCCCAATAAACAACCGGAGATGTGGGAAAAAGAGGTGCTGGTAAAAGTTAGGTCGCTCATGGAAACCGGCTCTTGTTTGGTCACCTATTGTGCACAGGGACAGTTCAAAAGAAACTTGCAATCGCTGGGCTTTGAAGTAGGCACCCTTCCGGGCCCTCCCGGAAAAAAAGAAATGACCCGAGCGGTTTTACCTTAATGCCCGTCCTTCTGAAGCGCCTTCAATACCTTTCTGCTTCGAGCTTTAAATCCCGGGCTTCCAAATGGATATTGGTCCTCTATCAACATCTTTAGTTCACCGGCCAGCTCTGGTATGTCCCTGGTCAGATTAAACAGGACAGTCATGGAAAATACTTTAACCGCCACCGGTTCCTCCGAAGATGCTAAATATTGAAAACATTGGTCGGCTGCATGCCCCCATAAATGTTCCGGAATCTTGTGATTTTGCAGGAGTCGCAAGGCATTTCTCTTATAAGCTACCGACAAGGAGGGATGAAGGATTTTTACCATATCCGGAATCCGTTCCACAACCCATGGCCTACGCTCCTGTTCAACGGCCAGAATAATTAGAGCAGCGCGTTGATTTAAGCGATAGTCGTGGGAGTGATGGTTCAAAAAGATATTCATCAGCCGATTGAACCGATCTTTACGGGTACAAACATAGTCCCTGAGTTTAGCTGTCCATTCAGGGGTAGGCTGTTTCAGAAGCTCCTTTTCCAGATCCACTTTTTTCTAGAGATTCTTCAGAATATCTGTAATCGCTCCCTGGCTTCTTTTCTAGCCGCTGCGTTTTCGGGAGTGGCACTAGCTGCTTCTCGAGATGTCATGAATATCTTTTTCATAGTGGTATGGATTAATTCTAGCGGTTTGGTAAATTACCAAAACAACCTGGGAAAAGAAACTCCAAATGAAAAGCCCTATAAACAATTGCCAAACTGACTTTCCTGCACTACAACGACTGGTTAACGATCGTAAACTGGTGTTTCTGGATGGTCCGGGAGGAAGTCAGGTGCCGCATCAGGTCATTAATGCCATATCCGAATATTATCAGCAAAGTAATGCCAATACTCACGGTCATTTTGTTACGACTTGGGAAACAGACTTGGTAATAAAAAAAGCCCGTGAGCACATGGCGGCTTTTTTAGGTGCTGAAGGCCCACACACCATCAGCTTTGGCCAGAATATGACTACCCTGAACTATTCGTTGAGTAAAGCATTGGCCCGATATCTACAACCTGGTCAGGAAATCCTGATCACCCAGCTCGATCACGAGTCCAATCGTGGACCCTGGCTACGCCTACAGGAGCAGGGATTTATAGTAAAAGAAGTAGGGTTACAGGAGGATGGCACCTTGGACTATGAGGACTTTGAAGAAAAGATTGGTCCGCAAACTGGGTTGGTAGCTGTGGGGTATGCTTCAAATGCGCTGGGGACCGTTAATGATATACCCAAAATCAGAGAGTGGTGTCGACAGCACCAAGCCATGCTTTTGGTGGACGCCGTACACTATGCTCCACATTTCAAGATTGAGTTAAAGCATTTGAAATGTGATTTTTTACTCTGTTCGGCCTACAAGTTTTATGGCCCTCATGTGGGGATCTTATACAGCAGACCTGAACTGTTGGACCAGCTTGATACGGATCGGCTGCGCACGCAAGATCAAGTTGCACCCTATAAAATTGAAACGGGCACCTTAAATCATGCGGCATTGGCAGGTGTAACGGCGGCCGTTCAATACTTAGCGGGATTTGGGGAGGGATCCACGTTAACGGAGCAACTGCAGGATGCTTTTACAACCATACAGCAACACGAGTTTCAATTGACACAACAGCTGTACCGGGGGTTAGAGGAGGTAAGAGGGCTACAGATGGTCGGCCCGCCCTTAGATCCTCAACGCCACACTCCAACCTTGTCGTTCACCCTGGAAGGTTACACACCGGAGCAGGTTTGCCGGGAATTGGGCAACAGGAACATTTGTGCTTGGGATGGGCATTTTTATGCTCTCAGGGCTATTGAAGTAATGGGATTACTGGCTCAGGGGGGTGTTACCAGATTGGGGATCTCCATGTATACTACAAAAGAGGATATTGAATACACTATACAGTGTATAGCCGATTTAACGGTAAATAAGGCTGCGGTTTAGGCAATAGATGAGTTAAAAACTCACTATTTGTTTAGTCCTCGTTACAAACGAGGACTAGTAACCAGCAAAATTCGAACCCTAATAGAACTGGTCCTAGTCCTAAGTAGGGGTCCTCGTTGGCAAACGAGGACCCCTAGTAACCCAAACTAGTAAAAACTGGTCCTTGTCTCCAGACGAGGACCTTTAAAACAACGCGTTTGCAACGAGGACCAAGCCAATCATCGCGTTTGCAACGCGCAAAGATTTAATCCTTAGTAGCGAATTAGCCAATGAGGACCAATAACAAATCAAAATCCTCCTTACAATGAACACCAACTGAAGTTTTGTAGTATCTTTATTTTATGACATTGGTCAAACTATCCATGAGATCCCTGCTGGTCATTTGTTTGTTTATTATTCACATGGAATCTATGGCGCAAAAGGATTCCTCTATTACCATTCCTTTCACTTCTGCCAATATCCAGATTGTGCCTTTAAATGCTGAGGGATTCTTAATAGTAGATTACAGCGGGCCCCGAATTAACCAGGATCAATTAGCTCTGGCGGTCATGCATTATGACATGGACCTTCAACAGCGATGGAAGAATATCCTGCCGGTCACCCGGGGTTTGCAGCTTCAACATTATCAAGTACTGGAAGGATTTTTGTTTGTGGCGTTTACCGATAGCAAACGCAAATTTCTGGAAATGTATCGGGTTGACCTGCTTCAGGGTCATTTTCAAAAGTCCCAATACTTGTTTTCCAACAGCTTTTCTCTAGATCATATAGCTGCTTCGGGTGCCAAGCTATGGGTATCAGGCATCATGTCGAATCAAGGGGTACTATTTTATTTGGATGAATCGAAAAACCAGGCCCATATATTACCTACGGCTTATAGTGCCAAGGTAAGTGCTATCCGGGAGGTGGAGTACCATAAGGCAAGTGGAAAATTGAGCTTTTTGTTGCTTACTGAAATTGACAAGCAACAGTCCTATGTGCTACGCAGTTTGCAAACCAGCAAAAACCAGGTTGTGGAGAATCTAGAATTGGTACCTCCACCGGGATTACAATTGACTCAAGCCCGCTATCGTACACATGAAGATCAGCAGTACATTCTGGGCACTAGTTTCAAAAAGGACCCGGAACAGGCCAACGGTATTTTTCTATACAAAATAAAAGATGGGGAGGTGGTAGCCAAGCGCTTTCAACTGTTTAAAGAGACCCCTCAATATTCCGATTTTACCTTCTGGCGGGCACCCGAAGATACTCCCGAACAGCGCTCAAAGAAAGCAGGGAATCACGTGTTGATCGATGAAGTGCTTTTTTATCAATCGTCTATTGTCCTATCCTTGGACATACTTGAAAAACAATATCAGGCCAAAGGGGCTTTGCACCAGGAGATGGAACGCAATCAATTAGTGGCCAACCTCGATCAGGACCAATACGGCCGGCGCGCTCTGGATCAATCCGGGGATGAAAATCAAACGGCAGAGGATCGTATCAACCGTAGATCGGCTACTGATATTCTGCAATACCGTTACCGAAACGCCCTGGTGGCACAACCTACTTTCCAAGGTCTTGGTCTGGAGCGAAATATTACCTTTACCTTTGACCGCCAACTTAAGTTTCAAAACTGCATGGGGGTGAAAACCAGCAAGCCGGAATTAACATATTTAGGTGAACCCAACAGCTTTACAGCACCGTCAGGAATCCGACAGCTATACGACCAGGGCGATGCCTATTACACCTGGATCTACTTGCCAAATGAAGGAACCACCAAAGGTTTCAGGTTAATCGACCATAGCTCCTCCAACTCCAAATTATTCCGATTATCCGCCACAGAGGTAATGACCGCCCAAATGGATCAGCAGCCGGCTGGTTATTTGTTGCACCTGAAGAAAGCTCCCTTGGTTCCTCAGGCTACTGATCAGCAATAATGTTGTCTCGAATTAGGGATTTGATGTAGGGCTTGATGTCCTCCGCGTTGGGCAACGGTGGTTCCTGAGACAGGATCTCCCCTTCTCTGGTAACACTTACAAAGTATGGAAAGACATTGTTCAAATAACTTTGAGCTATTTCCGAGTCAAATCCCAGTGTGATCCTTTCATGGCTGAACATGGGATTATCCAGCCCGTAGAACTTCCGGTTATTCATCCAATCACTTTCGTTCTCCTCAATGGCCACTAACAATAATTTTACCTTGTCTTTTTTCAACATGCGTTTGAAGTAGGAGATTGGCTCAAGCTCCAGATAGTTTAAATGCCCCCAGTTGGACCATAGCACAACGTACAAGGGTTTGCCACTATGCTCTGTTAGTAACTTTCGGAAATGCTCGGACTCCAGAATGGAGATCCCACCCCCCTCAACCGTGTTAAACGCTGCAAACTGCTGTTGCAAGGAGATCTTTTCTGAGAGGTCTTGAATGATTTTAGATTCCAGTTCGGTGGCTTTCAAAACAGTGTATTGGTCCCAGAAGGTGGAATCATAAAGAATTTTCCTAAGGTCGATCTTACCAGGCTCTTTGCCGGAGAATTCCTCAGGGTGATCCGTGATTATATTGTTGGAGATCATTTCAATATGCGATTTGTGCCTCAGCGTATCTAACACCACACGGTTGGAGTCTACCGTAGCATGGAATACATTGACATCGCTGGTCAAACGATCGATGAAATATTTGTTTTTGAAATTCTTGAAAGTGACGGTTTTCCTAATCACCGAGTAGACACTATCCCGGGCTCCACTTTTTTGCTTTAATTCTTCTATCTCGGCTTTGATGAAAGCCAGATCCTTTTTTAGGATGTACAACCTCCCCTGATACCAGGTTTGTGGTCGATGACCAATGGGCCGGTTATCTTCAAAGTTGACCACATAGACTTTTTCATTCCCCAAATTGCTGGTATCAATAACTTGGAACTGGTATTGGAGTAAAGGTCCGGAAAGGGGATTGTGGTAGGCAAAGTCCGTAAAGTCGTTGGTCCATAGGAAGTTCAAGGATATGGCCGGATGAAAGATCTTGGCATTTTCCGTGAAGTCAAAACTGCGTCGCAACTGATTGATCCCAAATGATAATCTTTCATCAGGTATCTCTCGTTTGTCAAATTCGTTTTTGGGGCTGTAAACATCTACTGCCGCTTCGATAAGCCGCACATAGTTATTATTCTCACTGCAATAATGGCGGTAAAATGTGTTTAAACGATAGGGCTTCTTGGGGTAATTCTTAGGTACTTTATTCAGGGCCTGCTGGACTAACTTGCGGGCTCGATTAGCGTTCTTCTTCCTGGCCCTAGCCGTTATGATCACAAGTTCCGAAAGGTTGGTAACGGCAGGTTCAAGGCGCACGGTAATATTGGGGGTTTGGATCAATGAAGCCAGGGGGAAGCGCTGAGTCACATAACCGATGCTGGAAAAACTTAAGGTGTTGTCATTATAAGCCAAAGAGGCGGGAATTTTTATCTCAAAAGCCCCGTCAGCATTGCTACTGGTACCCAGCGGTGTGCCTGTGATCCAGATATTGACGTATGACAATGGGCTGCCGGAGGGCTGGTCTTTAACCACGCCGGTAACGGTGTGAATTTGCGCTGGTAGAATCCCAGTGATAATCGCCATCATTCCCGTCAACATCCACTTGGGCCAACCCATAATTTAGGCAGTTTATTTTTCCCGTGGAGGTGTAATCATGATATGTGCCCGGTGTGTTCCGGGATCCATTATCCAGGGCTCGCCGGGGGCTCTGGGCTTAGGAGGCAACCCAGTGCTGGCAGGTGTAGCATAGGGAATGTAGACCACATACCGATAATAGGGATCCACTACCACAGAAGAATCTTCCGAAAAAGCAGACCCTGTCAATATATGCAGGGTGGTAGGCTGCTCGGGCATTTTTAAACTTCCATCACGTACTTCCTTTTCTCTTTGGTCGAACAGATCGTCTCCTTTAACACCTTGTGCTCTCAGTTCTCGTCCCCGCAGCATAAAAGCGTGCAGGTCTTTATGATAACTGGCTGCGTTAAAGCCTTCTCTTTTATAGTCATCTGCGGCGCAGATCATCTCATTGGTACCTGCTTTTAGTTCTACCCAATTACCTTTTTTATCGTACCCCCAAACCGCGGCATCATCACGCATGCCTTCGGGTGCCGCCAGTAAGGCGCCCGCTATTTGGCTTTCACTGCTGGGGACTGGTTCTTGTGCTTCGCAGGAAAAATTGATGATGGAGCCAATAGTAACCAGAAGGGTAAAGAATTTTTTCATTGTTCCGCATTTAAATGAACTATTAATATAATCAAAAAATAGCCAGCAACAGTTCAAAAATTGGGTATTTAAGGTTTTTGGAACTGGTAAATTTTTTCAGGGGTGATCACAGCATCCAATGGGACATCCGTAGCTTCGGTACGGATCCTTTCTGCTGGTGAAAAGATAGAAAGGCCGACCTTTTCAACCACCGGTAGACAGGAACCTAAAAAACGATCGTAGTAGCCCTTGCCGTATCCAATACGATGACCGTTTAAATCAAAGATTATCAGAGGTACGATCACCACCTGCAAGTCATTGATATCATATAGGGTACCCTCCACAGGTTCTGGAATACCCCATTGATTTGGCTGGAGAGCAATGTGCGGTTTCCATAAGACATGCTCCATCTTTTCCTCATTCGTTATTCTTGGCACAACTATATCCACCAGTGGGTGAAACTCCCTAACATAGTCCACAATGGGTTGGGTATCCACTTCATGTTGGCCGGGTATTGACAGATAAAGGTGCAGTCCTTTAATGTGTTCCCATTCCAGGAATTCCTTTAAGCGCTCCCATATCAGCCGGTTGGCAGCAGCCAACTGCTCATTGGTTAAGTTTTTTCGCTTTTCCAGGAATTCCTTTCTGAGTTCAGCTTTATCCATCTTCCATTATTATATGGAACTTGAGATCAAAAGGGTCCAATAGTTCCACTAGTTCGTCGATGAAATGGGTATTATTAAGATAGTAGTTCAGTAAGTTGTCGTAGCGTTCCTGCAAACCGCCATCGGGAAATAGCTTGTCTTTTAAGGCCATTAACTGATTAATAGAAACTTCCTGCTTCTGCTCCTCAGCCTTTTTTATGCGCTTTTCAATCTGGTCAAGATTTTTGCGGGTTTTGGATTCCTCAGAACGTACATACCCCGGCAAGGACCCATCCACGTTGTGGGCTTTATCCAGAATCCTTTCAAATAGCTCTTTAAGTAATGCTCGTTCCGCATCAAGGTCCAAAAGCTGTTCGGAATTGCGGTTTACAAACTCCTTTTTTAATTCCGGGGCTTTCAGGAACAGATCGGCGAGCTGCAGCTGCAGCTTTTGAAATTTCTTCATTTGCCCTTTGTTAATGATCAAAGCGCAATTGCGGGGGAGCAACACCGGGAAGGGTACCTGATAGTGGTCAAATGTACTTTTGAACTGCAACCAATAACTAAGCTCACCTGGCCCACCCACATAGGCAATGTTGGGTAAAACGGTCTCCTGGTAAACTGTGCGCAATACCACGTTGGGGCTAAAACACTCGGGATGTTTTTCTAGCAGAGTTTTAATTTCTTTAGCGCTAAAACTAATATCCGTGCCTAGTACTTCATAGCGTCCATCTTTCTTGACAATGCGCTGGCGGGTTTCATTAGTAAGATAAAAAAGATTGATCTCTCGTGGGGTCACCAAGGTCTTATAACCGTTTGCCTGCATCTTTTCAGAGCTTTCGGAAACAGCTGCGTAAGCATAATGGTGTACCAGCTCATCCCGGATTATGGGGATAAATTGTCGCTTTAGATCAGAATGGTCAGCATCCACCACGATAAGCCCATGATCGCCAAATAGTTCATTGACAAGATAGCGGGTGGCATCGGCTAAGGATCTGTCCCGGCCATATGCCTCACGGAAAAGTTCAGGGCATTCCTTTAGTTCGTCCAGGACCTGTTTCATGCCTTGGGTACTGAATCGCCCTACAGCTCCTTCCTGTGAGGTTTCCCAGCTGTGGGTTTGACCGAATAGATGGAAATGATTGATCTCCGCAAAGTCATGGTCTTCGGAAGCCATCCAGTAGATTGGCACAAAGTCATAATCGGGGTAAGCCTCTTTCAAAGCCCTGCAAGCGTTTATAGTGCTTACAATCTTGTAAATGAAATACAAAGGGCCGGTGAAAATATTGAGCTGATGACCTGTGGTAATGGTAAAACAAGTGGAATTCTTTAGGCGGGCCAGGTTTTTCAACATTTTACCGGAGAGCACCAAGCCATCATATTGTTGGTTAATTACTTGAACCAAAGTTTCGCGCTGTTCTTTAGGGAACTTGCGGTTTTCAATTACCGATTTAAAATTTTCCAGTTTTGGGTATACTTCATAGAACTCTTCCAGTTTAGGATCGGCCGCGATATAGTCCAAAAATCCCTGGGAGAAGTTGCCGGTTTGGTCGAAGGGTAATTTTTCCAGTCTCAAAGCCAGAGTATTCAACATAAAATTTAGGTTAAGGTCCTCGTTTTTTTACTAATCAAGGTATACGGAAATCAGAGGATCCGGACCAATAATAATGAAAAAAAACTACTTGTAGGGGATCGTTTTATACCTATTATGACGGTGGATGACCTAGTAAATCAAATTCCCGGGCTTCTGTGATCAGTATTTCCGCGAAATCGCCGATGCGCAAAAAATGTTGTGATGCATCCACCAATACTTCGTTATCAACTTCGGGGCTATCTGCCTCCGTACGACCCACGAAGTATCCGCCCTCTTTGCGGTCAACCAAAACCTTCATTACCTGGCCGACCTTTTGTTGATTGAGTTCCAGGGAAATCTGTTCCTGAACCTCCATTATGGCCTGGGCCCGGGCTTCCTTTACTTCAGGCGCCACGTCATCGACCATAGAATAGCTATGTGTTTGCTCCTCATGAGAGTAGGTGAAAATGCCCAGGCGGTCGAACCGGAACTGCCTCACGAAGTCCATCATTTCCTGAAAATCATCTTCAGTTTCACCGGGATGTCCGGCGATCAAGGTGGTCCTGAGGGTGATGCCGGGCACCTTATCCCGTATTTTGGCCAAAAGAGTTTCGGTGCGCTCCCGGGTAATACCTCTTCTCATGAGTTGCAACATCCGGGTAGACCCGTGTTGCAGAGGGATATCCAAATAATTGCAGATATTGGAGCGGTTAGCCATTACTTCCAGGATGTCTTCCGGGAATCCTGAAGGGAAAGCATAGTGCAGCCGGATCCATTCCAGGCCCGGCACATCAGCCAGACGGTTCAAGAGTTCCGCCAGATTTCTTTTTTGATAGAGGTCCAGACCGTAATAGGTACTGTCCTGAGCGATTAGTAGCACCTCTTTCACTCCATGTGTAACCAGATGTTGCGCTTCTTTAACGACCTCCTCAATGGGTTTGGAACGGTGTTTTCCACGCATAAGCGGTATGGCACAAAACGAACAGGGACGATCGCAGCCTTCGGAGATTTTCAGGTAAGCATAATGTGGGGCAGTGGATATCAATCGCTCTCCAATTAGTTCGTGCTTATAATCCGCATGGAACTTTTTTAGGAGTATGGGGAGTTCCATGGTACCGAAAAAAGCGTCTACCGAAGGGATTTCTTTTTCCAGATCGTCTCGGTAGCGCTGGGATAAGCAACCGGTAACATACAGTTTGTCTATTGCTCCCTGATCCTTGGCTTGAGCATACTGCAGGATGGTGTCAATGGATTCTTGCTTGGCATTGTCAATAAATCCACAAGTATTGATGATGATCACATTGGCATCCTGCTGCTGGGATTCATGGGTAACGTCTATCTGATTACCCTTCAATTGGGTGATCAATACTTCAGAGTCTACCAAATTTTTGGCACATCCCAAAGTGATCACATTGACCCGATCTTTTTTATGTCGTCCAGTTTTCACAGCGTGTTATTAGGATTGCAAAAGTAATAAATAATAGCTCATTACTCAGGGTGGAGGTTTAGGATTTTAAAACGGGCCTTCGGGGTACCCATATTATTATATATCTTTATCGCTGTCAAAATGAAGGTGTATTTAAGGAATTGGCAGCTTGGGAGCATTGTCCCCTTTCTTTTGGGGGTAGTATTAGGTAGTTGTGCCCCGGATGAGATCTGTTTTTCAGATAACACCAGCCTGGTTCAGCTGGATTTCTTGACTGTCCTATATGAAGGGACCGATAGCTCAGAGGTGGTAAATGATACCCTGATATTTAACAGCATCACCGCCCCAGCTACCGACAGCGTCTTTGTGGAAGGCGACACCCTCACTAAGTTGGCCTTGCCTGTAAACACAGCGGATACCGTTACTTGGTTCTTATTCGATAGCGACAGAGGTATGGATAGTCTGCAGTTAAATTATCAGGTTTTTCGCCGTCTTATATCCGAAGAGTGTGGTCCGGAACAGATTTTTGATGAGCTCAATCTGGGCAGTACCAGTTTTGATTCCGTGGTAATTATTGCTCCTTTGCTCAACCAACAGATTGTCAAAAATGTGGAAGTGTATTATTAGTCTTATTAGCGCTATGGCATGGGTTTCGGTTACCTTTGGACAAACCGATTCCTCCGACCTGCGTCCGCCCAAGCCTCCCAAAGTAAAAAAACAAGCAAAGGAATTTATCCCCACAGGGGTCATGTTGGGGGTAGATCTGTTTGTTATCGGCCGCAGTATCTGGGAGGAAGAACTATCTCAACAGGAATACCAGGTTGAAGTGGACTCCAGGCAATACCATTTAACTATAGGATATGGCATTCAGGACATAACCAGGCAAACGGAAACTACGCTGTATACCAACGAGGGCAGTTATTGGAGGATCAATGCCGAAGTTAACTTTCTTTATAACAGCGGAAATCGCAGCAAGCTATTTTTCGGAGTGGGCTATGGGCGAGCTTCCTTCGACGACATATTTGTATACGATACTCAGGATGCCTTTGGCAACACCCAGATAATCGACCAGAATCGAGATGCCAGCGCCTCCTGGATGGAACTAACCGTAGGGACTAAAGTGAGGGTTTGGAAAGAGTTTTACATGGGATATACCGTACGCTACAAGTTTCTGAAAGACTACCAAGCGGGCAGCTTGATACCCCATGATCTTCCGGGATACGGTCCAAACCGGGAAGACGACAAAGATATTTTCGGCTTTAACTATTATCTGTATTGGCGATTTCCCTTTAGAAAGTCCACAAGGTCGTCGACAATAGATTAGGAGGCAGTATTAGTCCAACTTTTTGAATAGCGAATCCACGAACTCCATTTTGTGAAAGGCTTGCAGGTCGCCTACTTTCTCACCTACTCCGATGTACTTAACCGGGATCTTAAATTGGTCGCTGATACCAATCACCACGCCTCCCTTGGCTGTACCATCCAGTTTAGTGATGGCCAGTGCGGTCACATCGGTTGCTTTGGTGAATTCCTGTGCTTGAATAAAGGCGTTTTGACCGGTACTGCCATCTAAAACCAGTAGGATCTCATGAGGCGCTTCCGGAATAAATTTCTGCATCACCCGCTTGATCTTACCCAATTCATTCATGAGGTTAACCTTAGTGTGCAGACGGCCGGCGGTATCCACAATCACTACATCCGCCTTTTGTTCCACCGCTTGCTTCACACTGTCAAAAGCCACTGCTGATGGGTCTGTATTCATGCCATGGGATACCACGGGTACTCCCACACGCTCACCCCAAAGTTTCAATTGATCTACTGCAGCAGCTCGGAAAGTGTCTGCCGCACCCAGCACCACTTGATACCCTTGCTGTCGATATTGGGAGGCTAATTTGCCTATGGTAGTGGTCTTGCCCACTCCGTTGACCCCTACCACCAGGATGATGTAGGGACGATGTTGAGCAGGTATGGCAAATCCAGAGACATCTTCGCTTTGGTTTTCCTCCAACAAACTGGCAATCTCCTCCTTTAATATTGAGTCCAGCTCGGTGGCATTTAGGTATTTATCCCGGGCCACTCTATCTTCGATGCGCTCAATGATCTTGAGGGTAGTATCCACTCCTACATCAGAGGAGATTAAAATTTCCTCCAGTTCGTCCAAAACCTCTTCATCAACTTTGGATTTACCGGCTATGGCCTTACCAAGTTTGGAAAAGAAATTCTGATTACTTTTTTCCAGACCTTTGTCCAGAGACTCTTTTTTTTCTTTAGAGAGAAAGCTGAAGATGCCCATAGTTAACCATCAAAAAAAGTCCCTGGCGGGACTTTTAAATATCAATATTAAACCTGTCCTTAGTCGCCCTTTAAAACTTCCTTAACCATATCCACCGGTACCATTTCTTCTTTGAAACTATAAGCACCTGTTTTGGGAGACCTTACGGCTTTAATGACCTTGGCGTAATTCTTTCCGCCTTGCTTCTTTAGAGTTGCAACTACTTTCTTTGCCATGATTACTTAATTTCTTTGTGAACGGTCATTTTTTTCAGGATCGGGTTGTACTTCTTGAGTTCGATCCGGTCGGGGGTGTTCTTGCGATTCTTGGTAGTGATGTAGCGGGAAGTACCGGGCTTACCGGAATTCTTGTGCTCCGTGCACTCCAAAATTACCTGAATCCTATTTCCTTTCTTAGCCATGAGATTCTAATTTTAAACTAGTACGTTACCGTTGGCCCGAGCTTTTTTCAACACCGCGGTAATCCCATTTTTGTTGATGGTGCGAAGCGCTGTGGAAGATACCTTAAGGGTGATCCACTTATCTTCTTCTGGAATGTAGAAGCGTTTTTTATGCAGATTGGGATAAAATTTTCTTTTACTTTTATTGTTAGCGTGCGAAACCTTATTCCCGCTGCGAGGCCTCTTACCAGTTATTTGACATACTCGTGACATCGTTGCTTTCTTTAAAATGGACTGCAAATATCGAAAAAAAAAAGCAAATCAAAAAGGCCCTTAGAATTTAATTATTTCCCTTTTTGGGGGCTTCAAACCCATACGGACAATGCCGACATCCGCTTTCGCAGCAATACCCTCGCTTTGTCAAGTATTGAGCGGTAAACACCAGTAGCCCCTTTTCATTGTAATAGAAATCCCCTTTTTCCAAAGGCAGCCAGGGATTGTGATGTTTTCGTTTCTTCGACAAGGGCTAAATGTGTAAATTTGAACCAAACCCAAAAGTAAGAAAATATGATAAATACTATTACCTCCAGCCAGGAAGCCATGGCTCTGGAAGATCGGCACGGGGCACATAATTACCATCCGTTACCAGTGGTGTTGGCCCGCGGAGAAGGCGTGTTTGTATGGGATGTAGAGGGCAAACGATATTACGACTTCCTGTCTGCCTATAGCGCCTTAAACCAGGGTCATTGCCATCCCCGTATTGTTTCGGCTTTACAGCAGCAAGCTGAGATCCTTACTTTGACTTCCCGGGCCTTTTATAATGATTTGCTGGGCACCTATGAAAAGTATATAACCGAATATTTCCAATTCGACAAAGTACTTCCCATGAATACGGGAGCGGAGGCGGTGGAAACTGCTATTAAATTATGTCGCAAATGGGCCTATGAAAAGAAAGGGGTTACCCCTGAGCAGGCCAAGATCATAGTGTGTGATCAAAACTTCCACGGGAGGACCACCACCATAATTTCTTTCTCCGGTGATCCGGACGCCCGCGGTAACTTCGGACCTTATACCCCAGGATTTATCAAGATCCCCTATAATGATCTGGAAGCTCTGGAGGAAGCCCTGGAAGACGCAGACGTAGGGGGCTTTTTAGTAGAACCAATCCAGGGAGAAGCGGGAGTGAATGTGCCCGATGAAGGCTACTTGAGCGCTTCTGCAGCCTTATGTGCCAAGCACCAAGTGCTTTTATTGGCAGATGAGGTGCAAACAGGCATAGCACGAACCGGAAAGTTGCTGGCCTGTGATTACGAACAGGTAAAACCAGATATTCTAATATTGGGTAAGGCTCTGTCGGGGGGCACCTACCCGGTTTCCGCAGTACTGGCTGATGATCATATCATGGAGGTAATGCGTCCAGGACAACATGGAAGCACCTTTGGTGGCAATCCTATGGCCGCAAAAGTTGCCATGGCCGCTCTGGATGTAGTAAAGGATGAGAACCTGGCTGCTAATGCAGCGCGTCTAGGAGAAATCTTTAGGGAGCGTATGGAAAATCTTGTCTCACAAAGCGACTTGCTCACCAATGTAAGGGGGATAGGATTGTTGAACGCCTTGTTGATCAATGATTCCCCGGAGAGTGATACAGCCTGGAAAATCTGTCTGGCTATGAGGGATAACGGCTTACTGGCCAAACCAACCCATGGAAATATCATCAGGTTTGCGCCGCCATTGGTAATGACCGAAGAACAATTGGGAGACTGCTGTTCCATAATAGAACAAACGATCTTAAACTTTAACCAATAATACCCGGGGGACGTTCCCGGTTTGGTTTTTAGGGAATTTCCGTAATTTAAAGGTCTATGCTTCAAAGACCCCGAAGAAATCGAAAATCAGCCGTGGTGCGTGAAATGGTGGCGGAGACCTATCTGAAGTCTTCTGACTTAATATTCCCGCTCTTCGTACAAGCAGGCGAAAACCTCAAGGTTCCAGTGGCCTCCATGCCGGGTATATCCCGGCTTTCTCCGGATTCCTTGCTAAAAGAAATAGAATCATGCCTCTCCATAGGATTGCAATCTGTGGCCTTGTTTCCCTGTATTGAAGATCACTTGAAAGATCCCCAGGCCACCGAAGCTACTAATCAACAAGGTCTTTATCTATCAACCTTGAGATCGTTAAAAAAGGAATTTCCGGAATTGACCATTATGACCGATGTGGCTATGGACCCTTACAGCTCCGATGGTCATGACGGTTTAGTACGCAATGGGGAAATACTCAATGATGAGACCCTTGATATTCTGGCTAATATGGCTTTGGTCCAGGCACAGGCCGGCGCAGATATTATCGGGCCGTCGGATATGATGGATGGGAGGGTCATGGCTATTAGACAATTACTGGACGATAATGGGCATCAAAATGTTTCCATAATGTCCTACACCGCAAAATATGCCAGTGCCTTTTACGGCCCTTTCCGGGATGCTTTGGATTCCGCACCTAAAGAGGGCGATAAGAAAACCTATCAGATGGACCCCCGCAATCGCCGGGAGGCACTAAGGGAAGCACAATTGGATCAACAAGAGGGTGCGGACTTTTTGATGGTAAAACCAGCTCTGGCTTATTTGGACGTGATCAGTGATATCCGACAGCATAGTCATCTACCTGTAGCGGCTTATAATGTTAGCGGAGAGTATGCCATGATCAAGGCTGCCGCCGGCAATAATTGGTTGGATGGGGAAGCTGCCATGGTAGAATCTCTAACGGCCATTAAAAGAGCGGGGGCGGATATAATCCTAACGTACTTCGCTAAGGAGTTCTTGCAATGGCAAAAAAGCTGATCACAGATCTTCCTCTCGCTCCAGCATTAATATGGAACTTTGCCCTACGATAAAGTATTTCTCACCTTCATACATAATCTCCAATGCACCCTTTTGCAGAAAGATTGCCAGGTCACCGTCTTTCGCCTGTAGGGGAATATATTTGATCTGGTCGTCCTGATCCTTCCAGGGCTCGTCCTCTTCAATGGGCATGGGTATAGGATATCCGGGACCGGTCTTCATTACATAACCGCTTTGGATCTTTTCTTTTTCCTGTACGCCCGGTGGTAGATAAAGACCACTTTCCGTACGTTCCGACATTTTCTTGGGTTTTATCAGCACCCGGTCGCCTACCACTATGATCTTGCGTAGCTTTTTATCCCCTGAAATCTCCATAAATCAAAGTTAGAAATTTTTTATAAATCCCAGCTGGGTACTACAAAGCTGCCTTTTTCGCCCTGTTGCATCACGGATAAATACACGTCGACTTCTTGCTGGAGCTCCTCTACGTGTGATATTATACCCACAATACGATTTTCCTGTTGCAGGGATTTCAGGGCTTCAATCACCACTTGCATGGAGCTCCTGTCCAGTGAACCGAACCCCTCGTCCAGAAAAAAGAAACTTTGGTCGGCTTGATTAAAGGATTTCACATTTTCAGCCAATGATAATGCCAGGCACAGGGATGCCTGGAATATTTGCCCGCCCGACAGGGTCTTAAGCAATCGCAGCTTGCCGTCATTTAAATAGTCGCGGACCATAAAATCATTGTGCTCGTTTAGCTCCAGACTGAGTCGGTTACCGGTCAATTTTGTAAAACGGCTGTTGGCCACCTTACAGAGGTTCTGCAAATATGTCGATGAAATAAAATTAATAAACCCACTACCCCGCAGCAGGTTGCTGATTTCTTGAATGTGTTGTTTGCGCAGTGTAAGTTGTTTTTGCTTTTCCTGCAGTTCCTTTTTTTGTATTAGTTGTTGTTGTTTCTCCTGTAAACTATGTTGAATACCAGCCAATTTTTTCCGGTTGCTATCCAATTGGACCATAGTAATTTCTAACTCATCCTTGGTTTCACGGTGCTGAAGTTCATCATAAACGCGTTGTCCAATCTCTTTTTGCAATTGAGCAACCTTGGTTTTGGCCAGTGATAGGTTTTTATTGAAATCGGAGATTTCTTTGCGCTCCTGTTCAGCGTCCAATTCTAAGGATAAGATCTTTTGTATCTCAGCAAGATTTTTGAAAGCTTCGTTTTTACAAAGTTTCTGTAAGTCGGTTTCTAATTCTCCCGATTTGTCCAGGAGTTCGTTCACCTGCTGCTGCTGCGATTCCCAAAGGGCTTTTTGCCTGGTCAGCTCTTGAGAAAGGACTTGCAGTTTTGTGCTTACTTGCTCAAAACGGGCTTCAGCCTGTTGGATTTGATTGGTCTTTGCTTTCAGTAATTGCCGCAACTCTGCGGCATCCCGGTCTATATAATCTTGGTACTTTAAAGAGCGGACAAGTTCTAATTTTTGGTCCAGAGCACCAGATTGCTTCTCCCTTAATTTTCCGGTTTCGTGTAATTGAGCGGAAGCCTCCGATAATCGATCATTTAATTGACGGTACGATTCCTGGAGTTGATTCAGGCGTTCCTGGGACTGGTGACCTTGGTGAGCTTGTTGTTTTTTCTGTTCCAGTACGGTTTGCCAGTCTTGGGGTCGTTCGATTTCCAGACCTGGTACCGGAAAGGTATCCTGGTGTTTGGCCATTTGGGTAGCTAATTCCAAAAGTTTCTTTTTGGTTTGGTTACCTTGTTGGGATTTGAGTTTAATGTTACTATTCAGGATCCTATAATCTTCGAGCTTCTTTCTTAAGGTCTTTTCCTCCTCCAGCAGTTCTTTAAGTTTGTTTTGAAGGGGCTGTATTTGTGATTCAAGTTTTCTCGAGGACAACACTTTAGGATGGTGAGAAGAACCGCATAGCGGGCAGGGCTTTCCTTCTTTCAAGTGTTTGGCATGGACCTCCCAGTCTTCCTGTATTCTTAAACTTTGCAATTGCTGCTGCAGCTGTTCGATCTCAATGGTAGTATTTTTAAGAGCGGCTTCATTTACTGCTAGCAATCTTTGTGAGCGTACCATGTCCTGAACCTCCCGGTCAATTTGCTCCCACTCTTGGGTGTAGCGTTGCTTGCGATCTTCCAGTTCTTGTTCCCGTTCCCACCAACGTGAAGCCGACAACCACTGCTGATAAGAAGCTTGTGATTCACCAAGCTCTTTGACATTCTTTTCAGCCAGGGCAATGTTTTCGGAAAGCGCCTCTTCTTTTTGCTTTAACTGGGAAGTTTCATCCTGCATTATGGTCCATTGTTGAGAAATGGAATCATATTCCCGTTGACTAGCTTGATATTCTATTATCAGGTTTAGATCAGCGGTTTCTTGAAGCCAGAGCTCTTTGCTTTTAATTTTTTGCTGAACTTGTTCCCAATTCTTTTGTACACTTTCAAGTTCTGCCTGCTGCTCTTTGATATTGTTCTCCAAGGATCCCAAGTTCTGTTGTTTGGACTTAAGCTCCACCAGGTAGTTTCGCTGCAGTTCGATCTTGGTTCGGAATAGACGTTGGACTTTTTCAAATCGTCGCAGCTGATGTTCCTTACCTTCAAAAAATTCTTTATCGTTCTGCAGGGTTTTAGACAGAGACGCTGCCTCTTGTAACTCCTCAGTTTTCAGGCGTAAAACTTCCATCCCCGCTTCCTTGTCACTGAGGTCACGAGTTTTTGTACTGTCAATGTTCACCTGTTTTTGCAACAATTCAGTTTGGTTCTGCAGGTCCGATAGCCATTCATCGTTAATTTCTGAATACTGTGAAAGCTGACCTTCTAAAAAGGTGAGTTGGTCTTTGGCTTCATGCAGCAAACCAAATGCCTGAGGCGCTAATTCGTATTTTTCCAAATGGAAGAGTTCCTTGAGCATCTGGGTACGGGCAGCGGGTTTTTGATCGATGAATTCACGAAACTTCCCTTGGGGAATGATCACAGTTTGCATGAAATTCTCATAGGTCATGCCTAGAACATTAGGATCGCTTATGGGTACCCAGTCGTTTTTATCCCACAGATAGTGGCTGCGATCCTTTACTTCAACTTTCCCAAAATCTTTGGGGTGGCGGCGCGCCTTAAAGTAAAACCGGTATTTCTTTTGGTGGTTAACTCCTGCCTTGAAAATAAAATCGATTACCAATTCATTACTTTGCAAGTTCATCATGTTGTAGTAGCGATCGTCACCTGCTTTGTTGAGCCGAGTAGTGCGATCGTACAGTACAAACATGATAGCTTCCAGGATGGCAGATTTGCCGCTCCCCACAGCTCCAAAAATCCCAAAAAGCCGGGCTTGTACCAGGGGTTCGAAATCAATCCGAGTAAGATCCTGGTAGGAGTACAATCCTTTAACGGTGAGCTGAATGGGTATCATTGGGGCATATTAATTATCTCATCCAGCACTTCCAGAGTAGCCCTGTGCGGCGGCTGCCCTTTCTTGTATTTAAAATATTCTATAAACAGCGACTTAAGGTCCAAGCTTAGGTCCAAAGTGTTTTTGCTATGGGGAGCATCCGGCTCGGAAGTAAGTTCTGGTATAATAGAAACAATCCCGTCATGTGCTTCATACAGTCTATTCTTGGCTTTGGCGCCTAGATAATGGTCGCTGACAATGGTTAGCTCTACAAATAAGTCCGGGTGATCTTCCAACCAATTCACAGCGCCATCAAGATCGTGGAAGCGTTGTCGAGTCAATTTTTTGCCTTTTTTTAGCGCAATCGAACGCCTTTTGGCGGCGGTACCTGGTTCCAGATCCACAATTTCCACCTGTTTTTGCTGATCCGCTTCACTAAAGCTGTAGCTCAAGGGGCTTCCGGAATATATTAGGGGTATTTCCGCGGGTACTTCCTGAGGTCGATGAAGATGACCCAAGGCAGTGTATTGAATTTCCGGAGGTACATTATGAGCATAAATGGCTTGGGCACCACCCTGGTGTAAAATAGACTTTTCATCATCACTTTCTGGTGGCGGTGGAGCATGCTGGCTCATAAAATACAGGTGAGCCATCAATACATTCACTCCCTGGTCATCGCAATATTTAGCCGCTAAGCTTCCCCATTGATGGGCCAGGATCTTCCTCAATTCTTCCTCAGGCTGATCTTTACCGAAGAATCGCTTGATGCTGTTTTCACTGGCATAGGGAGTCATTAATAATCTTAGCGGATAGGCGTATGCCGGAAGCTGCATTTCCAGGAATCCAGGTTCGGAGTTAGTGACTTGTAAACCCGTACTGGTGGTGAAAGGCCGTATTTCCGTTTGTGGATGCCCACTCAGTACTATGCCGGAAGCCATAGCTAAAGGATGGGGAGCTTCGATACGCTCCGGAGAATCGTGATTGCCGGCTATGGCTATTACACCGCAATGGCCATCACGTGAAAGCTTATGTAAGGTGCGGTAGAATAATTCTACAGCCTCGGTGGGTGGATTAAAAGTGTCAAACAGATCCCCGGCAATTAATACTACATCAACTTTTTCCCGCTGGGCGATTTGCACGATTTCATCCAGTACTTGTTTTTGTTCATCGATGCGGTTGAAGTCTTGTAGCCGCCGGCCTAAATGCCAATCGGCAGTGTGCAAAATTCTCATAAAAAATGTTCTGTAAAGCCCACAAAATAGCTTTGAGACAAAGATAATTTTTTAATTGCTATATAAATAACCCATGTAAGAATGCGTTTTCAAATTATTAGTTCCAATACTACTGCAGAATTAATTTGCATCATATTTGCTTTATTGGGATTGTAATAATATTTATTTTTTCTTAAAGTATTGATAATGAGTTTTTTAACTAGAATTTTTGCTGTTATTTTGGTGCTGGCATCACTAGAAGTTCAAGGTCAATCCCCCAAAGCGCCTCTATCAAGGGTGATCAACGTACCCAGTACTATCCAGATCGCTCCCAGTTTAAGCGGCGATGGACGACATATGATCTTTACCACTTCCGCTAATTTAACAAGCGAGCTGCTGCTGCATTATTCCTCACTCTCCTCCTCCGGTAAATGGAGTCAGCCAGAACCATTGACTGTCATCAACCGATCTGAAAAGATCAATCATTTGGGCGGGTATAGCCTAAGTTATGATGGTAACTATATCTTCTTTACCAGTCGCAAAACCTACGGAATTGGAAAATATGATATTTGGTATAGTGAAAAAATGGGTAATTCCTGGTCGGCCCCTAAGAATCTAGCGAAACCGGTAAATTCGGCAAGCAACGATGGCTGCCCCAGCATGTCTGCTGATGGGCAATACCTGTACTTCGTGCGTTGTGCCACCATGGATCAAAAAGATGCAACCGGATGTGTATTAATGGTTTCGAAGAAACGCAATAAAAGTCAATGGGGAGAGCCAAAAGCGCTTCCTGCACAGGTCAATGATGGCAACATCTTGTCACCCAAGATCCTGGCCGACGGTGAGACGCTGATCTATGCCAAAGGCGAAGGCGATGCCATGGATCTTTACCAGACCCGTAAAACATCGCAGGGGTGGAGCAAACCGGTAGCACTGGATTATGTCAACTCTTCTAAGAACGAACGCTTTGTAAGCGTACCTGGACAAGGAGATGTTTTATACTATTCCACCATGTTCCAGGGAACCTATGATATCATCAAAGCCAAAATTCCTTCGCAATTCCAACCGAACAAAGTAGTACTGTTGAAAGGAGAAGTACTGGAAAAATCTCACCAAAAGCCCTTGGAAGCTTTCATACAACTTTATGACCTGAATGGACAAGAGCTTAAACAATTTCACAGGACCAATGAGAATGATGGCAGTTTTGAGTTTTATATCCCGGGTGGCCGCTTGTACGACTTTTCAGTGGTGGCTCTGGATCAAAAACACACCTTCTATTCAGAGCAAATGGACCTCCGTGATCTGAGTATCTCTTCCCGTCAGAAATTGAAAGTGGAATTAGAAAGTTTGGCGCCTGCAGTAAGCTTTCAACTCAACGGTCTGGAGTTTGACAACGACAGTACTTTAAACGAACAGGCCAGTTTTGAAATGAGTCGATTGTTTAAAATGATGAAGAATAATCCACAAACTCAGATTGAAATCGCCGTCCATCGTGAGGAATGGGAAGAAGATACCCTAACTCTTGTCCAGGACACCTTATATATGGAGAAGGCCTTAGCCCTGGAAGCCTCCGACAGCTTGTCCAATACGGATAGTATGTTGGTGGAGCTACCTCCACCTCCTCCGGATCCTACCGAAGTTCAGGCAGAGACTATAGTGCAGTACCTGCTTAGAAAAGGAGTACCTGAACATTTGCTGGTGGCCAAGGGGTATGCCGATACCCAGCCTATCGCCCCCAATGATACGGAACAGAATCGCCAATTAAATCGGCGGATTGAGATCAGGATCCTTTAATCGCTCCCTAGCCTGTGACTTTTTACCACTATCCTCGTTATTATGGATGTAGTACCTTGAGGATTTGAATAGCTCCAATCATCTGGACCCCAATGCTCTAAAACAAGAGCAGGAAATGATACTTGCCGCTCAAAAAGATCACCGCAAGTTCAGTGTCTTGTATGATCGATATTTCGAGCCCATTTTCAGATTCATATATCGCCGGACCGGTAGAGAGAATTTAGCGGCAGATTTATGTTCACAAACTTTCCTAAAAGCGCTGCAAAACCTTAAGAAATTTCAATATCGGGGAGTGCCATTTTCCGCATGGCTCTATCGCATTGCCAGTAACGAAGTGAATAAATACTATCGCAAGACTAAAAAGGTGATGGAATTCAGCCTGGAAGAAGGAGTCATGGGAGAGGTGCTGGAGGAAGAAGATCTTTTTGAGGACCAACTTGATTACTTGGAGGAATTTCTGGGTAATCTATCTACCGAGGAGGTCATGATCCTGGAGTTAAGGTTTTACGAAAATCGTAGTTTCCAGGAGATTTCCTACATATTGGAGATCAGTGAAAGTGCTGCCAAAATGCGCACCTACCGGGCCATAGACAAATTGAAGCAGTTTTTTTCGGCCAAGAAGACCGAATCATGAGAAAGCATCGAATAAAACTACGTAGGGGTAATTTTTCGACCCAGCGAATCGAAAAATACAAGAACTACGGCCAACTGATGGAAAAACACCGCAGAGCCGGTCACACCCGAATGGGCAACTACTTTATCGGGATGATCGTGTTGGTTTCGGTAATAGGCATGATTTATTATGCACTAGACCGCATTGAAGACTTTGAATTTACCAGCAGTAGCCAAGTCCCAAACCAGGAACAGCCCCTATCAGAGTCCGATTCTATTAAAAGCATGAAGGAAACGCCTCCAGTCCCAGAAGCAGGTTTGGCAGCATACTATGAGTATGTAGAAGGTGAACTGGTCTATCCGCAGGAAGCACTGACTGCCGGCATAGAGGGGATCGTTTACGTGGCATTTGATGTGGATGTAGACGGTTCCATCTCACAAATCCGTGTTATAAAGGGTATAGGATATGGATGTGATGAGGTGGCTATGGAGCTTATCAAATCCGGCCCTTCCTGGATGGCTGGAAAGCGTGGCAACCAGGTAGTAAAGGGTCCTATGGTCATACCGGTAGCCTTCAATTTAGAGGTGGCCAAAAAAGAAATTAAGGAACTGGGGAGCCCGGGTTTCGAGCTCGACTCTTCTGGTAAGTAAATACCGTTTCGTATCGCGCGATACAGACCATTTCAATCAGTCTAGATTGATCCCATGGGGCAGGTATGTCCCCTTGGTAGTCCTATGTATTAACCTAAAAAAAAGCGATATGGAACTTAAGAAAACCCCCCAAGCAGATTTACAGAGAAGATATCCATTGCATTTAGCATTGGGGTTTGTGATCAGCATAGCACTAGTTATTTCCGCCTTTGAATGGAGTACCTGGAGGCCGGTTCCTGTGATTGATCCCGGCCTGGATGAGCAGACCGATGTTATTTTTGATAATGACCTACTACCCCCGGTAAAGGAATTTCATAAGCCTCCACCCAAACCTAAGCCCCCTAAAAAGGCTTTGGTTGCAGTAAGCAACCCTCAAATTGTAGAGGCAGTGGCGCAGATCATGCCTCCCAAACCGGTAGTTTATAGGGATATTGAGATAGCGGAGATACCAGAGGAGCAGGTTGATGTTCATACACCCGAAACCGTGGATCAACAGGCAGTGCCTCAGGGGGGCTGGGAGGCATTTAATAAATTTTTGCAACAACATTTGAAATATCCCAGGCCGGCCCGTCAACGGGGTATTGAAGGAATAGTACATGTTCTATTTGTAGTGGACAGAAGTGGCGCTATCACTGAGGTGAAGGTCTTAAAGGGAATTGGCTTTGGCTGTGACGAGGAAGCCATAAGGGTTATTTCTTTGCTACCCGACTGGTCGCCTGCCCGCAGGTCAGGAATCAGGGTGCCAGTACGTATGGTAATACCCATTCACTTTAAACTTAATTAGCATGAGAACGCTCAGGAAACTTACACCAGTTAATGCCGGGTCTATGGCCGATATTGCCTTTTTACTATTAATTTTCTTTTTCATGACCACCACTATTCAGAATGAGAAGGGGTTGACCTTCTTATTACCGCCACCTGCAGATGAACCACCAAAGGCTAAGATCCAGGACCGGAACTTGTTTAAGGTTTTGATCAACTCCCAAAATGAGATCCTGGTGGAGGGTGAACGGTTGCTTCGCATTAGCAAATTAAAAACAATGGCCCGGGAATTTGTGGTTAATCCCAATCAGCTGGAGCACCTTTCAGAGAACCCTCAAAAGGCTATAATTTCCTTGAAAGCCGCCCGGGGCAGCGACTATCAAACCTACATTGCGGTCTTGGATCAACTAAAAGGGGCCTACTACCAGATCTACGGGGATCGTGCTGGGCTTAGCGCTGATTCGTTCCGCAACCTGAATTTAAGTGACCCACACGAAAAAAGCTTGTACCTAAAAGCGCGTCAGGGTGTCCCCATGAATATTAGTTTGGCCGAAAATTAGCTCCTCTATGAAACGAAAGCTAAAACGAAAGCCACTGGCATCAACCATACCCAGTAGTAGTTTACCGGATATCATTTTTATACTACTGTTTTTCTTCATGGTGGCAACGGTAGTTAGACCTGAACTTCAGGTAAATAGATTACTACCCCAAGCTATTCAATTACAAAAACTGTCTCCGGATCCTCATCAATTACATTTCTACGTGGGTTGGTATGGAGATAATACCAAAGTACCCTGGGTTCAGCTGAACGGTAGTTTGATCACCGTAGGGGAGTTGTCGGCAGCATTGTTTAAGCTTTACCCGGGGAAGTCTCATGAACAAAGATTGGTAATTCTTGAAATAGACCAAAACGTACCCATGCAGTACGTGGTTAAACTTCAAAACTCTCTGCGACAGGTGGGTTTAAGAAAGGTGATGTATAGCGTTGATCAGCAGCATAAAGAGGGTCTGCAAAATATTTAGGCCCAATATTTGTTAATAAAGATATGACCACATGGTATAGAAATATATTTCTAAGTAACTTAGAGAGATTAACCCTCATCCGATGAAAATTCTTTTTGTAGCATTACTCACTTTCGGGCTGGTGATTCCAATATGGGCTCAAAGTGGGACTGAGGACATTCCAAACAGCGTAGATTACCCTCAAGCATTAGCCTATGTTGAGCAGGGCAAAGCCAAGTATCAGGCCGGTGATTACCGCAGTGCTGTGATGGCATATGATAAGGCCTTGGAATTACACGAGGGGTTAGTGGAAGCTTATTTTCAACGGGCCTCCGCCAAGAATTTGCTTAAAGATTATGAAGGCGCACTAAAGGATTACAGCAGGGTAATTGCTTTAGATTCCATGCATGTATTTGCGTACTACTATCGTAGCCACTTAAAGCATCAATTAGGCTTTCAGCGTGATAGCGCCTTACAGGATATCAATATTGCAATCGAAATTGCTCCTAACAATGGTCAATTATATGCCCGCCGGGCTTTTATAAAAGCTCATACCTTTGATCTGGGAGTCGATAAGATCAATCACGAAGATGCCATTTCAGATCTTGATATGGCCATCTCGCTTGATCCGAATAATCCTGAGTTCTATAGGCAGCGAGGCTTCAGCAAATCGCAAATGGGTAATACTTTGGCGGCCGCGGAAGATTTTGACGCTGCCATCAGAATAGACCCCCAAAATGCCAACAACTACAATGAACGGGGCCTGATCCGTTTAAAAATCGAGGACTTTAAAGGGGCTGCACAAGATTTTAGCAAGGCTATAGAGATAAACGACGACCTGGAGTATTTATACCGAAACCGGGGTTTAGCCCGGTATAACAGTAAGGACGGGTTTGGGGCTATTCAGGACTATACAAGAGCTATCGAATTGATCAGTGAGGAGCTAAGAGTCAATAAATTTGATAGGGCCTATAAATTTAAACTTACCAATGCCTATTTAATGAGAGGTGCTTCCTTTGTTTCCATGCGCAAAAATTACGAGGCCTGTGCAGACTTTAGTAAAGCCTATGAATTGGGAGAAAGAAGGGCCATGAATTACTTAAAAAAATATTGCCGCCCTTAAACCTAAAGGCGGCAATTCCGTTCCTGTATCTTTTTATAGTATATATCTATTGTAAATCCGCCAGGGCTTCTGCCTCGCCAAAGAGCTTCAGCGCGGTCTGTAGAATCTCATTCTGTTGATTAAAGATCGGATAGTATCCTTTGCTATCCCAGGTGAGCTTGGCTATTTCCGCTTTAATGTATAGCTGGATCAGATCCTTACTCTTTTGTAGACCTTCGGGGTCGCGTTTTATACCATTTCCTTCGGCCATTTGTACGAAATCATCCAGCATATCATTGGTCACTTGGAAGTTATCGTAGAAATCTTGATAGTCCATTCTCTTAAGCTTATTCTTATGCTTTTGATAATAGCTCAGGGGGTATTCACGGTATACCGTATTGTACAAGATCTTTCTCAGATAGTCGGAGTTCATGGCAGTATCAACCGGCACAAAATGATCGGGGATAATACCTCCGCCACCATAAACGGTACGGCCTTTGGACGTAGTAAAGGTAAGAGAATCGTTTACCTTAATACTGTCCTCGTGGAATAATTCACCATTAATTTGACGCTCGATAAAATCTTCGTAGTAATCCACCCCGTTCCCGTTGTAGGGCCTTTGGATAGACCGTCCGCTGGGTATATAGTAACGGGAAATAGTCAGACGCAATTCCGAACCATCGCTAAGAGGTATTTGGTTCTGCACCAACCCTTTTCCAAAGGACCTGCGGCCTACAATGAGCCCCCGGTCATTATCCTGGATAGCCCCTGATACGATCTCAGAAGCTGATGCGCTGCCTTCATTGATCAATACGATCAGGGCGCCGGTCTCAAAAACACCGGTTTTTCTAGCTCGAGCTTCCGAGTCATAACGATCCTGCTTACCGTCGGTATAAACGATCATCCTGCTACCTGAAATAAATTCATCTGCCATTTTAATGGCGCGGTCCATATACCCGCCAGGGTTGTTTTGCAAATCCAAAACTAATTTACTCATACCCTTTGTTTGCAGCTCGGTTAAGGCCTGGTAGAATTCATCGAAAGTGGTGGCCGCAAAACGGGTCACTTTGATATAACCGATCTTATCGTCGATCATATAACTGGCAGCTACTGAATGTTGGGGAATTTTATCCCGGATGATACTGAAGTGCAGGACCTCATCAACATTTTTTCTGTCTATTCCTACTTCAACTTCCGTACCTTTTGGTCCTCGTAACAGGTCAAAAACGTCGCGATTGGAGATGCCAATCCCAGCTACTCCTTCTCCGTCAACTTCAACAATCTTATCACCAGATAACAAGCCCACGGCCTCAGAAGGTCCTCCTTCCAGGGGTGAGATGACATAAATAGTATCTTTTATTATGTTGAACTCTATTCCAATGCCGTCAAATTCACCATCAAGTTGAGAATTGGTAAGCTCCCGATCTTTAGCTGGGATATAGACCGAATGAGGATCGAGTTTTTCCAGCATCTCATTGATTGCTTCACCAACCAGTTTATCGGCATCCACTTCGTCTACATAGTCTCGCTCAACGTAGGTGAGGATTTCCTTAAACTTTACCAGAGAGCTAATAAAATTACTTTTGCCAGACTTGGGATCGGCAATGGTGGCTCCGGTAAGGATTCCCACTGCTAAGGCAATGGCCAGAAGTATAGGCAGAACGATATAAAATTTTTGGTTTTTGGTCTTATTCACGATGATGATCTTGTATTTTTTATAAAATTAGGACATTCAGGTGGTTAAGAAAACTAAATAGTAGCATTAATATTACATAAATTTGATTGTCAACCACGCATAACCAACTGATATCGGGATGTTTGTAAGTATACGCAGAAGCACCTGTTTGCGTTCTATTTTGAGAATAAAGATTATCACCAAAAACGCCACACGGTAAATTAGATTTCAAGCCCTTTTCCTTATATTTGTGGAACAAGCGATTTGTTTTGGATCTGAATAACAAAAAAATATCGGACTTAGTAGGTGAAAACTATGTGTATGCTGCCGTATTGCATCATTTTGGTATTCAGTTCTATGACTATTCAGAGGAAACCCTGCAACAGGTATGTCAGGAAAAGGGTATCAGTATGGAGGCCCTGACCTCTGGCTTGGAGTCGGCGGTGGATGTTGAAGAGTTGGATGAGATCACCTTGGTGGGTTATCCTATCGATCTGGTGATAGAATATCTGAAGCACGCGCATTATATTTTCATCAAACGGCGATTACCTTACATAGCCTCGCTGCTGTCGGATTTGCCCCTCGGTGTAAGTGCCTATCAAAACATTGTAAAGGATCTTAAATTTGTATTCCCCTTATTTGTGGAGGATTTCATCCACCACATTTATGAGGAGGAAGACAACTTATTTGGATATGTAGAATTGTTGCGACGGGTCTTGAACAGCGATTACAATCCTTCCCAATTGTATTACGAAATGGAGAAGTATTCCATCCAGCAACATGCCATTGACCACGACGTCCATGATGATGAGATGAAGGGGATACGAAACATTACCAACGACTATTCTATTTCTGCTGAAGCTCCCTTGCACATCAAAGTCATATATGCTGAATTGGAGTCTTTTGAGAAAAGCCTCATAACCCATGCCCGGATAGAAGATGAGATTCTATTCCCCAAAGCCCTGATGTTAGAGCGAGAGGTTAAACACGTGCTTCAGCAAAAGGTAAGGTTGAATTAATTCATGAGTAGAATATTGGCCATTGATTACGGATCACGCAGAGTAGGACTGGCAGTGACGGATCCCCAGCAGTTGATCGCTACCCCTTTAGACACTATAAGCCCCCATTCGCTGATAGATTATATTAAGAAATATTTGCTTGGGGAATCCCTGGAACAAATAGTGGTAGGTTATCCTCTAAAAGATGACGGGAGTCCCACAGATTCCACGGCGATGGTGGATAATTTATTGCTCCAACTTCGGAAAGAGTTTCAAGGAATACCCATCACTTCGCATGATGAGCGTTATACCTCAAAATTGGCGCAAAGATCGTTGATCGAAAGTGGCGCCAGAAAGAAAGCCCGGAGGAAAAAGAGCAATCTTGATCAGATCAGCGCCACTCTGATCTTGCAATCGTTCCTAGAAGAAAAATCGCTGTCTTCATGATATACCCAATTATTGCATATGGAGATCCGGTGCTTCGCCAAAAAGCACGGGAAGTGAAGAAAGATGAATTGGACGTGGCAAAGCTCAGCCAGGACATGTTCGAAACCATGTACGCTGCTCATGGAGTGGGCCTGGCATGCCCGCAAATTGGTTTGAGCCTACGCATGTTTGTAGTGGATGGCAAGCCCATGGACGATGAGTTGGAAGGATTTAAAAAGGTATTCATTAACCCTCAACTCTTGGACGAATCCGGTGAACCCTGGCCCTTTGAAGAGGGGTGTTTAAGCATACCCGGGATCCGAGACGATGTTACCAGAAACCCCATAATCCGTATCCAGTATTATGACGAGAACTGGCAAAAGCATGAGGAGGAGTTTGGGGATCTCAAGGCCCGGATCATTCAGCACGAATACGATCATATTGAAGGTATTTTGTTTACCGACTATCTTTCGGGTTTTAAGAAGAGAATCCTCAAAGGCAAGTTGACGGGTATAACCCGGGGCAAAGTAGATGTGGACTATAGGATGAAATTCCCATTAAAGTCCTAAATTCCAGGAGATCCATGATTCAAGCCTCCACTACTCCCAGCAAGTTGCCCCAGGTCGGAACCACAATTTTCACAGAAATGTCCGCACTGGCCCTGGAGCAGGGCGCTATTAATCTTTCTCAAGGGTTTCCCGATTTTCCATTAGATGCTCAATTGATCGATTTGGTCAAACACTATATGACCGAGGGGCACAATCAATATGCCCCGATGCCGGGAGTGCCAGCTCTCCGAAAACAGATCGCCAGCAAGCTTAAGCCTTACCATACGGATCCCTTTGATGCAGACCAAGAGATCACCATTACTTCCGGGGCCACCGAAGGTCTCTTTGCCACTATCAATGCCCTTATACATCCTCAGGACGAAGTAATTATTTTGGACCCCTCCTACGACCTGTACGCTCCTGCCGTGATCCTGGCCGGGGGCAAGCCTATCCATGTAGAGCTGGATCTTCCGGATTTTTCCATTAACTGGAATAAATTGGAAAAGGCCATAGGCCCCCGTACCAGGGTGGTGATAATCAACAATCCCAACAATCCGGCAGGCAGCATCCTGCCCCGTGCAGAATTGGAAAGACTGGCGGAATTGGTGGTTTCAAAGGATTTGATGGTTATCAGTGATGAGGTGTATGAGCACATGGTCTATGATGGATTGCAACATCACAGTATTTTGAGTGTGCCTGATCTACGGGACCGAGGAGTGGCGGTGTTTTCATTTGGTAAAACCTTCCACGCAACCGGATGGAAGATCGGCTATACGGTAGCACCACCTAACATAACCAAAGAACTGCGCAAAGTACACCAGTTCGTAACCTTTAGCGTGAATACCCCTATTCAATTGGCAATCGCGGACTATTTATCCGATCCCGATCACTACCAGGGGTTGAGTGCCTTTTTTCAAGAAAAAAGGGATATGTTTTTAAATCTTATGGCCACCTCCAGATTTAAGCCGCTTCCCAGCCGGGGGACCTATTTCCAGCTCATGAGTTATGCTGATATCAGTGATAAGCCAGATCGGGAGATGGCTCATTGGATGACCATAGAACATGGTGTGGCCAGCATACCTATTTCGGTGTTCTATCAAAATGGCCGGGATCATAAGCTGTTGCGGTTCTGCTTTGGTAAAAATACCAGTACTCTACAAGAGGCTGCTGAAAAATTATGCAAGATCTAAGCATAACCATAATTCAAAGTGAATTGCATTGGCAACAACCGGATGCCAATCTAGGTATGTTTGAGGAAAAGATCTGGAGTATTGAAGATCAGCCTCATATCATTGTGCTTCCCGAAATGTTTACCACTGGATTTTCTATGGACGCTGAAATATGTGC
Source organism: Cyclobacteriaceae bacterium (assembly GCA_965212195.1). Taxonomy (GTDB): domain Bacteria; phylum Bacteroidota; class Bacteroidia; order Cytophagales; family Cyclobacteriaceae; genus JAJCYK01. The sequence continues at coordinate 862,286 of CBDBUW010000017.1, read as the reverse complement.
AGAGCCCATGGGAACCCGCGCCTTTCGTTGGATGCAGCAAATGGCTCAGCAAACCCAAGCAGTTTTGGTGGGGAGCTTAATGGTAAAAGACGGAGGAGAATATTTCAACCGGTTGATTTGGATGACCCCTCAAGGCGACTACCAATACTACGACAAACGGCACCTTTTTCGAATGGCTCAGGAGCACCTTACCTATCAATCCGGAAATGAGGTATTGATAGTGGAATATATGGGATGGAAGTTTTGTCCACAGATCTGCTACGATTTGCGATTTCCTGTCTGGAATCGCAATCGAGTGCAAAATCAAGGTCTTGCTTACGATGTTCTTATTTTTGTAGCCAATTGGCCTCATCCCAGAGTCACTGCCTGGGACATGCTCCTCCAAGCGAGGGCCATTGAGAACCTTTGCTATACTATAGGTGTGAATCGGGTGGGAGAGGACGGCAATGGAGTTTCATACACCGGCCACAGCGGCATTGTACATCCTAAGGGGCATTTCCTAGCGCATTTCGCAGATGAGGAAGTTATTCATACTCAGGTTCTGGATCGTCAGTCCTTAGATCAGTTTCGGGAAAAATTCCCGGTCTATTTGGATGCTGATAATTTTACCATCGATTAGCGGAGAATGAGTAACTTTTCAGTTTCCTCAATACCGGTGGTGCCCACAGCTTTCAGCAGGTAAACCCCGTCTCCAAGGGTATTACCATTGAACTGATAATTGTTGCTGAAATTTGCATCAGGTCCGGAAAAAATTAATTGGCCCAAACTATTGAACAATTTCCAGGTAAAGGTCTGATTGGCTCTTAGCTGGATCAAATCTTGAGCAGGATTGGGAAATAACTGCAGTGCCAACTCACGATCAGGGTCAGAACTGCCAGAGTCGTCACTAAAATTCTCCAAGAGGAATAAGCCCCCTTGATTACTGCCCACCACCAGAAAGGGCAGTCCGGGGGTAAGAGAAGCACTGGCAATGCTGGATCCTCTGCCCCAACGGCTCTGCTGGGTCAATTCTTGTTCCTGCGGCTGTAGTACCAAATCGAATTGTTGTAAGGGAGCACTTTCCGAACTGCTTAGAAAATTAGTATAAACACGCATTACTCCAGTGGCGTCAAGTGTGATTAGTTCCGGCGTTCCATCATCGTTAAGATCTGAATTCAGGGGTACCAGCTCCCTTTTAAAGCTATCGTCCTCAATCCCGGCTAAAGCGTTATTGATCAGTTCGAAGGAAAAAGTATTGTTGGCCTGATTACGCCAGAACTCCAATCGACCTGTGCGTTTACCCATTAATAGGTCGGCCCAGCCATCATCGTCCAGATCACTAAAGCTGGGGTAGTCTCCCGCCTGGATAATCACAGATAGTGTTTCGGGGTCACTGCTTTGGGCTTGAAAGCCCACCGGCTGTTGATTTAAGTAGTAAAAGATACTGGTTTGTCCATTACTCTGGGCAGCGGCAAAAATCAGATCGTGTCGGCCATCACCATTAAGGTCCGCATAGGAAGGTTTTAAGTCCTGTAATCGCAAGTTTGCCAGCCCCAGGTAATCCTGGTCAACAATTTTGAAGTCGGCCGCAGTAGGCGTTCCCTGATTTTCGAAAAGCTTAAAAACGGCATAGAATTCCCCTGCTATTTGATTACCCCGGCTGCCTATCAACATATCCTGGTCGCCGTCGCCATCATAGTCGAAAAAAAGAGGGGCTGCTTTTTCACCAAAATCCAGCATTTCATCCTGCAGCCAGTCCTTTTGCTGGAACTCGAATTCTTCACTGTCACTGGCACCTTGATTTAAATACAGGTTACTGGATTGCTGAAAATCTACCAGTCTACCGAGGTTCTCGAACATGTTGGGGGCGGCAATCAAGTCTCGTTTTCCGTCAAAGTTGGCATCGATAAGATAAAGAGCGGGAAAAATGAAAAAATCCACGGGATCGGAAATTGATGGGTAGTCCAATAGTGCTTGGGTGAATATAGCATTGGCCTGGTTTCCTTCATTCTTTAGGAAAGCAATATTGGTACAGAACTCGTCCCCGAATACCAACTCGTGATCCCCATCATGATCCTGATCGAAACTCAACAGCGATTTACCCCCGGCGTGGCTCTGTCTTCCCCCCAGGTCTGCACAAGTTTCGCCGAATGCGTAAACCCCGCAATTACATTCCTGAAAGTTGCCGTAGTTAGAACTTATTTTTTTATAGCTGAGGTTGTTGCAGGTCCCATCTAATTCCATGCTTTGGTTTTGATGGAATTCTACTGATCCTCCTGTGGCAAAATTAAAGATCAGGATATCCAGATCTCCATCTCCGTCCACATCGGAAATCGCAGGCATGTCACTGGAACTAATCTGAAGATTGACCATGAGGCCTGTACTTTCAGTGAGGAGGGGGTCTACTTGCAACTGAAACCCCAGTTTTTCATCGAAGGTATTTTTATAAACCTTTAGTCCGAATGTGGTATTGGCAAACAGATCTTGACGGCCGTCGCAGTTGTAATCGGCCAAAAGGATCCAACTGTTAAGATCTTTGGGGAAAAGATATTCAAATTGCGGACTGTATACATAGCGGTTGTCCTGATTAAGGTAAGTATTGACCTTATCGGTAGTGCGATCAAAGATTACCAGGTCTTCAAGACCATCTTCATTGAGGTCGATAGGATGGTATTGTCCGGAATTGAGTCCTCCAGCCCAGGCTAATGGCAGAGCACCTTGATCATCGGCTACCGGGATACTGGTGGTGGGCCTGAAAATAAATGGATCCTGGCCGCTACTGTCAAGCGGCAAAAGAACGCAAAATACCGATAGAGCCCAAAGAAATTTCACTGATTAGAATTCATCAAGTATTAAAAATAACACAATTTTAACTGCAGAAGTTTACGCCAGCTCGGAATTATATCCTACATGACGTAATTAAAGAATAAACTGACTATTTTGGCACTGTTTTGATGGACATAGAACAGTTATATCAACACTTTTTAGAATGTACAGGCGTGTGCACGGATACCCGGAGTATTACCCCTCAATGCCTGTTTGTGGCCTTAAAGGGTCCCAACTTCGATGCTAATGACTTTGCTGCTGAGGCCTTGGAGAAGGGAGCTAATTTCGCAGTGGTCGACCGTCCGGATGTAGCAATTGACCACCGATTCCTGCTGGTTGATGACGGTTTGCAAGCGCTCCAGGATTTGGCCCAGCATCATCGCCAACAGCTTAGCATCCCGGTGGTCGGTATCACGGGGTCAAATGGAAAGACCACCACCAAAGAGTTGATTACTGCAGTGCTATCCAGCAAGTTTCACACTTCTGCCACTAAGGGGAATTTGAACAATCATATCGGAGTACCCTTGACCATTTTGGAAATTAAATCCGATGTAGAAATTGCCATAGTGGAAATGGGTGCCAATCATATAGGTGAGATTGCCGACTTGTGTCAAATTGCTCAGCCTACTCATGGCCTCATAACCAATATAGGTCATGCACATGTGGAGGGGTTTGGAGGATTTGAGGGAGTGGTACGCGGTAAAAGTGAGTTGTACCAATACCTTCTGGACCACCATGGAGTAGTATTTATCAATTCCCAGGATCCTATCTTGCAGAATATGGCCAAGAGATTCGAAGCCCCCTTTTTGTATCCAGCTCCCGGAGATTATCTGGAAGCGGTATGCTTGAAAGCTGAACCGTATTTACATTTTAGCAGCGAGGGTGGAAAGGAAATGGCTACTAACCTCATTGGTGAGTACAATTTTCCAAATGTAGCAGCAGCATTATGTCTGGCTAAATTTTTTCAGGTGCCCCCAGAAGAGGCGCAAAAAGCAGTGGCCTCCTATGTGCCTCAAAATAACCGTTCACAAGTGATCCAAAAGCATGGCAACACCATTATTTTAGATGCCTACAATGCTAATCCCAGTTCTATGAAAGCCGCTCTGGGCAACTTCCACAATATGCAGGGTGCTCATAAGGCAGTAATTTTAGGGGACATGTTGGAGTTAGGAGATGAAGCCGTGGGGGCGCATGCCGCAGTAGGTGAGATGACGAAAACTGGCTACCAAACCGTGATATTTTGCGGAGAATTAATGAAAAATGCTCATGACGCAAATCCGGAGAGCGTTTATTTCGTTAATAAAAGTGATTTGGTGCAATTTCTGCAGGATCATCCCATAAAGGACAGTACCTTACTAATTAAGGCCTCCCGAAGTATGGGATTAGAGGAATTGATCGAGTATTTATGAAAAAGCTTTCAAGATTTAAACTACTGGCAATAATTTTTTGGGCTTGCACCACTACATTAAGTGCCCAGGATTATAAAGATCCCCAGAATATGCCAGTAGAGCCTCAAAATACAGATTGCCACAAATTGCCTGAAACGTTCCAGGATCTTGTGGAGGCAATAAGGCTCATAAAGGCCAGTCGGTTTGGTTATCAGCAAGATTTCAAGACTACCAGGCGCAGTGGTTTAATGGAAGCCAGCTACTATTCCTGCGACTTTAAATCGGGATACCTTATAGTGAGGTTCGACGGCCAAGATCACCTCTATACACAGATTCCAGTGGAGATGTGGGAGCAATTCCGTCAAACAGCAGATATAGATGGATTTTACCTTAATAAAATAAAACCTTTAGCGGAGATTACCCATGAGTGACATCAAAGGAATCCTGAAATTTCTGAGGCAACTAAAGGCCAATAACCAACGCGAATGGATGCAGGAATACAAGGCGCAGTACCAAAGGCAGCGGGGGGCTTTTTTGGAAATAGTCCAGAACACCATTGAAAACCTCAGCAAATTTGAACCGTCCATCCAAGGATTGGAGGCCAAAGATTGCATATTCCGCATCAACAGAGATATTCGTTTCTCTAACGACAAAACCCTATATAAAACCCACTTGGGTGCTTATATGGCGCAAGGTGGCCGTAAGTCGATGTTACCGGGATTCTATCTTCATTTGGAGCCGGGTAACAAATCGATTTTGGCAGCAGGATTATACCGCCCAGGAGCAGACCTCTTACGAAAAGTAAGGCAGGAAATTGATTATAACGGCAAGGATTTAGTGAAGATTGTAGAGAATCCGTCGTGGCGGAAAGAGTTTGGGCCGCTTGAAGGAGAGCGTCTTTCCCGGTCACCCAAGGGCTACCCTATGGATCACCCGTTGTTACCCTATTTGCAACTGAAGAGCTATATGGCGGTGCTCCGGTTAAAAGACAAACAAGTTACGGACCCCGCCTTTACCAAGCATATTTCCCCTCACTTTAAGCGTATGCATCCATTAGTGCAGTTCTTGAATACTGCAATATCTTAATTAATCACACAGGTACTTTTTGGGGATGTATTAAATTTTTTAGCTGCTAGTTATACGTTTATTTTGACTTGGCTAGTAGTAAATTTTTTAAATAAACTTCCTCGTTATGAAGACTTTTTCCCTTTGTGTTCTTTTAAGTTTTGGAATTTTTTTGGGGGTAAATGCTCAGGAAAAGAGCTACACCCCTAATGCTCGACAAGCTGTCCAGAAATCAAGAATGCAACAGCCCCAGTATATGGAGGTGACCCAGCCCAAGGTTAAAGAAACCAGGACGGAAGCCCAACCTAAAGAGACGGTTAGTACCGCCAGGGCCACCAACTATCAACTTGAACGACCTGTAGCTATTGATGCTCCCAAAAGGAGGGGTAAAAAAAGTGCAAGTAGCTATATGAAGCTGGCTAGCAACAAAAAATAAATTTCAGGATCCTGTTAAACCTTGACCGCTACTTGTTGTCTTAATGACAATAATGACCAAAATAGGTATATAATGAAGAAGATAATAATTTTGACTTTTTTGCTTGCCGGCGGAGTATTTTTTACGGCCCAGGCACAATCAGAAAATGCCGCTACCAAAACCCCTGTGGCTAACGTCAAGCAGATAAACCAGGTTGGACGTATTGCTCATGGCCAGGCCAACGGCGAACTGACCCGTCACGAGGCCAGGATGCTTAAAAAAGAGCAGCGTCATATACGCAGGGTAAAAAGACGTGCTAAAGCCGACGGTGTGGTAACTAATGGAGAAAAAGCGGTTATAAATCGCAAGCAACGTAGAGCGAACCGTCATATTTATCGCCAAAAGCACGACGCGCAAAAAAAATATTAGTTTAGGTAATAGTAGGTTGGAAAAAGCGGGGAGCGATTAGCTTTCCGCTTTTTTTATTCAATAGCAGTACTGTCAGCCTCATCAAAATCAAAGAACTCGTCTTCATTCAATTCCTGGGTTTCGTCCTCAATACCCTTGTTGCGAATGGCATCTCGCAATTCCCATTTTTCATCTCGCAGATCCTCTTTTATTTTGTTCTTTACTGCTTCTTTATCATATGCAATGCGGTACTCTTTGGTAGTACCCACAATTTTCAGGTACAAATTGGTATTTAAACCATCGTCTTCTAAAGCACCGTAATAGGAATCTTTGTCGACAACGTTACTTTGCAGAGGAACCTTGAGCCGGTAATCAATATTTTGATCAAAGCTATGGGTGCCGTTAACCATGATAGTTGTTACGTTGGATTGTACTACCATATTAGGTAAATGGATGAGGCGGTCTTCAATGTGAATATCGTTTTTAAGGTCACCGAATGTCATGTTAGCCAGGCTTTTGCGTTTCACGAAGGATGCCAGCTTTTGCATGGGTGCAAAATTGTTAAGCTCTCCGTTTTCAATAATAAGTCCGGCATCCACCACCAATTGATCAGATTTAAATCTCAGATAATTGTCAAACGCCATATAGGTGTCGATTTCCGCATAGGCCTGACCCTTTAAGTGGCGGTCTTCCAGAAAATCCTGATTGAAATTCTCAAATACATAAAACAGACTGTCAATATGGATCCCATCGTAGCTGGAACGGGTTTGGACCTTCAGGTTGTTTTTCGATTTGCCGTTTACCTCAACACTTAATTTTATTTCACCACCCAGTGTTTGCACAGAGAGGTCTTTCCCTAACGCTACCTGATCGGCAATATCCAGTTGGCCTTTCAGTTCTCGTCCTCTGAATCTGCGGAATTTGAGGTGCTCGATTCCACAATTAAAGTTAAGCGCCAGGCGGGGGCTGATCTCAAAGGAAGTATAGGATTGATTGCCAACCACAGTAACATCCGGTGCCTTGGTGCTGCCTGTTAGTAGTTCGTCCAGATCAACGTTTTGCGCTTTTAGGTCGGCCTCAATACTTATCGGTTGGTTTTTTGAGAATAAGAAAGCGATGATATTTCTAAATAAACCATTGATCAGAAAATCACTATTACCAATGTGACCGCTGAAGTCACTAATGGCCAGGTCCCGGCCGTTGAAGAGAAAATGACCTTGAAAATCCCTAAAAGGCAAACTGTTTTTACTAAGGTTGAAACTAAGGTCTTTCAATGCTACCTCTCCGGAGGTTTTAAAGTTGTCTACCGCTTTGGAGGATTTTAGATATTTAACGGGACCATCAAAAGATACATCCAAGGTCATGGTCCCGGAAGCGGAAGTGACTTTTCCTTTAGGCAGGAATTTTTGCCATGACTGCAGGTCGAGTGTGCCCTTAAAGTCGCCCAGTATTTCATAATTTTGCAGATTACGAATAGTGAGATTACCCTGAAAGGATCTTGACTCCATGGATCCGTTTATATCTTTCAGCGAAAGCCGGGCGGTACTCAGGTCATGGGCCCGCGGGCTGTAATAATTGCCTGTGAGGTTTACGTTGTTGATGCCTTTTTGATATTCCGGATGGAAAAAAGATGCTTGCTTGCACCCAAAATCAATATTGATTTCAGGGCTTTGGTTTTCGCCCACCTCGCCGCGAAGTTCAGTAGTGAAATAGATTTGTCCTTTACTTTTATAGGCGCTGTAGGTGTGGCTGATCTCTGGAGGAAGCAACGAAAGGATGGTTTGAATGTTGGTATTCTTACCGGATATTTTCATGTCTATCTGGCTACTGTCAGTTCCTTGGTACCATCCGCTAACCGAAAAGTCGGAGTTATTAATGGCTATTTCCGTGTCACCAAATTCCCATTTCTTAATAGGCTCGTGGTAGACTATCTTGGAGTCCAGCAGCATCTCCTTGTCTTCCATATACATACGGTCCTTGACTCGGAAGCTGTGGGACTTCACTCCCCCCTGCACCGTTATATGGTATAGTTGAGAAGCCGATTTCAAGCTGGCTTCTATCTCCTCCAGTTGAAGTTGATACTCTTGGTCCCTTCGCAAATCTAGATAAGTGAGGTCTACATCTTGCAGTTTTATCTTTTCCAGATTAAACCCCACACCAGAAGGGATTTTGCTGGTATCTTTAGCTATGATGGTGTAGTTATTATCTCCCAGTTCGGTGTACACCAAAAAAAGCCGACCGTTTTCCATATGGATCTGATCGACTTCCCAGTTGCCCAAGGCCAGGTCCCAGGCGTTAAAAGTGCAGTAAATACTCTCGGCGATTCCCAGTGTGTCTGTTGGTCCCGGTAAACTGCCGTCGATGATCACATCTCTTAGAGCTATGGAGATATGTGGAAACTTTTCCCACCACGAAACTTCGATGATTCCTGTTTGCACCGGAGTGTCAATTCTCTTGTTAGCCTCCGCTACGAATCGTTCAATCAGTTGATCGCCGAAAATATAGGTCATAGCTGCTGCCAAAGTACAAAAAAGCAGCAGCAATAATCCTGAAACAATCAGGGTTCTTTTTATCCAACGCCTGGCCAGCATGCCGTAACAAATTTATTAAAATGAAAATGCAAACAAGGTAGTTTCCAATAATTCTTCAACGCAGTTAACCTCATCATAATAATGAGCTAATCAGTTGATTTATTATACACTGTTCCATGATAATTGTGCACCCACCCAGGTAAATGTTAACCATTTCTTAATCTTGTTGTAATCTTGGATTAACCTAAATTGAGTTACTTCCACGGCCAAAATATCTATTTTATGTCAGGCCATGCGAAGCAAAGAGTGCTGGTAATTGATGATGATAAGGACATCCTGGATTTACTGGAATACAATCTGGAAAAAGAGGGTTATAAGGTGAAGAAAGTCCATGACAGTAGGGAAGCATTAAAGGTGGCGTTGGAATTCAAGCCCGACCTGGTCTTATTGGATATTATGATGCCTCACATTGATGGCATTGAAGTTTGCCGTCAAATGCGGCTAAAGCAAAGTTTGCGAAATGCTTCTATTCTCTTTCTCACTGCTAGGGGAGAAGAGTATTCCGAAATAGCTGCATTCGGAGTGGGGGGAGATGATTATATTATTAAGCCTATTCGTCCCCGTGCTCTTCTGGTGCGAATAAAGGCCACACTTGATCGCAAAGATCGCAATAATACTTCCGGGGATCGTATCGAAGTGGGGCAGTTGGTTATTGACCGGCCCAGTTATTCCGTTTATCTGGGATCAAAGCCCTTGAAGCTCGCCAGAAAGGAATTTGAATTGTTATTCTACCTTGCCAGCAATCCCAACCAGGTGATCAATCGCGAATTAATCTTGGCCAAGATTTGGGGAGAAGATGTGCAGGTGTTGGCTCGTACAGTAGATGTTCATATTCGCAAGATCCGTGAAAAGATAGGGCTGGGAATTATTAAGACCATTAAGGGTGTAGGGTATAAGTTTGAGGACGATGTATGAAGAATACTACCCGTCTCTAAAACGTACGTCCGTATTTTAGCAGGTACGTATGTGCAGGGAGGACAGTAAACGTACACACGGTTACCACCCGTACATCAATCTTGCTTGATCAACCTATCTAACAAATAGACCTCCAATTATGGAATTTGTGGAATAGTCTCATCCAAGATCTGAGAGCACCTCAATCTAAAGGCATTGGCATAGGCGTTTTCTCCCACCTGATCTAATACATAATGGGTGATCTCTTTGATCTGCTGGGGGGTCAGTTCTTTTTGTAGGATCTTGATATGTCGATTGGTGACCAGTTCAGGATCCTCCAGAAGCAAACTGGCATAGGCAATGGCCGTAGCTTCTTTGGCCGCAAATCGATTGTCATCTATAGGGTACTCCCTAAGAATGTGAGTGATGTGGTTGCGTATGTGGTCAAAATTGAGTTTCACGGAACTCCAGTGGTTTTAGTGAAAATGGGCTAACAAATTACGAAACAATTTTCTAATGTCAAGAAATTAGAAAGGAATCATAACCCCATGATAAACCGAAGTCGATAATGTTCAATCCTGTACTTCAAAAACTGCTACACTAATGATCAAATCTAGCGTAGGGACTGAACGATCTCCTGGATACGAGGAACCAACTCCCGCTGGAACCAAGGGTTCTTTCCCTGCCATATGAAGTTCCTGGGTGAGGGATGCGGCAGGGGCAAGTACTGCGGTAAAAATTTTTGATAGTTCCGCACGGTCTCGGTAAGTGAACCTTTATGCTGCAGGTAATAATTTTGAGCATACTTGCCTACTAGTAGAGTGAGTTGCAGGTTGTCTAGATGTTCCAAAATCTGATGATGCCACAGTGGGGCGCATTCCGGGCGGGGAGGATGATCGCCGCTGGCGGCTTTACCCGGGTAGCAAAATCCCATGGGCATTAATCCGAAGGTATTAGAATGGTAAAATTCATGGTGGTCCACACCCAACCACCGCCGAAGATTATCACCGCTCTTGTCTTCCCATAGTCGTCCAGTCCTATGCACCTTTAAGCCAGGTGCATGTCCAATGATCAAGATCTTATTTCTGGGGTGTATCTCCACCAGTGGGTTACAACCTTCCGCAAGAAATTGCTCACAAACGCAACAGGCAGCGATTTCCTTTTTAAGCTTTTCCATTTCTATTACGCAAGGTATAAATTAAAAAAATATGTCCGAGATGATGTCCCGATTCCGTTAAAGGAGTAAATTATTCATAATATAAACTTATTATCATGGCAAAATATCTCTATTTATTTCGTGGAGGTGAGGAAAACATGGCCAGTGCCTCACCGGAAGAGCACCAGGAACACATGCAGAAATGGGGTGCCTGGATGCAAGCTTTGGCTGCCCAAGGCAAACTTATTGACGGTTTGCCCTTAAATAAGGCAGGCAAGGTGGTGGAAAAAGCAGGTGACGTCATTCACGACGGTCCGTTCACAGAAGGTACGGAAGTAGTAGGAGGTTATATGCTGATCAATGCGGATTCTTTTGAAGAAGCCTTGGAGATTAGCAAGGATTGTCCCATTTACGAAAATGAGGGCACCACAGAGGTTAGAGAAATCATGAATATGGACATCTAACCATGGATACTAAAACTATTTCTACTCAGTTTGAACTGCAAACACGCCTGTTCAATAATGTATTGCAGGATGTTGATGATCAGGAATTGGATCATAGGGCCAGTGAGCATGTCAATCATCTGCATTGGTTAGCAACACATTTGCTGGCCATACGTATGGGATTAAGATCGTTCGGGGGGCTGAGCGAAGACAACAGTATGCAGCATTTCCTAGGCAAAAGCATCAGTGATATCCAAGAATATCCACCTTTGTCAGAAATAAAAGAGAAATGGAATGGGATTTCATCTGACATATTGAAAGGTCTGCAGCACATGAATGCCGAACAGTTGGAAGGAGAGGCCCCGGTACAGGTTCCTGTTAGCGATCGCACATTGGGGGGTTATCTAGGGTTTCTGATGCACCATGAAGCTTATCACCTGGGCCAGATGGGGATTCTTAGAAAATATATGGGCCAGCCTGCTATGGCCTACACCTGAAGTGAATGAACATTGATAGAAAGACTCAATCTTCAAGATTCAAGATTGGGTCTTTTTTACGTACAAAATGGAATTTCAAGTAAACGTCGCGTTTAAAGAGGAATACAGTAAGCTGGTGGCTTTGTTTACACACCGCTACGGCTATGATAAAATCGAACTAATTGAAGATGCTATACAAGAGACCTTCTATAAAGCGGTTAAGCTTTGGCCCCATAATCCCCCCCAAAACCCTAAAGGATGGCTCCGCACGGTTACCCGCAATCAGTTAATTGACAAGTTCCGGGAAAAGAAACACGTCAGCTTGGAGCATTTTGAGGTAGCCGGTTTTGCTCAGGATGATAACTGGGATGACCCTCAGGAGATCAGAGACAACCACCTAAAAATGATCTTTGCGTGCTGTCACCCAAAGCTAAAGTCTACCGATCAGCTACTTTTAAGTTTGAAATTTCTTTGCGGCTTTGGCTCCAGGCAAATAGCCCGTGCTTTGCTGAAATCAGAGGCTGCGGTGGAAAAGGCCATTTCACGAGCACGCGTTAAATTCAAAAGCATCGTAGCGGATTTACAAATTCCGCAAGTCGATCAGTTGGGGACACGCCTGGATAACGTGTTGAAAGTGATCTATTTGCAATTCACCGAAGGCTACAAGGTATCGGAAGGGGAGCACCTGATCAACAGAACCCTCTGTATAGATGCCATCAGACTGGCGGAACTGCTCACAACTTACCCGCAATTGAATACCGGCAAGCTGAACGCTTTATTGGCTCTTATGTATTTTCAGGCATCAAGATTGAATGCCCGGGTAGACCCCCAAGGTAATTTGATCACATTGGATGCCCAGGATCGCTGCAAATGGAATATTGCATTCATACTGCAGGGATCAAATTATCTCGGTAAGGCTATGGCCGATGAGAAACTAAGTCATTTCCATATTGAGGCAGCAGTAGCCAGTGTGCACGGAACCAGCGTAAGTTATGAAGAAACCAATTGGCAGGCCATAATCGATTGGTACGATCTGGGCCTCAGCTCAGGAGCTAATAAACATTACCTATTAAATCGCCTAATTGCTTTCCGGCAGATCCACAGCCCCCAAGATACTTTAAAGCAGGTTAATGCCGAACAGTTGCCTGAAAATCAATTCACCTACGTATTTCTGGGGGACCTTCACCAAGATCTGGGAGAGGTCAACAAGGCCCGGGATAATTATACCCTAGCCATAGACTTTGCCCGAAATCAGGCAGAGAAAGAGTTTATCCAAGATAAGATATCTTCTCTCCAGGATTGATTTTTACTTGAATAATCACCAACCACTATAAAGCACATTGCTAAGTCCTTCGTAAATTAACATCGGTTCCAGGTACCCCATGCAGGTTGTAGGCCTATGAAATTTGAAGCACTTAATCTAAAGACGCCCCTAAGTGATTATATAGAGACTGTTTTTCACTACCATGATTATATGCCGGATCATTCTATTGAACGAGTGGTGCCCACAGGACATGTCTATATCCTTTTTGAATTAGACGGTATGCTACGTAAAACTTTTGACAACAAAACCTTGAAGCCAACCGGGGAGTTCAGTAAAGTGTGGATCTCGGGCTTACACAAGAACTACCTGTCAATATCGTCTCATGCAAGATCGGAGATGCTGGTTATCCAATTTAAACCTTTTGGGGCTTTCCCCTTCTTGAATTTTCCATTAGAACAAATAAATGACCAGGTGGCGGATATTGAACAAGTACTGGGCCAAGATCTATTGCAAGTACATCAATCCATGCTGGGGAAAGACAGCCCGAGTGAAAAACTTGCCTTAGCTGAAAAATGGTTGCACCGTAGTTTTCGTGCAGTAAAAGCGCCCCCTCAATCCTTGATAGACATGGTGACCAACTTGTCCGTACAGCCAGTTGCGGCATATCAGCAGGTCATTAAGGATTATCCAAATTCACAAAAACACCTAATAGCGCAATTTAAAAAGTATGTTGGCCTCACGCCCAAGCTGTATCATCGCATTCTTAGATTCAATGATATCCTCCATCAAATCAATAAGAAAGAGACCATCACCTGGACCCAAATCACTTACCAAAGTGGTTTTTCCGATCAGTCTCATTTTATCAAAGAGTTTAAGCACTTTTGCGGCTTTAATCCTCAACAGTTCATTGAACAGGACTTTAATCAGAACCCCACTAATTTCTTCCCGGTAGAGGATCCAGGTTAATTTTTTACAATACAATACGGTCTGGACTGGCTATTATTGGAAGAAAAGAAAACTATGGACTTAACAACAGCATTAGGCAACATCAATTGGCTGTCGGTATTGGTAGCGGCAATTTCATCTTTCTTGGTAGGCGGGATTTGGTATGGTCCTCTATTCGGCAGGGCCTGGATGGTTGAATTCGGATTTACCGAGGAGGACCTTAAGAAGCGGCCCCCGGGCAAAACCTTCGGCCTTTCTTTACTGTTGGCGGTTATTGCCGCAGTCATTTTGGATATGTTCATTGGTCACCAGGCCACCATGGCTTTTGGCACTATTGCTGGATTCTTTGCCGGCTTGGGCTGGGTCGCTACTTTTTTAGGAATATTATATTTGTTCGAGATGCAGTCCTTAAAAGCCTACCTGATAAACGCCGGTTTCTGTATATTTTCATTAACCGTCATGGGTTTGGTATTGGGAGCCTGGTAAAAACAGTCATTATGGAAAAAGGAATTTTAGAAAAAACAGGAAAGCCTTTGGATCACTGGATTCGAATGGTGCAGGAGTCCGGTATTGAGAAACATGGCGCCATCATAAAACATTTAAAATCAGAATATGCATTCAGTCATGGCTATGCTAATTTCGTGGCACTAAAAGCACGGAAGTCCGACGCCGCTTCCATGGATGAGGACACTCTGTTGAAAAATCAGTATCAGGGCAAAGAACATTTAATGCCGGTCTATAAAAAGCTTATGGCCAACATCGATGCTTTGGGAAGCGACATCACCAAGACCCCCAAAAAGGACAGTGTGAGTATTATCCGGAAAAAGCAATTTGTCCTAATAAAGCCTGCTACCAAATCCCGTGTGGATCTGGGGTTAAAACTAAAAGGGAAACCGGCAAGTGGTCGCCTGGAAAGCTCCGGACCATTTGGCTCTATGTGTACCCATAGAGTCTGTTTAACCAAAATAGAAGACGTAGATGACCAGCTTATGGCCTGGATAAAGGAGGCCTATGAAAAAGCCCAATAATACCAGCCCTCTTATTGAATGGTGACATCAAAGCTTTGGGCCACATCCGTTTCCCCACCGGCATTGGTGATATCTCCGTCTACTACTCCAGCAGCGTTTTTATCCGGTTGATGCCGCAAAGTCACTAACAAGGTTCCAGTACTAGCTGCACCAGTGGTTAAATCAAATGATAGGCCTACCGGATTTCCATCACTGTCTTGATCCTCATAGTCTACAGTAATCTGGGCACCTCCACCGACCTGATAGAATACTTGATGCTCCTCATCCTCGTCCCTGACCTCAGCGGTGATATCTTCTGCGGGATTTTGGGATTCATCCAGGAACTGGATAGCACCATCGTAGGTATCGTTGGCAGACAGATCTCCAGAGATTGTCACTACCGGAGGATTGGGCCCGTCGCCATCTAGATCCTGAGACTGCAGCGTTACTACCGGTCCGGCGGTGGGGGTCAGTGTAACGATTACTGTGGTAATCAGTTCCTCTTCATTTATGGGTACAGGATTGTCGTCATCACCACAGGCAAATAATAGAATAACCATACAAAATACGGATAATTTATTCATGGCTTGATTAATGAAGGATATTGAGTTTTGGGGAATATTCATGATTTCTTAAAAATTAAATTGAATGGATAAATGAAAGTTTATACCTGGTTGATCTGCGAAGTATCGCAAGCGATCCAGATAGTCGCGGTAGCGGGTATTCAAGAGATTGTCTATGGCCAAACCCACCTGCAGATTTTTTTGATTTTTGAAATCAAATCTGGTGCTCATTAACAGGTTAAGCAGATGGTACCCATCTGGGGGTGTACTGATATCCACTTCTTGCTCTTCCCCGGCCACCGGTAAAAAAGCTTCAAAGTTATTGTTGGGATAGCGTTGCTGTTCAAAATTGTAAACACTTTCCAGGCGTACTTTGAATTCCGACCACCCGGGCTTAGAAAATGTCACCCGGTTGCGAAATTTAGGAGGTGCCATGTTGATTAGCGGTCTATCAGTTTGAGTATCCTGACCATGGATATAGGAGAAGCCGTGGTCGCTAGTCCAGCTTCGGTGCCAATTGATGACTGCATTCACATCTACTCCCCAGATACGGGCATCTACTTGACTGTATTCCCACACCGGGAAGGCACCTCTAATGGTTTGTTCTACCCCTTCTGGCTCTAGAATAATAAAGTCCTTTATGTGGTTAAAATAAGGAGCAACTTCCCAGGACCAGCGAGTACGCTGTTGACTTAATACAGCTGCTAGTTTATACGAGGTCTCCTGGTCCAACCTGAGGTCCCCCAACTCAATGCGAGAAGCGCTTTGATGTAATCCATCACTGAACAATTCAGCAGGATTTGGTGATCGCTGGGCTAAAGAGTAGATGAAACTTATTTCACCATTTTCCCTCCAGTTATAAGCAGCTCCTATTGAACCGGAAAGGTTATGATAATCAAATTTAGGGTTCGTTAAAACCTGTGAGGCCAGCTCTTCAATTACCAGATCAGCAAACTCCTGGTCAAAGCCTCTCTCTATCCATCGTGAGGTTTGGTAGAATTTTTTTGCATCCACTTGGTTGAAGTCATAACGAATTCCTCCCTCCATCCTCCAAAGAGGTGAGAGCTGATAATTGGTAGTGAGAAAAGCCCCAAGTTCATAACGCTGATAATCCGGTACCAATCGCCTGATGCCCGTCTCAGGATCAGCAAAATTGTCTTGGAAGCGAAAAAGTATGCCGGTTCTTAACGGTAATTTACCAGCTTGGTTAAAATGTAAATCTCCTGACATGGTGTGGGTAGAAAGTTCCAGATCTATAGCAGGCTTGCCTTTATCATCACCCACTCTCACGTCAAATTCAAATCGCTTATTGAGTTGAAAATCGTACTGGATTTGCCAACGGTTTCCGGAATCAAAGTATCGAAAATAACGGAGCTTAGTGAGGTGGTGTGTGACCTCTTGTTTAGGCAATCCGATATCATAACTGAAATCTTCTGCAATCAGGGGCTGCTGACTGTTTATAGCGTTGACCAGGTCATCGATATTGCCGATATGAGAAGCCCGTAGTATGGCAATTTCTGCATCGTATAATGAATAGTATAAATCGAATCCACTGTTGGACTTATTACGCCCAGCATGCAATGACACTCCTTTTTCGAAAATGCCTGAATTGGTAAGAAAGTAGTCAGGAGCCCTGAAATCTCCGAATCTTTTCAACGAGCCCTGAACTTTAGTAAACCATCCGCTTTTTCCGCTGGTAAATATCTCAGCATTCAACAAACCCCCTCGGCCGTTGCTAGAAGCTTGGGCACCAGCTTTACCATATAGAGTGTCGCTCACAAAAGGGATGGGGTCAATAACAATAGTTCCGCCAATAGCATCACCACCGAATGGTAATGCCGCCGCCCCCTTAACCAATTTTACCTCACCAGCGGTATTTATATCGACATTAGGAGCGTGCTCTTCTCCCCATTCCATATCCTGCAGCCTTACGCCCTGGTTGATGATCAGAATACGGCTTCCGTACAAGCCTTGAACCATGGGTTTGACTAAGGTTTTACCCGTATTCAAGGAAGATACTCCGGTTATTTCCTTTAAGGCATCGCCTAAAGAGGCACTTCCATATCGTTGTAGTGTATTTAGATCCAGTTTTTTTTGAATAATGGGCTGTTCCAATATCCCCGACCCCGTAATGGTTAGCGCTTGCAACGCTTCCACATGGTGTTCCAGAAAAAGAGTTTTGGAGGTGTTACCGGTGATATTTATTTTAAGTACCACCGGTTCACAACTTACATGACTCACAGTGATGGAATAGGTGCCGGCACACAACCCTTCTATCACATACCCACCAGCGCTGTCGGCCACCACACCCCGTTCCAGCTCTTTAACATAGATGGTAGCGTAAGCCAGCACGCTTTGGTCATGTTCATCGATCACCGATCCGGACATAGTGAAGGAACAATTGTCTGTTTGACCGGTGGCCTGGAAATAAATACTATAAAAACATATAAATAAGATTAACCTGCTCATTGGAATCTAGCTTATGCACGTTGAGGCTTCCTTGCAATAAGGAGGCCAAAAAGAATCATTTAACTTGATTATCAGCTAGACTACAGGCGGACCGCGATGTAAGAAGGGATGAAATTGATAGGAGCGAGCGGTTTCAGAATAGAGGTCTTCCTGGACCGCCAAGCATTGAGGCCAAGGTTTAGCTATTATCGGTGCATTAACCCAATGGGTGACTTGGTAATCGCAAAGCTCACAGTCGTGCGTCTGAGGATCGCTGTGAAAATGATGCTCTACTGTTTTACAGTCCACGGGAGCTTCTGCAGGATTCTCGAACTGGTGCATGCTCTGGTAAACCAGGGCAAATGAGAACAAACTCAACAGAATTATAGCAAAAGTCCTATGTGGGGTGATACTGCTCAATGGATCGGTTTAAAAGTTGTATTACTGACAAATATATTAAAAAATAAGTTCAAGCGTTTCAACTATGTGTACAACATAGCTAAAATAATATACTTACTGATGCAACCTGTCCGCATAAAAACGCATCATTCCATTGTAAACCTATAATAGCATCATGAAATCTATCAAAACCACATTGACCGCAAGCTTGTTGATCATTTTGCTGATGACAAGTTTGAACTCCTGGGCCCAGGAGGAACGTTCAGAAACGGTTAAGGCCTTTAACAAATTGCTGGTCAGCCCGCATATTGAATTGATCTTGATAAAAGGTGACAAGGAGCACGTGCGCTGGGAATTTAAGAATGTCGCTGAGGATAAGCTTAATGCGCAACTGGATGGCAAAACATTGCATCTTTACCTGGACAAGGCCAAGGTCACTCCCAAATTACAGAAGAATCGTGATCAAGGGTGGAACTACAAAGAAAGCATCTATAAACATGCTAAAGTGAAAGCATATGTCACCTATCGGGAATTGAAAGCGCTTGAGCTTAGGGGTTCCGAAATGGTTATTAGCAAGGACCCCCTAGTAAGTGAAGAATTCAGACTAAAGCTCTATGGCGATGGCGATGCTTATTTTTCATCCATCACGGCTGACTATTTTAAAGCGTCGCTTTATGGGGAATATGCCTTGGACATTGGTGGAGGTGAAGCACGGGTACAGTCCTACAAATGTTACGGAGAGAATGTAGTTCGGGCTACGGAGTTCAAAGGAGAAGATGTCAGCACCACCATTTACGGCGAAAGTGATTTGAACTTGAATGCCAGCGGTAGCATGAAGGTTACTTCGCTAGGGGAGGGCCGGGTCTTTTACAAGGGGGCAGCCAGACTCAATAAGGGTTTAATTCTGGGCGAAACCAGTATTAGCCGCAGCAAAACCGCAGATCTAAACTGATACAATTACTTTACCTACATTAGTTATGGGATAGGCCGCTCCTTTGGGGCGGCTTTTTTTACAAGCTGGAGGATCGTAATACCCTAATTCTGGGACTGATATTAACAAGCGTAAAGGGAAGCAGCGCGTTACTTGGTAAGTTTATCAAACAGCTTCTGAGGCGGCACGATAAATACCGAGAACATCAAGAAGCGGTCAGCGGAAGGATCAAAATTGAAGATGTGATCGCGGGTAGCTTCACCCGGAGCCACCAGCACGGAGTTCAGTGGTGCAACTAACCCAGCATGTGCGCCTAGCCAAAACCAGTCATAAATCTGTTTTTCAACTCCAATTTTAAAGACTACATGCCGTTGCCGATATTCCAGGACAGAGTAATCAGGTAGTAATTGATTATGGTCGACCCGGTAAATCACCGAACTCCCTTTAGCTTCTGCCACCAAATGGAATCCTGGAGTAACATAGTGTGAGAGCTTTGCCCTCCTAGGTAGGATAAGAGACAAATCCCATTTTTCATTGATGCGGTTGTCATAGAGCAAAACCGGACTGAACCTCATGCGACCCCAAGCGTTCTCAACACCGAAACCCACCGCAAATTTCTTATTGGCACTGATGTTCTTTCCCCAACCCATGGAAATGATATAACTTATATCTTGCCAATCGAGCCGGTCCGACCGCAGTTTGGCGCCTACATATCCCATGAGGAATTGATTGTCCTGGAGGTCTATTTGATAACGCAGATTGAAGTCTGTATGATAGAATCGTAAAGTTTGGGGCTGGGGGACGTTCTCAGCGGTAACAAGATTTAAAGTTTCTCGCCGATAGCTAAGGCTGGCGTACATTTTGAACTTCTCGCGCCACAATACCGGAAGGATTATTTTAGCCCGCATGAAGTTATTGCGGGGCAAGTTATTGTTAGTGATTTCCTGAGAAGGGTTTAGTTGAATATCTCTCAGTTGGGGTAAAGACATCATACTAAATTCCAAGATCTTGGGGCGGGGCTCAAAAAACATATTTTCAACTCCTGGCTGTGGTGACTGACCACATAGACCTAATGTGGAACAGAACGTTGCCATCACTAGTCCAAAACCCTTAATTAGTAGAGATCTCAATTTTAATAAACCTTATTTTAGTGCTTTCCCCGGAACCTGCAGCTTTTGTTAAACGAAAAATACGGCATTGTGGTATCTGGGTAGGATGCTATCCTTTGTTTCTCACCAAAACGTCAACAAACTAGGAAAAGTGGGTTACTTTATCTAATTAAGTTTCAGTAATTTCTTACGTTCTACCACTTAAATTACCCCAGTAGGGACTGATTAACTGTTAATTGCATTTGGTGTGAATAAGTAACCCCTACCCCAAATGTCGGGCATACTGTTAACGGCCTAATTATATGAAGGAATATGACGGGTTAGGGTTTAGTGGAATCACACCGTAAATAGACTGACTTGTTGCTGCTTTCCTCGCAACATCATGTCGCCGATCTTTTTGGGGTTGTAGGAATTGCTAACAGACTCCAGTTTATCCACCAGATACTGGGAAATAAGGATATTAACACCCAATTCATTGCACTTTTCCTGAATGCGTGAGGTGGTATTCAAAACATCCCCGGAAAAAGCAATATCGCGTTTAACTAACCCGATTTCTCCAGCCATCACAAATCCAAAATGCAATCCTGCTTTGAAATGAGGCTGCACCCCATAATGCTGTTGATAATAGTCGAACTTCTCATTCAACACTTGTTGCACTTTAAAATAACAGGCGACACAATTGGCATTGTGTAATCCTTTCCTGGCGGGCCAGCTAATAACGATTTCATCACCCACATATTGATAAATTTCTCCACGTGCTTCTAAAATAGGAAGGGTAGCGTGTTTGAAGACATCTTTAAGGAATTCAAAGTACTTTTCCTCTTTCAAGCTTTCAGCGATGGTAGTCGAAGAGCGCAGGTCTAAAAACATAAAGATCCTTTGCTCTCTCCTTGGGTGGAAATACCTGCCTTTAATAAGTGCTAGAAATGTTCCGGGGCCGTATTTATCGTTTATCTGCAAGAATGCTAAAGTGCCAAGAACCACGAACAACCATCCCGTGTAAGTGAGCCAATGATTGGGAGAGACAAAATGATTATATACCCCAATCCATGCATCGATGTCCATAGGAGTGTTGCCAGTCTCACTATAATTCAAGTAGAATCCTGTGACCATGGAAACGATCACATAGATGATAGTAAAAGAGATCACAATGCTGATCAGGGTCCAACCGTAACTCTTACTTCTAAGCCATTTTTCCCACAGGGAAACTACCCCATAGCCTCCGATGATTCCTGCGGAAACGCCGGTCACCACACTACCAAAAAAGTAAACCCAGGGATTCCTTTCACCCATATCACAGTTCATTTCAATAAGCGCTTGATATCCTACTAGGAATTGAAATATTGAAATTAAGGTCCAGGCGAGGGTAATCCAGGCGATTTTGACTAGTTGGCTGCGTAAATTATGGGATATTAGTGTGTTCATGGCTGGTATTTTAAGGGGGTGTATACTAAGATAGAAATTAGCCATGGATTATGGAACCGGCCTTCCTGAAACCAGAAAACAGGAACCGGGAAACACCAACCACTTAAGTCCCTAATATTAAAAAACCCGCATAAAAAAAGCTGTCGACCATTGGATCGACAGCTTATCACTTCAGTTAAACTAATATAAACTAAAATCCTCCCATTATACCTGGATCATCTTGACTTTCCACATCGTTAACCGGGAAGAAAAAACCGGAAATAATGCTTTCAGGGACATAACGAATAAGATTGTCGTCATATAGCCCATCAACGATAAACGCCGTTAATTGATCGATTTCTTCAGGGGTCAGGTTTAAGGGAACGAACTCATCGGCTAATTGGCTGAGGGGTACTTCCACGTTTTGTGGAATAGCGGCATTTTTATATTGTATCACTTGCCTTACGGTGGTGAAATTACCGCCGTGCCCCAGGAAACTCACATCTTTCAGATTATACAATTGAGGTACTTTAAATTTGTAATTATCATCAGGGTTCTTAGTAAATCCTCCTCTTCCCAATCTTTCGTTTTTGTCGCCTGCAGTGTTAAAAGTTCCGACACCTTTAAGTTCGTTCATTCCAATAGCTTCAAACTGCATGGAGTTCAGGGCCGGCCCGCTATGGCAAGAAGTACAACCCGCTTTTCCGAAAAAGAGTATTGCCCCCTTCTTTTGTTCCTCGGTGAGCGCAGATGTTTCCCCTTTCAGGTAGCGTTGGAAGGGTGCTTCAGTGGGTAGCAGGGTACGCTCGTAAGCTGCTATGGCCAGTCCGGTTAGCTGTTTTAGCGTTTCATCGTCGGTATTATAAGTCCCGTATACCGCATCAAACTGAGATTTATATTCGGGATAACCATTGAGAAAGTCTTCAGTGATTCTTTGGCGGTGCACGGAAAAGCCGGCAATGGCCTGAGTCTCCACCCCCTGGAATCCCAGGTTGTTGGTGGCTATAGGCGTCCCGGGGGTCCAGTTGGCTTCAGTACCTGCATTGGTACCAGTAGCTCCAAATTGACCGTTCCACAGCATCACATCTTGGTAAGCAGTGTTCATGGAAGTAGGGGTTCTGATGGGCTGTACGTCCAAGGAATCCGTCCAGTTCATATATTCTGGATTGAGGCCGCGTTCTTCCCCTACCATGCCAAAGCCCACACCTCCTTCGCTAATTCCCTGCTTCAAACCGGCTTGGAATCCAGCCGCCACGTGGTGACAACTAGCGCACGAATAGGTGCCTTCACTACCCACTCCTGTTATTCGAGGATTGGTGCCTAGAGCGGTCTCGTGATACAATAGCTTTCCAAGAGCTACCTTGCCGTCAGACATGGGATTATTGGGATCCTGTGGAATGTTGGCGTAATCGTTGCTTTCAGGCAAGGTGTAAAAATCAAAGTCGTCAATTAGATCGGCTAACTCTTCGTCAATGGAAGGAGTAATGACCCCGGGATCTTCATCATCTTTACAACTCGTCATAAAGATGATCGCTCCCGCAAATAAGGTGAGAAGAAGTCGGTTTTTCATAAATATATTAATATTTAATGGTATTATATTGATACGATTCTGAAAAATACGCATTAATAGTGTCTTTCACAAGACATTTTTGATTTTCGAAGAAAGAATTGACTTTAATTAAGAATTGTCGTTTTTGTGACATTTCCAGAAGATCAGTTTCATTCAGTAGGCCTTGATCTTTTTTGGTCTTTTTGCACAATTTTAGGACGGGATAGCGATAGGGAGATAAAAAGGGCCAGCAGCTATAGTAATCTTCTAAGTCATCTTCCGGGCAAAAATCTTATTAGGATCCACGGATAGGTCAACTGTTATTGCACTCAACTCAGAATTACAAGGTGACAAACTCAAAGAGAAAATTTTGAAATTTTTTTGCCCTGTTCCATTTTTTAATGCTTAGCATCATTAATCACCATTTGGATTAACACCATCTGCTACCACAAGGCTGGATCAGCTTTATATACCAGTTCGCACCGGAAAAAGCCCGAATATTTCATATTCTAAGGGGGAGTTGTTGCTCCTAATCTGTTACATACGTAACAGGGAAATTATCAAATGGGTATTGACCTAGATGACCAGACCTGGGCCTGAATAACGCCTTCATAGGCAGCATTATTTTTTAACCAAAAATTTACCTTTAGGCTGTTCTGAGTCTTTCCCGATGCACCCGTCTGGTTTAATCAGCTGAAGATTCTATGAAACATTTACAAAAGATTTTGTACAGGTTGTTTTCTACTTCCATAGCAGGGCTATATATCATACTCTTTGCGGTGGCTATCGCCGTGGCCACCTTCATTGAAAATGATTTTGGGACCAGTTCTGCACAAAAAGTCATTTTCAAAGCATGGTGGTTTGAAATGATTCTGTTATTGTTTGGGATCTCTTTGGTAGTCAACATTTTTCGATTCAATATGATAAATCAGAAAAAGTGGGCCACTCTAACCTTTCATGCGGCCATGATCATAATCCTGATAGGGGCAGGAGTGACCCGATATTTTGGAAGCGAAGGAATGATGCATATTAGGAAAGGGAGTACATCCAGTACCTTTCTTTCCTCGGAAACATATTTAAAGTTTGAGGTATGGCATCAGGATCGCAAATTCCAATTTGACGAACCAGTTTTGTTTGCCACGCTAGGTGATAACAATTGGCAGCGCTCCTATATGCTGGGAAACGAAAAGGTTTTGGTAGAGGTCATTGATTTCATGCCCAATCCTCAACAGCAACTGAAGGAGGTTCAAATTGGAGTGCCAATTATAAAGATTGTGGTAGGGGGAGAAAACGGCAGAGAAGAGTATTTTCTAAAACTGGGCGAAAAGAAACCAATACACGGTACTCTGTTCAATTTTGGTAATCAGGAAGACCCAAATGCTTTTAACATCCAATATCAGCAAGGTGAACTGGTGTTTAAATCCAATACCATCTACACCCAAACACAAATGGCCATTCAAAAAAAGGAAACCCTGTTACCGGGAGACTACCGGCCTCTACTGACCCGGTCCCTTTACTCCAATGAGCAACAAAGTTTTGCCATCGGCGATTTCATCCCTCAAGGAGCCCTGGAGATCTCATCGAGTTCAGAAAAAATGACCAGTACCAGTACTGCCGGCCTAAACATGAGAATTACTATTGGCGAAGAGCAACAACAGCTAATAGTATACGGAAGCAAGGGGGTAGAAGGCCGGCCCAGGACCACCAGCTTTAGAAATTCTCGGCTAGCTGTGTCGTATGGTGCTAAAAAAGTGGCCCTCCCATTTTCAATCAAGTTGAATGAATTCATCATGGAAAGGTATCCGGGAACCAATAGTGCTTCCAGTTATGCCAGCGAGGTTACCTTAATAGTTCCTGAAAAGAATATTACTCGTCCTCAAAGGATTTATATGAATCATATATTGAACTATGGAGGGTATCGTTTTTTTCAATCTTCTTACGACCGGGATGAGCTTGGTACTTATTTGAGTGTCAACCACGATCGCTGGGGGACTTGGATTTCCTACCTCGGATACGCACTATTAACCATAGGCATGGTACTCACTCTTTTCAAAAGAGGAACACGTTTCAGCAAATTAGGGCAGAACATTAAAAAAATGAGGCAATCTCACCGCATGGCCGCGGTGCTGATCGGCTTATTGGTACTAGTCAGCTTTCCGACTAACGCATCACCTGACCGAGCGTTACACCTAAATGAAATTAGTCCTGATCATGCCCGCCAGTTTGGTCAGCTGATCATGCAAGATCACAATGGCCGTCTAAAGCCCATGAATACCTTTACCAGCGAGATCTTGAGAAAGCTTTCCAGGGAAGAATCATTGTATGAATTAACTGCAGAGCAAATCGTATTGGGTATGGCGGCAAATCCCAAAGACTGGTATGGAGTGCCCTTAATCAAATTGGGTAAAAACCCTGACATCCATAAAATACTAGGGAAGACTGAAGGCCTGGTAGCCTATCGTGATTTTTTTGAGACTAACGGGACGTACAAACTACGCACACAAGTTAGAAGCGCCTATAACACTCCCCAGCGGGATAGAGGTGCCCTGGAAAAGGAGCTTTTAAAGCTTGACGAGAGGATCAATATTTGCAGTATGGTGTTTTCAGGAAGATTCCTAAAGACATTCCCTATTCCGGATCATTCCAACAACCAGTGGCAAGCACCTGGTCATTTTGGCCATCAGCACGAAACCGATGATGAGACTTCGCCTCATTTAGAGGACTACCCAGAAGAATTTTATCAGCAGTACATATCTGCACTGCATCAAGGATTGCATGTGAATGACTGGAGTTCGGCTAATATTTTGGTGGCCCAACTCGATGAGTATCAGCAGTTGAATGGAGGTGAAGTGATTCCTTCAAAGTCAAAGCTAAAAGCGGAATTGCTATTGAATAATATGAATATTTTTAACCGACTGGGGAGGTGGTATGGTTTGTTGACGCTGGCTTTCCTGGCCTTATTATTTACCTCGGTATTCAGACCCCGTATTTCCCTGAAATGGCCCTTCAGAATTTCTTTGGGATTCCTGGCCTTGTGTTTCATACTGCACACATTAGGATTGGGACTGCGCTGGTACATCGCCGGAAGGGCTCCTTGGAGCAATGGCTATGAATCCATGATTTATATTGGATTTACCACGGTCTTGGCCGGTCTATTGTTTACCAGAAAATCGTACGGCGGACTGGCTGCTACCAGTGCCCTGGCTGCTACTATACTAATGGTAGCTGGACTGAGTTGGTTGGATCCTGAAATTACTCCCCTGGTCCCTGTACTAAAATCATATTGGTTGACCATCCATGTTTCACTGGAGGCTGGCAGCTATGGATTTTTGATGCTAGGTGCGATTATTGGAGTGATAAATTTGATCCTGATGATTTTTGCCAACCGCAGAACCCTGGCCAATACCAACAGGATTATTAAAGAGATGACCTATATCAGTGAGATGACGCTGATTGGCGGGTTATTTATGATCAGTGTAGGCACCTATCTGGGAGGTGTTTGGGCCAATGAATCTTGGGGCCGATACTGGGGATGGGATGCCAAAGAAACCTGGGCGTTGGTCACCATATTGGTATACGCTTTTATTCTTCATATGCGTTTTATCCCTGGGTTTAGAGGTGCCTATGCCTTTAACGTAGCCTCATTGTTTGGCTGGGCTTCGGTCTTGATGACTTACTTCGGTGTAAACTACTACTTGTCGGGATTGCATTCGTATGCAGCTGGGGACCCGGTACCTATTCCACCATTTGTTTATTACACCGTGATCATTTTAACGGTGATCAGTCTCACGGCCTACTGGCGTCAAAGACAGAATTCGAAACGGACGCTGAGCCTGGCTTAGTCCGTGTGGAGGTTTTTCGCCAGGAACATAATTTATTTTAGTACTGCGTCCTCCATGATAATATCATATCGATATCCTGCACCGAAATCCTTTTGCAGGGCGATCACGCCTTCCAGGGAGACTACCGTACCCATTAGAATCTCCTCTTGAGTGGTTACCGTAAGGTCATAATTGTCTCCGGATCCGTCCTGAATATGCACCCAGTTGCGGTTCATGATCATGGGGTTTACCTTCACACATTTTCCCGTGATCTTTGTGAGCTTACCCTGATATTTCTGGGGATCGGCTACGATCTCGGAAATCTTAATAGCGTCATGAGTAGACGCTACCTCCACAGGCTGTTCTTTTCGTGGGTCTGCAGGAATAGAAGCATGGTAATCAACAGACCCGTCATCCATAATAGGGAGCACATCAGATACCAAATACACCGTTTCGAAGACCCGGTTGTATTCCTTACTGTGAAAATGTTTCTTTAAAAGTCCTCCCTTATAAAAATAGGAGTCACCTACCGTTACTTCTTTGCGCGGTATAGCGATCCAAAACTGTTGATCTTCTTCCTTAACGTTCAGGTAGGAATATTTATCGGTATTCAATACTTCCAATACTTCCACCCGGTGCTCCTGCCGAGAGCTCTCATCGTGATTAGATTCTTGCATGGGGCTTTGGTAACTGGCCAGGGCTTCGCTACCCGACAGGGGTACGGCTTCGATTGTTTTGGGTTTTGATTGACAGGCAGAAAGTGTGATTCCGATTGCTACTATCAAACTTAACTTATCTGTTTTCATTTTATTTTTGATTAAATTTATTCCTGTTAAAACCTGTATATGATCTTGGTGTTGACTCTATGGTTAATGGGGTTGACCGAGTCGAAAGTGCCTTCATAGTACATGTAGAAAGTCAACTTGTTAAAGACTCTCATGGATAGACTAATCCCGCCTACGTGTTGAAGTGTAGGGTTTTCGTAATCCTGAAACTTGTAGTCTACCCACCGGTAATTAAGGTCTCCGCTTATTTTTCCTTTTAGCAGGTCCTTATAGACCCTGACGCCGAAAATCTTACTTTGCAGGTAATTGGTTTGCAGTAAATTAGCGGTAAAAGTAGCTCTGATATTCAAGTCTGAGATTTTACTAAACGTCAGATAGCTATTGAGGCTTTTGGAAAGATTCTCATCATTTTTTTGGAATCTCCAACCGGTATTAACCCCCCAGTTTACGTACTTAAAAGGTTTATAGTTGACATGTAATCTTACTCCTTGTCTGGTTTCGTCTTCTATTAGTTGGTCGATAAAGCTCTTGTAGGACTCGTAATAAATAATGTTTTTCCGGTTATCATAAGAAGCTGAAAAGTTGAGCTTTTTGGAAAGACGGTAGCGCAGGGAAACATACAAGTTGGTTAAGCTCAGCTTGTTCTTTACCTCTTCATGGATCTTTTCATATAAAGACATTTCCATGGAGCTAAACAGATTTAAGTTGTCCAATAAACGGCTGCTGTGCTGGAAATAAACAAACCTGCGGTCAATATTTGAATGGTTCCTTTGTTCGATAAAGCCCACGGTAGTCTGGTGATATTTGGCGTTGTTACCGGAACCCAGACTAACATAACCGCCAAATTGTAAGAGTTCTAAATTCAATCCATAGTTCTCATAGTCCGGCCTCGAACCTATTATAGCTCCTAATCTAAAGTTGCCTTTCTGTTTTTCAAACTGTAAACCGTCAATAGCTCCCATATTAGATATTCGGGGGTTTATCTTTCGACCCACAGTAACGCTTGTGTGGTGGTCGAAATCATATTTTATGGCCAGGGAGTAAATTTTCAAGGCATCGTTTAGATTCTCTTTCAGCTCTTGCCATTCATCTAGAGAATGCCGCAAGGTGATATAACTTTCTACAGACCATTTGGAGTCTTTCAGGTGGTCGCCTCTCAAAGAAAATGCATATCGCATGCGGTGATTGGTTCTGGTGCCTGAGACGGTGCTGTAGGTACCCAGTGAAATTCGTCCCCGGATCTTTTCTTTGAAGAATACATCGGGTTTGGCCTGCTGTTTTTTTACATCATCCACAACCGCCGATTTGGAAGGTACTTTTGAGGGCAGTTGGAAGGACTTATCTTCCCGGAAAGAAGCAGGACGTCCTTGTGAACCGGTCTCACCGGTGAGTAAAGGAGTAGCTGTTTGCGGGGTAGATCCTGGCAGTGCTAAGGTATCAGTATCTAGCGACATTTCATCTGGTAGGCTTTCGGCTATCTTCTTCCTCACCACTTTTCTAGCCACTACTTTTTGAGAGACTCCCAATTTTGCGGAAGACAATGCAGTCCCGATACAAGAAATTGAGGACTTGGCGGTTACCACTAAGGCAGGTTTTAAGTCCGTCCCGCTCGTGATGTACAAGGTATCTCCAACTTCAATACGCACGGTATTAGAAAACTTCACATATACGTTTTGTGAGGAAACATATGAAACCGCTCCAGTCTCTTCCATGGTCTTATTCTGTGCTTGCAGTTTGCCGGCGCAGATGATTAGAATCGATATGATATGGAAGTATTTCAACTAGCTCTGTTAAATATGGTCTCTTAATTTCCAGTGGGGTGACATTCCAAACAATTAGGGCTGGCATAGACGTAACCCGCCTCTTCACTGTGGTCGTTGTCCACCTCAGTCTGGTTATTATGTTGATGACAGTCGATACAGCTAAATATCGAGTAGTTGCTGGGTATTGTATGACACTCGACACAGTCATTCCAAGCCTCTTTGTGTTTCCCGCTATAAATAGGAAAATACTGTCCATCGTGATTAAAAGCCGCCGGTACCCAGGCGATTTCCGTATGACAACTCTCACAATCTGTGGGGAATTGCGCTGCGTTGTGATCAGGATTAGTGGTTTGATTGTAATCGTCCTGATGACATCCCACACAAGTATTTGGGGTATTGTTATAGTCCCCGTTGTGACAGGTGGCACAGTCATTAGCTATGGCGGCATGTGCTCCGTTGAGCGCATAATAATCATTGTGATTAGCAAAGGTGGCGGGGTTCCACGCCGGCTCCGTGGTGTGGCACGAAGCACAATCGTTTGACAATCCTAAGCTGTTGTGATTGGGATTGACCGTTTGATTGAAATCCGTGGTATGACACGCCGCACAATCCGTGGGTGTTCCCGCATAGCCGGCGGCATGACAATCAATACAGTCCACTGTTAGGTGGGCTCCGGTTAGGGGGAAGTTGGTCAGATTATGATCAAAGGTTCCATCGGCGGTTCCTGTGGGGTGGCAAGCCAAACAAGATGGACTGTTGTAGGAGTAACCGGTGATGCCATTGTGCTGGTTGTCCGTTTCAGGGTTGGCGTGACACGTCACACAAGTAAACTCCGCATAATTTCCGGGATTGGTATGACAATCCAGGCATTGATCCCATTCCCCACTATGCACTCCGCTGTAAATGGGGAAATGCTCGGCATCGTGATCAAACGTGGCCGGTTCCCAGCTATTTTCAGAATGGCACTCGATACAGTTAGTAGAGAAATTAAGTGCCACGTGATTGGGATTTGTGGTCTGGTCGTAGTCCTGCTGATGACATCCCACACAAGTATTAGGGGTGTTGTTGTAATCCCCATTATGACAAGCTACGCAATCATTGGCAATGGTAGCATGTGCTCCGTTCAAGGCGTAATGATCATTGTGGCTGGCAAAAGCAGCTGGATTCCATTCCGGCTCAGTAGTATGGCAGGAAGCACAATCGTTGGAAAGTCCTAAGCTGTTGTGATTGGGATTGACCGTTTGATTGAAGTCTGTAGTATGACAAGCTGCACAATCGGTGGGCGTTCCCGCATATCCGGCAGCGTGACAATCAATACAGTCCACCGTTAGGTGGGCTCCTGTTAAGGGGAAATTGGTTAAGTTGTGATCAAAGGCTCCATCTGAATCACCGGTAGGATGACAGGCCAAACAAGACTGACTGTTGTAGGAGTAGCCATCAATTCCCTGGTGTTCTTCATCTGTTTCCGGATTGGTATGACAGGTGGTACAACTGAACTCTGCAAAATTTGACGGATTAGTGTGACAATCCACACACTGATCCCATTCCCCTTGGTGCTCACCACTGTAAATAGGAAAATACTCGACATCGTGCTGCAGGTATTGTGCCGGAGTCCAACCGGGGTCGGTGGTATGACATTCCCTACAGTCCGTATTGAAATCGCCGGCTATGTGATTAGGGTTGGAGGCCTCTGTGAAATCCGTTTGATGACAGGAAATACAATCAGCTGAGATATCAGAAAAGTTGGCAGTATTGTGACAGCTGGCGCAGTCCTCAATATCGTGACCTTTAGTCAAAGGAAAAAAGTTGTGGTTGATACTTTCGGAGGACCAACTAAAGGCATTGATATCATGACATTCAATACAATTAGTAGAGTAACCAGCGCTGGCGTGATTAGGGCTGGTAGTGCCGGTATACTCGTCTAAATGACAATTCATACATTCATTACCAATTCTGTTAAAGGCCAGTGCAGATTCTGAATCGTGGCAGTCATAACAGCTGGCGGTGGCATGGGCACCCAGTAGTGGAAAGCCATTGTCGTAATGAAGTTCTGAGGTGTTATCTACCAGCCAATTCTCAGTGTTGTGACAGCGGGTACAGTCATCGCCAACGGTTTGCTGGTGCATATCGGTATGACAAGAAATACATTCAGTTTGGGCTTCGGCAAATTCCAGGGTTTCATGACAGCTGCGACAATCCGTAGTTGCATGTTGACCATCCAATACGAATTCAGTATCGTCATGATTAAATCTTAAGGATTTAAAAGGTAATTTCTTACCTGTGGCTTTTGATACATTATTAGGAGAGGGATTGGCTTTTTGCCAGAAAGACGCAGGGATCTCCCAGCTTTTTGGCGTATGACAGGCAGCGCAGTCCATTTTGAAAGTATCTCCATGTGTGGATTGCCCCCATGCCTGGTAGGCTACTCCCAGGAGCAATATTATTGATGACAGTCTATACATTCGAAACTTTTGAATTTGTATTGAACAAAGACTAGGTTGTTATCGACTACTTCCTTATGACAGCTTGCGCATTCAACCTGCGCATGCTTCCCTTCCAGCTTAAAAGCTGTATTCTTATGATTAAAGCGGTCTATTTGCCAATCTTCAAATCCATGGCAACGGGCGCAATCCGTAATGCCGTCTTCCATGAATTGTTGATTGTGAATGTCTTCATGACAGCTGTAGCAGCTGTTAGACAGATTTTGAAAATTCTCAAATTTATGAGCTTCAGGGTTATCTGTACCGTGACAAGCCATACATTCTTGTTCGGCATGAGTTCCTGATAATTCGAATGAAGTGAGACCATGATCAAACACATGGTCTTTCCAGGTGCTCACCAGATGGCAGCTGGTACAGGACTGATCGGGGTAATATTTCTCATCGATATAGCCGGCATGAATATCCTGATGGCAGTCCACACAGTCCTCACCAATGCCCCGGAAGCTCCAACGGTCATCTGTTTGGTGACAGGCGTTGCAGGGCGTAGCCAGGTGAGCTTCTTCCAGAGGGAAATCCGATTTATTGTGGTCTTCAATGGTGTAGAGCGACACCTCAAAACCATTGACATTATGACATTCTGCGCAATCCGGGCTTCTTCCATTACTGGCAAATTCTCCGCGATGGTAATCGCGGTGACAAGACACACAAGAATGGTGGGCCACAGGATCGGTGAATTTAGTAGTATGACATTGTTTACAATCCACCCTACGGTGGCGGCCACTGAGTGCGTAGCCGGTTTTGTCATGATCAAAATAAGCAAGTGACTTAGGCACGCTGAAAGACTCTTCTTTATGACAATCCGCACAGCTAGGGCCAAATTTGTTTTCATGGGGATCTTCATGACAATCAATGCATTGACCGAAAGGAATGTCCGTAAATTTCTGGAACTGCTGCCCATTTCTTGTCTCCATTGGGTGACAATCCACACATTCCACGTCCAGATGTTTGCCTCGTAAAGCGAATTCAGTCTCGCTATGATCAAATTTCGGGGCAGGTGAGAACTCGCTAGTGTTATGGCAACTTGCACAATCTTTAGAAAGAGTTTTCTGGTGATAGTCATCATGGCAGCTCAGGCATTCTGTTCCCAGACCCAGAAAAGTGTCCTTGTTTCTTTTGAGTTTGGAATCGGCAATCAGATCCGGTTGGTGGCATTCCCGGCAGTCAATTTTTTGATGTTGCCCGGTCAGCTTATACCCTGCGAGATCATGTTTAAAGTTTTGTTCATCAAATCGGACCAGTTGGAAATTGCGGCCATGGTGATCGCTGTGACAGTCTGCGCATTGCTTGGCCTTTATCTCTTTTGAGGCGTGGTATCCCTGGTTTCGGTTGATACGACTTTCAATCTCCTGATGACATTGCAAGCATTTATCATCCGATACCTTCCCGCCCAACACATGACATTGTGTACAGTTCATTATACCTTCCAACTCGGCATGCTCCTTGGCGAGGTCTCCCGGAGATATCTGTGCTGAGGACTTAACCACGAGCAGTGAGAGGATTATGGAGATATGTATCAGCCTGAAATTCAATGTTCTTATTTAGCTTATAGACTTATTATCCGTACCTTTTTAAGGTATATCCAAATCGTTTTGAGATCTTCACACCGGCCTTTTGCAGGAATTGAGTGGGTAACTCTCCGCCCGCAAATATGTATACCAAGTCGTTGCGCACTTGAAGCTCCTGGCCTTGATAAGACATGGTTACCTGGTTTTTTTCAATAGCGCTAAGATTCGATTCGAATCGGACATCCAGTGATTTTTGCTGAATGGCTTCATTCAACTTTTCCCGGTTTTTGGGCTTGATGCGGCTGAAAGAGTCCCTGCGGTAGGAAAGGATTACGGAATTTTGTTCCGACAATGCCAATGCGGCTTCTACTGCCGAATCACCTCCCCCCACCACGATAACCTCTTTTTGGTGAATATTCTCCGGTTCCAGAAGCCTGTAAGCCACCTTCTCTGAAACTTCTCCAGGGATACCTAATTTCCGGGGCGATCCCCGACGCCCGATAGCCAGCAACACATTTTTAGTTAGGAAGTGTTCACCAGTATTCGTATCCATCCTGAAGCAATCCTTTTCGTAGCCAATCTCTTCCACTTTTGTTTGTTCACGTACCGTGATATTGTTTTCCATAAGGACCTTCTCCCATAGGCACAACAGTTCCGATTTGCTGGTGTCATATAACTTCACCTTGCCATGCAAGGGTAAATCCATGGGAGCGGTCATCACGATTTTAGCCCTGGGAAAAGTGTAAACAGTACCGCCCAATGTATCCTGCTCCAAGGTTAAAAAATTCAACTTGTGTTTCTTAGCCATCAGCGAAGCGGAGATCCCGGCAGGGCCAGCCCCTACAATCACCAGGTCATATGATGAGCTGTCCTGTACAATGCCCGCTTTCACCATATTCTCTACTGCTGCCTGACCTTGCTCCACGCTATTTTTTATCAACCCCATGCCGCCCAGCTCTCCTGCGATATAAATACCAGGAACATTGGTTTCGAAATTTTCATTGGTATGCGGAAGGTCTACCCCTCTTTTTTCAGTCCCGATCACCAATGAGATGGCTTCTACCGGACAACCGTGAAAACAAGCTCCATGCCCAATACACTGAGATGCATTCACCAGGGTAGCCCTGCCGTTCATTATGCCCAGGATATCTTTTTCCGGGCAAGCTTTGACACAGGCGCCGCTTTTTATGCAGCGGTTTACATCAATTCTAGGATAAAGTGAAACCGGTTCAAAAAGCCCATCAACTTTGGCTTTCTCTACCTTGGCTTCCACCACCTTGGAAGCACGGCCAACCCGCCTTAGATAGATGAATACAATGACTGAACATAGGGCGATCACTGTAGTGTATATGATTAACTGTTCTAGCAGCATAAATAAAACTTAAAAGATCCACCGGGCTCCGAATGCCACGGTAATGCCTACATGTATTATCATTATTAACAGCATGATCGCTGCAAACGGTAAATGAGCAATGTGCCAATACCGGAACAGTTCATGCATGGATTGCAGTCGCTCAATCTTATTGCTCAAGGCCATCTCATTCTTGACCAATTTGATGATAGGCTGATAGTTGACTTTGGGCACTTGCTGACCTCTCAAGGATCTTCTAATGGCTTTTAGTCGGCGAAGATCCTGAAAGTATTTGGTTACCGATCCCGTAAGAAGATTTTTATTGCCGGCAGAGGGTTCAATGGCCAGATATTGACGAATAGTGTTAAAATTCTCAGAATCGAGCTGAAAACGGTCCTTTATGGCCAATTCCAGATTGCTTTGCATTTCCTTCAATTCACTTAAACTCAATTCATTCCCTTCAATGCTACGGGGTATTTGTATATAGATGAACCTGCCAATAACTCCGCTGGCCACTACTGCCACCATACTCCAAAAACTGATGGAAACAATTCCACCGAACTTGAAAGCAGTGTGAAACAAGATCATTATGGGACCCAGGACACATAGGAATATGTGGAATTCCAGCCAGTACTTAAGACGACCCCATCGGGATAAAAAAGCATAGCGTTTCCTGGCGATATAAGAAAACACTCCAAAGAGAATTAACAAGGTACCTATGATACCCAACCCGTGACCAAACAAGCCGCTAGGCTTGAACAACTCATGATCGGAGTGATAAAAGCGTTCTTCCAGGCTGGTACTGTAATAGGGGACCCCCTTATAGATCAAGAATACCGTAATGAACAGTACAATACTGACCATGGAGGCGATGTATAGTTTATGTGCCAGGTGTGGCATGTTTGCTTAAATTAATTGAAGATCAAGTCACATGATTATCTAACATTTCGTGTTTAATTTTTCCACGTCGAACAGGTCTTGCAAGACCTCGATCAAGGAGCCGGCCTGATCTCTTTTGCAGGCTGCTTTAAGTTGTAATACCGGTAGTTTCATGATACGCTGTACCATGCTTTTACTAATAGCTTCCGCCATCCTTTTCTCTTGCAGTGTACACTTACTGAGATAACGCTTTAATTCCTGTTGTCGAATTTCTTCCAGAGCATCTTTCATTTTGTTAATGGTGGGAGCGGCCAGCATCTCTTTTGACCATTCCCTTAGATCATGTAGAGACTGTTCCACGATCTCCATTACTTTTGGCACTTCACGCTGTCGTTCGTTGATAACTCCAGTTACCGTTACCTTTAACTGGTCGATATTGGTAAGGGTCACCATGCCGAACTCAGCTATGTGAGGGC
Source organism: Cyclobacteriaceae bacterium (assembly GCA_965212195.1). Lineage (GTDB taxonomy): Bacteria > Bacteroidota > Bacteroidia > Cytophagales > Cyclobacteriaceae > JAJCYK01. Next base: position 825,945 of record CBDBUW010000017.1, on the reverse strand, counting down.
ACACGCTGCGGGGGACTGATAAATCAATAAAATGCAGTGGTTTGCGAATATCGAAAGTCATGCTTTCTCTGGTGATAAATGGCCTTTCCATCTCCAAAGAGGAAATGACAATGTCCATGGTGGAGATATGTGCCATGACCTGATCAAAATCAAGCACTTTTAAGCCATATCTCTCAGCCATTCCCCATGATTTGGAGGGCGTGCGGTTGCAGAGAAATATCTCCAGTTTCTCATTGGTGATGAGGTTCTTAGTGGCATCCCTGCCCATATCACCCAGCCCTAACACCAGCACTTTTGGTTTACTATTGTCCTGTGTCATGCTTTTCACCAACTCCGATGTAGTGTAGGAGATTGAGGCAGCCCCTACTTTAAAAGAAGTTTCCTGATCGATCCTTTTGTTGGTAAAGAAGGCAGTATGGAGTAACCGGTGTATCAAGGGTCCGGCAAAATCATGATCTACGCTTTTCTGGTAAGCTTTTTTGACCTGATGCATGATCTGAGATTCTCCAAGTATTTGAGATTCAAGCCCTGCAGTTACCCTAAACAGATGTTTGATAGCAGTTTCACTGCCGTTCATTACCGAAAAATGTTCCCGATAGCGGTGACTATTGAATCCTTTAATTATACCTAAAAGCCCAACAATGTCATCCTCTTGTCCGTCTGGTGATACATAGTAGATCTCTGTTCTATTGCAAGTAGACAATATCATGACCTCCTTCAAGGAAGTACTGGTCTTAAGTAATTGATATAATCGATTAGTGGCCTCTCCGTCCAATGCTACTTTTTCCCTGGCCTCCAAAGGAGTATGCAGATGGGAAATACTGATTCCCTTAAAATTCAGTTTCATATTAGCTGCTCGATGTAGATGTACTCTGGCTTATTCACCACCCATTGGATCACAATAATGAGTGATTACCAGAGTTTGAATTTTTTGACCTAGGATCACTTACTCAAAAAAATATCCAGCAAAGTAGTTGCTACAGGGTGCTCAGGTAAAATCTAAAAAATGGGAAGCTGATCATCCCCCCGCTCCTGATACCGTAACCACTCCAAAACCCGTTATTACAGGTCATCCCTTGTTCAATCCGTTTTCTAGTAAAATATTTCAGAAGTGAGCCCCTTACTCAGGCTCACTTCTGATCGCTGGATTAAATCACAGTCCCATTTTGGGCATCGATTTTAATAGTTTCTTCATTACCACTGGCGATTATCACAAACTCGTAGACCCAGTGGCCTTGAGAGTCTTGTTCCAGTTCCCACTTTACAATATCTCCTTCATACTCATCAAGGGCCGCTTGCTTGGCGCTGGAAAAGGAAATGAGACCCAGGCCAGGATCTAAATCGTAATTAAAAGGCCCGTCATCTCCTTCAATCTGAATTAAGGCTCCGCCATCCTGGGTAAAATAAAACTCTACTTCCGATCCGGTGTCGGTCAGCACCGTTACTTCCCACGCTGGGGCTATTCCGCTGCTATCCAGCTCTGCTTCAATTACTTGCCCGTTTATCATACTAAGCGCTTGGTTTGAAGCCTGCTGTGAATCTAAAATGGCAATTTCGTCATCACTTTTACAGGAAAATACAACTGCGGCTACAAAGAAGAGGAGGGTTGAAATTAAAAAATATACTTTCATAAATCTGTTTTTTTTAATTGTTTCGACTGTATTAACTATTTAGCTATCAATTAGTTAGTAGAAATAGTTGGATGACTGTGTAATTTGCATCACAATTACCTGCTGGTATTCACTTTCTACTACCATAAAACAGTTAGCAGGGCAGAACTCCTACCACATATCTTTAAAATCAGGTAAATAGGGGTGAAACTGCTGATTCACTCCGAATTACATCATCTATTCTCATGATAGGAGTCACGAAGGCTAATAACGATTATCATATTAGTTTTGGCTTCTCTTTTGGAATTTCAAGTACATCTAAAGAGAAAAGTCATGTTACGATCCCGCCCCAACTTTTTCAGCTCCCGGGTGTCAACATCCGGCGGAAGCAGTACTATAGAAGTCCCTAGCGAATGGCAGAATAATTTAGGAGCCATTTACGATTACCTCAGCGAAAGCAAGAAAATAAAACAACGGGAATATAAAACCCGTACCACCTTATTTACCGCTATTGGTCTCTGTCTGAGTTTAGCCATAGTAATTGTGGCCTTTGAATGGACCTCATCACCGGATAACGATCTGGTTGAACTAGGAAATTTAAGCGCGGAATTTGAAGAGATCATGGAAGTACCGGTAACTGAACAACCCCCGCCTCCGCCGCCCAAGGCTCAGGTAGCGATAATCACCGAAGTTCCGGATGTTGTAGAGATCCAGGAGGAGATCGACATCAATTTGGATGTTGAAGTTACTGAGGAGTCAGTAATTGAGGATGTGGTTTACGATGTATCCAACGAAGTAGAGGAGGAGATAGCGGATGAGATCTTTCAGTTTGTGGAGCAACAGCCGGAGCCCAAGGGTGGAATGAAGGCCTTCTACCAGTATGTTGCCAAGAATATGGTATACCCTGCGCTGGCCCGAAGATCGGCAGTGGAGGGTAAGGTTTATGTTCAGTTTGTGATAGACAAAGACGGTTCCATTAATAATGTAGTAATTTTAAAAGGAATTGGATTTGGATGCGATGAGGAGGCGAAAAGAGTGCTGGAGTCCAGTCCCAAATGGACACCGGGTAAACAAAGAGGTAAGCCGGTAAGAGTTAGAATGTCATTGCCTATTGTGTTTATGCTTGAAAACGTGTAATCATTTTTAAACTTTATTATTATGAAGAAGATATTAGTACCTACCGATTTTTCGCCTTTGGCATCGTTTGCTACCAGTACGGCACTGCAAATTGCCCGTAAAACAGGTGCGGAGGTTATATTATTAAATGTGGTGGAAATGCCCGGTGCTGCTTTTTCAGTCACCGGCCAGGCCGTAAACAATTCCGAGTTTGATCTTTACACACTAAAGCTCATATCAAAAACTAAGGAGGATCTGGCAAAATTGGTGTCAGAAAATTCCCAGAACGGAGTAAACATCACTAGCAATCTGGAGGTAGGTAATGCCTATCAGGCCATTTCAAAACTTATCACCGACCAGGAGGTGGATCTGGTACTAATGGGTTCACACGGAGCCGAGGGCTGGGAGGAGACCTTTGTGGGATCCAATGCTGAGAAAGTAGTACGCAGGGCCAATTGCCCAGTGTTGGTTATTAAAAGAGAATTTGATCTGGAGAATACCAAGAGCATAGTATTTGCTGCCGATTTTGAAGAGGACAATTCTGTAATCGATAAGGTAAAAACCTTACAAGAAGTGTTGGATGCCGAGCTGCATCTGGTTAAGATCAATACTCCTTCCAATTTTGTGTCCGATCACGAGGGGATTAAGATCATCCGGGATTTTGCGGATAAGAACAATCTGGAGAATTTCACGGTCAATATTTACAACGATCGTCAAGAGGAGGACGGCATTATGTATTTCGCTGAAGAAGTGGACGCCGATCTTATCGCCCTGGGAACTCATGGCCGCACAGGTCTATACCATATTTTGAGCGGCAGTATTGCCGAAGATGTGGTCAATCATTCCAAACGACCGGTGTGGACCTGTCGAATGGATTAAGTTTTAAAACAAGTATACAAGATATGAAAAAGAACATGGGAGGAAATGACCGCATTATCCGTGTTATAATTGCGGTTTTAGTAGCAGCTCTTTATTTCACTAATGTAATTACTGGTGTGTGGGGCATTTTGCTGTTAATAATAGCCGGGGTTTTTGTCCTGACCAGTATAGTTAGTTTTTGTCCGCTATACGCTCCTTTCGGAATTAGCACCTGCAAAATAAAGAAAGGATAAGTGCCTTAGCGCGACCATAGCATAGAGAGTTAACGCTTTTACTCTTGGCCAAGTCTAAACCTAAGTAAAGAACACTTGTCAAGTGCTAGTATTTACTTAATTTAGGCTTGGCCTAATTTTGTTCGTCATGCTCGCACCTGCAGTCAAAAGAAACCTGTTCAGGATCTTACCTTTTGGCTTGATTTGGATGATTTTCGGGCTTTTATACACCCTGGTTGAAAAGGCTATTCTAGGAGACCTCACCCACTATCCTTCGACCGGAAATCCTTATAATTTTACCATTAACCTTATTTTAACGCCTTCCTTGTCTTTGTTGATCGGATTGCTAGCCGGTGCCACCGAAGTCCTCTATTTCAGTAAACGATTCCAGGCAAAAGGTCTGGCCTGGAAGATCGCAGCCAAGACCTTGATCTATCTGCTTATTATGTTATTTTTCCTAAGTATTGCTACCCTGATCGGCAATGCAGTGGAATTGCAAACAGGTATTTTTAGCAAGGAGGTACTAAATAGCCTCTGGGTATTTATCCTTAGTCCGGCTTTTTGGATTTTGGAGCTGTACGTAGGGTTCATAATGGTCATCGCTTTGTTTTTTGCAGAGGTTAGCGATAACCTGGGCCAACAGGTCTTAGCTAATTTTCTGACCGGTAAATATCATGCCCCCCAGGAGGAACAGCGAATTTTTATGTTTTTGGATATGAAGTCATCCACTACCATAGCCGAAAAACTAGGGCACGTGCAATATTTCAAAATGCTCAAAAGCTACTATGAGGATCTATCGGCATCCATTATCCGCTATGAAGGCCAGATCTATCAATATGTGGGTGACGAGGTGGTGATCACCTGGAGACTAAGATCGCCTGAAAATCCCGTTCATTGTTTCTTTCATATGAAGGAGAAACTGAAGGAGCAGGCGGCCTTGTATCAATTGCGTTACCAGGTGGTCCCCAGCTTTAAAGCGGGTTTGCATGTAGGTAAGGTGACTACCGGTGAGCTTGGGGTGATCAAAAAGGATATTGCCTTTTCCGGCGATGTGCTCAATACTGCGGCCCGTATTCAATCATTGTGTAATCAATACCACGTCGATCTGCTGATCAGTGGGGATTTACTGCAACGACTGGCACTGCCTGCCGGTTATGAAATTCAAGACCTGGGAAGCCAGAACCTGAGGGGTCGTGATCAGCAAGTACATCTTTACACTATCGTACGCGCTTAACCGCTGCTTTCAAATTCTTCTATCTCCTTTATCAGATGCAGTGCATCGGTTATTTGACTTCCATTGCCCTGAAGTAAGGCATTCATCCATTTAGTGTCAGCATTTTTAGGGGAAAGTTTGAAATGGGCCCAAATTGAAAGTGGTAAAAATACCAATACGCTAACCAGCACATTTCCGGTAATCCAGGCGGGGTCACCTGATGCCACGATATCTATTCCCCAAAATATCCAGAACATTAAAATGATAAATACAAAGTATAGGGGAAATATCCATATACCCAGACGCAGATAACGAATTATCAGCAATTTAATGTGTCCTAATTTTTTCTGAAGCACTTGAATTGGTTGCGCATAGTTGATGGTGGTGAGCAGTTCCAGTTCATGAATGGAAGCGGCACAGATGGTTATCGCCCATACCGCTAAAAGTCCTCCGGAGACGGCTACACTGGGATGAGTCCAATTCTTCACCGCAAAAATCCCAAACAGGACCGCCCAAAGTAGATAGAAGCTCAGTGTGAGGGCATTGATCCAAATAAGTCTCCTTATCTTATTTTTCACCTGATCCAGGTTAGTCCTGCGGATCAATTCCAGGTTGAGTTGCCAATTGCGGTCAAGTTTTTCATTGACCTGATTCCATAATTCTCTTAATTCTGTCAGTTCCATCAGTTAATATTTTTGAAATGATTTCTTCATCTTTTGTTTAACCCGACTGATCCTGGTACCAACATTACTTACTGAGATACCCAGGACCTCCGCAATCTCTTCATGGGTATTCCCATCCAAGTAGAGTATCATGAGGGCTTTATTCATTTCATCCAATCGATCAATGAATTGATGTAATAATTGAAACCGTTTCTGATCTTCTTGCACATCAGCCTCATTGATTTCCAGAAAATGATCTGCGAATCCTTGCTCATGCCTCAGCCGGTTGGAAGTTTTCCGGTAAAATGAAATCGCCACATTCAAGGCAATACGATAGATCCAGGTGGAATATTTGAATTGGGGATCATATTTATGAAAGTTATTCCACAATTGTATGATCACCTCTTGCACCAGATCTTTCTGATCTTCCGGATCTTTACAGTAGCTATGGCAAATCTTGAAGATGATACCCTGATGGGCCTTCAGTACTTCAAGAAAAGATTCTTTATTGGTAGACATGTTCATAAGTGCTGCGAGGGAAGCTAAAAAACAACCTTAAAAGATGCTGTAGCCCAGCGCCGGCAATCTGTAGAAAACCCTCCAATGTGTTTGGAGTATGCACTTTCAGATGGAACTGTACAGACAATAGGGTCAGCGTAAAAATTTTATGTATTCTGGATCGTTCACTCATGATCAGGATTATTCTCTACCCATTGTTCGTATGAAAGGATAAAAAATCACACAAAGGACTAAAATTTTTCAGGTAAGTCTAAATCGCAGTAGCTGAGCATTGACCGCACATACTATAGTACTTAAGCTCATAAGTACCGCTCCAACAGCTGGTACAATCATGATACCCTGGGAGAACAGCACTCCGGCAGCTAGTGGGATGGCAATCACGTTATAGCCGGTAGCCCATACCAGGTTCTGTACCATTTTGTTATGAGTGGCACGACCAAATAAGATGAGTTTAGCAATATCTTGCGGGCTGCTTTTGGTTAAGATTATGTCAGCTGTTTCGGCAGCCACATCGGTACCAGATCCTACCGCTATACCTATATCTGCTTGCGCTAGTGCCGGGGCGTCATTGACCCCATCACCGGTCATAGCTACGAAATCACCCTGACGCTGCAGTTCCTGTATCAACTCGGACTTTTGGTGGGGGAGCACTTGGCTGAAATAACCATCCAAAGCTAATTCCTGGGCCACTAATTGAGCGGTTTGTTCATTATCACCAGTGGCCATCAGTACCTTTATCCCTTGTTTTTTAAGGGTTTTCAGAGCGTCTTTACTCTCTGCGCGAATGCGGTCTTTCAATGCGATAAACCCCGCTAGCCGGGGACCTTGCAGCACAAAGATCACGGTTTCCGCCACATTTATAAATGCCCCTTGCGGAATTTCAAGGCCCAGTTCTTCTAAATTACCAGGGCTTACAATTTGGTAATGCTGCCCATTTACCTGTGCCGATACTCCTTTACCTTTTTGTGATCTAAAATCATGAATAGCAGGAAGCTGCAAACCCTTTTCTATGGCTTCAGAGACAATTCCTCGGGCAATGGGGTGCTCAGAATTCTGCTCAACCGCTGCAGCCATGGTCAAAAGTTGATCCTCCGACAATTCAGAGATCATGCTCTCTATCCTGCTAATTCCAAAATTACCTTCGGTAAGTGTACCGGTTTTATCGAATACCACTGCGGATATCTTTCTGCTATTCTCAAAGGCCGTGCGATTTCGGATCAGCAATCCGTTTTTGGCGGACAGGCCCGTGGATATAGCCACTACCAAGGGCACCGCCAATCCCAGGGCGTGTGGACAAGTGATTATCATTACGGTCACCATGCGCTCCAAAGCAAAATCAAAGTCCTGACTGCTGAAAAATCCCCATATTATAAAAGTCAACAGACCCACTCCAATGGCCATATAGGCCAGCCATCCTGCCGCACGGTCGGCTAAATGCTGGGATTTTGATTTGGTTTTCTGGGCTTCCTCAACCAAGCCGATTACTTTATTTAGATAACTGTCTTTCCCTGAGGATGTGACCCGAACCTTGATGCTGCCATCAGTATTAATGGATCCACCAATAACGGGATCACCCACAGTTTTCATTACCGGCTTACTTTCACCGGTGAGGGTACTTTCGTCCAATTCCGTTTCTCCTTCAACTATTTCGCCGTCTGCTGGAACTTTTTCTCCGGGTTTTATAAGGACCGACTGACCTTTTTTCAGTTTGCTTATTTCCACCTCCACCAACTTATCGCCTTCTACCAGGTGGGCTTCAGCTGGCATGAGTTCGGCCAGCTTTTCCAAGGCCCTTGAGGCGCCCATCACCGATTTCATTTCCAGCCAGTGGCCCAGTAGCATAATATCTATCAGCGTAACCAGTTCCCAATAGAAGATTTTACCAACTAACCCCAATACCACGGCGGTACTGTACGCCCAAGCTACGGTGATGGCAATGGCGATAAGTGTCATCATGCCAGGACCACCTGCGGAAAGCTCTTCCTTCAAACCTTTTAAAAAGGGCCAGCCTCCATAAAAGAAAATAATGGTAGCCAGGGCGGCTGCTACAAAGGACATTCCTCTGAAGGAGATTTCAAATTGAAGAAAGTCCTGAATCATGCTGGAAAACAGCAATACCGGGATGGACAATAGTGTGCATACAAAAAATCTGCGCTTGAAATCCTTGATCATATGAGCATGATGTCCATGATGCTCATGTTGGTGGTGATGTTCCACAGTAAAACTATTTGAGTGTTTCTTCAACACTACCGCAATGGAGCATTTGGTCACCAAAATAAGGATTCAGTACCTCTTTGGAATCGCTCAGCCAAAAGGCTCCGGAATTATCAAAAGCCATGGGGCAATAAAGACGATACCCCCCCGTCTCTACCCCAAAGTTGACAAGGGTTTGATACAACTGGTCGCTGAGAGGTGAGAACTGTTGCCGGATTATTCCAAGGTCTTGCCCCCGCTCCATGATCTTTAAGGTGGAGGTCATGGTTTCCATATCTTTCATCCAGTGCTCGTGGGCCTCACCTTGGACCAAGCTCATATCTACTTTGTTAATAGCGGTCAATAATGTTTTGGCATTTTCCCTGGCGCTCTCAAAGTCAGATTGAACCAACGATTGTTGAAGAGGGAGGTAATCCTTAAAAACCTGTTGAAGTTGGTCTATGAATCCGTCAGTCATTTGAGATCCATGGGAGCTTACGGCGGCAGCATCGGGATTTGCCGGCATGCTCGTAATACCATGCTGATGCCCGGTGCTGGTCTTGCCACCAGCTGGATTCATCATGCTGGTTTTGCCTTGCAACTGGGCGGCCCCATCAATCTTAAATACTCCGTTGGCTACTATCTCCTCACCGGCATTCAGGCCCTGGTTCACCACATAATGATCCCCGGCATCCGTGCCCAATTCAATTTCCCGGAATTCAAAAGTAGGTTGTTCATATCCCGGTAGTTTCACATAGACTATGGAGCGCTTACCTGTCCACAGTACTGCGGTTTTCGGAATGAGGATAGTTTCACCTTCCGCTCCCAGTCCAGCATTTATGATACCTTCCACAAACATTTCCGGTTTTAGTCGCTGATCCCGGTTGAGTACTTCGGTGCGTACCGAGGCGGTGCGGGTTTCCTTATTTACCACCGGATTAATAAAAGTCACCACACTCTGATTACGCTGCCCGGGCAAAGACTGAATATTGAATTCAATGGAGTCGCCCACTTTAATCCAGGGAAGGTCGCTTTCATAAGCATCGAACATGATCCACAGCTGATTCAGGTCAGCGATTTCGAATAGTACCTGGCCTTCTGTTACATGCTCCCCTTCGGATATTTCTCGAGTGAGAATAGTCCCTGAACGGGGCGCAATCACATTGAAGTTATATTGAGGTTCTCCCACCTCAATGATGCGCTGGATCTGGCTGTTGGTGAGTTCCCAAAGCTTTAGTTTTTGTATGGCAGCTTCGTAAAAAGAAGGGTTGGTAGATTTGAATTTCAGGGCTTCGAACAGTTCTTTTTGCGCAGTTACCAAGTCGGGGCTGTACAGGGTTGCCAGGCGTTGGCCTCTTTTAATCTGCTGACCAGTAAAATCTGCGTATAAACGCTCTACGCGTCCCTCAAAATGTGCGGTAACCTTGGCAATACTACGTTCGTCAGCTTCCACTTTTCCCGGTAAATAGATCTCTTTTTGAGGTATTGATCGTCCTACTTCGATGGTCTGAATCTGCGCCATCCTCAAGGCTGATTCTGTCATTTGAATCCGGTCCGGTGGTAAGTGATCGCCACCTTCAACCGGGATTAAATCCATGCCACACAAGGGACATTTACCGGGACCGCTTTCCCGGATCTGGGGATGCATTGAGCAGGTCCACACTTCTGCTTGTGTCTGATGGGCATGGTCTTCATGTTGTATAGCTTCAGATCCGCCAAATAGTATTCGGCCTAGGATCAATCCCAGAATTACCAGTCCGGCGCCTATGAAAATCTGTTTTAAACTTACCTTTTTCATTTTCCTACTAGATAGTTTATTTTGTAAATGCTGTTGTTAATATCAACCCGGGCTTTTTCCAGTTGCAATTGGTAGTCCAGGAGTTTCACTTGCATGCGCAACACCTCTTCAAAATCCGTTTTTCCGGTGACGAATTCAGTTTGCAATAGTGAAAGGGAGCGTTCGGCCAAGTCATACAAACGCTCATAGAGTGTAAGTTTTCTTTGGGCATCCGCGTGGTCCTTCAGGCGATGCTGCAGTTGTGATGAAAAAAGGTTGGCCTGGTCCTCGATCTTATATTGAATACTCTCGCGTTCCAGCTGGGCCTGTTTTTGTTGGGCCTGATACTTTTTGCCAGCCAGTGGAATGTTTAGCCCCACTTGGGGAAAGAGCCAGGCGTCCTGGCCGTTACCACTGATGTCCACATCACTTCTTTCACTAATATTGATATAACTGGCACTGACCCTGAAACTGGGTTTTGCCATTAGTTCCGCTATTTTTAACTGATCACCTTTGGCCAGCGCCTGATGCTCCAGCACTTGAAGTTCGGCATTGGTGGTTTTCAGACTGTCCAATAGTTGTTGTTCACTGGCTTCCAGCGTATGTATAGGCAAGACCTGGGGGAAATCTACCGCTTCCGGAAGCCTGGTATTCAACAAATTCTCAAACTCCAACAATGCTGCCACTTGACGATCCTGTAATGAGCTGAGTACTACCTTCAATTCTTCTTCTTCCATTTCTACCCTCAGTACATTAACAAATCCCGTTTTGCCGCTTTCGAAGTTGACCCGTGCCAGTTCTTTGAATGATGTTAACACCTGCAGGTTTTCCTCAGTAAGTGCTGTAGCCTTGTTCAAGTAATAAAGCCGGTTGTAAGAGAGTCTCACTTCTTTAAACAACTTCAGCTTTTCCTTTTGAAAACCCGCCAGCAAGGATTCGGCCATGCGGCTGTTCATATCCGCTTGAGACTGCAGGGTCCCAAACCAGGGAAAGCTCTGACTTAGGCTTACACTGGCCTTTTGAGCGCCAACGCGGGTTTCCACAGGTTGAATAAATAACCCGAAGGCCACCTGGGGGTCCGGCAGCGCCTTCGCCTGGGGTATTTTTTCCAACTGTGCCAGGTAGAGGTTGAAACGGGACTTCAACCCGGGATTATGCTCCGCGGCTATTAGCAAATATGGTTCAACCGGGTCTTGGGAACGTAATTCCCAGCCACAAAGTACCATCAGTATGATCAATGCTCTTTTCATGGTTTCGGAAGTAATAAAGTGAATGATCCATTACCGCTTTCCAGGTAATCTACATGACCCATGGCGGTGCCATCAGCATTTCGTACATGCATATGGGTAAAGGCATCGTGATGGGTAAACAAACCCTGGTGGCTTTGGGAATAAAATCCCAAAATGGTCACCGGAGTTTGATCCAACTGGGATTTGAAGGCGCCCGACTTATGATTGGACAGGTCGCCTTTTTGAGTATCGTAATTTATCACATGATAATCCAGCCTGGGGAAGGCACCTTTAAACATGAATGGAAAGGGTTGTTCAAGTTCTTGCTCCTGGGCATATTCCAAAACCGTCTCTTCCCAGTTTTCCGTGGACAGTTCGAATTCCTGCCAATTACCTACCTGGGCATATACCAATAAGGCAGCATGTACATTTACTATTGGCCCGGTTTGCACACTATCTGCCAGCACTGTACTTACCAGCAGATCACCATCAAGTATTAGTATTTCTCCAGCCAGGGAATCTAATGCTCCTAAAGCATAAACACCGGGTTCAAGTACACTGTCTATTTTTATTATGGCTCCCAACTGGCCTTGGTGCATGACCCCGCGAAGACTCCCCGCAAGTTTCACTTCAGGTGATTCGGGGGGGGTCCCGCAAGCACAGAATAAAAGGATCACTATGGGAAAACTATATTTCATTTTTTGCAGATTTTAGTTTGGACTCTTGCCACATGCAATACAACACGGGCACCACGAATACCGTGATGATCTGGATAAGCATGCCTCCAAAAGCGGGAATAGCCATGGGTACCATAATCTCTGATCCTTTTCCAGTGGATGTAAATATGGGCAGTAGTGCGAAAAGCGTAGTGGCGGTGGTCATCATAGCCGGTCTAATTCGCAACTTACCGGCCTTTAGAACCGCCTGACGTACCGCTTGAAGATCGCTGGGATTTTCCTTATCAAAGGTTTGTTTCAGGATGGTAGCCATCAATACTCCGTCATCGGAGGCAATACCAAAGAGGGCCACAAAACCCACCCAAACGGCTACACTCAAGTTGACTTTGCCTACCTGAAATAGATTGCGCAGATCTTCCCCGAACAGGGAAAAGTCCAAAAACCAGTGCTGGCTATATAACCAGATCAGCATGAAACCCCCGGCAAAAGCCACAAATATGCCTGAGAACACCATGAAAGTTGGTTGTAAACGGCCAAACTGGAAATAGAGTATAAGGAAAATGATTAGTAGACTTACCGGTATGAGTACAGAGAGCCTTTTGGTGGCCCGCACCTGGTTTTGGTAGTTACCGGCAAACGTATAGCTGACTCCTGCGGGAATAGCCAATGATCCTTCTTCAATTTTAGAATCCAGAAAAGCTCGGATATTTTCCACTACATTGACTTCCGCATAATTCTCTTGCTTGTCAAAGATCACGTAACTGACCAAGAAGGTATCCTCACTGCGAATGTTTTGAGGCCCTCTTTCAAATTCTAGCACCGCCAGTTCCTGCAGTGGTACCTGCACTCCTGATGGTGTGGGTATCAGAATGTCCTTGAGATCGTCAGGATTATCGCGGAATTCCCGAGCGTATCGAACTCGTACTGGATAGCGCTCCCTACCCTCCACGGTTGTGGTCAGGGTATTACCCCCTATGGCCACCCCGATATAGCGCTGGATATCTTCGATACTAAGCCCGTATCTGGCAATGGCTTTGCGATTGATCTTGATCTCCAGGTAGGGCTTGCCCACCACCCGATCTGCAAAGACTGAGCCTGGATTCACGCCCGGCACCTGTTTCAGTAGTTGTTCCATTTGATAGCCGGTAGCTTCTATGGTGGCCAGATCGGGTCCGAAAATCTTCATGCCCATAGGAGCCCGCATACCCGTTGACAGCATCACCAGACGAGTAGCAATAGGTTGAAGCTTTGGTGCGGAGGTCATTCCTGGTATATCCGTTACCTTGGAGATCTCCTGCCAGATATCGTCCGGAGACTTTATATGATCGCGCCATTGCCGAAAATATTTACCGTTTTTATGGGGGATCAACAATTCGGTCGTAAAACCTGCCAAACTGGAGGAACCGGGTTCAAAAGCATCGCCATTGGAAAGCATGAAGTTTCCATCGCTATCAACCTTGAATCGTTTCCGTTGGCCATTCTCTCCCAGAATGTATTCGGGATAGTAGTTGATCACATTCTCGAACATGGAAATAGGAGCGGGGTCCAGAGCAGAAGATGCACGGCCCCATTTGCCTACTGAAATTTCTACTTCAGGGATGTTGGATACCATTTGATCCAGCAACTGTATGGTCTGCACATTTTCTTCCACACCGGAATGGGGCATGGTAGTAGGCATCAGTAGGTAACTACCTTCTTCCAAAGTGGGCATAAATTCCTTTCCCAGCCCTGGGAAGGTCTGGTTCATATTTCCCCATAAACCGCTTTGCCTTAAATTCCAATTAATACTGTCGGCACCTCGTGCCACAAAACCAAAAACCCTGTCAAATCCCTGCCAGGTGAGCAACCCGAACAGCATCAACATAATAGGCAAGCTTAGAAACTGCCACTTGTGTTCCAGACACCAGTTCAGGATGCCGGAATAATGGCGGATCACCAATATCATGGTTCCCAAGACCAAGACGATGACCAGCCCCACAAACAAGAAGTTGCTGAACCAGGAATGAGTCGCACCCAAAGGCAGCCATTCTGCAGTAAGGAAATACAGGACCGCTGCCAGGGTAATGGCAATATTTAAAAATTTAACCCTGGGTGTGCCTAAACGCGCTTCGAATAGGGTAGTCAGACCCACACCCAGGCAAGCGATGGCGGCCCATGGTACTAGAAAGAGCAATGGGATTACCAACACCAGCAATAGCACCCCCCAAATTTTCTTACGGCCTTCTTTCCCAACGGGCCGGGTAAAGATCCAATGAGCCAGGCTGGGTAAAATGACTAGCCCAATGACCAATGCCGCCAGTAATGCGAAGGATTTGGTAAAAGCCAGTGGAGTAAAAAGCTTGCCTTCCTGGGCCTGCAAAGCAAACACCGGTATGAAACTTACTATGGTAGTAGCGAGCGCAGTGATCACTGCACTGGCCACTTCAACGGTGGCTTTATGGATCACTTGCAGCTTGCCCGATGCCCCCAGGTCCTTATTTTGGGGAAGTTGCAAATGCCTGTAGATGTTTTCCGTAAAAATTACCCCCACGTCTACCATTACTCCGATGGCAATGGCGATCCCGGACAGGGCCACGATATTAGCAGCAACCCCCAAATAACGCATGGCTATAAAGGTTATCAATACGCCCAGGGGCAGTATGCTGGATATTAACAGGGAGGCTCTCAGGTTCAATACCAGAATAATCACCACCAGGATACTAATTAGTATTTCCAGCGTCAACGCCTCTTCCAGTGTTCCCAGGGTTTCATTTATGAGCCCGGTGCGATCATAGAAGGGCACGATGGTGACTTTAGAAACAGTGCCATCGGCTAGGGTCTTGCTGGGTAAACCCGGGGCCAATTCTTCAATCTTGGCCTTCACCTGGTTTATCACTTGCAGGGGGTTGGAGTTATAGCGTGCCACCACTACAGCTCCTACGGCTTCCGCCCCGGCCTTGTCCAGCCCACCGCGGCGGGTAGCAGGACCCAATTGTACCCGGGCCACATCTTTGATGCGTATAGGAACATTATCACGGGCCACGATCACTGCTTCTTCCAGGTCGCTGATACTTTTTATATATCCCAAGCCCCTCACCAGATATTCGGCACGGTTGAATTCGATGGTACGGGCTCCCACATCCAGGTTGCTCTTTTTAACAGCCTGCATGATATCCGCAATATTGACCCCATAGCTGGTCAAGGCTACCGGGTCTATCTCCACTTGGTACTCCTTGACATAACCCCCTATAGAGGCTACCTCAGCCACCCCAGGCGAAGACGCAAGGCCATACTTGACATAAAAGTCCTGGACGGATCTCAACTCCTGCGGGTCCCATCCGCCGGCGGGATTACCTTGAGGATCTCTGCCCTCCAAGGTATACCAAAATATCTGACCTAGCGCGGTGGCGTCAGGCCCCAGCGCCGGTTGAACTCCTGGTGGTAAGGTCCCGGGTGATAAGGAATTTAGCTTTTCCAGGATGCGCGAGCGGCTCCAGTAGAATTCCACATTTTCCTCAAAAATGAGGTATATACTGGAAAGACCGAAAATAGAGCTGCTGCGAATACTGCGGACCCCCGGTATGCCCAACAAGGCGGTGGTGAGTGGATAGGTAACCTGGTCCTCGATATCCTGAGGGGAGCGTCCCATCCACTCGGTAAGCACTATCTGTTGATTTTCCCCGATGTCGGGGATGGCATCTACGGACACCGGGTCACGAGGCAGCAAAGGCAGTTCCCAGTTAAAGGGAGCAGTGGCCATTCCCCAAAAGGTCAACCCCGCAATCAACAGCACCACGATCAGTTTTCTTTCTAAGAAGAACTTAACAAAACGGCTAAGCATCTCATTGTATTAGTTAGATATTGAACAAATGATAATGACTGACTGCGAATACAGTCAGCTAGATAACCCAAGAGGCAAGCCGATATTTAAAGAAGGAAGGATTGAACCATGATAGGTATATCGCGGTCAATCAGAGGGGGACTATAATATTGAAAGTGATTGTGAGATATTTCGGAAGAAATCAGCTGCGCGTCTGCCAGGAAATAGGAGATCACCGCAATTAATTTCAGGTTGGGAGCCGGATTAATATTAAATCCAGCCTGCTTGAAATCATCAACCTGCACGGATTCGGAGGTTTCTTCACAACACTCCATAGGGCATTCTTCCTCTTGCATATTCATGTCTGCCATACAGGAAGAGGCCTCACTAAGGATGCTAATATCCTTCAAAAATCCTAAACAATAATGTTTGTTGATGGTAAGTCCGGAAGTGGACACCATTAACAAAAGTGCCAGGCAAATGGTCGTTATTTTACGAAAAACCTGCATTTTGGGGCGTTTGAACCCATTAATGTTAGTTAATTCAAGTCCTAAGGTCTTCTTTTTAATAGAGATTAGCAAAATAATCCGCTAATTATAACTGACCAAAGTACTATTCCTAACGAATTTCAACCAGTTGAGATGTGTAAAATTATGGAAGAAAATTATACAATTCTCTCTAGCCTACCGAAAACTCAACTATTGGTACCTGGCCAGGATGGATCAATTGATACGTGACGCTGCGCTTGAAAATACGCCCAAAGATGGTGTTGCCAGTAAAATGACATCCCTCACCCAGTTCCTTGATCATCATCATGGTGGAGCCCTGTAGTAATTAATATGATTTGCCATGGAATTATTTGATGCATGGAAATTTATCGCCGGCTTAGGGATTTTTCTCTTTGGTATGCATTTAATGGAGGAAGCCATTCGCTTGCTGGCTGGTCGTCGTTTTAAGCTTTTCCTGCTGCGTCATAGTCAGAATAAGATCAAGGGCATTTTGTCGGGAGCCGGTATAACCGCCGTACTGCAGAGCAGTTCAGTGGTCTCTCTGGTGGTATTAGCCTTTGTAGGAGCGGGTGTAATTCCTATGCGCCATGCCATTGCTATTGTGATGGGCTCGAACCTGGGTACTACTGCTACCGGTTGGCTGGTGGCTATGGTTGGTTTTAAGATCGATATTGAAGCCCTGGCTTTTCCGTTAATCGGCATTGGCAGCCTCATCATTATTATGATGGAATCCAAACATAAATGGCCTGCGGTGGGTAAGGCTTTACTGGGCCTGGGGCTGTTATTTCTAGGACTGGATTTTATGAAGACCAGTGTATCTCAACTAGCGGAACAGTTCGATTTTACCCCCTACATGGACTATCCTCCTATCGTATTCTTGCTGATAGGGTTGATCCTGACGGCTATCATTCAGTCCAGTTCCGCTTCCATGGTGATTACCTTGAGTGCTTTGCACAGTGGCATTATTCCTCTGGAGTCCGCAGCCGCAATGATCATTGGGGCCGACCTAGGCACTACCGTAACCGTGATCTTGGGAGGCATGGCTGGCGTGCCCGCTAAAAAACGCGTGGCCATGGCTCATTTCATCTTTAATCTGGTCACCGATATCCTGGCATTTTTGGCATTATCCTGGTTGTTACGGTTCACACATATGTTGGGTATAGGGGATCCTTTGTTTGCCCTGGTGCTGATACACAGTACCTTTAATGCTCTGGGTATTTTACTTTTCTATCCCTTTATTACCCTGCTGTCGAATTATCTGGAGCGTCAGTTCAAAGATCCTTCCATAAGAGAAGCTAAACACATCCATTTGCTGACCCCGGAAGTGCCGGAGGCGGGGATTAGAGCTCTTAGCATGGAGATCGAATATTTGTTTAACAAGGTCATGAACATGATGCGTGCTAATTTTGAAGAGGTACAGGAATTCGGGCAACCAACATTCAAAGACCAATACCGGGCTATCAAACAGTTGGAAGGAGAGATGTTCGAATTCTACACCCAGCTGCAACAACAAAAGCTGGAACAGGAGGAAGCGGACCGCCTGAATCAATTGATCAACAGCATCAGACATTTTTTGCATGCCACCAAAGGGGCCAAGGATGTGCATGAGGATCTATTGGATATAAGCAGTACCACCGACAGGGTAATTCATGAACTCTTCCTGGGATTCCGAGAAAGCGGCTGGACGTTTTACGAGACTTTAAAAGGCATCATGAAGGACCCTGACTCACCAACACGCTTCGAGGATCTTGTGCAGTTGCTGCAGGTGAATCAAAATATCTATCAACACCTGCTGCACAAGATCTATCAGGACCTTTCCAAAAAAAAGTTAAGGCAGGTAGAGATTTCAACCATATTAAATGTGAATAGGGAGCTGTATTCATCACGTAATGCCTTGATCATGGCAGTAAAAGACTTCGTGTTGGATACACGGGAAGCCATGGACTTTCAAAATATCCCCGCCCCTGCATCGACTTAAGACAGTTTGACAAAGATCATCCCCGGCATAGCACCATTATCATTGGGCAGGGGATCATGCTTTCCGTAATTGTAAAGCTTGAGTAATCTTAATGTTAATTAGTATGGAAACCAGGATCAGACCAAAAAGTGACTACATGCATGTCGCTGGCTGGCAGCAATTGCATGTCCTAAGTGAGAAGTGGCTCTCAGAGCTCAGCTTTTATAAAGATGAAATACGATTCTTGAACGACGTGGTCAATAAGTATTTCGTTTGGCTGGTGGCAGATGAGAAAATGGACACCCTTACCCGCTTGTCCCAAAGATTGATAAAGATCCAGGAGGTAAATCAATATCTTTTGGAGACAACCAACAAACACATGGGTCATCTGGTGGACTTGATCGAGAACTCCTTTAGTCACGATGAACAAACGTTCAGAGAAGAACACAGTACACTGGAGGACCGCATTGCCGGTTTTGAACAAGACTTCATGGTGTTGAAAAGCGATATTTTTAGGATTACAAAAAAAGTGATCGAAATAGAAAGGTTGAAGCGCTTATTGGCAACTTAAAGGAACAGCGGAATCCCATGAAATCTATGGTTATAAAGGAGACAGCATTGCTTCATCCACAGGCAATACCCTTGCTCCCCATGGATCTCCCTAAACCGGAACCAGGATTTCAGGAAATACTCATTAAAGTGAGCGTATGCGGGGTATGTCACACGGAGCTTGATGAGATCGAAGGACGTGCACCGCCGTCAGTATTTCCTATGGTACCCGGACACCAGGTAGTTGGAACGGTTGAAAAAATCGGGGAACAGGTTTCTTTATTGAACATTGGTGACCGTGTTGGGGTGGCCTGGATCTTTTCGGCTTGTGGCTCATGTGAATTCTGTAACAGTGGTCAGGAAAATTTGTGCGATCGGTTTAAGGCCACCGGGCGAGACGTCTTTGGGGGTTATGCTGAGTACATGATAGCGCCCCAAGAATATGCCTATAAAATACCACCTCAGCTAAGTGATGTACAAACCGCCCCTTTGCTATGCGCCGGAGCCATTGGTTACCGGTCGCTGGGTCTGGCGGGATTAAAGGATGGCCAATGTCTGGGATTGACAGGGTTTGGGGCGTCGGCTCATTTAGTATTAAAAATGGCAGCCCATAAATATCCCCACAGCCAAGTATTTGTGTTTGCCCGCAGTGAGGCGGAAAGACGTTTCGCCCTGGACCTGGGAGCAACTTGGAGCGGTGATACCTCTGAGCCTCCACCGGAACCATTGGATGCCATCATAGATACTACTCCTGTTTGGAAACCAGTGATCAAGGCCCTGGAATTCCTAAAGCCCGGTGGCAGACTGGTGATCAACGCCATACGCAAGGAAAATCAGGACCTGGATGAATGGATGACCCTAAATTACGGGACTCATTTATGGATGGAGAAAGAGATCAAAAGCGTGGCGAATATAACCCGCAAGGACGTTAAGGAATTCTTGCAGCTGGCAGCAGAGATCCCCATTAAGCCAGAGGTTCAGGAATATACTCTGGCAGAAGCCAATCAAGCACTGATCGATTTAAAGTTCAAAGCAGTTAGGGGTGCTAAAGTGATCAAAATTAATAAGTAATGTTATTGGAAAAATTGGTGTGTCTGTGCTATGCGGTGGCATACTCGGATGATCGTATTCATCCCCAGGAGCTTAACGCAGTCCAAGTAGCCATGAGAACTTTTTGTAAAAAGGCAGACCGGCCTTATGCACCGGATAGATTAAACAAAGTCTGGAAACGTTTACAGGTCAACAATACCAGCGCCGCTGATGCCTTTCAAGAGTTTAAGCAATATTATAAGCTGCATGAGCTGGAGATTAGCCGACAGCTTAAGCCTGAAATCGCCAGACTGGCAGCTACCGTAGCAGCTTCCTTCTCCGGTAATAATAAGTCTGAGCTAACCTTGTTGTCCCAGCTGTACTTCTTAATGCATAAAGAGTAATCAGTTTTTACCTGAAGCAGCAAGACTGGGTTGTCGAAAGTACTTCCAACCCAAGGGTACCAATCCCACAATCATCAAGATAGCACCGACTGTACTAATAATTTCAATATCGGGATTAATCAACAACACTAGTCCTATAATGGTCAAAACCCCTGAGGTTTTTGCGATCAACTCCTGACGCATCAAACCCATAACTTGAATACTGAATCCCAACGGCAGTAAGATAAAAAGCCAATTGACCACCAGAAGGCCTTTCTTGTCAATCAACACCTGAAAAAATGGAGTCAGTTGCTGAAACTGAGATTCCGGTAGGGTATCGATTCCTGAAAGTACCAAACACAAGCTGCCTTTATCCAAACCTAACGCGGTTACCCCCAATAGCGCCAGGGCACCCCCTAGCAGTCCGTGGCGAAATCCTTTTCCCGTTAATTTCAAAGCAAAAAAGAAAATGGCCACCGTAATGAATGGAATAGAGAAAGAAACTATGAGATGCCCCACATGAAACATCCATTGATGATGAAAATTGGCCACCAATTGATCAGGTGTTCTCACCATTTGAAAGCTAAATAAATCGGGGTGCAACAGAAAGCCTGTTAACAGCATAAAGGGAAATATTATTAAACAAAGGCCGGATATTCGGTGGAAAATTCTATTGGCGGTTGCAGGTTCCATACACCAGAGGTTTTATCCAAGGTTGGATTCTTACGGGAGTTGTACAATGATAAAATCTCATCAAGGTATATGATTTTTGGAAGTATGTAACCTAACAGGTGAGTGGCAAAGGGTCTATGCAGCAGTAGCATGAATAGGTCACTTTAATGACAAAACCCTACTGACAACCTGACTGAGATCATTTCAAGAGAAAGGGTCTAGGGTTATTTTTGTTCTTTGAAAGATAATTGTTAACCAATAAGAAAGGAGGATCTAATGTCACTGATTAAAAGAGGAAATGGTGGTGGCTTGCCCACCTTACGCACAATGTTTTCAGATCTATGGGATGTGGACAATTTTTTCGACACACCTTTCCTAAGAACTGAGAATCTACCTGCGGTCAACGTAGAAGAAACTGAGGACAGCTTTACGCTGGAGCTGGCAGCTCCCGGTATGGAGAAGAAAGATTTTGATATTTCCATAGAGAATGGATGTCTGAATATTTCTTCGGAGAAGAAGGAAGAAAAAGAAGAGAAAGATAAGAACTATACCCGTAAGGAGTTTAGTTACAGCGCATTCCGGCGATCCTTTACTTTGCCCGACACTGTTGACCAGGACGACATTCAAGCCAAGTATGACAATGGAATCCTGAAAGTGATAGTAGCAAAGAAAGAAGAAGCAAAAAAAGCTGCTTCTAAAAGTATTGACGTTTCTTGACAGATGTACAATCGGGCCGGTAGCAATATCGGCCTGATTAACTCCCACCCTGCTAGGTCCTACTCTCTGTACCGGGGTCCTCCGGTTTAAAATTATTTCAAGTTAAAAACTACAAAATTATGAAAGTGTTTGCAGTGTTATTACCAGTTATGCTGTGGTCGTGTACTTGCATATTTGGCCAGGATGATAAAAAATTATTTCAGGAAATGACCGCCGAAAATCAGGAGGTCGTAGGTGCGTTGGTGTTGTATCCCGAGTCTGTTAGGAGCACAATTTTCCAGGCTTGCCAGTATCCCGAGATCTTGGTAAAACTCGATCTTATTCGCAAAAAGAGTCAAGGGCAATTCCAGGCATTACTGGAGGGGTACAGCCAAAAAAAACAAAAGGCATTCTATGATCTAAGCCGCTATCCGGAACTGATTGACCAACTAGTAGCAGAAGGTCCATTATCTAAGGATCAAATTCGAGATCAGGTACAGTCCTATCCCAAGGAAATTCAAAATCTGGCGGTACGGTACGGCAAGAATAATTTCAATTTATTAAATGAGATACATAATCAGCGAAAAGAGGTAGAGGCTGCGTTTGTAGCGATTATGAGCACTGAGGACAGTGAAGTGCAGAATATATTCAAGTCGCTAGTAGCTGAACCGGATGTGTTGAGCATATTAACAGACAACATTAAAATGGCCGTTTTAGTGGGGGATTTGTATGAAAATGATCCTCATTGGCTAATCCACTATGCGGATTCGCTTAATTTACAGGAAGCCAGATCGAATGCCAAAGAACTGGAAGACTGGAAGAACGCCCTATCATCCGATCCTCAAGCATTAGCAGAAATGCAACAAGCAGCTAAGGATTTCGCCAAGGAAAATGCGTTTGAGTTAGCTGAAGCGCCCAGTCCACAGCTACAGGTAGTATATCGCCCTTATCCTTATTGGTTTGGATACCCTTACTGGTATACTTCACCTTGGTGGTATCCATATCCATACTGGTATCACACAGGATATTACATTGATATAACCGGAAATGTTGTAATCGTGGGTTTGCCGTCATTTTACTATACGGTCTGGTTCTATAATACTCCTAGATATTATAATTATTTCCGCCATCATTATTGGGTCTTTTATGACCGCTATCCCCATTCGCATAGTGGTTTGGTGCTGGGATGGCGTACGGAAGAAACTTATAATCCCAGGGTACGTACTACCCCCCGTGCTCCCAGACAATCACCACCTGGTTACCGCCAACCCAGTACTCAGATAAAGTCCCGTACCCAAGTGCCTTCGGAAACACCTCGCAGTACCAGAAGCACCGTGAAGAGAGAAAGAGCCAAGGATTTTCATCGTCAACAATGGAAGGACAGCCGCAGTGTTAAACAAAGAAGTCAAAGTCCAAGGAAGCCTACCACCAGAAAGCGACGTACTGGAAAATAATTTATATAAGTGCCGCTAGTTCTCGTTTAGATCAATGAAGGAATCTTACTGCCTTGATTCTCGCTTACATTGATCTTTTTCTCTAGAAATCATGTTGTGTTGAAATCAACACCGGGGACAGGTTTGTTTCGGTCTCAGCAACACCAGGTATTTTTCATAGGAACATATTAAATTTTTTTTACCGGGAAGATGACATTTTCAATAAATGGTTATATACTATAAAACGAAACCATGAAACCATTTATAATCTTACTGGGATCACTCTGTTGGGGCTTTTCAGTGCAGGCCCAGGATTTGTCGGAGACCCAATGGCAACAGATGATCGACTACTACAATTCCACTATTGGGACGTTTATCACTTATGAAACTTGTGGCCATATTTTTGACGGACCCGCTTATGTAGTAAAACAATTTGAGAATAGCGGACTGGATGCTCTGATGAATTTTGACGATGAGGAGCAAGCTCAAATGGGTAAAGAGCTGTTTAATGACATTACCAGAGATGCAGAATTAGTCAATGATCATTGGGCCTATCCGGAGTTGGTCAAGATCCTGGATCGACTCACTCCCCATGTAGCCCGTAAACAAGTCACTTACCGGGTCAACATCCTCAAAACTCCTGAGATCAACGCCTTTGTTACGATGGGAGGATACCTGTACGTCACTACAGGATTACTGGATTTTGTAGATTCCTACGACGAACTGGCTTTTATTATCGGACATGAACTGGCGCATGAGGACAAAATGCATACTACCCGTAAGGTAGCCAAATTATCGCTATATCACGCCTTTTTCAGTATGAGCAATTTTGAGGACTACAAAAACATAGCCTTGAACATTCAGGCCAGGTTTGCTGCTCCCTTCGACCAGATCGATGAGTACCAGGCCGACAAATTTGGAGTGGAGTTCGCCCGTAAGGCTGGTTATGACGTACAAAAATTTGATGATTTCTTCTGGAAATTGGAGAAATATCAAAAAAAGAGTCTCATTAATAAATTGATGTCAACACACCCTTTTGCCGAACATCGAAAGAACTGTATCCAGGAATACATAAATCAATAACCTTTTATGAAGCCCCTGTTCCTAAAGTTTCAAGGTCGTACGATCTCCTTGGAAACTAATAAAACACTTTTTATTGGACGTTTAGGACATGGGGCGGACCTGGAGATTGACGACTCTTCGGTAAGTCGACAACATGGGGCTATTAAATATACCCCTGATGGTGTTTTTATCAAAGACCTTGAAAGCCTGAACGGGATTGGAGTCAATGGAAACAAGATAGCGCCACTTACCTGGGTTCAAATATCTCCGGAAGATGAGGTTAAAGTAGTTTCTGAATTTTTGGAGGTACATACTGAAGGTGGGGATGCCCAACGGGAATTGCCTGAAGATTTGTCCCCGGAATCTTCTACGGGAACAAGTTTCAAGAGTACCGTATTGAAAAAGGGGGGGATGACCATTGGGCGCCTTTCCAGCTGTGATCTGATCCTCAACGATCCTACGGTCTCCCGCGAACACGCCAAATTAATGGTGGAAGATGGTGGTATCTGGATTGAAGATCTGGGCTCGACTAACAAAACCTATTTGAACGGTCAGGTACTGGAGACAAAAACGTTACTGAAGGACAGCGACCTACTGACCATATCATTCTTTACCCTTAATCTACTGGAAGGACTCAAGGATCTAAGGGAGCAAAGCGTAGCTATTAAGGCCAGCTCAATAAAGAAACAATACCCCAATAATAAGATCGGCCTGCAGTCCCTGTCATTGGAAATTCCCGGGGCCACGTTCATGGCCATGATGGGACCTTCGGGATGTGGTAAGTCAACCTTATTAAAATGTTTGAACGGGGATAATCCCGCTACTTCCGGGCAGGTTTTCATCCATGGATTGGCTTTGGACAGCCATTTCAATTTGATCAAAAGAAAAATTGGGTATGTCCCTCAGGATGATATCATACATCAGCAACTCACGGTTTACCGCACCTTATATTATGCTGCCAAGCTACGTTTACCAGATGATACCAGTGACGATGAGATCAATCGCCGCATAGATAAAGTAATTGCTAGCTTAAACCTGGACCAGGATTCTAAAAAAGATATTCGCCATATTGCGGTAAGGGATCTTTCAGGAGGTCAAAGAAAGCGTATTTCCATCGCCGTGGAGTTGTTAACAGAGCCCACCATTTTATTTTTGGATGAGCCCACATCTCCGTTGGACCCTGAAACTATTGAAAGCTTCTTACAGAGCCTGCAAAGCCTCACCAAATCCGGAACCACCATTGTAATGGTTACCCACAAGCCTGAGGATTTGAACTATGTAGATCAGGTTATTTTTCTGGGAGTTCAGGGGCATCTTACTTTCAAGGGTCCCGCTGATATGATGCCTACCCACTTTGAGGTAGATAATATCGTGGAAGTCTATAGCAAAATGAGCAATCAGCAGGAAGTACTGAAATATTATCAGAAGCCTCAGGATGTAGCACTTCAGGTGGGACAATACGCTGAGATCAAACGGGATAAACCGGATTCCCTGTGGCTGCAGTGGTATTGGCTGGCCTTGCGGTATTTGCAGATTAAACTTAACGATCGAGGTAATTTAATCTTATTGCTGGCCCAGCCGGTGATCATTGCGGGACTGGTTGGTTTAGTTTTTAACCAGTTGAGGATTGGGGTATTGTTCCTCATGGCTATTTCGGCTATTTGGTTCGGGGTGAGCAATTCAGCAAAGGAAATTGTGGGGGAACTCTCGGTCTATCGCCGCGAGCGCATGTTCAATTTGAATATTCATACCTATATCTTATCCAAGTGGGCCATATTATCCCTTATCGCCTTGGTCCAAACCCTGGTATTTGTAACCATTATTTATGGGAAATTCAAGAACAGTGTAGTAGATGAATATCCCCAGACCTATTTACATTCTTATGGTGACAGCTTGATCTTTATGTTTTACATATCTTTTTCTGCTTCACTGATCGGCTTGTTCCTGTCTTCTTATTTTAACAATACTGAAAAAGTAATGACGGTGGTACCCATTGCTTTGATGCCCCAAATTATGTTGGCGGGTGTAATGACCAAAATTGATGGTCTATTGGTGGAACTTTTGAGCTTCATGACCCTGGGGAGATGGGGTACCGAAGGCTTTGCACGCATTCAGGATCAATACTTCCTGGATCAGGGACATAGTGGAGATTCCTTGCAAAGCGTGCTGGTTCCGCGCATGATCCCCGGTGGAACTGCCGAAGGATGTGATTGTATGGCTACCGGGGCCATGCAGCAATTGGGGTTATACGATCAGCAGCTGATGGATGAGGGCACCTTGATTGGATCTGCTTTTGACAGTTTTCCTGCTAACCTAATAGTGATCGGTCTGTTGAATGTGATCCTGTATGTGATGATCTACTATTCCTTAAAGAAGAAAGACAGAATTTAAAACATCGCTTATGAAAAATCTGGTGATTGTTATAATGATGGTGGTTTTGGCTGCTTGCGGTAAGAAACCCCAGTTCATTGGAGTGGAGAATGTCTCTGTAAAGGGGTTGAAAGACACTCTAATGATAATCGACTTGGACTACGTGATCTACAATCCCAATAACCTCAAAACTCAGTTAAAAGAATCCGGAATGATGATCCTCTTCCGGGACACCCTTGTAGGAAGAGGATTCCTGGATCATCAAACCGCTTTATCTCCTCAAGATACTGTTAAAGTACCCGTAAGGTGTGAGGTAAGCCTGAAGCAATTGAGTCGATTCTATCCTAAACTGCTGGAGTCAGACTCATCAGTATTTGGATTAGAGGGGGAGACCAATGTATACTTCTTGTTGAATTCTTTCAAGATCGATATTACTGACAAAATCTATTTGAACACCCGCAAGATCATTTCAGAGGAGATCAAGAAAAACCTGGGGGACACCAGTAACTTCAAGATTGAGGCTATTACTGTAGAATCCCTGCCCTATCTGAACAAGACCAAGTTTAAGATCGAAGTGCAAATGCGCAATAACCTTCCTTTCGATTACCAATTGGATCAACTTAACCTTAAATTCTACCTGGACCCTCAAAAGGAATCGATCGCTAAATGGAACTTGGAGGGACCTATATCACAGCAAGCGTTGGGAGTAGCAAATATCCCGGTAGCAGTCAGCATTAACAACTTTAGTTTATTTCAACAAGCAAATTTGCAATGGCTGACCAATATGAGAGCAGATTTTTTGGTAGTGGGTGACGCGGAGATCCTAATCGAAGGTTATCCTTTCAAAGTACCCATTAACGATAAAATGTCAGTAAATATTAAGACTTTATCCGGTTTATAGGCCATGAGTGATCAGGAAATCCTGAATCGACTGAACGCAGGAGATGAATCCAGTTTGCAACATTTATACCAGCACCTGGGGATGGTCCAAGGCTGGGTTATGCAGAACAATGGAAATCAGGAAGATGCCTTGGATTTGTTTCAAGAGGCCATTATCGTCTTCTATAAAAAATTCAGGTGCGGGGAATATAGAGTTAAAGGCAAATTGAGCACTTATTTGTTTGAAATATGCAAAAGGCAGTGGTATAACCAACTCAACCGCCGTTTGAAATATGAAAAACCCAGTCCTCATGCCTCGCAATTGGATCAACGACAAGAGTCCTTTTCGGTGGAGATTACCAATACCAAGACCAGCCTGAAATCTTATGTCCGACAGGCCATGGAAAAATTAGGTGAACCCTGTAAGTCATTGTTGGAAGCCTCGATCTACCTCAAAATGAAAATGGCCGAAATTGCCCGGGAGTTTAACTATGCCGATGCACATTCTGCCCGGCAACAAAAACTGCGCTGCATGAAAAGACTGCGCAGTGTGGTTTCCTATGAACGAGTAATACAACTGGATTGAGTGGATGAAGAATTGAGACATATCGATCTTATTGACAAGTACCTCAATCAGAATATGAATGCGGAGGAACAGCAGCTTTTTGAGCGACTCTTGAAGTCCGATCCGGAATTTTCCAGGGAACTGGAAATTTACCGCAAACTCTACCGTGGTATCGAACAGCAAGGACACCAAAAGCTAAAGACCCGGCTGGATCAATATTATCAGCAATATAAACAGGTAGCACCTACAGCCTCACCAAAGCGCCGGCAACGCTCCCTGTGGATAGCAGGTATGGCCGTGGCAGCTTCACTAGCTCTAGTTGCCCTGGTGGTTTATTACAATCAATACTGGCCCGGTCCGGAAACTGGCCAGGTAACTGAGGATTCCTTGGGCATCCGTAAAGAAGATAGTACTCAATTGAAGCAACAACCACCGGAAGAACAATTAACCCAGGGACAAAGTCAGCATGGCCAGGATCCAACACTATCGGTGGGCGGCGTTACTTACTTGTCTCCGGCTTCAGTACGAAAGATGGAGTACCCTTCTCCATTACAATATACTTTTGTCGACGATACGCTCACTATGCTGGGTGATCCCTTATTACCCGCTTTGTCGCTACAGGTATTAAAAACTCTGGACAATCGCTATTTTTTGAAGCTAAAAGACCAGTACTTCACATTAGAAATGACTACTGTTCCCAAGTTCCTGAAAGCCGTTTCCATAGACTTCACATCTTCACGAGCCGGTGCTAGAGAAATAGCTGTAAAAATTGAGGGCATTCAAAATTTATCGCAGCCAACAGTCGAACTCTCGGTATCCTTTACCTCTCAACAGTCCCTCACCGCCACCTATTATTTTGACTCCGGAGATAGCCCCCGGCATTTGACAATTGATGGGAATGTGGACCCCCAAACGACCAAGGCCTATTTGATTCAAGAAGGCAACGATATCATCTACTTTTTAATGATCGGTGAAAAACTCTATGCCTTGGATCCACAAAGCACCTCCCCAACACCATTACAGGAGGTAAATATCTTATCGAATAACAGGACCCGAATATTCCGCCAGCGTGATCCTATTATCAAACCATTGGAATTGGTGGATTAGCCCATCCCTGATAATCTCTTTTTAAAAAAAGTTTGGGTACAGCAGTGACGCTGGACCTCGTTTGGTTATACACCATTGAAAGGGCTGGATTACAGTTCCGGAAAATAAAATATGAGTGACTATGAACCATTTTAGAATAACCTTGTTGCTGGTGGCCTTGATAGTGGCGCTGCAAGCATTTTCTCAATCCGAACCTCAACGCCGGACCCGCACTGCCGCTAACAAAGAAGTGGTCAAGGAAGTAGAGGAAGTCAATCGCAAAACCCGGGAGGTCAATGAAACTATAGTAGGAACCGGTGAGGCCATTGAAGAAAGTGTGGAGGAAACCAAAAATACTGTGGACAAAGTAGGAGAAATTCTTTTTGGAAACTCCTCAAAGAACAAGTCAAAGCGATCGGTAACCATAACTATACCAGGAGTAGCTTATGATGATCCTAAGTTGGAAGCACTCTACCAGAACATAACACGTTCTTGGGGGCCCAAGAAAACTACCAAAACCTTTCAGGACCAGGAGGTGGTAATTCAAGTGAGCTGTAAACGGAGTGCAGATGAAGTTTGGTCGCAGGTATCAGCTGAGTTAAGAAAGAATTTTAAGGTCCAGCAAATGTCTGAACAAACCGTGCAATTGGAAATAGCCTCACAGGAATAGCCAAATGTATTATGGATAATCTAATGGGTTGCCCGGCGAAAAAGTACACTCTATTTAAGAGCAGCCGCTTTTTATTCCCAGGGTATTTAAATATTTTAATTATTCAATCACCAGAAACTAAATTAAACATGAAGTTATCTCATTACGAATGGGACCCGGAGAAGGATTTAGTGGCGGAGGGAGGATTTGCGGAGGTATTCAAGGCCAGAGATCTACATGCTGCCAATCGCTGGGTAGCCCTTAAGATTTACAAGGAAGCCGTTTCACGCGGCACAGGGGGTAGTACCGGACAAAAGAAATATAGTCTGGAGCAGGAGTTTGCCCGCATAGACGGTCTATCCCATACCAATATTGTTTCCTACTATGGCTTGGAGTATTTACAACATCAAGATCATGTAGGCAGGACCTCCAACTATCCCATTTTGATCATGGAGTATGCGGGAGAAGGCACATTGAGCGAGTTGATGCAAAAATCAATTACTCCCGAGGAAACCCTAAGGATCGTCCGGGGCGTAATTGAAGCTATGGCTTATTTGCACGATCAGGGTATCATTCATCGTGATCTAAAACCAGGCAACATCCTCTTTACCAAAGACCGCAATGGAAGACTGGTGCCTAAGGTAACTGATTTTGGTATTAGCCGGGATATATTGGGGGAAAAGACCATTGAGCAATCTTTCACGGAAGGAGTTGGCACACCACATTACATGGCTCCTGAACAGTTCTTCAAGAAGAAGTTTGGGTTGCAGGAGGCTGTCAGTGAGCGTACCGATCTTTGGGCTATTGGGGTGATCCTGTATCGCATGCTCACCGGTGAGCTTCCTTTTGGTCATGGCCAGAAAGACTATGAGTTGATCAGAGATGAAATTGTGGAGAAGGCGCCTGATATAAGTAAAATCCCTGACAATTTTAAAGGACTTATAAAGGCATGCCTGCAGAAAAAGGCGGTAGACCGGGCAGCCAGTGCCCAGGAGTTGCTGATGCATCTGGAACCGGAGCGCACCATGACCATGGCCCAGTCATCCGGGGTCCAGCAGGATATTGGCGGCACCCAAGTAATGACCACAGGTTCTGGCCGGTCCCGGGAAGGGCATTCCGACAAGCCGGCTCCAACATCCAAAAAATCCGGAAAACTGATATGGACAGTGATGCTTAGCCTAGTAATTATCTTGGCGGCGGGTATTGGGGGCTTTAGCTGGTACCGTCATGCCAAGGTTCAGGATCTGTTAAATTCAGCTGAAGCGCACTATTTGTCAGGTGAATTTAAGGAGGCCTATGAGATTTATCTCAAAGCCTCGGAGTATTCAAGTGGAAGGGCTTACTACTACTTGTCTTTAATGAATGAAATGGGTAATGGCACAGATATAAACTACGACAAAGCCCAACTGTTTGCCGATCAGGCCATAGCCCAAGATTACCAAATGGCAGCCTTTCAATATGGATGGCTTCACCTTTCTGGATTGGATACCCCAATCGATACACTTAAAGCACTGGAGTATTTTGAGGATGCAATAGACCATATTCAAGAGCTATCTGATGAGAACGATCCTGAAGCCCAGAATCTATTAGGAATCCTTTATTATTACGGATATGTAGTCGATCAGGATTGGGAGCTTTCCTACGATATCACCAAGAGGGCTGCGGAAAGTGGGCATCCGGCCGCTATGGCTAACCTGGCCTATCGCTATCGAATGGGACATGGTACAGAGAAAGATTGCGAACAAGCCATCTATTGGTATAACCAAGGGACTCAAATCAATCATGACCGGGGGTATTTGGGACTAGGTAGTTTGTATTATAGCGGATGTGATAGTTTGCAGTTGGATTATGGTCAAGCTCTTAAGAATTACCAAGCCGCTGCTGATCTTGGCAACATTGAAGCGAAACATATGGTGGGAGTAATCTATCACTATGGTAGAGGTGTGGATGTTGACTACGACGAAGCCTTAATATGGTACCGGGATGCCGCAGAAGGCAGTAATGTGCGGTCAATGAACTCCGCTGGACTCATTTACAAACTCAAGAAGAACTATAGCAATGCCAGAGACTGGTTTCTGAAGGCCGCTCTAAGAAACGATCAATATGGTGCTTATAATCTTGCTCAGATTTATGGGGACCAGTCTACCGGATTCTTAAATCAGGACAGCTCTGCAAACTGGTACGAAAAGGCCGCAATTTGGGGACATACTACCGCTGCGGTTTACCTGGGGCACAAGTTTTTTAACGGCACGGGAAGGCCACAGAATTATGACAGTTCGTTTCATTGGTATCACTGGTCAGCTTTGCAAGGCAATAGCCTGGGTCAGTACTATACCGGGGACGGTTATGAAAATGGTAGAGGGAGAAACGTAAATACGGATAGTGCGGTATACTGGTATCAAAAATCGTCGGACCAAGGGTCAGCCTACGGGCATCAAGGACTTGCCGGAATACATTTCAAAAACAAGGAGCTTGATAAAGCATTGACCCTTTACTTGTTAGCCGCCGAACAGGATCTGACTTATTCCCAATATATGGTAGGTCATATATACCACAGCAGACATGAATATGAAAAAGCCAAGACTAATTATTTGAAAGCCGCTGCGAAAGGGCATGCCGTTTCGCAATTGGAGCTTGGGAAAATCTACGAATATCAAGGGAGCAATTATTTGGCTTTCAACTGGTATCAAAAAGGCGCAGATAACGGGGACGCCGAAGCTCAGAGGAGATTGGGACTTTGTCACTATAAAGGAATTGGTACTCCCAAGAACAAAAGTAAAGCGCGATACTGGTTGAATCTGTCCTGCCAGAACAATAATCAGAAAGCCTGTAGTGATCTCAATACCTTACTGTGAACTTCAAATCTATGAGACTATTAATTATAGTTATCCTTTGTTGCGCTCAACAGCTTTGGGCCCAGACCGATTATTCCCAATACGACAATGCTCAGGGTACTTCCATGAAACCCATCCTAATGAAGGCTGACCCCATAATCAAG
The DNA here is from genome assembly GCA_965212195.1 of Cyclobacteriaceae bacterium. Taxonomy (GTDB): domain Bacteria; phylum Bacteroidota; class Bacteroidia; order Cytophagales; family Cyclobacteriaceae; genus JAJCYK01. The sequence continues at coordinate 793,222 of CBDBUW010000017.1, read as the reverse complement.
AATCTGGAACAGGAGAAACTGGAGATCGTGCGCATGGAATTCGATATTATGACTAACAATAAAAAACTCTCCTGGAGAACCTTGCATAAGGGGGTTAGATATGATCTGATCGCCTTCGGGGATTATCGCGTTCAGGACCTGGATATTAGTTTGTATCGCTATGAAAACAGCCAATGGGTTTTAGTAGATAAAGACCGGAAAGAAGACAGCTTTGCGGTACTGACCTTGACCCCCGGTAAAACGGAAGAGTACAAGATCGAGATATCCGTCTATCAGTTCAAATCCGGCTACACCGCCGCCCATTACGGCTTGTTGGTCACACGATAATGGAATTATATCAACCGCAGTTTTTGAATGAGCAGGGGGGGCGGGCCAATAATGAAGATTCGGTCTTTCCGACATCCCCTTCGAAACGTGATCGACTGTTTCTGGTGTGTGACGGAGTGGGTGGTCAGCATAAGGGTGAAGTAGCCTCCAAGCTGGTTTGCAAATATATGGCCCATTTTATTTCCGAGCATCCATACCAGTGGAATGATCCTAGTTGGATGTCAGGAGCCCTGCGCTTTGTTGAACAGAAACTCCAGGACCACCTGAACCACTATCCCGAATGCCAGGGTATGGCGACCACGCTAGCCTTACTTTACCTACGCGAAGATCTAGGCAAAGCCATGATCGCCTGGATAGGCGATAGCCGGGTGTATCACATTCGCGATGGCAGCATATTATTTCAAACCAGGGACCATTCCTTAGTTCAAAGTCTATTGGATATGGGCGAGATCACGGAGACCGAAGCTGCCGTCCATCCCCAAAGAAACATGATCACCAGGGCCATAAGCGGCACTCGTGAAACGCGTATTGATGAACATGTTATCGATGAGATCTTAGTAGATGACTACTTTTTTTTATGTTCAGACGGAATCCTGGAAAATATGAACATGTCCGATATGGCTAGATGGTTTACCAGTGATCATTCACCTGACGACATACGTTCTCTGATATACAAAAATGCTGTAGGAAAAACCTCCGATAACTTTTCGATGTACTCAGTAAAAGTGAAATCCAGTGATAGATCAGACCAAGCTTAAACTACCTCCAATGAGCTTTTAGAAAAATGGGATACCTGGACCTTAAGTTTATCTGAGGTTCGACCTTTACGGGATCTCCTTTTACCAGGCTGAATTTGACTTGCGCCATTACCATGGAGATATGGAACTGCATTTCCACCATGGCAAAATGATCGCCAATACATTGTCGGGGACCAGCGCCAAATGGAAAGTAGGCAAAACGTGGTCGTACTTCAGTTACTTCAGGATCAAAGCGATCCGGGACAAATTGATCCGGTTGTGACCAAAATTTGGCATTTCGGTGTACCAGATAAGGGCTGATGTAGATGTCCGAACCTTTAGGAATGAAAAAGGGGCCAATTTGATCATCTTCCTTATTGATACGGGTTAGTAACCAGCCCGGCGGATATAACCGTAAAGCTTCTTGAATTACTTGCTTGGTGTAGGTCAACCTTTCCAGTTGTTCAAAGGAGGGTTCACTAGGGCCTAGCACTTGTTTAACTTCCCGATATAATCGTTGCTCGACCCCTGGATATTGAGTGAGCAAATACCAGGTCCACACCAGAGCACTGGCAGTGGTCTCATGACCGGCTATTACCAGGGTCATTACCTCATCCAGCAGCTGCTTGTCCGGCATGGGTTGACCAGTTTCCTTGTCACGGGATTCCATTAGCATGGACAGGAAATCATGACAGACTCTACCCTGAGTGCGCCGTTGGTCCACTATCTGCTGTATGACTGGGCCCAAGGAACGGAATTTCATGGCAAACTGCAGATTGCGCTCCGTTTCCTTGGTGAGCAGATCGAATGGGTTATTCCCTTTCAGGGAATTGAGCGTTGACAGGTCTTCGCTAAATATAGCATTCAGCACAATATGTAGGGTTACCTTGCTCATCTCATCGTTAATGTTCAAAGGATAACCGCTGTTGGTCTTCTCTCTCCATTCCTCGATCATCTGTAGGTTAGACTCCACGATCAGATCTTTCAATCCTGCTATCACTTGCCGGTGAAACGCCGGTTGGATCAAGCGTCGTTGCTGTCGCCAGAAATCACCTTCACTTACCATGATACCATTGCCCAACAAGATCTTGACCCGGTCGATGCCCTCTCCTTTGATATAGTTCTTATTATTGGTCTGTAAAACATACTTTACGTAGTCGGGATGGGATAGAACATAAGTATATCTTCGTCTTGAAGGGCTGTAAACCCGGTAAATATCACCAAGTTCGTAAAAGTGTTTGGACATTAAGTCCAGTACCTGATCATCATATCCCAAATCCAGGGGTTCAGCAACCAGGGGAGGCGCAAGTTTAATATATGTTCCAGTAGGGGTCATCAATAGAACTTCAGTTGCCAATCTTTTAGTCATGATTAAAAGATGGCCTATATCTGGATGTACGGAATTTAGCTGGATGAGGATTCCATTTGAAGACTATTTCGATCACAACCAGTGGAATCGAATAGTCCTGGTAAAGGAGGGCCCTAGGCATGGTTCAACGCCGACCACCATTATAATAGTGACAGTATTTTAGTATAAGTTGCATACATCCGTTCAATGAAGGAAGCGGAGTCCTCAGCAAGACAATACAGTCATATGGTCAAGTGTGGGTAATCTTTGTTCCGCGAGATTTTTAATAAACAGACTAGAACAAGTCCGTTATAGTCTGATTGCGGAAGCTATCACCAGTAGTCTTACCCTTAAGGTCCTGATAGATTGGTGCCTTAGTGGATATACCAAAGACCTCTTTTCCGTCCACCTTAAATTCTTCCAGGCTAACGGACACAAATAGGACATTTTCATGATTGGTTACTACTACGGAACCAAATTGGGCTTGGTTATGCAGAGGTAGTTCTACGCTGATCTTGTTTAAAAGATCCATTTCCTCAACCGCAAAATTCAATTGGTCCGCCAGCAAATTCACCTCTAATTTCCCCACGTCATCATGAGCTTGACGGTTAAGGTCCATACCTTCCTCACTAATTCCCTTTTCTGCCTTTAAAATATTTTCAATTCTCAATCTGAAGTCATTGATAATAGCTTGTTGCTTTTCTTTAGCAGATTTCAGAATGGACTTTTTCCATAACAGCTTATCGGTTTTAATTTCCATGATTCTGGTTATTTACTAATGCATTATAAGATAGCCATGCAATTGAGAAGCCGCGGTGATGCCCATCACTATATTACATGATTCTTTAATACCATTGTGGCGCTAATACTAACTTTATTGCCTTGATGGATATCCCTAAAGAAATGATATAGGTCATTGATATGACAGGGCTTAACTGCTTAAATTCAAAAGCAGTTGATTAATATATGGACAAGATAAATGGAGACAGTTTGGAACATAGTGATGGTGGTAGGGCTGGTGGTATTAGCAGGGATTTTTGCCGGATTAACGTTGGCGCTTTTCAGACTTGACCTGAGCGCTTTGCAACGGAAAGTGAACATGGGTGATGCCCGTGCTAAAAAAGTTTATGCGCTCAGAAAAAAAGGAAACTTATTACTGTGTACTTTATTGTTGGGTAATGTGGCGTCCTACACGTCTATGGCCATTTTCCTGGGTAGTATTATCAATGGTGTGATCGCTGGTTTAATAGCCACGGCCCTGATCTTTATCATAGGTGAAATTTTGCCTCAAGCAATATTTCCCAGATATGCTTTGAGGATCGGTTCTGATCTGGCTTGGTTGGTGCACATAGCAATGGTAATTTTTTATCCAGTTAGTGCCCCTATTGCCTGGGTTCTGGACAAGATGTTAGGGCATGAGCTTCCCACAATATGGAGTAAAAGGGAAATCAAGGAAATTATCAGATATCACGAAGATGCCGAGGGCAATATCATTGATCAAGACGAAGAACGTATTGTGCTGGGAGCATTGTCTTTTTCTGATAAGATCGCCTATGATATCATGATCCCTGTCCCCAAAGTTTTTTGTCTGGAGGTAGATCAGAAAATCAGCGGTAAATTATTATCAGAGATAAAGTCTAAAGGTTTTAGTCGAATTCCCGTTTATAAAAATTCTCCGGACCAAGTAGTAGGGATCTTATTTACAATACGGCTTTTGGGGGCTGCTTCTCCATTAGGCAAGAAAGTACGTGATTTCGCCACCAATAAAGACTTAGTGACTATCAATGGCATGCTCCAACTGGATGAGCTTCTTAATCAGTTGATATACCTTAAAAAACAGATGGCTTTGGTGGTCGGTAAAGATCATAAATTTAAAGGTATTGTCACTGTAGAGGATATCGTAGAGGAAATCTTAAGGATGAAGATCGAGAAGATGTAAGGATCTTTTAACCAAGGGCTACGTCTAAAATCATCATGATTGTAAAACCCAATAGAGCACAAATGGTAGCGGTGTCCGTATTCTTATCCAACTGTGACTCCGGTATTAGTTCTTCTACTACCACAAAAATCATGGCACCGGCTGCGAATGAAAGCGCATAGGGAAGCAGTGGTTGCATAGTCATTACAGCCGCAGCACCCAGCACTCCCGCTATGGGTTCTACTATCCCGGAGATTTGACCATACCAAAAGCTCTTTAATCTTGAAAATCCCTCTCTGCGTAAGGGTGCGGCCACCGCAACTCCCTCCGGGAAATTCTGGATGCCTATTCCAAAAGCCAACACCAGGGCACCCGATAGAGTAGCAGCCCCATGACCGCTGGCCAAAGCTCCGAAGGCCACACCAATGGCCAGCCCTTCTGGAATATTATGCAAGGTTATGGCCAAGACCAACAAAATACTGCGATGCCAGCTGGTAGAAATCCCCTCCGCTTCCTTTCGGGGAAAACCTATGTGCAGGTGCGGCAACACCTTATCAATAGCCAGAATGAACAAACCACCCGCCATAAATCCAGTAGCTGCAGGAACCCAGGAGGTTAGGTGAAGTTGTTCGGATATTTCAATAGCAGGGGCCAGGAGTGACCAGAAACTAGCGGCAATCATCACCCCTGCCGCGAATCCCATCATACCATCCAGGACCCTTCGGTTAACATCTTTAAAAAAAAATACAACGGATGCTCCCAAAGCCGTAACCAGCCAAGTAAACAAGGTAGCTAATAAAGCCTGCAGCAGGGGGCTTAAGGAGGCGAACCAATGGAGGAGGTGATATTTTTCCATTTTAGGCGAAGGTTAACACTATCCGTTAGGAGTACCTAGTACCTGGTTTTTACAGCGATATGTTCATATTCTTGCAGTTTGCCATTCTCCAGAAAGACGATTTCCCCATGCTTTTCACGAATCAACTCAATAACGTCATCGACTGCGTCCACTTTCTTGACAAGGCCGGCGGTATCTGTAAGATTAAAATACAGTTTGCCAGTTTGTGGGTCGGTATAGGCGGGCACCTGATAATCCTTCTCCACAATAAGTTTATCACCCCGGCCTTCCTGGGCTACTCTCCAAACGGCCTCAATTCCATACAAATAGGCACGTTTCCCTTTTGATTCCCGGATTTCATCCAGTAGCTGATCTGTACTTTCGTATAGATGAGCCTCGATTTGCTCCCAAGTTGCTTTGGCTATTTTTTGAACAGACCAGTTTTTGAAATCGCCATATATTCTTTTTACTACCTGTGCATCGTAATCAAAGATCTTCGCAAATAGAACCTGTAAATCTTTTATTCCCATTAATATTATAGGATGGGGGTCTTGCTTGAAATAGGGCGATACTGATTTATTAATGTGGCGAAGAAACTGTAGGCGTCGTTCATCCTTGATTTGAGATTCCTCGCTTTGATAATCGCCGCTAATCCCGGGTTTTTGGCGATCCGGATACTGATATTGCTCTTGATATTCAATTGGAAAGGGATCCTCTTGAATTTCATGCAAGGAGTGGCCTTGGGCCTTAAATAGGCGCACAGCCTTGGGGTTTAAGGTCAGAATCCAATAATCCGTTAAATATTGACTGCCATAGGTAAGATCGCGGGTTTCGAAAGAATCGTCTACTACTACTTTTCGAGTAATTTGAAAAGAAAAGTCTATCAGTCTGCTGTAGTTCTTACCAACAAAGATACCCAGTGCCTGGTCGGTTTTCTTAAAATCAATTTCCTTGACTAATCGGTCCAGTTCTTTAGTAATAACCCGAGTTTCAGATAAAGGGTATTTTTTTAATTGCTCTTTCGCCTCATTGAGAGCGCCTTTCAGCGACAGGGGATTCTTATTCCTTTGGGGCAGAGTTTGTTGCAAAGGTAATAGAATGCTTACACAGGGCTCCTTATCTGAAGTTTTGCTATACCTTACCATTTCATTAATTACTGCACGATACATAATTCTTTCATTTAATTGTGGTCATCCGTAAGTACCAAAAAAATAACCAAGTTCATTTAAGGATGTGCTGAAGGGCGTCAAATAAATGTCTGATTTATGTCAGTCGACAGGAACCTCTTGGGCGTGTTTGGCTTATCCGTTAATATTTATGCTAAATTGAATATATTAATTCTGCAAAACTACCGGGGTGAATAAGTCTGAACAGGCGCAACTTGAAAAGATAAAAAGTGAACTGCAGCAACTTCAGCAGCATCAGGAGTTGATCCTGCAGGCGGCCGGGGAGGGCATATACGGTTTGGATTGTGAAGGACATACCACCTTTGTTAATAAGGCAGCTGCCCAAATGGTGGGTTGGGAATTATCCGAACTGATCGGAAGATCCCAACATGATATTATTCATCACACCAAGCCGGATGGCTCCAGTTACCCAGTCAAAAGCTGTCCTATTTATGCGGCCTTTAAGGACGGCCAGGTTCACTATGTTGATGATGAGGTCTTCTGGAGGAAGGACGGATCCAGTTTCCCGGTGGAATATGTCAGCACACCCATTCATGACAGCCAAGGTAATTTAAAGGGTGCGGTAGTGGTATTCAGGGATATAACCCGCCTGAAAAAATCCGAACAAGATCTTAAAAAAGCGAATACCCAATTAAAAGCCGCCCTGGCAGAAGTAGAATCACTCAAAGGCCGACTGGAGCAGGAGAATGAGTACTTGCAGCAGGAGATCAAACTCAACCACAATTTCGAGGAGATCATCAGCCAAAGCGCCAAATTCAGAAAGGCTCTGAAGCAGGTAGAGCAGGTTGCCCAAACCGATGCCACTGTACTGATACTCGGCGAATCGGGAACCGGAAAAGAATTGGTGGCCCGGGCTCTGCATAATCTTAGCCAGCGCCACGAACGCGCTTTGGTGAAGGTCAATTGCGCCGCCTTGCCGGCAACTCTGATTGAAAGTGAACTGTTTGGACATGAAAAGGGAGCCTTTACCGGGGCCCTAACTCAAAAGATCGGCCGCTTCGAATTGTCTGATGGCGGTACCATCTTTTTGGATGAGATAGCGGAACTTCCCGTGGAGTTGCAACCCAAGCTGCTGAGGGTGTTGCAGGAAGGTGAGTTTGAGCGTTTGGGAAATCCCAAAACCATAAAGGTGGATGTAAGAGTAATTGCAGCTACCAATCGACCCCTGGAAAAGGCCATTGAGGAGGGGAAATTTCGTGAAGATCTTTATTATCGGCTTAACGTATTCCCTGTGGTACTTCCTCCCCTAAGGGAGCGCATGGAAGACATTCCGTTACTGGTGCAACATTTTCTTCTAAAATACACGGCGCGATTTGGCAAGAACATCCACAATATACCGCAAAAAGCAATATCGGAGCTACAGTCCTACCAATGGCCGGGAAACGTACGGGAGCTGGAAAATATCATGGAGCGGGCCATAATTACCTCCAGCGGGAATACGCTCAATCTTGGAAATGCCTTGCCGAAATCCCGGGTTAATAAATCGTCGGAGCAACGGATAGTAACCTTAGAAGAAAACGAACGGGCACATATACTCAAAGCTCTGGAGGCAACTCACTGGCGGGTGAGCGGCCCTAAGGGGGCAGCACAATTACTGGGAATGAAGCGCACCACCCTGGAAGCGCGCATGAAAAATTTAAACATCCAAAGACCTTAACATCTATTGCCAATATTTTGGCATAATGCCATTTTTTCGACATTCCGATCATATCCGTATCTAGGCATCATTGGTTATAAATACTTGATAAACAAGTAGATATCACACGATTTTCTAATTGGCACAAGGGTTGTATACCAATTGTCAAATGTCAAAGCCAAAAACTGTAGCATATGAAATTCAATTACAGCATTGCAGGAATAGAATAAGCTCCCTTTGACCAGATATAACCATTAAATCATGAATAAGATGAAAACGCAACTTAAAAAATTATGGCTTACCCTATTGGGACTGGCCGCCACTATTACCGTTCAAGCACAACTTCCCGATCCTGGTTTACAAATCGATGATCGTACTGCTTTTGTCATTACCGATCCCCAGAATGATTTTCTTAGCCCTGAGGGAGTAGCCTGGGGTGCAGTGGGACAAAGTGTAGAGGCTAACAACACGGTCCAGAACTTAGAGACGCTCTTTCAAGTAGCCGAGAAGAACGGCATACCGGTCTTCATATCTCCACATTACTACTACCAGCATGATCACGGTTGGAAATTCGAAGGAGCATTGGAGAAGTTGATGCACAATATTTCCATGTTTGACCGTGGGGATCAATTATCCACCAAAGGATTTGAAGGTTCCGGTGCGGACTGGCTGGAGCGCTACAAAAAGTACATTGACAAAGACTACGTGACCGTAGTAGGGCCGCACAAGGTCTTTGGCCCGGAGCAAAACGACTTATCACTGCAATTGCGCAAGCAGGGTATTGACAAGATCATACTTGCGGGCATGTCGGGGAATCTTTGTGTGGAAGCTCATATGAGAGAGTTGATCGAAGACGGATTTGAAGTAGCCGTGGTAGGAGATGCTACCGCCTCGGCCATACTGCCGGGCTTAGATGGCAATCAAGCTGCCCAAACCAATTATAGAATGATCTCCAGTCATGTTTACAAGACCCAAGACCTGGTGGATTATTTCGCAGAAACTCGATTAAACAAATAAAGCAACAGGCCTGCCATTTGTTATGGCAGGCCTCATACTCCCTAGAAGTAATGGAAACCACGTTCAACAAGCAGCGAACTCTTTACCTGGGCCTGATCACCGCAGCCCTGGCTTTAATCACTATTTTGGCAGAAGCCTCAGAGATTGTAGAACTGATTGTCCGTTGATCGGGAAAAAAGAAAACAAGATCATGAAAGCAAAATTAACACCTCCGTTTACCTTCCAAACAGCAATGGCCAAAGTACAATTGGCCGAAGATGCCTGGAATTCCAGGGATCCCGAAAGAGTGGCCATGGCCTATTCGGAGGATTCACATTGGCGCAACCGCGATGAATTTTTCCAGGGACGAGATGCCATAAAAGAGTTCCTAAAGCGAAAATGGCACAAAGAATTACACTATCGGCTTATGAAAGAACTATGGGCTTTCACAGACAATAGAATCTCTGTACGGTTCGAATACGAATGGCAGGACGCTCAAACCGGTCAATGGTACCGTACCCATGGCAATGAACATTGGGAATTTGATGAAGAGGGTTTGATGAGGCGAAGGGATATGAGCGCTAATGACGTGCCTATCCTCGAGAGCCAAAGACGCTACCGCTAAGCTTGATTATCTCTAAGTTTACTGGTAAACTTCTCTGAGCAATCCCAATATCTGACACTCCAGTCCACTATATTGTGTTTAAGTTTAGACCTAGACACTGGGAAGATAATAGAGATTGGTTCTGAAGTAATAGCTGAAATAAAGCAAAAGCAAATTTCTTATTACCAATACATTTTTTGATACGCTACGGCCATAACTTGATAGGAAAATTCAGGTCTGAAATTGTCAATTTTCCGAAAGAACAAGAGGAGGGGGGTGGGGGGGTCCCAGTTTCAACAATGATCAATTGTCCCCAGAGCAATAATACAATTAGTGGTAGTAATTCATTATCATTTGGTGCTCGTGGTCTTGGATTTTACTTTTAGGGGCGCCCTAAAGAAAAATCCATTATAGTATTCCCTAAAACCCAGAACATTGCCATTGATATTGGTTTCGAAGATAATGCGATCCATGGGGAATGATTCCGGGGCAAAGACAGGCCCACCTAAATGGTATAAATGCTGACCTTCGGATTTGCTACCGGTGCTTTTGCGATAAAGGCGGCCATTGTTATGGAGGTATAGGGTATGTGAAGCCCGGCTACTGCCGTACTGGAAGCGGGCATATTCACCCTCATAATTGGACTGAATTGCCTCAGTGCTCTCTTTCAGCTCCGGTACCTTCTTTTCCAGGGCAGCCAGAGCTACAAAACCAGCGATGTAAAAAGCGTCAGAAGTGGTATTGTCAGTATTAACCATCACCACTACGCTCATATTTCTTTGGGGATAATATTGCATTACCGCCTTGAAAGATTTATTACCGCCGGTATGGCCGATTACTGGTTCTCCCTCCAAATTGCCAGTTCTCACCCCCAACCCATACCCGGAGGTCATGCCGTTTCCCAGGGGAGTGGGCCTGCACATTTTCTCCAAGGATTCCTTAGAAATGATGCTTTCGTCAGCCCATTTAAAAGCAAAGCGGGCCAGATCCAAGGAAGTAGCGGTTAGCCCACCATCTCCCTTGATCCAGGTCCAGTGGGGGATATGCTGAAATTTGTCTTCTTGCAGTTCATAATAAGGGGCCATTAGTTCGTGGGAGTTTCTCAGGGAAATTAACTTAAGGTCGACCCTGGCCGGCCGATTGATAATACGATCTACCTCTTCCTGAAAATCATGACCAGTGACCCTTTCCACGATCCTACCCATTAACCAGAAGCCGGAATTAGAATAAGCGAAGTTACTTCCGGGTTCGAAGGTCAGCTCATGGTCGGTCCAAAAATTGTATAGGTCTTCCACAGTTGGATCTTGGCGGGTCTTGATATAAGCGCTATCGATAACCGAGGCATAGTCTTGCAGTCCCGAAGTGTGGGAAAGCATGTGGCTTAGTTTAATTTTTTGTGCCTGGTCGGTTCTAGGAAAGTCAGGTAGTAGATCGCTGAGGGTTTGTTCCAATGATAATTTGCCTTCTTCCACCAGCTTCATCACCACGGTGGCTCCAACGAGTTTGGAGATGGAGGCCATCAGGAAGTAGTGCTGGTTGCTTAGTGGTTGTGTTTTAGCCAGGTCGGCATGACCAACTGTTTTGTTATATAGAACCTCCTCATTCTGTAGTACTGCTATTGAAATGCCGTTTACTTTGCCACCCTCTAAAAAGGACTGAGCAATAGAATCGATCTTGACAGCGATAATTTTCCGATTGGGTTTCGAAGGTAATAGTGGGCCCTGGGCTAAGCCTTTCCCTGAAAATAACATGATCCAGCATAGTGGAAAAAGTGTATATATGTTCATTTGTGAGCTTTTGAAATTGATCTAGAATAAAGCAAGCTGTTTTGGATCTCCTACACAGAAAGAGTGATTTGCAACTTCCAGTGAGTCAGCCCCATGTTTACACCCGAAATGACAGCAGGTCGTTTTTTTTTATGAAAGACTGCTCGAGGGAGAGAGAATTAAGTTCAACAGTGGGGAAAGCTCCTTATTTCTAGTTAATAGCAGGGAAAATAAAAAGCTGGAGGCGGAGTTTAAATTGATTGAGTTGAACTCAAAATACGGCCAAACCCAAGGTTTAGTGAAATGGATCAAGGTAATGATACTTTTACAATACCTTGTGGCTTACTTGGTAAGGTAGCTTTAACCTTTCACCACTGCCAAAGGATTTAGCTTGGCTACTTTGGTGGCGATCTCTGCCAAATGAACGGTCTGTACCACAGTGTTTACATCTTTATAGGCAGCTGGAGCTTCTTCCGCTACTCCTCTGGAGGATCCCGCTCTTACGTAAATGCCCCTCTCCCGCAACTCGTCCTGGAGTTGCCGGCCCTTAATCTGACGCTTAGCGGCCCGCCGCGAAAGCCGGCGCCCTGCCCCGTGACAGGTCGAGCCAAAAGTGAGTTTCATGCTTTTTTCAGTTCCTGCCAGCACATAGGAAGCAGTACCCATACTACCCGGGATCAATACTGGCTGACCAAGATGTCTGAAATCCTGGGGTATATCGGGGTCATGGGGTCCGAAGGCCCTGGTAGCGCCTTTACGGTGTACGATGTATTTTTTCTCCTGGCCGTTTACCCGGTGAATCTCTATCTTGGCCATGTTATGAGCCACATCATAAAGCAGTTCCAATTCACCACCGGCTTCTCCAAAAATATTTTTCCAGGCCTTTCTGATCTCCCAGGTGATTACCTCACGGTTGCACCAGGCAAAGTTAGCGGCGGCACACATGGCCTTATAATAGGATTGTCCTTCAGGTGATGATAACGGTACACAAGCCAGTTCCCGGTCCGGTAACTTTATACCATAATCCTGCATGGCATTGACCATAATCCGAATGTAATCCGTGGCGATTTGGTGGCCTAATCCCCGGGAGCCTGTATGGATCAAAACTACGATTTGCCCTTTGCGCAATCCGAAAGCTTCCGCAATCTCCTCATTAAAGATCTCTTGTACCCTGTCCACCTCCACAAAATGATTGCCGGCCCCAATGGTCCCCAATTGGTTCTCACCTCGTCTTTTGGCATGGTCGGAAACTTCATGGACATCTGCGTCTTTCAAAACTCCTTGAGATTCAATGTGGGCCAGGTCTTTTTTCAAACCGTATCCATTGTTAACGGCCCAAGCAGCCCCTAGGGTAAGCACCTGGTCCATTTGGTCAGGAGTAAGATCTATTACTCCACCTTTCCCAACCCCAGAAGGTACACGCTTATAAAGTTCCCTGGACAAATTGTCCAGATGGTCTTTGACTTTCTCAAATGTCAACGAACTTTTAAGCAGTCGTACCCCGCAGTTGATATCATAGCCTATACCGCCCGGCGAAATTACCCCATCTGGCCATTCAGTGGCTGCTACTCCTCCGATGGGAAACCCATACCCCTCATGGGCATCAGGCATTACAATAGCAGCCTTGGTGATGCCCGGTAAGGTAGCTACATTGATCAGTTGTTCCAGGGACTTGTCTTGAATGATAGCATCCAGCAAGGGCTCCAAGGCATAGATATGAGCCGGTACCTTCATATCGGGACGTGTTTCTTTGGGAATTTCCCAGAGGTAGTCAGTATGTTTAATAAGTTGAGATTTCTTTACCATGATTTAAATATCAAATATGACATTGGTGCTGAAGATGCCATTACTTTCAGTGACGTCCGCTTCGTGATAAGTAACCGCTTTGATGTCATCTTCGAAAGTTGGCACAGTATGCCCCAGAACCTCGCCTTCAAAAGAGTTGGGGGTCAAGTGGCCTATTTCCATTTGACAGAAAATCGCGGAATGGATATGACAAAAGGTGAGTACTTCCGAAAGGAATTCGATCATGAGGCTAGTACTATCCATAGAAGTAATGACTAACTTCTGGCGCACATCCGGTTCTCGAGCTTGTTGGCAAATGTCCTTTTGAAGTATCCCCGCCATACCTTCCAATCCCGCCTGCAGCAGTTCTGCTATAGAATCTGCGCTGATTGTTAAGCGCACATCAGCAGTATGAGAGTGGTATTCCAGTCTTTTCATTTCCTCTTCCTAAAATCAACGTGGGAGCGATAGACGATAACCTATACCCTATGTTATGATTACGCAATGATGCCTGTATTTGAAGGTAATGACTTTGAGCATCTCAACAAGAATATAAGTGATTGGCTGGTTAAGCGAATGTCGGCATTGATTATTAGCAACTTTTGTACGCCCTTAGCTTAGTCTTTTGCAGACTGGAATATTTATGGTACCGCGTGAGGGATAACAGTGGAAGACCACACGCAGGAGGACTTGTAATGGATAGCCTGACCCCCGACGGTCTCGAAATAGATTCGGGGGTTGATCAAAATGTTATATTGAAATCAAATCTAATTCTACTTCCGTTTTCCTTCACCGTCCCAAGGGGTACCAGTTGCTCTACCAAAAAAAATCGCATTTGCAGGTCCATATGTTTATCCAGTGCATACCCTGCCATTATTTCCATCCCCTGATAATTGGTCAGCCTTCCATCTGGGGATCCCTGGGCGGAGTAATCCCAGCGGGCCCAATCGTTTTGTGCTAAAATGTCCACGGCTGCAAACCGTTCCATCCGTTGATAGGTAAGACGAATTTTCCAATTCCCTTTTTGCTCCATACTGCCCAAACTAGCACTTAAAACTAAACCGTTTTTTTCATCCTTAAGAGCCTGTGGTATGGAATCGTTAGCGCTATAATTCTGGGTGTTTATATAATAATCTATTTCGATAAACAGCTGAGGATTCTTAATCAATTTGAGTTTGGCACCAGCATGAAAAATAGAGTAATCCAATTCGAAGGTTTCATGGCCGTCCGGAATGTTGGGCATACTCCTGAAATGGTATATAGCAGGATACAGCTGAAGCCTTTTCTTTAAGTGGGTAGTCACAATTTGCACTCCTTGAAAATAACTATCGGTATCCAGGGAACGGCCTCTAGCGGTCATGATAAAATGACCGCTGTTTATCTTCATGGATTGCAGGATTTTATTTTGGAAATGGAAGGTTCCGCTCAAGGCAATGCCATCAGGAAAAACATTATCGCTCCAGAACAGCTCGTTTTGTTTTTCAAAAGGAAAGGTATTTTTCCCCAACCAGCCGGAGATCCATTTATGCTCAAATTTCACATAGGCATGTTCAAAAGTGATAGGCAAGGTGCTGAATTCACCAAAACCGTCCCCTAAGGTAAGTTGTGGATCCTGTTGTTTTTCAGGTTGGCCAGTACGTATTCTAAGTCCCATGGAAACCCAGGACCGGTGTTGGTAATACATACCAAAGCGTGCCCGGTAACGCCAACGCAACCGGTCGTCGCGATAGCTGCCATCAGCTTTGCGGGAATCCCAATCTTGTTCCACCCGGAATCGAAAATCTCCCCTAAAGGTCAATTTGCGGCTGGTGCTATCTGCCTGTGCCGCTAAAACGGATGGGATACCTAAAAGTAGTAATATGCACAGACTAGTTTTCAAAGACAGTCAAAATCAGGCCACAAAATATAATATTTTTCCGTCTTTCCGTTGGAATAACTTCCGTATGACCAAGAGGGCAATTTTCAAAATCTGATGCTTCTTACTACATTATAGTACTAACCTACTAGTAACTTATGAAATACTTGTTAACAGCGATTTTTGCCCTGACTATTATAGAAGCGGCCGCTCAGAGGTCCATTGATCCCGAACAGATCGTAACGAATTATTTAAAGGCAATGCTGGCAGGAGATTGGAGTAAACCTTCGAGCTCATGGACGATAATATTGTCGATCACCACCCAACAGTATTGGCAGCTCCCACTCGAGGAAGCGATGAGCTTTTGGAGTCGCTAAAAACCAGCATACAATTATTTGATACAGTGACATATGAGCAAATTGGTGGAGGTATAGTCAACATGGATCGAGGATACTTAACAGGAGATTGGGTTTTTGATGCTAAGGAGATAAAAGCTAGATCCGCAATTAACGGAACCTGGATCAAATTCCATATGACCGGAGTTTACAAAATTGAAAATAAAAAAATCGTGGAGGTACATAACTACGGCAACATCTTGGATATTTATCGGCAAATGGGGTATGAATTGGTCGCCCCATCAGATGATGGTAAATAATAAACAAAGTAAAAAAAAGAGGCATGCAAACCATACTAGGATCTGGGGGTGCTATTGGCAGAGAGCTAGCCAAAGCACTAATTGAACATACAAACCACATCAGATTGGTCAGTAGAAATCCACAGAAAGTAAATCCCGGTGACCAACTGATGTCTGCCGACCTCACCAAACCCTCAGAGGTAATGAAGGCTGTGGACGGCTCCAGCATAGCATACCTGATGGTGGGGTTACCTTATAATATAAAGATCTGGGAGTCCAAATGGCCCCCCTTAATGACTAATGTAATTAAGGCCTGCAAGACCCATCAGGCCAAACTGGTATTTTTCGATAACATCTACATGTATGACCCACAAAGCGTGGGGCATATGACGGAGGAAAATCCTGTAAACCCCTCCAGCAAGAAAGGAAAGGTCCGTGCACAGGTTGCACAGATGGTAATGGACGCTCATTACAAAGGTGAAATAGAATCTCTGATTGCCAGGTCAGCGGATTTCTACGGCCCGGGGATTAAGAATGTGAGCATGCTCACGGAGATGGTGTTCAACCCCTTAAGCCAAGGTAAAAAAGCCAATTGCCTGGGCAGGATGGATGTAAAGCACTCTTATACCTATACACCGGATGCCGCCAAGGCCACGGCATTGTTGGGAAACACCCCGGAAGCATTCGGGGAGGTTTGGCATCTACCTACGGCCGCGGATCCACCTACCATGAAGGAATATGTAGAGCAAATTGCCGCAGAGTTGGGAGTAGCACCCAAATACCGGGTAGCCAGTAAATTCCTCATCGGGGCCATGGGGCTGTTCATGCCCCTCATGAAGGAACTGGTGGAGATGTTCTACCAATACGACCGGGATTATATTTTTGACAGCAGCAAATTTGAGAACAGATTTAATTTGCCACCTACCAATTACCGAGAGGGTATTAAGCAGATTGTGGAGGCCGATTACAGGCGCTGATGCAGCTACTGCTGAGCCCTCCGTCTGCCATTTTTTCCCCTTTGATAAAGATCATCTGAGTGATTGACAATTCTTATACATCCCATTGATCTAAATGGATAGCTTGGATATGTACACAGAGGATTTTGTGCAAAATTTTACTAGAGAACCAAATTTTCACCTATGTATGACCAAAAAGCGCAAACAGCTATAGTTCAGGCTGATGAATTGTTTCAAATTGCTCAGAATGAGTTATCCAGACCTGAAGAAGACGTGGTGGCGTATAGTGTATGCCGCAACGCCTTTAAATCTGTCAACAAGTATTTATCGGGTTTCCTTTTGCAGCATGGGATTGACATTCATGCTTCCATGTCACTGGATGTGCTTCTGAATCGCTGCCGGGAAATTGACCCCAGATTCAATAAACTCAACCTGGATCCGCTTTACAGTTCCAGTGAACCGGAGGATGTTTGGATGGACATGGAAACCGTTAAGGAGTTTATCGATTTGGCTACTCAAACCCGAGCAATGGTGGGCCAAACCTAACCATGCTTCTACTCCAACAACGCAGGTAACCGTAATGGAAACCCTCTCCGTACTTGCCTTCTATGGCCTAAAAATGAGAAACAGCAGCCAGCTTATCATAAAGTACTGATTACTAATAATAGCCTCTTGCATAAAGCAACACCTATGGAAACCAAATCTAATAACATCAAATACCCTGGGACCCGGGCCGCCATGGACGGTAATACCGCTGCCATAATGTGCGAACGTGAGTCCACAGATGCTGCCGGCGCATATCCCATTACTCCTTCCACACAAATGGGGGAATACTGGGCGGAAGAGGCTGCCAAAGGGCACTTAAATATATCGGGACGGCCCTTGATATTTATCGAACCGGAGGGTGAACATGCGGCCGCCGCGGTAACTGCTGGCCTTTCTATGACCGGATTGCGGGCCGCCAATTTTTCGTCGGGTCAGGGAATTGCCTATATGCATGAATCCCTGTATGCAGCGGTAGGTAAGAGGCTTACCTATGTATTGAATATTGGGGCCAGGGCAATGACCAAGTCGACATTAAATGTTCATGCCGGGCATGACGACTATCATGCTATTGACGACACGGGATTTTTTCAGCTTTTTGCCAAGAACGCCCAGCATGTGGCCGACTTCAATATCATCGCCCATAAAATAGCGGAATTGGCCTTGACGCCTGGGGTAGTGGCTCAGGACGGTTTTCTAACCACTCATTTGATTGAGTCACTACTGGTGCCGGAACGTGATTTGATCAAAGAGTTCCTGGGGAAGCCCGATGATATTATCGACACTCCCACAGCAGCGCAACGAATAATTTACGGAGATAAGCGCCGCCGAATTCCCGAACTTTGGGACGTTGACAATCCCGTTATGGCCGGTATTGTCCAAAATCAAGATTCCTATATGCAAAGTGTGGCTGCGCAACGGCCTTTCTTCTTTGACCATATCCGGGAACTGACGGATAGTGCTTTCGAGGAATACCACCAACTTACTGGTCGCCAGTATGCCCGGGTGATGCCCTATAGGGTAGAGGATGCGGATTACCTGATCGTAGGTCAAGGTAGCCTGATTCCCAGTGCCCAGGCAGTAGCAGATTATTTGCGTAGCACCCGTAAAATCAAGGTAGGAGTAGTAGATCTGGTCATGTTCCGGCCATTCCCCGCAGATCTCCTGGGACCTTTACTAAAAGGTAAGAAAGGAGTAACTGTAATGGAAAGACTGGATCAGCCGTTGGCCAGTGATTTGCCGTTGGCACGTGAGATCAGGACCGTGATCTCCAAGTGTATTGAGAATGGCCGGGATCCCAAGCGCAAAGCCTACGCCGATCTGGCAACCTACCAGTCCAAAGACGTTCCACCCCTATACTCTGGTTCTTTTGGCTTGGGAAGTCGGGACCTGCAAGCGGAGGGGATCATAGGGGCCATAGAAAATATGTTACCGGAGGGCAAGCAGCAAAAGCAATTTTACTTGTCTATAGATTTTATCAGGGAACAAGCATTTACCCCTAAACAAAAGGCTTATCAAGAAACTATAGAAGAAGCTTATCCCCAGATAAAAGATCTGGCCATACGCGGTTCGGAGAATCCTAATCTGATGCCCAAAGACGCCATAACCGTGCGTTTTCATTCCGTGGGAGGTTGGGGAGCCATAACCACCGGTAAAAATCTGGCCATGACGCTATTCGACCTACTGGGATATGATATCAAAGCCAATCCCAAATACGGCTCGGAGAAGAAAGGCCAGCCTACCACTTACTATCTGGCAGCGGCGCCTCAGCCCATTCGCATGAATTGCGAATTTTTCTTTGTCGATGTGGTGCTCTCGCCCGACCCGAATGTTTTCAAGCACACCAACGCCCTGGCGGGCCTCAAGAAAGAAGGAAGCTTTATTATTCAAAGCGACAAGAGTAAACCGGAAGAGGTATGGGCCGACATTCCCAAACACTATCAAAAATTGATCATCGATAATCACATCCACGTGCACTATATCGATGGTTTTAAAATAGCCAGAGAAGAAGCCACCGATCCCGAATTGCAGCTAAGAATGCAGGGTATTGCTTTCCAAGGGGCATTTTTTGCAGCCTCACCGCTTATGAAAAAAGCGGGATTGGACGAGGTGGCCTTACTGAAAGCTATTGAGGGACAACTGCAGAAAAAATTCGGCTCTAAAGGCCAAAGGGTGGTAGATGACAACATGCGAGTGGTGAAAAGAGGCTTTGACGAGGTCAAGGAGATCACTGAAAAAGTAATCACCGAAGGGTCTGCGGAGCAGACCAACGGACAAGCAGCTTTACCGATACCATCCATGATCAAGAGCCTGCCCCAGAGCAGTTCTAAGCTTAGCGATATACATAGATTCTGGGAACAGACCGGAAATTTCTACCTTAAAGGTCAGGGTAATGATAACCTAACGGATCCCTTTATCGGTCTCAGTGTTATGCCCGCAGTATCTTCGCTCTTCCGCGATATGACGGGTATCCGCTTTGAGCACCCGGATTGGATCCCCAATAACTGTACCGCTTGTGGTGACTGCTATACGGTGTGCCCCGACACTGCCATTCCCGGTCTGGTGAGTGATCTTACCGGAGTGCTGGATACCGTAGTGAAGCGAGTAAAGAAACGTCATGACCAGGTTACCACATTGCCCAAGGCTGTAAGACAATTAGAAAATAAAGTGCGCGCTTTATTCAAAGAACCACAAAACGGAGCCACCGTAAACAATCTGATCCAAGATGCAATTGATCAAACCATTGAAGAAAACGATAACGGACAGGACTTGGCACAAGAGTTTGAGTGGTTCCGCGAAGAACTGGGTGACTTCGAATTCGCCCTGACCCGTCCCTATTTCGATTTGCATGAAAAGGATGAGCCCAACAGCGGAGGGTTGTTCAGCATTACCATAAATCCCAATACATGCAAAGGTTGCATGCTATGCGTGGAAGTATGTGATGACGATGCACTCCGCCCGATAATTCAGACAGACGGCTCCGTGGCACAACTGCGCAAGGACTGGGATCTGTGGATGGATCTCCCCAATACCCCGGAAAAGTATCACCGTATCGATGACCTGGAGGAAAAGATCGGTCCGCTGGAAACCATTCTCTTGGATAAGAATGCTTATCTGGACTTTGCCAGTGGGGATGGCGCATGTTTGGGTTGCTCCGAAAAATCTGTGATCCATCTGTTTATTGCTACCGTGGAATCATTGATGCAGCCTCGGGTAAAGAAACATATGGCCTATCTGGATGAGCTTACGGAAAAACTGGAACAACATATTCAGCTCAAACTTATGGGCACGGTCAATGTCAGTGATGCTGATGCCATGTCCAGGATCGTAGAGGAAATGCAGGATCAGGACCTGACGGTTTCAAGTATTGCCGGCAAACTGGAATCTGAAAAAGGTGGTGAGCCCATAGATCAAGATTGGTTAAGAGAAGTAACCCAATTACTGGCTAAACTGAAGCAGTTAAAATGGAAATACCAGACTGGGACCACCGGTAAGGGTCGTGCCTCCATGGGCATGTGTAATGCCACCGGTTGTACTTCGGTTTGGGGCAGTACCTGGCCCTACAATCCATATCCTTTTCCCTGGGCTAATCACTTGTTCCAGGACTCAACTTCAATGGCCATGGGAGTATTTGAGGGACATATGGCCAAGATGGCGGAAGGGTTCAAAGCCGTTAGAAGAGCCGAGATGGAATTAGCGGGCAGTTACAATCCCAGCGAGCACGATGATTTTCTAACTTATTTCAACTGGGAACAGTTTAGTGACCAGGAGTGGTTACTGTGCCCTCCTGTAGTGGCCTTAGGAGGGGATGGGGCTATGTACGATATCGGTTTTCAAAACCTTTCGCGTATGATGGCTTCCGGAAAGCCTATAAAAGTCATCGTAGTAGACACCCAGGTATATTCCAACACCGGAGGTCAGGCCTGTACCTCCGGATTTGTGGGACAAATCTCCGATATGGCTCAATATGGCAAAGTATGGAAAGGCAAGCCCGAGCCCCGCAAAGAAATCGGGTTGATTGCCATGGCCCACCGCAACACCTATGTGCTACAGGCCACATTGGCCAATACCAGCCAGATGATCGAAGGTTTCATCGACGGGCTGATGGCCAAACGTCCCGCGCTGTTTAATCTTTATACTACTTGTCAACCAGAACATGGCGTAGGCGACGATTTAGGCGTACATCAAGCCAAGCTTGCATTGGAGTCGCGGGCCTATCCTATCTTCAAGTACAATCCGGATCAGGGGGTAACAGCTGATGAAGCCTTTGATCTGGGAGGAAATCCTGATATTGATAAAACCTGGCCCACCTATCAGCTAAAATACCTGGAAAACGGCCGTGAGAAATCCATGGAACTAGCCATGACCTTTGCAGAGTTCGCTTTGACTGAAGCCAGATTCAGAAAACATTTTCGACAAGCCCCACGCGACACCTGGAACGAAAACATGGTGGTGCTGGCAGATTTCCTGGTAATGGATCAGGATGAAAGGGAAGGCAAGTTTCCCTTCATTTGGGCGGTCGACCGCAAGCAGCGCTTGAACCGGGTGCTGGTGGCCAAGAAAATCGTGGAATCCTGTGAAGAACGGCGTGACTTCTGGTTCCTGCTGCGAGGATTGGCGGGAGTTGAAACAGAAGCTGAAGAAGAGGAAGACATAGAAGCCAAGATAAGAGCAGAAGTAGTGGGCAAGATCACCCAGGGATTAATGAACCTTTTGGGAGAAGAAAACGCCCCGCTGCCCGATCTGCAGCAGACCACGGATATCTCGCAGGCACCCTCTGCGGAAGCTAACGATTCAATTGATGGGTATATGGCACCTTGGTTAGAGACTGAGGAATGTACCTCTTGCGATGAGTGTATCAAACTTAATCCCAGCATCTTCGCCTATAATCAGGATAAGAAAGCCTATATCAAAGATCCTAAAGCAGGACCTTACCAGGATCTGGTAAAGGCCGCCGAAAAATGTACCGCCCGGGTCATACACCCAGGTTTGCCGGCAGACCGTTCCGCTAAGGATGTTGATAAATGGATTGGCAGAGGTGAAAAATACAATTAGGCCGTGTTAAATTTAGCATCCAAAACCTTTCGACACGGCATTCATCCGCCGGAGCACAAGAGCGAAACTAACGGACTTCCTATTCGGCAATTTCCTTTTGCACCGCTGATCATTTTGCCTATGGTCCAGCACATTGGTAATCCCTCCAGAATGGTGGTCAGAGAAGGAGAGGAGGTGCTCCGAGGACAAGTATTGGCACAAGCCGATGGCTATGTGTCAGTCCCGCTACATGCACCGGTATCGGGCGTGATAAGGAAGATCGCAAATGTACCCACCATATCCGGCAAAATGGCTACAGGTATCTTTTTAGAAGCCTTTCCTTCCTCTACTCAAGAGGTGCAAATGGGGGTCCCGGTTGACCTGGATAGCGCCAGTACCGAGGATATCCTACAGGGAATCCAGAATGCGGGCATCGTTGGCTTGGGTGGAGCGGCATTTCCCACACATGTAAAATTGAAGATCCCCCAAGGCAAGCAATGCCAGGTGCTGATTATTAACGGTATTGAATGCGAACCTTTCCTCACCACCGACCATCGGGTGATGCTGGAGCAAGCTCCGGATATTTTTATGGGGATTCGTTATTTGTTGAAAGCCACCGGTGCCGAAAGCGTGATCATCGGCGTTGAGGGGAACAAGCAGGATGCAGCAGAACATCTAAAAACACATATACCTAAAGATCTGCCACTGACAGTACAAGTGGTCCCGGTAAAGTACCCCATGGGATCCGAGAAAATGCTGATCACGGCGTTACTGGGCCGAGAAGTACCTTCAGGGGGATTGCCCATTGAAGTGGGGGCAGTGGTGGTCAATGTAGCAACCACCGCGGAAATCGGCCGGTTGCTGCCTACAGGCCGGGGTATTCAGGAGCGTGTGATTACCATTACAGGCCCTGGAGTAAAGAAAAAAGGCAATTACCTAATACCTATTGGCACGCCTTTACGCTACGTATTGGACCAGGTAGGCATAACCGGAGAGCTCAGTGAAGTGTATATGGGCGGCCCCATGATGGGAGTGGCAGTGTCCAATCTGGATATTTCCATTGTCAAAGGTACATCCGGAATACTGGTATTTACCAATCAAGATATTCAAAGGCCAGCCAAAGTCTACCCCTGCATCAAATGTGGTGCTTGTGTGGATGCATGCCCTTTGTTCCTCAACCCTTCACGGTTAGGCATAATGGCCAAATTTGAGGCTTATGATCAAATGGCAGCAAGCTACAATTTGATGGATTGTTTTGAGTGCGGGGCTTGCTCTTATGTATGCCCTTCTCATATTCCATTAGTCCAATATTTCAGGTTGTCAAAATCAATAGTCAGGAAACGGCGTGCCGCAGAACAAACTGCCTAGTATGATCAGTAAGACTTTACATATCAGCACTTCACCCCATATTGCCAAGGGCTTGAGTACTGAGGTTATTATGCGCAATGTGGTGTGGGCCTTGCTGCCGGTAGCATTTTTTGCAGTATTCGTTTTCGGACTGAATGCTTTACTGGTATTACTGACTGCGGTGATATCCTGTGTAATCACCGAACATGTGCTATGTAGAATCTCAAAAAAGGAAAGTACGGTATCGGACTGGTCGGCGGTGATCACCGGCTTGCTGCTGGGGCTTACCCTGCCGCCAATCTTTCCCCTATGGATGACATTTTTGGGAGGGGTGGTGGCCATCGCCTTAGGTAAGTTCATATTCGGCGGGCTGGGGTATAACGTATTCAACCCTGCACTAGTTGGACGTGCGGTGCTGCAAGCGGCCTTTCCGGTGGCTATTACCACTTGGTTTCCGGCGTTTGGTGACTATCGCTTTTCGACCGCCACTAATTCGGTGCTTAGTGCACCGTTTATGTCTCCAGCTTACGATGGGATCTCGGGTGCCACTCCACTGGCCGCTTTCAAATTTGACCGTGTGACCACCGCCACCTACGACCTGGCTTTGGGATTTATCAGTGGATCGGCTGGAGAGACCAGTGCCGTGGTCATACTGCTGGGAGGAGCCTATCTGATAGCCCGAAAAATGATGAACTGGCGTATACCGGTGTCCATCTTGACCACCGTATTTCTGTTCAGCGGTATCCTTTATCTGATAGACCATCAGACTTACCCCTCACCATTATTCATGCTGTTCTCCGGCGGTTTAATGCTGGGGGCTATGTTTATGGCCACCGACATGGTGGGTTCCCCCATCACACCCTGGGGGGTGGTGATATATGGAGGGGTAATTGGCATTCTGGTGGTGGTGATACGTATTTGGGGCGGACTGCCGGAAGGCGTCATGTATGCCATATTATTAGGTAATGCGCTGTCGCCTCATATTGATAAGCTGATTATGCCACGTGTATATGGTACCGTAAAACAAAAGCGGGTCGCATGATGGAAACTCCTACCATACAGGCACCCCAAACTGGTAGCTTCAATATGCTAAAAGCAATGGTGGCTATTGGGGTGCTGTGTGCTCTATTGATCGTGCTGACATTTGAAGGAACGCTGCCCCGCATACAACAACTGAGGGCTGAGGCCTTGGAAAAAGCCGTGTTCAAAGTACTGCCGGGTACCGTCAGCATCCAGGCCTTTCACTTCGTTGAGGAGCAGGGTTTTGTTGAAATTAATGCTGAGGACCAGTCACCTGACCTGGTTTATGCCGGTTACGACCAACAGGGTACATTATTAGGAATGGCGGTGGAGGCTAGCGGGCAAGGCTATGCGGACGTGTTAGGTATTCTTTACGGATATAGCCCGGAGAGTGAGACCATCGTTGGATTACATGTTTTGGAGAGCAAGGAAACCCCAGGGCTAGGCGATAAGATCGAAAAAGACCCGGAGTTCCTCTCAAATTTTAGTGGACTGGATGTATCCCTAACGGACAACAATAAGGAACTAAAGAATATGGTGGTGCCCGTGAAACACGGCACTAAGACCGAGCCCTGGGAAGTGGACGGTATCACCGGAGCCACCATTTCCTCCAGAGCCATCGGGAATATTTTGGGAGCCAGTACTCAATATTGGGTGCCGCGTTTATTTTCCCATCAGCAGGATTTCAAGTTAACCGTAGATTGAAACTATGAAGGATCTGCAATCATCGAATTCAAACAAAGGCTTTCTCGCTTCACTAGCCGAGGGCCCATCCACCGATGAGTTTATCAAGGGATTATGGCGCGATAACCCGGTGTTCGTACAGGTTCTGGGGATGTGTCCGGTGTTGGCGGTATCCAACACCGCGGAAAATGCCCTTGCCATGGGGTTGGCTACTGCTTTTGTATTGCTAATGTCTAATCTGTTGGTCTCATCCCTACGCAATTTTATTCCCAAGCAGGTGCGTATTGCCTGTTACATCCTGATCATTGCCACCTTTGTGACGATCACGGATTATGCCATTCAAGCTATTAGTGTGGATTTGCACAAGAGCCTGGGCGCTTTCATTTCCTTGATCGTGGTAAATTGTCTGATCTTGAGCCGGGCAGAGGCTTTTGCTTCCAAAAACACTTTGGGTAAATCCATACTGGATGCACTAGGAATGGGCGCTGGATTTATTTTCGCCTTATTCTGCCTGGGGGCAGTGCGGGAGATATTGGGGAATGGCACACTGTTCGGGTTGTCGTTGCTGCCGGGGAACTTTGAGGAATGGATCGTTATGATATTGCCGGCGGGAGGGTTTTTTACTCTGGCCGTGTGGTTGTTACTATTTAACGTGGTTAACCAAAGGAGATCGAAAACATGAAATCGGAGTCATTGTGGTTTATATTCATAAATGCCAGCCTTATCAACAATTTCGTACTGGCGTATTTCCTGGGGATCTGTCCCTTTCTAGGGGTGTCCGCAAAAATGGAAACGGCCACTAAAATGGGAGGTGCTGTAACCTTTGTGATGCTCATTAGCTCCATGTGTGCCTATGGTATTCACGCTTTGCTGGTGGCGGTTAACGCGCCCTTCCTGCAGTTGATCAGCTACATTGTGGTTATCGCATCGACAGTACAGTTGGTGGAGATGTTCATTAAAAAGATCAGCCCCACCCTGTTCAGGGCACTGGGTATTTTCCTGCCCTTGATCACCACCAATTGCGCTATTCTGGGCCTGGCATTGTTCCAAACAAATAAAGGCTATGGATTTATAGAAAGCTTCGTATATGCACTGGGCGCCGGAGTGGGCTTTACATTGGCATTGGTACTGATCGCTGGATTGAGGGAGCAGCTGGAATTTGCTGAGGTTCCCAATACCGTTAAAGGTACCGCGCTTACCTTATTGATAGCCGGGATCCTGTCGCTGACCTTTATGGGATTTTCAGGATTAGGAAGTTAATAAATGAAGAAAATATGATCACATCGTACATAATCGGCTTGGCAGGGATGATCGTGTTGATGATCTTTTGGTGGGTGGTACAGCGCCAGTGGAAGAGATCATTTTCAGATCAGATCACCGATGAGGACGTTCTGGCCGGGCGCAGCGACTGCGCCAATTGCGGTTGTTCTACTTATTGCGAGAAAAAAGAAATAAATAACAGATAATCTATGTAGTCATGGCACATATATCAGAATATGACATTGAAAACCAATTCCAGGCCACTGTTAAGAAAACAGATCGGCTGACACCAGCGGAAACTGATGAGGTACGGGAGATATTGCTGGAGGTACAGCAGCCTGAATTTCAGTGCCAGGTGGACCAAAGTTTTGGAGTGATAGTAAACGTATCCGGTGAGTTTGGCAATACCATCCATCATCGCTTATACAGTGTTGCGGACCTGCCCGATAAAAGTAACGGCAAGACTTTGATCACCATGCTAGTCAAGCGCTGCTCTTATGTGGATGAATTTAGCGGTGAGCTCTATAAAGGCGTAGGTTCCAATTACCTCTGTGACCGTCAAGTGGGTGACCGCATTACCATCACCGGGCCTTTTGATTTACCGTTCCGGGTACCGGACGACAAAAACGCCAACTTGATCCTGATTGGGATGGGTACTGGCATCGCTCCTTTCCGGGCGTTTGTCAAACACATTTACCATGACGTTAAGGACTGGAAGGGCAAGATCCGGTTGTTTTATGGAGCACGTAGCGGTCTGGAACTGCTGTATCTCAACGATAAGGATGGTGATCTCACCCAATACTACGATGAGGCCACCTTTGAGGCATTTCATGCTCTCAGTCCCCGGCCCCATTGGGAAGCGCCCATTGAGCTAGATAAGGCAATGGAACAGAGAGCCGCTGAGATCGTAGAAATGTTATCTCAATCCGCTACCTACGTGTATGTGGCGGGTTACGAAAAAATCAGAGACATGTTGGATAAAGGATTTTCCAATATTCTGGGATCCAAAGCAAAATGGGAAAGCCGCAAAGCTGAGTTGGTAGCGGGTGACAAATGGGCTGAGATAATTTATTGATGACTGTAGCAGTAGCATTGGTGACCCTGGGGGGACTTACTTTGTTGTTGGCAGTGATGCTGATCATCGCCAATAAGAAGCTTTATGTGTATGAGGACCCTCGTATCGAAGTGGTGGAAGAGATGCTGCCTCATGCCAATTGCGGAGCTTGCGGGTATCCCGGTTGCCGGCCATTTGCTGAAGCCTTGGTTTCCGGGGAATCTCCTCCTGCCAAATGCACAGTGAGTAGCCCGGAAGGGCTGGCGGCTATCGCTGAATATCTGAATGTAGCTTTGGGTGCTCAGGAAAAGTTAGTGGCGCGCTTGGCCTGTGCTGGGGGTACCAATGTAGCCTTGAACCGGGCGCAGTATGAAGGCATTCCTACTTGCCAGGCTGCTGCCTTGGTTTCCGGTGGGGGTAAGGGATGTTTTTGGGGTTGCCTGGGGCACGGCGATTGTGATGCGGTATGCGATTTTGATGCCATCACCATGGATGCTTTTTCCATTCCCCAAGTGGATGAAGACAAATGTACCGCTTGCGGAGATTGTGTGGAAGTATGTCCCAAGGACCTGTTTTCTCTACAACCGGTGAGCCATCAGCTGTGGGTAGCCTGTAAAAGTCTGGAAGCCGGAGACGATATACTGGAAGACTGTCAGGTAGCCTGCACCGCCTGTGGTAAATGTGCCATGGATGCACCCGGCGACCTGATCACCATGGAGCACAACTTACCGGTGGTGAATTATTCTGGAACACAGATCAAGGACCCTATTCAGAGATGCCCAACAGGGGCCATCGTGTGGCTGGACCAGAAACTAGGGGTGGTAAAAGGACAGGAAAGTAAAAAGATTGTGCGCAAAGGCCCCAGACAGATGGGGAGCAGTTGAGGTAACGGTGAATCACATAGCGTCTTACTCAAAAACTTATAACCAGTTCAACACTAAATCAACGGTTTGGTCATTCTCTGCAAAAGAAATCCCGTAGTCCCAGTTTTTGGAACTTCTATTTACTAGTTTGGAGGAAAAAGATAAGTACTATTCTGAGCGGAATTCACACTCCAAAGCAAAATCAGGAGGGGAGGGGTGGGGGGATCCCCCAATCTTACTATTACTGATTATATATATTTATGCAAAACCTAATTGTGCAATTACTGAATGGAGTATGTAATCATTTCCGTGGTAGCCTTTCTGGTGGCCATACTAACCTTCTTTTCAGGTTTCGGACTAGGTACCATCCTTGCCCCTACTTTCATGCTGTTCTTCCCGGTCGACCTGGCCATCGCGCTTACCGGGGTGGTGCACATTTGCAACAATATTTTTAAACTGTTTTTAGTGGGCAAGAATGCCGACAAACAAGTATTGTTGCGGTTCGGTATTCCCGCGGTACTGGCAGCGCTTGTGGGAGCCTGGGTGCTCATTAATATTTCCGATTTGGACCCACTATTCTCCTATCACGCTTTCGGTACCACTCTGGAGGTATATCCGGTTAAACTGATCATCGCCGTATTGCTGATCATCTTCGCTAGCCTGGATCTGATTCCACGTTTTAAAGATTTGCAATTCAGTAAAGACAAACTTCCCCTGGGGGGTGCTTTGAGCGGGTTTTTCGGGGGACTTTCTGGTAACCAGGGAGCGCTGAGAAGTGCTTTTCTGATCAAGGCGGGGTTATCCAAGGAGGCTTTCATCGGGACCGCAGTGGTGGTCTCTACTTTTGTGGATTTTACACGTTTGAGTGTTTATGCTACCCGCTTTACTCAATCCGGACTAATTGACAATTTAACTCTGGTAGTAGTGGCTACATTGGCCGCCATTACCGGATCTTTAATTGGTAGACAACTTTTACAAAAGGTGACACTTAGATTTTTGCAGATTACCGTAGCGGTATTGCTAATACTGATTTCATTGGCCCTGGGTATGGGAATAGTATAATTGCTTGACCCGGTCCTCATCCTCGTCCCACGAAGGGCATATTGGTAGCCATTACCGTCAGGGTTAGCACATTAGCTTCCAGAGGAAGGTTGCCCATATAAATTACCGCCTCCGCCACGTGATCCACATTCATGGTTGGTTCAACAGCTACGGAGCCATCGGCTTGGGGGACTCCTTGATTCATTTTGCTGGTCATATGGGAACTGGCGTTGCCTATGTCAATCTGACCACAGGCTATGTGGTACTTGCGTCCGTCCAACGCTATGGATTTAGTAAGGCCCGTTATGGCGTGCTTACTGGCAGTATAGGGTGCGGAGTTAGGACGAGGGACCTGTGCTGAAATGGAACCGTTGTTAATAATGCGGCCACCTTGTGGCCTTTGGTCTTTCATCATCCTGAAGGCTTGATGGGCGCATAGAAAGGCACCATTCAAGTTGGTATCAATTACCTCTTGCCATTGTTCATAGGTGAGGTCGTGGAACAGCACCTCACCGGTGTTGACACCGGCATTGTTAAATAGCAGATCCAGCCGGCCGTAAGTTTTTTGGATATTCTCAAATAGCTTTTCCACCGATTGTTGATCCTGCACGTCGGTAGGCACACATAACGCATTGGTTGCATCTATTTGGGCAGCGGTTTGCTCCAGAGCTTGCTGACGGCGGCCCGCCAGTACCAATGAATATGCTTGCGCACCTAATGCGATGGCTACACTGCGTCCGATTCCGGATCCTGCTCCGGTTACCAGGGCTACTTTTTCAGTCATGACATTTCATCTATATGTGATTGAATTATTTGGGAGACCGAACTATCGCTGCTAAAACCCAGATCCAAGGCGCGATCCGTTTTGAACTGAGGCGGCCAAGTCAGCACGATACTTTGGATGAACTCATCGGGTTCCCACTGGATATAATCTATGGTCTCCTTTCCAGCTAGCTCGCCCAGGCAACTGATCATTTCCTCTACGGTGGCAGTGATCCCGGGAAGATTTACAATCCTGGAATCACCAAAGTCCGAGGCTTTCAGTTCAGCTGCATGAATGAAATTCTCTGTTACTTTTTGCGGTGACAATACCCATACTTTGGTATCGGCGGCCACTGGGCATATTGCAGTCTTTCCTTGCAGCGGCTCCCGTATTATGGAACTGACAAAGGAAGAAGTGGCAGCATTAGGAGCACCAGGGCGAACGGCTATAGTAGGCAGGCGCAAAGCCCGGCCATCGATAAATCCACGCCGGCTGTAGTCATTGATCAGCAGATCCACCATGGCCTTTTGAGTCCCATAGGAGCTTTGGGGTGAGGGGGCACTATGGTCGTCAATGGTTTCAGTTAGGGCTCCTCCATATACAGCACAGCTACTGGCAAAAACTAGCAGCGGGGTGGAGGACATTTGACGACAAAGTTCTAACAAATTCAGGCTAGCTTGTAGGTTCACCTGCATTCCCAAGTCGAAATCTTTTTCAGCCTCTCCACTGACTATTGCTGCCAGGTGAAAGATCAGTTGTGGGCTGGGCTCCAATAGCGATTCGAGAGTTTTGGCGTGGCCTATATCCCCTTGGATAATTTCCAAGCGGGGATCCGTTGGCATACCGGCAGCGGGAATTTTATCAAATAGTATTAGTTTATCTATGAGCTGGGGTTTGCCTCCCTTCCAGGCAATCTGGCCCCTATGCAATAATTCAAAGGCTAATTTCTTTCCAAGAAACCCGGCACCTCCTAATATCACAATACGCATGGGTACTTCGATTTAAGATCCAGAGAACGGTAATAGCCAGGAGAATAATAGTACCTGTGCCAATCCGACCAAAGACAGGGCTGCCAACAGCACCGTCCAGGTTTTCAATGCTTCGGACTCCGTAAAGCCGCTCATCTTGGCTACTACCCAGAAACCGCTGTCGTTCATCCAGGAAATGAATAACGCGCCAAATCCTATAGCCAGCAGAATATATATGGGATGATAGGGCAGTTCCACACCGGTATTCATCAGGCCCAACATAATGCTGGAGGTGGTGATCATGGCCACTGTGCTGGAACCTTGTGCGGTCTTCATTACAGCGGCGATCAGCCAGGCCAAAACAATGTAGGAGATAGAAAAATCTCCGGTTAGCACTTCGATAGCGGTTCCTATACCACTGTGTTTGATCATAGCTCCAAAGGCACCTCCTGCACTGGTGATTAAAATAATGATCCCGGCAATTTGAAGAGGTTCGCCTACTGCCTTCCATAACTCAGCGGAAGAAAGCTGACCATGTTTTAGCCACAAGACCAGTGCCACTGCAGTACCCGCTCCCATGGCAATATTTTTATTACCCCAGAAAGCCATCCAGCCAGGTACGTTGCCCGCCAAAATCCCAGTTACTGAGGCTAAACTGATCAGTACGATCGGAATTACTACCGGCATTAGGGACCATCCCAATGAAGGACCGGGTTTTTCGTCTGAGGGAGTGGCAATAGCGGTACGGGGAGGGATGTTCAGACGCTCATTCATACGCTTACTGATGACCAAAGTGGCGATAGCCGGCAAGAACCCAGCAGCCAGGCCGCCAATAATAGTAATACCCAGATCAATATTTAAGGTTTCTGCCATGATCAAGGGTCCTGGGGTAGGAGGCACCAGGCTATGGGTAATGGCAGCACCACCACCCATGGCGGCTACATACAGCACGAAATTTTTACCTGTTTTCTTGGCCAGGGTTATGGCCAGAGGGATCAGCAGGAAGAACACGGTATCGAAGAACACCGGGATAGACAATATAAAACCGCTGATCAAAAGGGCAGTAGCTGCCCGTTTCTCCCCTAGAGAAGTCACCAGCCAGTTAACGATCTTCTGGGCAGCCCCGCTTTGCATCATGGCCATACCTATTACTGCTGCCAGCGCAATCACCCAGGCAATCTTGCCTGCCACAATTCCAAATTCCACCATAGGGAGTTCCACTGCCCACACCAGATGCTGCTTGTCGCCCATACCCGGAAGCTCCCCGGAAATCAGTCCTACCAGTATGGCTGATAGAATTAGAGCCACAAAAGGATGGAACCTTAATCGGGAGATCATCACTACCACTGCTACAATTCCAACGATCAGTACTGCGAAAGGCCAATAAGGGGAACTAACTAATGCCGACATAGTAATAGATTGAATCTGGCTTGGGAATTTATTTTCAGACGAGCCTAATATAGTAAATAATGAGTTGCAAAGGATTTATTTGGTGGTAATCGCGGCAGGACGGTCAACTTTTTCTAAATTGATTCATGGTCTACAAGTATTGCTTTTTTCTTATTGCCCTTTTTCTCATCACCATAGTGCTGTGGAGTTGCCAACCTCAAGAAGCTCCGCAAAGCCTTTTTAATGGCCAGGACCTCAGCGGCTGGCATATTGATGTTCCTGAAATGGATACCACCGATGCCCGCAACCCTTTCATAGTGCGGGAGGGTATGTTGGTCAGCTTGGGAACTCCTCAAGGCCATTTGATCACCGATGCAAGTTATGACAACTTTCGCTTGCAGGTAGAATACCGCTTTGCGGGTGAGCCCGGCAATTGCGGAGTATTGGTGCATGCGTCCACGCCCAGATCCCTCTATGGCATGTTTCCCAAATCTTTGGAGGTGCAAATGATGCACGAAAATGCCGGTGATTTCTGGTGTATTGTGGAGGATATCAAGGTGCCGGATATGGAATCCCGTCGTGGACCTAAATCGGAGTGGGGCATCACTGAAGGTAAGAAACGGCGGGTACTGAATCTCACCGATGGTTCAGAAAACCCTGTAGGGGAGTGGAACAGCATGACAATCGAATGCCTGGGAAGTGAGATCAAAGTGTGGGTCAACGGCGACCTGGTCAATCATGGGTTTGACTGTACCGTCAGCAAAGGGCAGATCGCCCTGCAGGCGGAGGGATCGGAGGTGGAGTTTCGAAAAGTGGAGTTGACCGGGATAGATAAGTTGACCCTTGATTAACCAAAGGATTCCCCGGGTGGCTCCTGCGGAAAATTTTCACAAAGGTTTATTGGATCCCCTGTTCAAATCCTGCCCGCCCGTTAGTATCACCCTAAGGACTCTAGGACTTTCAATGTAGAAGGGGTTACCTGTCTCCCGTAGATTAATTAAGTACATCTCAACCAAGCTAAACCAATCATGACCAAGATCATTGAATTCAAAAACGCCCGTCAAAAACTAGGCCGGAAACATACTACTAAAGGCAAGGATGTGGCACTCTTACAAGCATTACT
Source organism: Cyclobacteriaceae bacterium (assembly GCA_965212195.1). GTDB lineage: Bacteria > Bacteroidota > Bacteroidia > Cytophagales > Cyclobacteriaceae > JAJCYK01. Next base: position 759,549 of record CBDBUW010000017.1, on the reverse strand, counting down.
CCATCGATTCGGTTACTTGCAGGGAGATTGTTACACCCCTGGCAATTTCTGCAAGAATACGGAAGCTGCGGTGAAGAAGTTTCAGCGCTTTCATAATATTAAATGTACCGGGGAAGCGGATACCAAAACCAAAAAAGCCTTAATGGAACCCCGCTGTGGTCTTCCTGATGAGATCGGTGAGTCGGGTACTTTTGTGCTGAGGGGGTGCCAGTACAACACCAACAACCTGACCTACGCCTTTGAGAATTCTTCGGCCGATCTGCCTGATCAACAAGCCAGGGATCTGGTACGTAATGCTTTTGCGGAATGGGCTAGTGTCTCCCCCTTGAGTTTTACAGAAGTACTTCCCTCCCAAAATCCCACTTTTACCATTGGCTGGCATTCCGGCGCCCATGGGGATAGTGATGCTTTTGATGGTCCCGGTAATGTGATCGCCCATGCATTTTTCCCTCCTCCTTGTGGTGGCATACATGCCGGTGAGATGCATTTTGATGAAGCGGAGAACTTCACCGCATCTGCCACCAGCGGACTGAATCTTCAGGCCGTAGCCTTGCATGAAATTGGCCATCTATTGGGTTTAGGTCATTCCGATGATCCTGCCGCTATTATGTTTCCCACCTATAGCTCCTCGCGTCTTAACCTGGCCGAAGATGATATCGCCGGCGTCCAGACCCTTTACGGAACCCCGCAGATGCAGTTTACTGCGGAAGCCACCGGCAACTTGGCGGACACCGGAACCGATCAAACCTTTGCTATCGTACTGCCCGGCAGCGCCAGTATATCTCTGGACGGGCCGGACAATGCTGATTTTGATCTTTATATTAAACGGGATTCCCCTCCCACCACCAATGACTTTGATCAAAGAGCCTGGACCGTAAGTGCCGATGAATCCATGAGTGTAAATCCTACCACTCCTGGATTATATTACGTTATGGTGTATTCGTATAACGGTTCCGGAGATTTTAGCCTTAAGATAAGTTTGGATACTGCGGTGGTGTGAGGGACTAGAAAATATTCAAGTTCTGCCAGTTTCAAACGGATTGGCTATGATTCAAAGGCCCAAAATTTTAAATGGGATCATTTGCAGATACCATTTTCCTTACTAGATTTGCATTCCTTTAGAAGGAACGGTTTGATCACGGTTTATCAGCACACTCAAACTCAAACCCAACCTCTAACTACAATTGGGATCTTAGCTCAGTTGGTTCAGAGCACCTGCCTTACAAGCAGGGGGTCACTGGTTCGAATCCAGTAGGTCCCACAACCGAAGTCCTGACGTTTTCGTCAGGACTTTTTTATTTGGAGCGAGCACGGCAACTACAGTTGCCCAAGTGAAGCAATCAAATAGGCTTAAGACTGACGAAGTCAGGCTTGGTTGTGGAGTGCCCCCATAAGGATCACCGTAGGTAATCCAGTAGGTCCCACAAAAACAGCGCGAGCGCAAGGAACGAGTTCCGAGTGTTGGCGCTGTTTTAATTCCAAACCTCGCGCTGTGCCTCGATTCTTGTAATTTAATTTAAATAATGGGCTAAAAATAAAGGTTCCTTAGCCTCTTGGTTGTGGACAGCGTTCAGGTCCATAATAACCCATCTCATAAATAAAATAGGATTCGGCGGAGTGGGTTTGATAACGTTGTTACCATCCTAATCCTCTCCCCAATCCAATTCATGATCCCAATATTGAAATTGAGCGCCTAATCTCAATCTCCAGGGATCGTGGTAAGGTTTTAGATACATCCCCCATTCTGTGAAGGTAAGACGCTCCGGCCACCATTGTGATTGGTCCTCGGAAACACCTGGATCTGGAGTGTCCGGGCAACAGCGTTCGCTGTGTACGGTGCGTTTCACAAAACGATATTCATGGGGCTCACAAATCCGAAAGGCACCTACCGCATCACCTTTAGGATAAACCACCCCATCCAGGGTAATCCTCTGGCGTGCCGCCACTACGATTTGCCATACCTTATGGGCCACCTCATAATAGATTTCATGTACTTTACAGCGAGTTACACGGAGCCAGGCGGCAGGTACTTTACTTACATCAATGTTTAGCGGTGTGATGTCAAGACCTTGCATGGCCCCCGCCCAGATATCCGGGAAATCAGGAGCAGGGGTGGCACCGGCGGCAGCCCCTTCTTGAATACGTTTAATCTCCGCGTTTTGCAGGTAGTCTGGTAGGATTACCGGGTTATAGGTAGAAGGCGGATTGTGATCTTTTATACTCCCGGGAGCGGGTGGATAGCAATCTACAGTGTGTACGGGACGATAGGGAGGGATAAAGTCTCCTGCCCGGAACTTCTTAAAACGAACATTACCGATATCGTGAACGGGCATAGCTGGTGAGGTTAGTTAATACTGGTTTTAATTAATTTAAGGTAAAAACACCAAATTTAAAAGGGGCTCGCGATGCATTGTATTGATAATCAATACTGTCTTAAGTATTGCGGTCAAATTAAAATTAAGACCAGAAGTAAAGCGGGCCAACTGTCCCTCTTTAGAGTTTTTACTCCAGCACTTAGGCCAATATGCCATTCACTACCTGCCCATGCACATCGGTCAAACGGTACCTTCTACCCTGATGCCTAAAGGTCAAACGCTCATGGTCGATGCCCAGCAAATGGAGCATGGTGGCCTGGAAGTCGTGAACATGCACGGGGTCCTTCACAATATTATAGCTAAAGTCGTCCGTTTGGCCATAGGTGATCCCGGGTTTTACACCCCCGCCGGCCATCCATATAGTAAAGCATCGAGGATGGTGGTCACGTCCGTAATTATCGGCGGTTAGTTCACCTTGACTGTAGATGGTGCGGCCGAACTCCCCGCCCCAAACTACCAGGGTATCTTCCAGCAGCCCCCGTCTTTTAAGATCCAGTACCAATGCGGCGCTGGCCTGATCGGTATCTTTGGCTTGGGGTATTATGTCCTTTGGTAAGTCCACATGGTGATCCCACCCCATATGATATAATTGAATAAATTTTACATCCCGTTCTGCCAGGCGCCGGGCCAGTAAACAATTAGCGGCAAAAGTTCCCGGTCGACGGGCATCAGGGCCATAAAGATCAAACACCTCCTGGGGCTCATCGGAAAGATCCATTACTTCCGGCACGGAAGTCTGCATGCGATAAGCCATTTCATATTGGGCAATACGGGAGGTAATTTCCGGATCGCCAAAGTCCTCTTGCCGCATAGCATTCAACTCAGCCAGGTGATCCAAGGCATTGCGCCGTTGTTTAGGACCCACTCCCTGAGGATTATTGATAAATAATACCGGGTCCTTGCCGGATCTTAGCTGAACTCCTTGATGCAACGAAGCTAAGAATCCATTACCCCATAGGCGGGAGTAGATGGGCTGCGGCCGGATCAATCCCCGGGAAAGTAATACGATAAAGCTGGGCAAGTTCTGGTTGTCGCTGCCTAGTCCATAGGACAACCAAGAGCCAATACTAGGCCTTCCCGGCTGTTGGGAGCCGGTTTGAAAAAAGGTGATGGCCGGGTCGTGATTAATGGCCTCGGTATGCATAGATTTTATAAAGCACAGCTCATCGGCTATTTTAGCGGTGTAAGGCATCAGATCACTTACCCAAGCTCCGCTTTGTCCATGCTGTTTGAAATTGAAATAAGAGGAAGCCAGGGGAAAAGTGGATTGATTTGAGGTCATACCGGTAAGGCGCTGACCTTGGCGGACCGAATCCGGAAGTTGCTGTCCATGTAGTTCCTGCATCAAAGGTTTGTAATCGAAAAGATCCATTTGTGAGGGACTGCCACTTTGAAACAGGTAGATCACCCTTTTGGCGGCGGGGGCAAGGTGTGGGTTTCCTAAAATTCCATTGGTGGGTCCTGCCACTGGCGGCACTATGGGGTTGCTGCCGCTGCCACTGTTACATCCTGGCAGCAAAGTACTCAAGGCCACGCCGCCTATGCTCATGCCCAATTGGGATAAGAAGTGACGGCGATTTATATTGAGGGCTGCCTCATGCTCAATTTTGTTATAGATCAACAAGTCTTCCGGTTTCATTTTATGATTCCATTTTAGCTTCGTCCAGGTTTAGTACTAGATTAGTTACCACCGTCAGGGCTGCCAATTCGGGCAAGGACAACCCTTTGAATAGCGGCGTCGAACCTATAGACAACAACCGGGTAGCTGCTTGGGGTTGTTGCTGATAGTGGCTTCTTTCAGCCTCGAATAACTCCAATAAATTGGCCAACTCACGGGCATTGGGGCGGCGGGAAGTCAAGCGCACAAAGACCTCCGATATACATTGAGCAGGCTCCGGATTATCTCGCAACACATCTTGGGCCAGTACCCGGGAGGCCTCTATAAATTGGGGATCATTCAACAGGACCAAGGCTTGAAGCGGTGTGCTGGTACTTTGACGTTTGAGAACACAAACGGCCCGCTCTGAAGCATCGAAAGTTAGCATCACTGGAGGGGGTATGGTTCTTTTCCAGTAGGAATATAGACTACGCCGATAAAGGTCCCCTCCATAACTGGGTCGATATTTATTTTCACCGATTTGATTGGCCAATTCCTTCCAGATGCCAGGTGGCTGATAGGGTTTAACCCACTTACCTCCTATTTTTGGATTTAACAACCCACTGGCCGCTAAAGCCTGGTCCCGCAACATCTCAGCGCTTAAACGTTGGTAGGGTCCACGGGCTAACAGCACATTTTCTGGATCCATTCGTTGATGTTTCTCTGTCAGCTGAGCGGATTGTCGATAGGTGGCAGATAGCACCATACGTTTTACCGTGGCTTTAACATCCCAACCATCCTCCCTAAAAGTTACCGCCAACCAATCCAGCAATTGTGGATGAGAGGGCAGGTCGCCCTGATTCCCAAAATCTTCCGGAGTATTTACTAAACCCCTGCCAAACAACATTTGCCAAAAACGATTCACTGCCACCCGCGCCGTTAAAGGGTGATCAGGATGGGTCAACCATTGTGCCAGCCCCAAACGATTTCTGGGATAATCTTGGGTAAAAGGCAAGATGTCTGAGGGGGTACCCGCCAGCACTTGATCCAGCGGATCATCATAGGCACCGCGGTTCAATACATAGGTGGGGCGTATGGTGTCCATCTCCTGCATTACCATTACGTAGGGAACCTCCAGGTATACGCCTCTTAAGCTGTCCAGCTCTTTTTTTTGCCGGTGATAATGAGTATCGAAATTCGTCAGGTAAAATTCCCGTAGCTCGGAATTGGGCAGCCTGCCGGCAGGTGCTTGGGGGTAATTACTGTTAGCAGGGTTCGCCGCCAGGGCATCTACTTCTATGGCACTGAGTTGTCTATCATATATACGAACCTCATCGATCAGTCCCCCTTGAAAGCCTTGATAATGGTCGCTGATTGCTCGTCTCGGGGTCCAGTTACCCACTAAAAAATCGTTACCGTTTAATATACTTTTACGTTGGAGCTGATCGATTTTCACCCGGAGAGGCGCAGCTTTGCCATTGATATAAATTTGCACCCCTGATGCTGTTCCTGAACCGTCATAGGTCATGAATACATGAGACCAGTATCTCAGAGGAATAGTCTTTTGAGTATGTACTACCAACTTTTCCTGAGCTTCATTATGCACCAGTGCCGCTTGTAAGGTACCCTGAGGGGTTAGCACCAATTCATACCCGCCCCGACGCTGTTCACCGTTGCGCCGGGTGAGCAAACCGGTTAGTTTACTCCTTGACATCGTGGGTTTCACCCAACCTCCAAAGGAGAAACCTTGCGACTCCTCAAAATCACCCACATCTCCCAGGCTCAGGTAGTTCTTGCCGTCGAATTGCATAGCTTTCCCTGCCTTCCCTTTCATTAACTTGGGCTCAATGAGCTCACTAATAATCTTCACATTAACCATACCCTGGTGCCCTTGAGGAACTTCATTAGGCGACACCAGTTGATCCAGTTGATCCAGCTTAAAATACGCTAGTAAACCTTTGGAGAGTTGGAGCTCCCAATCATGTGTAGGATATTCCCCATTCAACCATTGCTCGAAACCGGGAGGTGATTTGGACATCAGCCGCCTGAGATTCTCCTGCTTGACTAAGCGCATGGAGTCTAGCCATTGAATGGTAGCTTCAAGTTCAACATCTTCAACCTTCATATTGGGTTCCGGTGCCTCATCAAAGTAGTCAATTTGACCTTTTTCATTAACTCCATTGAAAAAGGCAAACATCTGATAATAGTCTTTTTGTGATATGGGATCGTATTTATGGTCGTGGCAGCGTGCGCATTGCATGGTGAGGCCCATAAAGGCGGTAGCAGTGGTGTTGGTGCGATCGGCTACATATTCGGTAATGTACTCTTCATTAATCACCCCACCCTCTTGAGTAATAGCATGATTGCGGTTGAATGCAGTAGCTAATTTTTGTTCATAAGAGGCATTAGGCAGCAAGTCACCGGCCAACTGCCAGGTAATAAAGTCGCTAAATGGAAGATTTTCGTTAAAGGCATTAATGACCCAGTCCCGCCAGGGCCAGATACTGCGAGGACGATCATCCTGATACCCATGGGAGTCTGCGTAGCGAGCAGCTTCTAACCAAATACTGGCCATGCGCTCTCCGTAAGCCGTAGAACTTAGCAATCGATTTACCTGTTTCTCATATGCTTCAGGGGAATCATCTGACATAAACTCCCGCAGTTCAACAGGGCTGGGTGGTAAACCCGTAAGGTCAAAACTCAGTCTTCGCAACAGCTTTTCCTTGGTTTCCGGGCTAGCAGGGTCCAAACCGGTGCCCTTTAATTTCTTCAATACAAAATAATCGATCTCGTTAATTGCCCAATCCTTGAGCTTCACCTGTGGCAGAGCTGGTTTTACGGGAGGGGTAAAAGACCAGTGCGGCTTCCATTCCGCACCTTGTTTGATCCAACGCTTGAGCAGAGCGATCTCATAATCTGACAAGTGGAGGTTGGCTTCTGGTGGCGGCATCATGTAATCAGGATCGGTGCTGGATATGCGCTGTATCAACTGACTTTTCTTTACTTTGCCGGGAACAATGGCAAAGCGGTTATCAGCGCTATCCAATAGGCTAAGTGCTGCTTCTTCGATATCAAAACGCAGCCCTGCCTTGCGGGTATTTTCATCCGGGCCATGGCATTTAAAGCAGCGATCGGAAAGGATAGGCTTGATATGGAAATTAAAATCCACCCGTTCCGGTAATGAGGCCTGCGATGACTGTTCAGGGTCACTGCCAGGTTGGCAACTGATCCAGCAACACACTAAAACTGTGATCCCAAAAAAACCGACGGTTCTAATTGTAGCTAGGCTGCTCATCTCTACAATTTAGTAAAAATGATGCAAGATTTAGCTTTCCAGGTAGCTTCCAAATGGTTAGATCTTCTCCTGTAGTTTGTTGGTGCTCCACAAGCACCACCAAGTCAATAGACTGTTGCTGACCTATCATTTACTATTTGGCTAGCAACTCTTGGCAACTTCAACGGTTTTTTTGATCACCTGTGTGGACTTTCTTGGCTTTTACCATTGGCATTGCTTTCTTTAATAGCTGACTGAATATGCCTAACTTTCTTTTTTAATACCTATATGCCCGCACAGACCCGTCAACTAGCCGCCATAATGTTCACCGATATCGAGGGCTATACTGCCTTGATGCAAGAGGATGAGCATCAAGCCGTGCAATTGAGGGCCAGGCACCGGGAGATATTCAATGCCACCACCACCAAGTACCAGGGCCAGATCCTTCAATATTATGGAGACGGTACCTTGAGCATCTTCTCTAGCGTGATAGATTCGGTTAATTGTGCCGCTGAAATGCAGGTACTGTTTCAACAAGAGCCGGTAGTGCCGGTTAGGATAGGAATTCATCTGGGAGATATTATTGTCAAGGAAGATGAAGTGATCGGCGATGCTGTCAATGTTGCTTCCAGAATAGAGTCCTTGGCGGTGGTGGGGTCGGTACTGGTATCGGACCGAGTAGAGATGGATCTCAAGAATCACCAAGAAATTCAAACCCAATCCCTGGGATATTTTGAGTTTAAAAATGTGCAACAGCCCATGGAAATTTTCGCGCTGGTTCATAAAGGTTTGCAGATACCCGCAGCCAAAGAGATGCTGAATAAAGGAAAGGTATCAAGAAGGGATGTACCCAATAATCTTCCCAAACCGGCTACTCGTTTCTTTGGACGCAAAAAAGAATTAGAGCAACTAACAGAGCTACTAGAGAATCATCGACTAGTCACACTGGTGGGACCTGGCGGATGCGGAAAAACCAGGTTATCTATGGAGGTAGCAGGTCAATCCATGCCCCTTTTCCCGGATGGCGTTTGGTTTGTGGGCTTAGCACAGGTAACCAACCCTGAACTGGTAGCGGATGCACTGGCTGAAACTTTACACGTAAAACCCGAAAAAGGAAAACCCATTGAAGAGACGGTTGCCAGGAAACTATCAAACAAAAAACTATTGGTAGTTTTTGACAACTGCGAACATGTTATCGAAGAATGTGCTCGGATTCTGAGTCTCCTGGTGGTCAATACCGTGGACCCGCGTATACTCACCACCAGCCGTGAGACCTTAAACATCTCAGGTGAAGCCACCTATAGGATCTCTCCTTTACCAGTTCCGGAGAGCAACGCCAAACCAGCCGAGATCCTAGATTTTGATGCCGTTCAATTGTTTCGGGATAGGGTTTTATTGAACAAGCCGGACTTCCAGCTGGATGAGAGTAACAGCCAAGCAGTATCGACCATATGCCAAAAACTGGAGGGGATACCCTTGGCCATCGAAATGGCCGCCTCCAGGATAAAGGTCATGGACCCCAATACCATTATAGACCGGTTGTCCGATCAGTTTAGACTACTTTCAGGGGGCCTTAGAACGGCACCACAACATCAGCGAACTTTACGTGCTACCATCGATTGGAGCAACGATCTGCTTACAAAGGATGAAAAGATTCTGTTTTATCGCCTATCGATTTTTACTGCAGATTTCGATTTGGGCGATGCAGAAAAGGTGTGCGGTTACCACCCTTTGACTGAATTGCAGGTACTGGATCTTCTAGCTCAACTGGTGGATAAATCTTTGATTGTAACACTGGAAAAAGAGCGGACCTTCCGTTACCGCTTGCTGGAGGTTATGAAGCAATATGGCGTGGAGAAGATTGCCCAAGATGGCGAGATGGAGGAACTTCAACAGCGTTATGCAAACTACTATCTGGATCAGGCCGGACGTGCGCATGAAGAAAGAATGAAGGATGGTATCAAATGGTATGCTTGGCTCAGTCAGGAGTTTCCCAATATTCAGGGAGCGCTTGGCATTTTTCAAAGTAACCCCGCTCGAAGACTGAAACTAGCAGGCTTGTTAGCTGAATTTATCTTTATGCATGCCAACCTCAGTATTGGCCAGAAGATATTAAGCAGTGCCCTGGAAGCTTCTAGTGACCGGAATGTAGATCGGGCCCGCGCTCTTTGTGGGTTGGGATTTATTGAAATATTGATTGATCCGGATTTGGGATATCAAAAAATGACTGAAGGAATTCAAATTATTCAGGAATTGGAAGATGAACAGGCCAAATTGGATATTTATTGGAGGTACGGATCGTTCAAAAGCGCCTATGGGGATTGGGAGGAGGCTCAAATGATCATGGAAGAGGGCTTGCAGATAGCCCGAGACCGCAAAGATCCCTGGATGGAGCTGAGGTACAAGAATAACCTGTCCTGGGTGGCCATCGGCCAGCTTAAGCCGGAATTGGTAGAAGCAGACATTGACAGCAATCTTAGAGAGGCCATAGAATTGGGAAATATTTATGACATCACCGACGCCTACCATATAAATGCTGATGTGGCTTTTCTAAAGGGAGATTTCAAACTAGCCGAGTCCCGCTATGCGGAAGCCATTAAAAATGCCCTGAAATTGGGAAGTGATCTGGAAATTAACGTACTACTTAATAGTTTGGCCATATCAGTGGCCGGACAGGGGAGACATGAAAAAGGATTACGCTTGTATGGTGCAAGTTTGGAAAAGTTTGAGGAGCTGGAAGCGGTGATACCTGAATTGGATACCGTGATGAAGCGATACAACCTTACCATTCAAAAAGCTATTGACGCTTTGGGAGAGGCGAAGTCACAAAGCCTGCAGGCGGAGGGTAGGCAAATGGGTTTTGAGCAGGCAATTGACTATGCGTTTGACATGGGCAAGAATTGATAGACTTCGTACGCTCACAGTGAAACCCATTATGGATATATTACCTACTAACTATTAGGTATTAAGTCCTTGTATACCTTCAATTTAGCTTTAAAAATAGTACTTAATAGGTATTGACCTGAAAGCGAATTTTTTGTATTTAATACACTCACCTAAACGCTCTTTTCATCACCTATTAAAGGTAAAAGAGCCCGGGAAAATGAACGCTCTTTTCTGTTGCAATTACCCTGATATTAATAGTCCTATCCATACAAATTCCACAAAACAACATAAGTTCATTTAACCCTAAATTTTATGAGAACTAGAGGTATTGCGTTAGTATTTCTAATGTTATTCAGTTTTGCATGTGAGGACGAACCCTTCATGCCTGCAGACTCAGACTTGCTCACATCCAGTGAGCCCTTCTCTTCACAAATGCATGATGCAACCCGTGATGAAACCATAGTGCAAAGAGTGGAGGTTTTACCCTTTATGCCCGCCGGAGAGCTTGGCGGCCCCACAAATGTTTTGGTTCCAGGAACATTCTTTCCTCCCTTGGAGAATAGTTTTGCCATCCTTAAACGGCAGCACAACGGTGTGGTGTTTAAACTGCATACCACAGGATTGCCTGAAGGCGCTTACACTGTGTGGTATGTGATCTTCAACGACCCATCTTCCTGCATAGGCCCAGGAGGCGGGGGAGGCGTGTGTGGCGAAGATGACCTTTTCTTGTCCTCAGCAGCAGTTGTCTGGGGCACAGGAAATATTGTTTATCATAACGGAGTGGGAAATTTCAGTGACAAGATAGCGGTGGGGGAAACCAGATCGGAAACCGTGCTGCTGGGCGCAGACCTGTCATATCCATTAGAAAATCCTCTGGGCGCGGAGATCCATTTGATCGTAAAGTACCACGGACCGGCTTCTAATGACAAGGAGGTACTTTGGGATCAAATCCACACTTTGCTGGGTAGTTGCGGCCCGGATGAAGGCTCCAATTCCTTTGATGCAGGGCCATTTGGGATCCAATGCTTTGATCCACAGGTGGCTATTTTAGCCAGCCCTGGTCTAATCTAAGTCAATTTAACAATATGATTACATGTGGGGCTTACAATTTACGTTGTGAGCCCCATGTATTTACTATTCACATCTTACAAAATCAAACCTGATCAGATTAAAGTAAGCCTAAGATCCTACCCAAAAATTTTAGCCTTAACATATCGGGCATTCATCTCTGCGATATTAACAATTGATATACCTTCCGGGCATTCCACTTCACAGGCCCCGGTAAATGAGCAGTTTCCGAATCCCGCTTCTTCCATCTGCCTGGTCATACCCAGAATCCGCCGGTGCGCTTCTGCTTTTCCCTGCGGCAAGGAGTTGAGATGATTGATCTTGGCTGAAGTAAACAAAGCTGCTGAGGAGTTTTTGCAGGTGGCTACACAGGCGCCGCATCCGATGCAAGCAGCCGCGTCCATGGCCCTATCCGCCACTTCTTTCCCTATTAAAATAGCATTGGCTTCCGGCGCAGTACCGGTTTTAGCGCTGATGTATCCGCCATGTTGGATAATACGGTCAAAGGCGGAGCGATCTACCATCAAGTCTTTGATTACCGGGAAGGCCCGCGCCCTCCATGGTTCGACCACTATGGTATCACAATCCTGAAAGCTGCGCAAGTGCAATTGACAGGTGGTCATATTATCGTGCGGACCATGAGCCCTGCCATTGATAAACACTCCGCATTGTCCGCAAATACCTTCTCGGCAATCGTATTCAAAGGCAATAACCCGTTCCTTTTTCAGCACTAGTATCTCATTTAAGTGGTCCAAGGCTTCCAAAAAAGACATGTCCCCAGTGAGATTGTCAACCTGGTAGTCCACTAGGCTTCCCTTTTCATAAGTTGCTGCCTGTCGCCAAATCCTGAATGTTAGCTTCATAAGCCTATCTATTTATAACTTCTGACCGTTGGTTGCACATTTTCAAATTGCAGTGCTTCTGCATGTAGCTTGAATTCACCTTCATTATACTCCCAAGCTGATACATAAGAGTAATCATCATCAACCCGTACGGCTTCCCCGTCGGTGGTTTGATATTCCTCCCGGAAATGGGCCCCGCATGACTCTTTTCTGTCTAAAGCATCGGTACACATTAATATGGCCAGTTCCATAAAGTCTGCCAGTCTTAAGGCCTTCTCCAGTTCGGGATTCAGCTCGTCATGGCTACCGGTTACCAATACGTCCTTCCAAAAATCCTTCTTAATAGATTTGATTTGATGTATAGCACTATCCAATCCTTGTTTATTTCGACTCATGGCGCACTCCTTCCACATGACTTTTCCCAACTCCCTGTGAAAATGATCCACAGTCTTGGTCCCCTGAACTGATAAGATTCGTTCAATAAGCGCTTGGACTTCCTTCTCTGCTTGATTAAACTCAGGACGTTCAGTGCTCACCGATTCTTCATTCAATTGATCCGCCAAGTAGTTATTGATAGTGTTGGGAAGTATAAAATAGCCATCGATGCTGGCTTGCAGCAAGGAATTTGCTCCCAGGCGATTAGCGCCATGGTCAGAAAAGTTGCATTCACCGATAGCGTATAATCCGGGAATAGTGGTCATGAGTTCGTAGTCCACCCAGAGGCCGCCCATGGAAAAATGAGCAGCAGGGGAAATTTGCATGGGTTCGTGGTAAGCATCAATACCGGTAATTTTCATGTACATTTTGAAAAGATTACCATAACGGTCTTTTATAGTCCCCATTCCAAAACGTTCTATAGCCTGCTTGAAATCCAGATATACCGCGTTCTTCAAGGGACCTACTCCGTACCCGCCGTCAATGCGTTCCTTGGCAGCGCGGGAAGCAATATCCCTGGGCGCCAGATTGCCAAAACTGGGGTATCGCCTTTCCAGATAGTAATCTCGTTCCTCTTCAGGTATGTCATTGGCTTTTCTGGTGTCGTCCTTGCTTTTTGGTACCCAGATACGGCCATCGTTTCGCAAAGATTCGGACATTAAGGTCAACTTTGATTGCGCTTCACTGGACTGAGGAAGTGCGGTGGGGTGTATTTGGGTAAAGCTGGGTGCCGCAAAATAGGCTCCTCTTTTATGGGCTTTCCAAATGGCGCTACCGTTACAGCCTATGGCCAAGGTTGACAATCTAAAGACCCGGGAGTATCCGCCAGTGGCCAACACCACTGCATCCGCAGTAAGTCTTTTAAGTTGCCCGCTCACTAGATCCCGGGCGATGATGCCTTTGGCCCTACCATCGATCACTACCAGATCCAACATTTCGTGCCTAGGCAGCATTTCCACTTTCCCAGCATGTACCATTTTATACAACTGGGAATAGGCAGCCAATAGCAACTGCTGTCCGGTTTGTCCACGGGCGTAAAAGGTTCTTTGTACCTGCACACCTCCAAAGCTGCGATTCACCAATACACCCCCGTATTCTCTGGCAAAGGGTACTCCTTGCTGGGTAAAATGGTCGATCAACGGCGCCGAGAGTTCAGCCAACCGGTATACGTTGGCCTCTCTGGATCTAAAATCTCCTCCTTTCAAGGTGTCGTAAAACATCCTCCATACGCTGTCCCCATCGTGCTGATAGTTTTTAGCTGCATTCACACCACCCTGAGCGGCCACGGAATGGGCCCTGCGGGCAGAATCTTGGTAGCAAAAGCACTTTATATCGTATCCCAGTTCTGCCAAGGTAGCTGCTGCACCGGCACCGGCTAAACCGGAACCCACCACAATAATATTCAACTTCTTTTTATTAGCAGGGTTGATTAGTTTGCTGTTGACTTGATAGTTTCGCCATTTTTGTTCCAGTGGGCCCGCCGGGATTTTTGCTTTCAAAGTCATGGTAAGTCTTATTTAAGAAAAACAATCAACGGTATTACCCCAAATCCTATGGATATGATGGCCGCGTAGAACAAAGAGACCCTGGCTATTATTCCAAGACCTTTCTTATGATAGAACCCTAAGGATTTAAAGGCGCTTTTCAGTCCTTGATTCAGGTGCAGGGCTAAGGGGATCATTAGCACCGTATAGAATAATACATAGTAGACATTCTGAAACAAATTGTAGGTTACTTCATACACGTCCACATGTCCGGCATTGTCCATTCCTACGCCCTCTCCGATACCCAGTTTTATGCGGGCCCAGAAATTGGCCAAATGCACCACGATAAAGATCAATACCAGCACTCCGATTAACCCCATATTTTGAGAGGCCCAGGTACTGTTCTCGGCAGTTCGATTGACTGCATACCTTTGGGGTTTGGCTTTACGATTGCGGTAGGTTACTATCGCCGCGTATAGTACATGAAAAATAATGGAAAGATATAAGAGGTAGGCCACAATCTTTATCAGAGGATTTTCCCGAAGAGTAGTGGAGTACGAATTATACATTTCACGGGCCACCTCCTCTGGGAATAGTAAAATACAGTTGGCCGAGAGATGCACCATCAGGAACACACATAGGAACAACCCGGTGAGCGCAATTATAGATTTTCTTAAGAAAAAGTTCACTAATGAGGGTCTTGTACTAACGACAAACAACACTAAGAAACCAAAAGAAGAAAAAAATAGACTTTAGTCAATTTTTGTGATGATTATTTAGTGTTTATCCGCGGGATCATTCTCAAAGAGAAGTGGATTAGACAAAGCGTTGGTATAAAATGCCTACCTCAAACCATGGGAACCTTGTCCTCAAGACTGCGTAATTTTTGACGCACAACCTCCCGACCAGTATCCATGCGGCGGTTTTGGCGCTCCCATTTAGCTTGCCTACTTTGTATCATTTCCTGAAATTGCCGGTGATTGCGGATGTTATCAAATAGGGGATCGATATTGATTAGTTCCAGGTCGAAAAATCCTTCTTCAGAAGCTTGCTCCAACCAATTAAGGGCCAACTTTTCATTGCCCAGGAATGCATTTATTCCCGCCAGGTCGTAATATTCACCGGCTGTATTCGTAATCTGATCGGATTCAATATTCTTTCTTAACAAGACACGTTGCTCTTCAAAAATCTTTCGGGCTTCCTCTTTCTGGTCCAATTGCCAAAGTACGTAGGCCAAGCGATGTCGATAGAAAATACGCTGAGAAGGGTGGTAGTTTTGTTCCAGTTCAGCCATTCGAGCCCAGCTATCATATGCTGGTTGCAGGTGACCGTTCAGTAGATAACTCCAAGCCAGATAGTCCTGTGCCAATAAGGTACGATCTACTTTAGCTATCCTTTGGGCGTACACCAGTGCTTCTTCATATTGTTTTTCCTGCCGTAGCAAATTGGAGAGTTCAAATAAAATTTCCACTCCAAAGGGCTTCAATTTGAGTGCCTGTTGGTAGTATTCCAGGGCCAGGTCAATCGAATCAATGAATTCATAAATATTGGCCCACACCAAGTAGATCTGGGGATCTGCCTTGTCGGGTTCCACTTCCAAAGATTTGATGATCATGTCAATTCCTTGTTGGAAGTCACCTGTTTCGAAATAATACAGGCCTACATAAAGCAATGCCTGGCTATTGTTGGGGTCCAGTTCGTAGGCTTTGA
This sequence comes from Cyclobacteriaceae bacterium, assembly GCA_965212195.1. Lineage (GTDB taxonomy): Bacteria > Bacteroidota > Bacteroidia > Cytophagales > Cyclobacteriaceae > JAJCYK01. The sequence goes on along the minus strand of CBDBUW010000017.1, from coordinate 743,878 downwards.
AGAGATCCTTTTGTGCCGCTTCCGGAACATTAATGGCACTACTGTTGAATATCATAGCCCGGGTAAGGTAGGCCTCAGGCAGATTTGGATTAATCTCAATAGCCTTTCTTACTAATACAATGGCGGAATCTACCCAATTGCTACTACTCCTTCCCAAGCCGTGCTTGTGGAAGTAGGCACGACCTAAATCAGCGTAAGCTTCAGCATAATTGGGGTCTTCTATCAAAGCCTGTCTAAACAATTCCACGGCAATATCCAAGTCGCTCTGGGTGGACCAATTCTCCAAAACATTGCGTCCTTTTAAATAATAATCGTAGGCAGAGACTTGGGAACTATTAGGAGGTGGACTGGCCGCCGTTTGTTGCAGTATGGTAAACTCAGCTGCTAATATGCCGGCGATGTCTTCCGCGATTTCACTTTGAACAGCAAAAATTTCATCGGACTTTCGATCGTAGGTCTTAGACCAAAGCTGCTCGTCTGTCTGGGTGGAAATAAGCTGTGCAATTACCCGGATCTGATCATCTGTGCGCCTCACACTACCTTCCAGAATATTGTCCACTCCCAATTCTTTACCTATTTCCGGGACAGATAAAGTGGTGTTCTTATACCTCCAGGAGGTGGTGCGGGAAATCACTTTCAGATCGTCAATCTGAGAAATTCTAGAGAGAATGTCTTCGGTAATACCATCACTGAAATACTCCTGTTGAGGGTCGTTACCAATATTCATGAAGGGAAGAACGGCGATGGATTTCCCCGTGCTATGGGCACTAGGAGTGGGTCCGTTTTCCATAAAATAGAAAATTGCCGCTACAGCTATCACCATGGCCATTACCCACGAATATTTTTGCGCCAGTCGCTTGAATGGCTTCTCCACTTTATAACCTTTTGCTTGGGCGCCAACAGCATCAGGGAAAGTCAATTCAGGGTCCACAATGCCGAAAACAGCAGTTATCTCCTCTACATTCTTCAATTTGAAGTCACCGAATTTGCGGGTTGTGATATCCGGTTGATTTTTTATTTCGTCATTGACTTTTGCGGATATCAGCACGCTCCCTGCTCGGGCCAGCGATTCAATGCGTGATGCCACATTCACTCCATCTCCCCCCACGTCATCATGATCAAAAAAGATATCGCCCAGATGAATACCGATTCTCACAGGGATGGATGGATTCTCCCGAAAAGCCTTTTGTAGTTCGATGCCGCAGTGTACTGCTTCAATGGCGCTGTCAAAAACGCTTAAGGTGCCATCACCATAATATTGCAGGATTTGGCCACTGTGTGCGCGGGTACATTTTTCAAACACCGCGCGATGTTTTTTTCGCATATCGAAAGCCGCCATTTCGTCCCGTTGCATCAAGGCAGTATAACCCTCGATATCCGTAAACATGATAGCCGCTAATTTGCGATGTAAGGCCATATGCTGGTTAATTGCTAAGCATTGAATTTAATAAAAAATCATATCCGGTAAGCAGTTCACCATGGATATTACTGTATTAAAGACATTATGGTTAGTCGAAGGGTTGCAATATGGCAGGTTTCTAGGTTGGATGGTAAATTCTTGCTCATGTTAATCCCTCTCGTCTAGCCACATCCCATTAATCACTTCCCAACAATGGTTGACCAGCCAAAGCTTGTTTTGTTTCAAGAATACCTCCGGAGTTACCTCCATACCCATTTGCAACTCAACTTGTTTGTACTTCACTTGTTCTTTTGGTAAAGTCACGCTATGCTCTTGCTCCAACTTTTTCCGAAGGCTCCCCGGTACTTTTAATGGTTCCAGTTTTTCTTTGATGGGCTTTAGTATGCAAGGCAGTACAGGCACCTGGAACTTGATAGCCATGTGAGCAAATCCAGCCTGGAACTTGTAAGGCCCTTGACTATGATCGCCCTGAAATATGTAATGCTGACCCTCCGGAAAAATACCTAAGATCTGCTGAGACTTTAATACTGCTGCCATCAGGTTAAAGCTCTTTTTGTCAACCGCTCCGCTGACAGACACCGGGATCATGCCGGTGGCCTGGAAGAGCCAGCGATTCCAGAATACTTCCAGGTTATAGTCAGCTACTACCCAACTGATATAGCGATTAATTACTGAAGAAACCACTAAGGCATCCAGTGGCGAACGGTGGTTGCATACCAGGATCAAGGGCCCTGCAGCGGGAAGCCGTTCTGGGTGGACAGTGCTTATCTTCATGCCTCCAAGCATGACGCCAGGCACCAACTTTTTGAAGACCCGATAGTTAAACTCAGAGGTGAACATACTACAATTTGGCAAATTACCGGTATAATTCACAAACCACCACTGTTATCCGATTAACTGCTACGGCAATTGGCTCAAATGACTGATTTTTAAATGGATAGAAATATTCTTACCTTATCGCACAAACCTTAACCTAAAAATCAAGAGACTATGAAGAATTTGCCTATTGGCGTATTGCTGCTGGTGTTTTTTGCAGCTTGCCAACCCCCAGCTCAACAAGCACGCTATACCACTGATTCACCGGAAATCACTCAAGCAAAGGCCACTATGGATGCTTACTTTGCCGGTGATTGGGAAACTATGCGGGCGGCTTTTGCGGACACTGCCAAGATCTATCACAATAGTATCGATCATGTGGGGCCCGATGACAACATCAAAAATGCTCAGGAAGGAGTGAGCAATGTATCCTCCTACGAACTAGGGGATGATTCATATTGGGAGATGATTATAGAAGACGATGGAGACAAATGGGTATATTTCTGGGGAGAATGGAAGGCAGTTCATGCCAAAACCGGCAATACCATGAGCGTCCCCTTTCATCTGGCTTGGTGGTATGAAGATGGGTTGGTGGTAGAGGAGCATGGCTTCTGGGACGGTTCAGCTTTTATATTAGAGGAACAAGCTGCAGCTGCCGCGGCTGAAGCCAGTGCAGACGAGGAGATGTAGGAAATGTAATTAAGTCGCACTATGTGCTCAAAGCATCGAGGGTGATCAAACTATTACAAAAGGACACGAAGAAGCGCAAAGGAACATAAAGCCTTTGTGGTTCTTTGTGTTCAGCTGTCATCTGCCTTATTACAGTAGCCCCGGAACAGTTCCGGGATCCAGACCAACCGATTGCTTCACTAATCCCATGGCGTAGCGTGACGCAAAGATCTCTGCTATTGTCCCAATTCTAAATTATAATATATAGAGCCCTCTAGGCTGGTAATCTCCACAATAATTCTGTCCCCGGGCTGAGCATGTTTGAGTATATCCTCAAGAGGAAAATCTCTTAGTTCTTTACGGTTTTGCAATCGGATAGGTGCCACTGCAGGCTTGTTTGCTCTTACTAATGTAATTTCAAAATTATAAGCCAAAGGAGCTGATCCCTGCTCTAAAACTAGCACATCAAAATGGCCTTGAGTCTCAAACGATAGAGGATCTGCAGCATCCACTGGTTCACCATTAAGTAATAGATGTATAATGGGTTGGTCGCCCCGTGAGGACTGTTGTACCAGAGTAAAGGAGCAAACGGAAAGCAGTGCGATTACCAGTAGCAGTTTGGCATAGTACATGACTAATGGTTTTGGTTGACCTTAGGTTAACGCACAAACCTGAGAAAAGGTATTTTAACATTGAAAATTTAAGGAGATGGAATATTAAAGGCTTGAGGCATAAGATTAGTGATATTATGAATGTATTATAACAGTAGATCCCGGCCTGGAAATTAATCCGAGGTTGGTTGGGTCCGGGGATTTCTAGAGGTAGGCGTCCATCGTTAACCGTTCTCCGTCTACCGTTCTCCGTCTACCGTCCACCGTTCTCCGTCTACCGTTCTCCGTCTACCGTCCACCGTCCACCGTCTACCGTCTACCGTCCACCGTCCACCGTCTACCGTCTACCGTCCACCTCAACCCTTCCTTTCATAACCACATGCAGACTGCAAAAATAGTCCTCGTTTTGCTCAAAAGTCTTAATCCAGGTTTGTTGCGGTTTCAGGACCCCGGAAGACCATGATGCACTGGACTTCTCAGTTATATCATGATCTACCAGGTCGTTATTAACAAAAACCACTATAGTTCCTTTGGGGATTTTCAACATAGCCGGTTTGAAGGCCATTTGTAGGATCTCCACGGTATCGGTGTTTAGAGCATGACTTACTTCTAATTCGCGGTATTCGTTATTTTTACCTTTACAGCCGCCCAACAGGGCCCAAAACCCCAAAATCAAGACCATAACTCGCTCCATGGATCAAGCTATAGTTTTTGCTGTACCATCTCCGCATGCTTCAGATGTGCCTCCAGTGCTGGCAAAATGGCCTCCAATAACCCCTTCAATTCGCCGTTGGAAGTTTGTGGAATTAACAGGTCCTGCACCGCGGAGATAACTGCTTTGTGGTAAGCCACCTCATTGTCAATGTATGCCTTATCAAAGGCTTTTCCCTTTTTAGTCATTAACATGGCCTTAGTCTTCTCGGCTCCGTCGAGAAGCGATTGGCTTACGGCATTTTCCTGGGGGGTTACTCCTAATTTCGTTACCAGGGCGGTAGCCTGTTCAATCACCCCGTTATGGTCTCGCGACATGGTCTCTGCAAAATTCAAAATTTCTTTGTTCTTGGATTTCTTCTGAGCCAGTGCAGCGTAGTTGATATCGATCTGATTAGCTACTACCCCTACGTGAGCAATTTCCGAATCTGTTAATTTAGGTGACTCTTGTCCGGGATGCTCGTTGTGGGGATGTTCCTGGCCAAAGACAGGTATTAAAGAACTGCCTAAAAGAAAAGTGAGACAAAAAGTAATATTCCATAAGCTTAAATAGTCTTTTCTTAAATAATCTTTCATGGTATACAAAGTTTAGTTACATCTATTGGATAGTCGCACCTCGCCTTGGTTACAAAATATTTTATTTGAAAGGTTGGGATGTTGTTTCCGTGATACCCATTAATAAAATTTTTAGTATACCATAAAGGGCATTAAGGGGCTTTTTCCTAAATTCCCTTCATCCAACTAGAAATCATGAAGTCAGCAACAATATCTATTTTTCTGTTATTCAGTTTACCCGTCTGGGGTCAATCCAGCCAATGGGAGGCCCTAAGTGCTAAGGACAAAGAAGTGGTCCAGGTGGTCATCGATATATTTGAGGGCATGCGCCTTGGTGATAGCGCCATGGTGAAGGCTAACTTCTACTCCCAGGCTTCCGCTAATACTGCTTTCATCAATAAGACCGGCACGCCGGAATTCAAGATAGATGATATCAACAATTGGTTTAATGCCATCGGCAAACCTCACGAGCTGGTGTGGGACGAACGCATATGGGACTATGAAGTGCGTAGGGATCTGAATTTGGCCACCGTTTGGGTGCGTTATGCCTTTTATTTGGATGATGCATTTCATCATTGTGGGGTGGATGCCCTACAGTTGGCTCATGATGGGAAGAAATGGCGTATTTTTCATATTGCGGACACCCGCCAGGTGGAAGGTTGTGATATACCTGATCATATTGCCGCTGGAGCCACCTACTAATTTATGCGTTTGCTTTTACCCTTTTTGTTAATAATAAGTATTCAGCTGATAGCTCAAGAGGACCGCTGGCTATTGCAGAGTATTCAAGTGGTGGATGTCGATCAAGGACAATTAATGTCCGAGCCGCAGGATGTTCTGATCGTTGGTGATCGGGTCCATTCCATTGTTAACTCATCCAGCAACACCTCCACCACAGAAGTTAAGATCATAAATGGTAAAGATAAATTTCTAATTCCGGGTCTGTGGGATATGCATGCACACCCCGACGATCCGGAGGTCTGGCGCATGTCGCCTATTGCGGAGGATCGCGACTTATTGATGCCCCAATTTGTACTCAATGGGGTTACCGGTATCCGTGATATGGCCGGCAGTATGACAGTAATTCAACAATGGGAAAAATTAGCGGAGGAGGGACGATTACTGGTGCCGGATATTGTGGCCTGCGGTCCTTTACTGGATGGCCCCAATCCTATGTGGGACGGTTCGGTAGGTATTGCTGATAGCAGCCAGGTGCCGGTAGTGGTGGATTCGTTGATATCAGCCGGCTCGGACTTTTTAAAAGTGTATTCTTTGTTACCCAGGTCTTTGTATTTTACTCTGAGCGACTATGCCGCGCAACATGATATTCCTATGGTGGGGCATGTGCCTTTCGAAGTATTACCCTCGGAAGCGGCGGCCACCGGCATGAAAAGCCAGGAGCATTTATTGGAGATCTTACTGGAATGTTCCACCCGCCGTCATGATATAGTGAACAAGAGTATCGATTACGGCAATCTCAGCAACCCTTTTGATATGTACATCCACCGCCAAAATTTGATGATGGACACTTTTGACCAGGAACGCTGGTATCAATTGATTGCGGTATTTAAGAAGCATGGTACCTGGCATACCCCCACTTTGAGCATGTGGTACAAAAATGCTTGGTTTGAAGAGCAACGAATCCAGGATGATGAATTATGGGACTTTCTTCCCGACTACCTACAAAAATATTGGACCACACAGCACAATGATCATCTAAAATATCGTGACAAGGAGGAGTTTCTTATTCTGAAAAAGAGGTTATACACATTTTATGAAAAACTAACTGGAGATCTGTATCAAAATGGGGTTAAGATTCTTGCCGGTACGGATGTGGGCGCTAACCCCTTATGTTGGCCAGGTATAGGGGTCCACAATGAACTGGAAGCATTAGTCAAGGCCGGACTGACGCCGGCTGCGGCTTTACAAACGGCCACCTGTAATCCCGCTGATTTTTTGGAACTAACGGATCACGGAAGAGTAAAGGAATATCACCAGGCCGATCTGGTGATATTGGATTCAAATCCCCTTATTGATATTCAAGCGGTGCGCAATATATGGGGTGTAGTTAAGAATGGACAATTGTATGACCCTGCTGAACGTCATGAGAGATTAGCGGAGATCAAAAAGCTGCTCAGGGAATAAGCAACTACCGGTAATTCATACCCATAATTGAACAATTGCTGCACGTTTTGTGACTACTATTACTATAATCTATTAATAATACAATGTGGGGGATCCCCCACATCCCTCCCCTTCACCAAAGTTTGGGTTCAGACTTTAGTGATACAATAAAGACTTTTAAAAATCGATTTCTTGCTAAGATAGAGGATGACAGTATCTGAATTTGAGACCTGGCATAAATTCCTAAAAAAAGGATCTCCTTTTTTTGGGAGATCCTTCACATATTCGAAGCCGCCTATTGTGGTGTAATGGTTACTTGAACTATATTGGCAATATCAGGATAGGTAAACCCATCGTTGATGTTGTTGATATTAGTAACCACCCCATTCTCGTCCAGTCCGGTGTCCAAACCGCTTTGTCGAATGGCTTGATTCAAGCCAGCCCCCGGGAATTCATTAACTTCTGTACCGGCATCATACAATAACACGGAAGAAGTAACATCCCCGCTAATAGCAGTCCCATTATTAAACAAGGCAATGCCTCCTTCCGCGAAAGTGTAGAAGAGGTCGTTGGATTGAATGAACATAGTGGCAAAAGATAGGTAGTCACCGTCCTCAGCGCTTATGGTAAACTCGTAAGCTTCTCCAGGTACTGCCGGACCAGGAGCTCCCGCGCCCACAGGGGTGTTGAATAGGTCACTGCTGCTTACCCCAGCTTTACCGGATAAAACTCCGGCCAATGCCGCAGGATCGCCGTCCTCAGCAATATCTTCTAAGCCTTCACCTAAGTCCGCCGCTCCGCTGGTGAACAAGGGGTTAACACCAGTATCGTGAACGGCCCAAACGCCGGGTGACAAAGGAGTCACCAGACCGGTATTGTCATCGCTGTAAGTGCCCAGGTTGGTGGCATCACCATCTTCCGCAATTTCTTCCAGACCATCACCGCGATCTGCCTCTCCCACAGTAAAGAATGGACCGTCTTCCGTATGCACTGCCCAGGCTAAGCCTGCAAAAGGTGTAGGCAAAGAAGATCCGTCTGAAATATTGCGAACGATTACCTTGAATCCTGTATCTGATCCGGCCAGGGCCTCAATTTCTACCTGGATAACCTCTGAAACTTCCGGATAGGTAAACCCATCGCCGCTATCTTCCACTAAAATTACCGTACCATTTTCATCGGTCCCGGTATTTGGCCCAGCCTGACGGGGAGCCTGATTTGGACCTACTCCAGGCTCTTCATTAACCTCTGTTCCCGCATCCCAAAGTTCTACCTGGTCGGTGACATCGCCCGTTGTCCGGTTGCCGTTGTCGTATAATGCTATGCCACCTTCGCCGGGGCCCATGAAAAGATCATTGGACTGGACAAACATGGTAATTAAACTCAATTTGGTATTGGCACCGGGCAGAGTGACCGGTCCTGCTTCAAATGTAAATTCCTGTTCTTCCCCGGGCATCAGTATTCCCGGAATAGTGCCGCTGCTAAAGAAAGGCTTGGCTTCCGTGACATTCTCAATGCGCACTGTAAAGCTCGTTGGTGTGGTCATCGGTACACCGGGATCGTCATCGTCGCAGCTTAACAGCGCGGCTAAAGGAATCAGGGACAAAAATAACTTTCTCATGATAAACATATTTTCGTTAGTTAGAACTTCAAAATTCCTTACCAACTATCACGAAAGAGTCACAGCCTTCTAAAGAAATAATAATTAAAGGTTCACAATTGTTAATTGCCAGGTCATCCTGAATAGTAATAGACCCGTGCCCGCAACACCGACCGCTCCATTCTTATCATAACATTTTGGATTTCAATTCCGGCTTATTGATGCAATGGTAAGCGAAAAGAAAAAGCACTGCCTTTGTTGAGCCTGCTGGTAAGCTTTATGGTAGCATCATGGATCTCCAGGATTTTCTTGACAATGGCTAGTCCTAAACCAGAGCTGGTCTTTGGGGCTTCTTTGCTATTTTCCGCCACCGCGCTTGATTTTGAAAAATTGAAGTAACGATCAAAGACATAGGGGAGGTCTTCTTCAGGAATCCCTTTGCCGGTGTCAGTGATTTTTACTTCCACTAGGTCGTCGAATTGATGCGTTTCTATAGTAATAATGCCCCCATCGTTGCTAAACTTGATGGCATTGTCCATTAAATTTTGCAGGACCCTTTCGATCAGGGATATATCGGCATTCACCATAGGAGTGTTATTATCTACCACCGGCACTATGGTAATGTTCTTCTCCTGGGCCATCAGCTTATGTTTATGACTGATATCCTGGATTAGTTCCGAAATAAAAAAAGGTTCCTTATGAGGCTGGATCTCCTTGGCTTCCAGCTTGGAAAGTTCAAAAAGATCGGCCACTAACTTCTTAAGACGTTCCGTGCTTTCCAACACAGTATTGAGATACTGAGTACGTTCTTGGTCCGTTAGCGAGCTTTCTTTCATCAGCAATGTCTCCACGTACCCATGAATGATGCTGATGGGTGTTCGTAAATCGTGTGAAACATTGGCAACCAATTCTCTTCTCAAGTTTTCGGTAGCCTTGATGTCCTCGATATTATTCAGGATCTTTTCTGCCATCTCATTGAAGGTCAGGGCCAGCACTTTTAATTCACCACTGGATTTGACCGGTATTCGCTCCTCTAGTTTTCCTTCTTTGAATCGTTTTACTACCTCAATTATCTGGTTCAGATATCTGGTGATGAACCAAAAAATGGTCAAACCCAATAAAAACGTGGTAACCAGAGTCAACAGCATGGTTTTTCCTCCCAACCTCATGATGTAATCACCAATCAGGTCCTGGGCAGCCATATCATACTCCTCACTGGCCAACACCACATAAACATAGCCCACCAACTGGTCATTTTCCCGGATTGGCGCCGCGGAGAATTCCTTCTTAATTCCAGGGTTTCGTGGGTCATCACCGGTAATGAATTTTTGACCTTTTGTGGCTATAAATTGGTTAATGGGCCCAAGCGTTACTTGCTCCAATTTCACCTTTTTATAAGGAGCTACGTAATTAAGAATGCGACCGTAGCTATCCAGTAAATAAACTTCAATACTAGGGTTGATGGCCATCATACTGTGCATGATCATATCCATTGAAGCCTCATTGACCTGGCCGTTACTGAACGAGGGCTTGACCTCTTTCACCACGTGTTCCGCCAGGTCGGCATGCAGCCGTTGATTCTTTTCCTGGAAGTACATCTTAACGGTATCTATGGTGATGAATACATAGGCACCGCCAATTACCACCAACAAGGCCAGGAAGGTCACGGCAATTTTCCAATACAAGCTGCTGAATACTTTAGTCATGGCTATTCATCATTAAATCGGTATCCCACTCCCCAGGTTGTTAAAATGAAGGTGGGTTTATTGGGATCAGGTTCAATTTTGGCTCGTAGTCGATTTATATGGGAGTTTACCGTATGCTCATATCCCTCAAATTCGTACCCCCAAACCAAACGCAGAAGTCGGTTTCGAGTGTAACTATGCCCCGGATTTGAAGCCAATAATACTAGCAGATCAAATTCTTTAGGCGTAAGTTCCAGACGTGTGCCATTCAGAGTGATCTTTCTTTTTCCTTTATCGATAATGAGCCCTTTGTTAGAGATCACGGATTGCTCACCCCTTGGCTCTGATTCCGTGTCCATTTTAGCCCGCCGAAATATGGCTTTTACCCGCGCTATAAACTCACGGACGCTAAATGGTTTGGTCAGGTAATCGTCTGCCCCAGTTTCCAATCCCAATATTTTATCTATCTCTTCGGATCTGGCGGTTAGCATCAGGATGGGCGTATGGTTCTTGGCAGCCCGCAGCTGGCGACAGACTTCCAATCCGTCAATCTTAGGAAGCATGATATCCAGAATAACCAAATCATTGGTGCTTTCAAGTGCGGTGGTTAGCCCGGTCTCTCCATCAAACGCCGTTTCGATTTCGCACCCTAGATCCTTCAGATGAATTTCCAGAAGGTTAACCAGGTTTGGATCATCCTCTATGATCAGTACTTTTTTCATATGACATCAGCTTCTGGGTTCAAAACTAGAGGTTAATTATCACAAAAGTGTCACGTACCTGTAAAGGTATTTCATGAATTCTTCGAGTTCAACAAAAACTTCCGAGATAAAAGTTTCCTCATAAATACCAAGCATATCCTAATACAGGTAGTCTAATTTCGGTTTACCCAGACCTTTACTGCAGGTGCAAAGGCCCCTTTTTTTGTTGCCGGAATTGGCCTCCATTGGGGAGATGGGTACTATTGCTCAGGCTTAAGTTTGAACGATTGGGTTTTACTGGCTAGTTCTTGGGAAATCAGTTGGAGATTGGAATCGGTATGGCCAAAGCGCGTTTTTAAATGCTCCATTTCCTGCGACTCAAGTTGCAACATGGCATCAAATTCATGAAAATTGGCATCGATCCGTTTTTTGATGGTGGCCACATATTGCTCTAGCTTTTCTTGTATCTCATGCTGTAAGGCCTGCCGACCTTTATCAACTTCTGCTTTAAAGCTTTTAAGTACTTTGTGGCGCTTCAGCCCTACGGTAATACCTGCAAAGAGTATCCCTATGGCCGATAATATACCTCCGGTGATATCGAATACCATTCCTTTAGTAACTGCGGCGATTACCACCCCAATCACCGCCAAGCCACCTCCCTGAGCTATTTCCGGGGTGAACTCCGAACCTTTTGGTATCAAGGATTGATCTACAAAACTCTCGCTGCGGTTCAGGAAATTGGTAAAAGCCTGTTGCAAATCTTGCATCACCTGTACGCGTTTTTCAGCGATGTCCGAAAAGATCTCCTGATCGGCCTTAAGAATGGTCTGGCTGTTCTTGATCTTTAATTCGATCATTTTGGCCATTTGTTGAATGCTGTCGGCAACGGCTGTCACCCCATCATTTACTTTAAGGGTGAGCTGATCTTTCAAGTCTCGCTCCATATTTTCGGTCAGCTCGTTCAGCCAGCCCATAGCGGACTCCTTTTTACTGAATAAGGATAAAAAAGAGCGTTTTACCAAAGTGAAAAATCCTAATCCTTTTCCCAAATCATCCTCAGCTTTTCCGGTGATGCGATCGTATGTGGCAATGAGGTTTTCAACCAGAATATCAACTTGCTTGGCCGATCGCACACCTTGCTGTTCCAGGGTTTCCTTCACGTCTTCTCTGAAAGCGCCATCAGCTACCAATTGTTCTTCTCGGAGGTCCATACCGGCAGCTATCTTATCGCGGATCTCACCGGCAGTTTCGATATTGTTTTCCAATTTTAGCCAAGGAGCTTTACCCCCGGTAACGTGAGTGTTGATATACTCGATTACCTGGTTCAGCCCGCTCTTATCGAAGCTCCCGTTTAGCGCTTCTTTTGCAGAGACCGCAAATACTTGCGCATGAATGATTCCTTTCTTTTCTGCTTGATCGCGTACTCCTTGTATGTTGACCTCCAGATCGGAGGGTTCCATGAGATCGGCTTGTTGCAAGATAAAGATGACTTTCTTGCGCCAATCTTCGTGAATGTAGTCGAAGAATTCCCATGACGATTGCCGGTAAGGGTTCTTGGCTTCGAATACAAAAACGATGAGATCGCTAACCGGAATAAAGCGTTCGGTGATCTCCTGATGGTGTTTAATGATGGTATTGGTTCCAGGAGTATCTACAATAGCAATCTCCTTCAGGATGTCCACCGGATGGTAGATCTTTTTCAGATATTCGTTCAATACCAATACCTTCTCATCTCCATAGAGAATTTGCTGAATGGTATCGGTACAGGGATCCGGTGCCACCTTGCATATTTCCTTGCCTCCTCCCAAAAGGGCGTTAATAAAGCTGCTTTTCCCAGCCTTTACTTCTCCCACGATCACAAACATAAAGGGTTCTCGGATCCGTTCACGCAAATCGCTGGCGGTTTGAGCCAAATCCGGGCTATTTATACGTTCTGTAAGTTCATGTAGGTCCTTTATGCTCTCCTCCAGTCTTGACCGGAAATCCCTCAGGACGCCATCAATAATTTCATTGGACATGACCCAAATATAGCGATTTCCCGTTGTTCAGGACTCCGTGATAGACTCGATAAGGCGAAAATTCATTAAATTTGTAGGATTGCCCCTTCAACCACACCTTTAGCTATGGGAATTCGTATAAGGTATTGATGTGCTTTAAAGATCACTATATCGCTTGATTTTAAGGTATATTGTGCCCCGTAAAAAGTCTGTGATGAGCAAAATATTTAAATGGTTGATCCCAGTGATCATACTATTGGTTATTGTCTACCTGATCAATCCTTCCTTATGGGGTTTATTGGCGGGGAATCAAACCCAGGAAGGTCCCCCAAGATCGAATTTTTCAGCTAAGGTTCCGGTAAGTGCCGTGGTGATACATCCTAAAAAAATTGACAATAAGATAACTGTAACCGGGTCCATAGCCGCTAATGAAGAGGTGGAATTGCGCACTGAAATTTCAGGGATCATCCAAACCATATACTTTAAAGAAGGGTCGCGGGTGCGCAAGGGCGATCTTTTGATCAGCCTGGACGATGAGGAATTAAGCGCCCAACTGGAAAAACTTCGTCACACTCAAAAACTTTACCGTGATTCCGAATACCGGCAGCGTCAGCTATTGGAGCGAGAGGCGATCAGCCAGGAGGAATACGAACAGGCATTAACCGAGCTCAACACCGTAAACTCGGATATCAAATTAGTGCGCACCCAGTATGAGAAAACTAAGATCAGGGCACCGTTTAATGGCATCATCGGGTTGCGTCATGTTTCCCAAGGATCTTACTTAACTCCCAGCGATCCTATAGCTTTTTTGTACAACATCAATCCTGCCAAAGTCGATTTCTCCATTCCTGAAAAATATAGTCAGAAGGTTCAGGTAGGTGATCAGGTGCGCTTTATGACAGAAGCTTTGGATAGCCCCCGTGTGGGCAAAATCTATGCTATGGAACCACAGGTAGATAGTGAAACCCGCACTTTACGCATGCGTGCCACCAGTAATAATTCCGACAGGTCACTGCTGCCGGGTCAGTTTGCCCGCGTAGAGTTGATCTTCAATACCCTGGAGGAGGCCTTGATGGTGCCTACTGAGGCGGTGGTGCCGGAATTAGGCGGCCATAGAGTGTTCATAAGCCGTAACGGGGTGGCGACTTCTCAAAAGGTGCAGGTCGGGATCCGTACGGATAGGGAGGTAGAAGTTATTTCCGGTATTCAACCGCAAGACACTATCATAACTTCGGGGATCTTGCAAATTCGATCAGGGTCCAATGTAGAACTAACGCTGACCAATTGATATGAGCCTTACAAGTATCAGCATTAATCGTCCGGTGCTGGCGGTGGTTATGTCCCTGGTGATCGTGATCTTCGGGATCGTAGGCTTTAATTTCCTGGGGGTACGGGAATATCCCAGCGTAGACCCGCCTATCATCACCGTGGTTACTCCATACAGTGGGGCCAATGCCGATATCATTGAATCCCAGATCACCGAACCACTGGAAGAATCTATTAATGGCATAGAGGGTATCAAGACCTTAACCTCAGTTAGCCGGGATGGTCGCAGCACTATTAGTGTGGAGTTTGACTTGGGCACCGATCTGGAGCGAGCTGCCAATGATGTTCGCGACCGGGTCTCTAGGGCGCTGCGGCAGCTGCCCCAGGACGCGGATCCACCAGTGGTAAGTAAAGCCGATGCTGACTCGTTCCCCATAATAATCTCCAGTTTGCAAAGCGAATCCCGCTCCCTGATGGAATTGACGGCCTTCGCCGATAATAACGTTAAGGAACGTCTCCAGACCATACCGGGAGTAAGTGAGGTGCGAATTTGGGGATCAAAAAAATATTCCATGCGCTTGTGGATGGACCCTTTGAAATTAGCTGCCTATCAACTGACCCCTATCGATGTGCTTAGTGCCGTTACTGCCAATAATGTGGAATTGCCATCGGGCCGGGTAGAGGGTATGACCACCGAACTTACCGTGAGGACGCAAGGCAGACTGGATACTCCTAATGCTTTCAATGATTTGATCGTTAAAGAGGATATTGGCGGCGTAGTGCGGTTCCGTGATATTGGACGAGCGGAAATGGCACCTGAGAATCAACGCACTATTCTAAAGCGCGACGGCATACCCATGGTGATGCCGGTGGTGGTGGCTCAGCCAGGGTCCAATCACATCGAAATTGCCAGGGAATTCTACAAAAGATATGAAGTTATTACCCGGGACTTACCACAAGACATAATTGCACAAGTTGTTTTCGACAGCACAGAATACATCCAAGCTTCAATCAAAGAGGTGAAACAAACCATAATTTTAGCCTTTGTGCTGGTGGTGAGTATTATTTTCCTCTTTTTAAGGGATTGGCGCACCACTGTGATCCCTGTTATTACCATCCCCATATCCTTGATTGGGGCGTTCTTTATTATGTATTTGGCAGATTTTTCCATCAATGTACTAACCCTGCTGGGAATCGTTTTGGCCATTGGACTGGTAGTAGACGATACTATTGTGGTGCTGGAAAATATTTATCAAAAGATCGAGAGCGGCCTGGAGCCTAAACAGGCAGGTATTAAAGGGACAGCTGAGATATTCTTTGCGGTGATATCCACTACCATTGCCTTGGCGGCAGTTTTCCTGCCATTGATTTTTCTGGAGGGCCTTACCGGCAGATTGTTCCGGGAGTTTGGAGTAGTGGTAGCGGGCGCTGTTATCATATCCAGTTTTGTGGCGCTGACCCTGACCCCCATGATCAGCAGCAAGCTGTTGAAGAAGCGCCAAAAACAGAGCAAGTTCTATGAGATTACAGAGCCCTTTTTTCAATGGTTGGCCGATAAATATCAATCCAGTCTGCAGGCCTTTCTGAAAGTAAGGTGGTGGGCTTTCCCTATTATTATCGCCGCGGCGGCACTCATATATTCACTATATAATCAATTACCCAACGAGCTGGCTCCTCTGGAAGACCGTAATGCCTTCAGGGTGTTTGCCAGTGCTCCTGAAGGAGTAACCTTCGAATATATGGACCAGTATGTGGATGAGGTGACAGCAGAAACTTTAGAAAGAGTTCCTGAGAGGAAATTCATTGGCTCTGTTACCTCTCCTGGATTTGGGGCCAGTAGCTCTGTAAATTCCGCTTTCCTATTTGCTGTACTCAAGGAAAAGTCGCAACGCGGGCGTTCCGTACAGCAAATTGTAAACGAGATCACTCCGGTAATCGGCAGTAATACCAAAGCCCGGGCCTTCGTGATCCAGCCCCCCACTATTGGCGGAAATAGTTTAAGGGGGTTCCCGGTTCAGTTTGTGGTACAAGCCACGAACTTGGATAAATTGAAGGAGATCCTCCCGCAGTTTATGGAAAAGGCCTATGCCGATCCTAACTTTAGTTTCGTTAATCTGGATCTCAAATTCAATAAGCCTGAAATCAATATCGAGATCGACCGTGAAAGAGCCAGGGACCTGGGCGTATCGGTTTTAGATATAGCCCGCACCTTACAACTGGCTTTCAGTGGACAGCGTTTCGGATATTTTATTCAGGATGGGAAACAATATCAGGTGATCGGTCAGGTAGACCGTCAAAATCGTAATGATCCTTTAGATCTACAGTCCTTGTACCTGCGCAGTCAGGACGGACGGCTTATTCAGATGGATAATTTGGTAAAGCTAAAAGAAGAAAGTAACCCTCCTCAATTGTACCGCTTCAATAGATTTGTATCAGCGACCGTCTCCGCTAATCCCGCTAATGGCAGAACGGTGGGTGATGGCATCGAAGCTATGGAGCGCATTGCGGCCGAAGTACTGGACGATAGCTTCTCAACCGCCCTGGCCGGCGAATCCAGTGAATTCCGGGAAAGTACTTCCAGCCTGTACTTTGCTTTTATTTTTGCCCTGATCCTGATTTACCTGGCATTGTCTGCGCAATTTGAAAGTTTCCGCGACCCCTTTATTATCATGTTTACCGTGCCGCTGGCCATGGCAGGCGCTTTAATTACCTTGACCTTGTTCGGAGAAAGTTTGAACATATTCAGTCAGATAGGCATCATTATGCTGGTAGGTCTGGTAACTAAAAACGGTATTCTGATCGTGGAATTTGCCAATCAGAAAAAAGCCCAGGGTGAAGAGTTCAGACAGGCCATTGTATCAGCCGCCGCTCAGCGGTTCCGGCCAATTTTGATGACCAGCCTCTCTACTATCTTAGGGATTTTGCCCATCGCCCTTGCTTTGGGTGCGGGCGCTGAAAGCCGGGTATCTATGGGGCTCACAGTCATCGGCGGGTTGATCTTCTCCACTATCTTGACCTTATATGTGATACCAGCTATTTACACTTTTGTAAGTGGAACCGAATCAAGAATGGTTAGAACATAGGATTATGAGACTTATCACCATTTTAATAGGCCTGACAATGAGTTGTGGCCCGGTCTTGGCACAGGAGGTCCTTACTTTGGAGCGGGCCATACGATCGGGGCTGGAAAATAATTTTGGCATCAGGATCGCTGAAAACGACGAGGAAGTGGCTATGAATAACAACCGGGCAGGTAATGCCGGCATGCTACCCACACTGGATGTGGAGGCTGGCAAGAGTTATCAAAAACAGAACATAGACCTGGACATTCAAGGATCTGAAGGTACTTTCAATATTAGTCGGGATTGGGCTAAGTCAGATCGCTTTGGTGCCTCCGCTCAATTGAATTGGACCATATTCGACGGGTTGGGAATGTTTATGTCCAAAGGGCGTTTACAGGCTTTAGAACAATGGGGCGAACTTAACACCCAGCAGATCGTGCAAAATACCGTGGCAGAAATACAAATTGCCTACTATCAGATCATACTGGAAGAGGAACGGTTAAAAGTCCTGGATGAAAATCTGGAGATCTCACAGCGCCGAATGGATTTTGCCAGAAACCGTTACGAAGTTGGGAAGGGATCCAAATTGGACTATCTGTCCGCGCAAGTGGATTTCAATAGTGATCAGTCCTTACTGATACAACAGCGGGAGCGCATTCAAAACGCTAAGGTAGATCTAAATGTAATACTGGCCAGGGATGTAAATACCGATTTCACCATTGGCGAGGGGATTAAAGTAGATGAGGATCTGCAATACGATGAGCTGGCCGAGCAACTTGATAGATCCAATCCGGAAATCCTTAAGGCCTTACAAGACCACAACGTGGCCTATTATGAATTCCGGGAACGGCAAGCCAATCGGTATCCCAGTATATCTCTGGATGTATCTTATAATTACAGTACCCAAGATAATGAGGCAGGACAATTGCGATCGTCCACCTTTGACGGTGTAGGTTATGGCGTGACCGCCCGTTGGAACATCTTCAATGGATTTAACACCAACCGGCAGGTGCAAAATGCCCGCATAGAACACCGCAGCACTCTTCTGGTTTTGGAAGAAACAAAATTACTATTAGCCGGCGACCTAAGAAAGATCTACAATAATTACCTCAACAATCTTCAACTGGAAGAATTGGAGGAAGAGAGTTTGATCGTGGCCAAGGAAAACGAAGAGATCGCCATTGAAAGGTTCAGGCTGGGCGCTAGCAATTCACTGGAACTGAGGGAGGCTCAGCGCAATCTGGTTAGTGCAAATAGTCGTTTGCTCAATGCTAAATTCTCTACTAAATTGGCTGAGATAGAACTTTTAAGGCTAACCGGTAATCTGGTTAAGAGCCGGCCTTGATCGGGGATCCACCAGAGGTGTTTGCTGCAATCTGCGAATCAAAAGGTGTACTTCAGCTTCCAGGGCTGGAAAAAGCGCTGCAGGAGTAGCGCTACTCACATCTTTAAAGTCCCAAACCAATATTTGTTGATCCTCGATTTTATCGGAACGCTGGATTCGATGCTCCAAATCGGGATTAATCAATACAATACAGGCAGCTTTTTCCAGGTCCGGTGATTTAAGTGGTGTGGGCTTACGAAAGTTGGCGGGTAAAGGTACGCCCCTCAAATCCAAGGCCTCTATGCAACGTGGATCTAAGTTGTTTTGCTGATGCTTGAGTAAAACCCCTCGGGAAAAACCCTGATACTTAAGGAGTTGCTCACTCGCCATTTGATTGAAGAGTATTTCAGCAAAACGACTGGCACAAAAATTAGTAATTCCCAGGAATAAGACCTGATTGTTCATACTGTAATTGCTTTGCCCTTAATGACATAAACGCTATTTAGTCACCCATTTGTTGCAAAAAGCCCAATTTTTTTACCGGATGGTCAAAGAAATGGTACCATTAGGATCAATCTTATTTCGAAATCGATTGCAATTTGAGATTCATGAATAAAGTTACTTTTAGGGATTTCTGCCTGAAAACAAATTGCTATATTGGTGGGATTTTTTAAAACAGGGTTTAACAGATATTAAATAATTATCATGAAGGAGGAGAGCATGACAGAGGAGTTTGAGTTTTCATTTTCTTTCGAACTCAACCCCAAGTATCAGCAAACTGTGGCCTATTTCAGCATGGAATTTGGAATTGACCAGGCGTTGAAAATTTACTCAGGAGGATTAGGATTTTTGGCCGGCTCGCACATGCGCAGTGCCTATGAATTGAGGCAACCCGTTATCGGCATAGGCATGCTATGGAAGAAGGGATATTACGATCAGATTCGCAAGGCGGATAAATCCATGGAAGTGCTGTTCCAGGACAAGTTGTACAGTTTCCTGACCGACACGGGTATTACCTTTGAGTTGCAGGTCAACCAGCACCCGGTAAAGGTCAAGGCCTATTATCTGGCTCCGGAGGTATTTGGCAGTGCTCCCATATTCTTATTGTCCACAGACCTTCCGGAGAATGATTATCTGGCCCAGACCATTACCCACCGGTTATATGATTCTAATATTTCTACCAGGATTGCTCAGTATATCGTTTTGGGGGTAGGTGGCGCCACCCTTTTGGATAAATTGGGGCTGCAGCCGGATGTATACCATTTGAATGAAGCACATGCCTTGCCCGCTGCTTTTCACCTATATGAGAGATTGCAAAGCGGGGATAAACTCAGAGATCATATGGTTCTTACTACCCATACTCCGGAGAAAGCCGGGAATGAAGTACATGAATTCAGTTTGTTGGAAAAAATGGGATTCTTTAACGGGTTGGATAAACAAACCATTAAAGAGTTGACAGGGATCGATGATCTCTACTTTGACCAGACGCTGGCGGCGCTACGGGTAAGTAAGATTGCCAATGGAGTAAGTCAAAAGCACGGGCAGGTAGCCCGTGAGATGTGGAAGGAGCAAGATGATATCTGCCCTATTGTGGCTATTACCAATGCTCAAAATCAAAAATATTGGGGGGATAAAAAGCTTTACCAGCTAGCGGATGCCAAGGATTTGTTGGGTATGCGCAAACGCAAGAAAGCCTTAAAGAAAAAGTTGTTTGAGGTAGTGGCCGATCAAACAGGGAAGATCATGGACCCTGATGCATTGACCATCGTTTGGGCCCGTCGTTTTGCTGAATATAAACGACCGGATTTGATTACCGCCGATCTGGAACGCTTCAAGGCGCTGTTGAACAACCAGGAACGGCCCTTGCAGGTGATCTGGGCGGGGAAACCCTACCCCTTGGACTACGGGGCCATAAGCACATTCGACAGCCTGGTGCATCTGAACAAAGAGTTTATGAATTGTGCTATTCTAGTGGGTTATGAACTTTGGCTGTCCCGTATGTGTAAACGGGGTGCAGATATTTGGCTGAATAATCCCCGGGTCACTCGCGAGGCCTCGGGAACCAGCGGTATGACCGCCGCTATGAACGGTGCCATCAATTTTAGCACCCAGGATGGATGGGTTCTTGAGTTCTCCAAGCACCGGCAAAACAGCTTCCTGGTACCCCAGGTAGATCCGGAACTTCCTCACCACCAGCAGGACAGTATTGATTCCAAGAATATGTTGGATGTGCTGGAAAATGACGTCATACCTATGTATTACGACCATCCGGACCAATGGAATGAGATCATGTACCATAGCGTCCAGGATGTGGTGCCTTATTTCGATGCCGATCGCATGGCCGATGAATACTATCAAATGGTTTATACCTATGAGCGCGTACTGCAGGAGGTAAGTTTGGAAAAAGAGTAAGGTTTGATGATTGTGTCATAATTGGTATATTGATCTACTAGTTATGAGTACACCCCTATCAGCATCTGCTTCGGCTCTGCAAGACCTACCTATTTTCAAAGAATTGCCATCTGCTGTATTACAAAAATTGGCGGCAGAAGCTGAAGAAATCAATATCTCAAAGGATCAGACTATCATCAAGAAAGGTGACCCCGGCGATAGTATGTTCCTTATACGCAGGGGAGCGGTAGTAGTACATGATGAAGACCATATCTTTGCAACCCTTATCTCCGGTGAGTATTTCGGAGAGTACGCCCTTATAGATGATTACACTCGCAGCGCCACCGTAACCGCTAGCCAACCCACGGAGTTGATCCGACTTACACGTGAGCGTTTTAATGCCACCATGGGCGACCACCCGGAATTAAAGGACGCCATTCTTATGGAGTTGATTAAGCGGCTTCGCCATTTGAATACCCTTCAGGACCAATTGTTGAAGAACAATAATGAGATCCAGCATAAGAATAAAGAGATTGCCGCTATAAATCAAAAGCTGACGGAAATAAATGACGAAAAAACCCAGATCATGTTGGTGCTGGCTCATGAGCTGCGCAATACCTTGACCAGTAGCATCACTTTGGGTGAATCACTACACGAAGAGATTAAGGACAGGGCGCCTGATCTGGAAGAATATATCGATCGTCTGAACCGCTCCTTATGGCGGATGAGCAAAAGTGTGGATCGCATGATATCCAAAAAAACTGAGGTAAAGTCGGTCGAACTCAACACTTCAGAGTTTAGCCTCACGGCTTTGCTGGAAGACTTGAACAATCATTTCATAGATCGAGCCACGGAAAAGCATGTGAAGTTGATTTTTAAAGGTAGTGGTTACCAGGTTACTTTGGATCCAGCACTCACTCGTCAGATTCTGGAAAACCTAATCGGCAATGCTATCCGATTTTCACCAGGAGGGGCCCGAGTAGTGGTACAAACCTATGAGGAAGATCCTTATTTGTGCATAAGTATAAAAGACCAGGGACCGGGACTGTCGGAGGCGGCCCTCCGCCCTTTATTAGAACCACTGGATGAGCAAGAAGATACTGTAAAAAATCCATCGGATATCAGCCTTTCTATCGTCCGACGCTACACAGAGTCCATGGGAGGGAAGGTGCAGTGCGATAGTCAACCTGGTCACGGCGCTACCTTTATTTTAAAATTTAAGGACTACCAAAAAGAGAGTTCACAAAAGGGTTTTTGGGATTTATTTAAAACCTGAAACGGAAAAGCATCATTTTCGTTTATTAAGATCAAAAGCGGGAATCTATGGCTCTTTCTAACAGTTTGAAACGCAAACTCCAAACGGTCCTCTACATTTTGTTGGTGTGGTTGGTACTGGGACTTTACATCGTGATTTACAATCACCTGTTAATCGCCTCTGCGGAAGCCTACGATTTTTGGAACAGTGTCATTACCACCATGGCCGCAGTCATCTTCGCGGGGATCATCGCGGGAAATTTGATCGTATTTGTGCTTAGGGAACAATTTCAACGGCTTCCTTTGGGACTAGGTTTGGTCCTCTATGCCTTGACCTTTATATTTTTAATTACCGTGATTACGGTGATTGCATCCTTTCTGTACAATTCATTAAACATGAACTTGCCCTATTATCATGAATTGGTGATCAACGATGTTAAGCGTTTCCTTTTGAATGATTATGGGTTTTTATTGAATCTGATGACATGGAGTACCATAGCCTTTCTCACTATTTTAAGCTTGCAGGTGAATGATAATTACGGCCAGGGGGTATTTAAGAATATGCTACTGGGCCGATATCATCAACCCAAGCAAGAGGACCGTATTTTTATGTTCCTGGATATTAAATCCAGCACCAGGATCGCAGAACAAGTGGGCAATATTCAATACTTCAAACTGCTAAGTAAGTTCTTCAGCGATATTTCCTCACCTGTGTTAGAATACGGTGGGGAGATCTATCAATATGTGGGGGATGAGGTAGTGGTATCCTGGCCTTTAAAACGGGGTTTGAAAAACTCTCAAGCATTAAAGTGCTTTTTCGCTATTCAAAATGCTATTAGCGCCAAAGCAGGGGAGTATCAAAAGTTATTCGGATTAGTGCCGGGCTTCAAGGCCGGATTACACTTTGGGGAAGTGACCATCGGGGAGGTGGGATCCATCAAAAAGGATATCATATTTTCCGGCGATGTATTGAATACCACCTCACGTATTCAGGATCTTTGCAATAAGTTCGGGGTGAATTTACTGGTTAGCAGAAAGCTATTGGATTTAATGCCACAGGCTTCACAATACCAGGTTAAAAAACTTGAGGAGATCTCTTTGAGAGGTAAGGAACGTCCTGTGGCCTTATGTTCGGTGCAAATAGATGATATCCCTGAGGTAAGCCTCACTGAACAAATTTCTTTATAATGATGGTGGCGTTGTGTCCGCCGAATCCGAAGGTATTGCTCATAGCATAATCTATGGTCTCCGATTGTGCCTCGGCAGGGGTGATTTTGAGATCTCCGGGTACAGCCGGATCCAGGTTTCCAATATTTATGGTAGGAGGGAGCAAGTCGTGGAATACCGACAAGGTACAAATGGTAGCTTCCAAGGCGCCTGCCGCTCCTAGCAAATGACCGCTCATTGACTTGGTGGCCCCAATCCAGGGCTTGGTGTTCTCACCTAATAGGTTACGAATGGCTACCAGTTCCGAAAGGTCCCCTACCGAAGTAGAGGTGGCGTGAGCATTGATATAGTCCAGGGTTTGGGCAGATATTCCGGCTTCTTCCAGCGCCAACTGCATGCCGCGAAGCGCTCCCTCACCCTGGGGGTGAGTGGCGGTGGCATGATAGGCGTCGGCAGTCATACCTCCTCCGGCGATTTCGCCGTAAATGTTGGCCCCGCGCGCCAATGCGTGCTCCAGGGATTCCAGGATCAGAGCACTGGCTCCCTCACCCATTACAAAACCATCGCGATCCTTATCGAAAGGTCTGCTGGCGGTTTGTGGACTATCATTGCGGGTTGATAGTGCTTTCATGGCTCCAAATCCGCCAATGCCTGACTCTGTGATAGGTGCTTCGGATCCTCCGGTGACCATCAGGTCGGCCTTGTCCAACCGTATGTAATTAAAAGCATCTATCAAGGCAGTGGTGGAGGAGGCACAAGCTGATACCGGGCAATAGTTAGCACCTTTTAAACCATGTTTAATGCTGATGGCCCCTGATGGTGTATCGATAAGGATCTTAGGAACGAAAAATGGGCTGAATCGGGGTCGGCCTTCTGCTGCATAAGCCTTAAGTTCCTGGTCAAAGGTATAGATACCCCCATTGCCTGAAGACCAAATCACTCCGCAGCGGTGGCGATCCAATCCTTCGAATTGCAGCTGGGCATCCTTGATGGCCTCCTCAGCAGCAACCAAAGCATATTGGGTAAAAGGATCGGACTTGCGAGCCTCTTTGCGATCAAAATAGTCCAATACCTGGTAATTCTTAAGTTCACAGGCGAAGGTGGTTTTAAATTGGGTAGTATCAAACTTTGTAATAGGTACCGCACCACTTACACCGACCTTTAAAGCCGTCCAGAAAGAATTCACATCGTGACCCAGAGGTGTCAAAGCGCCTAAACCGGTTATTACTACTCTTTTTAATTCCATATTATACTTACTAGTAAGTTAGTTTAAGATCTAAATGAATCTGTTCAACTACTTTGTGAAACATTTCATTACCCAAAAGTCGGGCTATTTGCAGACTCCCGGCTAAACTTGTCAGTATGGTCAATCCTTTATCCCGACTTTTGCCTTCAAATGATAATACCCCTTGCTGTCTGCCTCCCTCTAAAAGCTGTGCCAACCAATTTTGCACATCTGCCGAGAGCTTTCTAATACCTGCTTGCATGGACAGAGGGAGGGTATAGTAGTCGGTGGCCAGAGAACCGATCAAACAGACCCGATTCTCCTTTTCTAGATTATATTGATAAATTTTTATTAGCCAGTCCAATTGTTCTGCTACCGGGAGTACCCGATGTTCCGGGTGACTTACCCATTTGCTGAACCGCTCATGGGTGTTTTTGATTATTTGTCGTCCCAATGATTCTTTGCTGGGAAAATGATAATGAATAGCGGCATTCTTTATGCCTAATTCAGAGCTGATATGATGATAGCTAAAGGCATTGTAGCCTCGCTTCTGCATTAGATCTTCCCCTAACTCCAGAATTTTTCGACGGGTGGCCTGTCTGACGGACATATACAAATATATAATATACTTACTAATAAGTAAATAAATTTATACTTTACATGGTTCAGGTATTAAAAAACCACAAACAAAAGTGGACTTTACTGGCTAATCTAATTAAATTAAAAGGGGCTCAGGTGCTCTCAAGAAATGGGCAATGACGGAAACATTAAAATTGCTCTAAGCGTTATTAATAGTATTCCGTAACTATGAAGAAGTTTCTTATCTTAGGATACATGTTAGTCTGCTGGTCCTCTTACGGCCAGGAGCACGAAATAATCCGCAGTATCTATTTTGGAGGAGGCAGTTACTACATAGATTCTGAACAGTTCCATAACCTCGAGCATTTTTTAGATTCACTTCCCTATTTGGAAAATTATCAGATCTCCATAAGTAGTCATACCGACAATATAGGCAGTGCTTCCTATAATATGTGGTTGTCCCATATGCGCAGTGAAGCGGTCATGTTTGTGCTTACCCAAAATGAAATTTTAAGGGAACAGGTACTGATAAAGAACAATGGGAAGCACAACCCCTATTTTGATAATAAGAGCAATATCGGACGCATGTCCAACCGACGTGTGGATATCATATTTACCCCGCCGGTTTTCTGAGGTTTGCTTCACCAGACAATCTTCTTTAACTTCCCTTCAAACAAGTCATCAAGGATATGAAATGGTTATTATCACTAATTATAGGGGTCTTATTGTCTTGTAGTCCTGCTGAACAACATGCTGTATTTAATATAGAGCTATCCTCTGAGCTGGCAGATTCTGCACAAAATGGAAGATTGATCCTGCTTATCGCTACCGATAGTACCACTGAACCTCGTTTTCAGTTGTCCGATGGCGTGGCTACTGCTCAGGCCTTTGGCTTGGACGTGGAGGACTGGGCACCAGGCAGCAAGGTACAGTTCAATGAGGATGTTTGGGGCTACCCTCTGGAATCATTAAAAGAGCTGGAAGCTGGAACATACTACATTCAAGGGGTTTTTAATCGATATGAGAGATTCAACCTGTCCACCGGACATACGGTGTACCTGCCGCCTGAAAAAGGTGAAGGCCAACAGTGGAACCGCAAACCGGGCAACTTCTATAGCACTCCCCAAAGAGTGGTAGTTGACCAAGGTAACCTTAACCATACATTGCAGCTAACCGAGGTGATTCCGGATATTGAACCTCCTTCAGACACTGAGTATATCAAACACGTGCGAATAAAAAGCGCTTTGCTATCGGAATTTTGGGGACGGGATGTATATCTAGGCGCACACGTGCTGGTTCCTGAGGGCTTCGATGAACACCCGGAAGCCCGTTATCCGCTTATGGTATTCCACGGTCACTTTCCCTACGATTTTGGGGGTTTTAGACCTGAACCTCCCGATGAAAACTTAGAGCCGGACTATAGTGAACGGTTTGATTTACACGGCTACAACCGCATGGTGCAACAAGAGGCCCACGACTTTTACAAGCAATGGATCAGTGCCAATTTTCCCAGGATGCTGATCATAAAAATTCAGCACTCAAACCCTTATTATGACGATAGTTATGCGGTAAATTCCGCCAACCTAGGGCCTTACGGAGACGCGATCACCTACGAACTAATACCTTATATAGAGCAGCATTTTCGTGGCATTGGGGCTCCCTGGTCACGCTTCCTATACGGCGGATCTACCGGGGGCTGGGAGGCATTGGCGGCCCAGGTCATGTACCCCGACCAATACAATGGCTGTTTTGCGGCATGTCCCGATCCCATTGATTTTAGAGCTTACTGCCTGGTCGACATTTACAATCATGAAAACGCTTATTATTCAAACGGACCATTCCGCAGCACACTGAGGCCCGGTCACCGGGATTACTTGGGGCATGTTGACGCCACTTTAAGGGACATGAATCACCGCGAACTGGTCCTGGGGACCAAAAGCCGTTCCGGTCAACAGTGGGATATTTGGGAAGCGGTATATTCTCCCCAAGGTGAAGACGGGTATCCACAGAGACTTTGGGACAAACGAACCGGGGAGATCGACCATCAGGTTGCGGAATATTGGAAGCAGAATTATGACCTCCGTTACATTCTGGAGCGGGATTGGGAAACCTTAGGACCCCAGTTGAAAGGCAAGATACATGTGTACTGCGGCGATATGGATAATTATTATCTCAACAACGCAGTGTATTTAATGGAGCAGTTTCTGGAAAGTACTCAAAACCCCTACTACCATGGCGAAGTAGCTTATGGAGACCGGGCCGAACACTGTTGGAATGGTGATCCTGATAATCCCAATCATGTTTCAAGATTGCGATATAATACCATGTACGTCCCCAAGATCCTTAAAAGAATGCAGGAAACTGCTCCTGCGGGGGCAGATCTAAGCAGTTGGCGATACTAAAGCGGGAATACGGTTCCCTGCTTGGCTACCTGGAATCCTTCTTGAATGACTACAGTGTAGGCTTCACTCTGTTCTTGCAAAAGGGGATTAGTATGATTGAAATGGATGAAATGAACTTTGGATTTTTGATGAGGGTCCAGTCCTTTCATCAAATGCATGCTTTCCTCCACAAAAGGGTGGGGAATGGTGGACATATCCCGTCCAGGTAGTTCCCCGTTTTGAAAGAAGCTACCATCGATCAATGCCACATCTACCTTCATAATTTCTTCCCGGATATCCAGTTGCCAGTTTTCCCATTTATCAATATCCGGTATAAACAGAGAACTGAAATCCTTTCCTACTATCCGGTATCCCACTGTTTCACTGTACTCGTCACGATGAGGGACCAGCACTGGCTTTACGGATAATTGGGTACCCAGGGCTACCGTGCTGTCGGGCTGTAAGGATCGTAGGTCAATATTGGCCAAGCTAACCAATTGATCCCAGGGGCCGTTGGATTCCAGATATTTCCGCATTCTAGGCATGGCATAGACTGGAACCCGATCACCGCCTAAAGCCTCCCGGCCCAATTGCATAAGTCCTGTGTAATGCCCCATATGGGCATGAGTTAGAAACACCCCGGCCAGTTCTGTATTCCAGTTTTCTTTCAGATACTGCCACTGGTCCCTGAAATCAGGGGTGGCATCTATGATCCAATGCTTCCCCTGGTCCAGGTCCACAATCCCCAGGGAGGTCACCATTTTGCCGAGGTGCGGTTGTTGCCACACGCTTATACAGCAGGATTTTTCACAGTTTATCTGTGGATATCCCGCATCTTGAGCAATTCCCAGTACTACCAAAAAAGTTTCTGAAGACTGCGATGGCAGATTTCTATGCGCATCTTCACAACCCAGAATAAGGCATGCGGTAACCAGTGTTAATAGAGATGCTCTATCCATGTCTTTTCAATATAGAGATAATCAGGGTGCCGATGTGGATTGCCAGATATTTTGTTTTAGGTATAATTTATTCTATTTTTTGCCATCGATGGTTCACTGGACTTTGCTTACTTCCTTTAAATCAACAGATGGAACCCAAAATAAACAGGAATAAAGCCTTGGCCACTCGTTTGGTGGAACAGGTATGGAATTCTAAAAGACCTCAGCTGATGACCGAGATCTTTTCTGAGGAATTTGCTACCAGTACCCCTGGGGGTGTATTGTACGGACCTCAAGGCTACCGTAAAATCTATGATACCTATGTAGAGGCCTTTCCGGATTGTCAGATAAAAATCGCGGACATGTTAGGCGAAGGGGACCAAGTGGTGATCAGGTTTGTATTTAAAGGAACCCACAAAGGCTCTTTAATGGGCGTGAAACCCACGGCACGCAAAGTGAGTATTCCCGGCATTATCATTATGCGCATCCAATCGGATAAAATTGTGGATCAGCAAGTGGTGTGGGATACCCTTAGTATGTTGGAACAATTACAGGCAGTTTCGCTGGACACTCCCAATCAGTAACTACCACTGTTTAAGCATGGTGAAGGCAGTACCCTTCTCGGCCGTCACCTTGAACCCTAACCTTTTATACAGATTTACCGCCTCATTGGCTTTCTGCACGCTCAGGCTCAGGCCTCCCAATCCCTGCTGCTTCAAATCATTAACTAAATGCTTTATGAGTGCCGTCCCGATTCCTTGATTCCGGAAATTAGAAAACAAGGCGATCACCATTTCGGGAAAATTAGGATTGACAAATCCATAGCTGTTTTGATCGCGAGTGAATTGACGGCACCAGATAGCGCCCACCGCTACACCATCCACCTCCGCCACAAATCCTACATCACCCGCACGCCCCCAGTCAGCATGATACTTAGCCAGGTCGGGTTCTCCTACGACTTCGCGGGGTGGGACTTTTTCGTGGGCAGGGATAAATAGCGCTTCAAACATCAGGTTGGCCAATAATGATTGATCATTGGTGCCAAGCTGACGATATTGTACCTGGGCTCTCATGAGCGGGTTAATTTGGAAAATTAGCGGCTGACTTGATATGCCGTATTTGTTGCAAGTGCCGCTGGGAATGGGCCACACTAATCATGACCAGCTGGTGTAAATCACGATAGGGTTTCTTACCACGCCCGTTTGCAGAGAAGTACGCCCGTAAGTTAGCTTTGGTAGTATCCACGAAACTAATATAGTGATCTCGAGTGAGGGTAAAACTAGCTATGGTTTGTTGAGGCTGGCACCAGTGCACGGTTGGGTCCAGATACCAGGGTGATGTCCCCATATTTTGAGGGTTGATTTCCCTGTATTCCATTAAATAATCATCTTCATCTAATAAAGAATCTTGCGGTAAAGTGGGCAGGGGCAGTGCTGTTGTGGACCTTAATTCCCGATAGTACAAGGCATCGTGCAGGGCCAAGTGCGTCACCACATCCCCTATGCACCATCGGGAGCTGTCTTCGCGAAAGTGCCAGGCCTTTTCAGACAACCCATCGGTTAGAGAGATCAAAGTATCTCGCGATGCGGTTAGTCCTTCGATCAAAAAATCACGGTCTCTCGAGGTCCAATCGTTTGACTCCCGTTTAGTAGTGCAGGATCCTAGAATGAGGTAGCAAATGACCAGGCTGACATATACCGGAGACTTCTCTGAAATAATCATTACAATCTAGTGGGATAAGACCTAATATAACCATTACCCTATTTAAACGTGGCCTATTTTTGGGGTAGATCTAGATCTATTTCCTCTTCATCGGCATTCATAACTTTAGTCTGAATGCGTATTGACATTAAATGTATTTGCTGATATAATTCTTTGGAGAACTTTGGATCAAGTCCCAACTTTTCCGCTAATGACAGGCGGTCCTTCAACAATTCGTCCCATCGGCTCACCTGTAGGATGGTCATCTTATGCTCTTTTTTGTATTCCGCAATCTTCTCAATTACCTTGGCGCGTCTTGACATAGTATCAAGTATTTCCAGATCGATGAGATCAATCTCATCTCGATACAGTTTTAGAAAATCCACCGGCTCACGGTCCTCACCCTCAGGTTTCCTTAGATTCAGATCTTTTAGAATATCCGCCAATGCCACTGGGGTTACCTGTTGAAGTTGGTCACTCCAGGCTTCATCCGGGTTTGGGTGGGATTCCAACATTAGGCCATCCATAGCCAGGTCGAGGGCTTTTTGGGAGATCTCTAACAACATATCACGATTTCCGCAAATATGACTGGGATCGCAGATCATGGGTAGATCCGGCACCAATCGTTTTAATTCAATTGGAAGTTTCCATTGGGGAGCATTGCGGAAACGTCCGTTTTGACCACTGGAAAATCCTCGGTGAATGGCTCCCAGCCGAGTGATTCCGGCTTGATGAATGCGCTCAATAGCGCCTAACCACAGTTGTAGGTCTGGATTGATGGGGTTTTTAACCATTACCGGTATATCCACTCCTTTTAAAGCATTGGCAATTTCTTGCACGCTAAAGGGATTAACAGTAGTTCGCGCACCTACCCATAGAATATCGATGCCGTGCTTTAGGGCCTCATAAACATGATTAGCATTGGCAACTTCCACTGATGTTAGCAGTCCGGTTTCAGCTTTTACTTCCTGCATCCAGCGCAGAGCCTCGTTACCGATACCTTCAAAACTGTTGGGTCGGGTCCTGGGTTTCCAGGCTCCCGCTCGAAATACTTGTACCTGTGGTGTTTTCTCCACAAGGGCCTTGGCGGTGGCCATCACCTGCTCCGGCGTTTCCGCACTACAAGGTCCACTGATGATCAAGGGAAGATCCTGGGTTACTCCCCATTGATCTAGGGGTTTGATATTCATTTTTATCTTTGTCATACCAATGATGATTTAAATGCTTTTACTCGTTCAATTGCTTGGTTAATACGGTCCTCCTTTACGCATAAGGATGCCCGAACGTAATTCTTTCCAGCAGATCCAAAAACTTCGCCTGGTACTATAAACACATTGGCCTGATGAAGGATCTTATCCGTAAAGTCAATAGTATCTCTTACTCCATCTGGAACTTTAGCCCAAACGAACAGACCAGCGGTTTCCCGTTGATAGCTGCAGCCCAATATGTCCATTAATGTTTCCACTAGTATTTTACGTTTTTGATAGATGCCGTTTTGGGTATGGTGCCAGGAGCTACGTGGCTGTAAAGCCGTTATTGCCGCTTCCTGAAGACCTTTAAACATGCCACTATCGATATTGCTTTTCACCTGAATAATTGCATCTATGTATTCTGAACTTCCACAAACCATGCCAATTCGCCAGCCTGCCATGTGGTGTCCTTTGCTTAAAGAATTCAATTCCAGGCAGTTGTCTAGTGCTCCTCGAGTGGCTAGTACACTAAGGGGGGCAGTGGGATTTAAAATCAGGCTATAGGGATTGTCATGGCACAATAGTATGCTCCGCTCCTTGCACCAATCCACCAATCTTCTAAAAGTACTTTCCAGGGCCACCGCTCCGGTAGGCATATGCGGATAGTTGATCCACATTATTTTTACAGTATCGGTATCGAGTTTTTCCAGAAATTCCCAATCTGGCTGCCACTGCTCCTGAGGGTCTAAGGGATAGAATATAGGTTCAGCTCCCACCAATCGGGTAGTTCCTGCGTATCCGGGGTACCCTGGGTTGGGAGCTAATACAGCGTCACCTGGATTGAGGAAGGCCATTGAAATGTGGAATATACCTTCTTTAGACCCTATGAGCGGCAGTAATTGACTTTCCGGGTCCAGCGTGATCCCAAAAGTGGTTGCATACCAATTGGCCATAGACTCTCGCAGTGAAGGCAGACCGCGATAAGGTTGATACCCGTGATTCTGTTCCACAGCAGCGGATTGACATAGTGATTCCACTACATCGGAAGCAGGGGCAAGGTCAGGACTCCCAATACCCAGGTTAATCACATCAAGCCCTTGGGCATTCATGCGTCTGATCTCCTGGAGTTTTCTAGAGAAGTAATATTCCTCTACCCGTTGCAGTCTTTGTGCTGCTGGTATAATCATAACTTTTAATTCCTTTTTTATAAGTACCCAGAACTCGTTGAGAGAATGTGATTTTATCCAGATCGTTGATTGCCTTGGACAAGTCTGTTTCAGGTCCCCACTCTGCATCCAGATGGAACTGGTACTGATAGGGTTTTTCCAGTATTGGTACCGATTGGATCTTGGTAATATTGATCAAATGTTGCTGGAACACCTGCAATACTTCCATTAGTGAACCTACCTTGTGAGCGGCTTCCAAACAGATGGAAGCTTTATTGGGCTCCTCTGCTGTTTCTTTGCCATCCATGCTAAGTACTAGAAAGCGCGTATGGTTCTGCTTCAAATTCTCTATGTCGTGAGCTAATATTTGTAACCCATATAATTCAGCGGCTTGTTCTCCTGCAATGGCAGCGACACCCACCAAACCATTTGCAGCAATTTCCTGAGCGCTTCCCGCCGTATCGTATTTCTCTATCGCCGTGATCTGCGGATGCTGCTCCAGGAACAGACTGCATTGATTCAAAGCAATTGGATGCGAGTGAACATACTTTATTGCACCTGTATCTTGGCCGGGCAACGCCATTAGATGTTGCTCAATGTGCAAGTAATGTTCGCCCACAATATGCAAAGGGTAGTGCTGCAGCAGGCCGTAATTCGGTAGCAGGCTTCCCGTGAAGGTATTCTCAATGGCCATGATCGCATTATCTACTTTCCCTTTGAGTAATGCCTCGCACACCTGAACAAAACTTCGACATTCCAATAGATCTATATCTTGTTGGTAATACTCCAAGGCAGCCTGATGATGAAAACTTGCGGCTGCACCCTGAATCGCGATTTTAATTTTTTTATTCATAGACATAAAAAAAAAGGCCCCGATTGAATTCGGGACCTTAAGTGTTGTTGTATTTTTTTATCAATACATTACCTTATAATCCCGGTCGAGGACTAAAAAAGTAAAAGTAAAATGTATTGATGAATAAGCGCATTTCTTCAAATTGTAACTACAATGAAAATAAATATTATTGCTACTTCAAAGTGTTTGGCTAAATATTTTAACTCTGGGAGTATGCCTTAAGCCGTTGCTATGGCAGGATCATCTATGGTTTTCAAAGCTTTCTCTTTAATGATTTCGGCGACTTTTCTCCCCTGTATCCGGCTTTCCAGCCAAGAAATAATATCGAAGTAAATGTAGGCTCTTTTTTCAAATGGACTGTCCACCAATCCCAGGAGTTGCTTTCTCAATGCTCTAAATTCTACCACCAGATCTTGAGCAGTCATATTGCGCTCTAGCCTCTTAATAAACCTCAAAATATACTTTTGAAACTGCTGGAGGTCGTCTTTCTTTGAAAGGTATCGATAGGTCGATCGCAGATAATAGGGGATCACTTCCGTATGTCCAAGCTCAAAATGACTTACCAAGTTCACTATACGAGCAAAGCTGTGCACATCTTCCCGGATATCCTCACTATCGGTATTGATAATTCTGTGTAACCATTTGATGGCTTCGTTGAAGTTGCTGTTGCCAAAATACAAACAAGCGATCTTATAGTACATAATAAGACGAGAGTGCTTGTCCAATTGGGGAATGAACTGCTCTAACCCGTTTCTGATCTTATCCATCAGCATTACCCCCAGATCGAAATCACCCATCATGAAGTATTTATTAAACAGATGAGAGTAGGTGTATTTCTGTAGCTTCAAATGAAGATTGGCATCAAGTTCTACCCCCTTTAGTGAAGGCAGGCTTTTCATACGTCGGTGATTGGCCACAAAATCCGAATAGCGCATCAGTTTGTATTGGGCTATCATTAACTGGTTCAGTCCTTTTAAGTATATATCCAAATGGTCGGATATACCATCACTGTTATCAAACAGGTCCACCCACTTTTGGGCATACTCTCCACCTGACTGGAAGTCCTGAATAAAGAAATAGTAGTCAACAAATAAGTTGTAAAGGTGGAGCTTTTCGAAAAAGCTTAATTCCTCTTCCTTGTATTCAGGCATTTCCCCATTAAATATGGTAGTTACCGTATCGTAATCTTGCTGATTCCGGATGAATCCCTTGCGCAAATAAAGCGCATTGAGCTTTACAGAAATATTAGAGAAGGAATTGATATTATTTATGCGGTTGTTAACATCACGTACCTGGTCAATGATGGCATTTACACGTTTTTGATTGCCTTTTCCCACGGTCTGACTAAGCACTAATTTTTCCCATTTAAAGATTTCTAGAAGCATCTCAAAATTGTGATGCCGCATGGCCAGTTTTTTGGCTTTTTGCAAAATACGTGCACATTGAGAGTAAAGACTGCGGTTGTACAGGATCTGGGCGTGATCGATCATTTCTCTTATCTTAAGATCTCTGATATTTCCACTCTCATAAGATCTCAGACTCTGTAAAATACGCTTGTATAAATGGGCTTTTAAATTCGACATTTGAGAAGGCTTAAAGGAAGTCTCTTGCTTTAAAATCTGACTTTCAGAGTAGTCTGACTGCTGATCCAGCAATTCAAAAAGGCGTAAAAACTTCTTGTTTTGTGCCTTGCCTTCCTTGCCTACATACAATCTGAAATAGCGTTTCTCACTAGGAGACAACCCTTTAACTAATTGAAATAAGCCCTTGCTAATGTCATTAGACATCGTATATGTATTTTACCAAAAACATCCAATATCATAAAAATAAGCATTATTTGTACAATATCGATCAATTCAGACATCGTAATTTGTCTTTTTTTTGATTTTTATATAGCACCACCTGCTGGTAAATTTCCAAGACGATATTACAGTAACCCTACGCAAAACATTATGGATCAAAAGGTAAATATTTTTGACACCACCTTACGGGATGGTGAGCAGGTCCCCGGATGTGGGCTGAACAAAGAAGAAAAAGTTATCATTGCCAAGGCCCTTGAAAAATTAGGGGTAGATGTTATTGAGGCGGGATTCCCCATTTCTAGCCCAGGGGATTTTGAGTCGGTGACTGCAATCGCCGAAAACGTTTCTGAACCCACCGTTTGTGCTTTATCTCGAGCTGTGGAGAAGGATATTCAATGTGCTGCCGAAGCCTTGACAAAAGCCAAGAAGCCTCGTATCCATACAGGGCTGGGAACCTCCGATCAACATATTTTCACTAAGCTTAGATCAACCCGCGAAAAAGTTCTGGAAAGGGGAGTGGCAGCGGTAAAGCTTGCAAAAAAATACGTGGAAGATGTAGAGTTTTATGCCGAAGATGCCGGACGAACCGACAATGAATACCTGGCCACCATAATTGAAGCGGTGGTAGCCGCTGGTGCCACAGTGGTTAATATTCCGGATACCACTGGGTATTGCCTGCCTGAAGAATATGGCCAGAAGATCAAATATTTGGTGGATAATGTCAAAGGAATTGACCGGGTTACTATTTCTACCCATTGCCACAATGACCTGGGACTGGCGACTGCCAATTCCATTGCCGGGGTGCAGAATGGGGCCCGACAAATAGAATGTACTATTAATGGCTGCGGGGAACGGGCCGGTAATACCTCTCTGGAAGAAGTGGTGATGATTATGCGAAAACATCGATGGTTGCCGTTTACCACTGGTATACAGACCCGGCAACTATTCCCCATTAGCCGATTGGTGTCCGAAACCATGGGCATGCCCGTACAGCCAAACAAAGCGATTGTGGGGGCTAATGCCTTTGCCCATAGCTCGGGTATTCACCAAGACGGGGTCATTAAGAATCGTGAAAATTATGAGATTATAGATCCAAATGAGGTAGGGGTGGACGAATCGTCTATAGTTTTAACTGCCCGCAGCGGCCGTGCAGCTTTGAATTTCCGAATTGAGAAGTTAGGGATGGAAATTCCGGATTCTGAAAAGGATGCCGTTTATGCAAAATTCCTGGAATTAGCAGATCGCATCAAATTGGTTCAGGACGATGATCTGAGGGAACTTCTGCAAACGCACTTGCAACCCAGCTTATAAAACTATGGCCGGTCAAACGTTATTTGATAAAGTCTGGGATGCACATGTGGTGTCTCAAGTTGAAGGAGGCCCCAGCGTCCTGTATATTGATAAACACTTTATTCATGAGGTTACCAGTCCCCAGGCTTTTGACGGCCTTCGAAAAAGGGGTATAGGAGTATTTCGCCCTCAACTTACCGTGGCCACGGCCGATCATAACGTCCCCACCATAGATCAACATTTACCCATTAAAGACAAATTGTCGGCTTTTCAAGTACAAAAGCTGACAGAAAACTGTAAAGAATTCGGAGTCGAACTATACGGTTTGGGTCACAAATACCAAGGAATCGTGCACGTAATCGGACCAGAATTGGGGCTGACCCAGCCGGGTATGACCATCGTTTGCGGAGACAGCCATACATCCACCCACGGGGCATTTGGCGCGGTGGCTTTTGGGATCGGTACCAGTGAAGTAGAGCAGGTTTTGGCCACTCAGTGTGTCCTGCAGTACAAACCTAAGCGTATGAAGATTGAAATCGATGGGCCTCTGGGGCCGGGAGTGGTATCTAAGGACATCATCCTATACATTGCTTCTAAAATATCTACTAGCGGCGCTACCGGCCACTTCATTGAATATGCAGGCTCAACCATCCGAGGTCTTTCCATGGAAGCTCGGATGACCATATGTAATATGAGCATTGAAATGGGAGCACGGGGAGGAATGATCGCCCCCGATGCCATCACCTTTCAATATATAAAGGGTCGACCTTATGCTCCCCAGGGAGATGAATGGGGGCAGTATTTGAAATACTGGGAATCCCTATATACCGAAGAAGACGCCAACTTCGATACCGTATACAAGTTCGATGCCGCGGATATCGCCCCTATGATCACCTATGGCACCAACCCTGGGATGGGTATAAAAATTGATGACAGCGTCCCCGTAGCTCAAGATTCGACCTCTCATCAAAAGGCACTGGGGTATATGGGTTTACAGGCTGGCGAGCAATTGCTGGGCAAGAAGGTCAATCATGTCTTTATCGGCAGTTGTACCAATTCCCGAATTGAAGATCTGAGATTAGTAGCTTCTGTAGTAAAGGGTCGGAAAAAGGCCCCTAATGTACAGGCCATGGTGATCCCCGGCTCAAAGCAAGTGGAGGTACAGGCTCGCGAAGAAGGCCTGGACTTGATATTAGAAGAGGCAGGGTTCCAGCTGCGACAACCAGGTTGCTCCGCCTGTTTGGGCATGAACGAGGACAAAATACCTGAAGGGGAATATTGTGTTTCTACCAGCAACCGCAATTTCGAAGGACGCCAGGGTCCTGGGGCGCGTACTATACTGGCCAGTCCCTTGACCGCTGCGGCCACCGCATTGACCGGGGAGATTACTGATATAAGAGCGATAATGTAATATGCAACCTTTCAAAACCATTTGTTCCCGGGCTATTCCCTTAGCGGTAGAAAATATTGACACCGATCAGATCATTCCCGCGCGTTTTCTGAAAGCTACTACCAGAGAGGGTTTTGGTGAAAACCTCTTTCGCGATTGGCGGTTTAACCGGGAGGGTTCTCCCAACCCAGAGTTCGTGCTTAACCAAGACCGGTACCAGGGTCAGATCCTGGTAGCCGGAAAGAACTTTGGCTGTGGATCAAGTCGTGAGCATGCAGCATGGGCTTTGTATGACTTCGGCATCAGAGTAGTGGTTTCTAGTTTTTTTGCCGACATCTTTAAAAACAACGCCCTCAACAACGGCCTGCTTCCGGTACAGATATCTCAGGATCTTTCGGATCAGTTGGTGGAATACCTACAACATCATCCTGAGGCAGAGATCACCGTTGACTTGCCTTCTCAGCAAATCAGTTTGCCGGACGCCGGCATTGAATCCCAATTTGAAATCAATGCCCACAAAAAGACCTGCTTGCTGCAGGGGTTTGACGATATTGATTATTTGTTAAGTCAAAAAGAGGTCATCGCCGGATTCGAGGAAAACCGATCATTTGCTTAATGGAAGCTAAAATAACCATATTAAAAGGAGACGGCATAGGTCCTGAAGTGATCGATCAGGCGCTGAAGTGTTTACAGGCGGTGGGGAACAGGTATAGTCATAAATTCCATCTTAAGGAAGGTTTGATTGGTGCCGCTGCTATAGATGCCACCGGCGATCCCTTCCCTGCAGAGACCAAGGCCCTTTGCCTGGATGCCGATGCCATATTGTTTGGCGCTATTGGCCATCCAAAATACGATAACGATCCCGGTGCCAAAGTACGCCCTGAACAGGGTTTACTGGCCATGAGAAAAGAACTGGGATTGTTCGCCAACTTACGTCCCGTTAAGAGCTACCCCCAATTGTTGCATAAATCCCCCTTAAAAGAGGAGAAGGTAAACGGAGTAGACTTCATAGTATTCAGGGAGTTGACAGGCGGGATCTATTTCGGTGAACCCAGAGGGCGCAATGAAGCAGGAGATAAAGCCTTTGACACCTGCGTTTACTCGAAACTTGAAATACAAAGAATAGCCAAACTGGCTTTTGAAGCCGCTCAAAGACGCGTAAGGCGACTGACTTTGGTCGATAAAGCCAATGTGCTGGCAACGAGCAGACTTTGGAGAGAGACCGTCCAGAACATGGCAGCGGACTATCCGGGAGTGACCCTGGAGTATATGTTCGTAGACAATGCTGCCATGCAGATGATCCAGAACCCCTCACGCTTTGATGTGATACTTACCGAGAATATGTTTGGAGATATCATCACTGATGAAGCCTCGGTGATCACC
This sequence comes from Cyclobacteriaceae bacterium, assembly GCA_965212195.1. GTDB lineage: Bacteria > Bacteroidota > Bacteroidia > Cytophagales > Cyclobacteriaceae > JAJCYK01. The sequence goes on along the minus strand of CBDBUW010000017.1, from coordinate 704,630 downwards.
GGGTCCATGGGCATGCTGCCATCGGCCTCTGTCGGTGCTAACCTGGCACTATACGAGCCTATTCATGGATCTTATCCCGAAGTGGCGGGTATGAACAAAGCCAATCCTATGGCAGCCATATTATCGCTAGCCATGTTATTGGAATTTAGCTTAGGCCTTAGTGATGAGGCGAGAGCTATTGAACAAGCCATAGTCCACTGTATCGAACAACAAATACTCACAGAAGAGTTGGTTACTGATGAACCCAGTACCACTGAGGAGGTAGGTGAAGCCGTCGCTGATTACCTAGCCCAGTCCACGGCAGTAGCATCAAAATCTCCTTAAAGGATTAGCATTATGCAATTAAAATTACATATCTTTACTTATCATCGGAAAACAAACCATGACAGGTACTTATATCATTTCTTCTGTAGTGATTATTAGTGTACTACTAAGGGCACTGAAACGGGAATGGTATAGGTGATCTGAAAACGAAAAAAATTACAAACGCCATTCCCCAGGGGATGGCGTTTTTTTTATGACTTAAATAATTAGTAAACCATGTATTTTAACCGGGATAGCGTAATATTTTTAGACGGCAATTGGCTTAAGGCATCAGAATTGGTGGGTGACCTGTTCAGTCAAACGCTGCATTACGGCAATGGGGTATTTGAGGGGATCCGCGCGTATCAAGCTCCTGAAGGGCCTCATATCTTCAAGGCCAAAGAACATTTTGACCGTTTACATTACTCGGCCTCCAAGATGTTCATTGAGTTACCTTATAAAACAGAAGAGCTTGTGGAAATCGCCTATCAGCTCTTAAAGAAAAACAACCTCCACAATGCTTACATTCGGCCATTAGTCTACCTGGGTGCCAACATGGCGCTTACAGAGACTAAGGAAGTGTATGTGCTCATGGCGGCATGGGATTGGGGCCGCTACTTGGGTAATGATCCCTTAAAAGTGATGATTTCCAGTTATGAAAAACAAAGCCCCAAATCGGTTCCCGTTGACGCAAAGATATGCGGGAATTACACCAACTCTATTCTGGCTACCATGGAAGCAAAATCCAAAGGTTTTGATGAAGCTTTGATATTAGATGTCGAGGGTAATATAGCAGAAGGCCCGGGAGCCAATTTCTTTTTTGAGAAAGATGAAGTGCTATACACCCCAAAATTAGGAAACATCCTTCCCGGGATCACCAGGGCTACCGTTATGGATTATGCTAAGGAAATGGGTTACCGGGTAATAGAGAAGGTAGTAAAGCCAGAGGAGCTTATGGAGGCCGACGCCGCTTTTTTCACGGGTACAGCTACAGAGATTGCGGGCATCAAATCAATAGGTGGCCATGACTTTAAGCTGGACTGGGAAGATACCATCGCCTACAGCTTATTTCTAATGTATCGACAACGAGTAGTCAATAACGAATTCCGGGACTTTACCTTGGTATGATCCATGGCGCCGCTGAATAAATACAGTAAAAGGATAACGCAGGATAGCACTCAACCGGCTTCCCAGGCTATGTTGCATGCTATTGGGCTTAGTAAGGAGGACCTGGCCAAAGCCCAGATTGGAATTGCCAGTACCGGATATGAAGGCAACCCTTGCAATATGCAACTAAATGACCTAGCCCAGATAGTAAAAAAGGGAATCCTAGAAGAGTCATTGGTAGGTCTGGTATTCAATACCATCGGAGTTAGCGATGGGATCTCTATGGGCACTCCAGGTATGCGCTATTCTTTACCATCCCGTGATATTATTGCAGATTCCATCGAAACGGTGGTGAATGCCCAAAGCTACGATGGAGTAGTGGCAGTGGTAGGTTGTGACAAAAATATGCCTGGCGCCATGATGGCATTGGGCCGTTTGAACAGGCCAGGAATAATCGTCTACGGCGGAACTATTGCTCCCGGAAGGTATAAAGATCGCCGCCTGGATATAGTATCGGCCTTTGAAGCATTGGGAGAACGTTATTCCGGGGCCATCACCGAGGAAGACTTGCAAGGAGTGATCCAAAATGCTTGCCCCGGTGCGGGGGCCTGCGGAGGTATGTATACCGCCAATACCATGGCATCCGCCTTAGAGGCTATGGGCATGACCTTACCTTATAGCGCCAGCAATCCCGCCACCAGTGAGGAGAAATCTCGGGAATGTTTGCAGGCCGGTCGTTTTATGCATCGGTTGCTGGAACTGGATCTTAAACCCCGTGATATTGTGACCAAGGAGGCCATGGAGAACGCCTTAAGGGTGGTGATGGTTCTGGGAGGATCCACCAATGCAGTATTGCATTTGCTGGCCATTGCCAAATCCCTGGAATTGAATTTGGGCTTGGCTGATTTCCAAAGTATCAGCGATACAACACCTTATTTGGCGGACCTTAAACCCAGCGGACAATACCTTATGGAGGATCTGCATGAGATTGGTGGTACTCCTGGTGTGATGAAGATGTTGCTGGCCCAGGGCTTGTTGAACGGCGATTGTATCACCGTTACCGGAAAGACCCTGGCCGAAAATCTAAAAGATCTACCTGGCCTGAAGGCTGATCAAGCTATTATCAGGCCTATAAATAATCCCATAAAAACCAGTGGACATTTGCAGGTCTTATTCGGCAACCTGGCCGAAGGGGGTGCGGTGGCCAAGATCACCGGAAAGGAAGGAGAGCGCTTTAAAGGGGTAGCCAAGGTTTTCGAAGGGGAATTCGCCGCCAACCAGGGTATTCGCGAAGGTAAGGTAAACCCCGGCGATGTGGTAGTGATCCGCTATGAGGGCCCCAAGGGAGGGCCTGGCATGCCGGAGATGTTGAAACCCACGGGTGCCATAATGGGTGCGGGTTTGGGCGGTGAGGTTGCCTTGATCACAGACGGACGATTCTCCGGAGGTACTCATGGATTTGTAGTGGGACACATTACCCCTGAAGCTCAGGAAGGCGGGGTGATCGCTTTGTTGAAAGATGGTGATACCATAACTATCGACGCTGTTAATAATGAGATATCGGTGGACCTATCGGCACAGGAAATCGAGGAGCGGCGGGCAGCCTGGACGGCCCCTCAATTAAAAGAAAAAAGTGGAATTCTATACAAATACGCAAAATCGGTTTCTTCAGCGGCCGAAGGCTGCATAACGGATAATTGACATGGAAGCATTGGTAAAAGAAAGTAAGACCTCAGTCTCAAAAAAGGTAATGACAGGAGCAGAAGCGGTGATTTGCTCCTTGCTGGCGGAGGAAGTGGATACCATTTTTGGCTATCCCGGAGGAGCAATCATGCCCATATATGATGCTTTGTACCAATATCAAGATCAAATTAACCATGTGCTGGTACGGCACGAGCAAGGAGCTACTCACGCTGCTCAAGGTTACGCTCGGGTAGGCAATAAGGTAGGCGTGGTGTTTGCTACCTCAGGGCCTGGTGCTACTAATTTAATAACCGGAATTGCCGATGCTCAGATCGACAGTACTCCCTTAGTTTGCATAACGGGACAGGTTCCCGCAGCTCTTTTGGGTACGGATGCCTTTCAGGAAACCGATGTGATCGGGATCACTATGCCCGTTACTAAATGGAACCATCAGATCTCCGATGCCCGTGAGATTCCGGAAGTGCTGGCCAAAGCTTTTTATATCGCCAAATCAGGCCGACCGGGACCTGTGCTCATCGACATTACTAAAGACGCTCAGTTTGCATCTTTAGAGTTCGAGTATAAAAGATGCCAAAACATCCGGACCTATCACCCCCGTCCTGTACTTAATAAGGAGCGGCTAAAGGAAGCCGCAGACCTGATAAATAAGGCCCAACAGCCCTTTCTACTTTTAGGTCAGGGTGTGTTATTGTCGCAGGCACAGGACACCCTGCGCAAATTTATAGTCAAGGCGGATATTCCCACAGCATGGACAATTCTGGGTTTGTCGGCCTTAGATCACGACCATCCATTAAACGTAGGCATGCTGGGCATGCATGGTAACTACGCACCTAACGTCCTCACTAATGAGTGTGACGTTCTGATTGCGGTAGGCATGCGGTTCGACGATCGGGTTACGGGCGATTTGTCCAGATATGCCACTCAAGCCAAGGTAATCCATATTGAGATCGACCCCTCGGAAATAGACAAAAACGTAAAAACCGATGTGGCGGTGGTGGCTGATGCTAAGGAGGCCTTAGAAGCACTGATACCTCTGGTTAAGAAGGCTAAACATCAGGAATGGCGCCAAAAATTTGCAGACCTGCACAAAATAGAGGAGGAAAAAATCATTAAGAAAGATCTTTATCCTCAGCAGCAAGGCATTAAAATGGGTGAGGTTGTAAGAAGGATCTCTGAACAAACCAAGGGCGAAGCTATTGTTGTTACTGACGTTGGCCAACATCAGATGTGCAGTGCGCGTTACTATAATTTCAAAAAATCTCATAGCAATGTTACCAGCGGAGGATTGGGAACCATGGGTTTTGCGCTACCAGCAGCCATGGGAGCAAAAATAGGCTGTCCCCAGCGAGAAGTGGTGGCCATTATTGGAGATGGTGGTTTCCAGATGACCCTGCAGGAACTGGGCACCATTTACCAATATGATATACCGGTTAAAGTGGTCATACTGAATAACGGTTTTCTGGGTATGGTCCGGCAATGGCAGCAGCTGTTTTTTGAAAAACGTTACTCCTTTACTGAAATGAAGAACCCGGAATTCACCACTATTGCCCAGGGATTCTCCATTAAAAGTGAAAAGATCACTTCACGGGACCAGTTAGATGAAGCCATCAGCGCTATGCTGGAGCATCCAGGGGCCTATTTACTGGATGTGGTAGTGGAAAAAGAAGAAAATGTATTTCCCATGGTGCCCTCAGGTGCTGCGGTATCGGAAATTAGAATGGAATAGGTTGTAAAAAAATGAGTCAAGTCAAGACTAAAAATAATAAGGAGGTTCCGGTAACGGACGAAGTAAGATCTTTTATCCTGTCCATTCTGACAGAGAATAAAAGTGGTTTACTCAATGCGGTTACCATCATTTTCACCCGGCGTAAGATCAACATTGAAAGTATCAATGTGTCGGAAACCGAGGTGGAGGGAGTGAGCCGTTACACTATTGTAATAAATACCACCCGCGAGTTGGCGGAGAAAGTGGTAAAACGGATCCGCAAATTGATCGATGTTTTCTGGGCCTTTGTCTATGAAAATGAGGAGATCTTTTATCAGGAGATCGCGCTTTATAAGGTGCCTACTAAAGTGTTTTTGCACGGGGACAATACTGAACATTTAGTACGGAACAACGGTGCCCGTATTCTGGTGATCGAAGAAGATTATATCATAATCGAAAAAACCGGTCACCAGCATGAGACCCGTGATCTGTTGGAAAAACTTAAGCCTTACGGAGTTCTGGAATTTGTGAGATCAGGGCGAATCGCCATGTCGAAGTCCACACGGCGTACCGACACCTTTTTACAAGAATTGCACAATCATCAACAATAAAATCAAAAATATAAAATACAATAATATGGCAAAGTTAAATTTTGGAGGAGTTGAGGAAGAAGTTCTGACCCGAGATGAATTTCCCTTAGAAAAAGCTCTGGAAACATTAAAAGATGATACTATAGCGGTCATTGGCTACGGGGTCCAGGGACCTGGACAAGCCTTGAATCTGAAAGATAATGGATTTAATGTCATCGTGGGGCAGCGTTATCCATCTGCCTCCTGGGACAAAGCTCTGGCTGATGGCTGGGTACCTGGGGAAACCTTGTTTTCAATCGAGGAAGCTTGCGAACGAGGAACTATCATACAATTTCTCTTGTCGGATGCCGGGCAAATAGCCTTGTGGCCTACCGTAAAGAGTTACCTAACTCCTGGCAAGACCTTGTATTTCTCTCACGGCTTCGGCATTACTTTCAACGACCAGACCGGTATTGATCCCCCTGAGGATGTGGATGTGGTGCTGGTAGCCCCTAAAGGCTCTGGTACTAGTTTGAGACGTATGTTCTTACAGGGTAAAGGACTTAACTCAAGCTTTGCCGTACATCAGGATTACACGGGAAAAGCTCGCGAGCGAGTAGCCGCCCTGGGCATTGGAGTGGGGTCCGGATATTTGTTCGAGACTAATTTCCAAAAAGAGGTATACAGTGACTTAACAGGCGAAAGAGGGACGCTGATGGGAGCTTTGGCAGGAATTTTAGAGGCCCAATACAATCTGCTGCGAAGTAAGGGGCATACTCCTAGCGAAGCCTTTAATGAAACCGTTGAGGAATTGACGGAAAGCCTGATACTGCTGGTAGCGGAGAATGGAATGGATTGGATGTTTGCCAATTGTTCCACCACCGCTCAACGCGGTGCTCTGGATTGGAGACATAAATTCCGGGACGCAGTAGAACCTGTTTTCCATGAACTATACCAAAAAGTAGCTAGTGGTGAAGAAGCCAAACGCTCTATCGATACCAATAGTCAGCCGGATTACCGCGAAAAATTAGCCGAGGAATTACGGGAACTCCGTGAGTCAGAAATGTGGCAAGCCGGTGCTATGGTGCGAAAGTTACGACCACAAAATCAGAAAGAGGAAAAGCCATCGATGGTCTAATTAACATGCCCCTAGATAAAACAAAAGTCAAGGCATATCATCCTAGGTTAAAGGACATTGAGGAAGCAAAGGAGCGTTTACAGGGAATAGTAACACACACTCCCTTAATGGAAAATCTCAACCTGTCCAATACCTACGGCGCCCGAATCTTTCTGAAAAGGGAAGATTTACAAGTGGTGAGGTCGTACAAGATCCGGGGGGCTTATAATAAAATGTCCTTGATGAAGGCATCCGAACGGGAGCATGGGATAGTCTGTGCCAGTGCTGGAAATCACGCTCAAGGAGTGGCTTATTCCTGCCGGAAACTGGGTATTCATGGGACTATCTTTATGCCTAATCCCACCCCCAAGCAGAAGATCAATCAAGTCAAGATGTTTGGAGGCGATCAGGTGGAGATCATTATTGTAGGAGACACCTTCGACGATTCGTATCAAGAGGCTAAGGCATATTGCGATCAACATCAAAGTGTATTTATCCACCCTTTTAACGACCCCTTGGTCATAGAGGGTCAAGGAACGGTAGGTCTGGAGATTTGGGAAGATACCAATTATCCCATTGACTACCTGTTCCTTCCTGTAGGAGGGGGAGGATTGGCCTCAGGAGTCTCCTCCCTGTTCAAACAATTAAGCCCTCATACTAAGATTATAGGGGTGGAACCAGCTGGTGCGCCGGCAATGAAAAGTTCCATTGATGCCAATAATCTGGTGAATCTGGATAAGATCGATAAATTCGTGGATGGCGCCGCTGTACAAAAAGTTGGTGATCTCACCTTGGAAATATGCCGGGAACACCTGGATGAGATGGTCCTGGTACCAGAAGGAGCGGTTTGTTCCACTATCCTAAAACTTTATAATGAGGAGGCCATTGTGGTGGAACCAGCAGGAGCCCTGACCATCGCCGCATTGGACTATTACCGGGATCAAATAAAGGATCAACATGTGGTTTGTTTGGTTAGTGGCAATAATAATGATATAACACGCACCGAAGAGATCAAGGAACGCTCTTTGTTATTCGAAGGACTAAAGCATTATTTTATCGTGAGGTTCCCTCAACGCGCTGGAGCCCTGCGTGAATTTCTGGAGCATGTGCTGGGCCCGGAAGATGATATTACTCACTTTGAATACTCCAAGAAGAACAATCGCGAGAAAGGACCTGCCCTGGTGGGCATTGAAATCCAAAAGCCTGCGAATCTGCAACCGCTCCTGGATCGAATGGCAGCGAGAAAATTCGCCTACGAGTATCTCAATGATAACAGCGACCTGTTTCAGTACTTGATCTAAGGTACTGATGCAAAATTGACAAAATTGACCAAATCGAAAGACGGTAAATTGTAAAGTGTACAACGAAGCGTAGCACATTTGCAATATTTTCAATTAGGGTCCAATAAATCCACAAAAATTTAATAAAACAGGTGTTTTTATTAAATTTATAGTTTCGTGTAGGACTGAATCTATACGGCGCCAGCCAGCACTGAAGCTTCCCCTGATTTGGTCAAATAAGTCAGATTCAGGTATTATCAGACGCTAAATAATGAAAGAAGAGCCAAGAAACTCATTGTATCTTCCGCAGATGGAAAAAGACGCCTGCGGTATAGGCTTTGTAGCCAACTTAAAGGGAGTCAGGTCCCATCAGGTGGTAGCAGATGCCCTGGTTATGCTGCAAAATATGGAACACAGAGGCGCTTGTGGGTGTGAACCTGAAACCGGGGACGGCGCAGGGATCCTGATCCAGGTTCCTCATGAATTTTTCCAGGACGAATGCAGAAAGCTGCGCATTGATCTGGGAGATAAGGGGACCTATGGAGTGGGTATGGTTTTTTTTCCCAAAGAGGAGTTGGTTAAAGAGGCTTGTCGTCAAAGGTTATACGAAATTGCTGAAAAGTTGGATTTGCAGATCCTGGGATTCAGGAAGATCCCCATCAATAACCACAATATTGGTCAGTCGGCAAAGTCCGTTGAACTTCATTATGAACAAATTTTCATCCGGCAGAAAGAATTCATAGACCGGGAGACTTTAGAGCGGAAGCTATTTGTTTTCCGTATGAACAGTACCCATACCATCGGCAGTACCTCCAGAGGCAGCTCCATTGTTGGGAACAATTATGATTTTTACTGGTCCTCATTGAGCACCAAGACCCTGGTTTACAAAGGACAATTACGGACCGATCAGTTGCCTGAGTACTATCCAGACTTGCAGGACCCCAGGGTGACCAGTGCCTTGGCTCTGGTCCATTCAAGGTTTAGCACCAATACTTTTCCCAAATGGAAATTGGCTCAACCTTTTCGGTTTATTGCTCACAATGGTGAAATCAATACCATACGGGGTAATGTTAACTGGATGAAATCCAAGCAAGCCCTGTTTGAATCAGACTTGTTTACCCCCCAAGAATTCGAGATGCTTCTGCCGGTTTGTGACAAGGCTCATTCCGATTCCGCCAATCTGGACGCTATCGTGGAAATGCTGGTTTTGGCAGGTCGTTCGCTGCCGCACGCCATGATGATGGTAATCCCCGAAGCCTGGCAGGGGAATGATCTAATGGAGGCTTCCAAAAGAGAATTCTACGAGTACCATGCCTCGCTGATGGAACCATGGGACGGTCCCGCTTCCATTTGTTTCACCGACGGGGAATTGGTAGGAGCTACCCTCGATCGCAACGGACTAAGGCCATCGCGATACTGCTTGACCTCCGATGACCAGTTGATCATGGCTTCGGAAGCCGGTGCCTTACCAGTTGACGAATCAAAAGTGGTGTTAAAGGGTAGGCTGCAACCGGGTAAAATGTTTGTAGCAGATCTGCAAGAAGGCCGGATCATCAGTGATGAAGAACTTAAGGAAGACTTATGTTCCCGACATCCATATGGGGAATGGTTGCGCGAGTACAAGTTGCACATCGATGACTTACCCCAACCTGACGCTGTCGAGGGATCAGTGGAAGATCTCTTACAGCAGCAATTGGCATTTGGATACAGTCAGGAGGACATCCAATTGATCCTGGGTCCACTGGTAGAAAAAGCTGCGGAGCCTGTAGGATCCATGGGAGCCGATATTCCCCTAGCCGTTCTGTCCCGCAAACATCAACACCTTTCCAATTACTTCAAGCAATTGTTCGCACAGGTGAGCAACCCGCCTATCGACCCCATCAGAGAAAAAATGGTGATGTCCTTGTTCACTAAACTTGGCAGTAATCTGAACGTGCTGAAAGAAACACCGGAACATTGCCAGGAGATCCAATTGGATCAACCCGTGTTGGACCGTGAAAAATATCAAAAACTGGTGCAGCTCGACCATCCCAATTTCAAAAGTGTTCTGATCTCCAGTTTATTCCCCGCCAATGGCCAGGAAGGAGCCCTGGAACAGGCATTGGAGAAAGTTTGTCAGCAGGCTGAAAAGGCTGCCCGGGAAGGGGTCAAGGTTATCATACTAACGGATGCGAATACCAGTGCGGAAATGGCCCCCATCCCTTCGTTGATGGTTACCGGCGCGGTACACCACCACCTGATCGACTATCGGCTAAGAGCCAATGTAGGCTTAATCATTGCCTCGGGAGACGTATTGGAGACCCACCATTTTGCCACACTCATCGGATATGGAGCTAACGCCGTCCATCCTTATTTAAGCCTGAAAAGCATTGATCAACTAACTCGGGAAAGTAATACTTATGGTGAGGCTTCACATGCTGTATCACGATATATTGCCGGCATTAATTATGGTCTCCTAAAGATCTTCTCGAAAATGGGTATTTCTACCCTGCAATCGTATCAGGGAGCCCAGATCTTTGAGATCCTGGGACTAAATAGTCAGGTAGTGGAGAGGTGCTTTACTGACAGTATCTCGCGCATTGGAGGAATAGGTTTCGCGGATATAGCAAGTGATGTATTGGATCTGCATGCTCAAGCCTTTCAATCACCCTACCGGGAAGCCATGGGCCTACCAGAGGGGGGCATTTATCAATGGAAGAAATCTGGTGAATATCACTTATTCAATCCTCAAACCATCCATTACCTGCAAAATGCCAGTCGCCGGAACAATTACCAACTGTACAAAAAATTTGCTGACCTGGTTAACGATCAATCCCAGCAGGCCTGCACTTTAAGAGGTCTTTTTGCCTTTAAGAAAGGCTCCGCGGTACCTTTGGAGGAGGTGGAACCAGTAGAACGGATCTTTAAGCGATTCGCCACCGGTGCCATGTCATTTGGTTCCATTAGTCATGAAGCCCACAGCACCTTGGCCATAGCGATGAACCGTATTGGAGGGAAAAGCAATAGCGGGGAAGGCGGTGAAGACGAGATTAGATTTGAACCAAAGCCCAATGGTGATTGGGAGCGGTCAGCTATTAAGCAAGTAGCTTCCGGCCGTTTTGGCGTAACCAGTAATTACCTGACGAACGCCGATGAGCTGCAAATAAAAATGGCCCAGGGGGCCAAACCAGGAGAAGGTGGCCAGCTACCGGGTCACAAAGTTGATGAATGGATCGGTAGAGTACGTCATAGTACTCCCGGGGTTGGCCTTATCTCGCCACCACCCCATCACGATATTTATTCTATTGAAGATCTGAAACAGCTCATTTTTGATCTGAAAAACGCCAATCGAGAGGCCAGAATTAATGTAAAGCTGGTGGCAGAAGCAGGTGTTGGTACTATCGCCGCTGGAGTAGCCAAAGCTAAAGCAGATGTTATTCTCATCTCTGGTCATGATGGTGGCACCGGAGCCAGTCCCATCAGTTCTATCAGACATGCCGGTTTGCCTTGGGAACTGGGTGTTGCCGAAGCCCATCAGACCCTGGTAAAGAACAAGCTGAGGAGCCGGGTGGTGCTGCAGACCGATGGTCAGATACGGACCGGTCGGGATTTGGCTATTGCTACTTTATTGGGTGCAGAAGAATGGGGAGTAGCCACTGCGGCACTAGTGGTAGAAGGTTGCATCATGATGCGCAAATGTCATTTAAATACTTGTCCGGTTGGCATTGCTACCCAAAACCCGGAATTACGCAAAAAATTCGCCGGTGACCCCCAACATGTAGTTAATTACTTCGCCTTCCTGGCCCAGGACTTGCGAGAGATCATGGCAGAACTGGGTTTCCGCTCAGTTGATGAAATGGTCGGTCAGGTCCAAATGCTGCAGATACGAGGGGATATAGAAGACCCCAAGCTAAGTAACCTGGACTTTACTCCCATCCTTTATCAGGAGAAATCCGGAGCGGAAGCAGGCCTTTTTAATCAGATCGCCCAGGACCACGAAATGGACGATGTCCTGGATTGGATTTTGCTAAAAGCTTCCAAACGGACCCTCGAATATGGCACCGCTTATCAGGGCTCTTTTGATATTATCAATACCGACCGGGCAGTAGGGGCTTTGCTTTCCAATGAGGTGTCCAAAAAATACGGTAGTGAGGGACTACCTGAAGGCACGCTGCATTTCAATTTCAAAGGGTCGGCAGGACAGAGCTTTGGAGCTTTTGTAGCGCCGGGTGTGCGCTTCGAATTGGAAGGGGAAGCCAATGACTACTTTGGTAAAGGTCTTTCGGGCGGCCAATTAATTATTTACCCCCATAAAGAAGCCCACTACATACCTCATGAGAATATGATCATTGGCAATGTTGCATTTTACGGGGCTACCTCCGGTGAAGCATACATTCGCGGGCTAGCCGGCGAACGCTTCGCGGTGCGCAATTCTGGAGTAACTGCCGTGGTAGAAGGTGTGGGTGATCACGGCTGCGAGTACATGACCGGAGGAGTGGTGGTGGTGCTCGGAGATACTGGAAGAAATTTTGCTGCCGGTATGAGCGGAGGTCAGGCTTTTGTTTACGACCCCAATGCTCAGTTTTCGGCCAGGTGCAATATGGAAATGGTTGATCTGGACCCTTTGATTTTCGAAGATATCGATCTATTGAAGAGACTGGTCAAAAACCATTTGACCTTTACAGGAAGCACGCTGGCGGCGGGTATGCTTCAGAGATGGGAGGAGGAGTGTAGGCACTTTATCAAGGTAATGCCCCGTGATTTCAAACGGGTACTATTGGAAAGAAAACAACTGGAGCAAGCAAGTTAAGATATGGGAAAGGTCACAGGTTTTTTGGAATACCAACGAGAGATCCCTAACGATCGGTCTCCTGAAGAAAGAGTGAAGGACTGGAAAGAATTTCACTTGAAGATGCCCGAGGAAAAATTACAGGAACAGGGTGCTCGATGCATGAGTTGTGGGGTGCCTTTTTGCCATACCGGTACCTTAATTTCGGGTATGGCCAGCGGGTGCCCTATCAACAATCTGATACCGGATTGGAATGACATGGTCTATAAAGGGCAATGGAAGAAAGCGCTAAAATTATTGATGAAGACCAATAACTTCCCGGAGTTTACCGGCCGGGTATGTCCAGCACCCTGTGAAGGCTCCTGTGTCCTGGGTATCAATGAACCTCCGGTGACCATTAAAAATATTGAATACAGTATCATTGAGAGAGGATTTGCCGAAGGGTGGATCCAACCAACGCCACCCAAAACCAGGACTGGGAAGCAGGTGGCGGTGGTGGGTTCAGGTCCTGCTGGATTGGCTTGCGCCGATCAACTAAATAAGGCCGGTCACTTGGTTACGGTTTTCGAACGAGACGATCGGGTAGGGGGCTTACTAATGTACGGCATTCCTAATATGAAGCTGGATAAGGAAAAGGTAGTAAATCGCCGAATCTCACTTCTGGAGCAAGAAGGTATCATTTTTAAAACCAACGTAGAGGTGGGTGTCAATTACCCGGCACAGGACCTAATGGACAATTTTGATGCTGTGGTGCTGTGTACCGGAGCAACCCAACCTCGTGATCTTCCGGTACCGGGCCGGGAATTAAAAGGAGTTCATTTTGCCATGAATTTTCTAAGGGCCAATACCAAGAGCCTATTGGATTCACAATTAAACGATGGACAGTATCTTGACGCTCGGGATAAACATGTGGTGGTGATAGGCGGAGGCGATACCGGTACCGACTGTGTAGCCACTTCATTGAGACATGGATGCCGCAGTTTACAGCAATTAGAGATCCTGGACCGGCCACCATTAGAGCGTGCTCCTGACAACCCCTGGCCGGAATGGCCTAAGGTCTATTATTTGGACTATGGTCAAGAAGAAGCTAAGGCTGCTTTTGGGGATGATCCCAGGTTCTATTGCAGTATGACCAAAAAGTTTGTGGGAGATGAGTCCGGCCAGGTTAAAGAAATCCATCTGGTAACCGTCAAATGGGAGCAAGACGACCAAGGCCGGTACCGACCTCTGGAGATACCGGGTAGCGAAAGGGTGTTAAAAGCTGATCTAGTGTTGTTAGCTATGGGATATTTAGGGCCGGAAACGCAGCTGCTGGAAGCCTTAGGCGTGACCAGCGATGCCCGTAGCAATATACAGGCACCATATGGGACATTTACCACTAATATTGAGAAAGTGTTTGCCGCCGGAGATGCCCGGCGGGGGCAAAGCCTCGTGGTGTGGGCCATTAATGAAGGCCGGGCTGCTGCTCGGGAGTGCGATAAATTCCTAATGGGCCAGACGTTCCTGGTCTGATTATTTTTACGTAAAATTGTCCCGGTCCCCTATAATATGAAAGTTCTAAAATTTGGAGGAAGCTCGGTGGGCTCGCCTGAGAGTATCCGGGAGGTAGGTAGTATTTTAAAAGATTACCATGAATCAGGTGAGTCCCTGGTGGTGGTGGTGTCGGCTTTTAAGGGTATTACCAATCTGTTACAGCAATTGGGAGATCTGGCTGTTCAAGGCAAGGAGGCTGATGTGAGTGATTGCCTGCGCCTGATCGAGGAGCGACATTTCGGTACTATAAAGGAGCTGCTGCCGCTGCAGACTCAAAGCCATATTTTGGCCCAGGTAAAACGATGGCTTAACGAGCTGGAAGAGGTGATTCAAGGGGTTGCTTTACTGAAGGAGCTCTCACTGCGCAGCAAGGACCTGCTGCTTAGCTTCGGAGAACGACTATCAGCCTACATCATTCATGAGTACCTAAAAACACTTGATCTGCAGGCTCACTTTGTAGATGCCCGGGAGATAATAACCACCGACGGGCAGTTCGGTGCGGCCAAAGTGGATTTTGAAGAGACCAACCTCAGCATAGCCGCTTATTTCAAAGGGTTGGCAGGTATACCTATCGTTACCGGCTTTGTGTCGGCCAATGCCTCCGGGCAAACCACCACACTGGGACGTGGGGGCTCGGACTACACAGCCGCCATAATTGGGGCCGCATTAGATGCCCAGGAGATTGAGATCTGGACCGACGTAGACGGGGTGATGACCGCCGACCCCAATATGGTGGCCCGGGCATTTTCCTTGCCCGAACTTTCCTATGTAGAAGCCATGGAGCTGACTCATTTTGGGGCTAAGGTAATCTATCCGCCCACCCTGCAACCGGCTTTTACCAAAAACATACCCCTTCGTATTCGCAATACCTTTAATCGGGTCTTCCCAGGTACTATCATCAGCAGAGAAGCACATACCGTGGATATGCCTATTAAAGGTATTAGTTCTATCAACCAGGTAAGCCTAGTTAATGTGCAGGGTAGTGGTTTGGTGGGGGTTCCCGGCATTGCCAGTCGGTTATTCGGGGCTTTAGGAAGAGAAAAAATTAATATAATACTGATAACCCAAGCCAGTTCCGAGCACTCAATTTGTTTTGCGATTGTGCCTGAACAAGCGGTAGCCACCAAAAGCACTATTGAAGCCGAATTCAAGCAGGAACTCGCGGCTAATCTAATTGACCCCATCATTATTGAAAATGACCATTCTGTAGTGGCTATTATTGGGGAAAATATGCGCAGAACTACCGGTATTGCGGATAAGCTATTCGGGGCATTAGGTAAAAACGGGATCAACGTGGTGGCCATTGCACAGGGATCATCTGAACTCAATGTTTCAGTGGTAATTGACCACCATAACCTGGTTAAGGCTCTCAAAGCATTACACGGTGCTTTCTTTATAGCCAATCGCAGGAGGCTGAATGTGTTTATGGTGGGTGCCGGACTAATAGGTGGAACCTTGCTAAAACAGATCAGCCAGCAATTTGATTTCTTTAAGGACAGGAGATTATTGGAAATTAGATTGTGTGGTTTGGCCAACAGCAAGAAGATGCTGATAGATGAGGAGGGCATTGACCTGGAAAACTGGCAGGAGCTGTTGAATAACCAAGGCGGGGACATGGATCTCGAAAAGTTTGTGGATAGCATGCAGCAACTTAACCTTGCCAACAGCGTATTTGTAGACAACACCGCGGGCGCTTCCATACCATCGGTTTATCAAAAAGTACTCGACAGCAGCATTTCAATAGTTACCCCCAATAAGGTGGCCAATTCTCAATGTATTGAACAATATCAGGATCTTAAGGAAACTGCCTTCCAAAAAGGGGTGGCATATCTTTATGAGACCAATGTTGGAGCCGGTCTTCCGGTAATTAATACCATTAACGATTTGGTGCTAAGTGGGGATCGAATTGTCGGAATCCAAGGGGTGTTGTCAGGAACCATTAGCTATATTTTCAACAGTTTTACGGGAGATAAAAAGTTTAGTGAGATTGTGAAAGAAGCACAACAAAAAGGATATACGGAACCCGACCCTCGTGACGACCTTAATGGGAAAGACGTAGCCCGTAAAATCCTTATTCTGGCACGGGAAGTAGGTATACCTCTGGAGCTGGATCAAGTGGAGATTGAACCATTACTAGCTCCGGCGTGCTTTGAAGCGGAAACGGTGGACAAATTCTTTATAGCCCTGGAAGAACAGGATCAACTAATGTCCGATAAAGTGCGGGAAGCAGCTGAAGAGGGCAAAGTATTACGTTATGTGGCGCAGTTGAAGGACGGAAAGGCCAAGATCAAATTGATTGCCGTAGGTCCGGAGAGTTTGTTCTATGGACTATCCGGTTCAGACAATATAATTGCCATAAATTCCAGTCGGTATAGCGAAAAGCCGCTGTTGATCCGGGGACCTGGTGCCGGAGCAGAGGTAACGGCGGCAGGGGTTTTTGCCGAACTCATAAAGATCAGTGAATTCTTAGTGGGATAGCCATGGGTCAAAGTATAAAAGTGTTTGCACCAGCTACCGTAGCCAATGTCACTTGTGGGTTTGATATTTTAGGGTTTGCCGTGCACCAGCCAGGAGACGAATTGCTACTGGAATTAAGAGATCAGCCGGGATTGGAAATTAAGGATATTCAAGGCGACCAAGGTTTGCTGCCTCGTGACCCTGAGAAAAACACGGTGAGTGTAGCCATTGCCCATTTGTTAGATCAACTGAAAGTGGATTGTGGCTTTAATTTGTACCTACATAAAAAGATGCCCTTGGGCAGTGGCTTGGGCTCCAGTGCCGCTAGTGCTGTGGCAGGAGTGTTTGGTGCCAATCTGCTGCTGGGTAAACCCTTAGAACCCCTGGAGCTATTGCCATTTGCTATGCAAGGTGAAGCCTTGGCCTGTGGCTCAGCTCATGCTGACAATGTAGCCCCGGCTCTTTTAGGAGGTTTTGTATTGATCCGTTCATATCAGCCCCTGGACGTGGTAAAAATCCCTTCTCCTTCGGAGCTTTATGCAGCTGTTTTGCACCCCCAAATTGATATCGCTACCAAAGATGCGCGCAGTATTCTTAAAAAGCAGGTGCCAATGAAAAGTGCTATTCAACAATGGGGTAACGTAGCAGGTTTGGTTACCGGTCTTATTACTGAGAATTATCCTTTAATAGGACGGTCTATGGAAGACGTAGTGGTGGAACCTGTAAGGTCCATGCTGATCCCAGGATTCCAGGAAGTAAAAAGAGCAGCCTTGGATGCCGGAGCTCTGGGATGTGGTATTTCTGGTTCCGGACCCAGCATGTTCGCTTTGAGCGTAGGTCAGGATGTGGCGAATAAGGTAGGTGAAGCCATGACCCTAGCCCTGCAGAAAGTGGACATTGGCAGTGATCTTTTCGTCTCGGCTGTAAATCAAAACGGTCCTTTGATCTTATCCCAGGATGCAGCTCTATAGCACGCAAAATCCCCAGTCCCTGGTAGGCTTACAGCAAGCTTTATTTCAAGGCATGCCGGAAGACAATGGCTTATACATGCCCTTGGAAATTCCAAGATTGCCCAAGAAGTTTTGGAGGGACATTGATCAAAAATCATTTTCAGAAATAGCCTTTCAGGTAGGACAAGCACTGTTGGGTACATCTGTGGATCCTTCTGCATTGCAGCAAATGGTAGAAGAGGCCTTTAATTTTGACATCCCCCTGGTTTCTCTGAGTCCTTCAATTTATACTATGGAATTGTATCACGGTCCTACCTTGGCTTTTAAGGACTTCGGGGCTCGCTTTATGGCCAGGCTGATGTCTTATTTTCTAAAGGATCGCAATGAAAAACCTTGTATCCTGGTGGCTACCAGCGGCGATACCGGTAGCGCCGTGGCTCACGGCTTTTACCAAGTCCCAGGTATTGATGTGGTGATCCTTTACCCTTCCGGAAAGGTAAGCCATATTCAGGAGCAACAACTAACCACCATGGGTCATAATATAACGGCCTTGGAAGTGGAAGGTACCTTCGATGATTGTCAAAAATTGGTTAAAACGGCGTTTTTGGACACCCAGTTGAGAAATAAGAGACGCCTTACATCCGCCAACTCCATAAATATCGCCCGATTAATTCCCCAATCATTTTACTATTTCTGGATGTATGCAAAACTCAGGGCGCAGTGCGATTCGCTAGTTTGTGCTGTCCCCAGCGGTAATTTTGGCAATATAATGGGAGGGCTTATAGCCAAGCGTATGGGATTGCCTATTTCCAAGTTTATTGCGGCCAACAACGACAACCGGGCTTTTTATGACTTTTTAAGTACCCAAAACTTCCAGCCCAGACCCTCAATCGCCACCATAAGCAATGCTATGGATGTAGGGGACCCCAGCAATTTTGTGCGCATTATGGACTTATATCAAGGAGATTTTCAAGCCTTGACCAAAGATGTGACGGCCTATACCTTTAACGACCACCAAACCGAACAGGCTATCAAAGAAGTGCTGAAGCGCTATCACTATCTGATGGAGCCCCACGGAGCAGTTGCCTACCTCGCTCTAACGGAGTATATGAAAGGCTTGGGTAAGGAGACAGTAGGGGTTTTTTTGGGAACGGCCCATCCTGTAAAATTTCTGGATGTGGTGGAGCCGTTGATTAATCAGAAAGTAGAAATCCCCCCTCGTCTTCAGTCTGCTTTGAACTCCGCCAAAAATGCCCATCCTATGCCCAATGATTATACACACTTCAGGGATTATCTTTTAAAGCCATAAGTGAAAATTTGCACAAAATTAAATTTGGGAATTTGGTAAAAACATAGAGTAATCAAGGGGTATATTAGAAAATTCAAAATTAATTGGACGGAGAATGAATGATCTGTAAATTTTCTCTATTCTTGGTTTTTTACTTTTTTTCAGGACTCGAATTTTATATTTTTACTTAATTAGTAGTTAACCATTCGTAGTAAACTAATCTCTGAAACACAATTAGTAGAATGTGATCGAGCGATTGGAAGGGGGTCATGAAAATGCCTCCCTTTTTTTATGTAAGAGCTTTGCTACCAATTGTCATTGACCTTAACCACTTCTTGCTGAGGGCCCGCTTCCGGAATCATCATCATGGATTTCAGAGTTGTGGTCAACTTTTCGATCTTCTCTAACACTTTTTGCTGGTGCTGGTCCCACAGTTTTTGGTTGCCTTTGAAGAATGGATCTTCCAAGGGTTTTGACTGGCCACTTACCTCCATAAATTTTCCGTAGCGATTCCTTTTGAGATAGTGGAAAACGAAGTTAGTAGCCAGGTAACGGTAACGTCCGTCCTTGAGAGATATCTTAAAATCATACTTGATCACGCCGTGGGGTGATCTTAGAGGAAATTCCTGGTAAACCGTAAAGGCCAGGGGAATGTATACTTCCTGGGGTTCGTCTTTTACTATGGACTTCTTTTTAAGATTTTTCGAGTTGTCTACTATCCTTTGCACAAATCCCAACGCATGGTGGTAAAGTAGTTCCTGGGAGGTGTGCTCTACACTGACAACTTCGCTAAAGGTAATTTTTCCATGTTGGTCCTGAGGTAGCGGGTTGATATGTTGGCTTTTGGCCCCATTAACATTGCACAGGGCAATGGTTATGATAATTAAAAGATAACGGTATTTGAATTTCATAATATCGAAATTTGTGGAGTCCGGCCTAGAGGCCGGACTCCGGTATTTTAAACACTTAGAATGAAAATACAGCCGCAACTAAAAACTGAGCAAATGTATCTGTGGTGTTCTCATTACTGTCCAGGAAGAGATCTTCATCTCCGGTATCCACCCGGATTTCCGGTATTAGCTTTAGAGGGCCTGAGCCGATATTGGCCGATAAGGTGAAGGCATTCACCCTGCTGGTAACTTCCGTCAGAATGCCACCGTCCTCATCTTTGTAGGTTTCACCTCGTAACCCTAAGGCGAAAGCATCACTGAAGGCGTAGTTGGCATACACAGCGACCCCGTTGAAATTCAAACCTTCTCCTTCGTCTTCTGCAAAGAATTCACCGGTAGTGCGTTTTGCTGCATTAATCCCAAGCATGAACTCTTCAGTGATCTGATAGGTGGCCGTAAGGTCGATTTCTGTTCCGGAATCATTGCTGGTGACCAGGTTCACGTAGGCTGCCAGCCCTTCTACAGGGGCGAAGTACAGTTGAGCACCAAAGTCCAGTCCACCGCTGCTATTATCATAAGAGTCAAACTCGTTGAATACACCTACCATAAAGGCGAATTTTTCAGAAACCGCCACATCTAGCTTCAAGCCTCCGTTTTGAAAAGGACCTGTGCTGAACAAGTAAGATGTAGAGTAGTTAAAATTCGCTGCCGGTGAGATCACTTCATATCCCACAAAAGTTCCCATAAAACCTCCGGTTAGCGATACCTTATCGGATATGGCGTAAGAGACGTACAGGTTTTGTATGGGACCTGGTGCACTTTGGTCCGCCCGGGGTCCGAAAGCAATATCCGCCACAAAGGAAGCTCTACCCACTTCCTTAGACAGGATAACATTAACCATGCCCAGAGAGAAAGAATTATGGGCATCCGCAAAACTGGTTAAGGAGTTGGAGTTTCCCGAAAAATCGTACTTATAATACGTGTCAACACTACCCGAGATCACCAGAGGACTATCTTCGTCCTGGGCCTTTGTTACATATATGGAAGCTATTAACATAGCTACTGATAGTATAATTGTCTTTTTCATTTTAACTTGAATTATGGTTTTTTAGATAGTTAGATATTTAAATAGCCTGTTAGAACGAGGTAAGCCCTACTTACCTCGTTTCTGTTTGGCAACTGCTATTCATAGATTATGGTGTAGCCTCTAATTCCATGTTCGTGGCTATCCAGTCCTTCTTTTTCATGTTGCTCTGTTACTCGAATGCCTACAGTTGCATTCAATACTTTGAATATGATAAATGCTGAAAGGAAGGATATTAATCCAATGGCTGCTACCCCGATTAGCTGGGTAAGCAGTGAGAACTCAGCGCTGAAGATACCCACAGCCAGAGTACCCCAAACACCGCAGGTCAGGTGCACTGAAACAGCTCCCACTACATCATCCAATTTCAACCTGTCTAAGGTAACGGCTGAAAGCACCACCAGTACTCCTGCTACTAATCCCACTACCAGTGACCAGCCAGGGCTGATCACGTCAGCACCAGCTGTAATGCCTACTAGTCCTGCCAGAATGCCGTTCAATACCATTCCCAAGTCCAGTCTTTTGAACACCAGCCAACCAGTGAGATAACCTCCGATTCCTCCCATACAGGCAGCTAGGCAGGTAGTTACCAGAACTCTGGATACTGCGCCTGGTTCGGCGGAAAGTACGGAACCCCCGTTAAATCCAAACCATCCGAACCATAGCAAGAATACTCCCATGGTTGCAAGAGGTACACTGGAGCCTGGTTTATCCACCACTTTGCCGTCAATGTACTTGCCCAGTCGTGGTCCAATTACCAGAATTCCGGCTAAGGCGCCCCATCCACCCACAGAGTGAACTAAGGTAGATCCTGCAAAATCATAGAAACCCAGATCATCTAGGAAACCATAGCCCCATTTCCAGCTACCTACTAGAGGATACACCAGTCCTACAAAGATTACTGTGAAAATCAGATAGGCGTTGATCTTAATACGTTCAGCTACCGCTCCTGATACTATTGTGGCGGCGGTGGCTGCAAACATGGCCTGGAAGAGGAAATCCGTCCAGTAGGTCATGGCGCCTCCGTATTCCATACCTTCGCCACCTTCCGGCATGTTTAGGAAAAAGCCGTCAAAACCCAGCCATTCCATACCGCCTCCGGCAGCGAATGAGTCTGGATACATAAGATTGAATCCCACAATGTAATAAGTTATTATACCAATAAGAGGAGTCAGCGTGTTCTTGAACAAGATGTTAACCGTGTTCTTAGATTGACCAAACCCCGCTTCTACACCGGCAAATCCCAAGTGCATGATGAAGACCAGGAAAATGGCCACCATCATCCAAACGTTATTAACGGTGAGCAGATTTTCGGCAACCTGACCGCCAACTTCCGTGATGGTGACCGGGTCACTCACTGGTTCTACTGACTCAGTGGTTAATAGATTTGTAATTCCTTCTTTCATAAGTAGTTTATTTAATCCAGTAATTATTCGATTGACAAATAAATACGGGTCAACTTACTTATGAAAGCAATGTGATTAAAAAAATAACCTAAAAAATATAAATAGTTTAAAAAATTACATTTTATGATTAAAATTTTACCCATAAAATGGATGAAAAATAAAATATTATGATTTTCAAGTTTAAAATAAACCCTGTTTTTACAAAAAATAGATATTTGTTAAAAATTATTCTTAAAATCATAAATATTAGCCTAATATGGATAATAATATTAGAATAGTACAATAAAAAATGAAAGATATCAGATAGAAGTGCAATAATCCTGAATGGCTTGACGAATATTGCTGAAAGTTTGTTTCAACAATTCTGGGTGCTCTTCAAGTAAGGTCACACGAAATCCTAGAAGGTGTGAATGGAAGGAGGACAGAGGAACCACACAGACCCCGGTTGTAGCCAGCAAGTAGTAAGCAAATCGTTTGTCTAAAGGAAGTTTAGGGGAGATCCACTGGTCGAGAAGATTTTGGATAGTGGGATCCTGCGCACTCAAAAATTGATCCGACTTAAGCGCGCCCTTCTTAAAAACGATGGTATTGTAAAAGGCGCCATAGGTTTCATTGAAGTGTATGAAGGGGAGATCACCAAGTAGAGCGGCAATGATCTTTCCCCGCTCCCCAATTGCCCTATTGAGCTGCTGTCGATAGCCTTGATAACGATTATCTGAAAATACCAAAGGGATGGCTCTTTGGGGTAAGGTGGTGGCACACACTTCAGTCATCTTAACATCTTCAAGGGTAGCACAAAGCGTTTGAAATTCAGCATCGGCGTGTCGATTGTAAAACTCCATCCAACCGCAGCGTGCTCCCGGCCAGGGCAACTCTTTGGATATTCCCTTTAATGCGATCCCCGGGACTTCCTGGATAACTTCCGAAAGGGCGTAAGCCTTGGTGCCGTGGTAGGTAATGTTATGGTATACCTCATCGCAGATGATCATCAAGTTGTACCTTCGGGCAAGTTCCACAATTTGTTGCAGGGTATCCAGCGGATATACCATTCCCGTGGGATTGTCGGGATTAATGATCAGTATACCCACTATGTTGGGATTGTATTTAACCTGATTATTTAGATCGTCCAGGTCGGGAAACCAGCTATTGGCCGGATCTAAGCGATAGGTCAAAGGTGCAGAAATGGCGTGAGCAGCTTCCGCCGAACTATGGGTGGCGTAGGCCGGAGAGGGTCCGATCACCCGGGAGCTGGGATGAATAAATTGATAGAGCTTGGAAATGGCATCGCCCAGTCCATTAAAGAAGAGAACATCGTCTGCGCTGATTTGTGCACCCCCCAGGCTATTGGTTCTGGCTGCCAGGAATTCCCTGGTCTCCCTGATCCCCTGAGAGTGGCAGTACCCATAGGTCTTGTCATCATCCACTAAACGCGTAATAATTTCCTTAATCCAGGGGGGAATTTGAGCATTCTTCTGGATGGGATCGCCAATATTCTCCCAATATATTTGCTGGCCACACTTTTCTACCTGTTCCGCTTTTTTTACGATATTCCGAATCTCGTATTCAAGCTGCTCAGCCCCTTCAGAAAGTAATTTTTGTCTCATGCCGTTACCGGGCTTCTAAGTCCTTTATTGCTTGTTCGGCGATTTTAAAATTAAAACCGTCCACAACTTTAGTGATTTTTTTTCGAATTGCCTCTGTGCCTAAATTACCAATACTTCCCAGATGGGTATGTTGCAGATTTTTCTGAGGCTTAAATATTCCTTTATCAATTTCAGCTGCCACCTTTTGGTAGGCATCCCGGAAAGGAACTCCTTGCAACACCTGCTGGTTCACATTCTCAACGCTATAAATAAGATCGTACTTAGGGTCATCCATTATCTTCTCATTTACCTCCACTTGAGTTAGAGTGGAGGTGGTTATTTTCAAGATGTCTCGGAGCTGATCAATGCCGGGGATGATAAGCTCCTTGGTAAGCTGTAAATCGCGATGATACCCGCTTGGAAGGTTCAGGGTGATGGCCATGAGCTGGGCCGGAAGTTGCTGTATTAGATTACAACGTCCCCGGATCAGTTCAAATACATCTGGATTCTTCTTATGGGGCATTATACTGGATCCAGTAGTAATATGCCCTGGAAAGCTTATAAAGCCGTAATTTTGACTATTGTAAAGACATATGTCCATAGCCATCCGCCCCAGGGTTGCCGCCACAGAAGCCAACGAGAAGCTTACGCTGGCTTCGGATTTACCGCGACTCATTTGCGCTGCTACTACATTAGTATGTGGGGCTTCAAATCCCAACAACCTGGTGGTAAGTTGCCGGTCCAGGGGGAATGAGTTGCCATATCCGGCTGCACTTCCCAAAGGATTCTGGTTCACCGTCCGGTAAGAAGCCTGCAGCATCAACAGATCATCCGCTAGTGTTTCCGCAAAAGCCCCGAACCAAAGCCCGAAAGAGGAAGGCATAGCGGCCTGCATGTGAGTATAACCGGGAATGATTACCTCCCGGTGTTCTTCACTTAATTCCAACAATACACTACATAGGTCCTGTATAGCATAAGTAAGTTCTTTTATTTGATCTCGCAGGAATAGTTTAATATCAACTAATACCTGGTCATTTCTGGATCTTCCGCTGTGAATCTTTTTACCGGCTTCACCCAATTTTTCGGTGAGCATAAATTCGATCTGGCTATGAACATCCTCAATCTGGTCATCGATTTTAAACTGTTCTTGGCTAATGGTATCCAATATGTCCAGCAATGCTTCATGGAGCATAGCCCCTTCTTGTTCAGTTAAAAGGCCAATACTTTCAAGCATGGTGATGTGTGCCAGAGATCCCCATACATCCTGCTTGGCCAGCCGTAAATCCAACTGCCGATCCTGACCAACGGTGAACGTTTCAATATCACCGGATATGTCTATCCCTTTGTCCCAAAGTTTCATGTGGTTGTTTTTAAGTCCAACTCAGAAAGTAAATCTATATAGGTATTGATCCCATCCTTGATTTCAGAGATGAGAATAAACTCGTCGGCGATATGCGATCGCTCGGATTTTCCGGGACCGATCTTAACCGTCGGGAAGTCCATGAGCGCCTGGTCCGACAAGGTTGAAGAGCCAAAAGTATCCAATCCTATGGCCTGCCCTCGCAAAACCACCGGATGATTTGAATCTATACTGGAGCTGTTGAGCCAGGCTGAACGTTGTTTGACTTCCGATTTCAGCTTCTCCTCCAGAAAGTCTATTACCTCTTGATTCCGATACAATTCGTTAGTGCGCACGTCGATCACAAAATGGCAAGAAGCAGGTACTACATTATGCTGTGAGCCGGCATCAATCTGGGTAACGGTCATTTTTACAGGGCCCAGAATATCCGACACTTTATCAAAAATGTGGTCCTTAATCAAATTAATGTCTTCCATAGCCAAATATAAGGCATTGACTCCCTCGTCACGAGCAGCATGGCCGGATTTGCCATGAGCGATGCAATCAATAACGATCAGTCCTTTTTCCGCAATGGCCATGTCCATACCGGTAGGTTCGCCTACAATTCCCAGATCAATTTTACCCAGGTTCGGAAGAATGCTATGAACTCCCTTGGGTCCTGAGATCTCTTCCTCAGCAGTAATAGCCACAATTAAGCGGTAAGGTAATTTAGGCAATGAGGTAAGATATATAAATGTAGCTAAGAGTGATACAGCCGATCCACCGGCGTCGTTACTCCCCAATCCGTAAATTCGTTCTCCGTCAGATAAGGGGATGTAAGGATCTTTGGTCCAATCGGTGGTAGGCTTTATGGTATCGTGATGTGAATTGAGCAAAACAGTAGGGGTGTCTTCATCACAGTTCTCCCCGATAGCCCAAATGTTGTTGTCTTTGCGGTGTACTGATACTCCGTAGCTGTTCAGAAAATCTTTGATGTGTTTGGCAGTGCGCACTTCTTCCCTGGAGTGAGAGGGAGTAGCGATAAGGAGTTTCAATAATTCCAGGGCTTGCTCAATTAGATTCTTGCGAATCCTTTGGTTCAGTTTCATTTCATACATAATCTGGTTCCATTTGGATTTGTGTTGGTAATGCCTTGCCAATCTCCCAGAAGTATTTCCTGAACTCCCGCTTCTAAGGCGGCGAAAGCATTATCTAATTTGGGTATCATGCCATCGGCAATCTTGCCTTGATTCTTTAATTTTTGATATAGTGCAGGGTTTAACTCACGTACCACCGATTGCGGATTATTGGTATCAAGCAAAACCCCAGGTTTATCCAAACAATAAGCCAATCTCACCTTAAATTGCTGGCTTAGTATCTGTCCTAAGTGGGCAGCGATGGTATCGGCATTGGTGTTTAAAAGCTGACCTTGTCCGTCATGGGTAAGCGCGCATACTACCGGGGTCAATCCCATATTTAGAAAATGGGATAGTGGTTGTTCTGATCCTTTTCGAAAAAATATGTCGCCGGCATAACCGTAATCGACTTCCTTTACTTTTCGTTTTTTGGCCCGAATGATATCGGCATCGGCTCCTGTAAGGCCTAGAGCGTTTACCCCCAGAGCCTGCAGGCCAGCTACTAGTTTTTTGTTTAGTAATCCAGCATATACCATGGTGACTACCTCCAGGGTTGCCTGGTCCGTTATGCGACGTCCTTGCACCTTCTGAGGAGTGATTCCTAAGCGTGAGCTAAGCTCAGAAGCCTGATCTCCGCCTCCGTGAATCAATATCTTAGGTGCAGGCAAATTGGAAAAAGCCTGCAACAGGGCCGTTAGCATGTTAAGATCGTCCAATACCCTACCCCCGATTTTCCATATGTGCAAGCAGGGTATCATAGATCTAGCATTAATTTTGTCAAAACTGCCTGAGCGGCACACAATCGATTGGATGCCTGTTTGATCACTATGGAGTCATCAATCACCTGGTCCATGGCCACTACATTTCTTCGTATGGGTAGGCAATGCATGAATTTGGCTTGATTGGTCAATGCCATATGCTCTTCGGTGATGGTCCAACTTCGATCACTGGGAGCCACTTCTCCATAGTTTTCGTAACTGCTCCAATTCTTAGCGTATATAAAATCGGCTTCTTGGAAGGCTTCTTGCTGGTTCAAGATTATCTGTGCACTGTTAGTGAATTCCTTTTTCAATTCGTAACCCGCAGGATGGGTCACCCTTAATTCACAGTCAATTTGTGATACCCACTGCAGAAAGGAATTAGCCACGGCTTGGGGCAGTGCCTTGGGGTGAGGGGCCCAGCTCAGTACTACTCTGGGTTTGGCAAGGACTTGATGCTCGCGGATGGTAACCAAATCGGCCAATGACTGCAGAGGGTGAAGTGTGGCGCTTTCCAGACTGATAATGGGCACCGATGCATTTTGCACAAAACCGTTCAACACTTGTTCCTGATAATCCTCTTCACGGTCTTTAAGACCCGCAAAAGTGCGAATGCCGATGATGTCACAATATTGGCTCATTACTCGGGCAGCATCCTTGATGTGTTCAACGCTACTACCGTCCATTACAGCGCCGTCTTCAAATTCCAATTGCCAACTATCTTGATTTACATTTACTACCATCACGTTCATTCCTAAATTATAGGCCGCCTGCTGGGTACTTAAGCGGGTTCGCAAACTAGGGTTCATAAATATCAGTCCCAGGGTCTTGCCTATTCCTAGAGAGGATTTGAACAGTGGTTGCTTTTTGCACTGAAAGGCTAGCTGCATCAATTCATCCAGATCACTTACATCATTTATTGATAAGAAGTTCTTCATGTTTCAAGCTCTTTTTTAAAGAATCAATGAATAAGTCTACTTGTGCGCGATTCACACACAAGGGGGGTAGCAGTCTTAAGGTATAGGGATCGCTGGAAGACCCTACAAAGATCTTTTCCTTATGCAATAAATGCTCCCGTAAAGCTTTCACCTGGAATGACAGGGTGAAGCCCAACATTAGTCCCTCACCTCGCACTTCCTTGATCTCTCTAATATCCTGCAGTTGGCTCTTCAGGTAGGTTCCGATACTGGCGGCGTTATCAAGAAGCTTTTCACGTTCCAATATGTCAAGCACCGCCAAGCCAGCAGTACAGCCCAGATGATTGCCACCGAAGGTGGTGCCCAACTGACCGGGAATCGCTTCGAAGTCCGGACTAATCAAAACGCCACCAATGGGAAAACCATTACCCATTCCCTTGGCTATGGTAATAAGATCGGCTTTGATGCCGAAATGTTGATGCGCAAAGAATTTACCAGTACGACCATAACCCGACTGGATCTCATCCACGATCAGGAAAGTACCGTACTGGTCGCATAAGTCCCGTAATTGCCGCATAAATTCAGGCGAAGGAGCATGGATGCCGGAAATTCCCTGTATACCTTCGATAATTACGGCACTGACTTCCCTGCTGCTTAAGACTTGCTCTAAGCCTTCAATCTGGTTCCAGGGATGTATCAATGCTTGGTCCTGGGCATTAATGGGTGCTCTTAGTTTGGGATTATCAGTTACTGCTAATGCGCCTGCGGTACGTCCGTGAAAGCCTCTGCTAAAGGCTACTACTTTGGAACGGCCATTGGCAAAAGAGGCAAGTTTTAAAGCGTTTTCGTTGGCCTCCGCCCCAGAATTGACCAGAAACACCTTATAATCTGCATACCCCGAGTATTCCGTCAATCTATGAGCCAGTTCTTTCTGCAAAGGGCTTTGCACACTATTGGAATAAAACACCAATTGTTCCAATTGCCGGATAAGACAGTTGACAAAGTAAGGGTGGCTATGGCCTACTGAAATTACCGCATGACCTCCATATAGGTCCAGGTATTGATTGCCGTCAGCAGTGGTAAGTTCACATCCGGTAGCACTAACCGGGGTAAGGTCGAATAGTGGGTATACGTGAAATAAATGATCCATAATAATTAAAATCCACTGGCCTTTAATTTCAATCCACAGGTCTCATCAAGGCCGAACATCAGGTTCATATTTTGCAAAGCCTGACCGCTGGCACCTTTGATCAGGTTGTCAATAATGCTGGTGACCAACAAATTCCCTTGGTGATATTCCAGGCTCAAAATACACTTGTTGGTATTAATCACCTCTTTCAGACTGATACCCTGGGAGGACAGCCAGGTGAAAGGGTGATCCTGGTAGTATTCCGCATAGATCTTTTGGAATTCCTCAAGATCGCCGGGCAACGCGGTGTAGGCGGTACAGAAAATTCCCTTGGTAAAATCACCTCGAACGGGGATAAAGTTGATAGCTTTCAAAGATGAGCTTGGCGAGGCTGATTGCAAGCTCTGACGGATTTCTCCTAAGTGCTGATGTTGAAAAGCTTTATAAGTGGAAAGATTGTTTTGTCTCCATGAAAAATGAGTAGTGGTCAAGGGGGTTATACCAGCCCCCGTAGATCCGGTAATGGCATGTACATGCACCGGCTGTTTCAATTTGTCATGTTGTGCCAAAGGGAGCAGGGCCAGTTGAATGGCGGTGGCAAAGCATCCTGGATTTGCTACTCGATCGGCTTGCTGAATTTGGGACTTGTATAATTCTGGAAGCCCGTAGATAAAGCGGTTTTCGGAATGTTGCAGACGATGGTCTTGACTCAGATCTATGACTTTTGTTTCCTGTTTTGGTTGGTACTGCTGAATAAACTCTAGAGAGTGTCCGTGCCCCAAACAGAGGAAGAGCACATCGGCTGCCGGTACCTCCTTTTGAAATTTCAAATCAGTTTCCCCTAAAAGGTCTTTGTGAATGCCGGCCACTGGCTGGCCGTTTTGGGAACGGCTCTGCACGGCGGTAAGCTCCACTTCCGGATGCTGCAGAAGCAACCGGATCATTTCCCCTCCGGTATAGCCGGCTCCGCCAATTACTGCTGCCTTAATCATGATTTTGAAAGTTTACGGAATGAAAGATCTTATTTTGGTTTGCCAGTATTTTCGTAAAGCCCTTTACATGTTCACCGCTCCAGCCTTTATTCATCTCACCATATTGCCCGAATTCACTAGCCATTAGATCGTGCTTTGAGGTGATCCCCAATAAATGGAACCGATAGGGGCATAGTTCGACGTGCACGGTACCACTGACGTTGGATTGGGTGTCGCCTAAAAAAGTCTCAATGTTGCGCATTACTGGGTCCAGAAACTGTCCTTCATGCAACAACATGCCATACCAGTTACCCAACTGCTCCTTCCAATACTGCTGCCATTTGGTGAGGGTATGCTTTTCCAAAAGATGATGCGCTTTAATAAGGATCAAGGCGGAAGCTGCTTCAAAGCCTACCCGGCCCTTAATACCAATTATGGTATCTCCTACATGAATGTCTCGGCCTATGGCAAAAGGTGCGGCCATTTTTTGAAGCTTTTGAATAACCTTAATAGGATGATCACTTACTTCATTTATGGCCACTGGTTCTCCTTTCTCAAAATGCAAGTCCAGTGATATTGGCTCTTCTGCAGTCAATTGCGAGGGGTAAGCCAGCTCCGGAAGAGGTAGGTTTGAGGTCAGGGTTTCACTGCCCCCCACACTGGTACCCCACAGGCCTTGATTGATACTGTATTGAGCTTTGTCCCAGGAAAGATCCACCCCCCCGGCCTGAAGATATTCGATCTCCTGTTGTCGGCTTAATTGATTGTCGCGAATCGGAGTTAGTATCTTAATATCAGGGCACAGGATTTCAAAAACCAAGTCGAACCGCACCTGATCGTTACCTGCGCCGGTACTGCCGTGTGCTAAGAACTGGGCGTCTACCTTTTGAGCAAGCTCCGCTACTTTCATTGCCTGGAACACCCGTTCTGCACTGACGGAAAGCGGATAAGTATTGTTGCGTAGTACATTGCCGTAAATCAGGTATTTAACGCAATCCTGATAGAACTTCTTGGTAGCATCAACGGTATGGTGCTTGGTCACTCCCAGGTTGTAGGCGTGCTTCTCAATACTCTCTATTTCGTCGTGCGAAAAACCTCCGGTGTTGACCAGTACCGATACCACATCCAATCCTTTTTCCTGCACTAAGTACTTAACACAAAAAGAGGTATCCAGACCACCACTGAAAGCCAATACTACTTTATTCTTTTTCATTTTTTATTTTCTTAGCATTTTTTAAAAACTTTTTAAATCGTTCCCAACGACCTCCGTTGGCGGTGTCTTGCTTATTATGGGCTTTTTGGGAACCCCGGCTAGGCTCATATAGCATGCCGGTGCAGAGACAATGATGTCGTGAGGTTCTTTGAAGGATATCGTAATTGGGACAACTTTGACATCCCTTCCAAAACGACTCATCGGTGGTGAGTTCCGAAAAAGTCACAGGTTTATAACCCAGGCTGGAATTGATCTTCATGACCGCCAGGCTGGTAGTAATCCCAAAGATTTTCGCCTTGGGGTATTTCTTTCGGGATAGATTAAAGATCTTTTCCTTGATCCGCTTGGCCAGGCCTGTTCGGCGGTAATCCGGATGAACGATCAATCCCGAATTGGCTACGTATTGCTCATGACCCCAGCTCTCGATATAACAAAAGCCGGCCAATTGACCCTCACAGAGGGCAATAACCGCTTTGCCCTCATCCATTTTGCGGATTATGTATTCAGGAGTACGCTTGGCGATGCCCGTACCACGTTGTTGAGCAGCATGTTCAATAAGCTTGCAGATCTCTTGAGCGTATCCCAAATGATCTTTGTCCGCATGATATACTTTTATATCCATTACTAGAATGAAATAAGCTATTGACCCTGAGGGGTCAGTTAAAAATGAGTGTTATGGTAAATTGATTGCATACCAGGTACGTAACCCGGCAAATAGTATTAGACCCCTAAGGGCCTCCTGGTCCTCAATGCGGCAGTAAGGATCAACCCGGTGGTTGGGTAATTATTGGTGTGATATGTTGCTTCTTCCAACATAAGTAGTGACAAATTTATACTATTTAGAACCAGAAATACAAATTTGGTTTAAAAAGAAGCTTAGAAAATTTCTTCTTTCATTGAATCAATGCAAGATATAAACCATATACTAATCTCCAGGAAATCTCTAAATTACTGTATGTTAAGAATTATGATGTGCGCCCTGATAGTGCTATCAACTACCCCGGTAAAGGCACAGAACAGGGCCCGGGATCACGGAATAGATATTGGTGTACTGCCTACAGGAACCTATAATGCCATCACAGATGTGCCGGGCGTACAGGTTGGGCACTATACCATGGTGCTTGGGGACAGCGTTCGAACGGGTTTAACTGCCATTAAACCGCACCAGGGCAATGTATTCCAAGACAAAGTGCCTGCCGGTATTTTCGTTGGAAATGGCTTTGGAAAATTAGCCGGCAGCACCCAGGTTAAAGAATTGGGAAATCTTGAAACTCCCATAGTACTGACCAATACCTTGAATGTAGGCTTGATGGTGGACGCCCTGGTCCAATATACCTTGGGGCAGCCCGGTAATGAGAGTATTCGTTCCGTAAACGCATTAGTAGGTGAAACCAATGATGGATGGTTGAATCAGATCCGATACCCTGCACTCAGGGCAGAACATTTGCTGGAGGCGCTGGACTCTGCTACCGGTGGTAAGGTACCAGAGGGTAATGCAGGCGCAGGTACCGGAACCATTTGCTTTGGATTTAAAGGCGGTATCGGCACCTCTTCTCGAACAGTGCCTGCTTCCTCCGGTGGTTACACCGTGGGTGTGCTGGTCCAATCAAATTTTGGCGGGGTTCTGACAATCGACGGCGCTCCCCTGGGCAAAATATTGAAGAAGCACTATCTGGCCAACAAACTGTATGATCAAGCGGACGGCTCGTGCATGATAGTGGTGGCTACTGATGCGCCCCTTGATGCACGAAACTTGGAAAGGCTGGCCCAAAGAGCCATGCTGGGGCTTGGTCGTACCGGTGGCATTGCCAGTAACGGAAGTGGTGATTATGTAATTGCATTTACCACACACCCGGACGTTCGCATAGCTTATGGTAGCCGGGATCTGCGTCAAATACCCGTGTTACCCAATGATGCTATGTCCCCCTTATTCCTGGCGGTTATTGAGGCTACAGAGGAGGCCATTATCAATTCGCTGTTTGCGGCCAAAACCATGACAGGCTTTAAAGGCAGGACTGTTGAGTCCTTGCCCCTGGAGCAAGTTTTACCCTTACTAAAGCGCTATGGAGTTGTCGAAGACTAACGAATTGATCTGGTTCAATGGGGATTATGTACCCCGGAGTCAACCCATTTTAAAGGCCGGTGATCTGGGCTTGCACCGGGGTTATGGCGTTTTTGATTTTTTCCGATACGTAGGGTCCCACCCCTTTCTCTGGGACCATTATTTTGAGAGGTTCAGGGCCTCTGCTAAGGGACTTGGTTTAGAGATTGCCTACCCCCTGGAAGACCTAAAGAAGATTTGTTCTCAATTGGCCAGCTGGCAACGATTAGGTTCCGTGGGTATCAAAATGACTTTAACGGGTGGCTATGCGGTGGATGGCTATACTCCAGAGAATTCCAATTTGATCATTACACCACATACTTTAAGTCCTCCTTCAGGGGACAAGTACCAGGAAGGTTTTAAGGTAATTACCCACGAGTACCAACGGGAAATGCCCCATATAAAGACCATCAATTACTTGCGGGGCATCAAATTACTTCCAGACCTTCAAGCAGCGGGCGCCGATGATGTGCTGTATCATAACAAGGGGATCATTACGGAATTCCCCAGAAGCAACTTTTTTATGGTCAAGCAGGGTAGAGTGATGACTCCCGGCAGCAATATCTTATCGGGAATTACCCGAAAAAGTGTTTTGTCGTTGCTGCAGGTAGAAGAACGAGAACTTGATCTGGATCTGCTTGCTCAGGCTCAGGAAGCGTTTCTTACTTCCACTACCAAAGGGATTATGCCGGTAACCCAGATCGACGGCCGGGTACTCAACCATGGGGTTCCAGGCCCCGTGACCCGTAAGTTGATGCAAGCGTTTAGTCAACTACAAGACCAGTGCCCTACTGCTATTCCATAAGCAAGGTGGTGGTACGGCTGCTCTTACCAGTAACACTGAAGCATTTAACTTTGACTGTGGCACCAGCAGGAATCTCCAGGGGCCCCTCATAGCGAGTTGACTGTAAAGTAGGCTCGCTGCCATCGATTGTAAAATGGATTTGTAATCCCGGTAGGGCCACGTTAGCCCGCATTAGACCGTTTTCGAAAATAACACCGGGAGGTGGAAGGCGGTAATTGACCGAACCCCATAGGTGATCCATACGCGGCAGGTCCCTTTGTGCTAAGGTGTTGGCAAACCGGTTCCAGGCTTGATCTAATCCCTCCATTCGATCTGAGCGTGCGGTGAAATTGGCCCAATCAGGGTCGGGTGCCCAAGCCCGTTCGGCAAGCGCCAACAATTTTGGAAATAGATAATATTCCATCTGTTGCGGACCTTTTACGGTTTCACTCCACAGTTGACCCTGGATCCCCAGAATGTTTTTTCGGCCTTCTTCGGTGAGCTTTTCATAATCGGCATAGTTATCCATAGATAAGGGATGTCCCATTATGTCCTTATTGCCGGTCTTCAGCACGTCCAGGGGGGTGAGCTCAAAAGGTTGCCGGGTGCCTACCAGACCCGCCCAGTACAACCCCGTTTCCTGAGGGTCCTTATCGTAGGCAAAATCAAAGTATAAATTGCTGGCGTTGCTCATAACCACTTTATAACCCCGGTTGGCCAATTGGTAGGCCAGATCTTCACCTGCCACTCCCCAAATGGAAAGCCATACATAGGCTAGAAAGTTCGCGTCCACAAACTCAGGGTTGGGTACCATAATACTGCGTGAGCTGAGAGGGTCATCTTCACCTCCTACTTCTGCCTCTACCCGGTGCATAGCAATCTCTTCCCACCCCGCGGTAACCAAGTCGTGTTGACTAAGGATCTCATGATACCGTTTCAAAAAGTAATTGGGCAGGTCTGCCACGGACACTAGATCCGGCGAGGCAGCCAGTAACGCGGCGCAATCCGGAGACTTCTCCCATATCCCGGCTGGGACTTCATCTCCCCCGGTGTGTACGATATTCAAGGGTACACTTGCTTCTTGATAGATACTCACGATATCGGAGATCACAAATTCGATAAAGCGGTAGACCGACTCTTTACAAACACATATCACATTATCGTCATAGCCTTGAACAGATTTATAAATGGAGCTGTCTTGAGGATCGCTTAGCAAGAAAGAAGGCTGGTTAACTGTGGAATCGTTCTGCATTCGATACTCCCGGGCTTCCATCGATTTAATGGCAGCCCGTGCATGTCCGGGAAAATTAATTTCCGGTATTACTTCGATATTGCGGGCATGAGCATATTGCAGTATGTCAATGAACTCTTGCCTGCTATAGTGACCTGTCCCGTAGTTGTCCTCACTAAAGGGACCGGATCCGTAAGCGGGTCGCAAGTGATCTAATTCATTTTCGGTGTGTCCTCTGGCGCCTCCTACTTCCGTTAACTCAGGGAGCCCTTTGATGGCCAGTCGCCAGCCCTCATCATCGGTAAGGTGGAAATGGAATTTATTCAATTTGTAGAAGGCCATAATATCCATCAATTTTTTTACGGCCTCAGGTTTGTGGAAATTCCGGCTTACGTCCAAGTGCATGCCCCTATATGAGAAGCGGGGCTTGTCGGTTATTTCCAGGCCTGCTAATTCTTTTTTGGCCCCCTCATTAGTGGGCCAAACTGCCAGTAAACTCTGACACCCATAGAATATGCCGGCTCTTCCGGTAGCTGTTATGGCAATCCCTTGTTTATTGACCTTCATGGAATAGCCTTCCTGGTTTTCACTGGTTTCCGCTGACAGGATCAATTTAATATCCGCTTCCTGTTCACCCTCTAACAGTTCCACCCCATGCCCCAGTGTTTCTAGTTTCCCCGCCAGCAGTTGGGCGGTTACTGCTAAGCCCGGCGTATAGGATATCCGTAGGTCCTGATCGATGATTAACTTTTGGCCGTTACTGCTAATTTCCCAGGGAGTAGGAATGATGGGAGAGAGATTTTCGCCGGCCAATAAACTCAAGTTTTCGTTTTGTTCATAGCGTACTCTGGCAGTGGGAATGGGTACCAGGTCTTGAGATGAACGATTGATCTGTTTGGGATCACTAAAATCCGCAATGTGGTACTGGCTTAGCACCTGGGCTTCAGGTTGCCCTTCAAAGATCATATAAAGACCAGTGGGGGCATCGGAAATCTTGATGGCATTTCCAGCGCATTGAAAGTTGAAGGTGACGGCTTCTCCTGGTCGCAGTTCGAATCCTGGCGCCGGTTGGATGCTGTAAAAGGTGCCGCTAATCTGAGTGACCAGCACTTGTTCCGGTAAGCTTTCAGGTACGGGAACCCCAGCTATTTGGTTATAATAAAGGGACCATCCCTGATCTCCCCAGATAGAACTACCCTGATTGTCCAAGGTCCAGGAACATTCAAAGGTCCCGCCCTGATTTTCTACTACCTTCCAGGTCACAGAAAGATCATCTGCCTTAAAGTTTTCGGGGTTGGTATTTTTACAGGCATAAAAGGTAATTATGCCCAGGCAAAGCCAAAGTTTTTTCATAGTGATGATTCGTTTAATAATTCAAACCAAAGCCAAATTTATAAAGGGGATTTGGAGAATCGTAGGGTACATCCTCTTTTTGGGATTTCACAGCTTCCATGGAAGAGGGTATTTCCAGGGGTAATTTACCTTGTGGGTTGAATCGACCAAAGATGACGTCCAATACCGCATCATCGGATGCGCCAAACTCCGCCAGTACTCCTACCGCTGCCCGATTTAATTCTGGCATGACCGGTGGGCGATCTACATAAATGCACAATACGGTAGGGATGCGGTTCATTATGCTCAAAAGCCTGGCCCGTTCCTCAGGATCGAAATCCAAATCTCCTTGATGAAAAAACTGCTCCACAAAGTCATCATCCCGTTGATCCCAGGGTGTTTGTAGCCGAAGCACTGCTATATCTGCATCTTCCACAGTTTCCATCACCCGGCCATAGTTAGCGGCGATCTCCGGATCAACATTCTCCAGGTACATTTTCACATCGGATATCAGGGGTAGTATTTTACCTTTTCCCTGAGAACCGTTTTTCAACAGCACAATGGATTTTCGCTGGGCTTGGTCAGCAGCTTCCTGATGAGCGGTGTTACCAATTATCTTTTCCGCTTCCACAACATCTACATAAGGGTTATCGAAAAGCCCTAGTTTAAACTTAGCTTTAAGCAACCTGCGGACCGATTCATCTAATCTTGCTTCAGGGATCTCACCGGATTCGACCAGCTGCAGCAGTTCCTTTATATTTGCGTTACCCCCAAACTGATCCACCCCGGCATCCAATGACTTGGCTATCTTTTGCTCAACAGTCAGGTCTTCAACTCCCCAATCCTTGGCTTCGATAATTTCCACACCTGCAAAGGAAAATCCTTCCAAAATGCCCCAGTCCGAGCATACAATTCCGTCATATTCATATTGTGAGCGCAATAAGTCCTGAATGATTTCTTTGTTGAAACTCATACCTACATTTTCGGAAGTTTGTCCCTTGGGGATTCCGTAATAGGGCATGATCATAGCGGTTCCGGCTTTGAGAGCTGCTGCAAAAGGTTTTAGATGGTATTCAAAATTATCCCCAGGATACGCTTGGTCTTTGCCATATGAGAAATGCGCGTCCTCACCATCCTTTTGAGGTCCGCCACCGGGCCAGTGTTTGGTCATGCAAGCTACGCTGGAGGCGTTTAGTTCTTCACCCTGAAACCCATTGATGTAGGCAGCGGTGAGCTTGGATGCCAGATCAGCATCTTCACCGAAAGTGCCGTTTATGCGAGCCCATCGGGGCTCGGTTGCCAGGTCAGCCATAGGATGAAGTGCGGTACGGATGCCCACTGCTCGTAATTCCTTATTGGCAATCTCCGCGAATTTTACCATAAAACTGGAATCTCCAATGGCCGCAAGACCTAAGGGCTCTGGCCACTTCGAAAAATCGCCACCCAAAATATCCTGTTCCAGGAAATTTTTGATGCCGTGCCGGGGGTCAGAACTGATGGTAATGGGGATCCCCAACCGGTCTTGTTCGGCGATTTTTTGAATGGCGTTATACCAGGAGGCTAAGTGTTTGGTACGAGGAACGGTAAAGAGATTGAAATGCCGGATCTTTTGATTGATGATGGCGTCATAGGTTGATGCTGGATTCATGAGTGCGGGTTTTCCCATGACCTTACCTTTTTTACCAACTCCAATAGGCGGATGCCACAACATACCCACCTTGTCGCGTACAGTCATTTGTCCCAAAAGATCATCAACCCTTAGTTCCACCTGGTTGCGTGAATCTTCATAGGGATCCAGTATGCCATTGTTATTAAGATCACGGTAAGTATAACCCTGTTCGGTTAAAGTGGACTTTTTTTCCAGCTGGCCTTTAGCCCTTTTATTTAGCACCCAGAAATAGATCTGAAACACAAAATAACTGCCGATACCTAGCAAGATTAAACTGCCCCCGATGTATTTCACCCATTTCCAGAATTTCCTCATCAAGTAATTTTTAGGGTTTTTAATGTATGATTATTTATTGCTTAAGCCAAATATCTTCTAGCATAAATTGAAGCAGTCAAGGGTACGTATGGGCTTGGAATTTTTCAAAAAATAGACATTGGTCGGTAATAATTTAAAACCTGGGACTATCAAATTCGTAAAAACTGATTAATAGCCGTTGCAGAATATGAGAGACTTTCATTATTGCAGGGTTATACAACAAATATTAAAAATGGTTTGGTTTTGTGAATAGCATACCATTACATTTGCAATATCAATTGCCTTTCGAAGCGATTGATTTATACAGAAGAGGTGAGAGAACAGGCTCAAGGACCCTCTGGCAACCACCGACACATGTAGGAAGGTGCCAATTCCTGCCCTCAAGGGAACTATAAGTTAATTGCTATGACAAACGAAACAAACATCCTTATCGGTATTGGCGCTCAGCCCACAATGTGTTATTATTCAGTATTTGCCTCAGCTTGCTGTTGTCGCTGCTAAATAATTCCTATTGGCTCCCAAGGAGACCATAAGAACAATGCCATACTTCAATCATTTTAAAATTTAACAAAACGTATTATGTCCGAACAGCCTAATCTGCGATATGAAACTCTGCAATTACACGCAGGGCAAGAAATAGATGAAACCACGCGTTCCAGAGCAGTCCCGATCTATCAAACTACCAGTTACACTTTTAAGGATTCCGAGCACGGTGCAAATCTCTTCGCTCTAAAGGAATTTGGTAACATTTACACCCGTATCATGAACCCTACGACGGATGTATTGGAAAAGCGGGTAGCCGCCCTGGAAGGAGGCGCTGCAGCCTTAGCGACGGCTTCCGGCCAAGCTGCACAGTTCATTGCTCTAAACAACATTTTACAAAACGGTGATAATTTTATTTCAACCAGCCATTTGTACGGTGGCACCTATAATCAGTTTAAGGTTGCTTTCAAGAGGTTGGGAGTAGAGGTTCGATTTACCAAAGATGATAGTCCTCAAAGTTTTGCGGACCTCATCGATGATAATACCAAAGCACTTTACCTGGAGACCATAGGTAACCCCGAGTTCAATATTCCGGATTTCGAGGCTATCGCTCAGGTGGCCAAAGACCACGACTTGCCCTTGATCGTGGACAATACCTTTGGGGCCGCCGGATATTTATTTCGCCCTCTGGAACATGGGGCACATGTAGTGGTAAGCTCAGCTACCAAGTGGATTGGCGGGCATGGTACCAGTATAGGAGGCGTTATCGTGGACGGAGGCAATTTCAACTGGGGCAATGGCCGGTATCCACAATTCACCGAGCCCTCTGAAGGCTATCACGGATTGAAATTTTGGGAAGTTTTCGGAACAGACGGCCCTTTTGGCAATATCGCCTTTATCATAAGGGCTAGGGTAGAAGGCCTGCGGGACTTTGGTCCGGCGGTAAGCCCTTTTAATGCATTCTTGTTTCTTCAAGGATTGGAAACCCTGTCTT
Organism: Cyclobacteriaceae bacterium; assembly: GCA_965212195.1. GTDB lineage: Bacteria > Bacteroidota > Bacteroidia > Cytophagales > Cyclobacteriaceae > JAJCYK01. The sequence goes on along the minus strand of CBDBUW010000017.1, from coordinate 664,514 downwards.
TACGCGTAGAACGGACCGTTCAAAATGCTTTGGAACTAGCACAATGGTTGGAAGCGCACGAGTTAGTGGAAAGTGTATCGTATCCCGGGCTGGCATCCAGTCCTTACCACGGCTTGGCTCAAAAGTATCTTAAGAGGGGGTATGGTGGAGTACTCACATTTGAAATCAAAGGGGGACAGGAAAATGCCGAGCGATTCGTGAACAGCTTACAGCTGGTGAGCCATCTGGCCAATGTTGGAGATGCCAAAACCCTAATCATTCATCCCGCTTCCACTACTCACCAGCAGCTATCTGAGCAGGAACAGTTGGATGCTGGCGTGACCCCGACCAGGCTCAGGATATCCGCGGGGATAGAACATATTGAGGACATCAAAATAGATCTGCAGCAAGCTTTTGAAAAAGTCTTCGCAGCAGCTTCGGTTTAATCCAATGGAACAACCCCAATTCACATTTACAGAAGAATTTCAACTTGAGCAAGGTGGAATATTGCCGGGATTTAACCTGCAATATTCCACACTTGGTAGTTTGAATGCTTCCAGGGACAATGTGGTTTGGGTATGCCATGCCTTGACGGCTAACTCTGATTTTAGCGATTGGTGGTCGGGCTTGATTGAACGCAAGTTTGACCCCAGGCACTATTTTGTCATCTGTGTTAACATGCTGGGAGGCTGCTATGGGTCCACCGGCCCATTGTCGCAAAATCCCGCTACCGGAAGACCCTACTATGCGGAATTCCCGCTATTGACCAACCGCGATATTGTCAGTTCCTTTGATCTGCTCAGGGTACATATGGGCATTACAGGCATTCATACCCTAATTGGTGGGTCAATGGGTGGTCAGCAGGCACTGGAATGGAGTATAGTGAACCCCGGAATTATTCGGAACCTGGTGATTGTGGCCTCGAATGCCGTGCATAGTCCTTGGGGAGTGGCATTTAACGAGACCCAACGTATGGCCATAGAGACTGATCCCAGCTGGGGTGAGTCACATGACCAGGCCGGTATGGTAGGCATGAAAGCGGCACGGGCGGCAGCATTGCTTTCCTACCGCAGCTATCAAAGCTATTTGGGCACTCAAAGCGAAGATGGCCATCATATTGTCGACCAGTTCAAAGCCTCCTCTTACCAGCAGTACCAAGGTGAGAAATTATATAAACGATTCAATGCTTATACGTATTGGTATTTATCTAAGGCTATGGATTCCCACAATTTAGGCCGCAACCGGGATGGTCTGACCAATGCCCTAAATATCATTGAAGCCAATACTAAAATAATAGGTATCAGGTCAGATATCTTGTTCCCGCTTTCAGAACAGCGATTTTTAGCCATGCATATTCGGCGGTCGGAGTATTATGAGATTGACTCTCACTACGGACACGACGGCTTTCTGTTAGAATTGGAGCAACTTTCATCTATACTGAATGAGCTAAATACTGAAGATTCAAAACCACTATCTGCAAATGGATAATATAAAAATCGGATTGTTCGGATTTGGTTGCGTAGGTCAGGGATTCTATGACATCCTACAACAGCAACAGCTGCCTATGGAAATAATAGGTATTTGCGTAAAGGACACCAGCAAGCCTAGGACATTGCCAAAGGACCGTTTTACCTTCAACCCGCAGGATCTATTGAACAATCCTGAAATTGATGTCATCGTAGAGCTAATCGATAATGCCGAAGAGGCCTTTGGTATTGTGAAGAATGCCTTACTAAAGGGGAAGAAGGTAGTTACCGCTAATAAAAAGATGGTGGCAGAGCATTTTGAGGAGCTTCTACTATTGAGAAACCCACAAAACGCCCTGAGATATGAAGCGGCCGTTTGCGGCAGTATACCCATAGTTAATACCGTTGACAGCTTTTATACCGGGGAACCCTTGCAACAGATTTCTGGTATTTTCAATGGCTCCAGCAATTTCATCCTTTCTAAAATAGAGAAAGACGGGATCAGCTATCAACAGGCTTTAAGTCTGGCGCAGGACTTGGGTTTTGCTGAAACTGATCCCAGGTTGGATGTGGGCGGGTTTGACAGCTTAAACAAATTGGTGATCTTGCTAGCTCATGGATTTGGTGTGATCACTACCCCCCAAAGCTTGGTAAACTTGGGTATTCATCATTTGAGGGAGGAAGATTTTGCCTTTGCCAGGTCCAGGGGTTTGAGAATCAAATTGGTAGCACGGGCCGCCTTGAAGAATCCGGGTGTGAGAGCCTATGTGATGCCTGCGTTCGTAAATGATGAGAACCCACTTTGGCCGGTAGAAGAAGAGTACAATGGAGTACTGGTCCAGGGTGCCTACAGCGATTCACACTTGTACACCGGAAAGGGAGCTGGTAGTCACCCCACTGCGGCTTCGGTTGTAGCTGATTTGCATGCAGTTCTAAAGCATCAAACTTATGACTATCCAAAGTTGTCATCCGGGGCAAGTCATTTCATAGATAACAAAATAAAGGTGCCCATCTATTTAAGATTCAAGCAGCCAAGTCAATTGGAGGAGTTCCAGTTCCATAAAATTTGGAGCGAGGGCCGATTTAAAAACGGTGGCTTTGTGCTGGGTACTATTTCGTTGAGCCATTTGTGGTCCTTACAGGATTATGCGGATCAGCAAGGGATTGCCATTGTGGACATTTCGTCTGTGCAGGAAACCATTAGCGGTTTAAATGGCGTATTAAAAAAGGAGTTGGTCCACTAAGATGAGCAATTACAAACATTTTGCTTCAAAGGCAATTCGTACTCAAAGCAAACAGAGTGGTTTTAGGGAGCACTCCACCCCTTTGTACCTAACCTCTTCATTTACTTTTGAGAATGCTGAGCAGGCCAGGGCCATGTTTGCTGATGAAATGGATGGGAATATCTACACGCGATTTTCAAATCCCAATAACAATGAGTTCATCGAGAAATTGTGCCTGTTGGAAAAAGCACCAGCTGGAGTAGCCACAGCATCTGGAATGTCCGCTATGTTCAGCAGTATGGCTGGCTTATTGAAAAAAGGGGATCACGTTTTGGCATCGCGGTCGATCTTCGGTTCAACCCATCAACTGTTCACTCAAGTATTTCCCAAGTGGGGTATTGAACATACCTACGTGGATATTGACAAGCCGGAAACTTGGGAGGCGCAAATAAACAGCCGTACCCGTATGATCTTTGCAGAAACTCCCTCCAATCCGGGACTGGATATCATTGATCTTTCCTGGCTGGGTAAGCTGGCCACCCGTCATGATCTTATTTTGAACATAGATAATTGTTTTGCCACGCCTTATTTGCAGCAACCTACCGATTTTGGGGCGCACTTAGTTACCCATTCGGCTACTAAATTCATTGACGGTCAAGGCCGCACTATCGGAGGAGCTATTGTTGGCGATGAGGAGTTGATTAAGGAGATACGTTTTTTTACCAGGCATACCGGACCTGCATTATCACCCTTTAATGGGTGGATGCTATCTAAAAGTTTGGAAACTCTTCCGGTAAGAATGGAAAAACATTGTGACAACGCCCAGAAAATCGCGGAATATCTGGAAGATCATGAAGAACTTGAATCTGTTAAGTACCCATTCCTGAAATCACATCCTCAACAAGAATTGGCCAAAAAGCAGATGCGCTTTGGGGGCGCCCTGGTTACCTTCGTGGTTTCCGGAGGCTATCAAAGAGCAGTTAAGTTTCTGGATCACTTAAGTATGCTATCACTGACGGCCAACCTGGGAGATACTCGTACCACCGTAACCCACCCTGCCAGTACTACCCATAGCAAACTCACGGAAGAGGAACAGCTACAGGTAGGGATCCAGCCGGGATTGATCAGGATTTCTGTAGGACTGGAAAATGTGAACGACATATTAGAAGATATAGTGGGAGCCCTGCTGGCTTCTAAAGAGAAAAAAATTGCTCAATGAATCATTTTAAAGAATTGCACGTTTGAAATAAACCAGTGACAGTATGAAATCAAGAGCCCATATATTCTTAATCCCAACTCAACAGATGGCTATTTGTTGTTGCTGTTGTTGTATGCAATTTCGCGTATTCCGGGGAAAACTATATGGCCTATTTTAGTTGTTGATATTTATCAAAACCTAAGAGCTCCCCGGAACCGAGGAGCTCTTTTTTTTTCCATTTGTTAATGAAACTTAATTACGATCAATAATGACCTTGTCTAAAACCGAGAAGATATCGGCCGCTGCCAACCATGATATACTGGAGCTACAGCGCAGAATTGATGAATTTAAAACCGGAGAAATCCCAGAGGAGCGATTTAAGGCTTTCAGGTTGACCAGAGGGGTGTATGGGCAGCGACAGTTAGGAGTACAAATGTTCCGCATTAAGATCCCTTTTGGCCGCATGACAGCCCAACAACTAGCACGTATAGCCGACATTTCGGAAAAATACACCAATGGAAATCTGCATACCACCACGCGTCAATGTATACAGTTGCATTATGTGAAATTGGACGACGCTCCTAAAATTTGGGAGGAATTGGAAGAGGTGGGGCTGACCCTAAGGGAGGCTTGCGGCAACACCGTTCGCAATATTACGGGATCGGCTTATGCGGGCATTGATCCTCATGAGCCTTTTGATATTTCTCCTTATGCCCAGGCTATGTTCGAATATTTCCTGCGAAATCCTATTTGTCAAGACATGGGGAGAAAAGTAAAATCAGCTTTCTCCTCCAGTGAACGGGATTCGGCCTACACCTACTTTCATGATTTTGGATTCATACCCAGAGTGAAATCAGGTAAAAGGGGCTTCAAAGTAGTAGTAGGAGGAGGTCTGGGGGCTCAGGCCTTTATCGCCAGAACGGTTTATGAATTCCTTCCGGTAAACAGGATCATTCCCTTTAAAGAAGCAGCCTTAAGGGTTTTTGATCGGTACGGGGAACGGGAGAAACGTCTAAAGGCGCGCATGAAATTCTTGCTGGATGAAAAAAGGGGCATAGGACTGCAGCGGTTTCTGGAATTGACTGAAGAGGAGATGGCTGGTTTGGCAGCACAAACCGTGGAGATTGACATAAACAATGTTCCTCAGGTTGGTCCCCGGGATGACCGGACAACTTCCGAAATTAATATCAAAGATCAGGAAAAATATCAGCTGTGGCGCACTACCAATGTTTTCCAACAAAAACAACCGCAGTATTATGCCGTTAACATCAAACTTCAACTGGGCAACATTAAGGCACCCACAGCCCGGGCCTTGGCGGATATTGTTTTAAAATTCACTGCCGATGATATCAGGGTAACCGTTAACCAAGGCTTAGTGCTTAGACATGTACACCCTCAAAATTTACCACAGGTATTTGAGGCCTTGGATAACCTGGGCCTGGCAGAAACAGGCTTCAATACCATAGCGGATATTACTGCCTGTCCAGGGACCGACACCTGCAACCTAGGGGTCACCAATAGCACGGGAATTGCCCAAGAATTGGAGCGCGTGATCCGTTCGGAATATCCTCACTTGCTACTTGAATCCCAGATCAGTATTAAGATCAGCGGTTGTATGAATTCATGTGGCCAACATATGGCCGCAAATATTGGATTTCACGGCAGTTCTATCAAGAACGGAGCCCTGGTGGTGCCGGCGCTGCAAGTCGTATTGGGCGGAGGCGTAGATCTGCAGGGACAGGGTTTTATCGCTGAGAAAGTCATAAAACTTCCTACTAAGAGAATCCCTCAAACCCTGAGGCTATTACTGGACGATTATCAAGGGCGCAGTACAGAAGGGGAGTATTTCAACCACTATGTACAGCGTAGGGGCAAAAGATATTTCTACGATCTGTTGAAGCCCTTGGCTAATCTGGAAGATATCCAGGATTCCGAATACATAGACTGGGGTCACAGTGAAACGTTTATTCCCGAAATAGGAGTGGGAGAATGTGCTGGTGTCAGTTTTGATATGGTAGGTACCATCTTAGTGGATGCCCATGAGAAGCTGCAATTGGCAAAAGAAGCGAAGCAACAACATCACTTTACTGATGCCTGCTATCATGCCTACGCTTCTATGGTGGTAGCGGCTAAGGCACTGTTGCTCGCTGAGGATGTGCGATGTAATACACATATGGGGATTATAGGTGATTTTGATACCCACTTTGTGAAGACCGGCAGGCTGGACTTGAAAGACTTTTCCTCTTATGTGCTGGAATTTAAGGAGCAACCAGTTACCCCGATCTTTGCAGATCAATTTGTAGAAAAAGCATCTGATTTTTTACATCAGATTCAGCGGTTGCGCCAACAACAAGAGGAGAAATTTGTCATAAACAATTATTACAAAGCCTGATGAATTCAAAATTGACATTGGTAGGAGCGGGTCCTGGGGACCCCGACCTCATAAGTTTAAAAGGAGTAAAAGCCTTAAAAGAGGCGGATGTGGTACTTTATGATGCCCTGGTGCACCCGGATCTCTTGCAATACGCCAAACCAGCGGCTGTGCTTCAATATGTAGGGAAACGGGCCGGCAGGCACAGTTATACCCAAGATCAGATCAATCAGCTAATCGTGGACTATGCGCTTACTCGTGGACATGTAGTGCGTCTGAAAGGGGGTGATCCCTTTATTTTCGCTCGCGGTAAGGAGGAAATGGAGTATGCCGAAACCTTTAACATCATTACGGAGGCTATTCCTGGCATTAGCAGTATTAATTTGCCGGGCTTTTACGGCATCCCCCTGACTCGAAGAGGGGTGAACGAAAGTTTTTGGGTGATTACCGCCACTACCAGTTCAGGAGCTATTTCCCGAGATGTGAAATTAGCCGCTCAATCTTCTGCAACAGTGGTTTTGCTAATGGGCCTTCGCAAGTTGGAGGAGATCACCAAAATCTTTAAAACCGTTGGTAAGGGGGACTTGCCGGTGGCCATAATTTCCAAAGGCTCACTGCCTGATGGAGCATTGCTGTTGGGTACCGTTGATTCCATTCAGCAACGGGTGGAGACGGTGAAACCTCAAGCTCCCGCCATCATCGTATTAGGTCAATCGGTGGGTACACATCCTCAGTTTTACGTTAAGGTGGAGCGTTTACAAGAAAAATACCTAGCTAAGTAATGAGTGCAAATAACTTTTTGTTTCCGGTATTCCTAAAACTTCATCATCTGAAAGTACTAGTAGTGGGGGGTGGATATGTAGGCTGGGAAAAGCTGCAGGCTATACTAAATAACAGCCCGCAGACTTCAGTGAAATTAGTAGCCCAGGAAATTAATTCTCAGATCCGCACCTTAGCTGGATCATTTCCCAATGTTGAGCTTATCGAGGGATCCTTCCAGGAACGCCATCTGGAAGACGTTGATCTGGCTTTTTTGGCCACAGATAACCGGAAAACCAATAGGAACATCCGAGGGCTGGCCAAACAAAGAAAAATTTTAGTAAATGTGGCTGATACACCGGATCTATGTGACTTTTATCTGGGAAGTGTGGTTCAAAAAGGCGCTCTTAAGATTGGCATTTCTACCAATGGGCAATCCCCCACCTTTGCCAAAAGGTTGAAAGAAGTGCTACACAATGCCATCCCTGAAGAGACCCATGAACTGTTGGGAAACTTGCGAGTACTTCGAGATCGATTGCGCGGTGATTTCCAGTTTAAAGTAAAGCAACTCAATCAATATACCCGTTCATTAGTAGATGATAATCTTTCATCAAAAAGCTCTTAAGTCTATGAATATCCAAGATTTAAATAGTCGGTATCAATCGTATTCCTATCAAAGCCGATTGGAACAATTATTTGAAGAGTTTCCAAATGACAAAATCCTGATCACCTCGTCTTTTGGAACTACCTCTATGGCCATGCTGCATTTGGTGAGTAAAGTAAGACCTGGGCATCCCATTCATTTTATTGATACTTCATATCACTTTCCTGAGACCTTACAGTATCGCGACCGGTTAGTGCAGGAATTAGGTCTAAAGGTTATCGATGTGAAAGCAAATTCCAAAAAGAACCGGTTTACTCGTGAAAATCAGACCTGGGAACACAATCAGGATTTATGCTGCTTTATTAATAAAGTCGAGCCTTTGGAAAAATTAAAGCCAAATTTCGAGGTATGGGTATCCGGTGTTTTGGGTTTTCAAAGCCCACACCGCCAAAACCTCCAGTTGTTCGAAGTTGGAGATAGTCTGCTAAAGTTCCATCCTTTGGTAGATATGACTAAAGAGGACCTCAATTTGTATACACGTCTGTTTGAATTGCCAACCCATGGACTTTTATCCCAGGGCTTTCACTCTGTTGGCTGTACCAATTGTACCCGCAAAGGAGAAGGGCGAAGCGGGCGCTGGACCAATATATCGAAAACGGAATGTGGGCTTCACGAGACCACCCCTTTGATCAAAAATCGCCTGGCGGGTTAGTGACCAGAAGTGTCGGTTTTTTTTTCTATTCATTAAGTGCTTATTTTTGGCACTCCGAATGAGTGAATTTCGAGTTATACCCGTCAACGATAGATCAACTGAGCAGGAATTTCTTCAGCTACCGGTACGTTTGTACCAAGGGCATCCCTATTGGATACGCCCGCTGGATCAGGATGTGATCAATGTATTCGACCCCAAAAAGAACAAATCTTTTAGGCATGGCACTGCAGCTCGTTGGATATTAGAGGATGAATCCGGTGAAACCGTGGGCAGAGTAGCTGCCTATGAAAACAAAAAGTCCAAAAATAAGGGCAATGACCAGCCCACAGGAGGCATGGGATTCTTTGAGTGTATTGAGGATCAACAGGCAGCGAACATGTTGTTCGATGCCTGTAAACAGTGGCTGCAGCAAAAAGGTATGGAAGCCATGGATGGTCCTATCAATTTCGGCGACCGCGACAAGTGGTGGGGCCTGTTGGTCGATGGGTATGAACTGGAACCTAATTATCTTCAACACTATAACTTCCCTTATTACAAAGATTTGTTCGAAGCGTACGGCTTCAAGACCTATTTTCAACAGTATACCTATGGCCGGAAGACCCGCGATCCGCTCTCGCCAAAATTAGCGGATAAAGCCCGTAAACTGGAAGATGACAAGGCTTACTCTTTCCGTTATATGCGGCTGAATAATTTGCCAAAGTATGTAGAGGACTTTAGGGTTATTTACAATCAGGCCTGGGGTGGTCATGGGGTTCCTGATATGTCGAAGGCCCAGGCCAAGGCCATAATAAACCAGCTAAAGCCCATTATTGATGAGAAAATCGTGTGGTTTGGCTATCACAATGAGGACCCTATCGCGTTCTTTATCATGCTCCCGGAGGTCAATCAAATTTTTAAGTATGTCAACGGAAAATTAAACTGGTTGGGCAAACTGAAGTTTGTGTGGCATAAGTGGCGTAAAACCTGCAATAAGATGTTCGGACTGGTATTTGGTATTGTGCCCGCCCACCAAGGTAAAGGCGTAGAGGGCGCCTTGATCATGGCTGCGAGGCAAATGGTGCAGGACGACTACCATAGATATGAAAATTTTGAAATGAATTGGATCGGAGATTTCAATCCGAAAATGCTAAGGGTGGCCGAGCAGGTAGGGGGCTATATCGCCAAGACCCACGTAACTTATCGCAAGTTATTTGATGAGACTAAACCCTTCAAGAGACATCCGATAATCTAAAATTTTAAGGGAGTCAATAAGATGGAATATGATATTTACGGAATAGGGAATGCACTGGTGGATATTGAATATCAGGTCGACAATAATTTCCTGAATAAACACCATATCGACAAGGGTTTGATGACTTTGGTGGATGAGGAGAGGCAACTGCAACTTATTGAGGCACTGGATGATCATCTACTGAAAAAACAAAGTGGAGGATCGGCTGCCAATACGGTGATTGCCAGCAGTCAGTTTGGGGCCAATTGCTTCTATTCCTGCAAGGTGGCCGATGATCCCTTGGGTGATTTCTACTTGAAGGATCTGCTCAATGCGGGAGTGGACACGAATTTAAGTATGACCCCCCGGCTTTCCGGGCATACCGGTAGGTGCTTGGTTATGATTACCGAAGATGCGGACCGTACCATGAATACCTTTTTAGGTATAACCACGGAGTTTTCCAACCATGAATTGGTGCCCCAGGCATTAGCAGCGTCGGATTGGTTGTATATAGAAGGGTATTTGGTGGCCAATCCTACTTCCCAATCTACCATGGTGGAAGCCAGAGGGCTGGCGGACGCTCATAAGGTGAAGACAGCGCTTACCTTTTCCGATCCTAACATGGTAAAGTTCTTTAAAGAAGGACTAGACGAGGTGATCGGCAAACAGATTGACTTGCTTTTTTGCAATGAGGATGAGGCCATGACCTATACCGAGACTTCCAACATTGGTGAGGCAAGGGAAGCGTTAAAACAGGTATCCCGTACTTTTGTAATCACTCAAGGCCCAAACGGAGCAATGATATTCGATGGAGATACTTTTATCGATATTGAGCCTTACAAAGTAACAGCCATAGATACCAATGGCGCCGGGGACATGTTTGCTGGGGCCTTTCTCTATGGGATCACGCATGGACACAGTTATGCACAGGCCGGTAAACTGGCTAGCCTGGCTTCTTCCAAGGTGGTAGCACAGTACGGCCCCCGTTTGCAATGGCACCAGACTAAGGATATATTGAATCACCTGCTTTAAGGGATACCGCTTATGTAAAACTGTAGACCGCAATTAGTAAAAAGCCATTATTTTTACCACCCTAATAACTAGTAAATAAAGAAATTATGAAAACACCACTAGGTATTTTCCTTTTGGGATTCCTGTTGACGCTAAACGTCTACGGACAGAGCCCCAACATTGAATTTGTGGAGTATGATCTTGACAACGGTTTGCACGTCATACTACACGAAGACCACAGTACCCCCATTGTGGCGGTGAGTATCATGTATAAAGTCGGCTCCAAAAATGAAGACCCGGAGCGTACCGGTTTTGCTCACTTTTTTGAACACTTGCTCTTTGAGGGTTCTAAAAACATTGATCGGGGGCAGTTCGATAAACTGATCACCAGTGCTGGTGGCACCAACAACGCCAATACCTGGTACGATCGCACCTTTTACTATGAGATATTGCCCTCCAACCAATTGGAATTGGGATTATACCTGGAGTCCGAACGACTGCTACATGCCAAAGTGGATTCGGCGGGTATCGAAACTCAAAGAGAAGTGGTTAAAGAAGAACGACGGCAGCGTGTTGATAATACACCATACGGTTCTGTACTGGAAGAAACTATGAAGCGGGCCTACACGGTCCATCCCTATCGCTGGTCGGTTATCGGTTCTTTGGATCATTTGAGCGCCGCTAAAGATGAGGAATTCTTGGATTTTTACAAGACCTTTTACGTACCCGAAAATGCGGTATTATCCATTGCCGGTGACTTGGACATAGAGGAGACCAAAAAGTTGGTGCACCTTTACTTTAATGACATCCCCCGTGGAGGTATGGAAATTCCCAGACCTACGGTGGTGGAGCCGCCCCAGGACTCCGAAATTCGCGATGTAGTTTTTGACAACATTCAGCTACCGGCGGTAATTCAGGCTTACCACGTACCGGCTCAAGGCACAGATGATTACTATGCCGTAAGTATGCTTGCTCAGCTGTTGTCACAAGGTGAAAGTTCACGTCTCAGCAAATCCGTTAAGGACCAGCAACAAAAAGCGTTGTTCGTGGGAGCCTTTCCTTTGGACCTGGAAGATCCCGGTGTCACTATTGCTTTTGGTATCGCCAATGTTGGCGTGAGTCCGGAAGATCTGGAGCAGGCCATGGACCTGGAATACGAGAAAGTGAAGCAGGAATTGATAGGGGAGAAGGAATTTCAAAAACTTAGAAATCAGATAGAGAACGATTTCATCAGTGGTAACAGCCGGGTGGTAGGTATCGCGGAAAGCCTGGGTAATTACCATATGTATTTCGGTGACGCCAATCTTATTAATACTGAAATCGACCGCTATATGAAAGTTACCAGGGAGGACATCCAGAGGGTAGCCCAAAAGTACTTCACCAAAGAAAACCGGGTGGTGTTGTATTACTTGCCTAAATCAGCTCAACAACAGCCGGATACTAAAGAAATTAATAGCGAGGGACAATAATCATGAAGACTAACCTATACTATATAATCGTTCTTTTCTTTCTGACTGCATGTGCCAGCACTCAGAACACTAAAACGATTGACAATGATGTAGCGCAGGCTGTGGAGCCCGTGGCCACTGCCGTTACTGATACGGGCCTGGACCGCACAAAAGTTCCTGAGCCTGGACCAGCACCGGAAATACAACTTGGGGAATATGAATCCTTCACCTTAGACAATGGGTTGAAGGTATTTGTGGTAGAGAATCACAAACTTCCCCGGGTGGCCTTTTCCCTGGTATTGGACATCGACCCGGTGTTAGAAGGAGAAAATGCAGGTTACATTAGTACCGCCGGTCAACTGATGACCAGGGGTACCACCACCCGCACGAAGGCACAGCTAGACGAGGAAGTGGATTTCATTGGAGCCAGCTTGTCCAGCTCTTCCTCAAGCGTATTCGCTTCGTCCCTCACCAAACATGTAGACAAGCTACTGGAATTAATGTCGGACGTTACCTTAAGGCCCTCGTTTTCAGTAGACGAACTTGAAAAGATCAAAAAAGAAACGATTTCCGCCCTACAGGCCAACAAGGAAGACCCCAGCGCTATAGCTGGTGACGTACGTAGCGTTTTACGGTACAGCAAGGACCATCCTTACGGGGAGATAATTACTGAAGAAACGGTGTCCCGTATAGATATCGAGGCCTGTAAAAGCTACTATGAGAGTATCTTTAAACCCAATGTAGCCTATTTGGCCATAGTAGGGGATATCAATTTGGAACGTGCTCAGGAGCTGGTGAACCAATATTTCGGAGATTGGGAATCGGGACAGGTGCCTGAACGCAACTATGAAACGCCTCAGGCCCCAGAGCAAGCTCAAGTGGCCATTGTGGATCGACCTCAATCCGTTCAGTCGGTGATTAACATTACCTATCCGGTAAACCTAAAGCCCGGTCATCCCGATGTGGTCAAGGCTCGGGTCATGAACACCATACTGGGCGGCGGTTTTTCCTCAAACCTTATGCAGAATTTACGGGAAAAGCACGCTTATACCTATGGAGCCCGTTCTTCCTTGTCTAGCGATAAGCTAGTGGGAAGTTTTAATGCAGGAGCCAGTGTAAGAAATGAGGTTACCGATAGTGCGGTGGTCCAATTTCTTTATGAACTGGATCGCATCCGTACGGAACCGGTTAGTGAGCAACAACTACAATCTATTAAGAACTATATTACGGGAAGCTTTGCCAGGTCACTGGAAAGCCCTTCCACCATTGCGAATTTCGCCTTGAATATCGAGCGCTACGGATTACCTAAGGACTACTATGCCAATTACTTAAAAAATATCCAGCAGGTAACAATAGCTGATGTCCAGGAGATGGCCCAGAAATATATACGGCCAGAGAATGCCTATATTCTGGTGGTAGGAAAAGCCTCAGAAGTAGCCGATAATCTGGAGCAATTCGGCAACTTACAGTATTACGACATTTACGGCAACCCTTACACTCCAACCACATCTGAAGATCTTCCTGATGGCCTTACTGCTGAAAAGGTGATCAGTAGTTATTTGGAGGCCATTGGAGGTGTGAATAACCTACAAAAAGTAAAAGATTTCACCCATGTAAGATCGGCCTCTATGCAGGGAATGACCTTAGAAATCACCGAAATTAAGAAAGCACCCAATATGTCTCTGGAAACTGTGTCCGCGGGTGCTATGGAGTTCCAAAAAGTGGTGTTTGACGGCAATCAGGGCCTGGAGGTAGTCCAAGGACAAGCGCAGCCGTTGGATGAAAAGAAAGTTGATGAGGCAATCATCGAGTCCCGAATATTTCCCGAGTTGAGCTATGGGGAACTAGGGGCAAAATTGACCCTTACCGGCATGGAGAAAGTGGAAAATCAAGACAGCTATGTGGTGGAGGTAGAACTTCCCACCGGTAAGAAAAGCGTTATGTATTTCTCCAAGGAAAATGGCCTTAAACTAAAGGAAAGCGTTACCGTGGATACCCCGCAAGGCACTATCTCTCAATCCGTCATGTACAGTGATTACCAGGATGTGGACGGCGTGCGATTTCCACATAAGGCCAGCATCAATATGGGCCCCCAGATACTGGAAGCACAGACCACCAGGATTGAGATCAACAGCGGGGTGTCTGATGATCTGTTCCAGGTCGATTAACCATAAAGGCAAAGTTTAAAAAAGCGGGGTGACCCGCTTTTTTTTTGTCAGGGGAAAGGCGATATTGGTTCACTATGAAACATATGAAATTACCCCTACTATTGATGGGCTTATTTTTATTAGTAAGCTGTCAAACCCGCGAAACTTCAAAGGTAGTTGATGACCCGGAAGTCACCGAAACCCCTACCGACCCATCCAGGAGTTATCCGGCTGATATAACGGAAGTTTTCACGGCTCACGGTGGCATGGAGGCCTGGCAAAATATGCAAGCCCTGTCTTTTGAGATTGAAAAGGAAGAAGGCAACGAGAAGCACTTCATAAATCTTGGGAACCGCCGCGATCGCGTAGAAGGCGCTAATTTCACCATGGGTTTTGATGGGAACGATGTTTGGATCAAGGCTGATTCCACCTATAAAGGAAACCCAGCATTCTATCACAATTTAATGTTCTACTTCTATGCCATGCCCTTTGTGCTGGGAGATGAAGGCATAAACTACCTCGAGACAGATCCTTTAGAGTTTGATGGCATTGCCTATCCGGGTATTCGCATCGCTTACAATCAAGGGGTAGGAGTCAGTTCAAAGGACGAATACTTCATTCACTATCACCCAGAAACTAGACAAATGGCGTGGTTGGGGTATACCGTTACTTTTTTCAGCCAAGAGACCTCCAGCGATGTGCATTGGATCAGATATGACCATTGGCAGGAGATAAGCGGACTGAAACTACCTAAGTCTGTGTCCTGGTACAATTACCAGGATGGAAAGCCGATAGACTTGCGCAATACGGTGTCATTTACCAACGTGACATTATCTCCCCAGGAGCTTGAACAAGCATTATTCGAAAAGCCAACCGGTGCTGTGATCCAGTAATATCTAATGGGTGAAGACGGGTATGAGCTCAGCAACGGTAAACCTGTTAACGTAGAAGGAAGGGATTATCCCCTTCCTTCCAGCACCTAAATACGGTGCTTGCAGCAGCCATATAATTGCCACCAAAATAGTTATTAGCAGCTTATTCGGCAGTTAACTCAAAGGTGCCCTGTATAAACAAGTCATCTGAAAAACTGAATAGGGCCCTCAAGGCTACATCAATACTTCCTTTTATCTCATTTTGATTGTAGGTAGAAATGGTCACCGTACCGGATTTAGCATCGTAAAGTTCATCCAATAGGGTAATGGTAGTATAGGCCTGAACGGGCATTTCACCTACTTCATAACTGCCTACTACCACACTAGGACGACCATTTACCCCAATAAGCAGGGTGAGGTCACCGTTTTTGACATTGACAGGCAGAAATTGGTAATCATTAATGGGAACAGTACCGCTATTGCTGACACTTCCTTGGAAAGTGAAAGTAGTATCCCCGGTAAAGTTGAAACTACCGGTACCCGAATAAGTAGATGATAATTGAGGATCGTCTGAGTCTCCACAATTGGTAGTAAAGGTCATTAATAACAGAGCCATAATTACTACCATCTGATTTTTTAGGAATCGAATGTTCATAATAATAATGCTTTAATTTCTCATTGAATGGTTCCAAATGATATAGCCCACAGAGATTTGGACCACCTGATTACTGGTTTTTTCATCAAAGAAATCTTCATTATTGAAGTTGCTTATCCCAGCGTTATAGCGTACTTGCACATGAGCGCCCATAGGCAGCTGGTACCCTGCTCCGATGACCACACCAAAATCGGTACTCTTGTACTCCTCTTGGGTATTCATGCCGTCTTCCTTGGCTGATAATAAAAAGGCTATTTGGGGTCCAATGTTGAAATACAGGCCCTCATAAACCATGACCTTGGCAAGTATGGGTAAGTTCAAATAGTTAACCGGTAAATTGATGTCCGGCGATTCAACCTTAGCACCCTGGGAAGAGAAAAGCAGTTCGGGTTGCAGGGCAAATCTTTCGGAAAACTCCAACACCGCGAAACCTCCGATATGCATACCGGCTCTGGATTGAGTGTCGAAGTCGTCACCGCCCCAATGGGATATATTTATTCCCGCTTTGGGGCCTGCTGAAATTGATTTTAAGGATTGCGCCGTAATGTCATTCAAAAGGAATGTTAAGATGTATACGACTAATATTATAGTTTTCATGATTTCGATTATTTATGATGATAATTAGTCTAATTAGCTCCCTCAGGTTTGTTTATTCTAATAGTCGAGGGATTGCTGGAAAGACCTTGTCGACTCACCAAGGTATGGGTGATCTCCGCCCAGGGGCGTCTCCAAATTTGTAGCACCACTAGAAATAGATTAAAAGATGGGCAACATCATCCTTATCGGGCCCTGGTACACCACCATGGGTTTGGCCATCGATGTGATAGTTGATGATCAGTACAAAGCCTGGTGTGGTAGTAATGGCACATGGAGAAAGATCTCCGAACATGGTCAGGGGACCTGGTTGCGCCCTTACTTCTAATTCCGCGGCACCATTTTCGGAGGCCACCAAGGTATTACTTTCGCCGTCACCTAAGGCTCCACTAGCAGCTACGTCCGTAGCCATATTAATGCTGCTGGTAGCGCTGAGCTGCCGGGTGAGCACAAAGTTCCAGATGGTGTAAACCCCGTTGGGTATTAATCCAGTGAACTCCAGGTGATACACCGTTTCGCCTCCTTCGCAAGCAACGGTAGCGGAGCCCGTGGCAGTTTGCCATTCTTCAAGTGTGAGGTGATGGCCATCAGGAGCGATAATAGGATGAAGCTCTCCTAGCGGTTCCTCGAAGACTAATGGTGCATAAATCAGATCCGAGGGATCTGATGGCACCTCGCCCTGGGCATTGGCAACCTCATCCAAGGGGTCGGTAGCTCCTAACACCAGCGAGGCGGGTACTGGTTGCGGAGTAAAGGTGATGTCCTGGTCTATGGTAAAGTTCTCTGTAATCGATACAGACTTAGCAGGGTCCGCCAAACTCCCCAAAGGTGGCGTTAAGTCGAGTTCATAGCTACCCACTTCCAAAGAGGGCATTTCAAATTTTCCGTTCTCATCGCTGGAGCGCGTTTGAACCACTACTCCGTTTTGCTTTAAGGTTACGTTTACCTCCCCATAGGTCTGGGCTTGGTCATCTAAGACCGTTCCGTTCAGGGACCCCCGTGCAATTGCGGAGGGGGCATCATCATCGTCACCTCCGAATAGAAAACAACCCGTCAGTGAAAATGCCCAAAATACTAGGAGCAAAGAATTAAGAAATTTCATAGCTGCATTATTTTGATTGAACATAAGAAGTTGTGAACTCCATGTCATGAAGCTATAGTTATCCGATGGCAACTAGTATCACCATTGTACCAAAGACTATCAGTATTGTAACTAATCGAAAAAAGGGCCATAACCGGCCATGAAAGGATGTTTTTTAAGGAGTCTCTTCGAAAAACTGAGGCTAATCGTTGGGGGTTTTATGTGCCTGGTTTGCGTACGCACTAGGGGTAATTCCAAATTGCTCCTTAAAGCATTTGGAAAAGTAGGATTTATTGTTGAACCCTACCTGGTAGCATATATCCGATACCGGTAGATCGCTGTCCCCGAGCATTTGGGCAGCTCGTTGCAAACGTTGGATGCGAATGAATTCTGTAGTGGAGTAATTGGTTAAAGCTTTGAGCTTACGGTGTAATTGCATACGGCTCATACCTATCTCGCGCTGGAAAATTTCTACAGAAAAATCAGAGTTATCCATATGTTGTTCCAAAATTTCCATCACCCTGGTAAGAAAGGTCTCGTCTACCGAGGTAATGGCGATCTCCTTAGGCTTTAACACCATAGTGTTGGAGAATCTCTCTCGCAGTAATCTGCGCTGTTCAATAAGGTTTTGGCAGCGAACCTGCAATTCCTGGCCGTTAAACGGTTTGGTAAGATAATCGTCGGCTCCCGTATGCAGACCTTCGAGCTTGCTGGCGATATCGGCTTTAGCAGTTAGCAGAATAACGGGAATATGACTGGTTTTTTGATCCGATTTTAAGGCTTGAACCAGGCACACGCCGTCCATTTTAGGCATCATCACATCACTGATGATCAAGTCCGGGACCTGCTTTAATGCGGTCTGGAGCCCGGCTTCGCCGTCTGCCGCCTCTAATATGGTATAGTCACTGAGATGACTTTTGATATAACCCCTTAGTTCATGGTGATCTTCTACCAGCAATACCATGGGTTTTTCTCCATAACCCATTTCTGGTGTAAATGCCGGCGGTATAAAAGCGGTACCCACATCCACAGGGGTTGTCATTATTGGCGAGCCTTGGAAGGCGGGTTCCGCAACTGGCTGGTAGGGCAAAAGCACCTTAAAGATTGTGCCTTTCCCCTGCCAGCTGGAAACCTCAATACTTCCGTTAGATAATTCTACTAATTCCTTGGTAAGAGCTAATCCAATCCCAGTGCCTTCGTGATTGCGGGTATTGGAATCATCAGCTTGGTAAAAACGATTAAAGATCTGGGGCAAATTCTCTTTGGGAATTCCACAGCCATTGTCTTCCACGATTATGCTTAGTTCCTTGGATCCGCAAATGGCCACTACCGATATATCGCCGCCATTTGGAGTAAACTTAAAGGCGTTCGATACCAGGTTATAGACGATTTTTTCAAGTTTGTCCCTATCGAATTGACCCCATATTTGTTCTTGCGGTACTTGCAGTAGATAGGTTATTTGCCGTTGTTCTGCATGGCTACTAAAAGAACTTAGGATCGCTTTTAGAAAAAAACCAATGTTGAGCGGCTCTAGGTTCAATTTTAACCTGTTGGACTCCAGTTTTGAAAGGTCCAGCAATTGATTGATCAAGCGCTGTAGTCTTTCAGCACTACGGTGCATAACACTTACATCCTTACGCTCTTCGGTAGTGAGGTTTTGATTCAATTTATCTTTTAAGGGCCCTAGAATCAACGCGAGGGGGGTGCGAAACTCGTGTGAAATATTCGCGAAAAAGTGCGATTTTGCTTGATCTAACTCGCGAAGCTTCTGCGCTTGCATTTTTATCTCCGAAGTTTTTTGATCCACCAGGGCTTCAAGAGTGCGTTTATCCCTTTTTAGCTGTGCGGACCGCCACTGCACCACCATGTAAATAAATAAGGTGGCCAGAATTGCATAGGCTCCATATGCCCAAATTGTCCGGTACCAGGGGGCAAGAATCTCGAAATTATACGAATCAGCTGTACTTACCCGGCCGTATATATTTTTTGCTCTTGCCATGAATTGGTAAGACCCTTCAGGAAGGTTGGTATAATCTTTTCTGGTTTCATCGGTCCAGTCCGACCAGTCATCATCAAACCCTACTAAGAAATACTGATATTTAGTGGTTCCCTGACTGGAATAATCCGGGGCAGAATATTCAAAGCGCAGGCCACTATGGGCATACTTCAGAGGTGGTGCTAGGGTGGTGGCCTTTTCCCCGCCATAAATAGAGGAATCCTGTCCCACTATTACCCGGCGAATGTTAGTTTTAAACAATCCCTTCAATTCGAAATTGGCCTTCAAGTCATAACTGGCAGCTGCCTCACCACCAGACCATAGGTGGTGCTTATATTCCCATAAAATTGCATTTCTTTCCAGGAAAGTTCTATAGGTTTCATCGTAAACCCGAACCACACTGTAACCCCCGGCCCCATCCTTAGACGCTGAAAATCGATATACCTGACCTTTATGGGGCAATGATTCCAGTAGCAAATCCCCGGTCTCTTCCTGGTGGGCTACAGGAAACAGCAACAATGAATCTATGTCGAATTTTTTGCCGAAGTCCGTTACTTTGACGAACGCTGTTTTTTGCCCATCATATTTAAAAAGCGGCCCATTGGATCTATTGGTGCTGACCAATATCTCTCCATCCACAATGTACGGAGAGGTGTAACCGTCAGGGAGTCCATGACTGTTAATAAAATGGTGAACGGTCAAACCATCAAAGTCCTTTCCTCCGTCTATGTCGACTTTTGGAAATTCTAATCGAATGACCTCCTGCAAAGATGTGCCTAGCCAGATGTCACCCTCAGCAGTTTCGGATATCGACATAATATGCTCCTCTACTTGATCCACAGTCTTCTCATCCAACCATTGGTCGTCCTTAAAATATAGAGTGGACAATCCGTTAAGATGACCCACATAAACCCGGTTGGAGTCTGTCAAGCTGCGATATAACATTTGTGATCCCGGTAGCTGGTTAATTTGGGAAATGACGCTTTTAGATATTTGAAAGACCCCGTCTCTGGTGGCTAAAAGCAGTACATCGCCGGCGGGAATTATTGAAAAGCACCCGGTATTAATTTGTTCATTGCGCTCAAACCGGGCAGGGCCGGTGGGTGGCTTGATCAACGTAAACAACCCTTCATGGGTAGAAATATACAATGTCCCCTGATGCCTGACGATACCGGTGATAGTCCCTCTTAAACCCAAGCGTTCATCAAAAAAAGTAAAGGGTAGAAACGACTGCACGCGTGATAGTCCCGTTTGCAGAGCCAGCCACAAACCAAGCTCACTATCTACCACTATTCCGTGTACTTGATTGTTTTGAACCCCACTTTTTTCGTTGATCTCCCTTAGTACATTGCCCTGTTTATCGCTAATGATCACTCCACCACGCAAGGTCGCAAAGGCATATGTGGAGTCTGGCAACATCAAACCTTTGTAAAGAATGTGTTCCTGGAAATAGTCTTTTAAATTGCTGTTCACCACCCTAGTGACTCCATCCTGATAGACAAGCAAGCCGAGATCTCTGGAAGCGAACAATAAACCGTTGCCGTCGTATGGCATAGCTGCCAGAATGGATATATCCTTATAGGCATCTCCCCCTGGGATCAGTTGAAGTGAGTCCCCCTCAAGTTTATAAAAGCCCTGTCCTTTTACACGGAAGTAGATTTCGCCGTTGACCTGAAATTCGCGGTGGATTTCACCTGGGCTGGGTATGATGCGGAACTGATCATTCTCCCAGCAGTAAATGGTATTCGCCGCCATGAACAATACCCTGTCACCTTGTGCAAAAACACTCCACACATTTGCCACCAAGGGATCGGAAGGTGGGATTTTATCTTTTAAGGAGATATACTGCAGAAAACCCATTGAATCGGCTGCCAAATACCCCAATTCTCTATCTGCTCCCACCCATTTTACATTATTGTGGTCAACGGTAAGGGTGCGCACGGCATGCAGATCGGGGGATAATATCAATCTCCAGCTGATACCATCATACTCCATTACCCCACTGCCATTAGCCGCATAGATAAATCCGTTACCATCTGTCACTACCGCCCAGTTTTGATAGTGGCCCTGCGCGTACTGGTAGTCTTCCGGAGTTATATTCCATACGGTCATTTCACCCTCTTCGGCAGGGGGCGACGAGAAGGTCTGGCCGTTAATTTGATGTGATACCAGGATGGTGAGGCCCACTAGCATCAGCAATGACAATTTTAAGGACATTTTCTTTCTCATATTTCCTATGTAGACCAGCTAACGGTCTACGGTCTTAGTGCAGTTTTTTTAATCGGAAAGCGCAATGGATATCATTAATCAATTTTCTTCAAGATGGTAACCTATGGCCCCTTATTAACTAAGCACTAATCTTGCGA
The DNA here is from genome assembly GCA_965212195.1 of Cyclobacteriaceae bacterium. GTDB lineage: Bacteria > Bacteroidota > Bacteroidia > Cytophagales > Cyclobacteriaceae > JAJCYK01. The sequence goes on along the minus strand of CBDBUW010000017.1, from coordinate 642,822 downwards.
TAAGAGATGATACGCATAGAATTCAGAGAATTTTTGAGATTTTCCAACTCTTGATAGGGGATCACGGTAGAATAGCAATCACCGCCGAACATGCATTCTATGTCCATACCCGATTTTGCTAAAGATTTATGATCGCCTGTATACTCAAAAAGCAAGCGGCAAAGGGAACTATCGTGGTTCAGAGCTTTCATGTGATAGATCTGCATCCCATCCAGCAAAACCCTCTCAGCCGAACGGGATGCAGAGGTATGATTGATTGAAAGTATTTCAATGCTGTACTACTATATTAATAATCATTAATAGAGTATGGAACCAATATTGAGCAACTGGTGATTTTGAACGAGTAGTTGACAGGATGGGGTGTTTAAAAGGCCCTCAACAGCAATTCTTTTCTGCTTCTGGACACATTAACAGCATCGTCATTGCTCATAATTACGTAGCCCCCGTCACCTTTTACATATTTTCGCACATGATTGAGGTTTATCAGGTGACTGTGATGGACTCGCAGAAAGTTGAATTCCTTTAACAGCTCCTCCGTTTCCTTGAGCGTCTTCGAAATAAGCAATTTTGTGCCGTTTATCAGAAAGATATGAGTGTAATTGCTCTCCGATTGACAATGAATTATGTCTTCAGCTTCCACGAATTCCAAACCCTCCATAGTAGGAAGGGCAACCCGCTGAATGGACCCAGTCTTTTGGTAAAGGCTTTGAAATAGTATGTTGAGCTGTTCCGGGCGTAATTGCGTTCCTCTGGTTTGATATTTGTTTAGAGCCAGTAGCAGTTCGTCCTTATCAATAGGCTTGAGCAGGTAATCTACCGCACTAAACTTGAAGGCCTTTACGGCAAACATGTCATAAGCAGTGGTAAAGATGATTTCGAATTTGACCGGTTTTAAAGCTTCCAACATCTCAAAACCATTCATGTGCGGCATTTCAATGTCCAGGAATACCAGATCCACTGGGTTCTGGTTTATTGTTTCAATAGCTTGTGCCGCAGTATCGCAAGCGGCTACCAACTCCACTTGGGGACAATAGCGCTGTAACTGCCAGGTAAGGGTTTCCAGGCAATGCTTTTCGTCATCTACTATTACTGTTTTTATATCATTCAAAGGCTGGGTCATGGGGTGTTAACTTAAATGTGGTTTGCCCTCCCAAACTTCCACTTCAATAGGAATGTACAGGGTGACCCGGGTGCCTATAGCATTACCGTCTGGGCTCTTTAAGTCTTCAACTTGAACTATAGAGTTTTTTTGATGCATGTTGTTGATCAATGACAGGCGATCGCGGGTAATTTTCATACCCATGGATTTGCTTTTTGTGGCAGATTTAGTTTTCAAATCCCTGGCTTTGTCGCGGCCAATGCCATTATCCTCAATAATACATTTTAGCGAGCCTTTTTCTTTACTTAGAGTAACCGTTAGCCGGCCCTTTTCTTTTTTATGCATCAAGCCATGCCATATGGCATTCTCCACATAAGGTTGTATTACCATGGGGGGAACTTCCAGATAATCGGGTTCTATATCACCCTCCATTCGGATATGGTAATCAAACTTGTTCTCGAAACGGAGGTCCTCCATTTCAACGTACAGCTTGAGCGCTTCTAACTCGTTGGCTAACGGTATGGTGGCGGATTTAGAATTCTGCAAAATTAAACGGATAAGCCGGGAAAATTTAGTTAGGTATCCAGAGGCTGTCTCGGGATCGCTTTTTACAATATAACGATTTATGGAATTGAGAGAATTAAACAGAAAATGGGGATTCATCTGAGACCGTAACGCACTCATTTCCACTTCTGCAAGTTTGCGGTTGAATTCTGTTTTCAACTCCTCTTCTTTTCGGATCTGTCCCACCCGCATTAAATAGATGACATATACCAGACTGCTCAACATTATGGCAATCAGTAAATAAAACCACCAGGTCTTCCAAAAAGGTGGGGCTATATCGATAATGATCGCCAGTTCCTTATCGTTCCAAACGCCATCATTGTTGGATGCCTTAACCTTAAATACATAAGTACCAGGGTCGAGATTTGTGTAATTGGCAAATCTCCGGTTAGTGTAGATCCAGTCACGGTCAAATCCTTCCATCTTGTAAGCATAGCGATTTCGTTCCGGTGCAGCCAGGTGCAAGGCGGTAAATTCAAATGAAAAGAAATAATCTTGGTAGCTAAGGTCTATTTTCCTTGCGTACTCCAGGGATTGCGCAAGTTCCCGGTCTTCGTTCAGCACTTTGAATCCCGTCAAGATCACTTCAGGCAACAAGGGGTCATTCTTAATGTCCTGAGGGAAAAATGCGTTAATGCCGTTTAATCCACCGAAGTAGAGCTCTCCATCTGTCGTCCGATGAAATGCGCCTGCATTAAATTCACTACCCTGCAAGCCATCGCTACTATGATAGGTCCGGAAGCTTCCCTGGTCGGGTTGATATCTGGTCAGGCCGTTGTTGGTACTCAACCATAGGAACTGATTGTCGTCCGGAAGTATACCATAAACTACTTCTCCCGGCAGGCCATCTCGGATGCTGTAGTTATGGAACTGGTCCTCATTGGGATGATATTTATTGAATCCTGAAGCGGTACCGATCCATAAAGTATCGAAGGGGTCGATATACAGGCAAGCCACGATATCGTGACTAAGTGAACGGGGGTTTTGGGGGTCATGACGGTATTGCTGGAAACTGCTCTTCTGGGGATCGAATTTGTAGATCCCCGCCCCCAAAGTGCCTATCCAGATCTGACCTTTGCTGTCTTGCTTTATGCTGCGGATTTCTTCCAAAGGATAATGCTCAAAACTTTCAGAGTCGGGTATATAGCGATAAAGTCCTTTATGTGCTCCTATCCAGATCTCACCATCAGGACTTTCAAAGATGCAGTATACACCATTTGGGGTAACGGTTTCTCCCAAAGTCAAGGGCTTAATCTGCATGGTCACCGGATCCAGGATGTCCACGAACCCCGTACTGGAGCCTATCCAGATCTGATCCCTGCTGTCCTGGTAGACGGCCCGGAAACTATCGTCCTGTAGAGAGGGTTTGCTGCCGGAATAAAAGCGTTTTATCTCTCCTGTGTTTAGGTTTCGGCGGTACATTCCTTCTCGAGTGGCAGCCCATAAATAGTTCTTTTGATCCTTGACTATGCTGAATATGCTATTGCCAGTATGTCCAATTACGCCCGGAACATTTTGATACAACCTGAATTTAACGTTGCTCACGTTATGTTTGCTGATCCCATTAAGGGTACCAACCCACATATTGCCGAACTTACCCAGTAATATATGGTGCACTTTATCGTTGGTTAGACTTCGCACCTGGTCGGGTTGATAACGCATATTGAGATGGATTTTCTCCTTTCTATCCCACATGATTACTCCTTCCTGTTCATAGCCAATCCAAACTCGCCCGTTCATGTCCATCTCCAGAGCATTTACCCGTTGGTCGGAGATTTCGGGAAAGTGAAGAGGTACCGCAACCGGTTCTAAGGAGTGAGTGAAATTCAGATTAAACAATCCGGCATGAGTGCCAATCAGCAAGGAGTCCGGGCTTATTTCCAGTAGCGACTTTACATCAGCTTGTGCCAGTGTTTCATGTGTGGTAAACCGCGTTAATCGATCTGTTTGTGGATCGTAGTAAAATAACCCAGAAGTGGTTCCTGCCCACAGTTTTCCCTGACCATCATTTAGCAAGTAGTTGGCATTTACATCGGGATAGTTAACAAATCCGCTGGGTGTTTTCCGGGATATTCCACCATCGGTGGCGATCCATAAATTACCCGCTCCATCCTGAGAAATGTACTTTACATTGTCACTGGGTAAGGTCTGGTGGCCGTCCTCCTGGTATCGATAGTTCTCAAAAGTACCGGTGGTACGGTCAAATTTATTCAGTCCTCCACTGAGTGTACCTACCCACAGAAACCCCTGTTGATCTTCAAATAGGCAATTGATCCAGTTGTCGGAAATAGAAAGAGAGTCCTCCCGGTCATATCGAAATACGGTAAAGCCATAACCGTCGTACTTGTTGAGCCCGTCCTGAGTTCCGATCCATAAGAAGCCTTTCTGATCCTGCAGCAGACAATGGACGGTTCCCTGACTAAGTCCCTGTTCAAGATTCAATCTGTCGAAACTAAGTCCTCCTGATTGAGGCCATAGCGGAGTAATGCATAATACTAGAAGTATCTGCACCAATACGGTTCGCGAAGTGGACATAAATGCAAATATGTGCTAGATACAAGTTAATATCTCGGGGGGAACCTTCAAAACCCAATTGATTGGTTGGTGCTAAATTGGGTATGGCTGACGTTTCTTCAGTGTGGTTGACAGCCTAGAAAGGGTATCCCGTCCATTTTTGATAGTTTATCCTTTGATCGTCCGTTGGTTTAGGAAGTTTTTGCAATCGATATTGCGAAAAGAACTGCTTGTTGCTACGGGTCAGTTTAACGTTCAATTGGCGACCACCCCGATTGATCAGCAATTTTGCGGTTTGGGCTTTCCCCAAGGCCTTTTTCAGGCTCTTTTGTACTTTCTTGCCGTTTATTTTTAAGATCAAGTCACCCACGCTTAACCTCTTTTCAGCGGGTGATCCTTTGGCGATCTGGCTGATCTTTAAGGAACTGTCCAGCATTGATGATGTTCGAATACCGAAACATCTTTTTAGGGTTTGTTTAGAAGGTAACTTTTGCAGCGTGCAGCCCACTTCCGTAAGCGCATCTTTGAGATAGCCTTGCAAGGGCTCTGTTCCTCTAACCAGTTCATCGAATAAATCCTGAAAATCCTGTTTGGCAAATTTTTTACAGATACGTTGTACATCCTCCGTTCGGTAACCACGGTCCTTCTTTCCAAAGTTTTGCCATAGTTCACGGACCACATCATCCAGCGAAAACCGTTGTCCACTTAATCTCCGGATGTTTAGATCCAATATCAGAGCAACCAGCGCCCCCTTGGTGTATATGGAGACTTTACGACCTGGGGCAGTGATTTGATAGCCATCCAGCCAAAGATCCCTGGACGAGTCTGTAAGTGACGCCACATGACGACCTTCATTTTCGAAATGCCTTTTGAAAAGGGTATCAACTTCCTTAAAGTATTGTTTCTCATCAAATACTCCGCTACGCACCAAAAAAAGATCTCCATAATAAGTGGTAAAACCTTCCGCCACAAATCCTTCCTCAAAGTAGCATTCCTTACTAAAGTCGTATGGAAGGAGGTTCTTAGGCCTGATTTTGAGAATGTTCCAGGCGTGAAACAGCTCATGGGAACTTACCCCCAGAAAATCGGGGTAGCGTTCCTTATGGAGCTGAGATCCCGGACCGATAGCGATCACTGTGCTGTTGGCATGTTCTACCCCGTGGTAGAACTTTTTCGGTGGCACCTGGTATAGGAAATGGTAGTCTTTTTCCGGGAATTCACCGAGGGTATTGATCTGTAATCTGGAAAATGATTTGAAATGCTTTAAGGTTTTGGACTTGGATAGTTTATGTTGACCGTGAAACCATAAGTGAAAAAAAACACCTTCAAGTTCATAGCTCCAATGTTTCAATTTTTTAGAGGCCATTAATGGACTGTCCACTAATTGGTAATAATCCTTGGCTGCCCATTGCCGTTCTTTCCTAAGTGTAAGGCCGGTGCCAACGCGATACGATTTAGGTAATTCCAGGGTAACCGTGCAGGATTCAGTTAATCTTTCATCAGCATACAACAGGCAATTTATAAAGTTTATGTACCATTGCTCATCATCTATCAGGCTTCCTCCGGCATCCCCTTGATGTGCGAAGTATTGGTAGGTGATGGTAATTCGTGACGATCCCGAGGTTTCTACCATCCACTGGTCTTTGCTTATTTTGAAAATAGGCAGTGATTTACCCCGCAACCCGCTGGCATGGATGCTCCTCAAATGTTTTGCATAGTTGGCCAACTCGTATCTTCCTGGTCGCCAAGCCGGGAGTTGCAGGTAAAGTCGGGGCTTTTTCCAGGCCGATATAGTTAACTTGATTTCCAGATAATGGCTTAAGGGGTTTTTACAGGAAATGTGATACTCCATCTTTTTCCGAGTGTTTGAGACAAGATATAAAGAATAGCGGCGGCAGACACGCATTTATTTATTTTGCTCAAGCAGTTCCAAAATTTAAAATTGCTCCTTATCTTTGCAGCCCATAATATTCTAATCAGGAAAAGAGATGAAAAGGACATTTCAGCCTTCAAATAGGAAGAGAAAGAACAAACACGGTTTCCGAACGCGTATGGCTTCAGCTAGTGGCCGAGCGGTAATAGCAAATCGCAGAGCTAAGGGCAGGAAGAAATTAACCGTATCGGACGAAAGAACTCACCTCAAGTAAGGCCGTAGAGCTTTAGTGTTAAAAGTATTACCTTTAACATTAAAAGCAGGTGGTTGTGAATACATTTCCAAAATCGGAAAGGCTGCACAGTAAGAAATTAATTGATGAGCTTTTTAATAAGGGCTCATCTTTTGTTATATACCCCTTAAAGGTTTTTTATTTAATCAAATCAGCGGAGGAGGTCGACAAGCACCAGGTACTGGTTTCCGTTCCCAAAAAGATCTTTAAAAGAGCAGTAGACCGCAACAAGCTCAAAAGAAGGATAAAAGAGGCATTTCGCTTACACAAGCAGGTTTTAGAACCGCTAGGCTCCCACAAATTCCTATTAATTGGGTATATTTATATTGGCAAAGAATTTGCTGATTATAGCACTATTGAAGATAAACTAAAACGATCGTTGTCCCGTTTAACTAACAAACACGATCAATAAAGGAAATTTTATGGGAAAGTTTAACAAGACGGCAGCAGCTACACTGATCACTGCCTTAGCCTTAGCAGGGATCTGGGCCTTCACCAATCCTGGTGAGAAATACTTCGAGATAACCAAAAACCTGGACATATTTGCCACCTTATACAAGGAGGTGAATACCTATTATGTCGACGAGGTTAGCCCTAACCATTTAATTAAAACCGGTATTGACGCCATGCTGGGGTCACTCGACCCATATACCAACTATATTCCGGAAGACGATATTGAAGATTACCGGACCATGACCACCGGACAGTATGGAGGTATTGGAGCGCTGATTGGTACCCGGAATGGGAAGAACATGATCATAATGCCATACGAAGGGTTTCCAGCTCATAAAGCTGGATTGAAAATTGGTGATGAGATTATTCAAGTAAACGGCATTGATGTCAAGAGAAAGGCCTATACTGATATCAGCAAATTGCTTCGCGGGCAGGCCAACAGCTCCTTGAAGATGGTAGTGCAGCGGCATAGTACCCCGGATCCTATAGAAGTAGAAATTGTAAGGGAAAAGATCACCATCAATAATGTGCCCTATTACGGTTTAATCGACGACGATATCGGCTACATTAAGCTGTCGGACTTTACCACCAACGCCGGCAAAGAGGTTAAAAATGCGGTCATTGAACTGAAGAGCCAGGGAGCAAATAGCATTATCCTGGACCTTCGAGGCAACCCTGGTGGACTCTTAAATGAGGCTGTTAATGTTTCAAACATCTTTATTCCCAAAGGGTCTGAAGTGGTGAGTACCAAAGGAAAAATGAAAGATTGGAACAAAACATATAAAGCCTTAAACCCTCCGGTGGACACAGAAATCCCGGTGGCCGTTTTGACCAGCAGCAGCAGTGCCTCAGCTTCTGAAATTGTGGCCGGAGTGGTGCAGGATTATGACCGGGGTATCCTGGTTGGACAAAAGACTTTTGGTAAAGGACTGGTTCAAGCTACCAGGCCCTTGACCTATAACAGCCAGTTAAAAGTAACTACGGCCAAGTACTACATTCCTAGCGGTCGTTGTATTCAGGCCATCGA
>CBDBUW010000017.1:0-630000 GCA_965212195.1 Cyclobacteriaceae bacterium | reverse complement strand
GAAACTCAGTGATCTACCCATGTCCAGGTTGAAGTTGCGGTAACACGCCATGGAGGACCGAACCAGTATACGTTGAAAAGTATTTGGATGAGGTGTGGGTAGGGGTGAAAGGCCAATCAAACTGAGAAATAGCTCGTACTCCCCGAAATGCTTTTAGGAGCAGCGTGGGAAGTTTTCTAGTAGAGGTAGAGCTACCAATAGGACTAGGGGGAGTCACATCCTACCAACTCCTGATGAACTCCGAATGCTACTAGATAAGATTCCTGCAGTGAGGGCTAGGGTGCTAAGGTCCTAGTCCGAGAGGGAAAGAACCCAGACCTTCAGCTAAGGTCCCCAAATATATACTAAGTTGAACTAAGGTGGTCCAGTTGCCCAGACAGCCAGGATGTTGGCTTGGAAGCAGCCATTCATTTAAAGAGTGCGTAACAGCTCACTGGTCGAGCGACAGGGCGTCGATGATAATCGGGCATCAAGTATATTACCGAAGCTAAGGCAGTGATTGTATAATTGCTGGGTAGGGGAGCATTCCAATGACGGCGAAGGTATCCGGTGACGGGTATTGGAGTAATTGGAAAAGCAAATGTAGGCATAAGTAACGATAATGTGGGTGGGAAACCCACACACCAAAAGACTAAGGTTTCCCCGGCAATGCTAATCAGCCGGGGGTTAGTCGGGCCCTAAGGCGTACCCGCGAGGGGAAGTCGATGGACAATCGGTTAATATTCCGATACTACCTTAATGAGTGAAGTGGAGACGGAGGAGTGAACCCGCTGCGTACAGACGGAATTGTACGTTGAAGGGTGTAGGTATAGGACTTGTAGGCAAATCCGCAAGTCTTGCTGAACCTGATAGTACCACAATGCTTCGGCAGCGTGGATAATGCGGTTAACCAGACTTCCAAGAAAATCCGCTAGCGTTAATTGTTAAGGTACCCGTACCGTAAACCGACACAGGTAGTCGGGGAGAGAATCCTAAGGTGCTCGAGTGAGTCGTGGCTAAGGAACTAGGCAAAATGGCCCTGTAACTTCGGGAGAAGGGGCGCCTAGCCCATCGCAAGATGGGAAGGCCGCAGTGAAAAGATCCAGGCGACTGTTTAGCAAAAACACATGGCTTTGCGAAATCGAAAGATGAAGTATAAGGCCTGACACCTGCCCGGTGCTGGAAGGTTAAGGGGGGATGTTATCAACTTCGGTTGAGAAGCATTGAACTGAAGCCCCAGTAAACGGCGGCCGTAACTATAACGGTCCTAAGGTAGCGAAATTCCTTGTCGGGTAAGTTCCGACCTGCACGAATGGTGCAACGATCTGGATACTGTCTCAGCCACGAGCTCGGTGAAATTGTAGTAGCGGTGAAGATGCCGCTTACCCGCAACGGGACGGAAAGACCCCATGAACCTTTACTATAGCTTAACATTGACATTGTGTACATGATGTGTAGGATAGGTGGGAGACTGTGAAGCTGGTTCGCTAGAACTGGTGGAGTCGTTAGTGAAATACCACCCTTCATTTATGTGATGCCTAATCCGCCATCTGGCGGAGACATTGTTTGGTGGGTAGTTTGACTGGGGTGGTCGCCTCCAAAAGTGTAACGGAGGCTTTCAAAGGTACCCTCAGGACGGTTGGTAATCGTTCGAAGAGCGCAATAGCATAAGGGTGCTTGACTGTGAGACTGACAAGTCGATCAGGTAGGAAACTAGGATATAGTGATCCGGCGGTACCGCATGGAAGGGCCGTCGCTCAAAGGATAAAAGGTACTCTGGGGATAACAGGCTGATCTCCCCCAAGAGCTCATATCGACGGGGAGGTTTGGCACCTCGATGTCGGCTCGTCACATCCTGGGGCTGGAGAAGGTCCCAAGGGTTGGGCTGTTCGCCCATTAAAGTGGCACGCGAGCTGGGTTCAGAACGTCGTGAGACAGTTCGGTCCCTATCTGTTGTGGGCGCAAGAAGCTTGCGAGGGTCTGTCCTTAGTACGAGAGGACCGGGATGGACCAACCTCTGGTGTACCGGTTGTGGTGCCAACTGCACCGCCGGGTAGCTAAGTTGGGAAGAGATAAGCGCTGAAAGCATCTAAGTGCGAAACTCGCCTCAAGATGAGGCTTCTTTATAAGGGTCGTTAGAGACGATGACGTAGATAGGTTGCAGGTGTAAAGCCAGAAATGGCAAAGCCGAGCAATACTAATTACCCGTACACTTTCCGCTAACCATTTATCTGGTGCGCACTTTCGTTTTTTCTATTCTGTGACAACACGTCAAAAGTATTGGGTCTGTCCCCTTGGACAGGCAAAGGTCTTATGGTGACTATAGCACCGGTGTCCACCTCTTCCCATTCCGAACAGAGCAGTTAAGCCCGGTAGCGCTGATGGTACTGCCTTCACCGGTGGGAGAGTAGGTCGTCGCCAGATTTTATTAGAAGAAGAGTACCGCTCATGGTGGTACTCTTTTTTTTTGTTTAGGCCCTCAGTGGTCTAGAAGAACGCCCCCCCCATAATGATTGGAGATGGGCTATTGGCGATTAGCCATGTTAAGATCAGCCCCCCGTAAAAATAATTTTCCGCTGATCTCCACGGCTGACACCCTCCATGGGTAACTTAATAATGGGTGGGTGGGGGGCACCCCTGGCTTAAAGCAATAAAACCAAAGAGCCACAAAATGACGGCTTGTTTTCATAGGTATACCTAGCACTATTGCCCTGTCCCGTCAACCGTCAAGATTACTTTTGCGGCTTTTCATTACATCCTGAGTAAATTTTGCTGGAAAATAGCGTTATTAGTAAGATGAAATTGTTTAAAGTGCTTAACCTGCTCTTAATATGCTTGTGGTTGTGCAGTTGTTCGAAACCCAAGCAGCCGGAGTTCGTCAGGATTAAGAGCCTGGATGTAAAGGAATTTTCCGATGAAAAGGTAACCTTGGGAGGAGAAGCTATACTACATAACCCTAATGGCATTAAAGTCACGGTTAAAGAAATAAATGTATCGGTAACCGTAAATGAAAAAGCAGTGGGGAAAGTTAACCAAACAGGTGATATTGAAGTGCCGGCCAACGCTGAATTTGAAGTCCCCTTGGTGGTGGATTTTGCCCCCAATGATGTTTATGATAATCTGCTTTCAGGCCTGATGACCATCATAAGCAAAGGTCAGTTGGAAGTGCACTATATAGGATTTATAAAAATGAAAGCTGCAGGCATTACCTTTAAAGTGCCTATTGACCACCATGATGAAGTAAAGATCTAACCCACTACTACACTGCTGAACTTTTGTGGATCTAGGTATTTGCCTGCAACCTCTAACACTTCATGAGGAGTTATAGTTTTTAAGGTATCGAACAGATCACCATAATGGCTATAGTTTAATCCACTGAAGTGCAAAGTCTTGAACTTGTCGGCTATGGCAAATGGCGAATCCACTTCCGATGCAAATGCCCCCGCCATGTAATTGGTTACGGTTTGCAGCTCTTCCCACTCAATTAAATCACGTTGCAGCTTCTTAATTTCCCTGTGAATTTCATAAATGGTATGAGCGCGGTACGCTTTCTTTACTTCTGTACCGATAAAGAACATGCTGTGGTCGTTCAAATGCGAAAGTGCGGAGTGAATTCCGTAGGTATACCCTTTTTCCTCCCGGATATTTTTCATAAGCCTGGAGCCGAAATACCCACCTAGAATTTCATTTACCACCGCTAACTTCCAGTAATCCTCATGATCCCGGGAAATTGTGGGCATTCCCACCCGGATGGAAGATTGCATGCTGTCTTCTTTTTCAATCAACACTTCTTGTTCCCGATAACTTATGGGTATTTGTGGAGAAGCGGTAATGGTATCATAAGGCTCCTCACCCAAAGATTGGTTGATAAGATCAATTTGTGCCTCACTTATTTGGCCGCTGGCAATTATTTGATAATCTCCGCTCATATACTGATCAAAATGAGCCTTTAAGTGTTGATTTTGTATCGTCTTGATAGACTCGAGGTCGAGATTTCTACCATAAGGGTGATCTTCGCCGAACAGTATTTTTCGAAATTCTCGTGATGCAACAAAATTGTTTCGTTGGAGATCTACTTGCAGCTGCTGGTATTTGATTTGCTTGAGGTTGTTTAGTTCCTCTAACCCTAAAAGAGGCTGGTAAAGGATCTCTTTGATAACCGGCAGCAATTGCTGGAGATGCTTGGTTAAATGATGGATGGTAACGGTTATATAGTCGAACCCCGGAACAACCTCTAGAAACGCTCCTAAACTGTCAAAGGTGGAGTTCAGCTCTTTGGCGTTCCAGGTTGCGGTGCCTTCCTGTAACATCTTCCCCGTAAAGTAGCTGACGCCAGGCAATTGTTGGTATTTTTTTCCGGCATTAAATATGAACTCCAGCCTGATTACCGGTTGAGCACCGGCGTTAATATAGTGACCGGGTACCCCATTGTCCAGTTTAAAGGGAACCGCCTCAATTAAATTGACCTGATCAACGGCATAGGAAGGAGGCGGTAATGACCTGTTAAGCATTGAGTGCCTCTAAATAAACCTAATTGGAATTGTCGAAGTTGAAAAGTAAAGAAAAGCGCAGGGTTTCCGCCAATGGATGCTCCTGGGTGGTGGGTATCAAATAAGCGAAGTCAATTCCAAACACCTGATACCTGAAGCCTAGTCCTACCGTGAAGTACTTTCTGTCTCCTTTCTTTTCATGCTCATAAAAATATCCGGCTCGCGCGGCAAAGATCTGATTATACCAATACTCAGCTCCGAAAGAGATCATGAATTCCTGCATTTCTTCACTAAATCCTCCGGGCGCGTCGGCAAAAGAGCCAAACATCCCAGAGATCACGCCCCTATTAGGATCTTTTCCGTCCAAAATAACAGGATCCCCATTTGGATCTATCACTATTTGTCCATTTTCATCCGTTTCATAGATGGGAGGGGTAGGTACCATCAGCTTATTGAAATCCAAGGCCAAAGTAATGGTATTATAGGCGTCGAAGTTGGTTTTGAAGGCGGTCCCAAGCTTTAAATTGGTTGGGAGGAAATCTTTTGTTTCATCATTTAGATAAGAGATCTTGCCTCCAATATTTGTAATGGAACCAGCGAAAGCCAGGTTTGAAGTGGTGGCTCCTACTTCAATATCTTTTTGATAATATACTGCAATATCACCAGCTACTGAAGTACCTGGCTTATTGTCGTTACCTAATGACGCAATATTTTGTGTTAGATTACTGTGAATGAATCTAAGACTCACACCAATACCTAAATTTTCACTCAACTTTCGACTGTAAGTACCTCCAATGGCCCATTCACGAGGTCTCACACTTCCCGTAGGATCTCCAATGACATTAAAGAGGTCAATATCACCTAAATCAAAATATCGCAGTTCCAGGCCCACTGCCTGATCGTCCGACAGCTTATAATAACCGGAAAGGTAAGAAATGGACATATCGTCGACAATCTTACTTAGCCAAGGGGTGTAACTCAAAGAAAAGCCGTACTCTTGCTCCACAAAGGCTAATTTCCCGGCGTTCCAGAATATTGCATTTACATCGGGACTTATGGCAGCCCCGGCTTCACCCATACCAGCTACTCGGGCATCGGGTGTTATAGTCAAAAATCCCACTGCCGTGGTAATTACCCGACTGGTGGTATCTTGTCCCACAAACTGTCCGTAGCTTTTACTACTGCTCCCAGCCAGTATCGCTAATATTATAATTATAAGTTGGTATATCCCACGCATATTGAGATGCTTAAAGAATGCAAAGTTAATCATTTTATTAATACCAGTTTTCTATATTCTTCACTTTTATCACCGTTGGTCGCTGATCTAACAATCACCTTATATAGATATAATCCACTTCTTAAAGGGGTTCCAAAGGAATCGGTTCCCTCCCAAGAAATATCTTCTATGGTTGACGGACTGTTGTCAAATACTCTAATAATCGTGCGCACTAACTGTCCTTTCTGGTTATAAATAAAAATAGCGACCTCTAAAGGGGACCCCGCTTGATTGTGGTCTATTTGAAAAATGGTAGACTCCCTGAAAGGATTGGGATAGTTAAATACCCTATGCAGTGCTAATGCCGGATTCTCTACGACCACAAAGTCTAACGCGGCCTCATTAGAATTATTGTATACATCCCATGCTTTTAAATTTAAAGTGTAATTACCCTCGACCAGATCGGTAACAGGATAGTTGATCCACCCGCTTTGGTAACTATCTACATCAGCTCGATAGAAATCATTCAATACAATAGGGTCATCATCATTCAAGGAGGCGGTGATGTCCTGCCCAAATCCAGTATTGCTGATATTTATTCCATTCTGGTCGCTTAATCGGGCTAAAAGCATGGTGTTTTTTCCTGTGGAATTCCCACTTTTAAAGCTGGTATCATCCATGTATAACGAGATCTCAGGTGGGGTATTATCCACCGGAGCGTTTTTGTTGCTGCCGCCAATCACAAATGAAATAGTAGCACCTCCGGCATCCATAGTACCGCTTTGATTTACCCCATAAAGACTAATCTTGCCTTGCCCAACCTGGTAGTTGATGTTTTTAGGCACTACAAACTCTATTTGAAAAGTACCCTGCTCAATAGAAGCCAGACCACGGAATATGACATTTTTCCGCTCCTTAAAGGTAAAAACACGCCCTCCGTCACTTCCTAGGGTCTCAGAAATAGTTTCCTTATCAAAAACAGTCACTTCTGTGGTGCCTTGATAGGAGGATAGTGTAGTACCACCGGCATCAACAACTTCACCGGTGAGCTTTACCAAACTTAAGGCTTCCACGGTATCACCGGGTATCTGCTGGTTCTTTTGGATACTGGAAATGACTATCTTATTCTGAGGGTACGACAGCTTCATGGAAGGATCTCCTAAAAGCGCGAAATTTCGGTTGGCGACAATGGTATAACTATCATTTTTAACGAACTTGAAAATATCGCCAACGGTATGGTATCCGTTTTCATCTGTTTCCAAAGCAACTTCATAGAAGGCCTGATTCAAGATAAAATTTTTGCTGGCAAATACCGGTCGTGCTGTTGTGACCAAACCAATGGCACCCCCTTGTGGATTGGTCAAAAGTTGTTCGGCACCGGATATGCGCTTGGGATCATCATGCCTGCCAAACTCACAGGTAGCGGTAACGAAGAAAGGCAGACGGTCATAATTATCCCAGCTGTTGATCATATTCTGATTTAGAATGGTCTCCTCAGCCCATCGAAATTCACTGCCGTGCCCGGTATAATTAATGATCAAGGCGCCCTTTTTTACGGCCTCATCAATGCTCTTATTCACCTCTTCCGCACTTTCTCCATTGGGGGTTTGCTCCTGCGGAAAAGCGTCTAAAAAGATCTTGTTTACGTTAAACTCCTGGTTGGCAGTATCTACCAGCGTAGCTAATTGGTCCGCATCTCTCTGATGAAGATTGAAATCACCGTCATCCGCGATATAATATATATCCTGCCGCCAACTGCCCAGTGTGGCAGTATCGCTGGCATAGTGGATTAGTTTGTCTACCATGATTTGAGCTTCCTGCAGATTAGTCGCCGGCAACCGGCCCACACTGATATCCATAATATGGCCGCCTACTCCGGAGAGGCTTTCATCCCATTGCCCCTCATCATCGTCAAGAAAGACAAAGTAATCGTCGGAATTGTGACTAAAAATGGGATCCAGTGAATTCCGGGACTGGTAGGTAGGTACAAAATTGGTATTGTCTTCCGTGATGTTTTTGTAGTCGAATGAGCAACGTCCAAACAGTAACAAATACTTCAATACCGGTTCCTTTTCGTAGAGATATCGCACATAATCACGTATCGCTGTAACATCCTGGGCTCCGGCACTGAATTCATTGTAGATCTCCTGAGGGGTCACCACTCTGACGGATAATTGGTCATTTTGCTGGCGAAAAGCGGCGAGCCGGTCGGCCTCAGCTCTCCACTGAGGATTGGTTACGATCAGCAAATCGGGTGTAGAATAATTCTTAATATCCTGGTTGGCCACAGGACCCATAAGCAAGGGAGCGATTGCGTCGCTGCTGCTAAAGGCTGCGTAATGCTGCAGAGTGTTGGAAGTTGCCCCAAAAACGGCCTGGTCACCGCTGAATCCGAATTCCTGGATTGCCGGACTCAGGGGATCGGAGGTGTTCCAAATAAGTAGGTCGCCAGGTGCGTTGTCCAAAATGAAGGTCGATAATGCCTGCTGAGTGCTTTGGGGGGATGTGAACTGAATTGCCAATCCGGTATATTCCAGTTTGGCCTCAAAGAGTATCACCAAATAGTTAAGATTAGCTCTGCCCCCGCTATTGCTCTGGAAATCAATTGAAACCTCGGCCTCCTGGGGGCTTCCTAAGACCGTTTGATTAATAGTAAAAGTGTCTACATTGTTTACTCCCCGAGGATCGTAAGTACCGGAGCCGATTGGGCCAATATTTGTGGATCCCAGGTCCAAGCCGTTTATGGTATAGTTCAATGTGCCTGAGTTTTCACTGCGGTTAACCGCGGCGCTAATGACCTTGATATTGCTTCCTTCAACCAAGGCAGGCACGCCTGAAAAATCGATCTGCTGAGGTGCCCCGTTTGCCAGGAGCTCCCCGTACCATTCCCGACCGGAACTTAGGATATTCTCCAGATCTGCTTCATGAACCCTAAATCCTTGGTAGCTGCTTATTGGCGGGTGTACATCACCTTCATCCGGGATCATTTCCATGCGCTCACCCCCGGTAGAACCTGCAGTAATAAAGAAATAAGCAGTATCGGCATACAGGTTCCTTTCGTACAGTAGCGTTCCCTGGTTATTGAGAGTAGTTTGGTGAGGCCCCTGAGCATAGAATAACAGAAAGTCCTGCCCGTCAAAACTTTGATCGTCCAGGCCACTGGCGTAAAGTGCGATCTCCTGAAGGTCGTTGGCTCGGAACACACTGTTCTCTTGAGGCAACATTCCCCCGGGTTTACCATAGATTTGGAGGGTGCTGGGGTTCAGTGAGCTGGGATTGAAGCCGGCACTTTCCAACCAATTGAAATCTATTTTATATATACCGGATTCAGTAACCGCCATTTTGGTCCAATTGCCGGTTGCTAGAACTGATTGCCCCAGAAGATTTTGACCTCCATTCGTACCCAAGAGTACCAAAAAGGTCAGCAAATGTGTAGCGAGCTTTCGAAGCACAATTATGCGATTTTAACGATCCCTATTATAACTTGGATGTCTATTTATTTGTTCCTGGATGCCCTGGACATTAGTGATCAATTTCCGACAAATACTGACTTTTTCAACGCGCTAGCTCAGCCGATATTGCCGCCATATTGAAAGCAGTAAATAGACCAACACCACTATGGGTATGGCCTTGATCTGCCAAATAACCAGCGCCAACAAAGAAATTAGCAGAAATATGTAGCGAAACTGGTTGTCGCGCCACCCGAAATTCTTGAATTTCAGGCCAAAAAGGCGAATTTTCGACACCAAAAGATACGCCAATAGCACAGTAAGCACCACCCAAAACACTGGTGATTCTAACCCAAGACGTAAAATTTCTGAATTTTGCCGAAAAATTGTAGGGAAACTGCTAATTAACAAGGCATTAGCAGGCGTGGGCATACCTTTAAAGTCGGACGTTTGCTCTTCGTCCAAGTTAAATTTAGCTAACCGAAGTGCTGAGAAAAGCACCACTAAAAACGCCATGTAAGGCCATAGGGTGTTTGGCAAGTATTGGATAATCAGCAGATAAAGGATCACTGAGGGAAGTAAACCGAATGAAACCACATCGGCTAGTGAATCTAACTGCTTTCCCAGTTCTGAGCTTACTCCTACCAGCCGGGCTACCAGTCCATCAGCAAAATCCAATATTGCGGCCAGCCAGATCATATAAACTGCAAGGTGGAGCTCACCCGCAAATGCCCAAACTATCCCCAAACAGCCGCAAAACAAGTTACTCAGAGTGATCAGATTCGGAAGGTGGCGCATGCTTTCAATTTTTAGGAAATCGCACAGAAGGGGTTGGTTTGTTTTTCATGACCTACTGTGGTGGCAGGTCCATGACCCGAATATACCGTTACATCATCGTCCAGGGTAAATATATTTTGGTGGATACTATCGATAAGAGTTTGGTAGTCTCCCCCCGGAAGGTCTGTTCTACCTATGCTCCCGTTGAATAATACATCACCTCCCAAACAAACCTGTGCCTCCTCCTGGTAAAACGCTAAGTGACCGGGGCTATGACCGGGAACGAATAGTATTTTCCAGGGAGTTTCGCCGATCACCAATTCGTCTTTCTCAGACAGAAATTCGTCCACTTCGGCCTCTTGATATTGCGGGAAACCGTAACTGGCAGCATACACCTGGACTGCTTTCAATACCGGCTCTTCCAAAACTGGAATTAACAAAGGGGCTTGGAAGTGCTTTTTGACGAATTCATTTCCCAGGACGTGATCGATATGACAATGAGTATTGATTATTTTATCGATCTTGATATTTTGAGCCTCAACATACTCAACCAGCTGATCTTGTTCCGATTTCTCATAACATCCGGGATCAATAATGGCGCCCACGCCACTATGGTCGTGAATTATGTAAGTGTTTTCCTGGAAGGGGCCAAAGATAAAAGCTTGAATGTGTATCATACCGAAATTGATGATTGCAGCAAATTTGAATAATAATTATCAATAATCCACTATCGATAGATTAATTTGGGGTCATGAGATGGGATTATATGATCGTAGGACAGGGGCTTGCCGGTTCGATCCTTGCTTATACCCTTTTGTCAAGAGGGCGTAATGTACTGGTTTTTGATGATCCCGAACAAGCGCAGGCTTCTCAGGCGGCAGCAGGTATCTACAACCCGTTTACCGGGCGAAACCTGGTTAAAACCTGGATGTTGGACCACCTATTTCCGTTCTTAGAGACCTTTTACCGACAGATGGAGACTGCCTTAGGAGCTGAATTGCTGCACTCCTTACCCATGTTGCGTCCTTGGTTTCAGTAAAGGAGCAAAACCTTTGGGGTACCAAAATACAGGACCCGGTATATAATACCTACATAGAAGGCATATTAACCTCTGAGGAAATGCCGGAGGACATCAGGTCCGAATTCGGTGGTCTGATGCTAAAACGCTGCGGATACGTAGACACCGAAATGCTGATAAACGCAACCGCAAAAATGCTGGATGATAAGACTTCTTTGGTTAAGGAACGATTTGAAATTGAGGATCTTCTTATCGAGGATGATTCGGTCAGCTATCATGGCCGTACCGCTCGGAAAATAATTTTTTGTGAAGGTCCTAATTTGTCAAATAATCAATACTTTAAATGGCTTCCCTTACGTCCTGTAAAGGGAGAGACCCTCTTAGTGGAGTTATCCAGGCCCTTGCCCTACATCTTAAACCGGGGAGTGTTTTTACTTCCAGTTTTTGAAAATAGGGCTGTGGTGGGGGCAACATTTGATAATCGGGAACTCAACTGGAAATCTTCTGATAAGGGAAGGGATGAGCTGGAGCATAAGTTGAGAACTTTGACTTCTAGGCCGTATAAGGTAATAGCTCAGAAGGCAGGAATTAGACCGGCCACCAAAGACCGCCGTCCCTTCGTAGGAATACACCCCAGGTACGAACCTTTAGGGGTGTTTAATGGTTTAGGGACTAAGGGTGTTTCATTGGCACCTTACTTTGCTCATGAGTTCAGTGAATTTTTAGAGCACGGTATACCTTTGACCAATGAGGTAACCATTAGTCGCTATTTTATATTATATTACGATTAAAAACTATCCAATTTATGGTGATTAGAAGGCTATTACGCTTCTTTCCGCTACTTATGTTCTTGGGAGCGCCGGGCTTGGTGAATGGGCAGGAGACCATCGAAGATTTTGGAAAGAACCGGATTCAATACAAAGCATTTAATTGGCAGTATTACAGCTCTGATAACTTTGATATTTATTTTTATGAAGGAGGTAAGAACAACGCCAGGCAAGCAGCCGAATATCTAGAAGGAGAATACGACCGTATAACCCAGGACATTTTGGGGTATGCTCTTTATTCTAAAGCTAAGGTGTTTATTTATAATTCAGTAGCTGACCTGCAACAAAGTAATGTGGGGGTAAATAAAAGTAATTTTGCGGCCAGTGGTGAAACGGAGTTTGTAAAGCCACAAGTGGAAGTAGCCTTTCCCGGAAGTTCTGCCAAGTTCAAACAAGAATTGATTTTCCAGGTATCTAAACTACTGATCCGGGACATGATGTACGGTGGAAGTCTCACTGATATGTTTCAGAGCGCCTATCTCTTTAATCTTCCCGATTGGGTGATTGAGGGAGCCGCCTTATATGTGACCTACGGCTGGTCCGTAGAGATGGACGATTATATGCGTGAGTATTTCCAGAACAAGAAGTTCAAAAAGCTTGGCAAACTAGAAGGTGATGAAGCTGCCATTATTGGACAATCGATCTGGAATTACATTGCGGAAAGCTATGGGATGAACAACATATCCAACGTGCTTAATCTCACTCGTATCAACCGCAGTGAACAAAATAGCATCATCTACACCCTAGGGGTTACATTCGATCGATTTATTGACGAATGGAAAAGCTACTACATCAACATGTCGAATCAGATCATCAACGGCTACCAGTCTGCTGGTGATGCTTACGCCATTGGCGCAAACAACCGGGGGTATGTTTTCCATCAGATGAGGTTCAGCCCCAACGGAAATCTAATGGCATATTCCACCAACTTCCGTGGTAAATACGAAGTGATCATTAGGGAGCTGGCTTCTGGTAATGAAAAACGGGTCCTTAAAGGTGGCTATAAAGTAATTAATCAAGAGACGGACAAGGAAATTCCCCTGCTTTCCTGGAAGGACAATAATACCTTGGGTATAATTAATGTAGAGAAAGGAATCTACCAGTTAAATATGGTGGATGTGGGCTCCGGCGGCATCCAAAAGCGGCCCTTGGGTAAGATCACCCAGGTGAAGGATTTTCAGTTTCACGAGCAGGGTAAGACTGCAATTGTAAGTGCTGATAGTAAGGGGCAAAACGACCTGTTTCTGCTCTCTCTAAGCAAGAATTCACTGCGTAGGATCACTAACGATCCTTACGATGATCTGAACCCCAAATTTCTCCCCGAAACTAATATGATAGTGTTTTCTTCGAACAGGGTAAATGATACCATAAGTAGAGAAAAGGTAAAACTTAAGGATATTGGAACTAATTTTAACCTGTTCCTGATGAGCTTGGACAGCGCCCCTAAGGTTTTGACCCGGGTTACCAATACACTGAGTCGTGATATTCAGCCTTTTCCCACGGACCAGAATACTGTTTATTACCTCAGTGATCAGAAGGGAATCTTTAATTTGTACAAATACGATCTACAAAACAAATTGTACACTCAGGTTTCAAAATTCTCACACAGTATTCTTAATTACGACATTAACATGAAAACTAAAGGCCTGGGCTATATCATGAAGCAGGCCGGGCAGGATCAGGTGTATTATCAAAGCAACTTTGACCTGAATCAAAATAATTTTACCCCTCAAACCAAGAGACAGGAGATACAACAAGCTTTGTTTATCTCCGAACGTATCCGCGAACGCCGCCAAAAGGAGTTGGAGGCATTAGAGACAGCGCCTGAGGAGCAGGTTCAAGAGGTGGATAGCACCTTGATTGAAGATCAGGCCACGGATATCATCGACACGGACGATTATGTATTTGACACGGAAGTATTGGAAGAGGTCCAGGAAGAGCAGGAAGAGCCTACCAGTGTCCTTCAAAATTTCCGTTCACTGGCCCGGGAAAGTCAGATAAACGGCCCCTTCCCTTACCAGCCCAGAGTGGGTTTCGACAATATAGTATTCTCCTGGGTGATCGATCCTTTAATAGGATTTGGCATTCAAGCCGAGGTCCAGGTCAATGACTTGTTAGAGAATCATAAATTCTACGGGGGGGTGCTGGCCACCACTGATTTACGCAGTGGCAGTTACTACGGGGAATACCATTACTTAAAAGATCGCTTGGATTACCACGCCCGATTTAGCCGTCGTACAGTATTTAGGTCTATAAACGACCCCCGGGCCGACTATGATATTAAGTATATAATGAATAAGGTGGAAGTTGGAGCTAGCTTCCCCCTTAACGTACGAAGTCGTGTGCGGGTAAGCCCTTTTTACATAGGTACCCGCTCATACGACCTGGATCCTTTTAAGGTGAGCTTACCGCCAGGTACGCCTGGAGGTCCCTTGCCAGCGTCCGATACTAAAAGGGATTATTTTGGAGCCAAATTGGAATATATTTACGACAACACTGTCATTGGCGGATTGAATTTTCTGGGTACTCGGGCCAAGGCCTCCATAGAACATTATGAAAACTATGGTAATAGCGATCATAATTTCAACCAGTTCAAAGTGGATATCCGGCATTACCATAAGATCCACAGGGAGATTATCTTCGCGGGAAGGCTGTTCTACGCCCGTTCATTTGGAAACGATCCCAAAGATTTCCTTTTAGGAGGCATGAACAACTGGTTGTTCAATGATACCGAAAACGAAAATAATGAGGGCGACCCACTATTTGATCCGGTGGACCAGGATAACAGTGACATACTTTTTGTAGAGTATGTGACCAACATGAGGGGATTTGATTACAACACGTTCAGCGGCAACAATGCCTTGTTGCTCAATGCTGAATTGCGATTTCCCATAGTAAAGTACTTTAACAGTGGCCCTATCGCCTCGAACTTCTTCCGAAACTTGCAACTCATAGGGTTTTACGACTTGGGTTCTGCCTGGACCGGCAGCAGCCCCCTGGCCGATGAGAATAGTCTGAATACCGAGTTGATCGAGGCCGGTAACTTCAGCGCACGCATTAATAATTTTGGCAGCGCGTGGCTGGCCAGCTATGGTACGGGTATCCGTACGGTATTGTTGGGCTATTATTTGAAGTTTGACGTGGCCTGGCCCATAGAAGATTATGAAGTGGGTTCCCCTAAATTCTATCTAACACTAGGTTATGATTTCTAAAGGCTGGTGACCAGGCTTGCAATTTTTTCGTATATTTCCTAATAATCTTCAGCAGTTCTATGATCAAATCTATGACCGGCTATGGTATAGCCTCTCTGGAAAATAACGTCCTGAGCATATCCGTAGAAGTAAAATCTCTGAATTCTAAGTTTCTGGATACGGTGATCAAATTACCGAGGTCTTTTTTTGACAAAGAGATAGAGGTCAAGAAGCTGATTTCAGAAAAACTGGATCGAGGTAAAATTTCGGTAAACGTCTCCTACGATCGCAAGGACGATCAGGTAGCCAAGATCGCGTTTAATAAGAAATTGCTAAAAACGTATTATCAGGAGGTGGCGGGAATTGCATCAGAATTAGGAGCGCCAACAGAAGAGATCCTCAAAATTGTGCTGCAGTATCCTGAAGTAATCAAAACGGACGAACCAAAGGACAAGCTGCAAGATGACTGGAAGAAGATCAACGATACCCTGCTGGAGGCTATTACCAAATGTGAAGAATTCCGGATATCGGAAGGTAGCACCCTAAAGAAAAAGTTGGTGGTATATGTGGACCGCATTGAGAATTATTTGGACAAGGTGAACAAAAAAGACCCCTCCAGAACTGAAGCCATCAAGGAACGACTTCAAAGACACATCGACGAGCTGCAGCAGGGCGATAAGTTCGACAGTAACCGTTTTGAGCAGGAGATGCTTTATTACATGGAAAAGCTGGACATAAGTGAGGAGAAAGTGCGTCTGAAGTCCCACCTGGACTACTTTCTGGAAATACTAAACCAAGACACCTCTCAAGGGAAAAAATTATCTTTTCTCAGTCAAGAAATGGGTCGTGAGATCAATACCATTGGTTCAAAGGCCAATGACGCGGAGATCCAAAAATTAGTGGTGAGCATGAAGGACGAACTGGAAAAGATCAAAGAACAATTGCAAAACATCTTGTAATAAAAAAAGCTCCTTTTTGAGGAGCTTTTTTAGATGTTTCTTTAGAGGCTAGTTCAGCTTGAAGATTATTGGGAGTTGCATCCGAACCCTTACCGGGCGCCCTCGTTGCTTACCAGGCTTCCACTTAGGTGCACCGCTAAGTACCCGAATAGCTTCTTCATCACAACCGGCTCCAATACCTTTCAATACTCTTACGTCGGTTAGTGTCCCGTCTTTACCTACCACGAAGGTAACATAAACCTTACCTTCGATACCCATTCTACGGGCTTGTGCAGGGTATTTCATTTGCTTCCCAACATAAGCGTAGAAAGCTTTCATCCCTCCAATAGGCGCTGGTTGATCTTCCACAAACTGGAAAATTTCATCGGCAGCTTCTTCTTCCGGGGCTTCTTCGAAAACTACGTCCTCGATTACTGTTTCCTCGGTGACTTCTACGTCAAGGTTCACTTCAATTTCCTCTTCGATTTCCTCTTCATCAGGAACTTCGATAATTTCCGGAGGGGTCACCTGAGGCGGTGGGGGAGGAGGTTGCTCGGTAATAGGAATGTCCTGCAGTTCCTCAAAATCAGCATCGAGCTGACCTAGATTCACCAGATTGTTGTCATCACGTGAAGGCCATTCGAAAGCTACGACTGTCAGCAGTAAGCTGATCATCAATCCGATACTCATGTAAAAACCGGACTTCCTAAAAAGATCAGCGCTGGCGTGTTTCTTTGATTCCATAATTAAGATGTTTTTCCTAAGGGTGGACTACCCATGTTTTCAAATATACGAAAGAAATATGTTTAGACCAATTTGGAGGTAAATTTAGCCATAGCCCAAAAACCCAAAGCTCCCAGCAAACTTCCAGAGCTATTAGCTGCAATATCTGGCCAGCTAAATTCTCTGCCAGGGACCCATAATTGGCCTGTTTCTAATAATAATCCGTATAAGACCCCAAAAGTCACAATCAACAGTAGTTTTTTTAGGGTGTACTGAGGGTTTTTGTGCGAATAGGATAATAATAATAGTATACTCCAGGTCGCGAATAATACAAAATGGCCCAATTTATCCACGGAAATGCCCCAATCAGGTGGTTCAGGTAATTGTGAACCGGGCATTAAGGTGGCTGCGGCCATAGCTAGTCCCCATAATACAGCAGGTGTATAGGAGCTCAGCCACCGTTTCAGCCAATTAGGCTCCAATGAGTTCTTTATAGTCTTCAGCACTTAACAACTCTGAGGTATCTTGATCGGACAGGGTGATCTTGATCATCCAGCCTTCTCCGTAGGGGTCATCGTTAACCAACTCCGGAGCATCAATCAGGGCAGCATTTACTTCACTTACCAAGCCAGTTAAGGGCATGAAGAGGTCTGAAACCGTCTTTACGGCTTCCACCGTGCCAAACATATCCCCAACGTTTATTTCTTCTCCTTCGGTTTCAATTTCCAGATATACGATGTCGCCTAATTCTTGTTGGGCAAAGTCAGTAATACCTATGGTGGCCGTGGTATTGTCATCGGATAGCAATATCCACTCGTGGTCTTTGGTATATTTTAAATTTTCGGGAATATTCATTAGGATTAATTTTCCCAAAAATACATTCTTTTTCGAAATGCCAAAATTATTATTGGGCCAAACTGAAGCTGATTTGCGTACCGAATCTGGTGGTGGCCCTTTTGAAAGAATTGGTTACTTTAGGTTCGTTTATATTGCGTTCAAAATATAGCTGAACGTTCAATCGATCATTAACCACATAGGAGATGGTAGGGCTCAATTGAAAATTGAGGTTACCGCTGGTAATGGTATTGGATTCCTCAATTTTTCTCTGAACGGTTTCCGTTTCTCCGATGCTGAAAGCCAGCCTAAAGGTGAGGTCGTTTTTCAAAGTAACCGTCTCTCCCCCAATTTTCCAGGGGATCTTAAAGCCTTGCTTGCGATATCCCAGGTCCAGCACAAAATCCTTACGGTTCAATTCCGTGACTTGTGCATTGGAAAGTTGCAGGGCCAGGTTGCGTTCTTTGCGATATTCAATGCGGAAATCCAATCGGCTTCTGGTTCGTAGATTAATCCCGATCAACGGGGCAAACCGTTCAGTGATGGCCACCTGCCCGATAACATATAAGGGAACCCATTCGCCGTTGTCATTGAATACTGAGGCCAAGGGGTAATTCTCAACATTGTTCTCCAAGGTTATGTCGGCGGGGTCAAGGTATTGCCCGGAGTTGGTAAAGCCGATCACATCATAGGTCGATGTATAGCTATGGGTAATGTTGACGGAAGAGAAAATTTCAGATAGTTTCCCAACCTTGGAGAGGCCAGCATAGTCCAGCCTCCAGTTTGGAATGGGCGTTTTCGGAAACGGTGTTAGATTAATAGTATTGGCATCCTTGCCGGTATAGGCAGCGATGAATGCCGGTATAAGTACGTCTTGGGATTGGTCTCCATAACTACCGCCGGGATTGAGGTTTTCAGATTCCAAACGTTGCCGTACGATGCCGATGTTGTTTTCAAAGTCTTCGAATACCGGGTTGGTATTATCACTGCGATTGCTCTGGAAGGCAGTGCCAATGGTTAGGAAGGAGATGCTGTAACTTCCACTGCGGGTAGGGTTGAAAGATCCTATGGTAACCCGGTCGTCGTCGAATCGGAATATCTCGTTGTAATTAGCGGATTTCAACTTGCGCATAGTCAGGTCGATACGCAGATCTCTTAGTGGTTCTACCCGTCCCGTAATATTTAGATCAATGGTGCTGGACTGACCAAACGGGGTGGTAAGGAAAGGGCTGGGCGCCAGCCATCCGTTTTCCACCGTGCGATCCTTTATGCTCAAATTTTGACTTCCCAACACAAACGATAGCCCGGGAGCGTTCCAATCGCGATCCATACCAAATAGATGGGCGTCGGGAAGGAAGCCCGGTAATATTGTGCCTTCTCGTTTGCTATAGGTCACATTGACCGATCGTAGAGACATCAGAAGCCTTAAAGCCCCTTTTATAAACTGTCCCTGGGGTTCAACTGCTGTAGTGTCGTTGGGCTTGGGGCGAGTGGTAGAGCGACTGGGAGTGTTAATGTCCTTAAGGAATTTTACTTTGTTGTAAAGTTTCACTAAGTCCACTCGACTGGTAATATTTCTGTCGCGGCTGTTTTGAACAATGTTGCCTAAAGTGTCTTTTTGGTTGACTTCATTAATAGGGTTAAAAGCGCCGGTTGTCCAACTGTAGTTGACATTGAAGCCGAGATCCGCACTTATCCAATCGGTCAAAGGTATTTTGTCCAGGGGAAGACGATAATTCAATCCAATGGTTTGGTCGAAATTCTTCAGGCGTCCCATATCTTTCAAGTTATCCCAAACCTGTTGCCTTTTAATTTCGGAGTCAATATCACCTTCGGGTTCATCCACAATAGCCAGGGCTCGGGCCGAATAATCCAATGTCAGGTTTCGTGTAAGGTTCCAGCGCATGTTGTAGATCCTGCTAAAGGTAAAGCTCTTTTCGAAGTATGGTTCAATGCCTTCTGTGGTTAATCGGTTATTGGCGTCCACGCCCCATAGCTGGGTCTTGATAAAGCGACGGTCAAGGTCGGCCCGGAAAGAGAAATTACTGGGAACCGGCGAGAAGTTTAGATCCTTGATGAGCTGCATAAAAGGACTATTCATCTTTTCCGTATTAGCAAATGGTTCTAAGATCCATTCTTTGGGACTGAAGTTATAGGAGAGCGCTCCCTTTATTGACTTTAACTGGTAGGTTTCAGTTTGATAATTGCGGCGAACCACATCGCTGTAGGCATAGGTCAAGGAAATATTTTCAATGTCGTATACCCGGGATTTTGCGTCCTCCTTGGTTTTGACCTTACGCACATTAGTAAAGTTAAGACTGCGCCGGGTGGTTTTGTCTTCCACGATCTTTCGATAGCGATCCCGTTCGACCTCATCATCAATACTGGCCAGTGAATTTTCCAAACTGATATCAGGATCCCTGGGATCGAATTGGGGAGTGATATTGGTGGTTTGATAACTGGCAAACATAGGAATCTGCAGTCCGAATTTTTCCGGGAAGAATTTATCCAAATTAAAGTTGCCGGAGACATCAAACTCCGTGACTTCCTCCCTGCTTCGCTGCGATATACGGTCGGAAATACTGCCGAAGCCAAAGGTAGAATGACGCACACTGGCGTTAACGTTACCAAAATCCGCCAGTTGCATATTCAAGTTGGCATTGGCCGCCCATCCTGCAGTTTGATCAAAATCACCCACCCTCAATTCGTTGGCCCAGATACAAACGGATTTCGGAGTGCCATCAGGGCTGTCAGGATTTCTGATGCCGATCATCAGGGCATAAACCTTCGACATATCCGGGTTCCCCAACACCCGGATGCGGTGCCGGTCTACAATTTCAGGTCCGCTCTGGGGATAAGGAAGATTAATAGCGGCATTTTCCCGGTTCCGGCGGCTCTTAAGCTGATATAGTTCATCAATATCCAGATCGATTTCATTTTCCAGCGGCCATATCTCCCGGGGATCGCTGGCTCCGTTCGGGGTCAGTTTCAGAGGGATCTCAATCTCGTAGTAGTTTTGAGTAAAATCTGTTCCGATCCTAAGAAATGCGGTCATTTCATCGTCAAGAGCATCTTCACTTTCGGCGTGTAGGAACATCTTCAGCCTGCCATAATTAATTAAATCGAAATTTACATTCTTAAAAACTGCTCGAGCATCACGATCAGGCAGGTCTTCCACACATAATTCAATGGACTGCTCATTCAATCGTCTCTCAACCGTAGAGGTGTTGTCCCGGTCCCTTTGAAAGCCTGGAGGTACGGTATACCCCGGATTTTCCTCTTCATTGACTACAGATATGGTAAAGTTGGCGTCTTCCAGATCCCGGTCCTCAAAGAAGCCGTCTTCTTCCAAATTCTCCGTAAACCTCCTCCATTGACTGCCTACCAACTGGAAATTAGCCATCCTCAGTACTACGGGCTGGGTGAATCCCGTCAGGTATGTCCTAATATAACGTATGGACTTGAAGCCTTCAATATTTCCCTGCTGACGGTCCGGAATCCGTACCGGAATGCGGAAAAGATACCAGGTAACTTCGTCTCCATTAATGGTATTGGTGACCTGATCCTGTATGTTTTGATTACCCACTCTTAAGGCTGAAGGGTTCAGATCGATGTTGTACTCATAGTATTCTTCCAGGTCACTAATAGTATTGTCGATATTTAGATCTTCATTTTCAGGAAAGTTGTTGCCGGATGGTACAAAGTTTTGGCTGCCACTGGCTATGGGAGAGTTATTTTCCAGGTTGTTGAAATCTTTATAGCGCTCTACGATCTCTTGATTCTCCTGGTCTTTTTGGGCGTCGAGGAAATAGCTAAAATCGTCAGCTGAAGGATCATTGGTGATACGAGCCAGAGCCTCTGCAGATAAAGTCACCGGCAATTGATCTACAAAGATGCTATCGAAATACGGCAATTCGTTTTCACTGTTCAATCCATCCAAACCAATATCTTGATTGTCACGGGCACTGGAGCTATTGTCAAAGGCATTGGTAAGGAATTGTTGGGTGGTTGTTCTCCCCCAAATAGATTCCGTAACGTTACCGCCCGATCCGGTTTCGATAACACCATCTGCTGGCAGTCCGTTTTCGAAGCCGTGACTGTCGTCGGGGATCAAATCCTCCGACACACTTCCCAGGTTGAATATCAGTTTGCCGTTGAGGTCCATATTATTGGTGGGATTTGCACCCGCCAATACCCGTCCATTAGGGCCGCTGATAAAAGGGTCCATCAGCCAGAATTCCAGGAACTCAATATTGGTCTTATCAAAATCTACATCGGAGGTGATGGCTCTGGTAATACCTCCCCAATTGTCCTCAGGGTTGGGCAGACTACCATCGGGCAACAGATTTGGGTTGTAGTTATAGGGCCCGCGCTCTTGGGGGAAATAAGCAATGTCGAAAATGGGGAGGTTCAGATTGATCTGCTGGCGGTCCTGTTCGGTAAAGATCTCCTGAGGGATAACCTGACGGGAATAATGGTTGTCGGTGTCAATATTGTCGGGAGTGTTGCTGTCATTGCTACGATAAAAAACATTGTCCACTATATACCACGCCAATTTGGCTCGTTTAAACCCGGAATTTAATTCATCCACCCGGGTTACCCCAAATCTCATATCATCAGTTTGGGGTGTACTGGCGTGTTTCCAACTGATAACATTACCCAGGTTGAAAGGTGTTACGGTGGCTTCGAAATCGTCGATGTAGGCCAATCCGTCCCCGGCGTTTTTATTGGAAGTCCCCGGTATTAATTGTGCAAATTCTGCGTTAAAGGTAACACTGGAAGGTTCCTTGGTTTGAATGAAAGGCAAGGCATCCACCATTTTGGTAAGGAATCGGGATTCCTTGCGGTAATTGAAATCCAATCCCCATTTTACATTACGGGTGGGTTCACTACCAACGCTAACCCGGGTGATCAGCGGTCTTTCGTTCAAGTACAGCAGCGTGCCTCCCAGGTTGATGTCGTCATTGAATCGGTAATCCAGGCGGGTACCCAACAGGCTGCGGGTTTGGAAATTGAAAAGGTCGGCCTTTTCATATGTAATGTTGATTTGCTTCCCTGAAATAAGGATCCCCTCATCGATTATGATGACCTTGCCCAGATTGTAGTCCACTCGGTAATGAACACCTTCTTGAAGAATGGTATTACCCGCGGTAACCGTCACGGAGTTCTCGGCAATATTGATACCCGGTAAAACAATTTCGTTGCTGGATCCCGCCAGGAACTGCCCCTTAACGAAAAATTTGTTCTTGAGGGCATTGAGCTGGGCATCGGCCCGCGTACCGTCATAGAGTTCCTGAAAAACAAATCGGTCCTTAAGATCTTGTTCACCATCGGTAAAGAACTTGTCCAGGTCGGAGCCAAAGGGCTCCAAAACCGGGAATATGATATTACCGGATTCCGTGGTTATGGTCAGCCCTTCCACGAAGTCAAAATTGCCATCGGGTTGAGGATCGTTGTTGGGATTGAGTTGGTCCAGTCCGAACAGTTCTATTAGTTGTATATTCTTGGTATTAACTCCTTCATGAAGACTGGGATTGTCTTGTCCGGTTACATCGTCACGATAAATTATTCGCAGCTGGAAACCATCTTGCGCCACCTGATTGGCATTTAGATTATAGATGTTTTTCATCATCAAGTCCCAGGTATTGGCCGTGCTGTTAATTTTTCCAGGGCGCAGCAATTTTAGGAAAATAACTTCTGATTCCGGCCGGTTGGCATAATCGTCAGTCAGCTCGCCAACCCTATAGTTTTGACCATTGAAGCTGTATTCAAAAGCGACCGCAAGGACCTCATCATTCTGCAGCTTTCTGAAAAGACTGATGTACCCCAACTGTCTGTTGATGTTATACTCTCGCTCACTTAGCTTACGGGCTCCTCTGATCACTGCAAAATCCGTAGATTTATCCAGTCCCAAGTCGGTGAGTTCATCGCTTACTAAATTGGCATCCCGTAGATCGGGGTTGGTGTTTAATACTGTCAGCAGGTCATTGGCATCATTGGTGGCAGGTGAGGCGGGATCGCCGTTGGTAGCGATATCGGGCCGGGCGATGACCCTGCCTTCTCCAAGGTCCATAAATCCGGCAAAATTCCGTAGGGTCTCGGTGTCATTATTGCGGTTGAGGATATATACTTCTACCCGGGTCACATTTACTCTGGATATGATCTGGGGCAGAGAACTCAACCAGGAGTTGTAATTGTCCCTAAAGAAATGCCCTAAGAAAAAGTGTCGATTTTCGTCGTAGTCGGAGGAGGGAAACTCAAATTCCCTGGCCTGCGAACCTCCTTCAATGGTGATGGCATCACTGCTACCTCTCTGTGTGGAAAATACCCCGCTAACAAACAGTTTGCCAAATTGTAGTTCCGTTTTTACCCCGAATAGGTTTTGAGAACCTCGGATCAGGCTGTTGCTGATCCCCATACTCACATTACCGATTTCTATCTTCTTTATAATGTCCTCATCGAAGCCGGTGTACTCCACCCTCAGGTCATTCTCAAAATCGAAAGAGGTGTTGTTGTCGAAATTAGCGGTGACTTGCAGTTTTTCTCCGATTTTTCCGATTACGTTCATACCAATGCGTTGTTCAAAATCGAAGGTTCCTTGTTTTTGACGACGAATGGGGATGGCGGGGTTAAATATACGTTCTGAACGGAAGCCAAAATCCAGGGTAACGGAGCCGTTGGGCTGGATGTCTACGAAGCTTCCCCCGAAAATACGATCGAATACCGGGCTAATGGGGATCTTGGGGATCAAACGGCGGCCGCTGATGGCGCTCTCACCGTCCAGTTCGGCAGCCTTGGTACGCCAATAGTCACGGATGATCTTTTGTTCTTGAAGCCTGCTGTATTCTTCGAAGGTCATGATGGTGGGAGCGCGGTAGTCCACACCATTCATCTGTTCATAGATGGTATAGTTTCCGCCGGTGTCGACTTCGATCTTCATATCCAAGCCGAATGGATCTCCTTTCAGTAAGGGGCTGTATTCTACATCACCTGAAAACGGATCCCCAATGCGGTCGACGGGGTCGTATACCGGATGGCGACTGGGTTCATAAGACTGGGGCGGGACGGTGTCGGAGGGAATGGTGTCGTTAACTTGTTGAAATAGCCAAGCACCCTCGCTTTTTGAGTAGCAGGTATCAAGAGCCCCCAGCACCATGAACAGCACCAGGATTATGGGTAATGTTATCTTATCAATACTTGACTGCAATGCGTTTAGGATGATTTAAGAACCCGCTTAATTAGCTCTTCCACAGTTAGATCCTTTTCGGCATTTCTAAGGTTGTTAATAATGGCTTTTTCCGCTACGTTTTTGTTGATCCCAAGGGTGACTAAGGCGGATAACGCTTCATTTTGGATGCTATTGTGCGAAACTTCGTAATTTTGGGCGTTTTGGCTCACTAAAGCCTCTTTTTTCACCTTATCTTTCAGTTCCAAAATTATTCTTTGCGCCGTTTTAGCCCCCACACCCTTAACACCCTGTATCACAGGTACATTTTCTGTCAGAATGGCGTGTTGAATTTCCTCAGGTGAAAGAGAGGATAACATCATAACTCCGGTAGCTGGACCCACTCCGGAAATGGAGATCAAAGCCATAAAAAGTCTCTTTTCCGCTTGATCAAAAAAACCATATAGCGTATGGGCATCTTCTTTGATATGGCTGTAGGTGTACAGCTTGGCTGTGGTTAGACTCTTTAGCGCGGAGTATGTACCCAGAGTTATCTTTAATTCGTATCCCACTCCCCCAACATCAACTACCACAAAGGCCGGTTCTTTTTCAACCAGGGACCCCTCGATATATGCATACATCAGCAATCACTTTTGTCAACCAAAGGTAATATAAATTACCCTTAAGTAACGACCATATGCTGGTTAATTTGAGCTTCAACAACGGCGATAGAAACCATATTCACGATCTCCCGAACTGAGCTTCCCAATTGCAATACGTGAACCGGTTTGTTCATACCCATAAGGATAGGTCCGATGGCCTCTGCTCCCCCAATCTCCATTAATAATTTATAGGCAATATTACCGGAGTCCAGATCTGGGAAGATCAGGGTATTAGCCCCTTTTTCAGCCAGGGCACTAAAGGGGTAGTTACTTTGCTGTATGGTAGTATTTAAGGCAATATTGGCTTGTATGTCGCCGTCAATGATGAGGTCCGGGTATTTTTCTTTAGCCAACATAGCCGCTTTGGCTGCTTTGGCGGGTACCGCACCTTTGCTGGAACCGAAGTTGGAATATGATAATACCGCCATCCGGGGTTCGATATCGAAGAATCTAACGGCATCGGCAGTTAAGGCGATAATATCTACCAGGTCTTCAGCGGAGGGGCTCACATTCACCGTGGTATCCGCAAAAAAGTAGGTTTTCTTCTTATTGGAAATGATATACATGCCTGCCACCTTGTTTACCTGGGGCTTTGTACCGATTACCTGCAGTGCCGGCAGAATGGTCTTGGGATAGTCCTTGGTAAGGCCGGAGATTAAGGCATCGGCTTCCCCCTGCTCTACCATCATAGCCCCAAAATAGTTGCGTTCACGCATTAGCTTTTTACCCTCATAATAGGTCAGTCCCTTGCGTTTTCGTTTTTCATAGAGTAGCTGTCCATACTCTTCGGTTTTCTTTTCTTCTTTGGAGGTATCGATTATGGTGCAATTGCCGATTTCCAAATTGTGGGTTTCGGCCAGCTGCTCAATATGGGTCTGGTTGCCCAGTAATATGGGGTGGCCGATTCCTTCTTCCAGCACGATCTCTGCGGCCTTCAGGATCTTGTAATTATCTGCTTCAGCGAATACCACCTTCTTGGGATCTTTCTTGGCCCTACTGATCATTTGACTGGCCAGTTTATGATGAATTCCTATGCGTTTTTGCAAGTCTTCATGATACTTATCCCAGTTGGTAATGTTGATCCTACTGACCCCTGATTCTATGGCGGCTTTAGCCACAGCTGGCGAAACGGAGGTGATCAACCTGGGATCCAGCGGTTTAGGGATCAAATAGTCTCTGCCAAAGCTTATTGATTTACCACCGTAGGCTTTGCTGACCAGATCCGGCACCGCTTCTTGGGCTAACGCTGTAAGAGCCCGTACGGCTGCCAGCTTCATTTCCTCATTAATTGCCGAAGCCCTTACATCCAGAGCACCTCGAAAGATATAGGGAAACCCCAGCACATTGTTGACCTGATTGGGGTGATCAGACCTTCCAGTAGCCATGATCAAATCGTCACGGGCAGAAATGGCTTCATCATAGGGAATTTCTGGGTTGGGATTGGCTAAGGCAAATACAATAGGATCTTTGGCCATGGTTTTCAAGGCATCCGCAGACAGAATATCACCCTTTGACAACCCCAGGAACATATCAGAACCTTCCAAAGCTTCTTCAAGACTTTCAACTTTACTGTCGGTGGCAAATTGAGCCTTTATGGAATCCAGGTTCTGACGGTCTTTATGGATTACTCCCTTGCTGTCCAGCATAATGATATTTTCCTTCCGAGCTCCCAGTAACAAGTAAAGTTTGGTACAAGCTATGGCCGAAGCTCCCGCACCGTTAACCACAATCTTTATTTTGTCGATGTCTTTCTGCACTAGCTCCAATGCGCTTAACAGAGCCGCCGACGAAATAATGGCGGTGCCATGTTGATCGTCATGCATGATGGGTATCTCCATCTGTTCTTTTAACGCATCTTCGATTTGAAAGCTTTCAGGGGCTTTGATATCTTCCAGATTGATCCCCCCGAAGGTAGGTTCCAGTGATTTTACGATCTTAATAAACTCTTGAGGATCTTCCTGATCGATCTCAATATCGAAAACATCGATCCCCGCGAATTTCTTAAACAGCACTCCCTTACCTTCCATTACTGGTTTGGAAGCGCTGGCTCCGATATTCCCCAAACCCAATACAGCGGTACCATTGGATATTACCCCAACCAAGTTGCCCTTGGCAGTATAGCGGTACACGTCTTCCGGATTATCGGCTATTTCCAGGCACGGTTCGGCTACTCCAGGTGAATAGGCCAGTGCTAGGTCCAGTTGTGTACTGAGCATTTTAGAGGGGACTACCTCAATTTTTCCGGGCTGCCCCAGTTCATGATAGTCAAGGGCATCCTGTTTTCTTATTTTGATGGCCATATTGTCAGTTTTTTAAAAGGAGGTTTACAATTAAGTTTTTAATTGTCACTATTCCTAATGATGGCAGGTTGCAACCTGTTGGGGGTGCCAATCCACACTGAATGCCTCACCATCCAGTAAGGTCAAGCTGCACTCTTATCTTCCAACGTACTCGGTTACGGATCATCGGATTTGGCGGATCAGTCAGTCAACGACCATTATCAGCTGTAGAATTGAACTTAAAGATCTTTTAAGATCATGGTGGTATTACGAGGTGTGCTCAGATTCTGTTTTAAAGGTTTCCAGAATTGTTTCTAACTCTCTCAAGGTGTTCCGTTTATTCTCGCCGGGGGAGTAAACAAAGCCTTCGATATAATACAGACGATTCAATTCTTCATCTACGAAAGTGTAGCTCAGAAAGGGCCCGCCCATGGTATTGTTATTTAATTTCCATACCCCCCGGCTTTCCACGCTAAATTTTTTACCCAATGTTACCGATGCGGAGTCCACCGGAACCAGGCGCTCCGTAACCATGTAGGAGAGACTGTCACTGCCCAGTAAAAACCGTCGCCACTTGCGATCGCGGAATCGGATGATATTTTTAAGGAGAAAGGACTTTTCAGAGGTATAGTCGGCATAAGTGATAAAAATGTTCTTGTCAATCTTTCGATCCATCTGGCGGATCCATATGGTATTTTCAGTCTCTACGGCAACCTCATAACCGTAGGGAATCTTCATATAACACTTGTGGTCATTCAGGAGTTTGTTTTCAATCCCCTTTACCGAGGGCGCTGTGTAAAGAGCACGATGGTAGCGGTTCTTTTCAACATCCACGAAATACTTCAGCAGTTCGTCACCATTATTTCTTATGTGTTCTAACAGCTTATCTGTGGATACCTGGAAAAGATACAGTACCGACTGATTTTTAGCGAACAGATTACTTTGTCTGAACATAAAGAGCTCGGGTTCCTGCTGAATACGCTCCAGGGATTCATTGGTGAAATAATTTCGCAGGATAAGATCGCCTCTGGTATTATCCTCAAAAGAGTAGACGAATATTAGATTTTTACCGTGTTTTAAAATCCGGTTGAATTGATTGGGATCGATGTGTATAAGCTTGAATTTAGGCTCATCTTGCAATAGTCCTGGAAAAGGGGCTCTAAAGATTTTGCGTATCTCTTCTCCCAATGGTCCGGCCCATTTGGTGGAGTCCATGACCAAAATAATTTCACCGGGGTCTCCATTGGCGGGGGGAAGCAGCCCGTTTTCTTCAAGTGATGAGGAGCATCCGGCGGCGGTCATCAAAACGATGAGCCAGGCTAAGGTTTTTTTCATAATGGTGTTATAAGGAGTACATCTTAATAACGCGGAAGGTTAAAAATAGTAACATCCTTTCACAATGAGAAATGTGGGCTGGTGGCTGGGAAAACTTAAAACTAACCGATGATCAGTTTTTGACCGGGTTTTATCTTGTTGTTGTGAAGATTGTTCAGCTTTTTCAGCTTTTCGATAGTAAGGCCCTTATACATTAAGCTGATATCCCAGAGGGTATCTCCGGGTTGCACCAAGTGCACTTTTGAGTTAGGTATTTCCCGGGGTTTGCCGGTCTTCTTAGCAGTTACTACCTGATGCCCTGGCTTTACATAAATGGTTAATGGCTGTCCCACCTTGATCAAATTCCCCCTCAGGTTGTTCCAGCGCCGCAGATCGGAAGCCCGAACATGATAGCGTTCCGCTATGGTCCCCACTACATCACCAGAACGCACCCTGTAAGTGATTTTCTCTTTGCCGTAAGAAGATCCCGGAGCTTTTTTTGCAATTAACTCCACTTTTTGCTGACCAACCTTTGCTGCAGAATCCAGGATCATTTGCCGATTGGCAGTCAGGTACGGCATCTTATCTGTAGGGATCCTTAGGGGAAAGTCTTTAGCTTCTTTAGGAACAGCATTTCGTTTAAGTGCCGGGTTTAGTTTTTGCATGTCTTCCAAGCACACCTCAATCTGTTCGGCGAATGTATTAAGATCGAGGTACTGACTAATTAAGATGGTGTCGCTTTTTATGGGGTACAAAAGGCGATCGGTATGTATATTGTGGTCGTTCAAGTGATTCATTACGTACAAAATGGCCACAAATTGTGGAACATAGCTCCTGGTTTCACGCGGCAGATATTTGTAGACCTCCCAGAAACTTTTCTTATAGCCTGATTTGCGAATTGCTCGGCGTACTTTACCAGGTCCGGCATTGTAAGAAGCCAAAGCCAATTCCCAGTCGCCGAAGATCTTATACAGACTTTTCAGGTACAAACATGCAGCTTCAGTAGCTTGGTAAGGATCCATACGCTCGTCAATATAATAGTCCTGATGAAGCTTAAATAATCTACCGGTACTAGGCATGAACTGCCATAAGCCTACGGCTCCCGCTCTGGATCTAGCAGTAGTATTTAGGCCGGATTCAATAATTGACAAGTATTTTATTTCATCGGGAAGACCGTGCTTTTCCAGGTAGTATTCGAAAATAGGGAAATACAGATTCTTACGTTGGACCATAAGTTTGGTGTATTCCCGATCCCTGACCGTGAAATAGTCAATAAAGGATTTAACTATCTTGTTGTAATTAAGGGGAACATCGGAATTGAGGCAAGCCAACCGGTCCTCAACCTCTTCGAAAGAAAAGTCGGGAACATATTCGTATGAAAGCAGCGCTTCTTTGGTGGAATCACCCGGCCATATATCACGGGCATTTTCAGCCACTAGTCCGGCACCTGCCAACCACATCAATATCGCTACAAACATCAACCGCTTCATCATTATTACAACTAGTTATAGGAGGGATTTAGTATATTTTGTGCAAAAGCCATCAGGCCTTGTTCATTGAAATCGTCTGCCATTATCTGAAAACCGATGGGCAAACCGTCATGATCGTTCCCATTGGGTATGGAAATGGCAGGGATGCCGGAAACGGAGGCTTGAACGGTAAAGAGATCGGCCAGGTACATTTCCAAGGGATTGTCCTGAAAACTCCCCAATTCAAATGCTGTAGTGGGAGTGGTAGGCAGCACAATAAAGTCATATTCTGAGAATAACTCCCGGGTTTTATCTTTTATCAATCGCCGCACTTTCTGAGCCTTAGTGTAATAAGCATCATAGTAGCTGGCGCTCAGTACGAAAGTACCTAGCATAATTCTTTTTTGAACTTCTTTGCCAAAACCACTAGAGCGACTCTGCTTATAAAAAGAAGTTAGATCTCCATTGTGATCGCTGCGAGAGCCGTACTTCACTCCATCGTAACGAGAGAGATTTGAGCTGGCCTCAGCAGTGGTAAGAATATAGTAGGTAGGCAGAACGTAGTCCAGCAAGGGGAAGTCTACGGGTTCTACCTGATGCCCCGCTTGCTTCAAATGCTCTAATCGCCGCAAGGTTTGATGTTTAACATCGTCCTGAAGGTTCTCGTTATCTAAAGTATCTTTAATATAGCCCACCCGGTAAGGTCTGGAATCTTCTGGCTCCCGGTAGTAGTGGGGTACTGGGGTTTTGGAGACGGTACTGTCGTATTGATCGGTCCCTGCTATCACTTCCAGCAATAAAGCGTTGTCGTAAATGTTGGTAGTAAGTATGCCGATAGTATCAAAGGAAGAGGCATAGGCGATAAGTCCATGGCGGGATATCCTGGAGTATGTGGGTTTTAGCCCGATTACTCCTGTAAAAGCCGCCGGTTGTCTCACAGAGCCTCCGGTATCGGATCCCAGGGCAGCATGACACATACCGCATTGCACTGCCACTGCACTTCCGCCGGAGGACCCTCCAGGAACCCTTTGTGGATCGATGCCGTTTTTTACAGGCCCAAATGCCGAATTCTCGTTGGACGATCCCATGCCGAATTCATCACAGTTATTACGACCGATAATAATGGCGTCTTCGTCCAGGATCTTTTGAACTGCTGTACCGGAAAATTGAGATTGGAATCCCTCTAATATATGGCTGGACGCCTGTACCGGGTGGTCCTGATAGCAAAGGACGTCCTTAAGCGCTACTACCATTCCTGCTAGCCTGCCTGCCTGCCCTTGGGCAATTTTAAGGTCAATTTGTTGTGCTTGTGCTAAGGCTTCCTCTTTATAGACTTCGAGGAAAGCGTTGAGATGTTGGTGTTTTTGAATATTGTCAAGGCACGAAGTAACTACCTGATTGCATGAAGTTGCTCCAGTCCTTATCGCTTCTTGAATTTCCCTCAAGGAGGTCAATGTCTCCAATCCTATTAATTTTTGTCTTCACTGATGGATTTGGAGCCTTCTTCAATTTCATCTTTGATCTCCTTGGTGGCGTCTTTGAATTCCCGAATGCCTTTACCCAGTCCACGGGCTAATTCAGGTATTTTCTTGGCACCAAATAACAATAAAATGGCAAAGATGATCACGAATATTTCGGGTCCTCCCAGTGAAAATGCTAACAAAGTTTGCATAGCCTTAGATTAATTGTGTGCTTCTAGTTTATAAGTAATTAGTAAAGATATGTATTTAAAGGTGGTAGACAAACTAGCCTAACTACTATTTTGATATTTATCTTACAACGCTGGGAAATCCAGAAAAGTAGAAAAATAGCGATTATTTGGGTTGTAACCAGGCTAGCGGATCAAGCTTATTGAAGCTCTTCCATACTTGAAACTGTACTTCTGAAACTCCATTGGCATCGGTATACACTTCGCCGATAGGGTCTTTGGCTTGCACTTTATCGCCGGTTTTTACCACGGCCTTGCTCAAATTCGCATATACTGTGCGATATTCGCCGTGTTGGATAATAATGACCACACCGTT
Organism: Cyclobacteriaceae bacterium; assembly: GCA_965212195.1. Classification (GTDB taxonomy): domain Bacteria; phylum Bacteroidota; class Bacteroidia; order Cytophagales; family Cyclobacteriaceae; genus JAJCYK01. The sequence continues at coordinate 597,645 of CBDBUW010000017.1, read as the reverse complement.
CATTCCGGGAACTGAGGCGATTTTGGAGACCTCACCGTCAAATACCGCTCTAACGGTTTCGTCTTTCTGTGTTTGAATGTCCACGCCGGGATTTTCTATTTTAACACCTTTCAATACCGGGTGAGGTTGTAGGCCAAACTTAGATGAAACAAACCCCTTTGCTACTGGCCAGGACAACCGTTTCTGATTGCCTTGGAAATTTGATGAAAGCCGGGCTCCCTCGGGAGTAAGTCCATATTTGCCGTCTGCTTTTTTGGTAGCTTCCATCTCTTTGCGAATTACCTCAGCTATGAGGCGCTCCAGCTTTTGAATGGCTTGTTTGCGGCGCTTTAGATCTTTCCGCAGATCTTTTTCTTTCAAACTCAGTTGCCTTACCAATTGGTCTTTTTTGAGCTTGGCGGAGCGCAATTGTTGGTTTTGTTCTTGTTGTTGTACCAGTAGTGCTTCCTGCTCTTCTTTGTTGGATTCAATTACTACCAGTTCTTCGCGTAACTCACTCTGTACTTCCAGTATCTGCCGGGCTTGATTTTCCCTGGAAGTGGTATATTGCTTGAGGTATTTTGCCCGCATTACCAATTCGCTGAAGGAGGAGGAGGAGAATAAGAACGACAAACTGCCGTAACTGTTTTGAGACTTCTCTGCCTGATATACCATGTTGGCGTATTCTTCCTTGAGCTGATCCAGATCCCCTTCCAGCGACTTGATCATATTATTGCTTTCCTTAATTTCCCCGTTTAGCAGTTGAATATTGGAGCGGTAAACTTGTATCAAGGATTGTTGGCTGCGGATTTGTTGATTCAGTGCTCTCAGTTGACCCAGACTGGTTTTACGCTGAGAAGCTGTCTGTCGAAGGATGCGTTCGGCTTCCTGAATTTTTGCCAGATTCTCTTTTTTCTCCCGTTCAAGCTGCGATCGCTTGTTTTGGCCAAAAAGGCCGGCAGTGCTCAAAAAGCAGAGCAGTAATATCGCTATTATTCTACTTGCGTTCATATCTGCTGGGTATCTCAAATGGGAACCTCAGCGCTGATGCCAGTTCGGCACGTCCATGCTTAATATTGATTTCCGTACTCTTCAGCTCAGAGCCTTGTTCATAGTTAAAACTGATAAAACTGGTAAATGGTATGGAAAAAGCCGCCAGTGGCTTGTAATTTTCATACTCAAGAGTGAGGCTGTTCTTGGTTGGAACCTCCATCATCTCCACTTTCTGTAATTTCATCAACTCCCTACTGAAATAATTGTCTATAGCGTATGGGCCGTTTTGTTGCTTAACAATGTAGAATTGTTTTGAACTGATAATTTCATTGTCATTATCCGCCTCTAAGGGCATGTTGCCCAGAATCATGGATTGGATGAGCTGATAATTAATATCAATATGAAACTTTTCACTGAGCAGCTTAAAATCGTACACCGTATATTCCTTATTCAGGCGATTCATTAAAACCATTGAATCCTGAGTGATCATGGCCCGTGCCGCCTCAATACCCAATAATGGAGATATGGACATCCAAATGATGCTGTCTTTTTTGATGCGGATGGTTGCCGAAGTACTCAGGTTGTTTTCCGCATCTTTGTACTGTATTTTAGTTTTGGTATTCAGATATTCAAATTCCGGAGTCTGGAATACAAGCTTGTTATTCTCTACGAAATCGGGGTCAGTTACCACCACCTTACGGGAGCAGGCAAAAGCAAAAATCAAAAATAAGAATAGCCCTATACGGTTATTCATACAACTTGCGATCAGCTATTTTCTTATCAATTAAATCGGAGGTATCGTCCATGCCCTTGGCTCTGTTCCATTGTTTCACGGCATTTTCAATATCTCCTAATTTAAAAAGTACATCACCGTAATGTTCCACGATGGTACCGCTAGCATCTTCCTGAATTGCTGTTTCCAGGAAACGTTTAGCCTCCCGATAATCCCCTAAATTATACAGTACCCAGGCATGAGTATCTAGAAATGTAGGGTTGTTGGGATTTCGTTTCACCAGCTTAGTGGACATTTTTTTGGCTTTTTCTAAATTGGCCTTCCTCAAGCTTAAAAAGTAGCTATAGTTGTTTAGTACATGGTCATTGTCGGGATCCAGGGTCAATACATTTTCATAGGCCTGATCCGATTTTTCGTGGTCTTCCAACTGATTGTAGGTGTCCCCTAACAGGGTATTGAAGAGCACTTGTAAATTATTATCGTTACTGGAGAGCTTCTTGCCTTGTTCTAAGGCAAACACTGCTTCCTCGAAGTTATCTAACGAAAGGTTGGCAAATCCGCTGTAATAATAAAAGGACGCTTGGTTGGGGAAAACTTCCAATGCCTGGTCGGAGTGTAACACCAAGCTGTCGTATTCCATCAGTTCACCCTCAATCTGCAGCACATTCTGCCAGATGTTAAAGTTACTATCATCGAACGTTAGCGCTTTCTGATAATATCCCAGAGCAGTTCGCTTCTTTTCATCACTGTTATCGTCCTTGCCCAGGTTTAGGTAAAGATCCCCAAACACCGCATGGGCATTCCCATCGTAGGGATGGGCTTCAACTATACTTTGGGCCAGCATAAGCGCATTTTTTTCCACTGTGGGATTGGGAAGTTGCTTCATATATTCTACCAGCACATTGAGTTTTGGGGTCAACTCCAGATCTGGATTGCTGAAGGCCACGATCATCTGTTCAATAGCCTCATTAACCTTGCCTTGTTTTTTAAAGATCTCCGCCAGTATCAGTCTGGCCCGTGCATGATCCGGATATTCCCGCAGGTATCCTTCCAGATAAGGGATGGCTTCCGATTCCCGATTATTGGCTAAATATAATTCCGACAGATTGAGCACAAAATCCGCATCTTCGGGGTATAGGTCGACCATCTTTTCACCTTGTGCCAATGCCTCATCCAGCTTATTCTGTTTTAGGTAGATTCGCTGTTTCGCAAAAAATACTTCCTTGCTAAATCCAAAACGTTGTTCTACCCTTTGATAGGCAGTAAGAGCAGCATCCAGGTTGTTGGCATACACATATAATGAAGCCAGATCAAATAGGTAAGGGTCGGTGTTTTCAACTTTACTCAAGAGGTCCTCATACAATTGCGCCGCGGCTGTAAAATTGGATTGCTTGGAATAAATGTCGGCATTGAGCAGATAGTAGTATTTATTTTGTGGATCGAGCTCCAAGGCCTTGGAGGCGTAGATCAGGGCTTTGTCGATCTCGTTGCCTAGCAGCAGGATTTGAGCTACTTTATAATGACAGGCGGGGTTGTCAGGATTTAATTCCAGGGACTTTTGAAAGAAGATCAAGGCTTTGCCATAGTCTTCGATCATGTAATATTTTTCACCTTCCAGGAAAATGATCTCGGCCTGAAGCAAATTTCTTTGCTCATTCTTAGTTTGCTCGGCCCTGGCTTTTTTCTTACGGCTTTGTGCCTGCAGGCTTACCGTGGTTCCCATCAATACCACCACCATCAAACTCAATATCCAACTGTACTTACCTTTAATCATAGATTATTCCTTTACCGCCGTGTAATCGCCGATACTCACATTTGATGAAGTACCATGAAATTTAACAAAATTCCCCAACATAGAGTTTGCAATGTTGGCATTATTAATTTCGCTTTCATTTTGAATTATGGTGTTGCGAATACGCGAATCCTCAATAACCGTGTTCTCTCCAATCGAAACGTACGGCCCTATAACTGTATTGTTCAATTCTACATTCTCTCCCACATATACCGGCGGAATAATTACTGAATTGTTAATTAGCGCAGAGTCCGCAACCAACTTCTGATCTTTGATGTAATCTAAATAGCGCATATTGGTATGCACCGCGGCTTCCTTATTACCACAGTCCAGCCATTCCTTTACTCTTCCAGGCACAAATTTTGTGCCTTTTTGTTTCATTAATTCCAATGCATCGGTTAACTGGTATTCTTTCCCCACTTTAATATCGTTGTCAAACAGATACTCCAATTCCGCTTTCAAGGCTTTCCCCTCCTTAAAAAAATAAATCCCGATTATGGCCATATTGGAGACTGGGATTTGCGGCTTCTCAATAAACTCAGTTATGATCTCCGAATCATTGGTTTTTACCACCCCGAATGCCTCCGGATTGTCCACTTCCTGAACCCATATGATGCCGTCGTTATTGATATCCAGCACAAATTCAGCCTTGAACAAGGTGTCGGCAAAAGCTACTATAGCGTTGCCGTTCAATAGCTCCTGGGCACAGTAGATAGCATGGGCCGTTCCCAACGCTTGTTCCTGGTAATAGATATGACCTTGAGCCCCGATCGACTGGGCAATTTCCTTTAACTGCTCTTGAATATCTTCTCCGAAATCACCAATGACAAAGCCTATATCGGTTACCGGTTGGGAACAGACCTTTGCTATATCTTCCACCAACCTATGTACAATGGGTTTGCCGGCGATGGGCATTAGTGGTTTTGGCACAGTTAAAGTATGGGGCCGTAGACGAGTTCCTTGACCGGCCATTGGTATAATTATCTTCATTATTCGCGCTCTTGAAAAAATTTGCCCTCCATCAATGAAAATTGAAGAGAAACAAGCCTGGATTTTGTACAAAAATAAGAAATTTATGTGGTTTTCGCATATAAATTCCTTTTTTCGACGTAATACACCACCCCTGCATAAAGCACGGGTATCGTTAAATTTAACAGGTTATTAAGCATTATGTTTTGGCTTTGAATCAGGGGTATTCCATATATCAAGGCTAGGCTAATGGCCAAGTAAATAAGGATGCCGGTCCAGCGATATGGCACCGGAAAGTGAGGTTTTCCCCAAAAATAGCAGATAGCAGCCATGCTGCCATAGCACAATACACTGGCGATGGCAGATCCGAAGTATCCTATCACTGGGATAAGTATAAAATTTACGGATACCGTAATGGCCGCCCCTATCAAACTGATATAGGTTCCCACTATGGTCCTATCAACTAGTTTAAACCACACGGACAGGTTAACATACACCCCAAATAATAGTTTTCCCAGCAGTAGGACAGGGACCAGATACAAGGCCTCGCGAAAGGAGGCTTGTCGAAGAAACAATTTCCCCAGCAATTCTAAATTGAGACTTACGGCTACCCATATAAAAGTGCATACGATTACAAAATAGTAGAGGACCTTAGCGAAAAGCTCCGGGGCTTCCTTATTTTTAGCCTGAGAAAAGAAAAAGGGTTCCCCGGCATAACGGAAGGCCTGGATGGCCAACAGCATAAAAATGCTGAGCTTAAAACTGGCTCCATAAATTCCCAAGGCAGCCATGCTGGATTTGCCAGGATAGAATCCCTCTGGTAAAAGTGCTGGTATCATTAGTTTGTCGGCCTGCTCATTGGCGATACCTGCCAGTCCCATTAGAAAAATCGGTATTCCATAGCCCAGCATGGGCTTGATCTTTTCCCATGAAAATAGAGGTCCAATTTGCCAAAAGTACCTTCTCAGCATGACCAGGATAAGGGCGTTACCCAGCAAATTGGCCAGGAAAACATAGCCAACCCCGAACTCTGTGTGGTAAAATTGGCGGACCAAGGGCTCCAACCAAAGCCATGCACCCTGTTTCAGCACCATGTAAGGAACCAACAAGAACAACAGGTTAAGCACAATGGTTAACAGAATGGCCCCCAGCTTGGTAAGAGCAAAGGTAAGGGCGCGATTCTCTAACCTTAATCTGGCAAAGGGGATGGCCGCAATCGCATCAATAAATAGAATGATACCCAGGAACTGAATCAGATAGGCTTGATCTTCCTGGCCTACATATTGGGCAATACTTTGAGCATTGAAAAGGATCAGCCCGCTTAGCAGGGTGCTGGTGAGCAGCATGGTGCTACCTGCAAGTTGGAAGGTCTTAAGCAGATTGCCCTTGGTTGCAAACCTGAAAAATGCGGTTTCCATCCCATAGGTATACACAATATTAAAAAATGCCACATATGCGTAAAGCTGTGTTACCACTCCATACTCGGTGTCCAAAAATACCGTGGTGTATAGCGGTACCAGCAGGTAATTGAGCATGCGACCTACGATACTGGAAATCCCGTAGATGGCAGTTTCTCCAGCCAGTTTTTTCAATAAGTTCATTAAAACCGGCTTTGTTGCATTTTAATTACCTGTAAACTTAGGGAGTCTCTTTTCTAAAAATGCTGCAGTACCTTCCTTAAAATCTTGGGTTTTGCAGCAATTGGCAAAGCTATTTGCCTCTGTCTGGTACCCGTTCTGATCTGCATCAAAGGCAGCATTCACGCAATTAATGATCATGCTCAAGGCCCGGGGGGCTTTAGAAGTAATCTTATCAAGCAGTTGCCTGCTCGTTACCATCATTTCTTCATTACTTTCGGTAACGTGATTTACCAGTCCCCATTCAAACGCTTGGAGGGCATCGATGGTATTACCGGTCAGCATCATCTCCAATGCTCTGGCTTTTCCAATGAGCTGGCAAAGCCGTTGGGTTCCACCATAACCCGGTATTGTTCCCAGATTCACTTCAGGCTGACCAAAGGTGGCCGATTTGACCGCTACTCTTATATGACAAGCCATGGCTAACTCGCAGCCTCCACCCAGTGCATATCCGTTAACTGCAGCCACCACCGGCTTAGGCGAGTTTTCAATCATTTGAAATACCTCTTGACCACTTTCAGCATAACTACGGCCATTCATTTCATTGAGAAGGGCAATCTCACTAATATCCGCACCGGCAGCGAAAGCCTTTTCACCTCGCCCGGTAATAATCGCAGCATTAATCTGGGGGTCATCGTAAACAGCCTGCATAGCCTGCTTGAGCTCTTTGATAATGGCCGAGTTCAATGCATTCAGTTTGTCCTCGCGATCAATGGTAATCGTAGCCACAGCGTCGTTAAACTGCACGTTCAGATGATCATAGTCAGACATATTGAGAAATTTTTTTTTTAAAGATAACAGGACCCCAGAAATTCGCCAATATCCGTATTGGATTAATGGATTTGGTTAACTGGAGGTCCGGACTATAGACAGTTGTCGGATCATATCCTCGGTCATGGTTTTAAGGTTATAGTCGGCTTGCCACGACCAATCCGACTTCGCACAGCTGTCGTCCAGACTACCGGGCCAGGTAGCAGCGATCTCCTGACGATAATCAGGCAAGTACTTTACTTTAAATTCTGGGATGTGTTGCACGATTTCAGCTACCAGTTGCGCTGCGGTGAAGTCAATGGCTGAAATGTTATAGGAAGTCCTTACTTTAATTTGTAAAGCAGGTGCCTGCATAAGCTGTACAGCGGCTTTGATAGCATCCGGCATATACATCATGGGCAACTGCGTATCTTGTTTGAGATAACATACGAATTCCTCCCCATTTATAGCGCTGTGGTAAATCTCGATGGCGTAATCGGTGGTGCCTCCTCCAGGAGGGGCTTTGTAGCTGATCAGGCCGGGATAACGCACGCTTCGTACATCCAAGCCGAACTGGTTAAAATAGTAATTGCACCAAAGCTCCCCGGTCAGCTTGCTAATTCCATAAACGGTATTTGGATCCATCACACTGTGCTGAGGGGTATTTTCAGAGGGAGTAGAAGGTCCGAAGGCGGCGATGGAACTAGGCCAAAAAACTCTGGAAATACCTTGTTGCCGGCAGCACTCCAACACATTTATCAATCCATCTACATTGAGTTTCCAAGCTAGTTCGGGGTTTTGTTCGCCTTTGGCAGATAACATGGCTGCCAAATGATAGACTTGCGTGATACCATAGCGAAGCATCACTTCAGAGATAGCCTGGCGATCCATTACATCAAGTGTCTCAAATGTCATTCCCGACAGCAGGGGAATGGGCCCATGTATGTCCGATACGGTTACATTCTCACTTCCGTGGATGCCGGCCAAGGCCATAGAAAGTTCGGAACCTAGCTGTCCGCAGGCTCCAGTCACCAATACTCTTTCCATAAGAAAATCTTACTGCTGCGAAATTACGAATTCCCGCAGTTTCCCCAAACTCACTGCCTATTAAGTATCCCGGTGAAATTTGTTATTTTTGATCCGGATAAACTAATGCGTATGTACGGTCAATTTAAAAATCAACTCCAGGAAGAATTGCAAAGTATAAAAGATGCAGGGCTTTATAAATCAGAACGAGTAATTACCACACCGCAGGGAGCGGTGATCCGAACCGATGATGGTCGCGAGGTGATCAATTTCTGCGCAAACAATTACTTGGGTTTATCTTCTCATCCCCGGGTATTGAATGCTGCGAAGGAAGCCATTGACAAGTATGGTTACGGCATGTCGTCGGTTCGATTTATATGCGGTACTCAAAGCATTCACAAAGAATTAGAAGCGAAAATAGCGGAGTTCTTAGGCATGGATGACACCATCTTGTACGCAGCTGCTTTTGATGCCAATGGCGGGGTTTTTGAACCCTTGTTGAACGCCGAAGATGCCATAATATCGGATACTTTGAATCACGCATCGATCATCGATGGAGTGCGCTTGTGTAAAGCCCAAAGATATCGTTATAAACATAATGATATGCAGGATCTGGAAGAACAATTGAAACAAGCTATGACGCAACGCAACCGCATCATCGTAACCGATGGAGTCTTTTCCATGGACGGCACCATAGCTCAGCTGGATAAGATATGCGACCTGGCAGATAAATATCAAGCACTGGTTATGTCCGATGAATGCCATTCAACAGGATTCGTGGGTAGATCGGGCCGGGGCGTACACGAATACCGGGAGGTAATGGGCAGAGTAGACATTATTACTGGAACCTTGGGTAAGGCCTTGGGAGGTGCTTCCGGGGGGTTCACCTGCGGACATCAAGAGATCATTGATCTGCTGCGTCAGCGGTCCAGGCCCTATTTGTTTTCCAATACCCTGGCGCCCACCATTACGGCCTGTTCTATAGAAGTTTTGGATATGCTCACTGAAACTACCGCCTTACGGGATAAATTAGAAGAGAATACCGCATACTTCCGTGATCGTATGACCGCGGCAGGCTTTGATATAAAACCGGGGACTCATCCTATTGTACCCATTATGCTTTACGATGCGGTGCTTTCACAACAGATGGCTGAAAAGCTTTTGGAAAGAGGCATCTATGTGATCGGATTTTACTACCCGGTAGTACCCAAAGGGCAGGCTAGGATCCGGGTTCAGATATCGGCGGTCCACGATAAGGAACATCTGGATAAAGCTATTGCAGCTTTTAAAGAGGTAGGGGAGGAGTTATCGGTAGTTGGTAGTTAACCCACCTGGGCCGCTTTAGCTTCAGGGTCAATTTCCGAGGCGTCATTCTTGGCATCCAAGGTGCTTTGCTGGGACTCTTCCCTCAGATAATTCAGAATATACGCGCGAAGCTCGGGAGCGGATAAGTTTAGCATGAGTTTGCCATTCTGTGCCAGAGACATTTGTCCGGACTCTTCGGAAACCACCAGCACCAATGAATCGGAAACTTCCGACATGCCCAGGGCGGCGCGATGGCGTAAACCATACTGTGCTGGAAGATCGTCCATTTCAGAAATAGGTAAGATGCAGCGAGCGGCTACCACTTTTCCATTGTACAAGATCACCGCGCCGTCATGAAGAGGGGAGTGCTTATTGAAGATGGACAGAAGAAGCCTTTTAGAGATTTCTCCGTTGATGATATCCCCGGATTCGGCATAAAATTTCAAGGGAGAGTTTCTGGAAAAAACGATTAAGGCCCCATTGTTAGAACCCCCTAAACTGGTAACCGCTTCAATAACAGGGGTTAGGTCCATTTGATGTATTTTGGGTTTTCTACCCAATAGAGTGTTGATGATATTATCTCGATCCAGGGAGGTGGTCCTCCCTATTAACAAAAGGAACTTTCGTATTTCGGGTTGGAACAAGATGATAACGGCAATTACCCCTACTCCCATAAACTGTCCTAGGATTGTACTAAGCAAGTTCATTTGAGCTGCTTTTACTACCAGAAAGATCAAGTAAAGTGACAGGAATCCCAGGAAAACCTTAACCGCTACACTGCCCCGCATGAGCTTGTACAGCTGATAAAGCAAGATGCTGACCAAAGCGATGTCGATGATGTCCACCCACTTTATTTCCAAGAACCCTATGTTAAATAGTAATGTCAAGGGTATGTTAGTCTAAAACATATTATAGCCTCTTTTGCTGCCTTTACGTCATGAACGCGTAAGATAGAAGCCCCGTTCATAAGGGCAATGGTATTTAAGACGGTAGTGCCGTTCAAGGCCTCGTCGGCAGTGGAATTCAAAGATTTGTAAATCATAGATTTCCTGGACAGTCCCACCAACAACGGACATTGCAGCAACTTAAAATAGTCCAAATTTCTCAGCAACTCGTAGTTCTGTGTAATGGTTTTAGCAAAACCGAAGCCGGGGTCGAGAATTATATCTGTGATGCCCTTCTCCTTCAACAGGGCTATTCTATTAACGAAAAAGGCGCTGATTTCAGTTATCAGATGTTCATAATTTGTGTGCTGGGCCATATTCTGAGGGGTGCCCTTCATATGCATCAACACATAGGGAACTTTCCATTTCGCCACCGTATCGAACATCAAGGGGTCCAATTGTCCACCACTTATATCATTGATCATGTGAGCTCCGTTGTCAAGAGCTGCATGAGCCACTGTAGCTCTGAATGTATCTATTGAGATCACAACCTCTTCAGATAAACTTCGAACAGCGTCCACTGCTCGAAGTACTCGCTGCTGTTCTTCATCCTCTTCAATGGCAGAGGCTCCGGGGCGGCTGCTATAGCCTCCAATATCGATTATATCGGTACCCTCCTCCAATAGGAGTGCAATACGTGCTTGCAGCATTTCACCACTTGCATGGCGTCCACCGTCATAAAAGGAATCAGGAGTTACGTTCAGGATTCCCATAACCAAAGGTTGGGAAATGTCCATCAGCTTTCCCCTGAAGTTCAGTGTTTTTTTTGAGGAAAAAAGGGTAACTTTCGCTTCCAAATTCAGTGCCTGAAAAGGGTTTCTCTAAATTAGGAAAAAGTTGGTAAATCAAACATTAGACCAATACAAACAAGTACTCGAAAGCTGTAAAGAAGTTTTCGCAAAAAAAACCAAGGATTACGGTACCGCCTGGAGAATACTGCGTATCCCATCTATTACGGATCAAATTTATATAAAGGCGCAGCGTATCCGCTCTATTCAGGAAAAAGAACTTCAGAAGGTGGATGAAGGAATGGTGCCCGAGTTCATTGGAATAATCAACTATTGCCTGATGGCAATAATCCAGATGGATCTTGAACCGCAAGCGCCCCTGGAACTGGCCTACGAGGAGTTAGAACCGCTTTATGATCAAACATCCTCGGAAGTGATGGAGCTGCTCAGCCGAAAGAATCACGATTACGACGAGGCTTGGCGCGAGATGCGGGTGAGCTCTATTACCGATATTATCTTAATGAAGTTGCTAAGGATCAAGCAAATCGAGGATAACCAGGGCGTGACCTTGGTTTCCGAAGGAGTTAAAGCAAATTATCAGGATATTATCAACTACGCGGTGTTTGCCCTCATCAAATTGAACCATCACCCATGAAATTGCTAACAGGCATAGCCAGGATCCTGGTTGGTGGATTGTTTATATTTTCCGGCCTGATCAAAATAAACGATCCTGTGGGTACTGCTATTAAACTGGAGGAATATTTTGCGGTTTTCAGCAGTAACTTCGGATCATTCTTTAGCCTCTTTGAACCCATAGCGCTACAACTGGGGGTGTTTTTGGTGGTCCTGGAAGTCGTTTTGGGAGTAGCTGTTCTACTTTATTATCGTATGAACATCACCACCTGGGCGCTGTTGTTGTTGATCCTGTTCTTTAGTGTATTAACTTTCTATTCCGCCTTTACCGGTGAAGTTACAGATTGTGGTTGCTTTGGAGATGCCATTAAACTCACACCCTGGGAGAGTTTTACTAAAGACATGGTGCTGCTGGTGTTCATTTTGATTCTATTTGTTGGACGCCGGGACCTCAAACCTATATTACCCGACACTACTGGTCACCTGGTGATAGCTTCCGTAACGGTAATAGGTCTTTTTCTATCCGTATATGCCATCCGCAACTTGCCTTTTATTGATTTCAGAGCCTATAAAGAAGGCACTGATATTCCCCAAGCCATGCAACCTTCAGAAGACTTACGGTACCAATATATTATGGAAAAGGATGGTGAGCTTTTCGAATTTGAAATTTACCCGACGGATACCACATACCAGTACAAGGACATCGTACTACTGAATCCTGAGGCTCAGCCAAAAATAACCGATTACAGCATCTGGAATAGTGAAGGAGATGATGTAACTAACCAATCCTTTCAGGGGGTACAGCTAATAGTGGTGGTGCATTTTGCGGAAAAAGCCCATTCCCAAGCATTCGATGATATTAATTCACTGTTAGCGGAAGTTGATGGTAAAATGGGGGTAATGGTACTGACCGCCTCTGACGAACCTACTTTCGAGGACTTCCGTCACCAGATGCAATTGGCCGCTCCTTTCTTTAACGGTGACGCCACAGTATTGAAAACCATGGTGCGCTCCAATCCGGGTATTTTATTGCTGAAAGACGGAGTGGTGATCGGAAAGTGGCACCATCGCAACCTGCCTTCTTCCCAACACCTTTCAGAACTTTCAAGCCGTTAGTATGCCTTATCAGGATATGAATATTTACCTGGTAGGAATGCCAGGTTCCGGAAAGACTACATTGGCAAGATCACTGGCCGATGAACTGGGAAGGAAGTTCGTGGACCTGGATGAGGTAATTCAATTAGTGGAACAAAAAACGATCACGGAGATCTTTACAGAATTTGGTGAAGACCGGTTCCGGGAAATGGAAGCAAAACATTTGCGGTCAAGCTCCAGGAAAATGGATACTATAGTAATGGCCACCGGCGGAGGAACTCCCTGCTATCATGACAATATGGATTATATCAATAAGCAGGGTATCAGCGTTTACCTGGAAGTTCCTGAAGAAATACTCACCCAACGGCTTTTAAGAGGTCCGCAGAATCGGCCGTTGTTACAGGGTAAGTCAGAAACGGAACTACTGTCTTATCTGGGTGATCAATTAGCAAAAAGAAAGCCCTACTATCGCAGGGCTACTTTAGTTCTTTCGGGCATTGAAATAAATGCCCCACTGATCCTGGAATCCTTGGGCAGTATTTAAAATTTCATTCCTAGTGTCAACACAATATTCTCAGTGGTTTGATCGATCAGGGCAACAGGCGCACCTGGATAGGGTGTGGCGGTCTTATCGTAATTGGAACGCACGTAAGCTACATCAGCGAAGAATTCCTTATGATGTACACCCAATCCGGCGGTAAATGATTGCCGGCTGCGATCAACCCCTGTTTCTTCCAAGGGGTCGCCTTGCAGAGAATAACCTGCTCGAAATCTGGCAACATTGTACCTAAACTCCGCACCGACCTTGTAGTTCAACACCGATTGGAAACGATCGATCTGCTGGTTGGCATCGGAAAAACTGAACTCGTTACTGCTGAAATTAGATCCTGCGTAATCTACCCATTCCACATCGGCGGTGACAAATCCGTATTTTTCAAAGAATAGCGTGACACCACCTTTCAATCGGCCGGGTGTACGTAGATTGAACCTCAAAGGCAAGAATACTACCTCATCTGTTATTACTCCGGTATTAAAATCGGAGATCATAGTGATGATCGATTCATCCTCTAATTCATAAAAGGTAGGGGAGGTATAACTGATCCCCAGCGTAAATACATTTACCGGTCGGTAAATTATTCCTATGGTTCCATTTATACCAGTACCACGTAGCAGCCGGTAGTCCAATAATGACATACGGGTGAGATCGGATTCTGTGGGCTCTTCAGTATAAAGCCGGTCTTGCTCATACCGTAGACTGGTGATCCCCAAGGAAGCTCCGATATAGAACTGATCAGAAAAGTTGGCGCCGTAGGCGAAAGTGGTCTGATACTGTGCACCCTTGGTGGTTATAATCTCATTTTGCAATGTGGGGAATTGCTCTGAGGGGAAGGCCACAATATCGGGGTCCAGGATATCATAGATATTTCGATCGAAGAAAAATGCCGTATCGTTGGGGTTGCTACCATCGAAAAAACGATCTATCAAAGTGGTTTGATAAGCCAGAAACGACAACTCAGGGAGAAGATCGGGGTTATTATAGGCAGAGGTACCTGCGGCATTTGCTTCCGATACGGCATAGTCGATAAAGTCTTCCTGGGTATTTTCGCCCAGATAATTGACCTGATTTCTAAAATTGGTGGAACGGGACACACTGATTCCGAAAGAGCCACCTTTAAAGCCACTGGAGGTCCCATTGGCCAGGCTTTTGTTGATCACAATACCCCCGTTGGCTATAACCAATTGATTTTCGTGATTACTGCTTATGTTATCCAGATACCGGCTGCTGTTGTTGTTGAACTGAAAAGCCGGACTAAAAGAGAACTCAGATGAGTTATAAAATCCTAGCCCTGCCGGATTCCCTGAAATGGAACTAACATCTCCTCCCAATGATGTTTGAGCACCGGCCAACCCCTGTATGCGGGCTGTGCCGTGGATATCATGTTGACTGAACATCCAGGAAAAATCGGAATATCTTTGAGCCTGAGATGGTGTGCTTATCAGGCATACTAATGTCAGGCTTATACCTATAAGCTTATATATTGATTTCATGTTTGTTGCTTTATACTTCCCTAATTAAGACTTAAGCTTGGTAGCAAATTCTTAGTTGCGGGTACGACTCCTGCTGCCGCTACTAGAACCACTAGATCGACTAGGTGAACTACTGCGACTGGGAGAACTACTGCGCATTCTACTAGGTGAAGAGCTACGGCTAGGCGAACTACTACGCATTCTACTAGGTGAAGAGCTGCGACTAGGCGAGCTATTCCTCATCCTGCTGGGAGATGAACTCCTGTTGGGTGAAGAGCTGCGCGTTCTGGAAGGTGTGCTACTCCTATTCCTACTGGGAGATGAATAGCGACTTCCGGAATTCCTGGAAGGTCGGTTGGTATAAGTCCTGGTCCGACTTTGAGAATTAATCTTCGAGCGCTGACTGTTATTACTGCGCTGAGGCCTTCTGTAGGCATCTTTGTTGATAGTGCCGCGCTGCTTTAAATTAGTATCAGTACCGCTGCGGCTATTGATACGGGAATTTCTTCTATCTGTAGCGGAAGAAGACCGGGTGCTACTACCTTCGGGACGGCCGGTACTGTAGTTCAGTCCTCTGCCTTCTCTGCTGCGGATACGCTCGTTGTTAGTACCTTCTCGATCCAAAGTCCGGCCGGTACGGGTTCTTTCCACGGTGTTAGAGGCGCTGCGTTCGCGAGCACGGACTCTTTCCGTTTCTGAAGGCCTGGACGTGCTAGCCGTACGTTCGCGTATACCCTCGGCATTTACAATACCGTTAGTGCCTCGAGGTGAACGTCGTCCGTATCGGATATTTCCACTGTTTCCACTCTCCAGATTGTTTACGATAACCACATTATTAACACCTCCGTAATATGAAGGAGGGCACCATCCATAGCCGTAACCATATCCATACCAAGGGTTATATCGACTATAATAGCCATAACCAAAGCGGGGATAGTAGAACGGGTCGTAAAATCCTCTTCCATAATACGAACCATAGTAAGGCCTTCCCCAACCCCAACCGAAGCCAAAGCTTACTCTGAACCCGCCACCATACCAGGGATTGTAGTATCCAACGGGAGAATAAACCGACCGGTAAGCAAACGGACTGTATACGCCGTAGTAAGTTCGGTAAAGAGGATCGAAGATGGTACCCTGGTAGTAAAATGGATCGCTCCAGTAGACATCGTCAAAATTCCGATAGTAACTGGTGGTATTTCCTCGGTAAACCGTGTAGGCAGATGACCTTAGGTATTCATCTACGGCATCTTCGATATATTGTTTGTCGTAATCCTCTACAAAATACTCATCATCCTGGTAGTTGGTTTCCCGGTCTGCATCTTGAGGCAGGCCATAGTCCGGATTTAAGGTCTTGGAATTGTACCCTACATCAACCCCGCGTTCATCATTAGCGGGCCTCTGCACTACCATAGCCTGATCTGTGGAGCCGACTAACACTGGTGTGCGATCGTTGCTGTTAAAGTACATATCATCGTACTCAGTTCCACTTTGGGCATATTGACTGGAAGAACAGGAATAAAATCCAGCGGTTACAACAGCCAGTGCCAACAATTTTACAGACAGTAGAGGTTTCATATTCTTTATCTTTACTTACGACAAATTACTAATTAAGATCGAAATAAGCTTGAAAAACTTATATTTGTCGGATCTTGGTTTAGTAAGATTATAGCAAAATTGGTGCCATTAAGTCAATTTTGCAGGTTTAATTGTCATTTTTAGGGATGATTATTGACAATTTCCCTTAAGATCAATGTTTTCGAAATGAGTAAAGGATTACCAAAGAGGAGTGAGGATTACTCACAGTGGTACAATGAACTGGTAAAGAAGGCTGATTTAGCCGAAAATTCCGCGGTAAGAGGTTGTATGGTAATAAAGCCCTATGGATTTGCCATATGGGAGAAGATGCAGTCAGCCCTTGATAAAATGTTTAAGGATACGGGTCACAGTAATGCCTATTTTCCATTATTTATCCCTAAATCCTACTTAAGTAAAGAAGCCGACCATGTAGAAGGCTTTGCCAAGGAATGTGCGGTAGTGACCCATTACCGTCTAAAGCAAGCCGATGACCAATCGGGAGTGGTGGTAGATCCGCAGGCCAAGCTGGAGGAGGAATTGATCATTCGCCCCACCTCTGAGACCCTGATCTGGAATACCTATCGCAATTGGATCCAGTCCTATCGGGATTTGCCTTTACTTATCAATCAATGGGCTAACGTAGTTCGCTGGGAGATGAGGACCCGGTTGTTTTTGCGAACGGCAGAGTTTTTATGGCAAGAAGGACACACTGCCCATGCTACCGAAGATGAAGCCAAGGAGGAGACGATGCGTATGCTGCAGGTATATACGGACTTCGTAGAAGGGTTTATGGGAGTACCGGTGATCCAGGGTGTAAAGACGGAATCCGAACGATTTGCAGGGGCGGTGGATACTTATTGCATAGAAGCCCTGATGCAGGATGCCCGGGCACTACAAGCAGGGACCTCACATTTCCTAGGACAAAATTTTGCTCATGCTTTTGATGTGAAATTTGCCAATAAGGAAGGTGGCCTGGATTACGTTTGGGGTACCAGCTGGGGGGTAAGTACAAGATTGATGGGAGCGTTGGTGATGGCTCATTCCGATGATAAGGGATTGGTAATACCTCCTAAGCTGGCTCCCATTCAAGTGGTCATTGTACCCATCTTCAAAACTCCGGAGCAAAGAGAGGCTCTGGAAGTAGCCGCAAATCGTATCATGAATGGTTTGAAGGAACTGGATATCTCCGTAAAGTTCGATGATGACGACACTCAAAAACCCGGGTGGAAATTCGCGGAGTACGAACTTAAAGGGGTGCCATTGCGGTTGGCTCTGGGCCCTCGTGATCTGGAGAACGGCACCGTAGAGGTAGCCCGACGGGACACTAGTGAGAAAGAGATATTGCCTCTGGAGGGGATTGCTCAGAAAGCGCAACAAATATTGACGGATATTCAAGCCAATGTTTTCCAAAAAGCTTTAAAATTCCGAGAAGAACACACCACCTCCGTAGATTCCTACGAGGAATTTAAGCAGGTGTTGGATTCTAAGGGAGGATTTGTTAGCGCACATTGGGACGGTACTGAGGAGACTGAAGCTAGAATTAAGGATGAGACCAAAGCTACCATTCGTTGCATCCCCCTGGATGCTTTGGAAGAAGAAGGGCAATGCATCTATTCCGGATCACCTTCCCGGAAACGGGTACTCTTTGCGAAAGCCTACTAGCGGCATCATTGTATCCCATACGGCTTTTTTGTACATTTAGTGATTAGACCTTAAACTAAATGGCTGACTGGCTTTCCGTAACTTTACTTATTGGCTGCGGTATAATATTGATCATAATTGAAATAGTTTTTGTTCCTGGCACCACCATTTTAGGTATACTGGGTATCCTAATGTTATTTGGCGGTGTTTACTTTAGCTACGTCAACTTTGGTTCCAGTGTTGGAACCGGGGTTCTGATTGGAACTTTACTAGTGTCTGTGACAGCGCTTGTCTACAGCTTAAGGGCTGGGGTTTGGAGTAAGTTCTCCTTGAAGTCCCAGATCGACAGCAAGGTTAATGAACACGAGAAAGACGATTTGGCCGTGGGATTGCAAGGAACGGCCATTTCTGATTTGCGTCCCGTCGGCACCGCTGAGTTCAATGACCAACTATTTGAGGTACAGACCAACGGAAATTACCTGGAAGCCGGGGCCAATATTGCTATCATTAAGATTTCAGACAATAAAATAATTGTAGAACCTTTATAAATATTTCCTTCATATGGATATGATGTATTTGATTGGAATCGTCGGGATCATCATCCTGTTTTTCGTTTTCATGTATTTTATTCCCGTTAACCTGTGGATAACCGCTATATTTTCAGGAGTCCGGGTAGGGCTTTTTGAACTTATGTTTATGCGCATCCGTAAGGTGCCCCCGGGGATCATTGTGAGGGAAATGATTACCGCTATAAAGGCGGGTTTGCAAGTAACCACCTCCGATCTAGAAACCCACTATCTGGCGGGAGGTAACGTGCCCAATGTGATAAAAGCCTTGATCTCTGCGGATAAAGCCAATATTAATCTAGGCTTTAAACAGGCTACAGCCATCGACCTTGCGGGGAGGGATGTATTTGAAGCGGTACAGATTTCGGTGAACCCCAAGGTTATCAACACCCCCTCTGTATCGGCAGTAGCAGGTGACGGCATCCAGCTATTGGCCAAAGCAAGGGTAACGGTAAGGGCAAATATTGAGCGCCTGGTAGGTGGAGCAGGTGAAGAGACCATATTGGCCCGGGTAGGGGAGGGTATTGTAACCTCTATAGGTTCTGCAGCCAAATACACCGATGTGCTGGAGAATCCGGATGATATATCCAAACTGGTACTGGAAAGGGGACTGGATGCCGGTACCGCTTTTGAGATCCTGTCTATTGATATTGCAGATGTAGATGTTCCCAAGGTAGACGCCAACATAGGTGCGAAAGTGCAAATTGACCAAGCCAATGCCGACTTAAAAGTAGCCGAAGCCAAAGCAGAGGAACGACGTGCTATGGCGGTAGCTCAGGAGCAGGAGATGAAAGCCTTGACCCAGGAGATGAGGGCCAGGGTAATCGAAGCCGAAGCTGAGGTGCCTAGGGCCATGGCTGAAGCCTTCCGCAGCGGTAATCTAGGCATTATGGACTACTACCGCATGAAGAATATTGAGGCAGATACCGGTATGAGGGATGCTATCTCCAAATCAGGAGATGATGATCCTAAATCACCAGAAAAAGAAAGTTGATCAATTAGAGCTTAATAGTTTCCCAAGGTTGCTGCTTACGAGCGATGTACAGATCATTGAGTGCATCGTATTCAATATCATCGTAGATCATGGGGATCATGCTCACTCCCTGGTCCGAAACCAAGCTGTATTTGTTATCTCGGCCTACAATTACATAGCCATTGCCAAGATCGGTAAACTCATGGTATTTAGGGTGCAAGATCAGTTTACCTAGTTCGTCGATCAGTCCTTGATACGATCCTTGATAACAAATGAAGCGTCCATCGGACGACCGTTTCAAATCGTCATAGTTTAATGGCAAGACTACTTTCCCGCGTATGTCTACCAAACCGTATTTTCCCTTTTGTGCTACTATTGCCAACCCGTTTTCAAATGGCCCTGCAAAATCATAGATGGGTTGTATTTTAAGTCGTTCCAGACGGTCAATGTATCCCCACCTACTCTTGATTTTAACGGGCGACATAGTTTCCTTAAACACTCCTATGTTGTCGTATCGGTTGGCAATCCTCAGTTTGCCGTTTTGGTCAATGAAGCCGTATTGATTGTTGATCTTTACCCCAATAAAGTCCTCGTTAATAGTACGGATCTCCTGATAGGCAGGATCCGTTATGAAGGTGCGGTTGGCTGCATTGAATAACCCCGTGCCCACGCTATCTTGATAATGAAAGAAATGTGGAGTATTGTCCTGGAAGTTCAGGGAATGATAACGCACGGAGAGCAGCTGCTCTCCTGTCAAGGAAATCAGCCCTTTATAATTATCAATATTTTGTTCAATTACGGCCATGGGTGTTGAGAATAATTGATTGGAGGTTTTATACACCACACCACTTTTAAGGGCCACCAGGCCCTGGTAGGAGCCATTGTGAAATAGATATGTTTCGTTATTAATGCGCTTTAGGGAGGTGTAACGTGGTTTGACCAACCAGTTGCCTTTACGATCAATTAATCCCCAACTTCCACCGTATTGCGCCATTGCCACCCCTTCACTGAAAGATTGTACCGCTTGATATTGCGGAGGGACCACTTCTACACCCCGGTTGTTGATAAATCCCCAATTACCATGTCGCTTGATCGGAAAGAGGCCTTCATTGCTGGGCATGATATCTTGATAGTCTTTCTGAGTGACCCGCACGTATTGGGTGTTGAGCATCATCCATTTATTATTCCCTTTACGTATTCCCAAGTAATTGTCTTGCAGCCAAATGCTGTCGTACTCCAAAGGAATCACCAATTTTCCCCGGGTATCCACCACACCATATTTCGTCCCTTGTCGTATTACAGCCAACCCATTCTCAAATGTCCCGATCTCACTGTTGGCAAAACTCCTGACTTCAGACCCACGGGTATTGATCAAACTGCTGGCGTGCGCACTTACAGACAGGTAGAGGTTTTGATCGATTGCCTTAAGGTGATTGGCCTGGTGTAAAGCCACATGTTTATTATCGGATGTTTTCAATTCGTAGTAATCAAAGGGTTTTCCTTTTAGTTCTGACCCCTGTAATTCGATGTCCTGGTAATACGGGGCTACTACTACTTGACCCAGATTATTGATAAGTCCTAGTTTGCCCTGTGCTTGCACTATGGCGAACTGGTCATTTATTGGTTTTATACTGTCATAGATATAGTGAATTACCTTTTGATACTCCAGATCCAAGAGTCCGTATTTGGTGCTTCCGGATTGATCTCGGGCGGCTATCAGAAGGTTGCCAAATTTTGCCAGATGGTGATAGTCCGCAGAAACCACAGAATTGCCTTTTAGGTTAATAATGCCGTAATAGCTTCTATTGTGGACGTGATGGTGCTTAGCAATAATGATCAGATCCGCAGAAAGGGGATCCAAATAGGTATAATGAGGAGAGATGATTCTTTGGTTCTTCAGATTGATCAGCCCCCACAGCCCGTTTTCCTTGTATCCCAGAACTCCTTCAAGTGGCAGGAACCCTCCGTTCGACCAGCCCAAATCTTCATATTGTGCAGGGATCAGCACTTTGTTTTTATGATTACGAAGGCCTTTTTTGTTATTTTTGAGAAATACCGTGTAGTCCCCCGTTTGAACAGTAGCTGCCCATAGTACTAACAGAATTGCCGTACCTATTAGGCTCCAAAGTGTCTTATAATACCTAGTATCAAACAAAATACGATCCACCCAGCTTTTCTTTTTCCCGCAATTAATAGATATAATAGCACTTAGCCAAATCACTATGGTGCAATTTGATGGAAAAACCTACCGGACTTAGATAGGGATATTTATTTCTTATTCTTGGTTGCAGGCACCTTTTCCAGATCGAACAGGTCGTTCAACAGATCAATCAAGGTTTCAGCTTCCCCGCGCTTGCAGGCTGCTTTTAATTGTAAAACAGGAAGCTTGATCACCTTCTGCATCATGCTCCTGGTTACTTTATCCACTTTATCAACTTCCTCTTCGGTAGCATTTTTCAAATGACGAGCAATTTCCTCACGGCGTATCTGTTCCAGAGCGTTTTTAAGTCTGTTAATGGTAGGATTAACACTCATTTCCTTACTCCAATCTTGGAAGCCCCATATGGCCTCTTCCACAATGGCTTCTACTTGGGGAGTAGTGGCCATTCTTCTCTTTAGTGCTTGATCGGTGCGTGATTGAATATCATCCAGATTGTACAATACAACCCCGTTGATATTTTCAATACTTGCTTCCACACTACGGGGGATGGAGAGATCAATGAAATATTTGAAACTAAGTATGTTCAATCTATCGATCTCTTTTTGTTGGATAATGGCTTGCGGGGCTGATACCGCACTGACTACAACATCGGCTTCAGCGACTTGTTGGTGCACTTCTTCCCATGGGATTACTTGAAAGCCGCAGGAGTTGGCCAGTTGCTGGGCGGTGGCTAAGGTACGGTTAGCCAGCATTATACTATGATTCTTAAAACTTTTATGGTCTGCAATATTCTTGCATAAATCACCACCAATAGTGCCCAGTCCCAAGATCAACACTTTAGGATTACTGCTGGAAAGGGTCAATTGCTCAATTAACTCCAAAGTAGCATAGCTGATTGATGCAGCG
This sequence comes from Cyclobacteriaceae bacterium, assembly GCA_965212195.1. Classification (GTDB taxonomy): domain Bacteria; phylum Bacteroidota; class Bacteroidia; order Cytophagales; family Cyclobacteriaceae; genus JAJCYK01. Next base: position 575,211 of record CBDBUW010000017.1, on the reverse strand, counting down.
CCATCCCTGAAGGCGGTTTCCTGAACCACCTTCTTATTGGCGTAAAATGTGGTGTGCATTAATCGATGCAAAAAAGGTCCTGCCAGATCGGCGTCAGCTGAAAGTTGATAAGCATTCTTTACCTGGTTGGTAATCTGCATATCGCCAATAATTTGGGATTCCAGACCGATGGTAACCCTGAACAAATGTCGCACAGCTTCCTGGTGATCGGTAATAGATTGAAACTGCTGGTAAAGCGTTTTATTGTAGGGTGTAGATCTTTTCAAAGACAGGATCTTAACCAGCTCCTCGCCAAGGTCTTCTTCCGATGCATAATAAACTTCAGTACGGTTGCAGGTAGATAATACCAGAATATCCCTTAGGGTATAATATTCCCGGATATGAAAAAGTACCTCGCGAATTTCCTGCTCATTCAAAGCCAATTGCTCCCTGATAGCTACAGGGGCATTCTTGTGGGAGATGGTTAAGGCTTTGAAATTACTATGCATTAATATTCTAATATTTTTTTGTATAAAACAAATATAGCAGAAATCCACTGCAATATAAAATTTTTTCCGCTGAAAAGTGGAATGGGTGGTAATTTAGAAACGTTTCAGTAACAAAAAGGATGCGCAAAATCATCATCAAGTATAACAAATCTATTTATTGAAACTCTCGGTTCCTATAATGGGCTGTAAAATTTATACGACGGTGTTCCAAAACTATTTTGACTGGACCCGCAAATCTTTGGCATTCTCAAAGACAGAGGTTCTGGCCTACGCCCTTTTAATACTAATTTTAAGCATAGTAACCCTGCTTATGAAGTGGCAGAGAAGTCAAACATCCATAGTTACTCCCTTGTATCAACATCAATTGGCCACAATGGATAGTTTGTTAGAGGCTTTACAGCCTCCTCCCAGTGGGAACCTCTTCGCTTCAGGTTTAAGGACGTTTGATCCCAACACCGTACAAGTGGATAGTCTGAGGCATTGGGGAATACCCCCACAGGTGGCCCGAAACCTTCAAAAGTACCGGGAAGCGGATGGTACATTCAGGGTGAAGCAGGATCTTAGAAGGATTTACGGAATGAATGACAGCCTGTGGAACATTATGGAGCCCTTTGTGACGATCACGGTATCAAAAACCACAAAAAAAGGTTCAAATAACTCATCATTTCAGAATACCCCTCGCATTGATATTAACATAGCCGATAGCCTAGCGCTCATGAAAATAAAAGGAATAGGACCTGTGCTGAGCACCAGAATTATCAAATACCGGAGATTACTGGGGGGCTATTATTCGAAAGACCAGTTAGATGAAGTTTACGGACTTTCTGAGGAGGTTTTACAACGGTTAAAAGGCCGGGTTTACATAAATCCTGAATTCACTTATCATAAGTTATCCATAAATTCGTTGGACTATCGAGAATTAGCCAGACATCCATACATTTCGTATACTCAGGCCCGAGCTATTGTAGCCTACAGGGAAATACATGGCAACTTTGATGTTTTAGAAAAAGTGAAAGCTATTCATTTAGTGGGTGATAGTACCTATATTAAGCTTTATCCATACTTGGATTTTTGAAAAAAGGCTATTTTTTTGAATTTGCCGCTTCAACCATGCACCAAATTATAAACTCATACCTGCGCAAGCTTACCAATCTTACTTCGCGTAATCGATCTATCGTGCTGCTTAGGTTATATACTCAGGGCTTCCTGGATATAAACGACCTGGATTTTCTGAACAACCAGCCGGCATTCTCTATAATCGAGCAGTTAATCGCCAGGAAAAAGGAGATTTACTTATGCCGTCTACTGGATAGCCGGGATGAGACTAGCAACAAAGTCAGTCAGAAATTAAAAAAATTGTGGCGTTTTGATCGCTTCGTATTTGAAGAAAGAGGGGCGAAGGATCTTTGTGTGGCCTGGCCTTTTGCCAATGGTAGATTTGCGGACGGGACTTTGGTACGAGCACCGTTGTTGTTTTTTCCTGTAAGCCTGGAAATCGTGGACAATGCTTGGGTGTTAAAGCCAAGGACTGACGAGTACTGCTTTCTGAATCAGTCCTTGTTGCTGGCGTATGCTCATTTCAACAAACTGAACCTTGATGAGCAGTTGATGGAGTTTAATTTTGAAGAATTTCCCAGTGATAGCCGCGCCTTCAGGGTAGCCCTCTACGAGCTGTTCAAAAGCAGCGGTATTGAGTTGAACTTCAATCAACAGAATTTCACTGACAACTTGCTTCCCTTTACGTCATTTACCAAAACAGAATTTGAAGAGCATCATGCCACTGGTGCCATCAAACTTTTTCCGGAAGCAGTATTAGGTCTATTCCCTCAAGCTGGATCTTATCTGGTCCCGGACTACCTGGCACTATTGGAAGACGGTTCTATCGACGACGTTGCGGCTTTTTTCAACAAAGAGAAGCATGCTTTGAACCATGGTCCAGCAGCCTCATTTGATTATATCAATTCTGTTAAGGAAGAGCTTAACATTACTCCCTTCAAGATGGATGCTTTTCAAGAGAACGCCCTAAAGGCCATCAAATCTGGTAACTCCATGGTAGTCCAAGGACCTCCGGGAACTGGGAAATCCCAATTAATATGCAATTTAATGGCCGACTACGCCGCACAGGGAAAACGGGTGCTGCTGGTATGTCAGAAGAGGGCTGCTTTGGATGTTGTTTACCAGAGACTTCAGGAAATTGGCCTGGATCCGTTTGTAGCATTAGTTCATGATTTTAAAAATGATCGCCGCGAACTTTATCAACAGATATTGTTACAAATAGAAAGCCTTGAGGAATACCGTCATCAAAACAACAGCTTGGACGCCATCTATTTGGAGAGGGAGTTTTTACAAGCTAGTCGGCGCATAGACCAGATCACTGAGGAGCTCGAAGAGTTCAAAAGGTCTTTATTCGACGAAGAAGAATGCGGCATTTCCATAAAAGAACTTTATCTCACTTCCTACCTTAATGGTCCAACCATTAATCTCAAACAGGAATACAAATATTTTCCATGGAAGGAAGCTCAAGCTTTTTCAAAGGATTTGGGTCGGTATCATCGTTACTGGAAAAGACTGGAAGGTGATGATTTCTTATGGAAAGACCGGCTATCATTTAAGGACTATACCATTACGGATGTCCAGGCAATCAACAAGGTTCTTGATGACGTCCAGACTTATTCAGAAAAAATAGTAAAGGAGGTAGGTAATAAGCTGAAAACTGAGGTCAGTTTCGACGACTGTGAGGAGTTTATCAATCACCGTGAGGATATTGAAAGATTCATCACCTTCCTGAAAGATGAAGCCGTTTACGATTTTTTCCGTCATATGGTGAACTTCAGGGATATCGAAAAGGACGACCTTTGGCTGGCCAATATGGAACGGGTGGTGATGGACTGCTTTAAGAACGAAGGCCCAGAAGTGATTATTGAGGCTCAGGAGTTAGGTACTTTTCAGGAAGTATTGCAACAAAAGATTGAATCCCGAAAGAACATATTCAAATGGCTTAGCTGGCATCTATTCAGCAAAGAGAAGATGCAGTTCCAGAGGGTCATGCGGGCCAATGGGCTGCCCAATACCCGGGATGGCTTCAAGATCTTGGTAGAAAAAACCGACAACCGTCTAAATTTGGAGCATAATCTATCCAAACTCCGCAACTACCCCTGGTTGAAGGACATTCCAGAGTCATATAGTGAGGTGGACTTCCAAGCATGGTTCTACTATCAGAGAAAAGCGTTGAATGCCAAGCAAATATTCCGGCAGCAAAGAAACTTTAAGGAATATTTTAACATTCAACAACTCAGCTATGCTCAATTAAAAAAACAGCTGCAGCAATTGATCCGCATCATGGACGATTTGCCAGTACACCGACAGCGATGGCAATCATACCTGCTGCCTAAGCAAATTAGCGCTATTATCAATTCCCCAGATTTGTTAGAACCTTACAAAAAGCTGCTGCAACGGGAATTTGATAATCTCTGCGAATATGACCGATTGCATCATCAGTTTACCGGTCAGCAGCAGTCCGTATTGGACAAGCTGTATGAGTCTTGGGACCACAATAGTGACGATGCCATCACCGAGTTGTTTGAGAACAGCATAAAACTAGCGTGGATAGATCACATTGAAACTAAGTATCCGGTATTGCGCATGGTTTCTTCCCTAAGGTTGGACGAATTACAAAAGGAGTATCAGGATCTGATTAAGCAAAAGCTAGCTTTAAGTCATGAAACACTGCTTTTGCGGTTAAGAGAAAGGGTATATTCTGAAGTCCGATACAACCGCCTGAACAACATGATATCGTACCGCGACCTGAAGCATCAGGTAAGCAAAAAGAAACGTATCTGGCCTATTCGCAAGCTTTTAAGTCAATTTCATGAAGAACTGTTCAAATTAGTTCCCTGCTGGTTGGCCAGTCCTGAATCCGTAAGTGCCATGACTCCCATGAAGCAGTTGTTTGACCTGGTGATCTTCGATGAGGCATCCCAGTGCTTTGCTGAAAAAGGGATACCAGCTATGTACAGGGGGAATCAGGTGGTGATTACAGGTGATTCCAAGCAACTCAGCCCCAATGACCTCTACCAAATAAGATGGCAGGAGGAAGACCCTGACAATTTTGACTTGGAGATTGATTCTCTATTGGATTTAGCTTGTAAGTATCTGGATCAAGTACAATTGCAAGGCCATTATCGCAGTAAGTCGTTGGATCTGATCAATTTTTCTAATCGCCATTTTTATGGAGACCGTTTACGCATGCTTCCGGACTATCAAGTGATAAACAATGGCATCCCGGCGATCACCTTTAGCAAAGTAGATGGACTGTGGGAAAAGAATATCAATCAGAACGAAGCTCTGGAAGTAGTGATCCTAGTAGAGAAGCTGTTGCGGGAAGAGCCGGATAAATCAGTGGGCATTGTAACCTTTAATGTACAGCAGCAGCAATACATAATGGAAAGGCTGGAGGAACGTTTGGCCCAGGCTGAGATTCCCTTCCCTCCATCGTTAATTGTTAAGAATATTGAAAATGTCCAAGGCGACGAGAAAGACATCATCATATTTTCCATTGGCTATGCTCCTGACGAAAAAGGGAAATTAAGCATGAACTTCGGGAGTTTGAATATTGCCGGAGGTGAAAACAGATTAAATGTAGCGGTAACCCGGGCCCGTGAGAGGATTTATATTATCTCCAGTATCATGCCCTCCGATTTAAAGGTAGAAACCAGCAAAAATCCAGGTCCTAGATTGTTCAGGGAGTATCTTCAATATGCATGGGATGTATCACAAGGGGAATACCAAATGGTGGCTCCCGAACTTCAGGGTCAGCGCAACGAATGGTACCTAAAAACCCGGCTCATGGATGAGATGTCTCATAAACCGAATCTGACCTTCGAACAGTCTCTGCCTTTTGCCGATCTTACCGTCCGGGACGAGCGAGATTTTCTCGGACTTATATTAACAGATGACAACCTCTATCACCAAAGTATTTCTGTTAAGGATTCCCATGTTTATGTCCCCCTGATCTTGTATGCCAAGGGCTGGCGTTTCCAGGGAATTTTCAGCCGCCAATACTGGATGAACCCACAAGAAGTGGTGGAACAGATGGAGCGTTTTGCCGTAAAAGAAGGTAGTGCAAAATCGACCACCAAATAGAAAATCGGGGCAGCTCCATCAATAATTCGGCATTTATCCGAAAAAAATAAAATATTTTTTTATTAAGACTTGATTGTACTATTCCAATACAAACAGAAGATCTGAATTAAAGAAATTGTGATAAAACAGGATAGGTATTTATACAGGTTCCGGTGGTAGTAAAAAGGAGCCTCCCGCCTGCTTGGATTTATTTGATTGCTTTGCGCGAAAAGGGTATATTCAACCATAATAATGCGCTGGATCAAATGTTACGTAACCCTTTTGACAAGAAGGAATTACCCAGCCCTCTTGTCTTATTTGTCGGTGATGTTTCCCCTATTGATTCCCGGATTTCTACCAGGTCAAAGTCCCAATTCTCAGCCTAATTCAGACAGTATAAATTACTATCTGAACGTTATTGATCAGGGAGAAAAGCAAGTAGGAATCGCACTTTCTCGTATCGGATATTTGTACATGGAAGTAGGGAAATACAACACCGCCCTAAACTATTTTGACCAGGCCATACCCAAACTGAACGGCGAACAGAAATCCCGAGAAGCAGCAGAAGTCTATTGGTCCAAAGGTTTTATTTATGAGTACTTTGGAGATAATGCCGAACCAGGGAGGTATTACCGCCTGTCGGAAAGACAATATACACTGGCACTTGAGAATTTTCAGCAGGTCCAGGACCTGGCCAACCAGCTAAGAACCTACAAAAGTCTGTCGGGTATCTCTGCCAAAAGGAAGAATTTTGCCAGTGCGTTTTACTATCAAAATCAGCTGATTGAGGGATTGTCCCAGGCTTATCAAGACAGCTTACAACAGCAGGCTGAAAGCTTCAATGATTTACTAAAGAAAGAGCTGCAATCTTCGAAAGATACTATTTCAATTACCCAGGAATCACCACAAGCCTTATACAACAACCAAGGGGTGCCCCTTTGGAATTGGCGGCATTTCGCGCTGCTGGGCTTAGGCATTACCGCCATCATATTTTGGTGGGGGTGGTCCAATTCCCACAAGGAGCTTCAGGGCCTGGAGTCCACTAAGTTACGCGACGAAACGAATAAGGAACAACTGCAAAGAAAAATAAGTGAGTTACAGAAGATCAATCTGGCTTTATCGCGAACTGAAAAAGAACAACGCAATCTGAATCAGACCAAGGATAAGATCTTTTCAATCATTTCACATGATTTGCGCAGTCCCATCAACACCATTGCAGGTTTTCTTAACATCCTGGGTGTCAAACTGAAATCCATCGGAGATATTGAGTTAAAAGCCCTGGCACATGAAATGGAGGAGTCTACCTCGCGCTTGTCTCAATTCCTGGACGACTTGCTGAAGTGGTCCATGTCCCAAATGGGAAAGATTGAGGCTAATCCGGAAAGGATAGATATAATGGAATTAGTAGATGACAACTATCAGTTGGTGGAAAGTCGATTGAGGGGAAAAAATATACATTTTAAAACCAACATAGACGAAAATGTCTTGGTCTATGCGGACACCAACATGCTAAATTTGGTGTTGCGCAATCTGATCAGCAATGCTATCAAATTTACCCGACAGGGTGGATATATTGCTATTGGTCTGACTGCTAAAGATGAGGGACATGCTGAACTAACGGTATCAGATGATGGTATCGGGATCAGCGAGGAGGACCAACAAAAATTATTCGCCTTTGAGGGCAGTTCCATTAATGGCATTCCAGAACATAAAGGTGCCGGTTTGGGCCTGATGTTGTGCAAAGAATTCGTGGAGTTGAACCGCGGGCAGATCAGTGTTGAGAGCCAGGTAGGAAAAGGGACCCGTTTCCGTATTGTCCTTCCCAGTAAGCCGTTTTAGGGAGTAGTTTCAAGCTCAGAATAGGCCACTCTCAATCCTACCGAGAGGATCATGGGCAGCGTGTCCTGCCGCATATATTGCTGAACTTTGAAGCGATAAACACCCGGTCGGTCAAATTGATGCTTGTCCAGCGCTAAGATACGGTGATCGAAAATGTCTCCCAGTCCTTCTCCGTATGGTTTGCCGGTAACTGGATCAAACAAGTCCATATTTTGGAGTTTGCTACTGATCACATTTCCCAGGGTATCTTCCAAAGAGTATTTGACATATAGATTGTGATACGGATAGGATATTGAATTCCTGACATTGTAAAAAAGATCGTAGGTGCGAGTGGTCTCCAGGATCTCAAACTCAAATGCTGGGATGTTGCTCACCACCCAGGATTGTTCATCAAAATCTATATTTTTTTCGAAAACCCTTTGCTCATCATTACAACTAAGTACTATGGAGATAATTAAAAAAAAGCAGCAGTTACGAATCATTGTTTGAGGAGTTTTTCTTACGGCGTTTATAGGGCCGCTTCTTTTTGTTTCGGCGGTATTTTTTGTCCATTCTTTGGAGTTCCAGGTTCATCGCCCGAATGCGTTGTTCTCCGTTTGCACCTTCGTTGACCTCCAGGTTCTCAGGGACTATTCCTTGTTGATTCAGTGCTTGAATTTCTTTTACACGTTGACTGGACACCGGATGCCATGAGTTCTCCTGTTCGTAACCAAACCACATGATCTTTCGGAAAATGTCGGTCTTTTGCAATTTTGCAAGGCCCTTTTTGGTCTTTAAGGGCTCCTCAATTTTAGGAATATCCTTTAGGGCATCCAGATAACTTTCCAGTTCGAAGTTTAGGCAACATTTTAGCCGGCCACACTGACCTGACAATTTGCTGGGATTCAGACTGAGGTTTTGATAACGGGCGGCGGCAGTGGATACACTTTTTAGATCCGTAAGCCAGGTAGAGCAACACAATTCCCGGCCACAGCTGCCGATGCCTCCTAGGCGGCTGGCTTCCTGTCTCAGACTTATCTGACGCATTTCTACCCTGATCCGAAATTCACCAGCAAGAATTTTTATCAACTCTCTAAAGTCTACCCTTTCATCGGCAGAATAGTAGAATGTTGCTTTGGTGTTATCGGCCTGAAATTCCACGTCGGTGAGTTTCATCTGTAAGCCTATTTCACTAATAATTTCCCGGGTTCGGTTAAGGGTGGGATGTTCTCGTTTACGGACTTGCTGATACTTCTCCAGATCTTTAGGGCTGGCAACCCGGTATATTTTCCGCACTTTTTCGTCATTGAGGACCTTCTTTTTTTGCATTTGCAATCGCACCAACTCACCCTGAAGGGATATGTATCCCAGGTGATGCCCGTTGGGTACGTCTACGATTACCGGATCACCATTGAATATATCCAATCCCTCTGAGTTCCTGAAAAAATCCTTCTTGCCATTCTTAAAGCGCACTTCCACGATATTGAATTCTTGACCAAGAGGGGCATTCATATTAGAAAGCCAATCAAATACGTTCAGCTTATTACATCCACCGGTAAGACATCCGCCGTTATTTTGGCAACCGGCAACTTTACCGTCTTCCCCGATACCGCATGTATTGCATCCTGACATAGATAACTTGCTTTATCAATCAGTTAATTTACAATTTTCTGTTTGCCAGCCGAAGTTTATACAGATTTGTTTGAATTTACCAGGAGATCCTGACCGATATCCCTTCTGTAGTTAGCGTCTTCCCAAGCGATATTGGATACTGTTTGATAGACATTGTCCAGGGCGTTTTCCAAAACACCGTCTAAACTGGTAATCGCCAATACTCTACCTCCATTGGTATGGACTGTACCGGCACGTAAGTTCGTTCCAGCATGAAATATCACGCTGGAAGTCTCTTGTTCCAGCCCTGAGATAGGGTAGCCTTTTTGGTAGGTATCGGGATATCCCCCAGATACCATTACCACGGTGGCGCTACTGCGGCGATCAATTTCTATGGACACCTCCGACAGCTTACCGCGGGCACAGGCTGTCATTAGGTCCACCATGTCGGTTTTAAGGCGTGGAAGTACAGCTTGTGTTTCCGGATCTCCCATACGTACATTGTATTCAATCACCATGGGGTTGCCCTCAACATTGATCAAGCCCAGGAATATAAAGCCCCGGTAATGAATATCTTCATGTTTGAGTCCTTCAATCGTAGGTATAATGATCTGTTGCTCCACCTTCTGCATAAATTCCCGATCGACAAAGGGTACTGGTGAAATTGCGCCCATCCCTCCGGTGTTGGGCCCGGTGTCCCCATCCCCGATGCGTTTGTAATCTTTAGCTTCTGGCAAAACCTTGTAGTGGTTCCCGTCAGTAAGCACAAACACAGAAACTTCAATACCATCCAGAAACTGTTCTACCACTACTTGCGAGCTAGCGGTGCCGAACTTGGCCTCTGCCAGCATTTCATGGAGAACCCTTTCAGCCTCGTTTAGAGATTGACAAATTACCACTCCTTTACCGGCAGCCAGGCCATCGGCTTTTAGTACAATAGGCATTTCCTGCCCTCTAAGGTATTCCAGACCTTCCTCCAAAGTTTCCAGATTGAAAGTTCGATGCCGGGCTGTGGGAATACCGTATTTATTCATGAACCGTTTCGCAAAGTCCTTACTGCTCTCCAGAAGGGCGCCCTCTTTTCCGGGCCCCACTAGCAGTACCTTCTTCAGTTGGCTATGTTGATCGAAATAGTCCCGGACCCCCCTGGCCAGTGGCTCCTCAGGGCCGACGATCACTAAATGGATATCTTTTGCAATTACTTGTGCGGCTACAGCGGGAAAATCGTTAGGGTCGACCGCAAGATTTTCCGCCAGTTTGGCGGTACCGGCATTTCCAGGTGCTACATACAGACGTTCACACTTTGGACTGGCCACCAACTTCCATGCAAATGCGTGCTCCCGGCCCCCTGACCCCAGGATCAATATGTTCATAGTTGAATAATTTTGTACATACCGTAGGCTGCCCTTAATTGGCGTATTCAGATAGGAATTTAATACGCATCAGCCGTAGTTCTTCTTCGGAGTAATCCTCTTCCTCCAGTTCCTTCATGGCCAAAGAAATGCTGTCAGTTTCTGCATCCATGAAATAATCATACAGATCGTCTTGTCTTTCATCATCCATGATCTGCTCCACGTAATAGTCGAGATTGAGCTTGGTGCCGGAATAGCAGATTTGCTCGATCTCACCTAGGAGTTCTTCCATTTTCATATTCTTGGATTCGGCTATTTCTTCCAGATCCACTTTTCTATCAATTTGTTGAATAATGAATATCTTGTTTTTGGATTTATTTATGGCCGATTTTATCACCACATCCGATGCGGTTGTGATGTCATTTTCTTCCACATATTGTTTAATGGCCTTGATAAAAGGCTCTCCGAACTTTGAGATCTTGCCTTGACCTACTCCATTGATCTGTCCCAACTCTTCTTTGGTGGTGGGATAGGTAATCGCCATCTCTTCCAAAGAAGGATCTTGAAAAATCACATAAGGCGGCAGTTCGCGTTGTCGGGCAATCTTTTTTCGTAGACCCTTTAGTAGTTCAAACAGCGCCGTATCATAAGATTTGCGGGCTATTATCTCATTGTTGGATGCGGTATCGTCATGCTCTCCGTATTCATGATCTTTAGACAAGATTACGGATTGAGGATCCTTAAGGAACTTCTCGCCTTTCTGGCTGAGCTTCAACACCCCCACATTCTCAATATCTTTTTGCAGGTACTCCTGCAAAAGACTTTGCCTGAGTACCGAACACCAAAACTCCTCGCTTTCGGAATGGCCCTGTCCATAAACCGGTAATTCGCTGTGCTTGTAGCTCTCAACATATTGATTGCTCACACCCCGGATAACATTCGACAAATGGCGTATGCCAAAACGTTGACTGGTTTCATTTACTGCGCTGAGGGCTACCGAAACATAGTCTTTGCCCTCGAATTTTTCCTTGGGATAGCGGCAATTATCGCACCACATGGTTTTAGCGCAATGATCATTCAGATAGGTTTCCCCAAAATAATGAAGCAATTGTTGTCGCCGGCAGACCGAAGATTCGGCGTAGGAAGCTATTTCCTCCAAAAGGATCTTGGCATTCTCTCTCTCGGTGACCGGTTTGTCTTTGTTGAACTTTTCCAGCTTAATGATGTCATTGTAACTATAGAACATCAAACAATTGCCTTCCAGGCCATCACGTCCCGCTCGGCCGGTCTCCTGATAGTAGCCCTCCACGGATTTAGGGGTATCATAATGCACCACAAATCGCACATCGGGTTTGTCAATTCCCATCCCAAAAGCGATGGTGGCCACGATCACGTCAATTTCCTCGTTCAAAAAATCGTCTTGATTCTTTACTCTTACACTGGCATCCAAACCGGCATGGTACGGTTGCGCCTTTATATCGTTGACCCGCAACAGTTCCGCGATCTCTTCTACTTTCTTTCGGGACAGGCAATAAACGATACCAGATTTGCCATGATGTCCTTTGACGAACTTTACCAACTGTTTTTTGATGTCCTGCTTGGATCTCACCTCATAATAGAGGTTTTTACGATTGAAAGATGACTTGAACACGTGAGCATCTTCCATATGCAGGTTTCTTTGTATATCGAGCTGTACCTTGGGAGTTGCGGTAGCAGTTAGCGCGATGATCGGCAAGTCTCCCAGTTTTTCCAGAATGGATTTGATCTTACGGTATTCCGGCCTGAAGTCATGCCCCCATTCGGAAATACAATGGGCTTCATCGATGGCCGCAAAACTAATTTGCGATTGACTTAAGAAGTTAACATTATCGGGTTTGGTCAAGGATTCCGGGGCTACGTAAAGTAGCTTAACTATGCCGTTTAAGGTTTCCCGCTTCACCCGGTTAATTTCGGACTTACTGAGTGTGGAATTTAGGAACTGAGCATTAATCCCTAAGGCGTTAAGTTGATCAACCTGGTTTTTCATCAGGGCGATCAATGGTGATATTACAATGGCGGTACCCTCTTGAAGGATTGCGGGTAGTTGATAGCAAAGGGATTTGCCGGCTCCTGTTGGCATAATCACAAAGGTGCTCTTGCCCTTCATGATATTATTTATGATAGCTTCCTGATTCCCTCGAAATTGACCGTAGCCGAATACCTCCTTTAACTTTTCTCTAAGTTGGTCTTTTTGCTCAATCAACATACATCCAACCCCTTTGATTCATTAATTTGATTATCTTTGTACAAATCCTTGTATCTGAAAACCCAAGTTGAATTTAGTAAAAAATATCAAAGAAATAGCCAAAAAAGTGTTGATTAATGAGGCGGAAGCACTGCACCGTGTAAGTGAATTAATCAACGATGATTTCATTAAAGCAGTAGAGGTAATTCTGCAGAGCAAAGGCAGGTTGATCGTGTGCGGAATCGGGAAGAGCGCCATCATTGCCAATAAAATCACCGCCACCCTTAATTCTACCGGAACCCCATCCATTTATATGCATGCTGCCGATGCCATTCATGGTGATTTAGGCATGATCAAAAAGGAGGACATGGTCATGATCCTGTCCAAAAGCGGCAACACCCCAGAAATAAAGGTGCTGATCCCGTTACTGAAAAGAATGGAGGTTCCCATTATCGCAATGGTAAGCAACCTGCAATCGGAGCTGGCTTTGCAGGCCGACCATGTAATAGATGCTACTATCGAAGAAGAGGCTTGCCCCCATAATCTAGCCCCTACTACCAGTACTACAGTTCATTTGGCCTTGGGGGACACCTTGGCGGTATGTTTGCTGGAATCGCGTGGGTTCAGCAGTGATGATTTTGCAAAATTTCATCCGGGTGGTTCCCTGGGGAAAAAGCTATATCTAAAAGTTTCAGATGTTTATCCCAACAACCAATGCCCCACGGTTTCTGCGGATGCCACTATTCCGGAAATTATCCTGGAAATAACCTCCAAACGCTTAGGTGCCACCGCGGTATTGGATGAACAAGAAAATTTGATGGGTATTATTACCGATGGTGACCTAAGGAGGATGTTGAAAGAATATAAAAAAACCGACCTCATCGGTGCTACTGACATTATGTCGACCAATCCGCAAACTATTGAACCGGATGCCTATGCAGTTTCAGCATTAGGCATTATGCAGCAGCGTAATATTACACAACTGATCGTGGCTCAGGGTAAACAAGTTTTAGGATTCGTCCACTTGCATGATTTATTAAAGGAAGGAATTTTATGAAAAAGTCCGACACCTTTGCGGTGATAATGGCAGGCGGGGTAGGCAGCAGGTTCTGGCCCTATAGCCGCAATCATCGCCCCAAACAGTTTCTGGATGTGCTGGGTACGGGAGACTCTCTAATTCAAATGACCAATCAAAGGTTTCTGAATCTTTGTCCGCAGGAAAATGTCTACATAGTAACCAATGAAATATACTACGAATTGGTTAAGGAGCAACTTCCGGAGCTCAAAGACGAGCAGATCCTCACAGAGCCAGTGGGCCGTAACACCGCGCCTTGTATTGCTTATGCCAGTTATAAAATTGCCTCCAAGAACCCAGGAGCTACAATTGTGGTAAGCCCCTCCGATCATGCCATATTCAAGGAAACCCAATTCGTGGAAGTGATCACTTCCGGGGTGGAGGCGGCAGCGTATAGCGATAAGATTGTTACCATTGGCATAAAGCCCAGCCGCCCGGAGACCGGCTATGGTTACATTCAATTCTGGCCCGACAGTGGTGACGATGTAAAGAGGGTTAAAACCTTCACAGAAAAGCCCGAGTTGGAGCTTGCCCAAAAGTTCATTGAAAGTGGCGATTTTGTATGGAACTCGGGGATCTTCATTTGGAACGTGCAGACCATAAAGTCGGCTTTTGAGGTATTCCTTCCGGAGATGGCGGAACTATTTGCTCACGGAGAAGAGCTTTATTACACCTCGGGTGAAAAGGACTTTATCCGTGATGTATACTATCAGTGTAAGAATATATCCATCGATTACGGAGTGATGGAAAAAGCCCCCAACGTATTTGTAGTATTAGGCGATTTCGGGTGGTCCGATATGGGGTCCTGGTCGACACTGCACGATGTTAAGTCCAAAGATGAGCAAGGAAACGTTTTTGAGGCCAATGTACTGGCTTACGACACCAAGAACTGCATAGTAAAGGGTCCCAATGATAAGCTGATCATAGTACAAGGGCTGGAAGGATATCTGGTGGCGGACATTGATAATGTGTTGGTGATCTGCAAAAAAGATAATGAACGGCAGTTCAGAAACTTTTCCAGCGATATCAAGGCCAAAAAGCTGTCCCAATTCCTGTAATGTGGTTAAGGCAAACGTTGCCGAGCACACTCGTAAAGAGCTACTGCTGCGGCTACCGATACATTGAGAGAATCAATATTTCCCTTTATCGGGATCTTCACACGTCCATCACATATTTCCAATATTTTGGGGTCGATGCCGTTCTCCTCCGATCCCAATACCAGGGCTGTAGGAGGTGAATAGTTCCCACCATAGATTAAGTTGCGGGTTTTTTCAGTGCATGCAATTACCTGTAAGCCTTGTGCTTTTAACTCGTGGATACAGTTCATGAGATTAGGTACTCTACAGACCGGTATGAAATTCAAAGCTCCCGCTGAGGTCTTCACAGCATCTTCAGTAATCTGGGCGCTTCCTTTGGAAGGAACTACTAAGGCATGAGCGCCGGCACATTCGGCACTGCGGGCGATTGCTCCAAAATTCCGGACGTCCGTTATACGGTCCAACACCACTACTAGAGGAGATTGTCCCTGACTATAAGATTGAGAAATAACGTGATCCAGTGAGCTATAGCTGATTGACGACAACAGGCAGACCACACCCTGGTGATTTTTCCTGGTGTACTTTTGCAGTTTCTGTACAGGTACCCGTTGTACCGGTACTTTATGATCACGAGCAGCTTGCAGTAGCTCTTGCACCAAAGGATTGTTCAGATTCTTCAGAACCAATATCTTGTCGATCTCTCGGCCTGCATTAATGCTCGCCAGCGTTGCCCGAGTTCCGTATATGAAGGACTTCTGACTAGTCTTTTGCTTTTCCATTAAAATCCAGTTAGTCCTTTTCGCCAGCGGTCGATGGCTCTAAACCATGGCCTGTCAAGCTTTTCTTCTCGCTGAAGTTCGTAGTGATTGTCGGAAAAGATGTTACCTACCTTTAAAAACGTAAATTCTACCTCTGAATCGCCCTGCAAATATCCCCAGATCTCGAGATTTTTGCTTTTATTAACCATAATGGGGGGACCCATGACCGTAAAAATCATTCCTCGATCGGTCTTCCAACCTGGCTTGTAGCTGGTAAAGTACCGATTGGCCGATTCTACGAATTGGTAATATTTCTTTATGGAACCACGAGCTTTTTGAGGGTTGCCCACTGTGGACAGCCAGAACTTGTCAAAAGCTTTTTTGCTGGAGAAGTCGGACTTAATCTCCTGGAACTCTTCCTTGGTGGTGATGTAGACCAAAGGCTCTGATAGCTCCTGCAGCATTCTTGGCTTGGGATATCCCTTGCGCCCTACGTACAAAGCAGCCCCTTCAATACCGTTGGTATCAGCCTGGATCAAATAAAGTCCGGATAATGGAAGGTTTATATTCTCACCTACCGGCAGGGCCAAGACACTGTCAATGGTGAGTTCGGAAGAGGACTGGCTAGCACGCAACGACATGGGTGGCCGGGCAGGGTCAAAAGAATGTCCATAGTAAAACGCATATACGGTATCAACTGATGCACGGCTTTCAATGCGTAAGCTATCTTTCAATCCATGAAAGGGATCGAAAAGAGGGAGACCTTTATAGCTGTCTACTAGATGGATGCCACCTTGTGGATGCGATGCGAAGGGCGCAATACCTTCCACAAAGGTCCAAATCCGTGGTCGAGTATTGACTTCGAGGGAGAAGCTGGAAATCGATTGATCCAGGGAGTAGATCCATTTGAAAGTAAAGACCCGATCCTCTTGATTGTCAATAGCCTGATGTAATTCAAGTACAGCAGTTTCACGGGATCCATCTTCAAATTCTACCTGGGTAGAAAGGGGTATGGAATCGGAAACCGAGTTGGCAAAAGTGATTTGCGCATATAAGATCAGGGAATCACCTTCCACCAGGCTTTTGAACTTCCCCAAGACCATTCCCTGATTTCGGTATACATCTGCTCCATTAATAACTTCGTCCTGACCATACACTGTCGCCACCACGCCCATTTGGAATAATATGCCAACAACCAGACCACTTTTAATTCTACAAGGCAATAACATTCCCCAAGTCATTGGATAATATTAAATAATTTGACCCAATTTATAAACCTGCCGCGCTGACTATCTTGCAAATTTTAGTATAACTTTAGGGACCAAATTACATGTTTAATGGCCACATTTACAACGGAGATCGCCAGCGATAGTCTTAGCTCCGACAACCCCATTCACCAAAGGCTTCTAACAGCTTATTACCTGGCTCAGCCGTATATTACGGGTCATCTTCTGGAAGTGGGATGCGGCGAGGGCCGGGGTATCGAGCTATTGTACCCCCTCTGTCAAAGTTATACCGCGGTTGACAAGATAGGCCCTGTTCTTGACAAATTGAGGCCTAAATTCTCCCATGTGGAATTTGTTCAAATGTTGTTGCCGCCACTTCAGGGCCTGGAGAATGATCATTTCGATTGCGTGGTTAGTTTTCAGGTTATCGAACACATTAAGGACGATCTGCAATATTTAATGGAGATCCACCGGGTACTGAAACCCGGAGGGGTGGCATTGATCACTACTCCGAATATCGAGAAGACCTTAACCCGAAACCCGTGGCACATACGGGAGTACCAGGCACAGCAACTGCAGGACCTGGCCTCCGGGGTTTTCGAGAATGTGCAGGTCAAAGGGATTGCGGGTAACCAAAAAGTGATGGACTATTATGATCAAAACAGAAGATCAGTGGAGAAGATCACCCGCTTTGATTTACTGGATTTACAGCACAGGTTACCTTCCTGGATGTTGAAGATACCATACGATTTATTGAATCGAATTAACCGACGTCGCTTACAAAAAGGTGATCAAGGGCTGGTTTCTGCGATATCCCACCAGGACTACTATATGGTAGACCGTGGGGACCAGGCGCTGGATCTTTTTGCTATTCTGATCAAGTAGGTCAGTTTTGGAAAAGTGCGTAGTGTCTCAGGAATATTTCGTCCAGCTGCTGGGCTTCATCTGCTTCGCCCATGGCCTTCATGGTATTTCTCAAGATATCCAATGTACGCAGATTTATATAAGTATCGCGATTAGTAATACCCACTCGGGTCAGATAGCTCAACTCCTCGTCGGCCCTTCGGGTCAAGATTGATGAGACCTCTTTAGCTTTTTCTTCTTCACCTACTTCAAATAGGAGCCTTACCGATTCTGCGGAATACGGTCCGAACGGCACTGCTTCATCCGGCATATTATTCAAACTAAGCAGCAGGATCTCCCTGGCTTTTTCCGGCTTTTGTTCTTCGATCAAAGCCTCTGCCAGGGTATTGAGGTAGGATCGGTGTACAGATACCGCTTTGTCCTTGTAATCCTCGGAATTGTAGTACACGTTGGAGTTATCGAGTTCCCGCCATTGGAATTTTTCGGTTACATTGTGGTACATGACATTGGAGTTTACCCGGTTATTTACCGAAGGTACGTCCAGTTCTGTGTTGAGATTGCCACTCAATGCAGGAGCTTGAGTTCTCATGGGCAACAACCTAAAGGTAGCGCCCTCCTGCACCACGTAGTTGCTCAAATCCAGGTTTACATTCATCAGGGAGGTCTGATTGAAGTAAATGGGGCGGTCCCAATTTGCGGTGGCGATTATGTCCAAAATAGCCAGATCGTTCTTGTAGAGGGCATTGCCTTTAATAGGAATCACCATTTGTTCTGCTATTAGGTGTTCCTTACCTGCTGGTATAATACCTTTTCCGGCCACCTCCGCGGAGTCGATTTTCAAGACTACCTGTCGAGCCGGCATAATGCTTATGGAATCATTAAAAGTGGTGGGCAATCTCAACAGGTCACTTTCTTCCTTGATCAACCTCAGGTACTGCTTGAGGTCTACGGCTTGTCCTTGTAAACGGGGATCTTCGCGAACCAGCACGTAATCGTTAGAACCTCCTTGTTGATAGTTCTTTTGGGTAAGGGAGAAAGGCAATGGTGTTGATTCATAGGTCGAGCGTCGCATTTGATCTATATACCAATCCGTTGCGAAGTACGTCAATACGATAACCCGTACATCGGTTCGCACCCCTTCCACTTCCTGGGCGTACCACAATGGGAAGGTGTCGTTGTCTCCTCCGGTAAACAAAATGGCATTGGGGGCACAGGATTCAAGATAATTGCGGGCGGAATCGACTGAGAAAAACCGGTCGGATCGATCGTGGTCGTCCCATCCTTGTACCATCATAATTCCGGGAACTATCAAGCAAGCTGCGCTCGCTACTAACGGCGCTTTAGTGCCATTTAAATATTTCTTCAGTAACTCTGCCAGGGCCATAGTCCCAAAACCTATCCAGATGGCAAAAGCATAAAAGGAGCCTACATAAATATAATCTCTTTCTCTAGGTTCAATAGGAGGTGAGTTCAAGTATAGGATCAGGGCAATGCCGGTCAGGAAGAACAGCATTAGGGTCACCCAAAACCCTTTTTGGTGATGACGGTATTGGAAGAACATTCCTATTAGCCCCAAAATAAAAGGCAGCATAAAGAAGTTGTTTCGAGCCTTATTATTGGCGAACCGCTCAGGGACTTTTCCTTTAGTGTCCCAGGGTGATAACCAGCGAGCATCCTGAACGTCACTTTCCCGGCCGGCAAAATTCCACATGAAATAGCGGAAATACATATGGGTTATCTGGTGCTTAACCAGGAAAACGATGTTGTCTGTAAAGCTGGGTATCTCTCCTTGTTTTAACCCTAACACTTCCCGGTACTTCGACACGTGATTGGGATCATTGCTGTAGATACGGGGGAGTATAGTGGTTTGTGTTTGGTCGTATTCGTTCTTGATGCGATACTGAGAAATCTCATAGCGATCTTTCCCTTTTACATAGATGGGTTCACCCTTTGATTGATTCGTAAGTTGAGCCGTAAAATATTGGCCGTGCAACAGTGGTCGGTACCCGTATTGTTCCCTTTTTAAATAAGAAACAATACTCATAATATCCTCGGGATTGTTTTGGTCAATGGGAGTATCGTAGCTGGAACGGATCGCTACAATGGCATAACTGGAGTATCCTATAAGCACGAAAGTAAGCCCAAGTAAAGCGCTATTTAAGAGCTTTTTGTTTTTAGCTTGACTCCAATAGATCCCGTAAACCAGCCCGCCTATAATCAGAAGCCCCAGGAAGGCAATGCCAGAACCGAAGGGAAGGCCTAAGTTGTTCACGAAGAAAATTTCAAACCCTCCCGCCAAACTGGGTAGCCCAGGTATGATCCCAGTCATTATAATAAAGATGAGCAGACCACTCACCAGCATGGTGGCCACAAACCCTATAGTGCTGGGGGTATATTTTTTGTAGTAATAGATCATGGCCAATGCCGGTATGGTTACCAGATTCAGGAGGTGCACCCCGATGGACAGCCCCATCATATAAGCGATGAGTATAAGCCAGCGATTAGCCCTGCTCTCGTCTTCCATTCGCTCCCATTTTAAAATGGCCCAGAATACAAAAGCAGTAAAGAAGGAAGAGAGCGCATAGACTTCCGCTTCACCTGCGGAAAACCAAAAGGAATCCGAGAATGTATATGCCAGTGCGCCTATGGCGCTGCTGCCGATTATAGTATAGGTTTGCCCAGATGTGATATTCTCATCAGCCACCTTGAGCAATTTGCGGGCCAATAACGATATGGACCAGAATAGGAATAAAATGGTGAATCCTGAGCTTAGCACGCTGATCATATTGATCCAAAAAGCCACTTGCAGTACATTGCCTAATGCCAGAAAGGAGAACATACGGCCTAAAAGCAGAAAAAATGGAGCCCCTGGAGGATGTGGCACCTGTAACTTGTAACTGGAGGCAATGAATTCTCCACAATCCCAAAAACTAGCGGTTTCTTCCACTGTGAGAATGTAAACCAGGGTGGCAATGGCAAATACAGCCCAGCCTGCTATGGTATTAATTCTTTGAAATTTTGGCATTTTTGATTTGGTAATTCTAACTGGCGAAAATAATAAATAATTAAGCAATGGCCTTTTAAAAAGCCATTTTATTAATTTTAACTAATTTGTCTTCATAGTTAACGGGATTTCGCAGTCCAGGGTATGGATAAATACTAGGAAAACAAATGGTGGCGTTTAATGATTAGCGATACCAAGGATGAGAATAAGTAAGGTATTTACATTAATGCTTTTTATGAGCTTCAGCGCTTTGGGCGGAGGAGCTTATGCCCAGTGGGACAGCACCGGTCTGTTACTGATGGACCGGGATGTACAGATTGATGCCACTCAGGCGGTTAATGATATGTACAATTTCAAGTTTGAGCAAGCTGAAAAACAGTTCCGCTGGTTGATCCAGGATTATCCCGAACACCCGCTTCCCTATTTCCTGTTAGGGCTAAGCCAGTGGTGGAAGATGGCCCCCAATATTGGTAATGGGCAGCACGATGAGCAATTTACCGAGTACATGGATCGTTCTATTGAACTGGCCAAGGCTCTGTTTGACGATAATGAAAAGAATGTTGAGGCTAGTTTTTTCCTTTCCGCCGCCTATGGATTTAAAGGACGGTTATATGCTGAAAGAAAGCAATGGCGAAAAGCTGCAAGTGCTGGAAAACAAGCATTGAAATATCTGGACAACAGCCGCGGCAAATCCGATTTAAGCCCTGAGTTTCTTTTTGGGGATGCGCTGTATAACTATTATTCCGTCTGGATCCCGGAGAACTACCCTATTTTAAAGCCGGTCCTGGTATTCTTTAAGAGGGGAGACAAAGAATTGGGGATTCAACAACTTCAGGAAGTGGCCAATAATGCTTTCTACACCCGGACAGAAGCCCAATTTTTTCTAATGCGTATCCTGGCATTGGAGCAGCAGGACCTAATAAAGGCGCTTCAAGTAAGTCAATACTTAAATCAGACCTTCCCCGACAACTCGTATTTTCACCGGTTCTATGCCCGCTTGCTTTATACTACCGGACGGCACTGGCAAGCTGAAAAAGAGTCATTGAACATACTGACTAAGATCGATAGCGGTATGGTGGGATATGGACCCGTTTCAGGGCGTTATGCCAGCTTTTTCCTGGGACAGATCTATGTCAATAAGAATCGCTTGGATGAGGCCCAGATGTACTATCAAAGGGCGGTTACATTTTCTGAGGATTCTAATGATCTGGAATCTGGCTATTATCTTTTTTCTCTGATCGGCCTGGGTGATATTGCCTACCAAATGGGCAATGTAAGCGGGGCTAAATTGTACTACAAGAAAGCCAAAAAACAGGCCAAAAAAGGCCATCCTGCCCACAAGCGTGCCAAGGATCGCATGAAGCAAAGGCGCACCTAATCTTGAAATAGGGAGAGAAAATTCTCCTGATTGGATTGTACTGAATAACTTGTGATTACCTTCATTCTGGCGTTTTGACCAAGATAAGTCCTTCGATTTCGGTCCTCAAGCAGCGAAGTCAAACTGGTAATCCAATCTGTAGCAGATTGGCACAGCAATCCATCCTTCCCATGCTCTATGATGTTCTTGTTAACACCCACGGCCGATGCTACTGCTGCTTTCTCCAGGGCCATATACTGCAAGATCTTAAATCCGCACTTTCCTTGTGACCATGCATTATCGGTAAGGGGCATAATTCCGATATCAAAAGTATTTAACTCGGCGATCTCGTTCTCCTTAGTCCAGCGTATATATTCCATGCTTTCAAAGTCAAAATCCGGAGGTTGATTGCAGATTATTTTTAGCTTAAACCTAAAGCTCCGGTTAACTTCCCTCAAGACAGGAAGAAGCGGCTCCAGGTATTCCAGGGTTGAATGGCTACCCGTCCATCCGATCACTGGGATAGAATTATTTGCAGGCTGTGGCAAGTGATAATGCTGGGAATCGATTGTAGTGGGGTTAAGGGTAATGTTTTGATTGAATTTACTGGCAAAATCAGCCAGATAGGGATTGCCACAACTGACCCTGTAGCTATAACGACACAGGGTTGCTATCTTGCTGGTCGATTTAAGAATGCTCCAACTGGGATGAGCCGAAGAGCGTTTTTTAACCCACAATGCATCGTCAAAATCATATATGATTCTTTTACGGACTATTTTGGCAATCCACCAGACCATCCAGGCTGGGCCCAATGGGGTTATTTCACGATGGATAAAGACCCATCGATAAGGCCCAAGTCGAAACAACCACTTGATACGCCTAAGATAACCTTTCAAATAACCCAGGATCTTCCTCACGGAGGCTCCATCCTGGTATAGGATTTTCCAGGTGGAGTAATTCAAATAGGGCACTGTCTGGTATTCAATCCCCTTCGAACTCAACAATTCAAAGTATTGCTCAAATCGAAATCGTTGGGAAGGCGCTTCGTCTACAGGATAAGGTATAAGAAATAATACTTTCATAGCACGATTCACCAACCAGTTAGAAGTATTAGCAGGGCGTTTGGGATTAGGAGAATTATATGTGTTATTTTAGCGGGCAAATAACCCAACTTGATTCGCCAATTTAATCATTTCTACAAGAAAATTCTCCTCACCATTCGTACCCAGGGTAGCTTTGGCAGGAATTTGGCTATCACTGCCTTTGGGAACGGATTTGGTTACACCATCGGCTTGTTGCTTACCCCCATTATTGCCAGGATCTACGAACCTTCAGCTTATGGCCAATTCGCTCTGTTCAATACTATGGTGGCCAACTTGGCGCTGATCGCCACCTTGAATTATCACAGTGCTTTTGTACTTACCAAGACCCGATCGGAATTATCACACCTGTTGAAACTGACGGTAGCCATTGTATTGATGGTAAGCGTGCTTACCCTGTTGGTGTTCTTTATTTGGGGTGGTTCCATCATGGCCTTTTTCAAAGCCCCCGGACTGGTAAAATGGGCGCTTTTTATCCCCATCATAGTATTTTTTGTAGGGATCAACCGTTGTCTGGAGTATTCTAATGTACACGAAAAGAAATTTCCTAAAAACGCCAAGGCAAAAATGTCCACCGTTATCTCCGCTAAAGTATTTACCATTGGGGCGGGATTACTTACCAAAGGTCAACCTATAGGATTGATCGTGGGGGAATTGATCAGCAAGCCTCTGGGTTCCATTCTACTCTACAGTAAATCATTCTTGGCCAGTCTTGTTTCGCCCAGTTCACGCTCTCAGATCATCAATGCTGGCATGGAATACCGGAATTATCCGGGTTATATTTTGCCGGCAAATTTAATTCAAGCGATCAGCAAGCAACTGCCTATATATCTGCTGTCTTTCTATTTCGGGTCTCAGATCACCGGATGGTTCAGCTTAGCTAATACTACTTTGAATCTGCCCATTTTGCTAATGGGAACATCTGCCGCCTACGTGTTCTATCAAAAAGCAGCAGAAACCTACCATGAAAAACCTCAGAACCTGGCAGCGCTTTCCAATAAGCTATTTAATTCACTTTCCTTTTTAGGTATCCTACCCTTTAGTGTGTTGTTTGTATTTGGCGATGTGCTGTTTCGAGTGATACTGGGAGATAACTGGGAAACAGCGGGCAAATTGGCCAGCTACCTTTCCCTTTTTGGTTATATGCAGTTCATCAGCCTATCGATTGGGTCGCTGTTTCGCATACTTCGTAAGGAGCGTCTGCAGTTCCAACTTAATTTAGCAGGGGCTATTATATTAACATTGGGGCTCTTTTTTGGATTATCTCTCAATGACTATACCGCTTTAGTGATCATTTTTTCAGGAATCGGAGTACTCTTCGAACTGGTTATTGTTTCCGTGGTGTTCTCCAATATTGGTTTTAGCCCATGGTATGTTATTCAGAGAACCTTGGGTTATTTTGTGGTAGTGGCTGGGATCTTGTACTTTATTCGTTGGTGGTGGGGGTAGAATCTGCCGTTTGCTTTCCTGATGGCGAAATGGATTTACTATCTTTGATCTAAGCCTGATTATGGAGAACCAAAATCCTATAAAAGTCCTTTTTGTTAGTTGCGCGGGACCACCGAAAGGGTCACCGGAGAGTTTACAAGTGAGCAAATACCTGAAATACCTTCTGAAACAAGGAGGGCTTTCACTGACGCTGATAACCGAGAGGATACCGCAGCGTAATTTTGGTTGGCGTACTTTGGAGCAGGAATACCAACAAGTCTTGGAAAAGCTCCACCAGGTTATCGCCGTACCCGTTTATTACCACCGTCTGGTTTTTAGTCTATGGAAAAAGGTAAGTCCGGCAACCTTTTACCGGCCCGACAATGAGGCATTGTTTGTCAGGTCTTTCAAGAAAGTGATCAGGTCCTTATCCGATAAACCCGAGATTATCTACAGCCGTTCTACTCCCTTCAGTTCGGCAGTGCTGGCACTGCGACTGAAACGACATTTTCAAGTTCCCTGGGTGATGCATCTTAGTGATCCCTGGGTGGAATCTCCCCATATCCAGGTTCCATTAAAGTATATGGATTATCACCAGCATATGGAAAATGATTGCTTTACAATGGCCGATTGCCTTAGTTTTACCAATGAAGAGACTAAGCAACTATATGAAGCTAAGTATCCCCATCACCGGCATAAAATGCGCTGTTTTCCCAATGTATTTGATGATGACGCCATAAATCCCTTAACCAGTGCCGGCAAGCAAAAAATACGGATAGTTCATACCGGCAACTTTTATGGGGTCGGGCGCAGACCCGGTCCTATTCTAAAGGCTATACAACGTCTAGAGAAAAACTATCCGGACTTTGCGCAGACCATTGAAGTATTATTTACGGGCTTCCAACTTCAGCAGGCTCAAACAGATTTTGAGAGTTACCCATGTAATAGCGTAAAACACTTGGGCGTGATATCACTACCTGAGGTTACCCAACTACAAAGAAGTGCAGACCTGTTGGTGCTCATTGATTGGGAGCTCCCTCAGGAAGAAGCCGTGTTTCAATTGTCCAAAACTATGGATTACCTGGCTGCTCGTAAGCCCATCTTAGCCATAACCACTAAGGGAAGCACGGTTCATAAAATGGTAGAAGGTCAGCATGGAAAATGCCTGGAACACAAAGATCACCAGGGGATTTATGAAGCTCTTGAAATTTTAATTGACCAGGGCCGATCCTGTCCATTGCTACAATCGGCGGGGCCACTGGATCGACAATATGCCGCGAGTGTAAATGCGGAGAAATTGAAAGTTTTATTTCAGAAGATGGCACAACGATCTCCTAGTTCAGTATCCTTATGAGAATACTGTTAAGAGGATACTACGGTTTCGGAAACTTAGGTGATGACATCCTCATGCTTAGCTCATGTGAAATATGCAGGCGGCATTTTCCTGATGCGGAAATAGACATTATGACGGCCAGCAGTTCCGCCGGTTACGTATTATCACTGTCCAAGCATCAAGTGTTGAAAGTAGTGCCTTTAGGCTCGGAGCCTCCCGCTCAATTGATTATTTTTGGCGGTGGCGGGGTATTTTATGACTATCAAAAAGGTAATATGGCCTATCGGCTATTAAATGCTACCATAAAGACCATAGGACCTGGCAACTGGTCCAGGCTACTTTCCTATTACCGCGGTTTGAAAGGTTGGGATATCAGCCACAGGGCCTGGCGCGTAGGATTGGGCATTGGAGTTGGAACCTTTACCTCAGATTCTAAAAAGTACTACCAGAAGGTTGCAGAAATGGCTCAATTTGACTGGCTTTTAGTGAGAGATACCGCCAGTTATGAATCAATTAAAGCCCTGAAGCTACCCATAAACCTACGACCAAGTACCGATTTGGCCTTTTTAAAAGAATATTGGATGCCAGAAATTGAGACTCCAAAGGACCCTCGAAATGTTGGTTTCGTTCTTAAAAGCTGGCGTAGCCATCCTGAATACCTGGTGGAGTGTCGTCTGGCAGCGGCCCAACTAATAGAAAAAGGATTCAGGGTCACCGTTTTTCTGTTCGAAGCCATGCACGATGATCCGTTAAAAGACCAATTTGCCGATTACACCGTCAGGATCTGGGATCCTCACCAGATGACTTTAAAAGGCTATCTTCATCATTTGGCTCAACAAAGTGTGGTGATAACCAGTAGAGCTCATGGGGCCATCTTAGCGGGTGCCTTTGGCATACCCGCAGTATGTTTGGGAATCGAGCCTAAGCTGAAAACTATTTATAAGATGTTCCCGCTCACAGGCCTATATTTGGAACTTCCGTTATCTTCCACTCAGATCTTAGCATCTGTGGACGGAGCACTTCAGTACAGTACTTCAGATGTGGAACGGGACTTCCAGCAGAATCACGAAGTACTGATTCAGGACATAACTGAGTTGATGCAAGCCTATAAGAACCATGCAATGGCTTAAAAAATATATGAGCAGGAAACCCTGGGGCCCGGTACTTCGAAAATGGTATCAGGGTCTGAGGCCGGACGACGAATGGTCATTGAGAATTTATCGCGACCAGCAACGGTTACAGCAAGTGTTGCCCAAGTTGATCCGCTATGATTCGAATTGCTTGGATGTTGGAGCCCATCAGGGAGATTTTTTGCAAATGATCCTGGATTTGGCACCAGCCGGAAAGCATTGGGCTTTTGAACCGTTGCCCCAACTGTGTGAGCAGCTAAAAGCCAGATTTCCCGCAGTGGAAGTTCGTGAAATGGCTCTGGCGGATTTTGAGGGGAGCGCTCAGTTCAAATGGGTTAAGAATGCCGCGGCCTGGAGCGGTCTGGAGCTCCAGCAACTCCCTGTGGAGAGCGAGGTGCGGGAAATCCCCGTTGAGGTCCGTAAATTGGATCAAATATTACCGCAGGGGTACCGCACGGATTTCATCAAAATTGACGTGGAAGGGGCTGAGTTGCAAATGCTTGAAGGGGCTCGTGCTACGATTGAAAAGTTCCAGCCGATGGTCCTATTTGAACACGCTGCCATTCACAATCAACACTATGGCACCAAACCTGAGGACCTTTTTCAATTTTTTCAAGACTGCGACATGGGAATCTATAGAATGGATCTGGAGCTAAATTATGGGATAGAGGAATTTAAGGCGATCTATCATATCTCTCATCAATCGAACTACGACAGGACGGCCGAAACCAATTTTATCGCCATGAAGCACCCCTAAACCCCAAATTGTAAAATCTTGGCCGAAAAGAAGATATTAATGATCATCCCGAATCTGGATTTTGGCGGAGCTCAACAGAGCTTCCGAAGTTTGGCCAATGGGTTGAATGAAAGCCACCAGGTCTTTGTTTGTGTTTTCAACACTTTTCAGGGAGTGTCGTTTTCGTACGATCCTGAAATAATCGACTTGGAAATACCTGGAGGCAACCACTGGTTATCCAAAATGTATAGATTCTATCAGCGTTGGCGGGCTGTACGAAGACTGAAAAAGCAGTTGGGCATCCAAACTTCGATCAGTTATTTGGAAGGGGCCAACTACCTCAATGCATTGAGCCGTACCGGGGATCAGGTGGTAATCAGTGTGCGGGGATCACAATATCATGATGAGACCATCGGTGGAATTTTAGGTTGGCTTCGCAGAAATGTCTTAATTCCTCTTTTGTATCAACGCGCTTATAAAATTATTGCCCTTAACCGAGGGATTAGTAGGGAATTGACTCAGGGGATGGGATTTCCACAGGACAAGGTATTGGTTATTAGAAATTTTTATCAGATCCCATATCTAGAAAATAGTGCTGCGATAACCATGGAGCCTGAATTTACCACGCTATTTCAGGGAATGACGGCAGTATATGCCGGCAGATTAGCGAACGGCAAAGGGATACGCCGTATAATTGATGTATTTGAACAGCTGCTTATGAGCTGTCCTGAATGCAAACTTGTACTACTGGGCGACGGTCCACAGGAAGCACAGTTAAAGGCCTACGCCCGGAGAGTGACTGGCCAAGTCTATGTACATGGTGAGCAGCACCTGGAGGAATTAAAGAGCGCCAAGATAATTTTTCTGGGTTATCAGGGGAATCCTTATAAATTCATAAGTAAGGCCGATGTGATGCTAATTGCTTCTTCCTCGGAGGGTGGCCCTAATATTTTATTTGAATCCATCATTTGCGGTACCTTGGTAATCTCGGCTGATTGCCCCTATGGCCCCAAAGAAGTACTGGCTCCCCAACTAGGAGATCAAACCGTTTCAAAGCCTATGGTCGGTGATAACGGAATACTCTTACCCTTGTTGGATGAGAATAGTAAATTGGAGGATCTTCAATTATGGGCACAAGTGATATTAGAATATATGACTAACCCGGAGGCCAGACTGGCTATTGAAAAGCGCGCCAAGAGTTGGGTACGAAAATATTCACAAGAAAGTATATTGCAGAAGTGGCAAAGAGTGATTTAATCAGGGTATTCGTTATTGAGAACTCCACCCAGGTAACCGGTGCTTTTCGATCCACTCATACCTATTGCCAGAGTCTGTCTTCCCGGTTTGAATTTCATTTGGGTGTACAGGAAGGATGCTGGAGCACCCATCAGATACCCAACTGTACCGTACACCCCTTTAAATTTTTAGAAATAAGTCGATCCTATAGGTTGATTTGCTACCTTCCTAAGCTGCTTTATAATACCCTTAAGCTCAACAGGATTCTAGCCAGACATTCTGTAAAAGTGGTTCATGTGGGCGATCTCTATAACATGCTGGGAGTACTGGTCAAAATTCTAAACCCCAACATTAAGTTGATTTATCATGTTCGTTTGCGCAAGTCCAGCTACGTGAATGTGTTTTATAAGTTTTGGATCAAGCTGATCAAGAAGTATGCTGATGCCATCATATGCGTCTCTTATGCAGTTGCCAAAGACGTAGGAGAGAGTGATAAGACCAGGGTGATTTATGATGTTCTGCCAGAACACTGGATGCACAAATACACCCCTGAGCCACTGGGAAAGGGCCCACTTAAGTTGTTATACGTGGGTAATTTTATTCCCGGCAAAGGTCATGATCATGCACTGGAAGTTTTCCAAAGGGTGTATAACTTCCTACCAATGGGACTAAAGTTCATTGGCGGTGATTTAGGTAAAGCTTCAAATCGTGCTTATTTGGAAGTGTTGCAAAACAAAACCCGTGAGCTAGGGATTGATGAACACGTGGAGTTTGCGGGGCCTTCCTCTCGGGTGATGAAGGAAATGCAAACAGCGCACCTAGTATTGAATTTCTCCGAATCGGAGGCCTTTTCCATGGTATGCCTGGAAGCACTCGCCTGTCGAAAACCGGTAATTGCAACCAAGTCGGGTGGGCCCGAAGAGATTATTCGTCATAATGAAAACGGGCTGCTGGTGGAGAACAAAAATATAAACAAAATGACCCAGGCGTTGCTTTTACTAGCCAACAATCAAGATTTGAGATGCCGCTTTGCACAAAATGCGCATATAGATTTTGCGGAAAAGTTTAATTTACAACATAAGGCTGGTCAATTACAGCAAGTATACAGCTAAGGGGTAATGTTACACTATTTGAAATCGTTTTATTCCTATCTAAAGTCCACGAGAAACCGATTTTACAATTATTGGTTTTTCAGGAAATATAAAGGTTTGCCTGCTGAACAAGTATTCATTGATATCTATCATAAGAATCATTGGAGTTCGGAGGTTTCCAGGTCGGGTACGGGCTCCGAGCTGATACAGACCGCCACGCTTGTGGAGAAACTACCGGACATCTTTCAGGAGTACGGGATTAAGACAGTGCTTGACTTACCTTGCGGGGACTGGAATTGGATGAAATATGTGGATCTGCAAGAAGTTCAATACCATGGAGGGGATATTGTAAAGGAGATTATAGCCAGCAACCGCCAGAAATATCTCTCCGATCAGGTAAGGTTTAGTCAAATGAATATCCTTGCTGATCAGATTCCTCAAGCAGATCTGATTCTATGCAGAGACTGCCTAGTGCATTTTTCTTACCGGGATATAGCTCGAGCCCTAGATAATATTCATAGATCCAGATCTACCTATCTGCTAACCACAACCTTTCCGGAAAAAAGCAATACTAAAATTGTCACCGGTGCTTGGAGACCGATCAATTTAGCTGCCCCACCATTTAACTTACCTGCGCCATTACTGGAAATCAATGAAAATTGTACGGAAGGGGGTAATCAATATCAGGATAAAACTCTGGCTCTTTGGGAACTCCAAGGTTTAAGTACCTCTGTTGATCGCATGCTTTCTTCCTTGGCGTAATAGCGGATGAGGATAATACCCACCAGAAAGAAGGGCAATAACTGGATTTTATAGCGCACTAATGTTCCAAAATTATAACTGTTGAGACCAACGGCAAAAGCCAATATAACGGTGAACATAAAACAGAAGGTGATGATGGGCTTATTTATAATTAAGTACACACTTTTAAGAATCCCCGGTTTTATCAAAAGTGAAAGAAATAAAATAGTAAAGCAGAATGATTCTAGTGCCGATAACAACATTAAAGGGTTTGCGATTTCCCACAAGTAAGGTCTGAAAAGAGTTACGTTGACAGCCTGAGGTGCAATGCGAAGCATACTTTGCACGCTACCGTCAAGCTCACCCAGGTAATACCCTGATCCATCTTGAAGTTGACTGATCCGATAAAGGTACTCGGCATTTATTTTCGTTCTTTGACCAAGATTGTCAATATCATATTTAATATCCCCTTCGGTTACATTGATTGCTGCGAAATACGCAAAAACCAACCCCAATACGATCACTAAAGGCTTTAAGATCAGGGCAGTAAGTCGGTTTTTAACTCTGTTGCTATTCTCTAAGAAGACCCATAAAATGGCAGGAGGTAGAAATGACAGCAGTATATAGATCTTTACCTGGTAGATGAAATAGAATGAAACCAGAATGGCAATAGCGGAGATAATAGGTTTTTTCTTTTCGATCAGTCCCTGGTAGAATCCATAAAAAAGCCAGCCCAGCGCTCCTAGGGTAACAGTATCTTTCATCAAACCCGACCCCCAGAAAAACACCGAGGGTAAAAAGAAAAGCGCCCAAGCAATGGGTTTATACAGGGCAGGAAATTGCTTGGTGAAAGTATTATAGGCGGCCCATAACCCGGTGAAACTAAATAAAGCGAAAAGAACGGCCACTGAAGAATAGGTGTTGAACGTAAAAATTCCGAAGAAAGCGGCCATCTTGATAACAAAGTATTCTGTGGGGGACTTATACCAATAGATGTGTTGGGCATATTTAAAAGTTTCCGGGTGAAACTCCCCGCCACTAAAGAACAACTTGAGGCCGTCAAGAGGGGACTCATAAAACGCCTGGAAAACTACAGAGCTTTGTTCAAAATAATTATAGGTATCTCCCCCGCTGTAGTAAAATTGATAAACAACCCCAAGCATAATGGCTCCGAAAAGCTTGAGTAATAAAGCCGGCATGAAAATAGACTTAGTTCGTTCATTGGTAAACCTGTCCCGCGATAAGTAGGCAACACTTAGTATTAATAAAATTACCAGGGGGGTAACTACTAGATCTTTTAGCTCCATTTGCTACTAATATAATAGGGCGGCTCCCATAAAATTACACTAATATTATTATTTTGCGGTTGAGCGAATATTGTTTTATATATGCCATTAAAATCCAAATTAGATTCTATCGATCGAAAGATCCTGGGTATTTTACAAACTAATGCCAAGATAACCAATGCGCAGCTTTCCGTGGAAATTGGATTATCTCCGGCACCCACTTTGGAGCGGGTAAAGAAATTGGAAAAAAGCGGTGTAATAAGAAGCTACCACGCTCAACTAGATGAACATAAAATCGGGCTGGAGGTAAGCACTTTTGTTCAAGTTACCCTTACCGGGCATAACAAAAGGAACATTGAGGTATTTCTGAAGGCCATTAACAACATTGATGAGGTAATTGAGTGCCACCACATAACCGGTAGGGGAGATATTTTGCTAAAGGTGGTTACTAAAGACATCGCTTCATATCAGGAATTGATCCTGGAACGGATTAGCGAGATCGAAGTGGTAGACAATCTCCAGTCGATGGTAATCTTATCAACCTTGAAAAACAGTCACTATCTGCCTATTATTGATGAGCATGACGGTTAAGGAGAAGAACATAATACTGGAAGAGGAACAGATCTTGCAAAAGATCAAACGTATGGCCTATCAGATTTTTGAAAGGAACGTTGAGGAAAAGCATATCATTATGGTTGGCGTGGTCCAACAGGGTTACCATTTGGCAGAATTGCTTCATGCTGAATTAAACAAGATAGCTCCCTTTAAGATCACCTTAATCAAACTGTCACTGGATAAGGTGGACCCGGTAAACAGTGAAATTCACGTAGATCTCCAGGACAGGAGCATAAAAGGTGCACCAGTGATCCTGGTTGATGATGTTTTAAACACCGGCAAAACTATGGCGTATTGTCTCAAGCCTTTTTTGCAGAAAGACTTGAAAAAACTGGAAATTGCCGTACTGGTCAATCGCAGCCATAAACAATTCCCGATATCCGCCAATTACCAGGGATATGAGCTGGCTACTACCATCAATGAGCATATTGAGGTAGTCTTAGAAAAGAAGGCTAAATATGCCTACTTGAGATAGAACGCAAGAAAGTAGCATTTTTTCCATAAAATGTTATATTTTTCGGATAAAATTTGTAATTTTACACTGCCCGTCACAGCCTAACTTCAATTTTTTAAGTCCAGTTAGTACCCATGCCTAAGATTTCAAATGTGCCTACGAATCTAGAAAAGGAAGTGCAGCGATTGCGCCAAGAGGTAAAAATGCTGAAAGAAAAGGATATTAATAACCGGGAAAAACTCCAGGAGCTGGATCACAAATTGATCTGCTATGAGTTGGCGGCCAGTGGTGCTAATGATGGCCTGTGGGATTGGGACTTGGTCAATGATGAGCTTTTTATCAGCTCTCCCTGGTTAAGGATGTTGGGATATGACGACACGGAATTCCCCAATATTCGGGGTCTATGGGAATCCCTCTTGCATTCCGATGATAAAGAAAAAGCTGTCAAGGCATTTCAGGATTGTGTTAAAGGTAAAACCGAGTACTACGATATCCAGTTTAGGCTCAAACATAAAGACGGAGACTACCGCTGGATCCATTCCCGTGGTACTGTATTAAAAGATGTTAAAGGCAAGGTGCGCCGGATCTCCGGATCTCACACCGACATTACCAATACCAAGTTTACCAAAGAGGCATTAGGTCAAAGTGAGCTTAAATACCGCAATCTTTTTCAGAACTCTTTGATCGCTATGTTCCGTACCTACGCCCGCACCGGCGAAATTATAGATGCCAATGCTAAAATGTGGGAAATCTTGCAGGTAGATCCCCAGCCAGGCATTACTACCCTTCAATTCTATGTGAATCCCGAGGACCGTGCTAATCTGTTGAAAGCCCTGAAACAGAATCAAAAGATCGAGGAGAAAGAGATCCAGCTAAAGCGCGGTGATGGCGAAACCTTCTGGGCTTCGTTTTCGGCGGTATACTACCAGGAGGAGGATATTATTGAGTGCGTACTATTAGACATTACTAAAATCAAAGAGAGCTTCTTTGATTTACAGAAACTCAATTATGAATTAGACAACTTTGTCTATCATGCTTCCCATGACCTGCGCTCTCCGTTGCGTTCTATAATGGGTCTTTTAAATTTATTGAGGCTGGAAGATAGTGAGGCAGGTAGGGAGAACTGCATTGAGATGATCGAGGGCAGCATTAAGCGCTTAGACAACCTGGTAATCGATTTATTGCAGATTTCCCGGAACAGTCGTGTGAGTAATCCATTAGTGGAGATTTCATTCGTTACTGAAATAAACAATAGTATTACTAATTTCTATCATGTTGAGGATTCTGAGGACGTTAAGATCATTACTAAAATATATCAGCCGGTAACCTTTACCTCGGACCTTACCCGGGTGCGCATAATATTAAATAATCTCATTTCCAATGCTATCAAGTACCGTAGCTTAAGCCGTGAACAGTCCTTTATCGCCGTGGAGGTGGTGGCCACCAATGACAAGGCCATAATTACTGTGGAGGACAATGGGGAGGGAATACCCCAAGCTAAGCTTTCCAATATTTTTGATATGTTCTTTAGAGCCACCGAGAACAGCCAGGGCAGTGGCTTGGGACTTTACATCGTTAAGAATGTTATCGACAAGCTGGGCGGCAAAATTTCCGTAGATTCCAAAGAGAACCAAGGTACGATATTTAAGGTCGAATTACCCAATCAGCAGTCCCATTCTTAGAGCAGGTATTTCCTTAGGGAGTACCCATGCTTACTTTTTGATTTTATTTCATATTTTTGATGCCTAACCCGACCATCATGTCACAGCATCAATCCGAAATCAAAAGAGTAACCACCCACCAATTACAAGCCATGAAAAACCGTGGTGAGAAGATTTCCATGCTCACCGCCTATGATTATTCCATGGCTCGTATATTGGGGATGGCGGGGATTGATGTCATCCTGGTAGGAGATTCTGCTTCTAACGTAATGGCTGGGAACGAAACCACTTTGCCTATCACTCTGGATCAAATGATCTACCATGCTACTTCTGTGGTGAAGGCTATAACCAGACCTTTTGTGGTGGTGGATATCCCATTTGGGTCCTACCAGGGTAATTCTTCGGAGGCCTTGCGGTCTGCCATACGTATTATGAAGGAGAGTGGCGCACATGGGGTGAAAGTTGAAGGCGGTGAAGAGATCAGGGAATCGGTGGTACGTATTCTAAGCGCGGGGGTGCCGGTTATGGGACATCTGGGGCTGACCCCTCAATCAATATTTAAATTTGGCACTTATGCTGTAAGAGCAAAGGAGCAGGAAGAGGCGGACAAGCTCATCCGCGATGCCAAGATTCTGGAGGACTGCGGCTGTTTTGCAATAGTCTTGGAGAAGATCCCCGCGGAATTGGCTAAGAAGGTAGCAGAAGAAGTTCGTATTCCTATCATTGGTATCGGAGCCGGGCCACATGTTGATGGCCAGGTTCTGGTGATCCACGACATGTTGGGCATCACGCAGGAGTTCCAACCTAGATTTTTACGCACCTATGCAGATTTAGATGCTATTATGACCAAGGCTTTTACACAATACATCGAAGACGTAAAAAGCGGTGATTTTCCCAATGAAAAGGAGAGTTATTGATCCAGGTCTATGGCTTGTAGTTGTGGTCCATATTTTATTATCTTCGCCTCTTTGTTATTCGAAAACACAGCTTAAAAAAATTTACTAATGAGCGAACAAAAAATCACCATTGAAAATGGTAAACTTCAAGTTCCAGATCAGCCGGTTATTCCTTTTATAGAAGGAGATGGAACAGGAGTGGATATATGGCCGGCTTCGAAATTGGTACTGGATGCCGCGGTTGAAAAAGCCTATGGAGGTGCTAAGATAATAGCCTGGAAAGAAGTACTGGCGGGGGAGAAATCCTATAATCAAAACGGAAACTGGCTTCCTGATGAGACCCTGGATGCCTTCAGGGAGTACTTGGTGGGCATAAAGGGTCCTCTGACCACCCCGGTAGGTGGAGGTATTCGTTCCTTAAATGTGGCCTTAAGGCAAAAGCTGGACTTGTATGCCTGTGTACGTCCGGTTCGGTGGTTCGATGGTGTTCCTTCGCCTGTAAAAGATCCCAGTACCACGGACATGGTTATTTTTAGAGAAAATACTGAAGACATCTATGCAGGGATCGAGTTCCAGGAGGGCACTGACGAAGCCGATCGATTCAGCGGGTTGTTCCGGGAAGCTTTTCCGGACAAGTTTACAAAGGTCCGCTTTCCGGGTACTGCCGGTTACGGGGTGAAGCCTGTGTCTAAGGAAGGTACGGAGCGCTTGGTTAAAGCGGCTATCGATTACGCTTTTGTGAAAAAAAGGAGCTCGGTTACTCTGGTGCACAAAGGAAATATCATGAAGTTCACCGAAGGGGCGTTCATGGACTGGGGCTATGCCCTGGCCAAGAGGGAGTACGGCGCTCAGGATTACCAGGGCGGCCCTTGGCAGATCATTGAGAAAGACGGCCAGCAATTGATCATTAAGGACGTAATAGCCGATGCCTTCCTACAACAAATTCTTACCAGACCTAAAGAGTATGCGGTAATAGCCACTTTAAATCTAAATGGTGATTATATCAGCGATGCTTTAGCTGCTATTGTAGGAGGAATTGGTATAGCTCCGGGAGCCAACATCAACTATGCCTCCGGCCATGCTATATTTGAGGCCACCCATGGTACCGCACCAAAATATGCCGGTCAGGACAAAGTAAATCCCGGTTCAGTGATCCTTTCTGGAGCCATGATGCTGGAACATTTAGGCTGGGATGAAGCAGCAGCCCTGATATATAAGGGATTAGAAGCTGCTATAGGTAAAAAACGCGTCACCTATGACTTCGAAAGGCTCATGGAAGGGGCTACATTATTAAAATGTTCCGAATTTGCCCAAGAGATCGTTAGAAACATGTAATAATCCAAAAGAAAAAGGCCTCTGAAGAGGCCTTTTTCTTGAAAAGGATACTACTTCTATTTGTAACCGTAGGCAATGCCCGATTTAATGCTGCGATTCACCCTGCGGATGCCTTTATCGCTGGTCTGGGCTTGTAGATAAATGATATGGGCACCCATAGCAGCGGCAGTTCTTTTGATCTTCCGGGTCGCTTTAGCATCGATTTTATGGGAACCACTGAATATGGTAGTGGCGGTGGATTTTTCATAGAGTTCGCCCTTTTTAGCTAATCCTTCCACATCCTCTGGTACATCGGTAATCACCACGTTTTCCCAGTCCCTTTCACCACTTACGATGATCTTTCGGGAGCCGGACTGTACTCGCCCACTGGCAAACCGTACTTGGTCGATAGCATTTAGACTTTTAGTGAATTCGATGTTTTCTCCGGGATAGGCGTAGGTAACCGCTCGTTCTGTGATTTTACTAACGTGTACCTTGATTTCCTGTCCATTGTGAAAGCTGATGCGATCCAGTGCCGGGTATTCCGGTGAATCCTGGGCCCAGCAATTTACCGAGGCCAAAAGTGCATATATGATTATAAGTTTTTTCATGGATGTGGATTTTAAAAGATTAACAATACCAGTAGGTCCAGGATCACGATGGCTCCAATGATGTACATTATAGATCTGGAAACAAAATCGGAACCTGTAGCAGGAATGCGTTTTGTGGATTTCATGGCGTAGTGGATTTAGGTTTAGAGGTAGTGACCGGAAAGGAGGACATGTCGCCAACCCTTCCGGCTTTGATTTATTAGATGGCTAACAATTGTACCAGTTCGCTTTCTTCAAAAGCCCGGTCGAACAACAGGATATCATCAATTTTACCGTTAAATACTTCAACCAGGTCAGCTCGAGCTCCTATAATGATGTCTTCATTAGCATAGGTGTGACCGTCGAATCCATCAAAGGTCATTGTCAACTGAAGACCATTCAGGTATACCTCTACTTTTTCCTCGGATTCCAGGGCATCATAAACTACCGTCAGATTGAACCAGTTGCCCTGGTCAAGGTCGTTGGGATCTAATGTAAACCTGCTGACACCTATTCCGGCTATCACCAATTGACTAAAGTTCGGTCTGTAATAAATGTTAAGTGAGTTATTGGGAGTGAAAGTAGAATTACGGGTATCCAATAAACGTACATTACTAGAAAGCGTGGTATTCTCATCGATGAACATCCAGGCCGAAAGTGTAAAACTGCCGTTCAGTTGATAGCTAGGATTGGGTAAACTAATGTAATCATCCACACCGTCGAACAGATAAGCGGCGTCGGCATTGCCCATACGATCGGTAGTCAATATAGGTCCGTTTACCGTGGCCTGATCGTCATTGATCCGTTCATTGGCAGTACCGTTGAATGAAAAGCACATGGCAAGGTCGGGTACTGAAACGGTATTACACTTATCAGCTGCCGGTGGCGGAGGCCCTGGTTCATCGCTGGAGCTTTCACAGCTAAGAACTATGACAGGAAACAAAATCAAGGTAAAGAATTTAAGAGTTTTCATGATTTTATGTTTATGGTTAAGAGTTGGGGGTTTATTGCAGGAGTACTGGAATGGTTACCCCTGTTATGAAATTTGTCCGGTCTGTAAACGGCAAGCTTGCCGCAGGTAAGACCATTGATCCTACCTTTGGCAAGCCACCACAAACACCGGTTTTCAATATTATTTCCAGTTGACCGTCACCACTGCGGTTACAGATCCATTACGAATTACTATTGGATTAGTGGTTCCATGCTGGTTAAAGGTGATAGAGACTTCTCCCATATAATCTGAGTTGCTGGGGATGAGTGCATCATCGCTGTCTCTCACGATAAGCCGTATTCTGTCGTTTACACCATAAGTGGAGCCTTGGCTGCTCATAGCCCAATTAATGGGTAAGTTCTCCGGTTTGATGTTAGATTTGTTGCTGGAGGTAAACAGAATGTCGGATCCCATTTTAATTTGAAAAAACGGGTCGGGATGTTTGGTGTTGTTGCAGGCAGGTCCGCAGTTCGTGTCCCAATGGTGGTCCCCGTCACCACGAGGTGGCAGTGCAGTGAATTCAACATTTAATAATTCTACACTAGTGGGCACGAAATCACAGTCAGGTACTTCGTAGCGGGCCACACCTCCGGTAGCTATGGTGCTGTTATCCGCCAGATATTTAACCTTATACTGGATGGGAACACCCAGGGAGGCATCAGAGCCGCCGTTCTTTATAAAATCATAGGCAGCCTGCACAGCCTCCATACCATTGCCGCTTACTTGACTGGCTTCTTCCGCGCTTCCGCCCAGAATAGCTACCTCGAAGGTTGAATTAGTAAAATCACTGCTGTTCTCATATTCCAAGCCGGCCTCGATTTTGCCTAGACCTTTACGGATCTCTATATCTAACTCCGAGGCAGTTGCGTACTTGCTTCCGGTATAGGTGAATTTTCCCACCAAAACCCGACCATAAGCTACTTCTGAGATAAACCCAATAGGATTATTGGCATCGGTTATTTGTTGAAGATCATCAACTGTAACAGAAGGCCCAAAGAATTCCGAAGGCCTAACTGGGTTCGCGACCGAGACCGTGTGGTACACTTGCAGGAATTTGATAAAAACATTTTTCTTTTCAACAGTAGACTCCACCTTAAACTTGGATTTCACGGAATTTCCCAAGTAACTACCGTTTATTCCCAATTCCAGCATGGATTGTTCCATGGAGTAGGATTCCGTGGTTTCAAACTTAACATTGGCCGCAAAGTCATCATGAAGGCTTTCCATATCCTTAATCTGTAGGTCCACATTGCCTCGCTGAGCGGGATTGTCTACCAGCCTGATATCGCCCAAGGTGCTTGAAACTTCAATCGGTTGGCGTTCAAAGGTACCGATACCGTTAAGCTCATCCTTGTCTATGAAATCTCTCAGTTGAATTAAAGATCCGGGATATAGAGAGGCTGTGTTAGTGGCCGCACGGTCGTCGAATGCTGAGAGCGTCAAGGTCTGAAAGACTGCGTTTAACTCGTATTCTTTAGCAGAACAATTGTAATGAGTACCATCATCGGTGATAGTGGTAGAGTCCGTTACGGAAGACAATTCCATTAGGCTGGCCTGCGGTGGAGGTGCCAGGGTCCCGGTTTGGGAAATCAAATCATCAATACT
The DNA here is from genome assembly GCA_965212195.1 of Cyclobacteriaceae bacterium. GTDB lineage: Bacteria > Bacteroidota > Bacteroidia > Cytophagales > Cyclobacteriaceae > JAJCYK01. The sequence goes on along the minus strand of CBDBUW010000017.1, from coordinate 535,069 downwards.
ACTGGCGTTGATCTCTTTGGCAAAATTGGGGTCTTCTTCGCAGGAAGTACACACTAATGTGCCACCCAACATAGAAAGAAACCAGAACTTGCTTATGGATTTAAGATTTGGACTAAATGATTTCATGATTATAAACTTTTGTTAGTTTCCAATTTATTTACTGTATATGGGACAATTGATTTTCTTGTGCCCCCAAACCAATCGATAGCTAAGGACTACATTAACCTGCTTGGATCCCGTTAGTACACCCACTTCCGATTCATTATTCAACAGATAGGTGCCTTTGCCGGTAAACCAATGGAATTGAGCCCCTAGTCCAATTCCTTTATAGCGGTATTGCACTCCAGCTCCCAGTACCATTCCCATACCCTGATCCTTCTGACCTCCAGGGATACTGAATTCTGTAGTTTCTGTGGCAAAGTTGTCTAGATTTGATCTCCAGGCGTTAGCGCCCGCCAGGCCATAAAGCTCCACCCCATTAGGTAAATTGGGAATGAGATCTGAAAATCGGAGTTTGGCAAATACGTATGCATACTGGGGGTCAATAGCAATACTGTCTTTGACCGATCGATTGCCGAAACTAGCCCCTAAACCAAAGCTTAAAGGACTCAAGGTGTTGCCATATTCAATAGAACCAAACAAGGGGGTATCGGAAGACGTAAAGCCAGTTTGAGCAGATCGTATCCAAACTCCATAGCCCCCGGTAATCTCCAGGTATTGCAAATTAGCTCCCCGGTAAGAGCCAGAGTTTCGGGTAATTTTCATTTTCTTGCCTTTACGCGGTTTTCTAGGGTTTCCATCGTTGGCCTCGACATGAGTGTTTAGGATTGTTAGGACCAACAGCAATAGCGTTAATGCTCTCCCAAAGCCGTTTAAATCCGGCCAATTTCCGTGTGTTGTGGTTAAATTCATGATCTTGGTATTGGTGGTGTAGGCATTGATTGCACCAAGACAGAATTGGTTACCCTGCATGAGGCAAAAAATTGTTAATTATTTGATAAGGAGTAGGTTATATTATGACCTCAGCCTTTTACTAGCAGGGGAAAGATCCAATAGGATAAAAAGTGGGACCAAGGGCGCTACAAAACTTTTAACGCCTTCTGAAAACAAAAAATAATGAGATGGCTAAAAGTAGTCCCACCATCCACCAAATCAGCAGGGGAGGGGATTTTTTAAGGGGGCTGGTATCTCCCTGTACCACAAAGCCGGCCCAGTAAAAAGGATGTGCAAAGAGGTCGTTGGCTTGGTTCAGGTAATTGATCTTGGCCTGCGCCAGGGCTTGATCTTTGGAAAGCCCCTGAGCAATACCTTCATAGAAAAGTTCCATAATATCTGCGGTGGCTTCATCTTGTGCAGGCCACAGGCTCATGATCACGCTGGGACAGCCGGCGTAGGCAAAAGCACGTCCCAGGCTCATAACACCTTCCCCTCTTTGGAGCTTACCGAATCCGGTATTACATGCCGATAGAACCGCCATCTTGGCCTTTAATTGCATATTGTATAGCTCCCAAACGTGCAAGTCACCATCATTAACTGAATCGCCTGAAGCAGTAAACAGTAATCTGCTGTTCATGGGAAAGCGGTCATCCACAATGGCATGAGTAGCCAAATGCAGGATCTCATAAGCTGGTGCACTTTCCTTAAACTGACTTTCAGTCGCCAACTCACCTTGCAGGAACTGTCCGTTAAAGAAGGAGGCAATACTTCCCGCTTCTCTTAAGGTACCTTTCAATTCGGATAGATTGCCCCGCACGATCTCGGTGAGAGCTAATTGACTGCTGAAATCATCGGATTGCTCTTCCCGTTGATTGAATTGGGGGGCAAAGGCCAAATAATTCACGGATCTGGAAGAAGTTGGCGGGTCTTTCATGGAATTCCACAAGGTGGCGGAGTAGGCATAGTTTATATTATGTTGAAAGATCAGGTAGTCGAGATCCGAATAACTGCTTTCGGTGCCGCTAGCTGAGGGACTGAGTATCTCAAAGGGGAAATAATTCAGAATACCGTCGGGGATTATGGTTAAGGTACGGTTTTGCATGAGATCTCCGGCTGGAGCCAGCAAATGCTTATAAAGTTCTTGACTTGCCAGCGAAAAAGCGTTGTCAAAAGGTGTCTTTTCAGTGAGGTATCTACGGAGCACTTCTACGTTACGCATCATACTACGGTCGAAGGGAACAGAATAGAGCATCTGATCATTGGAGGTCACAGCCAACGCGTGCAAATCCTTTTCGCCTGTGAAATATTGCAGAATCATTTGGTCTTTGCTCATACTTTTTTGAAGTGCTGAAAGCGCTATTACCGAAGTGTTATATTTTAACTGATGATATTGGGGGTGATCCTGGGATATTCTCATCATGAGACTATCATAAGTTTTATTCAGGAGGAACGCCTTCTGACGCCACTCTAATTTTTTACTTTCATCTTGTTCGTTTTGGGCCTTTGTCTCACAAAAAGCCAAATTATATTTCAGGTCCTGTTCTTTCTGCCACAAGGCCGCTGGGATGTTCGCGAAACTCCGGGCGGTGGATTCCCGCAGTGAGGTCAACAACAAAAAAGCTTTACTTTTTTCCATTACCTTAAAAGCAGTGGCCAGATGTGCCGTGGATCCATCCAGATGGAAGAGTTTCTGTGCAGCTGCCAGGCTTCTTTCATAAACCTGCAGATGGTTCTCCTGCAAGCTTTGTTTGGACCCTTGCTCCAAAAATCCCACACGTAAGGTATCGATCAAGTCCATAGCCAATCGATAGGACTTCATGGCGTTTTTCAAGTCTTGTGGATCTCCACTGGTGGAATACTGGGTATCGAATGCCCATCCCTTCTGATTCAGAATGTCCAGAGTAATAGGCAGCAGGCTCAATTGTTCCAGGCTTGGGTTGGGATAATTTGTCATGGCCAACTGAGGCACCATTGACTGTAAAGCAGTTTGATAGTGTTCCAGAGCTTTGGTTGTTTGCTGATTCTCCAGGTAAAAATCCCCTATGTCCAAATACAGGCGGGCTACCTGCGGATGTTCCCGGCCGCTGCTTGAAATCATCATTTCCAGTGCCGTCTGATAATGGTTTAGGGCTTTTTCCCTTTGTCCCAAACCTGTGTAGCCCACTGCAAGGTTTTGGAAATCCCGGGCTACAAGATAATGATCGGCTGATAAAATGGAACGATGTAGGTTCAATGACTGCTGGTGATGCTCAATACTGCGTTGGTAGTCACCCTGTAAAGAGCTCAAGATCCCCATCTGGGATTGCGCCAAGGCTTTACCATGGGGGATGTCACGAGTATCTATAGGATTTTTATCAAATGCCCCCAGGGCTTTTTGAAAATGGATGATGGCTTGTTCATAGTTATCAAGATTGAGATACACCTGCCCTAAGGTATTATAAGTGGTAGCGGTACGGTGATTATCTGCTCCATAGGTCAGCTGCATAATGTCAGAGGCCCTTTGGGCATACTTCAGGGCCACCAGGTGGTTTCCCTGTACATTGTAGCAATCTGCAATACTGTAATAGTCCTCTCCCACCCAACGATGTTCTTCACCAAAAGTGGCTATGTCGATCTCTAAAGTATTCAAGTAGTGATCGGCTGCTCTTTGATAATCGCCAAGAGCAAAAAATGAACGGGCCAGATTAAAGTTGCTTACCCCGAGCGACGGGTGCATTGGATCCATGATTTTTTGTTTGATCTGCAGACTCAGCCGATGGTAATCGATGGCTTGTTCATGATCTTCCAGGTCGAAATATACGTTGGCCAGATCGTTGTAGGCGCGGGCCATTTCCAAACTTTCCTTTCCTCCCAGTTTATGGTTGATCTCAATACTTTTTTGCAGATTTTCAATGGCTTTTTGAGATTGTTTACCCAGCAAATAGTAAGCCGCACCCAGGTTGGAATAGGTGTTTGCTGCCAATTGACTAATTTCTCCTACACCATTTTGGAAGATCCTCAGTGATATCAGATAATTTTCGATAGCCTGCTCGATTTTGCCTTCCTGTGAGTAGCTGTAAGCCAGGCGCCCATAAGCCTCGCCTATATCGGAATCATGATCAGATAAGTGGGTTTCACCGATTTTGATAGACTCATTAAGGTAAGATTGAGCTTGGGTATACTTAGAGAGATCTATGTACACCAGGCCAAGTCCGTTCAAGGCCTGAACTTTCTCTTTGTTGTTCTGTTCAGCCGTTGCCCGGTCCATTGCTTTTTCATAGTAGAACAGGGCACTGTCGTATTTAGAGTGTTGACGGAAGTCCGCCGCTTTTTTTAGGAAGGTTTTCTCAACAGTAGGAGTTTGGGCCCATAGAGATGGGGTTGCCCATATACAAAACCCCATGAGGATGCAATATTTCAAATTACCGCCCCACATACTATTTTATTTTCTCCAGTAATATTCCGGCATCTCTCGAGTAGTTGCCGTTATCAGCCCGATGAAGGTCTCCTAATGTAGCTTTGGCTTGATCCAGATGGTCTAATTTCAAGTAGGTTAGTCCCAAATACCACTGTGCAGCGGTACGGTATTCGCCCGTCTGCCGCTCACTGATATTTTGGAAGGTAACCAAAGCTTGTTCGTTCTGATCCAAAACCAGCTGGCAAATGCCACTGTAAAACATTACACCCTGGTGCTGTGGATCTTCCTGCAGGAATTGCTGAAAAAGACCCAAGGCTTCTTGGTAATTGTCCTGATTGTAGGCCTCAAGAGCTTCACTGAGTAGATCATCACCAGGTTGGTCGCGTACTGTGATATTTTCCGGGGGTATGTTAAAGTTGTCTGCATATAGGGTATCGGCAGAGGGAGATTTTAGCATAACTAAGTAAGCGGCAAAGGTTAAGGCGATGGCAAATAGTGCCGCGGCTATTCCATATCGCCAATTAAAAGGGCGTTTTTCCTCAACCATAATAGGCCCATCCTGTTGTTCGTTAATTACTTGTCGCAGCTCGTTGCGAAAATCGTCAACCGGATTTAGGATGGCCGCTTTACTATCTTGAAGAATTTTCATGCGATCTGCAAATGTCGGATCCGATTGTAAGCGTTCTTCCACCTCCTTTTTTTCATTAGAATGGAGATCTCCATTCAAATATCTTTCTAATAATTCAATGTCCTGTTCCACCTCTTTCAATACTTTAATTCGTGGTATAATGTGTCTTGTTCAATGGCGACTATCAGCTGTTTTTGACAGGTGAATTTTCTTTTCTTAGCGTATTTTTCTGTAAAACCCATGACTTCGCCTATTTCTCTCAAAGAGTGCCCTTTAAGAAACAAATTCAACACTCTTTGACAATCCTCAGAAAGTTGTTTGAAATGCTTCCGGTAAACTTCAAATTGTTCATGTTTTTGCCAATCCTTGGCAGCCTCCGGAACCCGGTCGGCAACTTGCTGAGTATCTACTACCATTTGGGGTCCACCGCGTCTTTTTCTTAGAACCATCAGCCATTTGTTCCTGCAAACGGCATAAAAGTAGGTTCTGAAAGAGCTGCTTAATTCCAAATTTTCATTAATGGCCTTTTCAAATACCACTACCAGTCCTTCTTGAAAGAGATCTCTGGCGTCATCCTCATTTCCTGAGTTCTTTTTAGTGAAATCCAGGATCATGGGAAAGTATTTCTCATAAAGGAAGGCCAGTACCTTTCGGTCTCTAGCCTTAATACCCTTTACAATATCCGGATCGGTATAATTATCAGCCACTGGTTGATTGCATTGGTTGTAAAAAGGTTACCTATATTAGAAAAAATAATTCAATTTCCCGTTAAGCATTTTACCAGTATGAATTTATCCTACTTAAAAGGAAACCTAAAAACCGGCTACCAGTTTATATTGATATGAGTTATTTTCTTCCCTTGTTTCCATTGAACCTGGTGGCCTTTCCAGAAGAAAGACTGAACCTTCACATTTTTGAGCCTCGCTATAAGCAGTTGATAAAAGACACCATGGAAGGCAATAAGCGGTTTGGTATTCCCGCCTATGTGAAAGCCCGCATTGAATACGGGACGGAAATGGAAATCGTGGAAATTTTCAAGACCTATGAGGACGGGCGTATGGACATAAAGACCTTGGGTCATAAGATCTTTAAGGTTGAACAATTTGACAACCCCTGGCCTGAAAAACAATATGCAGGAGGTCAGGTGGAGGCTTTGGAAAACATCTGGGACGTGGTACCTGCAAAATTTGAGATGATCAAGCTGATGAACCGGTTATATCACCAAATTCAGTTATCCGATGAAATGGTCTATGATGAAGATACCCCGGTATTTACCTTTGCTCATAAGGTGGGTTTATCCTTGGAACAAGAATACCAGTTGATTCAAATCAGCAAAGAGAGTGAACGAGTAGATTTTGTGGTGGCCCACTTGAGATCGCTACTTCCCAGGTTATCAGAAGCTGAGGAGATTAGGCAGCGCATTAAAATGAACGGGCATTTTCGTCACCTGGACTCTCTGGATTTCTAAGGGCTATTTTTGTAGCTTGGGGTATGAAGATCCTGAGTGTCGATCAAATCAGGGCCGCGGACGCCTATACCATAAAACACCAACCTATCGCCTCCATAGATCTTATGGAGCGAGCTTCCGAAGCTTTTGTTGAGGCTTTCGTAAAGCTACCTATTATCAAGACTCATATTAGAGTGGTATGCGGGGGTGGGAACAATGCCGGAGACGGAATGGTTATCGCCAGATTGCTGCATGAACGAAACTTTGAAGTCCAAGTTTGGGTACTGGATATGGGATTTGAAGGGTCCGAAGATTTTAGAGTCAACCGCCACAGATGGTCTCAGATCGGTGATATTATTGTGATCAGGGACATGGCCGATTTTCCGGAAATTGACACTCATCAGGTGTTAATTGATGCCATTTTCGGGTCGGGGCTCAATAGGGAGGTTACCGGCTTGGCCGCTGAGGTCATTTTACGTATGAATGAATCTCAAGCGGAGATTGTGGCCGTAGACATGCCGTCTGGTTTATTTGCCGATCAGCCGACAAGTAATTACTCCGCAGTGGTGTGTGCTGCACATACATTGACCTTTCAAAACCCCAAACTGGCTTTCTTGCTGCCCGAGAACAACAAGTATGTGGGGAATTGGTTGGTGTTGGATATAGGCTTGTCACCGGAATTCCTGGAACAAGTCTCTACTGATCACTATACATTGGAAGCCTCCATGCTTCAGCCCTTCCGCCAGCCTAGAAACAAGTTTGCCCACAAAGGTACCTTTGGTCATGCGCTATTGGTAAGTGGAAGCAAAGGAAAAATCGGAGCAACCTTATTGGCGGCACGGGCGGCGATGCGCTGCGGCCTAGGGCTGCTAACCGTGCATCTTCCCGCCTGTGGTTACCTGATTCTTCAAACCGCCCTGCCTGAGGCCATGATTCAGCTGGACGAGCACGATTCCTTATGTTCGCACGTCCCCTGGTCCCCCAATTTTGCTTGTGCCGGTATAGGTCCGGGCTTGGGTACCGATAAAGTCACTGTCAAAGCCCTGAAAGATCTGTTTCAAGAAGTAAACAAACCTTTGGTAGTTGATGCCGATGCTATTAACATTATAAGTGAGCATCGAGAGCTTCTGCAGATCATACCAGCGGGTTCAATTTTGACTCCTCATCCCAAAGAGTTCGAGCGACTAGCCGGCAGTTGGGTTAATGATTTTGAACGATTGAAACTACAAAAGCAGCTATCGGCCGATGTTAATTTGATCGTAGTATTCAAGGGAGCTCATACTACCATCACCTTTCCGGAAGGGGAGGTGTTCTTTAACACCACCGGTAATCCGGGAATGGGTACAGCCGGCAGTGGAGATGTGCTGACGGGCATGATCACCGGATTGCTAGCTCGATCAGGCAATCCGCGCATAGCCGCTTTGGTAGGAGTATTTGTCCACGGTTTTGCCGGCGATCTAGCTGCTGAAGAGGTAGGGGAGATTTCCATGATTGCTGGGGATATCACACGGCAAATAGGCTCGGCTTTTAAGAAATTAGGCCTACTCTTGTAAGTTTTTTAACAAAATTTAACCTCAACGAAAAAAAACTTGAATTATTATTTCTTACTTTTGTTATGGATAAAACCAACCTGCAATTGAATTTTTCCGTATTTGACTATAAGGAAAACTTGCAATAACGCAGGTAATTGGCTCATTTTTTGTTATATTAATTTCTATGAGGGAAAAACTTTTACTCTTATTTTCCATACTAGTTTTTACAGTAATCGGAAGTTTTGCACAAACTTCTGATAATGATGGGTATGTGGGAGAAAATAATGACCTCTCCAAGGTGAACTTGGAAAAGGCCATTGAGTTTTACCCCAATCCAGCCGTCGATTTCCTTAATATTGATATTAAAGACGACAATCTGGTACAGATTGAGTTTGAGGTTTATGATATTATTGGAAATGTCATTAGAGTGGCCCCGGAAAAACTCAACAAGAACAAATACAGGGTTCCGGTAGGTGATCTGCACTCCGGCTACTATATGTTGATCGTTAAAGACCCCTACAGCCGCTACCGGCAGATCTTCAAGTTCGGCAAGCGGTAAACCAGTCGGCAAATACCAAAAAAGGAATTGAAAGCCTGACCTGATGGTCGGGTTTTTTTATTGAGAATGAATCAGAGAGGTGGTAGTAGGGAGATGCCACCAACCCGATTGAAAGAAGGTTTTAGTAGTAAATTTAGCTGCCAGCTCGCTGGGAATTGCACCAGGGGTACCCCCCGCCCGCCCATTTATAATTTAGTGTTTTCGGGTATCAGTAGTTGAGATAAACAAAAAATCTTCAGAATGAACTTTAGCAGTTATAGTGAAACCTGGTTCCGTCAAGGTCGAACTACAAGTTCTTGTAATTAAAAATCCGCATTCCCTGGTGTTCTGGGAAACGGTATTACGTCACGAATGTTGGTCATGCCAGTAATGAATTGTACCAGCCGTTCAAAACCCAATCCGAAACCACTATGGGGTACGGTTCCGAATTTTCTCAATTCCAGGTACCACCACAATTCTTGCTCTGGTACATTCATCTCCTTCATACGGTCTTGAAGCTGCTGCAGGCGTTCTTCACGTTGCGATCCGCCAATCACTTCACCAATACCGGGAAACAGCACATCCATGGCTGCTACCGTTTTGCCGTCCTCGTTCATTCGCATGTAGAATGATTTTATCTCCTTGGGATAATCAAAAAGGATGACCGGTTTTTTAAAGTGTTTCTCGACCAGGTAGCGTTCATGTTCGGATTGCAAATCAGTGCCCCAACCTTCAATCAGATATTGAAATTTCTTCTTTTTATTGGGTTTAGAATTTCTCAGGATCTCAATAGCTTCCGTATACGTAACCCTTTCAAATTTATTGTCACTGACAAATTGCAGACGCTCAATCAAGGTCATTTCTTGGCGCAGATGCTGGGGCTTCTGATTTTCTTCTTCTTGGTTTCTTTTATCTAGAAAGGCCAGATCCTCCTGACAGTGTTCTAAGGCGTAGCTGGTCAAGTATTTCAGAAAATCCTCTGCCAGGTCCATATTGTCATTAAGATCGTAGAAAGCCATTTCAGGTTCGATCATCCAAAACTCTGCCAGATGTCTGGAGGTATTGGAGTTCTCTGCCCGAAAAGTGGGACCAAAGGTGTAAACCAGTCCCAGGGCTTGGGCTGCCACCTCCGCCTCCAATTGACCGGAGACCGTCAAGTTGGTTTCCCGACCAAAGAAATCCTGACTGTGATCCACTTCACTCTGTTCGGTAAGGGGTGGGTGTTGGGCGTCCAGAGTAGTAACCCGGAACATCTCCCCGGCCCCTTCTGCATCAGAGCCTGTAATGATGGGAGTATGTATATTGTAAAATCCTCTTTCGTGAAAGAAAGTATGCACAGCATAGATCATGGCGTGGCGAACGCGAAATACTGCACCGAAAGTTTGACTACGGGGTCGCAAATGAGCGATTTCCCGAAGAAACTCCAAGGAGTGTTTTTTTGGTTGCAGTGGGTACATTTCCGGGTCCGCCTCTCCTAGTAACTTGATCTCTTCAGCCTGCAGCTCGACAGTTTGCCCCTGGCCTTGGGAAGCTTGAAGGTTCCCGCTTACCGCTAAACTGCATCCCGTATTGATTAAACGGGTGAGGTGCTCGGCAAAGATCTGAGGGTCCGCGACTATTTGTAGGTTCTTGATGGTAGAACCGTCATTCAGGGAAATAAAGATTACGTTTTTACTTTCCCTTTTATTCCTAACCCAACCCTTTACCTTCACAGGAATATCGGCTTGATCTCCTGCAATAAGTTCAGCGATTCTGTAAGTTTTATAGCCCGACACAGGTGTATAGAATTTGTTGAAAAATACTTAAATACTTACTTTTTGTCACCAAATTTAGGACTTCAAACTATATTGCAAAGGAAGCCGTTATTATGGTGAAAAAACGTGTGCAAATCAACTATAATTTTGCTCTTTTAACAAAGAAACGAAGAATTATAATAAATTTGCCCCATTAAACAGGACAGGTCTATAAGCAGTTATTTGGAATGCAAAAGCTTGGTTTAACTCAAAGTTTAAATCAGAAGCTCTCGCCCCAGCAGATCCAGTTCATCAAACTTTTGCAAATACCCACCGCAGAATTAGAAAACCGGATTGAAGAGGAGTTGGAGGTCAATCCCGCATTGGAGGAAGGTGCCGAGGAGCGGGAGGAAGCAGATAGTACCCAGGAAGAGGAGCCGGTTGCCGAACCGGAGGACGATGTCAATGTAGAAGATTACTTACGTGATGACGACTTCAGCGGCTATAAAATGCAGGGCGATGGTAATTACGGGGAGGAGGATAGAGACCTTCCTATACCCATGGCTACTACGCTCAATGATCAGCTTATCTCACAGTTAGGGTTTCTGGGACTGGATGAGCGACAGGAGCTAATCGGGAAACAACTAATCGGAAGCATTGAGACCGACGGTTACATCCGCCGAGAGTTAGAAGCCATTATTAATGACCTGGCCTTCTCGCAAAACATTGAATCCGATGTAGAAGAGCTGGAGGAGATACTTTCAAAGATTCAGGGGTTTGATCCTCCGGGTATTGCTGCTCGTAACCTACAAGAGTGTCTCACCCTGCAACTGGAGCGCAAGGACGAACAATCAGAGGATATAAAGATCGCCAAAGATATTCTTGATCATTGTTTTAATGAATTCACCAAGAAGCATTATCAGAAGATCATCAAGAAACTAGATCTGGAGTCAGAAGAACAACTAAAAGAAGCTATAACTACAATCACGAAGTTGAACCCTAAACCGGGGAGTGTTTCCACCGGGTTGGTAAAGACCCAATACCGCATCCCGGACTTTATGATCGAGAATGACGATGGTAACCTTATTGTAACACTGAACTCCAGAAACGCCCCGGAACTGAGGGTCAGTAGATCTTATTCCGAAATGATGGACAGCTATAGTAAGAGCGATAAGAAGGACAAAAAGCTGAAAGAGACCGTTTCCTTTGTAAAGCAAAAGCTGGATGCCGCCAAATGGTTTATAGATGCCATTAAGCAGCGCCAGCAGACCTTGCTAAATACCATGAGTGCCATCCTGGATTTTCAGTACGACTTTTTTTTGGAAGGGGATGAGAGCAAATTGAGGCCTATGATCCTCAAAGATATTGCCGCCAAGATCAACATGGACATCTCCACAGTTTCACGAGTCGCCAACAGTAAGAGCGTTCAAACTGAATTCGGAGTCTATCCACTCAAGTACTTCTTTTCGGAAGGTATTTCTACGGAATCCGGTGAGGATGTCAGTAGCCGTGAAGTAAAGCACATATTGAAAACACTTATCGAGGAAGAGGACAAGAGAAAACCCTTATCGGACGATAAACTGGAGAAATCATTGAAAGAAAGGGGTTATAAAATAGCCCGCCGTACGGTGGCTAAATACCGGGAGCAACTGGGTATTCCGGTAGCTCGACTAAGAAAAGAATTATAGTGTTAGCTAAGTTGGCCCATTTCATTTCTCTGGTGTTGCATCCGCTTTGGGTCCCCACTTATCTCTTTGCAGTAATTTTTAAGTTTACCCCATCCCTGGCTACTGCCATTCCACAGGAATCCATGCCGCAGTTCCTGGTTTTGGTTTTTATTTTGACGGGGATCATTCCTTTAGTTACCATTGTGGTAATGCGCTTCCCTTATTTATTGCTAAGGGCCAGGCTGTGGAATGCTCGGCGGACATTAGGGATCAGTCAGCAGCGGGCTTTGTTTTCCATGCGTGGGCAATTACAGGAGGTACGTCGCAATTCGCTGATACAGAATTTCAACTTGTCGGAGCGTACCGAACGGGTAATACCCTTCTTTATGATAACCATCTTCTATGTAGCTGTTTGTGTGATGCTAAGTGGGCAACTGGGCTGGGAAAGTTTCTTCATTATAGCCATGATGACCGTGGCCTTCACTAGCCTGGTGGTGTCTATGGTTACGCTATTTTGGAAAATTAGCGTGCACAGCGTGGCTATTAGCAGCCTGGTGGGGTTTTTAATGTCAGCGTTACTGGTAAGGGCAGAGACCTCATTACTAGTACCATTGGCTATGAGTATCATAGCAGGGGGATTTGTGATGTCATCGCGCCTTTACCTTAATGCGCACACCCCCAGGCAGGTGGGTTGGGGGTCGTTAACCGGTTTTATTATTAGCTTTGTAGTTTCTTACTGGTACTTTTAATATGAGCAAATATCAATATCTAACTGCCGTCCATGAGCATGGAATAGCTACCATCACCATGAATCGCCCCGAAGTCTACAATGCCTTTAACGACGGACTCACCTATGAGCTGCAGGGAGCTTTAAAAGCAGCTAAGAAGGACAAAGAAGTAAGGGTGATCGTCATAACCGGATCTGGCAAAGCCTTTAGCTCCGGGCAAGACCTTAAAGACCACGCAGCTCATGAAGGCCGTCCTTTTTCCGAAAGTCTGCATAAACGCTACAATCCCATTATCAAATCCTTGCGCAAGATCCCCAAACCGGTTATTTGTCGTCTCAATGGAGTGGCCGCGGGAGCGGGATGTTCCCTGGCTTTGGCCTGCGACATCATTTTAGCTGCTGAGGAAGCCATCCTGATCGAGGTGTTTGTTAATATCGGGCTGGTATTGGACTCAGGTTCCAGCTATTTTCTACCGCGGGTTATAGGTTATAACCGGGCCTTTGAAATCAGTACCATGGGCAGCAAGGTCACCGCCAGCCAAGCGCTGGACTGGGGGATGGTCAATGCCGTAGCCCCGCTGGAGGAACTGGACCAATTGGTAAAGCAGTACACCGATTACTACGCCCAAGCACCCACCAAGGCTATTGGCATGATGAAACGGATGCTAAATAAATCCTATGGATCTAGCCTAAAAGAAGTATTACAATTCGAAGCTCATTATCAGGACCAGGCAGGAGCTACCAAGGATCATAAGGAAGGGGTAGCGGCTTTCTCAGAAAAGCGTTCTCCGCAGTTTAGAGGCAGTTAGAAAAGTCAGTTAGAATAAATTAAAGGCAATCCCGAATTGATTTTGGGTAGCATCAGTACCCTCCGGGCCCTTACCGCTTTTAAACAGCTTGTTAAGACCCCAATAATAATAAAGACTGATACCAGCTACTCCTACATTGACCTGTGCGCCATATCGGAAGCGGTTTAATTCGAAACTGTCCTTTAGTTTCATAGTGTTGGTCTCACCGTCGAGTTCGTATTTCACCTTGGTATGACTACTCATTAATACCCCAATTTTTCCGCCTACACCGATTTTCACGCTACTCTTAAAGTCATCTTTGTTTAAGTGAAAGCGAAATTCCAGTGGCACTTCAAAGTAAGTGGTAGCCAACTTTGTTTTCTTTACCTCTCCAAACTCCGCAAATTCCAAGGGTACCAACTCCACAGTATTTCCGTTGCGTTGCAAGGTGAAATCATCATCGAACGACAGTTTGTCGGTGCTGATACCGAAACCCGGATGGAAGGAGACCCGGGATTCGCCTAATCTCAAAGCGTACAAGTAATGGGCATTAAAGGTTTTAGAGCCCCACAATCCTAATCCCATATTGGACGGTTCATCCACCAGGTAGTTCGATCCTATTTGTACTCTCAAAGCCCCCGGCAGGTCCGGCGATGGGCTTTGAGCCCATAGAGAGGCGCTCATCAGTAAACCTAAAGCAGTGGTCAATAATCTCATGAAAACTGTTCTTTGAAAATTATGCGGGCAAAGATACTATTTATGCGTTATAATTAGTGTTTCTTTTTTCATAAAGCTAATTTATTATTTACATTTGCAGCCCTGATTAACATTTTTTAACACCGGGTAAAAGGCCTTGTGGAACCAGGACTAAAAGTTAAGAAATATTGGAATATTGGACCCGTAGCATAACTGGATACCTGCCTGCCGGCAGGCAGGGTGCACCTGACGATATTCAGGGTGATGAAGTATTATGTTTACGTGATTTATAGCGATTCCAATCAGAGTAGGTATATTGGAATAAGTAAGGATCCTGAAAGTCGCTTAAAGGATCACAATTACGGAAGAAACAAATCAACCAGGCCATATAGACCTTGGAGATTGGTTTACCAGGAGGCATTGCCATCTAGGAAGGAAGCAAGGAAGCGAGAGAAATACTTAAAGTCAGGAATAGGTAGAGAATTCCTGTACAAATTATTGGACCCGTAGCATAACTGGATAGTGCACCTGACTACGGATCAGGAGGTTGGGAGTTCGAATCTCTCCGGGTTCACTAGAGAATCAAAGCACCAGAATACTTTTTAGAGCGAGCTATAAAAACAGTTGGCATTTTTTGTGTGAGTGATGAAATGAGATGGTGTAAGCCCTCAGCGCCTTGATTTGGACCTTGGATGCCTCAGAGATCTTGCTAGATTTAAGCCTTACCTTCTATTAAAATAGATTCCATAACCTTTCTCAAAACCCATTTGGTTCATTAACTTTTCCGGAGCTCTTTTATAAAATCAACTGCAACAACATGAATATTCCTAACATAAAGATACTTCTGATACCAGTTTTGGTTTTCGGTTTGGTATCCTGTAATTCCAAACCAAAGGTGATTGAGGGCGAACCCCTAGCTGCCGATGGCGCGGTTGGTTCGTTTGAAAGCCCTATGCCGGAGGAAAGCAAAGCCAGCACTGCCGGCGCCCCGCAGGAGCATAGGGTCCAGGTTAAGGAATTCCTGCATACGGAAAGATACACGTATATGCAGGTAACCGAGAATCAAGATAGCTTTTGGATTGCGGTACCCCGGAGAGAGGCGGCAGTAGGGGAGGTATACTACTATAGGGGCGGGTTGCGTACTCACAATTTTCACAGTAAGGAATTCGATAGGGTTTTTGAAACCATCATCCTGGTCTCGGAGGTGGTGTTGCTGGATGATAGTGGTTCACCGGCTGTGAAACCTGCTGAACCGGGTTCTGAGGCAGCAGCTGCGGAAGTCAAACTTTCTAACCTCTACGCAGACCCTCATCAGTACGAAGGGAAAAGAATAAAGGTGAGAGGGACCTGTGTCAAGGTGAACCCCATGATCATGAACCGTAATTGGGTGCACATTCAAGACGGCTCTGGGGACATGGAACTGACCGTTACTACTGCCGAGGATATCTCCGTGGGTTCGGTAGTAACCCTGGAAGGCATCATAGCCTTAGATAAGGACTTTGGAGCTGGTTATCACTATGATATTATTTTGGAGGGGGCAGTATTGAAATAGCGTGAATTCATGCTAACCAATTGCCAACTTCTGGGTTCTGTGATAAACCAAATGCCTCCAATAGGCCAGCAGGCTGATGGCAATCAGGGTAAAAACCGTGTAATAAACAAAGGGAGGAATGGGCACCGGATCGCCGGCAGCATAAGAATGTAATCCGGAAAGATAATAATTGACCCCAAAATAGGTCATCATCACGGAAGCCCAGCCAATTAGGGATGCAACATTAAAGGCATACAATCCCCTGAAGCCCGGAATGAATCGCATGTGCAGAATGAAAGCATACACCAGGATGGTTACTAAGGCCCAAGTCTCTTTGGCATCCCAGCCCCAGTAACGGCCCCAGGATTCATTAGCCCATACTCCTCCAAGATAGGTGCCTATGCTGATCATAAATAAACCACTGATCAGGGTGATCTCACTGAGATAGGTCATTTCCTTGATAATACGGAAGGTGTTTTTGCCATTAACGGAGTTAGCAAATATCATAAGGATCAAATTTACCACTCCAATGATAGCTCCTAGCATTAGAAATCCATAGCTCCCCGCCACCAGTGAGACATGGATGGTAAGCCAATAAGATTTTAAAACCGGTACCAGCGGTGTAATCTCCGGGTCCAGCCAGCTAAGTCCCGCGACCATCAATATGGTGGAGGCCAGTATACAGCAAGCGGCCAAGCCACCCATTGACTTCCTAGAAAAGATCAGACCCGCCAGTAAGGTGGTAAATCCGATATAGATCATAGATTCATACCCGTTGCTCCAAGGCGCCCGACCGGATACATACCATCTAAGTCCCAGACCAAATGTGTACAGAGCAAAGGAAGCAATCAACAACACCATGGTTAGTTGAAAAGGTCGGGTCAATTTAAGAGAGGGCTTAAAAACCGAGGTGAACAACAAAATTAAAAAGACAATACCCAGGAGGCCGTAGATCTTGCCCAATCGGTTAAAGGGATCAATTTTATTCAGAAGTAACTCCGCTTTTATTTTGTTGTCCGGAGGCAAAACACGGCCACCTCTTGATTGTTGATACTGACCTAGTTCGTCCAGTAATTTATTGGCAGGTGCCCAGTCGTTGTCAGCCAAAGCATTTTGAATGGCCTCTAGATATTGAGCATAGAATTCCAGGGCATAAGAGTCCTCTGGGTGTACCTCATGGTTGTGGCCCTGATGATCCAGGTGCACATCCGCCGGGGATTGCCAGGTATTATTTTTATCGTTGGGGATAGGGAACATCTTCATAAACTGACCGCTAAAGATCATATTGCAGATATTCACCCGCTCATCAAGTTTTAACATCTCTTTCTCCAGGGAACCCCGGTCCTTCTGAGGAGTATTGTATGCTTCCTTTACTGCGTTGTGCAATTTGTAGGCTCCATTTACTTCGAAAAAATCCCGAAATGCCACTCTCTCCTTCCGGCTCTTCAATATATTTTGAATCTCCGGATGTTTTCCGACTTTGATCAATGGGACTCCGTACCAATCCTGGGGGTGGGCGGCCATTCCGAGTATTACCTGTTCAGAGTTGAGTCCGTTTATTTCCTCCTCCCTGGAAATCTTTCTTAGCAATTCATTGGCAAAGGTATTCATAGGCTTTAGGCGGCCCATATGGTCCTGCATCACCAGGCGTCCGAATTGTTCAGCGTGTTGGATATTTACCTCCTTGATACCGAGTCCGTCATCCTGAGTAGCTCCCGCGGTTTGGGGAGATGCCATCAGCAACAGGCCTGCAATGGCCGCGAGTATCACCTTATCAGTTTTCCGAAATTTTTTTATCATACCGGTTAATTGCCGGAAACGGGTGTTACTGTCGAACATGGTCAGGAGCATGCCTAAGGTAAGCAAGGCATATCCGATATAGGATATCCAGGTTCCCCAGCGATCTTGATTTACGCTTAGATAAGTGCCCAATTCATCAGTGTCGTAGGAGCTCTGGAAGAACCGGTAACCACCGTAGTTCAATATGTTGTTCATATAGATTCTGTGATCCTGGTCAATCCCTTTCTGAGGCACTAGCAAAGTGACCTCACTGGCATAGGAGGAGGCGCTATTTGTCCCCGGGTAACGCTCCATAATAAAGTCTTTAAGTTTAATGGAAAAGGGAAGGACTACGCTTTTAGCTCCGTAAGTTACAGCAAAGCGGGTATTACCCAGGTGAGCCACCCGGGGTTTTGCCGTTACTCCCGGGCCTCCGTAAACCAGGAACTCTTGGCTTTGTTGCTTATTACTGATCCTCATTTTAAGTCCTGCCAGGCTATTGCTTTCCATTTTATCGGCAGATGATACAATTTCTACCCGGGCACTGGCCTTATAGTCACCTACAACAAAACTCTGGTTTCCTGAGGAATACAGGCTTCTTAGGACCAGGGGGTGATAAACTCCGGCTTCTAAGGTATCTCTTTTTTGTGAGGCCATTTGCATCTGCGAATACGTTCTGTCCGTCAGAAAATACAGCTGACCGTTTTCTAATTTGATGTTAAAGGCTGAAGCAAGTTGATGATCGCTGAAATTGAACAGGGTGCCCTGGATATTCTTATGGTCCCCAAATCTCACAAAATGTTCTTGCCGCCCATTGCCTCCTGCCATTACCAATTTCAATACTGGTATACCGCTTTCGTGGTCCATCAATTCTTCGGTGGGGTTAGGAATAAAATCCAAAACTTCAATATTGATCTCTTGATCTCCTATGAGGTAAGACCTTTTCCAATGGTTATCACCCAAAGTGGCAAACAGCACAGGTTCCTCAAACACATATTTTTGGTCGTTGTTGATGGCCTGGAATTGAAGATAGGTCTCTGCCGATAAAAATGTGCTGGCAGTACTGCCTTCCCGGATATGCATGATCCCTTCGCTGCCGAAGTACCGGGTAACTCCAGCTCCAAACAAAATAATGATCATGGCCGCATGGAAAGTAAGTGTGGCCCACTTTTCTTGCTTTATCATTCGAAATCTGCGTATGTTCGCCAGCAAGGATATTCCGAATAGGACCAATATCAATTCGAACCACCATGATTTATAGATCAGTTTTTGGGCTGAACTGGTTCCAAAGTCATTCTCTACAAATGTGGCTGCTCCAATTGCTGCTGCAAAGATCACAATATAGAGACCCGCGGCGCTGGTGGAAAAGAATGCATTCGTGATTCTTCGAAGAATGGCCGCCCATTGATTTGAAGCTTTGTGTTGTTTCATCACCACCGTTTTCCCAGAGGGTTGCGAGGAAGGGATTTTTTTGGAACGTTCAATCTTCAATGGATCCATAGGGCCTTAATCTTCGTAATTAATGAGATCTGAATCTGAAGAGTGGTATTTTATCCGGCGCAGATTGATCAGTACCCAACCGTAATGAAACCAAACGCCCACCATTAAAACAATAAAGGTGATCCACATCCAGAGCGGGGCATCCGGACTCCACAACGCCCTGGGCAACTTGCTGGTTTCATAAGTAACAGGAGCTCCCCAATTCACACTTTCAGACACCGCGACGTTGCCAAATTCATCGTGATCTTCTATTTGTGCAATAATTTCCAGTCCGCCATTAAGGTCGCCGGGCAGATCAGTGGGAAATTCGAGCATTCCCTGACCCTCCTCATCTGTGTATATATCCCCAATCGGCAGTAAACTGAACATCCTGGGCACATACAGATAGGCATCCGCTTCCTCCAGGGGTACCAGATTGCCCAATTCATCCCAGGTGGATATAGTGACTACGATTTGCTTCACGGAATCAATTTCGTCAAAGGACAACTGCATATTCACCTCGGAATAGGCAAACTCCCTGGAGGTCAATTGATAGTTTTCGTCCAATACTTCAACGGCTATGATGAAGGTATGATCCTGATCTTGAAGCAGGGATTCAAACGATAACCCCTGTAATACCGCTACACCCTCCTCATTGCTAATGGCTTTCCCCAGGGAAGTGCTGATGGTATCTTGTATTGAATAAAATCCCAACTCAATATTTGCCAGGGGTTCCGATTCTTGGGCATCGGTAAGTACCCCCCTAAGCAGCACGCTGTTGTCTTTAAGCTTGTTATAGGTCAAAGAGACCTCAGCGGCGACTTGTGCATATCCCGTAAAACTCATCACAGTGGCGAAAGCCATCAGCACAGATGTTTTTAACAGATTAAGCATGAGTTACACTTTTAAGGTCAACATTTGTATCTATAGCGGTGGTTTTCTTTTTGATACTCTCTGAAGTTTCCCAAATAGGGATAATTGGGATAAATTTTGAAGCCAGTTTGAACATCAGTATGAATGCGGCTATTCCTGCAAATGTAAGAGCCCATTCCACCCAGGTTGCTGTATAATGAATATATTCAGGTCGGGTTTCTTGCATGGGAATCAAGGTGGTTTCCAAGGTGGGTACTACGATTAAATATCTTTTAACCCACATGGCCAACACCATGAGAGCAGATACCAGGGTAATACTTTCAATGGTCCTGAGTTTAGGAATCCCAATGACGATAAATGGCAAAAGTATACCTGCTACGTTTGCGAAAAAGAATAGACCACCATATTCTTGCCAATTGAACAATTTATCAATTAACTCGGCACTCCATTTTTCCGACGAATACCAATCAGTCAAGTATTCGGAAAATGTAAAATATCCATACCCAGCTCCCAGCATGATCATTATGTAACCCAGATACACAAAATGCTTTTTGGTAATATACCGTTGCAGCCCATAAAGTCTTCTAAAAAAATACATGGCTAAAATCATAACCCCCGTTCCAGAATAGACCGCTGCCAAAACGAAATAGGGTCCGAATATGGTACTATGCCAGCCCGGTCTCAATGTCATACCGAATATCCAGGACAAAACAGAGTGCACCACGATAGCGATAGGAATGATAATTATTGCCATAATATTGGTAGACACCTTTAATAGGACCTTCTGTTCAGAAGTATTTTTATATCCCAAAGATAAGAAGCGATAGATCCTCTTTCTTTTCAGTCCGATATTCAGCTGTTGGGTACTCAAGATGGAGAAGTCTCTGATCAATGCCAGATAAAGGAAGATTACACTGCCTACCAGGTAGGTGAGGATGGCTATGACATCCCAAGTTATTGGAGATTGCAGTCTGGGATAAATGAACAAGTAATGCAATCGATCTAGCCTGCCCACACATAATAAGATATAAAGCGGCCCGATGATGGTAGCTATCACGGTAATTAATTCGGCAATTCTTATAATGGGTTTCCTCCATTCTATATTCATTAAATGAAGAATTCCGGATATAATAGCCCCGGCGTAGCTGATCCCGATGAAGAAGATAAAATTGGCAATATAAAGACCCCATACTACATGATCCCTCATCCCGGTCACTTCATGGCCCCTGACTATTTGCAGATAGAGTGCATACATGCCCCATAGAATTACCAAACTCAGACTGATCGTCCACAACCAATCCTTCCAGGTGAACTTTTCAATGGTAGGGGCTAATTCCTTTAGTAGTTTTTGTGTTACTTCTTTGAAGTTCATACAGGGTTGCTAATCAAGATTCACATCTTTGTATCGTTCTTTCTGTTCTTCTGTAAGATCCTTAAAGCCTCTTTCCACCGGAAACATCCTGTCTGCTGGAGGCAGATAATAAACTCTCGGTTTGGTGCCCAAATCTTCCATAAACCGGTATCCGGCACGGTCTCTGAGAAGTTCGCTAAGTCGCACTGTTTCATCACCGTTAGTAACCGCATCTTCAATCTCATCGCCGAAATAGAATACTCCGTTAGGGCAGGCGGTAACGCAATCAGGTAGCTTACCCTTGCGCACCATGTCGGGACAAAAGTCACACTTTTCTACTGTGCCATGTTGACTGGGTACACTGGTTTCCGGGGAATACGTCATTTCCTTGACTGTTTCTGGCAAATCCGGCTCATCCCAATTGAATACTCTGGTGGAATAGGGACAAGCAGCCATGCAGAACTTGCAGCCGATACATCGTTCATTGTCAATCAAAACCAATCCATCTGTTCGCTTAAACGTAGCGTCCACCGGACAGACCTTCACACAAGGGGGATTGTCGCAATGAAAACACATTTTCGGGAACCAGTAAGGAGCTGACTGATCATTATCTTTCATCAACTTTATATTCAGCCATTCCTTGTCTTCCGGCAGATAGTGCATTTTTTGGCAAGCAATCACACATTTTCTGGCATTTTTGCAGCGTCCCAGGTCCACTACCATTACGAATTTCTTGCCTTTGATCCCTTCTCTCCCCGTGGTATTCCTGGCCAGTACTTCTGAATTGGCTTGAGCGTGAAGCTTTAGAAAGGCCTTATCCACTTCGATCAACTCTCCGTCCTGGGCCAAAAGTTTGACTTTTTCACCAGTCTCTGTTATTCCCTGTTTTCTCAACCAGGCAGATACTCCGGCCGTTGTGATAGCTCCCGCCACCGCTCCTTTTTTTAAGAACTCTCTACGGCTTTTATTCATGAGGTTGGGATTTGGTTTTCACCTGTTCGGTCCAGTTTAATATCTCTTTGCGGGTGGTTTTGTCTGGTGATTTTTGAGCTACCTGCTCCAATAACTCCTGATCCATTTCAACAATTTGGCCGTCGGAGGTCATTAACTTGATTTTTTGTGGAGTATCCGCTGATGCCTGGGCGGAGCCCATGCTAATGGGCACCACTGCCTTCAGGGTTTTCAACAAAAATTTTCTGCGATTTGATTTAGAGCTCATTCTTCAGCATGTTTAAAATGACCACAATCTGGTGATATTGAATCCGATGAGGAAATCACCATCCTCGAAGTTGTGGCTGTTGAACATGTTGTTTTCCTGTGGTACCAAGGCATTATAATTGGCAAAGAAGATTTGAAAAGCATGACTGCTGGTAGCCAGTTCCACGCCCAGGCTCAAGTTTGGATGCGGATTGTTGGTCAGGTGTTCAGTTATGGGCTGATCATATCCTGCAATAAGAGATCCCTGACCACTGAATTTGTATCTTCCACCCAGGTGAATAGCATAATGATTGTTGTTCATGATCGCTTCTACTTCTCCCTCCCTGGTGACGTATCCTTCCACAGCATTGAAATGAGAAACGCTGGGGGCGATCTGGGCGGAAAATTTAGGAGTGATACGGCGGCTGATGATCAGCTGATGAAAAAAAGAGATGCGGTCGGAGGAGTTTATGAAATTGTTTTCATCCCGCAGATCAAAAGCCATATTTCCGTAATAGGTTACATTTACGGGTACACCTCCGGATCGGGTTTGCTGAAGGATTGCATATTTTGCGTTTAAATCTAAATATTGCTTATTCTTGGTATATCCAAAGCCAACGTTTAGTCTATTAATAGGTGCATACCCAAATCCCAGACGAATATTAGAGGGCCCAAAAATGCCAAAAACGTCGGATATACCATTGTCTACCAATCCGAAGCGATGTTGAATGTTCATCTCCAGCGTACCCTTTTCGTAGACATAGGAAGAATGATTATCAATCAGCTGAGCACTTTCGAAGGCAGCCCTAGCCAGTTGTTCTTGCTCCACTTCTTCATCCTGAGCTAGTGCTGCAGGGCTAAAACATATCAAAATTCCCAGTAGAAAAAGTATGACTTTTAGGCGATTTTTTAATTCGATCGTCATTTTCAGGGGGTTTAGTTGTTTAACGCTCCTTGCTGGATCCAGGCCAGTACCGTAGCATTGGCTGATGCGATGGGTCCACTCGGTGGCATATCTATATCTCCGTTACCTATCATCCACTGATACAGTCCGCTGCTGGAGGGGTTTTGGGTATCAATGTATCCGCCATTGATCAAGGCTCCATAAGCTGCGTTGCTTGTTAATATTGGAGCAACACCGCCATTATTATGACAACCGATGCCATTACAGCTGGCATTGAAAATTGGTTGAATGTCCTGGGCAAAGCTTACCTCTCCTGATACTACAGGAGTGGGTACAGGTACCACTATGTCTTCGTAGCACCCGTTCAGAACCAAGGCACCTAAAAACAGGGCTAATACAGTAATGAAGTACTTCCCTTTGATAATACTGTTGGTATTCACGGCACTAGGGCTTATGGATTAAAATTGGCTATGGAAGACTCAAGCAAGGCTTTTGCATATTTATAGTTGTGAGCACCATGACTGGCATCAGCTTCTACAAATTCAAGATTGTATAGAGCTTGCTTGTATGCTACAGTTTCCGTGTCCACAGCAGCATCCAATTCGGCTCGGAGTTCCTCAATCAAAAGTGTAATGCTGGTTTGAACACCGTTAATGTCAAAGTCAGTGGCGTTGGGATGACAAGTAAGACAAGCTCGGAGTTCCGGTTCGAAGGTGTGCCCTGTTTTAGCCGGAGATCCTTGTCCACCAAATGGCTCCATGGACACGTGGCAAGAAGCACATTTACCTTCCACCACCAAGAAGTGAGGTGAGTCAGGATATTCAAATCCATCATATTCCAGACCATCCGTACCATGCAGCATATTCCACTGGGAATGGTGTGGAGTACCCGGGTCTTGCGGGTCCTCAATCGTACCTGCGGTATGGCATTCGCCGCAGACCAGATCTACGGAGGCGATCCTCAATTGCCCCTCACCTTCATGAGAATGGGGATCGTGACAGCTTTGACAATTGATGGGGTTCATGGAAGGCAGGTCGGCTATTGCCGGGGTTTCACCGGTATTGAGGAAGGCTACAAAGGCCTCACTTACATGACATTTTATACATCTTTCATTTTGAGTAACGAATCCACCGGCAGATTCCAGGGAGGTGGCGTGTTCAGACATGGACCATTCTTCGATATAGGGATGATGTTCATCTTGATGGCAACTTCCACAAGTATTAGCATCGTATGAAATGGCTATGCCACTGGGATCACCGTTATGTTCACTTCCTGGGCCATGGCAGTTTTCGCATGATACATTTGCTAGACGGGCCACTGGTACTTCATCATATCCACCATTATCAATATCAGGGTCATATCCTACAGTATGGCAGGCAAGACACCTGGAATTGTTTTCTTGAAATATTCCTTCAAGTGTGGCCAAGGCTTCCGCATGGTCAGTGCCGTTCCATTGATCGGTGATCCCGGAATGGCATTGAGCACAGTTATTAATGCCCACGAAAGAGGGTGAAACAGTGGGTAAGTACACATCTACAGGTACTTCGATGGACCCTACCTCACTGCCTATATCATCTGTTACCACCACAGAAATAATATAGGTCCCAGGTACATCCGGGGCGGTCCACTGAGTGGTGTCGTTTTGAGGATCACTAAAAACTCCGGTGGCAGCATTCCACAAAAAGCTGGTGCTGCCCACGGCATCCACCGTAACACTCAGTGTTAAAGTGCCTCCTTGCGATATGGCATTAGGTGTGGAAGTTATGGTTTTGATACTAGTCAAGACTAGTTCCTGGTTGTCGTGGGTACAAGCTCCAATTAGAAGGAAGCACCCGGTGAATACGGCCAATATTTTCTGTAGAACTTTCACGGCTTTGCTTGTTTATATATTACTGCATATCTGAGAGATTGAATTATTTCAATTGTTTGAGAAGCTATTTACTTTTTGAAGGTTCTCATATAATGTACTAGCAACCATCGATCCTCATCGCTGGAGATCTTTTTATCATATGCAGGCATATCATCCCTGCCGAATGTGGTCTTATAATACAATTCTCCATCAGATTGTGCATGAAATTCTGCTATTGAAAAGTCGCCGCTAGAGGTATCCAACTCCTTGGCTTTTGGGCCATCACCTAAACCTGTTTTTCCATGACATGACTTACAGTGCTTGGAGTACAACTGTTTGGCAATAAGTTTACCTTCATTGTCCCAGGAAACAGGATTTTCCATTTTTTTGTATTTGGCCGGTACCGTCCAACTATCTTGAAATACATTAAATCCCATAGAAATAAGGAACAGA
The DNA here is from genome assembly GCA_965212195.1 of Cyclobacteriaceae bacterium. Lineage (GTDB taxonomy): Bacteria > Bacteroidota > Bacteroidia > Cytophagales > Cyclobacteriaceae > JAJCYK01. The sequence continues at coordinate 509,564 of CBDBUW010000017.1, read as the reverse complement.
ACTGTAGTCAGTAAAATAACCAGACTTCTTGTTTTTGGATTTTTCATAATGGGTGACTTGGTACTTGATTAATATTAAGGTTGATTTGAGATGATTTTTATGATTTTGATCACTTTTTATGATGATTTGCGGTCAATCCGAAATAACAAATAGGCTACCGAGTAGTAGACTTAATATTCGCCTGAGCCGCCGCCAACTTGGCTATTGGTACCCGGTAGGGTGAACAGGACACGTAATCCATTGCTATTTCATGGCAAAACTCCACGGAAGAGGGCTCACCCCCATGTTCACCACAGATACCCACTGACAAATTGGGATTTACATGTCTTCCTTTGTCTAAGGCCATTTGTACCAGTTGACCTACTCCCTCCTGGTCTAATACTGCGAAGGGATCTTTATTTAAGATTCCCTTACTCAAATAAATTGGTAAAAAACCACCGATATCATCGCGGGAAAATCCAAAGGTCATCTGAGTAAGATCATTGGTTCCGAAAGAAAAGAATTCAGCTTCTCTGGCAATTTCATGGGCTATCAAAGCGGCCCTAGGAACTTCAATCATCGTTCCAATGGGACACTCCATTGAATCTTGTTGCTCCTTAAAGACATTTTCCATCTCCTTTTGGGCAATTTCTTTTTGCATTATAAATTCTTTCACATGTCCTACCAGTGGAATCATAATTTCCGGATGGGACTTTATACCTTTTGCTTTGAGATTAAGGGCTGCCTGTATCACAGCTCTCACTTGCATGCGGGTGATTTCGGGAAACGTATTCCCCAAGCGACATCCGCGGTGGCCCAGCATGGGATTGATCTCTTTAAGGCTTTCTACCTTTTTAGCGATTTCTTTTAAACCGATGCCCATGCGGGCGGCCATTTTTTTCTGAAGTCCGGGTGTGGTAGGAATAAATTCATGTAAAGGCGGATCCAATAAACGAATGGTAACTTTTAACCCTTGCATGGCTTCCAATATTTTTTCAAAATCACCCTGCTGCATAGGTAATAATTTGTCCAAGGCTTTTTGTCGGCCCTGCTCATCCAAGGCCAGGATCATCTCTCGCATGGCCGTAATTCGATCGTCGCCAAAGAACATATGTTCGGTGCGGCATAAGCCTATGCCGGTGGCTCCCAATTTGCGGGCCAATACGGCCGCCTCAGGAGTATCGGCATTGGTGTGAATCTGAAGCCGGGCATGCTTGTTTGCCATTTCCATTAAATCAGCGAAGTCACCACTTAATTCCGGCTCTACGGTGTCCAGCTTTCCTTGGTAGACCAGGCCTGTGGTACCATTCAATGATAACAGGTCCCCCGGTCTGAATATTTCATCACCAATGGTCATGATCTGCTTTTCGTAATTGATCCTCAAGGCACCGGCACCGGAGATACAGCATTTGCCCATACCACGGGCTACTACCGCAGCGTGAGAGGTCATACCACCTCGAGCGGTTAAAATACCCTGAGCCGCATTCATACCGGGTAGATCATCCGGGGAAGTTTCTACCCTCACTAGAATCACTTTTTTACCGCGATTTGTTAAATCTTCTGCTTCATGTGATGAGAACACAATTTGGCCACTGGCGGCACCTGGTGATGCGGGTAGTCCTTTAGCAAGCTGTACGGCCCTTTCCAATTCCTCTTGCTTGAAGATGGGATGCAACAATTCATTCAGTTTATTAGGATCCATGCGTAACAAGGCAGTATTTTCATCGATCATGTTTTCGGCCAGCATATCCATAGCAATCTTCACCATACTGGCTCCGGTCCTTTTACCGGTACGGGTCTGCAGCATCCATAGCTTACCTGCCTGGATGGTGAATTCCAGGTCTTGCATATCTTTGAAATGCTCTTCTAAACGTTGCTGATATTCATAGAGGTCCTGATAGACCTCGGGCATGCATTCTTCCAGCGATGTGTAATGCTGACTGCGTTCTGCCTCTTCGATACCCATTAGTTGGGCCCACTCCCGGGATGCATGCTGGGTTATTTGCAAGGGAGTACGGGTGCCAGCCACCACATCTTCTCCCTGGGCGTTGATCAGATATTCTCCGTTAAAGCGATTCTCACCGGTAGCTGCATTGCGTGTAAAGGCTACTCCTGATCCGGATTCATCACCCATGTTGCCAAATACCATAGCCTGCACGTTGCAGGCGGTCCCCCATTCTTCCGGGATGTGGTGGAGTTGACGGTAATAGACAGCCCTGGGCGTATACCAGCTGTCAAACACTGCCAGCATGCAGTTCCAAAGTTGTTCCCAGGGATTCGTGGGAAAATCCTTCCCGGTAAACCTACGGATCACCTGCTTGAATTCTTCTACAATTTCCTGCAGGTCTGAAACAGATAGTTCTTGATCGGAATGCAGGTGTTTTTTGGCCTTTTTAGATGCTAGTATTTTTTCAAATATGTCTTCGGAATCATCCGTGAGATTATTGATCTTCATCACCACGTCGCCATACATTTGAATAAACCTGCGATAGGAGTCCCAGGCAAATCTCTCGTTGCCGGTCATAGCGATCAATCCTTTTACGGATTGATCATTCAGTCCGATGTTAAGTACTGTATCCATCATCCCGGGCATAGAATCCCGGGCTCCCGAACGTACAGAAAGCAAACAAGGGCGCTCCTGGGAACCAAAAGTAGCCCCCATTACTCTTTCAATTTCAGCAATTCCAGCTTCCACTTCTTCTTTCAGCAGAGGTCTCAACTTTTCAGAACCATCTTGCTGATATTCAGCACAAACTTCAGTGGTAATGGTAAAACCCGGAGGCACCGGGATTCCCAATAAACACATTTCAGCGATATTCGCTCCCTTGCCCCCCAGCAGGGGTTTCATGTCTTTTCCGCCCTCAGTAGTTTCAGGACCGAATTTGAATACGCGTTTTTTAATATTGGTAGTTGCTTCCATTTGATTGGTCTTTTCGGTAATCTTTTTTATAGCACTTTCTTGCTAACTGATTGATTTTGAAAACAAATTAAGCTAGTTGTAAAACACTTCTCTAAAATTGATATCAATCATCAAGTGGTTTGATTTATATTGTTTTAAAGGGAAAAATTAGGTTAATAACCTAGCATTGGAGGTGGGATCAACTCTTTAAACTGGGGCTACTGCCACATTATTTGGGAACTTATTAAAATTTTCCCAATCTCAATTTTTGACGCCCCAATGACTTAAATTAAAACTGGGGCGGGGGGATTCCCCCAAGGTGAAATGATCTAATTCGGCCTTTGTCGCCGGATAAAATGGTCAATCTCCAGGCCACTGGCTCAATCTTCTATCCTTTTTCCCACCAATTGTTGCCCGTTTTGAAACAGGGTCAGGCTTTCCACTTTTTCGCCGTCAATTTGAAAAGTGATTTCTGCAGGGACCACTGTTAAGTAGAATTTCCGGGGTGTCTCCGCATATAGCTCAAATTTACCTTGCCCGGTAGCTTGGCCAAAAAGTTGGCCCCCCACCCGGGTAATCACAATATTGAAATCAGGGGTTAACTGATAAGTACCTACATAGCCTTGTAAAACATCTTCGGCAACCGATATGGCACTATCTCGATTTCTCACGGGGTTAAGTTTGTAAGAAGGATCCAGCAAATGGAAGCCGATGTCATCTATACTAATAGTTGAATTTGTAAGAACCACCACCGCTTTACCGGTTTCCTTAACAAACCCTGCAAAGGCCCGGTAACCGCCGGTACCTCCGTTGTGCCAAACTACATCGCCTTCTGCCCCTTTCTTAATATGCCAACCTAAACCCACTCTCATTTCACCCGCTTGGTCATGCCTTACCTTATGGCTTAACTTCATGGCCTCCGTTAAAGGCGTATTGGCATTTCCTAAATTGGCAGAGAGAAACTTTAGCATATCGGAAGTGGAACTGCGGATAGCACCGGCGCCGGCTAGGGTGGGAATATCCCAGTTTTGGGCTTTCGATCCTGCGTTATGGCCAGTAGCCAGTTGTGCCTGCATTACCTTATCCAGAGTGATCCTGGTTTCGACCAGTTCCAAAGGCCCAGCGATATTTTGAACTACCAGTTCTTCGTAAGTTGTACCGGTAGTGGAAGCCAGAATATGTCCTAGCAGCCCTTGAGCCAGGTTGGAATATTCGTATTGGGCACCCACCTCTCGGACAGGTTCGTAGTTATGGATGAAGGAATACAACTGTTCCACTGTATAATCAGCGAAAGGATTAAAGGGATTAGCCGGGGTAAAATTTGCGGGCATGCGCGGCAGACCGGAAGTATGGTCCGACAAACTGCCTAATGTTAATTCTTGGGTTCCTTTAAAGGGGACCTGGGCTACAGGAGGCAAATACCGGTTGATGGGGTCATTTAGGGACAGCTGGCCCTCAAGTACCTGTTGTGCCAGTAATATTCCAGTAAAAACCTTGGAGATAGAACCAATCTCATATATGGTGTGCTCGTCTACCTCCGGTCCTTGTTTACGGGTAGTCCCAAAATTGTAATACTGGACACTCTGCTTATCTAGAATACCAATGGCAATGCTGGGGTTTATGCCGCTTTCCACCCGTTTCTGAATGTTGTCGGTTACATATTGTGGTAACCTCTCAGTGGATAGACTGCCAATTAATAATAACCAAAAGATTATGATTCGTGCCATATCTTCAATTTAATAATTAACGGTATATAAGGCGCAGTTAATGATAGTACTTGTACCATTAATGAGTACTAAAAGCGTCAAATGTTAAGATAGTCATGGAAATATAGTCGAAAATATAGCTAGGAACGGACTCGGTTTCATTTGACCACACCACTGAATAGAAGATTTAAATTTCCCTCAATCTCAACCATTGACACTGCAAAGCCATAATTTAAAACAGGGGCGGGGGGGGATCCCCCAAAGGTGAATTTTTCATTGAAAATCATCCCACGGTGAACCATCCACCGATTTCACAATGCATGCTGCGAATCTCTGCTTTTAATAAGCCTATTGTATCAAATCCTTTTTCAATGTGCATTTTTGAACAGAATTGCCCAATACTGGACAGTGGGACTATGCTCAATTTACCTCTTGTGACGAACTATTAGTATTTTTTTAATTGGTACATTTATTGGGGAGCCAACAAAGAAATGAAAACCATGAACTATCAAAAAACCGGGAGAATTTTAGGAATGCTTTTTCTGCTGATCGTTCTTATCGGTGCTGGTGGACTGAGCCAGAGAGGATTGTCTACTTCGCTGGTGGCGGATCCGGACTTCCTTGATTTAGTAAATGAACAGGCCTTCGCTATGAGAATATCAATCCTTGCCGATGTACTGGCTAGTGCTATTGGTATCTTCATTGCCGTCTTTCTATATCCACTTTTGAAAAAACACTATGGCGGTATCGCCATAGCCTACTTGGCCTTGTGGGTATTGCAGTCCGCGATAGCTTTTATAGGTGATATCAGCCATTTATCCCTTATCTCATTAAGTCAGGAGTATACCACCACTAGCGCCATGGATAACGGCTATCATAGTACTATCGGCAGTATGTTGGTGGAAGATTATTTCTGGTCGCATTTTTTAAGTCTGATCATTTATGCCACAGGGGCCTGGCTCTTGTATTTTGTGCTGCTAAAAGTGAAACTGGTACCTCAATGGCTGGCCCTATGGGGAATGCTGGCGGTAACCATTGTGTTCACAGTAACCTGGCTGCAGATCTTCGATCAATCTGTGAGTTTTAATTTTTATTTGCAGAATGGAGTCTTTATGATCTGCTTTATTATTTGGCTATTGATTAAAGGTTTCAAAAACCCAATAGAACCGGCATACGATCACTAATCTCCCATCTCTAATCTGGTGGAACTTACCGGCGATAGGATGTCTCCCGGAAATCACTATATTCCTCCTAATGATTAACCCAAAGCACATCACACCATGAAAACGATCATCCCATTCGCGGCTTTAATAGCTGTTATCTTTGTAATCCATGCCTGTTCCAGCCAGGAAACCCCGGGCACGGTTACTACCATAGATTCCGAAGCGCTCTACTTAAACAATTGTGCCAGTTGCCATGCGGATTCGGGCGTATCTAAGGCACCTACCATGACCATATTAGCATCCATGACACCCCGTGGTATCTATGGGGCCTTGAATAGCGGCAAGATGCGTATGCATGGCGAGCAGCTTAGTGAAACTGAAAAGAGAGCTCTGGCCGATTACTTGTCCGATCACGATACCTATTTCAATCCTAATGAGGATTCTTTGGGAGCAAAGTCAGAAGATCTTAATCCTTGTTCTGCGTTTGTTGAACTATCCGGACAGCCTTCTTGGAATGGGTGGGGGGGCGATGTCAAGAACAGCGGTTTTAAAACAGGCACCGGCCTCAATGCTCAAAATGTCTCAAAACTAAAGCTAAAGTGGGCTTATGGGTTCCCGGATGCCGTGAGAGTGCGTTCACAGCCGGCTATTGTGGGTGATATGTTAATCATCGGTTCTCAGAATGGATCCGTTTATGCCATAAACGCCAAGACGGGTTGTACACTTTGGCATACCGAGGTAAATTCAGCGGTACGCGGTGCCATTACGGTAGCTCCAGGACCTGGAGGGAAGCTGACAGCTTTCCTGGCAGATTTCAGCACCAGTGTATTCGCATTGGATATCAAAGATGGAAACATAATTTGGGAGACCAAGGTGGGCAAGCATGTGCAAAATGCCGTAACGGGAAGTGTTACCTTTCATGAAAATACGCTATTTATCCCTCTTACATCTATGGAAGTATTAGCAGCCATGAATCCGGATTTTGACTGCTGTACCTCTTCAGGAGGAGTAGTAGCCATAAACGCCCTAACCGGTGAGGAATTATGGCATTTTAATACCATCCAGAAGCCTCCGAAAGTAGTGGGGGAGAAGGAAAACGGAGGTAAGATCTATGCCCCTTCCGGAGCCATCGTGTGGTCCAGCCCCACTGTGGATGCAGGTCGTAATTTACTTTATATCGGCACCGGTGAAAACTATACCCGGCCCACTACCGCCTACAGTGACGCGATATTGGCTCTGGACATGACTACTGGAGAATTACAATGGGCATTCCAAGGCACTGCAGATGATGGCTGGAACCTGGATTGCTTCGATGAGGATAATAGGATCAACTGCCCAGATCCCCCGGGACCAGATCTGGATTTTGGGATGGCTCCTATACTTACTACCCGTGAAGACGGGAAAGAAGTATTGATCGTTGGACAGAAATCAGGAGTGGTGCGGGCCATGGATCCCGATGATAACGGCAAGCTGCTGTGGGAAACTCGTGTGGGCAAGGGAACTGCTAATGGTGGCATTCATTGGGGAATGGCTTCTGATGGAAAGCTTGCCTATGCGCCTGTAAATGATAATCCTTATTGGCCGCCGGATCCCGAATCAGAGTATCCACTTTCCCCAGGAGTTTATGCGCTTGATGTAACAACGGGTAAAGTGGTTTGGGGACAACCTGCCCCCGAAGATATTTGTAAAGGAAAAAGTGGCTGCATGGAGTCCAATTCCCAGGCGCCCAGCCTTATAGAAGATGTGCTGTTTGCCGGGAGCCTTGATGGGTATATACGAGCGTATGCCGCTAACGATGGTGACGTGCTGTGGGAGTTCAATACCATGAAAAAATTTAAGACCATTAATGGCGTGCGGGCTAAAGGAGGATCGCTTGACGGCGCCGGTCCGGTGGCACAGGATGGTATGCTGTATGTGAACTCCGGCTATGGGTTGCACGGGGAAGCCCCGGGAAATGTATTGTTGGCCTTTGAAATAGTTGATTTGTAGTTCCTTCGCAAATCGTCAATCGTCAATCCCCACTGTGTTGATCTCTGGGAGTGAAAATGACCATCAATTTCTGCGATTGGCTGATTTTCGAAGGAAATTGCCGTAAATTTGTGGTATTAAATGCTACCGCTATGCGACTATCCCTGATCATTATTCTGATTGTTTTTGCTTTTTCCAGCCATGCACAAAAGCGGGAGTTACCGGGAAATCAAACGTATTGGAGGGATGTCAACCTGCCACAGGATGATTCGGGAGGATACCAATTTTCTGGGCATATCCCTGCGCAAGCAGACGCCTCCCCGTTATATGAGAAAGCCATGGAATGGATATCTATCAACACAGGGGCAGGTTACAACCAATTGATCAGCCAGGACTTTGAAAAAAAGGAACATGTGTTTCAGCGCTCTTTCAACTACTATTTTTGGCAGGACACCCGGACTCCGCACGATGATAATAAAATCATTGTGTATCGGGTAAAGCTTTCCATGGAGGATGCCAAGGTTTACTATCAACTCAGTCATTTCCAGCACGATCATCTTGGCCAATTGATGCCTGTTGAAGATTACTTGGAATTACCCTTCGTTACCAGCCGTATTGAGGATCAAATAAAATCACAAATGATCATGCATGTATATGGTTTTATTTGGAAAAACGGTGAAGAAAAAGGCTTTCTGGATGTCTTGACCCGGGTGATGAACACTATTGCGGTTGAAAAATAAACCCCTACAGCCTATCCATTCTGAATCGCTTAGAACTCGATTATGAATCAAAATCATAAAGGGAGAGGCTTATCAACTTTGCTCTCCCTTTATTCAAACATCGCACAACCTGTTCTTTATATCAGTTTTCAATGTCCAGGACACTGCCGTCCGAAGCATTGACAGATACCTTTGATTGGTTATACTCTATGGTATAAACCCAAATATCATTAAAGCTATCTTCCGTACGGAGCCTCCAGAATACTAAAGTCTCGGCCACTTCACCGTCCGCGATGGCCTTGGCCTGACTAAAGTCAATTAGACCCATACCCGGAGTGATATTGTAGTCAAAGGGTGCACTTTCACCATCAATTCTTAGAAGTGCCCCATTATCCTGACGACAATACACTTCCACCTCCGAGCCCTGTGCGGTGGTTATGTCCACTTTCCAGGCGGCAATCCCGTCTTCTATTTCCGTTTCCGTTTCAGTAACTGTTCCGGAAATTAACTGTAAGGCCTTGTCAATAGCTGATTGGGGAGCCTGCATTACCTCAGTATCATCATCTGAACACCCTGCTATAACTATCGCCATCATTGTGAAGGCTCCCAGGGCTTTTATCCATTTATTCTTCATAATTAAATTCAATTAGTCATGTTCAATTTTTATTTTAAAATCATCCCCAAGTTTTAAGGAGATTTTTTGAAAAATGCCGGGGTTATGATCGCGACTGATCATGATCACCCCGGTCTCATCGATTTCCACCTGGGACCACAGTGAGCGATCGATATTCTGGAATATTTTGGAAAAATTCTCACTGATATTAAACTGGGACAGAAAGTCATGTTCGAAGAAAAAAGGCTCATGCTCTTTTTCTATTTCCAATCTCAATTCAAATTCATGGTGGATCTTTAGAATGAAAGGTAAATTTTGCCCGGTACTATCCACTAGTGAACCTTCTACCCATAGAGTGGGGTCACCATTTACTGACTCAGCTTTAAGCCTAACCTCAAGTTCGACAAAGGGTCCAGTTGGAAGATCAGGTACCAGGCTGGAGTCAATTCTACTTTTCAATAGATCAACGATTACCCCATGATCGTGTTCGATCCTTATCTCAACCTCGCGATCTTCCGGGGTCTCAGCCTCAAACCTAAAATCGGTTAAGTTTAACTGAACCTTGCTGATCTCAAAACGCCCTTCTCTGGTACTGTCGGAAAAACTTTGTAAGAACTCGGTCGCGGCCATTTCTTCAGGGACGTTCTCCGTTATCCCACAGCTTGTGGCACCAATGCCAAAAATTAAAGTGATTATAATATGGTGATATCTTAATAACATAACGTTTCATTTGGTTAAACATAAAGCCCCCGAAAATCAGTTATGCTAAATAAAATTATCACCAGAAATGCTGCATTTAAAATTTATAGCGCCCAATAGGGATTAATTTGACCTGAATGAGTAAATACTACACCCCATTGAGAATGGACGCTCTTTATAAATACTGGAAAGAAAAAAGCTTAAATTTCAATTCCTTATAATTGGAGGAATTCAAACACGAATTCTGTTTTATCTACAAGGAGCGGGAATATGATAAGTCCGTGAACTATTTTATTTTAATATAATGTATAAGAGTTTATTACTAATAATGGTTGGGACAATCCTAACCACGCAACTTTGTGCTCAAAATCGCATCTCGTGCGATCAAGGGTCAGTCAATTTTACCTCAGACGCTCCATTGGAATTGATTAAGGCCTCCTCAAATAGCCTAAATGGCATTATTGATATCGATAATAAAACATTTGCGTACCGGTTACAGGTTAATACTTTTAAAGGATTTAATAGTCCGTTGCAACAAGAACACTTTTATGAAAACTATCTGCATACCTCACAGTTCCCACAAGCTATTTTCCAGGGGAAGATCATAGAAGATATAGATTTCCATGAAGAGGGCACTAAAACTATTAGGGCAAAAGGAGTCTTGGAGGTTCACGGTGTAAAACAGGAGCGCATCATTCAATGTGAATTGCAAATCGATAGTGACCAGGTGGTCGTTTCCAGTACTTTTTACGTACCTCTCAAGGATCATAATATTTCCATTCCTAAAATTGTTCACCAGAAAATTGCAGAGGAAATTCTAGTGGAGATTAATGCCAGATTCCCGAAATGATACTACAAAGAAAATGGTATGGTTTAACTGGTTTATTTTTGGCTATGCAGCTGATGTTCAGCTGCTGGCCACTAAGGTCCCAAGAACCCCATTTCAGGAAGGTTCCTATATCCAGGGAATTAACTAGAAAATCCATAGGAAATATGTACCAAGACCATCAGGGGTTTATGTGGTTGGGCACAGAAAGTGGACTTTTTAAGTACGACGGGATCAATTATCAACCTTATCTGTTGCCTGATTCCAGTCTTTCCAATGACGTCACGGCTATTCATCAGGACAACCAACAACGATTATGGATCGGGTACCGTACAGGTAAGATTGCCCTTATCTCCCGTGAATTGGTCACGTTCTTCGAACCACAGGAAGGGGTTCCTGTGGTGGCAATAACAGGCATCGTTCAGGACCATTCAGGAACTGTATGGATAAGCACTTATGGAGAGGGCTTGTACTATTATCGGGATCAACGATTGTATAACCTGGATACAGATGATGGGCTGGCAGCCAATGATATTTATACCTTACTAGCGGACCACAATGGAGATATTTGGGTAGGAACCGATGCTGGGATCTCCATCGTTTCTACCTCTTTTACACCTTATCGAATCAAGAACTTAAGCGTGCAAGATGGCTTGCCTGATAACATTGTCAAGTCTATTACCGTCGACCATGCCGGTGATATTTGGATAGCCACCTACGACAAAGGGATTTGCCGTTTCGATGTTAGCCAAAGAACCATTGATGTTCCTTCTCTGGAGTGGGTGTACGGTGGAGTGACCACTATGGTATGGGGATCGAACTTGTTGTGGATCGGTACAGAAAATTCCGGGTTACTGCAGTATGATCTAAGGCGGTCACATTTCAGGCGTTACCAGGATGGGACTAAAATACTGGACTTATTAGTAGACCAGGAGCATAACTTGTGGGTTTCCAATAACAACCACCAGCTAAACTGGATTCAACCAGGAATGTCGTTTATTCGCAACACACCAAATAATCATTTTCAGGAAATCAATTCTGTGGCGGTTAGCGCATCGGGATACCTTTGGTTTAGCAATAGTGATGGTTTGTTTAGGTGTCGACCAGGTTTTTCTGGTAATGTTGAAGAAAAAGTCGAGGCCCTGGGTGCCGAGGAGTTGCCTGTTAATAGCATCTTCCTGGATGAAGACGGTGAGGTGTGGTTGGGTACTTGGGATGGCATTTACCAATACTCTCCAGAACGCCGGCAATTAAAACATTTCACCCAGGACCATGGCTTGGTAAACAATAACGTGCTCTCTATTGCAGGATCTGAGGGAAATATCTGGATTGCCACCTTAGGAGGAGTTTCCAGATTGCGGCAGGAAGGCGACAAGGTATTGTTCGAGAACTTTGACAACGAGGCCATACTGGGTGCTGGCTATATCTACCATGTCTTTGTGGATAGTAAACAACGAGCTTGGTTTGGGACTGACGGAAAGGGATTGATAAAATGGGAGGACCAACAGTTTACAAGTTTGGAACCGGATCAACCTGATGGAAGCAAAGTGATTTACAGTATTGTTGAAGACCAACAGGGAAACATTTGGTTTTCTACTCCTTCAAATGGTATTTATCAATTCAATGGACGGGACTTTACCCATTTTGGAATTGAAGATGGGTTAAGGGATCTGGAGATTAACGCCCTGGCTGTAGATAGAAGGGGGAACTTACTTACGGTGCATGCCTCCGGACTGGATCTGGTTAACCCTCACACAGGCGATATTATGTATTTTGGCGCGGAATCCGGTATAGAGAACCTGGAAGTAGATCTTAATAATGTTGCTGTTGATGCAGAAGGTGTTATCTGGATAGGCAGCAGTGAGGGTATCATATGTTTTGATCAATGGCATGAGTCCTCGGAGATGCGACCAACTACCCTAATCGATCGGACTTCCGTATTCCTGGAACCCACATCAATACCCGCAGGAAGTACTCTAAAATACAGTCAAAACCATGTTTCTTTTGAGTATGTGGGTTTGTGGTATCAAAACCCAGCTGAAGTGGTTTATCAAACAAAATTAGAGGGATTCGATCTTCATTGGAATCAAGGTAAGGGTCAAATTAGCACTTATCCCAGATTACCTCCCGGTGATTATACTTTTAAAGTTCGTTCCAGTATAAACAACGACTTTTCCCATGCCAGTGTAACCAGTTTGAGCTTTTCAGTGGACGCACCTTATTGGCAGAAATTCTGGTTTTTGTTCTTATGTGTGATAATAGGCTTGGGCTTGATGGTAGCAATCGTCCGTTACCGGGAAAAAAAGTTGAGAGGTGAGGAGCGCTTGAAAAAGGAGTTGGTGCAAACACAATTGGAGACTTTAAAAAGTCAGGTTAACCCTCATTTTTTATTCAACAGCTTCAATACGCTAGCCGGAATTATTGAAGACGACAAGGACTCTGCCGTGGATTATGTAGAGAAACTTTCGGATTTTTTCAGATCAAGCCTTGCTTATAGGGATCGCCAGCTTATAACCGTGGAGGAGGAGTTGAAGTTGATCGAAAACTACTACTTCCTGCAGAAAAAACGCTATGGCGATAATCTGAAGGTGTTAAAGGAGGTTAATCCACGACATATGCGCAAGTTAATACCCCCGCTCACTCTGCAAATGTTGCTGGAAAATGCCGTCAAACACAATATAATCTCTGGGGATAAACCTCTATTGATCAACATTTTCGATAAAGAAAATTACTTGTATGTGAGCAACAACAAACAGTTGAAGCAATATCAGGAAGATTCCACGGGTTTTGGTTTGTACGGTATTATCAACCGTTACAAGCTAATAACGTCCCAACCCGTGCTAATTAACCACCAGACATCTGATACTTATGAAGTAGGAGTGCCATTCTTAGAAGACACATCATTATGAAGATCGTAATTTTAGAAGATGAATTAATGGCCAGCAAAAGGTTGCGTAGTATAGTGAGTAAATTGGAGCCTTCAGCCGAGATTCTGGAAGTTCTGGACAGCGTAGAAAGTGCTGTGGCCTGGTTTAAGAAACACCCCATGCCGCAGTTGATCTTTATGGATATCCAACTGGCCGACGGAATCAGTTTTGAGATATTCAATCAAGTAACCATTACTGCGCCGGTCATTTTTACCACCGCTTACGACGAATATACCCTGAAGGCATTCAAGGTAAACAGCATAGACTATTTGTTGAAGCCCTTGAAATCTGATGAAGTACATCAAAGCTTGAAAAAGTTCCGCGACCTTAATCAAAACTCCAATATAATAGACTACCAGCAACTGGCTTTGGCCCTTGAAAGTCAAACAACCCAAAAGCAACAACGTATCGTAGTGAAATACGGCCAACATATAGAAGCCATCGACCTTAGTAAAGCCGCCTATTTTTATACGGAAGAAAAGATAGTCTTTATGCGAACCTTGGAGGGCAAGCGCTTTGCCTTGGACTATACATTAGAGGAATTAGCACAGTTGCTAGACCCTAAAAAATTCTTCAGGATCAACCGTCAATTTGTAGTGAGTATTGATGCCATTGATAAGATGTATCAATATAGCAAATCAAGGGTAAAGCTGATTCTCAAACCTCCCATGAACATCGACACTATTGTGAGCACCGATCGATCTAGTAACTTCAAAAAATGGCTGGCCGGTTCATAGTAATCTGCTGGTTCTAGGACTCAAACAGCCCATTAAGGCTAGAATTATTCCCGTTCGGTAGGATTTATTTTTAAGGAGCAAGGCTGCTACATAATTTATACCTGAAACACCGAAAACAGGTATGATGTTGTTAGATTTTCTATTTAAATATAATGCAGCCCCTTGGCTAATGAGTTTGGCTATTTGCTGCAGTGCAATGCAACCAGCAGCGGCTCAAATTGCCGAGCTGCAAGCTGCTCAAGAATTTATGGCCGCCAAAAATTATGTGCAAGCCAGCTATTTATACAATGAAATCCTTAAAGAGGATCCCGAGAATAAAGACGCTCGCTTTCAAAAGGCCGTAATATCGAGTTGGCAAAAGGAGTATGCCAGTGCTTCCAGTGATTTTCAATACTTATTGGATCGGCATCCAGGTGACGCTTCATTGCTAACTGCTTACGCCTATAACCAAGCATGGTCCGGCAATTACGTAGAATCCGAAAGCCTCTTCAGAAAGGTACTGGCTCAGGATCCCTACCATCATGAATCGTTAAAAGGCCTGGCCTATGTGGCCCTCTGGAAAGGTAAAGGAAAGTTAGCGGTAAACCGATTCGACCGGTTATTACAATCCGAGCACCTCACTCCAGACCTTCATGTAGGACAGGGACATTCGTTGCTACTGGCGGGAAAACAAAAGGCCGCAAGACACGCTTTTGAAACAGCTATTAGCCTGCAGGAAAATCATAAGGGATCTGCGGATCTGCTGCAAGCAGTGCAGGCATCTCCTGCGCTACTGGAGTTAAGTGTTTGGGGTGGTTACACCCGTTTTAAAGAAGATCAAGCCTGGGGTTTAAGGCTTGCAGAAATTGCGTTTCAACCCAATCATTTTTATCGCCTCTGGGTTCGATACGATAATACATTGTCCTTAGAGAATTTTACTTTGGCCCAAAGTGAACAGCGCAGTGAGGCTTACCTAATAGGTGGTATGGTTAATTGGAATCGCACCTTAAGTACAAAGGTAGAGGTGGGTTATAGAGATTTGCCGGAGAGCAGCCATGAGAAACTGCTCATATTGGAGCAACTGGTCATTTTCGATAATCAATGGATACTCAAGGGAGGGGCCGTTTTAAACCAGGGGGTTGATAATATCTGGACCGCATATGGTGGAATTACTGTTCCGGTTATGGATGGATGGTCCCTGGAACCTGTCTATTTCTTCACCCGACCTCAAGGAAGTAATACCCGTGAACAGCGCCTTCAATTAAATAGTTATACCCAGCTCGGTAAGGGCCATCAAATAAACCTGGCCGGTATATGGGGTAGGGTATCAATACCTGAAGCCACGCATGATAATATTTATGGAGGGAGTTTGTCCTGGAATATTCCTACTGCCAGGAGACACTGGACTACCCTCATGGTACGCTACGAGAGCGGTTTTCAAGAGCTGATTACAGCTTCAATAGGATTCAAGTACAGGCTAGAAAGATAAACAAAATGTTACCATTAGTACCCACATTTACCCCCCCGAAAATAAACCGTCCTGAACAGGGTGAATACCACCGAGAAGGAAACCATCAACTCAGACCTCATTTATATCTGACCATACTAACTGTTTGGATAGCAAGTCTAATTTGGTTCCATCCCCGACTGGCCACTTTATTGGATCTGGCCAGCAGCCCTGGTCAGTGGTGGGCTTTGGCTTTCTTTATCTTCTTTGTGGAACTGGCTTGGCTCTATGGCTATTACAATATTTTTCTGGTGATCTTTGCGAAGATATATCAGCGTCGTAAAAAAGACCAAAACCCCTTTTATTTCAGAGACCCAGGGCCTGCACCTACAGCGGCGATTCTATATACCACCTGCAACGATTTTGTATTGGATAGCGTGCAATCTTGCGTGGATCAGGATTACCCGGATTTTAAGGTATATATCTTGGATGACAGCTCTAACCCCTTTTATCAAGCCAAGGTGGAAACTTTTGCAGAAAGACATCCGGCCCTGGTGGAAGTGATCAGACGTGCTGATAGGAAAGGATTTAAGGCAGGGAACATGAATAATGCGTTGACTAAGATAGCTAAAGATATACCCTATTTTGCCATTGCAGATGCAGACGAGATCCTGCCTTCAGATTTCTTAAAAAAATTAGTGCCCATCCTGGAACATGATCCTCATTGTGGCTTTGTGCAAGCTAATCACGTGAGTAACCCTAATCAAAAAAGCAAATTGGCCCAAGCTCTGGGAGTGGGTATTGACATTCACTGGAAATGGCATCAGCCTTTGCGCAATCGCTACGGTTTTGTGATGTTTTTGGGTCATGGGGCGCTGATTCGCAGTAAGTGCTGGGAAATGGCAGGTGGTTTTCCGGAAATTGTTAGTGAAGACTTGGCTTTTGCATTACGTATCCGGGAATTAGGATACAGAGGAAAGTTTATAGAAGATGTAGTATGCTATGAGGACTTTCCTGATACCATAAGGGCTTTTCGTATAAGGCATATGAAATGGACCCGGGGCACCTGTGAATTCCTATTAAAGGAGGCTGGCAGACTTATCCGTTCGTCTAAGATTTCATGGATGGAAAAATTGGATGTGTTGTTCCCCACTTTGAATCTCCCTCTTACTTTCTTCTATTTTCTGTTTATGATCAATGCCAATGTGGTGTTGCCCAAATTATTCGGGGAAAGCAGAATCCTTACCATGGTTATCAGCAACTGGGAAATAACCATTCCAGTAATCAACCTTCAATCTGGATTTGCCTCGATTTTTACCCTAGACTTTTACATTATTACTCTGATGACCTTCATGGCGCCAGTATTGTGCTTCATAGTGGCTCTGGGCCATCGCCCCTTACGCTTGTGGAAATTTCTGAGTCATAGTACGGCGGTGTATGCAGCTCTTAGCCCCCTTTCCACTTTAGGTACCCTGTCATTTCTGGCCACTCAGAAGGCGCAATTCCTGGTCACAGGAGATGTGGGTCAAAATCCCCATGAAAGGCCCACGGTAAGGGGTATAAGCTCCCTGAACGGTTGGATCCGGAAATTCCTTAAGGATAGTCATCCTGACCATCTGGGAGTTCAGATCTTTGAATTTTCCTCCGGGTTGTTCTTTGCTTTAATTTGTCTTTCTCTGTTTCAAATCTCATTTTTTGGTTTGTGTCTGGCTTTTATGCTGCTTCCTGTGATGCATCATCTGAGCTGGGATTCCCCGGCAGTAAAAATATTGGTGTACCTACCGTTTATTATCATATTGACAGGTATCGGACTAAGTACCCTATCAGCATTGGGTATGCAAACGATATTTTTTGGATATGGCTTCCATTTTTAAGGGAAAAAGGGCGAAGGAGAATTCAATGGACATTTTTACGGGTTCAACGACACTTTTTCCCCATTCGGAATGATAAATTTTTTTAACCGATCACCCCAGGATTACTTAGTGTCATTGGAGTAGATTTACGGGATATTAATCATCACAGTTCGATGGTTTTCCCGGGAATCGATCAGAGGTTGGTGAATGAAAAGGCAATGAGAAAGAAATAATCAGTCTCATTGCCTTTCACCTAAGTAAAAACATCGCACATCATGAAGAGAATAGCCAGCATTATTGCCCTTTTAGTTCTTATTGGGATACTTTTTGCCTATTTTATGTATAATAAACCTCACCGAAACATCGCCGGTGAGACTGCATCCTACAAGGTTACTGTGGGGGAGATAGTGGCTGAGTTCACCGAAAATGAAACCAGTGCCTATCAGAAATATTTTGAGCGCGTTGTGGTATTGTCCGGTTCCCTGACCTCTGTCACCGTAGGTGGAGATGGGCTGATCAATCTGCTGTTAGAAGATAACCTGGCCGTTGCTAGTTGTCAATTAATACCGGACCAGGACCTGCAGCATTGGACCGACCTTAAAGGGAAGACCATAAAAATAAAAGGACTATTTGTAGGTTATGATGACCTCTTAGAAGAAATACAACTTAAAGAATGTTCTTACTATGAGGAATAGATATAATGGATTTTGGCATGGTCTGATCGGTTCTCTGGTCTTATTTGCACTGGTCCTGGGCTGTGAACACGAACCGGATCTCACCCCCATCGATACTGGAGGTAATGGTGGTGGAAATAGTGGCGGAGGGAATTCCGGAGGTGGTACTAATCCCGGTCCTGATCCCAAACCATGTGACCCGGACAGTGTTTACTTCGAAACACAGATATTGCCAATTTTCGTTTCCAACTGCGCTATCCCTGGATGCCATGACCGCGCCACCGCCGAAGATGGAGTGATCCTCACCGATTATGCTAACATTATGGAGGAAGTAACACCCTTTGATCTGGAAACTAGTGATGTTTATGAAAGATTGATAGATGAAGATCCCGAAGACTTAATGCCCCGTAATCCCAATACCATGTTAGGTGAAGCTTTGGACCAGCAACAAATTGACTTGATCGCGGAATGGATCCTGCAAGGAGCGCCCAACAATACTTGCGATACCTGCGATAGTACAGATTTTACATTCAGCGGGAAAGTAAGCCTAATAATCGAAGCTAATTGTGCGACGTCCATATCCTGTCATGGTGCAGGTAGTGTAAACGACTATACTACCTATGAGGGCTTGAAGGATAAAGTAGACAATGGCACTTTTGAACTTAGAGTACTTAGAAACTTAAATATGCCCCCAGCAGCACCATTGCCAGAGTGTGATAGGATCATTTTGCAGAAATGGTTGGATAGCGGGGCACCCAATAATTGAAAATGAAAAATATTTTAGGCATCTCTTTGGGAATAACTCTGATGGTAACCTCCTGTTATTACGATAATGAGGAGGATCTCTATCCCTTGCAGACGTGCAATACGGATAGTGTCACTTATCAGCAGCACATTAAACCCATAATTGATGCCAATTGCGCCTTAAGTGGTTGTCATGTACCCGGTACCGGTAGAGTTGATTACACCACTTTTCAAGGTGTCAAGATTGTCGCGGACGACGGCCGGTTGCGACAAAGGGCGGTAGTAGAAAAAACCATGCCCCCCTCCGGTCCATTGAGCTCATGTGAGCAGCAACAAATAGAAGCATGGTTAGATTCTGGAGCTTTAAACAATTAGAACAATGATTAGAATTAGCTTATTTTTTATGTTGATGATAGGGTTAACTTTCAATGCAGTTGCTCAATCCAAATACTTGTGTAGAAACGGGCAAGCCTCTTTTTATTCGAAAGCCATGGCTGAAAATATTGAGGCTCACAACGGTCAAACTTCAGCGGTGTTGGATACCCAAACAGGCGCCATAGCCGTAAGTATTCCGGTTAGTGGATTTAAGTTTGAAAAAGCGTTGATGCAAGAACACTTCAATGAAAACTATATGGAGTCCGGCAAATATCCTAAAGCAATTTTTAAGGGGAAAATAACGGATTTTAAAGAGATGGATTTCACAGAAGAATCCCAAGTCAACATTTCGGGAGAGATCACTATTCACGGGGTTACTAAGGCCATTCAAGTAGCGGGCACGTTGGGGAGAAAAGATGAAAATATGATGGGATCCGTCACCTTTGATTTGAAGGTAGCAGATTTCGATATTAAAATACCCAAGGTGGTAATCAATAATATTGCGGAAACTGTGCAGGTAATGGTAGACCTTGAATTCAAAGCCCAAGCCAACTAAAATGATTTCCAATCTTCTTAAAGTCTGTATCATTTGGATGGTTCTTTCTAGCGTCCCATCCCAGGCACAAGATGATTTGTTGCAGCTTTTGGAAGAGGAAACCGCCAACGAAGAGACCATTGATTATACCTTTGCTACTTTTAAGGCAACCCGTATAATCAATGGTCAATCCGTGGAGATGACTTCCGGGGGTGTGCTGTCTTTTATAATTCAGCACAGATTTGGTAAAATATCTGATGGTATTGAGGAATTCTTCGGACTTGATCAAGCTACTATTAGATTTGGTTTGGAATATGGGATCAGTGATCGCTTGAATGTGGCAATCGGTCGCAATAGTTTTCAGAAGACCTACGACGGATACCTTAAATTCAAATTACTAAGGCAATCCGCCGGGGCCAAAAACTTCCCTTTCAGTATGGTGCTATTTTCCAATATTGCCATCAATTCCAGCGATTTTCCGGAGCCTGATCGAAAAAATTATTTTACCTCCCGATTGTCTTTCACGCATCAAATATTGATCGCCAGAAAGTTCTCCAAAAGTTTCTCCTTGCAACTATCTCCTACCTTGGTGCATCGCAATTTGGTGGAAACAAATGAAGAGGAAAACGACATCCCAGCATTGGGAATAGGGGGTCGTATAAAACTTTCGAGCCGTGTGTCATTTAATGCGGAATACTATTACCAGTTTTCGGAGATTAATCGTGAGAAGACTTTCGACTCCTTCTCCGTAGGGCTCGATATTGAGACCGGTGGACACGTATTTCAGTTGCACTTCACTAATTCTAAGGGTATGATCGAGCGATATTTTATCACGGAGACCAACGAGGATTTCTTCAAAGGGGATATATTCTTCGGTTTTAATATTAATCGGGTATTCACAATTTCTTCCAAGGAATAATATATTTACTGAGTTATGAAAGGCCTAAAGTTGGTTATTGCGGTGCTCGGACTGTGTATTTATTACCAGTCCAATGGTGCAACCTTGCCTACCGGTTTTACCGAATCACGCATAGCTCAGGAATTGAATCCCACTTCCATGGCCCTGGCGCCCGATGGCCGGCTTTTCCTGGCCATGAAAGATGGCAGGGTATTGGTGATACGGGATGATGTCCTGCAGGAGGACCCATTCCTTACCGTTGCGGTAGACAACTTCAATGAGAGGGGACTTTCCGGCATTGCCTTTCATCCGGACTTTGAGACCAATCAACTTATTTACGTTTACTATACCGTCCCTGGCGAAAATCACAACCGCATCAGCACTTTTCAAGGGAATGGCGACTTTGCAATCCCCGGCAGTGAAATCATACTTCTGGACTTGGACCCCATGGCAGGCACCATCCATAATGGCGGAGCCATGAAGTTTGGGCCTGACGGCAAATTATATGTGGCAGTAGGGGATGGTGCCGATTCCGGCACAGCACAAGATATGGCCGCACTACTTGGTAAGTTTTTAAGACTTAACCCCGATGGATCTATTCCGCCGGACAATCCTTTCTACAATACCCAGACGGGCAATAGCCGGGCTATCTATGCCCTGGGTTTCAGGAATCCCTTTACCTTCGACATACAGCCCGAGACCGGACGCATCTTCAGTAACGATGTAGGGGGTGGGGATTTTGAAGAGGTCAATGAGGTGCTGGCTGGAATGAATTACGGCTGGCCAATAATAGAAGGCAATCTTACTACAGAGGTTCCTCCCGCCAACTACCAAGACCCGGTCTATGCTTATTCACATGATCTTGGCTGTTCCATTATCGGTGCGGCCTTTTATCCCCAAAGCGGGGGAGCTTTTCCGGAGTTTTATGCGGGAAAATATTTCTTTGGCGACTATTGTGAGGGCTACCTTAAAGTACTGGACCCTGACACCGGGGTGATTCTGGAAACTTTTGCAGAGGCCATAAACCGGCCCATAGCCATGGTGGTAAATGACCAGGGCGATATGTATTATCTGGAACGTGCCGGCATGGGAGGAGGCTCCATGCAGGACAATACCAGTACCGATGACGGAAATTTATGGAAGATCATTTATACCGGCAGTGGTGCTCCTCTGGTAACCTTGCAGCCTGAATCCCAACTGGTAGCCATAGGGGAGGAGGCATATTTTTCAGTTAATGTTTCCGGAACAATTCCTTTTAATTATCAGTGGCAAAAAGATCAGGTAGATATCTCCGGTGCCAACGAGTCGTTCTATATATTTTCTGATGCTCAATTGGTGGACGATGGCAGTCTCTTCCGTTGTGTGATCAGCAATAACGAAGGTTCAGTAACCAGCCAGGAAGCCTTATTGCAAGTGACTTCCAACAGCCGTCCTTTACCGCTGATAACTCAGCCTAATAGTACATTTCTATACCAGGCAGGTCAAACGATTACATTTGCGGGACAGGCTACAGACCCTGAAGATGGGAATCTGGACGCTTCCGCACTAACCTGGTGGATTGACTTTCACCACGATGAACACACCCACCCTGGCTTGTCAGCGCAATCGGGAATTGACAATGGCCAATATATGGTACCTAGAGTAGGAGAGACCAGCGATAACGTGTGGTACAGGGTTTATTTGCAGGCAACCGATTCTGAAGGCCTCTCCCAAGTAGTCTATTTGGATGTCTTCCCGCTGAAGAGCACCACGCATCTTATTACCGATCCGCCGGGATTAAGTCTAAGCGTAGATGGTAAGATCACGGCCACACCAGCCACTATAACCGGGGTTGTAGGCGTAACCAGGACCTTGGAGGCCCCCCACGTACAGGAAGACCAAGTGAATTTCTATGTTTTTGATGAATGGAACGATGGCTCTCAGGCAAGATTTTTTAGCTTTGATACACCGGTGGAAGGGGATACCTTGTTGGCCCGCTATCAAAGTGCTCCCTTAGGATTGGGAGATGGGCTGCTGGGCCGGTACTGGAGTGATCAGGATCAGACATTTGACGGAGCCGCCACCTTAACTAGGATCGATTCTCAAATCAACTTTGACTGGGGTGGTGGATCACCTCACTCTTCGGTATCTGATGATTTTTTTACCGCCCGCTGGATGGGATTCATACAACCTTTGTTCGATGCCGAGTACACTTTTTATACGGTCTCGGACGATGGTGTAAGGTTGTGGATCAACAATCAACTGATCATCGATAAGTGGATCCCACAGCCTCCTACCGAGTGGTCCGGAACCATTACGCTTCAAGCAGGTGAAACCTATGAATTGCTCCTGGAATATTACGAGCAAGCTGGTGGCGCCGTCATGGAATTATGGTGGAGTAATCCTGTTACTGGAAAACAATTGATCCCCTCCACCCAATTGTTACGGCCGGATCTGGTGCTGGCAGTGCCCGAGAAAAGCCATCAGCAGCAGTTGCAGGTATTTCCCATTCCCGCGGATGAGGAACTGCACATTCGGTATCAGACCAACTTGCCGGAAGACATTTCCCTGATCGTCTATAATCTTAATGGTCAAAGAGTCTGGTATAGTGAATCCAGCAGTCCAAACACCCTTTTAGAATGGAGAATAGATCTGGAAGATTGGCCGTCGGGCATTTATTCGCTGCGGGCAGTCAGCAATACTGATACCAAAGTCCGCCGATTTGTAAAGCCCTGATGAAGCTAGATGTTGCTTAACAAGGCAAGCTTTAGATGGCAGCAAAGTTTCTTCTTGGTTTTGTCAGGAAATATTACATGATCTGAGAGGCGAATGCGTAAAACGATGATCACATTGGGATATCTATATTTTCTTCTTCACAATAAACTAAACCAACATTTTTACTGTTGTATATATACCCACCCTCTAGCTGATTCCCCTAAAATTCGTGCGAGAAATGTTCAATCTTGAACCTAATCTTACATGAATTAGAAAACAGGAACTTAACAAAGTAATATTCTTGGATATACAACTGCCTTTGCATAATTTGAATGCGAAGTAATCGTTTTGAAGTCGATACTTAAATGTTCTTTCAACTGGGTAAACATCAAATAGTACAAGTTTATTGGCCTTTTTATCAAAATAATATGGTCATAATGAAAAATATTTCTCATATTGATAAACAAAACCAAAGTTTAAGAGGATAAAATTGTATTGATTCAAGTATTGTATTATTTGGATAACTACGGAACATTTATTGCATAATCTTCTAATAGAATTATAGAATTAATCATATAATGGCGCTCACTTATAAGGAAATATCAAAGGAGATAGGCTACGTCGGACATGTTCCGTACCCTCCTAGAGAGCGCGTTCAAACATTATATGAGAGTTTACGTGACGAGCCTACGGTTGACGATTTTAAAACAGCCCTACGCATCTTTCGGTTTGCTCCTGAGGCTAAAACCGCTAATGAAGCGGCCATGATTTATATGTTGGATCTTGGATTGGGTTCGGCGAAAAAGGATCTTTACCTTTCACGCCCGGTTTGGTCGTTGAGATCACGCCTTATGTATCATGCCTTTAAATTAATTCCCAGCCTGGCTTTGTTCCATACATTGAGAATAACTATGGTCGACAACACCATAGGAACTTTCTAAAATAAGCGGTATCCAGCAAGCGGCCTCGATTTAGCAGTCGGGGTTTTTTTATTGATTTTTTTCCCACAACATGCGCAGACTTATCTTGACAATGGCCCCCATACTCTCACATTCCAGGAACCGGGGATCTTGGTAATAGTCCGCCATTTCCTGACGTAGGTTCTTAATATTCTCCGGCTTTGAAATTTTGTCTATGGTCATACAATCGATCAAATCTTTTAACCGGTAGCGAGAAGTCTTAATGCGGGATGCGATAAGTGACTGTTCTTCCCTTTGGTACTGGATCACCGTTTCCGGGGTCATCAGTTTAATGCCCAGTTCGATTATGGGATTGTTCTGTTTGAAATATTGAGGCATATAAACAGATCGCTTACCTTCGAAAGATTGTTGATCAAAATCTATAGCCCGAATACGATAATGAGTCTCTTCAAAGTCGGGAGTGATGTCGATTACAAAGTTACTGGAGTGCATATCGCCCAGTAGCCTTACAAAAGTGCGTTCATTGAACTTAACAAATTCCTTGGCCAGGCGGATCTCGTTTAGGTCCGTTCCTTCCATATGGTATTTTATGAATTGATCGCCGGGAATACCGGCAATATGTTCTTCTATTAAGGTGTTTTGGTAAACCAAGTAATTAATGCGGTTGGGAGACAGAACATGCTCCAGTTCCAATCCGTAAATCCTGCTGGCGTCAGCATGCTTTACGTAGAAGTAGTCGAAATTATCGTTGATCCGGTTAACAATGCGTACACGGAAAGGCCGGGTGTTTCCGTAGATGCATATGTCGATGCGATCCACAAACAAATGTTCTATTACGGAAACGTCGCCATCGGCTGTGAGAATGGAATATACTTCCTTCAAGCCCTGATGAACCTGATCACTTTCAGCTGTAGGAAATAGTACGGTTTCCCAAAGGGAATCTTTACCATACTTATCATATAGGGTAAAACTGCTCTCATAACGGGTAAGATCAATATAGGTGATCCCGATACGCTTTTCGCGCTCCTGTTCCTTCAGGTAAGTTCTTAATCGTTGACTTATGGGGAAGGGAATTTTCTTTTTGCTAATAATGGCCATAACCAGAGGTTTTACCTAACAGACCGCCAAGATATGCCGAAGGATCACGTCATGGAACCTAAAAATACTAGCTGCTTTTAAGCGCGATCTTTTCCCGGATATATTCCACAGCTTGATTGATGGTGGCTAAACTTTCAGCGTCATTATCGGGAATTTTGATGTCAAACGCCTGCTCAAACTCCATGATTAATTCTGCATAGTCCAGGGAGTCGATGCCCAGATCTTTGATAAAATTAGCATCGGAGGTTACCTCGGTTTCCGCGATCCCTAACTTATCCACTAATATATCCGTTATAGTCTGGTTAATATTTTCCATCTAAAGCAGTATTAATTCCTACAAAACTAGTTAATTCTTCAAGGATTTTAAATAGCCGGGACTTTTTCTAACTCCTGATCTTCAAATCTTAAGGAAAATTCTGTGCCCTCATCAATGTGTGAGACTACTTTAATGGCGCCTTTGTGCTGGCGCATGATCTGTTTAGATAAGCTGAGACCTATGCCACTGCCGTTTTTCTTAGTGGTGAAGAATGGAATAAATATCTTGTTCAAAGCTTCTTCATCAATGCCAGGTCCATTATCCCTGATCTTAATGGTGGTATTGTTTTTATTGTCGCGTGAAGCGGAAAGTTTGATCTGCTTGTGAGGCTCTTCCTCTAAGGCCTGAATGGCATTTTTCACGATATTGATCATCACTTGTTCAATTAGTTCGGGATCCACCGTAACGGGGAGATCCCCTGGTTTTATGGAGGTCACAATATTGATATTTTGCTCGTCCAGATCGTGCTTCAATAGGGTCAGCACTCGTTGGAAGATCTCTTTTACCTTTACCTCTTTAAGCTGCGGTATGGGTATTCTGGTAAGGTTCCTGAAATCGCTAACAAATCTGATCAGTCCTTCGCTGCGTCTTTGGATGGTCTGAATAGCACGGTGGATATCATCCAGGTCTTCCTTATCTATTTCATAGCGATCTTGGTGTTGTTCTATGTTGTTAGAAAGATCGCCGTCCACAGTTGCCGCCAAGGAGGAAATGGGGGTAACTGAGTTCATGATTTCATGGGTAAGCACCCGGATCAGGTTCTGCCAGGCTTCCATTTCTTTTTCTTCCAGCTCGCTTTGGATATTCTGCAAGGTTATTAACTTAAATGGCTCACCCTTTAAAGTGAGCTCAATAGCATAGATTGACAGCTGAACGGTATACCCTTCATCCTGGATCTTAATGAGATCTTGCCCGCCGGTTTTCAAACTTTGAAAACTTTTTACCAAAGGCTCACTGAGATGATTGAGCCCTTTTATGTTCTTCAGATGTTTAACCCGTAGTAATTTCTTGGCAGTGGTATTGATTATCTGTACGTTGCCGGAACGGTCAAATGTCATGAGACCAATACCCAGATGCTGGACAATGGTCTTCAAGTATTGTGATTGCGCGTCCTTTTCATTCTTGAGGTCATCGAGTTTTTGTTGCAATTGTGAATACCGCTGATGCAGGTCTTCATCAACTATTTCCGATTTTTTGTCAGCGGGTGCTTCACTGGCAAGATCGAGCGGTGTATCCTGCACGAACTGCTCGATGGTATGGCGATTGATGCTTAGGAACTTCAGCAAGCTTATGAATTGAAATACCAATAGGGCCACCATCAACATTGTTGAAAGTGAAAAAAAGCTTTGGTTAATAAATTCCGCTAAAAGAAAGGCGCTAAAGGAAATAGCGGTAATCCTCAACAGAATATTAATTTTAAACTGATTATAGCCCATGTTTTTCCAGTCTTCTATAAAGACTGGCTCTAGTCAGCCCTAGCTCCTTGGCGGCCTTTGAAATATTGCCGGAGTTTTTCTTGATGGCTTTTTGAATTAAACTTTTTTCTACTTCCTCCAGATTGAAAGACTCCATCGAGGTATTCTGATTATCGTTCTGAGCGTTTAGGAAGAAAAAGTCCTCGGGGGTGAGCATATTGGACTCACTCATAATAATGGCTCTTTCGATTCCGTGCTGGAGTTCCCTGACGTTGCCCGGCCATGGATAGTCCTGCAGCTTCTTAACCACACTGGAACTCAGTTTAGTTTTAGGTTTTCTGTATTTGTTACAATAGGTCCTTACAAAATGATCGGATAACAGAGGAATGTCTTCGATCCGTTCACGTAAAGCAGGGAGGTAGATCTCTACCGTATTGATTCGGTATAACAGGTCTTGTCGAAATGAGTTATCCTGTACCATATCATAAAGTGGCATGTTGGTGGCACAAATAAGCCTGATATCTACGGACATGGAGGTGTTTGAACCAATGCGGGTGATGTGTCTGTTCTGAAGAGCTGTGAGCAATTTAGATTGTAAGGGATGACTCAGGTTCCCGATCTCATCCAGAAATAGGGTGCCGGTATTTGCCAGCTCGAATCGACCTACACGATCTTCGCGTGCATCCGTAAAGGCTCCTTTTTTATGGCCAAATAACTCACTTTCAAACAGGGTTTCCGTAATCGCCCCCATATCAACTGAAATGAAAACATTTTCCCGGCGTGCTGACCGATGGTGAATGGCCCGAGCCACCAACTCCTTGCCTGTACCATTCTCGCCTAGAATCAACACATTGGCATCCGTTTGGGCCACTTTGTCTATAATTGAGAATACATTGCGCATTGCGGCACTCTCTCCAATCATTTCTTTAAACGGCTGGTTGATATCTTCAACCAGTTGCTTCTTTTCCTGCTTTAATTGATGGACCTCTTTGTAGGAGTTCTTAAGCCGTAAAGCGGCTGATATGGTAGCGATTAATTTCTCGTTTTGCCAGGGTTTTAACACAAAATCAGTAGCCCCTTGCTTAAGAGCATTCACCGCCATCTCAACATCGCCAAATGCAGTGATCAGGATTACCACAGCGCTGGGATCCTTTTCCAAAATTTGGTTCAACCAATAGAATCCCTCCTTTCCACTGGTAATGTCTTTGCTGAAATTCATATCCAACAAAATGATATCATAAGTATCATTGTTCAATAAAAAAGGGATTTTTTTGGGGTTCTTTTCGATCAGTACCTCATGTGCGTGACGCTTTAGTAAAAGCTTAGCCGCTAGCAACACATCCTCATCGTCGTCGATGATCAGTATTTTTCCTAATTCTTTATCCACTTCTAGAGTTCGTTTGATTTCAATTTGATTTCTTATAGTCCTAAATCTGTGCCAAAACTATGCATAGCCTGTTATTGCCCTAAAACGGACAAAATCCACATATTCAGCTAGCATCAAGATAGGAAAATGTTCGAAATCGAACAAATTTGTTGCAAAAACGGACAGTTGAAGTTAACGGATTAGCATAAAAAAGGCTTTCCAAAACGCAATATAAGAGGATTCTACATTCTTATTCTTTGATTCGGAAAGCCCTAAAAACAATCAAAAGCTTGAACCAAAATTATCCAAACTATCGTATCCTTACTATCCCGCTTATTAAGGGATTTTATACAACGGAACCCCCGGTAACCTCCGAATTCCTCTCGAAATGTTTAATTTTGATTCCCCCTTTAAATTAATGAGTGGTTAACTTGAGAAATCTGCTTCTTATATCGCTGTTAATATTGCTGATGGTGGGCAATGCCTTATCACAAAGCCGGGGGTTCCTGACTTACTCGGTGGCAGACGGATTGGCTCAGTCCAATGTAATGGATATTGGCGAGGACCGATTAGGGAATCTATGGCTAGCTACTTTTGGAGGCTTAAGCAAATTCAACGGGATCGACTTTGAAAATTTTGATAAACATGATGGGCTGGGAAGTAATCGCACCTTTTGTCTGAGTTTTGGACCCCAAGGTAATTTGTGGGTGGGTACCAGTCGAGGAATATCTCAATTCGATGGTCGTGAATTCACTAACTACCCGTTAAGCAATTTAGGCAATAATCAATGGGTCAACCAATTGCTAGTAGATAGCAAGGACCAAGTGTGGTTTGCCACCACCGCCGGTGGCTTTTATCAACTCCTGGCCGACAGCACAGTTAAAGACCTCACATCCGGGTTGCCCGATTTCGGGGTGGTAAGCGGTATAGAAGAAAATGAAGCCGGGCTTTGGGTCAGTACCTATCGGGGATTATATCACATACCCGCTTTGCAAGGCTCTTTGCAGAAAATAGATCTTCCTGATCAGCTTGTGGACCAGGAGATCAGCGCTATTTTTGCGGACGAGCAACAAGGATTATGGCTGGGTACCTCTGATGGTTTATATTATTACCATCAACAAGAATTTGACTTTGCCCATTCTTTCCATCAGCCTAATCAGGATTTTGCCATTTATACCATTAACAAAGATCAAGAAGGGGCTATTTGGCTGGGCACTACCCATGGTGCTTATAAATTCCAGAAGGGTGTATGCACTTCCATCACCGCAGCGGAAGGGCTAACCGATAACATCATCTATAAAATACATCGCGACCGCGAGGGTACTTTGTGGTTTGGCTCTTTCGGAGGAGGAGTCTTTAAATCATTAGGTGAGTTGTTTACACACATTGGAAAAAAGAACGGCATGAGCTTCGATTATGTCTCTTCGATTAGCAAAGGAGAAGGAAACTATTGGTTCGGTTCGTACGGCGGGGGTGTTTATAGGTTCATACCCGGTACTGCGGGCAAGGCTTATCAGGTTGATAACCTGTCCGGTGACCAGGGACTGAGTAATAACTTCGTATTTTCCACGCTGGAAGATAATTCTGGAGTTTTATGGGCAGCTACCGCCTGGGGTCTCAACCGCTATGTGGGGAGTGGTTTTCAGAGTTATTATAAAGAGCAGGGGTTACCTTCCAACCAGATCTACGCCCTCTTACAAGCCAGGGATGGTTCAATATATGGTGGCACTGCCAATGGCCTTACCCATTATGACCCCCAAGGAAATCTCCAGTTTCAGAATTATTTATTCCAGGGCACCAGTCAAGATAACAGGGTACGTTCCTTATTGGAATTGAGCGACGGGCGCATCCTTTTGGGAACACAAGGCGGACTGAAAGTATTCAACGGTACGGATATTCAGCACTACTTTGAGGTTGACAGCTTGCAGACAGCAAGCATTTCCGCCATTTATCAGGACCAACAGGGAAACCTGTGGTGCGGTTTAGTAGATGAAGGTATCATGTACTACCAACCTGAAACTGGTAAAGCAGTTTATTACACGGAAATGTCCGGTCTTAGCTCTAATATAGTGTATAGCCTGGCTAAGGATAAGCATGATGCTCTCTGGGTAGGAACGCCCAGGGGTTTAGATAAAGTTACTTTTAATGATGATCTGATCATTGAAGGAGTACGCAACTTTGCCGCGAAAGAAGGATTCTTCGGAATTGAGACCAACACCAACGCCCTGTTGTTGGAGCCTGATGGTTCCATCTGGTTTGGTACCGTATCAGGTGCTTATTTATGCAATCCTCTGAAAGATCAAATAAACGAGCTGGAGCCCATCACTTTTTTGACTGGGATACAATTGTTTTCCCAGGATGTAGACTGGAGTAAGGAGTCTGCCGAGAATTTGAATGGCCAGCACTTACCGCATGATCTGACCCTAAAGCATAGTCAAAATCATATCACCTTCCAGTTTATTGGAAACAGCCTAAAAAACCCTCAAAAAGTGCGTTATCAGTACAAGTTGGAAAATTTTGACCGCTCCTGGCAACCTGTCACCAGTCGCCAGGAAGCAGTTTATACCAATATCCCTCCTGGCTTCTACGAATTTAAGGTTAAAGCCTCCAATAACGACGGAGTCTGGAATTCCCAGCCGGTAGTCTATGCTTTTGAAATATTGCCGCCTTTCTGGAGAACGTGGTGGTTTTATACGCTGGTTTTGATCGCCGTAGGGGTGCTGGGTAGGTTGTACTATAATTTCCGGGTACAGAAAAAGTTGAGGGCCCTGTTGCAAGTGCAACAGATCAAACATGAGGAAACTGTGAAAGTGCGGAAGAGGGTGGCCGAGGATTTTCACGATCAGGTAGGTAATCAACTTGCCAGTATTACCGTTTTGGTACAACTAATCCAGGCTAAGATCAAAGAGGGGAACAAAGAGGTAGATGAATTGTTGCAAAAACTGGGTCAGTTTACCAAAACACTTTTTACAGGTACACGAGATTTTATATGGTCTATTGACCCTAAGAGCGACAATGTCAATGAAATGTTGATCTATATACGGGACTTTGGCGAAGAGTTATTTGAATTTTCAGGGATTAACTTTTACGTGGATACCAACGATACTTTCGATACCAATTTGCAGTTGCCCGTAGGCTGGAGCCGTCATGTGGTATTCATTTTTAAGGAGGCTCTGACCAACTCTCTAAAGCATGCTAATTGTAGCAATGTGTATCTGAATTTCAACGTTGAGGACCATAATTTCGTATTTGAACTAAAGGACGATGGTCAAGGGCTCAACGGCCATGAGGAATCTGAAAACCAGGGCATGGGGTTGAGAAATATGAAGGAAAGAGCTAAAAAAATCAGCAGTAACATCAGTATTAGCTCCGAAAACGGCGGTGGTACAGTGGTGACTCTAGCCGGGAAAATACCCCAAGATACGGGATAACAAATTAAGCAAGAATTATGTAGGCTTAGATGAAGGTACTCTTATGAATGAAGATCAGATGAATAGAATATGTATAATTGAAGATAACGATGTGGTAAGAGAGGGGTTCGCCCTGTTGATCGACAGCGTGAATGAATTTGAAGTGGTGGGCACCTATGCTACTTGCGAAGAGGCTATCCGGAAGTTGAAAGACGACCACCCCGATGTGATATTGATGGATATAGAGCTCCCGGGAATTAACGGAATAGAAGGTACTACCCGAATAAAGAAGCTGCATCCTGACGTCCACATCATTGTAATAACCGTTCACGAAAATTCCGAACTGGTTTTTGAAGCCCTTTGTGCGGGCGCTTGCGGCTACATTACCAAAAACACCGAATATTCTCGCCTAATAGACTCTATAAAGGAAGCAATGAATGGCGGAGCCCCTATGAGCAGCAATATCGCCCGCATGGTGGTGGAATCATTCCAAAAAAACCAAAATACTCCGCTTACCAGCCGGGAGACCCAAGTTTTGGAATTACTTTCCAAAGGGAAAAGCTACACGGTGATCGCCGACGAACTGTTTATTCACAAAGAAACTGTTAAATCACATATAAAGAATATCTACTTTAAACTTCAGGTGCACAGTAAGGCCGAAGCCATTGAAAAAGCCTTAAAGAATAAGTTTATTTAGTTTTCACAGACCAGAATAACAACCTAAAGGGAAACATTTTGGTCCTCTTCCGGCATTTATGGGTCTTATCACCAAGGGCTATCCAAACCCCTTTTCATAAATAGATGTCGAATTCTATCAACTAGTCCACGTAATACCCCTATTTTACCGCCGTTTTGTGCTGAATTGAGCTGATTGTCTTTAGTAAATACCCCAGAATAGGGGATATTAATTGGTGCGCATATCCCTGATTTTGCTTGAATAGTTGGCCAGAATTTACTTAATTTAGCAGAATTCTCATCTGAAATAAATCTATTCAAACACTACAAATGTTAAACTACTTACTTTATGAGACTAAAACTACTCTATTCCACTATTGTGGTTCTCTGTTTAACTATTACACAAGTTATAGGGCAGGGTATTACAGTTAGTGGCAAGGTAACTTCCGCTGAGGACGGTGGGGGCTTACCAGGTGTTAACGTTATTATTAAAGGTACTACCGCTGGAGCGGTTACGGACGTAGAAGGTAACTATAAGCTTAATGCTCCTTCTGGTGATGCTATACTGGTGTTTTCTTTTGTTGGTTATACCAATCAAGAAATTCCAATACAAGCTCGTACCACCATCGATGTGGTCTTGGCCCTTGATGTTTCACAATTGGAAGAAATTGTGGTTACTGGTTCAGCTGTAGGTAAATCTAAAAAAACCTTAAGCTTCGCAGTAGGAAGCATCGACCAAGGGCTGATCGAATCGGTGCCGGCTCCTAACTTAGCCTCTGGCCTGCAAGGAAAAGTGGCAGGTTTAAGAGTGAATAGTGTTGGTGGCCAACCTGGACAAGGTGCTTTCTTTTCAAATCCGATCTGCAACATCCATTTCCAACGGACAGCAGCCGTTAGTAATCGTGGATGGTGTTTATATGAGTGCCTCCACACTGGCGGATCTTAGCGCAGAGGATATTGAGAGAGTGGAAGTTCTTAAAGGTTCTGCAGGGGCTTCCTTGTATGGATCGCAAGCCGCAAATGGGGTTATCCAAATTTTCACCAAAAGAGGAAAAGGTCTGGAAACCGGTGCTACTCAGATTACATATCGCGGCGAATGGGGTTTCTCAAAAGAAGCGGGTCGATTCGATGTGAACAATTTCACGAATAGGCCTATTATATCACCAGGAGATCCTGGTCATGACCCTGACGATCCTAATCCGCAGTTCGGAAATCGAACCCTGGACGTACCCTCCACGCTCATTCCTAATTTGCAGGATTATCAAGAGAAATGGTTGTTCCGGAATGGATTTTTCATGACAAATTCCGTCACCCTTCAGGGCAGGAGCGACAAGACCAATTTCCTCACATCTTATCAACGTCTGGACGACGAAGGAATCATTCAATTTAATGATGGTTATAGCAGAAACGCCTTCCGGGTAAATGTTGACCATGCGATAAGTGATAAATTCGATATTCAAGTGAGCTCTATGTACTCCAATTCTGAACAGGATCTGCAAGATGCACAGTCCGCCGCAAATAATAGTTTCTGGGGTGGTTTGCTATTCTTATTCCCTGCTTTCGATTTGGATCAACCTAATGAAGAGGACGGCTCTCTATACAATTATGATATTGACAATACAGGTTTTGGAACGCAAAATCCCTTGTATGATATTCACAACATCAGTCAAACAGTAGACAGGACCAGAATTCTGGGGAATATAACTGTAAACTATGATATCACTGATTGGTTACAAGTAAATTCATCCGTAGGTCTAGACAGATCCACTAACGATTACGAGCACTTTATTGCTAAAGGATTTCTAAGTAACTTAAGTAGCTTCGGACCTATATTCACGGCTTCGGGACCCATATTAGGTTCAACCACAGCCAGTGGAGGAATTAGTAATGGAGGGGGTATAAACTATACTAACCGCATTAATAATTCGCTTATATCCAGAGTTAACTTAGTGGCTCAAAAGAGA
Organism: Cyclobacteriaceae bacterium; assembly: GCA_965212195.1. Classification (GTDB taxonomy): domain Bacteria; phylum Bacteroidota; class Bacteroidia; order Cytophagales; family Cyclobacteriaceae; genus JAJCYK01. The sequence goes on along the minus strand of CBDBUW010000017.1, from coordinate 474,965 downwards.
TTTGGTGATTTTAACACCGCCTTTAGGGCCAGTTATCTATATGAGCAGTTAACTAGTGATTTTAACGGTGCCATTGGAGAAAACTTGGCGGTAGAAGAGGTGAGGTCTTTGGACAATGCCCAGGACAATAAGTTTATCTTCTCTCAATTCCAGGAGATAATCGCCAATAGCTTTTTCTTGATTGCGGATATAGACTATCAAGAGAAATACATCTTTAGCGGATTAGTAAGAAGAGAGGGTTCTTCTTTATTCGGTCCAGAAGAGCGCTGGTCAAATTATTTTAGGGCAAGTGCGGCTTACCGAATTACCGAAGATGTGACCATTGGAGGCTTTCAGGAATTAAAAGTAAGAGCATCTATTGGTACTGCGGGAGTAAGACCTACTTTCGAGCAGCGGTTTGAGACCTTCACTTTGATTGATGGTAATGCTTCAAAGAACACATTGGGTAACAACTTCCTTAAGCCATCCCAGTCTACTGAAATTGAAGTAGGTTTAAATGCAGCCTTCTTAGATGCCTTCAATTTTGAGTTTACCTACTCCAACACCGAGACTGAGGATCAAATATTATTGGTCCCCTTATCAGGGGCAGCCGGGGGTTTTACAGGTCAATGGCGAAATGCCGGTACACTGGAGGCAGACATTATTGAAGTAAGTTTAAATACTGATTTCGGACGATTGTTTAACCTGCCCAGTGATTTTACTTGGAATTTAGGAATTAACTTTGATCGAGTAACCCAAGAGGTGACCAAGTTGGATGTTCCTTCCTACAATACCGGGCCCGGATTCCAGCAGTCTACACTATTCTTAATAGAAGAAGGGGTATCTTTTGGAACTATGACCGGTGAAGTTTTTGCAACTTCGCTTGATCAGCTGCAAGGACAAATCAATTCTGGTTCACCTGCACAAGTAGATGGAGAAGTGGGCCAACCAATTGATCCAAGCTTGTATTCTATTAATGCCTTAGGTTTCGTGGTGCTGACTTCCTCCATGGGCCAGGCAGGTGAAGTACCCTATAAATTGAGAGATGAAAATGGAAGCCCCATTGTTCAGAAAATTGGAGATATTAATCCTGATTTCAGAATGGGATTTGCCAATACTTTTGGTTACAAAGGGTTATCCCTATACACCTTATTTGATTGGAAAAAGGGAGGTGATGTATATAATCTGTCCAAACAATGGATGATGCGGGATGCTCGTCATGGTGATGTAGCAAGATTCAACGGTGTTGATGCCAATGGAAATCCTGATGGATCACTGGCTATTGCCGAAAGCTTCTATGGTAGTGACGGACTGTACAATGTGCTGGTTTCGCATAGTGGGTTTGCAGAGGACGCTGGATTCTTCATGTTAAGAGAAGCCAACCTCAGCTATGAACTACCCAGAACCTTTCTTCAAGGAATCTTAGGTGGATTTATTAAAGAAGCCAAGATAAGCTTTATAGGAAGAAATCTCTTTACTATCACAGATTACAGCGGATTCCATCCTGATGTTTCGGGAGCACCGGTAGACGAGAACCGTCTTACCAACAGGTTTGCTACTAATGCAGCTGGCAGTAATGACACCAATCCTTCTGGAGACCCTAGTGTATTTGCCGTAGACAATTTTGCCTACCCTGTGGCTAAGACCTTTAGTGGAAGTGTGCAAATCACCTTTTAATTTATTTAAAAAGTAGTCATGAAAAGAATACTAAAACTTAAATATATAGCACTGACTGTGGTATTTCTAGCCTCTGCAGCTTGCGAGGACTTGGATACCATTAATCAGAACAATCCCGACACCCAGCGCGTATTGGCTAGTGGTACGGATTTGATATCCGTATTAAATGGTGGTTATATATCTTGGTGGCAAGCCATCCACGATGTCCATCCTATAATGGCCTTGTCAATTACCTCCGATCAATTCGGAGTTAGTTGGGGTAATTTTGCGGGTCGTCGTATGGGTGAAGAGCCCAGAGATGCTTATAATAATAGAGCCAGTGAATCTCAAGACTATAGAAAAATGGTCGAGGATCCATGGTTCGGGGCTTTGTCGGCAGTTTCTACTGCTAATGATATTCTGATAGCATTGGATGGTGGAACCACTATTGATAACGGTGGAGACAGGGACCAATCCATTCGGGCAGCGGCTTACCTGCTGCGTGGTATAAGTAATGGGTATCTGGCCATGTTGTTCGATGTTGGTTTCAGAGTATTGGAAACTGATGATATTTCGGTCCAATTTGACTTCGTGCCCTACACAACTATGGTACAAGCGGCCATTGAGGATCTGGATTTAGGTATTGCCACTGCTCAAGGCGCTGGTGGTACATTTAACCACGCGTTCTTTAACGGTGTTACTTTGGACCAGGATCAGTTTATTAAGTTGTCCAATTCCTATGCTGCCAGGTTTCTGGCCTCATGGCCCAGAACTGAAGCGGAAGCTGCAGGGATCGACTGGGCACAGGTAGCATCCAGGGCCAGCCAGGGGATCGACTTTGATTTCGCCCCTATGGCGGACGGTAGTTTTTGGTTTAGCGGCCAAAGATATCAATATCGTGACACCGGTAATGGTGGTTTTTGGGCACGTGTAGATCAGCGTTTGGTTTCAGCAATGGACCCTAGCCAACCTACCCGATACCCTGAGATCATTGCCAAAGGTGAAGCACCCTTAACGGATTCGGTGGCCGTTTCAGATGACGCACGATTGCTTACAGATTTTTCCTATGTAGCTGCAGTGGACTTCCCCACCGACCGAGGCGAATGGCATTTCTCTCACTACAAGCTTAATCGTAATATCGTTGATCCCACTTTTGCAGGTGATGCTACCGCAGCCGGACCCATGCCAGTTTTCATACAAGCGGATAATGATATGTTGCATGCGGAAGCCCTTTTGAATACAGGAGACCTTACAGGTGCTATTGACATTATTAATAATGGCACCCGAGTAACCCGCGGAGGACTTGATCCTCTAGATGCTGGGGCTACCTTTGAGGAAATCGATGAAGCTATCATGTATGAGAAAGCCATCGAATTAATGGGAACGGCACCATTCAATATGTGGTTGGAACGGCGAAGGAGAGGACCTCGTCTGGCATTTGACCAAGTTGATGCTCTAGGAGGATTGCAACTAGGTACACCTGCTCATTTACCGGTTCCGTCCAGAGAGCTAGATATTCGCGAGGAGGCCTCATACAATTTTGGTGGGATCAACACGGATCCCGAAGGCATCAATAGATTTTAATTGATACTGTCGTCAAAGGATTATTAGTTAAGAAAAGTACCAGATTTCTGGTACTTTTCTTTTCCTAGTCATACAATATTCCTAATTCACGAATTTTACTGAATTACAGATGTGAAGACCTGGGTTTTTCACATCCGTTGATTTGATTATATTTAAGGTTTCTTGGTACTCAATAGAAGATAATTTGCACTTAAATGGCTATGAAAGCATTTTTCGGGGGCTTGGCTACGGTGTTTTTGCTGCTAATTTCCTGCCAGCCATCTCAGGATGAAACCCTTGATACCGACAAACTATTTACTCTGCTCTCACCTCAAACCACGGGAGTAGATTTTAAGAACCCCATAAACGAGAATAAAGAAGAGAATCACCTGATTAATGATATGCTGATATCCGGTGCCGGAGTGGCGGTGGGTGATATTAATAACGATGGCTTACCCGATCTGTTTTTTACCGGCAATCAGGTACCTGACCGGCTCTACCTGAATAAGGGCAATTTGAAATTTGAAGATATTACGGAAAAAGCAGGGATACTTCCAGACAAAATATGGTCCTCCGGTGCAACTTTTGGGGACGTGAACAACGATGGTTATCTAGACATTTACATCACGAAGTACGCTTTTGGCGAAAGCCAACTTAGCGACAACCTGCTGTATATTAACCGTGGAAATTTACGATTTGAAGAGGCAGCCGCAGCATGGGGCCTAGCGGATCGGGGCTTTTCCGTTCATGCGACTTTTTTGGATTTTGACATGGATGGCCTCCTGGATGTATACGTTATCAATCAACCACCGTCTCTGGGGAACCGCCAAGGAAATAAGCTTACTCTTTCCAGGTTGAAGAGTTTGCGCTATACGGACAAGATATATCGGAACGATGGCAAGAGTTTTATCGACGTAACGGATTGGTGCGGAGTTAATAATTTGGCCTTCGGACTTTCAGCTACCGTTGGGGACTTCAACAATGATTTGCTCCCCGACATCTATGTCGCTAATGATTACGAAAAACCGGATCATTTGTATATCAATCAGGGTCAGGGACAATATGGCAACTGGACCAATAGGGCCATAAAACACATTTCTAATTTTAGCATGGGCACCGATGTGGCAGATTACGATAATGACGGGTTTTTGGATGTAGCGGTGGTGGATATGGTTCCTGAGGATCACAAAAGAATTAAAACCAATATGGGTGGGATGGACCCTCAGGCTTTTTGGGACATTGTAAACCGGGGTTGGCATTATCAATATATGTTTAATACGCTGCAGAGGAATAATGGCAATGGGACATTTAGTGAGATTGCACACTTGGCAGGGGTATCTAACACGGATTGGAGCTGGTCCGTCTTGTTTGGCGATTTTGACAATGATGGCTGGAAGGACTTGTTTATTACCAATGGTGTGAAACGCGCCATGCGCAATAGTGACCTGGACTTAAAATACAGCACAATACTTGACAGCCTGGAACTGATTGCTGCGGAACAGAATAAGGGGGTATGGGAGGTGTTTGATATAATGGATTTGGTGGAAATGGCTCCTGTGGAAAAGCTAACCAATTATATTTTCAGGAATAATGGGGATCTGACCTTCCAAAAGAAAACAGAGGACTGGGGGCTGGATATTCCCACTCTGTCCTATGGCGCTGCATATGCAGATCTGGATAACGACGGTGATCTGGAGCTTATCATTAATAATACGGATGAATATGCCTATATCTACCGAAATAATACAATGGAGCGTCAAACCGGAAATTATCTGCGATTGGCGGTCACCAATGAAATGGGCAGTCCCGCCTATGGAGCTAAAGTGCGGATTTACAAGGAGGGTAAGTTTTGGCAATTGCAGGAATTGACCAATGTAAGAGGGTATAAATCCAAAAGTGAAGATGTATTACATTTTGGTTTGGGGGACCAAACAGAAGTTGAAAAGATAGAGATCATTTGGTGTTATGGAGAGCAATTAATTCTAGAGCATGTGCCGGCAAATCAAACGCTCCGGATCGATCCCTCCATGACTGATCAACAAGTAAAAGCTAAACCTCCCAAGGAGTATCTATTCACTGATGTCACCAAAGAGCTGGGGATTCAGTATAAGCATGTTGAAAATAATTATGATGATTTTGAGAAGGAAGTATTACTGCCTCATAAAATGTCAAATTTTGGGCCTGGATTAGCTACAGGGGATGTCAATGGAGATGGCTTGGAGGATTTCTATGTAGGTGGAGCCTCCGGGTTTGCTGGAGTACTTCAGCTGCAACAATCCGATGCTACTTTTAAGAACTTCTCCCAAGAATCGTTTAAGGAAGACCAGGTACACGAGGATCTGGGAGCAGCGTTATTTGATGCCGATGGCGATGGTGATTTGGATCTATATGTGGTAAGTGGTGGCAATGAGTTCCTAGAAGGATCTGAGGAACTGAGGGATCGCCTCTACATGAATAACGGAAAGGGCATATTTTCAAAGAGCGATCAATTGCCTGAGGTAACCGGGAGTGGATCATGTGTGGTACCGGGTGATTTTGATGGGGATGGAGACCTGGATTTATTTGTGGGCGGAAGATTATTGCCGGCCAGCTATCCGTTACCCGGCCGCAGCTATCTACTTCGTAATGACCATGGAAAATTTACAGATATTACCGCAACCTCCGCCCCGGAGCTCCTGGATGCTGGTCTGGTTACCGCGGCCAGCTGGACAGATTTTAACAATGATCAACAATTAGATCTGGTAGTTGTAGGGGAGTGGATGCCAGTAACTTTATTTGAAAATAATCAGGGGTCTTTTGAAAACATTACCCAGGGGTCAGGTTTGGAGAATACCGCCGGCTGGTATTACAGTATTGCAGCCCACGACTTTGACAATGACGGCGACCAGGATTTTGTGGCTGGTAACTTAGGGCTTAATTACAAATACAAGGCGTCACAGGAAGAACCTTTTGTGGTATTCAGCCACGATTTCGATGGGAATGGTCATTTAGACATCGTTCTAGGTTATCATGAGCACGGGGAGCTTTACCCCTTACGGGGAAAATCTTGTTCAACGGATCAAATCGCCGGCCTCAAGCAACAATTCCCCACCTTCGAGTCCTTTGGCGAGGCAAATCTTCAAGATGTGTATGGTGCCCAGTTAGACGAGGCCTTGCAATATGAGGCTAAGACCTTTGCTTCTAGTTATATTGAGAATTTAGGAAATGGCAGCTTTAAGGTAGTACCATTGTTAAATGAGGCTCAATTCTCATCGATAAATAACATCCTTGTGGAGGATTTCAATGGTGATAGCCACTTGGATCTGTTGATTTCGGGAAACCTTTATGCCGCCGAAATAGAAACACCTCGCAATGATGCTGGAATGGGATTACTGCTAACAGGAGATGGTAAAGGAAACTTTGATCCTGTTCCATTATCTGAAAGTGGATTTTTCGCTCCCCATGATGCCAAGGATATGAAAATGATCATGGTAGGAAAAGGAAACACCAAGAAGCGGGTGGTTTTGGTAGCCAACAATCAATATTGGCTGCAAGCTATTGAACATATTCCCGGTATGACGGTGAGTGAAAGGCAATTAACCTCTCTAGAATAATGAGTTGTCAGATCTCAATTCGTTGTTTCGTAGTACTGCTTTTGGCTGTTGTAGGCCAATCGTGTAAAGAATCTACTCCCCAAACCAATCCCGAAGCTCTATTTAGTCTGTTATCACCAGCACAAACGGGTATTGAGTTTCAAAATATGGTAATAGAAGATGAGGAGCATAATCATTTAACAAACGACATGTTTGTGGCGGGAGCCGGTGTGGGTATCGCTGATATCAACAATGACAGCTTACCGGATATCTTTTTTGCGGGCAATCAAGTATCAGATCGATTATACCTGAACCAAGGGAATTTGCAATTCCAAGACATTACTGAACAGGCCGGTATATTATCGGATGAAAGATGGTCCACCGGGGTCACCATGGTGGATATCAATAACGACGGATTCATGGACATTTATGTTTGTCGCAGTGTTCAGGAAAATCCACAATTGAGTGAGAACTTGCTCTATATTAATAATGGGGATCTTACTTTCACCGAACAAGCTGCCTCCTTTGGTATTTCCGATCGAGGATTTTCAGTCCAGGCCACCTTCTTTGATGCCGACAGGGACGGCTTTTTGGACATGTATTTGGTAAATCAACCACCAAGTTTAGGTAAAAGATCCGGCGAAGTTCCCAATCGGTTAAATACCAAGACCATGGTGTATTCCGATAGGTTTTATTGGAATAAAGGCAATGGAAAATTTCAAGACGTCACCTTGGAATCCGGGTTATTAAACCTCGCATACGGCCTGTCTGCTTCCATTGGGGACTTTAATGACGATGGCTGGATGGATCTGTATGTGGCGAATGATTTTGACCGCCCCGATCATCTCTACATCAATCAAGCAAACGGAACCTTTGACGATCAGCTTAACCAGGGCGTGAAACATATTTCCAATTTCAGTATGGGGTCGGATGTGGCGGACTACAACAATGATGGGCTATTAGATCTCATGGTAGTAGATATGGTCGCAGAAGACCATAAAAGAATAAAAACCAACATGGGGGGGATGAACCCCAAAGACTTCTGGCGGATTGTGAACAACGGTTGGCACTATCAGTACATGTTTAATACCCTGCAACGTAATAACGGTAATGGAACCTTTAGCGAATTAGCTCATTTGGGAGGCGTCTCCAACAGTGACTGGAGTTGGGGTCCTCTGTGGGCGGATTTTGATAATGATGGCTGGAAAGATCTGGTGATAACCAATGGAATAAAAAGGAACCAGAGGTACAGTGATTTGGAACAAATTATTACGGACCGCCTTGATAGCCTGGAGGTGGTGGCGGAAAATACCGGTAAGGATTTGCAGGAAGTTATCAATGTTATGGACTTCGTGGAGCTGGCCCCGTCGGATTTGATACCCAATTATGTATTTAAGAATAACGGAGATCTTACCTTCTCGAATATGTCTGAGGCTTGGGGCTTGCAAACACCCACCTTCAGTTTTGGATCGGCTTATGCAGATTTGGATTTGGATGGCGACCTTGATTTGGTGGTCAACAATATGGATGACTACGCTTTTGTCTATAGAAATAATACCTCAGATCAGCAGCCAAATAATTATTTACGATTTAAATTAGTAGATTCTGTTGGTAGCCCCGTGGTCGGTGCCAGAGTAAAGTTGCTGAGCGAAAAGAGAATTTGGCAACTCGGGGAGTTGGGGAATGCCCGCGGGTACATGTCTAAAAGTGAGGATTGGTTGCATTTCGGTTTGGGTCCAAATCCGCAAGCAGATTCGGTAGCTATACTATGGCCGGATGGACAATATCAGGCTCTAACCGGGGTAAAGGCTAATCAGTCTTTAGTAATTATAAAAGGACAACAGGCTAAGAAAGTACCTCAAAAAAAGCACTCCGCGCCAAAATTATTTGCAGAGGTCACCAATCAACTAAACCTTCAATATCGCCATAAAGAAAACAACTATAACGATTATACCAAAGAGATCCTACTCCCTCATAAAATGTCTAATTTCGGACCGGGTTTAGCCACCGGTGATGTTACAGGTGATGGACTTGATGATTTCTATATAGGCGGTGCAGCGGGCTTGCCTGGAAGTTTATTCATCCAACAAAGAAATGGATCTTTTAGTCGCAAACAATTGGAATTTTGGGAAGAGCAAAAAGATTTTGAAGATATCGCTGCGCTGTTTTTTGACTCTGACAATGATGGTGACAACGATCTTTATGTGGTCAGTGGAGGCAATGAATTCGATAAAGACGCCCCGCAATTGCAAGACAGGCTTTATCTAAATGACGGCTTTGGAAGGTTTTCGAAAGCAAAGGACAAGCTCCCTGAGATGCTTACCAGTGGGTCCTGTGTAGTCCCCTACGATTATGACCTGGATGGTGATTTGGACCTTTTTGTAGGTGGTAGGCTTGTTCCAGGTCACTACCCCCTGCCCGCTGCTAGCTACCTTTTGAAAAATGAGGGCGGATCGTTTACTGATGTTACTGCCAAGATGGCTCCGGAATTACAAAATGCGGGGCTGGTAACAGCGGCCGTATGGACCGATTATAACGGCGATGGTGCCATCGACATCGTTTTGGTTGGTGAGTGGATGCCGGTGACTATCTTTCAAAACCAAGGAGAAACATTTAAAAATGTTACCCCTTCCACTGCCCTGGCCCAAAGTACCGGTTGGTACTACAGTATAGTGTCCAAAGATTTTGACAATGATGGTGATGAAGACCTGGTGGTAGGAAATCTGGGTCTGAATTACAAATATAAAGCATCTGAAGAGGAGCCCTTTGAGGTGTATTACAACGATTTTGATGATAATGGGAGTTACGACATTGTACTAAGTTATTATGAACATGGTGAAACTTATCCCGTACGGGGCCGTTCTTGTTCAAGTCAACAAGTACCTGTGTTGTCTGAGAAGTACCCTACCTTTGAGGAGTTTGGTGAGGCCAGTTTATCGGACATTTATGGGGAATACTTAGACAACGCTGTCCATTACCAGGCGAAGACATTTGCTTCAAGTTACCTGGAAAATCAGGGTAATGGGCAATTCAAGATAAGGTCACTGCCTGTGGAGGCACAGGTAAGCAGCATTAACAATATTTTGGCAGAGGATTTTGACCATGACGGACACATCGATCTGTTATTGAGTGGAAATTTGTATGCTTCAGAAATTGAAACACCCCGGAATGATGCCGGTATGGGACTTTTCCTAAAGGGCGACAGTGAAGGTAATTTTGAAGGAGTGCCTCTAACTGAAAGTGGTTTTTTTGCACCCCATGATGCAAAAGATATGAAATTAATTACTGTGGGTTCTCAAGGTACACCCGTAGTACTGGTTGCAAACAATCAATATTTCTTGCAAGCAATAGCCATACAGTCAAAAGCTATATAATACCTCTAAACTTACAGCATAATGCATCTGAACTTACGGTACCGATGTAAATGCTAATTAAAAAAAGATCATTGAAAGTACTTTTAATAAAGTCTTTTGGTTTTTGGCTGATCCTTTCCTTGTGTGGATTTACACTCCACTGTCAAAGTAATGTTTCCATAAGTGGGAGAATCCAAAGCTCTTCACAAAATAAGGCAATATCCGATGCTCAAGTAGGCATTAAAGGCCAGCAGTTTACTGTTTTTACCAACGATAATGGGGAATTTGCTATAAGTGTGCCAAACGAGTTCCCAATTGTTTTACAGGTGAGACATGCTGAATTTCAAACGGCGTACCTGATCGTGAATTCAGGTGTTTATCAAAATGTGGAGTTAAACCCCAGAAATGAATCCGGCGATGGTGTGAGATCACAGATAATCCGAATATTCGGATCAGTTTATGATGATAAATCCAATGCTTTGAAAAATGCCAACGTGATCATACATCAGTTACAAAGAGAACAAAGGCCGGTGGGAACAACCTCCGACAAGAATGGTGCTTTTCAACTATTCTTCAATGATGTATTACCGGTGGTGGTGGAGGTATCTTCATTGGGTTATGAGAAGAAAAGATTGGTTATTGATGCTGGGGATACTAAAGATTTAAGGATTATTCTTGGCGCAACCTCCCTAGGCTTAAAAGAAATTATTATCCAGGGAGAAAAGATAGAACAAGACCTTCTAAGGGCGGATTATTCAATCGAAAAATTGGACGTTAAAGAATTACAGTTAGCACCCTCATTTGATTTTTACGACGCCATTGCCGGACTTAAGGACGTGGATGTAGCTACCCAAAGTATGCAATTCCAATCAATAAATGCTAGGGGCTTTAATGCTACCGGCAATGTACGATTCACTCAAATGGTGGACGGTATGGACAATCAGGCTCCTGGTTTTGGCTTTGCAATGGGAAATTTTGCCGGGGTCTCCGAAATAGATATTGAAAGTGTTGAGCTAATACCTGGTCCTACTTCCGCCCAGTATGGTCTTAACGTCTTTAATGGAATTCTTTTTATGAAAAGTAAGGATCCATTTCTTTTTCAAGGACTAAGTAGCACCCTAAAACTTGCGGCAAACAGGTTCCCGGAGGGAGGGGGAGGCAGTGATTTTTTTGACCTGGGAGGCAGTGGAGTGTACGACTTTTCTGTACGATACGCCAAAGCTGTAAGTCCAAAGCTTGCCTTCAAAACCAATCTTTCAGTTATTTCAGCTAAGGATTGGGCGGCAAATAATTTCGACAATATCGGAGTAGGAGAACGGTTTGAGAGACACGCCGATGTCCCCGGTTATGATGGCGTAAATAATTACGGTGATGAAATCCAAGCTGCTTTGCCAATTGGACCATTCGGTTCCAACCTGACGGTTACCAGGACCGGTTATGCGGAAGAAGATCTCTTTGACTATGATTTCACAAATTATAAAGTAAGCGGAGCGGTACATTATAAAATAAAAGAGAATCTCAGGGGCATTGTTCAAGGAAATTATGCCAAGGGAAATACCTTTTACACAGGGGATAACAGATTGTTCTTAAGAAACTTCCAACTATTACAAGGTAAGGTGGAATTACAGGGTGGCAGATTCAATCTGCGTGGTTATGTAACCCAACAAAAAACCGGTGATTCTTTTGATGGCAGGTTCCTAGCCTTGCAATTGATGAGGGCGGCACGAAGTGATGAAGATTGGTTTAACGTTTATGAAGCGGCATTTACGGGATTGCTTATTTCCAGGGGAATTACCCCAGGAGATCATGAAATCGCCAGAGCGACAGCAGAAAGTAATTTGCAACTCGCATCTCCAGCCGAGGCCAGACTGGAACCTGGAACCGAGTCCTTTAATATAAAACGTGACGAAATTATCAACACCCGGGGTTTTGAAGAAGGTGCCGGTTTTGAAGACAATACCATATTGTATCATATCGACGGCAGCTATGACTTTGCAGAAATATGGAATTTTTGGGATTTGTCTCTAGGAGCAAATTACCGCTTTTTTGACCCGGAATCGTCAGGTATCCTATTTTCCGATTCTGTTGGTAATGATATTACCATGTCGGAATATGGTGGATTTATTCAAATAAGGCGAAAATTTTTAACCGATAAGCTGCAAATTACCGCATCCACCAGGGTGGATAAGAATGAGAACTTTGATGCAAGATTTACCCCCAGAGCTTCATTTCTTTACAGGTTTAAAAATGACCATAACTTTAGATTATCATTCCAGACGGGTTTCCGTTTTCCAAACTTAAGAGAGACCTTTACAAATCAAAACCTGGGAAGTGCTCAGTTAATCGGTGGTTTGTGGCCATTAATCAGTCCCCTGAATTTGGCGGGGAACACCTTTTTCCAACAAACAGTAGACCAATTCAATCAGGCGGTTGAGTCAAATACAAATCCCGATCCTGAGGTGAATCCCATAAGGTTCAACCAGGAACAAGCCGAACTGTTGAATCTTTCAATATTGGAATCTGGCTTAGTTTCCGATTCTCAAATCAATGAGATAAAACCCGAACAAATACGCACCATCGAATTTGGTTATAAAAGCGTATTAGCGAATAACAAACTGTTGATAGACTTCACCTATTATCACAATACTTACCAGGACTTTATTGGTATTGTAAGGTTGGTAAAGCCTAAGACGAGTCCCCTTCAAGATATGTTCCTGGCCGCACGGCAAATTAACAACTCCACCGAACGAGAAGTGTTTTTTATCTATAATAATGCTCGTGAAACCGTACGTTCTCAGGGAATATCCGTAAACATAGACTTTACTTCCACAGGTGGTTTCATTGTGGGAATTAACGGTGCTTGGGCAGCCTTGAATAGTGACCCCTCGGATCCTATTATCCCTGGATTCAACACTCCCAAACTTAAAATCAATTACACCTTAGGGCACAATAACATAACTCCAAATATGGGGTTCAAAGTGAATTTAAGGACACGAACTTCCTACGATTGGGAAAGTAACTTCGGTGATGGCCGGGTAGATGACTACTTTAATATAGACGTTCAACTTAATTTGCGTTTGCCTACTATTAATTCACTTTTAAAGTTTGGAATGTCCAACTTGGGGAATGAATATTACGCCAATACATTTGGTGGTCCCAGAATAGGGGCGTTACCCTATGTTCAAATTACCTATGACCCCATGTTCTATTGATATGTGCCACTCGAAATTGTTAATATCGGCCCTGGTTTACTTAAGCATATCATGTAGCTATGAACTGCCGGAACCACTTCCGCCCTCCGTACTTGATACTGGAACCGCCGACTTTGAACGTATAGCAGTGCTGGGGGGCAGCCAATCTGCTGGATTTATGGATGGAGCCCTCTATACGGATGGACAGAGCCACTCAATGGGGGCCATATTGGTAAATCAGATTAACCAAACGAGTCCTGAATCTGTTGTGTTTCAGCAACCAGGGATCAACAGCTCAAATGGATATAATCCAGCTGCCAGTGCGGTTGATACCAGAGGGAAATATTTTATTAAGTTCATTGACCCGGGCAGTTTGCAGCTTTTTAAAGATACCCACCCTGGAGAGATGCCGGAATTGTATACAGGGCCGCCCATATCTAACTTTAGTGTTCCCAACCTTCGAAGCAATCAGGTGATGGATCCTGCACTAGTTGCCAATCCGTATTATAACAGGTTTGCTTCAGTACCAAGTACGTCAACACTTATAGACGAATTATTAGAATATAATCCCACCTTGCTATTCTTAGAAATGGGCTGGGATGATGTCCTTCCTTATGCCGTAAACGGATTAACTGGACAAGAAAATGGAGATCCTGATCAGCTAGGTCCTGCTGACCTGACCCCAGTAGAACTCTTTAGGTCCAGCCTGGAACAGATTATGGAAGATTTGATCACAAATACGGATGCACAAATAATCATGACCAACATCCCGGATGTAACCGCCTTCCCTTTTTTTAATTCGATTTCTCCAATAGCACCCATTAATGGGATGGAAGCGGGCTTACTTCAGGCTTTTTATCGAGATTATAACCTACAGGTAACTCGCTATAATGCCACCGCCGAAACACTAAGGCCGGTAATTCAATTTTTCTCGGATGATCCACCAAACTTATGGAAGGTAGTAGTGGAGGACCCCACTTTGCCTGAGATTTTGTTGGATGACGGAAGTCTGTTGCCGAAATACCGGCAGATGGAGGATGGTGAATATGTGCTGTGGTCTGTGCCCCAATTGCCGACTGCTAAGGAAGATGGATTTGGAACTTTCTCGCCCCTACATAAATCCTTCTTTTTTACTGAGCAGGATATCGTCAATATTCAAGAAGTAATTCAGGAGTTCAATGAGATAATTTCAGAGTTGATAGTTACCAACACCCGTGCTCACCTATTGGACTGTCACCAAATTTTTAGCCGTTGGGCGACGGAAGGTATCGCTACAGATGGAGTCATTCACAGTTATGACTTTACTAGAACCGGTATTTTTTCTGCGGATGGTCTTACCTTAAATCGACGTGGCAGTGCCTTAATGTCAAATCAGGTGATAGACTTAATCAATAACATTTACGGATCCAATATCCAACATGTCGATGTCAACGATTTTATGGGAAATGAATTCGTAAATGACTTTGATTGATTGATATTAGACCTTCACCATTTTTAAAGTTAATCGATCATATCCATAAAAGGAGAGGGTTTTTAGAACCCTTTAACCTTAAGTGGGGGACTTATCAACTCCAAAAATTCCCCTGATGATAGGGATACTTTGCCCTGCTTATAATCGGCAACTTTAGTGTATTACAGTTCTCAGAAGTCTGTTTCACGACTCATTGTCGGGAATTGTATTTCATCTCATATGTACACTAAAGCTAATATTTATGAAAAAACGAATACTCTTTGTTATGGCTCTGCTGATGCTTTGGCAAGGAAATATGTTGCTGGCTCAAACCAGAACGGTTTCCGGTAAAGCAGTTTCAGCGGAGGACGGTTCACCCCTTCCTGCGGTGAATGTGATTCTAAAAGGCACTACCACAGGTTCGGTGACAGATGTTGATGGTAATTACCGCATGCAAATACCCCAAGATGGGGGTACATTGGTCTTCTCTTTTATTGGATTACTCACCCAAGAGGTGGCTATAGGCAATCAAGCGGTAATTGACGTTCAGATGCGGGCTGATGTCACGGAACTTTCTGAGGTAATTGTTGTCGGCTATGGAACTCAGATAAAAAGAGATCTCACCGGTAATATCGCCAAGGTGTCGGGCAAGGACATCGAAAGCATTCCTTTAAATAGTATTGAGACCACCTTACAGGGACGTACTGCCGGTGTATTCATACAACAAGGAAGTGGTAAACCTGGTCAAGCGGTAAAGATGCGGGTCAGGGGATCGTCGTCGGTAACCGCTAGCAATCAACCATTGTTTGTGGTGGATGGAGTGCCCATTACCACCCAGAACGTCAGTATTACCAACAATCAACCAACTAACCCTTTGTCCGATCTGAACTTCAATGATGTTGAGTCCATTGAGGTGCTCAAGGATGCTTCCGCGGCGGCAATTTATGGCTCACGGGCAGCCAACGGGGTGGTGATCATTACCACTAAATCGGGTAAGTCAGGGCGTACCAAATTCGATATAGATCTATCTACGGGATTTAGCCGCCCTTCAAATAAGAGGGATTGGCTGGATGGACCTCAGTACAATGAATTGTTTGATGAGGCTTATGCCAACTCCACCGAATTGTTTGGTTTTGAAATTGCAGAAGTATTTGGACTGCCCAATCTTGAAGCACTGAAAGACGCGGCTATTCCAGGGTGGAGGGACAACAACAATACGGATTGGCAAGACTTGGCTTTTCAGGATGGGCGAACCAGTCAAATCGGCTTGTCTGCTTCTGGCGGAAATGAAAAAACCAGATTCTATATGGGAGGAACCTATAGCGATCAGGAAGGCATCCTTATCGGTAATGATTTTGACCGTATTAGTGGCCGCATGAATCTAGCCCACTCAGTAACTGATAAACTCAACTTTGGGATCAACGTGGGTATTACCCGTTCGGAAAACGGTCGGGTGTCCAACGACAATGCATTTGCCACACCTTTGCAATTAGTGGCCTTGCCTCCCGTACAACCTCAATTCGATCCCGAAACGGGTAGACTGTTTACCGGTACGGTGTATTATAACGGTTTGATCCAAAATCGCGATGCCACCGGTGAAACTGTAGTGTTCCGAAATATTGGCAATGTATACGGCAACCTGGAAATAATCCCCGGGCTGGTATTTACTTCAAAATTTGGCCTGGATCTGCTGCATCAAACAGAAGATAACTTCCAAGGACGGGAAACGCAGGACGGAGCGCCTGCCGGCCAGGGTGAATTGAGGACCGTGAGGGTGGTAAACTATACGCTTGATAATTACTTTACCTACAACACTACCATCAACACCCAGCACGACTTGCAAGTAGTTGGAGGTATGAGTTATCAGGAATCAGATCAGGATATTGCCTCCATACAAGCCCGTGGATTCCCCAATGACGACCTGAGAACCATTTTCAGCGCGGCCGAAGCAGAATCGTTTAGCGGCATAGGGACTAAATTCTCCTATCTGTCCTACTTTGCTAGAGCCAATTTTAAGTTCAACAACAAATTTCTGTTTACCCTAAGCGGAAGGGTTGACGGATCTTCACGATTTGGGGCGGACAATCGCTACGGGTTCTTCCCCGCTGCTTCTGCCGGTTGGGTATTGTCCGAAGAGGCATTTCTGTCTAGTGGACCAGTCAGCTTTTTGAAATTACGAGCCAGTTACGGCTTGACAGGAAATTCCGAAATTGGCAACTTCGATGCTTTGGGCCTGTTCCAGGGAACCAGTTATTCCGGAACTTCCGGACTGAGACCCAGTAGTGTAGCCAGTCCTGATTTACAGTGGGAGACGACAGCGCAATTGGATATCGGAGTTGACTTCGGTCTTTTCAATGACCGCATAACCGGTGAGATCGACTACTATCTGAAAAAGACCGAAGATTTGCTTTTGGACGTGCAAGTACCTGCTACCAGTGGATTTGGTGTTGTGACACAGAACATCGGGAAACTGGAAAATAAAGGATTTGAAGTGGTGATCAACTCGGACAACTTAGTGGGCGATTTCAAATGGACCACCAACCTTAATTTTGCCAAGAACACCAACGAAGTTACAGATCTGGAAGGCCAGATCATTACCTCCAGCATTAATAGGGCCCAGGAAGGGCAACCGTTGGGCGTATTTTATTTGGTAAAATATGCTGGAGTGGATCCCGCTAACGGTGATGCACTTTTTGAAAAAGGAGATGGCAGTGGTGAGACCACCAACGACTTTTCCGAAGCCCAGGAGCAGTTTGTAGGTTCACCTTTCCCAGATTGGGTAGGAGGAATTACCAATACGCTTAGTTATCAGGGTTTTGATCTGAATTTCATGTTTCAGTTTGTATCCGGAAATTCCATATTCAACGACGGTGCAAGTTTTCAGACCGCAGGATTTGATTTCTTCGACAATCAAAGTGCAGATCAGCTGAATCGCTGGCAAAATCCCGGTGATATAACGGACGTTCCGCAATTGAGGTTTTTAGGAGGAAACGGTATCGATAATTCTACTCGGTATTTGCAGGATGGGGATTACATCAGATTGCGAAATGTAACACTCAGCTATAATTTACCCCCTAGTGTCCTGGAACGAATTTCACTAAACAATGTCCGTATCTATGTAACCGGTACCAACCTCTGGACCATTACCGATTACACAGGTTGGGATCCCGAAGTGAACTTTGATGGCACTAATCCATCCAATCAGACCAACAATATCCGTGGCGGGCGTGATTTCTACACCGCACCTCAAGCCCGGACCATCATCTTTGGCGTAAAACTCGGACTTTAAGAACTATGAAAACAATAAATAAAATAAATATACGATCCGGTTTCATGGCAGTGTTGCTGGTGACTTTATGGGCCTGTGACAGTAAGCTGGATATTGAGCCCCAACAATCTATTAGTACAGATGTGGCCTTGAACAGTTCAGAGAATGTTATCAACGTACTCATTGGCAGCTATAGTGAAGCTGGAGGGCAATTCGGAATAGCCTCCGACGGACGACCGGAAGGGGGTGAATTGTATGGTGGGGACTTTAACCTATTCAGCGAATTGATGGGGTCCGATGGTGAGATTACCTGGAATGGGTCATTCGATACGTATGAAGACATCTTTGACCGGGATATGATATCTAATCACTTTCTGGCCAGAAACAACTGGATGCGGGCCTACAACTCTATCAATATCATTAATAATGTAATAGCTAACATTGATATTGTAGACCAGGCTTTAAAAGACCAAGCACTGGGCGAGGCGCTTTTTATGAGAGGCGTGATGCATTTTGAGTTGGTACGCTTTTACGCATTGCCCTACGAAGCAGGTGGCACAAATTCACAGGTGGGTGTGCCTATAGTAATTTCGGCAACTGATGCCATAGATGAATCTACGCAAGTATCGAGAGCCACTGTGGCAGATGTTTATAGTCAGGTGATCGCCGATCTAAGCGATGCAGAATCACTTATGAATAGCCGCAATGGCTCTTTCGCTAACCGTCATGCCGCCGCGGCAATGCTTTCCAGGGTTTACTTACAACAAGGCAACTATGCTGCTGCCGCCGACGCAGCCAACCGCGTTATCGATCAGGGTGGTTACACCTTGGTACCTGATTATGCCTCAGCGTTCAACAATGCAGCGAATTCGGTAGAGGATATTTTTGCTGTTCAGCAAAATACTACCTTCAACGCCGGCACTTCCAATAGTGGCCTGCCTACATTCTACGCAAATCTGGTGGGTGTGGGACGCGACGGGGATATCGATGTTCTTCCTGCACATCTGGACCTTTACGAAGCGGGGGATGCCAGATTAGATCTGTTCTATACCGGGATTGATGGTTTACCCAAGACAGGCAAATGGGCCGTCGATGGCGCTAATATCCCAGTGGTAAGATTAGCCGAAATGTATCTCACCCGGGCTGAAGCCAACTTCCGGGCTGGTACTGCAGTGGGGGCTGATCCCCTGGACGATATCAACTTAATACGGGGCAGAGTAGGACTCACTGCTTTAGCCGTTATTACCTTAGATGATATTATGGTGGAACGTCGCAAGGAGCTGGCATTTGAAGGTCAACGACTACATGATCTCAAACGCACCCAACAAACTGTGAGTGGCTCTCCTTATAATGCTGATGAGTTGGTATTTCCTATTCCGCAAAGAGAAATAGATGTGAACAGTAACTTGGTGCAAAACCCTGGCTACTAGGTCTTGATTATTTCACTATCCCATGGAAAAACGGCTTGTTAAAGAGCCGTTTTTCTTTATTACTCTTATCTTCCCGGCGCTTTAGGACCGTTCATCCTAATTTGACACCCAGATGGGTGACATTTCGGCCAGCAGATCTTAAAATGGTGTCCAATCGGTACCCAACTAACCGATAACGTACACCGGCGACTAACCCATTATGGAGCATATTCCGTAAAAATGCCCACCAAGTTCCATAGTTATCTTCAGCTTCCATCCAATTACCGCTGTTTTAGGACTTTTTACGGATCTCATTTGTATAAATAATTGATTATCAGCCAAATAGAATACGCGATAATCATCTCACTTATTGATGGTTTGGCAAAGTCAAAGCACCAGCTGATTAATAATATGCTGACAACCCTGAAAATTCTATCACAAAACACTGATATGGGCTAATTATCCCCAATTTTATTTGGCGTAAATACCCTTATTTGGGGGGATACCCTAGAGCGTCAAATATCCCCAATTTTGATTAGGATGGGTGTTAAGCAGGTTTTTACATACCCATCTCCGAGTAATTGTTCTACTAAATAAACTTTCTATGAAACGAACTCTACTAACTACTAGTAGCCTGTTCTTCGTTTTCCTGTTTTTAACTTCGGCCCTGTGGGCTCAGGAGCGCAATGTAACAGGTCAGGTCACCTCTTCCGATGACGGAGAAGGCCTACCAGCAGTGAATGTTCTCATCAAGGGAACAACCAATGGAACCGTTACAGATGTTGACGGTTTTTACAACTTATCTGTACCCGGCGATAACGCTATTTTAGTTTTTTCATTTATCGGTTATACCAGTCAGGAGGTCACCGTTGGTAGTCAATCTACCATCAATGTCAATCTGGCGCTTGATGTCACCGAGTTAAGCGAAGTAGTGGTGGTGGGATATGGAACCCAACAAAGGCGCGATATCTTAGGAGCTATTGGCTCCGCGGATAACGATGTACTGGAAAACATTCCGGTAGCTGACCCCCTGGAGGCACTCCAAGGTCGGGTTGCTGGTGTGAATGTGACTTCCGGTAGTGGTCGTCCCGGTCAGCGTGCTATTGTGCGTGTGAGAGGGGTAGCTTCCATCGGCGGGGTGGGTTCTACCGATCCATTATATGTAATTGATGGTGTGCCTATGACTAATCGCGATGATGGCCAGTTACCTAACGGACAAGGGGTTTCACCTCTTTCCCGTATCAATCCTGAAGAAATTCAGTCTATTGAAGTTTTAAAGGACGCAGCAGCTGCCGCTATTTATGGCTCTAGGGCTTCTAATGGAGTGGTGCTCATTACCACCAAGAAAGGAAGCTATAACCAGAAGACTGAAATTGATGCTTCATTTTATTACGGGGTTCAATCTCTTTCCAATGAGCTGGACTTCCTGAACGCTTCTCAGTTTAGGGAAATCATGAGAGATTCCCGCGCCGCCGCTGGTTTAGCGCCGGATCCGCAATTTGACGAGGATCCCTCGGTAGAAACTACCAACTGGACTGATATCATTCAGCGTGACAACCCGGCCATTCAGAACTATCAGCTCTCGGCTTCCGGAGGTAGTGATAATACTAGATTCTTTATATCCGGAAATTATTTTAACCAGGAATCAATCCTAAAGAAAGGTGGATTTGATCGTATTTCAGCTCGTTTAAACTTGGAGAATAAATCCGCGAATGACAAACTGAATATTGGTATCAATACCCAAGTAGCAAAAACCAATGCTATTATTACCGCACGGGACAATAGTATTTTCTCGGCCTGGCCCCAAGCCTTGCAGGCACGCCCTGATGAAGGGCCCTTTAATGAAGATGGAACCTTTGCGGTTATTACCGCCAACAATCCCCTTCAAATGTTCGAACAGGACGATCAGCAAGAAAGCTTTGCGGTGGTGGGCAATGCTTATGCCGAGTACGAGGTAATTCCCGGTTTAAAATTGAGAACCTCAATTGGGACCGATGTGACTTGGGTAAAGGACTTTAGTTTTGCTCCCACTACCCATCCTTCAGGTGCAGGTATCGGTGGTGCAGGCACCTCAGCCACAGCACTCAGAACCAAATGGGTAAGCGAAAACACCGTAACCTATACCACCAACTCATTAGTGGATGAACGCCTGAGTTTAACAGCTTTGGCGGGTTTCACTTTTGAAGAAGAGGAATTGGAAAGCAACCTGGTTTCTGGTCAGGGGTTTCCCTCCGATAACCTTAGATATCTGAACTCAGCATCAACCAATACTGCGTTTGCATCTACTCAAACCAAGAATAGATTGGAGTCTTTAATCGGTAGGGTAAATCTGGATTTTGATGATAAGTATCTGCTGCAAGCTGCCATTCGCCGAGACGGGTCTTCTAAGTTTGGAGCCAATGACCGTTACGGATTATTTCCTTCGGTTTCTGTGGGCTGGAGGATTTCTGGAGAATCTTTTATGGAAGGTATTTCCTGGCTGGATGATCTAAAATTACGAGCCAGTTGGGGTCAAGTAGGAAATGATCGTAGTATTGGAAACTTTACTTCCCTGGCACAAATTGGATCAGGCGAGAATTATAATAACCTCCCTGGTTTGGCTGTCACCCGTATTGCCAATCCCGATTTGACCTGGGAGACTACCGAACAAACCAATATTGGTTTAGACATAGCGGTGTTCAGTGGCAGACTTACAGCATCTGTTGATTACTATGATAAAGACACTAAAGACTTGCTCTTAGCGCGTCCCATACCAAGTACTTCTGGTTTAAGGTCTATTCAGGAGAATGTAGGGAGCGTAGAAAATAAAGGGGTGGAGTTCAGTATCACTTCGGTCAACGTAGACCGAGCAGTCAAATGGACCACTACATTGAATGTAGCGACCAACGACAACGAAGTAACCAAATTGAACAACGATGAGCCCATTGATGTAGGCTTTGTGAGCAGGACTGCAGTGGGTCATCCTATTGGAGCTTTCTTTGTGGTCAAGAGCCTGGGAGTTGATCCCAATACCGGAGACATGATCTATGAGGATCTGAATAATGATGGAATAATTGGTGGTGATGACAGACAATTCTTAGGAAGTTATATACCCAAATGGGAAGGTGGTATGACCAACACCGTGAGTTGGAACGGATTTGATTTTTCTGTCTTCTTTCAGTTTGCCCAAGATCTTGATGTCTATAGTTTAGCTCAAGAAGGTATAGGTGGATTTACCAACTTGGGTGCCACTGAAGCGGGAATAGGTATGACCACTGACGTATTGCGTCGATGGCAAAACCCCGGTGATATTACCGATATGCCGAGGGCCATAGCCGGAGCTCAGGGAGTTGAAAATAATCGCAGATCCTCCAGGTTCCTGGATGATGCTTCTTATGTCCGTATGAAGAATATCACTTTGGGTTATACCCTTCCTCAGAGCCTCATTGGCAAGGCAGGTATTCGGTCCATTCGGGTTTATGTAACCGGTCAGAATCTATGGACCATTACTGATTACCAAGGATATGATCCCGAGGTTAGTAGCTCAAATGATACCCGTCAAGCGGGTGTGGACAGTGGTGCCATACCTCAATTGAAGAATGTCACTTTTGGTATCAACATCGGATTGTAGAACTCTAAAGCTTTGAAATGATGAAAATTCTAAAATTTAATATATCCTCTTTATTCTTGGCAGGAGCTTTACTTATGGTTTCCTGCGAACAACAACTGGAGGAGGTGCTTCCCACCAATGCTCTGGCACCGGAAACGGTAACCTCTGCTGCAGATGTGGAAAGACTCCTTGTTGGAATCTACGATGGCGTTCAAAACGGTGGAACAGCAGTGGGAGTGGGAGTTGGTTTGTATTATCTATCGTTTTTAACGGAAGACCTTTCGGCGGATAATTTAGCCTTTAGGGCTACTTTCTTCCAGCATGGGGAAATTGATGATAATACCATCAACGTAGAAAACGTGCTGGTTCAGCGTTATTGGTTAGGCCCCTATGTGGCGGCTGCTCGTTCCAATGACTTGCTGGGCATTATTGACAATTTGGATGCCTCTGAATTCAGCGGAAATCGTAAAAACGAAATAATTGGTGAGGCCCGGTACCTGAGAGCCCTGTCTTATTTCCGTTTGGTTTCTCTATTCGGTGGAGTACCGATTCTAACGGTAAATACAATTGATAAAGTACCCCGGGACAGCGAGGATGCTGTGTGGGCATTTATTGAATCAGATTTGGACGCCGCTATTACTTCGGCTCCTGATTTTACCGGTTCTTTCTTTGCGTCTAATGATGCGGCCAGGGCACTGAGAGCAAGAGTGGCTCTCATCAGAGGTGATTATGCCTTAGCTGCTACTCTGTCCGAAGAAGTGATCGCCAGTGGCAACTGGGAATTAGCGCCGGACTATGCAGCTATGTGGACCCCTGCCAGTGCCGGTGGACCGGATAACCGGGAAATGATCTTGGAAATGACCAGCAATTTAAATGACGGCACCTTCTTTGGTTTTTTCCTAACTGACGGCACCCAGCCCTTCGGAAATGGAGGAAGGCTGGAATTGCCGGCAGATGAAACCCTGGTAGCAGCTTATGAGCCAGGTGATACCCGCTTTGCCGCCACGATCGATCAGAACTTCGTTCGTCCAGGTTTCAGCCAGGTTATTAAGTTCAGTGCGGGGTTGAATGGGGATGACCCTTATCCTGTAAGCCGGATCGCAGAAATGTATCTGATCAGTGCTGAAGCCGCAGCATTTCGGGATAATGATCCAAGTTCTGGATTAGATCGACTGAATGAAGTTCGAGTAATCCGAGGATTGGCTCCTGTAGTGGCACCGGCCGATCTGGAGAGCTGGCTGGATATTGTATTACAAGAGAGAAGAATAGAGCTGGCTATTGAAGGTCATCGCTGGCAGGATCTGAGAAGAACCGGACGGGCCATTGATGTACTGCCTAATGTGACCAGTAGTGACCAACTGCTGTATCCTATACCCCAATCGGAGCTTGATGTCAATGATCAATTGAATCAAAACCCCGGATATTAATAGGTAAACTTATATTAGAAAGTTTGGAAGACAGGAGGTTTAAAACTTCCTGTTTTCTTTTTGTTGTGGTTTTACTTAATGAGCGCTTGGGATGGCCTTGCTTTTAAAAAACCACTGACACGACCCTGTACGTCCATCTACCTTACACGTACACGTACGTGCGTCTACTCCACAGGTAAACACTATGCCTACTCCACGTGCACACTCCATCCTATAATCCGCATAAGCAAGCACGTATATCTACAACAACTACACGTACCCGTAGGTATACGTCTTTTCTCCATAAGTAGGCTGTGTACAGGAGGTGATGATTACTCTGGCAAGAAGATAATCCGCTGCGTGTGCCTCACATTACCGGCCTGAATCCGGCTAATATACACCCCCGCAGAAGGAAGCTGCTCTGTTGATAGGAATATACGGTGCTTACCTGCTCGCTGCTTTTGGCGATCCACTACCAGGGCTACCCTACGTCCCATGAGGTCTAATATCTCCAGTGTAACGGATTGATTATGCCTTAAGGAGTATTCGATCACACCCTCATAACGAATGGGATTAGGGATTACGGCCATCTGAACTTCAGAGAATTGAGGCTCCTTTATGCTGGTCACTACTTCTTCAGTAATGGTCAGAGTCTGATTTACGGTTATGTCACGTAGCATCTGACGATTACCTCCGGGCCAGGTAACTTCCAAACTGTCGACAATGGCAATATCGCCCAGTCCGTAATGTGCAGTGGAACTATGCTGGGAGGCAAAGCTCGATCCTCCGTCCACCTCCCGTATTAATATTCTGTCTCCTGCATACAACCTTAGCTTGGATCCGAAACCGTCCCGGTTACTGCGAGTTCCTTGAAGGTCGACCTTTAGCCAGTTGAAGTTGTTGCTTTGATCGTTCCGGTACAACAACATGTGAGGGTCGATGGATTCAAAATCTTCCAGGACAGAGACAAAGACGTCCAGATCGCCGTCATTGTCGTAGTCACCGGTAATAATGCCGCGGTTTATTTCGGCATTGTTAAACCCTTCCTGTGCAGAAACATCCGTAAAAGTGCCGTCTCCGTTGTTTAAGTAAAGCTTATCTTCATCCCTGACCGCCGTGGAAATAATAGGCTCGGTTCCTACAAAACCATTGGCCAATGCCAAATCCAGGTAGGAGTCGTTGTTATAGTCAAAAAACACCGCGCCCCAGCCCGTTGTGAATTTGTCGTCCGTAAAAATGTTGTCTACGTTCAAAAGCGGCGCTACGTCGGTGAAGGTGCCGTTCCCCTGATTTTGCAACAAGACATTGCCCCGGATGTTGGTTACATAATAGTCAAGATCATGGTCTTCGTCATAATCACCTATGGCGATTCCCATGCCAAACATCTGAATATTCATGCGGGTGGCCAGGCTCACATCCTGGAAGTTACCCTGAGGGTGGTTGTTGCGATATAATTTATTGGAACTTGCCCATTCCCCAAAATCGTTGGCTATGTATATGTCGGGATAAGCATCATCATCATAATCGGTAAAGGCTACTGCCAGTCCGCATCCCCCATTACCTTCAAAAACGTTGTCCACACCAAGCTGTTGGGCAGATTCAGTAAAGGTACCGTCACCATTATTTAAGTAAAGGAAATTAGGATGGCACTCTGGGCTGAACGAAATAATATTGCCCTGGGCGTCGGTCTCAATACTGCCCTGAGCGATTATATAATTGGCCACATAGATATCTAGATACCCATCCAGGTTAACATCTCCGAAGGACGCGCTAGCGCTGTAAGAGGGATGGGTGATACCGACATTGGTCCCGACTTCCACAAAGGTGCCATCACCTCGATTGAGGTAGAAAAGATTGCGGGCAAACTGGTCTTGCTGCCGTCCGAAGGTGGCTACGAACATATCCCGATCCCCATCATTGTCGATGTCACCGGTGGCCACACCCATAGTATAGTACTCTTCCGTTTCCAGGATGCCGGCAGCTTCTCCTACCTCTGTAAAACTGCCGTCGCCATTATTGCGGAATAATAGATCCCGGCGATTTCCACCGGTAAAATAAAGATCCAAATGTCCATCATTATTGTAGTCAAAGAAAACCGCTCCTCCACCCATTAGAAAGCTGGGCAGTGCGGAGTAGTCAATTCCCAGCGATCGACTGACCTCCGTAAAGGTTTGCGCGTGTAGTCCCCAAAGGCCGCTAACACCCCAAATACCTAGTAATAAAAGACCTTTTAGTGAATTATACATTGCTTTAATTCGTTAACCCATTTTTTAAAGAAATAGCAAAATTGATAAAATAACCATCCCCCAAATTGGGGTGAATGTTAACCTGATAGGGGTAAGATCGGCAGATGGTTGAATATTTCTTTGTAAATTGATTTGAGGAGTTTTACTACCATTCTACAGGTAATATCCATAGCCATTTTCGTATATGACCGACCACCGATACCATATATTATATGTTGATGATGAAGAGAATAACCTAGTCGTTTTTAAGAACGCTTTCTTTAGAGACTATCATGTACATACTGCTCTCTCCGCAGAGGAGGGGTTAGGGATTTTGGACCAGTATATGATCCATTTGATCATTACCGATCAAAAAATGCCTGGGATGACAGGGGTGGAGTTTTTAGAGAAAGTAGTTAAATCACATCCGGAAACCATGCGTTTGATCCTCACAGCATATAGCGATATTGATTTCATCATGCGAGCTATTAACAAGTGCGGTATTTACCGATACATCTTAAAACCCT
The DNA here is from genome assembly GCA_965212195.1 of Cyclobacteriaceae bacterium. Lineage (GTDB taxonomy): Bacteria > Bacteroidota > Bacteroidia > Cytophagales > Cyclobacteriaceae > JAJCYK01. The sequence goes on along the minus strand of CBDBUW010000017.1, from coordinate 447,777 downwards.
GGGACACTCGGGAATTAAAGATCATTATCGATAAAGCCTTGCAAAATTATCAGCTGGCTCAGGATAAAAAACACCTTATTGAGAACCTCGAAAAGGCAAATAAGGAGCTTGAAGATAAAGTTAAAGCTCGAACCAGAGAGTTGAAGATCAATAATGAGGAATTGATGAAGATCAATCAGATCAAGGATAAACTGTTTACCATAATCTCCCATGACCTAAAGCAACCACTGGTTTCATTGAGTGTTTTCTTCGAAATATTAAAACAACTTCCAGAAGATGTGTCTCGTGAGAAACTCGATCAATTCTATATGAAATTGCAGGCCAATCTACAGGACGTCACCAGTCTGTTGGACAATTTACTTTTCTGGTCGCAATCTCAAATGGGCAGCAATCACATTGACCTGAAACCCATTCGTATTGTAGAATTAATCCATAAGAATATCGAACTGTACCGGGTTTCGGCTTTACAAAAAGATATCAGCATCAATTTCAAACATTTGACTTCCAACCCGTTGGTAATTGGTGATGAAAATATCATTAATCTGGTGATGCGTAATTTGCTAAATAACGCCATCAAGTATTCCAAAAAGAAAAGCTCCATAACCGTAAATATGGAACCGCGTAACGGCGACCTCGCTATTAGCGTAAAAGATCGCGGGGTCGGGATGTCTAAAAAACTGATCACCAGGCTGTTTGAAAAAGACTACCACAGTAGTGCCCGTGGGACATCCAATGAAAAAGGCACCGGGTTAGGTTTGAAGCTTTGCAAAGAATACCTTTTACTACAATCCGGTGATATTTATGTGGAAAGCGAAAAGGGTAAAGGATCGAAGGTAACCTTTACTTTACCGCTAAAGGGATGAGTTAAAGGGATGAACAAATGTTTTATATGTGGCTTTAAATGAGTAATTTAATTAACTGAATGTACCCATAATGAGACTGATTTTCACCATCTTAGTTACTCTTGGATGCGGTTTTACGGCAATTTCCTTACCCGGAAATGCCACGGGTACTCTATTGGAAGAGGTCAAGCTTATTAATGATAGCATCCGGGTTAACCTCCTGAATCATCGCGCGCAACAATTACTGGGCGAAGATCCTGCCACCGCCGCCACCTTTGCGGAACAGGCCAAGAGCCTGAGTGAGCAACTGAATTATGAGAGCGGCCGCATCCAAAGTCTAATTATTTTAGGTAAAGCCAATCAGGCGCAAAAAGAGTATGCCACCGGGCTAGATCACTATCTTCAGGCTTCCAAAGCATTAGAAAACAGGCGTAGTCATTTGCAGCATGCTGATGTACTTATGGAAATAGGTTTGCTCTTCAAAGCCTGGGGGGCGTATGAAAGGGCTATTGAGTATTTTGAAAACTCCTACCAGCTATGTCGACAAATAGCAGATACAGCCCGTCAGATCTCTCTGCTAACCTACCTGGGGGAAACCCATATGCTGCTGAACCATAAAGAACAGGCACGCTCCAATTACACCCTATTGCTGGATTTGCAAAAACACCGAGACGATAAAAGCGAAGTTCTAACGGTACTAGAACAACTAGCGGATATCTATGCCCAACTGGGACGCAGGGAGCAGGCGCTGGAATTCGAACTTCAAGTTCTTGAAATCAAAAAAGCCCTGCAGATGAACTCCGAGCTGGCTTCTTCACTGAACAAGATTGGAAATCTATATAAGAACCTGAATAACAATGCTCTGGCGTTAGGTTATTTCAAAGAATCCCTGGAACTAAATAAGAAAATGCGTTATTCCCAAGAAGGAAATCAGGATGATGATGTCCTGATGAACATAGCCTTTATTTACCAGGCCAAAGGGGATTATGATGAAGCCTTAGAATATTTGTTTGAGGCTCTGGAGATCCGCCGGGCCCGGGGCAATTTTGTAGAAGCTGCGGTGGTCAATCATGAAATTGCCTATACCTATCTGGCCCTGGATAAGCTAAAGCCGGCCAAAGAGTTTGCAGAGAAGGCGGTAGAATGGGCAGAACGTGAAAAAGCCTATGAAGTTTTGGTCAACAGTTATAAAATCCTTTCCGATGTTTATTTAACGGATGGAGATGATGAAAATGCCCTAAAATATTACAAAAGACATACCGAGATCATGCGCCAGCTGTACATGACTCAAAACAAGCAAAAGCAAAAGCTACTGGAAAAGCAATTAGAGATAGAACGAAAGGAACAAGCGTTGAAGTTGTTGCTGATTGACAAGGAAATGAAAGATCTGGAAGTCAAGGAACTGCAATATATATCCGACAAAAAAGAAAGTGATATCGCTCTGTTAAAGAAAGAGAAGGAATTGCAGGAAGCCAGTCTTAAGATGCAGCAAACCCAAAAAGAAAAAGCCCAACAGGACCTGTTGTTATCACAGCAGTCTTTTGAGGCTGAAAAGAACAGCAGGGAAATGCGTATCCAATCTTTGAGATTAAGTCAAAAAGAGCTGGAAGAAAAAGAACGGCAAAAAACCATTGCCTTGTTAAACGAAAGAAGGGCCTTGCAAGAATCAGAGTTGGACATCTCCAAGGCCATGCGCACCTTCTTTTCAGGGCTATCTATACTATTCGCCATCATTTTATTCCTAATATACCGCAGCTACCGCCTGAAGAAAAAAGCTAATACCAGCTTAGCGCTGCAAAATATGGAAATCCAACAGCAAAAAGACCGGTTAGAACAGGCTTTAAAAGAGTTAAAAGCAGCCCATACTCAAATCGTGCAGTCCGAAAAAATGGCTAGTTTGGGTGAATTAACTGCGGGTATAGCCCACGAAATCAATAATCCTATCAATTTTGTTTATGCGGGCGTCGATGGACTGAGAGTTTCCCTGGAAGGTATTTTGGAGGTTCTGAACAAATATGCTGAATTAGATGAAAGTGGAAGCATTGCCGAAATAGAGGACGTGCTGACGGAGGTAAAGAATATTAAGGAGCAATTGTACTTTGAGGAAACCAAGGACAATGTATTTCAGGTGGTTAATGCTATTAAGGAAGGCGCCTCGCGAACTGCCGAGATAGTCAAAGGTTTACGCTCGTTTTCACGATTGGATGAAACCGAACTTAAGAAAGCTGATATACATGACGGTATCGACAGCACATTGATCCTGCTCAATTCAAGGATCTCGGACGATCGCATTTTAGTTGAGAAGCGATACGATCCCAAAATATCAGAGATTGAGTGCTTTCCCGGTCAACTAAATCAGGTTTTTATGAACCTAATCAGTAATGCCATAGATTCCATTGAAGGTGAGGGCAAAGTAACCATAACTACCACCGATCTTTCCGACTCTATAATGATTAAAATTGCGGATACCGGTAAAGGAATGTCAGAGGAAATTCGTTCTAAGATCTTCCAACCCTTCTTTACCACCAAGGGACCAGGAGAAGGCACTGGCCTTGGTCTTTCCATTACTTTTGGAATTATTGACAAGCACAAGGGTAAAGTGAAAGTCGATAGCACCAAAGGGGTGGGAACGGTATTTACCTTGGTGATTCCTAAGACCCAACAATCCGTATTGGAGCCGGTTATCTCCTGATCTTATGGAAGGGATCAATCAGTATTGGACGGTGATATTCCTACTGGTGGCAGGCCATGGTTTTTTCTTATCCAGCTATCTGAGCTTGAGGGGAAATAAAACCGCTGGCGCACGTTTCCTGGCTTTACTAATGTTACTATTTGCTATTTCCTTAGTGTATTATGTAGCATTCTGGACCGGTTCCCTTTCACAATTGTCTCCATTTTGGGCGCTGATCCTAACTTTTCCTACGCTTTATGGACCTCTGGTTTATCAATTCATGTGTTCCTACTGGGATGAGAAACCAGGCGTTTGGCATAACCTTCCTTTTATAGCCCATCTGGTTTATATGACCGCTTACTTTTTTCATCAAACCAATGCGGTCAACTGGTCCTTTCTTACTCAAGAAGGAGTGTGGTATTTTACAGTCTTCCAAAATTTGAGTCTGTTAGCATACTGCATGCTCCTATGGTATAAAACTGCCAGAACCGATACTAACTTCCTCAAGTTGATTAGTTGGGCTTTTCTAGGATTTACATTGAGCTTCAATAGCTATTACATTTTGGTAAATACCATCGATTTTCAGCCTACCTATGATTACCTTATCTCACTATTCATGTCCGTTTTTATATACCTAATAGGGTATCTGAGTTTTGGAGGGAGCATGACCAAGAAGGGACTTTATCAAAAATCCGGCTTGACCGATCAATTGGCTGCTGCTTATAAATCCAGTCTTCTTAAATTAATGAACGAGCAAAAACCATATCGTAACGGTCAATTGAAGATCAAGGGACTGGCCGATATGTTAAACATATCGGTACACCATTTGTCAGAAGTCATCAACAGCCAATTCCAGGTTAATTTTTCCGAATTTCTTAACCGGTATCGAGTACGGGAGGCTCAACAACTTTTACTAAGCTCCCGCAGCATTAAAGAGATCTGTTTCCTGGTGGGATTCAACAACAAAACCTCCTTTAGTCAAACCTTCAAAAAACACACCGGATTGACACCTTCGCAATACCGCCTTCAGCACCACCCCCTGCAGAGAGATATCGCTTAAGAATTGTACGGTAACGTACGATTTTGTGCCGAAAGCGTACACAACTTTCTTTAAAAATACTTACAAAATGTTGATTTACAGAAAGTTAAAGAAATGGCACATCTATTGACCATCTGCAACTACTAGTAAACCAAAACCATTATCATGATACCCAACTGGAACTTTCACAAAATCGGGATTATATTTTTTCTCATCGCTCTGTATTTTCTGCCCTGTCAGGCTCAGAACGACAAGGTGCTGACTTTAGAGGAATGCATGCAAATAGCTTTGGCCAATAACATAACGGTCAAGCAGATTAACAATGATGCACAAATTGCCGCGGCCAATGAAAAACAGAGCAAACTGGAACATCTCCCGCGAGTTTCTGCCTTTAGCAATTATAATATTAGCCGGGGATTGACCAACGATCCTACTACCTTCGAGCCGGTCACTGCTACCACCAGAAGTTCAGCACCTTCGGTGGCCCTGGATCTTAATATTTTCAACGGTATGCGCACGCGCAACATAATCCGTCAGAGTTCTATTATTAAGCAGTCAGCAGATTTCGACGTACAACAGACCAAAGACAATGTGGAACTGACCGTAACTGCTCTTTACCTTCAGGTAATCACCGATGGTGAGAATATTAAGGTAAGTGAGGAGCGTCTGGAATTGCTTTCCAACCAGCTAAAACGTGCGGAACGGCGGGTAGAAGCGGGAGTAGCCAATATGGAGCAGGTTTATAACCTGCGGTCGCAGGTAGCCAACGAAAACCTGAATAAAGTGACTTTGGAAAACCAGTATAAAAGGGGACGGTTGGATTTGATCCAAACGCTGTTGTTAGATCCCACAGAGGGCTATGAGTTTGAAGACCCGGAAGTACTCAGGCAAAGTATTGATACCACCTTGCCTTCCTATCAGGAGTTGCTGGAAGCCGTACTGGAATATAATCCAGGATTAAAAAGTGCCGGATTAAATATTGAGTCCAGTAAAATGGACCTGGCAATAGCCAAAGCGGATCGTTTACCGGTGCTTACCATGCGGGCAGCTTATGGATCCACATTTTCTTCTAATCAAGAGGAGTCCTACTTTTCACAATTGGATATAAACGAGCAGAGATTCCTGGGCTTCAATTTGAGTATCCCCATATTCGATCGCCATAGGGTTAAGAACAATATCCATGTTTCCAAGATCAATATTGCCAATTCTGAATTGGCATTCCAACAGATCAAGATCGACCTTATCAATGAACTACAGCAAGCCTATCTGGATTTGATTACTGCCCATAGCACCTATCTGGCAGCCCAGGAAAATCTTACGGCCGTAGAGCAGTCGTTTCGTTTTGCAGAGGGTAGTTATAATTCCGGTAATACAGATTTTTACACCTATCTGGAGAGCCTGAACAATAAAAATCGCGCGGAGATCTCATTGATCAATTCCAGATACAGTTATTTGTTCCGTAAGCGTATTTTGAGGATTTACCGAGGAGTAAGGTGGTAGATATGAAGCATATTACCAGACGCTAATATAGCCGTCCTACCCAGAATTAATGCCTGGGCATAGGAATGATACCCCGGTAGAATTAGTTCACGGGAATCATTATGGTATAAATCGATATAATGGATGGCGCCTTCAAGCAGGTAATACAACTCATCCCCCATAAAGTTGAAGATTACGGGCGCCGGAAGGGGAATAGACTTGATGTAATTTCCAATGTTATCGAATACCAGAACTCCATAATTGTGGTCCCCTACATATAACCGGTTCTGGTATTCTTTCATTTGGTAGGGGTCAAGATCGAGTTTTTCAGGGAGCTGATTGAAGGAGCTGTTCAATGAGATTTGATTAAAAGAAAAATCGTACTTGAGCAGGCTGAAGGCTCGATCATCAATGATCCAGATCTGGTTATCGCTACTGGCCGCGGCCATGCTGGCAAATCCTATGGATGGAGGAAATCTATTAAACTGTTCACCTGAAAGGTACCGGTCTAAAAAGGTATATGATTGGGTATTTTCGTAGTAAAGGAATAAGCGTAGGGCTGGCCATGGCTCCATAGTAGTAATCTGTCCGTATTGCTGGGGTGCAAAGCTGGCAATTAGATTTCCCGTGGAATCGAGTTTCAACACATTGCCTTGTACATCATTCAGGTAAATGTTCTTTTGTGGATCTGACTTGATGATACGAATGGCATGATCAAACTCCAGGCTGTCTTGTAGGTCCCAAATCTGACCGCTAAGTGGCCTGCTGATGATTAGTAGGCTACTTAAAATGATGTATTTTAAAGCTCTGGCCATTAAAAACTCCATAAGTTGGCTCTATTAGCCATTCACCAATATTGAAATAAACTGCAGTCTCATTGATAGGCAGTTCCAATGGCAAGTGGCGGTGTCCAAAGATGTAAAAGTCATGGTGTTGTTGCTGTTCCGTGGTCTTGCAATATTGAAAGATCAGTTCCTTTTCCGCACTTACAAAGGGAGGCGGACTCATTCCCTGGCGATTCCGGCTCTGGCGGGACCAAAAATTTGCCAGGGCAAAACCCAAATTAGGGTGTAACCAACGAAAAAACCATTGACACACTCTATTGGCAAAAAACAATTTTAAAATTTTATAAGACCTTTCTCCGGGACCCAGGCCATCCCCATGACCGATCATCAGCCGTTGACCGTTCACCGTAATGGACTGAGGTTGCTTGAAAACTGTAATATTGAGTTCCTTGGGCATATAGTCAAAGAGCCACATATCGTGATTGCCGGTGAAGAAATAAATTGGTATTCCGGAATCCGAGATCTCTGCCAACTTGCCTAGCAGACGGGTATATCCTTTGGGGATCACGTGACGATATTCGAACCAAAAATCAAATATATCGCCAAGCAGAAAAATGCCGGCTGCATCGTGTTTACACTGATCCAACCAGGAAATCACTTTTCCTTCGCGAATTCGGGTAGTCTGGTAGTCGGGCTCTCCTAAATGAAAGTCCGAGGCAAAGTAAAGTTTTTGCTGTGGTGGTAATTGTAGATCCTTGATCATTTACTAAAATAAAAAGGACCAGGTGTTAACCTGATCCTCGAAAATAGTTAAATATTTTAATCCATCATCAATCAAGACCTTTTTGAAGATCTTCGGGCTTTTCAGGATCTGTTACCTCAGGTCCTGGATCCAATTTCTCTTCTGCACTTTCATCGGGTTGACTCTCTGACTTGGGATCTGAGCTTTGGCCATTGGTGAAGGCTTGATAGGTAGTTTGTCGCTCGAAGGGCCTTTTGCCAATCAGTCGTTCCAGATCACTTTGGAAAATGATCTCCTTTTCCAATAGCTCTTGGGCCACTATCTCCAGTTGCTCTTTTTTCTCCTTCAGCAAGGATTTGGTCCTCTCGAAACTGCTGGATATGATCTTGCGTACCTCCTCGTCAATGGTTTCCGCAGTAGCTTCAGAATAAGGTTTGTTAAAGCTGTATTCTGCTTGTTTGGAATCGTAGAAGGATACATTTCCTATTTTGTCATTCATTCCATATACCGTAACAATACTGTAGGCCATCTTAGTTACCCGCTCCAGATCGCTTAATGCTCCTGTGGAGATTTTACCAAAGACAATCTCCTCCGCAGCCCGTCCACCCAGGGTCATACACATTTCATCCAAAAGCTGCTCGGTTTGGTAGAGGAATTGCTCTTTGGGCAGATATTGGGCGTAACCTAGGGCGGCTACTCCCCTGGGTACTATACTTACTTTCACCAAGGGATCCGCATGCTCCAGATACCACCCGGCCACTGCATGGCCTGCTTCATGATAAGCCACAATGCGTTTCTCTTCCGGAGAAATGATTTTGCTTTTCTTTTCTAAACCGCCGATGACCCGGTCGATAGCATCCTGAAAATCCTTCATACCTACGGCCTCCTTATCACGACGTGCAGCAATTAGCGCCGCCTCATTACAAACATTGGCGATTTCTGCACCTGCAAAACCAGGCGTTTGCGCCGCCAGCTTTTTGGGATCCACTTCATCAGCGAGCTTGAGAGGTTTAAGATGCACCTGAAAAATAGCCTCACGGCCCACAATATCCGGTTTATCAATACTTATTTGCCTGTCGAAACGACCTGGTCGTAATAGTGCCTGATCCAATACGTCCGGACGGTTGGTGGCAGCCAGGATGATCACTCCACTGTCGGTAGCAAATCCATCCATTTCTACCAGCAAACTATTGAGGGTGTTTTCCCTTTCATCGTTCGACCCGGGTACCTGTCCCCGGCCTCTGGATCTACCAATGGCATCAATTTCATCAATGAAGACAATACAAGGTGCTTTTTCTTTAGCCTGCTTGAACAGGTCGCGTACTCTAGCGGCTCCTACTCCTACAAACATCTCAACAAAATCCGACCCGGACAAAGAGAAGAAGGGTACTTCAGCCTCTCCGGCCACGGCCTTTGCTAAAAGCGTCTTGCCAGTACCGGGAGGGCCTACTAATAACGCTCCTTTGGGTATTTTCCCCCCTAGCTTGGTGAACTTGGCCGGACTTTTCAAGAAATCTACTATTTCCTTTACCTCTTCTTTGGCCTCATCTAATCCCGCTACATCTTTGAAGGTGATCTTTACCCGGTTTTCCGCATCGAATAATGCTGCCCGTGACTTCCCAATGTTGAAGATCTGTCCGCCCGGTCCTCCTCCGCCGGTCATACGGCGCATTAAGAACCAGAACCCCAATAATATTAGTATAAGGAATCCCCAGGTCCAAAAGAACCCCCAGGGATCGTTGCGTACTTCAGCGGTATAGGTCAGGTTGTCCTGTTGATCCTGGGGCAGCCGGGCCTTCAATTGATCAAAATCTTCCTTGAATATATCGATTGAGAGTACGTCAAAACTATAATGGGGCCCGCCTAAACCACCCCATGGTCGCTTACTCTCCAGATCGCTTTTATATTTTGCATTCTGCAGCGCCTCATCTTTGAGTGTGATCTCCACTTTTTCCTTATTCTTGATCAGCACTATTTCCTCTACATCATTGTCCATCACCATCTGCTCGAAGCGAGCCTGATCGATACTGATAGTTTCCGTGTTGTTGGTGAAGTAGGATATTCCTACAATTAAAGCGACCAACGAGGCAATGATCCAGACCTGATAGTTGTTTTTAGGCGGTGGCTTAATAATATTTTTTTTATTAGAATTATTTGCCATTACTCAATGTTTAACTTTACGGTATTTAACCTTAATCTCTAGCGTTAGGTTTCCAGATGTGTAGCCTTTGCATCTGCCCATAGATCTTCAATGGCGTAGAAGGCCCGACGATCGGTGCGGAAAACATGAGCTACCACATCAATGTAGTCCAGCAAAATCCATTCCTTATTTTGTTTGCCTTCCAAGTGCCAGGGATTCATTTTGGTATGCTTGTGAACGGTTTCTTCTACTGAGTCACAAATGGCGTCAATTTGTGTGTCGGAGTTGCCTGTGCATATCACGAAAAAGTCGGCAATGGCGTGCTCAATACTCCTTAAATCCATCAAAACAATGTCTATAGCCTTTTTCTCCTGCATGCCCTGCACAACAAATTTGCTTACTTCTTCAGAACTCATCCAAGACTTTTTCCATTGCCACCTTTGTGCTAAATTGCCATTAAAGCTACGAAAAAATAGTTGCATAAGGACTCATTCCAACCTTTATTTATAGGCAAAGATCAGGTAATTCTGCCTTCCTGTCACTCCACAAATGAGGTCGCAGCTGACTTATTGTCAGCCGGTAAGGCCACCGATGGGATGGTGGTGATCACCGATCGGCAAACCAAAGGCCGTGGCCAAAGGGGTAATTCCTGGGAATCCGAGCCATTCAAAAATCTTACCTTTTCTATAATACTCTCCCCGAAATTCCTGCCTGTTTACCGGCAATTCGAACTAACCAAAATAGCGTCCATGGCCTTAGTGGATACCCTCAAGGAGCAAGGATTGAAGAGCGTAACTATTAAATGGCCCAATGACGTGTATTGCGGCCCTTCCAAGATTGCAGGCATCCTTATTGAGAATTCCGTACGAACGGCTAGTTTAGAGTCCACCATTGTGGGTATCGGTCTAAATGTTAATCAGCGGGCATTTCAAATAGACAATGCTACCAGTTTGCTATTGGAAACCGGGAAGGAGCATGACCTGTCCGCATTGTTAACCAAACTGCTCATGCATTTTCAAAACCGCTATCTGCGATTGCAACAAGGGGCAGGTAAAGCGTTGGGACAGCAGTACGAACACCATTTACTTTGGAGAGGGGAAAATCACCTTTTTGAAAATATGATAACAAAAACGGTATTTACGGGTACTATTATGGGAACGGACCGACAAGGGAAGTTGCATATCGTCACCGAAGATCAGGAGTTTTACTTCGATTTTAAAGAGGTGGTCTTCCTTGAATAATGCAGGCGGGTCTTTGACATATGAGGGCAAAGCCCTATTTTTGCAAAACGTTGACACAAAAGGATTTTTAATAACACGAAATAAGATGATCGATACACAGATAAAGTATAAAGTTAAAGATATTGGCTTGGCGGATTGGGGACGCAAAGAGATTCGTTTGGCAGAGGCGGAAATGCCCGGGCTAATGGCCATTCGCGAGGAGTTTGGGGCTTCCAAACCTTTAAAAGGTGCACGCATTGCGGGATGTTTGCATATGACCATCCAAACGGCTGTACTGATTGAAACATTGATAGAACTGGGAGCTGAGGTCACTTGGTCTTCATGTAACATATTTAGCACTCAAGACCACGCCGCTGCGGCTGTTGCTCACGCAGGCATCCCCGTGTACGCCTGGAAAGGGATGAACGAAGAAGAGTTTGACTGGTGTATTGAACAAACATTGTTTTTCGGAGAAGACCGCAAACCGCTTAACATGATCCTGGACGACGGTGGAGACTTGACCAATATGGTGTTGGATAAGTATCCTGAACTAGTAGAGGGTATCAACGGTATTTCTGAAGAAACCACTACCGGGGTCCTGAGACTCTTAGACAGGGAAACCAATGGATCCTTACCATTACCTGCCATCAATGTAAACGACTCTGTTACCAAGTCGAAGTTCGATAACAAATACGGATGTAAAGAATCCCTGGTGGATGCCATACGCCGGGCCACTGATGTGATGATGGCTGGGAAAGTAGCAGTAGTAGCTGGCTATGGTGATGTAGGCAAAGGATCCGCCGCTTCTTTAAGAGGTGCTGGTGCCAGAGTGATTGTTTGCGAAATTGATCCTATCTGTGCCCTGCAGGCAGCTATGGATGGATATGCAGTAAAACGCATGGATACCGCCGTAAAAGAGGCCGATATCGTGGTAACGGCAACCGGCAACAAAGACATTATCGTGGACCGCCATTTCCAGGCTATGAAAGACAAGGCCATCGTCTGTAACATCGGTCATTTCGACAACGAGATTGATGTTGCTTGGCTTAATGACCATGCATCCAAAGACACCATTAAACCTCAGGTTGACTTGTACGAGTTGAATGGAAAAGATATTATTCTGTTGGCCGAAGGTCGTCTGGTTAATTTAGGTTGCGCCACCGGACATCCTTCTTTTGTAATGTCCAATTCATTTACCAACCAGGTATTGGCTCAAATCGAATTGTGGAAATACGCCGACAAATATGAGAACCAGGTTTACACCTTGCCCAAACACCTGGATGAGAAGGTGGCTAGCCTTCACTTGAAAAAAATCGGTGTAGAGTTGGAGACCCTTAGCGAAGAACAAGCCCAGTATATTGGAGTACCTGTTAAGGGCCCTTTTAAGCCCGAATACTATCGATATTAGATTTGTCATCCATGAGGCCGCACTGGTTTTGCTCAAAAGTCCTACCTTAGCCCTATGAGTTTATGGTCGGACTTTTTGAACAATCGTGACCGTATTATCCACAAGTGGCCGCATTACTTTCCTATATACGAAAGGCATTTTGGGCCGTGGGTAAATAAGTCACTGGTGTTTTTCGAGATAGGGGTTTACAAAGGAGGATCCCTGCAGATGTGGAAGAAGTATTTCGGCCCGGGAGTGAAAATTGTGGGTATTGATATCAAGGAGAAGTGTAAAAAGTACGAGGAAGAGCAGATCTCCGTAAGGATAGGCGATCAGTCCGACCATAAGTTCCTGGCACAGCTGGTAGAGGAGTTTGGTCCTCCGGATTTAGTACTAGACGATGGCAGTCACCAAATGCACCACATTACCAGTACCTTCGAGTTCCTGTATCCTCAGGTAAGCAAGAATGGAGTTTACATGGTGGAGGATTTGCACACCGCCTATTGGGAGGAGTTTGGTGGCGGATTGCGAAAGCAGGGCTCCTTTATGGAATTGTGTAAGGACTTTGTTGACAAACTCAATGTCGAACATACCCGGGGGGCTTTAAGCGAGGACAGCTTTAGCCAGTCCACTCTTTCCATGCATTTCTATAATAGTATCGTGGCCTTTGAAAAAGGTTCTCCCCTGGGTTTAACACCCCAAAAGCATGGAGGCGGGTTAATGGGGATCTAGCTCCGTAGATTTGTATAGACCATATGGCACTTTGTAGCGAATATCTGGGGTGCTCACCCGACCACCTTGCGCCTTATGCTCAAGACGGGCGACTGCTATACCAGCAGTGTGCGGATTGTGGGATTATTTGGCGTGACCCCCATTCATTTGATCTGGAGCAGCATTACGATCAACAGTACTTTGATTCAAAAAATTACCAACGCAACCGGGCCCATAAAATCACCAAGTCAACCTGGCTGTTGGATCTTGCTCTTAACCACCATCCCCGGATTCAGCGACTTCTGGAAGTCGGGTGTTCAGTGGGGAATACCTTGCAAGCTGCCCAACAGAAAGGGATAATTCATTTGGGGATTGATGTAAGTGATTTCGCTGTTGATTATTGCACCAAGCAGGGTTTGAGGGCCACAACCCAGAGCCTGCCGGATCTCATTGCCCAATCACAGCGTTTTGATTTAATCTTTATGCAGCATGTTCTGGAGCATTTCGTAGACCCATTTGAAGTTTTGCTGCAATGCCATCAATTGCTCAATGACCAAGGTCTGGTGTTGATTTTAATTCCGAATTCCCAATATAGGAGGGCTCGTAAGCTCAGAGAGCGTCACAAGTTTTACAGTATTCGGGGAGTGGGAATTGAGCATTATGCTTATTTTAACTACCAAAACCTGGAGCGGGTATTAAACGCCACCGGATATAAGGTAATACAAAATAACTATCCTCTGAGCACTTTAGGCCATGATTCGCCATCGTTCATCATTAATCGTTTGGGTAGGCGACTGTTGTCACTATTGGGTCTGGATCAGGAATTAGTGGTACTAGCCAGGAAACGAAATTGATATGGAATATCAAGTATGACCCCAATCGTAATTACACCGGTAAAAAATTCCCTGGACACCGTAAAACGTACCTTGGAGGCCATAAGTGGCAGTGATATGCAGGTGGACTACTTCGTTTTTAACGATTTTAGTGATGCACAAACTGAAGAGTATTTGCAAAGTCATCAGCAGCAATGGGGATACACTTTGATAAACCTGGAAGACCACGTCGATACGCCCTCACCTAACTACCGGACTGTATTAATTATGGCCCAAAAAATGGCGCAAGACCGGCAAACCGATCTAATTATTGTTGAATCTGATGTGATCGTAGAAAAAGACACCTTTTCACAAATGGTGAAGCACCGCCAAAGCCATGATAATAGCGGAATGGTGGCAGCAATTACCGTGGATCAGGCTGGAGAGATAAACTTTCCTTACAATCATATCTCGCAGCGTGATCCTGGCATTATTAAAACCAACCGCAGTCTCAGTTTCTGCTGTACCCTGCTAGGCCATCAGTTGCTCAAGGCATTTGATTTCAACGAACTGCGTGAAGACAAAGATTGGTACGACGTGCATATTTCCAAAAAGTCTCGTAGCCTGGGCTTTGAGAATTATTTATTGAAACAATTACCGGTGCAGCATTTGCCGCACAGCAGCAGGCCCTGGAAGATGGAAAAATATTCCAATCCTCTTAAGTACTATTTCAAAAAGTTCTTCTTAAAAAGAGATCGCATCTAATATGAATAGTTTGGAAAGAAGCTTGTGGGTAGTCTTTGCCATAATCCTGGGGATGGGAGTGTATTGGGGTTTCGAAGAACCTCAATTCTTTACGGACGACTTTATGCGGGAAGATGGATTGGTGGAATATGCCACAGTAGCGTTGCTATTAGCGGGTTGTGTACTGACCATTGTGCGCTGGCTCAAGCATCGGGCCGCATCCGGATGGACCTTTACTTTGATATCCTGGTTGATTATTCTTGGGTTTTTCTTCGTGGCAGGGGAAGAGCTGTCTTGGGGTCAACGCATATTTGATCTTCAAACTACCGAGTATTTTAAAAAAAATAATGCTCAGGAAGAACTCAACCTGCACAACCTAACGGTGGGCGGGGTGAAAATAAACAAATTGGTATTCGGGCTTATCTTGACTACCGTCATTATGATTTACATAGTGCTGGTACCCATCCTGTATTGGAAGGTATCCTGGATACGTAAAAAGCTGGACGATTGGTACATTCCTATCCCTCAGTGGTGGCAAAGTGCTGGTTATCTGGTGCTAACTTTGTTAATATCTATCATACCGGCCAGTAAGAACTGGGAACTGCTGGAGTTTGGTTCTGTAATGGTCTTTTTTCTGATTCTACTCAATCCTAGAAATAAACAAGTCATGGAGTCATCCCCTAACTTGTGAGATAAATGTTATACTTTTGACACAACTTTTTAACTTTGTGCTAGTATAAAAGGGTACGGAACAATTTTTGTAGGCTATTAAAGCCATTAAATCCTTACCACCTATGTCGGAGGAAAAGACAAAGCAAGAATATACAGATATTGAGAAGGAGCAGATTTTCGACAAAGAGTTTCTGCCTCATATCAGTTCTATGTATAATTTTGCCTACCGGTTGACATTTGACGAAGACGACGCCAAGGACCTGGTTCAGGAGACCTATCTAAAAGCTTATAGGTTTTTAAATTCATTTCAACAAGGAACTAATGCCAAAGCGTGGTTGTTTCGGATATTGAAAAACAGCTTCATTAACGACTTTCGAAAGAAAAGCAAACAGCCGTCGAAAGTGGACTATCAAGAGGTTGAAGCCTTCTACAATTCGGAAAGTGTGGATGTATCTATGACCACAGACCTGAGAGTAGAAACGGTCCAACACATGATTGGAGATGAGGTTTCCAGTGCACTGAATGCATTGGCGGTTGACTTTCGGACGGTGATCATATTATGTGATCTAGAGGGATTTACCTATGAGGAAATGGCCAAGATATTGGATATTCCCATTGGGACTGTCAGGTCGAGATTGCATCGTGCCAGAAATCTTTTAAAAGAAAAATTACAGGCATACGCCAAATCAATGGGTTACAATAAATAAAAGAACAATGGCTACCAACCTCCTTGACTGGCTCCGACAAAGCTTTTCGGGCCAAAGTGATTGTGAGAAATGCTTAGAACTATTGGAATTAATAATAGACGGCGAAGCCTCGCCGGAGGAAGAGAAGCACTTCCATAAGCATCTCAATGATTGTCTTCCTTGTTATGAAACATATAACCTGGAAGCCTCCATAAAAAAGCTAATACAAACCAAAGTGACCAGAAAACAGGTCCCGGATGATCTTATTCAAAAGATCCGTTCCAAGATCCGTTCTACAGCATAATTTCTATGCAGGGAGGTAAAGCACTCATTTTCTCGGCTCCATCTGGCTCGGGTAAAACTACCATAGTTAAAAACCTGGTGGAAAACAATCCTGAATTGGAATTCTCAATTTCTGCCAGCACTCGCGATCGCAGAGGTCGGCAGGAAGTACATGGAGAAGACTATTATTTCATGACCCCCGCTGAATTCAAAGAAAAAATCGACCATGAAGAATTCGTAGAATGGCAGGAGGTGTATGCGGGCAATTTCTATGGAACTTTGAAGTCGGAGATCCATAGGATTTGGGACGCCGGCCATAATGTGGTTTTCGATGTGGATGTCAAAGGCGGTCTCAAGTTGAAACAGTACTTTGGGGAAATGGCCCTGGCTATTTTCGTAAAAGCACCCTCTTTGGAAATATTGGAGCAACGTTTACGCAGCAGGGGAACGGAGACAGAGGACAGCATATCCAGGCGTATGTTTAAAGCCGCCTTTGAGATGACTTTCGAAGACCACTTTGATATCACTCTTTTGAATAAGGATCTGAAAGAAAGTTGTCGCAAGGCGCAGGAACTTTACCTGGAGTTTACTCAGCAATCGGCTACTCCCGAATCATGAAGCGAATCATGAAGATAGGGTTGTTTTTTGGTTCATTCAATCCCATACACATCGGGCATTTGATCATAGCCAATACCATGGCGGAGCACCTGGATCGTATTTGGTTTGTGGTCTCTCCTCAAAATCCCTTCAAAAAAAACAAATCTCTTCTGCATGAGTTCGATCGCCTTACCATGGTGGAAAAAGCTATTCAGGACAACCACAAATTTGCTGTAAGTGATGTAGAATTCACTATGCCGCGTCCCAGCTATACCATCGATACCTTAAGCTACCTTGCAGAGAAGAACCCGCAGCATCAGTTTCAACTAATTATAGGATCGGACAACCTGCAGCGGTTTCCCCAATGGAAAAATTACCAGCAGATCCTCGATGACTACGGATTGCTCATTTATCCCCGACCCGGAGCGCCCGCTGATCAATTCATAGACCATCCTAAGGTGCATTATATAGAAGCACCCCTATTGGATATTTCAGCAACTTACATCAGGAAGTGTGTTAAGGAAGGGAGGAGCTTGCGATACTTACTGCCGACGAGCGTGGTGCAATATATTGACCAGCAGCAATTCTATCTTTAAACAGTCATAATATCTTCCTCTTTCTTTTTGAGGATCTCTTCAATCTTGGTAATATAATCATTGGTCAGCTTTTGGACTTCATCCTCTGCGTCTTTTATCGCATCTTCGGATATGTGCTCCTTAAGCAGTTTCTTCAAATGATCGTTCGCATCTTTGCGGATGTTGCGAATACTGACCCTACCGTGCTCAGCTTCACTACGGGCCACTTTTACCAATTCCACCCGTCTCTCCTCAGTTAACGCCGGGATATTGATCCGTATCAATTCACCGTCATTTTGAGGATTTAGGCCCAGATCACTGTTGATTATGGCTTTTTCAATATCGGGGATGATGTTTTTTTCCCAGGGTTTGATGACCAGAGTTCGGGCGTCCTGTGAGTTAATGTTGGCCACTTGATTAATGGGGGTAGGGTTTCCATAGTATTCCACCAAGAGACCATCTAGCATATTGGGCATGGCTTTCCCAGCCCTGATTTTGGACATAACCCCGTGAGTGTGGTTCAAGGTTTTTTCCATTAGCTCTTCGGCATGCTCTAAATAGAATTCAATATCTTCCATGATTCAGGTATTAATTTGCAATAATGGTACCGATCTCCACCGACCCGGTCATTAATTTAAGCAAATTACCCGGTTTGTTCATATCAAATACTACTATGGGCAAATTGTTTTCCTGGCACAAGGTGAAAGCGGTCAAGTCCATTATATTGAGGCCTTTGCTGTAAGCCTCTTCATAAGAAAGTTTATCGAATCGAACGGCGTTGGGGTCTTTTTCTGGATCGGCATTGTAGACACCATTAACCCTGGTACCTTTTAACACTACATCAGCTTCGATCTCTACGGCTCTTAAACTGGCAGTGGAGTCGGTGGTAAAATAGGGGTTTCCAATACCCGCTCCGAAGATCACGATCCTGCCTTTTTCCAAGTGTCGTACAGCCCTTCTGCGAATAAAAGGTTCGCATACCTGTTCCATTTTGATTCCCGACATCAGTCGAGTATAAAGACCGGATTTTTCCAAGGCACTTTGCAGGGCCATGCCATTGATCACCGTGGCTAACATTCCCATATAGTCACCTTGAACGCGATCAATAGTCAGGTGCTCTGCTTGAACTCCACGAAAAATGTTGCCACCGCCGATTACAATGGCTACTTCGATACCCAACTCCTTAACGCTTTTAATTTCTTGGGCATATTGTTCCAGGCGGTCGGGATCGATCCCATAACCCTTCTCACCCATCAGGGCTTCCCCACTAAGTTTCAGGAGGATTCTTTTATACTTCATGTAAAGAGATAGGCTTGGCTGGGCAAATATAAGAAGCCCACGGATATTATTTCAAGGAATTATTCAAAATTGATCAACACCTGATTTTTTTCCACATTTTGACCCTGTTTCACCTCAATTGACCGGATTGTCCCCTCACGTGGTGATTTTAGGATGTTCTCCATTTTCATAGCTTCTAACACTAGTACCGGGTCACCTTGACTCACGATCTCGCCTTCATTGACCATCACCTCTAATATTAAACCCGGCATAGGAGCTTTGACCTGATTTGCTGCCTCTTGCGCACTAAGGTCCATACCCAATTTTTCCAGCAACAGGTCGTAACGGTCCTGAACATTTAGGGATAGCCTTTGGCCGTTGATCGTCACCTTCACGATTTTCTGCTGTGGATCCACATCGCTAACCTGAAGCAGGTAGGATTTGTTATCGGATATCAAATGGTATGTTTGGTCGCCGATAGGCTTGAGGTCCCAGGAAATCTCTTCCCCGTCTAACAACACGGAATTTTCTTGAAATTCTATCTGATAAGTGTTTCCTGCAGCCGTAACTTTGAACATATCAAATAAGGATTTTTTCAGGCTTAATTGCCCGTCAAAAATAACGTTTATGTGGTAACTTAGTAAAAATTTTAGTTTAAGTTCGGTAATCGATTGTTTGACCTTCCCTTTTTTTTATGAAGCAGCTGCTAATTGTCCTATTGGTTTTTTTTACGATCTCTTGCAAGACCACCCAAACTTCAACTCCTACCATTTCAGAACAGTATCCGACTATTGACACTGCTTCGGTTCTGGAGCCCGAACTCCCGGAGGAACCCATGGAATTATTAGTAGATCCAGGGCCCTACCGCGCTGAGGACACCAAGCATCATGATTTGATCCACACAAAGTTGGAAGTGCGCTTTGATTGGGAGAGGCAGTACTTAATGGGTGTGGCAACTTTGGAATTGCAACCTTATTTTTATCCTCAAGATCACCTGGTGCTGGATGCTAAAGGATTCGAATTGCATAAAGTAGAGTTGGTGGAAGGGAACAGGCGCACCCCTCTTTCCTATGACTACGATCAGTCCTATATCGCTATATCCCTGGATCGAATGTATTCTAAAGGAGAGCACTACTTTGTATCTATTGATTACACGGCAAAACCCAACGAACTGCAAGCCGGTGGCAGTGCCGCCATCACTTCCGACCAGGGCCTCTATTTTATCAACCCATTAGGAAAGGAGCCAAATAAGCCGCAACAGATCTGGACCCAGGGAGAAACCGAAGCCAGTTCATGCTGGTTCCCTACCTTAGACTCCCCGAATCAAAGGACTACCCAGGAGATCTTTATTACTGTAAAAGAAAAATTCGAAACCCTTTCAAATGGTGACTTGATCTATGCCCGAAACAACGGGGACGGTACGCGCACCGATTATTGGAAAATGGACCAGCCTCATGCACCATATCTCTTTATGATGGCCATTGGTGAGTTTGCGGTAGTGAAGGAAGATTGGAATGGTAAGGAAGTGAGCTATTACGTAGAACCAGAGTATCAACAATATGCTGCTGACATTTTTGGGGATACTCCGGAAATGCTCTCCTTTTTTTCAGAAATGTTGGATTATCCTTACCCTTGGTCCAAATATGCCCAGGTAGTGGTACGGGATTATGTGTCCGGTGCTATGGAAAACACCACCGCTTCAGTATTCATGGAGGCCTTGCAGGTGGACGACCGGTACCTGATTGATGATGACTGGGATGGTATCATTGCCCATGAATTACTGCACCAGTGGTTTGGTGACCTGGTAACCTGTGAATCCTGGTCCAACCTTACCCTTAACGAGGCCTTTGCTACCTATGCCGAATATCTGTGGGCGGAGCATGAACACGGGAAAGACGAAGCCGATTACCTGGGTTATGAAGAACAGCTCAGTTACCTGGCCGAGGCTAAGGAGAAGCAGGTAGATCTGATCCGCTTTTACTATGATGATAAAGAGGACATGTTCGACAGCCATTCCTATGCCAAAGGAGGCCGAATTCTGCACATGCTAAGAAATCTGGTGGGAGATAAGGCATTCTTTTCTGCCTTAAACCAATATCTAAAGACAAACGCCGGCAAACCGGTTGAAGTGCATCATCTGCGCTTGGCTTTTGAGGAAGTGACCGGACAAGATCTAAACTGGTTTTTTAACCAGTGGTTTTTAGGTTCCGGGCATCCGGTGTTGCAAATTACCAAGGAACATGTAGAGGGGATGCTGAGGTTGAGTGTAAGTCAGCAGCAAGACTTAAGTACCACACCCTTGTATCGGTTACCTTTAACTATCCAAGTCTGGGATAACGGTCAAAAACAAGAACACACTATTGAGATAACCCAACAATCACAGGACTTCAACATTCCCTGTGAAACCACCCCCGACTTTGTGGTCTTCGACAGCAAAAGTCAACTGCTAGGGGAAGTGAGCTATGAGCGCCCCAATGCTGAGTTAATGAACCAATATCTTTTGGGAGAATCCGCGCTGGTACGCATTAATGCCTTGGAAGGTTTGTTAGCCGATTCGGTGGCAGACCGGTCGATAGTAGAATTGTTGATTCAAACCCTGGATGATAAGTTCTGGGGGATCCGGCAATTGGGGACCAACCTTTTTGAGGGATATAGCGGAGATCAATTGGATGAGGTAACCAAAGCTTTAAAGCGCTTGGCCACTGAGGATCCCAAATCTGCAGTGCGTGCAGATGCTATTACTACATTATCCAGTTTTCCCAGTGGCAATGAGTACCATGAGGTATACCGGGAAGCCATGCAGGAAAGATCGTATTTAGTGGCAGGCGCCGGATTAACGGCCTATCTACAAACCGAAGCCGAGGACAAGCCGCAAGTGCTGAGCCAATATGAAAATCAGAAGAATATAAATCTGGTGCTTCCCCTGGCTGATTATTATGCCTTGGAAGTGGTTGCAGATAAATATCAATGGTTTGTCAAACAGCTGGATCAGGGGCAGGGCGAGCTGATGTACTATCTGGTGAATTATTTTGGTCAATACCTAACTAACCAAATTACAGAACAGCAGCTGGAGGGAGCCCGCCGTCTGGAAGAATTGGGTACAAGCCACCCTACTTACTATGTTCGGTTTTCTGCTTATCAGGCCTTGAGTTTGCTGGAAGAAGTGCCGGGGGTCCTGGAAATGAAGGAGCGGGTCAAGCTTCAGGAGACGGATCCCAGACTTATTGAAGTCTACCAGCAGATGCCTTGAAAGTAAGGGTAATTTTATCCTAATAATGTGGAGGGTTTTGCCGCTATAAATTTCCCGTAAATTCTGCCTTCCATCTTTTGGGTGAAAAGTTTGAATATAATCAAAAAGTATATAATTTTGCATTCCTTTAAAACTGCCCTTTGGCAGTCTAAGGGAATCGTTCATTAATAAAGCTGTGTTTGGGGGAGATACTCAAGCGGTCAACGAGGACAGACTGTAAATCTGTTGGCACAGCCTTCGTAGGTTCGAATCCTGCTCTCCCCACGTTGAAGTTTGAGTTAGAGGTTGAGGTTGAGTGTGACCACACTCACACCCCTCCCACACTCACACTCAATTTGCGGGAGTAGCTCAGTTGGTAGAGCGACAGCCTTCCAAGCTGTAGGTCGCGGGTTCGAACCTCGTCTCCCGCTCAGTTGGCCAGGGAATTTACCCGGGTCGGTTGAGGCCGACGTAGCTCAGGGGTAGAGCGCTTCCTTGGTAAGGAAGAGGTCACGGGTTCAAATCCCGTCGTTGGCTCTTGAAGCGCGGCTTTGAATTGAATAGTAATTAAAGAAGTAAAATTAATATTAAACTAAATTGAGGATTTTCAGATATGGCTAAAGAAACCTTTGACCGTTCCAAACCACACGTTAATATTGGTACGATAGGTCACGTAGACCATGGTAAAACAACTTTAACCGCTGCCATTACCAAAGTGCTTTCAGAAAAGGGTTTGGCAGAGCAAAGAGATTTTTCTACCATCGATAATGCTCCTGAAGAAAAAGAAAGGGGTATTACTATTAACACGGCGCACGTTGAATATCAGACGGATGCCCGACACTATGCTCACGTTGACTGTCCTGGTCACGCTGACTATGTTAAGAACATGGTAACTGGTGCTGCCCAGATGGATGGCGCTATCCTGGTGGTAGCAGCTACTGATGGTCCTATGCCTCAAACTCGGGAGCACATTCTATTGGCACGTCAGGTTGGAGTACCTGCCTTGGTTGTGTTCATGAACAAGGTCGACTTGGTTGATGACCCTGAGTTATTGGAGCTTGTTGAAATGGAAGTTCGAGAGTTGTTGAGCTTCTACGAGTTCGACGGTGATAATATTCCCGTGATTCAAGGCTCAGCTTTGGGTGGACTTAATGGCGAACCCGAGTGGGTTGAGAAGATTGTGGAATTAATGGATGCTGTTGACAATCACATTCCACTTCCCGAGCGTCTGATCGACAAAGACTTCTTGATGCCTGTAGAGGATGTATTCTCTATTACAGGTAGAGGTACGGTAGCTACCGGTAGGATCGAAAGAGGTGTTATCAACTCAGGTGACGCCGTAGACATCCTGGGAATGGGAGCAGAAAACTTGAAGTCGACCGTAACTGGTGTTGAAATGTTCCGTAAGATCTTGGATCGCGGAGAAGCCGGTGACAACGTAGGACTGTTGTTAAGAGGTATTGAGAAAACCGATATCCGCAGGGGTATGGTGATCTGTAAGCCTGGCTCAGTTACTCCTCACGAGCATTTCAAAGCCGAGGTATATGTACTTTCAAAAGAGGAAGGTGGACGACACACTCCATTCTTTAACAAGTACCGTCCTCAGTTCTACCTGAGAACCACTGATGTTACTGGTGAAATTCAATTGCCCGATGGTGTTGAAATGGTCATGCCTGGCGATAATGTTACCATCGATGTTCAGTTGATCAATAAGGTAGCCATGGAGAAAGGTCTGCGGTTTGCTATCCGTGAAGGCGGTAGGACTGTAGGTGCCGGTCAGGTAACCGAGATCCTGGACTAAAAACAACTAAAATAAAATGGACAACGCGTTTCTGATTTTTACAGAAACGCGTTTGTTTACTTCTGTAATATTCGTAACTTTGCACACCCTTTTTTTGGGGTTGTATAAATTTACGGGTGTAGCTCAATTGGTAGAGTAGTGGTCTCCAAAACCATTGGCTGGGAGTTCGAGTCTCTCCACCCGTGCTACATAACAGTCGCCAAACCTATGCAAAAGCTGAGATTATATGTCAAGGAATCCATCGATGAGATGAAGAACAAGGTTACTTGGCCCAATTACAAATCCTTACAGAGCAGCTCCATATTAGTGTTGGTGGCTTCATTGATCTTTGCACTTCTTATCGGAGTGATCGACATGGCCTTCAAGAATAGTCTTGAATGGTTCTATCAGCAATTATAATAAGCGGGTGTACTCAGATGAATAAAGAAATGAGCGAGCTTAATTGGTATGTGGTGCGAGTGGTAAGCGGGCAGGAGAAGAAAGTAAAAACTTACCTGGAAACGGAAATTTCCCGCCAAAAATTGGAGGAGTTCATTCCTCAGGTCCTGATACCCTCCGAAAAAGTGTATGAAATGCGTAACGGCAAAAAGCGTATGCGCGAAAGAAACTTTTTCCCGGGTTATGTTTTAGTATCAGCTGACCTCAGCCATGGGGAAGCCCATCATTTAGTAAAAAGTATTCCCGGAGTGATCGGGTTTTTGGGATCCAGCGACGGCGGAGCATCTAAAACCCCGGTGCCTTTAAGACAAACGGAGATCAACCGGATTCTGGGCAAAGTAGATGAACTGGACGAGTTCGAAGAAACCTTGGATACTCCTTTTATAGTGGGAGAGTCTGTAAAGGTGATGGATGGCCCCTTTAGCGGTTTTACAGGAAATGTTGAGGAGGTATTTGAGGAGCGTAAGAAATTGAACGTGATGGTGAAGATTTTCGGCCGTAATACTCCTGTAGAACTCAATTACATGCAAGTTGAAAAATTAGATTAAGCAATGGCTAAACAAGTTAGTGGATTTCTGAAACTACAAATAAGAGGAGGAGCTGCAAATCCTTCACCTCCGGTGGGACCTGCATTGGGTAGTAAGGGATTGAACATTATGGAGTTTTGCAAGCAGTTTAATGCCCGTACTCAGGAGAAGGCGGGAACACTGCTTCCGGTACTCATTACAATTTACGCGGACAAGTCGTTCGATTTTGTGGTTAAAACCCCTCCGGCCCCAGTGTTGCTTTTGAATGCGGCTAAGCTGAAAAAAGCTTCTTCCGAACCTAACCGGGATAAAGTAGGCTCGGTGTCCTGGGATCAGGTAAGAGAAATTGCCGAAACCAAAATGCCAGACCTTAACGCTTTTACGGTAGAGTCAGCCATGAAGATGGTGGCCGGAACCGCCAGAAGCATGGGTATCAGGGTTAAGGGAAGAGCCCCTTGGGATAATTAAAATATTGGATCGCCATGGCGAAGTTGACAAAAAATCAAAAAGCGGCATTCGAATTACTCGAAGCCAACAAAGAATACAACATGGAAGAAGCCAGTTCTTTGGTTAAGGAGGTTTCCTTTACCAAGTTCGACGCTTCTGTGGACTTGAGCATTCGATTGGGTGTTGATCCCCGTAAGGCCGATCAAATGGTGAGAGGGGTGGTTACACTGCCCCATGGTAGTGGAAAAGAAGTAAATGTACTGGTGCTTTGTACTCCCGATAAAGAGGAAGAAGCTAAGGCAGCAGGAGCCGATCATGTAGGTCTCGATGAATACATCACTAAGATCGAAGGAGGATGGACCGATGTGGATGTAATTATTACCATGCCCGCAGTAATGGCTAAAGTAGGTAAATTAGGAAGAGTGCTAGGCCCCCGAGGTTTGATGCCTAATCCGAAGTCTGGAACTGTTACCACGGATGTGGCCAAAGCAGTAACCGAAGTTAAGGGAGGTAAGATCGACTTTAAAGTAGATAAAGAGGGAATAATCAGTACCAGTATAGGTAAAGTATCCTTCGAGGCTAATAAGATCAAGGAAAACGCGATGGAAGTTGTTAATACTATCTCTCGCTTAAAGCCGGCCTCAGCAAAAGGAACCTACTTCAAGTCTATTAGCCTTTCCAGTACTATGAGCCCTGGAATTACCATCGACAAAAACTCTATTGAAGGTATATAATCATGACTAGAGCAGAAAAAGAAGCAATTGTTGAGGAACTGCTGCAAAAGTTTTCCGAAAACGATCATTTCTATGTTACCGACCCTCAAGGCCTGAACGTGGAACGCATCAATAATTTTCGTCGATTGTGTTTCAAGAAAGGGGTGGAATACAAGGTGTACAAGAACACTTTAATAAAAAAGGCCTTGGAAAAACTGGATACCGACTATTCATCGTTTGATGATACTGTACTAAAAGGCTTTTCCGGGATATTGTTTTCCAATGACAGCAGCAACGCGCCTGCGAAAATTATAAAAGAATTTAGAAAGTCAGAGAAATCTGAAGATCTCTTACCGCTATTAAAGGGTGCTTCCATCGAAACCGATCTCTTTATTGGCGAGGAAAATCTGAACATGCTCAGCAAATTAAAGTCCAAAGCGGAATTAATTGGTGAGGTGATCAGTATTCTTCAGTCTCCTGCTAAGAATGTGGTGTCTGCCCTGCAAAGCAGTACCCAGACCTTGGCTGGCTTAGTTAAGACTCTCTCAGAAAGAGAGGGATAATATTTGGTTTAGTAATAGTATTTTAAAACGTTATACAAAATGGCAGATATCAAAGCTTTAGGGGACCAACTGGTTGAATTGAGCGTTAAAGAAGTTCAAGAGTTGGCAGATTACCTAAAAGAGACTCATGGGATTGAGCCCGCAGCAGCAGCAGCACCAGTTATGGTTGCCGGCGCCGGTGACGGTGAAGGAGGAGAGGCTGAAGAAAAGTCTTCATTCGACGTCGTCTTAACAGCTCCCGGTGGATCTAAACTTGCGGTTGTGAAATTGGTTAAGGAATTGACCGGTCTTGGTCTTAAGGAGGCTAAAGAACTAGTGGATAGCGCCCCTAAGGAAGTTAAAGAAGGCGTAGCTAAAGACGAAGCAGAAGCACTCAAGAAGCAGCTGGAAGAAGCAGGTGCTGAAGTAGAATTAAAATAACCTTGTTATTTACACTGCTTACCGCAGCATGAACTGTTAGGCCTGGCATTGGCGTCAGGTCTTTTCCTGTTTCTACATACCTGATTTATCGGGTCTGGACGTACGGCTTAAAAAGCCCTTAAAAAGACAGTCAGTAGTAATATAAATTAATAATACCTTGGCTAAACAAAATCAAGCAGATAGGTTGAATTTTTCATCTATCAAATCCGTAATTGATTACCCCGATTTTCTCGATGTTCAGTTACAGTCTTTTAAAGACTTTTTCCAATTAGAGACCCCTGCTGAAAAGCGCATGCAGGAAGGTCTCTATAAGGTCTTTGCGGAGAACTTTCCTATTTCGGATAGCCGTGAAAATTTTGTATTGGAGTTTATCGATTATATGATCGATCCGCCGAAATATTCGGTGGACGAGTGTATCGACAGGGGCCTTACTTATTCCGTACCTCTAAAGGCCAAACTAAGGCTTTCCTGCAACGATGAGGACAATGAAGATTTCGAAACCATCGAACAGGAGGTTTTCCTGGGCAATATTCCCTATATGGCGGAGAAAGGTTCGTTTGTGATCAATGGGGCGGAACGGGTGATCGTATCTCAGTTGCACAGATCTCCTGGAGTGTTCTTTGCACAAAGTAAGCACACTAATGGCACTAAGCTCTATTCTGCCAGGATCATTCCCTTTAAGGGTTCCTGGATTGAGTTTGCCACTGACGTAAATAACGTCATGTATGCTTATATCGATCGTAAAAAGAAATTCCCGGTAACTACGTTGTTGCGCGCTATCGGATATGGTACAGATAAGAATATCCTAGATCTTTTCGGCCTTTCCGAGGAGGTAGATGCCAATAAGAAAGCCCTAAAGAAGATTGTGGGACGAAAACTGGCTGCCCGGGTATTACGCACTTGGACAGAAGATTTCGTGGATGAAGATACCGGAGAAGTAGTGTCTATCGATCGTAATGAAGTGGTACTGGAAAGAGATTCCGTAATTCAGGATGAGGATATCGAGACCATTTTGGAGTCAGGCTCTAAATCGGTCATTCTGCACCGGGAAGACGTCAATGTGACGGATTATACCATTATTTACAATACTCTGCAGAAAGACAACTCCAACTCGGAAAAGGAAGCAGTTGAGCAAATCTACCGACAACTACGAAATACCGAGGCTCCGGACGAACAAACCGCTAGAGATATCATCCAAAGCTTGTTCTTTAGCGACAAACGATATGATTTGGGTGAAGTAGGCCGCTATCGAATCAATAAAAAATTAGGCCTGGAGATAGACTCCGATGTGAGGGTCCTTACCACCGAAGATATTATCAACATCGTAAAATATCTGATCGGTCTCATAAACGCCAAGGCACTGGTCGATGATATCGACCACTTGAGTAATAGAAGGGTTAGGACGGTTGGTGAGCAGCTGTACACCCAGTTTGGAGTAGGCCTGGCGAGAATGGCTCGCACCATTAAAGAGCGTATGAACGTACGGGACAATGAGGACTTCAAACCAGTAGATCTAATAAATGCCCGTACTTTATCGTCCGTGATCAACTCCTTTTTCGGGACCAATCAGCTGTCTCAATTTATGGATCAAACCAATCCATTGGCTGAGATCACCCATAAAAGGCGTATGTCGGCATTGGGCCCCGGTGGCCTTTCCCGTGAAAGAGCGGGCTTTGAAGTACGCGACGTTCATTACACGCACTATGGTCGCCTTTGTACTATTGAGACTCCGGAAGGTCCCAATATTGGACTGATCTCATCACTATGTGTTCATGCCAAGGTGAACAACATGGGCTTTATCGAAACTCCCTACCGTAAGGTGGAAAGCGGTAAGGTGAACATGAAAGGAGATGTGGTCTATCTGACGGCAGAAGAAGAGGATTCCCACAACATTGCTCAAGCCAATGCTCCTATTTCCGATAAGGGCAAGTACTTGAATGATCGGGTAAAAGCTCGGTTTGAAGGTGATTTCCCGGTAGTGGAGCCAGGCCAGGTAAGCTATATGGATATAGCACCCAATCAAATTGTGTCTGTAGCCGCATCCTTGATCCCTTTTCTGGAGCATGATGATGCCAACCGTGCTTTGATGGGATCCAACATGCAGCGCCAGGCAGTTCCCCTAATGCGGCCGGAGGCGCCTATTGTAGGTACCGGTCTGGAAGGTCGAGTGGCTCTGGATTCCAGGGCTTTGATACGGGCCGAAGGAGATGGAGCGGTGCACTATGTGGATGCTACCAAGATCGTGGTAAAATACGACCTCAATAAAGACCAGCAATTGGTGAACTTCGATGATGAATTGGTCACTTATGACCTGGTCAAATTCCGAAGGACCAATCAAGATACCTGCATTAACCTTAAGCCTATCGTAGATCAGGGTGTTAAGATTAAAGCCGGACAACCACTTTGTGAGGGTTATGCTACCAATCAAGGAGAATTG
This sequence comes from Cyclobacteriaceae bacterium, assembly GCA_965212195.1. Lineage (GTDB taxonomy): Bacteria > Bacteroidota > Bacteroidia > Cytophagales > Cyclobacteriaceae > JAJCYK01. The sequence continues at coordinate 418,540 of CBDBUW010000017.1, read as the reverse complement.
GCCCTGGGAAGGAATTTGAAAGTAGCCTTCATGCCCTGGCAAGGGTATAACTTCGAGGACGCTATTGTGATATCCGAAAAAGTGGTAAGAGATGATATATTCACCTCAATTCATATTGAAGAATTCGAATTGGAGGTCCGGGATACCAAGCGCGGAGAAGAGGAGCTTACTTCGGAAATTCCCAACGTAAGTGAGGAAGCGGTTAAGAACCTGGACGAATATGGGATCATTCGTACTGGAGCGGATGTTAAAGAAGGTGACATCCTTATCGGTAAGATCACCCCTAAAGGCGAAACTGATCCCACTCCCGAAGAGAAGCTTCTTAGGGCCATCTTTGGTGACAAAGCAGGCGATGTAAAGGACGCTAGTTTAAAGGCTTCACCGTCGTTAAGAGGAGTGGTAATCGATACCAAACTATTTGCCAGACCTAAAAAGGATAAGGATCTTCGGGCTAAGGCCAAAAAGGAAGTAGAGTTGCTTAAGACCAAATACGGTAAGCAACTGTTGGAATTAAGGGGAGAAATGATTGGCAAGATGGTTCAGTTATTGGACGGAAAAGCTTCTCAAGCCGTAAAGCATAAATTCGGTGATGTCATAATCGAAAAAGGCGTCAAGTTCAATGCTAAGAATATAGAAGCCAACATATTCCCCGATAAGAACATCTACCGGGATGAAAGCACCTATAATGTCCCTGAAGAGGTTAATTTGATCTCAGACCTTATTCTTGATAATTGGGTAACTGATAAAAAAACCTGTGATCTGCTTTTTGAACTAGTGAAAAACTACAATAAAAAGCGCAATGACATTTCAGGCATATTCAAGAGGGAGCGCTTCACCCTGGAAGTTGGGGATGAGCTGCCGGCAGGCATTGTGAAGTTAGCGAAGGTATATGTCGCTAAAAAACGCAAACTGAAGGTAGGCGATAAGATGGCCGGACGCCACGGAAATAAAGGTGTTGTAGCTAAAATCGTTCGTGAAGAAGATATGCCCTTCCTGGAAGATGGCACTCCGGTTGATATCGTACTGAATCCACTAGGTGTACCCTCCAGAATGAACTTGGGTCAGATCTACGAGACGGTATTGGGCTGGGCCGGCTTGAAGCTGGATAAGAAATATGCTACTCCTATTTTTGATGGGGCCACCATGGAACAAGTAGCCAATGAATTGGACGATGCAAAGCTTCCTACCTTTGGCCGTACCTTCCTGTTCGACGGGTTAACCGGAGCTCAGTTTGACCAGCCAGTGACCGTAGGAGTCATCTACATGCTGAAACTCGGCCACTTGGTAGACGACAAGATGCATGCCCGGTCCATCGGTCCTTATTCCCTGATTACGCAGCAACCCCTGGGAGGAAAGGCCCAGTTCGGTGGACAGCGTTTTGGAGAAATGGAAGTGTGGGCCCTGGAGGCCTTTGGAGCTTCGCATATTTTGCAGGAGATCCTCACCATCAAGTCCGATGATGTCATTGGAAGAGCTAAGGCTTACGAGTGCATCGTAAAGGGCGAGAATATGGCAAAACCCAATATTCCCGAATCATTCAATGTATTGATTCATGAACTACGGGGACTGGCATTAGAAATTACTCTGGATTAATAATAACCACCTGATCTTAAAATTTTGATCATTAATTATGGCATTTAGAAAAAGTAAAAAGTTCAGTAACGATTTTACCAAGGTTACCATCAGCTTGGCCTCCCCTGAGTCTATTCTGGAAAGCTCTCATGGGGAAGTAACCCAGCCGGAAACCATTAATTACAGAACCTACAAGCCCGAGATGGGTGGTTTATTCTGTGAAAGGATATTTGGTCCAGTTAAGGATTGGGAATGTCATTGCGGGAAATATAAAAGGATTCGTTACAAAGGCATTATTTGCGACCGTTGTGGTGTGGAAGTGACAGAGAAGAAAGTGAGACGCGAGCGTATGGGACACATCGAGTTAGTGGTACCCGTTGCCCATATCTGGTATTTCCGTTCATTGCCCAATAAGATCGGTTATTTACTGGGACTCCCCACCAAAAAGTTGGATCAGATCATATACTATGAAAGATATGTAGTGATCCAGCCCGGTACTAAGGCGGAAGATGATATCAACTATCTGGACTTTCTCACTGAAGATGAGTATCTGGATATTATCGATAAAATGCCTCGCGAGAATCAAATGCTGGATGATGATGATCCTAACAAGTTCATTGCCAAAATGGGTGCGGAAGCCCTGGAGATGATACTAGCCAGGTTGGATCTGGATACCCTCTCCTACAACCTTAGGCATCAGGCAGCTACCGATACCTCGCAGCAACGTAAGGCGGAAGCCCTGAAACGCTTGAAAGTCGTGGAAGCTTTCCGGGATGCCCGTAATCGCATTGAGAATCGCCCCGAATGGATGATTATTAAAATGGTGCCGGTAATACCCCCGGAATTACGCCCGTTAGTGCCTTTGGATGGCGGCCGGTTTGCCACCTCCGACTTGAATGATCTGTATCGTCGAGTAATAATCCGTAACAATCGTCTCAAGAGGCTTATTGATATCAAAGCCCCGGAGGTTATTTTAAGAAATGAAAAGCGGATGCTTCAGGAAGCGGTAGATTCCCTCTTCGATAACTCCAGAAAAGTAAACGCCGTGAGATCCGATGGGAACAGAGCCTTGAAGTCCCTGAGCGATATGCTGAAAGGAAAGCAAGGAAGGTTCCGTCAAAATCTGTTGGGTAAAAGGGTTGACTATTCCGGTCGTTCGGTAATTGTGGTTGGTCCTGAGTTGAAACTCCATGAGTGCGGGCTTCCTAAAGACATGGCTGCGGAGCTTTTCAAACCGTTCATTATCCGCAAACTTATTGAACGGGGTATCGTAAAGACCGTAAAGTCGGCCAAGAAAATTGTAGATCGTAAAGATCCGGTGGTTTGGGACATTTTAGAGAATGTGCTGAAAGGTCATCCAGTGCTGTTGAACCGGGCTCCTACACTTCACCGTCTGGGAATTCAGGCTTTTCAGCCCAAACTGATTGAAGGAAAAGCTATTCAGTTGCATCCGTTAGTTTGTACAGCCTTTAATGCTGACTTTGACGGGGACCAAATGGCGGTACACGTACCATTAGGTCATGAAGCTATTTTGGAGGCGAGCTTGTTAATGCTTTCCTCACACAACATCTTAAACCCGGCCAACGGAGCACCTATAACAGTGCCTTCGCAGGATATGGTACTGGGTCTTTATTATGTTACCAAGGGCCGTCGAAGTACCAAGCAGCATAAGGTTAGAGGTGAGGATATGATGTTCTACAGCCCGCATGAAGTGATCATCGCCATAAACGAAGGGGTGTTGTCCAAGCACGCTCATATCAAGGTAAGAGCACAAATGCGCACCGCGGCTGGTGAGCTGGAATATCAGATCATCGAAACGGTAGCAGGAAGAGTGATCTTTAACCAGTATGTTCCGGATGAGGCAGGATTTGTAAACGAATTGCTGACTAAGAAAAAGCTGCAGCAAATTATTTCTCAGGTGTTCCAGGTATCTGGAATGGCCAGAACAGCACAATTCCTAGATGATATCAAAGAGCTCGGATTCCAGTCGGCCTATAAGGGTGGTTTATCCATGGGACTGGACGATGTGAAGGTACCAGACGAAAAAGACGATCTGGTAACTCAGGCCAAAGAAGAGGTTGATGCCGTTTGGAACAACTACCTGATGGGCCTGATCACCGATAATGAGCGTTACAACCAAGTAATTGACATCTGGACAAGGATCAACTCTCAGTTGACCTACACCTTGATGAACCAATTGGAAGAGGATCAGCAAGGGTTTAATTCCATATATATGATGATGCACTCCGGAGCACGAGGTTCCAGAGAGCAGATACGACAGCTGGGCGGTATGCGAGGGCTTATGGCTAAACCACAAAAGAGCCTGCTGGGTTCTGTGGGAGAGATCATTGAGAACCCCATCTTGTCCAACTTTAAAGAAGGACTCGATGTAATAGAGTACTTTATTTCTACGCACGGTGCCCGTAAAGGACTGGCCGACACTGCCCTGAAAACTGCTGATGCTGGGTACCTGACCCGTCGACTGGTGGATGTTGCTCAGGATGTGGTAGTGAATGAGGCTGATTGCGGCACACTGCGAGGCCTGGTGGTTTCTGCTCTCAAGGACAACGAGGATGTGGTTGAGCCTTTGGCCGAACGTATTTTGGGAAGGGTATCGGTACATGACATATACGATCCTCACACCGAAGAGCTTATTCTCCACGCCGGTGATGAAATAACTGAGGAATTGGCCATGCGTATTGAGGAGACAAGCCTGGAGGAAGTAGAGATTCGCTCGGTATTGACCTGCGAGACAAAAAGGGGAGTTTGTGCTAAGTGTTACGGACGTAACCTGGCCTCTGGCTCCATGGTTCAGCAAGGAGAAGCAGTAGGTGTGATCGCCGCTCAATCTATTGGTGAGCCTGGTACTCAATTAACCCTGAGAACATTCCATGTGGGAGGTACCGCTTCTAACATCGCTATCGATGCCAGGATTGTGGCCAAGTTCCCCGGTAAGATCGAGTTTGAAGAACTGCGTTCCGTTAAAACCACCAACAATGACGGTGATAAGGTTGAAGTGGTGATGGGCCGTTCCGGTGAGATTAAGATCATAGAAGAGAAGACTAACAAAGTACTAGTGAGCAATCACGTTCCTTATGGAGCCTTTCTTAGTATAAAAGATGGAGTAAAAGTTAAAAAAGGCGATCAGTTATGCTACTGGGATCCTTACAACGCTGTGATCCTATCCGAAATGAACGGTAAAGTGGAGTTCGAGGCAATTGAAGAAGGAATAACCTTCCGTGAAGTTTCGGACGAACAGACCGGACACCGTGAAAAAGTGATTGTGGACAGTAAGGATAAATCTAAAAACCCTGCCATAATCGTGAAACCCAGCCGGGGAGAACCAAAGAGCTACAACATTCCAGTTGGAGCTCACTTGGCTATCGAAAACGGCGATGGTATCAAATCGGGTCAGATACTGGCCAAGATACCTAGAACCATGGGTAAATCCAGGGACATTACGGGAGGTCTGCCTAGGGTAACAGAATTATTCGAAGCTCGAAACCCTTCCAACCCTGCAGTGGTTAGTGAGATCGATGGTGTGGTAACCTACGGTGGCATTAAGAGAGGAAATCGCGAAATATTCATCGAATCCAAGGACGGCATTAAGAAACGATACCTGGTATCCTTAAGCAAGCACATACTGGTTCAGGACAATGACTTTGTTAAAGCCGGATATGCGCTTTCCGACGGTGCTATCACTCCTTCTGATATACTATCTATCAAGGGCCCCACCGCGGTTCAGGAATACCTGGTAAATGAGATTCAAGAAGTGTATCGTCTGCAAGGTGTGAAGATCAATGATAAACACATCGAAACCATCGTAAAACAGATGATGCAAAAAGTGGAGATCCTGGATGCAGGTGACACCAGCTTCTTGCCAAAGCAGATTGTGGACAAGTTCCACTTCCGGGAAGAGAACGATACCATCCTTGACAAAAAAGTGATTGTCGATGCTGGAGATTCGGAAGGACTGAAAGTCGGTATGATTATTACTTCTAGGAGGTTGCGGGATGAGAACAGTAGTTTGAGACGAAAGGATATGAAGACTGTGGAGGTAAGAGATGCTCAGGCTGCCGTTTCCAAGCCTACTCTGCAGGGGATCACCCAGGCTTCACTGGGTACGGAAAGCTTCATTTCAGCGGCCTCCTTCCAGGAGACCACCAAAGTGTTGAGCGAAGCTAGCATCAGAGGGAAATCCGATATGTTGAGAGGTCTTAAGGAGAACGTGATCGTAGGTCATTTGATACCTGCCGGTACAGGCCGTCGCGAATACCAGGATCTCATTGTAGGATCTCAGGAGGAGTACAATGCCCTGATGTCGTCCAAGAAGGAGTTTGAGGAGAAAACCGAAGTAGAGACCAATTAATAAAAGATCATGGCGGAGGATGCAAACAAGAATCAGATCAATATCGAATTGACGGAGGAGGTAGCAGAAGGGATCTATGCTAATCTGGCCATGATCGCTCATTCCAACAGTGAATTTGTCATTGACTTTATCAGGCTCATGCCTGGAGTTCCCAAAGCAAAGGTCAAATCGCGGATCGTGATCACACCCGAACACGCTAAACGACTTTTAAAGGCTTTGTCGGATAACATTCAAAAATTTGAGGAGACTTTTGGAGCCATCAAACAATCGGAGGAGGCTCCAAAGTTTCCCATTAATTTTGGTGGTACCGTTGGTGAGGCCTAATCCCGTTCAAAACCACTGGCATTTATTCACTATTTACACCCATATTAGTTTGGATAGTTGGTCTATTTGACTAATTTTGCATTCCGAAATTTCAAGGAAAAGATATATCGATAAATGCCTACAATACAACAATTAGTCAGAAAAGGTAGAAAAAAGCTAACTTCCAAATCCAAATCTCCGGCATTGGATTCTTGTCCTCAGCGTCGTGGGGTTTGCACCAGAGTATATACCACCACTCCTAAAAAGCCCAATTCTGCCATGCGTAAAGTGGCCAGGGTAAGGCTCACCAACGGCAAGGAAGTGAACGCCTACATACCCGGCGAAGGTCACAACCTGCAGGAGCACTCCATTGTACTGATCAGAGGAGGCCGGGTAAAAGATTTGCCTGGGGTTCGATATCATATTATTCGAGGAGCCCTGGATACCGCCGGCGTTAGCGGCAGGTTGCAACGTAGGTCTAAGTATGGTGCCAAAAGGCCCAAAAAATAATTTCAGATGAGAAAAGCTAAGCCTAAAAAAAGATACGTTTTACCCGATCCTAAATTTAAGGATGAATTGGTCACTAAATTTGTGAACTACCTAATGGTGGATGGCAAGAAATCCGTGGCCTACGGCATTTTTTATGATGCTATTGACTTGGTTGAAGACAAGACCAAGGAAGATGGTTTAGAAATATGGAAGAAGGCCCTGAATAATGTGATGCCCTCAGTAGAGGTAAAAAGTCGTCGCGTTGGAGGAGCTACTTTCCAAGTCCCTCTAGAGGTGCGACCTAATCGCAAGATTTCATTGGGCATTAAATGGTTGATCCGATACTCCCGCGGGCGTGGTGAAAAAACCATGAAAGAACGATTAGCTGCGGAGATCGTGGCCGCTAGTAAAGGCGAAGGTTCGGCCATTAAAAAGAAAGAAGATACTCATCGTATGGCAGAAGCCAACAGGGCATTTTCACATTTTAGATTTTAGTATTGAGAACCGGGATGGCAAAAGATTTAAAATTTTTAAGAAATATCGGCATCATGGCCCATATTGATGCCGGTAAGACCACCACCACAGAACGAATCCTGTATTATACAGGATTAAGTCATAAAATAGGGGAGGTACATGATGGTGCGGCCACTATGGATTGGATGGAGCAGGAACAGGAACGGGGAATCACTATCACCAGTGCTGCTACCACTACTTTTTGGAAGTACCCCACAGAGCAGGGTCAGCCGATCGATGGCACTAGCGATTATCGGGTTAATATAATTGATACCCCTGGTCACGTGGATTTCACCGTAGAGGTGGAGCGTTCATTAAGAGTTCTGGATGGAGCAGTTGCTTTGTTCTGTGCAGTTTCAGGAGTGGAGCCGCAGTCCGAGACGGTTTGGCGTCAAGCTGATAAGTACAATGTGCCCCGTATCTGCTTTGTGAATAAAATGGATCGTTCCGGAGCTGACTTCTTTAATGTAGTTACCGAGATCAAAGAAAAATTAGGCGCCAATCCAGTTCCCCTGCAAGTGCCTATTGGAGCCGAGGAAAATTTTAAAGGGGTAGTTGATCTGATCACCAATCAAGCCATTGTATGGAACGAGGAAGACAGTGGAATGACCTACCAAGTGGTGGAAATTCCGGATGACCTCAAGGAAACGGTTGATGAGTGGCGACAGAAATTGGTAGAAAGTGTTGCGGAATACGACGATGAACTCCTGGAAAAGTTCTTTGAAGACCCGGAGTCCATTACCAAAGAAGAAATGATGGAGGCTATACGCAAAGCGGTGATCGATATGTCGTTCTCTCCGGTATTGTGCGGATCGGCCTTTAAGAATAAAGGAGTCCAGGCAGTATTGGATGCGGTATGTGCTTATCTGCCTTCACCAATGGATCTTCCTCCTGTAGAAGGGACCAATCCCAAGACCGATGAAGCAGTAACCAGAGAAGCAGACGTAAGCCAGCCTTTTTCAGCATTAGCTTTTAAAATCGCTACCGACCCTTTCGTGGGTCGCCTGTGCTTTTTCCGGGTTTATTCCGGCAAATTGCCCGCAGGATCTTATGTAACCAACATGAGGACTGGTAAGAAGGAGCGGATCTCACGTTTGATGCAGATGCACTCCAACAAGCAAAACCCCATCGATGTAGTGGAAGCCGGTGATATATGTGCCGGCGTTGGTTTTAAAGACATTAAAACCGGTGATACCCTGGTGGAGGAAGGATCGCCCGTGGTATTGGAGTCCATGTCTTTCCCAGACCCCGTGATTGGATATGCCATCGAACCCAAGGCTCAGGCCGATGTAGACAAATTGGGCGTGGCCATCTCCAAACTGGTAGAGGAAGACCCCACATTAAGTGTCAGGACCGATCAGGAGACCGGACAAACGGTCTTAAGAGGCATGGGTGAACTTCACCTGGAGATCATAATCGATCGATTGAAGCGAGAGTTCAAAGTGGAGATCAATCAAGGCGCCCCTCAGGTGGCTTATAAGGAAAGCATCACTAAATTGGTGGAGCATAAAGAAGTATATAAGAAACAAACTGGTGGACGTGGTAAGTTCGCTGATATTGTTTTCGAAATGGGTCCTCGTGAAGATGAAAAACCCGGTTTGGAATTCGAAAACAAAATTGTGGGTGGAGTTATTCCCCGGGAGTATATACCCAGTGTTCAAAAAGGCTTTGAGGAGGCCATGAAAAACGGACCATTGGCGGGATACCCCATCGAGTCCATGTATGTAAAATTATTTCACGGCTCTTTCCACGATGTGGACTCCGATAGTTTATCCTTTGAATTGGCTGCCCGCTTAGGTTATAAGAGCGCTGCCAAGAAGGCCGCTCCGCAGCTGCTGGAGCCCATTATGTCAGTGGAAGTGGTTTCGCCCGATGAGTATACCGGACCTGTGACCGGCGATCTTAACAAGCGCCGAGGTATCATGAAAGGAATGGACTCCAAAGGAGGTGCTCAGATAATCAAAGCTGATGTTCCGTTGTCGGAATTGTTCGGGTATGTAACAGATTTGAGGACCATTTCATCCGGTAGAGCTTCAGCAACCTTGACCTTCTCCCATTATGATCCGGTGCCGGCGCATTTAGCAGAAGGTATCATTGAAAAAGTGAAAGGCGCTGCTGTAAAATAAAGATATTATGAATCAAAAGATCCGAATAAAACTTAAGTCCTACGATCACAATTTGGTCGACAAATCTTCCGAGAAGATCGTTCGCGCAGTGAAAACCACCGGAGCAGTAGTAAGCGGTCCTATTCCCCTGCCTACTGTCAAGGAAAAATTCACCGTACTTCGTTCACCTCATGTGAATAAGAAGTCACGCGAGCAATTTCAGCTTTGTACCTATAAGCGGTTAGTTGATATCTATTCGAACAGTACCAAAACTGTAGATGCGTTGATGAAATTGGAGCTGCCCAGTGGGGTAGATGTAGAGATAAAAGTATAAGAAACCCAAGACCTTTTGGAAAGAACCAATACCCTAAAATCTATTGGTTCTTTTTTTTGGGGTTTTGAAATCTTGAACTTTGGTTACATTTAATTATTTGCTATCTTTGCAGTCCTTTGCTGGAGGCCAGGGGGCGGCAGGGCTTAGATTGGAGAGAAATAGAAAGGCAAAAATTCAGAAAAATGTCTGGAATAATTGGAAAAAAAATTGGCATGACCAGCTTGTTCGATGAGAACGGGCGCAACATACCATGTACGGTTATTGAAGCGGGTCCCTGTGTGGTAACTCAAATCAAAACCAAGGAAACTGACGGCTACGAGGCGGTGCAGCTTAGCTGGGGTGAGCGCAAAGAAAAGCACACCACCAAAGCTATGAAAGGTCACTTTCAGAAGGCTAAGACTTCACCCAAACTGAAGCTGGCAGAATTCCGTGATTTCCAATTGCTCACAGAAGAAGAATTGACCTTAGGTCAGACCCTAGAAGTCAGCAGTCTGTTTGAAGAAGGCGATTATGTCGAAGCCATTGGAACCTCCAAGGGAAAAGGCTTTCAAGGTGTAGTTCGTCGTCATAATTTCGCCGGGGTGGGTGACGCCACTCACGGTCAGCATAACCGTTTGAGAGCCCCAGGTTCCATCGGTGCTGCTTCATATCCATCGAGGGTGTTTAAAGGCATGAAAATGGCCGGTAGAATGGGAGGTGACAGAGTAAAGGTATTTAACCTGAGAGTCCTAAAGATCATGCCGGAGGAAAATTTAATTGTAGTAAGTGGAGCAATACCAGGCGCCAAGAATTCAACGGTGATACTTGAGAAATAATCATGAAAGTTTCAGTATACAAGAACAGCGGTAAGGACTCCGGAAAAAAAATCGACTTGGCCGATGAAATATTCGGCATTGAGCCCAACGACCATGCTATATATATGGATGTCAAACAATATATGGCCAATCAACGGCAAGGGACCCACAAGGCCAAGGAAAGAGCGGAGATAGTCGGATCGACCCGTAAGATCAAACGACAAAAAGGAACGGGAACCGCCCGTGCAGGTAGTATTAAATCACCTCTGTTCCGCGGTGGAGGCCGGACCTTCGGCCCTAGGCCTAAGGACTACGGCTTTAAATTAAATAAGAAGCTTAAATCAGTAGCCCGCAAATCAGCCCTTAGCTATAAAGCCAAAGAAGATGGCATTAAGGTCTTGGAAGATTTTAATTTTGACGCTCCTAAAACCAAGGACTACCTGAAACTGTTGACTTCGCTGAAGTTGCAGGACAAGAAGACTTTGTTGGTGCTTCCGGAAGCAAACAAGAACATTGTTCTTTCCAGCAGGAATTTGCCTCAGGCTAAGGTAACCACGGTAGATTCTCTGCATACCTACGAGGTACTGCATGCCGACAACCTGTTAATCAGTGAAAGTTCTGTTGAAAAAATTGAAACCCTACTTAAATGAGTGTATTGATTAAACCGCTGGTTACTGAAAAGATCTCGGCCTTGAACGAAGAAGGCCGCTATGGATTTGTGGTTAGCATAAATGCAAACAAGATCCAGATCAAACAAGCAGTTGAACAGATGTATGGGGTAACAGTTGAAGACGTGAATACCATGAGATATCAAGGTAAGTCCAAGTCTCGATTCACCAAGTCCGGCCTCATCACGGGTAGGACGGCTTCCTACAAAAAAGCTATTGTGAAAGTAGCCGAAGGTGAAGTGATAGACTTTTATAGTGGAGTATAATCGATAGGTAATAAGAAGATGCCAGTAAAAAAATTACGACCAGTAACTCCAGGACAGCGCTACAGAATGGCGCCCAGTTTTGATGAGATAACCGCAGGCAAACCGGAAAAGTCTCTGTTGCGGCCCTCCAAGAGGTCTGGAGGCAGAAACAATAGCGGTCGCATGACCATGCGATACTTGGGCGGTGGTCATAAGAAGCGTATGCGTGAGATTGATTTCAAGCGACGTAAATTTGACGTTCCTGCTACGGTTAAGTCTATTGAGTATGACCCCATGCGATCTGCAAGGATCGCATTGTTGTATTATGCCGATGGCGCCAAGTCCTACATCATCGCAGCTGAAGGACTTAAGGTAGGTCAAACGGTGGTGTCTGGTGATAAAGTAGCCCCAGAAGTTGGAAATGCTTTGCCTTTGGGTAAAATTCCCTTAGGTACTATCGTTCACAATATAGAATTGAAGCCCGGTAAAGGTGCAGCCATGGCTCGCAGCGCCGGAGCCTATGCCCAGTTACTGGCCAGGGAAGGTAAGTATGCTACCTTGAAGTTGCCTTCGGGCGAAATGAGAATGGTGTTGAACACCTGCATGGCCACAGTAGGAACTGTTTCCAATGCGGAGCATATGAATGTAAGCCTGGGTAAAGCAGGGCGAAACCGATGGCTTGGTCGCAGACCTCGAGTTCGTGGAGTTGCCATGAACCCCGTCGATCACCCGATGGGCGGTGGAGAAGGTAAGGCTTCAGGAGGCCACCCTCGATCCAGAAAAGGTCTTTATGCCAAAGGGTATAAGACCAGGAGTAAGAAGAAATACAGCGATAAATTTATAATTAAGAAATAAGGCTTAACAATGGGAAGATCACTAAAAAAAGGACCTTATATCGATTTCCGCCTGGAAAAAAAGGTGGATAACATGAACGAATCCGGAAAGAAGTCTGTGATAAAGACTTGGTCAAGAAGGTCTATGATATCCCCGGAATTTGTGGGTCATACTTTTGCGGTGCACAACGGAAATAAATTTATCCCTGTTTACGTGACGGAGAATATGGTGGGGCATAAGCTTGGTGAGTTTGCTCCAACCAGAAATTTTAGGGGTCACGTGGCTAAGAAGGACAAAGGCAAAAGATAATTGAATATGGAAGCGATAGCTCGACTAAATAATGTGCCCACCTCTCCTCGTAAAATGCGCTTGGTCGCTGATATGATCAGAGGTGAGTCTGTTAATAGTGCTTTGAACATTTTGAAGTTCGAATCTAAAGTGGGTGCAGCCCGCTTGGAGAAGCTTTTGTTGTCGGCCGTTGCCAATTGGCAAACAAAGAATGAAGAGGTACGCCTGGAGGAAGCAGACTTGTATGTGAAGGAGATCTTTGTGGACAGCGCTCGCATTCTAAAAAGATTGCGACCGGCACCGCAGGGAAGAGCGCACCGTATTAGGAAGCGTTCCAATCATGTTACCCTGGTAGTAGACAACAAAGCGGAGGTGGCCGCTGAGGTTTCTGAAGAAAAAGAAGATTCTAAATAAGTTATAATGGGACAAAAAGTAAACCCAATAGGTCTGAGGCTTGGCATTGTAAAAGGTTGGGATTCCAACTGGTATGGTGGCAAAGACTTTTCCGATAAGATCGTTGAAGATCACAAGATTCGCAATTACATACGTGCTCGTATTCCTAAGGGCGGGATCTCTAAAATCGTCATCGAACGCACCTTAAAGCGCATCACCTTAACAGTGCACACCGCCCGACCGGGAGTAGTAATCGGTAAAGGCGGCGCCGAGGTGGACAAGATCAAAGAGGAGCTTAAAAAGATCACCGGGAAAGATGTTCAGATCAATATTTTTGAAATTAAGAGACCCGAACTGGATGCAAGATTGGTAGGGGAATCCATCGCCCAGCAATTGCAAGCCAGGATCTCTTATCGCCGGGCAATGAAGCAAGCTATAGCAAGTGCCATGCGTGTAGGGGCTCAAGGAATAAAGATTAAAGTTTCCGGTCGATTAGGCGGTGCTGAAATGGCGCGTTCTGAGCAATATAAGGATGGTCGGATCCCACTGCATACCCTGCGGGCAGATATTGACTATGCCGTGTCCGAATCCAACACGGTTTATGGAAAAATCGGCATCAAAGTTTGGATCTTTAATGGAGAGATCTTTGGAAAAAGAGACCTTTCTCCCAATATCGGCAAAACCGGAGGAGATATGGGTCGTCGTAAGCGTGATGGCGGGGCTAAAAGAAAAAGAAGATAGATTGATATCACTGCGTTTGGCAGTCAAATGATAGAGTAATGTTACAACCGAAGAGAACGAAATTCCGCAGAATGCAAAAGGGCCGGGTAAAAGGTATTGCCCAAAGAGGTCATACCATTGCCTTCGGCACTTTCGGATTGAAAGCCCTTGAGTCCGGCTGGATCACCAGCAGACAGATTGAGGCAGCCCGTATTGCGGTAACCAGGGCCATGAAAAGAGAAGGACAGGTTTGGATCCGGATCTTTCCGGATAAGCCTATCACTAAGAAACCTGCGGAGGTAAGGATGGGAAAAGGTAAAGGTGCCCCGGAATACTGGGTAGCAGTAGTTAAGCCCGGAACCATTATGTTCGAGTCCGCGGGAGTCAACCGGAAATTGGCTGAAGAGGCCTTGAGGCTGGCAGCCCAAAAACTGCCCATTCAAACTAAGTTTGTAGTACGACCGGATTACGTAGGATAATAGTATTATGAAGAATTCAGAAATAAAGTCACTCTCCATAGATGAATTGCATGAGCGCATCTCCTCTGAGCAGGAGAATTTACAAAAATTGAAGTTTGCCCATGCCATTTCTCCCATTGAGAACCCGGTCAAGATCAAGCAGACCAAGAAGTTGATCGCCAGAATGCACACAGAGTTGACAGCCAAACAAAAAATTGAGAATTAGTGCCATGGAAAGAAACTTAAGAAAAGAGCGTACCGGCAAAGTGGTCAGCAATAAAATGGATAAGTCCATTACGGTTCAAGTAGACCGCAAAGTGAAGCACCCGGTTTACGGAAAGTTCATGCGCAAGTCCAACAAGTTCATGGCTCATGACGCCAAAAACGAATGCGGTATTGGAGATACTGTAAAAATTATGGAAACCCGACCTACCAGTAAGCGCAAACGATGGCGCCTGATAGAGATCATTGAAAAGGCTAAATAATCATGATTCAGCAAGAGAGTAGATTAAACGTAGCGGATAACAGTGGTGCCAAGGAAGTCTTGGTTATTCGTGTTTTAGGAGGAACCAAGAAACGCTATGCTAGTATCGGTGACAAAGTAGTGGTTACCGTGAAGGACGCCCTTTCTTCCAGTAGTTTGAAAAAGGGTACTGTTTCTCGAGCTGTGGTGGTCCGTACCAAGAAAGAGGTTCGACGCAAGGACGGCTCTTACATTCGCTTCGAAGACAACGCAGCGGTACTGCTAAGCCCTACCGATGAGCCTCGGGGTACCCGAATTTTCGGGCCGGTGGGTCGTGAATTGCGGGAGAAGCAATTCATGAAGATCGTGTCATTGGCCCCTGAAGTTATATAGATCATGAAAAGGAATAAAAAATTACATATACGAACTGGGGATACCGTAAAAGTTATCGCCGGAAACGCCAAGCACGCCAATCCTAATTCCGGCAAAGTGCTGGTAGTATATCCCGAAAAGCAACGGGCTATAGTGGAGGGACTCAACTTGGTTACCAAGCATGTAAAGCCCTCAGCCGCCAATCCCGAAGGAGGAATTGAGCGCAAGGAGGCGCCTATACACATCAGCAATCTGATGCTGATCGACCCGGCAAGTGGTGAAGCCACCAGAATAGGCCGTAAGCGGGATGACAAGGGTAAGTTGCAGCGTTATTCAAAGAAAACAGGAGAAATCATAAAAAATGGCTAGCCCAAGACTAAAGGAGAGATATTTAACTGAGATAGTACCGGAATTGCGTGAGAAATTCCAGTACAAATCAATTATGCAGGTACCTAAGTTGGTCAAGATCTGCGTAAATAAGGGCATTGGAGATGCCGTTGCAGATAAGAAGCTGGTAGATGTGGGTGTGGAAGAGCTTTCTACCATTACCGGTCAAAGAGCGGTACCTACTATTGCCCGGACTTCAATATCTAACTTCAAATTACGTGATGGGATGCCTATCGGCGCCCGTGTTACTTTGAGAGGTGATAAAATGTATGAATTCCTGGACCGTTTGACCACCGTAGCACTGCCCAGGGTACGTGACTTTCGAGGAATTAACGATAAGAGCTTTGACGGCAGAGGAAATTATACCCTGGGAGTCAAAGAACAGATCATATTCCCGGAGATCAGTATTGACCAAGTGAGTAGAATATCCGGTATGGATATCACTTTTGTAACTACGGCTAATAACGATGAAGAGAGTTATGCCTTACTAAAGGCATTGGGAATGCCTTTTAAAAATAAAAACACAGAGAATAAGGAATAATGGCAAGAGAATCAATTAAAGCAAGGGAACGAAAAAGAGAGAGACTGGTAGCCAAATATGCCGCCAAACGCGCAGAGCTGAAGGCAGCAGGAGACTATCAGGCATTAGATAAGCTTCCCCGAAACGCCTCACCTGTGCGCTTGCACAACCGCTGTAAGCTTACCGGACGACCCAAAGGATATATGAGGAAATTCGGCATTTGCAGAGTGACTTTCCGTGAGATGGCTTCCAAAGGAATGATCCCCGGAGTGACTAAGGCAAGCTGGTGAAATAATAGCTTATTTATATTTCAATAAAATTAAAAGTTCAGTAACTTTGCAGGCCGGTTTGGCCAGCCATTAAAGGAATAGAGAAAATTACCATGACGGATCCAATTGCTGATTATCTAACCAGGTTGCGTAATGCTATCAGAGCCCAACACAAGGTGGTTGAGGTTCCCTCTTCTAATTTGAAGAAGGAAATCACTAAGGTATTGCACGACAAAGGGTATATCCGGGACTTTAAATTTGAGGATGACAATGGACCTCAGGGTACTATTAAAGTTGCCCTGAAGTACAATCCGGATACCAAAGCCTCATCCATTATTCAGCTGGAACGAATCAGTAAACCCGGGTTGCGCAAGTATGCTAAAGCCGATAAGTTGCCCCGGGTATTGAACGGTCTGGGAATCGCCATTATGTCCACCTCTAAGGGGATCATGACCGATAAAGAGGCCAGAGACCAGCAAATCGGCGGTGAAGTATTGTGTTACGTTTATTAACTAATTGAAGAGATGTCTAGGATAGGGAGCAAGCCCATAGAATTACCAGAGAATGTGACGCTGGAAGTCTCTGATAAGAATCTGGTTACTGTAAAAGGCCCCAAGGGTGAATTACAGCAACAGATCGATCCCGATATGAAGTTATCTATTGAGGATGGATTGGTAAGTGTACAACGACCCACCGATCAAAAGCGACACAGGGCCTTGCACGGATTGTACCGGTCATTGGTAAGCAATATGGTAATCGGTGTGAATGAAGGTTATAAAAAACAACTGGAACTAGTGGGTGTGGGGTACAAGGCTTCCGTACAAGGAAACGTTTTGGAGATGAGCTTGGGATATTCTCATAATATTTTCATGGCCGTTCCGGAGGAGGTCAAAGTAACCGCTGAGACCCAAAAAGGTAAGAATCCCAGGGTTATACTGGAAGGGATTGACAAACAATTGGTTGGTGAGGTTGCTGCCAAGATAAAGTCCCTGAGAAAAGTGGAACCTTATAAGGGTAAGGGCATCCGATTTGTGGGAGAATATGTAAGACGTAAAGCTGGTAAAACAGCCGCTAAATAAGAATTACCATGGCAACTAAGAAAGTTAAGCGACGGCTACGCATTCGACAAGGGATACGAAATCGTCTGTCGGGGACTGCGGAGTGTCCGCGCCTTTCAGTTTTTAAAAGCAATAAGGCTATTTATGCTCAGATCATCGACGATGTAAACGGGCATACCCTGGTAGCAGCGTCTTCCAAGGAGATCGGCAAACCATCCTTAAATGTGGAGTCGGCCAAGGAAGTAGGTAAAAAACTGGCTGAGAAGGCCTCTGCCAATGGAGTGGAATCTGTGGTGTTCGATCGAAGTGGTTATGTGTATCACGGAAAGGTTAAAGCCCTGGCCGATGGTGCCCGTGAAGGAGGATTAAAATTTTAAACTATGTCTCAGAGTAACATTAAGTCGGTTAAGGCCAGTGAGATTGATCTGAAGGAGAAGGTGGTCGCTATCAAAAGAGTGGCCAAGGTAGTAAAAGGTGGTCGTAGGTTCAGTTTCTCAGCCATCGTGGTAGTAGGTGACGGTAACGGAGTGGTAGGCTATGGCCTGGGTAAAGCCAATGAGGTGACGGATGCTATTACCAAGGGGATTGACGATGCTAAAAAGAATTTGGTAAAGGTACCGGTTTACAAAAATACTGTGCCTCATCAGGCAATCGGAAAATACGGCGGAGGACTAGTACTGCTTAAACCTGCATCCCCTGGAACCGGGGTAATTGCCGGAGGTGCTATGAGAGCGGTGTTGGAAAGTGCAGGTATTAAAGATGTACTGGCAAAATCCAAAGGATCTTCCAACCCACATAACGTGGTGAAGGCTACCTTCCATGCTCTGAGCAATATGAGAGATGCTTACACTGTAGCCCAACAGCGCGGTGTGACCTTAGCTAAGGTATTTAAAGGATAGGTCATGGGAAAAGTAAGAATTACACAAGTAAGGAGTGCTATTAACCGCCCCAAACGACAAAAGCTGACCATTAAAGCTCTTGGCCTGGGTAAACTTAACCGTAGCGTAGAAGTGGAAGCCACCCCTCAAATAAAGGGAATGGTCAATAAAGTGAGTCATTTAGTTACGGTAACCGAATTGTAATTATGAAACTGCATACATTAAAGCCAGCAGAGGGTTCGACTAAAAACCGCAAAAGAATAGGTCGGGGGCAAGGCTCTGGACGTGGTGGAACTTCTACTCGTGGACATAAAGGTGCCAAGTCAAGATCCGGATATTCTCAGAAATTGGGATTTGAGGGTGGTCAAATGCCCCTGCAGCGCAGGATCCCCAAATTTGGGTTTAAGAATCCGAATCGTGTGGAGTACAAAGCCATCAATCTTGATGCAATCCAACAACTTGCTGAAACCAGCAAGGAAAAGTCAATTACGGTTGACCTCATGGTAGCCAATGGTTTGGTGGGCAAGAAAGATCTGGTGAAAGTATTGGGAAGAGGAGCACTGAGTGCCAAAGTTGAAGTTTCCGCACATGCATTTTCTGCATCAGCGGCAGAATCGATAGAAAAGGCCGGAGGTAAAGCCGTTAAATTGGGATAATGAAGAAATTCTTTACCACTATAAGGGACATATTTTCAATTGAAGATCTCAGGATCCGCATACTTAATACTATTGGATTCCTGATCATCTTTAGACTGGGTTCCTATGTGGTTTTGCCAGGGGTAGATCCCGATCAGCTCACTACACCTGGTGGCATCTTTGACTTCTTGGACATTTTCCTGGGAGGAGCGTTTAACCGGGCCTCCATCTTTGCTTTGGGTATTATGCCCTACATTTCAGCTTCTATTGTAATTCAGTTGCTGACGGTAGCGGTTCCCTACTTCCAAAAAATGCAAAAGGAAGGTGATTCCGGACGTAAAAAGATGAATCAGATCACCCGGGTGCTGACTATTGCCATCACCGCTGCTCAGTCTATCAGTTACCTTACGGTAACCATTCCTGCTGAAGCTATTTTGGTGGAAAATCGATTTTTCTTTACCGTTTCTTCCGTGATCATCATCACCACAGGAACGATGTTCTGCATGTGGTTAGGTGAACGCATCACCGATAAAGGTATTGGCAATGGAATTTCCATGCTGATCATGATCGGGATCATTGCTGGTTTCCCTCAAGCCATCATTCAGGAAGCTGCGGCCAAGGGCATGCAAGGCGCCTTGTTATTCATATTGGAGCTGTTGGCCTTGTTCTTCGTAGTTATGGCGGTAGTGATGCTGACTCAGGCGGTACGACGTATCCCCGTGCAGTATGCCAAACAGGTGGTAGGAAATAAAGTTTATGGAGGACAAAGGCAGTATATCCCTTTGAAAGTAAATGCCAGTGGTGTTATGCCCATAATATTTGCCCAAGCTTTGATGTTCATTCCGGGCATGGTGGCAGGGTTGTGGCGGGACAGTAGTGATATTGCCAATACTATTGGTAATACCTTCAACGACTTCACTTCCTGGCAATACAATGTGGTATTCGGAATTCTAGTAGTGGTATTTACCTTCTTTTACACCGCTATTACCGTTAATCCCAACGATATAGCGGATAATTTGAAAAGAAACGGAGGATTTATCCCGGGAATTAAACCGGGTAAACAAACCTCTGAGTTTATAGATACAATATTGACAAGAATTACCTTCCCGGGATCTGTTTTTCTGGCTATTGTGGCAGTATTGCCAGCGATTGCCAGTTTGGCAGGGGTTACTCGTGGTTTCTCCTACTTCTATGGCGGAACGTCCCTGTTGATCATGGTCGGTGTAATTCTTGACACACTGCAGCAAATTGAAAGTTATTTGCTGATGCGGCACTATGATGGTATGATGAAGTCCGGTAGGACCAGAGGCCGAGCCGCATAGTAATGATTTATTATAAGAGCAGCGAGGAAATCGAGATCATCCGGCAAAGCGCCGAAATTTTGGGAAGAGCTCATGGTGAAGTGGCCAAATTGGTAGCACCGGGAGTTTCAACTCTGGACCTCGACAATATTGCGGAAGAGTTTATCCGAGACCAAGGGGGTGAACCCTCGTTCAAAGGATATAACGGTTTTCCAGGCTCCTTGTGTATTTCTGTTAATGAGCAGGTAGTACACGGTATACCGGGAGAATATTGCCTGCAAGAGGGAGACATTGCCTCAATTGATTGCGGCGTATTTTACCAGGGGTTCCACAGCGATTCTGCTTATACTTATCCGGTTGGTGAAGTATCAGAAGATATTCGGAACCTGTTGAAGGTTACCAAAGAGTCGCTTTACAAGGGCATTGAAAATGCCACGGCTGGTAATAGAGTGGGGGACATCAGTTTCGCCATTCAACACCATGTAGAGCAATTCGGGTTTAGTGTGGTAAGGGAGTTGGTGGGCCATGGAATCGGTAAGACCCTTCATGAAAGCCCTGAGGTACCGAATTATGGGAAAAGAGGAAGGGGACCAATAATGCGCAGTGGATTGATCCTGGCTATTGAGCCCATGATAAATTTGGGCACGAAAAATGTAGTACAGGAAGCGGATGGATGGACCATTCGCACTAGGGATCGAAAGCCGTCCGCTCATTATGAACACACAGTGGCTGTAATGAACGGTAGTCCTGAGATCCTTACTACGCATAAGTATATAGAAGAAGTATTTAAAATTTAGTATGGCAAAACAAGCGTCCATAGAACAAGATGGTACCATAAAGGAAGCGTTATCAAATGCGATGTTTCGGGTAGAACTGGAAAACGGGCATGAGGTGATCGCTCATATCTCTGGTAAAATGAGAATGAATTATATCAAGATCCTTCCCGGAGATAAAGTAAAATTAGAAATGTCCCCTTACGATTTGACTAAGGGTAGAATAGTTTACAGATATAAATAAAGGGGTAATGAAAGTTAAGGCATCCGTTAAGAAACGCAGCGCCGACTGCAAAGTGATTCGCAGGAACGGAAAAGTGTACGTGATCAACAAGAGGAATCCCCGCTTTAAGCAGCGTCAAGGATAACCATTAAAAAAAGAAAATAGAATGGCAAGATTTTCAGGAGTCGACATTCCGGACAACAAAAGGGGTGAGATCGGTCTCACTTATATTTACGGTATTGGACGAAGGTCCGCCCAAAATATATTGACTAAAGCTGGAATAGAATGGGACAAGAAAGTCGGTGAATGGACCGATGACGAATCTAACCAGATCCGTTCCATCCTCAGTGAAGAGTTCAAAGTGGAAGGGGTATTGAAGTCCGAAGTTCAGTTAAGCATCAAGCGTTTGCTGGACATTGGTTGTTATCGGGGTTTGCGACATCGAAGGGGTTTACCGGTGAGGGGTCAGAAAACCAAAAACAATGCCCGTACTCGCAAAGGCAAAAGGAAAACCGTTGCCAATAAAAAGAAAGCTGTCAAGTAAGCCTTAGATGTGATTAATTATGGCACAGAAAAGAAAAGATAAAGCAAAAAAGAGAGTAGTGGTGGTGGAGCCAGTGGGTCAAGCCCATATTCGAGCTTCTTTTAATAACATCATTATCTCCATGACCAACAGTAGCGGACAGGTGATCTCCTGGGGGTCTGCCGGAAAAATGGGATTTAAAGGGTCTAAGAAAAACACACCTTATGCCGCCCAGATGGCCGCTGAGGACTGTGCCAAAAAGGCGCACGATTTGGGACTAAGAAAAGTTGAAGTATTTGTTAAAGGGCCGGGAGCCGGTCGGGAATCAGCTATCAGGACCATTCAAAACACCGGCATCGAAGTAACCGCTATTAAAGATGTAACACCGTTACCTCATAATGGCTGCCGCCCAGCAAAAAGAAGAAGAGTTTAATTTATCCTAATAAAAGATAGATGGCAAGATATACAGGACCACGTGCTAAGATATCCAGAAGGTTTGGAGAACCGATCTTCGGACCCAGTAAAGCACTGGCAAAAAAAGCTTACCCTCCGGGTCATCACGGTCGAGGAAGGCGTAGAAAACAATCGGAATACGCCGTTCAGCTAATGGAGAAACAAAAAGCCAAATACACTTACGGTGTTTTGGAAAGACAGTTTGCTAACATTTTCCATAAAGCGTCCAGGAAAGGCGGTATTACGGGAACTGTTTTATTGCAGTTGCTGGAATCGCGCCTGGACAATACGGTTTATCGTTTGGGAATTGCCCCTACACGGCGGGCAGCCCGACAATTGGTTTCACACAAACACATAACGGTCAACGGTGATGTAGTGAATATCCCTTCCTACTCTTTGAAACCTGGCGATAAGGTTGGAGTGAGGGAAAAATCCAAGTCGCTGGAAGCGGTTACGGATTCTTTAGCGGCCCGGGTCGGAAAGAAGTATTCCTGGGTAGAATGGGATGGAAGTACCATGGAAGGCATTTTCGTAAATGTACCTCCCAGAGAGGAGATCCCTGAAAACATCCAGGAACAGTTGATCGTGGAACTTTACTCCAAATAGCGTATACAACAAACGCTCAGTTAAAATATTTAGTAATTAAAATCACCCAGTAAAATGTCAATACTAGCATTTCAAATGCCTGAAAAGGTGGCCATGGACAAAGCAGATGATTTCAAAGGTTTATTCACTTTCAAACCTTTGGAAAAGGGTTATGGCGTTACCATTGGCAATGCTCTGCGTCGTATTCTCCTGTCTTCTTTAGAAGGTTATGCCGTTACCGGTATAAAAATTCCTGGTGTATTACATGAGTTCTCCACCATAGAAGGCGTAGTGGAGGATGTATCGGAGATTATCTTGAATCTTAAAATGGTGCGCCTGAAGAAAATCGCAGACGTAATAGATAATAAAATAACTATCTCAATTAAGAATCAGGGACAGTTCGTAGCTGGTGATATAGGAAATTTCACCACCTCTTTCGAGGTCTTAAACCCCGATTTGCTGATTTGCAAGTTGAGTGATTCCACCAGTTTGGAATTGGAGCTGACTGTGGAAAAAGGAAGGGGCTACCTGCCAGCAGAAGAAAACAAACCCAGCGAGCAAGTATTTGGATATATTCCAATCGATGCGGTTTTTACCCCTATAGTAAACGTTAAATATAACGTTGAAAACACCAGGGTAGAGCAAAAGACTGACTACGAAATGCTGGTATTGGATATAGAAACGGATGGTTCCATTCATCCGGAAAGCGCCTTAAAAGGAGCTGCTAATATCCTGATACAGCACTTCATGCTGTTTTCCGATCAAACCATGTTCTTGGAGACCGCCGATCAGGGCGAGCCGGAAACTGTGGATGAGGAAATGTTGCATATGAGGAAGTTGCTGAAAACTCCGCTTAACGATCTGGATCTTTCCGTTCGAGCCTATAATTGCCTGAAGGCAGCAGATGTAAAAACTCTGGGCGACCTGGTAAGGCTGGAAATTTCCGATATGATGAAATTTAGGAATTTCGGTAAGAAATCACTTGCGGAACTAGAGCAGTTGGTAGCAGATAAGAACCTGACCTTTGGCATGGACCTGTCAAAGTACAAATTAGAGGAAGACTAATAATCATGAGACACGGAAAAAAAATCAATCATTTAAGCCGTACTGCCCCTCATCGCAAGGCCATGCTGTCTAATATGGCCTCTTCTCTTATCATGCATAAGAGAATTGTGACCACGGTAGCCAAGGCTAAGGCACTACGAAAATATGTGGAGCCTTTGATTACTCGTGCTAAGGAGGATTCTACACATTCCCGCAGAATGGTTTTCCGATACTTGCAGAATAAGGAGTCCGTACAGGAGTTGTTCAATGATGTTTCTGAAAGGGTGATGGAAAGAGCGGGAGGCTATACCCGTATCCTAAAAACCGGCAACCGTTTAGGCGACAACGCCAGTATGTGTGTGATTGAACTGGTGGACTACAACGAGAGCATGTTGACCGAGGCTAAGCCTAAGAAGAGTAAGACCCGACGAGGTCGAAGGAGTAAAACCGCGGCTACCGCTGCGACCACCGCCGCAGTTGCCGAAGAAGCAGTAACTGTAGAAACTGTCGAAGAGGCCGATGTAGAGGAATCCATACAGGATGAAGTAGTGGTAGAAGAAGTAGAAGCAGAAGCAGAAGCAGCAGCTGAAGTAGCGGCGGATGAAGTTCAACCAGAAGCTGCAGAAGCCGAAGCCAGTGAGGAGGCAGCTGCTGAGGAATCACCGGCAGTCGAAGAACCTGCAGCTGAGGCCGTTGAAGAAAGTGAAGAAAGCAGCCAGGAAGAGGAGTAATGACCTCAACCTGCTAAAATATTTCAAGGGATTAACGGATGTTTAATCCCTTTTTTTATTTTTGTGAGATTATTTCGTATAACGTCCTTTACCCAAACCTTTGTTCATGAAGAACACCCAAGCTCCAGAAGCGTATTTAATGCTTCAAGATGGCCAGGTATACCGAGGGAAAGCGATTGGTAAAATTGGTACTGCCGGCGGAGAGATCTGTTTCAATACCGGAATGACCGGCTATCAGGAAATCTACACCGACCCCTCTTACTTTGGTCAGATTATCGTTAACACCACTTCACATATTGGCAATTACGGAACCTTGAGTACCGAACAAGAGTCTGAAAGGCCCAAAATCAATGGCTTGGTGGTCAACACATTTTCCAGAGACTACAGTCGTAATATGGCTCATCAATCCCTAGATGATTACCTCATACAACATGAGGTAGTGGGGATCAGTGAGATTGATACCCGTAAATTGGTAAGACATATTCGCCACAAGGGTGCTATGAATGCCATAATCACTTCGGATCTAACAGACATGAAGGAGATCAAAGCCAGATTGCAGGAGGTACCGGATATGAATGGATTAGAACTGGCCTCAAAAGTTAGCACCGAAAAGCCCTATTTCGTGGGCGACAAAGATGCCTCCATCAAAATAGCAGTCTTGGACCTGGGGGTTAAGAAAAGTATTCTTTCCAATTTTGCTAGCAGAGATTGTTATCTGCAAGTTTTCCCAGCCCATACTTCGTTCCAGGAAATAGAAGCCTGGCACCCGGATGGCTATTTTATCAGCAATGGCCCTGGTGATCCCGCAGCTATGCCTTACGCAGTTCAAACCGTGAAACAAATGCTGGATCAACAGTACCCGGTTTTCGGCATTTGTCTGGGTCATCAGATCTTGGCATTGGCCTGCGGGGTATCCACGTATAAAATGCATCATGGGCATCGCGGGATCAACCACCCGGTACTCAACTTGGACACCGGACTATGTGAGGTAACTTCCCAAAATCATGGGTTTGGTGTTGACGCCGAGAAAATTCAAGCTGCCACACACCTTACAGTAACCCATAAAAACTTAAACGATGATACCATAGAAGGTATTAAGGTCAAGGGAAAACCTGCGTTTTCCGTTCAATATCATCCCGAGGCCTCACCGGGCCCCCATGACAGCCGTTACCTTTTCGATCAGTTTGTGGCTGTCATCAAGAGTTACCAAAAATCTGAAACCATAAAAAACTAATGAGCTTAATAGAGCATATCCATGCGCGCCAGATCTTGGACAGTCGCGGAAACCCTACCGTGGAGGTAGATGTAATAACCAGTAATGGAATTTTGGGCCGGGCAGCAGTGCCATCAGGGGCCTCCACCGGTGTGCATGAAGCAGTAGAATTGCGGGACGGTGATAAGGATAGATTCCTGGGTAAAGGTGTACAGAAAGCTGTTGACAATGTGAATGGGGCACTATCGGAAGAACTTGTGGGTTTTTCTGTTTTTGAACAGTCCCTTGTAGACGGTATCATGATAGAAGTAGATGGTACCGAGAATAAATCTAAGCTAGGGGCTAATGCTATCCTGGGCGTAAGCTTGGCAGTGGCAAAAGCAGCCGCACAGGAATCCGGACAATCATTATTTCGATATGTGGGCGGCGTTAATGCCAATACGCTGCCGGTACCCATGATGAATATTCTTAACGGCGGTAGTCATGCCGATAACGCTATCGATTTTCAAGAGTTCATGATCATGCCGGTAAACGCTGCCTCCTTCTCGGAATCTTTACGCATGGGAACAGAGGTATTCCACCATCTTAAAAAGGTGTTGCACGATCAAGGGTTATCTACCAATGTAGGTGATGAAGGAGGGTTTGCACCCAATATAGCCTCCAATGTAGAGGCCATTGAGGTGGTGCTTAAAGCTATTGAGACTGCAGGGTATCGCCCGGGAGAAGATATTGGTATCGCCTTAGATGCCGCCAGTTCGGAGTTTTACGATTTAGACTCTCAAACCTATCATTTTAAAAAGTCCACCGGTGATAAGCTTTCTTCTCAGGAAATGGCCCATTATTGGAAAGATTGGGTAGATCGCTATCCCATATTATCAATTGAGGACGGTATGCATGAAGACGATTGGGAGGGCTGGAAAGTACTCACCGAACTGACCGGCGATAAAGTACAATTGGTGGGAGACGATCTGTTTGTTACTAATGTTGTGCGTCTGAATAGAGGCATAGAGGAAAGCATTGCCAACTCCATACTGATCAAGGTCAATCAAATCGGGACCTTAACGGAGACCATTGATGCCGTCAACTTAGCTTCCCGCAACAGCTATACCAGCGTGATGTCACATCGCTCCGGTGAAACGGAAGACAATACCATCGCCGACTTGGCAGTGGCCTTAAACACCGGTCAGATCAAGACCGGCTCCGCCTCCCGTTCCGATCGCATGGCTAAGTACAATCAGTTGTTGCGCATTGAAGAGGAGTTAGGAGAGATTGGACGCTTTCCGGGTCCCAACTTCCGGTAACTAAAATAATAAGTTCTGGGCTTCGTTACATTCAAGTATGTGCTAAATTTTTAGTTTCGTGCAGATCTTTTTAACTTAACACCGGATCTATGAAGTCAGTAATGATCAATTTAAAGCGATTAAGCAAGAATTTTTTCTTCATAACCGGCAGTTTGTTCCTCATTTGGATGCTGTTTTTTGACTCTAACGACCTATTTTTACAATATCAGAGAACCAAAAAGCTGCATCAACAAGAAGCCAAGAAGGAGTTCTATCTAACCAAAATTGAGGAAGTAAAAGCCGACAGGCGTGAACTTTTAAGCGATGAAGCTCTGTTGGAGAAGTATGCACGGGAAAAATACCTTATGCGAAAACCTACAGAGGACCTGTATATCGTAGTGACGAAGGAAAAGACCAAATAACCAAAGTACGTAGTAGGTTCGTGACTACTTCAAAAGAAATCAGGGTTCTCTAGTCATAGAGGACCCCTTTATTTTATATCCGATGAAAAAAATACTACTCCTGATCTTCACCACTGCAATCTTTCTCCAAGCCCACGGCCAGCGAGAGTTCGATCCTGAGAACGAAAACAGGTTTTTCGACCGGGTTTATTTCGGCGGGAACTTCGGCCTGCAATTTGGGGATTTTACAGTCATTGATATATCTCCGCTGGCCGGGTACATGCTCACTCCCAGACTGTCTGTTGGACCGGGCATTACCTACCAGTACTTGAAAGGAGAAGCTATCGATCTATTCACGGGGCGGCTGTATGAATACGATACCAACATATTCGGATGGCGGGTCTTTGGTCGCTATAATATCACCCAGCAGTTCTTTGCTTATACGGAGTACGAATCATTGAAATTGGATTACCCAAGCCTGGATGGCACAGAACTCGTTAGGGACTGGGTGCCAGGTTATTTTATTGGCGGAGGCTTTTTTCAACCTGTAGGGGGTAGAGCGGGATTGGGGTTGACCCTACTACTGAACCTATTACACGACGACCGACAATCACCGTACAACAGTGAATTGATCATCCGCGCAGGGATCACTCTGTAGGCCTGGGTGGTTCAACTTTAAACTTAAGGGCCAACTCTTCCAGGTCTTTGACCACTGCTTCAAGCAAGGGAATTCCATCCGATTGCCTTTTTGCTTTCATTTCTCTTTCGGGATCACCCGGGATCAGCACTTTTTCCTGGCCTTTGGCGGGTTTTGAATTTCGAAATCGCTGGATCCATTGGTCCATGTGCGCTTTAAATTCTTCGGTAGGGCGAAAGGCATCGATCCTGAATGCTCCTAAAAAATGTCCGATTCCCTTTCCCACCGGGTCGGAAGCAGGATCCAGAAAACTGACGAAAGGGGGCACCCATGGGCCGTAATTGGCTCCTGACAACACTGCGCTAAATATATCCACTATACTGCCTAAACAATATCCTTTGTGGCTGCCCAAATTACGACTACCTCCCAGGGGTAGAAGTGCGCCCCCTTGCTCTACAGTGGTTGCTTCGGTACTAGGTTGTCCCCAGGCGTCCTGGGCCCAGCCCTCAGGGATGGTTGATCCCTGGCGCTTCATCACTTCCAATTTACCATTGGCCACTGTGGTGGTAGCAAGATCCGCTACAAAAGGGGGTTGCTTATGGGCGGGGATGGCTACCGCAATTGGGTTTGTTCCCAATAGTCGTTCGCTGGAAAAGGTAGGAGCAACCAAGGGACTGGCATTGGTCATGGAGATCCCTACCATATCATGTTCAAGCGCCATCATGGCATGATATCCGGCAATGCCATAATGATTTGAGTTTCGAACCGACACCCATCCACTGCCCACCCGTGAGGCTTTTTCAATAGCTATTTTCATGGCTTCAGGGGCTACTACCAAGCCCAGTCCTTGGTCCCCATCCATCACCGCGGTGCTGGGTGTTTCATGTGTTATGCTGATGTTAGGTTGAGTATTGATGCGATTATTCTCCCACAAACGTACATACCCCTTTAGTCGTGCTATGCCATGAGAGTCAATCCCTTTCAGGTCGGCATCTACTAATATCTCAGCAGCAATTCTGGCCTGAGCGTCGTCACAACCCATGGCTGTGAACACGTCTCTGGCAAAATCACGAAGGCTGCTATCACTGTACATAGACTGTAAACCTAAACTGTTACCTAAAAAATAAACCTAAGCTCCCTGTTGTCTTATCTGTTCTATGGACTCAAAAAGAACTCCTTCCTTAAGAGCGTAGGCGGAAACCCGAATACCATCCAGATGAAAACGATCCAGCAGATAATGGATCAAGCTACTAGCTACCACGATCATATCTACCCGCATCGCGATCATTCCCGGTATCTGCATCCTTTGTGACCGGTTCATACTAATAATTCTTTGATGGATCTGCTGATAACCTTTTAATGAAAGCCGGCGCTCCGGGCCCTGGTCAGGGGTAATACTCTGATCCAGGCAATAGATCTCGCTTAGTGTGTCAAAGGTGCCCGATGATCCGATTAAGATTCTGGGATTAAACTGTTCCATGGCGGTTATCAAGGTGCTCAGCTCACGATCCAAGAAACGTTCTAATTTCTGAATTTCCTGGGGATATATGGGATCGTGATAATGGAATTTGTCCATCAGGCGCTGTGCTCCTATCTCGTAGCTTTCCTTCCAATGGATCCTGTCTTGATTGGCTATTACAAACTCCACACTGCCTCCTCCGATATCCATAATGAGATGGTCCTGGGCACCTAAATCCAGTGCATGAGAAACCCCCTGATAGATGTAATCTGCTTCCTGGCTACCGGAGATCACCTGGATGGCGATGCCAGTTTCCCTTTGGATCTCATCTAGCAATTCTTCCTGGTTGCGGGCGTTGCGAAAGGCACTGGTGGCAAAGGCAAAATGCTGTTCAACCTCGAAACGGTCCATGGTGGTGCGAAACCCCTTTAAAGTGTTCAGGGCCCTTTTTCGGGCGGCATCTGAGATTATTCCCTGGCTGATTCCGCCTTCGCCAATCTTCACACTTTGCTTCTCTTTATGAAGTATCTCCATAGAGGTTTGCCCCACTTTAGCCACCAGCAAGTGAAAAGTGTTTGTTCCTAGATCGATAACCGCCAGATGTTTCATTATGAAATTTGGCGAATATAATATTTTATTCTCTGTAAAAACCCCCTCCATAGAAATAAATCATATATTTAAGGAGCATAAAATCGTCTAGTTTCATGCCCAAACCAAAGGACAACAAAGGTCTATATACCTTGCCCAGCAACCAGGAAAAGTACCGATTATTGGAACGTAAGAACGCTGAGGCTTTGTTGGGCGGAGGTGAAGCCCGCATTGAATCCCAGCACAAGAAAGGAAAACTTACAGCACGCGAACGATTGCATATGCTGTTGGATGAAGGCAGTTTTCAGGAAATTGGAAAGTTCGTCATGCACCGTTGTAAGGATTTCGGGTTGGACAAACAACACTATCTCGGGGATGGGGTAGTAACCGGATATGGAACCGTGGAAGGGCGTTTGGTATATGTCTTTTCTCAGGATTTTACGGTCTTTGGAGGGTCACTATCAGAAACTCACGCCGAAAAGATTGTAAAATTAATGGAACTGTCTCTTAAGAACGGGGCTCCCTTAATTGGCCTCAACGATTCCGGAGGAGCCAGGATTCAAGAGGGTGTGGTTTCTCTGGGAGGATATGCCGATATTTTTTACAGAAACACCTTGGCTTCAGGGGTGGTACCGCAGATTTCCGCAGTGATGGGTCCTTGTGCCGGAGGAGCTGTGTATTCGCCGGCGATTACAGATTTTATTCTGATGGTGGAAAAAACCTCCTATATGTTTGTAACCGGCCCTAACGTGGTAAAAACTGTTACTCATGAGGAGGTTAGCTCCGAGGAACTGGGAGGAGCAACCACCCACAGTACTAAAAGTGGCGTGACCCACTTTGCCTGTAGTAATGAAGTGGAGTGTCTAAAGCGCATAAGAGAACTACTTAGCTACATGCCTCAAAACTGTGAGGAACAATCACCTCACTATCCCTATCAGCTGCAGGATGAGTCCCGGCCAGTATTGGATGAGTTCATGCCTGAAAATCCTAATCAACCTTATGACATGAGGGAGATCATAGAGCAGGTAGTAGATGAAGGTTCGTTTTTAGAAGTGCACCAGGGTTTTGCCGAGAATATTGTGGTGGGATTTGCGCGCCTAGCGGGTAAGTCTCTGGGTATAGTTGGAAATCAACCGGCCTTCCTGGCAGGAGTTTTGGACATAGACGCCAGTACCAAAGCGGCACGTTTCGTGCGGTTTTGTGACTCTTTCAATATACCCCTGCTGGTATTCGAAGACGTGCCGGGATTCTTACCGGGAACCGATCAGGAGTGGCAAGGCATCATTACCAATGGTGCCAAATTGCTTTATGCATTTTGTGAGGCAACGGTGCCCAGGGTTACGGTTATTACCCGTAAGGCCTATGGCGGAGCTTATGATGTGATGAACAGCAAACATATTGGAGCAGACCTGAACTATGCCTGGCCTATGGCGGAGATCGCAGTAATGGGTGCCAAAGGGGCTTCGGAGATCATTTTTAAAAAAGAAATAGCGGAAGCCGAAGACCCTCAAAAAGCGCTGAACGAGAAAGTGGAAGAATATACCCAAAAATTCGCCAATCCTTATCGTGCGGCTCACAGAGGATTTATTGATGAAGTGATCCTCCCCCGTAATACCCGCTCCAAATTGATACAGGCCTTTAGCATGTTAAAGAATAAAGTGGATAAACTGCCCCGTAAAAAACACGGGAACATTCCCTTATAGTATGGATAAACAAAGTAAAGCTTTCTTAGAAAAATACCTTAACAACGCTTCTCCCACAGGGTTTGAATCATCGGGCCAGCAAATATGGCTGGATTACATGAAATCTTTCTCCGATACCTATTTCACCGATACCTATGGCACGGCAGTAGCGGTGATCAATCCAGAGGCTTCCTATAAGGTGGTCATTGAGGCTCATGCTGATGAGATATCTTGGTTTGTAAACTACATCACAGATGAAGGATATATCTACGTACGTCGCAATGGTGGCTCGGATCATCAGATCGCCCCTTCTATGAGAGTGAATATCCATACCGCTAAGGGCATCGTTAAGGGCGTATTCGGCTGGCCGGCCATCCATGTACGCACACCTTCCAAAGAGCAGGCGCCCACCTTGAAGAACATCTTTATTGATTGCGGATGTAGTTCCAGGGATGAGGTTTTGAAGCTGGGGGTTCATGTGGGTAGCGTGATCACATTTGAAGATGAGTTCATGACGCTGAACAAAAAAATGTTTACCGGTAGGGCATTGGACAACCGTATGGGAGGCTTTATGATTGCTCAGGTGGCACGCCGGTTAAAGCAGAAAAAAAGAAAACTGGATTTTGGCGTATATGTGGTCAATGCGGTACAGGAGGAGATCGGACTGCGGGGGGCTCAGATGATCGCTCATCGCATTAAGCCGCAATTGGCCATCGTAACAGATGTCTGTCACGATACTACTTCACCAATGTACGATAAAAAGGTAAGTGGTGACCAACGATGCGGAAAAGGACCCGTATTGACATACGGACCGGCAGTACACAACAACGTATTGGATATGCTTATCGAAGTCGCTGAAAAAAAGAAGGTTCCCTATCAAAGGGCCGCAGCCACCCGTTCTACGGGTACTGATACTGACGCATTTGCTTACAGTAACGAAGGCGTTCCCTCCGCCTTGATTAGTCTGCCGTTAAAGTACATGCACACCACCGTGGAAACGGTCCATCAATCCGACGTTGATAATGTGATCAGTCTTATGTTTGAGTTCTTGGTCCAATTGAAAGCGGAACATGATTTCAGCTATCTAAAGTAAATTGTGCGCGTTACGCAGGATAACCGATCACCTAGGCCGTAATTTAGAGATCCCGTCCAGTTTAGACCGGGTGATCTCTGTGGTACCTTCACTGACTGAGTTACTGTTCTCACTGGGTCTTGAAAGGGAAATATCTGCTATTACTAAGTTTTGCATTCACCCCAAAGAGATGGTGTACGGCTACCGGAAGATCGGCGGCACTAAGAACCTGCAGGTGTCCGCTATTCTGGACCTGAACCCCCAATTGATCATTGCCAATAAAGAAGAAAACGACCGACAACAGATCAATCAGCTAGCGGAAAAAGTGCCAGTATGGGTCAGCGATATCCGGGATCTTCCGCAAGCGCTAAAGGCAATTATGGAGATAGGCTACTTGGTGAACCGGAAAGCTGTGTCCGGTAAACTAGTATCGGAAATAAAAAAACGATTCCGAACCATACCCGTGATGGATTCTCCTCCCAGGGCATTGTACATGATCTGGCGAAAACCGTACATGGCCGCCGGAGTGGATACCTTTATCCATAATATGATGACCTTGGCAGGTTTGGAAAATATACTCAAAGTCAATCGTTATCCTCAATTAAGTATGGACGACCTGTTAATTTTGGATCCTCAGGTGATTCTACTTTCCTCAGAACCTTACCCTTTCAAGAACCAGCATGTAGAGGAAATACAGGGTTATTTCCCTGCGGCTAAAGTGCTACTAGTAGATGGTGAAATGTTTAGTTGGTATGGAAGTCGGTTGCTAAAAGTACCCGCATATTTCCAGTCATTACGAGACCATCTCTGATACCAGACCCGCCTGAGCCAGATCTTGCCAAAAAGTAGGATAGCTTTTGTTTACTACCAGGGGATCTTCAATAACCAGAGGAAATTTTAAGGCCAGCGGGGCCAAGGCCATGGCCATTCTATGATCTTCATAAGTATGGAAACGAATGGTATCCACAGGCAATTCCTCCGTAGGGGTCAACAACCAACCCCTGGAATGTTCTTCAAGCTTAGCCCCAATCTTGCCCAATTCATTTCGCATGGCTGCTACGCGGTCAGTTTCTTTAATGTATAAACTTTCCAGTCCGCTGGCTCTGCAGGTAATCCCAGCCACTGCACAGAGTGAAAGCACTGTTTGTGCCAGGTCCGGGCAGTTGGAGAAATCGTATTCCAGTTCATCAACCAGTGGTTTACCGGGGATCAGGGTGACACCTCTTTCATGAAAGCGAGAGAGTACACCCAGGGGTTCCATGATATTGGCTATTTGCCGGTCTCCTTGCAATGAGGTGTCATGTAGCCCCAGTAATGTGATCTCTGATCCACCCAGCGCTACCATACTGTACCAGTAACTGGCGGCCGACCAATCTGCTTCTACCAGGATTTGGGCGGGCTGATATTGTTGAGGAGATATGGTGATCCGCGACCCTTCCCATTGGTGATCAATACCGAATTGCTGCATTAATTTCAGGGTCATGTTTACATAAGGTCGGCTCATTAGCTTCCCGGATATTTGCAAAGTGAGACCCTGCGGCAGAGAGGGGGCCATCATGAGTAGAGCGGAAAGATATTGGCTGCTCACGTCTCCTGAAATGGTAACAGTTTGTTGCAACTGTTCGGCAAATCCCTTCAGTTGGATAGGAGGGAACCCTTCCTGGGCACAGTATTCAATATCCGCTCCGATCTCCCTCAAAGCATCCACTAGTATTTTGATGGGCCGATGTTGCATGCGGGAAGTACCGGTTATTTCTTTCACCTGACCGGTTAGAGCGCCATAAGCAGTGAGGAATCGTAGGGTGGTTCCGGCATCCTGTGCATCCCAGACCGGTCCCGATTCGTTCAATAGGGCCATCATGATCTGAGTATCACGGGCTTGAGAGAGGTTTTCCAGTGTGCTTGGCTGCGTACAAAGAGCATCTAAAATTAAAACCCGATTGCTAATACTTTTAGAAGCCTCCAGAGCTATGGTGGCAGGAATCAAATGGTTTTGTAATGGTAGGTGCAGAGTAGAGGAGCTGTGGAGGTTCAAGGTGTAATCTCTATTATAAGGTCCCGTTTGAAGTATAATATATTGAGTGAACTAAAATTACGTAAAACATAAGTAAATTTGGCACGTATTGTGTAGTAGATAAGTAGTATTAAAAATTACAATGTTAGATAATGAATAAATCAGAAAAAACCTTTTTAGCTTTTGTAGCAGGAGCTGCAGCCGGCTTGGCAGCCGGATTTTTGTTCGCACCCGATAAAGGGGAAAAAACCCGAAGAAAACTTTCCCGCAAGGCAAATGAATTCAAGGACGAATTGAAGGAAAACATGGATTCCGAGAAGATCAAGAAAATTGCCAATAATGCACTTACCGAAGTGGAGAAATACGGTCAGAAGTTTTCTGAAATAATTAACTAAACTGCTTGCTCCTGATAGTACTCTAGAGCCTCTTTAACTTCTTCAAGGGTAACCTCTATATCAAATGTAGCTTGGCCAACGCCCTCCAGAAGACTGCACTTGATTTTGCCATTGGTATTCTTTTTATCCTGTAGGGTGTTTTGGGCAATTGGCAAAATCAGGCTGGGGTCCAGACTAGTATTTCCAAACCATTTCAAGATTTGTTGAGTAATGGCCCTAAGGTGCTCTTTGTCCAAAGTCGCTTTTCGATGGGATAAATAGGCTTCACAGATCATACCTATGGCAATAGCCTCCCCATGCAGGAAAGGATTTGCTGTAGAGAGATACTCTTTTTCTATGGCATGGCCCACGGTGTGGCCAAAGTTCAGGATCTTACGCAGCCCCGATTCCTGAGGATCTTGTTCCACGACCCCGGATTTGACTTTCACGCTATGTTGCACATGCTGGGCCCAATCCTGGCTTTGCCAGTCAGTTTGGATGATTTTATGCCAATACTGGGCATCGGAGATCAAAGCATGTTTTAGTACTTCTGCGAATCCCGAGCGCAGCTCATTGACAGGCAGTGTATCCAGGAATAGGGTGGAGATCAGTACTCTTTCGGGATCCTGAAAGACTCCCAGGTGATTCTTGTAATCGTGAAAATCTATACCCAGTTTACCTCCCACAGAGGCATCTACCTGAGCCAATAAAGTGGTCGGTATATTTATGAAAGGAATGCCACGCTTGAAGGTGGCAGCGCAAAATCCACCCATATCGCCGATCACGCCCCCGCCCAGATTTATTAGTATAGATCCACGGTCCATATGTTGATGGGTCATTTCATTCCAGATCTGCACGCATGTCTGCAAATTTTTATGAGTCTCACCGCTGGCAATTTCGATGATAAAATGGGGGGGTAAGCTTTCCTGAATTAATGGATAACAGTATTTGAGGGTATTGTCATCCACCAAAACCCCCACCATGCTGAACTGGTGGGCATTCAGATACTCTGCCACCGCAGCGGCGATCTGATCGGTAATAATAACTGCTGGAGGAAAGTCCGCCATAATAAATTTTCGTGTCGATTATCCCTGCGTTTTTCTATATTTGCAGGATTATGGAGTCCAAAGCACCGATATCCTTTGAAGATACATCCATAGCTTTTTCCTCAAAGACCGATGCAGCCTTGAGAAAATCGCTATGGCTTTTTGGTATTATGAACCACCCTTGGCTGGTAAATTTAATTACTAATTCCGTAACAATCGCCCTTAAACTGGGGTTACCGGTCAAAACTCTCATACGAAGCACGGTTTACGAACTTTTTTGTGGCGGTGAAACCATTGAGGAATGCCGTGAAACCTCAATGACGCTTCAGAAATATGGCGTGGGGTCTATTTTAGACTACTCCGTGGAGGGTACCGAATTGGAATCGGATTTTGACAGACATACCGAGGAAACCCTGAATACCATTGGTAAAGCGGGCATCGAACCCAAAAACCCCTTTTGTGTGTTTAAAGTATCCGGTATAGCCAGTAATGTATTGTTAGAAAATTTGCAACAGGGGAAAGCCATTTCCGCTGAACAGCAACAGGCTTGGGATCGGGTAAAAAATAGAATGGATCGGATCTGTAAAGCCGCGGTGGAAGCTGAGGTACGGGTCATGATAGATGCAGAGGAAAGCTGGATCCAGAATCCAATAGATGACTATTGTGATGAGTTGATGCAACGCTACAACCAGCAAAAAGCCGTGGTATTCAATACTTATCAGATGTATCGACATGATATGTTGAACAACTTGCGTGAAGCCTTTCACCGGGCAGTGACCCATAACTACTTCCTGGGAGCGAAATTAGTGCGTGGCGCCTATATGGAAAAAGAAAGGGAACGGGCCCAGGAATTGGGATACCCCAGTCCCATCCATCCCCATAAGCAGGCCACCGATGATGATTACAATGCGGCTCTAAAATTCTGTATTGATAACAACCAGCGCATAGATCTGTGCAACGGCACCCACAATGAATACAGCAACTATTACCTGACCGTACTTATGGAAAAGTACAATCTGAAAAAGTCCGACCCCGGGGTTTACTTTATGCAGCTGTATGGGATGAGTGATAATATCAGCTATAACCTTGCACATAATGGTTATAATGTGGCCAAATATGTGCCCTATGGACCCATCAAAAAAGTAATGCCCTATCTGATACGGCGGGCCGAAGAAAACACTGCCATTTCAGGACAAACCAACTATGAATACAACTTGATCAAACAGGAATTAAAACGCCGAAAGCAACAAGGGAAATAAGCTGTTATATGCAGGATAATAGCTAATTTTGGTCCTTAAATCATCGCACTCATGCCACTCAGTGAACAAGAAATATTAAGAAGACAAGAACGTCAACAATTAATGGACTTGGGCGTGGACCCTTATCCGGCTGAAATGTTTGATGTAAACACCACAACCAAGCAGATAGCCCAGGATTTTCCCACAGATCCTGAGAAGTTCAAGGAGGTGCAGCTTGCCGGTCGCATTATGAGTCGCAGGATCATGGGTTCGGCATCTTTTGCGGAGGTGATGGATGCAACCGGCAGGATCCAACTTTACTTGAAGCGAGATGACCTTTGTCCGGGTGAGGATAAAACACTTTACAACACGGTTTTTAAAAAAGTCCTGGGCATAGGAGATATTATTGGGATAAATGGATATGTATTTACCACCCAGACCGGTGAGATATCCATTTATGTACAAGACCTCAAGGTGCTTTCCAAGTCACTGAGGCCCTTGCCCATTGTAAAAGAGACCGTCAACGAACAGGGTGAAAAACAGCTGCACGATGCTTTTACCGATCCCGAACAACGGTATCGCCAGCGGTATGTAGACTTGATTGTAAATCCTCAAGTTAAAGAGACTTTCATTCTACGCACTAAACTCATTAACTCCATTCGCAACTATCTCAACGGACGGGGGTATTTGGAAGTGGAAACACCTGTTTTACAACCCTTATACGGGGGAGCGGCTGCCAGGCCTTTCAAAACACATCACAACTCCCTAGATATGACCCTATATCTGCGCATAGCCAATGAGCTGTATTTGAAGCGCTTGATAGTAGGCGGTTTTGAAGGAGTTTATGAATTCGCTAAAGATTTCAGGAATGAAGGTATGTCCAGATTCCACAACCCCGAATTTACCCAAGTGGAGTTATATGTAGCTTATAAGGATTACCTGTGGATGATGGAGCTAGTGGAAGAGATGATCGAAAAGGCCGCCCTGGATCTACACGGCACCACCGAGGTTCAGGTGGGCGATCAGGTTATCGATTTTAAGCGACCCTGGAAAAGGTACACTATGTTCGAGGCCATAGAGCATTTTACGGGAGTAGATATTTCATCCATGGATGAGCAGAAATTGCGATCAACTGCGGCCTCTCTGGGAGTGCCTCTTGAAGATTCCATGGGTAAGGGCAAGGTGATTGATGAAATTTTTGGGGAAAAATGCGAACCTCATCTGATCCAACCGACTTTTATAACGGATTATCCATTGGAGATGTCGCCATTAGCCAAAAAGCACCGCACTGACGAAGGGCTGGTGGAAAGGTTTGAGGCCATTTGCAACGGGAAGGAGATCTGTAATGCTTTTTCGGAGCTTAATGATCCTATCGATCAGCGCGAACGATTTGAGCAGCAATTGGAATTAGGCAAAAGAGGAGATGATGAAGCTATGGTGCTGGACGAGGACTATCTGCGTGCCCTGGAGTACGGCATGCCTCCCACGGCTGGTTTAGGGGTGGGAGTAGATCGCTTGTGCATGATCATGTCTAACAGTCCTTCCATTCAGGAAGTGATCTTTTTTCCTCAGATGAAACCGGAACCAAAAGTGCAGGTTGCCAGTAAAGACGATTACTTGGCCATGGGAGTGCGTGAAGAATTAATTCCAATTTTGCAGAAGCTAGGGCACCACACCACCGATTCCTTAAAAGAAGTAGCTCCCAACAAATTGTTCAACGATGTTTGCGGGATGCGCAAAAAAATGAAACTGAAAGAGGTTAAAAACCCTACCCCGGAAGAGGTAGCGCAGTGGGTTAGTTGAAAGTAGCTCCGGCATCTACGAAAGTTCGACGCCGTTGCAGGCGCAGATCCTGAAGGATTCGGGCGTTTACATTAATGGAAATATTGTAGGATTGGAAACGCCCAAAGGGCACCCAATCAAAGCTTAAATTCCAACAGTGCAGGTCTCTGCTGGCTCCCAGGCGGGTTTGTGTAAATTCTTTTCGTTGAAAATCATACCCCGAATTGTAGGTCAGTTTCCATTTGTCAGTAATACTAACGTCACCACTAAAGCTTAAACTTTGAGTGATATCAGAATCCCGGAACCCGATCTTGCTGTAACGCAAAGAGTATTGAATTCTTAAGGTCCAGGGGATCTTAAAGTCCAGGTATTTGTTAGGATTTTGCCGGATGTATTCCAGTTCCGCATCCCGCTGCAGCACCGAGGGGTCGTTGAGATCCCGATTGGGATCGTCCAATCCCGGTGTTACCGGGCTGTCGGATTTTTCTCCTCTAAGGGTGTTGGCGTCCAGACGGGTATTAAAGGCAAAATTGGCAGAACTGATCTGCCCCAGGCCTTGACCGTTGTTCCAGGCAAATTCGTTGATCTGGGTTTGATCTACCGTCCGTACCCCGTTTTCGTCAATGGTAATG
Organism: Cyclobacteriaceae bacterium; assembly: GCA_965212195.1. Taxonomy (GTDB): domain Bacteria; phylum Bacteroidota; class Bacteroidia; order Cytophagales; family Cyclobacteriaceae; genus JAJCYK01. The sequence continues at coordinate 378,822 of CBDBUW010000017.1, read as the reverse complement.
TCGTTCAACTTATAAATGTAAGGGTCTATAGTTAGTCCCGCGCTAAAATCAATGAGATTGTCCAGAATGCTGGTGGTGGCAGAAATCCGTATATCCGATAAATTAAAGGAGTCCGCTCTTAAATTATAACTGGCACTTAACCCCAGATTTCTCAGGATATGAACTTTTTTAGTGGATTTTGTAGTGTCGTTTTTAGTTTTCACTTTCATCTCCAGGGTATTCTGAAGGTTAAAGCTGATCGACCCGCTATTTCCCCGGGAGGGGCTGCCGAAAACAAATCCGTTATACCGTGACAATAGCTGGCGATTTCCGGCCGAGTCGACCTGCACGTCTTGATAATAGTCGAAACTGGGATCAGTAAAATCAGGAGTATATCCAAAACTCAAAGTGGGGATGATGGTATGTCTGATGGCTTCCACCTTCTTTCCGGGTTTCATTAAGAAAGTCCCGTAGATGCGGGTGCTTAATGCGGCTCCGAAACTGTAGGTGGTGGCGTTTGTAAAGCCGTCTAAGGTGTCAATGCGTACTCCTTTTTCTATGGGATCGTAGGTATGGTTGAGCTTTTTCAAATACCACAGTTCCGTAATATTTATGCTGGGGCTAAAGGTGAAATAGTTAAATAATTTGGCGGATGTGGATACAGGGATCTGATGTCGCGCTCCGTTTTCGGCATTCTCCAATAAGGTCCCCAGGTTCTCAAAATTAAAGGACAGGGTGTCCTCTACTTGCTCCCCGGCATTGACGATGTCAAAACTAGCACCCCTACGGGTGGGACTATTGGTGATCCGATTGCGAGCATTCATGTTCCAGGAGAAGCTGAAATTCTTTAAAAGTTCAAAATTGGAACGCTTAAAGGGCGACTGCCGGTTCATGTTGACACTGAGTTCCGGTAGGGTTATATCCACGATATTGGTGGTAAGGTTTTGATTGTGCCGGGCACTCATGGTCATGTTGAAAGGCGTACCGGCAAATACTTTAGAATAACTTATACTGGAATTCAAGTTAGCGTTGATATTTTGTTGGACCGATAGGTTGTTGTTTTGATTGTAGGTACTGGTAGCGGCATTAATTGACCCGCTAAAACGACTGTTACCCTTGCTAACCGGAGTATGACTCCAATTCAAACTAAAATCGGTGGCTTCGTTCTCTCCCTCCAATCCCGTAGTACGTTTGGTGAGATTGAAATTTAAACCCCCATTGTAGGCATAGCGTTTACGATAATTAGTTTGAACCCTGGTGCCCCAACCCCCTTTAGAATACACCTCGCCGGTCAGTCGCAAGTTGACGTACTCATTAATATCAAAATAATACCCGCCGTCCCTAAGATAAAACCCCCTTTGCCGCTCTTCCCCATAGCTGGGTACTATTACCCCGGATGACCGGGTTTCCGGGTCAGGGAACATGCCAAAAGGCAATCCCAGAGGAGTAGGCACATCGTTGATATATAGATTGAAAGGTCCCGATATCACATTGCGTCCCGAGCGCTTTAGTCGCTTGGAGCGAATTTCAAAATGGGGATGGGTAAGCTCACAGGTGGTGTACTTGGCTCTGTTTACAAATAGTTCATCCTCTTCATTTTTATAAACCTGTTGCCCGTGTAAATACCCTTCGCCTTGCTCGGTCACCAATCCGGAGGTAATGGCCCTTCTGGTCTTAAAATTGTATTTCATCCCTTTAGTCTCATAAACCGTCCCGCTCTGAGTAAATATTGGCTTACCCATTTCCTTTCCGGTGCTATCGGGCCTTGATTCTGCCGAGAGGAGATTGCGCCGTTGGTCGAAAATAATAACCGCGGCTTCTATCTGTATATCCCCATAATTGACCCTGGCATCCCCATAGAGATAGATGATCTCGTTGACTCGATCCATTATAATTGAATCTTTGGCAAAGTATTTGACAGTAGTACTTATATCGCCACGGGGACGAACCCGGGTGGAATCACCAAGCTGTAAAGTATCCGTTGGAATTGTATTAATTTGAGGATTACCGACGTTATTTACGGGGGTCAAAGTGTCTGCTGAGGGCAGTAGATCCGGATTTACGGGTTCTTGACCCCAAGCTGGAAAACTAAAAATGCTGAGGACAATGAACAGGGCAAGGAGCCGGCAAACGCCATAAATTGCCTTTATTTTATTCACAGGGCATTTTTGTTTTACAAAAATATTCTCTTTTTTTGGTAAATTTATGGTATTAGGGCATAACAAGCGAAGGATGCTACGGAATATTGTAACAATATCATTTTTTTCTTTTTTCTTCGTTCTGGCTTCTTTCAACAACACCGGACCCCACTCTATTCGTAAAAACCAGGTCCAGAAAGTAGTCATTGATGCAGGCCATGGTGGCCATGATCCCGGCACCAGTGGCAAGTACTCTCGGGAGAAAAATATCGCATTGAAAATTGCCTTGGAACTAGGTGATATCATTAAGGAACGTTTACCTGACGTTGAAGTTATTTATACTCGAAAATCCGACAAGTTCATCGAACTGGACGATCGTGCTGAAATAGCTAACAAAAATGATGCAGATGTTTTCATTTCTATTCATTGTAATGCTTCTGCGGTCACGAAATCCGTATATGGCACGGAAACTTACGTAATGGGTACTCATAAGACGAAGAGTAACCTGGAAGTAGCCAAGCGGGAAAATTCGGTGATCTTGCTGGAAGAAGATTACCAGGAACGCTATGAGGGATTTGATCCCAAAAGCCCCGAATCCCACATATTGTTTGAGTTGTATCAAAACGCTCACGTTGAAAACAGCCTGAAACTGGCAGCCAGTATCGAAAACCAGTTCAAAAATCGAGCCGGACGTCGTAGCAGGGGTGTAAAACAAGCCGGATTTTGGGTTTTGTGGCGTACCACAATGCCTAGTGTCTTGGTGGAGACAGGGTATCTTACCAACCCCAAAGAGGAGAAAGATTTAAACGACGAACTGAAGCAAAGTTACATCGCTTCCGCAATTTTCAGGGCTATCAGGGATTATAAGGAAGAGATGGAATCTTCGAATTAAGTTCCTATATTTACTCCCATAATTTTTGCCCTCTATTTACCAAAGAAAACTGCGCAGGTTTGAAAATTTCAAAAGAATTCCGAGTTGGTTTACTGGCCGTAATTTCTATCTCTATTTTATATTTGGGTTTCAATTTCTTAAAGGGCATTGATTTTCTGTCTCCCAATAACACCTACTACGCAGTATACCAGAACATCGATGGCTTGAATGTCTCCAACCCCGTTATGATCAACGGATTTTCCGTGGGACGGGTAAGTAAGATCGAGATACTTCAAGGTCGTGACAATCAGTTGTTGGTGTCGCTGGATATAAGTAATGATCAGGTATTGGGGGCACGCACCCGTGCTGTTATCAAAAGCGATTTACTGGGAACAAAAGCAATACATCTGGATTCCATACAATCCGGAGCACCACTACAGGATGGCGATACTTTAATGGCAAAGTTGGACAAAGGATTTACCGAGACCTTAAGTAACAGCGCGCTACCTGTGGTTGATCGCATGGAGGTAACCCTGCAAAACCTGAATACAATTTTGGCCAATCTTGCTAATAATGAAGATGGTATCAATGAAATTATCGGCAATTTCAATGCCACCTCCAGCAACCTGGCCAAAGGAACCTCCAAACTTGAAGGTTTGAGCAAGCAGCTGGACAATCTCCTAACTCAGTTGAATGATCCGAAGGAAGGTTTGGGAGCCTTAATGAGCAAGATGAATAAAGTGGCTGATAGTGTAAATCAATTGGAGCTCGAGGCTATGCTTACCTCTACTCGCAATACCGTAGAAGAGTTGGGCACTACCCTGCAGCTAATTAATGAAGGTGAGGGAAGCATGGGATTGCTGTTAAAGGACGAGGGTCTTTACAACAAGATGAATCAGACCATGGAAGATCTGGACAAACTGTTCATAGATATGAAAGAAAACCCCGGTCGATACGTACATTTTTCAGTATTCGGAAAGAAGGATAAAGGCTCAAAAAAATCCACGGAACCTTCCGGTGCTTCGCAAGAATAACCTCGTAATACATCAATTCATACATGAATCTAGAGTATAACAAGAACGAGGACCAAAATAAGCAGCTGGTAAGCCAATTACAGGAGAAGCTAAAGCAAGTCAAGCTTGGAGGAGGGCCCAAGCGTATTGAGAAACACCATCGGAAAGGAAAATTAACAGCCAGAGAACGTATTGACTATCTGATTGATGATAGCAGTGAATTTCTGGAGATAGGGGCATTTGCCGGTGAAGGCATGTATGAGGAATACGGAGGCTGCCCCGCCGGGGGAGTGGTAACAGGAATTGGATATATTTCTGGAAGAACCTGCGTAGTTGTAGCCAATGATGCTACGGTTAAAGCCGGAGCATGGTTTCCCATAACCGCTAAAAAGAACCTGCGCGCGCAGGAGGTGGCTATGGAGAACAGAATTCCTATTGTTTACCTAGTGGACAGTGCCGGAGTGTTTCTACCTATGCAGGATGAGATCTTTCCTGATAAAGAGCATTTTGGACGTCAGTTTCGCAATAACGCTAAAATGTCGTCCATGGGCATCATTCAAGTAGCCGCCATAATGGGCAGTTGTGTAGCCGGTGGAGCTTATTTGCCCATAATGTCGGATGAGGCCATGATCGTGGATAAAACCGGATCAATCTTCCTGGCAGGATCGTATTTAGTGAAGGCGGCCATCGGGGAAGTTATCGACAATGAAACCCTGGGCGGCGCTACTACACATTGTGAAATTTCTGGGGTTACGGACAATAAGTACGCTAACGACCAAGAATGTCTTGATGCTATCAGGGACATTTTCAGCAAATTGGGTGAATTCCCCAAAGCCGGTTTCAATCGGGAAAATGCTTTGGATCCCGCAGAAGATCCGGAAAGTTTGTATGGTATACTGCCCCGCGAAAGGGTCAAGCCTTATGATACCATCAAAGTGATCAAATGCCTGGTGGATGAATCAAAATTTTCTGAGTACAAAGCGGGTTATGGAAAGTCCTTAATTTGCGGTACGGCGCGCATAGATGGCTGGGCGGTAGGAATAGTGGCGAATCAACGAAAAGTGGTAAAAACCAAGAAAGGAGAGATGCGCATGGGCGGCGTGATCTATTCCGATAGTGCCGATAAAGCGGCCCGCTTCATCATGAATTGCAATCAGCGCAAGATCCCTCTGGTGTTTTTGCAAGATGTAAGCGGCTTTATGGTGGGCAGTCGCGCGGAACACGGGGGTATAATTAAGGACGGGGCCAAAATGGTTAATGCCATGGCCAATTCGGTGGTTCCGAAGTTTACTATCGTCATTGGCAACTCTTATGGAGCGGGTAATTATGCTATGTGTGGCAAAGCCTACGATCCCAGACTGATCTATTCCTGGCCTACCGCCCAAATGGCAGTGATGAGCGGAGCTTCGGCTGCTAAAACCCTTCTGCAGATTAAAGTAGCTGCCGCCAAGTCAGCTGAACAACCTCTTACGGAAGCACAAGAAAAAGAGTATCTTAAAGAGATCACGGATCGTTACGATCGGCAATTAAGTCCGTATTACGCAGCGGCCCGCTTGTGGGTAGACGGAGTTATTGATCCTTTGGAAACCAGAAAAGTAATTTCCATGGGGATTGAAGCGGCCAATCATGCCCCTTTGCAAGAGAGGTACAATGTAGGAGTTATCCAAACTTAAAAGTAAGTATGGCTGAGGAAGAACTGAATGAAAAAGAGTTAAAGGCTCTGGTTTCACTATTGGACGAGGAGGATACCGATATTCTGCACCAGATTGAGCAGAAGCTTATTTCTTTAGGTGGAGCCATAGTCCCTTTTCTGGAGCAGGAATGGGAGCAGAACTTCAATCCTGTAGTACAAAAAAGGTTGGAGGAGCTAATCCACACCTTGCAGTTCGATACTCTGAGAGGGCGTTTAACCGATTGGAAAAAGGGTGATATGGATCTCCTGGAGGGTATGTGGCTGATAGCTACCTACCAATACCCGGACCTGGAACTGGAGAAGTTAAAAAGCGACCTGGAGCAGGTCTATTATGAGGCCTGGCTGGAGTTCAAGCCGGAGGTGCATCCTTTTGATAAGATCAAACTGCTCAACAGTGTGTTTTTTAGCAAGCTGAAGTTTGGGGCTAATACCAAAAATTTTCACAGCCCCAGCAACAGTATGATCAATATCGTATTGGAGTCCAAGAAAGGGAACCCCACCTCGTTGTGTATAATCTACATGTTGGTGGCCCAGAAGCTAAAGCTTCCCGTGTATGGAGTCAATTTGCCCAATCTGTTTATTCTGGTGTATAAATCTTCCGAAACTCAGTTCTATATAAACGTATTCAACCGGGGGTTGATATTTTCCAAATCAGACATTGACAATTATCTAGGACATTTGAATTTGACACCTAAGGATACCTACTATGATCCTTGCAGTAACTTGGAAACGGTGAAGCGGGTTTTACGGAGTTTGACCATTAGCTTTGAAAAAGTGGGGGATCCCCAAAAAGTAGAAGAAGTAAAGATCCTGTTAAACACCCTGTCGGAAGAGTGGGAGAGACTCTAGCTCCCTTTTTTAATCATACAGCCAATTACTTTCACTTTTTTGGGGGTTGTTTCATCTCCGCTCAGGGCCTGATCAATAGCCTGCACCAAATATGGAGATTCTACATATGCCGGCGCTTGAGGATTGTCGTCAATAGCCCCTCGATAAAGCAACTCGAAATCCGTAGCTTTCAGCAAAAATGCCTCCGGGGTTCGTTGAGCTCCCAGTAACTCTGTTAGACGCTGCTCTTTGTCGCTGAGGTAGGGGAACTTGTAATTGTGTTCTGCCGCCTTCTTTTGCATCTCTTCCAGACTGTCGTTATCACCGGCATTGGGATTTATCAATAGTAATTGCAAACCATTTGAAGCATAAGACTCATGGATTTGTTTAATGCGGGATTCATATTTCCTGCTGTAGGGACAGTAGTTACTGGTAAAGATCAACAGTAACAGGGAACTGTCTTGATAATCCGATAATGATAGGCTGTCACCGCTAACCGCATCCACAAATTTCAAGGATGCAAGTGATGACTCTTCTGGTGCTTGAGCATTTACGCCGGCACTAAGTACTAATCCAAATAATATAATCAATACTCTCATGTCCCTAATTTACAACTATTCTGATATTTCCCGGCTAAAAGCTACTAAATGGCCTTGGGTGTGATGGTAGTTGATGGTATACTTGTTGGACCCCTGTCCAGTAGAAATTATGCCCTGGAAATCCGAGCCAGCTAAAGGGGAAAGCAGTATGTTTTTCCGGAAAATCAGTTTTTTCCTTCCATATATCTTATAAAGGGCCTCTTTCCCAGTCCAAAAATGGCAAAGCAGATCAGGGTCTTCCCCGGCGATTTCTTTTTCATCATCACTGAGAAAACGGGGGGCTATCTTCAGCAACTGGGCACGCGGCCTTTCAATGTCAATTCCTACTGAGCCCTGGTAATTGATGGCTCCGGCCGCAAAAGGGTAGCAATGAGCTATGGAAATAGACCAACGGCTGTTTCTCAAATGTGGTTTGCCAAAGCCATCCTTGAAAATGCCCTGGTAGGATTCGCCGAACTCCTGTATGAGCTTTTGGATCATTAACCGAGAGGCCAGCCATTCCAGTTTTTTGGTGGCGTGACTGATCTGTCGATATTCAGCCTCACATTGATCGGTGGTATGCAGTTGCTTCCAAAGTTCCGATCGATGCTCCTCGATATGCCAGATCCCCCAAGCGCATTTCTGAGGTAAGATGTTTAGTTCGGATACTGGCATTTGAGCAGGTTTGCTTTAATTTAAGGCAAATATGATAAATTAGCAGCAGTTTTGAGGTTCGGAGAATGGGTAAAGTACAAGTAAACAAGTTAAATACCTTTAGCGGACACCAAGACGCCATTTACACCTTGGAACCAGGGGCTAACAGCTGGGAATTCTATTCTGGCGGTGGTGATGGCATGGTGGTGGCCTGGAATTTACAGCAACCTGATGCAGGCAAATTAATAGCCAATTTACCTACTTCCGTTTATGCTTTGGAGTATGTAGCTGAGGGTCATCGCCTGCTGGTGGGGCAAAACTACCAAGGTATTCACCTGGTGGATTTGGAGAGTAACCGTGAAATTGGCTCCTTGAAACTGACTGAGGCTGCTATCTTCGATATTAAATGCCATGGTGGGTTTGCATATGTTGGTAGTGGCGACGGAACCTTACATGTCGTGCACCTGGATAGCTTGTCTGTGGTAGAAAAACTGAAGCATTCAGACAAAAGTGTCCGTTGCGTTGCCATAAATCCCCACGATCACCAAATTGCTGTGGGATATAGCGATCAATTCATTCGGATATTTTCTATAGATAAACATCAACTGATACAGGAATTCCAGGCACACCAAAATTCGGTTTTCAGCCTGGTCTACCATCCTCAAAAACCCTTACTGCTTTCTGCCAGCAGGGATGCCCATTTAAAGATATGGAAGGCGGAACGGCAATATGCACTTCACCATTCCATCGTAGCACACATGTACGCCATAAATCATATAGAATTTAGCCCAAGTGGCCATCATTTTGTAACTTGCAGCATGGATAAATCCATAAAAGTATGGAGTTCTGATCAATTTCAACTTTTAAAAGTAATTGATAAGGCTCGATACGCCAGTCACGGAACATCCGTTAATAAGTTGTACTGGTCCGCATACCTCAGCCAACTAGCATCCTGTAGTGACGACAGAACCATATCCATTTGGGATATAAAACTTTAAACCAATGAAAGTAACGCCTCTAGAAATTCGTAAAAAATCCTTTGAAAAAGTATTTCGAGGATATGACAAGGATGAAGTGAATGCCTTTTTGGTTTCACTTTCTCAGGCTTGGGAGAAGGCACTGGATGAAAACAAGGAGTTGACCTTTAAATTGGATGCCGCCGAAAAGGAGATCGTTAAACTTAGGGAAATTGAGAATTCGCTTTTCAAAACCTTAAAAACAGCGGAAGATACTGGAGCCAATATGATCGAGCAGGCCAATAAAACCGCTGAGTTGCACATGAAGGAGACCCAAATGAAGGCCGATGCTCTAATGAACGAATCGGAGACCAAAGCCCGGTCAATGTTGGAAGAGGCCGAGAGTCATTCACGGGAGGTCCTGGAAGATCTGCAAGATGAGGTAAAGAGGTTGCAGGACTCGTACCGCAAGCTTCAACAGCAGCGCGACACCTTGCTGAGGGATATCAAAAATATTGCTGACGGTTTCTTGGAGCAGGTGTCTCAGGCCCGCAACGAAAACCAGAATTTTTCTATTGAAGAGTCCGTCAAAAAAGCCAAAAAGCTATCTAAAATAAATTACAGTTTTGACACTAACAAAACCGAGGAGGCCCCCTCGCCGACGGAAGACGTCACAGAGGAACCCGTACCCCCGGCTTCTCAGGAGACCCAAAAGGACGAAGGCTCTTTTTTTGATTCTATAGATTAATTGGCAGTCAGTTAATGGGTTTAGTTTCACTGGATGGATTGGAATTTTTTGCCTATCATGGGTATTACGATGAGGAGCAGAAGGTTGGAAATAAATATTCCGTAGATATTACAGTAAAAGCCGATCTGAAGATGGCTGCTCAGCACGATGCGTTACAGGAAACCGTAAACTATGAAGCTTTATACGAGGTGGTGAAGCAGGAAATGCAGATTCGTTCCAGATTATTGGAACACATTGGTTACAATATCATTCAAACGGTTTTTAATGAATTTCCCTCTGTTCAGTGGGTAGAGATCAGTATTTCGAAGTATAACCCGCCAATTGGAGGAGTCTGCAAACAAGCCAAGGTCACCTTACAAGAATCCCGTTAACCGCTGGGTTTTGTTGGTTGATCTGGCTGAGAGAATAGAAATCCACGGGCATCATCTCCTTCATAAAAATCCAGTACCAACCCGATCAAGTACATGGTATCTTTTTTAGCAATATGCACCTCCACTCCGGGTAATGAATAGGTTGCGTCATCGTTTTTAACGGTATCAAACCCCAATATGTAGCTCACCCCTGCGCAACCCGCTCCTTTGACTCCTACACGCAAACCGTATTTTTCAGGTATATTTTTGTGATTTTTTATATTCTGAATTTCAACCAGAGCTTTATCCGTTATTGTTAAGGGTATCTCCATGCTAATCTCCCTGAATTAATGTCCATTTTTGTGATTATAATAATTATCTTCAACTCAAAATTACACCAAAGCAAAATTTTAACCTAAACCAATTCCAGACTAAAATGGATACTTTGATTGAATTCGCTAAGCTGCTCATTCCAGCGGGTGCGGTGCTGTATGGAATGTACCTGGTGGTAAAATCGTTTGTTCAAAAGGAACTGAACCAGGCTGCCATTGAGTTACGCTCTCAGAATCACGAGATCGCCCTGCCCATGCGCTTGCAGGCTTATGAGAGGATATGTCTGTTTTTAGAGCGCATAACACCAAACAATCTGGTGCTGAGGCTGCGGGACAACGCCCATAGCGCCAGAGAGTTCCAACATGTTCTGGTAAATGATATCCGTGAGGAATACAATCATAATTTAAGTCAACAGATCTATATCAGCGACCAAGCTTGGGAATTGGTTAAGAAAGCCAAAGAGGAAGTTATTGCCGCCATCAACCAATCCGCTCAGGGACTGCCGGAGCAGGCCAAGAGCCTTGATTTGGCCAAGCGTATTTTCGATGGCATGATGCAAAAAGGCCTCGAACCTACCACTCATGCCTTATTGCAAATAAAACAAGAGGTACGCACGTTATTTTAGAGGATTGGAATGATTTTTGATCCTTTTAAAGCAAATTAAAAAATCATTTATGAACGTAAAATCAACCTCTGGATTGGGGGTGGCAAAACTCTCCAACCGCGCCCAGCGTACTGCCAAAGATCCCAGGCGATTACAAAAGTTGCTGGAAGACTCCAAAGATAAGATCGGAAAGCTGGCCAAGGATGATGAAAAAGTAAAAGGCATCTTGGGTGTGCTGCGCACATTTATGCGCATGATCCGGGCTTATCTAAAAGGGGAGTACCAGGTGGTGCCCTGGAAGACCCTGTTGTTGATCGTAGCGGCTTTAATCTATTTCGTTTCTCCTTTGGACTTTATCCCCGACTTTATTCCAATAACCGGATTTATTGATGATGTCAGTATCGTAGTTTGGGTTTTTAGCAGGATACAGAAAGATATTCGTGAATTCGAAGCCTGGGAGGGGATGAGGTACGAACTCTGATGGTTCACCCTTCTGCTTAGGTATCCTCTATGATAAAGGTTTCCAAGTACTTCTCTATTTTCGCTGGCCTTTTTATTGTAAATCTGGGCTATGCGCAAGAATCAAGGTTCTTTGTACAATTAGCGCAGGCGGCATTTGAAAGAACACAGGCTCAGGTAGTCTATGATCCCACTTATTTCTCCATAGATTATCCCAATGGCGATGTTCCGGAGGATAAAGGAGTGTGCACGGATGTGGTAATCCGCAGTTACCGGGCTCTTAGCATTGACCTCCAGAAGCTGGTACATGAAGACATGCGGGCCAACTTTCTGGAATACCCCAATGTATGGGGCTTAAACCGGCCCGATCGCAACATTGACCACCGGCGAGTACCTAATCTTAGGACTTTTTTTACCCGTAAGGGGGCTTCAATACCGGTGTCTGCTTCAGCATCGGACTATAGCCCTGGTGATTTGGTTACCTGGGATCTCGGTGATGGCTTAAAGCACATTGGCGTGGTTACCAGCAAAAAAGCGCGCAGTGGTAATCCTTTGATCGTACACAACATTGGGCGTGGACCTCAATTGGAAGACATCTTGTTTGACTTTAAAATTACCGGGCATTACCGGTACAAGCCCCAATAGAATCAGAAACCTTTAATACTCAAACCTCAGAGTCCCTTTCAAGTGACTCAGAGGGAGTATACTGCAGCATTGAAGACGCAACCCCTTAAACTTGAACCTGGTGACTTTGACTAAGCACGGGTATCCACTTTTTATCACCTCCTTTTGCCTCACTTTCCCACCCTCTGGGTCACTCGCAAAGAGGACCCTGAGGTAATGACCGAAATAATGAATTATGAATTCCCATCAAATAATAGAGTGCATTTACATTTTACATTTTAAATATTACCTTATACATTCACCGCATGATTGCTGTAATTCAAAGGGTCTCAGAAGCATCAGTTCGGGTAGACAATGAAATCACCGGCAGCATAGGACCCGGGCTGGTGGTATTGCTGGGAATAGAGGAAGCCGATGGTACGGAAGACCTAGAATGGCTGGCAAAGAAGATCGTATCCATGCGCATTTTCAATGATGATAATCAGGTGATGAATGTAAGTTTGCAGGACGTACAGGGTGGCATGCTGGTCATCAGTCAATTTACACTGCATGCCAGCACCCGTAAGGGAAACAGACCATCCTATATCAAAGCGGCCAAACCCGATGTAGCCATACCGCTCTACGAACAGTTTTTGAAAACCTGTAAGTCGCTGGTTCCAAAGGGAGTTGAACAGGGAATTTTTGGCGCAGATATGAAAGTATCGTTAGTCAACGACGGCCCAGTTACCATAATTATCGATTCCAAGGACAAAAAATAGCATTATGACCATTAAGGAAGCTCAGAAGCAAATAGATCAATGGATCAACACCACGGGAGTCCGTTATTTTGACGAGTTGACTAATATGACGCTCTTAACAGAAGAAGTGGGAGAACTGGCCAGGATAATGGCAAGAACCTATGGGGAACAGTCCTTTAAGGACTCTGACAAAAACCGGGATCTGGGAGATGAAATGGCCGATGTCCTGTGGGTGCTAATTTGTCTGGCCAATCAAACCGGAATTGACCTTACTGATGCCCTGAGCAAAAACATTGATAAAAAAACCAAACGCGACCACCGCCGGCATAAAGACAACGATAAACTGAAATAAACCTTAAATTTTAACCAACCGCTGGTCTTGCAATAGTACATTAAAATTGAACCGATCCTGTTCCATACAAAACTCTAAATCCTTTTGGTTCTTAAAGCCTACCAAACGTCGGGCGTGTGAACTTTTGGCCAGGAAATCTAGAATGTTATCCGCTACACATTGATATAGCGTGCTGGCCGCTAACGAAGCATCGTCGCTGATTTCAAACCTCTTTTGCAATTTTTGGGCTAAGGCGCCCGCATATAGGGTATCCTCAATGTTGAAATTACCTTTCCATCCGGCACAAAGAATCAAAACAGGTTGATCTCGGGCCATCAGGTAATCCGCGGTAGCGCTTAGGTTGAGAAAAGATCCTATAAGCACTTGCCTGGCGTCACTGGCCAAAACAATAGCCTGTGAACCGTTGGTGGTGGTAAACGCCAGGTGTCGGTCCTGCAAATCATGATCCATAAAATCAAAGGGAGAATTCCCCCGATCAAAACCCTCTACTTTTTGTCCGCCTCTTTCGCCGGCGGTGATATAGCCATCATTTTTTAACATGCGGCAGTCCGCTAAGGTGGGCACAGGTGTGACACTTGCTACACCATAGGCAAATGCAGTAGTCATAGAACTGGTAGCTCTCAAAATATCCACCACCACCACAATCTTATCTTGGATTTGGTGGAGCGTCAACAGTTGTGGCGATAAACAAGTGGTTAGCGGGGTCATACTAGTGGCAGTTTCTTAACAGTGGCCTGGTGAGGCTTACTTCTGATATTAATTAATATATTATTCTCTACATTCGCCTGTTCTCTGGCTACATACCCTAAACCTATGCCTTTGGACAAACTGGGGGACTGGCTGCCAGAGGTCACTTTGCCGATAATAGACCCTTCCTGATCCATGATCTCGTATCCTTGTCGGGGGATGCCTCGATCATCCATTACAAAACCAACCAGTTTTCTGGTAATGCCGGCCTCTTTTTGCCTGGCTAGAATTTCACTGCCAATAAACTCTTTGTTGAATTTGGTTATCCATCCCAACCCGGCCTCCAGAGGGGATGTGCTATCATCGATATCGTTACCGTATAAACAGTATCCTTTTTCCAATCGCAAGGTGTCACGGGCGCCCAATCCGATAGGTTTGATCCCATGAGGCTCTCCGGAGATCATGATTTGGTCCCAAACTTCCTGAGCCTGATGTGCGGGAAGGTAAAGTTCAAATCCCCCCGATCCTGTATAGCCGGTGGCAGATATTATTACATTGGGCATTCCCGCCAAATGACCGACTTGAAATCGATAAAATTTGATGGAAGAAAGGTCTACTTCGGTAAGATTTTGCAGGGCCTTGATGGCCAAAGGGCCCTGCACTGCAAATAAGCAGGTGTCGTCAGAAATATTCTGTAGATGAGTTCCGTATTCGTTGTGCGTACTGATCCAGTTCCAATCTTTTTCAATGTTGGAGGCATTAACCACCAGCATATATTTTTCGTGGTCCAAGCGGTAGACTAGCAAGTCGTCCACAATTCCCCCTTGATCATTGGGCAAACAGTTATATTGGGCTTGCCCAACCTCTATTTTACTCACATCATTGGAGCACAAGAGTTGCAAGTGATTCAGCACTTGCGGCCCGGACAGTATAAACTCACCCATATGTGAGACATCAAATATGCCTACGCCTTTTCGTACGGTCAAATGTTCCTCTACTCCGGAAGTATAGCGCACGGGCATATTGTAACCAGCAAAGGGCATCATCTTGGCACCTAATGCTTTATGAGTTTCGTCAAGTGCTATGTTTTTAAGTTCCATTTCGTGGGGTTTGCTACAAATTCAACATTCAATTTAATAATAGTAGTTTATTTCCATTAGAACAGTTCCAATTGTGCAGGCAGTAACTGGAAGGATCGCCGATGGAAAGGCGTTACTCCAAAATGTTCAATTGCCTGGCGGTGAGCTCTGGTTGGATATCCAACATTGGTATTCCAATAGTACTCCGGGTGGCGTACAGCCAGATTCTCCATAAGCTCGTCACGGTGTGTTTTGGCCAACACGGAAGCAGCTGCTATGGAGAAATACTTGCTGTCACCCTTAATAATGCACCGGTGGGGGATATTCTGGTATTTGTTGAATCGATTGCCATCGATCAAAAGTTGTTCCGGTTGCCGGTTAAGTCCATCGATTGCCCTGTGCATCGCTAGAAAAGAAGCATTAAGTATGTTGATCTGATCGATTTCAAGTTGAGTAGCCAGGGCTACCGACCAGGCTAAGGCGTTTTGCTCGATTTCCAAACGCAGTTCTCTACGTTGTTTCTTGGTAAGTAACTTGGAGTCAGTAAGTAATTTGTGACGATAATCTTGTGGCAGAATTACCGCTGCAGCCATCACCGGTCCAGCCAAACAGCCCCGGCCGGCTTCGTCACACCCGGCTTCCAAGGTAGCTTTGGAGTAAAATGCTTTTAGCATGGTGCAAGATATTCAGAAGAACCTAATCAGTCAATGACTAAATAAATTCATGGATAGTTGCGTATGTTTGCGCATGGAATACCGATCAAATCCCTGGAAAGTTAAAAGTTTTGAAGACCTCTACGACAACCAATGGATTACCCTGCGGGAGGATCAAGTGATTAATCCGGGTGGTAAGCACGGGATTTATGGCAAAGTATTGTTCAAGAACCTCGCGGTGGGCATTATTCCGCTGGACCAGGAACAACACACCTGGATCGTCGGTCAATACCGTCATACTTTAAGTGAGTATAGTTGGGAGATCCCCATGGGGGGTGTACCCTTTGAGGAGGACCTATTGGTTGGGGCCAAACGAGAGCTGCAGGAAGAGACAGGACTGGTAGCTGACGTGTGGGATCAAATACTCAAGGTACACACTTCTAATTGTGTTACAGACGAAGTGGGATATTGCTTCCTGGCCCAAGGGCTCACCCAAGGCCCCACTAATTTCGATGAGACAGAGGATTTGGAAGTCAAACGTGTTCCTTTTGAAACCGCCCTGGAAATGGTCATGGAGGGGCAAATTACTGATGCCATTAGTGTAGCTGGAATCTTAAAATTGGCTAGATTGCAGCGCTTTTGACACACTATGCTATCAGCAACTTATCAAGAACATTATCGCAAGAATTTCCTATTGGCTTACCCCGTAATGCTGAGTCAGTTGGGTCAGGTATTAGTGGGAGTTGCAGACAGTTTAATGGTGGGCCGATTGGGTGCCGAGCCACTGGCAGCTGCTTCATTGGGCAATGTTATCTTTTACATGATCATGGTATTTGGGCTGGGAGTATCCTACGCCTTAACACCTTTGATCGCAGCTGCCGATGGAGAAAATAACCAATCCAAGATCATAGGCATCTTCCGCAACGGGCTTATGGTCAATACCATTTTGGGGATGATCCTGGCATTGGGTGTTTTCCTCTGCACGCCTCTGCTATACCATATGGATCAGCCTCCGGAGGTGGTGGATTTGTCCATTCCCTATCTGAGGATCATTACGGTTTCCATGATCCCCTTTATGTTGTTTCAATCGTTTCGGCAGTTTGCTGAAGGCTTGGGCAACACTAAGAAAGCCATGTTTATTACGGTTTCCGCCAATGCCCTAAATATTGTTTTAAACTATGTGCTGATCTATGGAAAGATGGGATTTCCGGCATTGGGTTTGAACGGAGCAGGGTGGGCTACTCTGATCTCCCGGGTGATAATGGCAGTAGCAATGGGACTATTTGTATACCGGGCCAGAAGATTTCAATTCTACCAGGCCGCCTTTAAAACCACAAAGTACTCCTGGGAAATAATGAAGCGCATCCTTAGAGTAGGGGTACCTACGGGGATGCAGTTCATATTTGAGGTTAGCGCCTTTGGGGTCACTGCCATAATGATGGGGTGGCTGGGTACTAAGCCCCTGGCAGCACACCAGATTGCTATCAATCTGGCCTCAATTAGTTATATGATGGCTACCGGAATAGCTTCTGCGGCCTCAATTAGGGTGGGTAATCAACTAGGTCAAAAACAATATCAGAGTATGCGTGAGGTAGGCTACACTTCCTTTATTATGGTCGCTTTATTTATGGGAATAGCTGCTTTTATCTTTATTCTATTCCGGAATTATTTCCCTATGCTGTATGTGGACGATCCAGAGGTGATCGCTATTGCGGCCAGTTTGTTGGTGGTGGCGGCGCTCTTCCAGATCTCAGATGGGGTACAAGTAGTAGGAATGGGGGCGCTCAGAGGTATGGAAGACGTACGTATACCTGCCTTAATTGCCGTTACTTCTTACTGGTTACTGGGCTTGCCTAGTGGATATCTGTTGGGATTTGGTTTGGGAATGGGAGCACAGGGAATATGGCTGGGATTATTGATTGGTCTCAGCGTAGCTGCCGTATTATTATATTGGAGATTTGGCAGCACCACCAAACGTATCATGAATCCCATTTAATTTATGAATAATGTTAAATTAGGGCCATGAAGAAAGTGCTAAGATGGATCTATTCCCGATACTGCTTAGCAGTTTTCGCTCTGATTTTTTTAGCACTAACACCCTTGTTTCTGATATTTATTCAGAGGCCTTCCTGGAAAGTATATGCGCTTACCCTAAATCGCTGGTGGGCGGTATGGTTCTTCGCTATATCACGTATTCCTGTTAAACAGGTGTACCATCAACCGATTTCGGGGGTCGACCCGCTGATTTTCTGCGCGAATCACACCTCATTTCTGGATATCCCATTGATCGGCTTAAATCCCAATCGCTTTGTATTTGTTGGTAAGAGTTCTATCGGCAAAGTACCTCTGTTTGGGTATATCTATCGCAAGATTCATATTACCGTCGATCGCAACAAGCTTCGCAGCAAATACCAGACGTTGCAAAGTGCCGGCGAGGAGATCGATCAGGGTCGTAGCTTAGTAATGTTCCCCGAAGGAGGTACCGCCAAAAATCCCCCACGACTCAGTGCTTTTAAGGATGGCCCTTTTAGGATAGCCATTGAAAAACAAATTCCCATCGTTCCTGTAACTATTCCTTATAATTGGATAATTTTGCCTAATCATCCCAGTTTAATGGTGAATAGGAGAACGGCATTGATTGTTTATCACCAGCCGGTGTCAACCCAAGGCCTTGATCTGAATGACGTTGAAGCCCTTAAGACAAAAGTAGCAGCAATTATTAATAAAGAAATCCATAAATTTCACCCCCATGGACATAAATGAACAAACTTTACACAAGATTGCGCATTTAGCCCGTTTATACATTGATGAAGATCACAAAGACGAGATCCTCAATGACCTGAACGACATGATCCATTGGGTGGAAAAACTTCACGAAGTAGATACAGAAGGGGTGGAACCCCTTACCAATATGTCGCAGGAGTTGAATTCCTGGCGTGAAGATGATGTTCAGGCCCACATTAGCCGTGAGCAAGCCTTAAAAAATGCACCTCATAGCGATAAGAAATTCTTTAAAGTACCTAAGTTTCTGAAATAGACCCTTCATGGACAACTTGTTTTTTTGGAAATCCTGGCCTTCTCCTCAAAAGCAAATCTATCAGATCTTTATCCTCCTGCTGGCGGCCTCCTTGATATACTATTTGGTAGGTTATTTCTGGAGTTCCAAATTGGTAATTCAATGGGAAACCATCAGTCAGATTAAAGCTGTGCCGTTGGTGCTTGAACATTTTAGTTTCGGAGGTATTCCATTAGGTATTTCGGCTGATTTTTACGCAATAACACAGGTCTTTGAAGGCAGCGATTTGCAATTATCCACCTGGCCTGCCCACTTGTTGCTGATTTCTATCGCTCTAAGCTTAGTGCTGGGTTTAAGTATATGTACCGATCTGTCCCGCTTTTGGTTTCTAGTCAGTCAGATTATATTTATTTTTATTCTGGTGGGGTTTAAGCTGGAACAGCTTTTGCTTTTCGATCGCACCGATAAGTTAGCCCTTATCCTGGCTTTTGTACTCTATCTGCCTGCCGGTTACTATTTTCATATCACCAAGTCAGTGGGCCTACTTCCCCGCATCCTGTGGTACTTCTTGATTACCTTGATATTCGGGGCCGTCATCTACTTTTTCTCTGGGGTATCAACCCCTTTTCTGTATTTGGTTAGTTACGGCATCACCGTACCCATTGCTATTACCGTCATCTTCATATTATTTACTGCTCATGAGATTATTTATGGATTCCTGTACCTAATTACCCGGTCCAATACGCCACAAAGCACCAATAGTTTTATTCATTTCTTTGCACTATCTATTATTTACCTGGTCAATGTCTTATTGCTATACTTAAAGAACTCTCGACGTATTGATTGGGATTTTTACTACTTGGATGCCTTTTGGATCGTAATAGCCACCGGTTTGATCGGCATCTGGGGATTAAAACAGAGACGTGAGCTTTACCGCAACATCGTCAATTTTGAACCACAGGCAGCTATGGGCTATCTGGGGTTGGCGATAGTAAGTTTCAGTACCATAGGGTATTTCTTCGCCACCGCTAATGATTCTACCGTTGAGGCCTTCGAAGATGCTATTGTGTTCGGACAGCTCAGCGTGGGATTTGTATTCCTGATCTACATTCTGTTTAATTTCCGCAGTGTGCTTATTGAGAACCTCAAGGTCTACAAAGTAGTATACAAGCCTCAAAAGATGCCTTTTTTTTCCATGAGGATCGGTGGGCTTATTGGAGTTTTGGGATTGTTCTTACTGGCCAATCAATACCCTTTGGATCAGGCAATAAACGGTTATTACAATGGTATAGGGGATTTGCATCGCGCCGATGGCAAAGACTTTCTAGCTAGAGAGTATTATAAAATGGCGGCTATCTATGCCAGTACCAATCACCGGTCCAACTATGCCATTGCCGGAATGGCTTTGAAAGAACGGAAGAACAGCGAAGCCCTGTATTACTTTAAGCAGTCTTTGCTAAAACAGCCTACCCCTTATGCCTATGTCAATACTGCCAATCTCTATCAAGCTCAAGGCAGCTTCTTCCAAGCTTTATTTACCCTGAAGCAGGGTCTCAATGATTTTCCGAACAACGGACATATTCAGAACAATCTGGCCATGCTATACGCACAAACCGCCATCCTGGATTCGGCCCATTATTTCTTACGATTAAATGCATCCAAGCGGTCAGTGGCCAGTGTGACAAAAACCAATCAGCTGGCCTTAATGATGCGCTCCGCACAACCGGTGCCATTGGATTCGCTTTTTCAGAACTTAAGCTCCCCCAAGCCGGAAGAAATCAGCAACATGCTGTTGTACGCAAGTAAATCACAGTATACTCCCGTGGTATCTTACCAGCCTCCGCAGGATTCCATTCTGAATCCCTTGGAGTTTAGTTGGTGGTATAATCACACTTTGAATCAACGTCCACGTGATAGCAGTCACTTAGCTTTTCTTAACCGCACGGCCCAGGTGGCTGAAAATGGCTACTATCGCACGGATTTATTATTTGCAAAAGCCATTACCCAATACTATTCCGGCGATGTGGCAGCGGCTTTCGAACAGATGAATAACCTACAATTCTCCAATAATGGGAAGGCGGGGTATTATAACCATATCATGGGCCTTTGGTGTTTGCAGCAAAATACACCGCGCCTGGCTCAGGAATACTTCCAAAGTAGCATGGAGGGTCAATACATTCCTTCTATTTGGCTTCAGGCCATAACCCTGTTAAGTTTGGGGGATAGTGTTCAAGCCCGCAGATTATGGGACAGCTATCAGCAAGCAGAAACACGGGAGTCTCAATTACCTTATGATCAGTTGAGACTATTGTTCCAGCACGATAGCCTGGCACTAGAAGCCTCCGATGAGAGGAAGCTTTTGAAGTTGCAGTTTAGTGCTGACCCTCCGTTATCGGCTACCCTTAAGGCGCTCTTAAGTTTAAAGGATCCCAAAGTGGTGGATAGGGCTTTGTACTGGTGGTTGTCGCAAACCAATAATGAAGCCGAAATCAAGATGAATCAGCAACTGGAAGGTTTGATCGCGGGAAGCACTCAAGAGGTTCAGGATTTGTGGGCTTTACTAAAGATATACGGTGACAGATCCTGGAGTGATCTGGATGAGTCTCTGAAAAATCGCACTCAAAGATCCGGTGTGCAGTTCTTTTGGCTGCTACTGGTTCAAGCCAAACAAGCTGAAGAATTGGGTCAAACTGATCGAGTGATAGAGTACTACCGTCAACTGGTAAAAAACCCTTTCTTCAGCCCAGGTATTTTAGCAGCAGCCCGGTATTATATGGGTGAAGAAGATAATGTAAGCGCCTACCAGACATTATTAAATTCCATTGAAATTAATCGCTATAACTCACAGTTGATCCAAGAATACGCCCGGCAATGTGTGCGGATGAACCTAGACACTTATGGTCGAGTAGCCATTGAACGATTAGGTCCCCTGATTAACGATCAGCAGATGCGGCAATTTTTAGCTGAGCTTAACCAAATAAGTGCGGCCAGCCCAACTGAAGAGGACGACTGGGATCTGTAAACCTTGCTTACCGTTTGTGTAAAATGACCATCTAAATACCACAGGAGTGAATTGAAATGCTTATTTTTGGTTGCCTCAAAAGCTACCTAGTCGTATATGAAGATCATACACACGGAAAAGATTTCTCGCATCTACAGGATGGGCAGCGAGACCATTCATGCGTTGCGTTCTATAGACATCGATATTGCTAAGGGAGAATACGTGGCTTTCATGGGTCCATCAGGTTCTGGAAAGTCAACTTTAATGAATATTATCGGCTGTCTGGATACTCCTAGCAGCGGCACCTATATCCTGAATGACAGGGATGTAAGTGATATGACCGAGAACGAACTGGCAGAAATACGGAACAAGGAGATCGGCTTTGTTTTTCAAACCTTTAATCTATTACCTCGGGCCACTGCTATGGACAATGTGGCACTTCCCCTGATATATGCGGGGTTCGGAAAATCCGCTCGAGAGGAAAAAGCCATGGCAGCCCTGGAAAGTGTAGGTTTGGGCGACCGGGCCAGTCACAAACCCAGTGAATTATCCGGGGGTCAAAGGCAAAGAGTGGCTATAGCCCGGGCGCTGGTTAATGATCCTAGTATCATTCTAGCCGATGAGCCCACGGGAAACCTGGATAGTAAAACTTCATACGACATCATGGATGTATTTCAACAAATACACGATCAGGGCAATACCATTATCATGGTGACACATGAAGATGATATTGCTCATTACGCGCATCGAATTGTACGATTGATGGATGGCCTTGTTGAAAGCGACCAGTTAAACGAACATATCACAAAAACAGTCTCGGCGGCAGGTTCATGAAGATCTACACCAAAGGCGGTGACAAAGGTAAAACCTCCCTTTTGGGTGGAAAACGGGTTTCCAAAGCCCATGTCCGGATCCAGGCATATGGTACAGTAGATGAATTGAATTCCCATCTGGGACTTTTGGCCGACCAGCCGGTGAATTCGTCTCAAGAATCATTCTTACGCAATGTACAGCACAACCTTTTTGTCATAGGGTCATTGCTGGCCGCTGATGATCCCGGGGACCGGGAAAAGCTACCGGGGTTGGACGACAAGCATGTTTCTTTGTTGGAGCACGCCATTGATGAAATGGATCAGCAGTTGCCTGAATTACGATCTTTTTTGTTGCCTGGAGGACATCAAAGCGTTTCTTTTTGCCACATCGCCCGCTGTGTTTGCCGCAGGGCTGAGCGTACGGTCATTGAGCTGTCTGAAGAGGCCGAAGTTGAAGAGATACTGATTCGGTATTTAAATCGATTATCGGATTTCTTATTTGTACTGGCTCGTTTTATGGCAATGCAGTTGGAGGTACCAGAAATTCCCTGGAACCCCAAACAATAGCATCAACCAGGTTGTCTATCCTGCCATTTTTTGGTAATTTTGCAATCCCAAGAGAGAAAACCATGATTGAAACTATTCCTATAAACACTTCATTATCCGAACATTCAAGAATACAGGAACTGGACGTCAATAACATACAATTTGGCAGACTTTATTCCGACCATATGTTTATCGCCGATTACCGTGACGGGCATTGGACGGATTGCAGAATTGAGCCCTATGATCGTTTGTCATTCAGCCCGGCTATTTCAGTACTTCATTACGGACAGTCAATATTTGAAGGTTTAAAAGCCTATGCGTCAGCCGACGGCGGCGTACTGGTTTTTCGCCCTCACGACAATTTCTTGCGTATGAACAAATCCGCGGTGCGTATGTGCATGCCGGAATTGCCTGAAGAGATCTTTATGGGAGGACTATTGGAGCTGCTAAAGATAGATAAAGCTTGGGTTCCGCGTAAGCCCGGTGCATCGTTATACATTCGCCCTTTCATGTTTGCCACCGACGAGTATATTGGAGTACGTCCCAGCGATAGTTACCGGTTTATGATATTCACCAGTCCGGCCGGAGCCTATTACAGCGAACCTGTAAAAATGAAGGTAGAGAAACAATATAGCAGGGCTTTCCCGGGTGGTACAGGAGCGGCTAAAGCTGCAGGCAATTATGGGGCATCCTTGTATCCTGCCTTACAAGCACAAAAACAAGGCTATCATCAATTGATATGGACCGATGGTATGGAGCATAAGTATATTGAAGAAGCGGGTACCATGAACATCATGTTCGTTATTGACAATAAATTGGTTACTTCACCTACCAGTGATACCATCTTAAGCGGGGTCACCAGACGCAGTGTTCTGCAATTGGCCAGAGATAAGGGTTACCAGGTGGAAGAAAGAAAAATATCAGTGGACGAAGTTATTGGATCCATTGAGCAAGGAAGACTTCAAGAAGCATTTGGAACGGGAACTGCAGCCACTATAGCTCCTATTAGCCTCATCAACCATGACGATAAGGACTATATTTTACCTGTTATAGATGAGCAAAGTTTCTCTCACAAGGTCCTGAAAGCACTTAACGATATAAAATCAGGTCAAACTGAAGATGTTCACGGCTGGAATATTAAAGTTCCCTAGACCTTGAAATCAAGAGAAAGTACAATTGGATCCGTCCGCCTTGCGCGGATGGATTTTCATTTTTAACACCTATAAGTATGACTTCTGACCAGTTGAAAGATGTAAAAGCCAGAGTAGAGGCTTTGAGGAGGTATCTTTGACTACGATAATAAGCTTGCTCGCATAGAGGAGGAAGAGCTCATCACCGCTCAACCTGATTTTTGGGAGAACCCTAAGGAAGCGCAAAAGATTCTTAAGACCATTCAATCCAAAAAGGTGTGGACCGATGGCTTTAAACAAGTACACCAACTTTATGAAGACCTGGTTACTCTGAATGAATTTTTAGAGGCCGGAGAAGCCCAGGTAGAAGAAGTGGATGGTGAGTATAAAAAAGTGATAACGGCGCTGGAGGAATTAGAGTTTAAAAAGATGCTCAGCAAT
This sequence comes from Cyclobacteriaceae bacterium, assembly GCA_965212195.1. Lineage (GTDB taxonomy): Bacteria > Bacteroidota > Bacteroidia > Cytophagales > Cyclobacteriaceae > JAJCYK01. The sequence goes on along the minus strand of CBDBUW010000017.1, from coordinate 354,540 downwards.
GAAGAGGATCAACTCAGCGCCATGTTGGAGATCAACCCCGGGGCGGGGGGGACAGAGAGCCAGGACTGGGCCGAGATGCTGATGCGCATGTACATTATGTGGGGTGAATCCAAGGGGTACAAGGTTCGTCAGGTCAACTACCAACCCGGCGATACTGCCGGCATCAAATCGGCTACCTTGGAAATAGAAGGATCTCTGGCTTACGGTTATCTGAAATCTGAAATCGGGGTGCATCGCTTAGTGCGTATTTCACCATTCGACAGCGGTGGTCGACGACATACCTCTTTCGCCTCAGTCTTTGTATATCCCGTAGTAGACGATTCTATTCAAATTGAAATAAATCCCGCAGATATTACCTGGGATACCTTCCGGTCGGGAGGAGCCGGAGGTCAGAATGTTAATAAGGTGGAAACCGCTGTCCGGCTTAAGCATGCGCCTTCGGGTATTGTATTAGAATGCCAGCAGGAGCGCTCCCAGTTGCAGAATAAGGACAAGGCACTGAATATGCTGCGTTCCAGGCTGTATCAATTGGAGATCCAAAAACGCAACGAGGAGCGGGACCTTATCGAGAGCAATAAGATGAAAATCGATTTCGGCTCACAGATCCGTAACTACGTGTTGCACCCCTATAAATTGGTTAAAGACAACCGTACCGCGGTGGAACGATCGGATGTACAAAACGTCCTGGATGGAGATCTTGACGATTTCATCAAAGCTTACTTAATGCAACAATAGTTCAGTAGGAAAAAACCCCGACTTTTAAGCCGGGGTTTTAAGAGGTCTTAATATTCTGCAATGGTACTTCCGGTACCTTCGTCGAAGGTGGTGGTCTCTGGATTACCCTTGTAGAGGATCTCCGTATTGCCGGAGCTGCTGGCATCCAGGGACTGTGAAGCATAAACTCCCGCGTTGCAAGCTCCCCGAGCCGATATCTCTACATTTTCAGCTTCATAGTAGAATGCATCCAATTCGGCTGCTCCCTCCATTCGTACCTGAAGGTTTTTGCCGTTGCCCTCCAAGGTCATCTTGGCGGCATCTTGCAAGTCAACCTCCAGTGATTCGTTGACTTGAATGTCTAACTCGGTTACTGAAACTCCGGTGCACACCAGCTTGAGTCCTGAAAGTTCAAAATCATTTATGTAGGTTTTACATACCCCTGAAACGCGGATCTCATCTAATTCCGGGGTCACGATCTCCACTTCAATTCCGCGATTCTTCTTTTTGATCTTGAATTTCTCCTCGTCGAAACCGATGCGTAAAAGACCGCCGTCGTTGATGACATCCACTTCCTGAATATAGATCTCCTCGCCGGACAATACTACTTTGTACTCCTCACCCTTGCGTATATCCACTATGAAATCGTCTCCTACGGCTACTCCATTAAAGGATTCCACCTCGAATTCCTTCTGGTATTCATCACTGTAGTAATACTCGTCGTCTTCATCGTCGTCGTACATTTCGCAGGTCAGGCAACGCAGTCCTGATTCTGTGAACATCCAGGTGTTGCCTTCCATCTGGGAAGGACGGTACCCGCTGCGATAGATGGTATTGCGAATGATATACCGCAAATCATCGGTCATGTGGAATTTTGATTCGTAGGGAATATAAAGCTCCATTTCCAAAGACTGGCCCCGGAATTTCGCATCGTCTTTAAAAGTGAGGTTCGAATCGAATATCAGCACGGAGTCCTGTTGCTTTACGTTATAATTAACCATTTGAGCATTGGCTATGGCATCCTGTCGGGAACTTCCGCGGGATTCATATTTACTAACCAGTTTATATTGGTCCCCTTCGTAACCATACAGGCGCAAGGTGGCTTGTTGATAATCGTCCATGCCCACTTCTTCCAGGCTCAGTACTGCCTGTTTTTCATTGAAGTCATAGTAGTCGGTCACCCGGTGCGTTCCTTCGGACTTATATTGACGTACTACATTGGGTAGGGTAAGTCCCAATCCCAGCAGACTTATCATCCAGATGGCGAACATAGACCAGCCCACGGCAGATGGTATGATCTTGCGTTTGGCGATGATGGTCACTCCCAGTAAGGCCAGAGCTAATGCTGGTATGAACAATGTAAAGAAGGCCGTAATAGTGGTAAACACCGGAACGGAATCCCGTATCATCATCAGAGGCAGCTCGCCTGAGATGTATTCGCTGCCTGCAAACATTCCCATGAGTACGCCCGCTGCTATTAGCAGACTAAAGAGTAAAGCTGCGGAAGTTATTACCAGAATGATCCCTGCAATGACTCGTATGGCTTCCACCAGGAACAGCATAAAAGGCCCCAGAGCTTTGCCAAGTCCGGATACGATCGTAGCGATCAGCCGGAAAGGGAACAATAGGATCTTCACAAATAGATTCTCCTCTTCGCCTTCTTTCACGTTCAAGCTTTCCTTGATATTGGACTCGATATTAGATAACGTGACACTTTCACCCTGCATCTGCATTTTATCAGTTATAGTCTTAGCTTCTGGAGCGATGATCCACAAAATGAAGTAAATCAGTAAACCGGCGCCCCCGAAAAAGAAGGTAATGACAAAAAGCAGTCGAATAATGGTGACCTCGGTTCCAAAATAGGCGGCAATCCCACTGGCTACACCGGCAATCACCCGGTCCTCTGGATTGCGAAAGAGCTTCTTGACTTCCTTATCTTCCTCAAGCTTATCCGATGCAGGCACAACGATCCAGAAAATGATGTATCCAATCAGAAAGAAGCCACTAGCTGCTCCCCATAGGAAGAAATCCAGCCCCAGTACGCCGATTACTAGGATCAATCGAATCCATAAAGGATCTATACCAAAGTAATTGGCCAGACCGGCCGCGACGCCACCCAATATTTTTCGTTGGTTGTCCCTATAGAGTTTCTTGGGTTCAGTCGATTTCTCACTTTTGGCTTTCGACCGTTCTTTTTGCTGGCTTTCAGGTTCTTCAATGGCTTCAAAGTCCTGTATGCTACCCATGGTGGCCATCAGGCTATCTACATCTTCTGTATTAATAATTTGTTTGCCATTAGTGAGCTTGGATAGGAATATTTCAGCGATGCGGTTTTCTATGTCAGAGATTATTTCTTTACTGTCGTCATAGGAAGAAAAGTAGCGGTTTATGGAGTCCAGATAGTTACGTAGGGTTTCGTAACCATCCTCCTCGATATGGAAAATAATGCCGCTTATATTTATACTAATGTTCTTTTTCATGTCCCTAATTTAAGATTGTTTTTCAGAAATGATTTGGTTGGTAGAGTTCATCAGCTCTCCCCATGTGGTGCTCAAACTTTCCAGGAAAGCCTTACCATCATCCGTAATGGTATAGTATTTACGGGGAGGTCCTGAAGTGGACTCCACCCATTTGTACTCCACCAGTCCTGCTTTACGCAACCTGGTTAGCAACGGATATAACGTACCTTCCACTACCATAATCTTGGCAGACGTCAATTCCTCCAACATATCCGAAGCGTATACTTCACCTCTTGAAATTATATGTAGAATACAGTACTCCAGGATTCCCTTTCGCATCTGCACTTGTGTGTTCTCTAAATTCATAATGCCTTTGTTAAAAACATATCATTAATCTTCTTTCCTTAAATATACGGAACAAGTACTATGCATGGCCAAGTACTAAGTAAAAAAAATTACCTTGTATAAGAAATTATTTATAGAGTACAATGAAATATTAATATAATTATATTAAAAAAGAAATTTTGCGGCATTTTTACTCTGTCAACCATACTGACCTGCAGGTAGGAACTAAGGATTTAACTTTGATCAAGACTGTCTAAAATGGCATACAGATGACTGGATAATCGATTGATTATCCATAAATTTACCCTAATGATGTAGTGGCTATGACAATATTTTTTAGGTGGATCTTAACTGGGGTATTAGGGGGTATATCCCTAATTGCATTCCCCCAAACCAGCGCACCGAAGCACAGCAATGAGTTTCTGTCGATCGGGGTAGGAGCACGCGCTCTGGGCATGTCCAACACTCAGGTGAGCTTAGTGAATGATGTGACCGCAGGTTACTGGAATCCCGCAGGATTATTGGACATCGAAGCCCAATATGAATTCGAACTGATGCACGCGGAGTTGTTTGCCGGAATCGCCAATTTCGACTATGTTGGTTTTGCCACCCCAATGGACTCGCTCAATCATTTGGCTTTTTCGATTATCAGGTTCGGGGTGGATGATATACCCGATACCCGCTTCCTTTACGACGCTAACGGCGCCTTGAATTACGACAATATCAGATTCTTTTCAGCAGCGGACTATGCCTTCATGTTTTCCTATGCCCGCCGGGTCAATGCTTTGGGGGGCTTGAAACTGGGGGCTAACTTCAAGATCATCCATCGCAAAGTTGGGGATTTTGCCACGGCTTGGGGTTTTGGTATCGATTTGGGAGCTCAACTGAAATTAAATCAATGGCAATTAGGCGTCATGGTACGGGACGTGACCGGTACCTTCAATGCCTGGTCACATAATCCAGAGCTAGTAATTGATGTATATACCCAAACCGGAAACGAGATCCCTGACAATACCTTGGAGATCACCTTACCAAAGTTGATCCTGGGCACAGCCCGGTCCTGGCAGATTAGCCAGAAGATCAATTTGATGACTACCTTGGATTTGGACGTTACCTTCGACGGCAAAAGGAACGTCTTGATTAAATCAGATCCCATATCTATTGAACCCCATCTGGGTATTGAATTAGGATACAAGGAGATCGTTTTCTTACGAGGAGGTCTAGGAAATATTCAGGATATAAAAGATTTTGATGGAAGTACCAGTAAAAATGCTCAGGCCAACTTTGGCTTGGGAATTAGAATAAAACGTGTGCAGATCGATTATGCCTTAAGTGATCTCGGCGATCAGTCCGATGCTCTGTATTCCCACATATTCTCCGTCAAGGCAAGTTTAGATAAGAAATAGGTGTTTCGAAAGGCAGTTTTATATCAAGTTTTATTCATGGGGATGGCCATTGTAGGTTTGACGCAAAGGGTCATAGCCCAAAGTGAATGGATAAATTATGATCAGCCCTATTATAAGATCAAAACCGCCCAGGACGGCATCCATCGAATTACCTACGATCAACTGCTAACAGCGGGCTTTCCCATAGCTGCCGTAAATACGGCCAACGTTCAGGTATTCTTTAGAGGAGAGGAATTAAATATTGATGTGGTGGATGGAGGAGACAACCAATGGGACCCGGGCGATTATTTGGAGTTTTACGGCCTGCGTAATGATGGGATATTGGAAAGTGCCTTATATGTTTCCGCAGAGGCTCAGCCCCATCAATTTTTTAACTTATATAGCGATACCACAGCTTTTTTCCTGACTTGGTCCCAGAATCCTGGAAAAAGAATGTCGCGGCTGGCACATCCCGATCCCGGTCTAACGGTCAGTGATTTCCACTGGGAGCAACAGCTCATGTTACAAACCGACAACTACAGTTTTGGCAGGCGATATCCGGTGGGCGGCTTTGGAGAAACTTATCGCTCTCAATTCGACTTTGGAGAGGGGTGGACCGGGACCCGTATTTTTGAGGGCAACACCCAGGATTTTGTCTTTAGTGAGGTAGTTCTTACCAATCCCTCTGCAGGTCAGACACCACAACTTGAGGTTTTATTGGCAGGTCGTAATGATGGACTACACAATGTGGAGGTCTTGGTGGGGTCTGCTTCATCGCTGAGAAGTTTAGGGACCATTCAATTTGTGAATTTCGACAATTTCCTTTTTCAAAGTCCCTTGGAATGGTCGGATATACCTGCAGACGGTCAGTTAACCGTACAGCTTTCGGTCACCAGCTCCGGGACCGATCGTATATCGCCGTCTTATTTCCAGCTACGCTATCCGCAACAATGGGATCTCAACGGGCAACCACAGAGGATCTTTGAACTTTCTCCCGATGGCAATAACGAAGCCAGTGTGACCATTTCCGATGTACCCAATGCCGTCGCGGTTTATGATATCACCGACCGGCACAATGTCCAAATTATTCAACATACCACTGCTGGTACAGACATCAATATGATCGTCCCCAATACTACCACTACCCGCAAATTGTTGGTGACGGAAACCAGCCTGGTTACGGATCCTCCTATGGAATTGATTTTGTTTCGGGCGATCGACCCGGACGCTCATGACTACCTGATTGTTTCGCATCATAGCCTAATGAGGCCTGGTGGCGGTTATGACGATCCTGTTCAGGCCTATGCCGAGTACCGGGCATCAGAAGAAGGAGGTTCCTATGATACTCTAGTGGTGGATATGGATTTTTTGTACAATCAGTACAACTATGGGGAGGTATCACCGCTGGCCATTCGCAGGTTTGTTCAGGCAATGTTGCCTGGTGATCCCCAGTATTTGTTTTTGCTGGGCAAAGGGTTCAACGTGCATTTCGAACCCTATCGTCAGGATCCGTTTACCGCTACGACTTTTGATTTGGTACCTACAGCGGGCTTTCCCGGATCGGATATTGCCCTTACCGCCGGCCTGGCGGCCAATCCTAACCTGGCTGCTTTACCCACAGGAAGGGTAAATGCCCGCACACCCCTGGAAGTGGCAGGCTACCTGGATAAAGTCAAGGAAACCGAAGCACTATCCTTCGATGAGCTTTGGAGGAAAGACATTATTCATTTGAGCGGTGGATTAACTCAAAGTGAACTAACACTTTTTAAAAACTATGTCGATCAATTTAAAGCTGTAGCCGAAGGACCCTATTTAGGGGGTAAGGTGACCACTGTCAACAAACAATCCAATGAGACCACGGTATTGATCAATGTGGCCGACGAAGTCAATGAAGGCGTTTCGCTAATCACATTTTTTGGACATTCCTCCACTTCCACCACGGATATTGAGATCGGAAAAGTAACCGATGCTACTCTGGGCTACGACAATCAGGGACGCTATCCCATGATAATGGTGAACGGTTGCAATGCGGGGAATGTATTTTTCACTTCTGTGGGTTTCGGGGAGGATTGGATATTGGCCCAGAACAAAGGGGCCCTAGGGTTTCTGGCCCATACCGACGCGGGATTCGCATCAAATTTGAAACGCTACTCAGACTTTTTCTATGAGCTGGCTTATGGGGATTCCGTGTTCTTAAGTAAGCCAATGGGAGATATATTACAGGAATTGGGCAGTCGCTATCTGCAAAGCGTAGCTATCGACGAGATCCAAATTGCCCAAATACAGCAAGAGGTTTACCAAGGTGATCCGGCTTTTGGCTTTTTCCAGGTGGACAAACCCGATTTACAAACAGAAGATCAACTTGTCTCCCTGCAAACTTTTGACGGACAAAACCTGAATGCCCAGGTCGATTCATTTCAGGTAGCCTTTATCGCCAGGAACTTCGGAAGAACTACTGAGGACTCCTTGAATGTGACGGTAAGAAGAACCTTTGGCGACGGCCAATTGCTTACCTACGACTCAGTTTTTTATGCCCCGGTATCTTACCAGGACACTTTATTTTTTACCATCAGAACCAACAATATCAGCAACTTTGGGAACAACGTCTTTGAGGTACTCCTTGATTATAATGAAAGTATCGATGAATTGAATGAAACCAATAATGTTGGGGTGCTGCAGTTCTTTATACCCCAAGGTGGGACCGTTAACCTGCAACCTTACAATTACGCCATTATTGATGAGGCCCGGGTGGATCTGATAGCGCAAGCCAGTGATTTGATCTCCGGTACCCGGAATTTTTTAATGGAGATCGATACAACTAAAAACTTTAACAGCCCCTGGCAGAGTAATACCAGCCAAACTGGTAATGGATTAACCAGCTGGCAGGTTAGTTTATTAGCGGACAGTCCTCCTCAAGACAGCACCGTGTATTACTGGAGGACTCGTTTTGCCCAGCCAAAAGTGGGGGAGGACACCGCCTGGACAGTTAGTTCTTTTATCAACATTGCCGGTAGCCCTGAAGGGTGGTCACAAGCTCAGTTCCCACAATTTGATGAGGATTTCACAGATGAGGGCATCACTCGAAATCAAACCCTGCGTAAATGGGAGTTTACCAATACCGAAAATCTGGTAGAGATCACTACCTATGGTATGGATCATCCGCTCAGTGACCCTGCAAACATCAGTGTTACTATAGATGGACAGCCTTTTATCGTAAGCACCCGCCTCTGTCCCATAAATTCTTTTAACGCCATTGCTTTCGACAAGGCCTCGACCATTCCCTACGCGGTACTCACTACCGGTGGCTTTGATGTGCTGGATCGAAACCGCTGCGGGCGCACCCCTCAGGTGATCAATACCTTTACCAATAATGATGTGCGCACTACCACCATTCTGGAGGATTACATTGACCAACTACCTACTGGCGATTATGCGGTATTATTCTCCATCGGTCAGGTTAATTACACCACATGGACCACTGCTACTATCGACAAGCTCACCGAAATAGGGGTTGATCAGTCCGATATCACCGCACTTCAAATAGGAGAGCCCATCATCATTCTTGGCAGAAAAGGAGACCCATTGGGAACTGCCCTGATCATGAAGGCCGACAACACCTTACCCACACCTATTTTTGAACAGGAGATCTCCTTTAGTCAGATTTTGAGGGGAAATTTCAGTACCGGAACTATCGTGAGTCCTAAAATTGGACCGGCGTTGTCCTGGGGCACGCTATACAAACAGATCGAAACGCTCCCGGAAGACGTGGTGCTTTTCCAGGTTTTGGGAATCGGAACCAACGGTTCGGAACAGGTTCTATTTGACAATGTAGCAGTTGATGTACTTGATCTTAATGCAATTGACCCGGTTATTTATCCATTTCTGCGTATAAGGGTGACCATCTCCGACGAATCCCAGCTTAGCCCACCTCAATTAAAACGATGGCAGGTCATTTACGAATCGGCTCCGGAAGGCGTTTTGTTATTCAGAGGCAATAAGGACAACTTAACCCGAAACATATCACTGAATGAGGGTGAGGAGTATCTTACCAACTTCACATTTTTCAACATATCCGAAAAAGCATTTGCCGATAGTTTAACGGTAAGGTCTACCTTGTTCAATCGGGAAAAGCGTACCAGCACTTTGGAAGAGTTTAAGCTAGCAGCCCTGGCATCAAATGATTCTATTACCTTTTCAGTGAATCTGCAATCAGAGGGCCAAGGGGGAATTAACGATTTTCGGGTGTTTGTAAATCCCAATATATTGCCGGAGCAAGTATACAATAATAATGTCAACGACTTCCAGGAGTACATTGAAGTGAATGTAGACAACACCCATCCTATATTAGATGTAACCTTCGACGGTATTTATATCCTGGATGGCGATATCGTTTCACCATCGCCGTTGATTACCATATCGCTAAAAGACGACAATACGTTTAGTTTCAAGCAAGATACCGTGGGCATGGAGGTGTTTCTGAAATATCAAGATCCCGATTGCCCTGCTTGCGATTTTGTGCGGGTTAATTTTTCCGACCCGCAAGTTCAATGGTATCCCGCTACAGATAACGAGGACTTTCGAATAGAGTATCGGCCGCAGAACTTGGCCGATGGCCTTTATACTTTGCAGGTACAAGGTGCAGATAATAACGGACAACAGTCTGGCGTGCAGCCCTATGCCATTAATTTTGAAGTGATCAATGAATCAACTATCACCCATTTTTACCCATATCCCAACCCTTTTTCTACCCGCACCCGTTTTGTATTCACTCTTACCGGGGCGGAAATACCCAGTCAAATTAAGATCCAGATTATGACGGTAACCGGTAAAGTGGTTCGAGAGATTACCCAAGATGAGCTTGGACCCATTCGCATTGGCAATAATATTACTGATTACGCTTGGGACGGACGTGATGAGTTTGGCGACCAGCTGGCCAACGGTGTTTATCTATATCGAGTCTTGATGAATCACCATGGGGACAGTTTCGAGCACCGTCAAACTTCTGCCGATAAGGCCTTTAAAAAAGGATACGGTAAGCTATATTTACTGAGATAATGGAGTACGCTTTGATCATACTGGCAGGAATTTTCATTGTTCTGGGGATAATTGGGTGCTTTTTGCCGGTACTTCCGGGACCTCCTTTGGGCTATGTGGGCCTGCTGTTGCTGCATTTTACGAATCATGCCCATTTTTCTACCACTACCCTGGTGGTGTTGGGAATTGTGGTAGTATTGGTATCGGCTTTGGACTATTTCGTACCTGTTTGGGGTACTAAGAAATTCGGCGGCTCCAAGTTGGGAGTGGTGGGATCGGTGGCTGGATTGCTGATAGGGGTGTTCTTTTTTCCCCCATTAGGTATAATTGTGGGCCCTTTTTTGGGTGCTATTGCCGGTGAGTTGGCCAATGGCGACGATCTCCCTAAAGCAGTAAAATCAGGCTTCGGGTCATTTCTGGGTTATCTATTCGGAACCAGTATAAAATTGGCGGTCAGCATCGTAATGGCATATTACTTTGTGGAAAGACTTATGTAAATACCTGCGGAAAATTACTAAAATCGATGATTTCAAGACTTGCATTTTTACTGTTGGGAATTGTTCTGGCCACCTGCCAAGGATCGCAAAAAGGAGGTGGCTCCTTGGATTCCCAAAATGAGCATGCTTACAGCAATCACCTGGTCAATGAAAGCAGCCCTTATTTACTGCAACACGCCCACAATCCAGTCGATTGGTATCCCTGGGGAACCGAGGCATTGGAGAAAGCTAAATCTGAAAATAAATTGATGGTGATTTCCGTGGGATATGCTGCCTGTCATTGGTGTCATGTTATGGAAGCAGAGTCCTTTGCCGACAGTACGGTGGCCAGTATCATGAATGAGAATTTTGTATCCATAAAAGTGGATCGTGAGGAACGGCCGGATGTTGACAAGATCTATATGGATGCCTCCTATTTGATGACCGGTCGGGGCGGTTGGCCCTTAAATGTAATTGCTTTGCCAGACGGGCGACCGATTTTCGCCGGGACCTATTTCCCCAAGAAGGACTGGTTGAGGATATTGGAGCGTATCTCAGGTCAATATGATGAGGCCCCCGAGCTGCTGGTAAAAATAGCGGACCAGGTAACCGAGGGAATTCAGGACTTGGAAACCGTGGACCTTAACACGGAAACCAGCGATTTTACAGGGGAGCAATTGTTGGAGGTGCACAACTTGTTTATGAAAGATATTGACAGTGTGCGCGGTGGTAGGTTGGGATCACAGAAGTTTCCTACCCCCAGTATTTGGCAATATCTGTTAAAATATCATTTCTACACCAAGGATCCCACAGCCATTAATGCTGTTAATACCACTTTAAAAGCCATGGCAAATGGTGGTATCTACGATCATCTGGGGGGAGGTTTTGCCCGGTATGCTACCGATCAAGACTGGCATGTACCGCATTTTGAAAAAATGCTTTACGATAATGCCCAATTGGTCAGCCTTTATGCCAGAGCGTATCAATTGACCGGAGATCCGCTTTATAAGAAGGTAGTATTGGAAACTACGGAGTTTATCGCCAGAGAGATGACCAGTGATCAGGGAGCTTTTTATTCTTCATACGACGCCGATAGTGAGGGTGAAGAAGGTAAGTTCTATGTTTGGACCGACCAAGAGGTGCGTGAAGTACTGGGGCCCAAGGCGGATCTGTTCGCGGATTATTATACGGTTAGCAAAATTGGCAATTGGGAAGATGGTAAGAATATTTTGGTGCCAACCCGCAAGCCCCAGGCGGTTATGGACAAGTACCACCTGGAACCTCAGTTGTTTTGGGAAAAGCTGTCGCAGGCTCGAGAGAAGCTCTTTAAAGAAAGGACTAAGAGAGTGCCCCCTGCACTCGACGATAAGGTCTTAACCTCCTGGAATGCCTTGATGGTGACCGGCTATTTGGACGCCTACAGGGTATTGGGAGAGCAAAGGTTTTTAGATGCAGCATTAAAGAACGCCAAATTTCTGCTAAAGCAAATGAAATCAAAAGACGGTCGACTGGATCGTAATTTTAAGGATAACAGGGCTAGCATAAACGCCTTTTTGGACGACTACAGCCATACCATTCAGGCGTTGATCGGATTGTATGAAGCCACTTTTGAGGAACAATGGTTGTTGGAGGCAAAATCATTAACGGATTACGTAATGGTTCATTTTAAGGATCAAGAAAGTGGTATGTTCTTTTATACCTCCGATCAGGATCCGGACTTGTTGACACGTAAAATGGAGCTCTCCGACAATGTGATTCCCAGCAGTAACAGCACCATGGCCCTGAACCTCTATTTGCTGGGGACTTATTTGTACCAGGAGGATCTATTGCAGCTATCCAGGCAAATGTTGCTCAACATCCAATCTACCATGCTCACACAACCAGTGTTTTACAGTTATTGGGCCATGTTAATGCATCAAACCACCCAGCCCTTGTACGAGGTGGCTATTGTGGGTGATGACTGGCGGTCCCGACGTAGGGAGTTCGATAAATATTACCTGCCAAATGTGATTTATTTGGGAGGAGCTCAAGAAGGTTCTCTGGAGTTACTGGAGCACAAATTAGTGGAGGGGAAGACCACCATATACGTTTGTCAAAACAAAAGTTGCCGTTTGCCAGTTACCCGTACCGATCAGGCATTGGCACAAATGGACCAGAAATTGCTCAAGGGGATAATGGAAGATTAAGGGATCTTTTTGCCCACTATGGTGGCTATCTGATGTAAAAATTTCAATCGATCCTCATTCAGGAAAGGAGAGAAACCCGTAGGTGTCTTGTGGGTTAACTCGGCTCTTAGTTGCTGGGTGATTTGTGACCTTTCAGGGGCCGCAGTGTTGGTGAAGTTTAGCCAGTCTTCCAAGTCCATCTCCTTTTGCAAAAGCCATTGGTCCTGAATATCCATTTCTTTAAAGAGTTGTTCTAGTTCCGTGAAGGTTAGCGCCCTGGTATGCGTAGTATCCCTAAGTTGCTCCAAGTAATTGTAGGTGAGGGCAACTGTTGGTTCGTCTGGGGAAACAAGGTCCATAACCACTACCAAGCCCCCGTTGTTGCATACTCGGCACATCTCCTTAAACGCAACTCCCGGTTCCAGAAAATGATGGAACGAAAAACGTGTGATCACTACGTCAAAAGTGCCGTCGTCAAAAGGAATTGATTCAGCGTATCCTTTGCGAAAGGTTATGTTGTCTACGCCTAAGTTTTCCAGCATATTTTTACCCTGTCCCATCATTTCCGGGGTAGCATCCAGGGCAGTAATATGCTTCACCTTATCACTGAGGGCCAGGCTCACCAATCCGCTGCCGGCGGCTACATCCAGAATCACATCCTGTGGACTTAAAGGTAACCTATAGGCCAGTTCCACCAGCATAGGGGGAAGTGGTTGGTTCCAGCCGGATGACTGCTTGGAAAACTCCTTTTCAATGGCCTGATATTGTTGGGTCAATTTTTCCATGGTGGTGCTTGAAAACTATTTTAAAAAGTGTAAACTGCTTAAATTTTATTGTATCTTTTTCAGGAAGGAGCCCAAAGCACCTTCTCCATTTAATCTATTGGAATATACTATTATTAAATACACTAATCATCTATGTTTTCAGAAAGCGATTTGAATTTATTAGCTCAGAAGGAAATCACAGAAGATGACGTTCTTGAGCAGATAAATTGTTTCAAACGAGGATTTCCATTTTTAAAATTGAAAGGGGCAGCTTCTGTTGGTAGCGGCATTATTCGATTGTCAGATGAACAATCGGACCATTACACTAATTATTATCAAGAACATTTGAACGGAAAGATAATTGTAAAATTCGTCCCAGCATCGGGTGCAGCCAGTAGAATGTTTAAAGATCTTTTTGGACTTTTACAAAATCCTCATGACTCCCAAGCTTATCCCAAAGCTGTGGAGGCTATGCGGCGATTGAAAGAATTCGCCTTTTATAAGGACTTGAAGAAAGCTGTTTCGGCTCAAGGTAAGAAACTCCGTAAACTCAGTGAGGTTAAAGACTACTCAGCCATTCTCAGTTGCCTATTAACTGAGGAAGGTTTGAACTATGGATTTCTTCCCAAAGGTTTGCTCGCCTTCCACAGATATTCAAAAGGATCCAGAGTACCTATGGAGGAGCATCTGGTAGAGGCGGCCCATTACGGCATAGGAGGGGACGGATGTGCCCGGCTGCACCTCACGGTTTCTCCACAACACCGGCTCTATTTTATTAAGAAGGAGGAGGACGTGGTTCCGGAATTGCAGGATGAGTTTGAGGTTAGCTATCGTATATCTTATTCTGAACAGAAATCCTCAACCGATACGGTGGCGGTGGATATGCAGAATCAGCCTTTTAGAAATCCTGATGGCAGTTTGTTATTCCGCCCCGGTGGGCATGGCGCTTTGTTGGAGAATCTTAATGATATTTCAGCCGACGTTATTTTTATCAAGAATATCGATAATGTGGTACCGGATCATTTGAAACCACAGACATATCGATATAAAAGGGCATTGGCCGGTATGCTGCTATCAGTGCAAGAGCAATTATTCTCCTTGGTCAACAGGCTGGAGGGGGATCCTGAAGGCGTTAGGGAAGAAGCAATCACTTTCTTGAAGGAGCAATTGAACGTGATACCTCCTGAAGGGCCCGTAACGGATCAGTATCTCAAAGACATGCTCAACAGACCTCTGAGGGTATGTGGCATGGTGAGAAATCAAGGAGAACCCGGAGGTGGACCATTTTGGGTGACCGATAAGGAAGGTACAACTTCATTACAGATTGTAGAAACCTCTCAAATCGATCCGGAAAATGCCCAACAACAAGAATTGGCGCAAAATGCCACTCATTTTAATCCAGTAGATTTGATATGCAGCCCCATGGATCGTCATGGGCAAAAGTACGATCTCCTTAAATACCGTGACCCGGAGACCGGTTTTATTAGTCAAAAGTCCAAGGATGGTCGTGAACTTAAAGCCCTGGAGTTACCGGGCTTGTGGAACGGTGCCATGGCCCACTGGAACACGATCTTTGTGGAAGTTCCACCCATCACTTTTAATCCGGTGAAAACGGTTAATGACTTGCTGCGCCCGGAACATCAACCGGAATGACCCGGATATGGAGATCGATTTACGCTCTGCTGCTTGGATTGTTAGGTTCAGGGCTGTTCACTACACCCTTACCTGGGCAGGAAAAGAGCTATTTGTTAAAGCCGCAGCAGGTATTTGACGGTATAGCTGTCCACAACAATTGGGTAGTACTAACTGCGGGCTCTACAATTAAAGCAGTGGGCAATCCAGAAGAAATTCCCATTGGAGAGCATGTGGAAAGCATAGATCTGCCGGGAATGGTACTCATGCCGGGGATGATTGAAGGTCATGGTCATTTATTTCTCTATCCCTATGATCAGCAACCCTGGAATCAACAGGTGCTCGCAGAGTCTCAGTCCCTGCGGGTGGCCCGGGCCACGGTGCATGCTAAGAAGACACTGCTAGCGGGAGTAACCACCTTTAGGGATCTGGGTACAGAAGGTGCGGGTTATGCTGATGTGGGCTTGAAACAAGCCATTGAACAAGACATTATACCCGGTCCGCGATTACTTATTGCCACCAAAGCTATTGTGGCTACTGGAAGCTATGGACCCAAAGGTTATGCTACTGACCACCAAATGCCAGTAGGAGCGGAAGTTGCTGACGGTCGCGATGAGTTGATAAGAGTAGTTAGGGATCAGATCGGCAAGGGAGCCGATATCATCAAAGTTTATGCAGATTACCGTTGGGGGCCGCAAGGTGAAGCCCAACCCACTTTTACTCAAGAAGAGCTGGACCTGATTGTGTCCGTGGCCAATAGCAGTGGACGACCGGTAGTGGCGCATGCTGCTACCGAAGAGGGAATGCTGCGGGCAATAATGGCCGGTGTGCAAACCATTGAACATGGAGACGGCGGGACAGAGAAAGTTTGGCAATTGATGGTAGAAAAAGAAATTGCCTGGTGCCCCACTTTGGCGGCAGCAGATGCGATATTGCAATACCGGGGTTGGAAAAAAGACATCGAGCCGGAACCAGCAAGAATAAGTCAAAAGAGGAAAGTCTTTAACCAGGCCCTAAAACAGGGGGTTGAAATTATAGCAGGTGGTGATGTGGGAGTTTATAACCACGGAGAGAATGTTAGGGAACTGGAATTGATGGTGGACTATGGCATGGAATCTCGGGAGGCTATCAGGGCAATCACTTCAGGAAATGCAGAAATATTGGGGCTTTCCCACATGTTAGGTAGTATTAAACCCGGCTTACTGGCGGATCTTATAGCCGTGCCGGTGGGGATCTTCCAGGATGTCTCCTTATTAAGAACTGTATCCTTTGTTATGAAAGATGGAAAAATTTACAAACACCCGTAATCTAAAACTGTTATTTGTTGTACTGTTGACGTTCTGTTCAACGATCGCCATCCAAGCGCAAGATGAAAACGTGTTCATTGCGGTGGTGGGTGGCACCAGTTTCGGCGAGCCCGCTGATTTTGGGAAAGGAAAGGTTGAGGAAGAGGGTATGTTGACGGTCGAAACCAAAGCCGGAACTAGCCCGCCTATTTATAAAATGCGGTACAAAGGTGTGCCGTTCTATTACATTCGTATGTACGGGGCTCAGGCCAAGCTTCCCGGTCAAAGGGAGGGCTTGCATCATGTTAAAACCTGGTTGGCTCTTAACCAACTAGGTGTAACCCACGTGTTGGGAGGAGCTAGCTCAGGGGGAATTCGAACCGACTATGATTATGACGATCTGGTAGTTATTGACGATTTTATGGAAATGGAGGTAAACCGGCCTCAGAACATCCTCACTTTTGCTGGCATCGAACGAACGGGAATCTTTGCTAACTATGCGCATCCCTACAGCCCTTCTCTGCGCAAATTGTTAATCGAGGAGGCCCAAAAAATGCAAGATTCATATTCGGGAAGACTTTACACCTCGGCCACCTTTGTACAGCATAACCCTGAACGCTTTGAAACTGCCGCGGAAGTACGGGCCATGCGCATTTTGGGGGGTGATCTTACCAGCGAGAACATAGCCACTTGCACTGTTTATGCCCGGCAGTTGGGAATCAGGTTTGCCGCACTTTGCAGTATTGCCAATCCCGCGGTAGGGGTAAGGCCTTTCAGCTTTAAGGATATGCAGGCTAGTGTTCAAAGAATTGCTGCTCAGGCCGTCCCCATTGTATTGGAGGTAATTGCACGCATCCCATCAGACGAAGAGGCTATGGGACCGGAGCCCATCAGTACTGGTGAATTATTTGAAGGCTCGTATACCAACCCAGACTCAGAAAGCCACCGCATCGTAGACCCCAAAAACTGAATAGGCAAAAAAAAGGAAGGCCCAGTAGCAAACGCTCTGAGCCTTCTCAACCAGCTATGGTGAAAAGTCCGCCGGACTCTTCATACCATAAATATAGTAGTGGAATGCAGGTTCGTCAATTGATATTAGATGAAACCTGTCAATCCTTCGATGAAAATCTGATTATCCCTGGCTGGGCATGTGGTAATAGAATTTTTCATCAATAATTTGCCCATCCTGCCAATGCTGAACGGCCACTTCCGACATTTTTACCCGATTGCCATCCTGGAAAGTAATATCCATCCAGGTTTCAGCGGTGGAAACATTGTTTTGCTCATCGGCACATATGGAATCACAACCTCCGCCGTGAAACTCTTTAACCATTCCAAACCATTGTTGAATGGCTTGTCGTTGCGCTTCCTTTCCTTGGCGGACTTCGCCAGTGGCAACTTCGGTGACTTTTACATCATCGTGATAATATTTTTCGAAGGCTTCTATAGTTTGACCTTGGCCCATCATTTGTTGTAATTCTCGAGCATTTTCTAAACAAGACATAACGATTGAATTAAGTGGTGAAAGATAATTTTGGTCAATCAAAATAATAACAATTGACCATTTGAGGAAATCCTTTTTTGGAAAGTAACTACTATCCCCTACATGGGGGGATCCTTCTTAGCATTCGGCCGACCGAAGGTTACCTTTAGCTTTTCTCGATAACCTTTGGTGTTAACTACATCTCGTACCAGATCTGCCCACTCGTGAAAACAGAGATAGATGGGGCTATAGGGTTTTTCCACAGTTTTGGTGATACCATAAGTCGGTGTTTCGTCTTCGGGCTGAAAGGTTCCGAACATGCGATCCCATATGATAAAGGTAGACCCGTAGTTTTTATCAATAAAACGCTCATTGGTAGCGTGGTGAACCCGGTGATGGGAGGGGGTGGTAAAGATGTACTCGATAGGTTTTGGTAGCTTCGTGATGTATTCAGTGTGGATCCAAAACTGATAAAGTACTTCAATTTGATGACATATAAAGAACATAATCGGGTCGAAGCCTGTAACAATCACCGGCAGAAAAAATATGAGCTTGATATACTGGGTCCATCCCAAGCGAAAGGATACGGACAGGTTGTATTTTGGAGAACTGTGATGGGTGACGTGAGTAGCCCACCAAAATCGATTTTCATGAGCTACACGGTGTGCTACGTAGCGCCAAAAATCAATCCAGATCAAACATAAAGGGTAGGCCCACCAGGTATGAGGAATGGCCCAGGGTATGTGGTTATAAACCAGTAGTACGATTCCGAAAGTGACGATCTTCAGTAAAGCGCCCAGGATTACATTCACAATGCCAACGACGGTGGCAGCCACCGTATCCTTGCCATCATAAAAGTTTTGATTTCTGCGCCAGCTAATGAACCACTCCACCAAAACCAGTCCAATCATAATCGGTCCCGCATACGCGATTATATTGGGCAAGTCCATAGCAATGACCTGCTCATAGGTCAAAGGTTTTTCAATCATATTGAATTGAATTACTAAGAAAGTCAGGCGAGCTGGAGGTGCACAATGATAGGACTAAACGGACGGAAAAACTATAATTTTCTGATGTTTTTGCCTAAAAATCATCCGAGGCTTTGTAAGCTTCAATAAGAGCCAATTCACCTTCTTTACCCGGTAAAGCGTTACCGTGTTCCATTCCAACGATACCCTGATATTCTTTGTTGTATAAGTGCTTAAAGATGTTCCGATAATTGATCTCTCCGGAAGTAGGTTCCTTACGTCCGGGATTGTCACCGACCTGAAAATAGGCGATATGATCCCAGCAAAGGTCGATGTTTGGGATCAGGTGTCCTTCGTTTCGTTGCATGTGGTAAACATCGTAAAGGATCTTGCAAGCTGGACTGTCAACTGCCGTACAAATCATATAAGTTTGATGCGCCGTGCGCAAGAACAACTCCGGGGTGTCGCTCAAAGGCTCCAATACCATCACCAAGTTATGTGGTTCCAACACTTCTGCTCCCCTGCGCAATGCTTCTATTACATTACTGGTCTGGATTCCCAAGGGTAGTGACCTGTCGTAAAAGCCGGGAACCACGGTCATCCATCGGGCCTTAACCTTAGCGGCCACCTCCACCGCCTGTTCGCAAGCCCGGACGAAAGTGTTGATAAATGCACTCTTCCCAGTGGTCAATGAGGTTTTCCAATTGTCCCCTCCATCAATAACAAAAACACCCATTTCCATCTTTAGTTCGCTCAGCAGAGTGCCCAGTCGATCCTGGATTTCCGGAGAACGTTTCATAAGTCCGTTATCTTCTAATGCTGTGAATCCTGCTTCTCGCATGAAACGCAATTCGGCAAAAATATCGTCCCCGGCATGATTCTTAAACATACCGAAATGTGGAGCGTACTTCAGTTTGAATCGGTGAGGTGCTGTTACGTCTGATGCAGGTAACCAAGACCTGGAAAACATAAGACCGGTACCGGCTGCTATTGATTTTGAAATAAAGGTTCGTCTGATCATTATCTTGTAATTGGCAAGAGAAGATATGACAATTAGCAAGTAATATCAAGTTTAAATAAACGCTTCTCAAGTTTCAATGTGATCTGGCATTCGCTACCTTAGCAGCCATGTTGTGGCGATCAATTAAGGCCCTGGGTAAGGTATACGGGTTACAATTCTGGCTGCTTTGTTTGAGCTCTGTGTTGTTCTTCACTAGTTTCAATATGATAATCCCTGAACTGCCAGCGTACCTTACCGAGCTGGGAGGGGAGCAATACAAAGGCTTGATCATTTCATTGTTTACCTTGACCGCAGCCATATCCAGGCCATTTAGCGGCAAGCTTTCCGATACTATTGGCAGGATCCCCGTTATGATTTTCGGATCATTGGTGTGTGTAGTATGCGGTTTTCTTTATCCTATTTTTGCGGGAGTCTGGGGCTTCTTTTTTATACGCTTGCTACATGGATTTTCCACCGGATTCCAGCCAACAGGGATTTCCGCATATGTGGGTGACCTTATACCTTTTGAGCGGCGTGGTGAAGCCATGGGATTTCTAGGCTTTTTTGTCACACTAGGCTTTGCCATTGGGCCTTGGCTGGGACCCCGGTTAGCCAGCAATTACTCCGTCGAAACCATGTTCTACTTCTCTTCCATGGCAGCCTTGCTATCGGCCCTGGTGGTGATCGGAATGAAGGAAACCTTGAGTGAAACGCAGCGATTCAAACTGGGATTATTGAAGGTGAACCATAAGGATGTTTACGAACCCCGGGTCATTGCACCTTCTGTGGTTATGATGTTAACAGGCTTCTCATTCGGTACGATCCTTACCATAATCCCGGATTTCAGCGATCATTTGAAAGTTGCTAACCGTGGTGACTTCTTCAGCGTTTATACCATTGCCGCATTGTTCGTAAGACTGGTGGCCGGTCGGACCTCCGACAAGTTCGGACGGGTGCTGGTGTTGCGGATCGCTACTTTGGGATTGGGGCTATCTATGGTGCTGATCGGGATCTCCCCGACTAAAGAATTCTTCTTCGCGGCGGCCGTGCTTTTTGGACTTTCCAGTGGTATTGCTTCCCCTACGGTATTCGCATGGACTATCGATTTGAGCTCCCAGCATCACCGCGGTCGCGGTATGTCCACCATGTATATTGCGTTGGAGATCGGAATCGGCAGCGGGGCTTTATTGTCTGCCGCCATATACAATAACCAATGGGAATTATTTCCCTATGCCTTTGGTCTGTCAGGATTAATGTGCCTTTTAGCTTTCCTGTATTTGCTTTCCAAGCCGACGGGTAAGCCTGTATCCCCCTCCTAAGGTAAACTCACCATTTACTCACCACTTTTGTTTTTATCAAGATACCGTAACCAGGCTATTTTGCCTTTAAGCTTTTTGTGCTCGGCCACTGCGGGAGCATAAGTCGAATCGATAGCCAGAATATCCTCGTAGTGTTTTAAGGCAACCCAATACCCCTTTTTCCGATCGGCCACTCTGGCTAACGTCAGCATGGCATCAATGTCCTTGGCCTCCAGCTTTAGAGCTTGATTGGCAAAATATCTGGCTGAATCATAACGTCTTTTCTGGTAGTAGACAGTGCCCAGTTGACTGAAAGCGGGTACGTAGTTTTGGTCCTGTATAACTACTTTGCGAAAAAGTCCTATTGCCTGAGAAGCCTGGCCGGTATGACTGAGGGCTACCCCTTTTTTATACAGGAAGTCGTTGTCATGGGGTGTTTTAGCCAGATTCTGTTGTATATACACCAAGGCATTTTCATAATCCTTTCGTTGTAGGTAAATGTCCGCCAAGGCTTTGGAGGCTGGTGAATTGTCTTTATCCAACTCCAGGCTTTTCAACAAGCTTTGCTCTGCCTGTTCCGGATTGGCCATGGCTAGCAAGATCTTACCTTTTCTTAAATGATTTGCAGGATCATCCCCATTTTTCGCCAACGCCTTGTCAATATTTTCCAGGGCATTTTGATTTTGCCGTTCTTTAAGATAGAGGTCCGCTAACAGAACATTTAGTGCCAGTGTATCCAAACCCAGACTTTCGGCTTTCTTAGCGGCTTTGAAAGCCGCTTGCACAGAGTCGTTTTCAACATAGGTTTGCGCCAGGAAAAGATGGTACTCTCCCTGAGTATCATTCATCTGCACGGCCCGGGATATACTGGCCAGCGCTTCTTTCCGGTGACCTAAATTCCAAAGGATCAAACCTTTTTTATAAAAATTAGTGGAAGTACGGGGATACTTTTGGGTGGCAATGTTAATGGCTTTTAATTCTTGGTTGCCGTAGTCTTCCAAAACCGGCATTTGACTGGGTTGATAACTGTCACATGCAGTGATAATGGTTAAAAAAACGAATAAACCTAGACTGAGATTTTTCATGATGGCATGCGTTTAAAAAGTGATGTTTTAAAATTAGAACAAATTTTTTACCTAGAGTAGTATTGAGGTCCCGACCTTACCTTAGATTTAAAGAAAAAACCCGCCATTAGTCCAAAAACAAATCCTCCGATATGAGCCCACCAGGCTACTCCCGAACTTTCTGCGGCGGTGCCTAAACTTCCAAATCCCGCTATCAGCTGCTGGAGGATCCACAATCCTAAAAACACTAGTGCCGACATGTGGAAGCTCCGAAAAAAAAGCACCACTAAAACTTTAATCTTGGACCTGGGAAACATCACCATGTAAGCTCCCAACACTGCAGAGATTGCGCCGCTGGCTCCCACGGTGGGGATGGTGCTGTCCATATTAAAGTATACATGGGCCATTGAAGCGGCTAATCCACCTAACAGATAGAAAGCCACGAAAGATACATTCCCAATGGTGGCTTCTATATTGTCTGCAAAAACCCATAAAAATAGCATATTGCCGATTAGATGCATCCATCCCCCATGAAGGAACATGCTGGTAATTAAGGTGCCGAGATCTTCCCCATTCAAAATTTCAGTAGGAATGGCTCCATAAGTGGTGAGGAATTCATTAATCCGGGTTTCGGATCCCAATTGAAGTTGCCACTCATAAAGAAATACCAGAATGTTCAATGCCAGAAGTCCATAACAGATATATGGAAAGGAACCGCCTTTGACTTGGGTATCGCCAATGGGAAAAATCATGGCTAAGGTTAAAGAATAATATTTTAATTGGAAAGATTTCAAGGGGATTAATTTACCTTTAACAGCAATTTTTCCTGTAAGTAATATGGAAGGTAAAACTTGTTTGATTACCGGTGCCAATACCGGTATTGGTTTATATACTTGCCTGGGTTTAGCCCAAAAAGGTGCTGAGATTGTGATGTGCGCGCGCAATGCTGTCCAGGTAAAAGAAGCTCAAGAGATGATCATCTCTAAGACGGGAAACTCCAGGATCCACACCATGATAGCAGATCTTCGTTCTTTGAAAGAGGTAAAGGACCTGTCGCAAAAATTTTTACAGCGGTTCGATCGGTTGGATGTGCTGATCAACAATGCCGGCATATTCTTATCGGATTACCAGGAAACGGTCGATGGCTTTGAAACGCAATGGGCAGTAAATTATCTGGCCCCTTATGTGCTGACCCGCCGTTTGCTTGGTATTTTGAAGCAAACCGGATCCTCTCGTGTTATAAACGTAAGTTCCAATGGACACTTGAGGGGCTCTATGGATTTTGATGACCTTAATGGCAGCAAGGGTTATGATGGACTAAAGGCCTATTCCCAGTCCAAATTGGGGAATGTGCTTTTTACCAAAGAATTGGCCAAAAAGCTGGCCGGTACAGGTATTACCTGCAATGCCTTGCATCCCGGAGTAGTGAGGACCAGCATCGGTAACCGTAACAACAGTAGTTGGATCGCCTGGCTTTGGAATTTGGGTAAGCCCTTTATGCTTTCTGTCAAAAAAGGTGCTAGGACCTCCATATATTTAGCCAGCTCTCCTGAGGTGAGCCATATTAGCGGTGCCTATTTTATCCTTTCAAAACCCGCTACCTCTTCAGCAATTTCCAATGATCCACAAGTGGCCGCTAAACTGTGGACCGTCAGTGAGGAGCTTACCTCCGGGTTTTTGGAGAATAGATAAAAGGATTATCCTCATTTTTGATCTTACCATCACCGTATGAATATAAAATGAGTTTATCACAACCTTATTCCCTATATTGGCGTAAAAACTACCAATATGCTAATCACGGTGCTACATATGGCCACCCCGACCAGCCGATTCTAAATTCGGCGTAAGGATCATTTAGATCCCATCTCTCATTTCTTTCAATTGATTAGCATATGAATTCCCAACAACCCCATTACCTTTCACGCTTGTGGACACTTTTCAAAATCGCCTTACGAGGTGATGAAAAGGATTTTATTTCCGGAAATTTGAACCGCGCCATTTTCTTGTTGTCTGTTCCCATGATCCTGGAAATGGCCATGGAATCGCTTTTCGCAGTAGCCGATGTTTTCTGGGTAGCTAAGGTCAGCGTAGATGCGGTAGCTACGGTAGGTTTGACCGAGGCCGTACTGATGTTGGTTTATTCTGTAGCCATTGGACTGAGCATGGCCGCAACCGGTATGATTGCTCGGCGTATCGGAGAGGGAAAACCGAAAAAAGCTGCCGATGCCGCCTTTCAGGCCATGGTGCTGGCTTCTATAGTAGCTTTAGTAGTGGCGGTGATAGGCGGGTTTTTCGCAGAAGACATATTGGCATTGATGGGGGGCTCCCAAAATCTTATTGAGAAAGGGTCCGGCTATACACGGATCATGTTCATGGGTAACATCACCATAATGTTTCTGTTTCTTTTGAATGCAGTCTTTCGCGGGGCCGGTGATGCAGCACTGGCCATGAGATCTTTGTGGCTGGCCAATGGCCTTAATTTAATATTGGATCCCTGTCTGATCTTTGGTTGGGGCCCCTTCCCGGAACTAGGAGTTCAGGGGGCGGCAGTGGCTACCAACCTGGGAAGAGGATCCGGTGTGGTATTCCAATTATTCATATTATTCGGAGGCCGTGGAGTAATAAAAATTGCCTCCAAAAATATGAGGGTGCAAAGCGCCTTGCTATGGCGTTTATTTAAGGTTTCTATTGGAGGAGTATCTCAGTACTTGATCGGCTCGGCCAGTTGGATCTTTCTGGCACGCATTGTAAATATATTCGGTCCCGACGTATTTGCGGGATATACTATTTCCTTTCGGATCATCATGTTTACAATTTTACCCTCCTGGGGACTGTCCATGGCAGCAGCCACCTTAGTGGGACAAAATCTGGGGGCCAAGCAACCTCAACGGGCGGAGGATTCTGCCTGGCGATGTGCTCTGTATAACATGTTGTTTTTATTGGTGGTGTCCTTACTCTTCGGATATTTCGCCCGTGAGATCGTAATGTTGTTCAGTCAGGAACCTGAGGTAGTCAAATATGGTTCCATGAGCCTAAGATATATTTGTTTTGGTTATGTGTTTTTTGCTTACGGTATGGTAATCAACCAAGCCTTCAATGGGGCCGGCGATACCCGTACACCCACGCTGGTCAGCCTGATAGCTTATTGGCTGTTTCAAGTGCCTTTCGCCTATATGGTGGCAGTAGTTTGGGGTTGGGGTGCCCAAGGTGTATTCATTACCATTGCGATAAGTATTTCTCTTTATGCCGTAATCAGCATTATGTTATTTCGACGGGGGAGGTGGAAAACGGTTGAAATATGAGGAAAGGGAACGAAATCAGACCAAAGTGTTCGAAAATGACACACCTTTTTAAGAACAATATCATGTAAATATCTGATTATTAGCGCTATAACTTATTGGCATGTGGTTTGAACTCTATGCATCAATAGAGATAAAAACATGAAAAAAGTAACCGCTATTATAAAAAAGGCTATGGAAGATCACGGTTTGATGATTCAGATTATCCAACTGATTTTGATCCTGGTGTTGCTGATATTGTGCGTGTCTAAATAGGGGAAAATAACCCATTTGGGGGGATAATCGAAGTATATTCAAATTACTATCTTAAGCGCCTGATACTTAAACATGAAACGACTGCTTAGTAACACATTGCGGGAGATGTTTGGTATAGAACGTCAATTCACTACTGCGGATGTGGTACTCTTCTACTTTCTGGTAGTCATCACTACCGGCTTGGTTTTTTACTTGATTTAGCCATAAAATATTCCTTCAAGGCAAACTTTTTCGGCAGTAGCACGTTAGAAACTTTGGAAATTATTAAAGTTTCCTGAGTGTATGAGTGTACCCGATAAGATAATCAACGGCAGTCACGAGCTTTTTACCCGCTTTGGGGTCAAAAGTATTACTATGGATGATATAGCCAAGCACCTGACTATTTCCAAAAAGACCATATATCAATATTTCCAGGACAAAAATGACCTGGTGATTTCCGTCAGCAAAATGCACCTGGAGCAGGAAAGGGAAGAGATCCAAAGTATCAAGGACCAAACTACCAACGCCATTGAGACCCTGATTGAGGAGTCGCTTTGTATGAGAAAAAAAATGAGCGATCTCAACCCTTCCTTGATCTACGACCTTCAAAAATACCATCCTGAGGCCTGGAACCTGTACTTGGAGTCCAAGGAAGCGGTTTATATCCGCTCCCTGGAAGAAACTCTGAAGAGCGGAATGACTGAAGGATATTTTAGAGAGGACATTAACCCTGGGATCCTGGCGGTATTGCGGGTGGAGCAGATTGAAATGGCCTTAAATAACCGGGCTTACCCCAGACAGAGATTTGACTTTAAAGATGTATTGATTCAACTGTTCGACCATTTCCTAAATGGACTGGTTTCTGAAAAAGGACGAAAACTTTTAAAAAAATATCAGCATGCGCATGTTGAGCTTAACTCAAAATAAATTATTGGTAGGAGCTGTGGTAATGGCCGCTCTTATCTCTACTACCTCCTGGGCACAAGCACCCCTGGTCTACAGTCTTGATGACTGCTTGGAGTACGGCATGCAAAATCAAACTACTGTGAGGAATACCGACCTGGACCGTCGCGCAGCAGCCGCACAAATAGGTGAAACCCGCTCCGACGGGCTGCCTCAGATCGATGCTGACTTTGAGTACTCCAACTACTTTAGCATTCAACAGGCTTTTTTGCCTTCCATAATATTCGACCCCAACGCCGGATTTGACGAATTTGTGGCAGTACCATTCAGCCAAAAATACAATGGGAATGCTACACTCTCCGCCACTCAATTGTTGTTTGACGGATCTTATTTCGTGGGCTTGAAAGCCGCTAAAACCTTCAAGCTGCTAGCGGAGAAAGACCATATTAAAAGCCAGGTCGACGTAGCGGAAATGATCACAAAAGCCTACTACACAGTGATGGTAAATGAGGTGGGTCTGGAGCTCACTAGAACCAACTATCAACGACTTGATTCGCTGTTGCGGGAAACCAAGGCTTTATACGACAATGGATTCGTGGAAAAAATTGATGTAAACCGCATTCAGGTGGAATTCAACAATGTGGAGGTGAACCTAAGTCGTGGAAAGAGGGTGCTGGAGCTGTCCTACTTGTTGTTAAAATTTCAAATGGGAATGCCCCTCAGTCAGGAATTGCAACTGGCTGAGAGTATTCAGGATATCGATTTCCAGTACAATGAATATGAAGTTGAGACATTTGAATACAATCACCGGATTGAAATTGGTCAGTTGCAAACTACCAGGGAACTTGCACAATTGGATCTGAAGAATAACCAGGTAAAATACATTCCTACTATCAGCGCTTTCGCTACCCTGGGAGCCAACGTAGCTACTAACGAACGCTCAGAATTCACAGACTTCAGTGACAGGTGGTTGGATTATGGGTTATTCGGACTAAGGTTGAATATTCCCATATTCGACGGTCTCCGCAAAAGCTATCTGGTTCAGCAAAACCGTATCCAACTGGCGCAGATCGATAACGAATTTATACGCCTAAAAAACAGTATTGATTATGAGCTTGCCCAGGCCAAAGGTGACTATGCCAATAGCTTGGAATACCTGCGGGCACAGGAGGAAAACATGAAGTTAGCCCAAGAAGTATTTGAAGCAACCCGAATTAAATACCAGGAAGGGGTGGGCTCAAACCTGGAATTGGTGGAAGCGGACTCAGCATTCAAGGAGGCCCAAACAAACTACTTCAACGCTCTGTACGACGCTTTAATAGCGAAGGTCGACGTAGAAAAAGCCTTAGGGTTATTGTACAACAATTCAACATCGGAATAATTGAAGATAATGAAACTGAAATATTTATTCTTCCTAATACTTTTGATCGCCTGTAATAAAAGTGAGACACTGGAGCAAAAGAAAGCACAGTTAGACCAGCTCAAAACAGAATTGGCCACTTTGAATCAGGAGATCCAAACCCTGGAATCCGAAATAAAGGAGGCCGACCCGGATTATACCAATGGGAACGGACTTTACACCCTGGTTTCTACCATAACCCTAAGTCCTCAGCCTTTTGAGCATAAATTTGAGGTGCGAGGTTCGGTTGACTCCCGTAAGAATGTACAGATCAGCGCCGAAGCCATGGGAAGGGTAGAAGCTATACTGACGCGCGAGGGGACAAAGGTTAGAAAAGGTCAGCAGCTATTGACCTTGGATGCCACAGTTTTGCGCAATTCCATTGAGGAAC
Source organism: Cyclobacteriaceae bacterium (assembly GCA_965212195.1). Taxonomy (GTDB): domain Bacteria; phylum Bacteroidota; class Bacteroidia; order Cytophagales; family Cyclobacteriaceae; genus JAJCYK01. Next base: position 326,241 of record CBDBUW010000017.1, on the reverse strand, counting down.
TTAAAACATCATTGGCTTTAGCCACTACGGTATTTGAAAAACGCCAACGACTTTGGAAGCAGAATATCGGTTCAGAAATTCAATATCTGGAGGCCAAAACAAATAAGGAAAGTCTGGAACGTCAGTTGGCCACAGCGGAATCACAGTTGAGGCAGTACCGGGTTATCGCACCATTTACCGGAGTGGTAGATGAGGTACAGGCAAAATTGGGAGAGATGGCACAGCCAGGCCTTCCCCTATTGCGGATTGTAAGTCTAGATGAGATGCACTTGGAAGCGGAGGTATCTGAGTCGTATTTAGGAAACCTGCAGGTTGGCGACTCTGTAGAGTTGTATTTTCCGTCCTTTGATACGGAGCTGAGCTCGGTAGTAGCCTCCCTGGGGCAGGTAATCAATCAACAAAACCGAACTTTCACCATTGAGGTGAATCTTCCTGCTAGTAACATCCCTTACAAACCCAATCTGGTGGCTATTCTTAAGATCAGGGATTACTTTCAGGAAGAAAGCATAGTGATCCCCAGTGGCCTTATCCAGCAAGATAATCAGGGGGATTTTGTTTACATACTGGAGAATGGAGATGATGGGTCCACCGCCAAAAAGCTACACATCGAGGTAGGGCGGTCCTATAACTCCCATACAGAAGTATTGGGAGGCATTGAACCCGGGACGGTATTGATCAAGGAAGGACATCGAGAGGTGACTGACGGTGGATTGGTACAGCTAGCCGAACGAGAAACTCTGTAAGCCCATGGCGCAATCGAAAACGAAATTAGACAAGGAGTTCGGTTTAACGAACCTGGCATTGAATAATCGCACTTCGGTGATGGTTCTGATGGTATTGATCGTGTTCCTGGGTATAAGCTCTTACATCAACTTACCCAAAGAGAGTTACCCTGAAGTGGAAATCCCCACCATATACGTGGGAACGGCCCATCCTGGTAACTCCCCGGTGGATATGGAAAACCTGATAACCAGACCATTGGAAAAGGAGATAAATACTATTGACGAGATCGATAACATTCGCTCTACCTCCGTCCAGGACTATAGCACCATTATCATCGAGTTTATTACCGGTACAGATGTACAAGATGCACTTCAAAAAGTGAAGGACGCCGTTGACAAAGCCAAACCAGAGCTGCCCACCGACCTGGATCAGGATCCGGACGTGTTTGAGATGAACTTCTCAGAATTCCCCATGTTCAACATCAATCTCTCCGGTGACTTCAGCACCGAAGAACTGAACGATTATGCAGAATACCTGGAAGATGAAATTGAAAAATTCTCGGAAGTCAGCCGGGTAGACATCCGGGGTGTTGATGAAAAAGAACTTAAGATCATGGCTAACCCCCATGAAATGGAAGCCCGTCAGGTTAGTTTTGAGGACATAGAAAATGCTATCAGCGCTGAGAATGTCACCATATCTGGTGGTAACGTGTTAACAAATGGTCAGCGCCGCACCATCAGGATACTGGGTGAGTTTGATGAACCACGGCAGTTGGAACAAATTGTGGTTAAGAATGAGGACCAGAGCATCATCTATCTAGGGGACATTGCCCGAATAGAGTTCGACTATAAAGAAAAAGAAAGCTATGCGCGCTTAGGTAACAACCAGGTAGTCATGGTGGACGTGATCCGCCGCAGTGGAGAGAATCTATTGATCCTCACCGAAAAGGTCCATCAGGTTCTGGATAAAGCTAAGGCAGGAATATTCCCTGAAGGCTTAGAGGTGGTCATTACCAATGATCAATCTGTGCAAACCGAAGAAATGGTAAATAGTCTGGAAAACAACATTATTTCTGGGGTGATCTTGGTGGTTTTGGTGCTGTTGTTCTTTCTGGGTACCCGCAATTCCATCTTCGTAGGTATCGCCATCCCGCTTTCCATGTTTATTACCTTCAATATTTTAAGCGTATTTGGCATTACCATCAACATGATGGTGTTGTTTTCATTGATAATGGCATTAGGAATGTTGGTGGATAACGGTATTGTGGTGGTAGAAAATGTTTACCGCCTGATGGAAGAAGGTATGAAACCTTTAGAGGCCACCAAAAAAGGAGTAGGTGAGGTGGCCATGCCGGTAATCGCTTCTACAGCCACCACCTTAGCGGCTTTCCTTCCTATGGTATTTTGGCCGGGCATGGTAGGTGAGTTTATGGGCATATTACCGGTTACCCTGATCATAACATTAGGCTCATCCTTGTTTGTGGCGCTAGTGATCAATCCCGTTTTGATCTCCCAGTTTATGAGAGTAGGCAGCCAGGAACCACAATGGAAAAAAATATGGACCCGAGCTATTGTAATGGTGGTATTGGGCGTCATATTTATTGTGGTAGGCTTTGCACTAAAGTCAATAGTGGAGCCTTCTGTCCAGAAGATCTTTATCGTTATAGGTAATCTTTTGAATGTGGTGGTACTGATCACCTTGCTGAATATTTATTTCCTGAGCCCCTGGTCGCAAAAGTTTCAAAAAGCCTTTTTGCCCTGGTTGGAGCAGCGCTATGTGAGGACGTTGACTTTTGCCCTTGGTGGCCGCAGGCCTTATACCTTCCTGGGTGGAACGGTGCTGGCTTTGATTTTCTCTATAGGGATGATGGGAGTTTTTCAACCGGAAGTGTTGTTCTTCCCTGAAAACGAACCCAAATACGTAAATGTTTTTATAGAGTTCCCAGTGGGTACGGACATTGAAACCACTAATACCTTTACGGAGAAGATCGAGAAAGACGTACGCCAGGTTATCGAGCCTTACAATTTTATGGTGGAATCGGTTATTTCCAATGTTGGAGAAGGCACCGCCGATCCCAATGACCCCACGGCAGTCAGCGCCGCGGAAACCCCCAACAAAAGCCGGGTTATGGTCAATTTCGTAGAGTTCCGTTATCGGAAGGGGGTCAATACCAAAGAGGTGATGACCAAGATACGGGAAGCGGTGCAGGGATATCCCGGTGTTACTATCGCGGTTGATAAAGATGCGGCAGGACCCCCGGTGGGTAAAGCCATCAGTATCGAGATCACGGGCGACGAATATGAAACCCTGATTGATATTTCCGAAAAAATGAAGGCGTATATCACGGAATCCGGTATAGGAGGCATCGAACGCCTGCGTACCGACCTTGAAACCGGCAAGCCGGAATTGATTGTGGATATAGATCGGGAAAAAGCCCGTCGATTCGGGTTAAGCACCATGTCAGTGGCTTCAGAGATCAGAACTGCCCTTTTTGGCAAAGAGATTTCTAAATTCAAGCAGGGTGAAGACGATTACGAGATCCAGTTACGACTGGACGACCGTTATCGATACGATATTGATGCCTTGATGAATAAAAGCATCACCTTCAGGGATCAAACCAACGGAGTGATCTACCAGGTACCCATTGCTTCGGTAGCGGATGCCCAACTGAGTTCGACATTTGGCTCTATTAAGCGCAAAGAACTTAAGCGAGTGGTTACCCTTAGCAGTAATGTACTGAGCGGTTTTAACCCTACTAATGTCAACGATGACATCAAGACATTATTGACCGATTATACGTTGCCCGCTGGCTATGAATTCAAATTTGGAGGTGAACAGGAAAAGCAAGCGGAAGAAATGGCGTTTTTAAGTAAGGCCCTTATGCTGGCCGTTTTCCTGATCTTTTTAATCATAGTCTCTCAATTCAACAAGGTTTCCGCGCCGTTTATCATCATGACATCCGTATTGTTCAGCACCATTGGGGTATTTCTGGGACTGGTCATTTTCAATATGGAATTTGTGATTATCATGTGTATGGTTGGTATCATTTCCCTGGCGGGTATAGTTGTGAACAACGCCATTGTACTGATCGACTTTATTGAGTTAAGCAAGAAAAGACTAAAGGAGAAGTTGGGAATAACCGGACGATTACCCAAGGCGGATATGATAGAGGCTATTGTGAGCGCCGGCAAAACCAGATTGAGACCGGTGTTGCTAACGGCCATCACTACCATCCTGGGGTTAATCCCTCTGGCGGTGGGAATAAATATCGATTTTCTGAAATTTATGGGGTCATACACTTCCGATTTTTACATTGGTGGAGACAATGTAGTATTCTGGGGACCCATGTCTTGGACCATCATATTTGGTTTGACAGTGTCAACTTTCTTAACTTTGGTGATAGTTCCGGTAATGTATTTGTTAACAGAAGGCTTGAATCGCAGGCTTTCAATAGGTAATTAGAAATGATATCATTGCACTCACAGGTATTATTGATAACAGGTTTACTGCTGTTCGATGTGGTGCTGTTTTATTTGTTGTACCAGAAGTTAAAAGCACTGAACACTGCTCATAGGAAGCTTATATCAGTTATTTACTGGGTGGTATCGGTTTGGGTTTTGGCATGTTTCTGGTTTCTGGATGGGATATTCTTACATATTTCCTCCTTGGTCATCAGGAGGTCGATAATCGCTTCTATTGCTTTAATCAATATTTTCCAGGTCCTATTGGCAATTTATTTGGTCTTGGATCGTTTGCTGGTTAGAGTATATCCCTTGCTGGGGAATATATTTAAAAACCCATCACCTTCACAGCCCAAAGATGTATATGGAACACCAACTATGAGCAGAAAGAAATTTTTACATCGAGCAGCGGTGATGGCTGCTACTTTTCCGGTCGCTGTCAAGGGATTTAATATTATTAACCGGGCTTATGATTACCAAGTAAGAAAAAGGCGTATTGCCTTGCCCAATCTGCCTTCCTCATTTGACGGCATCACCATCGGCCAGATCTCAGATATACATACCGGTAGTTTCTTCAACAATGAAGCGGTTAAAGGCGGCGTGGACATGTTGATGCAGGAAAAGACGGATATGATCTTTTTTACCGGTGACCTGGTAAATCAGGAGTCAAAAGAGGCCAAGGATTACATTCACATTTTTAATAAAGTAAAAGCGCCCTTAGGGGTTTATTCCGTTTTAGGTAACCACGATTATGGTGACTACCGGGCTTGGAGTTCGGCCCAGGCCAAACGGCAAAACCTAATGGACATGAAGACCATCCATAAGGAATTGGGATGGCAGCTGCTTTGTAATGAAAATACCACCATAAAAAGCGGTCAGGATCAGATGGCTATTCTGGGCGTGGAAAATTGGGGCATCAAACGCTTCTCAAAATATGGAGAACTAGCCAAAACTCATCAGGGAACTGAAGAAGCAGCGGTGAAGCTTCTACTTTCTCATGACCCCAGTCACTGGGAAGCCGAGATCCAAAACTACCCGGATATTGACGTCACCTTTTCCGGACATACCCATGGATTCCAGTTTGGTGTGGAAATGGGTAATTTCGCTTGGAGTCCTGCCCAATACCTCTATAAGCAATGGGCCGGGCTGTACCAGGAAGGCTCTCAGTTCCTGTATGTAAACCGGGGCTACGGGTTCATAGGTATGCCGGGTCGTATCGGCATTAACCCGGAGATCAGTATTTTTGAACTGGTCAAAGCCTGATCAAATTAGTGCGGGAAGCCCACGCTAAACAATACCATAAACACAAAATATCCCAGCAGTATCAGAGGTTCCCTATTTTTGAACTTCAATGGTTCTTTATGAAGCCCCAGTCATGAGGCCCGAGTCCCAGTTTCACTAGAACGGATACAAACGTTTGGTGGTATAGTAAACCCATCCCTCCAATTGTCATTAACTATTAATTCGGCATTGGACTCCAGGAAGTTAAGTTGGAGCATTTCCGGGGCGTAAATACAAAAAATAAGGATTAAGCTTTTAAAAACATATTGACAATTTTCTGCAAACGGTTGCAACCCAAGGGATTTTCATATTTATTTAAAAAAAATCCCAATCCGAACTCGATGCCATGAACCTTCCTAGATTAACACTCATCATATTGCTGTGCTCGGCAGTCAGTTGGAGCCATGCTCAAGATCCCACTCCTGAAGTTGACAGCGCACAGTTGAAAAAACCTTTGCCGCTGGAGGCCGGCCGTGTTCTGGATATCGATCTTCAAGAAGGCAGCTGGATCTCATTGGACGTTAGTCCAGATGGACAGACTATCGTCTTTGACTTTCTGGGAGATCTGTACACCATTCCTATTGGGGGCGGGACTGCCACCCAGGTTACTACGGGAATGGCCTTTGACAGTCAGCCGCATTACAGCCCCGATGGTAAATCCCTGGTATTTATTTCCGACCGCGACGGCGGTGAGAACGTGTGGATCATCAATATGGAGAAGCAAGACACCACGCAGGTGACTACTGGTAAGAACCATCGATATCAATCACCAGAGTGGTCGCCCGAAGGAGATTACATCTTTGCTTCCAGAGTGGAAGGTCGATTCGGAACTCATAAAATCTGGATGTTCCATCGAGACGGGGGTAAAGGCGTACAGTTAGCCAAAGACAATAAGGCTCTCAAACCTATCAAAATGGTAGAGCTTGCTTTTGGGGTGGACAGCCGGTATCTGTGGTTCTCACGCAACAATCGCGACTGGCAATACAATGCGGTATTTCCTCAGTATCAACTAGCGGTTTATGATCGGGAAACTGGCAAAGTAGAGAATAAGACCCAGCGATATGGATCGGCCTTTCAACCCACCTTATCTCCAGATGGTAAATACCTGGTATATGGAACCCGTCACGACGAGCACACCGGATTGAGAATTCGGGATTTACAAACCGGTGATGAACGATGGCTGGCCTATCCGGTGCAGCATGATGATCAGGAATCACGGGCAACTCGCGATGTACTACCGGGCATGTCATTCACCCCTGACTCCAAGTCATTACTAGCGAGCTACGGGGGGAAGATCTGGTCGTTGCCGGTAGCAGGAGGTAATGCAGTCAACATCCCCTTTAGGGTAACCACCAAGCTAGAAGTGGCGCCCCTGGTAGAGTTTGATTACCCTATCAGCGATTCGCCCCAGTTCACGGCCCGCCAAATCAGGGACGCGGTGCCTTCGCCAGACGGAAGCAAACTGGCTCTGACCATTCTGGATCGTTTATACGTTATGGATTTTCCTCAGGGGCAGCCCCGCCGGTTGACCAACATGGATCTAACGGAAGCTCAGCCGGCCTGGTCACCAGACGGTAGTAAAATAGTATTTACCACCTGGTCTCAAAATCAGGGAGGTCATTTATATACGGTAAACACTTCAGGGCGTGCCCGGGTTACCAAACTTACTACCGCCCAGGCATTCTATCAGCAGCCGGTATTTTCACCGGATGGCAATAGAGTGGTTTTTATGGAGACCTCCGCAAGAAACTTCCGAGACGCCATTGGGCCTACCTTCAGAGGGCATCCGGATACCAAAGTTGCCTACCTGCCGGCCACCGGCGGGGGAGTAGTAACTATTACTCCTGCCTATGGACGTTCAAAACCCACATTTTATCCAAGGAGAAGATCGTATTTACCTATATGGAAGCGAAAAAGGCCTAACCTCTATTCGTTTCGACGGTACTGATGAAAAACATCATTTGAAAGTAACTGGTAAAAAAGTGCCGGGTGCCGAAAAACTATGGAAGCGCGCCTGGTCTTGCGATCTCCCCGGGGAGATAGGGCCCTGGCAGTGGTTAACAACGACTTGTACCTGGTCAATGTACCCTATGTGGGAGGAAAAGTACCAGCTGTTTCCGTATCAAGCCCAAAGGCTGCTCCCTTTCCCTTTAAGCAGCTAACCGATATTGGTGGTCAGTTTCCCAGTTGGTCGGCCGACGGCAATAAATTACACTGGTCTATGGGCAATGCTTTCTTTAGTTACGACCTGCGGGCTAGTAAGGCCTTGGAGGATAGTGTTAAGACCGCTCGTAAGAATCTGGCAGAAGACGACAGCGCTGGTCTCGCGGCATTAAAGGAAATAAAATATATTGCCGAAGAGCAGGAAGTCTTATTTCAGGTGGATCGCGATATTCCTCAAGGTGATATACTGTTGAAGGGTGCTCGTATTATCACCATGAACGGCGATCAGGTAATTGAGAATGGTGATCTACATATTAAGAATAACCGCATTGCAGCGGTGGGCGCTGGAGGTACTTTATCCGTTCCGGAATCGGCCCGAGTAATTGACCTGCAAGGCAAAACCATAGTGCCTGGATTTGTAGATACACATGCGCATATGTGGCCTGAATGGGGTATTCACAAATCTCAGATATGGTTGTACATGGCCAATCTGGCCTACGGTGTTACCACCACTCGCGACCCTCAGACATCGCGCACCGATGTATTAACCTACGCCGACCTGGTAAGAAGCGGCCGATTAATGGGTCCCCGCATTTATTCCACCGGTCCCGGGGTATTTTATGGTGAGCAGATCAAAGACCTGGAACATGCGCGTAACGTATTAAAGCGCTACAGCAAATATTACGACACCAAAACCATTAAAATGTATGTTGCTGGTAACCGCCAGCAACGGCAGTGGATCATTATGGCTGCCCGCGAGCAAGGGTTGATGCCCACCACCGAAGGAGCTTTGAACTTTAAGCTGAACCTTACCCAGATCATTGATGGTTATCCCGGTCATGAGCACAGTTTTCCGGTATTCCCTTTATACAAAGATGTGATCCAGTTGGTGGCTGAAACTAAAACCGCCTATACCCCGACCATGCTGGTGGCCTATGGTGGGCCATGGGCCGAGAATTATTTTTACGCCACGGAAGTGGTTCATGAAGATCCTAAACTCAGATACTGGACCCCGCACCGTGAATTGGATGAAAAAAGCCGTCGCCGCGGCAGCAGCCGTGGAGGCAGCGGTTGGTTTATGGAAGAGGAGCATGTGTTCAAGGAGCTGGCGGTATTTGTGAAAGACCTGGTTGAAGCCGGTGGCCGCGCTGGGGTAGGCAGTCATGGACAGCTACAGGGGCTGGGTTATCACTGGGAGCTATGGGCCATGCAATCGGCGGGCTTGGACCATCACCAGTCACTGAAGATGGCCACTATTCTGGGGGCTGAAGCTATCGGTCTGGATGAGGATTTAGGATCTATTGAGACCGGTAAGCTTGCTGACTTGGTAGTATTGGACAAGAACCCTCTGGAGAATATACGCCATACTAATTCCATCTATCAAGTTATGATGAACGGTCGTTTGTATGATGGAAATACCTTGGATCAAATAGCACCGGAGGCGAAGCCCCTGGGGCCAGTGTGGTGGCATCAAGGAGAACCGCAAGATCTTCCGGGGGTCGCCGGTAGTGATCGCTAGTTAAGGTACAACCAATTACCAATTAACTGATTCCCGGGCTGTGTCGCATAGGACTCAGGGTGGAATTGTATCCCGTAAAGTGGATATTCCCGATGACGGATGATCATAGGGTGATCCCGGTAGCGGGCAATCATTTTCAAAGAAGGAGCCAGAGTGTCTGTTTGGAGTGTCCAACTATGATAGAGACCTACCTGAAATGCCGGTGGTAAGTCCTTTACAATGGGGTCCTCATAGACCACCTTCACATTAACAGTTTTCCCGTGTTTTGGTTTTTCCATTTGATGCAAGGGGCTGCCAAAGACTTGGGCAATGGCTTGATGTCCCAGGCAGATTCCCAGCATGGGGGTATTTTTATGATGTACGCGAATGATATCCATTAATTGGCCGGATTCTTCGGGTAAACCGGGGCCTGGGGAGATCAGCACTTTATCGGCCCACCGCATATGCTTGTCCTCAATTTGATCGTTGAAGCAGATACGATAATCCAGTGGATGAAGCCGCAGCATTTCTACCAGATTATAGGTAAAAGAATCGTAGTTGTCTATGATTAAAACGCGCAAGTTAGATAACTTCGAAAACCTAAAGTTACGTTTTTCAATGACATCTATGGAGGGTTTCACTCGCATAAACGATCTGGGAGCACAAAGAATCCCCTTCCTATGCATTACCGATTTCAAAGGAGATCAGGTTTTGGTGTGGCCTTTGGATGATTTATCACCTCAAAATTTACGCTTTGAGATCAATGGGCGGTCCAATGACAGGGGTAAATTTCCCAATTCCTCAAGTTTTCAATGGAACTACCAGGCTCCTGCTTACAAGGATTACCAGAGAGCTTTTAATAAGGTTCAGCATCATTTAAGAAGGGGTGATAGCTACTTGCTGAATCTAACTTTTACCAGTGCTTTGCAAACCAACCTGTCCTTGCTTGATATTTACCGACTTAGCAACGCCAAATATAAACTATGGTTTAAGGACCAATTTGTGGTTTTTTCTCCGGAGACCTTTGTACGGATTAAGGATGGCCTGATTAGTTCTTACCCTATGAAAGGTACTATGTCCGACAATATTCCAGGGGCTCGTCAAAAGTTGTTGGATAATGAAAAAGAGCTGGAAGAACACTATACCATTGTGGATCTTATAAGAAATGACTTGGGCAGGGTAGCTACTGACATTCATGTGGACCGTTTTCGATACCTGGATCTCATAAAAACTTCCCATGAGGACTTATGGCAGGTAAGTAGCAAGATTACTGGAAAACTTTCCTCAGATTATCCTGAACAATTGGGCACTTTACTGCAAGAGCTCATTCCAGCAGGGTCTATTTCAGGCGCTCCTAAAAAAAGAACTGTGGAACTGATTGAAGGTATTGAGAGCCATAAGCGAAGATTTTTTACGGGAATTGTGGGTCTATTTGACGGACAGAATTTTGACAGCGGGGTTATGATTCGCTTTGTGGAAAAGAATGGTCAGGGACTTCTATTTAAAAGTGGGGGAGGCATCACGGTAAATAGTAAGGTTCGTAGTGAATATCAGGAAATGATCGATAAAATCTATGTACCCATTATTTGAGAGCATAAAAATCAGGAATGGAGAATGGATTAATCTGGAGGCGCATCAAATGCGTATGAACCAGGCCCGTCAGAAATTGTATGATCCCGTGTCGGATCTTGAGCTAAAGCCAATAGAACTTTCTCCAGAATTTCAAGTTGGGGTGGTAAAATGCCGTCTACCCTATGGCAAGAGCCTGGGAGAGCCAACTTTCGCTCACTATCGTAAGAAGTCTATAAGATCTATACAAATGGTGAATTGTGAATATTTTGATTATCAACTAAAATACCAGGATCGCACAAAAATCGAACAGCTTTATGCACATAGAGGTGCTTGTGATGAAATCCTGATATGTATCGATGATCTTATAACTGACACCAGCTATACCAACGTAGCTCTGTTTGATGGTCGCGATTGGTGGACGCCGGCTAACCCGCTTTTACCGGGTACGCAGCGTGAAAGGTTGCTGAAGCGAGGTTTAGTGGGAGAAAAGTTAATTTCCAGTAAGGAATTATCACGGTATAAGAGTATGGTCCTAATAAATGCCATGCAGGAGTTTGAACCTGCTGAAAAGATCCCGGTGGCTCACATAATCCCCTGGGAAAGTGAGAGGATCAACTTTTGAAGCCCGGATTCATCCATGCCATCTGTAACGGGGTTTCCATTCTACCATCATGGTTACGGATGCGATTAGTCATCCGACCTTCCTCTTTGAAACCCAGGCTGGAGTAGAAGGCCCTGGTTTTGAGGTTCTGCTCTCTGGTGATCAGTTCTACCCGCAGGATGTTCGGAAAAAATTGCTCTATTTGATTTAGGAAAGCTTCAAATAACTTTTTCCCTAACCCTTTGCCTTGATATCGGGGATGGATTACGATGGTTAAATCTCCTAAGTTGTGATTCAATGCTTCGATCCCATAGCGATATGCATGTATTTCACCGATTATTTGATGGTTCAGGGTGAGCACCAGGATCAGTCCCGTGTTCATGCTGTTGCTAATAAAGTCGTGCACGTATTCCGTAGTGATCTCAGATTTAGCCCGTATTATTCCTTGAGCATCATCAGCTACCTGTTGATAGAGTTGGTAAATGTCCGTAGAATCGCCTAACTGAGCCACCCGGATTTCCAGTTCTTCGTTCATGGCATAACCAGATTTCGGGGACTTCCATTTAGAAAATGCTTGCACATTCAAGACCGTTTCATGTAATAATCTGCTGCGGGATTCCCAACTGGCCCAGGCTTGGTGTGGGGTGACAAGGCAATTTGGGGAGGCCTATCAGTGGATGATCCAGAGGAGGAGGTTCTTTGCTGAGTACGTCCAGGGCGGCTCCCGAAATCACCTGGTTTTCCAATGCTTGTTTTAAGTCCTGTTCATGGATTAAGGGTCCCCGGGCAGTGTTGATGAGCAAGGCCTGGGGCTTCATGGTGCTCAGTCGTTGTTTGTTGATCAGGTTTTCGGTGTCTGGGGTCAAGGGGCAATGCAAAGTCAGTATGTCGCTTTCTTTGAATACTTGCTCCAGACTGACCAGTGTCACCTCACCCTCCGCACTCCTCACACTCACACTTACACTCCCACTCCCACCCTCCGCACTCCTCAAACTCACACTCACACTCCCACTCCCACTCAATTTATGGTTATACGTGATCACCCTCATGCCCATAGCCAGGCCAATCCGGGCTACTTGCTTCCCAATATTCCCCAGGCCTATAATACCCAGGGTTTTATCTTTTAGTTCACGTAGGGGGTAGTGCCAGAAACTCCAGTCTTGGTTGCCGCTCCATTCACCCCTGGCAACACCGCTGCTATGGGCACCAATGCGATTAGTTAATTCCAATATGAGACCCCAGGTATGCTGGGCCACAGAGTATGTGCTATATCCAGCCACGTTGCTGACCACAACACCTTGTTGAAGGGCACTTTGCAGATCCACCACGTTTACCCCGGTAGCCATTACACTGATGAACTTCAGATCGGGCAAATTTACCAATTGTTCTTGGCCCAGAACTCCTTTATTAGTCAGCACTATTTGGGCACCGGTGCACCGCGCCACCACTTGGAGAGTTTCTGTTCGCGGGTATACTTGTACATCACCAAGCGCTTGCAGGGGCTGCCAGCTCAGATCTCCAGGATTCAGGGCGTGACCATCCAAAACTACGATCTTAGGTACAGACATGGCCTAAAATATAAAAAAACCCTGTAGCTAAACTACAGGGTTTTTGAAATGTTCAATGATAATAACTATTGATTCACTTCGGTTTTAACGAAAATGCCGGGATCGTCTGCAGGGGCATTCGCGTTGGCATTTAGTTCGTCGTCCGAATAAGGCATTCTTTCCGGATGCTGGGTAGCAGCAGTGGTGTTAAGTGGAAAGGGTACCACTAAATCCGCATCGGTGGCTCTTACCCTACGAGCATCGTCGAATGGAATGAAAGTGCCAAACCCTGTCAGGTAGCGCTCTTCTATGATCTCACGCAACAACGCTCGGGTATCGTCAATATTATCCATATTTTCCATACCTCCGGCAGCGAAATCTGCAGCTACGTAGTCCTCATACAAGAAGGGCTGCCCGATATAATTAACATTTAGGAAATCTCCCGTATTGAGGTATTGCCTTAACTCGTTAAGATGTCCAAGACCGGTGGTAAAATCAACGGAGCGCGTGCCCGCCTCTGCTAAAATAGAGAGGTTCTCCTGGTAAGTAACCAGGTTATGAGGCTCGAACTGTTCAATGATCCCATCATTTACGGAACCACCGGACTGATCGATGCGGTAGTATCCGAAACGAGCGGTCTCATCAGTTTTGGCATTGCCACGATATACGCCGCTAGAAGCATCCAGCATTTGCATCATAGGGCTGTCACCAGTACCAATATCACCGGTACGAGAACCTTCAAGTATAGTCCAGAAAAGGTTTTTATCTCCTTCGGATATGGAGGCATCCCCTCTGGGTGTATACTTCATAGATCCATCAGCGGAAGAGATCCCAGAACTAGCTGCGGTGTAAGCGCCACTATAGTCGCGCATCATCAGCATGTAACGGGCTTATCAGGGTGTAAGCAGCCTCTCGCCATTTGTCGGCGTCCCCATCAAAGTAGATGTCCTCAGAAAGGGAACGGCTGGTGGCTCCTCCAAGATCTGCTATGGCTCCATCCAAAAGAGAGATGACTGAATTCAATACCGTCATCTGACTGTCAAATATGGGGTCGTCCACATCGGAATCATTTATCTCGGAATAGGGGACATCCCCGCATAAACCGGCAATGCTACCGATACCGTGAGCTTCCAGGATTTTGCTGATCCCTGTCAATAAAGGATCGTCAGTTGCTACCGTGCGAATATATCGTACATTGCTAATGAGGCCAATATAGATACGGCTCCAAGTAGATACTGATTCCGCGGTACTTATGGAATAACCGTAAATGTTGGAATACAGTGAAGTAAATCCAATAAGTTGGCCGCTCCAAAGTCCGGAGATACGGTTCAAGTGACCGGCTTGTGCTACGCTGTTAGCCAACCATAGCCTCCGGTCAGGAATAATTGAGGTTCCACCTCATCGATAACCACTTCATTAGGGTTATCATTAATGTCATCCACTATTCCTTCACAGGATACGAATACCATTAGGGTGGCTAAGCCTATATATTTTATAATCTTTTGCATGATAATTTCCATTTGAAGTTACTAGTAGTTGATTTGAATAGAGAACACAAAAGACTCTGTACTGGGGTTGGTGAAGTAGTCCAGACCAAGGGCATTACCCACACCTGTCTGGTTTACTTCAGGATCAACTCCTACCACATCTGTCCATAACAACAGATTTCGTCCAGTGGCAGTGAATGTAACGCCACTTAACTTGGTCTTATCACGGAATCCTTGGCTGGTCAGTGAATAACTCAGAGATAATTCCCGCAGTCTGGTAAAAGTAGCATCCTCTACAGAGAAGTTATAAGCCTGGTTGTCACCAAATCCTCCTCCTATTCCTGTTCGATACCAAGTCTCATCCAGTAACACAGGTCCACCTCCAAAGTCTGTGACATTACCCCGTACGGTAGTACCGGCAGTAATAACATCACCTCCGAAGTTAACCAGATCCTGATCCAACGTTATGCGGTTGGCTGTTTCAGCAGTAGTTCCAAATCTTCTCAATACCCATTGGGTACGAGGAGAGTAGAGACCTCCCTGAGAGTGCTCAAACAATACGTTCAAAGCAAAACCTTTCCAGGCTGCTCTTAACCCTAGTCCTCCTCTCCAATCCGGATTGGGATCGCCCAATACTATAGGGCTGGGAGTGAGTTGAGGGAACCCGTTGGCATCCAGGATAAAATTACCACTGGCATCGGTTTGCGAACCGGTTCCAAAAAGAACACCTAAAGATTCGCCTACAATAGCTCTTGAACTAACCGAAGCACCCGGAGACAAATTTAAAGTCTCCGTTCCAAAGAGGTCGGTTACTTCATTCTTGTTGGAGGCGAAGTTGGCATACAGGCCTAGTGTCCAATCTCCTTTTTGCAGGAAGGTATAATCAATATCTGCCTCAAATCCTTTGTTCTCCATGTCTCCGGCATTGGCATACTGAGTATCGAATCCGAAGGAAGGTGTTAGATCCAGATCCAACAGGATGTCCTTGATCTTGTTCTGATAGTAGGTCATGGTCAGGGTTAGCTTGTCATCGAACAATCTGAAATCCGTACCAATTTCCCATTCTGTTTTTATCTCAGGCTCAAGAGTGGGGTTACCCAAATCGTCGTTCAAACGGAAACCTCCGCCAAACAGGGCAATATCCAAGGGATCACTATAGGTGCTATAGGAGAACCCACCTTCACTGGTAGTTTGTGCCCGGTGAGGGATGGGCTGTACACCCACTCTACCCCAGGCTACCCGTAACTTACCAAAGGAGATGAACGATCCACTGAGGTCCATCATATCTGTGAACTGCCAGGCTGCATCAGCCGCCGGGTAAAAGAAGGTTCCGCTGATAGAGGAAGCGGCCTCCAGACCTCCTGATAGGTTCACAAACAGTTGATCGAACAAGTCGAATGACAAGACCGCGTAACCGCGATTAGAGCGGATAAAACGCTTAGAGTTGCCTATCTCGGTAGCAGCGTTGCTACTGTTCAAACTGGTGGTTTGCTTATTGGAGTTCACCAGGAACCCAGTCAATTGAGAGTTATTGATCCGGCGTTCGCGGTCGTTGATGTTCCATCCCACTGTAGCTTGCAAGGAAATATCCGACGTTAGATCAAAATTACCTTTGGCTATGGCATCGAAATTCAATTCATTTTCACTGATCAGGTCCTCCGCAAAGATTCCCGGATTTCGATCACCGGCTGAACCTATAGGGAATAAATAGGCACGATCATCGGAATAGTTATCAACTCCTCCTCTTAGAATAAAAGACAACCAAGAGTTAGGTACAATGTTGACTTGGGCCGACATGGTGAATCGTTGAAGTTCCGATTCTGCGATCTGTTCCCTTATAGTCCATAGGGGGTTATTGTAGATAGGGTTGGAGCTAGATCCTCCCAGGTAACGCCTGTAAGCACGGTGACGGTTGGTAAATATTCCTCCGCTACCATCATGGTAAGTTCCCCGGTAATCCCGGATATCGAAATCTGGTGGGGTCCTCAGTAAGCCTAGGAGTAAACCTGCAGTATTGGAACTCTGCTGAATACGATTGGAATTAGTAGTAACATATCCGGCTTTAGTAGAGACTGAGATCCAGTCTGTAAAGTTCATATCTACATTGAACCTCAAATTAGTACGGTCATAATCCGATTCCCGGATGATGCCCTCCTGATCTAGTCTGCTCAGACTGAAAAAGAAGGTGGCCATTTCGTTTCCACCGCTAAAGTTTAAGTCGTTTTGCCAGAAAGTACCGGTTTGAAATACGGCATCCCAGTTGGAATCCACAAAAGTCTCCTGTGAGTTTTTGTTAACGATTGGATAATAAAGTGTTCCATCGTCAGCTTCAAAGAATTGTCCGGTCTGGTCCACTTCATCGGCACCTCCGGTGCGATCCGGGATGTAATCCCCCCATGCTTCTGCTAAAGTGGGACTGTATGCCCCGTTTCGGCCCTGTCCCCATACGGACTGCATGGGTATTCTTTCATGAACTTTGTCAAAGGAGTAGGTACTCTTGTAAGAGATGTTCAACTTTCCTTCTTTACCACTTTTGGTAGTAATTACAATTACCCCATTAGCAGCACGTGAACCCCAAAGAGCAGCGGCAGAAGCTCCTTTTAGAACCTGCACACTTTCAATATCCGAAGGGTTCAAATCGTTAAGACGGGATTGTTGGGAAACACCACCGGTTCGGCCGCCGGTCACATCGTTACCTCCTCCATACAGTGTAGATCCGCTGATAGGGATACCATCCACGATAATCAGAGGATCACTGGGGCCAAGAATGGTGTTGGCACCCCGGATACGGATGGTACTACCCGCTCCCGGGTCACCGTTGGTTCTGGCAATCCGTACATTGGAAGCTTTAGCGCTTAAGCTGTTGAGTAAAGTGGGTTCACCCGATCTCAGGATATCGTCCGTTTCCACTTTGGAAAACGTGGATCCTAATTGATCTGTTTGTTGCTTAAATCCAAGTGCGGATACCACAACTTCTTGTAGCTGCTCCACATCCTCCGCCAAGGTCAGATTAATAGTGGTTTGATTACCCACCCGAATGGTCTGGGTAACAAAACCAATGGAGCTGTAAACTAGAATGGCATCATCACTGGGCACCTGTAAGGAATAATTTCCATCAATATCGGAGATGGTTCCTACGGTGGTACCCTGAACCAAAATGTTTACCCCGATTAGGGGCTCATTTTGCTCGCTGATAACCTTTCCAGATACCGATTTTTGAGCCCAAGCCGTCATGCCTAACAGCATCAAACTCAAAAAGAGTAGCGTAAATTTTCGATTCATAATAGTAGGGTTTGATAATAACTTCATTTCCGTTACTCAAATCATGTTTCTATTGATTTTTTGTAACAAGCTTCGAACAAATTAGGGATTATTCTTATGAATTGAAATAAAATTTTTGAATTGAGGCATTCGCAGTGATCTACGGCACTGCAAATAAATCTACTATCCCCTAAAGGGGGTGATTTCTATGGATCTGTAAGTAGGAGTACCATAGGCATTTTGCCACTATTTTTTACAGGGTTTTCACCATCAAAATGTGGGGCCCAATAGGGGGAATGTCGAATACCTCACCTTCGATATGCATGCCGAATCGACTATAATAACCCTGGACATTGGTGCGGGCGTTGCACCACCAGTGGCTGGCCCCTTTTTTTCTGAGATAGTCTTCAGCAAAGTGAATCAGATTACTTCCGGCCTTTTGGTTACGGTGGGATACTAAGGTTGCCATACCTCGTAGTCGATAGTGGTGATCGCCGGCAATGTGTGGCTGGTTTTCCTTAAAAAAAGAAGCTACCGAAACCAAAGCTCCCTCCACAAATGCCCCTACATGAAAGGTATTGGATTCAAAATCCAAAGGGTACTTGCAGTCATCGATGGTTTGATGCGGTCGCAGGATCTGGTGTCGAAGCTGATAAGTTTCTTCGGGCTCCAGAAATGTAATGGTCAAATTAGGATCTCGCAATTTGGGTTAAGCTTGTTTGAAAACTTTCCAATAAGTATTGGGCATTGTCATCCGTAAAAACCATTGGTGGTTTAAATTTGATCACATTGTGATCGCGACCATCTGTGCTTAGCAAAATGCTATGTCCCAGCATGGCTTCAACCAAGCGGGTGGCTAGTGGTGCATTGGGCTGTGGTCTGGACCCCGGTTTAATCAGTTCTATCCCTAAAAATAAACCCAAACCCCGAACTTCCCCAATTTCGGGAAAATCTTTCTGCAGTTGCTTCCAGCCTCCCAGGAGCTTTTCGCCCAGCGTTAGTGCATGTGGTGACAATTGTTCTTCTTCTAAAATATCTAAAACCGCCATGCCAATTTCGCAGCTCACAGGATTACCGCCAAAGCTATTAAAATATTCCATGCCGGTATCGAAGGAGGAGGCAATTTCCGGCGTGGTGACTACTGCTGCTAGTGGATGTCCGTTGCCCATTGGCTTACCCATAGTGACAATATCAGGGATGACCTGCTGAGTTTGAAACGCCCAAAAGTGGCTTCCAACCCGTCCAAATCCTACCTGAACTTCGTCCGCAATGCACAGACCGCCTGCGTCTCGTACCATTTGATAAACTTCCTGTAGATATCCATGGGGTAACACAATCTGACCCCCGCAACTCAAAACGGATTCGGCAATAAAAGCAGCCAAATCAATGTTGCGCTGGGATAGATTTTGCAACAAGGACTTGAAATCATTTAAGTAGAGTTCAGCCGAACGGTGCTTGCCCCGGAACAGATCGGGCATGGCAGCCTCATGAATAAAGCTGGGCCTACCGGGGCCACCCTGACTATTATACTTGTAGGGACTAACCTCGATGGTGGCGGTACTGTTTCCATGATAAGCTCCTCCTAATACCACTACGTCCTGGGCTCTCCTGTGGGTGCGGGCCATTCTCAGGGCCAAATCGTTGGCTTCGCTGCCACTATTTACAAAAAAGACCACTGACAAGGGCTCTGGGAGCGTTTCACATAATCGGGCGGCATAATCATTTAACTGGCTATACAAATAGCGTGTATTAGTATTCAATTGGCTGGCTTGCCGACCAGCGGCTTCCACTACTCTGGGATGACAATGTCCCACATGACAAATATTGTTAACTCCGTCCAGTAGCGTTCGGCCGTCGCGTTCGTACAGATACTGCATGGCACCCTTATAGATCCTCAGGGGATTCCGATAACTGATACTCAAGTTGCTATTGATGTGTTTTTGGCGGGCCGTCAGCATTTCTGAGGCCGAAGTACTGATTTTTACCGGTAGGTCGCAGACCGATTTCATTTTGTTTTCGAATTCCAGCGGGTTTAGGGCCAGCATAGTATCCATCAAGTCCTTAACCGGCTGTTGGTGTAAGACCAGGTATTGGTTTTGAGGATCGGCTTTGATACCCCATGAAGACATGATCAAACTCAACGACAAGCGGGCGTTGATCAAATAGTACAACACTTCCAATTCCTGAGGGTGCAAGGGTAGTTGCTGGTGATACCCTTTTACCACTTGACCGGCAATTTCCAGGGGACTGGCTTTATGCATCATTACATAAGGTAAAGCAATGGCCAGCTCATTTATTAAATAGGTGTGACAGGCGTCACCGAAATCGATGAGCCCACATATTTCCTTGTCTTTCACCAATATATTTTGGTCGTTGGCATCACCGTGAATAATACTTTGGCGGAGTTCATGTTGTCGAGGTATGACCTGATATTCGAACTGTTGTAAAAAATAATATGCTAATCGGCGATAGTGAGGATCCACAATAGCGTCAAGTTTCGGATGGCAAAGCAATACGTGCTGCAGGTCCCAGGGAGTCCGGTTTGCTGAGATTGCCGGGATATTCAGTTCCGACAAGCACAGATCGGTAGAGCCTAAAAGCATTCCCAGATTGTCCATTAGCTGGGGAGAGTGCTCCACCTCGTTTAAGAACTTACCCTCTAAGTAACTGAGCAGTCTTAGGCATCTATGATGACCACCGTATGCTACTTTTTGCAAATTTTCACCGCTTAATGACGGTATCGGTTTGGGAAATTTGTGGGCTTGGTTACTGAATTCTAGCAGATGCCTCAGAATCTTGTCCTGGGCCTCAAGGAGCTCCCAAGGGGTGTGGGAAGCCGCCAACTTCATGATAAACTTCTGGCCATTCTCCTGCTCCAACTGAAAGTTTATATCGTGGTAGCTGACCAAAGGCTTTAGATGCCCGCTGATACCATAAAGTTCCTGAGCCCAACGCTGAGCCCTATCTTCTGGCATATACAAAACATTTTCCCGGTTCGCCATTTGGAGCAATGATATCGGTGGTACCGGTAAATATAAGCTTTAATTCGGATCTATTAAGTTCAGTTTTTTGGCAAAGCAAACGATGCGATTAATTTCCTTAAATCCAAGTTTGGAGTGAAAAATGTGGCTTCCGTAATTGAAGATCTCCGCATCTGAAGCAATTTCTGCACACCCCGATTCCAGGCACCAGATTTCCCCTTGTTTAACCAATTCCGACCCCACATGGTCGTAACGGTAATCGGGCGATACATATATACCTTCGATGTACCCAATGGGATATTGGGTGGCTCCTTCCACGAACTCGTTTCTTTGAGACATGAGAATGAATCCTTGAGCAATAGAATCTTCCCAAGCTATAAATAGGCACTTATCCGAATTTACTTTGAGTATCTAAAAACTCCTTTGACAATTCAGAGGGTTTGGCATCCGGCCAGAGTTTTTGCGCCATTGACACCCATACTTCGCAGTCTTGCGCGGTCGCAGTGGTTATCCGAGTAGTCATGTAATAAATTGTTTTAGGAAATCCACCCTCCAAATGATAATTTAAACCAGCAATTCAAAAAATTATGGTTATGAGATATCTGTGGATACTCCTGTGTATTCTGTCCTGCGCTGATCCTGCCCATAAGACGGATGTTAAGGAAATTTCGGTTGATGAACTGGTGGATTTTTTTTGGGAATACGAACTACGCGAATACCCTATGTTTGCCACTCAAGTTGGTGTTAATACCTACAATGATCAATTGGGCTCCTTTAAGGAAGAGGATTTTCAAAGGCGGGGGACAGTTTACGACTCCTTACTGCACGTACTGGATGAATGGAATCCCCAAGATCTGACCCAGGAAGATCGCCTAGAGTACGAGCTGATACGATACCACCTGTCCGATCTTTCTGCTGAGGTCAATTTCAAGCGTTACCAGATCCCGTTGCTAGCCGATGCAGGATTTCATATTGCATTTGCCTTCTTGCCCAGTAGTACACCCTTCAAAACAAAACAGGATTACTACAACTACCTGCAGAGATTGAATCAATTTCCGGAGTATGTACAACAGCATATTGAGCTGATGAGAGCTGGCCTGGCTGGGAGCATGACCCAA
Organism: Cyclobacteriaceae bacterium; assembly: GCA_965212195.1. Classification (GTDB taxonomy): domain Bacteria; phylum Bacteroidota; class Bacteroidia; order Cytophagales; family Cyclobacteriaceae; genus JAJCYK01. The sequence continues at coordinate 304,548 of CBDBUW010000017.1, read as the reverse complement.
CCACAAGTCATTTTTGAGGGTTACGAGGTTACTTATCGCACACACATAGTAGAAGATGTTACAAAAAGTCAATTTTTTAAGCCATTCCTGGAGCTTCAATTGGGCTTATCACCATCCGATTCCCTTGATTTACTGACTCAAGCCACTTCCGCGGTTAAACAAGTCATCCAAGGGTACAGCAACTTTTCCGATTTTATGGAGGGAGAATATATTCCTCAAACACGAAACAGCGTCGGGGCCTCCGAGTTGCCCGAGGGTCAGGCTTTTTATCAGCAACGTATTGAGCATTTTACCACTTTGGGCCTGAACGCTCAGGAGATCCACGATATAGGACTGCAGGAGGTGGCACGCATCAAAAGGGAAATGCAAGAGATCATTGGCCAGGTAGGCTTCGAAGGAGACCTACAGGCTTTTATCAATTATTTGCGATCAGATCCTAAATTTTATGCCCGGGAACCTCAGGAATTAATGCAATATGCTGCTTTTCTATCCAAAAAAGCCGATGCTGCTTTACCAAAGCTGTTTGGGAAATTACCCAGGCAACCCTATGGTGTGGCCCCGGTTCCAGAACATCTGGCCCCGAAATATACCGGTGGGCGCTATATATCGGCTGACATACACAGTACCCTGCCGGGATACTATTGGGTCAATACCTATAACCTAAGCAGTAGGCCTTTGTACGTATTACCTGCCCTTACATTGCATGAGGCAGTACCGGGACATCATCTTCAATCTGCCTTGACCCAGGAACTGGAGGGTTTTTCGGCATTTCGAAAGAACCTGTACATATCAGCGTTCGGGGAAGGATGGGGGCTCTATTGCGAATTTTTGGGCCAGGAAATGGAGATTTACGAAGATCCCTACGCTAATTTTGGTCGACTTACCTACGAAATGTGGCGAGCTTGCCGCTTGGTAGTAGATACCGGAATCCATGCATTTGGGTGGACCAGGGACCAGGTGCGAGATTATATGTTGCAGCATACCGCTTTATCCTACCACGAAATTACTACTGAAACGGATCGCTATATAAGTTGGCCTGGGCAGGCACTCGCCTATAAAATGGGTGAACTTAAAATAAAAGAGTTAAGGGAATTGTGCGAACAGCAGCTGGGTGAGGATTTCGATATTCGTGAATTTCACGACCTAATTTTATCACAGGGCACAGTTACCCTGCCAATTCTTGAAAATATGGTAAATGAATACCTTGAAGAAAAGGTAACTAATTGATAAACAAAAACATAGAGTCTATTTGGTCTAACCCTTCGCAAACCAGAAGTACCTTACAGGTGTAAGAAATCGGGAGGTTCAACACTTTTTGGCAGCACAATAACTTGTATTTTTACTATCCCAATAACTGACCTAGGCTCGTCCAGAGCCTTTCAACCAAGCATGAAATCTATCCCTTTGCACCTAGACCGCAATGACCAACGTGTATTGGTATTGGCATTGATCTATTTCGCAGCTGTATATGGCGGCAGCTTACTGGCTTTCCGGGATATACAGGCTACCGCCATATTGCCAGCAACGGGTATTGGTCTGGCTATGATGTTCATGTACGGCAAGAGCATATGGCCGGCCATCATAACGGGATCTTTTGTAGGGCAAGCATGGTCATTTTATGCTTTTAACGGCGACCTAACTTGGTCGGGAGTCCTGGGAAGTGTGCTATTAGCAGTGGGGTCCACCATGGAAGTGATGCTGGGTTATGGTTTACTGAGAGAATTTTTCAATGAGAAAGACCTTTTTCAGCGAGCCGGTGATACTTTTAAATTCATAGGAATTGCCCTGGTAACGGGATTGGCCGGAGCTACCATGGGAACTCTATTTCTGGGGGTTACCGATCAGTTACAGGCTCATGTGTTGTTAAGTTGGCTGCTATGGGTATTGGCCGATATGGTGGGTATTTTGTTGTTTACCCCTTTCATCCTATCCTGGTCCAGACGTTTCATTTTCCAGTGGAACCGGCCCATTGCCATGGAGGTGACGGTATTTGCTCTTTGCTTAATTTCGGTATTGGTGCTTTCCACTGTTCCGTACTTTAGCCCCATTATCGGAAAGTCGTTTCCATATCTGGTGATCCCTTTTTTCTTATGGTTGGCCTTCCGTTTCAACCTGCAACTATCGATTTCTGGAATATTACTGGTTTCATTGTTGTCGGTGGTGTTTACCTTGGAGGGTAGAGGCCCCTTTGTAATGGAATCGGATCACCACAGCCTGTTAATGCTGCAAATATTTATTGGAGTATTTTGTATTAGTACCATAGTATTGACCACCACGGTTCAGGAAAGGCAAGAAGCCCAGAAGTCGGTGGAGTTGTTCAACGAAAGATTAGAAGCTACAGTAGCGGAACGCACCAAGGAACTTCATGAAGAAATACGCATCCGCAAGACAGCTGAACAAAACACCAAGGTTACCAACAAGCAGCTTCGCAAGACCAATCAGGAATTGGACAGCTTTGTTTATAGTGTTTCTCATGATTTGCGGGCTCCTATTAGCTCGGTTTTAGGGTTGTTAAACCTAGCTAAGTGTGAAAAAGATCGAAAAATGCTTCAGAAGTATCTGGATATGATGTCGAAAAGCGTAACCCAGCAGGATCTGTTCATCAAAGACATTTTAAATCTTTCCCGAAATTCCAGGCTTGATCTTAACCGTAACGAGATATTATTCGAAGAAATGATCACGGATATTTTTGATCAATTGCAGTACATAGACCACCAAGAGGTTAGCAAAGTAGTCAATGTGGTCCAACAAAAGCCCTTTTATTCCGACGACAGCCGATTAAAAGTGGTGTTCAATAACCTTATCTCCAATGCCATCCGCTATCACAATGGCAAAAAACCTGAAGTAAAAGTTGACGTCACGATCAAGCCCAAATATGCCTATATCTCCATAGAGGACAACGGCATCGGCATTTCCAAAGAGCACCTAAGCAATGTTTTTAGGATGTTTTACAGGGCTACCGATACCAATCACGGCTCAGGCCTGGGTCTTTATATCGTAAAGGAAACAGTGGAAAAATTAAAGGGTACCGTTAAGATCCTTTCCAAGGTGAACAAAGGGACCACTGTAATGCTACAAATCCCCAGTCTCTAAACCTGCAGGTATCTTTCTTCTCTGTAATTCCATTAGCATTTGCTTTATAGATAGCAAGTGGAGCGCTAATGCCAATATGACCAAAAGAGCGGGCAACCATACCCAGGGAAAAGTGGCTACCAAAGTGTTGGCAGGCTCATTCATGAAGAAACGTGCCGGTGTGGGCATAGATAGCAGGGCGATAATCACGATATTGAATAACAAAACCAGCCCCAGCACATTCCAAATAATAACCAAAATAGGTTTACGGCGATGGTAACCCAGCCATAAAAGAGCTACTATAGGTGCTGTAAGGCCCGCCAATACATCAAAGTTTCGGCCTTCAAAGGTCATCTGACGGGGTAGCAACTCATCCAGGAATGCCCACCATAGGAATAATTCAACTACCACCCGAAAGCTTTGCATTAACACAATCCATGCCGCCGGGATTTTCTTTAAGTAAATATCGGATCGGGATGAAAATGTAAAAAACAACACTACCAGCAAAGGCACTAGCAGTACAATCATCATGCGGGGAGGGAATGTAGAGAAATCACTTAAAAAGCCGCTTAGACTAAGGGCAGCGGAAATGGCCGCCCAGGCTACCAGTGTCAGTATAAATTTTTTCAGGGGCAATCCGTTGCGCATTAACCCCCAAACCACTAGTAGCATGCAGCTAATAGTGAAAACCAGGAACAACCAGTCAATCAGCTCCATATCCTAAATTAATATATAATAAGGTGCTTCACAATCGCCGGGCATAATAAGTCCATTTTTAGGTGAGTGACCCTTTAATGGCTATATTTGCGCAAATTTCCCTTTGTGTATAAATATCTGATTCGAACTTTACTATTCCTTTTGCCGGCAGAGACTGCTCATCATGTTACGTTTTCCTTGACGAGGATGTTTTACCGGATACCTGGAGTATCGGCTCTGGTAAGGGCCTGGTGTGGATATTCACACCCCGACTTAGCTAGAACGGTATTCGGACTGGAATTTCCCAACCCCATAGGCATAGCTGCAGGATTTGACAAAGACGCCATGCTCATAGATCCCCTGGCGGATATGGGTTTTGGTTTTGTGGAGATCGGTACGGTAACCCCCAGGCCCCAAGTCGGAAATCCCCAGCCCCGATTATTCAGATTGCCTGCCGATCAGGGATTGATTAATCGTATGGGATTTAACAACCGAGGTATGGAGGCCGCGGCGGAGAGATTGAAAAAGCGGAAATCGAGCGTGATCATCGGAGGAAATATCGGTAAAAACAAAATAACCCCTAACCATCAGGCTGTTGAAGACTATATCAAATGTTTCGACCAGTTATTCCCCTGGGTAGACTACTTTGTAGTTAATGTCAGTTCACCCAACACGCCAGGTTTGCGTGAATTGCAGGAAAAAGAACCCCTATTACATTTATTAAATGCCTTACAGGATCGGAATGGGCGTCAGGAACATCCGAAGCCCATACTTTTAAAGATCGCACCTGATTTGACCCATGGGCAGCTTGATGATATCATCGAAATAGTGCAGTCCTCCGGTACCGCGGGAATTGTGGCCACTAATACCACAGTGGAAAGGTCCGGTTTGAATTCTGACCCCAATACCGTACAGAAGGCAGGGCAAGGGGGGCTGAGTGGTGCTCCACTCAAGGACATGTCGACAGAGGTAATCAGATACTTAAGCCATAAATCGCACGGCTCCATTCCCATAATTGGGGTAGGAGGTGTTTTCACTGTTCAGGATGCTTGGGAAAAACTACAAGCAGGTGCCTGCTTAGTCCAGGTGTATACCGGTTTCATTTATGAAGGCCCCTTGATGGTAAAACGGCTAAATAAAGGACTTCAATTGGCTACTTCCAAATCACCTTAAAACCTGCGCTATTGCAGAGAAATTTGCTAGCTTTGTTTATTTACAAATAATAAATACACACATATCAGCGTCATCAAAGTGTTGATGTACCTTAATTTATGGCCCGAAATACCTATAAGAAAAAAGTAAGCCCAAAAAAAACCTCAAAAAGGAAGACTAAGCGTCAAAATCCGATATTTTTTAAGGATCGCAGATTTCACCTGGCTTTTGGCTTTCTGCTGATGGGTTTGTCTCTATTCCTGTTTGTTTCTTTTATCTCATTCCTGTTCACCGGGAAAGCGGACCAAAGTTTGATCGGGAGTGTTGAATTGAACTGGGCGGGTTTGAAAACTGTAGGGCCTCAGGTCCAGAACTGGCTGGGTTTGTTGGGAGCGGTAGGAGGTTATGTATTCATTTACCGCTGGTTTGGCATTTCTGCATTCGTGATCCCTTTGATGATATTTCTGGTTGGCGCCCGCATAGTTTTTAACAAGAACCTGCTGCCATGGGGACCAACTCTCAAATTCAGCCTGTTCATTGTGTTCTGGCTGGGACTGTTACTTGGGTACTTGTTCATTCAATACAACTTTGGCGGCATGGGCTATTTAAGTGGGGGATTGGGTTATGAATTAGCTTTGGTAATGGACGGCTTATTCGGATGGGGTACCTATTTGGTATTGCTAATAGGCCTACTGGTATTCGCTATCTATTCCTTCAACATCACTTCGGTGTGGTCCGGTTTTTCCACAGTCAATAAATCACCAAAAAAAAGCCGTTCCACTCAATCCTCTCCTCAATTGGAGCTGGACCAGGATGTGCCTTTAGAAGTTGAGGAAGAGCCACTCGACATTTATACAGACAGAGACGAGATCCTGGCAGAGGCCCAGGCAAAAAATGAAGGCGCAAGTTGGAATATGGAAAATGGAGAATCCGAGACCTCCGAAAAAGATCCTATGCCGGAGCCTAAGGAGTTGGCACTTGATATGGACTTGCCGCCGGTAGCTGCGGAGCCGACGGCAACCGATGATCCAGCATCTGAGTTGCAGCTGGACGTGGTAGAAGACAGTACCCCTGAACTAACCGCGGAGGCAGTTGAAAATTACGACCCTACCCTGGACCTGCCTCGTTATCAATACCCTCATTTGGACCTGCTCAGTGAACATCTTTCTGAAAAAGTGCAAGTGAGCAAGGAAGAGCTGGAACAGAAAAAAGACCGAATTATTGAAACACTAATTAATTTCAAGATCGGTATCAGTAGTATAAAGGCGACTATAGGACCAACTGTGACCCTCTACGAAATTGTGCCTGAGGCAGGTGTTAAGATCTCAAAAATTAAGAACCTGGAAGATGATATCGCGCTTAGTCTGGCCGCCTTAGGAATCAGGATCATTGCCCCGATTCCCGGAAAAGGGACCATTGGAATAGAGGTTCCTAATAAAAATCGGGAAATGGTATCCATGCGCTCGGTTATGGCTACGGAAAAGTTCCTGAAGAGCGATATGGAATTACCTGTGGCTTGGGGAAAAACCATTTCCAACGAGGTATATGTTTCAGATCTCGCTAAGATGCCACATCTTTTAATGGCAGGTGCCACCGGGCAAGGAAAATCAGTGGGTTTAAACGTGCTCCTCACCAGCTTGATCTACAAAAAGCACCCTTCGCAACTGAAGTTTGTACTGGTAGATCCCAAGAAGGTGGAACTATCCCTATTCAACAAGCTCGAAAGGCACTTTCTGGCCAAACTGCCTAACGGAGAAGACGCTATCATAACGGAGACCAAAACGGTGATCTATACTTTAAACTCACTTTGTATAGAAATGGATGCTCGTTATGACCTGTTGAAAGATGCGGGGTGCCGGAATTTGAAAGAATACAACGCCAAATTCGTAAAAAGGAAATTGCTGCCCACCAAAGGCCACCGTTTTCTACCCTATATCGTGTTGGTTGTGGACGAGTTGTCGGATCTAATGATGGTGGCGGGCAAAGAGGTAGAACAGCCTATTGCCCGTTTGGCTCAATTGGCGCGGGCCATAGGTATCCATTTGGTGGTAGCTACCCAAAGACCAAGCGTGAACGTCATTACCGGTCTAATCAAAGCTAATTTCCCCACCAGATTATCCTACCGGGTAACCTCTAAAGTTGACAGCAGAACCATACTGGATACCGGTGGAGCGGAACAATTAGTGGGAATGGGTGATATGTTATTGTCGCAGAATAACGATATTATACGACTGCAATGTGCTTTTGTGGATAGTTCTGAAGTAGAGGAAATCTGTAACTTTGTAGGCGAACAAAAAGGGTACGACTCGGCTTACTTGTTACCTGAGTTTGTTGGAGATGAATCCGGCGACAGTGTCAGCGACGTAGATTTGGCGGAGCGCGATGTGATGTTTGAGGAGGCGGCCCGTTTAATCGTATTACACCAACAAGGGAGCACTTCATTGATCCAGCGTAAGTTGAAACTAGGCTATAACCGGGCGGGCAGACTTATAGATCAGCTGGAAGCTGCAGGGATCGTGGGCCCCTTTGAGGGCAGTAAAGCGCGGGAAGTTTTAGTTCCGGATGAATATAGTTTGGAACAGTTATTGAATGGTATAGAAGAAAAGAACAAACAGTCATAAAATGAAACGATTTGGGATACTATTTACATTGATGCTGCTTTTGGCTACTAGTAGCTGGGCTCAAAACGACCCAAAGGCCTTGGAGATCTTAGACGCTATGAGTGAGAAATACCAGAATACACCAGCCTTTAAGGCAAATTTGGTGTACAAACTGGAGAACCCGCAAGAGAAACTCAATGAGACTTTCAGGGGTGAGATTACAGTCATGGGTAGTATGTATAGGCTTAAGATCGGCGAGCAAGAAATTATTAACAACGGAGAAACCATTTGGACTTATCTGAAAGAGGTGAATGAGGTCAACGTGGACAATTACTATCCCGAAGATGATCCCATGGCCCCCTCCAAGATATACAATGTTTACCGCGAAGGGTATAAGTACAGTTTTCTGGAAGAGAAGAAATTCAAAGGAAAAATAGTGGAGATAGTAGATCTGGAGCCGGAAAACAAAGATGAGCAGTTCTTTAAGATCCGTCTGACTATCAACAAGCAGGACAAGACTTTGGTGAATTACAAGGTCTTTGATAAAAACGGCAACCGTTATTTTTGGCAAGTATCCAATTTCGACCCTAGTTTGAAATTGACGGCATCCCATTTTCAGTTTGATCCCTCGCAATACAAAGGGGTAGAAGTCATTGACCTGCGATAAGTCAAAAATGAATATCGAAAGCCGTGAAATCACGGCTTTTTTTTATATCTAGCAGCTAAATGAATAGAGCACAACTAGTTGCTTCCATAGTAGAGAAAAGAAGCTACCTCTGTGTAGGACTTGACACTGACCCCCAGCGCATTCCCAAATTCCTATGGGACAGTGACGACCCCATTTTTGAATTCAATAAAGCAATAATTGATGCCACCAAAGATTATTGTGTAGCCTATAAGCCCAATATGGCCTTCTATGAAGCCCAGGGTCTGGCTGGATGGGTAAGCTTGCAAAAGACTCTGGAATACATCCCCAACCACCTATTTACCATCGCCGACGCCAAACGAGGCGATATCGGGAATACCTCTAAACGATATGCCCAGGGATTTTTTGAAGCCATGGATTTCGATGCCATAACCGTGGCACCTTATATGGGCGCGGACTCGGTCCAGCCATTTTTGGACTTCGAGGACAAATGGGTAATCCTATTGGCTTTGACTTCTAACCAAAGCGCTAATGACTTTCAACAAGTAAAGCTGGCAACGGGTGAGAAGTTGTATCAAAGAGTTTTGAAAACCAGCCGCGACTGGGGTAGTGATCAAAACATGATGTTTGTGGTGGGAGCTACCCAGACAGAATCATTGGCAGACATCCGCAACATAATACCCCACCATTTCTTGTTGATACCCGGCATAGGGGCACAAGGCGGAGACCTGGAGCAAGTATCCCGCATAGGGTTTAATACTGAATGCGGAATTCTGATCAATGCTTCCAGAAGTATCATCTATGCTTCTTCCGGCGAAGACTTCGCCCAGGCAGCTGCCCATGAAGCCTTGAATCTACAGGCTCAAATGGCTGAATTATTGGAACAGCATCTTCCTTCACTAAAATAGTAGTGGCAGGGGTATATACTGAGACTGCCCAACGCTAAATTGGTGGGGTGCAGGAATCGTTTTTACACTTCATTTGGCAACATCAGTACTTTGATAAACGGCAACTGACCACAGTTGCCGGTCAACCGGTTCAGATCTTGCATCCCGGCATTATTAATGAGAATGCCGGACCGGATTTTTTACAAGCTCGTGTGGTTATGGATCAAACGGAATGGACGGGAGCCATAGAGATCCACGTAAAAGCATCACAGTGGTATCAGCACCATCATCACCAGGATACCGCCTATGGGCAGGTGATCCTTCATGTTGTTTGGAAGCAGGACCGTTCAGTAATCCGTTCAGATGGAAAGTCCTTACCAACCTTGGAGCTCAAACAACGGATCGATCATAATTTACTGACCCGTCATCAGCGTCTGTTAACTACATCCGCTACAGTTCCCTGCCACCATCAACTATCCGCACATCATCAATCTCCACTGGAAGAAATGATGCGATTTGCCTTAGGTACAAGATTGGAAGTGAAATGCCAGCAGGTGTTGGACATTTTAGGTGTTGAAGGCCATCATTGGGATGTTGTAAGCTACCGGCTGTTGGGACGAAATTTTGGGTTTAATATTAATGCAGAACCGTTTGAGGAACTGGTTAAGGCCGTGCCATTGTCGGTGGTGTATAAAGTTGAGCATAATTTGAAGCAGTTGGAAGCCCTCTATTTTGGTCAGGCTGGATTTCTGGAAGCAACAACCAAAGACCATTACTTCCAGAACCTTAAAAGAGAATATCAGTACCTACTTCGCCTGTTTCCCGGTTTAAGTCAGCCACTTAAAAAAGCCCAATGGAAATATTTGCGCCTGCGCCCTGCTAACTTTCCCACTTTGCGCATCGCACAATTTTGTGGACTTATCCATGCTCAGGGATACCGGTTTTGGCAATTTCGGGAAGTGAGTGGATGTCAAAACCTGTATAAATTATTGGAAGTCAGCACTTCGGATTACTGGCGTCATCACTATAATTTTGGAAAAAAATGGCAAAGACAGGGTGGTAATCTGGGAAGGTCCAGTAAGACCAATATCTTAATCAATACTGTCATGCCCCTGAGAATGGCTCACAACCATTACCAGGGTGAGCGTTTTAAGGAACAGGCCATGGAGTTTTTGAAATCCTTGCCCATTGAATCAAACAGGATTGTTCGATATTGGAAAGAAAGGGGTTTTAAGGTAACTTCGGCCTACCACTCACAGGCTATATTGGCCTTGCACCGGCACTATTGTACAGCAAAGATGTGTATGCATTGTAAAATCGGTAAGTCAATAATTGCGGGTTCCGCCAGAGTATGAATTGGTGGGTAGTTCTCTTGAATTTGATGGTGCTTGGTGCCGCGATTTGGCAGTTTTCCAAATACCAATCGAAGAACGAGCTCCATCGGTATTTTTGGGCGGGCTACCTCTGGAAACTAATGCTGGGTCTCTTAATGGGGTATTGGTACGCTCACTATCTGGGTGGGGGAGATACCTGGACCTACTTCGAAGATGCCAGCACCTTAGCACGATCAGCAGCAAAACATCCTGCAGGATACTTACAGTCCTTTTTTAAAAAAGGGGTTGACAGCTGGATCTTGCCTCAATTGGGGACCGCGGGACAACCCCGGGCACTGTTCATGGTCAAATTGCTGTCGGTCTTCGCCGTAATCACCGATAGTAATTACCTCCTGATGTCGGCATATTTAAGCACCTTCAGCTTTATGGGAATATGGTTAGTGGCTACCTGTATCTCAGAAAGTTACCCCGGGAGTCAGAAGGCGGTAGCCTGGGCATTTTTATTCATGCCTTCCGTGATATTTTGGAGTTCAGGAATTTCCAAAGAGGCGGTGTTTATGGGTGCTTGGGGATTTCTGGTGGCCTACAGTTGGCCTTATTTTAAAAATTGGCGGCCCCCACACCTTGCAAAGTTGATGGTATTGATATTGTTGATCTACTTAATGTATCGACTTAAATATTATTATATGGCAGTGATTTTGCCGGTGGGCTTGACTTCACTGCTCATCTACCGATGGAATCCCCGGGAACGGTACTTCTTGTTTGCATGGATAGGTGTTTTTCTGGCAGTTGTAGTGGTGGCCGGTTGGCTGCATCCCAATTTGTATCCCCACCGTATTTTGGAGGTTATAAAGACCAACGCCGGTGAAATTGCCCTTAAAAGCAGCCCTCATGCCTTGATCAACTATCAAGATCATCAGAACCCGTTAATATGGAGTTTTATTAATTTTCCAAAGGCTTTTTTTAGCGGTCTTTTCCGGCCGTACTGGGGTGATTGGGCGGGGATTTGGCAAAACCTGGCCATTGTGGAGAATAGCCTATTATGGGTCTTGGGTTTGGGAAGTCTGAGTAGTTTAAGAAAAGACCACTTCGACATGAAAAAAATGCTCCCGGTAATCATTTATATTGCTGCTATGGCGGCTTTCCTGGCACTGGCTACACCCAATTTGGGCACGTTATCACGTTATAAAGTGGTGTTTATGCCCGTTTTGGTATACATCCTGTTGTTCAGAAATCCTTGGTGGAAAAAGCTGGAGGAATTACTACCATAAAGGATGTTTGGGGATTATAGCCGGTTGATTTAACTTTGCGATTATATGGATAAACCGGTTATCATATTAGGAGCGGGGGGCTTGGGTAAGTTGGCTTTGGAAATTTTTCAAAGTAACGGGAACTTGGTTTATGGCTTTCTGGATGACGATGAAGGCTTGATTGGTCAGGAAATAGCGGAGGTGCCGGTGTTGGGTAAACTTGAAGAGCAAGGGTTCCTGAAATTGATCGGCAAAAAATGCGAGTCTTTCGTGGCAGTAGATGATCGGCAATTGCAGCAAGGATTGGTAAACATGCTAAACGAAGCTAGAAAAGTTATGCCGGTTAATGCCATACACCAACAGGCATACCTTTCGAGATATTCCCAGATCGGTCATGGGAACTTGTTCAGTGTGGGGGCGGTTTTAAACGCCTTTGCTCATGTAGGCAATCACTGTATTATTGGTAGTGGGTCGTTGATCGACTTTGAAGCCAAGATTGGAGACTATGGTCAAATTGGGGCTGGAAGCACTATCGGTGCGGAGGTTGAGATTGCCGATGAAGTATTTGTTGGATCCGGAGTCACTTTGGTGCCAGGAATCAAAATAGCTAAAAATGCCCGTATTGGAGCGGGTTCGGTGGTGGTAAGCAATGTCGCCGAAAATGAAACCGTATTTGGGAATCCGGCACAACCTGTGAATAATTCTTCGAAAGCACATGGATCAGTATAGCATACTCCTCTATTATTGCTACACTAAGATCGAAGATCCCCAGCAATTCCGTGAGGATCATCACTTTTATTGTTTGGACCTGGACCTGCGGGGGAGGATCATCGTTGCCACAGAAGGATTGAACGGAACAGTATCCGGGCTGCGTCACCATTGTGAAAAGTACATGGACCACGTGAAGTCCGACCCCAGGTTTGGGAAAATCGAATTTAAGGTTGAGCCTTATCACCAACATGCCTTTCAAAAACTCAATGTACGGGTAAAACCTGAAATCGTTAATGTGGGCCTGCCCCATATTGACCCCACCCGGCAGACCGGCAAATATGTGGAACCACAGGAACTGGAAGCTTTTATGGATCAGCAGAATGTGGTGATGTTAGACGTACGGTCAAACTACGAGCACAAACTGGGAAAGTTCAAAGGTGCCATTACCTTGGATATGGAGAACTTTCGGGAATTTCCCCAGAAGCTTGAGGAATTGGAATCGCTTAAAAATAAGACTATCGTTACCTACTGTACTGGCGGCATAAAATGTGAGAAGGCCAGTTCATTTTTGTTGGATGCCGGATTTGAGAATGTATATCAGTTGCATGGAGGCATTATTAAGTACGGAATTGAGGCAGGAGGTAAGGATTTTGATGGTAAATGTTATGTCTTTGATAACCGGATCTCCGCCTCTGTGAACCGGGTTAATCCCACGAATTTATCTCGGTGCTATATTTGTGACGCCGAATGTGATCGCATGATCAACTGCGCCAATCCCACCTGCAACAAACACCTGCCGATATGCTTGACCTGTGGAGAAAAATTTCAGGGAGCTTGTTCTACTGTTTGCCAGCGACACCCCGAAAGAAGGCCCTATGACGGCACGGGTTATTATCAGAAAGAATTAAACGGATACAATCCTTACCGGGGAATTCGACGCAATTCTTCCGACACCTAAAATTTCCTAAAACAAATCAATGCCGGAGATGTTATAAGGTAGTTTCTAACAGTGACCTATATAGATAAAATGTCGTACCTCAAACAGAACTACTAAATAATTTTCATTTTAAAGGGGATTCTGTTAAATTAATTCTTTATACCCTGTGCATTAAATACAAACATTATGAATCTTAGGAACTTAATTTTGCTGGTTGGTGTGTTATTTTTCTCAGGTTGCCTATCCTATGAAAAGTACGTTGTGGAGTCGGATTACAGCTACCTTGGAAAGTTCAAAAGGTACCAAACCTTTGATTTTTTACACGATGCCAATTATAATCACCTGGAAAGTGCTCAGGACACCACTTTGCGCAACGCCATCGCTTCAAGAATGAAGCTGCAGGGGTTTAGACAAAACGTTCGGAATCCCAGCCTGCTGGTTACTTACAAAGTGTTCTACGACGATTTTGCTTTTCAGGGATATCAGCAACCGGAGTTGGAACAATGGATCAGGTTTGAAGATGATGAGATGGAGTACGATCCCGTTAAATACAGCCTCAGGCAAGGGACTCTGCTGATCATTTTCCTGGATCGCAAGAAAGAGACGGCGGTTTGGCAGGGCTACGCCTCCAGTCTGTTTGGAAATCAGCAATTCGACAATGACCGCTACTTGAAAAGAGCCGTACGCAATATCTTCGATCAGTATCGGCTGTTTGCTGACGGAACCGTTATCAACACCCGATTTAATTAAATTTATTCGACGATAACTATCTGATAATCTACGGCATGACTCTTTAAACATGGCGTAGAAAGAAAAGATCTACAATAAATTCACTCTCCAGGAAAGGGGAGTGAATTTATTTTTTTATACTTGTCTCAACACCAAAACATTAATAAACGCTATGAAAATTCTAAAAATCATAGGTATTGTCCTTGTGGCAATCATTGCACTGGTATGGGTTGGTACGCTTTTTATTTCATCGGAAACCCACGTGGAGCGGTCGTTGACCATAAATGCTGCTCCTGAAGCTATTTTCGCAGAGATCAATAACGTGAAGAACTTTAACAATTGGTCGCCTTGGCATTCCATTGACCCCAACACCGAGTACACCTATGAGGGCCCGGAATCGGGAGTTGATGCAAAAATGAGCTGGACCAGTGACCACCAAGACGTGGGATCAGGGTCACAGTGGATCGTGGAAAGTGTTCCCAATAAATTGGTCAAAACCAATCTTGTTTTCGAAGGTTTTGAAGATCCGGCTGAGGCTAACTTTGTATTAGAGCCTGAAGGTGATCAAACCAAAGTAACCTGGACCTTTGACACTGAAATGTCCGGTCTGTACAAATATTTTGGTCTTGTAATGGATGGTATGCTGGGGCCCCAGTACGAGCAGGGTCTGCAAAATCTTAAGGCAGTAGCGGAAGCCAAGCCCTCTTACAACATAGGGATCGGTGTGGAAGAAGTGCCGGAGATTCATTACCTGAGCATATTACATACCATGACTTCGGAGAATTCCGACCAGATAAGTACTATAATGGGTGAGCTTTTCGGGGAATTGATGGGTTACATGTCCAGCAACAACATTGAAATGCACGGATCGGCCATGACCGTCTACCCCAGGTCGGAAGAGAACTCATTTGATATGGAGTGCGCCCTTCCGGTTGAGGAAGAAGTACAAGTCAGTGATGATCGCATTGTTTTTAAAACGATTTCTTCTGGTAAAGCAGTGAAGGCTGTGCACATGGGTAGTTATCATTTATTGGAGGATACGCATAACACGGTAAACCAATATATCAGTGACCAAGGTTTACAGGCTGCCGGGGCTCCTTATGAAATATACATTACTGATCCCAGTGATGAACCGGATACCAGTAAATGGATAACTCAGGTGTACTACCCCATAACAAATTAGTATTCAAGGCCGGTTACCCGGCCTTTATTTTTTTACCCCGAATGCGGATTCCACGGCATCACAGAGATCATTAGCAGCAGAGCGCAGCTTTTCTTCTACCTCCTGCCATTGTTTACCATCCCCCACCAACTCCTTGGTGCGTGCCTCAATTGAATCAATATTCCTTCTGACCTCCTGAAATCGCTCATCTATTTCTCTTTTCCATTCCACCTTCGACAATTCCGATGAGTCGATCAGTTCATCGATCTTTTTCCCAAGATCTTGCAGGACGTCCTCCATTTTACGATGTTTCGTCTCCATACTTTTACGGATTATATACTAACCTAAAGATACGCAAGGGCAACCATTTGGTTTTGTGGTCAATTCATTATCTTGCCCTATCAAGGACCAAAATCATTTACCTTATGGATCTGGAACAAGATGCCCTAAATTACATATTCGATCAATTAAAGAGCAAGGCCTGCCTTAAACAACGGGTTTACCGCAACTTATTGGAGGTATTTGGCCAAATGAGGGATGAGGCCAAGAACATCGCCGAAACCCTGGACGGAATGATGGCCAATATTGATACCTCCGTAAGGGTCGAATTTGAAGGGGTGGGAGAATTTGAGTTTAGGATCAATTTTGGGGGCGATGCTCTGGTATTTTACATGCAATCAAACGTGATCACATTCGACAAGGACTTTCCGGTTATGCAAAGTGCCTATGTGCAAGCCGAGGATGAACGCAAGTATTTTGGCCATATTACTATTTACAACTTCTTGTCCGATTCTATTAAGTACAATCGACTGGAGGATCCAGGGTATTTGATTGCCCGGGTGCTGGTTAATAATGAGAATCACTTTTTCCTGGAGGGGGTAGGACAGATGAATTTCCTTTTTCAGGATATTGACAACAATGTACTGAATAAGGACTGGTTGCGCCTGATCATCGAGAAGGCCATGGCCGCATCCATTGACATCGATCTTATCGGGCCGCGGTACCCGGATATCCGCAACATTTCGTTACATCAGAAACTAAAGGAAAACATGGCAGCAGTCCGCGGTCAGAAAATAGGCTTCCAGATGAGCTATGAAAATAATATTGGCGGTTAGTTGCCGGGAAAGAGCTCGGTGAACTGAAAGTTCAACCCATCAAACAGCCCTTTGTCGCTCAGTTTTAGCTCAGGTATCACCAAAAGAGCCATAAAAGACAGTGTCATAAAGGGAGCTTCCAAGTGGCTTCCCAGGGATTTCGCAAATCGATCGATCTCGGTGTAGGCATTCGCGACCTTATAGCCGTCATCGGTGGACATCAAACCGGCGACCGGCAGAGGTAAAACCATCTCTTGATCACCGGATACTGCCGCCACCCCTCCGCCACAATTGATTACGGCATTTACCGCACGGCACACCGAGGAGTCTTCTACCCCCACGGCTATGATATTGTGGGAATCATGAGCAACCGAAGATGCTATAGCTCCGGTTTTCAGCCCGAAATTCCGTACAAAACCAGTGGCAGGTTTTGCTTGCTGGTAGCGATTAACTACAGTGATCTTTAAAAGATCCCTTTGAATATCGCTTACTGCCAGGCCGTCCTCGATCTTAGCTTTGTGGATTTGGGCCTTAGTGATGAGCTGTCCATCTTCTGCGATCATCACCTTAATCTCTTCCCCTAAAACCTGTATACTGAACTCCTCCGAAGATTTCAGCGAGGTTTCGAATTTGTTCAAGGCCGGTACCGCCACAGATTCAATATGGGATTTTCCCTGGGAGGCCACCAAGTTGCCGTTAATATAGGTTTGCAACGGCTCAAAACTCTGCAGGTCCTTCAGGACTACCAAGTCGCCCGGATCGCCGGGTCTCAATAGGCCTACATGTAATCCATAGTGATCAACTGGATTTTTGCAAGCCGCTTGAAGTAGGACCAGGGGATCAATTCCCGCGCTGATCCCTCGTTGTAAGAGCTGGTTTATATGCCCTTCCACCAGGTTATCGGGGTGTTTGTCATCGGAGCAAAACATCACCTGATCCCGGTATTCGGGCAACAACCCTATCAGGGCATCAAAGTTCTTAGCGGCGCTACCTTCCCGGATAATGACCTTCATTCCATGGGTCAACTTATCCAAGGCCTCTTCTCTGGTAAAGCATTCGTGGTCGGTGGTGATCCCCGCCCGGATATAGGCTGCTGCCTGATCGCCCATCAATCCGGGAGCGTGACCATCGACCGGTTTGCCGGCCCCATGAGCCAATTGGATCTTAGCCATTACCTCGGGATCCTCATGTAATACCCCTGGCCAGTTCATCATCTCCGCCAGGTAATGAATGTCGGGGTCGTTAATTAATGCCTCCATATCACGGGCATCAATAACTGCTCCAGCAGTTTCGAAAGGGGTAGCCGGTACGCATGAAGGGGCACCAAAAAAGCATTTAAAGTTGACCTTTTTGCTGTTTTCAATCATAAATCGCACCCCTTCAATCCCTAATACGTTGGCGATCTCATGAGGATCGGAGATAGTGGCTACCGTGCCATGAACTACCGCCAGACGGGCAAATTCCGATGGAACTAACATGGAACTTTCAATGTGAACATGAGCATCAATAAATCCGGGGGTAATGTAAAGATCAGGCACATTGGGAGTATGTCGGATCCTCCGGATGTGCCCATTTTCAATTTCGATCACTCCGGGTTGGATAGTTTGGTTAAAAAGATCGACAATTTTACCGCTCAGCTCAACATACTCCATGGCTTAAAGCTAATATTTTGTGGCTCACAACATATAAGAGGCGGTACATTTTTCGTAAATTTATAACGTAAATTAGATGACAGTATGAGACATATAACCCGATGGATACTAATACTATCCGTATTTGCCATAGGAATGGGGGCATGCAAGTCCAATCAAAAGACCATCAAAAAAGGGAAGCCAATCCCCTGTCCTCAGAAAGATTGCTAAAATAGCCTTTCAATCCCAAGGTCATGGAAAAGATCGTAATTGCCATAGACGGTTATTCGGGTTGTGGTAAAAGCACCACCGCGAAGTTTGTAGCTAAAGCTTTGGAATACGTATATATTGACTCAGGTGCCATGTACCGGGCCGTTACCCTTTACTTTGCAAAGCATTACATAAATCTTACCAATCCTAAGCAGATTGAGCAAGCCCTTGAAAAAATTGAGTTAGAATTCATTACACGACCCGATTCAAATGACTGCGACATGTTCCTGAATGGAATTAATGTTTCAAAAAACATTCGGGAGATGTATATTTCACAAAAAGTAAGTGAGGTCAGTGCCATTCCCCAAGTTAGGACGTCCATGGTGGCGCAACAACGCAAGATGGGCAAGAGAAAAGGAGTGGTTATGGACGGCCGCGATATCGGTACCGTGGTATTCCCGGATGCCGAGTTAAAGATATTTATGACAGCCGACCTGAAAGTTCGTGCAGCACGACGACAGATAGAGTTGCTGGAAAGAGACCAGCTGGTTAACTTTGACACCATAAAGGAAAATTTGCGCAAACGGGACCACCTGGATACTACCAGAAAGGTGGGGCCATTGGCCCAGGCTCCTGACGCCCACCTGATCGACACTACTCATTTAACTATTGGCGAGCAGGTGGAGGAGGTGTTGAATTTAGCTACCGGTGTTATGATTACCGAGGATCTTAAACATAAATCATCTCCTTAAAGTTTATATGATATGAAGGTGCAGATCGACCAAAATTCAGGTTATTGTTTCGGAGTGGAGTTTGCCATACAAATGGCTGAAGACGAAATGGAGGACGGAAATGTGCTCTATTGCCTGGGAGATATTGTCCATAACGATATGGAAGTGGCTCGTCTCAATCAAAAAGGGTTGCGTATAATCAACAGGGAAGAGCTAAAACAATTGAATGATTGCAAAGTGTTGATCCGTGCTCATGGGGAACCACCGGAAACTTATCAATTGGCCCTCGACAATAACATTGAATTGGTGGATGCATCATGTCCGGTAGTGCTAAAACTTCAAAACCGCGTTAAGCATGCCTATGATCAAGTGAAAAATAAAGACGGTCAAATTGTGTTATATGGCAAAAAAGGTCATGCCGAAGTGATCGGGTTGACCGGCCAGACCAACAAGGAGGCTATTGTGGTTATGGAGGAAAAAGATCTGGATCAGATAGACTTCAAGCGCCCCATAACACTTTTCAGTCAAACTACGAAAAGTACAAAAGGCTTCTATCAATTAAAGCAAATGATAGAAGAAAGGATAAAAGTCGTTAACGGCAATATGGAAGTGCTTGATTTTAAAGCAAACGACAGCATTTGTCGACAAGTCTCTAATCGTGAACCTCAATTGACCAATTTTTCCCATCAGCACGACGTGATAGTCTTCGTCAGTGGTCGTAAAAGCTCTAATGGAAAGGCCTTGTACGGGGTTTGTAAAGAAAATAACAGCCGGAGCTATTTTGTAGAGAACGAGTTGACCATCGATCCTCAGTGGTTTCTGCCGGATGACAGTGTGGGGATTTGTGGGGCAACTTCTACACCCATGTGGTTAATGGAAAGAGTGGCGGACCACATTAAAAATCTGGATCAAAATGAGGTGCCAGTATAGAAATTGAAAACCCCTGATTCCTGGGGTTTTATTTATTTTTTAATAAAATTATTTACAGTTAATATTCACTAAATTTTTATTATTTTTGCCACGATTTAATCCTTAATGCGTGTCTAAGGAAAGCTTCCAACATGTCGAAATTCGTAAAGCTTAAAAAAGGATTCAACATAAAATTAGTAGGTGCTGCCAAGAAGGAAATTGTTGATTCTGTTCATCCCGAAACTTTTGCTCTTAAACCCTCAGATTTTCTGGGCCTGGAACGCCCGAAGTTACTAGTATCCGAAGGTGATAATGTCAAAGCGGGATCCCCATTGTTATTTGATAAAACCAAGCCCGATGTTCTTTATACCGCTCCGGTTAGTGGAGAAGTAGTAGAGATAAGGAGAGGTGAGAAAAGAAGGCTGTTAGAAATAAGGATATTGGCCGATAAGCAGATCCAATATCAAGCTTTTGATAAGTATACCATCTCTGAGATAAACAACATAAGTAAGGACCAAATATTAAAGCAGTTGGTAACTTGCGGGATTTGGCCTAAGTTTATTCAGCGCCCCTACGGCATAATTGCCGATCCTCAGGATACTCCTAAAGCCATTTTTATATCGGCTTTTGACTCTCATCCATTGGCTCCCGATTTGGATTTTATCCTCAAAGGGCAGGACCAGTATTTCCAAACGGGACTGGACCTGATCAAGAAATTAACCCCCGGCAAAGTACATCTTAATGTAGATTCGGACGCTGAGGTAAGTCCGCTTTTCAGTGCCGTGCGTGGGGTTGAGATCAATAAGTTCTCCGGGCCACATCCGTCCGGAAATGTGGGCGTTCAAATACACCATTTGGACCCTATCAACAAGGGTGAGGTCGCTTGGACCCTGAGCCCCTACGCTGTGGTGCAAATCGGTAAATTGTTTCTGGAAGGCGTTTATGATGCCTCCAAGATCTTTGCGGTGGCCGGTTCTTCTGTCAAGGAGCCCCGATACTATCGTACCTATGATGGCGCCTGTATCGATAAATTCATCAAAGATAATCTGCAACATGAGCATGTGCGTTTTATATCCGGAAATGTGCTGACCGGTGAGCGGATTGCCTCTACCGGTTATCTAGGATTTTACGATCATTTGATAACCGTAATCACAGAGGGTGACTATCACGAATTTTTAGGATGGCTGAAGCCTACCAGTAGCAAGTTGAGCTTCCATAGGGCTCTTGGCCTTATGTCATTTATGAATCGCAACAAAGAGTACGACCTGGATACCAACACTTGCGGTGAAGAGCGTGCCTTTGTGCAGACCGGTGTTTTTGAAAAAGTAACTCCTATGGACATACTGCCCACACATTTGATCAAGGCCATCATGGCGGAAGATTACGATGACATGGAGGCTTTGGGTATTTATGAAGTAGTAGAGGAGGACCTGGCGCTTTGCGAATTTGTGGATGTGTCCAAACATAATATTCAATCAATATTGCGTCAGGGTATCGATCTAATGATACATAGCTAATAAATGAAGTTTGTAAAAGATATACTGGATAAGCAACGCCCTATGTTCCAAAAAGGAGGGCGTTTTGAAAAGTTCTACTACCTATTCGAGGCAGGTGAAACCTTCATGTTCACCCCCAATCATACTGCGGGCGCTAAGGGAGTGCAAATCAGAGATGCTGTGGACCTGAAGCGCCTGATGATGACGGTGGTCATTGCCATGATCCCCTGTCTGATCTACGGAATGTGGAATGTGGGGCATCAACACTTCATTGCTACCGGTGAAGTAGCCAGTTTGGGACAAAAACTATGGGTGGGAATTTATGTGGTACTTCCTATGCTTTTGGTATCTTATGGAGCTGGTGGCCTGGTGGAGGTTATTTTTGGTATCATCCGTAAACACCCCATCAATGAAGGGTTTTTAGTAACGGGTATGTTGATACCGCTGGTCCTGCCACCCACAACGCCTCTGTGGCAAATTGCCCTGGGAACAATCTTCGCGGTAGTTATTGCCAAAGAAGCTTTTGGGGGTACTGGTATGAATGTACTGAACATCGCCATGACTGCCAGGGCCTTCCTCTATTTCGCCTATCCCGCCCAAATGTCGGGGGAGAATGTATGGACCTATTTGGGAGATGCTAGCCCAGTGGAAGGATATTCCGGTGCTACTTCTCTGGCTGTAGCTTACAATGCTTCGGTAGAGGGTACCCAAACGGTGGTGGCGGCTATGGGCGATAGCTGGTATGCCAACCTTTACGACTTTAAGAACTTATTCCTGGGGGCTATCCCCGGTTCGGTGGGGGAGACCTCCGTCTTGATGGCCTTGATTGGCGCTGCTATCCTCATCGTTACCGGGGTGGGCAGTTGGAAGATCATAGTGAGTGTTTTCGGAGGGGCCCTGTTTATGGGATACCTGTTTAACCTCTTTGGACTCAATGCTTTTATGGATATGCCGCCACATTATCATTTGGTGATAGGCGGACTGGCATTTGGCGCGGTGTTTATGGCAACCGACCCGGTTACTGCCGCCCATACTGAAAGAGGGAAATGGATCTACGGATTCTTAATTGGAGTACTGACGGTGCTTATCAGAGTAGTGAATCCAGCCTATCCCGAGGGGATCATGCTGGCAGTTTTACTGATGAACGTCTTTGCTCCTCTGATTGATTTCTATGTAGTACAAGCAAATAAGAAAAGGAGGTTGAAACGTGCGACAGTCTAACACCTACATTATCATATTCTCCATCATCACCACCATAATACTAGGGGGAATGCTTTCCCTTACTTCGGTGGGATTGGCGGAACGTCAGGCGATCCAAGTAGAGCTGGATACCAAAAAGAGTATACTCAGTGCGGTTATGGACATCCAAAAAGGGGATGATGTCCTGGGTATTTATGGTGATCGCATCGAATCGCTGGTGGTGGATCACCAAGGCACCCTCGTTGCAAACGACTCCGAAGGTATGCCCCTGATAGCTGAGAATGTGTCCATAGAGAAGAATTTTAAACTGGCTCCTGAGGAGCGCCTTTATCCGGTATTTCAATTCAAAGGAGACAACGGAGAAATCGATGCCTACATCTTGCCGATATATGGTAACGGCCTATGGGATGTGATCTGGGGATACCTGGCCTTAGATAAGGACCTTAACACTATTAAAGGGGTAGTCTTCGATCACCGGGGAGAAACACCCGGGCTGGGTGCCAGAATTGCAGAAAAAGATATTCAATCCCGATTTGTGGAGAAGCAATTATACGATCAGGCCGGACAATTGATCTCGGTCAGCATGTTAAAAGGCGAGGGCAACCCTCCCGAATCCTTAGGATTGCACAGTGTGGATGGGTTGGCCGGAGCCACCATAACCGCCCGGGGAGTCAATAACATGATCAAAGATTATCTGAGTTACTACGAGAACTATTTAAAGAAAATTTCATCATAGGCGTTTGATATGAGTACGGAAACTTTAGAACAACCGATAGTTAAGAAGGAGAAAAGTGAAGGCTTGCTGTCGAAACGACGACGTAAGTTCGTTTCAGACCCCTTAAATGATGACAATCCCATTACCGTGCAGGTACTGGGCATTTGTTCCGCCTTGGCCATTACCCTTAAAATGGAACCGACCATGGTAATGTCTATCGCGGTACTATTCGTGATCGTTTTTTCTAATTTGATCATTTCTGTATTCAGAAATCTGATCCCCAACCGGGTGCGGATCATCGTACAATTAGCAGTTATTGCCACTCTGGTGACGCTGGTTAATGAGGTGCTTAAAGCATATTACTACGATATGTATAAAGTGCTTTCGGTTTATGTTGGATTGATCATTACCAACTGTATCATCATGGGTCGCCTGGAAGCTTTTGCCATGGGTAATAAGGCCTGGGATTCCATCCTGGATGGATTCGGAAGTGGATTTGGTTATGCCTGGATCATATTAGCGGTAGCTTTTTTCCGGGAATTATTCGGCTTCGGATCCCTGTTCGGATTTGAGGTTTTCGAAGCCATTGGAATATCCAATTTTCCCAATAACGGCTTAATGGTAACTCCAATCGGAGCTTTTATGATCCTGGGGGTCATCATCTGGATTCAAAGAACTAAAACTGGTTACGTAGAACATTAATATATCGCATTATGGAATTATTAAGTCTCGGTGTTCGATCAATTTTTGTAGAAAACATGGTCTTCGCCTATTTCTTAGGGATGTGCTCCTATCTGGCGGTTTCCAAAAAGGTTTCCACTGCTGTAGGTTTAGGTTTTGCGGTAATATTTGTGCTGACCATAACCGTACCGGCCAACTGGATGATCAAAGAATTTGTGTTGAAGGAAGGTGCCCTTAGCTGGCTGGGAGCTGGCTTCGCTGATGTAGACCTTAGTTTCCTGCAGTTCATCATGTTCATTGCCATAATTGCTGCCATGGTGCAACTGGTGGAGATGATCATTGAAAAAGTATCGCCGGCATTGTATGGGTCACTTGGTATTTTCCTGCCCCTGATCGCCGTGAACTGTGCCATTCTGGGCTCCTCCCTGTTTATGGTTCAGAAAGATCTTAATCTGGTGGAATCTACGGTATATGGCTTTTCCTCGGGAATAGGCTGGTTCCTGGCTATTATAGCACTGGCTGCCATCCGGGAGAGACTCAAGTATAGCAACGTGCCAGATGGCTTAAAAGGATTGGGCATTACCATGCTCATTACCGGATTGATGGGATTGGCCTTCCAGTCATTTATCGGTATAGCTATTTGAGATCAACTGAACTCTGATAAAATATTCATCCCGGGACTGCAATCCCGGGATTTGTTTTTTTAGGAAGATGTGTGCTGATAGTGCAGGTTTCAGTATATTTCTTAGAACATCTTCAATTACTTTGCTATGAATCTTCAACTATTTCCTAAATATTTTCTGCGTGGACTATTGCTGGTAGTTCCGCTGGCGCTCACCCTTTATATCATTGTAATATCCATACGCTGGCTAGATGGACTTATTCCCTTTACCATCCCGGGTTTGGGCTTACTTATTATTCTGGGATCAATTACTATTTTCGGCTACCTGGGTTCCACCTTCCTGGCACAGCCCATCTTTAAATTCTTCGAAAATGTGATGATGCGCTTACCTCTGGTGCGGATCATTTACACCTCACTCAGGGATCTGGTTTCAGCATTTGTGGGGGATCATAAGAAGTTTGATCAACCGGTCATCGTTAGTTTGCTCAGTGACGGGGCTATGAAGCGCGTGGGGTTCGTCACCCAGGAAAATGTAGACTTCCTGGGATCGCCGGGTTATGTCGGTGTTTACTTTCCCCATAGTTACAATGTGTCCGGAAATTTGATCCTGGTACCCAAAGACCAGGTCATCCCCTTGAACTTGTCCAGTACCGAGGTTATGAAATTCGTGGTGTCCGGCGGCGTATCGGATGTAGACCTCGCGGGATTGAAAAAAGCTTCACCAAATAATTGATTGCTTAGGGTGCGACTAATGACCACTTTGATTAAGTTTATAACGGTGTTATTAATTTGATCTTTCCACTCCGTTTCCATGGGGCAACTCACAATTTTTGAGGACCAGGCGGTTACTTCCTTCAAGAATTTTACCATTTATCGTTCCTCAGCAGGTTCAGGTAAAACCTTTACCCTGGTAAAGGAGTATTTGAAGATCGTACTGCGTAATCCCGCAGATTTTCAACATGTGCTGGCCATTACCTTTACCAATAAGGCCACGGAGGAGATGAAGAAGCGCATTCTGGAGCAGTTAAGGGACATGGCCGCCGGCCGCCCTACTGATATGCAGAATCAAATCGAACAGGAGTTTGCACACTTTCCTCAAAAACTGGATATTAAATCCCGCGCCACTAAAGTGCTGGACAACATTCTGCATAATTATTCTCGGTTTGCCATAAGTACCATCGACCATTTTTTTAGTCAGTTGGTTCGATCCCTGGCCCGCGAATTACGCCTCAATCTGAATTACGAGATCGATGTGGACGACGATACCGCTATGCAGGAGGCCCTACAGAATCTTTATTCGCAGTTACACCACACCCCTGAGTTGAAGGAATGGG
The DNA here is from genome assembly GCA_965212195.1 of Cyclobacteriaceae bacterium. Taxonomy (GTDB): domain Bacteria; phylum Bacteroidota; class Bacteroidia; order Cytophagales; family Cyclobacteriaceae; genus JAJCYK01. Next base: position 278,749 of record CBDBUW010000017.1, on the reverse strand, counting down.
TGAAGGACTTTGCCTTCAATCGGATTGAACAGGATAAAGGTTGGCAGTTGGACTACAACCTCATTGAGTTTGGGAAGGAACTATTCAAGGAGAAATTCCATAAAGGGTTTAGCCAGATAGACCCCCAAAAAGTAAACATGGAGTCTTTAAGGGAGTTGGAACAGCAACTTCAAAACACCCGTAGCAGTTACCAAGGCTTCCAACGCGATCGCGCCAGCGAAGCCTTGAAGATCATCGGCGATCAGGGATTAAAGACCTATGATTTTAAATTTAAAGGAAGTGGCACCGTAAATACATTTTATAAATTTTTCAAGGGTCAATTTGAACTGGGAAAGCGTTTTGTGGACCTGGCTTGCGGCTATGACGACTGGTATAAAAGCGGGGCCTTAAAAGCAGACCAGATAAAGACGGCGGTAGCCAATGGCCTGGACCGGATTACCAAGGAGATCTACCAATATCACCAGACTCATTATCAAGAGTATGTTAGCGCTTGTCACCTGCAACGGCACATCTACAGTTATGGGCTACTGGATGCCCTAAACGAACAGCTGAAGGCCTATCGTCAGCAGAATAATTTGATGTTGTTATCTCATAACGGATTTTTGCTTAAGGAGATAATAGCTGATCGTGAGGCTCCCTTCCTATTCGAAAAGCTGGGCAGTTATTACCACCATGTACTCATCGATGAATTTCAGGATACCTCAGCCTATCAATGGGACAACCTAAAACCATTGGTCACCCATAGTCTGGACAATCAAAACCATGTACTACTGGTAGGCGATGTAAAGCAATCTATCTACCGATGGCGGGGTGGTGATCTTAACTTGTTATTGCACCAGGCAGCAGATGAGCTGGCACTTTATCGTGATCAACTGGAGGAGAAAACACTGCAAACCAATTGGAGAAGTGCTCAGTCAGTGATCCATTTTAACAATACCTTTTTCAGGATTGCCCATAAGTTCCTGCTCAATACCAAGGACCTTCCTGAGGATTCAGGGATGCTTACAGAAGTGTACAGAGAGGTTGAGCAGAACCAGCACAAACGCAACAGGGGAGCGGTTCGCTTACAATTCTTTGAGCGTGAAGAATATCGCAAATGGGATCAGGCTCAGCAAAACACCCTGGAGATCGTGCAACAGCACCACCAAAGTGGTGGACGATTTGGTGACGTTTTAATACTGCTGGCACGAAATGAAGAAGTAACAGAGATTTCCGAGTTTTTATCTAGGCATCAGATCCCGGTAATCAGCGATCAGGCATTGCGCTTATCTAATCATTGGGCGGTACGCTTGATCATAAGCGCTATGTACTTGCAGCAGAATCCCCGCGACGGTCTGGCACGAGCAGAGATGGCTTATTTATATCAAAAAGGAGTGGTACAACGAGAAACGGATTACCACCGGTTATTTAAGGAAGCCTTGCAAATTAAAGAAGGACCGTTATTTAAGTATCTTCCCAATATCATGGAGGAAAAGTGGCCTTCATTAATGCACCTTCCGGTGTTTGAATGGATCGCGGAGATCATCCGACTATTAATACCAGATGAACGGCCCGATCCCTTTTTAGAGCGTTTGCTGGAGCTATGTCTGGAACAGGGTAAAAAAGGAGTAAGCAGCGTATTCGACTTTCTCAACTGGTGGGAACAATATAAAGATTTGCAAATGGTGATCTCTCCCAGTCATCAGGACGCGTTGCGGGTCATGACCATCCATAAGGCAAAAGGCCTGGAAGCTCCGCTGGTGATTGTGCCGAAAGCTGATTTTGAAATAAAGCCTCGAAAAGACAGCATTTTCTGGACCGATCAACTTCTGGCTCAATATGAACAATTCAGGCTTTTGCCGTTAAGCTTTAGTAGTGAGCTTACCGAGTCACATTTTGCCGTGGGTTATCGCAGAGAGCTTTTGGAAGGGTTAGTTGAAGGGCTTAATATGGCTTATGTCGCTTTTACCCGGGCCCGGGACCGATTGTACATTATGAGTCAGACTCCTTCCAAAGAACCGGAGCTTAAAGATCTGGCAGTTATGCACAAATTGCTTTGGAAAGTATGTTCGGATCCGCAGTGGGAGGGGCTATGGAACGCGCAAACGAACAGCTTTACTTTAGGAGACTTATCGGAGAAAATCGAACCTCCTAAACAAGAAGGCCTGCCCAGTGCCGATCTAAAGTCATTAAAGATAGCACCCTATAAGGATAAAGTACAGATCAGGGAAGAGGCCCAAAAGTTTTTCATGCTGTTGGATCATGAGAAAACTGAAAAGATCAAACAAGGTATCAAATTACATGCTGTCCTGGAAAAGTTGGTGAGCCCCGACACCCTGGAATTGGTAATGGACCGGTTGCAGAGCGAGGGAGTAATTCAAACCTCGGACCGGGAGTCGCTGGTCACCAAAGTATCCACCCTTTTGGCCAACCCACAGTTTAAATCCTGGTTTGATCCATCCTGGGAGGTGATGGCGGAACGGGAGATCGTCAGCGAGGGCCAGCTATTCAAGCCTGACCGGGTGGTTTCCAATAAAGAGGCCACCTTGGTGATCGATTACAAAAAGGAGCAACGGGACCCCAAGCACCGGAAGCAAGTATTGAGATATGCTACTCACCTAGAAGCCATAGGCTATACCAATGTGCAGTCTTTTCTGGTTTATGTGGATAATCTGGAGTTGGTGGAAGTTCATGGATAGTTTTATTTCCCATATTATCAAGGACATCAGTGCCGATCAGCTGGCTCAATTAAAAGACTGTGCATACGTGTTCCCCACGCGCAGGGCTTGCTACTACTTTAGAGAGGCTTTAATGGAGGCCTACCCCACACAAACTTTCTGGTCTCCACAAATTTTAAGCATAGAGGATTTTGTGGCTGTCAGTGCAGGACATGCGGTAACCGAGGATCTTCAGTTGATGTTTGAGTTGTACCAAGTATATACTGAAACTTACTTGCCACACCCGGAGGGTTCCGTAAAAAAAGAAGAACTGCCCAGCTTTGATCTCTTTTATGCCTGGGGACAAATACTGCTCAGTGATTTTGATGAGGTGGATCGCTACTTGGTAGATGCCGATAAACTTTATGGCAATCTTCAGGATTTGAAAGATCTGGAAAACTTATACGCCGACAACGAAGAAGTGCTGTTCGCATTACATCGTTTCAATGAAATGTTGGGTCAGCAACAGACCGACCTGATGGCCAATTTTTCCAATCAGTGGACACGGGTCTGCAAAACCTATCACGCTTTTAAAGCACGCCTGCATAAAAAGGGTCTGCGTTACAGCGGACAAATTTACCGGGAGGTGGCGGAACAAATAGAAGATGGATCCTTTATCCTGCCGTATCAAAAAGTGGTGTTTGCCGGATTCAATGCCCTGTCTACCTCAGAGGAGATCATTTTCGATACGCTAATGAAGAAAGGAACCGGCTGTTGTTATTGGGACGCGGACTGCTGGTATTTGGAAAACGACGGGGACGAAGCAGGCAAGTTCCTGCGTCAATATTACCGCAAATGGAAACCCTCAGCCACCAGCAAATGGGTAATTAGTGATTTGTTAAAGGAGGAAAAACATTTACACTTACAGGGTGGTGTTCAATCCCTGGGTCAGGCTCAGATCACCGGCCAGTTGTTAAAGGACTTGCCAGAAAAAGAGCAGCGTTATACGGCAGTGGTACTTTCGGATGAAAATCTGCTCTACCCTGCACTATATGCTTTGCCGGAATCCATAAGCAAACTAAATGTCACCATGGGTTCCCCTTTAAAACAGAGTCAATGGTTTCGACTAATACAGGCTTACCTCAATTTTCAGTTACAAATACGAGGAAGAGGGAAAAAAGTCTATTTCAATGTGGAAGCCTTGAGGGCGCTCCTTTCTATTTCACTTATGCAAGGAGCTGCTTATGCTCGTATTTGGTCTATATTAAATGATCTGAGAGGTTCTCGCAGCCGTTGGATCCTGGCCCAGACATTATTGACCTCGGAGATCCCAGCTGTACTTAAATTGGCGCTTACCCCCCAGGATAGGACAAGGGATCTAATGAAGAAGCTGGGGGAACTGCTGGTCACACTTTATCACCGATTGAGGCTGGAAGAGGATCAAGCTAGCATTGAGGCTGAGTATGCCTTTCACTGCATAAAACACTTAAAGCAACTGGAGCAACAATTAGCAGGGTTTAGCCACCAAATTGAACTGCGGACCATGGTTAGCCTGGTGTCGGAAGCTTTTCAAGGGGCTAAGGTACCGTTTTCCGGAGAGCCTATTGGAGGGGTGCAAGTAATGGGATTCTTGGAAACCAGAACTCTGGACTTTGAACGGGTCTTTATACTGTCGGCCAATGAGGGTAAACTACCCAAAGGTATTCAGCACAAGAGTTATATCCCTTTTGCTCTGCGTAAAACCTTCAAGCTGCCTACCTTTGAAGAGCAAGACGCTATTTATTCCTATCACTTTAAAAGGATCCTGCAAAGGGCCAAGCACATACACATCCTCTATAATACCGAAGTGGCGATTGATGGATCGGGGGAGAAGAGCCGCTTTTTGTGGCAACTGCAACAAGCCTTTAACCAGGATGCCGTCAAAGAACAGATCTTTCAAATGCCTTTAACGGGCACTCCTATTGACCAGCATTTAACCATTGAAAAGACCGAGGAGGTATTAGCACGTTTGCATGAGATCTATACCAAACCAGGAGGAGAGCAAAAATCGCTATCCCCCACAGCTATCCGCCACTATTTGGACTGTAGCTTGCGTTTTTATTTCCGTTATCTGCTGAGATTGCCGGAGCGCCGACCAGTGAAAACAGAACTGGATGCCGCGGATTTCGGTAACGTGGTTCACTATGCTTTGGATCGGATCTATAGTGGAAGTGTCAACCAAGTTTTAAGCAAATCCCGGTTACAGGAAATGAGGGCTTCTGAACTGGTTGCAGATTCTGTTAAATCGGCATTTCAGGAATTCTACCGCAGAAGCACACCGGCTTTACTGGAGGGTAAAGATGTATTGCACGAGCTCATAGTGCAAAAACTGCTTTATAAGGTGCTATCCAATGACTTCTCAGAAGCTCCATTTACGGTAGTGGCTACTGAAGAAAAAGTTACCCATACCATAGAAGTCCAGCCGGGTTTGAAATTGAACCTAGAAGGAACCCTGGACCGGGTGCATCAAAAAGACGGAACTATTGGCATCATCGATTACAAAACCGGCAGAGCGGATGTAGTACGCACCTGGGAGCCGCAATTTCCTCTGAAAGCTCATGATTATCTGGGTCGTCATTTTGAACAACCGCGTTATAAATCAGGCTTTCAGGGATTTTTCTACGCATATCTCTGGCACCAGACAAATCCTGACCAACCTTTGAGAATCGGGGTCTATCCTTTGAAGAAAGTAAACGATGGCATACAATGGCTGAATCACGGGGAACCGTTGCCAGTCGAAGCGATATCCATGTTTGAGGACAAGCTCAAAGAGGTATTGCAAGCTATTTTCGACCCTGATACCCCCTTTGAACAAACTGAAGAAAGTGACCGCTGCCGATTTTGTGCTTATAAGGAAATTTGTCAAAGATAGTAGTGTGATCATTTTTTTTATAAATTCAAATACAGAAAGAATACGTTGGCCTGATCTCAAAACGCCGAATGCACTCGAAGAAAGCCCTATACGATACCATTGGGGATAATTACGACAGTACCCGGCAGCCGGACCCTTATTTGGTGTCCCGGCTGATATATCATCTCCAACCGCAACCCGGAAAACGCTATGCAGATTTCGGCTGCGGCACTGGGAACTATACTATTGCCCTTCACCGTCAAGGGGTTGATCTAGCGGGAATCGACATCTCCATACACATGCTGGAGCAGGCTAAAAGTAAAGCTCCTGAGATTAATTGGATCCAGGCAGATGTCCACGATTTGCCTTTCGATGATGGCCATTACCATGGTGGTGTGGCCACACTTACCGTACATCACTGGACTGACCTTAGCAGAGGCTTCCGGGAGATTGTACGGGTAATTAAAGGTGGGCATTTAGTGCTGTTCACTTCCCTGCCGGCGCAAATGAGAGGGTACTGGCTCAACCACTATTTTCCTCAGATGATGCAACGTGCCATACAGCAAATGCCCAGCATGGAAGTGCTGTCTGCAGCATTTGATCTGGCGGAATTGCAGATAGTAGCTAAGGAAAAATATTTTGTGGAACCAGATCTTCAGGATTGGTTTTTGTATTCTGGAAAATATGATGCCAATGTTTATTTAAATAAACAACGCCGTGACGGGATCTCATCATTCCGCAATCTGTGTCCCAACGACGAACTGCAATCAGGATTGGACCAGCTACAGCAGGACATTGACTCCGGGGCTATAACCTCCATTCGTCAACAGTATGCCAATCATGAAGGCGATTACCTGTTTATCAAGTTACAGGGCTGATCTGATCAATCTTCTAATTTCCCCATCACATTCAAGGCATTAAGATCATCAAAAGCTATTTTCAGTCTATCGATAAAACTCTGCTCTGCCGCACGTAGCCAGGAACGAGGATCGTAATGCTTCTTGTTGGGAACATCATCTCCCTCAGGGTTGCCGATCTGCCCCTGCAGATAACCTTCTTTTCCATGGTAGTAGTTGCGTACACCATCCCAAAAGGCCCATTGCATGTCCGTATCGATGTTCATTTTGATAGCACCGTACTCAATGGCTTCACGGATCTGATTTTGAGGTGAGCCGGAGCCGCCGTGGAATACAAAATTTACAGGATTGGGGCCGGTGCCGAACTTCTGCTGGATATGGTCCTGGGAATTCTTCAGGATTTCCGGGCGCAACTCCACATTGCCCGGCTTATACACACCGTGCACATTGCCAAAAGCCGCAGCAATAGTGAAACGGTCACTTACTTCCATTAACTGCTCGTAGGCATAGGCCACTTCGTCGGGCTGGGTATACAACCGGCTGCTGTCAACGTCCGTATTGTCAACACCGTCTTCTTCGCCACCAGTTACTCCAAGCTCGATTTCTAAGGTCATGCCCAGTTTGCTCATACGTTGCAGATATTCCTTGCAGATGGCAACATTTTCTTCCAGGGGTTCTTCGGATAGATCGATCATGTGGGAGCTGAACAAAGGCTTGCCATGTTGCTGAAAATAAGCTTCACCGGCATCCATCATGCCATCTATCCAAGGGAGCAATTTTTTGGCAGCATGATCGGTATGCAAGACTACGGGGACTCCGTAATCTGCCGCCACATTGTGAATGTGAAGGGCCCCGCTAACCGATCCGGCTACAGCGGCCTTCTGGCCCTCATTGGTTAGTCCTTTACCGGCCACAAAATGGGCGCCTCCGTTAGAAAACTGGATCATTACCGGAGAATTCACTTCCCGGGAGGTTTCCAAAACTGCATTGATGGAGTTGGTTCCTATTACATTTACGGCCGGCAAGGCAAAATTTTGGCTTTGGGCATAATTGAGTAGTGTTTGTACCTGATCTCCATGGAGTACTCCAGGTTGGATAGCGGCTTTTATTTCTGCGGTGGTCATGGTTTCTTTTTTGATTAAAGTGATGCGGTAAAGTTCTAAAAAAATATGTAAAACTGGCAATAATTTCAGGATGTGTTATTGAGACTGGGGGAGATTAATTTAGTAGTACACGCTACTGTATCGCTAAGGACGCGATGAAGCGCCAAGTATCGCTAAGTTTATGACCGAAAATGAGATTTCCAAAATTATAATTGGAAGCGCAATTAATGTGCACAAACAATTATGGCCGGGTCTTTTGGAGTCGGCATACCAGGCATGTCTTTGGTATGAATTGTCAATCAAAGGGCTTAATGTAAGAAAGGAAGTACCCAGACCGATTATTTACCAAAAGGTTAAATTGGACCCTGGATACCGGATAGATCTATTGGTGGAGCATAAAGTGGTGATTGAGGTAAAGACAGTAGAAGCATTTACGGAAGTGCATTTGGCCCAATTGCTGACATATCTCAAACTAGGTAATTACAAATTAGGTTTACTCTTGAATTTTCATGTTACCAAGCTAACAGATGGAATAAAAAGGGTGGTTTTGAACTTATAACAATTCAGGGACAACTTTGAGATCCTTTGCGCCTACTTAGCATGTCTTGGCGCAACAACAGCCTATAAAAAAACCCTGAAGTCCAGATTACAGAACCACAGGGTTTAGATTTTCGATTTATAAATTGGTTATACTGAAGCCTCTACTTGAGCGTCCAGCTTTTGAGATAATATGCTTTTAGGAACTGCTCCGATCTGCTTATCTACAACTTCGCCTCCCTTGAATACCAGAAGAGTAGGAATGCTGCGGATCCCGAACCGTGCGGAAACATTGGGGTTGTTGTCCACATCTACTTTTCCAATTACTGCCTTACCCTCATATTCAGAGGCCAACTCCTCAACAACCGGCCCTATCATTTTACAAGGTCCACACCACTCAGCCCAAAAGTCTACCAGTACAGGCTTGTCCGATGCTATGATTTCTTCGAAATTCGCATCTGTGATTTCAATTGCTTTACCCATAATTCAAATATATTTAATAGTTATTTTATTTCTTTTTCCTAATCAGATGCAAATATAATGCAAATTATTAGGCTTGGGCCAAAGACGTCAAAAATATGTCGGTAATGACCCTGAACGACACCATTTGATGTCATCCTGTCAGCATAAACGGTAATTTTGACCGATTAGTTCAAAATCTTATAAGAAATTTCAGGAATACTGTCCAACTCCTTCATGAGCTCATCTTGGGGTTTTACTTGAAACTTACGGGAAAGCAGTTCTACAGCGATGTTATCCTGTATATCGGCCACATTCAACTTTAACTGGCAGTTGCCAGGGTAATCCTGACTGAGGTGTTCTAGTTTTGATACCAGATCCTCATTAATATCATGCAACTGGACTTGCAGAAGTATGCCTTTACTCATTTTTTCCCGGATCTCCGTGAGCAGTTGAATGCTGTAAGGCCGCAATTCCCAAACTCCGGGTTGCTTATATCGTTCTGTAACTTGACCTTCTATATAGATAAAGTTCCCTATTCCCAGAAGATGACGGAATTTTAAATATTCCTCACCAAACATGGCGAGATCCAGGGAGTCCACGAAGTCTTCAATGGTAAATAGGCCGAATGGTCGACCGTTTTTAGAAGTCCGCTCCACAAATTTGGTTACGATCCCCGCCACTGCTACTTTCTCATTTTTACGTTCCTCGATCTTGTCCACCGTGCAGCTGCAAAATTGCTCAATATCGATGCGGAACTGATCCAAAGGGTGGCCGGAAATGTAGAAGCCTACCACCTCTTTTTCAATGCGCAACTTCTCCAGTTCCGAATATGGCTCACAGGGAGGAATTTTTGGTAGCGGAATTTCTACCCCGCTATCACCCCCGAAAAGTGACACCTGAGAGGCGTTTTGCTCACTTTGTTTGCGGTTGCCATAGCGGATTACCATTTCAATTAGAGTAGTTTCTCCTTCAGGAGCATGCAAGTAATGGCGTCGGTGAAAATCTTCAAAACAATCGAAGGCCCCGGCCATGGCCAGACTTTCGAAGGTTTTCTTATTGACCGTGCGCAGATTCACTCTTTCCGCAAAGTCGAATATGTTCTTATAGGGTCCGTTTTCCAGCCGTTCACTGACAATAGCTTCTACGGCAGCTTCCCCTGTTCCTTTCACAGCACCCAATCCAAAGCGGATCTGGCCTTCTGGGTTGACCTCGAAATTCAACCCACTTTCATTAATGTGCGGCCCCAATACTTTAATAGCCTGCCGCTTACACTCATCCATAAAGAAGGTGATCTTCTCAATGTTGCTTTGGTTGTGTGTGAGTACGCTGGCCATATACATGGCGGGGTAGTGTGATTTCAAGAAAGCGGTTTGGTAGGCCACCACAGAATAAGCAGCAGAGTGACTGCGGTTGAAACCATAGGCCGCAAACTTCTCCATAATACTAAAGATGTCCTCCGCTTTTTCCTGGGAAATGCTATGCTTTTCCTGTGCCCCTTTGACGAAAATGGCCCGCTGCTTGTTCATCTCTTCAATCTTCTTCTTGCCCATGGCTCGCCGCAGTAAATCCGCTTGTCCCAGGGAGTAACCTGCCATGATCTGGGCGGTCTGCATGATCTGCTCCTGGTATACCATGATACCATAGGTATTTTTGAGAATGGGTTCCAACAGCTCGTGAGGATATTCCACAGTTTCCTTGCCGTGCTTGCGGTTAATAAAGTTGGGGATGAACTCCATGGGACCCGGACGATAAAGGGCGTTCATGGCTATGAGATCCTCAATATCTGTAGGTTTTAAAACCTGCAGGTACTTACGCATACCGGTTGATTCGAACTGGAAAGTTCCGATGGTATCTCCTTTTTGATACAATTTGAAGGTAATCTCATCATCTAGAGGTATGGTGTCGATGTCAATATCTTCACCTTTATTCTTTTGGATCAGTTTGAGACAATCCTTGATAATACTCAAGGTTTTCAAACCCAGAAAGTCCATTTTTAGCATACCCGCATCTTCGATGACTTTTCCGTCGAACTGAGTAACCAACAGATCGGAGTCTTTGGAGGTGGAAACAGGTATGTATTCCGTTAAATCATCAGGAGCTATGATCACCCCGGCGGCGTGGATGCCGCTGTTGCGCACCGAACCTTCCAGTTTTTCCGCCATCCTCAGTACCTCACCTCGCAGGTCATTTCCTTTGCGGATGGCCTTTAGTTCTTTTACTTCCTCATAGGCTTGTGTCAACGTGATCCCAGGCCTTTCAGGGACCAATTTGGCCAGAGCATTGGCTTCTCCCAGCGGCAGTTCGGTTACCCGGGAGACGTCCTTGATGGCCATTTTTGCGGCCATAGTACCATAGGTTATGATCTGGGCCACCTGATTCTTGCCGTATTTATCTACTACATAATCGATTACCAGCTGTCGACCTTCATCATCGAAATCCGTATCGATATCCGGCATGGAAATTCGTTCAGGGTTCAGGAAGCGTTCGAATAGCAAAGAATACTTGATAGGGTCGATATTGGTGATACCGGTGCAATAAGCCACCACCGATCCAGCTGCAGATCCCCGGCCCGGCCCGATCATCACGTTACGATCACGGCCCGCTTTAATCAGGTCGGCGGTGATGAGGAAATACCCTGCAAACCCCATGGTCTTTATAATGTTGAGCTCGTGCTCAATGCGCTCCTCTACTTCCGCAGATAATTCTCCGTAACGCTTAGGTGACTTGGCCCCCTCATAAGTAACATGTCGCAGGTAGTCGTCGGTGTTGGCAAACTCCTGAGGCAGCGGAAAGTTGGGCAGCAGGATATCTCGGGTGAGTTGAGGAGTATTGATCTTGTCAACAATTTCGTTGGTGTTGTCTAGAGCTTCCGGAATGTCCTTAAACAGGGCTTGCATTTCTGCCTGAGTCTTGAAGAAGAATTGGTCATTAGGGAATCCGAATCGATAATCCTTGGAACCAAAACCATCACCCTTCCAGATGGGTTTACTTTGGAATTCCCCGGTATTCACACAAAGCAGGATGTCGTGGGCATTGGCATCTTCCTGATCCACATAGTGGGAGTCGTTGGTAGCAATCACTTTGACCCCATATTTTTGGGCAAATTTCAAAAGCGTTTGATTAACCCCCACCTGCTCCTCCAATTCGTGACGCTGTAATTCGACATAATAGTCCTCTCCAAACAGATCCAGCCACCATTTGAAGAGCTCCTCAGCTTCTTCCTCCCCTTTGTTCATAATGGCTTGTGGGATCTCTGCGCCCAGGCAGCAGGTAGTGGCGATCAAACCCTGGTGGTACTTAAGAATCAATTCCTTGTCTATACGAGGCCATTTGCTGTACAGGCCTTCCATATACCCCAAAGAACAGAGCTTCGACAGGTTTTTGTACCCTTCTTCATTTTTAGCCAACATCAGTTGGTGGTAGCGTTCGTCACGCTGTTCTTTGCTGAACTGCTTTTTGTGCCGGTCGGGTACCACATAAAACTCACAGCCAATGATGGGCTTGACGTTGTACTTATTGGCTTCGGCCACGAATTTAAAGGCCCCGAACATATTGCCGTGATCGGTGAGCGCCACTGCGGGCATGCCATCCTCCTGGGCTTTCTTAAGCATTTCCGGGATCTTGGCGGCACCGTCTAAAAGTGAGAATTGAGTATGACAGTGCAGGTGGCTAAAAGTGGGCATTTAGAAAAATATCAATTAAAAATGAACAATTAAAAATTGACTTAATGGGAACTGCTAAAATACAGAATTTGTGGTTAACGATCCGTGATGTAGTGGGCGAATCCTTAAATTTTTTAGAGTAGGTGAAGGCTGGGGTAAATATGGGGCTGGGGGTGAGCCAAGCGATTAGATTGAATTGATGTTTGGGAGCTGCTGACTGTGAATGAACGGGGCCGGGGTATTTCAGGTAATTATCTAGTACATACTTTCTCACACCATCAACACTTTCTTGCCTTCAAACCACCCCTCCTCAAAGTACTCACTCAACTTATGCTGTTGAACCTTACGATGTGTTTCAGCAATCTCCTCCGACAGATCCCCTCCCTTCAAAAAGATCATAGACCCACCAGGTTTCAAATTATGCCGCACCCAAGGAGAGAATTTGCTGAGCCTGGTCACGGCCCGGCTCACGATAAAGTCGAACCGCTGCTTAATCAACTCGGCCCTAATCTGCTCACTGCTGACATTTTTCAACCCCAAAGCTTTACTGACCTCCCGTACCACTTTGACCTTCTTAGCAATAGAGTCCACCAAATGGAAATGCACCTTGGGATATAATATAGCCAGCGGTATCCCGGGAAAGCCTCCTCCGGTCCCCACGTCCAATACTCTGGAACCTTGGGGAAACTTCAGCACCTTAGCAATGCCCAGTGAATGTAACACGTGCTTTAAGTAAATGCTCTCAATATCCTTTCGGGAGATCACATTGATCTTCTCGTTCCACTCAAAGTACAAGGGAGCCAACCTGGCGAATTGTTGCTGTTGTTGCTTACTGATATGCTGAAAATAGTGGGTGATCAACTCCACACCCGGTTTGGCTTCCATCAGATGTGATCTTTTTTGCCCTTAACTAGATCGTACATCAATTCCCGGGCCCGGTGAAGCTGGGCTTTAACTGTACCTAGTGGGGCATCAAGCTCTGTGGCAATTTCATCATAGGAGAGCTCCTCAAAATACCGCAGGCGTACCAGACGCTGGTATTTTGGGGGTAGCTTACCCACAAAAAGATGGATCAACTCAATCTTCTGGGATTTAATAGCTTCTTCCTGGGGATCCAATCCCTTGTCTTCCAGATCAATATTAACATTATCCCCATCGTCGTTCCGCAGGGAAGTATTTAAGCTGAATGTATCCAGCTTCTTTTTACGTATAAAGTCAATAGTGTTGTTGGTAGCAATGCGGAATAACCAAGTGCTAAAGGTGAAGTCCTTCTTGAACTTGTGCAAGTTCTTAAAGGCTTTGGCAAATGCTTCTATAGTGAGGTCTTCGGCATCATCAACATTGCGGATCATTTTCAGGATCATATGGTAAACCGGCGTCTTGTAGCGGGTCATTAGTTCGGCATAGGCTTTTTCATCGCCTTCATCTACCGCCCGGTCTATCAGCGCAAAGTCCTGTAATGCCTTATCCGAAAATTGTTTCAATGCCAGTTTACTTTCTTGCTGGTTAATGCCACCAGTCCTGTGTATAGGTAATAAACGCTGAACAGAAAATCCAAAAACACCATACTAATTACGGATTGACTGTGGCTCAGTCGCTTGGCTGACCTGCTCACAATTATTGACAGGGTGATCTGACGAATTAGGAACAGCGCTAAGACCCAGGCCAGGTGCGTGGTGGCTACCAACAAACTTACTAAAGAACTCCAAAATATTATATGAGTTAGGGAGAATATACCCAAAACCAGTTTATGAGAGAATCTATAGTGTTTTCCCACCGACAAATGTCTTTTTTTCTGTATCAGATAGTCTTTCAGACTGCTTTCAGGCCTGGATATCATATGGGCTGCCGGCTCAATGCATATCCCAGTGTTCTCACCACGAGCAAAATGGTTGACCAATAAATCATCATCACCCCCGGGTACCCTCAAGTATGGCTTGAGTTGATGGGTGTTCTTAAAAAATTCCTTGGTGTAGGCTAGGTTGCGGCCTACTCCCATGTAGGGTTCACCCTGTAGCGCACGGGAGAGGTACTGGATACCCGTCAACAAGGTCTCATAGCGGATGAAACTATTTAGCCATCCCGGTCTTTTTTCATACGGTGAAAAACCTAATACCAACTCATTATTGGCTTGCAATCCGGCGGCCATCAACGCGATCCATTGGTTGCTCCGCGGATAGCAATCGGCATCGGTGAGCAACAGATGAGGATGATCGGCGGCTTCAATGGCTTGCAACAAGGCGTATTTCTTTCCGTTCACCTTATCGGGAATCTCCTGAAGGTCCAGGATGTTAAGCCGCTCCCAATTTTGTTGTTCCAACCAAGCCAAACTATTGTCTGTGGATCGGTCCAAGGCGACCAAAACCTGAAAATTAGCATACTCTTGCCGACGGAGTGCCGGGATAAGGATTTTCAAGTTCTCCAACTCATTGTGGGCACATATTATAACGGAGACCGATATAACCGGAGTAGTACCTGCTTCCGGAATCTCCTTAAAAGCCAAGGCTCCGAATACCTTCAGCCAATAATACCACTGGATTGCGGTACAGCCGACGAAGAGGTAGAAGATTACAGTCCAAGCAGTCATGGGGATTGAGCTAAAAATAGCAATATATCCCCAATATTGGCTATTTTTGCCCCGTTATGATATCATTCAAGGTGGAAAATCAGGATGGCGAGACCCAAGCACGTATTGGGACCATAACCACTGCCCACGGTAAGATCCAGACTCCGGTGTTTATGCCGGTAGGAACTGCCGGTACGGTAAAGGCTGTCCAACAAAGGGAATTACATAATGATATCAACGCCCGTATCATTTTAGGAAATACCTACCATCTCTTTTTGAGGCCGGGTCTGAAGACTTTGGTAAAAGCGGGGGGGCTTCATGGCTTTATGGGTTGGACCAAGCCCATTCTAACCGACAGCGGAGGTTACCAGGTATATTCACTTGCGGAAAGGAGAAAGATCAAAGAAGAAGGCGTCACCTTTAAGTCACATCTTGACGGCAGCTCCCATACCTTTACACCGGAATATGTGATCGATATTCAGCGCAGTATTGGCGCAGACATCATCATGGCATTCGATGAATGTACACCCTATCCCTGTACCTACGAATATGCCAAAGAGTCCATGGACATGACCCACCGCTGGCTGGTACGATGTAAAAATCGCATGGAGCAAACCTCAGGGCAATACGGTTATGATCAAAGTTTATTCGGGATCGTTCAGGGCAGTACCTTTGAAGATTTGCGAAAGGATTCCGCTAAGTTTATTGCGGACTGTGACTTACCCGGTAATGCTATCGGAGGACTATCTGTAGGAGAACCAGTACAAATGATGTACGATATGACGGCGCAGGTCTGCGAGATCCTGCCCAAGGAGAAGCCGCGGTACCTAATGGGAGTAGGTACACCTGCCAATCTGTTAGAGTCCATGGCCTTGGGAGTGGATATGTTTGATTGTGTCATGCCTACTCGTAACGCCCGCAACGGGATGATCTTTACTACTGAGGGGATCATGAATATTCGTAACTTAAAGTGGAAAAATGATTTTAGCCCCATTGATCCGGGTTTAGGTGGATATGCCGGTGGTGAACACAGCAAATCCTATCTAAGACATTTGGTACATTGTAATGAGATCCTGGGTGCACAGTTGGCCAGTTTGCAAAACCTCGGTTTTTATAGTTGGTTGATGGAGCAGGCTCGCAACAGGATTGCAGATGGTACGTTTAATTCTTGGAAGCAGGATATATCCGTGAAACTTATGCAACGCTTATAAATGAAGATCCTGGACCGGTACATATTGAAGAAATTCCTTAGTTCCTACATCTTCGTGGTCCTGATCCTGGTGGCGGTGATCATGGTAATAGACATAACGGAGAAAAGCGATGATTTCTTAGAGCACAAACTTGCTTTTGCTCAAATCGCGGACTACTATCTGGACTTTATTCCCTGGATTGCGAATTTGATCACCCCCATAACGGTGTTTATAGCCACTGTCTTTATTACCTCTAAACTGGCGGGACACACTGAGATCGTAGCCATGCTCAGTAGCGGGGTCAGCTTCAGCCGTCTTATTGTCCCCTATATTATCGGTG
This sequence comes from Cyclobacteriaceae bacterium, assembly GCA_965212195.1. Classification (GTDB taxonomy): domain Bacteria; phylum Bacteroidota; class Bacteroidia; order Cytophagales; family Cyclobacteriaceae; genus JAJCYK01. The sequence goes on along the minus strand of CBDBUW010000017.1, from coordinate 262,506 downwards.
CCATCATGATTGCAGCTGCAAGTTTCTACCTCACGGGATGGCTTATTCCTAATTCCGACAAAGATCGGGTGGCCTTTCTGGCGGAGTACACCCACAGGCCGTATAATTTCACCGAAAATAACATCCACATTAAGATTGCTCCCACCAGCTATATGTATCTAAAGAATTACAATAATCACAGCAGGGTAGGACATCAGTTTACCCTGGAGACCGTAGAGGGTAATGATATGCGGGAGAAACTGTCGGCCAGAAGGGTAAGCTGGAATGAAGAGTCGCAGAATTGGAAAGTGCATGACTGGACCTTGAGGCAGTTTGAAGGTCGCCAGGAACATATTACCCAGGGTAAAGAGCTGGATACCTTACTAAACATCACCCCCAGAGATTTTGAAAGCAATAAATACCTGGAGCAAACACTGACAATCAATGAGCTGAACAGTACTATCGCCCTGCTAAGATCCAGGGGTGCCGATAATGTTGAAACCTTTGTGGTGGAGAAATACATGCGCTACATGTCACCATTTGCCATCATTATTTTAACCTTTATTGGGGTGATCATGTCGGCCCGTAAATCCCGAGGAGGGGTCGGTTTCCAGATAGCTCTGGGTTTCCTGATTGCCTTTGTATACATCATTCTTTTTATGCTTAGTCGTGAATTTGCCCTGAAAGGGGAGGTGCCGCCTCTGCTTGGAGTTTGGATTCCCAATATCATCTTCACCGCCGTGGGCTTCCTGCTTTACAAAACCGTACCCCGTTAATGCCCAGGACCCGCGATTACCTGGAATTACATTTCATTGTGTTATTGTGGGGGTTTACCGCAGTATTGGGAAAACTCATTACCATTCCCCCCGTGGAATTGGTTTTTTACAGGGTGCTGTTGTCCAGCGTGTTGCTAGCTATTTGGCTGGGCTGGAAAAAAGAGACCTTCCAGGTTCCATTTGCTACTTTATGGCAACTCTTGGGTAACGGCGTGTTGATCGCCGGGCATTGGGTAACGTTTTTTGCCTCGGCCCGGGTCTCAAATGTAAGCATTAGTCTGGCTGGATTTGCTACCATTGCCCTGTGGACCAGTTTATTGGAGCCACTCATACTGAAAAGAAAATTTCGATGGTATGAGTTTTTTTTGGGTCTGGTGATCATAGCAGGACTCTATATAATATTCCGTTTTCAAATTGACCATGCTTGGGGCTTATGTCTGGGAATAATATCGGCCTTTCTGGGAGCGCTGTTTACGGTACTTAACGGGAAATTCACCCGTAAGCACCATCACTTTACCATCACCTTCTACGAGATGATAGGCGCTACTCTGGGTATCGCTTTAATATTTCCCTGGTACGCTTTTCAAAATCCTGAAGGACTGCAGCTGAATCCAACCTCGCAGGATTGGATATATATTCTAATACTGGCACTGGTTTGCACCGTATATGCTTATTCGATAAGTGTGGAACTAATGAAACGGCTTTCGGCCTTTGCCATCAATCTAACGGTTAACCTGGAACCGGTCTACGGCATCATCCTGGCTTTGATCATATTAGGTGACAGTGAGCGTATGACTGCTGATTTTTACATCGGTACGTTGGTAATTTTAGGGGCTGTGCTGGCCTATCCATTTTTTGATCGAGCCCGTCCAGCACTGAGCGGTTAAACCTTCTGTAGCCATTGATGGTAATGCGCAGGGATCTTGTCGGTGTCAGGGCGAAGCTTAAAAAATCCAAAGACAGAGGCACCGGAACCGCTCATACTGGCATAATCAGCACCTAGTTCATAAAAGGTCTCCTTCAGTTCCTTTATTGCAGGAAATTTCTCAAATACTGTTGGTTCGAAATCATTGCTTAGATTCTCCCTCCACAGCTGCAGGTTCCCTGATTTCAATAGTTCCTGCAGATCATATTGGGGCGCTATAGGCTGTAAGCCGGCATAAGCTTGGGCAGTGTTGACGGAGATATCAGGACAGACCACCAGTAAATAACCCAAAGGCCACTTCAATGGTAGTTGAGACAGTATTTCTCCTCTTCCCTGTACCATTTGAGGTTGGTCTTCTAAAAAGAATGGACAGTCGCTGCCAAGGCTGGCAGCATAAGCTTGCAACTCTGGTAGGGATACCTTTAAGTCAAACAACTCTACTAGCATTTTCAACATTAAAGCTGCGTCTGAGGACCCACCACCTAAACCCGCACCCATGGGAATGATCTTGTGCAAATGGATCTGCACTGCGGGAATATCGTGGGATTCTTTTAACAGTTGATAGGCCTTAATGCAGAGGTTTTGCTGAGGATCGCCTGGTATTTCCAATCCGCTGCTATTAAAGGAAAGGGCTGAGGCTGGTAAAACTTCCAGCACATCGCACCAGCCAATAGGGTATAGACAACTGATGATATTGTGAAAACCATCATGCCTTTTCTCAATTACCTGCAATCCCAGGTTGATCTTAGCATGTGGAAACCCCACCATGAAATTTAATCGGTAAGATTCTCAATCAACTCGGAAGTGATGCCGGAGGAGGAGAAACCGCCATCGTGCATGAGGTTTTGCATAGTCACCTTCCTGGTGAGATCAGAAAACATCATAACTACATAGTTGGCGCAGTCTTCTGCCGTGGCGTTGCCCAGAGGCGACATTTTTTCTGCGTAGTCAAAAAAGACATCGAATCCACCCACTCCGCTACCTGCAGTGGTCATGGTGGGGGATTGTGATATGGTATTTACCCTTACTTTGTTCTTTTTAGCAAAGAAGTATCCGTAACTGCGGGCAATGGACTCCAACAGGGCCTTGGCTTGGGCCATATCGGAATAGTCTGGAAAAGTTCTTTGCGCCGCAATATAGGTCAAGGCCAGAATGGAACCCCATTCGTTCATGGCGTCCAACTTATCGGCCGTTTGCATCACTTTGTGAAATGACAGCCCGGATATATCCAAGGTCTTTTGAAACCAGTCATAATTCAAATCGCCATACGGCCGACTTTTGCGCACGTTGGGGCTCATGCCGATGGAGTGTAAGACGAAATCAAGCGGTCCCCCCAAGATTTCCATGCTCTTGGTAAAGAGATTTTCCAGGTCTTCCATAGAAGTGGCATCCGCAGGGATCACCTGAGCATTGCAGGCCGCAGCCAAGTCATTGATCTTACCCATACGCATGGCAATTGGGGCATTGGTTAATGTAAAGGAAGCTCCTTCCTCATGGGCTTTTTCCGCCACTTTCCAAGCAATGGACTTTTCATCTAGAGCTCCGAATATTATTCCTCGTTTTCCTTTCAATAAGTTATAGGACATAGTAATGGTGATAAAATTTTTGCCAATATAGTAATAGGAATTACGAATTACGAATTACCAAAGACGAATTGGTAATTAGCCATTAACAATGGGCAATTAGTAATTAACAATGGACAATTCGCGGCCATTCAATTACTGGGCTCCAACAACTCCTTGGCATTAGCGTAGGCAATTTCTGAGGGATTATTGCCTCCCAACATCTGTGCTACTGCAGCCACCCGGTCTTCGCCCTGCAGTCGTTTGATATTGGTAGTGGCGGTTTTCCCGGAGCTTTCCTTATAAACCAGATAGTGATGTTCTCCTTTAGCGGCAAATTGTGGCAGATGGCTTATGGTGATCACTTGATGATTTTCCGACATCTCCTGCATCATTTTGACCATCTGCAAGGCAATTTCGCCTGATATTCCGGTGTCGATTTCATCAAATAAAATGGTGGGCAAGGCCACTTTATCTGCCAAGATGTATTTCACACAAAACATAAGGCGTGAGAATTCACCCCCGGAGGCCACCTCCTTTAAGGCTTTCGGGGGTATTCCTTTACTGGCGCTGAATTTCCACACGACATCGTCTAAACCTGTAAGGGCAGGGTCTATGGTCTTATAGTCGATTTCCAATAGACCATCTGGCATCCCCAGTTGAGGGAACAGGGCCTGCATATGTCGCTTGAAGGACTGGAATGCTTTTTTTCGGGCGTTGGAAAGTTGCTGCCCGCCTTGCAAGGTATTGTTATATGCTTCCTCGATTTCTTTTTCCAATGCCATCAGGGACTGGTCCAGATTATCCATGGCTTGTTGCTGGCTTTCCAGATCATCACCTAACTGGATTAGTTCCTCTACAGTTTGTACCTGGTGCTTTTGTTGAAGCCGATAAATGAGATCCAGGCGTCCTTTCAATTCTTCAATTTCAGATGGGTTGAATTGAACCTGCTGTTCCAAATGATTTAGTTCACCAGCGATATCCTGAATCTCAATATAGCTGCTACTCAGCCGATCATAAAGTGCCCCGTAATCTTGGGAGAAATGGGATATACGCTCCAACATACGCAGGCTTTGGGCCAATTGTTCCTGTACATTGGCATCGGCCTGGTCCAGGAGTTGTAGACTGCCATTTAATTGTAGCTTGATCTCTTCGGCATGCTCCATAACTTGTAAGTTAGCTTCAAGCTCCTGCTGTTCCCCTGCTTGAAGTTGAGCATTGCTGAGCTCTTCCCATAAAAATTTGCGGTAATCGGCCTCTTTTTGTTGTTCTTGGGACTGCTCTAGCAGCTCCTTTTTTTGAGTGGTGGCGGTTTTCCACCGATGGTAGTGTTCTTGATAGGTTTGCAGCAATTTCTGATGCTGACCGTAAAGATCAATAACTTTTAACTGGAACTGTTGAGCGCCCAATTGCAAGGTATCGTGTTGTGAGTGTATGTCCAACAGGTTACGTCCCAAAGCACGTAAGGACTCAAGGTTTACAGGGGAGTCATTTATAAAAGCCCTGGATTTACCGTTGATATTGATCTCTCGGCGTATGATGGTTTCGGGGTGGTACTCCCAGTCGTGAGATTCAAATAAGGGCTGCAACTGGTAGTCTGCGATGTTAAAACTCCCTTCAATGACACATTTGGCCTCTTTTTGCCACAAGGTTTTGCTATCGGCTCTGTTTCCTAATAGAAGTCCAATGGCGCCCAGCATGATGGATTTTCCAGCGCCGGTTTCCCCGGTAATGATGTTAAATCCTGGGGAAGGGGTCATCTTCAGGTGGCGAATAAGCGCGAAGTTTTTAATTAGCAAACTGTTGAGCATGTCGCTAAGTTAAGCAAGAAAGAAAAGAATAGGAAAAGAGAGGATCAGTTGCGAATAATAGTTTCGTACCTGGTGGTATTACTGGGATCAAGCTGCTTGGCGATCTCGTAAGCTTCACGTCGTACCTGAATGTTTCCTTGGGAGAACATACTGGCAAGTTCCCCATTTTTAGCATCGAAAAAAGATATTACCAGAATAGAATTGGGCTTTCGACGCTGGGCCTGTTGTAATTCCCTCAACACCTCCAATATCAAAGTTCGCGCTTCCTCGGGATTTTCACTGAATTTATCCAGGGCCAAACGGTGGTATTTGTAAAGAGCTTCACGCGCTGCGATCAATTGCTGGCTATTTAAATTCTCCGACAGCCAAAAGCGGTTGCGAAAGTTGCCTTCGAACTGTGACCAGCCAGGGCGGTTGGCTTGCTGGGTATTATTGACTGTTTGTTGGGCTTTTTGAAAGTAAGGTGTACCTCCGAGCTTTTCAAAACTATCGTAATCCAATCCGATGATCACGTATGCGTAAAAGGCCAGCATGGAGGTAATGTTGCTGGTGTAGTTATTATCATTAAATTCCAGCGGTTGAGATTCCACATATTCAAATTGCCAGTCTCGATCCGCAAAATTGAATACCAACGACTCATAATTGGTATTGAATACCGGGCGTGAAGACTGAATTTGTACGGATGCCGTAAAATTACCCACAGTGGGCCGGCTTTCGATAGTGATGATTAGGTTACAATTTATTTTCTCATCGTTGGTGAACACATCGTTGGTCCAGCGCCGGCTATTGAGGAAGTTAAAAAAGGCCGTCTCCATATCTTTGAACACCCGGCGTTCCGTAGTTTCCACCTGCGGTCCTACATTGACCACCACATTACAATTTAGTTCCTGAGCCTGAGTGCTCAGAGAAGCTATACTGCCTACCAGCAAAACCAGCCTAGAGATATTTGAGGAGATATTGCGCAATATCATGAGCTACTTCTTTCTTAGATTTTAACTCAAATTTGGTAGAATTATTATCACTATCAATAATGGAAATGCGATTGGTATCATGAGCAAATCCTGCGCCCTGATCGTTCAAGGAGTTTAGTACAATGAAGTCCAGGTTTTTATTCTGAAGCTTCTTTTGTGCATTGCTTTCTTCATTTTCTGTCTCCAGGGCGAATCCCACAGTGATTTGATGGCTTTTTTTCAGCTTGCCTAATTCCTGAGCGATGTCTTTGGTACGGGTCAGTTTGATCTGCAGATCCTGGTCCTTCTTTTTAATTTTTTGGTGAGACTTCTCCACCGGGGTAAAATCGGCTACCGCCGCGGCAAATATAGCAATGTCACAATCAGCAAAGGTCTGTGCGGCCTGTTCGTACATCTCATGGGCTTCCTGGACCTTCACCAGGTTGATATTCTGGTGTTGGGTACGTTGAATACTGGGGCCACTTATTAAGGTTACTGAGGCTCCCATATGAGCCATTTGCTCAGCTAATGCGTACCCCATCTTACCACTGCTGTGGTTCCCGATAAACCTTACCGGATCAATAGTTTCATAGGTGGGGCCTGCTGTGATCATCACTTTTTTATCTTGCAAAGCTTGATCGAGCTCAAAATGTTGGGTGAGTGCTTGTAGTATGTTTTCCGGTTCCGCCATTCTGCCCGTGCCTACCAGTCCGCTGGCTAGTTCTCCATGTTCAGCTTCAATAATGTGGTTGCCGAATTGCCGCAATCGCTCCATATTCTGCCGAGTGGAGAGGTGTTGATACATGTCCAGATCCATGGCTGGAGCCCAATATACCGGACAGCGTGCGGAAAGATAAACCGCCGACAGCAGATTATCACAGACCCCCGTACTGCATTTGGCTATGGTGTTAGCACTAGCAGGGGCAATCAACAGGAGATCTGCCCAAAGGCCTAGTTCGACGTGATTATTCCATAAGCTGCCTGAGCCTTCATGGAACTCAATAAGTACGGGGTTTTTTGATAAGGTGGATAGGGTAAGGGGGCTGATGAATTCCGTGGCTGCCTGGGTCATGACAACTTTCACTTCTGCCCCTGCCTTGACCAATAAACGCACTAAAAGTGCGGATTTATAAGCAGCAATACTGCCGCATACTCCTAGCAGAATCTTCTTGCTACCGAGCATCGGAAAGCCTTACAGTGCGCTGGGTTCCTCTACGTCTTCTTCCGGAATACGATACCTGATCTCATCATTCAAGAATTCCTCGGTAGCCACAGTGGAGGGCTTAGGCATCCTCTCATAAAATTTGGAGATCTCTATTTGTTCACGGTTTTCAAATACCTCTTCCAGGTTATCTACGGTAGAGGCAAATTCTGCTAATTTGCCGCTCAATTCTTCCCTTATTTGAGTGGAAAGCTGACGAGCTCTTTTAGAGATTACCGCCACGGATTGGTAAACATTACCGGTGGTATTTGCCAACTTATCAATATCGCGGGTGATGATTGATGCTTTTCCCATTTTTTCAATTACTATTAGTATCTACTTCTTCTTTTTTTGCCGCCGTTTCGTCGATCCACTTCCTGCAATCGTCATAAATTTTGCGGGCATCTTTTGCAAAGGTACTATTTGCATAGTTCTCAATGAAATAATTATAGAAATCTATAGCTAATTCATAGCGTTCTTTTTGCCTGGCAGAAATGGAACGTTTAGCGTATAAATATTGTGATTCCAGCTTTAAAAAGTTGATTTCCTCATTCAATTGGCTGTCAGGGTAGTCTTTGTTGAAATTTTCAAAGGCGATCACGGCAGAATTATGCTGGGATAATTTCTTGTACAAAATAGCATTACTGTAAGCTTTTTTCTCCAGTTTAAGCTGTAATTCGTTAATAGTATTGTTGGCTTGCAGGGTATATTCACTGTTGGGAAACCGGTTGAGGAATTGCTGCATAGCGGTTATGGCTTCTTCCGAACTGGATTGGTCCAGTTCCTCTACTGGAGAGTCCAGGAAAAGGGAGTGCGCATGCAAATACATGGCTTCCCGAGCAAACTCACTACGGCTGTATGTCTCGTAAAAGTTTTTGAAGTAAAATGCACTCTCTACATAAAGAGTTTGATGAAAATGGCAGTATGCATAATAAAAATTGGCTTTTTCGGCTTCTTCAGTACCTCTTATCAGCGGTAGTATCTCCTCAAACAGGATGCTGGCCTTAATATAGTCGCCTTTATCGCCTCTCTCATAATAGCGTACCGCGGCGTCGTACTTTTCACGCCAATCTGTGCTCTTTTGCAGTTTTCTGAAATCACTGCATCCAAACAGTAATATTACCGCCAGCAATACCCCAAAAATCCTACCTCTTGTAATGCTCCGCATAGGGCTGCAAATATATAGCTCTAATATCTATTTTACAATCTAATAAGAGGCTTTAACCTCCTTTAACAATTATCCTGAAATTGTCTCTTCCCCCGGGTGTAACGACCGATTTAATCTCGTTGTTGTTGCATCAGCTCATCATAGTTTTCCGGTACACCCGGAGTAAAGCGCTGAATACGCAATACCGTGTTACGAGTAGGCCTTTCCGCTGGCCTCCAACTAAAATCTTCCAATTTTGTGCTTGATGGGGAAATCTCATGAAACGGTATGAAACTACCATCCGGACTGTAAAAGATGATATCGGTGATATCCTGGTTCTCAAACAGCAGTTTCATATCACTGCAAACTACTTTGTTCATACCCACAACTAAGGAATCACCCTGTAGTTCAAAATAGATGCTCTCACCATTGCCGTTTACATCCACCTTTTCTAATAAACCTTCATTGAAATAAGCGATCATATGCCGACCTTTAACTTGATTGTAGTGTTCCTCTGCCGATTCTGAGGTCACAAAGGCTTTGGTGTCCATGAACATTTTGGAAACCTGCCCATATTCAATCAGAATGCTGATGGTATCCGATACCATTTGATTGTTATTATTCCAAAGGACGGGATCGCCGTACATATAGATCAGGGAATCTGCCGTCTGATAACTCAGTGAATCAGCTTTACCTTGCAGATCGGGCTTGAAGATACGCACATTATAAAATGCTAGTAATCGCTCCTTAGAAGGAATGGAGTCTTCAATATTTATCAGGGTATCGGCCGACATAAACAAGGTATCATTGGCAAATACCTTGGTCATCAGGGCATTACCGTATACTTTGGTCAGGCCTTGGGCCTTCCAGTATTTCCCGTGGTCGCCCGAAATGATCACATTCTCATTTTTACTGGTAAGGGTTACATTGGTGGTGGCCGTATAATAATCATTAATATTATCGCCGTATAGTTCATCTCCATTTAAGAGATACTTGGGTGTTTCAATGGCGGCACCGGAAAAATTGGAAATATCCTGGCGGGTATCGTACTCTCCGCCGTCGTCAGCGTTCAATATGGTGCCGTTTTTGGCAGTGATCAAAGTTGGACCTCTAAAGTACGCCACCTCGCTTACGGTGTTGAATTGGAAGGTATCGGCTTCCACGGTGTAATCGGGGTTTTTAAGCACCACACTATCTTTAAATGAAGCAAAACGAGCCTCGGTATCGTAATATCCTTTCTTACTGGTGAGGACGTTGCTTTCCGTTACCAACCGTCCGTCTTCGAAATAATAGGCCAAATGCTCCACCATGTCGTAGTCTAGAAATTCGGTGGTGAGGACCATAGACGGGTCCCGGTATACCACGTTCTCTCTCATTTGAGCCAATTTTATGTTACCGTCGTAGATGAGCTTTTTGCCGGTTATGGTGATGGAATCTCCTTCTAAGACCCGTACCCGGCCGAAGATCTCCACCTGGTTTTTGTCCTTATAGAAAAAAGCCGAATCGCCGAAAATGCGAGTTTCTTTCTGGGAAAAGGCCACATTGCCGATCACTTTGTCGAACTTTTGCCCATTCAACTCACCATTTTCCAAATACTCAGCCCGGTCCAATTTGACCCTGTCCTGAGCTATAATTTGAGTGCCAAGCACTAAGAACAGTGAAACCCAATAAATTGATAACTTTACCACTGACAGCAAATTTATAACAAATAATTGGTAACAAAGATGTTGCCAAGCCAACGCCAGTGGAAAAACAATTCTCCCACTTTATTGAAAACACCATCAAAACACCTCTTGAGGACCAATATTTGTTGGCCGTTAGCGGGGGGGTGGACTCCATGGTAATGGCTCATCTATTCCGGGATCAAGGATTTTCCATAGGACTGGCCCATGTAAATTTCACCCTGAGGGGTAAGGATTCTGAACTAGACCAGGAGTTCGTTAAATCCCTTGCCGAATCGTGGGGAGTACCCTATTACAGCAAGCGTGTGGATACTACAGATTATGCTAGGGGCAAAGGTGTATCGCTGCAAATGGCGGCTCGCGAGATTCGCTATCAATGGTTTGAGGAGTTGTTAGCGTCATCGGATTATCAATGGGTGGTGACGGCCCATCATCAAAATGATGAGTTGGAGACCATGCTCCTGAATTTCACCAAGGGCACGGGACTGGCCGGTTTGCACGGTATTGCTCCTAAAAGAGGTAATATTATCCGTCCCTTACTGTTTGCTACAAAACAACAGATCCTTGATTATGCCCGAAACAGCCAGATCAGCTGGCGGGAAGATAGTTCCAATCAGTCCGATTACTATCAGCGCAATCTAATTCGCAATAAGGTTATTCCTATATTAAAAGAGATCAACCCCAGGTTAGAACAAACTGCCCATTCTTCGGCTGAAGTCATCGGTGTGGCGGAAACGGTGTTTTTGCAAAAGGTTAAAGAGATCAAAGCCAGCCTGCTCATTCAAAAAGGAGATCACATTTGGATCGATACTTCTTTATTATCCCCACAACCATTGCCTATCTGGTTTCAGATTCTAAGCGAATACGGCTTTAACTATCAACAGGTAGCTAAAATAGCCGACACCCTGGGTAAGTCAGGCAGTAAGTTTCTTTCTTCGACCTTTCAATTGAATGTAGACCGACATCACCTTGTCATTACCCCTCTTAACAAACCAGCTGTGTCTGGTTTCACTATGGCAGATCCCTCCGGAAGCTATCGGCAGGGGAACAATACCTGGACCCTGGCCAGACATAAGGCCAAATCGTTTTCCATTAAAGTTGATGACTGGACGGGGGCCTTTGATCTGGAACGATTACAATTTCCTTTACAAGTAAGAAATTGGGAGCCGGGCGATTGGTTTCATCCTTTGGGTATGCCACATCGCAAAAAGCTCAGCGATTTTCTGGTTGATGTGAAGGTCCCGTTAAATCTCAAAGATGAGGTGCAGGTGGTGACTACCGGAGAGGATATTATATGGGTAGTGGGATTTAGAATTGACGACAGATATAAAATCACCCCGCAAACCGAGACGGTGTTGGAAATCACCCTAAACAATGCGCTTCAAAATTAAGCGCTACAGGTGCTTCTGCCCCTAAAATTAAGCCTTTGATAATTTTTGGTTTGTAAAAGTGCAGGTCGTAAATTAGCCCTCCCTTAAGAATGATTCTCAGAACCTTAAAAACATAAGAAATGAAAGTAACTGTAGTTGGAGCCGGTAATGTCGGCGCAACCTGTGCGGATGTTTTGGCTTATCGTGAGATTGCCAATGAAGTAGTATTAGTGGATATCAAGGAGGGCCTGGCAGAGGGGAAGGCATTGGATATTTGGGAAAAGTCTCCTATCAATCTTTACGATACTCGTACTATTGGCTCTACCAACGACTATTCCAAGACTGCTGGGTCGGAGGTAGTGGTGATCACTTCCGGAATTCCCCGCAAGCCAGGAATGACCCGTGATGACCTGATATCTACCAATGCGGGTATCGTGAAATCCGTAACTGAAAATATTATAGCCCATTCTCCCGACGCTATCCTGATCATCGTATCCAATCCTTTGGATGTGATGACCTATCAAGCACACCTTACCTCTAAGCTCCCCCGTACCAGAATTATGGGAATGGCAGGGATCCTGGACACTGCCCGTTATCGTTCCTTCTTAGCGGAGGCCCTGAATGTAAGTCCTAAAGATATTCAGGCTGTTCTGATGGGAGGACATGGTGACACCATGGTTCCCTTACCCCGGTACACCACCGTGGGAGGAATCCCCGTAACGGAGTTGATCGATGGAGATACTCTGGAGGCTATTATTGAACGTACCAAGAAAGGTGGAGGAGAATTGGTTAAACTAATGGGGACTTCCGCCTGGTATGCACCGGGAGCCGCTGCCGCACAGATGGTAGAGGCCATAATCCGCGATCAGAGGAGGGTATTTCCAGTATGTATGCAGCTAGATGGCGAATACGGTATTGATAACACCTACCTGGGCGTGCCGGTGATACTTGGTAAGGCGGGGATTGAAAAGATCATTGAGCTGGATTTGAACGACGATGAAAAGGCCTCCCTGGAGGTCAGCAGGGGCCATGTTCGGGAAGTTATGAACGTACTTGAGGGTATGAGCTAAGGGAGCTGATGCTCCAACCAGTTGGTCAGGAAGTCCAATACTTCCTCCTTACCTATTTCATTGTGAGTTTCATGCCGGAAGTCAGGCCATAATTTTATTGTAGCCAGTGTACTGGCATTTGCAAAACGTTCACTGGCCTGGGGAGAGGTGATGCGATCATCAGTTCCGTGCATAACCAGCAGGGGTGTTTTTAAAGTTGAAGCATTCTTCATAGCATATTCTCCGCTTTCCATGGCACCAACGAATAAACTTGCGGAAATACGATCGTGGACCAGGGGATCGCTTTGATACAGTTCAGCTACTTGCTTATCACGGGACAGATGTGAGGCATCCAGACTATTGGGTTGAGTCATAGACGGGAATATGCGGGACATGAATTTGCCCAGACGTACTTGCCAGGAAGGGGGTTTAAAACTCAATTCTAGCCAAGGTGAGGTTATTACCGCTCCAGAAAGCTCCGCAGTGTTTCTACGCAATAAAAAGCTAATGACCACATTACCTCCTAAACTGTGTCCGTAGAGAAACAGTGGCAGGTAAAGATACTCGGAGCGGGCTTTTTTCAGTACAGTTTCCACATCGTTCCAAAGCTGTTCCTGCCCACCATGCCCCCGCTTTCCATGACTGCGCCCATGGCCTCTTTGATCATAAGCATATAAAGCAAAGCCCTTTGCTACCAGATGTGCCGCTACATGCTCGTATCTGCCCAAGTGTTCTCCCAGTCCGTGTACCAGGCATATCACAGCTCTGGGCTCATCCGGGATCCAGGATTTACCATAAAGCCTGACGCCGTCGGTGGCGATCAGATCGAATTCCAATGATTGCAAGCGGAAGCGGTTTTGGTACTGGCCGCAATTTAAGGTTTTTGCACAAAATTGAGGTTAAACTTAAAAAAATCATCTCCTTCCTATAAATTTGGGAGCAGCTCAGGATTAAAAGGTTACAGGTTTGAAGCGCTTATACATTTTTATTTTTGCCCTGATAGTAATATTAGCGGTAGGTGGTTTTCTCTTTTTTAAATTTTGGTATACGGACAAGGAACAGCAAGTCTGGGAGTTGGTCCCTGATTCCGCAATTCTGGTGTACGAAAGTAATAACACCGTCAAGAACTGGAATGAGGTTCAGGCTAGGAAAATCTGGGCCAGCCTGGAAGAGATCCCATTCTATGCTAATATTGCGAATACTATCCAGGTTTTGGACAGTCTAAGCGGCAGCCAGGGACATCTGGATAAGTTAGTTCAAGGCAAGCCATTCGTGTTTTCCATCCACAAGGTAGCTCAAGACGACTTGGATATCATGTTTTTTGTCAAACTGGACGACATTAGCGATTACGATATCCTAAACAAACTTGTGGAGCAATTCCAAGCGCGCGACGATTTCAAATTCAAGACCCGCACCTACCAGGGCTTTACCATCAACGAGGCCGTCAATGAGGACTATCAACAGATCTTCAGCTACATTGTTCATAAGAATTATTTCGTAGGCAGCTTCACCCCAGTATTGGTAGAAGATGTAATACGACGACTGTCGGGACTCACCACCGGAAGTTTTGGTAACTCCAACCCTCAGCTTGCCCAAGTAGCTAAGCTGGACAATGATCAGGGTAACCTGTATGTGGACAACCGCAAACTGCCGCAGCTATTTTCCGTATTTGTTGAGGAGCAATCCGCAGTTATAAGCTCCTTAAAATTCCTGGCGGAATCCACCTTTCTTGACCTCAAAGTAACTGACGACCTGGTATTGCTGAACGGCTTTACCCTTTTGGATCAGGGAGCAAATCAATATCTACAGAGCGTCAGGGGCGATCAGGGCGGTGCTTTGGGATTTAAGGATCTGCTTTCCAGTGACCTTGGCATATTGTATCACATTACCTTCGAAGACCCTGAAGTGTGGCATGGTCGCTTGCGAAACTACTGGAAGACCCATGAAACTGCACAGTGGAACCACTGGAATGATCTGGTTAACCATCCTTTGGATTGGGAGCCGCTTAACCTTATCAAGTCGCTGACCAGTGAGATAGGACTGGTTGCCATGGAAACCACGGAAGGTGATCCTCCGGACCGGCTGATATACCTGGATTTCTCAGATTTCAATGAAGGGTTTCTGCATTTGAACACTCTAGCGGAACGATCCGCACAACATATCGGGGATTCCCTTTATACGGAAACTTATGGCGACCGTGAGATTCGTCAGATCAGTGTAGAGCAGTTTCCCGAGAAAATATTCGGAGGCCTTTTTCATGGTTTCGAGCAGACCTTTTTTATGCCTATCGGCCAGCATATTGTACTGGCAAATTCCATTCAATCCCTAAAGGAATTGGTCCAGTCCATTGAGCGCCAGGAGACTTGGGGAAAATCTATTAAGATTCAGCAATTTTTAGAACGTACCTTGGAAGAGGCTAATCTCAGTATATACGTGGACCTTGACAATACCTGGACTTTACTAGAGCAGGATCTGTCGCCTAAATGGAAAGCATATCTGGAAGATCACCAAAAAGTGATCAAAGGCTTCGGCCTGGTGGCCCTACAATTCAGTGATATTGGGGATAAGTTCTACACCAGCGGGGTTATAACCTATAAACCTTCTGCCCCTGTTAAAATCCAGGTAGCGCAACACTTCAACAATGTTCAGCAAGCTTTTACGCATTCACCCATCACCAGCAGGCCGTTCGTGTTAAAAAATCATAACAATGGCAGCAGGGAGGTACTCTTACAGGATAGCTTGAACATACTTTATCAAATCGGCAGCCAGGGTAGGATTTTGTGGTACGATTCACTCCAAGCGACCGTCCAGGGAGATATCTCGCAGATTGACTACTATCAAAACAATAAACTACAATACCTGCTGGCTACCGATAAGCAGCTGAACATCATTGACCGTAATGGTAAGTCCATTGAAGGATTTCCTGTATCCATTCCTACCGAGACCGTCTTGCGTAATGTCAGAGCTATAGATTACGACAACAGCAAGAAGTACCGAATTATTAGCAGTGATGATAATGGGCAAATATTCATGATGGACAAACAGGGTAAATTGCTGGAGGGCTGGAATCCCAAGGTTATGGAGGACCAACTGTTGACTGCACCCCAACATATACGGGTAAGGGGTAAAGATTGCATTATTGCCGTTCAAAAAAATGGTGTGATCCATATCATGAATCGCAGGGGGGAGTCGTACCCTGGGTTTCCCATCGACCTGAAGGGACCCACGCAAAGTCCCTTGTATATGGAAATAGGTACAGATTTCGCAAAAACTTATTTTACCACCATTACCACCTCCGGACTCATTATGCGGTTTAATCTTGAAGGGTCGGTGGTGCAGCGCCAGCAACTTTTAAAGCCCAGCTCTGACACTCGGTACAAGCTTTGCATTGATGCTTTAGGAAAAAATTACATTATCAGCCGTCAAAACGCCAACCGTTTAGGTATTTTGAATCGCAAAGGAGAAGTAATTCTGGAAAAAGACTATCTCACCAGCGGAGCTTTGAACGTGCAATACTATAAATTCGGCAACGATCATAGCATTTATTCGGTAACTGATCCCATCCAGCAATTTACTTACTTGTACAATCAGGATGGGGCTTTGGTTAATGCCATGCCCATTGAAAATGCCCGGGAGGTGGGGGTAGTTTATTTTGAAAACCAGCAAAAACATCATGTTTATAATGTCTATGAACGTAGATTCTCCATCCTGTCTTTCTAAGGCCTTACTAACCGGCCTGCTTGTATTAAACATATTTTTATTACAAGGCCAGGACACCTTGTATTTTAACTTGAGCTCGCCCCATAGCGCGGTGGTAACACACCTGCAAAATCTGCAGAGTGAAAGCTATCACCCCGAAGTAGCCGCCAAGGTGTTCAACCAGGAACTGGTTACGGAAGAGAGAGCCCGCAAACTGGCAGTGAAATTAAAGCAGATATGGGACGGAGAGGGTCAATTTATTACTACGGAAGATATACCTAATGATCCACAGCATATCGACTCGCTAAGCGGAAGACATAAATATGTGGTGGTCTCCGAACACCCTCAAATATTTTTGGTAAAGTATGGCAACCGCTGGCAATATGCCGAAAGCTCCTATTCTGCCATTGACCGTTTACATAATACGGTGTACCCCTTTGGAGCAGACTTCCTGGTTAACCTATTTCCAGAGTCAGCTCACAAACAGTTCCTGGGTTTGCAGTTATGGCAATATCTGGGAGTATTGATGCTGCTGGTATTCGCATGGCTGGTGTTCCAGCTATTCACTTTGATTTTCAAAAAATTATTGGCGAATGTGGTACATAGATTAGGCTATCAGGACCAGTTCGATGCGTTTATTCGCCCTATTGCCAAACCCTTTAGCCTGATAGTGGCCATTCTATTGATACTGGCGGCACTACCCTTATTACAACTGCCGGTCAACGTATCGCGCTACTTCTTTGTAGGGTTGAAGATTGTGATCCCCGTACTGGGAGTGATCATTTTTTACGTGCTCGCGGACATGTTGAGCCTGTACTTGGCTAAACTGGCAAGTCGTACCGAAAGTACCATGGATGATCAGTTGATCCCTATCGTAAGAAGATCGCTAAAGATATTTGTCATTTTAGTGGGTGCTCTATTCTTACTGCACAATCTGGACATTAATATCACCGCCCTGCTGGCGGGGTTGTCCATTGGTGGATTAGCGGTGGCGCTGGCTGCTCAAGATACGCTGAAAAATCTTTTCGGCTCTGTGATGATCTTTCTGGATCGGCCTTTTCAAATAGGTGATTGGATAAGCGGCGACGGCTTCGACGGTACTGTAGAGGAGGTGGGCTTCAGATCTACTCGCATTCGTACCTTCAGTAACTCTTTAGTGAGCATACCCAATGGCCGGTTGTCAGATCTTACTATCGACAATCATGGTTTGCGCACCTTCAGAAGGTTTAAGACTTACCTGGCCTTAACCTACGACACCGCCCCTGCATCAATAGAAGCATTTGTAAGTGGAGTGAACAAGCTAATTGAACAACATTCACATACCCGAAAGGACTTTTTTGAGGTTCGTTTAAATCAATTGGGCGACTTTTCTTTGAATGTCCTGTTGTATGTGTTTTTCGAAGTCCCGGACTGGAGTGCCGAACTGAAAGCCCGCCATGAAATTTTACTGCAGATTTTGGAGTTAGCGGATAGCTTACAGGTACGTTTTGCATTCCCCACTCAAACTTTGCATATGGAAACTTTTCCCGGAGAACTTCCGTTAACACCGGGGTCGGAAGAAGATATGAGTATTCTCAGACAGAAATTAGATCAATACTTTCAAAAAAACCCAGAATAACGTATTAATGAAATTCGCCACAAAAACTATACATGCCGGCATTAGTCCGGATCCAGGAACGGGAGCGATCATGACTCCCATTTTTCAGACTTCCACTTATGCCCAGGAAAAAGTAGGGGAGCACAAGGGGTATGAATATAGTCGCACCCATAATCCTACCCGCACTGCCCTGCAAGACAACCTGGCAGCACTGGAGAACGGTAAACACGGTCTATGTTTTGCCTCCGGACTGGCTGCTACCGATGCCGTGATCAAAACCCTGGATCCTGGTGATGAAGTCTTAAGCACCAACGACCTTTACGGCGGTACTTACCGCATCTTCACTAAAGTTTTTCAGAAATACGGATTGCAATTCAAGTTTGTAGGTATGAGTGATGCGGAATCTTTGGTGCCCTTCATTACAGATAAGACCAAGTTGATCTGGATCGAAACTCCTACCAACCCCATGATGCATATTATCGATATTCGCAGCATTACTCAAATGGCCCGAGAGAGGAATATTAAAGTGGTGGTTGATAATACTTTTGCTACCCCATACCTGCAAAGACCATTGGACCTGGGTGCTGACATGGTCATGCATTCGGTTACCAAGTATCTGGGTGGTCACTCTGATGTGGTAATGGGAGCCTTGATCCTCAACAATGATGACTGGGCCGAGCAATTAACATTTTTGCAAAATGCTTCCGGTGCGGTGCCTGGACCGCAGGATTGCTTTCTGGTACTGAGAGGGATCAAAACCCTGCATTTGCGGATGCAAAGACATTGTGAAAATGGGTCCGCTGTAGCCAAGTTCCTGGCTGCACACTCCAGAGTGGACAAAGTACACTGGCC
The DNA here is from genome assembly GCA_965212195.1 of Cyclobacteriaceae bacterium. Lineage (GTDB taxonomy): Bacteria > Bacteroidota > Bacteroidia > Cytophagales > Cyclobacteriaceae > JAJCYK01. The sequence continues at coordinate 243,906 of CBDBUW010000017.1, read as the reverse complement.
AGGCTTTGAAAACCACCCCAACCATGAAGTAGCCAAGCAACAGATGGACAATTTTGGAGGTATGATATCTTTTACTCTCAAAGGCGATGATGTTGATGAGGCCATGGCTGTAATGAATAAGTTCAAATATTTTACTATTGCGGAGTCTTTGGGAGGTGTGGAATCCTTATGCGGCCACCCTGCAACTATGACACATGCCAGTATCCCTCCGGAGGAACGACGCAAATCGGGTCTGCTGGACTCTTTGATCAGGTTGAGCGTAGGTATTGAAGATATCGATGACCTGATCCAGGATCTGGATCAGGCACTGGCTTAAGCAAGGAAAAGGCTTATTTTTGCTTTTCCCCAGTTATTGTTATTTTGATGGCCCAATCATAAGCCACCAATCATGCAACGATCCTACAAATTGGGTATTGCGCTCATGTGTTGCGCAATTTTGCTCACTGTCGATTTACTAGCTCAAAGAAAACGAAAGGCTACCAATACCCTTCAATATTCCGAAGATCTGTACAAGGCTTTGGAATGGCGCTCTATCGGTCCTTACCGAGGCGGACGTAGTGCCGCAGTTACCGGCGTTCCGGATAAGCCTAACCTATTCTATTTTGGAGGGGCCGGAGGAGGTGTTTGGCGTACCCGCGATGGCGGTTCCAATTGGGAGAATATTTCCGATGGTTATTTTGGTGGCTCCATTGGAGCGGTAGCCGTCAGTGAGTACGACCCTAACGTTATTTATGTGGGAGGCGGGGAGAAGACCGTGCGGGGTAATGTCTCCTACGGTTATGGAGTTTGGAAATCCACTGACGCCGGCAAAACCTGGGCATCTCAGGGTCTGGAAGACTCACGGCATGTTTCCCGCATCAGGATTCACCCCAAAGATCCCGATCTGGTCTATGCAGCGGTAATGGGTAACCTGTTTGCTTCTTCAGCAACCCGGGGAGTTTTTCGCAGTAAGGACGGCGGCCAGTCCTGGGAAAAGGTGTTATTTGTTTCCGATGAAGTAGGGGCAGTGGATCTGATTCTGGATCCCAACAATCCCAGAGTGATCTACGCCAGCACCTGGAGGGTGAAAAGAACTCCCTATAGCCTCAGCAGTGGAGGTGAAGGCTCAGGGCTTTGGAAAAGTACCGATGGAGGTGATACCTGGAATTCATTGGTGGACAAAAAAGGATTTGCTTCCGGTACCCTGGGAATTATCGGCGTGGCAGTTTCACCGGCAAATTCAGAACGGGTATGGGCCATGGTTGAGGCAAAAGAGGGTGGTCTGTTCCGATCCGATGATGGAGGAGAGACCTGGAAAGAGCTGAACGATGACCGCAACTTGCGGCAAAGGGCCTGGTATTATACCCGTGTTTACGCGGACCCTAAAGATGAGGACCTGCTCTACGTTCTAAATGTTCGATATCACAAATCCAAGGACGGGGGCAAAACCTTTTCGGAACATGTGGCACCCCATGGCGATCACCACGATCTGTGGATTGCACCCGAAGATCCACAACGTATGATCATTGGCGATGATGGGGGGGGCCAGGTGTCATTTGACGGAGGAGAGAATTGGTCGACTTACCACAACCAACCAACGGCTCAGTTTTACCGCGTGACAACGGACGATAGCTTCCCATACCGCATATATGGCGCCCAGCAAGATAACTCCACGGTACGCATTAAACATCGAACCGACGGAAATGCCATAACGGAAAGGGATTGGGAACCTACTGCCGGTGGTGAGAGCGCTCACATGGCTATCGACCCTCTGAATAATGACATTGTTTATGGGGGAAGCTATGGGGGGTTTCTATCCAGGATCGATCATGGCACCAATCAGATGCGCATAATCAACGTATGGCCCGACAACCCCATGGGCCATGGTGCTGAAGGTATGAAGTACCGTTTCCAATGGAATTTCCCCATTTTCTTTTCACCTCATGATCCCAAGAAATTATATACAGCCAGTAATCATTTGCATCTCAGCACCAATGAAGGGCAGTCATGGGAGTTGATCAGCGGGGATCTTACCCGCAACGATCCTTCCAAGCTAGGACCTTCAGGAGGACCCATTACCAAAGACAATACCGCCGTGGAGTATTACTGCACCATTTTTGCGGCCTGCGAATCGCCTTATGAAAAAGATCTGCTGTGGACGGGTTCTGACGATGGATTGGTACACGTATCCCGTGACGGTGGCAAGAACTGGACTAACGTAACTCCAGCCGGCTTGCCTACCTGGGCCATGATCAATAGTATTGATCCTCATCCCTTTGTGAAAGGAGGGGCCTATATAGCGGCTACCCTTTACAAGTCTGGTGATTTTGCTCCTTATCTTTATAAAACTGAAGACTATGGGGCCAGCTGGACTCAAATCACCGGTGGGATCGACAATCAGCATTTTACCAGAGTGGTCAGGGCCGATCCTAAGAGAAAGGGCTTGCTGTATGCGGGAACGGAGAGCGGTATGTATATATCCTTCGACGATGGCAAAAGCTGGAAGCCTTTTCAACTGAACTTGCCTAAGGTTCCCATTACCGATTTGGCCATTAAAAATGACAATCTAATTGCTGCTACCCAGGGAAGGTCCTTTTGGCTTATCGACGACCTGACACCCCTCCATCAACTAAGCCCTCAAGTTGCTTCCAGTGAATTATATCTGTACAAGCCCATGCCCTCGTATCGCATGGGTAATCCCAGTTTCCGTTCTGCGCCCGCTAATTCCGGCAAGAATCATCCGGGAGGGGTTATGGTCCACTATTACTTAAAGCAGGACCTGGACAGTGGACAACTGCTGACGCTGGAGATTCTGGATCAAAGGGGCGAGCTGATCCGAAGTTTCAGCAATCAGCTTAAATCGGAGAAGAAAGAGCCTGAATTGACCCCCAAAGCGGGTATGAACCGCTTTGTATGGGATATGAGATATCCGGAAGCGGAAAAATTCGAAGGCCTGATCATGTGGGGAGCCGGTACTCAGGGCCCCAAAGCTGTACCGGGTATTTATCAGGCACGGTTGAGTCAAGGTGAATCCAACCAGCAGGTGAAATTCGAAATCCTGGCTGACCCGCGATCGACCAGTTCAGCGGCCGATTTACAAGCTCAATTTGATTTTCTGATGGAGGTACGGGACAAACTGACGGAAACTCATTTGGCTATTAAGTACATGAAGCAAGCCAGCAGTCAGATATCCACGGTACAAGAAAAGGTCAAGGAACAAGATGATATGAAAGAATTGAATACCCTGGCCGACACCTTGAAGTCACAGATAAAGAAGGTTGAAGAAACACTACATCAAACCAAGAACCGCAGCCGGCAAGATCCTTTGAACTTTCCCATTAGGCTGAATAACAAGCTTGCCGGTCTTTCGCAGGCGGGTGTAGGAAATGCTGCGCCTACTGAACAAGCGATGGAGTTTAAGCAGGAGGTAGTAGGAAAAATAGACGACGCCTTAAATCAGTGGCGAAAGATTCTGGAAGAAGAAATTCCGAAGTTCAACGAAATGGTAAAACAAAAAGGCGTAGATGCCATAAGCATAAAACAAGACAAGGTCATTACCCCCTGACCCGGGTTAAAAGTAATTGGAAGTGGTCAAATATAACCGGCCACTTTATAAGCAGCTATACCCATCCACTCTCTGACCAGGACATGCCATTTGACCAGAGCAGCGGGCGAAGGTAGGATAATGGATCCTAAGCTTGGAGGGTCGTCTGAAGTTCTGAAATCCGTACTGAAAGGCTGTACTCGAACGCCCACCTTTTCAAAACAGGCTTGAGATCTGCGCATGTGAAAACCGGAGGTGATCAGCGTATATTGGTGATCAGGGAACCGTTGGGCCAGTACTTTAGAAACCGCCAGCGCGCTTTCTCGGGTATTTCGCGATTGGTCCTCAATAATCAAATCATCCGAATTAACCCCACAAAGCTGCAAAACCTCCGCTAAAAGCGTTGCTTCTTTGATCTCTGTATTAATAAGATTTGCACTACCACCGCTAATGATAATCTTGTTGATCTTACCCATTTTGTACAATTGAATGGCGTGAGTAACGCGGTCCGCACCGTGTCTAAAATAAACTCGATCTCGAGGAAGTTTCTTCTTATTGGTAACTCCGGTCAGGACAATCCCCACGGTATGGTTGGCCTGGTATTGTTGAAGTGGGGTAGGGGCTATTTCCCACCATTTCATCACACTATTGGTCAGAAAAGAATTGGTACATATGATTAACACTATCAATGCGAAATACCTTAACCTTCTTTTGAAGGTGGGATTTTTCAAAAAAAAGGAAATGACAAAGGCCCCTGTAATGATAGTTAGGGGCATGAACAAATAAGATACGGTTTTGGACAAAATGAAAAACATAAATCAGCTTTTGGTTAAGGGTTTTCACATACCGTTTGCTTAGTGTATTTTAGCAATTAAGGATTAGGATTCCTTATGAAGGCCCTTAAATTTATAAAGATAGTATTTATGTCCTTGCTAACTTTGGTGGTAGTGTTGTTGCTGCTGTTAGGTTGGTTTGGCTCAGGGTGGGGAATCAAATCAACACCGCAGGATCATCCGTTCTATTCAGGAGAACCTCGAATGATCGCTCACCGCGGAGTTAGTGATACAGCTCCGGAAAACACTTTGGCTGCTACCGACAGGGCTCTGGAGCTAGGGTTTGAGGCCATAGAGATCGATATCAAGGAAAGCGTCGACCAGCAATTCTTTTTGTTTCACGATCGTACTGGAAGCAGGCTGCTGAATGACCCTGGACCAGTGGGACCTCAGGACCTGGACATCATTCAACAATGGCCCCTTTACTACAAAGGCCAGGCTACCGATCATCGAATTCCAGACCTAGAGTCATTCTTGTCACAATACCGGAGTGAGTTAACCATATACTTTGATGTGAAACGTCATGGTAACGATCGCTACGCTTACCTGGCCGATAAACTCTGGGAAATTATCCAGCGATATGATTTGGTAGATAAAGCATTTGTAGGTAGCGATTTTCTATTTACGGCTTACCTGGAATATCGATACCCCGAATTACATACTGTTTTCACTGGTCCCGGTGACGGCAAAATCTTCATCTATCATTGGATTCCCAAAAAGTTCCGGCCCGATTTTATTATTAGTTATGCCCGCGAAGTTACGCCAGATCACCTGGAGTGGTTGCGGCAAAATGATCTGATGCACCGGCGTATGCTTTACGGGGTAAATGAGGATACCTTCCTAGACGTCATTCAAATGGGGATTCCTATATTGGTGGTGGATTACCATCCCGTGATGACCGATCATTTGGAATCAGTAAATGGGGCCCAGTACCCGGGCTAACGATTCCTTGATCCTGGTAGATCGTGAGCGTTTCATGAATTCTGATAGCACCACTTCCTTACTGTCCTTAATATCCTCCAGAAAGCTCTCCTCCATTTCTTTCACAGTTTCCTGATCATATATTAAGGCGTTAACCTCAAAATTCTTGTCAAAGCTACGACTATCCATGTTGGCGGTGCCCACAGTGGTAAAAAGGCCATCCACCATCATCACTTTCCCGTGATTGAATCCTTTTTCATAAAGATAAACATGAACTCCTGCTTGCAGAAGCTCTTCTACGTACGACATGGAGCCGTACAAATGCGTGGTAATATCGGATTTGCTGGGTAAGATCAATTTCACGTCCACACCGCTGAGGGCGGCGGTCTTTAATGCCGTAAGGATACTCTCATTAGGCATAAAATAGGGAGTTGAAATATAGATGTAATGCTCAGCGGTAGTAATGGCGGTGAAGTAGGCCTGCATAATACTGGACCAGTCAGAATCGGGACCGCTAACGGTAATTTGCACCCAAAGTGTATTCTGGACCTGAGATTTGGGAAAGTAACCGCTCCCTTGCAAATAGTCCTTGGTGATGAAATACCAGTCGGTTATAAATATGGTTTGTAAACTTTGAACGGCGTCGCCGGTAATTTTAAGGTGAGTGTCTCTCCAAATTCCCAATTTATCGGTACCATGTATATATCTGTCGGCAATATTCAAACCTCCCACATAGGCTTTTTTTCCATCTATCACCACGATCTTGCGGTGATTGCGGTAGTTGATCTTATTGGCCACCAGCGGGAATCGAACAGGCATAAACACGCCCACTTTAACTCCGGCCTTTTTCAAGGTCTTCAGGAAAGACTTACTCAAACCCCAACAACCTATTGCATCGATAATCAGTCGTATCTCTAAGCCCTGTCGGGCTTTTTCCACTAGAATATCCCGGATTTTTTTCCCGATCTCGTCCTCTTCATATACATAGTACTCCAAGTGGATGTGGTGCTGGGCCTGTAGCATGTCCTCAATGAGAGCATCAAATTTGGCTTTGCCATTATTGAGGATCTCCACCGTATTATTGGACGTCAGCAAGGCTTTACTGTTATTGAGCAGCAGTTTAATGATATGCAGTTTCTGAGAGGGAATGGGGCCTGATTCATCAGTGATCCCTGATAGATCTTTTATCTGATTCAGGCTTATCTGTTCCATTCTTTCCAGGTCCGTCAGTCCTTTTCGACTGAATATTTTCACCTTTCGGAAGTTCCTTCCAAAATTTAAATATATGCTTAGTCCCAGTATAGGTAAAGCCACGATCACCAAAATCCAGGCCACGGTAATTTCAGGATCACGGTTTTCCTGAAGCAATACCAACACTGTATATCCGATTATTAGTGAGTAAATGAGTAGTCCTGCAATTCCTAGAATTCCGGTCAAAGTCAAGGCGTAGATTATGACCATATGGGGTATACCTGTTTCTTAAAAATACCCATTACACATTTACCGGTCAAGCCGTGTCCCAAGACCAATAAGGAATCAGGCATTTTTTAAGTGATGCCAGGTCTTTCAGGGTTTTCTCTACCAGGGGAGGAGACGTAGTAGTGGGTTCTTCAGATTGTTCCGGTGGTTTGTTGTTAAAACCATTAACAAAATTATTAATAGCTAGTGGTAGCATTCTCAAGTTATACCCTCCTTCCAAAACCGCAAAAACCCTCTCAAAATTTTCTCTCAACCATTGTCCGCAGCGGTAAAAAGCGTGAAGGCTGTATTGAAGTTGCAGCAAAGGATCTTCCCGGTAACCGTCAAATCCTGCGGATACCGCCACTACCTCCGGTTGAAACTGGTGGGCAATGTGGCCGACCAATTCCATTCCCTTCCAGAACAGGTCATCACCCGCCCCTGGCGGCAGGGGAATATTAATGGTAAAACCTTTTCCTGGGCCCGCCCCAATTTCATCGATCCAGCCATGGCCTGGAAAAGCCGGAAATTGATGAATGGAGCAAAAGAGCACATTTGGGTCCTCATAAAAAATATGGGAAGTGCCATCACCAAGATGACCATCGAAGTCCAGGATCATCACTCGTTTACCTTGACGCTGTAGGTTTTTTACGGCGATGGCAATATTGTTGAATAGGCAGAAGCCGGTGGATTTGTGAGGGTAGGCGTGATGTCCCGGAGGCCGGATCAATGCAAAATCTCCCTGGTCCGCGGCGGTGATGCTGGCCCCAACCCCAGCCAAAGCTGCTGCATAACTGCCCACACTGGTTATGGTGTCATTATCCAAGGGGCTTTCATGGTTACATGCACTACGTACTTGCTGGATATGGGCAGCGGTATGCACCAGAGTTACATAGTCCAGTCCGAAGGCCGTGTCGGAGGGTGGCAGATGTTGAAATTTCTGCAGTCGTTGTGGGCATTCAGGATGAGCACCTGTTTGATGGCCCAGGCAAGCCGGGACGAAAATAATATCCAACTAATTTCTGATTATCTGATGAGCATGTTCTTTGGCCTTGACCTTTTCAATGATATCGGAGATCACCCCGTTTTCATCAATTACAAAGGTAGTTCTGGCTGTACCCATATATTTCCTGCCATACATGGATTTTTCAATCCAAGTACCGTAAGCCTGATGCATATCTTTTTCAGTATCGGCCAAAAGAGAAAAAGGCAACTCATGCTTATCAATAAATTTCTGATGGGACTTAGCGGAATCACTGCTGATACCCAAAACTTCATAACCTTCTGATCTCAATTCCTGGTAGTGATCCCTGAGGTTACAGGCTTCCTTGGTACAGGTCGGAGTATTATCTCTAGGGTAGAAAAAAAGGACCAATTTTTTGCCCCGATAGTCTGAAAGTTTGGTGGGTGTTCCCTTTTCGTTTTCAATGACAAAATCTGGTGCGGGATCTCCTATTTTTAGTTTCATATGCTCAAGAAGGTTAGTTCGGCAAATATAACCAAAGCAAGGAACAGGAATAAATGTTTGAGGGGAACTTTATAAAGAGTGGTAAAACAAAAGCGGGAATCCCTTCTTTCGAAAATATTCCCGCTCAACTCTGCAAATCCGTGGACCTACAGAATTCCAAGTTACTGTTATTTTGACTTTCTCCTCGAAACCTGATCCGAGAACCAGATTACCTCAGAGTGTAACGTTTGAGCTTCCTGTTTCTTCCGGAGTTAATCCCGTGAGAATAACTCTTTCCGAAACTTTCCACCTGCACATCCGACCTTTTACCGCCGGCCTTTTATCTCTCACTTGGTAGGATCAAATGTAGCATAAGTTGCGAGGAACGCAAATATTTAGTCCAATAACTTATACACCATTTTTGCACAAAGTTATCCACCAATATTACATTAGTCATGAATGATTTGAAACTTAGGGGGTAGTCTAAAAGAGATTCCGCAATTTGTTGATCCAATTTTAAGTGTTTAAAAAATAAATGTTATGTCACGCGGATTTTTTTTACATCAGGCTTACATCCGGGTCTACTCATTTGAGTTGGATCAGATGATCCGTATCTACTCCAATTAGGCCTCCATTTTATATTTTACACCTTCTAAAAGGGGTACCAAGTATTGCGGGATTGTACTTGCAAAGTGCCGATTTTTTATTAACTTAATGTATTAGTTAATTGTCTGAATCGGACGTATGTTGGTACCTTCCTGTCAAATCTTTTTAATACTATCACGGTTACCGGTAAAGACAACAATAGCACCTTAGCAGAATAAGATCTAGAGGTATTGGATGTACTCCAATACCTTTTTTAATGTATACTATTTACCATAAACGTATTTTCTACTATGGAGAATTTAAAAGCGACTACCACAGAGTTCCTAATCCGCGAAAGCTTGCTTGACTTGCACAAGTCCAGTAAGCAATGGGTATCTGAAGTTAACCTATGGAAATTGGAGTTGAACTTTTTCCAAAAACTACTGGATACTCACGCAAAAAAAGTCACCACCTATCAAGGCAAAAAAACTATTGGTCATTTACAGAATCTCATAACTTATTATCAAGGCGAATTAATGGATGAATTTGCCAAGGCGGTTCGTAAACATGAGAAGTACTTAAATCGCGTTATTGATGGTGGGGATTCTGACGACTCTACCTACAAGGTAAAGCATGAAATCATCGATGATAAAATCAATACCTTCCGGGATCGCTTTAAGGATTATAAAGAGGAGTTGTTTCAATTTATTGAAGAGCTCTTATAGACACCTAATAGGTCGCATAGAAAGCCGCATTTTCATGCGGCTTTTTTATTTCTCATTATACAAGCATCCTCATTTTTGTGAATTCCGCTTAAAAACAAACATATCCGATTAGGCATTTTGAAATTAAGCTCAAATTGTCCTATGTTACACGGCCAAATTAATCATAGATGGATTTAGTAGCAGGCATAGATATCGGGGGGACCAAAACTAAGCTGGGTCTGGTGGACCGTGACGGCCGTTGCATGGTCCAATCATTTTTCCGAACGAAGGAATATCCGGATTTCCATGAGTTCCTGGATAAGATCCAAGAATCTATTAATGCATTGATTGCTGAGTCCGGTGAAGTTAATCTATTGGGTCTGGGCATAGGGGCTCCTAATGCATCCAATGCCAGAGGCACCATCGAACATGCTCCCAACCTTGCCTGGAAGGGCATTGTGCCTCTTCTGGAACCTCTGAAGCAGCGAATCGATGTGCCCATGAAGGTGACTAATGATGCCAATGCCGCAGCCTTGGGAGAAATGCTATTCGGCAATGCCAAAGGCATGAAGGATTTTGTGGTGATCACCCTGGGTACCGGTCTGGGCAGCGGAATTGTCTCCAACGGCCAAATGATCTATGGGCATGATGGTTTTGCCGGAGAACTTGGTCACTTTGCCATGCTTCCTGAAGACGGTCGTTTGACCGGCCTGGATGTAAAAGGGGGGCTGGAGGCATATGTCTCGGCCACGGGACTGAAACGCACGGTACTTTACATGATGAGCAAGTATATGGATCCGAGTCGTTTCCGATCCATAGCATTTGATGATTTACACGGTGAGGAGATAACCGAGGCTGCAGAAGCTGGAGATCCGATCGCTGTTAGAGCCTTTGAATATACGGGTAAAATACTGGGTATCGCCCTAGCCAACTTTACCACCTTCTCCCAACCTGAAGCTTTTTTCCTGGTGGGAGGCCTGGCCAATTGCGGGGATTGGATTTTTGATCCCGCAACACGGTATATGGAGGAGCACCTGCTGCAGGTCTATAAGGGCAAGGTTAAGATATTGCCTTCCGGTATTGCAGAAAAAAACGCTGCGGTATCGGGTGCAGCTGCCTTGATTTGGTCCGATCTTAAGGCTTAGCCTCAAATTTCCTATATTTAATATACATCAAGAGCCATCGTCATGAAGAAGCTTCTCATTTCCTTGTTAATATCAGTTTTGCCCATATTGATTACGGCACAAACTACCTACCAGGTTCCGCCAGATGTCATAGCCGATTTGGTAAACGCCCCACAAACGCCAATGGTGGTAATCAACGGCAGTAGCGATTGGATGCTCTTGCTTGAAAGGCCTGGATATAAATCCATTGATGAACTGGCACAACCTGAATTGCGATTGGCGGGATTGCGTTTAAATCCCCGCACTAACGGGCCCAGCAGGGGAACTACTTATGCCGGTATACAAATAAGAAGTATAGATGGTAAATCTAGCTACCAGGTTAGTGGCTTGCCGGCTAATCCTAAAATACAGAACGCTACCTGGTCGCCCGATGGAAAAAAAATAGCCTTTACTCTGATGCGGGAAGCGGGTATTGAGCTATGGGTCGCCGAGTTTGCTAGCGGAGTCGCGGAAGCGGTGACAACGGCACAAGTTAACGACATTCTAAGAGGGGCTCCTTATCAGTGGCTAGCAGGTGGAAACAAGCTGGTTTACCGGGCGGTGCTGGCCAACAGAGGAGAGGCTCCTTCCCCGCCGCTAGCTCCCATGGGCCCCACGATTCAGGAAACCACTGGCAAAAAAGCACCGGTTCGTACTTATCAGGACTTACTGCAAAACAGCCATCATGAAGCTCTATTTGATTACTACGCCCAAGGACAGCTATACCTGTTGGATCTGGCAACCCATTCTTCTCAAGCGCTGGGTAACCCGGGCATTATATCGCAGATTTCCCCTTCACCGGACGATAACTACATCTTAGCTACTTATGTAAAGAAGCCTTTTTCTTATATAGTACCCTATTATCGGTTTCCCCTGGAGGCGGTAGTTTATGATGTACAGGGTAATTTAGTTAGGCAAGTAGCAGATATTCCTTTGGCGGAGAATATACCTAAGGGTTTCGGTGCGGTGCGACTGGGGCCAAGGAATTTCATGTGGCGTCACGATGTAGGGGCAACTTTATATTGGGTAGAGGCACAGGACCAAGGGGATCCAGCAGTTGAAACCGATATCCGCGACCGGCTATTTTACTTGGAAGCGCCATTTCAGGACGACAAAAAAGCTGATGTTTCCACGAAATTAAGATTTGGGGGCATCTCTTGGGGAGATAATGACTTGGCCATTACCTATGAGTGGTGGTGGACCACCCGGCAGTCTATTACTGCCCGCTTCAAACCCGGAAGCCCGGATAGTCGTGATGTTTTATTTGATGTTTCATTTGAGGACCGCTACAATGATCCCGGTAATTTCGAAACGGCACGCAACCGCTTTGGGAGATCGGTGTTGCTGCAAAATGGCAAAGGCCAGCTCTATCTTAGAGGACAAGGAGCTTCTCCGGAAGGCAACCGACCCTTTGTACGTACCTTTGATCCTTCCAATCAGACCACCCGTGAGCTCTGGAGATCCAAAGCTCCATATTATGAGCTCCCCATAAAAGTGACCAATGCAGATAGGGGATTGGTGCTTACCCGCAGGGAATCCAAGGATGAACCTCCCAATTATTTCCTAAGGGATATGAGGAGGAACAAACTCACCAGAATCACGGAAATGCCGCACCCTTATCCACAGCTGGCATCTGTAGAAAAAGAAGTGATACAATATACTCGTAAGGACGGGGTAGCCTTAAAAGGAGACCTCTATCTACCGCCCGGCTATAGCCAAGAGCAAGGGCCATTACCTGTAATCATGTGGGCCTACCCCAATGAGTTCAAGAGCGCGGATGCCGCCAGTCAGGTGGATGGTTCTCCTTACGAATTCATACGATTGGGCTGGTGGACACCCTTGTACTTTCTGACCCGTGGATATGCTGTCTTGGATGATCCCAGCATGCCTGTGGTAGGAGAAGGCGAAGAAGAACCTAACGATTCCTTCCGTTCCCAGTTGGTGATGAACGCAGAGGCTGCCATCGACAAGCTGGCAGACATGGGAGTGGGGGATCGCGAACGCGTGGCCATTGGCGGTCACAGCTACGGGGCATTCATGACCGCAAATTTGTTGGCACATTCTGATCTCTTCGCCGGGGGCATAGCCCGCAGTGGGGCTTACAACCGGACGTTAACCCCCTTCGGATTCCAGGCGGAGGAAAGGACCTACTGGGAAGCTCCGGAGGTGTATTACACCATGTCACCCTTCATGCATGCTGATAAAGTTGATGAACCCATCCTATTGATCCATGGGGAGGCCGATAACAATTCGGGTACCTTCCCCGTTCAAAGCAAACGTTACTTCGCAGCACTCAAAGGTCTAGGTGCTCAGGCCCGTTTGGTGATGCTACCTCATGAAAGTCACGGATACCGGGCTAAGGAATCAATCCTTCATATGTTATGGGAGATGGACCAATTTTTGGAAAAATACGTAAAACAGAAGTCCCCGAAATTGGAGGATGTGGAATTGGAAACCGGCAACTAACATTCAAAAACATACTTAGCAGGACTCGCTGTGGAAAGACCTGCTTATAAGTTGGAGGTATGGGAGCTATCGATTAGGTCCGGGTTAAAACTATAATCACGAAGGGTTCGGTAATGTGATTGAATAGCTTGCGCCATAGTGGCATGCTCATAATAGGACAATCCGTATTCCTGGACGGTATTTCTAACAATTCTAGAAATCTTTTTATAATGCACATGGCAAATTTGGGGAAATAGATGGTGCTCAATTTGAAAATTGAGTCCCCCCAGATACCAGTTCAAAAAACGGCTTTTTCTGGAAAAATTGGCGGTAGTCTTGATTTGGTGAACGATCCAACTATCGGGCATCTTAGGATTTGGGTGTAAGGAGTGGTGTTCATTTTGTTCCACCACATGAGCCAGTTGAAAAGTAACGCTCAGAATAAATCCCGCTACAAAATGAATAGTGATAAATCCTATTAGAATGTACCACCAGGGAATATCCAGAACCATCAAAGGAATCACTACCATGTACAGATAATATAATATTTTGGATAAGATCAAGATGGTCAATTCGGAACGGAATTGCTTTTTGGAGTTATTCATCTCCGTTTGAAGCACTTTGAATTGCCTGAAGTCTTTAATGGTGACCCAGCTAAAGGTACCCAGGAGATAGAGGAACCAGCAGTATATGTGTTGGAATCTATGGATGGGATACCAAGCCGAGTAAGGGGATAATCTTATAACATCGCCGTTGTGCAAATCTTCGTCTGCCCCAAAAATATTGGTATAGGTATGGTGTTTCACATTGTGCTGTACCATCCAGTTGAACTTATTGCCCCCAATCAAATTCATGCTGTAACCTAAAAAGGTATTTACTTTAGGTCTTTTGCTGAATGCGCCATGACAGGCATCGTGCATCACAGACATTCCGATTCCAGCTAATGCAATACCCATCACCAGGCATAACCCCCACATGACATAACCCGGCATAGGCACCAACAGGATCACGAAATAGGGACCTAGGTAACCCAGGAATAATGTTAAAGCCTTCAGCCAAACCTGAGGTGTGGCTTTTTTGGAAATGTGGTTGAGCTTAAAATAGCGGTTAACGCGCTGTTTTAAAATTTGGTGTAAGGAACTAAGGGGCTCGTTCGCGGGTCGGTCGAATTTTGCTTTCATAGGGTCTATTGACTTCAATACGACCCTAAATTGGCTATAAGAGGTTGGCTGCAAGAACCAGCAGCAAGTTAAGGTCAAATAGCTAGGATAACACTGGAATCCTAACCGGCACAAAGGTAGTTAAAAATTACTATTTGGTGGTAAAATAACATAAAAAGCCCCGGAGGTACACCTCCAGGGCTTTCATCTAGGGATCGTCTAGGATCGTCGTCGTTCTCTCACCCGGGGATCCTTACCCGGGTTCTCATACTTCTCTCTTCCTCTGCGGCGATCCCACTCCTTGCGACGGTCTTTTGAGAAGTCATCGTCGTCATGATCCTCATACCTCCGACGTTGCGGTGCTCGGTCATTTTGGCGATGCTCTTTCTTTTGATAATGGTCATGTTTGGAGTTGTCACCGTAATGCGACTGGCGCTTTCTTTTTGAATGGTAACGGTCACGGTCACGTCCACCCCTCCAATGGTCATTGTCCCTGCCATTATAATGTTTGTGCCCTTTGTGCTTATTGTGGCCATATCCATACTTGCCATGGCCTTTATGATTTCGGCCATAGTAGCCGTAATTACGGTACCCACGGTTCTTGTATTTATGTCCATAGTACTTATAGGGACGATTGTGCAAGTAGTATCCTCTTCCGTAATGGGATTGATACCTCTTAAACCGCTTGTAGTGTCCATACCATGGATTGTAATACAAGGAACCATATCCATAATAAGGCTGCCAATTATATCTGGGATATCTACTGGACAACTGCCCGATGTGATAGTCACAACCCGAATAGGGATCGTAAGTAGCAAAGTTCCCATTTTGATAATGCTGGTATTGGAAACCGCAATAGTCATTACAATAATGATTATTCAACGGGTAGTTATCGTAATAAGTGTCACCATAGAAATGGCCTCCGTTGCCTACCACTACATTGGCAAATCCGTCATGATGCTGAATAATCATATCGTATACAGGCCGTCCATGCCGGTAACTCCTGTTGGTATGAATTAGATCAAAGTGATGGTATCGGTCCGCCAGCGTATGTGTTACCGCCCGTGGCAGATCATTAGAATGACCATGATGTGAACCATGATATCCTTCTCCTTCCAGGGCCATCCATGGGCCCATTATCGCTAACAAAAATATATATGCACGTTTCATAATTCTCTATGTCTGGTATTTTACCAGTAGAGTAACAAGGATAATGCCACTATAGCATATCTAAAGTATCTAATGCCTATAACTATTTATTTAAGTTACTGAAAATCAATTAATTGCAATAGATGTAAAAAAATGTCAGCACTTGACAGGTAAAGAAACCCTTACGAATAAGGAGGTGATGGTGGCGATTGGGCATAAAAAAAGGTGGTGCCCTAAAGCACCACCTGGCAATTAAACTGAACAATTAACTAACCTACATGGAGGGGGGCAAAATTACCTTGTCGATCACATGCACCACTCCGTTAGAAGCTTTGATGTCGGCGGCGACCACTTTAGCACCATTTATTTTGGCGTTACCATCTTTGATTCCGACCTTGATATAGGAGCCATTTACAGTTTCGGCTTTCATTCCATTGGTAAGATCTGTGGACATCACCTTACCGGAAACTACATGGTAGGTCAATATGGCCACCAGCTGATCTTTGTTCTCCGGCTTTAACAAGTTTTCCAGGGTACCTGCGGGAAGCGCTGCAAAGGCCTCATTAGTAGGAGCAAAGACTGTGAAAGGCCCCTCGCCTTGAAGGACATCTACCAGGTCTCCGGCTTTCACAGCGGCTACTAAAGTAGAGAGTATGTCAGTTTCTACCGCTAACTCCACTATATTCTTGTCATCACCTTGACTCGCATTGGACTTCTTGGTTTTTTCAGACCCATTTTCTGAGCCTGCAAATGCGCTCAGACCAAACAGAATACCTGCGCTGAGCATTAGGAACAAACGTATATTTTTCATGATTAGAATTTTCGATTAAAAGGATATAAGATTTAGAGTACTCCCTTTAATAGTTTACCAAGCGGGGAATTGTTCAGTTCGATCAGGAACTTTTAACTAGAATTAACATTTGGTAACGATTTGTGGACCTTCACTATACGAGAGTAGAGCTTTTTTTAAACAAAAAGTAAAGTGCAGGAGTTACTGAGGTAGTTCATTCAAATCGAAATTATCATGTTTACACTTTTTAAAAAGAATCCTATTAAGAAATTGAACAGGCAGTATCAAAAATTGATGGAAGAAGCCCGGGATATTCAAAGGACTGGAGATCTAAAGCTATATGCCCAAAAGATCGAAGAAGCAGAATTGGTAGCTCAGGAAATCGAAGGTACCTCCATGCAGTAGGACCTTTCAAAATCGGAAGTTAAGCCATAAATAATTCGAGATAAATAAAGAAAGCCCGCAACTCCTTGAACTGCGGGCTTAGGCTACTAACAGGTTATGCTTATCTAAGATGTTATGAAGAAGATCTTTCGATCACCTTTAATAACGGCTAACTAACTGCCATGTCTGGAAAAAAGTTGGTAATATGGTCTCAAGTTCCTAAAGTGAGACTTCTTTGATTCTTCGCTACCATGATTGACTGTTTAACGCCCTGACTGTCAATTCAATAAAAAATATGCATACCATGTTCTTTGAACAGGTTCAAGCCGATATTATTCCCATATTAAAACATATTTCCAGCGAATTTCGGGGATCTCTTGGTCAATCGGTACAGTTTCACACCGAATTACCCGAACTCACCATGGACTTTGTGCCTAAGATCTTGCGCACTATTTTACTTGATGTATTTCAAGGGATCACCACCGAATCCTATGCGCCTGAGGTTATTTCCCTGCTGGCCGAACAGCAATATCCCTCATCACTATCGCTGGTTATTACCATTCCGGGTATGAATTACCTGGAATTAGATGGATACAGACAGCTTCTAAGCGCTGTAGAAGGAGAGGTTAGCATGAGCATAACTCAGCAGGATCACCTGCAATTGCAAATTGACTTGCCTATTTATAATCGCAACAATTACTGGGGTCATGAACAAGTACTAAAGCTGCTGGCCGCTGCAGAAAACTAGCAGAAAACCAACAGAAGACTAGGTGAAATCCGCTTGATTCAAATATTCAAAGGCTTTGGTTAAATTACCGAAGGGGTCGTCGGTGCGTTCATCTTCTACAAAGTAGTGCCTCATGCCAGCGGTATCTTTTATACCAAAGATACTTTCGAAGTCCACAATGCCGGTTCCCACGGTAGTCTGCTCCAGGTCCTCGGCAGCATCTTTTACATGGAAGGAGCTGAATCGTCCCGGGTACTTTTGTAGTAATTCCATAGGATCCGCACCTCCTTTGGTGACCCAGTAAAGATCCGCCTGGAAAGTAACCAATTCAGGATCCGTTTCTTTGAGCATGATCTCTAAGGCCACTTCATCACCTTGCATTTCAAATTCAAAGGCATGATTGTGATATCCCAGTTGTACACCTGCTTCTTTGAACATTTCACCGGCCTTGTTCAGGTTTTCGGCGATCTCATAATAGTCGCCTCTGAGTTCATCTGCCAGATAAGCCACATTGGCATAGGTAACTCCAGCTGCTGCTGCAGCCTCCAACAACGCCTGGCCTTCCTCGGCTTGGAAGTAGATGCAATGGCTGGAGAGCATTTTCATCCCGGTGTCTTCTACAATGGAGCGGTATTCCTGGGCAGTCATACCATAGATTTTGCCATCCACTTCCAGGCCAAAAGCTTCGATATAATCGAATCCGATATCGGCTAACTTACCCATGGTTCCGGCAAAGTCGTCCTTCAACGCATCTCTCGCAGAATATACTTGCACCCCCATTGATTTTTTAGTGGCAGTTGCCAGACCCGGGTCTTCCATGACCACAGGTTCATTTGATTCCTGTGATTTCTGGGTGCATCCTAAGGGTAGCAATAAACTGCCCGCAGCCATATAAGAACTGTGTTTGATAAATTTTCTGCGTGATTTCATATTGAACTAAATAACTAGGGTTCAAAAGATAGCAATTAACATTAAATAATTAACAATTAACAGTTGGCAATTAACATTAGACTAATTCAGATGGATTATTTCTGGACTGTATGAGATAACTAGTCCTGAGCTGGGATCTCGTGGATCAAACCAACACATTGATAATCGTCTATTGCCAATTATCAATCTGCTAAAGGTTTTAATTCAGCTAAGGTGGTTGGTATCAACTCTGCCACTGTAGGATGTATATGAACAGCCCGCTGGATTACCGTGTAAGGGGCATCGGCATACATGGTATCCAAAACGCTATGGATGACCTCATCTCCTTCAATACCTAAGATGGTGGCTCCCAGAAAGCGTTTGGTATCCGCATCCACCAGAAATTTCATAAATCCATAGGTCTCCCCTTTTTCCTTGGCTCGAGCAATTCTTTTCATGGGGCGGCTGGCTACCAGGGCCTTAATACCCTGATCTCGCACTTGGGTTTCTGTAAGCCCTACCCGGGCCAGGGCCGGATCGGTAAATAGCCCGTAGCAAGCAATGCGATCGCTGACTTTGCGGGGGTCATCATCCAACAAGTTAGCCGCCACAATTTCGTAATCGTTATAAGCAGTATGGGTGAAGGCACCGCGGCCATTACAATCACCCAAGGCCCAGATCCCCTCCTCAGAAGTTTTCAGGAAATCGTCTACTTCGACGAAGCCTCGTTGATCAAGAGTCACCTGGGTATGTTCCAAACCCAGATCATCTGTATTGGGACGCCGGCCAGTTGCGAGCAATAAATGGGAGCCGGAAACCTGGGGATCTCCCTGTTCACAGTCCACGTCGACGGTAATGTCACCTTCTTTCCCCCGCCCTCCCAGACAGGTGGCTTTAAAGCGAAACTCGATGCCTTCATCACTAAGCATCCGCTGTATTTCAGCACTCACTTCGGGATCTTCACGGGCTACCAGCCGATCTCCCATTTCAATAATGGTGACTTTGCTGCCAAAGCGCCGGTACATTTGGCCAAATTCCAGCCCTATATAACTGCCACCAACAACAATTAGATGTTTAGGCACGGTGTCTATTTCCATCATCTCGATGTTGGTCCGATATTGTGCCTCTTCAAATCCGGAGGGCACAGAGGGCCGGCCTCCTACATTAAGAAATATTTTATCAGCCGTTAATACAGTGTTGTTCACCTCAATGGTTTTGGCAGCGGTAAATCGAGCATGACCCTTGAAGACCGTTAAGTTAGCGGTATTTTGAAGCCACTTTTCCAGACCTTGATTGGATTGCTGCACCAACAGATCTTTACGGGCTTTCACTTTCTTCATATCCACACGTATTTTCCCATCGATCAGCACGCCGAAATCTTCCGCACGGCGGGCTACAAAGGCCGCCTTGGCAGATGCTACCAAGGCCTTGGTGGGGGTACAGCCATTATTAACACAGGTTCCTCCAAAGGCCCCTTTTTCGATAATGGCCGTTTTTAACCCGGATGCAGCCAGTCGAGCCGCCAATGAAGGTCCCGCCTGACCGGTACCTATTACTATTGCCTGAAATTGTTCCATAGTGGTAGTGTTTTAATATAAATATAAGATTTCTGGCGCCTACCACATTTTAAGGTGGAAGTAATTTTTTGAACACCGTAGGAAATCAGGGGTCTTAACTGTTTTATAAATACAGATTTGAAGTTGGACTAAAGTAAAATATCACAAACAGGATTCTTAGTGTGTTAGTGGCAGTTCAAACCTCAGACCTATTAAGTGGCCATGAAGACCCGAGGACGAATTCAAGCAACAGTGGATTTATTCCATGGAGCATCTTTGTGTTGGGGTTTAGTTTCAGGCAAGTGATGGTTCGGTTTTGGAAGTAAGCAACTAATTTTTTCCGTTTGCCATTGCTGAAAGCATCGCCTCCCGGGCGATGTTTTTTTTGAATCTTAGGCGGTCCTTGCCGTCTTAAAAATAGCAACCTATCACCCTAAAATAACAATTCGGATCGATTGCTACTTGATACTATAATTGGTAAGGGACATGGTGTCTTACAAATAAAGAGAATTAGCTTCCAGTATTGCCATTCAATTGAATGCAGAGAGATTCCCTACTTTAAAAAATCAAGACCAAATTTGGATGGTACATTATATTTTCTAAAATTGGTTAACCAATTTATTGGTAAACCAATACAACGGTAAGCTCTTTAAACAGATGAGGTTTTAGAGAAGTTGCCATAAAAACCGGTTAGGTAGGAAAGCCTTAGCCAAAAATCTGATGCATTGTATGCTTACCATACCATCGGGATAAACTAAGAAATGAAAAAGTTAAAAAGATATCCCCGTCGCATTTTTATTAAAAGGGGTGCTCAAGCTAGCGCATTTTTGCCTTTTGTTCCCTATCTGCCAACTGGCTATTCCCAAAGGGAATCCCCACGGAAGGAGGCATTGCAAGTATACGTTTTCTCAAAGCATCTTCAATTTTTAAACTATAAAGATATGGCTTTGGCGGCGGCCGAAATAGGATTTGATGGCGTAGAGTTAACCGTTAGAAAACGTGGCCATGTATTGCCTGAAAACGTAACAGAGGATTTGCCAAAGAGCATAGAAGCCATCAAAGAAAGTGGTTTAAGCGCTGATATGATAGTTAGTGGCATCATTGAACTGAACCAGCAGAGCCGCACGGTACTGGAGACAGCAGCTAGTCTGGGAGTAAAGCACTATCGCCTGGGTTACTTTCGCTATCCGCAAACAGGAAGCATTCCTGAAGCTCTCCAACAGTTCAATCAACAAGTTATAGAACTAGCAACATTAAATGACCAGCTTGGATTACAAGGGTGTTATCAAAATCATTCGGGAACCGGAGTAGGAGCTAACATGTGGGATGTGTGGAAATTATTGCAAGGAACAGATCCCCGTACTATGGGTGCACAATATGACATTCGTCATGCAGTGGTTGAAGGGGGACATTCCTGGCCTACGGGACTTCGGCTTATTAAAGACCGCATTGCTACCATTGTCATCAAGGACTTCAGATGGGAAAAGATCAAGGGCAAATGGCAGATTTTTGATACACCTTTGGGACAAGGAATGGTAGATTTCGATGCATACTTCAAAAAATTGAAAGAATATGGCATCAATGTACCCGTTTCCATACATTATGAATATGATTTATATGGGGTGGAGCACGGGGCTACTAAAGTCGATAAATCTGATCATAAAAAGATCTTCGATGCTATGCAAAAAGACTTGCAATTTGTCCGTCGCTGCTGGGAAGAGGCGTAAAATTCTATTAATTCAGCTAGATGAACAATTTTAAGGTTTGTATGTATGTTCTGTCCTTAATCTTGGGGCTTATATCATGCAACCAAGATTATACTGGGAAAGACGTCTCTCGCCAGCACGAAAATCCCCAAATGATCCTGAAATTGGAAGATTCCAAACTTCTGATAAGTGAAGTGACCACCAATCTGGACGAGCCCTGGGAAATTGCCTGGGGCCCGGATGACCACCTTTGGGTGACGGAACACAAAGGGATCGTAAAACGCCTCAATCCAACTACAGGAAATATTAAGGACATACTTGCCATTCCAGACGTTCATTATGGGAGAACGCCAGGATTACTAGGGATGGTATTGCATCCGGACTTCAATACTGAGCCTTTCGTTTATTTACATTACACCTACGTTGATTCGGGTATTACTGAAATAGATCACTTGGGCAGATCCAGTAATGTCAGATCGAAGATAGTTCGCTACCGTTATGACTTTGAACAAGATACCCTGATTGATCCTGAATCGATTCTACCCAATATACCAGCAAGCAATCATCATAATGGTTCAAGATTAACCATTACGGCGGATAACAAGATCATATTTGCCTATGGGGATACCGGAAATCGCAAAGATATCCACAATGAATCTGCCCTAGTAGGTAAAGTGCTAAGAATGAATCTCGACGGTTCCATTCCTTTGGACAATCCTGTGAAAGGAAGTTACTATTATTCTATGGGGCATAGGAATCAACAGGGATTGGTGGAAGCTAAGGGAAAGATTTATACCTCCGAGCATGGTCCCAATAATGATGATGAAATAAATCTTATCAGAGCCGGCGGCGATTATGGTTGGCCCTATGTAGAGGGTTTTTGCGACAAAGAAAATGAGCTGACCTATTGCGATACCGTGGAGATAGTGGAACCAATTATTGCGTGGACCACCACCATTGCACCTGCCGGGTTGGATTTTTTTGATCATCCTTCCATTCCAGAGTGGCAAAACAGCTTACTGCTGACCAGTTTGAAAGGAAGGTCTCTGCAGGTTTTCAAACTAAATGACTCAGGAGAAAAAATTGTTCAGCAGAAAATTTATTTGCAAAAACAATTTGGCAGGTACAGGGATCTGTGCGTTTCACCATCCGGGGATATCTACTTAATCACCAGCAACACCGATTGGCACATTGATCGTCATTCATGGATGTATGATAATGTCCCACCAGAAGGGAATGATAGAATTGTAAGGCTATCATTGCTGGAAAATCAGGTTGATGAATTCAAAAACCTTCCCCTGATTGGTGAAGACTCAGGGCAAATTAGGCTGTTCACCCAGGAACGTATCAACTTTGACCTGCCGGGTGCTGGTCTTTATGTTCAAAACTGTGCTTCTTGTCATTTGCCTAGTGGTCAGGGAATACCCGACTTTGTACCTCCCTTGATCGATAATGAATGGATCAGCGACCACAGTAAGTTGATCGAGACCACATTATTTGGCTTGACAGGACCAATTAAGGTCAACCACTTAGATTACGATGCGGTAATGCCAGGGTTTGCAGTATCACTCAATGATCAGGAAATTACTGAAATACTAAATTATATCTTGATCACCTTGAACAACCACCAGGAGATGATAACAGAAGATCAAGTAAGCAACATTAGAAAAAGGACCAACTTATAGCTACCAACGAATTATGTTAGTGGATACTCCCAAAGCTCCGTTGGTCATTAAGTTAGTGTTTGGGCAAAATAGCCTTATATTATTAATAAATTATGCAAATAGATTCTCAGCTTAAACCGGATGATCTAAAACCGAAAATAGACCGTCTTTGCTCCTTGTCGTCCCACAAAATCAAAAGCCTGAATGCGCAATTTGAGGGCGCTTCCGGTTCACCGGTGGTGACGGTGAACGGCACCTATCAGCCCAGAAGTTGGACGGACTGGACTCAAGGGTTTCAATATGGTTCTGAACTATTGCAATCTGATTTGACTGGGGATCAATACTTCTTAGATATGGCAATTGGCCATATCAGGGATAAAATGACTCACCATGTCAGCCACTTCGGCGTACACGATCATGGCTTTAACAACTTAAGCACCTATGGACACTTGCTCAGAATAGTAAATGAGGGGAAAATACCCCCTGAAGACTGGGCAAAGGACTGGGCAAAGGAGTTCTGTGTATTGGCTTTGAAAATGTCGGCTTCGGTGCAAGCCCAACGTTGGACCACCCTGCCTGAAGGCGGCTACATTTATTCCTTCAACGGTCCGCACTCTTTGTTCGTTGATACCATACGCACCATTAGAGTTCTGGTTGTCGGTCACCAGCTCAAGCATTATTCTTCAGGTGAAAACGACATCAAAATCAGTTTATTAAAGAGAGCTTTCCAACACGCTTTGGCTACCGCTAAATATTCTATTTATTACGGTGAAGGCCGCGATACTTATGACGTTTGGGGGCGTACCGCTCATGAAGCTCTTTTTAACACCAACGACGGCAACTTTCGTTCCCCCGCCACTCAACAAGGATACAGTGGTTACTCCACCTGGACCCGCGGCTTAAGTTGGGCCATGTTAGGCTTTGCAGAGCAATTGGAATTTTTGCAAAGTACCTCAGACTTTTCTGAATTGGAGGAGTTAGGCGGGAAGGCCTTTATAGAAGATACCTTTCTTAAGGCGGCCAAAGCCACCTGTGATTTTTATTTGGACAACAGCGCTCTAAATGGCATTCCTTACTGGGATACCGGAGCGCCCGGATTAACTAACCTCGCCGATTGGCGCCTGAAAAACGCTGATCCTTTTAATGACTGGGAGCCTGTCGACAGTTCGGCAGCGGTCATAGGAGCTCAGGGATTATTAAGACTCGGTCATTATTTAAAAGCAACCCAGTCCGAAGACGCTGCAAAGTACTGGTCTGCGGGCTTAACCATTGCCAATCATTTGTTCGATGAGCCCTACCTGAGTACCAATCCCCATCATCAGGGCTTGATTTTGCATTCCATCTACCACCGCCCCAGAGGCTGGGACCATATCCCGGATGGCAGCAAGATCCCCCATGGTGAATCATGCATGTGGGGTGATTATCATGCCAGGGAACTAGCCTTTTATCTCAACAGGGTAATACAGGGCGATTCCTATTACACATTTTTCAACGGTATAACCAGGTAGCATGAGCAAATCAAAACCTAGTTTCAAACGCATTGCTCAGTTGAAATCTGCTGAAGATTTTCTTACCCACCTAGCCACTATCAATACAGAGCTACCATTTGTAGAACCATTGAGCCCTCTTGGCAAATCACCCTTAGGTAGATCCTTTCAACTCGGTTCTGGTAAAAAAATTGGCAATCGGTTTTGTATACTACCCATGGAAGGCTGGGATGGAACCACTGATGGATTGCCTACTGAACTCACCAAACGAAGGTGGCATCACTTTGCCATTAGCGGGGCTAAACTACTATGGGGCTGTGAGGCCGTGGCGGTACGACCTGATGGAAGAGCCAACCCCCATCAACTCATCATGAATAGCCGAAATCTTGATGCTTTCAGAGACCTATACCATAGCATAATTTCTGATCATGAAGAGAAATTCGGGTCATCATCCGATCTATTGGTGGGATTGCAACTCACACATTCCGGGCGATTTGCTATTCCCGATACCGACAAACTTCGAAAGCCTAAGATCCTATATAATCACTCCATCCTCAATGAGAGATTCAACATTTCGGAAGATTACCCATTAATGTCGGATGATGAAATTGATCAGTTAATAGAGGACTATGTGAAGGCTGCGGAAATGGCCCAAAAAGCGGGTTTTCAATTTGTAGACATCAAGCACTGTCATGGATATCTGGGACATGAATTCCTCAGCGCCTACAAACGTGAAGGTAAGTATGGCGGTTCACTGAAAAACCGCTTGCACTTCTTGAGATCCATAGTGGAAGGTATAAAAGCCACCAGTAATATAGCTGTAGCAGTAAGGTTGAGTGCTTTCGACTGGATCCCTTTTACCACAGGAGATGATGGTGTTGGAGGCCCTGAATACAGGGATCTTTCTTATCATGAGGCCTTCGGTGGTGACGGCCAGGGTACCGGTATTGACCTTACTGAAGTGTTCGAAATGCTCGACTGTTTCCAGGACCTGGGTATTGAATTAGTTTGTATTACCGCAGGAAGTCCTTATTATGTTCCTCATATCCAGCGACCGGCACTTTTCCCTCCTTCGGACGGATATTTGCCCCCCGAAGATCCTCTGGTAGGGGTGGCTCGTCAAATCCATGCAACCCATGAAATAAAGAGGCGTTTTCCAAACCTCGCCATAGTAGGATCCGCTTATTCCTATCTGCAGGAATGGTTGCCAAATGTTGCCGAAGCGGTGGTAGAGACAGGTATGGCAGACTTTGTAGGTTTGGGGAGGATGGTACTAAGTTATCCGGAAATGCCCGTCGACATCCTAAATGGCAAGCCTCTTACCAGAAAAAAAATATGCCGGACCTTTTCGGATTGCACCACTGCACCCAGAAATGGTATGATATCAGGGTGCTATCCTCTGGACACATTCTACAAAGAAAGACCGGAGGCCGCTGAATTGAAAGAATTAAAAAGTAGATCCTGAGCTATGAAAAGAAATGTTTTAATTACCGGGGGCTCCCGTGGGATCGGTTTGGGTATCGCCAAAGAACTGGCAAAGTCCGGATACAATCTGGCCATCAACGGCATGAGAGATCCAGAGCAGGTACAAGGGGTAATCCAAGAGCTGGCAGGGATGGGTGTGCAGGTTATTTACTGCCAGGGTGATGTTTCGTCCTCCGCTGACAGGGCAAGGATCATGGATGATACATTAGACGAGTTTGGAAAGATCCATGTGTTGGTGAATAATGCCGGGGTAGGACCCCTGCAAAGAAGCGATCTTTTGGAAACCACTGAAGAAAGTTACTGCCGGGTAATGGACACCAACTTGAAAGGTCCTTTTTTCTTATCGCAACAAGTATCCCGGCATATGATCGAAAATAAGCAGCAAGATCCTTTGTTTAAGGGCTGCATAGTAAATATATCATCGGTCAGTGCCACCATGGCCTCAGTAAACCGTGGAGAATATTGCCTGTCCAAAGCCGGGCTTAGTATGTTGACAAAGCTATTTGCTTCGCGCCTGGGCAAGCATAACATACCCGTTTATGAAGTGAGACCGGGTATAATCAAAACCGATATGACCGCCGATGTCTTGGACAAATATGAGAAAATGGTGGATGAAGGATTAAATATTCAAGAGAGACTAGGTAGTGTGGAGGATGTTGGTAAGTCGGTATGTGCTTTGGTTGAGGGGTGGTTCCCTTATTCCAGCGGACAGGTGGTGATGGTGGATGGTGGCATAACAATACCCAGATTATAAAAAGAACCATGTCAAAAAAACGTATTTACGCAGTATGGCTACTTGATACACTGGCTATCCTGACTTTCATTGCCACCTTCACCTCACTGGTGATGCCTGAAGGCCAGATCGAACCGCGGCTAGCTGGAGTACCCTATACCATGTGGACCGGCTTTCTGGTGAGCATATTGTTCTTAATCATGGCTTATTTAGTGTCCATCACCCGTAAAGGATCAAACGATGCTAACTAACTTCATTATCGTGGGTTTGGTCTATCTGACCATCTTGATTTTCCTAACCCGAATTACCCGGCTCAAAAAAAAGACCACTTCCAGCTACTTGTTAGCGGGCGGCAACATAGGGGCCGTTATTGGTTTATTTACTACCGCAGCTACCCTTTTTAGCGCATTTACCGTGGTGGGTATGCCGGATTTTTTCCGCTCTCAGGGAGTAGGTGCCTGGATTTTCCTGGCTGTTTCAGATGCCATTATGGTCTATGTATTGATTAGAATAGGAGAATTAATCCGGCGAAAAGCCAGGGGTTTGAATTTCCAGGGAATGTCCGGATTAATGGTGAGCACTTACGGGACAAAATTAGCAGGATATGTAGCCTTTGCCGGGGCTTTGATCTTTTTAATTCCCTACATCGCGGTTCAGATCAGTGGTATTTCCATTTTTCTTAATGCCGCCTTTCCTGATGCATTCCCGGTCTGGATATGGAGCACCATTATTGTGGGGATTATGGTATTGTACAGTGAGACGGGTGGGTTAAGAGCTATCATGTACAACGATACCCTGCAAGGCATCATACTTTTTGTAGTAATATGGATTATTGGCTGGAACTGTTTAAGCCACTTCGGAAGTATCTCCTCTATGTTCAGTAAGGTGGAATCTGTAAAGGCCGAATTGTTATCGACTCCCGGACCTAATGGATTGTTCACTTCACAATTCCTCATAATTTCAGCTATTGCTATAATATTCCTCCCGTTTACTCAACCGCAGATATCTACCCGTGTGATTATTATGAAAAGCAGTTCAGCATTACGACGGATGGCCATTGGCTTAGGGATTTTTGCTATTTTGGTGATCCTGCCCACTATGCTCATGGGCATGTATGGAGCAGTTTTATATCCTGATGCCTCCACTCAGGAATTTATCGGTCAGGTCCTTTTGTACGATCAAGCTTCCGGAATAGCAGCGCTAGGGCTCATCGGGCTAATCGCCGCTGCCATCTCCACCTCCGACTCTCAGATATTTGCGTTGGGCACCGAGTTGAGGTCGCTGCTTAACCTGGAAGATCAGAAAGCTCTTTTTATCACCCGTATCTTCATATTGGTTTTTGGTTTATTGGCCTTAATTTTTTCCATTATTAGTTCAGAACATTTAGTCCTGCTGGCGCGCACTAGTTTTGCCGGTACCGCCATGATGGGCCCCATGATCCTGGTGGGAATTCTAAGCTCCAAAAAGCCAACAAGGTTAATGCCGTTGCTTACGGTAGTGGCCCTGATGCTTTTTATTCTTGCTAAAGCCGGTATTATCCCTGCCAGAGTATGGGTTTTAGATATTGAAATATGGCTGTTTTTGGGCTTATCGATAGCGGTGCTAATTGAAAAGAGTAATGTCTTGCGGCCACCGGCTTAGGTCCATATGCAATCACCGCCTTTTTTCGGTTTTCCAGGATTCAAATTCTTCCTTCACTTTCTCAGAGGTCGGCGGGTATAGCCCAATAATTCCCTGACCTTCAAGTACTTTTTCAGTGACAAAATCCTCAAATGCAGTCATGCTTACTGCTTCATCAGCCACCTCTTCCACCAAATGTGCAGGGATAACCATTGCGCCATCATCATCACCGACAATTACATCTTTAGGAAAAACAGCTACATCGCCACAGGCAATGGGAACGTTGATATCAATCGCTTGATGTAACGTCAGATTGGTGGGCGCAGAAGGAGCATTATGAAATGCCGGCATATTTAATTGAGCAATGTCAGCCGAATCCCTGAGTCCCCCGTCAGTTACAATTCCAGCAGCACCTCGCATCATCAAACGAGAAGCTAATATCGATCCGGCAGAGGCCGCTCTAGGATCTTTTCGACTATCAATCACCAACACAGATCCCGGTGGACAAGTCTCCACGGCTACCCGTTGAGGGTGATTGGGATCCTCAAAAATTTTTATTGGGTTGAGGTCCTCTCGGGCTGGAATATACCGCAGTGTAAACGCTTCACCGACCATATTAGGTTTACCTGGAACTAAAGGTTTTACTCCCTGTATGAACTGGTTTCTGAGATCTCTTTTAAATAAGCACGTGGCTATAGTGGCGGTGCTGACCATTTTCAACTTTTCCCTTACAGAATCTTCCATTTTGTAATAACCTAATAGTTTGTTCATTTACCAGCTTTCAAAAACAAGTTAAAAGTAATTTGTTATTGCCTGATGAATGAGCTAAATTTTTTTCGAACTGCCTGCTTTGTCATCGCTATTGAAAATCAAAAAAGCTTTAAAATCGTATCTGCCGGGAATATTTCTGTTTGGATTTACAGTCGGAACAGGTAGTGTAACTGCTATGGCCAAGGCAGGAGCCGACTACGGGATGTCGTTGCTCTGGACGGTATTTCTGTCATGCCTCATCACATTTTTCCTGCTACACTTGTTTGGTAAATTTACCTTAGTAACCAAAGAATCGGCCCTTGCTGCCATAAAAAGACATATTCACCCCGCAGTGGCCCTGTTTTTGGTGATTAGCCTTACGGCCAATGTTTGTGGAAGTGTGATGGGGGTGATGGGGATTGTGTCAGATGTTTGCTTCGAATGGTCAAAAAGTTTTATAGAGGAGGCATTGCTCCCATTTATTTTGCGGGCTTTTTTATCGGCCTGGTGTATGTCATTTTTTTACTGGGGAGCACCAAACAATTTGAGCAAATACTGGCATTTGTTGTGGGTGTCATGGCCATTTGTTTTTTGATAAACTTCGTCATGCTTGCCCCACCCGCCCTTGAAATGGCTAAAGGGATGATACCGAATATGCCGCAAGCGGATGATGACCAAAATGCCTTCCTGGTGGCCGCATCAATGGTGGGTACTACAGTATTCTCGGGCCTGTTCATACTTAGAACGATTCTGGTAAAGGAAGCAAACTGGACCATGGATGATTTGAAGATACAACGTAAGGACGCCTTGTTTTCAGGATTTCTCATGTTTGTGGTAAGCGCTTCCATTATGGCAGCAGCTGCCGGAAGTCTGCATCTAAAAGGAGTTACCCTGCAACACGTATCGGACTTGATTACCTTGCTGGAGCCCTTTGCCGGTCAGTTTGGAGTGGCTATTTTTGCCATTGGTTTGATAGCCGCGGGTGTCTCTTCTCAATTTCCCAATGTAGCGCTGCTACCCTGGCTGCTGGATGATTATCATCAAAGAAAACCAAATATGAAGAGACCGGATTACCGCATATTTGTGCTATTGATTTCTCTGCTTGGTCTGATGGTACCGGTATTTCAGGCCAGACCCATCCTGGTAATGATCATTTCTCAAGCTTTTGGTGCATTATTATTGCCTGTTACCGTAAGTTGTATTCTTATTTTAGGAAATAAATCTTCTTTAATGAAAACGCATAAATACTCCTGGATGGTAAATGTTGCGCTTTCAGGAATTTTGATTTTCGCTCTCATTATGAGTGGCATGAGTTTTACAGGCATTATTAATATCATCAGTCAATGAACTCATTAAGAATTTAGGGAAGACAATGGTTTGTGGAAAATAGCCATCACACGGAGTGGTAGAATTAGCTGGGCCCTGTAGATTGCTATGAATTAAGTTCGCCATTGATATTCAAATGCAGTCAATATATTGCCAATCAGCCAAGTTTCAGATTTTTTACTATATTGATCAACCAACAGTTGATCAACCAATTTCAGCTAGTCGCATGTTACCTTCCGGATCCCCAATGTCACGCTCTTGTTATCCCAATCTAATGAGGCCAAAGCTGGTTTATTGATTACAATTTTCGACGTTTGTCATCCATTCAGAGAAATGAAATGTTAACAAAATATAACCGTCGCGACTTTATCAAGCACAGCATCCTGACAAGTGCACTACTGCACCTTAAACGATTAGGAAGTCGAAGTATCAGTTGAGGAGGTAAGCAGCATTCGCAAAAGTTCAATCAAGGGGATTTGAATGATGAATTAAAACTGGGTTTATTAGCTTATGATGGCCATTTCTGTCAACAGATTGTTTCGACTATTACCCCAGGTAGTGTTGCTTGTGATTTGTTATTTTTTCCTTATTGCGTGTCAACCTGAGAGTTCTTTCCAAAGAGACAGGGACGTTTGGGTGATGCGTTCAGTTTTGGATGATAAAATTCGAATGATCACCCTTGCCCTTCACAAAGATTGTTATGCAACTTATAATGCCGAAAATTGTGCACTGGACAAGATTTGGAGGGGAGGCGTGCATTGGGACGGTGTGGCTTTTAACAATGTTAAAAGCCTTCAACCTGAAAGTTGGGGAGACGTCTATTGGAGACCTTCAAGTGACAAACCCTGGAAAATACTACAAGATGGTCAACTGACCACTGTTGAGCCACAGTTTAAAGGTTATTTCATACAGAATAACCAAATAACCTTTCAGTATGAACTGATTATGACGGAAGACACTAGGGTGCGTATCTATGAACAACCCGAGTTTCTACCCTTCCAGAATGGGAAAGTGGGGTTTCAACGAAAATTTCGAACTGTGGGTGTCCCCAGCAAACTGAATATTTGGAATGGTAATATTCAATTACCCAATAACGGTGAGCAGATATTCACAGACTACTTTGTCCCCCTGCCATTGGCTGATGCCAATGGTCAATCGTCGAAACCTCGAGTTAACGAACTAAGTTTATTGGATCGTCATGGTTGTCTTACCTGCCACGAGATTGATCAGCAGACCATTGGACCGTCTTTTAGACAGCTGGCTGCAAAATATGGAGACATTGCAGACGACGGAGAGAAACTTAGACCGGTAGTCAGAAGAGTAATTCGCGGGGGGTCCGGAGTTTGGGGTGATGTACCCATGATACCTCACCCGAATATTAAAGGTGATGTTATCAGAGGGATGGTCGTTCAAATGCTACGTTATGAACCTTCCGAAGAAGATGTTGCTTCGTTAAGTGAGCTGGTCATAGATAGTGATACGGGAAAAATTCACACCAAGCCAGGTTTTGGAGAACCATTGGAGGGCGTTCATCCAAGCTTGAGCTTGCAAACAATCCGTCCATCATGGTTCAAACCTCGGGTTGGCGGGATAGACTTTTTATCAGACGGTCGTCTGCTGGTTTCAACATGGGATTCCTTAGGAGCAGTATATTTAGTTGAAGGAGTAATGAGCGGTGATGTGAGCCAGATTGAGGTCAAGCGCATAGCCACTGGATTAGCCGAGCCATTAGGCTTAAAAGTAGTTGATGATGAAATATTTGTGTTGCAAAAACAGGAACTTACTCAACTTGTTGATAATGACGGCGACGAATTAATCGATGAATACCGGACGATTTGCAACTCATGGGGAGCAACTTCAGATTTCCACGAATTCGCTTTTGGACTTGAATACAAAGACGGATTTTTTTACGCCGCTCTAGGGTTGGCGATGAGGCTTGAAGATGATGAGCTCCAGGCACCCGATCGTGGAACACTGATTAAAATAGCAAAAGACGGAACCTTTGAACCAGTGATAACGGGGCTGCGGCAACCCAATGGCATAGGATTTGGACCGGAAAACGATTTATATCTCACCGATAACGAAGGTGAATGGCTACCATCAGGCAAATTGATTCAAGTAATAGAGGGTCAATTTCATGGCTGCCGGCATGGAACCGGAAATATGTACGAAGGAGTGGAGATGACCCCCCCTACCTTGTGGTTACCTCAGAATGAAATCGGCAACTCCCCTAGTCAACCGGCTATGATTCCTAAAGGCATTTACCAGGGGCAAATGCTCCATGGTGAAGTTACTCACGGTGGATTGAAGCGTAGTTTCCTGGAAAAAATCGATGGAGTGTACCAGGGAGCAGTCTTCAGGTTTACCCAGGGTCTGGAAGTAGGTGTAAATCGAGTCATAATTGGCCCGGACAACGCCATATATGTAGGTGGTCTTGGTATGCATGGTGATTGGGGCTGGAAGGGTACCCAGCACGGCCTGCAACGGTTGGAATTTACTGATAACACAACATTTGAGATCCTCAAAGTTCAAGCAACACCGAGTGGATTTAACCTGGTGTTTACTGAACCACTGGCGGAAAACCATGGCGAAAATCCTGGTGATTATTTGGTGCAACAATGGTGGTACCAACCAACTCAAAGATATGGTGGTCCTAAACAGGATCTGGAAACTTTATCCCCCAGCAGTATTGTGGTCTCGGACGATAGAAAAAGTGCTCAGCTTGAAATTCCCGGTCTTAAAAAAGGAGGGGTAGTTTATTTTCGGCTGAATGATGAACTTCGGAGTTCAACCGGGCAGTCGTTGTGGACTGGTGAGGCCTGGTATACTTTAAACAGAATTCCTACTGATCAAGAAAACAACATTTAAAACGAATTAGACAAACGGATAAAGAAATGAAAAAATTACGTTCACTATGCATAGATCTACTTTATCAAGAAGAGGGTTCATTCAAAAAGGCAGTACCCTGGCAATAGGCATGTTTGCGCATAGACCTTCAATGGCTGGTAAATTCCAGGATAAGGATTCAACACTCAGAGATTCGATTAACTTGGCCCCTATTAAAATAAGTCACGTAAATTCCGATTTTGAGCGTGAGCCGCTTCGTCGGCCATTTGGCTTTAAGGGGAGTTCCATCACTAATATCTGGCAGACAATCGCCTGCCTCCAAAGTGAATCAGGGATCAAAAAAATCGGTTTGGGTACGCAAAATGTTCTTTGGTCTGATCCTAACGTGTTTATCGGGCATTCAGAACATGGTGGGAACGCATTGATGTATGCGATGAGTGAAAGGGCGCTTCAAATGATAAAGGGCACTACGTTCACTTCACCTATTGAAGTGCTTGACGACATACTTCCTGATATCCGATTCTACGGTAAAAAGATTACCAAAAACCCTGACCTCCGTACCACTTTCGCTTTGAATGCCTTGGTGGGTGTGGACAACGCACTTTGGTTGCTTTACGCTGCTGAAAACGGAATTACTAATTTTGATGATATGGTGCCTGAAGCCTATCGGCCTGGACTATCTGCGAGACATGATAAGGTGGCCAGTATTCCCGCTTTAGGATATGGAACCAGCATGGACGAAATCCAGGGACTTGCCGACGATGGGTATTTTATTATGAAAATCAAGATTGGGGCACCCGGTGATCAGGATCAAATGCTTGAAAAGGACAAAGCGTTTTTAAGCAATATCCATAAGACAATTGGTCATTATGAAACCCCTTATTCGAAGAATGGTAAAATTCCTTACTATTTCGACGCCAATGGAAGATACCACAAAAAGGATACACTCCTGCGATTTTTAGATCATGCGGAAAGAATCGGTGCTTTGGATCAGATATCGGTTTTGGAAGAGCCTTTTGGGGAGCATAATGAGGAAGATGTTAGGGATATCACCGCAAGAGATCTTTTTGTAGCAGCAGATGAAAGTGCTCATACTGATAAGGATGCGCTCATCCGCATAGAACAAGGCTACAACACCATAGCACTAAAAGCTATCGCTAAGACTTTGAGCATGACAATGAAGATTGCTCAGCTGGCTTATGAAAAGAAGATCCCTTGTTTTTGTGCCGATCTAACCGTTAATCCCATACTGGTTGATTGGAACAAGTCGGTTGCCGCCCGCTTACCGGCCCTATCAGGAATGAAAATTGGCTTACAGGAAACCAATGGCTGGCAAAATTATCGCCATTGGGACACCATGATGGGCTACCACCCGGCTGGGAACGCGTCTTGGACTAAAACCACCAATGGCGTTTATCTGACAGGTAAAGATTTCTATGAGCAAAGCGGAGGTATTTTCATGCCCTCTCCGCACTATGAGAGAATTTTTGAACCAGGTAAAAAGTAACGCATAGCTCCCTCGTCCAAATTTTGAGACGATTGGGCAAAAGAATTATACGTTTCACGGTAAGAAAAAGAATAATCATCATAATAATAATCCAGTAACTCTGTCCGGACATATGCCGGACAGGTTAATCTTTGATTTATTTTAAGTTATTTCTATGAAAAATATTGCCTTACTGTTGATTTTCCTGGGGGCTTTTACAAGTTGTCAAAAACCTGGGTCTGAGTCTACTCATTTGGTCACCAACCCTAATGAATTGCATGAGACTATTTTAATTGCACAAGCCGGAGACGAAATCGTAATGGCAAATGGCGAATGGTCAGACCTGCAAATCCGGTTCACTGGAAAGGGTACTGAAGGCAATCCAATTATACTTCGGGCGGAAAATCCTGGGCAGGTAATTATTACAGGCGCGTCTGACCTGAAATTAGGAGGAGAACATCTAGTAGTCGATGGCTTGTACTTCACCGATGGCTATTCTCCTTCGAATGCAGTGATAGAGTTTGCTATTAGTAATGACACTGTGGCTAATCATTGTAGAGTCACCAAATGCGTGATTAAAGATTTTAACAAATTGCAAAGAAATATGGGCGACCTGTGGGTGCAATTCAAAGGTAGGCACAATCAACTTGACCATTGTTACCTTGCCGGTAAATCAAATCGTGGACCCACTATCAGGGTTGATCTGGCAGGAAATGAAAACATAAATAATTATCATAAAATCATCCATAATCACTTCGGGCCAAGGCCGCCTAAGGGAGGACCCAGTGCGGAGACCATACAACTGGGAAATAGCTATACGTCCATGGCACCCAGTTATACCCTGGTGGCCAATAATCTGTTTGATAGGTGCAATGGCGAGGTCGAAGTCATTTCCAGTAAGACCAACTTCAATGAGTTTCGCAATAATGTATTCTATAAGAGCGAAGGATCATTGGTTACCAGGCATGGTAACTATTGTATTGTGGATGGTAATTACTTTATAGGCAGTGATGAATCGGAGCATGTAGGAGGTGTACGATTGATTGGTACTGGTCACTGGATCACTAACAATTATTTCTATAATCTTAAGGGGAAAGAGTTCAGAAGCCCTTTGGCAGTGATGAATGGCATTCCCAGATCACCGCTTAATCGGTATATCCAGGTAACTGACGTGGTAGTTGCCCATAATTCATGGATAAATTGCACTTCACCATGGCAATTCGGTGTGGGAGCCAATCTCGATGAAAAAGATGTGCTACCACCTTCTGAAATCAGGTCGGCCAGACCTATTCGTACCCTGGTGGCCAATAATCTTATCTATAACCAAAAGGGAGATGGGCAACCCATTGTGGCCCATGACCAGTTAGATGGGATCAACTTCAAAAGCAATGTAATCAATAATCAGGGAGTTGAATTCAATACTGTGGAAGGTCTGATGTCCCAAAGATTTGATATTTCGGAACTAGAGGAGGATGTGTGGGTGCCAGCGAGTAACTTCATGGACCAAGAGGTTTATTACGGATTCGAGTTTGATCGTATCACCAAGGATCTGTTCGGGACCTACAGGAATGATAAAAACTTTATTGGTGCGGTGAACGGAAGCCCTGAGACTAATCCTGAGATCATGGACCTGGCCAAATACGGTCCGGATTGGTATTCACCAGAATCTTCAAAAGTCGAACCTCAAACCCATGCCGTCAACTCTGCGGAAGGCCTTGTTGATATAATGGAAGCTGCCAAAGAGGGTGATACCATTGAGCTTGAGGCAGGCAGCTATGAAATAACCACCTCCTTGGTCATCAATAAGAGTTTGACTATTCAATCCGCTGATGCGATGGATAGGGCCACCATTCTATATAAGGGAACAGAAAAAACCCCGGCTTTTGAAATGAATCCAAAGGGTCAATTGACCCTTAAAGACGTCAATCTGCGAGGAACGAAAGTTCAATATGCCTTTGCCAGCTTGAATAGCAATATGTCGAGTCTGTATAACCTGAAGGTGGCTGATTGTGAAATCACTGATTTCGATTTTATACTTAAGGCCTACAAGTACTCTTTCTCCGAATATCTGATATTTAGATCCACCGACTTTAAGAATTGCAACCACGGACTTGAATTGTCTGAAGAAACGGATGACCGTGGAGATTACAATGCAGAAAACATCCTAATAGCAGAGTGTTATTTTGAAGGAGTACTGGAAAATGTGATCGACTACTACCGAGGGGGCTATGACGAATCCACGGTAGGAGGTAACTTGGTAATTAGTAACAGTACCTTCACGAGGTGCGGTGGCAATGAGAAAAATGGAATTTTACTCAACACCTATGGTATTATTAATGTTGACATTTCCGGAAACAAATTCCTCAATAACCAGGTCAAGTTAGTGGCCCAATTATGGGGAGCCAAAAATAATTACCATTCCAATAATTCAATTGTTAATTCAGGGGAGATAGCAGTAGAGGAAAACCTGAAATTGAACCTGGTTTATTAGAGATAAGGATTTAACATGAAAAATTTTCTAATTCGCGTTTTTTTTCTATTAATACTGAGCATTTCAGTTACAAGTTGTACTACAAAATCAAACAAACAGACTCTCAATTCTCAAGAAGATGTGGATGGTTCTCAAGAAAATAATACCAAATATCCAAGTGATTTAATGCCTTCCATCGACCAATGGAGTATTTTACTTGGCAATGGAGAGGGCAGTAGAGATCTGAAGAACTTTGAGCATAAGGATTACTTCTATACGGTCAATGACGACATCGATTGGGTGGTCTTTAAAGCACCAAATGGCGGCATTACCTCACCCAATTCACATAACACAAGGACAGAACTTGGTCAAAAGGCCAAATGGACACCCAGAACTGGAGGTAAATTGACCGGCACTTTGAAAGTGATGCACGTCTCAACTTCTGGCGATGCCAGGGTAGCATCATCCTATTCAGTTGTGGTGGGGCAGATTCACAGTGCAGATGGGCATGAAAATGAGCCTTTGAAAATCTTTTATAAAAAATTTCCAGGACATACTAAGGGTTCTGTATTCTGGAATTATGAAATCAATACAGAGGGCGATAATTCAGGAAGATGGGATTATTCAACTTCAGTCTGGGGTTATGATATGTCAGTAATCGGAACTACATTGGATGCATATCCTGCGGAACCTGAAGATGGCATTGAACTAGGCGAAGAGTTTAGGTATGAGGTCAACGTTTATGAGGGTATTCTGTATCTCACTTTCAAAAGTGAAGGTCATGAAACAAAAACATTCACTAAGAACTTGCTGGCTTCTGAATATGTAAAGAAATCTGATATTCCACAGCAGATTTTGACTTTGTACAGTGTTATAAATCGTGACGGAACAGAACGACCAAATGCCTATAAGGGTGAATTACAATACTTCAAACAGGGTGCTTACAACCAAACCAATGGCAGGGATCCCTCGACGAATATGGTTTGGAGTAGCGGGGCAAAAACTTTTGCTGGAGATGTAAACCAACAGTATACCAATGGCAGTTATGCCGAGGTGTGGTTCAGAGAATCATCAATTGGCCCGGGTATTGCCGTTGTGCGGTAACAAGCCAATCGCAACGCCGGTATTTTCGTAAGGAATTGTTCCAATCTCAAATCCTGACGCCCAAGAGCTTTAAATTAAAACCGGGGCGGGGACTCCCCCAAGGTGTTTTTTCTAAAGGAACCTTAACCTAAGAATCCCGAGGCCTTAAGGCCTTAATACAGAGCAATCCACCGGTCTCGCCTTCTTACCTTCTCTTATTACATCACCCATTTTTCAAAGCTGCAGATAAATAAGCCATTTCGTTTAATAATGAGGCAAACCCGCATTATGGGGCAACTCGCTTTTAATTTTTTGATCCAAAACTTGGAAGTTAATTTTTAAATCCTTTATTTGGTAAACCAATTTATTGGTAAACCAATTTTTGGTCAACCAAAAAACCAAATTCATGAGCAAATTAGATGTCTTTGAAAGTCTGGAGCAAATTAAGATGGAAAGTCCATCGGACAAGATCATTGGACAAATAAAAAAACTAATTAGCTCCGGGCAATTAAAACCGGGTGACAAACTGCCCTCCGAAAGGAAACTTTCGGAAAAATTTGGCCTGGGCCGAGGTTACGTTAGGGAGGCTTTACAGAAACTGGAATTCTACGGCATATTGAGAACGCTGCCACAAAGCGGTACCGTAGTAGCCGGATTGGGAGTCACCGCTTTAGAGGGTCTTATCAATGATGTGTTGGAGTTGAATGACAACGACTTCCATTCTATGGTAGAAACGAGGGTAATCCTGGAAATAAACGCTGCCAAATTTGCCGCCCAGCGAGCAAACGTCCAAGAATTGGCAAAGATAGAAAATGCCCTAAACGCTTTCAGACTGAAAGTAGAGGCGGGCGAAGAGGGAGTAGAGGAAGATCTTATGTTTCATCTGAAAATAGCGGAGGCCAGTGAAAATACCGTGCTTAAATCGCTGCTGTTAATTATCGTCCCGGATTTAATCGAATACGCCAAGGATCTTAATATTTGCGGGGATGGCCGCTCACTTCAGGCGTTGGAAGAGCACCAAGAAATATTTGCACACATAAAAAACGGCCAACCAGAGGAGGCCGGCCTGGCCATGCGAAATCACTTAAAAGATGTACTAAATTATGATCCTAACCTTGCGGGATCAAATGGTCAATAATTAACGAACCAAAGGATATGGATATAACCCACTAATTTCTCAATAAAAAAAGCCAGTTAAATGATAACCGGCTTTAATAGGATCATGGTTTGAGCCTGACAAGCATAATCAACCGAGATCCAACAGTTAATTAATTTAAACTAACTATTACAAAACTATGAAAAATTCTACTGTTAAGAGAATTTTCAATGTGCTGTTTCTTTCCGCATTTTCATTTACTGTTTTAGCCGGGAACACCAATCTAAACAGCATCTCGAACAATTTCGAATTTCAGCAAACGCAAGACCTTAGGGTTACTGGAAAAGTGCTCAACGAAGTAAATGAGCCACTTCCGGGTGCAAACGTTATCGTCAAAGGTACAACCAGTGGCACGGTAACTGACGTAGAGGGTAATTACGCTCTTAACGCTCCCAGTGATGCCATATTGGTTTTCAGTTATGTGGGGTATGAACTGCAGGAAATTGCAGTAAACAACCAGTCTACTATTAACATCACCTTGCAACCAGATGCAGCGCAACTTGAGGAAGTGGTGGTTATTGGGTATGGTACCCGTAAAAAGTCGCACAATACTGGTGCCATTGCACAAGTGGAGGGCACTGAGGTTGCCGCAATTCAGTCTCCTCGCGTTGATGACGCCTTGGCAGGTAAGTTACCTGGGGTTTTGATCCAAAATCAAAGCGGTGAACCAGGGGCAGACCCAAAGATCCAAATTAGAGCAGCTTCATCGCTTTCAGGAGATTCCAATCCACTAATCGTGGTGGATGGGTATCCCATTACAGGGAGTTTAGCCACCGTTAACCCCAACGATATAGAAAGCCTGGAGGTATTAAAAGATGCCGCTTCCGCTGCAATTTATGGATCCAGGGGTGCAAACGGTGTTATTCTGATAACTACCAAAAAAGGGAAATCAGGTGGAGCTAACTTTAGTTACAATGTTTACGGGAGCGTTTCAAATAAGTATAGGAAGGACATTGAAATGCTTAAAACTGCTAGTGAATGGGCTGCTGATTTACAAACCGATGCTTATGACCTTTCTGAAGTTGATCCCGATTTATTGAATTATAGGCTTAATGCCTACAGCAATGCACCTGATGTGGTGAGTATGGAAGATTGGCTTTTCAGAACAGGCTCAACTCAGAGCCATAACTTCAGTGTTAGCGGAGGAGGTGAAGACGTAAATATCTTCGCTTCATTGGGTTATTTAGACACTGAGGGTATTGTACGAGAGCAGGCTTTTGAAAGATTTAATGGACGTATGAACGTCGATGCAAAGCTGGGGAGGTTCTCCACTGGCTTAACTGTTAATGGATTTTATAGTGACCAGGAAATTGTACCTCATGATATGAGAGATCTTTTGAGGGCCTATAGTATTCATCCTATTTACCATACAGCAGCGTCTATCGCCTTCGTTCAACAATTGGATGCTCAAAGACAGGCGTTAGCAGATGCAGGATCAACAGCAACAAATATTGATCGTCCATTTGACAATGGATATAGAGGTGGTGGTCTTATTAATTCAAGTATTTACACGCTACAGCCTGGTGATATTGCGCATGAGTGGCATTATGGAAGAGAACGCAATGGTATAGGAGGATCTGGAGATGCTGGTCCGGCAGCCAAGTTTGACAATGCACGAAGGTATCAAAGAACCTATTTTGGTAATGCCAGCGCATACGTACAATTCAGGATTATTGAAGGGTTGAACATAAAAACCGTTCTGGGGGCAGATATTAACGATACCCAGACCTATTATTATCAAGGAGTAACAGCTGATGCTCGAGAGCGTACTAATCAATCTGACCTGGATCAAGCTGATCTTAAAAGATCTTCTGTGCTAAGTGAGACCACTTTGAATTTTGCTAGAACCTTCGATAAACATGATATATCAGCAGTGGTCGGATTAGAATTTCAAAATTTCTATGGAAAAGGAACGACCATAACAGCTACTAATATACCATTTGGTCAGCCTATAAATTATGCGTTTGTAAATCCTGAGGATATAACCACAAATCTGGTAGACGCCACTGTTTCAAGAAGAAGTGTTTTTGGAAGAGTTAATTATGCCTATGACAATCGTTACTTGGCATCAGTATCAGTAAGAAGAGATGGTGATTCACGCTTTGGGGCCAATAACCGATTTGAGACGTTTCCAGCAGTTTCAGTAGGATGGAATGTGCATAACGAAGTATTTTACAACGTAGAATTTCTGTCTCAGTTGAAACTACGATTCAGCACAGGATCTTTGGGAACTACTTCCTTTTTAGGGCCTTACGACGCTTTAAGCCTGTTACAGGCTCAACCAACCATTTTCGGAACAGGATTCCTTATCCCTCAAAATGTAGCAAACCCAGATTTAACCTGGCAATCTAATACCGAGACCAACTATGGTATTAATTTGGGTTTCGTGGAAAACCGCTTCACACTGGGAATAGATTACTACACTTCAGATATCGAAGACATGTTGATTAATCAAAGTGTTTCTGAAGTTTTTGGTACACCTTCCATTGTACTTAATCGCGGTGATGTGACCAGTTCGGGATGGGAGTTTGAGCTGGGAGCAGTTCTGATGGAGAAAGGCGATATCACCTGGAACATTGGTGCCAATCTATCTACGGTCAATACTGAAATCACCAGCTTGGGTGATCTTGATGCATTGCCTAATGTAGTTTATGGAGGCCCTAGTGGCAGAGGCCCTCAGTTTAGGAATTATGTGGGTGGAGAAATCGGTGAAATGTGGGGATATGAAACCACTGGACAGGTTGAAACCATACATATTGCAGATCCATCTAGAAATATTGGATTCAGTAGCTCTGAATATTACGTGGTAGACCAAAATGGAGATGGTGTAATTGATCCTGAAAATGATTATGTCAAGCTAGGATCAAGTACTCCGGACTTTTACTGGGGTTTGAATACTACAGTTATGTATAAGGATTTTGACTTATCACTGCAGTTTCAGGGATCCCAAGGAGCAGAAGTTTACAACATCGACCCGATTTATTGGGAGTCACAATTTGGCGGCAGGTTACGGGATAGTTTTGATGTTGAAGGCGATGGCATTGCCGATGCTAGTGGACTGCATTATGAGCAGACCAGAAATGCACATGGTGCGTTGGTTCAGGATGCTTCTTATGTAGCATTGAGAAACCTGACCATAGGCTATACAGTTAAGCCGGAATTGGCCGGTAAAATTGGTTTGAGATCTGCCAGGATATATTTGGCATCCACTAATTTGTTTTATTTGATGGCAGATAGTTATACCTCATTTAATCCTGAAGGTGTAGAGATTACCAATACTGGTTATCTAGGACCAACAACATACGGGTACCAGGAAGGTGCAAGCCCGATCGTAAGAAGCTTTACGCTGGGTGTTAATGTTAATTTTTAATGAAGAAAATCATGAAAACATTATATATAATATTGGGTTCAATGCTATTGATAACAGCATGTGACAATGATTTGGATCAAGTACCACCTCTAGAAGCGGAAGCCAGTTCCTTGACGTCTTATAATGAAGTTTTGTTTGCCGCATATTATTATCAGCAGGCTGGAACCACACCTATGGCAGTAATGGGCGACTTCAGAGCTGACAATATGTTGATGGACGAAGAGCCATATCCTGCATTTGACCGGTTCAATGCGGATTTAGCAGGTGGAGATTTGGTAGAGCAATTTTTTCGCCCTTTTTATGCCAATTTATACAAGTCAATATTAAGTGCGAACAACGTAATTGAAAATTCAACGGATGCTACTGAGATAGGTGAAGCTCAATTTCTAAGGGCTCTATCTTATTTCAAGCTGGTTCTGGCCTTTGGTGATGTGACCGTGAATTTATCTGCTGCACCAGAGGTGTCAGATAAATCCACTTTAGCGAGGCAACCGGCTGCCACTGTCTATAGCAATGTGATCATACCTGATTTGCAAGATGCCATATTGGCTTTAGATGATTCTGAAATAGCAAGTGGTCGAGCGTCTCAAATCGCAGCTCGAGGCATTTTGGGTAAAGTTTATATGCACATGGGTGATTTTGGCAATGCGGCAACTGAGCTTGCTGCCGTGGTAAACGGCGCTGCTGGGGCAGGGATTAGTTTACAAGCAAACTTTGCTGATATATTTGGTGAGGAAAAT
This sequence comes from Cyclobacteriaceae bacterium, assembly GCA_965212195.1. Lineage (GTDB taxonomy): Bacteria > Bacteroidota > Bacteroidia > Cytophagales > Cyclobacteriaceae > JAJCYK01. Next base: position 200,229 of record CBDBUW010000017.1, on the reverse strand, counting down.
GACTTGAATTCTGAAATCATATTTGCCACCCAATTGTCATCTTCCATAGAAGATGAATACGGTTTTACCCTGTTTCCGGGATGGTTTAGTGGAGGCGATACAAAATCGCTTGCGCCATTGGATCCGGACTTAATTGCTGCTTTTGACGCTATCGAAGCGGCTGATGGAGGTAATACAGATTTACGAAGAGCATTAACTATCGATGAGACAGCCATGACAGGCCCAAAATGGGGCGGTCTTGATCAGGACTGGATAGAGCTGAGATTTGGGGATGTGCTGCTGTTACATGCAGAAGCAATGAATGAAACTGGTGCTTCTGCTGAAGCAGTACTTGATGTATTAGATCCTATTCGAACCAGGGCTGGATTAAATCCTTTGGATCACACAGTGCTTAATACTCAGGCCTTGGTAAGACAGGCTATTTATGACGAAAGAAGAGTAGAACTGGCCTTTGAGGGACAGAGATGGTTTGATTTGGTTAGAACAGGTACTGTTGATGCTGAAATGGGAGAATCGATTAATGCGAATTATCACCTGTTTCCTATTCCAAACTCAGAAGTGCTAGCAAGTGATGGCGCAATTACTCAAAATGATGGCTATTAAGAAGTTTCATATGGTTTAGTTTTTCGCCCCTGTCCTTAAACAGACAGGGGCAATTTTGCAATTAATAGCAGGAATGACAGTTTAAACGGATTATCAAAACACAAATACAATATTAAATATGGACTTAAATGGAAAAGTAGCTATAGTAACCGGTGGCGCACGGGACATCGGACGGGCAGTATCTGTCAAGTTGGCCTCAGAAGGTGCCAAGGTAGTGGTCAACTATTTTAACAATCGAGAAGCTGCTGATGAGACTTTGGAATTAATAAAGGCTGCCGGCGGAGAGGCTGTGGCTGTTAAAGGAGACATGACTAAACAAGCGGAAGTGGCGAATCTGGTAGCCGAATCCATCAACGCCTATGGCCCTGAAATTCATGTATTAGTAAATGTAGCGGGAGGATTGGTGGCCCGCAAGAAGTTGGAAGAAATGGATGAGGACTTCTTTAACTATATTATGCAGTTGAACGTAACCTCAACTTTCCTGGCCACTCAAGCAGCGGTTCCCTATATGAAATCGGGAGCTTCCATCGTCAACTTTGCCTCACAAGCAGGCCGTGACGGTGGCGGTCCCGGAGCATCGGCTTATGCTACATCCAAAGCTGCTGTGATGACCTTTACCCGGGCTATGGCCAAAGAATTAGGACCAGAGAATATTAGAGTTAATGCACTTTGCCCAGGAATGATCGCAACTACTTTCCACGATACCTTTACAAAAGATGAGGTTCGAACTAAAGTAGCTGGTGGCACACCTTTGAGACGCGAAGGCGAAGCTTGTGAGGTTGCCAATCTGGTAGCATGCCTGGCTTCGGAAGAAACTTCTTTCATGACGGGCGCCAATGTGGATATAAACGGAGGATTGCTGTTCTCCTAGGGAATCCATCATAAAATAGGCCACATGGACCTTTGATTATAATATTTTCAGCCAGCGACACTAATTGGAGAGTTGCATGAAGATGCTGTGAATTATTCTGGCGGAGATCTTCCTGGTAGTGGGAATCATTAAACTCATTTGAACAAGCCAATTAGTATGAGCCCGTATTTGTGGTTACTTCTTTTACTCATCAGTTGCTCTGAGGATCCGCAACCGCCGCTAATCATGGATCCTTTTGAGCCTGTGGTTCCTTTAAATCAATAGAAAGTATGCACTTTAACCATGTTACTAAGAAAATAATCCTGGCTGCCCTGTTCTTAGAAATGGGTTTGACATATTCTTGCGGTGATTCTTTAGCTCCCAAACACCTGGTTAGCAATATTGATGAATTCAACCAGGCTGTTTCCGAAGCTTCCCCCGGAGATGTGATCACCCTGGCCAATGGCATTTGGGAAAATGCTGAATTACTATTTGAAGCGGAAGGAACTGAAGAGGCCCCTATTACTTTAACCGTAGAGGAGAAAGGGAAAGTTCTGTTACAAGGTCAATCCAACCTCAGAATAGCCGGACAGTATCTCTTGGTGGAAGGACTAGTTTTTAAGAATGGCTACACTCCCACCAATGAGGTGATCAGTTTTAAGAAAGACAATGACAACCTGGCTTACCATACCCGAGTCACCGAATGTGTCATCGACAGTTACAACAATCCTGAAAGATTTGAAACAGAAACCTGGGTGGCCTTATATGGCAAGCATAATCGATTCGATCATAACTATATGGTGGGTAAGCGCAACCGGGGTGTGACCGTGATTGTGCGTATAAACAGCGATGAAAGCAAAGAAAACTACCATCAAATCGATCATAACCATTTTGGACCCAGACAAAACCTGGGGGCCAACGGCGGGGAGACTTTAAGAATCGGCACCAGCCATCATTCTTTAAGTAATTCTTTCACCACCGTGGAGAATAATCTTTTCGATCGTTGCGATGGGGAACATGAAATCATTTCCAGTAAATCCGGTCACAATGTTTATCGGAATAATACCTTTTATGAGTGCCGGGGTACGCTCACTTACAGGCATGGAAATGATAATGTGGCAGAGGCCAATGTTTTCATTGGCAATGGCAAACAGCATACCGGCGGTATCAGAATTATCAACGAGCGGAATAAGGCCATCAATAACCATTTTCAGGATCTGACAGGATTTCGCTTTAGAGGGGCCTTGGTGATCATGAACGGGGTACCGAACTCCCCGTTGAATCGATACTTCCAGGTAGATGGTGGAGAAGCGTCCAACAATACTTTTATTAACTGCGATCACATCCAGTTATGTGCCGGCAGTGATGAGGAACGATCAGCGGTACCTATTAACACTACTGTCAAAAATAATGTGATCTACCATCAAGAGCGCGCAGAGATATTTACGGTTTATGACGACATTAGCGGTATTCAATTCGAAAATAACGCCTTGAGCCCTAACATAAAGCCGCTGCAAGATGATGGCTTTGAGTCAAAGTCATTTGATATAGAAGACCACGGTAATGGCTTACTGCTTCCCCTAGATACCGCATTGCTTAATGCGGGATCGGACATCCGAAAACTTGCGGCTACTAAAAGTAACACCGGAGTTGACTGGTACCCAGAGCAAGATATTGAGCTTCATTTTGTTAGGGGAACAGTGCTTACCATTGAACCAGGGATCAATACCCTTTACGAGGCGGTGATGGACTCCGAACCAGGGGACATCATTGAGTTGACAGCGCCCGGAGAGTATCTGCAAACCAAGTCGATTAATATAGTTCATCCACTAACGGTGGTGGTCAGCCACGGGCTCGATGAAAAACCGGTTGTAAAAACCGAAAAGAAGTCTCTTTTCAATATTGAAAATGGAGGAGCCCTGGAATTGAAGGGGTTGAGAATTGATGGCAATTCCTCACCTGATGGCCCTGGCAACTCCATTATACGCACCAGTAAGTACTCCATGAATCGCAACTATAAACTGATCATTGATCATTGTGATTTTGTGGATCTGGACATTAATCATTCCTTTGACGCCATCAGGGTTTACAAAGAAACGTTTGCCGATTCCATAGTTATCAGAAATTCCAGTTTTAAAAATGTAACGGGGTCGGTATTGGCCCTGGATAAGGAAACGGACGACATTGGTATTTACAATGCCGAGTACGTGATTTTGGAAAATAGTTTATTCTCAAACATCGAGGGCATGGTGCTAAATCTTTACCGGGGCGGAGGTGATGAGAGCACCTTTGGGCCCTACCTCAACATAGATCATTGCGTTTTGCACCAAGTGGGCTATGGAACGCGATATCCCAAAAATGCCTCAATTGCTTTGCATGGGGTGCAGATAGCCAGTATTACAAACAGTATCCTCAGTGACAGTAAGCCTTTGGACTTGTTCCTGACGGTGGGGGAGCCCATCATATCGGTAACTCACACAAATTTTCACAATTCAGGGCAAATAATATACAACCTCGATGCATTTGAGTCGGCCAATTTAACTTTCGATGATCCGGATTTTGATGAGGGCTTCAATATGGCCTCCACCTCCTCCTTGAAAGGTAAGGCCAGTGACGGTTTGGATCTGGGGTTATTAACTAGATAACACGCTTGGTGTGAAACTCAAAAAAGAATGCCATAGAATAACTCTATGAAAATAACAATTCACATATTAGCGGCCGTTATTTTAATGGTCATCTTATTAGGCGGTTGTAAAGGATTAGAGGCTCAATCTCATCCCAAGCTCATACTTACCCAAAGCGGGGTAAAGGCTATCAAAGGGCATTTGGGCACACTGCCTGTATTTGATCAGTCTTTGGCGGATGTAAGACAAGAGGTGGATGTTGAAATTGCCTCGGGAATCGAAGTCCCTATTCCTAAAGATCTTGCAGGTGGGTACACCCACGAAAGGCATAAAAGGAATTTTCTCATCCTTCAAAAAGCAGGTGTGCTCTTCCAGATATTGGAGGATGAAAAGTATGCCATTTATATCCGGGATATGTTTAACCAATATGCCCGCATGTACCCCAGTTTGCCTTTACATCCCACCAACAGGTCCTATGCTCCCGGTAAGATCTTCTGGCAATGCTTAAATGATGCCAATTGGTTGGTGTATGCCAGTCAGGCTTACGATTGCATTTATGATTGGCTGTCTAAAAAAGAGCGAGTCTTCCTGGAGAAGAATTTATTCCGGCCCTACGCTGATTTTCTATCAACCGGTTCTCCCCAGTTTTTCAATCGGATCCATAACCACAGCACCTGGGGCAATGCCGCAGTAGGGATGATAGGACTTGTTATGGATGACCAGGAACTGGTGGAAAGAGGTCTTTATGGATTAACGGAGGATGGCATAGCCGGGGATCTGAAAGATAATGACGGTGGGCTCATTAAAATGCCGGGCCAATCAAAGTCCGGATTCTTCGCAAACCTGGAGTACCCTTTTTCACCAGATGGTTACTATACAGAAGGCCCTTATTATCAACGCTATGCCATGTATCCGTTCATGCTCTTTGCGGAGGCTATCCAAAATGTTAAGCCGGAACTGCAGGTATTTGCCCACAAGGACAGCGTTTTGATAAAGGCTGTATACGCGCTCTTAAACCTTACGGATCAGAACGGTCATTTCTTTCCATTTAACGATGCCCAAAAAGGAATGTCATACCTATCCCGGGAGCTGGTGTCTGCTGTCAATATAGGCTATTACTTCGGAGGTCGCGACCCCAGGTTATTATCGATCGCTGCCTTACAGGGTAAGGTCTTGCTGGATGATACCGGATTGCAGGTAGCCCGTGACATTACCCTTAATAAAGCGCAACCCTTTATCAAGCAATCTTTGGAGCTGCGTGACGGACCTCTGGGAACCCAGGGGGGCATTGGACTGCTGAGGGCAGGACCACAGAATGATCAACTGAGTCTGGTCATGAAATACTCTGCCCATGGGCTAAGCCATGGACATTTTGACAAGCTGTCCTTCTCACTTTATGACAATGGACGAGAAATAGTCCAGGACTACGGTCTGGCCAGATTTGTGAACATCGAGCACAAGAATGGGGGCGGCTATTTACCTGAAAATACTACCTGGGCCAAACAAACAGTAGCTCATAATACCGTAGTGGTAAACCAACAATCACACTTTAAAGGGGAATACGAAATTGGCAGCCAGCATCATTCTCAGCGATATTTTTTTGAGGACAGCGAGCATATAAAAATTGCCAGTGCCAAGGAGACCAATGCTTACCCGGGATTTGAGCTGCATCGCACCATGGCCATAATGAGTGATAGCCTTTTGGAAAAGCCTCTGGTAATCGATGTATTCCGCGTAGACTCCGAGGGCCAGCACCTGTTTGATCTTCCTTATTATATGGAAGGTCAGTTGTTATTGGCAGATTTCGATATCACGGGCCACACAGAACTGAAACCCTTGGGAACTGCCCACGGGTATCAACATTTGTGGGGCGAAAGCCAGGGAACACCTGCTAACGAAAATATAAATCTCACCTGGTTGCTGGGGAACCGGTTTTACTCCCTTACCTCCCTGGTGGATCCCGGGGATCAAATCCTTTTTACCAGAATTGGGGCTAATGACCCTCAATTTAATTTAAGACGTGATAAAGGTATCATGATCAGGAAGTCGGCCGCTCAGGGTGCGGTATTTGCCACAACCATGGAACCCCATGGCCACTATGATCCTGTGAGTGAGATTCCCATAAATTCCTACAGTAGCATTTCCAAAATAGAATTGCTTCATAGTGATGATAAATATACCGTATTAAGTATACACCACTCAGAGGGTATCCAATGGATTTGGTGCCTGGCCAACCAAGACGCGTCCAGGCAAACCCACCATAAATTAGAATTGGAAGATGGCTTAATACAATGGCAAGGCCCCTTTTCATTAATTAGAAAACCAAAATCATAAAATCGAGAATATGAAAAATATTACACCAAGCGAAGTATTCCAATTCGGAGATAAAGTGGAATGGGAACAGGTAGCACCAGGCATGCAACGTCAGGTTTTAGGATTTGATGAACACATCATGTTGGTAAAGGTGAAGTTTGATAAAGGAGGCGTGGGAGAGCTACACAACCACCACCATTCACAAGTTACCTATGTGGAAAGCGGGGAATTTGAACTCACTGTAGGAGATTTGAAAAGGACCTTAAAAACAGGTGACGCCTTCTACATTCCACCTCATGAAATGCACGGCTGCTTGTGCACCGAAGGTGGGGTACTCATTGATGTATTCAGTCCGGTCCGGGAGGATTTCTTAAAAGATTGAGCCATGGCCGGAAAACTCAAAGGATTACGTTGGTGGATTATCGGTCTCATTGGCCTGGCTACCATCATTAACTACATAGATCGCTCAGCCCTGGCCGTAATGTGGCCCAGCATTGAAGAGGACCTCGGTTTTGACAGCTACGACTATGCCATCATGCTTAATGTGTTTATGGTGGCTTATGCTCTGGGACAGTCTTTATCCGGTCGTATGTTTGATAAAATCGGAACTCGTATCAGTTATGTGATTTGTATTGTGGTATGGGGTGGTTCTACTGCCTTACATGCCATCGCTTCAGGATTGCTCTCATTTAGCCTTTTCAGGGCCACCTTGGGCATATCGGAGGCCGGTAACTGGCCTGGTGCCGTAAAAAGCAATGCTGAATGGTTTCCCATAAAGGAGCGAGCAGTAGCTCAGGGAATATTTAATTCCGGAGCTTCCATTGGATCCATCATAGCACCTCCTCTCATTGCCATGCTCTATTTGGGCTTTGGATGGCGTGTCACCTTCGTTATTGTGGGTGCCTTGGGCATTTTGTGGGTAATACCCTGGCTGATAGTGAATAAAACCGGTCCTGAAAACCATCCATGGATTGGTGAGAAGGAAAGAGAATACATTCTATCTGATCGTATTCAACCTCAGGAAGAAACTCAGGAGGAAAAACCCCTGTCTTTGGGGCAGATATTGTCCCATAAAGAATCCTGGGCAGTATTGGTTTCCCGTTTTTTTCTGGAACCCATTTGGTGGTTGTTTGTAGGTTGGATGCCTTTGTATTTGGCCGATCAATACGGTTTCGATGTTAAACAAATAGGATTATTCGCTTGGGTACCTTATGTGGGTGCTGCGGTTGGAAGTATATCCGGAGGCTGGTTTGCGGGACGATTGATGAACAGCGGATTCACAGTTGACAGGGCCAGAAAGCGCACGATTACACTGGGTGGTGTCATTATGTTTTTAGGGCTGGTGGCCACCATATTATTTGCAGATACCCCCTTAAAGTTTGTTTTGATCGTGGCCGGTGTCCTCTTTGGTTTCCAATTTGCCATTAGTAACATTCAAACCATCCCCAGTGACCTTTTCAGCGGGAAATCCGTAGGTTCACTGGCTGGCATGGGGGGGACGGTTGGTGTTTTCTCGGTAATCGTGATGAACTTTTTGGTACCGGTTATTACCACCCAATCCTACACTCCCGCATTTGTTATTATTGCCGTTTTCGTTCCTCTGGGGGTGATAGCTATTTATGCGCTCTGTAAAAATATTGGCCCTGTAGAAATAAGGCAGAGGGAAGTAAATGCCGATCGATAGTCAAAAAAGAGTGATCACCTTCGGGGAAGTGATGATGCGTCTATCTCCCCCAGGTTATGCGAAGTTTCCCCAAGCCACTCATTTGGAGTTAGCCTATGGGGGAGGGGAAGCTAATGTAGCTATTTCATTGGCGTATTTGGGCTTGTCGGCGGCTCATGTTACCAGATTTCCTGATAACCTTATCGGGCGATCTGCTACCCAGTTCTTAAGACATCATTGGCTGGATACTTCTACGGTGATTTATGGTGATGATCTGATCGGTAAATACTTTTTGGAAAAAGGTGCTGTTCATCGATCAAGTAGGGTAATCTACGAGAGAGAGGGTTCTGCTTTTGCCAGGATACAACCGGGAATGCTGGATTGGCAGGAAATTTTCAAAGATGCCCATTGGTTTCACTGGACAGGTATAACCCCAGCAATTTCAGAAGGCGCAGCTGTTTGTTGCGCGGAGGCCATTGAGGCCGCAAATAACCTGGGAATAACTGTGTCAACAGACATACATTCAAGAAGCAGTTTATGGAATTACGGGAAAAGGCTGCAGCAGGTGATGCCAGATTTAGTGAAAGGGTGTGATGTAGTAATTGGCAGCCCTCGAGATATCTGTAAGGTCTTTGATCTAAGCATAAAAGAATATGGAAATGAATTTAAAACCATTTCCCAGGCCCTCATAAAGCGATGCCCTAAGGTGAAGAAAGTAGTGGATAAAAACCGCGAAGCTCTTAGCGCCTCTCACAACAGGATTCAAGGCAAAATGTGGAACGGCACATATTTGTTTGAAACTCCCAATCTGGACGTCACCCATATTGTGGACCGCGTGGGTACAGGAGACGCTTATGCAGCCGGATTGATTTATGGGCTTTTGATGTACGAGGACGACGTTCAGGCTTTGAAATTTGCCACCGCCGCCTGCGCCCTTAAGCATACCATCGAGGGTGATGCCAACATGGTTTCGTTAAACGATGTACTTAATCTCATGAAAGGTGATACATCTGGCAGGATCAAAAGATAGCCCTCCTTATGGTAGAAGATAGATTTACCGCTATATTGAGTTTCATCGGAGGGTCTAAATACTGTGAAAACAGCTTACCAAATAAATTACTGATTAAATGAATCGTATTCTTAAGGCGCTACTGGCCATTGGGCCGGGCATATTTGCCATTGGTTATACCATTGGCACCGGAAGTGTAACTTCCATGATCGTTGCCGGCAGTTCCTATGGTATGCAGTTGCTATGGGTATTATTTTTAAGCTGTTTGTTTTCGTGGGTGCTGATGGAAGCTTATGGTCGTTACGCCATTGTTACCGGTGAAACTGCTCTATTCGGATTCAGGAAACATTTGCGATTTGGAAGATGGGCCTGTTACTTGATCATAATTGGCGTGGTTATCGGCCAATGGAACTCCTTGATTGGTATATTGGGTATCTCCTCTAATGTAATTTTTGAAACACTCAATCTATTCTTTCCAGGTTTGGAAAAGCATCAGTATATCCTGGTTTTGGTAATTGCAGTGTTCATTATAGTGGTTATGAATATTCTGCTGTGGGTAGGGAAGTATCAATTCTTTGAAAAAGTACTGATCATTTTTGTCACTATAATGGCATTTTCTTTTCTTTTTTCCCTCTTCGTGGTGCTGCCACCCACTAAGGATATTCTAATGGGAATGCTGCCCAGCATTCCCCAGGTGGAAGGAGGCAGAATGCTGGTAGCAGCATTTGTAGGTACCACCATGGCTGCCGCTACTTTCCTGTCAAGGCCGTTGTTTATTAAGGGCAAAGGCTGGAAGATTGAAAATATTGGCGACCAAAGGCGTGATGCCATGTCCGCAGCTTTACTGATCTTTTTTATCAGCGGAGCCATCATGGCAGTTTCAATGGGCGCCATGTTCTATCAAGGGCAAACGGTCGACAAGGCGTTGGATATGGTTTACGCCCTGGAGCCGGTAGCCGGAAAGTTTGCCATAGCCATTTTTCTTATGGGGACTTTAAGTGCGGGATTGTCCTCCATATTTCCAATTTTAATGATCGCCCCCATGTTGATCGCCGATTATCAGTCGGGAAAGCTGGACACTAAAAGTAAGCAATTCAAAATACTGGTTATTCTGGCCAGTATCATCGGTTTGATCGTTCCCATATTGGATGCCAACCCGGTACAGGCCCAAATTCTAACTCAGGTTTTTAACGTTTTTGTGCTGCCTTTGGTGATCATTGGTATCATGATCCTGGTTAATTCAAAGAAGCTCATGAAGCACCATCGTGCCGGCCTGATATTGAACGCCGGTATGGCCGCAGCATTTATTTTCTCCATCATAATTTCCTACAATGGCGTATTGGGTATAATTCAATATTTCCAAAATTAGTACTAAGACCTGCTATCAATTTTCTTCCCAATCGGATTTAATAGCAATATGCCTATTAAGGATGGGGAGGAAATGCTACTCCTTAAGCCCATCTATGTATGGATAGGTTAGAACCTAAAAATCACCATCTTGGTTGACCAAGATCAACGACATTTCTCCAACAAGGGGTGAACTTTGAAGTTGCATCAACCAGAAACTACCGCTATGAAAAAGCTACTGTATTTTTTGCCATGGGTTGCTGTCGGACTGATCAGCTGCGATGGTGATGATGAAGTCCCTTCCAATTGTATTGATCCGATGGGGGCTATTGTAACCGAAACCCGCACTGTAAGCGATTTTGAGGATATCTCCCTGACCGGGATCGGCAATATATTCCTTACACAAGGCGCTCCTCAACAATTAAGTGTGGTTACTCACGAAGACCTAATGTCAATGATCACCACCAATGTGGTAAATGAAGAATTACAAATTGATCTGGTAGGTTGTATTGATGGGAATGTAACCCAGTTGGATTATGTCATTACCATTCCGGACATTGAACACTTGGAAATTAATGGAGTGGGAAATATAACCGGCCAAAATGACTTTGACTTGGATAAACTTGAGATCAGCCTGGATGGGGTGGGAAATGTGATCGTCAGTGGATCCTCTGATACCCTGGAGATTGTAAGTTCAGGAGTTGGCAATATTATGGCCTTCGACCTGATCACTCAAATATGTGAGGTGGACCTTATTGGGGCGGGGAATATAGAAGTGACCGCAGAGTCAGAACTGGATGTTAACATCAGCGGCTCCGGTAATGTTTCTTACAAAGGAAACCCTGCCATCGACGTAAACATTACAGGATCCGGCAATTTGATAGATGCCAATTAATTCCCTGTTTTACTTCAGGACCGCCATATATCAACCAATACATATTAAAACCGTATATTGGTCTTGTAAGGTATGCCATTCTTAAAACGCATCTGTCAGTACAGCCTGTTATCATGGGCAGTAGCCATTTTACTGTTGCACTCGCTGGTGCCCCATCAGCACCATTCCAGTCCTTTATTAGAGCCCTCCATTACTAATTGTACGCCCACTGAAAGTGGATTTTTAGGATTTTTGGGTAAAGTATTCCATCAGGATCTTGGTGATGAGCATTTGGAGAACTTCAAGCATACAAATAAGGTAAGTTTTGGGGCTTACCTGATCCCTTTTCTTACTATCCTTAGTTTCGAATTTTCACCTATAGTCACTGAGGCTGCCAGACCCATCGTGCTATCGACAGAGCAATTATTGCCGTCGCCCGCTATTATAGGTCCACCACTGCTTCGAGGTCCGCCTTTCGCCTGAAATTCCTCCATTAAGTCTGTTAACAATCTCCATACACCGCCCAGTGGCTGTGTATGGGCCTAAGCATAAACATAGGTGGTTCACTCCATCTTGATAGGCTAACCATCATCCTTAATTTGATCATAAACCTTTCATATCATGATCGCATCAATTATCGGATTTAGTATCCGCCATAAACTTATCATTATCTTTTTCGTGATCGCCTGGGTCGCCTGGGGGGTTTATTCACTAACTAAAATACCGATCGGAGCGGTGCCGGATGTTACCAACAATCAGGTTCAGGTGCTCACCACCTCCAGAAATCTCTCCACACTGGATATTGAACAATTTATCACTTATCCAGTGGAGTTGGAGCTCAGTAACCTGCCGGGAGTGGAAGAAATCCGCTCCATTTCCAAATTTGGTCTTTCGGTAGTCACGGTGGTATTTAAAGACGATATGGGCACCTACCTTCCCCGGCAATTAATTGCTGAGAAGCTTAAATCAGCTATTGACAATATTCCCGAAGGGTTCGGCTCCCCGGAAATGGGCCCCATTACCACCGGGTTGGGGGAAATTTACCAATACGTGCTGGATGTGGAGCCGGGTTATGAACAGCGCTATTCAACTATGGATTTGAGGACCATACAGGATTGGATTGTAAAGAGGCAGCTTTCAGGAATTCCCGGAGTAGTGGAGGTCAACACCTGGGGGGGATTCCTAAAACAGTATGAAGTGGCCATTGACCCTGAAAAACTAAAGGCCATGGATATAACCATGCGAGAAGTTTATGAAGCACTGCTGAGCAATAACGACATCACCGGTGGCGGGTATATCGAGCGCAATCAAGAGAGCTATTTTATCAGAGGGGAAGGTTTAATAGGCTCATTGCCGGACCTGGAGAAGGTTGTAGTGAAGAATAGAGGAGGGGTTCCCGTTTTTGTGCGGGATATAAGTGAAGTTCGCATGGGTCACGCCACACGCTTTGGAGCTATCACCGGGAATGCCCAGGGAGAGAAGGTAATGGGACAAGTGATGATGTTGAAAAATGCTAATTCCAGCGAAGTGATCAAAGAGGTAAAGTCCCGGGTGGCCGCTGTTCAGGAAAGCTTGCCCGCTGGTATTGTGATAAATCCTTTTCTTGAGCGCACGGAATTGATCAATAAGACCACGCTCACTGTAACTGAAAATTTGACCCTGGGTGCGTTGATCGTGATATTCGTGCTGGTGCTGCTCCTGGGTAATTGGCGTTCCGGTCTCATTGTAGCCTCGGTAATCCCGCTGGCTTTACTGTTTGGCATTTCCATGATGAATCTATTTGGCATATCTGCCAATCTGATGAGCTTAGGGGCTATTGATTTTGGTATCATTATAGACGGAGCGGTTATTATTATCGAGTATGTGGTATTTCAAGTGAATCAACACCGCCAGGAATTGCTGGAAGTTTCCGGGAGTGCATTGCGAGACTTGAAAGATAGACTTACCTTATCCAGTACCATCAAAATGATGCAGCCGGCATTTTTTGGTCAGATAATTATCTTGATTGTATTTATTCCCATCCTATCGTTGACCGGAGTGGAGGGCAAAATGTTTAAACCCATGGCGTTATCATTTGGGTTTGCCCTTTTGGGAGCGATGATCCTATGCCTTACCTATATACCGGTAATGGCATCTATAGTTTGCCGGCCCTCTCAACAAAAGCACAATATATCACAGAAAATAATGGAGTTTATTCAGAGTATATATAGCCCCATAATTGATTGGGCATTGCACAGTAAGAAAGTGGTTGTAGGCTTGGCATCGGCGCTATTGATACTGAGCTTGGTGGTCTTTTCTAATTTGGGAGGTGAGTTTGTACCTACCCTGGATGAAGGCGATTTCGTGGTACAACCGGTACTAAAAACCGGAACTTCATTGAGCAAGACCATCGATATAGTAACTGAAATTGAGGGCATTCTTATAGATGAATTTCCGGAGGTTGAGCAGGTGGTAACCAGGATCGGTGCGGCCGAAGTCCCCACGGATCCCATGTCAATGGAAGAGACCGATGTCATTATCAAGCTCAAGCCAAAAAAGCAATGGACCAGTGCCAAAGGTAAGGAAGAACTGGCTGATAAAATGAAGGTCGCCATGTCGGCCATTCCCGGGATCGACTTTGAGTTCACCCAGCCTATCGAAATGCGATTCAATGAATTGATCACCGGTGTGCGCACGGACGTAGCGGTCAAAATATACGGGGAGGACCTGGATGTTCTTTATCAATTGGCCAACAAGGTAAGCGACCTTATTGAGAATGTTCCGGGTGCTGCCGATATAAATGTGGAAAAAACCGCAGGATTGCCGCAAATGTCCATTGCCTATAACCGGGAGAAAATCGCTCAGTATGGTATAAACATACGGGATCTGAATCAAATGGTGCGTATGGCTTTTGGTGGAGAAAGTGCTGGAGTGATCATGGAGGGCGAGCGAAGATTCGATCTGGTGGTACGTCTTCAGGAGGATTTTAGAAAAGACATATCCAATCTGCAAAGACTGTATGTGGATCTGCCCAATGGTAAGCAGGTGCCTCTTAACGAGGTGGCTGCCATTGACTATCAAACCGGGCCTGCGAAGATCTCCCGGGACAATGCCAAGCGCCGAATCGTAATCGGAATCAACGTGCGTAATCGCGATGTGGAATCCGTAGTGAATGAAATTGAATCAATTTTAAGGGAAGAGTTGGCCATGCCTCCCGGATATTATATTACCTATGGAGGGCAGTTCGAAAATCTGCAAAAAGCTAAAAAAAGGCTGGCACTGGTGGTGCCGGTGGCTTTGGCCCTGATATTTATCATGCTCTACGTTACCTTCAAGTCCGTTTCACAGGCCTTATTGGTTTTCTCAGCCATTCCTTTGGCAGCCATAGGAGGGGTTCTGATGTTGTGGATCCGGGATATGCCTTTCAGTATTTCTGCCGGTATTGGATTTATTGCATTATTTGGAATAGCGGTGCTGAATGGGATTGTGTTGATCGAGTATTTTAACGAGTTAGAAAAGTCTGGCATCACCAATATACATCAAAGGGTACTTCAGGGCACAAAAATTAGGCTTAGGCCCGTACTGCTCACTGCTAGCGCCGCTGCTTTGGGATTTTTGCCCATGGCTTATTCCACTTCTGCGGGAGCGGAAGTACAACGCCCGTTAGCTTCTGTGGTAGTTGGCGGTTTAATCACCGCTACATTCTTGACATTAGTGGTATTACCAGTGCTGTACACCATGTATAAGGGCAACAAGCAAAAACCAAAAGGCAAGGTATTGACCAATGCGGTTCCCAAATTGGTCATTCTCATAGCCTTAATAGGATTGAGTTCGAATGGGGCCCAGGCCCAAAAGAGGATAATCGATTTGCCACAGGCCCAAGAAATAGCTTTGGAGAATAATCTGGATCTGCAGGCGGCGGGTCTGCGGACAGACCGGCAGAAGAGTTTGCAGAAAATGGCTTTTAATGCCGGTAATACCCAGTTGTACTACAGCTATGATGAAAACAACATTGCGGATAACGGTACTGCCTTGAATGTATATGGCATCCAGCAAAGTTTTAGCCTGCCCCACGTTTACAGCCGACGTTCGAAACTGTTTGAAAAACAAACCGAGTTAAGCGAACTACAGCTGAGAATCAGGGAAGCGGACCTCATTAAAGGAGTGTCACAAGCGTATTATGAGTTGCAACATCTGAATCAAAGACTGAACCAGTTAATTTACCTGGATAGCCTATACGGTCGCTTTGCCGGTGCCAGTAATCGTCGTTTTGAGTTGGGAGAAACGGACTATTTGGTGAAACTAACGGCTGAAGCCCGCCATCTGGAGCTCAATACCCTGGTCGATCAGGCTCGCCTGGAAGTAGATATCAGCCATCATAAACTGGCATCGTTGCTGCAGCTGGATCAAGAGTTCGAGATTGCCCTTGAAGAGTTGATCATGCTAAACTTTGATTCATCCAGCTATCAGGGTTTCCGTGATAATAATCCCGCTATCCAATACTATCAACGATTGACCAATGTGGCGGAGGCCCGGGCCAAAGTAGAAAAGAGCCTGCAGTGGCCCCAGATAAGAGCGGAGTATTTCTTGGGCCGCAGCCAAGGTGAAGGAGCCCGGAGTTTTGACGGCTATCAGTTTGGTTTGGGGATACCGTTGATCGGAAGCGACCAAAGAGCCAAAGTACAAGCCTCCCGTATCGATATCAAAACCCGTGAACTTGAAGCCGTGAGTTTTCAACGTCGTTGGGAATCCCGATATCGTCAATTAAGTGCCGAACTGCAGAAATACCAGAGCGCTTTGCGGTATTATCAATCCAACGGACTCAGCCTGTCCCGGGAGATCGTGCGCATGGCCCATAAAAGCTATCAAAGTGGAGAATCCGGATACCTGCAGTACATTCAGAGTTTAGAAAGCGCCCGGCAAATCAACCTTAGTTACCTGGACAATTTGCATGGATACAATCAAACTGTTCTGGAAATCCAATACCTTGTAAATCCATAGTATCATGAATTCGATAAAAAATATATATGCACTTCTGGCACTGGGCCTATTCACTGGCTGTTCTACGAAAACTACGGATGGGGAAGATATGCAAGCGACTGGTCAGACTGAACTTATAACTTTAAGCCAGCAGCAAAAACAGAAAGCCGGAATACAAATAGGTGCATTGGAAGACCGGGAAATGTCTGATATAGTAGTTACCAACGGCTATTTCGACGTCCCTCCCCAAAACAAAGCTCAGATCAGCTCATTCAAAGCTGGATATATTAAGTCTACCAGTTTGCTGGTAGGGGACCATGTAAATAAAGGTCAGTCTGTGCTGGTTTTGGAAAATCCGGAATACGTTAAGGCACAGCAAAGTTATATGGAGGTAAAAGGGCAATTGGAATACCTAAAAGCTGAGTATGAGCGAAAAAAAGTCCTGGAACAAGAAAAGATCACTGCTCAGAAGAATTTGCAAAAAGCTTTGGCCGACTACCAGTCTGCGCTGGCCCGATTCCAAGGATTGAAGAAAGAACTGCAATTAATGGGGGTCAACCTGTCAAGGTTGGAGGCCGGGCACTATACTACTACCATGAGCATCAGAGCTCCCATAGAGGGTACCGTCACCAAGGTGAGTACCACCATCGGGAAATACGTACTCCCGGAAGAAGTGCTTTTAGAAATGGTGAACACCGATCACATGCATGTGGAGCTGGAAGTTTTTGAAAAGGACGTCACCAAAGTCAAAGAGGGGCAAAGCATCCGCTTGCGGATCCCAAATTTGTCGGATACCTTGTATAAGGGTGAAGTCTATCTGGTAGGCAAAGCCCTGGATCCTGAAACCCGATCCATACATGTGCACGGCCATATTCCGGAAGAGGAGCGGTTTGTTCCGGGCATGTATGTGGAAGCCGAGATCGTCATTGCCAGTAAAATGGTAGCGGCCCTGCCGGAGAACGCAGTGTTGACAGAAGGTGAGGAAGCTTATATTTTCACAGAAATACCAGCCGATGGCGAAAAGGTGGCATTTCGAAAAATAAGAGTAGAGACCGGTTTGGTTTCAGATGGCTGGATCGAGGTCATACCCCAAACAAACCTGACGGATGACACCAAGGTGGTTTATGAAGGAGCCTACTACTTATCTTCCGGTGGCGGTTAGTAATCACATAATTTTGAACTTTTCAATTTGCGTTATCCCCCCAAATACCCGTATTTGTGGACCGTACTATGTTGAGGAACTTCTTTTTTTTAGCGTTTCTGCTGTTAGCTGGCTGCAGGGAGATAACTTCCACCAAATACCTGAAACTGGCGCATGGACTGGATGTTACCCATCCTGTGCACCAGGGAATGGTCTATATGGCGGAGGCCTTGCAGGAGAAGTCGGGGGGTAAACTGCAATTGGAGATCTATCCCAGTCAGCAGCTGGGCACGGAACGCCAATGCCTGGAACTGTTGCAGATCGGCAGTTTGGCCATGACCAAAGTTTCCGGAGCGGTAATGGAAAACTTTGCCCCCAAGATCAAAGTATTGAGCCTGCCCTATATCTTCCGGGATCGCCAACATGCTTACAATGTACAAGACAGTCCCCTGGGCAGGGATCTGCTGTTACAAAGCGAAGAATTCTGGCTGCGGGGGCTGGGTTATTTCGATGCGGGACAACGTTCCTTTTATACCAAAGATCGTCCTGTCCGGCAGCCATCCGATTTACAGGGCTTGAAAATTCGCGTTCAGGAAAGTGCAGTGGCTATGAATCTGGTAAGATCCTTGGGTGGCTCGCCTACACCCATTAGCTGGGGTGAACTGTATACCGCACTTCAACAAGGTGTAGTGGATGGCGCTGAAAACAACCCGCCCAGTTTCTACACCTCACGTCACTATGAAATTTGTAAATATTATTCCTTGAACGAGCACACCGCGGTGCCGGATATCCTGGTGATCGGCACTGTGGCCTGGAATAAGCTTTCATCCCAAGAGCAGCAATGGTTGCAGCAAGCTGCTGATGAATCCATCATCTATCAGCGTAAATTATGGGTGCAAGCCGAGAACGAAGCCTTAGAGGCGGTTCAGGCGGCAGGAGTGGAGGTCTTACGGCCCCCCAAAGAAGCCTTCGCCCAAATGACCAAAAGCATGTTGGAAGACTATCGAGGAGACCCCACCATGTATGAATTGATAACCCGTATTCAGCAGATCCCATGATTCGTAAATCCGTAGATCGAGCGCTGGAGCACGTACTGATAGCGCTTATGATGATTATGACCCTGGATGTACTCTGGGGGGTGTTTACCCGCTATGTACTGGGGAGCCAAGCCAGTTGGACCGAGGAACTGGCCCGTTTTCTTTTGATCTGGATTGGCATACTGGGAGCGGCCTTTGCATCTGGCCGCGGCATGCACCTTTCCATTGACCTTATTTCCCACCGGTTGTCTGCTAATTCGCAAAGACGATTAAACAACTTTATCCGCATGCTTATTGCCGCCTTTGCCTTGCTGGTTTTGGTGGTGGGCGGCCTGCGTCTTATTTACATCTCCCAAAAACTAGGTCAACATTCTCCCGCACTGAATATTCCCATGTGGCTGGTTTATTTCGTGATTCCTCTCAGCGGACTATTGATCTTGTATTATAAGTTAACCGAACGACCTAGTCCCCATTAGAGATGGAAGTGGCCATACTGATATTGTCGTTTATCATATTGCTGGGCCTGGGGGTCCCCATAGCCTGGAGCATCGGCATCAGCAGTGTATTAACCATGCTGGTCAGTATTCCGGCAGTTCCAGCCTTTGCCACGGTAGCTCAACGCATGGCCACCGGTTTGGACAGCTTTGCTCTGTTGGCCATTCCGTTCTTTGTATTGGCGGGTCATATTATGAACCGGGGCGGTATTGCTCGCAGACTGGTAGATTTTGCCCGTACTTTGGTGGGGTCTCTTCCCGGGGGATTGGCCCATGTCAATATCATGGCCGCCATGATGTTTGGTGCTATTGCAGGATCTGCAGTGGCGGCAGCCTCGGCCATTGGCAGCTTTATGACCGACGAAATGGAAAAGGAAGGATACACCCGCGATTTTGCAGCGGCGGTTAACATTACCTCGTCCACCACTGGTTTGGTCATTCCACCCAGTAATATTCTGATCGTGTATTCCCTAGCCAGTGGAGGAGTATCTATCGCGGCGCTGTTTTTAGCAGGATACCTTCCGGGAATTCTTACCGGTCTGTTCCTAATGATAGTGGCTGCCGTCTGGGCCCGTAAGAAAGGACTAGGTAGCGGCACCCGCAGCAGCATAGGCGAGTTATTGAGGGCCTTTTGGCGGGCATTGCCCAGTTTGTTTCTGCTGGTGGTAGTGATTGGCGGTATTGTGGCAGGAGTTTTTACAGCCACAGAAGCTTCGGCAGTGGCCGTACTGTATTGCTTGATACTGACCTTTATCTATGGGGAGATCGATCTGAAAGCCATCCCCGATATTTTCCTGGGCTCGGTTGGTACGACCGCCATAGTGATGCTTTTGATCGGTACCTCCATGAGCATGTCCTGGATCATGGCCTATGAAAATATCCCGCAAGGAATCACCGGGTTGTTACTATCCGTAAGCGACAATAAGATTGTAATTCTGCTGCTGATCAACCTGCTGCTGCTCTTCGTGGGGATCTTTATGGATATCACCCCTGCGGTGCTCATTTTTACCCCGATTTTCCTGCCGGTCGTCACGGAGCTGGGACTTGATCCCATTCATTTCGGGATCATCATGATAATGAATCTGTGTATTGGATTATGTACCCCTCCGGTGGGATCTGTATTATTTGTGGGTGTAGGGATTTCCGGAACTTCTATTCAACGGGTGGTGCGACCGCTACTGCCACTATTCTTGGCTATGCTGGTGGCACTGGTATTAGTGACCCTGATACCGGAATTAAGTCTGTGGCTGCCGGGAGTATTTGGTTTTTAGCTTCGCCCCTGTAATATTTGGAAATCCCAAATGACAAAAGGCAATTCCAAGGCTACTTTAAGAATGGATATTCAATTCCTTCCGCAAGCGTTTGGGCAGTTTGGAAGCTACTAAGCTATAGGATCGTTGGATATAGTTTTGCCATTTGTGCAGAGGCATTCGGCGAATGTCATCAATATGCACCCATTTATAGCGCGCCAGATATGGTGCCGGTTGAAACCCCTCCAAAGCGCACAACTCATCGAAATCCTCCTGAGAAACCTTAAAAGAAGCGGTGGTTGGCACCTTATCCAAGCCCATGATCAGGAACATTTTATTTCCTACGTTAAAGCACAGATGATTTTCCCATTTAATGTCTTGGGTAACTGCCGGTAACGGCTTACAGATTTGGGATAGTTCCTCGATGTTTATAGTGGCCATAGGGGTACAAGATGGCGGGTTAGATCCTAAAATACAAAAAAGGGATTAGCATCAATTCGTCCATGAAGAATCTCTCTTCCCGCCTTGAGAATTTGTGATAGATTGTTGAAACATTAAAGGCCATAGCATAGGCCCTAAAGTTGTTTTACCGGCCTGTATTGGAAATATTAAGCCATCCAGGCTATCCAAATGGCCATTGATCCGGTAATTAAATTTAAGGATGCCCAACTGAATCTCATGACAGGCGAGCAGTGGCATTACCGAGCTTCACCTGATGGCCAGTCCAAAACCAAAAACTAAGTCCGTGATAAATGAAGACCACTCCCGGGATCCAAATAAGCTTATAGGCCCAGGGCTGATCCAGCAAAAGCCCTACTACTGCCAGTCCATTAGTCCACCCTATAAGGGCGTCTGCCGCGGCGACTCCTTTTTCATAGGTTTTATACTCGGTGGTGGTATTCCTGTCACAAATACCGAGCCTTACCGCCATATCCCAATCAATGAGGGAGATGATCTGGCCGACCCAATGAATTAAGAATCCCACCAGGAATATCAATACTGCCAAGACCAGAGGGGCGTTGGGAAATAGTTGTCCGTTCATATTGTTGAGGGTTTTTAAACTAAAGATTCGATAATCTTAAAATGCCATAAATTACTGCCGCCAAGCCCCAGTATATAAAATTCCCCCAATAGTAGCTATAGTATTCCCAGGGCCCCCGTGAGGGATAGACGTAGGGTTTTTCCTGAAACCACAAGACGATATTGATGTAAAGGGTGATGGCACCTGCGCTGGCATAGCACACATAACCCCAGGCAGTACCTAGGATCAGCCCTAGACTTCCGGCAATTAACAGGGGCAAGACTACCAGCCAGTCTGCCCAAGCCGCCCCTAAAGCGGAACGAAAATGTGTGGGATCCCGCCATTCCTCACCCTTTCCGATCAACAGGTCCTTAGTTTTCCGACCCTCTGGAAGTAAAAGCATCTGTAATTGGGCATATAACAAGGGTAGCGTGGTGACAAATCCCCAGGCAATGAGGATGTAGGTGAAAATGTTGGGCTTCAGCATGTTGGTTAAGCGTTAAAATTAAGTTAATCCCCTAACTGGGGGTAAAAAATTTGAACAGGGTAAGCAAGCCTACTACTATGCACGTCACTCCAATAAAGGATCTGTGCTTTAACGCCGGAAGCCGGCTGATGAAATAGGCCGCCATGGGTACGGCAATCAGGCTTCCCAGCACCAGGGAGAAGGTTAAAGACCAATTCAACGGCTGCGGGCTGGCCACAAAATAAGCCAAAGCACCTGTAAGACTGATCAAACTTTCCGCCATAGAGGCAATACCGACGGCCTTTCGGCTCTCCACCCCAGAAAACATTTGTCCCCCTACTACCACGGGCCCAAATCCTCCGCCGGTTACCCCCTTATTAAAGGCTGCAAAGAAACTCAACAACACCATGCGCAGTGGTGAATACCTGCCTTTCCACTTCTTTCTCACCAGCATGAATATACCTACAGCTACTATTAGGCCCGCTATATATCCGATTACCACCCATTGCGGCAGGCTGATGGCCGCCCACACCGCAGCTATTACCGCCAGTAATCCTGAAACGGCGATCAGTCCCATTATCTCAATGTCATCCCGGGCCAGGAAATTAATGTTCTTGAATTTGTGATGCCAGAACGCCGCCAGAAAACCGATTCCAATGTTGCTAATGAGAATAGCAGGTACAATTTCCAGAGGGGAGAAGTCCATTAAAAGCAAAATGGGCGACATAGCGGTGCCATAGCCCATACCGGCACTGGCATCTACAAACTCCCAGAAAAAGGCCAGCAGTACTACCCATATCATTATTTGCGGCATATAGTCCATATAGCCTTAGGATATTGATTTTGTAAGATAGGAGACTCACGCGGGCTGCTCTTGGTGAAAAGTCCTGGTAATCGGTGATCTTCATCACCAAAAAAGGGGTCTTCATCTGGTAATTTTAAGGACCTTATATCCGGATAACTTCCATGACTGAAAGTGCTTTATGGGTATTTGCGGGGATTTTATTATTCGGTCTGGGGAGCAATATTACTTATCTGGCAATGATTGTGGGGATAGCGTCGCTAATTCGACCCCTTGAAGTATCTGAAATGAGTGTGACCCTGACCATTCCGGTCATGCTGTTCTTCAGTCTGACATTTCTCTATTTTATTAGATCCACCTGGCATGTGGATCGCAATCAAGGATTGATAGTGTTGACATTGTATCTTACTTTTTTGATACTGGTGGTTGTAATTGGCATAGATTAAGCGATGGTTTTTACTTATATTTTACATATTCTGTTTGGGGAGCTAATCCAAAACAAATGGGAATTAAATAACTTAATCCACGGGTGTAACCCTAGCGCCAATAGAATTATTTCATATGTCCAATAGCTACTCTTATGAATATGCCCGTAGCCTTGAATCTCCTGAGGAGTTCTGGCGGGAACAAGCACGGGCTATCGACTGGTTTGAATTTCCACCCCACATCCTGACTCAGGAAGAAGACCCCCAACTTTATAGCTG
Organism: Cyclobacteriaceae bacterium; assembly: GCA_965212195.1. Classification (GTDB taxonomy): domain Bacteria; phylum Bacteroidota; class Bacteroidia; order Cytophagales; family Cyclobacteriaceae; genus JAJCYK01. The sequence goes on along the minus strand of CBDBUW010000017.1, from coordinate 177,072 downwards.
GTTCAAGGGAGGAAAATTAAATACTTGTTATTTGGCCCTGGATTATCATGTTGAACAGGGCAGGGGAGATCAAATGGCGCTGATATATGATTCGCCAGTTACCGATACCCAACAGAAATTTACTTATCGGCAATTATTGGAAGAGACCAGTCTGTTTGCCGGAGTGCTGAAAGAACTGGGGGTTGAAAAAGGAGATAGGGTGATCATTTATATGCCTATGATCCCGCAGGTTATATTCGCTATGCTGGCCTGCGCCCGATTAGGTGCGGTACATTCGGTGGTCTTCGGAGGATTTTCTGCGAGGGAGTTAGCCATACGCATCGACGATGCCCAGCCCAAAGTGATCCTAGCGGCCAGCGGAGGCATGGAGATCAAAAAGATCATACCTTATAAACCTATTTTAGATGAGGCTATGCAGCAGGCCCAGCATGATCCCGGCGCCTGTGTGATCTATCAAAGACCTTTTGTTAAGGCCACACTGCTTCAGGGTCGTGATTTTGATTGGGAAGTGTTGAAGAGCCAGGCCGCTCCTGCGGAGTATGTAAGTGTAGATGCCACTGATCCTTTATATATCTTGTACACCTCTGGTACTACCGGTACTCCCAAAGGAATTGTAAGGGATAACGGAGGACACGCGGTAGCCCTGTATTATACCATGGACAAGATCTATGACGTAAGGCCTGGTGATACCTACTGGGCGGCCTCGGATGTGGGCTGGGTAGTAGGTCATTCCTATATTGTGTACGGACCCCTATTGTATGGATGTACCACCGTCCTGTACGAAGGAAAGCCCGTAAGAACTCCGGATGCCGGAGCTTTTTGGAGGGTCATTGAAGAGCATAAGGTAAAGGTCTTTTTTACAGCGCCTACGGCTTTCCGGGCTATTGTAAAAGAAGATCCTCAAGGTGCTTTACTTGAAAGATATGATGTCAGTAGCTTGAAATATCTATTTCTAGCAGGAGAAAGAACGGATGTAGCCACTTTAGAGTGGTGTATGGAGGCGCTAAAGGTGCCGGTCATTGATCATTGGTGGCAGACTGAATCCGGCTATCCAATGCTGTCTATTATGGCAGGTATTGCCCAGCAAGAGGTCAAGCCCGGTTCCGCCGGATTACCGGTTTGCGGATTTGATATTCAGATCCTGGATGATGCCGGAAATCACCTTCCCGCTGCAGAAGAGGGTTCGGTGGCCATTAAATATCCTTTGCCCCCAGGTTGTTTGACCAATTTATGGCGCGACACCAAGCGTTACAAAGAGTCCTATCTCGAGTCTTTCCCGGGGTATTATTCTTCAGGGGACGGCGGTTATAAGGACCAAGACGGATATGTATTCATCACCGGCCGTATGGACGATATTATCAACGTTGCAGGGCACAGACTTTCCACCTCTACCATGGAAGAAGTATTGTCGGCCCATGACGCGGTGGCAGAATGTGCCGTAATCGGCATTCATGATAAGCTAAAAGGACAAATACCGGTAGGGTTCTATATTGTAAAATCGCATATCGATACTCCGGATTCTGAGATCCAAGAGCAATTGATCTCAGATGTGCGTATGGCTATTGGTCCAGTGGCCTCCTTTAAGAGAGCCGTTAAAGTGGCTCGTTTACCTAAGACCCGTTCCGGCAAGATCCTGCGTAAGACGATGCGGGCAATTGCCAATGGCCAACAGTTCAATGTGCCTTCTACCATCGAGGATGTGACGGTTCTGGATGAGCTTCAAGAGACCATGCTGCAGGAAGGGGTGGGCGTGGATGGTCATAATCAGTAAATCAATGAACCTCGGAATTGTTACCTCTGAAGAAATTACCCAACTGACCGCTGAGGATCGCCTGCTGGTGCAAGCCTTTCAAAAGCAAAGGGTATCTGCGACCCCAGTAGTTTGGAGTGATCCGGAAATCGACTGGAACAACTTTGACGTATTGATAATCCGATCTTGCTGGGATTACCATCGTAGGGTGGGGGAGTTTATGAATTGGATAGGTAATATCGAAAAATTGCAGGTACCAATAAGCAATGCCCCGGAAATCGTACGTTGGAATTATCATAAGAGCTACCTGCGTGGGCTACAGGACCGAGGTGTGACCATCATTCCTACTCGGTGGTATAAGGCTGGGGAACAGCCGCAGCTGGTCAAAGTCATGGAGGAAATGGATTGGTCTGAGATCATTTTAAAGCCTGCAGTGGGGGCCACTGCCTACAAAACTCAAAAGTTGGACAAAGTTGCTGCGGAAAATCATCAGTGGGATCATCACTACCCCCAAGGTTTTATGGTGCAAAAATTCATTGCAGAAATTCAAAGTGCCGGAGAATGGTCCCTGGTATTCTTTGGTGGAAGGTACAGTCATGGTGTTTTGAAGTTGGCCCCTGACGGGGAATTCAGGGTGCAGTCTGACTTTGGAGGTACCCGACAACTCCGGGAGCCCGGTGCGGGGATCATTGCCCAATGTGAACATGTCCTTCAAAGCTGCCCGGGCAGCCCTTTGTACGCCCGTATTGACGGTATTGAGATCAGTGGAGTTTTTCACTTGATGGAGGTGGAGCTGATTGAGCCGGAGTTATATATGTTTAATGATGAACTGGCTCACAAGTTCGTGGAGGCCTTTACAGCTGGTGACTACTACCAGAATATTGACGGATGAAGAAAAGAAATATTATTAAATCGCCTATACCATTACCATAGTTTAGTTAAGTTAGCATAGATCTCCTTTATGAAATTAAATATCAATACCGCCTCCAAAGACAATTTGCCGGCAACCTCAACCCAAAGAAGTATTGGCACCTATGGAGATGATGGCGCGGGTCCTACCCTTTTGTGTATTTGCGGTATTCATGGTAATGAGCCTTCAGGGCTACAGGCGTTTCACAGGGTTTTAGCAACCTTGAAGGAGGAAGAACATGAAGTAAAGGGCAACTTGGTGGGTTTAGCGGGCAACTTAAAAGCGCTTCAAAAAAAAGTACGATTTATTCACGAGGATCTTAACCGGATCTGGTCTTTAGCACGCATAAAACGGGTTTTGGATGATTCAATGTCAGGAAATTTCCAAAATGCCGAGGATGAAGAGCAAGCGGATATTTTGCACCACCTGGAGGAGATTTTCAATCAAAGCAAAGGTCCTATCTATGTTATGGATCTGCATACTACATCTTCCGTCAGTCAGCCATTTGTCACTATAAACGATACCATAAGGAATAGGGAATTTGCGGAGAATCTTCCATTTCTAATGGTTTTGGGGATTGAAGAATTCCTGGATGGCACCGTGTTGAGCTATGTCAATGAACTTGGGCACATAGCCATAGGCGTAGAGTCCGGACAACATCAGGACCCCAACTCTATAGACTGGCATGAACTAGCCATTTGGCTGGCCTTGGCCCATAGTGGTTGCTTGCAATCAGAGCTCCCGCATCATATCAAGGAAAAGGTTCAAGAACGCGCCAACACTAAAAAGCACATATTTGAAGTAAGGCATCGAAAAGAATTGCTCAAGAATGAACAATTCGAAATGAATCCTGGATATACCAACTTCGATAACGTTAAAAAGGGACAGGTGATCGCTAAAAATGTTCACGGTAACATTCAGGTGCCAGAGGACGGTCAAATTTTGATGCCCCTATATCAAAAACTAGGGGAGGACGGGTTCTTTATAGTACGACGAATTAAACCTCTGTGGTTAGGGATATCCAAGTGGTTAAGAAGCAAAGGAGCACACCGTTTGCTTCCCTATCTGCCTGGAATCAGAAAATATCAAGGACAAGGACATGAGTTGCTGGTGAATACCAAAATAGCCAAATACTATGTCATTGAATTCTTTCATCTGTTGGGATTTAGAAAGAAGACCCAAATGGGCAGACACATCTTGTTTAGCCGCAGGAAATATGATTTTAAGGCGCCTTAATGCTTACTGCTTGAATTTGGATACCCTTAAATGGTTAATTTGGCCGGCGCCTTCGGCTTTGGAATTGAAATTGAGAGGGTGCGATGGACTTTGTTTATACAGCCAAATGGCTTTATATTAATCAGTTGCTATTATTTTATTGGAAGTGTTTAGCCCAAGCCAAAAAGAACTGTACCACCCATGAGGTCCCCTGGGTATTTCATTAGCTGTGATTGGGGAACCACTAATTTCAGATTGAGATTAGTGGAAACCGAAACCCTGAGGGTAATAGCAGAATACCAAAATGATCAAGGTGTCAAGAAGCTGTATGATCAGTATGCTGCACAAAGAAGTTTAAATCAAGAGCAATTTTTCTCCAATTATCTCCAGGAACAGATCCGGTTACTTCCTGAGGACCATCACCAGGACTTGATCGTGATTTCGGGGATGGCCTCATCCAATATTGCCCTGAGTGAGTTGGAGTACGCGGAAATGCCCTTTGATTTCCACGGAGGCAGCTTGAACTGGAAACGGATGTTACTTCCTAATGGACTGAAGATTGTACTAATTTCAGGAGTCAAGGGTGATAATGGGATGATGAGAGGTGAAGAGACCCAAGCCATAGGATTGGCGGAAAACTTAGGAAACTTTGAATCCGGGATGGTTATTTTGCCCGGCACCCATAGTAAGCACCTGAGCTATGAAAACCAACAATTCACTACTTTAAGAAATAATATGACGGGGGAATTATTCGATGTACTTTCTCAAAATAGTATTTTGTCTAATTCAGTGGTCAAAGGCTCCTGGTGTGAATCTACAGCGCAGGCCTTTTTGGAAGGCCTGGATTTGGGTCTCTCTGGTGAATTGACCGCAAACTTGCTTTACATAAGGTTCAATGATGTGGTCAAGCACCTGAGTAAAGAAAACAACTATTATCACCTTAGTGGCATGTTGATAGGAGATGAGTTGTCGTACTTAAAGGACTATAACCGTATGATCTTTCTAGGGGCCTCTGGTCCATTGTTAAGGTTGTATCAGGTAGCTCTTGAAAATATCATTGATGATCAACAACTGGTAATATTTGACAAGAATACCATGGAACATGCATTACTTGTGGGACAAAAGAAAATATTAGCGCTTCATGACCAATGAATCAACTTTCTCCTGGGACCTGTACTATCAGGCACCGGTAGTAGGCATTCTGCGGGGAATGTCCGAGGGAACTGTTTTGGAAATAGCTAAGGCTTACCAAGAGGCAGGGTTTTATACCCTGGAAATAACTATGAATACCAGGGGGGCGTCGGAAATTATTTCCTCCCTTAAAAGCCGATTCCCTAACATGAATATAGGTGCAGGTACGGTGTGCAACCTGAACCATTATAGGGAAGCGAGAGCGGCTGGAGCACAGTTTATGGTCATGCCTATTGTCAAAGAGGACATAATAAAACAATCGGTGGCCGAGCAAATCCCCATTTTTCCAGGTGCATATTCACCCACTGAAATATACAGAGCCTGGGAATTGGGCGCCTCTGCGGTTAAGGTCTTTCCTGCTACACAATTGGGGGTGCAATACATCCGAGATGTGGCCGCACCATTAGATAACGTGAAATTATTGCCCACGGGAGGAGTATCTAAAGACAATATCAGAGCATTCTTTGAGGCTGGGGCAATGGGTGTGGGTATGGGCAGTTCCCTATTCAAAAAAGAATTCGTGGAACAACATGATTTTGACGGGCTGAAAAGACATTTCGTACAGATCAAACAGCAAATAAATGAGTTTCTAAAGTTGTGATTCTGAACAGTGACTGTCAGATGAGACACGTACTTAAGCTAGGCAGCCAGGGCCACTGATTTCTGCTCTCTTATTTTAATAAGCTTTAATTTATCAAGAAGCAACATGACGTAGTATGTAGGATCGATCTCATGCCATCGAATGCCCCCAAAGTTGGCTCTGGAACCAAACTTATGATGGTTATTATGGTAGCTTTCCCCCATCATCAGGAAATCTACGGGCAGCAGGTTGCGGGAAGTATCTCCCACTTTGAAATTGCGATAACCATACCTATGAGCAAACCAGTTGATAATAGCTCCATGTATAGGAGATAGTAAGTAATGTACGGGCAGCAACAGCCAAAGCCACCATTCAGTAGCAAAGTGCCAGTAGAATAAGGTATAGGCAGCACCCCAGCCAATCCGAGAGACCCAGGATCGAGCGAATTTATCAAATACCGTCCATTCGGGTACATTTTCAGTAAATCTAGGATCCACTTTTAACGACTTATTGGTAATGGCGGAGTAGGTTGTTTTCGTTCTCCACATCATTTTAAAAAGATTCTCATCGTATTTGGGTGAATGGGGGTCCTTTGGAGTATCTGCAAAAGCATGGTGCATCCGGTGCATGATCCCATATCCATAAGGGCTCAGGTAATTACTGCCCTGAAATATCCAGGTAAGCACAAAGATTACTTTTTCCATGCCTTTAGACATGGTAAATGCGCCATGAGCGGCATACCGATGTAAAAAGAAGGTTTGAAAGAACAGCGATAAGTACCAATGAGCGATAAAAAAGATCAATATAGCAATCATGAAAAATCCGGTTTTAGAAAATATAGCAAGTGGATCTTTTAGATCCCTTTAATATATAGACAATCGTACGGATGTTTTGTGACAAAACCGGTTAGGTATTTTCAAGAAGGTGATTTTACGAAGAGCTCATATTGAGCTCTTTCTTAAGAATATTAAGAAAGTCTGCTGATACCCCCTGGGCACAAGCATCTTTGAAATTGCTGAGAAAATTGGTGGGCAGGTTTATTTCCGGTTTCAGGTTGGTGGTCTTCCGGCTTAATTTTTCCTTGGCCCGGCAAAATATCTGCCGGCAATTGTCCTTCTTTTTATCAAACAGTACATGAATTTCTTCATATTCGAAATCAAATACTTCCCTCAATATGAAGACCGCCTTTTCCAAGGGTTCTAATTTTTTGTGCAGCACGTTTAGAGCTGCGGCAATTTCACGTCCCAGGTCAAATTTATTCAGATCAAGATCGATTTGAATATCCATCATTTCACTTAGGTTGAAGTTTTCCAGATACTCCTCCTTTTTGATTCTTAAGGAATTCAGATGGTTAATGCAATTATTAGTTACCGCCTTAACCAAATAGGCTTTGGTATTTTTGATTTTGCTTTGATCAACCGTGAGCCATTTTAAATAGGTATCCTGAACAATATCTTCAGCATCAGCCCAGGTCCCCAGCATTTTCAAGGCGATGTTGGAAAGCAACTGATGATTGTACGATATGGTTTGCGATGGCGTCACGGCCATACAAAGGTACGGTTATTTCTGTTTATTTTCTCAAGATTTTCAAGTCAAAACTCCGGAATAACATCACTGAACACCCAGAAGTCGACCTTTCGCCGCTTTACTTTGTTTGGGAGGACATCGCACACGGGTGCTGTTTAGTGATTATTAGCTCCACGATATTGCAATTTGCTCATCAGGCGACTCCTGATTTAGCCAGGAATATCCCGGGTTTACCGCTATTATACATAATTATACCCACCGGCCAGACAGGTAGGGAGTAATTCGAGTTCAATCAATTGTAATGCCTAAAAAATTACTTAAATTATCCATAGTGTCCGGTAGTAATGATGTGGGATGCGGGGTAGTGGCACGGTGCTAACATACTATGAGACTCTGGGTACTTATTTTTATTGGTTTTCATGGCCTGGCCTATGGCCAGACTCCGCCGCTCACCATTAACGCCACCTACCAGAATGCACCTTGGGAAGAAGTAGTAAAAGATCTGGAAGATCGATATCCTTTGCACTTCTATTATCCGGAGGCTTGGACTTCCGGATTTGAGGTGACCTTGGCTGCTGAGGAACTATCCTTGAAACAATTCCTGCGGGCAGTTTTTAATAACACCAGCTTGCATTTTTATATTTCAGGGAATAAGGTAATACTTACCAAAGATCACGAGATAATATCTCAGTGGTCGAAACCATCGCAGTCAGTGGCTTTAGACGTGGTTGATCCTTCTTTAAGACCCATATTGGCTGAAGAGCCAAGCCCCGCAAGATCCATTAGAAACTACACCATCGGAGATCCCACTGATAGATTCATCGCAGGCAAGGCTTCGGTATATGGTTATGTTCGGGATATAAATTCCGGAGAGCCCTTGGTGGGAACCTCAGTATTTGTAAAAGACCCATTGATCGGCACTACTACGGACGCCTTTGGTTACTATTTGATCACTTTACCAAAAGGTGTTTCGGAAATTCATTTCCAGTCTATTGGCATGAAAGAGCTGGTCGCCAGGACCACCATTCACAGTGAGGGATCTCTTAATATTGAAATGGAGGAGAGCATTACCTCTTTAAAGGAGATTGTGATCTCCGATGAAAAGGACCATGTGGAAAGCGTACAAACGGGGATTGTTAAGTTAAATATCAAAGACATAAAAAATATACCCACGGCGCTGGGAGAAGTTGACGTAATGAAAATCGCGCTGAACGTTCCAGGTGTTCAATCCGTGGGAGAAGGGGCTCTGGGGTTCAACGTGCGGGGGGGAAACACCGATCAAAATCTGATACTTCTGAATAATACCGTGATATACAATCCCAGTCATTTATTTGGATTTTTCTCTGCCTTTAACCCAGATGTAATCAAAAGCGCCAATTTATATAAGAGCGGTATTCAAGCACAGTATGGAGGGCGCCTGGCCTCGGTATTTGATATTGGCATTCGTGATGGTAATAAAAAGAAGCTTACCATTGCAGGGGGAATTTCTCCTATAACCGGCCGTGTTACGTTAGAGGGGCCCATAAAAAAGGACACCAGTTCCTTTCTATTGGGAATTCGTTCTACCTACTCCGACTATATTCTGAATTTATTGGATGACCCGGCGCTGAAAAATAGTGATGCTTCCTTCTCGGATGTAATCGGTAAGGTTACCAGTCAAATTGATACCAAAAATAACCTAACTGCTTCTTTCTATCATAGCAGGGATCGATTCCGCCTAAATTCGGATACCTTATATCGATATTTCAACTCTGGGGCCAGTTTGCAGTGGCGTCATACCTTTAGCAATAAGTTCTTCGGCCTTTTTTCAGCAAGTTTTAGCAATTATAATTATGACATACAGAGCAATAGTAACCCTAAACAAGCTTTCGATCTTAACTATGCCATCAATCAAATAAATGCTAATGCAGATTTTGATTATTTACTGAACGAACGTCACAGTTTGAAGTTCGGGTTAAGTGCTACCGGTTATTCGTTGAAACCTGGAACACTTGACGCCAGGGAAGATTCTAACATAAGCCCTGTTGATCTGGAACAGGAGAAGGGTGTAGAATACGCCGTCTACATGGGTGATGAATTCGTAGTGTCACCGACATTAAGTTTGTACGGGGGTCTTCGATTTTCAGGTTTTGGCCGGCTGGGGCCCCAGGAGGTATATTCCTACCAATCCGGTTTAAGCAAGGAGGTTATTTATATTACCGATACGGTAAATTATCAAAACGGAGAATGGGTGCAAACTTATGGGGGATTGGAATATAGATTCTCGCTTCGATATATAATTAATTCAAATCTTTCCTTGAAATTAAGCCTGGATAAAACCAGGCAATACATACACCTGCTAACCAATACTACGGCAATTGCCCCCACCGATGTCTGGAGGTTAAGCGACCAAAACATCAAGCCGCAAGTTGGGCTGCAGTATTCGGCGGGCCTGTACCGTACTTTTTATCAACAAGGGTTAGAGATATCCTTAGAAGGCTATTTTAAGACCGCCGACAATCTATTGGAATATAAGCCCGGTGCGGATCTATTCATAAATGAAGTTTTGGAGACGGACATAATCAGGGCCAAAGGAAGATCTTACGGGCTGGAATTCTTACTTCGAAAAAAGTCAGGAAAATTAAATGGCTGGATTAGTTACACCTACTCACGCAGTGAGGTCCAAGCGGCTAGTGAATTTCTTGAAGAACAGATTAACAATGGTGCGTATTACCCGTCAAACTTCGATCAACCTCATAATCTTTCGGTTATCACTAATTACAAGTTTAACCAACGGATTAATATGACCTTGAACTTTAACTACCATAGTGGTCGGCCTACAACTTTACCCTTTGCCCAGTACCAGCTTAATGGTCAGGTAGTGCCATTTTTTACGGATCGAAATCAATTTAGAATCCCTGACTACATAAGGTTCGATCTGGCAATTAACCTGGAGGGTAACCACAAAGTGGACAAACTGGCTCATGGTTCCTGGTCGTTTTCAGTTTATAATTTACTGGGACGCGACAATGCTTTTTCGGTATTCACGGAGTCAGGAGATGGGAACCTTGAGGTGTTCAAATTATCGGTTTTCGCACAACCAATACCTACTATAACCTATAATTTCAAGTTTTAATGACAATTAGGAACTTAGCAATATTGACTATTTCACTGCTCTTACCGGTGCTGGGCTGCCGGGAGCCATTCGAAGTGGAAGTTCCTTCAGGAAATAGCTTGTTGGTGGTAGATGGTATGATTACCGATCAGCCCGGACCGTATATGATCAAACTTTCAAGAAGCAGCCCCTTGGGTAACACTGATTTCCCTGCGGAGTCCGGCGCCATAGTTACTATTGAAACCGCATCGGGTCAGTCAGAAATACTTGAGGAATCCATGGATGGATATTATTTCACCTCGGAAAACGGCTTGCAAGGAGAAATTGGCGAGCAATACCAACTAACCATCCAAACCAGGGATGAGGCAACTTACCAATCAGATTGGAAACTACTAAAGCGAAGCCCTCCCATGGATAGTGTCTATTTTACTTATATGGAACAAGATTCAAGAGAAGGGCTGCTTCAGGGAATGCAGACTTTTGTTGATACCCAGGATCCTACTAATGAAACCCGATACTATCGATACGAATGGACGGAATCCTGGCAATACAGGGTTCCCTATGCCACTCCCTTTGAGTATCTAGGCAATGATAACGTTAGAATAATTGAGGAAAAGGAAACATGTTGGATTGAAGTACCTTCAACATCAATCAACATAGCTTCTTCCATTCAGAATGACCAAGACATCGTTTCCCAGCATCCCATCTTATATGTCACTACTAAAACGCCACGTCTCAGAATACGCTATAGTTTATTAGTAAATCAATATGCACTTGACGAGGAAGAATATTTCTTTTGGAAAAATCTAAAGGAAACGGTGGACGAAAGCGGAACCTTATTTGATCGCCAGCCTCAGTCCATAACCGGAAATCTGCATAGGGTGAATTCGCCTGAGCCCGTGCTGGGATATTTCTCAGCCAGTTCCGTTGCCAGCAAAAGAATATTTATCGATCGAAGTACTGATGTGCCCGAAGAAGTGGTGGTCGATGCCACGCTCATTACTCTATGTACCAGTGATACATATGTTATAGATAAAAGTGCAACTTCAGATGCTGAAGTTTTTGAAGCGATACAACGAGGCTTGGTATTTCATGATTTTTGGAGGGACTTCGTGAATATTACCGGATATATAATTACCACAGTACCCTGTAGTGATTGCACCTATCATGGAGGTACAACGGAAAAACCGGGTTATTGGATTGATTAAGTAATGGTGATGAAATTTAAATTTAACCATGGTTACAGCAACATTCTTTTTACGGGGATAATTTTGATATTTCTTATCGCTCAGCTTCAAAATAGTGCTAGCGCACAAGCATTGGATTCCGTTGATCCCTTTAATGCCGATAATGCTGAGGCATATGTAGAAGAGGTTTGGGTGCATACTGACAGGCCATATTATCTGACTGGCGAGACCCTATGGTTTAAAGCCTATTGTACCAGTTTACCCCATAAACAATTCTCAACCCTAAGTAAAGTATTGTATGTGGAACTGATCAATCCCGAAGGCCAACCGGTTATACAGGTAAAATCATTGCTAAACTCCGGAATAGGAGTGGGTCAAATACTGCTCCCTTCACAGCTGAGTACCGGCAGGTATTTGTTTCGTGCTTATACCTCCTGGATGCGCAACAGGCATCAAAAATACTTTTTTGAACAGCAGATCGCGGTTTTTAATCCCTTGACAGAACTTGCTGAAGATAACTTTGATGCCGAAGTTGCCAATAGTGACTTGAGCGACCTTACTGCCGACAGGGTCCTTAACAACGAATCACTGACTGCAAGCAAAGTCAACATCATAACCAACAAAGAAGTTTATACCACCCGTGAAGCGGTTAAAGTTGAATTGAGGTTCCTTGATAGTGAGCAAGATAAGACCACTAATCTGTCTGTAGCGGTGTACCCTTATCATCAAGCGTTGGAATCGGACCCTCATAGATTCTCTGACGGAATTGTAGATCAGGAAGATCTTAAGTCGGCACCACCATCAGACTTACCCGGGTATTTTCCAGAGACCGTGGGGCCGATCTTCTACGGCAAAATTGAAAATAGAGATGGCCTGTCCCCTGAAAACAGTCTATTTGTTTCCGTGGGGGGTGATGCGGCAAGAATCTACCAGCCATTGGATATTGATGGGGACAATTTTGCCGTTCAATTATCCCCAAAGATTGATCTGCAGCAGTTATACGTTTGGTCAACAGATAACGGAACTCCCAACATTTCCATTAAATCTTCTTTTGACCACAGAGTGCCCAGCCAAATGCCACTTCCTTTAAAGATTGATTCGGCTACCATCGAATTTATTGAAAGACAGTCGGTCAATACGCAAATATCCAACCTATATCAGGAGTATACCCGCATTCATGGTATGCCAATTCCCAATGAATATCTTGAAACACCTTTTTATGGTGAACCGGAATTTCAATACGCACTGGATGAGTATACAAGATTTCCTTCCTTAGAGGAGGTGTTCATCGAATACGTTCGCTATGTAACACTGCGAAGAAACAAAGGATCAATAACCGTGCACGTATGGGATGAATATTCCAACATCCATTCTCTGGCAAATAATCTGTTTTTCGATCAACCTGCTTTGTTAATGCTGGACGGTGTGCCGGTTCCTGAAACCCAATGGGCCCTTGATATTGATGTGCTCAAAATTAAGTCGATCGATGTAGTAACTAAAAAATATTTCATCGGCAACAGGGCCTTTCATGGCATAATTAATTTAAAGACCTATGGCGGCAATTTAGCAGGACTGGAATTGCCGAATGGTATTGAACTAAAGTCCTACCATAGTTTACAAAATCAGTTGAGGTTCCATCATCCAGACCATAGCGGGTCAACAAGTGATAATCTTCGAATACCGGATCGACGTAATACGCTGTATTGGAATCCCATGGTTATGTTGACTGCTACAACGTCAAAAGGGCTGCACTTTTATACCGGAGATTCATCGGGAGAATACGTCATTGTAGTGAATGGTGTGACTTCCTCGGGAGCAAGCATTCACCAGACAAAACGGATAGAAGTGGTAAAAACCAATTCGCCATGATGACCGCGTTACAGACATTTTTGGTGTTGTTATTTGTGCCTTTATGGGCCATAGGACAAAACGATCAAAGCGGAACAAGTCAGGCAGACAGTAATGAGGAACAAATTGTATTTCAAAAATTACGCCTCCAGCAACTACTACAGGGTAAAATGTATGACTATAAGTATCCTGCTGTAAAAGGGCATCAGTTCTGGGGTGAATCTTTCTATAATGAAGGAGCTGTGACCTTTGAAGGTATTACCTATCATAATATCCTCTTGAATTACGATATCTATAATGATTTGTTGGCGACTTTTATAGTACAGGATGGTTTGTCCAAGCCAATAATTTTGGATAATTCCCGAATTACAAATTTCGAAATCAACCACCTTAAGTTTGTCAACATAACCGATAGTACCCACACCTTGGACCCGGGGTACTACTTATCAGCATATCAAGGAACGGATATACAATTATTTGTGAAAACCCAAAAGACCATTGTGGGCAATACCGGTCTACCGGGGGAACTGTTAAGAAAGTTCTTTCAGGAAGATACCCATATTCTTGTGGTGAAGGGGAAGCAACATATTATCAAAAATAAAAAGGACGTAATACAGGCATTTGGCGACTATCCGGAACTGGTATCATTTATACAAAATGAAAGACTAAGGTTCAAAAAGAACCATAAAATGACCAGTTCTTTACAAACTGTGTTGGAACAACTGTAGTGGAGTATAAAAGATATAAGGTCTGCTTACGACCCAAAGCGGACGTTCAGAAATTTTTAATTTTAGTGCGTTACACTATCAAATGGAGTGATAAATACGTGTTAAATTGTGCGTTTATATTATAGTTGTATGCCATTTGAAATCAAGAAAATTTAACCTTAGAAAATAAATTGCAGAATAGAATGAGTAAACAAGTAGAATAATAAATTGAAATGTTTCATATAGTAATTCACTGTAAGCCAAAAAAGGAGAATGAAGATTTCTTTGGAAAAGTCATAGGAGCTTATGCTTCAATCTTGATTGACTATAAAGACTACGATGGAGTTATGGAAATGTCATAATACTATGTGGTAGAGAATGGATGGGATATATTAAATGTAGAAGACAAATACTACACGTTTGAAAATAAAGAGGATTTACCTGAGGACTATCAACAGTATTTCGATGAATTAGAGGAGTATGGATATTCTATGATATTCAATACATATAATGATGAGGACGAAGAATAAAAAACGGCATACAAGAAGACCTATATGTCGCCCGTGCCGAGTGACAGTTATTTGTCAACGTCCACTGCTGGCCGTAAGCGGAATATCTTGACCATATTAAAGTTGATTTGAGTCATCAAAATGAATAGGCTGGAAATCAGATTAAATAAAAAAGGATTTGTTGTTACGATTATTTACCTTCTTTTATTAGTCGTATCAACAAGTTACTTTGTATATCTAACTGATTATTTTTCAGACAATAAGATTGTCCGATTAATGGCTGCCCCAGTAAGTCTTGGCCTTTTGATATATGCTATGGGCTTCTTAAAAAAAATACTGGATAACTCTTCATCAATATTATTAGATCCGAAGTGCATTGAGATAAAGTTAAATAACAAATCCACACGGTATTATTGGCATGAACTGTCTGAACTCAGTTTCAACAAAGAAAAAGGTAAGGGCTACTTTATGATTTTGAAGGGCCCAAATGGAGAGCGGTGCGTGAACCTAGATATGTTTGAAAAAAAGCCTCATGAAATAGAAGAAATAGTAAAGTCCTACAGATCCATGGCATAAATCAGGCAATAGTAAACATGCTACGTCCGCTTATGGCCGATAGCAGACGTTCACCAAAGTCCGCTTACGACCCAAAGCGGACGTTAGATGTTTTTACAATAATTTCCTTTTGTTAGGTTTTTTTCCAATTTTGGGCTGCTAAGAATGGGCATTTTATCCCATTATAAACTAGCTATGGTGCATTAATCTTAAAGATACGGCCACCAAAGAAACTAATTAAATGAATAAACCTATCGACTTCTCTACATTGGAAGGAATGCAGGTAGAACAATTGCCTGTTCCTAAGCATAAACTACACCACTGGAGTCATTTTGCAGGGCTATATGCGGCTGAACATGTGGCGGCAACGGAATTTGTCATTGGGGCAACCTTTGTCGCTTTGGGTGCAAAGACCATGGATATTGTCATTGGACTGCTTGTCGGCAATATACTGGCCGTGCTCAGCTGGACATTGATCACCTCACCAATCGCGGTAGATACTCGCCTAAGCCTTTACACCTATCTCAAAAAGATTGCGGGAAAAAAAATGTCCTATCTGTACGATTGGGCCAATGTGCTGATTTTTACGGTTATTTCTGCCGCTATGGTCACTGTTTCGGCTACAGCCGTTCGGTTTGCTTTTGATATTCCTGCACAATTAAATTGGTACCCTACAAATTTTTGGTTTGTGCTGATTGTTATATTGGTCGGCATCGTGGTCGTATCCGTTGCCATGTACGGTTTTAATGCTGTTACTGAATTTTCAGGCATCTGCGCCCCCTGGCTATTTACTATGTTTGCAAGTGGCGCCATGGTGCTATTGCCCGCCTTGACCTTATCAGCAATTGGAAAAACATCACCTGAAAGTTGGACCGACTTTATCAGTATTGGAAATCAATCCATCTGGACAGGGGTGAACGCTATTGGAGAACCCGGGATTGGTCTGCTTGAAGTCATCGGCTTTGCCTGGGCGGCAAATACCATCACCCACTTTGGATTAATAGATATGGCTTTGCTGCGATTTGCGAAAAAGAAAAGCTACGGATTGGCAACAAGTACGGGCATGCTGTTTGGGCATTATATAGCCTGGATCGCAGCCGGGATCATGGGCGCAGGTGCAGCCGTCATATTAGGAAAAACCATTGTTGAACTGGACCCAGGTGATGTGGCCTATTATGCCTTGGGTTGGTCGGGATTTGTGATCGTAATTGTGGCTGGCTGGACCACCGCAATTACCAATTTATATCGGGCGGGATTGGCGGCACAAGCCATCTTTACGAGCTTTTCAAGAAAAACGACGACCATGGTGGTGGGCCTTGCAATGGTCGCCATCGCATGCTTTCCGTTTGTGTTTTCACAAATTTTACCGCTACTGACCTATGCCGGCTTGTTGGTCGTTCCCGTTGGTGCCATCGTTTTCGCAGAACATCAGATATTCCCAAAAATTGGCTATACCCGATATTGGTCTAAGTTTCAGGATTTCGCACATAGTTTGCCCGCTGTAACCTCCTGGGGATTGGGATTAGTATTTGGTTTTGGATTGAATTATCTGGATGTGATGTCCTTCTTCTATTTATTTATTCCCACCTGGATCTTCACCATCATCGTTTATACGCTTCTAGCGGGAGCTTACGGTGCAAAAAAGTCATACCCGGAAGAAGAAGCAAAGGAAGCGCAATACGATCAATGGGTACTCTCATATCATGAAAAATTGGCGAAACAGGAAACTGTTTTGACAAAAGATTACTCAGTGCTCTCGAAAGTCCTAAAGGCCATCGCTATTACTGCTTTGGGGATAACCTTGGTGCTCGCGGTTATTGTATTATTCGGTAGTGAACATGAAAGTGCTTACAAGGAAAACCGGGAAGCCTTCTATTTTTACGGCTTTATTTGCACCATTGTCTACTTTCTGACTGCCTATTGGGCCATGAAAAGAGCTAAAGTACAGCTTGCCTCAAGCGAATAATCCTTTTGTATGGAACTGAATCAAAGAAATCTTTCGAGAATTACTGATAGGATTCCTTGTCCATCCTACAACAGAGCCGCTTTGAAAACTGGCATAGTGCATATTGGCGTAGGCGGATTTCATCGATCTCATCAAGCCTATTATATACATCAATTATTGGAAAAACATCATACGTTGGATTGGGGCATTTGTGGTGTTGGCTTAAGGGAGGGCGACAGAAAGATTAGTGAAATTCTAAAAAAGCAGGACTGTCTATACACTTTAGTTACTCAATATCCCGACGGAACGAAAAAAAATGAAGTTATCGGTTCAATCCGTGAATTTTTGTTGGCAGTAGATACTCCGGATCTGGTCATCGAAAAAATGGCGCACGCGAACACGAAAATTATTTCGCTCACTATTACAGAAGGCGGTTATAATTTTAATCCAACCACTGGGGATTTCAATTTTAAAAACCCTGATATTCAGCATGAATTGACCCATCCTGACGAACCCCAAACGGTGTATGGTTACTTGACAGCCGCACTCCGTAAAAGGCGAGCAAGTAGAGTACCCCCATTAACCGTTTTATCTTGCGACAATATCCAACATAATGGTGATATGGCTCGTGAAATGCTCCTAGCTTTTGCCCATAAGCAAAATCCGGAATTAGCGCATTGGATAGAAAAAAATATCAGTTTCCCAAATACCATGGTAGACAGGATTACGCCAGTAACGTCTTCCGAAATCAATGATTATTTAAAAGAGGAGTACGATTTGGAAGACGAGTGGCCTGTTGTCTGTGAACCTTTCGTACAATGGGTTGTCGAAGATGAGTTCTCAAAAGGCAGGCCGCCACTAGAAAAATTAGGCGTTCATTTCGTTCCTGATGTTACGCCCTATGAAAAAATGAAAATCCGTCTACTCAATGCCGGCCATTCCGTTCTGGGGATTCCCGGAGCGATACACGGGCATACAACAATTGACGCTTGTATGCGGGACACTGTCTTTTCTAAATTCATGCGGCAGTTCATGGACAAAGAGGCCACACCGATTTTAGACAAGGTTGAAGGTATTGATATTGAAAAATATAAGGATAGACTAGAAGAACGCTTTGCAAACCCCAATATTAAGGACAGCGTTAGTCGCATTTGCTCAGAAAGTTCTGCGAAGTTGCCTAAGTTCTTACTACCCACTTTGAGAGAAAACTTAGGAAATCACGGAAGTATTCAATACGCTACATTTATAGTAGCTGCGTGGTGTTATTATTGCGGTAAGGAAGTCGATGAGAAAGGCAAACCCCTGGACATTATTGATGCCCAGAAATTTGAATTAATAAGCGCAGCTAAAAACACTGAGGATGATTGGGAAAATTTTTTGCATCAACCAGAAATATTTGGAAACTTAGCGGAAAACGAACGATTCAAAAAGGAATATCTGATGACGGTCCAGGGCATTTATGCAACCAATGACATACGGAAATTGATGAACGAATTCTTGTGAAACTACTAATAGAAATGGAATCGAAGAGTCGTTGAAATAAAATAAGAAAAGATAAAAACGCACCACAACAACGCCTATGACCCATCGCTCTCGAGGGCTTATGCTATTTTACTATCTTAGTTATTAATAAATCAGAGACCGAGGCCTGCGCAGTCAAGCGCCGGGTCATGGCTTAACCGTTCCGATTAAAACAGTTAAGTGGGCAATGTCCGCTATTGGCCGTAAGGAGACCACGTTCACTTAAATAACCGCTTACGATCCAAAGGGGCCGTTCGCAACAAGTACAATTGACGGATTACGCATTGCGATTTTGCAACTAAATCAGTTCTCGTAATTTGTATTTGGTAATTCGCAATTTGAATGTCTCAATCCCGCCAACTTGCTTCCATCTAACCTGTCCGAAGTGTAACAAAGGAAGATGCACCGACATCGTCCGGTATACCACGTTGATAGAAAAACACTCAGCCAAGGCCCTGGGACTGGTACAGCATTGTAGAGAGATCCAAAAGGATGGGTTGATAGAGTAATTATTCAATTAAGGCCATAATTATTAATATCTTAACTTTTAGACAACATCTACTTAAGTGACTTAGGTTATTTAAAAGTAGGCTCAGATGGCCAATTAGCAGTCTAAGTTATGGGATAAATATCAAAAGAGGTGAAGACTTGAAAACGAAAGGAGTTATCAAATGAGTAATGTACAGAATATCAAACACTCGTTCCTTGCGGCGGCCAAGGAATTTGAACGCGCATGGGAAAACACGCGAAACACACGGTTTGAGTTACCGGCACCCGATGTCAACAAGGTGGTGAGTGAACGTTATGAGGTTGGCAAGCCTGTCCACTTGACGCGGAGTATGGTCTGGGACATGGAGCTTAAGAAGGCGTGGAATCCAGCTAAGTACATCCCTTATGTTGTCTCTCGCGACCATTCGTGGGGTCGTGACTCTTACGAAGATGGCACCGAGCATTTTGTTAGGGAAATAGATGCCAAAGCTTGGATCATTGAAGATACGACCGGACCAGTATTCGAAGAAGTTTTCATTAACCACAAAGAGCAGAGGGTAATCTTTCTTGGGCGAGATGAACTGAAAACTGAGACGGGTGAGACCATCCGCACCAACGGATATCAGCCCTTGTTTCATGTGGAGCACGGCGTCGCGGGGACTGAAGATGCCCCTTTGAATACCTGGCGTATTGTCATTCTAACGGAGAGCAATGATCCGCGATATCATCAACCATTCGAGGAAATGGTTCAGGCGGGATGGCTCCCCGGATTCCTGGAAATCTATATCAATCGAGATCTGGACGTACCGCTAAGTCGGAAAGAGCCTTTGTGGTAGATGGAGATCCCAGATATGGAGTATTTGTTGAGGAGGGTTGGGTTTCCGAAGTGAAGGTAAACGTCTGCTTTTGGCCGTAAGCAGACTTTAAAAGTTATTAATACTAATCGGGGATGCAATACCAGGGCTACAAAACAGCTCGAGAAATTCGTTTGAACTTGAGTTTGATTTTGGTATTCCTGAAGCGAATCTTAGTTACTGAAACCATAACATTCCTATCCATGCTTTCATCCAAAATTCTTCGATATACGATCCTGTTGTTCGTCTCAGGATTACTATCCTGTCAAAACACCCCACAATCCGAAACCGAAGATCCCCTACAAGCACGAGTTGAACATTACCTCCAACTCTGTGCAGAAAACGGATTGTCAGGCGCTGTACTGGTGGCCAAAGAGGGGAAGGTACTTTTTTCTGGAGGCGTGGGACTACGAAATCGCCAAGACAATCTCCTGGTTGAAGAAAACACGGTATTCACCACAGGATCCATAACCAAGCAATTCACCGCTACCGCTATTTTAAAACTGGAAGAGGAAGGATTGCTTTCCGTAAATGATTCCATTTCCCAGTATTTTGATAATCTGCCGGCGGAGAAGCAAAACATTACCATACATCAACTGCTTACCCATACTTCAGGCATCATTGGCGACCTTGATTATGGACAAGACTTTACACCAATTGCCGAGGACGTTTTTCTGCAGTCCGTATTCGAGGCTCCTTTGGATTTCGAGCCAGGTACCCAACACAACTATGCCAATATCGGCTATAGTCTTTTGGCCCTGATCATTGAAAAATTAAGCGGTCAGGATTATGAAACCTACATGCAATCCTTGTTTGCCCAGGCTGGCATGGAACATACCGGATATATAATGCCGGACTGGGAGGAGCATCAAATGGCGCATGGTTATAAATGCGGAGAAGACTGGGGCACCCACCTGGCCCGTTGGCAGAGCGACTCCAATCAAATATCCTTGCACCTTAAAGGCAACGGAGGCGTATTATCTACCATTCCGGACCTGTATAAATGGTATACCGCCTTGACTGAAAATAGCGTGATCTCCGCTCTATCCTTCGATCGATTGACCAGTCCATACGTACTTGAAAGCCCGGATGGGGACAGCCATTACGCATATGGTTGGGCCATATTCAACAGCCCTCGCAACACTAAAATGGTGACGCACAATGGCTCCAATGGAATCTTCTTTGCCGATTTTCTGATGCTGCCGGAAGAGGAAGTGGTGATCATTTATATGACCAACCAGTTGCGCTACCACACCTTTGCGGTGGCCTGGGAGCTGGAAAAATTGATTTTTGATGAAACCTATGAGCCTGTAGTCCCACAAATGAACCACCGGAAACTTTCCATTGAAGAGTTATCAAACCAGCGCATTGAAGCCATCCATAAATTTACAGAACTGATTCTCAGCACAGACACAACCTCACTGGAAATCGACACCGAGCAGTTTATAAATGTGTACTTGACCAACTCCAACCGCAAAGGGAGATACCAACGCTTTTTACAAATCTTGAGAGATAAGTTTGCCGGCCATACATTAAAACACATTTTGGAGTATGACGACCTTTCGTACGATATCATATTGGAATCGCCTGAGGGAGAAGTTGCCGACCTAATTCCTTGTTATGACGTGCAATTTGACGAGGACAATCAGATTGTGGCATATGGAATGTAAGGGGAGGAATTGAGAAGTGAGAAGGCATACGGAAAAAGTGAAAGTGTCAAGAAAATCAAGCTCAAGAACTCAATTCGTTATTCGCAAGTTCGACTACGCTGCCGCTACGCACATCGGAAGCTCTAGTGCCATGTGGTAGAGTGGATGGTTTCATACAAGGCTTCTGGTGACTCCTATCTAATAGAATCTTGGAAGCAGAGCAGGTAGGTTCGCTACAACCAGGAAGCATGACTGCTTGCGACCCAAAGCAGCCGGTCGGTCAGGCTAAGGGCGGCAAGCATTATTTGACTAAAATCATTATTAACTCTGACTTGGTGTGTGGCTCTTGCTATTCCAAACAAGGATCTTAATAAATTAATATCATGAATACACTACATCCAAATATTGCTGTATTGCAACAGTTTAACCCCACCAATATCTCTGCCTCTGTCGGTATTATAGCCGAGGATGCTGTTTTCCACTATTATAACCCCATGTTGCCGGATATGGAGGGTGATTACCTCGGCAGGCAAGGCTTTATGGAATTTTTCGGAAAAATAGCTGGTAAAACTAAAGGAACATTCAAGGTAACTCCCTTATCCATTACTCCAATGGGTAATGAACTGGTGGTTACCCATGTAAAAGACAATATGACTTTAGATGGCGAACAAATAGAAGTTGATGCCGTTGTGGTTTGGCGCATTGTAGATGGCAAAATCAAGGAAGCTTGGGATATACCAGCAGTTTATACAGCTGAAGTATCCGACAGGTGACAGGTAAGTTAGCAAGACACAAAAAATGAAATACAATACCATTGTTATTGGAGGAGGCTTAGCCGGATTGGTTGCCGGAGGTATCCTCTCAAAATTTGGCAAGAAGGTGCTTTTAATAGAGCAGCACCACAAACCCGGAGGTTGCGCAACCACCTTTAAGCGCGGAGATTTCATCATTGAGGTCGGCCTGCATGAAATGTGTGGCTTAGAAAAAAATGGTTCACTGTTGCAATTGTTTGACATGCTAGATGTCGATCAACAGGTTGAATTTCTACAAGTACCTGAACTATATGCTGTACATTCAGACCAGGAGAAGTTTGTTTTTCCACACACCTATGCTGCAGCGAGCAAAGCGCTGATCAACAAATATCCTGAAGAGGAAAAAGGGATCAAGCGCTTAATGAAATTCATTGACAACATACGGAAAGAAGGAGTCAAATTGCCGCGTACACCCCTCAAACGTAAGCTGCTCTATCCGCTTATGCCCCTGCTTTACCCCAATCTTGTACAAGCATCTCGACATACGGCCGGATCTTGGTTAGATAAATACATCAGCAACGAGAACGCAAAACTCGACCTATTAGCACATCTTGTGTATTGGGGCGATGACCCCTACACCTTATCCATGTTCTATTATGGCTTGCCATTTTCCAGTTTTATCGGGAGCGGTGGCTACTTCATAAAGGGTGGCTCACAAGTACTGTCTGACCATTTGGCCGCATACATTCAAAAGCAGGGCGGCACTGTGCTACTGGGCAAGAAGGCTGAGAAGATCATCACCAAGAATGATCAAGTGACCGGAGTCAGCTTCCGGGATAGTTTTAATGAGAGCGTAGATCCCATCACCATTGCTTGCGATAATGTCGTGGCCAATTGTGCCATTCCCATAGTGCCTGATATGCTGGATGAGCCTCATGCAACTTCGCTCAAACAACGGATCGCTGATAAAACCAATGCTTGCTCCTTATTGAATATTTATCTAGGCTTTAAATCTGATGTAGCGGCCTATGGTGTAAAACACTACTCCAATGTTATTAAAGGAGATAATGTGCAGACCTTGAAGGACATACACCCTAACAATACAGGCGACTGGTCAAAACGCAGCTTCGTTTTTGTCGATTACAACAAGGTAGATTCACAACTGGCGCCTCCTGGGAAATCTGTGGGAGTGATCTGTTGCGCAGACTATCTGAAAGACTGGGATGGACTGAGTAAGGAGGATTACAAGGCGAAAAAGGAAGAAGTAGCCCAAATACTATTAGACCGATTAGAAAAACAATTCCCCGGAATACAGGAAAGCATTGAATATTACGAAGTTGCCACTTCGAAAACCATTAAACGATTTACCTCGAATACTGCCGGATCGGTTTACGGCTTTGCCCAAACCAAAGAGCAGTCAGCTACTAAACGCCTGAGAAATAATTTCTTGCTTCCCAACTTGTACTTTGCTTCGGCATGGGCATTCCCCGGTGGTGGTTTCGAGGGTTCCATCATGGCGGGATTCTTGGCCGCATTGCAGATGAATCGAGATAAGATATGGTCAGCAGTTGATGATGAGAAGTTTGTTGACCAACGGATCATCCCACTCGTGGAGCGCAAGCAGATCGATGACAAAACACTCGAATTGTGCTTTGAAAAACCGACCGGATTTCAGCACCATAAAGGACAATATGCCATTCTCCATCTCACCAACCCAAAAGTAACAGAGCTCGATTTACCCTATCGCTGGCTTCCTGTTATTTCTTCTCCAGAGGAAGATGCAATACGGTTTCATATTGAACTGGATGGCAGCAGCTTTTCCAAAAGTTCTGAGCTTATCGAGATTGGTGATCAGGCTATTATATTTGGGCCTATGGTTTAGTTCAGAACAAAAAATATTAGCACGAAAGCACAACAGGGAAAATACGTTCATTTCCTCCTGATGCCGGCAACGTCCGCTTTTGGCCGAAAGCAGACACTCACCATTTTAAATTTGGTATGTTTTATTTCCCGATTTGATAGTAGATACGTTTAATTTGTTCGTACATAAACAATTGCGGGTCATTTACCTTTCTGATTATGCGAATTATCTTGGCATTGCTGTTTTGCGGTCTATCTACTTTAGTGGCTTGTGATTGTTACCAAAGTACAGCTGGTGTGGTAATGGACCTACAAACCAAGGAACCTATTCCAAACGTATTAGTTTACAAGGCTTTACGTCCTGAGCAAAGTGTCCGAACAAACGAGTGGGGTTATTTCGAGTGGAGTGGTATTTCTGGTGGACTATTTAGGTGCCCAGATCCGGAGATGAAATTTGTTCACCCCATGTACGATACACTAACTGTTGTGAGTACAGGTCAAATAATATTTATGTCAAAATAAACGACCCCAAATTTAGTCGCTTGGATGTTCCGAGTAACGACTATTTAATAATCTTAAATGTCCGCTTATGGCCGTTAGCAGACATTCACGGAAAGGCAGGAAACGACCCAATGCGGACATTGGCTGTCTTTAGATAAATTTCCTTTTGTTCCGGTTTATTTCCAATTTGGGAGTGCTAAACAGATATTTATTCAGCATATAAACCAGTTGTGGCTCATTTGCTACTGGATACGAATCATCTTAAATGATTGCAGTAAGAAACATAGATTATCAAACCGACGAAGGTTCCGAAAAGATTTATACACGACTCACTTGGTCAGTTGAAAAAGTTGACAGTCTATTCGGACAGTTAGCCAATGGGGTTACGGTTAAAACAGATAAACCTTGGGTAGGAGTTTACGATAAGGAAAAGATGAAGTTTGGATTAATTGAACCTAGTAACTTTTTGAATCCTAACTTTATTCAAGTGGTTGTGAAGGGACAAATAATCGCAGATACCAAAACAAAGATTAGTATTAAATTTGGACTTGGGTGGTATCCAATTATTGTTTCTTTGATCATTTTTTTGGTCACAATTGGAGTCATCATAATGTTTGTAAGCTCCGAAGAACTTTCGGAACTATGGAAATTGATCATTTGGATGCTAATTTTTCCGGGTATATGGACAATTCTTCTAAATAGAAAAATAGATAAAATGGAAGAGAAAGTAGAAGACCTTTTGGGAATGAATGAAGAAAACGAGCCACAATAACGGCTACATGTCTATCCCTCAAACTAATCGTGATATTTTTTGTAAATTCCATAAATCAGCATTCCTGAATCATGTTTGTGAAGCCAGTGGTCATTAATTGGAAATTCCAAATACAAAAATTCCTTAGGTTTATTGGTTAGTCCAGAGATGAAATCAACCTCCGTCAAACGACTGATGATTCACGCCGACGATCTGGCGCTGTGTCACGCCAAGAACGCTGCTACCATCCGAGCGATGGAACACGGCTCAGTCAACTCCGGCAGCGTCATGACCACTTGCCCATGGATCGGTGAGATCGCCGCCTTCGCGCGCTCCCAGCCTGACATTGATTTGGGGGTCCACCTGACGTTGACCAATGAATGGGACCACTATCGCTGGCAGCCTGTGGCCCCGCAGGGATCGGTTCCAACGCTGGTCGATGGCCGCGGCTTGCTCCACGACCTTAAGACGCTCTTTGAGGAGGAGATCGACCCGGCGGAAGTCGAAATCGAGTTGTGCGCTCAGATTGACAAGGCCCTGGCCTTTGGTATCGAACCGACGCACTTGGACGCGCACGATTTCGTGCTGTTGAAGCGGAGGGATCTATTAGCCTCGTACCTAAAGGTGGCCCGCGACTATGGCCTGCCCGCGCTTTTTCACCCAGGTTTCGTGGAGGAAAATTTCGGTGTCGATTCTAGCGGGATATATCGTCAGGAGGAGGTCTGGATCGATCGAGTGGTGATGGCCTACCCGGACGATTACGCGGCTGGTCTCGCGCAGTTTTATACGCAGACGCTTCAAACGCTCCAGCCGGGCCTCACCGTCTTACTGGTACATCCGGCCTACGATACACCGGAGCTGCGGGCGATCACCACCGACAACATCGATTGCTGTGCGGCTTGGAGGCAACAGGATTTTGACTTTTTCTCGGGTGACAGGTGCAAGCAAATCCTAGAAGAAGAGGGCGTCCAGCTGGTTACATGGCGGGGCCTTACACAGGCCGGCCGAAGATAAAAATGCCATACAGATTTTTTTAAGGTCTCAGTGGTTGAGTGGCGGATCTGATGTACCATTACCTAGTATTGATTACTGCCGGGGTAATGAATTAAGAGGTCGTGGAAATATTGGAAAATAGACCAGTTAGTGGGACTTTCCTCTTATTTTGGTAGAAACGTAACTATGTCCAACTCCTCCCAGTATTTTTCCCAAAAGGTAGTGGTGGTAACCGGTGCCGGATCAGGGATTGGCCGAGCCTTGGCCCTTGAGCTGGCCCATGCAGGGGCATTTCTCGCTCTCAACGATATCAATGAGGCTACTTTACAGCAAACTTCCCAACTCCTTCCAGCTTTTTCTGCTGAACATAGTATCCATGTTGGCGATCTGTCGGACGCCCGCCAGGTGCAGACTCTGGTAGAAGCAGTTTTGAAAAAGCATCAACGGGTAGATATTCTCATCAACAATGCCGGGGTTGCTCTCGGTCGGATGAAAATCCTGGATATGAGCCCCGAAGAATGGGACTGGATAATGGGTATTAACCTGGGAGGGACATTGAACTGTGTGCGTTATTTTCTACCCTATTTGCTGCAACAGAAAAACGCTCATATAGTAAACTTGTCCAGCATCTTCGGGGTAGCCGCTGTGCAGGAAAGGGCTGGTTATTGTGCTTCCAAGTTTGCCGTGATCGGTTTGACGGAGGCATTACGGCAGGAATTGCGGGGAACGCAGGTACAGGTAAGTATAGTACTACCGGGAGGTATACGGACCAACCTGGCTTATAACGCAAAAGGGTGGAAAGATGGGGTCAGACATCAGCGTGATGCCAAGCTGGTTAAGGAAGGCAGCCGTACCAGTGCAGAAACAGCGGCTAATATTATCTTGAATGGGATTAGAAAAAGAAAATACCGCATCCTTATTGGGCTAGATGCTAAATTGCTGGATCTTATGGTACGCATTCTCCCTTCCAGGTATGGTTCGATCTTGAACAATTTTATCACTCGGGCCGAAAGAAAACAGGCAAACAAGACCAATCAGGCAAAATAGTGGTTCAGATTGCACATTTTTAGGCTCAATTCCCACAGGTGTTTTGCGTGGTCTTTGCGGTAAGAAGCATCGGAGGAGGGTACCTCTTTTGATCTTTTCCAGAAAGTGCCGCTTGTTCCCTTCAGTTCTAGTGAAGTGGCCAGGAGGACCTGCGTCTGGGCGCCTTCCCGGGGCTCCATGCCTTGCTTCTTACGAATATGCCATACAAGGCGGTACATCCAATTGGTGTTTTTGCTGCCGATATTAGTATTGTTCAATCCAGGATCGAGAGCATTAGTGGTAATATGAGGATGATTGGCCTGTTTAAGCCGCCTGTCGAGTTCATAGGTGAACAAAAGGTTGGCTAGTTTGGACTGGCCATATGCTTTCAAACCATGGTAATTTTTTTGATGAAAAAGGTCTTCAAAGTTCATCCTGGCTCTAAAATGATTATTCGAGCTGACATTGACCACGCGGGCATCCGGGGCCTTTTTTAGTAGCGGCAATAGCTGGTGGGTCAGCAAAAAGGGAGCCAGGTGATTAACGGCAAACACCATTTCGATCTGGTCTTCCGTTAGACTCATTTGTGACCGGACCAGTCCGGCATTATTAATAAGCACATCAATGGCTTTATTTTTTGATTGAAGTCGAGCGCCCAGGTCCCGGATCTGTCGCTGTGAGGCCAGGTCGGCTAGTTCGAAATAAACCTTCTTGTTACCGGTTGAGTCAATTATGTCCTGGCGAGCTTGTGCGGCTTTTTCCGCCGAGCGGCAAACCAGGATCACAGTAGCTCCCCTTGAGGCTAAGTTGAGTGCTGTTTGGTAGCCCAGGCCAGCATTGGCGCCGGTAATGACACAGGTTTTTCCTTGCATTGATCCAGAATTACAGGAATGAAGTTATAGATTAAATCAAGGTTTTCCTTACCCTAAGATATATCAAATAGGCCTGCCTTATTAGAAACGCCGATGTAGTCGTTCCAACATTACGTTCACCTTAAATTTAGTTTATGAACAATATTACAGTCTCTTTGAAAAAGTAAACCAGCCCCGAAAAAATGACTATCGGAATAGTTATTCCGATAGTGCTCCCCACGATAAAATCCTGTGATCTGACTTTGGTCATTGCTAGTACATAGTTCAAAAAGGGCGATGCCCACAACACCAATCTCAAGATCACAATAGTCTCAATAGGTTTTTCTTCCAGTTTGAGCAGTATTTTTTGAATACGCTTACTTCTAATTTCTTTAACCACATTTCCGCCCACCATTCTAATGAAAAGAAAATTAACGGTCATGGCGGTAACAACCCCGATATATCCCAATAGAGCTCCTTGCGGTTGGCCATAAACGAGGATTGCTGCCAATACAAACAGCATGGCGGGAATTTGCATGAAACTTCCCAAAATGAAAAGGCAAGTGAACACCAGCATCCCCCAAAATCCAGATCCCCTTATTGCGGAAATAACATTGTCAAGATTGAACCATTCACCCACAGGGGTAACCTTACTGATGATGATCAAAGCCAATACCAGCGTCAAAATTATTGCAAGTCTTATTTTAGCGTCCTTTTTCAATGGTGTCCTTAAGGTAAAAACAATATCCATTGAGTTTTATTGAAATTGAGTTTTATTGAATTAGGTATTACTTGTATTTTGAAGTTCTAATTATATGTTGCATGAAAGACAAGTTAAGTATTGTAACTGGCGCAACCTCGGGTATAGGGCTTCATACAGCGCTGCGGTTAGCATATCATAAGCATCATTTGGTGCTTGTGCTGCGTGATGTCAAAAAGGGGGACCTGATTCGGAGGCAAATATTAGATGAGGTATCAGGAAGCACAGTTGACATGGTGGTGGCAGACCTTGCATCCCAAAATCAGGTGAGAAAAGCGGCTCATGAGGTCAAGCAAATTTCCGCTGTAGTTGATGTATTAGTGAACAATGCAGGGACTTGGAGTTCTAAGAGGGTCCTCACTGAGGACGGTCTAGAAAGGGTGTTTGCTGTTAACCACGTGGCTTATTTTCTGTTAACCCATCTACTGTATAGCTCTCTAGCAAATTCGGAGGAAGCAAGGATCATTAACATCAGCTCGGATTCCCATTTCCAGAGTAAAATGCATTTTGAGGACCTCAGTCTTAAGAATGGCTATCATGGCCTTAGGTCCTATGCTCAATCGAAGCTTGCCAATATTTTGTTTACATATGAACTGGAAAAAAGAAAGCTCCATGATCATATCACCGTCAATGCTGTGCAGCCGGGTTTAGTAAAAACGGATATTGGTATCAAGAATACCAACTGGTTGCATGCCTCAGCATGGAAACTTAGACGATATTTCGGAGTCACTCCAGAAAAAGGTGCTGACACTTCAGTTTATTTGGCCACGTCCCCTGAAGTGCAAGGGATTAGTGGGAAGTATTGGGCTAACAAAAGTCCTAAAACCTCTTCCAAGCATTCATACAGTGATGAGGAAGCTAGTATGCTTTGGGAAATTAGTGAGAAAATGTGTGGAATTAGCGACTTCTTTAAAAGCTCCTAACCTATCTTGCACTAACTTCCCTTGACCTTATACCCGGTTAGCCTCAAACTAGCGATATACTCTAAATATCCTTTCCAGGATCTTCATTTTAATGGCGGTGGGCATAACCTTCATAAACTTAACAATGAGCCAAGGAGCCGGATTAGGGACTATAACCTGCTTGCCTTCCAGCATTCCTTTAATTGCCTTATTCGCCACAATATGAGGGTAACTTACCATCATCTTGAAAACAAGTTTGCCTTTGGCACCATGAGCTTTAATTCGTTGGTGTCCTCCTTCATTGGTTATAACAGATGCAGGACATAATACCGTGACGCTAATTCCGGTGCCTTTCAGCTCCTCACGAATAGCTAGCGAGAAGGCATAGATGAAGTTCTTAGTCCCCGTGTACACAGCTTTGTAAGGCAATGGCAGGGTTGCTTCCATACTGCTAACATTCAATATATGGCCCTTACCCAAAGCTTTGAGATCCTTGAAAAAATGATAGGTGAGTTCGACCATGGCCCTATTGTTTAAATTCATTATACCCAGGTAGTCCTTCAAAGGATTTTCCTCGAACAGTCCAGAATTTCCGATACCGGCATTGTTGATTAGAGTATTTACAGGCAGGCCTTGTTCGTTACACCAATCATATACCATCCTTGGTGCATCCTTTTCGGTCAGGTCAATACCCAGATGATGAACTTTTACTGAGTAAGTACTTTGAATTTCATTAGCAGTTTCCTTAAGTGAATCAGTATCAAGGGCCACCAAGATCAAGTTTAAACTACGTTTGGCGCACTCTATGGCCATGGCCTTTCCAATTCCCTGGCTGGCCCCCGTAATTAATGTATAATACAAGCCTTTCATACCAATTTACTAATGTAATTACCTGAAGTACCCTGATCCATCAATTACAATGTGATAAAAAATCCCCATAATTGCACATAGAAGCATTAATCGAATGATGCAGTGTACATGGTTCGTTTTGTGAACCGGCAGAGATTCATTACTTCTTCCACCGTAACGCAGGTTAAAGTGGGAAGCTGATTTAGGGCGGGCCATTAGAGTGAACCAAGTATTTTTTACGGTGCGATCAGCCACCCAAATCTACTCATTAGACCCTTCCAAGCAGGTTGCTTTTAGCCCCTTAATTGTCGAAATTAATACTGCTACCATTTCTTAATTGGTGCAAAAGTCTTGCATCACGTACACAAAACTGAAATTCATGATCAGAATAGACACAAGTTATGTTCATGTTAAGGGGCTGCAATACTTGAGCAGTTTCTCGATGCTTATGCTGTTGGCTTTGACCTTAAACGGTCAAAACGTCTACACTCTACGTGGTACGGTGGCTAGTGACAACAACGATCCGGTACCCGGAGCTACGGTCCAAATCAAAAACACTACTATTGGAGGCGTAACAGATCCTTTAGGGGATTACAGTTTCCAGGCAACAGTGGAACCCGGAACCTACATGTTGGTTATTAGATCGGTAGGGCTAACAACCACCGAGGTCTCGGTAAACCTAGGGAACCAATCTGAAGTTGTTAATGACGTAATTATGGCCACAGACATTCTGGGCTTAGATGAAGTGGTGATTACCGGAACGGGGGCTTTGACAGAAAAGAAGCAACTAGGAAATACCATTTCTACCATCAAAGGCACCGATATATCACAGTCTGGTGCCATGGACCTTACTGGTGCTCTTTCAGGTAAGCTGGCAGGAATCCAGGTAACCCAAAATTCAGGAGATCCTGCCGGAGGTATTAGTGTGAGGCTCAGAAGTGCCAGTACCGTGAACGGAAGTTCGGATCCTTTATATATTATAGATGGAGTTATTGTAAATAACAACTCTACCAATGTATTAAACATAACCAGTGTAGTTCAAAATCGATTGTCTGACATAAATCCACAAGACATAGATAGAATAGAGGTTATTAAAGGAGCCGCCGCTGCAGCCATCTATGGATCCAGGGCCAGCAATGGAGTGGTACAGATCTTTACCAAAAAAGGGCAATCAGGCAAGCCTGTAATAACGGTTTCCACAAGTATTAATTTCAATTCACTGAGGAAGAAACGTGACTTTAATGAACAACCTACAACTTGGACATCCAGCGATATTACCGTACTGGATCAGGAGCCTGTGACTAGGTACGACTATCAAGATATGGTCTTTCGTAATTCCGTGGGAACAGATAATTACGTTTCAATCAGTGGGGGTAAAGAAAACACCAACTACTTTTCCTCTTTCTCTTATTTAAAGAATGAAGGAATTCTTGAAGCCACGGATTATGAAAGGGTTGGTGGAAGAATAAGAGTTAATCAAATCATAAATGATTGGGCTTCAGCCTCCATAGGGACTTACTTCTCCACAAGTCAAAGCAATGATATGCCAAATGGAGGTTATGGCTTTGGGGTACTGCAGACTATATTATTCACTAATAACCAGATTGATCCAGCGCCTGATGATGCGGGCAACTATCCCGTTATGACCTTTTATCCGAACATATTGGAATATATTGAAACCTTCGACTTTCAACAGCGAAACAACAGGATCATCAGCGACTTGCAAGTGAACCTAGCTCCAACAGATAGGCTTAATATTAACTATACCTTAGGTTATGATAATGCTGAATCAATCGGCACCCGCTACGTTCCAATTGGCACCACTACTTCAGTTTTAGGTAGCGCCAGAACATCATCCATAACCACCCAACAATTAAACAGTGATCTGAATGCCACTTACAACCATCAGATTTCTTCGAAAGTTGTCTCCACAACGTCAGCAGGATTTTCATGGCAATCAGATGAAACCACGCTTCGTACCATCTCGGCAACCGGCTTAGCCTTAGGGGTCAAAACTACTGATGGAGCGGCTACTATTTCCACGGATGAACTAAGAAGTGAACGATCCTTTTGGGGAGGCTATTTACAGCAGACATTCGGTCTAAACGAAAAGCTTTTCCTCACAGGTGCCATTCGATTAGACGGCGCTTCAGTTTTTGGTGATGACGAGAGAAACCAATTCTATCCCAAAGCCAGCATGTCCTATTTGATCTCCCAAGAAGACTTTTGGACAAGTAGTTTTGGAGATACTTTCGACAGTTTTAAGCTTAGAATCGCCTGGGGCCAGGCCGGTAATTTAACCGCTATCGGGCCTTTTGATCGATTGTCCAATTATACGGCCATCAGCATCGATGGAAATTCCGGATTGATAGCTCCTAGTCAACTGGGAAATCCGGATTTGAAGCCCGAAAGGCAAACAGAGATAGAATTTGGGATTGACATGGCCTTCTTTAAAAATCGATTGGGAGTGGAATTAACTTATTATTCTCAAGACATTGAAGATCTTTTGTTAGCCCGTACCTTATCGCCAACTACCGGAGCTTCCACCAGGATCGAAAATATTGGGAATATGACCAACAAAGGTTTTGAAGCTATGATTACCGCTACTCCTGTACTTAATGACAATCTCATTTGGACCATTATTGGTACCTTTTCCACAAACGAAAATGAAGTCAACAATGTTGAAGGCGAACAGATTGGCATTGGAAATTTTGGATTTTCAGTGGCTAAGAATGGGCAGCCATTGGGTGTCTTCTATCAAGGGTTTTATGCCAGAAATCCAGACGGAAGCTTACTTCTTACACCAGGCGGATTGCCCCAACGAGAGAAAGGCTCGTTTGATGAAAATGGTAATCCCATAGCTGAGAGAGATGCTGATGGTCAACCTAGTGGCTCGAATCTAAGCAAGGTAATCGGAGATCCAAACCCAGATTTTATTGCGTCACTAATTAATGAGATCGAGTACAAAAATTTTTCCTTTAGAATGCAACTTGACGCGGTTCAGGGGTACGACATTCTCAGTTGGGATTCCAGGATGTTCTTTAGATTTGGAGGTGGCCCTCAAGAGGCGGCGGAGCTAAGAGGGGAGGAAGTTCGTGGCACTGGCGCAGCTAAATTTGGAATAGCTGAATCCTACATCGAGGACG
The DNA here is from genome assembly GCA_965212195.1 of Cyclobacteriaceae bacterium. Lineage (GTDB taxonomy): Bacteria > Bacteroidota > Bacteroidia > Cytophagales > Cyclobacteriaceae > JAJCYK01. The sequence continues at coordinate 143,150 of CBDBUW010000017.1, read as the reverse complement.
GCTCTTTCATTAAGCTTCGGGAAGTGGCCGTTGCCTATAATTGGCCCAACCCTTTCAAAGGAGTTAATACCCTCAAGTTCACCTTATCAGGGCGCAACCTGTTTTCTATTGACGATTTTTCAAGTTACGATCCGGAAGTAAACATGGACGCACAAAATAACGGCTCCAGAGGAGGTGTAATGGGTCTGATACCCCTACCTAGTGTGGTTAAATTAGCAGTAACAGCAACACTTTAAGTTCAGGCTAAACTAATAGAAAGATGAAAAAAGCAATAAAATATAATTTAATAATGGTTTTGCTGATAGGCAGTTCTTTGTTCCCTGCTTGTGAAACTGAGTTTGAAAATCCCAACAATCCCACCGAAGATGTGGTTTTAGGTACAAAAGACGGACTTTTTGCTCTGGCCATTGGAATCAGACAATACTATTCCGTAACGGCATTAAGACAAGTCATTGAAGCTCCAGGAATCACCACCAGAGAGCTTGGAGTAACCAATACTTTCTTAAACATCAACGAGTTGGCGAGAGGTGGCGCTGAACTACCTGGAGAAAGTGGTGGAATCACAAATCCATGGGTAACGCTGCTGCGGGCCAAAGGAATGGCGGAGTCCCTGATAGCGGGGGCCAATACGGTGGAATTAACAGATGGAACCCGCAGTGGACTTCTGGCATATGGCAACTTTTTTAAAGCAATGACCTTAGGATATCTGATACAGATGTTTGAGCAGGTACCTATTGATAATTCGGCAGATGGTGCTGCACCATTTAATGACCGAGCTTCCGTGCTAGCGGAGTGCATTGCACTACTGGAAGAGGCCAATACCATACTTGGATCTGTGCCTCCTTCAGATGAATTTAACTCCACTGTGTTGTGGTTGGACATAAACCTGGTGAAAAGTATTAGTGCTTTCCTCTCCAGATATCATTTATTGGCAGGAAATTATGCGGAAGCCATTGCCGCAGCAGATGCAGTAATAAATGATAGCAGTATCCCGGAAAATTCATTCTGGGTTTATGACGCCAACAATCAAAACCCTATCTGGAATCGCACGGTTAATTCTGCTGACTTAAACCCACAGACTAATTTTGGTTTAACGGGAGCACTTATACCGGAGGCCGGAGATGGTCGAGTAAATTTCTATTTGGGGGCAGATGCAGGCACGGCCAATGCTGATGCAGGTGGCCAACCTCTGAGTGAAATGCTGGGTTTCTTTGGGGATGGCACCTCACCTATCCCAATTTATGTGTATGGGGAAATGCTATTGATTAAGGCCGAAGCATATGCCCGCCAAAATCAATTAAGCGATGCTGTTACCCAATTGAATTTGGTAAGGCAAAAAAACAACGACCCCATAGGGGTCAATGCTAATCTGGGAGCATGGACAGGAGATGTCAACAATCAAGTGGATATTTTGGAAGAAATATATAGAAATCGATCTATTGAGATGTTTCTAACGGGAATGCGATTGGAAGATAGCCGCAGGATCCATCCTAATTTTCAAGTTCCATTGGAAGCTAACACCACCAATGAAAGAAATAGGAACTTCTACCCATATCCTACCATAGAGAGAGAGAACAATCCCAATACGCCTGCCGATCCGGATATTTAATATAAAATTGGGGGTTGCCAAAAATTTACTTTGGCAACCCCTTAAAGTTTCTTGGTAACTACATAGAAGGTTGGAATTTTTTTGCCCAGCAGTGAATACCTGAAATTTGTGCGCATATAACCATAAAATGTATGACACGATTTCATTTCATTCATCGGGGCAGGTCTCGCCCAAATAAGTATAAACACAGAAAGCACTAGCGACTCGGACCTGGTCCTCGCGCTCGTGCTGTTTTTGTGGGTCCTTTCGCCTTCGTTAACACTTCGGCGGACAAAGGCTGGGCTCCCCTTCCCTACGCTAGGGGTCGGGGCGGGCTACCTCGCCCAAGTCTGCATATTTTGCCATTAGCGAGGATGAGCACGAGTCTTGAAGTAAAATAGCGCCAGCACTTCGGATCTCGATCCTTCGCACTGGCGCTATTTTTGTGGGCCCTGCTGGGCTCCCCTTTGTCGCTTCCCCTTCCCCTTCGCTACGCTCGGGGCGGGCTAGCTCGGGGCAGGCTACCTCGGGGCAGGCTACCTCAGGGCAGGCTTCTCGCCCTTTACAGCAACAAAAAAGCCCCGACAATAGTCGGGGCAACTGTGGGCCCTGCTGGGCTCGAACCAGCGGCCACCTGATTATGAGTCAGTATTTTTTTGAATTAATATGAATCAATATTTATATATTTAATTAATAATCAGTGCTTTATATTTTTTATTTATTTCTATAATACTATATTAGACCATATTTTGCGTGCAAATTGCGTGCAAATTTAAAAATCATGCCTACTCATATTGTCATATCGCTGGATACCAGAAGACCAAAACAAGATAATACTTTTCCCATAATTTTTAGGTTAACGCATAATCGCAAGACCACGGCCATGACTACAGGATATGCGGTAAAGAAGAAAGACTGGGATAACCGCAATCGTAAAATACGCTCCGGTTATAGAGGCGCTGAATCGCCTGCCAGACTGAATAACCTGCTGGTTAAGAAGAAAGCGGGTATGATCGATACCATCGCCAGGCTAGAAGATAAAGGTGAGTTGCCCTATATCACAGTAAAACAACTAAAGGACCGTCTTCTAGGACGGCTGGGAAACACCACTTTTACAAAGTTCACAGTTAAACTGATCCAGGATCTGATAAAAGCCCAGCGTATCGGTACAGCACGTAGCTATGCTGATGCCTTGGCGGTAGTAAGAAAGTTTAACAAGCAACGGGACCTTACTTTTGATGCGCTTAATCTGGACTTCTTAAACCGATTGGAAGTATGGCATTTGTCAAAAGGAAATTTGCTTGGGGGCTTGGCTGTTTACATGAGGACTATTCGGGCCATTTATAACAAGGCCATTAAAGCGGGATTTGCGGATCCAGAAGGCTATCCGTTTAAAGACTATACTATTCGAAATGGGAAACCTCGAAAAAGAGCCATTACTATTGAAACTTTGCAGAAGATCCAAGCTGTGGAATTGGAAGATGGTACTTCTCTCAATAGAGACAGAAATATCTTTTTTATGAGTTTCTATTTAAATGGTATGCCCTATACGGATCTGGCTCATTTAAAGAAATCTAATATTGTGGATGGGCGGGTAAAATACCAACGACAAAAGACTAATGAGCAGTATGATATTAAAATACATGAAAGCCTGAAGCCTATTATTGATCCGCTTATTAAAGGAAAATCTAATGACGACTACCTTTTGCCTATCATAAAGAGAACCGATCCCGTCTTGATTTATAAAGACATTAAGTGGGCGCGCAAACGCTATAATGATAATCTAAAGAAGATCGCTGAATTGGCCGGAATAGATGAGCATCTTACTAGCTACGTAAGCAGGCACAGTTTTGCCTCCAGTGCTGATGATCTGGGCATTCCGGTTACCGCTATATCCCAAATGTTAGGGCATAAGAGGATAAGTACTACGCAGGCTTATTTAGACAATTTGCGCAGGAGTAAGTTGGATGAATATCAGGATGAGGTGTTGAAGAAATTGTAGGACACCACCATACAATTCCTAGCTTTTTTAAGGAACGGCAATAATTCATTAAGTGGTTTTCTTACATAAATATCAGAATGAACAGAGTCAACGGCCAAATTAGCTTGTCTAGTAATTCGATTAGAAATTCTAAAGTGTGCATTTCTTAATTTAGATTTTAGTATAACGTTTCCGTATTGGTGTTCGTTTTAATGACGGTTTATACATCGTTGGGCTTAGTTAATTTTAATTTAATAGCTATGTGTTTGAGTTTACCCTCATCAGAAGCTATCCGCGAGCACAAGGAGTAGTTTGTCTAACCTTATGCGCATGTTAGCCACTCTCCTTCCCGTCTGTATCTTTATCTTCTGATGCGCTGTACTCATAGTATTCTCTAGTCTCTCTTCTCACAATCATCGCTATCTCAACTAAGAGTAAGAATGTCATAAATCCAAGCGCTAATCCAATGCCCCATGCTACGGTCCGAGGTAAATGATCAAAGTAAAGTGATGATAATAGAACTGTTAGTACAACAACTGCAAGAGTCCAGAAGGTTTTTATCACGGGGTCAACCATTCTTTTTACAAGGACTTGCTTTATGAAGTTCTCAAACAGACTACCAACCATTTCCTCTAGATTTTTTACACTGTAGGCTACACCACGAAGTACCCTACCGAACTCCCCAAGCTCTTCAAGAGCTTCCTTTTGATCCACTGTTATAAATTCGATCAGTGGTTCCACTCTCTCATTGAAATAGGGCAATGGAAAATCTTTTATTGTTATATCCCTTAAGAGGCCTAGGTGATAATCATATTCCTCGTCAATGACTCCTGTTTCATATAGGCCATCTAGGAAGTTTCGTAATTCCTTTACACAGTCCTTAAAACGGAAGTACATCTGGTATTTCTCGTTCGATACCGACTGAATGTAATGAAGTAGAAAGCCAAATGTAATCGATCCTACTAAAGCCAGTATTGAAGCAATTCCCAAAAGAAAAGTCATGTACAAGCCATGATCTCCAAGGTTATTAAAGATGTGCCCTATTCTCGGAGACAAAGCTACTACTGGCACAGCTATACCTACAATAACTGAACAAATAATTTGCCATCTAAGTCGAAGAAGGTTTGACCAATGCCAAGTAAATAGTCGTCCTTTTTCATTTTTATGTTGGTCTATTTTATCAAACATATGAAACCCCTACTTCTTACCCAGTTTGATCAACTCGCGTTGGATCCCTTTCTGTAAGTTACTCCAAGTAATTTTATTTGTGTTCTCATTCCTAGCTTTCAGGCAGCAATAGTGTACAATATTGACGATATCGGCTCCAGTTAATTCATATTGACCGGCAATTCGTTCAAGATCTACTTCCTCTGCAAGCGACACCTCTTTAGGAATCGTATTTTCCCAGATACGCAGACGCTGATTTGGCCCGGGTACTGGAAAAAACACGATGGCCTGAAGGCGACGTAAGAAGGCTTTATCGATATTTTCCTTCATATTGGAGGCAAGGATCACCAGTCCATCATATTCTTCTACCCGTTGCAATAAATAGGCGATTTCCTGATTGGCATAGCGGTCGTGAGCATCACGAACACCTGTACGTTTGCCAAACAAAGCATCGGCTTCATCGAAAAAGAGTATCCAGTTCTTATTTTCGGATTTGTCGAATATCCTGGCCAGGTTTTTTTCCGTTTCGCCAACGTATTTGGAAACTATCATCGATAGGTCTATTCTAAACACTTTTCCTGCAGTTGACTTACCAAGCAGTGTGGCAGTTAGTGTTTTACCCGTTCCTGGTGGACCGTAGAATAGTACTCGATACCCTGGTTTTACTTGTTTGTCTAAGTTCCATTCTGTGAGCAGGCTTTTACCGTATCGTAGCCAGGCTTCCACGTCATGCACTTGTTGATGAGTATGCGAATGTAGTATCAGGTCCTGCCATTCTTGTTTGGTGGTGATATGTTGAGCGGGAAAATCGATACTAAACCTTGGCGGACTCACTTCTCCGGTAGTGAACAACTCCACATATTCGGGATACAAGAGAAGCTTACCACTAAGGCGCGGTTCACCGGGTAAGGGAGGTTCGAGATCAAGAATATGATCTCGGAAGAGCCAACTATGGTGAGAGAGATTGCTTTGATGAACTTTCACCCGTTGTTCAGGGTCGTCTTTTGCCAAGAGGAACAAGGCCATTTCTCCAGTGGGTAAGATGCCTCGATGCTGTTTGCCACGCACTCCCCCAAGCTGTGGAAAATTGCCTTCCCCAAGAAGTTCCGCAAAAAGACGATCAAGTCGAACAGGATCCAAATGCGGGATAAGAGATAGGGTAATCAGGAATAATTCGGTTTGAGAGATCTCCTGATTTGGAAAATAAGGTTGGATTTGCTTTTGCAGCTCTTCATATAAACTTAAGAGTTCTGTGGAGCCATCAGAATATTTGTCCTCTTGGAACTGCACCCTCAGATAGGATTCAAAAAAACCTAAGTATAGATGGTAGGGCTGAAGAGAGGTTTCGATAAACATGGCCAAAGGTACTTACGATCGGTATTATTATCCGGGAGTCATAATTCCAAACAAAATAGACAACAACACTAAGGCCCCATAATAGAAAGGAGCGTCTTTGTGAAAAACAACCTTGAAGAAGTGGATCTTTTTATCGTCAATTAAATAGCGAGCGGAGTAATCTAACTTCAATTCTAATTCACCATCCTTTATGTTTCCTGGCAGAGTCTTCAAATCTTTCTTCTTCTTTTCGAAGTTCTTTTGAGTGTAAATACTTCCGATCGGATCATAAAAAGGGAATCTGCCCTTCGCAGGTAGGTCTTTACCTTGGGCAATCAGCTCTTCAAAATCGGAACTATTAATAAAATCTGATATGATCTCCTTACGCTGTGCGCAAAATATCAAATGTCTTCGCCATCGATAATCCACTGCCCAGAAAAGCAAAGGAATCACACCGGTCAACAAAAGGACTATTTTCAAGGGGACCGGACCGTCATCAGGAAAATTCTGAGTCAAAAGAAGCAAACTGCCGCCCCAAATCAAAAATGTAAAGTTCTTGGTCTTATTGATGATATCGTCCAGGTTCTTGACGGTGCCTTCGATATAGTCCATCTCTTTTTGAAGGAGCTGCCAATAAAGGGTGGATGTGGATGTTGCCATCTGATTATTCTTATTAATTCAAGTTCCAACTCCCAATACAACATACGTATTAATATTTTCTCTATCATTTTCGATAGAAGGTGTTTGTAATTTGTATTCGTTAACATATTTTCCACTATCAGGATCAAATTCATAAACCGTGACATCAAACGTTAGTTTTGAGGGAATATGGTCCTCTGCTTCTAAAATCCAGATCAACCGTCTTTTCTCCTCTATATCCATTTCGGTATCTTGAATTACCTCATTTTTTATCGAAGAATTGGAAGGATGGTTGTAAATCGCTTTAACCTCATATTCAATGGCTCGGTACCTTCCTGTTCTTTGATCAGGTCTTCTTAATAGATTCTTTATTGGACTTTCCACCAATATCTCATGCCTTGAATTGGCAATTTGGGTAATTGGAGTTAGGTTGATCCAGATACCCGGACCACTTAATTTTTCACTCAATAGATGTCCTCGTACGTAGAAACTTCTACTACCCCCTGCTGGATCTATTCTCCATTTAAGCGCATCCCAGGTTTCATTCTTTTCTGCATTGGATGTATCGGAACCTTTATGTCTGTTAGCGGTTAAAGGGCAAATTGACATCCACGTTCCAAATCCTTTATCTGTTTTAGGGCCATATGTGGCTTCTGGTGTTTTAGGCAAGTTTTCAATATCTTCCTGAGATCCTTCAAATCCGTAAAGAATCCTCCTAGAACTTTTATCAATTGTTAATGCGGGCATATATTTTTTCCATTTGCGACGCCGAACTATCTTAGTAGGAATACCTGCTTTAGGGCTATAAAAGTATGCTAAGGGAAGAGGAGGCTTATTATTAGAATCAACAATTTCTTGCCCATTAATTATTTTTTCAACTTCGGTCTTCATTTTCTTTACCTCCATTTCAAGAAGATTTATTTCTTCCTCTCCAAAAACCTCAAACAACTGCCTCAAGGTCGTGCCCAGCACTTCCTCTTTGGCTTCCACGCGATCGTCCGCCTTTTTGGCTTCATTAAATTCTTGCTCACTGTTTTTGGAATTCAAATCTTCCATTTCTTTCTCCGCACTTGCCCCTAACCTTTTGGTCTCATTGTACTGATTTCGAGCCTGACGGATCAAACCATAAGCTTGCTTCCTCCTTTCTTCGTCTAACTCACCCATCCGGCTTTCCCATTCATCCAGTTTCTTTTCCACAGTCATTGGAATACTTCGTAGCATTATCTTTACCCCAGGTCCCGTGGTGTCTATCCACAATTGGTGTCTTTCTCCATCTACCCGGAAATGGATTTTCTTGCCTACCTCTGTATCACCTATCTTGCGTCCTTCTTCCTCTGTTTCCGATTCTTCTTCCTTCGATTTACCGTCCTCTTTGAGCCGGAAAATTTTTCTAATGATGGGTGCCAGTTTATCGAGAAGCCAGTCGATTCCCCGAATGATAGGTTTTTTCATTCTGTCGATAAAGCGCTGCACCTTTTCTTTCAAGCTTCTTAAACCAAAGAATGCAACTAGAAAATCAATAGCTAAGGTGATAAATTGGGTCAAAGCATCGGTTATTCGCGAAATAATAGCTGGTATATTTCCTTTTACTGCCATTTCAACCGAATCCAGAAATGCCTCGATCATATCCAATATCTTGTCCCTGGCATCGAATATGAATTGAAGCAACCGCACAATCTTCTCAGCAATTGCCAGAAATCCTCCACCCGGTATGAGTAATTTGCCTATTTCAGTAATGATTTTCTTAATAGCCGCATATAGCACCGTCTCCTTGATCATTTCCAGGGTTTCGGTTAAGACATTGCCTATGGAATCTTTCACATATTCCCAGATGCCAGCCAGGCCATCACGCCTCACAATTCCAAAGACCTCTAATCCCTTTTGAGTTATTTTTTCTCCTTTTCTAAAAGCATCAGCTACTGTATTTCCAAACTTTTCACTGACTCTTAGCCATATTGTTTCAGTATCCAAATTCAAAAGTTGAGTAAACAACTTGAAAATTCCCTTAGGATTCCAGGTCTTTGGGATGTCGATAGCAATTCCACTGGATCCCCTAATCCAGGTGAAAAAAGCCTTGGACAGGAAGGTATCTAAATCTTTGATGAAAGTGGAGAATCCTTGAGTGACCCCCTCAATTAAATTATCAAAGAAACTACCGGGGCTGGCAATGATATCGCCAACCAGATAGACCAAACGACCCAACAACTTAACTATTCGCCGGGCAAAATTTATAATGGCTTTAACAACGGCCTTCACCTTGTTCCAGGCAGCTTCTAGCCACGTGGTTTCGTTCTCTTTTTTAAGCCTCTCGTATTCGTCCCTTAACTTATTGACGCTGGTCGTATAGATACGAGCCATTGAATTGATCACTTCGTCGTGCTGATCGTTTACCAGGTCCTTAAGATTTTCAAACTGTCCCTTAATGGATTCAAAGGCAATGTGGCCTTCCTCTTTATCCACTTTATCCACATCACTCAGACATTCATACTTCTTGCGAGCTTTCTCTTCCCCAGCTTTGATACATGCTTTAGCCTCATTAAGGGCATTCACCACTTCAAAAGCGAATACGTTCACCCCGGCTTTTACCCGTTCAATAAAGCTCTCTTTTTTATTATGAAACATGATTTCAAAATGACATTCCTGCACAGTATCATAGGCCTTCGATCTGTATTTCCAATAAACCTGATATACCCCTCCAAATCTCGGCACATTATTACTCAAACCTCTTTCCCGAATGATCCCATTTATTTCTTTTTGTGTACTGTCATCTATACCATCTTGGTTCATTAAGCTACGCATCTCTCTGATGATGTCATTAGCTGCAGTTATCTCTCTCCAATCACTTGTGTCGCAAATAGCTATGTCGTCGCAACATGGGCAGATGTATTGCAAATCAACCTTCACAGATCGACTGAATTCTGCTTCTTCTGCCTTAACGAAATCAGCAAACCTTTCATCAATACTATTCAATGGACACAAAGCTCTATCAACGTCAGCTTTGGTTCCATCGTATATTTCCTGGAATTCCCTAAATATGCGCTCTTTCCTGGTTTCGGAGTTGATTTCGGCTAATTGCTGACTATCCTGGATGTCTTTGAAGCGTCCCTTTCGGGCACTATGCATCTTCCCCAAACTGCTATTTAGGCTCTCATCTATTTTAACCTGTGACTCGATCAAAGCAGGAGCTTCTATTGAGCGATATTGCTCAGGTACTTTTCTGGTCTCTTCCTGGGCTTGACGTTTTGTTTTGACCGCATCATCAAAATCTTTTTCTCTCGAAATATCCAAGAACAAATTCTCTTCCTTTACCTCATATTCCTGTTTTGCAAAATAATCGTCGAGTTCCTGACTTTCTTTTTCTAAGGCAATTTCCTCATCTGACTTGGGTTTTGGATTTGCATCAGCAGGATTACTAATCACCGGTCGAGGTCCAGCAGGATAGGGAGAAGTAGGCCCGGGAACGATCTTCTCCCCCCTTGCCTGTTCCTGTCTTAGATATTCTTCCCTACTTAAGTTCTCTTCTAGTTTCAACGGGGCTGTTTCCTTTTTCAATTCTACTTTGGCGACACGACTCGCAGCATCAATGGCGGCGCCCATTAGCGTTCCTTGATCAATCCTCCTGTTCTGCTCTTTATTAGTTGGTAAGGCCTTGGCGACTTTATCCACTTTTTCTCCAAAAAGTTTTACAAACCCTTCCCGAGTAAAGGTCCTATCACCCTCTTCATTAGCTGCATCGAGTATTGCAGTTGCCTTGGTTTTTCTGGATTTTTCATTGGCGATCTTTGCCTTGGGCGGAATCTCCATAACTTTCTCTTTTGCGCCCTTCTGCTTATGTGGCTCTTGTTGCTGTTTTGATTTTTCTCCTAATTCATTTATTACTTTTTGGTATAATTCATCTTCCTCGGTGCTGGTAGGTTCCACGACGGTCACTTTTTGCCCAGGCATCGTGTCGTCTTTCTCCCCTGTGATCTGAGTCGACGACTCAGAGGTAAGAAGGTTCCCAGGAACTTCAATGACAGGTGGGCCAGATACCACGTCGTCAACTGCCATTTGTGTCGTAGTGACCGGGGGATTTTCTATATCTGAAGCCGCCCCTTCGGAATTAATCTTGTCCTTTTCCAGTTTTCTCTTTCCTTTTCCCTCGGATAAAAATTCTTTTGACAGCTGAAATTCTCTATTTTGGCACACATGGGTGAATTCGTGTGCAATCAGATTTAAACCACTTATCGAACCAGGGTCGAACTTTCCAGAATCAAAGAAAATATCACTTCCAAAAGTGAAAGCCTGTGCATTTAGCTGCTGACAAAGAAAGGCTGCCTCAGAATCAGTGTGAATACGGATTTTTCGAAAATCAGCACTAAAAGCCATTTCCATCTTTTCGCGCAGATTCCCCGTTACAGGATTACCATACCCGATCCGGTTCTGAAGTCGTCTGTCAATTTCTGTCGAAACAAAATCGGTACCTATGCCAGTCCATTTTTTGTTTATTTCATGGTCACATTTCCTTTGTACGATCACTTCGGAAGGTAAAGGAGTTCCAGCGGTAGTGATTTGTTCGACCTGATGAGGATCTTGGTGTTGTGGTCGTTGACCTTCTTGCTGGCAACTCGTGCACATGCGCCTCACCTGGTAATGCCCCCCATTTTTCTGACTGATCATTGGAGGCTCCGAGATCATTGATGGTTTACGAGTGACGTAATCAGCCATCTGATCAGCTTCCTTTTCATATTTATCACCTGGCTGATTAACCGTTAAACTTGTTGGGACATCAGAGTAATGTTTGGGCGAAATAAAAGGAGCATCTAGTTCATTGGTACTCTTTCGAACATCATTATGTTTAGCATAAATCCTCCTTTCACGAGGATCCATTCCCTTTGCTGTACAATTTCTACGCCTTATTTTTTGTTTCTCCACTTTTCCTATCAAGAACTGATTATCCCCACTCTACCCAGACCATCTCCTTCATCCAAGAGTGCATGATCGGTGAGATTCCCCAAGGCAAATTATTCAACAAAACATCATATGACTTTCCCTCCACTTTCAAGCGCCATTCCGAATCCACTTTATGTAACAGGCCATCCCGCATGAAAAAACTACCTCGTAGTTCATCTGGACTAGTGCCAGCAAGAACTCCCCAATGATAAATGATCTCCTCCAATAATAATGTTGTTTCTCCTCTTTCATTTTCAGTGAGTTCCAATTCTTTTTCGATCGGGTATTCCTGGTCCAGCCCGCAAAGAATCTTTAATAATACGGTCTCTTGTTCGGCAGGATACTGGAGACCTGTAGCCAGAAAATACAAGCAGTGAATAGCTCGCTCCTGGCTTTTCTCCCCGGTGAATTGTCCGTCGACCACCAGTTTTATCCGTTCGAAAAAGGCAGGCAAAAAAGGATGGATGATCACTATCCCGGATAGTGGTGCTACGATTTTCTCTTGTTGTGATTTGATTCTAACGGTCTCAAACGGGCGCTCAGTGTGTTTTTTCAATTGCTTTAATACCGGGTCCTCTATTAGTCTTTCAGTAACCCCTTCTTGAGTTGGATTGACCAGAATTTTTTGAAAAAGGAGGTCTAACCATATTGTAGAAGAATCATGCGGCTTTCGGATACTGGTTTCCCATAGAGTTTCCCAGTATATTTTTTTCAAAAATGTCACTGGGATGTCAGGAAAATTCACAGATAATTGTTTGATCGATATCTCCGGAGTCCTCCCACCATTAATTGCTCTATAAAGTATTTCCTGCGTCTCATTTGAAAACTGCGATATCCATCTAATACGCGTGTTATCATCTGCTAATAAGGAAATAATCTCATTTGCCATAAACGGCTTTTGCTTTTGAAGGACCTTTTCCAGATCTATATTCCGTGCCCACCAGGGATAACTACCATATCTCAAAAAAAATCTCAGTAGTTCAAGGATCTTGGTCTTTTTGTCCTTCTTTTTGATCCTGGAAGTCCTGACTTGTTCGTCAAAAGCCTTACGGTATCTGAGAACGGCTTTTTCTATCCAGGCAGCATTATCGGGTTCCCTTGGATTAAGGACGCCCAGATCCACGTCCAACTCATCCAACTCAAGCCATTCGTCTGGTCCGGCCAATCGATCAAGTATGGGTTCAAGCTGGGGGAATACCTCTTCCTTTAGAATTTGCTCAAATCTTTGACGGATTTTCATTACATTTTCTGAGCTGGACACTGTCAGTTCGATTGCATGATTATTAATAAAATGATCCTGGGTACTCATGATCCGTCTAGGTTTCATTTAATGAAAATGCCTGATACTGAAAGGCAGGAATTACGTTATCGGAATTAATCAGTTGTTGTATTCTAAGCACCAATTCATCCTGAGATGCTGCCCTGCTTGGATTAATGTAATTTTCTAACCAGGCCTGGTAACTTTCTTCAAAATCAATGAATTCTTGCGGAACGGCCTCATTCTCATCCAGGTTTACCCAGTAGAGCCATGGAAAGATATACGCTGGTAGCTCTTCTCTTAATGTATTTTCTGCTACACTGCGATATTCAGCATCCTCAAAATTACCAGCCCAGGTGGGCAAGAACACAGTCACCTGGTAGGAATAGGTATCTTCTATAAAGGAGGTATTACCTGCCTCTGTAAATTGCATGGGTTCCAATTGGTTGGTTGTCCCTTCTATAGGTCTTAGTAGTACATGTTCAATGAGGTGCATACCTTCTTCTGCTAAATCAACAGAAGCCAGGCTACGTCGATTAAAGTTTATTATGCCCAGCAAAGCGGCAACCCGTTTTTCAAATCCTGAAACATTTCCCGTATCCCAAATATCGGGAATGCTATTGTTTGTATCATCTATGAGTGTTGCAGTATAATTAAAGGCTTTGGTCCTTTGACTACTCAAAGTAGGAAAGTTGTTTAAAAAGAACAGCTTAGTACCGATCAAATCGGGTGGTATAGTACCTCCGTTGCGATAGAATTTCCATTGCGAATAGTCGGTAAAAGCTTCACCAAACCGGGCCAGTAGGTGATCCACAAACTGGTTACGGCGATTCAGGAAAGTCATTTGATCTTCACTGGCGTTATCAAGTGTTATTCTATAGTGGTTGTCTCTTTGTTTAAATTGTTCCCAGGTCTCGCTCCCTTGGGCGAATTCCAGGTAGATGTTTTTTACAACAGGCACATCGTAAAGGGGTTGATTGAAATAGGTCCCGTCGACGTTTTCCTGCACTGAAAACAGTGTTTGAAGTTGGGCTAGCTGGCTGCAGTAATTGGCCAGAAGTTGTTCAAAAAAAAGGAGGTAAGCCTTCAGTTGTTTGGCCTGTGCTTTACGCAGGGGCGTAGCGCCTTTCGTTACTCCCCCTTCAAGAAGGCCATAGGTGCGGGGAAAATCGTGTTGGATGGAATGAAATCTCTCGAGGTCCAGCTCAGGATCACCTGAAGGTACGGGCAGGTCACCTTCTCCACTGTTTATATTTTGGTTATAAATCTGTAGCAATTCGTGCCATCTCCCTGTCACCTCTATCCAATCATTGGGCACCTGAATTCCGCTTTTAACCACCTTAATATAGGAATCCTTTATACTGAGTCTGGGCTTATATAGTTGCGGATTTCGAAGTTGAAGGCAATTGATAACCCCGGAAGCGGTGTGAATACGTTCTATGAAATGATCCAAAGTGAGGCCTTCTACGCCTATCACCTCCGGTTGCTGCATAATGATGCGAATGATATCGGAGGTGTAGATCTTATTTTCTCTTTCCAACGGATTCAAAGCCTCATCAGTAATGAATCCGGTCTCCAATAATGGACCATTGAAGATCTCCTCGGCCGAGCTGCCTGATTCCAATAGATCCTTAAATGTTGATCTGGGAATGTTTGGATCTATGAACTGATCAATCAGGGTCAATATCCTGGCGGATACTTCTTCAGGATTGGCATCTGCTTTCAATTCCAGTGTAGCTATTTGGATACCGATTTGCTGTACACGTGTAGTACTCACGGATTCCCAATCTTCACAAAGGTTGCGGTAATCCATGAGATATTTTTTCAATTCTGCTAGTCGAGTTACTCTTTCACGGGCCCGGATTTGATGTGTCTGGAACAAACGGAGTCCATCACTGGCCTCCGCATATGCTTCCAGCATATCCCGGAATTCCTGATCCAGGTTCAGATCATTTTTATCTACGCCTATAGGTAACCGCACCCAAAATCCCTGGTCAGTAACGGTAATGGTATTATTTCCGGAACCAAAGGTAAGATCTGCTTTCAAGAAGTATTGAGCGTAAACCTCCTTTTCGGGATCCTCAGTCTTTTCTATCTCGTTTACCACAATAGCATTGAGGTTTTGCCCGGCCATCCAGACAAGATCCAGGGAATCCCAATTAGGAAAGACAACGTAAAAAGTGACATTGGCAGATGAAAGTCTAAGTTCATCACTGATCCAATTTATATTAAGATCCAGATCAAGTTCATTACTAATTGACAATGGTTCAAGATCAACCAGTACCGAATACAATCCCTGAATTGAGCTGGGTTGTGGGTTGATCCAGCCATTTCTAATCCATGGAAGGTCGATTAATATCTTCCGAAGATCATTGGAGGTGTATGGCTGAGTTGGTAGCACCTCCCTAGCGGTTAGAAACGGTTTTTCCTCAACGCCTTCGATGAGATCCGGAATTTCCAGACGTGTGCGCAAGCCCAAGTCAGTAATGGCATAAGCCAATACCTCAAGAATAGTGATCCCGGGATCATGGCTATTGTAATCTGTCCATATCTCGCTGGCTAGCTTCTCGATGCGTCGACGGGCCTCTTCACGTAAGTAGGCCGCATCCAGGGTAGGAGCATATGGTTGATCGGAGATGGTTGAAGAACTGTTCATTTATTTTGATTCTGATCAACTTCTAAGGCAGGATTTGTTATGATTTTTTGCTGTCCATTCTCGGTTTCTTGCAATTGGCATTTCGTTTGATCATGTATTTTATGGATCAGATCAAATACCTGGACATACGGTTCTTTTCCCAAGGATGAGAATATGAGATTTAATTCGTCCAATGACAACAGCAATTTTATCTTTTCCATCTATAATATAGGATTTGGTTAACTTCTTCTTTTTTCAAGCTTTAATAGTCTTTTGTCTAGTTCTACAATAGCATTTAGTAGCATATATTTTAATTCGGAAACATCTAGGCTATGTAGCTCAGTATCGGACTTATCCGATTTATTCAACTTTGCCTGATATGTCTTTACCATCGACGGACAAACTTTGTTAACCTCTTGTGCCACAAAGCCCGTATAGGTTTTTCCATCATTCGGAGTCCCTGCCTTTCCGTTAAATTGGTAGGTGATGGGTCTAAGGGATTTTATTTCTGATAACCCCAATTTAAAATCTTGAATATTCTTTTTTACTCTCTTATCAGAAGAAGTATCTTCCCACTCCCCTCCACCGGTCTTTTTTGCAACTCCATCCACATGGAGTTTGGCTGTTGAAGTTTTCACTTCTTCACCAATGACAACTCCACCCGTAGCAAGGGTCTTAATAATAAAGTCTTTATTCCCTCCCCCCCCAATACTTTCCAAAATTAAAGCGGTACTTTGCGCATTACTACCAGTTCTTTGCTCTTTGAAGGCCCAACTCCGGTTACTATTAAAAAGTAAAAGTGTATTGCCGTTGCCTGGCGTTCCAATTTTAACCGATCCATTCACCTCCAGAAGATGGGAAGGCTGATTGATACCTATACCAATATTTCCGTTACCGTCAATTTGCATCCTTTCGATAAATTCACCATCCTGTTTTCTATGACCAAATTGTAGTTTTTGATTTTCAATTACTGCTATGTCCGCTAATCCAGCTTCGAACAGAATTCCTGGATCACTAAAATTGCTGGTTTTCTTGATATGAATCTTTCCGTCAGGGCTATCGGTTCCAATGCCTAAGTTCCCTTGGTCATCAAGGAATAAACCATCTTCCCTTTTATGGATATGTGAATCGATCAAGCATTTGAAATCGTCTTGGTCTGGTTTCTTACCGTTCTGAAAAGCCTCGTACATCTCATTTTTAGTGCAAATCATGATAATACTATTTAAGTAATTACAAAATCGATATCTACATACCAACATCCGATGCCTTCATCACAAATATTAGATTCGATGCAAGGATATTCATCCGGTGCAAGTACATTAATTATATGGTGATCAGCTGAAACTAGAATCGACGCAGCTGTAGATGCAAGTGCCACATCTGTTTTTACACCCAACTCACTATCCCTGACAATGAAATCAATATCAATACACATTTCAGCCAATCCAGGACCTACACTCTGATGAAACATGTTAAAATCAGTGACATAGTCCACGTAGTCCAGTCCCTCCATAAAAGCCAAAAGTTGAGAGCGGTAGATCTTCCCACCAAACTGGATGTCCTCACCTTCTTCAAATGCCCACGGTGAAAGGTATTTCACGAGGGTATGATTCAGTTCTTGAGCGTAATATCCCGCATCGACTCCTTTTAGGAATCCGACGCTGAACTGAAGAAGAATTGGTTCAAAGCGAGGATTTATCACATGGAAACCATCATTTTTTAGATTGAGAAAAGCGGAAGTAAAAGGAAGAATAAAATTTCGGATCTCATCTCTTTTGGCTGTGGATACCATTGGTTTCAGTGGATTTAATACGTTCTGACCATGCAATTGTGGGATGGCCACTAATGAAACCTGTCCTGGACTGAATTCCGAATAATAGCCTTGCTTGTTAAAGCCTGTGTGGGGAATGGCCTTTATCTTATAAATATCTGGGAATCGATTGAGGATCAATCTCTCCACATCCCAGTGTGTGGCTGCTCTATGCTTGTGACGAATACTCTCACTGACCCTGGCATAAAAATACTCACTGCTTTCTGATGGCCGGCCATCAAATGATTCATAAGGTTGTTCGACAGACTCAATAGCAGGGTTTGGAACAGCCAGAGTGTTGATCTGCCTGTCTGGCAAGGGTCGTAGCAGGTGATCCGGATCGTTATTCCTATCTTTGAATTCAGCAGATATTGCCTGGGTGTGAATGTTTATGGTTTTGGCTACTGCAGCAGGATCTTGAGGAAAGGCCGCGCGGAGCCAATGAAAACCTAGAGGCATTTGTCTGTTTTGATTGGATGCGTCATTATCTATGCCAATGGCCATAATACCTGACCGCTTCAAGTTGTCGGTTGTATCGACAAAGATCTCTGTACCTTCAAGCGTGGTATTTCTCCAACCAGTATAAGTCAGATAATCCCATTCAATTTTCTCCCTGTTGGCGCCAGGCTCTAATATCTCAGATCCTTCGAGTAACTGGAAAAGTAAGTGCAGATTTTCGGGGGGTTTAAGGGACGATATCCCGAGATACAGCGAAGCCGGTGGAATACCAGGTAAGAAGCTTGTTTTTTCATTTGAAGGGATCAATTCCTGGCTTCCGAAGGGGTAAATATGAAACAATTGTGAGTCTGTATAGGATCGGTTTGCTTGGATGGTTTGGGTAGCACTATAGCTTAGAGAAATTGATTTCAAGGTGGGAGTATAGGGCTCGTTGGGAAATACTTTTGTGGGTACTTGAGAGGCAGCGACTTGCTGAAATATTCCAGGATATATTGAGTGACCAAAATCCTGGATTAAGGTTAGCTTGATGAATCCCTGTGGTAAATTGCGGCTAAACCCTTCAAACTCCGGAAGAGTTATGAAAGGAAGCTCACCAAAGTTTCTCAATTCTAAAGTTTGCCGATCGCTTAATATACCGTAATCTGGTTGAAAGAGCTTGTAGGATCCCAGGTTTATCCAGTTTTTATCTTTGAGGAGATATACTTTTACTTTATACCAGTCGTTTAACCTGTATTTTAATGGATAATTCTTTGGATCTCCTGCACCATAGTATTGGTAAAATCCCTCAGAATCATCAGGTAGATCCAGCCAGTGCAAGTGTATATTGAGATTATCCAATGGTTTACTGAATACCTCCCGATTGCCTATGGACATTGAATAACCTACACCAGGACTAGCTCCAAAAGGTTGTATTGTTGTTGTATTATCAAGAAGTCCACTGTCATTTTCAATTAGAACATCCTGTATCCCATCATCCTCATAAACACCAGCTGTCAATTTGATGGTTTTTATCGATAGCTCTCTGAATTCGGTATAATTACCTTTTTGGGGATCTGGAATAAATTTTAAGACAGGAAATGAAGTATCAAGATTACCTTCCAGGTTTTGAGCATCATAATTGACAATCGCTGGACAGACTGAATCAATGGACAGCTCCAGAGAAAGAAGGGGTTGTTGTCCACCAATGTTGGCTTGACTATTCTCCAAAAGGATCCAGTTTTCTTCTCCACTTCCATAGCACAGAATGTTATTAAGATTTATTTGGGAGAGTACTTCCAAGGATTCATTAAATAGGATTTCCACATTAATAAATCTTCTGCCTTCCCTCAACAGCAACAATGGGGAAGCTATGGCTAAACCAACGCCACACAATTGCATGACTTTAGGATCCCCGAAAGTGGGCCATGCAACGGAAGCATCAGGTAAATGAAATCCTTCCTCATCTGAAAGATTTGCTTTTTCCGCTTTATAAACCTGTCCATTCTCCGATATGAGCGTGGTTTTTACCCCGGCTAATTCTGCCTGGTTTACAATGATCTCTCGGTTTGTTATATACGTTAAGGGATTTCCAGTACTATCTTCGCCTGCTTTCAATAGCGTGCCCGCTACTAACTTGTACTGATCAAAGTTAGGGGCGAGTTTAAATACTACATGTACCTGGTCTTTTTCCGGAGGTTTTGGTTTAAATCCAAGGACCTCTTTAAAATAAAATTCAAGGTGTTTTTTAGTAAGTTCATTGAGATCACTCTGCAGCAATTGGAACAGGTGCAAAAATGCCAGGATAATGCTGATGGAAACTTTATTGTAAGAACGTCTTTCCGTTTCCTTTATGAATTTGTTAATGCTTTCAGAAGTCAAATTCCCCTGATCATCTTCCAGGTCACTAAAGAAGATTTTCCATCCTCCAGCCAACCGGTTGTCAAAATCGTAGAAAGCAATTTGATCAGATATATCATATAGGAATTTCAGTATATTTTCCATATTCCTCCCGTCAACCAGATTATTTTCCGGTCGTAAGGCATCCGAAAGCCGTTGAGATTGACTGGTTCCGTCGTTCAATAGTGGATGTCCTACTTGCCAGGCCATGAGAAGTATTTAGATCAGGTTGTGATATTCGTGGCTTCTTTTAGGTAGAAAGGGTAGACAAAGTTGAATCGCGAATTGGAGCTCATTATGGTAAAATCTATTTTGATCGAAATCTTTCCTTCAATGATATCCTCTGAGTCAATAGTAATTTCGTTTACTTCGATTCTGGGTTCAAAAAACAATAAAGCACGGCTTATGGTGTCTTCAGCTAGGGCTATAGTGGATACATCCAATGGTTCAAAGAGCAGCTGCTCCAGATTTGCTCCAAAATCAAGTTCAAGCGCCCGCTCGTTGGGTCTAGTTGATAAAATAATATGAATGCTTTGGGAAATTTCTTCCACACCCTCAACCATAAGAATATCTCCGGTATTCAGGTCAAAAGAAGGAGGGAAGCTGAGTCCTTTTCCAATGAAGCTGTTTGGTTTGAATTTGTTTAGCATGATTCCAATCATTATCCTATAAATACAGACCTTGATCCACCTATGACCACTCCTCCATGTGCCATTTTGTCTGATTGTCTAAAGGCTGATTTACCGTTGATGAAAACTGAACTCGATCCCATTTGTGCTAGATTCGGTGATCCATCCATGCAACGACCGGAAGAGCCCACTCTAGCCACATGTTCTTTTTCAATTCTAACATTTGAGGACAGATTAACTGTAAGTGCTCCTTTTATGTGAGCACTGGTTCCCGATGATAGGGGACAAAGAAATTCATCATTTCTTCTGGCTGCTGGTTTCCTCATATCTTTAGGTTAGTTGAGATCTATTCGTTGCCCTTTCAACTTCATATTGCTTCTGGAATTGATGGAGATTTTGCCATCTGTTTTTTGGATAATACCTTTTCTTGAGTCTATAGTAATTTGGCCATTGCTCACAAATGATAATCCTTGTTCATCCATGACTACTTTATTTCCATGTTCGTCAGATAAACTAATCCCTTTATTTTCCGCAATCTTTATACGATTATTTCCAGGTGTTTCCAGGCAGATGGATTTATCAGCATCATTGAACAACACTTTTAGACCTGATCTTGATTGATAACCTTTCAGGTCATTATCATTACCTATATTTATGGGTGCCCACCTTTTATTGCTATGTAACATCCCCAAGATTATGCCGTCACGAGGGTCGTCATTAATGAATCCAACGATAACCTCGTCATCAATTTCAGGTCGAAAAACAGTTCCACGATTGGGACCTGCATCAAGGGTGGCGATTCTTGCCCATAAAAAGCCTTCCGCGGTATCCACTATCGGTAAACGCACCTTAATCCGGTTTTCAAACCCCGGTTCACTTGTTACTTGAAATACCCTACCAATTTGAAGTCCACTTACACCGGCTACTAGTTCAGCAGCCGATGGGGCCTGAGCTTCCAGATTGCTGGACTCCCATTGAGCAGATAATCCGAATGAGATATCCGTAAGCCATTGACCTTCCTTAAACTCGTGCCTTAATCCGGTGATGTAAACAGGCCCATTCATACGATTCCCAAGACCTTCAAGAATGGCAATTTGTCCAGGTAAAATTTGTTGATGCCCCAGCATCCGTATTCTTCCTTGGGTCCTCGACAACCGATCTTTTAATATTCTGGCGTTGGCCCACGATTGTAGTTCTTGCACGGGAACATTTCCCCCGTGACGGTGGAGGATCGACTCAGCACCGTTGGCTGAGGTAATTTCTTCGATTTTTATATTCCCATTCAATTTAATTTGGGGGTCATTAGCCTTTATTCTCAATGGCTTTTGCTGAACAGGATCCCAGGTAATGGTTTCAACGGTTTTAATTTGATCCCTCAATTCAATTTCGGCATCAAATTCAACGATATTTTTTCCATATTGTATGCGCAAGGCATTTTCTTCATCATAATTAAAATCAGGCGAAGCGATTTTCACACGGTCATTTTCGATAAAAATTTGCAAGCCATTCATCTCCATCCGTTTAACCAGAAAATGCCAGTCCGAAGTATCATATTGAACTAACTGTTCGTGCATATAGACCGTATTTTCCACTTCAGATTGTAAGTCCTGACCTTCAATCATTACCTTGGCAAGATCACTATCCTTGACCTTGTTAAAAACCCTGCTTTGCCTTCTCAGTGTCATCCGATAAGCTTTATGGCGGCAATCAATTTGAAGAATTGATGTTTTATGGCCAACCGTGATCTGGTGTTTGACTACGACACCTCTAAACGCTAATTTTTTTTTGTTTATTGATCCCAGATAAATTTCTAATTCAGATCCTGGCACGAGCCAAGGTTCGTTGCTTATTTCAAAGTCTTGCTTGGCAGGATTTCCATCGAATACAAATAGTTTTGCCTTGGGTATGCAGTTGACTTCCGTGGTGACTACAATTCCAATTACTCCCACCCGTTGAGGTAGCTCCTGACCATTTGCGACAATAGTTACCTCCACTTTGCCCAGTGTTTCTTGTCCTATTGTTTTTGCAGCGTTATTCATTTGATTTATTCAGTGGTAAAAAAGTAACTGGTGTGCCTGGTCGCGGATTTCTGAATTCTACCCACTTATTCGTCATGGCTACTGCCAGGTAAAGCGCTTCATTGCCATAAATGTTCTTGCACATAATTGGAAGACGGTCTCCCTCATTTATTGCCCGATAGTGAGTGACATCTGGAGATTTTTGATTAGCTCCTCTTTCCATCTCAAATGGACTAACTACTCCTTTAAAAGAAGCATTTATGGTCGCTCTGATTGGGTCGCCTCCCGGAGAAAAAAGTTTGTAATTAATCGTCATATTGGTCATCCGACACCGAAAACAAAAGGTGCCCCATTGAATCAATAGAAAGTACGGTTCATGCCGTTCTCCTTTTATGTAGTAAGCGGTTTTTTTAAAAGATTCTATTTGTTTTCTTACAGATTGCATCATATCTCCTGCATTATTAGCTGTTGACGCAATTGAACCTGTACTGTCCATTAGAAACTCAAGATTTAAGACTTGTGGAGGATTCTTACTCCATGGATTTGGAAATGCCGATGTACCCTCCGGTTGATTTTTCTCATTGGCAATTTCCATAGGAAAAGCGAGTGTATACATCTCCGGATTAACTTGTACCACAAATAGACTGGAATCCACTTTATCGTTATCTAGGAAATTATGGGTCCTATAAGCGGTAATCTTTAATTTAATGAGCTTCTGTTCCTGCATATTTCCTTAGATGTGGGTTTGATTTTAAGTTGATGGGTTTTTGTTATGACATCTGAAATTATTTGATCATTGGAAAGAGAATCATGTTTTTCATATGTCGAATTGGTGTCCCTCTCTATTGAACTCCTTATTTCAGCTTTCAAATTGATATTTCCTATGTGAACTGGCATATCATTTCATTTTAAACCAGTCATAATGAAGTTGTATAGTTTCAATCAATACTTCATTGGAGGCTGCGCTTAAATCAGTAACCTCCCATTTTTTTGGCCATGCTCTCATCACAGTCCACTGCTTTAATGGAACTTTTGCAGCATTCAATAGGGTGATGTCAATGTTAGTCGGCTGTGCCATCAATCTGTGCATCATTTGCATACACCATTCCTGGACATCCCTGGCAATAATTGAATCATCTTTGTTATCAGACACCCATAGACCTCTTTTAAGTACCAAGTCCGGATATTGCGTTTTGACCACCAATTCATGATCAAATCTGTTTTCTCCACCCTCCTTGTAAGTTTCAGTGACCACCTCTGCAGAAAGCCCTGAGACCGATTGAAATCTGAAATCGACAGGTACTGTAGTAATCTGCTCAAATGAAACCTTGAAATAAAATCCGGTAGGTGGATTATACTCAACCATTAGCTTCAAGTGTCATTCTTTCTGGGCAAATCTCGAGGGTATCAATACCCACTTCATTATTCTGAGCATTCATTGTGGTGAATGTCAGTTTTGTGGGCAGCACATTATACAGTTGCCAAGTAAAAATATTGTCCTGGTTGTTATTTTTGAGATTGATGGTACAATCCCTTCTGGCTGGGGTTCCATCTCCCGGAGCATCTTCCGATGTGCCATTCAACCACTCAAATAAGTCATTATCACCTTGAAAAACACCACGTTTCAGCGTGACAGGAGCATATTTTCTTTGACCCACAATGATCCTCATCTCGGGATTGGGTTGGCCACCATCGCGGTATTCAACTTTTTCAAGGCTCATTTCCAATCCGCTAACTTCCTGGAAGTTTATAGTGTCCGGACCAAGATTAACATCAAAGTAAAATGTAGTTAAAGGATTAATATTTAGATTATTCGGCATAATGATGAATTTAATTATTTCAACTTTGTTGGAGCATATGAGTGAATTCAAGCATGATGAATTCACCGGGTCTGGCCACAGCCAATCCGACCTCGACACGCAAAATACCGTTGAGAATGTCTTCAGAAGTCATAGTTTGACCCAAGCCAATTGCCACAAAGAATGCTTGCTCCGGAATGGCTCCGGCCAATGCTCCGGCACGCCACTGCTGAGTCAGGAAACTTTCTATCATACCTTTTATTCGACCCCAGGTATTGGCGTCATTGGGCTCAAATACAAAAGGTTGTATAGCCATCTTAATCGATTCCTCAGCGAAATTAAAGAAACGTCTGGTGGAGATATATCTCCATTCGTTGCTGTTTCCTTTCAGTGTGCGTGCCCCCCACACTAAAGCTCCCAACCCGGGGAAACTACGAAGTGCATTAACAGACATTCCAGTTGGATGTATGTTAAGATCCTCTTGTTCTAGGTCACTGATTACGTCGGTTAAACTGACTATGCCATTGACGGTAACATTAGCTGGGGCTTTCCAAACACCCCGGTCATTATCTACTCGGCCATAGATTCCGGCCATTGCTGATGCTGGGGGAAGATGAACAGGAAGTCCGTTTATTGCATTATCAAGTTCAGATCTAAATAAGTCATTAATGTTGGCCAAATTCCCAGCTATAATTTGTTGGAGATTTTGATCGTTCAGCTCTTGAGGATCATTTGCGATTGCATCACCGTTTTCATCGATAGTTCCTACTGGTTGTTTTAAAGTAATGCTTGTATCATCATAAGCATAGTTCAGATTGGCATTGATCCATGGATAGTAGCATGCGCCATACTTAAGGTAATCGCTACTTAAATTTTCCCTCATTGTTTCAACCGGAGTTTTGGTTGTATCATTGATGGACCGTTTTATGTCAATAATTGTGAACCGATCTTTTAAGGTATTACACTGATCAAGGGCTGCTGCATAGAGTCCGTAATATCTGGTTTCATCAAGATCTTCCACATCAGTGAACAGCAAAAGTGTGACTTCATTGACCATAGAAACCGCATCCAGGGCAGCCTGCAGCTCTGTGTCTTCAAGTAAATCAGTATCACTCTCTTTGTATTTGCCAGAAGAAATCACGTAACAAGGTCCTCCTCCATTGGTGAAATACAAATTTAACGCATGATACATACGATACGGGGAGTAACTATTAATGGATGCTTTCAAAACATCAACTTGTATTTCTTCGGTATTGCCTGCTATTTCCCTCTTATTTGGCCCCACTTGCACTTCTATACTCTGAAAAGGAGGGCCTCCAAACATCAAAGTATATTCATTTATAGACAGTATCCGCATTGGAGTATTGATGAGCAAATCACCAGAGGGCAAAGTATCCTTCTCAGTATAACCTATAAATGCAGGAATGGCTGTATTGACCGGTGCCACAGAAGGTGGTAGTTTGGAAATTTCTTTCACATAAACGCCTGGAGTATTCATAGTATTTAATTTTGCGATAGCATTAAGTTTCCCATATATATATCAGAATAATCAATAGTCCCTTCGCGATAGATAAGATTTGAAGAGGGATTGGGCATGAATATCTTATCAAACGTTGCATTATCCGGCTGATAACAGATTTTTCTTAACCTATTTGTTAGAGGCAGAATTTCTTTAGTGACAAACGTGCTTTTATCCTCGTTACCATTCTGTGTTTCATAGGTTATATCGCAACCTGGATCAGCTGGCAATTGCTCTTTATTGAATTTGTAACGCCAGAAGGTTTTACGGTTCTTCCACCACAGCTGGTAAACAGGGTGCAGTAAGGTGTTATCACTATCTAGCAATGATAATGAGCCTAAAGAACCATCACTCATATGATAAATTTGTATTATCCCATACGCATTGGATAAAATATCACCTTGATCTAAAACTATACTTCGGGAATACTTCAAATTTCCTTGGCTTGAGGATACATCCAGCGAGTACCCCCCTGAAGGTAAATCTGTAAGCTTTAACGGACATTCAATTAAATGACTATCCTGTAGTTGTTTTTGAAAAATCCATTCACGAGCTATTACCGGATTATACAAGACAATTCTTGCACTATGAAGTCCAAGTGCTGAGACATTTTCTACATGCCAGGGTCCAATTTTAATTCCGGCATCTTCACCTGAAACGTAAATGTTTCCTGGTTTATTCAAATACAAAAATCCAGTTTGATTGTCTGAATTGTTAGAAGCATTAGAAAAACTGAAAAGACCGTTAACAGGTACTAAACTATCAGCTTCACTATAATTAGGGAACAGCAAGTTTTTGATTCTTATGGAGAATGTCAAAATAAAATTCTGGTCCAGGGGGAGAGATGGAATATAACGGTTTCCACTTTTCTTTACCTCGGTAAATACCACTACCCCATGAACGGTTTCCTTAACTACTAACCGTTGATTATCAATTAAAACCTTTGATGAATTAGTTGGAGTCAGTTCAAAGTGATCACGATAATTATAACGCTCTTGAAGGGTCTGATCATTTATGATTATCTGATGTTCCGAGGATTCAAATTCGTTATTATTACTACTCAAGGGATGTACATCATGCCCATGAAAAAGTTTTAGTTCAAAAAGCGGTTGGTAGCTGATTTCGAATCCCATCACGACTTCAGGATTGAGTTTCTAATTCAATTTCGGTAACTAATCCCCCTCCACCTTTGGGTAATTCCATATTTAAGGTAATTAATCTAACCCGGTACAGAACGAAAGGAATTTGTTTTCCACCCAAAGAACCCCAAAGATCGTTTAGCTGCTCAAAACTAAGGGTATGAAGATCTATGTCCACTTCAAAATAATTATCCTCGTCATCAGCTCCATTCAAAGTAGGCAAAGGCGAATTGTTTGTATTGAAATGTTTTTTTCCTTGAAAAAATTCAATCACCCTAAAAATACGTCTTATGCCTACCTCATGGTCTCCATAATTCGCTGCAAATAGAAGATAAAGGTTGATATTGACTTCAGGCGGATATTCAATGAACCTAAGACCTTCCTGTCTTCTGTTAATTAAGGTTTTAAGACTGCTTTCCTCTGCTATATTCACCATTTGAACAATCACTTTATCTTCTAAGTTTTCATTATTTCCACCGGCGAATTTTGACATTGCAACATTGCCCAACACTATTTCATCCTTAGTAGGATCAATCATTTCCATACTGGAAAGGTATTGGTTCAAGTGATACACAATGTTAGTTAATACATATTTGCTCATCAGACCGTTAGTTCAGTCTTTGATGGAAATTAAACTACGTCAGGCATCCTGGTTAGAAAGAAAAGGTAATTATTTCATTGGTAAAAAAATTGTAAAAATCGGACATTCGGATATCCTATTTTGATCTTTAAATTTATGAGGGGTTTATGAAAATGAATATTAACAGTTTCTTCAAATTGCTTGTCTTACATATGCTAATGGCTTAACTCCAGATATTTTTGTAAAATCTTTTATGAAATGGGATTGATCATAATATCCCATTTCATACGATAGCTCAGTTAATTTAATTGAGGGGTTGTTTTTAATGGATATGAGTGTATTTTCAAATCGAACAAGTTTGATGTAGTTTTTTGGAGACATACCAAAATACTTATGGAATAACCTGCACAAGTGTCGTTCAGTGATATGAAGATGATTAGACAAATCGTTTACAGTTATTCGACCTATATTTTGCTCGATCATAAAATGAAGATAGCTTGATCTTGCTTGTATTTGATCCCTATCTTTTAATCCTTTGGCGATCAGGAAATCTTCAATTATTTCCTTCCTTTGATCATTTTCATTTGCTCTTAAAATGGCCTTCTGAACCTTCCTTAATCCAGTTGAATGAAATTTGCATAAGTTGACAACTATATTTGTAAATTGATTTAACGGGATTTTAAGAATCTCATATAATATTCCTGGCTGGAAATAGACAATAATCAATCCAAAAGAGCCATAGTGCTTAATTATTAATGATTTTGTCATAGGTGAGAGCAGGTAACCACAGGTTGAAATTTTATGCTCCATCAGCGCAGTCTTGATCCGCAAGCAATCACTTCGGTAATAAAAGAAGATTAATCCATTGTAAGGGGTTGGATAAAACTTCTCGATCTTCTCATTTTTTAGTGTCTGTGCTTCTTCAAGTTCTAAATAGTGGTGGACAGCAGAGCATGGCCAGGAGAGAGGTATTAATTCACTGAAAATCATAACAACCTAGTAATAATTGGATTTTTCGATACAGTTTTTAAAGGCTTCGTTGCAGTCTTCCCTTTAAATCGGACAGCACCTTTGTTTTGGCGTAAATGAATTAGTTCATAAATGAATAATGAAGGCCAGCCTATACTTACAGAAAGTGCTGAGAAAAATGCTGTAATTGTCATTTCACTTTCTGAAATAAGGTGTATTTGGCCACTTCTGAGGACTCCGCTAGTCGTATTAAATTAGTCAATAGCATATTTATATCTAGTTGGCCATAGTTTTTCAATAGAATAAGCCCATAGGCATATGATTATTATGCCTACATAAATCCAAAAAATGACTCCGAAAAAATTCATACTGGTTAATTAAGACAAACTATTAGCAATATTCCTTTCAAAATAATCCTGATCAGTAAATCCGACAAATCATTTGTACCAGTCAGATTCTTCGTTCAGTTTCTTAAAGTGTATTCGATTGCTGTTGGAATTTGGTGGATTGTTCCTGCTTTAACCAATTGGTCAAGATCTATTGAATGACAAATTTGTGATCCATAATTTAGCTAGAGGACTAAGATTTTAGTGGAGCAGAAATCGGAAATGACACCGCAATAGTGGAATTGGAAAACCGCAAGACCGTATTCAAATTAACCTTAACTATATCTAACTATTATCTCCATTAAGTCGGTGAATAAGCCCAACACAATACCAGTGTATTGTACTTTTAATAAATCCTCCTATCTGTTTCTGTTCTTCAATTTTATTGCACTTAAAATATGCACCGTTCGAAATGAATATTCGCTTTCTAGATTAATATTTCAATCCCTAAAAATGGCCATTTTTAGGGATTGTCAAAGTAAAGTCTTGATGTTAGCTTATGGTACAACCAGTGCCTAACTATGACCAAAATAATTGCTCCTCTGCGCCAAGATACGAGTGGTGATGACATTGCAAATTTACATCTCGCTCTAGAAGCCCTCAATCAAATAATTGATCCCAAAGAAAAACAGGATAAGCTATTCGGACCTTCCACCAAACGAGCGGTGGCTTCCCTGCAGAAGAGGTACGAACTACCGGAAACCGGTGAAGTTGATCAGGCTACCGCTGCCTTAATTAATTTAATTCTGGAACACCAAAGCCTGGAGCAAACACCTCTGTTATCCAGTAGTTCAGTTTCATTTCCTACACTTAAAAAAGACCTTCTGGACCCCCGAATCGGAGCCCTCCAAAAATATCTTTCCCTGTATAAGTACTACATTTTTAAAGAAAATGTAGGTATTACCGACCGCAGGGGTATTTTCGGACCGGACACCGAGGCTACCCTTGCACAAGCCTTCAAGGAAGAACCGCCGGTTAATGTCAAATTGGGTTTCTTCAATCGCATCAAGGAGTGGTTTGAAAGTGTATTGAAGAATCTTTTCAACGATAAAAAGTACATCATTATCGGCCGCATAATCAACAAAAGGCTAAAAGGAGTGCCAGATTTGAAGGTGGAGGCTTGGGATAAAGATTGGATTGGAAAGGATGATCCCCTGGGTGGAACAACTACCGATAGCAGTGGTTGGTTTCACATTGAGTTTTCCTCTAAACAATCTCGGGACTGGATTTTTGATCGTAAGCCAGATCTGTATTTTCGCATTTTTCAGGGTGATGAACTTATAGATGATACCGAGAAACGGGTCATGTGTAACATTTTCGAACAAGAGCTGGAATTGGTAATACAAGTAGATGTCGAATTGCCGTTTCCCGATCCACCCCCCCCTACTGAAGGAGACGATCCCCCTCCTCCTGATCCAGTTATTGAGCACGAACATTTTGGTCAATTGATAAATCAGAAAACCGATACTCCGGTCGTGGGATTTTTGATAAAGGGTTTTGATCCAGACCGGTTGGATGAGGAAGAACAACCTTTTTTTCTGAGTCAAAGTTTTAGTGATCACCAGGGTATGTTTAGTATCCCTTATAGTATTCCGATTACGAAGGAAGGAGAAGATCCGTTAAAAGAAAAAGCTTTGAAGCTCTTTGTATTTCAAAGTGATGGTGAAAAGGTACACGAAGAAAACATCAAAACCAAAGTGGCGAGTACAGACATCGTTAAAACGGTTTTCAAGGTTCCGGAGCAGCAGCAACCGTCTCCATTAATTACTTCTGTTGCACAAGAAGCAAACTTGAAAATACCGGCGGATTTATCGAAGTATCTCAAAGCTGAAAATATCAACAGCCTGGCCGATATTCGTACCAACGGAGGCTTAGCCACCTTATTGAGTAAGGAAAAAACACCACCAATAGACCCGAACGATAAAATTGTACTTGCCTTAGACGGTCAAGCCAATTTGAGATTGATCTCTGAAGATATAACAGCCAACCAGGCTATGATCGATAAGGGGTATGATTCTTCATATGCCCTGGCTTCCAACAAACGAACGACCTTCGTATCCGCTGCCCAACCAGCCTTGGGTGACTTCGGAGCAGCACAGTTGCAAGTGATTTCCAGGGCCCAAACCAAAATGGCCTCCCATATCTACACCGGACTTGCCGCCAACATAGCTAATGGCTTTAAAACCGGGTTAGATATCGCTGGCACGCTGGTGGCCAAGGAACAAGAATGTGGTTGTGAAGACTGTGAATCGGCAGTTAGTCCCCTGGCTTATCTCGCGGACCTTATGGAATATTGTGTAACTCATATTGATGACAATGGCAATCCAATCGATTTTAATTATCTGATAGAGAATTTCCATCAGCCATTTTCCACTTTACCTGCTTCCTGTGAACAAATGGATCGTCGGGTCCGTCAGGTTAGAATCTGCATTGAAGTACTCCGCTCCTATTTGGATGAAAATCCACCGATACCAGCTAAACAACAGCAATTGCACCAGGACCTAAAATCATACCTGGTTGCTACCTATACCTTAATACTGGATAAGCTAGGTACTTCTTTTGAAGAACTGCGCTTATCACGTACAGCAGAGAAAGATAAAAGGAAAGAATTGGCTGTACGGCTGGGCATTCTCCTAGCTGGAGGGGGTCCTGATCATCTCAATGAACTATTATTAGACCCTACCCAGGGGGAACTTTCCGAAGCCAAACTAGAAGAATTATTTGGCTGTAAAAGTACTACAACTGATTCGCTTACCGATGTCGGTGAATCTAAATTAAGAAAATGGAAACTGGAATATCTGAGGGATTTGTGGCAATCCCAGGATCATCCAGAAGATCCTTTCACCAGTGGTCAAATCCCACTTGTCGAACCTGATATCATCGATGATGGTAACCTGCGAACACCTCAAGCTGGTGAATCTGCATTTGATCTGTGGCAATCAAGGCGACAATGGGTAGACGATAAACTAGCTGATCTCCAAACGAAAAGAGAAGCCAACAACTTGGAATTTATTCTGAAGAAGGTGTTAGGAGACCCTTTACCGGATCTTAATAGCTTGTTGCAGAGCCTAAATAGTGGTATTGACCTAGATAATACGGTGCAGGAGATTGAAGGACTTAATTTTACGGTCGAAAGTTATCGGCGACTAATGGAAATAAAGGAGAAACATGATGTTTCTATTGGGGATGTAACTAATGAAGAATGGACTGAAATTTATGCCATCCTTACACAGATCCTAAAAAAAGGATCATATGGTGCCTGGACTGCAGAGGAAGCAGCGGATAATATTACATTTAGCCCGGAGATGTTCATTGGATCATTGAACCAACCTCCTTCGACAAAATGGCTCACCGACAACACAGCTCAACAAACTTGGATGCGAATTTTGGAATATCGGGGTCATTCTTCCATTATTGATCCCGACCTGTTGAATGCTGACGACCTGAAAGTTCCCGAGGCGGGCAATGCGGCATTTGATATTTGGCAACAAAGGCGTGTTTGGATCGAAGGAGACGGTACCCCTGGAAATCCTGGTAAAATTGGAGAATTGAAGCAACTACGGGAAGACACATCAGCATCGGACGATGACCCCACTGCGCTCGAAGAGCTGTTGAAAGCCACTCTAAAGATTGATTTCGCCGATTTGAATAACATCCTGGCTGAACAGGAAAATGGAACCGATATTCACAACCGGTTGCGACAGTTGAACATTGAACGGGATGCTTTTAATTACATACTGGGTATAAAAAAAATATTGGAAGGTGGGAGTGCTATATTGGATTCCGAATGGGAAGCAGTTTATGCCATCTTGGTACAAGTTTTAAAAAGAAGGTTGGCAGGTACTTGGCAAGATGCAGAAAAATCTGAGGGGATTGTTCTAAGTCAGGATCATTTTAAACTACCAGAAGCTCAACCATTAGAATTCCCACCTAGAGAGCTTACACCATTACCAGAATGGAGAGCTACCAATCAGGCGTTATGGAATTGGCGTGATACTCTCCAAACAAGGATCGAACAAGAAAATACCGTGATCCAAAGTCTCGATGAATTGATTAGCTCAACAGAAGAAGTGACCCTTCCCATGTTGCGGGATGCTCTTGTAAATGCGTCCAACGCCGGGGGAATAACCCAGGATGAAAAGGCCAAAGCACTTACCGACAGATTATTAATTGATTGTCTGGCGGACGGCTGTCAGCAAACTACCCGAATTGCGCAAGCTATCGAAACCCTGCTTAGTTTACTTTTCTCCCTGCGTACCCGTCAACTGAATGATACTAGTCCATTTGAGGGTCTCGATCTAGACTCCGATTTTTTCGACGAAGAATGGCAGTGGATCGGTTCCTATGCTACCTGGCGTTCGGCAATGTTCACCTTCATATATCCGGAAAATATCCTTATACCTTCACTAAGGCGTTGGCAATCACCTGCTTTCCGGGAATTGGTCAAAACTACGCGCCGTAATCGCCGGCTAAACTCAGAACAGGCCTGTAAGGCAGTTCGTCAATATACTGATTATTTTCGTGATGTGGCCCTTCTGAAAATTGATTCCAGTTGTCAAACCCAAACTAGATTAAAGGAAGAAGAATGCCGGAGCCATAGCGATACAGGTCGACGGTGTTTGTTTTACCTATTTGCACGTGGCGGACATACCAATAAAGCATACTTCTCAGTGTACGATCCGGAGGATAACACCGGTTACGCTCAGTCTTTTTGGAAACCCATTCCAGGCTTGGGTGATATTAATGACATCATTGGAACTTCTGTTTACCAAATTGAAACAGAAGAGCGCTTTATTTTTTTGTTTGGACGCCGGAACAACAGCGGTGCACAGGAATTGATCTTCACCAAATATGATCTAGAGCAAAGAAATTGGGATGAGGAACCGAGTGGACCACTGGAACTTCCAGATGAAACACTTTCATTCACTGCAGTTGTCAAGCAGTCTTCCATCGAAAGCCAGCCTCCACATCTGGCCATACGTACTCCGAATGGAGCTGTTTACATGCGAAAGCTTAACAGAGAAGGATCAGATTGGGCTGATACGGATAATGAAGATGATGAAACCAGTGATTGGCTGCCGAACATAAGTCGGATGCTTGGAAGAAGATACAATCAGTTATGTGCGATGGTGGAAGTCTCTTCAGGTACTTTCAACTTAGTAATGAGAAGATCTTCAGGGTCCTTGCATTACCGTCAATTTGGTTCAATGGATGATGGCACTTGGCGATATTGTGGATATGGTGATTGTAAAGGTGCTTTTTCTTGGCCGGGCATCTCTATTATGTATGTTTTTGATCGCCATAATTATCGAAGGATATCTAGCCATATTTTAGGTGATAACACAACGGTATGGACTATTCCGTACTTCGATTTTTTATTGGAATCACGTACGGGTGCTTCTTTTAAGCAATGGATTATTTCTGATGGCACCCGTTATGCAGGCCTGACCTTATATGATTTTTTCACTATGGAACTTGAGGAAAATCCCTATCGGATAAATACTGGGATCTTCCAGGCTCTTTTTGATCTCATTATCGATATTCAATACCGGGGAAGGGTAAACGTATATTTTGACTATATAGAGAAACAGATAGAAGACGACGAGGGCTGGCGAGAGTGGAAGATCGCAAATAAACTCATCAGGCAGATCAGTGGACGATCCATTGTGAGCGTACTGCGCAGAAT
Source organism: Cyclobacteriaceae bacterium (assembly GCA_965212195.1). Taxonomy (GTDB): domain Bacteria; phylum Bacteroidota; class Bacteroidia; order Cytophagales; family Cyclobacteriaceae; genus JAJCYK01. Next base: position 108,746 of record CBDBUW010000017.1, on the reverse strand, counting down.
ATTTAATAATGAAAACAGTGTCGGATTTAAAAGTAGGCTTTCTGGCGAGTCCCGGTTTTTGGGATCCAGCCCAATTTCTGGCTTACAAAATATCGCTCCCTCAACAGGATATGTTGGTGGAAAGGGAGCCGGGGCACGAAAACAGTTGGCCTTTCGTAAATCTAGGTCCAATATGGGTGTTTACCGTACCACTTTTACCAAATCCGATGATTCCTTAACTCCAAAGGAAGAAGTTAGGATCGCGCCCCGGGTAACAGGCCCATTTGATATAAAGCAATTATATACTGAAACTCAATTACAATGGAGAAAGACCGCTATCCAAAACGTTTACCAGGCAAATGAGTCCGGGCCGGCTTCCAACCTGGAATATATCAAAGAGGCCTATTACTTCGTTCCGGTTTATATAGCTCTCCAAATGCAAAAGCGGGCCTACTTTACGGAAGCCCTAGATTGGTATCGTAATGTTTACGACTATAGCATGTTGCCAGATCAACGTAAGATATATTACGGCCTGGTTCGAGAAGAAAGTCTTGAAAACGCCTACGATCGAGCCGAGGATTGGCTGCTTGATCCGCTTAACCCTCATGAGATTGCCAGAGCGAGGATAAAAACCTATACCCGATTTACAGTGTTGTCGATTATTCGTTGTTTTCTGGAGTTTGGAGATCAGGAATTTACGCGCGATAATGCGGAGTCGGTGCCGCGAGCCCGGGTGCTTTACATGACCGCTCTTGAGTTGCTTGAAGCTGAAGATCTGAAACTACAACTTGGTCTATGCACCGATCTAGTTGGTTCAATTGATATAACCGTTGGTGATGATAAGTGGGTAAAAGTCTGGAATCGTATCCGAACTCGGATTGCTCAATTAAATCGACCTCAATTAGTGCAGGAACTAAAGCCGAAATTGGAAGCCATATGGCAAGGAAATGACACGATTGGAGCAAGATTCAAATCAATTAGGGAGGAAGTTGAAAAAGTAATAATTTCCACACCCCCTCGCCCTCTCGGAGAAGTAATTCAAAGTAAAAATGATCGGATTTCACAGATTCATGTCAATCTTCAATCGCAGCCGGTATTTTCAAACGCTGTCAAAAATTCTGGTGTAATAATGAGTGAAAGTTTTGCCAATGGGGTTTCAATGGTGACTGGGTTAACTAAAGAGGCCTTAGCCGACAAAGCAACTGGATTGCCTTTCATGCGTGAAAGAATTACTTACGGCAACTCCACTGCTATTGGTTCTTTTGTCGAAAGCAATGTAGCTTCCGATAAGTTAATCCGGGAAGATTATAGACTAGCTGTGACATATAATCCGGTTGCGCCTTCCTACACTGCTGAACTCGGTCGTTTCGCAGTAGCAAATACTGCTGCGGCAGTTAAGGAAGTATTAAGTTGGACATGGCAGTACGTCCCAGCACCCTCTGTCGAATTCTGTATTCCCACCAATCCTATCATCGAAGCTTTACAGTTGAGGGCAGAGTTAAATCTCTACAAAATCCGAACTTGCAGGAACATTTCCGGAGTTGAAAGGGAATTGGAACCGTATACCGCACCAACTGACACAACGAGTGGATTACCAGTCATCGGTGCCGGAGGGCAACTTTCCATACCGGGAAGTATTAATTTTATTCCTACACCGTATCGCTACAGTATCATCATCGAACGAGCAAAAAATCTGGTAAGCCTAGCTCAACAGGTTGAAAGTGCTTTCCTTTCTACATTAGAAAAACGGGATGCGGAATACTATACACTGATGAAGGCTAGGCAGGATGTTCGAACAGCCCGTGCCGGTGTCCGATTACAAGATTTACGCACAAAAGTAGCCGAGAATGAAATTAATCTAGCTGAACTTCAAAGAGACCGGGCCCAAATCCAAGCTGACCACTATAAGACACTATTGAACGAAGGTGTTAGTGCCCTGGAAATTGCCAACCTGGGTTTGCTTGGAGCAGTATCAGCCCTACAGGCCAGTGCAGCCACACTTAATTTTTTGGCAGCGGCTTTGCCTTCTTCAGTCACAGCCGGCTTTCCCCCTTCGGTTTCATTTAGTCCCTCGGGGACAGTAAGCTCTATTTCAGCTGGACTCTCAAACATCGCTGCTTCGTTAGGAACTCAAGCCTCAATTATTGCAACTCTTGCAAGTTATGAAAGAAGGGCTCTGGAATGGGAATTCCAAAGAAGTTTAGCTTTGCAAGATGTCAAAATTGGCCAACAACAAGTCAAAATTTCGCAAAACCGCCTTCGAGTAGTTGCTCAAGAACGGTATATAGCTTCTCTCCAATCCGATCATACCGAGCAAACTGCGGATTTCCTTGCAAACAAATTTACAAATGTTGAATTATATGATTGGATGAGCGGGGTGCTCGAAGAAGTTTATAGCTTCTTTCTGCAACAGGCTACCTCTATGTCAAAACTAGCGGTATCTCAATTGGCCTTCGAGCGACAGGAAATACCACCTCCGTTTATTCAGGATGATTACTGGGAAGTTTCAGATGATTCATTCACCGGAGGGGATCCTGATGAACCATCACCAGATCGTCGAGGAATTACTGGTTCGGCTCGCTTGTTGCAAGACATTTTTCAATTGGACCAGTATGCTTTTGAAACCGACCAGCGAAAAAACCAGCTAGTCAAGAACATTTCATTAGCACATCTTGCACCTGCAGAGTTTCATCAATTTAAACAAAGTGGTGTAATGAATTTTGCCACTCCAATGGAGCTTTTTGATCGTGATTTTCCTGGCCACTACTTGCGTTTGATAAAGCGTATTCGAATTTCGGTGATTGCACTAATCCCTGCTATTGATGGGATCAAAGCTGCGTTGACTACAACTGGTAGTACCAGAGTGGTAGTAGGGGGTGATGTTTTTCAAACTATCAACATAAATCGAGGATCGGAAACGGTTGCTTTCTCGTCTGCCCGGGATGCTTCTGGGCTTTTTGAGCTGGAATCCCAAAAAGCGGAAAAGTTATTTCCATTTGAGGGAATGGGAGTGGATACCCAGTGGGAGTTTAAGTTGCCCAGAGCGGCAAATCGATTTGATTTCAAATCGATTGCAGACGTAATTATTACTATAGAGTACACTTCCTTAAACAGTTTTACTTATCGTCAGCAAATAATTCAGGAAATAAATAATTCTATTAGCGGAGATCGTCCGTTTAGTTTCCGAAATGAATTTGCTGATGAGTGGTATGATTTAAATAATCCCGACCTTACCGATAAACCCATGACTGTTGAATTCGACACAAGAGAAGAGGATTTTCCCGCCAATATAGATAATTTGAAGATTCAGCAGATTGTACTTTATTTCATAAGAGCAGACAATGTGAACCAGGAGATCCAAATTAATCACCTAAAATTCAACGAAAATGATTCATTTGGTACTATCGGAGGTGGTGGGGGTTCGATTGATGGCATAATCAGTACCAGAAGAGGAAACGCCAGCAGTTGGATTCCTATGATCGGAAAATCTCCCTACGGAAGATGGGAATTGAGTTTTCCTGATTCTCCTGAAGTTCGAACTCTATTTACTGGGGAAGTGATAAAGGACATTTTATTCGTAATAACTTATCGGGGTATTACTCCAGAATGGCAACTCTAGATTAACTGCCTTATGGTGACTTAAACATCAACTGTTAACACGGAAATTCAAATGATTAATGGGCAATAAATCTGGAGCATCGGATCAAATAATTTCCCTTCCATCAGGAGGGGGTTCTCAGAGTGGAATGGGTGAAAAGTTCTCTCCGGATTTATTCACAGGAACTGGAAACTTCACTGTTCCAATTGCCCTTCCCTCCGGTCGCAACGGTTTCCAACCAGAGATTAGTTTGGTCTACAGCACGGGTAATGGAAATAGTCCTTTTGGCCTTGGATGGGGTTTAAGTATTCCGGGTGTTTCCCGTAAAACATCCAAAGGAGTGCCTGTTTATGACGACAGAAAAGATGTATTCATTATTTCTGGGGCAGAGGATTTAGTCCCTGTTAACGTAGTTGGCAGCCGAACTCAATATCGTCCCCGAACTGAAGGACTCTATGCCATCATTGAAAGAGTCTTAGATGAGAATAATGATTACTGGGAGGTAAAAAACAAGGACGGACTTATCAGTGTATATGGTACTCCTAATTCCAAAGAGGTCGATCCAGGTACAATCTATGATCCTGAAGCACCTGACAACATATGCTCGTGGAAGCTTATGGAGACGAGAGATCCCTTCGGTAACCGCATCGTTTATACTTATGAGCGTGACTTACAAAAAACAGATATCCGCCATTGGAACCAGATTTACCTTTCTAATATTAAGTATGTCGATTACCAAGACTCACTCGGAAATGAAAAATTTCTTATTAATGTGAGGTTAGAATATGAAGACCGCCCAGATCCATTCTCGGCTTTTCGAAGTGGTTTTGAGATACGGACGACTCGCCGGTGTGTTGGTATTCATATCGAAACTGTAACCGAAACGGACGTACTAAAATCTAAAACCTTTGAGCTCCAATACACAGAAAGCCCTCTTAATGGGGTCTCGCTTTTAAGCCAAATACAGAGTATAGGCCATGACAGATTGGAGACACAATCCCTCCCACCGGTTTCTTTCAAATATACCGAATTCAACATCGAAAAGCGGGATTTCTTCCCTTTGTCAGGTAGCGAACGACCAGCATGCTCCTTGGCCAATCCGGATATGGAAGTTGTTGACCTGTTTGGAAATGGATTACCAGATATCATCCAGATGAATGGGGCCATCCGTTATTGGCGTAACCTAGGTGGAGGTCGATTTGATACTCCACGCATGATGAAGAACTCACCAGGAGGGCTAACCCTTGAGGATCCCGATGTCCAAATGCTGGATGTAAACGGAGAGGGCAAAGCTGATCTCATGGTCAATCAAGTTGGTCAATCAGGATTTTATCCACTTAAATTCACAGGTGAATGGGATCGCAGATCATTCCAGAAATACGACGTGTCACCCAGCTTCAGTTTGCAGGACCCCGAAGTAAGATTATTCGATCTTGACGGTGACGGTGTTACGGACGCCCTCCGCACCAGCACACGGTTCGAATGCTTTTTCCAGGATTCATATGGAGGGTGGAACCGTACTCTAAGCGTAGAACGAAAACGCATTGACACCTTCCCGGATATTAATTTTTCTGATCCACGGGTAAAACTGGCTGATCTTACAGGCGACGGTTTACAGGACATGTTGCTTGTACATGACGGCAACATCGAGTACTGGCCATATATGGGACATGGTAATTGGGGTAAACGCATTCACATGTTCAATAGTCCAAGGTTCCCAAACAATTATGATCCCAAAAGACTCCTAATCGGGGATGTAGATGGTGATGGACTGGATGATATTATCTATGTGGATCATTGTAAGGTACTCCTTTGGATCAATCAGGGTGGCAATAGCTGGAGCGATCCAGTTGAAATCGATGGAACGCCATCAGTTTCTGACACCGACGCCATAAGGCTGATCGACCTTCTTGGTAGCGGTGTTAAAGGTGTGTTGTGGAGTGCAAATGCTACTAGCCTTTCACGTGATCATATGTACTTTCTGGATCTCACAGGCGGCGCTAAACCCTTTTTGTTACACGAGATGGACAACAACATCGGTGCAATTACTCGGGTAAGCTACAAACCATCAACAGATTATTACCTGGCTGACCGAAATGTTAGGGCTTCTCAATGGAAAACGAATCTGCCGTTCCCATCTCAGGTTGTATCCAAAGTTGAAATCATTGATCTGTTTTCCAAAGGTAAGCTAACCACGGAATATCGCTACCACCACGGCCATTGGGATGGGGCAGAGAGGGAGTTCCGTGGATTTGGCCGTGTCGATCAATATGATACCGAGTCGTTTTCAGAATATAACACGGCAGGACTGCATGACGAAGGAATAGCATTTTTTCAGTTGGATGCTGAATACTTTTCACCGCCCACGCTCACTAAAAACTGGTTCCACCAAGGGCCTTTAGGTGAAGAGTTTGGGGATTGGTACGAAGCTGACTACAGCGACGAATACTGGGTAGGGGATACTCAAAAACTTGAGCGTCCTGCGGCCATGAACAATTTTCTCAATAGCCTGGAAAGAGGGATTAAAAGAGATGCATTACGTACTTTACGTGGACGCTCGTTACGCACCGAGCTTTATGCGCTTGACGACAGCGAACTTGAGATGCATCCCTACACAGTAACTGAACATCTACATGGTATACGGGAAGATTTTGTTCCTGATCCCGTAACTGAACCAGATCGCCAGCATATCTTTTTTTCCCATTTACTTACACAGCGATCCACGAAATGGGAACGTGGCAGTGATCCCATGACTATGTTCAGTTTTATAGAAGATTACGATGAATTCGGTCAGCCGAGAAAAGTGACTCGAATCGCCTGTCCTCGTGGCTGGAAAGGATTGAACAGTACCGCTGCAGAACCGTTCTTAGCCAAACGCTCTATTACAGAGTATGCAAATCCTGTTGACCAGTCGATTTATATCAGAAACAGGGTAGCCAAAACTACCGAATATGAAATTAATAATGATGGGACAAAGCCACTGTTACAGCTTAAGGATATGCCAGATGACAGTGCGTTTTTATCCATCATAGGCCAACAACTCCACTTTTATGATGGCCCTGCTTTTATCGGACGGAACTTTGGTCAAGTCGGGGGTCGCGGCGCACTGGTTCGAACCGAAACCCTTGTTCTTACAGAAGATGTTTTACTTAACGCTTACCGCAGTGGTGATTCAATTCTGCCAACATCGGAAATTCCCCCCTACCTTGATAATAGCGGACCGCCCCCCTGGAGCGGGGAATATCCGCATGGTTTCAGGGATCAGCTGCCTGCATTAGCTGGATACGCCTTCAAATCTGGTGGCCTAGGTTCTCCATTTACACGCGGCTACTTCTCGGCCACTGTTCGGAGAAGCTACGATTTTCATATAGATCCCGGTGGTAGAGGATTGGTCCGCAGTATCCGAGACCCTCTGGGGAATGATACAACAATTTACTATCATGATAATGATAATTACAACCTACTGCCCAGTGTGGTGATGGATGCTAATGGGCTTGAAACTCAGGCAACCTATGATTACCGGGTATTCCAGTTAAAAGAATTCACCGACCAAAATGGTAATCGTACAGCGTATAGTTATAGCCCAGCTGGGCCATTAAGTAGTGTCGCCGTTATGGCTAAGATTGGGGAAATAATAGGTGACACAACAGCCAAACCCAGCCTGAAATATGAATATGATTTTCTGGCATTTGTGAATGCAGGTCAGCCCGTTTCAGTACGCACCATCAGGCGTGAATACCATATTAATGATACCGATGTACCCCTGCCCAAAAGGAATGCTACCATTGAATCGATAGAATACTCGGACGGCTTCGGGCGTCTGCTGCAAGCACGCGGCCAAGCGGAGGACCTTACCTTTGGAGACTCCACATACGGTGACGCCGGGCTTAACCCGGATCAATCGCAACCCATTGAAGATGCCGTGGGACAACTTAAAGATCCGAATGATCCTCCACGGGTGATAGTTACCGGCTGGCAAATCTACAACAACAAAGGCCATGTGGTGGAAAAATATGAGCCCTTTTTTTCGGAAGGATGGGATTATGCAGAGCCACTAGATAATCAGCTCGGACAGAAGATTACCAACTATTATGACCCACGAGGCCAACAGATACGCTCTGTCTTTCCCAATCAATCCGAGAAAATCATTGTTCAGGGTGTGCCAACAAACATAAACAACCCCTTAAAGTATGAGCCAACTCCCTGGGAGGCATACACATATGATCTCAATGATAACGCAGGACGGACTCATAGGGTGGAAAGCACTACCTATCAGGTCCATTGGAATACCCCAACCAGCGTTAAGATTGATGCGCTGGGACGCACAATAGAAACCATCCAGAGAAATGGCACAAACCCTTCCACACTGTGGTATAGAACGTTATCAACATACGATATTCGCGGGAACCTTTTAACCGTTACCGATCCATTGAACCGCCTTGCGTTTGATCATGAATACGACTTGATGGACAACCCTTTAAGAATTAAAAATCTAGATGCGGGAGTACGGCGTCGCGTTTTGGACGCAGCTGGCAACCTTATTGAACAGCGAGACAGCAAGGGCGGGTTAATTTTGAACAACTATGATAATCTTAACCGTCTCATCCGAAAATGGGCAAAAGATAGGCAAGGCGAATCAGTGACACTTAGAGAGCAATTGATCTATGGTGGTAGCGCGGACTCGGGGCTGACAACTACAGTGGCTACCAATAACAATCTATTGGGGAATCTCTATCGTCACTACGATGAGGCAGGGCTTTTGGAGATATCTAGTTATGATTTCAAAAGCAATATTCTAGAGAAATCACGTAAAACCATTCGCGATGATGCCGTACTTGATGTCTTCACTCCGGCTCCCATTAATTGGCAAGTGAACACTTTTCGGGTGGATTGGAAATATCCATCGGATTCCGACCTGGACACCTACGCTGCTACACTGCTCGATGCCACAGCATTCCAAACCAGTCTGCGATATGATGCCCTCAATCGGGTAAAACGATTGCGTTATCCCGAAGATGTAGACGGGGATCGCAAGGAATTAAATCCTCGTTATAACCGGGCTGGTGCGTTGAAAAGTGTGATCTTGGACGGGAATAATTATGTCCAACATATAGCCTATAATGCCAAGGGACAGCGTACCCTGATTGCCTACGGCAATGGCATTATGACGCGCTATGCTTATGATCCATTAACCTTCCGCTTGCTGCGGATACGAAGTGAACGGTTCACCCAACCCGATCTGCTCTCCTATCACCCACAAGGTCAGGCTTTGCAGGATATGGGCTATGAATATGATCTGCAGGGTAACATGCTTTTTCTTCGTGATCGAGCGATCGGTAGTGGTATTGCCCCTCAATCCAATCAACTTGATCGTGAGTTCACCTATGACCCTGTCTACCGTCTGCTAACAGCCACAGGTCGTGAGTGTGATTTACCCAGCAGCATACCACCCTGGCAAGATGCACCCCGTTGTACAGACTTGACAAAAACACGGGGCTATACGGAAAGTTACCAATATGATGCGGTAGGCAATATGGGACAACTTCAACATCACTTCAACGGCAGAGGCTTTATTCGCAACTTCACGACAGTTAGCGGCAATAACCAACTCGACACCTTACAGATAAGAACAAATACGTACCATTACCAATACGATAGTAATGGCAATTTAATCCAGGAAAGTTCCTCGCGATTCTTCGAATGGGACCATAGCGATCGATTGCGATGTTTCCGCATACAGGCTGGCAACTCTGAACCTTCCGTTTATATTCATTATCTCTACGATGCCGCAGGTCAGCGAGTGAAGAAAATCATACGCAAGCCCGGCGCTAACATGAGCAGCACAGTCTATATAGACGACATGTTCGAGTTTCATTTGGAACAGTCAGTCGGCACCACTCGAATTAATAACAATCTCATCATTATGGATAATGAAGAACGGATTGGCATGAAGCGTATAGGTAATCCTTTTCCTGGAGATAGTGGTCCAACAGTTCAGTATCATTTGGGAAATCACTTGGGTAGTAGTCATCTGGTCATTGATGATACAGGCGCCTGGACCAATCGTGAGGAGTTTACACCTTTTGGTGAAACCAGCTTTGGAAGTTTCTCGAGAAAACGATATCGGTTTACAAGCAAGGAGCAGGATGCGTACAGTGGACTTTACTACCATGGAGCTAGATACTACGCTACCTGGCTGTGTAGATGGACCGGCTGTGAACCTGAGTTTGTTAACCAACTATCCTCTGCAGTCCATAATTTTCATACTTATTCCTACGTATCGAACAACCCAATAAGATTTAAGGATTCAAACGGCCGTTGGTTGGAGAGCGCTTGGGATGCAGCCAGCCTTGCGGTTGGAGTAGCTTCGTTTGTTGATAATGTTAGACAGGGGAACGTTGGATCCGCGATATTAGATGGTGTTGGGATCGTTGCTGACGGTGCAGCCTTGGTGGTGCCTATCGTACCGGGAGGTGCTGGAATGGCTATTAAAGCAGCTCGGGGAGCGGATATAGCAGTTGATGCGGCACAAACCTTGAGACAGACGGATCGTACTGTTGATGTTGTTGAAACGGCTAGGCAGACAGAAAGAGCTACCGACTCGGTACAGGCATCAAGACAAGGTGAGCGAGCTAGTAATGCATCAAGAGCGACTTCTCCTAGTTCAACCAGTACTCCTAGTTCATCTACACCCTCGTCAGGAGGGGGTAGTGGCACTACAGGTGGTGGTGGTTCAGGAGGAGGAGGTGGTGGTACACCAGGGAATGGTGGAGGATCAGGTGGTGGAGGTTCCGGAAGAAATCCCCTTAGTGATGCCACAGACGCTGAAATCGATGCAGTTGTAAACGGCCCAATGAGCAGTGAACTCATAGTTCAGGCACCTGCACCGACAGGAGCCCGTCGAAATGTTTCAGGTGATATGTCAGTTGAAGAATTTACTGTTCCTTCACAGACATCAGCAGTTGGCGCCTCTGGTGATGTTTCAACACGAATAAGAATTCATTCTCCAGATCCAACAGCACCTGCTGGAAGTAATTCTGCCACACGAACAACAATGAGTATTACACAAGGTAGTGGGAGTCGTCGTGCTGTAGGCGATGCAAATGGGGATTTAACGTGGCATCAAACGTCAACTGCCTCTGACGACGTAATGAATCAATCACACATGCCGATATATCCTGATTGATAAAAAAGTTATGAAATAAGATATTGTAATGTTTAACAATTGATCTACATGATCAAACGATAAGGAATACAAAATCATAAAAACAAGATTCCACTATGGTTGAAAGCAAACATCAAAGACTATTTCAATTATGAAACTCTCTAGGAATTCTTTAACCAAAGGCATTTTGCTTGCTTCAGACCTTTTATTTGATTCAGTTGGTTGGTATCCGACCTGAATACTGCTTGTTAAGCACAAATGTTCTTGGTGAATGCCAGTTCCCAGTGCATTGGTCATCCAATTAGGGATTCTTCTTTTTATACTCCTTTATTTCATGATCAAATTTGCCATGCCAAGGTACTGTGTAGCTATCCCATACATCCGCTTTTTTATGCTGTTCCTTCATTTGAGCCATAACCAACAAATCTCCATTGCTACGTAAATTTATAAGACCATAATGGGTACCACTACTACCGATAGCCCGGGCTAGCTCGGTTGAAAAGAAGAGGGGATGGTTTCCTCTAGTATGTCTGCAGGAAGCTCCAACTGCGTCTGACATAGGATGATCAAATGATTTATTGTCCCCGGAAGAAACAACATTCACGATCGGTCTAACTTTTTTTAAGTAATCCACTAAGTAATCGGAGGATCCATGATGACATGCCTTGGCCACGTCCACGCGAAAAGGATTTTCATCTCCGTAATGTTCTAATAAATGAAACTCCGCTGGGATATTGAGATCGCCACCTAATAAAACACTATGTTCACCAAAGGAAAGTTTTAAAACAATGGAGTGACCATTAATGGTATGAGATTCGCTTGTCTTTGGATCTTCCAAATCAATGTCCTCAGCTTTGGGGAAGGTTACATATTCTAATGTATCATTGATGCCTCCCACTGGAATTGGTGCTAGTATCTCAATATTTAAACCGTTTTGGGGATTATTGTCATATCCGTCAATAGTTTTTTCATGAATTGTAATACACTTAGCACCAATCAAACGCCCTTGTGCTTTAGCATCAATTGCTGCCTGCCAGAATTTTGTGAAGCTTTTCATCAGATGTCCATCATCTATAAGGTTTTGGGCATCTGAAAGTGTTGAAAATGTTTCGGTAAGTACCGTCCGATCTTTCCCATTTACATTCTTTGTTGTAGTTCGACCAATTTCTGTATTCCTTCCAGGGGGTTTACCATCGTATCGAATTATTCCATTATGATAGATCCTGTCAATAAAGAACCTACTGTCTTTAATCACAGCCGTTAATCCGTTAAAATGGTCCCAATCAGGATGGCTTGTTATGATGGCTTTTATGTCGACCTTCCTCTGATCCCGTAAAATTTTTCTATAGCGATGTAATAAGAATTTGTAGAAATTTGATGAGGGACCTCCATCCAATAGAATAATTCCTTCTGGGGACTCAATTATTGCTCCGTCACCTTGACCCACGTCAACAAAAAAGATCTTTAGAATTGGAGTATCACGTACGTCGTTCTTTTTAACCCATCCGGGCTTTCCTCTTCCTCTTGTATCCACTTCAAAAGCAACTTCGGTTTCTTTAACTACATCAAGTCTAGTCCCTAATAGGACATGATTAACAACTTTTTTAAGCTTTTCTGTTTTGTAGATTATTGTCTCAGGTTTATTGCCAAAAACCGTTTCCATAAGTATAAATTTATAGTTCGTAAGATATGTTGAAACCAACATTAAATCAATCACTAGAAATGACCATTTTACTTTCATCAATAACCTAATCATAATTGGTAGTCCGTATTATCCAGTGAATTTGATTGTGTTGTGTAATATGGTTAAATTAAGTAAATGAAGCTGGTGGTTGTTAATAGATATTTGATTTAGAGAATCCGGAGGATTTATTATAGTTCATACAACTTAAGCTTTTAATAGTAACAGGAGGTGTAATGTATTATCATTTTTCTCCAAATAAACCAATCGGTTTTGTTTCAGATGCCGCGGCAAAGCAGGTCGACGAGATTTTTTCGTCTAATAGACCTACTCTTGCTTCGGTTTACGATCTTTTGGAATTTGCACACTTGTCGGTTCTATCTGAAGATGTCTTGGTAACCCCAGCGATCTACGAAAATGCACGCTGGCTCCACGAATTGGATTTTGTGCATCCTTTAAACCTTGAGATTAGTGAAGGGGAGGTTGATAAACCAGAGTCAACTGACGTAATAGAGATCAATCTCGAAAATGGTAAGTTTGTCAGCTACCACCCACTAGGCGATTTAGCACTAACGTTATTATCAAGCATGAAGTTGCGGGGACTCCCAGGGCTGAGCTCACTAACAAACCCATCTTCAAGAGAGTCAGAGCCGAACGCTTCTGGGCGTTTACGATTGTTACCGTTGTTAATGATGACCATTCAAATGCACCGGAATATACTTCCATTTGAGGATGAAGTCGCGCGTGCAACTTTAACTGGTAAGTTGAAACCTGTTATAGATGACTATACTCAATTCTCTGTTAGTCTGGATCGCCTAAATCAGCATTGGGGTATTGAGACACTAACATCAGTATTAGAACAACCTTTGACTACAAACTTGCTAGTTGAGAATAGCCTGTCTTTTACGAGAGCGCCTGAGTTTGAAAAGGAAGTTAAAACAAAACTGCGAGAGACCGCTTTAGCAGTTCCGAACAGGCGAGAATTCTTCCAGAAGTGGCGAATACCCCCATTAGGATTGATCGCTCTTGCAAAGGCACAATCCTTGGAAGATGTGCCTAAGGCAATTGTTAGTTCCCGGGAAAAATTTCATAGGCTCCGAACCTCAATATCAAAGATAAAGTTGGAGCGCATTCAATATGTAGATGCGGTAAACTTCGAAACCGTAGGTGGAGAACAAGCAAGTCGAGATCTAGGCTATCTGGACAAAAAGCTTAAAGAAGCTTTGGAGAGCTTTGACCATGAAGTACAACGTCGTCGATCATATATAGATCGAACAGAGCTATTATTTAATCTATTTGATTTTGCTATACAAATTGTTGGAGGACTTGGTGTAGGCAGCTTGGAATTTCTCGTGAAGAAATTAGGACTCAAGAAACGCGCAATTCTCCACCGAATCCCTGGCCTTTTCAAAGCAGCGTCAGTCATAACAGAAAACGATAGCTTACTTGCGTTAGAATGGCTTGATCGCATTGTTCCACAGGACGATATTCGCTATAGCGAACGTATTCTTTTAGATCTTGCCTTCGGGCATGCATCACATTATTGTCAATATGAAATTGACCAGTTTCCAGAGGAGTTTTCTACTTTTAATGAACTTACGGACCGACAGATATGGCTTACACTTGTTCGTTCAAGGGAGATATTGGATATGTGGCTAGACGGTGCTTTTAAAATCAAATAACTAGTATGGAGGTTGATAATTTTTACACAACAGCCTTTAGGGCTAAAGTTTTGGCATATTCTTATATAGAGAATGGAACTTTGAATAGAGTATTTAAATGTATGAGGAAATTCTAGAGGTAGTTGATTTTGCGAATTGAGAGTAATCGCCAAAGAGTATGTTGGCAAGAAGCGCTCTCACAATGGATCAAATACGTATTTACCCGTATGATATTAAGTATTTATACTTAGACGAAGCTTGGTCCATGCTATCCGATTCCATGGGTGAGTTCGTGGAAAATATGTACCGTACTGTCCGCAAGAACAACGGTTCTATTTGTATTATCACCCAGGGAGTAAATGAAATAGTAAGCTCACCGGTAGGTCAAGCCATTATTGATAATGCCGATACCCACATTATACTCAATCATACCGACAAGGAGGCCGTCACCCGACTGGGAAAGGTTCTGTTACTGTTTCTGACAACTCCGGTCCGGGGGGAATAGGGGTCCTATTCTCAACAGACCTACTAAATATGGGGATCACTAACGTAAAATTGTTCATAATAACTGCCTTGATTTTTAGCAGTTGCGGATCTGACAAAGAGATCAACAATAATCTTGCAGTTGAAGTGCTTAATGCCCAGATCCTGCAGGAAGCGCGCTTTGACAGGTCCGATCAAAATGAAGCTCCCAAGATCAAGTTGTTGAAGGTTGAAGTTATGGAATCTGAAATACTTCCTAAGCTGGTAGAAACAGACTGGGACAAATTCCGGGTACGATACCAAGCGAAGATCGAGATCTTGGAGGACTGTACCTGGGGTACGAACCGCAATAACCCCAGAGGATTCACCCGGTTTATAACCAGGCCCATAGATGATCAAGAGAGTTGGATGCATATCACTAATGCCACTGAAAGCAGGCAAGGAGATCAGGAAGAGTTGACCCATTTTTTCATTCTAACCAAAACAGAGGTAGGTTGGATGGATGCCTATAATAATAATTACTAAATCGTGAATTACGACCGGTACAATCCTTTTTATGGCATACTAGCTTTGGTGATCCTACTAATGAGTGTAGAATATGTTATTCAGTCAGGATTGGCAAGAAACCTTTTGGTTGGATATCAGGATAGCATAAATGATCTGATTTCAGAGATCGGTTGGCCGGTACGTACTTTTTTTATCGTTTTCTACTTGCTGTTGTCAATTGCCACCCGAGGTTTCAGATTCCTATCCTACCGTAAGGATTTTGGAATAGGAATTAAGGTATTACTAATAGCTTGCTTTGTGGGAACCTCATGGGGCCTGCTACAAGTCGAAACTTTAGAACCGCTCATTGCCTGGTATCCATTTATGTTTTTGGGAGTATTCATTGCCACGCCATTCATGGTGATCTCCTTAGGTAATAGGCAAAAACCCAAAGACAACTTCCGGATCTCCTGTGAATCAAAAAAAGTCGCCAATGCTTACTCCTTTAATTTTGAGGTGCATGGAGGTTGGATCAATGTTACCAATCCATTTAGAGGTATGTTGATCTTGGGATCAAATGGAAGTGGTAAAACCGAGTCTATAGCCTGCCCCATTATCAAACAGGCAGCTGAAAAAGGATATTGTGGGATCATATACGATTTTAAATACCCCAAACTCACTGAACAATATTACCACCATAGGCAACAAATCAAATCGTCAAAGCAGAACTTCTACGTAGTGAACTTTGATCACTTGAATGAAACCCACCGGCTCAATCCCATTCGGCCGGATTTTATGAAGCACAGCAGCTACGCCCGGGAATATGCCCATGCCATTGTATCCAATCTAGGGACGAATACTTACGGAAAGAACGACTTCTGGACCCGATCCTCCACAGAGTTGCTTACAGGGGTATTTTGGTTTTTATCACAAGAATATCCTCAATTATGCAGTCTACCGCATGCAGTGGCGCTGATCCTGTCTGAAGATGATGAAGCGCTTCTGGACGTACTCTCCCAACACCAAGAGGTGAAAGGTATGGTAGCCAGCATGAAATCTGCCTTGCGTAAGGGAGCCAGTAATCAATCGGCGGGAGTTATAGGCACTTTGCAACTGGCTTTGGCATCATTGAATACACCAGAGACCTTCTGGGTGCTTAGCGGTAACGATTTTGACCTTGATCTGAATGATCCTGAAAATCCCAAGATGTTGGCATTGGGCTCTAATCCCAGTTTAAAGGAAACCTATGCACCCATTATTGCCTGCATCATTACCGTGGCTTTGAAACTAATGAATCAACCGCAGAAGCATCCTAGCCTATTGCTACTGGACGAAGCTCCCACGGTTTATATTCCTAAACTGGATACCATTCCCGCCACCGCCAGAGCTAACAAATTGTCTACTGTATTTATTGCTCAGGACAAAAGTCAAATGATAAAGGGCTATGGCAAGGTAGAAACCGATAGCCTGATAGGAAATCTTAATTACCAACTTTACGGTCGCTTGGCTCAATTGGAGACCGCAGAATACGTAAGCCGGCTAATAGGTCGAGAGGATAAAATAATTACCAATCTCTCCAATAGCCAATCCCGGAATACAAATTCAGGAGGCTCGGAAAATATAGGCTCCAATTACTCCCCTCAGGAACGTTTTCTACTAAAACCTCAACAGGTGATGGGCTTAAATGTAGGAGAGTTTGTGGGTGTGAGTGTTGAATCACAAATCCCACATTTCAGAGCCCGGATCAAGAAAAGCTCCATTGATTCAAATGTCAGTTTGCCGAAGATGCATGCTTCTCAAAACATTAAAGGAAATTTTTTGAGAATCCATAAAGAGGCGCAATCCATTCTGGCCGAATCAGAAAAATACCAATACATACCTGTTAGTTCTACAAACTAAGTTCATACCACATGAAAACTATTTTTTTAATCATACTTATTGCTGCAGTACATATTCAAGCCCTGTCCCAGGTAAGACATATCAAGGGGCAAAAAGGGGTAGAAGCTTTAGCTGGTATTACAGAAGACAGTAACGTTCTTTCTGTAGGCTATAGCCAATACCTGAACTCTAAGCTTTACCTGAAAGGAACTCTAGGATACGAAAACGGATCAATTTCTAGTGTTGACTTTACCGCTTATCTGCTGGAAATCGCCACGAATTACAACTTAATAAAGATCCATTCGAAGGTATTTCTGAATGCTCTGCTGGGCGGCGGGATTGCTTACGAAGAGACTGAAACCTTGGAAAGCACCCTTGAACAAACGGGTTTTTCACCAGGAGTATTCGGTGGCCTGGAAATTGAAATTTTCATCAATGACAGGATTGTGCTGGTAACTAACGGAACCCAAAGATATTATCCTCAATCTGCTTTGGGCGAATATTTCTGGATGTGTAATACGGGCATAAAATACATTTTTTAAACCTACGACCACTATGAAAAGATTTACTCTATTTATTATAATAGTGACTTCTCTTTTTACTACTAATTGCAATGAACGAGAAATCGATTTCATCCCCAACACCCAGTTTTTGTTTTCAGCTACCCTAAGCGATGATTTTCTTATCAAAGATCAGACCTATGAACTATCAGTTGACATCCGATTGAAAGATGGAGTCTTGGACAATTTGAGTTTTTCATTAGACCTGGAAGTCAACAAAGGGACTGGCACTTTATTCCAAAATGGTTTTCTTTTTACTAGCGGAGGGATTATCAATCTGGATGACAGTTGGACGTATAAGCCCACTTCCTTAGGAGCCCAAAGCATTGTACTCACACTTTCCGACAATACCGGCGCCCAGGAATCCGTAACCATAGAAGTCACCGTAGGAGAATTCATACCAGTGGATTTTTCTTTCAATGCTAACTTTACCGAAACTGAAACCTTCATTCAAACCGATACCGAATTTCTTATCGAGTTGAGTTCGGATGATCCTGAAATGGAGTACGTACTAAACTACCAGGTAACAGAGGGTAGCGGAGAAGTTAGGAACTCTCAAGGTGTTATCATCGGTCCGGATTATCCCATTACCACCGGGACCACAAAATGGACGTACCATGCCAGTGGTGCAAACAATAACCAGATCAAGCTCAAGATCAAAGACCAGAATGGGGATGAGCTAACCAAGAACATATCCATTTTTGTGATCGACAAAATTCCTTTTACTGTGAATGCCACAGTTGATCCGTCCACCATCCGACAAAGTAAATCCTCTCAACTTTCAATTAGTATTTCATCCGAGCATCCGTTATTTGAAACTCTAAATTTTACCATGGAATACAACACGAACTTCGTCTCTGATGCACAATTATTGGATTCCCGCGGTAAGACTTTAGCCTCAAATACGCCAATTACCATTAATCGAGATGAAAACACTTTCACATATGAACCAATAGTTCCCGGCACTCACAATATCACGGTCACAGTTTCGGATCAAAAAGGTAATAGCGAGTCCACCATGGTGGCGGTAAGTTCACAAGTTCTACAAAAACCTCTGCTTCAAGCTACCGCAGAATTCATATTAGGTGAAGAAACATGTGTACCTCAAGGGTTCGGTGGGTTGGAGGATTGTACAGCTCCATTGAATTTGGTGGTTGACCTGAGTGGAAGTGTGGATCAGGATAGTGATTTGGGGGGATATATAACGGAATATAGAATTACTATTGATGGCATAGAGTATTCGGGTGATTATGATCCGAGTGATCCGGTAGTATCCATTGAGAATGGGGAGGCTAATTATACCAAATCAATTAATGGGCCTGGAGCAAAGACTTATTCGGGTGTAAAGCACCAGCCTAATGCTTTTATTAGGGTGGAGTTGAAGGATGATGATGGGTTATGGTCGGAGATGTTAAATTTGAATACACCTGAAAATTTTCCTTTATGATCAGTATTCACCATTAAGAACAGTTAATATAATCACGAGTGCTAAACGTTGATCAATGTGATTACCTCTTAAAAACTTCACGTAAACAGATGCATATATCTCTATAAACATACTGTTTTTTTCTTCTGAGGCTGGTTAATCCTGTATGAACCATCTTTTTCTATTACCTTACCTTCTTCTACGAGCATTGAAAGAACTTCTTTCACCTTTTCTTGATTATATGATAGGTCCTTGAGTACTTCTATTGCTTTAGCAATTGATTTTGGTAATTTCATATTATTATTGAGAATCTTACCATCAATAACAATATCTACCTTATGCTTACATCCTGAATAAATTCTACTCAAATCAACGAACTCCTGATGGAGTTTTAGGTAGTTAAGAATTTCTTCAGATAAGCTTGAATCATATTGGCTTCTAATTGAATTTAGATCTATCACCTTAGAAGCTTTATTGTGAAAATGAAACCAAAATCCTAAACATGTAATAATTGGTATAAGATAAATATGCTCAAATCTAACTAAATCAAAAGAGGCAAGTGTGGCCAAAGCGATAGACACAATAATACCAATGAAAGCCCAGGTAGTCGCTTTTCGATAATCCTGCCTATTAATATCATCTATAGTTTTACCGTTATTCCCAAGGATGAAATATTCCAAAGCAGATATGCTAAACAATATGGCTGATAGCAGCCCCAAAGCTATATATTCTAAAAAGTCCATATTCGAATTCATATCAACCTTCAATTAATTTTACTAAGCTATTAATTAACTCATCTTGCAAAGTCCTTTCTCTTAGGATAGAATATATCGAAAATATGATGATAAATCCCATAAATCCTGCGCATGCTAATGAAGCAATGATCTTAGGATTTACTGTCCGTTGAGGTATTTCTTTAATTGAAATATTAAAGACTAATTTCATTAGGCCGTATATCGCTGATAAAATCAAAGTGAGTGGAACAATTTTTATTAATTCGTCAGTATTAATTGGGACCACTATGCTAACGGCTAAGGCGAAAGGAACAAGTATAAAAATGGATAGAGTTTTAGTCAATTTTCTTTTGCTCAGGATTTCTTTTTCAAGTTGAACAGTATCCTCCAAACCACTTTTGGATCTTGTCTTTAGTAATTCCCTGTATTTTTTAAGTGAATCTCTTGTTGCAAATAGCAACATTACAGATATTATGATTTCCAATAGAAATAATAGCAAACCAATATTCCTATCTTCCATTACTAATGAATTATCGGATGGTTAAGGAGAAAATAATCCATATTAGCGAGTTAAAACAGTCAATTCAAAATGTCAATCCCTAAAAATGGCTACTAAGCCTAATTAATCGACTTTGTATTACCACTATGACAACCATTAAAGAGAATCTAGCTAGTTTAGTTTACTCTGATAAGTCAATTTATATAGCCAGAAATAACGTATTGACTTATACGATATATGACCCTATTTATAAGGATCCAATTAATGTATGTTAAAAATGTCGAATGGTTCAAATAATAATAGTAAATGGCATCCTTGGGACCTACTGCTTTTAATTGGGATAATGCTTTATATTGGGTTTGGCCATATCTCCAATACAGACAATAATAATTTATTATTCTTTTGGTTGACGTATATAGTACTGTTCCTATTTCTTTATTAGATCATAGATTTTTTCAAATAAGCGTTGCAACCTGTTCTATGCAATTTTTAATCCAAATCAGCTCGTTAGCTACAAAATAATATCGGAAAATTAGCACTTACTTTCAATCACTAGAAAGTAAGGAGAATCCTTAAATGGATGATTTCTATAGAACATAAATAGTAATTTTTCAGTATTCGATCTAAACAATACAAAAATGGAAAAAGTAATATTAATTCAACTTTCTGTTAAGGAGTTTCAGGCAATTATCAAAGAGGAAATCAAATCATATTTTGAGGAGAATCCTATATTTGAAATCAAATCTCAGGAAACAGAAGATCTAATGACAATTAACGGAGCGGCAAACTTCCTTGATCTTAGTAAAGCAACAATTTATTCTAAAGTAAGTCGCAGAGAATTGCCTGTTATGAAAAGAGGAAAGCGACTTTACTTTTCGAAAGAGGAACTTACGAAATACTTGAAGGAAGGTCGATTTAAAACTATTGCAGAATTACAACAAGAAGCCACCAATTATATTGGCAGGAATTTGTGATAGTTTCATTGAGTATTTGAGAACGGTATATTGATTATATTTGTGAAAGAAAAAAGTATACCTATGAGTGTAAAAGTTAATTCAAATGTAAGCGAGATCACCATAGACAAAAATTTAAGTCAGTTCGTGACACCACTTAGTGATCAGGAAAAGGAAATTTTAGAACAAAGCTTAATTGATGAAGGATGTAGAGATCCGCTTGTTGTTTGGAATAAGAAAAACAAATTGGTCCTTATTGACGGTCATAATCGCTTCGAGATCTGTGAGAAACTTAATATCCCTTATAAAATTTTAAAAAAGGGCTTCGAATCTGAAGAGGAAGTGAAAAATTGGATGGTTGACAACCAACTAGGACGGAGAAATCTTACTCCAGATCAATTAAGCTATTATCGTGGTCTCAAATACCTGAGAAATAAGAAGGCCTTAGGCGGGTATGAGAATGTGAAATCGAAAGGACAAAATGTCCAATCGACCGCACAAAAACTTGCCCAGGAGTATAATGTAAGTGAAAAGACTATCCGGAGGGATGCAGAGTTTGCCAAAGGTTTGGATATTTTGGGTAGATCAAATCCAAAACTAAAAATGAAAATTCTCACCGGGCAGACTAAGGTTAATAAATCTCATTTACAAGCATTGGCGATCAAGGATGATTTGAAAATAACAATTAAAAATGAAGCGGATTTGCACAATAAGGCGGTTAACATTTTAAGAGATTTGGATGAAACTAAACAGACAAAACAACGAGATGTAGATGAGACTAAACAACAGTTGGCACAAAAATACTTATTTGATAAGGAATCTTTATTCATCAGTAAATCGGACCGTATGAAAAAGATTAAGGGACAGATTCTTTCACATTTGAATAAAGCAATTTCAACTCATGAAAAGAAATCCATTGCAAAAATCAGAGGATTGTTGGATCAGTTAGAGAAAGAATTATTAAATCTAGACAATTGAATCTGATTCTTGAAATATTTTGTCGGGCAGGATTTTGGTCAATGTGTTAATTTGAATTTTTCAATTTCCCATTTATCAGAATCCTGTAATATATAATGAGCCTCAATTTCATATGGTGATCCAGTAATAATTTTAAAGAATCCTGGTGCACTTTTCATTTTTTTCTTTTCCAAGAAAACACTTTCCTTTGATGGAAATATAAGCCTGGCTCCATTATTTTGCTTGGCTTTTGTTAATTTCTTGATGTACTTGTTAGTCTTAGAGGCTGCCCCAGAAACGATATGGTTTACGTTATTCTTTTTCCAATATTGGAGATTATGTTCATGGCCTGCAGCAAAAATTATGGGAGCACTAGGATAATATGTATTCAATGTATCCATAATTTTGATCCTCAAATCATCATATTTGCTATGGGTAATATCTTGAACCAATAAGTTATAAGGGCTATAGTTACCAAATGTTGGAATAGCTGGAATTTGCAGGACAGGAATGTAGTATGACCAGAGTTTGACAAACCATTTATTTTTTCCATGACCCCCAATTGTATAAAATGGATGATGCATGGCAATTAATAATACATTATTGGACTCCTTTGCTTCAATTGTAAATCTTCTAAGTTGATCCCAAAAGTACTCATCGTCTTGTTGATTGATACTTTTATTTATTCCGATTTTTCCCGGAATTTTGCTTTGTAAAAACCATTGACTATCAATGAATATCAAATCCAACGAGCCATTTTTGATTCTTTTACGTGCGGGACCTAGCTGTCCATTTTTTGGGAAGAAGCTAATATTTTTTAATTCCAATCCTGTTATGAATTCATATTGTCTTTTGATTCTGCTGTGGCCACCTATCCTTCCATTTCTCCAATCGTGATTCCCAGGCACGAAATAGATATGGCAGTTTTTGGAGTCCTTTATAAAGTCCACTTGTCTCATGAGAATTTCAGTACTCCTATCTCTGCCCTTATTACTCTGTCCCATCCCAGTGGGATACACATTGTCACCCAAAAATAATATATGCTTTTCACCTGGAGTGTTCCGAACATCAAGAGCAACTTGCTCTAATACAATATTTGAAGGTTTGCCAGCATCGCCTAAAAGATAAAGAGTTATCTGAGCATTTGATCTAAAAGAACAGGCAATGCAAAGTGACAGACTAAACTGAAATAATGTTTTATATCTCATTCTATGCAATTTTAAGCAAGTTCTGATTAGAATACAGAACTAACATATATAGCAGGAATAGATGTCTAATTAAATAAGGGATTTCATATGATTATATCATATCTTCATCATCATTTTCGAATAAATCCTCACCGGACAGATGCCTAAAGCGAACAATCGATGGATCTTCTAATACCTTTTTTGGTGTTCTATGGAATTCTCTTTTTTTAACTGTTGCTCCAAAGATTGGATCTCCAAACCAAGGAAATTTTATTCCTGATACCCTAAACAGAGGTGTTAAACCCTCTTCAGCTATGGTTTTAGCACCAATTCCCTTATTAAATCCTACGGACAATTTCAATTCGGCATTCGCCAAATCTATTTCTTCAATAGTACCTGCGGCTTTTGCCTTGATCTCAATTTTAGCGTCTGTTGATTTTGAAAGTATTATTGTGCCACTTTTAGCTTGAGCAAGCTCTGTAATGATGAACCAATCTTTGTCCCAATTACCGTTTCCAAACAGATCAATAATCTTGTTTCCAAGACCAATTTGATCTTCAATGGATTTGTAATTGATATCAATAGCTTTTAGATATACGCTGTTTTTAGATTCAAATTCAACAAGTGCTCCTGCATCATTTAGGCCGATTGAGGTATTCGGGATAGCAGCATCTCCTTTTAATTTAGCCGAAATAATGACGCTACCCTTATCATCAAATTCTTCATTATCGGATGTGACGTCTTTTCTTTCTGCTATTTCAATTGAAGGATCTATTTCCTTAAGGTTGGAGGTTCTTCTATATACCCCTTTAACTTTTTCTACTATGTCCCCTAACTCTAATGGTGTTCCAATGGGCCATATAGTTAACATTTTATAATGTCTGTAAATTTTTCTTTGATACTTTCTGGCTAAACTCATCTTGTATACTTTAGGTAATTAAAATTCATTATTAATTGCTTTCTTTGAAGAATGCATATTATAACAAAACCATTCAGCTATCAATCGCCAATAAATACCATTTATTAAGGAGAATGAATCAGAAATTAAAACGAACTAGTCATTTTGCAGTATGAATAAGAAACTTTTGATGGAACCGGGTATTTTCATACTGTTTGGGAATTAAATAGTCATAGGACTAATTGAAATCACTTTCTCAAAGAGATCGGGTAACTGTAGCTAGTTATAGCTAATTATAATCTGGATAAAGTCTACATTTAAAGTTGCGTTGGTATTTCATGAATTAAATTATCCTATACCTTAAAAGCACTAGTAGCAACTGATGTTGATGTCTATAGGTATTAAAAAATGGTAATTTCTAGTTATTGTATTAATGACAAAATTAACTTTTCTTTTCAATTAACCTTGTAATTAGAAATACCGAAGTGGTGATAGGCGAACATCCAAACAAGTAGAATTGCACCTAAAGCCGAAAATAGAAGGTCATTAAAACCAATGACAATCTGTATTCTAAGCTAAGGGGAATATTGCACTGGAATTGGTTATATAAATTGGAAATTATAAGTTTCGAAGATAAGCCAATATAGGCGCGATACTTTCTCATAGAAGCCTCAGAGCGATAAAGATTACAACTTAATAATTACTGTAAAAATGGAAACTTTAAAAGACCAAGTAGAAAAGATAATTGATGAATCTGATAAAAAACAATTAGATGTTATTATTCAAATGAAAACTTCAGATGATAGTTTTTATGATTACGTAACTTCGTCTTCAAATATTATTGGTCAACGAAGGTCAACGGTAAAAGCTAGATTATTAGCGCCTCCTCCCAAAGACGTATTGCCAGAAAAAAAGGATTTTGATTATTCTAAACTAAAGCGTTCTTTAA
The DNA here is from genome assembly GCA_965212195.1 of Cyclobacteriaceae bacterium. Lineage (GTDB taxonomy): Bacteria > Bacteroidota > Bacteroidia > Cytophagales > Cyclobacteriaceae > JAJCYK01. The sequence continues at coordinate 83,652 of CBDBUW010000017.1, read as the reverse complement.
GCAGGACCAAGTTGATCAGTGCAAAAAATTTGGCAGCGACCTATTCCTTGGGCACAGCCAGCAAAACGTTGATCCAGAATGATTCACGGTCTGGTTTTAACAAGTTGTTACAATCCGATGTCGTAAGGAAGTCAATATCAAAAAAAGTTGATAAATATAAAAGTGAAAGTGATGTGTTATCAAGTTCAATAAAGGAGTTTTGGAGTTCCAATAGTGTCATGATGAAAATGACGCGTGATCAGCTTTATGATCTTCAACAGCAAGGTATTGGGATCGATCATATATTTATAAATCGGACCCATAAAGGCCCCAAAGTCTATAAATCCGATAAACTTCCACCGGTAGTAAGAGATAACAAATCTTATACCTGGGGATTAGCTAAAACCGGAGCTATGTCATGCTGGGGAGCCTTTCAGGCCAAGGGAGAGGGAGTTAAGATTGCAGTATTGGATACCGGTATTGATCCAGACCATCCGGATTTAAGTGGTAAAGTGATTGGTTTTGCAGAATTTGACCGAAAAGGTAGAACAATTAAAAACAATCCTGCGCAGGCTTATGATAGTGATTCCCATGGGACTCATTGTGCAGGTTCAATAGCTGGGGGAAAAAATAGTGGCCGGTGGATTGGAATGGCACCGGATTCCAAAATCTTTGCAGGTTTAGTTCTCAAAAATGGCTTTGGGACTGATGCACAAATTTTAGCTGGTATTGATTGGGCACTTGCGAGTGGAGTTGATATCATCAACATGTCACTTGGTGGTTTACAAATGACTGCAGAGGTCTTGGATTATTATACTAAGCCAATTATTAATGCAAACAGGCTTGGTGTTCCAGTAGTCGTAGCAGTTGGTAACGATGGTAGTCAAACATCAGGAATGCCTGGTAACGATTACTATGCATTTACTGCTGGTGCAACGGATCATATAGATAGAGTTGCGGGGTTTAGTGGGGGAAGGACCCAAATAATTGAGGAATCTAGATTTATTGATGAAAGATATTTGCCCATCGTATTTTCTAAACCTGAAGTTTCTGCCCCTGGTGTAGATATATATTCCTCAATTCCAAATGGAAAATATGCGACCTGGAATGGAACCTCTATGGCTACTCCCCATTTAACCGGTGCTATTGCGCTACTGCTATCCAAACAAGGGAATATTAGAAATCTAACCGGATTACAACGTGTTGAAATTTTGCAAGCATTATTAATCAGTACTGTAAAGGAAGTTGGCGAGTCCGGTCAAGATCATAGGTATGGTTTTGGAAGAATTGATGTTTTAAAAGCGATGGGCTATGCGGAGGAACTAAATTATTGGTAACTTTAGTGAATGAATCCAAAAGTAAGAAGCAAAAAAATACTAAATTTTATCAACTCAGATAGCAGGCGGAAGTTAAGTGTAATTATTGAACTCCATACGAAGAAGCCAAAACCACGTCTAAAAAAACGTGGTTACTCAAAATACTCTCTTCTAAAATCCCTGGATATGGACAGCAATGAAAATATTAAAAATATGGATGTACTTGGTGATGAACTATCTAAATTGGGTGTGGAAGATAATAATTTAGTACGTCTTGATTCCGCACTTGCATATGTGGGATCCGTGAATCCTAAACAGTTAAAAAATATTATGGAACTTCCTTTAGTCGATAAAATTAAGCTTAACAGAACTCATTATGTGAGTAAATTAAGGTTGTAAACCAATTTAATGATTCAAGAGATTGGCTCATGGGCAAGAACCACAATACTATCAGTCTTATTTAAAGATAATTTATAGTTTGGATTTAACTTTATTGAATTTTCGCCTTCAATATAGGCCCCTAATGGTATCCTTGAAGGTTTATGCTTGATATAGTAATCGCATAAAGAAGTGAATGAATAATCCGTGATGGAAAGTTTTAATTTCTCCACTTTGTCAAAGTATATCTATTTTTAGTAACAAGCAACTCATCAAATAATTTACTTGTGTTAGGTTTTGTAGCGCTATGGGCAATTAATTCATTCCCACAGACCCTTACACAGATTACTTCATCTGCATTTACTTCGGCCCTTTGTTATTAACCCGTACACTGTTATTGTTCCTTTTCAATATTGTTTGGTTTACAAATTGCTGGATGGACAAAGAATAGGAGCAAGAGAGCAGCTATCCAAATTTTAGTTCCATTGATATGAGTTCGTAATATTATAGTATGAATCTGAAAATGACTTGATACTAATATCTTTAACTAGCTTAAGAAGTTAGTAGAGAACCCACAATCCACTAAAATGGCTAAAGTTAAACCACTTTAGATGCATCTTTGAAGTGACTGTTTGTTTAAGTAATGAGAAAGCACTAATTAAAACATTCAATTGCTCAAAAATGCACAGATAACTAGTTATTTCTAGTGATTGATAATTACCCAATTTATAAATATATTAAACATCTACCCCGCTTATTCAGCAATACAAACTAAAAAAGTTTGGTTTCTTAAAAATTCTCAAATGGATTCAACCAGCTCAAGAACCACGCTTAAGGAAGAGCCAAGTATACCCAAGATATTTTCGCAAGAGTATTTTAAACTTTTCGATCTTATCCCTTCTGTTCTATATTTCCTGTGTGACATCCGAAAAGGCGAGATTCTAAATCTTAGTTATAATATTGAAGTAATTAGCGGATATAGCAAAGATGACTTTTTGATAAATGGTCTACCCTTTTTCCTTTCTATTATTCATCCGGATGATTATCGTTTTGTATTGACAAATTATTTAAAAAAGATAAATCTCACTAGAATCGCTGGATCAAATAAAAAACCTATACTTACCGATACATTTATCTTAAGGGTGAAACATAAACTTGGGTACTGGATATGGATTGAGATTAGTTATATAGTACTAGAATATTCTGACGGTGGTTTAGGCAAAACTTTTGGCTTTGTTAAGGAGCTCTTAGAAACAGGGGATCACGGCAATAGTGAAGTGAGAGTAAAAAATAAGGAGACATCTCATTTGTTTTTTTCTGAACCTAATTATGAAAGGACATTGATGGAAAGCATAGATTCGACCTCTTTATTTAATCTCGGTGTTGATTTTTATGGGACCGAAAAAGTGTCCATCCGGGAGAAACAAGTTTTACAACTTATTGCACACGGACACTCTTCCAAAATGATTGCCAAAAAACTATCCATAAGCCCGCACACTGTAATAAACCATAGAAAAAATTTAATCGAAAAGTTTCATGCAAAGAACACTGCAGAATTAGTTTTGATTGCTTCTAGAAGATACTGGCTTTGAAAGTTAGGATCATAAGTCTTCTTGAATAGTCCTTTTGGGGACTTTAGCAGTATTAGAACAACGACCTCAATGTACTAAGTTAAAATTCGATTTCATGAATCCCAGAGAGAAATCCTTTGATAATCTTAATGGTGTTCCCTTACACTATGCAAGAGAGCCTATTGCGCCCTATGGCACCATAGGTAAGAAATTTACTTTTTATGCTACTAAGAGCTTCCACTCCAAGTTAGAAAAGTGCTTCGATGAGCTCTTCTCATTATGCCCACTTGGCAAACCGGAAGTTATCACCACAGCTGGAACATTTGTAGATAAACCTAGATCCTACCACAGATTAGGGAGGGCGTTTGATCTGGATGGAATATTCTGGCCCAGCAAAACCTTCATTACAATAAATTATCCTGCAGATAGACCTTTTTATCTCGCAGTGGAAGCCATTATACGAAAGCATTTTGGAACCGTTTTGAACTACCTTTACGATCAAAAACACAGGGATCATTTACATATAGATGACGGAACCAAGGTTGGTTTCAGTTCAACCTCTAGATCAAGAATATTGTTTTTACAAGTGGCACTTAAATATTTATTCGATCAACCAATATTAGTAGATGGCATTTATGGATCTGAAACTAAAAAGGCTATCAAAATCGTGTTTAAGCAGAAGGGTATTTCCAATACTATTTCTACTAATAGTGGATGGGATGATTTCCTCACCAGGTGTGCAGAAATTGGATTTGTCGAATCCATTGTATTATCCAACCCTCTTACTTTAATTGAATCTATTTATGACATTGTTGGTTCTGAGAATATACCCGAGACAACTGCCAAACGAATTGAAACGGCTCTAACAACTTTCGTAAATAATCATGATGTAAAACAGTTTTTGGAAAATTATAGGACTTAATAATCAATTGACAAACTAGAATCATTTTATAAGATTTTAATGATTGGCATCAAGTTAATCAATTGTATCGTTCGACATCTTAAGTCCACTAATAATTGACTCAAATGGCTAAAAATGGGGATTGACTTATATGAAAAAGTTTTTAAGTTGTCATCTGACAATAATCCATTCGTTGTTATTACCTAATTTATGTAATATGTCTAATAAATATTTTATCGCTCTAATATTAATATTTCTGATAGTTAATTCGAATCTCGCAATTGGGCAACCGAACGAATCCGATATTTCAAGTACTACAGAAGAACTTTCACAGGAAGTTCCTACAGTGGAGAATACAGATCAGCCAAACAATGAGGAAAACGACCAACCCAACAATGGTCAAAATGATGTTGAGCAACGTGATTATGAACAGATAGGGTACATTTTGTTTATATTTTTAGTCCTTTCAATTGTATTTGAAACTGCTATGACCACAATTTTTAATTGGAAGTTTTTTACAGATGAGCTTGAGGGAAGAGGGCTTAAAGTTCCATTAACTATAATATTCGCCGTGCTGGTGTTTTGGTCCTATAATCTGGATATTATCCATGATTTATTTGATGTCTTAAGCAGAGATACTAGTGCTAAGAGTAATGAACCTACGTTTTGGGGCCGATTTATTTCAGCACTTCTAATTGCTGGCGGTAGTGACGGTATTTTTAACATCTTCAAGAAGTTAGGGATACGAAATCCCACAGAAAGAGCTGAAAGGGCTGCGGATGTTGCAGAAATGAGAGTTATTCAACAAACGGATAAGGTGAGAAGCATAGAAGCTGACATTCAGAAAATAACTGATCCCAATGAGAAAATCAAAAAGGAAAAGGAACTGAAGAAACAAAAAAGCAATTTAGATAAAAAGACAAGCCGTTATAATTACCTGTCTACCAGGTGGAAAAGTTTTAAGTAATAATCAGATTAAATCGAAACTACTTCAGTGTCACTAGGATTAAGATTTCTTCAGCACGGTCATTTTTTGGTCACCTTCAGTATCAGAATAAGTAATCTCTAGTACGCTTTCTATATCTTGCATAATGTCCATTCTAGTTTTTGCGAGTTCTACAATATAAGTTCCAAAAGCCTTCACATGGAGTGATTGTGCCCAAATAGATTGTAATCGTTGGAATGAACTTTTGATAATCTTATTGGCATTGCCGCTATTTGATTCGATATTTATCAGAAGGTGGTAAAGACCGTTGATAAACGCAGACCACTGTTTGGCTGTAGTAGGGTTAATTTTAGTTAAGCCACCAAACCAAATGTTATCACCTGTATCTATCTCTATATATCTTTCCTCTCTCTCTGCCAACGCTGGATCCTTGTCCCGTAAAAAGTCGGCTGCCATTCTTGCATAATTGCGATAGTCATAATTAGGAATTAATGCATCATTGTCATCTGATACAACATCAAGATCAAATCCTTCATTTTTAAAATATTGGTACCACAGTGCACCATAAGCATCAGCTCGATTTGCTCTGTTTGTTCGAAATTCATATCCTGATACAATAGGCATGCAAAAGCCAAATGTCCTGGACATAAGACGGAGATTAGTCTCTGGTTTTGATCTTAATAACCACAACCATTGAGAAATAATTTGTTCAAATCCTTCAGGTCTTAAATTCAGTTTAAAAGATAGTGTTAGATTAGAACATGAATTGAACTTGTGCCAGAGTTCCTCACTTTTCTGTATGAATTCGGATTCGGGGATTATATTCCAAAGTATTGCTAACTCCATTAGTGTTAAGAACTTGTCCCTTTCACTTCGGCTGGATGGTTTGAATCTTTTTTCAAAATGCTCGAATATCAAAGAAAAGCCGAAGTCAAACTCTCTCATCGTAGGCTTTAATAAATCCGAATAGTCTTCCATGGATGCATTAAAGGCAACCCACCATTTTTGATTATAACCACCTAGCGCTCCGACCTCCTTATATTCTCTAATTCCTTCAAAAGAGACTTTTTGATGGTTATCAATATTATAACTTACCTTTGTTTCGACCTCTTTCTTGTCCATACCTCCAATTTTAAACTTGCCAAGTCCAATTACCAGTCCCCATTTCCTGGTAATATTAATACTAGATTCCTTAAGGTAGTTCTCAACTATTATTTTATTATCTTTCTTGGCTTGTTGTAGTAATGGATAGGGATTTAACACAATCAAATTGGCGTGTTCAGACTTTAAAGTTGTAGACGGGATTACCAATTGAAGTAAGAGTGTTTCAGTTTCAATTCTTTGGTATTCATAGGTAAATCCAATTTTTAATTTTTCCTTTGCTGCTTTCTCAATTCGTTGATATGCCTCTGTTCTAAATTTACCAATGCTGTCTAAAAGTGCAGTTGCCTTGTCCACCACTATGTCAATCTCAAGACGATCAACTAGGATTTGGACAATTTCGGTTTCACTTTCACTCAAATCCTCAAAACCAATCTTTCCCTTTTTAATTTCTTTAAGTTTTCCTTCTATCTCAATCAATTCACCTGGGCTTAGGGAAGTAAGACCTTCTAAAATATTATCTGTTCTTTCCTTAACGGCTCCAGAAACTAGACCTGGCTTACTAAATCCTACCTCAACTCCGAAGGCCAAACTACCAGAAGACTTTGAAGATTTTGATTTCTGAACAGACACCCGGTAGGTATTTCCCGTTAGTTTGGCAAATACAATTTTGAAACTGTCATCCACAGAAAAAGATACACCGATTTTACCACCAATATTGAAATCCAGACTGATTAACTGATCGCTTTTAAGCAAATCTGTAAAACCAGTTAGTCCTGCTGAAAATACATCTTCAAAATCAAATTCCAGTTCAAAGCCCAAGGAAGCATCTGTTTCGAAAGCAACGGCTTCGTCAACTTTTAGGCTTTGCACGTCCGATAATACCAATGCAAAAGACATGTTCTTATAATCGCTTATGATTGCTGGACCCACCTTTTCATTGGCATTGTGCTTCAAATATGTAAGAGATCTAATTTTGGACCCGCTTTTAATGCCAAAATTAAGACCATTAAATTTACCAGTAAATCCATTGTCGACTTCAAAAGAAAAACCATACTTTAGCACGGGATTTTGGGGATCGAAATGTAAAATGGGACTCTTTACGTTATCAACATCAATTATGTTGCTTTCATCTTTATCTTCCTGCTTATTGTTAAATAACTGAATACTATGACTCAGTTTTGAACTACTATGTAATTTTAAGTTATTGCTTGACTTCTCTAATTTGAACAAATCAAGTTTAAATTCGAGATTCTCCTTGATTGCGGTGGGATCATTTAGTTTAAGTTTTGATAGGTTTTGACCCAATTTGGTCAGGTTAAGGAAGTCCTTATCGGATAGGTTTATTTTATCTAATACATCCATCGACAGTGGTAGTTAAGTAATACGTTTTTTTGAAATATAATAGCCATACCAGGCTTTCTAAGCAATCCCCAAAAAGTACTATTTATATTGTACTGATTTTCTTAATTGCAAGTTTACCTGGTACTTTCTCGGTATGGTTTATTATTTTTAAGGGAAGTGAAGAAACGAAACTAACTGGCTGCTGCCCAAATGCGTGAATTCTGTGTGATTGATTATTTACTTAAAATTTAAACGCAGTTGTAATCAATATTTAATTTGATTTATTGATGAGATCCCTTTAGAGAATTCACCGTTGACTCAAGAGACTTTTTTATTCGAGTCTAGTCTGTTGTTCTTCTTAGAGACTAAACATCCTAACAATTGATTGTGATTGATATGGCTTCAACGATATAAATCGTGATACACCACATACCACTTCTCTAATAGTGGCTTCAATTGTGTGCATTAGTGCCTATAAAAAAGGTCCTGAAATTATTAGGAACAACATATGGGGTAAGGAGCAGGTGATGACGTCCTGTATCACCACTAGTAAGTATAGATATCCGAGAATTGATCAGAGTTATTTGCTCCATTGATTGATATCATAGTAAGTTAGAGTTGTATCCTGTTACTTGTTTCATCTACTAACAGTATAAAGGGGCAACGAGTGTTAAGTGTAAGCGCGATTTAAAATTAAATCGAGTACGCTTTATTATTCTACATTCAAAACGAAAGTAAATCTTTTATATGATTTGATTGAAGCTTAAGTTGAAATCATGAGCAAAAATATAATATTATGTCTCGATGGCACCTGGAATGAACCAGACAATGAGGACGCCGCTATAAGTAAAGAAACCAACGTTAGAAGCTTATATGAGATTTGTGTTAAAGAATCGCTTAATCAAATTGCCCATTACGATAAGGGTGTGGGAACGGAGTGGTATGATAAAAAATTAGGAGGTATTCACGGCTGGGGACTGTCGAAAAACGTTAGACAAGCATATTCGTATCTAAGTAGTCATTACGAAAAAGGAGATAGGGTTTTCTTATTTGGATTTAGCAGAGGCGCATACACAGCACGATCATTATCCGGTCTACTGTTCCATTGCGGTTTAATGCAAAATCACCAAAATTCAACAACTCATGTTAACGATATATACAATGCTTATAAAGACCAAAATCACCAAAAGATGTTAGACTTTAAGACAACAAATATTCGTTGTCCAATAGCTTTTCTGGGGGTCTGGGATACAGTTGGTGCGCTAGGAATACCGATAGTTTTTCTCAAGCAGATCAGTGAGGAGATCTTTAAATTCCATGATACGAAGTTAAGTCCCGAGGTGGAATTTGCTTGTCACGCGGTGGCCATTGACGAACAGCGCGAGTCATTTGAACCAACCCTATGGGAAGTAACGGAAAGGAACAGGCATAAAATAAAGCAAGTCTGGTTTGCGGGTGTCCATTCAGACGTGGGCGGCGGTTATACAGATCGTCATCATTCCGATGTGGCATTCTCCTGGATGCTTGGAGAGGCCAAGAAAAGGGGCCTTAAAATAAAATCTGATCATGGTTATACTTTTCGACCAGATCTAAAACAAAAGATCCATAATTCATACAAGGTTTATTTTGGGAAAAGGCTGCCTAGGGATGCTGCTATTACGGAAAAATATAAGCCAAAAATCCACTGGAGTGTCAGAGAAAAGATGCAATTACTTCGGGGTTACCGACCGTTGGCTCTGAAGAATTATATAGAAAACAACGCAACTTTAGCACCTTATGAGATTGAAGAAGAACCAGTTATTTCGAACTTAAAACCACGCTAAATCAGTTTTTGGTCGCTGACCAAAGATTAGTAACAAGTATTAAAGCAAATTCAAAATGGAAAATGATGTTTTTGAAATGCTTGCTGCTGTCATATCATCGATACTGGCACTGATTATAGGTGTCTGGGGTGTGTTAAAACTGTTTTATAGGTTTCGGTCCAAGTTTTTATTTATAACAAACTGTCAGATCCTGCATAAGTCAATTTGGAAAGATATTAGAAAGCGCCATAAGGTAATTCCACACGGAGAACAAGATCATGCTTTCAGACCGCTAGTCCTACTTCCTGATTCTTTGAAAAATTACTTTAGTATAAAGAATGGTGATAAAGCTGTATTGGAAAGTATAAATATTAGTGGCAAGGACAATCTGAAGATCATAGTTGAAGTTTTTTGGATACCAAGTGACATGGAACGGTGAAATAATATTATTCATCCGGTTTTTTCACTTGTGATACGAAGATATTTTGGACTTGAACGGCCTATGTACCAAGATGAAGATACTATTCGTGGTAACTGGCAGATAATAAAACATTCTATGAAGCACCTTGATCCATTAAATCGGGTAGATCTTAATAGTACCTACATGCTGTGGGCGATATCTAATTCCTACACCTATAGGTACTTCAACCCTGAAAAGAACGCTTATTTTTCCGAGCCCGAATCAGACAATTTCATAGAATATTGTGGGCTTTCAATGATACTGCGTAAGCACTCAGTTTTTCATATTGAAAAAAATTAGAATTGAAAGTAATCCCAAGAATTGAAAGAGTGATTAATTAACAAGCTTTGATTTAGACGGAGGAAATCCATATTGGGATGACCATTATCATTGCTACCCGATTGAAAAGTTAGATCCTAAAATAAGCTGGTTTGAAGACCTCGTACATTACCTAAATATTGGTATTAAATTAAATAACCATGGCATCAAAGAAAACCAAACCTCAATCCAACAAAAATAGCACCTTCGAGATAGATAATACGAGTAAAAAGCTAAAACTAAAGATGAAGGCACCAGCAAAAGAGCCAGTAACACCCAAAGAGGAGTATGTAAATAGATTCTCCCAAAGCTTAGTCTTTGAAGATACCTGGCTAAAGAATCGAAGAAATTTACTTCGATTTAATCTCGTAACAATTAATGATTTATACCTAATTCTTCAAGGCATTGAGTCGGGAAAAACCAAATTATCAACTCTAAGAAAGGACCAAGCTTCTGATCTTTTACAGGAAGTTTTCTGGTTGGAATTTATAAAGTCGTATAAGATACGAGAGGCCATATTGAAGTCAATTAAAGTCGATTTTAATATACTTAAGACCAAAAGTGAACTTAACCGAATTAAAGTAGCGATTCTTAACTCAGGGATTGAAAAAAAAGTAGCCAAGAATAAGGCTGGAGAAATAATAAAATCAATTTCCTCGAGTAAGTATAAGCCTTTTTCAGAAGGATCTAAGCTGAGAACTCATCCACAGTTATCAAGGATATTTTTTATTAATGCAGTAAGGGAAATCGGTAAGAAGAATACGCTTATTGTTCAACTAACAGATCAAGAGAATGGGCAGCCTCTTCCAAATTACAGATTACATATCGAACAAATCATCTCTAAGAAAAACCTAAAAGGACTGGGAAGTGCAATTTCGGATGAAAGCGGACTGGCGGTAATTTTCCTCCCTTCAAAAGGCAATGCAGCCAGAAAACGGATAAGGCTTAAAATTCAAATTGTTAATGACAAATCGAAAGAAGAATTAAGTGTTGATGAGCAATTTACTATTCCACAAACAAGACCGTTTAAAATACTCGTTCCATCGGAGAAAAAGGATTTATCAGAACAGATTGCGATAACAAAATTATCAAAAGAACTAAAATACCAGATTCCTAAAAAATTGCTTAAAACTCTTGAAAATAAAGGCATAAAATCGTTGAAGGATATAAAAAGAACTGGAAGCCTGAGGAATATAAACGAATTATGCACTGAAGAAAATCAAGGGTTCATCCAGAAACTTGATGCTCACACCCATCTATGGAGCCTTACAACGGATTTGAAGGAACAAAATAAGCTCATAGAAAAAGAATTCTTAAGCCCACAATCCATTGCAAGAACACCTTTAATGCTGTTCGTGAAAAAAATGAAGGGTGATCTAGGTGAAATACAATCCATTATTCTTCATCGGATATCTCGAGCGCAATCGGATTATTTGCAGAATGTAATTACAGGGGCTCGTGCTGATTTTAGCAATTACGGCAGATTACCTGATTGGCATAAAGATTTTCAAAAACTATCCGGAATTGATAACCTGTTCGAGGAACAATGTGAATGCAAGGACTGTGATGCTGCTGTAAGTCCCAGAGCGTACCTGGCCGATCTCATCGATTATGCTATACAAACCATATATGACAAATCAACTGAAACTCCGATTGACTTAGATTTCATTACTTCATCATTTTATCAGCCATTAGGTGAGTTGCCTGCTTCTTGTGAAGCAATTAATAAGGAAGTTCGGCAGGTTCGAATTTGTGTTGAGGTTTTACGAGCATATCTGAAAGACTTTGTTTCCCAACTTGGGAACATCGAATGGCAAGCATGGAAAGAAACTCAATTTTTAAATTTAATGAATGCTGAAAAGGAGTATAATTTATCTACTTACTCAACCCTATTAAACAAGATTGGAACCTCCTATTCTGAAATGAGACAACTCCCATCCGCTAGTGAGGACTGGAAGGAATCATTGGCAGAACGACTTGGCCTTCATTCCGATCTATTGCCTTCTCTACTATTGGAACCCGATGGAAAAACTGGGGATCAGGACGCATTAGATGAATTTAACATCGAAAGAATATTTGGAATATCGGATACGCGAAAACATCCCCTCTTTGAAGGAGCAAAAACTGGTGATCATCGTCATCCGGGACTCATGAATATAAAGTTGGAAGGTGTTAAATGGAATGAAAATACCGATATCAACGGAATTATTTATGCCACTCTAACTAAGTTATCTGCTGATGAATATCAGGTAGAATTATTCCGTGAAAAAGATCAAGCGAATAATGTAGCTTATGGTAAGAGTGCAAGCCCCGAAGGGACAATAATATTAATTGAAAGCAATGAAAGCGGAATTACAGGTAAGTTAGATATACGATATACACAGGACAATTCAAAACTTGAGATTCCAGCTGTTCCTGAAGTTTTAAGTAGGCGAGAAGGGCAAATCAAATCTTGGAAATTCGATAATGTGGAATGGAATAAAAATACTGACGAAAACGGTTCTGTTTATGTTTTATTGAAGTTATATGGATCAAGTTATGGAGTAAGCATATTTCGCGATAAACTACTGACAAATCGAGTAGCCATGGGGAGTAGAGGAACTTCTCAAGGAACAGTCGTCTTGGCAGAATTGGGACACAGTGGACTGAGGGGCGAGGTGGAGATTGATTACATTGGAGATAATAGATCAATTGAAATATCCCTTATCCCATCATTTCTTGCCGGACGGCAGGATTGTCTCAGAAAAATTTGGAAAGAGCAGGATTGGCTAGCAGACTTACCTGATGACGAGCAAACTTTAATTGATCCTGATGTAATCAGCCCCCAGGATTTCCGCACCCCATTACCGGAAGTGGGGGCGGAACATCCAGCAAATGCCTTTGACCTATGGATTAGAAGAAGACTGTGGGTAGATCAAACACTTCTTGAGTTCTCTACCTGTGGTCTCGATGAAATTGAAAACAGGACACCTGTATTTGACTGTTTGATCGAACCGATGAAGACAAATTTTTCCTACGGTGGACAAGAATTTGGTCCATGCTGGCCTGCTGATTACGATCCAAGTCAGTTGAATGTGCTGCACAGAGACCTCAAACAGGGAAAAACTATTGAAGAATCAACCGAATTTATTCAAAATAAATTGCGTCTTACACTCGATAGTTTTAACCGTCTGATAGAAATCCGAAATAAAGAATATCAATATCATCTGGACCCCCGAAACGAAAAGGTCACAAAAGAAGAATGGCATGAAATATTTTCAATACTCACGCAGGCTAGGAAGAGGTCGCTTTTCTCCATTTGGCGGCAGGAAGAGACAGCCCTCGGTATTCCTGAAAACTTCGGGCCAAAACTCTTCTGGACTTCCATTCATGAACCAAATGAAGGTAACTGGCCTGAAGAATTAGTCTTACCATGGCCGGTTATTGATCCAGAATTTGTTACTGAAGTGGAGTTCCTGGAATCTGAGACAACTAATACGGTTAAAAGGTTGTGGCAAGCACGGAAAGCCCAACTAGAATTGATAAAATCAAAACTAAAGAAAACCTATCTGGATAGTGGTTTTAATGCAACGTTAAAATCAGCGTTGGGTGACCCAAATGTAGGAGATCCTTTGCCTCCAGAGGTACGAAATTTAAAAGTGTTGTTAGCAAAGCTTGATGATACAGATCCTGCAGTGGTGGAAAAGACAAAAAAGAAGATCAACCAAAGACTATTCATGTCTCCCGAGAGATTTAGATTCATGATGAATGTTAAAGAAAAAGCGGGAGATGGTGAAGCCGGACCAACAGAAGCAGAATTAGAACGGGTTTATGACATTCTTGCCGGAGCGGAGAAAGTTAAACGTGCTTATCCTGTATGGTTGAGGGAAGAAAAATTACCTAAAATTGATCCTACTGTCGTTAAGTTTGAGGAACTATCAGAAACCGCGACGCCTTGCGGCGCCAAGAGATTGTGGCAAGCAAGACAAGCCAGACTGGAAGAAAATTTACAATGGCTCATTGAGATCCGTGAGGATCCCAACCAAGGATTTGAAGCCATGTTGCGTAAAGCCTTTGGAGAGCCCTTCCCATACGATCTGGATGATTTAAGTGCTGAACTTGGGTCCGGTGATAGTAATAGGGTCAATCTAGCTATTAGGGCTATAACAGAAGATCTGTGCCTAACAGTTGAAGAATTTGATCGATTGATGATAAACAGAACAAAAGATAGTGATGGTGATGTAACAAATAAACCAACTACTGAAGAGTATTCGGATGTTTATAAAGTTCTTCAGCAAGCCCAAAAAACAAGACTGGAAATCCCTGCTTGGGTTCAGCAGGAAGAATCATTGAATCTAAATTATTGGAATGTTTATAAGGCTAAACTACCCCAATGGCGTGCATCATACGAACACCGCCAACAATGGCAACAAGCATTACAGATTCGTTACCAATCTTCAATAATTGATCCGGATATTATTGGAATGGGTGATCTGCAAAATTCGAGAAACGGTATTCTTGCAGGAAATCTTCTAAGAGATAGGAATGAAGAGTTAATAGATAGGTTGACTGAGCTTGAAACTAATAAAACAAATTACTCTGCTCAGGTCGATCCGCTATTTGCATTTGATGGTCTTTTATTAGAAAGTCTGTTTGATAACATTTCCCAAGCAAATGTGAAGGCCCAACTGAAAACAATACGTGAATCAAGTGATTTCACTACCCTAATGTGGTTGGTTTTTAAGTATATAGCTCCAGTGGTTGCCGTTGATGAGATTTACCCAGTCCTGAAAAAATTATTAGAGGATCTTTTGAGTGGTGTTCCTAAAAAAGTATATCAAGTAAAAAGAACAATTAGAGACTCGCTATTCCTTGCAGAACAGCAATTTGAGAGGATCATGCAGATCAAAGAGAAGGAGGAGCAATCAGTACCAATTTCAGAGGGTGAATGGGAAGAAATGGATGCCATATTGGCTAAGGCGCAATTAGTAGGATGCGTTATGGGATTGGAAAAAGAACAAAAACTAGGATTCGATATCGTAGATCGATTAAAGCAATATGGATTAACTAACTATTCATTCGATCGGCTAAAAGAAATTCGAAACCTGCTCATACTTGATGCCAATGTTCAGAAAGCAGAATGGACAGATGTCTATTCTATTCTTTTGCAGGTTGTAAAAAAACGCAATACTGTCAACTGTTGCAAAGAAGAGAAAAAAATCAATTTACTTTTAAGCCAGGATTTTTTTAAAATTCTGGATAGCACTTTATCGGAACTGACCAGTTTTGAACCAGTAGCTTGGAGATCGACCTATCAAGACCGGCGGGAATGGGTTCGTAAACTTGAAACACGTATCGAACAGGAACAAACATTGATCAGTTCTGTGCGTGAAATCATTAGTAGCACCGAGGAGACCCACCTCCCTTCACTGCGTAATGCCTTAATATCAATAATAGGAGAAAAAGGAAATACATTTGAAGAAAAGCAACAGTGGTTAACCGACCATCTCATCATAGATACAAAAACCAATGGGTGCCAAACTACCACACGAATAAGCGAGGCAATAACCACCCTGCAAAATCTTATCTGGTTAGTGCGAACGGGGCAATTTAAAAGTACTGTTTTATTACCGGATATTGATCTGGGATTCTCATCTGTAAACTTTGATGAAGAGTGGAAATGGATGGGATCATATGCCATGTGGCGAGCGGCTATGTTTGTGTTTATATATCCTGAGAATATTTTACTACCTACGCTTCGTACGCTAAAATGGCAATCTCCAGCATTTCAGGAACTTGTGAAATCAATTAATAAATCCAGATCATTAACCCATAAACAAACATTTGAAACTGCTAATAAATTCACAGATTATTTTCGTGACATCTGTAATTTAAAAGTGGAAGCTACCTGCCAGGCAAAAATTAAAGTAGCAAATTCGGGAAGTACTACACACGTAGATTATAAAGATGTACTCATGATGTTTGCTATTTCAGAGATCTCAAATAAGTTGTATTGGTCAACATCTGATGTGGACTTAGATTCCTCGATTGGAGGTAACGAAATGATCAAACAGACCTTCTGGAAACAGATTACAATAGAGCCCTTTAAATGCATTACGATTATAGGTGCGGTTCCCTATGAGCTAAAATCGACGAAACGATATATTTTTTTGTTTTTAAAAGTCAAAGATGATGATGGCACAAAGTTAGGTTTCAAACGATTCGATTTAGATACCGAGGTAGACCTATTCAGTGTGGCAAATGATGGATGGAAGGACGAAATTACTCCATTGGCCTTACCTGAAGAAGACCTGAATTCCTTCGATATCAGTGTAGGATTGACAAACGACTTAAAAATTAAACCTATTCTTACAATTCAATATCGGCAAATCTACGATGGTGCTAGTATAAACAAAGTCTATGTTAATACACTTAATGATGAAGGTAAAGATTTGAGTGGATCTTGGATGGAATGGTTTCCTCCACGGCTTCTAATTGAAGGTACAGTAAAAGATGGGTCTAATAACCCCATGAAGAATATTTCGCTTCAAGCCACAACATTGCATACGATTTATAACACAAGGACTGATAATAACGGCTTTTATCGATTCCCTAATGTCCGTTATGAGGAGGTAGAGGATATTGGAGTACATGCAATAATGCATCCAACTATAAGTACATACATTCGAACCGACTGTGACCCCCAGTTAAAGCTAATAGTGAATTTCATAAAAGGAGAGACTAAACCAGAAGTAATTTGGAAGAATCATTATGGAGGCTTCGAAAAACGCATGATTTTGTCAATAGTAAACTTCCGTTCTGTTTTGCCAACTAATAGATGTGTTTTATTCTTAAGAAATTTGGAATCAGGTAGATTTGAGTTTATTTGTGGCAGCCCTGAGAATGAATACAGCTATAAGCATTTCCATCCAACAGATATCGGAGCGGGGCAGGAAGATGATTGGCAAGGTGTATATCCGTTTTTCATTGATAATGATAGTTTAATGATTGGTTCATTTTGGATGGACCGATCTGAAAACAAAACTAAACAATTAAATCTACGATTAAATTTAGGTATTTCAACGCCTATTGAAAAATGCCCAGCTTCGGATTATGAGCAAGAACCCTCAATTACATCTCCCGGAATTCAAATTGTTCCTCATAGTACTCAATATCAAGAAGAAGCCTCAGCTAGGAGCCTTCCTAGAATGTTTGCTTATAATCATAACAATCATCTTGATAATCGGGAAAAAGAAACAGTAGTTGAAAATTTTATAGGACAATTCGAGTTTTTTAATGGAAGAATTCAACCAAAAAGAGTCCTACTAGAAAGTAGTGAGACTGTTTCTCCTCTTCGGTGTGGAATTGAAATATTCGAAGTGAAAGGAAAGGAACCTCAACTTATACGTTCAGCTACCCAGCAAGCTCTTTTGACTCATAGTCTTTCTAACCGTTCCATTAATACTTTACTTAAGGAGGTATATTTATTCGTGCCCGTTTTTATTGCTCTTCAACTTCAGAAAAGCAGACAGTATACATCTGCACTTGATTGGTTTCGTTCGGTTTATGACTTTGAACAGGAACAGGAATCACGAAAAATTTATTATGGATTAATTAAGGAAGAATCATTGGAAGGAGGATACGAGCGTTTGAGTGATTGGCTATTAGATCCACTCAATCCTCATGCCATCGCCAGCATGCGCCCTTACACCTATACACGGTTTACATTACTTTCTATAATCAAGTGCATGTTGGACTATGCTGATAACGAATTCACGTTTGATACCGGCGAGTCAGTACCACGAGCCCGAAAACTTTATGAAACAGCGCTTCATTTACTCAATTCTCCAGAGATTAATCAAAGTCTAAATGAGTGTGAAAACATAATAATAGGTATTGGTGACAATCAATCAGTGGATACCCTATCCAATCTTCCTTATGCTAATAAACAAGAGCAATCTACTTTAGAACATATTAAGGATGACTTAAGATTGGTAAAGGATCGTAAAACGCTTGATAAAGTGGCAACAAGTATTCGTTCCGAACTATCGAAAAAAACTCCTTGGATTAAAAAGATAGCTACAGTACGTGATTTAGCAAAAAAAGTAATTCCAGTAAGAGGAATACAAAAAATCGGATTCATAATTAAAACCAATGAAAAATGGTTGCCTCAAGCTCAAACTGCCGTCTCCTCAATGCCTGATCATACAGTCGAGATTAATCGCATAACTGAGACTATAAAGCAAGACACACTTTGCTCAATAGTTAATCATCCAGATTTAAGCACAATTGGGAAGAGTTATTCAAAAAAAGGAATTGATCTAAAAAAATTGGAAAACGAATTGAAAAACAAAGAAAATGGCTCGCACTTTACTTATACACTGGGTTCAGCAATTAAAGCATCACTTTCGTTTTGCATTCCCCCAAATCCGGTAATTAATACCCTTCGTTTAAAAGCCCAGTTGAACCTGTTAAAGATCCGCACCTGCCGAAACATTGCCGGCATGGAAAGAGAACTGGAACCTTACGCTGCCCCAACCGATACGGTAAGTGGTTTACCATCCATGGGTTCAGGTGGACAACTGGTATTACCGGGGACTTCCCGCATTCAACCTACTCCTTATCGTTACCAGTACCTAATTGAAAGAGCCAAACAATTGGCGCAATTGGCAGCACAAATGGAAGCCTCCATGCTGGCAGCATTGGAAAAACGCGATGCCGAATATTACAATCGATTAAAAGCACAGCAGGATATTGAACTGGCTAGAGGCCAGGTTAATCTGCAAAACCTACGTGTAAAAGAGGCTGAGGATGGCGTAACCCTTGCTGAGCTTCAAAAGGAAAAATCACAAGTACAAATTGAAGCACTTCATGAGATGTTAGACGCTGGCTTAAATCAGTATGAGCAATCAATGATTTATACATATCGTCATATTGCAAAGGTAAGAAAGATAATCAAGGGTGTCGAGGGTACCGTAGCCGCGAGTAAATTGGCTACAGCTGTGGCTGCTGCAGGATTGGCTTCAGGAGTTGCAGCAGCAGCTGCTGCTGTAGGGTTCTACGGCATCACTATTGGGACACAGGAGGGGATTAATCTTATTACAGCAGAAACTTCAATACAAACATCTTCCCTTTGGGCAAGCTATGAACGGCGTAAACAAGAATGGGAATACCAGCAAAAATTAGCATCACACGAACTTCAAATTGGTAATCAGGGTTTAAACTTAGCTAAAAGCCATAAAGATGTAGTTGAACAGGAAAAAGATATTGCTGATATGCAAACCGCTCATGCGAACGAGGTCAAAGATTTTCTAGCTAGTAAATTTACAAATGTTGAATTGTATGACTGGATGAGCAAAGTACTAGAGGGCGTATACAGTTACTTTCTGCAGCAGGCAACATCGGTTGCCAAACTTGCTTACGATCAGATCGTTTTTGAGCGACAGGAAGTACCACCATCCTTTATTCAGACAGACTACTGGACTGCACCATCTGAATCAGGGATGAGTTTATCAGGTGAGGATGAAACCGACAGACGAGGCCTCACCGGATCTGCCCGTTTATTACAGGATATATATATACTCGATCAGTATGCTTTTGAAACGAACAAACGCAAATTACAACTGGTCAAGACGATTTCACTATCACGTCTTGCTCCCGCTGAATTTCAACTATTCAGGCAGACTGGGAAAATGAATTTTATGACCCCCATGATCTTATTCGATCAGGATTTCCCCGGGCATTATTTGCGGTTAGTAAAACGAATACGCACCAGTGTCATTGCGTTGATACCATCAACCGAGGGCATTAAGGCTTCACTGTCAACCACTGGCCATTCCCGAGTCGTTGTGGGGCCAGATGTGTTTCAAACAGTAAACATCCGGCGTTCTCCACAGAGTATTGCACTAACTTCACCCGTCAATGCTACCGGACTATTTGAACTCGATTCAAAACCAGAAATGCTTTATCCTTTTGAGGGAACCGGTGTGGATACCACCTGGGAATTTCGAATGCCCAAATCTGCGAACCGATTTAATTACGATACCATTGCTGATGTATTGCTAACTATAGAATATACTGCCCTGGAAAGCTATACATATCGTCAACAGGTAATTCAGGAATTGGATAGCACATTCAGGGCGGAAAGAGCCTTTAGCATTCGAGATAATTTCCCCGACCAATGGTACCATTTACACCATCCTCAAAATGATACGGATCCCATAGTGATCACTTTTAAAACCCACCGATCTGATTTCCCAGTCAATCTTTCAGACATAAGAATTGAGCAATTGTTACTTGCATTCGGAGGAACTGATGGCAATATAATTGAAGTGGCTGATGTGGAACTATCATTTACAGAAAATGGGAATCCTAGTGGAATAGGCGGCACGGCCAGCACCATTGAAGGAAGCATTAGCACACGAAAAGGAAATGCCGCTAGTTGGATAGCTATATTAGGAAAGCAACCTATCGGTAAATGGCAATTGAATTTGCCAAACACACCTGAGGTTAGGAGACTCATTCAAAACAGTGAAATTTCAGACATCTTGTTTGTAATCTCATTTGATGCCATTACTCCTCAATGGCCAGTATGACATAAAGAAATTAGCTAGCATGGCAGACAATAAACAAGCCACCAATACACCGGCCATTTCCCTTCCTAAAGGAGGAGGAGCTATAAAAGGCATCGGAGAGACTTTCCAGCCCAACTTGTTTACAGGTACCGGTAATTTTTCCATTCCCATCGCAATCTCTCCAGGACGGAACGGATTTGGCCCGAAGCTGACCCTTCAGTACAGCACCGGAAACGGAAATGGCCCATTTGGATTAGGCTGGCAGATCTCTATCCCTCGCATTACAAGAAAAACAGAAAAGGGACTGCCTGAATATAAAGATAAAGACGTTTTTGTGATGTCAGGTGCCGAGGATCTTGTAGCAAAGTTCAAATCGAATACAACTGACATTGATACATTTCCACATGATGGCTATACTATCACTCGATATCGGCCAAGAACTGAAGGGCTCTTTGCCAAGATAGAGAAGTGGGTGAAAAACGAGGGTAATGTCCACTGGCGAGGCACAACCAAGGAAAACGTTACCAGCATCTATGGTAAATCACCCTCTGCAAGAATTGTCGATCCCGACCATTCCGATCATATCTTCGAGTGGCTTTTGGAAGAGACATTTGACGCAAAGGGCAATCATATCCTTTACGAATATCTGCAGGACGATCCAGATCAAAAGATAGATGGTATTCAAGAGCAGAACCGCAGATACACTCAGGCATACATTCGGAGAATCTTGTATGGCAACACACCAGACTCATTACGTGTTGAGAAGAGGGCTGGCCCTGTTCGAGAGAACAGCACAAACCATATCAGTAATAATGCTATAGATACGATACCCCGTCACTATGTCTTCGAAGTCCTCTTTGATTATTTCGATCTACCTGACGAGCTTGAGCCGGGATACGATTGGCGTGAACTTGATTACAAAGTGATTCCGCATGACTGGCCTGATCCTGCCCTTCGCAGGGATCCGTTCTCTAGCTATCGGTCTGGATTTGAGATCCGTACACTGAGATTATGCAAACGTGTTCTTATGCTGCACCACTTTAATGAAGAGGAACTGTTGGGTGCACCTTTAGTTAAATCAACTGATTTCGAATATGAAAACAATAAGGATACAAAATTATCCATGCTGACGGCAGCCAAGGTAGTAGGATATCGAAAGAACCCTGACCCAAATAATCCAAACAAATATTTATCAAGAGATCTACCTCCAGTGTCCTTCATATATTCTGAATTTAAGCCCAAAGAACAAAAATATAAATCCGTAAACGCTAAAGGAAACGATTTCCCTCCTGCAGCCTTGAACAACCCTGATTTTACCTTGATGGATATCTATGGCAATGGGTTACCGGATATCCTACAAACAACCAGGAATGGGTATTATGTTTGGCAGAACCTTGGTGATGCAAAAATTGACCGGCGGCATCCACAACATGATATGCCGGCCGGAGTGGTGTTATCCGATAAGAATGTAGCAATAGGTGACATGGGTGGTGATGGTCTACCTGACCTGATTGTTGATAATCCTCCGGTATCAGGTTTCTATGAAGCCACACCCGATGGTAACTGGAAATCGTTTCATCAATTTGACTTGATGCCCACTTTAGGTTTGAATGATCCCAATGCTCGCATGGTGGATCTTACGGGGGATGGTCTAAGTGACATTCTGGTTACCCGCGATACTCATTTTTTATTCTATAAAAGCAAGGGAGAAAAGGGTTATGAACAGCCCCAATCCATTGCTAGAAGACATAATTTAGATGAATTCCCGGATGTATATTTTAATGACCCTTCCGGGCGTGTCAGGCTTGCTGACATGACGGGCGATGGACTTAGTGATATTGTTCTTTTACACTATGGGAAGGTTGAATATTGGCCAAATTTAGGTTATGGCAAATTCGGATCGCGCATTATTATGAAGGATACACCTCGTCTAGAATATAACTTTGATCCCCAACGTCTTTTTCTAGCTGATTTAGATGGATCGGGAAGCGCTGATTTGGTATATGTAGATTTAAACAGCGTACATTTTTGGTTTAACCAATCTGGAAATAGTTGGAGCAAGGGGCAAATTATAAATGGTACACCCAGAGTTAATAACTTAAGCACCGTTCAGTTTGCTGATTTTTATGGTGCTGGAACCTCCTGTTTGGCATGGAGTTATAATTTCGACCAACAGCCGGACGGAAATTATAAAGTCTTAGATTTTTGTGGTGGAGTTAAGCCTTACTTACTCACAGAAATGAGCAACAATATGGGGGCTACTACGAAGGTTCAATATGCCTCTTCCACCAAGTTTTACTTGGATGATAAAAAAGAGGGAAAACCCTGGGTTACCAATCTACCTTTTCCGGTTCAGGTCTTGGAGAAAACCGAAGTCATAGATCACATAAGCAAAACAAAGTTGGTGACTACCTATAAATATCACCATGGGTATTTTGATGGCAAGGAAAGAGAATTCAGGGGTTTCGGCAAGGTAGACCAGATGGACACGGAATTTTTTAAGGAATTTTCAGAAAATGGTTTACATAGAGAAGGAACTGAATTTTGTAATAAGGAGCAGGCTTACCATGTTCCTCCGGTATTGACCAGGAATTGGTTCCACACGGGAGTATATTTTGATGAAAATTTGCCATCTGCTTCCGGTGTCTTTTATGACAAGGAAGACATGATGGCTGCCTACAGGAAGGAATATTATAGTGGGGATCAAAATGTTTTTCAGATGGGTGATCATGAGGTAAAAGTCACCGAAACACCGCATGAAGCGTATCGAATATTGAGAGGATCACTGATTCGTTCTGAGGTGTATGCTTTGGATGGCATAGATAAAGCAGCACACCCTTACATGGTGACAGAGAATAAATACAAGGTCATGGAGGTGCAGCCGAAAGATGTTAATAATCACGGTGTTTATCTGGCTACTCTGAACGAAAGCCTTTCCTATTACTATGAGCGTGAGCCGAATGATCCCAGGATTGTCCATAAATTAAATATCGAAAGGGACGAGTTTGGAAATGAGCTCAAGTCAGTTTCAATTTCGTATCCACGTCGTGACGTGAATGCTAGGATCGATACCCTACATGGGCTATCCGAAGAACCAGCCAGGGAACGTGAGTTGCGTGATAAATTAAAAGCGGAACAGGGGAGATACCTATTTACCTATAATGAGAATGAATATGTCACAACAATCGACTTTGGTAAGGCCTTTCTTCATAGCATGCCCTGGGATATGAAAGTCTTTGAATTGACCGGTGTTCCTTTACCAACTAGAGAGATCTATACAAAAGGAGAAATCAAGGGTATTTTTAATGGTGCAAACTCCATCGAATATGAAGATCGTGTATCAGTGGGTCAGCATAAGCGATTGGTCGATCAGAAACGAGTTCGCTATTGGAAGGATGACTTGTCGGGGCCACAAGACTTTGGGGAAGCAGGAAATCTTGGCCTCCAATACGAAAGCTATCAGCTCGCTTTTACTCCTTCGCTGCTTCAGAACCTATATCAACGGAAAGTGAATGAAGCCATGCTTGATAAGGGCGGCTACACATTGTTGGATGGAAAACGGTGGATTCCCTCAGGGAAGACACTCTTCGATGATACAAAGTTTTACATAAATCATCGGTACGTAGATCCGTTTCAAAATGAAACAAAACTCTATTATGATGACTATGCCTTATTGATGACCAGGATTGACGATGCCATAGATAACAGTACAATCGTACTGCCGAATGATGGCAACAACTACCGAGTATTACAGCCGCAGAGGATCAAGGGACCAAATCAAAACGTTTCAGAAGTGGCCTTTGACGCCTTGGGTATGGTTGTCGGTGCTTCTATTAGAGGGCACTCCGGAGAAGGAGATTCACTTATCGGTTTTGAGACTGATGTTGATAATGCCTCTATATCGGATTCCTTGAATCAGGCAAATACACTGCTGGGAAGCGCAACTGAAAGAATTGTTTACAATCTGAATAATTACTATAAGAATTCCCAACCCAATTTCGTACATACCATTGCACGGGAAATACACCAGTCCGATCTTGATAGTAGTACTTGTCCCCTTCGGCACACCTTTCTCTATTCTGATGGTTTCAGTCGAGAAGTACAGACAAAAACTATAGCCGAGTCCGAACAAGGCAGCTGCTGGTTGAGCAGCGGCTCCAAGGTCTACAACAACAAAGGTAAGCCGGTCCAGCAGTATGAGCCGTTTTACAGCAATTCTCACCTTCACAGCCTGGAACACCATGGTGTCAGCTCTACGCTGTTTTATGATCCGCTTGAACGTGTCATCGCAACCATCAACCCAAATCATACCTATTCCAAGGTGGTGTTTACCGCCTGGCATCAGGCCACCTGGGATGAAAATGACACTCTCCGGCTCAAACCTCATGAAGATACCAATACTAAGGGATATGTAGGAGATTTTATTCAAACATATCGTCATCCACTTGATAATAGGTCTTTCAAAACATGGTATGAGGAACGTATTAACGATCATACCAGGTCTGCGGAAATGAAAGCTGCTACTCAGACTGAGGTACACGCAAACACGCCAAACATAGATTATCTGGATGCACTCGGACGCACTATTTTGTCTATAACAGACAATAGCGATCAGGTCAATAACACAGAAGAAAAATTATCCACCATAATAGAACTGGATATTGAAGGCAACGACATTTCCATAACCGATCCCCGCTCCATTAAAGCTTTTATCCACGGATTTGATATAGCGGGCCGAAAGGTGATTGTTGATAGCAAAGACGCAGGTCATAAAATACTATTTCCAGATGTCACGAATAGTCCTTTGTATATGTGGGATGCAAATGAGAACGAGGTCTATAGCAAATATGATAAGTTAAGAAGACCTACGGAAGTTTGGGTCAAGTCCAAAGGCAGTGCCAAGTATTTTCTCGCCGTGAAAACCGAGTATGGCGAAAGTTTGGGTACTACCTCTCACGAGAAATATCACTGTATGCAGACCTGGAAAACATACGATGGAGCGGGTTTGCAAGAGAATGTCGTGTATGATTTCAAAGGAAATCCCATAGAGACAAGACGTATTCTGCTTATAGATTGTACGACACCGGTTCAATGGGCACTATCAAGAAATCCGGATAATTATACTTTTCATGGAGAAACTGCTGAAACAAGGCTTTTGGAATCTGGACAGTCATTCATAAGCAAGACCGATTTTGATGCACTAAATCGGCCGATTCGATTTGAAACCCCGGACAAAACAGTACAGATCTCATCTTATAACAGGACCGGACTGTTAAAATCTTTACTTGTGAGCGACAAGGAATATATAGAACACATTTATTACAATCCAAAGGGGCTGAGGACCGAGATTAAGTATGGGAATAATGTTACCACCAAATATATTTACGATGACGAAACGTTCCGGCTTTCTCAAATAACCTCAAAACGCAGGGGCAATCAGACCCCAAAAGAATTACAACAGTTGAAGTATGCGTACGATCCGGTCGGGAACATTACGGAGATCCATGACGATGCCCATCCTGGCCATTTCTATCGAAACAACTTAATCAATCCGGTGAGCAACTACATCTACGACTCCGTTTACAGACTCATAAAAGCAACTGGGCGGGAACACGAAGCCATGACCTTATGCCATTACCGGGAAGGTGGAAAGAAAAACACCGAATTCATTCATTATCGAGCCAGACAACCAATCTCGAATGGGCAAGCAATCTGTATCTACAAAGAAAAATATGCATACGACAAGTCCGGAAACATTACGTTGATCGATCATCATAACTTAACGCTTGACATACATACAACAAGAGTCCAGAAATATGATACAAATAGTAATCGTATCAAGACAAGCAAAGCGGGCTGCACCTATGAAAGCACCTTCAATATATTGGGAAAACATGACGCAAATGGCAATTTAGAATCATTACCTCATTTACAAGCAAATGATCCGGATGACCCTGCTTTAATCTGGAATTTTAAAAACCAGCTAGTAGAAGTGCAGCTTAATAGAGGGACAAATCCAAACAAGGCTTATTACCAGTATGATGCCGGCGGACAGCGAGTGCGGAAGAAAGTAGTCAAGAACGGAAAAACCGAGGAGAGCATTTATATTGGAGGATATGAGGTTTACACTGAGTCCGATAGTTCAGGAACGACACTCAGGCGAGATACAATTCATGTCATGGACGACAAAAACCGCATTGCTATTATTGATATTAAAAAAGTTCCTAGCACTGGAAATTCAGTTCCCAACGGTAAACGTGTCCGCTATCAGCTTTCCAACCATATTGGTTCGGGTATTTTGGAAGTGGATGCTTCACCTAATGCCAAGGTCATTAGTTATGAGGAATATTATCCATATGGAGGGACGGCCTTTATTGCCGGTAGAGACTGGAATGAGACAAAGCTCAAACGCTACCGCTACTCCGGTAAGGAACGTGATGATGAGACAGGGTTATACTATTATGGGGCCAGGTATTATGCACCATGGATGGGGAGGTGGCTGGGTTGCGATCCAGGCGGGACGGTAGACGGATGGAATTTGTATGTATACGGTCAGGGAAATCCAATAATTCTAACAGATAAAGGAGGATACCGAAGTGATTTATACTCTGTAAATAATAACAATGATCCTCAAATCAAAATAAATAATATAGATGTTACCCATGGGGATCCAGATAGGTTGCCAGGAAATCCAGAACCACATGATTTTACTTATCCCGAACGCGATAAGGGATCTTTAAAAACATTTATAGATAAAGGAGATGAAAATCACGAAAAAGAATTTTCAAGTGGATCTAATAATAATCTAACATATCATAAACCTGTGACGATTCTTTTTGAAGGATTCACTCCTGAAGAAGAAAAAATTTTAAATGAGGCATTCAATTTAGCCACCAAAGAGTACATCACCGGTTATTCCGCACTGTTTCGTTTACAATCACACGATATAGAAACTTTTCTTTTTAAAAAGCAATATATGCAGAAGAATGATTTCATGAAGGAAAAACAGACTGAATCAAATTGGTTATTACCTGATGTAGTTATTGAAGCAAATCTGTGGAGTTTTCAAAAGGATTATAAAGGATTCACACAAGAGCAACAAATGCATATACTATCCTATTCTATAATTCATGAGTTGCTTCATTCGGAATCCAGAATTAACCCTAATCTTGATTATGATGAGGTTAGAGAATTAATGGATGCCTATAAAGTTCCAAGTGAATATAAACTAGAAACAGAACTTCAAGTTGAATTCGAAGAGCTTTCTGGAATGAGTATCAGTTCTGGTTATAGGATTAACAAAGATCCTATTTTATTAGATCTTACAAGGGGATTTAAGGAAAGACAAAGAAGGCGTAGATTTATAAAGCGATTACTGGGTAAATAATTTCATTGGATTTCTTCCTCCAACAAGTCCATTTACTTTACTAGAAACTACTTATCTTAAGGATTGAATACATCGTAAGTTGTCATAGGGTCAGAGATAGGGATTGATTACTTTTGCTTCTGTATTCATTCTGACAGTTTTAGGGATTAATAACTAATTACCATTTTGGAATTAATCCTTAACGTCAGATTAAATCGAAACTACTTCAATTGATGATATCGATTTGATGATTAATTGAATTATAAGAAGATTCTTAGCCCACTTATTCACAAATCTAATCCTTGCCCTTCACTCCTTTGACCAACCTCCCTCGATTGTTGCATCCGCTCCAACTTCTGATCCAACTCTCTCTCATACTCCTTACTCCCAGCTTCAAAACCTTTCACATAAGGCGATTTACCTTTAATACCTATGGTTAGTTCTTTCGCTAGCATCGGATGATGTTTTCTTAATAAATACCCACTATTAAATCCTTTTAAATATTCATCTGGAATTTCCATAATCAAAACGTCTCTTTGGCGTGCTTTTCTAAATATTGCTCAATTGATTCCAGGTCATACAGGATAATCTTCTTTTCCGGATGCGTATATCGAATCTTGCCTTCATCCCGAAGCTTTTGCAAAGTGGCCTTGGATTTGATTCCCAAAAGCTCCATAGCTTCTTCGTAGCGAATCCATTTGTTATTTTTCTGATTTTCCTTTTCACGTAGTTGACTAACTACTTTTTCCACCAGGGAATAGAATGCTTCAGTTTCCAAGCAGATGACTTCCATAAAAATAGCTTAGCTGATTAAAATACTGCTTTATGGGATATATAAGTTCGTCAATTTCTATCCCAATTACAAGCCGAATTAACAAGGTGGCAGTTCCTGTAAGGACGTTATTTTCAAGAAAGAAGGCAACACAAAAGGAGCCGATAAATGTCAAGACAGGAAGCTTCTCTATAGTTAATGGATAATCGGTTTAATAGTACATTCTGATTGTACAATTTGCTCCAAGACTTCCTCTTAGTTATGGAAGTAGATTTCCCAACAAGTTGATTTAGGAAATTGAATGCACTAAAACCTAGTTATTTTCTTTCATATTCAACCGAAAGATGAAACTCACCATTTGAAGTTATTGATATGATCTCAAGAAGATTTGCCTTTAATGATCCTCCAAGCACTAACTTTTGCGTATAATTAATTCTAGTAACATCAAATTTAGTATCCCCAATGGTCATAAATAATGGAACCAAATTTATAGCATTGTCAAGCAGACTTTTAATAAATACTTGGAGTCTCTTTAGTATCTCATTATGTACTTCTTTTACTTTTGATCCTGCTTGTTGTAGAAGGGTTTCCACATAAGCTAAAGTTGAATCGATTGATTCTGTAATTGCTTCCTTACCATAGATGAATGCCTTCTGAATCGTTGATTGTATGGAAGACCATACAGAATCAATCTTGCCAATCCATGTACCATCAAAAGGTGAATGTAATCCCGGGTTACTCTCCTCGTCCTTGACTAGTTGTTTGACCTTTCCAAAAGCAAAATCTAGGTTTTCCTGGGAGATTATAATTACTTGTTCCATTTTATATGCTAACTATGTCAAATGTGTCTGAAGTTTTTTGCATTATGGGACCAAGCGATTCTGTGATAACTCGGTTGAGTTCTGCAAGCGTTCGGTTTTCCTTTTCCGGTAATCGTGCCGACAAAAACAGAAAGTTAATAAATTTATCCATGTATAGAGGATCACATTCTTCAATGAAACCCAATCCCTGCTCAGATAGTAATTCGGCCTGTCGTTCATCCTTCAAAACAACTTTTAATAGCTCATATGAAATTTTAGTGATATCTGAGATATCTTTATCATCCAAAACTTCGTTGCATATTGTCAGCACGTAGTTGGCCCAGGCTTCTAAGTCCATGACTTCATCTTCAATCTCAACATTATCCCACTCGTTTTGTAATATCCATTGTTTGGTTCGACTTGCACAAGGCTTGTTGATTCCATTCAAAGCCTCTCTATAATTCATCAATGGATTTGATCGGAAGCGATTACGCAGATATCCTTGTGTTTTCTCTGAAACCTCATTTTGCCAAAAAAGACCCATACTTTCAAAATGCATCCAATCCTCGTACTGGTATACCAAGAAATGCCTATAAGGCAAAGTTTCATCCTCATTTCCACCTAAAAATACAGCCCTGGTTACGGTAAGGTATTGAATTCCCGTTTCAATTATTCTGAGTTTAAGAAAATCAAAATCCTCTTGACTTATACCAAAGCTGACCAGGTTATAGCTTGGATTCCCGTGATCCTTATCTTTTTCTCTTGTTCGAATCGAACAACACAACCTGGGTCCTTGAGATAAAAGCCAAAACGGACAATACGACTTTGCGATGGGCAAAATAGCATATCTACTTAAAACAAATTTCGAAGTTTGCTCATTTAAAACACTTGGTTTGGTTGTCCATTCACCGGTTAATTTTGCAATTGTATGTGCAATCTCCCTCAAAAATGGGCTCGCTCCAGGAATTCTTTCCGGGTACGCTTTTTCACCGGTTAATGAAGATAAACATTCACTTGCCTTGTTAACGGAATACTCTTGTTCCTGTTCTGAACTCCAATCATTTCCGTGTAAAAAGAATTTTCCATTTGACCACGAAGAAAATTGCTGTGCATGTTTTGAGTCCAAATTGAAAAAGTGGTCAAGAGTTGCTTCATCGATATCTGCAAAAGAACGTATCCAAGCTAAATGAATATCTAAGGCCTCTTTCTTAAACTCTTCAATCGGAAGGCTAAGATCGGGGAGTACATCAAACCGGCTAAATCTCGTGGCATGGAGAAACAACCGGAATGCCTGGTCTCCTCGAATGGGCTTTTTATAAGTCTTCCTCCATTTTGATAGGATGCTTCTCACACATAAATAACCAGGAAGGTATTTTTTATGGTATTTGGTTAAATAGGTTCTTAATCTATAAACACCATCCGTTTTCAATGCTTCCGTGTATAAATCTTCCATCTTCTTTATTTGCTCTGCTACAAGTTCAGAATAACCTTTAGGTTCCTTTGCTTTCTGGGATAGCTTGATTTCAACTAAATTTTTGATAACAGAAGACGGTAGGGATTCTAGGTCATTGTCAAGTTCTGGGTCGTCCACAGTTTCCCCAAATACTGCAATACCTTCAAACCATGGCATCCATATATGTTCTATAAATCTGACCTTAGATTCAATTGCTACTGATCTTTCCGCATATGAAAGTGATATAGGATCCGGCTTTGTGAGTTGTACCGGTAATCTAGATTGTAAAAGGCTGTCAACCAATGTTGAGTCACGAGAAAGGCTTTCATCAGTAAGCTTAAAATGGTTGATAAAAAGTAGGATTTCTAAATCGACCAACAGCCATCTCATTATATTTAACGTAGTCCCTACTGAACCAAATAAACTATAAACATGGATTAGTTCGTGCTTTAAATCCATTAGGATTTCATTGCAAAATTCTTCTCTTAGCAGAGACTGATTATGCGGGACAGAATGAAGCATTCTCCTGTATTCAATTGACCAGTTACTCCAGAATACCTCAATATTTTTGGTTTTGGGTAACAGTTCAAAACGCTTGTTAGCAACATCTATAATTAGACTATTTGCTGTGACATTTGTTACCCAATCAGCAATAGAATCGTTCGATACACTGGTATATAATGAAGAGATATCGGGTAAACCTGTCGGCAGTTCAGCAAACTCCAATCCAAAGTAAAATAGAGGTGCTAAAGGAGTCAAATAGACGTTTTTCTGTAGAAGTTCCTCAATTTTCTTTAGGTCAGTTTTATCGAATTCAAAATTTTCATTCTGTTTCTTGGCCAGAATGTACCTCAACAATGCCTCCATTGCATCAAAAGCTTCGATCCGTTTAGTTTCATCCTTTAAAGATAATTGTGATAACAATGCTGCTAATTGCAAAAAGTTTGGAGTAAGATCGTTATGTCCAGCCTTTCTAGCGACTTCTACAATTCGCCTACATATGTCAACAGCATTGATTGGTTCACCAAACTGAGTAAAGCTTGCCGCTGTGTGTAGATTAGCTAGAGCCTCTTCAAAAGCTTCTTCTTTCTCAAGTTCAATTGAGATAGATAATAAAGAATTACCTGTTTTTATCAATTGTTCTTTACCCATGTCTTCAGACAACGCAAATCGAAAAAGTAACTCAACTGCATCTAAGACTGTCTTTAACAAAACACTATGTTTGTGGTCTCTGAAAGTCCAAATAGCATACAATAAATTGAAAAAATATTCTATGTCAATTTTAGCGTCTACATAATCCCGGAAGTGATATAGAAAGTTACAGCCATAAAAAGCAACCATAGGTGTGTTTAATTTGGCTTTATCTAAATAAGCCATCACCAAAGGTTGAACGCCTTCTGATTTGGCTTTTTCCATTATTTTATCATATTCTAATAGTTCTTGTTCCGTAGGCAATTCTATTCTAGACATGGCCCGATACAGACTTTCATAGGCGTCCGATACTAGAAAATCTTTGATTTCCTTACGTTCCAGGCTAACTATGCGTGATTTCATTTAAATTACTTTTCTATTGAATCAGTAAACAGAAAAACATTAATGTCTGTCCTTTCTCATTGGGATGGATAGGAATACCCAGTTTTTTCGTGGTAATACTGCGAAACTTATGAATAAAGCCTGACAACTTTGCTTACCAATTTTATGTAAGCAAAATCTATTTTTAAGGTAAAATCCTCCCTTATGCAATTTTATTAATATTTCATCCAAATATTTAGCGTCCTCGTTAATACGTTTCTTCTGAAATTTAATTATCAATAAGTATACACTATTCTACGGTGGTTTCAATATCACTGTAAGTCTTGAACGCCTATCTACTTAATTGTCAAGTTCCGATTAATTCTTCCGGTAGTCAATCACTATAAAGGACCATTTTTTGCAAAATTACGTGTTATCTCTTGCGTGCAAACTGCGTGCAAATAAAAAAGCAGCTACGATCCAATATTTCGTAACTGCTTCATTTTCAGCGTGGGCCCTGCTGGGCTCGAACCAGCGGCCACCTGATTATGAGTCAGGTGCTCTAACCAACTGAGCTAAGGGCCCGAATGGAGCCTGCCTGCCGGCAGGCAGGTGTGAGTGTGAGGGTGTGAGTGTTTGACACGAGTAAACTCCAAACCCAACTCCTGGGACGACGATCTCCTTTCGAGATCGAGCCTGCCCGCCGTAGCTTTCATTGACCTTCGAAGCTTTAAGCAAAGAAGGTGGCGAAGGCGGGACTGCAATTTTACAGATATTCGCATTGATCTACAAACTTAGCTGACGTTTAATCGCCCGCGAAGACTACATCACCCATAAGAAGGCTTTCGGATCAGTAATTGATGTTTCCGAGAAACCGATGTAATTATTAACCAAATAGTTTAACCAAATGGTTAAAATTACGTATCCTTGTATATGGAGTCAAATTCCACCACGGAAAACCGTATCAAGGAAGCCGCACGTAAGATCTTCATTAAGAAAGGATTGGCCGGGGCCAGAATGCAGGAAATAGCGGATGAAGCCAAGATCAACAAGGCTATGCTTCACTATTACTATCGCAACAAAGAGCAGTTATTCAAGAAGATATTTGAAGAGGTAGCTGCGGAGTTTGTGCCCAATATTTTCTCCATACTCGGGGAAGACCGACCTTTGGAAGTGAAGGTACAGGACTTTGTTTCTCATTATCTGGATATGCTTACACGTAATCCTTTTTTGCCGCTCTTCTTACTGAGTGAACTGCGCAGTCAACCGGAGTTTTTCGAGAATGCTGTAGGTATAAAGCGCAGCGGGATCTTGGAAAAACTGGCTGTTCAGCTAAAAGCGGAAGCTAAGGCGGGCCATATAAAGCCTATATCTCCTGCCAATTTTATGGCCAACTTAATGTCCCTGTCCATTTTTCCTTTTCTGGCCCAGCCTATGCTACAACTCATATTCTCTATGAACACCCAAGAGTTTAAGAATTTCATTGAAGAACGCAAGCAGCTGATCCCGCAGTTCATTATGTCCTCGCTAAAGACATGATCATGGACTTTCAAAATATAAAACCAACCACTAGATGGGTCATTCGTACCTTAGTAATAGCCGTCACATTATTGGTAGGTCTGGAGTCCTCAACACAGGCTCAATCCCAGTCCCAGTCGTCCCAGTCCCTATCACTGCGACAGTGTTACCTGGCCGCCCAGGAGCTTAGCCCGCTGGCGGCTCAAAATCTGTATTACCAGTCCATGGCGGCGCTCCGAGATAAAATGGCCAACACCCGGAACTATCCCCAAATTGACCTCAACGGTCAACTATCGTATCAGTCGGATGTCTTCGTGCTGCCCTTCGAAGATCCCTCCATGGAAACCCCGGAAATACCCCGTGACCAATACCGGCTTTCCGCAGGTCTGAATCAAAAGATATTCGACGGCGGTTCGGTAAAACGAACTCGAGCGCTGATAGAAGCCCAGGATGCGGTCAATCAGCAGCAGGTGGCGGTAGATCTCTATCAGATTAGAGGAATCATCAATAATCTCTTTTTTGGCGCTTTGGTCAACCAGGAAAATACCGCCATTATGGAAGCTCAACTCACCACTTTGCGGGAGCAGCTTTCGGAGGTGGAATCCAAAGTGAGAAACGGTGTACTGCTGGCCAGCAATGCCGATATCATTAAGAAAGAAATGCTTTCTGCCGAACAGCGCCTCATTGTGTTTAGCATGGATACCAGGGCTTTTAAAGACATGTTGGAAGACTGGATCGGGGAGGAAATTAGCGAGGCCAGGTTACTGCTTACTCCGGATCTCAATGCTTTCAACAAGTCAACTCTTGAAATTAATCGTCCTGAGCTTCATCTTTTTGATTTACAGAATCAGCATCTGGAGTCCCAGCAGCAACTGATGGCTATTAAAAATTACCCCCGGATATCCGCATTTTTTAAAGGAGGAGTGGCCAGTCCCAACCCTTTTAATTTATTCGAAACGGACCTGTCCGGGTATTACTTGACGGGAGTCACCCTAAAGTGGAAAGTGTTTGATTGGAATCGCAATAAGAACGACATCAAGACCCTGGACTTTCAGCGAAAAGTGATCTCCAGCCATCGAGCTGATTTTGAACATAGGGTAAGCATTGATCTTATCCAAAGCGATGCGGAGATCAGCAAGCTTGAAGAGCTGTTGAAACGCGACCAGGAAATTCTGGAACTACAGCAACGCATCGTTGAAGCTTCATATGCTCAATTACAAAACGGGGTAATTACTTCCACTAATTATATAGCGGAATTGAACAAAGAGACTTTGGACAAACTTGCCCTCAATCTGCGATCATTATCATTACTGCGGACCAAGATCGATAAACTGACAAAATCGGGAAATTATGAAACGGATATTTAATCTTAAGCTCCTCAGTGTATTGCTGACGTCGATGGCTTTTTGGGGCTGCCAATCCAATAACCATGATGCCGACGCTTACGGGAATTTCGAAGCCACGGAGATCCTGGTATCCAGTGAAGCCAGAGCGAAACTATTACAATTCAACGTGGAAGAGGGTCAGTTGGTGGACCAAGATGAAATTCTTGGTTTTGCCGATACCACCCAGCTCTATCTGCAGAAGCAGCAAATCATCTACAGCATAGCAGCCCTGAAAAGTAAAACCCAGGATGTAGGAGTGCAAGTACGGGTACTGATTGAACAGAAGAATAACCTCCACAGAGAGAAGAAGAGAATAGAGAATTTGTTAAAAGAGGGGGCCGCCACAGCCAAGCAGCTGGACGATATCAACGGGGAAATTGAAGTAACAGACAGCCGCATTCTTGCTACCAGGAGTCAACTTACTACTGCCAATGCGGGAATTCTCAGTGAGATCGCTCCCTTAGAAGCTCAGGTAGAGCTGATTAACGACCAACTAAAGAAAAGCTACATCACATCTCCAGTGAGCGGCACGGTGCTGACCAAATATGCCGAGGAAGGGGAACTGGTAGTTATGGGCCAGCCGTTGATTAAAGTTGCTGATCTTCGTGAGATGACCCTAAGGGCCTACATAGGAGGAGACCAGCTATCCGATCTCCAGCTAGGCAGCCAGGTTGAAGTATTGGTGGATCAGGATAAGGACGATTACCGGTCGTTCAACGGCACCATCTCCTGGATCTCTCCTCAAGCTGAGTTTACCCCCAAGATCATTCAAACCAAGGAAGAGCGTGTTAATTTGGTATATGCGGTAAAAGTAAAGGTGTCCAATGACCAAACCCTCAAAATTGGTATGCCCGGGGAGGTGAAATTCAAATAGCGGTCCAATTGGAAAATGATGAGCACGCTCGCAGTTACAGTTGATAATTTGATCAAGAATTACGGAAGCCAAAGCGCTTTAAAAGGAGTAAGCCTGGAGGTTAACCAAGGAGAATTGTTCGGCATCATCGGTCCCGATGGGGCAGGAAAGACCACTCTCATTCGTATCCTGGCTACGTTATTACTGTCAGATACCGGTCAGGCGGATGTACTGGGCATGGAAGTAGGGAACCATTATCGGCAAATTAGAAACCGGATGGGCTATATGCCCGGTAGATTTTCCCTGTACCAGGACCTAACAGTACTTGAAAACTTACAGCTTTTTGCATCCATCTATAAAACCACCGTAGAGGAGAACTATCATTTGATCAAGGACATATACCAACAGCTTGAGCCCTTCAAAAACAGAAAAGCCGGGAAGTTGTCCGGTGGTATGAAGCAAAAGTTGGCGCTTTCCTGCGCCATGATCCACGAACCGGAAATCCTCTTTTTGGATGAGCCTACAACCGGAGTTGACCCGGTTTCCCGCAATGAGTTTTGGGAGATGCTGATTAAGCTTAAAGCACGGGGTATAACGGTACTGGTATCGACCCCTTATATGGACGAGGCTGATCTTTGCGATCGGGTGGCTTTAATGCAGGAGGGGCAGATCCTGTCAGTAGATACCCCAGTTGCCATCATATCTCGATTTCCATCGAAGCTATTCGCCATAAAATCTGCCGATAAATACCAGCTCATTAATGACCTGCAAGCGTATCCCTCAACTGCTTCGGTTTTTGCCTTTGGAGAATACCTTCACTATACCGATAAGCGCGCACAATCTCCTGAACAGGCTCCTGAACGGGAACTTCACCAGTATCTACAAGACCAGGGGCACCGAGATATTCATATCAAAAGTATTGAGCCTACCATTGAGGACTGTTTCATGGCATTTATGCAAAAAGAACACAAATGGAGCGCCCCATAATTTATGCAAAGAACCTCACCAAGCGGTTCGGTGATTTTACGGCCGTTGACGCCATAAGCTTCGAAGTCGGCAAGGGTGAAATATTTGGCTTTTTAGGGGCCAACGGAGCAGGGAAGACTACCGCCATAAAGATGTTGATCGGACTTTGGAAACCCACCGAGGGCCAAGCCATGGTAGCTGGGTATGATGTTTACAAACAACCAGAGGAAATCAAAAGAAACATTGGCTACATGAGCCAACGGTTTTCCCTATATGAAGATCTGACCGTACAGGAGAACATCCGCTTCTACGCGGGGATTTACGGACTTTCCAATCAATCCATTCGAGAAAAGACCGATGAATTGATAGCCAAATTAGGCTTGGAACAGGTGCAGAATGAGAGGATCGTTTCTTTGCCCTTAGGGTGGAAGCAAAAACTGGCCTTTTCAGTGGCTATCATTCACGACCCCAAGATCGTTTTTCTGGATGAACCCACGGGCGGGGTTGACCCTATTACTAGACGGCAATTCTGGGACTTGATCTATGAAGCTTCCCACAAAGGTATAACCGTGTTTGTCACTACTCACTATATGGATGAGGCAGAGTATTGCGACCGGGTGTCTATGATGGTGGATGGCAGGATCGAAGCGCTAGATAAACCGAGTGCTTTGAAATATCACTATGGAGTAGAAAGTATGCATGACGTATTTGTGAAACTGGCCAGACCGGAAGTAGAATGAAAAGGTTCTTAGCATTTGTTCGCAAGGAGTTCTATCACATATTCCGTGATAAGCGTACGCTGGTGATCTTATTTGGCATGCCAGTGGCTCAAATCATGCTTTTCGGTTACGCTATAACCAATGAGATCAAAGACGCAAAAATTGCCATCCTGGATAAGTCAAAAGACCACCTTTCCAAGAGGCTGAGCGAAAAAATCCTCTCCTCGGGCTATTTTGTTTTGGAGGATTACCTGAATTCGGAGCATGAGGCGGAGGGTGTTTTTCAAAAAGGTTCAGTAAAAATGGTATTGATCATCGGAGAGGATTTTAATGAAAACCTGCAGCAGAACCACGCCAGCCACATCCAACTACTGGCAGATGCAACCGACCCCAATACTGCCAATACTTTGATCAATTACACCTCCTCTATTATCCGTAGTTTTCAAAGTGAATTGAACGACCACCGGAGCTTACCCTTGACCATCACCCCTGAGGTGAGAATGCAGTATAATCCTAATCTAAAGAGTGTATTTCTATTTGTACCGGGGTTGATCACCGTCATACTAATGCTGGTTTCGGCTATGATGACTTCTATATCCATCACCAGGGAAAAAGAAACAGGTACCATGGAAGTCCTGTTAGCGTCCCCCATGCAGCCATTGCAGGTGATCCTGGCAAAAGTGGTGCCCTACCTGCTTTTGTCCTTTGTCAATGCCCTGGCCATTTTAATTCTGGGGTATTATGTCTTTGGAGTGCCGACTAACGGTAGTTTGATCCTGTTGCTCTTGGAATGCATACTTTTCATCTTAATGGCCCTGTCGCTAGGGATCTTGATATCCACAGTAACCCACACCCAACAAACGGCACTATTGATCTCCTTAATGGGACTGATGCTTCCCACAATTCTGCTGTCCGGCTTTATTTTTCCTATCGAGAATATGCCTTGGATACTGCAAAAGATCTCCCACATCATCCCTGCAAAGTGGTTTATCATTGTGGTGAAATCTATCATGTTAAAGGGCGTGGGGATAGGTTATTTCTGGAAGGAGACCCTGATATTAGTAGGCTTCACCCTATTTTTTGTGATGCTCAGTGTGAAAAAATTTAACATTAGACTGGGATGAGGATCATACAATTTCTGGTAAGGAAGGAGTTTCTGCAAATATTTCGCAACAAAGGGATGCTGCCAATTATTTTTATCATGCCGGTGATCCAATTGGTAGTATTAGCAAATGCTGCCAACTTTGAAATTGAGAACCTGAAATTATTTTTCATTGATAAAGACCAGTCGACCCTGAGCCGCTTGTTGAGAAGCAAAATGGACGGCTCCAATTACTTCCTTATCAGCGGTTTTGGATTATCTTCCCAGGATGGCGAAACTGCATTGGATCGTAACCAGGCCGATCTGGTAATCGAAATACCTTCAGGGTTCGAGAAGAAGTTGGTCCGTGAGAACACTCAGAAAATTCAGCTGGTGGTCAATGCTATTGACGGTACCAAAGGCGCATTGGCGAACTTTTACGCACTGGAGGTCATCTCACAATTTAATCAGGAGATCAGGCAGGACTTTCAAGCTATCAACAAAGTTGGTAGGAGTCCTTTGAATAGGATACAGGTCGAATACTCCCACTGGTTTAATCCGGACCTAAATTATAAGACTTTCATGGTCCCGGGAATCCTGGTACTGCTGGTCACTATGATTGGCGCCTTTCTTTCGGCCATGAACATCGTTAGAGAAAAAGAGATAGGTACCATTGAGCAGCTGAACGTTACACCCATAAAAAAATATCAGTTCATTACCGGAAAACTGTTACCCTTTTTGATCCTGGGTTTGGTGGAGCTTACTATTGGCTTCATTATCGCCAAAGTGGTATT
Organism: Cyclobacteriaceae bacterium; assembly: GCA_965212195.1. Lineage (GTDB taxonomy): Bacteria > Bacteroidota > Bacteroidia > Cytophagales > Cyclobacteriaceae > JAJCYK01. The sequence continues at coordinate 43,764 of CBDBUW010000017.1, read as the reverse complement.
TGATATACCATTTGTGGGCAGCATTTTTTTGATCTACGGATTTGCAGTTATCTATCTGATACTTGTACTGGGGTTGGGTCTATTCATATCCACCTTCACCGAGACCCAGCAACAAGCCATGTTTATTACCTGGTTTTTCCTGGTCATATTCATTCTAATGGGCGGGCTTTTCACAGCTATTGAAAATATGCCTTTATGGGCTCAGCGAATTACTTTATTTAACCCCGTTAGATATTTCATTGAAGTAGTGAGGATGGTAATGTTAAAAGGTTCGGGTTTGATGGACATTAAGTGGCATGCCCTGATTGTGTTTCTTTACGCTGTTGGGGTAAATGGACTGGCCATTTACCGTTATCGAAAAACCGTTTAGTCCTTTAAATTAGCCCGTTGGTCGAAATGCCATACGAGGATCACCTAATTGTGGAACTATTAGGGTTACCAAATGTTATTATTTGCAATAAACAGTTAGACACCAATTCCACCCATACATCAGATTGGGGAGTAATTGGTACCATTTTTGCAGCTAAAAAGTTGTGTTATTGTAAACAGGTAAATATGTTAACCATTCTTCTTTTAACCTATGTCTTAAGCCGAACCAATATCCGGGTATTTTTAGGTCTTTTAACCTTTTTTACCCTGATCAGCTACTAGGTTTGATCCGCATCACCAGGATCGGTAGTCTTTTCTTTATCATTTTGAAATAGGGTTCCTTATTCCAAAATGAGATATTCCAGACAATATTCTTTCAATTAGCAGTCCATTCATTCTCTAAATAACACTGCATACATTCCCTCAAATAATTCATTCCCTGGCACATAGGACTGGCGATATTATTCAAGATGCTTACACCCGGATCATTGTAACGGCATAAAATAACGGTAGACTGGCTATCAATATCTCCCGATAAGACCTATTCCTCAATAATACCTGCCAATTTCTTTCGGGCTTTTTCAAAATGACCACGAAGTTTGGGAATAGGGGCCTCCCTGTATCCAGACACTAACCTTTCTGTGGATACACCCAATATCTGCAGCAATTCTCCAGCGGATTGGACCTTGGCGGATTTCTCGGTACTACCAATTTCCTGGAACCATATGGCACCGCTTTCCGCGAAAGGATAACTATCTAGAAAGGGCCACTGATTGGAGCCGCCATATACCCTGGCCGTGATCCAACCACCCTCTGGGATTTTTACACTGCCCTGGTATTGGTGGCTGCCGGATTTACTTTTGCCTTTTTTACTCCATACTACTTTTCCATTAACAATCACCTCAATGGTCTCATAGGGTACCACCGAATGTGTAGTAAGTTTCCATTTTGCTTTTCCATTTTGTCTGGTGATAATGCCGCCAGCCTCATTGCCTTCCACCTGAAATTCCAGTAAGGGCCCGGTACTGACAAAGCTGGTCCCTTTTTTTAAAGCCTGGAGATAACTTTCCACGGTAAATGCGCCCTCAGGCTTTACGTATACCCGGGCAGCTCCTGTGGCCATGGTGCGGTAGTAATCGTTCATTACATCGCTTCCCGCGGACAATGTTACAGGTATCCCCAAATTCAAAAATTTATGCCACATTTCGCTGGTGCCGACCTCATCGGTCCACAAGCAGCCCACTTCCAGAATATCTACTTCTCCCAAAACATAATCAGCTACTAATTCAACCGGTATTCTGCTCATTCCCTGTTCGGTCATAGGATCTCTAACCCCTACCGGGTGTACATATCCAGCTAGTGCTTTTTGCTCTCGGGTAAAGCGCAGAGCTTCAGCATTCAGACGATCATCCCGTCCATAAAGGTCGTAAAAGGGGCCCCATACCCAGGGCCAAAACAGTTCCTGTGTGCCCAACAGATTCAAATGTCCCAGAAAGTGTGATCGCACTTCCTGCCCAAATCGAATAAAAGGGGGGCTGTCATTCTCCCAGCCCCAGAGCTGCTGATCTAGAAAGCGATTGTGTAAATTAGCTAGCAAGGGAAAGCCCATATCCAGACCTTCACCCTTCATCTCTAAAATAATGTCCTCCGGATCTAAACGGCTGCTGCCTCCATAGTTCAGGTGAAAGTGGTTGTCGCCGGCATACCAGCCGGCGGCTCGAGCATCCCAAATTTGTTCTAAATCCAGCTGAATCTCACTAAGAGTGCTTTCATTCAGGGTCATAGTGTGCTGACTCACCTTAGTAGAGAAACCCTGTACCGCGGTGATGGTGTAATTTCCATGGGGCAGTTCCAATTCACAGGCCCCATCGCTATAAAAAAAAACACTACCGTATTGACCTTCGGAGTGTATCAACCCATGTTTAGGAACAAAAGGATGCCCCTGGTCATTCACCACCTGTATTCTGGCTGGCGTCGCTTCATCCTGAATTTGGGTCCTAATCTTAACGGTCTTGGTCGACACCCCCCAATCCCATTGCTTTATCTCTACTACTTGTGGCTTTCCACCGGTCACTGGCATCTTTTTCAACTGCTGCCGTTCATCATCACCGACTTCGCAGTAGAAAACCCACTTGCCATCGGCACTGAACTTAGGGGAAAGGGGCAAACCTTCACTGCCGGTTAGTAACATGGTATGACTGGGAACCGTCAAATCTGTAATACGTAGTTCATAATGGCTTTCTTGAGGCCAGGTGTAGGCCAGGGTACGGCCGTCTGGTGATAGGGTAAAGGATGCCTGCGAGATAAAATTGTCGGACAACACCGTTTGCGAGGTCCCGTTATTCAGATCCATTCGTTCAAAGGAATCGTAGGAAAAGCCCTGCTTTTTCAGATATAACAGCTGGTTGTCGGCCGAAAAAGGAATGGGCAACCGTTCCAGACTGGCTCCGGAGGTGATTTTTTCTTTCTGCATGGAGCTTAAATTCAATTTCCATAGATCGAAGGTTCCCTCTTCAGCTGAGGCATAAAACACACTTTGGTCATTGTTACTGAAAACAGGGTCCAGTTCCATGGCTTCCGTATCTACCAACTGTTTTTCCTCGCCTGACCCCAGCTCTAGCATCATTATCTTAGTGTCGGATCCATTGTCACGAATAAAGACCAACTTACTGGCATCACTAGACCAGTTGGGTTTGGCGTCTACCTGGCCGGAAGAGGTAAGGCGTTTAGCCACACCTGTTTGGTGGTCCAGAATCCACAGCCAGCCCTTGGCGACGAAAGCCAACTGATCACCATTTGGCGATGGTGCCGGATCCGTAGGGCCGGCGTTCAGAATGGGAAGTTCAAAGGCCTCCAGGTAAACATGGTGGCCATACCCCTGTACTTTGGGATAGCGGTTGGTCCACTGGGCTTGAAGCAGAAAAGAGGTTAGCAAGAGCAATGTAGTAAGCAGATGGGTTTTGCAGGAAGTCATAGATGATATTGTTCGCTTTTGTATGTTCTCCAACATACGGAAAAAGAGCGGGATAATAAATAGGAAGGGGTAGGCTGGGCCCGGCAGGTCTCTCAAGTAAATCTTACCGAGTATCAAAATATGATACTCGGAATACTTAGTTTGGAAGCAAATTCATATTGAGAAAAGCAAAAGGATTGCGCAGCCTCTGTTTGGCCTTCTGTCGAGCCCGAAAGCGAGGGGGAGGAGGGTGGGGTTTCCCCCACCCATAGTATTACTATTTATGAGAACGGCAATCTAGGATCTTCACCCAAATGCAGGGTTTGAGGATTGCCAACCACTCACCTATAGGTTCAACCAATAGGTGAGCTTCACTACCAATGCCCGCGACTTGGGTTGATTGAAATCAATAAATTTACCATCGTCACCGGCCAAGTAATTATCGGTATAAACGATAAAAAGATCAGAAACGGGCTTATATCGCCACTGAAAGCGGGTGTTTATGTTAACGTTATTGATCTGACTATTGTATTGTATAAATGTGGTCCAAAAAATATTACGGGTAAAGGTGAAGTCAAACCTGGGTCCGATCAAAAAAAGATCGGCATCACTATAAGGTTGAGGTAGTTGGATGCGGTTCATAGTAAAATTTAGGGCAAGGACTGCTTTATAGGAGTACCGGTATGATAAGGTGCCTTCCAGATTTAAACGGGTGCCATTGAAATATTCACCGGAACGAGTACTAAGTTCAAAGAAAAAGGATTTACGTTGGTCGGAGTTAAACCGTGCAAAAACAAAATTATAAGCATAATCGGTGTTGGCCGGCAGCTCCAGACCATCGCTACCACTGGGATCGAAAGGATCCAATAGATAAGTATATTGCCGGCGCAGCCGCATACTAAATCTTGCGTTGTTCTTGAAGTTTATCCTGTATAGAAAATTGATATCCCAGTCGGTATTACCTACATCTTTGTTTCTGATTACATCAAAGTCAAATCCCGGAGCATGCGACTGGATACCGCCTTTGGATGGATAAAAATTGTAATAGGAAGTACCCCTGAGTTGATGAAAATCTGTTCTGCGTACGAATCCGACTTCTGGGTTAAAATTCGCTCCTATGGACCTAAAATCTGAGCGCGCTTCCCAACGGTAGGTTTGGTAGTTTGCTCCAAAGCCCATGGAGAAAACGGAGTCAAGCCCTTGGTCGTCATACGAGCGGTGGTAGTAACCTTTTCCGCTCCATTTATTGTCGGGAGTGGCCAGGTTCAGGTCTACTCCCAAGGTCCGGTTATACGTTTCAGGCTTTACTTCAAAGTCACCCCCAATTGAATCCTGAAAGGCTTGTTTGTTCACAAAAATAGCCGATATATTGGAGCGTTGACCTAAGCGGTGCTGAAGGGTGGCTACGGTGTAATTGATCGAGGGTAATGAGATATCTTCTTCCTTGGATGCTTGCACGGTCATCAAACCTACGCGCCAGCGGTTATTGATGTTTCCACTCATTCGGGCTCCAAAGTAGAGTTGATTTTGAATGTTGGTGCCGGTAGTGGTATCACTTGTAATCCCAATACGCCTGGAGAAAAACGGCCTGGCCCCGCTGCTACCAAAGGAGGCGAACAAGTCCGCATTTTCCAAAAAAAACTGCCGCCTCTCAGGAAAGAATATCTCAAAGCGGTCCAAATTAGTTACTTGCTGGTCGGCTTCCACCTGCGAAAAATCCGGATTGATGGTAAGGTCGAGGTTTAAGGATGGCGATATGGCTATCTTGGCATCTCCACCTACTGTTAGATTACTTTTTGTAGAGGTTTGTTCCTCAAAATCCTTCGAGGTCTTAAAAGCAGTGTAGGGGATTAAAGAGATATTTTTACCAGGACTTGACAAGGGCCGGTCCCATTTCATTTCCTTATTAAACGCCAGGTTGACCAACCGGAAATTTCGAGGGATAGGGGACCAGGTTGACCGTTCACCATATTCGCTATCAACCCTGTAAAAGTTGACAAACCAGGAGTCTGAGTTCTCGCGGTATCTCAAGGTCTTAAATGGGATCGCCATTTCAGCGATCCAATGATCCTCGTAGATCTTAGCCTCTGAGAACCATTTGTTGTCCCAGGTAAGGGAAAGCCCTCCGCCTCCGCCGCCCCCACCTCTACGCACCTCATTACCACCATTGGAGATGAGACCTTCCCTTTGCACTCCGTAAGGATTGACCCCAAATACAAAAGCGTTGGTCTTGTCTTTGTAAGTATCCAATACCACCGTAAATCCATCGAAGGCCTGCCCCCGGAAGTCGCGCTTCAAGGAAGGGGTGACATAGCCTCTTGGCCCCAGGTTATGCATAATGGCTAACACGTATAAAAACTCATCGTCGTAGCATACGCGCACTTCTGTGGGAGCTATGGCTTTCGAGCTGTCATATGGAAAATGTTGGTTAAAAGCAATGGCCACCGCCGCCTGTTGCCAGCTACTCTCGTCCATAACTCCGTCAATGTTGATGGGACCTTGGGCCCTACTGATTATCAGGTCCTGTCCATGGGTCTGAAACCAGGTGCAAACCAAAAAAGTAGTGACTAGAAAACCGGCAAGTTGAACTTTCATTTAATGATCAGTAACACCTCAGATTTACAATGTAATGACACATTTTGAAGAAATATTGAATTTATAAGTCTTGTCAACCCAAACAATTTTCAACCTGGACCCGCCTTTTGCCTGCTAAAGTTGTCATTTATGAAGAAGTAGCTTAATATGTAAACTTAAATTCCACAATATGCTTGACCTTGGATTTGTGAGCGCCATACTGGCAGAAGCCAACTTTAAAGAGGTAATTGATTTTGCGGCGGATCACCAATTCAAATGTGTGGAGCTAATGTGTTGGCCTCCGGGAAAGGCCGAACGGCGTTATGCAGGGGTCACTCATCTGGATGTAACAGACTTAAGTGCTGGAGCGCTTGATCAAGTTAGATCCCATCTCAAGGAAAAGGGGGTATATATTTCAGGACTGGGCTATTACCCCAACCCACTAGATCCAGACCCTCAACAATCGGCATTCCACGTAAATCATATCAAATCCGTGATCAGGGCGGCTGCCCAATTGGATGTCGGTGTGGTCAACACCTTTATTGGCCGTGATCCCGCTGAATCTATGGAGTACAATCTTCAGCGCTTCAGGGAGGTATGGCCGGAAATTATTCAGCTGGCAGAAGAGCAGAATGTAAAGGTAGCCATTGAAAACTGCCCCATGTTATTTACTGAAGATGAATGGCCGGGAGGTAAAAATTTAGCGATCTCTCCCCATATCTGGGATCAGATGTTTGAGATAATTCCCAGCGCAAACTTTGGATTGAATTATGACCCTTCCCATTTGGTATGGATGCAAATGGATGAGATACAGCCAATCTATGACTATCATCATCGCATGCATCACATACACCTTAAAGATGTGAAGGTATATCCCCAAAAGTTAAACAGGGTGGGCATTCTATCCTATCCCTTGGATTTCCATTCTCCCAAGATCCCGGGGTTAGGAGATGTGCGTTGGGGAGATTTCTTTTCGGCCTTGACCACCGTGGGCTACCGCGGCCCTGTTTGTATCGAAGTGGAAGACAAAGCTTTTGAAAACTCGCCTGAAGACATTAATGCGGCCCTGCTCACCAGTCGCAATTATCTAAAACAATTTCTCAATTGATCTCTGGATATGATTAAGGTAAAGGAAATCGCCAAGATGATTGATCATTCCTTGTTACACCCTACCATGACCGATAATGATCTTGAAATTGGGTGTGAGATTGCAGACAAGTACCAGGTAGCATCAGTATGTGTAAAACCTTATGCAGTGCGTTTAGCTGGGGAATTACTTAAAGACTCACAAGTTTTGACTGGAACCGTAGTAGGTTTTCCCCATGGAAACTCTTCCATAGAGATCAAAATTGCCGAAACCTTGCATGCTTGTGCAGAGGGAGCGGTGGAAATCGATATGGTGATCAATATTGGTAAAGCCTTGCAGGAAGATTGGGATTACCTGGAGCGGGAGATTGGGGGTATAACCTCTGTAGCACATGATCAGCAAGCTATCGTTAAGGTGATCTTTGAGAACGACTTCCTGAAAGAGGATCATTGGAAAATCGAGCTTTGTAAGATATGTACCAGTGTAGGTGCGGATTTTGTAAAGACCTCCACAGGTTACGGCTTTGTAAAAGGTCCCGAAAATACCTATTCGTATCAGGGTGCCACCCATCAAGATTTAATGTTAATGCGAAAGTATAGCGGTGAACAAGTACAGGTTAAAGCCGCTGGCGGAGTGCGAACATTAGACGATTTGTTGGCAGTTCGTGCTTTGGGAGTGACCCGAGTAGGGGCCACCGCAACCGTCGCCATTATGGAAGCAGCCAAGACCCGATTTAGCAAGGGCAGCAGTTTAGATAGTCCCTGGATGACCTGAAAGGTCTGTCCACTAGCTTAATGTGGACTAGAAACCACCAGTTTGTTTTGCTTTTAAGCATAAAGAAATGCAATTAGGGGCTCATACTAAAGTGTTAAAATCTGTTCGCGGTACGGAAAAGCCTTTATTACACACACGGTCTTTATCTATTAACTGCTATACCTAACCTGATTCAGACATAAATCTTCCCACAGTCATGACCAAACACACCCGTTTCACCATATTAATCGCCCTTATCGTTGCCTTAGGAGGTTTTTTAATGGGCTTTGATGCCTCGGTAATCTCCGGAGTGGTAAAGTTTATTGAACCGGAATTCAAGCTCACCAAGATAGAACTCGGCTGGTCAGTAGCTTCTTTAGCCCTGACGGCCACGCTGGCTATGTTGGTAGCTGGTCCCCTCAGCGATAAATTTGGCCGCAGGTTAATTTTGAAATATGCGGCTATTTTGTTTGCTATTTCTGCCGTTGGCTCGGCTTTAGCCCCTTCGTTTGTGGTGCTGGTATTAGCCCGTATGATAGGGGGATTGGGCGTAGGGGCGGCACTGATTATCGCCCCAATGTACATCGCTGAAATCTCTCCGGCGCATCTTCGAGGCCGCATGGTTTCCTTCAATCAACTCAATATAGTAATAGGTATCTCGATAGCGTTTTTTACAAACTATCTAATCCTGAAGCTAGGCCAATCCGAAGCTGGTTGGGCTCAAGACCTAAAGTTTGATGAGTGGAACTGGCGTTGGATGCTGGGCCTGGAAACATTGCCTGCTATAATTTATTTCTTCAGCCTTTTTATTGTTCAGGAAAGCCCCCGCTGGCTAATAATGCAGGGTAGAGAGGAAGAAGCGCTAAATATTATGAATAAAGTAAGCGGAGAGGAACAAGCCAGGCTCGATTTAGCGGCCATTCATGAAAGCACTACCCAAGAATCTGGGAATAAAGAACTGCCAATAGGTGAACTCTTTAAACCCGCCATGCGCTTGGTTCTCACCATCGGCATAATTGTAGCGGTCGTACAGCAAATCACGGGTATTAATTCGGTGTTTTTCTATGCTCCTATAATCTTTGAGCAGTCTGGTATCGGTACCGATGCCTCCTTCATACAGGCTATTTTCGTGGGCCTGACTAACTTGGTTTTCACTTTAGTGGCTATAGCTCTAATTGATAAATTGGGTAGAAAGCCACTATTGGCCTTTGGGGTAACTGGTATTGCTGTATGCATGTTTGTACTAGCTTATGGATTTAACTCAGCTAATTATACCTTAGGCAAGGAGTCCTTGGCAAATCTTCCACCAGAAATTGAACGCGAACAGCTTAGTGTTTTATTAGATCATACCTATCAAGTGATTTGGAATTTAAAAAGGCTATATCCGATGCTATGGGAGAAGAACAGGCCAAACAGTTTGAATCGGACCTGATCACTGCTGCCATCGATATGAATCCCACATTGATCTTATGGGGTATATTGGGTTTCGTAGCTTGTTTTGCAGTTTCTATAGGACCGGTAATGTGGGTGTTGTTTTCAGAACTTTTCCCGAATAATGTAAGGGGACTGGCGATTTCCTTTGTGGGGTTGATCAATTCCGCTGTCAGTTTTTTAGTGCAGTTGGTATTCCCCTGGGAACTGGCCAATATTGGAAGTGCAGGAACTTTCTTGATTTATGGTGTTTTTGCAGTTATTGGTCTGATTTTGATTCTGTTATTATTGCCGGAAACCAAGGGTAAATCGTTGGAAGAATTAGAAGCCATGCTTGTTAAACATAAATAATTGAAAAATGAAGAAAATACTGAACCTTTATGTGATACTCATTTGTGGAGCAGTGCTATTATTTACTTGCAACGAGCAGCCAAAATCAGCACTTTCTACGGCCATAAAAGCGGAAATTAAGGTGGAAGGTGGTAAGTACGGGCTTTACGGAATGGTGAACCCTACACCTTCAATGGAGTTGGCCTGGAGTTCGGAGACATCAAGAAGCTGCAGGCATATGGCGGTAATTCCTTCCGTACCTGGCGTACTGACAATGGGAAAGAAACAGGCAGCAGGTTCTGGATAAAGCACTGGAGCATGGTTGCACCGTGTTAATGTGCCTGGAAATGGCCCGTGAAAGACATGGATTCGACTATAATGACCAGGGAGCTGTTGATCGTCAATATGAAGAATTAAAGCAGGAGGTATTAAAGTATAAGGATCATCCGGCTCTATTGGCATGGGCTATTGGTAATGAACTAAATTTAGGGTATACCGATCCCCAAGTATATGATGCGGTGAATGATATTTCCAAAATGATCCACGAACTGGATCCTTATCATCTAACCACCACCACTCTAGCCGGAATAAATAAGCAGGTAGTGGAAGATATTAAAGCCCGGGCTTCAGACCTGGATTTCTTAAGCATACAGCTTTATGGTGATTTGGTGAACCTTCCCAAGTATATCCGGGAAACCAAATGGACCAAACCTTATATGGTCACAGAGTGGGGAGCGGTTGGACATTGGGAGGTCGCCAAAACGGATTGGGATGCCCCTATTGAAAATACCAGCACTGAAAAGGCTCAGAACTACCTGAAGGGGTATCAAACTGCCATTGAGCCCTTTGGAGATCAATGTATCGGCTCCTACGTATTTCTTTGGGGACAAAAGCAGGAGCGTACACCCACCTGGTATGGCATGTTTCTGGAGTCCGGAGAAGTGACGGAGGCGGTGGATGTATTGCACTTTATTTGGAATGGTCAATGGCCTGCGAATCGCTCTCCGCGATTGGATTCATTAAGACTGAACGGGCAATCAGCTCATGATAATATTCGTTTAAAACCTGGAACCAAACACCGTGCCCAGGTATCTCTATTTGATCATGAGCAAGATTCTCTTACCTACAGGTGGGAGATCAAGGCGGAAACCACCGATCTCAAAGAGGGAGGGGATTATGAAGAGACACCCCAAAGCATTGCTGGATTATTTGATCAACCCTTTGCTCGTACTATGAGCTTTAAGGTTCCCGATCAAAGCGGCCCCTATCGATTATTCGTATATGTATATGATGGCCAGGGTAATGCAGCGCATGCGAACATCCCATTTTTTGTAGAATAAGATTTACTTCGAATAAAACAGAGCCTTTTTCAAACGGCCAATTCATGGATATCCTTTGGTACTATGATATTTTTCGAATACCCTTTAAGAGTGGCATTGATCATGGCCAGTCCTATTTGTGTGGTACTTACTACAGATCCAGGTGATATTACTTTTGCCAAGCGAATCAGCCAAAAGAAGTAGTCATAGAAAAACTGATAAAGTTTCGTTCTGGATTTGATTCCCCGCAAGGGAATAATCATTCCTGGCCGGAACATAAAAGCCTGCCTAAATCCCATTTTCAGCAGATCATTTTCGGTCTTTCCTTTTACCCGTGCCCATCTGGAACGCCCTTTTTCCGTGGAGTCCGTTCCAACTCCCGAAACATAAATTAAGGTCATTTGGGAGTTTATCCCCAATAGTTCTCTCGCCAGTGCCATGGTATAATCATAAGTGATCTCTTTATAACGTTCAGCACTTAGCCCGGCGGCACTTACCCCCATACACAGGTAACAGGCTTGATAATCCTGTAATTGATCCACCATTGAGCTAAACTCTGAAAAATCCTTATGTACCAGCTGTCTTAATTTGGGATGCTCTAAGTCCAAATGAGAGCGCCCTATGGATAGCACTCTTTCAACCTGCTCGTGATCCAGGCATTCCAATAGTACTCCTTTGCCCACCATTCCGGAAGCGCCTGTGATGATTACCTTCATTTAACGGGTCTATGGTTCATAATGTCTTAAGGTAATTTAATTGGTAATAATTTCATCTAAAGCCAGGGTAAATTTCGGTTTAATTGGCCAATTAGGGGATTCGACGTTATGACAAAGATCAATTATAAGGTCAATACCCATCATCCGAATATTGGCTAATAAAGATTAATTTCCTTATCACAAACTGCTGGTTCTACCACTGGCTTAAGCGGATGAATCTAAATGGCTATCCCATGTTGATCATGGTAATAGGCTTGCCTGGCTCTGGTAAATCATACTTCTCAAAAGCCCTTGCTAAGGCCATGGGAGGAGTTCATATCAATAGTGATATCATCCGAAAAAGTCTGATGACCGTGGCCTCATACACTCCTGAGGACAAGCAAAGGGTATATAAAGATATGTACAATGAGGTAAAACGGAAGTTGCAACAAGGTCAAACAGTAATCGTGGATGCCACTTTTTCATTAGAAATATACAGGTCTCCTTATTTCAGATTTGCCACAGAGAACAAGATCCCCTGTCGCATAATTTTAACCGAAGCTCAAGAAGATACTATAGCATCCAGACTCCAATATAAGCGACCGGATAGCGATGCGGACTTCAAGGTTTACCTAAAGATAAAATCTGAGTTTCAACCTTTGATGAAAAAGCATCTCGTGCTAATGACAGACCAGCTCACCCTGGTGGAGATGATAGAGAAAAGTTTGGATTTCATAAAGACGTAAGATCATGAAAGAGCTACAAATTCATGAATTGGTCGATCGGGGACATTTTCCGGATGATCAGCATTGCCAGGTTATTAAGCAGACCCATATCTCTTGGGTGCTGCTTTGCGAGGATTACGCGTATAAGATCAAAAAGCCCCTCAAGCTCAGTTTTCTGGACTTTTCTACCCTAGAAAAAAGAAAGTATTTCTGCGAGCAGGAGTTATTGTTGAACCAGCGGCTTACTACAGATGTTTATCTGGAGGTTTTACCCATTTGCCTGGAAGAAGGCGTTTACTACCTGGGTTCAGAAAAGGGGTCTATCGTAGATTATGCAGTGGCCATGCGTCGTCTGGACAACTCACGGGAAATGGGAGGGCTGCTAATTGAATCCAACGTCACCTACCAGGACATTAAAAAAATTGCCGGCCAGTTGGTAGAGTTTCACCAAAGTACAGAAGTGGTTAAGAGTAAAATCACTCCCCAAGTGTTAATTGATGATTTCGTAGATATCCAGCATGTACAACCGTGGATAGCTGAAAAACTAGGTGCCAAGGCGGCAACACAATTGGATCTGTCCATCTCGTTGGTGCGACAGTTCATTGATGAGTTGGCTTTTTTGGTACATAAGCGTGACCAAGAAGGCTTCACCCGGGATTGCCATGGAGATCTGCATTCCGGTAACATTTTTTTATTGAGTGAGCCGGTAATATTCGACTGTATTGAATTTGATCCACATTTAAGACAAATCGATATTCTTAGCGAACTGGCTTTCTTTTGTATGGATCTGGAGTTTGCCGGGCGTCAGGACCTAAGTGAATATTTTATGGAAATATACAACCGCAAATTCCCTGTGATCCGCGGTCATGCCGAAGAGTTACTGTTCCTTTTCTATAAGCTCTACCGGGCCAATGTCAAGGTGAAAATTAATGCTATTAAGACCATGCAGGCTCAAACCGCTGATATAGCACGAGCACGGCTGCAATTATGCAAACAATATTTTGATTTGTTTTTACGCTATTCCCAAACTTTGAGAGAATCTAACTTCTCTGCGGGCCACAGAGGTCAGCGGCACCTGGACCTGGACAAAGGATTACCTATTCTTAGTCTTTTTGCTGGTTCCCCCCTGAAAATTTAATAATTTGTTTAACCAAGAAATAAGCTTCCTATAGTTATGAGATTACTATCTGTACTCCTGTTCTCTGTTTTATGTTTCATCCCTATCTCTTCGGCCCATGCCCAGGAAATTCTGGAAAAACTGGAGGATATTGCCTTCATCGACCAAAAAGTGATGATGCCCATGAGAGATGGGGTTAGGCTGGCCACTGATATCTACCGTCCTAAAACCAACGAAAAGGTGCCTGTTGTCTTCTCGCGTACTCCCTATAATTTCAATTCCTGGGGAGATGGCGAAGTACGTACCCGCACTTATGAGCGCGCGTATGAGGCCGTTAAAAGAGGATATGCCTATGTAGTACAGAATGAAAGAGGGCGGTTTTTCTCAGAAGGTGATTGGGATATCTTAGGGACCCCGCTGACCGATGGGTATGATGCTTTTTCTTGGATGTCGGAACAGTCCTGGAGCAACGGAAAAATCGGAACCCTGGGTTGCTCTTCCACTGCGGAATGGCAAATGGCGGTAGCCGCCCTGGATCATCCGGCACATGCCGCTATGGTCCCTCAGGGCTATGGAGCCGGTGTAGGCAGGGTAGGGGACTACTTTGAACAGGGGAATTGGTACCGGGGCGGTGTGGAACAGATGCTTTTCATATCCTGGTTGTACCGCACTCAGCATGACAAATTAAAGCCTACGCTACCCAAAGGTATCTCTCAGCAAGATCTCCAACGTCTGCAACGATTCTACGATATGGCCCCTGAATACCCTGATGTTGACTGGTCGGAGGCCTTTTATCACCTGCCCCTACAGGATATCATTAAATCACATCAAGGACCTATGGGGGTCTATGAGAAAATGGTGCGTCGTAAACCCAATGACCCAGCCTGGTATCAGGGAGGACTGTATCATGACGATATGGGATTTGGGGTACCAAGTTTCTGGTTTGTGTCCTGGTATGATGTTTCTGCCAGCCCTAATTTGGCTCTTTTCAATCATGTGCGCAATAACATCGAAGACCGGGAGGTTGCTGATAACCAATACCTGGTGATTGCGCCTACCCTGCATTGTCGGTTTACCCGTGCCACGGAAAACACTATAGTAGGGGAGCGGGATCTTGGTGATGCCCGACTAAATTATGACGAAATAGTCTATGGCTGGTTCGACTATTGGCTCAAGGGAGAAAAAAATGGCATCCTGGATATGCCCAGAGTGCAATACTATACCATGGGCAGCAATAAATGGCAAACTTCCGACACCTGGCCGCCCCGTCAGGCCCAAATGACCACGCTTTATCTGGACAGTGAGGGCCATGCCAATAGCTTGTATGGCGATGGTAAATTGAACTTGGGGATGCCTTCAGACAATCAGTCCGACTCATTTACCTACGATCCTCTAAATCCGGTTCCTTCACTTGGTGGCAATGTCTGCTGTACCGGCAATGCCATTGAGGGTGGTGCTTTTGATCAGCGACAACTGGAATCCCGTAACGACATCCTGGTTTATACTTCGGATCCGCTGGAAGAAGGAGTAGAAGTTAGCGGATTCATCGAAACCACTTTATTTGTTTCTTCAGATGCAAAAGACACCGATTTTACTATAAAGTTAATTGATGTATACCCCGATGGCCGTGCCTACAATTTAGACGAGACTATTCAAAGAGTGCGTTACCGTGAAGGTTATGATAAGGAAGTTTTTATGGAGTCGGGGAAAGTATATGAAGTGAAACTAACCCCTATGTCCACCAGTAATTTCTTTAAAAAGGGGCATCGCTTACGTATTGAGATCTCCAGCAGCAATTTCCCGCGTTTTGCCCGAAATCTAAATACCGGGGGGAACAATTATGATGAGCATGAGGCCAAAGTAGCCCATAATATCATTCATCATGGAAAGGATTTTCCTTCTCAGATCCGACTGCCGTTGATGAAACCACTGAGGATAAGGGCCAGATAGGATTGAGACCATTAATTGAAGGTGACTATAGACTTTCCCTGATTGACATCATGACATAACTGAGAAAGCGTTTTCTCACTTAGCAATTTGTGGATTTTCTCCTTTACTATCTTGTAGTCGAAATGTATGGGACAGGGCGTCTTATCCGAACATTGCTTTAATCCTATTCCACAGCGGTCAAAAATGTCCAAACCATCGATTATCTCTACAATGGTAATGAGTCTTAGCTCTTCTGGTGGAATGTTCAAGGAGAAACCTCCATGTGGGCCTTTTGTAGAAATTAAAACCTTTTGTTTTACCAGTTGCTGCAAAATTTTGCTGAGAAAATGCAGGGGCACTTGCTGGGATTCTGATATTTCCTTCAATCCTACGGCCTTGTTTTTCTCCCCGTGTAGGGTGATGTAAAGAATGGACTGCAACGCGTATTCGCATGATCTGGAGAACATATCAGCTAAATTAACTTTTTTATCAGATTATATAAGTATCCGGGGTGATTGTGAGAGTTCTTACTATCGACCTCTTCGGTAGCCTCCCATAACTGGAATCCTAAATATTCAGCGCTTGGAGAACTGTTGACAATAAAACACCAAACATTACATGTTTTAGATTTTTAGACCTTTTTATCCAATTTTATCAAAAAATTATCTAATTTGCGACCGGTTCGAACCTAAAAATAGGTTGGGAACAGGTGAACTGAAGCCTAACAAAACTGAAGAAGCATGGAACAAACAATACAAAATGGGCAAATGACTGCCTCAGAAGAAAAGGATCTCATTGCTCTATGTGGGGATCTATCTAAAAGGTTTGCAGAGCGGGCGGCGGACTACGACCGACAAGCTACCTGGCCCATTAAAGACTATGAAGATCTGAAAAAGGCTGGACTATTAGGTATCATGGTACCCAAAGACAAAGGAGGCTTGGGGGCTAGTTTTTTAACCTATACCAAGGCTCAGGAACAACTTTCAAGTGGAGCTGCTTCTACAGGGCTTACTTTCAATATGCATAATATCACTGCCGGCATCCTGTCGGAAAGCAAAACCGAAGACATTGGCGGAACCCGCGGAAAGGCTATGAATGATTTTAGGGACTGGGCCCTGAATGAGATTGTCAACGGCCACAAGATGTTTGCATCGGCTAACTCAGAACCTGGTATTGGCGCTCATTTCAGCGCCTTAAAAACCACCTATCGTAAAGTGGATGGAGGATACGTCATCAACGGGTATAAGATGTTTGTCTCTATGTTGGGCTACGCGGATTATTATGTAGTGGCAGCTCGCAGAGAGCAGTCCTCTGGGGACCTGCCTGAGATTTCATTTTTTATTGTGGAATTGGACAATCCGGGTATTGAGGTGGAAGAAGTTTGGGACACTATGGGTATGCGGGCTACGGTGTCCAACAATATGAAACTTAAGGACTGTTTCGTCCCCCAGGATCGACTGTTTTTAGGTACGGAAGGACTGGGCATCTACAAACTCACCCGGGAGCCCCACTGGGTCATTGGAGGTTATGTGGGGACCTATCTAGGTCTTTGTCAAGCTACTTTTGACTATATGGTCAACCACTTGCAGAAGAAAAAGATACCAGGCAGCGATCAATCTGTTATTAATCGGGACTGGGTGCAGCGGGATGTAGGCAAACTGGCCGTGCATTTGGAAGCTACCCGCGAATTGGTATATAAGGCGGCCCGATTGGTTGACGAGCAAAGAGGAACACCACAGACCAATGCTGCTATTCATCATTCTAAATACATGGTCAGTGAATTCGCTCCCAAGCTGGCCTCCGACGCCATCCGGCTTTGCGGTGGCAGCGGAATTGCCAGGGCCTTGCCTTTGGAACGCTTTTACCGGGATGCCCGCTGTGCTGGCCTGATGCCTGCCACCAGTGATGAATGCCTGCTTTATGCCGGCAAGTCATCCCTAGGATTTGATCTCACTCATATCGAAGAGACCTACTGGTAGAATACCGATTGTTCACTATTTTAATACTGATTTTTATGCAAGTATGGCAAGACCCTTCTATTGAAGAAACACGCACCAAATATCAATTATTCGCTTCGGAAAATTTGGAAGGCGATTGGCGTCAAAGAGACGCAGACCTAGAATTCTCTGCCCAAAGATGGCAGCAATGTGCGGATTTGGGACTATTCGGATTATCTATGAGGAAAGAGTATGGCGGGCAGGAGCTGCCCTATACTCATACTATAGCCGCCCTTGAAGGACTATGTCAGGGATGCCATGACACAGGTTTTTTCTTTGCCATGGCCTCGCAAATAAGCGGGACTCAATTGGCGTTGCAGGCCTTGGCTTCTGAAGAACTTAAACAGAAATATTTGCCGGCTTTAATTTCGGGCCAACACTTTACAAGCCTGGGATTCTCGGAACTTTCCGCCGGTAGCGATATATATTCCATCGAAACCCGGGCTACCAAAACTGAGGGAGGTTATATCCTGGATGGCAAGAAAGCTTTTATTACCAATTCCGCAGATGCCACTTGTTGTCTGGTTTTTGCCAAAACGGCCGACAACCGATCCCCCTTCGATTTTACGGCCTTTATGGTCGATTTGGACTGGGAGGGAGTATCTCATGGTGAACCATTTGAAAAGTCCAGTTTACGTACTTGTTCGTTGGGCCAGTTACATTTCAATAAGGTATTTATCCCCGAAGATCATGTCATCGGCTCAGAAGGAGGGGGTCTAAGCGTTATAAAAGTATCCATAGGCTGGGAGCGTATACTTCTAATGGCAGTATGCTTGGGCCCCATGACGCGGGTATTGGAAGCCACCGTCGAGCAGACTAAAAATAGACAGCAATTCGGTCGGCCCATCGGTAAGTTCCAGCATATTTCAGGCAAGATTGCTGACATGGTGCTGAGAAGGAATATGTCCAGACTAGTAGTATACGACCTGGCAGGTCAATTATCTAAGGACGATGCCGTAGGAAAATTTTTAAAGGAAGTGGCGGTTACCAAGTTATACGTGACCGAGAGCTACATTCAATTCATGTTGGATGCCACCCAGATTTGGGGAGGAAGGGGTGTATGTAAAGAATGGTCCATTCAGCAAGACATGAGAGATGCCCTTTCAAGTACTATTTGGGCGGGCACTTCAGAGACCCTTCGCAATACCATCGCTAAACTGGAAGGGGTAGGGTAGACCAAGTTTGAAAACTTAATTCGTGGTCGCTAGGTCAAAGTCAAAGTCGAGTCTAAGATTCATCAACCTCCAAAATACCCTCTTCTTCTATTAGGGCCTGAGCATCGGCTTTATCCTCCTCTAGGATCAGATCTTGTTGAACATATAATAGTTCGCCGAAGGTGATCAGTTGGTGACCGATCTGGTTTACGGTGGCATTGTCATTCATTAGCGAAGTGGCCATTTCATTGGTAATCAGGTTTTTACGGACTAGTTTGTCGATGGATCCGTCCATTAGCACATCGCTCTTGTCCAGCTTAACTCGTAATTTTTGGAGCTTCCTTAGGTTTAGCTCCGGTTTATCTGCACGCTTTACCTCCTTGATCTCTCGCACTATTTTTAAAATGATCCGGCGCATGTCGTTGTACTCTTTCCTAATAAAATAGTTATTCGACCCGATGTACTTCGTCATGTTTTGGTGCAGGGGTTTCATAGCTTTTACCACTGTAACCAGTTGACGGTTAGCATTCAAAATATTGCGAATCAACTCAATTTTCTCTTCATTCAACTCAAACTTGCTCTGGAGCATGGTAGCGTATTCTAATATGGTATTGTAAATGGTCTTGATCTTGCCATAGTACAGGGCGTCGATGTCTACTTCTATAACCTCATTGCGGTCTACGATAGCTTTTAGCTTCTCTCCTGATTCCACATCCGACCGATGGACATTCAATCCATGGGTGAGTGCCCTGTAAACGGAGTTTTCAAACAATCGAGCGGATTCCTTTAATAAAGCTGAAATACCGGTTTGGGGATAGCGCAAGTCAGCTTCGTTCAAATACATCGGTTGGTCGATATCTTTTTCAGGGTCGACCTTTTCCGGAACCAATCGCATCACCAGGGAGGCTATAAGGGGCACGAACCAGATCAAAACCATAGTATTAATAATGTTGAAAGAGGTGTGGAACAAAGAAAGGGCCACAGGAATAGCGGTGGCTTCCACAAAGGGCGACGCCGAACCATCGCTGGTGACGAACCAGTCGATACCCTGCAGGAAAGGCACAAATAATATGATCATCCAAATTACCCCTAGTACATTAAATATGAAATGTGCCCGGGCGGTACGCTTAGCATGGAAATTCGCTACTAATGCTGCCAGGTTAGCGGTAATGGTGGTTCCCAGGTTCTCTCCCAAAACCATGGCCACCGCCATATCAAAGGGGATCCAGCCTTCATTGCACATAACCAGGGTAAGTGCCATGGTAGCGCTGGATGATTGCACCACAATGGTTAAGATGGTGCCAATTAGCAGGAATAGCAGCACTGAGGGCAACCCCATTTGGGTATATTTTGTTAAAAATTCTAATGCTCCTGGGTTATTGGCGATATCCGGGACGGAGTCTTTTAGGAACTGCAGGCCGATAAAAAGTATGGCAAAACCTACAATGAAATACCCCCAATGCTTGCGTGTTTTGTTCTTGGCAAAGGTCAACAAGAATCCAAACCCTACCAAGGGCAAAGCAATGGCGCTCATACTCACTTTAAAACCCAATATGGTAATCAACCAGGCCGTAACAGTAGTTCCAATGTTGGCACCCATAATTACACCAATGGATTCACCCAGGGTGAGCAGGGCCGCATTGGAAAAACTAACCACCATTAGGGTAGTAGCAGATGACGATTGGATTACTGAAGTGATAAGAAATCCGGTGAAGACTGCAAACATTCGATTGGAAGTCATAGTAGCCAGGATAGTACGCATTTTGTCCCCGGCGACTTCCATCAACGCATCACTCATCACCTTCATTCCAAAAAGAAAGAGTCCTAATGACCCGGCTAAGGTTAATATTTCACCGATACCGAATTGCATAGTTTACTTAGGGGTTAGTTTTTCTATGCTATTAGTTAACATTTAGGTTACAAAAACTTAACAATTAATTCACATTTAAATTAATATAAATAATTGGTTATTTTAACTACTTTAATGACCTTGAGCTCTCGTTAAAAACTCCGAATAATGGCTTCATTCTATCTAATTTTGGTGGTGGTATTGTTTCTGTTGGCGATATCGGACCTGGTGGTTGGTGTAAGTAACGATGCCGTCAACTTCTTGAACTCCGCCGTAGGCGCGAAAGCAGCTGCATTTAAGGTCATAATGACCGTAGCCGCATTGGGCGTCTTAGTGGGCGCTACTTTCTCCAGTGGTATGATGGAAGTTGCACGTAAGGGTATTTTCCACCCTGAGTTTTTCTATTTCTCAGAGATAATTATTCTCTTTTTAGCGGTTATGGTTACCGATGTGATCCTGTTGGATACCTTTAATACCTTCGGTATGCCCACCTCTACCACAGTATCCATAGTTTTTGAGTTACTGGGGGCCGCCGTAGCAATTGCCGCGGTAAAGATATTTACCGATCCAAATGCTTTAGCTCTATATGAATATATCAATTCTGCCAAAGCCCTGGCCATAATTTCCGGGATACTACTGTCCGTTGTTATAGCGTTCAGCTGCGGTGTAATAGTGCAATACCTTAGTCGTTTGTTGTTCTCCTTCGACTATGAAAAGAGAATGCGTCAATACGGAGCTATTTGGGGAGGACTGGGGGTGATGGCTATCACCTATTTCATGCTGATCAAGGGTGTAAAAGGGGCATCTTTTATGAGTGCCAATATCGTGACCGCCGTGGGTGAAAATACTATAGCCATTCTTCTGGGAAGCTTTGTTGGCTGGACCCTAATCCTCTATCTTCTAAATCGGGTGTTTAAAGTCAACATCCTTCAGGTACTGGTATTGGTGGGTACCTTTGCTTTAGCCATGGCTTTTGCGGGTAATGACCTGGTGAATTTTATTGGGGTGCCTCTGGCAGGATATAATTCTTACCTGCTATTTACCGAGTCGGGAAGCGGTGCAGATCAATTGTTGATGGATGGCTTAGCCGGTAAAGTACCTACACCTACTTTACTTCTACTACTGGCCGGACTAATCATGGTGATTACCCTGTACACTTCCAGGAAAGCGAAATCCGTGGTAAAAACCTCATTGGACCTTGGAAGGCAGGATGAAGGACAAGAGCGTTTCTCTTCCTTCGTGCTTTCCAGAAGGATTGTCCGGAATTTCGCCAGTGCCGCCACGGCCATAAACAATACTTTGCCCGAGAAATGGACGCAAGGAGTGAAACGTCAATTCGACCAATCTCCCTTCACTCGGCGCCAACGAGGTGAGGGTAAAGAAGCCCCTGTTTTTGATATGATCAGGGCATCTGTGACTCTGGTGGTAGCCAGTATCCTCATCGCTATTGGTACTAATCTTAAACTGCCCCTGTCCACCACTTATGTGACTTTTATGGTCTTCATGGGCACTTCATTGGCCGATGGAGCCTGGGGACGGGAAAGTGCTGTTTACCGGGTTTCTGGAGTTCTTTCGGTGATCGGAGGCTGGTTCTTTACAGCATTTTCAGCCTTTATCGTGGCCTTTGCCATGGCGTTGATCTTTCATTTTGGTGGCCTGATAGCCATCAGTATAACTTTGGTTATCGCGGGAATTCTGATCTATAGAACCCACCGCTATCACGGAAAACGATTGAAGGAGCAGGTGGCCTTTGAAAAAAGCTTTGATGAGGGAACGCTAACCGGCGAAAAACTAGTTAGCTTAAGTCACAAGCAACTCAAAACATTCCTGATCCAATTTGAAACCCAGGTAGACTCTTCATTTAAGGGCCTGAAGGAAGAAGACCTGAACATTTTGAATCATTCTTATCAAACTTTCAGACCGGTTTTAGGCCAGGTGCGAAGATTGAAAACAATTTCCAGTAATTTTCTAGACCGAGTACCGGAATCCGATCTGGAAGCTGGACATTTGTATATCCTGGTGGTAGACTATCTGTATGAGATGGGTAAACTGACTATGGATATTATTGAGAACAATCTCAATCATGTGGACAATAATCATAAGCCGTTGCTTCCGGAACAGGTAGAGGAGTTGATGTCCTTACATGATATGCTGAGGGAACGGTACCAGACCATTATTGAGGTTATTAAAACTAGTGACCAAGAGCTCACCGGTAAACTGTATGACCATGTGATTACTTATGTGAACATCATTCGTAATGTTCGCAAAAAACAAATCAAAAGGATCAAAAATCACGAGGTCGGTACCCGTAACAGTGCGCTGTACCTGGGTCACTTGGGAGAATTAAGAAATCTAGGTTTGTTCTCAAATCGTATTGTTAGGGTCTTCGATGAATTAATTCTGAATCCGCAAGACGACGGGGAGTTCTCCGTGGACAGGATAAAGAAGGAGTTAAAGCAATTGCGTAAGGAAGTGAAAACCATCCCTTTGGAATCGGATAAGGATCTCCCCAAAGCATCTGGAGAGGGAGAAAAAACTTAATACTTACTTTTTTGGCAATTCGAACGTTTATAAATCACAACCTATATTAACGGGTCAATAGGATGAGGCGCGATAAAGAGAAAATCAAATCTTTAGTGAAGAAACTGGGAATTACATTGGCTGCAATGCTTCTCCTGTTCATTCTCCATCTGGTGTCATATTAGTTGGTAATGTAACCTCCACTATTTCATTTATTTTAGACGATGCTTACCCATTGTGCAGAGCACCCTTTATATTTGGGTTTTTAAAATCACGTGTCTGCCCTCAATAACATAAAGAATGTAATTTTTGACCTGGGAAATGTCATTATCGATCTGGATTTCCCGGCTACATTTCAGCGCTTTTCGGAGCTGAGTGGACTTACTACCGACGAGGTAAAGGATCGCACTCAAGGACTAATGCTGTTTGTGGAATATGAAAAAGGTCTGATCAGTTCACAAGTATTCCGCGAACAAGTGCGAGAACTGCTGGGGTTATCTGTAGAAGATCACCAAATCGACCGAGCTTGGAACAGCATGCTAGGTGGAATACCAGCAGAGCGCCTGCAGTTACTGAAGGACCTGCAACCCCATTTTAGAACATTTGCTTTAAGCAATACCAATGAAATTCATGTACAGGAGTTTAATAATATTATTGCCCGCTCCACCGGAAGTATCCAGTCTTTTATGGATCATTTCGATGAGGTATACTATTCTTGCCACATGAAAATGCGAAAACCTGAAGCACAGATCTACCAGAAAGTACTGCATGAACAGAATTTGCGGCCCCAGGAAACGCTATTTATCGACGATAACCTGAGCAATGTAGAAAGTGCAGCTCGCCTTGGAGTACGCACCGTTCATCTTACTGATCCAGGCAACTTAATCTCTTTGTTTAATGGAGCCATTGGATAGTAGTATGGAGTCACCTGCCTCGGAGAATGAGGTTCCCGTTAATCGTTGGAAGACCTACGGAATTCATCTAGGGTTGTTTTTGCTTACCTTGATCGGCACTACTTTTGCGGGAGCTGAATGGAGCGAAGGTAGCATAGTGGGCATGGAAGGTTATGGCTGGAGTAATTTTACAGCCGGATTTGGTTTTTCCATTCCCTTTCTCGCTTTTTTAACCTGTCATGAATTTGGTCACTATTTCACTGCCCGTAGATACAACATCAAGACCACCTTGCCTTATTACATCCCTTTCTGGTTAGGATTTTTCCCTTTACTAGGCGGCTATTTTTTCCCTTCGATCGGGACTTTTGGGGCGGTGATCCGTATCAAGGAACAGATCAAGACCCGATGGCATTACTTCGACGTGGGAATTGCCGGTCCATTGGCGGGGTTTGTGGTAGCCATTGGTGTATTGACCTTTGCTTTCACTCATTTACCTCCTCCGGAACATATTTTCACCATCCACCCGGAATATGAGCAATATGGTTTGGATTATGCAGACTATGCTTACACTGAACCCCGTGACCAACCTGGAATAGCGTTTGTGATGGGTACTAACTTAATTATGGAGTTTTACAAACACGTAATCGCCGAAGATCCGAGTTTGGTACCTAATACCTTTGAGTTAGTGCATTACCCCTGGTTGTTTGCCGGTTTTCTGGCGCTGCTTTTCACGGCCCTCAACTTATTGCCGATCGGTCAATTGGATGGTGGACATATCATTTATGGCCTTTTCGGCCCCAGGATACATAAATCCCTGTCGATTATCTTTATGTTGATACTGGTATTCTATGCAGGCTTGGGGTTGATCACCCCGGAGCATCTCAATGGTATGATCAGCTTTAGGCCCGATAAATGGTATCAAGCTCCTTTATATTTCTGGTTTCTCAACATTGTTTTTTTTCGCATATTCCCACAATGGCAGCAGCGACTAATGTGGTGCCTGGGCATACTGGCGTTACAATTGTCCCTGCAATTGACCTTCCCGGGGATTGAAGGTTATCCGGGCTGGTTGTTGTTTGCTTTTTTACTGGGGCGAATTATGGGGGCAGGGCATCCGATTCCGCTACAAGATGAGCCTTTGGACTTTAACCGCAAACTATTGGGCTGGCTGGCTATCTTGATCTTTATATTGTGCTTTTCACCGGCGCCTTTGCAGGTGGTGGAATTGGGGGTAGTGGATTAGTCGGCCTGTTGCTGATATTCTTCAATGCCGCCCAATAAGTTCCTTACCTGAGAAAATCCCTGTTGCTGCAGATAACGCTGTGCCTGGCCACTGCGATTTCCTGTACGACAATACAGAATTAATTCCTGGTCTTTGAAATCATTTAACTCCTCAAGCCTGTGCGGTAATGACGCCAAAGGTATATTTGTACCACCCAGGTTGCTTTCCTGGTGTTCCCATTCCTCACGAACATCCACCACATTCAATGCTTCGGAGGGGTTTCGCGTCTTGAGTTCTTGAGCAGTTATATCTTCCATTATCTATCCAATAAAATCAGTTTTTCAATTTGAATAAAGGTGGAGGTATGTAATTGCACTACATAAATACCCTTATTAACAGGGGAAAATTCGATAACTTTTCTCAGTTTATCAAATCTGGCAGGTATTTCCCGTCCGTTAAGATCTACTACTCGTACTTCCTTTAAGTTTCTGATATCTCCCCGGATTTGCACTTTCGCCTCCAACAAGGGATTGGGATATAACACCATTTTTGCTTCCGGAGCAGGCTCTGGTAATCCAGTGATCACATCATCAGTGCTTCCGAATATCGGACGCAACATCAGATTACCGGAGATGCTGGTATTGGCCTCCCATACACCAGCGGTATTGAAATACATCTTGTCTCCGCTATCTCCATTCTTATCCAGGCCTATTACAATAGACTTTTCCCCCAGCTGTTGGATACCAATAAAAAGGCTGTCCTTGACCAATAATGCTTTAGATAAGGGAAAATTTGTAAACTCATCCAGGGTATCGGAAAGCTCAATAAAAAGAGTCTGAGAATGGATCAGTTGCTCGTCATCACCCAATCTAGTCCAAATTGACAATCGTACGCTTTCATTGGCCTGGTCGGATTCTGTATTGGGAAAGTATATATCCACTGCGGTAAGGGTATCCTGCACAGGTAAAGCATAGAGATAGGCTAATTTACCATTTATGCGGTTTACTCCGGCGCCTGTTTCCGCACTGCCGTCATCATAGGCATAATGCCGCCCTAAGCTAATGCGGGCGCTGGCGGTGTCATTAACGGTAAGGTCAACGTTATCAAAAAAGACACTATCCCCGCTGGTATTAATATAATCGAAGAGCAAGGAATCTTTGCTCCTGATAAAAAATTGGGCAACAATCTCTACACCTTCTTCAGATTTGGCGGCAATCAAGGCACTGGTATCTATACCATTGGCTTGTAGGGTGATAAATTTTTGACCGTTGAACAACAAGCCGTCTTCACTGGTGTTATTCATTTCATCTATTTGGGCGCCGTTGCTGGCATTAAAGATCTGAGCTCCGAAACGAATGGAGGCCGGGAATCCCACCGGAGGCTCCAGGCTAAAGCCTTCCACCGTAGTACTATCGGCAAAGGACCCTGCTCGTTCACAGTAATGTTCAAAAGGAATGGCACTGAAATCTTTGAAGATACTGGTAGGCGGGGTACTTAAGGTCCGGTCCCTTACATAGTAGTCCTGATCGTCTCTGCGTGTTCGCAACAAAATATAATCGATGTGCCAATTATCATATCCTCCAGTGAGCTTGCCAAAAGATTGAAACCGGAACTGAAAGCCGGCATGTTGAAAAGGTCCTGGGGGAACCTGAACAAGTTCTTGCTTGAAAGACACGGTTTGGGAGGTATCACCTCCAACGGCACTCCATTGGGTTATCCACTGGCCACTATTGTCTTTAAACTGTAAGCGGATACTATCCACCTTTTCTGGGATCTCCCCTAATCCACGCTTTTGCCAAAAGAAGCTGAAGTATAGGGTATTGCGTAAGCCTAAATCAATGCTGCCCAGATTGATGGGTTGAGACACCAGGCTATCAGCAGGCCCTCGCTCGTCAATAGTGCTGTAGGGTACCCCGTTCACATCCGTGCCATCAAAGGTGGCAACCTGTAAAGAGGGTGGTCTCAGACCTCTGCCGGGATTCACATTTACGTTGATACCGTAAAGCCATAAGGTGCTGTCCGGGATCAGGCTGGAACTAGAAAAATCCTCCCAGAATGGCAGTTCCAGGGTATCTACGGCTTGGGTGGCATGTTTCTGAAGAGCTCGATGGTTTTTCAAAGGGTATTCCATCATTTGTCCCCAAGAGAAATGGGTGACCAGGACTGTAGTCAAAGTCCATAAGCATTTTCTTATACCCTGCCGCATATTAGTTCGTCTAATTGCCGGTGGATGAGCGGTAGTTCACGGTCTGAGTTTCTTCATCGAAGCCTACTACCCATAGGTCGACATCCTCACCCACTCTTATGGACCTTCCGGCCTGAGGAATTTGCTTTACTACTATTCCTACTGGCACGGTGTCTATGGCCACTGACAATATGCTGCCAAGGCTAAGTCCGGAGCTTTGCACCGCAAATTTAGCATCTTCGAAGTCCATACCCAACAAGGCGGGAACTTCCAACGTTTGGTTGCCTAAACCGTCACCTACCACCAAGTCCACAGCCGAACCCTGATAGATGGAGTCGCCCGGTTCTATGCTTTTGCCGTCAAATTTCTGATCCAAAACGGCATTTTGGGCCAGGTCTGGTATATACTCAATGGCCCCCACCTCTAAACCATAACTTTCCAAAACCATATGTGCACTTTTGACCGACCCATCAACCAGATCGGGCATTAACACTTTGCGGGGATTTGTCTTGTTCAGATTAAGAAAAATTTTGCGATTGGCCTTTACCTTAGAACCGGCTTCAGGGTATTGTTTTAGAACCGTCAGCGGAGCATATTCACTATTGTATCCGGAATCGGTTTCCACTTCGTATCGCAAATCCCGTTCAGCCAAGTACTGATCCAGCTCCTCATGTGACAGTCCTTGGAGATCCGGGACGGTTATGGTCTCCCCATGATTGGTGTAGGAGGGTAGGAAATTGTAAAAAAATACCAAAATCAAAGCCAATGCTATCACCAGCATGATGGCCAGGTGTATTCCTATCTTCTTCATTAAAAACCCGTGTTTGAGCAAAATTACAGGATTTGTGCGATTCGACAAATTTTTCAGCGATTCCCGGCTACTAGCCCAACGGGTTTTGGCAGTAAATTATTGTAAATGAAGGGCTTTACTATAGATTTTCCTGGTAGTCGCGGTTAAGAGTTTCCCGCTGCTGAAAGCGTTCTATGGCCAAGTCGAGAATTTTGGTGATAAGATCCTGGTAGGATATGCCATGTTGGCCCCACAGAGAAGGGAACATACTGCTGTTGGTGAAACCTGGGATGGTATTGATCTCGTTTATAAAAATGTCATTTTGAGGGGTTAGAAATAGGTCGACCCGGGCATAATCTTCACAATTAAGGGCTCGATAAGATTTTAAAGACAGCTCCTTAATGCGATTAGCGACCTGTTCCGGGATCTCGGCAGGGATTTTTATTTCTACGGCGTCGGGATCTTGATACTTGGCATCGTAGGTGTAGAATTCGTAACGGGGACTTATTATGATCTCTCCGGGATATGAGGCTTGGGCATTGGTATTCCCCAGGACCGCGCATTCCAGCTCTCGCCCGGAGATGTACTGTTCCAAAAGCACTCCTTGATCATAGCGGAGGGTTTGGTCCAGGGCTTGGTGGTATTCCTGTTCAGACTTGACTTTCGAAACACCTACCGAGGATCCCAAAGAAATAGGCTTTACCATAAAAGGCGTGCCTAAAGTTGTTACCACTTCCTGATACGCATACGGTTTCTCACTTGAAGCATCAATGGTTAAGTATTGACTGGTGGGGACGCCTGCTTGCAAGAGTAACCGCTTACTTAGGAGTTTGTCCATGGCAACCGCGGATCCTAGCACCCCTGAGCCTGCGAAAGGCAGATTCACCGTCTGCAACAAACCTTGAATGCTGCCATCTTCTCCGTCGGTTCCGTGTAAAACGGGAAAGATCGCATCTAATTTTCCGGTTCCACTACTGCCGTCATTGGTTACAAAAGTATCGGAGGTGTGGCCTAAATTTAAGTTTAAGGCAGCTCCGGTGGAGATGTCCTTATCGATGTCGGTTACCAGATGCCAGCTGCCGGTTTTGGTGATACCGATCAGTACTGGAGTAAAAAGGGATTTATCTATATTTTGAAAGACATTATGGGCCGATCGAATGGAGATTTCATGTTCTACAGATTTGCCTCCATACAGTAAGCCGATCCTGCGTGTGGTATTCATGTAACAGGGCGCTAAAATTCATCCTAAAGAAAATAAAAATACTTGAATAATATTCTATCGGGTCATGATAATACGGTGGGTTTCTTTAAAGGAGGTGCCTATAGCTTGCAAGATATATACGCCACTGGAGTTGGGCAACTCTACCCTGAGGGTTTGATTCAGAACTTCCCCTAAGTCGAATCGGCTCACTACTCTTCCCAAGGGATCAATGATCCGAATTTCCAGCGGTTGCCTTTGGGACAGCCTGAAAGCCACACTGAATTCGTTATTAGCGGGATTAGGAAAAAGGATCATCTGCTCCGGAGTAAGTTTTAAGCTGGTGGTTAAGTCATTAATAAAAAATTCAATATTGTCTACGAACAGGTTGTTGCCAAAGTCATTGACCCCTACAAAGGCCACTCTGATATCTGCAAGCCCGGCGAATGCTGAGAGACTGACTTCTATCTTTTCCCAGTCGCTGGTACCGTCCGGAAAAAACTCACCGTTTGATTCTGCTGTAGCCAGTTGCGCACCAAACGCGCTATATACAGTGTCGCGGTATTGTTCACCACAATCCGTTGAAACCAGTATTATCAACCCGTCATTTTCATTGTTTCCTCCTCCGTAAGCAACATCGAAAGTTAAAGTAGGGTTGGAGGTACCTGAAAAGTCCAACACCGGACTCACCAGGTAGTCCAATTCTCCAATTTGTGAATAATTGAAAAAGTTTAACTTGGCACCTTGATTACCCGTTCCGATCAATCCCGGAGCATCATCCACTTCCCACGACACGCTTTGATCGGTTCCTATCTGTAACCAATCGGTAGTGCTCAACGGGCCTTCGAAAGTTTCGATTTTTGGAAGCACATCCCGTTGATCATCAAGAATGAATGGTTGACTAAGCACATCGTTGCTGGCTTCGCCATCACCGGAACTGCCATTCACCATGCTTATGGTAGCAGTAAAGGTATCTTCCCCTAATGGCATTGCTGTCTGTGGAAAAGAAACTTCAATGGTTTGGTCGCGGCTTAGATTCACCCCATCAACATTCACTGTACCACTGGCGCCGTTGGTGGTCGTATAGGAAACCTGAAAACTATTGATCTCATTTAACCCGGTATTCTTCAGGGTGATATTCGGTTCAACCTCTGTGCGGCAACTGATCATATCCGGATTGTTAACGGCTGCCACCGCCAGATCAAGGTCGGGACGTAGGGTACCGATGATTTCCACATCATCCAGATAAAGATTGTTGCCGAAGTCGTTAATACCGATAAAAGCGATTTTTATTTGCCCCATACCTGCGAAATTATTCAGATCAATGGTTTCGGACCGCCAATCATTGGGCGAGTCCGGGACAAAGTCATCATTGTCAAAACCTACGGTGGACAGCTCGGAACCTTGCTGTTGAAAAACGTAATTGGTTGTACTGTAGGTGTTGCCACAATCCGTGGAAATCGCAACGATTAAGCCATCACGGCTGCTGGACGTAAACTGGGCATATGAGAGCTTAAAATCCAGCGTCACATCGGAAAAACTACTAAAGTCCAGGGCAGGAGTGATCAGATAATCAAATTCCCCGTCCCCGTTGTCGTAGTCAAAGAAGTGCACTCGTATAGCCTTGTTGTTGGGCTCTTCCAACACCGCGTCTACAACTTCCCAGGTAAAGCTGTTGTCATCGTTTCGCAATTCCCAATTTGCCGGGAATACGTCGAATGCTTCTATTATGGGCAGGTTACTGAAGGATTTAGCAGACAGCGTCAGGCTTTTTTGATCATTCTGCGGATTGTTGTCCGTTCCACCATTAGTTTGAATCACTAGAAACTCCACCAACGACATATCGTTCACCGGCTGATTGCTGAATACTAAACTGCCGGTGTCCAAAGGCTCCAAGGTTTGATTTAAGGTAAGAGTTTCCACCAAGATGTTGTCAATGCGCAATTCTACTTGTACTGAAGTAACGCTGTTGGTCCCATAATTACGAATGACAGTTTGAGGGATCGCTTCGGTTCGGCAGGTATTAGCCTGGGGCATACCGATTTCTTTTATACCCGCATCGTTAGTCACCATAACCGGTGGAGAAAGAGCGGGACTGCTTTGTAAACTAAGTCTACGGGGGCTATTATCCAGTACCGCACGCATACGACTCTTTTGACAGATAGTAAACAGGTTCATGCACAGGTCGTCGGTAAGATCCATGTAATTCTCCACCATGTCGTCGCTGCCGCATGAGTTGCTATCTGGGCATCCAAAATTGCTGCTGTTGGCCAAAGGTGTATCATCACAAAAATCGTCCACTCCGCATCCACCGTCTCCCCAGATATGTCTCAAGCCCAGGTAATGTCCCACTTCGTGGGTGGCTGTACGGCCCAGACTTTCGGGATTGCTGTTGGGGTTAATACCCATAAAATCGCTATCAATCACCACCCCATCGGTAAGGCGGTTTTCGCTGGCGATCTCCAAGCCTTCCAAGCTGGAAACGGGGAACTGTGCATATCCCAGTAAACTTTCCATTTGAGCTACCCATATGTTCAAATAGTCTTCAGCGGGCCAGTAACTTTGGGATTTAAGTTCAGTGTTATGCACCAGGCCATACTCACTTCGCGTGCCTTGAACTCTTACAATACCAGCAGTAGGGAGGCCTTCAGGGTCACGCAAGGCCAGAACAAACTCAATTTCCACATCCGCGGCTACCGGCAGAAATTCGCCAGGTGTGTTAATGGTGTCGGCATTTAAGCGTCTAAAATCTTCATTTAGAATCTGTATTTGCTGGAGAATACGGGCATCATCCAGGTTGGAGCCGGTACCGATAGGTTCTCCATTATGAATGACGTGTACCACCACTGGAATGGTAATCACCTCTTTGAGCAGATGTTCCTGGTTTAGTTTTGCTGGACGTCGGTAAAGACGTTCTTTTATCCACTCTTCAAACTGCTGAGTGTGCTCCAGTTGGGGGTACTCTTCTTTCAAAATTTCCTGATACTGTACGGTACCACAGTTTTTTTGACCAAACACGTTACCTGGTACCAGCCATAGGCCGCAAAGAAGTATGAGGAGCACTCGTAAGGGCATACCGCGAATATTAACAGCTAAGTAGGATAAGATATGAGTAACAACTAGACGATAAAAATGAAAAAAACGCCAAGGTCTATTTTAGATTCTCCGGTAATTCCGCCCTGGGATCATCGGCGGCGGTGATATTGATAGCTTCCACCTTGCGGATTTCAGGAACTGATCGTTTTATTGCTTCCTCAATACCCGCTTTGAAAGTCATAGAGGACATAGGACAGGCGCCACAGGCTCCTAGTAGTTCAATCCTAGCGATTTTGTCATTAGTGACTTCCAGGAGCTTTACATCGCCTCCATCTGTTTTAAGATAGGGTCTAATGCTTTCCAGGGCTAGTTCTATTCTTTTCTTAAGCTCCATAAGTATCTCTATAACTTAATTTCCACTTTTTTTGTTTGTGGATTTTGAGCATTTCTAATGGCGATCTCCTGTGCTACATTTTGAGCTAAGTTCTTAAAAATTGTTCCTAATGGTCCTTCTTTCAAAGCACTGGGATATCCCACATCACCGCTTTCACGGATAGGTTCTTCCAAGGGGATTTGAGCCAGCAATGGAATTTGATGTTGCCGGGCAAATTTCTCACCACCACCTTTTCCGAACAAAAAGTACTTATTTTCAGGCAATTCAGGAGGTGTAAAATACGCCATATTTTCAATAATACCCAGCACCGGAACGTTAATGTTGGGCTGTTTGAACATGGCAATACCCTTCTGTGCATCGTTCAAAGCCACTTTTTGCGGAGTGGTGACGATTAACGCACCGGTGACCGGCACGGTTTGCACCAGGGTCAAATGAATATCGCTGGTTCCCGGTGGCAGATCCACCAGCAAATAATCCAGTTCTCCCCATTCTGTGTCCCCGATAAACTGCTTTAATGCGCTACTGGCCATAGGACCTCGCCAGATAACTGCATTGTCGGAAGGAGTCAGAAATCCAATGGACAGCAACTTTACCCCATATTGTTCCAGGGGAACGATTAAGTTTTTATCACCCTTCTTAATTATTCCGGGTTGTTCCTGGGCACAGTTGAACATGGTAGGTATGGATGGGCCAAATATATCAGCATCGATAAGCCCTACCTTGGCACCGCTGCGGGCCAGGGCCACTGCCAAGTTGGTGGAAATAGTGGATTTCCCCACTCCTCCTTTACCCGAAGCCACAGCGATTATATTCTTAACCTGGGGGAGCAAAGGGGCGTTATCCCGGATCGTGGTGACTTGAGAAGTCATATTGATCTCTACAGGCACCTGGTCTGACACCAGCTTGCTGATGGCCTGTTGGCATGACGTTTTGATCACTTCTTTTAAGGGACATGCCGGAGTGGTGAGCACCACGGTGAACTTGATGCGTTCCGAGGATGCTTCTATATCGCGCACCATGTTAAGGGTAACCAGATCCTGCTTAAGATCTGGATCCTCTACTGTCTTCAGCGCTTTGATTACGGCTTCCTTGGTTATACTCATAATGCTTGTTTACTCAATTTGCAATTTACCCTTAATCCGTCATAATTTTACTAAATTGTTAAAATAGATCAGCAGCAAATTTGACATTAAAAGCTTAACTTTACCATCCGGTTTATTTCAGTTCCATTGAGTATTAGCGATCAATCATTAGAAGAAATAAAGGCCCGCGTCGAAATAGAGGAGGTTGTTTCTGATTTCCTTTCACTTAAACGCAAAGGCCAAAATCTATGGGCTTGCTGTCCCTTCCATGACGAGAAAACGCCTTCTTTTTCAGTTTCTCCGGCCAAGGGTATTTTCAAGTGCTTTGGATGCGGAAAAGCCGGAGATGCCATTGAATTTGTCAAGGAGATTGAAGGTCTCGACTATCTGGAAGCCATGAGATTCCTGGGGAAAAAGTATGGGGTAGAGCTTGAAGAAGAGCCTCCCACTCCCGAAGACCTCGCCCGGCAAAGCCAGCGTGACAGCCTTTTTATCGTGCTGAATTTCGCTAAAGAATATTTCCAACAACTGCTGTGGGAACACGAACAAGGCCGAGCTATTGGATTGAGTTATTTCAAAGAGCGGGGATATCCTGAAAAAATAATAAAGATCTTTGAATTGGGATATAGTCTGGAAGCTTGGGATGCTTTGCGAAAAGCTGCCTTGGAGCAAGGCTACCAGGAAAAGCTGCTGGTGGAGGCTGGATTGGTGGTTGAAAAACAAGAAAAAGCCTACGATCGTTTTCGAGGAAGGGTCATTTTCCCTATTCACAACATTACTGGTAAGGTAATTGCTTTTGGGGCGCGTACCCTAAATTCGCAAAAAGGTCCTAAATATCTTAATTCCCCGGAAACCGATGTCTACCAGAAAAGCAAGGTATTGTACGGCTTGCATCAAGGGCGTACCGCTATACGTCAAGAGGACAATTGTTACCTGGTTGAAGGTTACACTGATGTCATTTCCATGCACCTTTCCGGGGTACCCAATGTGGTGGCCTCCTCAGGTACCAGCCTTACGGAGGATCAGATTAAGCTCATTAAAAGATATACCAATAATATCACGGTGCTGTTCGATGGAGACACCGCAGGCATTAAAGCTTCCTTGCGGGGCATCGACATGATATTGTCCAGCGGTGCTAATGTTCGGGTGGTGGAGTTTCCTCAGGGCGAAGATCCGGACAGTTACGCCACCAAGCTGGGAACCACGGAATTCAAGGACTTCCTCAACCAACAGGTGGCGGATTTTATCACCTACAAAACACAGCTCTTCCTACGTGAAGCACATGATGACCCATTTAAGCGGGTACAAACTATTAAAGAAGTAGTGCTGAGTATATCCAAGATACCCGATCCACTGCAAAGAGCGGTCTATATGAAGAAATGCAGTGGGTTGCTGGATATCGATGAGAGCTTATTGATCGGTGAACTCAATAAGTTACAGCTCAAAACGTCGCGTCAAGGGGCGCCGCCACCCACGCTACAGGCTGAGGATTTAACGGAGCTGACCAAAGAACGGATCTCTCGGAATCCTAATGACGCTATAACACACCAAGAAAGTGAGAGTATTAGATTGTTGTTGAACTACGGCAACAGCAAGCTCGATGATGATATGTTCCTGCATCAGTATTTCTTTCAGGAGCTGGCTGATGTAGAGTTCAAAACTCCTAAATATCAGACCATCCTGGAACTGCTGCGTATCTGTATCAAAGAACAAGGGAGAGTGGATGCCCAAATTCTTCTGGAGCGATCCCAAGGTGCTGTAAAATTGGAAATAATCAATTTACTGTCGGACAAATATGAGATCAGCACTCAGTGGATGGACAAATTTCAGATCTACGTACCCCAGGAAAAGGAAATTCTTTCAGACGTAGCGTATAGCAATTTACTGCGATTGAAATACCGGGTAGTAAAAAAACTAATAGACGACAATCGGGCCGAACTCAAGCAGGTAGAAGCTCAGGATCAGCAGCAAAAGCTGCTTCAGGTAGATTTTGAGTTGAAAAAGTCCCGTAATGAGCTGGCAAAGTTACTGGGTATCGTAGTATCGGATTAGGCCGGTTTTAACCCTGAGGCAAACAATTTCCCGCATTTTTGTATTAATTTTAATAGTACAACCCAGAATTTGAGTTATGAGCGAGCATTTAACTACCCTTGATCCCATAGAAAGCGCCATTAAGGCCATCAAAAAGGGTGAAGTGGTTATAGTGGTAGACGACGAAGACCGTGAAAACGAAGGAGATTTTATCTGCGCAGCAGAAAAAGTCACACCTGAAATCATAAATTTTATGGCCACCCATGGTCGCGGCTTGATATGCACTTCGTTGGAAGACGAACGATGCGAGGAGTTGGGACTTGACCTGATGGTAGGCCGTAATACGGATAGTTTTAAGACAGCCTTTACCATATCGGTTGATTTAATTGGACAAGGCAATACCACAGGGATCTCTGCCAGTGATCGTGCCCGCACTATTCAGGCATTGGTAAATCAGCAAACCAAACCCCAGGAACTGGCCCGCCCCGGCCATATTTTTCCCCTGAGGGCTAAATCCGGGGGCGTTCTGCGCCGGGCCGGCCATACCGAGGCATCTATTGATATGGCACGATTAGCAGGCTTATTTCCTTCCGGTGTATTGGTAGAGATTATGAAAGAAAATGGTGAGATGGCGCGACTGGAAGATCTCAAGAAGGTGGCGCAACGTTTTAACCTCAAACTGGTTTCCATCAAAGACC
This sequence comes from Cyclobacteriaceae bacterium, assembly GCA_965212195.1. Taxonomy (GTDB): domain Bacteria; phylum Bacteroidota; class Bacteroidia; order Cytophagales; family Cyclobacteriaceae; genus JAJCYK01. The sequence continues at coordinate 7,433 of CBDBUW010000017.1, read as the reverse complement.
TCATCAATTACCGGCTGCGTAAAGAAAGTCTTATCAAAAAAGAGGTACGTGTCTCCCTGCCTACCGACCACGGTAACTTTGACTTGGTAGCCTATACCCAGCTTAACACGGGAGACTCACATTTGGCTTTGGTAAAAGGGTCGTGGGAGCTGGACGAACCCATATTGGTGCGGGTGCACAGCTCATGTGTCACTGGCGATATTTTCGGTTCATGCCGGTGCGATTGTGGTGGTCAACTGCACGGAGCTATGGAAATGGTGGAGGCTGCCGGAAAAGGAGTTGTGCTATATATGAACCAAGAGGGTAGGGGAATTGGTTTACTTAATAAGTTGAAGGCTTATCAGTTACAGGAAGATGGCATGGATACCGTTCAAGCCAATCTGCAGCTGGGATTTAAGAAAGATCAACGAGATTATGGAGTTGGAGCACAAATTTTAAGGGACTTGGGCGTTACTAAGATGAAGTTAATATCCAACAATCCTCAAAAACGTGCCGGTTTGGTAGGATATGGCCTGGAAATTGTTGAAACAGTACCTATTGAGATCGTGCCTAACGTGCACAACGAAGAATACCTGAAGACCAAAAGAGACAAATTGGGACACACAATACTGAGAAAAAACAAATAAACATGAAAAGCTGGAGTTTGGCACTGATAATGGTAGTGGCGCTCTGCACCCATGCTCAAAATTTTCCTTCGGAGGTGTGGTACGAAGGAAAAGTGGTTCTTATGAACAAGGAAGTTCACCGGGGCCTGGTGAAATATGACTTGGAGACAGATGTCATCCAGCTAAATGCCAACAACACTATTCAGGCGTTTAGCTCAAAAAAGATCCTGTACTTCGAAATCTTTGATGAAGGTTCAGAGAGTTTTCGCCAGTTTTATGCCCTGCCCTATACGGTAAGCCCCGGTTACAAGACCCCTATTCTGTTTGAGGTTCTGCACGAAGGAGTACCCCTATCCTTACTGGCTCGAGAAAATATCACCACGGAAACAGTGCCCACCTATAACTACTACTACGGGCGCAACAATTATTACAGCCGCTACAAATTGATATATCAATATTATTTCCTGAATGAAAAGGGTACGATCGACCGCTATTCAATGAAAAAAAGTGACCTTATGCATATTATGGGCAAAAAGTCCTCAGAGGTCCGCAAATTCATTAAAGAAAATAATCTGCGTGTGGATCGGCGCCGTGATCTGGAACGCATTACGGCTTTTTACAATTCCCTTTTGGAATCCTAGTTATAGTTTTATTCGGCAATTTAATTAGCTTTGGCCTCTAAGAAATTCAAGAGACTAACTATGTCCAAACCTCTGATTCTAGTTTCCAATGATGACGGTATTTCAAGCCGGGGCATCCGAATTCTGGTAGAGCTGATGGATGAGCTGGGAGATGTCATCGTAGTGGCTCCCGATAGCCCGCAGTCCGGAATGGGCCATGCCATAACTGTAGGAAATACCTTAAGACTGGATAAATCGGACATTTTCGGGAACGTGCCCGCATATGCCTGTTCCGGAACACCAGCGGATTGTGTGAAACTGGCAAAGCATCATATCCTGACAGAAAAACAACCCGATCTGGTGGTCAGCGGAATCAATCATGGCAGTAATACTTCCATTAGTGTATTGTACAGCGGCACCATGTCAGCAGCAATCGAGGGCGCCATCGAAGGGTCGCCGGCTATCGGATTTTCATTATGCGACTATTCGGCCGAGGCGGACTTTTCACATGTGGGTACCTCAGTGAAAAAGATCGTGCAAGAGGTGCTTGACCGGGGATTGCCCAATGGCGTGGCCTTGAACGTGAACATACCCAGAAAAAAAGAGGAACCATTAAAGGGTATAAAAATTTGCCGCCAGGCTCGTGCCAAGTGGCAGGAAGAGTTTGATCTTCGCAAAGACCCTGCGGGAAGGCCCTATTTTTGGATGGCCGGAAGCTTCGTCAATTTTGACAAAGGAGAGGACAATGACGAATGGGCTATCGCCCACAACTATGTATCGGTGGTACCATGCCAGTACGACATGACCGCCCATCATGCCATTAGTATTCTCAACGACGAGTGGGATATCTAGTAGGGGTCTACGTCCGGAACAATACGCACTGATCTAAAACCTTTAGTATGAATGAGGTCATAGATCATTTGTAATATCCACCCCTTGACTTGCTCAGGTGCCCCGCCACTTTTAGCTAGCTTCACGTAAAGGACCATGAGATATTGGTTGCGGATCTTGGAGATCAACGGCTCCTGAGGTCCTAAAATTCGGTTCCTACCTAACCCCTCCACTAACTTTTCACCCAACACCTTGGCAGCTTCGGCTGTTAATTTTCGGTCATCGCCCTTAACCGTGAGCCTTAGCAACCGAACAAAGGGAGGGTAGACAAATTTCCTTCTTTCCGGTAATTCCCTCTGGTAGAAGGTATGATAATCATGATCGGTAATCAGCGCCAATAAAGGATGACCAGGGTTCTTCGTTTGTATAAAGACTTGACCTTGCCCGCTCTTGCGACCCGCTCTGCCGCCTACCTGAGAAATCAATTGAAAGGCCCGTTCAAACGATCTAAAATCCGGAAAATGAATGATACGGTCGATATCCAGCACCCCTACTAATGCTACATGGTCGAAATCCAGGCCTTTAGTTACCATTTGGGTGCCCACTAGTATATCAATGGCTCCTGCCTCGAATTGATCAATGATCTGCTGATAGCCGTACTTCCTACGGGTGGTATCAAGATCCATACGTTGTACCCTGGCATTAGGGAAAAATTCTTTTATCTCTTCTTCTAGTTTCTCAGTGCCAAACCCTTTTAATTCGAGATCCTGAGAGTTGCAACTGACGCAGGCTGTAGGCATTTTTTCCCGGTAGCCGCAGTAGTGACACTTCAGCTGGTTGAAGTGCATATGATAAGTTAAACTAACCGAACAATTGGTGCATTGTGGGATATGACCACAGGTCTCACATTGTAAGAAAGGGGCATACCCGCGTCGGTTTTGAAAAATAATGGCTTGCTTTTGGTTATCCAATACCTTACCAATAGCTTCTAATAGTGGCCCGGAAAAATCTCCCTGCATTTTACTCTTCGCATGTACAGTGGCAGTATCTATTATGTGGTATTGCGGTAAAGAGGCCTGGTTGAATCGCTCATGCAACTCCACCAGAGCATACTTTTCCTGCTGTGCATGGTAGTAGCTTTCAACAGAGGGAGTGGCAGAACCCAAAAGGGTCTTAGCATGATGCAACTTTGCCAGGAATAAGGCAACATCCCGAGCGTGGTAGCGAGGTGCGGGATCGAACTGCTTGTATGATAGCTCGTGTTCTTCATCTACGATCACCAGACCTAAATCGTCGAAGGGTAAGAAAACGGATGAACGCACCCCCACTACCAGATTGAACCGACCTTCTAATACACCTCGCCAAACCTCCACTCGTTCATTATCCGAAAATCGACTGTGATATACACCCATTGCGCTGCCAAAGACCTTTTTCAGGCGACTTACGATCTGGGTAGTAAGCGCTATCTCGGGTAACAGGTAAAGTACTTGAGATCCTGCTGCCAGCACCTCCTTTATGAGATCCATGTAAATTTCAGTCTTACCGCTTCCTGTAATCCCATGTAGCATTACGATGTTTCGGTTTTGGAAGCATTCAAGAATCTCATCACGAGCTTGGCATTGCGCCTTTGAAAGTTCAATCTTCTGATCCTGCTCCGGTAACTGTAGGGGGAAGCGGCTTACCAAGATCTCGAACTCTTCCAAAACCCCATTCTTTTTAAGGGTTTTAAGACTTGATTCGGATACCCTGGCCGACAAAAGATCGGTTTTGCCAATACCCGCCTGTTGATCACGGCTCAAAGGCAATAGATGAAGATAATGCAACAAGAGATCGCACTGTTTTGGCTTTTTTTCCAAGCTGTCCAGCAAATCCCGTAGAGCAGATTCCGATTGGTATTCCGGAGTAAGGCGGATCCTTTTTTCTCTTTTCGGCTGGTACTTTTCTTTTACCTCTTCAAACAGCAGTACCACATTTTTGCCCAGTAAGGATTTAACCCATTTGTGGATACTTTTAATGCCCAGCTTGTCCTGTATGTACTGGTAATCTGCAATCTGCTGATCTTCCAATATTTCCAGAATATCCTCCTCTTCCTGGCTCAATGGATAGATCAGGTTTTCTCTGGCGAAATTAGGATCTAATTGGATCTTGGACTGGCTACTCAGCTTCAATCCACTGGGCAACGCCACCTGCATTACCTGACCTTGCGTACACATGTAATAGCCGGCCATCCACTTAAACAAGGCCACCTGAGGTCGGGAAACGACCGGGTTGGGGTCCAGGATTTCCAAAATATACTTAGCTTGGTGTTTATCAGGTGGCCGCTGATGTACCTCCATGACAATACCTGTAAGGATCTTTTTAGGGCCGAATTGCACGATCGCCCTTACCCCTTCTGTAACCAGGTCGTTCCATTCAAATGGGATACGATAAGTGTAGTATCCGGGTACGGGTACGGGGAGCAATACCTCGGCAAACAAGGTGATGCGCTCTGAGCTTTTGATGCTATTTTCGGTTACCTTATTCAAGAATTTTGATAGACCAATTGTTCAATGGCGATTTCCGGGTTGTCCGTAGGTAATTGACAGGTTTTATTGTAACAGACAAAAATGGATGTTCCCTGATCCGGCATGCGGTCGTGCAGCAGGGGTAGATCACTGATGGTATCTGAACCCATTAGGATCTTATGGGGATGGAAATGTGCCGCCAAAGGAATGCGATGTTGCAAAGGGTCTTCACCGCAGATCACCACTTCGGCTGTGGTGCCTTGCTGAAAACTCAACACCGTAGCCCAGTTACTGAGATAGGCGGGATCGGTGGCAATCAAGGGACTGATCTTAGCTACCATTTCCCTGGACAGTTCCAGGTAGGATTGCCGCTGGAGAATGGTGCCCAAAACCCATAGGTTTTGGGCCATTATGGAGTTTGAAGCGGGAATTACATTGTCAAAAACCTCTTTCTTGCGGGCAATTAGCAACGGGTCTTGTTTATCAGTATAATAGAAAAGGCTTTCCCTTTCATCATAGAAATGATCCAAACAGTAACTGGTAAGATTTTGAGCACTGTACAACCACTTATCATTAAAGGTTGCCTGATATAGTCCTATATATGCTTGTACTACCGCACTGTAATCCTCCAAATAGGCAGGCACCGTTTTGTGGGTCCTGGGAATGCGTAAAAGTTGATGTGAGGGTAGTCTCAGGTTCTTCTCAATAAACGTTGCACACTTGATGGCCAGTTCCAGAAAACGGCTTTCATGGAATACCGCATAGGCATCGCTAAGTGCTTTAATCATAAGCCCATTCCATCCGCAAAGGATCTTATTGTCCAATCCGGGTCTTACCCGCCTCTCTCGATGCTCCCGCAGCTTTTCCCGATAGATTTCCCGGGTATTCCTCATCCATGTTAAGTCCAACTGTTGCCTTTGGGAAAACTCCTCATCCTGCTCTAGGGTAAAGAGGATATTACGTCCGTCTTCCCAGTTTCCCTCTTTGGTTAAACTATAGTAATCGATTAAAAAGTCCGCTTCATCACCGGTCACCTCCTGGAATTCATGGTAAGGCCAGGTGTAGAACTTACCCTCGACCCCTTCGCTATCCGCATCCAGGGCGCAGTAAAAAGCACCCTCTGGGCTTTTTAGCTCCCTGTCCACGAATTCTATTGTCTGATAAACGACATCCTTATATAAGGAATTTTCCGATTGTGAATAGGCCAAGGCATAAACGCTTATTAATTGTGCATTGTCGTAAAGCATCTTTTCAAAGTGGGGAGCAAACCAGCGGTTATCCACGGAATAACGGGCGAATCCTCCACCAATTTGATCGTAAATGCCTCCCATGGCCATCTTTTGCAGGGTGAGATGCAGATGATCCAGGATTTCCTGGTCCTTGCTCAGGGCAAAATAGTGCCATAAGAAGTTCCAGATGGTGGGCATGGGGAATTTGGGTGCTTTTGCTGTACCACCTTCCACATGGTCGAATTGCGATTTTAATTGAGTAACAGCCTTTTGGATCAGGTCGGCGGGTATTTCGCTATTCTGGTGCAGACCATATCTTTCTACTACGCTGCGATTCAATGCCTCCCGGAACTTTTGGGCCGACTGATCCAGTTGCTCCCGGTTCTCTCTAAATGCCTTGGCAATGTTGACTAATAAGTGAGCCCATCGCTGAGGTGGAAAATACGTGCCCCCGTAAAAGGGTTCTTGTTGAGGCGTTAAAAACACGTTAAGAGGCCATCCTCCTGCAATACCCATAGCTTGTACAGCATCCATGTAGATCTGATCGATGTCCGGACGTTCCTCACGATCCAATTTAATGCAAACAAAATGGTTGTTCATTAAATTAGCAATATCGGTTTTTTCAAATGACTCGCGCTCCATGACATGACACCAATGGCAGGCGCTATATCCAATACTGAGTAGTATAGGCATGTCTTGCTCTCGGGCCCGCTCCAGGGCTTCTTCACCCCATGGATACCAGTCCACGGGATTATAAGCATGCTGTAGCAAATATGGACTGCTCTCATGTATCAAACGATTGCTCTTTTCTGTCATATCAATTGCGCCTTTATTTGCTGGATCTCCTCATAAACATCAATGTGAGTGGGAATTTGTTCCAGCATGGAGAGGGTGTTTAACTTAAGAACTTTTGGTGTCCCTTCCGAATCCTGGTGAAAGGCCTTATGCTTTAAGTTCTTAGCTATTTTCTCCCATTGCTCGATAAATCGCTGAGAGGATTCGTCCAGGTAGTTCTTCACAAAGAGGCCCCAAATATAATCATGGGCGACCTCATTGGGATGAACCATATCTCTACCATAAAATCGATAATCCCGCAGATCGTCCGTTACCATCTCATATCCAGGAAAGTACAGGGTATCGGAGAAATTATCCACTATTTCCTGGCAGGCAACGCGTAGTATCGACTTGCTATAGCTATTTTCTATCAGCCCATCCTTTATATGACGGACTGGACTTACGGAGATCAGTATTTGGGATACCTCCAACATTTGGTGAAGCGTTGTGAAAGACTCGACAATTTCAGATACTGTGGAACAACGCCTATCAAACAGATCTGCAGGTTGCTTGTGGCAATTCGCCACTCCCGTCCCCGAATCTTTTAACGTAGGTAGCGATATGCGGTGCCGAAGGTAAGGATCAAGACCGGACGTTGATCCAGTTGATCTTTGGTCTGTGCATTTCTCGAATGCAATGGTCTTCTTGAAGCTGTTCCAGAGATGGATGAGCCAGTTGGCTGTGCAGGTTATAATTATAGTGGATGCCTTGGTGACATAAGTAACTGGACTCTGAGGGCATCTCATCCTTTAAGGCCATTTCCAGGGCGTTGAAAATAGCCAAAGGGTGATACAATACTCCAAAAGGATT
>CBDBUW010000016.1:0-7966 GCA_965212195.1 Cyclobacteriaceae bacterium | reverse complement strand
ATTCCGTTTTAGCCGAAGCTCTAATCCCAATTTGGACGCTACACTAATCCTATTTTAGACGCTACTATAATCCTAATTTGGACGATACTCTATTCCCCATTTAGCCGAACTGGTATTTTCGGTTATTTATGGGCATATTACCGATATTTTGGGCTTGTATTCCCATTTATCCGAGGCTATATTCCTTATTTGGACGGGGCGATATTCCCAATTTGGACGATACCCTACTCCTAATTTGGACGAGGCCCTGTTCCCGTTTAGCCGAACAGATATTCCGATTTAGCCGGGGTTCTATTCCCATTTAGCCGCCCGCGCTGCGGGCAGTGAGGACTCACATGCCGTACATCGAAAGGAACGCAGAACAACTGGTCAGACAGGCGTTGCAAGACATGCGCGTGGTGGTCATTAGTGGGCCGCGCCAGTCCGGCAAGTCAACGCTGGCCCTGCGCATGGCGGACTCGTCCTGGGATTACCTGACCCTGGACGACCAGTACAACTTCGATATGGCACGGAAAGACCCTGTCGGCTTGCTTTCGCGCGCCCAAAAGCCGGTCATCATTGACGAGATTCAGCGGGTGCCGGACCTGCTCCTGACGGTGAAAATGATGGTGGACAGGCAGCCGGTGCCCGGCCAGTTCCTTCTTACCGGGTCTGCCAACCTGCTGACGATTCCCCGCGTATCGGAGTCGTTGGCGGGGCGGGCCGAAACCATTCCCCTGCTGCCATTTTCCCAGAGCGAGTTGCGGGGCGTTGAGTCGAAGTTCCTGGACTTGGCATTTCAGGGTGAAGCCCCGGAAGCCGCAGAAAGCATCGAAGACGATGCGCTGATTTCCATGGTCTTGCGTGGCGGCTTTCTGGAAGCCGCAGACAAGCCGGATATCAAGCGCACACAGGCTTGGTGCCGGACATACCTCGACGCCATGGTGCAGCGGGACATCCAGGACATAGCGGATATCCGCAAGGCCACCAAGATGCCCCGCATGTTGGAAGCGCTGGCCAGCCACTCGGGCAGGTTGCTCAACCAGTCGGCCATAGGGCAGTTTGCCGAACTCGACAACAAGACGCTCGATACCTACATCAGCGCCTTCGAGCAGTTGTACCTTATCAATCACCTTCCAGCTTGGCACAACAATCGCCTCAAGCGCCTGGTGAAAAAGCCGAAGCTGCATTTTGTGGACACCGCCCTGCTGGCGAGCTTGCTCAAGGTCACGCCCGAATCGCTGGCGCGAGACCGCACGGACCTTGGGCCTCTGCTGGAAACCTTCGTCTTTGCCGAACTCAAAAAGCTCATCACTTGGCATGAATCGACCGTTTATCTCAGCCATTACCGCGACAAGGACCAAGTCGAGGTGGACTTCATCCTCGAAGGCGCAAAGTCGCAGATTGTCGGGGTGGAAGTGAAAGCCTCCGCAACAGTCAACCGCAAGGATTTCAACGGCTTGCGCAAGCTGGCTGCGGCAGCGGGAGACCGCTTCCGCCTGGGCATTGTGCTGTACACAGGGGAGCGCATCCTGCCCCATGGTCCCGGCCTGTTTGCCATGCCGGTAAGCGCGTTGTGGAGTCCTCAATAAAATCAATGGGTTAGCGAGAATCCATATATACCGGGCCACCGCAAGTTCGGAGCGGATTTTTGTGTCACTTGGAAAATTGAGCGAATATGATGTCTCCTATTCCGACACTCTTTGCAGATTTCGTGGTATAAAATACCTTGACGGGGGCGAGAATGGGTCTCGTGCCTCCATTTGCAGGAAGCAAGAGGATGTAAACTGATGGAACACTATGAGACTTTGAACAGGCGTCACTTTTGGAACAAGGGTCGCTTCTGGATAGCGGTGTGTGTGGTGCTGTTGCTATTGTTCATCCTGACACTGGCACTGATTATGGTTCCCGAAATGTCTCTCGGCCTGGTTGATGAGCATTGCGGCAGCAACTGTAGCAAGCACGACACCATCAAGCTTGCCATGGAACTCGGCAGACTGGATATCGTATCCCTGTGCCTTGCGGTATTTGGGATAGGCATGGCGTTTTTCGTGATATTCGGCTTTCTGGCCATCAAGAGCGATGCTGAGACAGTCGCCCGATCAGTGGCAGAGAAGGTGATGGAGAAGTTCATCAATGATCAAACCGTGGATTTGCACGACCAGATTGAGAAAAAGATGAAATTCGAATTCGAAAAGCGGCTCGGGTCAGATAAAATGGCAGTAGCTGGCAACACAAGTAACATTGATATCGTTGAGGAGGACAATTCCTATGAAGAGTAATAAAAGCACCAAGTGCTTGAACTTTTGGAAGGCTCTTAAGCAGGTTGAGTCGTACTGGAAGGAAGAGCCTCCCGTGAGCTTGGATATGCTAGCCGAGGACTTGAATCTTAGACTGTACAAGACCAAGAGCTTGCCCGCTGGCTATCACGGCATGATCCGAAAAGAACCGGACAAAGGCAAGGATTGCTACAAAATCTATGTGAATGCGGATCACCCAATTCCGGTGCGCCGATTCACAGCGGTTCACGAGATTGCACATTTCATGTTGCACCGCAAGGATATTGGTGATGGAATTTTTGATGATGCCCTGTACCTGTCGGGTCTGAGCGGCAAGAAGGAAAGGGAGGCCAATCTATTGGCATCCTACCTTCTGGTGCCTACCGAATTGCTGCGCAAGGAGATCAGAAACAATGGGCCGCTTGATGTTGCTGTTTTGGCGGCAAAGTTCAAGGTTCCGTCCCATGTCATGTTCGGGCGGCTGGCACCGGAAGCGTGGAACTTCCCTTGGGCATTGTCCGAGATTCTTTCCGATGCTGCCGGGGTTGCTGGCACCGAAAGCGTGGTATGATAGACTCCGCAAACCAAGAGGATATAGCAGATGAGTTTACAATCAGCGCATGATATGGCCGTTTCTGATCCGGGCCGCTTTAAGCCAGAGGCTTTCTGGGGGACTGCGGCTGCTCTCGGTTTTAGACTTCCAAAAGGGAATACAAGAAGACCAGAAGGCTCTCAGGTGCTTGATGATGTTGGCAATAGACAAGCTTTCTCTGATCCTGCCGAAGATAAAATTCTGGAACAGTTGGAACAGTTGATGAAGTTGCAACATGGACTGTTAAAGTTGCAGCAAGATCTTAAGATAGAAGTCAAGGTGCAAAAAGATAATGTGTATGCCGTCTATCAGGCATACCAGGACCGCCTTGACTTTCTTAAGGAGGAAGCAAAGATAGAGAAAATCATAATCAACAAGGAATCTGAATCTGATTTCTGGTCCTTCATCAAGTCGATCTCATTCATCAGGAAGGGCAGCCTCTTCCTTGAGGACAATGGTAATCTACGATCTACTTGGAAGGATGGCAATGGTAATCACCTAGGATTGCAATTTTATGGCAAGGATTGGATTCAATATGTCATTTTCAAACGCCGTACCGAGAAAGAGGTTGCCCGTGTGGCAGGTCGTGACAACCAGCAAGGCATCAAAGAGCAAATTCGGGCCTTCGATTTAAAGTCGTTGTTACAATTATGAAAGAAGATTTACTGTCCGAAGGGCATAATATCGTCCGATATGTGAAGCCGAGCAATCTTGATGGTGAAGAGGTAAAAGCCTCAGAGTTTTCCCTAAGATCAGGCGAAAGCGGCATTTCGGTGAATTGGCTGGAATACTATGCTGAACTTAGCAAAAGTGAACAACTAGCTGAAATCAGAAAAGTTACTCGCTTGACTCTGCGCCAAAATGGTAGATATGCAGAACTCAATGTTGGGACTATGTGCAGTCGTTTGGCGGGAGAGCTTGATACTCTGAAGATATTTCGTTCTCCACTCGACGAAGAAGATGGATATAAAGCTGACCCATCCCATAGTGAAATCGCTGGATTGCCACCTAGCGGTTCAGATCAAGCGGCGTTAGTGGCAGATATATTAACTGATTGTGTCTTCACACTTCATCCAGCTATTGAGGAATAAAGCGCATGAACAGGAAGAAGTCTGATAAAGCGATGCAATTTCTAACTTATATCCTAAAGGAATTCGGCAGTGATGGATTGCTCTGTAGAGGAACATCCAGAGTATTTCCTGAGTATGATGATGTAAATTCATCCATTTATAGGGAATACAAGGAAGATTTTAGAAAAAATTTATTGCCTCCCCCCATAGAAATGGAAAAAACAATAGTCAGCAATGCTAGGAAGCAAAAATTATTTGCGGCTGATGCTACAAATATTGAAATTCTTACAAGGATATGGCATTTCGATGGCAAGACCGCATTGATTGACTTCAGCTATAATTTGATGGTGGCGATATTTTTTGCTTGTGTTGATGATCCAGATAAAGACGGTGAATTGATCGTATGTGATGAAGGCAAGTTTAATAAGCTATGGGAAATCAGCTACGAGAATGAACGCCCCTATCCCTGCATTATAGAGCCATTTAAGATGGATAGTACTCAAGCCAAGATAAAAGCACAAAGCAGCGTTTTAGTTCATGTTCCAGAAGGATATATCGATAGGGAATTATGTAAATTCTTTAAAATTCCTGCGGAAATAAAGGAACCACTTCTTGAAGTGCTTTGTGATGAGCATGGAATCACTACGGAAGCTATTTTTAGTGACTTGATGGGAATTTCCCCAAATGTGGATAATTTTGAAACGGCAGATTTGGCATTTAATAGTGGATTGGTGAAATTACATGGAGAAGATTTTGAGGGGGCTATATATGACTTTAGTAAAGCCATTCTCCTTAGGGATAATTATGTAGATGCTTTCGGCAATCGCGGTGTTGCAAAAAGTAGTAACGGGGATCATGCAGGGGCGATAGAAGACTTTAATAGAATTATTGAGATCAGGCCAGATGATGTTAATGCTTACTATAACCGTGGCATTGCAAAAGGTAAAAATAAAGATTATGCAGAAGCAGTGGAAGATTTCAATAAGGTTATCCAGATACTAGGAGATAATGCTGAAACCTACTTTAACCGAGGCCATGCAAAAAGTGAGGGGGGGGATTATGTAGGAGCGATAGAAGACTACGATAGAGCTGTTGAGATAAATCCTAATGATGCTGGAACTTATCTTAATCGGGGTATTGCAAAAATACGAGATGGAGATCACGCGGGAGCAGTGGAAGACTACAATAGGGCTGTTGAGATTGATCCTGGTAAAGCTGAAATTTACTACAACCGAGGTGTTGCAAAAATGAGAAATGAGGATTATGTCGAGGCGGTAGAGGATTTCAGCAAAGCCATTCATCTCGGACTAGATGATTCTGGAGTTTATCTCAACCGTGGCCTTGCAAAATTTGGAAATGAGGATTATGCGGGAGCAATAGAAGATTGCAGTAGAGCGATTCAAATGAGTTCCGATTATGCGAATGCCTATGATGTCCGTGGCAATGCCCGCAAAGCTCTAGATCAAGATGAAGCCGCCGAGAAAGATTTACGCAAGGCCGAAGAGCTTCGCAAGCAGCAAGCAGACCGACCATGAGCAAGGGAAAGAAAACGACACTTCAAGTGGAAAATCTTGGTCCAATTACAAAAGCCAATGTCGAACTAGGTGACTTGACTGTGCTTGTCGGCCCCCAAGGAAGCGGAAAGGGTATATTCTTGCAAACTCTCAAGCTCGCAATGGATCGCAACCATATCCTGGGGTTTTTTGAGCAATGCAACATCAAGTTTAATTATGAATCAGAGTCGATGCTGAGCGGCTACTACGGTCGAGGTATGGGCGGCATGCTCAATAAGGAGCCAACGGTTAGGTGGGAAGGAAAGAAATATAAGCTAGAACAATTTGCCCGCTTCAAGATGCCAAAAAACAAGCAAGTTGAAAAACTATTCTATATTCCATCGCAGAGGGTAGTGAGTATCCCATCAGGTATTTCCCAATCGTTTAATGGTTTTAGGTATGGCGATCCCTATGTACTCCGTTATTTTGCCGATAAAATCAATGTCATGCTTCAAAGTGAATTTGGGAATTCGAAAAGCATTTTTCCTGCTGAAGGAAGATTGAGCAAAGCTCTCCAAGAGTCAATTGCCAATAATATCCTTGATGGCGCAGAACTCAGGCTGGAACCTATACAATTTACCAGCGCGCTTACTCTAAAGGTCAAGGAACTTTCCGAAGGCTTGTCATATCTTGCTTGGTCGGCAGGCCAGAGGGAGTTTGTGCCATTGCTGCTGGGCTTTTATTGGTTGTGTCCAGTAGGAAAGACCGCTAGACGGAATCAAATCGAGTGGGTGGTCATTGAGGAGCCAGAGATGGGGTTACATTCACAGGGCATTGAGACCTTTCTGTTGCTAGTGTTGGAGTTGATGAGACGAGGCTACAAAGTGGTGATATCAACCCACTCAACGCAGGTTCTTGATTTGGTCAGGCTTATGCGAGAGGTTAAAGAAGGCAAGGGCAAGGAAAGTGATGTGCGGCGGCTGTTTAAACTGGAATCAAATACCGCAACCCAATCAATTGCGAAGAGTGCGCTGAAAAAAGACTGTTGCATTTATTTCTTTGAGCATGGCAGGAATGCACATGATACCAGCGCTTAAGTCTCTAGCTTGATTTGGATTCATCATTTCCGTTGTCCGGCGATATTTTGAATAGATTCTTGACTCGAATCCGATTAATGCGACTTTCGGCAGCTTTGATTTTTAATGCCTTAGTCAGTGCTTCACTAAAATCATCTTGCAGCCGGAGTCCAGCTCGAATTAGCCGTGCACCCTGATCATTACCATCAATAGAATCTAAAAATTTAATGCAGTTGTCCACTGTTGCACTATTAAGGGTCGCTGTATCTGATCCAGACCAGCCACCAGTTGCAACCTGTTCTAGTGCTTCTAGAATTGTTTTGCTAGGCGGCGGGACTATGTTTTTTTCAAGATGTTGGTTAAGTACATCATCTTTAATTTCTCTGTAAAAACTGTCAGCAACAAATTTTTCAGGCGTATCGATATTTTCAGCAATAAAATGACTTATCAGATCATTTGCAATATCTGATTTGTCAATATCACGAAGTAAGCCAATAGTTTCGTCAAGCTGGTAAATACTAAGAAGCTTGGCATTATCCATAAAAAATTTCTTAAATGCCTCGGCAACTTCATCTTCATTATCTTCAAAAGTAGAAGAATAAAATTGCGACCAGACAGCATTATAATTATTCGATACACGGGTAATCTCAAATTTCTTACTCACATCTATCACATGTTCTTTCAAGCCTTCCCCGTCGAGCAATCCTGACATTATGTAGTTTATAAGAACACGGTCAAGATCATCAGTATATTGGTATCCTATCTTTCCCAGTTTTTCATCTACTTCTGGATGTTTAGATTTTTTCTTTCTAATATTGACATAGTTGTCAAACCCACTGTATGATTTTTGCGATACATAATCAAGCGCATTAGTGCCATTTTCCTGTAGCAGCCAGCTATAGATAGACAAAGAAGTACATATTTGTTCTTTAGCCATTTCATTAATATTGATATTTTCCATGGATTTCAAAACTTCTTTTATTTGTCTAATAATTTTTTTGATAAGGCGTATGTTGATGATTTTCATCTTTTCGCAAATCTGATGAACATATATGCCAATATCTTTATCACCCGCTAAAGCTATATCACAAGCTTCTGTAGGGCTTGTAATATATGTGAGTTCCTTGTCAAAGGTTTTCTCTCGAAATTTTTTGTAAACTTTCCCTTCCTTTTTATTCTCTGTGAGGTAATTTTCGCTGAAGATGGCTACTACTTTGCATTCATTGGATTCTCTCATTCTATCAATAAAGCCAAATACTTCCTTGAGGCTCAAAGAATCAGATTTCCTCTCTATATCATCTAAGCAGATGACTAGATGCTTGCAAAAATCAATGTGAATGCTATTCGCTAACTTAACCCATTTCCTTTCCGAATCAGGAAGGTACTGTGAAAGTTTGAAATATCTATTTTGTGTCCAGGTTAAAACTCTTTTCAACCTAGAATTGATCTTTTCTATAGCGATATTGGACAGTCGTTT
>CBDBUW010000015.1:0-698501 GCA_965212195.1 Cyclobacteriaceae bacterium | reverse complement strand
ATCAGTACTCCAGTCCGGTTGGTCTTCCTGTGCTTGATCCTGGGCAGGAGCATTCGTTTCTTCTTCAAATTCGGGGACATCTAAAAGGGCTACACCCGTCAGCTGATCTTTATCTTCGGTAGTGAGACCACTGTCCACCAGTCGCTCTCCTTCTTCATCTATGGACTCCAGCTCTTGCTGGTCCTTATCCCAGTCCTGATCAGTACTCCGGTCAGGCTGATCTTCCTGTGCTTGATCCTGGTCAGGAGTAGGAGCATTGGCTCCATCTTCGAATTCCGTTACATCTAAAAGGGCTACACCGGTTAACTGATCTTTATCCTCGGTAGTGAGACCACTGTCCACCAGTCGTTCTCCTTCTACATCTATGGACTCCAGCTCTTGCTGGTCCTTATCCCAGTCCTGATCGGCACTCCGGTCAGGCTGATCTTCCTGTGCTTGATCCTGGGCAGTAACAGGAGCATTGGCTCCATCTTCAAATTCAGGGACATCTAAAAGGGCTACACCGGATAGCTGATCTTTATCCTCGATAGTGAGACCACTGTCCACCAGTCGCTCTCCTTCTTCATCTATGGACTCCAGCTCTTGCTGGTCCTTATCCCAGCCCTGATCAGCACTCCAGTCCGGTTGGTCTTCCTGTGCTTGATCCTGGGCAGTAACAGGAGCATTCGTTTCTTCTTCAAATTCGGGGACATCTAACAATGCTACACCCGTCAGCTGATCTGTATCTTCGGTAGTGAGACCACTGTCCACCAGTCGTTCTCCTTCTACATCTATGGACTCTAGCTCTTGTTGGTCCTTATCCCAGTCCTGATCAGTACTCCCGGTCAGGCTGATCTTCCTGTGCTTGATCCTGGGCAGTAACAGGAGCATTGGCTCCATCTTCAAATTCAGGGACATCTAAAAGGGCTACACCGGATAGCTGATCTTTATCTTCGATAGTGAGGCCACTGTCCTCCAGTCGCTCTCCTTCTACGGCGATAGCCTCCAATTCTTGCTGGTCCTTATTCCAGTTCTGATCGGAGTTCTCGGTGAATTCTTGCTGCGATTGATTCTCTGTAAGAGCATTCGTTTCCTCTTCAAATTCCGGTACATCTAACAGGGCTACTCCGGATAGCTGATCTTTATCTTCGGTAGTGAGGCCACTGTCCTCCAGTCGCTCTCCTTCTACGGCAATAGCTTCCAATTCTTGTTGGTCCTTATCCCAGCCCTGATCAGCACTCCAGTCCGGTTGGTCTTCCTGTGCTTGATCCTGGGCAGGAGCATTCGTTTCTTCTTCAAATTCGGGGACATCTAACAATGCTACACCCGTCAGCTGATCTTTATCTTCGGTAGTGAGACCACTGTCCACCAGTCGCTCTCCTTCTACGGCGATAGCCTCCAATTCTTGCTGGTCCTTATCCCAACCCTGATCGGAATTCTCGGTGAATTCTTGCTGCGATTGATTCTCTGTAAGAGCATTCGCTTCTTCTTCAAATTCCGGTACATCTAAAAGGGCTACTCCGGATAGCTGATCTTTATCTTCGATAGTGAGGCCACTGTCCTCCAGTCGCTCTCCTTCTACGGCAATAGCTTCCAATTCTTGTTGCGAATCCGCTGCTTCAGAGGTGGTTTGCTCATCCTCGAATTCGGGGACATCTAACAAGGCTACACCGGATAGCTGATCTTTATCCTCGGTAGTGAGGCCACTGTCCACCAGTCGCTCTCCTTCTACGGCAATAGCTTCCAATTCTTGTTGTGAATCCGCTGCTTCAGAGGTGGTTTGCTCATCCTCGAATTCGGGGACATCTAACAATGCTACACCCGTCAGCTGATCTTTATCTTCGGTAGTGAGGCCACTGTCCACCAGTCGCTCTCCTTCTACATCTATGGACTCCAGCTCTTGCTGGTCCTTATCCCAGTCCTGATCGGCACTCCAGGCCGGCTGGTCTTCCTGTGCTTGATCCTGGACAGGAGCATTCGTTTCTTCTTCAAATTCCGGTACATCTAACAGGGCTACTCCGGATAGCTGATCTTTATCCTCGGTAGTGAGACCACTGTCCACCAGCCGCTCTCCTTCTACGGCGATAGCCTCCAATTCTTGCTGGTCCTTATCCCAGTTCTGATCGGAGTTCTCGATGAATTCTTGCTGCAATTGGTCCTCTGAAAGAGTATTCGCTTCTTCGTTAAACTCCGGTGCATCTAACAATGCTACACCCGTCAGCTGATCTTTATCTTCGGTAGTGAGGCCACTGTCCACCAGTCGCTCTCCTTCTACGGCGATAGCCTCCAATTCTTGCTGGTCCTTATCCCAGTTCTGATCGGAGTTCTCGATGAATTCTTGCTGCAATTGGTCCTCTGAAAGAGTATTCGCTTCTTCGTTAAACTCCGGTGCATCTAACAGGGCTACTCCGGATAGCTGATCTTTATCCTCGGTAGTGAGACCACTGTCCACCAGCCGCTCTCCTTCTACGGCAATAGCTTCCAATTCTTGTTGCGAATCCGCTGCTTCAGAGGTGGTTTGCTCATCCTCGAATTCGGGTACATCTAACAAGGCTACGCCAGTTAGCTGGTCTTTATCTTCGGTAGTGAGACCACTGTCCTCCAGTCGCTCTCCTTCTACGGCAATAGCTTCCAATTCTTGTTGCGAATCCGCTGCTTCAGAGGTGGTTTGCTCATCCTCGAATTCGGGGACATCTAACAAGGCTACACCAGTTAGCTGGTCTTTATCTTGGGTAGTGAGGCCACTGTCCTCCAGTCGCTCTCCTTCTACGGCAATGGGGTCCAGGTTTTGATTTTGGTTCATCGCCAATGTTTCCTCCTGGGGTGTGGATAACTCTGGAAGTTGCTCACTATCAAAAGGTTGTAAGGCAATTAATATATCCTCTTCCTGTCCCAATGAGGCAGCTGGAAGGGTAATTTCCTTGTCCTCAAATTCATCTTTGCTGGCCACTAAACTATATTCTTTTCCTGCAGGAACCGTGAGTGTTACATTTCCGTTCTCATCAGCGGTGGTTGTTTGAATAACGTCTCCATCAACCATTACCTTCAATTGGGCATCTTCCAAAGCCAACTGGCTCTCCAGGTCGAATATGGAGGTATTAATGGTAACCAAATCCTCATCAGTACCAGATAACTCCAAATCCTGCTCTGTGGATAACTCATTTGTGGCTAATAATGGCTCAAGGTTATCCACATTTTGCTCCAGATCGCTGTTAATGGCGTTGTTTGCTAATACTTGGTGCAAATCTTCTGCTAAAATATCGACCTGATATATGTTATCTTTTCCTTGCCTGTTGGAGGAAATAAAGGCTTTGTCAGAATTAGGTAAAAAACTGATGCCGAAATCATCGGCCGGTGTGTTTACAGGGTAACCCATATTTCTGACGATCGCTTGATCTTGCGAAATATCAACTTGATATAGATCCAGACCTCCAAGCCCTCCGTGTCCATTGGATGCAAAAAACAGGTCATCACCCGTTATCTGAGGGTACATCTCATTTCCTGGAGTGTTGATAACTTCACCTAGGTTAACTGGTTCGCTCCATCCCATCTCTGTTTTATGGGATAGGTAAATATCCGTACCGCCGAAACCTCCGGGCATGTCCGATACAAAATACAGGCGCTGACCATCATCTGATAAAGAAGGGTGTCCAAATGAATATTCTTCGATATTCAGAGGGAAAGCCTCTATTTGATCCCAATCCTGGATCTTCTCGTTCCATTTTGCGGTATATAACTGCAAGTTGTTTACTCCTGCTTCCGTACTACCAAGTTCTCCGTCATAATAATTACTTCGAGTGAATATTATCCCGTTAAAATCATCAAAGAATGCAACCGGACCTTCATGGTACTTACTATTCAGCCTATTACTAAAAGGTTTGGCTGAAGCTAAATCGCTATCGGTGTAGTACAGATCCAAAAACGGTGTATCATCCCAACGGAATTTTTTACCCTTCTTACTGCGGTTTGAAACAAACACAATTCCTTCCTTGAATACAGTAGGGCTGAAATCCGAAAACTCCTGATGGTTTGCTTCCACCGTGTTTATTCCATAATTAACACTGTCCTCATAAAATATATCCAACCTATCCAGGGTAGCCAGGATAGCTTCGCTGCGATAGTCTGATTTCGCAAACTCATACTGATCGATAACTTCTCTGGCCTGTTGGTATTTTCCAGTGCTAAGGAGGGTTTGTGCGTATTGAATTTGGTGAACCGCGGTGACTTCCGGGCTGTGGATAACTTCAGCAAACCACTTTTCGGCGTTAACGGGATCGTTTATCTTTAAATATGACTCTGCCAGTCGTAGTCGAATATGATCGTTTATTTTACCTTTATCCACAAGCTTTAAATAAAGCTTAATCGCAGTTTTATACTCAAAGTTTTCAAAATATCGATCTGCTCGCTTCAACTTGCTATCAAACACACTAACGAAACCACCATTATTGCTATCCGTGTCCACGGCATTAACCACACCTCCAGCTGCCATGGTTATCCACAGGGCCAATAATATGGGCTGGACTATCTTCAATACACGTTCCATCTTAAAAATATCTTGGTGTTAACATACGATGTCTGGGAGCTTTTAATCGGTAATTGAGCATAAGTTCGTGAGAACCGCTATGCAGTCTTTTCAAATCGGTAGTGGTGGCAAAATCATAGGCATACCCAATTCTGAATTGCTCCGTCAAATTCAATTGGATTACTGCATCAAATGAATCAAAAGACCGGTACGAGACACCTACCCAAACCATTTCCTGGAATAGAAAATTCATATTAATATCTGCCTCCACTGGCGCTCCTTCCACCACCTTAATCAGCAGGTTTGGTTTGAATTTCACTGACCGGCTCAAATCAAAAACATATCCGGTGGTAAGGAAATAATGACGTCGTTGCTTGGAGTCAATGTCAGTAGTTTCAATGTCGTCTAGTTTGTTTTGCACCAAATGTGGCGAGCTTAATCCCAAGTAGAATCTATTGGTGTAGTAATAGAATCCGGTCCCAAAGTTGGGCATGAATTTGCTCACATTGTCTACCGCAAAATTGGGGTCATTCGGATCCCGGATACTACCACTGAGTTCAGATAGGTCCTCATGGTATGAGGTGAATCCCACCTGCAATCCCATAGACAAAACCCCTTTGTTATCAAACTGGATGCGATAAGAATAAGCACCATAAACTCCGTATTGACTGGTGATACCAATCTGATCATGAATTAATGACAGACCCACACCAATACTTCTGTTACGCAATGGGGAATGCACCGTAAAAGTCTGGGTACTAGGAGCACCATCTAATCCAGTCCACTGTTCCCTGGCTAATGCAGTAAATTCCAAGGTTTGATGGGTGCCTGCATATGCAGGATTTAAGGCCAAGCCATTGAACATATACTGCGTATACATGGCCTCTTGTTGACCCCAAACGGTCAAAGCCATCAGCATGCCCATAGCGGTAAGCACAAAATATTTAACCCTATTTAACCCTACTTTCATTATCGTTTTAACATGACATAGCCACTGCGTTGCTCGCTTCCATCTCCCAGTTCTACCATATAGAAGTACGTTCCGTCCGGTAGATCCTTTTTACCTAATACCAGTCCCTGGTTCGATTGTCCAAACCACACTTTTGATTGGTTATCATAACCTGCTTCTTCATAAACTAGATTACCCCAACGGTTGAATACCTTCACTACATTGCTGGGATAACTTAAAATGCCATCAATCACCCACTGATCATTACTGCCGTCTCCATTAGGCGAGAAACCTTTATAGATTATGAGATTATCATCAGGAGCCAAGTCTATAATAACTTGAGCTGGGGCCGAATCCTCCTTACCATCATTGGCAATCCACTGGAAATTGGTGGTACCAATAAATCCGGGATCCGGCACAAACTGCAAATTAGATAGATCCGCCACGCTCAATATCTGACCTACGGTAACAGGGTTTCCATTTAGGAATAGATTCCCGTTGTTAGGCAGACTGATGATTTCCACATGATTTAAAGGATCTCCATCGGCGTCAGAATAGGCGTTTAAGAAATCGAGATCAGAGAAATCAACATTCTGATCTTGAAGGCCCGGCATGTTGATATCTACAATTACCGGCGGTGTATTTGGTGTATTGCTGACGTTAATGGTAACGGTAGCCGTTTGAAAGCCCCCTCTTCCATCAGAAACAGTATAAGTGAAGTTATCCACACCAAAAAATCCGGCAGGAGGCGTATATAAAAAGGACCCATCAGCATTTACGGATACGGTACCGCCATTAGTACTAACTGCATCAAACCCGCTGACAATAAGGGGGTCGCTGTCCGGGTCAGAATCGTTACCCAACAATCCAGGAGTTGCAATACCTAATGGGGTATCTATATTGGTGTTGTAAGTATCATCATTGGCTATTGGATTATTATTCCCAATAGCATTTACAATTATAGTTACTGTGGCAGTACTGGTTTCTCCATCATTGTCCTGTATGGTATAGGTAAAGGTATCGGAACCAGTAAATCCATTGGCCGGTGTATAATCAATAAAATCATCACTGGGGTCCGCTGGTGTACCGTTGTTGTTGATCACTGCCGTACCACCCTGGGTGGTAGTTCCATCAACGCTGCTAATGGCGGTTGGGGTGTCTCCCAAATTGTCATTGGCCAGTACATTCACTGGTATTCCAGTATTTTCGGAGGTTGATCCGTTATCGTCCACCGCTAACGGACTGTTGTTGGGAATAGTAACATCAATCGTAACCGTAGCGGTACTGGTCTCACCGTCGTTGTCTTGAATGGTATAGGTAAAGGTATCGGAACCAGTAAATCCATTGGCCGGTGTATAATCAATAAAATCATCACTGGGGTCCGCTGGTGTACCGTTGTTGTTGATCACTGCCGTACCACCCTGGGTGGTAGTTCCATCAACGCTGCTAATGGTGGTTGGGGTGTCTCCCAAATTGTCATTGGCCAGTACATTCACTGGTATTCCAGTATTTTCGGAGGTTGATCCGTTATCGTCCACCGCTAACGGACTGTTGTTGGGAATAGTAACATCAATCGTAACCGTAGCGGTACTGGTCTCACCATCACTGTCCTGAATGGTGTAGGTAAAGGTGTCTGTGCCTAGGAATCCATTGGGTGGAGCATAGTCGATAAAATCGTCGCTGGGGTCTGCAGGCGTACCATTGTTGTTGATAGAAGCAGTACCTCCTTGAGTTGTAGTTCCATCTACACTACTGATATTAGTCGGTGTATCTCCCAGATCATCATTACTGAAAACATCGATTGTGAGTGAAATGTCCTGGACAGTTGATGTCACATCGTTGACAGCATTAGGAACATCGTTTAATGGAGTAACATTTACTGTTAAGGTATAATCGCCTATGCTAAAGTCCATACCATCCCCTACTTCAAAGTCAAAACTATCGTAAGGACTGCCGCTCTGGTTGCCCACAGGAACAAACGTCAACAGACCGCTGGTGATATCGGCTGCACTGATCACCTGATTCAGGGTCACCGGATTGCCGTTATATAATAGGTTACCCACACTCTCCAGGCTGGTGATGCGGATCTCTGCAAAGGCATCGCCTTCCGGATCGCTGTAGCTCACCGTAAAGTCACCGGTGGTGAAGGTATAAGTAATGTCTTCAGGGGTAGAAACCGTATTGTCGGAGCCTACCGGGGGATCATTGACCGGTGTTACATTTATAGTCAGGGTGTAATCACTGACACTAAAATCCGTGCCATCCCCTACTTCAAAATCAAAGCTATCGTAAGGACTGCCGATTTGCCCGGCTACCGGCACAAAGGTCAACAGACCACTAGTGATATCGGCCACACTGATCACCTGGTTCAGGGTCACCGGATTGCCGTTATATAATAAGTTACCCACACTCTCCAGGCTGGTGATGCGGATCTCTGCAAAGGCATCGCCTTCCGGATCGCTGTAGCCCACCGTAAAGTCCGCAGCGGTAAAAGTGTAGGTGATGTCTTCAGGGGTAGCGATCGTATTGTCGCTGGAAACTGGAGCGTCATTGACCGGTGTTACATTTATTGTCAGGGTGTAATCGCTGACACTAAAATCCGTGCCATCCCCTACTTCAAAATCAAAGCTATCGTAAGGACTGCCGCTCTGGTTGCCCACTGGAACAAAAGTCAACAGACCGCTGGTGATATCTCCGGCACTGATCACCTGATTCAGGGTCACCGGATTGCCATTATATAATAAGTTACCCACACTCTCCAGGCTGGTAATGCGGATCTCCGCAAAAGCATCGCCTTCCGGATCGCTGTACCCCACCGTAAAGTCCGCAGCGGTAAAAGTGTAGGTGATGTCTTCAGGGGTAGCGATCGTATTGTCGCTGGAAACTGGAGCGTCATTGACCGGTGTTACATTTATTGTCAGGGTGTAATCGCTGACACTAAAATCCGTTCCATCCCCTACTTCAAAATCAAAGCTATCGTATGGACTGCCGCTCTGGTTGCCCACTGGAACAAAAGTCAACAGACCGCTGGTGATATCCCCGGCAGTGATCACCTGGTTTAGGGTCACCGGATTGCCGTTATATAATAAGTTACCCACACTCTCCAGGCTAGTGATGCGGATCTCCGCAAAGGCATCGCCTTCCGGATCGCTGTAGCCCACGGTGAAGTCACCGGTAGTAAAGGTATAGGTAATGTCTTCTGGTGTGGAAACCGTATTGTCGGAGCTAACCGGGGGATCGTTGATTGGTGTAACGTTGACCGTGAGAGTATAATCTAATGTGGAAAAGTCCGAACCGTCGCCCACCTCAAAATCGAAACTATCATAGGGGCTACCAAACTGGCCGGCTACTGGCACAAAAGTTAACAGACCGCTGGTGATATCGGCCGCACTGATCACCTGGTTCAGGGTCACCGGATTGCCGTTATATAATAAGTTACCCACACTCTCCAGGCTGGTAATGCGGATCTCCGCAAAAGCATCGCCTTCCGGATCGCTGTAGCCCACCGTAAAGTCGCCGGTAGTGAAGGTATAAGTGACATTTTCAGTAGTAGTTACTGTGTTGTCGCTGGAAACTGGAGCATCATTGACCGGTGTTACATTTATAGTCAGGGTATAATCCGATACCGAAAAGTTCGTACCATCGCCCACTTCAAAATCGAAGCTATCGTAAGGACTGCCGCTCTGGTTGCCCACTGGAACAAATGTCAACAGACCGCTGGTGATATCCGCCGCACTGATCATCTGGTTCAGGGTCACCGGATTGCCGTTATATAATAAGTTACCCACACTCTCCAGGCTGGTAATGCGGATCTCCGCAAAAGCATCGCCTTCCGGATCGCTGTACCCCACCGTAAAGTCGCCGGTAGTGAAGGTATAAGTAATGTCTTCTGGGGTAGAAACCGTATTGTCGGAGCCTACCGGAGGATCATTAACCGGAGTGACGTTGATGGTCAGGGTGTAATCACTGACACTAAAATCCGTTCCGTCCCCTACTTCAAAATCAAAACTGTCGTAAGGACTGCCGCTCTGGCCGGCTACCGGCACAAAGGTCAACAATCCACTGGTGATATCGGCCGCACTGATCACCTGGTTCAGGGTCACCGGATTGCCGTTATATAATAAGTTACCCACACTCTCCAGGCTGGTAATGCGGATCTCCGCAAAAGCATCGCCTTCCGGATCGCTGTACCCCACCGTAAAGTCGCCGGTAGTAAAGGTATAAGTAATGTCTTCTGGGGTAGAAACCGTATTGTCGGAGCCTACCGGAGGATCATTAACCGGAGTGACGTTGATGGTCAGGGTGTAATCACTGACACTAAAGTCCGTACCATCCCCTACTTCAAAGTCAAAACTATCATAAGGACTGCCGCTCTGGTTGCCCACAGGGACAAAAGTCAACAAACCACTGGTGATATCCCCGGCACTGATCACCTGGTTCAGGGTCACCGGATTGCCGTTATATAATAAGTTACCCACACTCTCCAGGCTGGTAATGCGGATCTCTGCAAAAGCATCGCCTTCCGGATCACTATACCCCACCGTAAAGTCTGCAGAGGTAAAGGTGTAGGTAATATCTTCTGGTGTGGAAACTGTATTGTCGGAACTTACCGGGGGATCGTTGACTGGCGTGACGTTAATAGTTAGGGTGTAGTCGCTGACACTAAAATCCGTGCCGTCTCCTACTTCAAAATCAAAGCTATCGTATGGACTGCCGCTCTGGTTGCCCACTGGAACAAAAGTCAACAGACCGCTGGTGATATCCCCGGCACTGATCACCTGGTTCAGGGTCACCGGATTGCCGTTATATAATAAGTTACCCACACTCTCCAGGCTGGTAATGCGGATCTCTGCAAAAGCATCGCCTTCCGGATCACTATACCCCACCGTAAAGTCTGCAGAGGTAAAGGTGTAGGTAATATCTTCTGGTGTGGAAACTGTATTGTCGGAACTTACCGGGGGATCGTTGACTGGCGTGACGTTAATAGTTAGGGTGTAGTCGCTGACACTAAAATCCGTGCCGTCTCCTACTTCAAAATCAAAGCTATCGTATGGACTGCCGCTCTGGTTGCCCACTGGAACAAAAGTCAACAGACCGCTGGTGATATCCCCGGCACTGATCACCTGGTTCAGGGTCACCGGATTGCCGTTATATAATAAGTTACCCACACTCTCCAGGCTGGTAATGCGGATCTCTGCAAAAGCATCGCCTTCAGGATCGCTGTACCCCACCGTAAAGTCGCCGGTAGTGAAGGTATAAGTAATATCTTCTGGGGTAGAAACCGTATTGTCGGAGCCTACCGGAGGATCATTAACCGGAGTAACGTTGATAGTCAGGGTGTAATCACTGACACTAAAGTCCGTTCCATCCCCTACTTCAAAGTCAAAACTGTCGTAAGGACTGCCGCTCTGGCCGGCTACCGGCACAAAGGTCAACAAACCGCTGGTGATATCGGCCGCACTGATCACCTGGTTCAGGGTCACTGGGTTGCCGTTATATAATAAGTTACCCACACTCTCCAGGCTGGTAATGCGGATCTCCGCAAAAGCATCGCCTTCCGGATCACTATACCCCACCGTAAAGTCGCCGGTGGTAAAGGAATAGGTAATGTCTTCTGGGGTGGAGACTGTATTGTCGGAACTTGTTGGTTGCCCATTTACCGTTATGGTTGCGCTGGCTGAAGAACAAAACAAGGACACGTTTGTAATTTCATAATCAAAGTTATCCACACCGAAAAACCCATTTGCGGGCGTATAATCTATAAAATCGTCTGTTGGATCCAGGGGAGTGCTGTTATTGTTTACTGTAACTGTTCCACCATTGGCGGTGACCGCGGATGGTAATGATAATGTTAAGTTCTCCCCGTTGGGATCGCTATCGTTGTCCATTACATCCAAAGCATTATTCGAGGAGTTCATGCTCACGGTGTAGCTATCATTTACTGCATTGGGGTCTGCGTCAGGATCACTGGTATCAGTATCAAGCACTTGGATGGTTTGACCGGCCAAGGCGGAGGGGGTTACGTATTTCTGTACTACGGTACGAGCTCCTCCATTGGGTCTTACAAAGCTGACGGTAATTTTATATCTGATGTTTGGGCCGTTAGGCAGACCAAAGTGCAAGCGACTGTCATTCTGAGCACCATGTCCCACCCCACCACTGACTTCCTGGATAAACTTCAAGGCGGAACAGCCTTGTTCGTCAACTACAACGGTAGCTCCGATAGCGGCTCTGGTAATGCCACCTCCTAGATCTATCAGGGGCTCAATTTTTAAGTAATCAGTATTGCCGCTCAAGTCATTTTCCCACAACTGATTATTTCCATTACGAATGTTGAGATAGAAGTCCATATCACCATCATCATCGTAATCACCAAATGCCAAACCTTCTCCATCGGCATTTACATTAATACCATAGTTCTCGTGGATAAAGCTGAAGTTTCCTCCGGTGTTGTTGTTTATGAGAAGATATGATGGGCCTGAATCCGCAGCCAGAAACACGTCGACCTTACCGTCATTGTTAACGTCGGCCATGGCAATTCCTTCAATTTGTTCGTCTGGTAAAGCATTTAAGGTGCCGGTACCACCAGGGGTAACCGTCACGGTGGCGATTTGAAAAATCCTGGTATTAAAACCCGTTTGCTCCACTACTAATACCGAGCGGGTTCCGGTACCATCATCGTGATTGGTCCACATATAATCGAAATCACCATCATTATCAAAGTCGGCTACTGCTACGCCTCCTTTGTAGCTGTTATTGGTCTGAAGGTTTACAGTGGTGTTGGGGGAGAAGGTACCATCGCCATCATTAAAGAATATGTCATAACCTCGTATATCGGTAGGTGCCTGAGTATTAGTTCCTTGCCGGCGAGCCACTACATCCACATAACCATCGTTATCCAGGTCGGCAGTTACTGAATAATCACCTGATGTTCCGGTAATAGGAAACCCCTTAGGATCGCTGTCTGGGGTATAATGCACAAAAAGACCAGTACCCTGATCATACTCCAGGATGTCTTGCCCGTATTGGTGGTCTTCCATGTAAACGTCCAGGTCGCCATCCCCATCAAAATCCATCCATGCCAGCCCCTCATTGTTCATGCCGTTCTGAGTAGTACCGTTAAAGGGGGCGACACCACTAGTGAATTCCTGAAACAAAACCAGATTATAGTTGGGGGCTCCTGTGTTGCGATAGATCTCCAGTTGGGTAGAAGTACTCCTCATGAAATCGACATCCCCATCATTATCAAAGTCGCCAGCAAGGGCTGACCGTTCACGTCTGTCGTTGAATTGAGTATTGACATCGGTAGCGGTGACGTCGTCGAATAGGGAAGTCCCGGAATTCCAAATAAACAGCCGGGATTTGGAAAAGAAGCCGTTGTCGTTGGTATTGACTGCTAGATCCAAAAAGCCGTCATTGTTGAAGTCAGCCCAGCATAAGCCACCATCTTTGTTACCTCCTAGGTCTACATTTCGGGCTGCCGCAACATTGGTAAAGCTCTGGCCCTGGACTTCCAAAAGGAAGGCCCAAAGCACCAGGCTTAAAATCCACATTAGCCATCCATTGATCCACTTCATGAATGTGGGAGTATTAATTGATCTGTTTATTTCAAAACTGCTTGTTTCGAACAGGGGTAAAAATAGATTGAATAGGTGGGTTAATTTGACGAATGGAAGGGCAGAACCTAGCAGTGTAAGATTTAGTGAATTTTTGATCCTTTGGTGGTGCTGACAGTAGAGTTTTAGTTATCCACATTCTGGGATTCAATACGGATTTATTATGAGCTTCAAACTGTAGAGTTATCCACAAAACGAGTGCCTCCTAGCTATAACCTTTGAAAAAATTATCCACATTTTTTTGCTCAAGTTCTAAAAAGGACCTTCTAAGGGCTTTTTTAGCTATATTTCACGGCTAAACACAAAGACATGAGAATATTCCTTTTGCTATTCATAGTGTTTCCACTGGAAATTTGCGGCCAAAGTCTTTTGAGTCCCAGTCAATTTCTTGGTTATGAGTTGGGAACACGTTTCACTCCTCATTTTAAAGTATTAGACTATTTCGAGTATGTAGACTCAAAGTCGGAACTGATAGAATTACAGCAGTATGGAGAAACCTATGAGCACCGGCCACTCATGGTGGCCTTGGTCTCTTCTCCAGAAAACCTGAGTAATAAAGAGCAGATCCGTACGTCAAACTTGCACCGAACCGGTTTGCAATCCAGTTCAGAATCATCCAGAATCCCCATTGTATGGCTCAGTTATAATGTTCATGGTAATGAGGCTGTTTCCACGGAAGCCTCTATGGAAACGTTATACCAATTGGTGAGTCCCAATAATCCAGAGACCAAGACCTGGCTGCGGAATACCCTGGTAATAATGGACCCTTGCATAAATCCCGACGGGCGAGACCGATATGTGAATTGGTACAATCAGGTCTCCCATAGTATTCCAAATCCTTCTCTGGACGATCGGGAACACCGGGAGCCCTGGCCTCGTGGACGGTCCAACCACTATATGTTCGATTTGAACCGGGATTGGGCCTGGCAAACTCAAATAGAATCTCAAAAACGAATTGTCTTGTACAATCAATGGTTTCCCCAGGTGCATGTGGATTTTCACGAGCAAGGGCTTAACCGCCCCTATTACTTTGCCCCGGCCGCTGAGCCCTACCACGAGCTTATCACCCCCTGGCAAAGAGAGTTTCAGCACCGGGTAGGAGAAAATCACGCCCGGTACTTTCATCGTGAAGGTTGGTTATATTTTACTAAAGAGGTCTTCGATTTACTGTATCCCAGCTATGGTGATTCCTATCCAATGTTCAACGGTTCTATTGGCATGACCTATGAGCAAGGTGGAAGCAGCCGCGCCGGTTTGCAGGCGATTACGGAAAACCAGGATACCTTGACACTCAAGGACCGGATTGCTCATCATCATACTACAGGCTTATCGACCATCGAGGTTACTTCCAAAAACGCGGAGGAAGTTATTGAGGAGTTTACCCGTTTCTTCCGGGATAATCAAAGTAATCCCCTAGGAAAGCATAAGAGTTTTGTAGTGAAAGGGTCCAATGACCCCCAGAAGATCAAGGATCTTTGTGATTTTTTGGACAGTCATCTGATCACCTACGGAAGACCCGCTAACAGCCGGTCCTATAGAGGCTATAGCTACCTTCAACAAGAAAACAACTCGGTGACAGTAGAAATGACAGATCTGGTAATAAGTGCCTACCAACCAAAGTCCATACTGACCCAAGTTCTTTTTGACTCCGAACCGAAGCTATCCGATTCACTTACTTATGATATTACCAGTTGGGCCCTACCCTACCAATTTCAACTGGAGGCCTATGCCCTTACCGAAAGAATCAACGTGCAACCCTGGAAGGAAGCCCCGGTGAAGTCCGTTACAGACTCCTCTGAAAACGCCTATGCATATATAGGTAAATGGAAAAGTCTGCAGGACGCCCAATGGTTGAGTAAGCTATTGCAACAAGGTATTAAGGTACGATTTGCCGTAGAGCCCTTTACCATTGAAGGCAGGAAATACGATCCTGGATCCATGGTTATTAGCAGGGCTGATAATCGCGATAATCCCCTATTCGGAACCATAGTAACTCTAACTGCAAAGGAACTGAACCGATCGGTCCATGTCTTGAGTGGTGGCTGGGCGCAAGAAGGATCAGATCTCGGGGCACGATCGTTTCGATTTATTGAACGACCTCAAGTAGCATTATTATCTGGGGTGGGTACCTCTTCATTCTCTTTTGGAGAGTTTTGGCATTTTTTTGAACAACAGCTTCACTACCCTGTGACCATTATTGACACCCGATATTTCAAAAATGTGGACCTTGATCAATACCAGGTACTTATTCTTCCCAGTGGCAGCTATGACTTTAAAGACAAGGAGGTGGATAGACTGAAACAATGGGTCCGTGATGGGGGTCGCTTGCTGGTGGTAGGAAACGCACTTAATCTTTTGGCCGGCAAAGATGGGTTTGCCTTAAAAAAAGATACTACAGAGATTGAATCCGGGGACCAGTCTACAGGTTTGTATAAGGATCGTCGTAGGGAATCTGTTACCGACAACATACCCGGCGCTATCTTTAAAGTGACCTTGGACTCCAGCCACCCCTTGGGATTCGGATACGATCAAAGTTATTTCAGCTTAAAAACCAATGATTTGACATTCCCATATCTAGACGGTGAATGGAATGTGGGAACCATTGCCGACCCTTCCTCATTGGTAAGCGGATTTGCAGGATACCAGATATTGGAAAAACAACAAAATGCCTTGGTATTCGGCGTGGAAGAAATGGGCAGCGGAGCTATAATATATATGGTGGATAACCCTCTGTTCAGAGCATTTTGGTACAATGGAAAATTGCTGGTAGCAAATTCGATATTCATTGTCGGCCAATAGCCTTTATTTGTAGAATAGAAATACCTTTTTTGAGATTTTCATAGAAATGGTCTCAGTGAAATCTTCTATCTTTACTTTTATTTGACCGATTTGTGACAGAAAGAGCCCAGTATAATAAACTCCTTTATCGCTATCGCCGATACTTAAGAAGACTCCGACGAATAGATCAAGGCGATAGCGGGAGTATTGGGCCTACCAAAAACCGACAGTGGCTACTGGAGGCCTTAGAAAAGTTGTACTATAGACTTTTAAGGCTCCGTAAGAAAATACTCATCATTTCCTCCGCTGCAGCAGTATCATTCCTTATTTCCACCAACCCCTTGTATGCACAGTGTGCTAAACTGGAGTATACCGAGATTACCGGTGGTTCGAACCCCATGAACGGAGAAGATATTGGGAGTTATTCCACTCCTTACTTTGTGGATATTGATAATGACGGAGACCAGGATTTATTTCTGGGTGAATTCAGCGGGACCTTTTTCTATTATGAAAATACCGGCTCTGCTTCCTCTGCCACCTTTGTACAACGTACCGGGGCCGCAAACCCCCTTAACGGATTTGATGTAGGTTCATTTTCCACACCAGCATTTGTAGATATCGATAACGACGGTGACTTTGATATGTTCGCTGGTGAGACCGGGGCCAACTTTAATTATTTCGAGAATACCGGTACCGCCGCTTCTCCTACGTTTGTACAGCGAACAGGTGCTGCCAATCCTCTCAATGGAGCCTCTGTAGGAAGCCGGTGGTCTGCACCGTTCTTTGTAGACATAGACAATGACGGTGATTTTGATATGTTCAGTGGCGATGAGTATGGGGGAATATTTCATTGGGAAAATACCGGTACCGCTGGCTCACCCACTTTTGTGCAAAGAACCGGCGGCGCCAATCCCTTAAACACTGTAAACTTAGCCCAATATACCGCTCCTACTTTTGTGGATGTAGATAATGACGGGGATTTCGACTCAGTAATTGGAGATAGTAGCGGAGATACCTTTTACTTTGAAAATACCGGTACTGCAGCAGCAGCCACGTTTACCCCACGTACCGGCAGTTCAAATCCCTTTAATGGTGACAATGTGGGGTTTTGTTCCGCCCCTACCTTGGTGGATATCGATAACGACGGTGATTTTGATATCTTCATTGGAGAGTTCGTGGGCAATGTAAACTTTTTCGAGCTCAGTGAGATCACGGTAAAGGCAACCTTCGACTTGGTTGAGGAAGCGACCGATGATCCTCTTAGTGGTGAAGATATTGGAAGTCGCTCTGCCCCGGATTTCGTAGATATCGACAACGACGGGGATTTTGACATGTTTGCGGGAGAAACTGCTGGGATCGTAAACTATTATGAAAATACCGGTACCGCCAGTGCTCCCACCTTTGTGCAGCGTACCGGAGCGTCGAATCCTATGAATGGGTACGACGTTGGTCTACGATCCACTCCTGATTTTGTGGATATCGACAATGACGGAGACTTTGACCTGTTTGTAGGGGAGCAAGCCGGTATCACCAATTACTATGAAAACACAGGCACCGCCAGCGCACCAACTTTTGTGCAGAGGACCGGAGGGTCCAATCCTATGAACGGCTTTGACATCGGTAATCGATCGGATCCTGAATTTGTGGATATCGACAATGATGGGGACTTTGATGTATTCGTGGGTGAAGAAAATGGAAATATTAATTACTTTGAAAACACCGGAACCGCAGGCGCACCTACTTTCGTAGTGCGTACAGGAGCCAATAATCCGTTTAACGGAGTAGACGTGGGTACTAATTCTTCACCAGCAGCTACGGATCTTGATAGTGATGGTGATTTCGACGTTTACATTGGTGATAGTAACGGTAATTTTAACTTTTTTGAAAATACCGGAACCGCAGGATCACCTACTTTTACTTCAGTTACAGGAAACAATGATCCACTGGATGGGGTAGATGTGGGGTCAGCTGCCAAGCCGTCCTTCGTGGATATTGATAATGATATGGACCCTGACATGTTTTCCGGTGAATTCGATGGTAATTTCAATTTCTTTGAAAATATCTGTCCGGCTTCCATACTGCCAATCGAGCTGGTTTTCTTCAGGGCCCAGGTGGAGGGTCAAGAGGTGATACTTACCTGGCAAACTGCCAGCGAGATCAATAACGACTTCTTCACCATTCTAAGATCTACCGATGCCCAAGATTGGGAGGGCATCGAACAAATAAAAGCTCCGGAAGGGGACAGCTTCGAACTGCTGGATTACCACACTGTTGACTCCAGTCCCATTTTCGGGCGATCCTTTTACAGACTTAAGCAAACGGATTTCGATGGCCAATTTTCGTTTTCCGATATCGAAAGTGTTACAGTAGTACCCCCAACAGGAACCATTAGCGCCTTTCCCAATCCTATTTCGGACTTTTTAACATTGCACATCACCACCAACTCCTCACAGACTAAGGAAGCAGTACTGGAGATATTTGATCTTAGCGGGCGCACCTTAATGCGCACCAAGAATCAATTGACTAAAGGATATAATCCCTTCCGGTTAAACTTATCTACCCTAAGACCGGGTACCTATCTGTTAAAAGTTACCGTTAATCAGGGTAACACTTTTACCAATAAGATCATCAAAAGGTAGGACTTACATGGATCGTAAGGCATACCCCCCGTTTAGCTGTTCTTTTTCCCCTCAAATTCCGGAATTGCTGCAAAACCTTAATTGCACCATTGCCATTACCACTTTTCAGGCTGGTAAACTCATTTTTATAAGTGCTAAGAATGATCAGGAACTCGTGCAATTGCCTCGAAATTTCGACAAGCCCATGGGTTTAGCAGTCTCTGGTGAAAAACTTGCATTAGCCACACAAGACGAGCTGCTGATTTTTAAGGCCTCCAGATCCTTGGCTTCCGGCTATGCCAAAAAGCCCGGTGTTTATGATACTATCTATATACCCATGGTCCGGTATCACACCGGGAGGGTTGACCTTCATGATGTTGCCTGGGCTAATTCAGATATATGTGCGGTCAATACTTCTTTCAGTTGTCTTATAAAGCCCCATCAGGAATATAATTTTACCTCCTTCTGGCAGCCGGATTTTATTTCGGAACTGGCATCCCAGGATCGATGTCATCTTAACGGCGTGGCTGTTGTTGAAGGTAAGATAAAGTACGTCACCGCCTTTAGCACTTCCGATACCATCCAGGGTTGGCGGAGTAATATTCCTGAAGGCGGCGTGATTATCGATGTGGATGATCAAAGGATGGTGGCCACCAATCTTCAGATGCCACATTCTCCTCGAGTGTTTAACGGCAAACTGTACGTATTGCAGTCGGCTTTAGGTCAATTAGTCACCGTGGATGTTGAATCCGGTGAGTTAGAAGTGATCTATCAGCGTGATGGTTTCGCCCGTGGCCTGGCCAAATACCAAGACTATCTATTTGTGGGATATTCCAAACTTCGGCAAAACTCTTCGATCTTTGCCAAGCTGGATTTCTCCAAAAAAGCTGATCAATGCAGCATAAGTATTGTTCATGCCCCCACAGGGGCATTTGTTGGTGAAATACGATATCTAAATAGTGTAGACGAGATCTTCGATATACAAATAATACCCGAAGTTGTACGGCCCAATATTCTGAACACCCAGTCTGAGGACTATAAAGCAGCTCTGATCACTCCTGAAGCTACCTACTGGGGTAAAGAATCCTGATAATCAACTGTTTATTTGTCTAATAATTTGGACCATTGATCAGCATTGAATCGCAGAGTAGAATTTGAAATTGTGTTTTTTTAAGTTTGGAAGCATCGTGAAATCAAAAAGGAGGGTTTAACCCTCCTTTTTTGTTAGTATCGATAAGGATCGACCCGGCAACTATATCCATCATCTTGATAAACCGGGCGATTACGATCATGCCCCCTGGGACGATGATAATCATACCGGTCCGGATGACGATATCTGTCCCTTCTCATGGATCGAGTATCCACAGCGTAAAGAGCTACATCCCGTTTTCGGGTACGTACATTAAATCTGGTTTCCATACCAGGTCTCAAAACGATCACCTTCCGGGATTTGATACTTCGGCCTCTTCGCCCGAACACCTCTACCACCACCCGGTGTTTCCCTGGACGCATCCTGGGAGCCCTAACCAGTTGCCTGGGATATTTGTTTATTAAATTGCCATCTATATACACACGCATTAATCGACCGTCTTGAGTCGAAAAGGTGGCTTTTGCCGGAGCATAGGCCCAGGCCGCTAATCCAGCAAATGCCACTAATGCTACTGTCATCATTGCTTTTTTCATAACCCTAACATTTTAATTCATACTACTGAAAGGGATACAAGCATGATGCCAAAATCAGCAATTTGCTGTGTGTCAAAGTATTATGAAATCGGGAATAGGAGACTAATCCATGTATTTCTCTCTTAGAAAATGTACCAGCCTGTCCTTATCAACCCCATTGACCACGGTGTCTTTACCCACACTCTTATAGTTAAAGCCCTGTTGGGTAAGCTTTCGAATTAGCTGATTATTTAGGATATTCTTGCCATCATAGATATTGAGGGCCCGCATTTTTTTCAATTGATTAATCTTGGGATTACGGAATTTCTCGTGTTCGTTACCAATTACCAATCCGTCCAGATCCTGGTCGAACATCTGGTACTGATCCTGACAAATGGTGAATTTCCCCTGATACTGTTGGTTTTCAATTTCAAAATTGGTCAGTGCTCCTTTTACCGTATCGAAAATAAAGGTATGAGCCCCATGGTCCATCAGAAAACGCGCCAATTCCACGGCCTTTGATTCTCGCAGGTCGTCCGTTCTGGCCTTGAAACCAATGCCCCAAATTGTTACGTTCTTGCCCTTTAAATCTCCGTTGAAGTCATCCAGTATTTTATTAGCAAAGTACTCAATGGTGTCATCATTAATTGCAATAGTAGCCTTGATTAATGACAGAGGTATACCATTTAAACGACCGTATTCTGCAATAGCCCTAGTATCCTTAGGGAAGCAGCTTCCCCCATACCCCATACTGGCATTAAGAAATTTTCTTCCTATTCTCGAATCCCGGGCTATGCCTTCTTGGATCTCTCTAATATTTGCTCCAATGGAATCGCAAAGCACAGCTAATGAATTCATAAAGGATATCTTGGTAGCCAGAATAGAATTAGCTGCATATTTGGTCAGTTCAGAGCTTATGGTGGACATGGGGCAAAGAGTGGCTTGGCCATGCAGGTAGCTAAAGAAGTCTGTTATTTTCCTCAATGCCTCCGGATCATCGCAACCATAAACAATGCGGTCGGGAGTTCGCAGGTCCTCTACTGCCGAACCTTCCGCCAGGAATTCCGGACACGAGCCTACAGCGAATTTGACATCGGTCTTTAAATTTGAGGCAATAATGTCCTGAACCATATAGGCAGTACCAGGAGGCACCGTGCTTTTGTTCATGATGATGGCATCATTTTTCAGATTTGCGGCGATTTGTTCAGCCGCACTACAAACGTATTTCAGATTGGCCCTACCCTTGGTATTTGGCGGGGTGCCCACCGAAATAAAGACGAATTCCGGGTCCTTCAAAGCTTCCTTAATCTCCGTTGTTAACTTAAGGTTCTCTCGATTTTCTCTTAATAATTCCGGTAAGCCTTTCTCGTGAATATGCAACTCATGAGTAGTCCCATCTAATACCTCACGGATATTATTGATTTTCTGCTCGTCAGGATCATAAATGGTAATTTGATGAGTCCTTGAAAAATGAGCGGCGGTAGGAACGCCTACATAACCCGCCCCAAATATGGTAACCTTGGACATGTCTATCTTCCGTTAAACTGGAAATTTTAAAAGAACAAAAATAACAATTATTTCTTAGTATTATGCAATTTTATGGTGTTTAACGGTAAAAAGATTGTATCTGAGTTTGGTATTTCTCAAGAATGTTGCGGCGTTTTAACTTTAAGGTGGGAGTTAGTTCGCCGCTGTCTACACTCCATTCGTCCGGTAGGAGTACAAATTTCTTAACCTTCTCAAATTGCGCGAAATGTTGGTTTTTTTGATCCACGATATCATTGAATAGTTCTACGACCCGGGGTTCTTCCAACAAATCAATCATCGAGTCGAATGTTAATGTCTGTGATTTTGCCCATTGTTTCAGGCGCTCCGTGGCAGGTACTATTAAAGCCGCAGGAAATTTTTCACCCTCCCCTACTACCATCATCTGATCAATAAACGCAGACTCTTTGAAATGGTTCTCCAACAATTGTGGTGCAATATATTTTCCTCCGGATGTTTTAAAGATCTCCTTCTTGCGATCTGTGATTCTTAGCAGGTTATGCTCCGACAAACTACCAATATCGCCGGTATGCAGCCAACCTTCCGAATTGATTACATCATCAGTCAGGTCTGGCCGCTGGTAATAACCTTTCATAACATTGGGGCCCTTAACCAGGATTTCCCCATCACTAGCAATTTTAACAGAGACTCCTTCCAGGGGATAACCGACACATCCTATGCGG
Organism: Cyclobacteriaceae bacterium; assembly: GCA_965212195.1. Lineage (GTDB taxonomy): Bacteria > Bacteroidota > Bacteroidia > Cytophagales > Cyclobacteriaceae > JAJCYK01. The sequence continues at coordinate 676,149 of CBDBUW010000015.1, read as the reverse complement.
GCGGTTTCATAGTCGAGACGAGTAAAACAAACTCCGGGTGAGGTTTCGGTTAACCCATAAGCCTCCAAAACAGGTATTTGAGCAGCCCAAAATGCTCTGGCAATGCCGCTGTGCAGGGCCGCTGCACCTGATACAATAAATCCAACATTTCCCCCCAGCGCCTCCCGCCATTTCTTAAATACCAATTTGTTGGCCAGGTAAAGCTGAAAGCGATACCACCAACTTTTCTTCATGGGAAGCTGGTACTGTTGAGCAAGGTTTAAGGACCAGTCAAACAGGCGTTTTTTAATACCGCTAAGGGATCTCCCGGTATCCATAATTTTCTCGTAAGTCTTCTCCAGAAGTCTGGGAACGGCTGAGAAGTAATGAGGTTTCACCTCTCGCAAATTCTCACCTATGGTATCTATGCTTTCTGCAAAGTAAATGGAAACTCCTAAATACACCGCCATGAAGGATGCAGTGCGTTCAAATATATGACACAAAGGGAGGAAGCTAAGGGTACGAATTAGATGGCCTGTAGCGGGGAAAATTTTGCCCACAGCTATGGCATTAGATAAGATGTTGTGATGTGATAACATTACCCCTTTGGGGTTGCCGGTAGTACCACTGGTATAAATTATAGTTACGATATCGTGAGGATCTATGGATAACTTAAGGGATTGTAGTTGTTCGCGTGCAGCAGGAGTTTCTTTTTGGCATACCTCTCGCCAGTGAGGAGCTTCCTCACTGAGGTCAAAAGAATAAATTCCCTTCACTGTTTCCAAATCCTGGGCGGCTTCGTGAACCCTTTTGAATAATTTGTCCCCTTCCACAAACACCAGGCTCGCAGATGAATCTTTTAGAATAAATCTATAGTCGGCAATGGTAATAGTGGGATACAATGGAACGCTAATGGCCCCGATTTGTTGAATAGCGTAGTCCATTAAGATCCATTCCGGACGATTTGGGGAGACCATGGCTACTTTGTCACCCTTACCGACACCAAGAGCTAAGAGACCATAGCTTATTTCGTTTATTTGCTCTATTACCTGCTCGATAGAGATTTTTATCCAGGAGCGGTCTTCTTTATAAGCCAGGGCATCACCCTGAGGGTAATGTTCCAGTTGGTAAGTGGGAATTTCAAATAATCGCGAAATTGTCACGTCTGTATGCTCCATTCTTTGATAGGTTTTAAATAAACTGTAAACCAAGCGTATTTACAAGATATTATGGGGTAAGTCCTGGTTTATGGTTAGTTTTGAACAAACTTTTTTTTACTACAATGAAACAATTGGGTTTTATTATTTTTTTCCTAGGCGCTGTAACTTCCGCAAATGGACAGCAATTGTTATTAAATGTTGAAAATATTGAAAGTAAGAGCGGCCAATTGATCATTTCATTGTTCAGTAATTCGGATGACTTCCTGAAGAAGCCCGTTTATGAAAAATTCGTAAGCGTGGATCAAGCGGCTCAAATGACCATTCAGTTGACGGATGTTCCGGAAGGTGACTACGCGCTATGCGTGGTTCACGACGAAAATGGCAATGGAAACATCGACACGAATTTTCTCAAGATACCTAAAGAGGCTTATGGGTTCAGCCATAACCCCAGTAGTAGGTTTGGCCCTCCCAAATTCCACAAAGCCAAGTTCTCATTCCACGAAAATCTGGAACTTACGGTATTACTTAATTAAAGTTTTCCTGCAAATTGGGAGGAGCTTCGTTGAAATCCCCTCTTAAGGATCGAAATCTCTTTCTCGCCTCCGCACTATAAATACTTCCCGGAAACTTGGTAAGAAAATCCTGGTATATTTCCATGGCTTTGGGGGCATTTTGAAGTTGATCTTCATATATGGTGCCCATCAAAAAGTAGGCGTCGTCACTGAGAATATCATATTGATATCCTGTTACTACATTGTTTAGCAATTCCAGTGCTTTATCAAAATTACCGAGCTCCAAGTAAATATTTGATTGCAACCAAAGGATCTCGTCCGTCAGGCTATGCCCAGGATAGGATTCCAATAAGTGGCTTAGTTTTAATAATGCTTCCTGTCTGCGATTCTGGAACAAGGTAAGTTCCACGTCTGCATAGGCCTGCATCGCCAGGTCTGTAGTGTCAAACACGGTGTTGTCTTGGATCAGAAGGCTTAAGGCCATAGCGTTGTTGGAGATCTCCCGGGAGGTGGCCAACTTTAGTATATCCAAGTGTCCCTGGGCCAGTTCGAAATCACCTTTAAAGTAGGATAGCTTAGCATTTCTCAATTTGGCATCATAGCCCAGAGGTTGGTCTTTTTGAGCTTTTTCTACCTGTGAGTACAAAAGCGTGGACTCCCAAGGCTCCTGATTCAACAAATAAATATCCCCCAGATCCAGTTTGGCCTGATTCTGCAACGAAGATTTTATTCCTGGAGTTGAAATAATATTCTGCAGTATGCTGATAGCCGAATCCCTGCGATCCAGATAAAAAGCATATAGTAAAGCCTGGCTTCTCATGGCTTCCAGGGTCCGTACATTTTTACCAATTTCTACGATAATCTCATCATAATCTTTAATCAGATGCCTGATTTCCTCCAGATCCACAGGGAAGGTGTTTTTGACCAGCTCCTCCCTTGATTTAACCAAATAACGTTTGGCCAGTTCGTAGTTAACACCGGCTTTGGTATCCTTTGCTACGTAACTGAATACTTTTATGGCATTCTTATAGTCCTTATTATCTAAAGCGATTTTACCGATCTCCAATACCCGTGTACCACCCCCCTTTTCCCGTTTGTCTAAAGCTCTGGCCTGAACGAAGGCCCCATAAAAGTTTTGTTGTTGCAGATTTACCCAAATTAGCAATGAGGCATATAAAGTTTCATTGGGGTTCTTCTGGATCTTTGCATAAAGCAGTTTCTCCAATTGAATAAGATCCTCCTCATCGGTAAGTAAATTCTGCAGGATGTTTTTTACATAATTGATGTTGTTGGGATTACTGCTGGCAAAATTCAAATACTCATTTACCATTTCCGTCTTCTGGCTCATCCTTCGATGGATCTCTGCCATCTCCAGGGCATATAAGTGGGGGTCTTTTTCCGCTTCCCTGCCTAATTGATAGGCTTTTAAAGCAAATGGTGTTTCCTGTTTATTGAACAAGTATTGGGCGGCTGATATGATTTGATATTTTTCATTCTTAATGGATTGCAAGGTGCGTGTTATTTGTTGATCAGCCTGATCTGATTTTCCTGCTTTGCGATAAAAAATGCCAAGGTCCAATGGGTATTGAACTACTTCAGGAAACTGACGGATGAGCTTCTGTAGGTAAGTGACACCATGATCATACTCACCCAGTTGGGCGAGTACCGTTAAATAACGATTGTGGATCTGTGGAATGTTGCGGTTCTTTCTGGAAAGCTCTTCATACAATACTTTGGCCTTTTCCAGATCCCCTTTAGCAAAATACTCATTGGCCAAACCTATTCTTTGTAAATCTTGTGCTTGAGCCGGTATCTGTAGCACTAGACAGCAAATCACCGCCAGGATGACCACTTTCATATAAGTCACGCTTTTATCCATACACTGATATAATATAATTACTATTAAATTACTTTATTATTATCTATTAGCTTGTGGATTGGGTGGATAAATTTTAAAAGTATCTCTTTGGTATTTAAATTGTTTATTATCTACTGAAAATTTCAAAGTTATTAACATTGTACTAACATGGTACTTCTTGATTATCAATTAATTAATATAATTAGCTACTTTTTTTATAAAATGTGGATAACCTTACAGCATACCAGATGATGTTTGAATCTCTGTTGGCAACTACAAGTTGAGGCTATTTATCCCCATCAAGTTTGACTGAAGGCCCTCGGACGCATAATATTTAGATGATATCCACAAACAGTTAATAAGTTATACACTACTAAAAGTCTAAATCAACATCGTTTTGTTCCCAGTTTGCCCTGATAGTAATGGTATTACTGCCAACATTGGGATGAAAAAACAAACGAACTGGTTCAGGCAATCGCGACTCATTAATGTTTCCCGGATCCCATACGCCATTTTGGTCAGTATCAATTAACACCCTAATGCTGTAATCACCCGGTACCACATTACGAAAAACGTATTGAGCGGACTCTGAAGATTTTTGAGTTTCTATCACTTTGAAATCTTTATCGATTAGTTGCACCGTATAGCGGGGGTAAGCGGTGTTGATAGATCCTGCAAGCACCCCATGTTCTTCAGGCTTCTTAATGATCAACTCTCTCACTATTCGACTAAGGGTATCCTCTTCTACGGAGATAAAACTTGTTTTGCCAATTATGAATTCAAAGTTGTTTTCCCATCGTAAGAGAGTGGTATCCTTTTTAAAAATGGAATCCATGTCAAATTGTAACTCTATCAGATCTCCACTGTAATTAGGTGTTACAGCATCTGGTGACAAAGGTATTTGGGTTACACTGTCGAAACGAAAATAAATGCTGTCATAATTAATACGGTCAACGGGTTTTGTTAGCACCAGTTTGCTGGTGAATCGCTTGTTAATCCCTCCGCTGGGGAGCAATAGGTTTGCAGTAAATTTATCAGGCTCGCGGGTGGATTCCTGAAATTTGATGTAAACTGTAGTATCCAGTTTTTGAGAGAGGCTGTCACGCACCTGGAAACTTAGAGCTAAGCTGTCTTTCACCTGGTCGTTTTTATATATCCGGAGAGTCTTGTTGGATTCCACTAAATTGGATTTTAACAAGATGGTACTGTCCAACAATTGATAACCCACCAAGTACTTATTAAACTTTAAGTCGAAGTTACTCTGAACAGGTCTACTGTTTTGCAGTACAATGGGCCGGTTATCTAAATTTTGCAAATTGAATTCAAGATCGGAGGTAGAATCGCTTAATAGCAAACTGGAAGGTAGAAAGGCGTAGCTTTCGTCTTGCGATTCTAGTTTTAAATTTCGATTGGCATCGCTTAAAGCGTAAATAAGGTAAGTTCCGTATTTGATATTACGCAGGCCAAAGCTTCCATCTTCAAGGGTTTTGGTACTGTAAAGTGGTGGACCGCTAAAGATGGTTAATGAGTCATCCACTTGATACATGGAAATGGTTATATCTTCCTGTGGTTCCTTGGTCATCAAAGAACGCACTTTTCCACTTACGGAAACAGAATCCAAAAAGTCACCTGTACTGAACACAAACGTCAGATTATCAGGCACATTGCTTTCAGTAATATCTTTAATTCCTTCTCGGAAATTTAAAGTATAGGTAGTGGCACTATCGAAGGGCTCTTCAAAGGAAAGAGTGATCTTATTCCTGTTGACTTTGGATTTATAAGTACTTGAAGTCCTGGGAGTGATCAGTAATTGAGTACGTAGATTGTCTTCGATTATATATTCATCAAATTCCAGTACGATTTCTTGACCTTGGAAATTTAAACTGCCATTAGCCGGCACTGTGGTTAAGATCACCGGTGGGTCAAGATCTTTTAATCCCCCCGTAAGTGGTACCTGTTTGGCGCAGGCTGTACAGATCAAAAGCAAAAGGCAGCATTTTTTCATTTCCTCAATATGTAAACCAAGCTAGAAAAATCACCATGATGTTTTTTAGCCCATTGATTGGATTTATAACCGGATATCAATCCATTAAATATAGAGCCATTTTTGTATTTTTCACTGAGAATACTCACATAATAAGCATCAAATTTTAATGGAAGGACTTTCAATAATTTCAGTTTAAAACGCTGTCCTAGAACTTGGATATTGGATTGATTAAAATGATATAAATGACGGGGTACGTCATAACCGGCCCAGTGGTTTTGATAGTGTTTGGCGTCCCAACTTTTAGGATTGGGCACCGCAATTATAAGATGACCTTTCTTAGGTAACAATCGTACCAGGGTTTGCATAGTTCCCTTAAGATCATGCATGTGTTCAAGTGCATGCCATAAGGTGATCACTTGAAACTGGCTTTCGGGAATATCGGTCAGTTTCTCATAAACTTTCAGATCTTTTTTATGGGATAAAGCACGGGCCTTTTTATTTGGTTCTACACCACATACTTCCCAGCCATGATTTTGGGTATATGTCAAAAAGGAACCTATACCACACCCAACATCCAGCAGTACTTTCTTCTTGGGCTGGAGTTGTTCCAACCAGCCCCGCTTCTTACGGAGCATGTAATCACGGGCCCATTTGTACACCAAATCAATAGGGGGAGACCCATTTGTCCGAATGGGAAATGTAATGCTGAGATTCATAGTATGGAGCAATGGCATCCGGTGCAGGTCTGGGATTCGTGAAAAGTAATTGGCAATTAGAGCATCTCACCAGAGCAAAACCTTCACTGGTAATAGCATGATCTTCAACCACCATTTCGTTGGTAAAGGATGTTTCATCACATAAGGGGCAAGACGATAGTTTTTCGTACATGTTACTTGCCCATATATACCATTAGTACTGAGATGTCGGCAGGGGAGACGCCGCTGATTCTGGAAGCCTGACCGACGGTGGTAGGTTTAATATTGATCAATTTTTCCCTGGCCTCTGCGGACAGCGCAGTGATCTGGCAATAATCAAAATCAGGATTGATCTTAAATTGGTCTAAGCTCTGTATTTTCTCCGCTAACTTTTTTTCCTTATCGATATAGGTTTCGTATTTGATTAAGATCTCAGCTTGCTCTTGAGCAGCTAGTGAATACTTTTCTACAGACAAACCGAAATCTGAATCAAATGTAACTAATTGATTTACAGATAGTTCAGGTCTTTTAAGCAATTGGTAGACACTAGTTTTCTCTTTGATAGGAGCGGTATTGGCCACGTTTAGTTGTTGGTTTACATCATCGGGTTGAAACTTGTATTTTTTAAAATTTTCCAACAAGTGATGCAGGGCGTCTTTCTTGGTTTCAACACGTTTCATCCGATCTTCGGAAGCTAGCCCTAGTTTATAACCCAGGGGGGTCAGCCTAAGGTCTGCATTGTCCTGACGCAGCAAAATTCGAAACTCAGCCCTTGAAGTAAACATTCGATAAGGTTCGTCGGTTCCTTTGTTAATTAGATCATCGATTAATACCCCGATATACGCCTGTGAACGGTTCAGTACCAGGGGATCTAGGTCGTTTAACTTTTGATGAGCGTTAATTCCAGCCATTAGCCCTTGGCTAGCAGCTTCTTCATACCCGGTAGTGCCATTGATTTGACCAGCGAAGTAGAGGTTATGAATGCTTTTGGTTTCAAGGGTAGTTTGCAATTGAGTAGGAGGGAAGAAATCGTATTCAATGGCATACCCAGGTCGAAACATTTTTACTTCTTCAAATCCCGGAATACTGCGTAGTGCCTGATATTGCACATCTTCGGGTAATGAAGTTGAAAAACCATTCACATATATCTCTACAGTGTCCCAGCCTTCAGGCTCTACAAAGATCTGATGGCGATCCCTTTCAGCAAAACGGTTGATCTTGTCTTCAATAGAGGGACAATACCTAGGGCCCAGACCTTGAATACGGCCATTGAACATGGGTGACCGGTCAAATCCTGTCTTTAGGGATTCGTGGACGGTGGGGTTGGTGTAGGTAATAAAGCAGGATTTTTGTTGTTTTGGTGGTTCTGTATCAGTGAACGAAAATTTTCCAGGTACGGTATCCCCAAACTGTTCCTCCATCAGACCATAGTTCAACGTACGGCCGTCTACCCTTGGTGGAGTACCGGTTTTCATACGTCCTGACTGAAAACCCAGGCTTACCAGTTGTTCTGTTATCCCGGTAGCAGCTTTTTCACCGGTGCGGCCACCACCAAATTGTTTCTCTCCTATATGAATGATCCCATTCAGGAAAGTTCCGTTAGTAAGGATCACAGCTTTGGCGGGTATTTCCAAACCCATACCGGTCCTGACACCTTTGATCTGGTTTCCAACTACCACAATGCCGGTAATCATCTCTTGCCAGAAATCGATATTGGGATTACCCTCCAAACGCATTCTCCAGGTATGGGCAAATAATTGTCTATCGTTTTGGGTTCGTGGACTCCACATGGCAGGTCCTTTGGATTTATTGAGCATTCGGAACTGTATCATGCTTATATCCGACACAATGCCCGACTGGCCTCCCAAAGCGTCTATTTCCCTCACGATTTGTCCTTTTGCCACGCCTCCCATTGCCGGGTTACAGGACATTTGGGCAATGGTGTTCATATTCATGGTGGCTAAAAGCACCTTAGAACCCATATTGGCGGCAGCAGCTGCTGCTTCACATCCGGCATGTCCGGCCCCAACCACTACCACGTCATACTCTGGAAACATCGATTAAATATTTAAAGTGTTCCACGTGGAACACTTTCTTTGGCATTGGATCATATAAATGTTCCACGTGGAACATCTGAACTACAAAGATAAGTAAGCTTCCTCTTTTTTTCGCATTTCTTGCTGCTGTTCTGGAGTCTGGTCGTCATAACCCAGAAGATGGAGTAAACCATGCACCATGACCCTTTTTAGCTCTTCTTGGGGATCGGTCTTGTACTTACGGGCATTATCTTGGACCCGTTCAATGCTAATGAAAATGTCACCGGAAACTTGCCGGGGAATCTCGCTATGGTCAAAGGTAAGGATATCGGTGTAGGTATTGTGTCCCAGATAGTCTTGGTTAAGCTTCAACAGGTACTGATCATCACAAAAAATGATATTGGTATCTCCTAGCGTGTGATCTTCACGTAGGACCACCGAGGAAAGCCAGTCCTTTAGTTCATTAGGGGTAGGAGGGTGAAAGTCAATGTGCTCGCAGAAGAATTCGATCACTACTTAGTCACGTAAAAGCTCAATTGTACTACTCTTCCTTCGTCCCTGAATTTAACCTCATCGGCCAAATGCTTCATTAAAAAAATCCCCCTGCCACCTGGTTTATCGATGTTTTCAGGGGAAGTGGGGTCAGGCAGGTTCTCGTAGTCAAATCCTTCTCCTTGATCCTGAATAGTGAATGTGATGATATTCTGCTCTAAATGCAGTGTGATCAACACGTTCTTATTGTTCTGGAGGTCGTTGCCGTGTCGAATAGCATTGTTAACGGATTCGGTTACTGCGATCATGATATTGCCGTAAATATCATCATCGATATTATACTCATCTTTAGCGTTATCAATAAAGCTCTCAATAATTCGAATATTCTCCGTAAGGGATGGGATCTCAATTTTTATGGAGTTCATCAAGGATGCTTTTAATTGCCTATACGTTTAAAGTAATCGTTAACTTCTTGTTTGTAATAAGGATTTAATTTTAATGGTACCGTACGCAGCAACTCTATTTCTTTTTCCTTCGCCTTCAGATATTCTTTGAACGCCGGTGGGATCTTGGGTTCGGTTTGATTTGCTTTTTCAGCTTCTCTGGCCTTATCCAACTCCCGTTCCCTGATGGATTTTTCAGCTTCCAACAGTCGAGTCATAATTTCCTTTTGACGCTTAATGGTTTCACTTGTGATTTGCTTATTTACTAAATCCGTTTCGGTTTGTTCCATTTTCTCGATGATGTCCTGGTTGCCCATTTCACCAGCCTTCTCAAGATCTTTAAGTCCCTGCTCGGCTTCCTGAAGAGCTTTGCGGATCATTTCCTGCTGTGCTGCAAGTTTAGCTAATTCCTCGCTTAATGCCCTACCGCTTTTGCCGCTTTTTTTAAGATCTTCTATTTGTTGATTTAGCTTTTGTTGTAATTTGCTTAGCCCAGGTTTGTTTTTCTGACTCTTATTGCCTTTGCCTCCTTGAGCTTGAGCCATAGCTTGTTGCATCTGTTGCAATACATCACTTAGCAACAGCGCCAGATTATTAATAGATGTCATCGTAAGTTGCTGATTGCTAAGCGATTGCGATTGATTTCTTTTCTTCAGGCCATCTAAGCTCTGCTCCATGTGTTCGTTCATTTCCTTAACTTCACGGGTCACAAAGGACTTGATTTGAAAGACCCGGCTGGCCAAAGACAACAGGCTGTCTTCTATGATCTTGGCGTCGTCCTTAAGTTTCAATTGTTCTTGAGACAGCTCCACAAATCGGGGATCGCTTTGATTGATCTTTTGGAACTCTTTCATTAACTCTTCCTGGTCGAACGAAAGCTTGATGAGGTTGTCCTCAATGTCACGCAGGTTATCCAGGTTCTCCTGCATCATTTCCATCTCCATTCCACTTTGCATCTGTTGAAGCTTCTGGTTTAGTTGCTTCATATTTTCAGAAGCTTTCTTTTGTGCTTTTTGTGCTCCTTTCCTTTTATTGTTTTCTAGCTGCTCCTGGCTCTCCTTAATTCCTTGGTCTATTTGCTGCTCCTCCTCGGAGGTGTCATCAAACATTTGTGAGTTTTCCAGATCCTGATTCTTCTCCCGCAATTCATCAAGTGACTCCTGTAAGTCCTCAAACTCTTCTTGAAGTTCGGATTGTTTCTCTCCTAAATCCTCAGAGGAATTTTCTTTGTCACCTGTTTCTTCGGTTAGCTGTTCCTGATCTTCCTGTAGCTCTTGCAAGTCCGATATGGTTTCCTCCAGTTGCTGTTCAAACTGCATGCGTTTGAATAGTTCTAAAGTTCGCTCCAACTCTTCTTCGAGGTTTTGCTCCTTGTAGTTTAGTTCTTCCAATAGGTCCTGGAAGGAATCGGAATTTTGTTGTTCTTCTAAAAGCTTGCGCAATTCATCGTACAACTGTTTGGTCTTTTCATCCAGCAATTCATCCATAAGCTGTTGCAATTGATCGATCTTGGTCTTGAGACTTTCGCTGTATTCATTGAATCGCTCTTTTTGTAAGTTGTTGTTCTTATTAAGCTCCTTAAGCCGCTCCAATTCTTTGCTAAGGGCATCCTTACGCTCCATGATCTCTTCCAACAGCTTTTTGTCTTGCCAGTCCAGAGATTTCTTGGTTTTGAGTCGATCTTCGGCTTCCTGGATTTTTTCATTTAGCTCCTGAGCCTCCTGTAAACTTTTGTCAATTTGATTCTTGGTATTTTCCGCCTGCTTCTCCAAGGCTTCATTTACCTCCTGCTTGGTAGGTAGCTTAAAAGAATATTGCGCAGTGGAGGTACCCTTGGAGCCATTTACACCATCGTTGTCCCAAACTCTCAAATAGTATTGGACTTTGTCACCCTGTTGCAACTGTAAACTGTCAATGTTCCATTGAAAGAAATAGCTCTGATTCTTGTTGTTGGTTTTCAACGTAATGGGGATGCTCTGGTACTTATTAGATGCTTTATCCTTTGACGTCTTTTCAACGGCATAGAACAATTTTAATCGTGACAACCCATAGTCATCACTGATATTACCTCCAAATACCATATAACTGAATAGGGTGGTATCTCTGAACTGGTCCAGAGTGATTTCCGGATATTTGTCCTTGATCACATCGATACGATAAGCGATCTCTTCTTTGTTGCGGCTGTATTTGTTCTGAAGCTCTAAGGTGTAGCGATCACTTGAAAGGGCACGCTTTTTATAGTTAAATACTTGATTATCAATAGTTTTCAACTCATGCACTTCTTGTTCTTTTTCAAATGCAAGCTTAAAACTCTCCGTTTCCAATGCCCGGAACGACCAGGTAATCTCTGTTCCTTCCGGAATTCTTAAGTTTCCGGTGTTTTGAAGGGTCTCGTTTTGCTTTTGCAAATACCTCGGATAGGTCAGGTCTATATCAAATCCTTTTAAATTGGGCCGGCTGACCACTTCTATTGAATAGCTGCCGGATTCGTAACCCGCTGCTTCAAATTCGAAATCGGCATCGGTTTGGATTTTGGTAAAGGTGAATTCAAAGGTTCCCTGATCATTTCTCCGCATCTTTATACGCCGATCCTTGGTGCGTAGATATGCGGTATTAGGAATTGCCTCGCCTTTAAAACTCAAGTCCACTTTGAAATCCTCGTTTTTGAAAGCAGTGAGGTTGTCGTTGATCAATATAAATTCAAATGGAGCTTGTGGTGCATAGGTTTTATTGAAGTTAATGATTCTAGGAGTGCTTTCAGTAAATAACTGAGGGGCTGCCAGCAGAATGATCACCCCCGCTGCCAGCGGCAACAATAAGAATTTTAGGTATTTTCGGTTTTCATGAAAGTTAATGGCGTCTACAAACGGTACCACCGAAACTTCGCGGGTCTTTTGTGAAATACTGGCTTGGATCAGAGCATTGTCGGCAACACTTAGTTGGTGTAACTGCAGGGTGTTCAATAGTTTGTCCCGAATTTGGGGAAAGTAACGCCCGATCTGGCGGGCAGCCTCTTCATTGGACAACTGGCGGTCGAGGGTTAAGAGCTTCCAGATTGGAACTACCATCCAGTGATAAAGCGTCCAGCCTATCACCAGCAGGAAACCAAAAAACAATACTGCACGCATCGGCGTGCTTAAACGGAACCCATATTCCAGGGAATTGACCAAAAGATACCCTGTCACCACACTGCCTAGCGCCAGTAATACTCCCTTGATCAATAGATTTTGGTAATACTTCTTTTTATAGGCTCGAAGCTTGCCAATTAATTCCTCATAAACCTGAGCACGTGCCATAGATTAATAACGATCTGTGGATCAAATCTGTTTCAATCCTTTCTCCCCTAAACTAAATTAATCAATTTTAATTGACACAAGAACAAAAGGAGTCCTTTTTAATTACAAGGTTCAGTTATACTCCGTATCAAAGTATTCCAGAATATGCATTTTCAAGAGCTTTTCTTGCTCCAGTAGATCGAAGTGGGGGAGTTTCTTTAAGGACTTCCAATGCGGCCACCCTGCCTCGTCCAGACCTTCCAGTTGATAAAATCCAGACAGGCTCAGTACTTTGCAAGTGGCAATATGCATAAGGTCCTGCTTTTCTTCTTTGGAGAATTCTTTAACCCCTTGCCCTAGTTCGTTTACACCAATCAGAAACAACACTGACTCCAGGTTAGCAGGTGTTTTACCTAGCCATGCCTGCAGTTTCTGCATTAATCCATACCATTTTTTTTCCAGTTCCAGATCCTTTTTGTACATGTTTATATTGAGACCCGCAGGGCTGATCTTTGGCTTCTAGCTCAAAGATATGCATTTCACTATTAATAGTATGTGTAGAAGTTTGTGGCAAATGACCATACCGGATCCCTGTTGGTTATGCCAAGGGCCAAAATGTGCCCAAGAGTCTTTTATTTGTACTCCTTGTTTTTTGGGACTACCACGGGAATTGAATATGCGGGATCAATGCCCCCTGCTGATCCGAAAATTTTGGGGTTTGCTACCCATTGCCAGGACCTATGCTTATTTGAAGTTTGCCAAAGGAAACAGTGTGCAGCGATTATTACATGCTTTAAAATATCAACATTTGCCGTCCTTGGGATTTGCTTTAGGAAAATGGTTTGCGGATGAGGTTTTGACACCCACCGCACCCTTTGATCTCATTGTGCCGGTACCGTTGCATGTCCGGAGGTTACGGCAAAGGGGATATAATCAGAGTGTAGAAATTGCCCGAGGTATTGCTGACTCCACTGGCTGGAACCTGTATCCCTGTCTGTATCGGGCAATGGCGGCTTCTACACAGACAGGTCTTAGCCGCTGGCAGCGTTACGATAATACTCAAAATCAATTTGGGCTATGCTCATCCAAATCTATTGCCAATGCTGAGATCCTGCTACTGGATGATGTGGTAACCACGGGAGCTACTACTACTGCTTGTGCCCGTATCCTTATTCAAGAAGGGGCCAGGGTTAGTATAGCAGCAATTGCGTTAGCTCAGGATCAATAAAAAAGGCCCTGTAGTTGTTCACTTCAGGGCCTTTTTTAAAGGTAAATAAAAACTTTCTAGAAGTTGCTACCCGCTCGGATCATAGCGCAGCGGAATCCGATGGTGGCAGTAGCGGAATCTTCTTCTAGGAATCGACGTGTACCTGGCGATAACCAGTAAGCAACATCTTTCCAGGATCCGCCTTTGTACACTCGTACATGATCGCTGATCAAAGACTCTCCACCTTCGCTATCATAATAATCGGCAGGGTCCAACAATCCGTTTCGTCGGATAGGGTTCAAATCGTCCACATCCTGGAAGGATAGCGGTCGGTAAATATCTTGTACCCACTCGTTGACGTTACCAGCCATGTTATACAAGTTGAAATCATTGGGGGGATATTCGTAGATCCCGGCGGTGATCATGGCGCCATCATTCAGCTTTCCAGCGATACCGGCGTAGTCACCTCGGCCTCTTTTAAAGTTAGCCAAGAAGAATCCCATTTCTTTTCCATAAGGATTCCTTAAAGCGTGTCCATCCCAAGGATAAATTCTTTGGTGCGTTTGGTTTTCATCCAGCCACTGGGTTCCAACCAAGGCTTGTGCTGCATATTCCCACTCAGCTTCTGTAGGAAGTCGGTATTCCGGCAGTACTACTCCGGATTCCAGAGGAATACGACCGCCTTGCTCGGCAGGCAGATCCTCCAAACCAGACTCTTCCGCCAGCTTGAGGTTTACCATTGAAGTTCTCCACTTACAATAGTCATTAGCCTGTAGCCAACTTACACCTACTACCGGATAGTAACGGAACCCGGGATAACGTAAATAATGATCTACGTAGCTGTCGTTGAAAGCCAATTGACCCTTCCATACCGTGGTATCGGGCAATGCAGACTCATAAAATTCTCTAGTGGAGTCTAATTTTACATAATAGAGATATTCCAACCAGTGAATGTTGGCTACCTCAGTTTCATCCATATAAAAAGACGCTACTGTAACCGTTCTTTCAAGGTTGTCTCTGGTCGTAAGAAGATCTTCTTCAAATGATCCCAAAGTCATTCTACCCCCTTCGATAAATCTCAAGTTTGGACCGTCAGGTTGACCACTGAAGTCATTTACTTGAAATCCTCCATCCTCGTTATAGGCCAAACCGGTAGCGGTACTAGCTTCTCCTGGATTTTCCGCGGTGGGATTTTTCTTAAAAAGTTTGTTACAGGAAGTGCATAACACTATGCTAAGAGCCAGGATAATAGGCCCACGAAGTTTACTCGCAATTTTCATAACCTGTTTAAATTTACCTTTAATGTCTGTATAACAATTCAATTCCTTTTTTAATGCATGCAATTTGCGCTATTGGGATATAAAATTAAATTAAATAGCCTCTAAAAATCCATTGATGTAAGATATTTAGCCAAAATCAATAACACATCATGCACACCTATTTAATTATCGACTGGAACCAGGTTTTATTGTGTGGTTCTGCCATTATTGTGTATCACCAATTTGCTTAAGAACCCGATAAGCGCTGTCTACGCTGTTTATCTCGGACACCATAAGCAGTATTCTTTTTTTGGTCTCTTTCAACTGGCAACTGCGGGGACGTCCGGTTACAAAGGCCAGTATCTTTCCAAACACCTCCGATTGATAATAGGTTTCGTGGGTAGAAGGGAAAAGATAACATTTCATAGTTTCATTCCTAATCACTAATTTCTCACAACCCAGTTCCTGGGCTAACCACCTCAGGCGGACGGTTTCAACAAGATCACACACCTCCTGAGGAGATGGCCCAAAACGGTCCTGTAAGGCACTCTCAAAAGCGGCGATCTCTTCCTCCGACTGCAAATTGTCCAATTTGCTGTACAATTGTAGCCTTTCGGAAACACTGGAAACATATTGATCGGGTATCAATAATTCCAAATCGGTCTCTATAGAACAGTCCCGCGCTTTTAAAGGCTCCAAATCTGGCAGTTCAGAGGCGAATAGTTCCTTGAACTCTGCCTCTTTTAGTTCCTTGACAGCTTCGTCCAGGATCTTGTGGTACATATCAAAGCCCAGATCTGAGATAAACCCGCTTTGCTCCTTGCCCAACAAATTTCCAGCGCCCCGGATGTCCAGGTCTCGCAAGGCAACCTTTATGCCACCTCCCAGGTCGGAAAACTCTTCCAAGGTGCTTAATCGTTTACGGGCATCAGAACTCAATTGAGCGGTAGGAGGTGTTAGCAAATAACAGAACGCCTTGCGATTTGACCTTCCTACCCGCCCTCTCATTTGGTGGAGATCGGATAATCCAAACATATGCGCCTGGTTTATGATAATAGTGTTGGCATTGGGAATGTCAAGCCCTGACTCGATAATATTGGTGGATACCAAAACATCGTATTGACCGTCTATGAATCCCAACATCACTTTCTCCAATTTTTTCCCATCCATCTGACCGTGAGCTATGGCCAGCCGGGCGTCCGGGACTAAACGGTGGATGATGTTTGACACTTCTTCGATGTTGGCTATCCGGTTGTGCACAAAAAAGACCTGCCCGCCTCGCCGCAACTCAAAACTTATAGCATCACGAATTACTACATCATCGAAATTATGGATTTCGGTAGTTACCGGCTGCCGATTGGGTGGGGGAGTGGCAATGATACTGAGATCCCGAGCGCCCATCAAACTAAAATGTAAGGTCCGGGGGATTGGAGTAGCGGTTAAGGTCAGTGTGTCTACATTTACTTTCATCTGTTTGAGCTTTTCTTTAACTGAAACCCCAAACTTCTGTTCCTCGTCAATTACCAACAAGCCCAGATCCTTAAAACGTACATCGCGGTTCACCATGCGGTGTGTACCTATGAGGATGTTGGTCTCTCCGGTGGACACCCGATTAAGGGTGTTCCGGATCTCAGTGGTTCCTTTGAAACGGTTTATATACTCTACGGTTACCGGGAAATTGGACAGTCGTTCGGTAAAAGTTCTATAATGTTGCATGGCCAGTATGGTAGTTGGTACCAGTACTGCCACTTGTTTGCCGTTGACCACACATTTGAAGGCAGCCCTTATGGCAACTTCCGTTTTCCCAAAACCCACATCCCCGCAAACCAGACGGTCCATAGGATGGGCTGTTATCATATCTGATTTCACATCTTCCGTGGCTTTAGCTTGATCAGGGGTGTCTTCATATATAAAGGACGACTCCAGCTCGGCTTGCAGGAAACCGTCGGTGCTGAACGAAAATCCTGGAGCAGCTTTGCGTTTGGCATACAACTCTATGAGGTCCCGGGCAATTTCCTTGACTTTACTTTTGGCCCTTTTCTTTTTTTGATCCCACTCCTGACCACCTAGTTTGTTCACCATAGGTACCGCGCCTTCCTTGCCGCTGTACTTTGATATCTTGTGCAGAGAATGTACGCTGATGTATAAAAGGTCATCATCCCGGTAGACCAGCCTTAAAGCTTCCTGCTCCTTATCATTGACCTGGACCTTTTCCATGCCTGCAAACCGACCTACTCCGTAATCGATATGTACGACATAATCACCTGGTTGCAGGGTTCGAAGTTCTTTCAGGGTAAGCGCCTTGGATTTGGTATACTTGGTCTTGGTATGATAGCGATGAAATCGCTCGAATAATTGGTGATCAGTATAGCACACATGCCTCAAATGGTGATCCACATATCCGCCCCTTAAGGTTAGGGGCAGCTCCTCAAATTCTAGTTGGGGATCAAGTTCTTCGAAAATCGCTCGTAGTCTTTGCTGTTGTATGGAGGAATCTGCCAGGAGATAGCATTGATAGTGTTGGGTTTGATATTTCTGAAACTCCGACACCATCAAATCGAAGTTCTTCTGAAAAGAAGGCTGTGGTTCACCGGCAAATTCCAGGGTGCGCTGAGCACTGCCATGATAACGATTTCCAAACTCCACCTGATGGAACTTGTTAATTTCATTTTCTATAGAGCTGGCTGTTTCAAAAAGTAGGTTCGGCGATGAGATTACTGAAGTGCCGGCGCTGGCGGATAGTGTGCTGAGGTAAACCTGCTCGGCCTTTTGGAAACAATCTTGGGCCACATCCATGATCTGCTGATGATCCTTTATCCAAAGGCACGCTTGGGCCGGCAAAAAGCTGAAGAATGATTCCCTTTTTTCTTCGGTCAACTCAGTTTGCACATTAGGAATGATACTGATTTGAGCCAGAGGGTCTACCGACAATTGACTTACGGGGTCGAATGTACGGATACTTTCCAACTCTGATCCCAGGAATTCCAGCCGAAACGGCAGTTCATTAGCATAGGAGTAAATGTCCATAATGCCTCCCCTCAAGGAAAATTGACCGGCTTCATATACAAAATCGGTTCTTTCGAAACCAAATTCTTGCAATTGTTCGTTAAGCTCACTCATCTCCCGGGAGTCGCCGGGCTTAAGCACAATAGTATTGCTGGCCAGAGATCGCTTATTGATAACCTTTTCCGCCAGGGCTTCAGCATAAGTGACCAACACAATATCTCTGGGAGCTTGTTGACTGATCTTGTTAAGGATCTCTGCACGCATCAGGATATTGGCATTTTCGACCTCCTCAAATTGGTAGGGTTTTTTATAGGAGGTTGGGTACAACAGAATATCTTGGTCTGGGAGTAAGCTTTGAAGATCGTTTTGGAAATAGGCCGCTTCTTCTCGGTCATTCATCACGAATAACTGGGCTTTTTCCAAAGAGCTCCAGAGAGCGGCAGCAATCACTGCATCTTGACTTCCCTTCAACCCTTTCAGTCTTAGCCTATGGGGTTCAGGAGTATTAAGATGAGTCAAGATGGTTTGTACCATACCATCCTTTAAGTACTTCTCAAGAAAGGAATTAAGCTCCAAGCCGTGAAATTTAAGCAACAAAGGTAAAAAAATATGAAAATCCCGACCTCTTTATGATCTTATTATTCCGTTGTTTTGTTATATTTATGGTTAAGGCCTTAAATTATTCGGCACTTCCTTTAACCAGGCGATTGTTGTAGATCCTTCTATCTTTCACCAGCTAGAAACCAAGTTTTATACCCAAAACTAAGCATGCAAGGCAAGAAAAACCTAAAAGCACAACAGAGGGAAAGTAGCTTCAAGCAGATCGAGAAGATGCATCCCTACAAGATGTTTATGGTTTTGGCCATCATGGGCATCAGCATGCTTTTCCTTTTCCTGGTCATTGCCTACTCGGTCAGCATTTCCAGCAGCCTGCTGGTAGAGCAGGTAAGTTTTCCCAAAATGTTTACGCTGGGTACGTTTATTTTATTGGCTTCAAGCTTCAGCCTTAGCGCGGCAGTCAAGGCATTTGAGAATGACAATATGCGGCGATTGCACTACATGTTGTTCATCACGTTGCTAATGGGTGTGGTGTTTGCGGGCTGTCAGGTATTGGGCTGGCTGGAATTAAACGAATCTGGCGTCTTCCTGGGCGGGAAATCTTCAGGGGCCTTTCTTTATGTGATCAGTGGTTTACACATTGCCCACCTGAGCGGTGGTCTGATTCTCCTGGCGATGACATTCTGGAAATCGTACCGGGTAAAAAGAGATCCTATTAGAGCCCTGGTCATGGTGACCAATCCCTTCGAGAAATTGAAACTGGATCTTCTGGCCACCTACTGGCACTATCTCGGTATTTTATGGGTAGGGCTGTTTTTCTTTTTCCTGTTCACGTATTAGGCGCCGTCATAGGGCTAGCGAAGGTCCTGTCCAAAGGGTGCAAAGCACAGAGGCATCAGTTTGAAATGCTGTAAACCAAAAGGAATGCCTACAATGGATAAACACAGGATCAGCCCCCAGAGAATATGAGTCAGTGCAATCCAGATACCCGCGAATAACACCCAGATCACATTAAAAAAGGTATTAATGAGTCCGGATGCTGGAGTTATAGGTACCACCTCTTTGCCAAAAGGGGCTAAATGAGCAAAAGCCAACTTAAAACATTGAAATCCAAAAGGAATGCCTACAATAGTAAGGCATAATGCCAGACCCGCGGTGAGGTACTCAAAAAAAATAAATACGCCGCCAAGAAAGAACCAAATGATATTACCTGTCAGCCTCATGCTAAAGGCTGAATTCAGAAAGGGATTGAATAATATTAGATGAAAAATCTAGAAGCTCTGCAACAGGAGCTGTTTGGTACAGCCAGCTGAAAAGATTCTCGCTGAAACTGTTTTCACCGGACACAGAAAAAGTACCGAAGATCAGCAAAAGCGCTGTCAAAATACCTATCCATAAGGTGAAGGTTTTGAGCTTGTCTTTACTAATTGGTTTCATGGTGTTATTAATTTCTTTGTGTTGGTACCTAATCATAGCCAAATCCTGTGCCAAAATGAAAACCTCCCCTATTTGACTAATAAAGGAGGTTTTGGTTTAGTACGTTTAGAAAAAATGTTCAGTTGCGGACAGTCGTGTGCTCGTTAATGAACGTGTATGGACTAAAGCAGATTTTTCAGTAACCGTACCCCCAGGTTCTTTAGATCCACGTCTTTGCTTTCTATTAAATGGTATATCAATACAATCTCCTCAAAAAAGAAAGGTGCCAAAGTCAACCTGGTCAGTAGTTCTTGTTCATCAAATGGTCCGTAGGCGGTTTCGCCTTGGTCATTAACAAAGTAAACCAGCCAATGATCCCGTGCGGTTTGTTGCAAGAATAGTTCGAAGTACTCCTGTGGAAATATGGAGTCAAAGTCGAAGTATGATTCCAGAAATACCGACTTTTTTTTAGCCATGGTTTTAGGGATAATCTTCGTCAATTTACGAAATCACGGCCACTATGGAGCACCACCGGCAAGTTGTGAATAAAAACGTGGAAAAATTGTGGAAAATAGGGTCAATTTACGGTTGGCATCTAATCCCTTAATTACTACCTTGATTGCATCAAGTGAGAGATAAGCCAGCAAGGTCTTTAAAAGCTGTGCATCGATCAGGTGAAGTTTTATTTAGCTATAAGAAAGAACCTGACTTGAGCAGATATCTCAAAGGTCTGTTTTCGGAGAGACTAAGCGATGTCGGCTGGACAACGGTAACTTGACATGGATTGCGGGCTACGGCCTGTAGGCTATGAAAGCGGGAGCATTTCGTCAAGAAATGATCCCGTTTTTTGTTTACAGAATTACTAAAATAGTTGATTAAAATTCCCAGGGATCCCCACGATGTCTTCCTGTAGAAATTTACCGCCGGGGGCTCTGCCGGTATAATCGAAGTTTAGCCAGATGACGCCGTCTTGGTCTACATGGTAATAAACACTTTTTCCTTTGGACTCCTTTACAAAGAAGTTTGTGCCGAATCAGGAATATGGCTTTGTCTAACTGGTCCTTGCTACCCACCCGCAATTCCGGATATATGTGATGTGTTGTGCGTACTAGCCTTACCTCCGCTCCTACGAATTTCAAACAGGCAGCCATCAGTATGGCGTGGTCATCACAGTCTCCGTTGAACTTTCCATCAATTTGCTCCTGGCTGATGGTCTCACTGGCCGCTGCGAAGTACTCTTCGCCGACCGGGTCCCGACACATATACCCAATTGTTGTTGATCTCCTTAAAAATGGAAAAGCTTTGAATAAGGGCTACGGTTGTGTTTATCGATAAAATCGGAGAAATGTTTGGTGCCGATCTTCACCGCATAGTTTCTTACTTCTACACCCTTTGGAGATTAACGGCTTCGGCTACTTTGTAGGCATCTTGGAACGGTTCGTAGTCGTCAGCCATTAAAGGGTACCGCCACGGGGTTGTTCTGCAAATTGTACAAGGAAACCACATAATCCTGAAAAGCATCTTGAAATGAATAACTTCCTCTGGCGCTGCTCACGATTATAGATAGTAATCCAATACCCAGTATGATCAGTACCAAGTGCTTAAGTCGAATTACCACATAGATAGAGAGTCCTACCACCAGTACGGAAAACAACAAGTGCTCCAAATGGATGCCTTGTCCTAACGGCAAGGCTATATTGGGCAGGTGGGGGCTTAATAGAAAGAAGAGCGGCAGGGCAATAATAACCGCTACCAGATACAACAAAATGTTGATCAGGGAAAGTGAAGTCTTTGGCGGTGATTCTTTTTATAGATCTTGTCAATCATAAAGAGGGATCGTAATGCAAAGATAACAAGAATAACTGGTTGTGAATTCCAATTTTACGGCAATATCCCCAAGGAACTTACCAGAGTAAAAATTGAAAACATATAAATGGGAGTATCAGACAATTTTGTCCTTTAGGCGAAGCATCGAGGACAACTTTTTAGCATTTTGCTTTTTCAGGTAGTCTTTTAAGTCTTCAGACTTTTCGTAAGTCCAGTCCATTATGTCAGTGGCATCTGGAAATTTAAAAAGCAGTTGATCTTTTGCAAATCGTATATGAACACCCTCAAACCAGCCGGTGTTTACCTCGCCGTTCAATTTGTAGGAGAGATAGAATCTATGAATTTTAATTCCCTCGGGGTGTCCTTTCATTTATGGGGTTAAATCAATCCGGTAAGGCCGGGAGCTTCTCACCCAAATAAATCGAAAATATCACATTTTACAAAAGGAAAATCCAATAATTAAATCCCATGCTCAAAAAAACAGCCCCAAAAACTGGGGCTGTCTAATGCTGTGTGGTTTCGATCTACTGGGCGTTTACCGCAAAGGCGAAGGATTGATATTCCCATTTGAAATGCACATTACCATCGTCTTTTACTTTGAACATCAGTTGTTCCTGTAGTTTATCAGACTTGGATGGTTTGACTTGTATGCGAAGGGCATCTTCCTCCTTATTGTAGCTGTACGCTCCCCATTGATTGGGGTTCTTATTGAAAATAATGGTCCACTCTCCTTCCGTAGGGATGGTAAACAGGGCGTATTTTCCAGCTGGTAAAGCTTCGCCATTAATGGTGACGTCTTTATTCACACTAAAGGTGGTGGCCTCATTGGCCCCGGTACGCCAAACCTTTCCGTAAGGCTCTAAGCTGCCGTATATTTTGCGGCCTTTTACGGAGGGAGCCCCGTAATTTATTTCAATTTTAAGGTCATCGACCTGACCGCTGGCTGTCATAGGGGGACTAGGTCTTTTCGATTTGTCACCCTGAGCATATGCATTACTTGCAACCGTAATCACAAACAGTGAAATGAGTAAAAAGGATAAATTTTTCATAAAACAAATTTCATAAAATTCTGCAACCAATGGTATTTTTCACGAAATACTTTCTCAAGGGTTGCAGATTTTGAGACATTAATACAAAAAAAACCATTACAAGAGGTAATATGAAAAGGTATTATGAGCTTTTTTCATGAGTCTGATGAATGGGCTGATGTCATCGGACCACTCCTCCCGTAATGGTTTTTCAAGATAAGTATTCACCTCAATAGCTCCGAGTTAAGAATGGTTAAGGACTGTTAAATGATGTTAAGTGGCCACTAATTCAATTTTTCGGCAATCCAATGCCTGAAGTTCAGGTAATCCAGCTGTGAATCGTTTATCAATAAGGGCTCACCGAACAGCTTCTGCTTAAGAGTCTTAAACAAAGATTTGTGCAAGCTGTGGGGTTTGGTGCTTAACTTTGAAAAAAACCCCAATAATACTTTTTCAAACTCCAGGAGCTTTCCTCTCTTTTTCAAGAACCTGCGGGTGGACTCCACCGCGTATCTCAATACCGTAATATTACCCAGTTCATAATGGATAATGAGGTTGAGAAAATGAGCGTAGCCCATAATGTCGTCCCGGATTCCGGAATAGCGTTGAACCAGGATAGGGTTTATGTCCGCCAGAGCGGCCGAAAACGAACCCTCCATAAAATAAAGATAGGCAAACTGGTAACGGAACAGCACATGATATTCCAGGGGAATGTGATCGTGATATTGATCCAAAAATTTGCGCACTTTGGGGATTAAAACTACCCCTTGTTGATAGTGGTGGCTGTCTCGATAAGTTTCCAATTCCACATTATATGACCTTAACCACAGTTTCATGGTAGTCCTGCCTTTATCCTTCAAGGAATATTTCAAAGGAATATCCCGAATCAATTGTAGTAACGGGGGAATTTCACTAAGCCGTTTTTGATTGAGATAAAGACCGATCTTATTGTTGATGGCGGTGACGTAAGCACCTGGATCCTCTTTCAGCTGGTCAATCTCCGATTCCAGGAATTGGATCAAGTGATCTAAAGCTTGTTCTGACTTATCCGTTTCATCCAGGATGGTATGAGTAGTATATAGCAGGTGGTAATACAAGATGCGGGAACGATAATTAGAGGCATGTCGCTCATCGGCCAAATACGGATTTTCCAAAATCTCATGAAAATCCTTGTTCCCAAAACGATTGGCCAGGTTAATGGTGAGCGACCAGTATTCGCACAGATGCTTAAGAGACCTTAAGGCCGCCCGCTCTTCTTCAATAATTTCATTAATTTCCATCTGACTGCGAGCTGCTCCCTTTCTCAACAACTGTACTCGCCGCTTCCATCCCAATATTTCCAACAACGCCAATTGGTTGTCGAATTTGCGAGCGAGTTTTTCCGCACTGCGGATCGACTTTAAACACAATTCATAGAGGTCTTTCTTGAATAAGATCTCAATGTCTTGTAAGTATCCATGAAGCTTTATCTCAGAGGAATCCTCACTATAGAAATTTCTAAGGCTCTTTAAGATCAATTTCCGCAGATAGTTTTTTGTCACATGCATCTGACGACTAAACCTGTGATGCTGAAATTTCTTGCGGATCAGAGCTTCATCAAAGTGGACCATTTTGTCCATGGTTTCAAAAAGCAACCAATAATTCTGATCGAATCCAGTATGACGTGCCTGCAATCTGAAATAGCGCTTTTCGGATTTGCTGAGTGATTTGATCAAAGAAAATAACGGATCGGAAACCTTCATAGAAACCTACAACTTATATTAAATAATAGACATTAAATATACAATTATGACCTGTTAAAGTATTATAGAATACTACGTTTTTAGAATAATTCATGAAAACTTTCAACTAGGAGGCCGTAATATTGAATACTGAATGAAATATCACATTTAACCAATTTTAATTATGGCAAATGCAATCAACTGGTTTGAGATCCCAGCAAAAAATCTCGACCGTGCCTGCAAATTTTACGGCTCTGTTTTGAGTAGTGACATTCACAGAGAGGAAATTATGGGAACTCGTATGGGCTTCTTACCTCATGGGCAAGAAGGTGTTGGAGGTGCTCTGGTAGAAGGAGAAGGTTACGAGCCTTCTGACAGCGGGCCTCTGGTCTATCTTAATGGAGGAGGTGATTTGGCCGAACCCCTGGCGAGGGTTGAATCAGCCGGGGGATCTGTTGTCGTCCCTAAGACCAAGATATCTGATGAAATTGGCTATTTTGCTATTATCAGGGATACGGAAGGCAACAAACTGGCCCTTCACTCTCCCGCATAAACTTAACTGGTTGGAGTATTTTTGGGATACTCCAACCATAATTTGCTAACCTATGAGCTACTTCACCAATGATTTTGTCAAGTTCTTTAAAGACCTGGAGAATAATAACCACAAGGAGTGGTTTGATAAGAACCGCAAGCGTTACCAGACCAGTGTCAAAGATCCATTTTATGCCTTCGTGGATGAAATGATCACCCGCATTAATGAGCGGGATCCCAGCGTACAGATTACCGCCAAAGATGCTGTAATGCGAATAAACCGGGATATCAGATTTTCACCTGATAAAACTCCATATAATGTCCATTATGGGGCTATCATTTCGTCATCCGGTAGAAAGGACAAATCAGTGCCCGGTTATTTTATAAGGTTCAGCCCTAAGATGATCGGAATATTTGGTGGTGCTCACGGCATTGACAAACATCAATTGCACAAAATACGCAGTGCTATTAAAGATGATCTGCCAAAATTCAAAAAACTCATCAGTCAAAAGCAGTTCGCGGAAAAATACGGTGAAATCCAAGGCGAAAAACATAAGCGCATTCCCCCTGAATTTCAGGAAGCAGCCACCAAGGAGCCCTTGATTGCCAACAAGCAATTTTATTATATGGCGGAATTAAGCCCCAAGCTGATTGAGCAAGAAAACCTTCCAGATATATTGATGGACTACTGGGAGGCCGCTCAGAACGTCAAGGACTTTCTGACAGAGGCAATGAAATAATGGAAGAGGTATTTAATGGTATTCTTCAGGAAATCACCAGGGATTACCCTCACGTGCATCTGGGAAATATGATGCGCTCCCCGGCTTTGGCCTTGGAAAATAAGGTTTTTGCCTTTTATCACCGACAGAGCATGGTGTTCAAGCTAGATGAGCATGCCCTTTTTTATAAAGAGAAGTTTTCCGGTGCTGGTTATCTCAGTCCTTTTAAGAATAAGCCTCCCATGAAAGGTTGGGTGGTAGTCCCGGCAGATTACCAGCATCATTGGAAGTCCCTTGCTGTGGAGGCTTATACCAATTTAGTGAACTTAACAAAAAGATAACACCATGCCCATTACAGAATCTCAAATTACCTTTATATTGGATCAGTTAAGTCTTCTTGAATCTGTAACGGCCAAAAGAATGTTTGGTGGGGTAGGTTTTTTCCAAGAGGGAAAAATGTTTGGCATGCTCAACAGCAAGGGTAATTTTTTGCTTAAAGTGGATGATAGTAATCGTGAGGATTATTTAGAGCGTGGGATGGCCCCATTTTCACATGATAGGAACAAGAAGGGGTCCATGCCCTACTACGAAGTGCCCTTGGATGTAATTGAAAACAAAAAGCAACTTACTGGCTGGGCTCGTAAATCTGTCAATATTGCTGAACACTTAAATCGACAACTATGAAATTAATAGTTATTACCCCATTGTTTGTAGCGTTCACAGTAGTACTATGCGCTCAACAAAAAGAGTCCTTGAACACCGTAAGGAAAGCGGAAATCACCACTTTGCACCAAGAGAAGGACGGGGTTTTATCACCGGAAGAGAAATCTGAAATTGCCCATTATATGGCTACCGCCTGGGATAAAATGGAATCCAGCGTGCGCGATTTAAGTGGCGCTCAATGGTCGTACAAACCTGCAGATAGCGTTTGGTCCATTGCTGAAATTTGCGAACATCTTGAAAAGTCAGAGATTGAATTGTTCAGTTTATTGACCGAAACATTGGTAACCTCTGAGGCATCACCTGATAAAGCTCCTGAGGTAGGACCAAAGACCGATATGGTGATGGAAGCGATCACCTCCCGGCAACAAAGGATTAAAACCCGCCCTAATCTGGAACCAACTGGAAAGTATGCTAGTCCCGAAGATTTTCTGAAGAATTTCAAAGTATTACGCGAGAAGACCCTGAATTATTCACAGCAAACGGAACATGCTCTCCGCCATCACTTTGTTCCTTTTGGGCCATTAGGTGATTTGGATGGCTACCAAATACTAATGTTCATGTCCGGTCATTTGGAGCGCCATAGCCAACAAATCGATGAAGTCAAAGGAGATCCAAATTATCCTCCGGCCTGATTTATCTGTCGGCAATGACCATTTTGCGCATTTGGCTTTGTTTGGTGTCCTGTAATCGCAGGAAATAAACACCAGCGGCCAATTCCCCACTATCAAACGGTATTTCGTGCGTTCCAGGACTGTAGGTTCTATTGGTGATTTCCTGTATCTGAGCACCTTGCCCATTGAAAATACTTAGCTGCAAGGGAACACCTTTGCTTTCAAATCTAATAGTGGTCCTACCAACAAAGGGGTTAGGATAATTATAGAGTGATAGCGAAGAATCTGGTGGCTCGGGAATGTCCGTAATGCGACCGATAATAGGCAAGTGCTGAAACTCTTCGAACATGACATTCTGTAAATCTTCACCAGTCACCTCAAACCAATCAGCCAGGATACTGGCATAAAGCGATCGAAAATCGTACTGCATGGGAACATTATCTTGAGGACCCACTTGGCTGGGAATCTGCGGATTTTGACCCAAAATTATGGGGTTGACATTGGTGCCAAACAGAAACTGTGGTGCCGCTGCTCCATGATCTGTTCCAAAGCTGCTATTAGAACCAATACGTCTTCCAAATTCTGAAAAGGTCATTCCCAAAACCTGATCTTCTACCCCTAATTTTTCCAGGTCGTCCTGAAAAGCAAAAACTGCCTCGGACAACCTATTGAGTAAATCAGCATGAGCTCCTTGCAATGAATTTCCTTGATCCACTTGATTGGCGTGGGTATCGAATCCACCGATATTCACTATATACACCTTGGTTTGCAGACCACCGGCAATCAACTGAGCCACAATCTTCAATTGATCGGCTAAATTGTTTTGCCCAGGTTCCGGATAGAAAGAGCTCAAATTACTGGCTTTTGAGGCAGCATTTTGAATGGTTTCCAGGTAGACCTGAGTTTGTTGGATGATCTGTCGTACATAGATCAGCTCATGTCCTGCAGGGGTATCGGGTGCTTCATCCACCCCCCCGGTGAGTAATTGTGAAAAGGCTTCCGTGCTGGTAATCGCCAGTCCCATATTATTAACAGGACCCTGACAGGTGGTGCTAACGATAGGACCAATAGTTAATGAAAGTGGGTCTGGCATTTCTTCATTAGGATACCCCTCAGGGAAGCCTTCAAATTTTTGTTCGAGATAGCGCCCCAGCCACCCTGAATTCACGATCTCCTCCGCCGAACTGGCCGAAGTCCAAATATCCGTGGATCGAAAATGTGATAAATTCGGATTAGGGTATCCCACACTTTGAACTATGCAAAGTTTGTCCTGGTTAGAAAGTTCCAACATACCGGTCATGCTGGGATGCAAGCCAAGTTTGCCATTAAGACTCAGCACTTGATTTTCCGGGATGAGAACGTTCGTACGCACCTTACTTAAGTTTTGGTATTGGTCAAGCGGTATAATAGTGTTAAGGCCATCATTTCCCCCATTTAATTGTATTAGCACCAGTACTCTATCCGTTTCACCGGCAGTAGCGGCCAAGGAATCGAAAAGCGAGTGTCCTGAGACATTGATAGGAAATCCGCCCACCCACAAGGGAAGGGTTAAGGGCATGCTTCTTTTAAAGAACGTTCTACGTTTCATAAGCCTTCGATTTAAGATAGGTGGTATTCACCCAAGGAAAACATGGTTCGCAAAAGCGCACGTAGCTTGGTACTGACTGCGATAAGCTTATCTTGATCCTCTGGATCAGCCAAATAATCACCCCACTCTACTGTCCATTCAAAATCCGGCAACCCGGGGATTAACGCCTCCTTTAGAAAATCCAATTGAAAGGGAGTGAGTTTTAAGGGAAAGAGCATCTCCGCGATCTCAGCAATCAGTGTATTGGGATCCAATGAATTTGAGGTAGACATGGCCATTGGTATTGGGTCCAGGTAGGAGAAAAATCCTTCGTAGGGCAGACCAAAAGAGCTAATGTTATCTGTAAATCTGGCCCGGTTAGGGATGGTAACAGAATTAACCCATAATTGTTGAAATTGAGGCACTTGATAATAAGCTGCCCAGCCGGCCACGTTAGGGGGATCCCCCAGATCCATTTGTTGGAGCGCGGCCTCAAAGTACACATAGATGTACCACATGATATGCTGTTCCACAAAGTCATCACTAGAGGGGAACTCTATTTCATGCTGACGGAAAAGGCCAATAGTAAATTCAATAGGGTTCTTGATTTGAACCCCTATGGTCAAGGTATTATGAAAATGAGCGCTTTTAAATAAGGCTTCCAATACCGGTTTCACTTCATAATTGTTGGCAATCATGATTTGGGAAAGCGGCTCAATAATGTTGGCCTCGGTGGGCTCGTCAATTACATAATAAACAAACCAGCGATACAATTTCCGACAGATAAAACGGGCAGTTTCGGGTTGTTGAAAAATCATATCAATCAGATCCAGATATTCGTTAGCCTCGTTATTGCTTATCTGTTGACTGTTAAAACTATCAG
Source organism: Cyclobacteriaceae bacterium (assembly GCA_965212195.1). Lineage (GTDB taxonomy): Bacteria > Bacteroidota > Bacteroidia > Cytophagales > Cyclobacteriaceae > JAJCYK01. Next base: position 646,656 of record CBDBUW010000015.1, on the reverse strand, counting down.
AAAATTGTTTCACACCGGTGTCGTGTTGTCCACTTTGAAATGTGGCATCTATAAAGAACCGGCGGTCCCTCCATCCCGTTAAAACCCGCGCAGCTTCCACCACATCTTGCTCCGTGAAGTTCGTATAATTCCCTGGAGCAATTGTGGGCCCTTTGCCGATGGTAAACAATTCGAAAAGTTCGCGGGCATAATTTTCATTGGGAGCGCTGGCTACATTTTCGTTGCCATTTAGGTATCGCAACATGGCAGGGTCCAGGGTAACCTGTTGCACTAAGCTTTTAAAGTTGCCCAGGGCGTTTTCCCTAAGAAGTGTGAGGTATTTGTAGAGATACCTCGAGTCCCTTACCACGTTCGACTCCGTGACAAAGTGATTATGCCAGAACAAGGTCATTTTTTCTCGCAGTGAGAACGATTGATTGAGCATTAAACCTGTCCACCAGGCTTTGGTAACAGACCTTCGACGACCGTCGTAGTTGGGGTTATAGGGGCTGAAAACGAAAGTTTCTCCCAAAGGAACATCGTCCTCTGGATCGTTAAATATATTTACCGGTGGATCAGGCAGCATTTCGGAATCATCGAGTAGCGCCGCTACTGCGGAGTCCAAGCCCATAGCAAGTGCTTGATCGACATCCGCTCTTCGACCACCGAACATGGCTCTCCTAATCAAGTGAGCAGCTTGCTTATAGTCCCAGGTACCACCAAAAGGTTCTAGCCCCCCTTCCAGGTTTTCTGACAGGGGCAGTTGGGCATTCATAAATTCATTTAGAGCTATCTCCGTAGATTCTGGACGAGGTGGCTGAGGTAAGGTAATAGTAGACTTTTTGTCCATAGCGGGAATTTTAGGGATCTACATAGTTAGTGACACACTAACTTTTTAGACAAATTGAATAGCAAAAGGTTTAATTAATATTTCTCAGGACGTTATCTTTCGAAAGAAAGTAATCCCAGGGTATAAACTCCAAGGTCTGACTTTTGGGAAAACTTAACCTTCTGCTCACACGTATTAGTACATATATTTTCTATGAAATACCTGCTTTTCACTCTCACGCTCTGCTTACCAGCAGTGTTATTTGCCCAAAACGGCAGCAAGGATCTTACCTTTGAAGAATATAATCCACCTTCTACTTTGGTAGTTCCGGAACATCCCATTACCCGGGCCAAGTATCCTTTTATTGATGTGCATAATCACCAGTTTCGCATGCCCTCACAGGATTTAAAGGCGCTGGTGGCTCAGATGGACGAAATAAACATGGGGATAATGGTAAACTTGAGTGGTAGGGGCAGGGGAGAAACCACCCACCTGGACGGGGCGCTAAACAATATCAGACAATCCGGAAACACCGGCCGATTAGTAATTTTTACCAATGTCAGCTTCCAAGGGATTGATGATCCCGGCTGGGCCAAAAGGACTGCCAAACAACTTGAGGAGGACGTGGCAAAGGGAGCCAAAGGGCTGAAAATATACAAGAGCTTGGGTTTAAGGAACACTGACGCTTCGGGCAATAGAATAGCCATTGACGATCCTCGCATAGATCCGGTTTGGGCTAAGTGTGGCGAATTGGGAATTCCTGTTTTAATCCACTCGGCGGACCCTGCACCCTTCTGGCAGGACCACGACGCAAATAATGAAAGGTGGTTGGAATTGAAACTGCGCCCTAATCGTAAGCGGTCCGATACCGATCCTGTTCCCTGGGAACAGCTTATTGCCGAACAGCATCATGTATTCAGCAAGCATCCTGAAACCACCTTTATTAATGCCCATTTCGGTTGGTATGCCAACGATCTTAAGAAACTGTCAGGACTTTTGGATCAATATCCCAACATGATGGTAGAATTTGGCGCGGTAATCGCAGAGTTGGGCAGGCAGCCCAGATATGGTCGAGAGTTTTTCATCAACTATCAGGACCGCATCATGTTTGGAAAGGACTCTTGGAATCCCCCAGAATACCACACCTACTTTAGAGTTTTGGAATCGGCCGACGAATATTTTCCCTACTATAAAAAATACCATGCCTATTGGAAAATGTACGGGTTGGATCTTCCTGACGAGGTATTAAAGAAAGTATACTATAAAAACGCCCTGCGGATCATTCCCGGTCTTGATGCCAGTCTGTTCCCGGAATAGTCTATATAGCAATTTTCAGTATATTTATTCCCATGGAATGGCTGATCAGTATTTTTCTGGGTATCGGTTTGGCTGCGGCTGTAGGATTTCGCATTTTCTTGCCCTTTTTAATTATTTCCTTGGCTCAACGCTGGGGGGTGATGGAGCTTAGCAGCGGATTCGAATGGATAGGGAGTACTCCGGCCCTAGTGCTTTTCATTACAGCTACTCTATTGGAGGTATTATCCTATTATATTCCTTGGTTCGATAATTTGCTGGATACCATAACCACCCCGCTGGCCATGATTTGCGGCACCCTGGTAATGGCGTCGGCCATGGTTGAGATGGAGCCTTGGATCAAATGGACTTTAGCAGTGATAGCAGGAGGGGGGACGGCCGGATTGATAAAAGGCACGGGTTCTACCACCAGATTGGTTTCCAGTACCACCACCGGAGGCTTAGGCAATCCTTTAATTGCCACTGCTGAAACTGGGGGAAGCTTTTCATTGACCTTAATGGCTATTTTTATTCCAGTGATTGCAGCAATACTAGTGTTAATGCTGTGCTCTTATATACTTAGTAAAATATTTAGGAAAAAGAAAAAGGCTTTCAATCCTACCACAGGCCCATCGCAATCTGAGTAATGTACTGGCCGAATTTTGATTTAGAGGAATATCCGTTCCTGTTGGTAGTAGCTTCGGGATCTGCTTTGAAGGGAACTTCCTTAAGAATTTCTGTGAGACCCTTTACATCTTCGGCAGTGGTTACACTTTTACCATCCCTAAGTTTTTGCAAAAGATATTCTGCTGCTTGTTCCTCCCACTGAGCTTTACGGTGGGCGTTTCCTTGGTCCCAGGCATCCAGGTAGGCTCGCAGTATTTCAAATCCCACAGGTTCTACGTGAAAAATGATGCCGTCGATGCTGATTTTGCGGGTCATAGTCTTTTATTGGCTCCAGTTGTATCATAAGGATGCAGCAGTGACCCAAAAAGTTGCACCATGTGGTCATTTTTTTTAATTTATCAATAGGCTGGACCTTCCACTTTTTTCAGGTTTAAGATTTTAGCGGAGTGCGATGCCCTTTAAAATTATTACAAAATGGTGCTTGATTGGCGGATGTTGGGGAAGGAATGATCTGGCGCTGATTAGCCGTTTAAGAATGACGGATTTTGGAAGGAACTTATGTGGGGAACCCCCCGCCCACCCATTTTTAATTTACGAACTTACGGTATCAAGTATCGGGATTGCCGAAAAAATTGATCTTTGAATTATTCTTAATTATGATCCCTCACCAATCTTATAAAGTTATTCCTAAATCTGTAACATCGGTGGATAATGGTGCCCTCTCAATCAGCCCTCTTATAATTAATGCGCCATTGTAGCGACCAGCTTTCACCATTGTTATCGGAACGTTCCCAATCCCAGGTAAAGGAATCTTCCTGGATATCATAGAATACCATTCTCAATACAATGGTTTTGTCACCTTGGGAAAACGACTGGGTTTTAAAGATGCGGCGGTTGTCATCAACTTCTCCTGTAAAATTGAAATATCCACCCTGGTTATCGGCCCAGGCTTGGTGCCAGGTTTTAGTATTGGGATTGAATACTGAAATACTGGTACCTTTGAAACCTGTGTTTTGGCCGGCATCAGTGGCTTCGAAATTCTCTTGGATCACCTTTCCATCCAGCGTCTTAACAATGTTATTGACACCGTGACCAACTTTACCTTCACCCAGGTCCCAGGTAAGATCCCACTGGCCAACCCAGAAATCGAATTCTTGGCCATTTTGTGCATTACAGACAGAGCAGATCCCCCAAATCAAAGCAGGGACCATAATTAGTGATTTCATATGGAAATTATTTTTGTTTCTCTTAATATACTGGTAGAGTTTAACATGCGGGATAAATCCGATAATATTTAACCTTTTTTTGTTTACATTGGCCTGCTGCCTATGAAGATAGATCTCACAAATAAGCGTATTCTGGTTACCGGGGCCAGTCGGGGGATTGGCAAAGCAATTGCTCTTCAACTACAGCAATCTGGAGCCAGGGTGGCTGCCCACTATCAAAAAAATGAGCAGGCTGCCAAAGCATTAGCCCAGGTTTCGGACCCTGAAATTCACCTGTTCAAAGCCGATTTTAACCAACCGGTACAAGTAGCACAATTATTCCAAGAGGTTATGGATACATTGGACGGGCTAGATGTTTTGATCAATAATGCTGGACTAGCCACCTACTCACCGTTGACATCTACCGATTTGGACTGGCTCAGAAACTGGGAGCACACGCTTCAGGTCAATCTCGCTTCTGCCGCTTTGTTGTGCAAGAAAGCTATTCCGGTTTTTCAAGCACAACAGAAAGGGATCATAATTAATATCTCCTCCCGGGCAGCATTCAGGGGTGATACTCCGGAATACCTGGCTTATGCTGCTTCCAAGGGAGGCTTAGTTAGCCTCACCAGATCCTTGGCACGAGCCTATGGAAAAGAGGGCATAATTGCATTTAATGTGGCTCCGGGATTTGTGAGGACCGATATGGCCCAGGATTTTATTGACCAGTATGGTGAAGATCGAGTGGTGAGCGATATCGCCTTGGACAAACTCACCCAGCCTGAAGATGTGGCCCCCACTATTGCTTTTCTGGCCAGTGGTCAGGCCAATCATGCCACAGGGGCTACAATTGACATTAATGCTGGAAGTTACGTTCATTGACTATGGCAAAAGATAAAAAACGTTGCGCATGGGTTGGCGATAGCTCCTCGGAGTATGTGGAATATCACGACAAAGAATGGGGCGTTCCCGTTTATGATGATCATGTACTTTTCGAGTTCCTTATCCTGGAGGGAGCACAAGCTGGCCTGAGCTGGAGCACTATCTTAAAAAAGCGAGCCGGTTATGCTAAGGCTTTTGCTCACTGGGATTTTGAAAAAGTAGCCAAGTACCAGGAAGGCAGGATTCAAAAACTTATGCAAGATCCTGGGATCGTGCGCAACCAGTTGAAGATTCGATCGACAGTGACCAACGCCCAGCAATTTATAAATATCCGGAAATCTCATGGTAGTTTCAGTAATTATCTGTGGGACTTCGTGGGCGGAAAGCCAGTAACCAATAACTTCAAGAAAATGTCGGACATTCCCGCCAGCACTGCACTTTCTGATACCATTAGTAAAGACCTCAAAAAGAGAGGGTTCAAATTTGTGGGGTCTACCATCATATATGCTTATTTACAGGCGGTAGGGGTAGTGAACGATCATACCATGGATTGTTTTCGGTATAAGCATATATGCGATTAAAAACAATGGATTATCCAATGGTGATTAGTGAAGTTAGTTAGATCGTAAATCACCTCTCTAGGAACTTCAATCTCCAATCTCTATTCTCCCAGCTCCAATATGATCCCACTCTTGCTCTGCCAAATGCTCCACATTCCATGGAACTGCTCCTGAAGAATTACCGGTGCGGTATAAAGAACTTGATCATCTGTGATCTGAACATTGCTAGCAAGATCCTGACCTTGTGAGAAACTGTATTCATAAGCCTCCAGTAGTTGCTGCTCCAATTCTGAAACGTCTCGGGTTTGCCGGGTTATTATTGACACAGCAAGCTGCTCATAGACTTGATTTAAAGAATCGATGTAGCGGCGGCCTGCAGTTGACGACCATAGAGCAGAGTCCAAATGGTCTACGGCATTTAAATACCGTACAATGCTGTCGCCCCGCTGATAAGCGATGGTGATTATATCATTTTCGGTAGCTCGAATAACTTCATGTCGCTTCAGCCCCTCCCGAAGTTTCTGGTGATTGGCTTTTTGTTCGGAAAGATCGCCGCACCCTCCTGAAAGAAAAAGCACGGCTAATGGGAAGATAAAGGATAAGCGCATAGCCAAAATTACAAAACCCTCTATTAACCGGAAAAATTATCAAAGAACCTTCTGCCGGTCGCATTCAAAAACATTTGTTAATTTTGTTTCATCTAAAGATCGCTATGCTGGAAAAGTTAGAAGCAATTGAATCAAGGTTTGAAGAGGTAGGTCAATTAATCGTACAACCCGATGCCACCTCCGATATGAAAAGGTACTCGAAATTGTCGAAGGAGTATAAGGATTTGGATAAGATCGTTACCAAGTATCATGAATACCTAAAGGTCCTCAGCGATATTAAAGGTGCTAAAGAACTGTTGTCAACAGAGAAAGATCCGGAATTCAAGGAAATGGCTAAAGCTGAATTGGACGACTTGCAGCCCCGACAAGAGCGGCTGGAAGAAGAATTAAAACAGTTACTTATACCGAAAGACCCCAATGATGGTAAAAATGCGGTCCTGGAAATAAGGGCAGGAACCGGCGGTGATGAAGCGGCCATTTTTGCAGGTGACTTGTTTAGACTCTATCAAAGATTTGCGGAGAAATCGGGCTGGAAACTGGAGGTTTTGGATCTCACCGAAGGCACCAGTGGCGGTTATAAAGAGATCATTAGTATGGTCTCCGGGGCAGATGTTTACGGCAAGCTAAAATACGAATCGGGTGTTCATCGAGTACAACGAGTACCGACAACAGAAACTCAGGGCCGGGTACACACCTCAGCGGCCAGTGTTGCGGTATTGCCGGAAATGGATGAGGTTGATGTCGAAATCAATATGAACGATATCAGGAAAGATACATTTTGTTCATCCGGTCCAGGCGGACAAAGTGTAAATACTACCTATTCGGCAGTACGGCTAACCCATATCCCCACGGGTTTGGTGGTTTCTTGCCAGGATGAAAAATCCCAACTGAAAAACCTCGATAAAGCCCTTAAAGTGTTGAGATCCCGTTTATATGAAATTGAGCTGCAGAAACATCAGGAGGAGGTGGGAGCCCAGCGGCGTTCCATGGTCGGCAGTGGAGACCGATCCGATAAGATCCGTACCTATAATTACCCACAAGGTCGGGTTACCGATCACCGTATCGGGTATTCTGTTCATAATTTACCTACAGTAATGGACGGAGAAATAGGAGATTTTATTGAACAACTGCGAATTGCAGAAAATGCCGAGAGATTGAAAGAAGGCACTGACTAAATGCTGCAGTGAGAAATTCTATTTTTATTGTATTGATAGTCCTGGGCGCATTAATCTCCCACTGTACCTTGCAGGAGGAGGACATCACCCCGGATCCTCAGGCCATGTTGTCCTTCTCTGTCGATACCCTTTTTTTTGATACGTTATTCACCGATACCATCAGTCTCACTCGACGGTTTAGGGTATTTAACCCCCAGAAGAACGCGGTAAATGTTTCCAGTATTGATCTGCAAGAGGGTTTAAGTTCCTCTTTTTCTCTTACCATCAACGGTATACAAGCGGAGTCTTTTCAGGACCAAATCATATTGGGAGAAGACAGTCTTCTGGTGCTGGTGACTGCTACTATTCCTTCCAGAGGCGAGAACACTCCCTTTTTGGTGGAGGACGTTGTGCAGTTTCTGACCAATGGCAACCTGCAACAAGTAAATGTGGTTGCATGGGGCCAGGAGGCCAATTTCTTTAGATCGGACAGTGTATTGCTGTGCAATACCATATGGACCAGCGATAAGCCTTACGTCTTATACGGTTCGGTATTGGTGGATTCTCTATGCACCTTGACCATTGAAGCCGGTACAGAGGTTTTTGTCAATCAAAATGCGGCCATTTTGGTGGGGGGGACCTTGGAAATTAGCGGTTCAGCCGAAGAGCCAGTGACCATAAGGAATGTCCGTCTTGACATTGAGGACGCTCCTGGGCAATGGATCGGCATTATATTTCTACAGGGAAGCAAGGACAACAATCTTCAGCATACTTTGATTCGAAACGCGGAGTTCGGGCTCCGTATTGGGACTCCCGATAGTGACACTATCCCCGATCTGATTTTAGGAAACAGCGTGGTAGAGAACATGTCGACCTTTGGGATTTTAGCTTTTACCTCCGATATTATGGCATATAATACAGTAGTGGATAATTGTGTTGACTTTGGAATTGCACATTTTGCCGGCGGTCATTATCAATACCAACACTGTACTATTGGTAACTACTCGATAGGACAGTTCAGTGAACAGCCTGCCGCAATCTTTACGGACAACCTCACCTTAAGCGATGGCAGTGCATTAATTGAAGACCTATATGTCAGAATCCAAAATAGTATTATTTGGGGTGACCATCAAGACAGTGAAGAGCTGATCTTGGATTCTGCCGGAGGTGTAATAAGTGACCTCTTCTTGCAAAACTCAATGTTGAGATCCAGTAACCCCCTTTTCGATATTAACAACAACATATTAAATACTGATCCGGATTTTCCAGCCTTTGTAGACCCTTTCAACTTCGACTACCGATTAGATACCTTAAGCCCCGCCAAAGATCAAGGAATCGATTTGATGATCAACCGGGATATTTTAGGTAACGACCGCGACGCACAACCGGACTTGGGAGCTTATGAAAGAATAGAGTAAATCAGAATTGATAGTTGAAAAGCTGGATATCCTTATCTGCCCATCGTGTTACCATTTCTCTGGTAGTGTGGTTGTAGTGCTGTCGATATAAACTGTTGTCCCCTAAGCTATTCAGGTGTAGGCCGGTTAAGTCCTTCAAACCAGTGGCAGCGGCAATTTTTTGAAGATCATGTTGCCTATGCTCATAGCGGGCTACAAAATCTACCATTATGTGTCCGTCAATATCCATAAGGTAGTCGGCACATTGATAATAATGCCCATGGTAACTATAGGGTGACAATTTATGATGGCTGGGCTCTTCAAAAAACAGTGCTAAATAGTGCTCAAAGCTCATGCTTGGTGGAAGTTCTCCACAAGTTCTGCGATAACGGTACATTGACCACATCCGGTCCCAGGGATTACGCACAATAGAGAAAGTATATAGTTTTTGCCAACATTTCTCTCCCACCCGCTGCTGCATATCCCGGGCCGACAAATGACTGGGAATAGCTTGATACTTTAGGTTATGAGCCGATTCCAATAGATCGGACTTACCGTAAGATTTGCCGAGCTGAAGTTGCAGCGCCACCCGAATACTACTGGAACTGGTTCGGGGGATATCAACAAACCATACTCCGCTGCGACATATCAGATGTAGGGCCTGTCGGTAAAGGGCACTTTGGTATATCTTCTTTATCATGGAGCCGCTACTATAATTGCAGGTGTTTCGCTGGCTTGCTAAATTGCATTTATTATTTGACCACTTTCAAATCATGGAATTTTACCAAAAAGAGATCACTTTAACCGCATTACCCCGGGGATTTCATTTGATCACTCCTCAAATCGTCTCTCATTTCCCGGAGATAGCTAACATACAGTCAGGATTCGTTCAGGTTTTCATAAAACACACTTCTGCCAGCTTATGCATTAACGAGAATGCCGATCCGACAGTCCGGCAAGATTTCGAAAGTCATTTTAATAAAATGGTGCCGGAAAATATGCCCTATTACAAACATAACTATGAAGGTTCCGATGATATGCCCGCCCATATAAAAGCGGCACTCTTAGGGTGTCAGGTCATGATACCACTAACTGCAGGAAGGTTATCCTTAGGAACTTGGCAGGGTATTTACTTATGCGAACATCGGGACCACGGAGGATCACGACGTTTGGTTTGTACCGCTTTTGGCCGTCCGGTTAGCGCAAATTAGGAAGAGACAATTTAAAGGTAGATCCTTCGCCCAGTTTAGATTCTACTTCTATGGTTCCGTGCAATTTCTCCACCGTTTCCTTAACGATGTACAAACCTAATCCGGAGCCTTCGGCTTCCGTAGTGGCTCGGAAAAACATTTCAAAAATACTCTCGATGTGGTCCGGGTCAATTCCCTTACCGTTGTCGATGATAGTAATATGGGCGCGGCCATCCTTTATTTCCACAAACATCTTCAAATAAGGATCGGCTTTATGGGGGTCATGATATCTGAAGGCATTGGATATCAGATTATTCAACAGTATGCGAAGCCTTTTAGGGTCGGAACGGAATTCCTGGCTATCACTCACATGGATCTCTGTCCGTATACTGTCAGCAGAAGGTAAGTATTTTAAATGTTCGATGGTTTCCTCAGCCAGCTCCTTGAAGTCTACTGATTCTGCATGCAGCCCTTGGCGCGCGTTGCGGGATACATTGATGATATCTGAAATCAGACTGTCTAATTTGTTCACACTCCCCTTCATCATTTCCAGATAACTGACCACTTTTTCATTATTTGCCTCCAGCAAGGCAATGTTAACCAAGCCCAATAGTGAAGTTAGTGGGGCTCTGAGATCGTGGGAAGCGCTATATACAAAACGATCCAACTCCGCATTGATCTTCTTAAGCTCACTGTTCCTTTCATGCAGTAAGACTTTGGACCTCTTGATATCGGAAATGTCCACGATGGCTCCGTCGTAGATAAGGTTGCCATTTTCATCGCTGGTCAGCAAAGTGCTTAAATACCCCCAAAATATTTCTCCATTGGACCGCCGGAACTCGATCTGCTCATTCTTTAGAAAACCATCTGTAGCCAATTGCTTTTTGATCCTGGCCCGGTCATCTTCATTGGCATAGAGCTGTTCAGGATTAGTGATCATGGCCTCTTCCAGGCTAAGGCCAAACATTCGGGCAAAGGCCTTGTTGACATAGACGAACCCATCTTCAGGCGTACTGCGATAGATCCCTTCATTGAGATTTTCATTGATAGAAATGAGCAAATGTTCATTTTCTCTTAATTTGGCCTGAGTGCGCTTTATTTCTGTTATGTCTTGGATGATAGCCAACACACATTGCTCTCCATTGAAGTCTACCAGATCCAGATTTAGTATGGTTTTTATCTCATGACCATTTTTCAAAATAAAGCTGACCTGGTAGTTATGTACACTCTTCCTTTCTTTCAAAAGCTGATTAATACGTACGGGGTCTCGGTCACTTTGAAAAAAACCGAGCTTCAAGGCACTAGCTCCCTGGAGCTGATCTTTGGTGAATCCAGAAATTTCAACAAACGCATCGTTCACATCCAGCATAATACAATTTTCAATTTGCACTATGGCCAAGGGTATAGGGGCAGTATGGAACGCTTTGGTAAAAATGGATTGGGACTGCTGACCGTCTCCTTTATCAGAACCATTGGATTTTTCAAAACTAGCGGATAGCTCTTTGGAAAAGATCGTTTCGAAAAAGCAAATGTACCGGTTGTCGTGTACTTCGAAAGGAGCAGCTACCACTTGCACTCGGGTAAGGTAACCACCGGATAATTCTTTGAATGTTCCCGATTGTTTAGATCCACGGATGGCGTCTTCCAAAGCGTCAACAACAGTAGACCGAATTTCAGGGTGCACGATTTCCGTAAGAGACAATCCTTCTTCCAGTTTCAAACTGAACACGGGATTGCCCTCCACACCATGATGCCCCAATATCTCCATTTCCTTATTTATTATTACATAAGGATGATCGAATGGGTTGATCAAGGTTTCAGAAATTAGTTCCTTATATCGCAACATTTTCATTTTATAAATCCCCTTTGGAGGTATCCGGGCTCCATTTAAGGGAATCTTTAATATAGAAAAGATCGTAGGGTTTAATATTTGAAAACGTCTGGAAACAGTACACCTAAGAGTTATACAAGGAAATTTTACAGGTTTGCTAAGGGAGAAATGGAGAAAAATCATTTTCTGCGAGCCTAGCTTATTACAATTGTTTAACTTTTCGGCTTGATTACAATACATTTAGATTATGAGAGTACTTACAAAGATCTGGACACTTTTGCTGATAGCCCCTCTGGCATCATCTTGTGGCTATAATAAGATGGTAAGTCTTGATGAAGCCGTTACCAGTCAATGGGCACAGGTTGAAAACGCCTACCAAAGAAGAGCCGATCTAATTCCCAACCTGGTTAATACTGTAAAGGGTGCGGCAGAAACTGAAAAAGAAATTCTGACAGAGGTTATTGAGGCCCGATCGAAGGCTACTTCCACTACCATCGACGCAAACAACCTCACTCCGGAAAATATTGCCAGATTCCAACAAGCTCAGGATGGTTTGAGTTCCGCCCTATCCCGGTTGCTGGTCACCGTAGAAAGGTATCCTGATATTAAATCCAACCAGAACTTTTTGGATTTACAGGCCCAGTTGGAAGGAACTGAAAACCGCATTTCAGTGGAAAGAAGAAAATTCATTGAATCAGTCCAAGGCCACAACACTTATATCCGTCAGTTTCCACAGCTTATATACGCCGGATGGTTTGGCTTTGAGAAGAAAGGACAGTTTGAGTCAGCCCCTGGTGCTGAAGAGGCCCCTGAAGTTGACTTTGGTGATTAATGGAAGAGTTCCTGCTTCAATTAGATGAAGACCGTATAGTTACTTCCATTGGAGAGGCAGAATCCGATACCAGTGGTGAGATACGAGTACACATCGAGAAGCATTGTCCCATCGAGGTACTGGATCGCAGTGTGGAGGTTTTTGCCAATTTGCATATGCATCAGACCCGTCAACGCAATGGTGTACTGATCTATATTGCCTGTCATGATCACAAGTTTGCCATCATCGGCGACGCCGGCATCAATGCCAAAGTGGGACCGAATTTCTGGCACGAGGAAAAGCAGATCTTGGCTCACCATTTTCAGTCTTCACATTTTACTGAAGGTATTGTGAAAGCTATACACAAAGTAGGCATGGTGCTTAAGCAGCATTTCCCATACCGGCCTGACGACACTAACGAGCTTCCCGATGATATCAGCTATGGGGATTAAAGGATTAAGTTGGGGGGTGATGTTATTTCTGGTGGGTAGTGTTTATGCCCAGGAGTTTCCCGACCGTCCCATCCCACCCAGCCTAGTCAATGATTTTGCTGAAATCTTGTCAAATAATGAACGACAGTTGTTGGAGCTTAAACTGGTTGCTTATAACGACTCCACCAGTACTCAAATTGCCATAGTTACGGTCGCTAGTTTACACGACTATCCCGCTTCAGATTATAGTTTTCAGCTTGCGGAGAAGTGGGGTATAGGACAACAAGGTACGGACAACGGATTGCTGATCTTAGTGGCCCCCAACGAGCGCCGCATCTTTATCGCCACAGGCTACGGATTGGAACCCTATGTTCCGGATGTGGTAGCCAAACGCATCATCGAAAAGACCGTCAAGCCCAATTTTAGAAACGAGGATTATTACCGGGGGCTGGATCAAGCCACCAATATCTTAATGGGCCTGCTGAGCGGGCAGTTTGCCCCGGAACAATTGGATGAAAGCATTTCCATCTGGCCGCTCTTGCTCTTATTCGGATTTTTCCTACTGGTGCTGTTCTTGATCTCTAGAGGAAACCGAGGAGGGGGTAGCTACTATGATCCCGACAGCCGTACCTATATGGGCCCGTACCGGGGATCCAGTACTTGGAGCGACTTCAGCGGTGGCCGCGGTAGTTTTGGCGGCGGCGGTGGTGGTGGCTTTGGCGGCTTTAGCGGCGGCAGTTTCGGCGGCGGCGGTGCCGGTGGCAGCTGGTAATTATTTTTTCACCACCAAGCAGTTAGCAATCATATCATGCAGTCCTTGCTGTTTATCTGTAAAGGCGATCATAATGTAACCGATGTACAGGATAGCTCCTGATATGATCTTACCGAAATACCGGCCAGTGGCCCGGCCAAAAGATATGGGCCCGCCGTTCATATCCGTTACTTTTAGGTTCAACACCATTTTCCCCAACGTGGCCTGGTTTTTACCGGATTCCATTAAAGCATAGTACAACCAAACCACTACCACGGAGCCTATGGATGCGGCAAAAATCAGCGATCCAGCCATCATTTCAGCGGCAAAATTTTCGGGGTCGTCAAAATCGGCGAACGCATCCGTTCCCACCCCTAACACTGCCATCAGGATCACCCAAAATATTCCCAGAGCAAATGAGAGGATGATGGCATCGATGATGTATGCCAATAAGCGCATTAGAAACCCCGCATATTCCACAGGGGCAGATTCGGGATTGTTAACAAGGTCGATAGGTTGATTGGTCTGTTCCATGTGTTTTCTTGATTTGCACAAAATATACGCAATACCCCACCTAGAACCAAATAAGACCCTTATAGAGCAGTTTTACTTAGGACCAAAGTGGACATGCTTCTTAGCTCTGCTACATGCACAGTCTTAAGAGGTTCAAGATATTCCATATGGTATTTCTCCATTATTTGATCGAGCATAGATTTCTCCAACAAGTATCGTTCAGTGCCATCCGGAAGCAGGAACCGGCCTGCACCCAAAGCCTGGGGATCAAAGGTTAACCCTATATTGCTGGTCATGCGTATAAATAGGATCCCGGAAGGTTTCAAGCATCTTACCAGATCCTGAAACATCTTTTGGAAGTGCTGGTGGTCAAGGGCAAAATGCAGCACAGCACTGGCAATTACCAGGTCGAACTCCTGGTTTTGGTAGGGCATGTTTTCAATCAATCCGGTAACAAAATGACCCTCATCCAGATCGGGACGCCTGGATGCCGCCAGAAATTTTAGGATTCGGATGGCTTCAGGGCTCTGATCTATGCCCCATACTTCATACCCACTGTTTAGGAAATATGTGAGATTTCGGCCTTCACCACATCCTGCATCCAATACTTTCATAGAAGGATGAAATCGCCCTTTCAGGATTTGATCCAGCAAATAGATGTCTAGGTTCCCAAAATATTGATTGACCTCATAGATCTGCATGACGGTAGTAAATTTAATCCAGATTATTTTAGACACTTTTTCAATATTTTAAAAGCCCAGCGTTCTTAAATCGGTATTTATTGTATTTTTGACCAAATTCTGCTTAAATGCCTCGAGCGGTAATATTTCTAATAATGTGTCTATTCCCACTTTTGGGGTGGGCCCAAACTTCCCTGGAAATTGCCTATTTGAATATCAAGCAAGGTTCTACACTCCCTGAAGACTTGCTGTCATCACGTACGGCAGTATTCCTAAAGGTGCCGCCTACCACTACCGACAGCCACAACTATTGGAAAAAGCTGGCCCAGGAAACACACAGCACACTGGCGGAGCTTAAAATTGATGCGGTGGCCTACTACCAATGGCAGGACCTAAATTCGGGGATTGATGCCACCCGCTCCTATATGGAAATACTGACAACCCGGGATATCTCGCAAATCGTATTAGTGGAATTGGACCAGAATAAGTACGCTCTAACCATTGTGCCCACCACAAAAGATCCGGCGTTCTTGGATGTGAAAGCTGAAACCTGGCATGGCTCCGCAACTGAGTTCTCTGAAGTGTTAGAAGGGTTGTCCCTAGCGGTGCGTAGCCGGGGATTAGAGCTGGGGAATTTCCTGGTTGTCGAAAGCCCGGAGTTCTTTACGGACACCCCAATCTTTACTAATAACAGATTTGAAAGTTACCAGCCGGATCTGAAACTGGACAAGTTGGCCATACCGATTTCTGGCGACGACAATCCCCAGGATCTGCAAAGCGCTGACAACCTGCAGTTAAAAGCCATCTTCCAGGATTATCCTTTTCAATATGACTTTGTCAATTATCAGCGAGGTGAAGACCTGCTGCGCCAGGCAGGATTTCACTACCTTCTCTTATACCTTTATGCTCCGGAGTCCTCAGTGAAGGATTTATTGGATTTTCAAGATTCTTCATCACAGACCTCAAGAATGGTCTACAAATTTTACATGAGACACATTATATCCGGAGACATTTACTTAGGCGATGAATGGGACGCTGCACCTACCCGGGATGAAGCGCTCTTAAATCATCTTCGCAACATGAAAAGATCTTTAAAAGTAGAGTAACCATGAAACTACCACTTATTTATGGCTGCTTTTTAGGCCTCTTGATTCCTACTTCTTGTACCGAGCAAACTTCTCAATCCGAGGGCCCCGATCAGTATTTGAGCGCATACCAGGAAAGTTGGCTTCCGCTTTATTTGGAAAATTCTGAGGCTCAATGGATCTCAAATACCAGGATTGTGGCGGGAGATACCACTAATTCGCATCGTTCACAAAAGGCGGGAGAAGCCATTAAGGCTTTTACGGGTAGTATCGAAAATATAGAAAGCGCCAAAAATTTTCTGCGTAATGAATCCTTGACCGATATCCAGCGCCGCCAGTTGGAGGCCATCCTCTACGAAGCTGCTAACAATCCTGCTACAGTGGCCGATCTTGTCAAGAAACGAATTGCCGCGGAAAATGCACAGACTGAAAAACTATTTGGTTTTGATTTTCAAATTGCCGGTAAAAGCGTCAGCACCAATGAAATTGATGAGATCCTGCGCAGCCAGACGGATATGAGTCAAAGATTGCAAGCCTGGGAAGCCAGTAAGGAGGTGGGTTCGGCATTAAAGCTGGGACTAAGTAATTTGCAGGATCTGCGTAACCGTACGGTTCAGGATCTGGACTATGATAATTATTTCGCATATCAGGTTTCGGAATACCAAATGACCAGCCGGGAAATGCTGGATCTATGCGATCAAATGGTGAGTGATTTATGGCCACTCTACCGAGAACTCCATACCTACGCCCGTTATGAATTGGCAGAGAAATATGGACAATCGGTGCCCGAGTATTTGCCCGCTCATTGGCTTCCCAATAGATGGGGACAAGATTGGTCCTCCATGCTTGAAGTGTCCGGATTGGACTTAGATGGGAGTTTAGCGGAAAAAGACCCCTCTTGGTTGGTGCAGCAGGCCGAGCGTTTTTATATTAGTCTGGGATTCGATCCCTTACCGGAATCCTTTTATTCCAAGTCCAGCTTATACCCTTTACCCGAGGAGGCTGCCTATAAGAAAAACAATCACGCTTCGGCATGGCATATGGACCTCCAGGATGACGTTCGTTGTTTGATGAGCGTAGTTCCCAACGCTGAGTGGTATGAGACCACCCACCATGAATTGGGTCATATCTACTACTATATTTCCTACACCAACCCCCAGGTACCCCCATTGCTCCGAGACGGAGCTAATCGAGCGTTTCATGAAGCGGTGGGCAGTTTGATGGGATTAGCTGCCATGCAAAAACCCTTCCTAACAGAACTGGAATTGATACCGGCAGATGCCGAAACCGATCAAGTCCAACTTTTGCTGAAGGAAGCCCTCAATTATGTTGTGTTTATACCTTTTTCAGCGGGGGTAATGACCAATTTTGAAAAACAGCTATACGAAGACGAATTAACTGTTGATCAATACAATCGAGTTTGGTGGGATCTTGTAAAAAAATATCAGGGTATTGTTCCGCCTTCGGAGAGAGACGAGTCTTATTGTGATGCTGCCTCTAAAACTCATATTAACAATGATGCCGCACAGTACTACGACTACGCATTGTCATATGCTATTCTATTTCAATTGCACAATCACATATCAACTAATATCTTGAAGCAAGATCCCTCCGCCACCAATTATTTCGGCAGTAAAGAAGTTGGAGATTTTCTCAAAACCATCCTGACGCCCGGAGCAAGTATGGATTGGAGGAATTTGTTAAAAGAATCAACAGGTTCCGAACTTAATGCCCAAGCTATGATGGGGTATTTTCAGCCTCTAATGGACTATTTAAAAGAGGTGAACCAGGGAAGGAGTCACTCTTTACCGGAAGCCATTTAATTGATTAGATCTGTGGTTTGGCGAACTTTCTTGCCATTATACTACTATATATTTATTCCGTCCTAAACGAATTGCATCTGCGATTTTTTATGCTAAAACATTTAGGGAATTCAAATTATTTAGTTTTAAATTTGTTTTCACCCATCCCCCTTAAATGGCTGAAATAAAAGCGAAGATGTACGATTTGGTAATGTTGGTAGATGACAACGACACCTACAATTTTATCAATCGGCGGATTTTGGAGCAAATGGGATTTGCCAGATCCGTTCAGGTGCAAAGCTCCGGTATTGGTGCGCTCAGTTATTTAGAAGAGCATATTTCTGAACCGGACAAACTCCCGGATATCATATTTCTGGATATTAAAATGCCGTTGCTAAACGGGCATGAATTCTTGTACAAACTTCAGCGTATTTCTCAGTCGGAAACGGATAAATGCAAAGTGGTTATGTTGTCATCGTCAGGAGACGAAAAGGACATCAATCAAACTAAGATATACTCTAACGTCATTCACTTCATCCAAAAGCCGCTTACCCCCAGCGCCCTGGAGCATTTGTAATTCGTTCACTATTATTTGTTGGTATAACCACCCTACACAGAGTGGATAGCTTGATTTTGGTAACAAATATCCTGGAAAAACAGTCTATATATTATATGTTGTAACGGGATGAAAAAATCGATTAACAAACTGCTGCTAATATTGCTGGCAGTAGTGCTCTTGCCCATGATCCTTTTCACGGCTTATCAAATAAGTAACCTTAACGAAAATGAAAAGGTGCTCACAGAGATTTACGATAATCAACTGGAGGCCATCCTGTTCTCAGTAAACCAGTATTCACAAGACTTGGTGGATGCCTGGGGACGAGATCTAGGGTTGGCTGTGGAAGACAGTGCCCTTACCGCAGAGGCAATCGACCTGTTCCTACAGGAGAATGAAGCGGTATCCTATATCTTACTGGCCGATACCACAGTGGAAAAGGTAAAGCTGTCGACCTTGTTGGGGGATGACCCTGAGATTATTGAATTGTTGCAGGACAGTCTCAGGAAAAAAAAGCCCCTTATAAAAAAGTTGCAAACATACCGTCGAGGGGGTTATTTCAAAAAAGAGCCTTTGGGGCGAATAAATCCCGGAAGTTTAATTGATCAAAGCAGTTTAATGTTTCTATTGGACGTAGACAGCGAATACCAAATCTGTTTATTGGTGATGGATCCCGGTTTGTTCATTACCCAGAATTTAGCGCAAAGGATCCAAGCCGTCACTCAGGAAAACTTTATCATTTCAGCTTACAACGACCGGGACAATGCTCAGATAGTGGTTTCGGATACCATCCGCCTGGAGTCTCCCCAAAAGAAACCCCTTTGGTTACTACCAGATTATTCTTTAGGTATAGTTCTGAAAGGGCAAACCATCCAGGCTCTGGCTAGGAAACGAACCACTAACAACTTATTGATCTTATTGGGAGTAAATGCAATATTGATCTTCGGTCTGTGGTTGATTTACCGTAATATTCAGAAGGAAGTGAAATTGGCAGAGATCAAGTCCGATTTTGTCAGCAATGTTTCTCACGAGATACGTACGCCACTGGCCCTGATCAGTATGTTTGCAGAAACTCTGGAAATGAACCGAGTGCCGTCCGAAGAAAAACGACAAGAATATTATCATATCATTGGTCAAGAGGCCAATCGCCTGGGGGGTATTGTAAATAAGATCCTAAGCTTTAGCAAAATGGAGGCAGGAAAGGTGCAATACCGCTTGGAGAAAACCAATTTATCCCAAATTGTAAAAGAAATACTGGATACCTACGAGTATCATTTGAAATCTCAGGGGTTTAGTTGTGATTTCCACCCTAATGGAAGCTTGCCTCCGGTATCCGCAGATAAAGATGCGGTTTCGGAGGCCATCATAAATCTACTGGACAATGCTATAAAGTACAGCGACAAATCCCATACTATTAAAGTTACCTTAGGGATGCAGGACCAATGGGCCTTCGTGGAAGTCCAGGATTTTGGGCTGGGGATCAGCGCTCAGGATCAAAAGTACATATTCGACAAATTCTACCGGGTACCCTCAGGATCTGTTCACAATACCAAGGGAACAGGTTTGGGCCTGACCCTGGTATCACATATAATGGAAGCCCACGGAGGTAGTGTGCAGCTGGAAAGCAAGCCAGGTAAAGGCAGCAAATTCCGTTTGCTGTTCCCAACCGTAAACGACAAACCTAAACTATGAAGCGAATACTGATTGTAGAAGACGAGCCCAATATGAGGTTGGGACTTAAAGATAACCTGGAGTTCGAAGGATATCAGGTAGAACTTGCTACCGATGGTAAACAAGGATTGTCGGAGATTGAAAATGGCGATTACCACTTGGTGCTGCTGGATGTTATGCTCCCGGAGATGTCTGGTTTTGATGTTTGCAAAATAGCGCGCGAGCAAGGTATAAAGACTCCTATAATTTTGTTAACCGCAAAAGGAGAAGAAATAGATAAAGTATTGGGGCTGGAATTGGGGGCAGACGATTATGTAACTAAACCCTTTGGTCTTCGGGAGTTACTGGCCCGCATAAAGGCGGTGCTGAGGCGTGGCAATGATCTAGACGCCGATATTAAAGAGATCTCCATTGGAAGAATGTGGGTGAACTTCAATGCGTACTCCGGCAAGGTCGATGGTGAACCGGTAAAAATGTCCCATAAGGAATTTGAGATCCTGAAATATCTTTGGGAAAACCGTAATGATACCGTAAGCCGTTACCAGTTGTTAGAAGATATCTGGGGATATAGTGAGCAGCCTACCACTCGAACCGTAGATAACTTTATATTAAAGCTGCGCCAAAAAATTGAGGTAAATCCAGAAGACCCTCAAGTGATACTCACCGTCCATGGGGTAGGGTACAAACTACTTCACCACAAATAAAAATAGGCCTGCGCCCAGCCGTATTTGACGGTATTAAATTCTTTTACAGATTCATGACATTTGGTTACACTTGTTTACCAAGAGGTGACATTGGTTTTGACTTTGAACCGTTCAACCTGTTAGAAAGTCAATTAACAAAACCAAAATAAACCTCAAAATGAAACTGTTAGCAAAAACTTTAATCGTATTAATGTCATGGGGTACACTAAATTCCGTGATGGCTGCTGATCCGTCTTTAAATGCAAAAGTCACCATAAAAGAACTGGGTGAAAGTAAGGTACAACTTATTTACACAGGAGATGAAAATGAAAACATCGTGGTACAGATTTTCGACAACAGGGATCGCAAGATCTTTGGCGAGACCATTCGCAATCGCAATGGGTTCAAAAAGCCTTATAATTTGAGTCAATTGCCTTATGGGCGTTACATCATGCAAGTAAAGGTCGATGATGAAATAATGAAACATACTATAAATCATGCAGCACCGGCCTTTCCTGGAAATGTGAAAGTAAGCCTTAAGGCTACTGACAACAACCAATACCGGCTGTTGGTAATGGGTCCTTCAACCAAAGACTTTACCCTGCGTATTTATGATGACCACGACAGGTTGATACTACGCGAGCCTATTAAGAGCGAGGGTAATTTTGGGAAAGTTTATACTTTCAAAGGCACCAGATCCAAAACCGCCCACTTCGTAATTACCGATAAGATTCAAGTGGTGCATACGAAAAAGGTGGAGTTGTAATACATGGTGAACAGCCCGTAAATTGCGATTTACGGGCTGTGTATTTAATTTGATGACAATTTATGACATAAGTTTACCCTGAAATGACACATCAAACTTTCATCTATTATAGCTTTACAGAAACTAAAACCAGCACTATTAATTGGAATATCCACCATGTGGATTTAGTTTGATTTGGGCATGCCCGTTATTAACGGGCATGCTTATTTAGGATTCTACTCATGACCTCTGGTAAAAATACTGTACGATCAAAAGCTTGGATATGGCTGCTTTTATGCTGTCTAACCCTTAGCAGCAAAGCCACTGATCCCGATTGGGACTTGGTTATAAACCTGGAAGGTCGTTGGAAATTTACCATTGGGGATAAATTGGAATGGGCCAGCCCGGATTATAGTGACGGAAGTTGGGAAACCATCTCGGTCCCCAACAAATGGGAAGATCAGGGATTCAACGGGTATGACGGGTATGCCTGGTATCGTAAATATTTCAATGGTGCTTACCTCCCCCGCAACAAACCCGTTTATCTTTTCCTGGGATACATTGATGATGTTGACGAAGTATATGTCAACGGACAGTTAGTGGGGTTTTCCGGGTCATTTCCCCCGAAGTTTTCCACTGCCCACCGGGCATTCAGAAAATATATGATACCCGATGACCTGTTGAATTACGATGGGAACAATCTTATCTCCGTCAGGGTGTACGACAAATATGGCGAAGGAGGTATACTTTCAGGCGATGTGGGCATCTATACCTATCGGGGCAGTGATAAAATTGTACTGAGCTTACAAGGGTTGTGGTCCTTTAAAAGAGGGGATAACAGCCAGTGGCGCAATCGGTATTTTAACGATGATGATTGGGATCAGATCACCGTGCCCCGGCCTTGGGAAAATCAAGGACACCGCCGATATGACGGCTATGCTTGGTATCGGAAAACCTTAAAATTCACAGAACGACAGGTAAGAGAACCCTTAGTATTGGTTCTGGGAAAGATCGATGATTTTGATCAAACTTATTTTAACGGCAAACTAATCGGATCCACTAATGATGGACGAGGATATGGCAGCAGTTGGTCGTTCACTAAAATCAGGGCCTATGACATTCCTCCGGATTTAGTAAAAATAGGCCAAACCAACGCTATTGCTATCCGGGTGCTGGATATCGGGAATGTTGGAGGTATTTATGAAGGACCTGTGGCCATTGTGCCCAAATCACAGCTTAAAGACTTTTTGAAAGACTTTCGTTAGCTGTCGTCAGTCCTCACTTTGAATTCAAAAACGTCGGGTCTTGAGTAGTGGCCACTCACGTCAAGGGTCATCTGCTCTTCACGGATCCTGGAGAGGTCCAGGGTGGCCACTAACAATTGTTCCTTATTAAACACTGGTTCCTGAACATAGAAACCATCAGGGCCTATAATAGCACTCCCACCATTCAACAATAGTTCCCCATCCTTAATACCGGGGATTTTCATAGAGGCCGGTAGCTGAGAGCTGGAGGTAACTTGTCCCACCGCCAACACATAACACCGTCCTTCAAATGCATAATGCCGACTGGCAATTTGGTGCATTTCATGAACTCTGGGCCATAGGGCTACATGAATTTGCTCCCCAAGATTGTGTAATACCTGCCGGCTTAAGGGCATCCAGTGTTCCCAGCAAACCAGACTCCCCATATGCCATTCTCCCATGTCGCTGACCTGCAACCCTTTGGCATCACCCAACCCATATACCATTTTTTCAGTAAAGGTGGGCATTAATTTACGATGGTGGTTAACCAGTTCTCCTTGATTATTGATGGTAATAATGGCATTGTATAGGGTGCCGTGCCCAGGCCCGGCGGATACTTTTTCATTGATACCCATGCATATCGCCATCTCATTTTCACGAGCTAGTTGCTGTAAAATTGATAACTCCGGTCCAGGTACCACTATGCTGTTTTCATGCATAAGAGCATACAGTTCTTTGGTAGGAACATGATCCCAGAGGGCAGCTTGTGGAGCATAATCCAGCCAAACGGGATAACCGCTAAGCCAGGTTTCACCAAATGCCAGCAGCTCGCACTTTTGGGCGGCAGCTTCTTTAATGATGTCAGCAGCTTTGTCCAAGGAAGCACTGAGGTCTAGGTATACCGGGGCGTGCTGCGATATGGCGACTTTCAGGATTTTCATGGGTCTAATCGAAAATTATTGTGCGATTTTGATAAACCAGAATCTTATGCTGTAGGTGTAGATATATGGCTCTTGATAAAACGATCTTCTCCAGATCCTTACCCTTTCGGATGAGTTCATCGATATTATTTTTGTGATTGATCCTCACTACGTCCTGGTCTATTATGGGTCCTGCGTCCAGATCTTCGGTTACATAATGACTGCTGGCTCCAATGATTTTTACACCGCGGTCGTGTGCAGAGTGGTAGGGCCTGGCTCCAGGAAAGGCAGGCAGAAAACTGTGATGAATATTAATAATTCTGTTTTTGAAAGCTTGTACGAAATTTCCCGTTAGGATCTGCATATAACGGGCCAATACCATAAAGTCGATATTGAGTTCATTCAATAGTTCCATTTGGCGGAGTTCCTGCTGGACTTTATTTTCCTTGGTAATATGGAAATGTTTGAAAGCTATCTCATATCGTTCCGCTACCTCCTGTAATTTTTCATGGTTACTGATGATCAAGGGGATCTCAACTTGCCACTCTCCGGACTGAAAGCGTCCCAGGATGTCATATAGGCAGTGGGAGAGCTTGCTCACAAAAATGGCCATCCGGGGTATTTTCGAGCTGAAATGAAGCACCCAATTCATTTGGTATTTATCCGCAATCTTTTTTTGGAAGATATCGGCGATCTCCTGCCTGGCCAGTTTAAAGGTGGCCAGGTCCCAGGCCACACGCATAAAGAAAATGCGATCGGTGGGGTCTACATGTTCGTCCAGGTCTAGTATGTTACCGTCATTTTCACTGATGAAGTCGGTTACGGCAGAAATAATACCGCGCCGGTCCGTGCAGCTTATAAGAACGATTGCTTGCTCGTTGGAAAGAGTCATGGCAACAGATTTTTCGAAGTTCGATACACGGTGCCTTTAAAAAAAGCCACTACCTGGTCATGCTGATTAGAAATGGAAATACTATATACTCCGGTTTTTCTGCTGAGACTTATTTGGCAAGCTTTGGCTGTTAGTTTATCGCCTTCATTAACCGCATTAGGATAGGATATTGAAGCATCTAAGGCCACCGAGAGAATATTATAACTATTGCTGGCTATGGCCAGTGCGGTATCTGCCAGTGCGAAGGTCACCCCCCCGTGGGCAATACCGAAACCATTTAACATTTCTTCCCTTATGGTCATACTAATAATGCATTCACCAGGTGATACTTTCTCCAATTCAATCCCCATCCAGGTACTGAACCTGTCATTTTTCAACAGATGATCGATAACTTCTTTGGTGGAGAACTCTTTCATATCAATTGCTGTAAAACCAGAGCTTGACTGACAGGGCAATAACTGCAACCACTAATACCCGCCTGATCCAAACATCGCCTTTGGATACCGACCATCGGCTTCCTAACCACCCTCCCAATGCGTTGCCCACCGCTAAGGTGATTCCAAAGGTCCAGTTAATTACACCTTCTAAGATGAATACCAGTAAGGCGGCACAGGTATAGACCAGTGCTACGAAAACTTTAGTGCTGTTGGACTTAACCAGTGAGAATCCGTTTATGGAGGTCAACAAGGCGATCATGATAAACCCTACTCCGGCTTGTATAAACCCTCCATAAATCCCCACTCCGAAAAATGTGAGAACGCCCAGCACCTGATGTTTGGTGCTCAGTCTTTCACCCTCCGCCTTACCCATTAATCTGGAGCCAGGCCTAATAACTATGAATGCTACTACTAACAGCATGACGATGGAAAGGATGCGGTTAAACACCTTATCGTCAATATCCACAGCGATTTTAGCTCCCAGCACTGCACCTGCCAATGCAGAAATGCCCAAATACAGGCTATATGGGTATGTACTGACCCCTTTGCTGCGGAATCCTGCAACCGCGAATATGTTTTGACCGATGATGGCTACCCGGTTAGTGGCATTGGCTACTGCCGAAGGTAGCCCCATAGTGATCAATAAGGGCAAGGTAATAAGCGAACCTCCTCCCGCAACTACATTTAAAAAACCAGCGGCTACACCAGCACTCATAATGATCAGCACATTGAAAAGGTCAACGGAAAGCGATTCGGTCATATCAACTATGATGTGCTGGAAAAGTTAAAGATAAAAATTCAAAGCTACTGGTATAGACCCGGTTTAAATATTTTGATAATTCCCTATCTTAGGAGTGAGCTACATTTATGGAATATCAAAAACTAAATGACCGGGTTTCCGATTTACTGCGGGTCGGGCTGCAGGATAGGGACTATTCCGACATTCGCCAAACCTTGGTAAGTGAGGGTTATACCGAGGAGGAGGTTAGGTATATGATGGAGATTATTGATGAGAAAGGCATCATCCCTACTGCCGCAGAAGTCCAGAAAGACCGGCCTAATCGCAACATAGTCTTGGGAGGAATCATGTGCCTGATCGCCATGATCACTGTGGGCACCCTATTCATTGGACAAAAAGCGCCAAAAGAAGTTTACTATGTAGCCTTAGTCATTTTCGCCTTGGGTTATTATATTCTCAGAACCGGATTGAAACAGCGGTCGGATTCTAAAGAATCGCAGGAGACTTAGCGGATAAGACCAACAATACCTCATCGCTAATGTAAACTTCTTCCGATTCATTGGGCGCCAAATACTCCCGTCTCAGCATTAATGTATCTTCCGTCAACCACGCCAATTCACTAGGGCCCCAATTATCCAGGCCCAGTTCCCATAGCAGTTCCAGAGAGTCCCGACTTACCATAAAAAGTTGAATACCATTGGCACCATATTGAATTTTTTGATCATTATTGATGACCGCCATGTGCAGGCCCTTAGGAGAAAAATAGGGGCGACCCCATAAATAGGTGACCTCACCATTATCTGCATCCATCAGCAAATAGCTATTGCCGATTTGGTAGTACACCTTGACCAGAAATAAACTCTGAGCTTCAAAAAAATGCTCCAGACAATAACGTTGGCTATCGGAATTGACCAATTGCCATTGCCGACCAGTATCAGTCAGAAACCGTAAAGTGTCTTCCAGCCTGACAAACAGGGAATCATAGCCCATCTCTAAATACCGCTCCACCCCCATACTCTTACGGTAATCATTGTCATGATCATACTTTACAGAATCTCTTTTATGGTGATCGGAGTAATACGGACTGAAATCTCCTTGGGTTCCCCGGAATGTTAACAGGAAATTCCCTATGGATAGGGTGTCGAAGGCACTAAGTGAGTGCCATTTGGAAGGTTGTTGCGGATAGCCCTGCTTCATCCAATCTGCCTCTATGGTGGACAAGACCGCGATGCTGTCATTAAGATTATCCGCTAATTGGTCCTGGTGGTCTTTTCGCGAACAGGAGTCTGCGGTAAAAAGCACCAAAAATATCACGACGATGATTAGAGATCCAGTTCGCATTACCAGTTAAAGTTAGTCAATAGGGGGTTGCGGCCCAACCAATTTGTACGAATTGGGTGTTAACAACCATGCTAAATTGTGTTAAATATTCTAAATTCACTTAGGTTTATCACACATCCATGCCTGATCTGATTCATTTGGCCATCCCCGCTTTTGTATTACTACTAGTGGCAGAGGCCGTTTTTGATACGCTTTACAAGAGGCACCTCTATGAGGTAAAGGACACTTTCAGCAGCCTGGCCATGGGTATCGGTAATGTCATCACCGGGCTCTTTACCAAAGGCATCATATTGGCGATCTTTATGTGGTTATACCAATACAGGATCTTTACACTGGACCCGGGAGCATGGTGGGTTTGGGTGGCAGTATTTATTGCGGATGATTTCAGCTACTACTGGTTTCATCGCATTAGCCATGCCTGTCGTTATTTCTGGGCATCACATGTAGTGCACCACAGTTCTCAAAAGTATAACCTGTCCACAGCTCTTCGCCAAACCTGGACCGGCAATCTATCAGGTTCGTTTTTGTTTTGGGCCTGGATGCCCCTGATTGGTTTTCATCCTCTGATGATCCTGACCATGCAAGCCATTAGTCTTATCTACCAGTTTTGGATCCATACTGAAGCAGTATCCAAATTACCCTCACCCATTGAGTGGATTTTCAATACCCCCAGTCATCACCGGGTACACCACAGCTCCGAGATCAAGTATCTGGATCGCAACCATGCCGGTATCCTGATCATTTGGGATCGATTATTTGGAACTTTCCGACCTGAAGAGGAAAAGCCAGTGTACGGACTAACTAAAAACATCCATACCTTTAATCCGTTGCGCATTGCGTTTCATGAATGGAGTGACATATTCAAGGACCTCAAAAAATCACGCAACATTCGACAGATTTTTGGATACTTATTCGGACCTCCGGGTTGGAGTCATGATGGTACCCGACAAACAGCTTCACAATTGCGGGCTAAGCATCTCAAAGAATAGGCGCTAAGGATTTTGTGGATGAACCACCCCGCCTACAATAGTGTAGGTAACCTTTGTATTTAGTAACTCTTGCTCCGGGACCTTCATGATGTCTTTTGAGAACACCGCAAAGTCGGCCAGTTTACCTACTTCGATGGAGCCTTTTAGATCATCCTCAAACGCGCTAAAAGCGGCATCCAGAGTATAGGACCTTAAAGCCTGTTCTCGAGTCATACTTTGGTCTGGTTCATAGCCTTCTTCCGGAGTGCCTTTCAGGGTTTTGCGGGTAACCGATGCATAGAACGAAGCCAAGGGGTCCAGAGGTTCCACCGGAACGTCACTGCCATTCACTACCACGGCGCCTGACTTTAAGAGCTTCTGCCACACATAGGCTCCCTCTTCTATACGCTCCAAACCTAAGCGGTCAATCGCCCAAGGTCGGTCGGAGGACATATGTATCCCTTGCATAGCAGCGATAACCCCCATTTCTGCAAATCTGGGAATATCTTGTTGGTTAATATGCTGGGCATGCTCGATGCGAAATCGTGAATCCTGGGCAGCTTGGGGGTTAGCTTCAAAGGCCAATTGATATTGATCCAGTACTTCCTGGTTGGCACGGTCGCCAATAGCATGTGAGCAAACTTGAAACCCGTGCTCCAGGGCATCGTTGGATAGCTGGAATAAGGTTTCGATGGGAGTGGTTTCATGGCCTCGATGACCGGGGCGATCGCTGTAGTCCTCCAGAAGCCAGGCCCCTCCTGATCCCAGCGCTCCATCCATATACATCTTAATGGAACGTACGGTCAAATGATGGTTGCCATATCCGATTTCCGGTCCTGTGTTGTACCAATTATGCAATAAGGTGGAGTCTCGACCACTTAACATAGCCCATATCCTTACCTTTAACTGATCCCGGTCAATGGCTCTTTTATAAAGATCGATGGTCTTTTGGCCAACACCGGCGTCGTGAAAACTGGTGATGCCATGACGTAGACATTCTTCCACCGCCAGCAATAAGGCCTGCTGGTCCTTTTCGGAAGTGGTCTCCGGAATATGTGCGGTAATTAGGGTCATGGCTCTTTCGTTAAATATCCCCGTGGGGTTTCCTAACGGATCCCGGATGATTTCGCCCCCTTCTCCCAATTCCACGGGCATTTCTTCCAGTTGTATATTTTTAACCCCTGCAATCTCCATGGCCTTGGCATTGGCGAAACCCGCGTGCCCACTGGCATGGCGGAGGTACACGGGATTGTCAGGAGAAACAGCACTTAGTTGATTATGTGTTTGGAACCCCTTTATTAATGTGTCAGGTTGTACAACCCATTTGCTTTGATGCCATCCTCTGCCCAGGATCCATTCTCCTGGTTCACTTTCTTTCACTGCATCTGCCACCGCGTCAACCAGCTGTTGATAACTGGCAACTTCCCGCAGGTCCAATTCCAGTTTGTTGTAGCCCATACCCATGAAATGGCCATGACCTTCGATCCATCCCGGGGTAAGCGTCTGCCCTTGAAGGTCAAGCACCTGAGTGGCGGTGGCAATACGGGCTTTGAGACTTTTGAAATCCCCTACATAAACAATACGGTCATCGATCACTCCTACTGCCTCTACCAGGGGATCTTGGGAATCTACTGAATAAATTGTTCCGTTGTGGATAACCAGATCAACTGGTTGAGGCTTGGAACAACTTATCAATCCTAACACCGCCAGGAACCAAAGGCGCCTGAATAATATTAATGCCATATGCAGAATAAATTTTGTGGGTTGGTAACCTAATTATTTTCCGTGAATATCCATAATCATGTCAACTGTCAGCCGGGTGAAATCATCTACTATTAGGTCCGCGGCGCTAAGATCCTGATTGCCGGAATTAGGATTTTGGTATCCTATGCAAAACATCCCTGCACTTTTGGCAGCGCTAACACCGTGTCTGGAGTCCTCAATTACTACACACTCATGGGGATGATTCCTGGTTAATTTGGCCGCTTCAATGAATATCTGAGGATGTGGTTTAGACCATTCCAGGTCGGCGCCGCTAATACGATTAGGGAACATCCGATCCAGCTGAAACAGGTCCAGTACCAAGGAAATGCTTTCCATAGAAGATGAAGAAGCCAATAACAGGTTCAAAGACTTATTATTAAGCTCGCCGATTAGATCGTCTACCCCGGGAATGGCCTTTAGTTCCGGCAAGCTTCTTAACTTAAGGTGGTACTCTTGCTTGTCAAGGGCCAGGATCTCTTCAACAGAAATCCCCAGATCGAATTTTTGGATCAATTCTTGCCACATATTTTTGGATGATCTGCCGATATAAGTCAGATATTCGTCCTGACTAATAGCGATTCCGAAACGGGAGAATAAGTCGTTTTGGATTTCCATATGGATAGGTTCACTATCAATAATTACACCATCCATATCGAACACCACGGTTTTTATCATTGTTTCCTAGGCCAAGGGGTTTGTAATATTTAGCAGTAAAAAGCTCTTTTTGCCGTCACTAAAAATAGTAAATTTATACTAGGAAAGACTTTCCATAGCAAAAATGAAATCCCGGGAGCGTTTGTTCGTTCTATACCCACGTGAATATGAAAAATATTGTTATTTGCTGGCTTTTTACTATAAGCTTTAATCTGGCCGCCCAGGATGACTCAAATACCTTTTTTGTTCAGCTGGAACCAGGGGTAACCCTGGAAGTTGTGGACTGGGGAGGTGAAGGCCAACCCATTTTGTTCCTGGCCGGATTAGGTAATACCGCACACGTATATGATAACTTTGCACATCATTTTACAGACCATTACAAAGTATACGGTCTCACCCGCCGGGGTTACGGTGCTTCCAGCCAGCCGAAATACGGGTACGATATTCCCACTTTAGTCCAGGACATCAAAGGGGTATTGGACAGTTTGGGGATTCTTAAAGTATCGTTGATCGGACATAGTATTGCTGGTGACGAGTTAACGGAATTTGCCAGAAAATATCCGGAACGTGTGGATAAGCTTATCTATCTGGATGCCGCATACGACCGATCCAATTTTGTGGATCTTATGAAGAAAGCGCCCTATCCTCCGCAGGCGCAACCGATAATGACCGCTGCCGACTCCAGCTCGTCGATACAAGTAAGCGCTTATTTGTCCAGGATTTTTGGAATGGATTATCCGGAATCGGAAGTGTTGGCCACCAGGATATTTGGTAGCGAGGGTAAACTGGAGGGTGCGGTTACACCCGACCGCATAGGGATCAAAATAATATTGGGGCTTCAACCTCCGGCATACCAAGATTTAAAGAGTCCCGCCCTAGGTATTTTCGCAGTATTCAACCATGTTAATGAACTGTTTCCCAACTACGAAATATTTGACCACAACAACAAGCTGATGGCCCACCAAGCCATGGAAGTCCTTCGCCCATATCTCCTGGACCAGATTCAATTATTCTTGGATCAAGTACCAAATGGACAAGTTGTACAATTCAGCGGAGCCGACCATTTCATATTCCTTACCCATGAAAGAGAAGTAGTTGCGGAAATGCTTAAATTTCTAGACAAGCCGTAAATTCAGGTTTTTATAAGAAAAAATTGAATTTTTTTAAGATGCGGCGGTTTGACCAAAGAGAGTTCTGTATCAATTACTTACCTACCATTACTTAGATAATAACTTCTAAATCAGTTAAAAACAACATAAACTTTATCCCTCAAAACTTCGTTTTCTAGGGTGAAAACCATTTGTAAAAAATGTCAGCTACAGAATTGAAAGTACAGATCTTCGAATCCCTTGATGGGTTGGATCAACTGCAATCCGAGCAGGTTCTGGCCTATATTCGATCTATCTTGAGTTCAAGACAGGACGAAGAGGACTATGCCAATTTCAAAAGTCGAGCGATGAGTGAGATCCAACGTGCTTTGAATCATAATAGAGGACCTCAGGCTGCTTAGGTCTTTTAAGGATTCAACCGCTACGTTAAAATGGCTACGCTATCATTTTTGCCAGCGTAATGGAGGAATTTTCTGACCCTTTTCACTACTTTCCACCAACTGTTTAAATCGCCTGATTTTAGTTTCTGAACGTTTGGCACTCATCACCCACCAGGTACATTGCCTGCGATAGGAAGGTGGGCGTTCTTGAAAATCCGCCCAGGCTTTTTTTCTCTTTCTAAAGCTTTCTAATAGCTGAGGTTCGAATTGAATTTCCTGCTTTTGTTCGTAGGCGGTTTGCATACTATTCTTTTCTTTTCTTTTGGAAAAGGCTACCAGGCCTGCCTTTCTCATGAGACCTGCTTTTTTTAGTTCAGCAACCTTGCTGATGTTGACGGCACTCCAGTGACTGCCCGGTTTGCGAGGGGTGAATCGAATTTTATAGCTGATCTCATCAATACTTTTACGAAGGCCATCTATCCAGCCATAACACAAGGCCTGGTCAACCGATTCAGACCAAGTGATGGAGGCTCGACCACTGGCTTTCTTAAAGAACCCAATCCATTGATGGTCCAAATCTTTATGATGCTCTTTTAGCCATTGCCGAAAAGCATTTGGAGTTTCGAAAAAAAGTGTGGATTCGTTCATGACTCTGGTTTATGCTTATACCGGTCCACAAGTGCCAATAGTTTATCAATGTGCTTTTCTTCCGTGGTATAGTTGGTAATACAAGCACGTAGAGTAGGCCTTCCGTTAACCGGATATTGAGAAATCCAGGCCTGACCACTATTTACGATATGTTGACAAAGTTCCGAGAGATTCAGGTCATCGTCCGGCCTAAAACATACTATGGGCAAGAAGGTATGGTTTTCCACTGTCCAACCTCTTTTACCTACCTGCTGGCGAAGATAATCGCCTAAGCCTATGGTATGATCAATCATATTTTCGAAGCCCCTCCAGCCGTAGATGAGGAGGGCCAAATAGAATTTCAAGCCAATGAATCGACGGGACCACTGTATGCTGTGGGAAAAGGGATCAATCACCGCCATTTGAGCGGCGTCTTTAGGCATATATTCAGTAGTGGTTCTGAAGGTTAGACTGAGAATCTCGGTATGACGGGTAATAAAAACACTACAGCCCATAGGAACTGATAACCACTTATGAACATCGAAGGTTAAGGAATGGCTGTTTTCAATACCCGCTAAGTGATGTTTATAAGAATTACTGATGATAGCGGCTCCTCCGTAAGCCGCATCTACGTGCAACCATAAGCCATAGTTATCCACAATGTTATGGATCTCCTGTAAAGAATCCATGCTTCCGGCACCAGTAGTACCGGCAGTTGCTACTATCATAAACGGAGCCTTTTGCTGCTCGAAGTCATCTTTAATAGCCATTTCCAGAGCGTCAACATCCATTTTCAGAAAGTTATCCACAGGTATTGTTCTTAAAGCATCACTGCCTAATCCGCTAGATCGGGCAGCTTTCAGCAGGGAATGATGTGCTTCCGAGGAACAGTAAATTACTGGTGCCTGATCAATTCCTTGAATTCCCGATTTGGCATATTGGGGAAAATGATGATTTAAAGCGCATAGCAGGGCGGTTTGATTGGCTTCTGCACCTCCGGTGGCGAATACACCATCGGCCGCAGGGTAACCAAACTTATGGGCCAAGGCGGCCACCAGATGATTTTCCACTTCCGAACAAAACGGCGCATGGCTCCAGGCCGCCATTTGCGGATTGAAGCTGGCCGTGATGGTATCCGCTAAAATTGAGGGGAAATTAGCCCGGGGGTTGAAAAGACCATAGTAACTGGGATGAGGTGTGTGCACTATATATTCCTGCATTCCCTTTAATACATGCTCAATAGCCTCAGCCGGGTCAAGCCCGTCATTAAGGGGAACATTCCCAATGAAATTTTGTATTGCAGATCGATCGAGTTGCGGGGCAACCCGGTAGTCCTCCGTGTGATCCAGATAGTGATCTACCACCTGAAACAACTGATTCCACAGTTCGGCTCTTTGGGACTTATCAAAATCCATTAGTTCGTTATTCAATTTCTATCAGCGGATTTTCCTGGTACCCCAGTTCACTCCAGGTGGAGACTGCCCTAACATCAGATATATCCAAATCAATTAGGGCGCTTTTGTGCATGGTAGCTATTTGAGCACCTCCAGGTAAAGTGATCCAGTCTTCCCAG
This sequence comes from Cyclobacteriaceae bacterium, assembly GCA_965212195.1. Lineage (GTDB taxonomy): Bacteria > Bacteroidota > Bacteroidia > Cytophagales > Cyclobacteriaceae > JAJCYK01. The sequence continues at coordinate 612,725 of CBDBUW010000015.1, read as the reverse complement.
CTGAATTCCATTCCTCCCACAGGCAGTATGTTAACCCACATTTTCCAGGCCACCGGCCGGTTATTTTCATCTAATATCCATACGTAACTATCTCCGGGGGTACTGCCACCGCTGCTGTAATGAATCTTAAGACCTTCCCGTCCATCTTTTAAGGTAACAATGCTGCGACTGGTACCCGGATCGAAAGCCTTAACTACGGCGTTTAGCCAGAAACTGTCATTATTAAAGTAATCCCAGGCTTCTTTTATTTTTCCGGAAGCTCCGGTCCCTTCCATTAGTTGATCATTTTCGTAGGCCTTCCCGGTTGCGCTATTGATATCGAGCTTGACCAGGTACTGGTCCCAACGTACCAGGCATTGGTGTTTACGCTTGTCCCATTGAAAGGTATGTTGTCCTTTAAAGGTCCATTGAATTATGGGAATACTGTCCCAGGCTTGAGCGTTAACAGAGGCCATCATGGATCGAGCAAGCTCATTTGCAGCCCCGGTTGAAGGTGCCTCCGGTAGTTCCTCATGAAACAGCCACCAGGCAAACAACAGCGCCGCTATAATGCCCAGCACAATAAAAGCCAGAAACCGCAGGATCTTAAACATATGGATTCATAGTTTTTGTATTACCGGGTTAAAAGCCTTGGAAGCCACCAATACCCTGTCCCCGACTTGTAGCTGGACAGCGGTTTCATGGTCCACTATTACTTTGACCAAATGATTATCGATAAGCACTGAGATTACGTAGATGACGTCCTCTGGGTTAATTTGCAAAACCTCTCCCACAAACTGGAATTTACCACTTAAATGCTGGTGCGAAAAAAGATCTTCCGGCGGGCCCATATGTAAAACTTTTCCCGACTCTAAATGCAGGACCTGGTCGGAGAGTTTGAAAATCTCACCGATATCATGGCTAACCAGTAACGTGGTCAGTTCATATTGTTTATGGACTCGAAGCAGGTACTCCTGAAGTTTTTGACGCATTTGATAATCCAGGGCCGACAATGGCTCGTCCAATAAAAGTATTTGAGGTTTGCCTACCAATGCCCGAGCCAGGGCCACCCTTTGTTTCTGCCCACCTGATAGCGTATGGGGCTTGCGTGACTGCAGTTCCTCCAATTCCATAACTTTTATTAAATCCGTAACTGCCTGGGGGTCTTGCCCTTTAATCAGACCGTACATTAGATTCTGCCGTACCGACATATTCGGAAACAGAGCAAAGTCCTGAAAAACAAAACCTACCTTCCTTTTTTGAGGCTTAAGATTGATACCTTTGTATGTATCCATCCAGGTAACGCCGTTCACTTCCAGTATCCCTGAATCCGGAGGCATTAGCCCTGATATCAATCGCAGCAATGATGTTTTCCCCGCCCCGGATTTCCCGTATACGGTCACAAATTTTCCGGATTCAATTTCATTCTCCACCTGAAGATCCATTAAGCCAATAGGGCCGGTTAATTGCTTTTGGAATTTGAATCGTATCATTTCCAGAATCTTTTCAGGTATCCGCCATTTACCAGGTAAACCATTAGTAACACCAAAAAGGCCAAGAACAACAATACCAAAGAATAGCGATGAGCAGCGGCATAGTTCAAAGCCTCGACCTGGTCGTAGATAGCGATTGAGGCTACCCTGGTCTCCTTTGGTATGTTTCCGCCAATCATTAAAACTACCCCAAACTCCCCCACCGTATGCGCAAAAGACAGCACGATACCGGTAATCAGGGAGGGCTTTATATTGGGAAGCAATATGCGAAATAAGGTGGTGACTTCAGACTTGCCCATGACCTGAGACGCTTCTTTCATGGTAGGAGAAAGCCCACTGAGCCCGCTTTGGATGGGATGCACCATGAAAGGCAAGGAATAGATCAGGGAGCCCACTACCAATCCCGGAAAGGAAAAAACCAGTTGAATACCCAAGGCTTCATTTAGCCAGGCACCAAGCGTACTTTGGGGGCTAAATGCTAAAAGCAAATAGAATCCCAATACAGTTGGGGGGAGTACCAAGGGTAAACTAACCACGGTTTCTACAATCGGTTTGATGCGGCTTCTGGTGAATGACAGCCAATAGCTGACAGGTATGGCTACCACCAGTAAAATGATAGTAGTGACCGCTGCCAGCTTAAATGTCAATATGATCGGATCCCATTCCATTACCTGGCCAACATCACTTCATTGGTTTTGATCATGGCAACCGCCTTCACTCCTTCTCGAAGTGCTAATTGATGTACGGCACGGGAGGTGATAATCGATCGCAAAGAATTTCCGTTGAAGTCAAGGGTTAGTTCACTGAGCAGTATGCCTTCTCGAAGATCCGTGACCAATACCGGGATTTGGTTTTGTAGGCTTATGCCAGGGCCCATCTCCTTGCTCATGATGACCTCGGTCTCTTTGAACATCACTTTTACCGAGGTTCCAACCTGAAGGTAATCGGTACTCTCAGGTGTTTCAATTACAATACTGGTAAGGTCTAAATCAGTCACTGTTACTTTTACCAATGACAGATTGCCTTGACTCTGAATCTCTTTAACAATACCCGAAAGTACATTCATGGTGATGGTCGAATAACCCCCAACAACTAAAGATAGCAGAAATCTCGAAGTGTTAAAATCAGCAACGGCCACCGTTTGTTCAGGGACGACGGTATTCCAGCAAGTCACCCGGTTGGCAGTCCAGAGCTTCACAAATGGCTATAAGAGTGGAAAATCGAATGGCTTTAGCTTTGCCTTGCTTTAGAATGGAAAGATTGGCCATGGTAAGCCCCACTTTTTCGGACAACTCAGTCAGGCTCATCTTTCTTTGAGCCAACACCACGTCCAGGTTTACTACGATGGGCATCAAATGGTCAGGTCTTGTTCTTGTTGCAGCTTAACGCCTTTGGAGAAAATGTGGGACAATACCCATATAAACAAAGCCCCAAACAACAAGGGACCGCTTTCGGACTTAGAACCCTTAAATTGAACGGTGTCGAATTCCAGTGTGGTCATAAAGAAACCGGCAGAAATATTGGATATAATCAAAATGTAAATCCACAAACCCAGCAAACAATAAGACATCTTCTTCAAATAACCAATATTTCGTTCTGTGAAATATAAACCCTGTTTTACGTTAATGATAAATTTTCGGAAGAACCATATTACCGATATGATCAAGGCTAAAAACCCTAAAGCTCCAAACATCACAACCGTGGTTACCCTGCGGGGCAAGCCGCTAAACTTAAAAGTCCCAACTGCGTCCTGGATCTCAACCTGGTAAGTCTTGCCATAGGCGGTCATAGTTCCCGTTTCTTCCAGCTCAAGTCTTAGGGGAATATCCAATGAGGTATCGGTGGTTTCCTTAAATAATCCTAGAGTGCCTGCCCCTAGAAAAAATACCGCTAGCAAGGCCCCTAACAAGGTAGCCCAAAAAACGAATTGGGTCAGATAATATATTATTCTGATGCTCAAGGGTGTGCTTTTAGAGGTCATAGTTTCCATGTTTATCGAACAAAGATAAAAAATTATTGATAAACAATAAATAATTATTGAAAAAAAATAACAATTCTTAAAAATCACGCCACATAATATTTTACTAAAAGAACTAAATATAAAATAATATACTGTTTATTGTAACAAAAAGGAATAATATTTCGTATAACTAAGCAGTGATACCTTAAAATTACGAATGGAGGTTTACCTCCTATCATTGATAATGTTGAATGGATTTAGCTCCGATTTTTCATTATTACTTCCTGACCACAGGCCTACTCGCCTGCTAACATCTGAGAATAATAATTGAAATAGAATCAATGATTGCCTCTTAAGAGGCTTTTGTAGGTTTTAGCCTGATTGCCATCCGCTTCGCGGGTTGGGCAATCTGTGTATACAGCCATGGTGTATACCATCACCAGGACAGATTCGATCTGACCCAAGGGTATTTTGTTTAATTTAAATTTTATAACAATGACTGCATTATTAATTATTACAGGTGTTGTGTTGATTCTGTCAGGGGGGATGTTGTGGTTTGTGACTCGTTTGAAAACAGGGAAGTACTACAGAAAAGTAGATATCAAAATTCCTGCCGCCATAATCTTACTGGGTATCCTGGCCATGTCGCTGACCGGCTTGTTCTTTTATTCTGAGCCTGGGTATAGTTATCTGATACAATATCCCACCGGAAAGCAGATAGCGGAATTGCGACCGGGTATTCATTTGAGATGGTGGGGACAAGCCATTCCATTTAAAAAGGTAGTGACCGTAAAATTCATGTCACTAGATGACAAGAAGCAAGACGACATAAAGTACTCGGGTAATCGTGGAACGATTCCCGTGAGATTTAACGACGCTGTTAAAGCGGATATGGGATTATCGGCCCGTTTTAAATTGCCGGATTCTCCTGACCAATTCTTGAAGATGGCTTTGGAGTTCCGCAGCCAGGACAATTTGGTCAACGGATCTTTGATTCCTTCCTGTATGGAGATCTCCAAGAACTCTGCGCGTTTGATCTCTGCCCAGGAGTATATTGCCGGTAGAGGGGGAGAACTGGAAAGCGCAGTACTGGACCAGCTGGAGAATGGTATGTACATTTTGGACGCCGAGGAAATAAAAAGCGATGAAACCGATTCCATTGGGGCCATTACTCAAATGCGTACCATCGAAAACCGCACGATCATACGCTATAAAGTAAGCAAGCGTAAGAACGCCGACGGTAGCATTATGCGCAAGAAGCACCCCATTGCGGATTATGGCATTCTAGTTTCCCAGGCCACGGTGGAGGACGTAGATCCGGAGAACCGATTTAAGGAGTTGTTGGGTAAACAACGGGATGCGGCCGCCCAGGCTTCAATTGAAAAAGAGAAGGCCAAACAAGCGGAGTATGAGAAGCAAAGGATCATTGCCGAAGGCGAGTCCTCCAAGGCTCAAATTCAGGTAGATATGGAGAAGAAGCAGATTACGGAGTTGATTGGTATTGAAACTGCCAAGAAAAAGGAGCAGGTAATGGTAGAAAAGCGACGGCTGGAATTGAAGTCAGCCCAGCTACAAGCTCAGGAGATCAAGGTTATGGCTGATGCTGAAGCTTATAAAAAGCGTAAAGTAATGGAAGCTGATGGTGCCTTGGAAATGAAGTTGAAAACTTTCCAGGCTGTTCACGCTCAATACGCCAATGCCATTGCCGGTACTCAGCTGGTACCTACCACTTATATTGCCGGTGGAGGTGATGGTAAGGGTACTCCCAGCTCCCTGGACTTTATCAACATAGCTACTGCCAATATGGCCAAGGACCTGGAAATGAAGCTGAATCCCGACAAATAAAGAAAGGAGCCGCAAGGCTCCTTTTCCTTTACAGGGGTATTTCTCCCTATTCACCATGCCTATTTGAAATTTATTTTATCAAGCCACGGGAGTTTATTATTTTCGGAGGCCTTAAAGGTGCCCCCGAACCACCTGTTGACTTGAAACTATGCCATGTTAAATCCATTACCCTATTTCACTCGATTCCATATGCGCTGTACTTTACTGATAATCCTACCCTTGCTGATAGTGGGCTGCACCCAGAAAATTGAACCTCTTTACCCGGAGCGATCCGTGCAGCTGGATCCCCTACAAGCCGCCCAACAAGCGGAGTTCATTAAGGACGAAGTAGCCTTGGAAGTGGCTGATGGCCTCCAGGTGCAATTGTGGGCAGGAGACACTTTGGTGCAAGATCCCATTGCCATCAGCGTAGACGATCAGGGACGCATTTTTTATACCAGTGGGACTCGCCTTACCAATTCGGAATTCGATATCCGGTCCCATCGCAATTGGATGACCGCTTCAATTTCTTTTGAAACGGTTGAAGATCGCAGGGCCTTTCTTAAAGCCACTTTCTCTGAGCAGAACGATGAGGGGGAACGGTTTCTGAAAGATCTAAATCAAGATGGCATCCTGGATTGGAGGGATCTAACGGTGGAGAAAGAGCAGGTATGGTTTGTTGAGGATGTTGCAGGTAGCGGTTTTGCCGATCGGGCTCAATTGTACCTGGAAGATTTTCATGAAGAGATCACGGATCTGGCCAATGGCATTGAAGCCTACAATGGAGAGGTTTTTATCGCCGTGGGCCCGGACCTGTGGCGCACCCTCGACCGGGATAAAGATGGCATTGCCGATAAAGTTAATTCCATAAGTCATGGATTTGCGGTGCACATCGGATTCGGCGCTCATGGTATGTCTGGCGCCAAAATAGGACCTGACGGCCGTATTTGGTGGGGTATTGGCGACATTGGCATGAATGTAATCGATCAGGACGGAAAAAATTGGAAGTATCCCAACCAGGGAGTAATCGTTCGGTCAGAACTGGATGGTAGCGGTTTTGAAGTCTACAGCGCAGGGTTACGTAATACGCATGAATTTACCTTCGACAAATACGGCAACCTGATTTCAGTAGATAATGATGGCGATCATCAGGGAGAACGCGAACGATTGGTCTATCTTATAAATGGTTCCGATACCGGTTGGCGAATCAATTGGCAGTTTGGAAAATACACAGATCCCGCCAACAATGATTACAAGGTTTGGATGGAAGAGAAATTACATGTCCCCCACTGGGATGGCCAAGCAGCTTATATCTTACCCCCCATTACCAATTATGTCAACGGACCCACCGGCTTAGTATACAATCCAGGAACGGCTTTGAGTGAGCAATGGTATGACCATTTCTTTGTAGCGGAGTTCCGCGGAACACCGGCTATAAGTCCCTTGCATGGTTTTACCTTAAAGCCCTGGGGCGCTTCATTTCAATTGGATAAAACGCATCAATTGGTTAAAGGTGTGCTGCCAACTGGATTGGATTTTGGTCCGGAAGGTGCTTTGTACTTTGCGGACTGGATTGATGGATGGAATACCAACGATCAGGGACGCATCTGGAAGCTGGACGTTACCCATGGAGCCGATCATGAGCTTAGGGAAAGCACCAAGGCCCTGATCAAATCGGATTTTAAAAATAGTACAGTGGATCAGTTGGAAGGACACTTGCACCATCAAGACATGCGGGTCCGGCAAAAGGCTCAGTTCGAGCTGGCCACCAGGGGCGCCAAGGGATTCAACATATTCCTAAGAACGGCTCAGGTACCGGGCGATCAGTTGGCCCGTATTCATGGGATATGGGGCATGGCTCAAATGGCCCGGGCGGGTAAGCCCAAATATGTAGAGAAGCTGCTGTCCTTGCTGGATGATGAAGATCCCGAGATAGTAACTCAAGCGGCTAAGATGCTGGGGGATGTCCGATTCCAGAAGTCAGCCGACGCCCTGATTCCGTTATTGTCTCATCCATCCTTAAGGGTACAATTACACGCCTGTGAGGCCCTAGGGAGGATAGGGTATGAACCTGCCGTGGTTCCTATTCTGGACATGTTGGAAAAGAATGATGACCAAGATTTTTGGTTGAGACATGCAGGTATGGTAGCCCTGGGAAGAATTGGCGATGCTAACTCCATGGCCGCTCTAAAAGACCATCCTTCCAGCGCGTTGCGCACGGCGGCAGTGGTGGCTTTAAGGCGCATGTCGAGCGCCAAGGTTAGTGAGTTTTTGACCGACGAAAACGAATATATTGTATTAGAAGCCGCCCGTGCTATTAATGATGATTACTCCATTGAGGAAGCACTTCCTGCACTGGCAGAAACACTTACCAACCCTCGTTTCCGTCATGAGGCTTTACTGCGCAGGGCTATAAATGCTAATTTGCGGGTAGGGGAAGAAAAAAATGTTGAAAATTTGATCCGCTTTATCCAAAGCGAACAGGCTCCATCGGACATGAGATCGGAAGCTATAGCGGCTTTGAGCGGTTGGGGTAAGCCATCGGTATTTGATCGAGTGGATGGCCGCTACAGGGGAGTAGTTGAAAGGGATGACGCTCATGCCCGGCAATTACTGGAGAACATTATCCCCCAATTACTGGCTTCGTCACACGATTCCGTAGCCTATGCCGCCTCAAATGCCGCTGGAAAAATGAGTATTTCCTCGGTGCAACAAGAGCTTTTGGGTCTTTTGGCAGATCACTCCAGCGCCCGGGTAAGAGCGGCTAGTTTACAGGCACTTTACGACATGGGGGCTAAGGAATTGCCTCAGGCGTTGCAGGTGGCCTTTGCAGATCGTGATCAAATGGTGAGAGCAACAGCCCTAACTATATTGCCGGATTCAAATATTGAGACTTCGCAGGCGGTTAATTTGCTGGAAAAAGTGGTACAAGAGGGAACCTATAGAGAACAACAGGCTGCCCTGTCGTCACTTGGTAATATAAAAGGACCTCTGGCTGCTGGTGCCGTAGAACGTAGCTTGGATCAACTAATGTCTGGCCGGGTGGCCCCGGAGATTCAATTGGATATTGTTACTGCGGCAGAATCCATAGCCAGTGAGGAGTTAACTACCAAACTGCAGGCGTATCAAGAATCCAAAGCTCAAGACGACCCTATCAACCCCTTTATGGAAACCCTGGAAGGCGGCGATTGGAGAAAAGGCAGTGAACTATTCTATGAGCATGAGGCGGCCCAATGTGTACGTTGTCATACTGTATTTGAATTGGGAGGTACTGCAGGTCCTGGTTTATCCGGAGTGGCGGATAGATTGACCAACCAAGAATTGCTAACCTCACTGGTGGCACCAAGCGCCAGTTATGCCCGTGGCTACGAAGTGGTAACTTTGACACTGGAAAACCAACAGACTTTAACCGGGGTGGTTATGGATGAAACGGCCGATTCCCTGAAACTAAAAACCGGTAACAACGGGGCCATATCGCTGTTGAAATCCGATATTGTCAATAGAAGGAGCGTTCCTTCCAGCATGCCTCCTATGGGGGCCATACTTAGTAAAAAAGAGATACGGGACATTTTGGCTTATCTCAAGTTACAGTCCCGTAATAATCCTTGAGATCATTTGCATCATATTGCATACTATTGGTCTTGATCGGCTTAAATGCCTGTCAAAACCAGCCTCAAAGTCTCCCCCATGTGGCTGAAATTAGCTTAATCCCAAAACCCCATACCCTGGCCCTGAATTCCGGAATCTTTCTAATAGACCGCTCCACTGTTATTGGAGTGGAAAATCAACAGCAGGAACAGATTGCTTCCAGATTTGCTGAGTTGTTCCTTGAGGCTGGGACCTGGAGTCCATCGGTATCACAAACTTCGCAGGCTCCTATTCGTCTGAAGACTGCAGATAGTATTCCAACCGAAGGCTACCAGTTGGAAATCAACCCTCAGTCAGTGGTGATTTCAGCATCCGGAGATGCCGGATTCTTTTATGCTTTTGAAACTCTCAAACAATTGCTGCCTCCGGCCTTCTATGCCCCAGATCCGGCTGATCAGCAATCTTGGGCCTTGCCGGCCTTGCATATTAGTGACGCCCCGGCATTTTCCTGGAGAGGCTATATGCTGGACGTGTCCCGGCACTTTTTTGATAAGCAACAGGTCATGCAAGTACTTGATATGATGGCGGAGTTAAAACTCAATCGATTTCACTGGCATTTAGCGGATGACCAAGGATGGCGGGTAGAGATAAAAGGATATCCGAAATTGACTGAAGTGGGAGCCTGGAGAGTGGATTACATTAACTATGATGAAAATATCTCGGACTGGTGGGGACGACCCGCCCAGCAGCCTGGCGATGAAGCTTCCTATGGCGGATACTATACTCAAGAGGATATTCGGGAGATTGTGGCTTATGCAAAGGATCGGTTCATCGAAATTATTCCGGAGATTGATATGCCGGGTCATGCTCAAGCCACTATTGCAGCCTACCCTGAGATAGGCTGTGTAAATGCGGCACCTTATGTGGCCACCGGTGGTGTGTTCAAAAACAACACCTACAATCCCGGGAAGGAAGAGACTTTTAAATTTGTGGAGGAGGTCCTGGCGGAGATCATGGACTTGTTCCCATTTGAATTTATCCATATTGGCGGTGATGAGTGTAACAAAGAGCAATGGAAGGTGGATCCACATGCCCAAACACGCATGCGGCAAGAGGGACTAAAAAACGAGAAGGAATTACAAAGTTATTTCATTAGAAGGGTTGAAAAGATCATCAACCAAGCCGGACGCAGCATGATCGGTTGGGATGAGATTCTGGAAGGGGGGCTTGCTCCGAATGCTACCGTAATGTCCTGGAGAGGTGAGGAGGGAGGTATTAAGGCTGCACAGGCAGGGCATGATGTGATCATGACCCCTAGTAAGTACTGCTATTTGGATTTAAAACAAGGTCCTGACGATCTAGAACCGAATCTGGGATATTCCCATATGTTTCTCAAAGACGCCTATGAATACAAAATTATCCCTTCACTACTGGACAGCGCTCAGTTTCCCCACATACTGGGCACCCAGGCCAACTTATGGACGGAGTCCATCACCGATTGGGGTAAACTTACCTACATGAGCTATCCTCGGTTATACGCAGTGGCTGAGAACGCCTGGACTTCGGAAGAGCATCAGGGTTGGGACGACTTTACTCAGCGGCTGGACCGGAGGTTGGTGTATCTGGATACCCTAGATACCAGGTATGCCACCAGCGCTTACAATGTTGATATCCAGCACCAAGGAAGTTCAGAAGGAATAACCTTCACGTTTTCTACGGAGGTGAATGACCTTCAATATTTTTACACTCTTGACGGTAGTGAACCGGATACCTCATCTTTGCTGTATAGCGGGCCCTTTCAGCTCGACCAAGGAGTGGAAATCAAAGCCAGGGCATTCCGCAATCAGACAGCAGTAGGCCAAACCTCCCACCTCTTGTTCCCCATTCATTTGGGCGCTAGGTCCACGCCTCAATACCATACCCCTTATCTGGACTACAAGGACGCTGCGGGCCAACACTCATTAGTGGACTTAAACTATGGAGCTTTTACGGTGACCAGTGACAATTGGCAAGGTTTCAGTGGTGATATGGAGATTGATTTTAATTTTCCCGATCTACAAACAGTAGAAAAAGTGCAAATCACCAGCTTGCGTATGACTATTTCAGGAATCTATGTTCCGGAACAATTCCAGGTTTGGGGGTCTTCGGATGGGGAAGAATATCAATTGTTAAGCGAATCACAAGACCTGCCACGCAGCCATACGCAGGGTAGAAATAAAGTGAAAGTAACTCTGCAATTTGATCCGGTGAAGATACGCTCGCTCAAACTGAAGGCCCGTTCGGTGGATCCAATACCAGCAGGACATCATCGGGCCGGCGAGTCAAGCAGAATCTATGTGGACGAAGTGGTGATTTTATAAACTACAGATATTCCAGTAGCTGGCTGATGCTTTCAACCTGACGGAAATTCTCGTGTTCGATGTGATGATCCACTTTCTCTAAGTCCCAGGTCACATGATACGGGATATGATAGGCATGACCGCCCAGCTGCAAGACCGGCATAACGTCTGATTTCAGTGAATTGCCAATCATGACAAATTCTGCGGGAGCAACGTCCAGGTGCTGGATCAATTTTTGAAAATCCGCTTCTTTCTTTTCCGACATGATCTCAATATGATGAAAGTAGCCAGCTAAGGATGATTTATGGAGTTTTCTTTCCTGATCAAGCAGGTCCCCTTTAGTAGCTAAGACTAAACGATATTTTTGGGACAGGTTAGCCAATACTTTTTCTACACCATCCAGCATGACCACCGGCTTGGCCAGCAGTTCTTTGCCAAATCCGATGATGGTTTCAATGTCACGCGACTGTAGATTTCCATCAGTGATCCGGATCGCGGTTTCGATCATGGAAAGAATGAAGGCTTTGACACCATATCCATACCAGGATAAATTCTCCACTTCCGTTCTCAACAACTCGCGACCCACGGTATGTTGCGGTAGATAATCTTCCAGGAGATCCTTGAAACGATTCTCGGCTTCCTGAAAATAGGATTCATTGTGCCAAAGAGTGTCGTCGGCATCAAAGGCAATTACTTTTATGGCCATATTTGGATGGTTATTCTCTGGTTAACACATTACAAGAAGAAGCCAGCCCTGTTCAACTCAAGTTTTCCACTAGCCGGTTCAATTGTTCACTGGCAGCTGCCGGGATACTATTTTCAGCCACCCAGGCATGAAAATGACCTACGTATTCCATACCCAAATATTGTGCAGTTTCCCTCAGGGGCATCTCAAATCCCGGCACTAAGTTAGGGTCTCTGCTACAACTCAAACTTCCCATCACCTTTCCTCGAAACTGTCGCCCCAGTTCTTTGTTTGGATGGTCTAGAAGGTCTGATATGCGATCCATAAATACTTTCATGTGACCGCTGACAGTGTACCAATAAACCGGGGATACCAACAATATTTTAGGAAAGGTAAGTAATTGTTGTGCGAGTTGTAGAAAATCATCATGGCGGTTCTTGTAGGAATAGTCGTAGTGACCAATGTTCAACTGGTTAAGGTCAAATCTTACCCAATGCGGTTGATCCTGTAAAAGATAATCGGTCAAGCGACGGGTATCGCCATTACTGCGGGAGCTGCCCTCCACCAATGCCACATTTCCCATATTAATGCTGTTCTATGGAATTCACCTTTCAATATTACTTTATAATCTCCCGGTAGTTTTCCTTGAAGTCCTCATTTTCAGTTTTCATCCACCTGTCCCAGAATGTAAAATACAGCCCGAAATTGTAGCGGAATTTGGTGTGGTGAATGTGATGATGTGTGGAACCTACCAGCCAGTTACCCATCCATTTTCCCAATCGTCCGGATGGATAAACCTCCACTCCAGCATGATTGATGGTAGCAGCCACCGTCATTATGATCAATATGAAAAGAAAGAGGAAGAAATAAGTGGGTACGATCGTAAGCACCACCGGCAAATAAAGAGCTTGTAATAACGATTCAACGGGGTGAAACGAAAATGAGGTAAAAGCCGAGGTATGAATACTATCATGATGGGTCTTATGGATCAATCGGTATACTTTCGGCTTGTGCATCCATCGATGAAGCCAATAGTAATAGGTTTCTTGTAGTAGGAGGATGGACACCAAACTTAGAGGGAGCATCCACAGCGGGTAGTCATGAAGATCCTGATAGATCTTGATAATACCATTTTGCCAGCCGATAATGATCAGCACGGTAAATACCGAGAAAATCAGAGAGGCGATAAAAGACCATTTTATTTCTTTAAGGGTTTGGTTTCGGTTCAACCCGCCCTTCACCAAAAGCCGTTGGGCTCTGGCAGGTTCTCTCTTTTTGAAGAACCAATGGTAAACCCACGAAAACAGAAAGTATCTGGCCATCAGAATACTGAACAAACACAGGTTAATGATTATAAAATACCTGGGGTTGGTATAATCGTACTCCAGGAAATCATATACTTGCCAGTCTATCATGATTTCAGGGATTAGTTCAATCCGCTTGTTAAATTGACAATAATTAGATCAAGTATGAAAGATAAATAACGTATTTTAATTACCATAAATTCGAAAAGAGAAGATGACGCAATGCCCAGCCTTTAAATTGTTATTACTTATCGTTCCTTTAAGCAGTTGTCTTCAAAACTCCCAAGATCAGCAGTATCAAGCCCCTAACCCGAACATCATATATATTTTGGCCGACGACCTGGGTTACGGAGATATAAAAGCCATCAACGAAGCCTCCGGAATTGAGACTCCTAATATGGACCGACTGGTACGGGAAGGCACCTATTTCACGGATGCCCATTCCAGCTCGGCGGTTTGCACACCCACCCGATATGGCATTCTTACGGGCCGTTATGCCTGGAGAAGTTCCCTCAAAAGCGGTGTGTTGTGGGGGTATTCCCCACCCCTTATTGAGCCTGAAAGGATGACGGTAGCTTCTTTCCTTAAGGGGAATGGATATCGTACCGGTGTAGTGGGAAAGTGGCACTTAGGATTGGGCTGGCAGCCCATGTTAGCCGACAGCCCCATAGTGCAATACGATTGGGAATATCTCTTTGATGTTCAGAGAGGCAGTAATGTGGATTTCTCCGAGCCGGTTGTAGGTGGCCCCTCCGCTCTGGGATTTGACTATTCTTTTATTTTCCCTTCATCATTGGACATGACGCCCTATGTATATCTGGCAAATGATACCGTGGCACAGCTCCCGACTTCTTATACCGAAGGGAAAAGTGAAAATAAGGATGGCCGTGGAGTGTTTTGGAGAGCAGGCGAGATCAGTCCTGGTTTGCAGGTTGAAAAGGTGCTAGATGATCTTTCCGAGAAAGCGGTAAGTTTTATCCATGACCACGGGCAGCAAGAGGACCCGTTTTTTCTGTACTTCCCATTAACCGCTCCCCACGCACCCTGGGTCCCCGCCTCACAATACCGAGGATCTTCGGAGGCCGGTTTATACGGCGATTTCGTCACTCATGTGGATAAGGTCGTGGGAGATATTCTAAATGCGCTGGATCAGATGCAGATTGCGGAAAACACCTTGGTATTGCTAACCTCCGACAACGGAGCTCACTGGACTAAGGGAGATAAGGAAATGTATGAACATCGACCTAATTATCACTTCCGGGGACAAAAAGCGGATATTTATGAAGGTGGACATCGCATTCCTTATATAGTGCGCTGGCCGGGGCAAATACCGCCGGGAAGTGTATGTCCATTGCTGATCAGCACTACGGATTTTTTTGCCACCATGGCAGGAATTACGGGGACAGAACCTCCTGCAGGGGTGGCTGAGGACAGCTACGATATGGCGGATGTCTATTTGCATTTGACGGAGGAACCCGTCCGGAATGTCATGATCCAGCATTCGCTTAACGGCAGCTTTGCCATTCGACAGGGGAACTGGAAATATTCACCACAACTCGGCTCCGGCGGATTTACCAGTCCGGCTGTGATCGACTCCCCGGGAGGGTCATTGTACAACTTGGAAACAGACCCCGGTGAGACTCATAACCTAATTGAGGAACGTTGGGCTAAGGCTCAAAGGATGCACCAAAATCTGGAATTGATTACAGGTCAAAAATTCAATCCAGTTCGCTGAGTTCTACTACCCGGCCTTCCTTGGCGGAGATCTTAGCGGCTTCCAGTATTTCCATGACCGTCAAGTTATTTTCCAGACTGCTAAGGTCAGATGGCCGCGGGTTGATATCTCCTCTGATCACTGCCATAAGATAAGCAAACGGATCGTGCCGCGGATGATTGAGTGCTGGGGCTTCCAATCCCTGAGCTCCTTCTTTTTCATTACGCATTATGCTCATATCACGGCTATTAAGACTGTGGAGATAACCTTTTTTAGTGTATACTTCCATATCCTTGCGGTTATAGTTCCAGTTCCAACTAGCCTGAATGATGGTTTGGGCCCCAGGATAGGTTAGTATTATGGTGGCTTCATCATCGACTTTAGGATATATCTTCGGTTTAATTTGTTGGGTTACCGCAAAAACTTTCAGGGGTTTAGTTCCTTGGTGTAACCAGGTTGAAAGGTTAGCCCCATAACATCCGAAATCAGTTAATGCCCCGGCGCCGTTCCAGTAGGGATCGGTGAGCCACTCCAAGAATTCAGCATCTACCCCAATCTCTTGGGGTCCGGGGTGACCATCGTGCACCACCATTTTTCTAATGGGGCCGAAGGTTTCGGCCTCCTCCTGGAGGAGCTTCAAAGTATGATGATTACTCCCGTACCAGGTGGTTTCATAATTAGTGAGTAAATGAATATCGTGCTGCTGTGCCAGCTCTGCCATTTTCCGGGCATGATCCAGGTTAACCGACAAGGGCTTTTCGACCATCACATGAATACCTCTGGGAGCACAGATCTCTACTACTTTAAGATGATCCCGAATAGTATTGAAAGCTGTTACGGCCTGCGGTTTGGTTTGGTCAACCATTTCCTCAATGGTAGGATACACCAGGCTCATAGGCAGATTGTATTGCTTCAAATAGCGCTCCGCTAATTGGCGGTTCGGCTCCGCGATCCCCACTAGTTGAAAGTCGCCATCGGCTACACGATTTAAGATCCAGTGCACATGGGTATGGACCAAACCCACTACACCGATCTTCATTGGCGGTGGTTGGTGTTGGGAAAAACCTTTATTGATACTCAAAAGAAGGATCAGGCAAATAAATATACGAGGCATGACTTTGATATAGTTACTTATACAATATGTAAAGATCTATTGATCAGGCACAGAAGAATTTCTGAAAAGATTCATCTGGATAAGGAGGCTGCTTCCACCCATTACCAGTAGCACAACCCAGAAAAAACTCCAACCATAGGCCTCTATCAAGGTAAAACCCAGTAAGGGGCCGCAAATGTTGGCTATCGACCAGGTCATAAAGTACCCTGACATATATTGCCCCCGGCGGGCGACCGGACTCATGTTCAAAGCCATAGAGTTGTTAAACGGCAGAAATAATATCTCTCCCATGGTCCAAATAACCACTGCTGCAAAACACACCATTAAAGCTTTTGGTAGTAAAAAGGCCAGATACGATACGGCAATCAACACGATACCTATATATACCGCGATGCGGACTTTGTGTTTTTGTTCTATCGAATGGACCAGGGGCATTTCCAGGACCGTTACCATAAAACTGGACAGCGCATAAAAAATGCCAATATATCGCTCGTCAAACCCCCATTCACTTTTGATAAAGACAGGTACGGTATGCAGCCATTGCATAAATACAAAGCAAATCAGGAAAGTGCCTAACAGGAAATGGAGAAAAGAATAATTGCGCCATGGAGGCAATACTTTTTGCGGTTCAGCGGCGCTTTGTTCACTAACCAGGCCTTTCCAATGCCTGGATTGATAGTAGAAGAAGACCGCCGCTACCATGCAGGTACTGCCGTCGATCCAAAACAACCATTTGTAACCCAAATATACTGCTACCATTCCGCCGATGGCCGGAGCCAGGGCCATCCCAATGTTTATGGCCATGCGCAGTAAGGCCATGGTACGGCCGGTTTCCGATTTACTTACAAAATTAGCAGCAGCTGTATTCATGGCTGGTCGGTAGGCTTCACCGAACAGGGCTGCCAGAAATATCATCCCAAAGAGTTCATAGAAGGTGTGGGCCAACTGCAAGCCTATAAAACACAGACCGCCTAAAAAGAGACTTAAGAGTATCACCAGTCGGGGACCGGAACGATCAGTCAGCCATCCTCCCAGTACTGCTCCTCCCAAAGATCCAAAGCCGAATGCGCTAGCCAATATCCCGGCCTCCTGTAATGAAAACCCCATGACCGTTTTTAGATAAACCGCCAAAAAGGGCAATACCATGGTGCCCATACGGTTGATCAGAGTCACAATGGTCAGGATCCAGATTTCCCTGGGGTGGTGGGAATAGGCATCCCTATAAAGCCGTAGCGTGCGATTGATCATGAGAACGGCTAGAGTTAGATGCTTTCAGTTGGTGGTGTGGTGATAATGTTATTTTGGCCTCTTCAGGCATTGTTCAATAAAGGTCATCACTATACTCCACTGCTGGGCAGGATCACTGGTTACCCGGGACTCTACCATCATAGAGGAGCCATGGACACCGTTTTCCACCACGTAGGTTTGATGTCCGTGTTGCAGGGCCAGCTGATATTGACTGGCTACGGACTCTACCTCCATTTCTCGAGCAGGACGCATCAATAGTAGCGGAACCTCCAGCGTTTCGAATAAGTCGTCGGCCTTACAAGCCTGCATGGGCCCGCCAGATGCTGGAGAGAAGGCCAAAACCCCTGCAATATAATTGGGTTGGGTATGGGCTAAACGCACCACTAATGCCGCGCTGTAACTGCTTCCCCACAGGATCTTGTGACCTGTGTAACCGGATTCAACTAGAAAATCTAAGGCACCTACCAAATCGGGATAAGCTTCACAGTAACCATAGTTGTTGTTGGTGATAAGGGCTACTGTGCGGTTGTACCCTCCAAATCGTTGACCTCCTGACCGCTGATCAATCACCAAAACATTAAATTCTTTTTCCGTAAGGATAGGTATGACCTCTTCATATTCGGCCCGTCCATTAGCTCCTGCCTGGTGGAACAATAAGATTACCGGCCTATCTTTGTGCAGGTGATGAAGGTCGCCGTAGATCAATACGCTGTCCTGAGTATAAAAGCTTATTTCTTGGGGTGAGGTGGCAGGGTCGGGTTGTGCCCAGCTTATTATTGTGCACATGTGAAAACAAAACAGAAAGGCAAAGTGATGAAATATTCTAGTCATGATGGTTCTCATAAGAATTACCCGGAAATCGCATGGATCAATGATCAAGCCACTTAATTTATAATAAAAAAACGGTGAATGCAGGTAATTTGGACCACAATCCTTGGGGGAATGTTTTGTGGATTGTACTATCTTAAGCTCAAATGAAATGAACATGAAACACATAATCCTATTAATCAGTATTGTAATGACTTCTTCAGCCTACTCCCAGGATCAAACCCTCCCATACCACCAAATTCCTGATTATCCCCCAGATTACAGTGCCGGTAACGTGATGGGCCGCCTGGTAGATGGCTTGGGGTTTCGCTACTACTGGGCTACCGAAGGCTTAAGGGAAGAAGACCTAAAATTCCGCCCAACTGAGGAATCAAGAAGTATCGAAGAAACCATGGATCATATTTATGGATTGACCCTTACCATGGTAAATGCTATCCAAAGCATTCCCAATGTCCGCAGAGACCGAAGCCCCATGAGCTATGAGGAAAAGAGGACTGCGACCTTAACCAATATCCAAAAGGCCAGTGAATTGCTAAAGGCCGGACAGCCCAACGACATGGAAAAATACCAGGTAATTTTTAAGCGGGATGACGGTCAATCGGAATTCCCTTTCTGGAATATGATCAACGGGCCCATAGCCGATGCTATATGGCACACCGGGCAGGTGGTCAGTTTGAGGCGTACCTCTGGTAATCCCTTCAACTCCAAGGTAAGCGTATTTAACGGTCGCCTCAGGGACTAAGAATTTTTGGTGGCAGATCTCTAATCAAATACTTCATGGTCGGGATTACCCCCGGATTTCAAATAAGCCATTAAATCCAAGAGTTCCTCTTCATTCAGCGAATTGATCAGGCCTGCAGGCATCAAGGAGACCGGTGAATTCTGCTGACTGGCCACTTGCGATTTTGATAAGGCCTGGGTGGTGGTGGGCTGATAGGGATTGCTGTTGATATACAGACTATCATCGGTAGTGTGCAGCGTTCTGCCCACTAAAGTGGATCCGTCTTTTAGGGTAAATAGGGTACCAGCGTACTGATCGGAAATGGCCAGACTGGGTGTTTGCAAGGATTGCAACATATCCCAGGCAGAGAATCGGGTACCGGCCTGCGTCAGATCGGGACCTACATTGCCCCCTTGGCCCTGCATGCTGTGACAATTGCCACATAACAAAGCTTGATACATTTGTTGGCCGTGGGTGAATGAACGGCTCTTCAGATTTTCACTGATTAGGGTATTGGCCTCACCTACTTCCCAAGCACGGCCAGGCCCTTTGGGAGGGTTGACCTGTGCAGAGATGGTGATGGGTAGATCCAGCAGCACTTCTCCAGATAACTCAGCTAACACTCCGCGTTTTTCCGCGGGGACCTGGTCCAAAGCTTTAAGGCGGATCTTTTCCAGGAATCCTTTATAGCTTTCCCCGCCGCTTTTAACCAATGACTGGTAAAACCATTTAAAATAACGGGCACGTAGATCATCGGTCCAACCTTCTCGCGTTTGGGTTAACGATAAGGCATAAGCCATACTTTGTTCGAAGGGACGGTTTTCTCGCATGGCGGCGATCACCGGTCCGTACTGCTCACTTCTTTCCAAGGTAGACTGATCAATCAACTCCGCTTCCAGGGTGCCTTGTGCAGCTTCCATCAATGGGATTGTTTTAGCCACTACTTCGGGATGTTCCAGATAGGAAAGGAGGTCGCATAGCTCACGGTCAAGTGCTGGATCACCTGTGGGGAATTCCGGTAGATTTGACAAAACAGCGGATTCAGAGGGGCCCCATCTACTGAATAACAAACTATAGGCTCTTATCAAATCAAGCTGTTGTCTATGGTCCAGGTTTGAACCATTCAACGAACTCAAAGCGTCTGAAACCAGGGATTTGCTGGTCTGTTCGGTGGTACGTATCAGAGCCAGGCAACTCTGTATGCGGGCATCTGGTGATGCGTCAGCAATTCTTTCTTTCCAGCTCTGGGGATCTTGTCTTTCCAAGGCAATTCGAGCGGCATAGCGTACATAGCGGTCTTCATGATCCAGAAGATCCCAAATCATTTCAAGGTGTTTAGGATCTCCATCACTCATTTTTTCCAGTTGTCCACACAACTGTGCCTCCAAAGAGGGTGGAGCTGTCTTGGTAGGAGTCTCTGGTTTTCCCTGGTAGCTAACCCGGTATAGACCGGAGGCGCTCCTTCTGCCGCCAGTAGTAAAATATAGAGAACCATCTTGGGCGAATACGGCATCGGTCACCGGCAAGGGGCTACCAGCCAAAAACATTTCTTTTTTCCCTTTGAAGGAAGCGCCTTGAGGATCAAGACCAATAAAATAAATGGTCCCAAAGCTCCAATCAAGCACAAAAAGACCGTCCCGATATTTGGTTGGAAAGTTGGAGTTAGCTCCATACACCACTCCAGTGGGAGAACCCTGACCCATGGGCATGAGGCCCGGGAGATTATCAGGATAGTAGTCGGGCCATTTTGCAGATCCCGTGCGCCATCCATATTCAGCGCCGGGAATTACATGACAGATCCTGGTGGGCCGGTACCAGGGCGTACCCAGGTCCCACTCCATATCGGAGTCGTAAGTGAATAAAGCTCCCTTGGCAAAAGCCATGTCATAGGCATTGCGGAATCCATTGGCAATGACCTCCCAATGCTGTCCCAACGAATCGGAACGGGCGATCCAACCTCCCGGGGCGCCTCTTTCGTTGGCATGTCCGCGAGGATCCTTGACGGCAGGCATCAATCGATCTTCCTTCCAAACCGGCCCCTGAAAGGAGCTGAAGGAGGTAGGAATATCGGTATGATTGCCAGCAATTAAATAAATCATTTGGTCCGGCCCCAACACCAGACTGTGGGGCCCGTGCTCACCGGCACCATCTAGCGTCACCAATTGTTCCACCTGATCCAGATGATCATTGCCATCGGAATCAGTTAATCTGTAAACGCCACTCTCCGGACCCGCTTCCGTATCAAAGTTATTTACACTGACATATAGGCTGTTGAAGGCCCAAAGGAGTCCCTGAGCTCTGCCAATGTTTATGTTAATAGAATCAATTTCAATCAGTCCTTTCCCTTTTTGACCAGGTGTGATCCGGTACAGTTTCCCATACTGATCGGAAGCAATGAGCCTTCCCTGGTGGTCGGTGGTAAGGCAAACCCACGAACCTTGGTGGTGCTCGGACGGGCTATAAACCAGTTCTGCCCGGAAGCCTTCAGGTAAATTTAGATCAAGATATTCTTTAGAAGTACAGGAGGAAACCAGCAAATAAACGGTTACGAATAGTAAAGATCTTAGGAGCATAGTTGTGTAATTAAGCGGAGAAATCTCAATTTAGGTCATGGATAATAGTTTCTCAAAATCTTCATGCTGAATATTACCACCACAAACGATTGCCGCCACCTTCTTACCTTTAAATCTGGAGGTCTCTTTAAGAATCCCTGCCAATGCCAGAGCGGCAGCGGGCTCCACCTCAATCCCGGCATATTGATTAATAAGTTGTAGTGACTGGAGAATCTGAATTTCACTAACCAAAACAAAATCGTCAACGAAGTCCTGGCAATACTTCAAGGTAATGGTTTCCGGGTCCAGCCCGCCGGCCGTGCCATCGGAGATGGTAGTTTTTTCAGATGGTTCCACCACATGACCTTTTTTGACGGAGTCAGCCATCTCGCAGGCGTTTTCTGGTTGCACCCCGATGATAGTGATCTCAGGGTTTACCTCTTTTAAGTAGGCGGCAATTCCCGATATGAGGCCTCCGCCTCCTATGGGTACCACTACTATATCCAATGAGGCCTCCTGCTGCCACAACTCTAGTCCTATGGTGCCCTGGCCGGCGATCACCTCAGGATCATTGTAAGGATGGATTAAAGGCAACCGGTGTTCAGCTGCCCAGATGCTGGCCAATTGTTCGGATTCACCGCTGTGCTTTCCAGCGATTTGTATTTGGGCGGAAGTCTCCCGGAGTTTTGCCAATTTATAAGGGCTAATCGATTCAGGTACGAAGATGGTAGGCTTGCAGTCATAGTTTAATGCGGCGTGACATACTGCAGCAGCGTGATTTCCGGTGCTGGCCGCCACTACTTGCTTAATATCTACCTGTTGATCTTTCAACGCTATGAACTTGCTCAGAGCACCTCGCAATTTGAACGATCCGGTAATTTGTTGATTTTCCAGTTTAAGATAGAGCTCGCAGTTGCAAAGTGTGCTCAAATCCTTACTATGAACCAAAGGAGTAGGAATTAGTTGGTTGGCCAGGCGCCGGTAAAGGCTTTCGACTTTATCCTTCATTGTGAAAAATCTGTTATTACGGTTATCCCTGCCTGCTGGTCAATAGTCATGTGCCTGAGAGCATCGGGAGATTTTCCCAGATTTATTTCCTTGGTTACCAGCAGCGCTGGATCTAATCGACCTTTCTCCATTAAGGACAACATTTCACCATAGCGATAAGCCTGCATGCCATGACTGCCTACGACCTGTAACTCAGCAGCCACTATGCGATCCATTGGTAACGGCACTTGTCGCTCATCAGGATCCAGCAAACCCACCTGAAGATGCAGGCCTCGCTTACGCAGGCTTCGTATACAGCTTTGAACCACCTGCATATTTCCTAGTGCATCCATAGTAATGTGGGCTCCTCCCTGGGTATGTTCTAATATTTGATCAGCAACATAGGAATTTTGCTTTGAGTTAATGATCAATTCTGCGCCTAACTCCCGGGCCAACTCCAGATGGGATTCATCGATATCTACGGCGATAACCCTGGCATCATAGGCTTTGGCTATCATGATCGCTGATAAGCCTATACCGCCGCAACCAAATACAGCCACCCATTGTGCAGGGCCTATTTTCGCCTGGTCCAC
The DNA here is from genome assembly GCA_965212195.1 of Cyclobacteriaceae bacterium. Lineage (GTDB taxonomy): Bacteria > Bacteroidota > Bacteroidia > Cytophagales > Cyclobacteriaceae > JAJCYK01. The sequence continues at coordinate 589,796 of CBDBUW010000015.1, read as the reverse complement.
CAAGGCCCGATAAGCTGTGGCGAAACGACAGCCCAAAGAGGCGGCAGTAATATCCGAGACCTCCGCTGGTAGGGATACTAGATTGTGTTGGGCATATTTTATGTGAACGAACTGAGCGAACGATCCCCAATGGGTGAACCCCGGCTGAAATTGAAAGTCACATACCTGATGATCGCCCTGCCTGCAATAAACACATTGCCCGCACCCGCACACAAAGGGCAAAGTAACCCGTTGCCCAATTTCCCACGCCTCCACTAGCTTACCCTTTTCAACGATAACCCCGCACATCTCATGTCCGGGAACATGTGGTAGGGAGATGTCTTTATCATGGCCCATCCAACCGTGCCAATCGCTGCGGCAGATACCGGTAGCGGTAACTTCCAAGATTACCCCATCATCCGAAAGATTGGGATTAGGTACTTGTTGCAAGGACAAAGGCTCTTTGAAGTTTTGATAAATGGCTGCCAGCATGAAACGATTGATACTAGTTAGGACCTCACCAACTTAATATAAGGAATTTGCTTGTGAAAGGAATTTAGCAACGCCATAAGTTGTATCAAATGCCGCGCCTGTCAATGGACTGAAATATTTCTAGCCATAGGTACAGGTCTCCATGCAGTTCTTCCATAGTTGCACGATTCCCACTTTTTCCGGCCCTTTTTAGGTTCAAAAAACTCACTGAGCGTCTAATTGTTGGATCTCTTGCTCTGGCAAAATATAAAATCCCTGGGAGCTTTAATAAACCTTAAAACATCAATTTTCCCATTGAGGTATTAATTCCAGAAACTCCTTCTGTAAAGTTACACCGCGATCTTTGCTGTACCACAGGTGCATCTCTTTCGCCAGTTCGTCATAGGTTTTAGCGGAGCTCTTTTTATTCTCCAGCATTAATTCCTGCATGGGTCTCGGTCTGGGACCCCAAGTACCCAGCTCAGTTAGTTGATCGCTTAAAGCAATTAGCTTGGGAATGGAACGCCCCCCGTCCGTTCTATATATGTCCATCAATTCCAGATTTTGATCCCTTAGAATAAGCTTGAGATCAATTAGGGGATTTAGTTGGGCCATTTTATAAATAAAAGGCAAACACTGTGCAGCATCACCACACCACCCTTCAGTCAGCACCAGCCAGGTCATGGGTTGACCAATGTTCTTAATGAGCTCTTGCAGTGCAGGCAGTACCTTTCCGATCTTTTCCCATTTGTCCATGCGTTTTTGATTGAGACGGGTATAATCCAGCATGGATTTAGAGTCATAAGGACCGGTAGTTTTTCCCTGAGCCAGCAAGCGATCGATCAATTGTCGATAGCTGCGATAGTCATAAGCGGAACGCAATAATTCTGGCGTGATCAAAGTACTCATAGGTATATCATTGATGTCCTAAGGAGAGCAAACATAAAATGGCAGAAAAAGTTCAAGGTTTCACCACCGACTTGGCTACCTGCATCAAAAATTCGATGTCAAGTTCTTTCATGCGCAATAGTTCTACCGATTCGCCTTTGTGGTCTTTGGTGTAATAGCGGAGGGGCAGCTTTGAGGGGTATTCTCCACTAATCACCCCTACAAAGACGCACGCCGCCAAGTAAGTGCCCAGGTCGTTGGGATGACTGCCGTCCTCATTATAAAGGTCCAACATGGGTCGCAATTTACGAGCTTGAGCCCAGGCGGGTCCTACCGGAATAATCTTGGCTCCCTGCTGTTGGGCCAGGGAGGAATATTCCGCAGTAAGTTTTTCTTGATATTGAGGTACCTTAGAACGGGCCCAGGTCAAATACAAGTAGGGCTTGGCACCAGATTTCTTGATCAGATCACAGAAAAGCTCTCCGTATTCCCGAAATCGCTGGGATTCTTTTATGGGTCCCCAGCTATGATCTTGCAAAACAACAATATCAAAATTGCCATTGCTAATAATCTCCTGGGTTTTCAGATCTTTTTCACCGTTCCAATGCTGGCTTAAATTCACCCCACCGGCAGTTGATTTGTAGGTATTCAATTTGATGGAGGTTGAATCGGAAATCAAGGAAATAATGTGGGGCAGATTCTGATAGTAAGTGTAGCTGTTTCCCACAAACAGAACCTTGAGGGTATCCTGGGGCGATTGAGCGTAAAGGTGAAAACCCGGTAATAGCAAACAGCCTATCAGCAGGGCTCGAAGATGATGTTTTAAGGGATTTTTGGTGATGATCATAAGACTATCTATCAGTTGCCTTGGTAAAGACGCAACCCGGCCTCGTAATATTTATCACCTTCCGACCAAAACGGTTTCTGAGGGTTGTTGGCGATATAACGGGCCGATAACACATAAGATCTGAAGAATTTTAACAAATAGTCGTAATCCAGAGTATCCGGATTGTCCGTTACCTGATGATAGTACTTGGCTATCTCTGCGTCAAAAGCCGTAAAGCCCAGCCCGTAGGTTGGAGCTGGAATCCCCGCTGCCGCGAAATGCACATTGTCGGACCGATCGAATAGGTTTTGCTCCGGCGCGGGATCATCGATAGCTTTTAATCCGCTGGCTTCAACAGCTTTGACGATATCTTTGTTGGCGGTGGTGCGATTCAGTCCAATTATGGTAGCCAAAGAAGTATCGTTATATCCACCGTTGTCGCTATTAAAACAAAATACCATACGGTTGAGTGGTACCGCAGGATTGCTTACATAGTATTCGCTACCCAGCAGTCCCTTTTCTTCTGCTGTGAAGAGTATGAACAGCGCTGATCTTTGGGTGGGGTATTTTCCCAGGTTCTTGGCAGCACTTAAAACCGTAACTACGCCCACGGCATTATCCCTGGCCCCATTGTAGATTGAATCTGCGCCACTGGCATTTTTGGCCACTCCTACATGATCGTAGTGTGCAGAGTAAATGACAAACTCATCTTTAAGTTTGGGGTCCGACCCCGGAATCATGGCCACCACATTCTTACCCTTAAAGGTGGTATTCTGAACACCTTCAATAGTCAGTTCTATAGTAACCTGTTCCTGAGCCACCTCCAAAAGCTCTTGATCTTGCTGCCGGGCCCACACATGTACGAAGGGCTGGTCTTCGCTTGGTCCGGCAAGAGATATCTTGTCTGTAGAGGTGAAATTCCGTAGAAATCCCCAGGATTGATCATCGGTGTTGATAATTTCGATGAGGCCGACGGCCCCATTGGTATGAGCGAGTTGCCTTTTGTTTCGTCCGGTAAAGAACGCTGAGCGCAGATCGCTACCGTCTGCACTTCCCCCCTTTACCACCACCAATTTACCCTCAACATCCGCTCCCTCAAAATCCTCTACTGATCCATAGTTCAGGTAGAGGGCGGTATTGGAGTAATCAATATTGGCTGCCTCTAATACTGCAATCTGGTCAGCAGAAGTTTGGTTGAAACTAAGCTCCACTTTTGACGCGGGAGACACGTTGGAAAAAGGTACCTCTTGAAAATATCCCGATAGGCCATTCAGCGGTTGAGCCCCATATCCTTTCAAAGTGGTAGCAATGTAATCTGCGGCCACATCGATTTCCGGAGTACCCAGGGCCCGTCCGCGCATTTGGTCCGAAGCCAGGAAGTAAATATGATCCACTATATCGTGTTTATCCACGGTAGACAATACCATTTCCAGATCAGTTTCTTGAGCTTTGGTGATTTGGGCGATCACTGCTAAAGCGATTATAATAAAATATTTCATAAGTTTCTATTCTCTAATTCGATGTTATTAATCGACCGTAGTCTGCAATGCTTTGATTTACAATTTCCTTGGCGATGGTACTATTTTGGAACTCTTCAACTTTAACGGTCTTATTTTCCAGCTTTTTATAATCTTCAAAGAAATTGCGCAATTCTTTAAAAAAATGAATGGGTAGTTGTGTTACATCATCCAAATGATTTACGCTCATATCTCGCAGGGCCACGGCAATGATCTTGTCGTCGAGTTCCCCGCTGTCCTCCATGCGCATCACCCCTATCACTTTGGCTTCAAGCAAACACATGGGCACCACTGTGATCTGGGTTAACACTACAATATCCAGGGGGTCGTGATCGTCGCAGTAGGTCTGAGGGATAAACCCGTAGTTAGCCGGATAATACATGGAGGAATAGATCACCCTATCTAGTTTCAAGAGGCCGGAATCTTTATCCAATTCGTATTTCGCCCTGGTATTTTTAGGTATTTCTATGATGCAGTTCACCACGTCAGGAGCTTGGTCTCCTGGCGGCACTTTGTGCCAAGGATTAGTGAGGTCAATGTTTTGCATAGAACTCATTTATTGGATTTCTTTTCCAAAGATATCCAATTCAATCACTGGTTTGCCCATTTTTTGAACCTCTGAAAACTGTGTAGCTTTATCTCCTACTACCACATAGATCATCTCGTCTTCCTTAAGGTATTGGTCGATAATGGACTGATAATCCTCCAGGGTCATGTTCAGTAATTCTTCTTGATCCTGTTCCAAGTAATCAAGATCCCAGCTAAATCGACTGATCTGCCTCAGAATACCTAGCTTGGCATTTAATGATTCATAGGCTCGGGTATTGGCCTTCAACACTTTCTTCTGGGTGACCTCAACCTCTTCTGAACCATAGGAGGTCCCATAGTCCCGGATCATATCCCGCATGATCTGTAATGAAGGAAGGGTTGCATTGGCCCGCACACTGGAAGTCGCCACAAAGGGGGCAATTTCAGTGGTGGGATTTATATAGCTATAGGCGCCATAGGTATATCCTTTTTCAATGCGCAGGGTTTGAAAAAGTTTGCCGCTGGAACCGCCTCCTAGGATCTCATTGGCAAAATCCAAATTATTCAATTGGCTGTTTGTTCCTGAAAGAGCCAGTTTTCCGATATAGATTACGGATTGTTTGGATCCCGGAACATCGATAAAGAACAATTTCCCGGCGTGACTATCGGAAGGTATTTGGTAGGAAGGATAGTTAAAGTTGCCACCCTGCCAATCCTGGAGGGTACCAAAAGCTTGCAAAGCTTGCTGCTTTGAAACATCTCCGGCAATGTGCCAGGTTGCCTGGGCACTAGACATTCCCTGGAAATAGGTCTTTAGGTCATCCAAAGTAATATCGGCAATAGTTTCAAGAGTACCATTGCTGGGAGTACCGAGAATATGTTCTGCACCATAGAGCAGTCCGTAAAAATTCCAAAAGGCAATGGCTGTGGGATTTGCTTCTCTTCCTTTTAGCTCTGTTTTTAAAGCTTGATGCAACCTCTCGAATTCCGTAGCATCCCACCGTGGTTGAGTAATAATTTCTTTTATCAGCGCCACGGTGGCTGCAAAATTCTTGCTGAGGCAAGTAGCAGAAATTGTGAAGGTTTCACTTCCGCTGGTGGCCGTTATTTCCGCTCCCAACAGGCCGATAGCCTCTTCCAGTTCTGCGGGTGTTTTGCGGGCGGTTCCTTCAGTTAACAGATCAGCTGTTAAATGAGCAACCCCGGACTTTTCCAGGGGATCCAACCAATGTCCTCCTTTGAAGGTAAGGTCGAAGGTCACCAGAGGCAGTTCGTTATTTTCAGTTCCATAGATGCTCATTTGGTTGTCCAGGGTGTGAGTCCAAATCTCGGGCATCTTAAATAAGGGCAGATCACCGAAGTCAGGTTCGGAACGATCGTATTTTGAAAAAGTTACCTCATATTCGGCTTCTTCTCCCTGGCTCACTTCCTCGTCGGCAACATTGGCTACTACTTCTTCTATCCAAACCTCGGCTTCTTGCGACCCGCTTACCGCAAGTTCTATCTGTCCTTTGGGGATCACGCTGGTCATCACAAAGTTCTTTTGTTTGAGGTATTTTTGGAATACCCGCATCACGTCTTCTCTAGTAACGGCATTGGTCATTTGCGCTCTTTTGGTAATAAACCCGGGATCTTGTGCAAACTCATTATCTACCACCAACTGAAAAGCCTTATTCAATATGGTGGCTACACCCTGGTATAAATTAGTTTCCAATTCCGCTTTTATTCTCAGAAGCTCCGAATCATCAAACCCGTTAGTTTCAAAGTCCAACAGTGCTTGTTCCACTGCTTGGTATACGGAATCCAAGTCAGTGCCGGCATTGGCACGTATGCGGAAAGTAAATTCCCCTGCAAGTTCATTGCTATTTTGGAAGCTTCTGACTGCGGGAGCATACTTTTTATCTTCTACGATGATCCTGTAAAGCGGGGATTTTCGACTACCAGCAAGCAACTGCCCCAGTACCTCCAAAGCGTAGCCGTCCTGATGATATTCCTCCACGGTGGGAAACACCATCCGCAACTCAGGTAATTTAGCAAAATTGTCCTCGAAATAGAGTTTTTTAGTTACATCCAGGGTAACGGGCATAGGTCCGAGAGGAGGTACCTCCGGACCTTTAGAGATTTCGCCAAACCAACGCTCCACCTTTTGTTTGGTTTCCTGAATATCAATGTCGCCTGCTATTACCAAAGAAGCATTGGAGGCGCCGTAATACTGGTTGTAAAACTCTTTAACGTCCTCCAAAGTGGCTGCCTGCAGGTCGGGGAGGGATCCTATGACCGTCCAGCTATAGGGGTGCCCTTCAGGGTACAGATTTTTGCGGATTATCTCATTGGTATATCCATAAGGCGCGTTATCGACCCTTTGACGCTTTTCATTTTTTACAACTTGTTTTTCACGCTCTAATGCTGCTTCTGTAACGGTATTGATCATATAACCGAAGCGATCGGAGTCGATCCATAGGATCTTGTCAAAAGCATCTTTTGGCACAACCTCATAGTAAATAGTGCCATCACTCCAGGTCCCCCCATTACGGCTGCCGCCCCACTCGGGAATAAGCTTACGGTTGGCACCACGAGGGGCATTTTCCGAATCATTGAAAGACATATGCTCAAAAAAGTGGGCGAACCCTGTTTTGCCAGGTTTTTCCCGGTTGGATCCCACATGCATAATGGTAGCTACTGCTACAATAGGGTCGGAATGGTCCTCATGAAGAATTACTTCCAAACCATTATCGAGGGTAAATTTTTGATAATCTATGGTAAACTCTCTTTGCTCCTCAATCGGCGGGGTTGTGGTACATCCCAGTCCCACAAAAAGGAACAAAATACAGGTAGAAACTTTAAGCATGACGTAGTAAATAGTTATTTACTAAGATGCCTAAACCTGATCACAAAGAAAAACCAAGCCTGATGCACATCGTTAAGCCTTATTTTGAAGGTAAAATAGGCTGATCGGTGGTTACTCCAGCCAGATCTTGTGGATGTCCAAATACTCTATAAAGCTGGACTTTTTTCTTCCATATTGATCCATGAGAAGCTGGGTCGATAAAAAGTGGGATGATCCATAATACATCTTTTAAGACATCAATAGAGACAGACTGGACAAACCGGTTATTAATAGGGCAAAGGCTAACAGCCCTAATAATCCCGTGATTAATGCTTTGGTGACAGTCCAACCCCAACGCTCCTTGAAAACACCCCTAAACACGTAACTATCGTAAATCCAGCCTATCAAAAAGTTAAATCCTATATACCCTATCAGTAGAAAAGGAAAAAAGTAAAAGATAAACTGTGTAAAAGTGGTTATCAAAGCTTGTTGTCCTAGTACATAGGTGTTCAGTATCAAGTGTTCACCATAATTATACGCTCGTTTCTTGAAGAGCCACGAAGTGATCAATGATTTTACGGGAATGAGCAACAGCACCAACATATTCAACCAGGCGTCGAATCTTTGATCGGCACTATCGATTTGTTGACCACTGAATTCATCGCTAACCATGTCTGGTTGCAAGGACTGTTGAAGCATTTGGTCGATTCCCAGCCAAAAGTTGATCAAAAGATTAATGGCAGTCCAGATAATCGCGTACCTAAAAGGACCATATGCTTTAATAGTGTCGCCATTCCAGTAATTGTGAATGATGGTTTGAGGGGCAGCAAACAAGGTTCGAATAGTATATAAAAAACCTTTTTCTACATCCGTAATTTGCCTAAGGAATTTCCCAAAGACCTTACCGGCGGTCCATCGGCCGACAATAACCGGTTGGCCGCATTTATGGCAAAAGGACCCTTCCAAAGGGGTTTGGCAATGTTTACATAAAGTTGGTTCCATGCGGATTTTCCTGGTATTTGAAATATACGAGAAATGATGGAACAAACACCTTAGAATATCGAGCTGGTTATTTTTTGCCAGATTGGCTATTTTGAGTACCTCACTGGATACATGATCACATGAAAATAGTAATGCTACCATTATTTGCGGGGCTGTTAATGGTCTCTTCTTGTCAGGAGCCACAACCTAGCGAAACTAATTCTGTAAATGCTACACATCACCTGGATTTTGAGTTGCTTGCTCAGGTTTTAATGGAACGCATGGACTTGCAACCAGGGGAACGGGTGCTAATGGTGGGCAAACCGGGTGATTTCAATCCTTTGGTCGAGCAGCTGAAGAAGCACATTGTTAAGGATGGTGCTACTTATTTAGGAGCTCTAAGCGTAGGGGGCTCCGCTCCAGAGTCATGGCGCACTGAATTTACAAAAAGTTACTTGTCAACCTCTGCCGGCCAAGAATTGACATTACTGGAAGATGTGGATTTAGGCATTATGTTACCCGGCGCTACTCCCGAAGATGAGGCTTATGCACTTTTTCAGGAACGTTTGGAAAGCGGCGGCCGGGCTATCCATTTTCATTGGACCGGAGCTTATGACCTCAATGGAAGTCTCCTGGCTATGGATTCCGTAAAGGACCGATTTTACCAAAATGTTCTTGTAGAAACAGACTATTCAGCACTAGCTGGTGGACAGGTCGAATTTGAAAACGCTATGCGCGGCAATACGATCCGAGTTACTACGCCAGACGGGACGGACATCAGTTTTTCAATAGGGGACCGGCCGGTGACCAAGCAGGACGGGAATGCTTCGGCAGCCCGGGCAGTACAAGGCCGTAATCTGATCGATCGGGAAGTGGAACTGCCGGCTGGCGCTGTTCGTGTAGCCCCGGTGGAAGAATCGGTTAATGGAATAGTGGTTTTCCCCGATGCTGAATGGAATGGAGTACTCGTAGGGGGTCTCTCCATGACATTTGAGCAAGGGGTAGCTATAGAAATAGAAGCTCAAGAGGGTGAGCAAGCGGTTACGGACGTGATGGAAAGCGCAGGTGTGTCAGCGAAGTCTTTTAGAGAGTTCGCTCTGGGTATGAATCCTTTATTAGCTCTTCAGTCAGGTGACCACCCATGGATACCCTATTATGGCTATGGCGCCGGTATTGTACGCATGTCGTTGGGAAACAATAGGGAATTGGGGGGAGAGGTGGGAGGCAGTTTTGTGCGCTGGAACTTCTTTACCCAAGCAACTGTATATGTTGGAGATTCAGTATGGGTGGAGAACGGAAAGCTAATACGTTGAACGGAAGGGTCAGCAAGTAGGACGGATTGGGTTCCGGAATGGTCTTAATACCTGGCGTTAGAGCTCTTCAATCACCGATTGACCCCTGCTGAGGTCTCCATTGGTCCATTGCCAGCTCTCATGCAGTCTGAGTTTTCCATTATCCAGTAACTCGGGTACCGAGCGACATTTTCCGGTGCGTAGGTTTCCATGGGCATCAACCTGGTGGTAGCACATTTCTATGGAGCCGTCTGCTTCTACTACCCCCATCAATTGCCCTTTTATTATTTTCCCGCCTTGATAGTTCCCCCACAGAATATGGCCGTTCTGATAGTAGAAAAAAATCGTATCGTTGTCGGTTTGCCCATTGGGTGAGGTGGTAATGGGACGAAATTTTTTGTGATGGTAATTAATACCGGACATCCTAAGGGTTGAACATTAACTTTTACTGGTTCCTTTAGTAAGCCGTTTGGTAAGACTTTTATGTATCCATTCGATGGAATGGCTGTCGAATTCATCCCAGATTACAATGTTACGGGCATTATAAATGCCATCCAGGTTCAAAACACTGATTAGAATGCCGTCAACCACTACAGCCAGTTTATGTTGCGGTAATTTTTGAGCGATGGCGCTAACACGTTTGCCACCCAAAGGGGTAAGACGAATTTTGAATTGCCTCATGTTGTATACGGAGTCATATAAAATCTCGCCAATGGATTCAAATGAGTCTGTTTCCAGGACGGGCTCTTGGGAAAGACAATAGACTTGCTCTTCATTCAATAGCTTAATCTTATTGTCGCATAAATCCACATTACTTCCCGTGGTAATATAAAGCCCCGTTCGTAGTTGGGCGGAGATATTAGTGCTGGAAGCCAGAAATAAAAAGAGCAAAAGGTATTTCATATATCTTAAATATACATACTTAACTTAATTCGCTCCTCAATAATTCATAAAATCAAAAAGGCCTGCAATAATTGAATTACAGGCCTTTTATCAGTTGTTTAGCAGTTTATTGTTCAAATGGCGGAATAGGGAATTCTGTATGAATAATATCTCCCGGGCGATCGATTGGCAGAAATTGATCGTTTAACCGAGCATACCGTCGAAGATCGAACATGGCATGACCCTCCGCCCACAATGAATACCCGCGGTTGTAAAGTAACTCATCAATAAGAGCATCTTCAGTCACCGCACCCCCGTAGTTGGACAGGCTATATGCATTGCGAATTACATTCAGAGCATCAACTGCATCGGACAAGTTCCCAACTTGTATACTGGCTTCAGCAAAGATCAATATGAGTTCTTCATTTCGAATATAGTCGATGGGTGAGGTGGAGTTGGCATACAGATCGATCTCATGGGTACCATTCAAACCATCGCGGGGCACTGGGTCATCCCTCAGGCGGAATTTGTTTATACGGGCATCACCTGCTTGGATATCTGTTATTAACCGATTGTGCACCACGTATTGATCACCGCTTTGCTGCGGGGACTTGAAAATGGGGTTAAGGATCTCTGTTCCTCCTACGCCGTATGATTTTTTGGGCCCATCGGCTAAGTCTCCATTCATATCCATGAAGGAGCTGTTGACCAGGCTCAAGGCTGAGGCGTAGTCTTCTTCATAAAGAGCCACTCTGGCGGCTATAGCCCGGTTAAATTCTGCGAACTCTGCAGGGGTATCAAAGCCTGCGAAGCCACCTGAAAGCTGAAAGGTAAACTCGGCGCCCTGCAGCTGATCAAATCCCAAATCCAGGAAACCTTGAATTGCTTGAAAGCCCTCGGCTTTACTTAGATAGGGTCCAAGATTCTCAGGATCTTTAACATCCACACGCACTCCGCTGTTATTTAATAGGCTCAGGACATTCATTAGATTTAGCCCTTTAAAAGTATTAGCAACTCCTCTGAACCCTTGTTTTTGAGCTTCAGTAAGGGCTACATTTTCTACGGCTTCCAAAATGAACTCAGCACTCTTTACCGCCTGGTAGCGGGCAAACATGGTTCCGGTTAATTGAGGTTCGGATCCATTAAGGGTGGCACCGTCCTTACCTATCAGGGTTTCGGTAGTAGTGGGATCTGATGCATTGAAGTCATAAAGCTCTCTGGCAATAGATCCAGTGGCTGTAATAAAGGCTCCCATAGCATCTCGGGATCGCGCCTCCAATCCACCTACCAGGAGGTTTAACTCCTGGGGAGAAGTGTTGGCTAGTACCGCCGATAAACTGGGCTGATTGGGATCTACGTCGTTTTCAAATTCACAATTGCCCAATGATAAAGTCAGGCCCAGTCCCAATATGATTATTATATATTTTTTCATGATAGTCATCTTTAAACACTTCATACATTAGAAAGTAAGTCCCAAGTGGAAATAGAATTGCTTGGAACTGGGGAATGGACTAACCTCGATTCCCTGCGACAGACCTGAGGGTCCAAACGCTGAGGTTTCGGGGTCGTAACCGGTATAGTCTGTGCTGGTAAAAACATTCTTACCGGATACTCCCACGCGAATTCCCTCAAAGGCTTTTAGATTGCCTATAGGTAAATCGTAGTAAAGCCCGACTTCTCTTAGTCTGATATAACTTCCGTCCTCTATATACCCCTCAGCGCCAAAGTTGGCGAATCTGGGGTTAGCGATCACATCGGGGTCGTCAAGATCGGGAGTTACGCCTCCGAAGTCACTCAACAATTTGGTGAGATTCAACACCTCTCCGCCTTCTTTCCAATGGAAAAGAAAGTTGAGCTTAAGTCGCTTAATAATAGTGACTTCATTATACCAGCTCATTTGGAAATCCGGGGCAGCATCACCAATAATCTTCACCTGGCCCCCAATATTTGCCGCTAGAGCAGTAGCGTTTTCACCTTCACGAATGAATGAACTTCCGAACGTCAAACTGAATCCTTCACCACTAGGTTGGAATTCGCCAACACCCAGGCGATCTACTTTGGCGTCATTCTGCCAATAATTAAGGCTGGTACTCCAGTTGAGGTTGGGTTTGGCAATAGGCTGAGCGTTAATAGCAACCTCGAATCCTGTATTCTTCAAATCGAAATCGGTTCGAATGGAGTTGTTGAAACCCGAGGAAATTGGAATACTACTGAAGGGATATATGAGGTCATTGACCTTACGCACATATCCTGTCAATTCCAGCCCGATGCGACCGTTTAGAAAGGCTACATCCACTCCATATTCGATCTCTTGTGAAGTTTCCGGCTCCAAATTAGTGTCACCTAATTGGGCTCTCACATTATTCTGATCCACACGAGGCAAGGCCAGGCCGGGAACTCCTCCTACGGAGGTAGCGCCCAATGGAGTATACAAAGAGCCGAATCGGGCGCTGCTTCCAGTTTCCCCATAAGCAAACCTCAGTTTGAGCAGACTTACTGATGTAGCAGTCCAAAAATCAAAATTGGCCAAATTCACAGCTAATGAAGCCTTAGGAAAAGCAAAATACTTATTGGGGTCTCCATTGAGACTAGATTTGTCGAAACGGATCCCTGCGGTGGCAATAACTCTATCAGCCCAATTGAATTGACCTTGGGCAATGAATCCCAATTCTTCTTCATCGGTCAGCCTTTGCGTAGTTGAGAATGAGTTGCCCTGAGCCAGGTTGGTCTGCGTGGGAATCAACTGGGTGGTCTGGTTGATAATGGCGTCGCTTTCAAAGTTTAAATATGAAACTCCGAATTGTCCATTCAGGCTTATATCGTTATTTGTAAAGTAGTCGACAACTGCAAAGACCTGGTAGTTGTATTGCAGGGAATTATTGTTGCCGGCACTGATAAACCCATTGGTGGTGGATCGCTGCGTTTGTTGCGTTTCCGGAATATAAACGAAGGTTTTACCCAGAAAGAAATCCAGTCCACCATTTGCCAGAAACTTTAATTGAATATTGTCGCGTTGTAGGGCGGTCCAGTCGATACGTACACCTTGAATATATCGGTTAACTTCCTCGCTATTATCGATGATGTCCCGATTGAAAATGACATTGGTGGCAGCAAAGCGCCCATCCGGATAAACTCCATTTTCATCCGGAAAGAGATTTTCCCAATCCACCGTCAGTAATGCCAGGTTATAACCCACACTAAAACCACCGTTATTCTCATTTCCAACAGCACCTCGATCGGCGTTGCTGTTAATATAGTTGCTACTAAACCCTATCTTCAGGTCATCGGTAATATTATGATCCACATTTATTCTTAAGGAAGTACGGTCGTAGCCTGTGCGCTTCATGATCCCGTCTTCATCGCGGCGGCTGATGTTTGCATAGAAAGTGGTTCTATCATTACCTCCGGATACGGAAAGCCTGGAGTCCAATATCAGTCCCTTCTCCCCATAAAGCTCTTCTTCATAATTAAATACTTCACCGGCTGCCTGAGCCGTTTCAAAGATCTCCCGTTCAGCCGCACTGAAGGTAGACTCTACAGTTTCCGGGGTAAAAACCCGTCGTCCCGCATAATTCTGGATCGTATTGAACCCTACATCCTGGTTGAACGAAACCTTGGTTTTACCTTGGGTTCCTCTTTTTGTGGTGATAATTACCACACCGGCATTAGCTCTGGTCCCGTAAATAGCAGCAGCTGATGCGCCCTTCAAGACTTCTATGCTCTCAATATCGTCAGGATTGATATCCGACACCCGATTGGAACCTCCTTCTTCACGTCCTGCATTAGCGCCGGAGGCCACCGAAGAGCCGTTGGTTAATTGAATATTGCTGATGTAGACCCCGTCAATTATAAACAATGGTTGGTTATTACCGGACAAGGAGGACACGCCCCTTAATCGCATAGCTGTTTGGCCACCTGGTGCTCCGCCTGCGGCATTGATGTTAACACCGGTGAGCTTGCCGTATAATGCTCCGTCAAGTGTGGCCCCCGTGGTAGTCCCTGTCAGCGATTGGGCGTTTATAGTGGATACGTTATTAGCTAGATTAGATCTTTTGATGCTAGTGGCTAAGCCCGTTACCACGATCTCCTCCAGATCTGCAATGTCTTCCTGCAATGCGACATTCAGAGTTCCAGAATTGGAGGTCACGGCCATTTCCTGAACTAGGAATCCAACGGAGGAGAAGACCAATGTAGTGTTGCCGGGCACAGCAAGACTGAATGTGCCATCCAGATTGGTAACCGTCCCAGAGGTTGTCCCCTTGATCACTACATTTACTCCAACAAGGGGCTCGCCGGAAATTGCACTGGTTACAGTTCCTTCTACATTGAAATTCTGTGCCATTACGGAGCTAACAGAAATCCAGAAAAGAAATGCCCAGAAGTGAATCTTGTAAGATTGTTTCATAGGTTTAAATTATAGGTTCATGTCGCCGAGGCTATCTCGGCTATCTTAGATAAATACTAACTTAATAGTTAAGAATTGATTAAGCAATCAACAGGACTGCCCATTGGAGAATATCCCCCAAATTGGGTTAAAACATCAAAATGCCCGATTTTTGGACACTTTTGTATAGCAACATCTCGTGATTCCATAACCTAGGATATCTAAAATAAATACAATTATATCCCGCAATATGGGGGATATTGAAAAGGAAAAAATAGCAGGAGCTAGTGGTGCTTCATGTTCATTTTCTTATCTTACTTATCGGGCCTTTCTGGATAGAAAATGAAATACATTTATGCGATACTGGGACTACTGTTATTAAGTTGTAGCCAGCCGGAAAAAAGCACAGAACTTCAGCGATGGGAGACAAGGGCCGCCAGTACCACTATAATTCGAGATGACTTCGGGGTCCCTCATATTTATGGCAAAAGCGACGCTGATGCAGTCTTCGGTTTGCTGTATGCCCAATGTGAGGATGACTTCCCCCGTGTGGAGCGAAATTATATCTGGGCTATCGGCCGATTGGCAGAAGTAGAAGGAGAGGAGGCCCTGGCCAGTGATTTGCGTGCCCGTCTGTTTATGAGCAAAGAACAGGCTATCGAATATTACCGAAACAGTCCGGAGTGGCTGAAGGAACTATGCGATGCCTTTGCCGATGGTATCAACTACTATCTATACACACACCCGGAGGTTAAGCCAAAGTTGCTGACAAGGTTTGAGCCCTGGATGCCCATGTATTTCAGCGAGGGTTCTATCGGAGGCGATATAGAGCGTATTTCCCTTAAGGGAATCCAGGAGTTTTACGAAGCCCAGTTAGAACCAAGCCTGGCTGAGGTATCACCATTGGTTCCGGATGAGCCCAGGGGTTCCAACGGGTTTGCCATATC
This sequence comes from Cyclobacteriaceae bacterium, assembly GCA_965212195.1. Taxonomy (GTDB): domain Bacteria; phylum Bacteroidota; class Bacteroidia; order Cytophagales; family Cyclobacteriaceae; genus JAJCYK01. The sequence goes on along the minus strand of CBDBUW010000015.1, from coordinate 574,274 downwards.
CGGCGAACTGACCAGAAGCGGTAATACCATGTTACTAATCAATCCTCATACTTCATTTTATTTTAGAGGGGAGGTGCATATGGTTAGTGAGGAAGGCCTCAATGCCTATGGAGCTGTAACCTGGGGGCAGTTTTTTGTGTATCAGGGATTCAATGAAAAAACCGGCTGGATGCATACTTCAACCTATACCGATGTTATAGATGAATTTGTGGAAGATATTGTAGATGAGGACGGCCTAAAAATGTATCGCTACGGAGATCAGTTACGACCGGTTCAAATTTCCGAAGTGAGCTTAAAGTACCGGGATGGAGCTATCATTGCAGAAACCACTTTTCCCATGTATCACACTCATCATGGTCCGATCACACATCTCGTGGACAATCAATGGACAGCAACCGCCCTTATGTGGGAGCCGGTAAAGGCTTTATCACAATCTTATACCCGAACCAAATTGAATGGCCATGCCCAGTTCCGTGAAATGATGAATATGAGGACAAATTCCTCCAATAATACAGTGTACGCCGACGGCCAGGGCAACATCGGGTATTACCACGGTAACTTTATCCCTATCCGTGACCAGCAGTTTGACTACACCAAACCGGTAGATGGCGGCAATCCAAAAACCGATTGGCAGGGTTTACACACCGTGGATGAATCTATTACGGTATTCAACCCCCCCAACGGATGGATACAAAACTGTAACTCAACTCCCTTTACAGCGGCCATGGAGTACAGCCCAAAGGGAGAAGATTACCCCAGATATATGTCGATTGATCGAGAGAATTTCCGAGGAATCCATGCTATTCGCTTGCTTACGGGAATTAACGATCTGACACTTGACAAGCTCATCAATTTGGCATACGACCCTTACCTGCCGGGTTTTGAGAAGTTAATACCAGGGTTGATTGAAGCCTACTACGACAACCCTAGTGAGGTATTGCGAGGCCCAATAGAAACACTACGGGATTGGGATTTCCGGGTATCCACTGAATCTATGGCCATGTCCTTGGCACATTATTACGGTACCATGTGCTATCGAGAGGGCAAATCACCGGAAATGCTGCGTAACCTACCCATGCAGCGGTTAAATTATTTCGGCACTGATGCTCCCTATGACGAACGGTTGAAGCTTTTTACGCAGGCAGTCAATCAACTGAACACCGATTTTGGAACTTGGGAGACCCCATGGGGTGAGATCAATAGGTTTCAGAGGTTGAATGGTGCTATTGTGCCAAAGTTTGATGATGACAAACCCAGTATCCCCGTAGGACTAGCCTCCGGTAATTGGGGGGCCTTGGCAGCATATGGCGATCGTTTCCAGGATGATAACAAAAAGCTGTATGGTACCCGTGGCAATAGCTTCGTAGCAGTAGTGGAGTTTGGAGAGAAAGTGAAGGCTAAAAGCCTGCTGGCCGGAGGACAAAGTAACGATCCAAATTCCACTCATTTTAATGACCAAGCCCAACGGTACGCAGATGTCAATTTCAAAGATGTAGCCTATTACCGGAAAGATGTTGAGACACGTGCTCAGCGTACCTACCATCCGGGGGAGTGATAATTGGAGGCCAACTCAGAAGGGTGGCCAGTTTACATTAAATACCTACAAGAATTTAACAAACAAGATTGAGGGCAATTGTACAAGTTCTATTGGCGGTATAACCGGACATTGAACATGGATTAAGCCGAATTTGGTGAACGCTTTAATCACAACAGTGAGGTTCGAGGAATGATATCTATTTATCTGCCTGAAAGATCTCAGGGTTTACCCCGAAATTTCACAACACATAATTCTGCTGATGTTGTCTGCATATAATAACAGCAATTTGCAAATATGAATCTCAGTTAAATTGCTTTACAATGAAACGAATGACATTTATGGCAGCGATAACTCTAGGCGCTATTGTACTACATGCCCAGCCGCTTCCTCAACAAGTAGAATTCCAGGAAATGGGTTTAAGTTTTGTCATCCCTCAAGGTTGGCAAGGCCAAATGCTGGAAGATGCCATAGTACTAGGGCATCAAACTCTGCCCGGGATCATCATTATCACTGAAAATCTCAGCAAAACCACCACTGAATTAAAAAATATCGCGATGAAAGGGGTCCTTGAAGAGGGCATTCGGCTGAAGCCGATTGGTGATTTCCGCGCCGCAGGTAAAATGAAGGTCGAGGGTTATTATGAGGGAGATTTCAATGGTAGCTTCATAAAATGTTATGCCCAAGGCCTTATAAACGGGTTAGGCAGTGGGATGAATATTTTCGTTCTTACCGAAAAGGATAAATTCACAGAACAACATGAGCTGGAAGCAAAAAAATTAGCGAATTCTGTCAAATTCTTTGAATCTAAGGACACTCCGAGTACCAAACAATGGAAGAATAAAATTGTCGGACAGCAACTTAAATACATGCATACCTCAGGGGAGTATGACGTTAACGGAGAAGGTTCTAGCTTTGACAAAACCATCACCATAGATTTATGTGTCAACGGGCAATTTACCTATTACAATTATACCAACTATGCCTATAATACTGGAGAATCAGGAATGGATACCGATCAGCCTGAAGTATATACCGGGTCCGGATATGTTGACAACACGTTGAATTCACAAGGTGACTACAAACTTTACTCTGATCAGAATGGAACGTATTTAGAACTCCACTTTTATAATGGTGATATCTATGAATATATACTGGCCGCCGACGAAAACTATGATGCACTTCTAAACGGAGAACAGTACTTTATAACAGACAATGAGACTTGTTATTGACATAATCATAGGATCCCTAATCAATTTTCACTGACAAACGCATGTGTATGAGTTGCACCCTTGAAAACAGTTCATTTTATAGCCCGGTAAATTTTGTTGATTGAGGGAATTAGTCCCAGGCCAAACACTACACAAAGTACTCCAAAAAGCAAGTGAATGAGCATGGTCAACTGGGGGAAACCTTGGGCTGCCAATTTGGAATCAAAGGGGATCACCAGTAGAAGCACATAAATAAGCAATCCAAAAAGCGTCCCTTTGAGCCACGCTTTCCCCGGTAATATCCTTCGTATAAGGGTATAGCCTGCACCGGCTAAGATCCCAGTCAGACTGCCGAAGGCTATCACTTCCAAGCTTCCACCCAGACTAGCTCCCGGAGTAACCCCACCTATCAGCGCAATAATGCGCATGATCAATCGTCCGCCGATACCTAAGACAAAAGTCCCCAATATAACCCCAGCAAGTAATCCGGCAGTAAGCCTTTTGATCCTTTGACGCAAGGTAAGGGAATATGATTTCATGCAAGCTGAATGAATCCTTTTCTAATTAAACGAATTGTTATCGATTTGTTTTCATTTTGAAAGACATTGGGCAAGATCTTAACTCATTCCACATCTATTAAGATATACTTGGGGACCCCGCCCGAGCCCCACCTGCCAGCCGTCCATCAGAGTAGCAGCTGTTCAATAAACAGACCTGAATGTGTTTTTCTTCTAAGTTAGGGTTTGGCAGTGTCAGTAATTGAGATTGAACTAAAAAGTTATTCGCATTTTAGGCAAAGACAAGTTAGCCCTAATGGGGGACTTGAGAACAAGAATTGCTAACATGCCGTGGAAGGGGATTGTTGCGGATTTCATTGTTACTTCATTCGCTTATTGTGTTTCCCTCCAGGGAATTTTGCCTGGTAAGATTCTTTGATTTTTATTTTTACCTCATTCTTAGAGGTCAAATCACAGACTTTCCACAACAAATAATAATGTTCATCATCCCTCATATTAAAGTTCTGTTTATTGTTGAGAAAATGGAAGGCGACCTCTCCCAGTTCTTGTTTAGTGAGATTGTGCAGGAAGTTATTTACCATACGTAATTCTTCGGAGTATTCACCGGTGAATTTAGGTACATACATTCCCAAAAAATCAAAATTTTCATACAAATTGATCAATATTTTTCCGATTACCGATGTCAAGTAACGGTTGGCCGGATAAATACTTTTTAGTTGCAATGCTTCATACAATCCAACATCATACCGTCGTGAAAAGAAAGCGCTTTCGACCGTTTCGAATTGTGCCATTTTTTTAGCAATGGCCATTAAATCGAGGGATTGAATATTTTCAGAACCAGCATATCTTTCGGTGTGGTAGTTGGCAAGTTTAGCTACCCGGTTATCTATATCTGGATGAGTCAGTAAAGAGTCATCGTTAAAAACCAGGGAGGAGGGTTTCATACTATAAATTCCCAATCTTCTTTGTAACCACTTCTTCTTAAACGGGTAGTTCTTAAAGTCTAAATCTTGGAACAGTCGATCTCCTAACGGCCGTGTGGGATAAAGGGCCGAATCGAGCATGTTAAGAACTTCAAATGGAGCGTCATGGTGATATTTGGTTGCTGCAAATAATAGATAACCCAAAGAATCTGCTTCTAGCTCTGAACCTCGGGAATAGCGACCCCAATTATTAACCCAATTTCTTAGTTCTGCAGCTTCATCGGGATTAATATCTCCTTCCAACAGGCTTTTAAAACTGCTTTGCGCCGTTTTGGCCTGGTTACTTTCAAAGTATTTAAGGGTGCGATTTTTTGAATGCTCCAATTCATAGTGGGCCATCTCATGGGATAGTACAAATCCCAATTGACTTTCATTTTCGATTCGTGCTAGTAGTCCCACATTCAAGATCACTGTTCCCTCTCCAACGCAATAGGCGTTTACGTCAGGGCTTCTGCTAAGCAACACAGTTTTAATAGGGCTATTTATGGTATTTCCCCTGTTGATGTTTTCCAAAACGGAGTAGAGGATGTGATTCAGGGTATCATCCTGGATGAAACCCTCATTTTTTACCACCCGGACCAAGGCTTCCGTCCGCTTTTTATACAGGCCGTTAATGCGCACCTTTTTACTAGACTCGATGGAATTCCTAGTAGCCTTGAGTTGTTTTTCCAAGGTTTTTATAAGCTCAGTGGAATTTTGGGAGTATGTGCTTCTGGGGGTATAATTCTCCTCGAATTGTGCTAGGGCGTGGGTGCTGCAAAATAGAATCAACCCCAGTGAGGTCCACAGAAAGTATGGACTTAGAAGTTTCATTCAGAATTTTTTTAACACGAAGTTAATCAATCCTGTGGTAACTCCGTTCGGGGTTGGCCTCCCGGCTCTAGATGATCATTCAAATATTTGGTTAACAATCCGTAGAGATGGCGGGTAGTATTTGTGCCTTCCCGAATACTATGAGTACGGTTGGGATATGACATCAATTGAAATTGCTTGTTGTATTTGATCAGCTCATTGATCAACACTTCAGCATTTTGATAGTGAACATTGTCATCACCAGTGCCGTGAACTAAAAGCAAATCACCTTGGAGATTTTTCGCATGAGTTACTGGGGAACCTTTTACAAAATCTTCTTTGGTCTCCCATGGAACGCCCATATAACGCTCTTGATAAATATTATCGTAGAGCATTTGATTGGCCACCGGTGCAATGGACATGCCTGTTTTATAAATTTCCGGGTATTGGAACAATAGATTCAAAGTCATGGACCCACCGCCACTCCAACCCCAAACTCCCACGCGATCGCTGTCAATAAAATCCTGCTTTAACACCTCACTGGCGGCCATAGCCTGATCCCGGGCATTGATGACACCAATTTTGCGGAATATACTTTTTCGCCAATCCCGTCCCTTAGGACTAGGGGTTCCACGATTGTCCATAGTCACTACGATGTAACCTTGCTGAGCCAGCATTAAGTGCCATAAAGTGCGGGTGCCACCCCAACGGTCCCGAGCAGTTTGACCCGCAGGTTCTCCATAAACATAAAATAGTACAGGGTATTTTCTTTGAGGGTCAAAGTCCGGAGGACGCACCATATAACCCTGCATTTCTACTTGATCTTTGGTAGTCACTTCAAAGAACTCGATAGGCTTTTTCGCCAGGCTTTGGAAACTCTGGTGTAATGCCTGGTTAGCAGCCAGCACTCTCAGGGATTTATGATTGGGCAAAGACACCAACTCTACGATCGGGGGGGTGTTGGCATTCGAGTAAGTATGAAAGGCATATTTCCCACCGGGCGCTACTTGATAAATGTGGTCCCCGGGCTGATCTGTGGGAGACAATCTCACTGGAGTACCCTTCCCATCGAGTCGGGTCCTATAAAGGTATCTTTGAGTGGGATTATCTGGGGAGGCTATGAAATAGACATAACCACTTTCATCATCAATAAGCACAATGCTAACCACATCATAATCACCAGGAGTGACCAATTCCTCTGTACCACTTTGCATATTGATGCGGTAAAAATGATTCCATCCGTCTTTTTCGCTAAGCCAGCTGAACTCTTTGCCGTCGTTTAACCATATCCAGTCGTCAATGGCCCTTACCCAGGCATCATCCTTATCGATATAGATGTTTTTGACTTGCTGGTTAGCAAGGCTATAAACCCAAATACGATTAGTATTTTGTTTTCGGGGGATTTGCTGTACCAGAACACTGCGGGAATCTGGAGCCCACATCATACGCGGCAGATAGTTTTGAATGTGGTCACCTGGAATGGGTAACCATTTAGTGGTTCCTCCTTCGGCGGGTATCACCCCAACCCGACAACTACTAGGATCCTCTCCAACTTTTGGATACTGTACGGGTACGTTAAATGGATAAAGAGAATCCGTATTATTGATCATGTAAAAATCCTTGATGGTCCTGGCATCCACTTGCCAATAGGCAATGTATCGACCATCGGGACTCCATTCAAATCCGTCGCGGGCTCCGAACTCTTCCTCATACGCCCAGTCGAAGGTTCCGTTAATCATCCTTTGGCTTCCATTAGTCGTTAAAGTGGTTATTTTTCCTGACTTTAAATCCTCCACGTACAGGTTATGTTGACTGACATAAGCAGCCCGAGTATCATCCGGGGAGAACTTTGTGAACATCAAAGTAGACTCGGGGAACTTCTCTCCGATTTGATTCAGCTTACCAGTTTTCAAGTTAAGTACCCAATAATCTCCGCGGGTGTGGTAACGCCATACTCTTTTGGAATTCGTAAATATCAGGAGTTTGGATTTATCGAAGGACCATTGGTAATCTTCTATATTCAAGGGTTGTGTTTGACCTGTGGGAATTAACTGATCGGCGTTTACCAGGACTGAACGAATACCACTCCGGGTTTGGTAATGAATAATATCCATGGCGCCATTGAATTGTGCCGAAGGTTCCAGGGTGGTATAGCCCTTGCCATTGTCAACCCAACGAGCCGGACCAAAACGCTGGGTGTTGAAGTCATCGGAATTAAATATCCGGTCCAGATCAAGGACGGGTTGCTGAGCGAGCAGAGGAGTCCAGGCTATTATAATAAGAGTCAAAATGGCCGAGCGCATATTCAATAGGTTAAAATAAAAGCCAGAAGCCTACCTGGCTTCCGGCGTATTTCTGAACTATATGTCATTATTTTATCCAGCCTGCTGATATGGATTTACGAGCTAGCATAATCAACAGAATGCAAATAACAATTACCACAATAGGCATGATAAGCGCCTGAAATGATCCGTAAACCTCTACGGTGTTTGTTTGGGTATAATAGTAAAAATCCTGAACCAGTACGGCCACCAGGGAGACCACCAGAAGAGGTAGTGCTAAGCGTTTTCTCAGCAAAAGCATTATACATCCCAAAGCTCCCGCAAAAACCGCAATAGCAAAGGAACCAGTGACCCAGCCAGGGGTAGCTTCGACAAGGGCTTGTTGCTCGGCAGTCATTTCGGCCAACCCTTCGGGGCTCATATAGACTGTATTCAAATAAGCGCTTACACCCATTAAATTCCAGAGAAGAGCAAGTACTGTAACCACCCAGAACCATACAGGTGGTTTCGTTGTAGTGTCAGACATAGTTAATTGGTTTGGTTAAATATTGATCGATAGACGTTCAACTTAAAAGAAATTACTAGAACAATCAAACCTCTACTGTAAAACCGTCGGTCTTGGACCTCCCTTCAGGTATAGTTTGGTCCCTCCTTTTCCTGGTATTTTACCCTTAGTCCAACCATAATTTTCCGATGGTATCCTCTGCAATAACATATCCAGGTCTTCAAGTGTATAGGTACGGGCATTAGAAACGGCGCCATCCCAGGCAATGGCCAGGGGTAGTACCGGAATAAGATAAGTAAATACCAATTGTTGCCAGCTCATAGGTCTCACCATAGGCGTCAAGAGCAATACCGCGATAATGTTAATGGGGATCACCAGCCACCATAACCATTTGTGATACTATTATCGCTAATCTCATAAATCAGGATGGGTTGTGCGGTGTCCCGGGCTCTTTTTAACACTGTCAGAGCCATTGACGGATTCATATGATGTAAACTGCACACCAAAGTTCGCACCCCAACCATGTCGTTATTAATGCTAGCGGCATCTACAGGGTCGGCATGGTACTTCAAGGAGGGATCGTTTCGATCCTGGATGGACTTTAAGGCCTGCTGGTTAGGGTACAGGTCGGTAAGAGTGAGAGTAGCATCCGGATATCCGTATTTGGACTTCATTAATTCAACGACCTCCAGCATGGGGCCGCCACTGCCGGAGCATAAGTCGATGATATGCCGGTGGCTGCAGTTTTTCAGAATGTCATCCAATAATTTGGCAATGTTAGGCGCTGAATCCAATAGTCTGTGGATCATTTGTAAATAGCGGGTAAGGCAGTTACGCAGCCCTGATGGGAACCAGGAGAAATCTTCAAATTCAAATAGGTGGAGCCTTTTCATGGTCAAGTTGCGTCCGCATTAATGTAAACGGTATAACTTAAAATGTAAAGTACTTTGGACCTTCAAATGTAAAAAGGCCAACCGCTATTAACGATCGACCTTTTAGGTTAAAAATTTAGAAAACTCAATGAGCGGATTTTAATTTGGACCAATTGGCCCTGGCTACTGGTAGCAACTTTGATTCAGATTTGGCTAACCATAATTGCTTGGCGTCCACTTCCAAATCATACAAGAACAGGTACAGTTTATCATTGCTGACCACAAACTTGTGAGGATTTGTTCGAAATTTCGCTCCTGCATACACTCCAAAGGCACAGAAGCCGCCGAACTGTGGAAGGTACCGGCTGGGATTTGCCTTGAACTTGGTTACCTGCTGGTTGCTGGTAAAGTAGTAACTCACTCCGAGATGTACGGCCTTAAAATCCTTGGATCCTTTTTGGGCAAGTCCCAGATCCAGATATGAAACAGGGCTATAGCCTTGTAATGCGATTTTGCTGTCGTCAATGTTAAGGGCTTTCTTGTCCTGAGCACTGATGTTGATTGACCATAGGATCAGTAACAATCCCAAGACTGATTTCATAAGACTTTTCATGACTCAGAATTTATTGTGCGTTAAAATATTGCTCTTGTACTACTTGCCCATCTTCCCACCTGCGACGGATAATCTCGTGCCAAAGAACTTTGGATCCATCGCTCATGTCAAAGTCGAAGGTAAATTCTGACGCAGAGATGTTATTTTCGGCAATAGAGCCGTGATGTGTGATACCATTCACTTTAGCGATGGCCTTCAGAAAACCTTCCAGTTTCTCCACTGTTTGTGCTTTACTGGAAGTCTTAACCTGCCCGTAATCCGAGGTGACCAGGTTGTCGGCAAAAAATTGTTCAGCGGCAGCTATGATCTCTCCTTGAGTGATTAAGCTGTCCATTTGGTTTACTTGTGATTTAATACTCATGACATTATTTGTTTATAATGTCCAAAGTTGCCACCTGTAGCCTTAGCTATGGCTACAAAAAACCTAGAAAGAATTGTACTTAAGATTGTTGGTATTCGGAGGGAGTTAGTCCGCTGTAGTATTTGAAGAAAGTAGAGAAATGGTTTGGCTCTTCGAATCCCAGCGCCACGGCGGTTTCTTTAATAGACAGGTTTTGTTTGAGCAAGTTCTTGGCAGTGATAATGATTTCCGCACGAATTAATTTTCCCAGCGTGGTGTTTAACTTCTCCCTAACCTTCTGAGAAAGTGTAGGCACAGACATATGCATTTTTTGAGCATAGAATTCCAGTTGATGATGTGAGCCGTGATATTGGCGCAGCAATTCCATTATATCATTAATAAAGGTATCCCTCTCAGTATAATCAAACTCTTTTCGATACTCTTTAGGTGTTTTCCCAGTAACCCTTTTAAATAAGCGGTTGAAGTACCCCGGGTCTTTAAATCCTGTTTCGTAAGCGACCTCCTGAATGCTTTTGTTGGTAAAAGCAATTTTGCGTTTGCTCTCTAACGTTCTTTTATTGGAAAGCAGACTTCTAATGGAAATACCTAATTTATCTTTTACCAGCTTACCGACATTGAGTCCGTAATGATCCAGGGTTCGGACCAACTGATGACTGTTGATGGCTTGTTCATATTGATTATCCAAAGAATCTTTAAGATCAAAAATGATATGGTACTCATCTTTACTGGCCTGAAACGGGTTTTGCCAGAACCATTGATTGGAGGATATATCCAGGATATGTTGCCCCGGAGTTGCAAGGGCTCCCTCTGACAGAAATCTTTTACATTCTTGGCATCGATTCAAATCGATATATCCCAATGAAAGCAGGTGTTTGAACAATACCCTGAACTCCTTGGAGTCGAAGGTTTCAATGTCTGGAAAACTTACGCTGAATACCTCAAAGTCATCCGACAGAAACTTTATGTATTGACCAGGCGATAAATAAAGTGCCTTTTCTTGCCAGTTTGTGTAGTTGTGAAAATCCACTTCTATTGACCCCGAGCCGGCTTTGATCAAATAGAGCACATAGGAGTTGATGAATTGTACCTTATTGAACGGGGGATGGAATACCGATACCATGGTATTGTGAAATACGGAATTTGATGAAGGAAGTTTTAATCAACTACAAAGAATTGATAATTGTTACCCCGAGAGTCACAAAGAAGCGTAAAACCAGGGACCTTCATCCGTTCACCCCATGGGTTACTTATTTAAGATTTACCATTAAGACCTGCACACTAGACCTAAAAGCTTTACTATGCTAGCGCTGACTATCGATTTGAAAACACCAGAATTAGAGACCCGGCTAATCGAGTTTGCTGTGATGAACTTAAAAATAGCCCGAAGAATTCGAAGGGCATTTGACCAAAAAAGTTTGTCCCGTCGCCTAATTCGCGCCAGTGCATCAGCGGCTTTGACGTATGGTGATCTTCCCTATGCGGGCTCTTCCTCGGACTTTATTATTACCATGAATTCGGTTTTAAAGGAACTGCGGGAGGCCTGTGCCTTTTTGAATGTGATCCGTCATCAGAACTATATGGATTCCGGCAGGGTGGACTATGTCTATCAGGAAGGCAAGCAGTTAATCGTGCTGTTTATGCGCAATCTGGAGGAGCTGGATCATTAACAGTTCATTCGTCAAGACTTCTGAATTCTAGGAACATATCCATTGTATAATCCAACAGTTCCTGTCCTCCGTAAGGGCCATGCCCCGGTATTACAAATTCTGTTTCAAAGCGTTCTTTAACTTTCTGGACTGTATGGGACCACTTCACGAGATCAGCGGCACCGAGATAGCCTTTGCCCGATCCCATAGCTTTGATCATGCAGCCGCCAAAGAGTACTTTTTCCTCGGGTAAATAAACCACCAGATTATCTGTGCTATGGGCAGGGCCCAGATAGGCGGCAATCACCGGTGCAGTACCCAATTCAATGACCAGCGAATCGCTGAAGGTGTATTGAGGCGCTGGTAAACTATCGGCCATGGCCAGTTGAGGGGTAAGTGCATGACCATAGGATGGAATGTCTTGTTCATGAAAGGCGCCCAAACCACCCAGGCAATCCCAGTGATAATGATTAACGATAACGGCCTTAACTTGAATTTTCCTCTCGACCAACCATGATAATAGTCTATTACTGGATGCTTCATCTGGAGGAGTGTCGGCGATAATAGCTTGGTTTTGCCGGATATAAACCATTCCATTACAGGTAAAAGTACCATAGGGTTCCTGGGAAACCGTGGTGCTGTGCATCCAAACATTAGGTATTACAGGGATCAACTGCAACTGTTCGGAGATTTGAACTACATGCTGGCACTTCAGCGCCAGGCAAGCCAGTAGACCGATTATGATAAGAACAAATCTTTTCATGAATGCTTCTGAATTAGAGTCATGGTTTTCTCTGCCTTTCGCGCCACGGACTTTCGATCGTCTTGTTTTAATCTTTGTAAATGAGGGAACATCCAATTTCTCAGTTGCCGGTCTTCTTTGGCCCACTGACCTAATGTGTCCATGGTGGTGTTAAGCACAATCCAATCCTGATGGTGGGCCAGGTTGTGCTTTAAATGTTCCTTGGCTGTATGCCATTGTGATTCCGACATTTCAGGGGCAAGCCCATTGAAAAGTATAGCCAGGGTCCATTGAGTAGAGGCTTGATCGATTTGGGAAATCACCGCAAGCAATTTGTCAAGGTACGGTACTAGCCATTTAGGATGTTCTTTGCAGATCCTTTTCATAGCACTGGATGTACGCAATCGCACCACCTCATCATGGCTAAAGTAACATTGATATAATTCTTCCAGTTTTTGGCGATCGGCCAATACTTGATCGACGACCTCCTGGGTGTTACCCAGACTATTAGGATGACCACCGGTAAGTAATTGTTCAAAATTGCTCATAGTGTATTTGTCACTAAAAACCCACTTTTTTGACGGTCACCATTATATCGGTGTTACGTCCTTTATCATCGGAGCAGGAGATTTTCACTTTACCCTGGCTGGGTTCAAAAAAGACCTGTTCATTGTAGGCTGCCTTTTTATAAAATTGGTTATCAATATACCAATAGATGTCCTTAACGTCATTCTGGACGTGGGCACTTAATAACATTTGCATGCTGTCACTTTCATTAACAAAATATTCTGTACCATGCAGTGGGGAAGTTATTTCCGGCGCTCCGGCTACCCATACCCGTTCGCAGTCAGGATTATGAGCCGGTATTTCGCCATAAGGAATATTATGACTTTGTAGATAGGTCAGCATAGGGCCGCTGTGGTTAGGATACCATTCTTGTTTGTAGCCTCCTTCTGGCAGACAGCTGGTACAGAATGAGAAGCTGCCCTGGGCATCAACCCAGGCTGGTCTCAGGTGTTGGCATTTTTTTACAGTAGAGACGTTTTTCAAGAAATAATCCATGATCTGATTATCGCAAAAATTGTTGGGCTTATTCCCACTTTCTGAGCACACATATCGAAATCCTACCGATTCCGGGAGATGGTACCAGTCTTTGGGTGTTTGATAGTCTACAGCGTTGAAAATTTGGAAAAACAGGGGCGCGGCAATATCTGCACCAGTCAGGTTGGGTACACCCTCACCGGAAAAATTTCCTACCCAGACAGCAACTGTAAAATTCTGATTATAACCTACACTCCAGGCATCGCGTCGTCCGTATGAGGTGCCTGTTTTCCAGGCCACTTTAGGGAGGTTCTGCGCATTGTGCCATTGTAACGGAAGATCAGGCCGCGTAACTTGAGTTAGGATCTCAGTCAACAAGTAACTGGCACCGGGAGTTACTATTTCCAGTGAATCTTCCATGTCGTGTTCCGGAAAGAATTTATGTGATCGGTATGTGCCTCCATTGGCAAAAGCGCTATAGAGGCCGGCCAACTCCTCTAAACGGACCCCACAGCCGCCTAATATGGTGGAAAGCCCCAGCTTATTAGCATCTCGAGAAATCTGTTGGAACCCACTATTTCGTAGTGAAGTTACTAGCGATGAAACACCGATTTCATTGAGCAATTTTACGGCAGGGATGTTCAGTGAATTTGACAAGGCATATTCCACACTTACATTGCCATGAAATCGTTCATCGTAATTCTCAGGCTCATATCCACTAAAATAAACTGGTACATCACCAATCATAGTTTTGGGGGTGACTTTGCCTTTATCAAAAGCTAGAGCATACAGCAAAGGTTTCAAGGTACTGCCCGGACTGCGGATCGCCCGTACACCATCCACCTGACCCCCGTCCAAGGCATTGTGGAAATCAGCAGATCCTACATAGGCCAATACTTGGTTATCACGATTATCCAACACCACAACAGCGGCATTTTTAATGTTACGGTGGTAAATTTTACCGACATAATTTTTGACCAAAGCTTCAACTTTTTGTTGTAAGGACCAGTCTAAAGTGGTCTTTACCAGGGCGCGGGAATTGTTACGGGTGACCCTATAAGAAAAGTGTGGGGCGAATTGAGGAGCGGCATTTCGCTGTGCCCTCAGCGGTTCTTCCAGAGCGTCTTTTATATCAGCAGCTGGAAAAATCTTTGCCTGCTGAAATCGCCTTAACCATTGATCACGCACTGCCTTGATATTATGGTTATGCCTGCCAGGGGTGAGGCTATTGGGTCGGTTAGGGATTACCGCCAGGCTGGTCAACTCCGCCAGACTCAGCAGTTCTGGAGATTTTTCAAAGTAGAGCAATGAAGCGGCTTTTACTCCTTCAATATTTCCGCCATAAGGCACCAGGTTAAGGTACATTTGCAGGATCTCATCTTTACTGAATTTCCATTCCAGCTGCAAGGCGCGAAACATCTCTACCATCTTATTGCCATAAGTCCTCGGTTTGGGTTCTAACAATCGAGCCACCTGCATGGTAATGGTGGATGCTCCTGAAGTACGCTTACCCTTTACCACATTGTTAAAAATTGCTCGGGTAAGAGCCAAGGGGTTTATTCCAAAGTGCTGGTTATAATAACGGTCCTCCTTGTAAAGAAAAGCCCGCTTAAGCTCCGGGGTGATTTCTTCAACTTCCAGATACATGCGCCATTTGTCTTGTGAATTTAAATAGGCATGGACAACGGTGCCATCCCTGGCTTCTACAAGGGGTGCAAACTCAATGTCCACTTTTAAGGGGAACAGAATATTGAGCACAACAAAAAGCAAAAATAAACCGCCAATCAATAGCAGCATCCGCTTCCACAACTGATGCCGGCCTATGATATGGCGGATTATTTTCATTAAAGGTGTCATTATGTTACCTGGAAAACGTGAACAAAGCCCTGCGTATTTCCTATTTAACAAATCTTAACATTTTGTGAGAAAATAAATAATACCTTCAACAGTTATCCTGTAAATAGAGGAGAAAAAAATCTCACTCCTGATCCCTCGATTAATAGAAACTCCACTATTTTCTTTAGTTTTAGTTCAACCTACAAAGACCTCTTATTGTGAACAGATCAATCGTGATGCTGTTGGTATTTTTGTGCCTGGCCTGCAGCAAAAAAGACACCGCTAATGTATTAGAGAAGAACTTCCAGGATCAGATAGAAATAAACAGTAACCTGAGCTTTACCTTCGACAAGGACCTGGTCAGCGATACCTTGTTGAACGTTTGGGATACCACGGAGCTGATCACTTTCGACCCTCCTATTAAAGGGCGCTTCAGCTGGAAGTTGCCTAATCAGTTGATATTCATGCCCCTACGACAAATGTCGCCAGCTACCCGCTACCAGGCTTCATTCAATGAAATGTTAGTGGCAAATACCGGTTACCGGTTAGGTGACGGCACTTCTTTTGAATTCCGGACCCCTTTGCTAAAGTTAGAGCAAGTAAACGCTTATTGGTCCGGAACTGAAGACCAACCGGATCAGGCAGTGCTGCAGGTGAACCTGGCATTCAATTACCAGGTGGAGCCTCAGCAGCTAATACCTCTGCTGGGTTTGAAGATCGATGAAAAAGCTCATAAGATGGAGGTGATGGATCAAAACATCAACCAGGAATTAAAACTATACCTGCCAAACCTGCCACCGGAAGATAAGGAGTTAAAAGCCACCCTCACATTGGGAGCTGGATTAAAGCCTTTCCAGGGTCAGTTGGCTTGGGAAGATTCCCACAATGAAGAACTTAAAATACCGTCGCCATTTGTTTTAACCATTCAGGATATTAACGCCGATCATGATGGTGTGGAGGGGGTAATCACAGTGGCCACTTCGCAGAAGGTCGTGGAAGCCGGGATCAAGAAGTATCTTACCATCAAGCCAGCAGTGGACTATGATGTGCAGGTTAATGCCCAAGGGTTTTCTATTAGCAGTGAGGCCTTCAACGCAGATCGCACTTATGATATACAAATTGGCAAAGGACTGCAAGGAGCGATTGGGGGGGTACTAAAGTATGAAAGCAGCCAACAGATCTCATTTGGAAAACTTGATCCAGCTATTCGATTCGTAAATCGCAAGGCAAGTTATCTGTCTGCACAAGGTCAGCGCAACCTGGAGATCAGAATTATCAATGTTCCCGAGGTTCAGGTACGGATCACCAAGATCTACGAAAACAACATAATGTCTTTTCTAAATAGTACCCAATATTACTACGACAGCGAATATGGCGATTACTACGATGATTACAATTATCAAAACACCAGTTCCCAAGGAGACGTAGTATGGGAGCAAACACTTCAGACCAAGGATTTGCCCCGAACGGGAAGCAGTCGCTTGCTAAAATTGAACTTCATCGATAAAATCCGGGGATATCAGGGTCTTTATGTGGTAGAGGTGCAAGCGCCCGACAGTTACTGGGTGAAAAGTCACAAAGTGGTAGCCATCTCTGATATTGGATTAATTGCCAAGAAGGGTCGTAATAGTGTTACGGTTTTTGCGAATTCATTGGAGTCTGCGCAGCCTATGCCTAACGTAGAGCTGACGCTTATCGGCCAGAACAATCAGGTCATAGATCGAGTAAAAACCGATGCCCGAGGGGTTGCAACTTATCAGTGGAAGGATCTATTGGCCAGTGGATTTAATCTAAACCTGATAACTGCCAGGTCTACGGGAGATTTCAATTATTTGCCTTTTAATAAGACCCGTATTAGCCAGGCCCGCTTCGATGTGGGAGGCAATTATTTGAATAGTGCGGGTTATCAGGCCTACGTCTATGGGGAACGCGACATCTATCGGCCGGGTGAAACTCTGAACATGGCTACGATGGTAAGGAGCAATCAATGGGAGCTACCCGGTAGCATGCCACTGATCCTTAAGTTGATTACTCCCAACGGCCAGGAACACGGAGCGGTACGCAAGATTCTGGATGATCAAGGTATGGCTGAAGTGCAATTCCGGTTACCCCCTGAAGCTATCACAGGTACCTACCTATTGCAGGTTTTTACTTCCAACAATGTGCTTTTGAATACCCACTCGGTTGCGGTCGAAGAATTTATTCCCGATCGTATCAAGGTGAACCTGAATGCGGACAAAGAGAACTACCAAACGGCTGAGTCCGCCGAACTCACGCTAACAGCCACAAATCTATTCGGCCCACCTGCGGCCAATCGCAACTATGAAGTGGAAATGAGCACCAACAAACAGTATTTCACTTCCAAAGAGCATCCCGACTATCAATATGAATTGGCAAACGTTAATCAAAGCTTTCCCAAAGTGCTACGTACGGGTAAGACTAATGGACAGGGTCAAGCACTAGAAACTTTTGAGTTTCCCAATAGCTATCAGGATATGGGGGTTCTTCAAGCAGACTTTTTCGCCACGGTGTTCGATGAGACAGGTAGGCCTGTCAATCAGCGTCTGGGGGTTAACATCTATACTCAACAGGTATTTTATGGCATAAAACCCGGCTCATACTATTTTGCTACCGGGAGGCCTATCAAATTCCCCTTGATAGCGGTAAATGCTGAAGGGAATGCTTTAAATGATATTAAGGCTCAAGTGAAGGTGATCAAGCACGAATATAAAACCGTCTTATCAAAATCCGGCAACTATTTTCGATACCGCTCTGAGGACGTGGAAAAGGTCATTAAGAATCAGGTGCTCACCTTGAATGGTAGCGCTCAACACTTGGACTTCACTCCAGATCTTTCAGGTCGGTATGAGGTTAGAATTTCTAAACCGGGTAGTAATAGCTATGTTTCACGAAGCTTCTATGCCTATGGCTTCGGAAGTACCAGTTATAGCTCATTTCAGGTCAATAATGAAGGTCGTGTAGATATAACCTTCGACAAGGATACTTACCAGGTGGGTGATGAGGCCCAAGTTTTACTTAAAGCCCCCTTCTCCGGAAAAATCCTGGTCACTGTGGAACGAGATGAGGTGCTGGATCATTTTTATGTGGACGCTGATAAACGTTCCGCCAGTTTCAGTTTACCAATCACCACCGATCAGGTGCCTAATGTCTATATCAGCGCAACTTTGTTCAAACCCCACAAAACTTCGGACCTTCCCTTAACTGTGGCCCATGGTTTTGCCCCGTTAGTGGTAGAAAATGCCGATTACCGTATCCCCCTGAAGGTGGAGGCCTCTGCTCAAAGTCGATCCGGTGTTAAACAGAAGATCAGTATTAAAGGGGCTCCCAACAGTCGGGTTACGGTAGCTGTGGTGGATGAAGGTATATTGCAGTTGACTGGATTTCAGTCGCCAAACCCTTACGATTATTTCTTTTCTCGTCGCGCTTTGGAGGTAAACACCTATGATGTTTACCCCTATTTATTTCCGGAGCTACATAGCAGCCGACCGGGTGGCGATGGCATGAATCTTCAAAAACGCATTAACCCTCTCACCAACAAGCGAGTCAAGCTAGTATCATTTTGGAGCGGGGTTATGGAAACCAATAATCGAGGTGAAGCTACCTATGAAATTGACATTCCGCAATTCTCTGGTGATTTGAGGATTATGGCGGTTGCTGCCAAGGGAAAGGCCTTTGCAGGGGCTCAGGCCAATATGAAGGTGGCGGACCCTCTGGTGGTGTCTGTGGCTTTGCCAAGGTTTTTCAGCCCCCGTGATACCGTTGAGGTTCCGGTAGTTCTAACCAATACCACAAAGAAGGCCACTAATGCTAATGCATCAATTAGGGTAACGGGCCCCCTACAAGTACTGGGTCCCACCAGTCAGGAAGTGCCGCTAGCAGCTAATGCTGAAAGTAGGGTAAACTTTAAACTTGTGGCCGAGGCTGCGATTGGATCAGCTGGGGTGAAAGTTGAGACATCTGCTTTGGGGGAGAAATTCAAAAACGATACCGATATCACTGTGCGACCGGCTTCACCTTTACAAAAGGTAAGCGGAGCAGGGTCCATAAAAGCTGGCAGCAAAGCCGAATTTTCCATGGATACTGATCGCTTTATGCCCGCTAGTGTTGATAAGCACTTAATTCTAAGTAAATCTCCAATGGTGGAATTTGCGGATGATCTGGATTACCTGCTGCGTTATCCTTATGGGTGTGTGGAGCAAACAGTTTCCAGTGTGTTTCCCCAATTGTATTACCCTCAACTGGTGTCCTCCCTCTATAAAAGAACCGGGGAAGTAGCACCTGCCAATCATCATATAAATGAAGCCATAAAACGCCTGCAATTAATGCAGCTCTACCATGGAGGGCTTACTTACTGGCCTGGAGGCGGTTATGAAAGCTGGTGGGGCTCTGTGTATGCTGCGCACTTCCTACTGGAAGCCCGGCAGAATGGATATGACGTTAATGAGCAAATGCTCAAAAAACTAATGGGCTATCTAAAACAAAGGCTACGTGAAAAAAAGGTGATCACCTATTATTTCAACACTAATCAACGTAAAGAAATTGCGCCAAAGGAAGTGGCCTATTCACTATTCGTACTGGCTCTGGCCGACCAGCCCGATAAAGCTACCATGAACTACTATAAATCCAGACAAGAGCGTCTGAGCTTGGATAGCCGCTATTTACTAGCCGCGGCTTATGCTCTTATAGGAGATCAGAAAAAGGCTGATGAGGTTAGGCCCGCGGCTTTTCAGGGAGAGCAATCGAATCGGGTATTTGGAGGCAGCTTCTATTCCATGATTCGGGACGAAGCCATTGCCCTTTATTCTTTGTTGTATTATGACCCTGATAATCTACAAGTCCCTGTTATGGCGAAACATATTTCACAATACCTGAAAAGTAGAAAATGGCTCAATACCCAGGAACGGGTTTTCAGCTTCCTGGCTTTAGGCAAGATCGCAGAAGGTGCCGCCGCTAGTGATATCCAAGCTACCATTAAGGTAGATGGACAGCAGGCGGCAAGTTTTGATAACAAAGATCTAACCTTGAAAACCAACAAATTAAAGGGCGACCAAGTGGAGATCGCGGCTGAAGGTGAAGGGGTGCTCTATTATTTCTGGGATGCAGAAGGAATTAGCACTGATGGCAGTTATCGGCAAGAAGATAGTTTCCTGAAAGTACGCAAGAAGTTTTTCAGCCGCTCCGGTAAAGAGATTAACAGTGGGCGGTTTAAACAGAATGATCTGGTGGTGGTACAGTTGTCCCTACAGTCGGCATTTGGAGGCCGCGTGGAGAACGTGGTCATTAGCGATATTCTACCCGCTGGATTTGAGATTGAGAATCCCCGCATCGGTGAAAGCGCCCTATTCGACTGGATCAAAGAAAAAGCATACCCGGATTATCAGGATATTCGCGATGACCGCATCAATCTATTTGTGACCGCCACACCGAAAACCCAGTATTATTACTATGTAGTGCGCGCGGTAAGCAAAGGACAATTCCAAATGGGCCCTGTGGGAGCAGATGCCATGTACGACGCAGAGTATCACAGTTACAATGGAGGAGGAGAGATCTGGGTTGAATAAAAGAACCAACCCAGAAAAGTGAGAGCTCAGGCCTTTTAAGGGTTATTAATATACCGCGGTCTCCGGATGGAAAGCTGCCCAGGCAAACCAAAACATTTGCAAGCCTACTACCTCTCTCCCATGCGAATCTTTTACCGTAATGTGCTGGGCTTTCTGATCCCAGTTTAGGGTGATGGTTTCGCCGCCAACCTCATCCACCAGTTTTCGCTGTGGTAGCTTAGATAGTTTTTTTATAGAGTAGGCCTTAAAGGCGTCCTTTACCTGCACCCCAATAACCCATTCTTTCTTGTGAAACCTATCATCACTATGGGCAAGCGGAAAATAGGTTCTGTTTTCCTGGTCATAGTTGCCATAGGGTGTGGTGTGGTAGTTGCGGCGATGACCCGTTTTGGTGGTGAGAATTAAGGTTTGAGGATGTTGCTGTTTCCAGGCTCCAAGGGAGAGTCGCTGGGTATTTATAATTTCCAGATGTTTACCCTTCATGGGACCGCTAATGGCTTGTCCTAATATTTGAGACCACAGAGAGCTTGTACCGCGATCGTAGAGCAGTACATCGCTGTTGTATAATAGACCAGACACTCCGAATTCTTTATTGCGACCCTGATCAACATCCGCTTTAAAGGCAATTCCACTGCCGCATAAGGGACAATAGGTTACAGATACCGGCTTGCCATTGAAATCGTCATTAACGACCTCATGCCAATCCAAGATATTGATAGGGTATGCTTTGGCAACACCATTATAATACACCCCTAGTACCTGGGCACTGTTGCTGAAAAACGTATATTTATCAGCTTTTTGGAAAACGGGGTGGTCAATAGAGGGAATCCCATCACGTGGAGGTCCTCCATGTAGGATATCCTTGACAGGAATTAACGATCCTTTAAGATCAAATCCATTTTGTTGTGCCTGGCTGGTGTAGCTGAAAACTAATAGCAACACTATTAGAGAAAACCGCATCATACCCCTACAACAGAGAAAGACCATTGATGGTTCTAATGCCAGCAGTTGGTTAATGAATGGAAGGTAAAGCCGGCTGAAAGAGTCTCTGGCCTTATTCCTTACCTAAAGCCTTTATTTCGATGGTATTCAATAGTCGGTTATAAATTCTGAGGTCATCTATTCTTCCATTAAATACCAGATCAGTACCACAGTTTCCGCCATTGCTATCGAGTCTATTACCTAATCCCAAATGAGCATTTCCGTTCTGGAGCTCCCCTAATACCCCTTCACTTCCATCTAATTGGAGGGACTCTTCAATACCATTTAGGTAAACAGTTAGTCGGTCCGCCCCATCATTGTCTGATAGTCCCTCATTATAATTGACTACAACATGGTACCAAGTTTCTGAAGAAAGTGTGGTGGTTCCCGCCCATCTTCTAAAGTTTTGAGAATTTAGGCTAGAAAAAAATAGACCATTTAGCTTGTCCTCAACAATC
The DNA here is from genome assembly GCA_965212195.1 of Cyclobacteriaceae bacterium. Classification (GTDB taxonomy): domain Bacteria; phylum Bacteroidota; class Bacteroidia; order Cytophagales; family Cyclobacteriaceae; genus JAJCYK01. Next base: position 552,317 of record CBDBUW010000015.1, on the reverse strand, counting down.
CTAATGGTAAACTGTCGTTCATTTTCACCACAACCGGAGTCACCTAATTTCGAGATTATTAAATTATTAGGCGCAATCACACCGCTGGTGCCAATACTGGTGCTGGTATTGCTGTTCAGATATATCCAAAAAGAAAAACTGAAACTGGCGCGGTCTGATGTAAAAACATCGTCTAAAATATCTCCGAGGTCTACATTGGTGTCGATGCCGTCAAACTCCAGGGATCGACCATTTTTACTCTTTCTATTCTCTGCTGCCACAGCTTCATTTACTATTCCGTCAAGTCCATTAGGGCCCAAGTCAACAGCATTACCATCCAGTGGATAATGGGCCTCTAAACCTTCAGTAGGTACTATTACTTTAGGTCCCCGATCTTTACATGAAATCGCTAGCAATATGATTCCAATACCAATACAAAATTTAAAAGTAATATTCCAATTGAGTGTCTTTTTAAAACTATTCATAATGGTGATTTTAATAAAAGTTGTTTTGGTAATTTCACTAGCGGAGGCCAAATTTAATCCAAATACTAGTGCAAAACCACACAGTTTGTGGGTAACTCTTACTTGAAAGAACTAATACACCCTTATTATTTCACCATTGCCCCTACCTAATATACTGCGTAAATAGCCATTTACAACACGTTCCATGGATACCGCATTATGTCCCGGAAAATAATCCCGGTACTTTTCCACAGCATCTACCACTAATCCTGCCGCTACCACGTTTATCCTGCGACCTTCCTCCATTTCTAAGGCGGCCGCTTTCACAAAACTATGTAAGGCTCCATTGACCATAGCAGCACTGGTGGTCATCACTACTGGGTCCTCCGCTAAAATCCCGGTTGTGAGGGTAAAGGAACCTCCGGGCCTTAGATAATCTTGGCCCAATCTTACCAAATTGACCTGTCCCATGAGCTTACTGCGAATACCCAGGTAGTAATCATCTTCACTGAGTTCTTGAAAAGGGCCCCATTTTGCTTCACCAGCAATGCTTATTATGGCATCCAAGTTGCTGGCCTTTTCAAACATTTGCTCAATAGAACTGCTCTGTGCTATGTCGACAGTGAGTTCGCCGCTATTTCGCGATGCTACTAAAACTTTATGTTGGGTTTGCAAACTTTCGGTGACTTTTTTGCCAATAGTACCATAACCTCCAATGATTAATATTCTCATATTATTGTTTTTGATTCTGGATCCGTTCACCTCTAACCGGCGTATAGTCCTGCCTTAGCTGTCCATCAACCAAGATGTTGTCAAAATAACAGGGAGCGCCGGTTGGATCAAAAAGGTCGGCCACATTTTGCAGGTTAAAATGGAGATGTGGTTCTGTTGAATACCCGGAATTACCACACAACCCTAATTTCTGACCTTGAACCACCAGATCTCCCTCATTCACTACAATGGATTTTTCTTTAAGATGGGCAAAAAATAAAAATTCTTTTCTCTTTGTTTTGAGAATTACCGTGTTCCCGTGGGCCTTGATAGTGTTCATTTTGGGCCAAACATTGTCTTTGATGCCCCGGATTACCCGAACCACTTTGGCATCACAAGGAGCAATGATCTCCTGACCAAAGGCGTAGTAATCTTCGTTTTTTTGTCCATCGATACTATAGGATTTTCCCCTTTGGTCCCTCATCACGAAGTCGAAAGCGCCCCGCATATTTTGGTGAGCGTTGTGATAATTCTGAGCTATTGTAGGTCCGCCCCAAAAGACATACCATTCCCCATGAAAAGGAAGAGCCATGGAAGTTGAATTGCGCTCTAATAGAGGCAGATCCTCAGGAAAGTGATTTTTTATGAGTAAAGAGGTAAGTTGACATTGTGCATTGTATATAAATGAGATATCCAGGGCCGTAGCTTCAAGGGTGCTTTTGTATTGCACTTTGTTGCCTTCGGCGGCAGTGACTTCCATGGAAAGGATCTTTCCGGCTACTTCCCTCATATATTCAAGATCCTGAGCGAGTTTTTGAAACTGAGTTTTGGTCTTACTGTTTTCTTTAAATAAAGATGAGACCTTATGGTATTCCCCAGAATTGAAGAAGGCCATGAAAGCCTGCTGAGTTTGAGGGCAGTCTCTGGTTGAATGCGTCGCTTCACAAGAACCCACTATTAAGACTAGTGGTAATAAGGCTGTAAGCAGCCTACTAGAATATTCCGGTTTCAAAACCATCCAGACTTGTTATATTTTTTTTCTCCCAATATTCTTTAACTCCCCGGGGCCCTTTTTTGAGGGCCCAATCCTTCATCAGCCCTCGTTCGCCTTTAAATTCCATAAATGGGATGCCAAAACCACAGCTAGTTTGTACCATGCTAATATCAACGTCAAACACTTGTCGGGCACTGGCTACAAACGGAAAGTTGTTAATATATTCTTCCCACTGAGGATCCCGGGAATGATAAACCTTGGCCTCGCCGTATAGTCTTAAGATGAGGGGCTTGCCCTCAAAAGCACAAAACATAATGGTCATCCGCGGATGGCGCAACACATGTGTGGCGGTCTCATTACCACTGCCCGTCATATTCAACCAAATTACCCGGTTGTCATTTATGATCCGTAAAGAATCCATTCCTTTAGGGGACATATTCAATCGACCCTGAGCCATCGCTGTCCCTACAAAGAAGATCTTTTGTTGCTTAATGAACTCCTGGTGCTCCGGTTCCAGGTTTTGGAATATTTTACTCATATCTTATGGATTGCAACTCTAAGATAAGATATACGCAATCATAAGTGGTATGTTGCTAGCAATTGTAGAACGTAGCATCCAGGGATTCGCGCGTTCAAGAAAAGAATGGGTTGTACACCAAAAGAGTTTGCGAATTCCTTAATACCTACCCAAGGCAACTAACGGATCATTCCTTTGCTGGAAAGAATGAAATAAGTATTTCGTCTAAATAATTTATCCATGCTTGGATATTATGTCCCTGAGAAATACCCTGGTATTTAAATCTAATTTCCTGATCTTCAAAATAGGTTTTTAGAGCCAGTGCGTCCGCATACCATATTTTATCGTAAATAGCTCCGATTATTACCACCTCTTGCGGTTGGTAGTCACTAGCCGATAATAGGGAAGTGAACTCCTCAATCTCCCGGGGGTGTATTGCTGGTGAAAAGGTACCGCATTTGGAAAACATCGAGGAGCTATGGCTCAGTAAAAGCGCTGAAAGTCCACCTCTGGAACCTCCGATAACCGCACGTTGTTCAGGGGTATTTTTTGTTCGGTATTCTTTATCGATATATGGTATCAACTCTTTTTGGATATACTCAGTATAATGTAGATCACCTCGATATTCCTTTCCACGATCGAAAGGATCATCAAACACTGCAATCAAGGGCGCTATTTTTCCATGGGCAATCAGGTAATCCAAAACCTGAGGTACTTTTCCCCATTGTACATAGAAAGAGCCATCATGGAAGTAAGCGGTAGGATAATCGCGATTATTTAAATGATAGCCTGGAGGTAGATAAACGTGCAGTGTCCTACCCTGATTAAAGATGTCGCTAGCCAAAGTAATTGAAACCACTTCGCCTTTAGGGATAAACTGGTTGGATATCAATTCTTTATGTACTTTGAAATCCGGCATGCGAAACTCTGAATTGATCAGATTGAAGCGATAGCCCAAACGAGGATTTAAAGGATCGTTTTTGGGATTGGCTCCCATGTAATATTGATAAAATATACGGGCATCCGGGGCAAGTTTCTTTTTAAGAAAGTACCAGGAGGTTCCCAGAATGTTATGCATATCTCCAGCGGTACTGTCGGAAATGTACCTTTGGTTTAAAAAACCATTGAAGCCACTCATAATCTTGGGAGGGTCCAATGGACTATTGACCACGAATATGACAGAATCATCCTCCAATAAGGGTAATCCACCGGCAGTGCGGATATAATCGGTAATTTGGACAGTCTTCTGAGTAATCGGGATTTCTGGCAGCACTCCCAACAGGCTGTCAAAACTTTGGGCAGACATAAATAATGGGCAATAAGCCATTATAGTCTTGAACGCAATCCAACGAATCATTTTACCTTCAATAGCTATTTGGGAAATTTAGGTAAATTTTATGGCATTTTTTATCACCATAATTGGTGGACTATGCAGGTTTGCCGGCTATCACTCTTTCCCGTAGATAGAGAAATAAAGGGAAACCCCCAGCTAGCCCGAACAGCATGGTAGCAGCCCAAACGTAATACACTTTTCTCACACCACGTTTCTGGGCTTCACGATACGACCATATGAAAAATACCATCAACACAAAGAGCAGATCAACAGCGAAAGCACTGGAAATATCATTCGCAAACATGTTCGTGAAGGTGGCTTTGGGGTTCAACCACAAAAGGAAATTGCCGGTTTCGGCACTCACTTTGGCTACCCAAATATTGGGCAACACAAAACCAATAATGCTGAGGAGAAGATAAAGTTGTTTCATATTTCTGGTTTAAAGCTGTGAATGCAAAGTAAGTAAAGGTAGGAATGTACCTCAAAAAATAATCGGAATTTTTCTGCGATGTCAAATTGTGCGACTGTCAGCCAATAACTTACCCAGAAAAAGAAGATTCAGATCTGTTTATTAGACAGCGAATTCAAACGGTTCGGATGGTAGGAGGGGTTCGGGCGGGGTCCCCAAGTATATACTATATAGAATGAGCGGCGCTACTTAATTATTCCATTACTAATTCAAGTACGTTTTCCCGTATGAGCCTACCCCGATCAGGAATGGTGATAGTACCTTTCTCTCTTAAATAAGCTTCCAGTACTTTGCCAAAATATGACCCTTCACTATCCAATACTTCGGACTCTGTAAAGGTCGTGTAAAGATCGCCACCTTCAGCTATTACTCCAGTTGTAGAAACTGTAAACACCTGATTATCGGATACCGGAACCCCTTGTACCGCCAACTTCATCAACCGTTGACCTTTGGGCTGTGCTAAATCATAGGTCCCTTGTAATCCACTGCTTTGAATAATGCCTCTTTCCAATGTTAGCGCTTGCTCCAAAATGGCCTTTATCTGTTTACCTGTCATCTTTAGTTTCCAGATCTTATCTTCAAAAGGATAAGCATCCAGCATGTTGGCTACAGTGATCTCTCCTTTGGGCAGATCGGCCCGAATTCCACCGGAATTAAAGAAGCTTACATCGGTGCCTGTGGATTCTCTTAGTACATCAGCAAACAAATTTCCAATATCCGATTCCTCATTGTATTTCCTGACCAGCCGGGACTCACTAGTACAAACTACTTCCTGTAATTCCGGGAATTGTTGCCGGTAGTGCTCAATTTTGGCTTTCATAATAGGGTCAGGTGTGTAATTATTGCTCACTACATCCAGCAATCCCCCTTGATGTGAAATAATTTTATTTGTTTTCAGATCCAGTTGAAGCTGTAGATAGCCCAAGTGGGTAGCATGCCCGAAGGTTTGCATGATCAAAGTGCCGGTCTGCGGATGTACATAGGGTTCTAAAATGCCACGATGAGCATGACCGGCAAAATGAACATCTATCCCAGATACAGCGCCGGAGAGAGCAATATCTTCGTCAAAATCTCTCCATACCTCGGGGTGTGCCTCCTGATCGGTTTGCATGGGCCCGGTTTTACCCTGATGTGTGAGCAGTACTACTAAATCAACCTGATCCCGGATTTCATTGATGATTTTGCTCACCACTGGGTGCAGGGTCATCGAAATCCAGAGAGTCGACATTGGAAGCGATGGTGACACTGCGAGCGTCTTGTCCTATAACCCCAATCACTCCGATGCGCAGACCATCTCGTTCCAATATAGCATAAGGCTGGGCAAAAGGAATACGGGTTCCTTTATAGCGAATATTTGCACCTAGTACCGGAAAGGGAACCCGGTGCATTTGTTTACGAAAATTCCTCCACCCGTAGTCAAATTCATGGTTGCCGATAGCCATAGCATCATAGCCCAGGGTGATCATCATCTCCATTAGCAATTCGCCCTTGGTGCGGTTGCTTAAGGTGCCGGTAAACATATCCCCAGCATCAAACAAAAATACGGTTTCCTCTGCCTGACGAATACTGTCTATCATAGTGGCCAGTTCCGCAGCGCCTCCCAGATATTCAACATCTTCTCTCCAAAATGCCGGTATTGGGTCAAATGCGCTTTCGAAGTCGTTAGTAAATAATAGCGTAACAGAGCGAGCTGGTATCAAGTTTTCTGGCCTTTCCGATTGATGGGGGGAACAAGCGGCCAGCATAAATATTCCCAAGACCAGAATGTCCTTGTTAAAAAACTGATTCATATAGCTTCTTAAAAGGTTTGCCTTGGGGCCTTTGAAGCCAATTGTCCTGAGACCAAATGGCTTCATTTTCTACCATGTGAATAATAAAAGCATGTCTGGATTTTGGGGAACGATTCTCCAGACTCATGTGAACACAGGAGCCATGAAGCAGGACTAACGAACCACTCGTGGCTTCCAACGGCACCATGTTGCTTAAGTCCCATTCAGTAGCCTCTGCTCCAACAAACCTTGTGGTCTGTCCATCAGCATTTCTTACGAAAACGCCGGCTACTCAAGGGATCTTGGTGAGATCCTGGTATGGCCATTAAACAACCATTTTCCGCAGTGGCATCTTCCATTGCCATCCAAAACCCCATACAACTGGGTGGGTCGGTGTAAATAAAGGTGCTGTCTTGATGGGCTACCACTTTCCCGCCAATGCGGGGTTGCTTAAAAATATATTGACTCTGGACCATTAAGGGATCAGACATTCCGATATCTTTCGCTACCTCAGCGAGCTCTTGTTTATAAGAGATTTTTGAAAACTCTTCATCCAGATCGTGAAGGGCATGCCCTACTTTGTTAATAGCTTGCTCCTTTGGTCGCACCAGTTTACCCTGATCGTCGAAAGCGTCCTCTTCAAAGAAGCACCGTATTTTATCTCCGCTGTCAATAAAATAGGTGTCCGCCGTTTTGGTTTGCTGGGTGGTACTAAAGATAGAAACTGCCTCCATATCGAACTCGCAGATGATCTTTTGAATGCGTTTTCTTAAAATTTCTATTTCTGAATCATTGAGAAAATCGGGGATGATCAGGAATCCTTGATCTTGGAATTGGGTGACCTGTGATGAGGAGATCATGTTGTATTCAATTAAGTCAGAAGTTAAGGAATTAATTATCAACGTACAATTGATCCCAAGTACGGGCCGGGTCATGATTCCTCAGGTCTACCCGGAAATCGCAGGCAGCTTTAAGGGCCAGTAGTACCGACAACCAACCGGCATAGGTTTGTTGGTAATCAGCATCAGGTATATCTGTACTTTGCAATACTAAATCCGTACCTCCGGATCCGTCTGAGGCCAGTTCAAAGCTCACTGGTGAATTAAAGTACTCCACCTTGAAAATTTTGGGAGCTTTAGATTCCAATATTTGGGCGGTATGCTCTTGGCCGTTACTGAATTCAAAAGTTATTTGGTCTCCCTGTTGCTGGGCGTTCTCTGCCCAGAATTGCTGCCGCCCCCAGTCGGTGTTGAGGAAGTAAAATACTCTAACTGGTGACGATTTAAGATGTAATTTCCAGGTTAACGATTTCATATTACAACTTTGCAAAATAAAGCTCTTCTCCGTCTTCGGGAATGAGGCATTTGGTCATAAGCCCCCTGGATTCTAAGGCGGTACTTAGATCATTCCTGGTAAGCAAGCAGTGATCCAGGGCTTCCTGATGGTTGAATACCACCTTGCCTAACGTCAACTCAGCCAACATCAGTAGCTCAGAAAGAGGGAATAAGATGTCTGGACCTATACCGAAATTGGCCGCTCCCGCTGGTGCTACTACCACCTCAGGACTAGCATCCTTTATTATCGATGATACCCTTGGAATCATAACAGTATCACCTGTTATGTAAATACTGGGTTCACCCGGATATCGGATTAGCCACCCGGTCCCTTTGCCCATCAATCGACCTACTAATCCAGGTCCATGTTTGGTAGGAACTGGGACTACTTCCATATCCAAATCGTTATCTAGGAAAGACTTAACTTCGAGAGATTTTCTTGACAATGATCTTAAATCTTGAGGGTGCACATATAAAGTAGTGTCCTGCTCTCGTAGCCAGGTACAGGCAACTTTGTCCAAATGATCGGGATGCTGGTGTGTTAACAGTGCACAAGTCACCTGCTCCAAGGCTTCCTGGGAGCCAGACGGCAGATCGATAAGAGGGTTGGCTTTTCTTTTTCCCCGAAGCATGCGAAATCCGGGTAAAGATCCAGCTTCACCCAGCATGGGGTCAACTAGTATTTTATGAGGCCCCAGGTGAAGGATAAAAGTGGCATTGCGCAAATGGTGAATTTTCATAAACGCTCATATTAGTCCAATTCAAAATTACCGCTTAGTCCTTCCATTGAACTTGTTCCTACCATAACGTCGAAAGTACCCGGTTCAACTTTGAAATTACCTTCACCGTCATAAAAACCCAATTCCTCATCACCGAGGCTGAAACTGACGGTTTGCGATTCACCCGCAGCCAGTGAGATCTTCTCAAACCCTTTGAGTTCTTTAACTGGCCGCACGACACTGGCAACTCTATCCCTTAGGTAAAGCTGAACGACTTCCTCACCAGCCCGGGCTCCGGTATTGGTAACCGTTACACTGACTTTAATAGGGGAAGCGTTGGATTCAATTTGCAGATCCGAATATTCAAAATTGGTATAGCTTAAGCCGTATCCGAAAGGAAACAATGGATCATTGCTTTCGTCTATGTAATGGGTCCAGAAAACCAGATCTGAAGGTTCCGGACGTCCGGTGTTGAAATAGTTGTAGTAGATTGGCACCTGTCCCACACTACGAGGAAAACTCATGGGTAGTTTGCCACTTGGATTGTATTCACCAAATACTACCTGGGCAATGGCGTTGCCAGATTGTGTTCCAAGCTGCCAGCACTCTAATATAGCCGGTATTCTTTCCTGGGCCCAGGGTAGTGCCAATGGCCGGCCATTCATCAGGACCAGTACGATGTTCTGGTTTACCTCATAAACAGCCTCCAGAAGCTCTTGTTGCACTCCTGGTAGATCCAACTGTGCCCTGCTTCGTCCCTCGCCGGATTGAAAACCATGCTCCCCTAAAACCATCAACACAACTTCGGAATTCCGGGCCAGTTGTATAGCTTCCGCAAACTCACTCTTGTCGTCCTCGTTAATGGCTACCTCATTAATGAAGGTGGTCTCGCCTAAGGACACATCTGCTCCTTTGGCATAACCGATCCCTTGATTGTAAGCCTGAAGTCCCTCCAATACTGAGATAGCGGTATTGTCGTCTGAGCCTAAGCGCCACCCACCCAACGGGCTGTTCTTATCGTTGGCCAGGGCTCCGATAACAGCTAAGTTTGATTGTTGTTTGTCCAGGGGTAACAAGTTGTCGTCATTTTTTAACAATACGATAGACTTTCTAGCCATATCCAACACGGCATCCATATGGTCCTGGTGATAGATCAATTCTTTCTCTCGGGCAGGATCGCAATACCGGTAAGGATCATCGAACAGACCCAAATCAAATTTGACTCTAAGAATCCGTCTCACTGCATCATCGATCACTGCAACATCAACTTTACCTGATTCCACTAATGACTTCAGATGGTTCACGTAGGCATAGGATTCCATATCCATGTCTGAGCCGGAGTTGGTTGCTAGTTCCGTCGCGTGTTCCAGGTCCCTGGCGTATCCATGCTTGATCATCTCCATACATGAAGCCCAGTCAGAAACGATAAACCCCTCAAATCCCCAGCCATCCTTCAGTATGTCTCTCTGTAAGTAGGTGTTACCAGTGGCTGGTACTCCGTTAAGAATATTAAAGGAGTTCATGACCGTGGCCACACCCGCCTCAACGGTGGCTTTGAAGGGAGGTAATACCACATTGTGCAAGGTTGCCGTTCCAACATCCACGGTATTATAATCCTTGCCAGCTTCGGAAAAGCCGTAGGCAGCAAAGTGCTTTGCACAAGCTGCAATGGTATTTTCTGCGCTGAGATCATTTCCTTGAAATCCGTTTACCCGCGCTACTCCTACGGCCGAACCCAGGTATGGGTCTTCCCCCGCCCCTTCCATAACTCTGCCCCAACGGGCATCCCTGGAAATGTCTACCATCGGTGCATAGGTCCAGTTAATGCCCAGCGAGGAGGCCTCTATTGCAGCTACCCGAGCGGACTTTTCAATAGCTTCCAGATCCCAGCTGGCTGCTTCTGCCAGGGGAATGGGAGCTAAAGTTTTATGTCCATGAATAACATCATAACCAAACAACAAGGGAATACCCAAACGGGACTCTTCCACCACCAGTCTTTGTAGCTCTCTTACATTTTCGGCACCTTTCACATTAAGCACGGCACCCACCAATCCCTGTTTGAAGTGATCGTATTTTGCCTTAGCATCCCCTTCCTGGGGAGCAGGGCCGGTTACTTCCCAGAATCCATTATAGAGATTCATCTGACCGACTTTTTCTTCGAGGGTCATTTGGCCCATTAATTCATCAATTTTGGATTCACGCATATCAGGAGGGGTGGTATTGTTGTTACAGGATGCCATAATGGTAAGCAATGCCGGAATCAAAAGTTTATGTGCTTGATAAAACATACAGGTAGTGACGATTGTGCCTTTCTTTTGGTTAAGGCAATAAGATAAGAAGAAGGCTGCCATCACAGGGCGTGCTAAAAGCAAATTTTAGCAGGGTATATCTTTCAGTAACTGATCAGTTGTCCCGGTCCTCAAAGTCTTCTGATTGCTTAATACGTATCCTACGTATTATCAAATAGATCAATAAAACTAATAGTGTCAGGCCAATGAGGCCCTGAAAACCGATCATAAATACAGGGAGAAGGTCCATGTCAACTTAGTTTAACAGCCGTTCCATAAGCGAGAATTTCGGAAGCCCCTTGTACCACCATGGAGGTGGTCAAACGAATATTTATGATAGCATCCGCCTGCAACCGATGGGCATCCTGAGTCATGCGTTGCATAGCTTGTTCCCGAGCCTGAGCCTGTAACTTGGTATATTCTTCAAGTTCTCCGCCCACAATATTCTTTAGACTGGCAAAAATGTCTCTCCCTATGTTTCGGGCGCGCACCGTGCTGCCGCGGGCTACCCCTATGATCTCTATTACTTCCCGATTTGGGATATAGTCTGTAGTACTTAATATCACGATATTTGATTTTTATTATTATTGACTTCACTTATGGCCTGATCCAGAATGCTAACTCCCAGGTCGATTTCTTCCCGGGAAACGTTCAACGGAGGGGCTATTCGGAATACTCCGGAAAATCCTTTTACTCTCACAATATTCATATTGAGGCCCAACTCCAGACAACGGTCTGAGATTTTTTCTCCTAGTTCTACTCCCGGGGTTTTCTTTTCGCGATCACTCACGATTTCTACCCCCAGCAGCAGCCCCCTGCCTCTAATGTCGCCTATACATTCATGTTTTAATTGTAGTTCCCTTAACTGATCCAGCAAATAAGCGCCCTGAGTACGGGCATTCTCCAACAAGTCCTCAGCTTCTAATGTCATCAGCATAGCTATACCAACCTCCGCTGGCAAAGGGTCGGAAACATGAGATGTGATGTATAGGAATCCCTTCTTATGACATTCTTCCTCAATTTCCCTACTAGTGGTAGTAGCCGCCAACGGTAGTCCACCGCCTAAGGTTTTGGATAGGGTAAGAATATCGGGTACGATGCCATCTCTTTCGAATGCAAAATAATATCCTAGTCGTCCCATGGCAGTTTGAGCTTCGTCAAAGATCAACAGCATTCCCCGCTGCTTACAAATCTCCTGAAGTCTCTTAACGTAAGCCGGTGGCAGATCAACTATGCCGGCGGCGCTAAGCACCGGTTCGGCAATAAGGGCTGCATAGGCTCCTACCGATTGACGGTCGGCCAGTTCAATACCAACCTCTAAGCAAGAGTTGTCACAAGTTCCCTGACAGTGTCTGATGGGACAACGATAAGCATAAGGTGCGGGAATGGCCAGACTACCTGGAGCCACCGGACCATAACCTGAACGGGTATAGGAATAAGTATGAGCCTGCGAACCGGCGGTCATGCCGTGCCAGGAGCCCGTATATCCGATCACCTCGAAACCACCGGTATAGAGTTTAGCCATTCTCAGAGCCGCCTCATTGGATTCCGATCCGGTATTCAGCAATAGGGTCTTTTGCAAACCTTCCGGCAAGATCTCACTCAGTTTTTCGCATAGTTCAATTACCGGTGGGGATAAAATGGTACTTAATAAATGCATGGATTGGCGACAGGATTTTTGGATGGCCTGTACCACTGCCGGATGATTATGTCCCAGTATGGAGCACATTTGACCGGAGGTAAAGTCCAGTATGGCCTGGCCCTCGGAGGTATACATGTACGATCCCCGGGCCTTCTCAATAATCACTGGTGAAAACTCCCCGCAATAACGTACCAGGACCTCTTTGGCTTTTTCTTTCCAGTTACTCACTTTCCGTTTTGCAGTCTTTTCTTCCATTATAAATTCAACTACCTATAAGATACAAAGAATGACTGAATGGGAAAAGGAAGCCAGATTTCAGGACTCCTCCAACAGTTTTTTGATTGCTTCAAGTACCGCTCCCCAGCCACCCTGGGCTAAGGTGTCTTGATGCCGTTTGTCTCCCTCAGCTACATTTTTGTAATCTCCTTGGGTCACTTTGAGTAAAGTGCCTTGGTTTTGAGCCTGCAAGGTGTATCGTGCGGTCAAATAGTTTTGGGGGATGTCCGGATAATCTGCATGGGGATCGAAAACTGTAAATGCGAATATTGAAGGTTTTTCGAATTCTACCAAATTTCCTTTTACATAGATAACGCTGTCAGTTGCACCCTTCCAAATGATAGGGTCGCCTACCTTCCATTCACAAATCACCTCACAGCCAAACATGTATTGCTTGGTACATTCTGGGTCGATCAATACTTCCCAGACTTGAAGGGGTGTGGCATTTACGAAGATCTGGTTTTCAACATACAGTGATTCCATAGGGATTGATTTATTTCTTAAAAGAAAGTCTTTGGAGACCGACCCTCCCAAGATACAAACACCATCAATCTTGGGCAATGCCGATTACATGAGTGGGCGTTGTAGAAATAAACTATTCATCCATCAGTTTTTTACGCAAAGCCTGCAGGGCATCTTTTCGGGGTAGTTGTGCCTTATTTAAACCAAACTGCACTACTACATAACTAAGGATAAAACAACCTATGATCAGGGCCCATTTCCATAATGAAGCTTCCTTCAAGTACATATTGAGGAATACCGGGATGGCAATAGGAATAATATACCACCAAATAAAGGTTTTAGCTCTTTTGACTTCGAAATCCACATTGGAGATGGCATGATCCAAGTCTCCCAGCATGGTTTGATCAAATTGTTTCTCTATTTTCTTACGACGGAAGCGAGAAACGATCACATATACTGCCGTTAGCAGCAACGCGACGCCTGGAAGTACGGCAAACAGGTCGCCGTCACCAAATCTTTTGAAAAATATATAGGTGCTGGTTACCATAGCAACGATTACCAAACCCACTTCAGTGACATTTGATGACCAGGAGGCCTTATTTTTCTTAGATAAAATACGGCGGTGCAGCGCCTCTTCATTTATTACATACATCGGCTTGTTATTTTGTGTGTCCCAAATTTTTTGCAAATCTTCAAACTCCATGATAGTCATACTCTTCTGATTTAAGGATCAGTTGTTTTTTTATGCGGTTGATCTTTACCCCTACATTTGAGGTAGTGATACCCAATATTTCAGCAATCTCCTTATAGCTGAATCCGTCCATCATTAGTAAGGTTACGGATCTTTCTATTTCGTTCAGTTTGGAGATCTCTTCATAGAGCCAAACCAATCGAGAATCCATGTCCTTGTCCTCTTTGAGCAGATGCTCCATATTTTGAATGTCCTGTCTGCCTTTCTGGTGCTTATGTTCCTTTTTGGTCCAGGTAATGGCGGTATTCAGGGAGATGCGGTAAAGCCAGGTGGTGACAGCGGATCTTTGCTGAAACTTAGGTATGGAATTCCATACCTGGATGGCGATTTCCTGGAAAAGATCCTCTTGGTCGGCATTGTTGAAAGCAAAAGCTCGAACAACTTTAAAGAGCAAAGCTTGATGCTGTTTCAGCCATGCGTCGAAAGTTTCTTTCTGCCTGTTTGTCGTCATCTGCCTCATTAGTATGGAAAAGCTGCAGTTTTATTACAAGCGCACCAAAAAATTATTGAGCGGTAGTTATCACGGGGCTAGGTGCGGCAGTAAAATGCCTCTCCAGATGGCATAGCCTTGGGAATTCATATGAAGATTGTCCTCAATGAAAATATCGGGCCGGGGCTGACCCTGAGAGTCTAGCATAGCCTGGAATATATCTACAAAGGTAGCGTGGTGCTGAGTCTCCAAATAGATCGATATAAGCTTATTGGCGGTCTTCATCCGCTCCAGATATTGCAAACGCGATATACTGGGTTTCAAAGACACAAAGAACACGGGCACTTGCGGATAGGCGACTCGGATTTTCATCATCAGTATTTGCACCCGGTGCAACACTTGCTCCGGAGTAATTGTACCGGTGGCAATGTCATTCTCACCACAGTAAATGACAATTTGCTGGGGCTCGTAGGGTAAGACCACATCATCTAAGTACCATAGAAGATGTTCCAAAGTGGATCCACCAAATCCCCTGTTGATAACGGTTAGATCCGGAAAATCATTAGCCAGGCTTTTCCACAACCGAATGGAGGAACTCCCCACAAACAAGGTCGCTCCCTGTGGGGGCATTTTTTGTTGATCCGCTCTTTTAAAGGTCTGGATTTCCTCAAAGAACGGAGGATTTTGTGCCGGAGAGACCGCTGTCACCAGTAATAATACTCCAACCCATATTAGTTTGCTTAACATATGAATTAATATAAGATTATTATGGGTAATTCACGGCTACCGCAATCTTTGAATCAGCAGTCCCGTAGTATAGATACCAGGCGTTCTTAAAGTATACCAGCCCCTCAACAAAGCAAACCTCATTGACTTCCCCTACTTTTTCATAAGGCTTGTCGGGATGAATGAAGTAATTCTCAGTACGGTCCAGTAACTTATAAGGCTGGTGCTTGTCAAATAACGCTTGACCTGCAGCATAGGTAAACTTAGGCAATTCCGGGTCGTTCAAATTGGCGGCATTACTGCCGTTATAAATCAATAGTATCCCCGCTTCAGTAAGCAAAGCATAGGGCCCCGGTTCTACCAGACGGCTATCAAAACGTCCAGGGCGAGGATTCAGTACGGAAACCATTTTCCCATTTTCTTCATTTTCCAATACTTGCCAATGTATCAGATCATGAGAAGTGGCCATAAAAATGTCGGTATCGCCGAAGTACATCCAGTATTTACCCTGCAACTTGGTTGCAATCAGTCTTTGGCCTTCCCGCCTGCAAACAATGGCCCCGGACTTGGACCAGGTATCCCGGTACTTTTGCTGGTTGAGCACCAATCCATGTTTGGTCCAGGCTATTAGATCTTTTGAAGTAGCCAGGCATAATCTTGCAGTATTACCGTCGTAAGCGGTGTAGGTAAGAATATACTGGCCTTCTTCAGATTCCACAATACGTGGGTCTTCCACTCCACCGGGCCATTCATAGACTTGCATGCTGTCGGCTTGGGGGTAAAAAACCGGCTGTGGCTGTTTTAGGAAATGTAGTCCATCATTACTCACTGCAAGTCCCAGCCGCGAGGTCATATTCTCATCCTGTGCCCGGTACATTAAGTATATCTGGTCATCTTTCACCACGGCTGCAGGATTGAGGACGTTTTTGGCCTCCCAGGCCAAACTACTTTGGGAAAGAGGACAGGTAAAGGTTTGGTCAGCTTGGGGACGCAAAATCGGATTTAGACTGTCAACTTTTGAAAATCCTAACAAAGTCCAGTCAGGTCCATTAGATATGTCGGTGTGCTGGTCAACCTCTTGTTCACAACACCACAACATCAACAACAACGAACCTAGAAATAGGGATTTGATCATAACCTTAAAAATAAAAAACTCCCTGCTAAAGTTAGCAGGGAGTTTAAGGTTTACATGCTGAGTATTTAATTTTCAGTTACCGCTTCTTTGCTGCTGCGCACCTT
The DNA here is from genome assembly GCA_965212195.1 of Cyclobacteriaceae bacterium. Taxonomy (GTDB): domain Bacteria; phylum Bacteroidota; class Bacteroidia; order Cytophagales; family Cyclobacteriaceae; genus JAJCYK01. Next base: position 536,214 of record CBDBUW010000015.1, on the reverse strand, counting down.
TTTAATCAAAGTGCCCATGACGGACCATCTTAATTCTCTAGTGGCCAATCCCTCTTGAAATGCTTTTTGTTGTTCTTCGGTCAAGGTGACCCCGTCTCCTCCGTCGGAGAACATCTGAGAGTAATTTTCATACATGTCGAATGTGAGGTGACTGGCATAAACATCCGTGCCATAAGGTACCATCACCCGGCAAAGCCCCCAGCTTCCCATGTTGCCGGCATCTACATACATTTGATGCATGGGCAAGTATATCTCCGCCTCTGCCTTTTCGTAGGCTTGAGATTGTCCGGGTTTTACTTTCATGAAGTTAACTCTAGAAACCATACCTACCGGCATTTCGAAATCATCTTCAGTGCCTTTTATCAGTTTTACGTACACACGCGCCGCTAAATCTCGAGTTTTGGCGGAATGCTGAAGCTTTTTCATTAACTTCTCTTCACTGAGGTCGGGATGAGCCTTTTTGGCGTTGACCATAAAAGATTCTCCACTGGGCCCTTCCATCATTTTGACGGGGTCGTTAAACACGTGTACGGTGAAATATTGAAAGTTTTGATCCTCACCGCCGGGCTGTAGCGACCACAGATCCCACCCAATGTAATCCCCATTATCTACCGCTTGTTGGTGTATTTTTTCCCAAAAGTCCTCAGTTTCTCCATAACTTGCTTCTTGCTCGTTATCTACTCTCATAAATTCCAACAAGAGATAAACATCGTCTTGAGCAAAGCTTACCTGACAACAAAATGCCAGTAAAATGATCCAGATTTTTTTCATGGTTCTTGGTTTAGGTGATACTAATTTGTATTCCAGGCTGAGTTGAATTCCAAGCTTAATCGAGAGGGTGGATAAATAATGTATTGATAAAAGCTAATTTATCAAAGTATTAAAAGAAATATATCGTGGAAGTGAAATTACCAATCCAAGGTTGTAGAAGCGCCTTTATTAGGAATTTGACAAGTTTTTCAAAGCTTGTTTGATGAGATCGAAATTATCCAGGTCAAAACAACAAAACTGTACCAGATCCAATGATGGAGAGGATTTTAAGAAATCGTGTACTGCTTGCACTGCGATTCTTGCAGCCATATGCTTGGGATACCCATAGACTCCAGTACTGATATTGGGAAAAGCCACACTTCGACAATGGTAATCACTTGCCAGTTTCAATGAATTTATGTAACAATTTCGTAGTAAATCAGCATCCTGGGGGCTTTGGCCATACACCGGCCCTACCGTATGGATCACGTATTTACTCGGTAAGTTACCAGCGGAAGTAATCACTGCTTGCCCTGTGGCACAGCCTCCCTGACGGGCTATGATTTGCCGGCATTCTTCTAGTATTCGCGGGCCGCCGGCCCGGTGTATGGCTCCGTCCACGCCACCGCCCCCCAAAAGGGAACTGTTGGCGGCATTGACCACGGCATCGACTCTTACATTAGTAATATCCCCCTGAATCACTTCTATAGTAGTATCCATTTTTTATTACCTGAGGTAATCATCCGGTTTCAAATAAAACATTTTTTGCCAGCCTTGAATAGCATCGTCCCAGCGCCAAAAATGTGGTAATGGTGTAGAAATAGTATAGTGTAGATGGTAAGGCTTACCAGCAGCATTGCCAGTATTGCCCACCGTCCCCAGGATACTGCCCATGGCCACCGGCTGCAGGGTAATAACATCAAGAGAATCCAAATGAGCGTAATAGTGAAAGCGCCATTTGGGCCCCAACACAATCACCGCATTACCTCCCACATTTTGATACCCGCTCCACACCACCAAACCGTAGGACGCCGATTGTACCTTCGTACCTTGATCGGCAAATATATCAATGCCTTTATGGGTTATGGACTTGCCCCAGGGATAAGCCCAGTAACTGTTCTCGTTCCAGTCTTCGGGGGTGGCCCCGCGCACGGGAATTGTCATCTTTTGAGGTATCAACAACCCTAATGCTACTATGGTGATGGGAACAATCAGATGCCAACGCTTACCCCGATGGTATATGTCTTGCATCAGGGAGGCAAAAAGCTTGATAAACTGACGGGTATGATAAGTGATCATGCAGCTTAAATTTAGTACCTTTGACCCTGAAGATTGAAAAAAGTTATGAAAATTATGAAAGTGATTTTTTCGTTGATTGTGGTATTTTTGCCCTACTTTGCCCTCTCCCAAAATCAAACAACTGTGAAAAAAATTGAAGTCACCGGTACTGCTGATATGGAAGTAACTCCCGATGAGATCTATGTTCGAATCACCCTAAAAGAGTATATGGATGGCCGCCGGAAAGTTAATTTGGATAAGCTGGAAGAGCGTCTGGTAAAGGCCTTGCGCAGTGAACGAATTCCCGAAGAGAACCTCACCGTGCAAAACATCTATGGATATAACTGGGACTGGAAGAAAAAGAAATCCGGGGATTTTATGGCTTCAAAGAGCTTCCGCCTGAAGGTGCCGAATCTTAAAAAGATGAATGATCTGATTGAGCGCTTAGATGAGCGGGGCATCAATAATATGAATATTGACAACTACAGCCATTCCAAGCTGGAAGATTACCAAAAGGAACTGAAGTTAAAAGCCCTTCAAAATGCCAAAGAAAAGGCGGCGTTTCTGTTAGGAGGTATTGATGAGGAATTGGGAGGAGTGTTGGAGGTTTATGAGCACCAAGCACCCCAACACGGCGGACCGATACTCTATCGCGCCCAGGCCATGGATGCAGAAGCCGCTAGCTATCAATCTAATGTAGAGTTCAAAACCATCAAGCTTCAATCAGAGATCCGGGCGGTATTCGCTATTAAGTAGCTAATTCTAGCTCAATAAGGGAATTACCGTTATAGCAAATATTACCAATACTATAATGGCCAATAGGTTTAGCCAAAATCCGATCTTGGCCATATCCTTGATCTGAATATGGCCACTAGCAAATACGATGGCATTGGGCGGGGTACTAATGGGCATCATAAAGGCACAACTGGCGGCAATGGTAGCAGGAGCTACCAGCAACAAAGGAGGAAGAGCTAATGCCTGCCCTATGCCGATAACCACCGGCAAAAACACCGTTACCAAAGCCACATTACTCATCAGTTCGGTCATAAACAGCATAACCGATGTAAGGATTAACACCAGCATCCATTGGGGATATGGCCCGCCTTCTGAAATGTAATTGCCCACCAATTCAATGATCCCCGTGGACTGCATGGCCCGGGCCAGACACAAACCACCACCGAATAACAGTAGAATTCCCCAAGGTAAGCGGGAGGTGGTCTCCCAGTCAAGCAGGAATTTCCCCTTTTTCAGATCCAGTGGAAAAAGAAACATCAAGGTACCCCCGGCCATGGCCACTACGGTGTTATTTAATAATGGTTTTCCGATTAGGCCATTGAGAGGCTGTAGCAACATCCAGCCCAATGCCGTAAGTACGAAAATTCCCAAAACCCTTTTCTCGGGACCGGAAATAGGTCCCATGGTCCTTAACTCACGGGTAATGATTTCTTTTGAGCCCTCCAGATGTCCCAATTTGTTGGGAAAGAACCACTTGGTCAACAGCAAATAGGTCAAAGCCAAAATAAGTGTACAAATAGGCAGACCAATAATCAGCCATTCGCTGAAAGTGATGTCAAATCCGTAAAACTCATCGATATAGCCCAGCATGACCACGTTGGGAGGAGTTCCTATAATGGTTGAAGCACCTCCGATATTGGCTGCATAGGCTATCCCTAACAACAAGCTTAGGGCAAACCTTCGGAACCGTACATCCGTTTGGTCCAGTCCCAACTCCTCGGTCAGTAGAGAGATCACCGACATGGCAATGGGCAGCATCATAACCGCGGTGGCGGTGTTACTGATCCACATGCTCAAAAACCCTGTAGCCAGCATAAATCCTAAAATAATGCCATCGGCATGAGTTCCTGTTTTAGAGATTAGGGTAAGTGCAATCCTTTTATGGAGATTCCATTTCTCCATTGCCAGAGCAATTAAAAAACCTCCCATAAACAGAAAGATGATGGGATCGGCGTAAGGAGCCGTAGCATCCCTAATGGTGAAGATCCCTAATAATGGCATAGTGCTCATAGGCAATATGGCGGTCACTGGAATTGGTACTGCCTCGGTTACCCACCACACCACCATCCATGCCGCCATGGAAATCACCCGCCAGGCGGTATCGTCGAGAGGTGTGGGGTTGGGAACTAGTAATAACGACAGGAACACTAAAGGACCTGCTAGCAGTCCAATAATCTTGGTGTAATTGGGCTTGATGTGGGAGGAGTCCAAATATTGGAACGGTTAGGTTCCCTACAATTTTATCAATTTGCTGGTGCCCTCAAAGCGATCCGCTTTAATTTTTATAATGTATAATCCCTGAGGTAAGCTGCTGATGTCGATTCTGTTTGGACTTTCATTCTTTTCCAGCAATGATTCAAACAAGGGAGTTGCTGACCATAACCAGGAGCAACAGGAATGGGATTAGTTTCACGGTTATAAAATGATCGCTACATAAAAATTCACTAACCAACCTTAAATATACCACTAAATGTTTTACGCGGCTCAAAAAGTATCGGTTTGTTGTTGCCGGACATTCGTCTAAGGGCGAAAAGCTTCATACCCACATTATGATAATACAATCATATCTACCACAGTAACCCCTCGTCGGGAACTTATCCCCAAATATTTTAATTATTAGTATGCATGCATAATAATATTTTTACTATCTTTGGTACCCTCACATGAAGAGAGAAGAAACCGTAGATTATAATATTAAAACTGCCTGGCATGCCATAAACCGCATGTACAACCAGGAGGCCATTAAGAGTGAGATAACCACATCCATAGGGTTTGTGTTATTGAATATAAATTCCAAGGAAGGTACTCCGGCCACTAAAATCGCCCCTTTGATAGGGTTGGAATCCCGTAGCTTAGTACGAATGCTCAAGAGCATGGAAGAAAAGGGGCTGATCTGTCGTAAAGCCGATCCCACCGACAAACGCCTAGTGAGGATATTCCTGACGGATAAAGGGAAGCGTAAAAAGGAAATTTCTCGAAAGGCGGTAATGGCCTTTAATGAAAAAGTGCGGGGTGTTATCGATCCGGACGACTTATTGATATTTTTTAAAGTGATCCAAAAGATCAACAACATTGTAGAGGATAACCATATTCACCAAAACGAAGAATTGCCCAATCAGTATGAAAAGAACCATCAATAAGGCTGCGGTTTTAGGCTCCGGTATCATGGGGTCGCGCATTGCCTGTCATCTAGCCAATGTTGGAGTAGAGGTATTGCTGCTGGACATTGTACCACGGGAACTCAATCCCCAGGAAGAAGCCAAAGGATTGACACTAGAAAGCCCCCTGGTACGCAATCGCATGGTAACAGATTCCTTCAAAGCCGCAGTGAAGTCAAAACCGGCACCCCTATACCATAAGGACTTTGCTCAGGGAATCCAGCTGGGCAACTTTGAAGATGATATGTCCGGTATTGCAGATTGTGATTGGGTGATCGAGGTAGTAGTTGAGAACCTGGACATTAAGAAAAAAGTATTCGATCAGGTTGAACAGCATCGCACTCCAGGTACGCTCATTACCAGCAACACCTCCGGCATACCCATACACATGATGCTGGAAGGTCGCAGTGAGGATTTTCAAAAACATTTCTGTGGCACCCACTTTTTTAACCCGCCGCGCTATCTCAAGCTCCTGGAGGTAATCCCAACGCCAAAAACCGATCCCGACATAATAGATTTCTTTATGGAATATGGGGATTTGTATCTAGGTAAGACCACCGTACTGTGTAAGGACACCCCGGCCTTCATCGCAAACCGCGTGGGTATCTACAGCATTATGAAAGTAGTGAAAACCATGCAAGAACTGGACCTTACGGTGGATGAAGTAGATAAACTCACAGGGCCGGTAATCGGCCGACCCAAATCGGCAACCTTCCGCACCTCCGATGTGGTGGGGCTGGATACCTTGATCAAAGTGGCCAACAATCTTTATGAGGGGCTGACAGAAGACGAATCCCGGGAAGTGTTTAAGCTTCCCCAGGTGGTGGCTCAATTGGAAGAAAAAAAGTGGCTGGGTGATAAGTCAAAACAAGGATTCTATAAAAAGACCAAGGATGAGAACGGTAAGACCAAGATACTCACCTTGGATTTGAAGACTATGGAATACCAGCCCAAGGCCAAGATTAAATTCAATACCCTGGAAGGTACAAAAAACATTGATGACGTTAAGAAACGCTATCCGGTGTTACTGGCGGGTCAGGACAAAGCCGGTGAATTTTATCGACATAGCTTCTACGGGCTTTTTCAATATGTCAGCAACCGCATTCCCGAGATAGCCGATGAATTGTATCGCATCGATGATGCCATGTGCGCAGGTTTCGGCTGGGATGTAGGGGCCTTTGAAACCTGGGACCAGGCAGGACTAGCAAAGGTTCTGCCAGAGATGGAATCCATGGGATACAAACCTCACCAGTGGGTCTACGACATGCTGGAAACAGGATGCGAGAGTTTTTACAAGATTGAAAATGGGGTAAATCACTATTATGATATACCCTCAAAGTCCTATCAGGAGATACCAGGAAAAGAAGATCTGGTCATACTAGACAATATCAGAAAGCAAAGTGTGGTATGGGAAAATGCTGAGTCCTCTTTATTTGACCTGGGTGACGGAGTGTTGAATCTGGAATTCCATTCCAAGATGAATACCATGGGTGCAGGGGTGATCGAAGGTATTAATAAGGCCATCAATCTTGCAGAAAAAGATTTTCAGGGATTGATTATCGGAAATCAAGGAGCCAACTTTTCCGCAGGGGCCAATCTGGGGATCGTTTTTATGTATGCCATTGAACAGGAATACGAAGAGATCGATCTCATGATCCGACAGTTTCAAAATACGGTTGCCAGAGCCCGCTTCTCCAGTGTTCCCGTAGTAGTTGCGCCCCATGGACTAACCTTAGGTGGTGGTTGCGAACTGTCTATGCATGCTGACCGAGTGCAGGCAGCCGCTGAAACCTATATTGGGTTGGTGGAAGTAGGCGCAGGTGTAATACCGGGAGGTGGAGGCACTAAGGAACTCACAATGAGAGTACATGATCGCATGGAAAGCGGCGATGTTGAACTGAATGCCCTGCAAAACGCCTTTATGAATATTGCTACGGCTAAAGTGGCTACATCTGCTCATGAGGCAGTCGATATGAATATTTTGCGACCGCAGGACTTGGTTACTGTCAACAAACAGCGGCAGATTGCAGAGGCCAAAGAAACTATATTAGGCCTGGCAGAAGCAGGCTATACCAAACCCACACCTCGCACGGACATAAAAGTACAAGGTAAAACTGGAATGGCTCTTTTCCTGGCGGGTATTACTGGTATGAAAATGGGTAAGTACATATCAGACCACGACGCCAAGATTGCTAAAAAATTGGCTTATATCATGTGCGGTGGGGATTTGAGTGCCCCTACCGAGGTCTCCGAACAGTATTTGCTGGATCTGGAAAGAGAAGCGTTTTTGTCATTAACGGGAGAAAAGAAAACGTTGGAACGTATTCAAAGTATCCTCACTACAGGTAAACCCCTAAGAAATTAGAAAATCATGGATGCATATATAGTTGCAGGTTTCAGAACAGCGGTAGGAAAAGCTAAAAGAGGGGGATTTCGATTTACTCGTCCCGACGATCTAGCCGCCGATGTTATAAAACATCTGGTGGGTTCAATACCAGGTTTGGAATCTACTCGTGTTGATGACCTGATCGTTGGCAATGCGGTGCCAGAGGCAGAACAGGGAATGCAAATGGGACGCATGATTTCGCTGTTGTCACTGCCAATGGAAGTACCCGGTATGATCATTAACCGCTACTGTGGTTCGGGCATTGAAGCTATCAATATTGCCAGCGCCCGCATCCACGCAGGGATGGCGGATTGTATCATTGCCGGGGGCACTGAATCTATGTCGCTGGTTCCTGTTATGGGCTGGAAGACTGCTCTCAATTATAAGATTGCTACTGAACATCCCCAGTACTACACCAGTATGGGACTCACCGCAGAAGAAGTAGCCCGTGACTTTAACATTTCCCGGGAGGATATGGATGAGTTCTCATACAACTCCCATATGAAGGCCATTGCTGCTATCAAAGAAGGTAAGTTCAAAGATGAGATCGTGCCTATAACCGTGCAAGAAACGTATTTGGAAAATGGTAAGAAAAAAAACCGTGAGTTTGTGGTAGATACCGACGAAGGCCCCAGGTCGGATACCAACTTAGAAGTACTGGCTAAACTTAAACCGGTGTTTGCCCAAGGGGGTACGGTTACGGCCGGTAACAGTTCACAGACCTCTGACGGGGCAGCCTTTGTAATGGTCATGTCGGAAAAGATGGTCAATGAACTGAATTTGACACCCATAGCGCGTTTGGTTAGTTATGCAGTGGCAGGAGTGGATCCGCGTATCATGGGTATTGGTCCGGTGGCGGCAGTACCTAAGTCGGTAAAAATGGCCGGATTGAAATTAGATGAGGTGGAACAGATTGAATTAAATGAGGCTTTTGCCGCACAATCCCTGGCGGTGATCCAGGAATTGGGATTGAACCAGGAAAAAGTGAATGTAAACGGGGGAGCCATCGCGCTGGGACATCCGCTGGGTTGCAGTGGAGCCAAGTTGTCCATACAGTTGTTCAACGAGATGCGCCGCCGAAAGCAGAAATATGGAATGGTCACCGCCTGTGTAGGAGGAGGACAGGGAGTGGCCGGCATTTATGAATTTTTGAATTAAAGACTTAGAACTTATATAAGATGAGTACAGCAGTAAAGAACAAAGCCATTAAAGGAGGTGAGTTTCTGATCAAGGAAACGGAAGCGAAAGATGTTTTTATACCTGAAGAGTTTACTGAGGAGCAGCGGATGATTATGCAAACCTGCCAGGAATTCTTAGATCAGGAGATCTATACCAGACTAGACGAGATCGACAGTATGAAACATCCGGAACTGATGCCTTCTTTAATGGACAAGGCCGGTGAATTAGGGCTACTGGGGACTTCTGTGCCGGAACGTTTTGGGGGATTCGGTATGAACTTCAATACCTCCATGCTAATCGCCGAGGTTTTGGGGGCGGGTCACTCTTTTGCTGTGGCTATGTCGGCCCACACCGGAATCGGTACATTGCCCATCTTGTATTATGGAAGTGAGGACCAGAAAACCAAATACTTGCCCAAATTGGCTACCGGAGAATGGAAAGCCGCATATTGTTTGACAGAACCCGATTCCGGATCCGATGCCAATGCTGCTAAAACCAAAGCTGAATTAACAGAAGACGGCAAACACTATCTGATAAATGGTCAAAAAATGTGGATCACCAACGGGGGATTTGCCGATGTGTATATTGTATTTGCCCGCATCGAAGATGATAAATACCTGACCGCCTTTATAGTGGAAAAGGAATTCGGGGGCATCACCATGAATGAGGAAGAGCATAAAATGGGGATCAAGGGATCCTCTACACGTCAAATCTTCTTCAATGACTGCAAAGTTCCTGTTGACAACATGTTATCAGATAGACAAAACGGATTCAAGATAGCGGTTAACATATTGAATATTGGTCGTATCAAGTTAGGAGTAGCTGCTATTGGTGCCTCCAAGGCCATAATAAGTAAAGCTACCAACTATGCCATTGAGCGTAAGCAGTTTGGAAAGTCCATAGCAAACTATGGGGCCATCAAGCACAAACTGGGAGAGAATGCCGCCCATATTTATGCCAGCGAGGCTGCCCACTACCGTGCCGGCCAAAATATAGATGATGCTTACGATGCTTTGGTTGCGGATGGCATGGATCCGGCCCAAGCTCGGTTAAAATCGTTGGAACAATTCGCTATTGAGTGTGCTATTCTTAAAGTCCACGGTTCAGAGACCCTGGACTTTGTGGTGGACGAAGGGGTGCAAATATACGGTGGTATGGGCTATTCCGCGGAAGCCCCTATGGATCGCGCCTATCGGGATGCCCGCATCAACAGGATTTTTGAAGGGACTAATGAGATCAATCGTATGCTCGTCCTGGATATGATGTTGAAAAGAGGGTTAAAAGGAGAACTGGACCTTATGGGGCCGGCACAGGCTGTAGCCAAGGAGCTGATGGCAGTACCGGATTTTGGAGCCACCGAGGACGATCGCCTGTTTGCTGCGGAGAAAAAAGTACTGGCAAATTTAAAGAAGGCTGGATTAATGATAGCAGGGGCAGCGGTACAAAAATTAATGCAGAACCTCAATGAGGAGCAGGAAGTCCTAATGCACCTGGCCGATATGCTAATCCAGGTTTATGTGGCGGAGTCCGCACTGCTGAGAACCGAAAAACTGATTGACATCCGTGGACAACAAGCCTGTGAACGCCAGGTCGACCTTACCATGACCTATCTGCATACTGCAGTAGAACAAGTACAAAGCGCTGGTAAGCAAGCCATTTACGCTTTCGCTGACGGCGATGAACTACGCATGATGTTGCTAGGATTAAAACGGTTTACGAAAATAGAGCCCTATAACTTGAAAGAATCGCGACGACGCATCGCAGATGCTATGATCGCAAAGAATGATTACATCTACTAATAGAGTAGCTCTAGTGTGAAACTAGCGGCAATAAATAAACCCCGTAGCTTTTGACAGCCACGGGGTTTTTTCGTGACTTACTTCTCCGCAAAAATGACCTGATCCACAATGTGTACCACCCCATTGCTGGCGTCAATGTCGGCGGTGGTAATTCTCGCATTGCTTAACTTCAAGTCTTGGTCTTTAGAGATTCGCAAAGAATAGCCACTCAGGGTGGGAGCTTGCTCACCGTCTAACAGGTCAACAGACCGGTAAACTTCAGGCAACACATGGTTGGAGAGTATAGCCTGCAGCTCCTCTTTGTTCTTAGGATCCAGCAGCTCTTCCAGAGTACCCTCTGGAAGTTGGGCGAAAGCCTCGTCGGTAGGGGCCAGTACCGTAAGGGAAAGAGAGTTATCCAATGTCTCCTCTAACTCTGCCACGGCCACTAATTTGGAAAATGTGGTGAAGGACCCATGCCTTTGGGTAATAACGAGGATAGTAGGGAGATCCTCAATGAGGTTTTCCTCGATATCATTTACGATTTCTAATTCGTCTATTGGCTCTATCTCTGGTGCGCTGGCAGATGGCCCCTCATGATTATTTCTGGAAGTACACCCGGTGACGAAAAGTAAGATCACCAGGGCTATTTGAAAATTTTTTAAGTCTGTCATTTCGCTGGAATTTGATTTACCAAGTGATACCAAGAAGCATACCGTTAGCCGGATATTTTAAAAGTGCAATTCAAGAATATTCAGTTACTCCCTGAAAGGCAGATAATTGGCTGCTGAAAAAAAATGGTATAGCGGGGAAAGTGAAAAGCAACTAATTTATCAAAATGAGGAATAGTTACTCAAAATGAGGAATAATGAGATGAAATTAGAAATCAAAAGATCGGGGCTAGTCCTTAGCTATAGACCTAATTAGCAACCGCCTTAAAAAGTAGAACCTAGGGGATGGTGGAACTATTAATCGATAGTTTGCTGTGAAGGGTTTAACCGTTATTTATTTTTGCATATCTCAACTAATGATACCCCCAGTGATTAACTTAAAAATGGGTGGGCGGGGGCTTCCCCTCAGAATATCAGAGGGATAGAAATCAGGTGAATTGAAATCGCAATTTCCTCAACACTGTGTTCCTTTTTTACTGCCATGTCTAAAGCCGTGCCTATACTCGGCACCCTCTTTGCTAACCTGGTTATAAAGGCCCAACATAATATTCTGCCAACGGCATCTGGATGACAATGATTCGCAAGTATTCAAGGCAGCAATCACCTTAGCATTATTAAGGCTGGTGCGCACCGGCATGCAACTTTATTTAGTACGATTCGTATTATTTAGTACGATTCGTACTATTTATGAACAAACTTAAAAACAAAAAACCCACTTTGCTTGACTTTGCCATTTTGGGCCTTCTGCAATTTGAATCCCGTTCCGGTTACCAAATTCGCAAAGTATTTGAAACCACGGCCATGGGAATTTACAGTAGTAGCCCGGGAACTATCTATCCCGCTTTAAAAAGATTGGAAGGCAATGCTTTTGTGGAAAAGAAATCAGAAAAACTTTCTGCTAAAGGAAAATTCAATATTACCCAAAGCGGACTTCAAATACTAAAAGAATGGCTACTGGAAGATGTCAAGAGAGTGGATGTGGAAAGAAAAAGAGAGGAGCTTTTCCTGAAATTTGCTTTCATGGAAGATATTTTGACACGAAGTCAAAAGGTCTCGTTCTTAAAGACTTTTTACCAGCAGCTCAAAAACTATCAGGACGAATTAAAGACCTTCCACAAAGAGGAAAGTGAACAACTTCCCCTTCACGGGCGCTTGTCCTTTGAGCATGGGATTGCATCCTGCGAAGCTACCTTAAAATGGTGCAGGAACACCATCAATTTGTTTCAAACCCACAAACCATGAAAAACCTAAAACCTTATATAATCGCGTCGTTGGCATTAACTCTGCTCTTCGCGCTATTGGATTTCATTTTCGGACTTAAGGTTTCCCCTGAAAGTTACTTATGGGGCCTTTTGGTCAATGTGTTTATTTCAATAGTGATCGGTACCCTCATTAGAAATTCCACCTGGTCAGGCTTTCGGCTAGCACTGAGTATATTCATAGTATATTTTGTGATCGGCCATTTCAGTATCCTAATTGAAGCATATGTATTTGATGTTACCAGCAGGACCCGCACCTTGCAGGAAATGACCAGAGGGTTCCTGGTGGCGTTGGCATTTGCACCCATATGCACCGCACTCTTCAAACCCAAGGCAGCTGCCAGAAGATTGCACTTTAAAAACAGGAACTGGTTCCAATGGCTGTGGAGAATTTTAGCTGGAGACCTGCTGTACCTATTTATGTACAGCATGGCAGGTTTTATACTGGTAACCGTTTATCCCCAAATTCTAGATTTCTATGAAAACAAAATACCGCCATTAGAAACAGTGGTCAAGACTCAACTTTTTCTACGGGGTTTTCTATTCGCAGGAGTTGCTATACTGATATCAAGGACTACCGATTTGTCGTTACTTCATAGGTCATTAATGATCGGTTTGGTTTTCTCAATAATTGGAGGCATTGCACCACTGCTCACGCCGAATGAGCTTATGCCCACTTATGTGAGATATGGGCATTTGGTTGAAGTAGGTACCTCCAATCTTTTAGTCGGGATCATAATGGGGTTCCTGCTGGGTCAAAAAATAAAGTCTGGGGATTACACTGACAAGAACCAGTCTTAGCTTGTTTTATTGTTAATACGATGAGCAAGGCTCAATTTTTTAGGTAGTCTCAACTAGCGCCGCTCTCAAGGTGTAACTTGTAAATGGGTGGGTGGCGGGGCTCCCCGGTGCAAATCAATTTGTAAAGATCAATTAAGGATTATATTTGAGGGAATCTTATTTTGGTGGTTCTAGCAATTTACCATTTGCCAATTACCGTCTCCGTCAACCGTCCGTCATCCGTCCTCCGTCAACCGTCCGTCATCCGTCCACTCCACAATCTTATCCACACTTCTTGTAGCCACATAGTGGTAGTTGGGCCGGGCCTGTTCATAGATGGATAAGGCCATTTCTTTCCCTTCAGGACTAGCCACTAAAGCCCCGTACAAAGGCACCAGGAATTTGCGCCGTCCCACACGGATCAAAAACTCCTCCAGTGAGGCATAAGCGGGTTGATATTGGGACTTGATCGCTAGTAAATACCACGCTGACTGGATCTCAGCATTTTGACTGGAGGTGAAATTAAAATTTTGATCCAGCTGGGCCATACGTACGGTATCAATATCCGTTGGTAGGTTTTTTAAGAAATGTAGCCATTCATGGGTGCTCCAATTATCGGTATTGCCCAACAGTCGGCCTTCAGTCAGCCAATTGCTAAGGGATTGTTCCACCTTGGAAAATCGTGCTGATTTCGGAGCTACCAACGATTCTGGTAAGCCTTCGTTATATACCCATTGATGGATGTCTTCCGGATATATATTAATATGGTTACGTTCAATTAGGTTACGCAGCAGATAATCCAGGAACTGCTCCGTTGTCATACTGCGGAAAGCGTGTTTTTCAAAGTATTCTTTAATAAAGGAATCCCAGGTTTCTCTCCCTACCCGTTCTTCCAACCAGCGCAAAAAATAGTACCCTTTGTCATATGCAATAGAGGTAACACCGTCATCGGGATTGCGTCCCCTGAGATCGAGCTTTAGGTGAGTATCCTGGGCCTGATCGTTCTGGATCAATTCCTCAACTTCTTGTTTCAGATCCTGTAAGGAAAGCAATGCCAGCATCTCGGAGTAATCTCGGCCGTAAAGAGCTTCCATAATGCGGTATTCGAAATAGACTGTGAAACCTTCGTTAAGCCAAAAGTCTTCCCAGGTTGCATTGGTAACTAAATTGCCCGACCAGCTATGGGCCAGTTCATGGGCTACCAGAGAAGTCAAGGAGCGATCACCCGCTAATATGGTGGGTGTGGCAAAGGTCAACCGGGGGTTTTCCATACCTCCGAATGGAAAACTTGCAGGTAATACCAGAATATCGTATCGTCCCCAATCGTAACTGCCATAAAGCTCCTCAGCGGCAGTCATCATGGATTCTAATTCTGCAAATTCATATGCTACCGCGGGTAACATGCCGGGTTCGGCGTAAACACCCGAACGTCCCCCCAGTTGCTGAAATTGCAGCTCTCCTACTGCTAGGGCCATCAAATAGGCGGGGATGGGCTGCTCCATTTTAAAACTGTAAATACCCTGTGGGTGTATTTCTTGAGGATTTTCAGCACTCATTAATGCCATCAACCCGGGAGGAACTTCCACTCGGGCTTCGTAGGTAAATCGAATACCTGGTGAATCCTGTAGAGGGATCCAGCTTCTTGCTAGAATAGCTTGTGATTGCGTAAAAAGAAAGGGAGCGGTCTTACTATCGGTCTGTCGTGGTTCCAACCATTGTAAAGCCTCAGCGAGGGAGTCTGTGTAATAATAGATGTTCACCCATTCGGATTCTTTTTGTAAGGTGATAGTAAGTGGACTACCTAAAATGGCATCAGCTCGGCCAAGTTGGAAGGAAGTTTCAGATTCCGAAGTCTCTCCCAGGGTGATCCTTTCAATGTGCAGATTCTTAGTATCCAGCACGATGGTCTCTGCTGTAGGGTCACGGAGTATTTTTATTGAGGCTTTTGCTTGTAATCGATTACTATCAAAATCGACTTTGGCATCCCACACCAGGTGCTGCATGATGGCTTGTTCGGGACGAGCATAACTGTGGATGTCTTTTACCGGTGTGGTCATTAGATTCTCATCATTGGGAGTACCGGGGGGGCTGGAGACTTCCTTTTTTCCAGTTTCACAACTTAGTTGAAACAAAGTGATCCCTATCAGCAGCCACTTCAATTTGGACATATGAATGCATCTAATTTCCTATGAATTTAAGAAATTACCTACAAGGAGAAGATCTATTTGGGAAGCTCCTTCACGATTACCCGTGATTTCTTCAGCGATTCATACTGGCTTTCATCACAGCGGACCAACAAGCTACTGGGGTACATAGCCAAAATCTGACAGCCGGTATCGCAAACAATACGGGTATCTTCAGTGTTTCGGGTGGTAACAATGAAATCCTTCATTACATTTTTCATTAACCTAGCTTTTTACGGTATTTTACTGCTGCTGGCGGGCTTCTTGAAAGAAGGTTGCACCCCGTGGATGCCAACAGCCAAAAACCGACTTCAACCATTTGAGCGGAAGTCGGAGAAAAAATAGGACTATCACCATATTTGGTGCTCCTTTAAAAGTAACTGTTTATGTAACTATGGTTGGAATGTAACCCCTGAAAAAATAAAAATTTAAATCATGGTATATTGCATCTCTTCTAAAGAGCCCTATTTTAGGTGCAACATTGTGTTTCTCAATTTTTTGTACAATTTTTAGTTGGCGTCGGGTTACCAAATCAATATTAATTAATTAACGGTGAGTTTAGCAAAAGAAAAACATATAATCGAGCTTATAAAATCAGGTGATACCACGGTATTATCAACGATTTATGAAGATTACAGAGAGGAGTTTTTCTTATGGCTGACTAAATACTTCAACTGTACTTCTGATGAGGCTAAAGATGTTTATCAAAACGCCATTTTAGTGTTTTACGAGAATATCATCAGTGGAAAATTAAATGAAATGACCAGTACTGTTAAGACCTACTTATTTGCTGTAGGTAAGTATAAAATGATGGAGCACAAAAAGCAGTCATACAAATTCGCCGGGGATGAAAAAATTCCCAACCTTACTAAGGAAGAAGCCTCACTAGAGGAATTGAACCAAAAAGAGGAAGATTTGCTAATGGTTGAAAAATGCTTGCATTTATTAGGAGATCCTTGTCGGAGGCTGCTGGAGTTGTATTACTATCAAAGAATGTCCATGGCAGAGATAACCTCTAATATGGACTACAAAAATGTAGACACAACAAAGAATTTGAAATACAAGTGCATCAAACGTCTTAAAAAGCTGTTTGAAGAAGAAATGAATAGAAAATAGTGCAAATGATGATACAAGAGAAAGATATTGATTTGATTGAAAAGTACCTGGAAGGGGACTTACAGGGTCCGGAATCCAAAGCCTTCCAACGAAGGGTGCAGGAAGATCCGGAATTTAAACTTATTCTGGAGGAGATGGAAACAATGGTTTCCGGCATCCGCTATACAGGCCGTAAAAAGATCCAATCGGATCTGCAAAAACTGGAAGAGTCTCTTCCTTCACTTCGTCAGGAGCGTGAAACCAAGGTTGTGGCCATGCGTAGATTCCGAATCTGGGCTGCCGCTGCTTCCGTTCTTTTGGTGGCAGTTACCGCGATTTGGTTGTTTACCGGTCGTCAATTAAACCAAGACCAGCTTTTCACAGCTTACTATCAGCCCTACCAGAACGTTGAAAGTCCTACTACCCGGGGTGAAACCAATCAGGATGTTCGTAAAAACGCTTATATGGCCTATGATCAAGAGCGATTTGAAGAAGCAGTGAATTTATTCGGATCAATACCTGCTGAAGAAAGCCAGCCCGTGGACGATTTCTATGAAGCTCTCAGTTACCTGTCTTTGGATCAAGGAACAGAGGCTGCAGCGTTGCTTGTGGAATTTATTGATAATGGAGATGATATCATGAAGGAAAGAGCTAGCTGGTATTTGGCTTTAGCCCATTTAAATCAGGGTAAAATCGACCAATGCAAAGAAGTTTTGCGTATTATAGTAGAAGAACAAACATACAACCACCCAAAAGCTTCGAGCCTCCTCGAGCAATTAGACTAAGAAATTATTCACTAAAACCCTTTAACCATGTCTGAAGGCCACATTAAAGACCCTCAAATGAATGATTTTAAGGAATTTGGATACTTAGTTTGGGACCAATGCAGTGAAGATGGACCTGACAAGGATCTAAAATGCCGTACCCTGATTTATTTGAAAGATGATGAGTCCAAGAATTATACCACCGACACCCCGGTGACTTTCGATGTAATACAACGCAGCATTAACAAATGCCGAGTGGATGTTGCGATCAATGTTCGTGAAGATCCCAAGAGGATCCGTAACCATCCGGTAATCAAAAAACTAAACAAAGCCGCGGAGCGGGCGCTTGATCGCTATCTTGACGAATGTTGAGGTTTTCTTCTCCGCGACCAATATCCTATTATAAGCACTAATACCACTGCCAGTACCCCCAGAGCAATCAGGGGTGTACTGGTTTTCTTCGTTTGTGGCCATTGACTTTGGCCGATGGAGACCAAAGCAGCCCAACTGGTAGGATGCGCAGTTATTTCATCCTGTGATTTCAAAAATTCCAGCTTAGCCTGATGTAACGCCTGGTTACTGTTCACCCCTTGTTGCAGAGCTTGATAAAATCCCGAAAAAATCAAGGCGCTTTGATTATCATCCGTTTTCCACAAACTCATAATGACGGATGGACATCCTGCATAAGTAAAGGCCCGGGCCATGCTGTAGATACCCTCTCCTTGCAGCTGTTTTCCTATTCCGGTTTCACAGGCGCTCAACACCGCGAGATCGGCATTCAATTCCATTCCATACAATTCATACACGTTGAGGACTCCATCCTCAGAGAAAGAATCGGAACTGTTGAAGATAAGTTTGGAGTTTAAAATGCTTTCCGAATCACCCTCGCCGTGAACCGCTAAATGCAAAATATTATAGTCAGGAGCGTACCTCTTAAAATTTTCCTCTGTGGCTTTTTCCCCTTCAAAAGTTTTGGCTTTCATTAAATCTGCAATGGACTCAACTTCTTTGGAACTACCAGTAAGACTGGCATGACTCAATGCTAAAACCGAAGGTTTTTCGGTAGTTACAGATACATTTTGGAATAACAAATTGGAGCTATAGGCGTATTGAGTTTGATACGTTTTAATCAGGTATTCCAATGAGCTGTAGTCGACTTTTGGGTGAGACAGATCAGCGGTAATTAAAGATTCAATGGGTATCACGGCTAGAGGCCCGTCCGGAACAATAATAAGTCTGTCAATAGTTTCTGAGACCAATGCTGGTGCCAGCAGCGCATTGTACAAATAATGTGCTGAACTTATATACTGTTCGAAGTAATCTATTTTTTCCTGCAATCCATTTTGTGGAGATAAGGCCTTACGATATTGCTGGACATTTTGGTTCAGTTCTGGGGTATTTGGGATCCTAGTAAAGACCACGGTGTCCTTAGCTACCCCCAGGGCGTAAATGGCCGAATCACCCCAATAATATTCCAGCAACATGGTTTCGGTAGACTCAAGGCTTGACTGAATGCTGCTTAAATTCCTGGAAATACTGTCATATTGGATTTGATAATACTGCGGGAAATGCCGACCCATTTGTTCTTTGAAGCGCTCGATTTGACGATTAGCTTCCAGGATCTTAATATTTAATACCTCCACCGTCTGAGGGTCATTTGCAGATTGGTCCAATTCCTGTTGATACTCAGCCATCGAGGTCATCAACTGGGTTTCCTTCTCCATAATACTGTCTGGGACGCCTATCTGGTTCTGCAGCCTGGCCTTAGCTAGTGCTTCAAAAAGTAGTACGTATTTGTCTTTTTCGATAAATTTAAAGGCTTGCTCAAGATAGATTTGGTTTCCAGTTTCTTTATATAATACATAACCGGCATCAATAGCCCTTTCGAAATCGGCCTGATAGTAGTTAGCCACAAAAAGCTTGCTCTCATCATGGATACGGGAATTACGGTTTCTATCGTTCAAAAAATCCGCCCATTGATATAGACTCAATGCCTGTTGTAGATCTTTTAACTGCTGGTCCTTCTCATAGCGCCGGTTAAGTACTTTGGCCGTCTTAACTATGGCCGAAAATGTCAGCTCAGCATTCAATATGGTATCTTCCGCGGAATATCGATAATCCACGGGGTCCGTGAAATTGGGGATCATCATCTGCAAGGTTCGGGTGTTGTAGGCCAAGCTCTGTTCAAGGCTGTCGAAGGTCTCGTACATTTCGGCCATGTCGTTGTAAACTACTGCAATGTCATAGACCTGACTGCCTGGTAGATCAGAGCGGGTCCTGAGGCATAGATCGTAGTAATATTTTGCTGAGTCCAGATTGCCCAGGGCGGTGTGATTCCATCCTAGATTAAGGAAACTGTCCGAGATATCATCAGCACCAGCATTGCGTTTTAGATGGAGTGCTTTGTGCATGTAGATATTTGCGGAGTCGTAAGCTTCCATTTCCTTGAAAACCGCTCCCTGGTTGTTGTAGCAAACGCTTATATCATCAAGTGATCCTCCATTGGTTTCCATTAAAACAATGGCTTTGCGGTAGTATTGAAGTGATTGCTGAAAATGTTCTGGTTGTTTGGAGAGGGTAGCTTGATCCTGTTTGATGTTACCAAGTAAATTATAACACAAACTTTGGTTGATTCCGTATTTCGGGCCCAAAGATTCAGCAATTCTCAGGGCATTAACGCCATACAATTCCGCTCTTTTATAATCATCGATGTTTCTGGAGAGGGAGGATAAGGCATAATAGCTAACCATTAAGTCAAAATGGGTATCGGGATAAACCTGTTCTCTGATGTCAAGAGCTTTGAGGTATTGCTCTTCAGCCCGTAAATAGTTGTCTAAGGAATAGCGATAGAGGTCGCCCAGCCTATGATAATTGTGGGCTTTCATAATCAAGATATCCTCACTTTCCTGGCTCTCAAATATTCCAACAGCTTGTTGATATTGTTGCAGCGCACTGTCAATAAGGTTAGAATTAGCTAAAAAAAGACCTTCAGTAAACAAATATTCGGCCCGACTGGGATGCAGGGCATCCAAATGCTCTTCCACTATGTTGCGGGTGGTTTCCAAACGCTTACCGGCTTCGGAGAGTTGTCCCTGAGCCAGTAAGTTAAAAGTTATCATATTGTAGCAATGCGTCAACAGTTCCCAGTCCTCTGCTTGCAGAAAATAATCTGCCGCTTGCTGGTAGTATGTACTGGCAGTATCCAGTGATTGCGACCATTGAAATGAATCGGCCTGTACTATACGGGGATCATTCCAAAAGCTTTTACCGGTTTGTATAGCGGCAGTGGAAGTGTTTTTATGCTCCGGGTCACAAGACCACAAGAAACAACCAAGCCATAGTAAGCATACTATGGCCTGTGTAGTAGTGCTGGCTAAGGTAAGCTTCATAATTGGACAAGCCCAGAGGGAAGATACCAATTATTATTTGCTTACTCAATAGCAGCGGATCGACATTGAAATATTCATTATCCTCCTTTCTTAAATCTGCATTCGTCAATCGACAATCGACAATCTCCAATCTAAAAGTTCCAGGTTAGCCCCAATTCCGCTTTTATGCCACTGGAAGAAGTAACATCCAGGATGCCATCAGGTATTTTGTGAAAGACATCACTATAGCGAATGCCTAGATAAGCTCCCAGGTCCGAAAAGAGTTTTTGATTGTAACCAATCATGGCGCTGATGGCCGGAGCTTCAGCTGACATGGAATATCCTCCCGTTACCTGTACAAACAAAGGCAGCGCATCAGAGAATTTCACGGTAATGGTACCGGCAATATTGTCGATGAAGTCATCGTCACATTCAATGTCATTGTCATCTTCCATGTCATCCTCGTCACCATCCTCGTCTTCATCTTCATCGTCGTCGGCAAAGAAGCTGACAAAATTCCCTTCTTCATCCAGGTATCCACTATTGCAGTTGCCCAATATGCCCAGGGCACTGATCCCGATGGTAATATTGTCGTTAAGCTCGTAAGAGATTCCCAATTGGCCCAAAGAGAATGATCCGGAATTACTTTCAAGATTAAACTCAGAGGAGTTTAAGTCCCAGGCAGGACTGCCAAGAGCGCCCGCAAATTGTAGATTGTTTAGAATTCTTTCTATCCTGCTTAGTTCAGATAGCACCTCCGGCGATACCGGATCTTGAGCATAACTGGTGGTGGCTGTAATGATCACCAAAAATAGGCCGGTAAACACGTTTTTCATGGTAAGTATTGTTTGGTTAGACATAGGCGGGAGTATCTGTCTCCCGCAAGACAGGTTGTTAGTTGCAACGCAATTAAGCTACCAACGGTGGGTTGGGATTAACCATTACTCGATTAACGATTTACGAAGGATGATTTACGTTAGGTTTATAATGAGACTCAGTTTGGCAATATTTACAATCAGACAGTCTTTTTAGCCTATGACTCCAGAGGACCTTGAAACCAGACGCATTAAGTTATCAGCATTAAGTATAAATATTGCCCGCATGCTTCCGAAATCAGATGAGGGTATGCATTTGGCAAAACAATTAATTCGAAGCAGTACCTTGGTGGCCCTCAATTATGCAGAAGCTAGAAATGGAGAGTCTCGTAGGGATTTCATTCATAAAATGAAGGTGGTCGTAAAAGAGCTTAGAGAGGTTCATGAGTTAAATCGACAATCGTCACGTCAATCGTCAATCCACACTTCTAAGAACAATCCATCTTCTCTAAACTCAATCTTGTAGACAGCCAAAGGTTTGGTTCTGTTCTGGCATTCCTGTCCGTGCACCAAATTGAAGCGGTAGCCATGCCAGGGACAGATGATTTCATTCAAATAATTGGTGCTCCCCTTACTTAAGGACTCACTTAGGTGTGGGCAAACATCGGACACTGCATGGAATCCCTGGTCGGTATGGGCGATACATATTCTTCTTTCTCCTATACGAACCAATTGCAATTTTCCTTTAGGAATTCTCTCAATGGCTTCCTGTGGTGACTTGAAAACCCTATACCATTTAGGTTGTGGCATGAATTCTTGGAATTGTACAATTATTTCCGGTGTAATATATTGATTTACCCAGATAAATTTCTAAAATTGATTTCTTAAAACCCCGGTGTTTTATGAAAATCATTATACCAGGTTTGGTAGTGTTTGCTTTGTGGAGTACGTTGTGTGTGAGGTGGTATGTTTGTGGGGTTAAGGAACTCTGTGACCAGAACCAAACATCAAATAACGAATTGGTGCCCGAACCTGAAGACAGCGAGGTGGTCTCTACTCCAGCAGTAGAGAGCTTGCCGGGAGCCCCATTAAGTTTTGAATGGTCGAATTGGGAGCCCCAATTGGGTACTGAATTCTTACAATATCGGGATTCCATTCAACAGATCTTTAGTGCTGAACCAGGTGCGGAGGTGGAGGTAACAGGTTTGTACGATCCACAAGAACTGAACAATTCAAATTTTGATGATCTGGGTCTGGCTCGTGCTCAAGCCGTAAAAGATCTCCTACTAGCTTCGGGCATAAAGAGAAGTATCACGGTTAGCTCCCAAATCGAGGATCTTAGTTCCGGAATTGGTGAAAAGATCACTAAAGGAGTAATATATAAGCTGCTGCCGGGCATGCCGGCTAATGCTTTTGTAATAGTACAGAAAGGAACGAAATTAACTATACACTACCCATCCAATAAGCATGAGGTTCAATCTGACAAAAGAGTGATGTCCGCCATTAACAGATTGGCCCAAGAAGCTATCAAGCAAAACAGATCGATCGTAGTGGTGGGCCATACCGACAATCAAGGTGAATCCAGGGAGAATAAAATTTTGGGATTGGTGAGGGCCACGGAAATAAAGGATATTCTTATGGAGTCCGGTATGTCGGAGTCCAAGGTTTTGACGGAGTCGGAGGGAGAGGATGTGCCCATAGCCAGCAACCAGAACCCCCAAGGACGTCAATTAAATAGGAGAGTGGAACTTGTAATTATATAGCATGAAAACAATTTTCCTAAAGCCATTTATAAGTGCCCCTGTGGATATTTTATTAATGTTGCTGGGAGCCTTTATCATTGGATTTGTGATGGCTTGGCTGCTTCGCAAAGCACGCCTAAGAGCCATGCAAGAAGCAGGATTGAAACTGAAAAAGAAGGTGCGCAACTTATCGGAACTGCAAGAGAACATGGAGATTGAGCACATGAAGCTTGAGGAGAAATTGCAGGGCTGCCAAAAAAGAGTATCAAACATGGTTCTTAAGGAAGACTTGGTTAAATCACAAGCCGCCCTAAGGGCTGAAAAGGAACGAAGCATGACAGCTCGAAGTTCACTAACGGAAATCGAGAATGCTCACGAGGCATTGAAGAAGGAATTGGAAATTAAGATCAGCCAAATGATTAGCCAGGAAGAGGCTACTAGACTGCAGGCAGAGGCCAACCGCCTTAAGGTGTTCAACGCATCCCTTCAGGAGGAATTGACGCAGTTGAAAGGAAATTATGAAATCCCTCCTTCCACTATCTCTGATGACGAGATCACTGAAGAAAAAGGTTTTGAGGAAGGACTGGAGACCCAAAATCCCGAAAGTGATCTTGCAGAGGTAACCGAAAAGACAGAGTTGCATGTGGAAGTCACTCAGGGAAAAAGTTACAGTTTTTTACAGGAAGCGGGAATCAAATCTGCACAATTCGGTGCTAAGGACGATTTGAAATTAATCAGCGGTGTGGGCCCTTTCATCGAAGAAAAGCTAAACAACATAGGCATATATACCTTTGAACAGATTGCCTCCTTGTCTCTGGAACAAACGGAAAAAATCACCGAGGCCATTGAGTTTTTCCCAGGTCGCATACAGCGCGATGACTGGGTGGGACAGGCCCGGCGCTTACTTTGATCAATCCACAGCCTGCAGCAGGTCTGCAATCAGATCCCAGGGATCTTCAATTCCCACAGAAAGCCGCATTAAGTGCTCAGAGATGCCCGCGTTCTCTCTTTCTGAAGCAGTCATCTTGGCATGTGAAGTCAAACTGGGAATGGTAACGGTAGTTTCTATTCCTCCCAAACTTACCGCAGTCTTTATAAGCTTTAATTTTTGGCAATAATCCTGACCGGTTATGGAAGTGTCCTTTAGATTAAAGGACAGCATTCCTCCAAAACCCTTCATCTGGTTTTTGGCCAATTGGTGTCCGGGATGACTTTCCAAACCCGGGTAGTATACTGCATCAATGGCTGTACTTTTAGATAAGGCTTGGGCAACTTGTAAGGCATTCTGGTTTTGGCGTTCTACACGTAGCGCCAAGGTCTTGAGACTGCGTTCTATTTGATAGCAGGTAAAGGCATCAAGACTACCGCCCCAGTTTACCGCTATTTTTTGCATGGCATCCCTAATTTCTTTATGCGTAATAACCGCTCCGAAGCACAGATCACTGTGGCCTCCCAGGTATTTGGTACCACTGTGGATTACTACATCTACCCCCATGGTCAAAGGGTTTTGGTTGATGGGCGAAGCAAAAGTGTTATCGATCACCGATGTGATACTCTTGTCCCTTGCCAACTCCGCCATTCCGGCGATATCTAAAATATTCAATAAGGGGTTGGCGGGTGTTTCAAAGTACAGCACTTTGGTATTTTCCTGGATCGCGGCCTCAAAGTCTTCTACTTTCTCACTCAGTACCATGGTGTGGGTCACTCCTAATTGGGCAAACTGAGTTTGAGCAAAATAGTGAGTTCCTCCATATATGGGATCCTGCAACACCACATGGTCTCCCGGCCTTAATAAACATGCAAAAACCGTACTGATGGCGGCCATGCCGGAACTCAATACCATACCTGAATCACCTTCTTCCAATGCACATAATTTTTCAACTACAGCCAGTTGATTAGGAGTATTGAAGTATCGTGGATATTGTGAGCTATCCCGCTCTAAGAATTCATAGGCACTGGAAGTGAATATAGGGGAATTAACCCCACCAAAGTTAGGATCGGGAATGCTGCCGGCATGCACACAGGCAGTATCCTTGTTCTTATAAGTTCTGGACATCTTCTATACAGTACGTCAATTTAACACTGCAACATAGGTTTTATCCTGAATTTTGCCAATATTTACTAAATCCGAATTCGGAGATAAATGCTCACTACTGAATAAAACCGACGATTATGGATGGCAGCAGATTGGAAGTGATGAAACATCTGGAAAAGTTTGTAGAAGAGAAGCTACCCAAGTTCTTGAAGCCCATAGAAACCAATTGGCAGCCCGCTGATCTGCTACCGGATTCCCGAAATATCGCATTTTTCGACGAAGTACGTAACCTTCAAGAAAGAGCCAAAGAACTAGCCTATGATTTTTGGGCGGTCTTGATCGGTGATACCATCACCGAAGAAGCGCTCCCTACTTATGAGTCGTGGTTGTCAGGCATGGAAGGTGTTAATCAAAACGAACGAGATGGCTGGACTAAGTGGATCAGAGGTTGGACCGCGGAGGAAAACCGCCATGGTGACCTATTAAATAAGTACTTATACCTGTCAGGTCGGGTTGACATGAAAAAGATGGAAATCAGCACTCAGTATCTATTGAATGACGGTTTCGATATAGGGACCGGGGCAGACCCTTACCGCAACTTTGTCTACACCAGTTTTCAGGAACTGGCCACCAACATTAGCCACAAACGAGTAGGAGCTTTGGCCAGGCAGCAAGACAATCCCGATTTGGCCAAAATATGCCATACCATCGCGGCAGATGAAGGACGCCATGCACATGCCTACAAATCCTTCGTGTCCAAGATTTTTGAGGTAGATCCCAGTGAAATGATGCTGGCCTTTGAAGACATGATGCGCAAGAAAATCGTAATGCCAGCACATTATCTGCGCGAACTGGGGGTCGAACTAGGAACTACTTTTAGCCATTTTTCCGATGCAGCTCAAAGATTAGGGGTTTATACTTCTCAGGACTATGTGGAGATTCTGGAGAGTCTGTTGCAAGAGTGGAAGATCGATCAAATCAAAGATCTTAACGAGGCTGGAGAGAAAGCCCGAGATTATCTAATGAAACTGCCCGACCGCCTAGCAAGGGTCGCGGAACGACTGAAAATTCCCCAACATCAATACGAATTTAGCTGGATAGCCATATAAAAAAAGGCCTTACTGAGTAAGGCCTTTTTAGTAAGGGTTTGGGCGTCTAACCTTGTTTCAAGGCATCCCGAATCTCCTCCAGTAATACTTCGCTTCTAGGAGGTGCTGGAGGAGGAGCCTCTTCCTCTTGTTTCTTAAATCGATTCATGTTCTTGACCACTGCAAACAGCGCTAAGGCCACCAGAATAAATGCAATAGTGGCGTTAATGAACAGACCCCAGCCGAT
This sequence comes from Cyclobacteriaceae bacterium, assembly GCA_965212195.1. Lineage (GTDB taxonomy): Bacteria > Bacteroidota > Bacteroidia > Cytophagales > Cyclobacteriaceae > JAJCYK01. The sequence goes on along the minus strand of CBDBUW010000015.1, from coordinate 509,623 downwards.
GGCTGCAGCCCCTGCCTCACGGGCAGCATCAATAGTGGCATAAGACTCTCCGGCGTGTTCTCCAATAATCAAAAACAGGTTGCTGAAATCGGGTGTACCGAAAATTCCAGATACAATAGGCATCAAGATATCATCCACCAGGGATTTTATTACAGTACCAAAGGCGGCACCTAATACTATACCTACGGCCATGTCCAACATATTGCCTTTTACGGCAAATTCCTTGAACTCTTTAATCATTCCCATATGAGTATGTTTTGGTTTGGTAATAACTGAATTAACGTATCGCAAATTCGGGGAATTTAGCAAAAACCCCAAATATTTCATCGAAGGTCTGAGCGGTATTATCCTAAAAATCAGTGTATTTAACGAATGATACCCCCTTTACTGGTTGAGTCGAAGACGAATTACAACTTCAGTGTAATTTGTATATAGGACAACCCACCTTTTAATTAAAGCTAGCGTTTGGTCTAACGACGGTTATCGCCTCTTTCCATCACTCAAAACAAAAAACACATGAAAACACTGAAAAACTTAACTTTGTTGTCGCTGCTGGTAGTGCTGGTATATTCCTGTAGTGAAGAGCCAGTCACTCCGGTGGCCGATGAGATGAATATTCCCTTACAAGCGCAGAGCTTGGACGATCAGGCCTATCTGATGGGCGGACAACTTATTGAATTTGACGACTCCGAGGTATTTTTTGAGTTCAATACCACGGACAACGACTTGGGGTTGCAGATCTTTCTTGATGGAGAGGACTGGGAACGGGTACGGGTGATTGATCCCAACAGGCAGAAGATCGTTGAGGTCAAGGCACAAGGAGGGTTAAGGGATCTGGGTATTACCGAGCTGTTTTTCGAAAGTGCTGAACCTTCCCCTCAGGAAGTCCTGGATCTCTTCGATCCCGGAGAGTACCACTTTCAAGGCGTGACTACCGAGGGAGATCGGTTGTTTGGAACCGGCGAACTTTCTCATGACTTTCTGGCTCCTCCGGTATTTTCACCAAGAGACTTTGAAGAAGTAGATCCCAGAAAAGTAGTAGTGAAGTGGGAAGTGGAGGATGCTGAATTCGTGGAGGTGATTATTGAGAATGAAGAAACGGATGAAACTTTTGACGTTATCGTTTCCGGTGAAGTTAGCAGTCTGACCATCCCACCCCAATTCCTGGACTATGGCATGGAATACAAGTTGGAGATCCTGGCTATTGCTGAAAATGGCAATAAAACTATTGCTGAGAGTTTCTTCGTCACTAAAGCCAGGGCCAGTTAGGGAATTAAGAACATTGCACTTCGAAACAGATGCCCCGGGTTAGTTCCGGGGCTTTTTTTTGGGATTTGAGAGGACCTTTTTATAGGAGATTACCGCAGTCTTATTTGTGCCAGTATTTCCATACAACAGGGTAAAATTACATAAGAAATTTAGAGTTGGCCCCATTTACACCAGTCCTGATCCTTCGTAATCAAATGGCTACCTAGAGTGGAGCTGGATTTCTACTTTATCAAGAAATTTTAGCACCAAACATTAGTACAATCGGTGTCCCGTGCACGGATTAAAGAGAAGTACCAAGTTTGCTTTATTAAGAATTATTCTTCAGATTATCATTTAGTTAAGTTCTGACCACTAAACACATTAACCTTTATAATTATGGAACTAAATGAAGAAAAACTATATCAGTTTTTAGGAACGATGGTTACAGAAATGGGAGCCGCTGCCAATGGTGCGTTAATTGTTATGGGGGACAGGCTTGGACTCTATAAGGGACTCGTAGAAAATGGCCCCCAGACTTCCCAGGAACTTTCCGACTCCACCGGTACCACCGAGAGATATGTACGGGAGTGGTTATCGGCACAAGCAGCCTCCGGCTATGTGGAATTTGATGCTGACAACGAAACGTTCTTTATGACACCGGAGCAAGCGGCTGTCTTCAGTAATGAGGAAAGCCCCGTGCTCATGACGGGTGCTTTTTATGCTATTTCATCTATGTATCACGATTTACCTAAAGTCGAGCATGCCTTTCGGTCTGGGGAAGGGGTTTCCTGGGGAGACCATGATGGTTGCTTATTCTGTGGTACGGAGAAATTCTTTAGACCTTCTTATAAGGCCAACCTGGTTTCAACTTGGATCCCAGCTTTGGAAGGAGTGGCGGAAAAACTGGAAACCGGAGCCAAAGTAGCTGATATTGGCTGTGGGCATGGGGCATCTACCATTGTTATGGCGCAGGCCTTTCCAAATTCTGAATTTATCGGTTATGATTTTCATGATAAATCTGTAGAACATGCCAAAGCGGTTGCTAAAGAATCAAGCTTAAACAATATTTCATTTGAAGTGGCTACCGCCAAAACATTTCCAGGTGAGGGATATGATTTGGTCACCTTCTTTGACTGCTTGCATGATATGGGTGACCCGGTGGGTGCGTGTGCCCATGTAGTAAAAGGATTAAAACCAGATGGCACCTGCATGATTGTGGAACCATTTGCCAATGATACGCTACAAGACAATCTCAATCCAGTAGGGCGTGCTTTTTATTCATTTTCAACCATGATCTGCACTCCCAGTTCAATTAGCCAGGAAGTAGGCCTGGCTCTGGGAGCACAGGCCGGAGAAAAACGCTTAAAGGATGTAGTGCTTTCCGGTGGATTCAATCGTTTTCGAAGAGCAGCAGAAACACCGTTTAATTTGATTTTGGAGGCAAGACCTTAGAATTACTAGGCCGGGTTATATTGGTCAGCTTATGGCGAAACACAATTCGTAGCGAGATTCGCTGTGCTTATAGATGTCTGAAATGTATAGTATCATAGCTAACTCAAATTGGTACCTTCTTAATTAAGGTGGATTAGTCCTCCACCAACGAATTACTATACGCTAACAGCCGAATAAGATTGACTGTCTTATTGGTATTGAATTGCATGGCCGCTACAATGCTGTGCACAGCCAACAGTTCATGGTCTATGGGCCTATTTTGATCAAAGTAGTACTGCTTGAGGGTATTCTTGGCCTCTTTAAAGCCATCGTGTTCATATTCGGCTAAAATGGCTACCGTATTTTCTTCGGCCGTCACCGCTCGCTTTTTAGGGGTGTAACCCAGTTGTTCGATCATAGATTCAGCCATTTCCCAAGTAGACCAGGGGTTTTGACCGGTTACTATCCGTTCGTCTTTACTCACGGTGTTCAGATACATGGTGCCTTCATTAAATCGGGCGCCCTTTTCCATAAGCTTTTCTTGTAGCAGGAAGGGAAATATTTCTCTGGCTTCCGGTATAAGAAATAACTCTTCCTCACTGGTAAAGCTGCTGATGGTGCGGCCGGCCAATAGGTGTTGGCCGTTGCTCAGGGTAACATTCACCAGAGCCGCTGGCCCATGACATACCGCCCCCACAACTTTGCCGGATTCATAATACTCTTTAACAATGGACTGAATGTGTTTATTCTGGGGAAAATCAAACATCGCACCTTTGCCCCCTACGAAATATACACCCTGATATTTATCAGGGTCAACGTCTTTAAGGGCAATGGTTTGGGTTACCTTGCGCTGAGCCAGGGAATCATTCAAGAAGGCGTAATCAAACATCTTCATGTCATCACTATCCTGAACCATAGGCGGTTCGCCTCCTAAGGGACTAGCTACGTCCACTTCAAATCCGTTGGCCTCAAATACATAATAGGCGCGCGCCAATTCCGTAAGCTCATAGCCCGTAGCTTTCCCGCTGTTGCCCATAACGGCACAGCTGGTGACCACTGCTAGGATCTTGCCTCGATCAGGAATGACATTTTGAGTTAAATATTCCAGATCATTGGGAGTCGTGTTCTTCATCTCCTCTTGTGACATAGCAGGCTCGGGGAGCAGGCTCATAAACCAAAATCCAAAGGATATGAGGGTGACTAATAGGCCCACAAAAACTATCAGGGACCATTTAAGAATATTGCGTTTGCGAGACATAGTTATTTATTTTTGATTTGAACCCAAATTTGAAACTATGTCATAACAAAATCTTCCGAAATGATCATTTCGAAAGAGTAAAAGATCATTCTGGCAGTTGGCTGCGGTAGGCTAACGGGGTTTTGCCAGTGGTTTTCTTAAAAGTGGTGTTGAAGCTGGATATACTGTTGAAGCCTACTTCAAAGGCGATGGCAGCCACCGTATGGTTTTTGTATTGATCAAGTTTGAACAGCCTTATGGCTTCCTCAATGCGATAGCTGTTGATAAAGCCATTAAAGTTCTTCTCACTTTTCTGATTGATAACCAACGACATGATTTGGGGACTCACATTTAAGGCCTGGCTAAGAGACTTCAAAGAAAGATCGGGGTTTTTATATTGTTGATCTTCCCCAATAAGTTTCAATGCCTTGGTAAAGAGCTGTTCACTTTGTTCTTTGGAAACCGGGGTAGTTTTATACTTGGTTTGGCCAATCTTTGGAATGTACCCTTTCTGGAATACCACGAAGCTTATTATATAAGCAACCAGGGAATACAAAATAGGACCCACGATGTAGGGGACGAATTCATCCAGCAAATTCAATACATACACCACCCATATGGCCAATAATCCATAAAACAGCAATCTTAATAATTGATAGACATCCGCACTGAGTCCGGATTTTTTCTGCAGAATACTGTGCCGGTAGCTGATAATCAAGTACACCAGTAAATGCAGGTAGTAGCCTATAAATATGAATGCAAAGACAAATATTGGAAGTGTTTCCAGATGACTATCCGTGATCTGTAGCCCGAACCCCAGGCCCAAGACTGCCGGGATAAAGTGGGCGACATGTTTCCAGTTTAGGTTAAAATGTTTTTGAGTGCAAGACAGGGTGAACAGATAATACAAAGGCCCTATGGCCATGATAGCACTTAGACCTACGAAGATGATTTTGACGTCAATATTTTCGGTATACTCCAGAAAAACGGATTTGCCGACCCTAAAAGATAGCGTAACCAGCAGTGCACTGAGTAGTTTATTTGATAGGGGATTTCCTTTGGTATAGACCCAAAGGAATATGGCCAAAAACAGTCCATGAATTACTCCTAGGCCGCTGACAATCACGAGAATGACATCATACGCACTCATGGCTTTAAAAATAGGGGAAAATTCCAAGAAAGATCAGGCCTCACCGGTAATCCTCATCACATAGATAGTAACATGGGTAGTGCCTTGTTGAGGTTAGTTAATACGAATTGCATAGACGAATTAACAAAGGATAGGCGCTCCTTGGAGTCTCGCGCTCTTCGAGCTGAAAAAGTACCCAGGGCGGGACTTGAACCCGCACGGCCGTTGATGGCCATTGGATTTTAAGTCCAACGTGTCTACCAATTCCACCACCTGGGCATGCTTGAGATTGAGTGAGAGTGTGGGTGTGAGTGTGTCTCAGTAGTGACTTTGCAGTCCTCCGTGAACAATCACCCCTCAAACTCTTTGCAATAAAAAAGAGCGAAAGACGGGATTCGAACCCGCGACCCCGACCTTGGCAAGGTCGTGCTCTACCAGCTGAGCTACTTTCGCTTTTATCCCTCCTTTGAAGGAATGCAAAGTTAAGTAAGCCTGTGAATATTGCAATGAGAATCCTTAAAAAAAGCGGTGAGATTTATTGCCTCCAAACTATCCCCACCACTTCATTCATAACTCATAATTCATAACTCCCTCACTGCCCTTCTTGTTCCAGAATGATCTTCAGTTCATTCAACTTAAGCAGCGCTTCCACCGGACTGATAGTGTTGATGTCCAACTGCTCCAATAACCCTTTTACCTTCTTAAAAGCTGGACTGGATTCGAATAACTGCAACTGATAGGATTGTTCCGGTAACTCCGAAAGTGTTTCTTTGGTGTGGTCCTGTACTTTCTCCTTTTCTAGATGTTTAAGGATCTCGCTGGCCCTTATCACTACCTGGTTGGGCATGCCAGCCATCTGGGCCACATGGATACCGAAACTATGTTGCGATCCACCGGGCTTTAGCTTGCGCATAAAGATCACCTGGTCGCCTACTTCTTTCACCGATACATTGTAATTCTTTACTCGGGGCAGGGTCTCGGTCAACTGGTTCAACTCGTGGTAGTGCGTAGCAAATAGGGTTTTGGCTTTACAACCAGCACGGTTGTGCAAATATTCTACGATGGACCAGGCAATACTGATGCCATCATAAGTACTGGTCCCCCGGCCAATCTCGTCCATCAACACCAGGCTGCGGTCGCTGAGATTGTTCAAGATGCTGGAGGTTTCGATCATTTCCAGCATAAAGGTGGACTCTCCCTGAGCCAGGTTGTCAGAGGCCCCTACTCTGGTAAATACTTTATCCACCAGTCCAATACGGGCCGACTGAGCAGGTACAAAGCTTCCCATCTGGGCCATGAGCACCATCAAGGCGGTCTGCCTTAGCAAAGCAGATTTACCGGCCATGTTGGGCCCGGTTATGATCATGATTTGTTGTTCTTCCTGATCCAGCAGCACGTCGTTCGGCACATAAACTTCCCCCTGTGGCATTACTCGCTCGATTACCGGATGCCGGCCTTGCTTTATATCCAGGGTGGTGGACTGGTCGATCTGGGGACGACAGTATTGATGCTTTAATGCCACTTGGGCGAAGCTGCATAAGGTGTCCAGTTGAGCCACATAACGGGCATCTACCTGGCAGGCGGTGATGAACTTTTGCGCGTACACCACCAATTCATCGAAAATCCTCTGCTCGATTACCGACAGTTGCTCTTCTGCCTGTAAGATCTGTTCTTCATAGGTCTTAAGCTCCGGGGTGATGTAACGCTCCGCATTGACTAAAGTTTGTTTACGAATCCATTCAGCTGGGACCTTGTCCTTATGCGCGTTGGTAACTTCCAGATAATAGCCGAAAACTTTGTTGTAGGCGATCTTTAAGGATCCGATGCCGGTGCGCTCCATTTCCTGGTTTTGCAGCTGCAGCAGGTAGTCTTTGCCGGAGAAAGCTATCGCCCGTAATTCATCCAATTTTTCATGTACACCATCCTTGATCAGATTGCCTTGGGCAGAGCTTAGTGGTAATTCCTCCTGTAAATGCTGACCAATTCTTTCAATGAGCTTAGCACAGGGATCGATTTGGTGTGCCAGTTCGATAAGGTGGTTGTTGTCCTGTTCCAGCAGCAAACGCTTTACCTGCTGGCAATGTTGTAAGGTTTGCTTCAATAGCTGCATCTCCCTGGGATTGACCCGGGCTACCGCCACCTTAGCTGTAAGCCGCTCTAAGTCGGCCATGTGTGTAAATGCCGATCGTAGCCCCTCCAGTAACTCCGGATCTTTGATAAGGGCTTCCACTAAATTCAGGCGATGATCCACTGCTGCAGGATCTTTGAGTGGCAGCAATAACCATTTTTTCAGCATCCTTCCCCCCATGGCAGTGGTGGTGTGATCTAAAATGGAGGCTAAGGAAACCCCCGCTTCCTGCTGAGCATGGATCAATTCCAGATTGCGGATGGTGAATTTGTCCAACCACACGTACTGATCGTTGTCTATGCGTGAAATACCCGCTATGTGTTTTTGGTGGTGGTGCTCGGTGATTTCCAGATAATGTAGGATGGCACCCCCACAACAGGTGGCCAGTTTTAGGTTTTCAAATCCGAATCCCTTTAAGTGCTGGGTTTGAAATTGTTCTTTAAGTTTTTGGTAGCCAAAATCTTCCCCAAACACCCACTCGTCCAAAGGGAATAGGTGGCGGTCCATACGGGTGTTGGCCTTGACCAGTCGGTGAAAATCTTCCTTCTGCGCCTTACAGAAGAGGATCTCTGTAGGATCATAACTTTGGATCAGCTTATCGATTTCTTCCTGCGTACCTTCGGTGCCGCTAAATTCACCGGTGGATATATCCAGGAAAGCGATACCTCCGTGTTGTTTATGTAAAAAAACCGCACACAAAAAGTTATTGCTGCTGCTTTCCAGTACGTTATCGTTGAATGTTACTCCGGGAGTCACCAGTTCGGTAATACCCCGCTTAACGATCCCCTTGGCTTGCTTGGGATCTTCCAATTGATCGCAGATGGCCACCCGGTTGCCGGCGCGTACCAGCTTCGGTAGGTAGGTGTCCAGGGCATGATGTGGAAACCCCGCTAACTCTATATGAGAAGCAGCCCCATTGGCTCTCTTGGTGAGCACGATGTCCAGTATCCGGCTGGCGATCACCGCATCCTCACCAAAGGTCTCGTAAAAGTCGCCTACCCGAAATAGTAGCAGGGCTCCTGGATGCTTGGCCTTAATGGCGTTATATTGTTTCATCAGGGGAGTTTCCCTGGCTTTTTTTACCTTTGCTTTGGACATAAACGAACCCTACAGGATCTAGTAAATTTACGGAAATATAAGTATTGTCAGGGTCCTTAAAAAATAAAAAACAGGCTATGCGCAAGATTGAGAATAGCGAGTTGGACCGATTAAATGTGGAGGAGTTTAAACGGCACCCCAAGAACCCCCTGGTTTTGGTCTTGGACGACATTCGCAGCATGCACAATGTTGGGTCAGCTTTTCGTACCGCCGATGCTTTTTTGCTAGAGAAGATCTACTTGTGCGGTATTACGGCCACCCCGCCGCACCGGGACATTAACAAGACGGCTTTGGGAGCAACGGAATCAGTTGATTGGGAGTATGCCCCTCAGGCTGCTGACATATTGGCGAGGTTGAAGGACCAAGGTTACAAAATTTTAGTAGTTGAGCAGACCGATGGTAGTACCCTACTGCCGAGATTTCAACCGCAGTCAGAACATAAATATGTATTGGTATTTGGCAATGAGGTGTTTGGTGTGAAGGAAAACCTGCTGCCTTTAGCGGATGAGCATTTGGAAATTCCTCAGTTCGGCACCAAGCATTCCTTAAATATTTCGGTAAGCCTGGGGATCGTGGTTTGGTCGCTGATGGAAAAATTGAATTTATTAGGTACCCCCTAAAAAGAGAAAGCCCCATGACTAGCATCACAGGGACGTTCTCAACACATAAACCAAGAAACTAACTGAAACCAATCTTTGATTGGCAACCGAGTAACATTGCTACTCAGTTACTATTTAGTTCAAATGTAATACCGATTATTATACCAAACACAACATTAAGACGAAGTTCCACAGATTTTCGACAAACCCTTCAAATCCTTGGACAAATCATTTTTGAAAAAACCCAGGAATTAGTTGTCGACGCATCACAATTGAAATAAATTGCTTCTACCTTTAATTAACTTGACCAAATACCAAATTGTTTTTATAGATGTCGTACCGTACAGAACATGATACTATGGGTGAGGTTCAGGTGCCCTCAGACAAATATTGGGGGGCCCAAACACAAAGATCCCTGGAGAATTTTGCTATAGGAGGTGAGGCTATGGTGATGCCTCTAGAAGTTATCAAAGCCTTTGCGGTACTTAAAAAGGCTGCTGCTCTAACCAACCATAAACTGGGCGTTCTCGAGGAGTACAAAGCCCAATTGATTGCTCAAGTTTGTGATGAAATTAGCGCTGGGGAGCTGGACGATCAATTTCCACTAAAGGTATGGCAAACCGGTTCGGGTACTCAAAGTAATATGAACGTAAACGAGGTGGTGGCAAACCGGGCGCATGTGATTTCGGGAGGGAACCTGAATGACTCCGTCAAAACCATTCACCCTAACGACGATGTGAACAAATCCCAGTCCTCCAACGACACGTTTCCCACCGCTATGCACATTGCAGGTTATCGCAAGATTGTGGAAGAAACCATACCCAAGGTCAGCGCCCTACGCGACGTGCTTCATACGAAAGCTCAGGCTTTTGAGGAAGTAGTAAAAATCGGCCGTACCCATTTTATGGACGCAACGCCTTTAACACTGGGTCATGAGTTCAGTGGATATGTATCCCAATTGGATCATGGCTTGACAGCCTTAAAAAACACCTTGCCTCACTTGTCGCAAGTTGCATTAGGTGGTACCGCGGTAGGGACCGGATTAAATACTCCTGTTGGTTACTCCGAGGCTGTGGCCCAGGAGATCGCAAATATTTCAGGCTTACCATTTGTTACTGCAGATAACAAGTTTGAAGCTTTGGCAGCACATGATGCCATCGTCGAATCGTCAGGTGCCTTGAAGCAACTGGCAGTTAGCCTGATGAAAATAGGTAACGATATTCGCATGCTGTCCTCAGGTCCCAGAAGTGGTATCGGCGAGATCCTGATACCTGAAAACGAACCGGGGTCATCCATAATGCCCGGCAAAGTGAACCCTACACAATGCGAAGCGCTCACCATGGTTTGTGCGCAGGTTGTTGGAATGGATGTGGGGATCTCAGTCGGAGGTATGAACGGGCATTTCGAATTAAATGTGTTTAAGCCAATGATGATCTATAACTTCCTTACCAGCGCGGGACTGTTGGGTGATGCCTGCGAATCATTCCGGAAGAATTGTGCGGTAGGAATTGAACCCAATCATGAAGTGATCAAAGAAAAACTGGAAAAATCCCTAATGCTGGTGACAGCTCTCAATACTCATATTGGCTATGAGAATGCCGCAAAGATAGCTAAAAAAGCCCACCAGGAAGGTACTACTTTGAGGGAGGCGGCCATTGCCTTGGGGTTGGTAACTGATGAGCAGTTCGATCAATGGGTGAAACCCAAGGATATGATAGGGTCATTAAAGTAACTAGCCTAACCTATGTACCTATTTTTGAAACCGGCTATTAATTTTGTAACATATTTTTGTAGATTCGTACTTGTAACCTAATCTTGGAATAATGAAAAAATTAGTATTGTTAAGCGGGTTGTGTATTTTTTTAAGCTCACCGGTGTTGCTGGCCCAGCTGTCAAGAGCCGAGGCCAAGCAATGGAAGAAGACCAAAAAGTCCATGCAAGTGGAAGAATTCAAGACAATGGTGGAGGAAAACAGTACCTTGAAACAGCAGGTAAACCAGTTGAACTCTGAATTTGCCAGTATGGAATCGGAGCTTCAGAACAAAAGGGAAGAGGTTTCGGTTTTACAGGTTAAAATGCAAAATCTTCAACAAGATTTAGCGGAAGCCAGAACCCTGGATATTAGCGATGATTCCAATACCAATAATACCAAAGTGGCCAAAGGGGTAGTGTTTAAAGTACAGATTGGGGCTTTTCGCAATAAGGACCTTTCCAAGTACTTTAGCGCCAGTGAGAATTTCGGCGGCGAGGTAGATGCCGATGGTACTCAACGTTATACGTTGGGAAACTTTTCGGACTACTGGCAGGCCGACAAGTTCAAGAAGTATCTCCGTGAGATGGGAGTTAAGGATGCCTGGATCGTTCCCTATAAGGACGGCCGACGCGTACCTATGAAAGACGTTTTGGAAGGGGTCATCTAATAGGTTTAAGATATTGAAGCTCAGTAAAAAGCAGTGCAGTTGTGTACTGCTTTTTTTATTCCCTCCGTTATATGGTTGTTAAAAGGTGTATTTATGGAGTTTCTATTTTTATTATCCGGTTTGATAATCGGTGTGACCTGTACCTATTTGGTTTGGAAAAGCACTACCAGTACGGTCATAACCAAAGAACAATATCTTGATCTTGACAAGGAGAAGTGCCTGATAGCGGATCGATACAAGATCATAAAAGAGCAATTGGCCAATCTTCAAGCCACCTACAAAGAGAAGGAACTGGGGGAGTTTGAATTAAGAGCTAAGATTGCCCAGTATCAGACGGAACAAAAAAACTGGCAGGATCGCTTGCAGGCGGAAAGAGCTCGCCAAGAGGAATTACATCAACAATATACCAACCAGTTTGAGAACCTGGCCCAAAGATTGATCCAGCGTAACGCTCATCAACTAACGGACATGAACGAGGAGAAGCTCAATACCGTGTTAGGTCCGTTACACCAAAAACTGCAGTCTTTCGAAAACCGCATTGAGGCCACTCATCAGGAACACACTGTAGGCAGTAAACTGCTTCAGCAGGAGGTACATAGACTGGCGAAATTGAATCACCAGATCTCGGAAGATGCTCGAAACCTAACTCAGGCATTGAAAGGCAACAATAAAACACAAGGGTTGTGGGGTGAAGTGGTGTTGGAGCGAATACTGGATCATAGCGGGCTTCAAAAAGGCCAAGAATTCTTTACCCAGGGTGCAGGTATGAAATTAAGGAACGAGGAGGGGGTAGCCCAGCGTCCGGATGTCATTGTTATGCTTCCGGAAAAGAAACATATTATTATAGATGCTAAGGTGTCACTTAAGGCTTACGAAGCCTACATAAATTCCGACAATGAATTGCTGCAGAGGCAACAGCTCAAACAGCACTTGCATTCATTGAAAGGGCATGTCAACAACTTGAGTGCCAAGTACTATCAGAAGCTGGACCAACTGCATAGCCTGGATTTTGTGTTGATGTTCTTACCGGTGGAAGGAAGTTTAAGTGCAGCCTTGCAATCCGACCAGCAGGACCTCCTCAGCTATGCCTGGGAACGTAAAGTAATTATGGTAACTCCTACCACTTTACTTGCCACCTTAAAGACCATTGCCTTTTTATGGCGCAATGAGAAACAGCATCGTAATGCCCTGCAGATCGCCAAGGAAGGGGGTAGGATCTATGATAAGCTTTGCGGTCTTATCACAGATCTGAATCAGCTAGGGAAAGGACTAAACCAATCACAGCGTATGTTTCAGCTTTCCATGAATAAGCTGGCTAATGGTAAAGGGAATCTAATTTCCAGAGCAAAAAAGTTGCGGGAACTGGGTGCTGAAACCCACAAGCAGCTGCCCTCCGAACCCAGTTACAGGTAAAGAATTATTATTAGGATAAACAAAATGATCATAACCAGGTACATAATCACATCCACCCGGATGTACACTTTCCAGCGGTCATATTGTTCTTTTAGTTTTTTCAACAATTCAGAATGGCGGTCAGAACAATTTAGAAATATTATCTTTTAAGTTTATACTGGTAATTCGTTATTTTACGGGGTATGCAGAAAAAATGGGTGTTTAAAGATTTACCCCAAGATCCAGAAGTTAATGACCTGTCAGCAGCGCTCAATATTGATAGGAATCTAGCGGCCATTTTGATCCAGAGGGGAATCGATGATTTCCAGAAGGCCAAAGAATTTTTTAGACCCTCTCTCCAGCAATTGCACGATCCTTTTCTTATGAAAGATATGGAAGAGGCAGTAACCTGCGTGCTGGAGGCCATGGCCCAAAATCATAAAATTCTGGTCTACGGCGACTACGATGTGGACGGCACTACTGCTGTGGCATTGGTCTACAGCTTTTTACGGTCACAACATCAGCAGGTAGATTTTTACGTACCTGATCGTTATACCGAGGGCTATGGATTGTCGGCTAAGGCATTGGACTGGGCGGTAGAGCACGAATACAAGTTGATCATAACCTTGGATTGTGGCATAAAGGCAGTGGATCTGGTAGCCCAGGGGGTAGCTCAAGGCCTGGATTTCATTATTTGCGACCATCACCTGCCGGGAGCCCAATTACCCGCTGCTAAGGCTATACTGGACCCCAAACGTGAGGATTGCAGCTATCCTTTTGACGATCTTTCCGGTTGTGGTGTAGGCTTTAAGTTAGTGCAGGCCCTATGCCATAAATTAAATATACCCATTGAGGTCACTTACGACTACCTGGACCTGGTGGCAGTAAGTATTGCCGCGGATCTGGTCCCCATCCTTGGAGAAAACCGTACTATGGCTTACTACGGACTGCGAATCTTAAATAAAAAGCCCCGGCCTGGTCTAGGCGCACTGATCGAAGTTAGCGGACTCAAGGGTAAGGTTGGCATTACGGAGATCGTATTCGGGATAGCTCCTCGTATAAATGCGGCAGGGCGCATAGAACATGCTAACTCAGCGGTTCAGTTACTTTTAGCCCGGAAGCTAAAAGAAGCAGAACCCTGGGCGCATAAGGTGAATGAAAGAAACAGCACTCGCAAGACCGTTGATACTAATATTACCCGAGAAGCCATTCAAATGATTGAGCAGGCTGAGGATTCCACTGATTCAAAAAGCACCGTACTATACAAGGAAGATTGGCATAAAGGGGTTATCGGCATTGTAGCTTCACGCTGTATTGAAAAATATTATCGACCCACCATTATTTTAACAGAATCACAGGATAAAGCTACTGGATCGGCCCGTTCGGTAGAGGGATTTGATATTTATGAGGCTATAGCCGCCTGTTCTGACTTATTAGATGCCTATGGAGGTCACAAGTATGCGGCTGGACTCACCATGCCACTGGAGAAAATACCTCAGTTCCAAAGACGATTTGAAGAGGTGGTGTCTACTACCATCACCGAAGAGATGCTAACTCCCGTCCTGGAGATAGATATGTGTTTGGAAGTAGACGACATTGATCGCAAATTCTACAATGTGCTAAGACAATTGGCCCCATTTGGCCCAGGTAATCGCACTCCGGTACTGGTGTCGAAGAACCTTACAGCACATTCTGAGGCCAGAGTTTTGAAGGATGAGCACCTAAAGTTTCGCATAAAGTCCTCAAAAGGGCGTTACTTTGTGGGTGTGGCTTTCGGCTTGGCCCGTTATGCCGATAAAATTAATGCAGGAACCCCGTTCGATCTGGCTTATACTTTGGAAGTGAACGAATACCGGGGTGAGAAGAGTTTGCAGATGATGGTGAAAGATATTAAGCTGAAGCAATGATTCTGAAAGCGGAGGGTCTGGTAAAAAGATATCACAAACGCACGGTGGTGAATCATGTCTCCGTAACCGTGGAACGAGGCGAAATAGTGGGATTGTTGGGCCCTAATGGTGCCGGTAAAACCACCACATTCTACATGATCGTAGGCTTGATAAAACCCAACGACGGACAAATATTTCTGGATGGTGAGAACATTACCGATCTGCCAATGTACCGTCGAGCAAAATTGGGTATCGGATACCTGGCGCAAGAAGCCTCAGTCTTTCGTAACCTCACGGTAGAAGAAAACTTTAAGGCAGTTCTGGAAATGACAGACCTCTCTAAAGACCAACAGCGCGATAGAATTGAGGCCTTGTTAGAGGAATTCAGCTTGAATCATGTTCGCAAAAATAAAGGAGTGGTTTTGTCAGGTGGTGAACGCAGACGCACGGAAATTGCCCGGGCGCTGGCGGTAGATCCCAGTTTCGTGCTGCTGGATGAACCATTTGCCGGTGTGGATCCTATAGCGGTGGAGGAGATACAATCAATTGTGGCTCGGCTTCGGCAAAAAAATATTGGGATTCTTATTACCGACCACAATGTAACTGAGACCTTATCCATCACCGATCGTGCCTATATCATGACCGAAGGTAATCTGCTTAAGGACGGCAGTGCTGAGGAGCTGGCCAATGATGAACAAGTGAGAAGAGTGTATTTAGGGAAACACTTTGAGCTTAAACGCAAGATCTGAATGGCGCTCATTAACTCCATCCTGACCTGGGTAATGAAGAAACGCATCCACGAAGTGGAGCTTTTCATGAAACACCCCATTGAAGTGCAGCAGGAGCTGTTTGAGAAATTGCTGAAGCAAGCTAGAGATACCGAGTATGGGACAAAGTTCGAGTTCAAATCTATCCAGACTTCGGAAGAATTTGCACAAAGGGTACCCGTAGTTACTTATGAAACTTTGTTCCCTTATATCTCCCGTATTATGAAAGGGGAGCAAAACTTATTGTGGCCTAGTGAGATTCGATGGTTTGCCAAATCATCAGGTACTACCAACGCCCAAAGCAAATTCATCCCGGTTTCTTCGGAGGCCCTGGAAGAATGTCACTTCAAAGGAGGGAAAGATCTTATTTCCATTTATGTCAACAATCATCCCACTTCTCGGCTGTTTGATGGCAAGGGTTTGGCTATTGGTGGTAGTCAGCAAATTAATGAGTATGACCCCCATGCCAATTCTTACTACGGGGATGTTTCGGCGGTAATTATGAAGAACCTGCCTCTTTGGGCTCAATTTGTTAGAACCCCAAGCCTTGAGATAGCCTTAATGGAAGAATGGGAAGAGAAAATTGAGCGGATGGCTCGAGCCACAGCCGATGAAAACGTTACTAGTATTTCGGGAGTGCCGACCTGGACTATTTTATTGTTGAGAAGGATCCTGGAAATTAAGGGTAAGTCATCGATAGCAGAAGTCTGGCCCAATCTGGAATTGTTCGTTCACGGAGCGGTAGCTTTTGCACCTTACAAATCCTTGTTCCAGGCGCTAATCGGCAGGCCGGATATGAATTACCTGGAAACCTACAATGCCTCCGAAGGATTCTTTGGTATTCAGGATCAATCGGAATCAGATGAACTGCTACTCATGCTGGACTACGGCATATATTATGAATTCATTCCTTTCAAACATGTTGGGGAGGAGAATCCTCCTACTCTGACCCTCAAAGACGTAAAGCTGGGAGAAACTTATGCCCTGGTTATTTCCACCAACGCCGGTCTATGGCGATACCAGATTGGAGATACCGTAAAATTCACCTCCACCAATCCCTATAGAATTAAAATTACCGGGCGCACAAAACATTTCATAAACGCCTTTGGAGAAGAAGTAGTAATAGAAAATGCAGAGTATGCTGTGACCAAGGCCTGTGAGCACACCGCAGCAGAAATCACCAACTTTACGGCGGGCCCTATATACCTGGGATCCGGTAACAAAGGAGGGCATGAGTGGATCATAGAGTTTGCCCAGCAGCCCAATGATTTAGAGGTATTCATTTCAACTTTGGATGAGACCTTGAAAGATATCAATTCCGACTATCAGGCCAAGCGCTATAAGGACATGGCTTTAATGGCTCCGGTAGTCCACTCGGTACCTCAAGGGACCTTTTACCAGTGGATGAAAAAGCGTGGTAAACTGGGAGGTCAGAATAAGGTGCCCCGATTGTCAAACAATCGGGAATTTCTGGATGACATACTTCAGATGACTAAGGTGTGATACCTACAAATCTGGGTGTACCTCGAAAATGGCATTGGATTATTTCAAGAATACAATAAGCGGTTCGTTTTCAGGAGTTGAAATTTGGGTAACTCTATTGATAGCAGGGAAGTTCATTGACTTTTTAATAAACCAATTTTTGCCAGTAACTAAATGGTTAAACAACTAAATGTGCTTGATTTTAACCTAAAAACCACGTAATTGTCCTAGCAAACTTATATAGTGGTTTATACCTGTTTTGATCCACAAATCCGTTCGCCAATCTCATAGAATTTATACAAAAAGAAGATTCTAAAAAGTCAAGTAAACTTTTCCACAAATTTGACTGTTTATCCACAAATAATCGGAACTATGATTCAAAGTACTGATAATCAATACTATAACCAGAGTCAATTAAATGAAATTTTTGTGGATAAGCACACCTGAATTTTGAAACCGAAAATCGGCATGTATTTTTATCAAATAATCAACCTAATGGTGGTCAAATTTTTAGGAATCAATTGTTTATGGATAGAATCTGGCGAATGGTCAAGGTTAAATTGACTCTCATATCCCGTTGGAAATTGGCCATTTACACTTCATGATTATGTAGTTTTATTATGGTCCCGACTACTTGCAGATATTCATACGGATTAAGGTATTGTCATGGATTACGAACTCTTTTGTGAATTTTGTTGCTAAAAGGCTAATTATACTATTCCCATAAACTATCTCCATTTAAAAACCTGGTATTGAATTTTTAATGACGATTGAACTGGTTTTTAAATCATACCTCTTAAATTGCGAACAGTCAAAACTTTATGGATGAAAGCAATAATTCCTGTAGCAGGCATTGGCTCGAAACTTCGACCTCATACTCATACTCAGCCTAAGGCACTGGTTCCTGTAGCCGGCCGGCCTATCCTAGTGCATATCGTGGACATGCTGGTATCAGGGGGCATCGATGATTTTTGTTTTATCATTGGCTATTTGGGTGATAAGATAGAAGCCTTTATTACAGACTACTACGGAAAATCTAAAATAAACTTCGAATTTGTAGTGCAGGAACCACGCGAGGGTATTGGTCACGCCTTATGGTGTGCTCGTGAGGCCATGAGGGATGAGCAGGATGTGATCATTATGCTGGGAGACACGATTTTGAACCTGGATATAAGCGATTTTCTGAGCAGCAAGCATACGGTGTTGGGAACTAAGAAAGTGGATACACCCGGTAACTTCGGGGTAGTAGAAGTGGATGAAGAGGGATTGGTTAAAAGGTTAATTGAAAAGCCACAAATACCAAAGTCTAACCTCGCCCTAGTGGGAATTTATAAATTGACACGCCCCCAGGCATTTGTAGAGGCTATTGAAGGGATCATTTCCAGTAAAACCAAAACACTGGGGGAATATCAACTTACAGATGCGCTTATGTTGCTTCTGGAACAAGGAGAGAAAATGTCGACTTACCCGGTTAATCAATGGTACGACTGTGGGAAGAAAGAATCCTTGTTAGAAGCAAACGGGATATTGTTAAATGAAGAAGAATTCATGGAAACTTCACAATACAATTTCCCTAATACCATTGTTATACCACCGGTAAGTATTGCGGGGAAATGTCAAATTGAAAATTCCATCATTGGTCCGAACGTGGCAATTGGAGGATCTACCATTATTAAAAACTCAATTATCGAAAATAGCATCGTGGGATCTTTCAGCAAGTTGGAAGTAGCGGTACTTAATCAGTCGGTAATCGGTAGTGATACTATATTAGAAGGGCCCAGCCAAAGCCTCAATATCGGGGATAATACAGAGATCAGTTTTTCCAGCCTTGAATAATAGCTATGGAAATCAAACAGGTGAAAGAAACCTGTATTTACGTACAAGACCTGGAGCGCACTAAAAACTTCTATTCACAGGTTTTGGAGTTTCCGCTAATTGGAAGTCGACCGGGAAGGCATGTTTTCTTTCGGGCAGGAACCTCCGTGTTATTGTGTTTTAACCCTGAGGCCACCAAAAAAGAAGACACGCTACCTGCACACTATGCCTATGGTCCCCAGCATCTGGCCTTTGAGGTGATTCCCGAAGACTATGTACCTTGGAAAGAAAAGATTCAAAAACACAACATTGCCATAATTCACGAGCAGATCTGGCGCGATAAGTACTATTCTTTTTACTTTCACGACCCCGATGGACATTTGCTAGAGATTGTGGAAGCAGGTATGTGGGACGATTAAAAATAACTATCATGGAACTGGAAAAGCTGGCTTACGTTTTTGAGAAAGATCTTGACAGGTTAGCGAAGGAAATTACTTCTTACCCTAGTGAGGAATCCCTGTGGTTGATGCATGAAGGCATTAACAATTGTGGGGGAAATTTGGCTTTGCACATATTGGGAAATTTACAACATTTCATAGGGGCCATTTTAGGAGGCACTGACTACCAGAGGGACCGGCCGGCTGAATTTGAGTCTAAGCACATACCATGCGATCAGATTCTCAGTCTGATCGAAACTACAAAAAAAGTGGTAACCCGAACTATATGTTCCATAAAGGATGAGTCCCTGAACCGTACTTATCTACAGCAGGTGGGTTTCGGTCCCGAGGATATGACTACCCTGCAGGCATTGGTGATCTTGGCTGCCCACTTAAACTATCACCTTGGCCAGATCAACTATCACCGTCGTTTATTGGCTCACTAGCTCCAGCTGATCTTGCAGGACTTCCCATATAGTGGAGGCTACAATCCTATGTCCTTGTTCGTTGGGATGAATGCCGTCCGGTAAATTCAATTCGGGCTCTCCTCCTACACCTTCCAATAGAAATGGGATCAATGGCAGCTGATTTTGTTCTGCAAGTTGCGGAAAAGTATTGCGGAACTCCTGGATATATTCATTGCCCATATTCGGCGGTGCTTCCATACCTGCCAGAATAATCTTCATACTTGGGTACTTTCCTTTGGCCAAGTTTATGATCTCCTGCAAATTGCTTTTTACCACCGTAGGATCAATGCCTCTTAGGCCATCGTTACCTCCTAGTTCCAA
This sequence comes from Cyclobacteriaceae bacterium, assembly GCA_965212195.1. Classification (GTDB taxonomy): domain Bacteria; phylum Bacteroidota; class Bacteroidia; order Cytophagales; family Cyclobacteriaceae; genus JAJCYK01. The sequence continues at coordinate 489,766 of CBDBUW010000015.1, read as the reverse complement.
GATCATTATATCAACAGGATCTCTCAAAACCCACTCGATACGATTTACCCCGCTGGCGGTAGTTTCTCCACTGAGGCCGGCATTGATCACTTGGTAGGGATAACCTAAACTATCCAACATTTGCTGAATTAAATTAGGAAAAGCCTGTTCCGGCTCAAGCCCGAATCCCGCAGTAAGACTATTACCAAAAAACAAAATGGTGGCGAGTCCTTCTTCAGAAACAGTTTCAGTAGAGCCAGTTTCTAAAAGCTCTTGATTGATTTCTTGCTTAGCCGTCGTCGGGCGATCACAGCTAATCAATGTTGACAACATCAAGCCTGCTAAAACACCATAGATAATTCTCATCATTTAAACTTAACAAATGGTGGTTGGTTTACCTAGACCTACCATTCGTATAATAATGCTACTTTCTTTAAACGAAAGCGGTTTTATTGCGTTTCATTATCATGATTATAGAAAATGAGTAATATTCTGGACGTGCATAATCTGACCAAGACCTACAAGAACGGTCCCAACACTTTAACGGTACTTGATGCGGTTAGTTTTACCATTGAAAAAGGAGCGACCTTCGCCATTGTTGGTCCTTCCGGTAGCGGTAAAACCACACTTTTAGGTCTTTGTGCAGGTCTGGATAGCCCCACCACTGGATGGGTTTCACTGGACGGACATGAATTACATAAGTTGAATGAAGACCAGAGGGCAGCCCTGCGCAATCAGACCGTGGGATTTATTTTTCAGAATTTCCAGTTGATCCCCACTCTGACAGCTCTGGAAAATGTCATGATCCCCATGGAACTGAACAAGATAGCAGGAGCCAAGTCTAAAGCCATGGACCTACTAGCCAAGGTAGGACTGGCGGAAAGACATCATCATTATCCTACCCAACTGTCGGGCGGTGAACAACAGCGTGTGAGTTTGGCAAGAGCCTTCTCAAACAATCCCAAGATTCTGTTCGCCGATGAACCTACTGGCAATCTCGACGAGGAAACCAGTGAAAAGGTGGTGAATTTGATCTTTGATCTCAATAAGGAAGCCGGGACCACCTTGGTGCTGGTTACCCATGATCTGGAACTTGCCCAAAGAACCCAGCGGGTCATTAGACTAAAAGGGGGAAAAATTGTGGCCGATCAGCTTAACGTAGCTTAAAAAAGAATACCATGAAGGATTTTACCTGGTTGTTAAAAATGGCCTGGCGGGATAGTCGCCGCAGCCGTTCCCGGTTGTTCCTTTTTATATCCTCCATCATTCTGGGGGTAGCGGCACTGGTGGCTATTCAAACCTTTAGCGATAACCTACAGCAAGACATTGATGAACAAGCCCGTACTATCATTGGAGCGGACCTGGTGTTGAACAGCAATAGGCAATTTCCCCCCGATATCCTGGCCATCATAGATTCTATAGGGGGGGAACAAAGCAGTCAGGTAAGCTTTGCATCTATGGTATTTTTCCCTAAGTCCCAGGGAACCCGGCTGGTAGATGTAAGGGCGATCAAAGGCAATTTTCCGTACTACGGTGAAATCGATACCGACCCTCCCCAGGCCTCCAGGCGGTTCCAGGAATCAAAACAAGCCTTGGTAGACCGGACATTACTACTGCAATTTTCCAGTAGTACCGGTGATTCCATAAGAGTGGGAGCTTTGGGGTTTGGAATTTCCGGTAGTGTGTTGGATGCTCCTAGTCAAACTGGTATTACAGCAACAGTTGCCCCTCCAGTGTACATCCCACTGCAGTATCTGGAGTCCACTGGATTAATTAAGAAAGGAAGTCGAATTCGTTATAGCCGGTTTTTTAAATTCGACGATCCCTCCCAAGTGGGAGCTGTTATGGAGGCGGTTAGGCCCCGCCTGGAAAAAGAAGATATTGATATTGACACCGTACAATCTACCAAGGAGGGATTGGGTGAAACCTTCGAAAATCTCACTAAGTTCTTAAGTTTTGTGGCTTTTGCTGCTTTACTGCTAGGGTGCATAGGAGTAGCCAGTTCCGTTCATATCTACGTAAAGGAAAAATTGGACACGGTGGCGGTACTTCGGTGCATAGGAGCTAAAGGGCCTCAGGCTTTGTGGATCTATCTTTGCCAAATCATGGTGATGGGCTTTTTGGGTTCCGTGATTGGAGCGGTTGGGGGCAGCGCCCTTCAATTGTTGCTTCCTACGGTATTCAGCGATTTTCTACCCCTGGAGGTGAGTTTGTCTATCAGTTGGCAGGCTATATTCAATGGGATAGTTATTGGCCTGACCATCAGTATCCTGTTCGCGCTGGTACCGTTAATCAAGGTCCGAAGGATCTCCCCACTAAGAGTTTTGAGGGCTGGATATGAATCTGCAGGTGACCGCGACCCTTTACTTTGGACTATTTATGTGGGCATATTTGGATTCGTCCTGGCTTTCAGTTATTGGCAAGGTATTGGTGATTGGGGCGACGCTCTAGTGTTTACCCTGGCCTTGCTTGCTGCTTTTGCCATATTGAGCTTGGTAGCAAAATTGATCACTTGGGCTATTCGCAAATTTTTTCCCACAAATTGGAATTTTATTTGGAGACAAAGCTTGGCAAACTTGTATCGTCCACAAAATCAGACATTGATTTTGATCGTATCCATAGGCCTGGGTACGGCATTAATAGCCACCTTGTATTTTGTACAGCAGTTGCTCATCTCTCAGGTGTCTTTTTCATCACGTGGAGATCAACCCAATATGGTACTCTTCGATATTCAAACGGAGCAAACAGCAGCTGTTTCACAACTGGCAACCGCACACGATCTTCCTTTGATTCAGGAAGTACCTATCGTGACCATGCAATTGATGGAGGTAAATGGCCATACCAAATCTGATGCGGTGGAGGACACCACCATCGCTTATCCGCAATGGGCATATAACCGGGAGTATCGGGTAACATACCGGGACCACCTCATTGATTCAGAGAAACTGGCAGAGGGTACTTGGGATTCAACCGCAATGGAGAACAGGGACACCATTTTTGTATCTATGGACCAGGGCTTTGCTGAAAACATGAAAGTTTCATTAGGGGACGAGCTGCTCTTCAACGTGCAAGGCGCACCCATCAAAACCGTAGTAGGAAGCTTTAGAAAGGTGGAGTGGAACCGGGTGCAAACCAATTTTCTGGTAGTATTTCCTAAAGGGGTATTGGAAGAAGCTCCTCAGTTCCACGTTTTAATGACCAAGGTGAAATCACCAGAGAAATCTGCCGATTTTCAAAGAGCGGTGGTTTCACAATTCCCGAACATTTCTATAATTGACCTTAATTTGATCTTATCAACGGTAAACGAAATCCTGGACAAGGTGGCATTTGTGATCCGTTTCATGGCCTTATTCAGCATTCTCACAGGGCTGATCGTTCTGATCAGTTCCGTGATCATCAGTAAGTTTCAGCGTATCAAAGAAAGCGTTTTGCTGCGTACGTTGGGAGCACAAAAAAATCAAATCATGGCTATCAATGCCCTGGAATATTTTTTCCTGGGTAGTTTGGCTTCAGCTGTCGGCTTGCTGCTATCATTGGCCTCAACCTGGGCTTTGGCCTATTTCAGTTTCGACTCTACTTTTGTACCGAGCCTGTGGCCGCTATTGATGGTATACGTAATCATAACCGGAGTCACCATGCTCATCGGATTACTCAACAGTAAGGGTGTTTTAAGTAAGCCTCCACTGGAAGTATTACGTTCCGAAATTTAGCTCCAACGTTTTTCACAAAAAAAGGTTATTTGTCCACTTTTGGGCAATTCTGTCGCATTAGCGAACATAAATGCTATCCCCTAAATTGGGTTACTCTTCTTGTAAAAATCTGATAATCAATAACATGAGAGAGGGACTTTTTCTGGTACCAATTTTGGCCTTTAGCTAGGCACCATTAAGAAACAAATCATAATTAAATCTCATTTACCATGAATTACAGGACCAAAAGTGTAAGAATGTTGACGTTGGCACTGGCCACACTTTTTTTGAGTGTCGGAACTTTTGCGGGTAACAAGACCGATAATAATAAAACCACCATTAAGGCCAGGCAAGCGGTTGAGGAAGCTGCGCCGGACGATTGGTACACCTTTGCTAATTCAGCTGATCGTTGTATCCGTAAAAAAGTGAATCTTGCGGAAGCCAAGACCTGGCTGCAGAAATCTCTGGATATCAAGGAAACCCCCTACAACTTAGCTGTAATGGGAGATTACTACAACTTGAATAATCTTCCGGAAAAAGCATTGGATTACTATGTCAAGAGTTTAAGAGTGGGTTTACAGGAAGATATTAACTATAAAGACGTCGTAACCCATGAGAAGATGATGAAGGTTAGAAAATCACTGCTAAAATCGTCTTCCTAAACCACTTATTATTACCAGTTGGATTAAGGCTCTCTTCGGAGAGTCTTTTTTTATGCTATCTTTCTATCTCAATTGACATTTTAGTTTTCATGCCGGATAGCAGTAATCCCCTCTCAGCTCAAGAATTGGAACTGATAAGAAAAGACACCCCTGGGGTTCAAAACGTAGTACATTTCAACAATGCCGGCGCTTCCTTAATGAATATCCAGGTGGCACAAAAAGTTAGTGAATACCTGGATCATGAACTCCGATATGGAGGTTACGAAACGGCGATTGAATATAGACAGCAGATTGAAGATACTTACCAGAATATTGCCGATCACTTGCAATGTAATTCCAGGGAAGTAGCCATTATGGAAAACGCTACGGTGGCTTGGCAACAGGCATTTCTTTCCATCCCCTGGCAGCCCGGAGACATTATATTAACATCCCGGGCGGAGTATGCCAGTAATTACATCGCATTTTTACAAATGCAGAAGCGCCTGGAAGTGGAGATTAAACCTATACCTAACAATGAGTTTGGGGAAGTAGATGTACAGGCATTGGAGTCAATCATCCAACCCAGGGTTAGATTGATCGCCATAACCCACATCCCTACTAACGGCGGTTTGGTGAATCCTGCCGCTGAAATTGGTAGCATAGCTAGAAAGTATGGCATCTGGTACTTGCTGGATGCTTGTCAGAGCGCCGGCCAGATGCCCCTGAATGTAAAAGAGATAGGCTGTGATTTTCTTTCAGCCACTAGCCGTAAATTTCTGAGGGGACCTCGTGGAGTAGGCTTTCTATATGTCAACGAGCGTATTTTACCAGCGCTAGAGCCAGTGCTTTTAGACCTTCACGGAGCAACCTGGGACACACCTACCAGTTACCGCATTCGCCCCGATGCTCGACGTTTTGAAAATTGGGAGTTCAACCTGGCGGGGGTATTAGGACTGTCGGAAGCCATAGCCTATGCTTCCTCGTTGGGTATGGACCGGATTTGGCAACGAATTCAATATCTAGCTGATCTATTACGAACCAGTCTGAAGCAGATCCCTGATGTTTCCGTTCATGATTTGGGTAGGGTTAAGTCCGGAATAGTCAGTTTTAAAGGCCCTTTCGATTCCAAAAGAATGAAGCTTCGCTTAGGTAAAGCTGGTTTCAACACTTCACTGATCGTACCCGAAGGAACTTTATTGGATATGCAGGATCGTGGACTGGGTGAAATGATCAGAGCCTCAGTTCATTATTACAATGATGAGAATGAGATCCGGCAATTTGTTAGTTATATAAAGGACCACATCTAGCAATTATGAGCAAGTTGCTAAAGTTAAAAGAGCAAGCCCATGATCAATGTGTGCTATGGGTACAGCAGAGGATAGGTATTTTGCAACAAAGCATTAGGCAGACCGGGCAATCCGCCGAGACTAAGAGCAGCATGGGTGATAAGTACGAAACTGCTCAAGCCATGTTACATTTGGAAAAGGAAAAGTACCAATTGCAATTGCAACAGGTCCTTAAATTAGAAAGGGTTCTACACCAAATCAGCATATCTACCCATGGCAGCAAAATTGATCTGGGTTCATTTTTGGATACAGATCAAGGTTATTTTTATTTGTCCATCGCAGCTGGTGAGCTACCCCTGGGCCAGACCAGTTTTATGGCCATATCTCCAGCCTCACCTCTGGGTTTGCAATTTAAGCATGCGGCAGGGGATACTCCTTTTAATTTCCGGGGGCGAAATTACCTCATACACCAATTCTGTTGATCTTGCACAAATTTGTGAAGTTCGCCACCGTTTGCGATCTTATATGCAAATCAAAAGTGATATGAAAAGAAGAAATTTTCTGCAGTACAGTGCTTTGGGTTCTGTATTGACCTCCATTGGGTTCTCCTCTTGCTCACCTGAAACCAGGGAGCTTGAATTGGAAACATCCTCAACACCGCAAGCTTTCGAGCTAGAAGAATATACGGTAGCCAAATTACAGCAGGCCATGGAAGATGGCACTCAAAGTGCACGCAGCATTGCTGAGATGTACCTAAAACGGATCAAAGAGGTAGATGAGGGTAAGTTAAATTCCGTGATTGAGGCAAATCCCGAGGCACTGACTATCGCCGATCAATTAGATGCAGAACGAGCTGAAGGCAAGGTGAGGGGGCCTCTCCACGGCATACCCATCATGATAAAGGATAATATAAATACCGGCGATAAAATGATGACAACGGCCGGCTCATTGGCTTTAATGGGTTCGAAGGCCCCCCAAGATGCCTTTATTGTGAAAAAGCTTCGAGAGGCTGGTGCCGTGTTACTAGGAAAGACCAACCTCAGTGAGTGGGCCAATTTTCGTTCCGAGCGGTCCAGCAGTGGGTGGAGTGGCCGTGGTCGTCAAACCCGCAACCCTTATGCCTTGGATCGCAACCCCTGTGGCTCCAGCTCCGGCAGCGGCGCAGCCGTTTCTGCTAATCTTTGTGCTATTACTATCGGCACTGAGACTAACGGTTCCATTGTATGCCCCTCTTCAGCAAACGGTATTGTAGGGATCAAACCCACGGTTGGCTTATGGAGTCGTACCGGAATAATTCCTATCAGTCATACTCAGGACACCGCAGGCCCCATGGCCCGTACCATGGAAGATGCCGTGGCCTTGTTGGGTCCTTTAACGGGCATTGATACTGACGATCCTCGCACTCAGGAAGGGACAGCACATTCGGATTACCGTCAATTCCTAGATACCAACGGATTACAAGGCAAAAGACTGGGAGTAATGCGCAATGCCATGGGATTTCATGAAAAAGTTGATGCGGTAATGGAAGGTGCTTTTGAGATCCTAAAATCCGCGGGTGCGGAGATAGTGGATCCTGCTGATATAAAGACCAGTCGTGAGTACGGAAGTGCGGGATATGATGTGCTCTTGTACGAATTTAAGGAGGGTATTAATAAGTACCTGGCCTCACTGGGGGATGGGGCTCCTGTCAAGTCCCTACAGGAGATTATTGATTTCAATGAAACCAACCGTAATAACTCAATGCCTTATTTTGAACAGGAGATTCTATTGAAATCACAAGAGAAGGGGGACTTAAACGAGTCTGAGTATAAGGAAGCACTGGAAAAAGTTTTGCGGCTTTCTCGTGAGGAGGGAATCGATGCCACGCTGGCCGAGCACAATTTGGACGCTATCATTGCTCCCACCGGAGGACCGGCATGGCCTATCGATGTCATCAATGGAGATCATTTTGGCGGAGGAAGTTCTTCTGCAGCAGCGCGGGCGGGGTATCCCAATATAACCTTAACCGCTGGCTATGTGCATGGGTTACCCGTAGGGATCAGTATGTTTTCCACTGCTTACCGGGAGCCTGAGTTGATAGCCATGGCTTATGCGTTTGAACAGGCACGGGGCCCTAGAAGATTACCGCAGATGCCGGCGAGTTTGGAGTTGCCGTAACAAAATTAATAATCATTTCGACCATATCAGAGTCTCACTAAGCCCCCATCAGAGTCACTTGAAAAGGACTCTGATGATGAAAGACCATTTCCATATTTCAGTGCTCCTCTTCGAGAATGGCCTTTAGCTTTTTTAAGTCCTTGCGATTGGCTTTTTTCATCATAATAGCCATCAGAGGTGCGACCAATTTAGAAAAGCCTGAAGGTTGGCCGGTATTACGCAAGGTCATATGGGTTTTGTCATGATCAAGAGCTTCCCAGTTATAAGCTGTGCGCATAGGAAATGGACCTTCGGCTGTTTGCATGACCATACTGTTACCCGGCTCGTACCCTACTACTTCATAGGTATATGAAAGCTTTCGTCCCAAAAATTGCGCTTCAAAAGCAATCTGAGATCCTATCTGCAGGGGTTTACTGGAGATCCAGCGGGCAGAGGAAATGTTGTCGTACCATGCAGGTGCATTATCGGGATCTGCCGCGTAGGCGGAAACAATCTCTACAGATCTGTTAATGGTTATTTCAGTTAAAACATCAACCATTTTAAAGATTTTTAGTGCCAGTGCTGAAGTTCAATGATGTTGTCTTCCGGGTCGGCGCAATATACAAAGGTTATCTTTCCTTGACCGGGAATGGTATGTGTGGTTACCTGCCCCACAGCTTTTCCACCCTGTTCAATCAGTCGGTCCAATAGCGAGGCTACATCATCCACTTCGAAAGCTAAATGGCCCAGACCTTGTTTGTTAGCTGCGGAATCACCAGGCCTTTCCAACATCCGATCATAGCTGTAGATCTCCAGGGTAGGTCCCTGTGGTCCGTATCCAGGAAGCCTCAAGTGAATACCCTCCAGGCTGGCATTTTTTACCCCGGTACCCTGCGACAACCAGGTCCCAGCTTGTGCCCGCTGTGGGGGTACAGGTTGACATTCAAACACCGTTTGATAAAAAGCTGCTAGCTTTTTCCAGTCCTTACTGATGATATTGGTGTGAACGTATCGCATTATTCTTTTGGGAAATGGGCACTCTGTCCGCTTAGCAATTTCCATCCGTCGGCCCTTTTAATGACTAGCCCCGTTTCGATAAGCAGTGATTTAGTAGTCACTCGTGTCGTATCTATCACAATGGAATTTATTGTTCCATAATATTGTGCCAGATCGGACCGCAATGGGGTAACATGAAGGCTGTCCCAGGTAAGCACTATCTTGTGGATGGATTTGTCATTGGCCCTCAGAATTGTGGCCACACTGTCAAAATCCAGTGCTGATTTATATCCGGGGGGCACCCAGAAAAAATCATCACTATCATCCAGGTAATCAAATTCTGTTTCCAGGCCACCCTCCTCCATGGCTTGGTGATACTGGTGCAACATTTCAGTTACTTCCTCGATCACCAGTTCGGGAGAGAAGATTTCTTCTCGCGCAGGGGGTTGGCAGCACCATAGTACCCCCATAAGGAGGATGAAAGCTAGTGGTTTCATTATCTGGGATCTGATTCTAATATAGCGTAATGATAATTATCCACCCAACGGCCACGAATGGGGAGGATTTGCCGATGACACCCTTCGCGGGTCATACCCGCTTTTTCCAGTACCCGGATGGAAGCCACATTTTCTGTAGCCACCCCAGCCTCCACCCTATGAAGATGCAGGTCATCGAATCCAAATGCAATAATCCTCTTAACCAGTTCCGTGGCATAGCCTTTTCCCCAGTGATCAGGTATCAGTAAATAGTGCATCTCCCCTCGCCGGTATTTGGGGCCTGAAACGCTAAAGCCCATTTCTCCTATAAAAGCATAATCCTCTTTTCGAAAAACCGCCCAGCAATATTTGGATCGTGTTTCTTGAAGTTGATCCTCCATTGCCGGCCGCAGGATCTGTTGAGTAGTTTGTAAATCGGAGGGGATCCCCAGGGTGTTGAATTTATCAACCTCCGGATAAGAATGCAGTTCAAAGAACAGGGGCAAATGGTCCTCAGTGACTTCTTTTAGAAGTAAACGGGTTGTTTCCAATTCTTTGGGCATTATTCAGGAATTAATTCCTCACCAAACATAATGCGGTGGCCATCGATGGTCTCCAGGGCGAACTCCCGCATACCCCAGGATTTATCCACAACATCGGTGAGCAGATGGGCACCTTTTGCAACTAGCTCTTCATAGAACTTTCGGACATTACCTATCTCAATATAGGCAAAGTAGTTGTGATTGAGTAGCTCACGGGCTTCGGGGCTTTCCGGGCATTCTCCCAGCATTATGATACATCGATTTCTCTTGACAAAACCCCAACCGCCCCCTTCAAAATAGGTTTGAAAACCTAAAACCTGATTGTAATAAACCAGGGATCGGGTGAGATCCTTGACAGCAAGCACGTAACGATGATTATGAATGTGGGTCATGGTCGTATGGGTTTATGGTTGCCACTCCCACTCCCAAACTGTGCCATCGTCAGGGTCTTGCACCTCACCTAGTTTGGCGAAACCAGCTTTTTGCAGGATGTGGGTTGAAGCATTGGTTTGAGGCAGTGTACGAGCCCGGATGCCTAATTGAGGTGAATGCTCATACGCGATTCTCACCAGGGAATTGCATACGGAGTGTGCTACTCCATGTCCCTCAAAATCGGGCACCGTTGCGTAGGCTATTTCCACAATATTGTCTTTAGGCTGTCCTTTGAATCCGCCTACGCCTACCACCATATTTTCACGAAGGGCAAAATACCCAATCCAGGGATGGTAATAGCCCTTAACCAGGTATAATTGTTTGGTGGCCTCAAAAACGGCTTCTGCAAAAGGGTGTTGGAGGTAAGGCTGCATTTCCTTTCGGCTTTGGGTTATGGCAGTTAGGCTAACGGTCATGAGTTTTGGTAAGGTACTCATTATAATTTAAGGTTTAGGAGGCATCAATACTAATAGGTAGCCAAATTCTAATAGCCCGCGTAAGCAGGTACGTTTCCATAACCGAAGTGAGACGCACCTACGTTTGCACGTTTAATACCTAGACCATGCCTACAATACTTTGACAGCCCTTCTGACAGTTTGCTGTTGCAGCTGATCTTTGTATATTGTTCCATGTGCCGTACTGTATTTACTCTTTTCCTTCTGGTTTTTACCTCCACTTCTCTTTGGGCCCAGCACTTACCATTGCTATATGAAAACGATTTTGAGCAGGGCCAGTCACTGAAGGATTTCGAATCATCAGACCCGCAAGCCTGGAGGTCCGGAAAAATTGACAGTAACCACGTGCTGGAACTTTTTCAGCAAAGCAAGTATGAAGCACGGGTACGCTCACCATTTAATATCACCGCGCTCAAAACTTTGCGGGTAGGCTCATTTACTTTGGAAGTGGATCTCAAACAAACGGGCAAGGAATACGGACATCGAGACATGTGCTTGTTCTTTGGAATGAAGGACCCTACCAATTTTTACTATGTGCATATTGCCTCTGCCGCGGACGATCATGCCCACAATATTTTTATCGTAAACGACGAACCCCGTCGTAAGATCGGGACCAAGACCACAGGGGGAATTGATTGGGGTGAGGGCTGGAACAAGGTCAGAATAGAACGCAATGTTGAAAGCGGATTGATACGAGTGTTTTTTAATGATATGCAGGAACCTATTATGGAGGCTACAGACACTCATTTCGACGGCGGGTACATCGGTTTTGGATCCTTCGATGATACCGGTATGGTAGATAATATCAAGATTTGGGGCCACAAGCTTGAAGAAGAAGCGGGCTTTTTTGGAAATGGCAAAGCAGTGGATTGAAGATAAGGGAACGGTGATATCAGATCTTGGGAAAAGCCTACGTCAGCACAAGTTTAAGAAAACCAAGCAGTCCTAAAAAGTCATGGCTCCCTGGAGCTATGATCATGGATAAAGGTCAAGGTAGTCAACTCCGGAGGGTGCCGTGGAGTCCTTCGCCATCCACTTGCCGTCGTAGCATCAGCTGAGGAGCAAGGCTTCGGCCGCATGCTGTTGCTGAAGCTTTAGCGAAAGAGACGGGAGAAAGCTCAAGTGGAGTAAACTATTGGCAGGGGGGGTACCCTCTACAAAAAAGTTGCTCAAGTCTCAACTACCGAGACCCTCAAGCGATAACTTAAAAATGGGTGGGTGGCGGGGCCCCTGCAAAGTCTTAATTTTGTTTCACTAACCACCGGGGCAGTCCATCAGAAGGAAGTCCATCAGGGACAATTCTGTTAATCTTCAAATCGTTCTTAAACAAACTCTAACCTGGGTGACACAGGTGATCCTAGGTGACAAAGTGACAAAGAAAAGCACAAGGAGGCACTGGACAAGTCTACCTTAGTCTAATTTCCGAATTCGTAAACCGGAGTTCGAAACTCAACAGCCCATAGGCACTTCGAAAACTACAATACGCTGAGAAATATCGTTTTGAGCGTCCTGGATTTCCAGCTTAAGAAAATACCGGCTTATGGATACTCCGCAGGGATAGGACCTTGGGTCATCACATTTCTGTGCCAGCTCCAACCATTTATCATCGTTGACCCGTGAACGTACGGCTTCTACAATCTCTTCTTTGCTAACTTCCGGAAATCGCTGATAGTGATCCTTTTGGTATTCCAATGATGAGAATTGCCCGTTTGCTACCGGTATGGCTTCCCAATCACTGGTATAGTGAATCCAATCAGTAAAATCCATGTGCGGACCTTCGTCCATCAAGGAAAGGCTGGTCTGGTAGCTTTGGTAAACCGAAACGTTTTTGATCTCCGGGTCTTGTAGTTGAATGCGAAATTGATGTCCTGAAATTTTTTCAACAAATCCCAGCATTAAATAAACCGTATCATGGTGTATTTGCTGCAAATAGGCTTCTTCTGTAAAAAGATCTTCCACCTGAAACTGAAGCTCCAGCTTCCCATCCAGGTTGAGGTTTACAGGAATCCCCTGGGATTGCGCAGCATCTTTGTCCGATACCATTCTGAAATCGGCAGCTGCAGAAGCCGCGGCGAACTGTGACTGGGAGGGATTGGAGCAAGCAACTAAGCCAAAAAATACCCCTAAGATTAAAAAATGCTTAATATTGATCATAGCAACATAAACTTACCGATTTAGGGGCTGCTATGCGGTTCAGATTAATCTATTAAGGTACATCGATGCGGTTTTAGGGGTTACTGAGAAGTTTGAAAATGAATGGGGTTAGCAGATTATACGTCTTGAACGATCAATCCCAAGGTTTTTATAAGTATGTCGTTAAAATCATCCGGCTTTTCAATCATAGGATAATGACCGGTACCGGCTATATCGATGACTTCGAATTCAATACCGGCCTGAATGAAATGAGCCTCCAGTGTTGGGGTAACATCACTATTAATAAGGTAGAGCTTCTTGCTCAAGGTCTTCAATTGAGGTATTTCCTTTGTGGCATAATCAAAAAGCGATTCCAATACGGCCACTGCCCTCAGCGTATCTGCTGATTTTATGCTGTGCAGTACCCGCTGGCGGCTGATACTATCAGTTTGCGGAGAAAACAAAACCTGATCGGCGAAAACATCTGCAGCACCTTTAAAATCGGACCGGATGAACTGGATAAAACCCTCAATGGCCGCTTGCTCGGAGGAATCAGGCACATGTCCGGTATCTTTAAAAGTATCAATGCCAATAATTCCCCTCACCTTGTCTTTTTGGAGTAATGCGGTTTCCAGCATCACATCTCCCCCCATACTGTGTCCTACTAATACCACTTGTTCAAGTTCCAGTTGATTTATCAATTCGGAGACGTCTTTGCCGAACTGTTCTACCGTCCACAGATCCCGGTTTTGGCCCGATTCTCCATGTCCTGCGAGATCCAGCGCTACCACCTGATATTGATCACACAGTGCCGCAACTTGATGCGACCAGTAGCTGCGATCAATACACCACCCGTGGATTAGTACCACAGTGGTCTCACCGCTGCCGCAAAGGTCATAGGCTATCTCTACACCATCCGAAATTACTTTTGGCTTTTCAGATGCCGGGATTTCAGATACTGGAGATTGCTGCTGACAGGTTACCATTACCAGCATCAGGAATACACACCCTAAGGTTTTCATAGCATTGATATTTATATTTACAATTTAATAAATCCCAGAGGAATCAAACCAGAGCAATCAAAACTATGACTTCTGCCGATGTAATTCGACACTACCACCAGGAAGACCTCTACCAAAAGATCTTGGGGGGCTTAAAGCAATTAGACATAGATCTTGAAAACATAACTGTTGCGGATCTTTGGCCGGTGGATCAATTTCATGTTGGAGGCGCTCAAAGTACACTGGAAATACTAAGCAAATTTCCATTGACCTCTAAAAGTACGGTGCTGGATGTAGGATGTGGCATTGGAGGACCCTGCCGAATGTTTGCCCAGGAATACCAATGCCAGGTTCAGGGCATTGACCTGACCCCGGCGTTTGTTGAAACTGCTAGCAAGCTATCCAAACTGGTAGATCTTGATGATCTTACCACCTTTTCGGTGGCGGATGCCCTGGAATTACCCTTTGAAAACGAAAGTTTTGATGTGGTCTGGACCCAACATGTGCAAATGAATATCGCCCACAAAAAAAGATTTTATAGTGAGATGGCCAGAGTATTAAAGGTCGGAGGTAGACTGATGTTTCACGACCTCTTTAAAGGCACTGATGGATCCATGCGGTATCCGGTGCCGTGGTCGGAAGATGTCACTAACAGTTTCTTATTTGCTTTTAAGGAATTGGAGGAACTGCTGATAAGCATAGGATTCCAAAGGACCTATTGCCATATGGATAATACCTTTGCCATACAATTTTTTGACCAAGTACTATCTGCCGTAAAGGAAACCGGCAAACCACCCCTGGGTACCCATTTAGTGATGGGTGAGACCGCTCCTCTTAAACTGAAGAATATATTGGAAAACTTCCGGAGTGGTGCATTGGAATTGCATCAAGGAATATACCAAAAGTTTAAAATTTGAAAAGGAGTATTGTCTAAACCGGTTAAGCTAATGGTCTTGCCTAATCAAGCATCTCAATTATGAGCTCCGTGCACCTTTCTGGTTGGTCAAACCATGGACAATGACCAGCATTCGGGATTTCTTCAAATCGGTGTAGGGCTATTTCCTTAGCTTTTCGGCAACCGGTATCCGGTTTTTCGAAGGCATCCTCATTACCCCAAATGAAGTACACCGGCATAGTCAGTTTTTTTAGTTGAGGTGTCAGGTACAACTCTTTTCTCCAGCCTTTTATGGTTAAAACACTTTCCAACAACGTTTTAGCGGCTGTTGCCGACCCCGGAAGCAGCATGTTATGGTAACAATTATTAACATAATCGTCAGATACCTGGTCCACTTCCGCCACCAGAATTTGCTTGTGGATGTCCCTTACTCCAGAGGTGCTGGGCTTGGCCACCGTTTTCATTAGCAGCCAATTTATTCCTCTTAATCCCAATAGCCGAAGCATAGGAGGGATCCAGAGATTCATGCCCGCGGGAGCTCCGATCAGCAAAAGCTTCTGTACTTTTTGCGGATACTCCAGGGCAAAACAAATACTGAAAAACCCGCCCATGGAATTCCCCATTAGGTATGCGCTGTCCACAGAGATGGCATCCATAAAAGACCGTATAAAGTCCACTGCATTCTGACGGTAATCAAGCCCACGGTAGTTGATAGGGTCACTTAGCCCATGACCGGGACGATCTACCACAAATAGATGAAAATGCTTTCCCAGGGGTTTCATAATGTTGATCCACTCACTGGAGTGACTTAGACCGCCATGTATTATTATCAAAGGTCTGCCTGCACCATATTCTAGGTAATGCACCTTCTCCACCGGACCTCTAGTGTATACGAATTTGGATTGTGGGGAAATTCCAGCTTGCTGAAACAAACGGTCACGGGATTTCAGGTAGAGGGCGGTGACATCCATGAGAAGATACCAATGATTATTTTCTAGTCTAGGTAAAAAAACACCCCTAAAATATCTCCTGGAGGACGTTTGAGCAAATCTCTACCAAAGAATCAGTTCTGAATCAATTGAAAATTTCCCAGGCTCTCTTCGATCTCCCAAGGTTCATTCAACTCCAATTTCCATCCACTTCCGTTCACGGTAGTTCCCTGAATCTCGGTAGGTGCACTAACCGTAATAGTGGTCCAATCCGCACTTAACAAGGCCCCTTCCTCCACGGTTAATGTACCCCATTTGTCGATCACCTTTAGGTTAGGATAAATTGTTCCAAGATCTTCCAGTGGTGTGATATTCCTAGGATCGAAAGAAATGCTCATGTCCTTAAGATATAGCGTCAGCGTGGGTTTCTCCAGAAAAATCTCCTTGTACTTAGCAATGGTCGCCTTTCGCCGTTCTTCACGCGTTCTTTCCTCAAGTATTATCTGCTTAAAATTGTAATCATAGTCAGATGCTATAGCCTCATAGGGTTCAAGTGGAATATCCAGATCAAACGACCTGATAAAATAATCCGTTAGCACAGTTTCGGCGGTTATTTCCAAGGACCAATTTGGTTTTAGAGCCTTTAAATGAAAACCATAAATAGGCACGGTTTGGTAAGCAAATGAACGTACGAAGGTTTCGTTGATATAGAACCTATCTATGCTGTTGGAAAAATGCTGTTCAAGTTCTTCTTTACTTCTGCTGCTTAGAATGACCCCGGTATATTCAGCCAATCCCTCATTTATTTCCAGACTGTTTTCCGAAATTTTGAGATTGGGATCGGACTGCCGCTTAAGCCTGAAAGCCAGAGCATTTGCCAGGTGTTCCGAACGCAGACGCAGGTTATCCACATTCAAAGACTTTCGCAATGCCTCTAGTTCTAGTTTTAACAGTACCCGGCCTGAATAAGAGTCCAGATGTCCGTTTGTTTGTTCATTGAGGTTGTCAAAACCCAACTCTGGTTGAATTCTGTGAAATAATTCGTGGATAATTAAGTTATGGTTAGCACTAGCATCTTCAGGAAGCGGCGTCATTACCATGGTCCAACGTTGTTGTCCCCAATCAATAGCGGTGTTGGCAATATTAATCTCATCTGGAAGGGTATCTATATAAACCTCGCCAATTTTGGTGAAGCTGGCAGTAAAATTATTCTGGTTGGAGACAAAAATTCGGGTTTGCGGATCGATAAGCATAATAGGACCATAAAGCTGATGCCCCCACAGCTTACCGTTGTCAATTTGCAATAAGCTGTCTATTTGTTGAAATACCTTTAGGTACCCCTGGTAGGAAATTAGTGTATCGCTGGACATTTGGCGATTGGACCGATCGGATTCCGAATTAGTGCATGATGCCACCAGTAATCCAATCAAAATCAGGTTGCGAACCATTTGAACAATTTTGGTTTTAATATGATATCAGGTTCTTTCGGAACCAAAGCATCTTTTTAGTTAAGATGATCGGATTGTTCAAAAAGTTTTCCGCCCGGCAACTATTTCCATGAGCTTCAAATTAAGGAGGATTCACTCTATCCCTTTTTCGAGGTTATCAAATGCACATTGATAAAGCCGTTTAGTTTTTTCTGTAGCTTTGTCTTTCCGAAATGGTCCACAGCGACTACAGGTTTCAAAAATTTGCTGTATATAACCAGGGAAAGCTGCACTGGGAGTGATGTAAAATATTAATGCCAGTAGTTTTTGTACCATATGATTCAATGGTCTTAAAAGTTTAGGAATGCCCGGGGTCCGGCCTGCTTTTCTGAAATTCCTGTACCACTAACCTATGAAGATCCTTAAATTTGATTTTAAGGGCATTGGAGCTAATACAGAGGGGGGAGCCGTATATTTTATAGTTGGCTTTCATGGCTCTTTTAGCTAAAGAGTTACGGGCCCTGGCAATATATTTTTCAGGTTGATTGGTGATCAATAATACAAACTTAGTGGAGGCAATCTGTAAAGTATCTATGCCTTGGATATCTACCCAGTGGATACGTCCAACGCTGGTGCCGGAAGAATTGTCTATTATCCCGTTTTGGTCAAAGGTCAAACCTGCTTTGCGGTCAAACAATTTTCTGATCAAGAATATGGTAGTCAGGCCGAAAAATAAAGCTGCAATAATTCCAATAATTAGAATCAGCTGGGGATTGCTAAACCGAGAGGTGATAAAGGTATGCGGTGAAAAGCTGAAGACCACTCCCAATAGCACAAAAATTACCGATCCTACCAGAAGTATCAGGATTTTTAGTTTGCTCAAGGGTATCTCAATTTTTTCAGCCATATATCATGTCTAAAGGAAAGTTCAATAATTCAGTAGTATCCAATCTCTTCTGTAAGGGGAATATTACTTTTCATAAAATTGCCCCTTCCCAAGGCTATTTGCTTCCCTTCCTGATTGAACAAAATGGATTCGGCTATGAATAAGTTTCTAGACTTGAATTTGACTTCTCCAATGGCTTTTAAGACGCCCTTACTGACAGGACGTAGTAAATGGATATTAAAATTTGTGGTGAGAACAAACACATCTTCCACCATGGAATTGACGGCAAAAAAAGCAGCATCGTCTAAAAGTTTAAAGTAAACGGATCCATGAATGGCACCCAAAGCGTGAAAGTATTTCTCTGAAATAGTCAAACCTATTTCACTGCGTTCCCATTCAATTTTACAGGTGGTTGTATTATATATCTGTTGATTGAGATTGGCCCTCAAGTACATGCTTTGCAGCTTGTCGAAATGTTCGCTGTTCATCAATGTTCATTCTGATAGTGCTTCTTCAAGAGATCTTCCCCGTAATCATTGGTCAAGTCCCGCACAACTGAATGTACGTGGTTAGCATTGTTCTGAATGTTATCGTACTCAATAAGCAAAGTGGGGCCTTGGATTCGGTAATAATGCCCTTTTCCAGGCTTCAGACTACCTGCCCAGGCAAAAGATAGTTTATCCATTCCCGCTGCTTTTATTCTTGCGCGAAGTGCGCTGCTGAAGTCCGGGTGATAGTTGTCGAGGTAAACATTGAGCAACTTCATAAAAGCGTCTTGCTGAGTAGCGCTTAGGGAGTGGTAGTAAATCCCCCGCGGTTCGATGGTGGTAACTTTTCGATCATTACCAGTGATGATTTCACGGGGGGCTGATTGGGAGAAGCGCGCTAGGGCCAATTGCTCCTGGTCAAGGGAATTGACCAATGCGAACCCCAAATCTGTTTCTAATTTCAACACCTGATTCTTGTCGAACCCCTGCACATTAACGATGGCTGGGTTGGTACCCATGAAGGAAGGTGTTGAGGATACGATCTTTTGATCGTCGGAGGTGAAGTTCAAGGATAGGTGATGTCCCTCAAATCTCCAGCCCCAGAAACTGTCTGCTGCCGGCTCCCCAAAAATGCAGAAATGATAATCCAGGGCGTCCCGGCCAGGATTGTTGTTTTCTATCTTGTACAGTACGTTTTCCAGCTCCATGATTTCTCTTGATTTACGATACCCTTCAACACTCAATGAGGCTTTTAACAGCGCCAGGGCGGCACTTTTTTGAGATCCGTCGAAGTCATTTAAACTGGGCCCTTGGCGACGGGTAGGTACGAAATTCATGTTGTAGCGCTCGTTGTCCTGCCACGAAAAAAGGGATTTGGACTTTAGCTCTGGTGATAAGCTGTTGAGATACGAATTAGCCAGGTCTGACAGATCCTGGGCGGATGCAGTAATGGCCCAGAAAAAGAAAAATAGCATACAAGAAAGACGATTATAATTCATGATAGGAATATTATGGAAAGTGAATTACCCATGTGTAGAGTTGCTCCTGCACTCACACTTTATTCAATATAGTAAATATCCGTGTTTGATTAGAGATAGCGAGTCTTCAATTCTACAATCTATAATCTTTCAACAGTCTTTAATTCTTCCATATCCCGTAGCATATCGGTGATCTTATTGGTTATTGTACCATAAACCACTCTATACATTAGTTTATAAAAACTCACTGCCACTATGGAGGCTGCCAAAGGCACCGTCAGTACCAGCAACCCTTCAGGAAAACTCAATTCCCCCATGAACTCCTGAATGCTCTTGTCTTGTGTTGTCACTAAAGAAAGTACTACCACTAGTACTAAGTAAATTGGCGTACCATAACGGATGATTCTTACGTAAAACCTCACCGCGCCCTTTAGCCATTCGTCTATGGACTTTAGATACTGGTAGCAGTTGACGTTGTAGTCAATGTTCTCAAACTCCTGTAACTTCTGCCAAGCTACCCTGAATAAAACCGCACATATTACCAGATAAGAGATGCCCACCCAAAACTGACCGTCATAAATGAACCAGGCCAGTATCAATAAGGTAATTGGAATCAGAGTCCAAAGATCAATTTTCATGATCCTCAGAAGCCGTCCTATCAGGTGTTGGGATTTTTGATTGTACAGGTCATTAAGCATTGGTACCACTAAAGCGTCCTTATTCATAAAACCGTTCTTCCAGATTGCTTCAATTGATCGTTCCATTTAATATTTTTTTTAATCTTTCTTTTATTCGTTTAATGCGCACACCAATGTTATTGGTATTTGTATCAAAAATATCCGCGATCTCCTGGTAGGATCTCTCTTCCAGATACAGTAGTATGATCCCCCGGTCTATTTCGGATAATTGCCGGATGGCGTCGTATAACAGGTTCAGAGATTCATCGGCAAATGCCTGGTTTTCCGCAGTTTGGTCCAGGGGATTATAGTCGGAAGCAAAATGCTGATGTTTGTTCTTCTTTTTCTTTAGTAAGGTTAAGCAAACATTTAAGGCAATGCGATAGATCCAGGTCGACCACTCAGATTTTTGATTGAAATTGTCTTTGCTGCGCCAGATCTGTAGGCACACCTCCTGATAGTAATCCTCAAAATCCTCCGTTGTGTTGGTATAGGCCCGGCAGATCTTGATAATGATGGCCGCAAAGGGCAAGATCGAAGAAGTGTAGAAATCCCTGCTCACTGTGGTTTTTCTTTATTAGTGGCTAAAGTTTGAGATTATTACACCTATGGAAAATTTTATTAAGTCCGCTAAATGTTCTCTTCCAATTTGTAATTCCTATTTATCAGTCATCTACCGCCTGTCCCACCAACTGGCGGAATTTCCATCCCGTGTGGTCCGTAGGGGTATTTTGCGTTTGCTTCATTAATATTCCAATGATCTTCTCTTGTGGATCGGCAAAGTATTGGGTATTGAAGTATCCACCCCACTCGAAAGTACCTTTGCTGCTTCGGCCTCCCATATTTTGTCCGTGCTGGTCCACTATACCAAAAGCCAGACCTAGGTAAGCCCCGGGATCCCATATGTCCCCTATATGATTGGCCATGATAGCCTGTACCGTGGTACGGCTCAACAAACGAACCCCATTGAGTTCCCCGTTATTCAAATACATCTGCAAGAAAGTGGCGTAGTCCTTAGCGGTGCTGGAAAGTCCGGCGCCTCCCGAATAAAACCTCTTGGCGCCTTTAATGGGATAATCAGTGTCGTAAAAAGTGACCGGATATTTTTCCCATTTTCCCTTATTCAGGGTCTGCACCTCCACCAGCCGCTGGTGCTTGCCATCGGGTAGGTAAAACCAGGTATCTTCCATCCCTAGAGGATCGAAGATCCTGGTCCTGAAAAACTGGTTAAGTGGCACCCCGGATACGGTCTCTATAAAATAGCCTAACACATCCAATCCTTCACTATAGACGTAATCGTCGCCAGGATTGTGATGCAGGGGTAACCGTGCCAATTTCTTCACGCTTTGCTCAATGGTAATATCTTCCGTGGTATAGAGATCGGTGATACCAGCTTCTTTGTAGATCCTTTTAAAACGCTGGTCCACATCGATCACCCCATAGCCTATGCCCGAGGTGTGGGTTAGTAAATGTCGAATGCTGATCTCGTTTTTTGCCGGAATGGTTTTGTAGGTGCCGTCCGGGTAGAGCGTATCTAACACTTGAGGGTTTTTAAATTCCGGAATGAACTTGGAGATGGGGTCATCCAATTGGAACCTGCTCTCTTCCCAGAGCATCATGACAGCAGTGGAAGTGATGGCTTTGGTTTGGGAGGCGATCCTGAATATATCGTCCGTTTTCAGTTTGCGTTTTTCAGCGTTTGCCCTCCCAAATGCCTTGAAATAAACAATCTTACCCCGACGGGCTATCAATGCTACCGCGCCGGGAATTGCTTGGCTATCGATTGCTTCTTGCAGCATAGCATCAATACGGCCAAGCCTTTCCGCCGACATGCCTACACTAGCTGGAGATGCCTCACTGAGGGCTGGGGATTTTTGATGAGTGTTGGTTTGTGCGCTGAGCGCCAGTGCCAACAAAGTAGAAATGATAGTAAAAGTTGATTTCATAATTCCTGGTTAAAACGAATACTGCCCGTCTACTCAAGTCAGCAACTGATATACCCGATTCGTCTTTCGTAATTCGTAATTTTGGTTATACGTGCTGATCCAGAAGAATGGCATTCCCATCGGGATCTACCACCATTGCACTGGCGGGCCCGCTGCTGTTTTCATCCGCTTCTGTCATAAGGGACACACCTTTTTCCTTGAGATGCTTCTGGATATCCCTGATATCATCAAAAGACTCCAGTTTTTGGGCGTTCTCATCCCACCCCGGATTGAAGGTGAGGATGTTGCCCTCAAACATTCCCTGGAACAAACCGATAATGGCCGACCCGTTCTTCATAATAACATAGCCTTCCTGATCACCGGCGAAGACCGAAAATCCCAGATGTTCATAAAAAGACTTTGACGCCTGGAGGTCCTTGACACTCAGGCTGATAGAAAAGTTGCCTAATTTCATGTATAAAGCTCTATTTGTTCGTTGAATTTTTTCGCCTCTGAATTTAGCTGTTAGTTTAAATAGCTTTGGAGGCATTAATTATAAAACTTACTAGCAAAATAACACTAATCCCAATTAATGCTGGCCAATAATAGCGTTCCCATGCGGAACCCCTAATAGCACGTTTAACGGCAAAACCTAGAAAAGCGTAATTCGATAAATACCAGATATAGTATCCAACATTTAGATCCTTAATGCTACCAGAAGTGTCCCATAGCTTAAAAAGCATCATGGTATAATTATTCTCTGAATCCAACAATAACCACCACAGAGACATAAGGACTACTGAAATTGAAGCCATTCCAATCACCCACTTTCGGTGTTTGGTAATTTCCGAACCGCAACAGATAAATAAGACGGCTAATACAAAGATATTCGGTAAGTAAGTAAAACTTCCTATACTGAATAAAACCATAGTAATATAAACATTACTGGCCGATTCATTAATCAGTGGTAAATAGTAGGTGATCAGGTGTAACGCAATGAAGCCAACAATCACTACCCAAGGGGTATCAACAGTAGTATTACGATAATAACTTAAACCTAACCAAAGAAAAAAACCGGTGTGAAAAACTACGATGTATAGGACTATCAATACTTGTTCCACACTTAAAGCAAGGAAATTAACTCCTAGAGAAAATGTTGCACCCAGGGTAATTGAAACAGCAGTTACTAAGCCCAGAGAAAGGTATTGCCAAATTCCTGGTGAAAACTTCGGCCTATAGATGGGCCAAAATGAAACCACGCTACACAACGAATACACGATTACCCAGAGCTCATCCCATACCTCCCATGCATTTTCTGTAGTGCTACCTCTTTCACTGAAGACCAGGACTCCTATACCTAGAAGGCTGACGATACTAAATATAGTAGCTTTGATAACGGTGGTGTTAGGTTTACCCGAATGGCTTGATTCTTTATCAGGGAGGTGACTATGAGATCCCCGAATCTCAGTTAATTGATCATTCTCCGAAGTATATTCACTACGCTTCCCAGATTCTTCAGCAGGTGGAAATTGTGGGACCATTGTATGGTCCAGACCCTTAAAGGAATTCAGCAAATCAAGAACATTTCCACACCTTTCCCCGGCATTTTTTTGTAAGCAAGCTTCTATTATGTCACTATAGCTGTTCTCCAAGCCGTCCTTTGGGTACTTCTCCGCAACAATTGCATTCCGCACTTCGTCATAATCATTTTGGCCGTTTCCAAAGGGAAGTTTTCCAGTGAGCAGCCAAAAAATTATTACCCCAACCGCCCAGATGTCCGTTCGTTCACTGAGTTCACCATTGAGTCCGAATTTCTTCTTAAAGAACTGTTCTGGGGCCATGTAGTGCGGAGTGCCCACACCTGAAGTCATGGACTGTTCTAGGGTTTGCTCGGTGAGTATATCGCGACTTATCCCAAAATCCGTGATTTTAGCCACGGGCTCACCTTTACGGTTTTTGGTGATCAGAATGTTGCCCGGTTTCAGATCCCTGTGTATAATGCCTTCACTGTGCAAATAAGCAACTCCCTTAATGATGTCGACAATAATTTTTTTGATCTCCCCACTAGTAGGGTTGCTGCTCATGAAGTCTTTAAGTGTTCCCTCGCTGGCATATTCCATGATGATCACCGGGTAGCTCGACATCCGCCCTAGTGCATCGGGGTTTTTCAGATAGTTCAATCCGTAATAAGAAATGATATTGGTATGAGAAAGGCCGTCAACTTTACCGAATTCCTTCTCCAGAGTATATTTTTTTTGTCCGGAACTGCCGGCAGTTCCTTTGGTTACAGCTTCCTTATAAACTTTAAGCGCTACCTTACGCCCAATGGTATTATTGTCCTTCGCCCTAAAAACTTCAGCGAATGCACCTTCGGCAATCAGATCGTTTATTGGATCCCAGCTGTATTGATTTAATTGCATACTTTAAAATCAATCATTGAAAAAAGGAAAGCCTGTAGTAATCCCACTAGCATGGAGAATTTCCTTACCTATAACCGTGATTTGTTAAGAATAAGGTAAGGTATCCGAAAGTATATAACAAAAAAGTAAAGATGTCATTCAAATGTTTGAAAATCTTAGCTTCCGAAACGATTACGAATCCACCGTAAAAATTGAAATGTACCCACTGCCAAAATAGCGGCTAAAGTATTGAACAGGATATCTTGTGGATCGTACACTCGATTCGGTATCAGGATTTGTATCATTTCGTCGATAACCCCCAAGAGGGCAGTGACCAGTATGGCAATCAAAGGCGGCATGAATATCTTCCCTCCGTTTTTTTTCCGCTCTCGCAGGGCACCATAGATCAGCAGTGCCAAGACACTGTATTCAATTAGATGTGAACGTTCTGGTATTCCCAGACGCACCAGAATCATACCGTAGACGGCCACCACGCCTACTACCAACCATAGGTCCTGCCATTTACCCTCTTTCACCAACCCGCTGCCAATAACAGTTATAGCGATTAGCAGCAACCCCATGACAAACGAAATGGTTAAAAGAGTGTTTTCAGCAAGGATTTCCGCCAACAAGCCCGTTAGCCATAAAGTGGAGTAGATCACCAGTAGCACAATCAGAGCCCACAGCCACAGATTCTTTTCTCTTTTGGAGGTGAAAGCGATCATTCAATGGTAATCCCTAGTTCGTATTTCGTAATTATATCCCTCCCTGGTCCACCTCTTTAATGAACTGAATAAGTCCTTTGAAGTAGGTTTCCTGATCGTCATACATGGCCAGATGACTGCCTTGGGCACAGTGTAGGTAGCGACCGTTTTGCACCTGTGAAGCCATCCACTCCATGTGTTTGGGATCCATGGTATCATAGGCCCCTCCAATCATCAAGGTGGGTACGGTTATTTTGGCAAGCTCACCACTGATATCCCAATTCTTTAACTTTGCGTCACCCACGATCCCAAATTCACTAGGTCCCTGCATGGTCACATATAAATCAACACTCATTTTGGCAAAGGCTCGGTTAACAGGGTCCGGCCATTGATCCAAAGGCATCCTAAGCACATGTTCTGTGTAGTAGTGAGTGAATAGCAGCTCGCTGTAGCGGGGATTGGTGTATTCTCCTTTGGCTTCCAATTCACGTATCTCCTTTAGCACCTCCGGCGGCAACTGAGGACCTAATACTTCATTGGCATATTTATTATACTCTGGCACAGACGACATCATATTGGAAACAATAAGACCTTTCAAATTTTCTTGATGCCGCAGGGCATATTCCATACATAAAATTCCACCCCAGGAACTCCCCAGCAGGTAGAAGTTTGATTTGCCCAGCCCCAGCGCTATTCTTACCTGCTCCACCTCATCCACATATCGCTCTATACTCCATAAAGTGCTGTCGTTAGGCTGGTCACTGTAAGCTGATTCCAGTTGGTCGTAATAGTAGTATTCGATCTCCGCATTGGGAAAGAAGGAGTCAAATGCTTCGAAATATTCATGAGTAGCCCCCGGACCTCCGTGCAGCAATAGCACTTTCATATCCGGATTATTCCCTACTCTCTTGGTCCACACTTTAAATTCACCGACGGAGGTTTTAATAGGGATCATGGCAACTCCTCCACTTAAAACATCATCACGGCCGGAGTAGTCTAAATAGTTGCTGGCCATGGTTTCTTCCGCCTTCTCCTGGGGGAGGGCGCACCCGCATAGGACCACAGCTATTAATGAGATAGTCAGTATTGGTTTCATGCTCAGAGCTTTTAATGGTTGGTATTTGAATATATTAAATTAAATGGTATTGCATAGCAACAAGGAGCGGACCGTCCTATCTATAACCCTCCCCCTCTGAGTCACCTGCTAAGGGACTTTGAGACTTAGAAATTGAAGATTGGAGATTGGCGATTTTAGAAACTATGCTGACTTCCACTCGTAAATTCGTTAATCGTTTTTCCCAATTCCTGCCGGCAGGCAGCCGTAATTACAACCGCCCCTGCGCTAGTTGTCCAACCGCATAATCAGCTGCCCTGGCGGTGAAGGCCATGTAACTGAGTGAGGGGTTCTGGCAGGCAGACGAAGTCATAAAGGAGCCGTCGGTTACAAAAAGATTAGGAACATCGTGGCATTGATTCCACTTGTTCAGCACTGAGGTTTTAGGATCACGGCCCATGCGAGCAGTTCCCATTTCGTGACTCTTGTGACCCAGCACGTAACTATCAGGATCACCAATCTGGATATTCTTGAAGCCGGCTGCTTCAAACATTTCCACCGCGGCCTCTGCCATTTTGTTAATCATGACCTTTTCATTTTCACCAAGAGCGCCGCTGATATGCAGTACCGGCATACCCCATTCATCTTTTACCTCTTCATTGAGTTGTGCAAAGTTTTCGTAATAGGGCAAGATCTCGCCAAACGAACCCATACTGATGCCCCAAGGACCTGGTTTCATAAGAGTATCCTTAAAATCACCGCCAAATCCCTGCTGATTGTTCCCCCGGGACCAATTTTGTCGGTAGGCCCTTCCCTGAAATCCAAATCCTCTCACAAAATCAGGACTTGGCTGGTCAACGTTTTGGAAACGAGGTACATAAAATCCAGTGGGGCGGTGACCGTTGTAATAACCGTCTTTAAATCCTTCAACCTCTGCCGAGAATCCATAACCGCAATGGTCCATAAGGTAATGCCCAAGCACCCCACTACTGTTGGCAATGCCGTTTGGGAAACTCTGGGATTTGCTGTTTAACATGATTCGGGTACTGGAAAGAGCTGAAGCGCACAAGAAGATCACCTTAGCGAAGTACTCCTTGGTTTCTTTAGTTTCAGCATTGATAACTCGTACACCCTTTGCTTTGCGACTTTCCTCGTCATAAATGATGGAATGCACGATAGCATGGGGTTTGAAGGTCATGTTGCCAGTGACCTGGGCGGCAGGCAATGTGACACTTACGCTGCTGAAATACGCGCTGTAGGGACAGCCGGTTTCACACACATTACGATATTGGCAGGGACCCCGGCCGTTGTGCGCTACCGTAAGATGTGCAGTTCGGCCAATGGTAACCATGCGTCCCAACTTGTCTTTCACGGCTCCCTTGAAGTGTTTTTCTACACAATTGAGTTCCATGGGTGGCAGAAAGTGTCCATCTGGCAATTGCTTTAATCCCTCGTTTTTACCACTTACTCCTATATATATTTCCACATAGTCGTACCAGGGGGCTATGTCCCTATACCGTAGGGGCCAGTCTACCCCATGGCCGTCTTTAAGGTTGGACTCGAAATCGATATCGCTTAGGCGGTAGCTTTGTCGAGCCCAGATCAGGCTTTTACCTCCGGCATTAAAACTTCGATAAAGGCGCGCGGGTCTGTGTTCATCGGTGGTATAAGGATGTTTGCGGTCGCTGGCAAAGAAATGCTTGGTAGATTCGTCAAAGCAGTATTTCAGTTTTTGGATGGGGTATTCTTCTTCTGTTTGCTTCGAGATACGTTTGCGGAATTTATATTCCCAAGGCGCTTTATTGGTAGTGGGATAATCCTTGATATGCTCAACCTGACGGCCACGTTCCAGAACCAGGGTTTTCAGGCCTTTTTCGCTAAGTTCTTTAGCTGCCCAACCTCCGGACATCCCCGAACCGATCACTATAGCATCAAAGTATTGTGTTTGAAGTTTCATCTTTACCGATTCCCCACAAGGTTTTTTTCGCTTTCATCTATGGTAATGCATCCTTGATGTTGTCCAGGTACCGGTCGGTAGTTCATGCTCTTCATCCCGACCTCTGAAGTAAAGAAAGCCCATAGCACCAGTTGTTTGAAAGAGCTGAAAAATTCCCCGGATTGCACCTCTTCCATAAAGCTTACTTGTTTTTTGGGGTCAAGGTTGATAAAGGATTTGCCCTCTTGGGCTTGACACTGTTTCATGAATGAATTCAATCCGGATTCAAGGCGGGCTTTTTTGTCCTCCTGAAAATAGGATTGAAAAAGCAAGTCAATATAAGGGGCCACCCCGGCTTCCGAAGCTCCTGGAGTATCGGTTTGCGGTAATATGATGTCCGCCAGCTTCCAGACCGTATCGAATTGAGCGGTTGACAGATAGGAAGGCTGATAGTTGGTGAGACGTTCAACCCCGCAGCTTTTAAGCCATACCGACAATCCAGGTAATGCCCCCATTCCCAAAAGAGTGGTAGCGGAAGTTCTTATAGCTTGGCGACGCTTCATCCTATAAATATAAAGATTTTTTGGTGTGGAAGAGAGGCCGCAAGTTATAGGTTCAACAATTTTAATTATGGATCTATGGGCGGATGGCCTGATACTCAATGTTGCCTCATCCTCATCTCCAAGCTTCTCGACACTGTTAACCGCTTAAGAGAATGACCAAGGGGACAAGGATCACCACGATAGCCAGAATGAATAGGAAGATCTTCCAAAATGAATAAGGTCGCTTTCCGGCAAGTGCACCACTCTGTCCATTAATAAAGAAACTATAACGTTCACCCTTAAACACATAAGCACTGACATACACTGGCAGTAAAATATGCTTGAAGGTTTCATCCGAAAGAGACATATTCAAAGAATGAATGCGTTGTGTATCGCCCCCAATGTCCCTTCGGACCCAACGACCTGCGATGTGCTTGGCTTCTTCATTTGCTTCCAAATGACCTTCTTTTAGGGGAATGGTGTATTTTTCGGTGACAAAGCCTGCCAAATAACTACTGTCAAAAGGCATAAGCGCATTCAGGTTCCAGCGGGTTATCTGTGGTGGCATTACACCGTTTCTCTGCTTAGAAGCTTTCACCAGGGTATCGTCCACAAATCCTGAGATACTGCCACTGGCGGGTGTCCAGCGGGTACGACGTTCCTGCCGGTTCTTAGTGACCGTCTTACCATTTACTTCAGTGGTATAGGGGACGTTTACATAATAATAGTCCCCACGCTCGCCGGTGTAAGTGGCAGCCAACTGCGCGTCAAAAGTCCAATATGGCATATACAACCCCTTGGTATTTTTTGGATCAAGCGTTGCGCGCTGCAACTTGTTAGGAGCCCACCAAAGCTTTTTCACCCAATTCTGGAATATGCCATGGGCTTTATCCTTGTCGATCTGAAAAGGCAATACTGCCCCCGGTAGGATCCACTCTTCTTTTCTAGCATCTTCAATGATGAGTGGAGAGCTGCAATACACGCAATGCAGTGATTTATAATGCTCTTCAATGTGCTGATTGGCCCCACAGCTCTTACATCGTAGCATGGTAATATTCTCACTATGTGATTGAGATCCCTGAGATTCCAGATAAGGCAAAAGCTCCAGTTCTTCAAAGCCATTTTCCGAAACTGGGATTTCTTGTTTATGACCACAATACTCGCATTGCAATTTCGTGGTTCCCGGCGCATACCGTAATTCCGCTCCGCAGTTTATACAGGACTTCTTAAGTTCGGCTTTTTGCTGTGATGCTGGCTGCATGAATGTGATGAATACAATAATCCACTAACTCTCAGGTAAGGGAGGAGGTGTACTACCCCCTAAAAATGCCTTAAGCTCTTCCACGTCCTTGATCGCTGACCAGCCGGTCATTCCCTGCTTCCAAACAAGAGTCTCCCGATTTACGGTTCGATTGGCAAACAAAGCACCTAACTGCTCATAGCTCACCGGACCCAATTGCTGCCCATTCACGGCGTAGTAATATTGGGCAGCCTGCGGAATAGGTGGAGGAACGGCTCCAGCTTGCGGTTGGGGCGCTTGTTGAGTTCCCACTTGGGAACTCATCATACCTCCCATTTGCTGGGCAAGAACGAAACCCATACCCATGCCCATACCGGCACCGGCAGTCCCACCTTCTTGTTTGGCGGCGGCTTCAATGGCCTTGGCAGTTTTGAATTTAGTTAGTTTGTCCAGATCCAGTTTGTCTATCCTGCTGTATTCAAAGATCTCCTTCTTCAGATCTTCTGGCATAGAGACATTTTCAATGAAGAATTTTTCCAGTGCGATCCCCACGCTTTCAAATTCGGGCTGCATTACTTCACGACAAGTCTCACTAAGTTCCGTTGTGTTCGCGGCATACAGTTCAATTGGTAAATTGGCTTCTCCCACCGTATCCGTAAATCGTGTAGCGATTAAACTCTTTAAGTGCTCATTGATCTCGAAATTGGTAAAGTTGTTATCGGTTCCAACGATATCGACAATGAATTTTCCAGCATTATTAATTCGAAAGGCGTAGGTCCCGAAAGCACGGATCTCAACTAATCCAAATCGCTCGTCGTTCAGGGTGATGGGATTTTTGGTTCCCCACTTTTCATCAGTAAACAGATGTGTGTTAACAAAATAAACTTCCGCCTTAAAGGGACTGTTGAAACCATACTTCCATCCTTTTAGTGTAGTAAGAATAGGAAGGTTCTTGGTGTTCAGGGTATAAGTTCCGGGTTCAAAGACATCTGCCAATCGGCCTTCATCGACAAACACCGCAGTTTGTCCTTCGCGAACGATGAGTTGGGCCTCGTTCTTAATTTCGTTTTGATAGCGCTCAAATCGATGGCAGATGGTATCTTCTGTGTAGTCCAGCCACTCAATTATGTCAATAAATTCGTTGCTGAGTTTTTCTTTTATCGTATCGAAAAGTCCCATAAAATTCGGTTTAAAATTGCAGTTGAAAGATAGGAAATTAAGCCCAAAGCTACCTAATCAAAAACAAACGGACTAGCATGGATCCTTCAGGTGATGAATCATTCCATTAACTGCACCCCGCCGCATCCCGCAACCGGAACAACCGTCGTTGCAGCCGCTGCACCCTTCTTCGTAACTAGGACTGGCAAATCATAATCGCAATCAAAGGTATCTCCGTAAGTGTCGTAATAGTGCCAGCAACCACATCCGTGACACCCCGAATCCCGATCATGGTTTTGTCGACGATACTCAGTAATAGTTCTTGGTCAAGTTCATTCAGGAAATCGAACTTGAGGTTTTTCAACAAAAAGATTTATTCCCTTTTATGGATAGTAATATTTCAAGTGCCTTGTTTTGGTCGTTATTCAGAATCTCAGGAAGTTCTTTTCAAGCCTATCAATTGTAAGTTGAATTTTTTGCTGCGCATACTCTCCTCGATCATTGAGTTTCACTCGACCTAAAAGGGAAAGTGTGGCAGGACCTCAATTAACCAATAACCCAATCACTTCCTGAGAAAACTTTTCAGGTTCTTCATAAAATGGGAAATGAGCAGAATTCTCGAAATAGATAAGTTCTTTTTGAGGAGCCTGAAGGTGTTCATAGTACTCCTTAACCAATTGGTGAGGCGTAGTATAATCCCAACGGCCTACTAGAAAGTACACCGGCACCTGGTATTCTCTAACTTCTTCGTATATACTGCCCGATAAGACATTGTATTTCATGTGGGCGGAGCTGAATGAGGATCCTTTGGCTACAGCCATTGCTTCCGATAGTTTGTATTCCGGAGCCCGTATACCTGTCCAGATTAATGGAAAAAATGACGTGCTGGCTTTTAGTTCACCGCCAAACTCGAACAGCCAGTTTTCAAAGTCAATATTTTTTATGCTGTCCAAGGCTGTGATAACCTCCGCTCTTCCTTTTAATCCGGCTTGATCACGGATGAATTCTTCTTGCAGCACCCGGGCTTTTTTTTTATCGACCACCTGCCCAATGGAAACATAATGACGAAACAGTTCAGGTCGCTCATATACCATTATGCTTCCCAGATGTGTACCGAAGGAGTGACCCACCAAGATCACTTGTTCCTGCTCGAATCTTGTTCTTAAGGTATCAATCAAAGCATAGGCATCATCGATCAATTGTCGGGTGCTCATACTTTCAGCAGTTGGCTTGTTATGGTAAAAGGTCTTACCTGCGCCTCTGCGGTCCCATTGGACCACCGTAAAATATTCTTCCAGGGGCCTCTGGAATTTATGGCCCAAGTACATCATAGGCATGCCAGGCCCGCCATGGAGAAATAACAGAATGGGATTACGGGTATCATGAGACCGGATCAAGACACACTGTTCCGAACCACCGATCTCCACATATTCGATTTGGGAAATGGATCTTCCGTCTGGGATAGAGTTAATGGCCGGAGTTTTAGCCGGCCAAAACCACCAAATGATGGTGAGCATAACTATTGCCATCACCCCCCATCCAATAGCTTTCAAGATACGCCCCAGGATTCTCATGGTTAGATGGAATCAAATTTTGCAGGCAAATGACGTTCCTCAAACAGCATAGGGAGTTATTAGGAATTTCTCATAGCTTGTTCTTCTTCATAGGAAGGGCCATATAGTCCCGGCACAGGTTTGCCATTGGCTCTTAAATAGGTGATCAGCTCCCCCCGGTGATGGTAAAGGTGATTCATTAAAAAGCTTCGAATGACCTGGATGCGGGGCATTGGGGGCATTATATCTGCTCCATTCATTTGCATGGCCCACATTTCCATAAATTTCTCTTCCGGAAATTGATCCAAGTTCTCAATGGCCTCGGAAATATTCTCGTCTAGTCTCTTAATAATCGAATCCATATTGCTGATATCACCTGGATCGTAAGAATAGGCACTCATTTCCAGTACATCCTGGTTCAAGGTGGCATCCCACCAGTGGTATATTTGGGCTATATGGGCGGCCAATTTTGCGGTGGTCCAATTAAATTCCGTTGGCCGGTACTGCAAAACTTCATCAGGTACGGCCTTGAATAGTTTACGGGTATTTTCGGCTTCGTATTTTAGTTCGGCTAAAAGTGCTTCTCGTATCATTTTTAGTGGGTTATGGTTTAGTAAATATTTTCCAATCTAGTTCCTCTTGGGTTGACACTTAAGGAGTTGGAAACTACTATAGGTAGTGATAAATACACAATTCTGGGTAATTAATCAGTTAACTCTCTGGCATCCAGCATTCAATTTGATACCTTATGCTTACTCCATATTTAGTCGACGTGCTTCACTGATCTCTCCTTCTATATTATAATAAGCCACAATTTCCTTAATTAGGCCTTGACCCAGATAGTGCCATTCACTTACTTCCAACCTAAAATCGTCTTTCATGGTGGTATAGCGCACGCAGGCGCGATCATGCCCATAAAACTCGTCATGGATTACAAACCGGTGTCCTAAAAACTTGTCAACATTAGCCTGTACCAATTCCAGGTATTGCTGCTTGCCTGAGATCACACCATAGGGGCTGGTGTGCTGAAAATCTCCCGATATGGGTAAGTCTAGAAAATCCCCGGATTCCCATTTGTCAAACCAGGATTTCACTAATTGTTTGGTATTCATGACATATGACCTAACCTTTACTTAAACTCTATGTCCGGAAACTTTAAATTCATCATTCTTAATTCAGAGCTCGAAGGTCTCCGGGGTGTCAAGTACCGGAAAAAAATTGAAAAAGTCAGCCAGCATCACAAAATGATGCACCATTCGGTCATTTTAGCTTGATGGAAGCGATGATTCATTTGGAAAAATGTAAGCGTCACAAGTAGATCTCCCGGATGAGTTGTATTATTTTTTTAGGTTATCTCAAGTAGTGACACCCTCAATTTGTAAATTAATAATGGGTGGGTGGGGGGCTCCCCCAGCTCCAGAAACGAAAAGGAAGTGAAGATCCAATAACCTATATTCAATCTTTGATGTGCCGGCAAATCGCTGTAAGCCTCTAAGCTTTCATCGGCCTTTGTAACTCACCAAGAGTAGTTGGTCCTTCACCCCGCAACCAATGACTACCGTCTCACCGGTATCCAGATCTCTTCTTCAGAATCAGCATGGTCCTTCTCATACTTGGCCCCCAGTATTTCAAAATGCGGTCGGTTATCCAGTTTATAACCTGAGGTGGGCAGCCATTCTCTAAAAATATATTCAAAGGTACTGGTGTCACTGCTGGGTCCCCGGTGGATGAATACCGCGGGGTTACCCGCCGGTAGGTGGAAAGTATCCATTTCCAAGGGTACCTGGTCAAAAACATTCACCTCCATTAATGCCCATTTTTCAAATAATCAGGATAATGTCTTTCATCGTTGCTACAGGTAATTTATCTAATCCTTTTGTACTAAAAAGAATGGATGCCGTGGCTTTTCAATTACTTACGAAGGCTGATTGTCACGCGTGCTCATTAATTGGGATTTCATGCGAATGAGATCCCCCAGCAATTCAGTTTCCTTAATCACATGCTCCAGGTTATGGCTTTGCGCAACCTCTGCTATGGCGCCGTTAAGGGTATCAATCTCCGTTTCCCGGCCATTCCTCATATCCTGCAGGGTGGAGATCAAGGATCCATCGGACTTCTTGCTGATGTGAAGTACCCGTGCTTCCATATCTTCTTGATTAATGTCAATTCCCTCAGCATGGGCTACGGTAATACACTGAGCTATGATTTTCCGGGCCAGACCGAATACTTGGGGATCCCTGTGAAAAATACCGTTGTCTATATCTAACAAGGGGCAAATTGAATTAAAAACTGTGTTGGCAATGGCTTTTTCCCAAATGATCTTTTCGATGAACTCCTCTGTCCTGAATTCAAAATAGGGCG
This sequence comes from Cyclobacteriaceae bacterium, assembly GCA_965212195.1. Classification (GTDB taxonomy): domain Bacteria; phylum Bacteroidota; class Bacteroidia; order Cytophagales; family Cyclobacteriaceae; genus JAJCYK01. The sequence continues at coordinate 454,849 of CBDBUW010000015.1, read as the reverse complement.
TGTTCAATAGTTCGACCAGGGTATCAAGCTGGGTGTTGTTCGACCTCACCACCCCAATGGGAGAAACGGCTACCGGTGTATAGTTTACTCCCTTCACGGTCTTTTCACCACTTAAAAATAAAATTCCCCGATATATCTCCGGAAACAGGCGCTCCAAAAAGGGACTTTCAATTCCTAGACCGTTTTGCAGTAATACCACAGGACTAGAGCTCGTTTTGCCTTCAAGCTTTCGAGCTAGTTCTTCGTTGCCATATGACTTATTGGTAAGCACTACTACACCTTCAAGTTCTGAATGGTGGTTTAAGGTACTAACCTCCACTTCTTGCTCTAAGGCTTCTTGATTATTGTACCATATTTCAATTCGCTCTACATAACAGTCGGCCTGCTCAACACTGCCCCGAATGAGCATTACATCTCGCTGGTGTAGTTTCAAAGAAACCGCCAGGGACTTTCCTACTGCTCCCGCTCCGATTATGTAGATCTTATTGCTCATTTGTTAGTGCACAAATACCGCCTTTATTAGAAAACGCTTTTCCCATCCCTTAAGATACAGAATTCAAAACTACACGGGACTTTATGCTATTCCTTTGCTATTTCCCCTTTAACATTATTTAACAGCTTCACTGCCCTCTATTGCGTATATTACAACAATGAACCTATTCCGAGGCGTACTCCTGGGTATAATCATGTTGGGCTGCGTGGAACTACAAGCTCAGGATTATTTGGTTTTGGATCGATATGGTACCAAGCGCATTCGCATTCCATTGGGATCGGAAGTCACCTTTAAATTAAAAGGGGACAAGCGTAAACATACCAGCCGATTGGTGCAGCTGACCGATAGCTTGGTGGTAATGGGTAATTATGACATTTATCTTAAACTGGATGACTTTGACAGTTTCTATTTTCATCGAAATCAATGGCGTACATTGAGATACGGTACCCTGATACCAGCAGCGGGTTTCCTGATAGGTGCTGCGGTACATCCTACTGTGGATAACCCACAATATGACGCAGGTGATTCTGCTTTGATCGGATTGGGTTTTATTGCATTGGGACAAAGCTTTCGGTTATTGGAATGGAAACGCTTTAAGATCAACAAGAATAGTCGAATTTGGGTAGGAGGCGTCTAGCAGCTACCGCATAGACAATGGTATACCATGGGAGTGATTGCATTCGTTAATAATTTATGATTCGTGGAGCTATTATATGGGTAATGTTATTAGTGAGCCAGATAGTATGGGCTCAGCACCAAGATCCTGTTTTGGTGCAGGGGCAGGTACTGGATGCCCACAACAAAACACCTTTACACGGAGCACATCTGGTGGTAAACAATACCTTTGGCACTACTCCGGACATCGAGGGCAATTTTACTCTACAGCTTTCAGCTGGCGATACCTTAATGGTTAGTCATGTAGGCTATGTAGACTATTTGGTGCCCATTCCACAAAACCTTAACCAAAACCACTATTTCTTGCGTATTGCCCTTAGTCCGGCTACCGTCGAATTGGATGAAGTGACCATATATCAGTGGCCTGCCACGGTTGAACAATTCAAACAAGAGCTCCTGGCTCTGGAAGTGGAAGAGGAAGAAAAAGTGATCATACCCGGGTCGTATCAGGGGCCTCCCAGACCGGTAGAGGCCAGGGCGAGTAGTCCTGTAAGTTTCCTGTATGAAAAGTTCAGTCGGCGAGCTAAACAAAGAAAAGCTTTCCAGAAAAAAAGATTGGATATAGAGACGCATCAAAAGGCCCGTGCCCGATGGAACTCTGACTATGTCAAAGAGATTACCGGTATAGAAGATGAGCAAACATTGGTGTCTTTTATGGAGTACTGCCGGCTCAACGACCAGAAACTGGGAGAGCTTAACGATTATGACCTTATTGCCGCCATAAACCAGTGCTACCAAGATTTCAAAGAACAACTTTAACTCTCACTGGTTCAATTCCTATTTAATTCTAAATTTGCTAATAGCAAACATGTCTCGTAGCCCATGAAAGAGTTCATTTATGGTGAGGATCACTTGACTGCCGGTAAGGCCTTGATGATTTGTCGTGGTCAGATGAAAGGTATTTTCAACCAAACGACGCGCGAGCGTATCCAACGCAGTCAACAGTGGGTCCAGGATATTGCCCAAGGTGATGAAGTGGTGTATGGCATAAACTCGGGCTTTGGACCCCTTTGTACTACCAAGATCTCACCTGAAAATACACGTCAGCTTCAGGAGAATATTCTTAAAAGCCATAGTGTGGGCACCGGTTCGCACATACCGTTGGAAATTGCCAAGCTGATGTTGATCCTTAAGGTGCAAGCATTAAGCAAAGGATATTCCGGCATCACATCCCCTACATTGGAGCGTATTCTCTGGCATATTGATCACGACGCTATACCCCTTGTACCCAGTCAGGGATCGGTGGGAGCATCCGGTGATCTGGCTCCCCTGGCTCATCTATTTTTACCGCTTATTGGTGAAGGAAGGTTGCATTACCAGGGCCAGGAGATCTCTTCTAAGGACCTAACTAAAGTTACCGGGTTGCAACCATTACAACTGGCCCCAAAAGAGGGACTGGCTCTTATAAACGGCACCCAATTCATTGCCGCCTTTGCTGTAAGTACTTTGGAAAAACTTCATCGGAGTCTTAGTCAGGCCGACTTTATTGCCGCTATCATGCTGGAAGGCCTGCTGGGTTCAGCACAGCCGTTCATGCCAGAGCTTCATAATTTGCGACCTCACCAGGGTGTACAGCATGTGGCCGCTCGCATCAACGGATTGTTGAGCGGTTCGAAAATAATGGTGTCCCATAAAAACTGTGAGCGGGTCCAGGATCCGTATTCCTTGCGATGCATTCCACAAGTACACGGTGCCTCCCGTCAAGCCTGGAAACACCTGAAGGATACCCTGGAGATTGAGCTGAATGCTGTTACGGATAATCCGGTAATACTGGATATGGATCAGGCCATAAGTGGAGGTAATTTTCATGGTCAGCCACTAGCTTTGCCTTTGGACTACGCATGTTTAGCCGCCTCCGAATTAGGAAATATTAGTGATCGGCGTGTCTATCTTTCGCTGGACGGCACGGTTACAGGCCTTCCTAAACTACTTATGAAGGATACTGGGTTGAATTCCGGGTTTATGATCTTGCAATACACCTCCGCTGCTTTGGCCAGCGAAAATAAGGGGTTGTGCTTTCCCGCAAGTGCAGATAGTATTCCCACTTCATTGGGCCAGGAAGATCATGTGAGTATGGGTAGCATCTCCGCACGCAAAGCCCTACAGGTAACAGAAAACCTGGAAAAGATTTTGGCCATTGAACTTTTGTGCGCTTGTCAGTCTCTGGATTTCAGAAGACCACTTAAATCGACTCAGGTTTTGGAAGAGATCCAGGCCCATATACGTCAAAAAATCTCCCATGCTGAACAAGATCGTATATTCAGTGAGGACATGAGGGCAGCTGAGACCCTGATTTCCCAAGGGGCATTGCTTGCGTGGAATAGCCACTGGGGATCGGCATATCATGAGGACTATGAAACCTATTAGGATCACGGGTCATACCCTCTGAGAATTTTTGTAAATTGGCCGCCAGAAACTGAAACTAACTATATGAAGAAACGGATTCTGGGGATTTCTTCAATGGCTGTGGGTATACTCCTGATATTCGGAGTGAACTATGCCTGGAAAACCTTGCCTATAGCCACCGGATACAGCGCCAAGATCATGTGCTCTTGCGTGTTTCTCAGCGATCGGGAAAAAGACGCGATTCTGGAGACAGATCTGTCCTCATTTAATAGTGTCGATATCAATGTCAATTACTTGGATTCAACCGTAACTGCCAAAGTAATGGGCCTGGCGGAACGCACCGCGGTATTCCGGGAGGGACTTGGTTGTACTTTGGCCTTGGGTATTACAGCTGAGGAGCTAAAATCGCAAAGCGTAAAGATCACCAAACCCGATAGTCGTCAAGCCAATAATTACTGGCCTACAGGTGAAAATTTTGCTGGCGGTGAGTTTCCGGCAGAGATCGACGAGGATGCATTGGACAGGGCCCTGGACAAGATATTTTTAGAGGATGACCCCGAACGACTGCAAGGTACCCGGGCGGCTATTGTAGTGTACAAGGGCAAGATCATAGCCGAAAGGTATGCCGATGGTTTCACTAAAGAAACTCCTCTAACTGGTTGGTCTATGACCAAAAGTATTACCAATGCTTTGGTAGGAATTCTGGTCCAATTAAACCTGGTGAGCCTGGAGGATGATCAACTCTTTCCAACATGGTCCGGCGATGGCGACCCCCGCAGCAAGATCACTGTGGATCAACTACTGCGCATGAGCAGTGGTTTGAAGTGGGAGGAGGTCTATGCCGGGAATTCCGATGCTACCAAAATGTTGTTCACCAGTCATAGTGCTTCAGCGGTGGCCTTGGACAAATCCCTAGAATACAGTCCGGATAGCGTTTGGGAGTACAGCAGCGGTACCAGTAATATCCTCTCTGAATTGATCCGTCAAAAAGTAGGCGGCGATAACAAGCAATACTGGAATTTTCCACACTACTTCTTATTCAACAAGATCGGTATGCGCACAGCGGTAATAGAACCCGATGCATCCGGAACTTTGGTAGGTTCATCATTTATGTATGCTAGTGCTCGTGATTGGGCCCGCTTTGGATTGTTGTATCTAAATGATGGCGTATGGAATGGTGACCGCATTCTGCCGCCAGGTTGGGTAGAATATAGCCGAACTCCTACGCCAGCAAGTCCCAATGAAAAATACGGCGCTCATTTCTGGCGTACTAAAGGTGAGCCGGGTAGCACCGTGGATATGCCTGCAGATGCTTATCACCTGGCCGGATATGAAGGTCAAAGGGTGGTTATTATTCCTTCCTATGACCTGGTAATAGTGCGACTAGGCTTTTCTCAGCCTGAGCAAAACTGGAATTTTACCGAATTCGTGGAAGATGTGGTTTCAGCCTTTCCCTATCGCTAGGAACGCCACTGTAATGGTATTTTCTTGATGAATACCATAAATCCAAATAAGGCCAATATGATTGAAATGGTTATGGTGGCCACCATCAGTGGAAGGTGATCTCCCATGCCATTTGAAATAAGCTCCATACTGGAATATAAGGCGATAAAAGCCAGAGTCACGAACAAGCAAGAAGTGAACAATCCAATATATCGTTCCGTGGCTTCAAAGCGCTTGGCCATTTTCAAATCGTGATATTTTAATTTGAAATCCTGGTTTTGACGCTCAAAATTCAAAACTTCCCATTCACGGACTTCTTGGGGGCTTAGTTTCCTGATGTGACGTATTTCTCTGAGCGCATCCATTCTGATTTCGATGTGCTCTAATTTGTTGATCATCTTACTGCGCGTGTTCATGGTCTTTTAGTGTCTAGTGGTCAATAAAAGGCAAAAAGGCACTTTCAACAGCGCCTTTTTAAAACGGAAATCATTCAATAGTGTATGTCGTCGTCTCTGTTGATGCTATTTCCTAGTATAAACCGGTTGCAATTGCATGGGCCCTTTTCGGTGTAATCCGAGCTGAATCTGGTCTATTAACCCGCTCAGGGTCACCAGGATAGCTTTAAGGGTCATTTTTGTCGTCTTTATTTTCATGCAATTTGCTTAAGTTCAATATTTTATTAAAAAAGTGCTATTTTCAGTAATTATTTCCCGTATATACGGTTTACACCTAGAAAGTAACCCCTGAATAAAAAAAATAAATTAAGAAAATCCCTTAGTAAGGGAATTAAGATAATTAGGAGCTTTTACCGCCAATATGTGAGGGAGGATAAAAAAATACTATACTGAGAATCGGTGGTCTTGAAGTGGTGAAAGCTGGTATTTTGAGTCACCTAAATATGTTTAAGGCCGATTTTGCGTGGAATCCGCTTCAGTTTTTTTCTTTTTTTTGAACAAATTAAATACGTCGTCCACAGATTTGTCTTTTAATACGTTGTCCTTCACCTCCTTAAGCAGCTCATTGGAAGTACTGTCGCTGATTTGATCATTAATAAGGCTATCCAGTTGGGCGGTAGCCTGTTCTTTTACCTCCTGGGTTTTATCATCGACCACAGTATGTGCGCTGTCCTTAGCTTCTTCTACTTTCTGGTCTACCGCATCTTTAGCGATACTGGCGGTAGTGGCTCCTCCTTCACGCCCTCCCAAGACAAAACTAGGGTTATTGTAGGTACCACCCATTTTCACGTTCAATTTCACCAGGTCATTGGCTGGTTCGTCCGAGCCGGTAAGTTTGGCAATCGCTTCATTGACAGATGAGCCCACCACCCCAGCAGGGACTTCTATGTTTAGCAGGAATTCAATACTGCCATCGATGCCAGTGCTTCCGGAAACCAGGGTTTGATAATCGCCAAAGTTCACATTGAAGGGCTTAACGTTTAGCTTCCCGTCTTTAATTTCTATTTGCATTACCACGTCCTTAAGACTGAACTGGCTGGGACCATCGGAGGAAAATTTGGTAAGATTGCTCAGACCCTCTACGATCTTAGAATTGGCCCCAGCTAAGGCTGCTTCCAGGATCTGTACCAGGCCCCCGCCGGAAATGGTGTTCAAGAGCGGCATCATATCCTGACCCAATTCGCCGTTAAGATTGAAATTAGTGCTGAAGTCACCGTCCACCAACTTGGCCACAGGGGCTAATACCTTCACCGTATTGAAGGTGTTGAAGGCCTGTTTAACTGCTACATCGGCAATAGCCATGTCTAAATTGAATTTAGGATGTTTCAAATCGCGGCTGTCGTAGTCTCCCCTCATGGCGAATCGTCCTCCTAGTGAATTAAAGGTAACATCTTGCAACGAAGCCACTCCTCCCTTCATAATGACGCCTCCCTGTACATCACTTAAGGTCATGTTGTCGTAGTGTACCCTACCCGCTTTGGGGGTGATGCGAAGATCTACATTTTTGGGAATCTCCAGAACCTCCATAGGTGCAGCATCCGAGGAATCACCGCTTTCGGTCATCCATTCATTCAGATCCAGATTGCTGCTGGTCAATTGCAGGTCCCCTTTTATCACCGCGTCGTCCTTGAAAACATAATTTATGTAGTTAGTGAGTGTTCCCTGTACCTGCATGTCGGAGGAGCCGGTGTTAGCTTGTAGTTCCTGTATGGTGATTTTTTGAGGATCGAATTGGGCTTTCCCTTTTTCTATATGGAAAGCATGGGCCAGGTCCGGGTCATTATAGGTGAAGTTGTTCACCGTGACTGAGCCGCTAGTGGGCAGCAGATGGTATTTTTCTGCTTCCAGGTCCGACATTTTTCCTTTGGTCGCTAAATTGCCGGATACCCTTCCGGTAATGGTTTTATCCGGTTGCGGGAATATATGAGTCAGCTTTTCCAGATCTATTGACCCGTCAATCAAGAGATCCCATTGGTAATCGGTCAGGTTTTGAAGCACCAAGTTCCCAGAAAATGGTTCTCCATCCATTACAAAGCTGAATCTGGGTATTTCAATCAATGTTTGTTCCATGCGACCATTGGTATTTTGCACCCGAGACTGAAAATTAAATTCTTCCAAGGCCTCCGGAAATTGATCGGATTTCACATACCCTTCGATCAGAGCCATTTGAGCATCGATGGTGGGAAACTGCCTGCGGGCACTGTCGTAGGTGCCATTGGCCTTCAGGGACAGGTCAAAATTGCCCCTTAAATTTGTACCGTCAAGGGGTACCATTTTCGTAAGCTCGGTCAGATTAAGCTGGGCTTTTAGGTCTGCATCCACCTCTGATCTTTCAAGGCCGTCCAGTTTGATACGACCGTCCACGGGGTTTTGGCCAAAATCCAAATGTACATTCTTAATATCTATCAGGGTAGAGGCCACTTGTCCGTCCTCATTCACTAAATTTAGGTCAAGGTTAATGTTTTCCACTGCTTGAGGCAGATCGGGATACTGGAACATACCCTCGGTTACTTTAAGACCCAGATCAAAGGCGGGAATACCACTTTCATTGTAGACCCCTTTTACTAGGCCAGCCATTTCAACCAGCCCATCACTCTTAATATCTCCAAAATTCTCAGTGTACATTCCCGGCACCAACGATAAAAAACTTTGAAAATCATTCTGCTGGGCGGCAAACGTGAGGTCCATGACAATATCGTCACTCTGCTGCGGTAATTCCAGCCAACCGTCGAAGCCAAAGGCAAATTCGTTTAACGATACATTGTTTTCTTTAAAAGTGTAGCGATTCTCCCCTAGGTCAATTTCCAAGGTGACATCGCCTTGCAAGTGCTTGTTCCCCAGGTAGCTGATGCCATCGTATTGTGCAGTAACCAGATGCCCCTCGGTATAGGTTTCCAGATCGAAAAGTTCTGAGGTGAAATCTCCGGAACCTTGATGATCGAGTTGATCAAGTTCTAGAAAGAACTTGGACTGTTGGTCGTCATAAACCAAACGGCCTTGTGTAACATTCCAACCGTTTATTTTGATGTTATAACTGCCATCTTCTTGCTCAGTGCTATCGGAGGAATTTGCTATATCGTAATTGGTAGTACCGTCGTCCAGAACCTTTATTAGTATCCTGGGTTGCAGTAAGTCCACAGATTTTATTTTTACCTGGTCACCCCAAAGTACACTTCCCAGCCCAACTCTTATTTGGGCTTGATGGGTGGAAATCAGGGTATCGCCCAGGAAAAGGTCCTTACCCACCACACTTACCTGCTCTACTGCAATGCCCAAATTGGGAAAGGTGCTCAGCAGTGAAAGATCGAAGTTTTGGTAATTGATTTGAGCATTGACCGATTCGGCAATAGCGGCGTCAACGCCTTCTTTTATCTGGTCTTTAAAGAAAAACGGTATCGAAGCCAGGGCTACCATTAATACCAAAATGATGGCGCCCAGGATCAAAAGGGTCTTTTTCATGGCTAGCTAAAAAAATACACATATAAAGGTAATTCCTTTTGATGGTTTCGGAGAATATATGTGCTAAAAACTGCAAAATGGTACAAAAATCTTAGTATTTTAATTTATGCATGACCGAAGATTGGGACCGTACTTTCCAATGGAATTCAGATGGATCGGCCTTCTGCTGATTGCGGTATCGTTGTTCTTTTTGGCACAGAAAGTATTCGTTTGGCCTCCGCTGATCTTGTTATTGGGTATCTTTTTAAAATGGGCCAGCAATGGAACTCAAATTGACTTTGAAAACCTCCAACTGAGGGAGTATGTGGGAGTTTGGGGTATTAAGTTTGGCAGCTGGAAATCATTGCCGAACTTAGAAAAAATAACCATCACTAAGACCAATTACAGTCAGGTGCTGGGAAGCCGGGGAACCACTTCTCAGTTTAAAACCCACATGTACCGCGGGAATTTAAGGGGCCCCGGTGACTTTCGGGTGCCATTTGTAGCCCATACAAACGAAAGTGAGGTCCTGGAAACAGCCCGTACGGTGGCGGATCGACTGGAGTTGCGCATATTGGACTGTACCGTAAAATCACCCACATGGATAACCTAAAAATTAAGCTCTACATCATTTTGCTGGTAGCCACTTTTGGTTGCCGGCCACCGGATCCTCCTGATCTCACCTCGGGGACCTGGATTGACTTAAGTTACCCTTTTAATAGGGAGACCATTTACTGGCCTACCGATACCCTGGGGTTTCAATTGGACACCGTATTTCATGGATTAACAGACAACCATTACTTCTATTCTGCCTACAGCTTTAGATCGGCCGAGCATGGTGGTACCCACCTGGACGCCCCGGTGCATTTTGCCGACGGCCAACAAAGTGTGGAGGCTATTCCTTTACAGCATCTGATCGGTAGAGCGGTGGTGGTGGATGTAAGCCAGGCAGCCTCAAAAGACCGCGATTATCTGGTCAGTATAGAGGATTTTCAGCAATGGGAAGAGAAGAATGGGACTATCCCCAATGGATCCATTATTTTGTTACGTACCGGTTATGGGGCTTCCTGGCCAGACCGTCAACAGTATTTGGGTACCGATCAATTGGGTGCGCAAGCGGTACCTCAACTTCATTTTCCCGGGCTCGCTCCCCAAGCCGCTAAATGGCTTACCAACGAGCGGCAGATTAAAGCTATTGGCTTGGATACACCCAGTATCGATTATGGCCAATCCAGTCTTTTTGAGAGCCATAGAGTACTATTTGAACACAACATACCGGCATTTGAAAACCTCGCTAATTTGGATAAATTACCGGTAGCCGGGTCATGGGTGATAGCTTTACCCATGAATATAGCTGGCGGTAGTGGAGCGCCTTTGCGAGCGGTAGCCTGGATACCATAACACGACTTTACTATGAAAATCAAGAGCATACTCACTATCCTTTGGTGGTGCACCACAGCCACGGCATACACCCAAGAAATTAACATAACTCATGAAAGTTATGGACTATCAGTTCCGCAAGACATAAGCGTCACATCTGTTAAGGATCAGGGCAGTACCGGCACCTGTTGGAGTTTTTCAACCACCAGTTTTATCGAATCTGAGGCTTTAAGAAAAAATAAAGGAGAGCACGACCTCTCGGAGATGTATTTTGTACGGCAGGTATATCCTCATAAGGCCGATAACTATGTAAGGCGTCATGGGAATGCCACCTTTGGCGACGGAGGATTGTCACATGATATTATGGCTGCTGTGGCAGCGTACGGTATGCTGCCGGAATCGGTTTATAGCGGCTTGCAGGCGGGCAGTACCCGTCATCATCATGGAGAGCTGCATAATTTGTTGCTTTCGTTGGTCAAAGGAGTGGTTGACAATAAGGAAGGAAACATCAATCCTCAATGGAAAGATGCTTGTAACGCTATTCTGGATAGTTATCTGGGTGAAATCCCTAAAGAGTTCCAATACAATGGTCTAAAGTTGGATCCCTTAAGCTATTCTCAGGAGGTACTAGGCTTCAATCCATATGATTACGCGGAGTTCACCTCATTTACCCACCATCCCTATTATAAGAAGTTAATTTTGGAGATACCGGATAATTGGGCCAACGCTTCATACTACAACTTGCCGCTAGATGAATTCCAAGGTTTACTGGATCATGCCCTGGACCAGGGTTATACGGTGGTCTGGGATGGGGATGTGAGTGAAAAAGAGTTTTCACAGAAGCATGGGATTGCTATTGTACCGCAAAAGTCATGGGAGGAAAAGTCCACTCAGGAACGCGCACAAAGTTTTGCAGCTTACGAACCTGAAAAAGTGGTTACCGAGAAAATGAGGCAAGAAGGTTTTGATAGCTATGCCACCACCGACGATCATTTAATGCACATCGTAGGAAAGGTTAAAGACCAAAGGGGGATTACCTACTACCTAACCAAAAACTCCTGGGGTAGTAGTAATAAATTCGGAGGATATCTTTTTATGTCAGAAGCCTATGTCCAACTTAAAACGATTGCTTTTATGGTGCACAAAGAGGCTGTTCCCCAGGGTTTAGCGGAGAAAATTGAGCTCTGATCAAAAATATTTTAACAATAGATCAATAGCGTTGCGCACTAAATTCGTGTAGGGAGGGTAAACTGGCTTTACCGAGGTAAGTCCTACTTTTTGTTTTACTATACCTTTTTCATTGGAAAAAGCCTGAAATCCCCGGAAGCCATGCGATTTGCCAAAGCCACTTTGATTGGTCCCGCCAAAGGGAAGGTAAGGATTCATAAACTGAACCACGCAGTCGTTAATGGCTACAGAACCAGAGGATGTTTGGGTCAGCACTGCATTTTTATTGACTTGAGAACGACTGAACAAATAAAGCGCTAATGGCTTGGGCCGTTCATTTATGGTTGATATGGCCTCCTCAAGGTGTTCATAAGTAAGTATAGGCAGCACCGGACCAAAGATCTCTTTTTCCATTACCAGTGAGGTACTGGGGACCCTGCTGATCAGGGTAGGCGACAAGTAATGGTCGGTGTCGTCGCTAATGCCTCCCGTTTCCAGTATTGCTCCCTGGTCCAGGGCATCCTCCAGAAGCATATTTACCCGATCGAAATGTTCGCGATTAATGATACGGGCATAATCAAGACTACTTTCGATACCTAGACCTTCGCCGTCGAACAATCGATCAATGGCTAATCGAAGTTCATCGATCAATTCTTCTTCCACTTCTTTATCTACCAACAGGTAATCGGGAGCAATGCAGGTTTGACCACAATTGATAAATTTACCCCAAGCAATTTTTTCCGCAGTATCGGCCAGGTCGGCAGTGCTATCCACAATAACCGGTGATTTCCCTCCCAGCTCCAAAGTCACGGAGGTCAGGTGTTGCGCAGCAGCCTTCATTACGATTTTTCCAACGGTGGGACTGCCGGTGAAGAAAATATGATCAAAGGGCAGGTTTAACAGTTGCTGAGCTACGTGTTTGTCTCCCTGAAAGACCGCTACCTCAGAGGGTTCAAACAACTCCAGCACCATATCCTCAACCAGTTGGGAGCAATTCGGAGTTAGCTCGGAAGGCTTCAAAATGACGGTGTTTCCCGCGGCCAGAGCACTTACCAATGGCGCGACAGATAAATTAAAAGGGAAATTCCAGGGCGCTATGATCAAACAAACTCCTTTGGGTTCGTATTGAATTAATGATTGAGAACCCACCAACGCCAGGGGAGCCTCCACTTTGCGGGGTCGGGACCACTTACGCAAGTTGCTGATAGCATGTTTTAACTCGGAAAGTACGATATAGACTTCGGAAAGATCGACCTCTTCGGCTGGCTTTTTGAAGTCTTTGTAAATGGCTTCCTGGATATCCTGGCGATGTTCACGAATCCATTTTTGTAGTTTTATCAAGCGCTTCAGACGAGGTTGGGGACTTTCTTGCCGCCAAAGTCTGCTGGTTTTTTGCTGGTTTTTGAAAAGCTTTTTTAGTGATTGACCGGGTTTGGTAGATGTAATAGAAGCAGGCATTATTTTAAATTACAAAAAAACGGGTTCATATGAACCCGTTTTAAACTTTGTTGTTCCGAATTAATCTATTCGGAAAGGATCTTGAACTCTACCCTACGGTTTTGAGATCGTCCTTCTTTGTTGATATTATCCGCTACCGGTTTGGACTCTCCGAACCCTCTGCTTACTACACGTTCAGGCGCAATGCCATTTTTAACCAAATGATCATACACTGCCTTTGCGCGACGATCGGAAAGTCTTTGATTGTAAGCCTCGGTTCCGATGCTGTCGGTGTGACCAGCAATCTCCACTTCTACCCCGGAGTTATTGTTCATAAATTCAATCAGACGGGTTAATTCCGGATAGGAATCGTCTTTTAGCGAGGAGCGGTCGAAATCAAAGAATATATTGTTCAAAGTAATAGTAGCACCGGCTTCAACTGGCACCAAGAACAGATCCTGAGAGATCTCTTTGTACTCTTCCAGGTCATTAAGATCCATATTGGCGTTAACCGCAACATAACCATCTGCTTCTGCAAGATATCCATACTTGGCACCAGAAGGTAGTATGATCTTATAAGCACCTGATTGAGGATCAGAGGTTGCTAAGCCCACTTCAGTACCATCGGGAAGTCGCTCATATAGGATCTTCACATTACCCAGTGGTTCGTTGGTCTTCGAATTATATACGGTTCCCTGAACCAATACCACCGGTGCAGGCTGATAGAACACGGGCAACTCCAATTTGAAAATATCCAGATTTTCGGTGCCTACGCCTCTGGAATAGTAGGCGTACTCACCTGAAGCAGGGATATTGAAGAATTCATCATCATTTTCAGAGTTGATGTCTGGGCCCAGGTTTTCTGGTTCTGTCCAGTTTTTCCAGGTGTCGTCCAGTCGACGGGTTACAAAAATATCTGTACCGCCGAATCCGGCATATCCATCGGAACTAAAGTATAAAGTTTCATCATCAGCGGCCAGGAAGGGTGCAGATTCTTCACTGGCGGTATTCAGGGTATTGCCCAGGTTCAGGGGTTCGCTCCATTGGCCATCGTCATTTAAGAAGCTGGCGTAAAGGTCGCGATCTCCATAAGAGTCTTCACGTTCGATGGACATCAACAAGGTCTTGCGATTATTGGCCATGTAGAAATTGGCTTTCTCGCTGTAGTTGTACAGATTCTCAATGGCTAAAGCCTCTGGCTCGGTCCATCCCGTCTCGGTTTTCCTACTTACTGAAACACCAGCTTTCATCTTACCATTCGGCAAATATTCATTTCCCAACAGCAAGACTACAGTATTGCCGTCAGGAGTTATGGAACTGATGTAGTTAGGTCCTTTATTATTCAATACAGGACCGATATTTCTGGCTTCTTTCCAATCTCCTGTGGTCTCATCCAACTCTGAATACCAGATATCTTCGTCATCGGTGGTGCCACCTACATTTCCAGGGTGATTGCTGCGGCTGAAAAACAAGGTCTTGCCATCTGGTGAGATCAGCGGCCGAAATTCATTTACTTCACTATTTACTTGGGGCCCTAGTCGCTCGGCTTCCAGGTCCTCACTAATATTATCTGCAAGCTTGATCAGATTTTCTACCTTAATGGGCACTTCCGAATCAGAAATTCCAATAGCATCAATACTGTTATAACCGGGAACCGCCCTTCCGTCAATTTCCAGTTTCACTGCTACCACATTGAAGCTGGTCATATCGAAGAACACATTTAACAAGCGGCCGGCTTCACCTAGAGGCCTTGAGTTGAAAGTATAGACTTGGGTTTCATTGCCGTTGCTGTCGTATACGTAGATGGATGAAATAGAACCTGGATTATAGGATTCACCAATGGCAATTTGTTGTATTTTTTGAGATCGGTCGAATCCAACTTTAATAAACTCTATCCTGTTGGGATTCTTCGGGGTCCAGGCATTAGGATTTTCGCCTCCATTCGGTAGTACGTTGGGCTTATTCAACGCTTGTTTGGCAGAGTATTGTAAAGGGCTTAATTCCGAAGAAAACTCTATTACTTTGGACGCCCACTGCACCTCTTGGGCAGTTGCGAATCCAGAAATAATACAAAATAAAACTAACGATAGAAATCGAATCATAACGAGTAAGCTTATTAGTAATATTATATTCTTACTAAATTTAAGTAAAAAAAATAAACAAACATTCCCATGATGTCTGTTTAATTTCACCAATCCATAACCGATTAAAACCCGCTTTTTTCAAAAAGCGGACCCAAAAATAGTGAAAAAATTTAATTTTACCTATTTAGACAGAATTCGAACCTCAACTCGTCTGTTTTTCATTTTAGCCTCTTCGCTTTTGTCGGTGGTTATTGGTTGGGATCCACCAAAAGCTTTCAGCTTAATACGGTTCCTTCTGATATTCTGAGCCATTAAATACTCTCTTACGGCAATAACCCTGTCCTCAGACAGCTTCATATTTCTGTCAGGATTACCTCTAAAATCCGTATGTCCTTCAAGCTGGATTTTCATTTTCTGATTATTATAGAGCATTTGCGCTAAACTATTCAATTCATCATACGATGATTCTAATATTTGGGCTTTTCCCAGCTCAAACAGCAAATTGTTCATTCGCAGCACGTTGCCATCAGCTGCAGGCGTCAACAGAAAGTCCTTCTTGATTTGACCATCAGCATCAATATCTTCAATGTCCACAATGTCAAAAATAGTGATGTACCCCTCAGCAGTTATCTCCAAGGTGTATTTTCTGTTTTCCAACATGTGGAGTTCGTAGGAGCCGTTTTCTTTGTTGGAGATAAATCCAACATTATTGGCTCTAGGCATTTTTTCGAAGTTTATATGACCCTTTACGGGCTTATTTGAACCGGCATCCAGGATGTGTCCGTATACCAGAACCATTTCCTGTGGCGCTTCCTGTTTTTCATCGTTAAATAGGACATACTCTTGGCCATAAGCCTGAACAGCTACCATAACACCAAGAAGCAACGTACTAACCTTTCGTAGAAATCTTGTTCGTTCCATAATAAAAGCCTTTATGCTCTATGCTATAACCCAGCAAAAGTAACCGTCAAATAAATATACTGAATAAACAGTATGACCTGGTCCATAATTCGCTCAAAATCTTACATTCAAAAGAAATCCACCAAGTATATGCCTTTATGATAGAGCAAATTATATTCCAAATCGAAAAAATTAGGGCTCAGTTCGCCTGTAAGCCTAAAGTTCCCTATTAAAAATACTATATTCGTATAACTATTGGCCAAATACGACCAAAGGCGATTTTTTTATTCGAGTAGAATGGCAGACCACTTGGATCGTACAGATCTGATTCATCAGTTAGAGCAACTCAAGCAGGGGTTGAGTTCCATCTTGGAAAAGGGTGCTACCCTACCGGAAGCTCCCGAAATCGACACTAACGGATTACCAAGCCAGGATAGCCCTCCCCATATTGAGGATCATGCTCTGTTGGAAAACTTCGAGATTATCAACACCTCCAAGGAGATGCTCAAGTATTCCAGCGAAACTCCGGCTATGGTCAAACATGGAAATCAAAGTCTGCTCTTATTGGATTCCCAATCCAATATCATGGCTTTCAATCGCACTGCAGAGGCACACTTGCCGGGACTTACCGGAGTTCAACTCTCCATTGGGGTCTCTATATACGATCTGCTGCCAGTCGAAGATATCCGCGACTTCAAGTCCATGATCCAATATGTGCTGGCAGGGCATACCATGCATGTAACCCGAAAGATGATGTTTGAGGTGGAGGAGGTTTGGTACGAGATCAACATGTTTCCCGTAAAGGATCGCCAACAGAATATAGGCAAAGTGGTTTTCGGCCTGGAGGATATTAAAGAGCGAAAGAAGGCCCAAGCTAACCTTAAAGCCCTGGAGATTAATTTCCAATCGGTATTCAAGCAAGCAGCAGTGAGTGTAATGCTGACTAATACTGAGCTTAGAGTCATTCAAGCCAATCAAAAATTCTATCAAATGGTAGAATATTCAGCGGAGGAATACAAAGCTTTACCACCCTGGAGCATTACCCACCCTCGTGATATTGCAGAAAGTCAGCGATTAACCGAATTGCTCTTAAATGGAGAGGTCGATTCTTTCTCTCTGGAGAAGCGATACATCACCAAAACCGGAAAGATCCTTTGGGTATATCTTACCAGCAATATTATTAAGGACCAAAAAGGGCAGCCCAAGTTGATCATTTCAGTAGCACAGGATATTACCGACCGCAAGCATGCCGAGCAGGAGCTGATCTATAAAACCAATGAGTTAGATACTTTCGTTTATCGGGCGTCCCACGATTTAAGAGGCCCCGTGGCCTCTTTGATGGGGCTGTACAACGTAGTACAAAGCGAATTTAAGGATGATGAACATGCCCTGGAGTATTTTGAACACTACCACCGCAGCGTTTTGAGGCTCAACCGGATACTACATAACCTCATAGATCTCACCAAGATCAAAGAAAAGGAAATACAACCTTCCAAGGTCGATCTAAAGGCACTATTGAACGATTGTCTATCTTCATTGAGCCATGTAACCAATTTTGAAAAGATCCATTTTAAAGTTCAGAATGAGGTTGACTTTGAGGTGCTTACGGACAAAGGACTGCTGCACACTATTGTTTATAACCTGCTGGAGAACTCCATAAATTTCATTCAGCCAGATAATTCTCAGCCTTTTGTAAAAGTGAACCTCAAATACGAAAGCAATTTCTTGATCATGGAGGTAGCGGACAATGGTCAGGGTATTAAAAAGGAACTTCAAAGTGAGGTATTTAATATGTTTTACAGGGCCAACGAGAGAAGTACAGGTTCAGGCCTTGGTCTTTACATAGTTCGAAACGCTGTGGAGCGACTTAACGGCAACATCCAACTAAAGAGCAAAGAGTACAGCGGGACTAAGATATCCATTTACATACCCTATATGCACAAAAGCGCTCAAGCTCCCTTGGGTACCAATTGATTATTCCAGGGCTCTTTTATTAAACAGGACATATCCCACATGCAGGAGCACTCCCAGTTGATTTTCACTATCGTCATAATAGTTAACTTGTAGTCCAATAGGGCCCAAGGGACTGTGATACACCGTGGCTGCTGTCCCGGCAAAATATAATTTGGTGAGGTCGTTGCTTAATACTACCCCGGCATCTTCACCCGCTTCAAACTCTCTGAAGGGTTTGAAAATGTATCCTTCCAATCTAAAATCGATATCCCGGGTGATACTGTAGACATTACGTATGCCTCCACCAATGTAATTGTGAGCCCGGAAATTCTCCAGAAACAGGGTGGGGCTGTCCACCATAGGTGAGAATGCCGGGGCATTGATACGGGTAGCTTTGAGATCAAAGGAGGTAGACTGGTTGGAAAAGACTCCTTCTACCAAATAGCCGTACTTGAAACGTCCGCTGCCGAAGTATTGCTGGGAATGGACCTTGAATCGTACCCAGTTATTGCGTTTCTTCTGTTCTTCGGAGAAAAGAGAGGTACTTCCAGGAGAAAGTCTTTCTTGCGCACGGAAATGGTCCAAGGACACGGAAAGGTGATGACCGGATGACGCATATTGTTTGCGATTCAGATTATAACGCGAAAAGTCAATTCCATAGCGGCCCCCATCGAAACGTAATTCATCCAGGGTGTCGGAAGAAACAAAGATATTGTTGTTACTGTATCTATTGGTGTTATTGAAGTAACTTCCATGGACTCGCAGTCGACCTCTGGTGCCCACGGCAAAGCCAAGGTTTAATCGGCCGTTGCGGTCAATTTCGTCAATGATAGTAGGATCTTTTTCCTGAAGGATCAATTCGTTTGCATCTAAATAATCCCAATGGTTAAAGGTAAAAACCGGTTCTACATAAAAAGGCTTACTGGTGGGCAGATTAATGCGGGAGGCCGCTTGAAAAGATTGATAAAAGCGCCCAGTGTAAAAATTCAAGGAATGTTTAAACAGGTAGCGGTTGAAATGAGTAAAATTTACCCCTAAGAATATTTGACTGATGCTGCGACTGCTGATGTTCCCACCAAACTCCACATGCAACCTGCTTTTGCCCTCACCGGAGATCTCAAAATCATAGGCACTGTCCACAGAGTTATAGACCATGCCAGGTACAATATTCTGGAAATAGTCTTCTGAGATCATCTTATAATACCCGGTTTTTATGTCGTAGGTAGTTAGATATTCCTGGTCGTTAAAGAGTCGGCGTATATAACGCTTCTGAGCCTCTTTGAATCCAGATATATGAATGTTCTTAAACCGCAAGGGCTCCGCTCCTAAAACAAAATCGATCCTGGCCTCTGCAATGCTGTCACAAGAACGGTATTGGGGTATTTTCTTTTTGATTACTTTTAAATGACGCTGGGCTTCCACATATCCGCTGTCGATCAAGGCAGCAACATCTTCAAAATCAAGTGAACTATAAGGCTGGATATCGGGCTCCAGGTAAATATCTTGCTCAGTCAATTGATTGACATTTGGTTTATCCAGGAGCATGGATAGCAACGATTGCTGGATGAGCTCCTCGTCCTGTTCATAGGGATATTCATCAAACACCTTTGAGCTCACATTTACACCGATGATCACGTCTGGCTTAAAGTCCCTCCGTGCTATATCCACAGGGAAATTGTTATAGATCCCCCCATCGAATAAATATTTGTCGGTGACTTTCAAGGGTCGAAAAAAGAAGGGAACGCTCAGAGTTGCCCTCAGAGCTTCGTTCAATCGGCCGTCTTTCAGCACCATTTGGCGTTGGGTGAAAATGTCTGAGGCTACTGCCCGGAAGGGTACAAATAATTTATCGAAGTTATAACCTGATCGTTGGGAGGCTTGTGTCAGAAATTCCGTAAGGGCATAATTTATGGCAAAGTCATTGGCCAGGTTAGTATTTAAATTGACGGATGAATCCACTGCCAGGTTGAGGTTAATAATGCTGGCATTGTCCTCTTTTCGGGCGTAGTAGAAGTTAAATTCCGTTCCTAGTTCCCCGTCCACCCATTCCTGAAATCTTTCATCCAAAACCAGGGTTTCAATTTCTTGTGGAGAATAGCCCGCTGCGTAGAAGCCCCCTATCACTCCTCCCATAGAGGTACCCACGATGTAATCGACTGGGATGTGATTTTCTTCCAGCACTTTAAGAACTCCCACATGAGCCAGCCCTTTGGCTCCCCCTCCACTTAGCACCAGGGCCACCTTCTGACCGAATCCCTGTTGGGAGAGCAGTGTAAGCCCATAAAGAAGGAATAAATATCGCAGGATCAGTCTCAAATTCAAGCTCGCTTGATTCCTATCCCAATACAACGACAGATATCCATCTTAGTTGTCAATCTCCTGCCAATATTGGAAAGGCTTCGTTGGGGTAAATTACATTTTGAAGTTGCTCCAACATGGACATCATTACAGTGTCGTAGGCTATTCTATTAACCTCATGAATTGGTTCCGAGGGGGGTAGTTCCACTTTTAGGGCATCCACTTGTACACCGTTTTTCCAAAAACGATAGCATAG
The DNA here is from genome assembly GCA_965212195.1 of Cyclobacteriaceae bacterium. GTDB lineage: Bacteria > Bacteroidota > Bacteroidia > Cytophagales > Cyclobacteriaceae > JAJCYK01. Next base: position 434,524 of record CBDBUW010000015.1, on the reverse strand, counting down.
ATGCGGACCATTGGCCAACCCGGTACTACCTACATATCCTATAGTTTGTCCTTGGGTCACTTTTGCCCCCGGTTTTACACCGGATGCGATTCGAGACATATGCAAGTACTGCGTACTGTAGGTGCTGTTATGGCGGATCTTCACGTAGTTGCCATTACCACCCTTGTATCTAGCCTCGGAGATGATGCCATCACCAGCAGCCCGGATAGGCGTTCCTGTAGGTGCCGCATAATCCGTGCCCCGATGGGATTTATAACGTTTCAGAACCGGGTGAAAGCGCCTTCCGGAATACCGGGAACTGATGCGGGTAAATTTTACGGGGTACCTTAAGAAAGCCTTACGCAAACTGTGGCCTTTCTCGTCAAAATAATCCGGTCCATTACCCTGGTCGTATCTTACCGCGTAGAAGGGGTTACTCTCATGAGTAAATTCCGCGCCCAGGATAGGCCCTAACCCGGCAGATTCTCCATCTACCAGATTCTCTTCATAGATCACTTTGTACTTATCGCCCACCTGCAGTCGGCCAAAATCCAGTTGCCAACCAAAGACGTCGGCCATATTATCTACCAAGACCGGGGATGCTCCCCCTTCAATCATGGCGTTGTACAAAGAAGTTTTGATGATCCCAGACAAGGTCTTTTCCACAGTGACAACTTCCTTTTGACCAACATAAACATTGGTAGTGTCATTCAGATCAAATACCACATATTCAATTTTGTTTGGTTCATATATCATGAACTGGGCTACCGAATCGGTAGAGCAAATAAGTTTGTAGCTTTTGTGGGCGTTGATTTTTCGCACGTCGAAAATCCCCTGCGCTTTTTTTGCTAAAAGGTCAATTTCCTGCAAGGGTACCTCATAGTTGCTCAGAATGGAAGATAAATTTTCGTTGGGCTTCACCACGTCCTCGATGACCACCTTGGACTGTACGTCTATTCCATACAAAGTAGATACTGCGGATTCTTCCTCTACCACCGGCTGTTCGGTCATTTCAACTACTACCGGTGGTTGTTCGGCAATCCCGGCCGGACTTTGATATTTGAATAGGAATGCTGCTGCTGTGGCTAACAGCAAGGTGAATCCAATGAACCATTTACGCATAACACAAATAGCGGTTTAATCCGTTACAAAACTATAAAAAATGATGGTAAAGGATAGCAAATTCCCAAGGCTTTGGCATCAATGTAAGGAATCCCTCGTTTGATAGTTAAAATTTAGTGGTCGTTGATGATCATAATTGGAATATTTTTTGTTGTAATTTTACTACACAAATCACTTAAATATGAAAATTAGGCAGATTTTGAAGATGTTGTTATTTCCCGCAAGCCTGCTGGTGGGCTTGGGTGTTCTTGCGCAGTCTCAAGCTGAGATCACACTGGGCCCTGAAATAAAAACTCAAAAAAGAGGTACTCTTGAAGATATTATCGGACATGACGAGAGCGGCTACTATACCGTCAGAGCAGAGCCCCAGAGGTTCTATCTAGAAAAGTACGGTAAAGATCTCAACCTGTTGAAATCCGAAGAGATTGAACTGGGAAGAGGTTCTAATCGCAAGATATTGGTATTCGCCGAGCAGTTGAAAGGGGAAATTTATCTGTTCACTTCACAGCGTGACTTAGTTACTAAAGAGAATGTTTTACTGGTTGATCAGATCGATCGCAAAACGCTTAAACCACAAGAAAAAAGCAAAAAGCTTGCGGCAGTCAGCTACCGCAATCGCAGCAATGATGGGTTCTATGACTACAATTTATCCAGAGATAGTTCTAAACTAATGATCTTCTACGATTCCCCAAACAATGCCAACATGGAGGAAAAGTTCGGCATTACGGTACTGGATGATGAACTCAATCATATTTGGGACAAGGAGGTCAGCCTTCCGTTCAAGGACAGGCTCTATGAGATCGATAGATACAAAGTGGATAATCAGGGTAACGCTTATTTGCTGGGGATTGTTTACAAAGGTCAGGTAAGGGTAAGGCGTCAAGGCCGTCCAAATTATGAATACCACTTACTGGCCTATAATAAAGGCGATACGTACACCGAGTATCTGTTGAACCTTGACGAAAAATTCATCACTGACATGCAGTTTGACTTTACTCCATCCGGCGATATTGTGTGTGCAGGATTCTATTCCGAACATGGGACCCGCAGCATAAGAGGGACCTTTTATCTATTGATTGATTCTAAAACCAAAGAATTAAAAAAAGAATTCTATCAGGAATTTGAGGCAGACTTTTTGATAGATTTTATGTCGGAGCGTAAGGCGGATAAGGGGCGTGAACTGAGTCAATATGATCTGAATCGACTGGAGATTCGACGTGATGGTGGCGTAGTATTGGTAGCCGAGCAATTCTACATCCAGGAGACTAGTGACTACAATACCTTAAATCCCTATGGATATCCTTATTACTCACGTTATGGACTTTTTCGATATCCCTATCGCCGATATGGCTATGGATACCCCTATTTTGATAGCGATTCAGATGTCCAATATAATTATAATGACCTGATGGTAATCAATATAAATCCCGATGGTTCCATTCAATGGGCTAAGAGAATTCCCAAAAGACAGCGGAGCAAAAACGATGGTGGAGCCTATGCCTCGTATGCATTGTCAGTGGCAAAAGGAAAATTGTTCTTTATTTTTAACGACAACCCCAAGAACTTGCATAAGCAAAGCAGTGACTTAAAAATTCATAACTTTACCAAAGGCAAGGAATCTGTGGTGGTGTTGGTATCGGTGGACGGTAAGGGTGAGGTTAAGAAGGAACCACTGTTTCAGGTTCGGGATACTAACACCTTCACCAAACCTAAAGTCTGTGAACAGATCTCGCGCGATCAAATGATTATATTTAGCCAGAGAAATCGGAAAACCAAGTTTGCCAAATTGACCTTTAAATAAATTTGAAACCATCCGGATATGATTTTTTGGTGTTGGGAGCCGGTATTTTCGGTATTACCACAGCCATCGCACTAAGAAAGAGAGGTTTTCAAGTGGGAGTGCTCAACCCCGATCATCTTCCCCATCCGCTGGCAGCCTCAACAGATATCAGCAAAGCCGTACGTATGGAGTACGGATCGGACACGGAATATTTAAAAATGGCTGCTGAATGTATGGAAGTTTGGCTGCAGTGGAATGAGCGTTTTCAATACCCCCTGTATCATCCTGTGGGATTTTTATTGCTAACTCCTGATTCCATAGAATTATCTGAATTTTCATTTGAGCTAAACTGTTGGCGGAACTTGCAATCGCACAACTTCCAACCACAACGTTTGGACCAAGACCAAATTTCGCAGCGTTTTCCAGCATTCAACCATAATTACTACCGGGATGGCTTGTACCACGCCCTGGGTGGATACGCGGAAGCGGGTAAGGCCACGGAACTGCTATGCGATCATGCGAAATCGCTGGGAGTGCAGGTTCATGAGCAGGCTACTGCCCATAGTTTCACCATAACGGGGGATCAGGTGCAAGGAGTTTTGACCAAAGAAGGAGATAAGTATTTGGCCGATCATGTGATCGTATGTGCCGGCAACTTCACACCTTATTTGCTCCCGGAGTTACAGCCTTACTTTCGAGTTACCGGCCACCCTGTGTTTCATCTAAGGCCTGATGATCCTAGGCCTTTCCTGGCTGAAAATTTTCCTGTATTCGGAGCGGATATTTCCAATACCGGCTGGTATGGATTCCCCTATCATCCCCGCGATAGGGTGGTAAAAATTGGCAGGCATAGTATGGGTTTGCAGCTACATCCGGAGCACGATCCCAGAGTGGTGTCTCCACAAGATCATCGGGACTTAAGGGAATTCTTAAAAAACGCGATTCCAGAGTTGGCCCCTGCACCTATTGTTAACACCCGTTTGTGTTGCTATACCGATACCCTGGATGGTCATTATTGGATTGACCGGCATCCCCATCTTAGGGGGCTAACGGTAGGAAGTGGAGGTTCCGGGCATGGGTTCAAGATGGGCCCTATTATCGGAAATATGATCGCCGATGTGGCAACCGGTGGTACCCACCAATGGTCATCCCGTTATTCCTGGCGAGATCTGTCCATAGATACCGTTCAAAAGGAGGAAGCTCGATATAAACCTTCCCATTAGGGCAAGTCCGATTATTTAAAAGAATTCCTATTTAAGTATCTGTAAGTCAAGTATATACATAGAATATCTCATCACTTGAACTCCTGGGATACATTTGGATATTCTTTAGAAAATCATTACATTATTTAAGCAGCCAACCTTAGGCGATTGGTTGTTCAAACATCCAAAATGCTACCATTATGAAAGTAAAAAAGTTTCTTATCCCAGGTTGCCTTTTAGTGCTGTTCCTGATCGCAGGCAGTACCCCAAAGGAGGTAAAGACCAACGATCTACAAGGTTCCTGGACCATGATAAAATATAAATACGGCTCGGAAAAGGAATTGAGTGAGGTGCCGGATATTATCACCTATGTAAAACACATCACCAGAAGCCACTTTAGTTGGGCCTCATTTGGGGAAGATGGCAATTTGATTGCAGCCGGTGGTGGTACTTACCAAATAGAGGGTAACAAGTACCGGGAGCATATCGATTATTTCCACCCCTTAGGTTCTAATTTACCGGGAAGTTCCGTGGAATTTGATTTTGTCCTAAATGGTAATGACTGGACCATCAGTGGATTCATAAAGAATGTCCAAATTAACCCCGGGAGTGGAGTATATGAGCAGGTCGACTCCATTCGTTTGGAAGAAGTCTGGAGAAGGCTTTAATTCAGGGGAGGTTATTTTTGCGGTAAGCGGCTATTCCAGCATCCAGAAAGGAGGTGAAATTGCTCACGCTTTTATCATAGGCTACCGGTGGCACCAGTGGATTTTCAGGATCTTGCGGGTCTAGTAAGATGTAGAAGGGTTGGGCATTATTCCCATACCACTTGATCTGCAGGTCCGCATTTTGTTTTCCAATGGTCTTTTTAACTTTTTGGTCATATTCAGAAGTGTACCAGTTCTCTTCAGGAAGTTCTTTCTTTTCATCTACGTACAAGGCCACCATTACGAAATCCTCTTGCAGGCGCCTCATGACCTCTGGGTGCGACCATACTACCGCTTCCATCTCCCGACAATTGACGCAGCCGTGTCCTGTAAAATCAATAAATACTGGTTTGCCTTGTTCCTTAGCACATGTTAATGCTTGGTCGAGATCGAAATAACCCTGAAGCCCATGGGGTAGATGGAGCATGTCGGCGTACAGGGGTTCAGAACACAATTCCTGATCAGCGGAAACGGGGAGTGGATTAGCCGGCTGAAAATCTTGGGTGGTCATAGGGGGTAATATCCCCGCCAAAGGCTTTAAGGGGGCCCCCCACAATCCTGGTATCAAGTAAAGTGTAAAGGCTAACACCAAGGTCCCCACTAATACACGGGGTACCGATAAAGTGGTTTTAGCGCCGTCGGATTCAAATCGAATCAAGCCTAGAAGATAAGCGGTCAACGCCAGGAATATGGCAATCCAAATTGCCAAAAACACATCTCGATCGAGTATGCCCCAGTGGTATACTTGATCCACGATACTTAAGAATTTTAGTGATAATGCCAGCTCTAGAAAACCTAAAAATATCTTGATTGAGTTAAGCCATCCACCGGACTTGGGGAGGCTTTTAAGCCATTCAGGGAAAATCGCGAACGCCGAAAAGGTGATGGCAAAAGCCGACGAATAACCCAACATTCCTACTACCGGCTTCAGCACATGTCCGGTAGCGGATTCGATCAATATTGTTCCTACTATGGGACCGGTGCAGGAAAAGGACACTAGCACCAGTGTCAGGGCCATAAAGAACACTCCCAGCATACCGCCTCCTTCAGACTTCCGGTCCACGCTATTTACCAATCCGCTGGGCAAGGTGATCTCAAACATTCCCAGGAACCATAGGGCAAAAAACACGAACATGGCGAAGAATATCAGATTGGGCACCCAATGGGTGGCCAGCCAATTGGCGAACTCCGGGCCCCAAATTAGGGTTACCACTGTTCCTAGTAAGGTGAAGATCAGCACTATTGAAACCCCGTAAAATAATGCCTTGAACAGCCCCTTCTTTCTAGACTGCTTGTCATTAGTGAAGAAGGTGACCGTCATGGGTATCATCGGGTACACACAGGGTGTCATCAGGGCTACCAGACCAGCCAGAAAGGCTGTGATCAGGAAGGCAAGCAGGGAATAGGGAGAATTTCCGCTGCGTTCAGTGAATGCGCTGCCTTTCTGAATTTTCGGTGGGCCCGGTTCGGAAGTAGCATAGGTTGATTCACTGGTATCCTTATCCAGGACCGTTAAAGTATCTTTTTTAAGGGTTGGAGTGCTTTCTCCGGTCGCGCTAAGTACCCGTAGCCCTTTGAATTCAAATTCTTCATCGAAGGGTATGCACTTACCATCCACGTCGGTACAAACTTGGTAGGCGTAATTGCCTGATATGCTAAGGTCCTTATCCAAGACCTTGATCGTTTGCCGAAACTCTCCTTTACCTCTAAAGTAGGTATAGTTGCCTTCGAATATGTCGTCATACCCTTCTTTGGGGTTAATGGGTCGGATACCCCCGATCAATTCATAAGAGGCGTGGGGTTGAAAATGGAACTCAGTGACCATAGGTCCCAGTTCCGGATCAAAGTCCGATGAGTACAGGTACCAAAGGGAATCGATAGTGATGTCGAATACCAGATCGATTTCTTCACCGATGGTTGTCGTCTGTTTAGAAAAACGGTGCTCCCATTGAGCGGGATGCAAGATCTGTGCTTCAGAAGCCAGCGCCCCTGCTAGAAATGCCAGTAGAAATACTATTTTTTTCAAACTAATAGATGGGGAGACCCCTTTTCGCAATCATAATGGTTTTTCGAACAAAATAGTTTAGCAAATACAATTTTTATTTAAACGAGGGTTCTTTCTGTTAGTTGCCTTTCATAGCTGCAAACTGGTGGTGAAATAGTACAATAGTTTCAATTCCCTTTAAATAGTTGAAAACTCCATAACTTTCATTAGGGGAATGAATAGCATCTGAATCCAAGCCAAAACCGAACAAAACGGTTTGTAATCCCAACACTTCCTCAAACAAAGCCACAATAGGTATGCTGCCGCCATCTCTGGTGGGTATAGGCTTCTTGCCCCAAGCTTCCTCAAAGGCTTTACTAGCTGCCTGGAAGGCCAGGGAATCGGTTGGTGTGACTGCCGGTTGACCACCATGATGGGGGGTGATCTTGACTTTTACCGATGCTGGGGCAATAGCTTTGAAGTGTTCCGTGAAGAGATCGGTGATCTCTTGATGATCTTGATGGGGGACTAACCGCATGGATATTTTTGCGAAGGCTTTGGAGGGCAGTACGGTTTTGGCCCCTTCACCTATGTACCCTCCCCAAATTCCGTTGACATCGAGAGTAGGGCGGATGCCGGTGCGTTCGATGGTGGAATAACCATCTTCCCCCTGTATGGCTGTTATGCCCAACTCGGTTTGATATTGTTGCAGGTCAAAGGGAGCTTCCGCCATATCATTTCTTTGCTCAGCTGTCAGCTCCTGGACCTTGTCATAAAAGCCGGGAATGGTGATCCTGCCCTGTTCGTCAATCAAAGAAGCGATCATCGTACACAATACGTTAATAGGATTGGCCACGGCACCTCCGTATACTCCAGAATGTAAATCGCGGTTGGGACCGGTCAGCTCAACTTCTACGTAGCTTAGCCCTCTCAGGCCGGCTGTTATGGAGGGTGTTTCGTTAGATATAATGGCGGTATCGGATATCAGGATAACATCTGCCGCTAGTCTTTGGGCATTTTCCCGAACAAAGATTTCCAAATTGCCAGACCCTACCTCTTCCTCACCTTCCAGCATATACTTTAGGTTACAGGGAGGTTGACCCTGTTGCATCATTATTTCCAAGGCCTTAATGTGCATATAGAGCTGACCCTTGTCATCACATGCACCCCTGGCGTAGATTTTATGGTCCTTAATAACCGGCTCGAACGGTGGGGAATCCCATAACTCATAAGGATCTGCAGGTTGGACATCGTAATGACCATACACCAGCACGGTGGGAAGTGTGGGATCAACGATCTTTTCGGCATACACAATGGGATGCCCGGCGGTAGGGCAGATCTCCACGGTGTCAACCCCTACTTTTTCCAAAGCAGCTTGAAGATAAGCGGCAGCTTTTTGAACGTCATCTTTGAACTTGCTATCCGCACTCACCGAAGGAATGCGCAAAAGCTCTATTAGTTCATCCAGAAAGCGTTGTTGATGCTGATCAATGTAGGACTTAATCTGATTACTCATATTAACTTAGAGATTTTTCTTGGTACGAAAATTGGCTTTATTTTCCGTACCATTCAAAATTCTAAGAATATTTTTTTTATGAGTAAAGATCACTGCTATGGAGAAGAAGAAACCGAACACTACCAGTATCTGGTCATTAGGTTGAATGTCAGTAAGCAACAGCGTAAGAGGAAAGCTCAATGTCCCCAATATGGAGCTCATTGAAACATAGCGAGTCAGTAGCAAAACGATCATAAATACCGCTACGCAGATCGCTGCGGCCAGAGGATTTATTCCCAATACCATGCCCAGCAGTGTTGCCACACCCTTACCACCGCGAAATCCTACATATATGGGAAATATATGACCCAATACTGCACTGATCCCAAAAATAAGTTTGACCAGGATTATTTGTGTTTCCGGGACGAAACCCAGCTGCATCCAGACAGTGGCCAAAGTAACCGCGGTTAATCCTTTGAACACATCCATGGCCATTACCAGGATTCCCGCCTTACGGCCAAGTACCCGGAAGGTATTGGTGGCTCCGGCATTTCCACTACCGTAATCCCGTATATCGATCCCGTGATACGCTTGGCCTACCCAAACTGACGAGGGCAAAGAACCCAGAAGATAGGCTAGTACTACACCGATAGCTATGGTTTCGAAGGTCATTGTGTGCCGATTTTTTTAAAAAAAGCGCTCTAATTATAGTTAATTAATAGCAATTTTAAAAACCGTCCTCATCTTCGTCTTCGTCGGACTTTTCTTCCTCAAAAGTCGTAAAATCCTCATCCAGCACCTCTTCTTCAGCGAAAGTGTTGATCTCATAGGGTTCGTCTATTCCCAAATACTCCCTCCTGAATCGGTCGATAAAATCAAGCATACCTTCCAAATCGGATGAGGTGAAGGCGTACTCACCAATGCCAGCACGTGCTATCTTGCTGCCTCTGTTCACTTCCTGTAAGAACTGCTGATCTCCTGAATAGACGTAAAGTCTATTTTCGATATAACCAAAATAATAATAAGTGGAGGGGGAGGCTTTCAAGAATAAGTGTACTTCGTCTTCACCTTCAGTTTTACGGATTTCCAGGAACCCATCTAGTTTGGCATTGATCTCATTCTCCAAAATGTTCGATACTCCCAGTTTGCCCACACTGTACCAACTGTTGTACTCGGGTGACCATTTCATGTTGACACTGTTTAGCACCAGGGAACGCGCCAGCTGACTGCTAACACTGGCTAATGACACAAATTCACTAACCGAACGCACCTGGTAGTCCCGGGCGGCTTTTTCTCCTACGGCATCAGCCATCTTGAACAGGAGAGTAGATTGATCGGTTTTAGAGGCTGGGGCACCTACCCGGGCCACAATATCATCGGTATTGGCCGCCATTATTTCCATTGCCTTGACAGGCAGATCAAATTGATAAGCCTGGAATGAGTTCAAGGCTATACTTTTTTCCTTTAAGTTACCCTTACCCTTGCCTGATGCGGTGAGGCCGATGTTGGTTTTGGGATAGAGCAAATTCAACTTCCCTTCAAATCGGATGTCGGTAGTATTGTCGTTGTAGGCAAGAACTTCTCCTGCCAGGGCATTGCCTTTAATTTTATTGGGATGAATAACCTGATACTCACTCTTGGCGGAGTCGTAGGAAAACAGTCCTCGGGCATTGAACACCTCCAGGTCGCGAGGGCTGCGCTTTTCACTTATAAAGGTTCCGTAGACCTCCCCGTTATCCGCATCTATGTTGAATCCTGAGGTTAGGGGTTGTCCGGTTTCTGTGACCGCCTCACTAACGTTTATAACCAGGTCCTGTACCTCTGAATCACTGCTGTGTGCCAACCAGGAATCATTGTCGGCCATATTTTTCAAATCCAGCTTGATAAAGCCGTCCATCTGTAAGATGCGGCGATTAGCATACAGGGTGACATCTCCTTTATAAAGCGTACTGGGCATGATATAGATATTATCACTTTCTTTGATCTCTCCGGTACCTATAGTAAACACTTGGTTGCCGCTAAGCTTTTTATCCCTTACCAGCAGGAAGTTCTCAAAGTTGATCTCAAAAGTGTCTTTGGTGGCATTTACATACTGATATACGGCATTACCGGAAAAGGCGTGCCTGGCGGTAACCAGGATCTCACCATTATAGAGGTTGTGGTACTCATTAAGAGTATCCATGGTGATCCGGGCATTCTTGAATTTTTCGATGGCGGCATTTTCACGGATCAATACCCGGTTGCTGTCTGGTACAATCTTAGCGTCAGCTACTTTCATAAAGGGTACGCCCAGTACCTCCATTTCCAGTTTGTCAATATCGTATAAGGCCTCTGTGGCGCTAAATACCAGTGAGTCCATTTCAGGTTTGGTAGTATAGAAATAGGATTGACTAATGTCTACCTCCTCGGACTTCTTCATGGTTATGGTTTTTTCATCCAGATTCCAGCGGGCTTCGCTTATCGAGGTTCGAATCTGGGTAAAAGGAAAATCCAATACCGATGTGCCTTCAACCTCCGATTTGATATCAGCATAATTATTTTCCAGGTCAAAATTCAGGGTTACCCCTTCAGCTGACAAGGATGGTTTTTTGGGGTCGGAGGATTTTACAATGAACCTGGCATTGTTGGCTGCCAGTTGATTTTCTTCTAAGTGAAAGTTTTCCGACTTAGAGGCCGATCCCCGAGTTGACAAGGTGCCGTCTGCAAAGAAACCTCCGGTAGTGATCAAGGCCGTACCATCCAGGGTTGCAGAATTAGTGTACAATTGAAAAGGCTCTTCCTTGGAGGTAATATACATACTGTCCGTTTTAGGGAACCACAACATTCTGAAATTATTAATTGATGATTCCGGGAAGGTTACTTCCTTGAAAGTACCTGGTTCGGTAGCAGCCGTCATCCCATCGGTGGTCACTGAATCAGTGTAATAGACAAAGTCATCGCTATTCAGGGTGGTGGTTAGGAAATCGACTTTTCCACTGGAACGCAATCCGCGTTTATCCATGGAGATCTGGTTATATACGGTACCCGTTCCGTTATAGGTTTTGAATCCCACATAAGGGAGTTTATGAATAAAACCCAAGCTACGATCAGGCATAATGGTAAGCTCTTCCTCAAACTCCGGGAAGATACCTCCTGATGTAAACACCCCTTTAAACTTAATAACCGTGGGATCACTGGAACTGGCGCTGTCCAGCTCAAAGGCAGGAATGGTGAAGTAAATAGATTTATCATAAACACCGTCCAGGATCTCTTCGCCGTCGAAATACACCACGGCCCCCACATCAGCTTTGAAGATGGGATACTCCGGATAAATACGACGAGCCGATTTGTTGTTTGGCTTATTTATATAAAGCACTCCTGCGGTCTCTACTAATTGGTTGGTAATGTCCAACTTCACATCCCGGTCCAAATCGTCGCCTGGTTCATCTACACTGAAAGTTATGGAATCGATTTTGGGAAGTGCAATGAGGAAACTGTCATAATCGAATCGGAAATTGCGGCCGATAAACTGGAAATTGCCGGCGTTTATAAACCCATCGAAGCGGAAATCACGGTTTTCCAGCATCACGATCTGCTGTTTATTAGGACGAATATGCACATCCAACAGCTCACTAATATAAAATTTGTGGATCCCGCGGATGGTAAATTCATTATTTGCCAGATTCAGGGAGGCGTTGGATTTTCCAGGAGAGATCGAAGGTATCATAATATTGTCAAAATCCTTGCGGTCCTGTTTGGACAACACAAAATGAAAGCCTTTGCGCTTTATTTTTACCCAGCCCGATTGAGAGTTGAAATCGATATAACCTTCGCGCATGAGACCAAGCATAGCCCCCCGGATCTTTTCCGGATTTTGGCCGAGTTTTTTGGCCATATCGTCCGAATAAAACTCACTGGTATTGTTTTTCCTGGCATAGGCCACGGCCATCAATAAGGGATTGAATCCGTAAAGAGCCACCAGGGCGTCAAATTTCTTGTCGTTGTAGTATTCCTGGGATTCAAATTTTGAAGGAATCTTATTTTTTGCACTTAGAATGCTGACATCCAGACTGTCGGCATCCATATCCCATTTTAGCATATCGGCAGTAAAATAGGTGTTAAAATAAGATGAAGCATAGGCCATATTCTTGAAACTGCCCTCATCTTTAAGGATAGTTACCACGTGGTCGTCAGGGCGATACTTAAATCGTACAGCCGGGTTGTAAATAGAATCGTTGGCATGAACAATAGTAATGGCAGCCCTGGGTGTGGTGATTACAGAATCTTGAAATTGGAAACTCCTGGAAACTACTTTCAGCTTGGAGCCATGCTCACCGGCAATCTCAATTTTAGTATTCCCTCCCATCAAGGAAGCACTGTAGATGCGATCGCCTCTCAATGCGAATCCTCCCTGATAGCTTAAGCGCTCATCGGCCAGGCCTTCAATTTTTATATTTTCACCAAAGGAGATAAACCTGGGGTAAGAATCGTCACGGGTTTTGCCACTGCCACTTCGGAATTCGAACACTCCCTTTACGTCTCCGGAAATCTTTCCTCGGTATACCATTTTGGCGTTACTAGCTCTAAGGTATGGTTTATCGATCTCAAAGTTGTAGGCGCTCAATTCACAGTAAACATCATTAGTGTCCAAGTGGGACATGGACCAATCGAATCGCCCTTTGCTACCCACGAAGACTTTTGAATTAGGCATGACCGATCCGCTGGTGTTTTGCAGAATGGCTGAGTCATTTTTGGTGACAAAGATCAAGTCCACGTTGGTTAGCTGGATAACCGGTCCTTGAACGGGTGGTTGAGGTTCATCCTCACTGATCACCGCAGCTACGTCGGTATTCTGATCTTCTTTGTCGGCTTCCCAATTCGTATCCCAATCATCGCCATCACTATCCCAGTCGTCAAACCACTGGTCATCCTGCTGTTCAACCTCCTGCGTTGGTTCTTCCTCAGCTATCGGTTCTTCCTCAACTACTGCAACGCCGGCCGCAAAATCGAAATCGATCTTTCCCCCGCCGATGTGAAGCGAGTTGTAAGAGGTATTAAAAAGTGAGTGACTGTTTAGTACAGTGCGTGCTGCTCCCATAAAGGTCAAAAGATCTTTTACACTTTGGCTTTTGGCCGTTTGTTCCATGGTACGTACCAGGTTATTGAACACGGCGCCATCCACTTCAGAGTTGGTAGATGCTTCAGTTAATAGATGAACCATGCGCTCAAAATTTCCTCTCTTCACCCGGCTTGCGGCCATAAATTGACCTATGGTAATAATCTGTTTTCGGTGCTGGTCGGTAAATTTATTGTTCCACAGTTGTTCAAAGTCATTTATAACAGGATTGGGCTGGGCATCATTACTTTCTGATAGCAGTGACGAGAGCTCCATGATGAATTCTTGAGGCTTATCGGATAAACGATAATTTTGGGCTTGGATCAACCCAGGAAATATCAACAACCAAAATAAAAGGTATCGCAGCTTCATGTTCAATTCTTTAGTTCTTCTCCAAAATCAGGCTTGCCCATTTATTCTCTTGGCTTTGTGATTTGATTTGTAACCCACTATCCTCACAAGTGTTAACGATTGGTGGTTGATCTTCGGTATAAAATCCGCTTACAATAAGATGCCCTCCGGGGCTCAAAAGTTTAGCATAGCTGGGAATATCTTCCAACAGCACGTTTCGATTAATATTGGCTAGGATCAGGTGGTATTCTAATGTCAGCTTGGAAGAGGACACCATTCCTTTCAGCACTTCAATAACTCGGCACTGGTTCAATCGAATGTTTTCAAGGGTATTCTCCACTGCCTTATCATCAATATCCAAGGCCGTGATGTAACTGGCCCCCATTTTCTCTCCTAGGATGCTCAATACACCCGTACCACATCCCACATCTAGCAAATGCTGGTTACGGATGTCCAGGGTGAGCATATGCTTGATCATTTGAGCGGTGGTTTCATGATGCCCGGTCCCAAATGACATTTTAGGATCAATAATGATCTCATAGGGAAAATTTTCAGACTTCGGGTGAAAACTTGCCCGGACCCGACAACGCTGATCCACCACTATGGGTTCAAAACTGCTTTCCCATTGCTGATTCCAGTTTTCCTCAACAATCTCATTGCTGGTAAATTCTTCAACCTGTGGATACTGAGAGATCAGTTCCTCCAACTCCTTTTGATCATAGGAAGTAGTGGATAAATAGGCTTTCAGTCCCTCTGGGGTGTCTAAGAACGACTCATACCCTAGCTGGTACAATTCTGCCGTGAGGATCTCCTTCAGAGGCTCATTACAACAAATCTCAATCTCAACGTAGTTCATCACCTGTTGCACCCTGCAAATGACAGGATGTCTGTATAAAATATGGTGAAATCGGCCATTCCCGGTTGTTCAACAAAATAAATACTGAAATTGGCAAAGGCCTGATTTTCTGTCAGGAACCATATTCCGGGCTTGTCTGCAAACAACCGATTTTCTTCAAGATACACTACCACATCGGCAAACGCCTCGGTTTCTTCAATAAAGACCTTAAAATTTGCCTGATTGCGGTCTTGGGTAACAAAGACTTGGCCATACAGTTGACAAGCATCAAAGGATTGAGCCATTCCACCAACACCATTTAATACCAGGATAAAAATAATGGCTATGTGGCGATAAAAACGGGTCATTTAGGGATCAATATTACATTGATTGGTTTAATTAGCCTTTTACAAGCTATCCACGATAGCTACGAAATCTTCAGCATTTAAGCTGGCACCACCGATCAACCCCCCATCTACATCGGGGCCTGCAAAGATCTCATTAGCGTTGGATGGTTTACAGCTACCTCCATACAGGATCGGTATATTATCAGCAATTTCCTGGCCAAATTGTTGTTCAAAGTGCTGACGAAGACCGGCATGCATCTCCTGGGCTTGTTCAGCGGTGGCTGTTTTACCGGTGCCAATGGCCCAGATTGGCTCATACGCTATTACGGATTGGCTTATTTGACCAGGCTCCAGATGAAAAAGGCTGGCGGTAAGCTGATGGGTGACATACTCCATCTGCTGATTGGATTCCCGGATTGAAAGGGGCTCACCGCAGCAAAAGATAGGTGTAAGGCTTTGATCAAGGACTGCATTTACTTTATGAGCCAACAATTCATTGCTTTCTTTAAAATACTCCCTTCTTTCGCTATGTCCTAAGATCACGAATTGTACTCCAATGGAGTGTAGCATGGCGGCCGACACTTCCCCTGTGTAGGCGCCGGAGCTTTCCTGATGACAATTTTGGGCAGCTACACTGACACCTGTCGTTCCTGAAACCATGGATGCGACTTTTTCCAGGTGAACATATGGAGGGGCTATAACCACCTCTGTAGCTAGGTTCCGGTCCTTAAGCAGGTCCAGAACCTGTGTCGTCAGCGTATTGGCCTCTTGCCAATCCTTGTTCATTTTCCAGTTACCTGCTACTATTTTTTTTCTCATATTTTCCGGTTGAAGTGACCACGTAAAGTTACCATTTTAAGCTTATGAATGATGCTTTAACTTAGTTTTGGCGCCAGGAACATGGCGGTGTGATTGTCTTTCACATTCACCAGTTCTTCCGGGGTGCCGGCAAAACATATGTTGCCTCCCGAATCGCCTCCCTCTGGGCCCAGATCGATTAGCCAGTCCGCACTTTTAATGATCTCTAAGTTATGTTCGATCACAATGACGGTATTGCCCTGTTCCACCAAGGCGTTCAATGCGGTGAGTAGTTTTTCAATGTCATGGAAATGTAATCCTGTAGTGGGCTCGTCAAAGATGAATAAAACGTGATGCTGAAAATCCGATTTTCCCTTGCCTAAGAAAGAAGCCAGTTTTACTCTTTGTGCTTCCCCTCCACTCAGGGAATTGGAAGATTGTCCCAGCGTAATATATCCCAGTCCTACCTCGTGAAGAGGGCTTAGTTTTCGCACAATGTTCTTGTGGTCCTTGAAGAAGTCCAGACTCTCTTCAACCGTCATTTCCAGAACATCGGCAATGTTCCTTTCCTTATATTTAACCTCTAATATTTCCTCTTTAAAGCGCTTTCCCCCACAACTTTCGCAGGTTAATTGCAGGTCGGCCATAAATTGCATTTCAATTTGGACCAGCCCTTCCCCCTGGCAGTTTTCACACCTTCCTCCATCCACGTTGAATGAGAATTGAGAGGGTTTATACCCTCGTTGCTGGGCCAAACCTTGCTCTGCAAATAATTGGCGAATAGTATCATAGGCCTTCACGTAGGTCACCGGATTCGATCGCGATGATTTTCCTATGGGATTATGATCAATTAGCTCCACTTGCGTTACTTTGTCAATATCCCCATGAAGCTGATCGTAACTGCCCGGAACCTTGCCTGGCAACCCTAGTTCCCGACTCAATGCCGGGTACAATATGTCCCTAATCAAGGTGCTCTTGCCCGATCCGCTTACCCCGGTTACTACATTTAGGACATTAAGAGGAAATTGCACCTGCAGATTTTTCAAATTATGAGCTCGTGCACCCAAAAGAGTAATGCTGTCTTTCCATTTCCTTCTTTTTGTTGGAATAGCAATATAGCTGGTGCCATTTAGGAAGCGCGCGGTATGAGTGTCGTGTTCATCAGTAAGATCTTCAAGACGTCCGTGGTAAACCAGCTTGCCTCCGTGAGCGCCGGCGTCGGGTCCAATGTCGATCAGATAATCCGAAGCGCGCATTATTTCTTCTTCATGTTCCACCACAATTACGGAATTCCCCAGATCCCTTAAACTGGAAATCACCTCTATCAGCCGTTGAGTATCTCGAGGGTGCAAGCCGATGCTGGGTTCGTCGAGGATATACATGGACCCCACCAATGCACTTCCCAAGGACGTTGCCAGTCGTATTCTTTGATATTCTCCGCCGGATAGTGTGGAGGTTAAACGATTTAAGTTAAGATACCCCAAGCCAACTTTTGACAAATAGGATAAGCGGTTTTCAATCTCCACTAAGATCCTGCGGGCAATCTGTTGGTGATGACGATCCAATTGCAGCTCTTTAAAAAATTCAATCACCTCTTCCACCGACATCAGTACCAAGTCTGTGATACTGGCTCCCTGTATTTTCACGTAGCTGGCATCTTTTCGCAGACGACTTCCCCGACAATCAGGACAAACGGT
The DNA here is from genome assembly GCA_965212195.1 of Cyclobacteriaceae bacterium. Taxonomy (GTDB): domain Bacteria; phylum Bacteroidota; class Bacteroidia; order Cytophagales; family Cyclobacteriaceae; genus JAJCYK01. The sequence continues at coordinate 417,132 of CBDBUW010000015.1, read as the reverse complement.
CCGCCCCCGGTATCGGGACAATAGTACCCGGTACTGGATCTTATGGGTTCTGGATTCCAGGTGTTTAAAAAAGCGATGAATACCTTTAAAATTCTTATAGCCATTCCAAAGTATATCGACCTGTTCCTTAGTAAGCTCATTATAAGGTCTGTGGATGGGAAACCCCCAGTCTAGTGCTTCGTTTAGCAGGGGGCGCAGCCATTTTTTCATAGTCTCGCTGCGCCAAGCGGCGATAGCCCCTTCATACACAGAAAGTTCCTGGTTGGGAATCACCAGATTTTCATCGATACCCAAGATCCTTCCAAAGCCTTCGCAACGGCGGCAGGCTCCATAAGGATTATTAAAGCTGAAAAGGTTGGATGTAGGTTCCTGAAAGGTAATGCCATCCCTTTCGAATCTGTCAGAATAAATATTCAAGTGGCCCTCTTCGTCCAGAACATGGCAAAAGCCATCCCCTTCAAAAAATGCCGTCTGTGCGGAGTCGGCCCAGCGAAATCTTTCGTCTTCATCATCTATTACCTTGCCGCGGTCAATCAAGATGCTGATTTCTTGTGGTTGAAATTCTTCCTGCAGAAGAATTTCCTCAATGAATAGCGTTTCACCATTTACCAGAATTCTGGTAAAGCCCTTTTGCAAAAGGACCTTCAGTTCGTCCTCCAGGCTTCTATCTTCTTTATGGACCAAGGGGCAGGCAATGACAAATTTGCTGGAGGGCGGGAGTTGACCAATATAATCCACCACATCGGAAACCGTATCGCGTGATACCACTTCGTCGGTTATAGGGGAGTAGGTAATGCCAATTCGTGCGAAGAGTAATTTTAGGTAATCATATATTTCTGTGCTGGTACCTACGGTCGATCTTGGGTTACGGGTATTGGGTTTCTGTTCAATGGCGATAGCTGGAGAGATCCCTTTGATATAGTCAACCTCCGGTTTCTCCATGCGTCCTAAGAATTGACGGGCGTAGGCACTAAGGCTTTCAACATACATCCGCTGCCCTTCGGCAAACAGCGTATCGAATGCCAGTGAGGATTTTCCCGAACCGGACAGGCCTGTTATTACCACCAGCTGATTTCGGGGGATGGCTACAGATAGGGATTTTAAATTGTTGACCCTTGCGCCCTTTATTAGGATATACCTCTTGGGATCGAGCTGATCAATATTTTCCAGGGTGGCTAGGGTATCCGTCTGCATAGAGGGCAAAGATACGATAGGGCAATAATTATTTACAATTTAAGATCAAAACATACAACTGTAATTCTAAGGACAAACCGTGGGAGATTTTTTTTGTAACTTAGATAACTTTGGATTGGTAATTGCAGAATTTTACTATGTTGATGTAAGTTGATGTTTACTTCGACTGTAACAATTATTTGATTATCAATGGAATAACGAAAATCCCACCTTTGGTGTGATGAATATTTTTTGCATGTTAGTTCCTAATTGAGTAGTTTTACTATTCTTTTTTATTGAAAATTATTTAAAACCAACCCCACATAGCAACAATATGGCATAGACTTCTACGTTACTAAACAGGTTATGAAATGAAGAAATATTCGATAAGCGATAGTCAATTGATATCGCTTTACAAAACCGGTAACGAGGAGGCTTTTGCGGAATTGTTGAACCGCCACAAGTCCAGGGTTTTCACAACCATTTACTTAATTGTAAAAGACAATTACATAGCAGAGGATTTAATGCAAGAGACCTTTATAAAGGTCATCAATACCATAAAATTAGGGAAATACAATGAAGAGGGGAAGTTTCTTCCGTGGATTCTACGTATTGCCCATAACTTAGCTATTGATAATTTCAGAAGAGCCAAAAGGTACCCTACCATAATAATGGAGGATGGCAGCAATGTCTTCAACAACATGGAGTTTTCTGAAGATTCAATAGAATCGAAGCAAATCGTGAAAGATACTCACGAAAAGCTGAAATTACTGATCCAGGAGTTGCCGCCTGCACAGAAAGAAGTGCTGATCATGCGACACTACATGGAAATGAGCTTTCAGGAAATAGCTGATGCCACTGAGGTCAGTATTAACACAGCTTTAGGACGTATGCGATATGCTTTGATCAATTTGCGAAAGAAAATGAAACAATATAACATCGCCTATGATCAAAACATTTACCCCCAATGATGTAGTAAGATACCTTTACAAGGAAACCAGCCAAACTGAGAATCGGGAATTTGAAAAGGCCATGATCTGTCGATCAGATCTTTTGGATGATTATGTTCAATTGGAAACGATCAAAACACTCATGGATAAAATCCAGAAATCTCCTTCAGCCAGAGTGCTGCAAGGAATATTGGACTATTCAAACTCCATTAATCCTATCTTCTCTTAAAGGATTCGTGACCTGTTAATCTGGGCGGTAACCCGCCAGTGGCTTTGTAATTAATGCTTATGAAAATTCTGATTATTCATCAGCATTTCAGTACACCTGAAGCAGGAGGTTCTTTGAGATCGTATTATCTGTCTCAAGGTCTGCAGCAGAGAGGTCATCAGGTAGAGGTTATTACCGCCCACAATCAGCGTCAAGGATGCACCCAAGTACAAAATGGTGTACGTATCCATTTTATGCCGGTATTTTATGAGAACCATTTAGGCTTTTGGTCTAGAATATATGCTTTCGCCAAATTCGCCAGAATGGCCTTGCATAAGGCTAAGACCCTGGAGGCTATCGACCTTTGCTATGCCATTTCCACCCCTCTCACGGTGGGGTGGATAGCCTTGAAACTGAAATCACAGCGCAACCTGCCTTTTATTTTTGAGGTAGGCGACCTATGGCCGGAGGCTCCCGTACAGATGGGCGTGATAAAGAGTACCATGTTGATCAAGCGCCTGCGAAGCTTGGAAAAGAAAATATATCAAGAGGCCTCGCGGGTAGTGGCCCTTTCCCCAGATATCGAGAAGGCTGTTTTAAAGGTGGCGCCAGAATGTTCGGTATCGGTAGTACCAAATATGGCCGATTGCCAGTATTTCCGTCATAGCCTGGAATCCAAGAAGCGGTATAGGGACCTGGATCTGCAGGGTAAATTTGTAATTCTGTACTTTGGAACCGCCGGCAAAGCCAATCATTTGGAGTTTTTGCTGCGGGTTGCCAAGTCTACGGAGAAGAGGGATCCCGACATACATTTTCTAGTTGCAGGGCGTGGTTCGGAGCTTGATAGGATAAAATCGCTGGGTCAGGGCTTGCGCAACTTGACCTTTTTGGACTATATGCCGAAAAATGAAATACGGAAAGTGCTGAATATAAGCGATGCTATTTATATTTCATTTGCTGCGGTTCCAGTACTTCAAACCGGCAGCCCCAACAAGTTTTTTGACGGCCTGGCTGCCGGCAAACTGATTATCATAAACTTTAAAGGATGGTTGAAACAGGTAGTGGAGAAGCACCAACTGGGGGTTTATGCCGATCCACAACAACCTGAAAATTTTTCGGAACTTATCAGGCCATTTAAAGACGATCTTAAACTATTGCGGCGTTTCCAAAAGAATGCCCGACGGGCTGGCGAACAATTGTATTCCAAAGAGATGGCTTTGGATCGGATTGATAGAATTATAACCCCTCAAAAACCCCAGTTCAACGATTCGGCGGTTTATACCGTGACTGAGTAAAGATACCCTGAACATCTTCATTCTCCATTAATTGATTTAAAGACATCTGGGGATTTTCTTTCATATACTTCATTACGATCTGCCATCCCAGCCATTCCCCAATACGGCCCGGGCATTTATTGCCGATCTCTACGGTAGTAGGGCGCTCGTCCATATACTTTTTCTTAGTAAAATGGCTGGTTTCATAGAGCAGCTTTTTCTCTACAAAATGGGCCCAAATCACATCCTGATTGCTGTAGACGTTAGTCAAGTCCTCCCCGCTATACCCGATGAGCAGACTGTCAGTAACAAATGGCAGTATCTGTTGAGAAAAATAGTATGCTTTTCCAAAATAGACCATTTCGGCCAACATAGTCTGGTCTTCGAAAGGGCTTCTGTTATAAGGGGTGGAAAGCAACAAGACTGTGGAGGGAACAATGTATTCGGGACGGTAACGCTTCAATATGTAATTAGGGAAATCCAGAGGTCGATAGGTGGCGCTATCGCCCAAATAGTATTCCAATCCCACTATAATGACGCTATCCGAAACGAACAGATCATTGCCAGAGAACCCGGTAACCGCCGTGTATATCCGCGGAACCTTTGATTGTGGATAATAATTTTTCAAATACTGAAAAGCCCGCTGAAACTCCTTTTGTAAATGAGACATGTCCCCAAATACTTCTTCGATCTCCTGCTGCAACACCTTACTTCCTGGATTGGATAGGAAATTCAACAGATAATTGACTGCTAGGCTATCGTGTGGATACTGGTCGACATGTAAAAATTCTTCCGCGAACAATCTGTGTTCATTCAAAAACTTCGTAACATCTTCTTTGGAGGAGAGTTGAAATAATTGCTGGTCCCACCGCGTTATTTGCAGAGAAACATCAATATCAGAAACATCAGGGGGTGCTTTGTCGCTAGAATTGCAGGCACTGAAAATAACAATTATTATCATCACCAATGCCAAACCGAGGTGGTTCGATTTCATAAACACAAAAGTATTTATTTATTTTAAAATTAATGAGAAAATACCTGCTTATAACACTGTGCACCCTGGGGATACTGTCCGTTCAGGCACAGAGCAGGGCCGGGCTTAAGTTAGCACCCAACCTATCTTTTAACCGGATTGACTCCAACTCCGACACTTTACAGCTTTCCCCCGCGGGCTCCGGTGGCCGATTCATATTTGGTCCGGTACTTGATTTCGAGTTGGGAACAACCGACAATTATTTTACTACCGGGATCTTATTCGCCAATCAAAGAGTAGGCCTGGAGGCGGACATTCCAGAGTCGGGAACACGCCTGCGGGAAATCTATACGCTTCAATACTTACAATTTCCTACCACCTTTACATTTTTAACCGATGAGATAGCCCTTGATAAAAGGCTCTATTTTGAGGTGGGAAGCGTTTTCGGAGTGAAAATAAATGAGAAAGACAAAAGTCCCGAACAAATGCTGATCCGCAAATTCAATACCTTCAATTTATCGGCAGTTTTAGGAGCGGGTCTGGAAATCACTATGGGTACCAGTACCACCATGTCGTTGGGCCTGGTATACTATCGGGGTTTAGGGGATGTGGTATCCACACAAACCCCAACCGATGCACCTATCAGCATCAAGAATGATCAGTTAAGCCTGGATTTTACGGTGCGGTTTTAGGCCGTTTCAAGTTGAATTATATCCCCTTCCTTATTCAGGAACTTGAATTCTGTAATGGCTAGTGATGAATCTTGTTCGACTCCCACCCACTTGTTGTATTTAAAGAGCCATTTCATACGTTCACTGATCAGTCCTTTGGTAAAATACGCGTAGAGGAATGGATGCACGGCAACAGTTATATGCTTTTCATTTTGTTTCTTTAGCAGATGCTGCAGATTTTCTTCAACCTGGTCCGAAACTAAAATTGAGGCATTGATCTTTCCGCTTCCCTGACAGCTAGGGCAGGTCTCCTGAGTGGTAATGGTGAGTTCAGGACGTACCCTTTGCCGGGTTATTTGCATCAATCCGAATTTGGTAAGAGGCAGAACCGTGAATTTGGAACGATCGTCCTTCATAAATTCCTTGATCTTTTTGAAAAGCATTTTCTTATTCTCTGCTTTCCTCATATCAATGAAATCAATCACGATTATGCCACCCATATCCCGCAATCTCAGTTGACGGGCGACCTCCCGGGCAGCGTGTAAATTCACGGTAAGCGCAGTGGTTTCCTGATCCGTTTCGGCATTGGATTTATTACCGCTGTTTACGTCAATCACGTGTAGGGCTTCGGTATGTTCAATGACCAGGTAACCGCCACCGGCTACACTCACTGTTTGCCCAAATAGGGATTTCATCTGCTTTTCGATACCATAATTTTCGAAAAGCTTGCTTTTCCCATTGTACTTCTTGACGATCTTGGATTTCTCCGGGGCAATCTTATTAATAAAATCCTTGACCTCTTTAAAGATTTTAGCATCGTCGGTTACGATGGAATCGAAGGATTCGTTTAATACGTCTCGCAGAATGGAGGAGGCACGGTTCATTTCTCCGATCACCTTATCGCGAGGTTTGGCGGTACGAAGCTTTTTGACGCCGTCGTGCCAGTTTTTCAAAAGGTTTCTTAGATCCCTGTCCAGTGCGGCCACCTCCTTGCCGTCAGCTACTGTTCGAATAATGATACCAAAATTCGCAGGCTTAATGGACGATAAGAGTCGTTCCAGCCTTTTCCGCTCCCCGGAATCTGGAATCTTTTTACTTATGCTGACGCCATTGGCAAACGGCACCAGAATTAAATATCTGCCGGCTATTGATAACTCGCAGGATAATCGCGGTCCTTTTGTTGAAATAGGTTCCTTGACTACTTGTACTAATATTTGCTGGTTTTTGGTAAGAACCTGATTGATCTTACCAAGTTTGTTGATGTCGGGCTCAATTTTGAACCGGTCCAGCTTTCCAGAAACATTTTTTCTTCGTTGTACAAGTTTTGTGAATTTGTTTAATGAACTAACCTTGGGACCTAAGTCCAGGTAGTGCAAAAAAGCGTCTTTTTCGTATCCAATATCAATGAAAGCTGCATTTAACCCAGGGACTACCTTTTTAACTGTTCCCAGGTAGATGTCACCAACTGTAAATTGGTTACCGCTTTCGTCATAATGGAATTCAACTAGGTTTTTATTTTTTAAAAGGGCTATGCGACATCCGTTTTGAGTAGAGTTAATAACTAAATCGTTACTCAAGACTGTATAGTTTATTTAAAACATAGATGTAGATAGCAAAAGAAGCTACGGGCGCTACCCCTAATTATTTCTTCTTATGTCTGTTTTTTCTAAGTCGCTTTTTCCGCTTATGGGTAGCGATCTTATGTCTTTTTCTTTTTTTACCACAAGGCATAATCAAGTTCTTTAAGTCCCGGTACTACGACTGGGAAATTTACAATATTATTTTAGTTCTTTTAAATACTCGTCTACGCTGGCCTGTATCTCTGGATGGGGGTCCATACTTTGAACTTTGCGAAACTGCTCAAGTGCCCGGTCTCGCGCACCCAATTCCATATAGGCCACGCCCAAATAAAACTGTCCCTCCAGGTTAGTAGAGTCGACAGTGATCAATTTTTCAAATCGCTGCACGGCTTTGTCCAGTTGGTTTGACTGTAAGGACAACAAGCCCAGATGATACAAAGCTACCCTGTTTTCGGGATCCTGTTCCACCACTTCCCTGAGCTTGACCACCGCTTGCATAGGCTGCTGAGGTAAATATGTTAACGCCAATTTGGCTTTCGCATCACTAAGCTGGGGTTGGACTTCCAGCACCTGCTCAAAGTAAGAACGCGCTTTTTGACCCCAAAAGTCCTGCTCCTCCAGTTCCACTGCGTAGCTGTAGGCTTCATAATAAGCCTCCGCCGTTTGCAACAATCGCTCTTGACTAGGTTCAATCTGCTGAGCTTTTTCGCGATATACTGCTGCGCTGTCCAGCATATTCAGCTCTGTGAACAAACCCGCCAAGGAATCTGCAAAGCTAGCACTTTTTTGGGTATTATTCTGGTTTTTAAAGCCTTCTTTGAGGTCAGCTATACGTTGTGCCTCACTATCAGACAATTCCTGAACGTGGGCTTGCTCAACATCGGTGTTGGAATCGACTGATATGGGAGCTCCATCTTGGTCCTGCTGGTCCTCCACCACTACTTTGGGCAAAAAGTACATACCAACTACCAAAAGTACTCCCGCAATGGACAATATTAATCTGGAAAGGTGCATACCCCCAATCAGTGAGAGTTACCGCTAGTTAGCTGTTAAGGCTTCTAACGCGGTCGCTATTTTTTACTTTTTCAATAAATACTTTGGAAGGTTTGAAACTTGGTATATAATGCTCGTCGATAATGATAGCAGTATTTTTGGAAATATTCCTGGCTATTTTGCGGGCACGTTTCTTGTTTACAAAGCTTCCAAAGCCTCTTACATATATGTTTTCTCCATTCGACATGGAATTTTTGACCACACTAAAAAAGGCTTCCACGGTGGTACTCACATCGGCCTTATCTATTCCAGTTTTTTCAGCTATTTCGGCTATAACATCTGCTTTAGTCACTGTTCTTATTTTTAATTAAAAAATTGGTTAAAATATTAATTACCAAGTAATTTTGGGATGACAAAGGTATAATGTCCCGCCTTAATTTAAAAGCAAATAATTTAAAATTATTGTAAAAGATCCCTTCAAATTTTTCACGTTGAACAGTAAAACACCTCATAAGGCATTTGCCAAAGAACTCCTCTTATGGTATAAAATATACCATCGTGAATTACCGTGGCGAAATACCAAAGACCCTTATAAGATCTGGCTTTCGGAAATTATCCTTCAGCAAACCCGGGTGGCTCAAGGGCTTCCTTATTACCAAAGATTCGTAGCGGCCTACCCAAGTGTGGAGGATCTGGCTCGAGCCCCGCTGCAGGAAGTAATGCGGCTGTGGCAAGGGCTTGGTTATTATTCCCGAGCCAGGAATTTGCACAAATGTGCCTTGATGGTAGTGCAACAGCATGAGGGTCGTTTTCCCAAGGCATATAAGGACTTATTGAAGCTACCGGGTATTGGTGACTATACTGCTTCCGCCATAGCATCGTTTGCTTATTTGCAAGCAGAACCGGTGGTCGACGGAAATGTATTTAGAGTTATTTCCCGGGTATTTGGTATCACCGCCGACATTGCCAAACCTGCCGTTCGCAAAGAGTTTAAACAAGTAGCTCGTGAGTTGATGCCAGCTACGGCCCCAGACACTTTTAACCAGGCCATCATGGAATTCGGAGCATTGCAATGCACACCCAAGCAGCCAGGTTGTCAAATGTGTCCATTTCGGGAGAACTGCTATGCCCTCCATCACAGTTTGGTAAATGACTTGCCAGTAAAGTCTAAAAAGGCAAAAACTCGTGACCGGTTTTTCAACTACTATTTAGTGAGGTATCAAGATCAACTGCTGATGAAGGAGCGCACCGATAAAGATATCTGGCAGGGACTTTTTGACTTCCTCCTGCTGGAACAGGACACCTCACATGAACCCATGGCCAGCCTGGAACAACACCTGCCAGGTGCCGATTTCATGTCTAAGGCTTCTGTATCTGAGCCCTCTCCGGTATACCGACACCAGCTATCTCATCAACACATCTACGCCCGATTTACGGAGATTGAGCTATTGCATGAGCCACAAGTACACGCTTGGAAGGAGGCCTTTAAATTGCAGCAATTTGAAGTGGAAGAAGTGCAAAAATTGCCTAAGCCTATTTTGATTGACAATTATTTGAAGGCTGTTATATTTTAGTTAAATTTAAAAAAGAACATTAATTTTAAGCAATCGAATTTTTAGTCTATGGCTGGGGTAAATAAAGTAATTTTAGTAGGTAATTTGGGAAAGGATCCTGAAGTGCGACACTTGGAAAGTGGGGTTATGGTAGCGAATTTTACCTTAGCCACATCGGAATCCTATAAGGACCGAACTACCGGTGAAAGGAAGCAAGTAACGGAATGGCACAATATCGTGCTGTGGAGAGGTTTAGCGGAAGTGGCGGAGAAATATCTGAAAAAAGGCAATCAGGTTTATGTAGAAGGTAAGCTTCGAACAAGATCCTGGAATGATCAAGAAGGGAACACGCGTTATACCACTGAAGTGGTGGCTGACAACATGACCATGCTAGGAGGAAGACCTCAGGCAGGGGAAACTACGGGGGATCCTATGGCAGGCCAAACCGCAACTCCGGTGTCCAGCAACATCACACCGGTCAACGATGAATCGGACGACCTGCCGTTTTGATTTGGAACTGAATCACTGACCTTTGGAAATATCATCTGACGATCCTTTTCCCGGTTTATACTTATTGGCCCAAATATTAAGTGCAACACCGCTGTTCTATACCTTAAATGGTATATTACTGGCCCTGTTGCTATTGTTATCAGCACTTATCTCCGGTTCGGAAGTAGCCTTCTTCTCACTTACTCAAAATGATATTGCCAGTTGCAAAGCCGGTAATAGTCCCAGGGAAAGAAAAATCATTAGGCTTTTGGATCAACCTAAACGGCTGCTGGCAACAATTTTAATTGCCAACAACCTGGTAAATGTGGCATTCATCACTGTTTCCACATTCATGGTATGGCGGATTGTGGGCACTCAAACTACCGAGGGGCTGGTGCTGGTCATACTAACAGCTCTGGCTTCAGCGGCTATTGTATTTTTTGGTGAAGTAGTACCGAAGGTTTATGCTAATCACAATAACTTGGGCTTTGCCAGGTTGTCTGTTGGTCTTATCAGCTTAGCGGAATTTTTCTTTCGGCCGGTCTCCTGGGTATTGCTTTCTATCAGTAATATAATCGAATCCAGAATTCAGCAAAAAGGGTACAACATTTCCGTAGACGATCTTAATCAGGCCTTGGAATTGACCATTTCAGAGGGTACCAGCGAGGAAGAAAAGGGTATTCTCAAAGGAATTGTAAATTTCGGCACCTTATCCGTGAAACAGGTAATGCGATCTCGGCTGGATATTACCGCAATGGATATCGAAACCGATTTTCACGAACTGATGGACAAGATAAATAAAAGCGGGTATTCCCGAATTCCTATCTACAGCGAGACAATCGACAAGATCGAAGGCCTACTGTACATCAAAGATCTGCTGCCCTTCATCGAAAGCGATGAGAAATTCAAATGGCAGACTTTATTGCGACCAGGGTTTTTTATACCGGAAAATAAAAAGGTGGATGCCTTGCTGAAGGATTTCCAGGAAAAGCGCATCCATATGGCCATAGTGGTGGATGAATATGGCGGCACTTCTGGTCTCATAACTTTGGAGGATGTAATTGAAGAGATTGTAGGAGAGATCAACGACGAATTCGATGACGAAGATGTGGCTTACAACAAGCTTGATGATTACACCTATATATTCGAAGGCCGGACTTCACTGAATGATTTTTGTAAGATTATCGGGGAAGAGGCTAATATCTTTGAAGAAGTAAAGGGGGAAAGCGAAAGCCTGGGAGGATTGATTTTGGAGCTGCATTCCAAATTACCCCGGGTAGGGGAGAAAATTCCCTTTAACCATTTTGTATTTACAGTAGTTTCAGTGGATAGTAAACGAATAAAACGAGTTAGGATATATACCAAAAGGGCATGGCCCCACTCCCAGGAGCAAGCCAATAATTAGCGACATGAAGAATATAATGGTGTGTTATGTGATCCTGGGATTAATACTGGGATCTTGTGAGGAATCCTCTTTTGTGCCCAAACCTAGAGGATTTAATAGAATTGATTTACCCGAGCATGAGTATACCCCTATTCTGGGCTCATACCCCTACAAGTTTGAGCACTCCAGATATGCCAGTATTGAACGTGATAGTTCCTGGATGAGTGAACCTTACTGGATACACTTGAACTATCGAGATTTGGGGGCTGATATTCAGCTTACTTACAAAGCCCTTGAAAACGACCAGCAGAAACTACGGGAATTACTGGACGACGCCTACAGACTAACTACCAAACATCAGATAAAGGCCTATTCCATTGACGAAAGTATCATGACCACGCCTAACGGACATCAGGCGGTACTGGCGGAATTAAGCGGTGAAGTCCCCAGTCAATTCCAGTTCTATTCAACCGACAGTACGCAACACTTTTTAAGAGGTGCTCTGTACTTCCCCACTGCCACCCAGAACGATAGCCTGGCGCCCATTATTGATTTTATAAAGGTGGACATTGTACATTTGCTTAATACCCTGGAATGGACCCATTAAATTCCTCATTTGCCATAAATTATGAGGGGCTTTTTTGATACCAAAATTGAATTTCTAAAAGGTGTAGGGCCCCAAAAGTCTGCCTTGTTAAACAAGGAGCTCAACATTTTTACTTTTGGGGATCTTATCCAGCACTACCCGTTTCGCTACGAGGACAGGACTAAATTTTTCAAGATAGGCGACCTTCATGAAGGATTGCCTAACGTGCAGATCCGCGGAACCTTAAAACAATTGGAAACCGTAGGTAGTGGCCGTAAGAAGAGGCTGGCGGCTCAACTTTCGGATGAGACAGGGAGCGTGGAGTTGGTATGGTTTAAGGGTGTTAAATGGGTACAGAAAAAATTACAGTCCGGCGCAGAATATGTTGCTTTTGGAAAGCCCTCTAGATATGGTCGTAAAATCAATATTGCACATCCTGAGTTGGAGGTCTTTACACCTGGCCATCAGCAGGAAGGATACCTGCAACCCGTTTATCACACCTCCGAAAAGCTAAAATCCCGATTCCTGGATAGTAAAGCAATCGGTAAGTTGCAGAAGCAACTGCTCACCCAGGCTTTGCCTAAAATTACTGAATCCCTCCCCGTCAGTTTGATCGATCGGCTGGCCCTAATGTCCAAAAGACAGGCGGTGCAACATATCCACTTTCCAAAAGATCAGTCTCATCTTCAAAAGGCCCGATGGCGGTTGAAGTTCGAAGAGTTGTTCTATGTCCAGCTACGGCTGCTCAAGTTAAAGCTGGCCAGAGTGGATAAATTTCCCAGTCGGGCCTTTCAAGAGACCAGCTTTATCCATGAATTCTACCACCACCATTTGCCTTTTGAACTAACCCATGCACAAAAGAAAGTTATTAAAGAGATCTACCGGGACCTGCGGTCGGGTAACCAGATGAATAGATTGCTACAAGGAGATGTGGGCAGTGGTAAGACGGTAGTAGCGTTTATTTGTATGTTGACCGTGATAGGGGGTGGTAGCCAAGCGGCGTTAATGGCGCCCACTGAAATTTTGGCGGAGCAGCACTATCGTGGCTTGAAGGAATACGCGGACAAACTGGGTCTGACTATTGCCATTCTCACAGGATCCACCAAAAAGAGCGTTCGCAGGGACCTGCATGAAAGACTTGCTGAAGGTTCCTTGCATATTCTTATTGGCACCCATGCATTATTGGAAGATCCTGTACAATTCCAAAGCCTGGGGTTAGCGGTGATCGACGAACAGCACCGTTTTGGGGTGGCACAAAGGGCCAAGCTATGGAGTAAGAACCGGGACTTTTACCCTCACGTCTTAGTGATGACTGCCACACCTATTCCGCGCACCCTGGCCATGACCCTTTACGGAGATCTGGATGTATCGGTGATTGACGAATTACCCCCTGGACGAAAACCCATCGAAACAGTCCATCGATACGACAGCAACCGCTTAAAGGTATTTGGATTTATTAAAGAACAAATCAAACAAGAGAGGCAAATTTATATCGTTTACCCTTTAATTGAGGAATCCGAAAAAATGGATTTGAAACACTTGCAGGATGGATATGAGAGCATCAAGCGGGCGTTCCCCCAGGTTCCCGTTAGTATCGTTCACGGAAAAATGAAGAGTGCCGATAAGGACTACGAAATGCAGCGCTTTGTGAGGGCGGAGACCAAAATAATGGTGGCCACCACCGTGATCGAAGTTGGGGTCAATGTGCCCAATGCCTCGGTAATGATCATCGAAAATGCCGAACGTTTTGGATTGGCCCAACTACACCAGTTGAGGGGCCGGGTAGGCAGGGGGGCAGATCAAAGCTATTGCATTTTAATGACCGACTATAAGATCAGCAAAGAAGGCCGTACCCGTATTCAAACCATGGTACGAACCAACAACGGTTTTGAGATTGCCGATGTGGATCTGAAATTAAGAGGGCCGGGCGATCTTATGGGCACGCAACAAAGCGGTGTGCTGGATCTGCTGATTTCCGACCTTAGTCAGGATGGTAAGCTTTTACAAGTAGCCCGGCAGGAAGCCCAAGCTGTTCTCCAGGACGATCCTCAACTAGTGACCACTGAAAATGAAAATATTCGACGACAGGTGGCCTTGCAACCCAAGTCCAATATTAATTGGAGCAGGATCAGTTAGTTATCCACCACGGGTTCCGAATTGACCTTCTTAAGATCGATATGCAAAACGTCAGCCTTGTAATCGATGCGAAAAATCGCCAGCCGATTATCGGGCGCCGGGAAAACCCTCAAAGTACGCCATTCCAAGGGCAAGCGTCTTTCATTAATTTCACCGCTTTGATAAATGACTGAACCCAAATATTGAACATCGGGCCCCTTCTCTTTTTCTTTGCTTCGAAAATGGATGGACAAAGTATTACCGTTTAATGCCTGGGAAAATTCATAATCAAAGCCGCCTTGCAACTTCATGCGCTGGGCCAACATATGTATGTTGGAATGGGAGGTAGCGATGGCATAATTGCCATGAAGATCGAAGTTTCGAGGGGTTTTTTCAATGGTGTGTGAAGTTTCCAAACTTAAATCGGGATTAAACTGCAATACCATCATATCTTCGGCAACCATTTTAGTAGTGGACGCATTATTGCTTAAGAGGGACATGGCAATGCCGGCGGCATCGGCGGTACGTCTAAACTTTTCAGCCACCACAAGAAAAGACCCGTCGGGGTGGGGCAGAATTTCGTGATAATACAGATATCCATCTGCTGTTTTGCCTTTTTTGTTCATGCCCAGCCTTTGCGCAATATCGGCGGCCCAGGCCACATATTCCTGATTCATAACTTCACCCGAGAGGTTAACTCGGTATCGGAACAATCCCAGGCTATGGCTATAGTTAACCTCCTTTTGCGGGCTGTAATAGAGCCCTAATATGTCCACTGCTTCAGATTTGGGGTCATAGAAAGCGGTCAGAGGCTGACTGATGTATTGGTTGTCAATATGCAAGCGAAAGCGTTCTTTACCCGATTTCAGATCCAAGGCCTGAAGGTAAAGATCGGGGGCCTGCTTTTTCTTTTCCGCGGTAAGGGACAGCGTACTAAGTACCAGTTGGCCGGCAACAGCCAGGTATTGGTATGCCGACCGTTCTTCGTTATTGATATAGCTCCACGATACCTGGCCTGAAGGGGATACATAATCAACATGATAGGCACCCTTGCTCCACGGCATGTAATGCAGGAATCCGCCATCCGCAGTACTGTGCAGTTGCTTTTGAGGGATGGACTGGTACTTAGAGCCGTATATGCTATTCATTGGAAAGGTTTTATCTTTCTTCTCGGGCACATTGGAAATTTTTTTAAGCAACTGTCCCTGGTGATCGAAGGCCATTAAGACACTATGATATTTCACCAGATCCACGAATTTTAAAAGGATGGTACTACCTGAACTTACTCCTTCAACTAAAGCCATATTCTTAGATTCGGAAAACTCCGAGGTACCTGATACCTGGAGTTCAGTGTCAAAGATGGTTAGCCGGTACTGCCGCATTCCTTTCTGGGCTTTACTTAAACGATGAAACAGGTAATAGCCTTTTACTTCGCTTCCCGATTTCAGTACCCCGACATTCTGGGCGCCGACTTTGGTAATATTTTCCACCTTACGTGATTGAGCACTACTGGTATAGGGCAATAATGTAAGTATCAGTCCGAAGTATAATCCGATTCTTAGTATCATAATTAATATGTTCAGGTATTATTTTTCTGATATAAAATCCTTAGACAACTTGCACTTCTGAATTTTGATACGAGCATCCGCCTCGTCAATACGGACTAGTTCGTTGCGGGCTTTGAGTACACCCATTTTTATTTCTTGCTCAAAGAAATATTGCTGGCCGGCCTCCAGCTCAATGGGTACCTCACTGGTATTTTCCGCAATAGAGGTTATGGTATGTGCGCCCGGATCGAGAATGGTGTACAGATATTGTTTGCCCTTTGTTTTGCCTACATATTGGCCGTCAATTTCCACTTTAGTATTGATCAATTGCCCCAACATGGAGGGTCGGATCAGGTAAACTACGGCCTTATCACTTGGAGGCTGAACCAATTCTACGTTTGGGGCATTTTCTATGGCTTTCTTACTGGTGCCACAACTGAGCATGCCCAAGAATAAGAATAGGGTAAAGGTGTATACAAATAATCTCATAGTAGTCAGTTTTATGGGTTAGAATCTATAAGCCAGTGTTAGGCCTGCACTGTAAGGCTGGGGTTTAACTTGCAGTTGCCAGCGTGAGCCTTCATAACTGCTGTCGCGGGAATAAATAGTTTCGTACTTTTTTTGCTTGGAGCCTACTAATACGCCGATAGCCACCCCCAGTCCGGTGAGTCCGATCACAATGGCAGCCTTAGAGTCACTGTCCGCTTCAATTCCGGTGGTATTTTCCGCACTGTTCACCCCTAAAAGGCTTCCTAAAAGCGCGGCCCCTCCCAGCGCACCGCCCCAGAGCAAGGCTTCACTGCCTGATTGCCTATCGATCCTCATTACCTCTTCGGTATCCATGCGGGTACTTTCTTTCTTTGATTGAACCAGATATTGATCTCCTTCGAGTTTTAGATTAACAAACTCCTGCGAGAAACCGTCACTGGTGTAGATTCGTCCTTTTTCTACAGATTGAGGCAACTGGCCCCAGCAAAAATCAGTGGTTACCGCAATCATCAAAACTATTAGTATCAAATTTTTCATTTTCCTTTTGTTTTTAAAATGTATAAGCAATGCCAAATTGCAGATTGAACTCGTTGGCGACCAGATCTTCTTCCAGCTCAATTGCTACCCGTTCGGCCTCGCTTTCAATAGAGCCGTAGCTCAGCCGGTAATAGAGTGCGGTCACATGAACAAATACTTTCGGAGACAAATAGTAAGCCAACCCCCCGCCGGCATTAAAATTCCCTATCTTGCTTATAAAGATGGCATCGCTTACCTCCATGGTGGTCACCAGGGCCGCACCGTCTCGTACTCTTAGCGCCGTAACTGGTGACCAACCCACTTGCAGGAAAGGTTGCAAGGGTTTTTCATAAACGAAATAGTATTGAAAGCTGAGGCTCCAAAGATGAAGAATGGCCTCACCGGCAGCATCTACCCAGTTTACATCGTGCTTGCCTCTATAATAGCTAAGCTCCAGGGCTACATTTTCCATTCTCATGCCCACTTTACCTCCGACTCCAATTGCGGGGTCCACCTCAGGAACCAGAAAAACATCCTGCGGCGCCACTAGAACGGCTTCTCCATCAAAATCGCCACCCAGCGATTGGTATGATCCGCCAAGGCTAATGTAAAAGCCTTCATCCATTTGAAATTGAGCTTGCATGGCTTCTGTATTCCATAGCATAGCGCATATGCAGCATATCAGAAATCGAGATTTATTTTTCATAGGTCTGGTGGTTTTTTACGGTTTTAAAACTGCTTTCGATAAGGTCAAAAGCCTGACTGGCTCCTGGTTCCTCTTCTATGATGGTGATTTGTAGGATTACCAAATGAATGGGAGGCGCCGCTTCGAATACCATAGTTTCCATGGCCAGTTTGTAGGTCTTTTGGATTCCCTGGATACGCGAGCCTCTTCCCTCAAGGGGTCCCCAGCCATTGAACTCCTTGACTTGAGGGTTATCGTACAATGCTGCTTGCACTTCTGTGAGGTCGTTACCCTTAATATCCGGATGACGATAAAATATAATGGCCGACCCTCCGATGCCTTCCAGGTTAACTGCCAAATGATCGGCAAAGTCCTCATCGGGTTTTTCCTTCCAATTGCCAGGGTATTCGCAGGTCCAATCATTCCATATCAAGGTATTGGTATTTTCCATGTCAGGAGGCTGCTCCGATTCTACATCGATCAGCATGCCCTCCGCCACTCCTTTGCGTAGACCTTGAGACCGAAGGTACTGGTAGCATTGATCATAGTTCTCGCCTTGTTGCCGCCTTTTTCGCAGTTCCTTTATAAGCCGTACTCTTTCCATTGGTTCGGGTAAGCTGGCAATGTCCCGTTTGTTTATGTAGGTTCTGATCAGCCAACCTACCACGCTGGCAACCGCTATTAGGGCTAGATATGCTAGAAATTTCATTTAGCCTTGATTTGGAAGTTGGTTATGCGTTTTTCCAAGGCATTCCGCACAAAACTATTCTTTTGGATTACCGCAGGAATTTTAATCTCCTCGCCTTCCTTGGTGGTGACTTGTATGTAGGTTTGGAATTGAAATGCGTCTTGGACCCAAGCACTATCAATTTGGTCCCAGTTATAATCCCGGGTGCCTACGGAAAGGGATTGATCGGAAATACCTACGGAAAAGTTGTACCACTTGAACAAACTGCGGGCTTCAAAAAAGGCCCATGCAGCTAAGCCAAGTAAAATCAACGGCCCAATAGTGGATAACTCAAAATAGGGCGTGGAGATAGCCCACAGGGTGACACCCATAAAAAACAAAGGTGCCAGTGCGCGGATGATCAGCAGAAATCTAAAGTAACCAATGATCTTAAATTCGTCTTTCGATTCCATGTTATCTGATTTAGTGTTCAGGAAAATACCTGGAAAAAAGATCGAAAATTATGAATAAAACCAGTTGCCCAAATGTTTCAGAAAATGGTGCAAATGTTCCAAAATGGGGGATAAAGAGGGATTTTACGGCTGTATAAAATGCTCCTTACGATATTGAAGTGGGGTTACCTCATATATTTTTCGGAATTCGCGAATGAAAGTTGAGACCCGGTTGAACCCTACGGCATCGGAGACTTCAGAGACGTTCCCCTGGTTTTCCTTCAATAATTGAGCAGCCCGTTTAAGCCTGATGGAGCGCATGAATTCAGAAGTTGACTGATCGGTAAGCGCTTTGAGCTTACGATGCATTTGGGTACGACTCATGCCCATTTCCCTGTAGAAGGCTTCCACGCGGAATTCAGGATTGTCCATATTGGACTCCATTACCTGTAAGGCTTGTTGTAAGAATTGCTGGTCCAGGGGAGTGAGCGCTAATTTTGCCGGTTCCAAATAAAGGGAATGACTGAATTGTTGACGTAATGTTTCTCTCTGGGCTATCCGATTCCTTAACAGAGCCATTAGCTCGTCTTCGTCAAAAGGTTTGGTCAAGTAATCATCAGCGCCAATTTCCAGTCCTTTTAGCTTGTGTGTCTTAGATGATTTGGCGGTTAATAAAATCACCGGGATATGACTGGTGCGCCTATCCTGTTTTAGTTTCTGACATAAGGCAAAGCCATCCATACCTGGCATTCTTATGTCGCATATAATAATATCCGGTACATCTTCAAGGGCTTTTTCCCATCCTTCCAGGCCATGCTTAGCCACCGTCACCTCATAATATTCACTGAGTATGTTCTTTAAAAATCCTCGGAGTTCTTTTTGATCCTCCACCACCAAAACTTTGAATTGATGATCCCCATTGGAATTGTTCCATTGCTCTTCTCCTACTGGGGATAGCGGTAACTCATAATGTGGTGATGAGGATGGCTCTTGTGCATGGGACTTCGTTGCTGGGGGTTTTTTTATGGGTAGATATATAGTAAAGCAAGAGCCTTGTTGCTCCTGGCTTTCCAAGGTGATCCGGCCCTGATGAAGATCAATTAGCTCTTTTGTTAGCGCCAACCCGATACCTGTTCCCTGATGAATGGAATCTCTCGATGAGGTTTGGTAAAAACGGTCGAAAACCTTTTCCTGGAGATGGGGCGGGATACCCGGTCCGGTATCGCAGATCATAATGCGGGCCTCGTCATGGGATTCTGACAACTCCAGTTTTACAGTTCCCTCCTTGGTGAATTTATAGGCGTTGGAGATTAAGTTGTACAGGATCTTCTGGATCTTATCTGTATCGAAGAATGTCCACAACGATTTACATTGAATGTCAAGTTCCATGTTAATGTTAGGATCAGCATTTTGGGTGCTGAACATCTTAAAGACAGAACTTACCATGGGTACCAGATCACTGTATTTGGGCTGCAGTTTCATTTTGCCAGCCTCCAGCTTTGAAAGATCCATGAGCTGATCGATCAGTTCATGAAGTCGCCGGCTGTTATTGATCATAACCTGGTAGGGTGCCGACAACTCCTTAGGCACCCCTTTTCTGAAAATCGACTCCAACGGTCCCTGGATCAAGGTTAGTGGAGTGCGGAATTCATGCGAAATATTCTCAAAAAAGGTAGACTTAAGCCGGTCCATTTCCCTGGCCTTCTCCAGCTTTAAGTGTTCAAGTTGATATTGTGATTTTAACCGTTCCCTATTTATAACGGTTTTTCGCCAATAGACCAGGCCTGCCACGATGAGAGCGCCATACAGTATATAGGCCCAGGGACTTTGCCACCAGGGCGGTAATATCACAATATCCATGCTGAGCCCCGACTCGTTCCAGATACCATCGTTGTTGCTGCCTTTTACTTTCAGGGTGTACTTACCGGGATCGATGTTGGTGAAGGTTATGAAGTTGCGAGTGCCTAAATACTGCCAGTCCTGGTCGAACCCCTCTAGCTGATAGGCGTATTGGTTTTTTAGAGGATCCGTATAATTCAACGCGGCAAATTGAAAAGAAAAGACCGCCTGATGGTGACTCAATACAATTTTGTCGGTATGTGAGATAGTGGACTTAAGCGGGGATCCCGGGACTGGCGCTATACTTCTGTTGTGTATTAGAAAATCTGTGAACAACAGCTTTGGGGTGTGTTGGTTATCCGTAATACTGTCTGCATGAAAAGCATTAAATCCATTAACACCTCCAAAAAACAACTGCCCGCTACTACTTCTGAAATATGACCCTGAGTTAAATTCGTTGCTCTGTAAGCCATCTTGTACATCGTAATTCCTTAAGTTCTCGGTAAGAGGATTAAAAACAGTGATCCCGGCATTGCTGCTGATCCATAGTTGGCCATGTCGGTCTGTAAGTAGGCCATAGATCACATCATTAGGTAAGCCAGAGGATGTGTTATAATGCGTGATTTTTCCGGTGGGTATGTGAAGCTTGTTCAGGCCGCCTCCATAGGTACCTATCCATAAGGTGCCGGCAGGAGTTTCTGCAAAAGAGGTGATATAATTATAACTAATCCCGGAGGTATCATCCGGATGGTAAAAATACTTCTCAAAAGTGCCCGTCGATAAGTCGAATTTGTTCAGTCCTCCTTTAGTAGTTCCTATCCACAGGTCACCTTTGGAATCACTAAACATTACTTGAACCCCCGAATCCGTTAAACCCAGGGAATCCTCAGAGGCTTGATAAAGATTCACTTCACCGGTTTCAGTTTCAAAACGCAACAGACCTCCATAGGTGGCTACCCAGACACTTCCTTTACGGTCCTCAATCAGATACCTTATCGCCAGGCTAGGCAGTATATCATCCCCAAAATGCTTAGCTTCTCCAGTATTTGGATCAATGCGCAGAAGGCCTTCATGCCATAGGCCGATCCATAGATAATCATGAGAATCCCAAAGTAAACTCTTGATATTTTCGTGGTATCGGGGGTGTAGTTGGTGATAATGGTGATTGAGATCGGTTAACCGCTTGGTTTGGGGATCAAAGTGGTGGAGTCCTTCGCCGGAAGAAGCTATTAAAATAGTACCATCCGGCTTCTCTGTAAATGATCTGATAGAAAGGAGGTCTTTCAAACCGTCAACGATTTCGCTTTCCTTGAAATGTTGAAATTTCCAACGATTAGGATCAAATTTGTGCACGCCCTGAAAGCCGCCAATCCAAATGATGCCACTGTCATCTTCAAAGATGCTGGGTATGGAGTGGAAAGCTCCGATCTCATTGGACACTTTTAGCGGGCGGAAAGTGCCATCCCCGGGTCTAAGTACATAAGGTACATTGTGGTATGTTCCCAGCCAAAAGTAGCCGTTGCGGTCTTGTATCAGGTCAATAACCCCATATTTGCTTAACTCAGGGACCGGATCCAGGGGATAATGCTGAATGGTTTCAGTTTCCGGATCATACCGCAAAAGCCCCTCGCTAGTGGAAACCCAAACCCTATTTTGTTGGTCCATTTTTAGTTTATATACCCTTTTCCCCTCGATTGCTCCCGCCAACTTTCCGGATAAAGGAACACCGGAGTCTTTACCGAGATCATAAACAGTGATTCCACTCTCATGCCCTAGCCAAACCCAACCGGGTGAGATACGCAGCAACGAATTGTTTTTTCGTAATGCTAAGGGAGCACGTTTCGACAGTTCATTTTTTATCTGGTAATTACCGGTAACAGGGTCGAAATGCAATACGGCATCGTACGTGGCAATCACAATTTTTCCTTGGTCATCCATGATCATATCAATGATGTAGGTTGCACCAGTACCGGGATACTGCGCTTCAGCCAGAGGATATCGAGTAATTTTATGAGTATGCAGATCCAGCCTATTGATACCATTGCTGGTTCCCACCCATAGATTCTGTGAGGAATCTTCCAGGATTCTGGAAGCCACACTGGCACCCAAGCTGGTAGTGTCATAGGGCTTATGCTTGAAATGAGTGAATTGGTAGCCGTCGTAACTGTTTAAACCATCCTCAGTTCCAAACCACATCAGGCCCCTGCTATCTTGAAAAATGTAGCTCACGCTGGTTTGTGATAGCCCATGCTCAATGTTGAGATTTTCCAAAGTGGCAAAGGCATTCTGGGCCAGGGTAGCTATGGGAATCAGGCCAGCTAAGCACAGGAAACAGACTATTGAATAGAGCTTTTTCAATGACTAAGGAGCTTTTTCAGGGATCGGTCCATATTCAATGTACAAATAATCCAGGGCCTGAACAACTGGGGATAGAATTCGCTTTCTATGCTATTTTTTTGTATTTTTACTGTCTTTAATATGACTATTACGGACTACAATAAGCTGAAGGGCCTCTTTTTCACATGTATTCTATGCGGGATGGTGATGGCTTGCACTCCGAAAGAGAGGGTATCAGATGAGGCGGTGGTTTCCGCAATCGATGCTTATGGTAATCCTGCGGCTGCTGGTTTCGACACCATCAATTCACATCCAAAGGCCATTGCTGTGGCTGATCAGGTCATGGAATCCATGGGAGGCCGGACAGCCTGGGACCAAACCCGCTATTTGGCCTGGGATTTTTTCGGCGCCCGGAAGTTAATATGGGACAAGCAGGATGGCCGTGTTCGAATCGATTTCCCAGACAGCTCGGTTTATCTAGTCAATGTAAATGATCTAAGCGGTAAAGTGTTGCATCAAGGTGAAGCAATCACCCAAGTTGATTCCCTGGCGAAGTATATTGAAAGAGCGAAGAACATCTGGATCAACGATTCCTATTGGTTGGTAATGCCCTTTAAGTTGAAGGACTCCGGTGTCACCTTAAGGTACCTGGAAATAGAAGAAACATTGGATGGAACCATGTCCCATGTTCTGGAGTTGACCTTTCAAGGAGTGGGGGTGACTCCCCAGAATAAATATCTGGTATATGTAGACACCAGTAATAACCTGGTCAATCAATGGGCATACTACCGGGAATCAGATCAAGACAGCGCAAATTTCATATTGCCCTGGGGAAATTATCAAGATTTTGGAAGTATCTTACTTTCAGATGACCGGGGAGAGCGTGATTTGAGTGAATTGGCGGTATTCGAAACGTTACCCGACGAGGTTTTTACCTCATTCGAGCCAGTGAATTTAGAAAACGACCATTAAACCATTGAAACATATGCGGCGACTAGCATCCTTACTATATCTTATAAGCTTTACCGTGGTGGGCGCACTGGGGCAGCAGGGGCCTTCGGTGATTGAACAAAACTGGGATCTTAGCTATCAATCGGTGCTAAACCAAAACCAAATACGCTGGGACCATTCGGTAGGGACAATTTTCACTTGGTTGGCCGATCGCGATACGGAAAGCCAATATATAATCCGTTTTATCGAAGGGGAGCTAAGTAAGCTACCCCAAGAGACCTTCTTGTTGGATCATCCCACTTTTCCCTCGGCCGGCCGCACCACCATTCTGGGAATTCGACAAGGAAACCAATGCTATTACTGGTGGAGGTCAACCGATGAGGGTATGAAAGAATTTAAGAAGAGATCTTTAGACCCTGAGCTCTTCCAACAAATCGTAGACCACTTGCACTCTATGCAACAACGCGATTATG
Source organism: Cyclobacteriaceae bacterium (assembly GCA_965212195.1). Taxonomy (GTDB): domain Bacteria; phylum Bacteroidota; class Bacteroidia; order Cytophagales; family Cyclobacteriaceae; genus JAJCYK01. Next base: position 393,227 of record CBDBUW010000015.1, on the reverse strand, counting down.
AAAGCATGGGAGGCCCGGAGAAAGCCTATGCGGGATTTATGAGTGTCTTCAAGGACGGCCAAGGCAAGCAGATCCTACTGCACATCAACGACTTTATGGAATTCGACAATGAAAATCAACAAATACTACGAGTGGGGAAGATATCTGAGATTGAGACCACACTTTTGGTAAAAAATAACTAAAAATGTCATCTTACGATCTCCAGAAAATCCCTACCAGAGCCCCCGAAAATTTAGATAAAGAAGAGATTAAGCAGCAGACCAAAGAGCTGATAGATGAGCTGGAGGAGCTGCAGAATAAGTTGTTTGCAGAGGACAAATGGAGCCTATTGGTAGTCCTTCAAGGCATGGATGCCAGTGGTAAGGACGGTGCGGTTCGGGAAGTGTTCAGCGCGGTGAACCCTCAAGGTGTTAAAGTGAAATCGTTCAAAGTACCTACCGAAAGGGAATTGGCGCATGATTTTTTATGGAGGGTGCACCAACATACCCCCCGAAAAGGTTTGATTCAAATATTCAACCGATCCCACTACGAAGACGTGTTGGTAACCCGTGTTTTGGGGTTGACTGACGATGCCACCGCTAATAAAAGATTTGGTCTTATCAATAGTTTTGAAGAGCTGCTCCAGGAGCGGGGTACCAAGATTATTAAATTCTATCTGCATATCTCCCAAGAGGAACAACAGGAACGCTTTCAAGACCGGCTGAGTAACCCTAGGAAACATTGGAAATATAACCCCAACGATCTCAAAACGGCTGAAGATTGGCCACTTTACCGTAAGTACTATGGTGAAGTTTTTGAAAATTGCGGCCCCAAGATTCCCTGGACCATTGTGCCGGCCGACCAGAACTGGTATAAGGAATATCTGGTAGCCAAAACCATCGTAGAGACCCTAAGAAGCCTCAATATGCAATACCCCGGGCTGGAAACAGTCGAATAAAAAAGGCACCTTTTGGTGCCTTAAACTTAAGTGCGCTAGGAGACCAACCTACGATACCGACGTCCCTTGTTGTTTCTCCCGTTCCTCTTCCTCACGCATCTGTTTTGTCTGGATTATATAGCCCGCCAGTAGACCAAGGCCTCCAAATATGAATCCCATGGAAAAATAGGCGACTTCTTCGTACACAATTCCTGCCGAATCCAGGATGCTGCCCACTAACAAACCGATACCGATACCGATGAATACTAGGGCAAACTTAAGTCCGCCAGCAGCTTTTTTGGGTCGGTTAGCCGTGGGGTCCATACCGTGCTCAATCATTTTAAGTCTTTCAGAGTTTTCGTATTTTCGAATAAAGACGATCATTGCGAACGCCCCTAGCGAAATTATTATTGGAACTAATATACCTACCATAATTAATAAGATTAAATAGCAATTGATTTTGATAGTAGGACGCCGGGTATGTGAAACTGGTTACAGCTGGGTATAAATTTTTACCCTGTAACCAAGCTTAGGTCAAGAGCGTCAAAAAAAACAGTGGGTAGCATCAAGACGGATATTGATTTGATTCAAGAGGTTAAGGTAGGCAGTATGTCCGCTTACCGCACGTTGGTGGAACGGTATAAAGACTATGTCTATACCATTGCCATCCGGGTGCTGGGCAACCGTGAGGACGCTGAGGAGGCTGCTCAAGACGCCTTTGTTAAGGTATATAAGGGGATCTCCAACTTTCAGGGTAATTCGAAATTCAGTACCTGGTTGTATCGAGTAGTTTTGAATACCGCCATTTCTTATAAGAGAAAAAAGAAAATTCCCATGGAAACGCTGGAGGACTACAAGGTAATTGGTGTGGGTGAGATCAGTAAAATGCAGGAGTATCAGCATCTGGAACAAAAGAAGTTCCTGCAGTTGGCTCTGAACACTATGCTACCCGACGATGTTTCCGTGCTCACATTATTTTACTTTAAGGAATTAAGTTTAGAAGAAATGTCAGAAATTACCGGTATTTCCGTTAATACTTTGAAAGTGAAATTATTCAGGGCCAGAAAACGGTTGTCCGATACATTGGGAAAAATTTTGAAAAGAGAAGTAACTTCATTGTTATGAGTCGATTTACGGATCAGGATATATTTGATTATTTAGACGGTTCCTGCAGCAAGTCTCAGAAGCAGCAGATCGAGCAAGAACTGCGAGAAGACAAGGTTCTCAGGCAGCGCTATGATGAATTGTTGGTGCTTGATCAAAGTATGGCTAAATTTTCTTTAGAGCACAGCCCGGAAGACTTGAGTGATAAAATAATGGACCAGATCCGGGCACTCCCTCAACTTGACTATATGGGCAGTTCCAGTATTTTTTCCGGGACCAAGTTTTTTATAGTGAGCGGAATAGTCACCGCGTTAGTAGCAATAATCTCATTGTTCAGTTCCGGATATCTCAGCTTGGAACCCTTGGAAACCACCATGGGTAATTATCAGTTAATGGAGGAGTGGACCTTTTTAAAAGGTGTTTTGACCAAACGCATGTTGACCAATGCCATGTTGCTTATTTATGGAGTCTTGGGATTGGCCCTGTTGGATCGCGCAGTATTGAACCCCCTATTCCGGAAAAAAGCCAAAAGGCTATCTGTTTGATCATCGAATGATTCGAAACCCTTTAAAGTTTTCCAGTGGCCCTTCCGAGTAAATAACCTGTTGGACATTGGCAAAAGAAGGGCCTTGTTTACACCATTTCACCAGCTTTTCCAGTTTGTCTTTTGATCCTTCAGCGGCTACCACTACCGACCCGTCATCCTCATTTTTAACCCAGCCCATTACCCCTAACTCATAGGCGGTTCTCATGGCGTTGGCTCTATAAAATACACCTTGGACTTTTCCGTAAATATGAATGTCGTAATGAGTCATGCTGTTCGGTAATCTTGTATGACCCGCAACACATTCTTAGCCATGATCTGATCTATTCCCTGCTTTTGCAAAAACTGGTAATCCTCCCAGGTCATTTCCATATGGGAAACTCCTGCTCCTATAGATTGGGGTATCCACTGCCGCATTTCTTGTATTTGTGGAGGGTTGCAGTGGACTGCCATAAAGTTAATTTGATCTGTACCGGCATCTTTGCAGATGGCTACTAGCTGTTGGATTTCCCGCTTATCAAGAAAATCCAGATTAAGCATAACAGTCATGATTCCCGAAGCCTGATGTATGATATGTGCACACTTGGCCAGTTCGATTTTGACCCAAGACATCCCTGATTTAAAAGCGGAGAGATTCACTGCGATCATCAACTCGTCGGCTCCATGGTGCAAGGCCAATTCAATTTGTTGGATCTTGCTTTCTGTCATCTGATAGCCATGAGGGTATCCAACAGCGGCTATTAGGGAAATGCCAGTTTCTTGCAAATCCCGGCGTGCTTTCTTAATCCAAAAGGGTGGCAGACACAGGCCTCCGATGTTTACATCTTTGGCCATTTTTAGCGCATGGTCCAGCTCTACGGCAGTTAAGTTGGGGTGCAGCAATTGCTGTATTAAAGAAGAGTGCATGTAATAAAACCCTTTTTAACTAAGGTACTAAATTAAAAAGCCACTGATCAATGGCTTTTTGATATTAGTGTACGATACCGCATTCTTTGCATAGCTTGCGTTTACCCACGGGTCTTTTTTTAGGTTTCCTTTTATGACCGAAGTAGGAAGGATCCGAATATTGCGGCTTGTCCTTAATACGTTCTATTTTTCTATACTTTTTAGCGTTGGCTTTTTTTAATTGCTGATAATCCTGAATAGCCTTTGCCTCCAACCCTCCGTATTTGTTTTTGGAGTTGCTTTTTACTCTTTTGCGTTCGCCCTTGAATATATTACTACTACTTCCGGGATCCCGGGAGGAGGGAGCCGCTTGGATCTGCTGCTGAGTTTCGGATTTTTTCTTTTTTTTGTTGGATTGTGCTTGACCCCACGAGTAAGTCCCCAGCATCACTACAACTAAAAGCACGTATTTCATAACCGTTTTATTCCCTTAAGTTTAAGCGTTTGCCATATTAACACAATTTTTTCAGTTTCATTGTGCCATATTTTAACAAAATTAATGAATGCAATGTTTGGGACGAAATCGCGTTTTTTGAGATGTAAAAAGCTAGTTCCAGTTTATTGTAGGTTCTAAACTAACCTGTATATTGTGCTGCAATTTGTCTTATTCGAATGTACGATGCCCAGCAACATAACCTTCTGAACAAGCTACTGGACCGTTACCAGACACAGCCTCCGCAATTGGATGTGGGGGATTTTCGGGATTTCAATACCCGCTTAAGTGCAAATTTTGGCATTATAACGGAGTTATATCAAAGCTTATATGGTCATCGCCATGACCATCCTAAATATTTTCAAGAGCTCATTGACGTCCTTTTTAAAGCCTTTCAGCAACGACATCCCTTATTAAGGAATCAGGACAAGTCTAGAGAAAGGGACCCACATTGGTTGTTAAACCAAAAATGGGTAGGTATGATGCTTTACCCGGAACATTTTGCTAAAGATCTCAACGGATTTTCGGAGAAGCTGGATTATATACAGGAATTGGGCGTGAATTGGGTACACCTAATGCCTCTATTGATGTCTCCCTCTAATGAAAACGATGGAGGGTACGCCGTTAGCGATTACCGCAAGGTGGATCCCAAGTTTGGCAACATGGCTCAAATAAGAACCTTGGCAAAAAAATTCCGAGATCGGGATATGTTGCTAACGCTGGATCTGGTGTTAAATCACACCTCCGACGCTCATGAGTGGGCTAAAAAAGCCAAAAAAGGCGATAAACGTTATCAAGACTATTATTACATATTTCCAGACCGGCAGATACCGGATCAATTTGAAAACAGTATGCCGGAAATCTTTCCCGTAAGTGCACCAGGAAACTTTACCTACGTGGAAAGCCTTGAAAAATGGGTGATGACGGTATTCCATCAATACCAATGGGACTTGAATTACCGAAATCCCCAGGTTCTTTGCGAGATGATGGATGTTTTGCTTTTCCTGGCCAATCAAGGAGTGGATCTTTTAAGATTGGACGCTCCAGCTTTTCTGTGGAAAGAAATGGGAACCAGTTGCCAGAACTTGCCCAAAGCACATCAAATCCTAAAGTTGATGAAAAGATGTGCCGAGGTAGTAGCTCCCGGTGTGAAATTTATAGCCGAAGCCATTGTAGCGCCACTGGAGATCATGAAATATTTTGGCGAACACCCCGACGATCACGAATGTGAGATTGCTTACCACGCCCCCTTGATGGCCCTGATTTGGGAGGCCATTGCTACCGGTGAGGCCAGGCTGTTAAACAAAGTGATCCAAAACCTGCCACAAAAACCTTGGGGCACCACCTGGATCAATTATGCTCGTTGCCACGATGACATTGGTTTGGGTTTTGACGATATCTACATTTACGAACTGGGACTGGATGCCAAGCTTCACCGGGCTTATATTTTGGATTATTACACCGGTAAATTTGAGGGAAGCCCCGCCAAAGGAGCACCCTTTATGTTCAATCCCAAAAATGGCGATGCCCGAATTTCCGGCACCCTGGCTTCCCTGACCGGATTGGAAACGGCCCTAAAATCGAAGAGCAAACCGGCCATAGAAGAAGCCATAAAAAAAATAACCCTAGTCCATAGTATAATCATGTCTTTTGGGGGCTTGCCCCTTATATACAGCGGCGACGAGATCGGTTTGCTCAATGACTATTCCTATCTGAAAGACTCTGCTAAAGCCTATGATAATCGTTGGATGCACCGTCCAATGATGGATTGGAAAGCTGCGGAGAAGCGTAAGAAAGAGGAAGCTGTAGAAAAGCAAATATTTTCGGCAATTCAGAAATTGATCGCAATCCGCAAAGAATCTCCGGAATGGGCAGATCATAATAATACTACTTTGAGTTATTGCGAGAATAAACACATTTTCACCTACCTAAGGTGGAACGAACTGGGTAGAAAAACCTTGGTTATGGCCAATTTCCACTCCTCGGTACAATACATTAAAAAAGATATTCTGTACCGCCATGGTTTTGATATGGCTAGAGGAGTAGTGGACAAGTTTAGTGGTAAGGCCCCCAGCTATTTGAAGGAGTTGGTTGCATTTCAACCCTTCCAGTTCTACTGGATTACCGATAAGAAACACCACACCCCTATGGTCAAGGGAAAAAAGCCCATCAAGAGCAAGAAGTAATATCACCTGTCCTCATAATTTTGGAGAGTCAACAATTCCTTGGTAGACTTTGTTTTTATTGCAGAATGGATTACCATTAGGTTAGATTTTTATGCCCTTATGCGGCCGCTCGAATACAAAAATATTGGCGAAGAAAAGCACCTAACATTTGATAGTATCAGAAGGATGGTGCTGAAAGAGTTGTCCGACCTGGCTGAAAAGGAGGCCAGTGAGCACATACAGCAATGTCCAAGATGCCGCAGCATCCAACAAAGCCTTGCATACCCGGCCGAATCTCGGAAAAATGCACCCGTGGAACTGCACCTTCCCAGGTTCTTATGGGTGGCACTTATTCTTATTTCTATTGTCGGGCTGGTGATGGCAGCGTTCTTTTATTTGAAGGAACCTAAAGAATCATTGACGGAGGAACTGCCAATAGAGGATGCCCAGGCCACAGTGGCACCCAATCAAGTTGAAGAGGACCCGCCCGAAAGTGAGGTGGCGCCGGTGTTGGAAGCCATTGATACACTCTCACAAATTAATGAAGAGCCGTCGACCCTTCCCGACCCTGTTTCAACCAATAAGAAGTTTGATAACTATATTGAAAAACCGCCGAACCAGGTGCAAAACCGGGTAAAGGGGATTTACGGAAAGATCACCAACAATGGAGAACCTGTTTCCGGGGTTACGGTTATGACACCGGGTAGTAATAAAGCGAAAGTCACCGATCACACTGGAAAGTATTACATTCAGGTTTCTAACCGTGCCAGAACGCTGATCTTTATTTACCAGGGTAAGCAGGTAGCTAAGGCGATTCCTGCAAATTCGAGAAGGCTGGATCTTCAGTTGAATTTCGAGGAAATGACTTACCCATCCCGCCTCGAGGAGCAATAGACATTTTTGCGGGAATGACTTATCTTCAAGGCTTCTATAGCTATGAGTAATATGGTACAGATAGGAGTAGTTCAAATGGCTTGTAAGGCTGAGCCAAAAGACAATCTCGGCCAGGTAATTCAGGAGATCAGACAAGCCGCCACTAAGGGTGCTCAAATAATTTGCTTGCAGGAATTATTCAAGACCCGCTATTTCTGTTACCTGGAGCACCATGATAATTTTTCGCTGGCCGAATCCGTTCCGGGCCCCTCTACCGAGGCATTACAGTCATTGGCCTCAGAACTGCAAGTGGTAGTGATAGCTTCTTTGTTCGAGAAAAGAACCCATGGCCTTTATCACAACACCGTGGCGGTAATCGATGCAGATGGAACATATCTGGGCAAATATCGCAAGATGCACATCCCTGACGATCCTGGGTATTATGAGAAATTCTACTTCACCCCGGGTGATTTGGGATATCGGGTGTTCACTACTCGATATGCTAAAATAGGTACTTTGATATGCTGGGATCAATGGTTTCCGGAAGCGGCCCGCTTAACTACCTTGATGGGTGCTGAAATTCTATTTTATCCCACTGCCATTGGGTGGGATCAGTCCCAGGAGGAGGCCACTAACAAAGAGCAATTTGAAGCCTGGCAAACGGTTCAAAGGGCCCATGCCGTGGCCAACGGAGTTCATGTAGTGTCGGTCAATCGGGTGGGAACCGAAGGTCAAATGGATTTTTGGGGCGGATCCATGGTAGTAAACCCCATGGGTCGTGTACTATGGCAAGCCGGCCAGGAGGAGGTTACCAAAGTAGTACCCGTTGAACTTGCAGAGTCAGATCATTATCGTACCCACTGGCCATTCCTCCGAGATCGGCGGGTAGACAGCTATGGCGATATAACCAAAAGGTTCCTAGATCAACCATGATTCCGGTAGCTGAAGGATACAGCTTTCCAGCAGAGTGGTCTCCGCATAAGGCTACCTGGCTCAGTTGGCCTCATAATCCTAATACCTGGCCCAATGGCCTTGAGAAAGTTTATCACACCTTAATTTCATTAATTAAAATCATCTCCCAAGAAGAAGATGTTTGCATTCAGGTAAACGACCGGTCTAAGCAAAAAGAAGTAGAGGAGCTGCTAAGGCAGTATAATGTGCCATTAATGAATGTAAAGTTCTATTATCACCCTACCAATGATGCCTGGTGCCGAGACCATGGTCCGGCATTTTTAACCAACCCTAAAAATCGTAAAAAATTGGTTGTTAATTGGGACTACAATGCGTGGGGTGGCAAATATCCACCATATGACCTTGACAATAGTATTCCAGAAAAGATCGCAAAAGCCATGGACATTGAAATGGTTAGTCCTGGGATGGTATTGGAAGGAGGGTCGGTAGAGTTCAATGGCGCGGGAACCCTGCTCACTACCAGTTGCTGCCTATTGCATAAAAACCGCAACCCAGGGCATCAGCAAACCGGTATAACAGAAAAACTGTGCGATTACTACGGAGTAAAGCAGGTTTTGTGGCTTCACCACGGAATTGCAGGTGATGATACCGATGGACATATTGATGATATATGTCGATTTGTGAAAGAAGATGTGGTAGTTGCAGCCGTTGAACAGAATCCAGCGGACTGCAATTTTCAACCCCTCCAAGAGAATCTTCGGCTATTGAATGACATGAGGCTTTGGGATGGCCGGCCCTTAAAAGTAGCTACTCTGCCAATGCCCAAACCACTTTTTTGGAAAGAGCAACGACTGCCGGCAAGCTATGCCAACTTCTATATATGCAATGCGGCGGTAATAGTCCCGACTTTCGATGATCCTCAGGATCAGGTGGCATTAAGCAGTTTACGGGAGCTTATTACGGATAGGCCGGTACTGGGCCTCGATTCCCGAGAATTAGTGGTGGGATTAGGCAGTTTTCACTGCTTAACTCAACAAGAACCAAGCCTTTAGCCACACAAATTTCTTTGCATAGCCAACATTTTTCGATTAACTTCGTTGTTTTACATACGGAATAAAGTGTTCCGTCATTTTTTAATTTAATATCAGCTTGGCGTGAAGGTACTAGCAAAAATTGGACTGATAGCAGCAGCTGCGGCAGTGGTATTGTTCATTTTTATTTTTGAGTTTTACAAACCAAGCTCTTCAAATGAGGCTATGAAAGCGCCTCCGGAAGAGGAGCTCTCCGAATACAATTACTACCAAGGAACTGATACCGAAGGAGCTACCATAGAAACGGATTCTGAAGAAGTCTCAGATGAGACGACTACCGAAGAGCCTACCGAACAAATTCCTGATCAGGAAAGCAGCGAATCGTCGGTGGAGGAGGCTGTGCAAGAGCAGCCAGGCCCGGAAGAGGAGGAACCACAGATTGAGACACCAACAGTTGTTGAGGAAGTCCCAGCCGTTACCGAAGAAAATAACGATATTAATGTCCGTAGAATTTACGGTAAGATCACGCTTTCATCTACCGGAGAAAATATTGCCGGAGTTAACATAATGGTGCCTGGGAGTAGCGTGGCTAAGATCTCCAACAACATAGGCGGATATACCATCCAGGTGCCACCAAATACCAGAGAGTTGATTTTTATTTACCGGGGAAAGAAATTAGTTCAACGCCTAAGTCCCTCCAACAACTTGCTCAACGTCCGTTTGAATCTGGAAACCATGGAATACGACTAGTTTCTCAAAAGCTTTCCATTCACAACTATTGTTTTTTTAAAATGCGGATTTATCCTCATATTTAGCTCTGTAATGCGCTAAATACCATGAGATATCTATGCCTTATTGCCCTGATGTTGTTGAATGATTCAGGCATTAGTCAGGGAAAACTATTAGAAAGTCATACACTGGACAGCAAGATCCTCAGCCGTAATGTAGGGTACAGTATTTACCTGCCTCACGACTATGATCATTCCCAAAGGAAATACCCAGTGCTTTACCTGCTTCATGGTTATACAGATAATGAAACAGGATGGACGCAGTTCGGAGAGGTTAAGAACATAGCCGACCAGATGATAGTCGATACCGAGGTCACCGATATGATTATTGCCATGCCCGATGCCGGATTGGATTGGTATGTAAACTCCTACGACAACAAAACCCGCTACGAAGATTTCTTTATAGAGGAATTTATTCCGTACATAGAACAAAATTATCAAGCCAGGGGTACCAAGGAATTTCGGGCGGTGGCAGGCTTAAGCATGGGAGGGCATGGCACCCTGCTATATGCTGTAAAACACCCCGATATGTTTGCGGCCGCCGCTCCGTTAAGTGCCGCGGTTTGGGGAAAAGACGAAATTACCGCCCATAAGCAAGAAGATTGGGATAAATATTTCGGGTTTATTTTTGGGGAAGGTATGGCTGGAGAGGCTCGGATTACTGACCATGTTAAAAGTAACTTTCCCCTATTCTTGATCGAACAAGCCGACTCTATGAAACTCAAATCAGTTAAATGGTATATCGATTGCGGGGATGATGATTTCCTTATCAATGGCAACATGGAGCTTCACAAACTTATGAACAAGAAAGCCATTCCGCATGAGTTTAGGGTACGGGATGGAGCACATAACTGGACCTATTGGCGTACCGCCTTACCGGAAGTTTTAAGGTTTGTTTCCAGGAGCTTTCATCGTTAAAAAAATGTCCCGACGAGTTAACGCCGGGACGGTCACTGATTTTTCGAAGTTGCAATACGATTAAAAATGACTGACTTTGTTGGGGTGTCAGGCAACTACCGAATTACAGTGGCCTCAATCTATCCAATACCAAGCTAGTTTATTTCCCATTACCAGGTGGAATATTTCGATAAGCAGGAGCTTTTCATCGACCATTTGTAAATCGTCGGCTATAAACCCAGATAATTTTATGGAATTGCTCACATAAAACAGTTTATTCATGCTGCTATTGCCAATTTTACCAAATATGATTTGACTCAATCTCTACTTTTTTGGACCACCAGCTTCGGCAGCAAGAGGATAGCCATTAGCTGATTAATGCTTATATTCAAATCCAATCAATGCCAAGAAACATGAAATATTTTGTCAGCGGCCTTTTTATTATCATGTCTTTGGGTCTTAATGCCCAAAACAACCCCTATCTACAAGCCATTGATATTTTTGATCTGGAATATGTTTCCGATCCACAAATTTCAGAGCAAGGCGATCAGATTCTTTATGTACGGAACTTTAAAGACATTATGACTGACCGCAGTCTCTCTAATATTTGGTTGGCGGATTTTAACGGAAACCGCAAACGTCCTCTTACTACGGGTAATCAACGTGATTATTCACCAAGATGGTCTCCGGATGGATCCAGGATGGCCTACATATCCAATAAGGACGAATCCAGACAGATTTATATGAAATGGTTGGATACAGGTGCTGAAACTAAACTCACGAATTTAACAGAGAGTCCCTCGGGTCTGGCTTGGTCACCCGATGGCAATTGGATAGCCTTTACCATGTTTGTCGCGGCTAAAAAAGAACATCTGGCTACTTTGGAGGGCAAACCGGAGGATGCCAAATGGAACGATCCGCCGAAATTTATCGATGATATGAACTACCGGTCCGATGGCAACGGTTATATCAAGGCTGGAGCCAATCAGTTATTTATAGTATCAGCTGATGGCGGTACCCCCCGTCAAATTACTTTTGCGGACCATAGTGTGGGAAGCCCTCAATGGTCCAAAGACGGACGCAACTTATTCTTCCATGCCAATCTTAACCAGGACCGTGATTTCAACCAAAGAAACCTGGAAATCTATAAAGTAGGTCTGGAGCAGGGTAACATTCAAGCCTTGACCAATCGGCAAGGTGTCGACAGCAATCCACGGGTATCCCCAGATGGAGGCACCATTGCCTTTACCGGCTATGATGACCGTTATCAGGGCTACCAAATTACCCGGCTATATACCATGTCGACCGATGGCAGCAATGTCAGGGAAATATCCGGTTCATTTGACCGGGATGTGGAGCAAGTACAGTGGGCGGCCGACGGAAAAGGTTGGTACTTCTCCTATGAAGACCATGGCAACCAGAAACTGGCTTATATGACCTCAAGTGGAAAGGTTAGCGATCTGGCAGAAAGTGTGGGTGGTCTTTCCACAGGAAGGCCTTATACCGGAGGTATTTATAGCATTAGCAAAGATGGCCGTTTTGCCTACACCTTGGGGGATCCCAGTCATCCGGCCGATTTGGCTTCGGGATCCCGAAAATCCGGAACCAAACGACTTACCCGATTGAATGACGACCTATTCGCTTTCAGGAAATTGGGCAGGGTAGAGGAACTGTGGTATAAATCGTCTTACGATCAACGCGATGTGCAGGGTTGGATTTGTTATCCACCGGACTTTAACGCTTCAAAGAAGTATCCCATGGTTTTAGAGATCCATGGAGGACCCTTTGCGGCCTATGGTCCCTGGTTTTCCTTTGAGGTACAGTTAATGGCAGCTGCCGGATACGTGGTACTCTATACTAACCCCCGGGGAAGCACCAGTTATGGTGAAGACTTTGGCAATCAGATCCACCATAATTATCCCGGCAATGATTACCACGATTTGATGTCGGGCGTAGATGCATTGATCGCCAAAGGGTTCATCGACGAAGATCAGTTGTATGTGACCGGTGGTTCCGGTGGTGGAGTATTAACTGCCTGGATAGTAGGAAATACCGATCGATTCCGGGCTGCGGTTGTAGCCAAGCCTGTGATAAACTGGTATAGCTTTGTCTTATATTCCGACGGGGCATCTTATCATAAATATTGGTTTCCGGGAGTTCCCTGGGAGCACACCGAACATTACATGAAACGCTCCCCTATCAGCCTGGTGGGAAATGTCACTACCCCCACTTTATTGCTGACCGGGGAGAGTGATTATCGCACTCCCATAGCTGAATCTGAGCAATATTACCGGGCTTTAAAACTACAAAAGGTAGAGACGGGGATGGTACGTATACCCGGGGCTTCACACGGAATAGCTGCCCGGCCCAGTAATTTAATGGCCAAAGTAGCCAACATCTTGGCTTGGTTCGAGCGCTACCGTGAAGATGGGTCTTTAGGGATGCAACAGTCGACGATAGAGGATAATTAACTTACTCCGGCAAACCATTCCGCGAATTTATCTCCCAGTACAGGGACGGTCTTAGTCTTTCCGCTTATGGCGTTGATCAGGCCCATTATCCATAGTACAAAAAGCATGATTCCTCCTAGGATAGCTATGATCCAACCTAAAATAGGTATTACTCCCACAAAGGAGATAACCAGTAGACTAACAAATATTCCCAGTGCTTGCCGGATATGAAAGCTGCTGAAGGGCTCCTTCTTGTCCTGGTTCATAACAATGGCCGCTATAAGGCCGATTACCGTGAGATATGCAATAATGGCGATGGTTTTATTTTCAGGGGCTGAGGTGTCTTCTGATTGGGGATTGTCTATTACTGGATTTTCTTCCATGGTGCTATTGGGGTTAGGTTAATAACACAAGATATGGATTTCCGGGACATTAGAAATAAATTGTTGGCTTAATCACAAAAAAGAATAACCTAGACTTCCAAAATTGCTTAAATTCATATTGGAATTTATAGATATGGCCGACTATTACGTTACACCCAATTATATTTCCATCCCCAAGATATTTCGCAAGGACGCTACAGGAGGGTATTTTGAAACATGCATATCATGTGAGTGCAATTTGTTGGAAGAGGAGGTGGATTACTTAATTGAAAAAGCCTTAAAACCTTACGATGGGCTTAATAGCTATTCCACGATATTTGAATATGCTATCTGTTGGCCTTGTTCGGAAAAAATGCGCATGACCTTGTCACAAGAGTCAAAGGCCAATATTGCCAAATATTTCGATCAGCACCTGGATTTGGAGGAACGTCGCAAGCAATTTGAAGCAACACCTCTTGATGTTGAACGGTGGCTGGGAACATGCGCTATCAGCCATGCGCCGGTATCGGAATTGAAGGAGTTCCAGATCTACGGCCATTTTCAGGGTGGTGATATGATCTTCCACCACTACCCTTTTACCCTAAGCGGTCAGGTCATGGACGAGCTGATCCATTTGATCTCCAATAAGACCCTGGACGACCTCCAAAATTTCACGGACCAACTTACCAGCGGACCACCTGAATTTGCTGATCTACTGAAATCGGGCCCACGAGTGTTTATTTGACGGTAGACCACCTTCGCTAGGCTTCGTCATGGGGAACCGCCAACGACCCGATCCAAAGGAACAACAGTTCTTGCACATTAAATAATCTCTGATCAGTTAATCCTAGGATTTTTAGGGGTGCCCCCCACCCACCCATTTTTAAATTACGAACTGAGGGTCTCTGTAGTTGAGATTGGCTAAAATTTCCTCTTAGTAAGACGTATACTTGGTGTTGCGCGTGGTTGCCATCCGTATGTCGTCTGGCGATCGGCAGTCTCCAGTTGACTGATTTCTAAATATCATGGGTGATTTTATGGAATTCGGCTGTTCTCTGCATCCCCTAATAAAAGCCTATGAGGAACTTTATACTACTCTCGATACTAAGTGTTAACCTTTTATCTGCACAAAATTTTTCAGAAAAAAGTCTGGATACAAAAATTGAAGAGGTAACGGTGTTTCTACAGGGGGCCCAAATTTATCGTACAGGAAAGATTACATTGAAACCCGGAACCGTCAGTCTAATTGTAGAGAACTTGTCTCCTTACGTGGACACAAAAAGTATTCAAGCAAAGGCAACTGGAGATTTTACCATATTATCTGTTAATCACCGATATAACTTTCTGGCAGAAAAACAGCGGGATCTTAAGATGGATAGCCTGGAACAAAAAATAAATGAGGTTCAAACCACCATTGATTTAGCTAAAGCGCAACAACAAGTGTTAAAAGAGCAAGTCAGCTTGCTAAATAAAAACAAATTTCTGGGCAGTGACCAGACGGCAGTAACTTTGGAGCGTCTGAAATCGGCCATGAGTTTTTACTACCGGGAATTGAATGCTATCAATCAAGAAGACCTTAAACTGACCCTTCAGATCGAGCAAAAGATCGAGGTACAAAAAAAATTGGAAAATCAGATGGCCTTGATACAGCAAGAAGAGGGACTGCCAGCTGTAGAGTTGGAAATAAGAATTGAGGCTCTCCAAAGCACATTGGCGGAATTTAATATTTCTTATCTGGTGGCTAATGCGGGATGGTTCCCAAAGTATGATGTACGGGTAAAGGACATTACAAGCCCCATTCAACTGGGGTATAAAGCAGAGGTTTATCAAAATACCGGTATTGATTGGAATGAGGTGAAGTTGAAATTTTCTAATGCCGACCCTAACAAAAGTGGACAAGTACCACAGTTGCAAACATGGTACTTGAATTACTTAAGGAATACCGTTTTTGAACATGCCGAGGGGATTTACGGATCCAGGATTCCTGTAAGGGAAGTATCTGGAGTGGTTAAAGATGCAGAAGGATCACCCTTGCCGGGTGTGAATATTGTGGTTAAAGGCACCACTACTGGTACAATATCGGATATCACTGGAAGGTATAATTTAAGTGTGCCTCCGGGCGCAAATTTGGTATTCTCTTCCGTGGGTTTCATTTCAGTAGATCGACCCATTTCCGGTCCGGTGATGAATATCTCAATGCAAGAGGATGTAACCCAGTTGGATGATGTAGTGGTCACCGCATATGGCCTTCAAGGACGTGCCTCGGGGATCAGGGTGCGTGGTGTTAGTTCAATCCCGGCGCGCAAGGCGGAAATAATCACCACCACTACCATTGAGAACCAGACCACCGTGGAAATAGAGGTGGAAAAACCATACACCATTAAATCGGAGGCTGAGCAATTATTGGTGGACTTGAAAAAATTTGAACTCCAAGCGATTTATCAATACTATGCGGTACCTAAGCTGGATAAGGATGCCTTCCTGGTAGCCCGAATTGTCAATTGGGATCAATACAACTTGCTGGAAGGGGAGGCTAACCTTTATTTTGAGGATGCTTATGTGGGGAGATCGTTGTTGAATGCCAAATCTTTGGAAGACACTTTGGATATATCCCTAGGAAGGGATCGTAGCCTGGTAATTGCCAGAGAGCCGGTAGATGTCTTCACACGACGCAAGTTCATAGGAGGTAACAAGATCGAGACCCGGGCATTTAAGATAACCGTACGCAATCAAAAGAGCCAACCGGTTAATATCCAGCTATTTGATCAGATCCCTACTCCGGCTATTAGCGAAATTTCTGTAGCTCCTGAGGAGCTATCTTCGGGAAGATTCGACGAGAAAACGGGAGCAGTTACCTGGGAGCTGGATCTGGAACCAAAAGATCAAAGGGAATTAAGGTTGGGTTACCAGGTGAAGTATCCTAAACGAGAAAAAGTGTTATTGGAGTAAATAAGTAGACGGTCTTGACTTTAGCTTTTGGGAGGAGTCCATTCACCTTCTGTAGCCTCTTTGTCGAGGTACTTTCATAAGCCAATAGTTTTGCTTAGTTTGCCTTGCGATCAACTCCATATGTATTATGTTTAAGAATTTTACCAACTCTGATCTAACCAAAGGACCTACGGATTTCGGCATTTTGCTTTTGCGCTTATTCAGCGGAATTTTCATTATGACCCACGGGGTGCCCAAACTTATGAGGATAGCCAAAGGGGATATGGGATTTGGCGATCCCATTGGCCTAGGCCCAGAGCTTTCCCTAGTGTTGGTGGCCTTTGCCGAAGGCATCTGCGGATTTTTAGTGATTTTAGGCTTAGGGACACGCTATGCAGCATTGGTATTGATCATTGCCATGGCAGTAGCGGGTTTTATTCACCACGCTGCGGATCCTTTTGGAACCAAGGAAAAAGCATTTCTATTTTTGTTGATATTTGTGGTACTGCTGGTAACCGGAGGTGGGAAATACTCGCTTGACCGGAAGTTATTTTATAAAAGGTAGTTTTGACGGTAACGGTTGACGGTGACGGTAGAGATGTGGTGTTGGAAAATGGCAGATAGCAAGATACTTTTCTAGATCCCTGGACCATGGATTAATTTAGAAATGGAGGTTCATTTAAATGCAATCGAATCTAGAAGAAGTGGAGAACACCGAACGACGTGAAAGTTTGTAATACGGCTGGCAGGACTTGAGCCGTTTTCCAGGGAGCCCTTATTCATTAGCGGATCATTTCATTAAACTCCAAGGCGCGCTCAATCCAGAAATCAAGATCCTCTTCAGCATCAAAACCATCAGGATCAATAAATAGGAAACCCCTCATTACTTTTCCGGTGAAGTCCATCTCCCGACTCCCTCGCTTAGCCAACAGTTCCATATAAGGTAATTTACCTACTCGTACCATCAGCCGATCTTGCTGGGTTTTTTTGTCTATGTCGACACCCACGCACATCTTATGGTTGACCATAAACACCATGCCGCCCATCATTTTTCGTTCTTCTACCTGTCCTCCTTTAGCCAGGCGTTTTCGTACTCGTTCCACTAAATAGTCACTGTAAGCCATCAGGTTTATTCAAAATCCATCAATTGTACCAATGCCCGGGCAAACTGCCTCCCCAGATCAAGATACCCCTCACTGTCGTAATGCCAAGGGTCGGAGTACTTATAATAGCGTGTAGTGCGTACGATGGCGGCTTTGTCATCGGTACGAACAAATTTTTCCTGAGCATATTGCACCAGTTCACCATAATCCCAAACTTTACCGTCTTGTTCTTCATTCCAAGAATCCGAAATCTTACCGATCACCACCGGCAGGTCGTCAACATGATAAGCTGCCCGGATCAAATCCATTAAACGCTTTAAGTTATGATAGTATCGGGAAGCCACCTCCTCGTTTATAGTTGCATCACTTTCGCCCTGCATCCAAATTATACCAATGGGTATTAGCCGATCCTTTTCTCCATCACCGTCAATATCTTCCAGTTTGAATGCATTGCGAGTGGCGGCCAAAAAATGATCGTATTGATTGATACCAGTCGTCCCTTGAAAATCGGGTTCCCAACAACCGAACTGCGCGGCAGCCAGACTATCGATGGAGGTCCCACCCCTGGAGTATTTAACCAAGGCAAACCGCGCCTGGGGCATTAGACTCTTTAACTCATCGATCAGGCTCAGCTCAACACCAAAGCGGTCTGAATAATGATTTTGTTGCCCATCCGATTTGAAGCCCACACCGTGCCCTGGCCGCAGCAATGTCCAAAGCCCATTTCCATCCGCGCTCCCTTCATTGTCAGGAGCGGGATTTCCATGGAATATGTATACATCATTAAATCCATCCTTGAAGCTTGCTGGCAAGTCCTTAGTATAACCATATCCATCCATATTGGACTGGCCTCCTAGATAAATAACAAAATAGTCGGTGGCGTTCAGACTCCCACAAATCGTGAGGGCCCACAGCAGAAGCAATACTTTCATAGTTAATTCTTAGAAGAATAAATTAATTAGTTCCTAGAACAAACCAAACAAATAAATAGTAAACATGCCCCAGGCGGTACCGGTGACCATGCTGAGTATGGCCAACAAAATGGCGTGGGGCATCCATTCTTCATTGTAAGCAGCGGTCACTGCCGGTGCGGTTGAAATGCCTCCTAGATTGGCCATGCTGGCAATCGGTACCCAGGCCATGTGTACTTTCAGCACTCGTGCCACAGCTATCATAACCAAATAATGTAGCAACAGCCAAACTATCACAATCAAAACAAAAAACCAGGGTAAGGTCATATTGCTGAAACTTAACTTTAGTCCCAAAATGGCCATGATGGTGACGATTAAAAACCCTCCTGCTTTTAATACTAAGCGGTGATTCCAGTTTTTAATAAAGTTGCCCAAAGCCAATCCTATGAATGACAAAATCACAACTTTCCATAAAAAGGAGGGAATAAACCATTTGCTGAGTCCGGCAATTAATATTATTGATCCCAAGGTAATAGTTATAGCCTGCCAGGTTCTTTGTGAGGATTGCGCTTGGTCGGGGACGAAATGGGGCATGGGGTCATTGATGCCAAACCATCGATTTAATAAGTCGCTGCGCTGGATCAATTGAAACATCAAAATGGTCCATATGTTGACCAAGATGTTGTCTAGTACCAAAACGGATAAGAACATTCCTTCAGGAGTTTCTGCCAGTTCTTTAAGCACTAGTTGACTGGTGCTTCCGCCAATCCATCCGCCTACAATAGGAACCAAGCCTTTCCAGTACACTTGTTCTATAAAAATGCCGTGAGCCTGAGGACTAAATAAACCAATCAGCCAAACTAAAATCACTGGTAAAGTGGCAATAGCCAAGGATCCTGAAACGAACAGTAGAATGGGGCGGCTGCCAATCATTTTTAGTTGACGAAAGGATAGCGCGCTCATGACACATAAAATAGCCAGAGGAATGATCCACTCCTTACTCCATTGGTGTAAGGTCACCTGTGACAGGTCCAGGTCAAAGCTGTGAGTAACTATGGCTGGAACCACATAGGCAAAAAGGATCGCTGGAAACCAGTTGAGGACTTTCTTAATCCAGGGGGTCTTTTGAGTGCTTAACCAATGAACAAAGGCCAGGGTGATGGCAACAATTAGAATGGATATGGCCTGCATGGGCCAAAAGGTAGTGATAGCGGGGGGAATATCCAACACACATTTCCAACACTCAATTCCAGCTCCCAACGCTCAGACCTCAACATCCCCGGTAAGCCGTTTTACCACTAAATTTTAAATACGGAGTGCCAATCTACTTGTGGGCAAGTAGACGGTCTCTTACGTTAAGCTTCTCCGGTAACACGCGGGTGTCGACTGCTCTGGTCAGGCGATTGCCTTTGGCGTCTACCGGTTATCGCGCCTTGGAAGGTACTCCACCAAACATGTAGTGCACTCCAAATTGCAGACCCACCAATACATTTGCGCGACGGCCGAAAACATCCTCAGCTACATTTCCTCCTTGTCTCAGTAAGTCGATAAGTTCTTCGTTACGCATATCAGTGAGTGAGTAGTTGGCCCGG
The DNA here is from genome assembly GCA_965212195.1 of Cyclobacteriaceae bacterium. Taxonomy (GTDB): domain Bacteria; phylum Bacteroidota; class Bacteroidia; order Cytophagales; family Cyclobacteriaceae; genus JAJCYK01. The sequence goes on along the minus strand of CBDBUW010000015.1, from coordinate 373,273 downwards.
ATCATGGTCGATAAGTAAATATTTGGTGTAATGTCCACATCTACCCCCAGGCTTCCAGCAATCTGCACTTCGGAGTTTTTAAACTTTTCCAACTCATTCTCTGCAGCGCTACTTAAAAGCTCCGTAGTGGTCAACTCGGGTACATTATAAGTTCCGTCGCCATTCTCTACCGCGCCTTCAGGGATCTCTACTCCTGGTGGAATTTCCTGTACGGAGGCGTCATATTCCAGAGTTTCGGTTCCTTCTCGAAGCAAGGAGAGTTGTGGTCCCAATGAAAAGTTCATCCGCGCCCTGTTCGTTTTGCCGCTCATGAACTTGAACAGCAAGGGGATGTGGACATATTGCAGATCTATGCGACGCTCACCTACCACTTCTTTGGCTACATCAATAACCTCGTAAATCTGGCCTTGATTGGAAAGTATAGTTTCCAGTTGGATGCCAAATGAAGGTGACAGGTCTACCCCAGCGGCTAGTCCAATAGGAGCCCAGTCATAACTGAAAGTGGAATTGTAACGGGGGTCTTCAGAGAGTCCTTTGTCCAGCACAAACGTGGTATTAACCGCGGTGGTTGCACCCACATGAAGTCGTATTTGAGCTTGGGATGATGCCGTGGACAAAATACCAATTGCAAAGGCTAAGAAAAGATTTTTCATGATCATACTGTATTTATCATCACAAATTACAGTATTCCACTTCTGGAAAACCCTATTAATTAGACCTGTGGGTGACTGATGTAAGGTTTTTTGATCTTTGAAAATCTTCCGGGTAATAGGACTATTCTAGGATAACTTTGACTGCACGGTTTGGCCTGGTCAAAAATTAAACTACATTAGTTGTTTACCAGGTAATGAAAACAATAATTTAAGCATCATATCATTAGATAAGAGAAGTAATTATCATATGGCCTCTCAAAACCAACCTTTATACGGCGATCAAGATCTGTTGGATCTCTTTTGGAAAGATGATCGTCGAGGTCTTGAGATATTGTTCAAATCCCACTATCAGGGCCTATATCAGTTCGTTTTCATCATAACCCGCAACAAGCCGCTTGCCGAGGACATAGTTCAAGAGGTCTTTATCAATTTGTGGGGAGTGCGCCATAATCTTCAAAGGAATACCAGGTTTAGGCCTTATTTGTACAGGGCCTGTAAAAACCTGGCTCTTAACAAGCTCAAATCAGCACATAGAATCAAATTCAACTCCGATGAAATTCCGGAGACCCCCGATAATCAGGCATCGATTACCGAATTACTAGCCAACGAGCAACTAGAAAGGTACCTTCATGAAGTTGTCAAAACCTTGCCTCCTAAACGTAAGTTGATCTTTCAATTAAGCCGTTTTCAGCAGATGTCTTATAAGGAAATAGCTGATCATATGGACATTTCTGTTAAAACCGTAGAGAATCAGATGAGCGCTGCTCTGCGCACCATTCGTAAACAACTTGAAAAATATTTATAACTGATAATTAGGTAGTTATAAATTATTTCTACGACCCAATAGGGGTGAAGCAGGTTGATTTGGTTATAACAAGACCAAATGCACTATGTTAAACCCTGGTGACCATATCTGGAAACTGATTACCGGCAAATTGGCAGGACAACTACGACCTGATCAGGAAGTAGAGTTAAAGGTATGGATCGAAACCAAGTCTGAGCATGCGGACTTTTTTCAGGAGCTTGTTCAGCTTTGGGAGCATTCACCTACTCCGAAGATCGAGGAGAGTGCTACTTCTGCTGCTTGGGACAAACTAAACAGTAAGCTGGAAAGCCGCGCCAGGATCAACCCTATTCCCACCACACCAGACATTAGTGGCAGTCGGAATGTAAAGTGGCTGTTTGCCGCAAGTATTCTGGCAGTGGCTATGGTAATGGGTGCTTATCTATTTTCCTATTTGGCACCTAACCAAGTTTCTAATACTCCCTCCTATCCCGGTGATTCCACTTCTACCAACAGCGCCTTAACATATAGAGCCGCTATGGACATTATAATATCACAAGACTCTTTGGATTTCATAAGATTACCTGATGGTACCAGAGTATGGTTGAACAAAGGCACCGAGCTTTCTTATACCAAAAATTACAACCGCATCATTCGGGAAGTGCACTTGAAAGGGGAGGCCTATTTTGAGGTACAAAAGGATAGTTTAAGGCCATTCATCATTAAAGCGGGTGACAGCCACACCCGGGTACTGGGGACGGCATTTAATTTGAGCGCTTATCAAAAGCACTCTCCACGACTCACTGTGGTTTCGGGGCGGGTGACTTTTACTAATGAGGACAGTGAGCAAATTTTGGTACTGTCTCCCGGTGAGACCGGGATCCTGGACAGTAAAGAGGGCAAGCTGATTAAGAAAATGAATGGAGACCCACATTTCTTAGATTGGAAACACACTTTGGTTTACCGACAGGAAATTAGCCACCCCGAAGATTATTTGAGTGAAAAGTTTCACAAAAAGAAGAATGCCATCAACCAGACGGAAATAGATGGTATCATTTACAACCACGCCAGCTTGGCTACTTATAAGAATATAAAATTAAGGGTACAATACTATCACAAGAAAAAGGAAAAAATGAAATCCTATGTGTTCACAGTGTACAAACCTGTGGGACCCGGCGAAGCAATTGACTACCAGTATCGGCTGGCAGATTGGTTTTCGCAGACCGATCAGCTGCAAATCAAGGTTGTCGATGCTACGGTTGCTAAGAACTAAATTATGAACTTAAAATAAAAACTATGTTTAACACTCAGGAAAGAATAACTGATTCACAGCCCATGACCAACAATACCATAGGCAGTGGCACGGTGCTGGAGGGAAACCTAACTACCACCGGAAATTTGCGGGTAGATGGTAAAATAATAGGAGATGTCAAAACGGAAGCCAAGATGGTTCAGGGTGATAGCTCTATGATCCAAGGAAACATCAGCGCACATAGTGCAGATATCGGAGGAAAGATAAAAGGTAAAGTAGTGGTACAAGATGTCTTGGTGCTGGAGCCAAACTCCGTTATAAAAGGAGACATTGTAACCAAGCGGTTGATTGTAGAATCAGGAGCCAAATTCAATGGCCAATGCAAGATCGGGGGTACTATTAAGGACTTTAAGATCGAGCCTGAACTGAAGCCCCAGGAAAAGGTGTACAGTTTGGAAAATAAGCCAAAAGCTTCAACGGCCTGATCGAATGCGGCGATTTCTATGGGCATTGGTGGCAGCAATCTTCTTGATGCTCATCACTCTGCAGGCGAATTCACAGGACAAAAATTGGGGAATTGGAATCAGGCTGGGCGATCCCACAGGTATCTCAGCCAAGAAATACTTAGGTGCCAGTAATGGCTTAGAGCTGGCCCTGGGCGGCAATATAGAAGGCCGGGGATTGCAGTTTTTAGTACACTACCTCTTTCATTTCCCTATTAACAATGCTCCTGGGCTCGATTGGTACTATGGCTTTGGAGCGCAGATTGAGGATGACCACCGGGACGACCATGATAGGGGCCGGGATGATGAAACAGAATTTGGCGCCGATGGAGTGCTTGGACTGGAATACACTTTTGCCAGCGGAAGATTATCGGCCTATGTGGACGGCATCTTGTTTGTTGAGTTGATTGACGATCCCTTTGATTTGGAGCTGGATGCAGGCATCGGATTAAGATTTAATTTTTAACTGTATACAACTATGAAAAAAGTTCTAATAATCGCCAGCTATTTTTTGATTATTCAACTGATGGGATGTGCTAGTTGGAGCAATACCGCCAAAGGAGGAGTAATAGGAGCCGCCGCCGGAGGAGCCGTGGGAACAGCCATTGGTGCTGCCACCGGTAAGACAGCATTGGGCGCCATTATTGGAGCGGCCGTAGGAGGTACTGCCGGAGCATTGATAGGAAAGCGCATGGATAAACAAGCTGAGGAAATGCAGGAAGATCTTAAGAATGCCCGGGTGGAGCGAGTAGGAGAAGGAATTGTAGTTACTTTCGATTCTGGGATCCTCTTTGATTTTGATCGTGCTGAACTTAAACCCCAGGCAAAGGCAAACATTGCCGAGCTTACCCAAACTTTACAGAAATACGATGATACTGACATCATGATTGTGGGGCATTCCGACAGCCAGGGTGCAGAGGATTACAACATGGAATTGTCAGAACGCCGCGCAAATTCTGTAGCACGGTATGTGGCTACTACCGGCGTTACCGACTCCCGGATACAGAAAATGGGCAGGGGCGAGAGCGAGCCAGTGGCCAGTAACGATGAGGCTGCTGGAAGGCAACAAAACCGCCGGGTGGAAATAGCTATTTACGCCAATGACAAAATGAAAAAAGCCGCTAAGCGGGGGGACTTGCCAGTTGATAATTAGTCATAATCTAGGGAATTTGATAATGAGTATGGTTCTAAGAAAATGGATGCATCAAGTAAGAGGCCAAGTAACATCGGTAATTAATGCCGACTGGTCCTACGAAAAGGCCTTTTATTACATAACGGTCGGGTTTGTATTGATATCCTGGCTGTTAAAGGCCATCAATTTGGTGAACGTCTCCTTAACTATGGGAGAGCTGTTGTGGAATGGTCTGTTGTTATGCCTTACCATTTTAGCCATTGCGTTTTTTCTGGCTCATGGAACCAGACTTTTAATAAAAGCCATTAAAAAGGATTTGAGATAGGTTATGAAAGGTGAATTACAAGCAGGAAAAGTGGTGTGGGTGTATACCATAGGATGTGAGGGCGAGGTGGTACGCAGAGTGTATCAAGGTCCTGAAGCAAAGTACCTGGTGCATATACCGGAAGATGACGATCAATTTGTTTACAGGGAAGAGGAATTGTTTGTGTTTGGTGACCAGGCGGAGGCCAATATCAGAAAAGAATGGAGCGAACGAAACACTTTTAAATCTATGAACTAAATGAAATATTTTTTAGCAGTATTTATCTGGGGACTGGCCTGTGGGACAGGCTGGGCTCAATCTGGAAAATCCTTGGGTTATGACAAGATCAGCAAGTTTGAAGATCAGCGGGCCCGGGTGCAACTGAATGGACTTTGGGGTATCATTGATTGGAATGGCGATGAGATCATTGCTCCTCAATACCAAAGGATCATGCCCTACAAACAACAAAGAGCTAGGGTACTGAAGGATAAGCGTTGGGGTATGGTGAGTTGGGAAGGCAAGGAGATTATCCCCACTATCTACGATACCATGGGCAGTTTCAAAGACCAAAAGGCCAAGGTTTCCCGCGATGGAAAGTGGGGCTTGGTACATTGGGACGGGCATGAGATTGTACCGGTCAAGTATGAGGTGATCAACGAGTTCAGCCAGGGTCGCGCCTTGGTAAAAGCGGATGGCCAATGGGGGATCATTGACACCGAAGGACGTGAAATTGTAGCGCCCAAATATGATAAGATCAAAGCCTTTGAGAACGACCGTGCCAAAGTGCAGCTAAACGGACGCTGGGGCATCATCAATACCGAAGGTCAGGAAATAGTACGGGTGCAGTAAGGAAATTGAAGATTAACTAATAGCTGCTTGAAAAAGGCCGGGCTCCGTGTGGGTTTGGCCTTTTTGAATCTTGAATTATGAGTTGAGAATTAAAGAAATTAGGGACTTTTGTTTTCAGCGGTTCTTAGGCTGGTGACAACAATTGCAACCAATTCATCTGCTTCATTAAGTAATTCTTCTTGGCTAATAAAATCGCATCGTTTAATTATCTTTAAGCACACCAAACTTTCTCGCAACTCCTTCAATACCAACCTCATTTTATGAATAAAGTCTTTTTTGCTTTCCGCTCCCTTTGCTTCACCATAATTAAGTGCCGCTGAAGTAGATGACCTCATTAGTTGTTGAGCCAAGTGTCTGCCTTTAAAAGATCGGCGAATATTCTTGGCCAAACGAATTGATAATACAGAGAAGGTCATTAATCTTTCCTCAAGATCAGTTATTGCCATTAAGCTAAAATGTACGCTTAAGGTCTCAATACAAAATCATCACGTCTTGAATTCTCAGTTCATTATTCTCAACTCATCATTCCCGACTCCCCACTCTAATTCTCAGTTCCCAATGGGTGGTGGCCCCTCCGGCACAATGCCCTTGTACACATAATCACCCTTTCGTTCCAGGAATTCCTTTCGGATCTCCTCTCGCAACCTGTTGTCCTCAAAAAGATCTACCATGGTCATGGAGAGGGCTTTAGCGGCATAGATCATACCCTTATGACCAATAGACATACCCCCGCAGGCTACTACCGCCCAGGAATGCCATGGAGTGTCTTTGGGTGCGGTAGTAGCGCTTAATCGTACTACGGGTACCACAAAGCTTACATCCCCCACATCCGTAGATCCTCCTCCCGGATTTTCTTTGGTGTCCTTTAAGGGACTGATCTTTGCGTCCAACCCAACTTGTTCCTTGCCGGTAGCTTCCTGGATTTTCTTGGCAAAGATCTCCTCCTCCGGCGTATAGGTGATATTACCCAGGTATTCCAGGTTCTTTTGTAAGCGGGCTCCACCGGTACGGTTAACCAGAACCTCATGAACTCCGGATATCAAGGATATTTTGTAGTCAACATTGGCCATGATAGCAGCTCCTTCAGCCATTTTTTCCACCTGCTTCCACACTTTCTCCATGCCATCACGCTTAGTATCTCGTACCCGAACCCATAATCGGGAATAGTCCGGTACTACGTTCACCACCTTACCCGCATCCTGTATGTGATAATGGATTCGTACAGTAGGCTTTACATGTTCTCTGAGGAAATTTATACCAGAGGTGTATAACTCCAGGGCGTCTGAAGCGCTACGTCCATTCCAGGGGTCTCCGGCGGCGTGAGCAGCCTGACCATAAAACTCCACCATGAAATCTACCAGAGCCAATGAACTTTGAACATCAGCTTCTGTTTCTGCTCCTGGGTGCCAGTCCATTACTACATCCACATCATCAAAGAGGCCTGAACGTATCATCCACAATTTGCCAAAATATTTTTCTTCAGCAGGGGTGCCGTAGAACCGCACCGTTCCCTGTAGTTGTCCCGCTTCAATCAATTCTTTTATGGCCACCGCGGCTCCCAGTGAGGCCACGCCAAATAGGTTGTGGCCGCAACCGTGACCGGCACCTCCCTCATTGCGGGGGTCCTTAGTGGGCACCGCTTTCTGGGAAAGCCCAGGCAGGGCATCGAACTCCCCTAAGATCCCGATGACGGGGCGTCCAGAGCCGTATTCAGCCACTATAGCAGTGGGGATCTCAGCCACGCCTTTTTTGACCGTGAAACCCTGAGAGGTGGCATAATCCGCCAAGACCTGAGACGATTGCGTTTCTTGAAAGGCCACCTCTTCAAAAGACCAAATTTGGTCACTAAGCTCGGTTAAGGCTTGGGACTTGCTATCTACTGAGGCGATGACTGCTTTCTTATTTTTATTGATTTTAGGTTTGCGCTGACCGTAGAAGTTTAGGCTGAGCAGCAAAATGAGACTAAGAATTATACAGCGATTCATATAGGTCTAGAGATTGAGTTGAAGTTAAGATTTGATTTTGATGCTGTTGTAGCGCTTGACTTGGTATTTGACAACACAGGAAGATAAGTGAAAATCAGGGCAAAGTAAAATATTGACTTTGCAGGTTACTTATGGGAGTGGTATTAATTAAAGCCTGAAATTTGCTAACTTATCTTTAGCGATGAATTTTTTGAGGCAACAGAAACAGGATAACACGATATAGTCTGAAAATGGAAACCATCAAGACATACTGTTGGATTGCCGTCTTCTTTTTGTTGACTTCAAACACCTGGGCTCAGTCTGAAGTTGATAGTTTACGAGCTGTACTTAAGGAACTACCGGATGACAGCAAGAAAGTGCAGGTGTTTAATCGGCTTGCTTATATTCACACGTACTTTCAAACTGATTTGAAATTGGCCCGCAGCTATGCAGATAGTGCCTTACAACTTTCACAGCTACTAGCTTACCACCCAGGAACTTACAATGCCCTTCGCAGTCTGGGCTTAGTACAAATGAAAGAAGGTGATTATGTTGCCGCCTGGCGTAACTTGGAAGAATATAAACAGTTTTACCAACAACGAGGAGATTCCAGCCAAGTGATGCTGGCTCTTTATTCTATTGCAATAATCCACGGTTATCAGGGTGACTATGAGAAAAAACTGGAGACCCAATTGAGAATCGTGCGATACTATGAAAAGGAACAGAAAAAGGCGGAATTGGCCAGGGCTTTATCCAGTTTGGGTAACACTTACTCCAGACTTAAAAAATATAGGGAGGCCATGCAGGTCAATAAAAAGGCATCAGTCATATTCAAGGAATTGAGTTATGATTTCCAATATGCCATGGCGCTGCATAACATGGCTAATATCAGCGCCTACACCCAAAAACATGATTCTGCACTATTACTTTACCAACAATCACTGGATATTATCCAACGTTTGGGCATGAAAGAGGAGGAAGGTTATATTATCACCAACCTGGGATCCCTTTATAAGGAATTGGGACAACATCAGAAATCCCTGGAATATCATTTGCAAGCTTTGGACACCTGGAATACCTTGAAACAACCAAAGGATATAGCCGAAGCAGTATATTATATAGGGGGAGCCTATTCCGGATTAAGGAAATTCAAAGAGGCTTTGCCTTATCTGAACCGAGCGGTGGATCTAGGCAAAGAGTTAGGCTTGAAAGAGCTTACTGCGGATAGCTATCAGGAACTTTCAAAACTCCATTCCGCTACCAACAACTATAAGCTGGCCTATGATTTTACCAACTTGTCACAGCAAATTCGTGACAGTATTTTTAACGAGCAGAATGCATTACAGATCAATGAACTGCAAACCAGATACGAGACCGACAAGAAAAATCAGCAGATAGCCTTGCTGGCAACCGAAAAGGAACTGCAGACCAAAGAGGTCCAGCGCCAAGCAACGTTAAAAAAGGCTTTTATTGGAGGTGGTATACTGGTCGCGCTGGTGGCTGCTTTACTTTTGTTCAATTTGCGTCAAAGATTACTCAATCAAAAACAATTAGCTGCTAAGAATCAAGAGATTAAAGAAGCCCATTTCGAACGACAATTATCACAGTTGGAAATGAAAGCCTTACAAGCCCAGATCAATCCTCACTTCATATTCAATTGCCTAAACTCCATCAACCAGATGATATTGCAAGGTGAAGATAACCGAGCCTCCCGATACCTGACAAAATTCTCTAAACTGATCCGGTTGGTGCTGGAAAACGCCGAAACTTCCGAAGTTACATTGCATGAGGAGCTGGCGGTACTGGAATCCTATATTGAACTAGAGCAGTTAAGGTTTCAGGGTGATATTGACTATCAGCTGAAGGTGGACAGTCAAGTAGACCCTCAGGAAATTTACCTGCCTTCCATGGTTCTGCAGCCTTTTGTGGAGAATGCCATCTGGCATGGGCTTATGCCCAAGAAGGATCAGGGCTCAGGTAAAATTACCATTGCTGCCCATCAAAAAGGAGATCTTTTGGTTTGCAGCATAGAGGACAACGGAGTAGGTCGGGAAAAGGCCCAGGAGCTGCAGGATGAGTCTGTTTGGAAGACCAAATCTTTAGGATTAAAAATTACAGAGGAACGGCTCAATCTGCTTAATCAGGATTACCAGGAAGATATGATTCAAATTACCGATCTTAAAGATGCTTCCGGGATACCACTGGGTACTCGGGTGGAAGTCTCCATACCTACTTAATAAGAGATGATCAGTGCAATATTAATCGACGATGAACATTTCGGTCGGCAGGCATTGGCCCAGGCTCTTGAAAAATATTGCCCACAGGTGGTGTTATTGCAACAATGTGCATCACCAGAAGAAGGTATGGATGCTATCCGGACTCACCAACCGGAACTGGTATTTCTGGATGTACAAATGCCCGGGATGTCGGGGTTTGATCTGCTTAAGCAGCTGCAGCCTATCGATTTCGAGGTAATCTTCATCACCGCCTATGACCGCTACGCCATTAAGGCTATAAAATTCAGTGCCGTGGATTATTTGCTCAAACCCCTGGATGTAGATGATCTTATACAGGCTGTTAAAAGGGTGGAGGAGAAGCAGGAAAAATCAGACAGCGCCCATCGTTTGGAATCGGTGGTACATAATTTGAACTTCAAAAGCGGAACCATTGAAAAGTTGGCGGTGCCTACCTTGGAGGGTATCGATTTTATCGAAGTCAGCAAGATCGTTTACTGTGAGGCCGATCGCGGTTACACCAAACTTCATTTACAGGGCCAATCTTCAAAGCTCATATCCAGAACCTTAAAAGACTTTGAAAACCTGCTGACGGAGTCAGGTTTTTGTCGGGTACATCACCGCTTTCTTATTAATATGAAACACATCCAGAGATATATTAAGGGGGAGGGCGGCTATGTAGTGCTAACAGGCGATCATCATGTAGATATCAGCAGGCGCAAGAAGGAGGAATTTTTGGGGTTGTTGGATAAACTTTAAAGGAGCACTAATTTCCTGGGTTTCCCAGGGGCCCCTCCGCCCACCCATTTATAAGTTACACCATATGGGTATCAGCAGTTGAGATTCAGGATTTTTTTTGACGGTTGACGGCTAAACATCTACCAAACTAAGGAGCACTAATTTCCCAGGGGCCCCTCCCCCCACCCATTTTTAATTTAATCAAAAAGGGTGTCAGCAGTTGAGATTGAGGAAAATTATTAAAGGTGAAGCCAACATGCAGGTATCACATCCACCCGTTGACAATCAGTAGAAGAACTTGCCACCAGAATCTTTTAAAAGCCGGTGTTTTTTATCGCCGCCAGATTCTATTAACAACCACTTGCCAGCTGGAGTCTGCCAGTTGTTAGTTGTGGGTAGTTAAGTGTCTCCACAACCCCTAATTTTCAGTTTTGTCACCTAAAAACATTACAGCTATGAATCGAATTCACCTTATATCTTTTCTGATCTTCAGCCTGGCGTTATGGACCTCTTGTGAGTCTGACCTAAATGAGGATCCTAGCAATCCAGGAAACCCTAATTCAGGAAAGACCTTGTCAGCCGAAGAGGCCTCTGAATACTTGGTTTTGAAGGGCCATGCTAAGATTACCGGTACTTTACCCACAACCAACGACGGACAGCTTAAGTTAGACGTAGAAGACACCATCTTTGTGGTCAAGGGTTATCCACTGGGCAGCAGAATAGAAGTTTTGCATCACCCCGGAGAAAACGTTGCCGGGTATAATCTATACCTACCGGGTTCCAGTTTTTATTACCATGTTCCGGAAACCATTATCGAAGGTCAGTACCAGACCCCTGAGGAAAACGATACTACTTCGATTATTGAATTGAATTTTGATCCTCCGGTGGATGAAGTGGACTATCCATATACCATCGAGATCGTAATTCAACCCGTTGACGATGGCGGAAATCCTTTGGACGAGTTTGAGCGCTGGGTAACGGTGGAGGATCCGGAAGATGCTTCTGGTGCAGGAAGTTGTAATACTATCGCCAGGCCCAGAAGTGATAATAGAATCCATTGGGAATGGGATTTCACCATCCGAGAGTTTAACGGTCAGATACTGAACGTGTTCGCGCCTGGTTTGGCGTCTCCAATTAATTCACAAGGGGCAGGTTGCTGCAGCGATTCTGGCAGGAGTTATACTACAAGCAATCATCCCGGCTGTACTAATAATGGTACATCATCCGGCCTTACATGGGTGGTCCTGGATGTGGATGACTATGTAGTAAGGCCCTTCATGTTTTTGCAAATTTATGAGGATGGAAGTATAGATGCGTCTGGCAATGAAGTGAAGAAACAATATAACCGTTCAATCACGAACTTTTGTAGCGAAGTCGTGGGCTATGACTTTTTCAATACAGATATCGGTGGGACAGGCACCCATGATTTCACTCCTGGGGCTAACTATATCAATATTAATTGGACCAGTTGGCAAGGAGGATATCGGATCAATAGCGGAAGTTTGATATATACCTGCAACACCATGATACTAAGTTGGGGTGGGGAAGACAAATTTTCTGCAGTTTACAAAAAGCCCATTTTCTATGATGGCAATAGTAATTACAACCCGGTTGACTTTTATAGTCAATGGAAACCTTGGTTCGATTAAATATCATTTTTAGCCATGCGTTTCCTAGTGAACATCAATTTAGCACTGCTTTTGTTGTGGCTTCTATTAGGTACCTCACTCACTCTATGGAGCCAAGCCAACGACCACTGCAACAATGCCTCCCCTCTGACGGTAGGCACTTCCTGCACCAACCTGCAGTTCGATAATATATCCGCTACCGAGGAATCCGGCGTAGCCCCTGAACCCAGCTGCGGCCAGTATCAAGGAGGCGATGTGTGGTTTACTGTGGAGATACCCGCTTCTGGGGCTCTGAGAATTGAAACCAACAATCATGCAGGGTCAACGCCCCATGCTTTCAGTCTGTATTCCGGAAGCTGTGGTAACTTTGAAGAAGTACTTTGTGTACAACTGGATCATGAAAAGACTTTTTATGGTCCAGACTTGGCCGGGGAGATTATCTACCTGAGAGTCCACAGTTATGGAGAAGTAGCAGGTTCAGGCTTTGATCTATGTGTCTATGAACCTGAAATTCCGGCAAATGATAACTGTGCTAATGCTATTAAAATCGATCCGGATGAATTGTGCCGCCTGGATCTGTTCAGCAATGCTTTTGCCACTGAGGAATCCTTAAGTATCGTTTCTAATCCTTCCTGTGGCTCTTATATGGGAGGAGACGTATGGTTTACTACAGCGGTGCCGACAAGTGGTATTTTGAGGGTCGAGACCCGTAATTTGGCAGGGAGCACCGCCAGGTCTTTGGTGATTTATAGCGGAGCGTGCGGGGATTTTGTGGAGTTGCAATGCAGTCAACTAAATACCGAGGTAAACTTTGACTTATCCAACCATGTTGGCGAAACGGTATACATAAGGGTATTTAGCTATCTTACAGAAGAAGGGGGAGGGTTTGAAATGTGTCTGTGGGAGCCGGCTTTGGTCACTAATGATAATTGCGAAAATGCCATTGAATTAACCGCCGGAGAAAGCTGCATTTCCAGCCAATTTAGCAATGACCTGGCTACCGCTCAGTCAGCAGGAACAGCGCCAGACCCCACTTGCGGGGCCTATTTTGGAGGTGATGTGTGGTTTAAAACGGAAGTGCCGGTTTCCGGGTACCTTACTTTGGAAACCTCCAATCTAATAGGGTCTACCTCAAAATCCATTACTATCTACAGAGGCACTTGTGGTGCCTTTAGTGAATTGTTCTGTCTGGAATTAGAGGATAAGGGTACTTTTTATGATCCAAACTGGGCTGGCGAAACCGTTTATATCAGGGTATTTAGTTATTTGACTGAAGAGGGCGGGGACTTTACCTTATGTGCCTGGAATCAAGCCTGCGATCAAGCCGATAATTCCATCACTCAAAGTGGACTTACACTCATTGCCAATGAAACCAACGCCGATTATCAATGGGTGAATTGTGCTCTGGGGCATGCGCCTATTGATGGCGCTACCGGCAGGACCTTCAATGTAACCGATGGGGGTATTTATGCGGTACGTATCACGAAAAACGGTTGTTCCAATTTTTCGGATTGCGTTGAATTAAATGTGGTGGCTACAGAGGAGGTAGACATCTCAGGATTTAAGATATACCCCAATCCGGTGCAGAGCACCTTAACGGTCGATATGGGATCGGGTTCCCAACCACTTATGCTGGAACTTTGGTCGATGAAAGGTCAATCTTTATTTAGTAAACAATATGATGGTCTCTCACAGGTAAAACTGGACACTTCTCCATGGGCTAATGGGATATATGTGCTCAAAATACACACCGCGAAAAGAACAGTACTTACCAAACTGATCAAGCCGTAAGTATGAAGTTAAGGTGAGAAGAACGTTTAATGAGCGTTCGGATTTTAAAGGCAGGCTTTTGCAAAGAGCCTGCCTTTGTGTGGATTGATATTAATCCCTATCTTCAAAGCCATCATTATAAACCGCACTAACATGATAAGGCTACTTACTATTTCAATACTATTTTATTGGACCTTGGGACTGACGGCGCAGCAAACTTATATCCACGCTGGCAAGCTGATCGATGCCAAAAGCAACAAGGTGCAACAGGAGATGACGGTGGTTGTGGAAGGCAACAAGATCGTTTCGGTACAAAAAGGGTACCAGGATGCGGGGTTGAACCAGGCTATTGACCTGAAAAACTACACCTTAATGCCGGGATTAATGGATATGCACATCCATATCGAGGGGGAATCCAGTGCTAAGAGCTATTTGGAGCGTTTCACCCTGAACAAGGAAGATGTTGCATATCGAGCTGCAGCCTATGCGGAACGTACTTTAATGGCAGGTTTTACTACGGTTAGAGATCTGGGAGGCAGTGGGGTCAATATAGCCTTACGTAAAGCGATTGATGGTGGATGGGTCAAAGGCCCCCGCATTTATACATCAGGTAAAAGCATTGGAACTACCGGTGGGCATGCCGATCCCACTAACGGGTACCGTAGGGATTTGGTGGATGATCCGGGACCTGAGGAAGGAGTGATTAACGGGCCCTGGGAAGCCCGTAAAGCCGTGCGACAACGCTACAAAGATGGTTCCAACGTCATAAAGATCACCGCTACCGGAGGAGTTCTGAGTATGGCCTCCAGCGGAGACAACCCTCAATTTACTCTGGAAGAGATTCAGTCCATCGTGGCTACTGCCCATGAGTACGGCATGCACGTGGCTGCTCATGCCCATGGCGCCGAAGGTATGAAACGAGCAGTTCTGGGAGGAGTCACCTCCATTGAGCACGGTACTTATATGTCAGAAGAGGTAATGGATCTGATGAAAGAGCGGGGGACCTACTATGTACCTACTATAGTAGCAGGCAAGTTTGTGGGAGAAAAGGCTAAGGTGAAAGGATATTTCCCAGCGGTGATCGTACCCAAAGCGGCAGCTATCGGACCTGTTATCGAGAGCACCTTTGCCAAAGCTTATAAAAGAGGGGTCAAGATAGCTTTTGGAACCGACACCGGAGTGTCACCTCACGGCGAAAACGGCAAAGAATTTATATATATGGTGGAGGGCGGTATGCCCGCTATGGAAACCATTAAAGCAGCTACCATAGTGGCCGCAGAAATGTTGGGTGTTTCGGACAAGATCGGTACTGTGGAAGACGGCATGCTGGCCGACCTGGTAGCGGTGGATGGTGATCCTATAGAGGACATCAATGCCATGGTCAAGGTAAGATTCGTGATGAAAGACGGGGTGGTGTATAGAGATGAATGATAATTGCCAATCCCCGAACAACATTCGAAATATTAATATGGCATTTCAAAGAGCTTAAACTCTCCAGACTTACCTTTTAGTTTAGTTTTATGGCAATTAAGGTCCGGGTACCGGTCCTTGACTTTGTGGTAGGCTTCTTCAGATAGCAGGGTAGTGGTGCCAAAGGTTTTATTTGCATTTTCGATGCGGCTGGCCATATTCACACTGTCACCCATAACCGCCAGCTTCTTCATGGATCCAGTATCCACGGGTCCTAAAATAACCGGTCCGTAGTGTATGCCTACCCTGATCTTAAAGCTGCTTTGGTAATTCAATTGCAGGTACTTGTTGAACTCCTGCAGCTGCTTGAGCATCTCACCAACTGCTGTTACCGATTCCATAACACTATTATCGGCTTCCGATTCATTGCCAAAAACCGCCAGGATGCCATCACCGGCTACATCACTGATAAAACCACCGTGGTCCTTTACCGCTTGGTTCATGATCATCAAATAACGATTCAAAACATGAACAACATCATAAGGTGGGAACTTCTCCACAAAAGGTGTGTAGTTCTCAATATCGGTGAACACAATGGAGAGGTACTTTTCTGAGCCCAGCGATGTAGTGGAATCATCGGCGAACTGCTGGTTTACGATTTCCATGTCTATCTGGTCAGAGATCAATCGTCTTATATCCACATCACCGTTTATTTTGGTCTGACATGCCAGTCGTACCTGTGCTGGAAAGTTCAGTTTATCAGCGATTTCCTGTTCACACTCATTACGGTCCGAACAAAATTGCAGCCCTTCATTGACAGCGATGCGGCAGGTAGAGCACTTGCCAAATCCACCACAGGCATGAATGTGATTGATCCCCGCTGCCAAGGTACAATCCAGTATGGACTGATCATCGGAGCAAGGGATGGAGGTTTGTTCTTTTTGGAGATGAATGTGGTAGCTTTTCATTTGAGACCTTTTAACATAGAATAGTTGTTAATTAACAAAGTTTGCTGTAAATCCGCCAACTAGGCGATGATAAAGTAGGTTCTTACTCTTTTCATTGATAAAAAGTAAGCAAAAAATCTAGAGCTGACGCGAAAAACAGGCTAGTAAACTCCGTTCAAGCTTGAATTTTTTAAACTCCTCCGACTGGGCCGTCGGATTCAAACATCAAAAATTTCTGATATCGCTCTCACTACGTTTTCATACAGCCATTTTCGCGAAGGCCCGATTCTAGTAAGCTTCGGGATAATTGCTCTGCGAATATTCGAGCTCCTTTGTAGCCCTTTGTGAAATAGCTAAGTAACGGTCAATATCCGAACCGCTTTAGCTTCTGCCCTTTCTTTCTCCAATCCGGCTCTACTTTGACAAACTGCTCCAGGAACACTTTCTTTTGAAAGAATTGTTCCATGTCCTTACGGGCGTCGGTACCTACTTTTTTTAAGGCCGTTCCTTGTTTGCCTATTATGATCCCTTTTTGGCTTTTTCGTTCCACATAGATCTCCGCACGCATGCGAATAATATCCTCCTCCTCCTTGAACTCCGTGATCACCACTTCGCAGGAATAGGGTACCTCCTTTTTATAGTTCTCAAAGATCTTTTCCCTTATGATCTCGGCGGCGAAGAAACGTTCGGGCTTGTCCGTAAGACTATCTTTCGGAAAGTATGCCGGATGCTCAGGTAAGTTTTCTAATATCGCATCCATCACCTGATCAATATTAATATTTTGCAGAGCGGAGATGGGTATGATGCGGGCTACCGAGGTGCCCTGAGTTTGTTGCTCCCAATATTGCAGCTTGTCTGCCAGTTGGGTGCCCTGAGCCAGATCCATCTTGTTGAGAATTAAAAGAACCGGAGTACGGGCCTGACTGATCTTTTGTAGGATATCCAATTCCAGGTCCATTTTTTCACCAAGTTCTACGATCCACAGGATCACGTCGGCGTCTACCAGGGAAGACTGTACAAAACGCATCATACTTTCCTGCAATTGATACTGGGGTTTGATAATGCCGGGAGTATCGGAATATACGATCTGAAAATCTTGGCCGCTGATGATGCCCATGATGCGATGACGGGTAGTCTGGGCTTTACGGGTGATAATGGATAGCCGTTCCCCTACCAGTGCATTCATTAGGGTGGATTTACCGGCATTGGGTTTGCCTACGATGCTTACAAAACCGGCTTTATGGCTCATGGGGGAAATTAGCAATTATGAATTAACAATTAACAATTTGCAATTCATAATTTGTTGTTTTAGTAGCAGAAGTCAAATTTGTCTTTGGCAATTTATTTGTTGTAGCCAACCGGCATGATGGCTAGTGGTTCTTCAGATTTTTTTAAAGAAAGGATGTTCTTAATCACCATATCCCCGAAGGCCCCTACCATCACAGTCCCCAGATTCAATGATACCGCTTGCAGGTAAACGTTTTGTGCAGCATGTCCTACTTCCATATGCGCATATCTTTTGCCTTGTGGACCGTATTTTGTAGTGGTACGAGAGTAAACTGCGGTGATCACCAGCATCAGCGGTGCCTGTGCCATCCAGTTTTGCATAACCGAGGCTCTGGCCACAGGTTTTCGCTTGTCACCCTCCAATTCCAAAGTGATCCCATGGCGTTGAGGATGGTATTTGTAGACTCCGGAGGTCAAATCCTGTACCTCACCTACTACAATATAGATTTCTAAAGGATAAAGAGCGCCCGCTGAAGGAGCGGTGCGGTATCCACCGGGTGAAGTTTGGCCCTGGATGGCCCATAATATTTGCGAAAGATGGGCCAAGCTCAAAGAGTCTTGGGCATAAGATCGTACGGAACGACGGGCTTTTATGGCCTCTTCTACGGAAGTTCCACTTCGGTAGGCCGGTTGCGGAAGTTTAATTAATTTCTCTTCAACAGGGTGGTGGCTTTGTTGGCTTTTAGTAAAGAAAAGACCCATCAGTAGTGCCAATAATAAAGGTTTCATATACTATTTATATAGCAAGATCTGCAGAATTAAAATGATCTCGCTCATCTCCGGAATTGATCCGTAATACGTCTTTAAAAATTAATATCAGTAAGTAGAAAATACCGCGGTCTGGGATTTGATATGGCATAAAGTTTGTGTTTTAACAAAGTATTAAAACCACTACTAACCATGAAACCAACTATACTATTGGCCTTATTAGGTCTGTTTGCCGCTTGTGGTCCCAGGATACTAGTGCCTGCCGGTACCCCAGCTTATATGGTGCGACCCTATGAAACCCAGGAGATCGACCAAGTAATAGTGCATATTGAGAACCTGGTAATGCGCGGAGATCACTTACTATTTGATATCGAAATAGAAAATAACAGCGAGCAGAAACTAGGCTATCATCCTCAGACCATGTATTATCAAGCCTATGATAAAAATGGTCATCAGAAACCCAACAATTCTGCGGCGTATCAAACAGGGAGTCACTCTCTTCATCCACTTCAATGGCAAATTCCAGCTTATGGTGAAATGAAAGCCCAACATTTTATGAAGCATAAGATCAGCTCTCAGAAAGCTGGCAAAACTTTCCTCGATTTACTGGTAATTGGATTAATCATCAACGAAGCGGTTCAAGAATCCCGGGATTACCAACAATCGGATTGGACTGCAGAAGATGCTGAACGAGCGGAGACCCGAGCTGCTGTTAATTTTGCAACGCAAACGGCTTTGGCTGTCACCAGTAATGTGATGGCCGAAAGCATTGAGAGCCACAGCTGGGAAAGAGAAGATATTGAGTACGATTATTTAGGACCAGGTATTTTAGACCCAGGAGAAAGCGTTAGGGGGTTGGTGATGTTTCCCAAAAGGATTAATGCAGCATCATTTCATATCCACATTCCACTAGGAGAAAGCTTGTTTGAGTTTATTTTTGAGAAGCCATCATAGGCTTAGGGCAAAGGTAAATAGGTTCTATTTGAGAGTGTAGCCGTGCCAGAAATCGCGAGCAATGCTTTTACGGTATTAGGGGAGCCCCCCACCCACCCATTATTAAATTACTCATTAAGGGTATCAACAGTTGAGATTGAGGATTATTTTTTTTGATCTAGGTTTAGGCCTACGGTAGACGGTAAACTGCTCTCTACAAACTGTGGTATGTCTTTCTTAATGCTTTCTCTAAAACCGGCACAGAATCGTTGAATTACTATTTTACATTAATTACGAACTGATAAGGAGTATCGAAATGATCCGGTATTTCGTCTCCATCTGATAATTGAGCTTTACGGGTATCAGGTATTGGATGGACTTGGAGGTACCAGGTGCCGGCGTCTAAAATCCCTGCACTATGAATAAAAGTTGCCCCCTCATCTGCCGAGATAGAAAATATGACTTGTTCACTACTATTGAAAAGCACTAGATTTATTTGCTGATTTTGCGCTACTTGCAGAAACTCAATATCCACCTCCATGGCCGTAGGAAGTGAGAATCGATACCAGTCTTTAGTATGTGGGTCTCCACTTCTAATAAAATAATCTCTAAATCCGGCGATTCCGTAGGCTTCAATTATTTCACCTGTGGGTATCGCCTTTGCTTGATCAAAATTATCATTGGGCTCGTAGCAGTCCACACGACTATGATAGGTCCAGCTTCCTGAATAACCTAAAGGGTAAAGTTCAGCTGGGGCCTTCCAAAACTGAGTGACTAGGACGTGGTAACTTTGCCCTGGTGCTACTTCAAAAACATCCACCCTGATTTGTTCGTTGGAGGTGGTTGCAGCCGAACCACCTGTAATTGTTCCGGCTATTGGGGGATTCACATTGGTGTTCTGTGTGGGAATTATGTCGACCGGCGAACTATGACTGACTTGCACATATCCTCCACCGGGGTCATTTGGTACCGTAAAGGTGTGCTCGTCCTCGTCAAAAGGATCTTCCCAATCTCCACCCAAACCTCCGTCGTCGGTGCTTGGTTCATATTCCACACATTCGTGAAGTTGTTCGACCTCGTCAGGTTCATCGTCCTTGCAACTAATAGTAATCGCACAAATCAATATTACAGCGGATAGAAAATTTATACAGGTATGACTAAGCCTTGTTTTTGACTCATAAACTCTTGCTTTCATGGTATCTAATATTTTTTGACGCTCTTTATGGTTTAGAATGAGAAAACGTAAACAGAGAACCTAAAAAATTTATTAGAAAACGTTTATTGGTTAATGACAATCGAACTTTGCTCTTACAGTTACAATAGTTGAAACGCAAGTAGGTTTGCTCTGGGCTGGGTGCAAAAACCTCTTTTGTGAAGATTTATTTGGATAGTTCATAGGGGAGCCCCCCACCCACCCATTATTAAATTAATCATTAAGGGTATCAACAGTTGAGATTGAGGAATATTTTTTTGACGGTTGACGGTTGACGGTTGACGGTTGACGGTTGACGGTAGTGCCGCATTTCCAAAATCTATTCCGGGTGACCCAACTTTGTGGCTATTTTCCCTCATCATTGTGAGCAGTATAAAAGTGGGGTAATTCAGTAACCCTCGGGATAAAGTCCTATTTATTGGTATATTGTTTATACGAAACAGCCAATCTGCGAGACTTTTTTTAAAATTTTCTAACATTCCGCTTACTTTCCTATTTTGAAGATTATAAACCGTAATTGCCTTGGCAGCTGACGATCAAAAAATAATTCAAAGCATTAAAAATGGAGAGGAAGAGGGCTTAGTGGCACTGTATGAATTGCACAGGCTGGAGTTTTTGGGATGGGCCTGGCAGCATTTTAAAATGGAAAGTGAGGATGCTGCGGATGTATTTCAGGACACCATCATCACGTTGCGGCGAAATATTGTAAGTGGGAAACTTACCCAGTTAACCAGCAGTTTGAAGACCTATTTGTTTGCCATAGGTAAGAATACCGCACTATCTAGGCTCAAAAAGAACAAGAAGTGGTATACTAACCCAGAGTTGCTGAACACTCAGGAGGACAACAAGCTGTCCATTACGGATGCTATTGAGTTGAACGAGCGTCAATTATGGGTAAAAGATCTCCTAGCGAAATTGGGAGAGCCTTGTCTTTCTATATTAAGGCTTTACTATTATCGATCATATAGCATGGAGGCCATAGCTCATGAGTTAGGGTATAAGAATGAGAACGTGGTTAAGAGCCAGAAGCTACGTTGCATAAAAACATTAAAAGAACAAGTTCATCAAAAGCAAAGGCAATTATAATGGCTGGTGAAAAATTTGATATGGAACGCATTGACCGCTTCATTGATGGTACTTTGACCGAAGAGGAGCGTGAACAATTTGAAGCCATGATGCAAACGGATCCTGAACTTAAAGCGGAGGTGGAGCTTCACCGTGATATTAAAGTTGGCGCCCAGGCTTACTTTGATCAGGAACTGAAAGATAAACTGGCAGCAGTAGATGAGGATCCATCCTTTAGAAGTGCTGAGGGGAATCAAGTTTCATTCAGGCTCTGGCGGACTCTGGGCGTAGCGGCTTCCGTGGTGCTCTTAGTGGGACTAGCGTATATTTTTCTGAACCCAAGCACCAATCCTGAAGAGTTGTACTTGAGTTATTATCAGCCCTATCCCAATATCGTCAATCCTTTAGAGCGTTCCCAAAACAACCTGCCTGACGATGGTATGAGTAACTATGAGCAAGGGAATTACCAAAAAGCAGTAGAGGTATTTGACCAGGAATTGAGTGGAAATCCCCAGTCCGATTTTAGATTGTTTTACCAAGCCTTGAGCTTTTTGGAAATAGGGGAAGCCGAAAAGGCTATCGGTAATTTACAGCAATTACAGGGCAGTGTGTCTAGTGATTTGTACCTTCCGGCTCAATGGTATTTGGCGCTGGCACATCTTAAAAATGCCGATACACAAGCGGCCAAAGCACAGCTTCTGAAGCTGATACAAAATGGTGGGGACTACCAATCCCGGGCCCGGGAGTTAGCCGATGAATTATAGCGTGAAATTCTTATAATTTAAGACGATACAAGATCAGCCCCATCAATGCCATACCCAAGGCCATAAGCACCATTTGCCAGATCTCCCAGCCTTTATCCTTGATAGCCTGGTTATCACCGATCAAAGTGAAAGCCGCCCAATAATAGGGATCTTGGGTGTTGGCATCTGCACTTTCAAGATAGCGCAGCTTTGCTAGCCTTAACGCATCGGCTTTGCCCTGTCCATTTTTAATTTCTTCGTAGAAATACTGCATGATCTGTGCAGTAGACTGATCCGGCACTGACCATAAGCTCATCATAACGTTGGGTACACCGGCATGCAGGAAGCCTTGAGCCAAACTTACGATACCTTCTCCCTGATGGTATACTCCAATGCCGGTGTTACAAGCACTCAAACAGGCCAGATCGGCATTCAACTGAATATTGTATAACTCGTAGGTGTGTAGCAGGCCGTCCTCCAAAGAGTCCTGAGAACTAGCGAAGACCAGCCGGGAGAATAAAGGATTTTGATCGTCGACAATGGCATGAGAAGCCAAATGTATAATATTCGATTGCTGAGCCGAACGTTTGAAGTCGGCCTCCGTAGCTTGTTCGCCCAATTTGTAGGCTCCTCCCAGAAGTCCCGCAATGTTCTTAACCTCCTGTTCGGCTTGCGGCAGTCTTTCCAATTCCGATACTGCTCGAATGTTCTCCGCCGATCGTGAGGCCAGCAAGGGGTTGGATTCCTTTTCGAAGATAGGAGCATATCCTAAAAACGACTGTTTGGAAACCTGAGCATTTTCTAATTTAGGCAAGCCCAGTAATTTCGCGGAGATTTGATAGTTAATAGTAAACTGGTTGATCAGAAATTCGCTACCTCCTTCGCCTGGTTCGCGTACCATTAAAGTCTCAAAAGGCAGATACCCCAAAAGTCCATCGGCAAAGATTGTAAGATGCTCATGTTCTTTAAACTGCGACAGCACATTATTCATCAGGATGTTTGCCAGTTGCTCTGACTCTTGCGGATCAAACGACCTGGAGCGCAGCCCTTCCAGATAGTTGGAGATGAGTTGGGGAAGGTCACCTCGTGGGATCTGTTGAAAAAGCACCTGATCATGGTCCAGGGCCAGTAAATAGATATTCTCTTCCCCCCACATAAATTCCACGGCCAAACTTCCCTTAGGCAGCAGTTCTTTTTGTAAGCGTTCCAAAGTCAATTCCTGGGCCTCCTGTTTATAGCTTTGATAGGCGGGATAAGCAGAGGCCAGATGATTGATATGCAGTTCGTACTGCTGTTCGTTGTCAAAGAGGTCTTTATTTAACTGACTCAGTGCAGCAGAATCCGCTTGTTGTTGAAACTCTGCCTGATAGATCTCCCGTTGATAGTAGGCTATCAAACTTTTTAATTCATTTTCCCTGGTGGTTAATGAGTCCGGTATGTATACCAGTTGTCGAGCCCGTTGATCCAGGAAGCGGTCCATCAGGTTGTTGGCTTTTTTAGCTTCGATAGCGGTAAAGATGGCCTGTAGATACTGAGGGTCAGTTGTTTCTTGGTACAAGTCGGCAGCCACGTGCAAAGCCTCTTCATACAGGGACTGAGAGTTTTCATACAAAGCGATGCGGGATTGATTGTCCAGGATCTTTCCCCTGGCCCCATCAATCAGCCTAATAGCCATAAGGTAGGTGTCCAAAGCGCTGCTCAGATCTTCCAGAGCCCGACTTTGTTCATGTTTTAATCGCCAGCAAGAAGCTTTGTCTTTTAGAAAGGACACCAATTCCACTTTGTGGGCAGTTACCTGAGTGAGCTCCGGTAATGACCTGGGGTCGCTTTCCGAGAAAGTGGGAACCAGTTTAGTAAGACTTAGCTGAAACTGTTTCAGGGCTTCATCATATTTTTGTTGATCGCGGTAATAAGAACCCAGCAACTGATGCGCCATGGCAACCTCTATACCGGTCTTGCGGGAGAACTTGTTGCCCACCTCAATAGCTTCCAGGAAATTCTGTTCAGCCATTTGCGGATTGCCCATTTTAGCGTAGATCTTGCCCCGCTGCATTAATATCTTGGGCAGCTCAAAACTATGCCGGGGAATACTCCGGACGATAGCCAGTACCTCTTCAATGGCCATTAAGGCACTATCATTATAGTTCAGGTTATCATAAGCCAAACTCAAGTTGGGCAGCACCGCCATTTTTTCATAAATGCTATAGGGACTATCACCTTGCTTTTCGATATGATCCAAGCTTCTTTTGATCAGTTCCAACGCCCGGGGATGGTCTTTGTGGGCACTGGCTACATAGCTGGCATTGGACAGGTAAATGCTGTATTGCCTTACTTCTGCATTCATCTGCTCAGGAGTTAAGCGGGTCAGGTCCATTTCCAGAATGCGGTCAAAGGAATTGAGTGATTTATTAATATCTCCTAGAGGCAGATAAGATTCTCCCATTAAATTGTACGCCAGCATTTCCTTACCCACATCATTCATTTTGCCCGAAAGGTCCAATAACTTTTGGGCGGCTTCCAAAGAGCGTTGGTAGCGCCCCATGTTGTTGTAGGCGATGGACATTTCCACATAAATCTGGTAGTTAAGTACATCGTCTTCGTTGGGATATTGTGTGATCAGCTGCTGCCATTTTTCAAAATATTGAATGGCGGGCAACCGTTGCTGACGAATATGATGACAATGTGCCAGGAACCAGTATACGGATAAGGCCGTTTGGGGACTGGCCTGCAGCTGCTCTCCATAATTTTCCACCAGATCCATGAGAACCGGCACTGCTTCCGGGTCCTTAAAGGCGTTGATGAGGTTGGCAGCCTGCCAGGTCTTGGCTTCTACAAAACGGTTCAATTCTTTATTTTCCAGATGGGTTTGAGCTTGCTTTTCAAATATCGCCGCCATACTATCATTGTGATCACGGTTGCGCATGTTGAGCATATGATCGTAGATCTGGGGTTTGGGCAAGGAATCCGCCTGGGTTAAGATCGCAACGGGGGGATTATACGGCGGTGCCGCGGGCGCTCCCCATAGAAAGACAAGCAAGACTATGGAAGTCCATGGTAAAAAGGTAGTGAGCATGGTATACAGGTTTCCCTTTATTTATATAAAAGCGGAAAAGTAAACACCAGCAGGTTCCCAGGAGGAAATAAATTTTGGGTTGTGGAGAGTTCGGCGGATTCCTCCTGTTGAATGTACCTGGCCGCTGCTATAAGGTATCGATAAATTGGCAGGATAGCAATTGGGAAGTACACTGTGGGGCATACCGTGAGAACAGCTAAAAGCTTTCAGCACTAGCGACATCACCATTATAAAGAATAGGATGGGATTTTTTTTCAACCTGGACTTAGTAATGTTAGGTGGTCTTTGCCAACAATCCCAACAAATCCTCTGGCGGACTTAACTGGATCTTCCTCCATTCTTCTTCCGAAACCGATCGGAGGTAGCTCATCAAGGGATCGGCCGCTGGAATGGTCTTATACCTATTGGCAATGTCCATGATCTGATGGATCTGATTTAAATACGTCTCGGTAATATTCTCTTCATTTTGAGTGGATGCCGCTTCAGAGTCTATGTAGGCAATTCCTTTCTTAACCATGGGAATTCCCTTCGATGTACAGGCCTGCAGCAACTCGATCTGATAGGGAAACGTATAGATGCGTATCAAAGGCAAGATCTTGCGCAGGGCCTCACTTTCAAATCCCTTAAACGCCCGGTTAGTATCGTTTATATTTTTTGCTAATTCCGGCAATAAATGTTTCCAAATCCTTATGAACAATGATCCTCTTTGATTGCGGCTTTCTCCTATCAATGCCACTGAATCGTCCTCCCGGCGAGAACCGATAGCCGCCTTAGCCTCCCCCTGTGCAATATCCTTGATCAATAAACCCAGTTGCATAGGATGCACGGAGAGATCAGCATCATTGTCCACGATAATATGTAGATCGTCCGTAGTTACTTGCAGCGCTTTTTTCATCCCAAATAGCGCTGCTCCACCTTTCACGCTGCGGTTTTGTCCATCTTTATGGGTGATTCCCGGAGGCAAATCCGGATCATTTTCATCAATAGCTTTGCTTAAAAAAAAGACCCGGTGAGGGGATCCCGGGTACTGCCGTATTATTTTCTCAGCCATTTGTCCGGATCCCTCCGGACAGCCATCATCTACAACAAATATACGGCCCTTGAAATTGGAGTTGAGGGTTTCAAAATACCGCATACATTGAATTTTTGTGCGCAATGAATCTTCTCCATGTGGGTGCGCCTCCCTAGGCTGCATCCGCCCTGTTTCCTTGTACACTGGGTTAATCAAAGTGAGTAAGGTAGGCTGCTGCAGTGCTCGGATGGCATTTTCGGATTCAATGAACTTGAGCATGGTCCGGAAGGGCAACGCCTTAGGGCCAAATTCAGCAGCCCGTTGATCGATAGTGGCCAGATCCTCATCTTGTGCCGACAACCATGCTTTTACTTTGCCAAAATAGCTATGGGCTTCCGAGGTACTGGCATCATACGCTTCCCTAAAGTTAGGTCCATTCTCGATCAGAGCTTTCATGGGTCTAAAATATGAAGATTGCCTGCAAGTCCAATACTGTCCTTTATTAATTAGTACGTTTTAATTCTGTGGATAACAATGGGCATCTTGAGAGTTTGAAGGTTTACTTCACCACTTTGAATTTTCCTCACCACATCCATGCCTTCCAAAACCTGACCAAATGCCGCGAAACCTTGCCCATCAGGATTTCGCTTACCATTGAAATCCAATGCCGGTTGATCGCCGATACAGATAAAGAATTCAGCAGCAGTTGATCCTACCTCAAACCGGCCCATTGACACCGTACCATCCAAATGCTTCAGTCCTGTTATTTCCGTGGTTTCATGAATAATTGTTGGGAAATAGTATTCCTTACCGGTAAAATCTCCCTGTATAACTTCTATCTTAATGGAGTCTTTCGGTTGATTGTCCATTGTTACAACCCGGTAGAAACTAGCGCCGTCAAAGATGGCTTGATCAACATATTTTTTAAAGTTGTCCACAGTTACAGGAGCCTGTTCAGGGTAAACTTCCAAGATGATATTACCTAATGCTGTCTCTATGGTATAAGTATTAGCGTTTTGCCGGCATGATGACATTAGTACTAATACTAAAATCAGTCCCAAGATCTTTTTAACTAAAATCATTATGCGCATGACTACTATTGCACTTTTCGGATTGCTAAAATATTGATTTTCTGTTTTAGGGTTTGGTACTCAGTTTCCCCTTTTTGAATTTTTTTAACTACATCCATACCTTCTATTACTTGGCCAAAAGTGGCAAATCCTTGACCATCTGGATTTCTTTTACCTCCATAGTCCAGTTCAGGTTGATCATTAATGCATATAAAAAAATGTATGGACGCAGTCCCGGGTTCCCGTCTAGCCATTGACACAGTGCCATCTTTATGAAGTAATCCGATGTTATTGGTTGTTTCGTGGGATATAGGCCCCATATTGTTTCCATCACCTGTGAAAGTTCCCTGAATCACTTCGATTCTAATTGAATCATTGGGTTGATTACCCATCCTCACCACACGATGAAAATTGGCACTATCAAAATTGGCCAATTCCACATATTTAAGAAAGTTAGCAACACTGATAGGAGCCTTTTCAGGATAAACTTCAAATTTAATATTTCCTACTTCTGTTTCAATTATGTAGATATTATCACTTTGGGCGAATATTGATTGTGTAAGAAAAACCAGTAGGGTGACAATTAAGGTATATAGTCTCATGGAATTATTGTATAAATATGATTTTAAGAAAGCAAGAACCCTATTAGACCTTTATTAAGAGGCTAAAGGTAATTTGATGAAAATTTCCCCTTCTGGATAAGAAGGGGAAATTGAAATCTTAGACTTACTAGTCCGTAAACGTCACACTGAAATTGGGATTTACCCCTGTTCCATAATTATCAACCACCAGACCGTCTACATAATTGGTTATGAATTCAATTCTGAAACTGTCTCCGGCGGCAATGTCATCAATATTCAAACCACTAATGCCTGAAACTAGATCCGTAACAGATAAGGTGGCACTGGAAGGCGCTGTTACGGTCATTTGTACCACTTTATCTGAAGTGGTCCCATCTGCAGCCACGAAGAATTTCTGAACGACGATGGACTCCACCGGTCTTTGGCTGTCATCGTATGATACATCAAAAGACACCATGGCGGTGTTTACATCGGCAAGCACTATCTCATTTCCTGTGGTGACATCTACCAGTAACAAAATACCAAATTCTGTTCCATTCAGAAAGTCTGGCAATTCTTCATTTTCATCGCATGACCCAAAACTTGTGGCCAAAAGGGCGATCATTAAAGTTATATAATGAATTTTCATGATTTTCTAATTAATTGTCCCAAAAAACAAAAGTATCATTGGATGGTAGTGAAGGAGGATTTTCACTAGTGGGGTACGGGAACCTATTAAGTGTTACTCCCGTCTGTACCACTAATGTAAGATCATCCGGTATACCCGTTCTCCTCCAGTCATTGTACTGCTCCATCCCATTCCCGAATTGATGGATGTATTTTTCGAAGATTACCAGCCTCAGTTTTCCCTGGTTATCTGCTGCATTAAACTCCGTAAGCCTGGCATTTACATAATTGTCAATCTGTGCCTGACTGATGGAACCTACGCCCACTTCGTTCACTTTGGCCATGGCTTCGGTAATGCCCTCAGTGAAAAGCGTCTCCAGGGGTGCACTGGCGGTTACGCCTAGCTCTAACACTGCCTCGGCCTCCATGAAAAATCTCATAGCATTGGTGATCATTCTATAGGTACCAGCACCAGCCAATCCGGAAGACTGGTCCGTCACACCGCCGTTTCCATCATCGAATTTGCCACCAGCCGGATAGGCCCCATGAAGAGTTCTGGTGTTTTGATCTTCAAAAGTAGCCAGCCCTTCAGGGTTTCCGGAGTCCCTACCGACAAATGTGCCCGGTGTTTGATTGAAGAAATAAAATGGAATCCGAGGATCATTATTGCTTTCGAGTAAACCATGAAAGTATGTTGAAATACGATTGTCAATTTTAAAAACATAGTCTGAAACAAATAGTGGCATGCGATTTTCGGGAGCACTGGTACTAATAAAATGAAATTGGAAATCCTCATCGGCAGAAGTAATATAATTACCAGCATCAATTATCTGCTGAATCCTGCTGCCTACGGAGGAATCCACCAGCCTGATTTGAATGAGCATTTTCATCTTTAAGGTCTCACCCATTTTTTTCCATTTCTCCAAATCACCGCTATAAATCAGATCGTCTGATCCCGGAGATAAAGCGGAGGTCCTATCCAGGTCAGAGATTCCCTCATCAATCAGGATAAAAAGATTATCATAGATTTGGGCTCCATCGTCATAGCTTATCTGATCTAATTCCGGCTGAAAAGCATCATTAAAAGGTACATCATCCCAGACATCAACCATCATGCTGAAAATGTAAGCTTTGAAAATTTTAGCAACACCGGTATAGTGGAAGTTTTCTGTTTCAGTACCCAGCCTGATAATCTCCTCAAGATCTTTTAGACCCCCGCTATACAAATCCTGGGTCCAAAGTAAGTCCACTGTCGATCGGTCCACAGTGAAATTATCATGCCGTGTAGATACTCGTGTTTGCACGGCACTTGAGGTGATTGCATTCACCAAATCACTAAAAGGGCCAATAAGTCCAACCTCAGCGGCCGGAAGCAATTCGAATAGCTCTGCCGTAGTGGGATTATTCGGATCATCGTTGATATCAAGGCTACAACCTGGTAGTAATAACCCGATAACTATTAAGAAAATATATATATAAGATTTCATCTTAGTTATTTTTTGAGTGAAGCCTAATTAAAGGGTGAATTTGATATTAAAACCGTAGTTTTTGGTAGTAGGGGGAGCGTATTGCTCTACACCCTGGGCGTTACCTGCTCCGTAAGTCGAAACCTCCGGATCAATGTGAGGAAGATTTGGCGCCAAAAACCATAAGTTCCTGCCCAGAAAAGTCACACTTGCTGATCCGAATGGTAGGTTAGCCAATAGGCTTTCAGGGAGCTCATAAGTGAGAGATAGTTCTCTCAATCGGTAAACTGTAGCGTCATAGATGAGCGCCTCTGCGCTAAACCTGTATTGGTTGGTATTAATTCCACTCACCGCTGCACTCCAGAAGTTTTGAGGACTCACCGGTATATTATTAGGCACGGGATTTCCATTATCATCCAACAATGCCTGAGTAGGATCATCTGGATCGGCCAAAAACCCGGGGATTATGTAAGTGCGATTCCTATCGACAGCGGTCTCTTCAGAGATGCCAAAGCCCCTCAAATACCCTGTTGATAAAGCCAGGATATCGCCGCCTTTTCTTAAATCAAAGAGAAAGCCTAAGGTAAACCCTCTATAACTAATGGTGTTGGTAAGTCCTAACATGAAGTCAGGATTGGGATCTCCTACCACCCCCAAAAGCGCCGCTTTAAAAGGTAATCCGGTGGTAGTTCCCAGCAAAAGATTTCCTTGTGCATCTCTCTGTACCCGTTCACCTTCAATAACACCGTAGGGTTCACCTACTTTAAGAATGTTGCCGTAACTTCCTTGTCTGAAGCCCGGGTTTATTTGATCTACACCATCGATGAGTTTTTCTACTTTGCTAATGTTACGGGAGAAAACAGCAAAAATATTCCATCTTATCCCATTCGTAAAATCAAACGGTGTGGCATCAAGGCCTATTTCAAATCCTTTATTAGATATTTCACCTGCGTTCAAGGTTTGAGTCAGAAAACCGGTAACCGATGGCACCTGAACACTAAATATTTGATTGCTGGTAGTTTTATCGTAGTAAGCAAAATCAAAGCCTACCTTATCATTTAGCAACCGCAATTCTGCGCCGATCTCAAACTCGTTGGTAAATTCTGGCTTGAGATCTTCGTTGCCCTGATTATTGCCGATAGTCGATCCGGAAATGCCATTAAAAGGAAATCCATTGGTAGAAAAAGGCGTTGCTGTTGAAGATGAAGGATTCACTTGATTAACTGTAGATAAAAGATAAGGCTCTGCATCGTTACCAATCCTGGCAAAGGCTACTCGGATTTTCCCAAATGATAAAAACTGGTTATTTATGCCTAAGGCTTCCGTGAATATAAATGAAGTGGAAACTGAAGGATAGAAAAATCCACGTTTGCCTTCTGGCAGAGTGGAAGACCAATCATTCCTGCCGGTAACATTCAGGAAAAGATATTGCTTATAGGAGAGAGTAAGGTCCCCAAAGACGCCCAAGATCCTTCTTTTTGACTCACGACTTACATCGGTAATCAAGGACTGGGCGTTAGAAAGGCGGGAAATCCCCCTTTTAATTATTCCCACACCTCGGATATTGTCTTCATCGAATTCTCTTTGGTTGAAATTCTGCCCAACGATGAATCGCAAATTCAAGTCCTCAGACAACTTATGTGAAGCGGTAATAAAAAAGTCAGAATTGACTTCCGAAAAATATATCGAATGATCCGAGATCCTTCCTTCTCGTTGGTTAAAGCTACCCACTGGAATGATCTGGGTGCGTCTATCATTATAGGTATTACCACCAATTTTATAACTGAAACTCAACCAGTCAAGAACCGGGTAAGTCAGCCCAATGTTCCCGTAAACTCTATCTACATCACTGTCATAGGGGCCTTCTTCGAGCAGCCAGCGTGGGCTATCCCAAAAATTGTGGTAAAGCTGTTGACCGGTAACAGGGTCCATAAATGCGAAACCACTTAAGTCGTAGCTTCTGGGAGTGAAGAGCGTTTGCCGGTTAATACTGGATAAGGAGCCATGGCCACCGGACAAAATACCATCCTGATGGGTATTCACATAGCTTATGGCAGCGTCAACTTCAAGTTTATTTTCTAAAACAGTAGAGCCGCCTAGTTTGATGGATTTTCTGTTAATCCCTGTATTGGGGATAAAACCTTCATTGTCAACCAGGCTAGCGGTGAGTGCAAATCTTGAGATATCGTTTCCTCCCGTGATGCGCACAGAGTTTTCAAAATGGACCCCGGTTTGATAGAATTCTTCCACGTTGTCCGGGAATGCTTGGTAAGGGACATTATCGCCTAAATGATTGGTGTAAACTATTGTGCCGCCCTCATTAAACAATGTGCCATTCCCATCTAGATTAGGATCGTCGAAGGCAGGACCCCAGGATTCCGTGGCCACAGAGCTAAAAGTATATTGTCCATTACTAAAATTTCCCTGTCCGTAACTGTTTTGGTAATCAGGCAACCTGGCTATTGATTCAAAAGCAACTGTAGACGATACTGTTACTTCCAAACCTTTTTTTGAGGACTTTCCTGAATGAGTGGTTATAATGATCACCCCATTAGCTGCCCGGGTGCCGTAGAGTGCTGCAGCTGCACCCCCTTTTAACACGGACATGGAAGCTATATCGTTTGGATCCAGATCCAAAGCGCGGTTGGAGTATGTCGATGCTGCAGATCCCGGATCGGCCGTATTGTTAAGGTTATTATCAAAAGGAATTCCATCCACTACAAACAAGGGTTGATTGTTTCCGGTGGCAGAGTTATTTCCCCTTATTACTATGTTAGTTGATGATCCAGATGCTCCTCCTGCACCAGTAATATTAACACCGGCAACTTTGCCACTTAATGCTCTGACAAAGTCAGGTTCGGACTTATCGGCAACCGCATCTCCATCCAGCTCAGAAACAGCATAGGAAAGGGACTCTTTCTGGCGCTCAATACCGAGGGCTGTCACCACCAGTTCCGTGAGTTGTCGAACATCAGGATTCATAGTTACATCGATTACACTCCTATTTCCAACAGGAACTTCCACGGTCTCCATACCAACAAATGAAAATACCAAAACCACATCGGGGCCCTCCTCAATGGAAAGGGCATACCTGCCATCGGCGTTAGTAGTGGTTCCTTGTAGCGTACCTTTAACAGTTATAGAAACGCCAGGAATAGGTTCCCCAGTGTCGGAAATGACTCTTCCTGTAATATCAACCTGCGCGGTAGGATAGTGAGCATTTTTCTCTCCGGGATCTATTATGGAGGTACCCTCAGAAGCTATTAGTGGACCTGTTAGCAACAATTGTAGGAACAATCCGCACAGCACATATCGCATAATCCATTTAATTTGATGTGACGCACTTGATCTTACGACTTTGTTTTTGCCATTACCGAATGCTTCTCTGAAAAGTAGTTCAATCGCGTGGAGTCGAATAAGCCGGCCCTTGGTCCGCTTATTTAGTAGTAGCTGGTGTTTCATACATGATTATTTACTTGTAAATCAGATATAGTAAACTTTTAAAATTATAGTTGTGTGAGATGCCGGTGGTACATTCTAGATTATTCATGATCAAGGTTACCACTAAGGGTAGCATTTGGATGTGCTATGTTGATAATTCCAGTTTCTCTTCCTGCCAGCCTATATTTTCCTTAAAGGCATGATTGCTGACATTCCAAGTAAGGTGCACCCTCTTTTAAAGGGTTTCTATCTTAAACAAGATCGAATTTGATTTTCGTACCCGTTTTAATTTATTAAATACTCTTCTGCTAGGGGTTCAGAAGGTATGATGAAGTTTCTGTGTTGATCAAAATCAACAGCTAAGCTATTTTTGTCGCCCCAAGCACAGAATAGTTAAAGCTGATCAAAACGTTTGCTATATTTTGATCTTAATTACGCGTATAAATCCGTTTTAATGTAAAAGGAATTGAACTAACTGAATATAACTAATTGCAGTTATGTTCGCAAATTCGTATTGGGAGAAAACCAGAATAGGAATCTCGCCGGTTATAATAATTATATAACGGAATTTATAAATAGAAAAAGGCAGACACATTTTGAATATAACTGCCGATTCTGAGTAGTAGCGGAGGCAACGAGGACCCGCCTGAGGCGGGCAGGCTTTGAACCTACGTCCGCCAGCCGGCGGATATGAACCTGACGAGCCAGGTAGACGGTAAACGGTAGATATTGTATGCCTAAGGTGCGCCTAACTATCAGGAAGAGTGTCATCGGGGTATTTCATTCTGCCGTACTTCCAATAATAATCCATACAAATCGGGCAAATAGAATGACTGACATTGTCAGGGAGATTCTCAACCAAAGAAGGAACCCAGTCCCAGATATCCAATTCAGCTGATCTTAATGTATGTCTGCAATTGCTGCATTGTGTCATAAAACCAGAGGATTGTATATAATGACTCATAGACAATTCCGGTTTTGGTTGGATATTTGCCCTGTCGAACTGTATGGTCATTCGGTTGATTACGATTAATCCCTCCCCATCTTTTAGCGGGTAAACACTTTGGCAATACCGTCGTATCTCGTCCGTGCTGGAGCATTCGTACTCTTGGTGCCAGGGTTTCCCAGAACTTAAGACATAGTTATAGTTCTCAAGGTAAAACTCTTTAAGTTTCTTCCCTCTTAGGGCTTTTGCAATGGGAGTGTCTAATGGAAATTCTTTTAACACACGCTCACTGCTACCATTTTCTTCTGCAAAAAGAATCCACCCAGGATTAAAATAGATCAATTTCAAATCTTTGGATAATCCAAAAACGGAATCCTTGCTATTTTCTAAAGTTTGGAAATCAATACCCTTTAATTTCGTTGGAAAATCCTCTTTAAACCTTTCCATGTGCTTTTCTTGAAATATGTACTCAAGTTGCAAAATTATGTAATTCGGTCGAACCCTAATTTGAAATATTTTCACTATGATGGGTCCTCGCAAAAATCCCTTAAGGTGGAAAGCGAATCATGTTTCAAAGCATATGAAACCAGTCCAGCGGTATTCTTCGATCCGGTTTTAATCAATAAATTATGTCTGTGGCTTTCTATGGTGCGCTTACTCACATTTAGAATATCTGCAATTTCCGGACTGGTCTTTTGCCTGCAAATCAATTGCAGCACTTTCATTTCTTGACGGGTGAGGGGTGCTGGAGATTTTAGTTTTACATGATTACCCTGGTAAAGGGCCTTTTGCATCACTTTGGTTACATAATTATTCGTGTGAAAACCATGGCGACAGGCACTTACAATGGCCTGCACTATTTCCTCAGGATCACAATTTTTTGTTAGAAAGCCGCTAATGCCCATCTCGATCAGGCGAATTATAAGACTTTCGTCCTGCATCATGGACAATGCGGAGGCAACTAGGACCCGCCAGAGGCGGGCAGGCTTTGAACCTATGTCCGCCAGCCGGCGGACATGAGCCCTACAACATATTTGAAATAAATAGAAAAAGCCTGACTTAAATGCCAGGCTCTCTTTAGTAGCGGGGGTAGGACTTGAACCTACGACCTTCGGGTTAAGAGCCTCATAAAATATGAATTGAAACATATTCAAATATGCTTAAATCATCATTTAACGTTGATTCAGCTTCCATTTGTATTCATATGAATTCAAGTAAACTCACCAAATGTTTTACCTATGTTGTACCCACTAGACTAAGTAATCAGTTTGTAACAATTATTTCTTAACTACCTTAAACGACTTTCTTTCACCATCATTATAATGTCGAAGATAATAGACTCCAGAATCCAATATACTTACATCTAACTCCAGTTGATTACTGCCTTTTTTAAGGTACGCATCTTCGCTATGTACCATCTTTCCAAGCACATTATAAAACTTAAAACTAAGCATTCCTCCCTTACTCGATGAAACATTTAGGTTTATACGATTGTCGAATGGATTCGGATATAGTATTAACGGGTCCTCATTTGGAGGCTTCTCCAATTCCGCGTTGCCGGGTTTAAAGGAGTTAAGATCATCAGCAAATTGGCTTGAGGCAGAAGTCATGAAATCACTGCCCCAAATCAAGTCGGAAGAAGCACTTCCTGCACACAAGGTCCTTACTGCCCATTCGTAAGTCGTTCCTGGTGTCAAGCCGTTTGCTGTATACTCGCTGGTGGTCAAGGTATCGTCTAGAATTTCCCACGGGGCTGTATTGACCGGCCTAATAGCTATCCTGTAATTGACAACTTCGGTAACATCATCCCAATCAAAATCTGCACTTGTCGCCGTCTCATTGCTTGTCTGTAGGTTTTGTGGGTCACCACATGGTGAGGTTCCAGAAGTAGTGAAACTTGGCCCTTCGATCAGCTCCGAATTTTCAATTGGGCATAGCACCCGTACATGCCATTCGTAATCTGTACCCGGAGTAAGGCCTGTAACAATTCTACTTGTCTCGGGAAACTCTAATATTTCTATCCAAGGTCCGCCTAAATCTTTAAATCGATATGCTAATCGATAATTGGTTACAGTTGTATTAACTGGATCCCAACTTACCAGGGCTGTTGTATCTGTAATATTAGTTACCTGAAGATTGGTCGGGTCTTCACAATCTGTGGTAATAAAATCAGGACCGTAAATTAATTCAGACATAAGATTGTTTGAACATAGGGTTCTTACCGCCCATTCATAGAGAATCCCCGGCGTTAATCCTGTAGCTGTATAATCGCTGGTGGTTAAATTACTGTCTAGAATTTCCCATGTAGATGTATTGACTGGCCGAATAGCTATCCTGTAGTTGACCGCACCTGTCGCCGGGTCCCAGGACAAATCCACCGAAGTAGAAGTCAGGTTAGAGATCTGCAAATTTTGAGGATCTGCACATGCTGGTGGACCAGTGGTGCTAAACTCCGGCCCGTCGATAAAATCTGTTTCTAAAGTAGCATCACATAATCCTCTGACTCCCCATATATAAGTTGTGCCTGAGGCTAGATTAGAAAGATCCGCGTTGAGATCGCCTGTAGTAACCACAAGATCCCAAGAGCTATTCTGTTTCAACTTTGGTCTATAAGCATACCGGTAGTTTACCGATGCACCTCCTGCTGGGTCCCAGCTAATGGTGGCAGTGTTATTGGCAATGTTTGATGCTTGTAAATTACTGGGCCCCCAAGGGTCAATCTCATAAGCACCCATGTCATAGGCGGTACTTTGGGGACGTAGAACATTTTTGAAATCGGTTAATTGTGTAACTGATAATAAGGTTAATATCTGAGGATCAATTGTGGTTAGATCTAAGCCGCTATTCACGGCAGGACTACAAGCTAGCAAGTTAAAATCCCTTAAAACCTCATCGACGAATAGAGGATCCAGGTTTTCGTCAATGCCTATATTTCCATTTATATTAGTATTGTTAGCACTATCCGTGAAATCAATTTCTACATTACCAGATATAAAATTATTTTGAATGTCAGTATTATCGCCTCCCTCAAGAATCGATATTCCTCTACCGTAGGGTGGGTTACCAGGACCTCCTCCGGTATTGTATCCATTCTTATATATAATATTGTTGTAGATTTTGGAATTTGTGGCTCCGGTTTTAATCCTAAGACCAAAAGTCTTACTATCATAAATCACGTTCTGATATACCCTGGTGTTATCTGGGTCAGCGGATACTCCACCAGACTTTCCCAAAACAATATTGTTACCATTTCTCCAGATAATATTATTGTGAATAGTACAATCCACGCCATCCAGGATGATTATTCCTTCGTTGTCATTTTCATAGATTTTATTATTTCTAATGATCCCATTGGTGCCAATATTCATTCTTACCCCTATCCCCAAATTATTATAGATGATACAGTTTTCTACAATATTCTCTGGGCTTTGTAGATAAAAACCATGATTTAGTCCCTTGCAATCAGGTCGTATGCCTAAGCCATTATCATGAACAAGCAGATTGTTAAAATGATTATCTGTTGACAATTCATCTGATATCAAAACCCCATGACTGAAGATATTTTTTATTTCACCGTTTTGGAATGTAATGGTATGAGCTTCTTGCCTTATTTTCATACCATCACCAACTGGTATTTGAACGGTGCCCTCTGGACATTCATGATCGGTATAATGACCAAAATCAATTCCATCCAATACAATGCCATCAAGAATGATGTTGTTGACACCAACATCATTGTATTCGCCAAAGTATAGTACCCTTTCAACTTCTTTACCATTAATGGCACTAGGAGGTTTTATGATGGTCCCTAAGGCATTCTCGGCTTTAATAGTGAAAGGACTATTTACATTCGACCAATTAATATGATTTAAATCTAAGCCACAGCCAGCACAACCTTCATCATCATCAAAATATATTGATTCGGGATAGACGCCATCTTTAATCATTAAAATATCGCCTGGAATCATTTGCTCAATCCCATGTTTGATAGTTAAAAAGGGGGACTGTTCAGTCCCACTATTATTGTCATCTCCGGATGTTGCCACCCAAAATGTTTGCTGAGCCGCTATTGGATCAGTATTCAGAAGTAAAACAGCTACAAAAACAAAAAAGTAAAACTCAGGGAATCTAATTCGTATCATGTCTTATGCCTTTAAAGTCCTAAAAATTTAACCAAGTACCCCACTGATGGGTGAGTTAAGGGCCTATGAAAATAACATGATCTTCTTAGTAATAAGATATGGAGAAAATCTTCCAGTTCAAAGCATCACATATTAATAGAATCCGTATCAATTTATATTGGCTAATTTTTTAAACCATGTCCTCACTAAAAATCGTACTCCGCACTAACAAAAGAAGAAAAGATGGTAGTTGCCCTTTGGCATTGCGTATTATCAAGGACCGTCAAGCCCGATTCATTTTCTTAGGTCAGTACATCCAGGGAAAGCAATGGGATGAAGAACACCGGAGAGTTAGGAAATCACACCCCAACTCTAAGCGCATCAATAATCTTATTCTAAAGAAGCTGTCGGAAGCCAACGATACCATCCTAGAATCAGAGTCCAACGACCTGGATCATTCCCCCAAACAGATCAAGAATAAGATCAAAAGATCCGGGAAGAAGATCTCCTTCTTTGATATGGCGGCACAAAGAATTAAAAGCAATGAACATAAAGGAACGTTTTCAGTAGCTAATGCGGAACGGTCCATTACCAACAACCTGAAGAAATTTACCGGGGGCAAGGACTTGGCTTTTCAGGACGTTACTCCACCTTTTATTGAAAGATTTAAGGTCTATTGTGCTTCAAAGCTAAATCAGAAACCGCGAACGGTTACCAACCAATTGATCTTTGTCCGCACCATGTTCAACATTGCTATTAAGGAAGGGGTGGTGAACCCGAAGTACTATCCATTTGCAGGAGATAATGTTAGGATCAAGATACGTTCTGGATTAAAGATCGGTTTGACGAAGGAAGAAATTAAAAATATTGAGGGGCTGGATTTATCTTCCGATACCTCCTTTTGGCATACACGAAACGTCTGGCTGTTTGCCTTTTATTTTGCAGGCATCCGAATCTCCGATGTGCTCCATTTGCGGTGGTCTGATTTTAAGGACGACCGGTTGCACTACATCATGAGCAAAAACAAAAAGCCGGTGACCTTAAAAATACCGGAAAAGGCCAAAGCCATTTTAAAGCTTTATAAGGATGATAAGGGATCCAATGAGGATTATGTATTCCCGGACTTGAAGAAAGCCAACCAGGAGAACAGGAGAGATGTTTTCCTGAAGATTCGCAATGCCTCTCGCAGATTCAATAATGACCTGAAGAAGATTGCCAAAATGGCCAAAATCAAGAAGAACCTTTCCAATCATATTGCCCGGCATTCATTTGGCAATTTGGCTGGGGATAAGATACATCCGTTGATGTTGCAGAAGCTCTATAGACATTCAGATTTGAAGACGACAATTAATTACCAGGCCAATTTTATTCATAAGAAAGCGGATGAGGCGCTGGATAGTGTAGTTGATTTTTAAATGATAATTAACATGGAAAATAATAAAAACTGGATTGAAGTACTATCCAAGTATGATAAAGAAGAACAAAAAGCTTTTTCGGAGGAGCAAATCAGCGACGAGTTAAGAAATATTATAGATAACGACTCTGATATTGAATTCGAACATTTAGCTGAATTGATGGCATTTGGATTCGTTGAAAACTATCCTGACAATGCTACCAGATGGGGTTCTTATTTTGGTCCCTTTGCTGTAATAAGCAACGGTGATGGTACTGCTACGGAGAATCCTTCAATTAGGAAAGTCACTCCCAAGATGATTGAATATTGGCAAAAACGATCCCTTGAATCGCAAAATCCTATGTTAAAAGCAAGATACGCGGGCCTAGTTTGGGACTTCTCAGAAAAAATCGTTGGCAAAAATCCATCATACAAAATTGCTGAACATTATATCCAAAACCTAATTGAAACCGCTAACGAGGATGTTAGTAAAAACCCTTCTAAAACATGGGAGAAGCTTGAAAGAGCCTTGAATCTGGCAATTAAACTTAATTTAAAACCGCTTATAGAAGCATGTAAGCATGTCATTCTTAACTATGAACATAAAATAGCTTTGGACGATAAACCAGGTTTGTGGGGGCATTGCTATGACCTATTAATTGAGAATAAAAAGATTGAATTGCCCAAATTAAAAGAGCTGGAAATAATACAGGACCTGGAGAACAGACTTGACAGATTAGCTGCTATTGATAGTACAAAGCCTGATCCATGGGCTGCAGAGGCAGCTGCAATAAGATTAGCTAAGTATTACAGAAAAAAGAACAACCAAGAGGATGTTCGAAGGGTACTCCTGAAAGTTGGAAAGTCTTACGACGCCATCATCAATCAAGCTTCAGGACTTCAAATAACTGCATGGTTGCAACAACTTTATAATCTTTATACTCAATTCGGATTAAATGAGGAAGCGACAAATGTATTAATAAAACTGAGAGAATTAGGACCAAAATCTAAATCAGAATACAAGAAAATTGAAACTGAAGTTAATATACCTAAAGAAAAAATCGACAAGCATAGAGAAGAAATGCTTGAAGGTGATATCAATGATGCGCTAAAAAGAATTACTGTTTCTTATATACCTAATCGAGATCATGCAAAAGAACAATTATTTCAGCTAGAGAAATCTAATCCAATTCTATTCATGATGACTCGCCAAATTCAAGATGCTCAAGGAAGGGTGGTTGCATCAATTGGATCACTACAAGATGATTTAGAAAGTCACGTGCTTTTGCAAATTGGTAATCACTTGTATCTTTCTTCAGTCTTTTTGCGGATGTTGTTGGATGAAGCAACAAAAAAATTTAATCTAAATGCGAAATTAATCTTGAATTTCATTAAGGACTCTCCAATTATCAGAAAAGAGCGATTTCCAATTATTGAGGAAGGCTTAAATGCGTATTTTTACGGTAACAAACTGGTTGCTATTCATTTACTTATACCTCAAATTGAAGAGGCTCTGCGAAATTTGGTTGAATTTTCTGGAAGAAATGTTCTTAAACCTGCAAGGTCCGGTGGCGGCTTTCATTTGAAAACTCTGGACGAAATACTACGTGATGAAGTAATCGTTAACTGCTTTGGTGAGAATGCCCAAATATATTTCAGAGTTCTTTTGACAGATCAAAGAGGTTGGAATTTAAGAAATAATGTTTGTCATGGTAGTTTAGATCCGAATTCGTTTAATCAGCAAGCTGCGGATAGAGTGCTCCATGCTCTTTTAGTTTTAGGCTTGGTTAGAAATGATACTAAGGATTGATTTGTTGATGTGAATGATCACTTTCGATGTCGAAAGTGATGGAAACATGGCGTTCCTTCATTTCAGTTGCTCCACCACTACCGCTCCACTTCACCCTCAGCCGTTTCACGCCTTCCATTCCGTCACGGGCTGTTCTCCTCTTGCGAACAACCGCTCAAGCTATCGCACCTCAAGAACACAGCCCATTGCTAATCCGCACCTGGCGCCCAGGGACAGCCAGCACAGCCGGGTAAGCCACGTGATACTCCCCAAATGAAAAAAGCAAGGGTAAAACAAGCACCTGATGAAAAGGGTGCCCTTGCTTTTTGACCAAGCTACTTTACCCTATCCCTGTACGGCTGTCCCTGGGATGCGGTCAGCTACACTAGCTTACCTAAACATCGCTGCACTCCCTCACTTTGATTCGGGACCACCCGCCGGCTAATCTCAACCCTTAAACCACCTCCAAGCCAAGCTTATCAGGTGCGGCATCCCGATCCTGGATATGGCTATCACCAGGCTTCACTCCGTTCGCTTCCCACGGGTCAATATAGCCAATCAAGGAGCATAATATAACGGTCATTCTTAGGTGTCTAGCATTTGTACTATTCGAAGTTAGAATCTTATCGTATCCCAACTTCGAATGGCTTGCTTCGCAAGCTATGGATAACCCAAAATTTTCAACCAAAAAGGCTGTCACATTTAGCCCACTTAATCGCGTTAGCCAGACGTGTTTTGAGCTGCCGAAAACTCTTATTTCAGCATAATTTGGTTAAAATGGTGCATGAGGGCTGAGAACGGTATGAGGGCTCCTAATAAAAGTAGTTGATCATTTTGTATTATTTCCATTCTGAAGTGAGCAGATATATGACATGGCCAAGATCTTATGACGGGTATAGTTACCTGTTTACAAATTCTAGTTTTAAAAAATAGGAATATATATTTCAATTATTCATACCTTCACTAGGTGAGTGTCGAAAATACTATTTCCCCTAACTCTGCAACCACTATTAAATCACCGATTAGATGGGCTGGAAGTAAGTCTTTTTTACTATCCCAGCTTATCAAATTGGTTCCCTGTGAATACAACACTTATATCGAGCCCATGGTGGGAGGGGGATCATTATTTTTTGCCTTATCACCAACTAATTCAATTCTTGCGGATATTAATTGCGATTTGATAAACTACTATTCGGTTTTGAAAAATAACTTTAGTGATTTAGTACGTGAACTTCAAATTCTTAAAGCTTCAGAAGAGCTATATTATCAAATGAGAGAATATAAACCACGTACTGCACTTAAT
This sequence comes from Cyclobacteriaceae bacterium, assembly GCA_965212195.1. Lineage (GTDB taxonomy): Bacteria > Bacteroidota > Bacteroidia > Cytophagales > Cyclobacteriaceae > JAJCYK01. The sequence continues at coordinate 330,355 of CBDBUW010000015.1, read as the reverse complement.
AGAGCAAAAAGGTTTGCTTATTTAAATCGACTTTGTTGGAATGGTCTGTACAGAGAGAATAAGGATGGTGGTTTCAACGTTCCGTTTGGAGGACGATCACCAAAAACTATGTGGTCATTTGATCACTTAAAATTGTGCTCTAAATCTCTAAGCGATACGAAATTTTATTGCGCTGACTTCTCCAAAACCTTAAGCTACGTTCAAAAAAACGACTTTGTTTTTCTTGATCCGCCATATCCAAAAGGATCAAATAGCGGTTTAGGATTCAATAGATATAATAAGGAAAAATTCAATTATAAGGATCATCGACGTATTGTTGAATTTGTTAATCAAATTGACGCAAAAGGTGCTTACTTTATGGTTACGATAAGCAATGGAGACGTTCTTCGAGACCTTTACCCGACTAACCTTAACTTTCAAGAAGTTGAGTCCAAGACATTAATATCCTGTAATGGGGAAACCAGAGGAAAATCCTTAGAGTTAATTATTAAAAATTATTAGTTTCTATGAGTACTGGAGCGGCAGAGGTAAAATATATTCCTGTTAAACACATCCAACCAAATCCTCATAACCCAAGGAGGCTATTTGATGAGGAGCCAATGAATGTGTTGCGGGACTCAATTTCTGAACTCGGTATCCTAGTTCCATTGGATGTGTATCCCACCGGGACTGACAAAAGTGATTCTGAATCTGACAGCTTTACATTATTGGATGGTGAAAGACGGTGGCGTTGTGCGCAGGATTTGGAGTTAGAAGAAGTTCCCTGTATAGTTGTAGCCACGCCTTCCCCCGAAAGGAACATTTTAACCATGTTTCACATACACAATGTGCGTGAAGGGTGGCAACTAATGCCAACGGCATTAAAATTAAAAGATTTAATGGATCTTTTGGGGACTACGAATGAACGTGAACTTGCCGAATTAACAAAACTTTCAATATCTCAAATACGACGATGCAAGATACTTCTAACATATCCTGAAAAATTCCAAAGCATGATGTTAGCTCCTCCCTCAGAAAGATTCAAAGCGGATTTTTTTATTGATCTACATAGAATTCGATTACCGGCCCTGGAAAACGAAATGCCCCCTTGGATTAATCGAACCGATGAGAAATGTATTGAAATAATGATCACCAAATACGAAAATGAGGTTATCAAAGCTGTAACAGAATTTCGCCAATTAGTTTCAATTTATCGGGCTTGTGAAAATAAGAACATGACAGATAAGTTCTTAGCTCAGTTTGATTCATTCCTTGAAGATCCCAACATGGCAATCTCAGACATAGATATCGCAGGTGCTACTTTCGCATTAGAAATTAAGGAGATCCGTAGATCCGCAAAAAGGCTCCAAAGCCAACTTTCGGAAATTGACTTTGAGAATATATCTACGGACCAAGATCTTATTAATGAATTACAGAATCTATCTAAGTTAATATATGAAAAACTGGATAAGGCATTACTACGAAAGCCTGAGCAATAAACTCCGTAATATATTCAGCAACAATAGGGCGGTGATAGATGTAGAGGTTAAATACGATCCCATAATCACCAAATACACCGAAGAGTTTGGAGATCATATCAATATTACTCGGCCGAAACTGATTAGATGGATTTCGCAATTTCCTGACACCTATAAGGACTTAAGTGTTAAAATTTTGGAATCTGTCAGATATTATTCGACCTCGAATATTCAACGAATGACAAATGAATTAGTCGAATTGGTTTTTGAAGAATTTAATGAGAATGATCCAGCTAATATTTACTTCGTTACTATAGGAAGTGCCGGTGATGGGGCACAGACAATAGCCAGGTTCCTAAAGAGCAATCAAAGAATACCAAACTCTAGGATCCTTGATACGTTTGGATTACATCAGGCTTCAAAATCCTCAAATATCGAGGTCATCATATTCGTTGACGATTTTAGCGGAACTGGACAAACCATAACTGATTGGTGGCAAAACGTGGAACCATTAATCTTACCGATTGGGGCGAAAATAAGCATTGGATTAATAGTTCTGAATAGTCCGGCCAACGCTGAACTTGAGAAAATAACAAATTCCATTATACAGGTTGATTTTTTAAATGATGAAAATAATGTCCTCTCTGCTGAATCAAACATATTTGAAGAACAAGAAAAGACATTTTTGCTCGAGATTAGTGGGATGACAGGTTGTAGCGACAATTATTTAAGGGGTCGAGGAGAATGCGGTTTGTTAATAGCCTTTAAACATGGATGCCCAAATAACAGTCTACCATTTCTATGGCATAATCGAAGTGGCACTTGGGAAAGTTTGTTCAGTAGAAGAAGCAATTGATAAAATGATCATTTGTTGTACCTATGTTGTACCCCAAAAAGAAAAGGCCGTCAAAAACGGCCTTTCTTAGTAGCGGGGGTAGGACTTGAACCTACGACCTTCGGGTTATGAGCCCGACGAGCTACCAACTGCTCCACCCCGCGGTATATAAATACTGGTTTTGTGTTTTCCTCGTAAGCCATTTGCTTAAAGGATTACAAAGCTAGGATTTGAAGGTATAAAAAACAAGATTCTGGCAACTAAATCTTAAACACTTCCTTTCAAAGGTTCACAGCTGAAAAATGAACATTTAAAAGTGAACAATGAATAATTGTAGGCTAGCCTAGCTATATTGTTGCTAAATAAACTCGTTTGCATCAAGGTCCATCAAATGACGGATTTGAGGCCGGCGATAAAAGGAAAAGACAGACCTCAACTAAATTTTAGTAATTGTAACTTGTTTAAGATGAAGAAGAGCCAATTCCTGTTCAGACCAGGAGCGATAATATTATTGTGTTTCCTTGCTTTCATCGGACTGAACCTGTTAATGGGGTGCCAGTCCCAGAAGGCTCCCCAGGAGGAGGCTCCGGTTCCGGAGGTTCTTCCTTTCAACGAGGTAGCGATGACTGATCTTTCAGGCTTCAACCCAGTGGCTAAAAACTGGTCAGTTGCAGGTAAGGTAATCTCAGATCACACCGTAGAACATGACTTGCAGGCTTTCCAGGGTACTGGGGTGGTGGTCAATCAGAACTCTGAAGATGCCAGGGACAATCTATTTACTACCTGGGAACACGGCGATATAGAGCTGGATGTAGAGATCATGATGCCCAAAGGATCCAATTCCGGCATTTATTTCCAGGGGCGCTACGAGATACAACTTTTCGACAGCTGGAAAATAAATAACCCCCAACATTCCGATATGGGTGGTATTTACCAACGCTGGGATGAAAGCAAGCCTGAAGGACAGCAAGGGTACCAAGGCCATGGTCCCCGCCAAAATGCCGCCAAGGCCGCTGGGCTCTGGCAACGTTTTCATATCCTATTTAGGGCGCCGCGATTCGATGCCCAGGGCCATAAGATTGAAAATGCCCAATTCGAAAAAGTAGTACTCAACGGCGTGGTTATCCATGAGCATGTAGTCCTGACTGGGCCTACCCGCGGCGCCGCTTTTCCCGACGAGGGGCCCCTAGGGCCGATCATGATACAGGGAGATCATGGTCCGGTGGCGCTACGGAATTTCAAATACAAAACGTACTTCGATGATGCTTTGTCTCTGGAGCAGCTTCAGTATCAATACTTTGAAGCTGCAGGTCCTATTTCCACATTACCGATCTTTGATTCTCTGAAAGTAGTGAAACAAGGAACCACGGACTCCCTGGTCATCGAAAAATTGCCCGGAAGGGACGACCAGGTAGCCTACATCTTTACGGGAACCTTGAAGGTACCTCAGACTGGCGATTATTTATTCCAGTTACAATCCGACGACGGCTCGCAATTGTTTATAGACGGCAACATGCTAATTGATGACGATGGCCAGCACAGCATGGAAGCCAGGAGGGGCGTGATCAACCTCACGCAAGGCGATCATGATCTGAAAATTACTTTTTTCAATAATACTTGGCGCAGTGCCATGAGAGTATTGTACGAAGGACCTGAAATGAGATTACAACCCCTGGTGAGTCGTGTACCGGACCCGGACAAGAATAATGGCAATCCCCTGTTGGTTACACCGGATGCCGCCCCGGAGATGGTGCGTAGTTTTGTCATGCACCAGGGGAAAAAGGTCACTCATGCCATTTCAGTGGGCGACCCTGCCGGGATCCACTATACTGCGGATTTGAGCACGGGGGCACTGCTGGAATTTTGGAGAGGAGACTTTGCGGACGTTTCCGAAATGTGGCGCCAACGTGGAGAGCCTCAATTGCTGCAACCGCTGGAAATGTCGGTGGAGATTGCGGACGGACCGATTGCTGCGGTGCTTGATGATGCAGCGGCAGACTACCCTCAGAGGCTGCCCCAGCATTTAAAGTTCCGGGGCTATGATATCAATGATGCGGATCAACCGGTATTTCGTTTTGAGGTCGATGGTGCTACTATTATGGATCACTATCAGCCCTCAAAGGACAGCACCGAACTGATCAGGACCATCAGGTCCGAAAATAGTGGAGAAAATCTTTATTGCCGGTTAGCCGTCGAGGAATACATTGAAGATGTGGGCAACGGATATTTTTCCATAGGCTCGAATTATTATATTAGATTGAAATCACCGGGGATCCAGCCTCTGATCCGGGAAAGCCAGGGTAAAATCGAAATGCTACTTCCCCTCACCGCATCTGAAAATGAAATACAATACAGCATACTATGGTAACAGGCCTTATTTTAAGTTTAGAGTTTTCATATAGCCAAGTATCAGCATGATAGATATCCCTAATTCCCATGTGGCTCAGTTAAACCCTCTTAGTCGTCTTCATACCTGGTTGATGATTTGCATCCTTTGGGGTATTGCCACTGGTTTAGGGGCCCAAGCGGTAACCTCTGATTATTACCAAATCGAAAAAGTGAAAATCCCCCAGGAGATCATTCTTGAGGTGGGTGGGTTAGCCTTTGATGACAGCGGCAACCTGGGAGTAGCCACACGTCGCGGAGAGATCTGGCTGATCAAGGCTCCCGCTTCTAACGATCCCACCTATACACGTTATGCCCATGGTTTGCACGAGCCCTTGGGATTGAATTTTCGAGATGGCTCCTTTTATTGTGCACAGCGGGGAGAACTCACTAAACTCACCGATAAAAATAATGATGGTAAAGCCGATTCCTATGAGTCCATACACGCATGGGAATTGTCCGGCAATTATCATGAATACTCTTACGGACCGGTATTTACTCCTGAAGGGGATATGTTGGTAACCCTCAACCTGGCCTGGATTGGCCGAGGGGCCAGCCTGGCGGAATGGCGGGGTTGGTTGGTGAAGATCACTAAAGAGGGCGTACTGACTCCTATAGCCACGGGTCTGCGGTCCCCCGCGGGGTTTGGCTACAATAAAAACAATGATATCTTTTATACCGAGAATCAGGGTGGCTGGGTAGGCTCTGGCCGCATGACCCACCTGGAATCTGGTGATTTCGCAGGCAACCCGGAGGGCCTGAAGTGGACATCTCAGGAAGGATCGCCTTTGAAATTAAAGCCCGAGGACATTGACGATACTAAGGGACTGTCACTTTACGAATACGGGGAGACACAAGAAGAGGTTAAGCCACCTTCAGTTTGGTTCCCACACACCATGATGGGTATTTCCACTTCCGGATTTGTGATGCTGGATGATCAGTTTGGTGCCGAATTCAATGGTCAGTTATTGGTCGGGGATCAGGGGCACAGCAAGATCATGCGCGTTTCGCAAGAGCGGGTCAACGGGGTTTATCAGGGCGCTTGTTTCCCTTTTGTAGAAGGGTTTTCCTCTGGGGTGCTTCGCCTGCAATGGGGTCCCGACGACCAGGCACTGTACGTGGGCATGACCAGTCGCGGCTGGGCATCTAGTGGCGGGGATTTGTTTGGATTGGAACGGCTGGTATGGAATGGGAAAATGCCTTTCGAGATCAAAAATATATGGTCTCACCCCCAGGGATTCGAGTTGGAATTTACCAATCCAGCGGATAAATCTACGCTGTCGGACCCAGGTTCCTATGAGATAACAGACTTCACCTACCTATACCACCATTTCTACGGGAGTCCCGTAACCGACCCCCAGCAACGAACTATTGATAAGATATCGGTCTCTGAGGACGGTCGAAAGGTAGTGCTCCACTTGGACGGCCTTCGAAAAGGGTACATCTATGAAATCAAAGCCAGTGGTGTCCGCTCCACCAGAGGCCAATCACTACTGCATGATTTTGGCTATTACACGCTAAACCAAATACCGGAAGGTGGAGCAACCGCTGCTACTACCGAAAGTCCTGCCGGGGGTGCGGATGCACCAATGACATCCACCAAACGGCAAACCGAGCTGCCTGCCACCTGGAGGGACGGGCCAGACCGCGAAATTGTCATTGGAACGGAACCTGGACTAAAATTTGATTTAGAATCTTTTGATGTTTACGCCGGTGAAAAGATCAAACTGACCTTTGGAAATGATGATGACATGCTGCACAACCTGGTGGTGGTCAACCCCGGCATGGCTGATGCTGTGGGAGAGGCTGCTCTCAATCTGGGCTTGAGAGGTGAAGCTATGCAATACATTCCGAACATGGAGGAGGTCCTGTTCCACACTAATATTCTGCAGCCCCAGACTTCAGAATCCATTTATTTTATGGTTCCGGAGAAACCTGGTATCTACCAGTTTGTGTGCACATTTCCAGGACATTACCTGGTGATGCGTGGGGAGATGCGGGTACTGCCGGTGGACAGTTAGATGATTTGAGCAGCTTGATGAGAAGTTAAGATGACTTAGGATTACGGATAAATGGCCAGAGATTGCTGCAACCCCTCTATTGCTTCTATTAATCAGAATATTTCCCCTATATTAAATCTGCTTCGCATGCTATGATCGTCAATAAACCGCAATCTCAAAGACCACTCCATCAAGTAGCATTATCTGCTGATCTGGTGGTGATAGGAGGCGGACTAGCCGGCACTTGCTGTGCCCTAACTGCCGCCCGCCAAGGGATTGAAGTAGTGTTGGTTCAAGACCGCCCGGTACTGGGTGGCAACGCTTCCAGTGAAGTACGTCTATGGGCCTTAGGAGCTACCTCCCATATGGGTAATAATAATCGATGGGCTCGTGAAGGAGGCGTTATAGATGAGTTGGTGGTAGAAAATCTATACCGAAATCCAGAAGGAAATGCTTTAATATTTGATACGGTGTTACTTGAGAAAGTATGGGCTGAGCCAAATATTAAATTGCTCCTCAATACTGCGGTATTTAGTACCCAAAAAACTGACGGAGACGCCGCCATATCACAAGTTCTGGCCTTTTGCAGTCAGAATTCCACCGAATACAAGATCACGGCCCCGTTGTTTTGTGATGCTTCTGGTGATGGCATTGTGGCGTTCCAGTCCGGTGCGGCATTTCGAATGGGCGCGGAAGCGGCAGAAGAATTTGGGGAACCATTTGCTCCCAGTCAGGAGTATGGCGAATTGTTGGGGCACTCCATCTATTTTATGAGTAAAGATGTAGGCCGGCCGGTTACCTACGTACCTCCGGCATTTGCCCTAAAAGATATCACTACAGTCCCTCGATATCGGAACTTTTCCGTGAAAGACCAGGCCTGCTGGATGTGGTGGATTGAATACGGAGGCAGGCTGGATACGGTGCACGAAACGGAGACCATTAAATGGGAGCTATGGAAGGTAGTTTACGGAGTGTGGGACTACATAAAGAATTCCGGTAATTTTCCTGAAGCAGCCAATCTGACATTAGAATGGGTAGGTCACATCCCTGGTAAAAGAGAAAGCCGTCGCTTTGAAGGGTACCATATGCTGACTCAAAGTGATATTGTTCAACAACGGCATTTCGAAGATACGGTATCATTTGGAGGGTGGGCCATTGATATCCATCCCGCTGATGGAGTGTATAGTGATAAACCGGGCTGCAATCAATGGCATAGCAAAGGTGTTTATGAAATTCCCTACCGTTGCCTTATCAGCAAGAATATTCCAAATCTGTTTTTGGCGGGACGCATCATCAGCGCCTCTCATCTGGCATTTGGCTCCACCAGGGTGATGATGACCTGTGCGCACAGCGCTCAGGCAGTAGGTATGGCCGCGGCTTTATGCATTAAAAATAACCACACCCCGGAAGTTTGGATGCTGCCTGAACATATTACTACCTTGCAACAGGAATTGTTAAAAGCAGGTCAGCATATTCCCCATGTAGCCCTGCGAGACGAAGAAAATTTCACCCTAGCAGTTTCTTCCACTCTATCGCTTAGCGAATTATCATTTGATGGCCCTTGGATACCACTGACATTCAGTACTGCGCAGTTGGTTCCTTTGAAATCAGGAGGGATACCCGTATTTAAAATATCTTTAAAAGTCCAAAAAGAGACTACTCTGACCGTCAGTTTGCGGGGCAGCACCAAGGCCCACAATTATACTCCGGAGATGATACTGTCGGAACAGGATATAGAATTAAAACCGGGTACACAATACCTTGTAATAGATCATCCGGTAGACTTGACGGTGGACGCGTATTACTTTCTTTGCTTTCACCAAAACGAAGATGTCGCCATAAGGGCTAGCGAAACCCGCATCACCGGATTAACCAGTGTATATAATAAAATGAATAAAGCGGTATCGAATTACGGGCGCCAGGACCCGGACCCTGGTATCGGATTTGAGGCGTTTGAATTTTGGACCCCGGAACGTCAAGGTCATAATATTGCCTTTTCCGTTCACCCTGCCCAGGACTGCTTTGGTGTGAGTAATTTGACTAGTGGATTTCACCGGCCTTACCTGAGCACCAATGCCTGGGTGGCGGACTTAAATGATCAGAATCCCGAACTTAAACTCCGCTGGTCAAAACCTGAAACCCTGAAGAAGTTGCATTTACATTTCGATACGGATTTCGACCACCCTATGGAAACTTCCATCTGGGGTCATCCACAAAGGGTAGTGCCATACGTAGTGCGGGATTATCAAGTGTTTGATGAACAAGGACAATTACTCTATGAAATGCAGGGGAATTATCAGACTCAAAATACCATCTGCTTCGAATCAGAGGTGGTTACTTCTGAATTAACCATTCGTGTTAAACATCCCTCGAATAGCGTTCCGGCAGCAGTTTTTGGAGTGCGCATCAATTGACCCCCAATGCCTGTTCTTGATTATATAGTTATCCTGTTGTTCACCCTCATGATTTTGATAGTGGGTCTGGCCTTTACCAATTCTGGGCAGTCCATGAAGTCATTTTTTGCAGCCGGCGGCGCTTTGCCCTGGTGGCTCAGCGGACTATCACTATTCATGAGTTTCTTCTCTGCTGGGACTTTTGTGGTGTGGGGTTCGATTGCTTATAAATACGGCTGGGTGGCCGTTACCATTCAATGGATGATGGCACTTGGGGGATTTATTATCGGTTTCTTCATCGCGCCCAAATGGAGAAAGGCTGGTGTCCTGACAGTGGGCAGCTATATCGGACAGCGCTTTGGGCCCGGACTAAAGCAGTTTTACAGCTATATCTTTTTGGTGCTCAGCTTTGTGACCACCGGAGCATTTTTATACCCGGTGGCCAAGCTGGTCAATGTTTCCACAGGTTTTTCCATCGAATGGTCCATAATCGTTTTGGGCTTATTGATCATCGTGTACACTGCTGCCGGAGGACTGTGGGCGGTAGTAATAACCGATGTTCTGCAGTTTGTTATTCTATTCGCGGCGGTGCTGATTGTGGTACCCTTGGCAATAAGTACAATTGGAGGCATTTCACAATTCACGGCCCAAGCACCTGCAGATTTTTTTGACCTGATAAACGGAGAATACACCGCTGGATTCCTATTGGCCTTTACACTGTATAACATCGTTTTTATTGGGGGCAATTGGGCTTATGTACAACGCTATACCAGTGTAGCATCTCCGCAAGACGCGAAGAAAGCCGCTTGGTTGTTCGGTACGTTATATTTAGTGAGCCCGGTGCTTTGGATGATACCTCCAATGATCTACAAAGTACTGGACGGAGGCAGCTTGGAAGGTTTGGAGAACGAAGGCGCTTTTCTATTAATGTGCAAAGAAGTACTGCCAAAAGGACTGCTGGGACTAATGCTAGGAGGGATGATCTTTGCCACTGCCAGCTCGGTAAACACTACCCTAAACATGTCAGCGGCAGTTTTTACCAACGACATCTACCCGCGGATTCATAAAGCCTTGAGTGCAAAAAATTTGATGCGCACAGCACGAATATCCACCGCAGTATTCGGGATCATAACCATTGGAGTAGCCTTACTAGTACCTCAAGCAGGAGGAATTGTGGAAGTGGTATTAAGTGTGGGAGCCATTACCGGAGCCCCTTTATTTGCACCACCAATTTGGGCTTTGTTCTCTAAACGCCAAACGGCATTTTCCATAGCGACCACTACCTTGCTGGGATTGGGCATTAACCTGGGCTTTAAATTCCTAACACCCCTATGGTTTAATCTTTCATTGAACCGTGAACAAGAAATGTTGGTAGGGGTATTCATACCTATGGCCATTTTGGCTTTGTTTGAATTGTACTATCATTTCAGCCCCCCCCAACAGGTGATCCCTTATCAAATTCAACCGACTGATATTGAAAAGCAAACCCCTTCCAGGCAACAAAATCACTTTGCCCTGAAAGTTCTAGGAATAGCCTTGACCGCAACCAGTCTAATGGTTATAGCGTTGGGTGTAATGGCTTCGTCAAGTCAACTCCTGGTGATCCTGGTTGGAGGGTGCATTGCCTTAATGGGAGGGTACTTGTACAGAAAGTACAAATAGACTAGCTCGATAAATGGAATTGACTAACCCCACAGCATAGCAGTCTAGAGCATAATGATAGGAAACTGTAGACTCACCACTGCATGCTGTCCACTGTAAGCTGACTGACCCCTCCCTAACCATTCTCCCCTCTGTACGTAAAAATATATACCAAGGCACGGTTAGTTCTCTATATAGTTTTGCTTTATATACTGCTCTCGTGGGTTACTTTTCCCCCATTAGACTACTAAGATTGATGGCATATTTTTTCAGCTATGGATGTTGCCGTAAATGGATTGGATTTTACAAGCTTGACCAGCTGTTGGGAATCCCAGCAGTACGATCCTAAGCTTACAAACTACAAATCGCTGATCTACCCCGATCTGGCGCTGGATCGCCTTATGTGTATCGGTCCTCATTTCATTTATATCTTCGATTGCTCCATCTCCAAGTTTCACTATTTAAGCGAAAACGTAGTCAACATATTGGGATACCACCCCGACTACCTGTTGGCCAAAAGTATGGTCTTTCTCAAAGAGATCCTCCATCCCGAAGATCTGCAGGTGGTTTTCGAGTCTACTAAAAAATCTTGGGAGTTTGTCAAATCAGTGCCGGAGGTGCAACGTAAATCCTTCAAGATAAGTTGTGATTTTCGGGTCAAAAAAGCCGACGGACAGTATATCCGTTTGCTTCAGCAGAACGCTGTGGTTAATCTGGACAAAAAAGGTAATATTCTGTATGTACTGGGCGTGTGCACGGACATATCACATTGGCACAAGGACAATCAGATTACACTCTCCATCGTAGGACCACAGGAAGAACAGACCTTCTACTGTACCTCGCCCGGTAAAAAGTTCGAGCACAAAAATTTACTGAGTAAGCGTGAAAAACAGATCCTGAGGCTGCTGGCCGAAGGCTATTGCAGCCGGGAAATTTCCGATCAGCTTAGCATCAGCCGACATACCGTTAATGTGCACCGCCGAAATATGCTGGATAAGCTTAACCTCCACAACACCATTAGCCTTATTAAGTTTGCCGCGACTCACCATCTTATTTGAAATCTGCAATTTTAAATTTTCCTAAGTCATAGGAAAGTTTCAGGACTTTTTTGTACTTCTCAATTTCAGGACATCCGTCCAACTAATTACTATTAGTTATTTATGGGTAAAGAAACATAGTATCCGACCCTATAATTACCCATTTCGTGCTATTGACTGGAGTCGTCAATTACCCTTACTTATTATCCCGTTTACCCATCATTAACTGATAGTGCCACTTTCTATCAGTTTATAGAAATTTTTATATATCACATAAACAAAGGAGGTAAAATGTTTGATAAGGAACTGGAAGGCCCCTATTTGGAGCTTTCAAAAATTCAACAAAAAGAACAGGACGGTTTTCTGGCCAAAGACAATGTCCTTGGAGTAGGTATCGGCCATAAAGTAAAGGACGGATTGGATACCGGGGAGCCATGTTTGAGCGTATTTGTAACTCAAAAATTGGATCCGGATTTACTCAGTGACAGTGCTCGAGTACCCAAGACCTTAGCCGGCAGGAAGTTCAAAACAGATGTCATCGAAACCGGTGAGATTTTTGCCGGTGTTGATCCAGCAATCCTGGAGCTTCAGCAAGTGAAGACCAACGGCGATGCCACTCCCAAACGGTGGTCCGATGAGATGACTTTGACCGAAGAATACGGGGGAGTGGATATCCAATCGTTAAGAGGCAGACTTCGACCCTGCGAAGGCGGATACAGCATAGGTCATTACAAAGTAACCGCTGGAACCTACGGTACCGCTGTTTACCGGGCAAGGGAATTTCCTGGGGTACCTACCAAGTTTTTCATTCTAAGCAACAACCACGTACTGGCCAATACCAATGATGCTCGTATAGGAGATCCCATTTTACAACCGGGACGTTACGATGGTGGAACAGTACCAGGTGATATTATCGCTCGTTTATCGGCCTACAAACGCATCGACTTCCTGCCTCCTTATGGCAGAGGCACCGTGAACTATGTTGATGCCGCTATAGCCGAAGGCAATTTCCACGATCTGGACAGGGAGATCTACTGGATCGGTAATGTCAAAGGCACTAAGACCATCAAAGTAGGGAATGTGGTACAAAAGACCGGCCGCACTACCAACTACAGTACCGGGCGAGTGCAGGCGGTTAATGCAACGGTTATGGTTAACTACGGAAATGGCAAAGTGGCCAAATTTATCCGCCAGATCCTGACCAGTAATATGTCAGCCGGTGGTGATTCCGGAAGCTTGCTGTGTGACATGCAAAATTATGCAGTAGGCCTGCTATTTGCTGGCTCCAACCGGGTGACCATACATAATGATATACGTTATGTACAGCAAAGCCTGGGCATTAGAATTGCTTAACTTAAAGGGGGGTAACCCCCTTTTTGAATTATGAACTCGGAATTTTGAACTCGGAATAATGAAGGGGGTTGCTATTTTGTGGTGTATAGTGTTAGCATTATTTTTGGGAAATACATGCACACAATCCAAGGAATCAAATCAAGATACCATGATATCCATAGATATTATCGATGAAGCCAGTGCACAATGGCTAAGCATTCAAGGCGTAGAAGGAGTTGCTGAAGGTGAAAAAGATGGCAAACCCTGTATTTTAGTTATGACCTCCGGTGAACCATCTGAATTATCGAGCAAGATCCCAGATACCTTCAAAGGTTATGTGGTCGTGCTGCAGAAAACCGGAGAGATTAAAGCGTATTAAGCAGTAAGCATACGGCATAACAGCAGTAGTAGAATGCGCAATGTGTAACTCTTCGAAGGTGACTCGGAGGGAGCATGCTTTAATTTTACACTGTGCACTGAACAGAGGGGCCTTAAGTCCTGGCCAGCCAGAAGATTGCTGCATGCAGCAAAATGCCCGCCACGATCGACATATTGAAAACCGGGGCGCTCAGACGCTTTTTCATTTCTATTAACACATAGGCCCCTAAAGGAAGATAAATAACTAAACCGGTTATTACCCCAGGTGCATATTGAGCAAAACCCAAAGTCGCCAGAAAATGCAAGACCCCATTGAGGCCAAACAAGGAAGCAAAGATCACCGCCAACCAGGACAAGCGGGGAATGCGCACGGCGATTAAAGAACCCACCACACAAACAACGAAAAACAAGCTATTGACTATGATAAAGCGCTCTGTATCAATACCCTGACCTAACACCTCCAAAGTCCATTGAGAAAATCCCCCGAACCATTCCTCAGCCAAATGCAGTAAGTAGGCTAATGGTAAAAGGAATACCATATTAGGCACTGTGGATGTGTGGGGTATTTGTTGAGGGCCGGGCATGTGTCTAAAGGTTCAACGAGTTTTACACCTAGTGGAGTTCCATAATATATGCTCAATTCGAAATTCCCAGGACCCAAACGTTATATTAATTTGTATTTTAGTTTAAGCCAAAGTCAATCATCGCCGATTACTTTGCGTAAAAGATAAAAAGGCGGGACAAGTTTAAATAAGTATTCATGAAGGTACTATCTATTAATGTAGGTCAACCCAAGGAAGTAGCCTACCAGCAAAAAATCATAACTACCGGGATCTTCAAGAAGCCGGTATCAGGACTGGTAAAGGTGAATCAGCTTAACCTGGAAGGCGACCAACAAGCAGATCTGTCCGTCCATGGAGGAATAGACAAGGCTGTTTATGCTTATCCCACTGAACATTACGCCTTTTGGAGGCAACAATTTCCCCAATGGGAGTTTGAGTTCGCTGTTTTTGGGGAGAACTTATCTGTTAGCGGATTACTGGAAACCGAGGTATGCATTGGCGATACTTTTAAAATTGGTACTGCGGAGGTTATGGTTACAAGCCCTCGAATGCCTTGTTTTAAGTTGGGTATTAAGATGGGTGATCCTCGTTTCGTCAAATCATTCCTACAGGCCAACCTCAATGGATTTTACTTGAAGGTTACAACAGAAGGCGAGTTTGAAGCCGGACAGGATATAACCCCTATTGGCAATGATGATTATGGACTGACGGTGCAAGAGGTAGCCCGCTTATACAGTACGGAAAGAGAAAACCGATCTCTGTTACAAAAGGCGGTAGGCGCCCCTAATCTACCGTCGGATTGGAAAGAGTACTTTGAAAAAAGGCTGGTAAAGCTTAGCTAATGGGATACTTATTCCAAGTTATAGATTTTGGCTGATTCTTCTATTTCATCATCAATGCTGGAGTCATACTTGAAGCTGTAAACCACCCACCGGTCCTTTGGCTTGTAGAATTGAAATACATAACGGATTGGTTGTCGGTCGAATTTGGCCAGATAGGCTAATAGTGCATAGCTTTGCCCAAGTTGCTTTTCGCTGATCAATTCATGCCCATAATACTCTCCGACAAACTCCAAATTCAACCCTTCCATTTTACTTTTTAAGTTGGCAACCGCGTCAGCAGATCTGTTAATCCATTTATTGGTAAAATACAAATTGTCTAAAGCTACTGAGGCTCCATTTTCTACATAGTCATCAAAAAACTTCTCAGCTATTTCTTTTGGTGTATTCTGTGCAAAGCTCACCCAGGATATTAATAGTATAAGAATGATTAGATTGAATTTCAACATTTTCAAAGGATTTAGATACGAGATTATTAACTATCCGCAATTTATGAAAATGGAGGTATTACTACCGTTTTTGGCCGCAGGAAATCAACTTGAGCATCCACGCTATCCATTCAATTGCGGTAAGTGCTGCCGTTAACCACTTTGTGCTCCGGATGCATACAAAAAGGCCGAACTACTATAGCCCGGCCTTTTAATTCCTCAATGCATTGTGATTTGCTAATCTACATCTACTACCAACGATCCGCTCATCTCAGGCATCAATTCTCTAACCTCCTGATCCGACCATTCAGTAAGATCCTGCAACCCTTGGAGCCATTGGGCCCAGCTCCCCTCTCCGTGAATAGAGTCAAAGTCCTTGCCCACAGGCAGTCCTTTATCCAGATCAGCCCAGTTGTCAAAACTGGATACTGAAGCCATATTCCTGCCGGTGGCTGAAGGAAAGGTACTTTGAAAGATGCTTAATTGCCGGTCGTACTTCTTCTCGTTGAAGACTTGTACTAGTTTGCCGTAATGAGCCACAAAGTCATCGTTCTGCCCTCGTTTTACTTTGTAAAAGCGGATACGGATCTTATCGGCATCGTATCCTTCGGGTACATAATATTGACTGGTCCTCCGCCAGTATTCAATATTGGACATTTTTTCTAGGTGGGGCAGGACGTTGTTGGCCCAGTCCTCATCGTGACCGCCTTCTGCAGGGCGCGAGTCTAAATGAGCATAAGTGCCAGGTCCCATAACCCATACCATTTGTCCACTGCGTTTGCCGGCCACTACATTCTGAACAAATGCGGCATGGTCCCCTTCGCCGTGATACTTTTTGTTGTGAGCCGCCATGTTCTCGCTTAGCTTGCTTACCGCATCTAACTTAGGAGTGAGATAAATGCTTTCGTACATGTGTGTTTCTTGATAGTCTTGTCCATAGGCCAGAAAGGCCATAGGAAACAGCACCATAATGCTGAGTAAAATTTTCATGATTGTTTTGGTTTAGTATGTTACTTATATTAAGAATTAATACCATCATTTCCCAACCCACACATCATAATTGGTAGTAGAGAATGGATCGCTGTATCATCGAATTGAAGGTTGCTACATCCCTTCCAAGGATCATACTATTGTGACAAAAATCAATTTTGGCCGCGCCCCCTTATAGTATCTACTAGGGGACCCCGCCCGAGCCCCACCTTCCAGCCGGCCATAGCGAATCCGCTGTTAGTTAAACAGATCTGAATATTGTTTTTGGTCTAACTTAAGGGTTGTGAGTGTCAACAAATGGAAGTGCCATAAAAATTTTAGCAAGGGCTAGTTCGAACCATATCTAATGACCCTTTGGTCCTTCATCTGAGTGAAACATTATGTAATAAATCACCAGATTCCGGTCATTTTTTGCAAGATCATTCAAGATCATTATGTCAAGACTAAAAATCTAATGGGGTGAAGCCAGAGAAACCGAATCTGGCACATGATGATATCTGGAACTCTTGTAATTAACTGATAATTAGTCACATAAATACTTATCCACAGTCAAGTTATCAACATTACATCCCTGCCGTAAGAAATTCCAGAAGTTACCAACATGCTAATACTCCCATCTTTATCCACAATAGACATTAATGTACAAATTCTTACACTCCTACCCCCAATACATGATTTTATCGGTCTGCCAACAACCAATGCTCTATTTTTACCTTCAGTTTCAGTGTTAAACTTTCCGGTCTACAGGTAACGTGCCCACCTTAAGTATCGGACTTCAATCTGATAATATGAAAATATTAGTACGTACTTCTGTATTCTTGGGGGTACTGGTGCTGATGGCTGTCCAACTCAGTGCAGCGGAGTTTGACCAAACAGATTCAAAGACTACTCGGAAAGAGCGTAAAGCTGACCGACTCTATGAAGCGATGGCCTATCAATCAGCGGTAGATCTCTATCAGGAAGTTCTTAAGAAGAATCAAGATAATGTAAGGGTACATATCAAACTCGCGGAAGCTTACCTAAAGTTGAATGACAACGAGAATGCAGAACACCATTACCGCAAGTACATTTCAAAAGCAAAGTTATCACCTCAAGAAAAATTGCGATTTGCCCAGATTCTAATGGTTAACCAAAAACTTACCGAAGCGGAGGTTTGGGCATTGGCTTATCAACAGGACATTCCTCGGAGCAGGGTGGCCGGCAATTTACTTTACAGTATCCGAAATCATGAGGATTATTATTTGGACTCTGCCAATTACCGAGTCGAATCCTTAAGTTTTAATACAGATCAGGTGGAATTTGCCCCGGCTTTTTACGAAAAAGGGCTGGTCTTTGCCTCTTCCCGCGAGAATGGGATTTCACTTAAAAAGAAATATCATTGGGATCGCAGCAACTATTTGGATCTATATCAAGTGGAAATCGCCGAAGGTGGTATCGCCAAGCCCACTCCTTTTAAGGACCTCAACTCCAAACTTCACGAAGGCCCGGTTACATTTTTCGATCATGACCAGCAGGCGATTTTCACCCGTAACCATTATCGAACCATCAACTCCAAAACTGGAGATGGGATCAATACGCTGCAATTGTTTCATGCCAGGAGGTCCGATAAGGGGACTTGGGATGAAATCGATCCCCTGCCTTTTAACGGCCCGGGGTTCAGTACAGGTCATCCTTCATTTGAAAACGGAGTGCTGTATTTTGCCTCCAACAAGGAAGGAGGATACGGTGGGGTAGATTTATATAGAGTAAGCTATTCGAATGAAAAATGGGGTAGACCAGTGAATATGGGGCCTCAAATCAATACCGAAGGGGATGAGCAGTTTCCTTTTATCCACAAAGGGGTGTTGTATTTTGCCTCAAATGCTCATGGTGGAATAGGTGGACTGGATATATTTAAGGCAGAGGTTCATGCTGATGGTACTGTAGCCAATATTCAAAACCTGGGCTATCCTATCAATTCCCCAAAGGATGATTTCGGCTTGATCACCAAAGACGGTTACCAGGGTTACTTCTCCTCACACCGTGGTGACAGTGACGATATTTACAGTTTCGAAATACTATCTGAGATCCCTGAAGATGTCATCGTGGCTTCCCCAAATAAAGATGATGATTTGGAAATGGTTCAAATTTCCAAATTGCCGGGTTCTATGACAGAATATGCCTTTAGTTTCGATAACGCCGATATGGTGATTGTAGAAGAAGAAGGTGTTGAGCGTATTTACTTGTTGACCGGCGATGAGATAGTTCCGGTATCAACCGAAGAGGATGGAACTTATGTACAAGGAATAAGGGTTGCGGATTCTCCTGATAGGACGAAGATTCAAGAAACTCTGTCGCAACATGGAGTAACGGTTGGACAGCAGTTCAAAGTAAACACTATTCATTACGGTTTTGATAAATCCAATATTAACCAGGACGCAGCCCTGGAACTGGACAAGTTGGCCACACTCATGAAGCAATACTCCGGCCTAAAGATTAATCTTGATTCTCATACTGATTCGCGAGGCTCCTCCACTTATAATAAGGCACTTTCCGACCGCCGGTCACTAGCGGCTAAAGACTACCTGATGGCAGCTGGTGTCGAGGAACATAGATTAAGCACCACCGCTCAGGGTGAGCAAGCCCTCATTAATGAGTGCAACGACTTCAACCCTTGTTCGGAAAAAGACCACCGGTTAAACCGTAGAACCCAGTTCAGTTTGGTAATCTCAAATACACTATCAACCTTATAAGTATTATTTATCTCTCACAACAGGGTCCTTCACGTGATGATGGACCCTTTTTTTGTCAAGACCCATGGATTCACTCCGACAGCAAACATTTGTAAATAATCGCCATTGGGAATAATTTATCCGGCAAGTTGCTGAGCTGATATAATACTCCTTCAGCTCATATCCACAGTTCATCTCTTAATTCCTACGGTTCGGTAAAACCTTTTTTTTAAACACCTTAAATACAGGGATCTTTGATTTGAATCAATTCCAAAGATGTATTACCAATTTACCATAATCATGCTGTTGGCCCTCGGTACTAACTCAATGTTAGCTCAGACTACCATCAGTGGTAAACTCACGGATTCTCAAAACCAGCCAATTGTGGGAGCCAACATATTTCTAAAAGGTACTTATGATGGTGCCACCACCGACACTGTTGGGTTTTACCGATTAAACACCAAGTTACACGGGCCACAAACTTTAGTATTTAGTTATCTAGGATACGAAACCCAGGAACAACCCATCAAACTTAATGGGCAGCCCATTCTCAGGAATGCTATTATGAACGTGTCCATTAACAAAATTGAGGAAGTAGTGATAACCGCTGGTGCCTTCGAGGCCAGTGATGAAAAGAAGTCTATTATCCTGAAACCTATGGATATAGTTACCACAGCCGGGGCCACCGCCGATATCGCCGGAACTATAAACACTCTTCCTGGTACTCAGGTAGTAGGGGAAAGCGGAAGGCTTTTTGTCAGGGGGGGCAACGACTATGAATCCCGTACTTATATTGATGGGCTTCAAGTCAACAACGAATACCAAAGCTCGCTTCCCAATGTCCCTTCCCGTCACAGGTTTTCCCCCTTTATGTTTAAGGGAACGATCTTCAGTACCGGAGGATATTCTGCAGAATACGGACAGGCCTTGTCCTCAGCGTTGGTGCTGAATACCAAGAACGAATTTCTACAAAACCGTACGGACATTGGATTGATGTCTGTCGGTTTGGATGCCGCACACACCCAGATTTGGGATGCCTCCTCATTGGCGGTGAAGGCTGAATATACTAATCTAGCCCCCTATCAGGGTTTGGTAAAACAGAGTTTTGATTGGGAAAAAGCCCCGGAAAATTTTTTAGGAGTACTGGCATACAGAACCAACCTTGGTAAGAACGGGAGACTGAAAGTCTACGGGACAGGCAGCACCTCAGATCTCATTCTCAATCAGCCAAATATTAATACCGGTGAGGTAGACCGGATAACATTAAAAAATCGCTATTGGTACATAAACAGTAACTACAAGGGCCTTATCAAGGGTAAGTGGACGTTATTCGGCGGATTTTCTTTTACTTCGAACAAGGACATAATCTTGCCCAATACCCAGCACTTGACAGATAAGCAATCCAGCCTGCATCTTAAGGCGATGGTCACGAATGAGGTCCATCAGAGCCTAAGTCTTAAAATGGGTACGGAATACATATATAATCAAAACCAATTCCGATTCAACCCAGAGACTTCTGAAGAGAACATTTCCACTTTGAGGGGACACCTTCCTACCTTTTTTGCAGAAGCTGACATTATTATTACTGATAAGCTAGTAACCCGGGTGGGCGTAAGAGCGGAACATTCATCATTGCAAGAACAGTACACCATTGCTCCCAGGCTCAGTTTGGCTCTTGGATTGAACAATGGAAGTCAAGTTTCCGCCGCCTATGGACAATTCTATCAGAGCCCACAATTTGAGTGGTTGAGGGATAACAAAGATCTGAACTCTGAAAAAGCACATCATTACATTGTTAACTACCAGTATGTAAATAGGCATCAGACATTCAGGATTGAGGCATTTCACAAAGACTATTCCAGTCTGGTCAAAATTCAGGGGCCTGAAAACCAACGAACTATCAGTAACCAGGGGGAAGGCTATGCCCGGGGAGTAGAATTATTTTGGAGAGATCAAAAGACTTTAAAAAACGTCGACTACTGGATATCCTATTCATTCCTGGATACTGAGCGGGACTATTTAGACTTTCCACAACCAGCCACTCCTAAATTTTTTAGCAAACACCATGCTTCTGTTGTTTACAAGCATTTCATCAGTGCTTTGCGGTCTCAAATTGGTTGGTCTTATCTTTTTGCCAGTGGCCGGGCCTACCATGATCCCAACTCGCCCGGTTTCAACAGTCAACGTACTCCGGCCTATCACAACTTCAGCGTTAATCTAAGTTTTTTATGGAAATCCAATGTTATTGTGCATGCCTCGGCTTCCAATGTATTTGGATTTGATCAAACCTACGGTTATGAGTACAGTTCTGAACCTGATGACCAGGGAACATTTACTGGAAGGCCAATAAAGCCCGGTGCCGACCGCTTCCTTTTTCTGGGGATCTTTATAACGCTGACCAAAGAAAATACTCTAAATCAACTTAGAAACCTTTAACAAAATCAATTATAAATCATTTGAATTATGAAAATTATATCCACTTTACTGGTCAGCTTGTTCAGCCTGCTGGCCGTAGCCACTACTAACAATTATGAAAAGGCCATGCTAGAGAACCTCTCGGCCATGCAAACTGCCCGCACTGATGCTGAATGGCAGGAAATTTCCAATAAATTTAGCCGCATTGCCGATGCCGAACAGGATCAATGGCTTCCTTCTTATTATGCTGCATATTGCAACATTATTATGACCACTTTTAAAGAGGAACCTGACCAAAAAGATCAACAATTGGACCTGGCCCAGGGACATCTGGATAAAGCATTAGATATTGGAGGGGAAAATTCCGAATTGCTGGCGCTTCAAGGTTTCGTACACATGATACGCCTCACGGTGGATCCTGCAGGTCGCGGCCCTAGTTATTCTGAAATGTCTATGCAAGCCTTTGGCAAAGCCCGTGCCCTCAACCCAGAAAATCCCCGGGCTATTTACTTAAGCGCTCAAATGCAAATGGGCACCGCGCAGTTCTTTGGGACAGGAATAGAGGAAGCTTGTAAGCAACTGCAACTGGCTTTAGAGAAGTTCCAAGAGGAAAAGCCACAGGACCCGTTGGCTCCTGCCTGGGGTTATCGTCAGGCCCAGCAAATAACTCAGGCTTGCCAGTAAAAGTGAAGAGGAGTGATTTTAGGCCTTTTTTCCATTACTCATCATATTTTATATAACTTATTGTCAAGATTTTGGAAATCCGGAATTCTTTTATGCTTGAATATTGCCGTAAAACGTGGAAGACCCAAGTAAGAGATCTGCTTGTCCTGCTGTTTCTGATTGCACCGGTATGGACTTATCTAATCTGTGGCAATTGCCGGGATAACTTAACCAATTTTGGTATTGGCGTTTTATACTCTTTTGGGATCTGGTTTACTCAATGGAAGGGTAATGAATTACTTAGTGACTGGCTCGACCAAAGGATTTCCTGGCTGGCCGACCCTACCAAACGCTTTTTATGGGGCATCCTATCGGTGTTGATTTATACACCCTTGTCCTTGGTAATCCTTTTGTATATCCTTTACCTGATAACCGGTTATTACCAACCCATCTCATCTTTGGGGGAATTTCTAAAGTTTGTGGGCAGTGTTCTGGTCATAACCACCCTCATATCATTGTTCCTGAATAGCCGTAGATTCCTGGTTGCCTGGAGACAGACGGCAATTAATGCGGAAAGATTGAAAGCTGAGGGCCTGAATTCACAGTTTCAATCCTTGAAAAATCAGGTAAATCCACACTTTTTGTTTAATAGCCTAAATGTTTTAACCTCGCTGGTCTATAAGGACGCCGATCAGGCTGCGCACTTTATAAAAAAACTAGCAGAGGTCTATAGGTACGTCTTGGAAACCCAGAACAAAGAGGTAGTGCCTTTAAAAGAGGAATTAAATTTTATCGAGTCGTATGTGTTTCTCAACAAAATACGATATGGAGAAAACTTAAATGTTCATATTGAGATACCCTCAGACTCCCAGTATATGGTCTTGCCTTTGTCAGTGCAAATGTTGTTGGAAAATGCCATTAAACATAACATCATATCAAGCAGTAAACCGCTGACCATACAGGTGGTCCAATCCGGGGATATTTTATCAGTGAGTAATAATTTGCAGAAGAAAAACGAGCACCAAAAGTCCGTCGGATTAGGTTTGAATAATATCAGATCCCGGTATAAATTTCTGACCGACGAACCACTGGTGATTGAAAACAACCAGGAGGTTTTTACCGTTAAACTGCCTTTATTGACCTTCGCATGAAAGTATTAATAGTAGAAGATGAACCTTTAGCCGCTGAAAGGTTAATTGAACTGTTAGGACAATATGATAACAGCCTGGAGATCCTGCCTCCTCTAGATTCTGTTAAACAAGCTATTGAGTGGTTTAGCCAAAACCCCAACGTCGATTTGGCCTTCATGGATATAGAACTGGCTGACGGCATAAGTTTTGAGATCTTTAAGTCCGTACTAGTAACAGCTCCCATCATTTTTACCACCGCCTACGATCACTACGCTGTTCAAGCTTTTAAGGTGAACAGTGTGGACTATTTACTCAAACCATTTGACCTGAATGATATTACCTTGGCTATGGAGAAATATCACACACACTATGATCAGGCTCAATACAAAGAACAGTTGATCACGCTTAAAAAAGTACTTAAATCATTGGAAAAAGAAGTCGAACCAGACTTCAAGTCCCGTTTCGTGGTAAAAGTTGGAGAACACATTAAGGCCATAGATATCGAGAATATTTTATTCTTCTATAGCGAACATAAAGCCACCTTTACCAAAACCGTGGACAATAAGAAGTACCTTCTGGACTATAGCCTGGACCAACTGGAGCAATTAGTAGATCCAGCTGAATATTTTAGAGTCAATCGAAAGTACGTGGTGAGCTTAAGGGCAGTGGAAGACATTATTAGTTATTCTAATAGCAGACTTAAATTGATACTGAAAAACTGTAATTCTACCCAAGATATCCTAGTCAGCAGGGATCGGGTTTCTGACTTTAAAATCTGGTTGGATAGTTAACTTACTCTAAGGGGTGTGTATACCGGTATCAAATTTGATACCTTTCCTGCAAAACAAATTTCAACTGTAGTGAAAACTAACTTATACTTACTGCTGTTTCTGGTTGGATACACTCTCACTACTTGCAAGCTTTCCACGTATTCAAAATACGCCAAAGGTCTTGAAGAGTATGACATGCACTGGGACGGCTATAAGAGGTCCTATTATGTCCATTATCCCAATTCTCTTAACCCCCAAAAACCAGCACCCTTGCTATTTGTATTGCATGGCGGAGGCGGTACCGCAAAGGGGATGCCCGGATTCACCTTTGGCCGATTTAATGAGTTGGCTGACAGGGACGGCTTTATTGTGGTATATCCGCAAGGCATTGGAAAGCAATGGAATGATGGTCGCAAGAGCGATCAGGTAAAAGCCTGGAAAGAAAACGTGGATGATGTGGGATTCTTAGTCAACCTGGTGGAAACCCTCTCGGTGGAATATGCTATTGACAAGGATCGTGTTTTCACTTGTGGCATTTCCAACGGTGGGTTCATGTCTACCCGTTTGGCTTGTGAGCGACCGGATATTTTCAGAGGCGCAGCCATTGTGACTGCCACAATTTCAGAGGATTTCTATCCGCGTTGTAATCCGCAGCAGCCCGCTGCCATTTTAGTAATGAACGGCACCGACGACCAACTGGTTCCCTATGAGGGAGGAACTATAAAAGTCCTGGGAAAAAACCGGGGTGTGGTGATGTCAACCAATGACTATGTGGCATTTTGGAGAGAACGCAACGGATGCCGCGGGGAATTAGTAGAAGTTCAATTGGAGGATCTGCAAGACGACGGGACTACCGTTTCTGTAAAAAAGTATCAAGATTGCCAGAAGGGTGGCAGGGTGGTGCTTTATACCATACATGGAGGAGGACATACCTGGCCAGGTGGTTTGCAATATCTGGGAGAAAACCTGGTAGGTAAGACCTGCCGCGATATAGTAGCTTGTGATGTGATCTGGGACTATTTTAAGGCCCTTTAAGCCCTATACATTAGCGGTTGTTCAAAGTCCGGCGGAAGGCTATACGCCTAACCTTGGATCATCAACGGTCTTATTCTCCAAAGAGAAATACAAAAATTTGTGGGTAGCTTTGGTACCAACAGGACATTGCGCCTCCAGTCCTACTCTTACCTGTCTTGACTCCGGCATGGAACACAGTCTGGCCATTTTAAAATTACTCCCGTCAAGGGACCAATGAAGGGCATACAAATGGCCCTTTTTAATAATGCGTAGCCAAATGGTATCCTCGTCCGTCATTACAGGTCCGTTGGCATCATCGGAAACACCTCGAGTAATTACCGAGACCAGCGTTCTGCCGGTGGCATCGGAATTTTCAAAGGCAAACTTTATCCAGTTGAGACTGTCGATGTAAACCATAATAGATGCTGCATTCCACATATCGCCAAAATCTGGTTGAACAAGGGCAGTAGCTACAAAGTCCCCCTCAATTTCACGGTACAGTAAGGGCGCCGTCCCAGTTAATTCTAAAGTTTCTGGGTTATTGAAAAAATCAGTACCACTTTCCGCAGTTATTCCCAAGGAACCATCCTGGAATTTAAACTCAGCTGGAGGATTGGTCCATCGAAATGATTGCGGGTCTTCCAATAGATTAGACCGTTCCAGTTCGGGGGCCCTCTCAGTGGTGGACTGCTGGCAGCCAAATAGAAATGACAGTATGGTCATTGACATCCAAAAATATACATTCATATTGTTTGCGATTAGCCCATAACATAACAATAAAAGGGAAGCCTTTTACAACTTCCCTTATATTGGTTGGCATTATGCCAAACCAGCAGTTTGTTATCATTCTTCAATGGTCATCCCCAGGCTTTTTTCAGCAAAACGATGCAGGGTGATCATCTGTTTATGCCCCAGCTTCTGCCCAAAATAAGCTACCAGGTAAAGTGTAAGAAATACCACCAACATTACTGGTACCCACCACAAAATGGTACCAGGCTTTCCTAAAGAAATATAGGAAAGTCCGATCATTCCCACAATTAATACGCCTAGTCCAATGATCGCATAAAAGAAAACGAACATGGTCCACACCGTGGGACGAGGACCGTATAGACCCCTCAAAGTGGTGCCGTTCTCTTCTTCTTCGAAAGTAAGAGAAAGTTGGGGCGACCAATAATGCTGTTCTTCATAGGGCAAAAACAAGCGGGCGCTGGTGGGATATACCCTGCCCAGACAACTGGCCTGGTCTCCATCTAATGCGGCCTTGAATTTTCCTGCAACTTCCTGCGGTTTCAGAGGCACCTGGATCTTAAATCGCGGTCGTACCCGATAGTGGGGTAAATGGTCTGGTGAATTCGCTTCACTCATACCTACAATTTAGGACCAATTAGGGCCAATTTCAATCTTTTGGTCGCACCATTGGTACAAACCGCACTGGAAATATCTCTTTTCGGGTGATGCGTTTCTCGTTCTTGGTCACCAAAATCAGTTCTTGGTAATGCTTACCTACCGGCAGTACCATGCGACCACCTATAGCTAGCTGATCAATTAAGGCCTCGGGGATCTTTGGGGGTGCCGCGGTCACAATGATGCGGTCAAAAGGAGCTTGCTCCGGCCATCCCTGATAGCCGTCGCCCCATTTAACCTCTACATTTTGATACCCCATTTTCTTCAATAAGACTCGGGATTGATCGGCCAATGGCTCTACGATTTCGATGGTGTAAACCTGCGCACAAAGTGGCGACAATACCGCTGCCTGATATCCGGAACCCGTACCAATCTCCAACACCTTCTCGGTTCCTGTCAATTGCAGCAACTCCGTCATTATGGCCACGATGTACGGTTGTGAAATGGTCTGGTCATGGCCAATAGGCAAAGGACCGTCTTGGTAGGCCAGATGTCTATAGCTTTGCGGTACAAACAGATGCCTGGGGGTATCGCGCATGGATTCCAGGACCTTTTGATCCTTAATGCTACGGGCGATCAGCTGCTTCTCTACCATGGCTTCAGCTTCTTGTTGCCATTGCTGAGCCTTTATGGGAAACACCCCTAGCATTAATATCAGGCCAAACTTTAACACGCGATTGGTCATAAATTCCAGTTAATGTTATATCAGTTCACGAATTATCGGATCACAAACCCGAACTCAAATGCTCCTACTCCTGTGAAATAGAGGTCGGAATGATTGTCAATGGCAAAACCGCCCCCGATACTTAGTCCCAGATGAATGCCGCTTCGATAATTGCGCTGAATACCCCATGCAGGGCCCGCATAAAAGGAGTTCGAAAGACGGGTGGTTCCGGATTCTATATTGTCAGTAATAGAGTCGAAATTATACCCCGCTATGACCCCTATATAATTTCCAGAGTTGGGCATAAGCTCTTTTTTTACTCTTTTTCTAAGATAGTAATTCCGGTAGGAGCTTCGTAGAAAGGGATTTAAAGAGGTGCCATCCTCATCCGGCAGGCCGGTAATCCCAAGGGCTGCGGTTAAGGACTGATGGTCGTTGATGCTCAATTCAAAGGATACGCTGGGGTCCAGTATATTTAAATTGAATTGGGTTTTTTGCAAGTCCACCGGGATGCGATCTTGAGCGGAGGTGGCCCAGTACATCCCCATTATCGAGATAATTAGGAAAAAGCGTTTCATAGGTTTAAGTGTTTTCTGACTTTGCCCTATCAGGACAAAAGTGAACTTTGAACCTACTAATAAATATCTAAAATGGCCTTGATAGGGCTCAGAGTGGGGGATGAGTTTAATCAGCAGATTCCTTTACACCAAACTAAGAAGTCACAGCATGGCAATAAGCTCCAGCTCTTTTTCCCTGGTTAAGCCTACTGAACCCTGAGAAATGCCAAACTTGTGGTCTAATGAATAGTTTTGTTCAAACCAGTAAAGACAATCTTCAAATGTATCCTGGATATGGATATGTTGGAAACCCGCTTGCTGAGCTTTGTCCATATTGATCTGCATGAATCCCGCATCTTCTGAAATCGGAGCCCACAAAGGCAGGTCTTCGAAAGAGCGCACCTGCTGGGCCTGTAAAAAAGATTCCGGGGCCCAGAACATTTGAGAATTCGAGTCAAGGTGCATTTTTGCGATATTAATAAATTCTTTCCAAGTCAGCTGTTCTTTTTGGGGGCCAGTGGTATTATAGACACCATGCAGCCCCTGCTCAACGCCCATCAGGGCAAACTGGGCCACTGCTTTTACATCGATGAACTGCAAGGGATCATCACCCGATCCCGGCAGTAACATGGATTCGTTTCTTTTCAGTTTTACCAACCAGTACAATAGATCCAGCGCAGGGTCCCGCCATCCCTTGATAGGGCCGGGACGCAAAATAAGGTGGCTGTTGGGATATCTTTGGGCCACCAGTTGTTCCGCCTTTAACTTTTCTTCGGAGTAATACCATTGGCTGGGATCAGACTCCAATGAAACTGTGGAGGAAGCTTCGTGCAATCCCACTTCCTGAAAATTGTCATAAACTGCTATGCTGGAAATAAATACATAATAACTGCCCAGATGAGCATAGGCTTGAGTAGCCTCGTCCACCAGCTGGGATTTTTCAGGCCACACATCAATGATTACATCCCAGGGCTGGTCGCTACTGTTCTTATACGCCTCCATACCTTTTAGGCGGTCGGCCTTTATCAGAGGTAATTCTGCAAATAAATCCGGATTGGTAACTCCTCGATTCAGCAAAGTTACTCGGTGACCTCTCGCTATGGCCGCTTTTACCAGCGCCGGGCCAACAAACTGAGTGCCGCCAAGTATCAAGATTTTAAGAGATTCCTCAGTCGGCTTCCATGAAAAGGAGGGAAGGCTCATTAAAGCACTGCTGCTCAGCAGGAGATTGTGTACAAATTGCCGTCTCTTCATATGGTTATATACTGCATTGGGAAGTGAATGGTTGTAGAATCATAATTAGAGCTGTAATAATGGAAATTAACGGCAAACCCTACATCGGTAGGTAATGGACTGTACATCTGTTGAATGTCAAGGAGTTAAGGGTCAATTTTAACCTGTAAACAGCAAAATCAATGAATCAATTCTGATGATGAAAAAGTTACTATTTCCTTTGATGATTATAATTGCTGCAGTGTTGGTTGAAAGCTGCAGCTCCGGTAAACAGGCCTATGAGCGTGGAAATTATGATGAAGCGGTCCTTAAAGCCATCCACCGGCTACGCAAAAGCCCTAATAATAAAAAAGCGGCCCAAACCTTGAGGGAATCTTACCCTCTCGCAATCAACTGGCATAGAGATAATGTCCAAAGAGCAAAGAGTTCTACCGATGAATTTAAATGGGAACGGGTAGTCACCGATTATCAACAAATCAATTATTTGTATAACGAGCTTAATCGTTGCCCAGCTTGTTTGCGTGTAGTGCGCAACCCAGTCAGCTACCAGGGGGAGTTAAACGAAGCCAAACGATTGGCTGCGGACATCCGATATGAAAAAGGTGAGCAAATATTGGCCCGTGCCCGTGAAAACCATGACCGCTATGAGGCCAGAGAAGCTTTTCGGCATTTCGATAAGGTAATAAGCCTTTTGGGAGACTATAGAGAGGTACGGGACAAAATTGATGAAGCCAAATGGCTGGCAACTCTGAAAGTGCTGGTGGAGCCCATACCTATGCATTCACGCAATCTGCAAATCTCCAATGAGTTCTTTGAAAATAAGATCATGGAGTTTGTAGAGACCATGCCGGTTAATGAATTTGTCCAATTCTATTCCGCCGAGGAAGCCAAGAACATTGGATTGACAAAGCCCGATCAAATTATTCAACTTCAGTTCGATGATTTTGTGTTGGGACAGGTTTATATGAAAGAAAAAGAAATACAATTAACCAGGGACAGCGTAGTGCTGGCAGTTATTAAAGCTCACCATCAAGTGGATATGTCTGATGCGCTTGCTGCTAACATCAGCGGGAGTGATTTACTCAGATATCAGGAAACCACCCCTGTCCTGGAGTCTGCGTTGAAATGGGATCAGACTTCCGGTAACGATAAGAAAGTAACTATTTGTCATAAGATCCCCGGTAGTTTAGGAACCACCAATACCATTACCGTTTCTCAAAATGCACTACAGCACCATTTGGATCATGGTGATGTGCAGGGTCCTTGTCAGGGTCAAACTGATCCTCAGAAAAAGCCCAAAGAGGACAAGAAACCGGATCAAAATAATTCCTCCGGAAACGACGGCAGTCAGTCCCAGGGCTCCGATAGCAACCAGGGGCAAGGCTCTAATGATTCCGATAATTCCCAAGATGATCAAGGAAACCAAGGAAACGACTCCGGATCGTCCTCATCAGGCTCTACGGACTCAGGTACTTCATCAACCTCAGGGTCCGGTAGTGATCAAAACAACAATTCAGGTTCCACCACCGATACTAACGGCAACAATGGCGTGGACCCACAACCGGACAATGAACCCAAGACTCAGAAAGTGTATGGTACGGTTAAAGCCACCATGCATGTTTTCCACAAATCACTTAATTCAAATGGACTAATGGACTTCAAAATTATTGATTTCCATTCCAAGCGTGTACTTACTCACGAGAAAATGCCCGGAGAATTTGTATGGTACACCGAGTGGGGTTATTTCAATGGCGATGAAAGAGCCTTAGATGATTATTTTAAAGAAATTGTCAAACTTAGAGAAGCACCGCCGCCGGCACCGCAAGATCTGTTTGTGGCCTTTACCCAGCCCATATACGGACAGATCACGCAGAAGATCCGAAACTTTTATCGAAACTACTAGCGGTGTAACCCTGTCGGAAACGACAGGGTTTTTTTATTGGTTTATCCTCAGTAGTTGATGCTCAAATTGCATATAGAATGCATCAAGCACCTCAAAAACAAGGGCTTTAAAAATTAGTAGATTTAGCAATATTGGATTGGGGTACCGCTAAGTCACGCTCTACTGCAAAAAAAATTTTCGCAATCCCATCTATTGATACTCTCAGTTAGTAATTTAAAAATGGGTGGGTGGGGGGCTCCCCCCCAAAATACATTTAAGACTTTCCATACTTTTGACAATTCGGACCTCCTCCCTGTCTGCAGGCAGGCGTCCACTGTCGCCGTCCCCCTTTAACCATCTCCTGTCTATCGTCCCCCTCCGATAGCTAAATCAATAGTTTTCCCGATCTTATCTCCTTCATACGTCACGCCCAATAAACCTGCTACGGTTGCGGCCACTTGATTTTGATAGAACTGGCTATCCTGGTTCACTTCACCCAGAGGTTCGGTATCCGGACCTAATATGGCTATCCAAATTTCATCCGCTCCTTCGATCTTGGTGCCATGACCGCGCCAGGTGTCTTTAGGTATGGTACCCCGGCCATGGTCAGTGGTGATAATTAAGCTAGTTTTATCCCGGTATTGTGGATGGGATTGAGCGAAATCCCATAACTCCTTAATAAAGGCATCAGTTTGGTGAGCGGATTTGAGATAAGCATCGTAATGGCCTTCATGGGCGAAGTCGTCGGTTTCGCCGTAGGCAATGTATAACAATCTAGGGGTGTTCTTTTTTAAGTACTCCATGGCGTAGTGGTGAGTAAAAGCATCGAATCGCACGGTACTCCAGGGACTGGGTATCTGTTGCTGCAATTCATTTAAAAAGGCCTCTCTGGGAGTGGGTGGTGAAGGGTTTTGTTCAAAGCCGGCATTTACCGGGATCCCACTGCGCTCTTCATTGACAATAAAAGGGAAGACGTCCCAGGAGCCGAAAGCAGCCACTTTACCTTTAAAATTCTCTTGGTCGTGAAGGAATTCCAACACGGTCTTGTTGGGATTAGGGATCTTATCATTGCTGTTGATACGTTGGTCATCGGCAAACCCACTGAGAATTTCATTGTATCCGGGGTAAGAAAACCACTGTTGATTGGTGCAGTTTACTTTACTGCCCAAAGTACGATTACCGTGCAACTGGCCCTGTTTGCGGATTTCATGCCAGAAAAACGGCATCAATGTCTCGCGACGTTGGTCGTCGGTATCCCTCCAGAACAACTGTTGCAGAGCTTCCGGGTCACCGACATAATCCTTGTCGGTTATTAGACTACTGTCAGCTCCACTAAACAATTCTTGCCAACGTAAGCCATCCAGGGTGATAAGAAATACATTTTCTGTCTGGGTTGCCTGTTGGGCCTGCAAAGTTAGGCTGCATAACAGGCATATAATAGTTGAGTGTCTCATATCGATCGGAGCTTATGCAATTAATTTAATAACTCTGTTGCCACCATTCCTAACCTGGGCCAAAAAAAAAGAGGCACTTAACGCGCCTCCTTCCAGATTAAAAATCAAACTAAACGTATTTATGGCTGCTGAAGCCGCAGGGTATGATAATAACTTCTACCCTCGCTGGCCAGATAGATCCTATATTCACCCGATGGAAGCTGTGTGAGATCATAGCGTCGGCCCAGGGACATACTTCCCTCCAACACATCTTCTACCAGTATATTCTGATCTGCGTCATACAGGATAATTTTCAACTCAGCGCTTTGCGGTGAGAATTGCGTTACCGCAACTTTTAAGTCATCGTGCCGAACAACAGGCTTAAAAAATTCTACGTTATCCGATTGCTGGTTAAATATTTTACCTTTTCGTATTGTCAATGCGTACACTTTCAGGCTGGTGCCATAATCCAACTCGAGGTTGTATTGGCCATCTGGCAAATTCTCCAAATCGAATTGCTTGGCAAACGTGCAGGACCTATCCACGGATTCCTCATGTAATAAATAGCCAGACCGGTCCTTTAACTGTATCTGTAGACCTTGTGGGACCTCCTCCATTACCAATTTGAAGGTGCTGCTACCAGTAATCTCCATTACTACCAGATCGCCGGTGGCAGCCTGCAGGCTGAATGAACAGCAAAGCGCCGCCAGGGTTAACATTTTAATCATTGTTTTCATGTCAATTTATTTAAGATAAAAATGATTACTGGGACAAAGGTAGATTGGGGAAACTGGTACTAAAACGATTAGATTCACCAATTTCTGTGATATTTTAACCAATCTTGGTAAAGATTTCTTAGCACAGGTTAATTCAGCATATATATTGGTTAAATTTGGATTACCTGTTGCTGGCAGACAGGTATAATTTTGCTTATCTGATTCCGTATATGAGAAAAATTAAGCCATCCCTAGAAAGAATAAGCCCAACCTTTGGCAGCTCACTCTTGGTACGTCAATTTTCCGAACCTTGCAATAATGTGGAAGCGGTTTGGCATTTTCATCCTGAGATGGAGTTAGTATATGTTAACGGTGGTAGTGGTAAGCGCCATATAGGCAATCATCTCTCTTATTTTCACAATGGGGAATTAATATTAATCGGATCTAATCTTCCGCATTACGGCTTTACAGATAGGCTTTCAGGAAATCGGTCTGAAACTATAGTTCAAATGAAAGAGGATTTTCTGGGGGAGGGTTTTTTTGAGATCCCGGAAATGTCAGGAGTGTTGAATTTATTTGAGCGTGCCAAAATGGGCCTTTCCTTTCAAGGTAAAACCAAACGAAAAGTAGGTGCCAAGATTGAAAAGCTTCAGCAATATGATAACTACGATCGTTTGTTAAAATTTTTGACCATTCTTAAGGCACTGGCAGGTTCGGAAGAGTATCAGATTCTAAATGCTCAGGGCTACGCATTGGAAGTAAATATGCAGGACAATGATAAGTTGAACTTGATTTACGATTATGTACGAACACATTTTACCAAGGTAATAACCCTGGAGCAAATAGCTGATGTAGTGAGTATGACCCAGCCTGCTTTCTGTCGGTATTTTAAAAAGGTTTCCGGTAAAACATTTACTCGTTTCGTTAACGAGTATCGCTTGGTTCACGCTTCCAAACTACTGGCTGAACAACCGTCAAGCATTACAGATATTTGTTATCAAAGCGGTTTTAATAATTTCAGTCATTTTAATAAGCAGTTTAAAAGATTCGTAGGGAAAAGTCCTTCAGATTATCGGAAACAGGTCAGGAAAGTGGTGAAGTAGATATCCGTCAACTACTATAGTGGTTGTAATATGCTTTTCATGCGTTGGAAAGGAATGTTATTAAAGAGCCATTTTTTAATAGTTCATTAGAAATTACAGAATCCCCAGTGATTTTAAGATCTTTGCACACTTGATTGCAAATTCAAACCTTTGGGCACCACCTTGATGTGGTGGTAGGGTTTGGTCCTAAGAACTGATAGTAAATTGTCGAACATAGTCGCCATAGTAGGTCGCCCCAATGTGGGCAAGTCCACGTTGTTCAATCGTTTGGTGGAAAAACGCCAGGCCATCATGGACAATGAAAGCGGGGTTACCCGTGATCGGCATTACGGTACCGTAAACTGGACCGGGCGCAACTTTACGGTAATTGATACCGGTGGATACGTAGTAGGTTCCGAAGATGTGTTCGAATCGGCTATACGTGATCAAGTACAAATAGCGGTTCATGAAGCCAGGGTGATTTTATTTATGGTTGATTGTGATACCGGCCTCACAGATCTTGACAAGGAATTCGCCAAGGTGCTGCGCAGTTCACAGAAACCGGTGTTAATTGTCGCCAATAAAGCAGATACTGCCGACCGTTCCTATATGGCAGGAGAGTTTTACAGTCTGGGACTGGGAGAAGTGTATCCCATCGCGGCTGCCAGCGGATCTGGTACCGGCGATTTGCTGGATGAGGTAGTCAAATTACTGGACCCGGCAGAGGACGTCAGGCCTGAAGGTGTGCCTAAACTAACCATCCTGGGGCGCCCCAATGTGGGTAAAAGTTCTTTTCTGAACACTCTGCTAGGTGAAGATCGTACCATTGTCACTGACGTGGCGGGAACCACCCGAGACTCCATAGACACCCGCTATAAATTATTCGGTAAGGATTTTGTCATTACCGACACTGCCGGCATTCGCAAAAAGTCCAAGGTGAAGGAAAACATAGAGTTTTATTCTGTCTTGCGGTCCATAAAGGCTTTGGAAGAATCAGATGTGTGCCTGGTGATGCTGGACGCGCAACTGGGACTGGAAAGCCAGGATCAAAATATAATCGGCTTGGCCCACCGACACCAGAAAGGTGTGGTGATCATGGTCAATAAATGGGATCTTATCACCAAGGACAGCAAAACCATGGAACAGTATCGTCAACAGATTTTGGCCAAGTTGGCCCCTTTGGATTACATTCCTATCATATTCACTTCGGTGCTTAATAAGCAACGAATATTTCAGGTATTGGAGCTGGCCCTGCAAGTGTATGACAACCGCAATAAAAAAGTGGCTACTTCAGCTTTGAACAATAAGCTTCTGCCGGAAATCCAACGTCGGCCTCCTCCTTCTATAAAAGGGAAGTACATAAAAATCAAATATATTACCCAGCTTCCTACTCAGACGCCATCTTTCGCCTTTTTCTGTAACCTTCCTCAATACATAAAAGAGCCTTATAAACGCTTTTTGGAGCATAAATTGAGAAATCATTTCGATTTTACGGGTGTACCAATTCGACTGTTTTTTAGGAAAAAATAAGTTATTTGAAACAGAAATTCGTTATATTTGCAACTTACATTTTTTAATCAAACGGAGATTACAATGAAAAAATTATTTGCGTTATTAGTTGTTGGCGGATTTATCTTCGCCGCAAGTTCTTGCCAGAAGACTAAAGAAGCCGCTAGCGACACTATGGATGCTGCCGGTGAAACTATAGAAACTGCTGCTGACGAAGCCGGTGAGGCTGTTGAAGAAGCTACAGAAGCTGCTGAAGATGCCGTTAACGAGGCTGTTGATGCTGCTGAAGAAGCTGTAGATGAAGCTGGTGAAGCTGTTGAAGAAGCAGTTGAAGAAGCTGGAGACGCCGTAGAAGAGGCCACCAACTAATATAAAGAAAAGTTCATTGAAAAGGCTTTGGTTCTACCAAAGCCTTTTTTTATGTTCGGCTCATGAATTCCGCAGATTCTTGGCCGCTAGATCAATACTTACCCGCAGCAGCACGGAACTATTGTCTTAATTTGGTCCTGCAATATTCCTTTCAAATAAAAGTGGTAGCACCCCGTACCACCAAATTAGGCGATTATCGCTTCCACCCACACCACAAAACTCATTCAATAACCATTAATGAAAACCTAAATCCCTATGAATTCCTGGTAGTGTACCTGCATGAAGTGGCACATTGCGTAACCACCTTGCAGCATGGGATCCGGGTCAGGCCGCATGGCAAAGAATGGAAGCGAAATTTTCAGAACCTGATTTTGCCCGTGGTTTCCGGCAAATGGCTGCCCCAGGATATCACTGAGGCTTTGGGGCGTCACCTGCTAGCTCCCAAGGCAACTAGTTGTAGTGATGTCTTGTTAACGGCCACTCTTCGCAAATACAATGCCCCCAATGAGTTGGTGGCTCTGCAGGATATACCCGAAAACGCGGACTTCTCCTTTCGCGGTCGCCACTTCCGCAAACAGGATGTCAGAAGGACCCGTATTAAATGCCGTGATCTGATCACTGGCAAACTCTATCTGATATCAAAACTGGCTCAGGTCAGTCCCCGAGTTAGGTAATGCTGAGAATTAGCGATCCCCGTTGAGCCATTGGGCGCACTCCGAACCTAATTTTTCAATGGCCATTTGTAGGTATTTTTCGGAATCTTCTTTACTCAGGACATCCCTCCATCTTCCATTAGTTCCTTTATTAATGAAGGTTTTCGCTCCACCATCCCAAAAGAGACCCCCCAGAGGTACACTTGCGGTGGCGTTTTCCTTCATATATTGGAAACTGCAGTGATCAAGAATATTATCCCACTGATCCATGTCTACTTCTATGTCCAGGAACTCGGCCACTTTCAATATTTGTCCTGGCATGTCCTTTTTCAGGTCGCCAAAGTGCATTAATAAAACGTTAGGCAAGTCACGAATGGCCCACCAGCTACTTACATTCTCCCAAAACGACCAAAATGGATAACCGTCCCTGTCCAGCCATTCGTGATAGTATTGCACGATGTCTTCCTCTGGATGAGGCATTGGAGGACCTACCAGCCCGGGCGTATCGTTCAAGGCGTGATACCATTCTTCGTTTGCTGTCATATGGTGATGATGCATGCTCCATATGATATCCCGGCCATCTCGTGTTATGTATATGTACTTGACTTTAGGTGAAAATACTAGGGCATCAACCGGCAAGTGGGTCTTTACAAATCGTCGATGTGCTTGAGCTTCCACTTCGGGAAGTTTGACCTCCTTAGGTGGGACTCTTAGATCCATCCAGGGGGACATTTCTGCTACCGGGAGCCCTTCTTTTCCATTAAAGATTAGTTGGGAAATAATCTGTTGCATCCAGGTGGTACCGGATTTGGCATAGGTGGCGATAACAATGTCATCATCCCGGAATTTGAAATCATTCCAGATGGTGGAGTCAAAATGATTGCTCTGGATTTCGCGGGTTTTTTGGGGCCAATGTAAAACTTCCATGGTTTGTTGGTTTATGGTTGGTATATGTGTTATCGCATTATAAGGCTACTTGGCAAGTTGACCGTCAATGATACCGGAGCCTAAATGAACACTTTTTAGAAAGCATCTGGCACCAGTGTAGGTATTCGTTTAATTCGAATCTAAGAATCGGTTGGCGGTGTTCTGTTAAATTGCCGATTTGACAATTTTAGCTGTAAGAAATTACGCAGTAATTACTTGGAATGCAATTATTTACACACCTAAGTGTTTAAACATTAAATTTATGGCAATTATCAAAGCTCTAGGTAAGCGCGATGCGACGCTCAATAAGTTGTTTTACCATCCGGTAGAGGGTAAGGGGTTCCAGGGTACGCCATTTAGACAACTGCAAGGTTCCTCCAAAATTGATAAAGGAATCCACGTTGTACAGGCGCCATTCTTCCATAACAAAATCGCGAAAGTTTAAAGCCGCTATCCAACCTCCTATTTCTTCAGTTTCATCGAACCATTCTTCATAGTAGCAATCATCAGATCCGTGAAAATTCATTACATTTTCCCCAATCAATATAAACTTTGCAATACCCCGGGCCATCATAGGCTCCAGGACATTTCTTTTCAGATGCATAATATCGTTGTACAGGGCATCATTCCACTCTCCGATGAATTCGATAATACCCACTCCCTGTTCATAATCGGCAAACAGTATCTTCAAATAGAGCGTTTCAGAACCAAAGTAGTCCCAGCCCGGTGCGATGTAATACCCGTAGATGTGTTCGGAGTAAAGATCGTAGTTGTATTGTTTCCCATAAAAGGGACTTAGGGGATCTTCGCTGGATTGGTAAAACTGTTCCCAGCTATAATATGGTTCTATGTTATGCATGCCCCTGTGCCTTTAATGCTTTTCGCACGGATCCATGTGTTTCCAACAGCTGTGAAGCTTCGGCCTCTTCAATGCTCAATTCCTCCATTAGCATCTTTACTCCACGCTCTACCAATTTGGTATTGCTCAATTGCATATCAACCATTTTGTTGCCCTTTACTCTTCCCAGCAGTATCATAACCGAGGTAGATATCATATTGAGGATCAGTTTTTGGGCGGTCCCTGCTTTCATGCGGGTGCTTCCGGTCACAAATTCCGGTCCCACTACAGCCACGATGGGGTGCTCAACTTCCTGGGCCAACGCCGATCCCTGGTTGCAGGTAATGGCGCCGGTGAGCAGCCCCTGTTCCCGGGCTTTTTTTACTCCTCCAATCACATATGGGGTACGTCCCGAGGCGGCAATACCGATTACGGTATCCAGTTCATTGATGTCATGAGCTCGTAGATCTTCCCAGGCTTGGTCAAAATCGTCTTCGGCGAATTCCACGGCCTTGCGAATGGCTTTATCTCCTCCGGCCATAATACCGATCACCCAGTCATGAGGTACCCCGAAAGTGGGCGGACATTCCGATGCGTCTACTATTCCAAGACGGCCACTGGTGCCGGCGCCTATGTAGAATATACGCCCTCCTTTTTCCATTCTGGGGATGATCTCCGCTACCAGGCCTTCAATTTCCGGTATCACCCCTGCTACCGTTACAGAAACGGTTTGGTCCTCACTGTTGATGTTCTCCAATAGATCACGCAAGGGCATGTGCTCCAGGTGATCAAAATTAGATGGTGACTCGGTGGTGGACATAACAATTAGGGTAACGATATTAGACAGCAAGTTCGCCAAAATGGCTCAGCTTTTCAATCATTGAAGGTCAGTTTGCGTCATTTTGATGATAAAGCGTAAGCCCGGCAATTGGGGTTTCCAGCACATTTTTCACAGTAACTTCCATGTCCTGAGCCACTTGCCTTAAAATACTGTTAAAATAAAACGCTATGGAACCGCTAAAATGCACGGGACTGTCGGCGGCCTGCGGATACTTCAATACTTTTCGTTGAAAAAAGAGCTTGAAATTCTCATAGATCAAATCATATACCCAGACATGGTCCTTGTGATGAAAGAGGAATTTGCTGAATTGCCCCAGGTAGCGATTGGGATAGGGCTTTCGATACACCTCATCCAATACCTCATCTTTTATTCTAGGGTAGCGTTTGTTGAACGAAGTATAAAGTTCTGTGGGTAGCTCCTGGTTTAAGAAAGCAATCACCAGTTGACGGCCTAGTACGGCCCCGCTGCCTTCATCTCCCAGCCATGTTCCCCAGGGAGGTATATGCTCCTTTATAACTACTCCATCGTAATAACAGGAGTTGGAACCGGTGCCCAGAATACAGGCAATGCCAGGCTCATGACCACAAAGCGCTCTTGCAACCGCGAGTAGATCCGAATGTACCTCAATAATTACCTCTGGGAATACTTCAAGCAGCGCCTTGCTCACGATCTGATTTTTGGAGGGAGAGTTACAACCGGCACCGTAAAAAAAAATTTGATGAATACCTCCACTCAACTGGGGTATTAAGTTATGCTGTAACTCCTCTACCAGTTCGGCGCTAGTTTGGTAGTAGGGATTGAATCCTTTAGTTCGTGCTTGAGTGATGTTGCCTTGGGCGTCGATGTGACGCCAATTTGTGGATGTGGATCCGCTATCTGCTATCAGGGTCATAGGAGCTGTGGTTATCTGTTAATTTACCAATGACTTCAAATTTTTCAAAGACACGTTCCGTATGCGGGGCCTCGGGAAGTTCAAGGGTTAGATCTTGACCTGCCCAATGTTCATAGTGTTTTCCCTGACGCCATAATCTCGATTTGCTAACATCATAGATATTTCCTTGGTAAGCTATCCATACTTCTTCCAGGTCCTGACCATTACGCCGGGCTAGCTGGCTAAGAGTATAACGAGGCAAGGATTCCATAAACTACCAAAGTTGATTGTGGCAAAAGGTACTAAATTTTACATGTTCGATAAATTTCTTAAATTTCTATCAGAAACATAATCCCTAAGTGTTCTCAAAATTTTTTTCTACCTCTATAACATGCAGTTCCTCAAATTATTGACATTTTCCGTATTGTTGGTATCCTGCATGGGCGGATCCTCAACAGAACAGTCTCAAAGCGATACTATGGATTCAGTAGCCCTTTCCCAAAAAGCGCAGGAGTTAGCGCAAAAATATATCATTACCGACGGTCATATCGACGTTCCCTATCGGCTGAATACCCATATGGAGGACGTTAGCGTCCGTACAGAAAGAGGTGATTT
Organism: Cyclobacteriaceae bacterium; assembly: GCA_965212195.1. Taxonomy (GTDB): domain Bacteria; phylum Bacteroidota; class Bacteroidia; order Cytophagales; family Cyclobacteriaceae; genus JAJCYK01. The sequence continues at coordinate 289,780 of CBDBUW010000015.1, read as the reverse complement.
TGACTTTGAGAGGGCCAAAACCGGCGGTCTCAATGCGCCATTTATGTCAATCTTCGTTCCTGCTTCCTATCAGGAAACCGGAGGAGCCCGGTTATTTGCCGATTCCATGATCCAGATTGTGGAAGGAATGGCCAGCAACAGCCCCCATAAATTTGCCATAGCTCGTAGCCCACAAGAGGTGGAGGAAATCGTTGCCCGGGGTCTTATTGCCTTACCTATGGGTATGGAGAATGGAGCGCCTCTGGAAGAGGACTTAAGCAACGTGCAGTATTTCTTCGATAAGGGAATACGGTATATAACTTTGACACACGGCAAAGACAACTTGATTTGTGATAGTTCCTACGATACCACCCGTACCTGGAACGGCCTAAGCCCTTACGGCTATAGTGTGGTAGAGGAGATGAATAAGGTGGGCATCATGATCGACGTATCGCACATTTCCGACAGCACCTTCTATCAAGTGATGCGGGCCTCCAAAGCCCCTGCTATTGCTTCTCACAGCAGTTGCCGTTATTTCACTCCAGGATGGGAGCGAAACATGGCCGATGATATGATCCAGGAGCTGGCGGTAAATGGCGGGGTGATCCAGATCAACTTCGGTTCGACTTTTCTGGACCAGGCTTCAAATGAGAGTTCCAAAGCTATCCAGGAGCACGTGGATCAATGGAAAGCTTCACAGGATGTGGAACCGGAAGATGCGGCCGTGCGGGCTTATCGCGATCAGTATCGAAGACAGCATTTCAAATATTCCGATATAGCACGGGTAGTTGATCATATCGATCATGTTGTGCAGCTGGCCGGTATTGATCACGTTGCATTTGGGTCCGATTTTGATGGTGTTGGGGACAGTCTGCCGGAAGGGCTCAAAGATGTTTCACAGTATCCTAATTTGATCTTTGAATTACTTAAACGAGGCTATTCGGAAGAAGATATAGAAAAAATCTGTTACAAAAATGTTTTTCGGGTCTGGAATCAGGTGACGGAAGTGGCGAAAGATCTGCAAAACAGTTCTTCTTAAATTTTTAAATATATGGATGGATCCGATCAAATTCTCGATCAAGATTTAGACCCCAGAGAAAACCGGCAGTACGTAGATCGACATTTAGCTAGTGGGGGTACCCGTTTTCTCAATTACATAATCGATGTAATTGTTTACTACATATTGACCTTCGTACTGGGGTTTGCAGCTGCCATACTTTTCGGTGATGCTGCGGTAGACAACATGGAGGATGGCGGCGCAGGACAAGTGACCTGGACCCTGATCGTGTTGCTATTGTTGTTGCTTTACTACATCGTAATGGAGGCAGCAACTGGTCGTACTATTGGTAAATACATCACCAAGTCCAGAGTGGTTACGGAAGATGGAGGAACACCTACCTTTTTGAACATCCTAGGACGCACCTTATGTCGCTTCATTCCTTTTGAAGCGTTCTCGTTTCTGGGCAGTACCGCCGTAGGGTGGCATGACTCTATCTCCAAAACCAGGGTTATAAAAGACTAACGGGTTAGCACTACGTAATCTTTAATTACGGTTTGCAGGAATTTGGATTTGTTAAGAGGAGCTTTATCCAGACTAAGCCGATCCTTTACTTTGGTTACCAAATCACTCAGGGCCATTTTGTGAGCCAGGTTGGGGTATTTCGCCACCCGGTCCAGGACTTCCTTCATTAACAGGATCTCATTCTCGTTGAAACGGGAGGCCTGTTGATACACCGGCTGGTAGTGTTCCCGGGTATTGATGGTCATAATATCAGACAGCGATACCCCTAAACTGGGCCGAAGTCGAATCACTGTGGTATTGGCTACCAGGTCACCCAGCCGCTGACTTTTTTGGGAAGATCCAATAAGAATACTGGCAATGACCCCGGAACTTAAGTAGATGTCCAAAATCCTGAAAGCCCACCGTAATGTGTAGTCTTTCAAGGTTGGTTTTTTCCCGGTAAGTTTCACTACCTTGATCCCCAGGGCTTTCTTTCCTAAGGTTTGTCCGTTGTTTAATATTTCGAAGGCCGGGGTATAAAAGAATAATAACAAAAAAACCATTACGTAAGTGACCTGAGGCAAAAATGCTTCCATAAAAAGGATCATAATAAATATGGAACCGAATAACACCACCATATCAATGAAGTAGGCAAAAACACGATCCCACCAAGCCGCCAGCTCATACTGAATGGTAACGTTCTGGGTGGTGTTAATGTCTATTTTTTGCATTTTAAAAGGTAAATGTTTTATTTCAGACTTCTATGAGGGAGACTAAGTTTATTGAGCAGAACAGGGAGAATTGGGAGAGATTTGAAGCCATTCTGAAGTCTTCCCGCCGAGAGCCGGATCAGCTGAGTGATCAATTCATTCGCATCATCAATGACTTGAGCTACGCCCGCACTTTCTATCCCAACCGTTCGGTTCGGGTGTACCTGAATAATCTGGCTCAAAAGGTATTTTACAGTATTTATAAGAACAAGAAGGAGAAGCGAAATCGCTTTATGAAGTTCTGGGTTACGGAGCTGCCCAGTGTTTCTTATCGTAAAAGAGGTGACCTGCTTTTGTCACTGGTTGTATTCCTATTCTCAGTAGCTATTGGGGTATTGTCGTCCATCAACGATGCGGAATTCGCAAGAGTAATACTAGGGGATACTTATGTAAATATGACCATAGAGAATATTGAAAGTGATGACCCCATGGCCGTGTATAAATCTATGAACGGGATAGACATGTTTCTGCAGATCACCTTCAACAATTTAATGGTGGCTTTCCGCACTTTTGTAATGGGCATCTTTATGGCCATTGGTACCATCGCCATTATGGTCTATAATGGGATCATGGTAGGAACATTTCAGTATTTCTTCATAGAACGCGGTTTGTTCTGGGACTCTTTTCTCACCATTTGGCTACACGGAACACTAGAAATATCCTCAATCGTGATCGCTGGGGCTGCCGGCATAGTGTTGGGTAAGGGGTTAGTATTTCCCGGTACTTATCCCCGACTACAGTCATTGCAGATCAGCGCGGCACAGGGTCTGAAGTTATTTATCGGGATAGCACCTATCCTGGTTATAGCAGCAATAATAGAATCCTTCATGACCAGATTCACCGAAGCCCCGGAGGTACTCAAGGGAGCTCTTATCTTTATGTCTTTGCTGTTCATTCTCTTTTACTTCGTTTGGTACCCCCGCCAACTTGCAAGGAAAGGTACACTTATGGAGGAGTCAAAGCCTGAATTGTCCCCTAAAATCCCGTTCACTATTCAGGCCGAAGACCGTATCAAGACCATGGGCGAGATATTCAAAGACGTATTCGGCTACTATAAACAACACTTAAAAAAGATCCTGACCTTAGGGGTAGCCATGGGTTTAATATTTACTATAACTGCTATTTTTCTAGCCAATAATGTAATTGCCACTGGCACCATTTTTTACCTGGTGGAGTCCATCCCATACTTCGATTACAGTTTTCAACCGCTGATGTTTTTAAACAATATGCTGTTCTTGGGATTGGTCATCCATTTTAGTCTGCAGATGCTAATGGCTTCTCTGAGTCATCAGAGCCTGCGCTGGCGAGATCTACTGCGATCAATTTGGTCGGCGAAGTGCTCATCATCTATGGCTACAGGACTATTGATCAGCGCTGTATTTTGGCTGCCTACTGTTTTAATGATCTTGGTACTGGTTGGTATTGCCCCCTTGTTGATCCAGACGGTTTTTATTTCCTATTATGAGGACCGTAGCCTGTTTGGATCCTGGGAACGTTGCTGGGAGACGTTTTCCACTAATGCCTGGAAGATATATGGCCTTTTTGCCTGTTTGGTTTTTCTGACAGTCCTTTTTGTGGTATTGGTGGAATCGCCGCTAATCGATTTTTATCAAGAGGTGATCGGTTGGAATTTTGATCTTGACCAGGCAACCACCAGTAAAGTGGTTCAGTACGTGGACTCCTTCAAGTTTATTTTTTCCATCGGCATCACCATTCCTATCTTGATTTCCGGTCTGGGTATTCAATACTTCAGTCTTAAAGAGATCTTGGAGGCAAATTATATCAATAAGCTAATTAAAAAATTCCGAGGAGCTGCTTAGATGATCATAAAGACTTTTTCTTTATTGGTGGTATGCTGCCTGACAGGCCTGACCTCAATAGCTCAGGAAACAACCGAGTATCACACCTTCGATCGCGAAGCCTGGCGGCAAGAAGTAAAGGACATCGATTTCACCGAGACCCAGCAGGAACCGGAAACCCCTTCCTCCAAACCGGTACCTTCTCCGTCCATATTCAATTGGGTGCCCAGCCTGGGTATCGGTCAGGTGCTGATGTGGCTGGTCATTATAGGCCTGGCAGTTTTTATTGTATACTTAATCGCCAAGCAGTTTTACCGACCGCAAAACGTAAAGATCGGGGCCAATGAATACGACTTCAGTCTGTCCTCTATTACCGAGGAAGTACCGCGTTCGCACCTTGAGGAATTGCTGGCCAAAGCTTTACAGGATCAGGATTTTCGAACTGCCATACGCATTTATTATTTGATGATCATACAAGGGCTCAACGAACAACAATTGATCCGCTGGAAACGGGACAAAACCAATGGAGATTATGTTCGGGAAATGACCGGTAAACCTCATTATCAGGACTTCCGTCAATTGACCACCACTTTCGATCGCATATGGTATGGAGGTCTTGAGGTGAATTCCGCCAACTACGGCCACCTCAGTCCTAAGTTCCAGTATTTATTAGATGACATTTCCAACTCCTCTGATCAGTGAAAGACCGCAAACAGCTAGCAGCTTTAGTAATAGTAGTGCTTGTCATTATGGTGGCAGCGGTGTGGCTGTTGAACACTCGAGATAAAAAGCGATTCAGTTGGAGAGAGAGTTATAAGAATAATTTAGTCCAACCCTACGGGACTTCCGTTCTTTACAATCTTTTGAAGGATCTTTATCCGGACCGTGAATTGATAGCATCCAAAAGCCCGCTACGAAACATAGAGAAGTGGGATTCACCTTTGAACTATGTGGCCATTGGGGAGGATATTTATTACAGCTACGACGATATGTGGAAACTTTTGGAGATCGTGGAACAGGGGAACAGTGCACTGATCGTCAGTAAATATCCACCCAGCCTGCTTTTGAGCACTATTGCCGAGGAGATTTGTTATGATTATTTCTACAGCACTCTGGATAAAGAAGAAGTCTATCTCAATTTTTACGATACCCCTCTAAAGTCAAAAGAGGGCTATGGTTTTCAATTCTATATTCAGGATCAGATAGAGAATTATCAATGGAACTACTACGACAGCTTATTATGCGATAGCGCCATCGTCAAACTTGGAACTCTGGATACACTAACGAATTTTGTGAGTATCCCCTATGGAGATGGGAAGGTTTTGTTTCACTCTGTACCCTTGGCGTTTTCTAATTTTCATCTCCTAAAACAGGAGAATCTCTCTTACGTAGAGAAAGTGTTTTCATTTCTGCCATCAGCAGATATTTATTGGGATGAACACAGCAAGGTGGCCCTTTATCAGGGAGACAGCGAAAGAGGGCTTAATAGTCCCTTACAATACATTATGGGACAGCAGAGTTTGCGCTGGGCTTGGTATATCATTCTGGCTCTGGTACTGCTATACATTTTGTCTTTTAGTAAGCGAAAACAGAAGATCATCCCCGTTATGGAGACCAATGAGAATACTTCCATTGAATTTACGGAAGCCATCGGCGAACTATACTACCAACAGCAAAACCATCAGCAACTTGGGCTTCTCAAGATGAAACTGTTTTTAGAGTACATACGGAATCACTATCACATAAATACCAGTCAATCGGATGAGGCCCTGATCAAAAAAATCATTGCCAAATCACAGATTGCCCACGATCATGTAAAAAGGATATTCGATATGCATTCCAGAATGTTGGAAAACTCGGAGGTATCGGACTACTTGCTGATCGAATTTAACAGAGCTTTAGAATACTTTTATGATAATTGTAAATAACCATGCAGGAAGAACCAACACCTAATCAGGAGCCTAATACGGGCCTGGAGGAAATCAATGACTACGCCCAAAAGATCCGACACGAGATCCAGAAAGTAATAATCGGTCAAGATCAGTTGATCGATCTATTTTTGGCTTCGCTTTTTTCAGGAGGACACATCCTGCTAGAGGGAGTCCCTGGGATAGCCAAGACACTAATTACCAAATTGATGTCCAGGACCATATCCGTAGATTTCTCCCGGATCCAATTCACCCCCGACCTTATGCCTTCGGATGTGCTGGGGACCTCGGTTTTTAACATGCAGAAATCGGAGTTCACTTTCAATTCAGGCCCCATCTTCTCCAATATAATCTTGATAGATGAGATCAATAGAGCTCCTGCCAAAACACAAGCTGCCCTGTTTGAGGTTATGGAAGAGAGACAGGTAACTATAGACGGCCAAACATATCAAATGGAATTCCCTTTTATGGTGATAGCCACTCAAAACCCTATTGACCAGGAGGGCACCTATAAGCTTCCGGAAGCGCAGCTCGATCGTTTTCTATTCAAGATCAAGATGGACTATCCCAATCTGACAGAAGAGCAACAAATTCTCAGGCGTTTTAAGGACAACTTCCAACTGGAACGAGAGGCGGTTATTGATCCGGTACTCCACACGGACGACCTAAAAAGATGCCAGAGCCTGGTGGAAAAAGTTATGATCAAGGACGAGCTATTGGACTATATTGCCTCCATCGTACACAATACCCGGGAAAACGGAGACCTGTATTTAGGCGCTTCGCCGCGGGCATCTTTAGCCATCATGAAAACCTCCAAAGCGGTGGCCGCTCTAAACAGTCGGAATTTTGTAACTCCTGACGATATCCAGTTTGTTTCCTACCCGGTATTGAACCACCGCATCATTCTCACTGCGGAGCGGGAAATGGAAGGTACGCAGGTGGAAGATGTTATTTCCGATATCGTAAAACAGATCGAGGTCCCTCGTTAATGCGCTTTTTAAGGCACATATTCCTGACCTACCGGTTTTTTACCCTGTTTGCAGCTATAGCAGCCCTATTTATTATTAGTTTTTTGGTGCCGCAGCTGTTTCCTTTGGCACAGATCCTGCTGATACTGGGGGCTGCAATGGCGATACTCGATGTGGTCATACTCTTTAATCCAAAACTGGTCATGGAAGGTTGGCGAATGGCACCCAAGGTGCTTTCGCTGGGGAGTCAACATAAGATCACCATCCACCTTCACAACCCCAATGCCTTTCCCTTAAGTATAAAAGTAATTGATGAACTGCCTGCTCAACTGCAAAAGCGCGATTTTCAGATCAGATTGAAGATGGCCTCCCATGAAAAACAGGAATTGGTTTATTCACTTAGACCGTTGTCCAGAGGGCTTTATGCCTTTGGTAAGATAAACGTATTTCTAAGGACTGTGCTGGGGCTGGTTGAACGTAAGTATCCCCTGGCTCAGGACCAGGAGGTATCCGTGTATCCCTCGATTATCGAAATGAAAAGCTTCGAATTAAAGTCATTTGCGGCTACCGGTACCATGGGCATAAAGAGAATAAGAAAGTTAGGGCACAGTTTTGAATTTGAACAGATCAAAGAGTATGTAAAGGGTGATGATTATCAGAGCATAAATTGGAAAGCCACCAGCCGCAGTTCGAAGATCATGGTAAATCATTTTCAGGATGAAAAATCTCAGCAAGTATACTGTTTGGTGGACAAAAGTCGGGCTATGAAAATGCCGTTCAATGGCTTGAGTTTACTCGAATATGCTATAAATACCAGCTTGGTGATTGCCAACACCACGCTCAACAAGCAAGATCGAGCCGGATTGATCACATTTTCTCACAAAATAGATTCCATGATAAAACCCGACCGTAAAAGAGGACAACTGCGCACCATAATGGAAGCACTTTACCGGGAGAAAGAAGGGAGTTTAGAATCCAACTATGAGTTATTGTACAGGACCATACAAAAAACCATCAGCGTTAGAAGCTTACTTTTTTTGTTCAGTAATTTTGAAAATATTTATGCGCTTCAGCGGGTGTTGCCAATTCTTCGTAAGATCAGCAAACAGCACCTTTTGGTGTTTATTACCTTTGAAAACACCGAGATAATGGATTACAGCAGGCAACCGGCCCAGGATCTGGAAAGAGTGTATTTTAAAAGTATCGCTCAGAAATTTATTTCAGACAAGAACCAGATCATTCAACTGCTGAAGCAGTATAAGATACAGACTGTAAAATCCCGCCCGGAGGAGCTTTCACTAAATACGGTCAACAAGTATTTGGAGCTTAAAGCCCGGGGATTGATCTGAGTGTTATTCCTTTACTACTATGGTTTTCCCTATTTTGTCACCAAGCCTTTTGCGCTCGTCCCCCAGAAGAATAAAGATGGCATCCACTAGTGAGACTACTGGTATTACCGCCGGAATATTGCGTATGAGTGAGGTGGCATAGTCGTTGGTGAGCGGGGCCCCGGAATCCTCCTTCACTGCCCGGGTTTTCATCACCTTCTTACCGATACTCTGACCGTCCAAAAATGGCAAGGCATCCCTTACCAGAAAATAGATGGCGCCTATTCCATAGCTTATGCCCCAGCCAATAAACATGTCCAAAGCATAGTAAAACACCATACATACCAGCCAATCGATCAAAACACCGAGGAATCGATCTCCTAGGCCGGCTTTGGTTGAAATACCTTCAGGTTGAGTAATTTGTTCTTCCATGACAGAAAAATAGCTTGATGTTCAGGAATATAGAAATAAATCCCGTAATCCTCAACTGGTCAAATTAATTTTGCATGGGTGCTGATCCATCTTTCCGGAACCTCTCCACTGTTGGCAGATTGATAATCCACGTAGCTGCAGGGCACGATGCAATTTCGTGCATACTTCTCCTTGCCTTGCGGATAATTTACTTCCATCCACCATTTTTCACTGAGTTTGCTCTTGTAAAAGACAATAGTGCCGGGATCATTATCGATAGACACTACGTAGCGTAGGTAGTCGTTACTTTTGAAATTTTGTTCGCTCTTGCGATTATAGAACCCTTCAATGAAGTACCAGATCATGGTGGCTACTACTCGGGCGGTTGACTGGTGTTCATCATCATAATCCGGATTGTACTCGTAGAATCCGGCAGAACTGAGTTTTTCGTTTAAGCCGGCATACCAGCATACTTGACAGGCCTCCTCTCCGGAAAGCCCAAAAGGTTGAGCATTAGCATTTCCACAAGCGTCGCTGGATTTGATGGCAGTGATATCGAAGGTCATCATATCGGCATTGCGGATAACCGGTTCCATTTCATGGATATTTTCTTTAAGAAGACCCAACCGGTATACGTCAAAGTACAGCTTTTCCAAAAGACTAATTGCAACAGGGTCGATCAGGTAGCTTTGATGACCCAGTTGGTTGTAGTTAAATAGATAGTTGGGTTCGTGTAACAACATTTTGTGAATGTGTTGCCGGCTGGCTCCCAGGCGTTCGGTCTCTTCCAGGTCCAGAAAGGCATCAACATTCAAAATGCTGATCAACTTATCCATGTGCTCATAAGCCATGAATTGACCGTAATCAAGATCGTGAGTGCCGCCGATCAGCACAGGTAGCACATTGTGCTCCAGCAGGATGCCACACACTTCCTTTATGCGCAACTGCGTTTCTTCCAAGGTCATGCCGTTGCGTAAATTTCCCAGGTCAGCTATTCTGTAGGAGTACATGCCGGATTTCAGGCGGTATAGTTTGCTGCGGATCTCATCGGCCGCTGAGGTTGCTCCCTTATTAGTAAGGGTCCCTCGTTCTTCTTCCAGACCGATGAGGGCAATATCAGCTTCCTTGAAGTCTGGCATCTCATGCGTGTTGACCCTTATGGAATGATAAAATGCATGGATATCATCGATCGACTGAACAATGGTATCGTCAATAGCGGTAAAAAAAATTTTCAGATCCATATTTGAAATAAAAAAAGGAGAAAATTTCTTTTCTCCTTAAAGTTGTTATCCTCCAAAATCGTCGAAGCGGATGTTCTCCTTGGGAATACCCAGATCATCCAGCATTTTCAATACTGCGGCATTCATCAATGGGGGGCCGCACAGATAGTATTCTACCTCTTCGGGTTCTGGGTGTTGGCCCAGGTAATTGTCGAACAACGCCTGATGGATGAATCCCAGGTATCCGTCGGCTTCACGGTCTTCTAATGATGTCTTTACCTTCCATTTGTCGTCCGGTAGTGGTTCGGAAAGCGCTATATGAAATCGGAAGTTGGGGAATTCCTCTTCTATCTTTCTAAAGTGGTTCACATAGAAAAGTTCTTTGCGAGAACGACCTCCGTACCAGTAGGACACTTTGCGGTCCGACTTCTCCGTATGGAACAAATGAAAAATATGTGATCTCAACGGTGCCATCCCAGCTCCGCCTCCAATGTAGATCATCTCCCGTTTGGTACTTTCGTTTATGAAGAACTCACCGTAAGGGCCGGAGATAGTGACTTTATCGCCGGGTTTTCTGGAGAATACGTAAGAACTGCAGATGCCTGGATTTACGGACATGAACTTGCCGGCGGCCCTATCCCAGGGTGGTGTGGCGATCCGTATGTTGAGCATGATAATATCACCTTCCGCCGGGTGATTGGCCATGGAGTAGGCTCTAAAGATGGGCTCGTCATTTTTCATATTGAGATCCCACATTTGAAATTTATCCCAGTCCGTATTGAATACATTGTCGGGATGGCCCAGCTCAGGTTTAGGCGGGATCTCCATGTCTTTAAATGACACATTGCATTCCGGCACATCAATTTGGATGTAGCCACCCGATTTAAAATCCAGGGTTTCGCCCGGAGGCAGCTTTACTACAAATTCTTTGATAAAGGTTGATACATTATAATTGGAGACTACCTCGCATTCCCACTTTTTAATTCCGAAGATTTCTTCTGGTATCCTAATGGACATATCCTGCTTCACTTTCACCTGACAGGCCAGCCGGACATGTTCTTTTTGTTCACTGCGGCTTAAGTGCCCTACTTCCGTGGGCAACACTTCACCTCCTCCATCGTCTATGATGCACTTGCACATGGCACAGGTGCCTCCACCTCCGCAAGCCGAAGGCAAGAATACTTTCTCACCTGACAAGGTAGATAGCAAGGATGAGCCAGCTGCTGTCACTATGACATTGCTTTCATCGCCGTTTACGATGATGCGAACATCTCCAGATTGAACCAACTTACTTTGGGCAAAAAGCAGTATCATCACCAAAAGCAAAATGATGATGGTAAAGGCCACAATAGCGGTGAATACGGTTGTCATAAATTTGGATTTGAATGCAAATTAACCGCTACAAATATATTATATAAAAGCAGAAAACAGTAAACTCCAATGGCCAATTTTAGGGCTTATTGAAGCATCTTTAACAAAGAGGTGAGTCTATCTTTAAGTTCGCGGCGATCTACGATAAAATCCAAAAACCCGTGGTCAAGTACAAACTCTGCGCTTTGGAATCCTTTAGGCAGACTCTTGCCGATGGTTTCCCTAATTACCCGGGGGCCGGCAAAACCGATTAAAGCTCCTGGTTCAGCAATGTTGAAATCACCAAGCATGGCGAATGAGGCGGTAACACCTCCGGTAGTAGGATCTGTCAACAAGCTTATGTAGGGCAATTTTGCATCGCTAAGTTGGGTGAGTTTTGCGGATGTTTTAGCCATTTGCATCAAGGAATATCCGGCCTCCATCATGCGGGCTCCTCCAGATTTTGAGATCATCAGGAAAGGCCTTTTTTTCTTTATACAGAAATCAATAGCCCTGGAGATCTTTTCGCCGACCACTGATCCCATAGACCCCCCAATAAAGGAGAAATCCATACAACACACCACGATGGGTATATCGTTCATGGTACCAGTAGCGATACGAGCGGCATCTTTAAGGTCAGTTTTTTCCTGGTTGGCTTGAATGCGATCGGGATACGGCTTACTGTCTACAAACTCCAGGGGATCGGCCGAAGTCAAATCCTCTTCTAATTCCTGGAATTTTTCATCATCAAAGATTATTTCGAAATATTCGAGCGATCCGATCCTGAAATGATGGCCGTCATCCGGGCTAACAAAACAGTTGCTCTTTAATTCCCTGATATGAATGGGTTTGCCTTTTGGCGTTTTATACCATAATCCATCAGGAGCCTCTTTCTTGGCTTCTGTGGGGGTTTGGATACCTTTATCCTTACGTCTGAACCATGCCATCTTCGCTTATTCCGTCAATATTTAGGTTTTGGGGAGTTAAGTAAGCTCAAATTTAAGGAATTTTTTATGTAATAATCGGCATTATACTATATAGCACCTCAATATCCCTGATTATTACAACCTTACGTAAGGTTTTTTTTGTTTTAGGCTGTTACCATTTCCTTAGAAAGGGTATTAATCAGCAGACACCCATTTTTTTATTATGGCACGCCTAACAAATTTTGTATTACCTGTGGCAAAAGCGGGGTTACTATTGTTATTTTTTAGCCTGATTTCTTGTACAAAACCCATCTATGTACATCAAAATGGTACTTATTACAATGATTATGAAGCGGTCAATCACTACCGTGTTCAAAATGCCAGTAAGAACAAAAAGGTCAAGTCAATGACCAAGTCTCCCAACTGGAACAAGTACAACGCACAAAATAAGTACAAGAAATACCAAAAGTAACCGCTACTTTACATCTTCGTAATCCACATATTCACCGCCATCAAAATCTTTTTTGCGGTTTTTTTTCTCACTATGTGGAACGTAGTCGATATTAAGGTCGCTGTCAGGCACTTTTCGGGACTTCTTCTGCGAATGAGGGGGTGCCTGATTTTGCTGACTGGTAGATATGAATAAGCTACGCATCAGATAGCCGCCTACCTTGTAGACTACGTAGCATACAATAATAAAGATGGTTAGAAATTTAAGCATAGAGAACGTTCTCCTTATAAATATAACTTATTTACTTAGGTAGAGGTTTCGTTCTGAATATATTTTCATAAAATACTCGTCCATCAGATCGTCAATAAAATAGATGGCTTCGCCGGTCGATTTCATTTCAGGTCCCAGTTCCTTATTCACATTGGGGAATTTTTCAAACGAGAAAACCGGCACCTTAATAGCATACCCTTTTTTCTGGGGTTTAAAATCAAAGTCCTTAAGCTTCTTCTCTCCCAGCATCACCTTGGTGGCATAATTGACGTAGGGCTCCTTAAAAGCTTTACAAATAAAGGGTACCGTACGGCTGGCTCTGGGGTTGGCCTCAATAATATAGACCTTGTCGTCTTTAATGGCGAATTGAATATTAATCAGCCCTACTGTGTTAAGGGCCAGAGCAATTTTTTTAGTATGCGCCTCCATTTGCTGCATAACAAAGTCACCTAAATTATAGGGCGGAAGCACGGCATAAGAATCACCGGAGTGTATGCCGGCAGGCTCAATGTGTTCCATTATCCCGATAATGTAGACATCTTCACCGTCACAGATAGCATCGGCTTCGGCCTCAATAGCCCCGTCCAGAAAATGGTCCAGCAAAACTTTGTTGCCCGGTATATCTTTCAGGATATCCAGAACATGAGACTCTAACTCTTGTTCGTTAATGACGATCTTCATGCTCTGTCCACCCAGCACATAGGAGGGACGGACTAATAAGGGGAATCCAATTTCTTTGGAGAGTTCAATGGCCCCGGCAGCGTCTTCGATCACCCCAAAGTTGGGATAAGGGATGTCATTCTCTTTCAAAAGGGTGGAAAAGCTTCCGCGGTCTTCTGCAAGATCCAGGGACTTATAATCGGTGCCCATGATCTTAATGCCAAAGCGTGTGAGTTTTTCCGCTAACTTTAAAGCTGTTTGGCCTCCCAGCTGAACGATCACACCTTCTGGTTTCTCATGTAAAATAATCTCATATATATGTTCCCAGAAGACCGGCTCAAAATAGAGTTTGTCGGCCACGTCAAAATCCGTACTAACGGTTTCCGGATTACAGTTGATCATAATGGTTTCATAACCACATTCCTTGGCCGCTAAAACTCCATGTACACAACTATAATCGAATTCGATACCTTGACCAATGCGATTAGGCCCGGATCCCAATACTACTATCTTTTTCTTATCGGAGCATACGGACTCATTCTCGTCGTCGAAGGTTGAATAGTAGTAGGGGGTCTGGGCCTCGAATTCTGCAGCGCAGGTATCTACTAATTTGTACACCCGTTTTATACCCCGTTGGTTACGGTGATTGAAAACTTCACTTTCCAGACAGTCCAGTAGGTGACCCAACTGACGATCGGCATAGCCCTTCTCCTTGGCTTCACGCAGTAAAGCGTCTGGGATATCTTCCAGGGTATACTTCTTGATTTTTCCTTCCAGCTCTATTAATTCTTCAATCTGTTGAAGAAACCACTTATCAATCCTGGTGAGTTTCTTTATGGTATTAAAAGGAACTCCCATCTTGAATGCATCATAAATATGGAACAGGCGATTCCAGGTGGGGTTGGCTAAACTATCCAAGACCTTTTCCCGATTGGCCAATTCGCGGCCGTCGGCCCCCATGCCATTGCGATTTATCTCCAAAGATTGGCAGGCCTTCTGCAAGGCCTCCTGGAAATTTCTGCCGATTCCCATTACCTCACCTACCGACTTCATTTGTAGTCCCAGGTGACGATCGGAGCCTTTGAACTTGTCGAAATTCCAGCGCGGGATCTTGACAATTACATAATCCAAGGCGGGTTCAAAATAAGCCGAGGTGGTCTTGGTGATCTGATTCTTTAATTCATCGAGATTATATCCGATGGCGAGTTTTGCTGCTACCTTGGCAATAGGATAGCCGGTGGCTTTGGAAGCTAAGGCGGAAGACCGACTCACCCTGGGGTTAATCTCAATGCCAATGATCTCATCATTTTCCGGATTGACGGCAAATTGTACGTTACACCCGCCCGCAAACTGCCCTATACCATTCATCATCTTGATGGCTAGATTCCGCATCTCCTGATAAACGGTGTCCGGCAAGGTCATGGCAGGGGCTACGGTAATGGAGTCGCCAGTATGCACACCCATGGGGTCGAAATTTTCTATGGAGCATATGATGATCACATTACCCAGGCTATCCCGAAGCAACTCTAACTCGTACTCTTTCCATCCCAAAATACTTTGTTCGATCAGTACTTCGTGAATAGGTGAGGCATGCAATCCATTGTTCAGGGCTTTTTCAAAGTTTGCGGGGTCATTCACGAATCCACCACCGGTACCTCCTAATGTGTAGGAAGGCCGTATGACCAGCGGAAAGCCTATCTCCTGGGCAATCTCCTTTCCTTGCAGGAAGGAGGTCGCCGTTTTGCCGGAACAAACGTTGACCCCCAGTTCGTGCATTTTCAGCCGGAACAGCTCGCGGTTCTCCGTGGTTTCTATGGCGTCGATGTCCACACCGATAATTCTTACCCCATATTTTTCCCATATACCGGCGTTCTGACAATCTATGGCCAAATTAAGCGCGGTTTGTCCCCCCATAGTAGGAAGGACCGCATCAATTTGATGTTGATCTAATATCTTTACTATGCTTTTTCGTTCCAGGGGCTGGAGGTATACATTGTCGGCTGTCACTGGGTCCGTCATTATGGTGGCCGGGTTGGAATTGATTAAAGTTACTTCGATTCCCTCTTCCCTTAGAGATCGGGCAGCCTGGGATCCGCTGTAGTCAAACTCACAAGCTTGGCCAATAACAATAGGGCCGCTTCCTATTATTAAGACAGATTTGATACTATGGTCTTTGGGCATTTGTAAATGTTAAAAAACTTAGATAGTCGGGTGGTTAAAATTTGACAAATTTATAGGAATTAAACGGCAAATAAAAGGTTAGAAAGATTATTTGATTCAGAGGAACCTACAAACAAAAAAGGCCCTTGATGAGGGCCTTTCGTAGCTGAGTATTTCTACTAATTTTTGGCGGTACCTGCAAAACCCAAGGCAGCTCCTGCCAGTGCTATATCTTTGAGTAAGTTGGGCATAGAGGCTTGCATGTTTTCGCTTAACCCCGGTAAATGAATGGTTAGCACAAATATGATCAACATAGCTGCTAACAGCAGACATGCTAATCGCGCTTTTTTCTGAATTAGAATAGCCACGGCTGCTAAAATCAAAGCAGCGCCTGTCAGGTATACCCAGATAACGCCCCCGGGAATGAATGAAGGTACCATACCCGCCATATCATCCGCTCCCATAAAATGAAAAAGCCCAAAGATGGCCATAGGCAAAGCGTATAATATACGAGCGCCTGTAGTAGTTAAAGTATCCATATAAACTAGGTTTTGGTTTCTTGTCAGTGCTCCAATATAGGAAAAATACCCAATACACAAACAAAAGGCCGCAAGTGGTTGTTGCAACACTTATCGTGGGTGGAGGTCGATTATTTGCGCAATTGGTATTATTGTTTTAACTTATCGCCCTGTAAAAACAACTAACGGATTCAACCAAAGAACCATGAAAATAACTTCTCGAATCTTAGCTGGCTTGGCTTGTGCTGTATTTGTGATCTGGGCAAGCTCATGCTCTTCCCCAACGAAGCAAGATGAAAATGAAGCTGAGGAATTTGATCAGGCTGCAGAGGAATTGCAAGAACAGATCGAAGCCATTGTTTACCAAATTCCGCCACCTTCTGAGATCCCCTATATTTTGCAATCAACGGGAGTGGAACTTGACGAGAGTTTAGTTAATGATCTGGGCAACGTTGACAACTATCAGGGGGACGACGACAAATCGGCCTTGAACTTAGGGGTATATGCTACTGACGTAGGTTATTTGAGTTCTTACGAAAAGGCACAAGAGGCCTTGAACTACTTTTCGAAAATGAAAGGCTTGGCCGATCAAGTGGGCGTTACTACTTCAGTTGATACCGAAGTAATAAGCCGCTTTGAGGAGAACCTGACTTCAAAGGACAGCTTGGCGGACATCATTGATGAGACTCTAAGCAATACAGATGAACACTTGAAAAACAGCGGCCGTAACCGCACAGCAGCCCTGGTGCTGGCGGGGTCCTTTACCGAAGGGCTTTATATAGCCAGTTCATTGGTTAAAAATTATCCTCGAGACATCTTAACAGAGGAAAATCGAAAACTGATCCTGATACCATTGGTTCGATTGATATTGGATCAGCAAAAACCACTCAGCGATCTAAACGCCCTATTGGGTTCATTGGAGAGCGATGCAACCATCGATGAATTGAAGAGTATGACCGCTGATTTAATGACTCAGTACGACGCTTTGGATATTCAGGAAAAAATTCAAAACAATGAAGGGGTCAGCTTGCTGGAAGATGAGGCTCTGGTTGGGTTGACAGATCAAATAAGTGCCATTAGAGATTATATCACCGGGTAATTTGGATATTAAATTTTGAAAAAAGCATTGAATTTGATTCAATGCTTTTTTTGTTAAGAACATCTTTAAGCTTACACACCTGAGCCCCCATCAATATGAGTGAGCAGCTACTTAAGGCCATAATTCAGCTTTTCGCTATTGTTGCCAAAGAAGGTAGTGTGACTTATAGTGAACGGTTAACCATCAAAGAGTTCCTGGAACGTCAACTGAACAAAGACGGGGTGGTTAAGTACATGGAGTTGTTTGATCAGTTGGTATTAGAACGCGAATCTGAAAACGTACATATCGAGGGTACCGATGATGAGACTGTTGACTTTGTAGAGGACTGGTCAAAGATCATCCATATAACCAGACAGCTTAACCGGGAGATCACCAAACAGCAAAAGGTGGTGCTTACCCTCAAAATGATGGAGTTGATCTCTGCCGATAAGATTATCTCCGAACGGGAAGCTAACCTGTTGTACTATATTAGCGATGCCTTAAAACTTCAGAAAGAAACAGTACGCAATATCCAGCACTTTGTGGATTATCAGACCAATCAACCGGTGGTGTCACCTCATTTGCTGATCATCGATGACGGCACTCAAGAGATCCCGGATGACCTGAGCCGTATGGTAGCCGGGGGACTCCAAGGGCAGCTGGTAGTATTAAGGCTGCCCTCCATTGAAAGCTATTACATTAAATACCTGGGAAGAGCTGCCACTTATTTAAACGGAGTGCCCTTAAAGAACAATAAGGGAGTGGTTTTTTCAACCGGGAGCACCATTCGAGCTTACCGTACCGAACCCATTTACTATTCCGACGTGGTGGGAAAATTCCTAACGGCCAAAACTCAGCAAAAGATCGTATTCCGGGCCGAGAACATCTCCTACAAATTCCCTGACGGCGTTTTGGGACTTAAGGGAATTTCAGTTTTTGAGGAATCAGGGAAGCTTATAGGTATTATGGGCAGCAGTGGTTCTGGGAAATCTACCCTGTTGAATGTGCTTAATGGACACTTGGCGCCTTCAGAAGGGGAGGTGTTGATCAATCAGATCAACATCCACCAGCAGACCGGTTCCATTGAGGGGATCATAGGCTATATCCCCCAAGACGATTTTCTCATTGAAGATCTTACGGTTTATGAGAACCTCTATTATGCAGGCCGCCTTTGTTTTGGGGATGCCACCCCTGAAGAGATCCACGATCTGGTTACCAGGACCCTCAGCAGCTTGGGACTTAACGAGATCCGGGATTTAAAAGTGGGCACACCCTTGGAAAAGATCATCAGCGGTGGCCAACGCAAAAGAGTGAATGTAGGCTTGGAGCTACTTAGAGAACCTCAAGTGTTGTTTGTAGATGAGCCAACTTCCGGATTGAGCTCTAGAGATTCAGAAAATGTCATGGATCTACTCAAGGAACTCTCACTAAAAGGCAAATTGATTTTTGTAGTGATCCATCAGCCGTCGTCCGATATTTTCAAAATGTTCGACCGCTTGGTAATTCTGGATGTCGGAGGGTTTCAGATCTATTATGGTAACCCCGTGGAAGCGGAATCTTACTTTAAGGACATTGTTAACCTTATAGATAAGGATCTGGGAATGTGTCCTGTTTGCGGCAACATCAGGCCGGAGGAGATTTTCAATATAATTGAAACTAAGGTAGTAAATGAATATGGTCGGTTGACCACCCGCCGTAAAGTTACCCCAACCCAGTGGGAAGAGCATTTCAGATATCGCTCAATACTGCCGGTGGTTCCGTCCATTTCGGAGAAACCTGAAGGGAAACTGCATATCCCGGGGGTATTTAAACAATTTCTTATTTTTACTCAACGGGATATACGGTCAAAACTAAGTGATCTCCAGTATATCCTGATAAATTCCCTGGAGGCCCCGGTACTGGCCCTGATCCTGGCCTTTATTGTAAAACAATTCCCCGCTTCCGCCGGACAGCCCTATGTCTTTGGAGGCAATGCAAATATCCCGGCATTTTTCTTTATGAGTGTGATTGTGGCTTTGTTCATGGGGCTTACCGTTAGTGCAGAAGAGCTTATTAAAGACCGCAAGATCCTGAAGCGGGAACGCTATTTACACCTGAGTAAGGGGAGTTACTTATTCTCAAAGATCAGCATCCTCTTTGGAATTTCAGCGTTTCAAACCCTGCTCTATGCGATAATCGGGTGTTTAATTTTGGAAATCAGAGGCATGTTCCTGGCATTTTGGATCATCCTATTCAGTGCCGCTTGCCTGGCCAATGTGCTGGGATTAAACGTTAGCTCAGCATTTAGGTCGGCCGTTACGGTATACATTTTGATCCCTATCTTACTGATTCCTCAACTGATACTAGGTGGTGTGGTGGTTCGGTTCGACGACTTAAATCCCAGACTGCGCTCACCCGATCGGGTGCCAATGGTAGGTGAGATCATGACCAGCCGATGGGCATATGAAGCTCTTATGGTGCATCAGTTCACCGGCAATAAATACTTTAAGCCCATTTTCCCTTATGAACAAGTCATGGCCAATTCTCAGTATAAAACCCTTTATTTTATCCCCAATTTGGAGTCTAAGCTACAGAACTGTAAAAAGTTGTTCGCGAAAAACAATATTCAGGAAGCAACGGGTGACCTGGCCGTATTAAGAAGGGAGATAGGAAATGAGTTGGCGCCATTAGGCCAGGACCGATTTCCTAATTGGATCAATCTGGCGCCCGATCAGGTAGATGTTCAGGTACTTTTGGAGGCAGAAGAGTTCTTACATGTCTTGAAACGGTACTACAATAACAAATTTAAGAATGCCCAGCACAACCGCCGTGAAGCGATTGCAGCTATGCAACTAAAACAATCGCGACCTGTCAGCGAGATTATGAACCGCCATCACAATGAATACATAAGTGATATTGTAAAGAACATAAACACCACCGATCGAATCGTTGAGCATGGTGACCGACTTATTCAAAAGATCTACCCCATCTTTCATTGGCCCGAGCGCCCTAAAATATTCAACTTTCGCACCCAGTTTTTTTCCGCGAATAAGCCGGTTTTCGGCACTTACGTATCCACCTTCTTTTTTAACCTGACAGTGATCTGGATAATGAGCGTATTCTTGTTTGGACTGCTTTACTTCGACATTTTGGGTCGTCTTTTTCTACCCAAAAAATAATTTACCCCAATATTGATGTAAGAGTTTACCCTAATGGGTAGCCTAATCATCAATAGGGTCTTCACCGGATCGAATTCCTTACAACCGTATATCCACTGTACCACCCCCGGGAAAATACGTGGTATTATGTACTGTAATCTATACTCAATGAGCTGATAAACAGGCTAATACCAAAATTCAGCAAATTGGTACTTTAATTAAATGCTTGGCTTATCCTACTTGGCTTTATTTAGGAATAAACAGATATGTTTTGTTATAAAGATTATAACGAAATTGGTGAAAAAGTTAGACAAATCTTATACCCGAAAGCTTATGAAAGTATTTACAATCTTATCCATCTTTCTTTTTTGTTTGTCACCTTTAAAAGGTCAAGGAACCCAATCAAAGGCCGACCAGGAGTTGGCTGCGCTGTTAGCTCGTAGCGTCAACACTGATCTGGCGGAAGTTCGGCCGTTGATATCACCCGACGGCAGGACTTTATATTTCTGCCGGCGTTTCAGCCCTAATAATGTTCGGGGAACCAAGGATTTTCAGGATGTCTGGGTTTCCCATATGAATGAAAAAGGAGAATGGAGTGATCCTGCTAATTTAGGAGTAACCGTAAACGACAAGCATGCCAATGCCATATGTGCCATAAGTCCGGATGGGCAAACGGCCATTTTTTATAACACCTACGAAAAGGTATCAAACCCACTGGCCAGGTCCAAGTTCGTAAATAATCAATGGACTAGGCCTGCACCTATCACCATTGAGAACTTCTACAATCACAGTCAGTTTTCGGACTTTTACGTGTGTTTTACAAATAATATACTTTTTATGTCTGTAGAGAGAGACGACACACGCGGTGATCAGGACCTGTACATCTCATTCATGGATGAGTATGGTCATTGTCAGGAACCCATAAATCTAGGGGACAATATCAATTCCGTAGGTGCGGATTTTGCGCCGTTTCTAGCCCCGGATGGAAGATCACTTTTCTTTGCGTCTTTCGGTCATAGGGGTAACGGAGGCAGCGATATCTATGTTAGCCATAGATTGGATGATACTTGGACCAAGTGGAGTAATCCTGTGAATCTGGGTCCTTTGGTTAATTCCAAAGATAATGAAGTATACTTTTCGCTTACCGGTGATTTTCGATACCTTTATTTGGATAGACTTAATCCTATGGAAGATAAAAGAGACATTACCGTGATGATGGTGCCAGATGAAATTCGACCCAGACAATTCCAGGAGGCAACGCAGGCTCCCAAGATGTCATACGGATCGGACATGGACGATATGATCGTATCGGCAGCTCATCGTAAGTATTAGGTAAAGGTCATCCCATAGGATCTCCCTCATTGTTAGAGGTTAAGAGGTCGCTTATCAGTAGCGTCCAAACAGGCCTCTTTCAACGCTTCGGAAAAAGTAGGATGTGCATGCGACATTCTGGAAATATCCTCCGCAGAGGCGCGATATTCCATAGCCACTACTGCTTCGCCGATGAGATCTGCAGCTCTGGGCCCGATTATGTGGACACCTAAAATTTCGTCGGTTTGCTGATCCGTCAATACTTTCACCACACCATCGGTATCCATGCTGGCCCGGGCCCGGGCGGAAGCCTTAAACGGGAATGAACCACTTTTGTAAGCTCGTTTCATGTCCTTTAATTGCTGTTCGGTGTACCCAACGGAAGCCACTTCCGGCCAGGTATACACTACTCCCGGAATCAGCAGATAATTGATATGAGGTTTTTGACCAGCTAGTAGCTCCGCGACCATCACACCTTCTTCTTCTGCTTTATGCGCCAGCATGGCCCCACGAACCACATCTCCAATGGCATATATATTGTCGACATTTGTTTTCAGCTGGTCATCCACCGCAATACGTCCCGACTCATCTGTTTTCACCCCGGCCCGCTCCAATTCCAAGCCCTGGGTGTAAGGACGCCGTCCAATTGAGACTAGGCAGTAGTCTCCTTTTAAGGTTTGCTTTTCCCCCTTCTTATTTTCGGCAGTGACCGTTACCTGACGTCCGGAACTTTTCACCTCAGTGACCTTATGTCCCAGCATAAATTCAAAACCCAGCTTCTTAAGCACTTTTTGTAATTCCTTTCCCATGGTATGATCCATGGTGGGAATTATACTGTCCATTAGCTCTACTACGGTAATTTTCGTTCCCAAGCGGGCAAAGACAGATCCCAATTCCAGTCCGATCACGCCTCCACCCATCACGATCATATGCTTGGGCAACTTGGTTATCTGCAAGGCTTCAGTACTGGTAATGATCCTCTTCTTGTCCAGTTTTATAAAGGGAAGGCTGGCAGGCTTGGATCCGGTAGCGATGATCACATATTTTGTTTCGATTTTTTGATCATTCCCGTTGTCTGTCGTTACCTGAATAGTATTCTTATCCTGAAAAGACCCTAATCCCTGATAAACCTCGATCTTGTTTTTCTTCATCAGATAGGTGACACCGGCAGTGGTTTGATCTACTACATCTTGTTTGCGTTTTATCATTTGGGGCAGATCCACCTGGTAGTCCTTGCCCAGTATTCCATGTTCTTCAAATGTATGGGTAGCATTATGAAAGTGCTCTGAACTATCCAGCAGGGCTTTGGAGGGGATGCATCCCACATTTAAGCAAGTACCACCCAAGGTACTGTACTTTTCAATTAGTGCTGTTTTCATCCCCAATTGTGCACAGCGAATGGCCGCAATGTAGCCACCCGGCCCCGACCCGATTATAGTAACGTCATATTGCATATCTGTGTCATTAAATACCTACCAACATCCGGGTAGGGTCCTCTAGAAATTCCTTAACTCGGTACAGGAAACTCACCGATTCCCTGCCGTCAATTATCCGATGGTCATAAGACAAAGCCACATACATCACCGGCCTGACTACCACCTCACCGTTTACCGCCACCGGTCTCGAGACAATATTGTGCATACCCAAAATGGCGCTCTGGGGCTGATTGATTATGGGTGTTGAAAGCATGCTGCCAAAGATCCCACCGTTGGTAATGGTAAAGGTCCCGCCGGTCATTTCTTCAATACTGAGCTTTCCATCACGTGCTTTCTTGGCCAAACGCACTACTTCCTTTTCGATTTGTTCAAAGTTTAGGGTCTCAGCATTCCTAATAACAGGGACTACTAAACCTTTAGGACTGCTGACTGCAATGGATATATCACAGTAATCATTGAAAACCATTTCCTCACCATCAATCATGGCATTAACCGATGGCCACTCCTGAAGGGCAAGGCAAACTGCCTTGGTAAAAAAGGACATGAAGCCCAACCCTACTTCTTTCTTTTCCTTAAACTGTTCTTTGTACTTTCTGCGGATTTCCATTATGGGGTGCATATCCACTTCGTTAAAAGTGGTAAGCATAGCCGTCTCATTCTTGGCGGCTACCAACCTTTTAGCAATGGTCTTACGCAGGCTGCTCATTTTCTCCCGGCGCTGCCCCCTCTCACCTGCGGGTGTGACGGACACATGGGAGGCCTCTTTAACTGCAGGAGCTGCTTTCACTGCGTCTTCTTTGGTAATGCGTCCATCCACACCACTACCGGCTATCTGAGCCGGGTCCATGTTTTTCTCGGCAAGTATCTTGGCGGCTGCTGGAGAGGGATGGCCTTGGGCATAACCCGTGTCAGAAGAGACAGGCGCTTCAGCGGCAGGAGCATCAGGTGCCGGGGTGTCGGTTGATGGGGCACCCTCATCGCTGAGCTCAATCTTACAGATTAAGGCCCCAATTTCCAGAGTATCCCCTTCCTGGGCTACAATCTTCAATATTCCGGTACCTTCGGCAGGCAGATCAAAGGAAGCTTTATCGGATTCTATATCCGCAATGGTTTCATCCAAAACCACCTGATCTCCATCCTTTTTCAGCCAAGCTCCAATAACCACCTCCGTAATGGACTCCCCAACTTCTGGCACCCGCATCTCAATAATTTCACCTGAACTAGCGGGTGTGGAGCGGGGTGCTGCTTCTTGGGAGGTAGGTTCAGCAGCCACTGGGTCTGGGGTTGCAGGGGCCTCTTGGGCATCGATTTCGCAAATAACTGCCCCGATTTCCAAGGTATCCCCTTCCTGAGCCTTGATTTTCAGAATACCGGCAATTTCAGCAGTAAGCTCAAAAGAAGCTTTATCGGACTCCAGTTCACAAATGATTTCATCCACTTCTACATAATCACCGTCCTGCTTAAGCCACTGTCCAACCGTTACCTCAGTGATGGACTCACCAACCGTTGGCACTTTAATTTCTAAACCCATGTTTTAATTGGTTAGGACCTAACTAAAAGCCCGTTCTAAAATATCATTCTGTTCTTCTTGATGTACCCGATGATAACCGGTAGCTGTCGAGGCGGTAGCTCTTCGGGATATAATATCTTTTTTGACTTCCCGGAAAGATCTTAGAATAAAGGCCCATGCACCCATATTTTCAGGCTCTTCCTGCACCCAATTTATGCGGTCTACCTGGTACTTTTTCAGTTCCTTCAGGATCTGGTTCTTGGGAAAAGGGTGAAGTTGTTCGATCCGAATTATGGCCACATCCTTTCGTTTCTGTTTTTGTTGGACCTCAAGAAGCTCGTAATAGATCTTGCCTGAGCAGCATAATACTTTTTTCACTTTGCTGTTGGTGACATAGCTGTCCGGTATCACCTCTTGGAAGCCTCCTTTGGTAAAATCACTGAGCGGGCTTACTACCTTGGGATGACGCAAAAGAGACTTGGGCGACATGATGATCAATGGCATGCGGAAAGGTAAGGACAACTGTCTTCTAAAAGCATGGAATAGGTTGACCGGAGTGGTAATGTTGGCCACGAACATATTCCAGCCGGCAGCCATTTGCAAAAACCGTTCGGGACGGGCGTTGCTGTGTTCTGGTCCTTGGCCTTCATACCCATGGGGCAAGAGCAATACTAAACCGTTCATACGATGCCATTTAGTGTAGCTGGCAGTTATGAACTGATCGATCAATACCTGAGCGCCGTTGGCGAAATCTCCGAATTGTGCTTCCCAGATCACCAGGGCATTAGGGTTGGCCATGGCATAACCAAACTCAAATCCCATTACCCCAAACTCCGAAAGCAAAGAATTGTGGATATCAAATTTCTCTTGATTGTCGGATATGAAATCCAGGCTAGAGTACGGTTCGTTGGTAGAGGCATCCCTGATTACCGCATGTCTATGAGAGAAGGTTCCCCTGCGGCTATCCTGACCGGAAAGGCGAACTAATTTATTTTCCAGCAACAGAGAACCGTACGCCAGCAATTCAGCAGAGGCCCAATTCAATTCTTTTTTCTCGAAGAACATCTCTTGACGTTGTTTGAGTTGCTTCTCGATTTGTTTAATGGGTTTGAAACCCTGAGGTATTTTGATGAGGGCTTTGCCTACCTGGTCGATTACCTCGTTACTTATAAAGGTATCCGGTGATTGCTCAAAATCACTGGGTTCGGATTTTCGCAGGCTACGCCACTCCTCTTCCATCGGTTGATAATGATAGGGCAATTTTTGTTGCTTCACCATGGTCAATCGATCCTGCAATAAACCCCGGAACTCCTTGTCCATGTTTTTGGCCAGTTTTGCATCTACCTCGCCTCTATCGATCAGCCTCTTGTTATACACTTCCCTGGGATTAGGATGCTTGGAAATAATGTTGTACAAAGAGGGTTGTGTGAATTTCGGTTCGTCACTTTCATTATGCCCATGCCGCCGATAACATACCATATCAATAAAGATGTCCCGGTTGAAGCGCTGTCGGAACTCCGATGCTAGTTTGGTGCAGAAGATCACCGCTTCAGGATCATCTCCGTTAACATGAAGTACCGGAGCATCTATTATTTTGGCAACATCTGTACAGTATATGCTGGATCGGGCTTCTTCAAAGTCGGTAGTAAATCCAACCTGATTATTGATCACAAAATGGATAGTTCCTCCGGTTTGATACCCTTCCAACTTGGACATTTGAGCCACTTCATAAACCAATCCCTGACCTGCGATTGCCGCATCACCATGGATTAATATGGGAAGAACTTTATCGGGGTCGCTCTGATATTGTTTATCAATTTTGGCCCTGGAAAATCCCTGCACCACCGGGTCAACGGCTTCCAGATGTGAGGGGTTTGGCGCTAATTTCAAGTATATGGTTTTACCTAAGGGCGTAACTACTTCACTAGAGAACCCCATATGGTATTTTACATCTCCATCTCCCATAGTGAGGTCGGGTTGGGTTCCTTCGAACTCACTAAAGATCTGCTCGTAGGTTTTGCCCATAATGTTGGCTAGAACATTAAGCCGGCCACGATGCGCCATGCCGATCACTACTTCTTCAACTCCCAGGTTGGCGCTGTTGTTAATTATGGAGTCCAAAGCGGGTATGGTGGTTTCCCCACCTTCTAAACTGAAGCGCTTTTGACCTATATACTTGGTATGTAGGAAATTTTCAAAAACCACCGCTTCATTCAGTTTGGTAAGGATCCGTTGTTTTTCCTCCACAGACGGATCAAAGTTCAAAGCTTCTTTTTCCGATTTGGTGGTAAACCATTCCAGGATCTCAGGTTCGCGGATGTACATGTACTCGAAACCCACGGGTCCTTCGTAAATGGATTCCAACGCCCTTACAATGTCTTTTAATTTGGCGCGGCCAATGCCGATGGTTTTACCACCTTCAAATTCAGTCTCCAGGTCGTCCTTGGACAATCCGAAGTGCTCTAGATGAAGCAGCGCTTTTCTGTCTTTACGTTGCCGTACCGGGTTAGTATCGGACTTTAGATGACCCCGGCTGCGATACGCATGGATGAGATATCGTACCTGAACCTCCTTGTAAGAGGACTCATCGCCCACCGTGATGGGAGCCTTGGCCTGGGAAAATTCAAACCCTTCGAAGAAAAGGCGCCAACTGGGGTCTATTGAATGAGGATCCTGCTTATAGGATCGATAAAGTTCATCTATATATGAACCATGGGCATTGGAAATATAGGAATACGGGTCCATTTCAATTCAAAGCAGATTAACCAAAGGTATAAAACCACGGTATAATACAAAAACCGTATAAACGATTATACAAATATAATCATGTAATATAAAATATGGAATTTGACATTAATGATAAGAATATTGGTAGACAATCACTCTCATATAACATCACATCAAATACTTTGTGAAGTTTGAAAATTACACTAGCTTTGCAAACCTTAAATTTGGACGTGTTCCATACATAATGATTAAAAGAAAATGTCTGTAAAAATTAGATTAGCGCGTCGAGGACGCAAGAAACTGGCTCTGTACGACGTGGTCGTAGCCGACGCCAGATCACCACGAGATGGTCGATTTATTGAAAAAATTGGAATCTACAATCCCAACACCGATCCTGCAACCATCAATATTGATGAAGAAAAGGCCTTCGAATGGGTAATGAAGGGCGCACAGCCCACCGATACTGTACGGGCCATGCTCTCCTACAAAGGGATCATGATGCGTAAGCATCTTCAGGTAGGGGTCATTAAAGGAGCCATAACCCAGGAAGAAGCTGATAAAAGACTGGCAAGCTGGCTGAAAGAGAAAGAAGCCAAAGTAACCGCCAAAATTGATCGGCTGGGTCAAGAACAGGCCGCAAAGGCCAAGGAACGCCTGGAAGCCGAACGAAAAGTTAAAGAAGCTAGAGTAGAGGCTATCAAGAGCAAGGCGGCAGCGGCAGTTGCCGCAGAAGCTGCCTCCGAGTCAACGGAGGGAGAAGCTGAGGCAGCTTCAGAAGAAGCTCCTGCTGCTGAGGCGGCACCTGAAGTAACTCCTACGGAGGAAACTCCCGCAGAAGCCACTAGTGAACAATCCACAGAGGATGCTCCCACAAAGGAAACTCCAAAAGAGACAGTGGAAGTAGAAGAACCTGCGCCCGCTACCGACAAAGCTCCTGCGGAAGAAGCACCTGTCGAGGAGCCTCCAGCAGAAGCCAAAGCTGATGAAACAACAGAGGCCGCTACGGACGAAGCACCTGCTGAAGCTGAAACCGAAGCCGGAACTAAAGTGGAAGAAACTCCTGCTGAAGAAACGTCGGAAGATGTACCTGCAGAGGCGGAAGCAGATGCTACGGAAACTCCTGCTGCGGAATCACCTGAAGAGGCAGCTCCTGCAGAGGAATCAGCCCCTGATGAAGCCGCGGAAGAGGCACCTGCAGAAGGGGAAGCTGCTGAACAATCAGATGCCGAGGATGCTGCATCAACGGAGGAAGACGCCTCGGAAGACAAATAACGATCAAGCATCATGGATGCTGATGCTTGTTTTCAATTAGGTTACATAAAGGCTACTCATGGACTCAAGGGAGAAGTCCAGCTAGTACTTGATGTGGACCAGCCAAGCAACTACTATAAATTGGAATCGGTGTTTCTGGACCAACGCGGGGACGGAACATTGGTTCCTTTTTTTGTGGAATATATCCGGGCCCAAGGTGAAAAGCTGATTGTAAAGTTCGAAGAGGTGAACCACCAATTACAGGCCAAGAGCTTGATCGGCAGTACCGTACATTTACCGTTGGACTTACTACCTCCATTGTCGGGAACATCCTACTATTTTCATGAGATCATAGGATGCCGGGTATTGGATATGCACCGAGGTGAGTTAGGTACAGTTACCTGTATTTACGATCAAGGGCCGCAAAGATTAGTAGGAATGGAATATCAGGGCCATGAGGTGCTTATTCCCTTCACCGAGGAGATAATCCGGTCACTTGACCGTGACTCCGGCGCAGTTTTGGTAAACTTACCTGAGGGTTTGCTGGAAATTTATCAGGAGAATCAAAGTTCCGATCATGAGGATTGACATTATAACCTTGTTGCCGGAGTTGCTGCAGAGCTTTTTACACCATTCAATAGTACAAAGGGCTCAGGATAAAGCTATTGTGAGCTTACATATACACGACCTTAGGGATTTCAGCACCAATAAACACCGAACGGTTGACGATTACGCCTATGGCGGCGGAGCCGGCATGGTTTTGATGATCGAGCCTATTGTGGAGTGTCTGGAAAACTTAAAGTCCCAGAGGGAGTATCAAGAGGTTATCTATTTGAGCCCTGACGGCCCACAATTCCATCAAGGTGTTGCTAATGAGTTGAGCCTAATGGAAAACTTCATATTGCTTTGTGGTCATTACAAAGGTGTAGATGAACGGGTTCGACAGCATTTTATTACCAGAGAAATAAGCATAGGAGATTATGTGCTTTCCGGTGGAGAGCTTCCCGCCGCAGTGGTGGCTGATGCGGTTATCCGATTACTTCCAGGGGTCTTGTCCGATGAATCATCGGCCCTTACTGATTCTTTTCAAGACGATTTGGTGGCACCTCCGGTTTATACCCGCCCTGCAGAATTCAGAGGTCACAAAGTGCCGGAAGTGCTCTTGAGCGGGCACCAAAAAAATATTGAAGAATGGCGCTTTGAACAATCCGTTAAGAGGACCCGCGAACGCAGACCTGAATCCGGTCAAAACCCAGAGAAAAATTGATAGACGGTATTCTGGTATTACGTAAATAATTCCTATATTTGCACACCATTTTAAGCTAGTGCCATGAGTGATTTAATAAAACTAGTAGAAGCAGAGCACGCCGAAGCCCGTAAAAACTACCCTGATTTTAAGGCGGGGGACACAGTAAACGTGCACGTGAAAATTCGAGAAGGAAACAAAGAAAGGGTCCAACAGTTTCGAGGTACCGTGATCCAAAGAAAAAATCCAAATACCAATGGTGAGACGTTCACCGTCCGAAAAGTATCCAACGGTGTGGGTATTGAGCGTATCTTTCCAATTTTAAGCCCCAACCTAGACAAAATCGAATTGGTGCGCAAAGGCAAAGTGCGTAGAGCAAGGTTGTTCTACCTTCGAGGTAAGCAAGGAAAGGCTGCTCGCATTAAAGAGAGAATCTAATTAGACCAACTATAAAGGCAAGGTCGATTTTTAGAAATCGACCTTTTTTTATGGCGTTTTTTATATTTTTAGCACCCATAAGCATACACATCTTATGAAAACCACCCGTAGAAAGTTTATAGGGGCCATGGCCCAAATGGCAACAGCTTTAGGAATTACCACTTGGCCTATGGTCTCTTTTGCAAAAACAACCAAAGAAAAAATGTTAGTTCATCAAGTTTACTTTTGGCTGAAAGATCCTGAGGATCGGCAAGCTTTTGACAAACTCAAATCTGGTCTGGAAAAGATACTACGTATAAGCAGTATAGAATCCGGACATATCGGCGTTCCCGCCCCTACCGAGGCTCGAGATGTTGTGGATCACAGCTTTTCATTCTCCTATCAAGTTCGTTTTAAAAACATTGCCGATCATGATAGCTATCAAGAAGATCCTATTCATCTGCAGTTTATCGAAGAATGTGCGGATCTTTGGAATCAAGTGAAAGTATATGATTATAGCCCCTTGTAGCTAGTTCTGCAGGGAGTAGTGTGTATCTTAAGCCAATGGGAATGATTCGATTTCATAAGTACCAGGGTACCGGTAATGATTTTGTGATGATCGATGATCGGCAGGAAACTTTTGAATTGCAAAATCAGAAGTTGGTGGGTCGACTATGCGACCGCAGATTCGGTAT
The DNA here is from genome assembly GCA_965212195.1 of Cyclobacteriaceae bacterium. GTDB lineage: Bacteria > Bacteroidota > Bacteroidia > Cytophagales > Cyclobacteriaceae > JAJCYK01. The sequence continues at coordinate 258,733 of CBDBUW010000015.1, read as the reverse complement.
TGGGGCGGATGGGGTAATCCTTATTCGAAACCACCCTTCTTATGATTTCGAAATGATCTATTTTAATCCCGACGGTTCCCAAAGTCTTTGTGGAAATGGTTCACGTTGTGCGGTTCGTTTTGCTCATCAATTGGACATGATAGAAAGCCATTGCCACTTTCTGGCAATTGATGGGCCCCATGAAGGCTATATGAAGGGTGACATGATCTATATTAAGATGCCCGATGTTCCCGTTATGGAAAGATCTGAAGAATCATTCTTCTTGGATACCGGATCCCCTCATCATGTAAAAATTGTACCGGAAATATCGGAAATTGACGTTTTTAAGGAAGGACGCGCTATACGTAACAGCTACGGGAAGTCGGGCTCCAATGTTAATTTCGTGCAACTGACGGACCAGCAGGTCACGGTGCGCACCTATGAGCGAGGAGTTGAAAATGAGACGTTGTCCTGCGGTACGGGTGTAACCGCAGTGGCTCTGGCCCTCTCCGAACGGGGCTACCATAGTCCCGTGCTTCTGCAAACGCGCGGAGGAGAGCTTAAAGTATCTTTTGAGCAGTCGGCCGATGGGGTTTTCACCGATGTTTATTTAATAGGCCCTGCAGTTGAAGTGTTTAACGGTAGTATTGAAGATCAAGAGTGACGGTATTCACGTCAATTTGACATATAGGAGCGCCCTAGTATGGTTTTTGCGAACTACCTGTTTTATTAGCGAAAATGCTTTTAAATTTAAGGAATAAACCTTTTTCGGAATGTTAGACTTTGTTAGCAAGGGGATTGCTAAAGTATTTGGAACCAAGTCAGAAAAAGACATCAAATCTGTGTTGCCCTATGTAGCCCAGATCAATGAACAGTCTGAGTCCCTGCAAGGAATTAGTGACGATCAGTTAAGAGATAAAACTCGGGAACTCAAAGATGTAATTAATAAAGAATTAGCGGAGGTCGATGCGCAGATCGCCGATCTTCATCAAAAGATTGCAGATAACCCGGACCTGGATATACATCAAAAAGATGAGGTATTCAAGGAGATAGATTCCCTGGAAGATAAAAGAAATGAGGTGCTGGAAGAGGTGCTATTGGAGGTACTTCCCCTGGCCTTTGCGGTGATAAAGGAAACCGCCAGAAGATTCAAGGAGAACGGGCAACTACGGGTTAAGGCCAATTTGGAAGACAAAGCCTTTGCCGCAGAATATTCCAATGTGGAAATAGACGGCGATCAGGCTGTTTGGCACAATACCTGGATGGCCGGAGGCAATGAAATCACCTGGGACATGCTGCATTACGATGTCCAGCTTATTGGAGGCATTGTACTGCATCAGGGCAAAATCGCTGAAATGGCCACTGGAGAGGGCAAAACGTTAGTTGCTACCCTGCCGGCTTTCCTTAATGCCTTGGCCGATCGCGGCGTGCATATCGTAACGGTAAATAATTATTTGGCCAAGCGGGACTCTGAATGGATGGCGCCCATTGTTCAATTTCACGGGATGCAGGTAGACTGCATCGATAATCATCAGCCCAACTCCGAAGCCCGTAGAAAAGCCTACCAAGCCCACATTACATACGGTACTAACAATGAATTCGGGTTTGATTATTTACGTGACAACATGTCCCGTGATCCCAAGGAGTTAGTGCAAAGAAAACATCACTTCGCCATGGTCGATGAGGTGGATTCAGTACTGGTCGATGATGCCCGAACTCCACTGATCATTTCAGGTCCCATACCCAAAGGAGATGAACATGAATTCTATGACTTAAAACCCCGGATCAACAAATTGGTGGAAGCCCAGAAGAAACAGGCTTCTCAGTACCTCCAGGAGGCCAAAAAATTGCTGGCCAATGGCGATGAGAAGGACGGAGGACTGGCTCTGTTCAGGGTTTATCGGGGCTTGCCCAAATACAAGCCATTGATCAAGTATCTCAGTGAAACCGGCATTAAGCAAATACTGCAAAAAACCGAGAATTTCTATTTGCAGGATAATCAAAAAATGATGCCAGAGGCTGATGAACCTTTGTATTTCACCATCGACGAAAAAAACAATAATATCGAACTCACCGAGAGAGGTATCGATCTCATAACCGGGGAGGGTGAAGATTCCAAATTCTTCATCATGCCGGATATCGGTATGGAGGTGGCCTCAATAGAAAATGATGAGAGCCTATCGGAAAAGGAACGCATCAAGCAAAAAGAGGACCTCATTAGAGATTATTCAGTAAAGTCCCAGCGCATCCACTCCACTAATCAACTGCTGAAAGCCTATACCTTATTCGAGAAAGATACCGAATACATCATCGTTGATGGCAAGGTGAAGATTGTAGATGAACAAACCGGGCGCGTAATGGAGGGAAGGCGCTATTCCGATGGATTGCACCAGGCTATCGAAGCCAAGGAAAATGTAAAAGTAGAGGACGCCACTCAAACTTATGCCACTGTAACCTTACAGAATTATTTCCGCATGTATCACAAACTGGCGGGTATGACCGGAACCGCTGAGACCGAGGCTGGAGAGTTCTGGGAGATCTACAAACTGGATGTGGTGGTGATCCCTACCAATCGACCCATAGTGCGTGATGACCGCCAGGACAAAGTCTATAAAACCGTACGGGAAAAATTCAATGCGGTAGCGGGTGAGATAGAAGAATTAACGGAGGCCGGTAGGCCAGTGCTGGTGGGAACCACTTCGGTGGAGATCTCCGAGGTATTAAGTCGCATGCTCAGTATGCGCAATATTGAACACCAGGTGCTGAATGCTAAACAACACCAGCGGGAGGCTGAAGTTGTTCTGAATGCTGGAAAACCCGGAAAGGTGACCATTGCTACCAACATGGCCGGAAGGGGTACGGACATTAAACTTACACCTGAATCTAAAGCCGCCGGAGGTTTGGCCATTGTGGGTACCGAACGACATGAGAGCCGACGGGTCGACCGTCAATTAAGAGGACGATCGGGTCGTCAAGGTGATCCCGGTAGTTCTCAATTCTTTGTGTCGCTGGAAGACAATCTTATGCGACTTTTCGGGTCGGATCGTATTGCTAAGCTTATGGACCGCATGGGTTTGGAAGAAGGGGAGGTCATCCAACACAGCATGATCACCAAGTCTATCGAACGGGCACAAAAGAAAGTTGAAGAAAACAATTTTGCCATTCGCAAGAGGTTGTTGGAGTACGATGACGTAATGAATTCCCAGCGGGAGGTGATCTACAAACGGCGACGAAATGCTCTTTACGGCGATCGCTTGGAACTGGATATCATGAACATGGTCTATGATACCTCCGAGGACATAGTACTGAATGCTACCGCTATGGTCGATTATGAGGGCTTCAAACTAAATTCCTTGGGGATACTGGCTTTAGATTACTCTCTGAATAAGGAAGACTTTGAGAAAGTCGACCCGCCAATACTTACGGAAGAACTTTACAATGCCGCCTACAAGCATTACAAAGAAAAGAACCAAGCGCTGAAGAAAAGGGCTTATCCCATTTTTAAGAATATACAGAAGGAACGGGGAGCTACCGTGGAAGATGTTATGGTCCCGTTCACTGACATGAAAAAGCAGATCGGGGTGGTTACCAATTTACAGAAAAACGTAGATTCCGAATGTAGTGAGTTGCTGGTATCTATGGAAAAGATGGTCACCCTGGCCTTCATAGACCAGGCTTGGAAGGAGCATCTTCGTGAAATGGACGATTTGAAGCAGTCTGTTCAGAATGCCGTATACGAGCAAAAGGACCCCCTGCTGATCTATAAGTTCGAGTCTTTCGAACTTTTCAAAGGTTTTATTTCAAAAGTCAATGAAGATACCATATCCTTCTTAATGCAGGCCGATCTGCCTGTCCAACAATCAGGCGACGTACAAGAAGCACAGGCTCCTCGAGGCCGTCAGCGATTGCAGGAATCCAAGGAAGAGAGCGGGTCCATTTTAGGGGGTGGTAAAACCCCGGATACCAGGAACCGGCCAGCGGCTGAGAAAACCATGCCCATAAAATCCGCCAAAGTGATGGGAAGGAATCAGCGGGTAACCGTGCAATATATGGACGGAAACATCAAGAAGGGCGTCAAATTTAAAACCGTAGAGGAAGACATAAAAAATAATAAATGCGTTCTAATAGAAGATTAACTTCATCAATATGAAAGGGATATCCTATTTGATAATTTTTCTGCTAACGGGAATTTTTGGTTGCACCCTAATGTCTCCAACATCCAGTACCGTCAAATACGGCGAAGATCTGTCCGCACATCGTCCCAAGGTGGAGACCGATACTTCGGGCCTCAACCAGGAAACCCCTGAACAGTTAGCCGACGTGACCCCACAGTATGACAATTCCGGAGAACTGGACCAGCGACTGCGGTCCATAAGTAATCAAAACAAATCCGATGGCGCCGTAATTGGGTACACCATACAGGTTTATTCCGGTACCAGCCGGGAAAACGCCTCCAGGGCTAAGGCCAAGGTGTATCGGATTTTACCCGACGCCAGGCCGGAGACCAAGTACGAGCAGCCCATTTACAAAGTACGAGTGGGAGAATTCGGAGATCGCTTAGAGGCACAAGTGATTTACGCCGAGCTCCAAGAGGAATTTCCCGATGCTATAGTCATACCTCATCGGATCAGGCTGTAGGGACTTGGGAGCTTCACTAAGAGATACTATTAAAGACCTGGCGGCAGCTCATGCCCAGGAACTGGTGAAGATTCGCAGACATTTGCATGCTAACCCCGAACTGTCTTTCGAAGAGCACCAAACAGCCAAATACGTTTCCGATAAATTAAGAGAGTATGGCTTATCGCCTCAAGAAGGCATTGCCACTACCGGGGTGGTGGTCCACGTGGAGGGAAAAAATCCTAACAAAAAGGTCTTGGCCCTGAGGGCCGATTTGGATGCTCTTCCTATACAGGAAGCCAATGATGTTCCGTATAAATCGGTTAATCCTGGTATCATGCATGCCTGCGGACATGATGTTCACACCACCAGCTTGTTGGGTACCGCTAAAATACTGCAACAGGTGAGGGACCAATTTGAAGGTACAGTCAAATTATTGTTTCAACCCGGCGAGGAAAAGATCCCCGGTGGCGCTTCTATCATGATCAAGGAAGGGGTGTTGTCCAATCCGGAGGTAAGCCGGATCCTGGGTCAACATGTGATGCCCTTTATCGATGTAGGGAAAGTAGGTTTTCGTGAAGGTATGTATATGGCCAGTGCCGATGAGATTTATATTACTGTAAAAGCCCGGGGGGGTCATGGGGCTACCCCTCATTTAAATGTGGATTCCGTGCTGATCGCAAGTCATCTTATTGTGGCTCTTCAGCAGGTGGTAAGTCGACATGCCGATCCCAAAGTGCCTTCAGTGCTTTCATTCGGCAAAGTGATAGCGGAAGGCGCGACCAATATTATTCCTAATGAGGTAAAGCTAGAAGGTACTTTCCGCACCATGGATGAGCCCTGGAGAGCAAAAGCCAAGGAACTGATCCAAAAGATTGCACATGGTGTGGTGGAGAGTATGGGCGGTATCTGCGAAATCAACATCCTAAAAGGGTTCCCTTATTTGAAAAATAACCCTGAGTTTACCCGTCTCGCTAAGAAAGCTGCCGAAGATTATTTGGGTGTTGAAAATGTAGTGGATCTTGATGTATGGATGGCGGCTGAGGATTTTGCTTTTTACTCACAAGAGATCGATGCCTGCTTTTACCGGCTAGGCGTTCGAAATGAAGCCAAAGGAATCACCTCTTCAGTACATACCCCAACGTTCGACATTGATGAAGATGCCCTGGAAGTGGGATCTGGTTTGATGGCCTGGCTGGCAATTCAGGAGTTGAACTACAGATAAAAAATAGGAATAAGGAAACTGGCCATCAACCATATGACCAGGGTTAAAATACCTCCTACCTTAAGGAAGTCCGTAAATTTAAAATTACCCGCCCCATAGATCAAGGTGTTGGTCTGATAGCCAATAGGAGTGGCAAAAGAAGTGCTGGCCGCAAAAAGTACCGTAAGCAGAAATGGCTTAGGGTCCAAACCCATATTGGCCGCCAGTGAAATGGCCACTGGTACTAACAAAATAGCAGTGGCCTGGTTACTGATAACACTGGTGAGAACCACGGTGATCAGAAACAGCAAAGAAATAGTCAACTGCAAGGGCCAGCCTTCCGTCAGTGCGAAAATGCCTTCACTTACCAACTGATCCAATCCGGTATTGTGTATAGCGATACCTAAAGGCAACAAACCCGCCAGCAGAAAGATCACTTTCCATTCCACGAACTGATAAGCCTTTTGCAGACTAACATTTTTAGACAACAGCATCAGCATGGCGCCAATCAAGCTACTGGTGAGGATGGGCACTATATCCAGTGCTGCCAGCAGTACCACCAGTAGTACTATAAAGAAAGACCAAATGACTTTTCGTCGATCAAATACCCTGCGGGAATGTTCATATAGCAGGCCCAGGTCTTGATTGCTGTTGAGGAAAGGTAGATTGTTTTTTTGGGTCTCCAGCAAAATGGTGTCTCCAATTTGTGGCCGGTAGTTCAGCTGCTTACCGGAATATACTCCTCCTTTCTTTTTTACCGCCAAAGGCACAGCGTTGTACAATTCATTAAAAGCAATGCGCTTCATCTTGCGACCTACAATTTTTGAATTGGGCATTACCATCACCTCAGCCAGTACCAATTCCCCTCGTTCCAGATCACGGTCTACTTGACTGAAATCTTTTGGAAATACCAGTTCTTTGTAGGACTTTATGTTGACGATATCATCGATTCCACCTTTGATCAGTATGGTGTCATCGGGTTGCATCCGTTCATGACCCCTGGGCAACCACACCGTCTTTCCCTCACGGATTACTTCGATGATGGTAACATCAGGGTCATTAAAAAAGGGCAAACTTCCCAGTGTTTTTCCGGCCAGGGGCGAGCCTGCCGGTACTACGAATTCCGTAACAAAATCTTTAAGCTGGTAGGAGCTGGATAAATTGGCGGACTTTCGCTGGGGTATGAGAAATCGTCCTATGGTCAGCATGAAGATGAAGAAACCCAAGAACAGAAGAACACCTAAACCGGTAAACTCGAAGATCTTGAATCCTGCTAGTCCACTTTCGTGGGCCAGGCTGCTTACCAAAAGGTTGGTAGAAGTACCAATTACCGTAGTGGCCCCGCCCATCATTGCCGCAAAGGACAAAGTCATTAGAAGTCGATTGGAGCTAAGATCCGTTACTCTGGCAATGCGCAATAAAATAGGGATAAATACCACCACGATAGCGGTATTATTCATGAATGCTGAGAAAAATCCCACCAATAGCATCAGCAATCCCATCACTACCCACTCATCGTTCAGGAAAAAGCGCTGAAGCTTTTTTCCCAGAAAGTTAATGGCCCCGGAATTATCCAAGCCTGCCCCAATGACAAAAAGGGCCAGAATGGTAATGGTAGCTTCGTTGGCAAAACCGGAAATACCTTCGATTGGAGTGACCAAACCAGTAGTGATCAGTACCGTCATTACCAGCAAGGCTGTGGTATCTATGGGGATGATCTCTGTGATAAAACAGGCGATCATAATCAGTACAATGGCGATAACCGCCAGAGCTTGCCAGTCCAATAGAAGTCAGGTTAAAGGTGGTGAATCGATTAATATACCGATTAAAAAAGTGCCATGCAACGGTACCGCAGTACCTTAGAAGAACAACTCCAGAGGGTTTAGTAACGCTGAGGCCTGTTGTTTAATGGTCAATGGTCTGTGGTATTACCTCATCTTCATCGTCCTTGGAGACTTCCCCGGTGATGGCCCGGGAAACGTTCAAAATATGATTGGCAGCCCTCTCCAGCAGCAGGAAGATCTCATTATAAGCGATGCCACTTTTCAAACTGTATTCCTTTTTCTCGATACTTTTTAAATGAGATTTTCGGATCTTATTACGGAATTTGTTTATCTCCTGTTCTTTTTCGATAGCTTCCTTAAGTTCGACGGAAGCATATTGATTCTGAAGGTTGGTGTTCATGATCACCAAAGCCTCATCTACCAAATTGAACATGTTCCGAAGTTGTTCGTTTTGCTCCGCAGAAAAGATAATATCTTTTCGATTCTTACGGGCAATTTGTTCGGAGACTTGATAAAAACGATCAGCTGCACTTTCAAGGTCATTGGCGATGCTCAAAATACTGCGCATGCGGATAGAGGCACTTTCACTAAGACGTCCCTCGCTCACCTTTACTAAATAGTTGGCTATCTCTTCTTCCATGCGGTCCGTTATTTCTTCGTATTTCCTGACCCTGTCAATCAGCTTAAGTTGTTTACTTTCTTTTTTCTCCTCCAGAAGATCCTGCAGGAATTTTGACATTCGGGTGGTGGTTTTTCCAAATTTAGCTACTTCCTTTCGGGCTTCTTCCAAAGAAAGGTCGGCGGTGCGCATGATTTCTGTGCCGATGTATTCAAGGTGAAACTCTTCGTCCTCGTCGCTTTTAGCAGGCACAAATCTTATGGCCAATTTTACCAGCCAGGGTACGAACCCAATAAGCAGGAGTACATTGGACATATTAAAAGCTGTATGGAAATAAGAAAGAGCAATGGGAACGGATTCGCTATTGATATATGGATCGCCCATACCGCTGGCAATCATCACCTTCTTAATGACATTAATGTACACCGGGAGCATAAAGAACATCCAGCTAACCCCAATGATGTTGAACATGGAATGGATACGTGCTGATCGTTTCGCATGGACATTACCCACTAATGATGCTAATTCAGCAGTAATAGTGGTGCCGATATTCTCACCCAACACCATAGCAGCGCCGATGTCAAAAGGGATCCAGCCTTCGTTGCACATCACTAAGGTGAGCGCCATCGCCGCACTGGACGATTGTATGACTATGGTAAGCAAAGTGCCGATCCCAATAAAGATCAATCGGGAGGTGAACCAACCTAAATCTGCATATTCTGAGACGAACGCCAGCGCTTCCGGATTGGATTTTAGATCCGGTACCGACTGCTTTAATTCGTCCAAGCCCAGAAAAAGCAACGCGAAGCCCACAAAAAACTCCCCGTAGTTCTTCAGATACTGTTTCTTAAAAAACATCAAGGGAATACCCACAGCAATAATAGGCAAGGCCACCGCCGCGATTTTAACTTTGAAACCCAGGATTGATAAAAACCAGGCGGTAACCGTGGTCCCTACGTTGGCGCCCATCATGACACCGGCAGACTGAACAAGCGATAAGAGGCCAGCGTTTACAAAGCTTACCGTCATTACTGTGGTGGCTGAGGACGATTGGACCAGGCCCGTGATTAGGAATCCCGTAAATACTCCCAGGAATCTATTCTGGGTCATGGCGCCTAGTATTTGACGCATTCTTTCTCCAGCTATCTTCTGTATGCCCTCGCTCATTATCTTCATTCCGTAAATGAAAAAGCCCAGGGCGCCTAAGAGGGTGAGCAATTCGTAAATTCCGAAAGTCATAGAAAAGGGTAGTTAAGTTCGATCAACAAGAGGTGATTCAACCTGCAAATGTAGGGAAAGAAATTGAAGAAGATATTACCTAAATGTTAACAAATCGGTATGACAAAAATTAGTCAAGAATTGTGTAAATGCCCTAGGAAAATAAATTTTTCAAACCTTTATTTGCGCCCGAAATAAGTAGTATAAATATGTCCAATTCTACCCGGTATTTTAAGCCTTGCTTGTTTTTCAGCAAGGTTTTGTTGGTTATACTCCTGGGAAATTTGCCCTTGGCCTCGCAAAATGTTTCCTATGAATCTTTCGGCAAAGGACTCAATGTGATGGCGGCTGATTCTAGTTTCACGCTAAAACTTGGGGTACGATTTCAAACCCTGTATGCCGGGGTTTTAAATTTCGATTCTGACAATTGGAGTGATCAGTTCCTCATAAGGAGAGCCCGCCTTAAATTTGACGGCTTTGCCTTTTCCCCAAAACTGGTGTACAAGATTGAGCTTGGATTGTCCAACCGCGACACCGGCGGTGGGCAGAACGTCCAGTCGGGGCTAACCTCAAGAATAATATTGGACGCGGTTCTGAAATGGAAATTTCACGCAGACTGGGCATTGTGGGTCGGTCAAACCAAACTGCCAGGCAATCGTGAACGGGTTATTTCTTCACAAAAGCTGCAGTTCGTAGACCGCAGTTTAGTGAACTCTAGGTTCAATATCGACCGTGATATAGGCATTCAACTCAGACATAAGGACCGTGTGGGCAGTAGGGGTGTTTTGAAAGAAATAGCTTCCATTTCCATGGGTGAGGGCCGGGATATCGTTACTTCCAATATTGGCGGGTACGATTATACCTTGCGTTTGGAATACCTTCCTTTTGGTGAGTTTGCCAGCAAAGGTGATTACTTTTCATCCGATCTAAAACGTGAATCTGAGCCAAAACTGGCTATTGGAGTAACCTACGATTTCAATGACGATGCCGGCAAGACCAGAGGTCAGCTGGGGACATTTACCATTGACAGTACTATGACTCAAATAACCAATGATCTCACCGCAGTATTTGTTGACGCCATATTTAAGTACAAAGGGTGGTCCATTCAATCTGAATATGCCTATAAAACCGCCGGAGAAGACATTATAGTGGGTACGGAGTCAGGCGACCTAAAATATGGCACCGGCCACGGGTTTGTGATTCAAGCAGGCTATTTGTTCCCCAGTAATTTTGAACTGGCGGGGAGATACACCAAAATAAAACCGGATTCAGAAACCTTTTCCAGTATTAGCGAGCGTATGGAGTATGTCATTGGGTTGTCCAGGTATATTGTGGAACATAACTTGAAGATACAATCCGATATTGCCATAACAGAAAGGCCCGGGGGATCTGATTTTCTGCAGTTCCGCCTGCAGTTTGAACTAGCTTTCTAAACCAGTTCCGAATAATCGCTACTCTTGATTATTGCTAATTTCCGAGATATATTTCTAACTTTAACAATGGTCAAAAATCGCTTTCATTGTGACTGATCCCAAGAATGCTTCCAGATTTGAAGATCTTATTGAACATTTGATCGGATTTCTTGAAACAAAATCCGAAATATTGAAGCTGGAACTAAAAGAAGAATTGGTTAGGATAATAGCCAAGCTGGTTTCATCGCTTGTCATTATCATATTAATAGCACTATTCTTCTTATTTCTTAGTGTGGCTGTGGGTAACTACCTCAATGTTCGATGGCAAAGCGAATATTTGGGATATGCTGCTCTGGGTGGGGTGTTTTTCCTGCTGTGGATGATCATGTTGTTGTTAAAACGTTCGGCATGGTATCATCAGGTTATTGGTTATTTTACAGATAGAATGTTGGATACAACAAATAAGGACGATGAAGGCACAACAGAGGAGTAAAGCAATTTCCGAAAAGAAGCTTGAACTGTATGAGAAGTCTTCACAATACAGGTCGGCGCTAACTTCAGACATCAAAGATCTAAAATTTGATCTGGAACGTTGGGGTAAAAGTTTTCTGGTCATCGGGGGCTCGTTATATGCGGCCTATAAAGTATATAAGCTGATACGGGGTTCTGAAGATGAGGAGGTTCAAATTGAGCCGCCGGCTCATGCGATGGTACGCACTAAAGAATCTTCTGTGATAGTTGCTAAAATAAAAGAGCAAATAGCCTTATTTTTATTGGCCATAGCGCTCAGAAAGTTAAAGGATTTTTTAAATGAAAAACGGGATGACTAAGTCCATTCTTGATACATTATACCAGCGACGGGAAGATAATCGCAAGTCATTTGCAGTATTGATCGATCCCGATAAGGTAAGTGATACCGGAAACCTGGTGAAGTTGGTAAATATTGCGGTAGAGAACAAAGTCGATTTCTTTCTGGTGGGAGGGAGCTTACTTACTGGGACCAATATGCATCAGGTTATCCAATTGATTAAAGATCACAGCCAATTGCCGGTAATATTGTTTCCAGGAAGTAACATGCATGTGGATGTGAGCGCCGATGCCATCCTGTTTCTATCACTAATTTCTGGTCGAAATCCTGAGTTGCTTATTGGTCAACAAGTTATTGCCGCTCCAGTTATTAAGAGAAGCAATCTGGAAGTACTTCCTACGGGCTATATCCTGATCAACGCCGATAACCATACCACGGTTTCCTATATGAGTAATACCACTCCAATCCCAGCCGACAAGTACTCAGTGGCAGTATGTACCGCAATGGCGGGTGAAATGCTGGGATTAAAGTTGATATACATGGATGCCGGCAGCGGTGCTAAGTTCCCGATCAGGCCTAAAATGATCGCTTCCGTTAGCAAATCCATTCAGGTCCCCTTGATCGTAGGGGGAGGTATTGATTCGGTAGACAAAGCCCTGGAATGTCTGAAGGCTGGTGCCGATATGCTGGTGGTGGGAAATGGCATAGAAAGAAACCCCAATCTATTGATTGAGGTTTCTGATGCTATTAATAATTTAAATCAAACCTTAGACGTTCATTAAGCTTTCCCGACGTCTCATTTTACCCGCGGGGATACCGAACATCATCTTAAAACGCCGGCAGAAATAGGCAGTATCTTTATATCCTACCTCCTTACCGATATCGCGAATACTCTTTTTGGTGGTTCGCAATAAGTTTACGGCCTTTTCCATACGCTGGTATTCAATATAATCCTGAGGATTTATACCAGTGAGCATTTTAAAATACTGCCCTACATAATCTTCCGACACATTAGCCACTCCGGCCAAAGTCTTATTGGAAAGATCGTCACCTAAATGGTGCTTGATATAACCAAAAATATCAATCAGTCTGGGGTCTTTGAAATAGGTAGAGTTTGTGGCCAATTGCTCCACGAATAATCCCTTCTGCAGAATATGGCGAATGATCTCCACCACCATATAATCCGTGTTAATCTTTACAATTCTTCCTTTTCCCGGTTTATTGGAAGTGTTTTCCTCTAATACTGCTTTGACCAACGAAACAATGAGTTCATTTCCCGATATCACAAACGGGGGCAGATCCAGCGAGGCAAAAAAGTTAACCGAATCGAAAACCTTAGCTTCAAAATTAATAAAACTGAAATTTTCTTCCGGTACACCTTGATAATCCTCCAAAGACTGGAAATAAAGTTCCTTGTTGTTGATAAAATCGTCGTTAGTTAAGGTCGTGGTGGCTACCAGTTCCATAACTAAGGGATACACTTTTACCGCCGGGCACAAATAACACCTCACCTTCATTAACACTTTCTCCGTCGCTTCCGAATCTAATCGAGCCCTTATTTAATATGACAACTGTATTCTCCACATCGTAGAAATTTGCAATTGTCACAGGTTTCAAAATCTTGATAGTATTAGCTTTGATAAACCTGACGCTTAAGGACTCGATTATCTTATTATAATCTTCCATTGGCTAAGTTTTGGGTATAAAATATAATTATCGCTAAGTATATTTGTACAAAACTAATAATTATCTTTGAATTATGCAACCGTCATGCTAATTTTTACAATTAGATGTTGGTGCATATACTAAATGAAAACCAAGGGGTAACGTTAAAAATCACTTTAGGAGTTCCCGTGATATTACAATTTTCTGTATTTCAGAAGTTCCTTCGTAAATCTGAGTAATTTTTGCATCGCGCATGAGTCGTTCCACGTGATACTCTTTTACGTATCCGTAGCCTCCATGGATCTGCACTGCTTCTACGGTAACCTCCATGGCCACCTGGGAGGCATATAACTTTGCCATGGCAGAGGTATGTGCGAAATTTATACCCTGATCTTTCTGGTAAGCGGCTTTTAGGCATAGCAATCTGGCAGCATCTACTTGGGTGGCCATATCCGCCAGTTTAAATTGTATAGCCTGGTGTTTGGATATCTCTACCCCAAAGGCCTTGCGTTCCTTGGAGTATTGTAAGGCCAGTTCATAGGCTCCGGAAGCTATTCCTAAGGCCTGCGAAGCAATTCCGATGCGGCCACCGTTGAGGGTGCTCATAGCAAATTTGAACCCGAACCCTTCTTCACCGATGCGATTGGCTTTGGGAACTTTAACATCAGTGAACATAAGACTATGCGTATCGGATCCTCTAATGCCCAGTTTATCTTCCTTTTTACCCACGGTAAAGCCCTCCATTTCCTTCTCAACAATCAGGGCATTTATTCCATGATGCCTTTTTTTCAGGTCTGTTTGGGCCATTACCAGGTAGACCGATGCGCTGTTGCCATTGGTTATCCAGTTTTTGGTACCGTTTAACAGATAGTGATCGCCTTTGTCCTCAGCGGTGGTGCGTTGGGAGGTAGCATCGGAACCCGCTTCGGGCTCGGAAAGGCAGAAAGCTCCAATGATCTCACCGGTAGCCAGCCTTTTCAAGTATTTTTCTTTTTGTGCTTCCGAACCGTACTTTTCCAGTCCCCAGCAAACCAGACTATTGTTCACCGACATGGCCACCGAAGCAGAGGCATCAATTTTGGATATCTCCTCCATGGCCAGTACGTAGGAAACGGTATCCATACCACCTCCGTGGTATTTCGGATCAACCATCATACCCATGAAACCAAGTTCGCCCATTTTCTTGACCTGTTCCGCAGGAAACTGTTGTTTGTCGTCCCTTTCGATTACACCGGGTAAAAGTTCTGTTCTGGCAAACTCTCGGGCTGCCTCCTGCACCGCTAATTGTTCCTCGGTTAAGTCAAAATTCATGCTTTTATCTTCTTCTTAAAAATATTGAGACATAATACAGAAGTGTGGCCAGTGAGGCCAATGCTGCAACCACGTATGTTCGGGCGGCCCATTTTAAGGCGTCCTTAGCCATAGAATGTTCCTGGGAGGTGACAATTCCGTTTTGATCGATCCAAGCCAATGCCCTTCGACTGGCATCGTATTCTACGGGCAAAGTAATAAAGCTGAACAGGGTGGTGCATGCAAAAAGCAGAATGCCGAACAGCAGTAAGTAAGGAAAGGATTGGACCAATACGATACCGCCCAGTAAAACCAAATGGATCCAGCGGCTGGTGGAACTCACCACCGGCACCAGTCGACTACGCATTGTGAGCCAGCGGTATGCGGTAGCGTGTTGAACAGCGTGACCACATTCATGTGCTGCCACCGCCGCAGCCGCTGCATTGCGGGCGCTGTATACTACCTCACTGAGATTCACAGTTTTATTGAGGGGATTATAATGATCGGTCAGTTGTCCTCTGGTGGAAGTTACCTTTACGTCATGAATGCCGTTGTCGGCTAGCATGCGCTCCGCGATCTCTTTTCCGCTTAGATTAGACCTTAAGGGGGTTTGAGAATACTTTCTGAACCTGCTCTTTAGTTGATTGCTTATCAATAAGCTGATTAGTGATGAAACCCCAAATATTATCCAAATTATAGCCATTAATTATATGCGTATTTTATTCGATATCAATTATATAGAAACCGCAAATTTATTAAATATATTTCACAACTAGGATGGCGATCAGGGGGTTTTAACTGCAGATTTTTTGATCCCGAATACCAGCACTAAGGATACCAGCCCGCTTATGATCACCAGGAGGGTTTGAGAAGTGTGCAATATGAAAGCAAAGAATAGGCCGTCATTCCTAGCCACACCATAGTAAATCAATAACGCGCTTACCAGGTAGTGATATGCCCCTAGTCCACCCTGAACAGGTGCGCTCATGGCCACCCCCCCCATCACCAGCATGGACAAAGCGGCCTGCCAATTCAGCCCAGAGGTAGCATCCAGTGCAAAGAAAACTACATAACTCATTAAAAAATACACCACCCAGATCAAGAGGGTGCTTCCCCATAATTGCCACTTTTGCTTTACTCTTAGTATGCTGGTGAGTCCGTTCCAAAGTTCCCGTAAGCCTGAACGCAGCTTGTTCCACCAGAACGTTTTTCTAATTTGATCTTTGAATCGCCACCAGATCAAAATCAGTAAAACCAATAAACCAATTGATCCCAACAGCAATGGGAATATTAAGTGCTCAATTCCACTAAGCTTTTCCCTGAATAATTTTCCAAAGAATTCACTGAGCTTTTCAAATTCTATGAATATGGCAGCTATGGTGATTACCGCTAAGCAAATTACGTCCAAAAGGCGTTCTGTAACCACCGTGCCGAAGGAGATGGTCACGGGTATCTTGTCTGTTCTACGCAGGGAAAGACAACGGGTAACCTCTCCCAGTCTAGGCAACGCCAAATTGGCCAAGTATCCCAGAAATAGGGCCATAAGAGCCCGCCAGTTGGATGGATTATGGCCGGTAGGGATTAAAAGTAACTTCCAGCGATACGACCGAAGCCAATGACCGCATATGCCCAGTAAGATGGAAAGTGAAAGCCAACGGTAATCCACTTCGGAGAGACGTTGTATAGTAGCCGGTAAATTTCCACCGTAGAGGTACCAGAATATGCCAAATGCGATCCCAAATGAAACCAGGAACTGCAAAGCACCTTTTAAGTAACTAGATTTAGGCTTGGGATCAGACATGTTCGGGAGAAAAAACCTTAACGTTATCAATTAAGCGGATCTCTCCAAGGTGGGCGGCAATACAAACTGAGAGCGTGTGATTACCCAATGGTTGGCGGGGAGTATTAAGGGTTTCCGCATCAACCACCTCAAGATACTCCACACTGATCTCAGGAAAGCCCTGGAGTTGATCAAGTCCCTTGTGATAGGACTCCTCAATTGAACCTCCGGCATGAAGATATTCTCGAACGGCGCTTATTGCCTGGTATAGTTGGGGAGCTAATCTTCTTTGCTGGTCGGTTAACCGGCGATTACGTGAGCTCATAGCCAATCCATCGGATTCACGCACGATAGGTACCTCACGGATTTCAATGGGAAAACTTAGATCCTGCACCAACTGTTTGATGATCACAACTTGTTGCCAGTCCTTTTGTCCGAAATAAGCGTGATCCGGTTGTACTATGTTAAATAGTTTCGCAACTACCAGTCCTACTCCGTTGAAATGTCCGGGACGGTGTTTCCCTTCCAGGACTTGACTTAATGCCCCCAATTCCACGGTGGTGCGCGGCTCTTGAGGGTACATGCTGATATCGTCAGGGACGAAAGCCGCATGGCAACCGGTGTTTTTCAGGGCTAAAAGATCATCTTTAAGAGCCCTGGGATAGTTGGTCAGATCGGAGGGATTATTGAACTGAGTAGGGTTAACATAAATGCTGCAAATGATCACATCGCTTTGGCGACTACAGTAATCAATGAGTGTCAGATGTCCCTGATGCAGAGCACCCATAGTGGGAACCAGGCCAATGGTATGTCCGGATTTTCGTTGTTGAAAAGTGAATTCTCGAAGCGTATTAATATCCTTGAATACCTGCATGCAACGTGCTTAAAGTACTGGTAAAAACACAAATAATCTTGAAAATCGGCAATAATTTTGTAATTTTGTAGTCCCGTAACGAGTCTTTATTAAAAATCAGATAATTATGTCGAAACTTCGAATTCTATATGTAGCTAGTGAGATTAATCCATTCCTTCAAACCTCAGAAGTGGCCGATTTTGTACGTCGATTGCCACAAGGTATGCAGGAACGAGGAATGGAAATAAGAATCCTGGTTCCCAGATTTGGAATAATTAATGAAAGAAAGAACCGGTTACATGAAGTAGTTAGACTATCAGGTATAAACATTGCTGTTGGTGAAGAAGAGAAACCCTTGGTGATCAAGGTGGCTTCTGTGCCCAATGCAAAATTGCAGGTTTATTTCATCGACAACGAAGACTATTTCCACAGAAAATCCGTCTTCTTTGACAAGGAAGATAAATTTTATGAAGACAACGATGAACGAGCTATTTTCTTCTGTAAAGGAGTTATTGAAACTGTTAAGAAACTGGGATGGGCTCCGGATATCGTGCATTGTAATGACTGGATCACCAGTTTGATACCAATGTATTTAAAAACTACTTACAAAAACGATCCTATTTTCCAAAATGCCAAGACCGTTTTCACCGTATACGACAACGGGTTTAGTCATAAATTTGATGAAGACATGATCGAGAAGGTAAAGATGATGGATATTGAAGACAGTATGCTGTCAAATCTGAAATCAGCAGACTACGACGGCCTTATCAAGTTGGGAGCTGAATATTCCGATGCGGTAATTAGAGCGGAAGAGGAAGTAAGCGTCAGTCTGGAGAAATTGTTTACAGTGTTGGATAAAGAGAAAAAGGTAGAAACCATTGAAAAAGATGATAATCTGTTGGACTCCTACTATAACCTGTATAATGAATTGGTTAGCTAGGAGTGGCAAACATGCGGGAATATTTGGGCTGGTCGTTACATCAGCCCTTTTTTCATGTGAAGATCCCGGTGAACTGGGACTTCAGCTTATTCCCCCCAATGACAATCTATCGGTACTGAACTTGGAAATACCTATACCTGCATCGGTGGTACAGTTGGACAGTATTAACACCACCAATCGGGGCATCATGTTAACCGGTGACTATTTCGATGGTGACTTCGGGAATGTTCATGTCCAAAGTTACTTTCGTGTACTACCGCCTACTGCTTCCGTTACCATTCCGCCGGAAGTGACCTTTGCCGATTCCCTTCGGGTGAATCTGAGATATAGTTATTTTTACGGGGATTATTTTGCCACCCCACACCAGTTGTCTATACATCGCTTGCAGGAACAATTGGACATCGACACCATCTACTACAGTAACCAAAGCACGCTTTTTGACCCCATGAGCTTATCGGATACTTCATTTGTGGTAAACGATGCCGATACGCTCATAAGCATCAACCTGGATTCATTGAAAGAGGAATTGTTTGCGGTTCTGCAAAATTATGACAAAGACAGTGCTAATGATGCCAATTTCCTGGAGCAGTTTAAAGGATTAACCTTAAGGACCGATCCTGCCAGCGAATCGGTGATTGGCTTCAATCCTACCGCCCAGGACAGCCGGATTACCCTGTACTATACTACTTCTGATACTGTGGTCAATACCGTGACTCTACTTTATTCCACCTATTTCAACCAGATCGTACCGGATTTTTCGGGCAGTAATCTGGCCGGGATCGTTCCACTTACTCAGTTTGATCCTCTAGATGGAAGAAGCTACCTGCAAACAGGTACTGGGCTGGTACCAAAACTGGATTTTCAGCCGTATTTCGATTTTCTGGATGAGGATAGTGTAGGTACCGTGGTGATTAACAAAGCGGAATTGGTTATGAACAATCTGGAGGGTCTCACCAGTAGTATTGATCCACCTGTCCAAATGTCCTTTTTCTATACAAACGATACCAACGACTTTTTAAGCACCGATACCGACCCCGTTTTTCCCAATACCATACAAACTGATGGGGTGTACATCAGTGCTTCGCGTAACGGCATTGACCCTTTTAATCTGGTTAGTCAATCCCAGCGGGCTCAACTGGATACCACCGACCTCCAATACAATCCGGAACTTACCATGTTTTTGCAACTTGTTGCCGATGGCCTGATCACCCGGGAGGATGCCCAAAATGTCCTGGTAGTACCATATAGTTTTGTAGAGAGTCCAACTTCTGTCAGGGACTTTGGAAGGAATTTGGATCGTTTTGCCATTAGGCCGGATGATCTTAGGTTAAAAATTTCTTTAACAAAACTTAAATAAATTACAAATATTCTTCATATCTTTATAAAATATGTGCGGAATAGTAGCTTATGTAGGCCCTAAACAGGCTACCCCTATCATTATTAAAGGGTTAAAGAGATTAGAATACAGGGGATATGACAGTGCGGGAATCGCTCTAATTGAGAAATCCGGGCTTAACGTTTATAAGAAGAAGGGGAAAGTTTCCGATTTGGAGGATCACATTAAGGACACCAATCCCCGGAGTAATATCGGTATAGGACATACCCGCTGGGCTACTCATGGTGAGCCCAACGATGTCAACGCACACCCGCATTATTCCGAGTCAGGAGATCTAGCCATTATCCACAACGGGATCATTGAGAACTACGCCGCCCTAAAGACCGATTTACAGAATAGGGGTTATAAATTCCAAAGCGATACGGATTCGGAGGTCTTCATATATTTTATAGAAGATATTCTCAAAAACAATAGTATTGAGCTAGAGGAGGCAGTGCGGCTGGCCCTCACTAAGGTAGTGGGTGCCTATGCCATTGTGATCATGTCTCAAAACGATCCCAGTACGTTGATCGCCGCACGTAAAGGAAGTCCTCTGGTAGTTGGTATTGGAAAAAACGAATATTTCTTGGCTTCAGATGCTACGCCCATTGTGGAATACACCAATGAAGTAGTATATCTGAACGACCAGGAGATGGCCATCATAAAGGACAATAATTTCACTATAAAAAATACTCAGGACATTGTGATGACTCCCTATATTCAAACCCTGGATATAGAGCTGGAGGCCATCGAGAAAGGGGGCTACGACCACTTCATGCTTAAAGAGATCTTCGAACAGCCAAGATCAATCGGAGACTGTATGAGAGGCAGGTTGAATGCATCCAGTGGACATTTAGTATTGGGCGGTATCCGGGAGTATGCCAACAAATTGGAAACCGCAGAACGTATCTTGATTGTGGCTTGTGGTACCTCATGGCATGCAGGTCTGGTGGCAGAGTATTTCTTCGAGGAATTCTGCCGTATTCCCGTTGAGGTAGAATATGCTTCGGAATTCCGCTATCGCAATCCCGTGATCAAGGAAGGTGATGTACTCATCGCCATATCCCAGTCTGGAGAGACTGCGGATACTCTGGCTGCTATTGAACTGGCTAAATCAAAAGGTGCGGTGATTTTTGGAGTTTGTAATGTAGTTGGATCTTCCATTGCCAGGTCCTCGCATGAAGGTGCCTATACTCATGCCGGCCCCGAGATCGGTGTGGCCAGTACCAAGGCATTTACTGCGCAGCTCATCGTGTTATTTATGATTGCTCTGCGCCTGGCTCATAACAAAGGGACTATCACCGAGCAGAAATACCGGGAGATGCTAGTTGAGATGGAACAAATTCCGGCTAAAGTAGAGCAAGCCTTGGAGCTTAATGATAAGATAGAATTAATCGCCGATACGTTTCAAAATGCCCGGAACTTTCTGTACTTGGGCAGGGGTTATAACTTCCCGGTAGCTTTAGAAGGAGCCTTGAAATTAAAAGAGATCTCCTATATCCATGCCGAGGGTTACCCTGCAGCGGAGATGAAACATGGGCCCATTGCGCTCATTGATGAGGAGATGCCCGTTGTTTTTATTGCTACCCGTGATAGTTCATATGATAAGGTGGTTTCCAATATTCAGGAGGTTTGTGCGCGCAAGGGTAAAGTGATTGCAGTGGTCACGGAAGGAGATACCCTGATACCCGATATGGCGGATTTCGTTATAGAAGTCCCACCGACCAATGAAGCCCTAATGCCTTTGGTTTCTGTAATACCTTTGCAACTACTTTCTTATTATATCGCGGTGATGAGAGGATGTAATGTGGATCAACCCCGTAACCTGGCTAAATCGGTTACCGTAGAATAAAAGTATCTTTCAATCATCCGTCCCTGTAATACTTCTTTTTCAAAAGTGGACAAATCTTGTAGCGCTCTTCATGGGTATCGTGATACAGCGCATCCAAAAGCTCGTAAACCTGCTTAATACCAATAGCCTGACAGAATTCAAAGGGTCCTTGGGGATAGCGGGTTCCTAATTTCATACCGGCGTCGATATCTGGCTCTGAAGCCGTACCTTCCTGCACCGTGTAGAAGGCCTCATTGATGATCATGCAAATAATCCGGGGAGTTACCATTCCTACCCTATCATCAACCAGTACATATGGACTTTTCAAGCGGTCACAAAGTCCGTCAATCACAGACTTTTCGACCTGCGGGGCCAGGGTCAGTTCCAATATCGGTCGATCAAACAAACTGGGCAGGCCGTTAAAGCCTGCCAGCAATGCAGGCCATTCATAAGTTCGCTTCAACGACTGGAGAGAAGTTTTAACGCTGTTGACTAATAAATGGAAACCCTTCATGTCCTGATATAACCTGTGATGCGTCCATTCCTCCATAGTAAAATCAAAAACCACTTGGGCCTTTTCCAGATCATCATGGGAAAGATCACGAGAAAATTTATATACAGTTGGGTGAAGGTCCCTGAATTTTGACTTAAATTCCGCTTGTGAGGGGCTATCCCCTACCACCAATATATTCATACTAAATAAAACTGACCTAAATTACGCATTAAAAGTAAATATGCCATGGATAAGAAAACAGTGATAAACTCAACTCAAGCTCCAGCGCCTATCGGACCATACAGTCAGGCAGTAAAGGCGGGTGGCCTTTTGTTTGTGTCCGGTCAGGTGCCCATTGATCCTCAAACCGGTGAACTGGTGGATCAGGATATTGAAGCTGAGACCCATCAGGTCCTGAAAAACATAGGGGCTATTCTGACGGCTGCAGGAGCCGATTACCGTCAAATCCTGAAGTGCTCCATTTTTGTGGGTGATATGAACGACTTCGCCCGCATCAATGAAGTTTACGGCTCCTACTTTGATGATCAACCACCTGCCAGGGAAACCGTGGAAGTTAGTCGGTTGCCCAAAGATGTCGGAGTGGAGATCAGTTGCATAGCACAGCTTTAGATAGCATCTACCTCTTGTTGGTATTAACCGATTTCTATATTTTTGCCAGGCTTTAATCTATTGATACTATGACTTCAAACGTGAGGGTTAGATTCGCACCCAGTCCCACCGGTGCTTTGCATATTGGTGGTGTGCGTACTGCGCTCTACAATTTTCTGTTTGCCCGAAAACATCAGGGGACCTTTGTGCTGAGGATAGAAGACACTGATCAGTCCAGATTGGTATCAGGGGCAGAGGACTATATCCTCAATACCCTACATTGGCTAGACATTGCGCCTGATGAGGGCCCGGAACAAGGAGGTCCCTATGCCCCCTATCGCCAGAGTGAAAGGGCAGATATTTACCGGCAGTACGCTATGCAATTAGTAGAGGAGGGGAAAGCATATTACGCATTCGACACTCCGGAGGAATTAGATTCCATGCGGCAACGGCTAAAGGAGGCCAAAGTGGCCTTCCAGCAATACAACAGCATTACTCGCACTTCCATGCGCAATTCCCTTACTATGGCGCCCGGGGAAGTGCAGGAATTAATGGCTCAGGAAGTACCGTATGTGGTTCGTTTGAAAATCCCGACTAAAGAAGATATCCGATTCCAGGATCGCATAAGGGGCTGGGTAAAAGTGCATAGTTCCACTATTGACGACAAAGTTATTCTAAAATCTGGCGGATTGCCCACTTATCATTTGGCCAACGTGGTTGACGATCACTTGATGGAGATCACTCATGTTATCCGCGGAGAAGAGTGGTTACCTTCCGCACCTTTACATGTGTTGTTGTACCGATTTTTAGGATGGGAGCCTGAAATGCCGGAGTTCGCTCATTTACCACTGATCTTGAAGCCAGATGGTAATGGTAAGCTCAGTAAAAGAGATGCCGACAAGCAAGGCTTTCCTATTTTTCCCGTGACTTGGAAAGACCCTCAAACCGGTGAAGTGAGTGAAGGATTCAAGGAAAAGGGTTATTTGCCGGCAGCTCTGGTAAACTTTCTGGCCATGCTGGGTTGGAATCCCGGTAACGAGGAGGAGTTATTTACCGTTAAGGAATTAATACAGGCTTTCTCCTTGGACCGTATTGTTAAATCAGGCGCGAAATTTGATATTTCTAAAGCACAATGGTTCAATCAGCAATACATTCGGCAACTACCGGTCTCCGTATTAGAAGATCAACTCAGGCAGAAGTTGAAGGACCATGGTCAGGAAGCCAATGACGAAAAATTAAAGGCGGCGGTAATTCTCTTAACAGAGAGGATCACCTTTGCTGATGAACTCTGGCAAGAAGGAAAGTTTTTGTTTGAAGCTCCATCTCAGTATGACATGGCGCTGGCACAAAAAAAATGGAATTCCGAGGCTGCCGAGTTTTTACAAAACTACCAGGAGGCCCTGGAAAAGCTGAAAGTATTTGATAGTGACCACCTTCATCAATTACTTAAGGAACAGTTGGAGGCAGTTTCATGGGGATTTGGGAAAGTAATGCCGCCCCTGCGTTTGGCATTGACTGGAGAAGGGCGTGGTCCTGACCTGATGAAAGTAATGGAGATATTAGGCAAAGATGAAACAGGAAGTCGCATCAATCGAGCTATTGAAAAGTTAGCACATATAAATGAAAAATGATGGCCAAGAAACGTGAGAAAAAGGATTCTAAATCCAAAGCAAAACCCAAGGTCAATGAAGAACTGGAAGGATTTGATATAGAGATAGATCCCTTTGGTGAAATCAAAACAAACTTCGATATTGATAAAATCAATGAATTCCTAAATAGGACGGTCGATGACAAGAAGCTTCGGGATCGTAAAGATTTGCCGGGCACAAAGAAATCTCCTCCTGATAAAGAGGATTCCAATAAAAAGAAATGACTATGAAATCCCACGAGGTAGACTATCGAATAATAGGGGAAAGTATTCAAATTGTAGAGGTAGAACTGGATCCTCAGGAAACAGTCATAGCCGAAGCAGGCACCATGTGTTATATGGACCAAGACATCACTTTTGAAACGAAAATGGGGGATGGTTCTAATCCTAATCAGGACTTTTTGGGTAAAATACTTTCTGCAGGTTCTCGAATACTAACCGGAGAATCCGTTTTCATGACCCATTTCACAAATTCCGGTGCCGGAAAAGCTAGAGTGGCATTCTCGGCCCCTTATCCGGGAACAGTGATCCCGATAGATCTTATGTCCTGTAACAATCAGGAGATAACAGTCCAGCGGGATGGCTTCCTATGCGCGGCTTTAGGTACCAATATCAGCATCACCTTCAATAAAAGATTGGGCAGCGGATTATTTGGGGGCGAAGGGTTTATCTTACAGAAGTTGAAAGGAGACGGACTAGCTTTCGTACATGCTGGCGGCACGGTTATAGAGAGAACCCTAAACAATGAAATGCTCAGAGTGGATACCAGCTGTATTGTGGCCTTCGAACCTCAAGTACAATACGACATACAACGTGCAGGTGGCCTGAAGTCCATGATATTCGGGGGCGAGGGTATATTTCTCGCAACCTTACAAGGCTCGGGAAAAGTGTGGCTCCAATCTATGCCTATTAGAAAGCTCATACAGGCAATCTCCCCGGCGGGCCCTAATCGTAAAAAGGAAGGAGGCTCCCTGTTGGGTGAGTTTCTAGAATCTTAATGAGCGTATGAAGAAATTCCGTATCGCGCTTATTCGAGAAGGTAAAATCCCTATTGATCGACGGGTTCCTTTGGCGCCTTATTCTGCTAAACAAATAAACGAATCTATTCCGGAAGTAGAGATTGTATGCCAATCCAGCGATATTCGGGCCTACAGCGATCAGGAATACCGGGATGCCGGTGTTGAGGTGGTAGATGATGTAGCGGATTGCGATGTGATGCTGGGAGTTAAGGAAGTCCCCATAGCGGAGCTGATCCCGGAGAAGTGTTACTTCTTTTTTTCCCACACCATTAAACAACAAGCCTATAACCGTGATTTACTGAAAGCCATACTGGACCTGAATATCACCTTGGTTGATTACGAGTGCCTAACAGATACCGAAGGTCACAGACTTTTGGCTTTTGGAAGATACGCAGGCATAGTGGGGGCCTACAACAGTATATGGACTTACGGACGACGGTATAATCTATTCGAACTGCGCAGAGCCTTTCAGTGTTTCGATTTACAGGATCTGTACAAGGAGTATAGCAAAGTGATACTGCCTCCTATAAAAATTGCCATTACCGGAGGGGGAAGGGTGGCAAGGGGAGCCATGGAAGTGTTAATCGGGATGGGTATCCGTCATGTGAGCCCGGCCCATTTTACTGGTAAGTTTTTCGATGGACCGGTATTTACACAGCTGAACAGCCGTGATTACCACCAAAACATTCATGGTGCACCCTTCAATAGAAAAGAGTTTTTCGAAACGCCGGAACATTACCAGTCAACCTTTAGTAGTTATGCTCGGCACGCCGATATTCTGATAGCCGGTGCCTTTTGGGATCCACGAGCTCCGGTGCTGTTTAGCAGGGAAGACATACTAAAAAACGATTTTGAAATAAAAGTTATTGCGGACATTACCTGCGACATCGAGGGCTCCATTCCAGCCACAAAAAAACCCTCTACGGTTGACGATCCACTATACGATTATAATCCGTCCGAAGATAAAATAGAAATGGCCCTGAGCGATGAAGCAAATCTGACCGTAATGGCAGTGGATAATTTACCCTGTGAGTTGCCTCGTGATGCCAGCAAGGATTTTGGTGAAGATTTTGCACAATTCGTACTGCCGCATTTGATTGCAGAAGACGCTCAGCAGGTAATTACCAGGGCTACCATTGCTAAAGATGGGGCTTTAGGCCCATCTTTCTTATACCTTCAAGACTACGTTGAGGGAAATTAGTCGTTCATTGAGGTTAGAAACTCCTCATTACTTTCAGTCCCTTTCATTCTGTCTAACAGGAACTCTATGGCTTCATTGGAATTCATATCAGCCATGAATCTGCGCAGGATCCATACTCTGGATAGGGTATCTTTATCAAGCAACAAGTCTTCTCTTCGAGTACCGGAAGCCGGAACATCGATAGCTGGATAAATACGCTTATTGGACAGCTTTCGATCAAGCTGCAATTCCATATTACCTGTTCCCTTAAACTCTTCAAAAATAACCTCATCCATTTTGGATCCGGTCTCGATAAGAGCGGTAGCAATAATGGTAAGCGATCCTCCGTTTTCAACATTTCGAGCTGCTCCAAAGAATCTCTTAGGTTTATGCAAGGCGTTGGCATCCACACCACCGGAAAGGATCTTACCGCTTGATGGGACTACCGTGTTATACGCCCGGGCCAGTCGGGTGATGGAATCCAGTAGAATAACGACATCATGACCACACTCAACCATGCGTTTGGCTTTCTCCAAGATAAGGTTTGATACCTTAACATGGCGCTCGGCTTGCTCATCGAAGGTGGACGAAATGACTTCAGCCTTTACGCTGCGGGCCATGTCCGTTACTTCTTCAGGTCTCTCATCGATCAACAGAATGATCAGGTAGCACTCAGGGTGATTTTTTGAAATGGCATTGGCAATTTGCTTAAGCAAGACCGTTTTACCGGTTTTCGGTTGCGCCACGATCATACCACGTTGCCCTTTCCCGATAGGCGCAAACATATCCAATAGTCGGGTAGAGTTTTCGTTGGGCTTTGTGCTTAATTTGATTCGCTCATCTGGAAATAAAGGGGTCAGATATTCGAAGGGTACTCGGTCCCTTATCTCATCAGTGGTTTTCCCATTTACGTTCTCTACTCGCAACAGAGCAAAGTACTTTTCCCCTTCTTTAGGGGGTCTTATTTGCCCTTTGACCGAATCACCAGTTTTAAGGCCAAACAGCTTAATTTGTGATGGACTTACGTAGATATCGTCCGGACTGCTTAAATAATTATAGTCCGATGAACGCAAAAATCCGTAGCCGTCTTGCATGATCTCCAAGACGCCCTCGTTTACAATGAGTCCATCAAAATCCTTGATGTTGCTGGTTCTTTTACCTTTTTGCTCACCTCCTTTTTGCTCGCGCTTATCTTTGCTGCCCTCTCGTTTGGGCTTGTCTTTCATCTTTGGCGCGGGTGCTCCGGTGTCTTCCAATGAAGGCGCCTCCATTTTGACCTTAAAGGAGTCGAATAGTTGATCTTCACTTTTGCCGGACTTCTGCTTTTGAGTTACGTTTTCTCTTTTTGGCAGCGGCCGCGACTTCCTGGGCTGAGTTTCCACTGTGGCTTCTGAAACCACCGGTTTCTTCTCGGGCATAGCGTTTTCGGGAGTGATTGCTTGCTGATCTAAAATTTTATAGATAAGATCTTTTTTAGCTAGTTTTTTATAGTTTTTTACGCCAAGCTCCTCTGCGATCTCTTTCAATTCCGAAAGAAGTCTCACATTCAATTCTTCAATATTGTACATAAACAGAAAAAGGATTAATTCCTTTGGGGTTAGAAAATGATAGGTATACGTTTAAAGTAACTTTGATTAAGTTTCAGACAGAAATACTAATCTAGATATGACCTCAACAGCTGAATAGCCTTGAGTGACTTGCAAAGATATTGCAATAATATACTAATGGTGGTTAATAAACAAGCAATTAAAATATTTTCTCCAAGGCGTAAATCCCTATTTTTCATATCGGTATATTAATTACAGATTATGAATTTATTTCATTTATTTTGTGCTCAATAATTCAAATTCATGCTTGAAATTCATCTAATCAGGAGCAACTTTGAGGCGGCCGTTTCCGGTCTTCAAAAAAGAGGAATAACCCAGGCTGAATCTCTTTTACAGGAGGTATTGGATACCGATCAACAACGACGCGACCTTCAACTCAAATTGGATAAGACTCTTGAGGAAGGCAACATCAAGTCCAAAAAGATCGGTATGTTGATGCAAGAAGGTCGAAAAGATGAAGCTCAGTTACTCAAAACGGAAACCAGTACACTTAAACAAAAGTCCAAAGGGCTGCAGGAAGAGCTTCAGGACTTAATTAGTAAGCTAAAAAGCCAGCTGTATGATATTCCTAATATTCCCTATGTCCAGGTTCCGGCTGGGACCGAAGAAACTGACAACCAAGTTACGGAAGAATGGGGTACTAAGCCTCAATTGACGGACAATGCCAATAGTCCGCATTGGGACCTCATTAAGAAATATGATATCATTGATTTTGACCTGGGCAGCAAGATTACCGGGGCCGGTTTTCCCATTTATAAAGGTGCCGGTGCTAAACTGCAAAGAGCATTGATTAGTTTCTTCTTGGACGAAGCGGAACAGGCCGGCTATCATGAGATTCAACCACCTGTTGTAATCAACGAGGATTCAGGACTGGCTACCGGTCAGTTGCCGGATAAGGAAGGGCAAATGTACGGTATTGTTGACTCAAACTTCTATCTGATTCCAACTGCTGAAGTGCCTATTACCAACATATATCGCGACAGTATGCTGCATTCCCAGGATCTTCCCGTTAAATTGGTGGGCTATACCCCCTGTTTTCGCAGAGAGGCAGGCAGTTGGGGATCGGATGTTCGCGGTTTGAACCGCTTGCATCAATTTGATAAGGTGGAGATAGTGCAGATCCAAACCCCTGAAAACTCGTATGCGGCCCTTCAAGAGATGTGCGAACACGTGAAGGACTTGTTGCAAAAATTGGAACTACCCTATCGCATTCTTAATCTATGCGGAGGGGATCTTGGATTTACGTCTGCCCAAACGTTTGATTTCGAAGTTTTCGCTGGAGCACAGCAGAAGTGGTTGGAAGTAAGCTCTGTTAGCAATTTCGAAACCTACCAATCAAACCGGTTAAAACTTCGTTACAAGAAAGACGGTAAATCCGTTTTACTGCATACCTTGAACGGGAGCGCACTGGCTTTACCCAGAATTGTGGCTGCTTTACTTGAAAACAATCAGACTGCTGAGGGGATTAAACTACCTCCTGCACTGGTACCTTATACAGGCTTTGAACAAATAACAAACCAATAAAAAATATCAAATCCATGAACAGATTATTCTATCTCTTCCTAATGATCAGCCTGGCAATCTTTGCTGGATGCAATACTGCGGAAGTTGAAACCAATACAGCTTTGGTGTATCCGGAAACAGCCAAAGTAGATACTGTGGACCACTATTTTGGGCATCAGGTGTCAGACCCCTATCGTTGGCTGGAGGACGATAACTCCCAGGAAACCGCCTCATGGGTAACCGCGCAAAACGAGGTTACCTTCGACTATCTGGAGCAAATACCCTTCCGAGAACAGATCAAGTCCCGGTTGGAAGAGTTGTGGGACTATGAGAAGATTTATGCTCCCACCAAACATGGCGATTTTTACTATTACTACCGCAACAATGGTCTGCAAAACCAAAACGTCTTGTTTCGCAGATCGGAAGATGGGGAAGAGGAGGTTTTTCTGGACCCTAACAATTTTTCAGATGACGGAACCGTCTCCATGGCACAAACCAGCTTTACAACGGACGGCTCTATGTTGGCTTTTATGATTTCGGAGGGGGGATCAGATTGGAGGAAGGCCGTTGTAATGAAAACTACCGATCAGGAAATTGTGGGCGATACCCTTGTTGATATCAAGTTTAGTGGTATTGCCTGGAAGGGAAACGACGGGTTTTACTACAGCAGTTATGATAAGCCCAAGGACGGCAGTGTACTTTCTGGGAAAACTCAAAGGCATAAGTTGTATTACCATCAACTTGGCACTCCCCAAAGTGAGGATAAGCTGATTTACGGTGGCGACAAACAACCCCGACGTTATATCGGGGCATATACTACAGAGGACGAAGGCTATTTGGTGATCACCGCAGCGGAAAGTACTTCCGGGAATGAACTGATCATAATGGACTTACGGCAAGCCAGTCCAGAGTTCCGAACCATTGTGGATAATTTCGACCAAAACCATTACGTGGTTGCCAATGAAGACTCCCGCTTATTGATCCATACGGACCTGGAAGCCCCCAATAACCGCTTGGTGGAAGTGGACGCCCAGAATCCCACGCCCGATAATTGGACAGACTTGATTCCGGAGACGGAAAACGTGCTGTCTACCACGGTAGTAGGGGGGAAAATATTTGCTGAATACATGATCGATGCCAAAAGCAGCATACAGCAATTCGATCTACAGGGTAATCTGGAAAAAGAAGTACCGCTTCCAGGAATTGGTACGGTATATGGATTCAACGGTAAAATGGACGATGAAGAGGTATACTACACCTTCACCTCCTTTACGCATCCTTCAACCATCTATAAATATACCCTAGCCTCCGGTAGTTCTGAGCTTTACCAACAGCCGGAAATAGACTTCGATCCCGATCTGTATGTAACAAAACAAATTTTCTACGAAAGTAAGGACGGCACCAAAATTCCCATGTTCATCGTGCATAAGAAGGACCTTGAATTAAATGGGAAGACGCCTACCTACCTGTATGCCTATGGTGGCTTCAACATTAGCCTGACTCCCGGGTTTAGCATTTCCAGGT
This sequence comes from Cyclobacteriaceae bacterium, assembly GCA_965212195.1. Lineage (GTDB taxonomy): Bacteria > Bacteroidota > Bacteroidia > Cytophagales > Cyclobacteriaceae > JAJCYK01. The sequence continues at coordinate 227,775 of CBDBUW010000015.1, read as the reverse complement.
TAGTGTGGTTGGAGAATGGAGGTATTTATGCCCAGCCCAATTTACGAGGAGGAGGGGAATACGGCGAGAAATGGCATTTGGCCGGCACCAAAATGAACAAACAGAACGTATTTGATGATTTTATTGGGGCAGGGGAGTATCTAATTGCCGAAGGATACACCACATCGGATTATCTGGCAATTGCCGGAGGGTCAAATGGTGGCCTACTAGTAGGGGCCACCATGACACAACGTCCTGATCTGGCACGTGTAGCATTCCCGGCGGTAGGTGTCATGGACATGCTGCGCTATCATACCTTTACTGCGGGTGCAGGATGGGCTTTTGATTATGGTACTTCCGAGGACAGTGAGGAAATGTTCCAATACTTGTACAAATATTCACCTGTTCATGCTTTAAAAACAGGCACCGACTATCCCGCGACTATGGTCACCACCGCCGATCATGATGACCGGGTAGTACCCGCTCACAGCTTTAAATTTGCAGCCACCTTGCAGCAACACCACGTGGGAGATGCCCCGGTTATTATCAGAATCGAAACCGACGCCGGTCATGGCGCTGGAACTCCTACCAGTAAGCGCATTGAGCAGGCGGCAGACTATTACGCCTTCGCGTGGTATAACATGAATTGGGTTCCTGACCTGGCGGGACCAGAAATGTGATGGATAAAGTAGCTGTCAGGTTAGGTACCAAGGAGGACATCCCCGGTGTCTTGGCTTTGATCAAGGAGTTAGCAGAATATGAAAAGGCCTCGGATCAGGTAGCTTTGACTGAAGATCAAATGCTGAAGGACGGTTTCGGTAGGCAGCCTCTGTATCAATTTTTGGTAGCTGAATCGGAGGGCGTAATCGTGGGACTTTCTCTATTTTACCCCCGCTACAGTACCTGGAAAGGCAAGGGACTTTATCTGGAAGACCTGGTGGTAACAAAATCATTTCGAGGAAGGGGACTGGGCGAAAAGTTGATGATAGAAACCGCCAAAATTGCAAGGGATGAACAATGTACAGGGTTATATTGGCAGGTATTAAATTGGAATAACCCTGCAATTGAGTTTTATAAAAAGTGGGGTGCCCGTTTTGATGATGAATGGATCAACTGCAAGCTGGATCAAAACACCCTCGGTACCATTTAGTGGTGAGATTTTACGATTTACAAGAACATCTTAGGCGTGAGGTGTTCCGGGAAAGCGATTGCTAAAAGAAAGGTCAAAATAGCTATTACGAACCCGAACATGAAAATGGTGTAGGAGATTCTCAACATTCGATATTTCTTCCCTAACACAATACCCAGGAAGAAAATGTCTTTAATCATGCTGCCATACAGGTAATCTCCGTCCTTCATCATCTCTTTCATACCCCACAAGTAATCGTTTAACTGCATACCATGAAAATTTCCAAAGAAAAGCAGGTTGGTGCGTTTATTTTGGATATCATCACGTGTAAAGGTACCGGAAGAAACATTAGGTCTGGTGGCCAGTATGGCAAAAACAATGGCCGCCAGGGATACCCCCACTAAAATTAAGGTGGGAAGGATCAAGTTTGGGAATTCCTCGAATTTTCGAATTAACACCGTTACCAGTATGGAAAGAATTATTGAGTTGATCGAGATCATGATATTAGCCTTGTTATCGGCCATACCGCTGAGGGTAAGGTGATTCTTGGAGGTGATCCTGAACATGGTCTCAATTCCCCTGGTAGGCTTCTTGTTTTCTAAAGCTTGTAACCGACTGATTTCTTTCTCCAACTTTAGAGTATACTTGGGATCTGCATTTAGAGCTTTTAACCTCTTCTTGATCTTTTTAAGGTTCTGGTCCTTCTTCGGGCCAAGCACTCTTTTTCCGTATTCTGTAAAATACTGATGGTTGCCAATAAATAGAGTGCTCATATCCAGCCACTCCGACTCTGAAATATCATCTTTTTCCACACTGCTGAACTCCGCTCTCAGCAGCTCTGCTTTATCAAAGTATTCCTTGCTGGAGAGATGATATAGATCGGCGTCGCAAAGAACCTCCTGTAATAGGTTTTTGGGATTTTGAGGCATCTTGGTGGCTTCGATGCAGCCAATTACCTCATCAATGTAGTGCTCGTCGACTTTTTGATTTTTTAGAAACCGTTTGCTAAGCTCAATACTTTGCTGTTCATGATTGTCAGCCTGATTGATATAACCCACATCATGCAAATAGGCAGCCATAATAACAATTTCCATCTGCTCCTTTCTAAGATGTGTTTTTTGCGCAATTTCTACCGCGGCACTTACTACATCGTAGGTGTGCTGTATATTATGATAAACAAAGTGCTCCGGAAGCTTATCACTCAGCAACTGTTCAACGTAGTTTCTAGTCTTCTCTAAGAGGGGGGAATCAAAAGGAGTACCGTTGTGTTTTCGATTCTCTTTCATAACTTCGTATTGATTGATCACCTTGACCATGGTGATCCACAACGTTGGTTTTCTTGGCTAAATATAAGAAAATTAAACAAGCATTACTTCTACCATAACGCTATGAAGCTGTTTAGCAGTTGTTTCTTAGGTGTAATTTTTCTCTGGACCATGTGGTGTTGTCGTCCTTACGAAAACCCAAGATTGGCCCAGGAACAAGCGGCTTTGGATAAATTCAAACAACAAACAGGGTATGATTTAAGTTCACCTAATGAAAAGTACCTGTTACCAGATGTACTTTCTGAAATTTCAGGCTTGTCGTTCCATAAAAAGAACGTTTTGGCTTGTGTTCAGGATGAGTTGGGAACGGTATTCTTATATAATTTAAAATCAAAGGAAATAATACAACGCACGAAATTTGCCAGAAATGGTGACTTTGAAGGACTGGCTGTGGTGAATAAATGGACATATGTTGTCAAAAGCAATGGTGACCTATACCAGTACTTTATGGTTGGTGACAGTACTAAGAAGATTGAGACACCCTTGTCCAGGGAGAACGATGTTGAGGGATTGGCTTATGACTCAAAGAACAAGCGGCTTCTGATAGCTTGTAAGGAGTCGGCGGAGTTAAAAGGAGATAAAAAGAATAAAAAAGGAAAGGCTGTATATAGCTATAGTTTAAACGGCGATTTTGACCGGGATCCACTTTTACTTTTGAATAAGCAGCACTTGGAGTCATGGAATGATAGACAATTGAAACCGTTGGAACTCACAAAAAAGATAACAGGTTTTAAACCTTCAGGCATCGCGGTACATCCTAAATCCCAGGATATCTATCTAGTGGCTTACGAAGGAAGGGTGCTAATCGTAAGCTCCTCAAAGGGGGAGATCCTACATCTGGTACCTCTTGCCCCCAGGGTCTTTAAGCAACCAGAAGGGATATGCTTTGCACCCAACGGCGATCTTTATATCGCCAATGAGGCTAGAGACGGAGTGGCAAATATCCTGGAGTTCAAACATCGCCCCTAAACAAAAGGAGAGCATTACGCTCTCCCCTCGTCAATTGCTGATGGGTTCGCCCTGAGGTTTACCAATCATCAACAAATCGTCCGCGACAATTTCTGAGAAGTACTTCTTGACCCCGTCAGGACCTTCATAATTTTTATGGATTAATTTGCCTTGGACCACCACCTCGCTGCCTTTTTGCAAGTACTTGTCTGCAATGTCGGCCAACGGACCCCATGCTACAATGTAGTGCCATTGCGTATCTACAGTTTTCTCCCCGGCGGCATTTTTGTAAGTCTCATTGGTAGCTAATGAAAAATTGACTACATGTTTGCCACTTTCAAGTAGGCGGAATTCCGGATCTCCTCCAAGTCTGCCGATTAGTTGAATACGATTTTTAATGTTCTTCATGTTGTAATTATTTAATCAACACAAAGTAAACCTCGCATAGTGCCAGAATGGGAGACTGGGTAAGATTTTTTTTACGCAGCTTTTGTAGGAAGGATCCCCCGGTATTTGTAAATCTTTAGCTGGAAGTATTGGGTAAGATGTACTTTCAGTCTATTACTGGCTAAGTGGGCCACTCTATCTTTTGGCTGTAAAATAGTGGCCTCGAGCACGGCTCTGATAAAATAAGGGGATAAACTGAAGTCTTCAACCCATAGCTCAAACGCTTCCTTCCAGTCATCCAGATATTTTTCATAATGACTTTTTCCCGAGAAGATAAACTCTAATTGATTACTGCCGATCTTGTAGCGGTATACACCCGCAAGTTCTGAGTAAAAATTATCCAAATTTTCGATAACCGGTTGCCGACAATTTTTAATGGTCTGAATAGTGTCGTCTTCCAATCCCAGAGGATTGTATTTCTGAAGATAAATGGTCCGAACACTTTCCGCTAAGTCGGTGAGTAACTGGGATTTGGTTTTCTCCTGGGCTTCTTTCAGGATGTAGTTTTTGTCCTGAGGAAAAAGAAGTGATGAGTTCATGCCACAAAGAAAAGTAATTTTATTATCCCGTGCAATGCTCTACTTGATTACCTCTGATTCAATGATATGTCCAAAAAATATAGCGTTAAGGAATAATTTATTAGTTCCAAGCCAGAATGCCCTAAAATTAGGGTTATCTGTGTAGGAAATAATTCGTCCGGATCCCACATGACTAATGTCCACTGCGGGCGTATTCTTGAGCTTTTCAAGCTTTTGTTGCGAAATGTAACCACTCAGCAGGGGATTTTCAGAGTACATCAGCGGATTTGTAAAGGGATTTTTGGACCTATCCAGTATTAGCTGATGATTGCGGAAGACCGGTACATTGGGCTGGGTGTAACCATATAGAAGCGGATGGCTTAGATCTGCTTTGGCATCGAAAATAGCACCGCCGATTACTTGAGCCCCTGAGAGCTTGTTTCTATCGCTATACGCAAAATTGGAAGTGGTATCGGCTTCCTGCTTTTGAAAACTGGCTTTGCTGATCTTTTGATCGGCCAGCCATTTGGCAGCATTCTTCCAAGCAATCACCGTTCCGCCATCCGAAACCCAGTTTTTAATTTTTTCTTTGGCACTCTTACTTATTGACTTATACTGACCATTGACCATCACCAGAGTATTGTACTTGCCTAATTTTAAGGAGCCAATGCGGTCTTGAGATATAATTGTCATAGGAATATCAAATCGCTGGTCCAGTAAATGCCATACTTCTCCAACCTCGTACCCACTGATGTCCTTTTCTGCTACTACCACAATTTTAGGCCTTCTTATAGTTTCTATGGTGGGACTACCCCATGATTTTTGATTTCCTCCGAATCCTGTTTCCAGACTAATAATATCCACCCCGTCTTTCTCAGATATGATTTTCATAAGTTCAAAGATCTCGGAGCTTGACTTGCCTTGATTCTGAATAGGTACCAGGATGCTGCCTGGCCGCAAGGACGCCCCGTTGGCAGTCATATTTTCTGTAGTCACCTTGATCTTTAAACCCTTTTCCAACAATCGGTTTGCGGCGCGAGCACTGTAGTAGTGATGCCATGAGAAAGCATATCCATAATTGCTGGCTTCCACAGGCAATGATCCTTTTGGGAATGTCAAGTCAGATGTTGGTTCACCCAGAAGCGAAGAGGTAAAATTTCTGCGATCCAATGCATGGAATTTCAGGTTAAATGCCAATGGCAGGGTCCAAGCAGAAACATCATAGAATAAGCTATCCTGAAAGGTGGTCCTTTGCTCGAAAATGGCCTTGATCAGCCGGTATTGAGGTTGATTCAAGGGCACCACATAACTATCATTCATAGTGTAATCATTCCCCTCCACGCGCAAATCGCGGGAAGGATGGAATGCTTTAATCTGGTGTCGCCTTAAAATTTCCAGAAAATGGAAATTTCGCACCTTATCCTCAGCGCCAAAAACGAATGCTTTCAAGGGGTCGGCCACAGCCTCCTGAACAGCGGTGCTATAGAAGCTCCTTTGGTGTTCCAACAGTTCGTTGCGCAGCTCATGTGCAGCTTGTAGTGTAGAAAGTGTGGTGGTAAATTGATTGCGAATGGCAAAAGGAAAACTCATTAGACCATTATCGGTTTCTCGCAAATGACCTCTGACACTGGCTTGTTCAAAGAGAATGCCAATGGCCCCATTTACATCGGGGTAGGTAGACCCTTTACCATAGTAAAAGTCATCATAGCCTTCGCCGGAATAATATAGTGAGCCTATTTCATCCAGAGCCTTGGCATGATATTGAGCTATAGACTCTGTTAGCTCAAAGGTCCGGGAAGGTGTCAGCGGGTGGTTACGCGAGGGTACACCGGGCTGGAAAAAAAAGGTGCGGTTCGATCCCATTTCATGGTGGTCTGTAAGCACATTGGGTTTCCAATGATGGAATCTTTCCAATCTTCCTTGCGATTCCGGATGTTGAAGAGGAAGCCAGTCCCTATTGAGATCAAACCAATAATGATTGGTCCGTCCTCGAGGCCAAGCCTCATTATGCTCCAGGCTTTGCGGCGTAGCGTCCAGGTTTTTGCTTCTATGGCTATTTACCCAGCTTGCAAATCGATTCATACCGTCAGGATTAATGCTGGGATCGATGAGGATGATAGTATGGTCGAGGAGTTGCTGAATCTCTGGCCCTTGGGCTGCAGCCAGATAATAGGCTGCTAAAAGAGAGGCGTTGGTTCCACTAGCTTCATTGCCGTGCACGCTATAGCCCATCCAAACTACTACCGGTTGATCTTCTAATGTCGTTGAACTACTTTGTAGGGGATCGCTGATGCGAAGATGCTGCTGACGGATGTTTTCAATGTCTTGGTGGTTTTTAGGGCTGGTTATGGTCAATAGTAACAGCGGCCTTTTTTCATAAGTGTGGGCATAAATTTCCAAAGTAACCCTCGGCGAAGCGGCCGCCAGAGTTTTCATATACCATATCAATTTGTCGTGAGTCGCATGCCAAGCTCCAACCTCGTGACCTAACACAGACTGTGGCTTCGGAATGTTCTCATCGTAAGAAATATCTTGTGGTAAATAATAGCTCAGATCCTGAGCGTATGACACCAGTGTTATTAAAGTGGATATCAAAAGTGTTATCAATACACGTTGCATGAGCGGTCGGATTTGGTATAAACCATTCAAATTAAGCCGAATGTAAAGAAATATTAACAAATTGCTTATCAAATGAATGCTATATTTAGTCAATGAAAAGGTTACTACTAATATTCTCCGGTTTTTTTCTATCTATAACCTTATGGGCACAACTGCAGTCCGGGCCAATGGTCGGCTATTCCACTATGAAAGAGGTCTTGTTATGGGTTCAGACCTCAGAACCTGCCGAAGTCCAGTTTAGGTATTGGGAAAAAGGCCAAAATCAACCTAAACGGAGCACTGTCAAAAAGCGATCTGAACCGATTACCGCCCACGTAGTAAAACTACAGGCCGATAATGTGGAGCAGGGTAAAATATATGAGTATGAGCTGTTAATCGATGGGGTAGTCATAGATATCGACCACCCTTTGGAATTTCAGACACAAACACTTTGGCAATATAGAACCGATCCACCGGATTTCTCCTTTGCTTTAGGAAGTTGTAATTATATAAATGAGACCATCACTGATCGCCCCGGCGATCCTTATGGAGGAGGTTATGAAATTTTTGAGAATATTCGCGCTCAAAAACCTGACTTCATGGTATGGTTGGGAGATAACGTCTATCTGAGAGAGGCCGATTGGAACAGCCGAAGAGGTATTTTAGAACGCTATACGCATACCCGTTCCGTTCCGGAGGTACAGCCGTTGCTGGGATCAGTACATCACTATGCTATCTGGGATGATCATGACTATGGCCCCAACGATTCCGATCGCAGCTATTGGAATAAGGAGATTACCACAGAAACCTTCAAATTGTTTTGGGGCAATCCCAACTACAACGTCACCGGTGCAGGCGGCATTACCGGAACATTTTACTGGGGGGATGTTCAATTCTTCTTGATTGACGACCGGTATTTTAGGGCTCCTAATAATGACACCGACAGTACTAAAGCCTTAATAGGTGAGGCTCAAATCCAATGGTTAAAGGATGCACTTACCTACAGCAGGGCAGCCTTTAAGTTCATTTGCATTGGGGGACAGGTTTTAAATACGGGGGCGGTATTCGAAAACTATGCCACCTATCCTGTTGAGCGTAAAAAGTTACTGGAAGCCATCGCTGATTCTGGCGCCTGGGGAGTAATTTTTCTTACCGGCGATCGACATCATACCGAACTATCGAGGCTGGATAGGCCGGGATCCTACCCCTTGTATGATTTTACGGTTTCGCCCTTGACTTCAAGTAGTCATACGCCCGATGAGGGTGAAAACAGCCTTACACAAGAGGGTACTTTGGTGACCCAGCGAAATTTTGGGGTGGTAAAAGTCAGTGGACCCCGCAAGGAACGGGTTTTGACCCTGGAAATAAGAGATGTAAACGGAGAGCTACTGTGGGAGAAGAAACTGACAGCCAAGGAACTACGACCACCGAAAAAATAGGGATTATTAAAGCATTAATTTCATACTGACGAAAATCACGAAAATTTAATAGTAATTCATTGCAAGGTTCAAACTAGCCTTCTATGTTTGCCCCGGATTTGCCTTTGGCAGCTAACGAATGTTTGGATAAATTACTAACAAATTCGCCAACCTTTTGTATTTTGTTCTTAGGGTGGTAAAAATTCTACAAAATCAACTAAAAATCAGCTGGTTATATATAAACATCATTTAATTCAACGTACTATGAGACAAAAACTACTATTTGTGAGCATTTTGGCAGCAATTTTTTGCTTTTTCGGAGGCTTTTCAGCCTTTGCCCAAGGTGTAACCACAGCATCAATGAATGGTACTGTCCAAGATGACACTGGGGAACCAGTACCCGGAGCTACTGTAATTGCGGTACACGGGCCCACGGGATCCCAATTTGGAAATGTTACCAATCAGGAAGGGATCTACACTATTCGCAATATGAATGTGGGAGGACCCTACAAGATCACGGTTTCATATGTGGGGTTTGAAACCCAAGAGATAAATAATATTTATCTATCATTGGGTCAAACCTCGCGTCAGAATTTCACTATTTCCGAGACTACCACGGAACTAGCGGAATTGGTAATTACCGCCGGGGCTGGAGTGTTTGATGGAAATCGCACTGGAGCTGCTACTGTGGTGGATGAGAGAACGATCAATGAATTACCCACGGTGGCTAGGGCCATTGGAGATTACGCCAGATTCAATCCTCAAGCCAATATTCAAGAAGGTAGTGATGGCTTCACCATTTCTATCGGCGGGATGAACAATCGTTTCAACACCATCTTTATCGATGGTGCGGTTAACAACGACGTATTCGGATTGGCTGGTAGTGGTACTAATGGCGGCCAAACGGGGGTAACGCCCATTAGTGTGGATGCCATTGAACAGTTCCAAATTTCAGTAGCACCCTTCGATGTGCGTCAAAGTGGATTTGCCGGTGGCGCTATCAATGCAGTTACCCGCAGTGGATCCAATGACTTTGAGGGATCCGCTTATTATTTCTGGCGGAATGAAGGATTTGCTGGAAAAACCCCTACCGATAATCCTAATGTGGATCGGGTTAAATTACCCGATTTTACAGCACAAACCTATGGATTACGTCTGGGTGGGCCCATCATTAAGAACAAATTGTTTTTCTTCGTGAGCGGTGAGATCCAAAGGGACGAGACCCCGCAACCATTTGACTTTGCTGATTATGACGGTGACTCTGACATCAGCCAGATCAATGCTTTAATTAGTAAGCTGAACGGATTCGGTTACGATCCTGGAGATTTCCTAAATAATACGGCATTCCTGGATAGTGATAAGTTATTAGTGAGATTGGATTGGAATATCAATCAAAACCACAAGCTTTCCTTAAGACATTCCTACACTGATGTGGAGAATTTGGAAGCTGATCAGTCCACCAATCGTACCATTAACTTCCTGAATAATGCAGAATTCTTTCCATCAACCACCCACTCCACTTCTTTGGAAATCAAAAGCACTTTTGGCAATGACAAAGCCAATAGCTTAATCTTGGGATACACCAGAGTACGGGATGATAGAGATCCTTTCGGAGAAAACTTCCCATGGGTGGAAATTGATGACGGAGGTGCTAGTATTCTCTTTGGAAGTGAGCAATTCTCCACGGCCAATCGTTTGGACCAGGATATATTCACCATTACCGACAACTTTGAACTATTCAAAGGGAAACATACCATTACTATTGGTACTCATAACGAGTTCTACGATGTGTACAACTTGTTTATCCCCTTCAACTTTGGTTCTTACGAATTTAACAATCTTGACGACTTCCTGAACGATGAAAATTCCAGCTTCTTTATTAGAAGTTTCTCCTTGGTGGATGATGAGGTCGGAGATGCTTCTCAAGCGGCTGCCATTTTCAATGCTTTGCAATTGGGATTCTATGTACAGGATGAGATCCAGGTTAGTGATAAGTTGAAGTTCACCGCTGGGATCCGTGTGGACATCCCCATATTTGATGAAACCCCTGCTAATGAGGAGTTCAACAATACCACCATTCCCATAATCGAAGCCTTTGGCTACGACCTGGGCGGCGCACGCACTGGTAAATTCATAAAAACCCAGTTCATGGTGGCTCCCCGAGTTGGATTTAACTACGACATTCATGGGGATCAATCCACTCAAGTACGAGGAGGTATCGGTATCTTCAATAGCCGTGTACCTTTGGTATGGCCTGGTGGGGCTTATAACAACTATGGGTTGAACCGGGGTACCGACTTGAGATTCGGCGATCTACCTTTTGAGCCGGACCCCAACAATCAGTTCCAGAGTATTGAACCGGGTACGGTAGCCCCTTCAGGGGATATTGATTTGTTTGTGGATGATTTCAAGGTTCCACAGGTATTTAAGTTGAATCTGGCTGTTGACCATAAATTACCTTGGGGGTTGATTGGTACCATAGAAGGTCTTTACACGAAGTTCCTGAACAATGTTGATTATCAAAATGTGAACTTGAAACCTTCTACTCTAACACTAACAGGAACTCCAGACAATCGTATTTTGTACGATCGTAGGGATGAGATAGATCCAACCTACGGACGGATATTACTTGGTAGGAATACCAGCAAAGGATTTGCCTATAATTTGACTGCTCAACTTACTAAGCCTTTCGACAATGGTTTTTCTGCGAGTGTTTCCTATACCTATGGTGATTCAGAGAGTATATTCGATGGTACCAGTTCTCAGAACTCTTCTCAATGGCGTGGTTTGCATACCGTAAACGGTCGAAACTTCGAAAGAAGGGCAACTCGCTCGGATTTTTCCGTGGGATCTCGCATCATCGCTCAGGTATCATATCGCAAGGAATATGGCGGATTTGCGGCATCTCAGATTGGACTTTTTTATAACGGTCAGTCGGGTCAGCCATTTACCTATATATACAATGATAATGGTGCGGTGAACAATGAGGACTCTCGCGAAAGAACATTGATCTATGTACCGGCCAGCAGCGATGAGATCGTTTTGATTGACGATGGAGGTCGTACAGCAGCCCAACAGTGGAGCGAATTAAATGCTTACATTGAAGGGGACGACTATCTCAGTGAGAGAAGAGGCATGTATGTGGAGCGAAACGCTTCCAGAGTGCCTTTTGAGAGCATCCTGGATCTTAGATTCCTTCAGGACTTCTATATTGAAACCGGGAACGGCAAGCGCAACACCCTGCAATTCTCCCTGGATATCTTTAACCTCAGCAACCTGATCAACAAAGATTGGGGATGGCGTTACTTCCCGGGTAGTTTTGGTAGTGTTGAATTGTTGAATTTTGAAGGTTTCCAAGCTGACGGCACCACTCCTACCTACACTTATGACGGTGAGGAGCGATTAGAAGATTTCCTTACATTGGATGACTCAGGAGTACGTAGTTCAAGATGGCAAATGCAATTAGGTCTGCGTTACATCTTTGGAAATTAGATTTAACTCTATATAAAGTGGAAAGCCCTCAAATTTGAGGGCTTTTTTTTTGGGATCATGGCAAATGAGGTTACACACCTACGTATGGTATAGTTGCCCTGTTTACGCGTACGCAGGTATGTCTATTATCGATCTAATAGTAATTGTTTTAATATTAATCGCTGTTCCTCGGCCTAACTGTCGTCTATAACTCTATTCTCCACTCTAACCCCCTTAAATCACCCCTACTTTTTTTCCCATCTATAATCCCCCTGCTTTTATTAATCAAAATCATATGTTATACTTGTTAGTAACTTTTGAACGCACCGAAATTTATGGGTGCGAGCTCAAATTTCACTAAGCTAAACTACTATGAGAAAACTATTACTAAGTAACCTGTTGCTAGGTGTCATAATGGTACTCGGCATGCAGACCGCTTGGAGTCAGGGTAGTACCACTTCCAGTATGAATGGTACCATAACCGATTCCAACGGTGAGCCCATACCCGGCGCTACGGTAATCGCTGTTCACCAGCCTACAAACTCCCAATTTGGGAATGCCACCGATGTAACGGGCGCATACCGCCTCAATAATATGAATGTGGGCGGGCCTTATACAGTAACCGTAAGTTTTGTGGGTTTTGAAACTTATACCCGCAATGGGGTATATCTGGACTTAGGGCAGACTTTCCGTTTGGATGCAGCCTTGAGCGACCAGGTCACCGAACTTGAGGCCATTGAAGTGTTGGCCGGAACCGGTGAGGTATTTGATGGTAACCGCTCCGCTCCGGAAACGGTAGTAAATGACTATGCCATCCAGCAACTACCTACCGTTAGCCGCGACTTGAATGATTTCACTAGACTATCCCCTTTGGCCAATACCAATGTAGGAATTGGCGGTGCTATTTCATTCGGTGGATTGAACAATAGATATAATTCTGTCTTTATTGACGGAGCACCTACCAATGACTACTTCGGTTTGGCCAGTAATGGGACCAATGGTGGACAAACGGGAATATCACCTATCTCCGTAGATGGTATTGAACAGTTCCAAATTGTACTGGCTCCTTATGATGTGCGTCAGGGCGGGTTAGCCGGAGCCGGTATCAGTGCCGTAACTCGTACTGGATCCAATAATTTTGAAGGTTCCGCCTGGTATTTAGTGAGTAATGAGGGTTTAGCAGGTAAAACTCCTACCGATGACGGGAGCGTTACCCGCACCAAACTGCCGGACTTCAGCAACAAAACCTATGGCTTCAGATTAGGAGGCCCTGTCATTAAAGATAAATTGTTCTTCTTTGTTTTAGCTGAGATCCAACGGGATGAGACTCCTCAGCCCTTCACAATTGGAGATTATTTAGGCGATTCCGATGCTTCCGATCTGGATGCCATCGGTGATTTCGTCAGAAACAGGTATAATTATGAGCCTGGGGACTGGCGCTTTACCAGTGACTTATTGGAAGGTGAGAAGTTCATGGTGAATTTGGATTACAATATCAGTGATAAACATAAACTGGCATTTCGCTATCGTTATACCAAAGCTGAGAACATCGGACCTCTTCCAAGTACCAATACTCTGATCAACTTCGCCAACAGCGGTCAGTTTTTCCCGTCTACCGCCAACAATGGAACAATTGAACTTAAGAGCAATTTTGCAAACAGCTCCAACAGCTTCATTTTTGGGGTAAATACCGTGCGTGATGACCGGGAGGTATCCGGACAACCTTTTCCCAATATTCAGATTCAAGACGGTGGCAATGGAGCCCTGATCAATTTGGGTGGAGAACCTTTCTCCCATGCCAACGTGGTAAACCAGGATGTGTTTACCCTAACCAACAACTTTAACATGTACAGGGGTCGGCATACCATTACTGTGGGTACCCACAACGAGTACTTCAGTATTTTCAACCTGTTCCTGCCCCTGCACCCGCCCAGGTATACTTTTAGTTCCCTGGAAAAGTTTTTGCAACCGGCACCGGCAGTTCCCGAAGCCTGGTTGTTCCTGTACGGTCATGAACAATCCGATCAGAACATAGGAGACGATGCAGTTTCGGTAGCTGCCGATTTCAGTACCTTACAATTAGGATTCTATGTACAGGATGAGTTCCAGGTTAATGATAATTTCAAATTAACCGGAGGAATACGGGTGGATATTCCCATTTTCCTGGATGATGGACCGGCAAACAGTCAATTTGACAGCCAAACCCGCCCTTTAATAGAGGCAGCAGGCTACGACCTACAAGGTTCTACCGCCGGACAGGTACCCAGCACGCAGCTTCATTGGAGTCCTCGTGTTGGATTTAACTGGGATGTGAATGGTGATAATAACACCCAACTACGAGGAGGATTTGGAATATTTACCAGCCGAATCCCTTATGTCTGGCCCGGTGGTGTTTATCTGAGAAATGGATTGACTAGTGGCTTTACCGTAGGATTTGACGGCGGTGGATTTGCCCCTCCGGGACTTGGTGGGATACCTTTTGAGCCTGATTTGAATAATCAGCCGGCTATTACCGGAGGCCCTCAGGGTGATGTGGACCTTTTTGCAGAAGACTTTAAATTCCCTCAAATCTTCAAAGCAAGCCTGGGTGTTGATCGAAAATTACCCTGGTGGGGTTTAATTGCCACTGTTGATGTTCAGTATACCAACAAGGTTAATGATATAGCTTATCAACATGTAAATAAACCATTAAACCCCATTGGCAACCTAACCGGAACTCCGGACGATCGTCCTATATTTGATAATACCGCTATAGATCCAACTTACAACTATATTACACTGGCTACTAATACCGGTAAAGGGAATACTTTTAGTGTCACCGCGCAGATCCAGAAACCTTTCGACAATGGCTTTACTGGTAGCCTGGCTTATTCCTATACCCATGCGGAGTCCTTGTTTGACGGTACCGTGTTTATCAATTCTTCCCAATGGCAGGAATATCACAGTGTCACAGGTCGTAATAATCCTACGGGACTGCAAAGGTCACAGTTTGCTACTGGATCCCGTATTAGCGGTTTTGCATCTTATCGTAGGGAGTATGCCCGTAATTTCGCCACTTCCATTTCCTTATTCTACAACGGTCAGTCCGGATTACCTTTTAGCTATGTGTATCGAGATAATAGCGGTGGTCTGACTAATGATGATCCTAATTTGGATGAGGCTCGTAACTTGATCTATGTACCTGCCAGTGAAAGCGAGATTATCTTTGGCCAAATGGTTGACGATGGCATGGGCGGGATGATGGTAGCAGAAGCTTCTGCTGCTGATGCCGCCGCCCAATGGGCTGCTTTGGATGCGTTTATAGCCGGTGATGACTACTTAAGTGAGCGTCGGGGACGTTACGCCGAGCGTAATGCAGCACGCATGCCATTCGAGAGTATCATTGACTTGCGGGCAGCTCAGGAGTTTTTCATTTCTTCTGGGGGCCGCAAACATATTCTGGAAGTGTCCATTGATATATTCAACTTTACCAACTTCCTGAATAAGGATTGGGGTAGGAGACATCAGATCAGTGATAACCAAAATTTTCAGCTGATCAACTATGTTGGCATGTTACCCGGTACCAACACACCAACTTATACCTTCTCAGATCCTGGAGATCCTTGGAGTATTATTCAATCCGGTGTGAACAGTGCACGCTGGAGTGCTCGCTTTGGATTACGATATACCTTTTAAAGTCTGAAATCCTTAAAAGGAATAACCCCGGCTCGGAATTCCGAAGTCGGGGTTTTTTATGCTCCGTCATTGCGAGCGCAGCATAGCAACCAAGCCCTCATTTGCCCAGCATAGCAACCAGCCCGTCATTGCGAGCGTAGCGAAGCAATAGTCATGGCTGCCCAACCCAAAGTTATTGCGAGCCCCGGTATAAGCCGGGCGAAGCAATCTCCACAATACTTGCATAATTCCCTACACTTCATTACCATTCGTGATGATCCGTGTTTTTTTACTTCTTGGGTTTATCCTGTACACGTCCCAACTTTATGTCCTATCACAGGACCTGCGGCAAGAAATAGATAGCACTACCCGCCCTAATATCGTAGTGATCATGGCCGACGACCATGGTCAATGGGCCTCTGAGGTGTATGGCAATCCCGATGTACGCACCCCAAATATGAAATGGTTGGCCAGCCAGGGGGTAGCCTTTGAGTCTGCATATGCAGTATCTCCGGTGTGCAGTCCTTCCAGAGCCAGTTTTTTTACCGGCCGTATGCCCTCACAGCACGGCGTTCACGATTTTTTATCGGAAAATCCAAAATTCGACCACGGCTGGTTGCAGGACCAGGTATTTTTGAGCGAACTTCTACAAGAAGCCGGTTATAAGACAGCCTTGGTGGGCAAATGGCATGCCACCACTAATAGCGCTAAAGTACAAAGAGGCTTTGATTATTGGTTTAGTTACGATGTAGGGCCTGCTGGATGGAGTAATCAATACCAGCACAGGGGTAATGTTCACTATTCCCATAACGGTCAGTCCATAGTGTTGTCAGGACTGCAGACGCCCCAGCTGACCGACAGAGCCATGGAGTTTATGGATCAACAATCCTCCGATCAGCCGTTTTTTCTGTTTCTGGGCTTTGTGGATACCCATGCTCCTTTCGAAGGTCAGCCGGAAAGGTTAGTAGCGCCTTTTCGCAGTAGATCCCTGGGATCCGTTTTCCTAAATAAATCTTCCTACTTACCTCCCCGTTCTGAGGTCAATAGACTTCCCAATGATCATCTTGAGCAGCTGGCACAGTATTACGCCGGCGTAGAAATGATGGACCAGCAGATCGGGCGACTTATCGATTATCTGGAGGCCAAGGAAATGCTGGATAATACCGTAATTATATACACATCAGACCATGGACATATGAATGGGCACCATGGACTTTATGGAAAAGGCAATGCCACCCGACCCCAAAATTTTTATCAAGAAAGTATCTTAGTGCCCCTGTCCATCACCTGGCGGGGTCGACTGGAGGGAGGTGCCATGGAAGATGCCCCTGTGAGCACCGTGGATCTGTATCAAACCATTGTGGAAACTGCGCACGTTGAGATGACACCGGCCCGGCGGGATTCCATAAACAGTCCCGGAAGAAACATTGTGGCCTACCTGCAGGGCCACAGGGCGGAATGGAGTGAATTTCAATACAGCGAATTGGGTAATGCCCGCATGATTGCCAATCAACAATATAAATACGTGCAACGATTGGATCCTATAGTAGGGACCTTTGGTGATGAACTATATGATTTGCAGCACGATCCCAATGAGAATAAAAATGTCTTAGAGCACCCTAACTATGAGTCGGTTGTCCAAGAATTTAAATCAGCGATGGAGGCGTTTTTTAATAACTATCAAACACCACAGCACAGTGGGGCCAATTTAGCCGGACAACCTCCGGCCAACCCAAATGAACAGTGGCGCAAATAACTTTTTTGCGGCTTCTGCGTTACCTCTTTACCTTTGAGAGTTACTGATGGGTACAAAAAAAAGAAACATTTATAAAATTCGTATATTATACGGCGATTTGAGTGGATCATAATGTTTTTTAAAGATTTCATACCTTTTGTAAGATGCGCTGCTTTGCTGCTTTTGCTGGCTGGTTGTGTCCAGGGAGGACCTGAAAGGGGACGAGAACCACGTGAAGCTAATTTTCAGGCCCCGGTTGAGTTAGACCTGGACCAGATTAAGGCTAGGGGTACGCTAGTGGCAATTGTTGACAATAATTCTACCAGTTATTTTGTATACAAAGGCCAACCAATGGGATACGAATATGAATTGCTTAGCCTGTTGGCGGAAGAACTGGAGGTAGATTTGAAGCTGGATATCACGGAAGACATTGATGAGGCCATAGCCAAACTGAACCGAGGCGAAGGAGATATCGTTGCACATAATTTAACAGTGACTAAAAAGCGCTCGGAGTCCATAGCCTTTACCGAACACCTAAGCCTGGAAAGACAGGTGTTGGTGCAGAGAAAGCCGGACAACTGGCGTAGGATGAAGCTGCATCAAATCGATAAACAGTTGATCCGTAACCCCTTGGAATTGATTGGCAAGGAAGTTCGGGTGCGAAAAAGCTCTAGTTTCGTAACGAGATTGCAACATCTCTCAGAAGAAATAGGAGGAGATGTGATAATAGTGGAAGAACCGGGAAATGTGGAAGTGGAGACCTTGATTCAACGCGTGTCTGAAGGAGAGATTGACTTTACGATTGCGGATGAAAATGTAGCGAAGGTTAATGGTACTTATTACGACAATATTGATATCAGCACTCCCATTAGTTTCTCCCAAAGAATAGCCTGGGGGGTGCGCCAGAACGCCCCGGAGTTACAGGAAGTAGTCAGTAATTGGCTGGTGAAAGAGAAACGAAAGTCTTCCTATTACGTCATCTACGACAAATACTTTAAAAGTCCCAAAGCCTCTTTGGCCCGTAAGAACAGTATGTACTCTTCTATTGTGGGCAACCAGTTAAGCCCTTATGACAGTCTCATAATGCAGGGAGCAGCACAATTAGATTGGGACTGGGAACTGCTGGCGGCATTGATTTATCAGGAGTCTAAGTTCAACCCGCGGGCTGAATCATGGGTAGGGGCGAAGGGGTTAATGCAATTGCTGCCGGGCACTGCTGCCATGTATGGAGCTCGCGATATGTACGACCCCCGTCAAAGCATTAAAGCTGGGGTGGGCTACCTCAAATGGTTGAATCAGCTATGGCAACCTAAAATTCCTGATCCAGAGGAAAGAATAAAATTCGTTCTGGCGTCTTATAACGTCGGTCAGGGTCACGTACTGGATGCCCGTAAATTAAGTTCCAAATACGGCAAGGATCCCAGGATATGGGATGATAATGTGGCCTATTACTTGGAACAAAAATCTAAACCGGAGTTTTATAAAGATCCCATTGTTACCGCTGGATATTGTAGAGGACTGGAGCCGGTTAACTATGTGCGAGAAGTTTTGCAGCGTTATGAGCAGTATCGCCAATTGATCGCAAAGGAGCCTTTATTGTCGGCTGCTTGAAGACATTAAGCCGTGCTCTACCAACAGATCTCTTAATTCCTTTAAATCTTCGACATACCAATTTGCCAGGGCGGACCGATCTACTTCCTCCTTAAAAATTTGCACAATAAAAAAGCCCATTTGACTCCCTGCTTGGATTTCGGCCTCCGGATTATCTCCCACCACCATGATATGCTGAGCCTGGTACTGCCATTCGCGGTACAACTGCCGGAAAATAAGTTCCTTACCGCTCACAGGACTCATGGGATTGTCCACTAAAATTTCTCTAAAATAATGTGGAATGTCCAATGCATTGATCTTGGCATGCTGCAATTCCGGAAATCCGCTAGTTACCAGATAATTTTCAGTACAGATATCCGGAATCAACTCTAATCCATTTATTCCCCTCAAATCTGATGCCCGGAGGTCTATCGACTTAAGTACCTCTAAGCTGTCCTGAATTTTACTAATGGGTAGTGAATACCTGTTCAGGACCTGATCAATAGGTAATGTCCATAAGCCTTCTACCAGATTTTTAAATTCTTCCTCCGAAAGATAATCCAGGGCCCAACTCCTAAGGTGTTCAAAAAAAGAATTGAATGGAGCCCGGTTGAGACTGGTGGTTCTATAAAGCGTATCGTCGAGATCATAGATTACCGCGTCAACCTGCATATTCTAAAAAAGCTCTAGTTGTGTTAATGCGCCTTCGTGCTGAAGCAACCATTTCTTACGAAACATCCCCCCGGCATAACCCACTAAATCGCCGTTACTTCCGATTACCCGGTGACAGGGAATTACAATTGCGATGGGATTCTTACTGTTTGCATGTCCTACTGCCCGTACAGCCTTGGGGTCACCCAAACGTTGTGATAACTCACCGTATGAGAGCGTTTCGCCCCATGCGATATGTTCCAGTTCCCGCCACACTTTCTGCTGAAAATCACTTCCTTGAGGATCCAATGTGAATGAGAATTTCTTTAACCTGCCTTGAAAGTACAAAGCAAGCTGTTCCAGTGCCTGCTGATGCCAGGAAGTGCCAGACTCCATCTCAGGTTCTTCCTGGAATTCAACGAAAGAAATAGCGCTAACCCCACGATCTGTACTGGTAACTTTAATGGTCCCCAGTGGGGTATCCAAATATGAACGTCCACTTATACTGGTCATTCTGCAATTTAGAAAATGTCCAATAAAAAAGGGGATACCTAACGGCATCCCCTTCAGTTATTCATTTTATGTTATTTACGAAGACTAAAAATTAGGAAACTACAACGGTAACTTCGTCGGTACTCTCAGAAATTTTAGATAATGGAGCGACGTTGAACGCTTTTTTACCTTTATGACCACAGTACGTACAGTTAAAATATTTTAATAATTGACCGGTTGTTTCCGTGGTAGGGGATTGTAATAACTCCTCCTTCACCACCTTCAATGTCTGATAACTGCACTCAGAACACTCAATGGCGTGCAGGTGACCGGCATACTTTTCAATTTTGGTATATCCAGTTTCTTCATCAACCCATACATCATAATCTACCGAAAAGATATTCTCCTCAGCCTGCATACCCTCGTCCAAATGCACATCCTCTTCTTCTTCACTCAACAACTTCATGGGCTTACCCGACTTAGGCGAGATCCTGGGCTTGTACCGCAGCTGTTGTAGCTTCTTTTCTAGAAGCGTAGGGTAGTAGTAATTCAATAAATTATGAGCCACAGAAATGGCGAGGATCGACATCATCACCGCCACAAAAAGACTCACCACAAACCAAATCACGGTGGGCTCACTGCTTAGGCTAGTCAAATATAATGCAAGCCCTGAAATCAAGAATACGCTGGAATAGAACAACAACTTGATCTCATGTAAGTTGCGAAAATCGTATTTGCTTTTATAATCTCTGGAGGTCAGTAATTTAACCCAGAAGTATAAAAGAATGATCAGTCCTAGGCCAATCACCCCATATGACACCAATGTAGCCCATTGGTTCCATATTTCGATACTTTCAATTTTGTCGTACAATAACATGTTTCTAACTGTTTAATCGGGTGGTATTATTTCAAAATCAATTTAGGTTTTAACACTAAATACTTTTCCGGTTACGAGTTAGCACTATTTGATAGCAGAGAAAAGTAATTTTTTTTACAAAAGTTACATGCGTAAAAAACCAAAAGAATTTTATCCCACTGCAAGTAAGAGGGTTATGGCGTAAGGAAAGATATGATAATAAGCTGTTATATGGTCTGTGGGGTGCTGTCTACCATTAAGGAACGAGCCGCTTGGGCGATCCCTGGGGAGTCGAATTCGCACTCTTTGTGCAATTCGATTTGTTGCCCGTGTTCTATAACACTGTCCGGTATCCCCAATCGTTTAACAGAGGCCTGATAGCCGTGATCAGCCATAAACTCTAGTATGGCACTGCCAAAGCCACCTTTCAGACAACCGTCCTCAACGGTTAAAACTTTTTGGAACCTATTGAATATGTGGTGCAAAAGTTCCTCATCAAGGGGCTTAACGAACCGCAGGTCGTAATGAGCGGGATATAAATGATCGCCCTGAAGTTCTTTACAAGCTTGCACGGCGTAATTCCCGATGTGACCGATGGTCAAAATTGCCAGGTCCTCTCCCTCCAATATCACTCGCCCGGTGCCAATTTCAATTTCCTTCATAGGCGTGCGCCACTCAGTCATTACTCCCTGACCACGGGGATACCTTATAGTGAAGGCAGTCTTATCCCGGGGCAACTGAGCGGTATACATGAGATTGCGCAATTCAGACTCGTTCATGGGCGCGGCAACCATCATATTTGGGACGCACCTCATGTATGCCAGGTCATAAGCTCCGTGATGGGTAGGGCCGTCTGCTCCCGCAAACCCCGCACGATCCAAACAGAAGTTGACCGGCAGGTTTTGGATACAAACATCGTGAATGACCTGGTCGTAGGCCCGCTGCATGAAGGTACTGTAGATATTGCAGAAGGGCACAATGCCCTGGGTAGCTAAACCAGCACTAAAGGTTACCGCGTGCTGTTCGGCGATCCCCACATCCAATGCGCGGTCAGGCATGGCCTCCATCATTATGTTCATGGAAGAACCCGATGGCATGGCGGGGGTTATCCCCATTATTTTGTTATTTTTTTTCGCAAGCTCTACCAAGGTATGACCAAATACCTGCTGATATTTTGGTGGTTGTGGGCGATCAGGAACTTTTTTGTGGATCTCTCCGGTAACCTTATCAAAAGTACCGGGTGCATGCCATTTGGTTTGATTTTTTTCCGCTTCGGCAAACCCTTTTCCCTTAACGGTCACACAATGCAGAATCTTAGGCCCTGGAATACTCTTAAGGTCTTTTAGCACACTTACCAGATGATTAACATCGTGACCATCAATAGGTCCAAAATATCGTAAATTCAGGGACTCAAAGAGATTGCTCTGCTTCAATAAGGCGGCCTTAATACCATTTTCTACATTAGACACGATTTCTCGGGCACTAGAGCCGAATTTACTGAGTTTGCCGAGAGCATACCAAACCTCGTCCTTTACCTTGTTGTAGGTTTTGGAGGTGGTTATATCCGTAAGGTAGTCTTTGAGTGCTCCAACATTAGGATCAATAGACATGCAATTGTCGTTCAAAATGATCAACAAGTTGCTGTTGGCCACCCCCGCGTGATTCATTGCTTCGAAGGCCAAACCTCCGGTCATGGCTCCATCCCCAATCACCGCAATATGTTGTTTATCAGGAAGATTGAGATACTTTGAGGCAACGGACATGCCTAAGGCTGCGGAAATGGAAGTAGAGCTGTGACCTACTCCAAAGGTATCGTAGGGACTCTCACTTCTTTTGGGGAAACCTGACAAACCACCATATACCCGATTGGTGTAAAAGTTATCCCGACGGCCGGTAAGGATCTTGTGACCGTATGCCTGATGTCCTACGTCCCAGACCAACTGGTCTTCAGGAGTATTGAACACATGGTGCAAAGCCACGGTCAGCTCCACTACGCCCAGGCTAGCCCCAAAGTGACCGCCATAAACCGAAACGATATCCACAATGAACTGTCTTAATTCACCTGTTAAAGTCACTAGTTGTTCCGGCTTGAGCTTTTTGAGGTCTTTGGGACTATCTATGCTAGATAATAACTTTCCGGGTTCAATCAACATGCGTTAATTTTTTGATCTTTCATCTATGAAAACACGGTTAACCGGCGAAAGTTTTCAACGGGGAAAATAGTGTATTTATTTTTCCCTCCATCTCAAAATTACATTTTTTTTTTGTGCGATCGGCATATTTACGTAGAGATATGATATCTTTGAATACTCTGCATACGTGTGTCAAATCAGTTGAAAATCGGCAAATTTTGAGTTTTGAAGTAAAGTTACCACTGTTTGAAGGCCCGTTCGATCTACTGTTATTTTTTATAGAACGGGATGAATTAGATATCTACGATATTCCCATTTCTCAAATCACAGATGATTTCCTGGGCTATATGCATCAATTGGAGCACCTCAATATGGAGGTGGCCAGTGAGTTTATTCTGGTAGCCGCCACATTAATGCGCATCAAAGCAAAAATGTTGTTGCCCAGACCGGTATTGGACGAGGATGGCAATGAAATTGACCCTCGCGATGAACTGGTCAAACACTTGCTGGAATACAAAAAATACAAATCCGTAATTTCTCAGTTATCAGCCTTGGAAAATGACCGCTTGCAGAGGGAATCACGGGGCAATATCGTGAAAGAAATTAAGGTCTTGGCCTCGGCTACCAATGTGGAGGCTGAATTACAGGACGTAGATCTTTACAAATTGCTAAAGACCTTCCAAAAATGCCTGGAACGGTTTGAAAAGGAGCAAAATCGGCCGATACACCAGATCGTCCAGTATCCCTATACCATTGAAGGACAAAAAAGGGCCATCCTGCAGGACTTGAAGCCCGGTGACCGAAAGTCGTTTGTGGATATTATTAAAACGGAAGCTCAAAAAGTCGCGGTAATATTTAATTTTTTAGCCATACTGGATTTACTACAACTGCGTATCATCACACTGCATTTAGGAGAAGGGTTCAACAATTTCTGGATTGAGAAGTTGGAGGAAGCGCTGGTAGATTAATGGCTACTGATTCCAAAGAAATATTCAGGACCCTGAATCCCAATAAGATTTGGATTCCGGTATTGTTTGGAATTGCCATTGTAGCTTACCTGTTCTACAGTGACCCTAATGTCAGCACCGAGAATCTCACCCTTATAACAGATGCTTCGCCGTTGTTAATGCTGTTGGCGGTTGCCTTGATCATTGCCAGGGGATTCTTTTATGTTTACCGCATCAAGTTCATTTCCGATGACCAATTAACCTGGGGGAATGCCATATATGTGATCATTTTATGGGAGTTTGCCAGTGCGGTGACACCCTCGGTAGTGGGCGGAACCGCAGTGGCAGTATTCATTCTTCTAAAGGAAGGGATGAGCTTGGGCAAATCGCTGGCGTTGGTAATGCTCACCGCCATACTGGACAATATTATATTCATTGGCTCAGCACCCCTGGTATTTTTGTTTTCCCAAGGTCAGATTATTCCCGAGGCGCAGGAGCCATTTCAAGTATTTGCCTGGTCCATTAGCCCCCGGGGAGGTTTACAGGTATTGTTCTGGTTTAGTTATTGGTTAATTACCTTCTACACCCTAGTGATGAGCTATGCGTTACTGGTACGGCCCCGGGCCTTCAAATGGCTTTTATTAAAAATTACCGGTATCCGTATTTTGCGAAGGTGGCGCTTCAGAGCATATGAACATGGTAATGAGATCATGTGGGCCTCTGCGCAACTTAAAGGGAAAAAGGCCTATTTCTGGATTACCATCCTGGCAACTACGGCTATGATCTGGTTTGTGCGATACCTGCAGCTGAATGTGCTCATTGCGGCCTTTGTAGACCTGTCCTTATCGGACCATTTTCTGATCTTTGGTCGACATTTGATCCTATGGATCGTGATGTTGGTATCACCTACACCTGGTAGCAGCGGCGCCGCAGAATTTTTCTTCCCTCTATTTTTTGAAGACTACTTGGGCCCCTATACACTTATCACCAATATTTCCTGGAGGCTATTGTCCTTTTACCCCTATTTATTACTGGGTGCGATTGTACTGCCCAGATGGCTGAGAAGCAGATTCTTCACTCGGCCTAAAGCCGCTGAAGACTAGTAACGATCCATACCTGAGAAGAAGAAATTACTCTCAATTTCTGCATTCTCGGGTGAGTCCGATCCATGTATGGCATTAGCTTCAATAGACTTAGCGAAAAGCTGGCGGATCGTACCTGGTGCGGCTTGAGACGGATCAGTGGCACCGATCAACGTCCTGAAATCATCAACTGCGTGGTCTTTGGTTAATACCATAGCTACAATGGGCCCGGAAGACATATATTGGCACAGATCCTGGTAGAAGGGGCGTTCACTATGCACTGCGTAAAAATCGCCCGCCCGTTTTCTGGACAATTGGAGTTTTCGCATAGCGCGTATTCCGAAACCGGCTTCTTCAATAATTTTAATGATGGCGCCGGTGTTGCCAGCTGACACGGCGTCAGGTTTGATCATAGTGAAAGTGATATTATCCATTTGTAATTGGGTGTTTCCATTTAATTCAACAGCCCGCAAATTTAGGACTTTTTTGCTTATTAAAAATATCCACCCCCTATCCCTCTTTGTTTTTACCCTAAATATTTACACTTTTGCAACTGACAATCTCGCCATGGAAAGAGGCGTAGGAATTCATGCAGGATTTTCAAGCTTTTAAGGAGCTACTGAACTCTCCCCGAAACATCGTAATAGTGACCCATCATAAACCAGATGCTGACGCTCTGGGATCTTCTTTGGGTTTGGCGGGATTTCTCAGAAAGAAACAACATCAAGTATCGGTTATTACCCCTACTGACTATCCGGTGTTTTTAGAATGGATGCCGGGTAACGATCAGGTGTTGATTTACAATGATGGCCATCAAAAAAGGTCCAAACAACTGGTGGAACAAGCGGAAATGATCTTCTGCCTGGATTTTAGTAGTCTACACCGGATAAATGAACTTGGCGAATTGGTGCGCGCCTCCCCAGGAATCAAGGTATTAATCGATCATCATTTAGATCCTGAAGATTTTGCGGAATTCACTTTCTGGAGCACTAAAGCTGCTGCCACAGCGGAGTTGATTTTTGATCTGATCGTGGATTTGGGTGAAAAGGATCTTATTGATGCGGACATTGCAGAATCGTTGTACGCCGGTATTATGACCGATACCGGATCGTTTAAGCACTCCAATACTACGGAGAAAATACACCGGGTTACTGCTGAATTAATAAAACTAGGGGCCGACACCCATAAAGTAGCGCGTTTGATTTATGACAGCAATTCG
Organism: Cyclobacteriaceae bacterium; assembly: GCA_965212195.1. Classification (GTDB taxonomy): domain Bacteria; phylum Bacteroidota; class Bacteroidia; order Cytophagales; family Cyclobacteriaceae; genus JAJCYK01. The sequence continues at coordinate 201,584 of CBDBUW010000015.1, read as the reverse complement.
TTGGAACGGTTACAGTTTACCGGGTTTGCCTTAAGTGAACGTTTAGTGGTGTTAAAGGAATTTAATACCGCTTACCTGGCCATTAGCTCAAAAGATCTCTCACGATTCAATTCAAAGACAGGAGATACTGAGGGCTTGGTTAACTATGCTTTGTCAATCAAAGGCATTATCCTGGCTGCGGTAATTATAGATCGAGGGGAGGTCATTAAGATTTCCTTCCGTTCCATAGGGGAGTTTCCTGTCAATGAGTTGGCCCAGGAACACTTTGAGGGGGGTGGCCATCGCAATGCAGCGGGTGGTAAATCCCACCTTTCATTAAATGAAACAGTGGATAAGTTCGTTAAACTGTTACCCCATTATCAATCCAAACTAGATAATCACAATAAAATTAATGCAGATGTATAATAAAATTCTTACCGTGTGCTTGGTGATGGTTTCCTTCATCCAAGCTTGTAAAGATAAGGACGGGTTCACCACTTCGGAATCAGGATTAAAATATCGTTTTCTGGATAAGGCCGAGGGGGCTGTTGCCCCTCAGGATGGTGAGATCATTACGTTGAACCTCAAAATGGTTAATACTAATGACAGTGTACTGGTAGATGCCCAGGAAATGGCTTTGGAAAAGAACGATTCTCTTTGGGGCCTCACTGGCGGTGGTATTGAGGAAGCCTTCTCACTATTGTCTCAAGGAGACAGTATGGAGGTTAAAGTCAACGCCGGCGATTTGTTTCAGAGAACCTGGCGGATGCCATTGCCACCCAACATGTCCGCAGATGAAGAAATTACTTGCAATATCAAACTTGTAGATGTTTATACCATTGCGGCCTACCAGCGTATGGAGGCTATGAAAAGGGTACCACAAGTAGAGGCTATCAGAGAAAGGACGCTGGCCGATAATCAAGAACAAATGGAGACAGACGGCGCCGCTATTGATGCCTATCTTTCCAAGAATAACATTGAGGCTGAAACAACCCAAAATGGCTTAAGGTACGTCATAATGGAAGAAGGGAATGGAGAAAGCCCTCAAGTCGGTGATCAGGTTAAAGTTAATTACACAGGGAATGTCCTGGAAGGGGAGTATTTCGATACCTCTGTTGAGGACAAAGCAGTGGCACTAGGTCTGCATGACCCTCGTCGCCCTTACGAACCTTTTGAGTTCTTTCTGGGTACGGGAGGGGTGATCCACGGCTGGGACGAGGGTATAGGTTTACTGAAAAAAGGTTCAATAGCCCGGTTTTACATCCCTTCACCTATGGGTTATGGGAATCAGCAACGAAGTGAGGTGATTATACCTAATTCAATTTTAGAATTCGAAGTGGAATTGGTTGATATCGTATCAAATTAAAAAGTTATGAAATTTAAAATTTGGCATTTACTGCTAGCCGCGGGATTGTTTTACGGTTGCGTAAGTAGTGATGATGATATTGCGGGCTGCGTGGAAGAAACACCTGCCGATCAGGCTGCTACTATTGATAATTACGTAGCTGCTAACGGACTGACCGTGCAAACCACCACCTCTGGCTTGCGGTACGTAATCAATACTCCGGGAATTGGCGACAACGCTGAACTCGGGGATACCCTGGAAGTCTCCTTTGAAGGTTTCTTTTTGGATGGGACAACTTTTGGTCAGGGTGTGTTTGATCCCTTCGAGTTCGGAGCCGTTTCTTTGATACCTGGCTTTGCCGAAGGATTGAGCTTAATGAATGAAGGGGCCCAGGCTACTTTAATTCTTCCTAGTGCCATAGCTTACGGATGTTTCCCCCCTCAGGGAAGTTCCATCGGCCAAAATGAGATCCTGATTTTTGAAGTGACCATGCTCAGTATCAGCCCCTAGCATGAGGCTGTGCTTTGCAACTCAAAATGTACACAAGCTGCAGGAGGTCCGGGCAATATTGCCCTCCTTCATTACCTTAGTGGGGCTTACTGAAATCGGTTGCTTTGAGGAGATCCCTGAAACCGCAGACACCTTGGAAGGAAATGCCCAACTTAAAGCACAGTATGTTTGGGAACATCACCAACTGGATTGCTTTGCCGACGATACCGGACTGGAAGTAGCCGCTCTGAATGGAGAACCCGGGGTGATGTCGGCGCGTTATGCCGGCCCCCAGAAAAATGCTCAGGACAACTGTGCGAAGCTCTTACAGGAACTTGGAAATACCGAGAACCGGGAAGCCCAATTCCGCACGGTAATTTGCCTGTTCCTAAAAGGAGAGAAACATTTCTTTGAAGGTATTGTGAAAGGGCGTATTCTTAAAGAACTACGGGGCCATCAGGGTTTTGGCTATGATCCTCTGTTCCAACCACACGGTCATGAATTGACATTCGCAGAAATGACCCCCCAAGAAAAGAACACTTGCAGCCACCGGGCAGAAGCTATAGCTAAGCTGGAGGGTTTTTTTAAAAATCAATAATATCCATATCTTACTCTATCAATTAAGACCCAAAAGTGTCGTCATATATCGTTGGTATTACTGGAGGTAGTGCATCAGGTAAGAGTCACTTCCTAAATAAATTATTGAATGATTTTACAGACCAGGAGGTCTGTTATATCTCCCAAGACCACTATTATCACCCACGTGAACAACAGCCGATCGATGAAAAAGGGGTTAAAAATTTCGACACCCCCGATTCCATTAACTTTGAGAGGTTTGTGGCCGACATAAAAGCAGTGGGGGAAGGCCAAACCGTGTCTATTAAGGAGTACACCTACAATAATCCCAATGCCGTGCCCGAAATTATTGAATTTAAGCCGGCACCAGTAATTTTGGTGGAAGGAATCTTTGTTTTTTATCATCAGCCAGTAGCCGAATTGCTTGACCTAAAGATCTTTATTGATGCTGACGAGCACGTAAAACTAAGCAGACGTATCATCCGGGATCGCCTGGAACGAGGATACGATGTGGAAGATGTGCTCTATCGCTACGAAAAACACGTGGCTCCCACCTATGTCCAGTATATAGAACCCTTCAAAACCAATGCCGATCTGGTGATACCCAACAATCAGCATTTTGACCAGGCTTTGGAGGTTCTGAAGACTTTCTTAAAAGCCAAAGCAACACTCTAAACCATTAGAATTCCCGGGGATTACCTTGAAAATCCTGGGAATATGGCTACTTTTGTAGACTAAAATGCATTGAAGTCAATAATGGACGGATTACGCAGGTTGACATTGATTCTAACCGGGTTGGTAATTTTCCTTCACGGTATATCCCTTTATGCCTTACCGGTAGCTGCTGATCATCAGCAGGAGGATACCGAAATGACGGAAGAAACCAGCGAGCAGTCCGCTCATATATACGCCTTTGATGCCGTAGTTCCGGTAGTCCAATACATATCCCCGCATATATGGCACTATCTTGGAGAGGTGGTGGTGTTGACGGTGGCTGAGTTTCCCCATTATACCCATCTGGAAGCTATTCCGGGAAGTTTTTTTGATTTACTGTTCCCGCACATCATAAGTCCTAACGCCCCCTAAATAGGAAGTAGAATCACTCGCTATCCGGTGACCTCTCTGGTCCTGGCTAATCAAACAAATAACACTTTTAAATACTTAAATAAAATGCAAAATAAAGGATTTATCGTATTACTGACGATAGTAATCTCCCTCTTATGTATTTACTATCTGTCCTTTACTTTCGTGTCCCAAAACATACAGCAAGATGCTACTGCTTATGCTACAGATGCCTCGGGGACCGTAAGCTTTGACAAGAAACAAGCCTATTTGGATTCGGTTTGGACTGAACCTATCTATAACCTTTTTGGTATGGATTACACCTATCAGGATATTAAGGAGACGGAACTCAGTAAGGGTCTGGACTTGCAAGGTGGCATGTACGTGAATCTGGAAGTGAGCCCGGTGGAAATCATAAAGGGCCTTTCCGGAAATAATGAGAACAGCAGCTTCTTACAAGCTCTGGAAACGGCCAGGCAGCGCCAGCGCAACAGTCAGGACACCTACGTCAACTTATTCTATGAGGCGTACAAGGAACTGGAGCCTGATGGAAAGCTCAGCAATATTTTTGCTAGCGCAGCCAATAAGGACCGCTTCAATTTCCAAAGTACCGATAATGAGATACTCTCGGTGATCAATAAGGAAGTGGAAGATGCCATCGATCGTTCGTTTCAAATACTCAGGACCAGAGTAGACCGATTTGGGACTTCACAGCCCAATATTCAGCGTTTGCAAGGGACCGGACGTATCCAAGTTGAGCTGCCCGGAGCAGACAACCCCGAACGAGTGCGTAAACTGCTGCAAGGAGTGGCCAAACTGGAGTTCCTGGATGTTTTGGACTGGGCCCAATACGGACCTGCAATTCAAAGTATCAACCAAATGCTGATGGAGGAGGAGCGCTTGGCTCGAGACGCCAAATCCACCCCAATAAATCAATTGGCAGTAGAGACCGAAGAAAGCATTGAGGTATTATTGTCGGACCCCACCGGGCAAACTGGCGAAGCTTCTGATGCTGATTCCAGCCAGGAAACGGCTTTGGAGGAGACGCTTTCCAGTGCAGACAGTACCTCGTTGGCAGATTCCTTGAGTGTGCAAGTGTCCCAACTGCTTCAATACCTGAATGTGCAACCGGGCTTTATGTCTGCGGATGTTAGGGATACCTCTAAAATAAATGATTATCTGCAGAGAGAAGATGTGCTGGGCTTGCTGCCTCCCAATACCAAATTGTTGTGGGCGCATAAACCGTCTGACCTAGGCGAAGACAGTGGCCTTGGCGGCCAGCCATTGGAATTGCTGGCTATCCGCACGGAAAGAGGGAACCAAGCTCCTTTAACGGGAGAAGTGATCACCAATGCTTGGCAGGACTATGACGAACGAGGCCGTCCGTCCGTGTATATGTCAATGAATGCTACCGGAGCCCGTAAATGGGCCAAAATGACAGCCGCGGCAGCAAATTCGCAGACCCGAATTGCTATAGTGCTGGACAATTATGTTTATTCCGCACCCGGCGTGGATGAAGAAATACCGAATGGCAGTTCAGTGATCTCTGGTAACTTCACTATTGAAGAAGCTTCCGACTTGGCTAATGTACTTAAGGCTGGAGCTTTGCCCGCGCCCACCAAGATCGTGCAGGAGGCCATTATAGGGCCTTCGTTGGGTAAGGAGGCCCAATCCCAGGGCATCAACTCCATTCTCATCGGTATGGCGCTGGTTGTGGTATTCATGGTCTTATACTACGCTCGTGGTGGCTTAGTGGCTAATCTGGCTCTATTGTTTAATGTGTTTTTCATATTAGGAGTACTGGCTCAGTTAAACGCCGCATTGACTCTGCCGGGGGCCGCCGGTATCGTACTTACTATCGGTATGGCAATTGATGCCAATGTGCTGATCTTTGAACGGATCAGAGAGGAACTCAGGTTAGGATCGAAATTAAAATCCGCTATAAATACAGGCTACAAAAAAGCCTATAGTTCCATTATAGATGCCAATGTTACCACCTTCCTTACGGCCGTGATCTTATATGTCCTGGGACAGGGTCCTGTGAAAGGATTTGCTATCACCCTGATGATCGGTATTGTTTGTTCATTCTTTTCCGCGGTATTTATCTCTCGGGTATTTGTAGAGTGGATGTCCAGGAAAGGGGACCAGAGCAAGATGAATTTCTCGTCGCCCATATCTAAAGACTTTCTCAGCAAACTTAATATCGATTTCCTGGGCAAAAGGCGCATTGCCTATGTGTTCTCGGCTATCGTATTGACCGTTGGAATTGCCATCATGGCCACATCCGGTCTGAACTTTGGGGTAGATTTTCTGGGAGGAAGGTCTTATGTAGTAACTTTTAATGACGCTGTGGTAGCCTCGGATTTAAAGGCTGCCTTGGCCGATGACTTCGACAATACCACACCTGATGTGAAAACCTTTGGTGGTAACAATGTGCTAAAGGTCACTACCAGTTATCTGATTAATGAAGATAATGCCACGGTGGATTCCCAGGTTGAAAGTGAGTTGATTGCCGGAATTGAGGATTTCACCGGTCAAACCTATATCAAGGACGATACTAAGGTCGATGCGGAGCATTTTACTATTTCCAGCTCCTCCAAAGTGGGAGCCACTATCGCGGATGATATTAAGAATGCCTCACTAAAATCCATAGCCTTTTCATTGGCGGTGATATTCCTGTATATATTCGTAAGGTTCCGTAAATGGCAGTTCGGGTTTGGAGCCATAGTGGCCTTGGCTCATGATACCCTGGTGGTATTATCGGCTTTCGCCATCGCAGGATTACTGGGTTTCAAATACGAGGTGGATCAGGTGTTCATTGCGGCGTTATTGACCATTGTTGGTTATTCGATCAACGATACGGTGGTGGTATTTGACCGGATCCGGGAAAACTTAGAGTTGAACCATAAAAAGGATCTGGTGGAGAACTTTAACCATGCCATTAACAATACCATGAGTAGAACATTGATCACCTCACTGACCACTTTAGTAGTGGTGATCATATTACTGATATTTGGCGGTGCCGTACTGAAGGGATTTAGTTTCGCACTATTAATAGGTATTCTGGTGGGAACCTATTCTTCTGTATTTATTGCTACCCCGGTAGTAGTGGATCTGGTCTATAAGAAAGATAAACGGTCCAAACCCGTTACAGAACGTAAGGCAACAGCGGTTTCCACCGCTTAGAAGCATCGAAAAGGGCTGAAATTCAGCCCTTTTTTTATGTTAATTTTTGAGGTTAAGTCCCAGTTCCTCTAGTTGGTCCTGACCAATAGTACTGGGGGTGTCGATCATCACATCGCGGCCTGCATTGTTTTTGGGGAAGGCGATGAAATCTCTGATGCTGTCTGCATTTCCAAACAATGCGCACAACCGGTCAAACCCGAAGGCAATACCTCCGTGGGGAGGAGCCCCGTATTCAAAAGCTTCCATTAAGAAACCGAACTGGGCCTTAGCTTCTGCTTCAGAAAATCCCAGATGCTGGAACATAGTTTGTTGCAGATCCCGGTCATGAATACGAATAGAACCCCCGCCAATCTCTACCCCATTGATAACCAAATCATAGGCATTGGCCCGTACTGTGGAAGGATCGGAATCCAGTAGGGCTAAGTCTTCAATTTTAGGTGAGGTAAAGGGATGATGCATGGCGTGATAGCGTTGTGTTTCTTCATCCCACTCCAACAAGGGGAAATCCACTACCCATAAAGGCTGAAAATTATTAGCATCCAGTAAATTCAGGCGCCTGCCCATTTCCAGTCTCAGTTCTCCCAATGCCTTTAGGGTATGGTTTAGTGGTCCTGAAAGAACCAGCATTAGGTCACCTTTGCCAGCGCCTGCGACCTCGGCCCATGTTTGTAGGTCAGATTGCTGATAAAATTTATCAACCGATGATTTGTAACTCCCGTCGGGCAAGCATTTTACATACACCAAACCCTTGGCCCCGATTTGTGGTCTTTTCACCCACTCTGTGAGTTCATCCAACTGTTTTCTGCTGTATTCAGCAGCTCCCGGAACACAAATCCCCATAACGGCTTCAGCCTCGTCAAAAACCTTAAAGCCCTTTCCTTGTACCCTAGAAGTAAGGTCTTGTAACAACATTCCAAATCGAGTATCAGGCTTATCAGATCCATATTGTGACATAGCGTGCCGGTACTCCATGCGTGGAAAGTCCTCTAATTGAATGCCCTTCACTTCCTGGAATAGATGTTTTACTAACCCTTCGAATGTAGCCAATACATCACTCTGCTCCACGAAAGACATCTCACAATCTATTTGGGTGAACTCCGGCTGCCGGTCGGCCCTTAAGTCCTCATCCCTGAAACACTTTACGATTTGGTAATAGCGATCAAAGCCACTCACCATCAGGAGCTGTTTAAATGTCTGGGGGCTCTGAGGTAGTGCATAGAATTCTCCGGGGTTCATGCGGCTGGGTACCACAAAATCCCGGGCTCCTTCCGGAGTGGATTTAATCAAAACAGGGGTTTCGATATCAATGAAGCCTTGATCATCCAGGTAAGTTCGAGTTGCTCGATTAACTTGATGCCTAAGCTCAAGGTTTTGTCGCACCACATTTCGACGCAGATCCAGGTATCGGAATTTCATACGCAGGTCCTCTCCGCCATCGGTTTGGTCTTCAATAATAAAAGGAGGAATCTTGGAAGCGTTGAGTATAGTCAGCTGGTCTACAGCAATCTCCACTTCACCCGTAGGAATATTGAGATTCTTGGCCAAACGTTCAATAACCTTACCTTTGGCTTGAATAACGTATTCTCTTCCTAGTTTTTCAACTTCAGAGAGCACTGCCGGTGGGGTTTTGCCTTCTTCGAAAATGAGCTGTGTGAGTCCATAGCGGTCTCTGACATCCACCCATACCATCCCTCCTTTATCCCGTTTCTTCTGTACCCAACCACATAATATTACTTGCTTATTTACGTGTTCTAATCGAAGTTCACCGCAATTATGTGTCCGAAACATATTATTGTTTAATTTGAGGCACAAATTTAATAATACTTGTTAGTGTTTCATGTTTTTTAACATCAATTTAGATTTCATGAAGGGTAGGAGTAGAGTAGTGGCTAATACGCTATTAAGCCTGATGTTTATCTCAATCAGTGCAACCTTAGTGCGCGCACAGGAAATAGAACTGGCCAAAATAGAGGTGGACAAAGAGATTACTTTGATGATACCAGCTGATTTTATTCCTATGAATGCACAGGATATTCGCAATAAGATTATCAGCTACCGGGCACCCAAAGCTGGTTATACCTCATTTGATCGGCGGGTGGATATGGTGGTAAATGTTAATCCCACCCCTTGGAGGGACCAGGACATCCAATTACTTAAAGACTTTTATCAGAATAACATTCGAAATTTGTTCGACGAAGTGAATTTTATTCAAGAGGAGGTTAAGGAGATAAACGGACGATCGTATGCTGTTTTTGAATTCATTTCAACCGTAAAGGGCGACCCTGATTCCTTCAAGAATCGAGCCCCGGTGCACGACTATACATGGGTTCAATACACCATAAAAGATCAGCAGGCCTATGTATTTACTTTTCATTGTGCCGCGGGATTGAAGGACCAATGGCAAGAGACCGCTCAACAAATAATGGCATCGATCATTTTCCAATAGTACATGGACTTTAGTGTATTCAGCGACGAGCACTACATGAAACTAGCCTACAAGGAGGCGGTAAAAGCTGCTGAAAAAGGTGAGATACCTGTGGGTGCGGTTGTAGTATGTGGACAAAAGATAGTAGCAAAGGCTCATAACGAAACCGAAACCCTTCAAGACGTAACTGCCCATGCGGAGATCCTGGCGGTAACGGCGGCCTCCAACTACTTAGGTGCAAAGTACTTAACAGAATGCACGTTATTTGTGACTCTGGAACCGTGCTTAATGTGCGCAGGCGCCATCGCATGGTCACAATTGAAGCGTCTAGTATTTGCGGCTCATGACCCGGACAAGGGATTTACCAAATGGCAGACTGGCGATAACCACATTCTTCACCCTAAAACGGAACTGTCGTCCGGGTTGATGTCTGGACCCTGCAAACTCCTTATTGAGGACTTTTTTCGGGACATGAGAAATTAGTATATTTAGCACACCACTTTACATATTTTTCACCAAAAAATCGACATTAATTATGGCCTTTGAATTACCTGATTTGCCTTATGCGTTCGATGCGCTGGAGCCTCATATTGATGCTAGAACCATGGAAATCCACCATGATCGACATCATGCCGGTTATACCAATAATCTGAATAATGCTATCAGCGGAACCGACCTGGAGGGTAAATCCATAGAAGAGATACTATCCAATGTCAGCGGAAATACTGCAGTTAGAAATAATGGCGGCGGATATTACAATCACAACCTGTTCTGGGAGATACTGTCTCCTAATGGTGGAGGAACCCCCTCCGGCGATCTGGCCGCGGCCGTTGACAGCGCTTTTGGATCGTTTGACAATTTCAAGGAATCCTTCTCTAAAGCTGCGGCCACCCGTTTCGGGTCGGGTTGGGCTTGGTTAAGTGTAGATGGATCCGGGGGTTTGGTGGTGAGTTCCACTGCCAACCAAGATAATCCTTTAATGGATGTGGCGGAGACCAAGGGTACACCCATATTGGGAATAGATGTCTGGGAGCATGCCTATTACCTAAATTATCAAAACAAGAGGCCGGAGTATATTCAGGCTTTTTGGAATGTGGTTAATTGGGAGGAAGTTTCCCGCCGTTTTTCCAGTGCTGGTTAAGAAAGTATTAAGATAATGGGGCCTGGCCCCATTATTTTTTATCCAGCATTTTTTGTAGCTCAATTATCTCGTCACGTAGCCGGGCCGCTTCTATAAAATCAAGATCTTTAGCGGCCTTCTCCATAGCCTTGCGGTTTTTATCCAGCAGTTTCTCAATATCCGGTTTATTCATATAAGCTACCACCGGATCGGAAGCTAAGCCTGAGTCCTCCGATTCCACATAGTAATTTCTAACACTTTTTTTGGAATCCGCTACCTTGGTTTGTTGCAGTATAGCATCCCTGGATTTGATTACAGTCTCTGGGGTTATGTGGTGCTCTTCATTATAAGAAGTTTGCAGATTGCGCCGTCGATGGGTTTCATCTATGGCCTTTTTCATACTTTTGGTGATTTTGTCGGCATACATGATCACCCTGCCGTTGACGTTACGGGCGGCCCTGCCGATAGTCTGTATGAGCGATCGTTCATTGCGCAAAAAGCCTTCTTTGTCGGCATCCAATATACCCACCAACGCCACCTCTGGAAGGTCTAGTCCCTCCCGCAAAAGATTTACTCCTACCAGCACATCAAATACTCCCAATCGAAGTTCTCGCAAGATCTCAACCCGGTCCAATGTATTAACCTCCGAATGGATATAACGACATTTTATCCCCGCTCTTTCCAGAAACTTGGTCAATTCCTCCGCCATTCTTTTGGTGAGTGTAGTGACTAATACTCTTTCTTCACGGCCTACAGAATTGTCTATTTCTTCCATAAGGTCATCGATCTGATTACGCGAAGGCCGCACTTCGATTAGCGGGTCCAGCAAGCCAGTTGGTCGGATTACTTGTTCTACTACTACTCCCTCCGATTTGTGCAATTCATAGTCTCCGGGCGTGGCACTTACGTAAATGACTTGGTTAACCATACTTTCGAATTCATTGAAAGTTAAGGGACGATTGTCTAAAGCCGAGGGCAGACGAAAACCATAATCCACCAAGTTTACCTTACGGCTGCGGTCCCCTCCCCACATGGCTCTTACTTGAGGTATGGTAACGTGACTTTCGTCAATAACCATCACAAAATCATCAGGAAAGTAGTCCAGCAAACAAAACGGCCGGGCCCCTGGTTGCCGGCGGTCGAAGTACCTGGAGTAATTTTCCACTCCTGAGCAATAGCCCAATTCCCGCATCATTTCCATGTCAAACTCGGTGCGTTCTTTAATGCGCTTGGACTCCGGAAATCTTTGTTCCGATTCGAAGTAGGATATTTGAGCGACCAAATCGTCCTGGATTTCCCTTATAGCCACATGAAGCAAATCTTTTCCAGTCACGAAAAGATTGGCAGGAAATATGGTAACGATGCGCTCATCGTTCAATTTCTTCCCGGTTTGCGGGTCAATCCGATGGATACTTTCAACCTCATCGCCCCAAAAGATAACGCGGTATGCGAAGTCCGCATAGGCTACGAAAATATCAACAGTGTCGCCTTTTACACGGAAGTTGCCTCTCTTGAATTCTGCCTCAGTGCGGCTGTATAAAATCTCTACCAGGGACAGCAGAAACTGATTACGAGATACGATATCACCCTCCTGCAGCCGGATCACGTTTTTGCCAAACTCTTCGGGATTGCCGATACCATAAATGCAGCTTACGGAGGCCACTACGATCACATCACGTCTGCCGCTAAGCAACGAGCTGGTAGCACTTAAGCGCAGTTTCTCAATCTCCTCATTTATGGAAAGATCTTTTTCGATATACAAATTGGTGGTTGGTAGATAAGCTTCCGGTTGGTAGTAGTCGTAATAAGAAATAAAGTACTCCACGGCGTTGTCAGGAAAGAACTGCTTGAATTCTCCATACAGTTGAGCGGCCAAAGTCTTATTATGACTTAGTACTAGAGTAGGCCTGTCAATATTTTGGATAACATTGGCTATCGTAAAGGTTTTTCCGCTACCGGTTACCCCCAACAAAGTTTGATGGGGTAAGCCAGCAAGTGTTCCTTCGGTGAGTTGATGGATGGCTTGCGGTTGATCGCCAGTAGGCTGGTATTTGGAGGTTAATTGAAATGACACAACTTAAATTTACGAATTACGAGTTTATGTGGTCCAGATATCCCAGGCTTTTTCGGCTTGAAGCTGCAACATCTCCAGGCCCCCTTTTACTTGTGCTCCCTGTTGCTTTCCTTGTTTCATGAATGCTGTGACTTGGGGGTTGTAAACCAGGTCATAAAGGAAATGATCCCTCCCGATCTGTTCATACCTTATGTCGGGAAGTGTGGTAATATGGGGTGCCATACCCAGTGGTGTAGTATTAACGATCAGCTCAAAGTTCCGCAGATCCAATTCTTTCAACTGCTGGTAGCTTATGACCTCCTCGGAGGGCTTTCTGCTGACTGGGGTAATGTCCATACCAAGATCTTCCAAGGCACAGGTAACGGCCATTGAAGCCCCTCCGGTGCCCAATACCAATGCGTTTTTGGGAGTGGAACTTCCCAGCCAGGTCTTTAAGGACTGATAAAAACCGTGATAGTCTGTATTGTACCCTACCCGAAGGTCATCCGGGTTAAATTTGATGGTATTGACCGCTCCGATTCTTTGAGCCTCCGGACTAAGATCCGTCAAGAAGTCTATTACTTGTTTCTTGTAGGGAAGGGTTACATTCAACCCTACAAGCTGCGGATGCTCCGCAATAAGCGCTTCTACCTCCTCGATGTTGGACAGTTCAAAAAGCTGGTAGAGGTGATCTTCCAAGCCCAATGATTTAAATTTTTCCGTGAAATACCGCTGGGAGAAGGAATGGTCCAGAGGTTTCCCAATTAGTCCGAATAGCCTGCGATTGCCGGTCATGACTGCATCCTTTGAGCAACCTTTTCTAAAAACGCCACCAGAGCTACTCCCAAAGCCAAAAATAGAACAGCCTCCCAGATATGAGGTTCAAAGCCCAACGCTTGATAAGTGGTAGGCAATATGTTTTTCTCAGTCAGGGGTTGAACTTCACCATAGCGATCAAGGTAGGTAGTCATAGTTTCTTTCCAAGGCCATACTTTGTTTAGGGAGCCAAGCATAAAACCCACCAGCGTGGCCACCGTCAGGTTTCGAAATTTGTTCAGCATCCAACTTACTACCCGTGAAAACGAGAGTAGCCCAGTGGCACATCCCAAAACGAACAATAATATGACTGGCAAATTAAATTCTTTCAGTGCTTCCAGGATAAAGCTGTATTTACCCAGTAGCAAGAGAATAAAACTGCCTGATATTCCCGGTAATATCATGGCACAAATGGCTACAGCACCGGACAAGAAAATCAGCAGATAACTGTTGGGAGTAGTTGCGGGTACAGCTTCAGTGATCAAATAGGCGGCCACCACGCCGGCCAGCAGGGCCAGGATGATTTTAGGATCCCACTTTGAGATATCCCGGCTAACTACCAGAGCGGATATCAGGATAAGACCAAAGAAGAAGGACCAAAGCTGTATGTGATGATGCTCCAGAAAATAACTTATAGCCCGGGCCAGGGAGAACAAGCTGACCACGATCCCCGACACTAGGATCAGCAAGAAACTCCCGTTGATCTTCAACCAGAAGGCATTGAAATTGCCTTTTAGCAAAAGCTTAAGCGCATCGAAATCCACTGCTTTAATGCTGGCCAGCAACTCTTCATAAATCCCGGTTATAAAGGCAATAGTACCTCCGGATACACCAGGCACAATATCGGCGCTTCCCATGCCTATCCCTTTCAGGAACAGCAGGATCTTTTGGCTCTTGGTTTTCAAAGTTAGGGTTGTACGCTGGAATCCGCGTTATTAATAAAATGATTAAAGGTATCTCCTCTCAATCCCAGTCGAATGGTCTCAAGGGGTATCACTTCGTTGGGAGCAATGTTGCCTAAGTTTACATTAGCACCCAGCAGTTTTATAAACCATACTTGTTGTGACTTTTGAGGCGCTTCCCATATGATCTTTTCAAAAGGTATCTTAGTCAGGATTTCCTGTACCAGACCACTCCGAACCTCTCCTGTAGATCTGAAAAGACCTACATTACCGGCTTCCCGGGCTTCTCCAATTACTTTCCAGGCACCCGCATCCAATTCCGCCTGCATTAATTTTATCCATTTATAAGGGGGGATGATCTTTTCAACATCTTTGGAACCCACCTCGGACAAAACGGTAACTTGCGAGCTTAGTTTATGAATGTAATCACATTTTACCTGGTGTTCCAATTCAATAGACCCGTCCGACACTTCCGCAAAAGTCATATCGTATTTGTCCAGAATTTTTCGATAATCATCAAATTGATTGCGTACCACAAAAGCTTCGAAAAGAGTACCGCCAAAATAGGTGGGAATGTTGTGCTCACGATATTTGTTCAGCTTCTCTTTAAGATTGGGAGTTACGTAGCTGGTGCCCCAGCCCAATTTGACAATATCTACATGGTCGCCACACAGCTCCAGAAAATCGTCAATTTCCCGAAGACTTAGGCCTTTGTCCATTACCATAGTAAAGCCAAATTGCCGGGGTTTTTTAGTTCTTTCCGGAATCCCATTCAAGGTGTAGTTCATGTTACTCTTCAGGTCTGTATTGGTCGATTATTTTCAGCAAAGCTTTTTGATTTATCAGCTTTGGATAGAAATCAAAGAGCTCGTGGTGCTTTTCGAAATTCAAAATTAACGCATTTTCCAAATAAGCCAAGCCTTCCTTGTATTTCCCGGCAGCGATAAAATAAGCTACGGAACGGTAATAAAGGCCGGCTTCAGTGGGACTCTCTTCAATTCCGTCTAGTATTAGCTCCAATGACCTATGATAATCACCCTGTTCGTAATACAGAAACGACCAGTCCAGCCAGATCTGATGATTCTCAGGTTCTAAACGCGCTGCTTGCTGATAGGCCTCTATACTTGACACCAAATTTCCCACCCGGTATTCCGATTCTGCCAACGCTAACCAGTATACTTCGTTGTCGGGATTAAGTTTCAGGGCCTTTTTAAAAAAATGTGTGGCTTCGTACCATTTGGTTTGTGCATGTAAGCATTTGCCCATGCCAAAAAGAGCATCGTCGTAAAAGTTATCCAGTTTATAGGCTTTGCGATAATACTTCAGGGATAAGTCGAAGTGTTCAAGTTTTTCATAAGCTTCACCTATACAATAATAGGTTTCGGCCGAAGGGCCTTCTAGATCGGCGGTTTGGCGGTAGGCATTGAGTGCCTTGGGAAAGTCTTCCAAACTCATAAAAGCATTGCCGAGATTGAAATGTGCCGAGGCAAAATCGTCTTTAATTAAAATAGCATATTGATATGCGGAAACTGCCTGTTCGTTCTCCCCCAATTTATGATAGATTATACCTAGGTTGTACCATCCCAGATGGGAGTAAGGATCTTGGTCAATGAATTTTTGGTAGTATCCCAGGCTATCTTTAAGAGCTCCCACTACGTCCAAACAATAAGCGAGTTCATATAATGCCCCCTCATGCTGTAAGTTATTCTCTACAGCTTTTTTATAAGCAGCAATGGCCTCTTCATATTGACCCGCTTGCTGGTGAGCCAAACCCATCTGGTAGTATATCTCCTCTTGGTAGTTGGCAAATTCCAGAGCTTGCTGTAAGGTTTCAACAGCTTCCGCAGTCTGGCTTGTCAGTGACAAAATATGTGCTTTTAGAGTGAGCAGCTCCACATCATGAGGCTGCATGGAAAGTGCTTTTTCCAACAATTCCAAGGCCTGGTGAAATTGGTTGAGGTTGACCAAGGCCTGACATTTCATAGATATAAGGTCTACGGAAAAGGGATACAATTCAAGTCCAACTTCACAGGCTTTCAACGATTTCTTATAACGGCCGTGATCATTATAAAAATTAAAGATCCTTTCCAGATCTTCTAATTCAAAGAATTGAGCAGATTGCTTGTTTAGGTGATCCTCGAATAATCGGATCAGGTCCTGTATTTTCCTGCGTTTAGAGTTTCTGGTCATTAAAGAAAATTATTTAACAAAGGCAATTGCATGGCCTTGGCAAAGTACCGCGTTTCTATGGTTTCAACCATAGCTTTTAGGTGTTTGGCATTGTGACAATCTGTACCCAAAAAACTTATCATTTTTTTGTCAATCAAGTTCTCCGCCAACTTTCTAGCCTCCTTACTGTAGTATCCGCTGAGCGAAATGGTGTTCACCTGTAGCAGTACACCTCTTTCTACCAGGTCTTCAATGATTTCCGGGTTGTTTTGCAGGAATAAATACCTTTCAGGATGCGCCAAAACCGGCTTCATTCCATTGGAAATGATCTTAAAAATGCCCTGTCGCAAATAAGCAGGTTCATTTAGAAAAGAAGTTTCGAACAGCATGTAATTGTCACCGAAGGTTAATAAATCAGACTTTTGGTCCAACAATTGGATGAAATGCTCATCCAAATAGTATTCTGCTGCAGCCTCTACCTCCAGATCAATACCTACAGCATCCACTCTTTGCTGCAATACCTGTACCCGTTTTAAAATGTCCATGGAGGTGTTCGGATAAAAATCATGCATGACATGTGGTGTAGTGATCACCTTTTGGTAGCCCAGGTCTGACATTCGTTGCAAAATATCCAACGAATCAGTCATGGTCTTGACTCCATCATCTATTCCCGGTATCAAATGAGAATGCACATCCACCATCATGGGACGGACGCTTTTATCGAAGGTCTTTTTCTTAAATAATGTAAGCACAGGAGTGGATCCCTCTATAGTTTACTCATAATATCCGTTTCCATAACCATAGCCATACCCGTAGCCTCTTTTACCGCTGGTTTGTACCGAATTCAATACTATGGAGAGGTTATTAAACCTATTGGTTTTTGCCAATCTATTCAAGGAATTGATGAAGTCTTTTCTGGAATAGTCGGCGCGGATAACATAAATGGGAACATCTGCTTTTTTCATGGCTAAAATGCCATCAGTTACCAGACCTACCGGGGGTGTATCCAGTATGATTGTTTGATAGGTCTCCTTTAGTTTTTTGAATAACTCGTCCACTTCGTCACCGAGCAACAGTTCTGAAGGGTTAGGTGGGGTAGGGCCCGCTGGCAAATAATGTAAATTCTCCAATTCAGTTTCCTGTATGCACTCTTGATACTGATGTTTATTGATCAATATGGTGGAGAGGCCTTTCTGAAGGGCTTCCATGCCGAAGGCAGCATGAATTTTCGGACGGCGCATATCCATATCCACCAGTAATACCTTTTGTTTGGAGAGCCCGATAATGCCTCCCAGATTAATGGCTATAAAAGTCTTGCCCTCACCGCTCACTGTTGAGGTTACGGAAATGATCTTGTTGGTTTGATGGACCCGCAGAAACTCCATGTTAGTACGAATGGTCCTTAAACTCTCGCTAACCGGCGATTTTGGATTACGATTAATTATCAGCTTACTCACCTCCATTTTCTCTTTATCGTAGTGTGGTACTACACCCAACAACGGCAAGTTGGTAAGCTGTTCGATTTCATTCATGCTGGTGATTTTATTGTGCATCAAGTAACGCACACTCACAAACAGCAGACTGATTATGAAACCACTAACAAATCCAATGCCGTATACAATCAGCTTATTGGGGGAAACGGGATTTTGTGGCAGGACTGCCGCAGAAAGTATCACGAAATCCGTTACCGTACCTGCCTGAGCTATCTGAAAGTCGGCTTTTAATTTCATAAGGGTCAACAGAAACTCCTCGTACAGAGTAAAATTCCTTTGATTGCTGCTGAATTCAGTTCCCTGAGCGGGTAATTGACGCAATCGCCCATCCAAGGTTATTTTTTTGGAGCTGATCACCAGCTGTTCGCTTTGCAATTCCCGCTGATAGGCGGCCAGCAGTCCCTGCAGGTTTTCTTGGGCCAGCGCGATTTCCTGATCTTTTTTAGTAACTGCAAAGGTATTCTCATTATAAGAGATCATAAGAATCTCTCTTTCTTCCATAAGTTGATCCAGTTGCGTCAATACCGCGTTGATCTCGGGATTATAGTGAGAATAACCCAAAGGCGCTTCGGACTTTCGATCCTCATCCAACAGAGAGGCCTGTAGCTGTTCGATGTCCGTTAATTTTTTCTGCAAGGCCAGACGCTGAGAGTCTAGTTCGGAGATGGCCTTAATGGTATTGCTTAAGTCGGACTGCACATCCGTAGTCTTATTTTTTATGGTGAAGCTCTCAAAGTAATTCTCGTAGTCTTGCAAACGAGCTTGAGTCAACAACAACTGTTGGTCCAGGAAATCTATCTTCTGGCGATTGGCCTTGTTTTTCTGTTCTTTGGTATAAGTAAGGTATATAGTATCAATGGCATTGACCAGGTCACGGGCTTTGTATTTATTGTGATCCTTAAATGAAATCCGAATGGTGTTGGCATTGAGGTTTAAGGGCTCCACTTCAAGGTTAGATTCCAGGTACCGGATAAGGCTGTTGGCGCTGTTTATTTTAAAACTATACAACTGACTATCGTCCAATTCTTCCGGCTCCTGATTAAGCAATAGCTTTAATTTGAAATGGTCGGTCTCGATAGTTTCTCCAAATTGGTAAACGGCATTCCCCTGCGGATATCCCTCCGGATAGCCCAGGCTATATTCCTTGGCATTGCGAATGGCCACAGTAAATGTTTTGTCAAAAGCCCGGTTATCGAAGAGCTGATATTCCACCCTAAAGGGGGGACTGTGATATTTCTCGTCTTCCAGGATATTTCCTACCGAATAGTAGCTAATGTTAAGATCCAGGGTACGAATAACTTTATCAAAGAAAAGTTTGGATTTTAGCAGCTCGATTTCACCCGACAAATTTGTCAGATTTTGCTCTTCATTTACCTCCAATATACCCAACAAACTGGCATCATTCTTAATGTTTAGTTTCAGATCGGAATAGCTTTCAAAAAGCGGTTTTGTCCACCTTATCACTAGGTATGCGGAGAGGTTGGTACTCACGACGATCAACAGGATCCAAACCCAGCTCTTTCTGAGTACGGTATAAAGTTTTTCCAGGTCCAGATCGCTCAATAAATGGCTCTCCGGCTGTACAACTCTCTTTTGGTAATCGATTTCAAACGGATCGGTACTCACAATAACAGCAAGTTAACGAGTAAGAGCGACAATTAAGGCCAAAACAGAGGTAAAAGCCACCAAAATGGGGGAAAAATCCCTTAACGCGGCAAAGGGCCGATTAGCCGGTTCTATATAAATGATGTCGTTGGGATACACCTGTAAATTGGCTTGTTTCATCCCTTCCAAAGAAGATAAATCGACAATGGCTACTTGAGGGTTGGCCAGGTCTCCTCGAATAAGACGTATATTGTGGCTTTTGCCATTTTCATTTAACCCCCCCGCTAAAGCAAGAACTTCTAACAGGTTCATTCCTTCATTTGGTAGCGGGATTACTTTTTCTGATGCTCCTAGTACCACCACTCTTTTATTGATGAAGGTAGTCTTTACATAGGGGCTTTTGTAATACACACTATACCTCTCGGCCAACAATTGATTGGCTTGAGCCAGGCTCTTTCCAATCAGCGCCACCTCACCCAATATGGGTAAATTTACCTTTCCGTCCTCACCAACTGTATAATGGGGTTTTTCAGGTTCTGAAGTGGAGGGTTCACTTTGCAAAACCCGGTTAGGATCGATCAATTGCTCTCCTTTATTGGTGTACACGGTGATCTCTATCTTATCGTGCGTCTGAATGATGTATGATTCCTGAGCTACGTCTACTAGTGGGTTGAGCGATTGATAGTCGTCCTCGTCAATTTGTAACATCAGGTTTTCCTTATAGGCACGACAGGAGCTCAGCACCAAAACAGCTGAAAACCATGTCAGACATATCAACAATGACAGCGCTTTTCTAGAATAAGGGTAATTCATTATTGCTAAAATAGTAAGAATTTAACCGTGTGCCAGTATTTCCACTACCTCCTGAAAACCGGGCAAGGCCCGGTCCTTTTCCGAAATGATGGGATTGGAAAGATCACCCCAGTCAATATTCAATTGCGGATCATTCCAGAATATTCCCATTTCACTTTGTTTGTGGTAGAATTCCGTGCACTTATAGGTAAAAAGACTGTCCTCCAGAGCCAGAAACCCATGAGCAAAACCTGCCGGCACGAACAACATGTTGTGTTGGCGATTGTCCAACAGGCATTTATAGTACTTCCCAAAAGTATCGGAATCTGGTCGCAGATCCACCACTACATCCAGGACCGAGCCCGAGGTTACACTGACCAATTTGCCCTGCTCATGGGGAGCTTTTTGGAAATGCAATCCCCTCAGAACTCCCTTTTTGGAAAAAGATTGATTGTCTTGCACAAAAGGGTCGGTAATTCCAACGTCACGAAAAAGCCTTGACTGAAAAGATTCCATAAAATAACCCCGATGGTCTTCAAAAATGGAGGGTTTTATTTCCCAAAGTCCATCAAAGCCCGTTTCTGTAAATTTCATAACTTATTGGTCAAGGATATGCTGGATTGTTTTCAGGTACTTCTCTATAACCAGATTTTCTTCAAATTCATTTTGGGCCAATTTACGGCCTGCATTCCCAAGTTGCTGCAACTCCGGGTTGGACATGTGGTATAATCGTTCCATCTTTTCCGCCAAGTCCCAGGCATTTCTCGGTTCGCAAAGTAAGCCGTTAATTTGGTCTTTTACAACATCTGTACACCCGGGGACTTTGGTAGCAATAACTGGTTTAGCCATACTTGCGGCTTCCAATAGTGATTTTGGCAGCCCTTCACGATAACTGGGTAAGACAACTGCCTGGGATTTTCCGATTAGAGGTCTGACGTCAGAGACTTCCCCTAAATATTCTACAAATCCCTTTTCGACCCATTTCTGCAGTTCGGTGGAAGGAATACCTCGGCGATGATCAATTTCAGGATTCCCGGCCAGTATACAACGCATTTTAAGCCCTTTGGCCAACATTATTTCCGAAGCTAAGGCATACTCTCTAACACCCTTTTCTACTAATAGGCGGGCCATCATTAAGAAGGTGAAAGGCTGATTCAACGGCCCCTCGGCAGGTTTAAAATAGTCTGTGTTCACCCCGGAACCCGGTATTACTTCATAGTTGGGTTTTTTCAGTAGACCCCAATTTTCAAATTGTTGCAAGTCACGGCTGTTTTGAAAGAAGATCTTGTGCGGGTATTTCAGTACATTCCGATACATCATTTTTATGGGAAAATGCTTCCAGGAATTGACTAAAAAGGAAGTGCCCAGCCCGCTTACATTATTGATACAAGGAATATTATTCCAGCGGGCCGCCATGCAGCCGTAAATATTAGGCTTGATGGTGTAGTGCAGCACCACCTGCGGTCTTAACTGTCGGTAAATTTTGGAAATCCTTTGGATGAGGGCTAACTCTCTTACCGGATTGGTGCCGCTGTTGTCCATAGCAATGGGATGATATGATACCCCCATTGCCGGCAGACGTGCACTATGGTCATCTTCCGGGGCCAATGCGAGCACCTCAAACCCACGATTTTGCAGGGCCTTGATCAAGCCTGATCGGAAATTGACAATGTTCCAGGAAGTATTGATAAAAATTAAAACTCTCACCGGACTATTTAGGTGTTAATCATATAGCGAATAGCTTCCAAAAATTTACTACATATTGCCGAAGAATACGTTATTTTTGACTCACAAACTAACCAATTAATAATATGGAAATTGGAATGCGCCATTTACACCTCACGGTGGTGATCGTTTTTTTACTTTTTATGATTTTCAAGACTGTTTTGCTGCTGGCCAACAGATTGGAGCTGCTGGATAGAATACGAAGTAAAACTAAGGTGGCCGATATGATATTGGGATTGCTCATTGTGGCTACCGGGATCTATATGATGACCCTTAAATCGGGTATTGAAAGTTATTTGTGGATCAAATTGATACTGGTAATCTTGGCCATACCGCTGGGTATTGTGGGCCTGAAACGGCACAAGGAACTTTTGGCGCTGTTATCCGTTTTAATCATCGTCTATATTTACGGAATCGCAGAAACTCAAAGCTATAAGTTTAAACGAGATCCTATTGAAATAAGCAGTAGTGGTGATGTGGGCAAACAAGTATACACCAAACTGTGTGTTGATTGTCATGGAGAAGACGGCAAGAAGGGATTGTACAAGGCCCCGGATCTAACTACAAGCGCTCTAAGTAATGAGGAGAAAATCTTACGGATCCAGCAGGGCAAGGGTCTGATGAGGGGATATGAATCTGAATTGGACCAACAACAAATAGAGGCGCTACTGGAATATCTTAACACCTTATAACATTTGAAAAAGCTTCATACAACGGCACCCAAGAAAGAAACGGCTGTTCTGGTGGCTCTGGTTAATCAGCATCAGACTAAGGAACAAGCCAAGGAGTACCTTAGTGAGCTTGAGTTCCTGGCCTCAACTTTGGGTGTCGAGGTGCGTCAACATTTTACCCAAAAACTGGAGCGACCGGATGTAAAAAGCTTTGTTGGTAAAGGAAAACTGGAGGAGATCAAGGCCTACATAAAGGCCGAAAATATCGATAAGATCATATTTGATGATGACCTTACACCCTCCCAACTACGGAATTTAGAGCGCATCGTGAAGTGCCAAATATACGACCGCAGTTTGCTTATACTGGATATTTTCCTGAAAAGAGCGCAAACCTCCCAAGCAAAGACTCAAGTAGAACTGGCCCGTTTCCAATATTTATTACCCAGGCTTACCCGTATGTGGACTCACCTGGAGCGCCAAAGAGGTGGAACGGCTACCAGGGGTGGGGCCGGTGAAAAGGAAATTGAAACGGACCGACGGAATATCCGCAACCAAATAACGGTGTTGCGTAAAAAACTCGATAAGATAGAGAAACAACAGGCCACTCAAAGAAAATCCCGCCGGAACATGGTCAGAGTAGCATTGGTGGGATATACCAATGTAGGCAAGAGTACCCTGATGCGTTTATTGACCAAAGCCAACGTACTGGCTGAAGATAAGCTTTTTGCCACAGTGGACTCTACCGTCAGAAAAATGGTGGTGAATCAGGTTCCTTTTTTGATTTCAGATACCGTGGGCTTTATTAGAAAATTGCCACATCATCTTATAGAAGCTTTTAAATCTACCCTGGACGAGATTCGAGAAGCTGATGTACTGGTTCATGTAGTAGACATAAGTCATCCTGCATTTGAAGAACAAATAGACATCGTAAATAAGACCCTATTGGAAATTTGCGGGGAGGATAAGCCCACTATATTAGCCTACAACAAAATTGATCGCATTAACGGTCAGTTCCAAAAACGGTATGATCTGGAGGACCCGGTGGGGCTGGACCAATTGAAGGCTACCTTCCTAAGTCAACAGGCACAAAGTGTCTTTGTTTCCGCCCTGCGTAAACAGCATATTGAAGAACTGCGCCAAGCGATCTATGATAAGGTGGCAAAGATCCATTTTTCCATGTACCCCAATTACTTGTCCTCATCCCAATAAGGGGTATTCATAACAGCAGTAGGTCTTTGCAGAATGGGTTACTGAATGGGGTGGATCAACCCTAAATATAAATCTTGGCTGCTAGGTAAGGATGGCATTGCCCGGAGATCATCACCCTAAGACCGAGGTCTTCACATTCAAAGTACCCCTGTCGATCCGATAATTGCAAAGCGGTTAGTTTTGATTTGCCCAGCTTATTACTCCACCAGGGAATTAACGAGCAGTGAGTGGAACCAGTAGCGGGATCCTCGAATATACTGGCCTGAGGAGTAAACACTCTGGAAACAAAATCCACCTGGTCTCCGGGGGCCGTTATCACAATGGCCCCGGGGTCAATATTGATTTGATTCAATATGTCAGGATCTACATTTATTTTCCGGATGTCCTCTTCACGGTCAAATACCAGAATGTAATCCCGGGATTTAAGAGTTAGCAGGGGCTTCAAATTAAATCCCCCGCCAATGGTTTCTGGCAATTCCAACTCCATTGGTGGTCGTGAGGGGAAGTCCAGAGTAAATAGATTATCCTTAATAAGAACATTGAGATCGCCAGAAGCTGAGGAAAAACGTACGATATGGTGTTGATAACCGCGATAGCGTACCAGGGCATAGGCAGCAGCCAGGGTGGCATGACCACAAAGATCCATTTCGATCTCCGGGGTAAACCACCGGATATGAAAGTGATCATTTTCAGCAACTAAAAAAGCGGTTTCGGCCAGGGCGTTCTCTTGAGCAATGCGCTGCATGGTGGTCTCCGGTAACCATTGCTCCAAGAATACTACAGCCGCCGGATTGCCTCCAAAAGGTTCCTGACTAAAAGCATTTATCTGATAAAGGTCCAACTCCATAGTTTAAAGTTACGAATCCCTGATCTCCGGCAGGGTCATTTACCCATCAGAATGAAACTAATTTTGTTCCCAGAGCATCATTGCATTGAAGACCGTTTCTCCTATGACTGAAAATACCGGATTTACGCCCTGTAACCGCAGAAAATTTGTAAAAACAGCAGCATCATTAGCTATGTTAACTCCCCTATGGGGCCACAGCCTGGACTACGGCTATAGCCTTGGACTTCGGAACTCAACCAAATCCTGGATTCCTTCAGCAGCATTATTGAAATCTTTGCCCCAACAGCTTGAGAAACAGGGTTTGACCGCTTTGAGTATGGCTGTCATCGATCAGAGCGGAACCACTTGGAGACATAGTGAGAACCTGGAGCCCGCCGCTCAACAGGAGGAACCGACCTTCGAAGCAGGATCCTTAGCCAAGCCCATTGCCGCCATTGCCACCTTGCAGTTAAAGGAACAAGGAGTTTTGAACTGGGATCGTCCATTGATGGAATATTTTCCCTTAAAAGACCTTCAAGAAATTCCACAAGCCCACAGCATTACCGCCCGACACGTACTCAGTCACAGTTCAGGATTACAAAACTGGAGATTCAGCAAAGGAGATAAGCTGACACTGCGATTCCAGCCGGGTGCAGGATTTAGCTATTCCGGTGAGGGCTATGTTTGGCTGCAGCGGGTAACAGAAAAACTGACTGGAAAAGGTTATGCCCGCTATGTTCGAGATCACATTTTTGACCCCCTTGAGATGCATGATAGCACTTTTTCGTATAATAGCACCTTGTACAATCGTATGGTGCCCGGCTACAAGAATGACGGCTCTCAGGGTGATGACTACGGCGCTCGTATTGGATCAGCCATGCAGGCCATAGCTGATCGTGAAGGCAGTGATCTATCCGATTGGAATTTCAGGAAAGTCACCGAGGTTTATCCCAGTATTGAATCCAATCTACCTCCTCTACCGGTTTTTCTTTACCCTAATGCGGCAGGAAGTCTGGTCACCACGGTCTTGGATTATGCCAAGGTCCTAAGGGCAATGATCGATGATGATGGTGGCGCACTGTCTATTACTACTAGTTTACAAAGATCCCTGCTAACCGCTACTGCTCAAGTAGGCCCTATTATAAACTGGGGATTAGGTTGGGGCTTGGAGACCACCACCGGCAACACCATAACCTTTCACACCTGTGAAACCCGGTATTTCAAAGGGATGGCCCTGATGGACACTCAACATAAAAATGCCTTGGTAGTACTGACCAACGGAGCCAACGGAGATAAGGTATATGATCCGCTGGTCAGGGGATCAACTGGCCTGAAATTAACTTCCTTGAATCAGTTTTGAAGAGGCTAGGCCTCATGAATGACTTCTTTCGTACTTTATGGATCTGGTAGTTAAAATACTTTTGCCATATTGGCTACTTTATGACACTCCTATGGACAAAACCCGGACCATTTGCCATTAGTTTTGCTTACCTGGCTACAAGGGTTGTCTGCATTCTATGATTTTGCTAATTTACGCTTCCATTTTTCGGAATAGCCCCGTAGTTCAATGGATAGAATAGAAGTTTCCTAAACTTTAGATGCAAGTTCGATTCTTGCCGGGGCTACAAAACAGCTCGAGTGCGGAAACGCGAGAGTTGTTTCACTTCGGATCTCGCGCCGGTGCTCGGCATGTCTTTGATTTTGTAATCAAATGGATTGAAGCCTGTCCCGCAGTCTATTCTCCCGCACCTTATTTTAAAAATGATATAGAGAAGAAATTTAAGTGTACCGACTTTTTCGCCCTTCGTAGAAATCGGTTTTATTGTTCCTAGAAATGATATATAAAAGTAGTACTATCAATTTGTTTTGGATTATTCTCACTGGTTTTTTATTTACGAATTGCACCTCTGAAATAAGCATCCAACCTAATGTTCTTTTTATCGCCATTGATGACCTAAGGCCAGATCTACGCTGTTATGGTAACAGTATTGTACACTCACCCAATTTGGATAAACTAGCTTCAGAAGGTGTTATTTTTACCAATCACTACGTACAGGTGCCTACCTGCGGGGCCTCGCGTTATAGTCTTATTACCGGTATGCGACCTGCAAGTATGGGTCAACTTTCCAATGATGTCATGGTCAATGAATTATCGAACAGGGCGGAAGAAGAAAATCCGGAATCTTTTATCCACCAGCTTAAAAGAAATGGGTACTACACCGTTGGTATAGGAAAAATTAGCCATTCTGCCGATGGTCTGGTATATGGGTACGAAGAAAACCCCTCAACTAAAAGGGAGCTTCCATATAGCTGGGATGAATTAATTTTTGATAGTGGAAAATGGAAGACTGGTTGGAACGCTTTTTTTGGATACGCTAATGGCGAAAATCGCCAGAGCCTGAAAAAACAGGTAAAACCTTATGAAGCTGGCGAAGTCAATGATGAAGGATATCCCGATGGAAATACCACGAATCTTGCCATTTCAAAACTACAGGAAATGAAAGATAAAAATAAACCATTTTTTATGGGAGTGGGATTTTTTAAGCCACACCTACCTTTCAACGCCCCCAAAAAGTATTGGGATTTGTATGATAGAGATTCCCTTCCGATAAGTGATAATCCGAATATTCCGGAAAACATAAATTTGAAAAGTCTACATGAAAGTGGGGAATTCAATCAATACGCCTTGGGCGAGGAAAAAGCAAGTCTTTCAAAATCGGTTTCCGAAGCTTATGCTCGAAAATTAAAACACGCATATTTGGCCTCCATAAGTTATATCGATGCCCAAGTAGGAAAATTAATGCAAGAACTAAAATCCTCCGGGTTAGATAAAAATACCATCGTGGTTATCTGGGGCGATCACGGTTGGCATTTGGGAGATCAAAGAGTTTGGGGTAAGCATACCTTGTTCGAAAATGCACTAAAAAGCGTTTTAATAATAAAGGCACCAAGTTTAAAAATGAAGAATAATAAAATCAATTCAATTGTAGAGACCGTAGATATTTATCCCAGCTTGTTAAAGCTATGTGGGGTGCCTCTATCCCATGAAGTTGACGGTCAAAGCTTCGCCAATATGTTAACAGAATCAGACATTACCTTATCCAATAATGTTGCATATAGCTATTTTAATAATGGAATCTCTATGCGAACTGAAAGGTATAGGTTAACCAAATACTTCAGAGAAGAACAACCAACGATTGAATTATACGACCATTTTGTTGATTCCCTGGAAAATAGGAATATTGCAAATGAACAACCCGATCTTGTAAATGAACTATTGCCTACACTTAATGTAGGATTAGCTAAGTTTAAAGGTTTTGAGGAATAGTAATTATTAAATAAGACTAGTTTTTCCAATAGAAGCGTATTGCTAATAACCTCCATAGGGTTATACATGATAAAATATTAGCAAAAGTTTAGTTTTAATAATCCTTTTTGGGATAGGCCCTGTAGTTCAATGGATCGAAACGAAGCCTGTCCCGTTGTCTATCGGGGATTCTTGCCGGGTCTACAAAAACAGCTCGAGTGTGGAAGCTCGACAGTTGTTCCTTCTATTCCTCGCCCCTTTTTTCATGTACTAATCTTGCAATCGCTAGATGTCTGCTTTAGACCCAAAGCGGACGTTAGTAGTGCCTTCGATATATTTGGTTTATTCCGGTTTATTTCAAACTTAGAAACGCTAAAAGGACATTTGTTCCGTATATTAACAAGCTATGAGCAACTAAAAAATTTACTGTCCTGAAGTATTATGACCAAAAAAAAAACAAAACGAATTCTGAGGATAGTGTTTATAGTTGTATCTATATCCTCCTTGTTCTTTGTACCATGGTTATTGGTAAAAGCATGGCTACTTCCGCTACCGGATACGATTCAGGAACAGGTAGATGAAGCCATTGGCCATGGATTTGACGGAATGATTGTTTATGTGAAAGAGTCTGGCAAACCACCAGCATCTTATGCAGCTGGATGGCATGACCGAGAAAATAAAATACCTGCTGACCCGAAAGCACTATTCAAGATTGCCAGTATCAGCAAGCTATATGATGCCGTTGCTCTCACCAAATTGGTAAAAGATGGACGTTTGTCTTTGGATAAAACAATCGCTGATTATTTACCGGATCTTGTAGGAAGAATTGAAAACGCTGAGAAAATTACCTTGAAGTTGATGATACAGCATAGAAGCGGCATTCCCAATTTTACGGACACTCCAAATTTTTGGGCAGCTCCCACAGAGACATATGAAGAAAGTCTTGAATTGATTTTGGACATGCCGGCTAACTTTGAACCCGGTGAAGACTATGAATATTGTAATACGAATTACTTGTTACTCAATAAAATCATGGATAACACCCTGGGTTATGAGAACTTCCAATTCATTCGGGAAGAAATATTAATGCCATTAGAGCTGAACAATACTTTTAGTTCACTTATTGAAGTGAATATAGACGACGTGATGAGTGGTTATCATATCGGACATCCCCACGATTTAAAGACTGACGAGCATGGAATGCTGGCTTCAGCAGAGGATGTAGGTACATTCTTGAGGGCTTTAAACGATGGGTCATTGTTTGATGAAGGAGAACAGGAAATCTATGCCTCCATTTATAAGTATGAACATGCAGGTTGGGTTCCAGGATACCAAAGCTTTGCAAAATATCACAAAGACCTTGATGCTGTGGTTATTGAGTTCTACAGTACAACTGATCCTAAACTGTACAATTGGAACTTGTCAGAAATCATAAATAATAGAATTGTAAAAATTCTGAAAAGGCAAAAAAGCTCATAACAATGTATAAAGGCATTAAAACGCCCTTTATACTAACCGCTAGGACAAGCAAGATGTTACCACCTTTGAAAGTCCGCTTTTGGCCGAAAGCAGACGTTGAAAACTGTTACTGCCTGGGAAACCCACCCGATTTTAGTCCACCGTGTGCCATCGACTGTAAATGGTAAACCCTGCTTCCTCGAAATACAGAAATTACCCTTACCCAACCTTTAATTTATATTCATAAATTATCATGCTACTGAAATAAATATATTCTGCTACATTACTATGAATGCGGAACTCAATGTTTAAATAAATCACATTTGGTCAAATGGAATCTCTAATCACTTATCGCAATATTATATTATTTCTGGTCATATTTCTGTTCAGCTATACCGGGGAAGTATGGGCTCAGAGCTCCTCTTCCGTTGATCCTACATTTTATGAGAATTACCAATGGCGAAACATCGGCCCGAACCGAGGTGGAAGGTCATTGGGTTGCTCAGGAAGCCCGGGCAGACCGAATGAATATTATTTCGGTGCTACTGGTGGTGGATTATGGAAAACCGTAGATGGTGGTAGTGAGTGGTTTCCGGTCACAGATGGACAGATCTCTTCTTCCAGTATTGGAGCTGTAGCCGTGGCAGAAACCAACCCTGATATTGTGTACATAGGTGGCGGAGAAACCCAATTAAGGGGAAGCATAACCCAAGGTGACGGGGTTTATAAGTCCATCGATGGGGGTAAGACCTGGCGTCATTTGGGATTGAAAGAGACACAGGCCATTTCCAGGATACGAGTGCACCCTACAAATCCAAATATTGTTTATGTGGCAGCCCTGGGACATCCCTATGGAGATAATGATGAACGTGGTGTATTTAAATCAATTGATGGCGGGAATACCTGGAAAAAAGTCCTTTTTGTAAGCAATAAAGCGGGTGCTGCAGACTTAATCATTGACAGGACGAATCCCCAAGTGCTCTATGCTTCCACCTGGCAAGTGTATCGAAAAGCATGGAAAATGTGGGGTGGTGGTCCCCATTGCAAACTGTTCAAGTCGCTTGATGGTGGAGATACCTGGATTGATCTAACTACAAACCCTGGAATGCCTGAAGGGCCTTTAGGAAAAATTGGAGTTACCGTTTCACCTGCTGATCCCAACAGAGTTTGGGCAGTTATAGAAGCCAACGAAGGGGGCATTTTTCGGTCCGATGATGCAGGATGGACCTGGGAAAGAGTAAACAGCGAACGAAAACTCCGTCAGCGAGCGTTTTATTACTCAAGAATTTATGCTGATCCTTTTGATCGTGAAACCGTCTATGGTCTGAATGTGCAATTCTGGAAATCGACTGATGGCGGTAAAACCTTTGATACGGAAATCAAGGTAGCTCATGGGGACAATCACGATTTATGGATAGACCCCAATGACCCCATGCGTATGATCAGTTCAAATGATGGCGGCGGCATAGTAAGTGTCAATGGAGGCAAAAGCTGGACTGAAGAAGACTATCCTACTTCTCAATTATATCATGTGATGACCACCAGTGATGTTCCCTATCATGTTGCTGGTGCACAACAAGACAATACCACCGTAGCTATACCCAGCGATGGCTGGGGACATATGCAGGCGTGGGGTCCTAATCATGGTTGGTTTTACCCTGTTGGTGGTGGAGAAAGTGGGTGGATTACCCAAAGTCCTACAGATCCGGATGTTTTTTATGCGGGAAGCCAGGGTGCATTGCTAACCCGATACAACCGAAAAACTGGCCAAACCAGAGATATTCAGGTTTACCCTAGGTTTTTTTCAGGTGAACCAGCCAGTGCCTTGCCAGAAAGATGGCAATGGACCTTTCCGATTATGTTTTCTCCTATAGATAATGCGATTATGTATACTTGCTCCCAGCATGTTTGGAAGACCACTAACGACGGCCAGACATGGGAAAAAATCAGTCCTGATTTGACTTATGCTGATCCTGAAACGCTGGGCCCTACTGGTGGCATCATAACCAATGATATGAACGGCCCTGAAATTTATGCGACAGTTTTTGCATTAGCTCCATCAAATCATGATGTCAATGTAATTTGGGCGGGATCAGATGATGGTAAAGTTCATATTACCAAGAATGGAGGTAAAAAATGGACAGATATCACCCCCAAAGAACTCCCCAAGTTTTCACGAGTCAGTATTATTGAAGAAAGTAAATTTAGTCCTGGAACACTTTACCTGGCAGCCAATCGCTACCAGGTGGACGATCGTTCGCCCTATGTTTTTAAAACCACAAACTATGGACAGTCCTGGACCAGAATAGTCAATGGCATTAAGGAGGGGCATTTTGCACGATCAATCAGAGAAGATTTGAAGATGCCCGGGTTGCTCTACCTGGGAACCGAACATGGGGTCTATATTTCATTTGATGATGGAGGTTCGTGGCAATCATTACAACTCAATCTTCCCGATACACCAATCCGGGACCTAGTCTTGCGAAACAATGATATTGTATTGGGAACTCATGGGAGGAGTTTCTGGATATTGGACGATATTGAGCCGTTAAGACAAGCGAAAACGCTTAACACAGATCAGGAATTAATTTTGTTTCAGCCGGCAAATGCTATTCGAGGAGCTTATAACGCCAACATCCAGTATTACCTAAAAAATGAGGCGGATAGCGTCACTGTGGAGATACTGGATAAGAATGGCGAAGTAATCAATACCTTCACCGGCACTGAAACGGAATATAAGCCGGATCCCAACATTTCATTTTGGCGGAAAGCGGGTAGTACTGTACCTACGACAGCAAAAGGACTCAATACATTTACCTGGGATTTGAGATATCAAGGAGCTAGCTCATTTGAAGGAATGATCGTTTGGAGTGCTCGACCAGACCTTGGCCCGTATGCCCCAATTGGAGAATACCAGGTCAGGGTAAAACTTGGTGATAAGATAAGTACTCAACCCATTCATATCGAAATGAATCCCAATTTACGAGGAGTAACTGAAGAGGATTTGATAGCGCAGTTTGAACTCGCATTAAAAATCCGAAACAAGACATCCATGGCAAATGAAACTGTCATCCAAATCCGATCAATACGCAAACAGGTCAATGAATTGCTAAAATCAAACGAGGACGATCAATTGATACAATCGTTGAACGATATACTGGAAAAAATGAAAGTAATAGAAGAAGATCTATATCAAGTAAAAAATCAAAGTAATCAGGATCCTTTGAATTTCCCCATTAAACTGAATAACCGATTATCATCTTTAAGACGAAGCATTGAAACTGGACAAGCGAAGCCCACCGATGCTGCTTACGTGGTGTTTGATGAATTGAGTAAAGAATTATCCGGGCATCTGAATAAAATGAATCAGTTGCTTAAAAATGAGTTGAGCTCCATTAACAGCACCTTAAAAGCCAAAGGATTAAATGAAATTACCGAATAATTGATTTTAACTAAAGAGCCTTATTTTTAAGAGCTATAGGTTCATATTCCTACTTAGAATATCCTATGCTGGCAATCTTCTTCTCCCCCTCAGTGTCACTCGAAGAGGACACTGAGGTTTACCTTCATCAGCGTCCCTTTGAGGCGACACTGATGGGGGTGGACAGTGTCAATTGAACTTTGATCAATTGGCAAAAAACGTGGATTGATTAAAGTCTGCTTGCGACCCAAAGGAGCCGGTCATATTTTCATTTATGCCACTTTATTTGCAGTTTAAGTGTATCATGTGAGGCCATACCGCCGCATGTAGAAACTTTATTAGCCATAAATCGGGTGTGATGATAAAATGTTTTGCAAATCTAGCTGGACTCTTCTGTTCTATGGCATTATTCATTTCTTGTGGGAAATCGAACCAACTTAAATTAAACCAATAATTGAAAGTTCTTATGTTTAAAAGACCCAAAACGGTTGTGTCTCATCGAATCAGACTCATTGACACTTACACTTGAATCTGTGCTTGAAGGTTATATCTACTTTCGTCATCAACCAATATCGAACTTAGTACAGGACAAGTTATTTGTCTTATCTGTAGTATGTCACTGCAGGACGGCTCCACTGGCAGCTAATAATGAACTGAGCTAAAAAGCAAGTGTTTTTACGACCCCAAGCGGACATTTGTTTGGCGTCAAATGAATCATATTGTTAAGGTCTGTTTCTGTAGAATTAATGACAGCCTCCGCAGGTCTCTATATTCGTCACTCGGCATAACCGAGCGACTGATTGGGGATAACTAAAGAAATCAGTCAAATGGCAACATGAATAACTCTAAACTAATTTTTAATTTATCATCAAGACAGTTGTTGATTTTGACAGCTGTTCTAGTGTTTGAAATCATTATCACAACTACGTTGTATCTTACCCTGTTACAAAAAGAAAAGGAAACAATAGCCCTGGATTTCAAATCGACTTCAAAAGAACTTATATCCGCAATTGAGAAAGAGGTCAGTTTGAATCTCGAAGCATTGGTCTCGATTAAATCGCTTTATTCTGTCACCGACTCTATATCACGAGAGCAATTTAGATCCTTCAATTCAAATGTATTAAATCGAGTCAACAGCATTCAAGCCTTTGGGTGGATACCAAAGGTGCAATTTGAGGAAAAAACCTTATTTGAATCAATCGCACACAATGATGGGCTAATTCAATTTCGGATAACTGAACGATTAGAAGGAAAAATGATTCCTGTCCGTAAGCGTGAAGTATATTACCCGGTATTTTATTTAGAACCGTTCATAGGTAACGAAAAAGCACTCGGATTTGATCTTGCTTCTGACCGGACTAGACTTTCTGCTCTTGAAAAAGCTATAGAGTCTGATGACTTAGCTGCTACAGCCAGAATTACCCTGGTGCAGGAAAAAGGTACACAGAAAGGTATTTTGGTCGCCTGTCCATATAGAAAGCAAGGTAAACTTATTGGATTATTCACTGGCGTATTCAGAATCGAAGATTTAGTAAACCGTGCTTTGAGTAATTTAATCAATAAGGATTGTAATTTAGATGTTTACGACATCTCCGCAGAGGAAGGCAATCAACATTTAGCTCGGTTATACGAAGAAGATACTCCTGCTATACCTGACAATGCTACGTTTGATATTCCTGTGGGTATACATTATCAGCAAAAAATTAAGATTGTAGACAGAGATTGGTTAATACTAAGTACACCTACTCAGTTTTATCTAAACTCATATCCCAATTCGGCTGTGCTAATTCTGATTGTTTGCATCATTTTGTCAATTGGAATTTTTTACTTTTTCTACCGTAGCTTTAAAGAGATGAACCAAAGAAAGAATATTGAACGAAAAATTATCAACTCCATCATTTTTTCCCAGGAACAAGACAGAGAGTATTTTGCGGAAGACCTTCATGAAGGATTGGCCCAAATGCTTGCTGGATTATCTTTTCACATACACGCTGTTGAATCAAAACTAAAGAACACTGACGATGATGCCTTAAAGAAAAGCCTATCATTAATTAAGGGATATATTTTTCAAAGCTTAGAAAATACCAAGAACCTTGCTAAGGATTTGATGCCAAGGTTAATGATGAAATATGGTTTAATTGCATCAATTGATCAACACATTGACAATTTAAAAATTACTTCCGATCTCAACATTGAATTTAATGCCGATGTTAAGAATATGGAAATCGATAAAGAGATTGAAATTACTCTATACCGTTCCATTGTGGCAATAATTGAGAAAATCAAAGCATCAACTACTTTAAAAAATATTTCTATCGAAATAAATGATGATGAGTCCAATTTCCAGGTAATAATCGAAATGTTTGGTCAAATGAACTTTATCAACGAGTTCAATGTACGATCAAATACCTTCGACTTTTTGCATATTCAGAAACGGATAGAACTTCAAGGAGGACAAATGATAGTAAATCAAGAAGCAAAGCGGATAAGTATCATTATGAAGTTTAAATCTCAACTAACTACTGCTAACAAAAGATAAAATGTAGAAAGACTTCCCGCAGTATTCTACCCTGTCTCTCCGCCTCCCTATATGAATGGCGGACCACAAGATTTTTTGTCATGGGTCATAGAAACGAAAGATAAGAAGTTTAAACCTGGGACTTTAATGAAATGGCTTGAAGTAAAATTACCAAGGCCAGTAGACCATTTGGAAGAGTGGAAGATTGAATAAACTCTCTCCAACAATGAACTGGTAGCCCGCTCACGACCCAAAGGAGACATTGGATGTTTTTCGTATTTTAGAAATGTCCTGCCCATAGCTCGGACCGTTGGGCAATGAAACAGAGAGCGTTAGTCTATAGCACAATTGATGCTTCTGATTATTTTTAATTATATAGGATGAATATCATGAATGAATCATATGACAGGCCATGTGCTCTTGTAACCGGTGCAACCAGTGGTATTGGCGCAGCTTTTGCGAATCGTCTAGCTCATGGTGGATTTGATCTTATTCTCCATGGACGCAGACAGAAAGAACTAATAGAGCGTGCAAGAAACTTAGAAACAACTTATAATACCACGGTCGAAATCATAATAGCAGAACTTTCCCAAACCGAGGAAATGAAAAAGGTTGAGGAACGTATCAAAAGTCTTGATCGGCTAGATATTCTCATCAACAACGCTGGCTACTGGGAACCCGGTTTTTTATGGGAACACTCTCCCGATTCCCTAGAAGCGATGATCATGGTTCATAATGTGGCACCAGTTAGATTCATCCGCGCTGCCCTGCCGCATATGCTAGAGCGAAAAAGTGGAGATATCATTAATGTTTCCTCTCTTGGCGCTTATTTCAACATGGTTACATTGGAAAATTATGGGGCAACCAAAGCATATCTAATCAGTTTCACAGAATCATTACATGTTTCCTTGATGGGGACAGGTATTCGTGTGCAGGCATTAATTCCGGGATTCACCGTGACTGAGTTTCATTCACGGCTAGGTGCAGACTTCACGAAAGAACAAAAGAAGTGGTTGAAGCCTGAAGAGGTGGTGGACAAATCCTTAAGAGCATTAGAAAAAGCAGAGGTCTTGTGCATCCCTGGTTTCAGGCGTCGGCTTATTGTTAAACTCGCCAGTGCAATACCACGCCCAATTTATTACAAATTGATGAATGCAATTGGCCAAAAAACTAAGAAAAGATGGGATGAATTTGAAAAGTCATAAACTTGATGGCCTCATTTTTGATAGCCAAACGGCAGAAGTTTTTCGTTTATTGCTTCTTTTCTCGTCCTAATTCAAGACTTTACTCATGTTAAGGTAAGCGGACTTTCATTTAAGGATGGTATCCCGTTTCTAGTAAGCTCAGTGGCATTGCTTTCTTTGACAAGTTACCAGTTGATTAAACCGAAAGGTGTATTATAACGCCCACAACAATGTGTGTATGCTGCTAGTTGACTGTCCATTCTTGGACGTATGTGTACTTCAGAATTCGACCCAAAGCAGACATTGAGGAGTATCCCTATTCTCGATTTTGAGTTTATTTACAGTTTTGGAGGCAAATACGCGTAAATTATCCATACATAAACAAGTGCTGCACCACCTTGTGAATGACATAAAAAATTCAGCCGCAAAATGAATACCGAACGACGATCAATAGAGAAAAAGACTTTTTCATATAAAGACATTGACGGCATTGAAATAAAAGCTGATTTATATCGCCTCAAGGGAGGCATAGACTTAAATCCGGCAATCATTTGGATACATGGAGGAGGACTGGTATCAGGAAGCCGGGAAGATGTACCAGAAGAGCAAATCACTTACTATTTGGATAATGGATATTCAATTATTTCCATTGATTACAGAATTGCTCCTACTACTCCCCTTAGGCAAATAAGTAATGATATTCAAGATGCGATTACATGGACAAGAAAAAATGGAGAAGACTTACTGAAGATTGATAAAGAAAAAATTTACTTGGTAGGACATTCTGCAGGAGCGTATTTATCGATATTGGCTGGAAATACCATGGAACAAGCGCCAAAGGCAATCGTTTCTTTTTATGGTTATGGTGACATTCTTGATGATTGGGCAAATGCGCCAGATGAATATTATATGCAGATGGACAGAGTAACGGCAGAAGATGCTTTAACTTCCATTGATGATTCCACAATCACCAATGCCTCATTTAAGGAACGATATGATTTTTACGTCTATACTAGACAAAGCGGAACTTGGGGGAAAATGGTTACCAATTTGAATCGAGAAGATCACTTGGAAGAACTGAAATCTCTGTGCCCTGCACGGAATATTCGCCAAAACTTCCCACCTACTTTTTTGATACACGGAACTAAAGATACTGACGTACCCTTTTCTCAATCACTTAAATTGTCTCAAGAATTTGAGAAAAATAACATTGAATACCAATTTATCGAGATGAAAGGATTTGGCCATATGTTTGATAAATTCGAGGGCGGATTGGACAATGAGGAAATTAAGAAGACATTCGTAGAAGTGTTAAAATTTTTAATGAAATATGAATAAAAGCGGTGTAGAAAAATTTCCTACAATTGAATTAAAATCATGAAAAAAATTAGTGAGGAGACTAACGTTTTAACCTGGTTCGAAATCCCTGTAATAGACCTTGACAGGTCAAAAACGTTTTATGAAATGATCTTAGATATTCAAATGGTAAAGCGAAAAGACGGAGATAATGATGCTGCTTTCTTCCCGTTTAATCCTGAAGTCGCCCAAGCAAAATCTTCAAGAGTAACTGGAGTGTTATCTAAATCAGAACAAAATAATCCCTCTAGCGATGGTACGTTGATTTATATCAATGCAAATCCGAATATTCAAAAAGTACTTGACAAAGTTGAACCAGCAGGTGGAAAGATTATTGTACCTAGAAGAAAAATAGATACAGGATCTAATAACATAGATGCAGGATTTGTTGCAGTGATAATTGACACAGAAGGAAATAAGATTGGACTTCATGCAGAGAAATAAAACGGGCGCACAACGTAAATAAAAATTAGCCCATTTCTGTTAAAAACAGTTATTGGAAATGTCCGCTTTTGGCCGAAAACAGACGTTGAAAAAGTCATTTACTATTATCGGATTCATCTCAAGGGCTACCAAACAGCACCAGTGCGAATGTGTGCCTCGCCCTGAGAAGCCTTGGCGAATAGGGAGAGACTGGTTCCCTCTTTTACTACTGCTGTACCTGTCGCTAAACCTCCTCTTTGTTTAATGACATCCTTGATATCAACATATAAATACAGGGCACCACCATCAAATTTAAAATAGTAGCCGACAACAATCCTCCCAGAATTACTATGGCCATGGGGCTTTGGATCTCACTGCCTGGCTGGCCCACTTTCAATGCCAGGGGAACCAGAGCAAGCCCTGTGGTGAGAGCCGTCATGATTATAGGGTTAAGCCTGTCCAAGGCCCCTTTACGGATCAGTTCCATACCATGAACACCATCCCGCTGCAGGTCCTCGTAGCGCGATACCAATAATATTCCATTTCTGGTGGCAATACCGAATAAACTGATGAAACCAATAGTTACTGCAATATTTATGATTCCGGTAGTAGCATAGACCACCACTATTCCTCCAATAATAGCCAAGGGCAAATTGAGCAAAATAATGGTGGCTAGTTTTACCTTTTGAAATTCCAGGTAAAGCAAAAGGAAAATAATCAGTATGGAAAGTATGGCAGTGATTAACAACAATTGAGAGGCTTTGGCTTCACTTTCAAATTGCCCGCCGTATTCTACCCGGTACCCTTCCGGCATAGTGATATTTTCGCTAACCACATCCTTTATCTCATTTACCGCCCCCAGAAGATCCCGCCCTTGAACATTTGCAGCCACCACTATCTTTCGTTGCACATTTTCTCTTTCAATGGTATTGGGGCTACTCAGTGATTTAACGCTGACTAGCTGATCCAGAGTAAGATGATAGCCTTGTGGCGATGCGATCAAGGCGTTTTCCAGGATTTCAATTTTATCCCGGGCATTTTGTTGAAAGCGTACCACCAGATCAAAATACCGCTCCCCCTCGTATATTTCACCCACTTGTTCCCCTGCAAATGCGATATTTACCTGTGCCATAAGATCTTCTACCGTCATCCCATGAGCTGCTAACAGTTGACGATTCGGTGTGATACGTACTTGGGGCACCTCAATCTGTTGCGTGACCGCTACATCCACCAATCCCTTTACACTCTCCATTTGCGCTTCAATAGATTTTCCTAATTGGTAAAGCAGACTCAGATCGGGTCCAAAAATTTTAACGGCAATGTTAGCCCTGGTCCCGGACAGCATATGATCAATCCTGTGGGCAATGGGTTGGCCTATGGTGATATTGACCCCGGGGACCACGCTTAGTCGATCTCTAACCTCCTGAAAGAACAGGTCTTTCTTCTTTTTACCGAGAACAAAGGGGGCATCGATTTCAGCGGCGTTAACGCCTTGGGCATGCTCGTCAAGTTCGGCGCGGCCGGTCCTTCTGGTAACCACTGAAATTTCCGGTAATTCCAACAACAACTGTTCCACCAGCTTTCCGGTTTTGTTGCTCTCCACCAAAGACATCCCGGGAGTTCCCACTACACTTATTACTAGGGAGCCTTCATTGAACTCTGGTAAGAAGCTTCTACCCAATCGACTGAACAGGAATAAACTAACAATTAATGCTAAGAAGGTTAGGCCAATGACGGTTCTGGGAAACCTCAAACAAAAATCCAGTATCACCCCATATTGGATTTTTATCCATCGTTCTACCGGAGTTCCATTACGATTTTTGCTTAGCATACCTTCATCTTTCAACAAGAAAGAACATAAAACCGGCGTTACGGTAATCGCCACCAGTAGTGAGGCCAGTATCGATGTTACAAAAGAAATACCCAATGGTCTTAACAACCTTCCCTCCATGCCTCCCAGAAAGAACAGGGGCACAAACGAAACCAGAATGATCAGGGTTGCAATAATAATGGAGCTGCGGATTTCAATGGATGCATCCTTTATTACGGTTATAAAAGACTCTCTTTGTGAGGATGATTTTTGGGCATTTTGCCGAAGTCGTTTGTATACATTTTCTACATCGATTATGGCATCGTCAACCAATGCTCCGATGGCTATTGCCATCCCCCCCAGACTCATAGTGTTGATAGTGTACCCCAATAATTGTAATACAATAATAGATGCCATTAACGAAATGGGAATGGCCAATAAGGATATGGCGGTAGTACGCCAGTTCATCAGAAAAATAAACAGCACGATCATCACAAAAAAGGCCCCCTCCAATAGAGTCTCTTCCAGATTATCTACGGAAGCCTGGATAAAATCCGCCTGACGAAAAATTTGACTGCGGATATTCACAGAAGCAGGTAAAGTATTACTTAAATCCGCAATGGCCTGGTCTAAGCGTTGGGTAAGGTCCAGGGTATTTATGTCCGGTTGTTTGGAAATAGTGAGAATAACCGCAGAGCGGGCATTAAGGGAGCCATTGCCGATTTTGTCCGCTGCACCGATGGCTACCGAGGCCACATCCCTGACCTTAATAGCCTGATTGCCCACGTGTTTGACCAGGGCATCTTCCAGAGCCTCCAGGGAGTAGGCCCTGCCATTTCCCTTTATAAGGTATTGCTTACCATATTGATTCATAACTCCCCCCTGAGTATTAAAATTGGCTTCGCCTACCTTATCAGCAAGCTCCTCCAGGCTTAACCCATAATATTTCAATTTCTCAGGGTCGGCAGAAACCTGGTATTGCTTAAAGTCCCCTCCGATCACGATCACGTTGGCCACACCACCAAGAGCCTTTAGCCGGGGACTTATGACCCAATCGGATAGTGTCCTTAGTTCCATAGCAGACAAACTATCAGATTCCACGGCCAGCAGCATGATCTCACCCATTATGGAAGATACCGGTGCCATGGTGGGGGTGCCTGCGTCACTGGGTAACCGCTCCTGCACCAAAATCAATCTTTCGTTGACAATTTGTCGGGCCCGATATATATCAGTTCCCCAATCAAATTCGGCCCATACAATGGAAATTCCAACCGCTGATGCGGAGCGCAAGCGGCGTATATTTGGAGAGCCATTTAAAGCAGTTTCCAATTGAAAAGTGATGAGCTTTTCAACTTCTTCTGACTCCAGACCATGAGCCTCCGTAAGAATGGTCACTGTAGGAGCAGTGAGGTCCGGAAACACATCGACATTCATGGTTTTGGTTAGGTATACCCCTGCTAAAATCAGTATTAGAGCCCCCAGAAGTATTACAAAACGATTTTGCAGGGATACAGTTAGTATTCTATTCAGCATTTTAGAAGTGTTAATGTGAGTGCCCATGCCCGGGCGCCTGATCCGCCATCCCGGCCATTTTTACTTGAAAAGTCCCTGCTGTGACCACTATTTCATGCTCCCGCAACCCCTGCAAGATCTCCACCATGGAGCCGTTCCTTCGGCCTACTGAAACCTGTCGCCGTTGGTATTGCTCACCGGTTACCTGAACCATAACGGAGTAAATCCCGTAATCCTCCAGTAAAGCAGACTCCGGTATAACAATACCGGTCCTGGGTCCACCCAAGGCAATCTGAACTTCAGTGATTCCACCCAACGGTGATTCCACCCGCTCATTTACCTTAGCAAACAATGGGATCAATGGTTGATCAATGGCAATTTCCTGTCCCACCGAGAGAATTTCTCCCCCTGAGGTTTGTATATCCGACCAGGTCCCTGGCTTAACCTTATACCAAATGTTATGTATGCTGTTTAATTTAGAGGCGAAAGCAGGACTAACCTGAGCTTCTAATATTCTGGCATTGGAAGTGCCAATTGTTAGTAACTCATCCCCTTGTTCAACATAATCACCATTATCGATTTCAATGGATTGCACAAAACCCTCAAAAGGTGTTCTGATCTGCTTGCTGCCTGCTGAATAACCAGCTCTTAGTGTTTCCAATGAAGTCAATGCTACTTTGTATTTGTTCTCCACCTGATCAAATTCTGCTTGGGCTATTATTTTTTCCTCTAATAATGCCTTTTTTCGTTGGTATTCGGAGTTGGCCAGCTGGAAGTCCGCTTCAGCTTTGGAAATATCAGCCTGTAAATTATCAGTAGCAAACCCTTTACTGCTGATTGACAATAATAATTGCCCTTTGGATATGGCGGTACCCTCGGTAAGATTGTCAATGGCGTAACTCACTACCCCACTGGCGGTGGCGTTTAACGATTTGTAACCTCCGGGGGTAGCCTTCCAAACACCGGATGTGTGGATCACGTCAAAGACCTGCCCACCGGTGGCAGGCTGCGTCCTGAACTCAACATTCCAGGCCTGTTCCTTACTGAAATTTATCAGGTCTGGAGGTTCTGGTGGTACTGTATTACCTGACAATGCCTGTTCACGGTTCTCATAAACGAATATATTATCCAGCACGATTTGCTCCTGCAAGTTTGCCCCCACAATATCGATTTGCAAGCTATGCGAACCGGAAGTTGTGGGTTGTAAAGCTGGCGCATAAACTCCTAAAGAATGGGATTTATCCACGGTTTGCCGTATTCCACGCGTTCCCTGGATTAAACTGATGGTAATTTCTGCCTCAACCAGGGGTTGGAAGCCTTTCAATTTCGTCAAATGAATTTCAAAGGTACTGGTAGTACCTTGGGAAAGTGGAGGAAACTCCAGATATACTTCCAGACTGTCCGTAATGACGGTTTTTTTGATCAATTGCTCGGTAGCATGCGAATGTCCACCGGCGGTTTCATGGGAATGACCTTCATCCCCCGGTTGACAGGCAGAGATCATCACTGCTGCCAGTAAGGTATAATATTTCATAATGTGTATGTATTCAGTCCAATAGTCCTGTCCCTTGTTTCTAAAAAGGACCTTGACGGAAGTGGCTTATGTATAGTACGAGATCTATGAACACCGCCAAACTCGATGTCAGGGTTATGTGGGAACAGAACCGATATTAGGAAAAGATTCAGGTTGTAAAAGGACTGGGAGGTGCCCGCTGCCCACGAATCCCACAAGACCGCTCCATAAGGTGGAAATAAGCCTTGTACGGGGCTGGGTTACTATTGATTTCAGAATATGTGATGGGAGCTGAAACAAGTGCAAAAGAAAGGGTATTATTTTTGACCTTGATTTTTTGCTTATGACCGGCAGTATAAAAATTTGAATCATCAGGAGGGTAGTTGCTGTGAGTGTGTTTCTCTAACAACCTGCCTAAAAAGCCAATGGGATAGGAATCGTGGTGCTGATGTTCCTGGTTGTGGTGCTGATGTTCCTGGTCTTGGTGATGATGTTCCTGATCGTGATGATGATGGGGCCTTGCTTCTTCGTGGGGGTAATGGTCGACGTTCTGATGATGCTGATGGGGTAATGATTGATGTATCAGGTATACACCGAAGATAATCAGAACAATGGTTGAAAGTAATTTTCTAGACCACCACATGGTATACAAGATAGCCATTATTCGAGCCATGCCCAAATATGAACGGATCTCTGTATATAGCTAAAAACGTAGGGTATGTAGGGCACTATGGATGTCCGGGCACATTATCGTGAACATGTCCTGTTGAATCGTTGACTTCAAACTCTTCCTGTTCGTGATTGTGGTCGTCTTCATCATGCGAATGTTCTTGCCCGTCCTCATGTGAATGTGTATTATTTTCATCATGTGTGTGCGTAGGGTCACCCTCCCCAGAATTCTTATTGGGGGTGGAACAAGAGATCAGCATTACCGTCAGAGTTATGAGTATCAATAGTTGTTTCATAGGGAATTTATGCCTTTCAATTAACCTTAGTCATTTTTTTACTAAATTAAGTGGATTAATCTACTTACCAATGAAGAAATTCACATTTACGCTTTCTGCTATTCTAATATTAGTGACCTTGAGTTCACACGATATGTTCCTCAAATTGAAGAGCTATTATGTATCGGCAGATTCAAATATTAACATACATCTCTATAACGGAACATTTGATAAAAGTGAAAATGTCATCACACGCGACCGGATGACGGATGTCTCAATGATCTATCCTGATGGCACGCGAAACCGCTTAGCAAATGACAGTTGGACAGATCAGGGAAACATCACTGTGCTGAATACTCAGACCAAAGGTCCAGGGAGTTACGTGGTTGGAGTTTCCACGCTACCAAGGATGATCGAGTTGTCAAGTGAGGATTTTAACAACTAT
Organism: Cyclobacteriaceae bacterium; assembly: GCA_965212195.1. Taxonomy (GTDB): domain Bacteria; phylum Bacteroidota; class Bacteroidia; order Cytophagales; family Cyclobacteriaceae; genus JAJCYK01. The sequence continues at coordinate 157,250 of CBDBUW010000015.1, read as the reverse complement.
CTGGCTCATGATGGTGTGATGGATGTGTTAAATGAACGAAAAAAGAGTGGGGAAGATCAAAAGAATGCCCGAGAAAAGTACTCCAAGCATGTGAAGGCCATATTCCAGGCGGGAGCTAGTAGCAGCGGTTATTATAAGAAAACGCTCGGTTACCCCATCGAATTTATACCCTTGCAGAATCCCTATGATTTGAAAGTAGACGGAGATCTGCAAGTTCAATTATTGAGCAACGGCCAACCTGTCAGCAATCAATTGGTTTACGCCAGTTACGCAGGGTTTCATAGCCACAGTGATACGGGAGGACATGTGGAAGCGATTAAGACCCGTACCAATAATAAGGGAGTAGCTACCATTACCCTTTCCAAGGCAGGACACTGGTATGTGCGTGCCATTCATATGGTTAAAAGTGAGGAAGAGAATGTAGATTACGAATCCAATTGGGCCACCCTCACCTTTGAGATTAAAGAATAAGCTAAATCTTTATTGATTACAGGGAATTAATAGTAAATTTTCAAGATTCAACGGAATTTGAAAGTGGGAATAGCGCGTAAATCACCCAAATTACGTTAGACCCGCTACTAATAATTTTTCTATGCGATTCCTGTATGGCTGCCTGTTATTGGTTTTGTTGAGCTCCTGCTGGAGCGATGACCTTCCTTTTGACTTCAAACCGGAGCAGGCTTTGACTGGTACCTGGGAGGTTTCCGAAGGGGTCTTTCTATGGGACAACAATACCCGGATCAGCACTATTAATCCCGTATTTGAATCGTTGCCTTCCGTTTCCATGGAGTTTGCTGATTCCGACCGCTTCCTGGTCAGGTATTCCTTTATTGTAACGGACAACGACGATTCGGTAACCTTCACCAGCGGACTGCAAGAAGGAACCTTCGATCTAATGGTGGATGAAAATACCTTCCTGTCTTATGACGGTATCATTACATTTACGGAAAATACCACCAACACCACTGATGAGTCCGACATAAGATTTATTTTAGGCAATGAGGTAGATACCCTGTGGATCGAAAATATGGCTTTGAATAATTTACTGGATGGAGAGGTAACGGGGATTTTCGTGCGTAAGAACCAGTAAGCCCACACAACTACTGTACGGTTATAAAACCGATTTTAGATTCTAAATCTGTGTTTGTGCCGTCTGATACCTCCAGAATTACATCATAGGTGCCGGCATTGTTATAAGTTACCGCTACGTCCTGATTGGTAGATGAGGATGGTTCTCCTCCCGGGAAAGACCATGCCCATTCTACGGGATTGCCCATAGTCTCATCTGTAAAGAAAATCGTCTCGCCGGCTGTTATATCCGTTTTGTCCGCAGAGAAATCCGCTTCAAAATTTACCGTAATGTAAGCTGTTTTGGTTTCAATATCTGATCCTGCAGGATTTGAAACTTCTAATGTTACGTCATAAACACCCGGTGTGCTATAGGTTATGACGGGATCTTCGCTGTCGAAGGTGGAAGGATTTCCGCCGGGAAAACTCCAGCTGCGAAAGTCGACCAGTCCCGTGGACATATCAGTGAATGTAACCATACTTCCTGCGGACACTGTGGTCAGATCCGCTGAAAACTCTGCCATAGGTGCTTGTAGATCATCATCATCGCATTGAATACTCGCTACAACCAGGACCATAAGCAAGGCGTTAAGCTTTAATTTAGAGGAGAGCATTTTATAGCGATTGTTGGTTCATAAAAATCGAAATTACCAATTTCTTAATTGGTGGACAATAGGGGGATATTGGGAATACCCTTTACTACTAATAAATTTTTCTTAATCTCAACTAGAAACACCCTCAAGCAGTAACTTAAAAATGGGTGGGTGGCGGCCCCCCCCTGGCGTAAAACAGAGCAACTCAACTGGATCAGATCCCTTTTTATCCTCAAATCTTATTCAGAACGAAATCCTCCACCGTTTTCAGCAGACCCCGACCCCATAATTATCCGTCGTCCGTTTACCGTCCACCGTCTACCGATTACCGTCAACCGTTTACCCTACCTGCCGGCAGGCAGGCGTTCACCTGGACTGCTGATCCCGGCTAGGACGCAAGCCAAAGCAACAATAGTATAAAGCCAACGAAACCAATAAATATTACCGCGTAGATAATACCGAGTCGTATATGTCGCTGGCCTTTTTTCCGGCGGGATTTGCCGCCGTCCCACCTGTCGATGACTTCAGATTTCGTCTGTGATTCATTTAAAATCCTGTATCCCTGATAGAAATTATAGAAGGCGGACATAGGAGCTCCAAGGATCAGAGTTCCCACCATAATAGTGGCTAGGATGGAGAAAAAGGCAGACAAGAGTTAATTCATTTGGTGTAATTATACTAATTATAAGCATCTAAGGTTAGTATAAATTCCATGGGTGGCTCACTGATCCCTCAAAAGTCATAACTTAGCATTATGGCTTATTTGTTGTACTTCCTATACCTGCTGGTTATCATCTTTCCCGGTGTAATGTTGCTTTTTGCAGTTAGCAAATTCAAATCTAAAATACACGCCAGATCCGGTCTCTGGATGCTGCTTGGAGGCATCATGATTCTGTTGCATTTAGTGCTTAGCTCAGGTAATTACCTGATAGCTACTTTTGGCGACGCCCAGGATCTGGCTAATTTCGCGGAGGTTAATTTCTGGATCCAAGGTGGTCTAAAATACCTAGGGTTGATCTTGCTATCAACTGGGGTTTTGATCTTCGTGAACCTACGACAGGCCCCAGAAACGGAGAACTTACCAGGTAAAAGTTAAACAACTATATCACCGAAATAAATTTTTCTTAATCTCAACTGCTGATACCCCTACCTCTTAATTTAAAAATGGGTGGGTGGGGGGCTCCCCTGGCGTAAAGCAGAGCAACTCAACTGGATCAGATCCCTTTTTATCCTCAAATCTTATTCAGAACGAAATCCTCCACCGTTTTCAGCAGACCCCGACCCCATAATTAATCCGTCGTCCGTTTACCGTCCACCGTCCACCGTCTACCGATTACCGTCAACCGTTTACCTTGCCTGCCGGCAGGCAGACGTCCACCGTCCCTCGTCCATGCATTTGATAACCGTCAGACAAAATTTTTAAAACTAATTCAGTACCTTATTCTTAAATCCTATAAGTATGATCAGATCTACCCTTACGTGTTGTGCGATAATATCAATGCTGACTGCTACCGGCCAGTCAGATACCCAAACCTGGCAACATTTCCATTTGCAGGAACTTATCGTTGAGCAAGTTACCAAACAGAAAAGGTATTTGCCTTTCTTAGATGAAGGTTCGATCAGCGCTGGCATCTATGAATTAAGGACCCACGATGAGGACCGTCAGCAACCTCATTTGATGGATGAGATCTACTTTATCCTCAATGGTAAGTCGCGCTTCAACGTGGAAAGTCAAACCACTACCTTGGAAGCTGGAGACGTTCTTTTCGTACGAGCAGGGCTGGACCATAAATTCCTGGACATCTCGGAGGATCTGCGAACCCTGGTATGGTTCAGTGGTTCCAAAAATACCGATCATGACTTCTATTGGAAAAAGTGGAGTGCCCCCCATAAGGCCATTCCACGCCTTAGAGCTGAGAATACTTGGGATGTATTTTTAGAAGTGCCAACTATGGTTACCGGCGTCTACAGTTTGCCTGCGAGAGTGGGCGGTGACTCCGTATTGACCCATAAGGTAGATGAGATCAACTATGTGGTAAAAGGCCGTGCCAAGCTTGCTATTGGAGAAAAGGAGATGGAAGTATCTCCCGGGTCAATTATTTATATAAAAGCCGGGACAGGGCACCGGTTTTTTGACCTGGTGGGTGATTTTCAGGCATATATCATGTTCGTACAATAACCCTATTTCAGGATATCGAACATGCGACTATACTTAATGGTGAAGCTGCGGTTATTAATGGTGCCATCGCCATTTACCTGATTAAATACCACGAATAGACCGGTATTGGCTTGTTGCAACCAGCCGAATCGCAAATTAGCGGACCAGGTATCCGCTACACTGTTGTGTTGAATAAGGCCTTGGGCAAACATACGCGGTGAAAAAGCATAGGACAAACGTGCTCCAAATACTGTGGTGCTGAACTTGCCGTCGGGAATATTAAAATTGCTTTGTTGCAGGGTGTATTCCGAATTGAAACGGTCTCCGATCCGTATGCCTAAAGTGCCGCTGTTTAAAAAGCGGTCCCCGCCAAATGATCCTCCTAAAATATGCCGGGTACTGATATAAAAGTTCTTGCTGGGATTGGTTTGGAACACCAGCTGCATTTCGGCATGATCGTAGGTGCCGGCAGGCACAGTGACGTCCTCAAAAATGTCGAAACTTTCTACCACACCTTCCCGGGTAAAGTTGACTCCGGTGTGAACTTCAAATCCATTGCGCCACACCCAGTGATTGTCCACATGTAAGAATCCTGTTTCCTGAAATCCGCTGAAGTTCCAATACCCTCGATAAGATACATGAGGTCGATTCTCCAAAAACTTCATTTTGTTACCCTCTTTAGCCCTGATGGTTTTGAACACCAGGAATTCAGCCTTGCGAAAGGCCTTTCTGAATAAGAATCCCATTTCCGGATTAAAATTTTCTCCTACTTCCGTATAAGCAGCATTAAGGATCCAGCCGTCCCAAGAATAGTTTGCTCTAAAGTTGAAAGAATGTTGATCACTGCTTACCCCTGGAGTCTTCGTTTGAGCGTAATAACCGGAAAGCTGAGCTTTCTTACCCAAGCCCCAGCGTCCATCAACCGCATAGGTGCGATTATAGTCATAGGGATTGGAGGAGGTCAGGTCGTCCGATAATCCACCCAAGCCCTTCCGGTTCATAAATGCCACGCCGATCTGAGAGCGGGCCGCGAATTGATGATTGATCCGCAACATAGAGAAATTCATTTTTTCAATGTTTTCATTTCCAGCTACCAGATCATCCGTAAACATAGACAACAACCCCACGTAGGTGTTATTAATTTTTCCGGTGAGCCTGACGCCCCCAATAATAGGTACCACACTGCCACTGTCGCTGATGCCGATGCGCCGACTAAAAAAGAGGTCCACCTCACCGGGGCTGCCTACACTGAACTGTCCAGCGTTCTCCAGGAAGAAGGGCCTCTTCTCCGGAAAAAACAAATTAAAACGGTCCAGATTGACCTGCTCATTGTCTACTTCGACTTGTGCAAAGTCGGTATTATAGGTTAAGTCAAGGGTTAGACTGGGCGTAATGCTGTATTTTACGTCCAAGCCGGCATCGGCATCAAAGTCCGTATTAGGGTCGGTGGCTTCAAAATCCTTACTGACTTCACCCAGCACGTAAGGAATGATTTTCAAATTGCCGGGGTTTCGCAGGTTCAAACCCTGGAGATCACCTGCCAATGATAGCCGCTTGATATCGAATTGCAAGGGTAATGGCGCCCAGTACACAATTTCGTTGTTTTTTCGGATGTTCCGTTGGAAATTAATACCCCAGGTTTGGTTGTCGCCGGAATTGAACCTCAATGTTCGCAATGGAATGGCGAACTCCGCACTCCAGCCGTATTCGCCAACCTGCGACCTAACTTCCCAGGAGGCGTCCCAATTGATATTGAATCCTCCGATTACACCACCTTGTTGCCGGTTGTTGTTAAAATTCCCCTGTCCTTCATTATCTACCTGCCCATCGTATTCCACGCCGATGGAGTTGGTGCCGAACAAAAAGCCGTTTTGGCCGTCATGGTAAGTGTCCAGTATAAACAGAAAACTGTCGGTACCTTCCAGTGAAGCGTCCCTGCGAGCATCGGAGACCACAAGTTTGTCCGGCTCCTGGTCGTAGCAAACTACTCCTACATAGAGTACAGTAGGGGTATAGACCAGGCGGATCTCAGTCTTTTCGGATGCGGGAGCTCCATTATCGGGCTGCACTTGGGTCAGACCAGTAATTGGGACTATACCCTGCCATACCTCATCGGCCAGTACCTCCCCATCAATGGCAGGCTCATGATCTATAGGGGCGATGGTGGTTGAAGGACGCACTGAAGTATTTGGAGCCTGGGATAGTGCAAAATGACTCCAAAACAATACGAGAATCCATAGCTGCAGAGACTTCATTGGGTGATATTAAGGAAAATAATTAAAAATTTTCTTGAGAAAAGTCATCTGCTTGCACACCAGGACATCAAAAGTAGAAAATGATTGGTGACCAATTCCGGCAGCTGTTGAAATTGATCAAGGGACCACCGTTGACTTAATTTGATAAATGGTTTATGCGCTAGCGAGTCTTTGATTACAGATGGGTCCATCTGTTTATAGGGTAAATAGTTAGAGCTTTCGTAATGATAGTGCCAGGGGCCATTATTAACGCAAAAGTAACCTTCATTGTGGGTTAGGCCCTCAAGATTTTTCAGCAGTACAGCCCGATAGTAGTCCAAATAGTCTCCACCTAGGTGTAATGTACTACTAAAGTGATGCCCCCACCAAAACATGGTGCGGAAGGCGAATATACCCTGCTTGTCAAATGCCCGGGGATAATCCAGGACCAGATAGGGCAACCCCTGGTAGCTGTCGCCTTTACTTATTTTCCCTGCTCGGGTCAACACGCCCTCTGGAAAACTTTGGGCCTGAACTAAGGGATGCAGATGCTTTTCTACCCGGCCTAACTGAAGGTGTATCTTATCAATGATCTCTCTTTTGGCCAAAAGGAACGCCCGATCGTTGATCAGCGAGAGTTCATCATTGGTTAATTCTGTAGTACTGGACATCTTTCTAAGTAAAGATATTGCCTTGAATTAATCAATTAAGTTGTAAATTTTAGAAATCGCTATAACTATGACCTACATCAAAGTAATACCTCATCAAGATGCCACTGGAGAGCTTAAAGATATTTACGAAGACCTGATCCTCAAGCGCGGTAAATTGGCAGCAATACACATGATCCAAAGCCTGAATCCCCAGAGTATCGTGCATCATATGGATTTGTATATGGGTATCATGTTTGGTAAATCTCCTCTTAAAAGGGCTCATCGTGAAATGATAGCTGTAGTGGTCAGCGCCGCCAATAACTGTGAATATTGCATTGAACATCATGCTCAGGCACTACTACACTTCTGGAAAGATCCTTCCCGAGTTGATCAGTTGTCTCGGGACTACACCCAAGGTGTGCTTACTGCGGGTGAAAAGGCGCTTTGTGATTACGCATTTCTGTTAACAACAGAACCGTGGGTGGTTGATGAACCTACACAGATCGTCGCTTTAAAAGATGCGGGTTGGGAAGATCGTGCCATACTTGATGCCGCCTTGGTAGTCGCCTATTTCAACTTCGTGAACCGCTTGGTACTGGGACTGGGAGTACACCTGGAAGAGGAGGGAGCCGGGGGTTATGCTTATGACTGATCTACAGTAATTCATTAGCCAGATTGGCCAACTCAGACCGCTCGCCTTTCTCTAAGGTGACGTGAGCGTATAAAGGATGATCTTTTATACGATCGATCAAATAACTAAGTCCGTTACTCTGACTGTCCAGGTATGGGGTATCAATTTGGTAGATGTCACCGGTAAACAGAATTTTGGTTCCTTCCCCAGCCCTGGTAATAATAGTTTTAATCTCATGTGGAGTGAGGTTTTGGGCCTCGTCAACTATAAAGAATATGTTGGACAAGCTGCGTCCCCTGATGTAGGCTAAAGGAGTGATCACCAATTTCTCGTTATTAACCATTTCCGTAAGCCGGGTCCCTTCTTTGTCATTATCGGAAAATTGATTCTGAATGAACTTCAAATTGTCCCAAAGCGGCTCCATATAAGGATTGAGCTTTGATTTTATGTCGCCGGGCAAATATCCGATATCCTTATTACTTAAAGGTACTATGGGTCGGGCCAGATATATCTGTTTAAAATTGCGGCGTTGTTCCAACGCACCTGCTAGTGCCAATAGGGTTTTGCCGGTTCCGGCCACGCCCTGAAGGGTGACCAATCGCACTTCCGGATTCAGAATGGCGTGAATGGCGAAGGTCTGTTCCGCATTACGGGGCTTAATGCCATAAACCGATCTTTTTTCTACCTTTTCAATACAATCTGAATTGGGATTATAATGAGCTAACACGGAATTTTTTGGGCTCCTCAAGATGAAATAATCGTTACTAATGGGTTTGGTCTTTTGCAGAATTGACTTAGGTTGGCAATGGCCGGAATCGTAAAGGTCGTTAATGGTGTCGGAAGTGACGTCTTCCACCACAGTTTTGCCGGTGTGCAAGGTATTGACGTTCTTGATCTTACCGGTTTCGTAGTCCTCAGCGATCAAATTCAGGGACTTTGCTTTCAACCTGAGGTTAATGTCTTTGGTTACCAAAATCACCTTGCGGTTTTTTTCCTGCTGTTTCAATTCCAGGGCGGCATTTAGGATCTTGTGGTCGGGCTTTGCTTCTTCAAAGATCTTTTCGGCGTCCAATTTACTATTGGCGGTCATCAGTACTTTGAATTTTCCTTTGCTGCGTCCATTAAGGGGGATCCAGTTTTGCAGGGTATGGTCTCTCGACAACTTGTCCAGTAGTCGAATGAACTCCCGAGCTTCAAAGTTCTTTATATCGTTACCTTTCTTAAAATTATCAAGTTCTTCCAGTACGGTAATAGGGATCCCTACATCGTGTTCGTCAAAATTCATGATAGCATCTGCGGCATACAAAATCACAGAGGTATCCAGAACAAAAATCTTCTTCTCTTTGGACATAAATGGAAAAAATTTCTACTTGCTCACCAAGTTTGCGCTGTTAAATCGGTATAGATCTTCACCTTCACGGGGGATGATTTGTAATACATTAGCCAACACCAAGGTGATTAAGGTTCGTGAGGCTAAATAGGGGCGAATGCCGGCAAGTTGTGCAAAATCTTTTAAGGTGATGAAATCATGCTGGTCCAAATATTTCATCAGGATTTGTTCCTTTGGTCCGTAAGTAAATTTCACTGCGGTCGCTTTGCGCTCCCTTCTGAGGATTTCCTTCATTTCCTTACTGGCCTGCACACTTTTATCGGCCACTCTAATGTATCCTTTGTGCCATCTTTTGTCCCGGTTGAAGACCGCACAGTGGGGCTTAAATTCACTCTCAAAAATAGTATAAATTATTATAGATTTTTTACCACTGACCGGGATTATTTCAGAATTATAGGAAATTTTTGGCACACAGAAATTTTTAACGGCTCTTTCCAAAATATAGTGCTCCTCTGCGGCATCTTTTAAGCCGTTGATGCTGCCATCATCGTTTACTCCAATAAGCAGCCTCCCGCCTTTGGTGTTGGCAAAAGCGATGATCTCCCTGATAATTTTTTCTGGGTGGTTGGCTTTGGTTTTGAACTCCAGGAATTCGGTTTCACCTTGTGCCACCAGCCGCTTGATTTCCCCCAGCTTCATGGCAATACATACTAAAGTTCATCAAAATCATCATCTTCCAGATCCGGCATGGTAAACATGCCGCTCAACAGATCCTTGAATTGCAAACCCGATACCAGCGGATTCTTGCTTAACAGTGAGTATTCCGCTAATCCGTGAAGGGCAAATTCCATAAGGAAGAAACGGTCCTGATCTGCTGCATCAGGCTGATATTTTTTTACCAAGGCCTTCAACCCTGGAACCTGATTCAATTTAGACTGGTATTTGGAATCGGGATCGTCATGATACAGGTCTATGGTGTGGCCGTCTCCGAAATAATCTGTTATTTCCTTGAAAGGGCTGGCTTCTTTTTTCTTTCGGAAGTCCTCCGGGTTGGGGAAGAAATTGAGGAATTGGCTGCGGATGGCTTTTCCGATAAGGTTGTAGGCCACAATACCCGCCCCTTCCTGTTCACCTTCGTAGACCAACTCCACTTTTCCAGTGATCGCAGGGATCACACCAACGAAATCCGAAATTCGTATGGCGGTTTCGCGGTCGCTGTCTCTCAAAGCCCGTCGCTCGGCAGCACTCCAAAGGTTTTCATAAGCGCTGATGGTTAGCCTGGCAGACACCCCGCTCTTTTCATCCACATATTCGCTGTCGCGAGCTTCAATGGCGATCTGTTCCACCAGATCTTCGGCAATGGCATTCATTAGAACCTTTCCTTTCTGCTCTTCTTTCAAACGGGCTTCCTGCTGAGTGATCTTCTTGCTGACTTCCAAGGACTTCGGATAGTGGGTGATCACCTGACTATCGATGCGATCCTTCAAGGGTGTAACTATACTGCCCCGATTGGTATAATCTTCAGGGTTGGCGGTAAAGATAAATTGTATGTCCAATGGCAACCGTAATTTGAATCCTCTTATCTGGATGTCGCCCTCTTGTAGAATGTTGAACAGAGCCACTTGTATACGGGCCTGCAGATCGGGGAGCTCATTGATTACAAAAATTCCTCGATGTGATCGGGGCACCAGTCCATAGTGGATCACTTTGGGATCGGAATAAGGAAGCTTTAATGAAGCAGCTTTAATAGGATCCACATCACCAATAAGATCAGCGATGGATACATCGGGAGTGGCCAGTTTTTCAGTGTAGCGATTTTCTCGGGGTAGCCAGGCAACCGGGGTCTGATCCCCCATAGTACTTACCACTTCCTTGCCTTGTGAGGAAATGGGTAATAAGGGATCATCATTAAGTTCGCTGCCTTCAATGACGGGAATAAAGGGATCCAGTAGTTCCACCATTTGCCGGGCCAGGCGGGTCTTGGCTTGTCCACGCAATCCCAGTAAGTTGATATTATGACGTGACAATACGGCCCGCTCAAGGTCCGGAATTACGGTTTCTTCATATCCCCATATTCCTGGAAACACTTCCACACCCTGTTTTATTTTCTGGATAAGGTTTGCCCTTAACTCTTCCTTGACCGGCCTGGGCTGATAACCCGAAGCCTTCAACTCACCCAGAGTACGTATGTTCATCAACTGCTCAGCAGTCAAATTGTAATAGCTCATGCTAGTAATTTAAAAGTTCTTCCTGCGATTCCTTCTGTAATCTTCAAACACCAAATGTCCCAACCCTTTTAAACTGCTGTAGTAAGCATTGCCATTGTTGGCCTGTGTGAACTCCCGCACAAATCGCTGCAAGTAAGGGTCACTGGCAATCATGAAAGTGGTTATGGGAATACTCAGCTTGCGACATTGGATGGCCAGATTCAAGGTTTTACGAAGGATCTTGCCATCTAATCCGAAACTGTTCTTATAATATTTTATGCCTTGTTTGATACAGGTGGGCTTCCCATCGGTAATCATGAAGATCTGCTTGTTCTTATTTTTCTTACGCCTCAGTATATCCATGGCTAGTTCCAACCCTGCTACTGTATTAGTATGATAGGGACCTACCTTTAGATAAGGGAGGTCCTTGATGTTGATTTGCCAGGCATCATTGCCAAATACCAGAATGTCCAGGGTATCTTTCGGGTATTTGGTAGTGATAAGTTCCGACAGCGCCATGGCCACTTTCTTGGCGGGAGTAATGCGGTCCTCCCCGTACAAGATCATGGAATGGGAAATGTCGATCATCAAAACGGTGGAGGTTTGGGTCTTGAATTCATTGTCGACCACCTCAAGGTCATCTTGAGTAAGCATGAAATCACTAGTCCCATGATTGATCTGGGCGTTTCTTAAGGAGTCCGTCAAAGCGATCTGTTCCGGGGCATCGCCAAACTCAAAATTACGACGATCCGTACCTACTTCATCACCGGTACCCGTAAACCGGGTATGATGTTGGCCTTTACCGGACTTTTTTAGCTTTCCGAAAATCTCCTCCAGGGCCGAACGCCTGATCTGCTGTTCGCTTTTAGCCGTTAAAGTGAGGCTACCATTGACGGGATTCTCCTCTAAATAGCCCTTTCTTTTCAAGTCTTCAATAAAATCGCCGATCCCGTACTTGTCGTCCGTTAGATTGTGCTGTTTATCCACTTCTACCAACCACTGCAAAGTTTCCGCTACATCTCCGGATGTGATCACCATCATTTGCATGAAGATCTTGAGCAAATCCTCAAAACTGGCTTTGCCGGATTTTTCAAGAGATATAAACTGGCTGAATCGGTAACCTTTCATGCGTTAATAGAACCTGCGAACGGGAAATTATGTTCAAAATAAAGGAAAAGGAGCCGTTTTTGAATTGAAGGCATTTACATATCCATGTACTAAATTTGCCACTATTAACAAAAACTGACAGGGTTTTATTCCTATATTTGATGCATTAATTCTTGAAAAATAAACAATATATTATACTATGTTAAGCAAATTAATGTTTATAATTTAGGTGGTATAATAGGTGTTAAATAGGTAAAAAAGCTTCATTAAAATGAAAAAGTCGTTAACAGTTGTATTTGGTGTGCTTATGTTCTTGTTCGCAACAAGTTGTACCCAACGGTCTTGTCCTACCTACTCCAAGCAACCCGTGGAGAAAGCTGCTGAACAACCTCAGGACATCAAGTCATAAGAAATTTGCGTTTATTATAAAATAAAGAAGGACTGCTGTTTAGCAGTCCTCCTCATTTATGGTATCTGTCTGTTAAGTCACTATTTAGTGACTTTTGTTTTTTTAGGCATCGTTCTAAAAATGTAGTCCCATAACGGAGAAGAAACCCCAAATGCCCGCTCATGATCTTTATAGTGATGGATGCCGTGATGGATCCAAAGAGTCTTGAAAAAGTTCTTGGGAGGCTGATAAGCATGCACAATGTAGTGCACCAGGAGGTACATGGAATATCCTGTTATAAAGCCAGGAAGGAATCCAAAAGTGTACTCCCCGATAGTGAATCTAAAGATCAGAAATAACAATGCCACAATTACCACACTGATCACCGGTGGCATGGCCAATCTTGAGGTGTCCTTGGGGAATTCATGATGCACACCGTGGAAGGCATACTGGATTTTCTCCTTTAGTTTAGTGTTGGTGATCATGTGAAATACGTATCGATGGACCAAATATTCCACAAAGGAGAATAAGATCAAACCAAAAAAGAACACTGCGGTTTGCGTTAAAGCAGAAAGGCTGGAATAGGTGTAGCCCCAAGCCATTAAGAAGGTAGCGAACCCCAGAAATATGCTCACCGGAACGGCGGAATTAGTACGGCTCAATCGTTCAATTATGGGATTCTTGAAAAGAACTTTTGTCCCCCGATTTTGAGGTTTCCTAGCATTACTGTGATCACTCATAGTTCCGTTGATTTGCTATATTCCCACAAATTTAGTGGATAAAGGGGTTTAACCATAAAAAATCGAGAATTATTTGACTATATCAGCCTAAGAAATTGGCTTGGTGGCCTGCTCCAGAATCCTGTTGTAGAAGTCCTCATAAATTGGCAAGATCCGCTCTACATCAAATTCCTGTGCCCGGGCCAAAGCATGCGCTTTAAAGGAGGGGAGGTGGTCGTCACTAAGCACCGTTAAGGCTTTCGTGGTCATATCCTCTATATCACCAACACGGCACACAAATCCCGTTTTACCATCGACCATCAGTTCTGGCAAACCTCCGGTGTCACTGGAAATTACCGGTACTTCGCAGGCCATGGCCTCCAGGGCCGCTAAACCGAAGCTTTCTTTTTCTGAAGGGATCAGGAACAGATCCGATACCGACAGTACCTCTTCAACGGCTTCCAGCTTACCCAGAAAGCGCACATCATCGCAACTTCCCAGTTCATTGCAGAAATCTTCAATATGGTTGCGTTCCGGCCCGTCACCCACCAACAGCAATCGTGCCCTGAGATGCCGGCGTACGTTGTGAAATACCCTGACCACATCTTCCACCCGCTTTACCTTCCTGAAATTTGACGTATGGACAATAAGTTTTTCACCTTCAGGTGCAATAGCCTTTTTGAAATGATCCTTTTTTTGCTTTTTGAAGCGCTGTAGATCGATAAAATTTGGGATAACATGAATATCCTTACTGATCTTGAAATGGCTATAAGTGTCCTCTTTTAAATTTTCGGAAACGGCAGTTACCCCGTCGGACTGATTAATACTAAATGTTACCACTGGCTCGTAGGAGGCATCCTTGCCCACTAAGGTGATGTCGGTGCCGTGTAAAGTGGTGATGACAGGGATATCCATTCCTTCAGAACGCAGAATCTGCTTAGCTAAGTAAGCCGCAGAGGCATGGGGGATGGCATAGTGTACATGCAATAAGTCCAGCGATTCACTCTTTATTACAGTTACCAACTGACTGGCTAAAGCCAGCTCGTATGGTGGATATTGAAAAAGGGGATAGCTAGGTACATCAACCTGATGGTAGAAAAGATTCTCGTTGAAAAAATCAAGGCGTGTGGGCTGTGAGTAAGTAATGAAATGCACCTTGTGTCCCTTTTTAGCCAGGGCAATTCCCAATTCCGTTGCTACCACTCCGCTTCCTCCAAAAGTGGGATAACAAACAATGCCTATCTTCATGTTAGCTTTTATTAGCCTTTCTATAACTCCACATGGATTCATAGATAGCGTCCTGAATCCTTGTACGTATGTTACTTTTAATAAGTTTAAAATTATTGGCCTTAGGGTGGATCCTGTTGGATAAGAAAACATAGACCAGGTCGAATTCCGGATCTACCCAAACGGAAGTACCGGTAAATCCGGTGTGTCCATAGCTTTGGGTACTGGCATATCGGGAAGTAGGTCCCGGACGACCGCTGCGTTCCGGTTTATCCCAACCCAACCCTCGACGGTTTTTCGAAGATTGCTGACGAGTAAACTTCGATAGAGTTCCGTCTTGGAGATAACGAGTTCCTCCGTAGTAGCCATCCTGTAAATTCATTTGAGCCATTATCGCCAGGTCAGTGGCGTTACTGAAAATACCTGCATGACCCGCTATGCCTCCAAACATGGCAGCGCCCTGATCATGTACTGTGCCGCAAATTAAGGCATTCCTGAAATATTTGTCGTCCTCGGTGGGTGCTATTCGTTCTAAAGGGAATTTACATAGTGGCAGATAGGTCATGGTGGTTAGTCCCAACGGCCGGTAGTAATTCTGCTCCAGAAACTGTTCAATAGGCTGGTTCAGATAATTTTCAGTGAGTTTCTTCAGAATATAGAATCCCATGTCGCTATACTTATAGGTATAGTGGCTTCCCCTTCGGAAACGGGCAGGTCGCAATTTGGAATCTATGGTCCAATGCCATAAACTATCTTGCAAGGAGTTGATACTATACAGTCCTAAGGAGATCTGATTTTGGAAATTCTGCTCGGGAAAAGCGCTGTAGATTTCTGGGTTTAACCCTACCTCATCTATGGTGCGTCTCCAAAAAGGTATGAAAGGCAGAAGCCCTGCTTGATGGGTAAGCAAATCCCTGATATAAATATTCTTCTTATTACTCTCTTGAAGCTCCGGTAAATAGGATGAAGCTTTTTTGTTAATGTCTAACACTCCCCGTTCCTCCAGGAACATCACCGCCTGTAAGGTGGCCATAACTTTGGTAATACTGGCTATGTCGTACAAAGTTTCATCTGTAACTTCATTCAGGCTGTCGTAAGTGAAATAACCATAGGATTTCTCGAAAATGACTTTTCCCTTGCGAGCCACCAACACCTGACAACCCGGTGTAGCCTGGTCTCTTATGGCCTCTTCCGCGATGGCGTCAATACGAGCCAGTACTCTGGAGTCCATACCAACACTTTCTGGCAAGTCATATCCCAATCGCTTAAGTGGCGCAGTAGTGTGACCCTGACCTGCTGTTAAGCTCCCAGAACTCACTGGTAAACTGCCATTGGCGCCAATGGCTCCAAAGATTAACTGAGGAACTACATCGTGGGTAATTTCTTTATCTTCATAAGCACAGATCAAGTGATCGATGTCCTGAAGATATTGAAGACTGTAGGGATTGCCGAATACCACTACGATTACGTTGGTCCTCTTCTGCAGTTGTTTGATGAATTCGATATCCTTTAGGTTGATACCATATTTCCTAGACCGAGAATTACTAAGGTTATGTAGGCCTACTACCACTTGGTTGAAGTTTTCCAACTTGGTTAGCAACTTCTCATACTCAGCAGTGGTCTTGGCGTTTTTACCTAACTGATAGTGGTTGAATGATGCATATTTGCTGAGTCTTTTTTGGAAGGTATTTTTCCCATTTATTCCAATGGTCAGGGAGGCAAAATATGTGGTATCCAAAACTTTTACAGGAATATTGGACCGACGATTATTGACTACCGTCAAGGCCTTTTGGTATAGTCTGCGGTTGACTAACCGTGCTTCCGGTCGATTCAAATATCGGTGCAGATTGTCTAGGTTAGCAGGTTGATATTGATTCAAACCTGCTTGGTATTTCGCTTTAAGAATTTTTTTAACTTTATCTTCCAGCAGTTTGTCACCCAGTTTTTCCTGGGCCAGCGCTGCTTTAATCTGGCGTACCGCCGCTGGCACATCTTCTGAAAACAGCAAAACATCATTACCCGCTAACAACGCCTGTACCTCAATATCTCCGGGCTTAAAAAACTGAGTAACCCCTTTCATGTTCAGGGCGTCGGTGAAAACCAAACCCTGGAAGTTCATTTCCTCTCGCAATACACCATTAATAACTTTTGGCGACAAGGTGGCGGCGCGGTTTGGTGTGGGATCTAACGCCGGGATGTGCAAATGGGCCACCATAGTACTGCGAAGCCCGTTATCAACCAACTTCTGGAAGGGATAAAGTTCTTCATTCTTCAACCTCTGGCGGTTGTGTTGAATTACAGGCAGTGTATAGTGGGAGTCCTTACCCGTGTCTCCATGTCCCGGGAAGTGTTTGGCATTGGCCATGACCCCCTTAGATTCCAAGCCTCGCATGTAAGCCAACCCTTTCTGGGTCACGTTGTGTTTGCTCTGGCCAAAGGATCGAGACCCTATAACCGGGTTATCGGGATTGGTATTGATGTCAACCACTGGAGCAAAGTTGATGTGTACTCCTAATCGTCGACATTGCAGGGCAATTTCTTCACCCATACGATAAATTTCCTGGTTATCGCTTATAGCCCCTAAGGTCATTTGCCGGGGATAGCTGATGGTGCTGTCCAATCGCATGCCTAAGCCCCATTCGGCATCCATAGCAATAAACAAGGGTACTTTAGAAAGTTGCTGAAAGTGATTGGTAAGGCGAGCTTGACGAACAGGTCCACCCTGCATAAAGATCAATCCACCCAAATGATATTGGTTGATCAGCTTTTCAATGGCTTTCTTATGATCAGGGTTTTTATTGGAATAGGCGGCCACCATGAACAGCTGACCGATACGCTGATCTTCGCTCAAGTTTTGGTATACGCTATCTACCCACCGCTCCTCAGTTGAGGACCGGTAAACTTGTTGTGCCGACAACTCGTTAATAAAAAAAACACAACAAAAAGCCGTAAATATGTATTTTAAAGACATAAAATAGCCTTCAAGATATAGTAATTATTAGATAAATACTATTTTAGCTATAATCAAATATAACAATAAAATTAGACATATTTAATATAAAATATGAAATTTCCGTCATTGTTTCGTACTCCCACCAATAAACGGTTTAACTTTGAACCTCGTTATTACGACCCCGTTAAGGAGGAAATAGCCCGCAGGACAGCCCGGATTGAACGTGAGATGACACAGGAACAAACAAACAATTATCGCACCAATATATCAAACGCATTTGCGCGTAAACCTAGACAAAGTAATAAAACCGGACTTATTCAATTCTCTTTGATCGCCATTTTGTTTTGCGGAATTTTCGGCTGGCTGTTCTACGGCGACATTGTGCTGTACATCATATTGGGGATAATGGCAATTTACTTGGTAATCAGACTGCGCACACTTTTTAAATTTCGATAGCTATTGCCTAAATTTGTTCACCTCAACAACCGGCTACCAAACTAAATCCCTGTCGGGACTGTTGCACTCTCATGAAGGATATAATTCAGTTACTTCCAGACAACATTGCTAACCAAATCGCCGCCGGCGAAGTGGTGCAGCGACCTGCTTCGGTAGTAAAGGAATTATTGGAGAATGCTATTGACGCTCAGGCCAGCAACATAAAAGTGATCATTAAAGACGCCGGCAAATCCCTTATACAGGTAATTGACAATGGAATAGGTATGTCCGAAACGGATGCCCGAATGAGTTTCGAGCGTCATGCCACTTCTAAATTAAAATCTGCGGATGATCTTTTTGCTATAAAGACCAAGGGGTTTCGCGGTGAGGCCCTGGCATCCATCGCCGCTATTGCGCAAGTGGAAATGAAAACCCGGCAGGCTCAACAGGAGTTGGGTCACCGCTTGTGTATCGAAGCCAGCACGGTTAAGAAGCAGGAATTGGTTTCAGCTCCGGAAGGCACTTCACTGGCGGTGAAGAACATCTTTTATAATGTGCCTGCGCGCCGGAATTTTCTTAAATCCAGTCCTGTGGAAATGCGTCATATTATTGAAGAGTTTCAGCGGATAGCCCTGGCACATTGTAAAGTGTCCATGACCTTGATACAAAATGACCTGGAAGTTTATCAACTGAGACCGGCCAAGCTTAGCCAACGAATCGTGTCGCTATTTGGTAAAAGTCACCAACCACAACTAGTACCCTGTGCTGAAGAAACCAACTTACTGAGAGTAACGGGTTATATCGGTAAACCGGAAAATGCTAAAAAGACCCGGGGCGAACAGTACTTTTTCGTTAACAACCGCTTCATCAAGAACAATTACCTAAACCATGCGGTTATGTCCGCATATGAGGGTTTGTTAGGGGAAAAGCAATATCCCTTCTACACCCTTTTTATAGAGATCGACCCCCGTCATGTAGATGTGAATGTGCATCCCACAAAAACGGAGATAAAGTTCGACGATGAGCGCACCGTATACGGGATTATCAGGGCTGCTGTAAAGCAGGCACTGGGCACTCACAATATTACCCCTTCTTTAGATTTCGATAGTGACGTAAACTTTGAGGCCATCCTCAGCGCTCACACCCCAGCTCGCACCACCAAAGAAGAACGGGCATACGGACAAATGAAAAATGTAGGGGTGGCACGAAAGCAAATTGAGCATTGGGAAAAACTATATGAGACCTCCCTGGATGAGGCCAGGATCAATATCGATAAGGAACTGCCAGCCAGAACCATGGGAAGTGCGGTGAACCAGCGCCGGGAGAATCCGGCCAGTACCAGTCCTACCATTCAGGTACATGGCAAATATCTGGTAACGGCGGTGAAGTCGGGCTTAATGTGGCTGGATTATCAAGCTGCCTGGGAACGCATCCTTTATGAAAAATACTTGAAGTGCCTGCAGCAGCGCTCCGGGAGCTCACAACAACTGCTCTTCCCGCAAACGGTTCCTTTGAATCCTGCCGATTTTGCCCTGGTAATGGAGTTGAAAGAGGAGATCGAATCCATGGGGTTTGCTTACGAACCCTTTGGGAGCAGTGATCTGGTGATAAAGGGTGTGCCCACGGATGCAGCCGCACAGGAGCCCAAAGAATTATTTGAAGGGCTAGTGGAGCAGATCAAACACTTCAGTGACGATCTTTCCGCCAATCGCCAGGAGCAATTGGCTCGTTCTATGGCCAAACGTGTAGCGTTGATACCCGAAAGAAATTTGGAATCTGCTGAAATGGCCAGTCTGATCGATCAACTGTTTGGCTGCGAAAACCCCAACTACACACCCGATGGAAGAAAGACCTTTACGGTAATGGAAGGCCATCACATTGACCAATTATTTAAATCTTAGAAGAATATGCTGAGCAACATAACCCCTATGGTCAGGAACTTGCTACTGATAAATGTGGCCATGTATCTGCTTACCGATTTTTTAGGGTTTAGGGCCCTGAAGGAAATGCTGATGCTGCATAGTTTTCATACCGCTTTTCAGCCTTATCAACTGTTCACTCATATGTTTTTACACGGGGGACTGGCTCACCTGTTTCTAAATATGCTAGGATTGTTCTTCTTGGGTCCACTACTGGAGCGGGTGTGGGGAGCCAATCGATTTTTGCTGTTCTACATGATCTGCGGTATAGGAGCGGCTTTCTTATTTGCCTCCATAAGCTATTTTCAGGGAGAACTAACCCCCATGTTGGGAGCTTCGGGCGCGGTTTACGGATTAATAATGGCTATCGGTATGTTATTTCCCAATACCGAATTCTTCTTAATTTTTCCCCCTATTCCCATTAAGGCTAAATACCTGGCCATTGGTTTGGGAGCTATGGCCCTATATAGTGGCTTGAGCAACAATCCAGGGGATAATATAGCCCACTTTGCCCACCTGGGAGGCATGCTTTTTGCATTCATTATTTTAAAGATCTGGCAGAATAAACGGGGAAGTTTTTATTAAGTAACTTGGCGGTATGCAAAGGAATTTGTGGGAACAATTTAAGGACGCCTTCAGACAAAAGGACAATGGATTGATCCAGCTGATTTTGATCAACAGCATGGTATTCCTGGTGATACGGTTACTGGAGGTTGTTTTGGCGTTGGCAGGATTACTGCCAACAGACATCCCGGGTTACTATGAAGTGGGGATTATCTACGAATACCTGGGGTTGCCTTCATCACTGGAGCGATTAATATTCAGACCCTGGACCATTATTACTACCTTCTTTACTCACTACGGGTTTTTCCATATTCTCTTTAATATGCTGTTCCTTTATTGGTTCGGCACCCTGATCAAGCAATATCTGGGTAACCAAAAGCTAGTTAATTTATACGTTTTGGGCGGCCTGGCGGGGGGCGCATTGTATATTCTAATCTATAATCTTTCTCCGTACTTTACAGAATCTGTTACACACGCGGGTTTAATCGGTGCATCCGCCGGAGTACTGTCTATTGTTATTGGAGCTGCCACCTTGATGCCCAACCATCAATTTCACCTGTTGTTGTTGGGTCCTGTCAAGATCAAGTGGATCGCCATTTTTTATGTCCTTTCTTCTTTGTTCGGGGCCATTGGTCAAAATGCTGGGGGCAATATCGCTCACCTGGGTGGTTGTATCATAGGCTTTTACTATATCACGCAATTGCGTAAAGGCAGGGATATGGGCGGCTGGTTGCAGTCAACCCTGGAGTTTCTTAAGAGCTTCTTTGTGCGCCCCAAGGTCAAGGTTACGCACCGTGGCGCTACTGCTAAAAAGGCCACTAAAAGCAGGGCTTCGGGGAGCCAGGTACCTCAAGAAGAGATTGACGCTATTCTGGACAAGATCAGCGAAAAAGGGTACGAAAGCCTCTCCAAAGAAGAGAAACAAAAACTTTTCAATGCCAGTAATAAATAGTCCGATCAAGCCTGAGGCGAGTGTTGGTTTAAGTGCAGATATATCTCGGTCTTCACTTCTTTTATAGCCTCCTGGAAATGTCTCATGTGGTCCCGATTGTGCTGGTGGTCCTCCATGTTTGCGGTTTCCAAAGACTCCGGAAAATCCCCCCAGACCTCTTTCAGAAAACTTTCATGCGAATCGATCTGGTGTTTCATGTTTTCCAACCATCGATTTAGATGGTCCAGTTTATGGTTGTAGTGGCTCATTTGGGGGTGATTGGGAGGGAATTTGTTGCATAACCCTTTTAAAAAAACTACTTCCCCCTTCCAAAAATCGATCTTTGACAACCAATTTCTGTGCTCCTGATGCAGATGCAGATAGCTATTGGCTTCCATAGCGGTGAGTTTGTAATAAGTTACTAAAAATGTGCCAAAGAGTAAAGCTACTTGTTGGCCAATTGGCCACAAGCCGCATCGATATCCTTACCTCTGCTACGACGTATGTTTACATTAACCCCTTTGGATCGGAGGAAGTCGCCAAATAAAGCGATCTTGTCTTCCCGGGCATTGGTAAAACGGGCTTCGTTGATGGGATTATATTCGATGAGGTTGATCTTACAGGGAATTTGACGGGCAAATCTTAACAGCTCTGCCGCGTCGTCCAGGCTGTCGTTGAAATTGTTAAAAACGATATACTCCAGGGTGAAGTGATTGCCGGTGACCTGGTAAAATTCCAATAAGGCCCTTTTGAGCGATTCCAGGGAATTGGAATCATTAATTGGCATGATCTCGCTGCGCTTTTGGTCATTAGCAGCATGCAGGGATAAAGCCAGATTGAAACGAACCTCATCCTGGGCCAGCTTGTGGATCATTTTTGCGATACCTGCGGTACTGACGGTGATCCGTCTGGCGGCCATGCCCAACCCCTGAGGGCTGGTAATGCGTTCAATGGCCTGCAGCACATTTTGATAGTTGAGCAGCGGTTCACCCATTCCCATAAACACGATATTGGTAAGCGGTGTCCCGTAATGCTGAAGCGCTTGATTTCGTATATGCACTACCTGATCGTAGATTTCCGGGTAGTCCAGGTTTCTTTGACGTTCCATGTAGCCAGTTGCACAAAATTTGCAAGAAAGCGAACAGCCTACCTGGGAAGAAACACAGGCAGTCATACGATGAGCAGCTGGAATAAGTACTCCTTCAATAAGATGCTGGTCGTGTAAACGGAAGGCCGATTTTATAGTCTTATCAGTACTAATCTGCTCCTTATCTATGGCTATGGCCCTGATCTGAAAATCCCGATCCAGTTGATTCCGTATTTTTAAAGAGAGGTTGCTCATGTCTTCAAAGCCCTGGACGGACTTCTCCCAAAGCCACTGATAAACCTGGCGACCCCGAAAGGCGGACTCTCCCAGTTCTTGGAAGTACTGTTCAAGTTGTTCCAGGGTCATAGTCCGAATATCGATCTTTTCCTTTACAGACATGTGGGCAAAGATACGAATTCCACCAGGCGACTGATCTGCTATATGAATAAATTTTACTATTTTATTCACGCATAATTATCTCCTGTATTCTTGAAATTCCTTTATCGGTATATTACCATTTCCGAACGCTTGGTGGAGGCGGTGGGACGCTTTGCTTCCTGGCTGAGTTTATTGTTAGTAGTGATCATTTGCGGTGATGTGATATCCCGTTATTTGTTTAATAAAAGCTCTGTAGCAATATATGAGTTGGAATGGCATATCTTCTCTTTGATATTCCTGCTGGGTGCAGCCTATGCCTTTAAGCATGACCGCCATGTGCGAGTAGATGTAGTGTACAGTCGATTGTCCCCTAAGGCCCAGGCTTGGATCAACCTGGTAGGTACAGTGGTTTTGCTACTGCCCTTTTGTGTAATTCTACTAATTGAAGGATGGGATTTTGTTACTAACTCCTACCGGCTTTTGGAATCTTCTGCAGATGCCGGCGGGTTGCCTGCCCGTTATATCATAAAATCAGCAATCCCCATAGGTTTTCTTTTCGTGACCCTTCAGGCTTTTAGTGTGGTCTGTAAAAGTATCTTGATCCTTACGGACCGGCCTCTAAACCCAGTAGATCGTGGTTGAAGCGCTAGCATTGGTCTTATTTGCCTTGGTGTTCGTTTTGCTGCTGGCTGGCTATCCGGTAGCCTTCACCCTGGGCGGGATCTCTGTGATCTTTGGTCTATTCACCTTCGGTGCAGACTTTTTCTACTTGCTGCCCCTGCGTGTTTATGGTACCATGGGTAATTATGTGTTGATGGCGGTGCCCCTGTTTGTATTTATGGGTATGATGTTAGAGAAATCCGGAATCGCTGAAAATTTATTGGAAACCATGGCCCTGCTCTTTGGCCGTTTTCGGGGAGGGCTGGCTATTGCAGTAATAGTAGTAGGGGCCATGCTGGCTGCTTCAACCGGAATCGTGGGAGCTACCGTGATCACCATGGGACTAATCAGTTTGCCTACCATGTTGAAACGGGGTTACAGCACGGAGTTAGCCACCGGCACCATTGCTACTTCCGGCACATTAGGTCAGATTATTCCTCCTTCGGTAGTGCTGGTATTACTGGGCAGCGTGTTAAGCGTTTCCGTAGGGGATCTCTTTCTGGCAGCGGTAATACCCGGGACAGTCCTGGTATTACTTTATCTTACCTATATCCTTATAATAAGTTTAGTGAAACCCCAATCTGCCCCCAGCATGCCCCAGCAGGAGATAGCCAAATTTCGAGAAAAAGGTATGGCGGGCAGGATTCTAAAAGCCTTTTTTCTGCCATTCTTTCTCATCCTCGCAGTATTGGGATCTATTTTCGCAGGTATAGCCTCTCCCACAGAAGCTGCTGCGGTGGGAGCGGCCGGCGCAACCTTGCTTACTGCGGTACAGGGTAAGTTCAACATCACCATGCTCAGACAGGTCATGAGAGAGACTACGCACTTAACCAGCATGGTGTTTATAATACTGGTGGGAGCCACGGCCTTTTCCTTGGTATTCCGGGGTTTGGGAGGGGATATCTACCTGATCACTTTGATAGAGAACGCCCAATTGTCGCCACAGGCTTTTTTACTGCTGGTCATGATAGCGGTGTTCATTGCCGGTTTCTTTATCGATTTTATTGAGATCATATTCATCATAGTGCCGGTGGTAACTCCCATATTTATTGCCCTGGGAATTGATTTGATCTGGGTTGGCATTCTGATCGCTCTGAATTTACAAACCTCATTCCTTACTCCGCCTTTTGGGTTTTCGTTATTCTACTTAAAGGGGGTGGCCCCGCCTCAAGTACGTACTGCCCAGATCTATAAAGGTATCGTGCCCTTTGTATTGATACAACTGGCCTTTCTCTTGATGGTGATCATGTTTCCACAACTGGTCACCTGGCTTCCACAGCTGTTGGCGCCTTAGCCCATCAACTTCTGATAGTATTCCTTTTCACTGATGGCCGACCATCTATTCAGGCCGTTGCGGAAGGTGTTATAAGCTTGGTAGATCTTTTTGCTGTCGGCATCTTGCTCAACAAGCTCCTGTATTACTTCATCGGTGTACTGCCGCAGTTTTTCAAGCACTTCTTTGGGAAAGGGTCGAATGTCTACGTTTCCCTCTTTAATGATCTTGTCCAGATAGATAAAATTCTGGGCATCAAATTCTGCTCCCATCCACACATTAGATCGGAAAGCGGCAGTGCGGATAATAGTCTGAAGATCGGAGGGTAGTTTGAGAAACTTGCTCTTATTCACGATCAATTCCAATACGGGCCCCGGCTCGTGCCACCCAGGGTAATAATAGTACTTAGCAACCCGGTGAAACCCCATCTTGTAGTCGTGATAAGGCCCAATCCATTCAGTAGCGTCAATAACCCCTCTTTCCAGGTTGGTATAGATCTCACCACCGGCTACCAGCAAGGCGGTGCCACCCGCCCGGGCCAAAACTTTTCCTCCCAAGCCGGGCATACGCATTTTTAATCCTTTGAGGTCGTCGATAGTATTGATCTCCTTGTTATACCAGCCGCCCATTTGAACCCCGGTATTTCCGCAGATCATGGGCATAAGGTCAAAACGGTCATAAAGTTCTTCCCAAAGCTGACGGCCTCCGCCGGCTACGATCCAGGCATTCATTTGCTGGTAATTCATGCCAAAAGGTACCGCTGCAAAAAATTGGGAAGCTGGCGCTTTGCCGGCCCAGTAGTAAGCTGCGCCGTGTCCCATTTCAATAGCCCCGTTGCTAACGGCCTCAAAACTTTCCAAAGGTGGCACCAGTTCGCCCCCTCCATAAACACGGATCTTCATTCTGCCTCCTGACATCTCTTCAACCCACTGAGCAAAGTAGTTACACCCTTCGCCGGTCACCGGAAAATTAGGCGGCCAGGTAGTGGTTATTTTCCATTCATAGGTATTGTTGAAATTTATATAAGGAGTCTCTATTGCTGATTTCTCTTCAGGCAGAGCGCAAGAACCTGCCAGTCCAGCGGTAATAGCGGAGGCGGCTGACTTCTTTATGAAATTGCGACGATCGATTGACATAAATATTGGATTACACCATAAAGATAGGCGCTCAAATGTTTTCTCAAAAAATAAGCTGGTCCAAGCACCTCAATGAAAAATAGCCCCGAGGTGGTCCGCCCCCACATGTGATTTAGACTAAGAAAATTGATAAAGACCGTCAAATTGTCTTATTCTAATAAAAATTGGGCCTTTCTCCTGTCAAAATTGCAGTTTTTCAACCGCTTTTTTCAATTGGTGCAGGGTTTGATGATCTAAAACGAACAGTAGAAAAAGGAAATGAATCTGAATAACTATACCATAAAATCACAAGAGGCTTTACAAAAAGCCACAGAAATTGCATCGGGCAATCAGCAACAGGCTATTGAAACAGGACACTTGCTAAAAGCAGTTTTAGGCAGTGACGAAAATGTAATATCCTTCATCCTGCAGAAACTCAATGTCAACCGCGGGTTGTTGGAGGACAAGCTTGATGAAACTATAAACGGCTACCCCAAGGTTAGCGGGCAGCAGCCCTATCTTTCCAATACGGCTCATGCGGCATTAACCAAAGCTACCCAATACCTTAAAGAATTTAAGGACGAATATGTGGCTATTGAGCACATGCTTTTGGGGTTGCTGGAAGGTAAGGATAAGGTTGGACAACTCATGAAGGATGCAGGTTTCGTAAAGGTGGAGCTTATAGCAGCCATCAAGGAACTTCGGGGAGGCAACAGTGTAACCGATCAAAATGCAGAGGCCAAATATAAGAGTCTGGAGCGGTATAGTAAGAACCTCAATCAAATGGCCCGCCAGGGCAAGATTGATCCGGTTATTGGCCGTGATGAAGAAATCCGCAGAGTACTTCAGATTCTTTCCAGACGTACCAAGAACAACCCCATGTTGCTAGGTGAGCCCGGAGTGGGTAAAACCGCCATCGTAGAGGGCATGGCCCAGCGTATTGTGGATGGTGACGTTCCTGAAAACCTGAAGAGTAAAACGTTGATCAGCCTGGACATGGGCTTATTGGTAGCAGGCGCAAAATACAAAGGGGAGTTTGAAGAAAGATTAAAAGCGGTGATTAAAGAAGTTACCGATTCCAATGGAGAAATCATCCTGTTTATTGACGAGATCCACACCTTGATCGGAGCCGGAGCGGGAGGAGACAGTGCCATGGATGCCGCAAACCTCCTAAAACCCGCCTTAGCCCGGGGCGAGTTGCATGCTATCGGTGCCACTACTTTAAAGGAATACCAAAAATATATTGAAAAAGACAAAGCATTGGAGCGTAGGTTTCAAACGGTTACCGTTGATGAGCCCAACGTGACTGATGCCATCAGTATTCTAAGAGGGATTAAGGACAAGTATGAGTTGCATCACGGGGTTAGAGTGAAAGACGATGCGGTAATACAAGCGGTGGAACTCTCTCATCGCTATATATCGGACAGGTTTCTACCGGACAAGGCTATTGACCTGATGGATGAAGCGGCAGCAAAATTGCGCATTGAAATCGATTCGCTGCCCGAAGAACTGGACGAGCTACAACGGCGCATCATGCAACTGGAAATCGAAAGAGAAGCCATACGCCGGGAGAAAGATCAGGAAAAAGAGGATCAGCTATCCAAGGAAATTGCGGATCTCACCGATAAGAAGAATGAGCTAAAAGCACAATGGGAAAATGAAAAGTCCCTGATCTCTACTGTGCAGGAAGAAAAAGAAAAGATCGAGCAGTATCGACTGGAGGCGGAGCAAGCAGAACGTTCCGGCGACTACGGACTGGTAGCAGAGTTGCGCTATGGAAAGATCAAGGAAAGTGAGGAGTTGTTGGAAAGCTTAAAAGATCAACTGAAGGACTTACACAACAGCGGCTCATTGCTTAAGGAAGAAGTGGATGCTGAAGATATAGCTGAGGTGGTGGCTAAATGGACGGGCATTCCCGTGGCTAAAATGCTGCAGGGCGACCGTGATAAATTGCTACACCTTGAGGAAGAATTACGCAATCGGGTAGCGGGTCAGGATGAGGCCATACAAGCCCTATCCGATGCGGTCCGGCGCAGCAGGGCTGGTCTGCAAGATCCCAAGCGTCCTATAGGTTCCTTTATATTCTTGGGCACCACCGGAGTTGGTAAAACCGAGCTGGCCAAATCACTGGCCGATTTTCTATTCAACGATGAAAATGCCATGGTACGCATCGATATGTCGGAGTACCAGGAGCGGCATGCAGTCAGCAGATTGATTGGAGCACCTCCCGGCTATGTAGGATACGACGAAGGGGGGCAGCTAACGGAGGCGGTTCGTAGGAAGCCTTACTCTGTAATCCTGTTGGACGAGATTGAGAAAGCGCATCCCGATGTGTTCAATATTTTGTTACAAGTGCTCGATGACGGACGCTTGACGGACAATAAGGGGCGAGTTGCTAATTTTAAGAATACCATTATCATAATGACAACTAACCTGGGCTCGCACTTAATTCAGGAGGCTTTTGAGGGTATTAATGAGTCAAACCAGGAGCAGGTGCTGGAACGGGTGCAGACCGAGGTATTCAATCTATTGAAACAGTCCATGCGCCCTGAATTTCTCAACCGCATCGATGAAACTATTATGTTTAAACCCCTTTCCAAGCAGGATATGCGTAAAATTGTGGGCATACAGTTCAAATTGATACAATTAAGGTTGCAGGAGTCAGGCATTAAACTGGAGGCCGATGACAAAGTGTTGACCCACTTGGCAGAGCTTGGCTACGACCCCCAATTTGGAGCGCGCCCCCTGAAAAGGGTGCTGCAGCGAGAATTGCTGAATTCCCTGTCTAAAGAAATTTTGGCAGGAAAAATTGATAAAGATTCAATAGTTGGCATAACTCTTGCAGGTAACAATAGTATAGAGTTCACTAATCTGGACCAAGTAGAGATATAAAACTATCTGCTTTCCAGTTTAACGCCTCGATAATTGTCGGGGCCATAATCAAACCAAATACCCGGGGAGGCACAAACCTCCCTTTTTTTATGTCCAATTTTAAACCTTTTGGGTTTTGTGTGGTCTTAGATATATACCATGTGAAGTTCCTGTTACTTTTTGCGGTTATACTAAACAATGGGCTTCGATACATCGTATAATAGAATGCCAACTCTGGATCGAGCAGAGATATTTTACTATCTGCCGTCCAGTCCTTATAGGGGCCTGGCCCTACTAATTTTGAGAACCTGTGGGAGGATAACACCTCCCTTTTTTTATGGCTGGGTTTTTAAACGGTGGAGATCTGCTTCCGCGGCAATATACCCAAACGCGGCCCAGCTGTCAGTAGCAATAATTTGTTGCAACAGGTCCCGGGCTTTGTCCATTTCAAAATGATAGTGATACCAATTGGCTACTCCATAACCTTGTGTTGCCAGGGTCAGGTATTTGGCATCCAGATCATCTTCATCAGCTATCTGCAACAGGGAGTCAGCAGATTCCAGGCCTTGGTACATCATGAGGCGTCGAAAGTAACTTTGATTTTCGATGATCTTCATATCCTGATGGATGCGCTCCAATAGTTGGGCGGCCTGCAGGGTATCTTGGTTACGCCGATATGACATGTAGAGCCAATCTACGGTAGCTACCATCAAGTCATCGTTATTGCAATATTTTAAGCACTCCTCATATATGGGGATGGCTTGCTTAAAATTGCCTTTTAAATAGTGAGCCAGCCCCCAGTGGTAATATATGTTGAATTGGGTATTGCCCAGAGGTATGTTGAATTTGTTGGGCAGACCATCTGGTTCGGTGATTAACGGCTGTCCTTCAATTAACTGAGCAGCTCTTTCGAAATCTTCAATAGCATTATCGAATTGTCGTGTGCTGATGTAGCGGTGTCCTCGGTGACGGTAAAGTCGGGCACTTTGAGGGAACAGTTGTAGCCCCCGGGAATAGATTTCCAGGGCTTTGCCGTAATGTTGAAGATAAGCGGTTCGCCGACCATACCAGATAATATTCTCCAGATCGGTGGAGTCCCTTTGATATTCGGCTTGGGCTTGTCTCCATTCCTCAGTTCTTTTTTGCTTCACTTCTTCTGAATAGAACTTGGGAAACAATGGTTTTCCAGATAAGGAAGTGGCTTCAGGTTTCGGCTCTTCTACCTCTGTGGAAGTTTTATTTTGACTTTCGCAACCCAGTAAAACAGCTAATGCCAGCGGTAAGTAAAGAAGACGTGCTATCATCCTTCGGGCTCTTTTATAGGCTTCTTACCGGGCTGGTAGATCTCATAATTTTGGGCAGCCTTTTCTTTGGCTACCATTTGCTTCACATCATCCAACAACATCTTAGCATCGTAGACAATCCCGTCCTTGATAGTGTATTTAACTCCCCCCACGCGTACTACTTCATTGTCGTCGGTGAGCTTAATAGCTCCGGTACCATATAAGGATTTTAGATTTGCCAGGGGGTTTTCTTCCACAATGATCATATCGGCCAGTTTACCTACTTCCACAGAGCCGATCTGATCTTCCAGACCCAGGGCTTCGGCTCCTTTCAAGGTGGCGGCGCGGATCACCTCCAGGGGATGGAAGCCCGCTTCCCTAAGCAGTTCCAGCTCACGGACATAGGCAAAACCGTAAAGCTGGAAAATAAATCCGCTGTCGGATCCGGCGGTTACCCGACCACCACGGTTTTTATATTCGTTCACAAACTGCATCCACAATAGGTAGTTTTTCTTCCAACTGATCTCCTCTTCCGTACCCCAGTAGTGCCAATAGGATCCGTGTGAGATTTTACTAGGTTGGTAAAACTCCCATAACGATGGCATAGTGTATTCCTCATGCCACTCAGACCGGCGTGCTCGCATAAGATCCCTACTGGCTTCGTAAATATTAAACGTAGGATCAAGGGTGAAGTCCAGCTCCAATAGCTCTTTCATCACTTGTTCCCACTTTTCGGATCCCGGTTTTGCCGCTTGCTGCCACAACCGTCCGGCTTCCCCAAACCGGTGCTGTTCGTTCATATAATTATAATCCAACGGATAGTCCTGGATAGTTCGATCGGTAAACAGCGCTTCGGGCAATCCATACCAGTGCTCCATGGAAGTAAGACCCATGCGCGCAGTTTGCAGCACATTAAGCCATGCCACATCCATTTGAGCGTGGTGACAAGCTGAGCGCAAACCCAGTTGTTTGTTTTCATCCAAGGCAGCCTTCATGATATCGGGCCGAGTTCCGAAAAATTTTATTCCATCTGCTCCTTGTTTGGCGTTATTACGCACCCATTCTCTGGCCATGGCGGGGTTGGAAATCGGTTCGGAGCTGCCTTGTCCAAAGGCAGTATAGGCCATGATCCGGGGTGCGGTAATTTCGTTGCGCTGGCTTTTCTTTTTTTGATCCAGCACCCAATCCAAACCATTGCCACAGGAGGGGTCCCGAACGGTAGTAACACCATGCGACATCCATAACTTAAATACATATTCCGCGTGGGCTCCCTGTGATTTTCCACCGATGTGCCCATGCATATCCACAAACCCAGGCAGGACATACATACCTTGTGCATCGATTTCATGGGTGCCTGGTGAAGCTGCAGGACGATTGTCTTGCGGGATGGGTACACCGGGCTGCCCTACCACTTTAATGTTCTTAATACGGTTATTCTGGATCACTATGTCAACTGGACCTATAGGCGGCGCCCCGGTGCCATTGATCAGGGTAGCTCCCCGGATTATCAGTTGATCGTAGGGTCCTTCGCCTTCAGCTCGCTCGGGAGCTTTTAGCACTTGTGCATAGGACTGTTGGATTAGGAGCATTAGGATCAATACCCCCAACAAGTACCTCTTTACTATCATAATGTTGGGAAAAGGTTGGTCTCCAATATAAGGATTAATCTGGAGGCCATAAAAAAAAAGCGAGTTTTGAGATGACTCTCCACTCGCTTTTCGAGATAATCACAAGGTGGATTATATCCTTAAATATCTACTATACTATTTAATGATTAATTTTTCCGTGTAGACCTTGTGTCGACTGGTAACGCTTAGGAAATATACACCGGGGTCGATACCAGCCATTGACAAAGGAACGATTTGATTTTCCTCTGTAATTACGACCGTCGCGGTGCTGAAAGTGCGTCCCCGCAAGCCCTGGATCTGAACAATCACTTCTTCACCTAAATTGGCATGCGTGAACTCTATATTTATACTATTGTCATTGTGAACGGGGTTAGGAAATACGTTGAACCTCACAAAAGTAATAGGTTGTTCTTCGTCATCGTCGTCGCCATTCACCAGGCTTTTGTCAATTTCCAGGGTCTCCATGGCTACACATTGACCCGCTTTATAAGCTACCTTCACACTTTCACTCATGAGGTCCTTCAGACAATCTTCATTGTCGTTGGAGCACACGGTGTACTCTACGGTGAAACTACCCGCTTGTCCATCTTCAGCGAATCCATGAATATCATCTACCTTAAACCCATACAGGTTGGTGGTAGGATCTTTGGAATTAAGCTCCATGGCCCAACCCTCAGAGTTACTGGCATCAGTAACGATACCACAGGGTACTCGAACGGTAAAGTGCGATAATGCATGGGCGCAGTTGCCGTTGTTGGAAACCTTCACCTGGTACTTGACACAACCTTCATCGTTGACCTCTACATTTAGGATCTCGCTGTAGAAGCACTCCTCACAATTTTCATCCTTAGGCTTATCATCCTCATCTTGGGTAGTGCCTGGCTCTACCGGACATAGAGGACCTCCGTTGCGACTTTCACCGGCAATCACTTCGAAATCACCACTGATTAGTCCTGGACCAATGGGCTGTGAACAACTGGTGTGGATATTGGTAGCTTCTGCACCATTCACAAATATGATGATCTCCGAAGAAAGTGTACCTTTCTTATCAGCGCCAACGAAGGTGAATTCATCATCGGCCGATACGGTTCCTTCGTAGACTACCTGACCTCCATTTCGTTGTTTTACCACAACTTGGGCGTTCTCTTCCATACCCATGTACTTTAGGGTAAGTGTACTTATCTTGCCATCACACACATTACAGTCTCTCACACAAGGATCGTCATTACCAGTTCCGTCTCCATTGCCATCGCCGTTACCGCCGTCGCCATTTCCATCGCCATTTCCATCACCACCGTCGCCGGGATCACAATTGGTGTTATCAGGATTAACTATGATGTCATAACTCATGTTGGTACCGCACCCATTAGCATCCGTTATGGAAACGGTATAGGTGCCTGCAGCTACTGCAGTCAAATCCTCAGTGGTAGCTCCATTTGACCAGCTATAGGTATAGGGTGCAGTTCCGTTTTGAACAGTTATATCAATGGTTCCGTCGCTCTCACCATCACAACTTACTTCCGTCAGCGTGGCTGCTGTGATCTCCAGAGCTTGAGGCTCGGCGATACTAAAAGCTCGGAACTCACTACATCCGTTAACATCTTCTATACGAACGGTGTAAGTACCTGCTCCCAGACCAGACACATCTTCGGTGGTGGCGCCGGTAGACCAGGTAATGGTATAAGGCTGTTCACCTCCGCTAATAGTAAGATCGGCGGTGGCGTTGGCATCACCGGCACAAGTAAGCTCACCAACTACTAATTGCGTGCTCAATTGAGGGTTAGGTGCGCCAATAGTAATGGTACTGGTTTTGGTACAACCGTTGTCGTCTGTAACTACTGCAGTATATTCTCCTCCTTCAGTAACATCGATACATCCATCTACAGTGGTAATAGGACCGCTGGGACCATTCCATACATAAGTGAAGGGCCCTGTTCCACCGGTTATTTGAGGACAAATGCGTCCATCGCCACAATACTGTGAACTGATGTCCACTTCAAAATCTGCGGGCTCCAGAATTTCGATAGTGCGCGCGGCGGAACAACCATTGGCGTCAGTAACGGTAATGGTATATAGTCCGGCCACCAAGCCACTAAGATCCTCAGTGGTAGCTCCATTGGACCAGGAAACGGTATAGGGCTCTGCAACATTGAAAATTGAAATGTCTACCGCACCTTCATCAGGATTCCCGTCACAACGCAAGCCGGTAATATCCGCGGAGATAAAAATGCTTACAGGATTTCTTAAAAACTCTGTCAAAGTCTGCGTACAGCCCCTGGCATCGGTTACGGTAACCGTGTAATTGGCCGAGGGTACATCGGTCAGGTCTTCTGTGGTATCACCATTAGACCAGCTGTAGGTGTACGGAGCTTCTCCTCCGGTAACGGTTAGGTCCATGCTACCATCACTGTTGCCTCCACAAGAAGGAATGACAGTAGTGACAGACAAACTAAATTCCTCGAACACATCCAGGGTAACACTGGCAGTGGTACTGCAGCCATTTACGTCGGTTACTGTTACGTCGTAAGTACCTAGGGCATCAACGGTAATGTCTTTGGTAGTTTCACCGGTAGACCAGGCATAGCTGAAAGGACCAACACCGCCGGTCACATCCAAGGTTAAACTTCCGTCATTACAACTACTGGCGCTGATTACCGCGGTAATATCAGAGGTAGCTACCAAGGTGAAAGATTCGCTAGCAGTACATCCGTTAGCATCAGTTAAAGTAAGATCGTAAGTTCCTGCACCGAGGTTTGATAAATCGCGGGTGGAGCTTCCATTAGACCAGCTATAACTAAATGGAGCAGTTCCTCCACCCACGGTTATGTTTATAGCGCCGTCAGAACCCCCACAAGTTAGTGGACTAATAACTCCGCTAAGGGAGATGATTTCCGGTTCAAATACGGTACCTGCTAATTCCAGAGTAGCACCATTAGCATCTGTAATGGTAACTGAGTAATTTCCTGCGCTTAGGTTTGAGAGATCTTGGGTAGTGGCACCATTGGACCAAGCAAAAGTAAAAGGTGACAAGCCACCGGTTACAGTTACATCAACGGCACCGTCTTGAGCACCGAAACAACTGATATCGGTACTGACAAAATTGGCTGCCAGATTATTTACATCACATTCGGGCTCTTGAGGGCAATCCAGTTCGAAATTGAAATCACCTCGATACTCTTTACCGTCCCGCCAGTAGCTAAACCACACGGACAGTCCGTAGTTTTCATTTTGGGCATTGGCAGCTTGACCTACCTGTGCTCCAAATTCATAGTCAGCAGGAAAGTGTAAAATGGTTATGGTTTCACCTTCGTTTTTTCCTTTTCCTATAAGCTCACTGGGCTTATTGGGATCTAATATGTAGTACGTCCAGGTTTCATAAAGATCACCAGCCACGTTTTGAGGATCCTTATAACTTCGACCTAACGCCGACCACTGGTCCCAGTTCATTTGATCCGATAGCCAAATATTCAGCTCCCACTTATCGTCGGGCATGTCCGGATAAAAAACGGTTCCTGAAATGTGTGCCGTACCATCGTCATATTGTTCCAGGCTGCCGCCATTATCATCAAAGATAAAGCGAATGTTCTCACCATTCAGGTATTTTCCCATCCACATGGCATGACCACCTTCGAAGGCAGTTGCCAGGCAGTTGGCTCCCTGATGGGGATCATCGGGCTGGTGGCAATCCAGATCCAAATTAAAATCTCCCTGAAAGGGATTCTCTCCATCTTTGGAGTGCAAAATCCATCCAGACAGTCCATACTTTTCATTCTTACTGTTGGCTGCTTGTCCAACCTGAAAACCATAATGATAGTCGGTTGGATTATGTGACAATGAGATAATCTGACCCTGATTCATACCGATACCTTTAAGTACCGATTCCTGATTAGGGTCCATAATATAATACGACCAAGTCTTGTACAGGTCGCCTGCTACATTTTTTTCGTCCTTATATCCACGACCCAAGGCAGACCATTGGTCCCAGGTCATACGATCGGAAAGCCATACCGTAACTTTCCACTTATCTTGGTTATTATCTATATTGTAAATGGTTCCGGTTATTATGGCCCGACCATCTTCAGTTTCTTCCAGTTTCCCTCCACCGTCGGTAAAGTAGAAATTGGCACCGTTTCCGTTTTGATACTTATTGAGCCAAACAGCATGTTCGGCTCCTTCGGCCGCAGTGGCGACACAGGGTTCCTTGGCATTACCATTTAATAAAGCAGTACTCCCCAGAAGAAGTAGAGCGAGGGTAAAAAATCTGCTAAAGACCCGCAATGGGGGTAAAAATTTCGTCATAACTTAAGGGCATTCGTTAAACGTGACTTTCTTCAACTATCGCACAGTTGGAAGTACCGGTTAATACCTGGGTCTGTTTATATTGTAACCACAGAAAAGGTTACAGAATGGAATAAATCTTACATAGGTACCCAATAGAGACATTTTAATACCCCATAGAGGTAGAATTAGGGAACCTGTGGTTTAATTAACTGGCCCAGGCCTCTCGGTCGAGGCTGCGATATTGAATGGCTTCGGCCAGATGCTCAAAGCTTATTTGGTCCTTTTCCCCTAGATCGGCAATAGTACGGGCTACTTTCAAAATGCGGTCGTAGGCTCTGGCAGATAAGCCCAACTTGTCCATGGCCTTTTTGAGCAAGCTTTTTCCAGCCAAGTCGATCTGACATACTTCCTTTACCATGGGTGCGGGCATCATAGCATTTGAAAAAATTTGGGGAACCTCTTGGAATCGCTCACCTTGGGCCGCTCTTGCAATTATTACACGTTCCCGGATGGATCCGCTGCTCTCACCTGACCGTACAGCGGTCATTTCATCAAAGGATACCGGCGCGATTTCCACGTGAATATCAATGCGATCCATTAAGGGGCCGCTTATCTTATTTAGGTAACGTTGCACCACTCCCGGCCCGCACACGCATTCTTTTTCGGGATGATTGTGATAGCCGCAGGGGCAGGGATTCATGCTGGCTATTAACATAAAGTTGGCCGGGAAATCTACAGAAACTTTGGCCCGAGAAATGGTGACCTGTCTTTCCTCCAGGGGCTGGCGGAGTACTTCCAGGGCTTTGCGCTGAAATTCCGGAAGTTCATCGAGGAACAGCACCCCGTTGTGGGCTAAAGAGATCTCGCCAGGTTGCGGATTACCGCCGCCACCGACCAAGGCCGCATCACTAATGGTGTGATGCGGGGACCGGAAAGGGCGGATGGTAAGCAAAGAGTCTTCGGATGACAGTCGACCGGCAACCGAGTGGATCTTTGTGGTTTCCAAAGCTTCGTGCAAAGTAGGTGGCGGCAGGATGGAGGCCAGCCGTTTGGCCAGCATAGTTTTGCCAGCACCTGGAGGACCGATCAAGATGCAATTGTGCCCACCAGCGGCGGCAATCTCCAGGGCTCGTTTCACGTTCTCTTGACCTTGTACTTCAGAAAAATCAATGGGGTAATTATTGATCTGGTCAAAGAAAGTTTCCCGAGTATCCGCAACTATTGGTGTAATGTCTCGTCGGCCCTCCAAAAATTCAATAGCTTCTTGAATGGAAGCAACCGGGATAACTTCCAGGTTGTCTACGATAGCCGCCTCCTTGCTGTTCTCCCGGGGCACGATCAATCCTTTAAGACCTTTGCGCCGCGCTTCAATGGCAATTGGCAGGACTCCTTTTATGGACCGTACCGATCCGTCCAGGGCAAGCTCGCCCATGATCAAATAATTGGACAGGTCCGAGGTGTGGAGTTGGCCAGAGGCCTGTAGAATGCTCAAGGCAATGGGCAAGTCGTAAGAAGATCCTTCCTTGCGGATATCGGCAGGCGCCATATTTACCACTACCTTTTGTCTAGGCATGGTATACCCCAAATGCTTGATAGCGGTGATCACCCGGTGCTCACTTTCCTTTACCGCGCTATCCGGTAAGCCTACCATGTAAAATTTGGTACCTTCACCCACGTTCACCTCAATGGTGATCAAGCATGCATCAACTCCCTGAACTGCACCGCCAAAGGATTTGGCTAACGGCATTTAGGTAGGCTGTTTGTGTTCAATATCATGTTCAGCCATGGATGACTTCCGGGTAAGAGCTTCTTGGGATGGTTCGGACTTGGTCCCTCGGTCGATGTCATAGAGTTTCAGTTTTACCTGGTTTAGTTCATTTTCCTTGTCTTCCATGTCCTTACGAAGAAAGCGAATATGGATGGTTTGAATGACCCACATGACAATCAGAAAAAAGAACCCCAACAGAATCCAGAAATTCAAAAATCTCATTAACATAGCTAGGTCCGGGGCCTGCTCGTAAATGTTTTGTCTAAAAACGAACATCAATACTGAAACAAACAAATAGGCGAAATACAACCCGTTGAAAACTGTTTTTAACTTCTTCATTTTACACTGCCTGCATGGCGTTTAATTTTTTATACAAACCGTTTTGGTTCAACAATTCATGGTGTGTTCCCCTTTCCAAAATCCTGCCTTCTTGAAGCACAATTATTTCATCCGCTTTTTGGATAGTGCTTAGGCGATGGGCGATCACAATAGAAGTACGGTCCTTCATTAAGTTAAACAATGCTTCTTGCACCAACTGCTCGGACTCAGAATCCAGAGCGGAAGTAGCCTCATCAAGTATCAGGATCGGCGGGTTTTTCAAGACTGCCCTGGCGATGCTAATGCGTTGTCGCTGTCCACCTGATAATTTGCTACCACCCTCACCGATGTTGGTCTGATAACCTTGCTCTAGCTTTAGAATAAATTCATGAGCGTTGGCAATCTCCGCAGCACTAATTACCTCTGGATCGGTGGCTTGGGGGTTACCAAAAGCAATGTTATTAAAAATGGTATCGTTGAAAAGGATGGATTCCTGTGTTACAATACCCATTAAATCCCTGATCGCCTCCATTTTGAAGTCTGTTAAGGGACGACCATCAATCAACACTTGACCTTTAGTAGGATCATAGAATCGGGGAATCAAATCGACCAAAGTAGATTTTCCGCTTCCCGAAGGTCCCACCAGAGCGATGGTCCGGCCCTGAGGAATTTTCAAATTAATGTTACGCAGTACACCTTCATTTTCGTAAGCAAAGCTCACGTCTTTCATCTCTATGGCGTGATTGAAGGTACAGCCGTCCTGCGCTTGAGGTTGGTCCTGGATTTCGGGCTTAGTATCAATGACTTGAAATATCCGTTCTGCAGAGGCCAAAGCCCGTTGAATACTGCTATAGGCTTTGGAGATGGCCTTGGCAGGATTCAGCACCTGAGTAAATACGATCAAATAAGTCAAAAAACTGGCACCATCGAGAGGCGATTGTTGATTAAGCACCAAGTTGCCCCCGTATAATAAAATTCCGGCTACTACAGTAACACCCAGAAATTCTGAAATGGGTGAGGCCAGTTCATTCTTTCGGGCCATGGATATATTGACCCGGGCATAGTGGTCGATTTCCTTCGAGAATTTTCCCAGGGTATATTTTTGAGCATTGAACGCTTTTATGATGCGTATGCCGGAGAACATCTCGTCTACCTGATTTAGTATGCGGCCTAGGGATTCTTGACTGGCTAAGGCTATTTTGCGCAGCCTTTTTACTATGCCGGAGATCAAAATACCGGAAATAGGCAAAACCACCAAGGTAAATAGAGTCAGCTTGAAGGACATAAAGAACAACCAGCCAAAGTAAAGCAAAATGGTGGCAGGATCTCGAAATACCACTTGAAGCGAATGGACTATGCCGTTCTCAACTTCCTGTACATCATTAGTGATTCGGGAAGTGATATCGCCTTTTTTTTGGTCTGTAAAGAACCCCAGATGAAGCCGACTTACTCTATCAAAAATCGACATTCGAAGACCTTTTACGGCTCTTGCTCTAACCTTTGCCAGCACTACTTGAGAGAGATATTTGAATATATTGGAAAGTAAGTTGGCAGCCACAATCACTGCACTTATGTAGCCCAAGGTGCCTAGCTTGCCGTATTGGTCGGTGATGAAAATAAAATAATAGTAGAACTGGTGTTTTATATAATCAACGGAGAGGTTAAAATCTGGAGCCAATCTGTATCCTTCAATTTCAGCGGGATCCATCTGCTGAAAGATCACATCA
Source organism: Cyclobacteriaceae bacterium (assembly GCA_965212195.1). Taxonomy (GTDB): domain Bacteria; phylum Bacteroidota; class Bacteroidia; order Cytophagales; family Cyclobacteriaceae; genus JAJCYK01. The sequence continues at coordinate 117,747 of CBDBUW010000015.1, read as the reverse complement.
AACAAGGGCTTGAGCAGAGTAAGGTTGATCAAGCCAAAAATGATACCTAGTAAAGTAAAGATCAAATATTGCGGAAGGTAATGCCGCAACGGCCTGGCAAAAGAGAGGATACGTAGGTACGTCTTCATAAAGAGATCTTGTCCCTTAATAATGCAAGTTACTGTTTTTGAGTTTTATTTTATGAAATACCCTGGGCGATTGTTAAAAAACGGACTCCCGGCGGGGGACATTAAGACGGATGGATATGGAAGTTATATTTTCTTGTTCATCCAGTTCCGGAAGGGCACTGTTTACCCTACGAAACACCTGCTTTACATCAATAAAGAGGTTATGTTTAAATTGATAGGAGGCTGTTAGGTCAAAATAGGTGAGGTCCGTAGCAATACCTTGCCCGATCTCATTGTTAAAGTCCATCTCACGATCGTTGTAGCTCAACAGGATATTGCCTCCGTAGTTGGTGCTATCGCTATCCACCCCGTAGTTTGCAACCACTAGCTTGCCCGATAGCCTCAGTCGGGGAATGGGCTGATAGTGGGCAATGGCCACAAATTCTTTAAAATTCGCACCCAGAGGATGCGCCAACGGTTGACGATAGTGTGCGTAGTTTGTATATATGTCTTGATGGGCATAGGTATAGGGGCGGGCAACATTGGTCTCGAACTGTAGGTCCAGATTTTTAGCACCCAGGGCATCTATATACTTTAACCCCAGCTGATAGCCAATTTTATTGCCCCACCAGCCATCACCGGATTGGGCTTCTCGAAGAAGGAATTCATCAAATACCAGTTGCCCGTACAAGGAGAATCTTTGCAGGAAATTCCAAGTAAGATCAGCCCCTAGCAAGGCATTGTCCTGGCTACCTCCCGATTGTTCAATAGCCCGGTAAAATATAATCGGATTCAAATAGTCCAATTCAAAAGAGGTGCCAGTTGAGGTATCCTCTTGTCCGAATATGATAGCTTCAAACACTCCCAGGTTTAATTGATCGGTTATGTTTATGCCCAATCGATGCAGGGCCATATACTTTTTAGGAAAGTCAATGCCTGAGGCCGATCCTGTGATGTTGCCCGGTGCATCGGCTCTTAACTCTGTAAACAGGTTGGTATAGTTAATACGCCACACCCGGGTATTGATTTTCAAGAACAAATAATTGTTGGAAAAATCCGAAAGCACCATGGAGCGATAACCATTACCATAGAAATGCTTGCCATGGCCGAACTGGAAGTTTATGAACTTGGCTGCTTCGAAACTGATATATCCACGAGCTGTGAAGAAATCTACTCCATTGGTCTTGTATGTCTTCCAAAAACCCTCTCCCGGCACCACAAAGCGGTCGTTGTTCATCCACCGGCGAACGTATGTGGGGAATCGCATTTGATTCTCTCCCAGAAAACTGTAGAATCCTATTTTCCTGTTTATCATTCCCCTCAGTTCCACTCCGCGGGTATTGGTAAACAAGGTTTCACCCCCTCCGTCAAACCCTACTCCAAAATCAAAGATGGGGCTGACATGGAGGTCAAATTCATCGGTGTCTACGTGATAAAAATCAGGTTGCTTTTTGTAGAAGATTTTAAACAGGGCTTTGCGGCTGTCGCTCTCATCCAGGTTGCTCCATTCCCAGTTGTCATTGGCCAGATAACCGAGATTAAATGCATTAACCTTACCGGACCACAGTTCAGCGGGCAAGCTATCCAGGAAGGCTGCTACATCGGACCGGCGATAAGGTTTCACACCATTATGGAAGGAATGGGCGAATTTCCCCTGTTTAATTTCGTAGCGTTGGATTAAGTGGTAGTAGTCGGGATTGAGAGGGATGTTTGTACTCTGAGCGCTCCCCGTAAGGGGCATCACTAATATCCCCCAAATCATATAAAAAAATTTTCGCATCGGGAATCTAAATAGCTGCGTGCAAGTTAATACTTTGACGAGAAATCTGGTGCATTCGTCAGCAGGTTATTAATATTAAGAATATTTGGCATTAAAGAGCTCTTTATTTAAATTTGTGCCTCCTTTTTGGGAGTTAAAATAAGACACCATGAAAAAAGACATTCATCCAAATTACAAAGAGGTGGTTTTTATGGACACGCAGAGTGACTATAAGTTTCTTACTAAGTCAACAATGTCCTCAGAAGAAACCATTGAGTGGGAAGATGGCAATACCTATCCATTGATTAAGGTTGAGGTAAGTTCTGCTTCGCATCCATTCTATACCGGGAAAAGGGTATTTTTGGATACCGCTGGTCGCGTAGAGAAGTTCAACCGCCGATACAAGAAAAAATAACTATCAAAAGATACTTTTATAAAGGTCTCTCGGATGCTTTTTTCCCGAGAGACTTTTTTATTTTAGTGCCATGAATATCCTGTTATTCGATCATCCAAAGATTCGCAGGTCGTTGTTACCCCTTACTTTTACCAGACCAGTGGCAGGTCTACGCGTTGGCATCATGACCATAATTGAGAAGTGGCGTCACGATCTGCAGCAGAACGTACATTTTTTAACGGAACCTTATCTCGCCAAGAAATATCCTCCAACAAGTGAAGATGACACTGTGTATGTCAATGGAGCCCTCTGTCCGGACGATCAATTATTGGCTGCGATAGGTCGGTTGGGGATGGGAGAATCCCTAATGGCCGGCGAGGTACTGCTGGCGGCACGGGGCGGAGCTATGCAATCAGTTGCAGAACTGATGAAGCAGAATTTCAAGGGGCAAACCTATACACAGAAGCCTGTCCTTTTGAAGCACACTTGGGAATTGTTCTTGGCGAATGGCGATCAAATTCGTGCCGATTTCAAGAGGTTAGTGGGTAACAGGACATCACAGCCTTTGAATGATCCCTTTACCATGGTCTATGGAAAGGAGAATCTATTCATTGAACCGGGCGTATCTATAAAAGCCGCTATCATCAATGCCGAATCAGGACCAGTTTATTTAGGAGAGAACTCTGAAGTCCAGGAAGGCACCATCATACAAGGACCTTTTGCCATGTGTGAGCAATCTCAATTGCGACTGGGGGGAAAGATGAGACCCAATACTACCATTGGACCTTGGTGTAAAGTGGGCGGTGAAGTAGGTAATGTTATCTTTCAAAGTCACAGCAACAAGGCTCATGAAGGATTCTTTGGTAATAGCGTAGTTGGTGCATGGTGCAATCTGGGAGCCGATACCAATAACTCCAATCTAAAAAACAATTACTCGGAGGTAAAAGTGTGGGATTACTATAGTGAGACCAGCGTTGAAACCGGCCAGCAATTCTGCGGTACTATTATAGGTGATCACAGTAAGTGCAGTATCAACACCATGCTCAATACAGGGACCGTGATAGGTGTTTGTGCAAATATTTTTGGAGGAGGATTCCCCCCAAAGTTTGTACCCTCCTGGTCTTGGGGAGCTACAGTTGACAATAGGATCCATGATTTTGAGAAATCATGTGATACCATTTCCCGGGTGATGGGACGAAGGTCTTTAATTCTTGATGATGTTGAAAGGGATATATTACAAGATGTATTCAGACAAACCGAAAAATACCGGCAAAGCGCCCTTCACTATTAAATATGCGATTTGAAGATATACCAGGACTGCAGGAAGTAAAGCAAGGACTGATCGATGCTGTGCAAAAAGGCCATGTAGCACATGCCCAAATGTTTTCCGGTCCGGAAGGGAGTGCAAACTTGGCCTTGGCTTTAGCTTTCATCAGTTACCTGAATTGTGAAAACCCCGGAACCACTGACAGTTGCGGGACTTGTGCCAGCTGCCAAAAAAATCAAAAATTTATTCACCCCGATGTGCATTTTGTCTTTCCCGTAAGCAGCACAACTAAAGTATCTGGAAAAGAAGTAGTCAGTAATAGTTTCTTAAAGGAGTGGAGGACTTTTATGGAGAGAGATCCTTATGGAAACGTATCCGATTGGAGCCTGGTATTCGGGGGTGAGAACAAGCAATTGAATATTTCCAAAGGAGAAAGCCGCAGTATTATACAGAAACTATCTTTGAAGGCTTTTGAGGGTGGTTATAAAACAATTCTTATTTGGATGCCAGAGTATATGAATGCATCGGCCGCCAATGGGATTCTCAAAGTACTGGAGGAACCTTCAGACCGCACCTTGTTCCTACTGGTGACTCAGGATCAGGAAAGACTATTGGGAACCATACTTTCCCGCAGCCAAAAAGTGTTTATAAGAGCATTTAGCCAGGAGGAGATCGCCGATGAATTACAAAAGGAGGGGGTGGAAGAGACTAGGGCCAGCCATATGGCTCGGTTATCGGCAGGTAACCTAAAGCTAGCCCGGCGCCTTGCCAGTGAAGGGGAGGAAGACGGAGCCGCTTTATTCAAAGACTGGATGCGGCTTTGTTACAGCGAAGACTATGGACAAATGGTGCAATGGGCAGATGAATTTCACAAGATGCCCAAAATATCCCAGCAGAGTTTTTTTAGATTTGGGTTGACCTTGATGCGAGAGACATTGATCTCACACTATGGGGATTCACATCTGATCAAAATGCCAGAGGAGGAAAAGGAATTTGTAAGAAACTTTTCCCAGGTGGTGACACCTGAAAAGATAGAACCACTAACGTCATTGGTAGAGGAGGCCTCTTATCATGTGACGCGTAATGCCAGCAGCAAAATGGTCTTTCTTGATCTCTCTATTACAGTATCTCGATTACTAAAAGGCAAGTTAAATGGCATCCCACATTAGGATTGGCACCAGGCGAAGCCCTTTAGCTCAATGGCAGGCCAATTGGGTTTCACAAGCACTATCGGAGAAGGGTATTTCCTCGGAACTGGTACTTATTGAGACTAGAGGCGACCGTATGCAGCATGTGGGAATTCCTGAGATCGGTAGTAAAGGGGTATTTACCGAAGATTTAGAGCATCAGTTGAAAGCCGGAGCAATTGATATTGCGGTACATAGTGCCAAGGATATGCCCTCTGAATTACCTGAAGGATTTGAGATTGTGGCTTTTACAGAGAGGGAACAGGCTCACGATGTAGTGGTCAGCTTCCGGCAGGATCTTAGTATGGAAGAGCCACTTACTATAGGAACTTCCAGCACCAGACGCAAGGCGTTTTTGGCGCACTATCATCCTCAAATAACCACTTGTGATGTAAGAGGAAACCTGCAAACCCGGATTGGCAAAGTTGAAAGCGGGGAAATGGATGCCGTGGTGCTGGCTTTTGCAGGGGTACACAGAATGGAAATGGATCATTTGATTAAGGTGGACCTCCCACTGAAACAGTTTGTGCCAGCAGTGGGTCAAGGAAGCATGGCGGTAGAGGCAAGCAAAGATTTACCCGCGGACAAAAGGTCCCTACTAACCGCTGTATTAAACCATAGGGATACCCATATGGTTATTAGCGGGGAGCGATCCTTTTTAAGAAGACTCCAAGGTGGTTGTAGTATCCCGGCTTTTGCCCATGGCACCCTGGATAGCGAGTCACTTCGTATACAGGGTGGCCTGATCAGCCTCAATGGGAGGGAGAAATCCGAATTTATAGTGGAAGGCCACTGCCGGGACGCTGAGGCATTAGGGCATGATTTGGCTGGGAAAGTATTGGCAGGCGGAGGTAAAGAAATTCTGGATGAAATTAGAAAGCAACTGAACCAGTAAATATGTTCAATAATAAAGTCATTTTACCAGTAATTATGCTGTTTACACTGTCCATGTCTGCTTGTGGTCCTAAAAAGGACTATTTGGTGACTATAAAAACCTCCTATGGTGATATCAAGCTAATCCTGTTTGACGACACCCCGCAACACAAGAAGAATTTTATTAGTCTGGCTCAAAAGGGCAGATACGATAGTACTACTTTTCACCGGGTGATCAATGAATTTATGATACAGGGTGGTGATGTAAATGCTAAGGAAGGCACTCAACCCACCCCCGATGCTATGATACCCGCGGAGATCCTTCCGCACCACTTTCATCGCAAAGGTGCGCTGGCGGCGGCCCGCAACAACAATCCACTTAAAAAATCCAGTGAATGTCAATTTTATATTATACATGGTAGCACCTATACCCAGGAACAGCTAACCTTGGATCATTTACAACTGAACAAATATTTTGGTCGTCTTTTGGGCATGCCGGAGTATCAAGAATTAAGGGAGGAAGTCATTGCGCTACAGCAGGCTCAGGACGTCCAGGGAATGGAGGCCAAGATGGCTGAATTGAAGCCCCTAATCGAAAAGGAGTTTGAAATCAGTTTGGACAAAGAAATATCAGCTCCTCAACTGGAGGCATACACCACCATTGGCGGAGCCCCTCACCTGGATGGGGAGTATACGGTATTTGGCCAGGTGGTGGAAGGGCTGGAAGTGGTGGATGCTATCGCATCTCAAGCTACCGGAGCCACCGACAAACCTCTGGAAGAGGTTTATATAACCTTGGAGGTAGAGGAGGTAAAAAGAAAAAAGATCACCAAAATATATGGCTATCAGTACCCTGAAGAAAAGTAGCTTGCGAGTATTGATAACCGGAGCGAACGGACTGTTGGGCGGTAAATTAGTTGATCTGCTTACCAAGGAAAAGGTATCGTTTTTAGCTACTTCCAAAGGCCCCAGTCGATTACTCGATGACAATATTCCCTACCAGTCACTGGATGTTACCGATAGTGAAAGTATAGAGCATTGTATCCGGGACTATGGTCCCACTACTATCATTAATACCGCTGCCCTTACGCAAGTGGATCAATGCGAAACGGACCGAGTACGCTGTTGGGAGCTCAACGTGGAGTCGGTGGGACACCTCATAAAATCCAGCAGGAAATCCAATGCCCATTTGATCCATCTTTCTACGGACTTCATATTTGATGGAAACTCCGGACCTTACCGTGAGGAAGATGAGGCTAATCCTGTGAATTACTATGGTGAATCTAAACTGGCCGCAGAAAATCGCATACTGGATAGTGATATTACCTGGAGCATAATTAGAACGGTATTGGTATACGGAGCCACACCAGGACTGTCAAGATCCAACATTATGCTATGGGTCAAGAAAAGCCTGGAAGAAGGTAAAGAGATACATGTAGTTGATGATCAATTCCGGACTCCAACCTTGGCAGAAGACCTGGCCATGGGGTGTTGGTTGGTTGCCCGGAATCGAGCTACCGGTACCTTCCATATTTCCGGCAAGGATCTTCTTACGCCTTATGATATTGCTCAAATCACCGCCAAGCACTTTTCATTGGATAAATCTTTGATCAAGCGCACTAACAGTAAGAAGTTTAAACAGCCGGCCTTACGACCGCTTAAGACTGGATTTGTGATTGACAAAGCCCGCAACGAATTAGGTTATCGACCCCACAGCTTTGAAAAAGGACTGGCCATTACAGCAGCTCAATGGCATAGATAGGCCCTAGTGGGATTTTGGTATTAGTAATTGAAAAATTTGTTAAGAACACCATATATTTTCTATTTTACGTCGTTAAAAACCACATAGCCCTATGAAAAAGGTAACGTATTCCCTTTTGTTCACGCTTATTTCAATGTCCGCTTTGGCCCAGGATGCGGAGGAAGTTGCGGTAACCCCGGAACCGGATATTTGGACAAAAATTGGGAATTTCATTTTTACTCCGGTGAATTTCACTGATGAGATCTCCATGCCTTTTGTGATCATCTGGCTATTAGTGGGAGCCGTTATATTCACCATTTACATGGGGTTTATCAATATCCGTGGGTTTAAGCATGCCATAGACGTTGTGAGGGGCCGGTATGATGATCCTAGTGATCCTGGTGAGGTATCACACTTCCAGGCCTTAACTGCAGCTCTTTCGGGTACAGTAGGACTGGGCAATATTGCCGGTGTGGCAATTGCGGTATCTTTGGGTGGCCCTGGAGCCACTTTCTGGATGATACTTGCAGGGTTAATTGGCATGTCCTCCAAGTTTGTGGAATGTACTTTAGGGGTGAAGTATCGAAATGTGCACGCGGACGGTTCGGTTTCCGGTGGACCCATGTATTATTTAAGTAAAGGATTAGGCAAACGAGGGTGGGGGCGCTTAGGAAAAATATGTGCAGGAATTTTTGCGGTATTTTGCATTGGCGGGTCTTTTGGGGGAGGGAATATGTCACAGATCAATCAAGCTACCGAGCAGTTGGTTAGTGTAACCGGTGGAGAGAATAGTATCCTGTTTGGCAACGAGTGGATGTTTGGTGCTTTAATGGGATTAGTAGTGGCTTTGATCATTATTGGAGGTATAAAAAGTATCGCCAAGGTGACGGAGAAGATCGTTCCTTTCATGGTGGTCATTTATATTTTATCGGCCCTTTTTATTCTATTTTCTAATTTTTCTCTAATACCTGAAGCCTTTGGCTCCATAGTCTCCGGAGCCCTAGCGCCAAAAAGTATGGCCGGCGGCCTAGTAGGGGTTTTAATAGTAGGCTTTCAAAGAGCGGCATTTTCAAATGAGGCCGGAGTGGGATCTGCTTCTATTGCACACTCTGCAGCCCGTACTGATGAGCCCATTAGTGAAGGTATTGTCGCTTTACTGGAGCCATTTATTGATACTGTGGTGGTTTGTACCATGACAGCCTTAGTGATTATAATTACCGGATCCATTGATCCTACGGCTTCTTCAGCGGAAGGAGTTTCACTCACATCCCGTGCTTTCGCTTCCGCCATTTCGTGGTTTCCATATGTTCTTTTGGTGGCAGTAATCCTATTTGCCTTGTCCACTATGATTTCCTGGTCGTATTACGGTTTGAAGAGTTGGACCTACTTATTCGGGGAAAGTCACTTCAACAGCATTCTCTACAAAACCATCTTTTGTGTATTTGTAGTAATTGGATCGGTCCTGCCATTGACCAGTGTGTTTTACTTTAGTGATGCTATGATCTTTGCCATGGCCATTCCCAATGTACTGGGCTTGTACATTATGGCGCCGGAAATCAGAAAAGATCTTAACAGCTATATGAGCCGGGTGAAAAGCGGAGAAATTAAGCGCTTTAAGTAGGTTCTAGAAACACCAAAGTTTTTCATGCTCCTCAGCACTTAGTGTTTGTTCCCGTATGACCGCATAATGGCGATTAAGATACTTGATGTGGTAGGTATCGGTACTGGTTATTTGGTGTTCCGCAAGGTATAGAGGTTCATCGTCTGTCCCTAAATTGACGATATCATTACAATTTGGTTCAAGTACGATCCCTTGCTGATTATCAATCAGGCCATAACCCCCGTTCATCCTAAAAATGGCCGATTTACGGACATTATCAGTAACCGAATTCCACTGGCTAGCGCCTTCCAACACAAATGATCGGGTAATATAATTATACAGCGACCAGGTACGATCTTTTTGTACCAAAACTACACTATCGGACCAGGGTTTAATATCCTGATACTGGAAAGGCACTTTAGTGCGATTGCGCAGATCGATGAGACCTTTGTTACCTCGTTTACTGGCAAGAAGCAGGTTATGGGAAAAGTAGGATATCCTACTTTCATATTGAGGGCTGATCAACCGTTTGCTGGGGACATGATAGAAACCGAAACGGCTTCGAAGTAATAAAGTAAGGTGATCATCACTATCTGCAACAACGGTTTCATAGCGGGCTTTTATCAACACCTGACCGGCTAGATTAACTACTCCTTTCTGGCCATTTTTTTCAATGGTCAGCAATGAAGCAGTAAGCGGCTGCATATCGTAGTACCAGGTTTTATAGATCCGCTTACCCTCTTGATTGTAGACTTCACGAAGTCCGCCGGGAGTGGATACCTGGAGAAATCCTCTGGTTTGAGCGGGACTGCGCAGGTGCCTCAATAGTTGCTTGGGGCCGGTGGCCACCATGGATCCATTTGGAAACAGCACAGATCGCAGATCACCTTCGCCCAATAGCAAAAGATCATTACCCAGTCTGGCAACGGTGTCGTAGGAGATCTCATTCACCATTGTCAGGCGCTTTCGATCCCATAGTTCCCACTTGGAGCTTCTGCCCAGACATACGAAGGCCTCGGTAGCGATGAACTCCTCAAAGCGATCAGGGGGTATAGCCTTTAGTTGCCCCCCATAAAAACGCACCGTACCATGTGAAGTCTTGGTGTACCAATTGGCGCTATCAACCTCATAGATTTGATGTTTGGACAGAGGGACTACTATTTGCAGTTGCTCGTTCAAAACGCTTTCTTTGTCCTTTTCCGATACCAGAACAAAGCCAGGACTGGTCAACTCCCAGTCGTCATAACGAAAATCCAAGGGTACGGATTGGTTCCTATACCATTTTAACATAATATCCTGATTGAGCAGCGCCCATTGGTCATTTTTCCGGAGCGCCATAAACGAGCCCTCAGCAGTGATCTCCTGCAATTCGGCGGGATAAATCTCACGACCACTGGTGCTGAACAATCCCCAACGGGTTCCTTGTTTGACGGCAAAAAATCCAGTTGGCAATATGTCGATATCATCGAAATCCACCGGTAGGATCTGCCACCCTCCTTTATGAACGATACCATATTTATTGGCTAGCCGAATTTTGATGAAACCCTGATCCAAGAGGGTATATTCATCGTATGGTTGGTCAAATACCACCTTTGAATTTCTTCCGGTCAGTTTCCATCGCTCTTCCTCAAAAATGGGAAACACATCGGTGATCAATTGATCACACAACAGATTATCAGGGATAGAATCGTATCTCACAGGGATACGAATATTTCCTTGAACATCTATAAATCCGTATTGACGATTCTCATAAATCGCAGCCAAGGGGTATCGACCTAAATGTTCAACCTCTGTTAGCGAGTCGGTCTGCCAAAGAGTGCCCATAATGAGTGATTTGTCCATGTGATAAAGGAAATCCCGGGCCCTGGAGGCCATAGGGCTTTGAGGATAATCTTTTAGAAAGGCAGCATAACTCTGTGGGTGGTGATCCAATGTTTGTAGTTCAAATATTTGTTTTTCGGCCCGCAAGCGATAGGGGCTTTGGGGGTTCTTTTTCAGGAAATGAACAAAGTCCTGTAGTTTACCATCTTTGGTCATGGATTGAAAGAGCAGCAGGTGATAACGTTTCTCAGCTTCTGGTATTTGCGGAGCTTTGGGATATCGCTCTATAAACTGCTTATAGCTTTGGTAGGTGTGCAATTCACTGGCTTCCTTAAACGCCAATTGATCTCGATTAGAGACGGCTTGCCTCAGCTGGCCGGCATGGGGGTAAGTGCTTATAAAATGCTGATACGAAGCCACGGTGTGCTGTGAAGAGGCCCAATTAAAAGCTGTGCTGTCTATGGTATGCTTTTGTAGCAGTAGTTTATTACGCGACAGGCGTGATTTATCCAAAGGCCATCCATCCAGACTATCGGTGTTTTGGTCATGCCGTAAAGCCAGTTCTATGAAATAGTGAGCCGTGTCCAGATGATGACGGTGATAGGTACTATCGAAATAGAGCAGGGCTAAAACGTAGTGCGCACCGGCGTTTACCGGATGTTTTTCCAATGATTTTGAGATTAAGATTTCGACTTTTTCATGCTTTCCCTGTTGAAGTTTTTTCAACGCCCTGGAAACGCGGTCCGCGTATAGTTGGGGACCTAGAAGAAAGGCTAAAAAAAGCAGCACCACACGGCGCCAATTACTGTGCATTTTCCGACATCTTTTGATGTAAAATTAACCAAGTCTTTGGAATTAACTGTTAAACTTTTGACAGTAGTCTTACATGAGGCTAAAATGTGAAAAAGATTAAGACTTAAAAAAAATTAATCGTAATTTTGGGGCTGTTTCCATATTTATGGACAGGTTCGGGATGTGGCGCAGCCCGGTTAGCGCACTTCGTTAGGGACGAAGGGGCCGCTGGTTCGAATCCAGTCATCCCGACTTTAGTCCTCCATAGTCTGTAGAAAGATGACGGAGGCTTTTCTTTTTATACTCTTAGCACTACATGAATCTCGGTTAGCGCATCCCGACGGAGTCGGGAGGTCCGCTGGTTCGACAGTCATTCAGACAACTAAATAAGCCAGGTCGAAGACCTGGTTTTTTATTTGCCCTGCTCTACTTTGCTTCAATAGTTACCTGCTTGATGCTGCTGGTGAACTTGAACGGCGCTGTATAGGTGGGCGAGACGGGTGTGCCCCAGTCTTCACCAACGTCGAAACTCTCATCAAACGCGTAGATGAACGGCACTGTTTTCTCTATCCGGCCTTCGCCCACTTTCTTGTCGTTGACAAACAGCGTGCCCTACCGCCCATGCCTAAGCCGCCTCGGGAGAGATTGACGGATCAGAATCGAAATATGGTCCAAAAGTCAGCTGATCAGCGACCCCACCCGTAGTTGGAACCCGGAATAAATGCCCCAATGCTGTGAATACTAGAAATCACCTGCTGGTGAAACGGCTACATCAGGCCGAGTGACTTCATCAATCTCTATTTCAATCGATTTGGTCAGTTCATTACACATTGCCCATGTTGGCGATGTATGGATAATGAATAATAATATTACCAATGAAACTAAACGTGATGAATTATTAGCATCAGATGAAACGAAGAAAACTGTTCGTCTTTGCCTTATTTCTAATTCGCTGGTTATATTCTTTATGTTCACAGTATCGATTTAATTCTTAGGTTTATAAGGATCAGGTGTTCCGGGTCAGGAGGTTCTACTTTGAAAGTTCCTAAATGCTTACCAGTGGTCGCCGCTGCTGGCCAACGAATCCCCCGCTAAGATACCAATGATCATTAAAAGGTCAATCCGTGTCCAAAACGGTATAAGGGATCTTTTGAATCATAGGGTACATCTTCCAGTTGATTCTCAACGGCTTGCACTGACGAAGGAATCTCTATAGGAAGCTTCCCAGAAGGATTGAATTTTCCAAAAATCATTTCAAGGATAATCTCGTCCTGACATTCAAAGTCTGCAATTACGGCCTTACTGGCAGCGTTTATTTCAGGGATAACCGTGGGTCTCTGAATGGTCAGTACCGTTATGGTAGGTTTGGAATTCGTACGTTCCAGAATCTCATTTTTTTCATCCTCCGGGTAATCAAGCCGTCCCTGGGGGATCAATCGTTCCAATAATCCTCCTCCCTCAGGCGGGGAAGATGGTGTTTGCAGTTTTTGAACAATGACGTCTGCATCGCCAATATCATCTACAATTTGCGGGAATATTTTATTTAATCCCTTTTGGGTCATTCCATGCAAGTATATTTTTTTATCGGGGGAAAGCGGTAGGATCTTGTTCTCATTCTTCAATAAAACCATTGATCTTCTCTGCGCCTCCTTACCTTTTTTTACAAATTCAGGATTCCCCACGATACTCGATTTTTCCAAATCGACATAAGGGTTGTCAAAAAGGCCCAGACGGAACTTGTCCCTTAAGATGCGCCGAATGGAAACATCGATCCTAGATTCGGGTAGTTCTCCATTTTCAACCAGTTCAACGATATGTTCCGTCACATATTCCCCTCCAAAAACATCACACCCTGCATCAAGAACTTTCTTCACCCGCTCCTTCTCCGATAAATGTTCAGCCCCCCAAGCGGAGGCATCTTTGACGGCCATATCTGAAATTATTCCCCAATCAGTGGCTACCACTCCCTCGAACTTTAGGGAATCCCGCAAAAGTTCCTGAATCATTTCCCTGCTGAAAGCAAAACCGACCTCTTCTTTGACCTGCCCTTTGGGAATGCCGTAATAGGGCATGATCTGGGCGGTATTGGCAGCAAAGGCCCCCTCTGTAAAAGGAATAAGATGGTAATCAAATTTATCTCCTGGATACACCTGTCCCTTACCACTTGCGAAATGGGCATCCCAGCCATCTTCTTGAGGACCGCCGCCCGTAAAATGCTTGGTTTGGCATGCAATGCTGGCGGGACCCAAACTATCTCCCTGAAAACCTAGAATGTAGGCTTTAGTAAGGGCCGCACTTAATTGTGCGTCTTCGCCAAACGTTCCATTGACCCTGGCCCAACGGGGATCTGTAGCAATATCGGCCATTGGGTGCTGTGCCAAGCGAATTCCCAAGGCCAAGTATTCCTGTCGTGCGATATCCCCAAACTCTCGAACCAAAATGGTATCTCCTATGGCTCCTAACCCCAATTGAGAGGGCCAGATAGAGATCCATTTCGCTTCCGCACTAGCGCCGGGCATGGCCTGGGTACCATGTCTGGGATCCGATATAAGGGTTACCGGGATCCCCAAACGGGTGCGTTCTGCCAATTTTTGAAGGTTGTTGTTCCAAGTGGCATAATTTCGCGCGGAGGTGCCCCCGAGGTTTTGTACATGGTTCATTTTGCGCTTGAGAAGGGTACTTGAGGTGCTTTCGGTGAAGAAAGAAAACGGGTCTGATGTGGTGGGGATCTCAAGCAATGAACCGTCTTTCCTCATACCCAGAAAATGCGCACACATAAGTCCGGCTTTTTCATCAAGCTGCATTTGCGAAAGCAAATTATCCACGCGCTCCTCTAGTTCGGCCCTTGAATTCTCATAGATATCCAACTTTCCATTTTTATTCAGATCCCGAAAAGTGTATCCGTCGATGGTCAAAGTTGGAGCTTGCTCACCTGCCAGCTTCATGTTTGATAAGGACTGCACTTTCCATTTGATCCAAAAAATAAGATAGGTCAGTAATATAAGAACAATTAACCCTCCAAGAATTTTGCCGATTATTCTTAAGAATTTTTTCATTTTGATTTTCTATGTTTTGTATCCAACTCTTGGATTAGAGCAACAAGGTTCATAGTTGTGCCGACAACGACTGACCCGGATGCTTCGAATAATGTATCTGGCCATGGATCATTTTGACTGTGTTTATTTTTGGAAGCTTAAAGCCCGCCATTAGGTGATTAATGGTCACAAATATTGAACTACAGATGGTTTGATATCATAATTTAGTGAAGTTATCACCTATAGTATTAAACCACTGGGTAAGATCTGGTTTTTTATGGATTTCGGCAATAAATACTGGCAGCATCAGTGCCTGCCTGGTTATGCCAATATGATTCATATTCCAGTAAGCGAGGGGGAATCCCCCCAATCCCTCCCCTTTTGCGCGGAACCAGGACAGCTCCAGGTGCGGTTTTTTACAGTTCTGAACTTTTTTGAAGGCAAGTTAAGGGGTAAGAGTATCAGAAACTGGGATCAGGGTTATTTATTAATTGAGGAGTATTAGTGACCATCGAAGACTATCTATAAGAGATAGAAAATCCCTGGTCCGGAAGTTTCTGACCAGGGATTGTTAATTGATAAAACGATTCTTAACGGTTGATTGTGCTATTCTTCCGCGGCAATTTGTGCTGCTAAACCGTTCACGTCAAAATACTCAGTAAGCCGCCCAATTTTGTTGTCCTCTGTCATAAAGGCTACCGCAAACCATTTCACACCTACATCTTTACCGGACTCCACATGGGTGGCAGTCCAGGTTCCGTATATGCGCATAGCAATGGGCTCGCTGGTGGCGTTTGCTTCCGGGAAGGCCGAGCCAGCCCACATGCCGTTGGCCTTGGTGTCCTCCATCACAATTCCTTCATCAAATTTGGTATTCTCAAAGCCTTCGTGGTAACCTTTCAGAACTTCCAGATATTCTTCCTTACCCAGCCACTGATTGCCATTGTACTGTGGCGGGCTCCAATGCAGGGTGTCTGCCAATATGCTGCTTTGAGCGTCCAAATCTTTGTCACAATGGGCCTGGACGAAAGCACGTAGCACCGCTGCTCGCTCATCAAATAATGCGTAGTCCAGTGCTGCAGTGGTCTCTTCCACTTCCTCCTCCACTTCTTGAGGTTGGCAGGCGGGTAAAACCAATAATACCATAGCTGTGAGAATGAATAATAGATTTTTCATTTTAGGTAGTTTTGGTGTATCCATAAAATAGTGAAATTTTTAGAAAGTCCTCACTGCTCGGTAAAGGAGTTTGCTGGTTTTGAGACTTTTAAGGCAATGAAGTATCTACAGGTCTTACAAAATTCAGATACCCATTGTTTTGAACTATTAGGTAGTGGGCATTTTATTGTGCCCTGATCAGCGGTTTGCCAGATAAACCAGGAACAAAACCAATATAAGTGTTAAGCCCCCCAAGACTTTATTGAGTAATACAATGGATTTGTGGGGTACCATATATACTACGGCAATGGAAACCAGCCAACCAAAGAATGCGGCATAGACCCCGTACATGAATACAATGGCACCTCCCGCCAAGCCTTGGTTCTTACCGGCATCGCTTATCACGGCAAATCCGATCCCTATAAAAAAGAAGTCAATGATTACCAGGAGATAAAAAAGCAAGCAAGCAGCATTAAGGAAACGCTTCATAGATTAGAAATTAATGATCTTCTCCGAGGTTTGCCCTGCTTCAATAACCATAGTAAAGGATTGTTTTTTGCCTTTATGATCTCCTAATCCGGATAAAGTTACTTCATAAGTGCCGGGATTAAGTAAATAATCTTTGGGATTGGAGTTTGCAGTGGTATAGGTTCGGCCACTGGCGGCGTTTTTGCCGGTAGCGGTATTTGCAATCTTCACTACAGCGTCTACTAAACCTTGGGCACTGCTGGCCCCTATCCTGGCAACACCACTCTTAAAATCATGGCTGGCTTCTTGGGTCTTATTGGCTTCAATATTTACTCCCTTAATCAGGTATTCAATAGCCTCACCCTTGATACGCAAGGCTTTTACCTCAACATCGTAGGTGCCGGGATTCAAATCATATTCATCGGATTTGCCATAAGTGCGGCCCCTGGCGGCGGCCTTCTGAGTACCGCTGGGATAAATGGCTACTACCGCATCCCAACCTTCCCCGTTGTTGGTGACGGAAATTTCAAGTTTACCGGAGTCGAAGCTCACGTCCCGATGAACGACCTGGTCTTCGTAACTTTGTACATCGTCGACCACGATAGCAGCCACGTCACTACCTCCAAGCGGCGTGATCTGCAGTTGATAATTACCGGACGGCAAATAAAGATCGGCGGTGTCGCTATAACTGCGGGTTGAGGTAAAGGGCCGGCTATCTCCTGATTTGTAAGCTTTAACTAATACATCCACAGGTTTGCCGTTCTTCACTGCAAAAACGGTTACGTTGCTATTAGGCTGGTCAATAGTGGCCACCGTGGCCTGATTTAAAACGTTTCCAAGACCTCCTGCATCAGCTGCTCCATAATATTGTCCATCACCGGCTAGGGCGGCGCAACGCAGCTGTTCCGTTTCATCGTCCTTTAGCCCGAATCCAATAATGTGCAGCTTGAAATCTATTCCCTCCTCCCGGGCCTCTTTGACTACCTGGCAGATGTTACCGCCACAAGATTCAATGCCATCGGTGATCAGGATAATCGTGGCTTTGGAGTGGGTTTTTCTTAAGTAGTCGATGGCTTGAAGTGCTGAATAAGCCAATGGCGTTTTTCCCAGAGGCTTTATCTTGGAAAGTGATTCATTAATTTTTTCCTTGGACTGGTTGTTGACAGGTACCAAAAACTCCACATCCTGGCAATCCCCTTTTTGGCGATGGCCATAGGCAAGCAGCCCGATCTCCTGCTTGTCAGGAAGTTCATTGACCGATGCAGAGAGTACTTCCCGACCGATTTCCATTTTGGTCTTACCCTGCATCTGACCCCACATTGAGCCGCTTGCATCGTAGATAAAGATAATGGGAGCACTCGGTTCTTGCGCCGCCACTCCCAGGGCACAGAAGCACAGCAGCCAGGTAACAATTAGATTCATGGGCTTCGGATTTATGTGATACGTTGATAGCTGGCAAGGAACTATAAATTAGCCGGAAAATGCCTGCTTTCAAAATATCAACATCAAAACCCAAAGATGACTTTAGTCAGCTTCAAAGCACAAGTCTACAAAACCATTGAATAAGGTGGGATCATCTGAATCCTGAGCCAAAGGCTTCACTTTTTCGCCGATCTCGCTGTTGACAGCATAGCCTACCATGGTCACATCTCCATAAGTTTGGGGATATTGAAATTGCGAGATACTATGGAAAAATGTTTCCAACCCCTCAGCTTTGGATTTAAAATAAATGGCGGTCATATAGTCATCATCGGGATCCAAGCTTAAAGGATCTATGTTGACGTAGGTCCACTGGTCGTCAAAAGCTTCGATATCTGCTTCAGCCAGTATCTGATCATCCGTAGGATCTTTGCGGTAGATACGAACAGTATAAACTCCTGTTTCCGGAACCATAATTCCAAGTTCCTTGACGGATCCTGAAAAAGCTACTGTAAAGCTATAGCCAAATACCTGGTACACATTGGGATTTCCAGTAGTAGACTTAAAAGAGCCATTATCTATACTAGGATTGGTAGCGGCCAGCATTTCTGAAGCGGGGTACTGGCAACCTTCAATGGAGCTGGATGGATTATTATCAGGAGGATTGTTGTTGCCACCTGGCGTGGGATCTTCCTCTGTAGACTCACAGGATATAAGCGCTAGACAAAAGCAAATGCAGACAAGTAAATTCCAAAAATATTGTTTCCTTCCCATAATTATTTGTATTTTTTTAAGGTGAATCTACGTGATTCGGTGATGGTAGGAAATACCGCAATTGGGGTATTTTGATCTTTCATGTTGAACTTCTTAAATAATGTCGCAATCTTTTGAGGTAGTAGACCTGGCCAAAGCTTTTGGGAAACGGGATTTTGTAATACTGGATCAACGTTACAAAACCCATTTAGCCCAACATCCTCTGGTAAGAGGGTTATGGACAGTAGGCCGCTATTTTGTTTTGGTTGGAAACATGCATGATTTGAAAACAGAATTCATATCCGGCGATTGTACCAGGATTACCGGATACAGCTGTCAGGAGATCAAATCCCTTGATGCGCAGTTCGTCATGCAATTCTCATTGCCGCCGGACCTTGCGTTTAATTTGAATGTGGTTAAGTTAGCTATGGAATATGCCCTGCAAATCGACAAAGCTGAGAGGGAACTTATTTATGTAGTTTATTTTTATCGAGCTAAGAAGAAGGACGGCCAAGTAATTACCATTCAACAGCAAAGTATCCCTATAGTATTCGATGAGAATGGCGTGCCCTTTATATTTAGCAATATATACACCGATATAACCTATCTGGGAGTAAGTAATATTCCACAAGCGATATTGGTCAACAAGAGTACTGACGAGATCTTCAATATACAGCCTCAGCATCTGGAATTGATTAAATATGACGAACTTTTTAGCCGCAGAGAAAAAGAGGTGGTGCAACTTTTAATTAATGGTCTTAACAGCCGCCAGATCGGTGAGCAGTTATTCATAAGTATGGAGACGGTACGAACCCACCGAAAAAACATCCTGAAGAAGGCAGGGTTGAACAGTTCTACTGAATTAGTGGGCTATGCCCTTATCCATGGTTTGGTATAAATTGTTTTAAAACAACCCGGATATAGTCCCATTTTCGTCAATATCAATATTCTCGGAAGCGGGCACTGCCGGTAGGCCGGGCATGCGCATAATATCTCCGGTTATAGGAATCAGAAATCCGGCTCCTGCAGCAATTTCAATCTCACGCACAGTTACCACGAAGTCTTTGGGACGGCCTAACAACTTGGGATTGTCCGAAAGAGATTTTTGTGTTTTAGCAATGCAGACCGGCAGGTCATCTAAACCCAGTTGTTGGATAATCCTTAGATCTTTCTTGGCTTTAGGGCTGTAGTCGATGGCTTTTGCTCCATAAATTTTGGAGGCTACTGCTTTTATTTTATCCGCTACCGGTGTGGTCCATTGATAAATAGGTGTAAAGGAATCGCACGCGTCGGTTGACATATCCACCACTGCCTGTGCCAGCGCCTCGCCGCCCGCCCCTCCTTGTCCCCAGATATCGGCCACGACGCATCTAACACCCAATTCAGCACAGCGATCCAGGATCACTTTATGCTCCTCCTCGGAATCGGAGGCAAAGGCGTTGATCGCCACTATCGGACTCACACTAAAATGAGCAATATTCTCAAGATGTTTTTCCAGGTTGTCTAAACCTGCAGATACCGCTTCAGGATCAGGGGTTTGTAGATCCTTAAGACCATTGCCACCATGGTATTTCAAAGCTCTAACGGTGGCCACCAACACCACTAAACAAGGTGAAAGTCCGGCGCTTTGGCATTTGATATCAAAGAATTTTTCAGCACCCAGGTCAAACCCGAATCCCGCTTCCGTCACCACATAATCAGCTAACGACAGCCCCATTCTAGTGGCGATTACCGAATTGGTACCTTGAGCAATATTGGCGAATGGACCTCCGTGTATTAAAGCGGGATTGCCTTCAAGGGTCTGTACCAAATTGGGCTTAATGGCATCTTTCATTAAAGCGGTCATAGCTCCTTGGGCTTTCAGGTCTTTGGCATATACGGCCTGTTTGTCGTGGGTGAACCCTATAAAAATGTTTCCCAACCTGCGTTTTAGATCCGCTAGATCTTCGCTCAGACAGAGGATGGCCATAACTTCGGAGGCTGCGGTAATGTCAAAACCAGATTCCCGGGGGACACCGAATACCGTTCCCCCCAGTCCCACGATGATGCGTCGTAAGGCCCGGTCGTTCATGTCCATCACCCTTTTCCAAGTCACCGTACGGGGATCCAGATTAAGAGACCGGTTTTTGGATTGAATGTTATTGTCGATCAATGCCGCCAACAGATTATGGGCTTTTTCAATAGCTGCAAAATCGCCAGTAAAGTGCAGGTTTATATCTTCCATGGGGATCACCTGCGAGTACCCACCACCGGTAGCTCCTCCTTTAATACCGAAGACCGGACCCAATGACGGCTCTCTGAGAACTACACAGGCTTGCTGGCCCAGGCGGTTCAAGCCCTGGGTTAAGCCAATGGAAACGGTAGATTTACCCTCGCCCGCTGGGGTAGGAGATATGGCAGACACTAAAATGAGTTTATTTTGCCGGACTTTGTCCAGGTCGATAAGGCTCAAAGACAGTTTGGCCTTGTAGTTTCCATACAGCTCCAGGTTTTGTGGATCAACAGTTAGTTTTTCCGCAATCTGAGCAATTGGTAAGATCTTGGCCTCACGGGCAATTTGCAAATCGGACTTCATACGTCATTGAGTTAAGTTTAAGATATCAATGCTTATGCTTGACCAAAATAGAAATAAAAGATAGCAAATGGATTTATTTCCTTTCGAAACAAATAATGAAGGCATAAAACAATATTGTGAGAGCGGATAGTATTATGCCAAACCTGCAACATTTGTTACTGCGAGCTGGAAATCCCCGGGTTCATAAAATCCTTGGAAAAAGTTCTAAAAATTACTGATAAAAATCATGTGACCTGAATTTTATGTTCAGTTATATTAGTTCCTGTTCAAATAATTCTGAAGAAAGTGTAGGAGAGCGAGGTGTGATAATAAACTATGTATAGCTATGAAACTACTAGATAAAATCTTGTTGGCTCACGATTTCAGCAAGTCATCGGAAAATGTAATCTCAACTGCCATCGGTCTTGCCAAGATTTTTCACTCAAATGTGTCTCTGATCCACGTACTTCCCGATGATATTGACAACGACAAGGTAAAGCGGCTGCTAGATGAAACGGCCACCCATAAATTGGCGGAAACGGTTAAACATATCAGTGGTCAAGGGGTGGAAATTGGTAAATCCATGCTTAAATACGGTAGCCCTTACGACAGCATCGTAAGGACTGCAGGAAGGGAAAAGGTGAATTTGATCATTATTGGTTCGGGTGGAGACCTAAAAGATTCGAAGTTCCAATTGGGCACTACTGCACATAAGATCATTCAAAAAAGTGACGAACCGGTATACGTGGTCAAGGAGGACACCCCCCTAAAGGTAAAAAGAATACTCTGTCCGGTAGATTATTCCAGTAATTCAAAACGGGCATTGAAAAATGCTATTACCATGTCACGTCGATTTGATGCTGAATTGATGGTTATGAATGTGGTGGAATTGCAAGGGGCCAAATGGTTTGCCGCAGAAAAGAATTCGGACGTAGAGGAGTTGCAGAAAAAGCAGAAAGAAGGATTTGATTCTTTTTTGGCAGATTTCAATTTTTCTGGTCTAACCTGGCAACAGGAAATACGTCAGGGAGATCCTTCCGGTGAGATACTCAAAGCGATCCCTGAAAATGATATCGATCTGCTGGTAATGGGTACAGCCGGTAAGACGGGCTTGAGTCGATTGGTAATTGGTAGTGTAACGGAGAAAGTAATAAGAGAGGTGCCTTGTTCTTTTATTACCATTAAATCAACAGATGTGATCCAACTGCAATTGGAAACTATTATTAAAGATCTTGAAAACCATTACAAGATTGCCGAGCAGTTGATGGCAGACGGTTTTTTTGAAGAATCCATTGAAGAATTTGAGAAGTGCATCAATATCAACAGTATGCATGTACCCTCATATTTTGGAATTGCCAAGGTTTACGAGAAATTGGATGATCCTGAAAAAACTAAGGTTTTCAGCGATAGGGCGAAAGAGATCATGGACAGAATCTGGGATATGAAAATTGAAGAAGAAATACGCAAATATTATAGCCGATAATCTACCAGGAATATCATTGTCGAAGCACCAAAACCAAACCACTTAATTCAATGGACAAGGCGAAAGGAAAGGTGATCAGTATAAGTGAGTCCCTGGTAGGTGTGGAAGATATTCAAGGCTCGGTTATGAATGGCGAGGTGGCTTTTGTTATTCTGGAAAATGGAGAAAGGCTTAAGTCAGAAGTCATTGATGTTAAAGAGGGTGGGTTCGTTTATCTGCAGGTTTTTGAAAATACCAGTTGGATGCAGGTGGGAGACTTGGTGGAGTTTAGTGGTTTACCACTCACCGTGAAGCTCGGTCCGGGCATATTGGGCTCGGTGACCGATGGCTTGCAAAATCCCTTGTATCAATTGGCCAAGATCGAACAGTTCTTAGAGAGAGGCCTGGTAGTGGAGCCGTTAGATAATACAATGAAGTGGCACTTTACCCCTACCTGTAAAAGGGGAGATAATGTGAGCGCTGGTTCCATTTTAGGAATGGTACCGGAGAAAATGTTCCAGCACAAAATCTTCGTACCTTTTTCCTTAACAGCTAGTTATGTGCTGGATAATATTGTTTCAGAGGGTGATTATACCCATGACGATATCATAGCCACCATACGGGACCAAAAGGGTGAATCCATGGATCTATACCTGGCATTTGAGTGGCCGGTTAAAAAGCCTATGCCTTTCCATCAACGTGACGTCCCTACGGACGCCATGCCCACTGGAATCCGCATAATTGATGGATTGTTCCCCATCGCCTTTGGGGGGACCGCCTGTAATCCTGGTCCTTTTGGAGCGGGAAAGACCGTGCTGCAACATAGTTTAGCCAAATACTCCCAGGCGGATGTGGTGATCGTAGCGGCCTGCGGAGAACGAGCGGGTGAAGCGGTGGAAATATTCAAGGATTTCCCGGAACTGATGGATCCCCGTACAGGGAATTCACTGATGGACCGTACGTTTATCGTGGGCAACACCTCATCTATGCCGGTGGCCGCCCGTGAAGCTTCCGTTTACATCGCTACCACCGTAGGAGAGTACTATCGTAAGCAAGGTTTGCATGTGTTGATGTTGGCCGATTCTACCTCTCGCTGGGCTCAGGCACTCCGAGAAACCTCGGGTCGCAAAGAGGAAATTCCTGGCCCGGAAGCTTTTCCGATGTACATTTCCACGCTTATTTCAGCATTTTATGACAGAGCAGGGGTGGAGATCCTGCCAGATGGGACTTCGGGCTCATTCAGCATTATTGGTACAGTCTCTCCGGCAGGTGGTAATTTTGATGAACCCGTTACTCAAGCCACCCTGTTAAGCACCGGGGCTTTCTGGGGATTGTCCAGAGCCTTATCGGATGCCCGTAAATATCCGGCCATTGACCGCCTGGAAAGTACTTCTCAATATCCC
This sequence comes from Cyclobacteriaceae bacterium, assembly GCA_965212195.1. Classification (GTDB taxonomy): domain Bacteria; phylum Bacteroidota; class Bacteroidia; order Cytophagales; family Cyclobacteriaceae; genus JAJCYK01. Next base: position 93,957 of record CBDBUW010000015.1, on the reverse strand, counting down.
TCGCTGTTACAGCAAGAAGAGGTAACCCTCATGAAGGATTTATTACGGGATGGAAAAACCATTTCCTCCAATATCATTTTGATGGGTGAGAAAGGGATAACAGACGAAACCTATATCCGGTATCAAAAGGCGGAATTTCTGGATGCCGTGTTTCTTCAACAGAATAGTTTTCACCAAGTAGATGGTGTTACTACTCCTGAACGGTTGAGGATCATGTTCGATATGGCTCGCAGGGTTATCGAAGTTCCCGTTGGCATTATTGGTAAGGACGAGATTCGCACACATTTCAATTTTCTAAAGCAGGCATTTATTGATTGGAACAGGATGGAACAAAGTGATGAGCGGTTCGATAAACAGAGATCTCAAATAGTAAACCTCATAAAACAAGGTAATCCTCATGCTGAAGAAAACGTATGAAAATATAGACAGCATCGGGCGTGCCATCCTGACGATCAAAGCCCGGGATGTTCATAACAAGGAACTGGCAGAAGTTCTCTATCCAAACGGCGTAAGAGCCCTGGCACAAGTTATTGCCCTGAATGGCGATCAGGTAACACTTCAGCTTTTCAGTGGAGGTTATGGTGTTTCTACGGATTGTAAAATACGTTTTATGGGCAAACCGGTTCAAGTAGGGTTTTCTGAAGATATGTTGGGGAGGATCTATTCAGGTAATGGTACGCCTATTGATAGCGGCCCAGAGCTGATGAACGACTTGATCCGCATTGCCGGACCTTCAATCAATCCCGTGAACCGGCTAATACCTAAAAATATGATACGCACTGGCGTGCCCATGATTGATGTGTTCAATACTTTGGTGCGTTCCCAAAAAATACCAATTTTCGCCAAGGCTGGTGAACCCTACAATCGCCTGCTGGCTAATATTGCTACCCAGACAGATGCCGATGTCATTATTATTGGTGGCGTAGGTCTGAAATACGATGAATTCCATTACTTCAGACAACGAATCGAAGAGGCAGGAAGCGCTGGCAAAACTATCATGTTTGTACATACACATCGTGATTCCATCGTAGAAGGTTTAATGGTGCCTGATCTGGCACTGGCAGTGGGTGAACGCTTTGCACTGCAAGGAAAAGATGTTTTTGTGCTTTTATCCGATATGACTCAATGGTCGGATTATCTGCGACAGATAGCCAATGCTCAGGATCAAATTCCTGCTAACCAGGGATATCCGGGAGACTTGTATTCCCAGTTGGCTTCTCGCTACGAAAAAGCCGCCGATATCCAGGGAGCAGGGAGTATGACCATCTTAGGAGTAACTACTATGGATGATGTTACCCATCCGGTACCGGACAACACCGGTTATATCACCGAAGGTCAATTTTATATGAAGGACGGTTATTTGGAGTTATTTGGTTCTCTAAGCCGGCTCAAACAACAGGTGAATGATAAAACCAGAGCGGACCATCGCAGTATTATGAACGCCATGGCCAGGTTGTTGTCTGAAGCAGAAGAGCGAGTGAAAGCACAGAAGTTCGGATCCGTGAAAGACAGTTACTCTCTGCGCCTATTGGAATACCGGAAGACCTTCCAAAAGGAGTTGATGGATCCATTTCGCTCCCTGAAACTGGAAGATGCCCTTGATTTGTGCTGGGAAGTACTGTCGAAACATTTCAAGCCAGAGGAAGTAGGCTTATCTTCCGATCTGATCAAAGATTACTGGCCACAAAATGATAAAGTGGTTGTCTAAGGCTTTTACCTGTTAAAGACAACTTGCTAATTAAGATGTGAAGAATTAATTTTTCAATTTGATGCTTAAAGATCCGGGCAAATGACTGATAAATCTTTGGACCAATTAATCGCTTCAATTAAGACCGAGGCCATTGAACAGGCTGAAAAAGAATCGGCGATAATTATGGAACAGGCTAAGGCGCGCGCACAAGAAATCCTTACAACAGCTGAAGCCCAAAAAAATTCCCTGCTTACGGATGCGGAAAAGGAGGCGCTGGCAATTATCGAGGATGGGAAAAGTACCCTAAAGATAGCCGCCAGGGATTTAAGCATATCAGTGCGGAACGAACTACTTGAATTGTTCAGAAATACTTTTGAGACCAAAGTCCGCGAATCCTTTAGCTCTGATCTGATAAGTTCAGTGATCACCCGGGTGATTGAAAATGTAGGCTCCGAGGTGGAATTAAGACTTCCGGACAAATTCATGAAGGACTTGACTGAACATATTCATCAACATGTGGCTGCAGATAGCTCAATTTCCATTATTCAAGATAATGGCCTGTTAGACGGACTTTCGATAGCCAAAAAAGATCAGGGTTGGAGCTATGATATTTCTCCGGAACAGGTCATAGAGGCTTTGCTGCCTCAATTAAATGCGAAATGGATCCAAATCCTTACCGATCAAACTAAGGCATGATCAGCGGAGATCTGGAATACCTCATGAATAGTTTGCCGTATCTGTCATTCCAAAACACTACGGAGATGCAACAGGGGGTAGCTGCTCTGCTACAAGCATATGCAGGGCAGTCTGATGATCAACTCAACCTGGTCCAAATACTTGACAATGAAGCCAAAAAGTTCCTGTCGTCACAGGACTACTTGCTGTTTTGTGCAATCAATCTGGATACCATCTACCTGAGGGCAATCCAAAAAAGTGCTATCAAGGTGCTCGCCGATTTTTCAAAATACAACTTCGAATTGAGGGAAAAAGTCCGTCAGTTACGCTTGATTAGAGGAAAAGGAGATAACAAAGCTGCAGCGGATCATCCGGGAATGATATTCTTGGAAGGAACACCACTGGAGCAAGAAGTGCAGCTGCTGAGATATCAGTGGGACAAACTGGAGGACCTTTCCAAAGGGCATTATGCTAATCTGGAAGGCTTGATCGTTTACAAACTTAAATTGATGTTGTTGCTGCGTTGGTGGAGTTTCGATACGCATCTGGGTTTTAAAAAATTCACGCAACTGGTAAAGGACTATTAAGCATGGCCGACAAGATTCAAATGAACAAAAACACCCTGGCAGCTCTAAAAACGGAGCTGGAAGAGTACAAAAACGCCTTGCCTGTTTTCGAGATGAAAGAAGAGCAGCTGAAAGAAGTAGTACGTTCTATTGAGGAAAGCATAGCAATCTTACGCCGGGAAATTCAAGAGACTAACTCGCAACTGCAAGCATGGATTGGGGTTTTGGCTGAAGATAATCAAGCCATAAGCAGTGCGGTGGAGGTAGATCGGGTGGTTACGGAAAAAATGGAAATAGCCGGCGTTAAGGTGTCTATGTTTGAAGACATTATTTTTAAAGATACGGAGATTGATCTTTTAACCACTCCCTTATGGACCGATACTGCCATTGAAGTAACCATCGATCAGAAAACAAGACACGTTATTCTGGATATAGAAGAGAAAAAGCTGGAATTACTGCAAGAGGAACTTGCGGAAGCTCGTCGCATGAAAAATGCGCTGAAGGAGGTGTTCATTCCGGAGACCAGAGAGAATATCAGGAAGATTGAGATCTATTTGGGAGATGTGGAGCGACTGGCCATTGGTTGCGCCAAATTGGTTAAAAAGAAAAAACAGCATAAAATCGCGGAACATGATCGTTAGGATGAAGGAAATCGTGTTGTTTACGCTGTCAAGCTCCATGGACCAAACCGTGCAGCAACTGGGATCGCTGGGTGTGGTAGATATTAAGGAAGTTAACCTGCCCGCAAGTGAACTGCTGGACAAGCGTTTTGAAGATGTAAAGCGCTCGGAAAAAGCAATTGCCATTCTGCAAAACTATGTCAAGTACAACCAAGGAACTACCTCCCGTAAAAAATATATTTCTCAGGACCCTAAGCGGCTGACTGATAGAATTTTAATATCTATTGAATATGAACAGCAATGCAAGGCCAGGTTGGAGGATCTTCACCGGCAGCTTGAATGGTATAAAACCTGGGGAGAACATGTCAACACTAGTGATTTTGAATACCTACGAAAGAAAGGTATTTATGTTCGTCTGTATCAAGCTGACCCATCCGAAGTAGCTTCTCTGGAGCAGGATCATAGTATGGTGGCTTTGCCAGAAAGAAATGGTAAAACACCTGTAGTTCTGGTTACCCTCGATGAAAACGAAAAACTAAGTTTGCCAGAAGACGACCCACCCATGTTAACCTTGGGGGATGTGAGACAGGAGATGGTGAAGAAAGAACGCCAGTTGAAAGCAGTAAATGTATTTTTGGAAGATCAGGCTGAAAACCTGACCCTGCTTTATGATTACCTGGATGTAATAACGGATTATCTGGAGGTTCAGCAGGTACTGGAAGGCATGGGGGATATTCAGGGGACTATTAAGTACGTTAGAGGATTCATCCCAACCCATGCCGTAGGATCTTTTAAAGAGATGGCCCGGCAAAATAACTGGGGGTATCAAATATCAGAGCCTGAAAACCCAGAAGAAGTACCGGTATACATCAAAAATCCCAAATGGATCCGGATCATCGATCCTGTCATGAAATTTATTGATATTGTCCCGGGGTACAAGGAATTGGATGTATCCATTTACTTCCTGATAGCCTTCGCCTTGTTTTTTGCTATGCTTGTAGGTGATGCGGGATATGGTGGGATATTCTTGCTGCTCACCTTCTGGTTCAGGAAAAAACTATCTCCCCAGGTACGCCTTCTGATCTATGTACTCAGCGGTGCTACCATTGTGTGGGGAGTACTAAGTGGGACGTACTTTGGCGCCGAACGCATAGCAGCCATACCTTTTCTCAACAGCCTAATCATTGAAGACATTTCCAGTTTTGGAGTGGACAATATTACTTTCATGATGCACCTTTCGTTTACCATTGGAGCGATTCACTTAACCCTGGCCCACGGTATACGATCGTTGCGTTTGATCAACTCCACTAAAGCCTTAAGTGAGTTTGGCTGGATCTTATTAGTGTGGGGATTATTCTTTGTAGCGGAAAAATTGGTGTTAGGAAAAACCATCCCCCAATGGAATAACTGGCTTTTTGTGTCAGGGGCCTTACTGGTAACCCTGTTCAACGGAGCAGGCCGGAACCTTATCGCTAGCATGCTGGTCTCTATTGGCAATTTACCCCTAAGTCTGATCAATGGCTTCTCCGACATTGTTTCCTATGTCAGGCTTTTTGCAGTAGGAATGGCTACTGCTACCGTGGCTTCTAGCTTTAATAACATGATAATCCCTGCTGGAGTGGATTTATCATTTTTGGAAATGTTGATGGCGGTAGTAGCTTTGTTCTTTGGTCACGCATTAAACATTGTGTTGGCCCTTATGGCGGTGATGGTCCATGGGATAAGGCTGAATATGCTGGAGTTTGCCGGTCATCTGGGGATACAGTTTTCCGGTGAAGCCTACAAGCCCTTTAAATTGAGAGCTTTGTCCAAGCTGGTTGAAAAAGTATAGGATTACATAAATACAACACTATTATAAACGAACCATATCATGATAATCACAGCAACCATTGTTGAAGGTTTAGGGGACATGGGAATGTCTCTGGTCATCGCTTCTATTGGCTCGGCCATAGGCACTGGAATTGCCGGAATGGCGGCCATAGGTGCCTGGAAAAAAATGATTACCAGTGGACAAAAAGCCGCTACAGCATTATTAATTTTCGTGGGTGCACCCCTTTCTCAGGTTATCTATGGAATGATTCTAAAAAACAATATCGCCGAGGCCAACCTTGATCCGGATTCCTATCTGTGGCAAACCATCATCGGCCTGGGTGCCGGAGCTGCTATGGCAGGTTCAGCCATCTTTCAGGGCAAAGCAGGAGCCAGGGCTTGTGATGCCATTGCCTCAGGGGCCAGTGATATCGCAAAGTACATAATGATAATTGGTGTTGTTGAAACTGTGGCCCTCTTTGTCATGATTTTTACTATGACAGGCTTACCCAGCAGTTAATAAAATACTTGGTTTGTACTGTGTTTTTTTCAGCCACTCAATAAGAGGCCTGGGAAAACTATGAGCGGACCGATTTATAATTTTAAAAGCACCCAGGCCAAGGGAATACAATCCTTGGTATTTAGACTCTCCATTTTTTTGGTCTGCTGTATTAAAAGCCTTAATGAGCCTGGGCCCAACTTCTTTTGCTTGACATGATGCAATCTCTATGGAGTTTGCTTTTAGTCCCATAGCAGGGTCGGCAACTTTATACCAGGTAACTATCGTTTAAGTTCTTCAGTTATTTCCTTTTGAAGTTTTTTAATTTTTTCTTCAATTTGACCGTAGAATCCCAAAATAAATTTTCTGTTAAATTCAATTTTCCATAAGTAACTCAACAGGATTTTTTTATCCGACTCACTTATACCCAGAGGTAGTGCCATTCCACTTATATTTCCCAACGAATCGTACTGGAATTTTGGGGCCACTAGCCTATTGATTTCCTGAAAATAATTTTCCTGAAATTGCAGTTCATAATATTCTTCCTCAAGCTTGCGTAGGGTATTATAATCATATTCATACAGGGATATTACGTTTGTTCTCAAGGAATTATTTTTGATTAATTCCAAGCCCCTGGATTTCAGAGTTTCATATCCTGAGGTATTTTGAATGGAAACAAAGTCTCTGGTTAAGACAGAATAATATTGTTGAAGTGTATCAAGATTAGTTTTTTGATTTGAAAAAACCTTTCTCCAAAACCTGCAGGCTTTCAGACCTTGCTGGTGCCCCGCCACATTTAATCGGACATCCTCAATATCCTTCTCCAAACCATTCAAAATTTCTACCAGAATCTTAGATTCTGCTTGGCTTTCACGTCGATTATCATTCCAATTATTTAATGCAAAAGCCGATAGTACCGCCACGAATATTGATAAAAATTCAAAAGCATATCTTTTCCAATTTCGTTTCTTCATCATCTGTGATTTTGTTATTTATGAAGTTTATCGACTTGGATCCTAATAAACTCCGGCAGGTAGCTGGGAGTACATCCTTTGGGAACAACCTCATCTTTGTACAAACCATTTTGTTTTCCTATAGAGATACATCTGGCACGATGCTCAGATTCAAATATGCCGATCTGAGCGGCAGTGAAGTTCATAGCCCATTGCACCTCGGGTGCTTCTTTCACTATTTTTTCTTCGATTGAAGAAAGCAGGCCTTCTGTATTGTCGGGAGGAGTTTGTCCGGTCCATCTCAATCTTGCCTGGTAATACCAAAATATACGTCTCTGCATCGCCGAAGGGCTATGTTCCCACGACTCCATGAGCGCTATAGTATGCTTGTCCTTGCTGAGTTGGTTGGCCATCAGCCAGTCTGCCAGTTGAGTGCGTTCTTGGTAGTCATGATTCTGCATGCCCTGGTCAAGATGGTCTATAAAATCTTGAGTGAGCACCTTTTTGTCCATTATGAGAATAGCCAATTGACGTGGAAGCAGCTCTCCGGTAGACCATAACTCCATGGCTAGCTGGTGGTCTTTTTTGATTTCTTTGGCAATTTTTCGCAGATCACCCAGCTTTGTTCCCTCCATACCTATATGGGAGTAGACCTTCTGAGCTTTTGATGACAAATTCATATGCTAAATAGTAATTGTAGAGCATCTATTGGTTCACAAGTCATCACACGTTAATTCCGGAAAATACATCGGATGGTGTGCCTTCAACAGGTAAACCAGAGGCCTAGGCGGAAAATGAATACCACTTAAAATAACTAAAATTTTCGAGGTCTTGTCTAATGCTCTGGTTATCTCCACTTTTTCTATACTCATATACTCTTTTCAATAACCAAAACATCCACACCCTGATAGTTTATTTGTTCGATGGGTACCTAACCCATTCGACCATATAATCCGCCACTTAAAATTATCAGCCTGAAGAAACAGTGCTTGGACCTTCAAATTTTTGCAATCGCCCTTATTTCTGAGATGATCTGTTGGGCCATTCCTTGGCCTCTATGTTCCTCTATTATACTACACCGTATACAACGAAAGACTATGTTCCTTGCCTCTTAATGCGATATCTCCCATTAATCTAGGTGTAAAGATATCGGGTCTCAAGTTGAGCCTGTCCAACAGAAATTTAGACAACAAAATATTCACCCCCAACGGGTTGCATTGGGATTGAATGCGTGATGTAGTATTTAAGACATCGCCGGAAAAAGCAATCTCCCGCTTAACCAGGCCGATCTCACCCGCCATCACATCACCATAGTGCAAGCCCGCTTTAAATTCAGGCACTACACCGTACTTCTCATTATAATATTCTGATCTATTATCCAAGGAACTCTGGATATCAAAAAAACATTGCACACAATTGGCATTTTTTGTGCCCTTAGAGGTTTTCCAGGAGATGACAATTTCATCTCCTACATATTGGTAAATCTCACCTTTGGCATTTAAAATACTGGGTGTGGCGTGTTGGAATAGCTCCTTCAAGAAATTGAAATACCTGCTTTCACCCAATTTTTCAGCAATGCTGGTGGAAGAGCGAAGATCCAGGAACATGAAGATCCGTTCTTCCTTTTTAGGATGGAAATATCTTCCCAACAAAAAGGAAACAAAAACTCCGGGGCCGTATTTATCATTCACCTGTAATATCACCAGTGTGCCAATTAAAATGAATAACCAAAACATAAACCCTTCCAGGTTTTCGATGTCCAAGATGTGGGTGATAACAATTTGCCAGAGTTTGGGATCAGAGATTGATCGATTGAGTTCACCACTCTGAAAAAAGAGCCCACCAATCAATGCTACCGTGAAATAAATTAGAAAGTAACTACAAAAAATACTGAATAAGGCCCAACCGTAGCTGATAGTCCTCAGCCATTTTTCCCATACAAATACTACCACACTGCCGCCAATCATGCCCACTACCACTCCGGTAATAAGCGTACTTTTTATATAAAGTGGTAGATCCAATCCAGCAAACTCACATTGGAATTTCGGATCAATGATGGTACTGTAACCACTGAAAAACTTATACAGAGCAACCAAAGTCCAGCCTACCGTGATCCAGAAGATCTTAATTAAGGGACTGGTAAGTTTATTTGAGGAGATCAAATCCATAGGAATTGGTTTATTGTTACTTACAAAATAGGGACAGTGACAGTTCGTCTGTCTGCATTCGTTATCTAAACATTCGAGATTCTCGATTACAAGAATCGAGTGCATCCAACCTTAAATGGCAGTTTTTTTCATTCATATTAGAGAGCTATGCTGCAAAAGGCAGTCAGAATATATGTTATATTTATATACAAAGGAATTTGAGATATGTCAATTCATTAACATAATGAGATTAGAATCTCCGCCATAGACAGGCTAAAAAAGAGAAAGACAAGTTGAAGGGTTTTGAAGAAACCAGTTGTACTTTAGACACACCATTTTCAAGGATATTCACATGACTGACGAAACTCACCTATCAGGGAGCCAAGACTATCCAAGAAGGTTGTTAAAAATAGTTATTGGACTAGCAGTGGTTTATGTAATGACTTTTTTGAGCGGTTTTTTGCAAGACACACTGTTTAATTTTTTCAATTACATTTTCTTTCTCCTTTTATTCATTGGAGGGATTGTATTAATAATAGCGACTGTCAAATCAGAGGCCACGGGAATAACAAAGTGGATTTTGTTTCTGACGGGAATTTCCACAACACTACTGTTCATATCCTATATCGGTTATGAATTGCTTAGGCTCCAAGGTTATAAGGATTTTGTAGGTTCCATTGAGGCCTTCCTCTATTTGACAACTCTGATCTTCTGGATCTTGGTAATAATAAGCCTGGTTTTGATAAAGAGATTAGGAAATCGCAATTTCTCACCACCTTGAGTTGGAAAATCATTTCCTCTTCCAATAGCTTAAGTTTGCAACTTAAGCTTTGAGATTTAACCAAATGGGCTTGATTTTTCGCCAGCTAAAGTTCGGGCTGATTACGATATTCAGTGGAGTCTTGTCAGGAATCAAATTTGTCAGCATCCCATACTGCACCGGGTGGAAATAATTCCGGTATTCTCTTTTGCATTTCCAATGCAATCAATGCACTATTTCCACCTTGTAGTTCAAGATGTGAGATGATATTACGATAACTTTTTTCATCTCTATTTTGACTTAATTTAAAGACATTCTCAATGCTATCCGCCTTAAGTTCAAAGCCCACAATTGCGGGCATCATCTTTTTTAAAAAATCGTTTGGAAGGTTGTCATAAAATGTGGGCGACTGATTATTGCCTTCTTCAAATTTTAAGGTCAACTTTCTCATAAACTGGACTAAGTCTGCATCGGGCATAAAACGAATTTTGCCACTGACGTGTACACTCATATAATTCCAGGTGGAGCCAATTTTTGGATCTGAATACCAGGAAGCACTTACATAAGTGTGAGGTCCGGTAAATACAATCAATACTTGAGGATTATCAGAGAGGGCCTTGTGATGATCCGTTTTTCTCATTATGTGTCCCTGTAGATATAGTTCTCCTCCTCGTTCTTCAACTAGAATAGGAATTTGAGTGGCAACTTGCCCGCCTGATATGGTACTACCGGTTAAAAATGCAAAGGGATTATTGGTCATAAAATCCAATAATATGTTTTTGTCCCTTTCTTTAAAGTATGAGAAATTATACATATTTATATACTTACCTACCTGATTAAAATAGCGCACAACGATCTAACCAAGCAATCGGCTGCTCAGTTATAAAGTATCTGTTTCGTCTAGCTTTACCAACAGCACTCCCCTTCCACTAGCTAAGTTTGCAACTTAAGCCAATAAGATAAGGTGAACAGAACCCTTTTACCTTATCCATTCTACATTCAATCTTTTCCTTCATACTCTGGACAATCAATCCTCAGATCCTTATCCCTTAAGGGTTGCTCTAAAAAATTGCAATAAGGCCCCTGCATGCTGCGCTCATAAAACCGGCAAGTATGACACATACGCTGAATGGAAATGATCCCTTTTTCATTCAAATGATGGATCACCCGCAGTAATCCGGAAAACATATTGATCTTCTCTAAAGATGACAACCCCTGTACCGCGGCGATCATTTCGTTGGCAAAAGGTGCTATCTTTTGCAGCAAGCGTTCTCCTTCTAGGGTAATCCTGATCAGGTAACTCCTGCTGTCTTCAGGTTCCGTTTCCTTGTCAATCAGTCTCTTTTTTTCCAGAACTTTCACGGAATCGCTGATGGTGGCTTTGGTCATGTTAAACTCACTGGCTAAATATCCTACTTTACACATGGCCTCATGGTGAAAACGGCAGAATATCAAGATCTGAATTTGAATAGGGCTTAGACCTTGCGCTTTACTTTGTTGCCATAACATTACTCTAAAGGCCTCCGAAATACGTTCCAAAGCCACCACCAATTTACTTTCAACACTGTGTTGTTGCGATTCTAATTCAAAAGGGTGCATATAAAGAAATTTACATCTTAAGTTAGTAATCCTAACTAATAAGAGCAAATTTTTTAGTGTTTAACGGTAACCGTATAGGGCAATGAAAGCTTTTCCGAGAGCACGCTATATACTTCATAAACTCCCAGCATCGGCAAATCTGGATGGCTGGTATTGACCTGCATATAGGCACTTACCGCATCAAAGTTAAACTCCGTTTGATTCATCATTCTAAATGCAGGCACTACCGCAATAATGGTATGGGAGCGGGTAATGACCGGATGGCCCGGTGAATCCAAATATATGGGCATACCCGGATGAGTGGGCGGAACGGTAATGTCCGGGCTGCCCAAATCCAGCTTTTTAGCGGATAATCCACCAGGTACCCTACTGTCCTCCACTAACACCACCCAGTGGGAGTGCCAAACTACCCCGTCATCATTCAAATTGCGGTTGCCATTCTCATCCCAAAGGGGGGTATCGTCAAAATCCGGGTGGGAGGTGAGGGCCAGGGCCAAGATGCCCGAGGTTTCCCCAAAGCCCACATCGATACTGTTAAGGGTGGTAGGGAATACATAACCTAAAACCGGAGCACCGTCGACCTGTCCCCAGGCTTCAGGCATGGTTTTACCGGCTTTTCCCTTTACTTGAATTTCAAAGATCAGTTGATCCAGGGTGGCGTCATAAGTGACAGAGGCCTGGGAAATTTGCAAATCCTTACTACTTGAAAACTCTGGACCGTCATGCAGCTGCTGGGCTTCCAGAGGAAGTGCGGTAGCTAAAACCATTAGATACGCTAAATTTTTCATGAGTGTATTTATTATTGATGAGGCACAAATATAGGCTAAACTATTTAATATAGTAAGGAATCCTAACTAAAAATAGTAAAAAAACACCCTCCTAAGGCCTGGTGTTATTGGAAATTTTGCTGGATCCAGGTTTTCATATTGGTCATTTCCCCAAAAGTGTTTCTTAATTTCTCAACGTCGGCAAAGGTGAACTCGTTGTGGTCCATCCACTTAAACATTTTGTGTAAGTCCTTACCCATAGCCAGACGGGTGATAAGTCCTGGTAACTTTTGATATTTCATTTTCTGGTTCAATACCTCTGCAAACAGTTCATTTAATTCCTGCATGCTCATTTGGTCGGAGGCCAGCGTTAGAGTTTGGTAAGCGAAATGCTGAGGGTCGTTAAGCACTGCTGCGCCGATCAGTCCGATATCATGCATGCTGATGTGCTGTTGGGTTGTTTCCTTATTCAACGGCATTATCAGCTTACCTTTGTGAATATTATTTTTTACTTGGGGGTTTAAAAGGTTTTCATAAAATGAGGTAGGCCGCAATATAGTGTGGTTAACTCCACTCTTCTTCAAATGCTGTTCGATCTCCCATTTGCTTTCAAAGTGAGGAATGCCGGTATTTTGATCAGCCCCTGCCACCGAAGCGTAAACGAAATGCGGGACACCAGCTTCTTTGGCAGCATCAATTAAAGCACAGCCCTGGGAGATCTCTTGGCGGGTATTCTTATTGAAGGCCTGCACGCTAAAAATACCATCTATGTTTTGAAGATGAGCTTGGTAGCTTTCGGGATCATCCAGATCTCCCTGCAGTAGGGTGGCACCTAATTCTGCTATGGCCTTAGCGGCTTCACTTTGAGTGGATCTACAAAGTGCGTGGACTTTTGCCCCTTGTTGTAAAAGGGCTCTAAGTACCGCTCCGCCTTGGTTACCGGTGCCCCCGGTAACTAAGATTGTTTTTGAACCTTCCATATGGCTGTTGTACAGTGGTCAACTAAAATACTAAACTTTTGCATTCTTTTAATCCCGCAAAAACTCCCCTTCAAAGATCTTTAAGAAAAATGCACATGGAAATCCACTGACAATGGCCAACTATTGAACGATAGCACCGATCATAATGACGTGAACTGCCTAATTTTCAGGGTTATAAAAGTAAAAATCCCAGGATAATCAGTAGAACAGCAGATCGAAGCAATGCGGTACCCAGCAACTTTGAGGGATAGCTGCGCCAATAGAAAACCATCATCAGAAATGATGCTATCAGAGCAACCCCACCATACATTTCCATTTCACGGTACCCCGGGTATTGGGTAAGCTCATACAACAAGCCCAGTATCACCACCGACCAACCCATTCCACCCAATCTGGTAGCGAAGGTAAGCCCCTTGTGTTTTCCGAAGTGGCACCATCCGTATATAAAATAAATCAAGGATAGTAAGGTGAATGTGATCACTTTAAAAAGAGTTGGTCCTGTCAATATGCTGGTTATGGCCAAACTTATCAGGGGTAGTTCAATAAAAAGGAAATATTGGCGCAGCCATTGTGCTATCCGCTTATTGAGGGTCCCGGTTAGCACAGATCAAAAGATTATAGGATTCGTTGATAAATGATCACAAACCCCTTGGCAAATTCGGATCCTACTCCTGTCCAGGTCATATGACCTTCTTTAAAGGAATAATTCCAGCGGCTGTCATCATCTGGTCCCGCATCGCTATCTATAAATAAGGTGCCGTCCGACTCAATGTGGTATCCGCCGCTATTTGGCCCATAGGGAGTCCCGTTAGATCTGAAAGTACCGTTTTGACTAAATTCAATCCAACGGTCTTGCTGGGGATTGTGCTGTTTGGTTACATTTTCTCCATGTTGCCAAACCTGGTGCATGGACCATTTGCCCCAAAGTGGTGATTTTTTCTGGGCCGAACAGCTAGACGAGCCGATCATCAATAAAAGAATGACCATTACCAGGGTGGGGGTGGATGCGGTTTGCATATTTGATGGATTTAATTGGCCAAAAGGGCCGCTTTTTCCCAAATGATCCTAAGGATTTCAGAAGTGCCTCCACCGGGGTTGTGTTCTTCGATCTTTTCTACTTCCGAACCGCCTAAAGCTTTATAAAAGATCCGGGCCGTGCGATTTTCCTCCAGTACCCATAGATACAATTTTGACTGAGGATCTTGTCGGGCCACCCAATCACAACAGTTTTTCATGAGGGCTCTTCCTATCCCTTTTCCCTGCCATTCCGGATGGACATGGAGATTATCCAATAGGGCACCGTATTGCGAAGAGTGGTTCAAAAATACGCACCCAAAACCACATAGCAACAGATCGTCTAGCGCTAAAACTACATATTGATCCCTGGAAGGGTTTTCGAAACGTCGTTTCCACACCTCCATCCGATCTTCTATTACCTGGTGATCCAAATAATCATCATAGAAAATACCGCGATAATGCGTCTGCCAGCTCAATGCGTGTAAACGGGCGATCCCTTCCATGTGCTCAGGTTGTGCCGGAAGATAGGTAATCATATCATTTGTCTTAACTGGTTCCATAGCAAGTACAATTAGGGTCGGGTAACTAACGGTTCCAGGTCGGTAAGGGATGCAATGTCAATTGGTTTACCCAATTCAATGCTTTTACGAGCGGCTATCCCAATCAAAATGGACATAGCACCATCCCTTAAACCCGCCGCTCTACCTAACGGATCCGCACTATGGGGATCCTTGAAAATTTTATCATGAAGTCTCTTGTCACCTCCACCGTGACCTGCCTTTTCCATAATTACTTTTTCCGTTTCAAAATCGTTCCACAAACGATGAATTATTATGGGCTCCTGTTCATGATCCTCCTTTCCGGACTGATCCATTTCCCTGGCATGAAGTTCAGCCTGATCAACCGTAAAGTTCTTCATGTAGGGGATGTCTAACCATCCTTCTATCCTTCCCTTAGTGCCATTGAAAGATACTCTCCATCCTTCATATGGGCTATAGGTAGTAAGAGAATAATTTAACACCACATTATTAGCGTACTTCACCTGCGCAGACATTTTATCAAAAATATCAATCTCCTCGCGGAACAAACAATTGTCGCGAATGTAACCATCGTGATGTTCATGAGCCACGTACAGATCCATCAAATGAGGATGTTTGGTAATATCCCAATAAAACTCACACTGGGACTGATGCGGACATGATCGACAGTTTTTGCCCCTGAAAGGACCGTTGGATCCGTAGTATTCCAGATCTCCATAAGCAAATACCTGGGTAGGTTCCGAATTGATCCACCAGTTCAATATATCGAAATGGTGGGTGGCCTTATGTACCCATAAGGTTCCGCCTGAATCCGTCAAACCATGCCATCTTCGAAAATAAGAGGCCCCATGATAAGTATTCAAGTACCAATGGAAATCTACAGATGTAATTTGGCCGATGGTTTCCTCTTGCAGTAGTTCCTTTAGCCGGGAAGCATATGGACTCCATCTATAATTAAAGCCCACTACAAGATTTTTGGATGACCGCTTTTCGGCATCCACAATGGCCTGGCATTTTACTTCATCGGTGGTAAGGGGTTTTTCCGTAAGCACGTCACAGCCATGATCCAAGGCTTTAATAATGAACTCATGATGTGTAGAGTCCTTGGTGGTGACAATAACCAAATCTGGGGAGGTGGTTTCGATCATTTGGGTGAAATTGTTGAACGTAGGGCACTTTGCCCCTATGTAGGCTTTGCCAAATTCCAATCTTCCGGGATTGATGTCGCACAATCCTACGAATTCCAGAATATCACTGTATTGTTCGACCAATCTTTTTCCCCAAAAACTAGTGCCTCTTATCCCCGTTCCCACCAGCGCTACTTTTAACTTCTTACTGGTAAAATGAAAGCCATTTAACGGCATGGCACTGGATGCTGCCAGCATACTGATCGAGTAGAGAAATTTCCTTCTTGATGGTGTCATAACATTAATCTACGAACATTTCAAACTCCTTACAATTATTTGCAATTGGTTAATTGAAATGTACTAATTTCATTTAATGATTACCAAAAGTAGCAAGTATACTCTATGTCTTTGGCTGATTTTGCTGCTAGCAAATGCCTGTCAACAAAATTCCCCTGTCGAACAGGTGCCCTCCCAGAATTTTCCAGGGCTTCCCCACCAGGTACCTGAAGCCTGGTTGATGGCCCATATCGATGTGGAAACCACGGGGTTGATACCCGGTTATCACGAGATGATCGACATTGGCGTAGTCTATACAGATTTGCAAGGGCAAATACTGGACAGCCTCTTTTTGAGAATTCAACCTAAACACCCGCTACGCATGGATTCCGGCGCCTATCGTGTAAACAACTTTAACCCCCAATTGTGGGAGCAATTGGGAGCTGTTTCTATTGATCAGGCGGTAGACAGTTTGAGGTTTTTCCACGCTCAGGTGGCTGGTCAAAAGCCAGTGCTTATGGTGGCTTATAACAGCTATTTCGACGCCGCTTTCCTGGATCACCTGTTTCGTGGGCTCAAACATCCTGGCGGGAACTGTACTACTATTTTATCCTGGACCTTCCATCCATGGCCTGGTCATTGGGGTTTAAAGACCTCAGCGGCCAAGAGTTTATGAAGCTATACCAGATTCAGGATGAACCTCATGTTGCAGAGTTACACACGGGAATTACCGGGGCTATGAAGAATGTGAGAATATACCAAGCCCTAATGAAACACCAGCAAACTGACCCAAAACCAGCGGAATAATTCCTTAGGGATTGATATTATTGGGGTACGATGGGCTGAGTCCAGGCCATTTCCGTGGTAAAGGTCTCAATGGGCTGTGGGATTTTCTTATTGGATATAACTTTTATCCTAATGAACAAATGGTTGGGATTCACTGTGAAAGAGGCTTCGGGTCCGGTCACTGTTTTTAGAATTGCAGTCTGCATGTCTTCTTTGGTACATCCAATGAATTGGATCTCATAGTTAACTTGATCCTCCTGTGCGACTTTCACCTGTAAGGTATTTTGTTGATAGCTCAGTGCTTTCAGAGTCACTCCGGTTGAGGAGTAGAAGTCACCTTTTTCCATGGATGAGATCAGGGCTTCTGGACTTAGGGTGTCGGCCCGCACCTGGATCCAACCCCGCCCTGAATTACTCCAGGTACTGCCGGAATTGTGATAATTGTGGCTATCGTCTGTTGCCAGTCCATATAACAGCGGTTTACCGCTTTGCAGATAGGCAATATTGATTTGGTCCCACATACTCTCGGTGTCCATATGAGTGGAATCACCCAAGTTGTATACCTGCGGATGCCCATTAAATACCTCAAAAAACTGTTCTCCTTGTAAGGCGATCATGTCTTCTAGGGTGATGGCGAAACCAAAATTCGGATGATTGATATGGACCATGATGGGGATATCCAGGGAATCGCGCTGTCGAATAACAGCGTTTATATTTCTTTGAAGAACCTGGATCACACTGGATCCACCTTGTGGTTTGATCAGGGTGCTCAGATTGGTGGCATTTAAGTGCAGGGGTTGGCCTTGAAAACTATCAGTTATTTCTTCCCCCTGAAGTATGATAAAATCTCCGGGTGTCTGGAACAAGGGTTGATATTCTGCTAAGGTTTTTAATTGAACGCTAATCCCACTGGAATCCTCTATATAGTTTACCCACTCGTTCCCATACACTTGTAAATATTGCTTAAAACCTTCTTGGTAAATACTATCGGAAGAGATATCTACCCAAGCTTCCCCTTTTGCCAGTATGTTATGGTCGGAAAGTGATACAAAATTGTATCCGTTTTTTTGATACCAGGCCATGATTACTTCAGGGAACTCATCACCATCGCTCCAATAACTATGGGTGTGCAAATTACCCTTATACCATGCCAGGTCCGGATCCTGTGGTGGAACCTCCGGACTTCTATTACAGGAAAAGAGAACTCCTAAAATAAGTGCGAATAACAATTTCAGAGGTATAGACATAGTAGTTGTTCAGGGGGTGGCCAATCCATTTGATATTAAATAATGATAGCTCTCTTCCAAAGCTATGAAAACGTCGGTGGCCGTTACATCCATTTCCACGATCATCCAAGTGGTGTTTCCTTTGCCCGCACTGGCAATTGAAGGAAAGTTTTGGGTACCCTGACCCACGGCAACCATGGGCTCTGGTTCATCTTTTCCCAACGACTCTGTATAATTCGCGGGACCGTCTTTAATGTGCAAAAAAGGTGCTCTTGATCCAAAATCCTCCAAGACCTGAGCAGGATCCAGGCCCGCTACTTTTACCCAATAGGTGTCAATTTCAAAAAATATTTCAGGTTCTATGTGTTCCAACAGGATCTGATAGGGATAGCGGCCATCAATGCGATTGCGAAACTCCCACCAGTGGTTGTGCAGCCCGAACTTAAGCTCGTGTTCAGCAGCATATTCATAGGATCTATTGTAAATACCTGCCAATTCCTCGATTCCTGTTTGAGTGCTATAGCGGGGGTCTTCCGGCCATCCGTGCCAGATCAAGGTATTACAATCAAAAGCCTGGGCCATTTCCAGCCACCGGGATTCCTCCTTACCAAAGGGTAATTCACAGTGCATGGAACAGACTTTTAAATTGGCCTTTTGCAGGGCTTGGGCTGCTTGTGTCAGACTGATGTTGTCCGGCCAGAAAGCAGTTTCCACGTAAGAATATCCAATTTCAGCCACTTTCTCCAGTGTGCCTTGCAGGTCCTTCTCAATTTCTCTTCGAACGGTATAAATTTGCATGGCAATAGCTGCGGACTTGTCAGTTGGTTTACATGATACCATAAGTTGTGGGCTTATAGACAGAGCAGCAGACGCTGAAGCGGTGGTCTTTAGAAATCGCCGTCTGGTAAAGTTAGAGGGGTTATTTTTAACGCTTTGCATGCTATTAGAATATCACGACCTAAATTAAATTACCATTTCCATTTCATACTGATCAACGGTGTTATTCAATTGGGCCCGTTGGATGGCCGCAAGTTTGCTTTTCAACCGGGAATCCACATTGTTGATCTTTATGTCAGAGCAGATTTGACCAATACTGGCAAACATTTGATCCCATGATTTTGTAGATTCACTAAAAACCTCTGCTTGAGCAAGATAACCTTGAGCGCGGTTTATTGCAAGAAACCCGTGAGGCTCCCCTTGGTCAAATGTGTGGTAAAACTGGTATTGGCCTCTGGCCAGACAATAGCTATGATGATCCCAACTTTGAAATTCCTGATGCGGTACTTGCGACCACTGTATATCCTCCCAAATTATGGACTGGTGATTCAAGGGCTCGGTACGCGCTTCAATAGTGCCTTTAAAACAGCGGTAGTCTCGGATCACAGACATTCCAATCTTTTGATAGCATCTGATAGCAGTAGCATTATCCTGAATTACTTCCAATCTTAATTTGTTTACTCCCTGAGCGCGCAGCGCGGGAAGGGCATGTTCATAGATATCCTGAATCAGTCCTTGCCTTTGAAATTGAGGATCTACACCGGTGCCGGTGTTGAAAGCTACATAATCCGCACTGCGCTGGTCCACTGCATGAATGACAAAAGCAACCAATTGGCTCTCGTTAAGGAGGCCATAAGAGAGGTCATAGCGTACATTGGCCACCTCAAATCTTTTTTGATAATACAATGGGTCAGTGGGCATTTTAACAAAATAGTTAGCAAAAGCCTTCTTGAAACAATCCATCACCATTGCGAAAGGAACCTCACTAAGAGACACTAATTTCATAACCAGCGGATTATGTGAACGGCAGCTACTTAGCAACGGGTTGAGCGATCCACCATTGATGGTCGTTCATATCAGCAAAACCTGCTTCCCGCAAATGATAACTTCGGTCCCCGGGTTCCATAAGTGAATTAGTACCCAGTTCCAGGGCCAATTGGTAGACCTGATCTACATCACCTACAAATACATAGTTCATTCCCGGGTGCCCTGGCCACTCGGGCCTAACCAGTCCCATCATGATCACTACTTCTCCTATCACCACTTCAGCGTGCATTAACACGCCTTGTTCATCGAACTCCTCTTCTTTGACGGGCGCCTGAAATACGTTGTGAAGGAAGGTTACCTCCTCTTTGATATCCTGCACCATCAGATAAGGACATACCGTACTGTATTCCCCGGGGGTGGACTTTTGTTTATTAAGATCAATCATATCATGGACTTGTGTTTGATGAACAAGTAATTGGATCAGACTATCAATCGCTCTTCGTAGGGCACCTCTTCACCAAATTCGAGGTAACGTTTTAAGATACGCAGATACATAGCCCAACAATAATTGGAAGTAATGAAATGATCATTGGCCTGAGGCCATCCTGAATGAGAGAATTTAAGCGTACAGGAGTCCCCATTGTCGGTAATTTCAAAGTTAACCAGGCTATCCTGCCACTCTTGATCGCACCGGGTCATGGTCAATTCAAACTCATGGGGCTCTACCACATGGCTGACTTGGGCTTGCCATTGCACACTTCCAAAATCCAGTTCATACAGGGAACCCATTTCCGGTCGGCCCGTACATCCTTTGGTCCACCACCGATCCAAACCTTCTGGGGAGGATACCCCATTAAACACCTCTTGGGCGGCAGCCTTTATATTGAGTTTGTGAATAATTTGATGGCCGCTCATTATCTGCAAGCGATTATCTTCATGCTTTAACCAATTTACAAAATATTTAATTCAACGGCAGACCAATCATATTGCGGGGATGTTGTTATAATTGTGGGTCGACAGGTTGGATTTGAATGCACGTTAAAAGCAAACTAACTAAGGTATTAAAGTATCTTTCTGTACCACTTTTGGTCATGGCCTTCTCCATTACTCCAGTGGATCAGAAGCCTTATGGAGATAGTGATTTCTATAAACGTACTATCATTCGCCTGGATTCAGTAAGAGAGGTTTTGGCACATCAACCTTTAGGTGAGGTTAGGATTGGATGGGGCAAAGCCAACATCACCCCCTATAAACCGGTGAGACTTACGGGAAAGAACTGGAAACCCTTCCAACAGGTCTTTGATTCCGTTTATGTGCGCACCTTTGTTTTCAGCAATGGACATCAAAAGATCGCCTTATTGAGTTACGATTTGTGGATCATGCATCCACATTTAGCCAATGCTGTTCGGGAACGGGTAGAGCAATCCGATTTGGGTATCACCGGCATCTATTTTACGGCCAATCACAGCCATACCAGTATAGGTGGCTGGGGAACCGGTCTTTTGGGTAATCTTATTATTGGGGGCAACAACCGGAAAACCGTGGACTTTCTGGTGGACCAGTCGATTATGGCCTTACAAACCGCCAATAAGCTACTGGCCCCCGCCAAAATGGGATATGGTGAAGCGGCCACCCAAGGATTGGTTATGAATCGATTGGATACTGCAGCAAAATTAGACTCAAAGCTGAGATTCGTTAAAATTCAGCAGTCCAACGGCAAACAAGCCGTTTTCAGTACATTTTCAGCTCATTCAGTATATATGGACAAAGATATTAATACCCTATCAGCCGATTATCCAGGAGACTATCTGGCCAAGTTGGAAGACATGAAGGGCATTGATTTCGCCAGTTTTGCTCCAGGAGCTACCGGTAGTCACACTCCCATCGGCCGGAAACCTTTTTCTCGTGAAAAGATGGATGCTTATGCTGAGAAACTGAGTCAGTCCTTGGCAGGGACTTACGACCAGGTAACTCCCGATTCGGTTCAGCAGCTAAAATTTGTGCAATGGCCGGTGGATATCCGTTCGCCCCATTTCAGGATCTCTAACCATTGGAGGTTCCGTCCTTGGCTTTTCCATGCCGTTATGGGCCAATCAAAGGCCACGATCACCGCATTGAGGGTAGGAGATATCGTTTTTGTGGGACTGCCGGTAGAGCTTTCCGGAGAATTTTACGATGATTTCCAAAAGGCTTGCGCTAGCCGCGGTTTAAAACTAATTATTACTACATTTAACGGCACTTATCTGGGATATGTAAACCCGGAGCGCTACTACTATTCTCTACGACGGGCTGAAACCAGGGAGATGAACTGGAGTGGACCACAAGGGGGAGAATACTATGTAGATTTGATCAACCGATTACTAACGATTATCTAAAATGAACTATCGATCACTGGGAAACACCGGAGTAAAGGTTTCCTCACTCTGCATGGGTACCATGACCTTTGGGGACGGCGCCGACAAAAAGACCAGCGAACTTCTTTATAATACCTGTAGGGAAAGAGGTATCAATTTTTTCGATTGTGCCAACGGTTACGCCAAAGGAGAATCAGAAAGAATACTTGGTCAATTAATTAAACCTCATCGCGAGGAGGTTCTTATTGCTACTAAGGTCTATTTTCCCACAGGAACAAATATAAACGACCGTGGTTTGAGCCGTTCGCACATGACTAAGGCTTTAGACGCCAGTCTAAAACGGCTGGATACTGACTATATTGACGTTTATTATCTTCATCATTTTGATGAAGAGACCGCTCTGGAAGAAACCTTTATGGCCCTTAATGATTTTGTACGACAGGGTAAGATCCAATATATAGGGGTTAGTAATTTTTCAGCCTGGCAAATTATGAAGGCCAAAGCTATTACCGAAACCCGGCAATTAGCTGCGGTCAGCTGCGTACAACCCATGTATAGTTTATTAAAACGACAAGCAGAGTCAGAATTATTACCTATGGCCAGTAGTGAGACAATGGGAGTTTTCTCCTATAGCCCCCTGGCAGGAGGTCTTCTAACCGGTAAGTATAGAGGAGAAAATCCCGGTGCCGGCAGGTTCGACACCAATAAAATGTACCAAAATCGCTACCGAGATAGTTTCTACCAGGAAAGTGTTGATGCTTACGTTCAGTTTGCCCAAGAACATCAGCTGGATGCCGTCAGTTTGGCAATCGCCTGGGTAATGAGGAACCCCGCGGTAACTGCTCCCATTATCGGTGCTCGTAATCTTCAACAATTAGAGCCTTGCTTGGCGGCTTTGGAAATAGAGTTAACAGATGATATGTTGGTCGCTTTAGATCAAATCTCGCCACCGGCATCGCTAGCGACCGACCGGGAGGAGGAACGCTAGGCCTGCTCCAATACTTGAGCGAACTTGCTTAATGCTGCAGTGAACTTGTCCGATAACTCAGGATCTGTTATACCGTTTTCCACGTGGAAATTGGAATTGAAGGACGGCAGTGAAAAACTGGCAATGACCTGACCTCCCATAAATGGGAAGCGGGCAACGGCGGTTTCCAATACGCTCTGCCCCCCTCTGGCTCCTGGTGACGTAGCCAATAGGAGCATAGGGCGTTCAAGCCACATATTCTTTTCCACCCGGGAAGCCCAATCGAAAAGGTTCTTAAAGGCCGCTGAATAACTGCCATTATGCTCAGCAAAGGAAATGATGATAGCTTCGCAAGCATGGATGTGGGATTTAAAGTCCCGGGCAGCTTGGGGAATACCATTTTCACGTTCTTTGTCCACGCTGAAAATGGGCATTTCAAAGTTATTCAGGTCCAGGTCCACTATTTCAAATTCACTTAAATTACTGGCTGCATAGAGCGCTAGTCTTCTATTTATGGATTCTTTACTGCTACTAGCCCCAAATACTAATATTTTTTTCATACTTAAATACTGATAAATTTTTGAATAAGATTTGTTAGTTGTTTGGCCTCATCAGATGTGATGTTGGCCATTAGAGGTTCATGGAGTTTGTAAACTACCCGATCCAACTGTTGCAGATAATCCAGACCGGCGGCGGTTATCTCAATATCCATTTTCCGTCGATTGCTTGGGCACTCCTGACGCTCCACCAAGGATTTCTTCTCCAACTTGTCGATAATTCGGGTCACATTACTGGACTTTTGGATCATGCTCTCCTGTATTTCAAAAACACTCATAGGACCTTTCTTGCCCCTAAGGATTCTCAGTACATTGAACTGAGGTTCCGTAATACCATAGGGTTTCAGCTCCAGTGATACCCGGTGTGTAATAGCATGGCCGGTTTTGATCAAGCTAAATACAGCTTGGAAGTAGTCTTCATTCATGTATATACAATAATTGTATACACAATAATACGAGCTCATTTATAAAATGTTGTTAGATTGACCAATAAAAATTTAGAAAGAGGTCAGTAAACTTGGTAGACTAGTCTTCCTTGACATAGGTATATCCGAATACCATGGCGCTAGCGCTCCTCCAGCCAGGGTTCCCAGTAAATAAATCCAGATATCTCCCCAGGAAGCCATTTCAGCCATGGTAATGCCCACAGCAACGGCAGGGTTAAAAGCACCGCCTGAAATTCCGCCTAAGGTATAGGCTGGAGCAATTCCTGGGAGATTATCTTAACGGATCATTGGATGGTCATTCCCTGGGTATTGCCCTCAATTATTGGAGTTTTAGGCATTCGGTATTGGACAAAGAAATTCACTAAGCGCCAGGTGGCCACTGCATGACCTGTTCTAGATCGAAGCTAAAAAGCGGATCAAAAGTAAAATCACCATCACCAACAGCCACATTAATTTTTTCTTCATAGTCACCACCTGGATTTCTTTATGACGAAGTCGAAGGCAGTGCGGTTACCTGTTTAGGCGGAGAATCTTTTCTTTATGAATTTTATTTGACCGTTATGATTGGATTCATGCTCGCATACATGAAACCACTTAGCGTGGTTATTAGTGGGATTTCCCCCGAAAAAAGGTTCTTGCTGTTCCAGCCATTGGTCATCGCGTTTGGCGAATTCAGACATGGTTTGTGCTCGGACTTCTTCCAATACAGACAGATAGTGATCGAGGGCATGTCCTTTTATCTGTTGGCGCGCAGGTGCGCCAAGTTCCATGGGAACGTCCCATTCTTGCTTGATCTCTGAACTCCAGGTTCCCCACGAAAGGCCCTCGAAGGTATTTAATTGATAGTATCTCTCAGTAGCGGCCAAATGCAACAGCATAGCTCCAATGGAGTTGGCCTGTTCATCTACCAGGAAATCCAGTTGCTCTATGGTAAGACCCTGTACCTGGTGAAGGACCATGGCTCTCATCATGGTCATGGTAGATAGCAAGGTTCCGATGCGCGGGGTATATCCTTCACGTGGGCCTACCAAAAACGTATCGTTTTCTTGGTATTGGGTACCGGCATGCAAATCGCCTACGGATACCAGGCTCATACCGGCCACCAAGGCGGTGGACCCTTTTATGAAATTTCTACGATTGTGCTTTTTTAAGTGAGGCATGTTATTGAGTTTAGGTTTATTTATGATCGAAACTAATTACTCTGGTCAATTTCCATTCTTCCTGAAGCAGCCACAAATGACTAAAACGGGCTACCGATCCCAACGATTCTCCCTGCGGGTTCCTTTGATAAAAACTATGAACCCCATTTTGTAAGGCCCCGTATAAGATCCCATTTTCATAAAGCGGGTAAACTTCCAAACTACCTTCCTGCAATTGCCGGCGGGTTTGTCCGGGATTGGCACAAAGACCATTCTTAAGGTTTTCTATAAATGCTGTGTAACCTATTAAGGTACCCGATTGGTCGTGATAGAATTCAATGTCCTGGCTGATCAGTGGCTCCAGACCTGAAATTTCGCAGGATGAAAAACTAATATGGAATATGAGACTGTCTTTGGATTTTAGGGTTTTATGAAGCTCAGAGCTTCGGGGTACTTGCGCATTGATGGTCAGGGGTATGATTACCAAAAAGGCAATCCATAAAACAACATTATGGGACAGGATCATGTTGAGGGCGATTTACACTAAGCTAGGCATTTTATGCCATAACTTGTGTTAATCTCCCAGGGATTTGGGGGCCGATTGAAATCGAAAGCAGGGCAGCTTTGGGCACCAGCCTGCGGTCGAGAAGAGAGATGCGTATCGACTCACATTGAGTATATAACCATTAACACTGGGTCTACAGATATTTCTTCAGCAAGGGGTTTTGTTTGAAAAGCATCTCCCACATTTGGCGCTCACTAAGATCCTCCTGCGCCGGTTCCGAATAGTAACCCTGGTGCATTTGCACCTTTTGACCTAAGATCTTGAAGCTTGCCGACTTACCATTCCTGCCGATTTTAATATTTGCATAAGCGTCATCGACCATAGTGCTCAGCTCATCTTCGGTATAAGACTCCCGCAGCAGCCATTCCAGGTCCTCCAGCAGCAATTCATTACTGGCTAGTCCATTGTAAAATATGTGAGGCAAGAGTTCGGTGATAGCTTTGAGATTATCGCCTTTTCCCTGGTATAGCTTGGCATAAATTCTCGAGGTATAAATCCGATCGGCCGATAGCTCGTTGCCACAAAAATGCTGGTAGGGATATACTTTATCAAAAAGATATATATACTGAGATGCTTCCTCAAACTGCTCTCGCTGGAGGTAAATTTCTGCAAGATGTTTAGCACTACGGTGCTTATAGAGAGCATACCATTCCATTATACCTCCATAGGGCTCTTTCTCTTCGAAAGAAGCCTCTAAAATCCTCTTAAAAATAGCAATGGCGTGGTCCTGTTGATCCAGATCACGGTAAACTATGCCCAGATTGTAGAGTACCCTGGGATACATTTCCGAATCAGGATAAGTATCCAGAAAATGTTCAGATAACACCTGGGCAGATGTGAGTTGACCGTTTTCATAAAGATCCAGGATTTCGTCGAATGCAGCTTGTTCGGCATTTTGGGCCTGCAGAGCCCATGTAGAGCCAAGCAAGGTGATGACCATTAAAAGTATTAGGGGCTTCATATCCGCTTTCCTATAGGATGCCCCGGAGATACTTATTCCATAAAATTCCAATAAATTAATTAGAGGTTACGGGTCTTGAAGGTATCCCCCTGGTTGAAGTCACCGGTTTGATACCCTTTTCTAAACCAGCGCATGCGTTGTTCTGAGGTACCATGGGTGAAGGCGTCCGGTACCACGTACCCTTGGCTTTCCATTTGCAGCCGGTCATCACCGATGGCATTGGCGGCTCTCATGGCCTCCTCCAGGTCACCCTCTTCTAGAATATTCTGCATGCGTTGGGCGTGATGTGCCCACAGTCCAGCGAAAAAATCGGCTTGTAGTTCTAGTCGGACCGACATATCATTATACTCGGCTTGGCTTACCCGCCCACGGAGGCGATGCACCTGCTCGGTAACCCCCAGTTGGTTTTGGACATGGTGTCCTACCTCATGAGCGATTACATAAGCCATAGCAAAATCTCCTGGAGCTTTAAATTTGCGTCGTAGTTGGTCATAGAAGCTCAAATCGATAAACACCCTCTCATCGGCCGGGCAGTAAAAGGGCCCGGTAGCGGCACTGGCAAAACCGCAAGCAGAGCGGTCGCTGCCACTAAACAATACCAAAGTCGGTTCCCTGTAGCGTCCACCCATAGACGCGAATTGCTGGTTCCAGACATCTTCGGTGTCTGCCAATACTACCTTAACAAAGGCGGCCAGTTCATCTTCAGCTTCATTGGTGGGTCCGCTGGGGGCTTGGGTTTGAATACCAGGGTTTTGAGTTTGTACCTGTTGAAGTACCTGAAGAGGGTTATCACTGAACATCAAAACCAGAGCGATGACTATGATTGTCAGGCAGCCTCCGCCAGTGGCAATTTGTTTTCCTCCAACACGACGGCGATCCTCTACATTGGCACTTTGTCTTCGACCTCTCCAACGCATAATTTGGGTGGTTTAGGGTTATTTAATATTACCACAGCTAAGGCTGAAAAGAAAAATATAAATTATCCGGCGAAATAAAAATCAGAGGTTATTTCTTTTTCTTCTTTTTCATATCGCCGTCTCTTAGCGACTTTATAAAACGTGCCCAATTGACCGGGCTAAGCAAAGGATTGCTGAATCTCTGTTGGGAATAGCGGTTGTGTAATTGATAGAATTGCTGGTTCATGTAGTATTTATAATTCATACTGGCGTCCATGGGCATGCTTTGAGCCATCCGTGCCAGCACTTCTTCACCCAGGTTGTCCTCCTGGCTGCGGTCGTCGACAGGTAGATTCAGAGCTAAGATGGCCTCTTTAAACAGTTCTTCGGTAGGGTACGGGAAGATCTCGACCGTGGAAAGTACTGTAGTGTCGGTAGCTAGTTCCACCAGGACGGTAAAACTGTCACCTTGATCACCTGGGATTATGAAGTGTTGTTTTTGGAAACCGACGGCGCTAATGACCACACTATCGCCTTCTAAGACCGGCATGGAAAAGTACCCATATTGATTGGTTACCGTTCCTCTTCCGACCTTGGGCACATAGACATGTACACCGAATAATCCGGTGGAGGTAGAATCTTCTTCCACTACCACGCCTGAGAATTGGATAATCTGTTTTTGGCCCTGAGCAGACACATTTATCGTTCCAGACAGCAATAGTACAAAACCCACAAGGGAGATGAACTGGAGGTATTTAATATTCAGAAATGACAATACGATGGATTTCCTGTGATACTAAAGTTATTAATCAATTGCTAATATCTATAATTAATAGCTGGTAAAATAGTTCCGTAGGGTTAAAAATTGTTAAACCAATTGATAGATTGGAGGTGCAAAAACTAAGCTCCGCAAACCGTTTAGAAGTAGCGGTAATAATTTACCTTATGATATAAATGGAAATTTTATCGGGATGAACAGAACTCATATTAAGTTAACCGATTACCAGTTAATTGTTTTACTAGGAGTAGTAAAACTGCTTATTCACTTTGCCACTAATACCATATATGGATTACACCGCGATGAATTTCTATACTTCGAGATGGGGAAACATCTTGACTGGGGTTATATGGAGATCTCCCCGGCGCTCCCAGTGCTAGCTAAAATAGCTCATTGGCTCGGTGGAAGTATATTTACCATCCGTTTGTTTCCAGCTTTGATTGGATCTCTGAAGCTGGTGTTGTGCTGTTTGTTAGCCAAGGAGTTGTCCGGTGGGACTTGGGCAGTAATATTTACTGGGTTGTTTCTATTATTTTCACCTGCTCTTCTGGCCAGCGGAACTTTATTCCAACCGGTGACATTGAATCAGTTATTTTGGATATTTTCTGCCTTTTTGTTGGTTAAAGTACTAAAATCGGGCCATAGAAAGTATTGGTGGTGGCTGGGAATAGTGGTGGGCTTGGGGTTATTGACGAAGTATTCCATAGTTTTCTACATAGTAGCTTTGGTATTGGCCTTGCTGCTCACCGGTAGAGCTAGGTTATTTACAACCAGAGGCCCTTACCTGGCTATAGTGTTAGCGCTAATAGTATTCCTTCCTAATATATTATGGCAATATCAACACAAATGGCCGGTGGTGGACCATATGCGGGCTTTGCAAGATTCACAATTAGAATTGATAGATTGGCAGCATTTTCTCAGTTCACAAATTCGCTTTCATTATTTATTGGGGGTAATCTGGTTGATGGGTTTATGGGGATTGATCCGAATAGAAAAACTTAGGCCTTACAAATTCCTGGGACTAGCTTTCCTCGGAACAATTTTAATTATCGGCTTGGTCAAAGGTAAGGCATACTACACACTGGGGGCTTTCTTGCCGCTTTTTGCAGCGGGTGGTGTTACCCTCGAATATTATCTAAAAAGCACCTCATCGAGAATCGCGTTAATAGCGTTATGCGTATTTTTTACCCTTCCTGTGCTGCCTTATTCCCTACCTTTGATGAAAGTGAGGGCACTTAAGACTTACAATAAAATAATGCCTAATTACTTGGGTGTCAAACAAAAATTGCGTTGGGAGAACAATAGGTATTATGATTTGCCACAAGATATGGCAGACATGCATGGATGGGAAGAGTTGGCTCAAAGGGTCGCAGCTGTTTATCACGGCTTGTCTGAAGAGGAGAAGAGCAAATGCTTGATTTATGGCGGCTCTTATGCTCACGCCAGTGTCATAAATTACTACAGCCAACGCTACAATCTGCCAACAGCTTACAGCTTCTCGGGCACCCATATTCTGTGGGCAGAGCCCCAAGAGGATTATCATACTCAAATCATGATCGATGACCAGCTGCAGAACACTTCGCAATGGTTCAATCAAATGTCAATGGTGGATAGTATTAAAAATCCCTATGCCCGTGAACCTGGATATATCTATTTGCGGACCAGCCCCAAAATAGATGTAGTGAAAGCTTGGAATGAACTAGTGACGCAAGAACAGTCGAGATATAGCCGGCAGTGAATATCCGCCGGGGACTTTTTAATTGACGTGGTTTAATTGTTATTTATACGGGGATAGTAGTATCTTTCAATATTAGGGCAACTATCAGATACTATGCGGCTAAAAAACTTTACACTGGTTTCAGGAGCACAAATTTTCAAGGCGTTTTCAGATGAGTCTAGAGTGCGCATCTTATTCCTGCTTTACCATTATCAGGAGTTATGTATCTCTGATATTGAGCATATACTGGAATTTACCCAGACCAAAACTTCCAGACATTTGACTTATTTGAAAAACTCCGGGTTGGTGGGTTCTCGAAAACAAGATCAGTGGGTTTTTTATCATATAAAAGAAGAGGTGAAAGACTTTGTAAGTCAGATCTTCCACTATTTGCACAAGGACCCTATCCTGCTAAGAGATCTTGAGACTAGCAAGGTACTGGAGTCCAATAGGGAATTCGCCCAATACAAATTTGGCCGGCATCTCCCGGTATAATTATGGCCTACCAACACCTGTTCTTTGATCTGGACCACACGCTTTGGGATCATCATCGAAATGCCAACGAGACTCTAAAAGATCTTTTTGTGGATTATGATTTTGATCAAAACTGGGAATTCACGGCCGACCAGTTCACGGCCACTTTTCATCAGGTCAATTTTCAACTCTGGGACCGTTATCGTCAAGGCTCAATCAATCAGGACTTCATTCGCAAAGAGCGATTTCCTAAGGTAATGGCACAGCTTGGAGTAGCAAAATCCGAAGTGCCAGAGGGACTTGCAGAAGAATATCTTCAAAGATGCCCACGCAAGCCTCATCTGATGCCCTATACCCTGGAGATATTGGATTACCTGATGGAGCGATATTCCATGAGTATTATTACTAATGGCTTTTCAGAGATACAGGAAACCAAGCTGTCCTGTTCTGGATTAAGTCCCTACTTTTCTACCGTGGTCACCTCAGAAGTGGCCGGGAAGCTGAAACCGCACCCCCAGATTTTCAACTTTGCTCTCAGCATGGTCCGGGCTTCAGGATCTGAGTGTATTATGATTGGGGACAATCCGGTGGCCGATATCGCAGGGGCACGCTCTGCAGGCATCGATCAGATTTATTACGACCCTGCGAACCTTAATGAAGCCGACCGTTCAACCTTCCGGGTGGACTGCCTGACTCAGTTGAAGGATTTATTATAACTCCCTTATATTTCCATTTTTGAGCCGAATAATTACCTTTGTGTTCTAATTTTTCAGACACAAACTTGCACTAGCATGCCCAAAGGAATATATAAGGTGCCAACCCCCAAAAATGAGCCAGTTCTTAACTATGAACCAGGTTCTTCAGAACGAAAATTACTGCAGGAAGCTTTGAATGAAGCTCGCGCTCAGGAATTGGATATACCCATGTACATTGGTAGTGAAAAGGTAAGAACTGAGAATACCATTTCATTGCACCCGCCTCATGATCATCAACATGTACTGGGACATTTTCATCGAGGCGACGCCACGCATGTGGAACTTGCCATAAAGGCCGCCCTGGGCGCCAGAACAGCTTGGGCTGAAATGAGCTGGGAGCATCGTGCTGGCATATTTTTGAAAGCGGCGGACCTCATTGCTGGTCCCTACAGGGCAAAACTAAATGCAGCCACCATGTTGGGGCAATCAAAAAATGCCTACCAGGCTGAAATAGATAGTGCCTGTGAAATCATAGATTTCCTAAGGTTTAATGTCAGCTACATGACTCAGATATATGCGCAACAACCAGAATCATCACCTGGGGTTTGGAACCGGTTGGAGCAAAGGCCACTGGAAGGTTTCGTATTTGCACTGACACCATTCAATTTCACCGCTATTGCCGGGAATTTACCATCTTCTGTAGCCATGATGGGGAATGCGGTGGTATGGAAGCCGGCATTCTCACAGATCTATGCGGCTAACGTCTTAATGGAAGTTTTTTTAGAAGCTGGTGTGCCGGACGGTGTTATCAATCTGATCTATGTTGATGGACCTACTACAGGAGATGTGATCTTTAGTCATCCGGATTTTGCAGGCATTCACTTTACGGGAAGTACTGGGGTTTTCCAACACATATGGAAAACCATAGGAGAGAATATCAGCAATTATAAAAGTTATCCTAGAATTGTTGGTGAAACCGGAGGCAAGGATTTCATACTAGCTCACAAATCAGCTGATGCCATGGCATTGGCCACGGCTATAGTTAGAGGAGCTTTTGAATATCAAGGTCAAAAATGTTCTGCAGCCAGTCGGGTTTACGTCCCGGATAATCTTTGGGAGAACGTAAAAACTAAGGTGTTGTCCGATCTTAAAGAGATTAAAATGGGTGGAGTAGAGGACTTTAGTAATTTTGTTAATGCCGTAATAGATGAAAAGGCTTTTGACAAGATTACTTCCTACATCGATGAAGCCAAAGAGAGTGATTCGGTAGAGATAATAGCCGGGGGCAATTATGATAAAAGTACCGGTTACTTTATTGAACCTACCATATTGCTCACTCAAGACCCTCACTATACCACTATGTGTGAGGAGATCTTTGGACCGGTACTTACTGTTTATGTTTATCAAAGTGAAAGATTTGAAGAGGCATTAGAAATGGTGGACCAAACCTCTCCTTATGCCTTGACGGGCGCCGTATTCTCACAAGATCGATACGCTGCGGAGCTAGCCACTAAAAAACTGGTAAATGCAGCGGGTAACTTTTATATAAACGACAAACCTACCGGAGCGGTGGTCGGTCAACAGCCTTTCGGTGGAGCAAGAGCATCTGGAACCAACGACAAAGCTGGCTCTATGATAAACCTATTGCGTTGGGTATCCCCTCGTACCATAAAGGAGACTTTCGTCCCTGCTCAAGACTATAAATATCCATTCTTAGCTTCAGATTGATGTCGGGCTGGTATCAACTGAAATATCCTGAAAATGTGGCCACACCTTGCTTGTTGGTCTATCCGCAAAGGATCGATCATAATATTCAGGAAATGATCCGTATAGCTGGAAGTGCCGAGCGCTTGCGACCGCATGTCAAAACCCATAAGTCCCCTCAGATAGTGGGTATGCAGCAACGACAGGGGATCAATAAATTCAAATGCGCTACTATTGCAGAAGCGGAAATGCTGGCGCAATGCCAGGCTCTTGATGTGCTTCTGGCTTATCAATTGAGCGGACCTCATATTAGTCGATTTCTGGAGCTTGTACAAAAATATCCGCAAACCCAATTCAGTAGCCTGGTTGACAATCAGTATTCAGTTCAGCAGCTGGCAGATCTCGCCCAGGGATCTAACCTAACCGCCCAGGTGTTTATTGATCTGGATGTGGGCATGCACAGAACAGGAATTGCTGCCGGGCCTGATGCCGTGGCTTTGAGCCAAATTATCAAGGCTCAGCCCGGGATTGAGCTTAAGGGGTGGCATGTATACGATGGCCATCTTCGACAATCCGATATTACAGAAAGAATTCATGCTTCTGATCAAGCATTTTCCTTTGTAGAACACCTGATACAGGAGACCGGGGTAAAGCAGGTAGTGGCTGGTGGCTCCCCTACATTTCCGGTACATGCTCAACGTAAAGGTGTAGAACTTAGCCCTGGTACCAGTTTGTTGTGGGATCACGGTTATGGTCAAAAGTTGCCTGATCTGGATTTTCTACCAGCAGCTGTAGTATTGACCAGAATTGTCAGTAAACCTACCGGCGACATGATGTGCCTGGACTTAGGTCATAAGGCCATAGCTTCAGAAATGCCCCATCCCAGGGTTAATCTGATAGGACTGGATGTAGTGGATTTCCCCACTCACAGTGAAGAACATTTAGTAGTACGCACATCGGATGCCCCAAACTATAAGGTAGGTGATGAGCTTTACGGAATTCCCATGCATATTTGCCCTACTACTGCGCTTCACCAGGAAATGTTGGTGGTGCAAGAAGGAGAGGTAGTGGATAGGTGGCCGGTGGTTGCGAGGGACCGCCGAATTGAAATCTAATAATTCTGAACTACAAAATCCCACTCTCCCATATTAAATCGTTTCTTCTTCATGGCACTAATGCCCAAATAGCTGGTTCCACAACCAATCAGGGCTATAAATATCCCGGAGGGGGCCAAAATAGCAGTGCTTAGGGGGTCTTCGTCCGTGGAATCTGCCGCTAGTGCCACGCCTCCCACCGTGAGTAAAGCGCCAAATCCAGTAAGTAAAGCGCCACCTGCAATGGCCCCGCCATTTTTACGGGTGTGCCAACTGGAGAGCATAGTGATCTCGTCGTAGGCAATTTGACGGCCGTCCACCAGCATCCATTCTGCTGTCAATTCTTCAATAAGCCCCTGTCTTTTTTTTCCGTCTTGTGCCCGGTATTTTATAGACTTTTGAGGATCTACTTCATATACTTTTCCCGTAGTCTTATGCTTAAGCACCAGGGTCCTTTGTTGCGCTGGGCTATCTAGCGCCCATAAAAAGGACATAAAAATCATTAGCGTGGTAAACTTCAACATACCGATACGTTTACCTCAATATACGGAAAATGCCTGTGGGTTACGGATAATGTCAGGTATTTGTGTCTCGAATACCTCGGTCATTCCCAGGTCAGGATTCCCCAACCTCGGGGGGCTACTTCATTCTTTTCAACTACCTCCAACCTAGATACCAAGCTTGTTGGAAATGTTTGCAAAAATCTGTAAATCATCAATTCATTAATACGCTGATTATGAAAACTTCCTTCACCAAGACACTTCTGTTCTGTCTTACCTTGCTAATCCAACTCCCACAAGATGGGCATTCACAAAAACTAAATATGGATATGGTGCCGGGCTTGAAACCTAGAAATATCGGCCCTGCTGGCATGAGTGGCCGTGTGACCAGCATTGATGTTGTATTGAGCGACCCCAGCGTCATCTATCTGGGTTCGGCTGCAGGTGGACTATGGCATTCCGAAAATGGCGGAGATACCTGGAAACCACTGTTTACCGGTCAGGTGGTGGCTTCAATTGGCGTGGTAAAGATCAATCAAAACAATCCCTCGGAGATCTGGGTAGGTACCGGTGAAGGCAATCCCAGAAATAGTCAGAACAGCGGGTATGGAATTTACAGAAGCCTCGATGGCGGGCAAAACTGGCAATTGATGGGTTTAGAAAAAACCCGCACAATTCATCGGATAATTCAACATCGCGATGATCCTAATACCCTGGTAATTGCGGTAACCGGCTCCGCTTGGGGTGATAGCCCGCACCGCGGTGTATTCAAAACAACCGATGGTGGTCGCACCTGGCGGAAAACCCTCTTTGTGAATGATAGAACTGGGGCCTCTGACTTGGTGGTCGATCCCCAAAACCCCAATAAACTATATGCTGGAATGTGGGAATATCGCCGATGGCCTTGGTTTTTCAAATCAGGTGGGTCCGGCTCCGGGATCTATGTGAGTAATGATGGGGGTGAAAGTTGGACCAAGCGCACCCATGAAGATGGCTTACCTGAAGGTGATCTGGGACGTATAGGGCTTTCAGTGGCCCCTACCAATCCCAACATCGTTTATGCCTATGTTGAAAGTAAAAAGAA
Source organism: Cyclobacteriaceae bacterium (assembly GCA_965212195.1). GTDB lineage: Bacteria > Bacteroidota > Bacteroidia > Cytophagales > Cyclobacteriaceae > JAJCYK01. The sequence goes on along the minus strand of CBDBUW010000015.1, from coordinate 58,226 downwards.
TGCGATCTATAGATCTGAAGATGGAGGGCGTACCTGGAAGAAAAGGTCCAAAGCTGGCGATAAAAATATAGGTGATCGTCCGTTTTACTATGCAGATATTTACGTGGATACCCAAAATGAGAATAGGGTTTACAGCATAGCTACCGAGGTGACCATTAGTGAAGATGGTGGTAAAACCTGGGAAACTTTTGTACCCGGTAACAAGGTACACACCGATCATCATGCCTGGTGGAGTCACCCTCAAAATAATGAGTTTATACTATTGGGGCATGACGGCGGCGCCAACATTACCTTCGACAGGGGGAAGAAGTGGCGGTTTTTCGATAACCTGCCTTTGGCACAATTCTATCATGTCCGCGTAGACAATGATTTTCCCTATAACGTTTACGGAGGGCTGCAAGACAACGGGTCATGGAAGGGGCCCAGCCAGGTCTGGTTCAAGGGAGGTATTCGCAATATGTATTGGCAGCGCTTAAGTGTGGGCGATGGCTTTGACATGGTACCTGATCCTGTGAATAGCGATTATGGTTGGTCCATGGGTCAAAAGGGAAATCTTTTCCGCTACCATACTACCAGCGGTCAGCTTTTGCGGGTGCGTCCTCAGCATCCTGAAGGTATTCCATTGCGTTTCAATTGGAATGCGGGAATTGCCCTGGATCCTTTTGACAACAAGGTGGTGTACTACGGGAGTCAGTATTTACTCAAAAGCAAGGATTATGGAGCCAGCTGGGAAGTTATCTCTCCTGACCTTACTACCAATGATCCTCAAAAGCAAGACCAGCTGAATACCGGAGGACTCACCTACGATAACACCGGCGCAGAAAATTACACCACTATTATTTCCGTAGTTCCCAGTAAATTGGAGCAAGGGGTTATTTGGGTAGGTACTGACGATGGTAATCTACAAGTGACCCGGGATGGTGGCAGGTCATGGACCAATGTAATCGGAGCAATAAAAGGGGTACCCGCCAACACCTGGATACCTCACATACATGTTAGCAAACATCATAAGGGGGAGGCCTTTGTGGTTTTTGACGACCACCGGCGTGACAACTGGACTCCCTATTTGTATCATACTAAAGACTATGGTCGCAGTTGGAGTCGAATTTTGAATGAAGGCGATGTCTGGGGCTTCGTCTATTCCTTTGTACAGGATCCGGTAGCTCCCAACCTATACTTCTGCGGTACGGAGTCAGGTTTGTACGTCAGCCTGGATGCCGGTTCTTCCTGGAGCAAATGGACCAACGGCTACCCCACAGTTCCTACCATGGATATGGTGATTCAGGAGCGGGAAGGAGACCTGGTACTGGGTACTTTTGGCCGGGCATTTTGGATAATGGATGACCTTACACCCCTAAGAGAACTGTCGCAGCAAGGAGCCAATAACATCCTCTCAGATAAATTGCAGGTGTTCCCCCCGCCGGATGCCTATCTGGTCAACATTGGAGAATCCTTTGGTTACCGGAAAGGTAAAATAGGAGATGCTCTTTTCGAAGGAGAGAATCGACCTTATGGGGCTCTGCTTAGTTACTATATTCCGGAAGTTTCATCTTCGTCCGATAAAGAGGACCCCTTAGCGGACAGTGTTCGCATTGAGATCCACGATCATCAAGGCCTGTTGCGTACCCTCTACAAAACTCCTCAACATGGTATCAATCGCACCAATTGGGAATTGACCAGGGACGCCGTGCGATATCCACACCAAAAAGTACCTGAGAAAAAATCTGCTCCAAAATCTGGAGTACATGTACCGCCGGGTGATTACCAGGTTTTGTTAATATATCAGGGGGATACCGCCCAATCCCAGGTAACGGTAATTAAAGACCCTCGTCTGGAATTGACACCACAGCAGATGAAGGAGAAAGACAGTCGGATCAAGAAACACCTGGCTAGAGTGGAGGTAGTAACTGCCGCCGCTGACCGGCTAAGGGAATCTAAGGCTTCCATCACCTACATTAATAAAAAACTAAAAGGGCAATCCGGCCGTAAAGAGTTGATAGCAAAAGGAAACGCACTGTCAGATAGCATCGATATTATCTTAGGCCTCATTTTTCCCCCGGAAGACACACAGGGCATATACCGAGATGCCAGTCTAGTGGTAAGCAAATTGCAGGAAGCATCGTACCTAATGGAGTCGCCGCTGGTGGCTTGGACCCAAAATCAGGAGTTCGCTGTAGGGATTGCACATAAAGCAGTAGAAGATATTCTCAATAAGACCAATGGTTTTTTCAAAGGCCCTTGGCAAGAGTATCGCCAATTATTAGGAGATGCTCAGGAGCTACTAGCTCCCAACTATCCGGACCTACGATCCGAATGAAGCAGGTTATCTCAAGGTTTTGCTTCGGCCATTCGGATAGTAGATCTTGATCTTTTTGGCTTCGTATTTATCCATTAAATATCGAGCCCGGTCTTGTGCGCTTAGTTCCGACTTGTGCAAAGAATGCTCAATCAAGGTTTCGCCGTCCCAACCAGGTGCCATCACCACGATGTAGTCATCAGGATGGGGGTGATCCTCTATTACCCGCCACTGTTGTAGGACATTCCAATAATGTTTAACTGGCTTTTCCATTCATTGAGGATTTTTCAGGACTCTGCGGTTACGAATAGCAATGTAATATATAATATTTCTAATTTTCAAACATTTCTGAAAATAAAAATGTTTTAGAAATTATGATAATCATGTAGAAGATTTGGGCTTTTTCTGTAAATTCAAGGGTGCCAAATGCCGAATTAAGCTATCAGGAAGCCAAGGAGTTGCTAATCCAGGCATGGGGTACCCTCGGCTCTCACTGGGGTATCAACAAAACTATGGCACAGATCCATGCCCTATTGCTTATCTCCCCGCAAAGCCTTACCACTGAGCAGATCATGGATGAGTTACACATCAGCAGAGGCAATGCCAATATGAATATCAGGGCATTGATGGACTGGGGTCTCATTCACAAAGCCCACAAACCAGGGGATCGAAAGGAGTATTTTAGCTCTGAAAAAGACATGTGGGAAATCACCCGGCAAATCGCCAGAGAACGCCGAAAAAGAGAGTTGCAGCCGGTGATCAAAGTACTGGGTCAGGTGGAAAACCTTAAAGATGACCAGACCCCGCACACCAAAGAATTGAAACAAGTGACCAAGGAGCTTAAGTTTCTGGTGGGGAAGGCCGACAGTTTTCTTAACATGGTAAGGGGATTTGATCAAAGCCGATTTTTTAACTTTCTGTTAAGGTTGAAAAAGTAATAAAAACTAACTTCAGTTGGTGCTTTGTCACAAACGGATGGTTTATTTGAATATCCGTTTTGATATTAGCAGCTTAATAAAATAATTTTTTATGATCATCTTTGGTTCTAACTCCAGCCACTTAAAATCAGAGCACTTAACCGAGGTCGCATGCCCCCATTGTAATGAATCAGACTGCGTGGATATTTCCGTTTTTGGAAAGTATGCCCATGTTTTTTGGATACCCGTTTTTCCAATGGGGAAAAGTGGTGCCAGCCAATGTCAGCACTGTAAGCAGACTTTGAAGGAAAAAGAAATGCCTCAAACTTTCAAAAGTGCATTTTCAACTTTTAAATCGCAACTAAAGACTCCCTTTTGGCATTTCAGCGGATTGCTTATCATCGCATTGTTTGTGGGTTGGATGGCTTTCGCCGGCAGTAAAAATAAAAAGGACAACCAAGCCTTTATAAACAGTCCCCAGGTCGGTGATGTTTATGAGTATAAAACCGAAGGAGACTATTATTCTTTGATGAAGGTGACGGAAGTAAGTTCTCAGGAAATTGTATTTGTAACCAACAAATTTGAAGTGGCCAGATCTTCCAAACTTTACACCATTGATAAGGCTGAAAATTTCCTGGAGGAAGAATACCAAATAAGCCGCCAAGACCTGCAGGACTTATACCTGAATGGGGATATCGTTGATGTGAATCGATAAGCAGAAGTTCCTTACTAAGCCTTATTTTCGGATCTTCCGTTAATTGCGTAATTTCGATTAGGCAATCGGTAGATTATGGAAGCGTTTTTGAATTTCTTTGAAGTTATGCCAGCCTGGCAAAAGCTAGCCTGGGTATTGGGCTGCCTTTCTTTTAACTGGCTGCTGGAAGGAGCAGCTCCACTCTTCAAGTTCCGCTACCGCAAATGGCGACATGCAGGTGTCAATCTGGTATTCCTGGCTACAAGCCTGACCATAAACTTGATTTTTGGCCTACTGACAGTTGGGGTTTTCAGCTGGGTGGGTAGTAATCAAATTGGACTCCTTCATTATATAACCCTTCCGGTTTGGGCAGAATTACTAATTGCAGTACTGATACTGGATCTGATAGGTCAGTATTTTGTGCATTACCTGCTCCACAAGTTCAAATGGATGTGGAAGTTCCACATGATTCATCACAGCGATACCAAAGTGGATGCCACTACCGGCACCCGTCATCATCCGGGAGACTATGTGTTGCGGGAGGTTTTTGCTCTGTTTGCTATTGTAGTAGCTGGAGCGCCCTTGGCGTTTTATGTGATATACCGCGTCGTTACCATTTTCTTCACTTACCTGACTCATGCCAACATCACCGTGCCCCATTGGCTGGACAAGACCTTGAGTTTGGTATTTATCAGTCCCAACATGCACAAGTTCCACCATCACTTTGAAAGACCCTGGACGGATTCCAATTTCGGCAATATGTTTTCCTTTTGGGATCGCATATTTGGCACCATGGTGTACGACGATCCTAAAAAAATCAATTATGGATTAGATGTGCTGGACCCGGAACTGGATGAGAATGTGGGATACCAATTTAAGATACCCTTCGACAATACTATAAAGACGGATTATTAACCCCGGCATAACGCCGGGGTCGATTATCTTAGGGAGTCGAAGCGGCTGCCTCTTCCGGTTCTTTTTGCCATAAATATTTATCAAGGAAATTCAATACTTTTTGAGAGGCTTCTATTTGATTCTCCTTTTTCAGGAATCCATGTCCCTCGTCTTCAAAAACCACATATTCTACAGGTACTCCATTGGCTTCTGCGGCAGCTACAATATCATCACTTTCAGGTTTGATCACCCGGGGGTCATTGAACCCCTGAAGCACGATCATGGGCTTGGTTATTTTATCGGCATGGAATAGGGGTGACTTATTGTACAGCGCCACAGAGTCCTCTACCGGATGTCCGATCTCTTTATAGAGGGCTTCTCTAAAGGATTCCCACCAAGGTGGAATGCTGTTAAGTGTGCGTAACCAGTTCGTTACGCCGAAGTAGTTTACCCCAACAGTAAATTCTTCAGGAGCAAATGTCAGAGCGGCCATAACCATGTAACCACCGTAACTGCCTCCCATGATACCAATTTTATGGGGGTCGACGAACCCGGTGCTTTCCAGATATTTTTTGGACCAGATGCAATCCTTTAAGTCCACATCTCCGTGCTTAAGATCATCGGCCGCATAAAAGGTTTTACCATATCCTGAGCTTCCCCGGTTGTTGACCGAAAGCACCACATATCCATGGTTTACCAAGTACTGCACGCGTGACTGATAGTTCAACCTTCGTTGCCCGCCGGGACCTCCGTGGATATCAAGGATTGCGGGTCGTAGTTCCCCAGGCTGAATACCCTTGGGCTTATAAAGCAGTGCTGGGATCTCCAGCCCATCAAAAGACTCAAAACGTATTACTTCACCATCTACCAGATGATCCTGCTCTATTTCCGGATTCATGGTGCTGGTCAGTTGGCTATATGCTCTGCTTTCAAAATTATAAACGTATAGGTTGCTAGGAGCTGTAGAACTATTGACATAGAACATCATCAGTTCCTCACTTGGAGAGATCCTGATGGAGGTTATTTCACCATCGGGTAAAGAAGGAAGTTCCAGCAGATTATTGTTCTCGTCGTATATGCGGATTTCAGTCTTGGCATCGGCGTTGATCCCCAGGTATCGATATTTACCATGCTTGGACAAGCCTGCAAAATTGATATCCCAATCTACGGCCTCTACCACTTTCTTTTCTCCTGTTTCCAGGTCGTAACTGCGCAGTGAACTGAATTCTCCACCCTCATTGCTGGTAAAGTATAAAGTCTTGTTATCCAAGCTAAAATACTGAGGAAAATAGGTAGCAAACTCCTCATGTGGACTAAGCAACTTGGTTTCACCGGAAGCTTTATCATAAAGATACAGGTTGTTATCATTGGTAGTGATATTTTCCACCAAGGCTATATATTGTTTGTTTGGTGATATAGCACCAATGCTATAACCATTATTCTCATAAACCATCTCCGTAATGAAAAGATTGCCTTCCGCAGACGGTTGGTGGTCACCAAGGGCAACTTCGTATAGGTCGAAATATCGCGGGTCTCTTTTATTGGTGGTAATGAAAAAACTCTGGTCGTCCTGAGCCCATCCGTAAAATTGAGCTTTGGCGGTGGAGTCGGGCGTCAGGTCCTGGATACTGCCGTCCATATTTCGCAAGTACACGTGATTGATCTCATTACCCCCTTGGTCCCTGGTAAAGAGAAACCTTTCGTCCTCAGGAAAATAGGAAAGGGCCATGGCGTAATCTGTTTCTGAATCGGTCAATTGTTGGGGATCACCTCCGTCTACCGGGATGGAATACGAATTGAAGATCCCGGTTTCCTTACTGGTGAACAGTATTTTGCTTTCATCCGGAGAAAATGACCCTCCGAAAATTTGCACCGTATTCATAAATTGTTCAATAGAATATTCCGGAGGCGAGGATTCTGTTTCTTCCGTGGGAGCACTACAGGCACTCATCATGTATACGCCCCATATTAGCGTAGCCGCGTACTTGTATATTGAATTCATTTCTTTCGTTGATGTTTGAGCCGAAAGAACGCAAAAAACTACATAAAGTAAAAGCAAATTACACCAGCGGTTCCTACCTAACCTATTTACTAAACAACAAGAGTACAAGACTGTATAATCCCAGATAAAGGAATATGGCGGCGGCCATTACACCAAAGCCTAAGGCGTTAGGTTTCGGAGTAACTAACAATGCTAGTATGGTGGATACGAGCAAGGCGAATACCCATACCAAAGGCAAGTAAAATCTGGTTGGAGAGTTCATGAATAATTGCTGTAACAGTACCATTATTAATAGCATAGGAATCCCATACAGTAGGTAGGATTCCCAGTATTTGATATCGAGTGCTTGGATAAACCCACCAGTTTCATGATCCATACCGAACAAAAAGGCACAGAATATTAAGGTAAACAAACCCGCAGTGGTGAGTCTGCCGATATGCCTGAAGAAACACGCATAACTAAATTTATAACAATCCTGCTAAAAGTACCAAAACCGGGCTTCTACGTGGTTCATGGGCTGGTTAACCTCTAAAGATGTTTCCTAAATATTCATATATTTGACTTTTCACAATTGAGCCCTGGACCTCACTCCGGTAAATATGTCAAATCATTTAAATCAACCCATACCAGCTAGCGGGTGGAAAGGTCTGAAAGAAAATTGGCGTCAGGATTTGTCGGCAGCTGTGAGTGTTGCCCTGGTCGCTATGCCCCTTTCCCTTGGTATTGCGGTGGCTTCGGGAGTACCACCCATGTCGGGAATTACCTCCGCTATTATCGGAGGTGTGGTCACCAGTTTTGTACGCAGTAGTCATGTGGCAATTAATGGCCCCTCTGCTGGCCTGATTGCAGCCGTTTTAGCGGCGGCCATCGCCCTCAACGATGGCACGGATCAAACCCTAAATTACGTACTAGCGGCCATTGTGGTGTCCGGAGCATTGCAAATACTGTTGGGGATCCTTAAACTGGGTCGCCTGGCAGAGCTCTTTCCTTCATCGGTTATCCATGGATTACTGGCAGCTATCGGTGTCATCATCATTGCCAACCAGCTGCACGTGGCTCTGGGAACCACTGCTTCCGGTGAAAATACCGTGGAAACTCTTTTTGCTGCCATCAAAAGCTTACCTCAGGCCAATCCTTTAGTAGCCTTAATCTCAGTAGTAGGTATCTTACTTTTGGCCTTCCACGCCAAGATAAGCTACAAGTTGTTCCATTTTCTGCCTGCTCCGATCTGGGTGTTGCTCCTGGCGGTAGCATTTGTTTACGCATTTGATTTTTTCAATGCCAGAGAGATCGGGATTCTGGGGAATGTATACGAGGTGGGACCCCAATTTCTAATATCCATACCAGATAATATTATGGATAGCTTATTGTATGCCAATTTCTCCAAAATCAACACCGGCGCTTTCTGGCTGGCAGTGATTTCCATCAACTTAATCTCATCAGTGGAAACCTTGGCCAGCACCAAAGCTGTAGACAAGCTAGACCCCCACAAAAGAAAGACCAATAATGATAAGGATCTGGTGGGGGTAGGGATCAGTACCATGATTTCCGGTTTGATCGGAGGACTGCCTGTGGTTACGGTGATTGTGCGTAGTACCGTTAATGTACACAATCATGCGCAAACCAAGTGGTCCAACTTCTTTCACGGGATTTTGCTGCTGATCTTTGTTTTGCTAGCTGCTCCTATTATGCAGAAAATCCCCTTGGCCGCTTTGGCGGCTATACTGGTATTTACCGGCTATAAATTGGCCTCTCCCAGGATATTCCGGGAAACCTACCAACAAGGCTATGAACAGTTGCTATTCTTTGGCGCCACACTACTGATCACACTTTACACAAATTTGCTATACGGAATTTTCTGGGGGATAATTATCACCCTTACGGTACACATATTGTTGACCAGGGTGCCTATTCCTATCTTCTTTCAGATGGTGTTTAGCCCCGACACCAAACTCTATCAGAAAGATGATGGTACTTGTGAGTTGAAGATCAAAGGTATTGCCAACTTCCTTTCTACATTACGCATCAATAAGATTCTGGAGAAGATTCCCCCTGGGCAGGATGTTAAAATCAATTTGGCCACCGCCAGATTGGTGGATTTTACGGTCCAGGAAAATCTGCAAGAGTTCCGTCGGGTTCACCAAAACACGGGCGCGAAGATTAGTATAACGGGCCTGGAACAACATGTGAGTACCACTAACCATCGTTTTGCGCTTAAAAGCCTAATCGCACCGGTTCCCACTGCCTTGTCACCCAGGCAGAAAAGACTGAAAAACATGGCCGTTACCAATGGATGGAGCTACCAGGAGCAGGCAGATTGGAATACCTCATACTTGCAAAATTTCAGTTTTTTTAATTCCAGGCCCATCGAGTATAAAGCCAATATCATGTCCGGGGAATACGCTGACAGTAAAGTAAGTTGGGAAATTTGTGATATAACTTTTGATGAAGGAGCCTTGCTGGCCAAGGAGATTTATCGCACCACTGTAGAGATGATATTCTTAAACCGCCCAATGCCCAAGTTTGTACTGGAAAGGGAAGGCATATTTGATCGAGTTTTCAGTCCGGTGATGGCATTCAGCGGACAAAAAGATATTAACTTTCCCAAATACCCCCGGTTCTCCAATAAGTTTGTACTAAAGGGGAAGGATAGACCCGCTATTAAAGTCTTTTTCCGGGAGGAGTTGGTTCGTTTTTTGGAGGCTGAAGATATCTACCACATCGAAAGCAACGGTGAAGCCCTACTGGTTTTCCGCTCTCTGCACGTAGCTAAAAGCCAGAATATTGAGGAGATGGTACGATTTTCCGGAGAATTTGTGAACCGTTTGCTGGCCATCGAAGAGGAGTCCGGTTGATTAATCATCAATATTTTGCCCTACTCCCTAGCAAAATGACTAGACAGCTTCAAAGGCGTCGCCGCTGGGTACATGGTGTACTGGAATGTGATCAACCAGCTTCTGTAGCCATTTCACTAGATAGGCCATTCCTGGTTCTTCGCTGACTGCATGACCCAAAATGATCAACCCCCTATTCATGCCTGCAAAGGCAGCATCTCGTATGTATTCGCTGGTTTCCCATTCAGCTACCTCGCCTACCACCATCACCTCAAACTGATGTTCCGACCAGGTGCGGATCTGTTTGTTGCCTCCCCAGGCTCCCGGCAGCAAGGCCACGGAACTACAGGGCATTTCCGGATTGCCCACTATAAAGGGGCGGGGGAGGTTCATCTTTTTTTTGAACATCTGTGCCAGTTCACCCAAAGAGGTTTGGGGGATATTGAAGATGATAGGTTTTTGAGGGCTTTGGTACGATTCCCAAGATAGCAGTTCAATTAATCCCTGTAAAATACCGTCTGGGCGTACCTTATGCCAGTAGTCATGAAACCTCCAAACCACAATATCATTTTTTTCAATTAGGCTTTTTTTATAGCGGTATACTGGGTCCTCTTTTAACCATTCAGCCCGGTCCAGATGGTTGTAGTAAGTAGGTTCGTGGGTGATGATCAGATTAGCTCCTAGGTCAGCCGTTTTTTGTATCACTTCTGCGGTGGCCAAAAAGGTGCTTACAATGCCACTACAAATTTGACTGGGATCTCCTGACTTAAAGGTGTCGACGGTATCAGCGATCTTCCCTCCTGGCACTACGTTCACAATAGCTTCAACGATTTCATTAATGGTGGGATTAGGTGATAGTTGAGTTGAGGCCCCCTGTAGCCAATGCGGCCAGCTGTAAATAGACAATGCTGCCAAAGCCGCGCCCTTACTCATAAAATCCCTGCGGGGAAGTTGTTGTTTTTCCGTTGACATGTTCCAATGTACCGACTAAAGACTAAAAACGAATCCCAACCGGTAATCCATATAATGGGTTAAGGATCGATACTGACCTTCACTGAGACTTAGACCTGAGGCCGATTCCGAAATATGGCGATAAGTAGCCCTGGTCCCCGCCATATAGGTAGCGCCTAATTCTATCCAGAGCCGACCATTGGTGTCCCTGGATAGCACTCCTTTGGGGTTGAAAGCTAACCCCGCTCCCAGTCCGGTGTTGAACGCTGTGCCGTGGGAATCAAAATTGTCATCGATATCATAGTGATCATCAAGAGCAGTGCGTGAACTGAAAAATGTAGTTACCCCCAGGCGGCCTTCCGCATAGGTCTTAACGTTTTCTTTTTCCCAAAAATGGTAACGCGCCAAGGCATGCAAGGTCCAAAAACAATCTTCTTCGCTAACTTCCACAGATTCTCCTGGATAACCGTCTTCACTAAGATCGTACAGATAGTTTTCATTGGAATACATGGCTATCCCAAGTTCACCTCCCCAGGAGAATCGACTATCTACTTTCCGGTGAATACCTGTAAAGGAAATACCGGCTGCCGCATTATGTACATTGTGATTAAAATCACCGGTGGGGTCTTGAACTTTTACATTAATGCCCAAGGAAAATTGCGCTTGTAGGTTTCCCGATATCAATATGGCCAAAACTACTCCTGTAAATATCTTTAATCGCATAGTTCTGTGGTGTTTTCTAATTTAGAATATACAGATAATTCTTCTGATTATGAAGTACCCTCACCACATTGTTAGGTATAATTTACTTCAAGCAGTATTGTCTCTACCCAGATTGATTTATATCATTTTTGTTATCTTGATTATCCAACACATTTCGTGATCTCGTAGATAAAATTAAACCGGGACGTTGTTTCAAGGCCAGATAACGAAATGGAAATACAGCACATTTCACGATCCGGATTGTTTCATTTGAATGTCAACTGTACATGCGCATAGGAATCGTAATTGGACGAATAGGAGGAGTTGATGGTGTGGCTTTGGAAACGGAAAAATGGATTAAGGTCCTCAAGGAATTAGGACATAAGGTATTTGTGCTGGCAGGAGAATTTGAGGGACACCACCGCCGACACCATGATTTCGAAACACATTTCCCCTTGCTTTCTTTTTTTTCACCGGAATGCGAATGGGAGCAAGACAAAGCCTTTTTCCACCCCGACGGCCATTTAGATGACTTGCATGCGGAAATAGAAAAGGTTTCGAACCTTATAACCAAAAGGATCAAAAAATGGCTGTCCAAAAAGAAGATCGATCTGCTGATCTCCCAAAATGCCTCCGCCTTACCTGCCCACTTGTCTATGGGGCTAGGAATTAAGCGAGTAGTGCAAGAAACCGGGATACCCACCATCACCCACGATCACGATTTTTACTGGGAGAGAGGGGAACGCTATGTATCCCCTCATACTTCCATCAATGACTTTGTAAAGGAGACGTTTCCGCTGGTGGGCGCTAACGTTAAGAACGTGGTCATCAATACTTACAATCAACAAGGATTGAAGAAGAGATACAACATCGAGGCTACCATGGTGCCCAATGTTATGGACTTCAGCAAACCTTATGGAGTAGTTAATAAAAAGAACAAGTTCTTTTTGAAGGATCTGGGAGTGAAGAAGAAAGAGATACCCCTATTTCAAATTACCCGGATCGTAAGACGAAAAGGTATAGAAACGGCCATACAACTGGTTCATAAACTGGACGATAAAAAGGTGAAACTCATCATTACCGGTAATCATCACGATGATGAAGGGGCTGCCTATTTCCATTTCCTTATAGACCTTATTCATGACCTTAATTTGATCAATCAGGTGATCTTTGCAGACAAAATGGTATTAGATCATAAGGACCTATCCTATGCCTACGCCCACGCGCGGGCCTGTACCTATTTCAGCACCTATGAGGGATTCGGAAATGCCTTCGTGGAATGTGCCCTGGCCCGTAAACCCATTTTTGTAAATAATTATCAACCCGTTTACTGGCCCGATATAGGCAGTAAAGGATTTAAAACGGTAATGCTGGATGATAACCAGTTGACCGATGAGAAAGTCCGGGAAATGGAGCGCATTATATATGATCCGGAACTATGCAGGGAAATTGGGGAGCACAACTATCAAATTGCCAAGGAACATTTTTCTTTGAAAACTTTGAAATCCCTGCTAAGGGAAATTATAGAGAATTGAGCAACTTAATCAACTTGTAATCAGATGGAGGAAGGCGCAGTTAAAAATATGATGGAATCCCTGAAAAGGGAAGATATCAATACCTGGTTTGATCTGGGACTATTCCTAGATAGGCTAAAGGACAAGCCTTCGCAGGCTGGCATTGAAGGATCCTATGAGGACTTCAAGCATGGCCTAGCTGAACAAGGGGGTGTAGGCTTTGTGACCTTTTACTATGCCATTGATGGTATTACCATAGAATTAGAAAAATATACCTCTGCCATCAAAAAAATACTTCCTGGAGTCCCCATATGTTTTATCGGAGGTGAGGTAAAAGCTGAGTCATGGAACTCCTATGACTCAAGCATTTGTAACTGCATACTCCCGGAAATCCAAAGTTTTGATAATTGGGATCTTTATGAGGATTTCTTTAAGACTAAGCTGGAACGAGGCAGCGAGCAATACAACCGGCTTATCATTAAGTTTTGGGATGAGGTCCTGACCCTAACTGAGAAGCTCGGCCAATGTATGGATGAGCATGACCTACAATTGCTTTTTGTAGTGAACGTCAACTCTAACCCAGGCAATGTGGCTTTGGCTTTGGCCGTGGTACTGGTCTCAGAATACTTAGGGATCCCCGTAATCAACAATTGCCACGATTATTATTGGGAAGGGGGAAATTCTCCGGCAGCGATCAAATATAAAAAAGTGGAACCCGGGCCTCGTGATTTTTTCTTTACCAACGCTCATGTAGGTGAGTTCTTCTCCACCTTGGAAGTTTTACTGCCTTGGGAGTCTCGATCTTGGATGACGGTCAACATTAATCATATCCAATACCAACATGTTATCGAGGAAAATGGTCATAACCCTGCCAATGTAGCGGAATTGGGCACTGCATTGGATTTCAAACGCTTCGAAGCCGTGTCCAAACGGGAGAGTATCGTGGCACTGAGCCAGGTAGGAGAGATCATACAAAACAAAGTAAGCGCTGTGAAGGATGTCATGCGTCACCACCAACAAGAACCACTGCAACCGCTTCTTTGTGGTAATAAGGCTATTGACAAACTGGATTTTGCCCACAACAACATCATGCTGTTTCAACCCACCCGAATATTAAAAAGGAAGAGCATCGAGTTGAACTTTAGGTTGGTAGAGAAAATGTTCAAGCAGCGCAACTTGCGCAAAAAGTTTAAGAACAATCCACAACTGACCTTAAGTATAATTATATCCGGCCCCATACCTACTGGACAACGACCATATTTTTATTTCCTTTTAGAGCAGTTTGCCAAGACTCTAAAAAGATTACCGAAAAGCTACCGCAACCGGGTCTTTCTGGGGTTTTTGTTTAGTGAATTTGATAAAAAGGAATTCAAGAGTAGGCACAAACATCCCTTGACCATTCCCGATCTCTACCGATCAGCTTCATTAATTTTATTGCCCAGTGAAACCGAAGGGCGTGGCCTGCCCATCATTGAAGCCGCCGCCTCAGGTAAACCCATATTCACCCGCCGTTACCACCCCCAGGAAGTATATGCTCAAGTAATAGGAGAGGATCTAGAGGAATCTTTGAGATTAAGGGTGTTGGAATTTGATTACCAAAAGATTCCCGGATCATTGGTGGAGAAGATCGTTGATAAGATCTTTTATCCCCAGGATTCTCTGGAAGACTTAATCCACAATGAGAAGGCCGTCAAGAAGAGATTTAAAATGTCCAGTTTACGTAGAAACTTGGAGGAAATATTCTATGCCTTGTATATCCAGTTGAGTTCTGTTCCATTTCGCGATGACCATATTGCGGATTACTTCGAACAGTATAAAGGTTATTTTAATCGACAAAGCCCTTACTTGGAGTCATTACTGAATCAAGAGACCAGACATTACCTTCCCGGGTTTGGCCGCATGGGATTTATGATTTTTTTAAAATCACTGATAGACCCCAGCTTTTTTAGAGTGGAAGAGCAGCAGATGAAAGGAATGGTACACTTGTATACAGGAAGACTGCATCAAGCCAATCCTGACCGACATAAAATAAGCACTGAGACCTACCATAGATTGTGCAATACCATCGACGATATCTTCCATTACCATCAGGGTGAAGTTACCATACGGCACGACCATTCCATGGCCTATCGCCATCGCAACAAGAAGAAATACCCCTATAGGTTCTATACCTACCACGAGTTAACAGGATTGGTAAACTTGATCTATCAAGATATTATTAGGCCTCCTGAGCGGCCGGTAAAAGAGTTGTCTACTCACGTGTTCTTTAGCGATTGGAATCTAGCGCTGGTACAGCTAACCAATAGTCATTATCTGGGTATTGACAATCGGGAAAAACTATTTGAAAAACTGAAGCAAAAAATTCCCAGGGTATATTTCCCCGGACGCTATGTGAAATACGAAATGGAGTTCTTTGTGCTTCAACCTATTCGGGCTATTTTAAACTTGGGCATCGAGGAAGAATTGACGGAAGAAACCATCAAGAGCAATATAAAGCAGCTTCCTCAGGTATACATCTTTATTCATGAGAATCATGTTTTGAAAAGGTTCTCTACAGCCTACCTCAATAACTACCTAAAGTTTACCCAAGACCGTGAACTGAAACTACTTTTTAAGCACGGCATTGTGAAAATTGTTAAAACCAATCAATTGTGTATCGGATTTCATCTTATGCAAATGGGTGAGGAAGCTCTAAAAATTCTCAATCAAGTGAAGGAGGGCCATGGTTTCATTATTACCAATGGTCAGAACTCTGCGGTTATGACTGATATCCTGGATATTGATCATTTCCATATTGGACAGGTAAAAGGTATTCTTACCAGCAGGATTATGGGAATTCCCAGAGGCAGTGGTTTCGTGCAGTTCGTTCCCGCGGGAGTACGCACCACCCTGGCCTATCCTACCCCAATCCAAACTGCTAAGGATTTTGACAATGCTGTACAAAGCAAGCAATACAAAAAATTGATCAAGGAAATTGGGGAGGAAAAACTACAGGCTCAAATACGTGAAGATGCTATGGAAAACGGTACTCCCATTCTGGAGTTTCTTCAAAATCTGGAAGCATCATTGAAGCAAAAACAGCCGCCCGACGGGGTGCAATACCGGTATGTTGGCGGTGTATACAGTGATGGATTGCCCTGGAGCGGCGTTTTGGCACAAATTGATACCCAGAAGGCTCAAAAACCCTGGAACTTTATGGCCTTTTCGGCAAACCCCAAACCTAAATCGGTCCCTGAACTGGTATCGGAGTTCCAGAAGGAAAGGGGCCATGAACCTAGGGTGGCCTGGAATGGCGGTTATATTCTGAACCCTGAGCTGGTCGGGAAGCTGGGATTGCCTGAGACCTATATAGGCACTCCATTGGGACTACTCATTATGGACGGTCAAGTGGTTTCTACTCCCTTATTCAACAAACCAGCCTTTATTATTTACCAGGATGGCACCACGGACATTCAAAAAGTAAATAGTGCGGGTGGTCTGCGCATATCCAGAGGGGAGCATCAACTGTTATTTGACGGGAAGTACTATAATCATTATCAACTGCAGGCTCCCTGTTATTACGATCTTCTATATGAAGATTCACATATCTCTGCGGTGGATCATTACATTGTAAGGCTTGCCGGCAATGTTGTGAAGGAGGTTATTTATCCCGAAACAGTGGAAGCCGTTCCCCTTATTCCGGTGGGCTTGACCCTCTCCATACCGCGGACCATGTTCAACCCTGAGCTATTTAGGTTAGAAAGTCAAGTGGACATTGAATTGATGGGTGAGGGCATTTCAAGTGTCAATTGGGGTGAAGTGGCCTATGCTGTGGAGGCAGGTCCGGGGCTAGTAACTGAAGGCAAGGTGAATATTCAGATGGAAGCAGAGGGATGGAAAACACGGCATTCCATTAATACCCAGGCTGCAAGATTGGATTTCACCGACATGAGAGGTCCAAAGATCGCCGTGGGTTTGACCAAGAAGGGGGAAATAATGATTCTAATGGTAAACGGACGTATAAGAGAATCTGTAGGAGCTACCCATCAAGACATGGCCGATATCATGATCTCATACCAGGCGGCCAAGGCCATGGGGTTTGATCCCGGCGGCAGCAGCACCTTGGTAGTGGATGGAAAACTATTGAATATTTCTCCCTACAACAGCAAATACGAAAGCAATATTTTCTCGCTGCCCCCCGAGCCTCGTTTTGTTTCAAATGCAATAATTGGTTGGCAGTAGCAGACATCATAATAGTTTTAGGAGGCGGTATTAGCCGGGAGGGTGTACTGCCTTTATGGGTTCCGCCTCGATTGGATAAAGCATTGGAGCTTTATCAAAAGGGCATAGCCCCCAGAGTGCTATTAAGTGGTAAAGGCCGGGATGATTTCCCGGTAGCAGAAGCTGTAGCCATGCGCAAATACCTAACGCGCAGAGATTTGGATCCCCTTCATGTACTAGAAGAATCTCTGTCTCGAGACACCTTACAAAATGCCTATTTTTCCAGAGTGATTCATTTAGATCCTTTAGGAATTAAATCTGTAATGGTGATCACCAACGAATTTCATATCAGACGTACAGAATTGATTTTCAATTTTGTATTGGGAGGCCAGATTAAATCCGCTTACCAGGGGGTAACGGATCAGGGAATTAGTCAGCATGACTTGGAGCTTCGGGCTTATACAGAAGCTGAATTGTATAGGTTTTACCAACGACTTTTTGCATCATTGACGCCGGGTGATTTAAAAGGGTTGCACAGTTTTATATACGATATTGAGAATCCCTATTATCGGGAATACCAACAATTGGGAAAAAGACTTAAAGACAAAATGACCTTGTATTAATGATGATGCTTAGGATATCAGAATTTCAAAATAGTTTAATGTAACAGCTCATTTATGGCAATTCTGCAACTAGTGAGTTTTAACTACCTTCCGACTGACCAAAATCATTTGGGTACCTAAAAAGTTTTGGTCTATTTGAAGTTCTCTTGGCAAGCAGATCGGTGATAATCCGGTGTGCTTTGGTACATCTCAATTTTCTTGAAAATGAAAAAAACAAACTTAAAATCTTTAATGGAAGACCTCATTAAACTTGGTCTTTCCAATATCAAAGGAGTGTTGTGGAATTTAACTCCGGCGGAGCTTGTGACCGAAGCCGTAAAAAATGGTGAGGGGGTGTTGGCAGATAATGGAGCCTTAATGTGCGATACCGGCAAATTTACGGGACGTTCCCCTAACGACCGCTTCATTGTAAAAGACGATTACACTAAAGATAAGATATGGTGGGGCGACATTAACGTGGCGTTTGACGAGCAGAAGTTTGATCAACTGTACAAAAAGATGGTCGCAAGCCTCGGACTTAAAAGGTTATACATTCGAGATGCCTTTGCCGGAGCCGACCCAGATTACAGGTTGAATGTCCGTGTAATTGACACCCAGGCTTGGCACAATCTGTTTTGCTACAACATGTTCATTCGTCCCAGTCAGCAAGACCTGAAAGATTTCCATCCCGATTTCACTATTTTGGCTATTCCGGAATTTACAGCCGATCCTGAAATCGACGGTACACGACAAAGCAATTTCGCCATAATCAATTTGACCCGCCGCATAATTTTGGTGGGGGGAACCGGCTATACCGGAGAAACTAAAAAAGGAATTTTCAGCGTATTGAATTTCTTGTTGCCGGAAAAAGCCCATGTATTGTCCATGCACTGTAGTGCCAATATGGGCAAAGACGGGGATACCGCTATATTCTTTGGACTCTCCGGAACAGGTAAGACCACTCTTTCCGCCGACCCAAATAGGAATTTGATCGGAGATGATGAACACGGCTGGACCGATACGGGAATATTTAACTTTGAGGGAGGCTGTTATGCCAAGACCATAGACCTGTCTCCGGAAAAAGAACCAGAGATCTACAAGGCCATTAAGTTTGGCGCTATTTTGGAAAATACCCGGTTCTTCCCTGGAACCACCACAGTTGATTACAGCAATGGGGAGGTTACTGAGAATACCAGGGTGTCCTATCCGCTTTATCATATTGACAATGCGGTTCCGGACTCCAGGGGTGGTATTCCTAAAAACATATTTTTCCTTACTGCCGACGCTTACGGGGTGTTGCCTCCGATCTCAAAATTGACCACTGGGCAGGCCATGTATCACTTTATTTCAGGATATACGGCTAAAGTAGCGGGCACGGAAACCGGAATCACCGAGCCGCAAACGGTATTTTCAGCTTGTTTTGGAGCACCCTTCATGCCCTTACATCCCACTAAATATGCGGAGCTCCTGGGTGAGAAAATGGAAAAGCACCAGGTGAATATTTGGCTGATCAATACCGGTTGGTCCGGAGGCCCTTATGGGGTGGGTGCTCGTATTAAGTTGTCCTTTACCAGGGCTATGATATCCGCAGCGCTGGAAGGCCGGCTAGAGGATGTAGAGTATCAGAAACTGCCGGCTTTCGGATTGCATATACCGGAGGAGGTGCCTGGAGTACCTCAAGAGATCCTCGATCCCAAAAACACCTGGGAAAATAAACAGCAGTACGATATCAAAGCCTCTGAACTGGCCCAGGCTTTCATCGAGAACTTTAAACAGTTTGAGGAGTACGCCAATGAGGAGATCATGCAAGGCGCTCCTATGATTTCCGCACCGGTATAAATGTGGACTGCAATTATTGAACATTAATGATATAAAGCGTTTATTGTAGCATTGTTCAACAGATTGTTGAATGGCCGATTCCAGATTTTACGCTTTACGGATATTTATCCGAAAAAAATGGCCCCTGGGAAATAAGATCAGTCTTTTCCTGGGGGTCATCGCATTAGCTTTGCTATTGGCGTATTTGGGTAAACAGGATGGACTTTCCGATCCCACAACTAACGCCTTATTTCTTCTGGTGTTTGCCGGAGGACTTTGGATTACCGAAGCCATTCCTCCTTTTGCGGTGAGCATCTTGATCATCGGCTTTTCCATATACTTCCTGGAAGATATCCATTTCCAGGTAATATCTGAAGATTGGCAAAAATACCTCAATACCTGGTCCAGCCCGGTGATTTGGATCCTATTAGGCGGCTTTTTCCTGGCTATGGGCGCACAAATCACCCAATTCGATCGCAAATTCTCCGGACTGATACTAAAGAAATTCGGATCCAAACCTTCCAACTTATTGCTGGGCAGTATGCTGACTACTGGAATACTCAGTATGTTCATGTCCAATACCGCCACTACCGCCATGATGATTGCCATCATCCTTCCCATAATTAATAGACTGGATGATGATGATCCCTTTGTAAAAGCGCTCTTTCTAGGAGTGGCCGCGGCCGCTACACTTGGAGGCATGGGGACCATAATTGGTAGCCCTCCCAATGCTATAGCTTTGGGTATCATTCAGAATGCGGGAATTGAATTTAGCTTTTCTCGTTGGATGGCTATTGGCATCCCCCTGGCATTGCTGTTCATCCTGTTTGCCTGGACGCTTATCAATAAGGCTTATCCCGCTAAAAAAGCAAGTATACACCTAGTAGAAGATACTTCAACAGGCTTGTATCCCAATCGTAATACCAATCGCAATAGACTGCTGGTGGTGGTTACGTTTTTCATCACTATTGGCCTTTGGATCACCTCATCAATTCATCAAATCCCAGTGGCAGTAGTTTCCTTCATTCCTATTCTAGTATTTTCAGTGGGAGGAGTGATCTTTGCTGAAGATTTCAAGCTCCTACCTTGGGATACTTTGATCTTGGTGGCTGGTGGTTTGACTTTAGGGATGGTAATTTCCGATTCCGGACTGGACGATTATATGGTAACCAAGATCCCTGTTTTCCAAAACTCAATTTTTATGCTGGTGCTTTTAGCCATGATGACCACTTTGTTGTCCAATATTATGAGTAATACTGCAGCGGCCAGTATACTGATACCAGTAGGGGTCTCGCTGCTGCCGGATCAAGCGCTGACCGTGGCATTGGTGATTGGGCTTTCTGCCTCTACGGCTTTATTTCTACCCATTTCTACTCCCCCAAATGCGGTGGCCTTTTCCTATGGATACCTGAAGCAGTCTGATTTCCGAAATGTGGGACTGGTAATCGGCATGGTGTGCCCGTTGCTTATCGTGTTGGTATTGAATCTTTTGTTCACCTGAGTACCCGAATTGGAAATTGCAGTAATACTAATATTACTATGTAAATCTAGATTACTTTAATGTGGGGGAATCCCCCCAATCCCTCCCCCTTTGCGCAGAGCATGGGAAGCTCCGCGGCGCGGTTCAAACAGATCGGATCCTTTTTAGGGCAATTTAAGTGGTGAGGGTTCCAAAAATTGGGATCCTGTTAAAAAAATTATCAGCGGATGGTGCTCGTGCTTTTAAGGACTTTATGAATCGAGTTAAACCCTGCTCAGAGTCACCTTTAAGTGACTCTGAGCAGATAGGAAATATGCTTATACCGACTCTTGCTGACCCATACCCAACGACTGCATCACTTGAGCCTGCACCTTATCAGTGGTCTCATTAATTATTTTTGGGGCTTCGCCACCAGTCATGGGATCCACCACCGTACGGGTAGGCCGTTTCTCTGCGGGAGTTTCAATTAGCTCTATTACCGCTTTGGCTACCTCATTAGGATCGGGTGCGTTAGGGCTTTGGAGCATTTGTGTCATGCCACCCCAAAGTTTTCCAGGGGCCTCGGCCAACTCTCCATAGCTTTCCACGCGGTCTGTCTCTGCTGGCATCATCATGTTGTCCATAAAATTGGTGGCAAACCCGCCGGGCTCCACGACTACCATGTCCACACCGGTTCCGGTAAGTTCATAGCGATAGCTTTCACTAAGTCCTTCAAGTGCAAATTTAGAGGCAGTATATATCCCGGCGAAAGGTATGATCATCCGTCCCATTACACTGGACACATTGATAACCAGCCCTTGGTTTCTTTGGCGCATGGACGGCATTACTGCACGTATCATGCGCTGCACTCCAAAAACATTTACCTCGAAGACCTTTTTGAATTGAGCGTCATCGAAAGCTTCCGTATGCCCTCCCTGGCCTACTCCGGCGTTGTTGACCAGTACATCCACTGGACCCTCCAGCTCCACAGCTTTAGCCACAGCGGCTTGTACAGAGCTTTGGTCGGTCACGTCCAAATCCAAAAGGTGTAGTTTGCCTGATTTATCCTCAGCAAATTGGTTAAGCTTTTCTGCCTTGGCAGCATTACCTTCCGATAGGTTGCGCATGGTAGCAAATACCGTATAGCCCTTTTCCAAAAGACGCTTGGTGATCAAAAGGCCAAAGCCGGTACTGCTTCCGGTTACTAGTACATTCTTCATTCTGGTTGTTTGATTAAGGTTATAAAAAGGATTGTACTTATATAAAAGGGAAAACCGACATTAGGTTACGCCTCATGAGGTATTTCTTTGCAAAGAGGAATCTGGCCTCTACAAGATTATAGGCATGTAAGTCCAGGAATTGATCCCTGGATATTTCACTTCTTAGAAATTTTCCTTAGTTCCTTCTTCCTCTAAAACTTCCCCTGGCAGGTCGGGTACCGCTCCGTTGTTGTCTTTGGTAGTTGTTATAGTTGCCACTGCGATAATTTCCTCGTTCCCGGGCTCGATAATCCCGAGTAGGAGCGGCCGAACGATTGGAAGAGCGATTGGGAGTTCGTGAGTAATCCCTGGTAGCCCCGCTTCCGGGTTGGGTACCTTTTGATTGATAGCGATTATTCTGGGGCACCTTGGAGCGTTGCGGTCCTAAATTACTATTACCGGCGGCTCCCTGGGTGCGATTGCCAGCAGCCTCGCTAGCACGATTCCGGGCATTGTTTCTTTGTTCGGGACTTAAGTTGCCCGCCCGCTCTTGTGCTCTGGCTCTTTGCTGAGGAGTTCTATTCTCCGCCCTTTCCTGGGCGTTGGCCCTTTGTTCGGGGGTAAGATTACCGGCGCGGTCCTGTACATTGGCTCTTCGGTCAGCTTCGATATTGCCTGCTCTTTCTTGAAGTTGATCACGTTGTTCCTGACTGATATTATCCGCACGATTCTGAATGTTATCACGTTGTTCTTGGCTGAGGTTGTCTTGAGACACTGGATTCCAGTCCCCTTCACCACGTTGATACCAGTCATCTCCTTCTTTCTTGAATACGTTGCCATCTTTTCCCACATAGAGATCGCCTTCTTTATTCTTTCCCGCAAAAGCCTGGCCGTCTTCACTTCTGAACCCTGCCCCTTTAGCTCCTTCGGAGGTTTCAAATCCGTAGCGGGTGCCGTTTTCATCGGTATAATGCCCCGTACGCGCCCAGTCATCACCCTTACCTACTACTGATTGCCCCCATTGGCCATAAGGGTCGTGTCCCTGACGAGTGGCTCCGTAGACTCCGGTTCTGGAGTTATAAGCCCCGGCTCTGGTAGCGCCTTCACCATAGCCTTGTGCGGTTTGAGCATAGCCTCTGGTTCCTGTCCTGGGATTATAAGCAGCAACTTCGCCTACTCCCCCATAAGGACCCCAGGCAGATCTACCTCGAGCATAGGTTCCGGTTCGCGGGTTATAAGCGGCACCCCTACCGGCTCCTCCATAAGGGCCATATACCCGGGCCTGACGACCGTAGGCACCCGTGTAAGGATTGTAAGTAGCCCGGAACCCATAACTGTAGGGATATCCGTAGTACCTAGGGTATCCATATCCCGGATAATAGTAATAGGGAGGATAGTAATATCCGGTTCCATAGAATGGTACTCCAAAAGATATATGAATCCCCATATAGCCAGAAGTATACCCAAAAGTTACATAAGAAGAGGTGTACCCGTAACAATGAACATAGGAGACATGGTACACCGGACAGGTAGGCGGGATGGCATAGATAGGAGGTGGAATATAGGTACAGGTTGCCCACCCGTAAGTAGGATAACTGGAAATGAACCATGCTCCCTGATAACAGAGGTAGTACTTATCATCATAGTGGATCACGTCATATTGTGAGTTGGAGGCATAGCTCACCTTTGAGTCATCGATCTGCTTGAACTTGGGTTCCCCATCATACTTCACTTCTGGTGGTTGGGCGTCTCTGCTCAATTGTGCAGTTTGAGGTATCATAGCTTGAATAGCCGCTTCTTTAGCTTGTATGGTGCCGGGAATTGAAGAAAGCACATGTCCCCATTCACTTTCTTCAGGAATATCTGCAAAGGACCCAGGCAGATCATTGGTTGCGAACTCCCAAGGCCCTTGCATAGAGCCGGCCCTGAACCATCGACCGGACACCAGGAAGTAGTATTGATCATTTTCAGCATAATAAAAAAGATCAGCTTCGGTATTAAGAACGGCCTTCACACCAGTTGCCCCTTCAATGGCCTTGAATTTAGGCGGGCCGTCAAGTAGCAACAGTTCTGCGGGTTCGGTGCTAACAAACACCCTGGGGGAAGGAGCATCCACGGTTTTTGCAGGGACTACGTTCTTTAAATCTTCCCAACCTTCCTTACTGGCTAGTTTGTTAAATTCCTTAGGTAACTCGGTGGTTTTCTTAAAAGGTGCGCTAACCGTTTCCGCTTTTAACCACATGGAATTATTTAATAAATAGATAGATCCTTCTTTTTCATGTTTGAAGGCTTGCCAATTGGTATTCACGGCAAATTTCAGATTTTTAACTTCTGTTTCTACCCAAATGGGTTTTCCATCGGTAATTACCAAGACCGCGTGCGGATTGTCACTGTAGAAAATAGCCGGAGGTTCCGTGTTCGTTGCGGTTCCTTTGAGATCAAATATCTCTTCATCCACCATGGCGATCATACGGTCCAACGATATGACTTCCGGAGAGCTCTGAAAGGCCTTGAGACGGTCTTCTATTTTTTGTTCTAGATCGGGATTCACACCATCAAATTTCACGTCCTCTACTTCCCGTTCATAGATCAGTACCGATCTAGACTCCAAGTCTGTTTCAGTTTTGGCTTTGATCTTCACTGCTCCTACAAAGGATT
Organism: Cyclobacteriaceae bacterium; assembly: GCA_965212195.1. Taxonomy (GTDB): domain Bacteria; phylum Bacteroidota; class Bacteroidia; order Cytophagales; family Cyclobacteriaceae; genus JAJCYK01. The sequence goes on along the minus strand of CBDBUW010000015.1, from coordinate 33,486 downwards.
CACCTTGGTTTTTCGGGGCAATTTCCAGCGCTACCCAAGCACCCATTTCCTGAAATTCATCCCAGCGATAGATTTGTGGTTGGTGGAAGGTAAGGGTAGCCTTGTCGGTATCTACAATCCGAGGCCACCCTCGGTCTTGAATGATAAGACTGTCACTATTTGCAACTGAGGCATCCGTTTGGGCTAATGCCGTATGACACAAAATTAATAGGAGAGCGCTGAGTAATAGAGTGGTTTTCTTATTCATCATTATGGTCTAAAAATATGAGAAACCCTTTGAAGGAATTTTAAAATTACCTTATGGGGCATGAAATCCCAAATGACAAGCACCAAATAACAAATAAACTCCAAATCTCAATTTCCAAACTAAGTGCTAACCCTTGTAATTTGATGTTTGTGATTTTTTTGAGCTTTTGGGATTTGCAGTTTGTTATTTCTTAAGGATTTGAGGTTTCCGCAGGTGTTTGATTTTTCGAAATCGAAACAAAGTCCGCACTCATTGCTTAATTGCCAGTAAATGATTTTGCATATTTAATTTTTCTTTAAAGGCCTCAAGGAAAAATGTCTCTACAAACAACCAAAGCGAAAAATTCTGCGGGATCCATTATAGCCGTTACCTGCGTACTGTCCCTGGGTTATGCGGTATTGCGCTATCACGTTATGGGTCCGGTGCCCTGGAAGGACTTTCCTTTCTTTATCATCAATAAAGGGATTGCCCTGGGGGCGTTCATCCTGTTAACATTCAACTATGGTTTTGGACCTCTTAAAAATCTTGGCGTAAATGTACCTACTGGATGGCTAACCGCCCGAAAAGCGCTGGGGATGACAGGATTTTTACTGGTATTGATACATACGCTAATAAGTTTTCTGTTGTTCAATCCGGCGGTTTATGAAAAATTCTTTCTGGAGAATGGCACCCTCACACTTTTGGCAGGTCTCAGTATGCTGGGCGGTGTGCTCTCATTTGTGGTATTGTGGGGGTATAATTTAAGCTTTCAAACCCACCTGCGAGAGGACCAGGCCTTTATTCGATTTATAACCTCCCGCAGATTTGTTGTTCGCCATGTTGCTGGGAGCTGCTCATTTATTTTTTATGGGCTACCAGGGGTGGATGGACCCTGCCGGCTGGCATGGGGGATTACCTCCAGTTAGTTTAGTGGGATTTGTATTTTTTGCAATCGGATATATTATTAATTTGTTTGGCCGAAAATAATAGTGCTATGAAGAAAATACTAAGAGAGCCTTTAGTTCACTTTTTGCTATTGGGATTGGGGTTTTTCCTCTTGTTTGCATTTGTGGGAGGGTCCGATGAGCAGGACTCCAAGACAGTAGTGGTGGACAAGGACGTTTTACTCAAACATTTGCAGTACCGCTCCAAAGCCTTCAATGCGGAGGTATTCGAAGATAAATTAAAGGAGATGCCCCAGGAAGAACTTCAACGGATGATTGATGACTACATCCGTGAAGAGGTACTGTACAGAGAGGCAGTAGCAATGGGTATGGATCGTGAAGACTATATCATTAAGCGCCGTTTGATCCAGAAGGTGGAATTTATTGCTGAAGGGGTAACTGAAGCCGTGGTAGAACTTACAGAGGAGCAGATCCAGCAATATTTTGAGGAACATAAGCAGGACTATCATGTACAACCCTTCGCAACCTTCACTCATGTATTTTTTGAGCTGGACAAAAGAGGGTCGGCTGAGGCAGAGAAATTAGCTCAATCCGAACTGAGGTATCTCAATAGTAACAAAGTGAGCTTTGACAAAGCCACCAGCAGAGGAGATCGTTTTTATTATCACACTAATTATGTGGAACGAGAGCCGGATTATGTGGCCAGCCATTTCGGGCCGCAAATGACCGAAGCCATTTTTGAAACCACCCCCAGTGATGCGCAATGGATTGGTCCATTCCCTTCTGAATATGGATACCATTTGGTGATGGTAACCAAGATAGAGCCCGCTAGAGATCCAAAATTGGATGAGATAAGAGCCAGAGTGGAAGACGATGCCCGGCGTTGGCATCTCCGGCAAAAGAATGACGAGGTAATTCAAGATATCATCGAAGACTATAATGTTAGCGTGACTTATGAGCAGGGATAAGACGGAAAACGGTCGACGGTTGACGGTAGGCGGTGCCCGGTACCCGGCACAAATTGGGCATGCTTATCTAATGACAGCCATTTCCCCCTCTCTGAGGGGGCTAGGGGGAGGCCTGCTTCTATGTATATTCCTGTTATTAACACCCCACCTGTCCCAGGCCCATGAAAGCCGACCCTTATTCGTAGAGATAACCGAGACCTCGTCCGGGGTATACGAACTGCAATATAAAATCCCCTCCTCGGTGCCGGATTTCAATTTACCGTTAATTAGCCTACCTGAAAATTTCAAGGAACTGGACAAAGTGAGCCTGTATCGTACCAACGATGGTTTTCTCAAAAAGCAAACCTTCCAAGGCGAAGCGCTAAACGGCGCTGCCATTTCCATAACATATCCGGTTATGAATCCCTCAGTGTCCACTATTGTAAGAGTACAGCTATTAAATGGTGAAGTGCATAACCGGCTTCTAGGTCCCAACGAAATGCAATGGGTAGTGCCGGACCAAGAGACCCGCCGGGGAGTAGCCCGGGAATATACTGTATTGGGTATTCAACATATCCTGGAAGGCTGGGACCACTTGTTGTTCCTGGTTTGCTTGATCTTTGTGGCCGGCATTGGCAGAAAAATGCTGATCACCATTACCGGATTTACCATTGCCCACTCCCTAACCCTGGCCTTAGCCGCACTGAATGTGGTTAATGTGCCGGTTCCTCCGGTAGAGGCGGTGATTGCCCTTAGTGTAGTTTTCCTGGCCACGGAGATTGCCATCAACAACCGGAAGTCCTTAACGTTTCGATATCCTATTGCGGTGTCTTCATCCTTCGGACTGCTGCATGGCTTTGGTTTTGCCTCAGTACTCAGTGATATCGGGCTGCCTCAGACGCAAATACCGGTAAGTTTACTGTTCTTCAATATCGGTGTGGAATTGGGACAGATCATGTTCTTGTTAGCCGTGATAGTGTTCTATAAAATATACCTGGCTCTAAAGAAAGCTACCAATAGCTCCGGACTTGAACAGATCGGCAAGTTTCGATTTGAGACCATGGCTGCTTATGTAGTAGGGGTAATAGCTAGCTATTGGATGATAGAGAGGGTGGTGGGGTTCTTTTAGCGACGTAGCTCTTTCTTTTAAGAAATTGGGACTATCAAATATTATGTTCGTACATCGTCCCCCGTCCACCGTGGTCCGTAAACCGCAAAGAATCATCTCTTTCTATTACCAATATCATTTCTCGCAGAAATTCACTTTCTTATATAGAATTTTGATAATCTTCTATCAGACCTATGAAAACTATAATTACTATTTTCTGTACCGCAGTCCTTTTTTCCTCCTGCGTATCCCAAAAGCAATACGCCGAGATGGAAGCCCGAAATTTGGAGTTGCAGTCCAAACTGGAATCATCCCGCAGTACCTTAAGCACTTGTCAGGGAGACCTGAAGGCTGCTTATGCGCAGGCAGAATCTCTTTCCGATCGAGTAAGGGACCTCAAAAATACCAATAGCGCTTTATTGGAAAATGTAGGAAACCTCTCCATGCTTTCCACTAAGGAAGCCGAAAATCTGGAACGTTCCTTGGAAAGCATCAGGGAAAAGGATTTGCAGATCCGTACCATGCAAGATGCCTTGAACAAAAAGGATTCTGTAACCCTGGCTTTGGTGACCAGTCTGAAAGGCGCATTGGGCAACCTCAATGATGAGGACATTGAGATCAATGTGGAAAAAGGGGTAGTGTATATCTCCATTTCCGATAAGTTGCTTTTTAAAACTGGTAGCTATTTTGTCTCCGATCGTGCCAAAGAAGTATTGGGCAAGGTAGCCATAGTGGTTAACGACAAACCTGATATCGATTTTATTGTAGAAGGACACACCGATAATGTACCTATTAAAAATGATGTGCTACTGGACAACTGGGATCTTAGTGTGAAACGGGCCACTGCCGTGGTGCGGGTATTGCAAAATGATTACGGTGTGGACCCTAAGCGCATGACCGCCGCCGGTAGAAGTTACTACATCCCACTAGCCGATAACGAAACTGCTGAGAACCGTGCCAAGAACCGTCGTACCCGTATTGTGGTATCTCCAAAATTAGACGAGTTCTATAGCATGATCGAGCAAGGGATGAAAGAGGCCACCCAGGGAGGAGGGGAATGACGGTGGGCGGTGTCCGGTACCCGGCGGTCTTTCTGCTCTTTGTGTCTTCTTTAACAACTTTCGCGAGGCTAAAGTTAGTCGAAGCAAGTCCATTATCAGGATTTTCCCCCTAATCTCAACCAATGATACTCTCAATGGTTAACTTAAAAATGGGTGGGTGGGGCTCCCCTCAGAAAACCACTGGAATTAGTCTCAGTAGAGAACGATTTCAGCATCAGCATGTGGCCAAAGCCCTGCCTCTCCGTAGCGCCTTCACTATAGTACCTACGGCGACAGGTGAGGATGGCTGTCATAATCCGGTATGAACATTCAATCGGTTTACTTCCTGGGTGCCTCGTAGCAAATCCGGCCGGGAATGCAGAGCGGGGGATCCACTAATCCATTATCAGGACCGGCTGCTCCCGAGGATTTGATGCACCAGCAAATGGTATTGGCGTTATCTAATAAATACCACTTATTGGCGCCACCTTCCAGGGTACCGTATGGGTTCTTGGCCCGGAGAAACCTACAGAATTTTGTATTGACAGGGTCTATTTTTTGCATGATCAAGCGATTGCTAAAATGGTACGTTTAATAATGGATTTAAATAATGGCACCTTATAGCCATTCTTGGCTAATGGAGTGGCCCCCTTCATGGCTGCTTCAGCGGTACTGGAAGCAGTCGCCTCATCCAGAGTTTTCCCTTCCAGGGCTTGCGCAGCTTGTTTCGATAACAAGGGTACGGGAGCGGCGGCTCCTAGAACAACGGAAGCCTTTTTGCAGGTGGTACCTGACATTTCCGCCACTACTGCCACATCCGCTAGAGCCCAATCATATGATTCCCTGGCTCCCTGTTTGGTATAGTAGCTGCGTATTTTACTGCTTGTGGGCGGAACAATCACCGCGGTAATCAGCTCGTTCGCCTCAAGAATGTTTTCTCGGCTACTGTCATCTCCCGGCGCCACAAAAAAATCTACCATGTTTACTTCCTTCTTATCACCTTTGGAATTTTGGATCTCAACCCTGGCATCAAATGCCATTAATGCAGTGGCCACGGATGAAGCATGTACGCTGGCACAGGCACCGTTTTTCATGATTGCATGGAACTCATTTTCGCCGTCCCTGGCAAAGCAGGTTCCGGAGCCCTTTCTCAGGCACTCATGGTGGATGGATCTGAAATACCAGCAACGGGTTCGCTGGGCCAGGTTCCCTCCCAGACTTGCCATGGTCCTGAGCTGAGGAGTTCCGGCATGGGCCACCGCCTGATTCAGGGCCAGGTACATCTCCTTTATCTGGGGATGGGCTTCAATTTGAGCTAAGGTGGCATTTGCTCCCATACGAAGACCGTCCTTCTTATCATAAGTAATCTTATCCAGTCCCTCAATTTGACTGATGTTTATGATTTTGTGGGGCTTTACCAGACCTTCCTTCATCAAGTCCAGCAGGTCTACTCCTCCACTCTTGAATACGGCTGGAGCTTCTACAGATTTCGGAGATAAAGCCTGAGAAACAGTGGCATTCACCTCCTTCAAGGCTTCCTCCACGGATTTGGCGTTATACCAACTAAATTTATTCATGATGCAGTTTTTAAACTTTGTTCAGTGCTCTCAGCACTCTTTCAGGAGTGATGGGAATCTCATAAATACGGGTACCAATGGCATTATACACTGCATTGGCAACGGCTGCTGCCGTGGCTATATTGGCAGGCTCGCCAATACCGTAGGCATCGGTTGATGAACGTCCGGAATAATCTTCAACAATTAAGATTTCAATATCCGGGATCTCGAAAGACAATGGCATCTTGTATTGGTCAAAATTGCTGTTCATTTGATGGCCGGTCTCGTTATCCATTACCCGGTCTTCATACAAAGCATAGCCCAACCCCTGAATCACACCGCCATTGATCTGGTTCTCAATCTGGGTGATATTAATGGGCCTGCCGCAACTGTGCACCGCTACGATCTTTTCAACTTTTACAAAACCGGTTTCAGTATCCACAGATACCTCAGCAAATTGAACCGAACCCAGACCACCATAGGCAATAGCATTGCCAACCATGAAACCTCCGTAATCATCGGACCGGCTGGCAGTAGCACTGATTTGCCCTGTACGCATCTCTTTTAGAGCTTCTTTGAAAGCAATTTTCTTAGAAGGATCCTCCGTAGACATGATCTGTCCGTCACCCACTTTGAGCTTGGTAGCATCCGTCTCCAATTTGGATGCCACCTGGTCAAACAACTGGAGCTTCAATTTATAAGCTGCATTTCGGGCAGGCGGCGTTATGGAGCCGGTTACAATACTTCCTCCTGAGGGCGGACCGTCGGGGAACAAGGTATCTCCAATGCGTACCGTTATATCTTCCGGTTTTAAGCCAAGCTCTTCAGCCACTACCTGGGACAATATGGTCTTGGTTCCGGTACCTATATCCTGGACAGCTGATCTGATTTCCACCGCACCATCCCGGAAAGCCCTGACCTCTGCGGTGGAATCGATGTGAACGATCCTGGGCCAGTGTGACTGGGCCACACCCAGTCCTTTTTTAATAAGCCCCTGATCTGATCCAGGTGATTTCCGGCGGGACCAGTTAAATGTTTCTGCTCCCCGATGACGTTCCACTTTTCGGATCTCGCTGGTGTCTGTCACATCACGCAGCGCAATGGGATCCAAATTCAACTTTTCTGCCAGTTCATCCATGGCCTGCTCCAAGCCATAACAACCCTGGACATTTCCAGGTGCTCTCCAGGCAGCCCCGGGTCCGGCATGGGTGAATACATCAAATTGTTCCGTAGAGAAATTCGGCGATTCATACATGATCTGAGCTATACGGCCCACCCCAGCTCCCAGGCCTACACCTGCGGTCCCATAGCTTTTTTGCTGGATGGCTGTCAATTTTCCGTCTTTCCTGGCGCCGATCTTCAAATGATGTACTGAATTGGGCCGATTTCCGGAAGAAATGTGCTCCTCCCTGCGGTCCAGCATCAGTTTGATGGGTCTTCCTGATTTTTTGGCCAGATGTCCTGCCATGACACCGAAATTACCCAGGCTGTGTTTCGCTCCAAATCCACCTCCCATATAATCCTGGATCACTCTGACCTGGCTCTTGGGCAGATCAAAGACCTCGGCAAATTCATCCCGTACATTCTTGGTGTTTTGGGTGGAAGCATAAATGGTTACATTGCCAGGCTTCCAATCCACCACCACACCATGGGTTTCCAGAGAGCAATGAGTCTGGACCTGAGTGCGGTAGGTTTGCTCAAGAATAATATCGGCTCCTTCAAATCCTTTTTCCAGATCACCCCGTGGACCCCCATAAAAACTGGCGGTAGAAGGGCCCCGTACGTTTCCCACAGTTTTGAGGCCCGCATCGCCTCCTCCTCCACCGCCGGCATCATCCTGTTCCACATTAGTGGTGAAAACCAAAGGAGCTTCCGGTTTCTGAGCTTCTTCAAGATCCACCACAAAAGGAAGATACTCATAATCCACTTTGATGAGATCCAAAGCCTCTTCTGCTATATCGGTGGTCAGGGCTGCCACACCAGCTATGGGCTGACCGGCAAATTTGATGTCGGGATATTCTCCGGCAGCATCATCATCCGCAGGCTGAGCCATCCCTACCACATTTTTAAAGATATGGACCGCATAAACACCGGGGTGTTTCTCAGCTGCACTCATATCGATCGATCTTATCTTGGCATGAGGATAATCGGAACGCAACATTCTGCCATACAACATTCCAGGTAGCTGAATGTCGGAAGTGAATTTGGCAGCTCCTGTGACCTTAGCTTCGGCATCAGTACGGGTAACCCTTTTCCCGACATGTTTTAGTTCATCATTGACAGGCCAGGCAGGGGGCTCATCAGCGGAAACTTCCCGCTCAATCTGTCCCAGATTATGTCCGGGGATGCCGTGAGGCAATTTTATTTTTTTGGTATCCATTTTTCTCTTTTTTACATTTTCTTAGCTGCAGCCATAGTGGCCTTGAACACATGAGGATAGGTACCGCACCGGCAAAGGTTGCCACGGGTCGCATGCTTAACATCATCCAGGGTAGGATTGGAATTGTTTTCCACCAGGTAGGCAGCACTCATAACCATTCCCGGAGTACAGTATCCGCATTGGGCAGCATCATGGTCGATAAATGCTTGTTGAACGGGATGTAATGTTCCGTTTTGGGCCAGTCCTTCTACTGTGGTAACTTCTTTTTTGCCCACATCCAGGGCTAAAGTCATACAAGCATTAACGGGTTCTCCATCAAGCCACACCGTGCATGCCGAACAGGCACCTCGGTCACAGACCACTTTGGTGCCGGTGAGTTGCAGATGTTCTCTTAAAGCCTGGGCTAGTGTGACCCTGGGTTCGATTAACATCTGCCTGGTATGGCCGTTCACTTTCATCCTTACCTGGATGGCGTCGGGACCGAGGACTTTATTCTCAACAGGCAACTCTGGTTTTTCGAAGGCAAGTACCCCTGTGCTAGCCATCACTGTACCTGCCGTTGTCAAGCTTGCGCCCTTTAGAAAGCCCCTTCGGCTGATGCCTTTAGACTCCCTGTTGGGTAAGGAAGGTTCAATTTTTGGTTTCTTTTTTTTCATGGCTTTTTTAGATTAAGGGAAGAGATTTCAACCTAAATAAAATCTGGTGAGAAACAAATGATAATTCTCACTTTTGGAAAGAGGAATCGTTACTTGAATGCTAAATAATGGTATGGTGAAATTGTGAAGCTAGGGAGTGCCTTTTATCTAAGACCTAAGCAGGGTAGACGGCTGACGCCTGCCTGTCATGCCTACGGCAGATAAACCGGCAGGCAGGGTCGACGGTTAACGGTATGGACCAGGTGTCTGGTTCCCGGTATCCTGATATTAGGTATTTGTAACCCATTATTGATCTTTGTGTTCTCTGTGTTCTCTGTGTTCTCTGTGTTCTCTGTGTTCTCTGTGCCTTCTCCGTGTACCTCTGTGTAACAACTTTCTCCTCAAAACCTTGACCTAGGATAAAGATGTGCAACCTAAGGACTTACCTTAATCAGAACTAAGGGGTATTAAGTTTAGATCATAACCAAATCAGTAAACCAGTTTAGAACCACTCTGAACCATGTCCAACTACTACTAAACTGTTAAACCAAATCAAACCACTTTCCAACCCTATTCAAACCCTTCCAACAACTCTCTTAACTTTAAAGCTCATACCTATTTCAACCTTAACTTTTAATTTAGTTCAAGCTTTGTTCCCAGCGAAAATTTTTACTAGTTTATACTCTTTGCAATTTCTAAACTGCCTCATAACCATTTGTTTAATTAATTGATCTTAAACTATGAACAGACTTCAAATAACTGCTTTCCTTTTAATGTTGGGCACCATTTGCTTTGCTCAAAATAAACCCAATATACTAGTAATCTGGGGAGATGATATTGGCCGCTCCAATATCAGCGCCTATACCATGGGTATGATGGGTTACAAGACCCCCAACATTGATCGCATTGCCCGTGAAGGTGTCATCTTCACGGATTACTATGGGGAGCAGTCCTGTACTGCCGGACGCTCTTCCTTTATTACCGGTCAAAGTGTTTTCCGTACTGGGCTATCTAAAGTAGGTCTTCCTGGTGCTGACTTGGGTCTACGGGTGGAAGATCCTACCATTGCGGTGCTGTTGAAAGATCAGGGCTATGCCACCGGTCAATTCGGAAAGAATCACTTAGGCGATCAAGATAAACACTTACCTACCAATCACGGATTCGATGAATTCCTGGGTAATCTATATCATTTGAATGCCGAAGAAGAGCCTGAAAACGAAGACTATCCCGGTGATATGAAATTAGCCGATGGGTCCACTTTCAGGGAAAAATTCGGCCCAAGAGGTGTAATACGCTCCAGTGCGGGTGGCTCTATTGAGGATACCGGACCTCTCACTAAGAAACGTATGGAAACCATCGATGATGAAAGTGTGGCAGCGGCTATTGATTTTATCAAAAAGCAAACGGCGGCGGGAACTCCCTGGTTTTGCTGGTGGAATGGTACTCGTATGCATTTCAGAACCCACGTAAAAGCAGAGAATCGGGGGATTTCCGGGCAGGACGAATACTCCGATGGCATGGTGGAGCATGATATGCATATCGGCATGTTCCTGAATCTGCTGGATGAGTTGGGTATCGTCGATAATACCATTGTCCATTATTCCACAGATAATGGCCCACATTACAATACCTGGCCTGATGCTGCTGCTACCCCCTTTAGAGGGGAGAAGAATACCAACTGGGAAGGTGGTTGGAGAATACCCGCTATGATGCGCTGGCCCGGAGTAATCCAACCGGGTTCGGTGAGCAATGAGATTGTTCATCATATGGATATGCTGCCCACATTCCTAGCGGCAGCGGGCAAAAATAACATTAAGGAGGATTTACTGGATGGCTATACCTCTAAGGCTTTAAAGAGAAACTACAAAATACATCTGGATGGCTATAATATGTTAGACCATTTAAAGGATCCAGACAATACTGCCAGCCCACGCCATGAAATATTTTATTTCTCAGATGATGGAGATCTTACTGCACTGAGATACGATGATTGGAAATTGATCTTTATGGAGCAGCGCGTGGAGGCTACCCTGCAAGCTTGGGCAGAACCTTTCGTTCCCCTGAGGGTACCCCTAATCTTCAACTTGCGCCGTGATCCTTATGAGCGTGCCCAAAAGACTTCTAATACCTATTATGATTGGCTTTTGGACCGGGCTTATATGTTGGTTCCAGCTCAAACCTATGTAGGTGGATTTCTTGCGACCTTAAGGGACTACCCGCCCCGTCAAAAAGCTGCCAGTTTCTCTCTGGAAAAGGTTATGGAGAGATTGCAAACCGGCGGAGGTTCGAAGTAAAAGATCAATAATGTTTAGGATCACAGTGTCGGTCAGCATGATCTGCACTGTTATTCCTGTGTTCCACTGTTCACGCAAACGATTTACCCCAATCGATGAACGTACAGTGTTCCGTCAAGACAAGTGAAATGGTCCCAAAATCTTTCCTATACTCATTGGTTTTAATCACTGTAGGCTGTGCTTCCCCATCTGATGAGCAATCTACCGTTGTTCTGGAGCCTACGGATCCACTTCCTTCATGGAATGAAGGGACCACCAAGGCCGCCATTATTAATTTCGTTGAAGACGTAACCAAAGAGGAAAGTCCATATTTTATTGAAGTCAATCGGCGTATTGCCACCTTTGATAATGATGGCAATCTGTGGTCGGAACAGCCCATTTATTTTCAGTTATTCTTTGCAATTGACCGGGTAAAACAGATGGCTTTGGAACATCCGGAATGGACCGAGGAGCAGCCTTTTAAGGCAGTCTTGGAAGACGACATACCTGCCTTGCTGCATTCCGGTGAACATGGATTACTAAAATTGGTAATGGCCTCTCATGCTGGAAACACCACTGAGGAATTTCAGTCCATTGTTCAGGATTGGATTTCCAATGCCCGGCATCCCCGATTTGATAGACCCTACAATGAACTTATATATCAGCCCATGCTGGAATTGCTGCAATACTTGAGAGATAATGACTTTAAAACCTTCATAGTTTCGGGTGGAGGTATTGAATTTATGCGGGCGTGGGTGGAAGAGGCCTATGGAATACCTCCAGAGCAGGTAGTAGGCAGCAGTATTAAGACAGAATTTGTGGTGGAAGACGGTGTTCCCCGGATACGGCGGTTACCGCAATTGGATTTTATCGATGATAAAGCCGGCAAACCCCTGGGTATTAACAAATTCATTGGGCGCAGGCCGGTTTTTGCTTCAGGAAATTCCGATGGTGACCTACAGATGCTGCAGTGGACCGCTGCCGGTAAGGGCAAGCGATTTGCTTTGTACTTGCATCACACGGACTCCATACGCGAGTGGGCTTACGACCGCAATTCCCATATCGGTCGCTTGGACAAAGGGCTAGATGAGGCCAAAGAAAAGAGCTGGACGGTCATTGATATGAAAAAAGATTGGAAGGTAGTTTATCCTTTTGAGCTAGAAGATTGATATTAGAAGAGCGGGAATTAAACTATATTAAACCACGCTAAACTATCTACCCACATGAATCGCCGCACTGCCATAAGAAAAACCACCTGGATCCTGAAATCCACTATAGTCGCGCCCAGCCTACTGAGTGCCATTCAAGCTTGTAAACCTCGGGTGGAGTCAGATATTGGTCTCCAGGTGCTGGATATCACTCAAAACCAACTGGTGCAAGCATTGGCCGATACCATTATACCCCGTACAGATACCCCCAGTGCCTCTGACGTAAAGGTCCCTCAATTTCTGGATCTGCTATTGAAGGATGTATTTGAAAATGAGGTCACGGAAAAGTTTTTATCCGGTCTCGCCCAATTTGATGAGAGATGCCAATCTAACACAGGTTCCAATTACGTGGATTTAAGCATAGATAAACAAGTTACCTATCTAGAACAGGTTGATGATGAAGTAATGGGTCGGCAATACCAAACTGAAGTCCCCTTTTATTACACCTTCAAACATCTCACCACCATGATCTATTTTTCTTCAGAGCAAGGGGTAAAAGAAAACCTTAAATACCGGCCGGTTCCGGGTCCCTATGAAGGGGATATCGCCTACCATCCCGGAGATAAAATCACCATAGGAAATCACATGTGACATGCCAAACAAAGCGAATACATACGATGCCATAGTGGTGGGCGCTGGAATGACCGGAGGTTGGGCCGCCAAAGAACTGACAGAAAAGGGACTTAAGACCTTGGTATTGGAACGGGGAAGGGAAGTACGTCATATTCGAGATTACCTTACTAGTAACCAGGCTCCTTGGGAATATGAACACAGAGGTCATGCGACCCGTAAAGAAAAGGAACAATACCATATCCAAAGCCATAAATACAACTTCGATGCCTCCAGCAAACATTTCTATGTGAATGACCAGGAGCATCCTTATGTAGAGGACAAACCCTTTCGCTGGTTCCGGGGCTATCAGACCGGCGGCCGCTCCTTGTTGTGGGGCCGGGGTGCCTATCGTATGAGCGACCTGGACTTTGCAGCCAATTCTAAAGACGGGGTGGGCATTGACTGGCCCATTAGGTATAAAGACATAGCCCCCTGGTACGATTATGTGGAGCGCTTTATGGGAGTGGCGGGTTCACAAGAAAATATCTGGCATTTTCCCGACGGGGTTTTTTTGCCGCCTTTCGATATGAACAAGGCAGAGCTGGTGATGAAGGAACGAATAGAATCCCATTACCCAAATCGCAAGTTCATTCCCAACCGGGTAGCTCATCTCACTAAGGTTCAGCCAGGCCAGTTTAAAGGCCGTTCCCAATGCCAGTCCCGTGACATGTGCCACAGGGGCTGCCCTTTTGGTGCTTATTTCAGCAGTAACAGTTCCACTCTGCCAGCAGCAGGGGAGACCGGTAATTTAACCCTGCGATCACATGCCATTGTAGAATCAGTTATCTACGATGAGAACCAGGATAAAGTTACTGGAGTCCGTATAATTGATGTTAATAGTAGTCAAACTGAGGAGTATTTTGCTAAAGTGGTTTTTTTATGCGCTTCCGCCCTGTCATCGACCGGCATTCTGCTCAATTCCAAAACACCTCGATTTAGCGAAGGGCTGGCCAACTCCAGTGGGGTATTAGGACATTACCTGATGGACCACCATAAGAATATTAATGCCTATGGTACCCTGGAAGGCTATAAGGACCGTATTTACAAGGGATTCAGACCGGCGGCAGTAGCGTTGCCTCGTTTTCGCAACGTGGAAAAACAGGAGATGGAATACCTGCGAGGCTATGGATTTTGGGGTGGGGCCTCCCGGCAAGGAATTAACCCTGCGCAAACGGGTATAGGTGCTGATTACAAAGAAAAAGTAACCCAGCCTGGCCCCTGGAAATTCGCTCTGTTCTCCCAGGCAGAGGGACTGCCCTATTATGAGAATACGGTAACATTGCATCCCGAAAAGAAAGATCAATGGGGATTGCCATTGCTGAATATCAATGCTGAGCAGGGAGAGAACGAGCGGCTTATGCGGGAAGATATGCTGGAGCAGGCACGGGAGGTTATGGAGGTAGCGGGATTAAAAGACATAGTGGTGGAGAATGGCCCCATGATCATGGGGGATGTGGTGCATGAGATGGGTACGGCTCGTATGGGTAATGACCCTAAAGAATCTGTGCTAAACGGCTACAACCAGTGCCACGACATTCCCAATTTGTTCATCACCGACGGTTCGTGCATGCCCTCTTCGGGATATGTGAGCCCATCGTTGACCTATATGGCGCTCACTGCTCGGGCTTGTGATTATGCTGTGGCGTTGATGAAGAAGGGAGTGATGTAAGCACCAAAACCCCAAAAAACAAATTCCAAATAACCACAAGTACCAAGCGTCGCAGCCAATCTAAGCGGTAGTTTAAACGTGGTACTTGGGAATTGAGATTCTTTCCCGTCCGCCGTGGTCCATATACCGTCCGCCGTTGATCCATATACCGTCCACCGTGGTCCGTCCACCGTCTACCGTATACAGTCTTCCGGCCCTTCAATCAAATAAATTTCCTTCAATCTCAACTACTGATACCCTCAAAACGGTTAACTTGAAAATGGGTGGGCGGGTACCCCTGCGAAAATTTAATAGGGAACCAGGAACTTGATCCTGCGCTCTAAATAAGTCTCACCATTCTGCCGTTCACTGTGTTCAGTCTATCATTTTTCACTATATTGTACCTCTCAAAAATTGAAATATTACTTTGTCGATGTCTCGATTTGATCTGGTTCAGGTAGGCTTTATCAAACCCATTTTGGAGTCTTTGCATCAAGCCGGGGTATCGGTAGACCCTTTGATCTGCAAAACAGGACTGGAAAAGTTCAACCTTCATCAGGAGGATGGTTATGTTCCGGCATCCTGTGTTTACAAGCTTTTTGATTTACTGCGGCTGGAACAGGGTATCGACGATTGCTTCAATCAGTTTTATGAAGTTTGTCATTTGGTAAGCCTTTCCCATTGGGGACAAATGATCTCGCTGGCTCCGGATGTATGGAGCGCTTGCAAACTGGCGGAACAACACGACCAGGTAGCTTTAACACATGAAAGTATCGGACTAAAGGTGAATGGCGCCACGGCTAAATTATGGCAGGCATTTGAAGATGAGCCGGTTGCAGGCTGGGAGGCGGCTAATTACTTAAGCCTGGCCCTAATGCTCAATGGATTCCGTCTGGCAGGTGGACCTGATTGGGCGCCACTGGAAATTCATTTTCAAGCTAAAACTCCCCTAAAAAAGGACGCCTTCTTGCCCCCTGGCTATCAAACAAAGCTGTATTTTGGTCAACCGGTGAGTGCTGTGGTATTTCCCACCAGTATGTTCTGCAAACCTATGTTGGAAAATGTCTCTGGAATCAACCTGGAATTAAAGGAAGGCCCTAAAACTACTACTTCATTAAAGACCATATGTTTACTGGAGTCCATGGTGGGCTTGCACCTTCCCAATATTGAAGTGATGTCTGAATTGGCGGGGATGTCGACCCGCTCCTACCAGCGAAGACTGGCGGTCGAGGGAACTACTTATCAGGATTTAGTAGATGGTTGGCGCTTCAAATCTGCATTGCAATTCTTAGCCAAGGGAACGGTTCCCATTAAAGAGATCAGCCAGAATTTGTACTACGCCAACACCCCCAACTTCCACCGTGCTTTTCGTCGCTGGACCAACACTTCACCGCAGGAGTACCGGCAAGAATTGGTAGAAGCTGGATAAAAGAGATGGCATCCATAATGGTATCTGGCGTTAAATGATAATATTGACGTTTGGTCTAGACTGAGCTTTTTAATAAAATTACCTTTCTAAACTCCTCTTGCTATTGAATTTAATCCCTGAATTTAATTATCGTGCGATGAAAAGTTTGCTGCTGACTGTTGCCCTCAGTTCAATCATCTGTTTAAACCTCCCGGCTCAAAACGAAAAGCCCAATGTCGTACTGATCTTTATGGACAATTTCGGATGGGGTGAATTAGGCTGCTACGGAGGTGGCATTTTGAGAGGAGCGCCTACGCCCAGGATCGATGCCCTGGCGGCCGAGGGAATGCGACTTCTAAATTTTAATGTAGAAGCCCAATGTACACCCAGTAGAGCAGCCATATTAACGGGCCGCTATGCCATTCGGACCGGTAATGCCAGTATTCCTATTGAAACCCCAGTCTATGGCCTGACCCAATGGGAATACACCATGGCTGAATTGCTGTCGGATGCAGGTTATGCCACCGGGATGTTTGGAAAGTGGCATTTGGGACATACGGAAGGTCGGTTTCCTACTGATCAGGGTTTCGATGAGTGGTATGGCATACCCAATTCCTCTGATGAAAGCGCCTGGCCTGACGACACCAGATACCGACCGGATGCACATCCTTTTGCGCAACCCGAGCATATCATGGAGGGAATAAAGGGTCAACAACCTAAAAAACTGAGGGTCTATAATACTGAAGAACGCATAAAGATTGACGGTGACCTTACCGAGAAATCTTTGGATTTCATGGAGCGACAGGTTAAGGCTGACAAACCTTTTTTCCTGTTTATGCCCTACACCCAAACCCACATGCCGGTTTATCCCGACCCGGAATTTAGAGGCAAGACCGGCAATGGTGATTTTGCTGATGTACTGTTGCAAATTGATACCTACGTGGGCAGGCTGTTGGACAAAGTGGAATCATTAGGTATCAAAGACAATACTATATTTATTTTCACTTCTGATAACGGACCTGATCCTACAGTTCCCCATGATAGTTTTTCAGGTCCCTGGGATGGCAGTTACTTTACCGGTAAGGAAGGATCTCTGCGGGTTCCTTTTATTGCCCGTTGGCCGGGCAAAATACCCGCTGGAGCCGTAAGCAATGAAATCATGCACGAAATGGACCTGTTCCCCACCATTGCCAATATCGTAGGTCAGAAAGTTCCGGAAGACCGCATTATTGATGGAGTGGATCAAACCGATTTCCTTTTAGGTAAACAACAAAATTCCCAAAGAGAGCATGTCATCGTCTACGTGGGCAATGAACTATACGGTATAAAGTGGAGGAATTACAAAATGATGATGAAAGAAATTGACCAGGCTTTTGCAGATCCTACCAGATCCTATGGGGTGCCTTTGATCTATGACCTGCATGTAGATCCCAAGGAACGCAATGCACTTAATTCCAAATGGTATCACAGTGGCTGGATCCGCTGGCCGGCTGGTGATTACATAGTAAAACATGCCATGTCCTTACGACAAGAACCGCCCATTAGACCGGGTACGCCGGATCCTTATATGCCTGCGAAAAAGTAATTGAATTTGTACAATTATCCGTGGCACGCATTATTCAAAATTTGGATTTGTATTCCCTGAAATTTCACTAGTTTGCTTATTCCTATTCTAACTAGAGGTATTCTTTTAAAGTGTTTAACTAAATAGCTTAAAACCATGAAAAAATTTCAACAAGCTGCGTTCATTTTTGGCAGCCTATTTTTTATAACAGCTTGCCAGCCACCCCAGTTGGCTGAAGAGCCAGTCAGCGATGCCTTCGCCAAATACGGTCAAGAGTTCGAAGGCAAGATTGCCCAGTCCTACGAGGAGTCTCAGGAATGGTGGCCTAAGAAAAAGCGGCCGCCTGAAGATGCTCCTAACGTTATCATTTTCTTACTAGATGATGTAGGCTTTGCTCAGGTAGGGTCTTTCGGTGGACTGATAGAAACACCTAATATTGATAAACTGGCGGCCAATGGTCTCCGCTACAACGATTTTCATACCACCGCGCTGTGTTCTCCTTCCAGGGCCACCTTGATGGCAGGTCGGAATCCCCACAGGATTGGTTTAGGCAGTCATGCATTAACGGCTATGGGTTTTCCGGGTTATAATGCTATTGTACCACCTTCGGCCAAGTCAGTGGCCAACTATTTACAGGAAGAGGGCTATGTAAATTACGCCTTGGGAAAATGGGATCACACCCCTTTGTATGAAGTATCTCAAGTAGGCCCTTTCCATCGCTGGCCTAGCGATGAGGGTTTCGACCATGGCTATAACTTCATGGCTGCTGACGTGCATCAGTTCATCCCAGTAATGTGGGACGACCATCATCCGGAACCATACCGCAAGGCCGAGCACTTGGACGCCGATCTGGCCGATCGGGCCATCCAGTGGATCACCGGTCATAAATCCTTGGATAGTGAATTGCCCTTTATGATGTTGTGGGCCTCTGGTTCCATGCATTCCCCCCATCACGCACCCGTGGAGTATATTGAAAAATATAAAGGCAAATTTGACATGGGTTGGGATGCCGCTCGCGAGCAGATCATCGCCCGCCAAAAGGAATTAGGCATTATCCCTGAAAACACACAGTTGACAGAGCGTATTGATGAGATACCCGCCTGGGAATCCCTGAATGCTGACGAACAACGATTATACGCTAAGCAAATGGAAGTGTTTGCCGGTCAAATGGAGCATGTGGATCACCAGATCGGTCGAATCGTGGAAACTTTAGACCGTATCGGGGAGCTCGATAACACCCTCATTTTTGTGACCGCGGACAACGGAGCCAGTGGAGAAGGTGGACTATCCGGTACCTTTAATGAGACCTATGTACTAAATGGACTTCAAACTTCCTTCGAGTCTAATATGCGTAACTTTGACAGATGGGGCCAATGGGATACTTATCCGCACTATCACGCGGGATGGGCTATGGCAGGAAACACCCCATTCAAGTACTTTAAGCAAAGCGAACACCGGGGAGGCCAACAAGACCATTTGGTGGTGCATTGGCCCAATGGCATCCAGGCAAAAGGTGAAGTAAGAGAACAGTACCATCACATCAGCGATATCGCCCCCACTATTCTGGAGGCTGCTGGCATTGAATTCCCCGAGGAATATCATGGCATCAAACAAATGCCCTTTACCGGCAAGTCCATGCTTTATTCCTTTAATGAAGCAGATGCAGCGGACGTAAAAACTAAACAGTACTATGAGATGTTTGGTAACCGTGCCATCTACTCTGATGGCTGGAAAGCAGTGTGCCTGCATGCCAACCGCATGCCCTGGAACGTCAACGTAAGAGGAGATTTCGCCGATGATGTATGGGAACTCTACCATGTGGAGGAGGACTTTTCAGAGAGTAACAACCTGGCCGATGAGAACCCTGAAAAACTGGAAGAACTAAAGGCCATCTTTGAGGAGGAGGCCTGGGATAACAATGTTTATCCGCTTTACGATGATATGATCAAACGTCTGGCCGCGGTAAACGATGTGCTTTTCGGTGATCAAAAGGAATTTATGTATTACGCACCGGGAGCTGTGAGAATCGCTGAGAAAGCATCAGTTCCGGTAAAGGGTAGATCCCACACTATAGAGACCACCATCGACCTTCAGGGTGATGAGGAGGGCGTGATCGTGGCTTGTGGTGGTATGACCGGAGGCTATACCATGTATATCAAAAATGGCAGGGCCCACTACGACTACAATTTCCTGGATGGGGAACATCATCATCTGGTTTCTCCACCTTTACCTACCGGTAGCACCGAACTTAAATTCCATTTTGAACTGGACAAAGAAAATGTGGTAATGGGACAACCCTGGCCAGGAACGGGTAGTTTGTTTGTGAATGGAGAAAAGGTGGATGAAAAGTACTTTCCTACTACCCACATTTCAACATATTCTTTAGCGGAAACCTTTGATGTGGGCATGGATACCGGTACTCAGGTGGATCCTGACTATGAAGGTGGTCCATTTGCTTTTACCGGGACTTTGGATCGGGTTAAAGTGACTTTGACGGAATAGAAGAAATCCCCGGATTCATTCCGGGGTCTTCTTTATCGGCTTGCGGTTGACGGCTTATGGTTGGATTAACCTCCGTAAACCGTCCACCGTAACCCAGGCGTGATTTGTGCCATATTTTTATTTGGCAATCTCAACTAATGACACCTTCAAATGGTAAATTAAAAATGGGTGGGTGGCGGGGCCCCTTGGCTCAAATTCGGAATTTGAGATTTTGATCAATTTTGGAATTTGGTATTGGGTTTTTGTTTTTCTCCTAATCTCAGCCTGAACCTCAATCCATTTAGGAATCCATTAACAATATCATCCTGACCCCGTTTAGAAACATTAATTTATTGCCAGTAATATGAACAAATTCCTTAGTGCCGCCTATTTACTAGTATTATTAACCGCTTGCACGCCGGTGAAGGTTATGGACGCCTGGAAAAGAGATAATGTCAACACCATAAAGGACCAGAATATCCTGGTCATAGCAAGAACATCCAATAAATTGGCACGCATTGCTTTTGAGGAGGAGATTGCCGATCAGATCAGGTCTGGCGGTATGAATGCAGCAGAAAGCTATAATAAAATGCCTGAGCTAAAACCGGACGAAAAGCTTTCCAAAGAGCAGGTTGAGATGGTTAAAAAATTGCTGCAGGATCAAGGGTACAATGGAGTAGTGGTAAGTGTCATTAAAGATGTTCAGGAAACCACCAGAGTGATGGAAGAAGGCGGGTACTACGCGGGTGAATCTTACCGTGCCTATTATCCTATTTACTATGGGGACTTCTATGGCTACTATGCCCATCCCAGATCATATTCAGATTATGGGACTTATGTGCCCAGCACCATCTCCACCTATACTTCCAAAACATATATCTTGGAAACAACCGCTTACAATCTGGATCAACCGGAAGAAAAGCAATTGGTGGCGGTAGTGACTTCCAAAATAGAGAATCCACAGAATGTGGCTACTACCGCTAAGCAATATGCTAAAGCCATTGCCAAGGGATTAAGATAGAATCAGATTAAAATAGAAACAACAATAAATCTCAAAACACAAATCTCACAAAGAAATCAAATTACAAAGACCAATATTTCATTTAACAAAACGAATCTCGATTATTTACCCCGCCTATGAACTTTATTAATAAAACCACATTAATGCTGATGGCCTTAACCATGACCATCAATTTGTCACAGGCTCAGGATCCCCTACCCAGCGAAGATGCCTTACAAAATGCTTACCCAAAACGCACCAATTATTCACCATATGCCGGTCGCAACTTTCCTACCCAAGTATACTGGGGAGACACCCATTTACATACGGGTATGTCTATGGATGCTGGTGCCTTTGGGGCTAGACTATTACCGGAAGACGCCTATCGTTTTGCACGGGGCCAAGAGATCCGGTCCTCCACCGGGCAAATGGTAAAATTGAGCCGCCCGCTGGATTTTTTGGTGGTAGCCGACCATTCGGACAATATGGGCTTCTTCCCTCGTTTGTTAGCAGGAGAGCCGTCCATGCTGGCTGATCCTACCGGTCGTCGTTGGTACGATATGGTACAGGCAGGAGGTCAGGAGGGTGTTAAAGCGGCTGTAGAGATCGTTCAGTCCCTTACCATGAATACCATGCCCGAAGCGCTGGCCTCATTGCCGGGCACCGAGGCCTATGAATCTGCCTGGAAAGTGACGGTTGATGCCGCAGAAAAGTATAACGACCCCGGTAGATTCACGGCTTTCATAGGGTACGAATGGACTTCTACCGACAAAGGATTTAATCTTCACCGGGTAGTGGTGTATCGAGATGGAGGAGGTCTGGCAAGACAGGTGGAGCCCTACACTACCATCCCACCTTTGGGAAGCCCCAATCCCATTGACTTGTGGAAATGGATGGGTGATTATGAGTCAAAGACTGGCGGTAAACTTCTGGCCATTGCTCACAACGGAAATATGAGCAACGGATGGATGTTTCCCGAAACTACTAATCGTTATGGTGCAGCCATCGATAATAACTATGCTGGCCAACGAATACGGTGGGAACCGCTTTATGAAGTAACCCAGATCAAAGGAGATGGTGAGACACATCCTTTCTTATCACCTAATGACGAATACGCCGATTATGAGACCTGGGCTGTGGGTAATCTCGATCTTTCAGAGATGAAAACCGATAAAATGCTCAAATATGAATATGGCCGAAGTGGCCTGCTCTTAGGATTGAAGCTAGAACAAAAGCTGGGTATAAATCCCTACAAATTTGGGCTGGTAGGAGCCACAGACAGTCATACGGGGATGTCTACTGCGGCCGAGGATAATTTTTACGGCAAACATTCGGGAATGGAACCCAATGAGAAGCGTATGGAACATCCTATGGCCAGAGTTGGAGATGTTGAGTATTCGGGCTGGATGCCCGCTGCGGCAGGTTATCAGGGTGTCTGGGCCAAAGAAAATACCCGAGAAGCCTTGTTTGATGCTATGATGCGTAAGGAAACCTATGCTACCACCGGTCCCAGAATGATCGTGCGCTTTTTCGGTGGATGGGACTTTAATGATTCAGATGCCAAAAGCCGACTTCCCGCAGATGCCGGCTATTATAAGGGAGTACCCATGGGTGGAGACCTCACCAATGCACCTTCTGGCAAATCCCCATCATTCCTGGTGGCAGCTCAAAAAGACCCCTATTCAGGAAATCTAGATCGCATACAGATCGTGAAGGGCTGGGTTGATAAAAGAGGAAATGAACAGGAAAAGGTATATGACGTGGTATGGTCAGGTGACCGCACACCTGAGAGTGATGGTAAGGTACCAGCCGTTGGCAACACTGTAGATATAAATACCGCCACCTGGACCAATACCATTGGAAGTCCTGAATTAATTACCGTGTGGACCGATCCCGATTTTGACGCCGATCAACGAGCATTTTACTATGCCCGGGTTATCGAGATCCCTACACCCAGATGGACCTTGTATGACAAAGTAAGGTTGGGAGTTGAGGTACCGGAGGGCGTGCCACTAACCACCCAGGAACGTGCGTATACTAGTCCCATTTGGTATACGCCCTGAGAATGAAATAGAATTGGAGATTTTAAGTGATGACCTTAAAAAGAAAGTTAGTCAATTTGAAGATTCATGCCACTGCTTTACTGATGCTTTTCTCCTTTAATCTATCTGCTCAAAATGATAGTGATTCTGGAGATGATTGGGAATTTGTAGTGGCTCCTTATGTATTCTTTACCTCACTGACCGGTGATGTAGGTGTAGGAGTGACGGGCAGCACGGAAGTCTCCGCTGATTTCAGTGATCTGCTAAAAGTGCTGGAGTTTGGCTTTATGTTTCATGGAGAGGTGCAAAAGGGAGATTGGGGAGGCATGTTTGATGTTACGTTTGCCAAGGTGGGTGATGATCTCTCTGTAGCACGGAACGGTATTGTGGATATTGAAGCAAAACTGGCCATTGTAGAGGTTTTTGCCAAACACCGCTTTGGACAGGAATGGGGGCATATCGATGCGTATGGGGGCGTTCGGTTCTGGGACGTGGATCTGGATATGTCGCTGGATTTGGCTGGCGGTGTGTTTACTGGAGATATATCAAGAGGTGATTCCTTTGCGGATCCGGTGATTGGTGGAAGGATTTTGTATAACTTTTCGGATACCTGGTTTGCCATGCTTCGCAGCGACATCGGAGGTTTCGGCGTGGGTTCGGATTTTAGCTTTAGTGTGCAACCTTCCCTGGGATACCGGTTTACCGATACATTTTCATTGGTGGGCCAATATCGCTACCTAACCACTGATTTTTCATCTGGTACCTCAGGCACTACTGATTACTTTTTATTAGATATTAACTTGCACGGTCCCTTAGTGGGCTTTGTTTTTCAATTTTGATACCGTAATTAATCCAGTTTAGACTTTTTAAAATATCCATAATGAAAAAGACATTATACCTACTTATAACCAGTTTTATGTTACCGGCTCTCTTATGGTCGCAGTCCAATAAAGAAGAAATTGATCTCATCCAATCCGCCTTCGGCATGGAGAAAAAGGCCATAGTGGCTAAGTTTGTACAGGTTGAAGGAGAGGCCAAAGATGCCTTCTGGACCGTATACGATGAATATGAAACCGAACGGAAAGCCCTGGGTCAGAACCGCATCACATTGCTGCAGAACTATGCCGATAATTATTTCGAACTCGACGATGCCAAGATCGATGAACTAATGGGTACCGCTTTGAAACAAAAGGCAGATCTGGACAAGTTGTTGACCAAATATTATAAGAAGGTTAAATCAGAATCTGGATCTCAAGCGGCGGCCCAATTCTGGCAGATAGAATCTTATCTGCTTAGCGCTACCCGGGTAGCTATTTTTGAGAATATACCTATGATTGGTGAATTGAAATAGTTCAATCACCGGACCGCTCAAGGTTTTACGGCCTTGGGTTTTTATGTTATTCAGCAAGTCTTCCGTGGACTGTCCACTGTAGCCGTTATTTATTTTAAGCAATCTTAACCACCGAAACTCTTAATTAGTAAATTAAAATCGGGTGGGCGGGGGACTCCCCGGTAAAAATGATCGATTAAACCTCTATTAAGTTGACCGTTTCAGCCCTAGGTTTACCGTCGCCATCCACCGTCTACCCTGCCTGCCGGTTTGCTGCCGAAAAGCACGGCAGGCAGGCGTCAACCGTTTCAACCGCCGACCGTCCGCCGTTGGCCGTTATCCGTCCACCGTCTAAAAAACAAGCCGTCCTCGGTAAAGGACGGCTCCCCAATAAATGACTAAACCATAAACTCCGGTCATCATCACCTTCAACAGCCTGGTACGAATCAATCGGACCGGAATTTATTTATAGTAACAGCTGTAAAAGTAAGGACTGAAATGTTATCTTAATAGACATTAGTGTACACTAGTCCATAACCAGCAGGTGAAACCAAATACAAGAGTAAAATGGGTGGATGCCGGATATGACCTATTCGGCAAAATAGGTACCGCCGCTTTCAATGTGGAGCGCCTCTCTATGATGGTAGCCCTGAGCAGATCAAGTTTCTACCATCATTTTAGTGACATGGAAATCTATGAAAGTGAACTGTTTAACAGACATATGGAGCACTATAACCTGTTATCAGGCAGAGTAGATGATTGCCAAACCTTTGATCCCGATTTACTGCAGGTAGTTAATGAATTTAAAGGTGCCATGGCCTTCCAACGGCAGCTGCTGATCAATGAATCCTCACCCCGATTTAAAGCATGTTTTGATTCCGCCAGGGTTTTGATAGAAGATCGGGTATATGACTTGTGGCTGGAATATGTTGGCAATAATAAGGATAGAGCCCGAGGGTTCAGCCTGTTTGAAACGGTCCGAGATTATTTTTTGATGCATTATGATCAGAATAATGACGATGATATCAAGGATACTATCCAGGATATTCAGTTGCTGCTACATGGGAAAGAATCTGTAAGCTGATCAGAAGTGGACTTACAATTTAGGTTAAAGTTACAAGCTAAGCCACGAAGACCGCAGAGGAGCACAAATAGTCTACTCAACTAGCTACCAACCAAACTACAAAAACCCCATCCCCTTTGCCTCCGCCTTAGCTTTTGGAACTTTTTCACCTCCAACGGTAATCTTTCCATCCTACACACCATTAAGGCCAAAAAGATTCTTCCATGACCATGATATCAGAAATTAAAATTAGCAATGAGCTAACGGAACAAATAGCGAAAAATTTTGGGGATAAAGCTCAACAGTACGATCAAAATGGGACTTTCGTAGCAGACAATTATCAGGACCTGAAGGAGCATAATTACTTTGCCGCCTTAATTCCCCAGGAACTAGGAGGACAAGGCTTGAACTTCCCGCAAATGGCGGACCAGCTGCGCATTATAGGCCAGCAATGCGGTTCCACAGCGCTAGCATTATCCATGCACAGCCACCTGGTAGCAGCCAATGTATGGAAATATAAGCAGGGGCATGATGTTGCAGCCACTTTGAAAAAAATTGCTGCGGAACAACCGGTGCTGGTGAGTACTGGGGCTAAGGACTGGCTGGACTCTAACGGTGGCTTGACAAAGGTGGAAGGTGGCTACTTATTAAATGCTGTAAAACACTTTGCCAGCCAATCTGCCGTTGGTGATATTATGATCACTAGTGCGGTTTACGAAGATGCGCCCGTGGGACCACAGGTGCTTCATTTTCCAGTGCCTTTTAAATCAGTTGGAGTAGAGGTAATGAATAACTGGAACACCATGGGCATGCGGGGTACGGGTTCTCATTCCATCAAACTGGAAGATGTGTTCGTGCCGGATTCCGCCATAGCGCTATCCAGACCTCAGGGTGAATTCCATCCGGTATGGAACGTGGTGCTTACCGTGGCCATGCCATTGATCATGGCGGTCTATTTGGGAATTGCTCAACGGGCCGCCCAAATTGCCCTGCAGGCGGTAAAGAGAAATGAGCATCCCAGGGATCATCAATTGTCCGCCATGGCTCGGCTTAACAACGAGCTCACTTCTGCCGAATTGAACTGGCAAGACATGGTACGCATCAATAACAATTTTGATTTTAAACCAGAAAATGAACTTGGACATCAGATATTGACCCGAAAATCCAATGTGGCCCAGGCGGTGATCAAGGTAGTAACTATTGCCACGGAAGTCGTGGGAGGAACCAGCTACTTTAAATCCAACACCCTGGAAAGGCTCTTCCGTGATATACAGGGAGCCAAGTACCACCCATTGCAGGAAGCGGAACAATTGCTGTTTTCTGGCAAGCATTTAACAAGTACATAACAGTCGGATATTAGTTGGTTTAGAAAGCCGTCTCAGAGGATGAGATGGCTTTCTTTTTTGCAGGGAATACGAAATTGGTTAGTTTAGACTGACCAATGTAGTGATGCCTCCTCCAGGCTTTCGTTAAGTAGAGGTTACTCACTTTTTAATCATGGAATGTTTGATATGAGAAATCTGCTGCTTATTACGCTGCTGCTACTTTGTGGAGGTGCCATGCAGGCTCAGGATTTAACAGTCTCCGAAAAATTAGTGGAGCGCTTTACCGGGCCTTTTCATCTTCGATTTATTGTACAACCTTTGATGGCCATTATCTTTGGGATCAAGGATGGAAGGATGGATGCCAGTTTAAAGAAGCCTCCATATATTTTGAGTATAATCTTAGGGAAAGAAAGAAGACGGGATATCCTTAAACACGGACTAAGATCCATAGCAAAAGTGCTGGCTATGGGTATTGTACTGGATGCTATAGTGCAGATCTATTTGTTTCATGGTCTTTTTATCATGGGCGCCGTCATGGTAGGAACTGTGGTGATAGCGCTTCCTTATGCCCTGGCCAGAGGTATTAGTAACCGGTTGAGTAAGCGATTATCCCAATAGCCATTTCATTCAGGAGTGCGCTTAAATAGATTCTAAAATTGGAAGTATGAAAACACCGCAAAAGATAAACCTCCGCAGCAGAGAAAGAAGAATTCAAAGAAAATTGATACTGAAGAATCTCAGAAAAACGGAAATCATCATTACAGATGATGAGGTAGAGTTCTTTAGAAAATATCCTGAAGAACTGGAACTTATGACGGATACCCTAGCCGCTAAAAAATTATACCTGTGGCTGGCTGCAGGTGTGGGCTTTGTGCTGGTGGCACTGTCCATATTTTTCAGATTCAATCCCATAATTGGTGATGACAATCTATTTCATGGTTTTTTTCTGGACCTCACCTTTGAAGGTGGTGTGGCCCTGTGGGGAGCCGCCATAACAGTTTACCTATTGGAAATTGTTTTGGACAATCAAACTGATATCAATGAGGCATATCGTCAGGCAGTCATGAAACGCATTTCAGGTGAGGAAAAGCAGTAGCCGGTCCTTTTGGACCATAGGAACCTAATGTTAAAAGAATATGAAAAGAATACTACTATTGCTGATTGCAGGAGTTACAATAATAATAACCACGGAACGTGCTCAGGCGCAAGCGGCATTATTTATATTGATCTTTGGAGATAAGGTGGCTTCCGAAAATTTCCACTTGAGCCTGGATATTGGATTAAACGCTGCCACAATGAGTGGATTCGATGAGGGCAAGAGTTTAATAGGTCTTAATTTTGGTTTGGGCACTCATATTAAAATAAATGATCGCTGGTATCTGGCTCCCGAATTTAAGCCGCTATCTCCCAAAGGGGCCCGGGATGTAGCGAATCCTATAGATCTGGATGAGCAGTTTGACGTGGATGAAACCACCAGTAAGATTAAACTCAATTATATTGAAGTACCCTTGTTGCTGCAATATCGATTACCGGCTGGGTGGTATTTCTCTGCCGGCCCTCAACTCAGTTTTCTCACCTCCGCCAAACAAGAGACAGAGATTAGCCTGAGCAGTGGCACTTTGGTGGATGTGGAACAAGATCTTGAAGATAATTTTAAAAGTTTTGACTGGAGTATTCCCGTAGAAGTGGGTTATGCGTTCAAAGAGAAACGGGGAGGAAAGGGCATAGACCTCAGATTGAGGTATGCCTACGGCTTTAATGAAGTTTTTGAAAGTGAAATAGGTCTATCTGCCAACCATTCCACATTCCAGTTTATCCTCACTTTCCCTTTTGTGGAGATAGCGGAAGAATAGCTAGTTCTGTATTAATCTTAAATACCTTCGGTCATAAAATAGATATCAAATCACATTAGTGTTGAGAAAATATAGATTAGCATATACTATTAAAATTGACTGGAATCTGAAGACACTGCTTTGTTTAATACTGTTTAGTCTACCAGGAAGTTTGATCTCACAAAATGTAAATAGTGATAAAAATGTAAACAATTACCAACTGTGGTTGGATCTGCATTTAAGTTTGATAGCCAACGACAAACTGGATTATTTTGGTGACGCCGGCTTCCGGACCTTCTTCAACGATCGAATTTCAGAGCGGATTTATGTAAGGCCATCGGTTCGTTACCATTACAGGGAGAATATCACCTTGCTGGGAGGTGTTGGATTATTTTATTCTATTTTACATAGCGAATCAAACAATATGGAAATCCGTCCCTGGCAAGGGATAAGTGTGGATTGGCCTTCTTTTAAAAGGATTCCAGCCTTACAAAGGCGGTTGCGCGTGAATCATCTGGTGCGGTTGGAACAACAGATCATCTTTAGCAGTGAGGAGACTGACTTTAACCCCCGCGCCCGTTATAAACTGTCAGCAAATCTGAATCTCTGCAAAGAATGTGGCACTCGGTATTGGTACATCCCCACTTATTTAGAGTTTTTCTTTCCCTTTCAGAATGAGGTGGGAGGTTTTTTTACCAACCGCAATAGATTGGGTACAGGTATAGCCTATGTGCAATCCCGAGATTGGCACTATGTATTTATGGCTAATCGATTTCGGTCCCGCTCCAGCAAAGAGGAAGACTTTAAGATCTCCGATTATGTTTTTCGAATTAGCATTTATAAAAGGTTGCATAAATCAGAGGCTGACTGATGGCCGACCCGGGTGATTTCATTACCTTTCCAAATTGAATGATACCAAATGATGATGATAAAATCTCTTAAACTGACTTTTGTCTTAGGGTGCATCCTGGGACTTTTTGGTGCCTGTCAGACCACCAAGCTGGTAGGGTCATGGAAGAAACCAGAGGCAGCTCCTAAACAATTCAATAGCCTGGGTGTGGTGGTCATGTCCCCCAATATGTCCAACCGCACGCTGCTGGAAACCAGTGTCGCCGGGGAACTGCGCTCTAAAGGTATTCCTGCCACAGCAACTTTTGATATTTTCCCCTTAGCCGGCAAGAAAAACATCGTAAAAGAATTGGACATTGATCCGGAGGAGTTGAAACAGATGGTAAAAGCACGAGTGCAAAGGTTTGAATTCGATGCACTTTTAATAATCGGTGTACTGGATGTGCAAAAGGAAAGCCGCTATAATCAGGGATCCAGTTTTTCCTTTGCCTTTCCAGTTTATGATTATACCTATTACGGGTATTACAATTACGCCTATACCACCATTCATTATCCGGGGTATTACACCACCAACACTACTTATTTCGTGGAATCCAATCTATACGACGTGGAATCAGAGAATCTCATCTGGACCGGGCAGACCAAGACAGAAGATCCCCAATCAGTAGCCAAAGAGGCCCCCGATTTTGCTAGATTGATCGTGAATGAAATGATAGGCAAAAACGCCTTGAATCGTTAACCCTGATGTTATGAGATTCCCCTTCCCGGCCGCCCTTATTATGCTTTTCATGAGCTGTGGTATTATTTCGTTACAGGCGCAGCACTCTGAGCATGATAAGGGACATGATGATGAAGTTTCTGTTGAGCAATCGGAAGAGCACGAGTTCAAGCATCATAAACTTTCGCTGGTGATCGGCCATACTCATATCCCCGCGGGAAATCCGGATGAAGGCCGTGTAGGAACGGTAATAGCCCCATCCTGGGGTATTGACTATGAATACTGGTTCAACCATAAATGGGCAGTGGGATTACATACCGATCTAGAAATGATTAGTTACGTGATCGATAATGAAGAGCGCTCCGAACTAGAACGGGAGCGGCCCTTCATCATATCCGTAGTGGGGCTTTTCAAACCGATACATAGTCTGGTGGTTTATGTAGGCCCAGGCATCGAATTGGAAAAAAATGAAAACTTCATGGTCTACAGGTTTGGTGTGGAGTATGAATTTGAAATGGGCAAACATTGGGAGCTATCGCCGGGTATCTTCTACGACAGCAAGGAAGGGATATACGATTCCTGGTCTATGGGCCTGGCGGTAGGAAAAAGGTTCTAAGTAACTTGGACCTGACTTTTTTGCCCTGTGGTTAGTTTGTATATTTAAAGTTCTGCTTTTTCAGAACAAGTCTGATGTTTAAAACTCAATTCTATTTCCAGCGATCCGGTTTACTATTGGCTATTGGTTTGCTGATCTTTGCTTGTGCAACCCCGGAAGCGGATCGGAAAACTTCCAACCAAACGCCTCAAACTACAGTCAAACAATCTCAAACCATTTCGCAGCCGCCTTCCGACGGCCCTCCCGGCATGGTGTGGATACCAGGCGGCACCTTTGCTATGGGTGCTCTGGACAATGATCAAGAGGCCCGTCCCGACGAAAGACCGGCCCATCAAGTACAAGTTGATGGTTTTTGGATGGATGTGACGGAGATTACCAATGCTCAATTTTCGGAGTTCGTGGAGGCTACTGGTTACCTGACTACTGCCGAACAAAAGCCCGACTGGGAGCAATTGAAAACTCAGCTGCCTCCTGACACGCCCAAGCCGGCAGATTCTCTTTTAGTAGCGGCCAGTATGGTCTTTACGCCGGTAGCAACAAACAATTTATTTGACTGGTCGCAATGGTGGGATTGGGTGCCCGGTGCCAGCTGGCGGCATCCCCAAGGTCCTGAGAGCAGTATAGAAGGTAAGGACATTCATCCGGTAGTACAGGTCTCCTGGGACGACGCCCAGGCTTATTTGAAATGGGCCGGAAAACGCCTGCCCACAGAGGCAGAATGGGAGTTTGCAGCCCGGGGCGGTTTGATCGATAAACTCTATCCTTGGGGCGACAACAAGAATATTACGGTGTGCGGCAACACCTGGCAGGGGAAGTTCCCGGAGCATAACACCCAAGACGATGGATTCTTTACCACGGCCCCGGTAAAATCCTTTCCTCCCAATGGCTATGGACTCTACGATATGGCGGGCAATGTGTGGGAATGGACCAGCGACTGGTATAATGTGTACTATTATCAACAGCTAGCCGAAAAAGGTCTGGTAGTTAACCCTCAAGGGCCGGATCAAGCTTTTGACCCTCGCCAACCCTATATGCCCCAAAGAGTGCAGCGAGGGGGTTCCTTTCTATGTAATGACAGCTATTGCAGCAGTTACCGGGCCAGCGCCCGTATGCACTCCAGCGCGGATACCGGACAGGACCACGCCGGGTTCAGAGGGGTGATGACACAAGAGATGTGGGAACAACTCAAATCACTATAGTCCTGCATAAAGTCATATTTGTAAGTGATCTTGTTGGTACGAGTTCCCTAAATAGATACAGTATTTTTATTGAAAATTTTTCGATAACTTATCAAACTCACTACCATAGGTTTTAACCTAAATAAACAACAAGATGTCCTTTTTTAATAGGAATAGGTTTGCTCTTTTCTTGACCATCGGTTTTATACTGATGGGTTTCCATAACTGGGCCCAGGACTGGACCGGCTACAACACCGATAACTTCGCAGGCGTCAACCGTATGCAGATCAATCCGGCTTCCATAGCCACCACACCCTATAAGGTGGATGTAAGTATAATCGGTGCTGATCTAATCGGATTTAATGCCAACCTCTTCACCAATTTTAAAATAGCCAATGAAGTCAACGAAGTGGGAGAGGGAAGCTTCTTCCGAACCTTAGAGGATGGCGAGAGCGATTACCTGGTAAGCGGACAAGCAATACTGCCATCAGCCATTGTCAGTCTCGATAGTGTGTCAGCCTTGGGGTTTTCTATGCGGGTCAGAACCAAAACCAATCTTGAAACCGGAGATAACCGTATAAGTGAACTTTTAAGGAATGATTTTGACGTCCCCGAGCTCATCGGAGAAGTTTTTAGCAACGCCTCTGTGGACGGAACTGTGGATAATTGGATTGAATACAACTTTACATATGCACGGCAATTGCTACACAAAAATAATCATAAGTTGCGGGTGGGTATCACCCCAAAACTTATCACCGCGGTAGGGTCCGGCTATATCAGACTCAGTAACCTCAGCTTTGGGGTGCAGGATCAGGATACCTTAGTGAATGTGAGCGGCAGCTTAGAGTTCGGATATAGCAATGACCTTCAGCAGACCTTTGACGGAGAGTTTGACTTTTTCCAAAACACCTCGTTTGGTATTAATATCGGAGTAGAGTATGAATTTGCCGACTCCCGGGAATATCCCAAAAAGAATCCCTGGGACTACCATCCGGGTTATCGCTTTAAAGTTGGGCTAGCTTTTATCGATCAAGGGACTTTAAAGTTCAACAAAACGGAGGACAGTTTTGACTACAGCGTTAATGTCGATGAATTTTCCCTGAATTCATTTAGGGAAATAGAGACGGTGGAGGAGCTGGCGGACACCCTCAATAATTTGTTTACTGAACGAGAAACCGATCCTACTTTTAAGGTTAAATTACCCGCTACCCTGGCATTCCAAATCGACTATCACATTAAGGGTCCATTTTATGTGAATTTCTCACCTTTTATTGGATTGCGTGGTGGGGAAAGAAAACTATTTGAAGTAAGAAATCCCAGCAGCTATGCCCTGACCTTCCGTTATGAAAAAAGGCGCTTTGGTGCAGCCTTACCTTTATACACCAATTCGCTCTCCGGAACTCAGGTAGGCCTTTATTTGCGCTGGGGACCTTTGGTCTTAGGTTCTACCAACGCCTTTTCAGGACTTTTTAGCGGTAACAGCAACAGGATCAATTTATACACGGCCATTAAGCTCAGTTTCTGGAAACCGGAATTCCGTAG
>CBDBUW010000014.1:0-11239 GCA_965212195.1 Cyclobacteriaceae bacterium | reverse complement strand
AGCTAACCCTTGATACGTCTTTGGACTAGTAGCAGTATCGATTAAAGACGCTGGCGCAAACCGACGTTGTGGAATAATACGCCTTGCACCTTGAGCTAAGCCTTGAAGAAATTTACCAGCAAGTCCGTACATGATCAGCGATAGGTAAGGTTGAGATAGATATTTGCACCGACTGCTGTATCAGCGGGGCCAGGTAAAGCTTGAATAAATTCAGCTCCAGAACGCTCAAAACGATAACGTGCCTGGAAAGGATCCTTGTAGTTTGCAACATAAAGAATCTGTGCAAGACGGTTAGTCTCATACAGATAAACTTCGTCCCAAACTTTTAAAGCTTCTTTGACACTGCTGGAACGAATCGTACGATCAACGTCACCAACAATACCTTCAACTCGGGTGCTAGGAGGCTGGAAGCCATCTTCAAAAGATGCTAACTGAGTTTTACGTTCAGCTGCATCACAACGATTAATCTGATAGATAATCTTGTCATTGAAGGTTGAATCCGGAACGGAATTCATTGCTTCTTCAAGCCGTGCATAATCACCTGCTGGGACACTAGTAACGTAGTAACCCAGGTGATATCTAATGCGGCTTTTATTGAATTCTGATAGCTGCACAGCGCACCGTCATTATTTGTTTATTATAATCTGCACAAATAAAGAAAGCCCCAAAGGGCTTTCTATCAGATACGGATTAAATCAGCTGCAAATACTGAATCCCAATCAACACGAGGAATTTGCCTTAACTGCTCCAGACTGTTAAATCTTTCGCCTGACAAAGAAAGTTGTAAGTCCTTAATGTCCTTCGCAGTCTTAAGGCCAACTCCTTTGATGTGATCAGCAATCATTTGAGCTGTAGCACCATTGATATTCAATCGAGTATCAGTTGGAAACTTACGTGGCTCATCTCCTTTTGCAACATCTTTAACTTGCAGTGTTTTAACTTTTTTTGTTGCTTCAGGATCCTCAATAATTTCGGTTTTATATACAGTAAAGATGCGTCCGTCTTGGTCTTCAACCATTAACCAATCGCCATCATCCCACTCAGTAACAACCTTAATTCTTGCCTTGGTTTTTTTGTGCTGATAGAGCATAGGGACCAGCTATTTATTCACTGGTCCCATACTACTCTAATTAACTATCAATAGCCAGGATAGTTAGAAGCAACCTTATAAGGAAGGTATTGCTCCATGTCGTCGTACTCAACCGGCACATCAGGACGGATGAAGCAGACTTCACACAA
The DNA here is from genome assembly GCA_965212195.1 of Cyclobacteriaceae bacterium. Lineage (GTDB taxonomy): Bacteria > Bacteroidota > Bacteroidia > Cytophagales > Cyclobacteriaceae > JAJCYK01. Next base: position 10,000 of record CBDBUW010000014.1, on the reverse strand, counting down.
GATGTAGCCAAAACGGCCAGCGGCTGCGTCAGCATCCGAGATAGCCCAACCACCATTCAGTGAAGTGGAGTTGGTAGCTGCCTTGGAATAAACACGGAACTCTTGATCAGCGGTGAACTCTTCATAGAGCATCGCATCAGTCAAGGTGGTAGCAGTTTGGAAAGGATTAGTACCTAAACCGCCAACGCCAGGAGCAAGATTAGTTGCAGTAGCAGTAATGTTTGCGCCTTCAACAACACCAGAGAAGCTAACAGGAGCGGAAGCGGTACCAGGACCGAAACCAATCACCTGAGTAGCACCAGAGGTTGTCAGACCATCTTCTGCAACACGGCCATCGCCCCAGCCAGAAGCCACGGAAACAGCAGTGCGATAAACGTATGCAGGACGATCAGCGTCTGCACTCACCACCAAACCGGTGATGTTAGTCCGAGTCTCATCATTCTTATAAGGAGAAGGAATGGTGACTTGGGAAACCTGGGTGAAACCCTGGCCAGTGGTTGTCGTCACTTGGACGTAACCACGCAGTTGATAGAACTGCCAGCCAGGATTAGCAAGAACAGAAGTAGGGCCTGCCTTAGAAGCGTTATTGACAGGACCACCAGTGGTATCGATGTTTTGATACCAGCCGTTCAGGGGCTCGGTCATGTCCCCTGGGTAGATTTTCTTAGCAGATAAGTATGCCATCGAATGTATCCTCGTTTATGTTTACGTTTTTAAAAATCAAACCACACCGTCATCAGCAACGAAGCTAAATGCGGTGGTGATGAAATCCTTATTCAGAACTTCAAAACCAGCATAAAGCTGCCAGATAAGAATGATGAACCTAGAGAAATCGTCGTTATTGTTGATCAGCACCTGAGCATTCGGGCCACCGATACCAACACCAACTGACTGAGGACCGAAGAAATAGCCTTGGGCAACTTCTTCAGAAGCATAGGTGCTGTTGTCGAAAGTAGCGGTAACGTTTTTGGTCGGGAAGTTGGTTGACTCGAAGAACTTAACGCCTTCAAACTGAACGCCAGTCGGCATCACAGGCTCACCAGCCAGGAAGTAGCCTTGGCCAGCCTGAGGGCCCATGTAGAAGCTGGTGCTATTAGGCATCATGGGGTTAGCCATGTACATGCCTTGACCAGGATTACCTGCATAACGGGCGATCTCGCGGAAGTCTTCGTCCCTGCGGAGATGCATCATGAAGACGGGATCGCAAATACAGCGATATAGACCGTCAGCAAAAGTAGGAACGTTACGCTTACGCAGATCCTTCACAACCTCCAGGAGGTCGGTACGGACAGAGAACTGCTGAACCTGTGCGGTGTACTCAGCAGAAGTGTAGGCAACACGGCCTTGGGAATCCTTGGCTTTGTCACCAGCGAAGTAGTAGCCACCCTGGGTGCTGCTAGCTTGGCCCTGGGCCTCAGCTTTAGCAAGTTCGTCAATGAAGACGCGGTCACGCCAACGGCGGTAGTCATCCAACAGCGTCAAGCTGCCGATTGACTGGTGGAACATGTTCAGGTTGCCTGTGTCAAGCAGCAGGCGTTGCGCGGTGACCAGGGTCTCCCGTGCAATTTTGAAAGTAGAAGGCTGGGTAGGATCACCTGGATCTGCAGGGCCAGTGTACTCTTTCAGCACAACAAGCACCTTCTCCTTGGTGATGTTGCGGCTGTTAGCAGTACCAATAGTCTGGTCAGACACCCGCTCACGGGAGTCCTTCGTACCAGGGGTACCCCAGAACTTATAGCGGTCGAGCTGAACAGTTTGGCCAGGCTGAGAGGTGAAGTCGTGGACAACCACGGGCTCCACAGCCATTTCGCAAATATATGCGGGATGCGGACGGTAAAGCTCCGCACCTAAAATTTTAGGAAAGTCGTTGTCTAAAAACACTTTCTTTTATCCTCCAGTGTCTCGGGAAAATTTGTCGGGACGAAAGATTAGAACTATAGTCCTATCTAAATAAAAGTTTAGCAGTCTTAAATATATTAAGTGCTAATTACTACATGCCAACGCCCATTGCATAAGGAAGCAGTGAGCCTCCCATTGCTTGGCTTGCCATATAAGATTTCATATTTAAACGTGAGTTAGTGGTATTACTTGAACCAGGTGATTCTGGATCAATGCCAAGGCCAGCCATATTACCAATGTTGGCAACACCACCGCCTACCATGCCACCTAAACCAGTAGCAAGACCTAAACCACCAACAGCAGCAGCAGTGTTAGTTAAAACTTGTGCACCACGGATACCCATGGCAGCTGCTTTAGCAACATCTTCTTGTGATACTCCTGCATCCATCAAACCGCGTGCACCCGTTGCACGGGCTTGAGCTGTAGCGCGTTCACGTTCTCCCATAGGAGATTGAACACCTTGCATTTCATCAGTAAAGTTACGACCCGCAGCAGTAGCACGTTGTGCTGCTCCTTTAGCAATACGGGGTAACATGGCACCAACACCTACACCTAAAGCACCAGCACCAAGAGCTTCTAGAGCCTGGCGACCATCGCTTTTATCTTCTCCTTGATTACCAAGTAAAGAGGCCCCGGCAGCGATACCGCCGCCGAGAGCCATAGATGCTGCAGGGTTTGCCATTAATTGTGCATATTTACCTGCAATCATTAGATCACTCCATAACAAACAGTTTTTGAGCCATGGTTTGAGGAGAAGCCTGGTTAATCACACGCCATGCTTGGGTGGGATCAACATCCATTTGCTGCTTAAAGGAACCCCAGAAATCTTGGGGAGCCTGAGGAGCTTGAGCCTGAGGGGGAGCAGGCATGCCATAGTTCTGACCAGCAATTTGCTGAGTCGGGTAACCAGGGGTTTCTAATTCAGCCTCGTTTTCATACACCGGGCAAGGACCGTTAGGACCAAAATACTCCAGGGTGTAATCAGACAGAACGTCAGGATTCGTCAGGATTTCGTTGTAAGCAAGGTTTTCACGATGCTCGTTAACAGCGAAATCGGCATAACCCATCAGGGTGTCAGTAGCTTCATGACCCCAATCAACAGCACTATCCAGCATCGTTTCTAAATTCAGTGCGTACTGATTCAGAATTGCAGGTGCTTCAGTGCCGTAGTTACTTACCACCATCCGGCTTTCCGGACTCCACTCCAGCAGATCCGCTACGTCTTCTAAGGAGCTGATCGATGAAGTTTGGGAATAGTTGGGCGATGAGGTCTGGCTTGTTTGCCAGGTCTGCTGAGCCGATTGTCCCAAGGTTGGATCCAGGGCCGGAGCCTGTGAGCCCCAGTTTGCCGGGGAATACTGAGTCGGAGCCTGAACCGGGGCCTGTGATGGTTGACCCTGGAACGGGGATTGCACCGGGCTGCCCAGTAGGTTCACCACCTTGTTGAATGCCGATTCCCATGGGTTCCCCTGATTCGTCCCCTGGGATTGGGGGGCGAATTGAGACGGGTTCGATTGGTAACTGGTAATTCCCTGAGGAGCCGTCTGAGGTACTGCCTGGGGGTAGTACGTCCCCACTGGTGCCTGTGTCGTCGGGGCTGCCGGAGCCGGAGCTGCCGGTGCTGCCGCCACGTAGTTGCTTGGTGCCACTGACTGGGGGTTCGTCTGTGGGATCGATTGGACGGTAGCGTCCTGCATAACTCATCTCCTTTTGTAACGCTTCAAGAGTTCGATACAGATAAGGGGTTAAATCCAATCTCGGGTCAGCTGCCATTGGCAAATCTGGAGCTTGGGGGTGGGGAGTCTGCATCATCCCCCCAACCAATTTTGCAAAGCTATTGTATGCGCCTTGCAATTCATTAACCATTCTGAACGGGAAGCCCGAAAGCATTTCCGCTCTTTCCTCATCTGTTTTGGATGGGAAAAGATATTTCAGTGCTTCTATGCTATCAACTCCTAACTCTTGTAAATTTCTAACAACAATAGAATTGTTCAAAATATCTTGCGTTGATTCTTCATAAACAGGACCAAGCCAACGCCAAAGCATAGATACATCACCATCAGGAATTAAACCAATAACACCAGGTGGAATCATCTGTGCTTCTACGCACGCTTTCATTAATCCAGTGACACGCTGGTTATATTCAGCCATTGCCATCTGATACATTTGCTGCTCTTCTTCTGATGCACCAGGTGATAAAGGAATTGGCTTTTCAATTTTTGCTGCACGAGCTAACGTATCTTTAAACATCTTCTCTTCCTGGAAGATGATTAGTTCAAAACAACGAGCTAAACCATGGGAATAAATTGAGTTGGCCTTCTTCTTGCTGGTGGCTGCCACACGACCAAACAAACTTTTATACTCGGTAGCAGTAACACCTGCACTGATTGAGAGTTCATCTACACCTCCTAGTGCTGTTCGGATCTCTTCTCTATATTGCCGTACAAATGCATTCTGATCTCCAGAGATTGCATCAGGAACAATATAACCAACTCGATCATTTGGCTCTAAGTTTGCAATAACTCTAGGCACACGCATTTGACCATCAACACCACGGCTGATGGGATCTTGTTTAAATGTCGAACGCGACATTGGTGACATACTCTGGAAACCAGAGTTAGCCGCAATTGATGGACGTTGAGGACCAGACTCATTCCCTGGTTCCATCAAGTCAGTTTTAGGACGAGAAGACAGCAGAGTTGGATTACCAAAGAACTGCAAGTTCTTCTTCATATTGCGAACTAAATCATCATGGGTAACGATATGGTTTGCTAACTGATCAAACTCCCCGCTTCCCTCCATGGAGAAACCCTTGGGGTTGTTGAAAATTTCAACGCAAGGAATAAACTGAAGTTCATTAGGGAAAGTTTTTGTTTTCCCTGGCGTCATCATATTGATGTTGTCAAAAGACAGTTCACCTTCTGAATGAGTCTCTTCAATAGTGTCTTGTTTAATTGAAAGACGAATGTATCGTTTTTGTCCTGGGGTTTCATTAAAACCATATCCAGCTTGTGCTTGAGCACCAGGAGTATCAATACCTCCAAGACCAATGTCCTGATACATACCTCCTTTTTGATTTTTTACTTTATAGCTATAGATAATGACGACTTGTTCTAGTTCGCCATCGACATTGTAATAACTGCGATACTCATGGTTACGAAAATAATAGAGACGATAATTAGCCTTAGTAGGCCGAATATAAAAAAGCCCTTTTCCATCACATAGGAAATAATCCCATATTGAATCAAGACGCGTATCTAGTTTGTTATATTTGACAACTTTATCGATAAAATCTTTGCGTTGATTACCAAAGTTATCCTGTGACGGAAAGAATTCAACACCCTGACGGATGCCAAATAATTTCATTTGTGCAATATGACCTGCAACAATACCAGTATCGACGTACTGGCTACCGTCCCGCTCAATGTATGCGTTAATAATTTCTTGGAGACGGGCAGTCGTTTCGGCCATTATTTACCAGTCTTTGATCTATATATCCTAACAGCTCTATACAAGAGGAGGGTCATACTCACTTGCTTTCATTAACCCTGTGGGGAATAGTTCATAATTCAAAGTAAGTTCCGTGTCTACTGGAACTATACAAGATGTAGTAACAATGTATTGTTCAATATCTTCATTGAGAAGAGCAATGCAATTGTTATTAAAAGAATGATTAATAAAGGGAGACATACTATTTTGATTTACACGCCACCAGCGTTCTTGTGGATGCCACCAACATAAAAATGAAATTGGAGTATTAGCAGGGATTTCCTCAACTGCGAAAACCCCCTTTCCATGGATAGGAGATTCTCTTACTTCAACCCTCATTTTTTCAAATATTTTTTCTTGTAGAGTCTAGCAGCTTTGCCAGCTTTTTTTGCCTTATCTGTATTTTCTACAAATTGTTTTCCTTCACGTGAACCTTCTCGTTTCTTACGATCAGTATCTTCTCTTTCTTCTTTTGAAAGAGACGCCCATGCTTTCTTGGGAAGGTAACGTTTAGTAGTACCGTCTGATTGAATTGCTTTGTCTGCCATTAGTTTTTACCTTTAGCTTTCTTAGCTGCAGTCGCTGCTTTTTTTCCTTTTTCATATTGATCTTTAGTTTGCCAATCTTCTTTACCCCACTTCTTTAAAGACTTTTGTTTCTTTCCTTCTCCACCTTTGTACCCGCCACCAGCTTTCTTGTACTCGGAAGCAACGAGCTGAGCTTTACGCGCAGACCACTGACCAGGCTTGCCACCTTTACTGCCTGACATTACGCGATCTTTAATTGATTCACGTAAACCTGGTTTTGTATATTTGCTATCGTCTTGTGCCATCAGAAGACTTTCTTGATGGTCATTGGATCAATTAAACCTCCGGCAAGACCCATGTTTAAACCACCGGCATTACCCATTTGAGTACCACCGCCACCAAGTCCTAAAGAACCAACAACACCACCATAAGGATTAGCAGCAACAGCACCGGCTAAACCCATTGATTCATCTAATTTCATTTGATCGGCAATCTCTGAATTAAGACCACCAATCTCACCTACAAGTCCAAGAGGAAATTTAGAAGCCAAACCTCCGGCGTTTCCCATGAAACCGCCTTGAGTAGAAAGTCCGCCTAACATATCTAATAAAGCTTTTTATTATTCTAACGGTTCATAACCTCCTTCTCCATTTAAACGCTGGAGAACAATACCGTCACCTTTTAAATCCCAGGTCAATAAATCTCCCATTTGCCAGCCAAGAGTTTCAATGACTTCTTCTGGTAACGGGATAAATAAATCACCGCTTTGATCTTCTTCTACTTCAACGTAATAGCTCATTTGGAAAGGAGTCTTTCCACAAGTTTATCAAGCTTATCATTTATTTCGCGAAATTCAACATTCATTTTTTCCATCTCCCGAATATAATCCTGCTTAAGGACATACTCTAGAGGCATTCGATCAATACGGTCTTCCAAGGCTCTCATCCTCCCGAAGACTTTACTAATAAACCAGCCACCACCAGTAACAGCAGCTAGACCAACAGCAACAAATTGTTCCATTAGAAATCTACTTGTATTTTACCGCGTTTCATTAACCCATTGACAAGCCATACCAATGCGTCCACACAGTCATCATGAGAACTGACACCAAAATTGGTAAGCTCTTCAAACATGTTTGTAAAATTACGGTATCTATTAAATATTATTTTACGATCTTCAAACATTCCCATAATGCCCCTAAAGCGTGCCAACTTATCTGAACGGAAACCTTTGACTGGATGCCAAATCAAGTTATAAAGATTTTCTTGTTGTAAACAAACTCGTTTAAAGTCTGCTTCCAGGGATGCCTGATACTGTACTGCTTCTGACCAGATATCACATGTTGAATACGTTGGAAAGTACAGGCCGTCATCTTGACGGCCAATCACTGACCAATCATTTAAAAGTTCTTTCATTGCATCAAGCTTCTCTAAGTTGCCCATAACACGCAACCTTCTGTAATCAATGATGTGAATTTTATCTCCGATTCGACCGCCTAATACCATGACGGTATAGTCATTCTTTTCTTTGACACCAGCTGACAAGTCAACACCAATACCAAGACAGTCAAACTCTGTGGCGATTTCTGCCTTGACAAGTAACTCAGGTGCCAGGGACAACTCATTTTGCCTGACGATTTGATTCATGTACTGAAACGAAAAAGCAATTGGTGCTTGTCGCTTCTTCTCCTTGAGGTAATCTAGGCTCCACATGTCGGGCCAGTATGACTCTTCTTCGCCTGTCTCCGGGTTATTTAAGATCGCTGATAGGACGATCTGTGTCCAATTATTCTGCGGACAGAACGTTGTCGCATGGATGTCATCATGACGGAATCGTGTCCCCAGGCAGATCGCACGGCCCCCTTCAAACATCGTTGGTGCAATCACAGCATTCCAGTTATCCTGCATCATCTTGCGAATATCTGGGTTTCCAATATCCGCAGCGGACTTTACAGGGTCATCAATGATCACAAGATGAGAGCGTTTTGAGGTCACTGAACCTTTAAGACCAGCGGCGCATAAAGTAAATTGTTCTTCGCCTGTCGTATCAATACCTGCAAACTTATGGTCGATTGACCAGTACTCATTACTTGTAACGTTTTTGAGTAACTTAACGGTAGGGAAAACGTTTTGATATTTTTTAGATTCAATGATCCTTTTAATCGTTGCTGATTTAGAACGTGCAATATCAACTGTATAACTAAGATACAGAATTTGCAGTGGCTTTTTTAACGTTGTATGAATACCAATTGCCCAGGCTGTATATAAACCAAGAACAGTACTTTTGGCTGATCCCCTGGGACCAAGCAAATCAATATTTGGTCCTGCAATTAAAGATAAACAAGAACTACTTTCTTTTGTGACCAGCTGTCGATGCCAATCCTTATGATGTTCTGCTGGGGGCTTATCAGCTACATATTCACAGAAGAAGCCAAAATCTTCTCTTGCACGCTTAAATACTTCTTCTTGATCTGACTTGCGTAGTCGATGATTCGCAGCCGCTGCTTTAGCGTTACGTCGATACGCAAGATGTAGATGAGAAGACACGTAATATCACAGGTACTAAATAAATAGTACTCGATTTCGTTAGAAGTTGGTCATCATACTGGCTAAACCACCAGCGTAAATATCACGGCGTCCTTCAACAGACTTTTGACGTTGTTGACGTTTCTTAGAACCTTCAAGTTTATTAAGTAGCGTTTGGAAAGTAGTGAGATCTACTTTTGCATCTTGCGTAGAAGTACCTTCTAAACTCTTAGCATAATTCTTTTTGTAATCCTTATTCTTTAAACGCTTTTCTTTCTTACCATATGTATCGTAATGATATTTTGCATACTCATCTCTGCTGAACTGTCCAACATCTGTCTTATCTGTTTTATATTTCTTGTTCATACCTTTCAGCCAGCCCTTCTCCCAGCCTGAGGTATCTCTGCCGTGCTGTTTGTAGTAAATTCCTTTACCACCAGCCATGCCTTTTTTCTTGGCGTCTTTCCACCAGTTATCGACGTCCTTAAACGTCTTTAAATAAGCATCTGCACTAAATCCCATTTTTATTCCTCGGAAAAGTGACGCATCATTAGTATTATTTTATTACTTCTTATCTTTATGAATCTTGGCAGCCTTAGCAGACTTTAAGCCTTTCTTGGCCATCTCCTCTGCTTTCTGTCCTTTCATATCCTCAGTATCGTCCTCTTTCTTACCAGAGGCTTTTTCATTTTTCTTCTTGTAGTATTCAAGAAGCTGAGGAGGCATTTTCTTTTTAGCCATTATTAACCTTGCTGATTTAAGAGTTGTTGGAACAGTTCAGGATTAGATTCTTCTTCTTCGTCCTCTAATCCTTCGATAACAGGAACACCTGACTCTGGATCAGAAACCATCTGCATATCAGCTCGATTATTATCAAGTATCTCCCGCAGATAAGAGGGAGTATTTTGATCAAACATCTAATTGCCTGGTTTATTCCTCAAATTGTATTTTAGCCCATATAGACATTCCTGCTTCAGATAGTGGTCCTTCAATAGGATCATCTTTAAATACTGAAGTTAATTCACGCAGAGCGCGATCAGCGCCTGCAAGTAACAATCCTTTTCTATCTTTAGAAGATACAAAAGCATCTACTTGGGCAATTGTCCCACGTAGTTCTTTTTGCATCTGAGCGATGCGTGCTACACCAGCATCACGTTTGACTGTAAAGTTTTCAATATCTTCTCGTAACTTACGAATATCTTCTTGCATCTCCACAATCTCATGGAGAAGAACTTTTAAATGATTTGGCTTAGGGTATACAGCATTAACCCAATCATCAACACAAATTATGCTACCGTCGTAACCAATAAACTTGGCATATAAATAAACCTGAATAGGAGAGAACGTATCTTCTGCAAATGCATTAAAAGATTCTCTGGATGCACTATCTAAATTATCTAGCCAGTGTGCAAACGTTTTTACGTTGATATCAGAATCGGTAGCTTTTTTGCGATTGCTTGTAGTCTCGTTCTTCATCCTTTTCTCGGAATTGCTGTTGTTGTGCGGCACTCTTACGTTGTTGGTCGCCAGTCTCCCTCATCTTACCAATAGAAAAGTCAT
>CBDBUW010000013.1:0-309958 GCA_965212195.1 Cyclobacteriaceae bacterium | reverse complement strand
GGACATATTGAATTTGGTTTTGGTTTAGAGTTACGAGATCCATAAAACTGGTGGCAGAGAGTTCCAGCGGCACGCGTCTTACCTCAAATGCTGCTATTTAATGAGAACATATTAAAATATTTTCTTTACATTCAACGGATTCCGGTAATTAAATTTTGTAAAACTTATCGGTGATCCCACAATTACTCAGCTTAATTGCCAAATACAGTTCTCAACCCACCATGGAAAAAATCAATGCCCTGCGGAGTTTTCAACTTAAATAAATACCTGCAGCAAGCTCGATAACCTAAACCAAGCACTATGAAACTACCAAAACACGCCTTTTATTTGTTAACTCTGGGGTTTTTGATAGCCTGTACTCCATCTACCACGGAAGAAACTGTCGCTGAAAAACCTGAAGCTGACAATGAGGATCGCAATATGTTCGGGATTGGCATTCCCAGGGGACTCACCAAAACTTCTGACAATCTGGCACCGGGTTATTTAATGTTTTGTGTTACTAATTCTGCATCAACCTACCTGGTAAATCGCGAAGGTCAGGTAGTTCATGAGTGGAAAGGAAATTATGGGGTAATGGGAGGTTATTTGAACGATGATGGTTCTCTTTTTCAAAATGTCGCTGATGTGGACTTTCCGGTATTTGCCGGTGGAGGTGAGAGCGGCCGGCTGCAGAAGATAAGTTGGGATAGTAAAATACTATGGGATTTTGAATATGCTACTGAGGATTATCATTCCCATCATGACTTTGCGGTTAAGCCGAATGGCAATATTCTTACCATAGCCTGGGAAGCCAAAACTTATGAAGAAGCCCTGGCTGCTGGTAGAAAACCGGAAATGACCCCAAAAGCAGGAATTTGGCCGGACAAAATTGTGGAAATTGAACCGGTGGGAAACCGCCATGGCAAAGTGGTATGGGAATGGCATGCTTGGGACCATCTAATCCAAGACTACGATCCTAATAAAGCAAACTATGGCAATCCGGCCGATCATCCTGAATTGTTGGACATTAATAAAGGTCACGATTTGCCCCCACCTATCAGCCAAGATAGTCTTGATATCCTGCATGCCCAACATAGGGCTTGGAGAAACCAAACTTTGGATAACCGAGGCTCGGATATCTACCATTTAAATGCCCTCTACTATAATGCAGAACTGGATCAAATTGCTGTTAGTTCGCCGGAACTAAACGAGATCTTCATCATAGATCACAGTACCACTACAGAAGAAGCCGCTGGCCATAGCGGAGGCCGATGGGGAAAAGGTGGAGACTTTCTCTATCGATGGGGAAATCCACAAAACTACCAACGCGGTGACTCCACCGATCAGGTGTTGTATTACCAACATGATGTGCGATGGATAGAAGATGGTAAACCCGGAGCAAAGAACCTCACTATTTACAACAATAACATTCCAGGACGACCGGATAGCATGAACTACTCAGCTGTTTTGGAAATTACACCTCCCAAGGATGATTCCGGCAATTATATTATGGAGTCCAGCAAAGCTTTGGGACCAGAAAATCCTACCTGGACATACCTGGCCAAAGACACCGTTTCTTTTTGGAGCAGCTTTATCTCCGGTGCACACCGTATGAGCAATGGAAATACTCTTATTACCGAAGGTGCTAAAGCCCGGTTTTTCGAAGTTAACCCGCAAGGTGACATAGTATGGGAATATCTTAACCCCTATCGAGGAAATATTCACTATCCTAATGGAGATCCCGTTTCGCCTATACCCTTTATGCACTATGTGTTCCGAGGGACCTTTATCCCAGCTGATCATCCTGGTCTCGCAGGCCGTGATCTGAAACCGCTAGATCCACAACCGGAGCCCTTCAAAATGCCTACTCCGCCTGAGGCGGCGGAAGCTGAACAACATTAATTAATGGTAGTAGATCTCTAAACTCCTGGTGTCCTGAAAGTAGATAAAAACACCCCCCAGCGTGGAAAAATGAAATTAACCTTGTTGTTGGTTAGCAGCCTGACCATCATGTCGGTTATTACCATATCGCCCGCATTGCCCCAAATGGCAGCGGACTTTTCAGCGGTTCCCAGGGCGGAGTTCCTGGTAAAACTAGTGCTTACCATACCAGCATTGTTTATCGCGGTGGTCTCTCCCATTGCCGGCAGACTTATAGACAAATACGGTCGATTGCGTTTGTTATGGGCTTCACTGATCTTGTATGTCGTGGCCGGGACCGGAGGGTTCTATTTGGACGACCTTTATGGGATCCTTATCTCAAGAGCCTTGTTGGGCATTGCCGTAGGCATGTCCATGACCATAGCTATAACTTTGATTGCCGATTATTTTGAGGGCATGGAACGGCAGAACTTCGTAGGCATCCAAATCGCCTTTATGTCCATCGGGGGGATCTTGTTTATCGGCCTTGGCGGTGTACTGGCGGATATAAGCTGGAGATATCCTTTTCTACTGTACTTCTTTGCTCTGTTAGTGCTTCCCCTTAGTATGATGTACTTACCCGAGCCCACTATCACCAAAAATCAAGATCAAACCATTACACAGACTAAGGCCCCCTCCATAATTTGGTTGCTTTTCATCAATACCATGATCATGTGGATACTGTTTTTCCTGATACCCGTGCAGATCCCCTTTCATATGAAAGCTATTGGTATTGAGAAGAATGCCCTCATCGGAATGGCTATTGCCATCAGCACCTTATTTTCCGCCATTTCTTCTGTTTCCTACGCCAAGATTAAAGGGAAGTTCAGCTTTCTGTTCATCTTTTCTGTGGGTTATTTGTTGATGGCCGTGGGGTTTGCCCTGACTGCCTTATCACAAGGTCTGCCATTGGTCATTTTAGCCATGATATTCCTGGGACTGGGAATGGGTATTATGATTCCCAATACCAATATATGGGTCATGAAATTAGCTCCCCCTGCAATTCGGGGTAAAGAGATCGGCAAGCTGACCACCTTTTGGTTTATGGGTCAGTTCCTGTCCCCAATTATCATCGCCCCGGTCCTGGCATTGATGACCCTTCCCGATACTTTTATGACCGCCGGCGGCGCCTTGTTGTTACTGGCAATAGTGTTTTTGACTTTTTATATGAGCAAGTTAGGCAAGCAGGTTGAACAGCTTTGAGGGATTGATGGGCTATTCGTTTGGGCGTATAGATTGTAGGGCATTGTTTGGCATTAATATAAATTCCTGTTGAGTAGATAAGGGGCCAGAGTATCAGAAATTGAGATTGATAAATTTTTTTTGATATCACCATTGGGGGGAGGCCCCCCGCCCCACTTTTAAGTTAACATCAGGTGGTATCAAAAATTGGGATTCGGGTAAAAAAAATTTTACTTTTTCTGGCCACCGGATAGGCCATTGCGGCTCAATAGTCCATCTATTTGGACTCGCTATGCTTTGAACAAAACCTCGTAGCTTTAGCACTTAGAGCCTATGACTTTATATTACTCTTAACTTACGGATCTCAAAACTTCTATTCTTAACCTGTTACCTAAGACCATGAAGTCACTGACACCTTCAATCATACTGGTGATAAAAAGTATTGCTGTATGGGCGGAAACTCCTGCGTTTACTAGCCATGAGTTACTAAGAAAATCAGAATTAATGTCTTAATAATAGCGCCTATGCCAAATAGTAGTATCATATTTTATAAATGTCGTTGTTAAAATAGTATCAATTAATTCTTGCTTATCAACCCTATTCCAAAAAATTTCTGATATTCTATTATGTTCCAAATCCCTTTTAAAAACTTCTTCAATTTTTTCAATATTCAAATTCCTATAGTAAAAGAAATTACTAAGTAAACTCACTGTCATTGAGAGTACCATTTGATCCTCCAAGCTGCGCTTTGAAAACTGATTAATCAATTTAACGAGGTAGTTGTTTAGTTCAGATTCTTTGAGAATGTATAAGGCATTTCTAGAGCGAATGGCCGTTTCGCTAACCGACTTGTCAATATCAACTTCTCCAACCTGAATAAAGCAATTATTAAGTTTATCATATGAAGATCGTTCTCCTGTTAATTCAATCTTTTCCCAAATTTTTTTATTGTTGAGAGCGTATCTCAGATCTAGGCGTCGCTGTTCGGGGATGATTTTAATTTTATCAACTTGAAAACTCTTATCAAGAAGTCTTAGGACAGTTGAATGCTCCATTTCATTGCACAAAAGGCAATCAATATGTTCAAGGTGTGAAGTCTCATCACTAAATAATGTATTTAGTAAAGTTAGAGCAGACGTTTTTGAGGATTTGATCTCTTTAATTAGTGAGTTGGCTGAATAATATGAGGCGCAATCTATGGTCCAAAAGTGATTGTAAGATTTTAAATCATTGAAACTAACCAATTCTCTTTTTTCTTCTCTCTCAACGATTAGGCACTGTATGGAAGATAGAGCTTCATCAAATGATTCTAGATTCTCTACTTTAATCTTGTCTTGGTCTGTAAATCCGCGGTTTCCAACGATTAGATTATTCACCATCCAATTAGCTTCATTTGCCGCCCATGTAATTGAAAATCCTTCACTAATAAGATTCTGTAATTCACTTGTAATATGTTGTAAATAGATCTGGTATACTTTTAATAAGAGGTTTCTCTTTTCTAGTGTAATCTCTAGATTAGACCTGGCTACATTTGTTTTTGGAGCATTTTTTCCAGTAGCGTTTACTAATACGTGATATTCTAAATCTTCAAATCCAGGTGTATTAAAATCTACTCGAATTCCTTCTATGCAAGTTCCCACTAGTGAGAACTCCTCCTCTGTATTTCTATGTTTTATTAAATTCCATTCCTTCCAATGTTCAGCATAGCCCAGTGCGAACGCCATCGATATCCCATCCTCATTAATTTCTTTTATTTTAATTCTTGGATCTTGAGTATCTAATCCTGCAAGATGCAAATCTCTTTCTAATGCTTTTTTGGGATTTTTGAAGCCGATCTGATAAGTTTCTCCATTATCATCCAATTGCAAATTGCTACTGGGAAATAAAACCCACTTTTCCAATTCAAACTTAACATTTACTTGGTCAATGTCAGCGCGAACATATAGTTTAATTATTGTTCCATGGTCTTGGATCATGCTATCGAGATTTTCTATTGAGACATGTTTAAGAAGATATTTACCATGAATCTTTCTAATCTTTAATAGAATTGCTTTCTCAGATTCTGCAGATTTTGTGATAATATCAATATCATCAGCAATTAAAAAGCAAGTCAATAGACCTATGCCAAATCTACTTATTGGTGAAAAGTCTGGATATCGTTTTTTAAATCCAGGTTCTTGATACCTTGATGACCCTACTTTTAGGAGATGATTCTCAATTATTTCAAGGGTCATGCCGGTTCCATTATCAATAAATGATAATTCATTTTCATTTTTATTCCACCGCACATTTATATTGGGACTAAAGTCAACTGCAGTATCAGTTAACTGCATCTCGTAGCTTTTGAACTTAACAGAATCAATTGCATTTTGTGTTAATTCGCGCAACACAACAGAGGAGTCACTATACAGTGTGTGGCCTACCAAAAGGTCCAAAATTTTGGTTTGATCTAGTACAAATTCGAATTGTCTCTTTTCAAAATCCCTTGTTTGAATTGAAGAATCATCAAGTTTTCTCCATGGAAAATGCAAATCAGTTCCATATGCTTTTTTAGAAGACTCATTGAAATCGAAATTTTCTTTCAACTGTTTGTTAGCATAATTTATATATGATATTAATCCGAAAAACCCATTTTCATCCTCAAAATAGGCTATGACTTCTAACGTATCGCTTTCTATTGACCCGTCAATCTCACCGTCTTTATTCTGCTTGGACTGTGGTCTGACTGTTTTAACTGCATTCTGCTTTGCCCATTCATCCTGACTTATAGGATCTGTTGGATTAATAAGTTTAAATTCAATAGAAGGAGTTCTATCAGATGTAATGTGAAGTAAATCTGCGGTTCTAAGGATCAGTGCAGTGTAGTGAAGATTTACAATTTCTTGAGATGAAGTACCATATTGTTGATCCACCTTATATTTGTTGAAGTCATCTAAGTCAGACAAATGATGGCTTTCACAAACAAGAGCCAAATCTCTTCGAAACATAGGATCAATTTTCGATAATAGGTCCTTAATTTCTTCAGCAACTTGAATTTTATTTCTAAAACTTGGGTGTGGTTCATCCAAGATCCAATATTTAATTCTTTCAGCGTGGCTCCTCCTTACAAACTCTTGATAGATGAACCTGTCCCTTCGATAGGCTGGACTAATATTCATTATTTTGCTTCTGTAGTCCAAACCAAATTGTCCTTCTTCTATAGATCTCTTATAAGCCACGAATTCACTTTGAAGTCTATCCTCAAATTCCTCCTTAGTCACTAACATACCCAGGTCATGGAAATATATCGAAAGAGTCAGCATTAGCCAATTGGAATAAGTCAGTTTTTCTTGGGTTTTCTTTGGAATCAACCAATCTAGAGATTCCAACATATAATCTATATGTGAAATATCATGCTTGGTATATTCATCAAAAATTCCATCTTTGCCAATTTGTGCCAATATCTTGGCTAATTGCTTTTTTATATGCAAAAGCTTCAACCCACTAAAAGAGTTGAGTTCCTCTGCTTTTTCTGCAAACTTCTCAGCATTACTTGAAAGTGATACTTCTGGCATATCTAGTTAATTAAAGTCAGGGTAATCCAACCTCTAAACAATTAAAATTAAATAATTTGATTGGGCTAAACTATGGATAAATACGAATTACTTTCAGTTAGTGGATTTTCAGAAACCACCAAAGTCATTTAGTAAATATTCATTGTATAACCAGGTATGACAAAAGGCAAGGAGGAGCCTTGATCATGTGCAATGATTCGTCAATACCGGTCAGCCCCAAAAAAAAGGAGCAGTTATTTCAAGTGCTGGACGAACTCAGCTAGCTCCCTGTTTCCTTAGGTAAGGTAATATGAAATGTAGTGTATTCGTTGCGTTTGCTGGAAACAGTTATCACCCCTTGTAATTTCTCCACAGCTTTCTTAACAATATAAAGTCCCAAACCATAGCCCTTGGTTTTATCCGTACCCACTGAGAACAGATCAAAAATACTGGCAATGGCTTCCTCCGATATACCAATACCATTATCGTTCACTTTGATATCGATTGATTTGGGGTTATTGGCAAGATTAATGGTAACCAATGCCCTTTTTCTTTTGGTGGCTTCGTTGTAAAAAATGGCATTCTCCAGCAGATTCAGGAACATGATCTTGATCAGCTTGCGATCTGCTTTGAACTTGATGTTACTTGGTACTTTATGTTCCAACTTAACCGTCTGAACCTTCAAGGTATCAGTGAGATTGTCCCAGACCTCATTGATTAGTCTATCAAAATGAATGGTCTCGACTTGAGGTTCAGTCACATAGATCTCACTGGCCATAACCAATTTTTTTAACATCAGGTCCATGCGGGTAGCCGTATCGTCAAGTTTATCATACAATCCTGCTACTTCCTGAGGATCCGGCTCCAACCTGGCCAATTGTACCAATCCTTTCACGTGAACAATAGGTCTTCTTAAGGCATGAGAACTTTGATATAGAAACGTGTCCAGTTCATGGTTTGTTCGCTGCAGTTCAGAAGTGCGCTTTTTAACGGTAGATTCTAAACGGGCATTTACGGACTGTAATTCCTGGTTGGCCTGATGTAGTTGCTGTTCCGACAATTGCAAACTTTGATTAGCCGCCATAATCTCCACCTGTTTGCGGTTAATCTCCTCGTTTTGTTCACTTAACAGTTCATTGGTTCTCTTCTTTTGTTGGTTGATTCGATAATAATAAACAGCAAAAAGAAGAAAGGTTATTAGTGCACCAATTAAGACCTTGACCTGAAAGTTTTGTCTTTTAATAACCTCAATTTGAGTAGCCTGTTGCTGTCTTAAAAGTTCATTTTCTTTTTCTCTTTTATCAATTTCATAACTTTCCTCAATCTGAGCAATTTGCCGTATTTTGTCTTTATTAAATAGACTATCTTTTAGTTCAGAATACTGCTTAAAATACTTTAACGAGGTTTCGAATTCTTGCTGCTTTTCAAATAGTTCATACAACCTTTTGTAATTTTTTAACTTATCCTCAAGCGCACCTTGCTCGGATGAAATTTCCAAGCCTTTCATTAACATTTTATATGCTTCTGGATATTTATCCATCATTGTTAATGCATGAGCTAAGTTGCTATACATACTGGCCTGATTTTCATTACGATCCAATTCATCCATTATGGCAATTGCACTCCTGTGTGCTTCAGAAGCTAGACTGTATTCACCCTTTAAGGAATATAAAACACCAATGTTGTCTAAACTTGATGCTATCCCCAACTGATCATTTAATTCTTCAAAGATTTTGTAAGATTGCTGTTGAATAGTAAACGCAGTATCAATTTTTTCCAGATCCAAGAATATCCCAGCGATATTACCCAGCAAATATGCTTTTCTTCTAGTTTCACCTCTTTCCTCATAAAGTTTTAGGGCGTTTTCACTAAATTTTAACGCTTTGTTGTAGTCTTTTTGATCGCTATATAAATTTGCCAAGTTTTGATGAATCCTAGCTAGGTATGTCCTTGTGTCTGAACTTTCAAAAATTTTCAGAGCTCTAAAGTAGGATTCTGCTGCTTTTTCATAATTTCCAATTCTACGGTAAACCGACCCTAAGTTATTCGAGGAGGAAGCAATACCTGAAGACTGTTTCAAAATTTCATAATACTCGAAAGACTTACTTAAAAACTCAATGGCATTAGAGTATCGTCCGAGGTTCTTATATATGAGACCAACGTTATTATATAATCCCGCCAATCGATCCCTGCGGTTTAGTTCTTGGAAAAATTGCTGAGCTTTGCTGTAGTGCTCCAAAGCAGTAGCATGATTATTTAATTGGTTATTTGTTCGAGCTGATAAATAGTAAGTTTCAGCAGCACCTAAGCTATAGCCAATGTCCTTCGAGAGTATTAAGGATTCATCACATAATTCTAGAACTCCATTGAAATCGCCAGTGGAATACACTTCCTTCGCCAATTGGATGATCTCTAAAACCTTATTGCTATCATCAGGTTGAGATGAAATTTCAAGCAATACACTATCTAAATCTATGGATTGAGAATGTAGTTCTTCTGATCCGGTAACAGTCGACAGGACGGTAGCACTGGCAAGAAGAAGATTAATACCCGACTTCAACATAGTTCAAAAAATGGCCTACAAATATTGTAATATTTATAGAAAGATACAACTTTATCTACCTTAAAATGTGTTACTTAAGATAGGGAATAAAAAGCATTAATTCCAGCAAAGGAGTTTAAACATTTAATTAGAAGGTATAGCGATTGTGTTTTTGACTATTAGTCGATTCGGGATGGTTAACATTCAAACTTTTTAAGAATTCCTGGAATTCAGATTTATTATAATTCGCCATTCCCAGCTGTTTCATGACTACCTTACCATCGGGAGCGATTACAAATGTCGCAGGAATTGATTTACTGAACAAGATCGGAGGTATTCCGTCAACTACCCGGTAAATCGGAAGTTGATACCCCTTGTCGATAGTAAATTGCCTAGCTTTTTGCCAATCATCATCTACGGAGATTATTAGAAAATCAATGTTCGGGTCCTCTTTCATTTTAGTATACAATTGGCTTATGCCTGGCATTTCTGCAATACAAGGTGCACACCATGTTGCCCAAAAATTTATGAAAAGCGTCTTTTCTTGCCATTGATGCAAATTCACTTTTCGACCCTCCTTATCTTCTAAGGTCATACTGTAATCACTTTCCGATAGGGCTATCTCCAATACTTGGGGTGATGGCTCAAACAGTCCGGTGGCAAGTAACCCTGATTGTAGCCAAGAGGCTACCGCGAGACGCCAGCCGGGTACTAATAGGATGGCTACCAGCCCCACCAAGAGGGCCAAATCCAGAAGGCCTTTTTTATTAAGTTTTTGCATTGTGCCCTAAACAAGAAAAGTGCTTTTCAGGTTCCGGTTGCTAGTGAAAGAATAAATAAGCCACGCCGATAGCAGCTAATATTCCCACGGCATCAGCTATCAAACCACAAGTAATAGCATATCGTGTTTTGCGGATACTGACCGATCCAAAGTATACAGCGATCACATAAAAAGTGGTTTCGGTAGTGCCCTGCATCACACTGGACAGACGTCCGGCAAAACTATCAGCTCCTTCAATTTTCATGGTTTCAATCATCATAGCGCGAGCCCCACTGCCGCTCAAAGGACGCATAAATGCAGTAGGCATGGCAGGAATAAAGTCTGCATTAAGACCGAAGAACTCCACCACAGATGCCAGACCCTGATTCAACAGATCCAAACACCCAGATGCCCGGAATACTCCTATGGCCACCAGCATAGCGACCAGAAACGGGATAATCTTGACCGCTACTTTGAATCCCTCCTGGGCACCTTCTATGAAGGCCTCATAGACATTTACCTTTTTCCTAAGAGCCATGGTTATAAAAAGCAATACAATGGAAAGCAAAATAATGTAGCTGGCATTACTGCTTACCACTTGTGCTTGCTCGGGTGGTAAATTATGGAAATACCAGATAACCAAAACCACCAAAGTGGTGATACTGCCCAAATACAAAAGCACTATTTTATGAAATAGGTTGATCCGTTGCACAATGGCCACTGTAATCAAACCTGCCATGGAAGCAAAAAAGGTGGCTATAAGAATCGGAATAAATACGTCCGAAGGGTCAGCTGCCCCCAGTTGATCCCTAAATACCATCACATTTATCGGTAGTATAGTCAAACCCGAAGTATTCAAAACCAAGAACATGATTTGTGCATTAGAGGCTGTGTCTTTGTCAGTATTGACTTGCTGAAGTTCCTCCATTGCTTTTAATCCTAGTGGGGTGGCCGCATTGTCCAGACCAATCATATTAGCGGTAATATTCATAATCATACTGCCAATAGAGGGATGGTCCTTAGGAATATCCGGAAACAGTTTTTCAAAGAAAGGACCTACTAAACGGCTAAAAGCCCGGATTATCCCTCCTTTTTCACCAATTTTCATAAACCCCAACCAAAGGGCCATCACTCCTGTCAAGTAAATGGAAATTCGAAACCCAGTTTCGGCCATTTCGAAAGTAGATAAACCTATGGCCGGAAAAACTTCTGTATCCCCAAAAAAGATCAAGCGCACCAGCGCTACTAAAAAAGCTATGATAAAAAAAGCAATCCAAATATAGTTTAGGGCCATGGCAGGGGGAAGATAGTTATTTCAGGAAAATTTTAATAATACTTTTGCTGATGTAAATTTACACCACAGTGATTTAACTATGAGCCGCATATTTTTGCCACTTTTCTGTTCCATACTTATCCTAATATCCTGTATATCTGAGGACCAAAACGACAGTTTCTCCATCGCAGAACTGGAGCGCCTGCTAGCTGCTGATTCCGCAAAAACCTGGGACTTTAATGATAGGATCCTAGGGCCATCCGTGGAAATGTGCGACCAAGACAATCAGCTGACCTTTATTCTTGATGAAGCTACGGAAGACAGTACTACCTTATATTTCACCACTGGAGCTATCTTTTGTACTACGCAAATCGATAGTATAATCTATGCGGGATCTTGGTCCCTGCTTGAATCCCCTTTGGCCGATACTCTGCTGATTATAATTGACGGCGACACCAACAAGCACTCCATCAATATTATTACATCTCAGGCTTTGGAAATAAGTTCTTCCGACGATATTGAAGTCATCACAGATTCGTATTCATACCTACCATAAAAATAATCCCCGGCTTTGGCAAACCGGGGATATGAGACTAAAATTACTTCAGGCAAAGCCTGAACAAGAATGCTTTTAAATTCTCATTACAATAAAAGTATTCCTATTAGTAAACCTACAAAAAAGTAATTAGTTCAGAACGGTTGCCAAAAACCAAGAATTGCCCCTTGAATATCTGTTTGCTACCCACCAATGTGGACTTAAAATGTCTATGAATTTAGCAGGTTCCAGCATGTAGCTGTTGAATAGCATACTTGGATATGTACAATTATTATGGTTTCAATAATTGAATTATACTTTTTTAATATTGATACCTTGGAAAGTATGGGAGATCGCAGAATATTTTTGGTACATATTTAATGAGTGGCACTAATATTCTTAGATTTTTAGGCAAAAACTAACCAATTGACCAGGCATATCCCACCCCTGTAACTAAAGACCGCTATATGGTCTGGAAGCTTGCTCACCCCCTACCTAACTTAGTTGCATGTTTTTTTTTAACCCTCTTGAAATATTACAAATTATGAAAAAGTTATTCACCATCTGCACTGCTTTATTCGCACTAGCTCTAATAGGATGTGAAGATCCTTCTGAAGAGATGTTTACCGAAATCGAAAAACAGGATATTGAAATTTACCAGGACGATTTAACTGCTGAATATGATAACGACGCAGAAATCGAAATCGAGTAGAGATTGACTAATTACATCACCTTTTAATATACTTAACTATGAAAAAGATACTAGCCGCCACCATAGGTCTGACCGCATTTGTAGCATTTGCTTTTCAGACCCCCGCTCAGAGCAGTGAAGAACTGCCTGCCATAAAAGACTCTATGGAAATAACCTGGGAAGGTATTCAAGATGGCCAAGCCACTGTGGAGTCCGATGACTTTGTAACAGAAACAGAGTAATCACTGTCCGTAACACTAACTTAAAAGCGCAAAGCTTTAATTCTGAGCAATTGTAGCTAGATTTGCTACATGCTAACAAATCGACAATTGTTTCAGAATTTCCTGGCTCAAACTAGCAGTACACCCTTAAAACTGGAAATAGACGGTGCTCAGGGCATATTTCTAGAAGGAGCCGACGGCCAAAAGTACCTGGATCTTATCTCCGGTATCGGAGTGAGCAATGTAGGTCACCGACACCCAAAAGTGGTGGAGGCCGTAGAGAAGCAGTTGAAAAGACATCTGCATCTCATGGTTTACGGGGAGTATATCCAATCCCCACAAGTAAAATTGGCGCAAGCCATTTGTGCGACACTGCCCGGTCAATTGGATAATGTTTACCTGGTAAACTCCGGTAGTGAAGCCGTAGAAGGCGCGCTTAAACTAGCTAAACGATATACAGGAAAAACAGGAATTGTATCGTGCTTTAATGCTTACCATGGATCTTCTCATGGTGCCTTGTCGGTTTGTGGCAATGAATCATTAAAACAAGCCTACAGGCCTTTGATACCAGCTATAGGGTTAATCAAGTATGGTAAACTCGACGATCTCGACCGCATTGATGGGTATACAGCGGCCGTGATCGTCGAGACGATACAAGGTGAAGCAGGAGTGCGAGCAGCCTCTCAGGAATATTTCAAGGCACTGAGAGCTCGCTGCGATGAGGTAGGATGCCTGTTGATCCTTGATGAAATTCAGTCTGGCTATGGTCGAACTGGTAAATTTTGGGCCTTTGAGCATTATGACATCATACCGGACATTGTGGTATGTGCCAAAGGGATGGGTGGCGGCATGCCAATTGGGGCATTCATCGCATCCCATGAAGTAATGCAAGTACTGACCCATAACCCGGTCTTAGGCCATATAACAACCTTCGGGGGTCATCCGCTAAGTGCAGCGGCGGCACTGGCCACAACGAAAGTAGTACAAGAGGAAAAACTAATTTCGAAGGTTGAGGCTAAGGCCGAATTATTTAAAGAGGGGTTAGAACATGAACTCATCCTGGACATTCGTCATAAAGGACTGATGATGGCCGTGGAGTTCGAGAGTTATGAAGTGCTAAACCCGATCATTGATGAAGCCATCAAGTTGGGGATTATCACGGATTGGTTCCTGTTTTGTGACAATGCTATGCGAATTGCACCGCCTTTAACTATTGAAAATGAACAAATAGTAGAGGCCTGTAAGAAAATAATGAAAGCTATTGAGAACTGTAGAGGTAAGATTTAAAAGCGATATAAAATATTAGCACATAATACTACTAATTATGTCATCTGATCTATAAATATTACATGGATTGGAGTTTTTTAAGGTAGCGGAGTTTCATTTTTTGTATTATTTCAAGAATTCGCTGTTCTGAATGGGATCATTATATCTACTCTATTCCTGGGAATTATCATATTTTTGCTTGTACTTCTGAAATAAGACCTGCTGCTTATTATTCAAGCTTACCTGACGACCTTGAATAAAAGCATACTGCATATCATTCCCCATCATATCCAAGATATCCCCGGAGCTGATGATCAGGGTGGCATCCTTACCCGCTTCTATGGTCCCAACCCGGTCGTCTATACCTAAAATTTGGGCGCTATTTGCCGTTATCATCTGCAAGGCTGTCTCTTTGTCCAGCCCATAAGCCGCGACGGTACCTGCTACAAATGGCAAGTTACGAGCACTTGACGATCGGCCCGAGTAAGATAGAGCCACCTTAACCCCCGCCTCATGTAAAAGTCCAGGGAGCTTATAAGGGAGGTACACATCTCGATGGCTGCGACCCGGTAAACGATGCACCTGTCCTATAATCACCGGAATATCGTTCTCCTTAAGAAAATCTTTTACCATAAGCGCTTCGCTACCCCCTACTACTACAATCCTCTTCACGCCTAAAGTATTAGCCAGCTGCACGCTTTGTAGAATACTACCTGCCTGATTAACACGAATATATAGGGCCTTTGATCCATCAAACAATCCTTGCATAGCTGCCAGTTTAAGATTTTGGTCTTGAGCGTTACCGGAGGCATAGGCATGGGCATCGGTCATCAACTTGGTGAGATCCCGCAAGTTCTTGTCATAGTTTTCATTCTTACGCGGCTCAGTTTCACCCAACCACCAGCGTGCCGGTAGCAACTTGGAGGGCCAGTTCAGGTAAATTCCTTCATCCACCTTAAAGGCAGCATCTTCCCAATTCCAGGCGTCTAATTGTACCATGCTTGAACTTCCCGATATTAATCCTCCAACCGGAGCTACTTGCGCCATAAGGATACCATTGAATCGCATGGTGGGTATAATCTCAGAATCGGTATTGTAGGCTATGATACTGCGTACATTAGGATTCAAACCACCTCGCTCAGCCCGGTCGATAGTGGCCCTTACTGCCGAGATCTCAGAGAGGCCTAGTTCAGAGTTTGGCAATATCAATCCAGGGTAGGCATGCATCCCTCCAACTTCTATGATCTTATATCCTTCAATCCGTCGGTCCACATCAGTTGCTGACAGTACCTCCGAAATTTTGCCGTCTATTATAATGATTACCGATCGTTCAATAATTTCTCCATTGCCGATGTGCGCCGTGGCCCCAACCAAGGCAATAGGTTGGGACTGAGGGGGTGCAGGCGCTACCACCTGACCAAATACCTCAAATGCACTCATGACTAAAATACACAGCAAAGACAGAGTTTGTGTAAATGGAAATTTCATAGCTTCAGTTTTCATAAATTAGATCTTCACACTGTAACTGAGGCGGGGACTGCTTAGCGGTGGCAGCACCGGGCTTTTCACCACTCTGCAAGATGCTTTGAATAAGGCGATTGCGCTCGGCAGCCACTACCTGTTGATGTTGTTCGTCCTTAATGCGTTCAAAATATACGGCACCATCAATCATGGTTTGTTCTACGGTGGCATAGACAGACAAGGGGTTGTCGGTCCACAATACCAGATCGGCGTCCATACCCGCTACTATACTCCCCATCCTATGATCCAACTGGAGTAATTTGGCAGGGTTCAGAGTAACCATCTTCCAGGCATCTTCTTCTGACATACCACCGTATTTTACAGATTTTGCAGCCTCCTGATTCAAGCGCCTTCCCATTTCAGCGTTGTCGGAGTTAATGGCGGTAACCACACCCTCACCTGACATCAGGCTGGCATTGTATGGAATAGCCTCGATAACTTCATACTTGTAACCCCACCAATCGGAAAAAGTGGACCCTCCCACACCATGGGCGTGCATTTTATCTGCTACTTTGTAACCCTCCAGGATGTGGGTGAAGGTCTGAACTCGAAAATCAAATTGCTCTGCAACCTTCATTAACATGTTTATTTCCGACTGCACGTAGCTATGACAAGTAACAAATCGATCTCCTCTTAGGATTTCCCATAGTGCCTCCAATGCCAAATCGCGGCGAGGAGGTAGTTCCGAAGCTCTGGCTCTATTAGATAAGGCATTATATTCATTCCAGGCTGCCCCATAGGCTCGAGCCCTGGTAAATCCATCCACAAAAACCTGTTCCACACCCATTCGGGTCTGCGGATACCTTACTGAAGCCCTATTGCTGGACCTCTTCACATTTTCTCCCAAGGCAAACTTGATATAAGGCTTGGCCCCGGAGATTAACATATCGCTGGGGGTACTCCCCCATTTCAATTTGACCAGAGCCGACTGGCCTCCTACAGGATTTGCTGACCCGTGCAGCAACTGGGCGGCAGTAACCCCTCCGGACAACTGGCGATAAATGTTAATGTCTTCGGAGTTTACCACGTCTCCCATTCGCACCATGGCAGATACAGTGGCAATATCATTAACACTCTTCAAGGCGATATGACTGTGTTCATCAATAATTCCACTAGTGAGATGCTTGCCGGTGGCATCCACCACCCGGGCATTACCCCCCGAAATACCGGTGCCCACTTGTGTGATCTTACCATTCTCCACCAGCACATCAGCATTTTCCAGTATCCCATTCGATTCATTGGTCCACACTGTAGCATTTCTAAATAGAACACTCTCGGTTTTTGGTACCTGGGTCTGACCATATGCCCTAAACGGATATAGAATACTTCCTGGTATCGCCTTTTCCTCTTCCTTGGATTTACTGGCAGTATCCGCAGGTAGAACACCTTGATATGTAGCCTGCCAGTTGATAGTCAGACCTAATGTATCTACTCCAGTCCCTATCCAGTTACGCTGGGATTTCCATCCGCTTAGCCTCACCTGAGTTCCTTTTGGTTTTTTAGGATCCGGGCTATATATCAACCCCAGTTGTCTTGGGTCCACCGTAACCTTTACCTTAACATTGGTAGAATCGTTGATCACGATTTTGCCTGTAACCTTGTTATTTTTAATCCTCAGCTCTAGATCATGGGATCGACTTCCCATCTGCAAGCTGTATTTCCCTTCTATTTCAGGATCTACTGGCTGGTTGACTGGATATTTTTTACCTCTTATCCAATGATCTAGGATAAGGCTATTTTCAGAAAACAAAGTATCGCTGGTTACCAAGAAATTGGCCAGATTTCCAGCCTTTATGGCACCAACCTGATCACTTATTCCCAAAACCTTAGCCGGAGTAATGGTCAAAGCCTTCAAAGCCGCTTCCTCACTGAGTCCCGCACTAATGGCTTTACGTAAATTCTTCCAAAACGAACTTTTTGCTCCTGTAGATGTAATTACGAAGGGGATTTGATTACGCTCCATCTGCGCCAGGTTAGCAGGAGCCAGTTCCCAATGCAACATTTCCTGTAAGGAAACCCTTTCCGCTTCCAGAGGATCCTTCACCTCCGGAGCCTTGGGAAATGAAAGGGGTACAATAAAGGTTGCCTTGGTGGCCTTGAGCTGTGACAAGCGCTTATATGAGTCACCCGAGCTTTTAATAAGATACTGAACCCCTAAGTTATCACCAACCCGATCAATAGTAAGTGCCTCTTGCCAGTCTCTTACTTCCATAACCTGTGGCAATCCCTGATATGCATGGAAGGCTTCAAGGCTTTGATCAACGAACTTACTATCCTTTTGTCCTGCATACCATTGGGCGTCGTAGTGCGTTTGCCGAAGTAGAGCTATCCCACCCATCAGGGAAATAGGATAGGACTGGGAGCTGCTTCCTTTACGCAAGCTGTAATAAGTTGCCGCATGATGTTTTACGATCGACTTGTTTTCATTGTCTTCCCCCAGCGTTACTACCACACCTGTCCCACGGGCAATTCCATCTGCTTTAAAGCTTGAAACTGCTCCGAATCCCATGTTTCGCATGCTTGAGGCCTTTTTCTCCTCCCTTTTGAAATTCTCAGCTGCAATAAATTGTGATTTTATGGCTTCATTGACGTTGTAAGCCCCCGGAATATCAGACTCCAACTGCTCGGCACGATTGAAGCTGAATTGAGGAGGACGCGGTACAGCCGGCATTCCGTAATCACTATAAATATCAACGAAAGAAGGGTATACGAACTTACCTTTTAGATCATTCACCACATAGCCCTTGGGAACCGCAATCCCTATTCCTACGGAAACTACTTTCCCTTCACTAATCAGCAAGGTACCGTTCGAAATTACCGTTTGATGGTCTACATAAATAGTAGCGTTTATAAAGGCTTGAGATTCCGACCGGCGATCTTGGACATCATTGACCGTAAAGGTCTCTTGAGCGATAATATCAATACATAGCAGTAGTGACAGAATTAGAGTTAAAGCTTTTGACATTCTAGACTTATTGTGATAAGCCTTGAAGATAAGGATTTTTATGAAATGTCAAGGTCAGCGAACCTCCATCAACCGCTGGGTCCAGCCTCGACTTGTTACATTAAATACAGACTTAATGCTCGAATTGCACAATCCAAAATGTGTCACTATTAAGGAGGTGAATTTGAAATAAGCTTGTGAGCTAGTTTAGTTTTATTTTTTCAGTCTTATCCAATTCACTGTGGGTTTAAAAATTTTTCAGCAGGGGTCCCCTCCACCCACCCAATTTTAAATTAGCACTTTATAATGTCGCTAGTTGAGATTAATCAAAATAATATCGTGCAAGAATATTGACGGCTTATCGTTTAGGCAAGGCCCGGATCCAGTTTCTCAGTAAAGACATAGTTAATTATAACTGAGTCCCCTGAAGATGAGTCAATGGTTTCCAGTCCAAATAATTGGTCAGCAGAGTGAATTTTCAGTAAGAGCTTAATAAACCTTGGAGACAGTCCAGACTTAGCAGTGGCCGGATTGAACTATAACTAGCAGTGAGGTGATTTCACATTAGTTCCTGTACTTTTGAAGGCGGACGGCCAATCAGAGCCGTATTTCCTTTTATGGCAATGGGTCTTTCAATCAAAATGGGATGAACAACCATAACGTCGATCCACTGATCATCAGCAAACTCCTTCCCTTTGAACTTTTCTTTAAAAATGGCTTCCTGCTTACGAATTAATTCCAAAGGGCGCAATCCCAGTTTTGCCAACACCTCTTTCAACTCCTTGGCAGTAGGAGGCTCTTTCAAGTAAAGCTTAATCTCCAGGGACTCGCCCTTCTCTTGAATCAACTCCAAAGTTTCACGGCTCTTACGGCACCGAGGATTATGATATAGTGTGATCATATTATAAAGTCTCCAAGACGATATTGTGATTGGTGTAGATGCAAATGTCGGCGGCGATAGACAGGCTCTCTTTCACAATCTCCTCAGCTGATAGTTGTGGAGCATGGTTAATTAAAGCCAAGGCGGCGGATTGAGCGAACATACTACCTGAGCCAATGGCAGCAATGTTATTATCCGGTTCGATCACATCACCGGTTCCGGATACCATAAGCAATTCTTCTTTATTGGCCACGATCAACATTGCTTCCAAGCGACGCAGGTAACGATCGGTACGCCAATCCTTAGCCAACTCTATGGCAGCTCGCTTCATATTACCTCCGTAGCTGTTCAGTTTTTCCTCTATCCGCTCCAATAATGTGAACGCATCGGCGGTAGACCCGGCAAATCCGGTTATTACTTTCCCATCCTGTAGTTTACGGATTTTGCGCACATTGCTCTTAGCCACAGTATTTCCTAAGGTAGCTTGGCCATCAGCTCCTATTGCTATCGTACCATTGTGCTTTACAGCCAGCACCGTAGTGGACCGTATCTCAGGGGTTTTCATAAATTTTCAGATTATTAAATCAATATGCGAACGGGATCTTCAAGGATGTCCTTCAAGGTTTTCAGAAATGCGGCCCCGGTAGCTCCATCAACCGCTCGGTGATCGCAGCTCAATGTTACTTTCATAACATTCCCAGGTACTAATTGCCCATCTTTTACCACTGCAGTAGGTTTAATTCCACCCACTGCCAAAATGCAGGCATCAGGTGGGTTTATAATAGCGGTGAATTCCTCGACCCCAAACATACCAAGATTGGAAATAGTGAATGTATTGCCTTCCCAATCTGCGGGCTGTAATTTCTTTTCAACGGCTTTTTTAGCTAAATCTTTGACTTCTGTGGCAATATGTGCTAAGCTTTTATTGTCAGCAAAACGTACCACCGGCACCAGCAACCCCTCATCCACTGCTACTGCTACTCCAATATGGATATGGTGGTTCTTTCGCATCTTATCACCAAAGAATGATATATTAACCGCAGGATTTTGCCGGATAGCCGCTGCGGTAGCCTTAAGAATAAGGTCATTGAAAGAGATCTTTACCGGCGATATCTCATTCATACTTTTACGTGCTTCTATGGCTTTATCCATATTGATCTCCATAGTCACATAAAAATGGGGTGCCGTAAACTTGCTTTCTGCTAACCGCTTGGCAATCGTTTTACGCATTTGGGTTACGGGAATCTCTTCGAAAGATTCTTCCCCCACCACCGTAGGCAATGCTACAGGTGCTGAGGCTGAGGCTTCCGCTGTTGCAGGTGCTGCGGATGGAACAAAATTTTCCACATCCCGCTTTACAATTCGGCCGCTTTCTGCTGAACCCTCTATTTGACTTAAGTCATATCCTTTCTCAGCCGCTAGCTTGCGCGCCAGAGGCGAGGCTTTAATACGACCTTCGGCCGAACCCGATGATTCTGAGGTTGGGGGCACTGCCGCTACAACTTCTTCTGCCGATGCCACAGGTGCAGATTCTGTAGCTGCACCAACTTCCACCGGAACACCAATTTGAACGTGTGCGTCCAAAAGTTTTTGATAATCGGCATCCTTAGATCCAATCACCGCGATCACACCATCAACAGGTACCGATTCACCTTCTTTCACCCCTACATACAAAAGGACTCCATCCTCGTACGACTCCAACTCCATGGTAGCTTTGTCCGTTTCCACTTCAGCCAGTATATCGCCGGACTTCACTTCATCTCCAACCTTCTTCAACCAGGTAGCCAATGTACCCTCTTCCATAGTATCGCTCATCTTGGGCATGGTGATCACGGTGGCTTCTACATCCGATACATCAACAACAGGGGCACTATTGTCAGCTTCCGACGCAGTGGTTATTTCCGGGCTTGCCTGATCATTGGAATCCTGGCTATTAATGGACTCCAACAGTTCCTTTATATTTTCCCCTTTCTCTCCAATTATGGCAATCACTCCGTCGACCGGTACTGCTTCCTGCTCTTTAACCCCAATATGAAGCAGCACGCCGTCTTCATAAGATTCCAGTTCCATAGTGGCTTTATCCGTTTCAACCTCAGCAAGTATATCTCCGGACTTCACGGAGTCCCCTACTTTCACCAACCAAGCTGCTATTACACCCTCTTCCATGGTGTCACTCATCTTGGGCATTTTTATAACTTCAGCCATAGTTTTCTTTGCTTAAGGGCTTAAAATTAGACTTATTTCAGGCATTATCAAATATTGAAAAGGCTAAATCTAAGGCTAAAAAGGATAAAATTAAAACTGAATACCTGATATTACCAACTCAAAGAAATCGCGATCCCTATCAGTAAGATAACCATAGCGTACGCCAATGCCTACATCGATCAAACGGATCAATCGGAAGTCTGTCAATAACTCCACTCCCACGGATCGCATTTTACTTTGGGAATCCAAAACTTCACCTTGACTCCAGTCATAAAATAGGTTGGCCCTAAGTCTTTTAAAATAAGCGATTGAGCCCAATGATAAATCCGGATAGAACAATGGCAAGGTATAATTTCCGGATATTCGATATAAGTGTTCAAAAGGTCCACTGCCGTAGCCACGAGCATCCCTGAAAATATCTTCAAACCTATAGGCGTCTATGATGTCCTCTTTCTGATAGGCGCCACTAATAAATAAGCTGTGGTTCTTAAGTATCCCGGGAAAGACCAACGTTCCATCAATTGTAAGGCGTTTGCCTTGATTTTCTCCATTACCTACAGTGGATTGGTAGTCAAAGTTCAATATTTGAGCCCACCGCGGTAATATGTTTTGCAATGCCGTACTCTGGGACCGTCTAAAATTTATTTCAATGGCCCAGCTGCCAAAATCTTCATCACGCAACACGTCGGTGACACCATCGAAATAGTCTACTACAAAATGCTGGTATCTTGGGGCAAGGGTAAGATTACTAAAATAATTTCCATGGGTCAGATTAAGTGGTACGCGAAGACCTGCACTAAAAGTATGCTCCTGCCAGCGCCCCCGGTACCCTACTATACTTAAGGTATCCGTTGTCAACACCAGGTTTTCCGTTTGTCTTTCTCCAGTACTGACTGTGGCATCCAGGATAGGGAAAAAAGGCCCATAACTCATTTGGAACAACGTTTTCCAGCTATTCTCATCAGTATTGTAAGTAAACTGCCCGGTTAAGGCCATACTGCTCATAATGTTCTTGGAAAGCACAGCCAAACCGAATTCTTCGGTAGATACAATGGGATACCATGAATGAATATTGAACAGACCCTTGGTTAGATGCTTAAAGGGTTTGGCCGTAAATTCACCAGATTGTAACCTGGTGTTGGTCAGGTCCTGTGATGTTGAGGAAAGCAGTGGTTCGAAATAGTTGGACCCTAAGCGATAATGGAAATCAGACTGTTTCCAGTGCGATTCCGTAAGGTTTACTTCCCTGGTCTCGTAGCCTTTGGCGGTATATTCGCTATAGACCAATTTTTTCCCATCACTGGAAACACTGGGATCAAATGCTCCGAATCTAGTCTCTGTAACCTGAAATTGTTCGGCCGTTTGAGTGTTCCAGGCAAATATATTTTGGACACCAGTTAAGGAGCTGGAAAAGAAGATAAATTTACCATGCGGATAAATGCGATCAATAGTAGCAGTCCTCAGAGGAATTGCCTGCTGAACCTGGTCGGTGTCCACGTGGTAAACATTTACTCCATTACCCAAGGAATTTCTCCAGGTTGCAAATACTCTTTTATTGTCGGGATGCCATTTAGGAAAAGCTAAGAAATCTCCGGGATCTGCCTCGAATCTATCCAGCTCTTTACCTGTTATAGCATCGAGTACTAACAGACTATTCACTCCATCCGTTGCTACTTCCACGGCCGCTAACCGGCTGCCATCAGCGCTGACCGCGGGGGCGAACAACTTGCTTCTTGAGGTGATTTTAGTCTTCACCCCGGACTCTAGATGGTAGCTGCGGATAATACTGTAGCTTTGGTTGAACCACCTGGGATGAAAACGAAACTCGGACCATACCACCGTTCGATCGTTGACACCGAGGTGCCCGCCTATTCCAATACCTGGAGAGAAAAGCTTTTGTTCCTGTCCCAGACTGTCGATTCGATAAACTGTCCCGATCTCATTTAGGCTGGATTTAAGCACTAACACCTCCCCACTACTCAAATAGTTGGGATAGCGATAATTGGTGTAGCGGTCTTTCACTTTGGAACTGATCAATCTGCTGCTTTGTGGGGTTATCTGCCTATCTTGAACTCCCCAAATACTGTCCAACTCTTCAAAAGTCTGGTAGTAGAGTTGTTTGGTGGTTGAACCTGTTTCTTGACGCAGTGCTTTACTAAAACGATATAATCCAATCTTATTATAGGTCTCCAGTAAGACCTTATCCCAAACCTCTTCTCCGTAAGATCTACGAGCATGGGTGGTGAGGTAATAACCCAGATGATAATGACTGGGGATGAAATCTTTAAACGAGAAAAAAGATGCCTTCTCGTAGTCATACTGTTGACCAGACAAGCGCAATGCCCGGTACTGATTTTCGAAGGCAGGAGTTCGTCCCCGTCCACCGAGCGAATAGACGGTTTCCGCATAAACGGCATCGCCTTCCAAAAACCACCGTGGCTGAATAGCTCCTCCATAAAAAGCCCAGCCGGACTGCCCGAAGAGCACCCTCATAAGCTTACCGGCAAATCCATGCCTGGCCTGGGTGATTTGCTGAACGTGCCTGTATTCATGGATGGTCAACAAGTCCAGCCAGGGGGCCACTCCGGCAAATTGGAATTGAGGAGGGTTAAGATAGAATTCAGAACGCCAAGGAGCAAGAGTTACAAAACCATTGGATATTACTGTCTGGTTTTGCAGAATAATAGGCACCTTATAGGGCTTGACCCCTATGATCAAACTATCCTGACTCAAGATGTGATCCAAAACACCCGCTACCCTTATAGCATCTTTTTCACGGGTAATAGGATAAATAACCTGGTAGTTAGGAGTTTCTGCATAGCGCCATTTAATTCCCGGAGCGGTCAAGCCTACTGGTACCTGCGCATCAATAGGCTGCAGGCCAAAAGCCCAAAACACAAATATCCCCAAAACCTGGAGAAGAGTATTTTTGAAATTATTCGGCATTAGTATCTTTAACGCAAAATCGAAAATTACTTAAAAATTTTAATCCTTCTAATTTTTCCCAGCAATTAGGTGCACTCTTCCAACCCTCACATAAGACCTCCGGTGCTTCAATTCAATGGTCATCTGCAAACAATAGTTCCCAGCGTATTTCGCCGGGTTAAAGGAATAAATTATCAACGTGAAAGGGTAATGACACCAGACGACGACTTTTTGGACCTGGATTGGAGCCTTAATCAGGGTCGCAAATTATTGATCATTAGTCACGGACTGGAAGGCAGCTCTCACCGAGGTTATGTTATGGGAATGGTCAAAACCTTTAACCAACCTGAATGGGATGTGCTGGCCTGGAATTATCGAGGTTGCAGCGGAGAAATAAACCGGCAGCTGCGCTTCTATCATAGTGGGGCTACCGATGATTTGAGGCTGGTGGTTGATCACGCCATGCAATCCCGGAGATATGAAGCCATTTACTTATTGGGCTTTAGCCTAGGAGGCAATCTCACGCTAAAATACCTCGGAGAAGATGTCGCCAAAGTACCCGATATCATTCACAAAGCGATAGTTTTTTCGGTTCCATTGGATTTACACGGCAGCGCTATTCAATTATCTCACGGGGTTAACTTGATGTACAGCCAGCGGTTTTTAAGAAAACTAAAAAAGAAAGTAAGGCAGAAAGCCCGGCTATTTCCAAAAGCGTTTGATCTTGAGCTACTGGCTGGTATTAAAGGATTAATGGAATTCGACGATGCCATCACTGCACCACTACACGGGTTTAAAGATAGCGTTGATTATTATCAGCAATGCGGAGCCATAAGGTTTCTCACCGACATAGCCACCCCTAGTTTAATCGTAAACGCACATAATGATCCATTCTTGTCGAAAGGCTGTTACCCGCATCAAGAACTAAAGCAGCATCCAAGCGTGCGCCTAAGCGCACCCTCCAAAGGTGGACACGTGGGTTTTCGAAATACCCATGGTGCTTGGAGGTATTCTTCTGAACAAATTGCCTGGGAATACCTTAATTCCCTTCGTCCCTAAGTAGTTCCTGAATAAAATGTGTAGCTCTTAACTATGAATTACTTATTTTTAAATCATGCCTGATCGATACAGCATATGCACACCTAGGGAACAACTTGAAGGGCGACTTAAAGTTGAGATAACAGATAGTTATTCTCCGCGATTCAATGCAGCTCCTAGTCAGCTGCTGCCGGTAATCACCAACAATAGCCCTACAGGATTTTCATTCTTCTACTGGGGAATGGATCCCAAATGGTCTAAGAACAAGAATATCAGTCGTAAATTGATCAATGCTGAAAAAGAAAAGCTTTTGGAAAAACCCAGCTACCGTAAGGCACTAAGCTCGCGACGATGCCTGATACCCGCCGACGGCTTTTACGGATGGAAATCCATAAGCAAAAGAAGTCAGATACCCTACCGCATCATACTAAATCAAAATGCCGTATTCTGCATGGCCGGCCTTTGGGATGAGTATCAGGACGAATTGGGGCAAGCGGTTCATACTTTTTCCATTATTACCACAGAGGCAAATTCACTGGTTTCAGCCATAAGCAGCCGCATGCCAGCCATTCTGGATCCCAGTGAAGAAAGAGACTGGTTGGATGAGACCATAGAGATTGAAGAACTTCTTGGTTTACTACAACCATACCCAGCAGAAAATATGGGTCTTTACACGGTATCACCCATGATAAATTCACCCAATAGGGATATGGCCACAATGGTGCAGCCAGTGCCACCTGTGGACCAGTTCGGCAATTACACCTTATTCAATTAGCCGACTTCTTCCATTTTTTATTTAGAAAAGTCTCTAAATAGCGTTCTAACTCCTTAAGCTTGGCGGGAGCACCATAATAATCCATTACCTTTTTACTGTTTTCACCGTCTTGGTAAAACAAGAAAGTGGTGGGAAGGTCACTAAAGTTGGCGTAATATTTTTCATCCAAAGTGAAATATTCGCACTTCTTAAAAGCTGCATGGATTTCTGTTAGGTCCTGTGGGGGTAACTTAAACTGATATTTTCCAATATGATCAATATTGGCGGTACCCTGCAGTTCCGCCCAACCATCCTCATACACTTTCAAAGTATATACCGGACATTGCCCCAGGCAAGCCGTTTTTTCCATGGAAAAAACCAATTGATCTGCCGTATGTGAGGGCATTACCCGGCAAGCTGTAAAAAAAGGGGTCAAAAATATCAGCCCAAAAAGAATTTTGAAACTTATTGGCCTACTAATGCATTTTAACATAGAATGTGTCATTTATACACCTCCAATCTATAAATAATCATGCCAAAATTACCATCAGTTTTCGTTATATTGCACTTTACATTAACACGAAATTTGCTTATGAGGGTATTTCTACTTCCAATTCTAATAACATTTTTCATTGGTTTACAGCCGGTTAGTGCGCAGGACTGGTACAAACCCGAGCAGACCAAAGGAAATACAGTGATTTGCTATTCCATTGACCAAGATCAGCATACTTTTATCGCTCCTTCCAAGGAAATTCTCAGACAGATGGCCGCTCGTGGTCAAAATACCGCCAGTATCGAAGTGGTTTATGTAGGTTTTCCACAGGCAGCACAAGATGCCTTTCAGTTTGCCGTAGACATCTGGGAAAGCATCCTACTCTCTCCAGTAAACATAAGGATCAGGGCTGAATGGGCGATGCTGGATCAAGGAACCTTGGGGTCGGCTAGTACTACATCGTTCTTTCGCAATTTTAAGAATACTCCACAATTCCAAACTTGGTATCCGGTAGCGTTGGCAGAAAAGATCGCCGGTGAGGAGTTGAACGAGTCTTCCGATTTTGATATTACCGCCAACTTCAATGAAGATAACAACTGGTACCTGGGCACTGACCTTAATCCAGGACCAGGGCAACACGACCTGGTCACTGTGGTCCTCCATGAAATAGCCCATGGCTTAGGATTTATTGATACTATGTTTGAGGACGGCACCGGTATAGGGAGCTATGGCCTTTCCGGGTTTCCCAGCATCTTTGACTTCTATTGCTCTACCCCTCATCCCGATCGCCTTCAACTTACCGACACCGCGTTGTTCGACAACCCATCCACCGAATTAGGTGATGCTATGACCGGAAACGCCTTATTTTTCAATAGCCCTTTGGCAGAACTACCCGGCAATATACTTCCGAAACTTTTCGCCCCTACCACCTTTAACCCGGGCTCCAGTGTCTCACACCTGGATGAAACCACTTACCGTGCGGGTACTCCCAACTCGCTGATGACCTCCTCCCTGGGAACGGTGGAAGCCATTCATGATCCGGGACCCATAACCCTTAGCATGTTTGCGGAAATGGGTTGGGTGCATACCTATATTGACCATGACCCATTACAGGATATCGAAACCTTTAATCAGACATTTCCCATTGTAGCCTCGGTAATTTCTGACAGCGCATTGATTGGAGGCAGTATTGAGTTACATTACTCCCTAGATAGTTTTGCCACCGCTCCGGTGGTGGTAGGGATGAACGCCACAGGGAATCCAGATGAGTATTCTGCGGATCTGCCCAACACCGGTGCGCCCAGAACAATGAGCTATTTTATTTCAGCAGAGGATAACACCAACCGCACCTACACCAATCCAGGCCAGGCCCCTGAGTTTTTTTATAGCTTCAACGCGGGTCCGGACACCATCAAACCGGTAATTGTACATGAACCCATTGCTTTTATCTTGATCACCGATGAGACAGTGGATCTGTCGGCAGTAGTGACCGATAATTTCGATCTGCAGTCAGTGACCTTGGAATATGCCATAAACGGTACAGATCAAACACCCATCGATATGACGCTTGATATGACTCCTGATGTTGAGGATACCTATCTGGCTACTCTGGACTTCCCAATGGGTTCTGTGGCAGTAAATGATGTGGTAACCTATCGTATCGTCGCGGTAGATGAGACCTCTAACAACAATCTGCAGACCAATCCCAAAACAGGAGTTCACGAGTTTACGGTGGATGAGGTTTCTTCCGTACAACAGAGTTATGAAAATGACTTTAACCAAGCCTCCACCGATTTTGTAGGAAATGCATTCAGCATCACCACATCTTCGGGGTTCAATGATGGAGCCATCCAGTCGGATCACCCGTACCTGGACGGAAGCGGCCCCAACGATGAAAGCAATTACATTTACCAATTGCGTATCCCCATCGAGGTGCAGGCCAGCAATTCCACCATTAAGTTCAACGAGGTGGTCCTAATAGAACCTGGAGAGCCCGGTACGGTTTTCGGAGATCAGCAATTCTGGGATTATGCTATTGTGGAAGGGTCTTTGGACGATGGAAACACCTGGACCCCACTATTAGATGGTTATGATTCGCGGGATGATGCCGATTGGCTAGCTCGCTATAACAGCAGTATCGTAGGTAACAATTCTACTGCTACCGGGAGCTCAACATTGTTTAAGAACCGGGTTATTAATATGCAAGACACCTACAATACCGGTGATGAAGTTCTTCTTCGCTTCAGGTTATTTGCCGATCAAGCTGCCTATGGTTGGGGATGGGCTATTGATGATTTGAATATTCAAGGTACGGTAGTTACTGATATTCCCGATATATTCAAGATCCAGGAGGTCAAGCTTTATCCAAATCCTACCCAAGGGCAGGTCAGGTTAAGTGGCAAAACGCAATCATCGGGTCAAGAGGTAAGACTGGCAGTACTGAATGTACTAGGTGACCGCCTGTACAGCGAAAGCTGGGCGGTAAGGAATTCTGAATTCAATAAAGATTTGAATTTAAACAGTTTGCCTGCCGGGATTTATTTCATTCAAGTACAAATTGACGCAGAACTTCACAGTTACAAAATCATAAAATCCCAATAAGCTAACTTATAAGAATAACAAGCGGATCTACCCGGTCCGCTTTTTTTTTATGCTTTTCAAGAGCCCCCTCGATCGATAGTAAGTGGTCATTGGTCGAAACTGTCTAAAATTATCAACCCTTTCCCCGTATCTTGCCATTCCTAAGATTTTAGCTATGGTCACATCTTTCAATCAGATATTAATTATTGACGATAACGAAATTGATGCTTTTATTCTGGAACGCATCATAGACAAGTCAGCATTTTGTGGTGAGGTAATAAGCAAACGTTGGGCCCAAGAGGCCATAGATTACCTACAGGAAAATGATCATTCTAACGGTAAGATCCCCTCACTTATCTTCCTGGACATCAATATGCCAGTTATGAACGGTTTTCAATTCTTAGAAGAATTCGCCCTTTTATCTGATGTGGTAAAAATGCGCTCCAGGGTGGTCATGATTTCAACGTCCAATCATCTTGAAGACCGCCAAAAGGCCTTAGTAAATCCTTACGTTTACGATTACATGGTTAAGCCCGCTGATCCCGCTTTAGTGGATAAAGTAATGCAAGAAATTCACTTGATCGTCCCCCCTCCATTGTACAGGTCGCGGGAATGTTAGACAATATTTTTGAAGTTTACCCTAAGCGTGTATCTTTGTTTGGTTTGAAAAACACAGCATTTCCCAAATATGATTAAGGCAAAAGTGGCCGGTATTGGCCATTATGTTCCTGAAAGGGTGGTAACTAATTTCGACCTGGAAAAGTTGATGGACACCAGTGATGAGTGGATACGCGAGCGCACTGGGATTTCTGAAAGACGATACTTCAATCCGGAAACTGATACCGTGGCCAATATGGCCGCAAAAGCTGCCCGCATGGCTGCAAAGCAAGCTAAAATCGATGTTCAAGACATTGACTTTATTGTTTTTGCTACCATTACTCCAGATTATTTCTTCCCGGGATCCGGGGTATTATTACAAAGAGAGTTGGACTTACCAGGGATCCCTGCCTTGGATATCCGGAATGCCTGTTCGGGATTTATTTACGCTCTCTCCGTTGCCGATCAGTATATTAAAACCGGCAGTTACCGTAATATCCTAGTGGTAGGTGCCGAGATTCAGTCCTCCGCTTTGGAAATGAACGACCGAGGACGTGGGGTATCGGTGATCTTCGCCGATGGGGCTGGGGCAGTCTTGCTGCAACCCGCTGACCCGGATAAGGATCAACATATCCTGTCCACTCATTTGCACGCCGACGGGCGCTATGCTGAAGAACTTTATGTCAAAGACCCCGGCAGCAGCCGCAAAGAACGACTGACCAAAGACATGATCGACGATGTTGGGATCCGGGCACATATGAATGGGAATGCTGTTTTCAAACACGCTGTAGTGAAGTTCAACGAAGTCATTTTAGAGGCACTGACAGCCAACAACCTGGAGGTTTCAGATATTGATCTGCTTATTCCTCACCAGGCCAACCTCCGTATCAGTCAGTTTATTCAAAAACAAATGGGACTGGCCGACGACAAAGTTTTCAATAACATTATGCACTATGGAAATACTACCGCTGCATCAATACCCATTGCAATGAGTGAAGCCAGACAAAAAAAGATTTTAAAGTCCGGTGATCTTCTTTGCATCGCGGCCTTTGGAAGTGGTTTTACCTGGGCGTCAGCCTTAATCAAACTTTGACTTTTATGAGAACGGAACATTATAACCCCAGCCAACTGGAAGTAGAAATAGCTTATGGCTTAACCGAACTACAATCTCAACTCGGAAAGTTTCTCACTCACAGTACCATAAAAAGTATCGAAAATCGCATTCAGGAAGACAATCCTATGCTGCTGTTGCGGCTGAAGGACAAGGATGGGGACCCACACGAAGTGGTGGTTAAAATAATTCAAAGGGCCGACAAGTTTTAAGATGAGGCCATAGAAGTGGCCTTTCCTTCCTGGAGAGTGAACTTAAATGAGCTGCCTTTGCCTTCTTCACTTTCCGCCCAAATAACTCCTCCATCAACCTCTAAAAACTCCTTACAAAGCAGCAAGCCTATTCCGGTACCCGCTTCATTGGCGGTTCCCATCTTAGAATAATGACTTTGGGTGTTGAAAAGACGATCCAGATCATGCCTTTCGATACCCACTCCATTATCTTTTACGGAAATAGTCACTTTTCCTTCATCATGGCTGGCATATATTCTGATCTCCCCCTGCGGATGAGTAAACTTAATGGCGTTCATGATCAAATTTCGGATCACCAAACTCAAAAGGTTTAAGTCGGTAAACACATAAAGATCCTCCGGTACTTCATTGATTACCGCGATATTCTTGTGCTCAGACATCGGGGTGATAATATGGATGTTATCATGGACAACCGTATTCAATTGAATATGTTCTTTTTTCAAGTTTATGCCCTGCATCTGCGACTTAGACCAATTCAGGAGGTTATCCAGG
This sequence comes from Cyclobacteriaceae bacterium, assembly GCA_965212195.1. Taxonomy (GTDB): domain Bacteria; phylum Bacteroidota; class Bacteroidia; order Cytophagales; family Cyclobacteriaceae; genus JAJCYK01. The sequence continues at coordinate 278,265 of CBDBUW010000013.1, read as the reverse complement.
AGATAAGTCAGTCGGTGCACCTCGTTGTTCAAACTGGCACTCTGGGTCATGAGTTCTTCGTAGTTCAAATGACCTGATTTCAACAGGCCCAATAAACCGGCAACGGCCGCAATTGGGCCACGAAGGTCATGAGAAATCACCGATAGCAGTTTATCTTTTACGGTATTGAGTTGCTTTAGCTCCTCCCTCTGAACGGTTATGGCTTCGTTCTGATGTTGGATGTTCTTAGTTCGCTCCTGGACAAGATTGGTGAGCACCACATTACGTCTTTTAATTCCCAGAGATCTTAAATAATAGAGGAATGCACCCAAGCATATAAACCCTATTGCCAATAGGACATAAAACCAGGTATTTTGATAAAAGAATCCCTCTTGGGTAATAGTTATGAACGCTGGTTTTCGGTTCCAAATCCCGTCGTTATTTGAGGCAATGACCTTAAATACATAGTCGCCAGGAGGTAGATTGGTATAATAGGCAATACGTCTATCTCCGGCATCCACCCAATCTTCATCAAAGCTTTCCAAACGGTATTTAAATCGTACCTTTTCCGGTGCATAAAAGCTTAAGCCAGTGTAGTGAAATTCCAACCTTCTGGAGCCCGCCTGTAAATTAATTGGACCTTTCAACAACTGCTCGGCATCATCAACTTTCATGAGAGTCAGTGCAGTTTTAGGTTGCACTTCGTTTAGGGGAATCTGTTCAGTATCGATTACGGTAACACCTTTCAGGGTGGCAATCCAAAGCCGGCTGTCCGTAGATTGTGTAGATTTTGAAGCCGCTGTGATCTGGCTGGTTCTCATACCATCGGACCGATCGAAGATTCGGTAGTTTCGAATATCCGGCACTTTACCGGTTGCCAGGTTCCTGATATCGTCAAAGGTGCTTCTCATTAAGCCCCGGTCACTGGTAAACCAAACCTGCCCACGGTCGTCAAGGATAACCTGAAAAATATTATTGCTGATTAATCCGTGTTGTTCGGTAATGTTGAATTCTAGTGAATCCTGGAGGTAGATAACTCCCCGATTGGTACTAAACCAGATAGAACCGTCATGGTCTTGAAAAATATTGAAAATAATGTCGTTAACGGCCTCCTCCGAAAGACCTCTCTCAAACCTTTCTTCGCCGTATATATATGCGCCTCCCCCATCGGTTCCCACCCATAAACGATTTCTTTTGTCGCAAAACAAAGACATCACAAATTGATCCCTTAACCCAGACTCTACTCCAAAAACTTCTATCTGACCGTCTTCTGAAATACGATTAAGACCATTGGCAGTACCCACCCATAGGTCTCCCTGTTGGTCCTCTATGATACGACGGGTATTGTTACTGGACAATCCATTCTGGGTAGTAATCCTTCTAACAATCCGTTCGTCCTCAAATTGGATTAGTCCCCTATAAGTACATAACCATAGTCTCCCCCGGGAGTCACGCAAAATATCTCTGATGCGATTACCCGCTGATCGTCTTCCCAAGTTGTACGACTTAATGCTGTCCTCATGGAATAGCACCAGTCCGTTGTCTGAACCAATCCATAGAAGTGTGTCATCTTGATAAGTAACGTTGATAACATCATTGTTCAGGCCTTCAGGAACACCTAGGGTAAGAAACTTTCCCTGTTTTAGACGGTTTAATCCTCCTCGATAGGTACCTGCCCAGATATTACCTTCATCGTCCTGATAAAGACTTTGCACAATCCGGTGGGTAATCCCCAGGGCAAGTGCCTCAAATTTGCCGGTAAATCGACGCAGCCCGTCATTGGATCCCATCCAAATGTTTCCTTGTTCATCTTCCAGAAAGGTATTTGTAAAAACGGCTGGTGATCCCTGTATGGAATCAAGATTATGAATACCATTTTCATCTACCATAGAGACCCCTCTATCAGTACCCACCCACATACGTCCATTTGAATCGCCAAAGGTGGCCCTTACGAAATTACTTTGAAGGCCATGCTCTGGAGTTAAATTCACCAGATTGTCCTGATCCAAAACATACAGTCCACTAGTAGCGGTCCCTACCCAAAGCCGGTTGCGGTCATCTGAAAACAGTGTGGTAATATTCTTGTACGAAAGAGGTCCAGTATTGATCCGAACCAGGGTATCATTGACCATTCGGGCCAGTCCTAGTCGGGTACCCACCCAGATGGTTCCACCTTCTCCTTCTTCCAGGGCGGTAACCATATTACTACTGATTATACTGTCGGTATTGTAGAAGGTAAATTGGTCTTGAGCCATTTTTACTAGCCCTCCTCCATTGGTACCGATCCAAAGTTGATCCATTTGGTCTACCAATAATGTTGAAATATTATTGGATTTTAACTGCTGGGTATTACTCTTGTCATATACTTGAAAATCAACTCCATCAAACCGCACCAGTCCATTGAAAGTAGCCAGCCACATAAAACCTCTGGAAGTTTTTTCAATATCCAGTACGGCGTTGGTGGGCAAACCATCTTCGTTATCCCAGCTATCAACAGTATATTGTGCTATAGGCTTGCTGCCATCTATTCCCTGCATGGGAATAGCCTCCTGCCCCACCAGGGTCAGACTTGAAAACCACCATAAAAATAAAACGCCTCTCATTTTCAAAATCACCGGAGGAAGAGCATTTCACGATACTTTACTAGTGGCCAATCTTCATCATCCACAATTAGCTCCAATTTATCCACCGCATGCCTTATTTCGTCAAAATATTTCTTCTTAATATCATCACAATAAGCCACTGCCTTCTTTCTGGTATCTTCAATCTTATTCACCCTCTTACGCTCTTTTATCATATTAATGCAGCTATCTTGAATGGTATCGATATACTGCGAAATACGCTGAATAGTAGTAACCACTGACTGATTGCTTACTCCCAGGCTTTTTAATCCATTAGCATTGGTGATCAACTTGTTTTGATAGGCCACTGCAGTGGGAATAATATGATTCATAGCCAGATCACTCATAATACGGGATTCAATCTGGATCTTCATAATATAGTTCTCCAGCATGATCTCGTTGCGGGCCGATAGCTCCACCTCCGAGAATACCTTATGCCGTTTGAAAAGGGTTTTTGATTTTCGATCCAAATAAGCATCCAAAGCTCTGGGCGTATTCTTGACGTTTGACAGCCCTCTTTTACGGGCTTCATCCTCCCAGGATTTGGAATACCCGTCTCCTTCAAATCTAATATCCTTGGATTTCGAAATGTACTCCCGCAAGATTTCTACCACTGCTATTTTCTTTTCAACACCCTTAGTAATCCTCTCCTCCAATTCCTTGTTGAACTGATTCAGCTGTTCTGCCACGGCCAAATTCAATACGGTCATAGGCTGAGCCACGTTAGCATCAGACCCTACAGCCCGAAATTCGAATTTATTACCGGTAAAAGCGAAGGGCGAAGTACGATTTCTATCGGTATTGTCCAAAATTATTTCCGGAATCTTATCAATACCCAATTTCATATACATGTTGTCACCCTTCCTTATTTTGATATTGCCACTTTGTTCCAGTTCATCCAGGATGGCGGTCATCTGAGCTCCAATGAATACGGAAATAATGGCCGGAGGTGCTTCATTGGCTCCTAATCTATGATCGTTACCGGCGGATGCTATACTGGCTCTCATCAAGTCCGAATAATCATAAACGGCTTTTATGGTGTTGATAAAAAAGATTAGAAAAATGAGGTTTTCCCGGGCACTGCTGCTGGGTTGATAAAGATTTACCCCAGTATCGGTGATCAAAGACCAGTTATTGTGCTTTCCACTACCATTAAGGGCAGCAAATGGTTTCTCATGGAAAAGCACTTTTAGATCGTGTTTGGCGGCGACCTTGTCCATTATGTCCATCAGCAATTGATTGTGATCGGTGGCCACGTTTATGTCCTCGTGCAAGGGAGCTACCTCAAACTGGCTTGGTGCTACTTCATTGTGACGAGTACGCACCGGAATGCCTAGCTTTAGGGCTTCTACCTCAAACTCTTTCATAAAATTAAATGCCCGGGTAGGAATAGATCCGAAATAGTGATCGTCCAATTGTTGTCCTCTGGCAGGGTTATGACCAAACAATGTACGACCGGACATAACCAAATCCGGTCGGGCGCTGAACAAAGCCTTATCCACGATAAAGTATTCCTGCTCCACACCTAGTGAAGGTGTTACTCTGGTAACATTCTTGTCAAAATGTTTACAGATCCTGGTGGCCGCTTTATCCACAGCCTCAACTGCTTTTAAAAGGGGCGCTTTATAGTCTAGGGTTTCACCGGTATACGATACAAATATTGTTGGGATACACAGGGTGGTGTCCAGTATGAAAATAGGCGAACTGGGATCCCAAGCAGTATAACCTCTGGCTTCAAAGGTACTCCGAATGCCCCCGCTGGGGAAGGAGGAGGCATCTGGTTCCTGCTGCACCAATTCAGTGCCTTTAAAATTTTCCATACCGGAGGAAGCATCAAAGAATGAATCGTGTTTTTCTGCGGTAGCTCCGGTCAAGGGCTGAAACCAATGAGTAAAATGGGTGGCTCCTTTTGACAAAGCCCAGGATTTTATGGCCACTGCTATAACACTGGCGGTATCGTCGTCAATTTTATGTCCCTTTCGAATGGCCTCCGTAACCCGACGAAATACATCCGGTGACAAAGACTCTTTCATCTCGTTTAATCCAAAAGTGTTTTCTCCAAAATAATCGCTGGATTTTTGCTCAATAATGGGAACTTTTATTTCCTTCCTTTGCTGAACTAGATCCAACGCCTTATACCTGAGGTAAGCCATATGTACAATTTTTAACAGTTATTATAATCAGTTGATTAAATTTGCAGTTAAGTTATTGATTTTCCAGGAATTCAAAAGCGTTTAAAAACGATTGCTCACGGGCCAACCCTGTTATGAAAGCAAGAATCCGATTTTTGCTATACTATTTCTTCTTTTGGCTGCTGTATTTTGTACTGTTCAGAGGCCTGTTCCTATGGTATCACCAAGAAGAGACCTCCAAGCTATCTTGGGATTTAATAACCGGTACATTTTTCCATGGGATTTGGATGGACATTTCTTTCACGTCATACTTGTGTTTGCTGGTGTTTCTTTTAGTAGCCATAAGTGTTTTTTTACCGGGAAGAATTCTAACCAATATCGTAAAGTGGTACACCCTGATAGTTCTGGCTTTTATTTCCTTCTTGAGCGTCGCTGACCTTGAATTGTTTACGGAATGGGGTTTCCGGCTGGATGCTACCCCCTTGGCTTATGTAAATACTCCCATGGAAATGGCGGCCTCAACTGCTTCTAGCCCGTATATTATGTTAATTGGTTCCATTGTATTGATCACTATAAGCAGTTTTCTGCTTTATCGAAAATTTATTCACGCACAACTAAAGGATCTAACCAGAATTCCAGCGATCTGGGGAATAATTTTTTTGTTGTTAACGGGGAGTCTGATTATTCCTATTCGCGGTGGTTTCCAATTAGCTCCTCTAAACCAGAGCGTGGCGTTCTTTTCCAAAAACGACTTCGCCAATCAAGCGGCCTTGAATGTTCCATGGAACGTATTTAGATCCCTAACTCAAGAAGTTTATTCAAATACCAACCCCTACCGGAGCTATCCCGACTCCAGCGCTCGGAAATTGGTGGAGCACTTTTATTACAACGCAGGGACCACTAGCGACAGTCTGATCCGCACCACCGAACCCAATGTCATCGTGGTACTTTGGGAAAGTCTAAGCGCCGCCGCAACCCCCGCATTGGGTGGCCGCTATCCACATGTCCTTCCGCAGTTTGAATCTTTAATTGAGGAGGGAATCTTATTTGAAAATTTTTATGCCAACGGCGATCGCAGCGATAAAGGGATTGTATCCATACTGAGCGGATATCCTCCTCAGCCCAAACGTTCAATCGTGAAGATCCCCAACAAAACGGCTAAACTGCCCATGATCACCCAATACTTCAAACGCGCGGGTTATCAAACTTCATTCTTTCACGGTGGCGAACTGGAATTTGCTAATATCAAAACCTTTCTGCAACGGGGAGACTTCGATCAGATAGTCGGCAAAGAATCCTTCAATAGCGAGGACATGAATTCAAAATGGGGGGCTCATGACCATGTCGTTTTTGACAAAGCCTTTGATGAGCTTAAGAAACACCGAGAGCCATTTTTTAGCATGATCTTTACCCTGAGCAGCCACGAGCCGTTTGAGATCCCCATGGAAAATAAGTTTCCCGGAGAGGAATTGGAGCAACTATACCTGAGTTCTTTGCACTATACCGATCGATCATTGGGCACGTTTGTTCAAAAAATCAAAAACCAACCTTGGTATGAGAACACTCTGGTAATTGTACTGGCAGATCATGGACACCGGTTGTTAAATGACAGTGGACGCTATCTGAAGGAAAAATATCATGTTCCAATGCTATGGTTTGGCGGCGCTCTTAATGTCAAGGATACTGTGGTATCTAGGTATTGTTCCCAGACAGACCTGGCTTCCACCTTATTAGGCCTTACGGATATGGAAAACCATGCTTTTAACTGGAGCAGGGATATTTTCAATGCTCAAAACCAGGAAGGAGCTTTCTATGTTTATAATGATGGCATAAGTTTCGTAGACACCGATGGCGTGACCATTTACGATCATCAAAGTGGAGACCTTCTTGAAGCCAGCACTGACTCTTCAAGGGAGAAAATAAAACTGTGTAAGGCCCATTTACAATATGCCTATCAAGATTATCTCAATAAATAACCCTAAATTTGTGAGCTTATGAAGAAAGTGGCCTTCTATACTTTGGGGTGTAAGCTCAATTTTTCGGAAACTTCTACCCTTGCCCGTCAAATAAAAGCCAAGGGCTTTCAGCAAGTACCATTCGAGGGTTCTCCTGATGTATATGTGATTAATACTTGCTCGGTCACGGACAATGCAGATCGCAAGTGTCGCAAGATTGTACGGGAGGCTTTGAGCCATTCTCCCCATGCCTTTATTGCAATCGTAGGTTGTTACGCCCAATTAAAACCGCAGGAAATTGCCTCCATTCCAGGCGTGGACGCAGTTTTAGGAGCCAATGAAAAGTTTCAGCTCTGGGACTTGTTGAAGGATTTTAAGAAAGAACCCCAACCTCGTGTAATGGCCTGTGACATTTCGGAAGCAACAGAATTTCATCTGGCCTATTCCATGGACCACCGTACACGAACATTCCTCAAAGTTCAGGACGGATGCGATTATAGTTGTGCTTTTTGTACCATACCCCTGGCCCGTGGCAAAAGCCGCAGCCACACCATTGCCAGGGTGGTAGAGGAAGCCTGTCGTATCGGCCGGAGTGGAGTTAAAGAAATCGTGCTAACGGGTGTAAATGTGGGCGATTTCGGAATTATCGATGGCAAGAGGCAGGAGCGTTTCGAAGATTTGGTCAAGTCCTTGGAAGATGTACGGGAAATTGAGCGTATCAGAATCTCGTCTATTGAACCGAATCTGTTAACAGCAGGTATTGTAGCCCATGTAGCCAACTCCCAAAAATTTCAGCCGCATTTCCATATTCCGTTGCAATCCGGTAGCGATAAAGTTTTGCGAAGTATGAAAAGGCGCTACTTAACCGGGCTTTACCAGGAAAAAGTTCAGAGTATCAAAGAAGCTATGCCCTACAGTTGTATAGGATCTGATGTGATTGTAGGGTTCCCAGATGAATCGGACAGCTTGTTCAAAGAAACCTATCAGTTCCTGGTAGACCTTCCCAATGATTACTTGCATGTCTTCACCTACTCCGAACGTCCAAATACACTAGCGGCTACCATGCACCAAGTGGTGCCCAAATCAAAACGCGCAGAGCGCAGTAAAATGCTACGAATATTGTCCGATAAAAAGAGAAGGCTTTTTTACCAAAGATGTCTGGGCCAGGAACGACCGGTACTATTCGAAGACGATGTTGTGGATGATCAGATCATGGGCTACACCGATAACTACATTAGGGTTGCCGTTCCCCAGGACGCTGTGGTTGTAAACCAAATATCAATGGTTCGGCTGCAAGAAGTCAAGGGTTCGAAATTGGTAATAGGAAAGGTGAAAGAGTCATTGTTTGTTTAGGTACCGTATCAACGGGGAATAACTAACGTATCCATCCCGGTCCACTAGCCTTAATCGATAGGTATTCTCTCCAGGTTCATGTGAAACGGTAATTCTGTAAACTGAGTTGTCCTCTTTTTCTTTTGCTGCTACTTCGTGCAACTTCACCCAGGTCTCTTGATCGGCCCGCTGTAGTTCGAAGGTCCCACCCCCTTTTTCTCCAGCAGTTAGCCAGCGAACTGTTTGCCGGTCTGCTGTAGTCCAACGAAAAACATCTTTTACTGCGCGGAATGAAGTACTCTGCTGAAACCTTATATCGCGGATCACATAGCCGTTTATGATCTTTGGAGGGTAGTTGTTCTTATGAACAATACGCACTTCAACCGACTCATCCAGTTTCAGATGACTGAGATCAATTATAAATGCGCTGGTTATAGGTTTATCTATCACCAAACTCTCGTTTACAAAAACTTGGTTGGTGCTAAAGGTTTTATTGTCGGGAAGCAGAGGATTCTGCACATAAAGGTCTTTCCCGGTATAATAACCCGTAATAATAAGCGTCTCTGTTGCCTCGCATATATTGGGCACTCCTATCAATAAGGTCAAAAGAAACGCTATAAACCTCATAATTAACCCCTTACTAAACAATTGAGGCTGATTGAGAACATGTTGTAAAGATATAATAATCTAGAAAGGCCGCAAGAATTGAACCACTATTCGAACCGCAAGGATTCTATGGGGTCCAGCTTTGAGGCCTTTTTCGCGGGAATAAACCCGGATAGTAATCCCACTATCACACATACGGTGAACCCCAACAAAATCCATAACCAGGGTAAGATCAAAGCACCCTCCCCGATCAAGTTGGCCACAATATTGCCTACCAGAATGCCAAATAGTATACCGGCAAATCCCCCCAACAAACAGATGACCACTGCCTCAATAAGGAATTGTTCACGGATCAGTTTCGGGGTAGCCCCCAGGGCTTTTCTAACCCCAATTTCGCGGGTTCGCTCGGTAACGGAGACCAGCATAATGTTCATTAATGCGATAGATGCCCCCAACAGAGTCACTAAACCGATTATTCCTCCGGCCATTTTAACGGTACCGGACAGTTCGTCAAGCTTTTGCGCCAGTGATTCACTGCGCTCCACTTCGAAACTGTCTTCCTTTCCCAATGGGTCCCTGCGTATACTGCGCATAAGACCGGTAGCATCACCCATGGCAGCGGCGATCTCCGTGGGATCTTTCATGTAGACACTAATCTCGTAACGAGGTTCACCTGCGGTAATGAGCCGGTTGCCAGTCAGAAGCGGCACTAAAACCCTGCGATCTCCCCCACCGCTGGAAATGCCACCCTGTTCCTCCAACAAACCCACGATGCGATATTTGGTGCCGTAAAATGAAATGTCTTGATTTATGGGGTCCTCATTTTCCTCAAACAAGGTTTCTACCAAGGCATTGCCAATGATGGCTACATTGCTCCCATTCTGCACCTCAAGTTGGGTGAAATTCCTGCCTTTCTGCAGATTCAATCCCTTTAGAAGAATATAATGCTCATTGGCTGCCGCCAAAAAAATATTAGGGTTAGTCTTTTTAGAGAATCGCTTTACCTCCATCCAGGAAGTGATGGAGGAGTGCACGCTAATTTCATTGGACGGCTTGAATTTGTCCAAAAAAGTCAAACTTTGCTTCAAGCTAATAGGGGGATAAACCTTCTGCTGTACCCCACGGCGATTGTGCCTGCTGCCATGACCCTTTTCCTTGATATCAAAACTGTTGGCGCCAAAACTTGACATACTGTTGCTTATGGACTTCTGCATGCCATCGACGGAGGTTAGGATACCTACCAAACTGCTAATTCCAATGGCGATAATCAAAGCCGTAATAATGGTCCGTAACAGATTGCTACGGATATTTCGAAGCGCAACTTTTATGTTTTCGACTATATTCAAAGTTTTCGGTAGTGCGTAATAATTGTTCTCTGTTCGAACTTTTTCTCTATTATAAAACTAATAATATTATATCTTAATTAATTTTATTCCGTTTTAAATTATATAATCGGTAATTAATGCTGTCTATGAAGCGTTTGTTGGTTTTGATCGGGATACTGCTCCAAGTCTCATGGGCAGCTCAAGCCTCTTACATTCTAATTCCAATGGATGAGGGGCAAACCAATCATCTAAAAGCCTATGGTATTACCTATTGGGTACTACAAAAAGAGGTTGAGGTAGATTGGTTGCTCAATTATCGTGGAGGCAGCTTTATGGTAAAATACATTCAAAGTATTGAAAATGAGCTTATCGTCCGAGGGGTCAGCTATGAGGTAATATCCGATGCCCAGTCCAATCAAATCATGGAGACCCTAAGCAGTCCAGCTTCCAATACTGACATTATGAAGCTGGAAAAATATCCGAAAATTGCTGTTTATTCACCTAAAAGCAAGCAACCCTGGGATGATGCGGTGACCCTTGCACTAACCTATGCTGAAATACCCTATGAAGTAGTATTTGATGATGAGGTGATGTATGGAGAACTTCCCAAGTTCGACTGGTTGCACTTACACCATGAAGATTTCACCGGTCAATACGGTAAATTCTACTCGATGTATCGCAGCTACCCCTGGTATATAAAACAACAAAGGGAATATGAGGCTTCTGCTGAAAAGCACGGATTTCAAAAAGTATCTCAATTGAAATTAGCCATTGCTCAGCGTATTCGAGATTTTGTTTCCGGAGGAGGATTTCTTTTCGCTATGTGCTCCGCCACGGATACCTACGATATTGCTTTAGCTGGCGAGAATGTGGATTTGGTGGAAAGTATGTTCGACGGCGATCCCGCAGATCCGCAGATTCAACGAAAACTGGATTTTCATCAGACTTTCGCATTTGAAAATTTCGTTCTGGAACAGAACCCATACGTATATGAGTACTCCAACATCGACACCGGTCCTCCCAAGGGACGAAGGGGACTACGAGAGGACAACGACTATTTTACCTTATTTGAGTTCTCCGCAAAATGGGATCCCATCCCTACCATGTTAACTCAAAATCACAGCCGTATCATTAAGGGATTTATGGGCCAAACCACCGCCTACCGCAAATCATTAATTAAAGGGGATGTCGTAATCATGGGTGAAACCAAATCCGTAGGAGAAGCCAAATACCTGCATGGCATCTTTGGCAAAGGATTTTGGACGTTTTATGGCGGACATGATCCCGAAGATTACCAGCATTTGGTGCACGAAGAACCTACAGATTTGAATCTTTATCCCAATTCCCCAGGTTACCGGCTGATCTTGAACAATATCTTATTCCCGGCTGCTAAAAAGAAAAAGCAAAAGACTTGACTCAGTGCATGCGATCGGAACGGATCTCCAAGTCTTTCATAATCTGGGCTTCAATTTGTAACCATTCCTGCCAACGGGCTTTTACCTTATCCTTGGGATAATATTCCTGGGCAAGCTTAATGAAGTTCTTATAATGCCCGGCCTCAGATACCATTAATTCGTGATAAAACTCTTTTAACTCCGGATCGGCAATTTGCTTGGAAAGCAGTTTGAACCTTTCACAGCTTCTGGCTTCAATCAAAGCATTGATCAGTAATTTCTCCACTAAACGCTGTTCTTTACTCCCTCCTTTCATCATATTTTCGTGTAGAGCGATTACGTAAAAGTCCTTCCTTGGCATACCCAGCTCAAAGCCCCTTTTAGCAAGTTGATCCAGCACCCGTTGAAAATGATCCCACTCCTCGGCCACTACAGGGGTCAAGGTCTCCACCAGCTTTTGATACTGAGGATATTGCACAATTAGTGAAATACAGGAAGACGCCGCCTTTTGCTCACAATAAGCATGGTCAACCAAAATATCCTGGATATTTTTTTTTGCAATATCTACCCATCGGGGATCCGTAGGTAGCTTAAGTCCCAACATTGTATTAGTCATAGAACCTCCATGTAACTCCCCAGTCAAACACTCGTTTTTGTCCCAGGTAATAGGGAGCAGTGAAATAACCCGGACGATTCAAACCCTGATTTAGAAAGACCAATTTCATAAAAAGCAAAGCTCTTCCCACCCTAAAATTGACAAAGAAGTCTGCTAAAAGATACTCCGGTATCTCAAAATCGTCTTGAATGAAGTATTGCTGTACCTGAGGAAGGTAGTCATGGCCAAAATAGGCAGAACGATACTGAGCATCAACTCCAAATTGCAATTCCAACTTCTCCTTGAACAGCCAGCTGGCGTAAGACAATTTTGCATTGATCAACCATTTAGGGATTCGAAATACTTCCCTGGCGTCGCCGGTAACCTCCGCATACATCACTTGTCCCTGGAAATTGAGATTAGTCAAGAAACTCCAGTCAAGACTCACCTCCGGCACCAAAATTTGCGCCGCACCCGATGCCTGGTCCGGAACCTTGGACTGACTGAAGTAGATATGATCATTTACATTAGTGAGGGCAAATGCGGGATAGATCCTAAATGAGGAAGTTTCTACCTTCAAACGGGCGGAGAGTACATCTGCGGTGGGACTAGTAAAACTATTGTGCCACTCCCCATGATTCCCAAAATAGTCTTGATGAAGGAAGGCGGGATCGTACTGCACACGGGTGTAAGAGGCCTCTATGAACCGGTTATCGAATGCTCCCTTGACGCTATAACTGCCACCGTCTTGTAATAAACCCTGAAACGATAATGTTTGTCCAGCCAGTCGATATCTCAATTTAGCTCCTAAATAGTATTCCGTCTGATATCCGGTAGCGGGCAGGTATTTAGGGAAATATTGTACATCTCGGCGGGTAAGAAAAAAGTTGTAAAATATCCCTTTATGCAACCCTTTTATTCCCAGTTCATTGTTTATGGTCTTAACATTATGGGCGTCGGCGGTGGTAGACTCATTGATCAAAATCTGATCAAAAAATTCACCATCTGTTCCCAGGTCCGAATCAAAGTTTATTTGCTGGCTGTTCAGGTCCAATTGATGATAGAATTGAAACCATTCAGATACCTGATATTGATGAAACAAATGCCAGTTATTGCGTCTGTCATCGGTGATAGTGCTATTCAACCATACCTCAGCGCTATCAACATTAAACAAATCATCCAGGGAGCCCGAAGGTAATGGCATCACCCCACCTGACTCAAACTGCTCGGTTCTGAGTCGTGAAAAGTTGGCAATCAGCTGGTACTTTCCGGGATGCCAACGGGCGTAAACGTCATAAGCCGTAGAAACTACATTGCGGTCATCCCTGCTGAGAGTAGCCCCAACCTGTTTATCACTGGTTATTCGTTTGAAATCAAATCCCATATTAAACACGGTACTGTCACTGCGGCTAAAAGAGACATCCACCAGGCTACGACCGTTCCCTCCGAATACCGCGCTCAGTTTGGTGTATGGCGATTTAGTATTGTAGTAACGGATACCCCTTGGATCCAAAAAGTAATGATCAAAAGCGTGAAACCCGGAGCGAATGCCAATCTGTTGGGGAATCTGATAGTACAATGACCTGATGGCAGTACCTACATTACCCAAGTCTTGAAATTTGTTGTCCCCGGCATTGACGAAGTTGAAGCGATGTTGATTCCGGATCAACGTATCCATAGGAAACACTTGAGGATCATTGTATTTGATATTATCTTCATAGGTAAATTCGGTGGTGAAGGGCCCGTATACCTGTTTGGTCGAATCGTCCAATATCTGTGCCTTGGTATTGTAAAATACCAGTGAAACACAGGCCAATATTATGACTTGCTTAGCAATCACACCCAAAAATATAAATCACAACTCACTATCAACACTTTCCAAGTTATTTAATATCTCCTGATCAAATGACTCCGATCCATTCAAAAGACGAACACGGATAGGTAAATAGTAAATTGGAAGGTCAATTAGTTGTTCTCGGAAATCCCGCAATTTTACCATATCTTTTTCAGTGGTGAGGATTATCGCACCGGCATCTGTAAGGGCGGAAAATTCAATCCTAATCTTTTCTACATCGGCCATTCTATAACGATGGTGGTCGGCATAGCGTAGGTGCTTGATAATTCTTTGATGGTTGGGAACAAGCATTTCCAAAGATGTTGGGTTGGCAATTCCGGATACTAAGATCAAACCGCCAGTAATATTAGGCGTAATCGTTTGTTCGAAAAGAGGTTGTATTGGTTGCACTTCCATACGGCTAAAATAGATCTTGGCTTGAGGAGCATATCGTGCTATTTTCTGCAAGTATAGGTTTTGTGTTGCAGGATCCAGCTGCTGGGGGCATTTAGTTACCACGATCAGTTGTGCTCTGGAAGCACCTTTTCGATATTCCCTCAATCTACCAGCTGGTAGTATAAAGTCTTTAAAAAAGGGTCGATTGAAATCAGTGACTAAAATATTGAGATGAGGCCTCACTGATCGATGCTGAAAGGCATCATCCAAAACGATCACTTCGGTTTCTGGCCTTTCTTGCAAGATCACCGGGATAGCCAGGGCTCGTTCCTCTCCAACAGCCACTGTGACCTGCTGATGGAACTTGACAAAGATCTGAAAAGGTTCATCACCCAGTGTGCCTGCGTTTTCGTCCGATGTCGCCAAACGAAAACCTTTAGTATTTCGTCCGTACCCCCGGCTGAGAGTAGCCACCTGATGCTTTTCCTGGAGCAATTCCAGTAAATATTCCACCAAGGGTGTTTTTCCATTACCGCCTACACTGAGATTACCCACTCCAATCACCGGAGTATCAAACTTGAAGGATTTTTTATAGCCAATATCATAAAGGTGATTGCGCAACGCTGTAATCCATCCGTAAATAAGGCTAAAAGGCCACAGGATTATTCTTAGCAATGTGATCATGAAGCGATGGCTATAGGACACTTGTAAATAGTTGCAATTGGCTTAACTTAGCGTGTAAGCCGAAAGCCAAGCAAATTTCCATAATTATGGTGAAAATAAAAGAGATAGCCCAGTATTTAGAACATCTTGCCCCTTTGGACTATCAGGAAAGCTATGACAACAGCGGTTTATTGATCGGTAATGATCAGTGGGAAGTGAAGGGGGTTTTGGTATGTCTGGATTGCACGGAAGCAGTGGTGGATGAGGCCATAGAACAAAACTGTAACCTCATTGTGGCCCATCACCCCATATGGTTTGGGCCCTTGAAAAAACTGACCGGCAAGAACTATGTGGAAAAGACCCTGATCAAAGCCATCAAAAACGATATAGCCATTTATGCCATTCATACCAATTTGGACAACATCCATACCGGGGTAAATCGAAAACTGGCTGAGAAGCTTCAACTCCAAAAACTTCAGCCCTTATCACCAAAACCCCAAACTCTCAGCAAACTGGTCACTTTCGTTCCCACTACCCATACCTCACAAGTACTGGAAGCGTTGCATGGAGCGGGTGCCGGCACCATCGGCGACTACCAATCATGTTCGTTTGTTGGTAGGGGAACTGGTTCATTTAAGCCGGGATCGGACGCTAAGCCCTTTTTAGGTAAGGCACATCAATTGGAACAAGTAGAAGAAGACCGGATCGAAGTAGTAGTGCCCAAGCCCCTACAGCACCAGGTAGTGGTTTCTTTAAAACAAGCTCATCCCTACCAGGAAGTGGCCTTTTATCTGATTCCCTTGGAAAATAGAAATCCCGATATAGGTTCCGGATTGATCGGGTGGCTAGAAAACCCATTAGAACCTGAGCAATTCTTACAACATCTCAGGGATACCATGGGTTCGCCGTGCATTAAGTACACCGACAATAATCAACAAAGCGTTCAAAAAATTGCCATATGCGGTGGGGCCGGCAGTTTCCTTATTAAAAAGGCTATCCAAGCGAACTGCCAGGCTTTCGTGACCTCCGATGTTAAATACCATGAATTTTTCGACGCGGAGCATCAATTGTTGCTGGCTGACATCGGTCATTATGAAAGTGAGGTCTCCACAAAAGAGTTGCTAAGTGACATTTTAACCAAAAATTTTTCTACATTTGCAGTTCGTTTATCGCAAAAAGTAACTAATCCCATCAGATATTTCTAAATAAATGGAAAGTACCGTTGCTCAAAAACTTGACGCTTTAATGAAGCTTCAATCCATTGATTCCAAATTAGATTCTTTGAAAAAAGTACGAGGTGCGTTGCCTGAGGAGGTTGGGGATCTGGAAGATGAACTCACTGGTTATCAAACCCGTATAGATAAATTCAATCAGGAGCTTAAGGAACTTGAGGATGGCATCAGCAATAAAAAGACCGGTATTAAAGACAGTGAGGCGTTGATCAAGAAATACGAGGATCAGCAAATGAATGTCCGTAACAATCGGGAGTATGATGCCATTACCAAGGAAATGGAACTGCAGAATTTAGAAATTCAGATTGCGGAGAAGAAGATTAAAGAAGCCCAAGTCAATATCGAGGCTAAAAAGGAGGAAATAAATGAAACCAAAGTTCTGATGGACGAAAGGACAAAGGACCTGGACACCAAAAAGAAGGAACTGGAAGTAATTACCTCCGAAAGTGAAGATGAAGAAAAGTCACTTATCAAATCCCGGGATAAGGCCAGTAAAGGTATAGAAGAACGGCTGTTGATCGGTTACAACAAGATCCGTAACAACGCCATCAACGGATTGGCGGTGGTGATGGTGAAAAGAGGGGCTTGTGGAGGATGTTTTAATGTGGTGCCGCCCCAACGGCAAGTAGACATTAAAGAAAAGAAGAAAATCATCGTTTGCGAGCACTGTGGTCGTATCCTGGCCGATGTGGAAGCAGTGGTGGAAGAAGAAAAGCCCAAACGTAAAACCACCAGAAGAAAAACTACTGCTAAGAAGTAGCATTATAAAGCGGGTTATCCCGCTTTTTTTATTGCAAATGCTCCAGGTTGTTGGCGTCGTCCATCCTAAATAGCCCTCCGGTATAGGTCAATTTGTAAACTCCGGTGTTGTAGTGTTGAAAAAGATCCATCGATCGTAAGGGATAATTCAATAGCAAGCACATGAAAATACGCATGGCCCGGCCATGCATACAAATAAGGATTTTTTGCTGGTTGGCCTGTTGCATTATATGTTCTAAAGCTGTTTGCTGTCGTATCAGGACCTCTTCGGGACTTTCTCCCCCGGCGATACTTTGATGAGTAGCACCTTCCCGCCATTTGCTGGTCACCTCTTTATAATAGATATGGTCATTTTCACTAAAGGGCTTTCCCTCTTTGCTGCCCCAGTGTATCTCATCGAGGCCTTCCAGGGGGGTGTGTCCAATTCCATCATCGATAAAAGACTTCACCGACTCATGAGTTCTTCTCAAAGCTGAGGTATATATCCAATCCCAGGACATATGCTTGTAGGCCTGGTAGAATCTTTGCGCTTGACCCTGGCCTACTTGATTCAAAGACGAATCTACCCCACGACCTTGTACGATGCCCATTTTGTTGAACTCCGTTTGGCCGTGTCGCAATATGAAAACTTTCTTGGTGCTCAAAACCATTGGATTTAAGCTGGCAAAAATAGTAAAATCGTTTGAACTTTTTTGCCAAGGCTTGGTTTCTCCAAAAAAACCAGAATTTTGGACATATGGTTCATAAGCTTTTGGTTTTGGGATTTCTGTCCTATTTTTGTCACCGGCTAATCACATAATACTTAATGCCTACCCCCAATCCTTTTCTGGAACAACTAACCGCTCTTTCTAAGGGCACTATGGTTGAACATCTTGGAATTGAATTTCTGGAAGCTAGTAAGGAGCGAATAAAGGCCAAGATGCCTGTTGACCATCGTACCGTACAGCCATTCAGGCTGCTACATGGCGGAGCCAGTGTGTCACTAGCTGAAACCCTAGGCAGCATTGCAGGTCAAATGCAGGCCCCTGAGGGTAAAATGGTAGTGGGGATTGAAATTAATGCCAACCATCTTAAAAGTGCCCATGAGGGGCAAACAGTGTATGGAGTAACCAAGCCCATACGCATTGGCATCAATATTCAAGTTTGGAATATTGAGATTACCAACGAAGAGGATCAATTGATTTGCATTAGTCGTTTGACTCTTGCAGTGGTCGATAGAAATCAAACATGAGAAAAAGCAGCATACCATCCTCAAATTTGACCCTGCAGGACTATTCGGAATCTGCCATTTTTGCGGCTTGTTTCAGATTAGCCCACCAGTATCGGAAAGGCCTGGCACTTTGGCAGCTTCCGGGAACCCAGCAACGACATCTCATCATTGATTCCAGCAAAAATCTCCTAAAAGGGAAAATTGATTTGGAAGAAGCTCCTTCGGGATTCGTATTTGCACCTTTTAATAACCCACAAGGGTCTGAAAGCTTGTTGATTAAAGGAAGCATTCATATAACTTTTGACCCCTTACATGTACTGGTCCATGAGAAGTTAAATCCGGATGTAAGCTTTATCGATGATTTAGAAAAGGAATTACAAGGGGGTTCTAAAGCTACTCCAGTCTTTCGATTACCTAAAAAAACTCACCACAGCACCCAAGCCGCCTATGAAACCATGGTGGAGCAGGCTTTGGATGATATTGCTCAGAATAAATACATAAAAGTAGTACCCGCTACTACCATGGAAATTGGCCTTGAACAAGAATTCAGTTGCCTGGATACTTTTGACCAATTGTGCAGACACTATCCCAACGCTTTCAAATCCATAGTCTCCATCCCCCAGCAAGGTACTTGGATCGGTGCTTCACCGGAACCGATTATTGAAGTTGACAGACATCGCAAGTTTTTCACTGCCGCCTTGGCCGGCACACAAGCCTACCACCAGAAGGTGCCAATACCTGAAGTGGCCTGGCGACAAAAAGAGATAGAAGAGCAAGCCCTGGTAAGCCGGTATATTATTAATTGTTTTAAAAAAATCCGCTTACGGGAATTCGAAGAGGTAGGTCCACGTACGGTTATCGCCGGCAACCTGCTTCACTTAAAAACTACTTATCAAGTAGATATGGAAGCTACTAACTTTCCGCAGTTAGGTACCGTTATGCTGGACCTTCTGCATCCAACTTCTGCGGTATGCGGTATGCCTCAGCTTCCCGCTATGAAGTTTATCGAAGAACATGAGGGGTTCGACAGACAATATTTCAGTGGCTACCTGGGACCCGTGAATATGGAAGAAGAGACCCATTTGTTTGTTAATTTGAGGTGTCTGAGATTAAACCAGGGTAGCGCCACACTGTTCGCTGGTGCAGGCGTAACTGCCGATTCCCACCCCCATAAGGAGTGGATCGAAACGCAGCTCAAATTTGATACGTTACTGGCGGTGATTCAACCAAAAGCATAGTCGGATTTGAAACATCAACAGGCCATAGTAAATATCGCTGAGATTTGTGCAAGACATAATCTGAGCCAGGTGGTACTTTCACCGGGATCCCGAAATGCTCCTTTGACCCTGGCCTTTAGCAGGCATCCTTCTATGAATATCCGGGTCATCCATGATGAAAGATCCGCCGGTTATATAGCTCTGGGAATGGCCCAAGCCACTGGAAAACCCGTTGTATTGATTTGCACCAGCGGCACGGCCGTATTGAATTACGGACCTGCCGTTGCGGAAGCCTTTTATCAAAATGTACCCCTATTGGTGCTAACCGCCGACCGCCCCCCGGAGTTGATTGATCAGAGAGATGGGCAGACCATTAGGCAAAACCAGGTGTTTAAACCTCATGTCAAAGAGAGCTTTGTGTTGCCCGTGGCCCAAGACCATCCGGATGTACAATGGGACATAGAATGGAAGACCAATCAAGCTATACTCTGCTGCCAGCAAGAGCTCCCTGGACCTGTACACGTGAATATACCACTACGCGAGCCTTTGTATCCGGAAAGCGATGATGATTGGACTTATGAACTGCAACATGAGATTACTCTGGCAAATCCGGTACAAAGACAGCTTCCCAAGGAGCAGTGGAGTGCTATTACCTCTCGCATAAAAAGCTCTTCAAGGCCCTTAATCGTAGCCGGGCAATTTGCCTATGATTCACAATTAGTAATGACCTTACGGGATCTTTCTAACTATAGCCAAATACCTATTATTGGAGATGCCGTTTCCAACATTCAGGGAATAGAAAATCTGGTGAAACATATAGAGACCATTGCGGGCCAGAATGAAAAAGCCTTATCAGAATTACAGCCGGATTTGATCATTACCTACGGACAAGGAGTGATCTCGAAGAATTTAAAACTATTTTTAAGGGCCTTCCCGGCCACAGAGCATATCCATGTGCAACCTTCCGGTATACCCGCCAATACTTATAAAAGCTTAACCGAGATAGTCGCTGTTGAACCCCTGAGTTTTTTCAAGCGATTGGCTCGAGATCTCACCACACCGGTGTCCCAGTCCTGGTACTTAAAATGGCAGCAGCAAGAACGACAAGCTGTTGACTTTATAACCACTCAAGCTCAGGAATTGGATATTCAGGAAATGCAAGCAGTGCAAAAAGTTTTGGAGCAAATGCCCGAAGCCAAGCTGCATTTGGCTAACAGTATGCCGGTGCGTTGGGTGGATTTATTGGGTGTAGGTCCTCAGGTGAGAGCTGTATGGGCCAACCGGGGCACCAGTGGCATTGACGGAAGCTGCAGTACCGCCGTAGGTCATGCGCTGGAGGATCAGCATACGCATATATTGATTACCGGGGACATGGCCTTCCACTACGATCGCAATGCCTATTGGCATAATTATCCTTTGCCAAACTTAAAAATAGTCATACTCAACAATCAAGGTGGAGGTATATTCCGACTAATTGACGGGCCTTCCTCACAGCCTGAATGTGAGGAATATTTTGTGACCCACCAACAACTTACCGCCAAAAACACTGCGTCGGATTTTGGGTTTACCTATCTGTATGCGGAAAATATCCAGGAACTGGATAACTTGCTGCCTCAACTATTTGCAAAACAGGAAAAAGCCTGTGTTTTAGAGATCAACATCCCAACAGATGCAGGGCCTAAGTACAGAGAATTGAAAGAACGAATACGAAATAATTATGAGCGAGATTAATTGGACCCCAATTAAGGAATTCCAGGACATTAAGTTCGACTACTTCAATGGGGTAGCTAAAATCACCATCGACCGCCCTCGAGTCTATAATGCCTTTCGACCGGAGACCAACATGGAAATGATCGAAGCAATGGACATTTGCCGGGAGCGAACCGATGTCAGAGTGGTGATCCTGACAGGAACTGGCGACAAAGCCTTCTGTTCTGGAGGGGATCAGAATGTGAAAGGGAAAGGTGGTTACATAGGTGAAGATGGAGTTCCCAGACTTAATGTTTTGGACCTACATAAGAGGATCCGGTCCTTACCTAAGCCGGTCATCGCTATGGTTAACGGATATGCTATAGGAGGCGGACATGTACTGCATGTGGTCTGTGACCTGACCATTGCTTCTGATAACGCCATTTTCGGACAGACAGGCCCAAAGGTGGGCAGTTTCGATGCCGGCTTTGGCAGCAGTTATTTGGCCCGTCACGTGGGTCAGAAGAAAGCCCGTGAAATTTGGTTCCTGTGCAACCAATACACCGCCAAAGAAGCAGAAGACATGGGTATGGTCAATAAGGTGGTTGCCCTGGAGGATTTGGAGACCACCACCCTGGAATGGTGTCGCACGATCATGAAACGCAGCCCTCTGGCTGTCCGCATGATCAAAAGAGGACTGAATGCGGAATTGGACGGACAAGCCGGGATCATGGAATTTGCCGGGGATGCTACCCTCATGTACTACTTAATGGATGAGGCGCAGGAAGGTAAAACCGCCTTCCTGGAGAAACGAGACCCTGATTTCGATAAATATCCAAAATTTCCCTGATCATTGGCCACGCTGGAATTTGACCAAGGCCGGTTCCATTTGGAGCTAGGGAGCCAACCGGTTTCTAGCACACTTTCTCCTTACCAGCATCGTATTGTGCTATTTTGCCAGCAGTACTTAAAAGGTCAACCTGAATTTACGCTGCAGACATCCGGCAGTACCGGAACACCTAAAAGCATTACTATAACCCAAAGGCAAATGCAATCCTCTGCTTTGCTAACCATCCAAGCCCTGGGCCTGAGTGAGGGCGATCGTTTTTTGATATGCCTTAATACAGATTTTATCGGGGGCAAAATGATGCTGGTAAGAGGTATGGAGTTGAATGCCCATATGAAGATCATCGCTCCTAAGACCCATTTGCAGGAGTATGAACCCGTAGATTTCATAGCATTAGTGCCCTTACAGGTATATGCTCTGTTGGCTTCAGCCGAAGGTCTTCATTTCCTTGAGAGCTGCTCAACAGTAATTATAGGAGGCGCTCCTTTGCACCAGCAGGCAGCGCAAGTTTTGAGTGAATTATCAAACGATATCTATCAAACCTTTGGAATGACCGAAACGGTATCCCATTTCGCATTAAAAAAGGTGTCGGATAAAAAGCCAAGGCCTTTTAAAGCTTTGCCTGAAATTGATTTGAGCCTGGATGAAAGAGGGTGTCTGGTGGTGAAAGGACCAATGACGAATTTTCAGGAGGTAATTACCAATGACTTGGTAGAATTAATGGAGGAAGGACAATTTGAGTGGATAGGCCGCTTCGATGAGGTGATAAATTCCGGAGGTTATAAAGTATATCCACCAAAAATTAGCCAAGCCGTAGAAAAGGTGATGGCAAATATGGGGTATGACCTGGAATTTGTGGTTTTAGGACTGCCTCATGATGATTTCGGCCAAATCGTAGCCCTGGTAATGCACGGATCCCCGTTAATTGCTCAGCAGGAGGAGGAGTTACTAAAAGCCCTGAAGCAGCAGTTGCATACCTATGAAACACCAAAGAAATTGATGTACTTACCCCATTTTCCACGGACCGATACCGGAAAACTCTGTGTAAAGGCCATTAAGGCAGCCCTCGCAAACATTTAATTGCAGAGTTTCCAAAATGATAGTTTACCTAAAAATTATTATATTTGGATAGGTCATTTTTGGAAAATCATGAGCGGAAAACCATGAGTGTTAAGGTATTTTTTAATCTGGTTTTGATTTGCTTGCTATCGGCATGTGGTAGCTATATTACCAACACCACGGTAGATGAAATTGCTAAACCCCCTAGCCGCACCATTGAGACCAGAATAAAATCGGAAGAAGCAGGCAATACCACGGGAGACAATATTCAGGATTATATGGATCGCCTGGCGGTCAAAGTACAAACCTCCGAGGGCATTACCATGGTTCCGTATAAGGAGGGCTTCCGGGTGATCATCAATTCCGAGCTGTTATTTTCAGGAGCCTCCCACACTTCACAGAATGCCCCCAAATGCGTGGCCCTATTCAATACTATTAAAGAGTCACCGTATGTTGAATACCTAATGGAGGTCCATACCGATGGAGAGGGCTCTCGATATTACAATCAATCTCTCACCGAAAGAAGAGCGGAAAGCCTAAAAAAACTGTTCACAGATATTAATTTTCCTATGGACCGTTTAGAGATCAAAGCGTACGGAGAAGACCAACCTATTGCGGAGAACTCCTTTGAATGGGGTAAGTATTTAAACCGGCGAGTAGAGATCGGAGTATTTGCATCGGATAAGCTTAAGGAGCTGGCGCAAAAAGGGCCGGTTCATTAAGCTGTGACCTTCCTGCCAACAAACAGACAGCCTTTTATAGCCATCAAAATCGGCGACGCAGGGACAGAAACACTGTGGAGGTAGTCATTCCATCCCTTTGTTGTCACCTATTGCCAATGGCTAGTTCTTTAATTTCGTTACCTCCTGCTGCAGCTCCAGCACCATACTGGTCAATTTTTCCAACGACCACTGTGGGTCGGCGCCGGGGTCCGGAAAGGTTACACTGATGAAAGCTTTAGCGGCCCATACTTCCAACACGTCATCAATGGACAGCTCGTATGGAGGGTAACTTCGATTGTCCGATACCAGGAACAGCTTTTGGCTTTCATCGATATAGTTGAAAACCCGCTTATATACCACCCCTTCGCTATTGGTCAGCAATATATAAGTCTCCCCACTTTTAATATCCCGCCAGTCCTCTATGTATCGTCCCACTACAATAGTTCCTGATGGCATGGGCAGCATGGAATCACCCACAATCTCAAAAGCCCGATGTGTACCCCCTTTGGGTAAATTAGGCAATTTAAACTGGGGTAATTCCTGAAGGTATTCACCATCTGCATACCCGCTGAGATAACCAGCAGCAGCTTTCTGTGGCACCAGGGGCACCAGGTCCTCTCCTTGATCATCCACCGCCACTGATAATATACGCAAACGTTCACCTCCGGCACGTGTAAGCGCGCTTTGACTCTTGCCTCCATCCGGTCCCGACATGTCCACTTGCACCAGGTTATCAATAGAAGTCTGAAAAACTTCTGCCAATTTCACCAGGTTGTTAAGGCGAGGCTCCGCACGTCCTTCTTCATATGCGCCAATCAGGGAACGTTTGATACCCATAGCTTCCGCTAATGTACCCTGGGTCATACCCAGTTTCTTGCGTAGTGTCTTGATATTATTGGCAATTATACTCATCTAAAAATAGGTTGTTGGCAACTTTACAATTACGATTTAAATATCATGAATTCCGAATTTGGCGGCGGCTCTTTGCGCACGGCATATAGATGGGTGTGATAATAATCGTTGGCCTCGTCCATCAGGTGCAATCTCATTTTTATAGTATTCACCACCTGCTTCAAAGTATCCTTAGCATCCACCAATACATATCCGTAGAGATCCTGATCACGCGGCATTTTACTGGCATCGCTGGCATAGAACTTTACCTGAAACTTTCCTGATTGCAGCTTTTTGGAAATCAACTTCAGCTTGTATCGAGGGTTGATGGAGTCGATGGAGTTTATGGGGTTTATGGGGTTTATGGGGTTAATATCGCTTACGGTCATACTATTTTATTTAGCAATTGTGCTCATAATATTAGTTATTATATTTTTCATTTCCCAGTATTTTTAGTTTTTTTACTAAAATAATTAGCATGTACCTTAACTGTCACACCTATTTCAGCTTTAAATACGGCACTCTGTCACCCCAGGCGCTTTATGAGGGGGCCCGCCGGCACGGGGTCAGGAAGCTGGTAGTGGCGGACATAAACAGCACCGCGGGGCATATTGAGATGCTGCGCATATGCCGGGAAAAACAGCCAGAGTACCCCCTAGAGATTGTGCTGGGGCTGGAATTCTGGCAGGAGGATCGCTTACTCTACCTGGGCATTGCCGCTAACAACCAGGGCTACCAGGAGTTAAACCGCTACCTGTCCTACCATAACCGCAAGGGTCTACCCCTGCTGAGCCGGGCTCCCGAATTTGAAAATGTCTTCATCGTATATCCCTGGGGACAGGCCCCTCCCACCCTGCGGTCCTATGAGTATGTGGGGGTGCGCCCTCATCAAATGAACCAGGTGATCACCCGTGACCTCAGCAGACTAAAGGGCCGCCTGGTGGCCTGGCATCCCGTAACGTTTAAGGATAAAACTACCTACCACATCCACCGGCTGATGCGGGCCATTGATCATAACACTATTCTCAGTAAGCTACTACCTACTCAGCAAGCCCACAACAGTGAGGTGATGGTGCCGCCACCACAGCTTAAAGATTGCTATCACCGCCTCCCGGAGATTGCGGTCAACACCGCAAAGCTTTTGGACCAGTGTCACATTCACTTTGAATTCCATACCGATAAAAACAAGGCCGTGATCACCGGCAGCAAAGCCGAAGACCTGCAGAAACTGAGGGCGCTGGCCCGGGAAGGCTTTGGGCCCCGCTTTGCTCATAAGCCTTACCTGAAAAAAGCCCGGCAACGTTTGGACCGGGAGATGGAGATCATCGCCCAGCGCAACTTCGCCGCCTACTTCCTGATCTCCCACGATATTGTCTCCTTTGCCAGCCGCCAGCAGTTCGAGCACGTAGGCCGGGGCAGCGGGGCCAACAGCATCGTGGCCTATTGTCTGGGGCTCACCAACGTGGACCCTATAGAACTAGACCTGTACTTTGAGCGCTTTCTCAATCCCCAGCGCAGTTCTCCCCCCGATTTCGACATCGACTTCTCCTGGAAAAACCGCGATGCCGTCACCCAGTATATTTTCGACACCTATGGCTATAACCACACCGCCTTGCTGGGCACACACAACACCTTTAAGGGCCGCTCCACTATCCGGGAACTGGGCAAAGTGTTCGGGCTACCCAAAAGCGAGATCGATCAGCTGGTGGCCTATCCCCACACCAAAAAAGACCATGTAAGCAGGCTTATTTTTAAGTATGCCGATCATATGATGTCCGTACCTTCTCACTTGTCGGTACACGCGGGAGGAGTGCTGATCACCGAGGAGCCTATTCATGCCTATACCGCCACCGACTTTCCCCCCAAGGGCTATCCCACCACCCATTTTGAGATGCACAACGCAGAAGATATGGGCATATACAAATTTGACATTCTCAGCCAGCGGGGGCTGGGCCATATCAAGGACACCATCGATATTATTGGAGAGAACCGGCAGCAGGAAGTGGATATTCACGATTTCCACAGCTTCAAAAAGGACCCCAAGATCAAGAAGCTGCTCAGTTCCGGGCACACCATGGGCTGTTTTTATGTGGAATCGCCGGCTATGCGCATGCTGCTGGGCAAGCTGAGCTGCGACAATTACCTGACCCTGGTAGCCGCCAGCTCCATTATCCGGCCGGGAGTAGCCCGCTCCGGCATGATGCGGGCCTACATCGAGCGGCATCATACGGTACAGGCGGGAGGCACTTATGAATCCATTCATCCCAAGATGGACGAGTTGATGGCGGAGACCTATGGAGTAATGGTATACCAGGAAGATGTGATCAAGGTAGCCCACCATTTTTCCGGGCTTACCCTGGCGGAGGCGGACATTTTGAGGCGGGGTATGTCCGGCAAGTTCCGCTCGCGGACGGAATTCAAAAGAGTGGAGGAGCAGTTCTTCCGCAACTGCAAAGCCAAAGGGTACCCGGACAAAGTGAGTGAGAGAGTGTGGTTTGAGATTGAAAGTTTTTCCGGGTATTCCTTTTCAAAGGGTCACTCCGCCAGTTACGCTGTGGAAAGCTACCAAAGCCTGTACCTGAAAGCCCATTACCCCCTGGAATTTATGGTGGGAGTGATCAACAATTTCGGAGGCTTTTACCGCACGGAATTCTATTTTCACGAGGCACGTATGAGCGGAGCGGCCATCGAAGCACCTTGCGTGAACAATAGCCAGTACCTCACCTCCATCCAGGGGTCCACCATTTACATGGGCTTTATTCATTTAAAAAGCCTGGAGAGTAAATGGGGGCAGCACATCCCCTGGGAGGTAGAGCAGCGGGGGCCCTTTAGCAGTTTGGACAATTTTTTGAGGCGCACTGCCATGAGCCTGGAGCAGCTGCGGCTTTTAGTGCGCATGGACACCTTCCGTTTTACCGGCAGGGACAAGCGTTCCCTGATGTGGGAAGTACACATGCATTTTAACAAACCCCTGCGGGTGCGCAATACCCTGGATCTTTTCAACCTGGCCCCCAAGTCCTATGAATTGCCAGAACTGGAGGAATATCCTTACGCCAATGCCTTCGACCAGATCGAACTGTTGGGCTTTCCCCTGTGCGACCCTTTTACCCTGCTGGCTACGGATGACGGAGGGGATACTTTGTCGCGAGACCTGTTGACAAAAGTGGGCCATATGGTGGATATGGTAGGCTATCTGGTGACCACTAAAGACACCCGCACCAAGAATGGCAAGCTCATGCATTTCGGGACCTTTTACGACCGCGAAGGGCTGGTGTTTGACACCACTCATTTTCCGCCGGTGGCCCGCCGCTTTCCTTTTAGAGGCAAAGGGTTTTACCGAATAAGGGGCAAAGTGGCCACGGACTTCGGCTACCCTATGGTGGAAGCACAGTGGATGGACAAACTGCCCATGGTAGACAAGTACAAAGAAGCAGGGGTAGTAGCGCATGCTTCCTTATGAAGGATGAACGATGAGTTAAGAATGATAAAATTTCCCTATTCCGGTTGTTCCGGCTTAGGTTTATGCTGTATAAAATGAACCTGTTTTGAAGCGGTTAAAAGCTAAAGTTGCAAACCTAAGGTAGGGTCGTGGGACCGTCCCACCGACCTCTAAACGATTCGGATATTTAACTTTGTGCTGATTATTGCTGGTTTTTACAGCTAAAACGAGTATTTTATTCGTATATATATTAGTTGGGCTGCTCAAAAGTGAAAACATCTAGATCATGAAAAAGCCAGCACTGATTTTCCTAATTCTTTTAGTGTATTTTAATTGTCAAGCCCAGACTGAAAAAGGAAGCTTTCAACTGGGAATTGGAGGACTACCCATCATATACCCCAATAGTTTAGCAGAAACAGGTTATTCATTAAGGGCCAATTTCGGCTATTTCCCAACTAACAGACTAGCCATAGGTGTAATACCATTTTTT
This sequence comes from Cyclobacteriaceae bacterium, assembly GCA_965212195.1. GTDB lineage: Bacteria > Bacteroidota > Bacteroidia > Cytophagales > Cyclobacteriaceae > JAJCYK01. The sequence goes on along the minus strand of CBDBUW010000013.1, from coordinate 249,878 downwards.
GGAAAGGTCGAGGATATGAAATCCGTGGGAGCTAGTATTTATTTTAGGTATTACATAACGAATAAACGAACTTCTATATTCATGGAGGCTGGAGCGGGTTTTGGAAATTTAAAGTATGAAACTACACCGCAACTCAATGGAACTTTGAATACAATTAATATTGGTCCAGGAATTCACTATTTGTTCAAAAACAAACTATCGGTTGAACTTATTCTGCAATATGCCAGACTAAGAAATGTCAAATATCCTGAAGATACCTATACCGGTAATACCTTGATACCAACGTTAGGAATTCAATATTTCATTTGGAAATAAAACACTATCGTCAGCAATCATCATCTATTTTAAATGGCTAAAAGCTTAAGTTGTAAGCTTAGGCTAGATGGCAGGGCTGCCTTCTTTGTGTAACTTTGTGTCTGGGGTCAAGCTTAACCTATCGTTCTCCTAATGTCCAACTGTATTTGATCCAGGACTTCTTTTTATTAATTTTCTGAAAAAGTTTAATATGAAATTTACTAATACAATCTGCTTAATTATTCTAATCCTCATTGGTTGCGTGCACATTGGATTTTCCGTCTTTATTTTTGATTCATTGTCAGAAGATTTCATGTGGTTTGTTGGTTCTGGACTTGCCCTACTTTATCTGGCATTACTAAATTTTCTGCTAAGAGGCCCTCAAAATCAGAAGTCAGCCTATATAATCATCCAAGTGAGTAATCTCATGTTCCTTACCTTTTTCGTTATGATTAACATAGTTTCACAGACGGTTCCAGGAGTTGTGGGATTGTTTGCAGTTTTGATACTCATTGGAACAAATTGGAAATTGTATGCTTTTGAAAGATAAATGGTTCGTTCCAACTGCCATAGCTTTCATTGACCTTCAAATATAGTTTTGATATCTTTAATTCATAGTAGGCAAAGCACTGCTTTACAATACCGAAAATTAAGAGAAAAATCCACTAATGATATGGGTCATTAAACTCATTGGAATACTATTTATCTTGGCAGGTATTTCCTTTTTTGTTGATCCTGCAGGAGTTTACGGTTGGATCGAAAATAGCCGGGAAAATCCATCTCTGTATATATCTGCAATAGTCGCAAGGTTGGTTTTAGGGGGTTTACTCATTGCCTCAGCCAAAGAATCACAATATCCAGGGGTAATCAGTTTTATTGGTTATTTGATCATAATAGCGGCCTTAGTGTTAATTTTCATAGGTCATAGTAGTTTTCAAGATTTAATATCCTCACTTATCTCTTTTATCAAACCTATTAGTTTTGTGAGTGGTCTGTTCGCAATGGCATTTGGCGGTTTCCTTGTTTATGCATTTACCAGAAATAAAGAGTCACAGCAGGAATTAAATTAAAATGAACCACTAACACCGCTTACAACAGTCATGCCGTCACGCCGTGTGTGAGATCATTAGATAACATTAGCTTTGCTTATGAAAAAATTCATCACCCCTATAATCCATGCAGCTAGTCTTATTCCTTTGTTAATCATCGCTATGGGTTCTATTGAATTCATGGCCCGAACTTTCGGCTTATTACCAGATTATATTCTTGTGTTTGAAGGACCCTACATTTTTCTCACGATCGGCATTATTGTCATTTCCGGTATCCCCCTCTTTTGGCTTGCTAATGGTGTATTGCAAGGCCTTGAAAAGCTACAGAGTCCTACTATTTACGATCACTTTCGCCAATCCATCTTCTTTTATTTTATAATCGTCTATAGTTTGTCTACCTGGAGTTTCTCGGGATTCAGTGGTAGCGTTGACGATGTCTATTTTCTTACGTTGTCTGGATTTTCCCTGGTATCGATAATGATTAATTACATTTTCTTATTCCGCAGACGCAAGGCAAATGCCACTTAACAAGGGCTAAGAAAACATGGAGGCTGAGAGGGTCAAATTTTGACCGATCCGAATCCATTATCCAACATTACTCAGCTTTCCAGACCATGTCCTTGTCTAATGGATAAATGGGTCGCGGAATATTTTCGTAGGGCAAATTCTCGATTACTTGGTTGGCAAATCCTGGTGTTAATGCCATTATCGCGCTGGGAGCAATATCCCGAAGTTCCTGGAACAAATAGCCCAACTTCACCACCACGATTTTATGGTCCAAGGGATTGATTTCCACTTCTTTAAAATCCCGGGGTGAGGTAAATGAGCGTACATCGTTGAGTAATACCAGAAGAACTCCATCCAATTCTAAAACCACTGGTTTTCTCCTGGGAAATTTGGGGTTGGTTTTGGAGGAAACAAATCGTACAATTCCCTGAATCTCTAATGGTTCCCCAAACTGGGTGTCCAACTTTCCTCCGATCCTAAGATTTACTTGTGCACCCACCCCAGCAACTTCACAAGCCTCCACAGCTTCGGGATCAACAATTCCTCCCACTACAGCATCTTCGACTCTCTGGGAAAGAAGGTATCTTAAAACAAGCGTATTATCTCCGGCAGCTCCTGCGGTAGTGTTATCGCCAGAATCGGAGATAAATACGGTACTTTCTGTTGAATTAAGGGCTGTTTGTACCGCATCTTCAATACTAGCTGTTGGCACATCAAAAACCAATTCTTGTCGTTTGCTCCATAATAGTTCTGAAAGACGAATAGCTTCAAGTTCCGCCTTTTCTTCAAAAGCTGGGCTCTCAGCCACTACCTGAATACTCATACCTGCCCTATTAACATCCGTCCAGGGCATCCCTACAAATATTGAAGCATCCATCAATCCTTCCATATCAGCAATATCCTGGAGCCCGGTATATAAAGAACGTAGAGGTTCAACTGAGGTAATACCTTTTTCTCCCGGAATAAGAATAGGAATTTTTTGATGAAAAATCACCGGTTGGTACTGATTGTCTAGGGCTTCAACTAACAATTTTACTGCTCGTAGCCTGGTCTCCATACCATCTATATGAGGTGCTGTTCGATATGCGGTAAGTATGTCTAATTGATCCACAAACTCCTTGGACAAGTTGCCGTGAAGATCAAAACTACCAACGATCATCACCTTTTCGCCAGCAACCTGTCTAATAGATTGTAACAGGTCAACTTGTGCATCTTCCAGCCCCTCTACATGAAGCGCACCATGCATATCCATGTAAATACCATCAAGTGCTCCCTCTTCGAGGGCATTTTTCACTCCATTAATGATCTCACTCTTAAATGATTCATAAGTTTCTCTTGCGACCACCCCAAAGGGATTAGCATTTGCATGAAGGGTGGGAATCACTTCCACACCGGCTTCAGACAGGTAATCGGCCCACTCCTCTTCTACCAGTACTTCATTTCCTCTTTTGATGTTGAAATAGTCGGCAGTTGTGAGAATGGGGTTAAAAGTGTTAGATTCATGGCTTATCCCTCCGGTAAGAATTCGTAGAGGTTTGTCTTGGCTTTCTGCACATGATGAGAAGACTACTATTCCAATTAGAAAAATCGTAAGGTTTTTCACATGTTTAAGTTTATTAATTCAATTTAGCATAAAGATGATTAGATTGTCCCTAAACATCTAGAAATTGCTTTGAAAACGACGGCTATACCTGTACCTGGTACAGGAGTTTGTATTGAGACGAAAAAGGCCATTTGAAATTATACGAAAGCAGCCAGCCTCATTGGTATCGACTAATTACTTAGTGTCAATGAAAAAACTTCTCATTTTACAAATGCGTCCTGAAACGGAAACCGCAGATAGTGAGTTTGAAGCCATTTTGAATGTCGCCCAAACTGGTAGAGAATATGTTCATCGGGTTAGAGTTGAACGACTTGAAGGGGTTCAAATCGATCTAAATAACTACTATGCCATAATCGCCGGGGGCAGTCCTTTTGATGTTAGCTACCCGGAACACAAAAAAAGTGGGGTACAAAGACAAGTTGAATCATTTTTCAACGGTTTATTTGATCAAGTGATGGATCATGATTTTCCATTTTTGGGGGCATGTTCAGGCAATGGACTGTTAGGAAGGTACTGTGGCGCCACCATTTCAGGCAAATATTCTGAACCGGTGGGAAGTGCAACAATAGCTATAACTGAAGAAGGAGAAAAAGACCCCCTGCTGGTAGGATTTCCTAAGCGATTTACGGCATTTGTAGGACATAAAGAGGCTTGCGATAATGTACCTCAAGGTGCTGTACTATTACTTACTTCTACGCCCTGTCCGGTTCAGATGTTCCGTGTGAAGAAGAACATTTATGCCACACAATTCCATCCGGAAGCTGATGTTGAAGAGTTTATTCTTAGAATAAATACCTATAAAAATCACGGTTATTTCCCACCCATAAAAGCAGGGCAATTAATCGCAGCGATTAAGGGTGTTGAAACCCCGCATGCTAAAGAAATACTAAGACGATTTGCCAATAAGTACCAACCATGAAATTCTCCCAAAATGACAAAGTACAGGTCTTTCTTAGCAACCTTGAAACGTTTGACCCTCACAACTTTCAATTAGTGATGGAGTTAAGAAAAATTGTTTTCAAAACCTTCCCGAAAGCGCATGAAAAAATAATGTATGGTGGCATACTATTCTCTTACAATGAGGAGCCGTTCAGCGGAATCTTCGTTTATAAAAATCACATCTCACTGGAATTTTCCATAGGATATTTAATGAAGGATCCCCAAAAAAAGCTTGAAGGGAAAGGAAAATATCGCAGGCACCTTAAAATAAACGCCCCTAATGACATCGCAGAAAAAGAAGTAGCCTTTTTTGTAAAACAATCGGTAGATTAGGCGGGAAATAAAATTTGTCCGTTCTGGTGGTCACTCAATATCTATTGCTAATCATATTCTTCGGAAGTCTCTTTATTGGACCGGAATTTCGCCATGTTATTTGGCAGATGGATGAACACCTGAATACTTCAGTGGTAACATCATTTCCAACCAAGGACACCTTAAATTTTCCACCATGTAAAGTGGATCGTATTCCTCATTACACTTCTTATAAAATTGACGCTGCTATGCAAATCGACGGGAAACTGGAGGAGTCGGTATGGCAATTGGCTCCCCGCTCCGCTAGTTTTAGAGACCTAATTTCAGGAGCAAGCACCATGCACGATACCCGGGTGGCGGTACTTTGGGATGATGAATTTCTATATGTAGGATATTGGATAGAAGAACCAAATCTGCAGGCTTCCCTGACGGAACGCGATGCCCTTATTTACACCGATAATGATGTGGAATTGTTTATTGCCGGAGAGCATGCCTATTACGAATTTGAGATCAACGCCTACGGCACTATTTACGAGGTCTTTTTCATTTGGGAGGAGGCGTATGTGAAAAACGGATATAGCCGTATGGAGGAATTTGACCGGGACCGGCCCGGAGTACGCCCTTTTCATGGGGTTGGGTATAAAAACCATCCTAAGGGCCGCAGGATCGGTTACTGGAACTGGGACTATGAAGGTCTACGCAGTGCGGTATACCTGGATGGCACCATCAACGATAACAGTGACCGAGATAGAGGGTGGACAGTAGAACTGGCACTGCCTTGGTCGGGAATGGAGGCATTGTTCATGGGTAATCAAATGAGTTTACCGCCTCTGCACCAAGATGTTTGGAGAATGGATTTTTCCAGGTTTAACCAATATAAAGCAGCACCCCCAGCCCATGACTCTGGAGGCTGGGCCTGGAGTCCACACGGGGTTTGGGATTCACACCTTCCGGAGTGCTTTACCTATATACATTTTTCTGAAAAGGGGATTCCGGATCAATGATCCTAAGACTCTGTAAAGGCCATGAAAAAGAAATGCATTTACCTTGTAATAACCTATCTATTCTCTAGGATGGCCTTTGGGCAAACTATGGATAAGATCAAATCAACTAATTTTGATAAAATGATCGCCCAAGAGCATTAAAATACATTTGCGAATATAAAATTTTTTCATTTACTTTGTATTTCAAAGTACTTTTTTATTAGAAGTTTGAATGATTATACCATGAAGAACAAAAGACTTATAGGTATTCTGATCGCGGTAGCGGCAATATTGCTCATTCCCTTTATAGCTATGCAGTTCACACCAGAGGTGAATTGGACCTTGTTTGATTTTATCATTGCCGGCGCCTTACTTCTAGGTACGGGTCTTCTATTGGATTTCGTGGTCCGGAAGGTAAAGAAGTCCAAGCAGCGAATTGCCCTCTGCGTAGTCATTGTGGCTGCGCTGTTGCTTATTTGGGCAGAGCTGGCAGTTGGGATCTTTGGATCACCTTTTGCAGGTAGCTAACAATCCATTTTAAGTCGGTTAAACTTGATTCATCGTGAATTTCTCAGGTTAACTCCACACTTCTCCGCGCAATCTGTGAAATAACCTATGGAGTAACCCTTAATCCATAATCCTAAATCATGCTTCTGTCGGCAGGAATACCTCATGGAAGCTACTACACGGAGTTGGCTGGAGTTTCTCGGAGAGGCCTTTGTAACACTTTATGCTAGCCCCAGAGAAGTGGTCTTTGCAAATCACGTTGACTTCTTTCTTTCTTTTGGATACTTTGTTGAATCATTAATTCATGGGGTGTTTAAATCACCAAAAGACCAGCAAATGTGATTTCTCTGCTTCACTCCACGCTTCTCCGTATAACTCTGTGAAATAACTTGTGAGCAAAACCAACAACAAATTATGAAAGCCGACCTGCAACCAAACCTGGAAAATGAGTTTGTGCTGATAAGACCCTTGAAGGTACAGGATCTTGAACCGCTATACCAAGTAGCTAAAGATCCCTTAATTTGGGAGCAACACGCTCGAAAAAGGTATAAAAGGAAAGAATTTGAAGCATTTTTTAAGGAATCCATGGAATCCAGGGGAGCTCTGATCATTCTGGACAAGAAAAATACAGAAGTCATAGGATGCTCTCGATTTAAAAAATTAGTCTCAGTAGATACCGCTATTGAAATCGGCTGGACATTCTTAGCCCGAAAATACTGGGGAGGAATGTACAATACTTTAATAAAATCATTGATGATTGATCATGCCCTCAATAGCTATGAGGAGATAATCTTCTATGTAACCAAAAGCAATTTTCGTTCTCAAAAAGCCATTGAGAAAATTGGGGGAAAGAAAACCAGTGAAAATAAATACCAGAGTACTACTGCTAATAATCATTTAACCTACCGAATACCGAAGGATGAATGGAAACAGGTCAGGAGTAAGTTGCTAAAAAACACCGGCTTGCCCTAATAGGCCTATTAACACAAATGTGCTTATTCACAAAAAGCAAATATCCTATATTTAGGAAATGAATATTTTTCATGATATCGCCCAAATTCTCAGAAAGCCTTTTCCTGAAATAGAGAATAACTTAGTCTATTTCAGAATATTGTTAATGCTTAGTGTGTTTGTGACGCTGTTCCTATATGTCTTTCAACCTTTTGGCATTGCCACCCTGGAATCCTATAAATTTCTCATCTGTGTAGGCTTTGGGGCCATGACGTTTCTGGGAGCTGCTGTATACGAATTCATTTTTCATAAAATATTTAAGCTCAGAGAGCGGCAAAAGAAATGGACCTTTGGAAAATGGATATTGGATAACCTGGGCATCATGCTTTTCATCAGTTTGGCCAACTTCCTTTTTGCTCGTCTGTTGCTTTTCGGTTACATTCAATGGAGCCTTTTCCCTCAAATGATGTACAGCACCTTAATGATCGGTGTCATCCCATTAGTAGCCATCGGTGGATTGAGCTTGTTCAAAAATGAAAAAAAATACCAGCTTATTGCCCATGAGATCAATCAGGCAAAAACTTCCACTTCCAGCACCAAGGATAGTAGCAATCGCATGATTTTTGACATTCCCATTCATCAAATCAGGTATATAGAAGCCTTACAGAACTATGCAAAAATAGGGTATATTAACCGTGAAGGAGATTTGAAAGTCAAAATTGAACGAACCACTTTGAAACAGATCTTGGCTGAAACCGAAGAAACCGCCATTATCAAATCCCACAAATCATATTTGGTCAATAAGGACACCATTACCGCTACCGCCGGAAATGCTCAAGGCTTGCTGCTGACGCTGGCAGATTGTGATAAACACATTCCGGTTTCCAGAACCCGGGTATCGTTCTTTAGGTAAGGCTTCTTTAAATAAGGCTTAATTATCATTTTCCCTTTGTATTTGGTCCCAGGCTTTTGTAAATGATCACTTTTGGCTTGTAATTGATCCCACATTAAGTGTCTCATCACATGTTCTTTGTTTTTAGGTGGCTGTCGCCATAGGTTTGCCTCATCTCATCAATAAAAACAATTAAAAATGAACTGGAGAAAATGGATTAAATACGCATTGGTTTTTCTAGCCATAACCACCTCAGTAGCCATGTATTGGTTTTATCGACAAGGCAAACAAATATATGGCGGCCTTACCCAACATGTGGATCATGAGCGATTCGAACCTCAACATGGTCCCTTTGCCATCACCAACGTCAATATCTTATCACCCGATGGAGAAAAGATGATCGCCGAAAGGACTGTCTTAATTGAGCAGGGGGTAATAGCAGCTATTGACAGCGCGCTCAGTCTTCCGGCACAGGTTTCGATAATCGATGGCAGAGGAAAGTATTTAATTCCAGGGTTGATCGATGCCCATGTCCATCTCTTTCAAAGCCCTAACGATTTGTTGCTTTACCTGGCCAACGGTGTTACGGAGATCCGCGAGTTGATTGGAGAGCCAAGCCACCTGGGGTGGAAACAGGAAATCGAAAATGGGAGAATTGGACCCAAAATGTTCGTGGCATCACCCAGACTAGGGAGCTTCGATACCATGGAAGGCTGGTTTATGAGTCAAACACAGGGCTATATCAATATCCGGAATGCCGAAGAAGCCAGAGCAACTGTTAAAGCCCTTTACCAGCAGGGTTATGACGGCCTGAAAATTTACAGTCAGATTAACAAGGAGAGCTATCTGGCCCTAACGGAAACCGCGAAATCCCTAGGCATGCCTTACTTTGGTCATATCCCCTGGGAGCTGGAACTATCAGAGATATGGAAGCATGGACAAAGCGGGATTGCCCATTTTGAGGAATTAATGAATGCCTTGCAGCGTGAATTCGATCCTGCCTATGATCAAAAATTCGGTTCTTTTTATGGCAAAGAAGAGGCCTTTTTGGAATTCGTTGACCAACGCAGTCAAGACATAGCCGATAATTTAATAAAAAGCGACATAGCCGTGACCTCTTCCTTATGGCTCACGGAAAGCTTCGTCAGACAAAAGTTTGAATTGGAACAAGTGCTTAAGGAAGTGGAGCTGGAATATCAAAACCCTGGGATAAGTGAATGGGTATCCTATATTCCCGGCGGCCTGGGGTGGCTGCCTGAAGTAAATCGCTACCAAATGAGTGAAGGTCTTAGTGATGAAAAACGGGTAAGTCATAAAAAGTATTGGGATACCTATGGTAAAGCTTGCAGCATACTTGCTGCTAATTTGGCGGTAATTGGTGTCAAAATTATGGCAGGCACCGACGCTAATTTGCCTCCCGCGGTGCCTGGTTTTTCATTACATGACGAATTAGGCAGTCTGCAAACAGCAGGAATGTCTCCCTCCCAAGTACTGCGATCCGCTACCTCCATTCCTGCTGCATGGTTAAAAAGCAACTCAGGTAAGATCCAGCCGGGGTACTCGGCCAATTTGGTATTGCTTGAAAAAAACCCCCTGGACAATATCGCCCATACCAAAACCATTAATACGGTAATATCCAGAGGTCAAGTATTTGACCGGGATTTGTTAGACGAAATATTGGCAGCTGTGAAGAAAGCCAATGATGCCAGCCGCAAAATCAACATTGATAAGTACAAATGAGAGCATGAGTATACTCAGGCATAGAAGAGCGTTGATTTCTCAGGTATTTTAAAACTAAATACCTCCCGATATCATCCTTAAAAGTGAAAACAAAGGCTGGGCAATCCATGGACATCTCTCTAATATTTCCAAATATTATCCATGTCACCCATCGCAGCATAAGACTTTACATCGTACTAGGGATTGTGGTATTATCAGTGGGAGAATTTAAGTTCTTATATGAACTGAAAATCTTCAGCAACTTGGAATTGCTTAAAATGTGGTGTGAGCATGGGGCTATCACCACCTTCCCCCGGAGAAAAATCGGTTATTTAAAGGAGGGCTATGAGGCAAGTCTTTTGGTTTTGGACCTAAATCCTTTAGAAAAAATCAACAGGGCCAATGAGGCCATTTTTTTAAAAGTGAAACAAGGAGTTATATTGGGTAACTGATTTAGGGCTAAATAAAGCCATTCATGGTATCTATAGTTGAAAATACCATGAATATTTGCCTTATAAACAGTCTATTTGAGGTGCAAAACCATCCGGTTACCGTACCCTAATTAGTAAAAACCAAAACCCACATCGAGACCGTGAAATCAATCAAGACTTCCAAGAGCATGCTGATAAAACTCAGGATGGTCCTCTACCACTTGTTCCTATTAACTACGGGTCTGCTGTTGTCCGACTGTGAAAGCAGTCAGCAACAGCAAGAAACTTATGATATTGTCATCTATGGTGGCACTTCTGCCGGCCTGTCGGCAGCCATCCAAAGCCAACGGTTGGGAAAATCAGTCATAGTGATCGAACCTGGTTCCCATATTGGTGGGCTCACTACCGGTGGGTTGGGGCAGACGGACATTGGTAACAAACAAGTGATTGGGGGTATAGCCCGGGAGTTTTACCAAAACATCAATAAACATTACCAAGATCCGGACCATTGGGTTTGGCAACAGAGATCTGAGTATCAGGACGGTGGGCAAACCCGCACAGATCCAAATGAAGATGCGATGTGGACCTTCGAGCCTTCCGCTGCACTTAGTGTTTTTGAATCGTTCATTGCAACACATCATTTAGAAGTGATAACAAATAAAAAGCTGGATCGGGCAAAGGGCATTAAGAAAGAAGGGGGCCGGATCACTTCCATCACCATGTTGTCAGGGGAAGAATATAAAGGAAAGGTCTTTATCGATGCTACTTATGAGGGCGATTTGATGGCTGCCGCCGGAGTTTCATATATTGTGGGACGCGAATCAAACACCACTTACAAAGAAACGTTGAACGGTGTCCATACCCGCATCACGGATACCACCATGACCGGTTACCCCTCGCACAACCAACTGAACCATAACTTTGCAAATGACGTAGATCCCTTTCTGGTACCAGGGGATTCCAGTAGTGGTCTGCTGCCCTTCATTGATCCCCACGGGCCTGGCACCTTCGGCGACGGTGATCATCGCGTCCAGTCCTACTGTTTCCGCATGTGCCTGACAGATCACCCGGAAAACCGGATTGCTTTCGAGAAACCAGATGGTTACAATGAACAGCATTACGAACTGTTGCTGCGAAACTATGAGGCCGGTGAAATGGGATTTCCCTGGATCAATTCTAAAATGCCCAATCGCAAAACGGACACTAATAATCGTACCGGATTTTCCACCGATTTTATCGGCCAAAACTATCATTATCCCGAAGCAAGCTATGAAGAGCGTGAAAAGATAATCGAAGCACATCGGGACTATCAAAAAGGTCTGATGTGGACACTGGCCTACCACCCGCGGATGCCTGAGCATATCAGAGATGAAGTCTCCCGCTGGGGCACATGCAAGGACGAATTTGCCAGGGAAGACGGTTGGCAGGAACAACTATACGTTCGTGAGGCGCGCCGCATGAAAGGTGCATACGTCATGACCCAATACCACTGCGAAGGCCTGACCGTGGCTGAAGACGCTATAGGCATGGGGGCCTACGGCATGGATTCCCACCATGTGCAGCGATACGTTAACGAGGATGGGTGGGCGATGAACGAAGGCAACGTGGAGGCCAAAGTGCAAGCCCCCTACCCCATCAGTTACCGCTCGATTGTCCCAAAAAGAGAGGAGTGCCACAATCTGCTGGTGCCCGTCTGTTTAAGCGCTTCGCATATTGCCTTTGGGTCTATCCGTATGGAACCTGTATTCATGGTACTGGGCCAATCAGCCGCCGCTGCCGCCAGTTTAGCGATTGATAGAGACATTCCAGTTCAAGATGTAGACTATGCGCAATTAAAGCCCCTGCTTTTGGAGGGGAAGCAGGTGCTGGAGAATTGAACGAATATAGCAATTCTAAAAATAGGTGCTGAGTCCATCAACGGATAAAAGACAGGGCTCACCATCCACTAATATCCAGGAAACGATACTTTTCATTATCTTTTAGAAGGTAATCAAACCAGCCCGTATGCTATAGCATCGTTTCCCAAACAACCAAAATATGAAGAGTACCATAATCCTATTGTTGATTATAAGTATTGTCCAGAGTGCTTTTGCTCAAGAGAATGCTGATATAAAATGGTGGAACCCAGCTGAGAGTGAGCACCCGGTAATTTCGGGACAAGCCTGGCCCCATGAAGTCCAGTCCATCTTTCACCGGCTTCCTGCTAGAGCGCAAGAGCAGGTTAGATCAGCAGTATGGGATCTTTCCAGGCAGTCGGCAGGACTCTCCGTACGTTTTTGGACTAATGCCAGCCGCATTCAAATTAAGTACCAGGTAACAGGCAAGGTTGCTTTCCCGCACATGCCGGCTACCGGAGTTAGCGGTGTGGATCTTTATAGTAAATCCTATGACGGTGAATGGCTGCGATGTTGGGGGTCCTATGAGCTCGACAAAGAATCCAGTTATTCCTTTGTGATCAACAATACAGATGAGAATTATTTAAAATACGGCAGAGAATATCAACTGTTTTTACCGCTATACAACGAAGTAGAGACTTTGGAAGTAGGAGTTGATCAGGCTTTTGTTTTCGAAGTATTACCGGTTAGACAAGAGAAGCCCATTGTAACTTACGGTACTTCCATTTGTCAGGGGGCTTGCGCTTCACGTCCGGGGATGGCCTGGACAAATATTCTGGAGCGAAAACTGGAAAGACCCCTTATCAATCTTGGCTTTTCCGGTAACGGCAGACTAGAATCTGAACTAATAAACCTGCTGGCAGAAATCGATGCCAAACTGTACATCTTGGATTGCCTGCCAAATTTGAGACCCGGGGAACATGATACCTATCAACTGACAATTAATGCAGTGAAGAAACTAAGGGAAAAAAGGCCTGAAGTTCCTATAATTTTAACAGCCCACGTGGGTTATGCCGACCACTTGACCAACCAAAAAAGCGCTGATAAATATCTCGAACTAAATAAAGAATTGAGCAGGGCTTTTAATCATCTAAAATCGGAAGGATATGCTAAACTATTCTATTTACGGAAAGAAAAACTGGGCCTAGACTTTGACTCCTATGTAGACACTATTCACCCCAATGATCTGGGAATGCTGCAGTATGCCGATGCTTATGAAAAATTAATACGGGAGGTACTGAACGAACCATTGGGGACCATCTCCACCACCATTCCTAAAACCCAGAGCAGGGATATTGCGGTTTACCAGTGGGAAGACAGACATCAAAAAATCTTGGAATTAAACAAAATAAACCCACCTAAAACCTGCCTTTTTGGTAATTCCATAGTCAATTTTTGGGGAGGAGAGCCAAAGATATCTGTGGTCAATGGAAAAGATTCCTGGGAAAGCACCATGGAAACTTTGGAGATACGCAATTTTGGTTTTGGTTGGGACCGTATAGAAAATGTGCTCTGGAGGGTTTACCACGACGAATTGGATGGTTTCGCAGCGGAGCAGGTAATCTTAATGATTGGCACCAACAACCTGCATCTTAATACCGAAACTGAAATTATCAGGGGATTAGAAGAATTGATAAAAGCCATTCGTATTCGTCAACCTACTTGTAAAATTTTAATGATAGGAGTATTACCCCGAACAGGAAGAGAGCAACAAGTAGTAAGACTTAACCTCAAAATTTCGCAATTGGCAAATACGGAGCGGATTGAATTTGCCGACATTGGCCAGGCATTGTTGATGAAGGATGGACAAGTAGATGAATCGTTATTCTCAGATGGTTTACACCCGAATAGTAAGGGGTACCGTATTATGGCAAAGGAATTGCAAAAAGTGTTGCAAGATTAAGTTGAGCCTAAGTTGTTACACGGAGAAACGCAAAGAAGGCCCAAAGGACCACGGAGATGAGAATATAGTTCCACAGATAAAATGTACCGCCCTATAACTTTGCGGTATTTAGCGCTGCTTGGCGTCGCTTAGCGACATAGCTAAAAACACCGGGAAGGTTTCACTGACTTTGTGGTACTTAGTGTATTCTTTGTGTTACTCAGTGTATAACATTAATTTAAAAAGTAATATTTTCCAGGTCAATTCTCGTCACTATGAATAGAAGGAAATTTCTGACACAAGCCGGCGTTCTGGGAACCGCCTCCCTATTTCCAATAGAAACTTTTTCATTTATGGAAAAACCTGACTACAAAATGGGCCTGCAGCTTTTTAGTGTGCATGAAGATATGGTTCGTGACGCTCCTGGTACCTTGAAGGCCCTTAAAGCCATGGGATATGAAGACTTCGAAATTTATGGTTTTGATGAGCAAAAGATCACCTACTATGGATTCAAAGCGACAGAGTTCAAGAATTTACTGGAGGATTTAGAACTCACGGTCACCAGCGGTCATTACGGTTTTTCCTCTTACCTCTCCAAACCCTTGGAGTACTTAAAACGATTTGTAGATCAATGTATAAAAGGCGCCCAGGCCCTAAACAGCCCCTACATCACCTGGCCTTGGATAGCACCAGAGCAAAGAACCTTGAATAACTTCAAGTTGATGGCTGAAAGGCTCAATATAATTGGCGAACAAATCAGTTCAGCGGGCTTGGGTTTTGCCTATCACAATCATGGGTATGAATTTGAGGATCATAATGGGCAAACCGGATATGACATTATTTTAAAAGAGACCGAACCCTCTTTGGTTAAACTGCAAATGGACCTGTATTGGGTAATGCATTCCTCAAAACGTACCCCCAAAGAATGGATCAAAGACCATCCCGGTCGCTATGTCATGTGGCACATAAAGGACATGGATAAAATCACTCGAGATTATACGGAGCTTGGAAACGGATCCATAGACTATCTAAAAATCCTTCCGGATCCAAAGCAGTCAGGCCTTGAATATTATTATATAGAACAGGGTGGAAACTTTACTCACAGTCCTCTTAAAAGCGCCGAAGCCAGCGCTGACTACTTTAAAAAGAACTTACAAAAATTTTTATAGATGGATCAAGTAGTTAGTTGAACCATGTTAACCTACTTCATGCAATGCATAGCGCTCCTTTGCGTCGCTCTGCGATATTACCGCTGGGAACGATTGTCCAATGGAATTATGGAGCTAGGAAACGAATAGCCAATGCCTAAAAGACAGTATTGTGTTTATGTGGTAGAGTTATCGAAACGTGTTTATACTGAAAATCACCGGTTTCGAGAAGCAAACCCACAATTCAATGGTGTGTTGGAATGCCTTTACGTGGGTATGACTAGCAAAACTCCTCAAGAGCGCTTTCAACAACATAAAACGGGTTATAGAAACAAGAAGGGTCATAAACTTTCCTCCTATTTCGTTCAAAAGTACGGCACCTATTTACGTCCCAGTCTTTATAACCACATCAAACCAATGTCCAGTCGATCGGAAGCCTTAAAAATGGAAAAGCAATTGGCCCTGGAACTTAGAAGACGACGATATGCCGTTTGGTTTAACTGACAACAACCATTTTAGTTAAATCACAGAGTTAGCAAAGTGAGAAAAATCAACAGGATCAATAAAACCTGTCAGTCATAAAATAAAGAAAACTATGAGCAAACCAGTAATCCATTTTGAGATCGGTTGCGACAACCTATCACAAACTGCAGCATTTTATCGAGATGTATTCGATTGGAGCATTACCCCCAGCGGCATATCCGCGGTCATTGATGCCGGAACAGAAAAAGGCATCCCCGGGCACATTACGGAACTTGGCCATGAACCCCATAGGTACATCAATATCTATATTGAGACGGAGACCATTGCCAAAGACCTGCAAGCCATAGAATCAAAGGGCGGTAAAAGATTGATCGGTCCTATAGACTTGCCCGACGGGCGGGTTTTTGCCTGGTTTCAGGATGTGGCGGGAAATACTGTAGGACTAATCACCCCTATGGAAGAAAGTTAGATTCACGATTAAGACTTAGTGACTATAGGGCTCTAGTGATAGTGTAACATTAAAGAAGCTCAAAGGGCCACCAGGATGGCTATAACGCCACCTCAATTTTTAGTAAGTTTATTAATCGGCCCAGGCGCATATTTTTAGCCAAATCCGATTTAAAAAATGTGAGAAAATTGGAGCAAATGATTGGAACACAATATTACCTGGTAAGCACCAAAGGCATTTGAAGAAGAACACCTAGCACATGAGTGTACGCGAAATACTATGGGAGCCCGACCCACAATTTATCCAACAATCCAACTTAAAGAAATTTGAGCTCTGGCTGCTTGAGCATAAGGGGCTACGCTTTGATAACTACCAGGCTATGTGGCAATGGTCCACCGAGCAGATCGAGGAATTCTGGGAATGCATCTGGGACTATTTTAATATTCTGGCCCACCAACCTTATCAAAATGTATTGTGGTACCGGGAGATGCCGGATGTTCAATGGTTTACCGGCTCCACCTTGAACTACGCCGAACATATCTTCCGTCATAAAAGCTCACGACCCGCTCTCATTTACCAGTCTGAAATCCAAAAAAAATCCGAGATGTCCTGGCCCCAGTTGGAAAACCAGGTGCTGGCTTTGCAACGGTACCTGCGTGCGCAAGGTATTGTTAAAGGGGATTGTGTAGCCGCCTATCTGCCTAACATACCACAAGCCATCATTGCTTTTCTGGCAGTGAACAGCTTAGGCGCTATCTGGTCATGCTGCTCCCCCGACTTCGGGGTAAACACCGCGATCGATCGTTTTTCCCAGATACATCCCAAGTTGTTCCTGACGGTAGACGGCTACCGGTACAACGGAAAAGAATATGACAGACTTCACGAGATCAAGCAAATCATCGCTGGTATCAGCAGCATTCGAAATACGGTTCTCATTCCATATTTAAATCAGTCCAGTATACCTGATTTTTCGAATTTGATTATTTGGGAGCACATGCTTGCTCAATTTCAAGTGGATGAAGGGGAATTGACCTTTACCGCAGTTCCCTTTAACCATCCCATTTGGGTATTGTACTCTTCCGGTACCACCGGAAAGCCTAAAGCCATTACCCATTCTCATGGAGGTGTTTTATTAGAGCACTTAAAGTATCACGCTTTCCACAATGATACCCGTAAAGGGGACCACTATTTCTGGTATACTACCACCGGCTGGATGATGTGGAATTTTCTGGTGGCTAGCATGCTGATGGGAGCTACTCCGGTGCTTTTTGATGGCAGTCCGGGTTATCCTGACCTTAACGTGCTATGGGAACTCTGTGAACAACTTCCAGTGCACCATTTCGGAACCAGTCCCCCTTTTTTGAATGCTTGTATGAAGCAAGATCTTCAACCTTGTAAAATCCACAACCTCAGAAAGTTGCGCTCTCTTAGTTCCACTGGCGCACCCCTCTCGGAAGAACTGTTCGATTGGGTGTACCAAAATGTCAGTTCAGATGTCTGGCTTTGCTCTATGAGTGGTGGCACCGATGTTTGTACGGCTTTCGTGGGGGGGAGTGCCTATCTGCCGGTTATCAGAGGGCGCATTCAGAGCCGGGCTTTAGGTTGTGCTTTAAAAGCTTATGACGAAAATGGAAAGGAAGTCATTGGCAGCTTAGGTGAAATGGTGGTAGAAAAACCAATGCCCTCGATGCCGGTATTTTTCTGGCAAGATCCAGATAACCAGCGTTACCTGTCCTCTTACTTTGAACAGTTTCCCGGAGTCTGGTGGCATGGGGATTGGGTAAAGGTTTTTGAAGACGGCTCCCTGACCATTCAGGGACGGGCTGATGCTACCTTGAATCGCAAAGGCATTCGTATAGGCACTGCCGAGATATACAGTGTGTTGAACGGGATTCCCGGGATACAGGATAGCCTGGTAGTCAATGTTGAACGTGGGGACGGTAATGATGTTATGCCATTATTTTTGCTTTTGGATAAGCAAACCTCATTAAATGATAAGCTCCAGCAGGAGATCGTGCGAAGGCTGCGGAAACATTGTTCTCCCCGGCATGTTCCTGATTTCATTAAAGAGGTTCCAGACATCCCCTACACTTTAAGTGGAAAGAAAATGGAAGTACCGATCAAGAAAATATTAATGGGCATGGACGTCTCCGGAAGTCTTAAAAAAGACGCCGTACGGAATCCGGAGGCGGTAGATTTTTTTCTGGAGTATGCTGCTGGCTTTCGTGAGGAATATATGTAGGGGCTACGGTGCCCGCAAGCAATTAATTCCAACAATTTTCAAAGGCAGACACTCCTAATTCCTAACCTGAAAACAGGTGGGTGGTGGGGTTTTCCTAAACAAAATACTAGTGTCAATCGCAAAAAATAACATAAGTTCTTTAGCTATGCCGGATTGTCCCAATCATGCTCCAATTGCCTATTGTAAGTAGCAGTTTTGATAATCGGAGACCCTAACTCCGTCAAACGCACCAGAAATCGATATTCGCCTAGCTAGAATCACAAGATTCGTCATACAGGCAACTGGGAACAATGCTTACATTTGATCTATGGATGCCCGAATCAGCAAAGTTTTAGATCATATCGAAGACCACTTGGCCTCTAAGCTAGGATTAAAAGATCTGGCAGAGGTAGCGTGCATGTCGCCAGGCCATTTTCACCGCACCTTTAAACGGGATACCGGCCGCACACCGTTCCAGTTCATTGAAGAAATAAAGATGAACAAAGCGTTCCAAACGCTTGTCGGTGGTAGTAAAACGGTACACGAGCTAACCTGGCAATTAGGATATAAGGACTACGAAACGTTTAGCCGAGCCTTCAAGAAGCATCATGCCATTGCCCCGGATGATTTGAAGTCCATAGCTCAAAAAATACGTGAAGAAACCGATATGGGACCGGAAAACATAATCATCAAGACTTTCGAGGTAGAGGAACTGCATGAAGTAAAGGCGGCCTTGGATAATGTGGTGGACAAACTGAAGGAATTGATGATCGAAAAAGGGTATACCGAGGAGGATCTCAAGCAGGCCAAAGTGATGTCCGTAATGCCCAAAATAATTTCAACAGATGACAAGGCCCTGGCATTAGTCAAGAACAAATTTGTAATCGCCGAAAACCAAAAGATCTGGCAACAACTTTTAAGTCACACCCAACATGGAAACAGTTAGTTTATATTTTGCAGCAGCGTTCATTGTGGGGATACTATTTCCCACCTATGCCCTTTTGTATGGCGGTAAAACCCATCAAATGTTGCTGGAGCAGCCACACAAAAAAGTGGAAGTATATCGCTTTACCATTATTCAGTTGATACTGCTAACCATCTTGGCCATGCTACCCTTATTCGTAGATCAATTGGATCTTAATACTATAGGACTGGGTTTCATTGCCAAACCTCTGCCGGTAGTGGGGTTATTTGCCCTTTCCTTTTTGGGCTTATGGCTGCTCAATCTTGTGAAAATAACCCCGCAGAGCGCCTATAAAATTTCTCAGCAGAACTCCCGGGTGCAATTTTTGATGCCCAACAATGCCAGGGAGTACAAGACAGTGATCCTGGTTTCTTTGGTGGCAGGGATATGTGAAGAGATCATTTACAGAGGGTTTTTGCTGTGGTTCCTTTCAAATTACATGCCCCTGGTGCCTGCTATCATTCTGGCTAACCTCCCTTTCGCCTTGGCCCACTTGACATCCACGGGAATTAAAAATACCTTGGGTGCCTTTGTGCTGGCTTTGATATTTACAGGAGCATTTCTATTGACCAAATCGTTGTGGCTGCCCATTTTACTGCATATACTGGTAGATCTTTATGCCACTACCCTTTCTTATAAGTCCTCACAAGCGCTTTATACCCCGGAACAACCCGAGGAATGAATTATGGATTTTAGAAAAACCTATATATCTAAACACAGCCCCCAGGCCTGGTATCATGCATGGACAAGTGAAAACACCCTGATAAATCCTATTATTAAAATCGAAGTGGACACCAGAATAGGAGGTGCATTTATCCTTCACGCGGAGCTGGAAACTGAGATCAGAAAGATGATGGGGATATTTCTGGAACTTAGTCCTCCTAAAAAACTGCGATATATCTGGCAGTGGGAAGGTAGCGAGGAAGCTACTGAGGTTAGCGTGGAATTTGGGAATGAACAGGGTGAAACACTAATCCAATTGGAACACCAGGGATTTAACAACAGTGAAGAATCAACGCCCATGCCCAGGGATGGGATGCCTATATCCAGGGAGTAGAAGCACTAATCAACCAAGCAGGGTTGAAGGAAATCAAGTAAGATGTCGGTTATGAAGTTTCAGGATTTTTCTTTCGATCTCAACTGGCGAGACCCTTAATCCGTAACTTGAAATCGGGTGGGTGGTGGGGTTTCCCACTAAAATACACCAGTCTCAATTGCAAAATTAATGTTGATTTTCTTGGGTTAAGGATAAATTTCTATCGTTTGGAGTTATTAACAAATATTAATATCTCTATGAGAAATTTTATTAGCTTATGTTGGTTAGCTTATGTTGGCAAGGCAAGCTCAGCCAATATCAATATTTTATTCTCATCGCATACCGATATCAATATGGAATCGAAGAATAACCACCGCCTCAAGAAATTGCTGACTGTAGGAGTCGGCATTTTACTATTGCATTCCTTAAGCCCAGATATCTCCGCTGGCCAGGCAGTGAGCAATTTTGAGCTTTCGGGTAACCAAATCCAAATTGTGGGGGATTTCCAAGACTTTTCACTGGATGTCACCATCGACAAAATAGCAGATGGCTTGGAGCTGGCCACCTTGAAACTCACTCACCAACAGGGCGCCGCACCTCCTTCGTTCTCCCTAAAATGGCAATTGCCCTCCAGCAATATCGCCGGTTATTGGAGCAGTGCCAGCTTTACCAATAAAACCATCAAACCTGATTGGAACCCCTCCAAAGTTCGTTCTATGCTGGCCAAAGAAGCCCCTGTGGTAACTTTGTTCGGCCATGACGATCTCAACCGCGCCACCTTCTCAGTCTCAGAAGCTCTGGCCACGGTAGTTAGTTCCACTGCAGTGCGGGAGGAAGATGGGATGATATACAATGAGATCAAACTTTTCTCTGAAGCACACAAAGAACTGCAAACCTATGAGGTAAAAGTGAGATTGGACACCCGTGATTTGCCCTATAGTGCTTCTATTCAGGAGGTGGCTGCCTGGTGGGCCTCTTTTGACCACTACCAGCCGCTGACCGTACCGGAAGTGGCTCGATTACCGGTATACTCCACCTGGTATAGTTACCACCAAAACGTATCCGCCGATGCTATCCTAGGCGAATGCAAGGTGGCCAAAGAAATGGGATTTGAATCCATAATAGTAGATGATGGCTGGCAAACACTGGATGCCAGCAGGGGTTATGCATTTACCGGTGATTGGGAGCCTGAACGAATTCCGGAGATGAAGGAATTGGTGCAAAAAGTCCACGATTTAGGAATGAAATTCGTGCTGTGGTATGCTGTGCCTTTTGTTGGGGAGAATTCCAAAGCCTATAACCGCATGAAAGGAAAGTTCCTCCGATATTGGGATGGACAGGGAACCTATGTGCTGGATCCGCGATTTCCAGAGGTTCGGGATTTTATAATACAAGTTTATGTAAGAGCAGTCAAACAGTGGGACCTGGACGGATTCAAATTGGACTTCATCGGCAGGTTTACTGCTGATGATAACACGGTGCTGAAAGCCACCGAAGGACGGGATTATGCCTCTGTAAACGAAGCTACGGATGTCTTAATGACCAGCTTGGTGCAAGCACTTAAGAGAATCAAACCGGACATTATGATCGAATTCCGGCAGCCTTATTCAGGACCAGCCATGCGAAAATACGGCAACATGTTCAGGGCTGCTGATTGCCCTAATCTGGCTTTGATCAACCGGGTCAGAACCACCGACCTACGGTTGTTAAGCGGATCCACTGCAGTTCATTCCGACATGCTCATGTGGCACTATGATGAACCTGTTGAAACTGCAGCACTGCAATTACTTAATGTCCTTTTTTCAGTTCCCCAAATCTCTGTACGGCTGGAAGATATCCCCCAAGATCACTTCGACATGATCAAGTTTTATGTGGATTACTGGGTGTCAAACCGCAACATCTTATTAGATGGGGAATTCCATGCCGTCAACCCATTGTCTAACTACCCTCTGATTTCCGGTTGGAGTGGAGACAAGAAAATCAGTACGGTGTTCCATAAGATGGCAATACCCACGGAAACCAATGAGCTATCCAAATTCGATGTGATCAATGCAAATGCTTCCAACCAAATCCTATTAGCTGTGCAAGGCCCTGAGAAACAATACCAGTACATAATTAAGTCTTGCCTCGGTAAAGAGATAGAGAAAAATACTATATCTCTGAAGCAGGGCGCCTATATTTTTGAAGTGCCTCCTTCCGGTTTAATATCATTTGCAGTGGTAAAATAGTCCAAGGTGTAGCTATTACACCAGGAGTACATATTTTTCTTACATTAAGGCAAATACTGCGATAATGGTAATTGAATGTAAGGCCCAGTACCTGTAACCAGAATTCATCAAGGGTTTCTGCCATTAGAATTAGTGGAAAAGGTTAACTTGAACATCTTATATTTTCAAGTTTCACCATTATATACCCACACCATGAGAAAAGTAATTTTAGCAGTTGCCGTGAGCCTGGATGGGTACATCGAAGGACCACAAGGAGAATATGATTGGTGCTTTTCGGACCAGGATTATGGCATGTCCCACTTCTTTCAACGCATTGACAGCGTATTTTACGGCCGGAAGTCATATGAGCTCACTTTATCCATGGGCGACGCCCAAATGCCTGGAGTTCCTAAATTTCAGGAATATGTGTTTTCCAATACGCTTAGAGAAGTGAAACCCGGGACCGTTTTAATACAGGGTGATATTGAAGCTGAAGTAAAAGGCATTAAAGAGTTGCCTGGTAAAGATATATGGCTGTTTGGTGGTGCCAGTCTTACTACTTCTTTGATGAATTTAGGTTTGGTAGATGAGTTCTGGTTGGCCGTGCACCCCATAATTCTAGGCGCGGGTAAATCCTTATTTCAAAATATATCCCAAAGAACTACGCTTAAGCTCTCAGATTCCAAGACTTACTCCAGCGGATTGGTTTCACTGACTTACCATTTAAAGTAATACTGCAAATTGATGAAAAGGCACTGGAAGCAATTAAATATCCTTTCCGTTATCAGCTTAAGAAAAAATAAGCAACTCGTTTTATGAAAGCACAGGTTTATACCAAATTCGGACCTCCCCAATCGGTGCTACAGCTTCAGGAAATACCTCAGCCGAAACCTCAAGATCACCAGGTGTTGGTGAAAGTTCACACCACCGCCATCAACGATTACGACTGGAGCATGGTGAGAGGCAAGCCTTACCTGTACCGTTTGATGTACGGACTGGTAAAACCTAAAATACCGGTTCCCGGGATGGAGTTGGCTGGTACTGTAGAGGCCCTGGGGCCCGAAGTGACCTCATTCAAAATAGGAGACCAGGTTTATGGCGATACCTCAGCATACGGATTCGGAACCTTTGCCGAATACTTATGTATCCATGAAAATGCGCTGGTGCACAAACCTGCAAATATGAGTTTTGAAGAAGCATCCTCCATTTCTCATGCCTCAATGCTAGCGCTCCAGGGATTACGGGACCTGGGAAAGATCCAGGAGGGTCAGCAGATCCTGATTAACGGCGGCGGAGGTGGCGTAGGTACCCTTGGCGTGCAAATCGCTAAGCAATATAATGCTGAAGTGACCGGAGTAGACACCGGTGAAAAACTTAACATGATGAAAGAGATTGGGTTCGATCATGTCTTCGACTATCGCCAACTGGATTTTACCCGAAAGGGGAAACAATATGACCTTATTCTGGACTGTAAAACTACCCGCTCTCCATTTGCTTACCTCCGTTCCTTAAAACCGCAGGGTAGATACATCACCGTAGGTGGGGCACTACCTCGTTTACTGCAAATGTTTCTGATCAAAGGATTCATTAATAGATTCAGCCAAAAAACCCTGGATATACTGCCTCTTAAACCAAACAAGGGCTTGGAATATATCAACCAGCTTTATGAAAATGACCAGATCAAATGCATTATTGATGGGCCCTACCCTTTGAGCGAAGTTCCCAAGGCAATTCAGTATTTTGGGGAAGGTAAACACGCCGGCAAAGTGGTGATATCGGTATGGGATCCATAAAAGATCTTTTACGAAATTTCTGGTATTGCTACCACATGCCGCCAAAACTTATTAAACTAAGGTCTTTAAATCCAAACAAACCAACGCTGATGAAAATAGCCTTACTCTTTGCGGGGTTTCTCTTCGCTAGTTCCCTGGCCTTTGGCCAGGACGAGGGAAATTATATCATTATTATCAATGGCGACTCCCTACGAGTAAACCTGGATAACGATTATTCCCATAAAACCTCTTCAGGAGAGAAGATTTCTTTCAGGTTAATGCAGCCGGATGTGCTGACCTATACCGATGATATGATCTCTTTCCAATATGATAAGATCTTCAAGGTCACCAATGCCAAAGTTGATGAAGGGATCGAACAATGTGCTATCCTGAATTCCACAGGCACAGGATTTATGGTGCAAAAATATAAAACCCTTGATCCCAGTGGACTCACTCAATTAATGATGAATGAAATCACCAAAGAGAGCGTAAATTACGGTTATACCAAATCGGAAAGCCCTTTCAGCAAGACTCTCGAAAGCGGCCATACCTTAAAAGGAGTGCGCACCACATTAACCTATAAGGGGGAAAAAGAGATCTACACCGTAGCAGCTTATGGAGGTAAAGATGAAGGCATACTGGTAGTAACCATGCTACTTATTGAAGGTGGGTCTGAGGACAGTAGGATCATAGATCTGTTCCTGGAAACATTGAAAATATTGTAATGTAATAGGGGTCTGTAGGATGACCGGAAAGGAGGCTATATTGATAATTGATATGCAAAAAGGCTCCTTTACGCCCCAAACACCCCGTTACAACACTAAAAATGTAGTAAAGAGCATAAACCAACTAACCCAGCTATTCCGTGAAAAAGGCCGCCCGGTAATTTACATGCAACACGATGGCCAGGCCAGTGGGGAATTCAGAAAAAGTACCACCTCCTGGGAAATTCTGGATGAGTTGGTAGTGAAGGAAAGCGATATATTGGTGGATAAATATGCCAATGATGTATTCTATGAATCTCGCTTGCAATCTGTTTTGCATGATCTCGGAGTTCAGAAACTGGTGATCACAGGTTGTGCTACGGATTTTTGCGTGGAATCCACTATTCAATCCGCTCTAACCAAAGACTATTCCATAACCGTTGTGGCAGACGGACACACTACCGGCGATAGGCCGCACTTGCCAGCAGAAAAGGTGATTGCCCATTATAATTGGGTTTGGGAAAATATGATACCTACAAAAGGAAGTATTGAGGTCAAAAGTCTGACACAAATTGAAGAACAAATCAAAACCTCTAATGAATGAACATTGGATCCGGGAGATGAAGCGGATTAAATTCAAGTCATTGTTTCTAGTTATCACCGTCATTGCTACCATGGGCTCCGGCCATTTACTTGGCCAAACCTCAGTGATGACCTTTAATATACGATACGACAATCCCCAAGACGGTCAAAACCGCTGGGAACACCGAAAACAGGATCTAGTATCAATGCTAGAATCATATGCCCCAGATATACTGGGTGTACAAGAAGCGCTGAAAACTCAACTGGATTTTTTGGATGACCAGCTTCTCACTTATAATTACCTGGGAGTTGGCAGAGACGATGGCTTGGAGAAGGGTGAATTTACTGCCATTTTTTACGATACTACTAAATTAACTTTGATCGAAACCCAAACCTATTGGCTATCAGATACACCGGAGACTGTATCCATTGGCTGGGACGCCTCCATGGAAAGAATCGTCACCTACGGAGCTTTTAAGTTAATAACCACAAATGATACCCTTCATATTTTCAACGCTCATTATGACCACATCGGTAAGAGCGCTAGGAAAAACTCCAGTCTCGTAATCTTGAAGCTCATAACCCAGAAAAAGCTGGATAGCAAAAAATTAGTGGTAATGGGTGATTTCAATTGTGAATCACCGGATGAGCCTATTCTGGCTCTTAGAACCAAGTTACAGGACTCCTTTCAAAGCACCCTCACCTCCCCAGTTGGACCACAAGGTACCTGGCAGAGTTTCGATCCCCAAGCGGTTCCCCAGCGGAGGATTGACTACATATTTACCAGCAACCTGGTGGTGGAACACTATAGAAATATCGATGAGCGCAGGAAGAATAAATTATGTCTTTCCGATCATTTGCCGGTATATATTGAAGTTAATTAGTCTTGACAAATCCTAAAATAGAATGCCTCAAAATCTGGAACAAAATAAAACCCATGCTATAGAGTTTTACCGCATGGCTTATAATGGCAATCCCGGAAAAGCCGTGGAATTATATGTGGGTGAACAATACATTCAACACAATCCACTGGTGGGTGATGGCAAGGAGCCCTTTATTGAATACTTTGAAAAAATGGCCCGTGAGTATCCCCAGAAAAGCATCGAGTTTGTGCGGGCAGTTGCCCAAGAAAATTTGGTAGCACTGCATACCCATCAAACCTGGCCTGGGGAAGAAGAGTATGTTACTATGGACTTTTTCAGGTTTGATGAAAACGGAAAAATTGTAGAGCATTGGGATGCTATGCAGCAAATACCTAAAGAGTCTGCCCATGGCAACGCCATGTACTAGTGTTGGATGACTTTCACCCCCTATAACCCTTGTGATGTAATTTTGTGTCTCCCAATTTAATTGATGGAGGCTATTTTTGTGATTCTCAATTCGCCGCTTACCACTGGATGATCTTTTTTTATTTTTTTCTTGTGTAACCGAATAGTTACATGTATATTGGTAACCAAACGGTTACTAATATGCGACGAGATGTATTTCAAGCCATAGCCGATCCCGTAAGGAGGAACATTATTAAGTTATTAGCGGAGCAGTCTATGCCCATCAACGCGGTGGCCGAAAAATTTGAGGTAAGCCGTCCCGCCATATCCAAACACCTAAAGATCTTGGAAGAGTGCGGGATAGTGGTTATCAGCAAGCAGGGCCGGGAGCGGTTTTGCCAGATTAAGCCCAGCAGTCTCATTCCAGCGTTTATGTGGATTGACCAGTATCGTAGTCTATGGGAGGAAAAAATTGACTCCTTGGAAGAGTATTTAATGAAACTACAAACTAAAAATAAAAAGGATGAATGATACCAATGCAGCCAATCGCACTTTGACCATAAATAGAGTCTTTAAAGCACCGATAAGTACGGTATGGGAAGCCTGGTCACAACCCCAACATATTGTAAATTGGTGGGGGCCCAAAGGCATGGAAACCAAAGTGATCCAACATGACTTTCGGGTAGGTGGCTCCTGGGAGTACGTCATGAAAATGCCTGATGGCCGGGAATTTATTGCGGAGGGGGTCTATTCTGAAATAGTGGAATTGGTCAGGATCATTACCTCCGCTAATTTTAAGCCGATGACTGAAGGTGTAGAATTGCAGGTTTTACTGAAGGAAGTCGGCGACCATACAGAATTCACCTTTAATGTAGTCCATCCCACCGAGGAATATTGTAAGCAACAGGAAGAAATGGGCTTTTACAACGGTTGGGTTTCTGTGTTTGACCGCTTAGAGGAATTTTTACTGGAAGCTTAAGATGTGGTATCAAAACACGTTAATACAAGATACCCTGATTTGCACTGGACAAACATAATGTTACAATCAATATATTAAAATACTATGAAACATGCGATTAACTGGTTTGAGATACCTGTAAAGAATATCGACCAGGCCAAAGAGTTCTATGAAACTATATTTGACACTGAAATGCAACAAATGGAGGCTATGGGTATGAAGTCTGCCTTCTTTCCCGCTGAGATGCATGATGGAGGTATAGGAGGTTGTATCATCCAAGGTGAGGGCTACGAGCCTTCCACATCGGGCTCCGTGATTTACCTTAATGGAGGGGACGATCTGGAGGTGCCGCTGTCAAAAGTGGAGAATGCAGGTGGAAAGGTGCTTTTACCTAAAACCGCTATTGGCCCCAATGGCTTTATGGCCTATTTTGCAGACACTGAAGGTAATAAAGTGGGGCTGCATTCAAAGCAGTAAGGTTACAATATCCGTTTTACATACTGCGTAATGAACGGGTAAGTGCCTCCTCAGGTCCCCGGTGGTTAACATGAAAGACCAAATAATTATTCCTTTGTGATTCAACTTTCTAAATCTGGGGTGCCCCCACCCACCCATTTTTAAATTAATGAATTAGGGTGTCAGCGGTTGAGATTCAAACAAATAATTTGTCAGTAGCAAAGACGGCGGACGCCTGCGGCACGCAGTGGTCAAGGTAAAGGAAAATCTATATGGCGAGACATAATTTCAAGGACGAGGTCTGAGAATTGGTGGCCGATTAGTACAGAATATTGTGGACATTCATTCCGGGATTGATCGAATCGATTATTTAACGAATTTATAATCGAGCCCCTCCCTCCCACCCATTTTTAAATTAATGAATCAGGGTGTCAGCGGTTGATTTCATCAAAAATAAATATTGGTCGAAACCATAATACTAGGCCTCCATTCCCCTAACCTTTCCACGATAAGTGGAGATTTCGTAACTTCTTAGCTAAAACTGGCAGATTATGGAATCTTACCTGGAAGTCGTACTGCTCCATCACATTACTACTAGTTTGTAATTTAAATCAGCCACATCGCACATGAAGTCTATTTTCACTATCCTGTTGGTTTTCTTAATCCATACCAATAGCCTTGCTCAAAATCGGTTCCAAACCTACCCTGAACAAGAGCAATTCAATGCTATGGCCGAATATCTAACCCGGGGAAGTGGCCAATGGAGAGGCGAGAATCCCCACTTCAATCCCCAAAATCCCCGATCGCCTAAGGCCTTCGGACTTTGGTTTGAAAGAACGATGTATAATTTACTTACCATCAAAGTAGTTGCCCACCGCCAGGATACCACCGTTATCAGCTCCCAAGGGATCTTCGCCTGGAACCCTAAGAAAAAACAATATGTGCATGTCACTGCAGACAGAGGGGGAGGCTATTCTGAAGGCGTAACGGAATTTCCCAACGACTCCACTTTTATATCCATTATGAAAGTATATAGACCCAATGGTAAGGTTCTGGACCATAAAGATGAGAATTTTGTGGTAAACCAGAACGAGCACCGCAATACCTCGTTTAATAAAGATGAACAAGGCAATTGGGTTGAAAATAGTAACTGGATATGGAAACGGGAACCCTTAGATTAAGTCGAAAACCTGGTTTGCCAAAAATTATGATTGCGGTATTCACCACCTTGGCCGTTATATATATAGGGCTTTGCCTTGCCTTATTCATATTTCAAAAGTCGCTCTTGTATTTCCCAACCGGCGCATCAGAGATCATCACCGGTGAACCTCATGTATTCCATGTTAATGACCAGCAGATCAACGCGGTATTGTTAAATCCGGGACTGGACCAAGCGGTGGTCTATTTCGGTGGAAATGCCGAACAGATAGAAGAGACCGTTTCCGATTTTAGAAACTACCAGCAACATACTTTTTACTTTGTGAATTATCGAGGCTACGGTGGCAGTTCTGGTGAACCTCATAAAAAAGGCATCCTGGATGATGTCCATAAAATTCTGGATGATATACACGATAATCATTCTCAAGTAATCCTTATCGGCAGAAGCTTGGGCTCTGGCATCGCCACTTACCTGGCAAATCAAAAAGAAATCCCACAGGTAATACTGATAACACCTTATGACAGCATTGAAAAGGTAGCATCGGACAACTTTTCGCTTTTCCCTGTAAAATTTCTGCTCACCCAGAATTATAATTCTCTGGAATATATCCGAGGTATTGATACTCAGTTCACGGTGATATACTCCGAAAACGACAGAGTTATTCCCTCTCAGAATACTGAAAATCTGATTAGCCATATGAAAATTGAGCCCAGGGTGATCAATATTCCACAGGCTGACCATAACAGCATTTCCAGTTACCCGGAATTTTGGCAGGAAATAGATCGGGTATTAAAAAATAATAAATGACTCCACAAACGGCCCAGGTCGTGATGATCTCGATTGATGACTCATAACCATAAGTCCCAGTTTACCCCTTTATTTATACTTAGCGCCATTATCTTGGCGGTTACCGTATGGGCCAGCTCAGAGAGTGCCTGGCGGTTTAAGCAATATTTAGGTGATATTAATCCAGTCCTGGCCTTATTGACCACCATGCTTTTGAGTGTACCGCTCATTGGAGTTCTGTTATCCCACAGCGGTTTTCGATATGTCAGCAATCGAGCTAAAACCGGTTTAAAATATGCCTTCCTGCTGGCGGCTTTGTTTACCATCCCCGTAGCCATCCTGGATTATTTTGTTCCCTTCCCAGAGGACATTAATGTATCCTTTCCACAATCGCTTTTTTTTTATCCCGTTATAGCATACCTGGTGGAGATAGTCTGCCATTTGCTGCCTTTTACATTGTTGTACTGGCTGTTGGCAAGGGGTCAAAACTTTACTAATCAGTCAAGAGCTTTTTGGATCTCCTTAATAGGTATCTCGCTTATTGAACCGGCATTTCAAACTTGGGCTTCAACAGAACAAGCACCTGTTTGGAAAGAGATCTATGTGTTCCTGCACATTATGACCTTTAATGTTGCTGGATTGGCACTATTCAAAAACTTCGATTTTGTAACCATGTATGCCTTGCGAATTTTCTACTATTTCTTCTGGCATATCTTATGGGGGACCTGGAGGTTGTCGATAATCTTTTCATAATATTCCTTCCCTCCCTTCCTGGGATACCCTTCGCAGTTGTAATAACTCTAAATTGTCTTAAATTATAGTTGCAACCAAAGTATTAGACACCATGAACTTATCCGGGGTTTTGAGGGCTGCTGCAGTCCTTTTGATTAACGCCTGTCAATCTCCTGCTCCACAAGCCGCCATGAGTGCTTCTGTTGAGGATCAAGTTGCCATTTACCACGGTCCTAAGATCGATATGCATGCACACGCTTTTCCGGAACAAGGTGGATTTGCCGATATGTTGGGCCAGGAAATGCCAAATACGCTCACCGGCCGTTCTTACCAAGCTCCTGCAACTATGGAGGAACAGCGGAATGAAACTTTCGCCAAATACCAAAAGCACAATATTGTAAAGGCCATGGTTTCTCAGGGAGAATTGTGGTACCACCATGCTCCTGATCTGGTAGTAATCGGTAACAACCATCATGTATCCATTGAACAATTACGCCAAAAACATGCCCAGGGCAAGCTGCAAGTACTGGGTGAAGTAGCACCAAACTACCAGGGGCTGCTTCCTACCGACCCCTCACTGGTCCCCTATTTTGATTTGGCTGAAGAGCTAAGGATTCCCATAGCTTACCACATGTACCCCGGTGGTCCTCCGGGCGGCGCATATTTTGCTTATCCCCAAACCCGTGCTTTTCAGGGTAAACCCTTGCAACTAGAAGAGATCCTTTTAGCCCGACCCACCATGAAAATCTATATTATGCATGCAGGTTGGCCTTATCTGGAAGATATGAAAGCATTAATGTATGCGCACCCTCAAGTGTATGTAGACATCGGGGTAACCAATTGGGCCATTCCCACCAAAGAGTTTCATCATTTTCTTGAAGGACTGGTAGATGCCGGATATGGAAAACGAATCATGTTTGGCACCGATCATATGATCTGGGCTAAGACCATTGATGAAGCCGTGGATGCACTGAATTCGGCTGACTTTCTGACCATGGAACAAAAAGCCGACATTTTTTATCATAATGCCGCTCGTTTCTTAGAGTTGTCCCAAGAGGAGATCGATAAGCATCATTTGGTTGAATGAATTATTTAAATCTTTAATGCACATCTCTACTACACTACTTAGTCATGAAAAATAAGTACATAAAATATCTACACATCCTTCTTTGCACGGTTTTTGTCATTTTATGGGGCTGTCAACAAGCATCTAATCACTCTGCTGCTCCTGTTGAACTGAACACCAATCCATTTGCAGGACTATGGACACTGCACATCATGGAGCTGCAGGATCCGCAAAGCGGTGAATACCACGAATGGAGGGACGGTTTACAAGGATATCTTTTATATGATAATACCGACAACATGTCGGTGCACCTAACCACGAAGGGCTATCAAGACACCGATCTGGTTTTCCCCAACTTCAATGATACCATTTCTTTGGATGCTCTGAAGCATCTCACCAAATCCTACGTCTACTTTGCTAAATATTCGGTAGATGAGGCTAATCAAACGGTGCAGCATGCCCGTATCTCCCATCATAACCCCACCGATTGGAATAAGGTGGTAACCCGGAAATATAGCTTCCTGGGCGATACCCTTGTTTTAGAGCCGGTGGAAAATACCTTTGGCAAACTCAGGCTTAAGTGGGTAAGGGAAAGTGAGATTTAACCGAAGGGCTCGGTAACACATGGGATCAAATCCGTTATCCGGGAACTCGGTAAATGAAACTCAAACATGGAATCCTAAACGTATAGTTTAGGAAGTCGATGTTCAGAATCACAGTTTGTAATTGTGCTATGTTAAAGGAAAGCATTACCATACATAAACCTGCTGAAGAAGTCTTTGCCTGGTTCCTTGATCTGGAGGAAAATTATCAAACCTGGCACCAGCAGCACATAGTAGCCCGATGGATAAAGGGTGAGAAATTTGAGAAGGGATCCGTATTGTACATTGAAGAATATATGGGAGGCAAAATCGAGAAATTAAGATTTATGACCACCCGAATGATTCCTAACCGCCTGATATGTTTTAAATTGTTATTTCCGGAATCCCTGATATGCTCCGGAGGCACATTCCGATTTGAATCTGAAAATTCCTCCACCATTTTCATTGCTACTCTTAGTTTTAGATTTGAAAAGCTGCTTGCTAAAGTCTTTAATTCAAAGGTGCAGCAGATCCAGCAACATATGAAGGAAGAAGGTGAGCATTTGAAGACCATAATGGAAGGCATATAATACTACATTTTAGAACCTTGGATTAAAAATATAGTATTACCTTTTCCCCCATTTTAATTTGTAACTATACACTATGAAACTACTTTGTGTTTTCATATTTATTATTCCCCTGTCGCTCCGAGCTCAGCAGCCGGAACTTATTGACAGCACCTTGTTTGAAATTGATGCTGAACAAGAACGCATAAAGAATGAACCACTATACTACCTACTTCTTGTAGAAAATTCCGAACCCATGGAACTCACCCGATCGGAAGTAGGGCTCATTAATGAAAAATGGCTTTCGAAAGTAGCTGTGTGGACTGAAGAAGAAGAGAAGAAAACCCATGGTTATCATGGGGATAAAACCTTAGTCTTGATAACCCTAAAAAACAAATGGCTGGAGCAATATCTTAATACCATAGGCAAAATGAGGTGATGGGAGGATTCCTAAAAATTTGCTAACTTATTTTGGTAAATACTTCTACCTCTACTATGAAATTCAAAGGATCTATTGACATCAATAAGCCACAGACAGTAGTGGCCAAGTACTTTGCCGACCCCCAATACCTTTCGGAATACCAAGAGGGCTTTTTACGGAAAGAACTGGTAAGCGGACAACCCGGTGAGTCCGGTGCCATTTCCAACATGTACTATAAAATGGGCAAAAGTGAAATGGAATTGCAGGAAACCATCATTGCCAATCACCTCCCCCAGTCCTTTGAGGGGCATTATCACCATAAGCATATGGATAATACCATGAAATGCACCTTCACGCCCCTTAGCGAGAATAAAACCCGTTATGAAAGCGAGGTCGAATATACCCGTATCAACTGGGTCATGCCCAGATTGATGGCCATTCTGTTTCCCGGTGCTTATCGCAAACCAGCCGAACGATGGATGCGTAATTTTAAGGAGTTTGTGGAGAACCAGCCTGAATGAGTATCACTGATTTCAAAGGGTCCCCGCAGAGGGAGTGCAGCCCGGGACCTGGCAAATCCCCGCACTCTGAAGACAATCCGGAGCCTAATGCAATCCTCGCACACCGGGTGCATACCCGGGGCGTTGCGGGGGACTACTTTAAACCAGAGCATGGACTTATAAATAAATTGTAGGACCTCAGACAAAATTCCTGTAAACCCCGGAATAAATCCGTGGATTTCTAGGGTGTTCCAGAAAAATCCAGGGATATAAAAATAAAGCAATTCTAAACGACACATAACGTTTAGGTTCGTTATATTGGGGATAGTTCACCAATTCCTGGTGCACTGGGTATAGTGATTACAGCCTTTGTATAGTAGTTTGGGCAGTTAGCCCATTAACTTAAATGTTATTTTCGGCCAGCACATATCCTAACTGAAACCATTGAAACTGCCGCGGTAACATTCGCTGTTACCCCCATGTAGTTCCCTTATTATAGCGGTCAAAGGACCCTCTTTATCGCGATGGGGTTGTGTGTAAGTCTTAGAGTATAAGATTGGCCAAAGAAAAATGTTTTGCCGATTAAAACTTTACAGGAATGGACTTACCCAAGCCAGTCAATGAACAAGAAAGACTTAAAAGACTTGATAGCTATGAAATTCTGGACACAGCAGCTGAAAAGCAGTTTGATGACCTCACCAAGTTAGCCGCCCGGATATTAGATGTGCCCATTTGCTTGATTAGCTTGATTGACCAAGACCGGCAATGGTTCAAGTCAAAATTCGGTCTGGAGGCCGATCAGACCCCTCGCGAGATCTCATTTTGTCAATATGCCATCATGGAAGAGGAGGTATTGGAGGTGAAAGACGCTTTGGAAGATGGCCGATTTAAAGACAATCCTTTGGTAACGGGTCAACCTAAAATACGTTTTTACGCCGGAGCCCCCTTGACTGACGATGATGGTGTGAACCTGGGAACTTTCTGCGTGATCGATCAAAAGCCTAAAACCTTAAACTATGAAGAAAAAGAATCCTTGAAAGCCTTGGCCAGAACTGTGCTGCGTATCATCAAATTGCGTAAAGTCAATCTGGACCAAAAGAAATTTGTCAAGTTTTTTGATCTCACACTTGATATGCTGTGCATTGGAGACACTGACGGTTATATCAAATATCTAAATCCCGCCTTCACCCGTGTATTAGGATGGTCGGAAGATGAGCTAAAAGCCCGTCCTCTAATGGATTTTGTGCATCCCGATGATGTTTCCGAAACCATTGAACTGACGAATAGACTAATACAAGGGGAGAGAGTTGAAGGTTTTGAAAATCGGTTTCGAAGAAAAGACGACAACTGGACCTGGCTTCACTGGACTTGTCAACCAGATTCCGTTACCGGCGAGCTCTTTGCAGTGGCCCATGATATAACCGAACTACATGATATTCACACTTCCTTAAGGGAAGCGAAGGAGATAGCGGAGCATTTGTCAGCTGCTAAGGACATCTTTCTTTCTAATGTAAGTCACGAAATACGAACTCCGCTTAATGCCATTATTGGGTTTACAGACCTGCTTCGTCAGACTAAACTAAATGAACAACAATCTCAGTATCTGGATACTGTATCGGTAGCCTCGAAAAATTTGATTGTGCTGATCAATGATGTATTGGACGTCTCCAAAATTGAAAGTGGAGAATTAACATTAGAAACAAAGCCATTCTCAATCAAAACATTGATAAAGGACGTGGTAAATCTTCAAAATCATTCTGCTCAAGTAAAAGGACTAAAGTTGCTCTCGATCATTGATCATGAAATCCCGGAATATGTCCTGGGAGACTATAACCGATTGATGCAGGTACTTATTAATCTGGTGAATAATGCTATTAAATTTACAGACTCGGGTTTAGTGGAAATTAAGGCCATGCTTAAAGATGCCAATGATACCGATGCCAGTGTGTTGTTTACGGTAAAAGACACCGGTATAGGGATTGAAGAAAGTAAGCTGGAGCACATCTTTGACAGATTTACACAAGCCGGGAGCTCGGTTTCTCGTAAATACGGGGGTACCGGATTAGGGCTGAACATCGTTAAGATGTTGATGGAATTGCACCATGGAAAAATCTCCGTGAATAGCGAGTTAGGTGCGGGTACGGAATTCACTTTGGAGATCAAATATCCATTAACCGATTCTGAAATAGTTGATGTTGAAGCAGCTTATGAAGAGAAGGTAATCAATGGAGTGCTTGAAGGGATCAAAATATTGCTAGTTGAGGATAATGAGCACAACCATATATTGGCCTCCACTTACATCAAAAAACATCGGGGACAGGTGGACTTGGCTATCAACGGAAAGGAGGCTGTTGATAAATTTGGTGATAACCAGTACGATCTTATTTTAATGGATCTTCAAATGCCTGAAATGAACGGATTTGAAGCCACTGAGATTATCAGAGAGCAATTCAATAGTGATATCCCCATTGTAGCTTGCTCCGCACATTCCCTGGTGGGGGAAAAATCCAAGTGCCTGGAGGTTGGTATGAATGATTATATAGCCAAACCTTATAGCGAAGGGGAATTAATCCTTACCATAAAAGACCATGTCAAAAGCAACAAGGTCATGTTGCACAAAAAGGAGTTGGCGGGTGATTCAAATACAGCGTCTTCAGAACTTGATATCTGGAAAGACATTCTTAAATCTCTGGAACAGGAAACGGGGAAAGAGTTTATTGATGATATGCTGGAAGTTTTTCACAACAGAACTCCTAAGGATATCCAGGAAATGGAAAACGCCCTGGATAAAGATCGGATAGATGTGATTTTTGAAAAAGCCCATCTTATTGCCGGTTCCTTAGGAGCACTGCGCTTTTACAGCGGCAATAATCTGGCCAGACGGGCCGTAAGTGCTGCTAAGGAAAAAGATATTTCAAAAACCCATCAAATGACCCATGAACTGATCTCCTATTTACAGGAAGCTTTAAAAGAAACTAAAGAATACGCCGCCCATAGATCAGGCTGATGGCTACCAATCTGTCAAGAACTTTTCCGGTAGAAGTCAATATATGCTTTGATGCCAAAATATTAATTTGTCTTTTGTAATTTGTACTTGCATGAGCAATCACTGGAAAGATCGACTGGCACTTTACGATAAACTGGTAGCCCTCTGTCCTGATATCGAGCGAAAAGGAAAGACCATGCCTTATACCTCCGCTAATGGGTACATGTTTTCCCTATTGAACAAAGCTGGTGAGATTGGCATTCGTCTCTCCAAAGAGGCCCAGGAGAAATTCATGAAAGACCATGACACCACAATTTACAAGTCCTACGGGGCAGTGATGCGGGGATATGTACTAATTCCGGAAAAATTACTGACTGAAAGCCTGGAACTGGTGGCAGCCACTTTGGAAGAAGGTCATCAACACGTAATATCATTACCACCGCAGCCCACCACCAAGAAGAAATAATAGTAGCACATGAGAGATACCCAGAGAATCC
Source organism: Cyclobacteriaceae bacterium (assembly GCA_965212195.1). GTDB lineage: Bacteria > Bacteroidota > Bacteroidia > Cytophagales > Cyclobacteriaceae > JAJCYK01. The sequence goes on along the minus strand of CBDBUW010000013.1, from coordinate 212,373 downwards.
CCAAAATATTGAGCACCTTGGAGCGGATATGGCAAAATAATCCAGATCTGCGACTTGCACAACTTCTGGTGATTGCTGCCAAACCACAGGATCCTTGCCCCCAGGTATTTTATAAGGAAGATGATGAGCTCTTAATTGGACTATTGAATTTCGAACAAGAACTCGATACTAATACCTAATTTCCGTAGTCTAAAGCCACTGCCCTGTGAAACTTGGAAAATTCCATATTTGCACAATAATCTTAGTACTTATTATTCTGGGTTGCCAAAAAACCGGCGGAGAACATAAAAGGGGTGAGGAGTTTACCGCCACTGAGTCCGGTCTCCAATACCAGATCCTACAAGAAGGCAGCGGGCCCGGCGCACAACCGGGTGACGAAGTGCTGATTTTTGAAACCACCAGCTACCTGAACGGCACCGTGTTATACAGCAATGAAAACTCCGGTAACCCTATAAAAATAAGGATCGGCGCTAATCAAGTTACCGCAGGCGTTGATGAAGGATTGAGAGGCATGAAAGAGGGAGAAATTAGACAGCTGTTGGTCCCTCACTATCTAGCCATTCGCCAGGTGTATCCCGATCATATTTCACCGGACTCTGGTCTGGTGATTAAGATAATCTTGGATAAGATCATTAAGAAGCTCCCTAACGGTTTGGATGCAGGACAAGATTAAAGAAAATATCAACAACCCCCGGCAACTGGAAGAGCTCTATAAAGCCCACGGAGGAGAGTTTTCAAAGGCGTTTCTGGAAATCTATGAGGACATAAAGGTCCACCCTATCGCTGAATTTTGGAAAGCCCGGCTGGACTTTGAGCAACCTTCGACAACCGATGTTTTGCATAATCGTAAAGATATTCTGATCCTGGTATTGACCTGCCTGGCTACCGGAGTGCTGATTAAACTGCCCACCCTTCTTAATTTTGATCCTGAAAAGTACTATTTCTACCAGGCCAACACCGGATTGATCGTGTTCTTTGGTCTCACTCTCTATGGCTTTCTGTCAAATCAAGCCTTAAATTTCAAGCATCTGAGCATAACCATGGGAGTCTTTCTGGTTGCCACTATTTATATAAACCTACTGCCGTGGAATGACCAATCCCATTCAATCAATCTGGCTTATATTCATTTGCCCCTGATGCTATGGTGCCTGTACGGGTTGGTGTTCATTGAGTTTGACACCCAAGACAAGCTGCTACGCATGGATTACATCAAGTACAATGGGGACCTGGCTATTTTGGGCGCCATCATTCTTATCTCCGGAGGAATTCTAACCGGGATAACCTTGAGCCTGTTTGAAGCTATTGATTTAAACATTGAGAAATTCTATTTGGAATTTGTGGTTATAGTAGGACTGGTATCCGTCCCCATCGTTGCTACTTATATCATAAAAAAATATCCGCTGGTCTCCAATAAAATAGCTCCTATTATTGCCAGTATTTTCAGTCCCCTGGTACTGATCACTTTAACCGTGTATTTGTTAAGCATCTTGATCACCGGTAAAGACCCTTACCACGACCGTGAGTTTTTGATCGTATTCAACCTTATGCTCGTGGGGGTTATGGCCATTATTGTGTTTACCGTAACCGAGACCTCCACTAGCAAAAAGCAACGGTTTAGCGAGATTACGCTTTTCGTACTGTCCATTATTACCTTGGTAGTGGATCTAATAGCCTTATCGGCCATTCTCTATAGGCTAGAAGAATATGGCTTTACGCCCAATAGAACGGCTGTTTTGGGATCCAACCTGCTGATTTTCGGTAATCTCCTGTTGATCATGCTGGATTTGTATAAAGTGGTATTTAAGAACCAGGACATCCGCCGTGTGGAATGGACCATTGCCCGCTACTTGCCGATCTATACCGCATGGACGGTGTTTGTAGTATTTTTGTTGCCTTTGATTTTTGGTTATAAATAACCACTTAGGGCAATGATTCGTAACAACAAATGATCTGATGGGGTGATGTCCGTTAAATACATATTATCCACATGACACTCATCAAGGGTTTTACCAGGAAGGAATTCATTAGTGCTCCAAATACCTCATATACTCCTCCACCTCCAGTTTCACATCGTCCTCTCCCACCAGGTCGTAGGGGTTTTCCAAATGGTCCTGAATGTTGTCCAGGCTCACCATGATAAAGGAAAACATGATAGGCATCATATAGCCTAAACCGCCGGAGTAACTTTCAAAAGTATAAGCAAAGTAAGGCCCGTAGATAATAGGAAAGGTGTAGATAAAGACTTTGTTATAGGCCCGTAGTGTAATAGGGGTACGATAGTGCAAAATGATCTTCATTTTGTCAAAAGCGATCATCATCTTGCTCAGATATTGGCTGATTCGGGAAATCTCCCCTCCAGCCAGACCTGTGTCCCGGAATTTTTGAAGCAACCCGCTTAATTGGGAAAAAGCGTAGTGAACCCTTTGTTCTTTTTGCACATCAACCGTTTTACTGTGCATTAAGTCACTCATCTGTTGAAATAGGTTTTGCAAAGTGTCTTTGATCTCAGTGGCCAGGGATTGTGAATCTATCCAGTCACGACCGGCAAAATAAATAGCCAGTCCGTGCATTTTAAAATCCGAAAGATGTTGAAGAGCACTTTCACGACGGCGGTATGCGCTGTTGATACTAAATACTATGGGAAAAACAATAGCAATACCTATTAGGGTCAAAGGAAAATTAGCGGTGTAATTGAACTTCAGACACAGCCAGGTAGCAGCCAGTGACAGCAGAGTTACGATTACCGTGCGATAGTTGATAATGAGATTGAGACTTTTAAGTATCTTCATACAATCAATTTAGAAAATTTAATGACAAGTCCAGCTTATGAGTTCGGCTCTTAGAAGTATCCGTCAAATTATCCCCACCGAAGATGTGCAGATGGGCTCCCTGACCATCGGCCAGCCTTTGCCCACGACCAAAGTTGAGCAGATCAGTCCCTTTTTGTTGCTGCATCACTTGGGACCCATTGAGGTTACTCCTGGTCAAAACCCTATGGAGATCGGAGCCCATCCTCACCGGGGTTTCGCACCGGTGACTTTTGTGTTTTCCGGTGAAGTGGCGCACGAGGACAGCCTGGGTAACCAGAGAGTGGTCTCTAACGGAGGTGTGCAATGGATGAGTGCGGGGAGTGGGATCATTCATTCTGAATTTGCAGGGGAGGAATTTGTCAACCGAGGGGGTACTTTGGAGATCATCCAATTATGGGTTAATCTGCCGGCTGCCTTAAAGATGACAGCTCCTAGCTATCAGCCCTTCGATCAGCAAGAAATTCCCAGGTTTCTGGACGAAGAAGGCCTTCTACAACTGAATGTAGTATGCGGTTCTTATAATGGGTTAACAGGGCCTGTACAGCATCCTACTCCCATTACTGCTTACACCTTGAACTTACAACCATCTGGTAAAGTGAGCATACCCACCGAATCGGATTGGCATCTATTGGTGTACCAACTGGGTGGAGCCACCAAAGTAAACGACACGCTGCTAGAGGGCCGGCAGTTGGTGGACTTTAACTTTGACGGCAGCGATATTGAGCTGGAAGGCATCGATCACGGCAGGATCTTGGTGGTAAGCGGCGAGCCTATCTATGAACCATTAGCCCAATACGGACCTTTTGTAATGAATACCCCTGAAGAATTACGCCAGGCTATTGATGATTATCAAGGGGGAAAAATGGGAACTTTGTAATTTTTTTTAAAAAATTGAAACTTTTGATTATGGGTTGCCGTTGTATAAATAGTTTTTGACCAAATAGTATAAAATGGCGGGACGACATCGGACATTTGATGAAGACACAGTTTTAAAGCAGGCTACAGAAATATTCTGGACCAAGGGTTATGAGTCTACTACTACCGAGGACCTCTTGGCAGCCATGCACCTTAATAAAGGAAGTCTTTACAATGCCTTTGGCAGTAAGAAAAGTCTATTTCAAAGAGTGGTGTCGCATTATAGCCAGCAAGTTTTCAGCGATCTGGACCGCCAGATAGAGGCTAGTGATCAGCCGATGGAGGTAGTACGAAACCTCTTTCGAGAGGTATGTGATCCGGAAGACCCTGCGCAGCATCTGAAAGGCTGTTTTTTCGGTAATGCTGTATCGGAGTTGGCCAGTATTGATAGTGAGTTGGAAAAGCAAGCTATTGAGAAATTAAAAACGTTGGAGAGTCTCTTTAAAAAGGCTCTGGACAAAGCGGTTGACTTAAAGCAGTTGTCAAATCAAAATACGGAAGTCAGAGCCCGTTATCTAATTAACCTATGGAACGGGATTAATGTGACCCGGCGCATGTATCCCCATCGTAAAGATCTGGAACCCATATTGAAATTGAGTTTACAGATCTTGAGTTAGAGAAATTTTTTTTAATTAATTTTTGACCATTTAGTATAAAATAGAATCATGAAAAATTTAGAAGTATTGAATCAAGATCAAATTGGAAGCGAAACTCAAGCCATTTTTGATGGCTTGATACAAAAGGTGGGTATGGTGCCAAATCTGTACGCGGTTACCGCCAACTCACATTACGGGTTAAAAGCCCTTTTGGACTTGGGAGAAACTTTAAAAAAAGGGAACCTCAATGCTAAGGAAGTGGAAGCGGTAGCCCTGGCGGTTGGAGAGACCAATCAATGCCAATATTGTTTATCAGCCCATACTGCCATCGGTAAGATGCTTGGTTTCACTGAAGACCAGACCTTAGATATTCGCAATGGTCAAGTTTCCGATCACAAGATCAAAGCCTTGACGGATTTAGCTAAGGAAATTACGGAACGCAGAGGGCATCCTCAGGAAGCTACCATTGAAGCCTTTTTCCAAGCGGGTTATAATAAAGGCGCTTTGGTGGATGTCATTGGCTTGGTAGCTTTGAATACGTTTACCAACTACCTGAACCATATTGCGGACACTCCTATTGACTTTCCTCTGGCACCGCAGCACAGTGCTGTAGCTTAAGAAAGGAAGGCTTGTCGGCCACCCTAAGAGATCCCGCATCCGAATAAAGTCCCCCATCTCAAGAGACCCCCGCAACCCGGACAAAGTCCAGGGACTTGCGGGGGTCTACTTTTTTGGCTAGTTGGATCCCACATAAATTCAAGAACCGAGAAGGATTCCAATAGACCCCGGAATAAATCCGGGGATTTCTTGAATGGAGGAAGCCCAGGCTGCTATACCAATTTTCGAAAAATAATCACTATTATTATTGTTCATCCTGAAACCAGTATAGTATGACATACATAACCTGGATCTTTCTTTCCCTGATTGCGCTAATTCTTTCCTGTAGTACTACTGAACCACCACCAGCCGCTACCGAGATCATTTGGGACCAATGGGGAGTGCCCCATATATACGCTCAAAATCAAGAAGAACTCTATTTTTCCGCAGGCTATGCTCAGATGCACCTCCACGGCAATTTAATACTCGAGCTTTATGGTCGCTCCCGTGGCCAAGGAGCTGAGTACTGGGGAGAGGATTATCTGGAAACCGACATGCTTATACACACCTTGGGATTTCCGGAATTGGCGCGGGAATGGACTGATAATCAAGACCCTGAACTGCAGAGAATCATTGCATCTTTTGTAAAGGGGCTGAATGCCTACGCTGAGGCTCATCCTGAAGCTTTAGATGAGGATAAAAAAGTAGTGTTACCCATTGAACCTGCAGATGTGAACCTGCATTCCATGTTTGTAGTCTATACCTCCTTTGTGGGGGGCAGCGAGCTTGGTCGTGTTTCGCAGTGGGAAGATAAAGGATCCAATACCTATGCCATCGCAGCATCGCGATCGGCCAGCGGGAATTCTATGCTGGTCCAAAACCCGCACCTACCCTGGTGGGATGAGTATTTATTTGTGGAAATGCACTATAACACAGGGGATTATAACCTCTATGGTGCCACTTTGGTGGGGTTTCCGGTAATCGCCCTGGGATTTAGTGACCACCTGGGATGGAGCCATACCGACAATACCATTGATAATGCCGATACCTATGAGCTTGAATTAAGTGGTGATGGCTACTTGCTGGATAATGAAGAAACTCCCTTTGAAAGCAAAACCAAAACCATTAATGTGAAAGACAACCAAGGTAAAATGGGCTCACAAGAAATCACTGTTTTGAAGTCAGCTCATGGACCGGTGGTGAAGATGGGTGCCTCCAAAGCACTGGCTGTAAGAATGGTAGGCTACAACCGGCCTAATAGCATGCTGCAATGGGTGAGAATGGGAAAATCCACCAACTTCGATGAATTCGAAGAAGCCCTGCGATTAGCGCAGATTCCCTTTTGGAATGTCATGTATGCCGATAGGCAAGACAATATTTTCTATTTGTTCAACGGTCAGGTCCCCGTGCGATCTAACGGAGGTTGGGATTATTGGAACAATATTATCAATGGGGGTAAATCCTCTGATATCTGGACCCAGGTGCACCCGTATGAGGATCTGCCCAAAGTTAAAAACCCCACTTCCGGCTGGTTACAGAACTCTAACGATCCACCATGGACCTGCACCTACCCTCTGGCTCTTAATCCCAATGACTTCCCCCCATATATGGCCCCCCGAGGTATGTCGTTCCGTCCTCAACAATCCGCCATTATGCTTCACAATGATCAATCCATCACTTTTGAAGAGCTGAGGGATTATAAGCTTTCCACGCGCATGTCACTGGCCGACAGGATCTTGGACGATCTTTTTTCAGCAGTGGATCAATACGGCGGAGCGCTGGCTCAAGAGGCCAAAAAAGTCCTGGAATCCTGGGACCGTCAAGCTAATAACCATAGTGTGGGAACTGTGCTCTTTACTCAATGGGTGCGAGAAGCTAGGCTGAGAGGGCCACAAGCTTTTAGTAAACCTTGGGATCAACAAGACCCACTGGCAACCCCAGACGGGTTATCCGATCCGCAATCCGCAGTATCAGCCTTGGAAAAAGCGGCTCAAAGCCTGATGGATAATGGCGGGAGACTTGATGTGAGCTGGGGTGAAGTTTATCGTATCAACTACCATGACATCGACCTGCCGGGCAACGGAGCCGCAGGAAACTTTGGCGTGGTTCGGGTGGCCTGGCCCCGTAGTTTTGAAAATGGGCAATATAAAATTGGGGGCGGTGACTCCTGGGTGAGCATTATTGAATTCGGAGAGAAAGTAAAAGCCAATGTATTGTTAAGTTATGGCAATTCAACCCAGGAGGGTTCCAGGCACCGGGGCGATCAGCTGCAATTATTTTCAGATAAGAAGATGCGTGATGCCCTATACTATCGGGAAGATGTAGAAAAAAATGTCCAACGTATTGAGGTGTTGCATGAAGGTGTATTTAGGAATGAACAAAAATAACTGAGGTATTGGATCAATCCGGCGGGGATATAGCACAAAGGAAACTGTTATGGACCATCCTGATTATCAATTTTTCGTTCTTTCTTATTGAAATAATATTCGGCTTGATCTCAGCATCCATGGGACTGGTGGCTGATAGTCTGGATATGCTGGCGGACTCCATTGTCTATGGCTTGAGTTTGATTGCAGTGGGTGGCACGGCCTTACTAAAAAAAAGGATCGCCAAAACAGCAGGCTATTTACAGCTTACCTTGGCCGGCATGGGTTTCTTGGAAGTACTGAGGCGCTTCTGGAATGTGGAAGAGCTGCCAAATCCAAAAACCATGATTATCGTTTCAATTTTTGCTTTGTTTGCCAATATTATTTGCCTATACCTTTTACAAAAATCAAAAAACAAGGAAGAGGCCCATATAAAAGCCAGTATGATCTTCACGGCTAATGATGTGATCATTAACTTTGGTGTTATCACTGCTGGATTATTGGTAATTTGGTTGAACACAAACAAACCAGACCTTATTGTCGGAACAATAGTGTTCTTATTGGTAATGAGAGGTGCTATTAAAATGTTGAAACTAGGTAAAACATAGAAATTCCCAACATCATATAACCATGAAACTGGCAGTTGCTCAATATGAACCTAAGAACGGTGATAAGGCCTATAACCTCTCGGTGATTAGGGCCTTGACCGCTCAGGCTAAAGAAAAAAGTGCGCAGGTGATCAGCTTTCACGAGATGTGCATTACAGCCTATACCCATACCAAAGACCTTAGTCGATCCGAGATTACCGCCCTGGCTGAGCAGGTTCCTGGAGGAGATAGCACTGAAGCCCTGACCAGTATAGCTAAAGAAAATGATATAGCGATATTGGCCGGCTTAATAGAAGTAGAGCAGGGCATGCTTTATAATACCTATGTCTGTGTAACCCCGGAAGGACTGATAGCCAAGCATCGTAAGCTGCATCCTTTTATCAATCCGTACTTGAGTGCTGGTGATGACTATTGTGTATTTGACCTCATGGGCTGGCGATGTGGAATTCTGATTTGCTATGATAATAATGTGATCGAGAACGTACGGGCCACGGTTTTATTAGGTGCAGAGTTGATCTTCGCTCCTCATGTTACGGGATGTACTCCCTCCAGCATGCCCGGACGGGGATATGTCGATGACGAGTTTTGGCAAAATCGTCATAGCGATCCTGGATCATTACGGAAGGAATTCGACGGTCCCAAGGGCAGAGCCTGGTTAATGCGCTGGCTACCGGCACGCGCTTACGACAACGGCGTTTACTACGCTTTTAGCAATCCTATAGGCTACGACGGAGAGCATCTTAAAAATGGGAATTCCATGATACTTGATCCTTACGGTGAAATACTATCGGAAATCAAATCATTCGGTGACGACATCGCTCTTGCTACGTTAACTAAAGATAAGCTGGAACTAGCAGGCGGGTTTAGATACCGAAAAGCCCGCCGACCGGAGTTGTATAAGGAGATCATTGGTAAAAATCATGAATCCAAAACCTTCCCAATATGGTTGAAAGAGAAATGAAAATACTGGTCACCGGCAGCAGCGGACATTTGGGTGAAGCTATTATGCGATTGGGAACCGGACTGGGCCACCAGATGACCGGTCTCGATATAAAGCCTTCCCCTTTTACCACTATTACCGGTTCCATAACAGACAAAGAATTAGTCAGTCGAGCTCTATCCGGGGTAGATGCCCTAATTCACAGCGCTACCCTGCACAAACCGCACATAGCCACTCATAGTAATCAGGACTTTATTGACACCAACGTTAGTGGTACCCTGAATTTGCTGGAGGCTGCAGTTGGAGAGCAGGTAAATGCTTTTGTTTTTACCAGTACCACCAGCGCCTTCGGCCAAAGTCTAAATCCGAAACCCGGAGAACCCGCTGCGTGGATAACCGAAGAAGTCCCCAGTATTCCCAAGAATATCTACGGTGCTACCAAGTTAGCCGCCGAAGATCTTTGCGAATTGTTCCACTACCAGCATGCACTTCCCTGCTTGATACTGCGCACTTCACGTTTTTTTCCGGAGGAAGATGATAACCAACAAAAAAGGCGAACTTTCTCCGCTGATAACCTCAAAGCCAACGAGTTCCTGCATCGGCGCGTGGACCTGGAAGATGCTGCCAAGGCTCATTTTTTGGCCTTAGCAAAAGCCTCAGAGATCGGTTTTGCTAAATATATCATCAGCTCCACCTCTCCGTTTCGCAAAGAGCATTTGTCCGACCTTCATGATAATGCCGCCTCCGTGGTTGAAGAGCTGTATCCGGAGTTTAGTGAGATATACCAAAAAAACCAATGGAAGATGTCTCCCCGGATCGACCGGGTTTATGTTAATGACAAGGCCCGTAAAGAATTGGAATGGCAGCCTATCTATGATTTCAAACATGTACTGGAACTCGTTAAGGACAGCCAAGACTTTAATAGCGAAATAGCCCGCAACGTGGGCATCAAGGGTTATCACCAACGTAAATTCAAGCAAGGCCCTTACCCTGTGAAAGATTAAGTCAGTATAGATTTTATCCGTAACTTATGCTAATAACTGCCACCTTGTATGAACCTTAAAGCACTTTACCTTAACTTGATTTTAGTGATATATGGTGTTGCCGGATGGAGTCAGCCCACGGAGCGCTCACCTAAAATCAATATTCTGTGCATTTTGGTAGACGACCTGGGTTATGGGGACCTATCCATTCAGGGAGCCCAAGATCTTCAGACTCCCCACATTGATAATCTGGCTCAACAAGGAATTACCCTCACCAATTTTTACGCCAACAGCACGGTTTGTTCACCCAGCCGTGCTTCCTTGTTATCAGGTAATTACCCGGATCTGGTAGGTGTACCCGGGGTGATCAGACAAGATCCACCCAGTAACTGGGGGTACCTGGCTCGCAGCGCGGTATTGATCCCTAATCTACTCAACCAACAAGGTTATCACACAGCCCTCATTGGCAAGTGGCACCTGGGATTGGAAAGCCCCAATACTCCCAATGAAAGAGGGTTTCAATATTTCAAAGGGTTCCTGGGGGATATGATGGATGATTACTGGACACACTTACGTGGGGGTAAAAACTGGATGAGGCATAATGACCAGGAAATTGACCCCAAAGGACATGCTACAGATTTATTTACCGAGTGGACTGTCGAGTATCTCTCCGAACGAAAATCCCAGGCCCAGCCCTTCTTTTTATACCTGGCATACAATGCTCCCCATTTTCCAATCCAACCTCCCCAATCCTGGTTGGATCAGGTTGAAGCACGTAGCCCGGAACTCGATGAGAAAAGAGCGAAAAACGTGGCATTCATTGAACATCTGGACCATTCTATAGGCCTGGTGATGCAAACACTAAAGGAAACGGGACTAATAGAAAACACTTTGGTGGTATTTACATCCGATAATGGAGGAGCCCTGAGGTTTGCTCAAAGTAATGACCCACTGCGAGGAGGCAAACAAGATATGTACGAAGGTGGCATTAAAGTACCGGCCTTTGCGTTTTGGAAAGACCACATAACGCCTGGCTCTACCTCCGATAACTTCGGAATGCTTATGGACCTTTTTCCAACCTTCTGTGAAGTGGCTGGGTTCGAGGCTCCTCAGGAGCTTCCTTCCGTAAGTCTGTTGCCAACGCTGCTGGGACAGGAACAAGCGACTGACGATCGTACGGTATTTTGGGTACGGCGTGAGGGGTGGAAGTACGGGGGACAATGTTATTATGCGGCGCGAGAAGGTCATTTTAAAATCCTACAAAACAGCCCCTACGAAGCCATCCAGTATTTTAACCTTGAACAGGATCCCTTCGAACAAAATCCATTGGAGGGACAAGATGATCCTGTTTATAATAAACTAAGAGCTGCTTTACAGGAACACATAAGAACTACCGGGGCTATTGCCTGGCAAAAGCCCGATCCCTAAGAGATTTTAGATATTGCTTAATCACGTTCAATACCACCATGCAACGACGAACCTTCCTAAAACACTCCAGTGCGGCTGCCTTAATCAGTGCCTTCCCACAACATACTTTATCCGGTTTGCATCTGAAGCCGAAACTTCTTAAAAGCATTGGAATCCAGCTGTTTTCACTGCCTAAACTATTGGAATCCAGTTTTGAGGAGGGTATGGGACTGCTTGCTGAGATGGGGTACAAGGAAATTGAGCTTTATGGACCCTATTCTTTCAGCGCTCAATCCACCAAGGATCGGTGGAACGCCATAACTCCTATGCTGGGTTTCAGTGGAAGTGGATTTTTCGGGCACACAGTAAGTGAGATAAGATCGATACTCAAGAAACACCGCATTAAGGCTACCGCTATGCACACCGATCTGGAAACCCTCAACCAACATATGGATCAACTGGGGGAAGCAGCTGCCAGTTTAGGGGTGGAATATGTTGGTATTCCCGCTATTCCTGAAGAAAAAAGGGGTTCACTTGAAGATTACCAGCGTATAGCGGTAGAATTTAATTCCATTGGAGAAAAAGCTAAAAAGGTCGGAGTAAAGTTTTCCTATCATAACCATGGCTACGGGCTGCAAGAACAGCAAGGACGAGTCCCTTTTAATTTAATACTGGAGCAAACCGATCCCCAACTGGTATTTTTCGAAATGGACCTGTACTGGACCACAGCGGGTGGAGCCGACCCTATAGAGTATCTGAAAACTTATCCCAATCGTTTCCGGCTGATGCATGTAAAAGATATGCGGGAAAAAGTCCGATTTAGTGGAGACGGAGGCAGCCCCAAAGAATGGATGGAGCTGTTTCCTTATATGACTACTGTGGGCGACGGTGTTTTGGATTTGAGCGCCATCCTGCCAGTGGCCAAGCGAATGGGCGTAAAGCATTTTTATGTTGAACAGGATATGGTTGCTAATCCGCAAGTAGCTCTGAAAAGAAGTATTGACTATCTAAAATCATTGTGAACGGAACAATGAACTTTCGGACATGAAGAGGACTGATAAGCTATTCCTCAAAATCGCCGCCTTTGCTAGTTTTAGCACGGTATTGACTACCTTCTTCTTGTGGTTACTGCCTAATTTCTATCACGACCATGGATCATTCGCTGAGGGGCTGGATCTAGCTGCCAACCCATTTTATATGGGTCTTCTGTGGGTAAATTTCTGGCATATCCCGCTTGCAATAACGGCTTATTTCGGATTTGTATATACCTTGCGCCACCGGGAATTGCCCAAGGTGTCGTTGGGGATGATTTGGTTTTTGATTTGGGGGACCGTGGAAATGACAGGTATTACGGGCATAATATTCGCGGTAAATAACCATTGGAGGTCAGCATTTAATTCCGCTACTGCCACTCAACAAGAAATATTGAGGCTGCAGATTGAAAATTATCTCACCACTTGGGACAGTTGGTTTTTTGTACTGCTGGTTGCGTTTTTATTAGGCACGGCTTGTTTTGGTTGGGCCACCTGGAAAGGAAGAGGAATAGAAAAATCCCTGAGCTATCTGTTTTGGCTGGCCGTTCCCCTGACCTTGCTGATCATCCTCAGTAAATATCAAAACCTGGAATGGGCGGGCACCGTGGTAGCCTTCACCTACCCTATTCTTCAACCTCTATCCAGAGGGTTATTGGGTGTCTATCTTTGGAAAAATGCAAAATACGATCAATATTGATCTTTATTCAATTATAATATCCGGTTCGTGAAGCCCGACCCTTTAATGAAGGTCATCAAGAAAATAGTCTTCCCTATCATCTCCGTATTTCTACTGGCCAATACCCTTGAATTGATCAAGCAACTGATAGCTCATGATCCCCAAAAACAAGCCCTGATATGGGCTTTCTTGTTATGTTTATATATCACCGGGATCTATGCCTTTGTAGGTTTTGCTTATGCCACCCACCAACTGTTTCCAAGTAGATATTTTACCCTGACGAACCCCCGGCGTCTACAACGGGTTTACCATTCACTGGGAGTGGAGCCTTTCAAAAAGATATTGTTATGGGCCTTTTGGGGAAGACGTAAGAACCGGCAAAAGTACTTTGACGGCTCTCGCCAGGGTTTGAATAATTTCGTTTACCAGACGAAGCAATCGGAAGTTGGGCACGCCGCAGCTTTTATCACCATCCTGGGGGTATCGCTGTTGCTTTTATTCCACGGGAGGGTTGTGGTCTTTGTTGGTATGTCCATCATAAATATTATCGGAAACCTATATCCGGTGATCTTGCAACGATATCACCGCCTGAGGATAGAGCGATTAAGCAAGAGAGCTCCTCTGAACTAAGTGAAGCGGCCCCTGAAGTTTCTCCGGAGTCCAAGGAAACGCATGGAGTCACGTGTAGAGGCAGCGAGTACATCCCTTATTTCAAGGCCGAGGTATCGGCAAACAACTAACGCTATTCCGTATTGATAAGATCAAATAAAATGCCGACGTCAAGCGAATCATGGTACGTACCACCCAACTGGTATACCCGTTTTATCACAAATTGGGATTTGCTTTGCAAAAAACCGAAAAGGATTTTTGGGCGCCCGGCATGGACTTATACCAAATGAACATGGACCTCAAAGATTAGTCGGTACTCATGGCGGTTACCGCTAATCGCACCTCATCACCTACTTTAATGGTCCCAGCTTGGATCACTCTGGCACAGATGCCCCCGTGACCTCTCATGGCATTCCAGCCGCCCGGTCCCAGATTTTTCTCCATCCGCGAGCAGGGAGCACAATTGCCGGTACCCTCAAATATAACCTCCCCAATGGTAAAACGGCGGTCTTTCAGGGCATTCAAGTTGATACCTTGAGTCACAATATTTCGACGGGTGAGATTAGGATCCACTTTTTCCAATCCCATGTATGAGGCTACTGCTTGCAGATGCTCCTTTTGAATTAAAGTTACTTGCCGCTTGCTACCTAGTATTCCTTGAAAATGGTCAGCAGCCAACCCCTTACCTTCCTGGACCTCTACCTGGTCCACGGCCTTGAGGTCTTCATAACGAACCGGCCTCACCCCAATCCATTCAACCCTCCCTGTCTGCGGTAAACTATCCTGTAATTCATTCGCATTCATAGATTCAAATATAACGGATTTCCTGAAAGAAAATATTTTTCAGAACCTCCAAACCTTAATTTGCGTTTTTTAGACTGAACGTTACCCTAATGATCTTTTCTCGATTGTGTCTGATACTTCTAGGCTGTAGCTGGACGGTCTCTTGCTCTGAAGACCCCGAACCCCCTGTTGTGAATCCGCCGGCAACCCCTGCTTTTGCAGCCTCTCCCGATGAAATCGAAATTAGAACCCAAGACATCGAACTATTTTGGCAAATATTCGACCACCAGTCGCTCGCACTGCAAAATCTTATGGAGATAAGGGATGCCAGGGATTTCCTGGATGTTAGTGGCTATGCCTAAAAATTTAACTGATTCAATCATTAACAAAAAAATCAATATGAAACCATTACTGCTTACTGTATTATCATTCTTAATTTTAAGCACCTACGCCAACCACCCTCCCAAACCCGGATTTATAACAGGAACTCCGGATATCCAATCCATCAGTACCATGGATTTTGGGCCAGATGGTATTTTATTCATCGGTGATTCATACAGCGGAAAAATTATTGCTGTTGATACCAAAGATATCACCGAGAATATCACCACGGAAGCAATAAAGGTAGAAGATCTGCAAGGCAAGATGGCCGCATTACTGGGTACTACCGCCGATAATATTATCATTCACGATATGGCGGTAAACCCAATTTCTCAAGTACCATACCTGGCCGTTTCCAAAGGAAATCGTCGTGAATTGGGTTTTTGGAGATTACCAAATGATGTGTCCAAAGCCAACCTTATCATCAAAGTGAATTCGGATGGCAGTATGGAGGAGTTTTCTTTGGAGAACATTTCCTATTCTGAAACCACCTTGCCCAGTATTATCGAGATGGATAAAGGAGAAACCTATCGCAAAAGTTCCCTAAGGGTGGATGCCATTACGGATCTGGTGTATTTTCAAAATAAGGTATACGTCACGGGTTTGTCCAATGAAGAATTCGCCTCGAGCCTTAGAATTTTGGACTTCCCTTTCAACGACCGACAAAATGCTTCCGCATTGGAGGTATATCATGCTGCACATGGCGAATATGAGACTCAGGCTCCGGTACGTACTTTTGTACCTTATGAACATCAGGGAGTCTCTCATTTGATAACCGCCTATACTTGCACGCCTCTGGCCACATTCCCCCTTGACAAACTAAAAGACGGGGGTCTTATCAAAAGCAAAACAGTAGCAGAATTTGGAGCCGGTAATATTCCTATGGATATGATCGTCTACCAAAAGAATGGCCAGGATTACTTAATGATAGCCAACAGCACCAGAAACCTCATGCGGGTGAAGATCGAAGATGTGTTCAACATGGAAACGGGTCTAACTTCTGAAGTTGAAGGATTCGGTACCGCCGGGATTTCATTTGTTTCGCTACCCAGCAATGGTGTACAGCAAATTTCCTATCTGAATTCGAAAAATATCCTGGCCCTGGTGCTAGCCCCCAATGGGTTGGTGGATCTGCGATCACTGAGTACTAAATGGTTTTGATAAAGCATCGTGTACTCGCGTGGTTGTTAGTCCTTGGTCCCACGTTACTATGGGCCCAGCAGATTACCCTGATTAAGGATTCCAGCCATGTTTATTTTGGTGAGTTAATGGTTGAGGGTATCAACTGGTCCGGAGATGAATGGAAAGCCTTGGCGCATGACCCTCAAAATATGGGGGTAAAATACCTGCAGGTATACGTTGGCAAGCATCCTTCTGGTCATCAACAATCTGCCATGTGGGGGAAGTATGCGGTAAGTGAGCACACTATACGCTTTAAACCCCGATTTCCTTTTGAGCTTGACCAGGACTATTACTACCAATTTGAGCATCGACAGCATAAGTCCCAGGGCTCTTTCAGGGTAGCAGACCGCTATCCTGTTACCCGTCCATGGTTGCTCTCCGTGGAACCACAACTGCCAGTAGTACCGGCCAATATCCTGCGCTTCTACCTACATTTCTCAACCCCCATGCGGCGGGATACCCCCTATCAATACATACATTTGATCGATCAGCAAGGAGATACCGTGAAACAGGCATTCTTCCCGGCGGACCCACCTTTGTGGGATCGCAGTGGTAAACGGTTAACCTTGTTATTTGATCCTGGAAGGATAAAAAGTGGGTTGGACAGTCATGAAGCCTGGGGTTTGGCATTAAAGATAAATCAGAAATATAACTTAGTAGTGGAAGGGAAATTTAGCAGCTACCTGGGCCAAACCTTAGACAGTCCTGCCAGTCACAGTTTTGTGGTGGGACCATTGGATGTTCAATCTCCACAGATCAAAAATTGGAAGATATCCGCCCCCCAGGCGCACAGCCGGGATAGCCTGATGATAACCTTTGATGAGCCCATTGACCAGGCTCAGGCTATGAGATGGATCCAGGTACAGCAATCACAGGACAAGACCATTAAGGGCAAGGTCCATTTCTCAGATGAAGGGAACTGGGTATTTAAACCGGATCTTCACTGGGAGGTGCAGCCTTATGTAATTATGGTAAATAACCAATTGGAAGATTTGGCCGGTAACAGCTTGAGGAAGCCCTTTGAAATGAGCGCCGGAGGTACGGAAACAATGGCACCTGCGGGTTGGGTCACTCGGCCTTTCCATCCTGTTGAATAAAAAAAGCCCTGACATCCCGGACTTAATCCAAGATTATCAGGGGCTTTCCCATCAAAACTACTATCAACTAACAATCAATCTCTTTTGTGACAGTCAACGTTGACCAGTTTGCTTTCACCACTTTTGGTAATGGTTATCTGGTTCTCACATTCTCCGTCTCCGAAATCAATCAGTACATCGGGATGATCTACGATAGTGAATAATTTCAATCCTTGTACAGGAACACAGATTCCTCTTACTCGACAAGAACGTTTCCAAATAATGGTGGAAAGAATTTCCATGTCATACACTACGCCACGACGGGTCTGTCCATTGGCAACTCCAGTTACGTGGACCTCATCCAACAGAGGATTATTGGCACGGTACCAGGTAAAGGTCTTGTCAGAATCACGGGTCGCATAAGAACCATCGGGCCAAGTGATCTTACCACCGGTCAGTACTTTGTTGAAACTAACATTATCCAATAGGTCTTCAGAAACATTAGTAATGGTTTTGGAACCTTCGATGGCCAGTCCATTAACTGTATAATTTTCCAAGGTAATGGTCAAAACCGCGCCTGGAAGGAACATGCGTTTGGTGTAACTAATGAATATTATACCGCTGCGAATTTTACCGTCGGGGCCTTCACAACCATCGCCAAAATCAATGGTAATGGTTTTGGCTTCTTTATCATGGGTAATGGTAGCACATCGGGTTAGCATATCGGTTTCATCCATCTGCTCCCGGCCACCCAGATCACCATCTTCCGTAAGATCATTGGCTTCCACACTGATCAAGTCGATATCTTCAAAAGTGGTTTCTAGCTGCTCTTCAGTAGCGACATCTTCTACGTCAGCATCACTAATAGCATTTTGCAAGGGAGTTTCATCTTGATCGTCGCAAGAGGTTAGTCCCAGGAAGAACGCAAAGACCACCAAAAACAATACTCGTAGGGGATTTGCGGGGGTTAAACTTATCAATCTCATTATTTCAGGAATTTCGTTAAATAAAAATTTGATATACTACTTTGATGCTCTAATGGGTCCAGGGTTTAAAGGAGAATTGAAAAAAAATACTAAATATTATTAATTATCTGATTAATAGTATGTTAACGACTTAAATTATTGTCAGAATCCCCTCTGCGGCTAGTGCTCATAGTGTATATTTGTGTATGCGGGGTAAACTGATGTACCTTCTGAGCTTTTTGATGCTGTTCGTTTCACCAATGAACGCCCAGCAGAATAACCTGAAGATCGCCAAATTGAAATACCAAGGCGGAGGCGACTGGTATGCCAATAAAACGGCCTTGCCCAATCTTATAGCCTTCTGCAACCAGGAGTTACGCATGAGTTTGGCAGCTGAAGAAGATGTCGTGGAAGTAGGAAGCAAAGAGCTCTTCTATTATCCCTATGTGTATATGACCGGACATGGTAATGTAGTATTTTCCGATCAGGAAGCTGCCAACCTACGGGCATACCTGATCGCCGGAGGCTTCCTGCACATCGACGACAACTACGGCATGGATCCCTTCGTCAGGTTGGAAATGAAAAAGGTTTTTCCTGAACTGGAGTTCGTCGAGCTGCCCTTCAACCATCCTATTTACAAACAGAAATTCAGCTTTCGAAGTGGTCTGCCCAAAATACACGAACACGATGGTAAAGCTCCTCAAGGACTGGGCTTGCTTTACCAGGGCCGACTGGTGTGCTTTTATTCTTATGAGTCCGATCTGGGTAATGGATGGGAAGATCAGGGTGTGTACAACGACCCCCCTGCCATCCGTCAATTGGCCCTTAAAATGGGCGCCAATATTCTGTCCTACTGCTTCACGCAAGAATAAAACTATAGTTATAGTTTTATTAAACTAAATTTTTAGTTATAACTTAGGTGTGTGAGGACCTTATGCCTATGCCTTTTACTTACCCCCTGTCTTCTTTGGGCACAACAAACTACGGACTCGGACTATATCCCGCCGAACAACCGCCCGGCTTATGCTCAGGAAAGTGGCCCACTGGTCTATATCGATGGCGGACATAGTAATTTTCATACCGCGGACTTCAGATTTGCGCCATTTGCAAAATTATTGGAGCGTGACGGTTATCGAATTGCATCCGGCAGCTCTTCCTTTACCCGTCATTTGCTGGGAGAAATAAACATCCTGGTTATATCCAACGCGCTACACCAAAGCAATCTGCAAGATTGGACTTTGCCCACACCATCGGCATTTACCCAGACAGAGGTTCAACTTATCCATCAATGGGTGAAGCAGGGAGGCCGCTTACTACTGATTGCCGATCACATGCCGTTTCCCGGTGCTAGTGCGTCCTTAGCAACTGCCTTTGGGTTTACCTTCAACAATGGATTCGCAATGGTGGAGCCACCTCAATGGCCCCCGGCCCTTTTTAGTTTAAAAAACGGTACTCTAAAAGACCACATTATAGTTAATGACCAAAGCCATGGGGACCCGGTGCATTCAGTGGCCACTTTTACCGGTCAGGGTTTTCAGATTCCGGAAAATGCTGAAAACCTATTGGAGTTTGATGAACGCTTCTACTCCTTAATGCCTGATACCGCCTGGCAATTCCATGCCCATACTCCGAAAGTAAATTTAAATGGATGGTCTCAAGGCGCTGTCATGAGGGTTGGTACGGGAAGGATAGCAATTTTCGGGGAAGCCGCCATGTTCACCGCTCAGGAGGCCGGCCCCACTAAAACCAAAGTGGGATTTAACGCTCCTGAGGCCCCACACAATGTCCAATTTGTGCTGAATGTAATGCACTGGTTGGACGGTAAAATATCAACCCCAAAACAATGAAAGATCTCACTAAAGCTGAGGAACAGGTTATGAAAGTGTTATGGGAGCTGGATCAGGCATTTGTAAAAGAAATCATTGACCAACTCCCTCTACCGAAACCAGCTTATAACACGGTTTCAACCATCGTGCGCATTTTGGAGAAAAAAGGATTTGTGGGTCACCGTGCCTACGGTAAAACCCATCAATATCACCCCTTAATTTCAAAATCAGCATACAGCAGTTACTCCTTGAAGAAACTCCTGGGTAACTATTTCGGGGGTTCCTTCGAAGAATTGGTGAGCTTTTTTGCCAAAGAACAGGATATGGACATTGAAGAATTGGAAGCACTGCTAAAACAGGTTACTAAGGACATTAAACCCAACCATGACTAATTGGATGATATACTTGCTACATAGTAATTTTGGTCTACTGGTAAATTGCTTTGGTTAATTTCATCTGGTTGAAAAGAGAATCCTGTAAATTATTCTAAGAAGCCGCTTCTTTCAAAGCTTTTACCAAAAGATCAAGCTGCTCTAACTTGGTGTATAGATGAGGAGTAATGCGTACACCTTCGACAGACTTTCGGTTGATGGCTACCGTAAAGATCTTGTAATGGTCAAATAAAAAATCCGCCAATTCATCCGGGCTTTTGCCATCTACCGCTACATTGGCAATGGCACAGCTTCGGGCATCATCACTGGGAGTATTAAGGATTATCCCCGGATGACCTGCCACCTGTTGGGTCCAATACTGTTGTAAATACCGCAAGCGAGCTTCTTTTCGTGCCGCGCCAACATTCAAATGAAAGTCGATAGCGGCTTCCAGTGTGCTGCGAATAGGTACAGGCTGGGTGCCAATATGCTCGAATTTCCGGATATCATCATCGGCATAAGTATCATCACCAAACAGTGGCCAAACCCGTTCAATTTTATGCTTGTTCACGTACAGTAACCCCAATCCTAACGGTGTGCATAACCACTTGTGCAAGCTGGCTCCGTAGTAGTCACATTCCAAATCCGGTATCTTGAAATCCAAGTGGGCAAAACTATGGGCACCATCCACGATCACTTCCACTCCCTGTTGGTGGGCCATCTGACAAATTTTCCGGACCGGCAAGATCTGACCGCTGATATTGATCAAATGGGTTACTAACAATACTTTAGTTTTGACGGTAATGGCCTGCCGGTAGATATCTACAATCTGTTCATCACTTTCAGGATGAAGAGGCAAGGCAATAGTCTTGCATACAATGCCTTCACGGCGGGCCTTTTGCCTGAATGCTTCCTGCATGCTCAGATAGTCCTGATCACAGAAAATGGCTTCTTCGCCCGCCACCATTTTTAAGCCCAGTATAATGGTGTCCAATGATTCAGTAGTATTGCGGGTAATCACCATTTCCTCCGTACTGCATCCCGCTAAGGCTGCCAGTCGCTCTTTTTGCTTTTTCCTGTCCTCCTCCATTTCCCGACGCATGTAAAAGCTGGGACGGGAGTTTAAATATTTCCAATTTTCATCCAGATCCTGTAAGGTGGTTTGGGGCATGGGGCTGTAATAGCCGTTTTCAAGATTGATGAAATCTGGGCTTTGATAATACGCTTTCTGGATCTTTTCCCAAAAGGTCTCATTCGCGGCCAAGGTCAGGGACGATTCACCGGCATGACGGACCGACAGATCCTTAACCTGGGCTATCAACGCTTCTGAAAACGGTATGGGAGCCAATGCCCAAATACCCGATCGGGAAATGAACTGTCTGCGCGAAAGCATAATTGATCAATTATAAGGCCGGTCCAGAATTTCTTTTAAAATTATAGCTTGTTTAAGTCCCTGTGGCCGCTTTAAAAGCTTGAACACCTCTCTGGCTACCTTGGGACCCTTATCTTCCCTGATCACAAACTCCTTGAAGGCTCCTTCACGTACTACGATATCAGGATGTGATGTGACAGGCGGCTCCTCCTGATAATGGGGCTCTTCCTCCGGAACCAATTGCGGGATCTCCGGGAAGTCTGGAACACGCTTTGCTGGTTCAGCAGGAGCAGAAACCGGTGTTCCCGTCAACTCACGTAAAATATCCTCAAAAGTAACCGTAGGTTCCGGGGGTTTTTGGGTTTTAGGCCGAGTGCCGGTTTGGGTCCGTGCTGAAGCTTGGCTGGGTACCGGCGGCTTCTTTTCCTTCTTTTTCGAGAACACCCTGGACAGGACCCAAATGATGATCAGACCGAAGTATATTAACGTTTGAATGTCATCCATGCTGACTAAAAATACCAAAAATAATTATAAATTAGCGGGAGCATTTTTTAAAATTCGGGAGATCATTTCTTTTTATGCTTCTTACCAAACTTGAAATCAAGGGGTTTAAAAGCTTCGCGGACAAGGTAATAATTAATTTTGATGAAGGTATTACTGGAGTAGTTGGCCCCAACGGGTGCGGTAAGTCCAATGTAGTTGATGCTATCCGCTGGGTATTGGGAGAGCAAAAAATCAAGACTTTAAGGTCCGAAAAGATGGAAAATATCATCTTTAACGGAACAAAAAACAGAAAACCTACCCAGATGGCGGAAGTCAGCCTGACTTTCGACAATACGCGCAACGTACTTCCTACAGAATATTCCCAGGTCACCATCACCCGACGTTATTTTCGATCAGGCGATAGTGAGTATCAATTGAACGGGGTGACTTGCCGTCTTAAGGACATCAACAGCCTGTTCATGGATACCGGAATTGGTCCCGACAGTTACGCCATCATCGAACTGAAGATGGTAGATGATATCCTGAACGATAAGGACAACAGCCGGCGTAACTTGTTTGAAGAAGCTGCGGGGGTCTCTAAGTTCAAGATCCGCAAAAAACAGACTTTGAAGAAACTCAGCGCCGCGGATGCCGACTTGGAGCGGGTTGAGGATCTCTTGTTCGAGATCGAAAAAAACCTCAAGTCGCTTGAAAAGCAAGCTAAACAGGCCGAAAGGTACTTCAAACTAAAGGAAGACTATAAAACCTATAGCATCGTATTAGCTAAAAAATCTGCTAGTAAGTATACCACAGCCTTCCAGAATTTGAACCAGCAAATTGAGGGCGAAAACGATCGCAAATTGGCTTTTAATACGCAATTGACGGAAAAAGAGGCCGAAGTAGAGCAAGCCAAAACCCGTTTAATTGAGCTGGAGAAAAACCTGGCCCAAAAGCAAAAAGCGTTGAATGACCAGGTGGCTAATATTCGAAAGTTTGAAAGCGACAAGCAGATCAAGAATGAAAGACTGCGCTATCTTCACGACAAAGATGATTCCCTGGCCAAACAAATTAATTTGGACAAAGAAAGCCGGGAAAGAGCCTCTATCAGCATTTCCGGGTTGTCTAAAGAAAAAGAGCGCATCACCGAACTACTGATCCAAACCGAGCAGCAAGTCAATGCCCTGAGAACTGAATATCAACAGCAAAAAGACAAGACCAGCACCCTGCAAGGTGAGCTGCAAATGTTGTCCGATCAGTATCGGGGAAAGAAGGACCAGGTGTATCAACTGAGTAAGGATCATGAAATTAAAGAGATCCAGATAACTACTTTGCAACAGGAACTGGAGAAGGCATCTACCGACACTACTGAAAAAAGTGCCAGCATTCACACCTTCGATGAAAAGATATCCCATATAGCCCAGGACATCAACGACAAGAATATCCAGCTGGAACAATGGAAGGAAGAGGAAGAAAAGCTGCAAGAAGGCATTGAATCAACCACCAAGACCATCGAGGTTATTCGAGATGAATTGGTGGAACAGAGTCGCAAATTAGACGCCAAACAAAACGAATACAACCTCACCAAATCGCTGGTAGAAAATCTGGAAGGTTTCCCTGAAGCAATCAAATTTCTTAAGAAGAAAGCCGATTGGGGTAAGCAAGCGCCTTTGCTATCCGATATCCTCACCTGCGATGAAAATTACCGGGTAACCATCGAAAATTACCTGGAGACTTATATGAATTATTACATCGTTGATAATGAGTCTCAGGCTTATCAGGCTATTAATTTGCTTAATGAAGCGGCAAAAGGTAAAGCCCATTTTTTTATTTTGGACAGCTTCAAAGGATTCCATCCATCTCAAGGCAAGATATTCGACAACGCCATCAGTGCTACGGAAATCGTAGAATTCGAAAACAAATACCGCAATCTTATAGGGCATATTCTGGATGGTGTCTACATCGTCGATGGGGACTATGTAAACATGCCTCAAGACGAATCCTGCATATTTATCACCAAGAATGGAAAAGCCACCAAAAGAAAGCACAGCATTTCCGGTGGTTCCGTGGGGTTATTTGAAGGGAAGCGCATAGGCCGAGCCAAAAATCTTGACAAGCTGCAAAAGGAGATCCGTTCGCTTGACAAGAATATTCAAAAGATCAAGCAAAGCTTGGAGACCAAGCAGGAGGAATTGCATCAATTAAAGGAATCCACTCACCGGCCGCGCATCGATTTCCTGCAGAACGAGATCTACCGGATAAACGAAGAATACGTGTCCTACCGAACCAAGAAGGAACAGTTCACCCAGTTGATCACTAGCAACAAAACCAAAAAGGAAGATATCGATTCCAAGATCGCGGAGTTGAAAGGTGAATTGGCACAGATACAACCTCAAGCAGAGGAGGAGTCTAAGAAGCTGGAAGAGTATGAGAAAATCATTCAAAATACCAACGAGCTCCTGGTCCAAGAAAATGATCAATTGAATTTAAAATCCGGTGCCTTCAATGAAAGCAATCTGATGTTCCACCAGCAACAGAATCAGGTCAGTTCCCTGGATTCTGAACTGACCTTCAAGCGTAATGCCCTGGAGAATAGTGAGCAGCGAATAGCTGAAAATCAAACTGCCATCCAACATAATCAGGAAGAAATAAAGCGCTTGTTGGAGTCTGCTGAAGTCAATGAAGGGGAATTACTGGACCTCATAAAGGAACGAGAGGTTTTTGAAAAAGACGTCAACGAGGCCGAGCGCGAATACTATGAGTGCAGGGGCGACATAGATCAGTTAGAAAAACAAGGCAGGGAAATTCAGCGGAATCGGGAACAGAGCGATATGCTGTTGATGGAGTTGAACAACAATTTGAACGAAACTAAATTGCAACTCAGCTCCGTGAAAGAACGTCTCTCAGTGGAATTCAACGTTGACCTGGAAGCCTTGATAGAGGACTCCCCGGGAGATCTCGATCAGGGAGTGGCCCAGATGGATGAAGAGGAATTGCAACCCAAAGTCTTTAAGATGAGGGATAAGCTGGAGCGCATGGGCCCCATAAACCCCATGGCCATGGACGCCTACGATGAAATTAAGCAACGGCACGAATTCATCACCACGCAAAAAGAAGACTTGTTAAGCGCCAAGGAGTCTTTGATGACCACTATAGAGGAAATTGATACGGTCGCCAAGGAGACATTTCTGGGAGCCTTTAACAACATTAAGGCCAACTTCATTCATGTGTTCCGCTCCCTTTTTACCGAGGAAGATGATTGTGACTTAAAGCTCACAAACCCTGATGCCCCACTGGAATCCCCTATTGAGATTATGGCAAAGCCCAAGGGAAAAAGGCCCTTGACCATAAATCAGCTTTCAGGAGGCGAGAAAACTCTTACCGCTACGTCTCTGCTGTTTGCCATTTATCTATTGAAGCCAGCACCCTTCTGTATCTTTGATGAAGTGGATGCTCCTTTGGACGACGCTAATATTGACAAGTTCAATCAGATCGTTCGTAAATTCTCCGAAGAATCGCAATTTATTATAGTAACACATAACAAAAGGACCATGGCCAGTACTGATATCATTTATGGTATTACCATGATCGAACAAGGGGTTTCCCAGGTGGTGCCAGTAGATCTGCGCGAACTAGCCTAGGCATATTGGTTTACCAAGTGAATCTTCTTATCTTCAGCTGTTAAAAATTTAAGACTTCAAATCCAATGGGTGCATACAAGGAAGCGCATGGTGGCGTATTAAGGGAATTATATTTAGGTGAATCTGTCGCAGAGCAGGAAAAGATCCTGGCTATGGAGTATCCTTCCTGGGATCTTGGTCCCCGCCAACTTTGCGATATCGAACTGTTGCTTAACGGTGCATTTTCTCCATTGGAAGGTTTTCTGGGACAGAAAGACTACAAGTCGGTAATGGAAGATATGCGCCTCAGTTCGGGAATACTGTGGCCATTGCCCATTATGTTGGATGTAACGGAAGCCTTTGCCGATTCCATAACCCAAGGAGGGATGATCGCCTTACGCGATTCCGAAGGAGTGCTGGTAGCTACCATGGAAGTTGAGGATATTTGGAAACCGGATAAGCAACAGGAGGCCCAACTTGTTTACGGCACCGACCTGGAGGTGCATCCGGCCGTTAACTATCTTTTGAACCAAACCCACAGCGTCTACTTAGGGGGACGACTGAGAGGTGTAGAACCTCCCTCCCACTACGATTTTAAACTCCTGCGTGACTCCCCTTCGGAACTAAGAGGTCGATTCAGAAAACTGGGCTGGCGCAAGGTAGTGGCCTTTCAAACCCGAAACCCCATGCACCGGGCGCACCAGGAGATCACTTTCAGGGCTGCCAAGATCCATGAAGCCAATTTGCTGATTCAACCGGTTATTGGCATGACCAAACCAGGCGATGTGGATCACTACACCCGTGTCAGATGCTATGAAAAGATACTGGAACAATACCCGGAGCAGACTACCACGTTGAGTCTGTTAAATCTGGCCATGCGAATGGCCGGTCCCCGAGAAGCAGTATGGCACGGTTTGATCCGGAAGAATTACGGCTGTACCCATTTTATAGTAGGACGTGACCATGCCGGACCTGGAAACAAACCGGATGGTACTCCCTTTTATGATCCTTACGAGGCTCAGGACCTTTTCAACAAATACCACGATGAAATGGATATCACTATGGTTCCTTTCCAAATGATGGTATATGTGGAGGATCGGGCTCAGTACATACCGGTAAACGAGACCACCAAGGAAATGAAGGTCAAGAATATCAGCGGCACTGAATTTCGACGTAGGCTCCGGGAAGGTTTGGAAATACCCGAATGGTTCTCATACAAAGAAGTTATCGACGAGCTTCGTAAAATGTACCCCCCCAAGCATTTGCAGGGACTTACTATTTTCTTCACGGGTTTGTCAGGATCTGGAAAGTCTACCATTGGCAATGCACTTTTAGTCAAAATGCTGGAAAATGGCAACCGCAGGGTAACCATCCTGGATGGCGATATTGTGCGTAAGAACCTTTCCAGTGAGCTGGGCTTCACCAAGGAGCATCGAGACATCAATATCAAGCGTATTGGTTATGTGGCTGCCGAGATCACCAAGCACGGTGGAGTGGCAATTTGTGCACCCATAGCGCCTTATCACTCCATCCGTAAGGAAGTTCGTGAAACCGTGGAAAAAGTGGGTGGTTTTGTGGAGATCTATGTCAACACCCCCCTGGAAGAGTGTGAAAAACGTGATCGTAAAGGACTGTATGCTAAAGCCCGGGCCGGCAAGATAAAAGGGTTTACGGGAATCGACGATCCCTATGAAACTCCGGAAAATCCTGAAATGGTCATAGATACGCTGACCCTCACTCCGGAACTGGCCGCACATCGCATCCTGGTAAAACTGGAAAGCCTGGGTTATATTAAATAACCAGTTCAGTAACCTGGTGAGATACAATTAGAGTGCTCACCCCCAGTCCCTGGATCCAAGCACTGACTTATTTAAGTCAAACCTCCACTATTTCTTTGAGGTCCAAATGCATAGAATTAGTTGTAATTTAAGGCATCATACTTTAAATTTAGAGAAGGCGCTGCTCTCACCGGGCAGCTTCTTTTAGCTAATGTTAATCCTAAATCCACTCTAACATGAAAGTCTTCGATGCCAAACACATTAAAAATATTGTCCTTCTGGGGGCCGCTAAGTCCGGTAAAACTACACTGGCGGAAACCATGCTTTTTGAGGCCGGACTGATCAATCGCCGTGGTACTGTTGAAGATAAAAACACGGTATCCGACTACCATGAGATCGAGCACGACCGCGGCAATTCCGTGTACGCCACTGCGCTTCATACGGAATGGCGCGATTACAAAATTAATATAATTGACACACCCGGATTGGACGATTTTATTGGTGAGATCGTCTCCTCCGTGCGGGTTGCTGATACCTGTGTGTTATTGATCAATGCCCAGCAAGGCATCGAAGTGGGCACAGAATTGATCTGGAACTATGCCGACCGCTATCAGAAGCCGGTAATTCTAGCAGTCAATCAACTTGATCACCCTAAAAGTAATTGGGATAACACCTTAGATTCTATTAAGCATCGCTTCGGCAGTACAGCTACTTTAATGCAATACCCGGTGAACCAAGGCGATGGATTTGACTCCATAATCGACCTGCTGAAAATGACCATGTACAAATTCCCGGCGGCAGGCGGAAAGCCTGAAAAACTTCCCATTCCGGACGACCAAAAGGAAAAAGCCGAAGCCCTGCACAACGAACTGGTAGAAAAAGCTGCTGAGAACGATGAAAATCTCATGGAGCTGTACTTTGAAAAAGGCTCTCTGGATGAAGATGAAATGAGACAAGGTCTGAAGATCGGGATGCTCAACCACGAGGTCTTCCCAATATTCTGCCTGTCTGCCAAACAAAATATGGGAAGCGGACGTATGATGGGATTTATCGATAATGTTGCTCCCTCCGCTACTGAAATGAAACCCGAACCAACCGTAGACGGTGGTGAAATTAAACAAGAGACTGAAGGTGATCCGGTGCTGTTTGTTTTCAAAACTTTGGTTGAACCCAATCTGGGGAAAATGTCCTTCTTCAAAGTGATCTCCGGAACACTTAAGGTAGGGGCCGACCTGGTCAACCAGCAAAGCGGGCACACCGAACGACTTAACCAGCTGTTTATCATGGACGGCAAGAATCGCAACCCGGTGGACAAACTAGTAGTGGGAGATATTGGAGCTACCCTTAAACTTAAGAGTACTGAAACGAATCACACGCTTCATGTCAAAGGTAAAGATGTGAGTATCAAACCTATCCAATTTCCTGGACCACGTATTCGTACCGCAATTATCGCTAAAAACAAGGCCGACGATGAAAAATTGGGCGAAGTACTAAAAAAGATCCATCAGGAGGATCCTACCGTGGAAGTGGAATATTCCCGGGAGTTAAAGCAGCTGATCCTGTCTTGTCAAGGTGAATTACACTTGGCTATGGTACGATGGGCATTGGAAAACACTTATAACTTGGATGTCGATTACATCACTCCCCGTATACCCTATCGCGAGACCATACAGAAGGCGGCCGATGCCTCCTATCGACATAAAAAACAATCCGGTGGAGCCGGTCAGTTTGGAGAAGTTTACCTGAAAATTGAACCCTATACTGAAGGAATGCCAGAACCTACCGGTTTTAATGTTCGAAACAAAGAAGAGACCGACCTGCCCTGGGGTGGTAAATTAGTATTCTACAATTGTATTGTGGGAGGTGTAATTGACCTACGATTTCTTCCTTCCATAAGAAAAGGCATTCTCGAAAAAATGGAGGAAGGTCCCCTCACCGGATCCTATGTGAGGGATGTGAGGGTAATGGTCTATGATGGCAAAATGCACGCCGTTGATTCCAACGATATCTCTTTCAAGATCGCCGGCATGATGGCGTTCCGTCAGGCATTCACCTCAGCAGATCCTCAACTTTTGGAACCCATTTATGACCTGGAGGTAATGGTCCCGGAAGAATTAATGGGGGAAGTAATGACTGATTTACAGTCCAGAAGATCAATTATTCAGGGTATGGAAGCTAAAGGCGCTTATCAAATCATCAAAGCTCGTACGCCGTTAGCAGAGTTGGACCGGTATACCACCACCTTGCGCTCCATTACTCAGGGTAAGGCTAATTTCAGCAGTACCTTTGCGGAATATGCAGCGGTGCCATATGATATTCAGCAAAAGTTAATGGCTTCTTATAACGAACAGTTGGAGGAGGTACACGGATAGGTCATCGGCCCTTAACCCCAGGATACAGGTCCGCTACCCGATCGCTTTGAACATAAGCCTTCGATTCAATGTCCATAATAGTCAAATGGCCATCCCAGGCAGCTCCTGTGTCCATCATCCATACGTTTCCAGATTGTAATGGGACGGGATATCCTGCTCTAATGGTGGGAGAATGTCCAATGTATATTTCTCTATAGGATCCCAAAGATTTCTCCTCATGATGTATTTTGAGGCGACAGGCCAGATTGAACAGACTCCGGTCCCACAGAAAAACGCTTTCATCCTGCTCCGTCAAAGGTTTGTCCGGTATTATGCCGGCATGCACGAATAATCTGTGATCGGTGGTGAGGTGATACAATTTAGCCTGTTCCAGAAATTGGCGGTGCGAAGTAGGAACACCATCAGCATAGCTATTGAGTGTGGCCTGACCGCCCTGATTAAGCCACAGATCCGGTGGCACCTGGTTCCTAAACCAACTTAGGGTCCAATAGTCGTGATTGCCCAATATATAGGTGAGGTTGGGAATTTTTAACAGGTATTCAATGCACTCTCTTACTTGGGGCCAACCGTCGCAAACATCTCCCAGCGCCACTAGATGGTCGTACTGCGGATTGAAGTCACAGCGGCTCAAACACTGTTCTAGTGCCCTAAAGGCACCGTGTATATCCCCAAGAACAAAGGTCCGACCGGTCATATTGGTTGGAAATTTTTAGTTTTTGATTGATCAATTATAGTTAAATTGCCAGTAAACTCAGAGGTGGCCATGACCAAAAATTACCAGGGGTTAAAGTATTTATCTGTACTGACAATACCGGCAACTGTTGTTATTTCATTGAACACTAGTGGTGCGCTAACCTTCATCACCATAGTTTATGTATTTGGCTTGGTTCCTTTGATTGAGCTCTGGTTCCAACCAAATG
This sequence comes from Cyclobacteriaceae bacterium, assembly GCA_965212195.1. Classification (GTDB taxonomy): domain Bacteria; phylum Bacteroidota; class Bacteroidia; order Cytophagales; family Cyclobacteriaceae; genus JAJCYK01. Next base: position 181,706 of record CBDBUW010000013.1, on the reverse strand, counting down.
ACCGCAACTTGTCGGCAACTGAGGCAGCGGTAATGCAAAAAGATCCTCTTTACGATTGGATCCTTTATTTGATCGTGCCACTTCAATGGTTCTTTGTAGGATACTTTCTTACCAGGATGTCAACCGCTGGGGACACGGTGACCATTGTTGGAAGAATCACTGCCCTGGGCATTCTTTGCGGAGTTTTTGGAATTAATGTAGCTCATGAATTGGGACACCGAAAAGAACGGGTAGCACAATTTTTGGCAAAATGTCTACTGCTGTCCTCACTGTATATGCACTTCTTTATCGAACATAATAAGGGTCACCATAAGAAAGTATCTACGGCCGCGGATCCCGCCTCAGCGCGTTTTGGTGAGAGCGTATACCGGTTTTGGTTCCGCTCTATTTGGTTCAGCTATTTATCGGCCTGGCAGTTGGAGAATAGCAGATTGAGGAAAAAAGGACGATCATCGTGGTCCTTGCAAAATGAAATGATTTGGTATCAACTACTCCAGGCAGGGCTACTGGTAGTGATCTATGTGGGTTTTGGCCTGCAAGTCATGCTGATGTTTGCCGGTGCTGCATTCGTGGGGATCTTATTGTTGGAGACCGTCAATTATATTGAGCACTATGGCTTATCGCGGACCTTTCAGGCCAATGGGCACTATGAGCGGGTACAGCCGCATCACAGCTGGAACTCCAACCACCTGGTAGGAAGGTTAATGTTGTTTGAGTTGTCCCGCCACAGTGACCATCACTATAAAGCAAGCAAGAAATACCAATTATTGCTCCATCACCATGACAGCCCGCAAATGCCTACGGGATATCCTGGCATGATGCTGCTGGCGTTGGTGCCGCCGGCATGGTTTGCGCTCATGCACCCCCTTATTAAGCAACAAGTTAGGACTGCTGTTCTTCCTTGAGTTTGCGGCGCAGTATTTTTCCCACGTTGGTCTTGGGCAGATCTTCGCGGAATTCCACATGCTTGGGGCACTTGTAACCAGTCATATTTTCCTTACAAAATCCCCGGATCTCATCTTGGGTGAGGCTGTGATCTTTCTTCACAATAAAGACTTTAACTGCTTCGGTGGATTTCTCGTCAGGTACTCCTACTGCTGCCACTTCCATTACCTTGGGATGAGTGGCAATAACATCTTCCACTTCGTTGGGGTAAACATTAAAGCCGGAAACCAATATCATATCTTTCTTGCGATCTACGATCTGAAAGAACCCATCTTCACTGGCAGCCGCCATATCTCCGGTTTTGAGCCACTCCCCGATCATGGTCTTTTCCGTTTCCGTAGGTCGTTGCCAATATCCGGCCATGACCTGAGGTCCGCGGGCGCAAAGTTCACCCACCTCACCAATGGGTACCTCCTGGCCCTGTTCATCAAAGATTTTGATCTCCGTGCTGGGTACTGGTAAGCCGATAGAGCCTAATTTCTCAGTGCCGTCGATGGGATTGCAGCTCAATACTGGGGAGGCCTCGGTTAGGCCATAACCCTCAGCCAGCGGGACACCGGTAACTTCCTCCCATTTTAGGGCCACCGCTTTTTGCACAGCCATACCGCCACCCACCGTAATCTTGAGCGCATTGAAATCCACACTTTCAAAACTGGGTTGATTAAGCAGACCATTGAACAAGGTATTTACTCCAGTGATCACCGTGAATTTATGTGCGCTGAGCTCCTTTATAAAAGCTGGCATATCTCTGGGATTGGTGATCAACACATTCAGTGCACCGATCTTTAGCATAGAAAGGCAGTTTACCGTCAAAGCAAAGATATGATACAATGGTAACGCGGTTATCACTATCTCTTGGCGCTCCTTTAGTCTTGGGGTCATCCAAGCTGAGATCTGCTCCATGTTGGCTAAGATGTTGCGATGCAACAGCATAGCGCCTTTGGATACCCCAGTAGTGCCGCCGGTGTATTGTAGGAAGGCAATATCACCCGGCTCAAGGTGGGGACGCACATAGCTGGAAGCATTCCCCTGCTTTAAGGTGTCTCGTAATTTCACCGCTTTTGGCAGTTTATAATGAGGCACCATTTTTTTAACCCGTTTTACTACCCAATTGACCAAGGTACTTCTGAAACCACCCAGCATATCTCCAATCTCCGTTATGATCACAGTCTTGATGGCAGTCTTGTCCAATATCTTCTGCAAGTTGAAAGCAAAATTGGCCAGTATCACCACGGCAGTGGCTCCGGAATCCTTGAATTGATGCTCCATTTCCCGCGCTGTGTAAAGGGGGTTGGTGTTCACCACCACCATACCAGCACGTAGTACTCCGAACATTGCTACTGGATACTGCAACAAATTTGGCATTTGCAATGCTACCCGATCACCTTTTTCCAATCCAGCCACGTTCTGTAGGTAAGAGGCGAACTTAGCCGTCAATTCATCTAATTCTCCATAGGTAATGCGCTTACCCATATTTTCAAAGGCCGGTAAATCGCGGTATTTTTGGGTGCACTCTTCGAATAGTTCAAGGATGGAGGGATATAATTCCGGGTCAATTTCGTGTGGTATGCCACCGGGATATTTTTGAAACCAAGGAAAGTTCATGTTAGATTGGATTAACGGATTAAAAATTAAATGAAAAATAACAAATAATCCTAATTCGTACCTAGTCACCAAAATAAAAAAGGCCGCCCTGAAGCGAACCTTTTTCACAAACAACATTAACCCAAAATTTAGCTGTAGGAGAAGGATTCGAACCTCCACGAAGTGGTTAGCCAGAGCACAAAATGAGTATTGGTGGTCAATCCCAACCTTTCAATTGAAAGGATTATGCTATGTTTATCCCATTCTCTCCACCCCCGAGACAGGAGGGCATGTCTGCCAATTTCATCACCCTACAGTGTGTTATTGAACTATTCAAAATTAGAGAAAATTTTATTTTACTTAAAAATATTTTAAATTTTTTTGAATAAATTTATATAATTGATAATATTAGTTCACTTTTATTAGATAATTACTAACTGAGCTATTTAGGGATGAGTAAAAATTATGAAATTGATAAAATTGATTTAAAGATTTTGGAGTTGCTCATGAACGACGCCAAAACACCCTATACGGAAATAGCGAAAAAGGTCTTTGTTTCCGGCGGAACTGTGCATGTGCGCATGCGAAAAATGGAAGAGATGGGCATTGTGAAAGGAACCACCTTGAGTATGGACTACAGTAAACTGGGCTGGGACCTAACGGCATTTTTAGGAATTTTCCTGGAACGAAATTCCCTTTACGATGAGGTCTGTAGTAAATTGCGAGAAGTCCCGGAAGTGGTGAAAATCCACTACACTACTGGCGATTACAGCATCTTTGTTAAACTACACTGTAGAGACACCAAACACCTTCGGGACGTACTACACGATAAGATCCAGAAAATTGATGGCATCAGACGAACGGAAACTTTCATATCGTTGGAAGAAAGTTTAAATCGCCATATCAATCTGGAGATGTGACCATCCACTTACTAAGTTTTCAATCAACTGGGAACTTTAACAATCGCTTTGTTGTGAATAATGCTAAGAATGCCGTTATTTAGATTTAATCTAAATAAGCTCTGAAAGCTGGGAATAATAATGTAATTTTGCCCAAACCTTATCGAGCCCTGGAAGTTTAGATTTTGCAGTCGAATTTAAGCTCTAACCAAGCCGTAACAGGAAAACATGAGTAAAGACGATCAAATACTAAAGGAACTTACTAACTCCGAATATAAATACGGTTTTGAAACGGCAATTGACGTAGATTCTGCACCTAAGGGTCTGAATGAAGATATTGTACGTTTTATTTCTACCAAGAAGAACGAACCGGAATGGATGCTGGAATGGCGCCTCAAAGCTTTCCAGAAATGGAAGACCATGAAGGAACCCAAGTGGCCCAACGTTACTTATCCGGAAATCGACTATCAGGACATTATCTACTATGCCGCCCCCAAGCAGAAGGTGGCACCAAATAGTTTAGACGAAATTGACCCGGAGCTCCGCCGCACTTTCGAGAAACTGGGCATATCACTAGAGGAACAAAAACGCCTGACCGGGGTGGCGGTAGATGCCGTTTTGGATAGCGTGTCGGTGGCGACCACCTTCAAAGACAAACTGGCGGAACTGGGCATCATATTCTGTTCCTTTAGCGAGGCCGTACAGGACCATTCCGAATTAGTAAAGAAATACATTGGCTCGGTAGTTCCTGTGAATGACAATTATTTCTCTGCATTGAATTCGGCAGTGTTCTCCGACGGATCTTTTTGTTACATTCCCAAAGGTGTAAGATGCCCAATGGAATTGTCTACCTATTTTCGAATCAATGCCGCGAATACCGGACAATTTGAAAGGACTCTAATCATTGCCGATGAAGGATCTTACGTGAGTTATCTGGAAGGATGTACAGCTCCCATGCGCGATGAAAATCAATTGCACGCCGCCGTGGTAGAGATCTATGCTGCCAAAGATGCGGAAGTAAAGTATTCGACGGTACAAAACTGGTATCCCGGCAACAAGGAAGGCATTGGTGGTATCTATAACTTTGTAACCAAAAGAGGTATTTGTGAGGGAGACAATTCCAAAATATCCTGGACACAGGTAGAGACCGGCTCGGCTATAACCTGGAAGTACCCCAGCTGTATCTTAAAAGGCGACAACTCCGTGGGAGAATTTTATTCGGTAGCGGTAACTAATAACATGCAGCAAGCGGATACCGGCACCAAAATGATCCACATCGGAAAAAACACCAAGAGCAGAATCGTTTCAAAAGGCGTATCAGCCGGTAAGAGTCAAAATAGTTATCGGGGGCTGGTTCAGGTGCTGCCCAGGGCTACTAATGCCCGGAACTTCTCGCAATGTGACTCCCTCCTAATGGGAGATACCTGTGGAGCACATACTTTTCCCTACATTGAAACTGCCAACAGTACTGCGCAGATCGAGCATGAGGCCACTACCTCCAAAATAGGAGAAGATCAAATCTTTTATTGTAACCAAAGAGGAATTGACACAGAAGACGCTGTAGCTCTGATCGTAAACGGGTATTGTAAAGAAGTACTAAACCAACTTCCCATGGAATTTGCGGTAGAAGCTCAAAAGCTGTTAGCGCTAACCCTTGAAGGAAGCGTGGGATAATAGCTTTCCCAACCACATATCGATAAATCAGAATCAAGTAATGTTAAAAGTAGATAACTTAAAAGCATCTGTTGAAGATAAAGAGATCCTCAAAGGAATAAACTTAGAAGTAAAACCCGGAGAGGTGCATGCCATCATGGGACCCAATGGTTCTGGTAAAAGCACCTTGGCATCCGTACTGGCGGGACGAGAATCCTATGAAATAACCGAAGGATCGGTGACCTTTCTCAACAAGGATCTTTTGGAAATGGCTCCGGAAGAGCGGGCCCGGGAAGGATTGTTCCTGGCTTTCCAGTATCCGGTAGAAATACCCGGCGTGAGCTCCACCAATTTTCTTAAAACCGCGGTTAACCAGATACGCGAGCATCGTGGACAAGAACCCTTGGACGCGGTGTCCTTCTTGAAGTTAATCAAGGAGAAGATGAAGCTGGTGGACATTGACCAAAGCCTGCTAAGCCGTTCCCTCAACGACGGTTTCTCAGGAGGAGAGAAAAAACGCAACGAAATTTTCCAAATGGCGGTATTGGAACCAAGATTGGCGGTACTGGACGAAACGGATTCGGGGTTAGACATCGACGCCCTGAAGATCGTGGCCCATGGTGTTAATTCCCTAAAAAGCCATGAAAATGCCGTGGTGGTGGTAACACACTATCAAAGATTGTTGGATTACATTGTACCCGATTATGTTCATGTGCTGTACGACGGGAAAATCGTGAAGTCCGGCACTAAAGAGCTTGCCTTGGAACTGGAGGAAAAGGGTTACGATTGGATCAAAGAGGAAGCAAACATAACCACATAGACCTGAAATGAATACTGAGCAAGAGTTAAGATCCTATTTTCAGGAAAAATATTCCTCGTTAACTTCAGGTTTAAACGGTGAACAAACTGCTGATCTATCGCAGTTAAGGCATAAGGCCTTGGATTCCTTTAATAGCCAGGGATTTCCACAGAATAAAAGCGAGGAGTACAAGTATACCCCTATCACCAAGACTTTATTGAAGTCTTTGAGGACAGATGAACCTCAGGTAATGGAACCCCAAACAGTTCCTCCGTTCAATGAATATTTGTTGCCAGATCTACAAGGCCACCTGGTTGTGTTTTGGAATGGGCGTCTGGTATATTGCACCGACGATTTGCCTCATGGCTTGTCCATTGAACCTATAGACCCACAAGGGAATTCCCTGGCCGAATCAGGCATTGGAACCATCGCAAACTACCAGAAAGATGCCTTCACTGCTCTTAACACAGCCTTATTTAACCACGGAGCTTTCATCAGGGTGGCCGAAGGATCGATTATTGATGAACCGGTGGTGTTGTACCACCTGTGGGACAATAAGGCAAATTATATGCAAACCAGGCACCTGGTGATGGCTGAAGCAAACAGCCAGAGTCAAGTAGTGGAGATTTACAGGTGCACTTCTGGTACGGAGAACACCTTCCACAATACGGTAACGGAAGTGACAGTGGATAAAAACGCACACTTCTCCTACCACAAGGTGCAAACGGAATGCGGAGAAAATATACATGTTGGCAATACTCATATCTCTCAGGCCAGCGACAGTACCGTCAAATGCACCACCATTACCACAGAAGGTCGAATGGTGAGAAACAACCTGAATCTAACCGTTGATGGCAGTAACTGTGAATCACATATGTATGGACTTTACCTGTTACACGGCACCAACCACGTGGATAACCATACTACGGTCGATCACCGATTGCCGCACTCTTATAGTAATGAACTCTATAAAGGAATAATCAACGATCGCGCGGCCGGAGTATTCAACGGAAAGATTTTTGTGAGACAAGATGCTCAAAAGACCAATGCCTTCCAATCCAACAAAAACCTGTTGCTTTCTGATCACGCCAGCATGAATACCAAGCCACAATTAGAGATTTGGGCCGATGATGTGAAGTGTTCTCACGGCGCTACCACTGGACAGCTTGATGATGAGCAACTATTTTATTTGAGGGCCCGGGGCTTGGACAAGCAACAGGCCCGAAGTTTGCTTCTATATGCTTTTGCTCAGGAAACTCTGGAGCAAGTTACTTCTCCAGTGCTTAAGGATTACTTGGATCAAGTCATACAAGCACGATTAATTGAAGATCATGGGTAACCTACATACCACCGGCACAAAACAGGCTTTGGACGTTGAAACTATCAGAAGTCAATTTCCAATCTTACATCAGCAGGTTAACAGCCGACCTTTGATCTATTTTGACAACGCGGCCAGTAATCAAAAACCGGAATTGGTCATTAAAGCGCTGGAGCATTATTATCACTACGATCATGCCAATATTCACCGGGGAGTGCACACCCTGGCGGAGCGTGCCACTACCGCCTACGAAGAAACTAGAAAAACAACCGCAGCCTTTATAAATGCCCAGGAGGCTGAAGAAGTGATCTTTACCAAAGGAACCACCGAAGGAATTAATCTGGTAGCAAGCGCCTATGGTGGCGCATTTTTGCAAGAGGGTGACGAGATCCTGATCTCCAATATGGAGCACCACAGTAATATCGTACCCTGGCAGCTGTTGTGTGAAGAAAAAGGTCTTGTACTCAAAGTACTGCCCTTGAAGGATAATGGTGAAATAAAATGGGAAGTCCTGGATCAGTTGCTGACCAGCAAAACCAAGATGGTGTCCCTGGTCCATGCCTCTAATACCCTGGGTACTATTAATCCCATAAAAAACGTTATCCGCCAAGCCCACAACCTTGGAGCTGTGGTGATGATTGACGGCGCCCAGGCGGCCGCCCATCTGGAAATTGATGTTCAGGATCTGGACTGCGATTTTTATGCATTCTCCTCCCACAAAATGTACGGTCCTACCGGCGTAGGCGTGCTGTATGGCAAACGACGGCTCTTGGAGAAAATGAAACCCTACCAAGGAGGCGGGGAAATGATCAAGGAAGTGAGCTTTGAAGGCACTACCTTCAGTGACATTCCCCATAAGTTTGAAGCCGGAACACCTAATATTGCGGACGTGGTGGCATTCAACGAAGCCATAAAATTTATTGAGGGACTGGGTAAGTCAAGTATAGCCGCCCATGAAGATCAATTGCTAAAACAAGCCACTGAACAATGGAGCAAGATCCCGGGTTTCAGGGCTGTAGGCACTGCTCAACAGAAAGTGGCGGTACTTTCATTTGTCATGGAGGGTATACATCACTTCGATTTAGGGGTTATGCTGGATGCCAAAGGAATCGCCGTAAGGACAGGTCACCATTGCACACAACCCTTGATGGAATGTTATGGGATTGAGGGAACGGTAAGGGCTTCCTTCTCAATATATAATACTGAAGAGGAAGTTGATATTATGGCCGGGCACTTGCAAGATATTGCCAACAAATTAAGATCGTGAACAGCATCAACCATATTCAGGATGAGATCATCGAGGAGTTTTCCCTGCTGGAAGGAGACCTGGATATGTCGGTAGAATATTTGATTGAAATGGGCAAGAAGCTGCCACATCTAAGCGAGTCTTTGAAGGTTGAAGAAAACATCGTAAAAGGGTGCCAAAGCAAAGTATGGCTGGTGGCAAATTTTAAGGACCGTAAAGTTCATTTCGGCGCTGACAGCAATGCCATGATCACCAAGGGCCTGGTCAGTTTGCTAATGAGGGTGTTTTCCGGTCAGCCGGCCAGCGATATATTGAATTGTGACCTGTATTTTATTGAAAAGATCGGTATGAATCGCTTTATCGGGACCCAAAGGTCCAACGGATTCGCCGCCATGATCAAGCAAATGAGATTATACGCACTGGCTTTCCTCTCCAAGGAGAAGGCTGAAAATAAGGAAACATCGTGACCATGGAATCGAAAACCTTAAGAGATAAGATCTTGGACGCTATCAAGACCGTTTACGACCCGGAAATACCGGTCGATATTTATGAGTTGGGCTTGATCTATGAGATCAATGTCTACCCGGTCGACAATGTCTATGTCCTCATGACCCTTACCTCTCCGGCCTGCCCAGCGGCAGAAATTATACCAGTGGAAGTTGAAGAAAAAATTAAAGCAATTCCGGAAGTCAATGATATAAAAGTGGAAATTACTTTCGACCCGCCTTATTCTCAGGATATGATGAGTGAGGCGGCAAAACTGGAATTGGGATTTATGTAGCACCATTTAAAATTAAGAATAATGTATCCAGAACAACTTGTAGCACCCATGCGTACCGACCTGACCTCTGCAGGATTTGAAGAATTTCGGTCTGCCGAGGAAGTAGTGGCTCACATGGATTCTCACCAGGGCACCACTTTAGTAGTCATTAATTCTGTATGTGGTTGCGCGGCGGGAGCCGCCCGTCCGGGGGTAAAAATTTCCATAGAAAACAGCCATAAAAGGCCCGACATTCTAGCAACCGTGTTTGCAGGGGTGGATCATGAGGCAGTAAGCAAGATGCGTGAATATACTGCTCCCTATCCGCCCTCGTCTCCGTCCATCGCCCTTTTCAAAGATGGCGATCTCATACACTTTGTGGAGAGGCATCATATTGAAGGCCGTACCGCGGAAATGATCGGAAACCACCTTATTGAAGTTTATCAGGAGCTTTGTTGATCATCTTCGGTAGTAAAACAAAAAAACCCTGTAGCAGAAACTACAGGTTTTTTTTGATCCAGTTCCCCTTTAAGAATTTCTCAGGTAGTAACTAGTATTCCGTACATCAAATAATAACGAACAATCCTGTAATAATTTTTGAGCCTGTGGTTCTTGCCCTTCCCGGAATTGACCGCTAAATACTAATTGTAGTTGGCGGTCGTACACATTTATATTGAATACATCCCAGGTGCCTGCTCTCTTACGAAATTTGTATATGCTGTTTTCCATTGTCGGTCGGGTGATTATGTCATAAAATGGCCAATCATTATGCCAAAATAACCATCTTATTGACTATCAGTAGGTTGCATGAAAATCAGGAGCAGATATGACTGAAAGCTGTTCTATTTCGAACAGGTCTCCGAACGCTTATGTACAATCAGGCGCTGGTCGGTAAGTCCTGGCGATCCCCCTATTTACGGTAAAATCTATGATTTTAGGACTCCAAAAGGAAGTGCATCAGCAAACTCCCTTATTTCTTCCACCAGATTGCCTGCGTCTGGTATCTGAAGATCCTGGAAGATAGAGTCATGGGGTTTAACCCGAATACCCCGTAGATTCAAGTGCTGATTTATAAATATGAATTCTAATTCCGGGTATACCTCCTTCAACACGTCTAGTAGATCCAGGACCTGCAAATTCCTGGCTACTACGTTAAATACACCAGGTGGGATGGCGGCCTCAATGAGCTTGGCCAGAACCTCTGTGATCATGTTGATGTGAATAAAAGCCCGGGCTTGAGTGCCATCCCCGTTTAGGGATATACGCCCCTTATAATTAGCATCGAATACAAACCGGTTGATCACTGAATCGAAACGTATGCTTTTATTATATCCATAGACATTGCCTAACCTAATTATATAGGTTTCAATTTTATCACTCAGTCGCTGCACGTGTTCCTCTCCCCTCAGTTTACTGATTCCGTAGAAGGTACGGGGATTGGGCACTTTACTTTCATCTACCAGCTCTTTGCTGCGACCGTAAACTGAAGTACTGCTCAGGTATATCAACCGCTTGACCAACGATTCTTCCAGCGCGTAGACCAACTCCGCGGTTCCCCAATGATTCACCTGCTCATAAAAATGCGAATCCGTATTGGCGAATGGTGTGGTGACCTTAGCCGCCAAATGTATAACCACATCCACCCCATCTAGAGTTCTCCTCAACTTTCGGGAATCCAGGATATCCCCTTCTACAAAACTTACTTTTTGAGCATTGTGCAAACCATCCCCGATAAAGAGGTTGTAGTTTCCACGACTGAGGTTATCATAGATAATGATCTCATGGGGATGAGTCTGAGCAGCTAAAAAGCTGGTTAATCCCGTACCTATATATCCCGCACCCCCGGTTAATAAGATTTTCATGGTTTTTTGATCAAGTCAGTATGTAATCCGCACTCAAACTTGCTCATACCAAACCATCTGGCCTCCCTTTCATCCAGTTCGGGGTGGCGCTTTCGTGTACAGGGTTCACAGCCAATACTAAAATAGCCCCGCTGGTCCAAGGGGTTTCTGGGGATCTTGTGATCATTCAGGTATTTGTAAATATCTTTGGGTGTCCAGTCCAACATAGGGTGAAATCGAAGACTGCCGTATGGGGCGGGTTCCTCTATGTCTAATGATTGGCGAAAGCGGTTTTGATCACGCCTAACCCCGTTAATCCACACATCATGAGATCTCAGGACCGCATCCATTGGTTGGGTCTTATTCAGATAACAGCAATAATCGGGATCGCTGGCGAATAATAGCTTGCCCTGTCCGTCCTTTTGCATATTCTTGGAAGTAGAAGAGGTAATGTCAATAACCTCAAGTTTGAATAAGTTGCTAATTTGATCTTTGTATGCCATGGTTTCCGGAAAAAGGTACCCGGTATTGATAAAATAAACCGGTACCTTCTCAGAATACTGACTCAATAGGTGTAGAAGCACCGTACTATGACTTTGGAAAGAAGATGAAGTAAACATCTTAAAACCCTGCTCATTATAACGGTCCAATTGATGATATATGGCGGAAATTTCCAATGGCGCTAGAAAAATGACGCTCAAGTATAGCTAAAACTGCCCATTTCACAAACGTCAATTACATAATAGATAGACGATCGAAATCGAATACCGGCTCAAAAATAAGCCCGACACTATTAAACATTTCTTGTTTTAATTATGTTTGTTGCTTATGAAAGCTGCCGTAATACGAAAGGAACACTTCAATGCGGCTCATCGTTTACATAATGAAAAGTGGTCGGATGAGCGGAACCAAAGAGTTTTTGGCAAGTGCAACAATCCAAACTATCACGGCCACAATTATGAGCTCTTGGTAAAACTAGTCGGTGAGGTGGACCCCGATACCGGATACCTTTTCGACATGAAATTGCTTAGTGATATCATTAAGGAAGAAGTAATTACACCCTTTGATCACCGCAATCTAAACCTGGACCTTGTAGAATTTAAAACTCTAAATCCAACCGCTGAAAATATAGCGTATATCATATGGCACAAGCTGAGAAAAAGGATAGATGAGAAATTCGATTTAAAAATAACCTTGTATGAAACAGAAAGAAATATCGTCGAATATCCTGCGAACTGAACCGATCATTAAGGAAGTTGGCGACGAGCATATTGCCAGCTCCGTGGAAACACCATTACGATCCGACGCTTTTGAAATGGACGATTCGGAAAAAAAGAAATTGATCGAAGGTCACTTTAAGGAGATCATGTCTATTCTGGGTCTGGACTTGACCGACGACAGCCTTAGCGGAACTCCTAAAAGAGTGGCGAAAATGTACGTTGAGGAGATCTTTAGTGGTTTGAATCCCAAGAACAAGCCACACGCCAAGCTCTTCGATAATAAATTCCGGTACAACGAGATGCTGGTAGAGAAAGATATCACCTTTTATTCCAACTGCGAGCACCACTTTGTTCCCATTATCGGTAAAGCCCATGTGGGATATATCAGCACAGGAGAAGTAATTGGACTTTCTAAGATAAATCGTATCGTTCAGTACTATGCCAAGAGGCCCCAGGTGCAGGAGCGACTTACCATGCAAATAGCTGAAGATCTGAAGGAAACACTGAATACCGAGAGCGTAGGAGTGGTTATAGATGCCACCCATCTTTGTGTTTCTTCACGAGGTGTAGGGGATACCAATAGCACCACCGGTACGGCCCATTTCAGCGGTAAATTTAGGGAGGCGAATACCCGGGCGGAGTTCCTCAATTTTATAAATAGTTAACTATTTATTAAAATTGTACAAAATAAACTAGTCAACAAACCTGTAATAATGCGGTTAGAGGACGAAATAGTTCAAAAGGAGTTCCTGGACGAAAACCATAAAGCCCTGGTCAATATAATCTACACCTACAGCTTTCTGATCAATAAAATGTCAGGGTTCTTTAAGAGCCGCGGCATTACGCGGCAACAGTTCAATGTGTTGAGGATCCTACGTGGGCAATATCCCAATGCTGCTAACTTAAACCTGATTAAGGACCGTATGCTGGATAAGATGTCAGATGCTTCCCGTATAGTGGAACGTCTGCGTATTAAGAATCTGATCGACCGTCGACAGAGTCGTCATGATCGGCGAGAAGTTGAAATTACCATCAACCAGGCTGGATTGGAATTACTGGAAGAAACCGACCTGGAAATTAATAAATTCTATCGCATGTTCGACAGCCTTAACCCCGAAGAGCTCAAACTTTTGAATAGCCTGTTGGACAAATTCCGTCAGGGGGCCAATTAACCTCCCCTTCTGTAAAGCCTATTTCCTCCTAATAATTTTATATTCCCTACTCTTCTTCTATCTTTGTGGGGTTTTAACGAATCTATTCTGAATTTCATACAACTTATACACTATGGATAATTTTGTGTACGTCATTCCAGCCATGGGTCTTATTGGGATTTTAGTGCTGATTGTCAAGTCTTTATGGGTGTCCAAGCAAGACCCTGGAGATGAAAACATGCAGGAACTAGCTGCTTACATTGCTCGTGGAGCCATGGCATTCCTAAAGGCGGAATGGAAGGTATTGACGTATTTTGCGGTGATCACCGGGATTATACTAGCTTATTCAGGAACCCTGGTGCCGGACTCGCATCCTATCATTGCCATCTCTTTTGTTATTGGAGCGTTTTTCTCCGCCTTGGCCGGTTATATCGGTATGAGAATTGCAACTAAAGCTAATGTACGCACTACTCAGGCGGCTCGTTCCAGCTTAACCAAAGCCTTGCAGGTCTCTTTCACGGGAGGTGCTGTTATGGGCCTGGGAGTGGCAGGTCTGGCCGTTTTCGGACTGGGAGCATTATTTATAGTGTTAATGGAAATATTTGTGCCCTCCGGCGTGGGCGTAACAGGGATTGAGATGAAAACAGCCATCGAAGTGCTGGCCGGATTCTCTCTGGGTGCTGAATCAATAGCGCTCTTTGCTCGTGTAGGAGGAGGTATTTATACCAAAGCGGCTGATGTTGGGGCCGATCTGGTAGGAAAGGTAGAAGCGGGAATCCCAGAAGACGATCCCCGAAACCCCGCTACCATTGCTGATAATGTAGGCGACAATGTAGGTGATGTTGCCGGAATGGGAGCAGACCTTTTCGGTTCATACGTAGCCACCATCCTGGCATCTATGGTGCTAGGGCAAGAGATAAATGCCAGTACTGATCAGTTTGGGGGGCTAAGCCCTATACTGCTCCCCATGGTCATAGCCGGAATGGGGCTGCTGTTCTCAGTGGTGGGAACTTTTCTGGTAACTGTAAAAGAAGGTGGCAGCGTGCAAAACGCACTTAACAAAGGTAATTGGGGATCCATTATTCTGACCGTAATTGCCTCCTACTTTCTTGTTAGCTGGATGCTGCCCGAAACCATGACCCACCGTGGAATAGAGTTTTCCTCCATGGATGTTTTCTGGGCCATTTTTGTAGGACTTGTAGTTGGAGCCTTAATGAGTATCATTACAGAGTACTACACCTCAATGGGTAAGCGCCCCGTAAACTCCATTGTCAAGCAATCTTCTACAGGACATGCCACCAATATTATCGGTGGACTCTCTGTGGGCATGGAATCCACCTTGTTACCAATAATCGTTCTGGCTACCGGAATTTATGGTGCTTTTGAGCTAGCCGGATTCTATGGTGTAGCCATTTGTGCCGCTGGTATGATGGCTACCACTGCCATGCAACTGGCAATCGATGCATTCGGCCCTATCGCCGACAACGCTGGCGGAATTGCGGAGATGAGTGGGCTGCCCGAAGAAGTACGGGGGCGCACCGATATATTGGATGCCGTAGGTAACACCACTGCTGCTTCCGGAAAAGGCTTTGCCATTGCCTCCGCAGCTTTAACAGCCCTGGCCCTATTTGCAGCATTCGTGGGTATTGCAGGAATCGATTCGATTGATATTTATAAAGCCGATGTACTGGCAGGTCTTTTTGTGGGAGGCATGATCCCCTTTATCTTTTCCTCTTTGGCCATCGCAGCGGTAGGAAGGGCTGCTATGGATATGGTAAACGAAGTGCGACGACAGTTCCGGGATATTCCAGGTATTATGGAAGGCACCGCCCGGCCGGAGTACGATAAGTGTGTAGAGATATCTACCAAAGCTTCGATCCGTGAAATGATAGCTCCCGGGGCGATTGCCTTGATCGTACCAGTGATTGTTGGGTTCACTTTCGGACCTGAGGTGCTGGGAGGTCTACTAGCAGGTGTGACCGTATCAGGCGTTTTGATGGGTATGTTTATGAATAATGCAGGGGGTGCTTGGGACAATGCTAAGAAATCCTTTGAAAAAGGTGTAGAGATCGATGGTAAAATGGAATATAAAGGTTCGGAACCTCACAAGGCCTCCGTTACCGGCGACACTGTGGGTGATCCTTTTAAAGACACCTCAGGGCCCTCAATGAACATCCTGATCAAGTTGATGTCTATTGTATCATTGGTTATTGCCCCCCATATAACAGTGATCGATCATCATAGTGAAGTACTTCCGGATACCCAAAAAGAGATCAAGCTGGAAGGTTCTGCCCAAAGTGAACTCCAGGAAATTTAAGTTGAAATTTAATTTATTACTTAAAGGAGTTGAATGAACCATTCGGCTCCTTTTTCATTTATATAGATATATGAATATTAGTGCCTTGATTTCACCCTTTGCCCTTTGGCTGTTCATCTCCCTCCCTGTCAAAGCACAGGATGTGCTGGGCCGGTGGAGTACGGTGGACGATCAAACTCGGGAGGTAAAATCCATAGTAGAGATCTATTCCAAGAACGGTCAGGTTTTTGGCAAAGTAGTCGCCATTAGCGACCCGCAACAACAGGAGGTTACCTGTTCCAAATGCGACGATAAAGATCCCAGAAAAAACCAACCTATTATTGGTATGGAGATCATAAAGGGGCTAAAAAAGGCAGAAAATGCCTGGACAAATGGAGAAATTTTAGATCCCGAAAACGGAAAAGTGTATAAGTGTAAGATATGGGTAGAGAATGGGTCTTTGGTGGTCAGGGGCTACTTGGGATTTACCTGGCTAGGCCGTTCTCAAACCTGGATAAAAGCATCAAAATGAGCTATTAATACCTTCAGAGCAAGACTTAGCTAGTTTAAAGGGCTTAAAAATTACTATGTAAGATTTCGATTTGGATTGCAGTTTATATTTTAGCAAATCAAGGATATTAACCGTATTTTTAGCACCAAATAGAGCAGTAACCACTGGCGATAATAAATAAAGTGAAGGAAACGGTTACATTTTGGGTGAAAATGGTATTAACTAAAGGCGGACGTAATGAAGGACGGTGAGATTCTTGCCAAAATGCAGAATGGAGATGAATCTGCCTTAGAGTATCTGTACCAGAAATATTATAGGATGATGATCAAGCTGGTCATATCCAATAGCGGCACAGAATACGAAGCAAAAGACATCTATCAGGAAGCATTGATTGTGGTTTGGCAGAAGGCGGTAAGTGGAAATTTAGTATTAACTTCAAAACTAAGCACTTATCTCTACAGTATCTGTCAGAATCTGTGGCGAAAGGAATTAGATAGAAAAAGCCGCCTAAGTAGCGAAGAGAAAGATGGGACTGATTATATGGATCACGACCAAGAGGAACGGGTGAGAATAATAAGGGAATGCATAGAAAAATTAGGAGACACTTGTCAAAAAGTCTTATCCTATTACTACTTCGACGGAATGTCGATGACAGATATAGCAGAGAAACTGAATTTTTCAAGTACTGACACCGCTAAAACCAAAAAATATAAATGTAAAAAGCGACTGGATCAATTAGTAAAAGCTAATTATAAGGCCAGTGATTTCTTAGACTAATCATGAGTACATACCCAAACCATAACGAAATGATCGGATCCTATCTGGAAGGCGGCATGAGTCCAGATCAGATGCTGGAGTTTGAAAACCAGCTGCATACGGATCCCGTGCTGCGCTCAGAGTTTGAGCTTCAGCAGGATATTGTGAACTCCCTGAAAGACTTTAGGAAATCACAACTAAAGGCCCGCCTGGATCAAGTACCGGTCTCTATGAGCCCTACTGTTTTAGTAGGAGTAAAGACTGCTGCCGCCATCGTACTGACCGGGATAATAGGCTTAGGATCCTATCTGTACTTTTACACGGGCGATGCCCCGCTTGAAGAGACATTGACCACTCAGGAGATCACTATTGATGAAAACCTGGAACAAGCCACCACTGCCAACGAGATTCAGGAACTTCCTGTTGAGAGTAAAAGTAAAGAGATCACCAAGGAGGAAATTGATGAAAACTCGACTGATACCGAAGTGGCTGAGGACATGACCAAGAGCCAGCCGCTCACAAAGGCTGAGGCTTCGAAGGAGGTTGTGGAAGAAGAGGTTGTGGAAGAAGAGGTTGTGGAAGAAGTAGCCTCACCCGTAGTAAATAGCCCAAAAATAATTGATCCCAGTATCGATGAAACCGTGCAGGAAGAGTCCCTGGAAATGCCTTCAGCAGCATTGGCCCAAGAGGAACTTTCAGATAATCCGGTGATCGAGGTGGAGACAGCTAAAAAAGATGGTGAATTATTCCACTACCGTTACTATAGCGGAAAACTGTACCTCTATGGTGATTTCCGGGATATTCCTTACGAAATTTTGGAGCTGAACTCCACGAACGGCAAAATGCTCTACATGTTCTACGACCAGAAATACTATCAGATACTGGATAACCAGGTGGAGCTAACTCCTCTGCAACCACTGAAAGATGCAGAAATAATCAGGAGATTAGAGATCATTAAGGAAAACAAGTAGTGAAGAACAAGCAGTAAAAATATACAGCCTCCCTCGGGAGGCTTTTTTTTTGCCTTCTTCCCGATTTTGAAATTAATGATTAACTTTGGCGGACCTTGGAAAAGAAGCCTACCCGCAGAAAAAAAAGACTGGGTTCATACCCCTATGCCAGTGTGGTCTTTAGCATTACGTTAGCATTATTCGTAATCGGCCTCTTTGGCTTGTTATTGCTCAACACCCAAAAACTGTCGATCCTGATAAAAGAGAAAGTCGAAGTGCAGGTATATCTGCAAAATCGATTGTCTGAGAGCCAGATTATAGGCATCCAAAAGACGTTGGCCAACAAAGACTTTACCCTGGTGAAGAATCAGGAGCCACAAATCAATTTTATATCTAAGGAAGAAGCTCTGGGAAATTTCGGAGCACGGGAAGGAGAAAACCCAGAGGAGTTCTTGGGGTACAATCCGCTTAGAGACGCCTACCTGGTAAAAATAAAACCCCAGTATCAAGACAGCCTGCAAATGGCTCAGGTCAAAAAAGAAATTGAAGCTATTAATGGCGTCTTTGAAGCTAGCTATCTGGACAATGTTATTTCCGATATAAATCGCAATGCCACCAAGATCGGATTGATCCTGTTGGGTTTTGCAGGCATCCTATTAATTACCGTGATCATCCTTATCAACAATACCATAAAATTGGCGCTATTTTCACAGCGCTTTCTGATCCGCAGTATGCAGCTCGTGGGAGCCACCAATGGTTTCATTCAAAAACCCTTCCTGCTGAGATCACTGTGGCATGGATTTCTTTCGGGAATCCTGGCCTCCGTCGTATTATACCTGATCTATCAATATGCCATAAGGACCATTCCGGATCTTTCAGCCCTGCAGGATCAAACTAAAATGTTAATACTATTTGCTATCTTGGCGGTGCTGGGAGCCATCATAGGGACTTTTAGCACTAACAGGGCTATTAGGAAATATCTAAAAATGTCTTTAGACGACCTGTACTAAATCATGAGCAAAAATACTGGATTGCCTTTTGGAAAGAAGAACTACCGTTTGATGCTGGCCGGACTGCTGGTCTTGATCGTGGGATTTATTACTATGTCACTGGATACCGAACCTTACGGCTTCGGCATTTGGGGACTGACTATCGGACCCATAATTGTCATGGCGGGGTTTGTTATCCAATTTTTCGCTATTCTCCATAACCCCAAAAAAGATCAATGACCGTCCTGGATGGTATCATTTTGGGCATCCTACAAGGCCTTACGGAATTCTTACCTATCAGCAGCAGCGGGCATATCGAATTAGGCAGCGCGATGCTCAATGTAAAAACTAAAAGCAACTTCCTGTTTTCATTGGTAGTTCATGCCGCTACCGCTTTAAGTACCATAGTGGTATTCCGCAAAGATCTAACCAATTTGACTTCTCAGCTGGTGAAGTTTAAAAACAATGAGGCCACCAGATATGTTCTGCTCCTAATGGTTTCTGCTTTGCCTGTGGCTATCATTGGAATTTTATACGATAAAGAGATCGAGAGTTTTTTTAGTGGTGAGATCCGACTGGTGGGTTTCATGTTGCTAGTTACCGGCTTGCTTCTTTCCATGACCTTTTATTCTCCTCCGCGAAAGGGGGAGGTGACCTGGGGAAGGGCCCTATTGATCGGAATGGCTCAGGCAATTTCCATATTACCGGGCATATCGCGCTCTGGAGCCACCATATCTACCGCTCTGTTATTAGGTGTAGAAAAGGAAAAGGCTGCCCGATTCTCCTTTTTAATGGTGCTACTCCCTATTCTAGGGGGCTCATTGTTGAAATTGGTGGAATTCATACAAAACCCCGGCAGCTATGAAGCTATTTCCAATTGGGTGTTAATTGCCGGTTTTATATCGGCTTTTATTGCGGGATTGATGGCTTGCCAATGGATGCTAACTATCGTTAAAAAAGGGAAGTTGATCTATTTTGCCTTCTACTGTTTCGTAATAGGCATCATAGCCATAATATCCTCCATATGAATCACTCGCAAAATCCTCAAGAGGACCGGGTGTTGCTGATCAACAAACCCCTTGGCTGGACATCCTTTGATGTAGTTAAGAAACTCCGAGGGGCTTTAAAGATCAAAAAGATAGGACATGCCGGCACCCTCGACCCCCTGGCAACCGGCCTGCTCATATTGTGTACCGGCAAAAAGACCAAAGAAATAGCACATTATCAGGAGATGGAAAAAGAATATCAAGGTACCATGGTAGTGGGAAAGACTACTCCTTCCGTCGACCTGGAAACAGACTTTGATTCGGAACATGATTTTACCCACCTCACCGCCGAGCAGGTTATAACGGTCTCAAAAAATTTCCTGGGACCGATTGAACAAGTTCCTCCAGCTTATTCCGCTATTAAGATCGAAGGACAACCGGTGTATAAGAAAGCCCGTAAAGGCGAAACGGTATTACTTAAACCCAGAATAGTGGAAATTCAGGAATTGGAGATCCTGAGCTGCGATTTTCCACAAGTGCAGTTTCGGGTGGTATGCTCAAAGGGAACCTATATTCGCAGCCTGGTTCGGGACATGGGGGCTGCTTTAGGAGTTGGTGCTTACTTATCACAACTAACCCGCACCCGTATCGGCCGCTATCTTCTCACTGAGGCTTATGATCCCAATGCGTATATTGATCAACATTCCCAAGCACCTCAATAACCTTTATGCAGATCCATCAAAGCATCCAGGAATTTCCCAAGATACCTTATCCGGTAGTGACCAGCGGCACCTTTGATGGGGTACACCTGGGACATCAAAAAATACTGGAGAAGATCCAACACATGGCCGCGGCCAATGAGGGCGAATCTGTTCTATTGACCTTCTGGCCTCACCCCAAGTATGTATTGAATCCTCAAAAAAAAGATTTTAAGTTACTCACAACATTTGATGAAAAGGCCGCCATTTTAGAGTCCCTGGGAATTGACCATCTCATTAAGATCCCCTTCACATTAGAATTCTCTCAAACTTCCTCCCAAAGATTTGTGCAGTCAATCCTGATAGATGTCATTGGGACCAAGGAGTTGGTGATTGGTTATGACCACCGTTTTGGTAAAAATAGAGAGGGTAGTTTTGCATACTTGAAAGCCAACGCCTCTCAATACGGATTCAAGGTTACGGAGATTCCCCGACAAGATGTGGATCACATTGGGGTAAGTTCTACCAAGATTCGTCAATATATCCTGAATCACGAAATTCACTTGGCCAACAAACTTTTGGGAAGGCCGTATAGTTTAACGGGCAAGGTGGTAAAGGGCCAACAAATAGGTCGAAATATTGGATTTCCTACAGCCAATATCGAAATTGCCGAAGAGTACAAACTAATTCCCTCAAATGGCGCTTATGCGGCAAGAGTGAGGCTGCAAAACTCCTGGTGGAACGGTATGATGAACATTGGGGTGCGCCCTACGCTCGGTTTAAAAACCAAGACCATTGAGGTGCATGTGATCGATTTCAAAGGAGATATCTACGATCAACAAATTACCATCCAACTGATCAAACAAATTCGCCCGGAATTGAAGTTTGATAGCCTGGAAGAGTTGAGTGATCGTTTACAGATAGATCGTGAAGAGGCTTTATCCATCTTAGGTAAAACTAACTTTTGAGCAATGATCAATAAAGTAGTACTTGACGCCCAAGAGGCGGTCAAGGATATTAAAGATAACAGCACCCTGATGCTGGGTGGTTTTGGGCTCAGACGGGTATCAGTCGAAGAGATTGAAGCTGCTACCGAAGGCAAATTAATTGTGGAGGGTGATATACCAGAAATGTCCATTAACTAGTTATTAGGGAGAAAAATATTACGTTAATTATGAGCAGAGTTGTCATTTTTTTATTGGGATTGACCCTACTTATATCTTCATGTGGTAAGGATTTTGTCATTTTCTCCATTGAAGATGATATCAAACTAGGAGCTCAGGTCAGTCAAGAGATCGCCTCCAATCCGGAAACCTATCCAGTACTGGATCAAAATACCTATTCACAGGCGTACAATTATCTTAACGGGATGCGGGACCGCATTCTGAACTCAGGCCAGGTAACTTACAAGGACAAATTCGGCTGGGAACTTAAAATCATTCAAAATGATACCGTATTGAATGCCTTTGCTACACCTGGAGGTCATATCTACGTGTATACCGGGCTCATCAAGTATTTGGACAAGGAGGACGACCTAGCCGGCGTGTTGGGTCACGAAATCGCCCATGCCGACCAACGGCATAGCATCCGTCAACTACAAAAAGTCTACGGCGTGCAGATCCTCCTGAGTATCGCCCTGGGGAATAATCCCTCTCAAGTGGCTCAGATTGCCGCAGGACTGGCAGGCAATCTAGGCACACTGAAATTCAGTCGCGACCATGAGAAGGAGGCTGATGATTACTCGGTAATCTATTTGGCCCAGACCAAATACCAATGCAATGCTGCCTATTCCTTTTTCCAAAAACTACTGGATGAACAAAAGGCCGGGCAGGTGCCACAATTTCTCAGCACCCATCCAGCACCTCAAGAACGAGTTGATGATATCAATAAAAAAGCCCAGGAGGTCGGTTGCAGCACCGAGCCATGGAATCCCTCCTCCTATAAGAACTTTGTAAACAGTTTACCTTAGTGAAGAAATCCGAAATTACTTTCTCTATTGAGCTTGATGAAAACAATGTGCCCGAAAAGATCATGTGGCACGCTTCCGACAAGCCCGACAACAGCACCAGTGAAACTAAATCCCTGGCCATTTCCCTGTGGGACCACCAGCAGAAAAATACTCTGCGCATAGATCTTTGGGTCAAAGATATGCCGGTGCTGGAAATGAAGCGATTCTATATTGATGCCATCGGAGGAATGGCCCAAAGTGTACTTAACGCCACCGGCGATGATTACATGTCACAAGAAATGCAATCACTTTGTGAAAAATTAGTAACATATTTGCGCAAAGAGAATACCGACAATCCCGAATAACGCCAGCTATCAACCCTCCGCCCGGATTCCTTCCTATATGCAATTATTTTGCATAACTTATAATAATATGTACTTTTAAACCTGTCTAAGTTTGCTTTTGGCAAATCAAACAGCATTCAATTGAAGAATTATTAATGCGTCTAAACTCAAAACTATGAAGAAAACTTTTACTCTACTTGCGTTCGGTCTTGCACTGTTGGCAGTTTCAGGAATGAGCATTCCGCTTATGGCCCAGACTTCCGTTTCTGGGAACGTAACTGAAGAAGCCACAGGCGAGCCCTTAATAGGAGTAAACATTATTGTAAAGGGTAAGGTGATTGGTACCATTACAGACATCAATGGCAACTTCAACTTATCCATACAACAAGCTCCTCCCCTAACCTTGCAAGTCTCCATGGTGGGATTTGGCACTGAAGAGATCGAAATTACAGAAAGCAATGTCAGTGGACTAGCAGTTCAATTGTCCGAAAGTATCTTACTGGGACAAGAAATTGTAGTCTCTGCTTCCAGGGTGGAAGAAAATATCCTGGAATCACCGGTAACGGTAGAGAAGATGGACATCTTGGCTATTCAGCAATCTGCTGCACCTAACTTCTTCGAATCCGTTGCCCACATCAAAGGGGTAACCACCAGTACCGGTAGTCTTACCTTCAATGCTGTCAATACCCGGGGGTTTGCCACCATCGCTAATGTTCGCTTTGTGACCCTGATAGATGGCATGGATATCTCAGCTCCTCTGTTGAACTTCCCCACTGGAAACCTGGTTGGGATATCCGAGCTTGATGCTGAAAGTGTGGAATTGGTTCCTGGAGCAACTTCAGCTCTTTACGGACCCAATGCTTTTAACGGCATACTTATCATGAACAGCAAGTCTCCTTTTGACTATCAAGGTTTCAGTGCCACCGCTAAAATAGGTGTAACAGATTCTGAGGCGGGAGGCACAGACCCCCTGTACAACTTTGGGTTTCGATACGCCAAAGCTTACAACAATCGTTTCGCCTTTAAAGTGAATTTCAATTATTTAAAGGCCACTGATTGGACGGGAAATGACTACAGTAGTGATCGAGTGATCCCCGGTAACCGACCAGGAGCCCCTAACTTTGACGGCATGAATACCTATGGAGATGAGGCTGTGATCGCCGGATCCCTGGCGGCGCTAACCGGGATACCGGAATTAGCCCCCCTGGGCGATATCGATATTCGCCGTACGGGTATCCAGGAAAACGTATTACTGGACAATCAGGACGCCAAAAGTATTAAAGCCGATGCCGCCGTTCATTACCGTATCAACGATAAAGTGGAGGCTTTGCTGAACTACAGATTTGGAGGTGGAAGTTCCATCTATCAAGGGTCCGCCAAGTTTGTTTTACGCGACTTTACGCAACAATTCTATAAAGCTGAGATAAAAGGAGACAATTTCTTTGTACGTGGATACCTTACCCGCACTGACGACGGAGATTCCTACAACCTAGACGCATTAGGTGCATTCGCCAATGAAAGGATCTCACCTACTGCTGCTGAATGGGTACCTAATTATTTGGGAACTTATGTAGCGGCCATTCAGGGATATGTACCCGGAGTACCAGCCGGAGATGCTGATGCGGCCCACGCCGCAGCGCGATCGATAGCTGATGCCAGCCGTAACGCGCTATCCCCAAGTGGATTGCAAAGCTTTATTGATGCTACTCGCAACGCCAACCTGCAAATTGATCCCAACGGAGCGGGTTTCATTGAAGGATCTCGTTTGTGGCATGGAGAAGGTAACTATGATTTTAAAAATCAAATCGACTTCATGGATGTTCAGGTAGGCGGTAACTTCCGTCGGTATAGCATTTTCTCAGGTGGGACTATTTTCGATGAAAACCTAAATACAGACGGTACTTTTGACCGGGTGGAAATCGATGAGTGGGGTGCTTATGTACAGGTAGGAAAGAAAATTGATGCCTTAAGTCTTAAAGCATCAGTACGCTATGATAAAAACGAAAATTTCGACGGCCAATTCAACCCTAGGGTTTCTGCGGTTTACACCTTTAACGAAAATCATAATATCAGGGCCTCATTCCAGACTGGCTTCCGAAATCCCGATACTCAAAGTCAATTCATCTGGTTCCCCACATCAGCGGGAATCCTAGTGGGTAGTACCGAAGAAAATGCCGCGCGCTATGGAATTCACAATGGTGGAGCCTTAGACCCGGTTACCTTGCAGCCGGTGGATATAGACTTTGTTCAGCCGGAAGAATTAACCGCCATAGAGATAGGCTACAAAGGGGTCATCGCCGGAGATATCTTGGTAGATGTCAACTATTATCACAACAACTACGATGGCTTCATCGCCAATCGACCTGTATTGAGCGCGGGTCCGGTGATGCGTCGGGGTGAAGTGCTTACCAATGCCTTAGGAGGTACCAACATTTTGATGAATCCTTATGTAAATGTTAGTGAGGACATCAGTTCTGATGGAATCGGTGTAGGTTTAACCTGGAACATGGGTCAAGGATATACTATGGGCGGAAGCTATAACTGGGCAGACTTTACCCAGGACGAGCAAGTTACCGAAGGGTTTCTGGCTGGTTTCAACACTCCCGAACACAAGTTCAGCTTGAATTTCGGTAATCGCAATATCGGTGAAAATATAGGATTCAACCTGGCCTTCCGTTGGCAGGACGATTTCCTTTGGGAATCAACCTTTGGAACCGGTATAATACCCGATTTTGGAGTGTTTGACTTCCAGGTCAATTATAAGGTTGAATCAATCAAGTCTGTGATCAAACTGGGAGGCACCAACCTGCTGGGCGGAGATTACCGCACCAACATCGGGTCGGGATTCGTAGGTTCTCAATATTATCTTTCCATCACTTTTGATCAATTCCTGAATTAACCCTAATCTCATAGAAACATGAAAAATTTAAAATACCTATACCTTCTATTAAGCTTGGGGTTAGTGCTAGTATCCTGCGACCAGGCGCTGCTAGATGTCCCCGCCGATAATGATTTTACTCCGGTTGATCCCGGCGATCCGCCCAGTGCTGGTACTGCTGATTTTACCAAATACGTAGCGGTAGGAAGTTCCTTAACCGCGGGGTTTCAGGCCAATGCTCTTTTTGACGATGGTCAGTTGAATTCCATGCCCAATATCTTAAGTCAGCAATTTGCACAGGTAGGGGGGGGTGATTTTGTACAGCCCATTATTAATTCAGTAAATGGTTTTAACAGCACAGACTCTGACCTGTCCGACCCTGACCCCAATAATTGGGTCATAAAGGGCCGGTTATTGCTGGTGGGTTCTACCCCTACTGCCACTGATTCGGATCTGGGGGCTGTACCTAGTCCTATCGTCAATCCGGGATTTATATACACCGGCGACCCTATTAACAATTTTGGAGTACACGGTATTCTTTTAGGCCAGGCTTTGATACCAGAAACTGGAGATTGGGCCTTGGCCAATATTGATCCCCGATTCAATCCATTTTATGCACGGTTTGCTTCCAACCCTGGGGTTTCCACCATCATCGGCGACGCAGCTACCGCCGGAGGTACTTTCTTCAGCTTATGGCTGGGAACTAACGACGTTTTGTTGCACGCCGTTACCGGAGCTTCAGGTTTGGCACCATTTACCTCCGAAGCTGACTTTTCTTTCCAGTATGGACTTACTCTAGGGGCAATGACCACCGATCCCAATATTCAAGGTGTAGTTGGCAATATTCCCGATGTGGCTTCTGTGCCCTTCTTTACTTTGGTACCGTGGAATTCCATCCCCCTGGATGAAGCCACCGCAGCTGTGGTCAATGCAGCATTTCAAGAGTACAATGATGGTCTGGACGTGGCTCTTGGACTGGGTCTGATTAGCGTTGAAGAGAACGCCGCGCGAAAAATTTCCTTTGCTGGGGTTGCGGACAACGCCGTTCTGGTTGAAGACGAGAGTTTAACCCAGAATGTAGATATTTCGGCCTTCTTTACCCTTCCTCCAGGAAGTGTGGTACTCCCCAACATAAGGCAAACCACAGCTGATGATCTGCTTACTTTACCGGCTGCTGCAATACTTGGTACTCTGGCCGATCCCAATAACCCCTTATCCGTTATAGGGGTAGCTGTTCCCCTTGGAGACAGTTTCACGTTATTAGCTGATGAATTAGCGGAGGTGGAGGCTCGCACCGATGCCTTCAATACCATTATTGCCGGTACCATTGCCGGTTTGGGAGTGGGAGATCGAGTAGCCTTGGCCGACGTTAACACCGCCTTCAATGACTTGGTTGCAGGACCGCAATTGCAGGATGGTGTAGCGGTAGCCACTACTCTTGCTCCGCCAGCAGGAATCTTCTCAGAAGATGGGGCACATCCGAATTCCAGAGGATATGCCATCGCAGCTAATGTGTTCATAGAAGCCATCAACGCCAAGTTCGGGGCCAACGTTCCCCGGGTCAACGTGGCGCAATTTGCTGGAACCGCACTTCCACAATAGATACAACCAATGGTTAAAACAAAAGAGGCTCCCGTGGGAGCCTCTTTTGTTTTGGTTCCAAAATAATTTCGCGAAAAAACTGAAATAAGCCTTATATTTATTCTTGCTTAAATTTTTACCTATGAAAGAAAGTCTTGACCGGCGTACTGCTCTTAGGCAGATGAGTTACCTGGTGGGAGGTGCAGTAGCAACGCCAACTCTTCTCAGCATCCTACAAAGTTGTGAGCAAACCCCACCTCCATTGGAGTGGCAATCTAGTTTCTTAAGTGAAGATCAGGCCCGACTGGTTTCTGAGCTGGCTGAAATGATCATACCGGAAACGGATACACCGGGCGCCAATCAAGCAGGTGTTCCCTTTTTTGTTGATACTATGTTGGACCAATGTTTAGAGGCCGAAGCCCAGCAAATGTTTGTTGAAGGCTTGAATCGGCTTAATGCCCTGTCACAAAATGCGCATGATCAGGAGTTCCTTAAGTTAAAAGAGGACCAAAAAATTACCGTTTTAACAAAACTGGCTGGAGAAGACTACGCCCCGGAAAAGGAGACCGGCTATAGCCGTAGCCCTGTGGCCAATACTTTTTTCAAGCAAATGAAACAACTTACCGTATTGGGTTATTTCACCAGTGAACTGGGCGCTACCAAAGCCCTGGAATACTTGCAAATTCCCGGGGGGTATGACGGATGCACCACTCTGACACCCGGCCAAAAAGCCTGGGCTTTATAATCCTTAAAGCTATTTGAATCCATGAATCTCAATATAAAAGCAAAACAACAGAACACTTATGACGCTATTGTAGTGGGCACCGGCATAAGTGGCGGCTGGGCGGCCAAAGAACTTTGCGAGCAAGGACTGAAAACCCTGGTACTGGAGAGAGGCCGGGATGTCAAGCACGTTCAAGACTATCCCACTATGCAAAAGCACCCTTGGGAACTGCCAAACGCCGATCAACTTACCCGCGAAGATTTGGCAAAATATCCCAAACAAAACCGCACCGGTTACACCGTCAAACAAAGCACCAAACATTGGTGGGTAAACGACCTGGAGAATCCGTATAGCGAAGTAAAAAGATTTGACTGGATCAGGGGTTATCACGTTGGCGGCCGTTCCTTGCTTTGGGGACGACAGTCCTACCGCCTCAGTGAAATGGACTTTGAGGCTAATGCTAAAGATGGAATTGCCGTAGACTGGCCTATCCGCACCGAAGATATTGCACCCTGGTACGATTATGTGGAATCCTTTGCGGGGATCAACGGACAAGCAGAAGGCCTTGCGCAATTGCCGGACGGCAAATTCCTTCCTCCCATGGAAATGAATTGTGTAGAGAAACACCTGAAATCAAAAATTGCCGAGCACTTCAACGGCAGAGTGATGACCATGGGACGCTCCGCTAATTTGACACAACCCCATGGGGGAAGAGCCCAATGTCAATACCGTAACCTGTGTATCAGAGGCTGTCCCTATGGAGCGTATTTTAGCAGTCAGTCCTCCACCCTGCCCGCGGCCGCAGCCACCGGTAACATGACCTTACGGCCCCATAGCATCGTTAGTGAGGTTATTTATGACCCTGAAAAGAAAAGAGCCAGCGGCGTACGTATATTGGACGCCCAAACTAAAGAGTACACGGAATACTTTGCCCGGATCGTTTTTTTAAATGCTTCAACTTTAGGAACCACCCAGATCATGCTAAATTCCATCTCCGACCGATTTCCCGAGGGGCTGGGCAACGATAGCGGCGAGCTCGGCCACAATCTCATGGACCACCATTTTCGAGTGGGGGCAGCTGGCAGGTTTGAAGGATTTGAAGACAAATACTACAGTGGCCGGCGGCCAAACGGCATTTATATTCCCCGGTTCAGAAATATCGACGAGCAGCGCGACGACTATATCCGCGGGTTCGGCTATCAAGGCAGTGCCAGCCGGGAAAACTGGATGAGAGGCATCAAAGAAATGGATTTTGGGGCCGAATTTAAGGAAAATCTTACTGCGCCGGGTCCTTGGCGTATGGGCCTGGGAGCATTCGGTGAGTGTCTGCCTTATCACGAAAACCAGGTTACCTTAAAGCGCGATGAATTGGATGTCTATGGCCTACCCACCCTCTCCATCGACTGTGAGTTTAAAGAGAACGAAATGGCCATGCGCAAGGATATGAAAGATTCAGCGGCGGAAATGCTGGAAGCTGGAGGGTTTACCGAAATTCAAACCTACGACAGTATCGGCGGGCCAGGGTTAGCCATCCATGAAATGGGCACCGCCCGTATGGGGCGAAGCCCTAAAACATCAGTATTGAATAAATTCAATCAAGTACATACCGTACCTAACGTATTTGTTACCGATGGCGCTTGCATGACCTCTTCAGCCTGTCAAAATCCCAGTTTAACCTATATGGCCTTGACCGCTCGTGCGGCCGACCATGCAGTAAAAGAGGTTAACAAAGGAAACTTATAATTCGATGCGCTGGACTGTTGGTTGCCTCCTATGCGTACTACTATTGCTGATTAACTGTCAGAATTCCACTACTCCTGTGACTCAAGTCGAGGAGAAGTGGCCGGAAAAACCAAATATTTTGTGGTTGGTAGCTGAAGACCTGGGGCCTTATATCCCAGCGTTCGGCGACAGTACCATAGTAACTCCCAATCTGGACCGTTTGGCCCGTGAGGGGATCGTGTATCCCCAGGTGTATTCCCCATCAGGTGTGTGTGCCCCCAGTCGTTTTGCCATTGCCACAGGCATGTATCCCAACCGCGGAGGGGGGCATCACATGCGTACCGGCCCCTGGTATCGTAGGTGGTCCGATGAAGAGCTGGGCCAGGCCAATACTTCACGACCCCAGGACTTAACCATTTACGAAGCCCTGCCTCCAGGGCAGGTTAAAATGCATAGTGAGTATTTGAGGAGAGCTGGATACTATTGTACCAACAACGCCAAGCAGGACTATCAATTTCGGGCGCCCTTGACCGCATGGGACGAAAGCAGCCCCCATGCTCATTGGCGCAATCGTGCCCCCGGCCAACCTTTCTTTGCCATCTTTAACTTTGGCATTACCCATGAATCACAGATCTGGGCCAGGAGTCAGGATAGTCTATGGGTCGATCCCCAACTGTCGGTTCCGGTGCCGCCTTATCTTCCCGACAACGCCGTGGGCCAAAAGGATGTGAGAAGAATGTATTCCAACATTAAGATCATGGATCAGCAGGTGGGCAAAGTTTTGGAAGAGCTGGAAGCAGATGGCCTGCTGGAGAACACTGTGATCTTCTGGTATACCGATCATGGTGGCCCCCTGCCCAGGCAAAAGAGATTGCTGTACGATTCAGGCATCCGGTTGCCCCTGATCGTTCGTATGCCCGACCAGTGGCGCGCTGGTACAACCGACCCACAAATGGTCAGTTTCGTGGACTTCAAACCCACTATTATGGCATTAGCCGGCTTACCATTGCCCGAATACCTTGATGGTCGTCCCTTTCTAGGGGGTGGCTACCAGTTATCCCCGCGTAAATATATACACGCTGCAGCGGATCGATTTGATGAGAAGTACGACATGATCCGCGCCGTACGAGATCGAAAATTTAAATACCTGCGCAATTTTCAACCGGAGAAAGGCTATTACCTAGCAGTAGCCTATCGCGAGCAAATGCCGGTAATGCAAGAGTTACTGCGACTGCAAAAGTTGGATTCATTAGACCAATTTCAGAGCCAATGGTTTCGACCCCAAAAAGTTGAAGAGGAACTTTTCGATTGTGAAAACGATCCTCACGAACTTCACAACCTGGCCTTAGATCCCCGCTACTCCGAAAAACTACAAGAATTGCGGGCAGAATGCGATCGCTGGATGCGTGAAATAACAGATCTGGGGCTACAAAATGAAGAAGAAATGATCGCCAGCTGGTGGCCGCAAGGAGTGCAGCCACAGACGTCTACTCCTGAAATCAGTATTAGCGGGCAACCAAAAACTGGCCTGTTGAAATGCAACACTGAAGGAGCTTCCATAGGATATCGATTTAGCACCAACCAACATTGGCAAATATATCAAGAACCTATCCCTCTTCCGGATACCGGGTCGATCCAGGTGATAGCCCATCGTATTGGATTTAAAGAGAGCGCCACAGCCGAACTCTCGTTTTGAAGAATGTCCCTACCAGTCCACTGGGGAGATCTTATGGGCTCTGCCTACTTGAAGGGTAATTGACCTAAAAAAGAAAGCGTATTCCCCTGGCTTCCAAGCTCCCTAAAAACGGATGTGCGTTGCTGGTTATTTACTTTCACGACAGGCCTTGCGGATGCGAAAATCTATTTTCTTGGGGTCTTCCAGTATCCAATAGAACTCCTCCAGAAATCGTATGGATTTTTTCCGCCCTTTTTCGTCAAGCCATTGAAAGTTTCGCGCAACGTTCAGGATATCTTCTTTCTTTTCCAAGAAAGTTTGAACACCCTTGGTCAAGGCTTCTTCAGACGTGCAATATCCTAAATACTCCCTTTCCGTGACCTCTTTGATAGAAACGTGGTCTCCAGGTATGGCATATGTAGCGTCTACCAAACCACAATAATCAAAATCATAGGGTACCGGGATAAGTAATGGTATGGTGGGATCTTTGCTTTTCAGAAGTTTTATGTTATGACCTCCTGAAATGGAATAATCGGTGTTTCCAATCATCAAATTGAACAGGTACATCATTACCGCGTGCTCTTCTTGCGCGTGCTTGGCACTGGCCTTTTCCAGCTCATAAGGGAATGCATCTGTCCGCTTAGCCAGATTCTTATGGCTTTCAATTATAAAAGTATGGATGGACTGGGGTTCCTGCTTGCCCGAGGTATCATGAAAATCCACTTTTATCAAGCGTACCCGGAAGCTATAGTCGGTAAGCACGTTATATAGCTTATAGGCCAGAAATTCGTTGAACACGTAATTCTGATGAACATTTAGCCCCCGGCAGGGAACCACCAACTTTATTTTATCCAAGTCGTCCAGCAATTCAAAAATTTCCGTGGTCTCCTTTACATTAACCCGCAATGGCGCATATCGACAGTTCTTTAACCTGAACTCACCCCGGGGCTTAATTCTGACTTTTCGGGTAATAGCCAGGGTGTCAGCAATTTGATACTTTACCGTGGCTTCCTGATAGACGTCTTTGTACTTGTTCTTGGCTAAGGCCTTCAAATCTGTTGACACCGTAAATTCCAAAGGGTATTGGTCTTCAAAAAGTTTGAAAGTATCCGCCACGGCCCGCAAAACGGGCTCATAATAGGGATTGTGTTTCAGTAACGAATCGAAATCGTAGCTGTGCTGCGCCGTTGACTTGATGTGCCCAAAGCTCAGGAATAGCAGTATGGCAAGGCCTCTAAGTACAGTTCCCATGGAGGAAATTATTGGTCCTTTAGATAATAGCAAATGACATCGCTCAATATTCCCCAGGACCAAAGTATCAGTTGATCTATGTATAAGATAGTTTTCTAAGGTAAAGTATCATAATTTTAAACCACTAATAAATGCCATAAAGATGAAACACAAGGTCACTCATTTTGCTATTCACGTGGATGATCTGGAACGCGCCCGTGCCTTTTATAGTAAACTATTCAACTGGAAATTTCAAGATTACGGCCCCCATGATTTCAAACAGATCGTAACCGGAGATTCGGGCAACGAAGAGCTCATTGGCGCGCTGCAGAGCCGACGTTATTCACCCCTTGACCAACCCCTGTTGGGACTGGAGGGTACGGTTATGGTGGAGGATGTGGATCCGTTAATAGAAAAAATTACCTCCGCCGGAGGCACTATTTGTATGGATAAAGCTGCTATTCCGGGAGTGGGATGGATTGTCAAGTTCCGTGACACCGAAGGTAATTTAATGTGCATCATGTCCTTAGACCCCGATGCTGCCTAGCTATGCTTAACGAACCTCTTGGACCAACTGGGGAAATACTTTGGCCACTTTTTGCAACAGGTATTCCCCATAAGTTCCGGAGAACGCTTGAAGGTCGGCTCCGTCCCAACGACGATATGACTGGGGAGCTTTATGCGACAGGTGACTGAGGTCCACTGGTTCCACCTCACTATGATAGTTAGGATCAAAAAACAAGGGAAAGGACAGCCGGCCCTGGCTGGAACTATTCAGCACCCGGTGGGGCGTTGAGCGATAATAACCCCCGGTGAGCCGATCGAGCATATCACCAATATTGCATATGAAGGTATCCGGTATATAGGGGGCTTTTATCCATTGATCCTGTGATTTTACTTGTAGCCCTCCTACTTCATCCTGTTTTAGGATGGTAAGCACCCCGTAATCGGTATGTTCCCCTACTCCCCACAATTTCTGTTCTTTTTGAATTTCCGAGGCTGCAGGATAATGAAATATCCTGAAAAGTATCAAGGGGTCCTTAAGGTATCTGGTTTGGAAATAGTCAGCCGACAATTCTAAACTGATTGCGATACCCCGCATCAAGGTATGCCCCAAGGTGGTTAGCGCCTGCATATATTCCATAACTGTTTCTCGAAAACCGGGGATGTCCGGGAACAGATTGGCTCCGTGCATGGGAGTACGTGCTCTGACCAACGGATGATCGGCTGCTAATTCCTGACCAAAATAAAGGCCTTCCTTTACATCCGGTTTCCCTGAAGTAAGCTCGTCACCTACAGCAAAATACCCTCTCCAGGCGCGACCTCCCTTTTTAATGTTAATTAGTTGCTTCGCGGCTTGATCCTGTTTGAAAAAAGACCAACTAAGCGTTTGCAGCCGGTCTTGCAATTGCTGGGAAACCCCATGTCCCTTTATGTAGAAGAATCCGTTTTGGCGGCAGGCCCGGGCCAGGTCACGGGAAGCGGCAACAGTTTCCTTACCCTGTTTCAAAAATGGCCGCACATCGATTACCGGAAAGTCCATACCTTTAAAATAATAAAAGCCGCTTATAATGCGGCTTTTATTTATAACATTAGATCTATGGGAGTTACAACCGTTCCAGAATTAACACGCTGGTATCATTCCCTACTTCATCCTCATCGGAAAGCTCTATCCTGGTCTCACTGTATTCCAGCACATCCCAATCGTCATTTAGCATCTTGATAAGAGTTGAGCCATCAAATTCTATGACCAACTCTATTCCCAAGTCATCTTCCACATGTTCCTCCCAGGTTCCTTCAAAGGTATCTGTTCCATCGGTAGCAACCATCGTACCATCTTCAAAAAACTCTAGTGTGAATCCCTCAAAGTCCGAAGTTATGTCATTACCTGCTGTGTCATAACTGGCAACGATCCATTGACCTTCTAAAACTATGGGGGTTATTAAGGTAGTATCTACCTCATGATCGTTGTCATAATCGTCATCATCATCCTCGTCACAATCGTCTTCTACATCTTCGATGATCTCCTCCAGCTCATGATTATTATTAATTTCAATAGTGCTGCTGTCGGCCAGAATCACGGTAATAGGAAAATTGATCCCTACCAATTCGTCCTCATCCAGATCCTCTATCAGGTTGTAAAGGTCCTCATCGTTTTCCAATACAATTACCGAAGAGGTTTGATTGATGGTGTCGTAAGTTGATACAGTAATGGGATACTCAAAATCCAAGCATTCGATATCCTCATCTTCATCGTCGTCACATTGCTCGGCCAGATCTTCCAGGGCATCCTCATTTTCTATGGTAAATTCACTGTGATCTGGTAGGATCACGGTAATGGGGAAGAGGATCTCCAATAAATCATCGTCGTTCTCAAATTCATCAAATATATCCTCTATTAATTCTAGGTCATCCTCAGAATCCACAACAATCTCCAGGCCATTAACATTCACGGTAAATGGCAGCACCAGGGAAATACAGCTGGAGCTGTCCACTATGTTGTCATCCGACCCATCATTAAGGGACACTCTCTGTAGCAAAGTAGCTACATTGGAATTTGCGGTAATAACAGCATCAGCTGGCGGGTCAATAACCTCTTCAATAGGCTCCTGACAACCGGTAAATATCCAGACAGATACCAAGAATAGTGCTAAAATCTTCAGCTTTGATCTCTTCTTGTTCATACTACGTTTAGCTTGTAAAAATTTGATTCAATAACCCATCAATTAGTGTTTCACGCTAATAAAACCGCTGAAATTCGGAATCTCCTACCCTCAAAACAATTTTTTTTTAGATTTAGTGTTTTATAGACCAGTTGCATGACTGAAAAAAACCCATCAGACGTTTGTAAAGAGAGTGTTTTCCAGGAAATTTTCCGAAAAAATGCTCAAGACCTGCACGATTTCCTTTACTACAAGTTCGGATCTGAAAACTATCCCGGTGATCTGGTACAAGAAGCCTTCATAAAATTATGGAATAATTGCAGCAAAGTTCCACCTCAAAAAGCCCGGTCCTTTCTTTTCACAGTGGCACGAAATCAGATGCTTAACGAGTTGGATAAGAAAAAAACTGTCTTTAAGTATCAAAAACAGCTTTTAATAGATCGTGATCTGGAAACACCACAATTCAAATTGGAAGAGCGTGAGTATATGGAACGTTTACAAAGATCCATTGCGGAGTTAAGCGAAGAGCAAAGGGTAGCGTTTTTACTGAACAGGATTGAAGGCAAGAAACACCAGGAAATTGCGGATATTTTAGGGATTTCCCGCAAAGCTGTGGAAAAAAGGATCTATACCGCGCTATCAAAACTCAGGGGTAAACTAGAAAAATTGTAAAAAAATGTATTTATCAAGTAGGAATTTGGAGTATTTCGCGGTTATTAATATGTAAAGTAGCCTTTATGGATCAGGAATATTATATAAAGAAGTGGCTTTCCGGCACCCTTACGGAAGAGGAACAGCTAGAATTCCAGCAATCTGAAGCCTATCGGGAATTACAGAAGCTAGATCAGGCTATACAATCCTTTAAAGCTCCCAAAATGGACGTTGAAGGAGAATTAGATGGGTTAGAATTAAAGCCTCAGGCCCGAGAAATCAAAGTAAATTGGTGGAAGCACATTATAAGAGTTGCTGCGGTAGTGCTCATCGGAGTACTGCTGGTCCAATATTATCCAGTTCTTACCGGGAAATTGGCACCCTCTACGGAAATCGTACAAGCTTTGAGAGGGGAAACCAAAACTTTTGATCTTCCCGATGCCAGTCAGGTTACCCTAAATGCCTCCTCAACCATCAATTATGGAACTAAAAACTGGGAAGGGAATCGTTCCCTGAATTTACATGGCGAGGCTTACTTCAAGGTTAGCAAGGGGGCTACCTTCACCGTTGAAACCGATCAGGGTACTGTAACCGTTTTGGGTACGAAATTCAACGTAAAAAGCCGTAACTCCTATTTTGAAGTGGTTTGTTATGAAGGCTCGGTGCAGATAAAAAGTGCGTCCTACCAGGAAATTATTACGGCTGCAGAAATGTTTAGAATAGTAAACGGGACCTTGATCAAAAGCAGGGACCTGGAAATTGAAGCACCTAGTTGGATCAGTCAGGTTAGCAGCTTTATAAGCGTACCCTATGGGGAAGTCCTAAAAGAACTTGAGCGTCAGTACGACGTGAAGATCGAATCTCAAAATATTGACCTTCAGCAGTTGTTCACCGGCAGTTTTACCCATATGGATATTAAATTAGCACTTTCATCAATTACACAACCATTAAATATTGGGTACAACATTGGGGAGAATCAGACTATTTCCCTTTCGGGCGAAGCTAAGTAGTTGCATTATTTTATGGTTATTTGGAGGATTCTTAGCGCTCAAAGCACAGGAAGCTCCTAAAATACCCTTGAGAGAGGTATTAGAGACCCTTGAGCATACTTTTGACGTCAATTTCACCTACCTGGATCAGAATGTAGAAGGAGTGGAGATTGCGGCTCCACCTCAAACAGAAGACCTTAAGCAAATATTGGCCTACTTGCGAAAAGGCACGGGCCTGGATTTTAAAATCCTAGATCAAAAGTTTATAGCTATCAGCAGGTCCCGAGGGGTAACCAAGACCATTTGCGGATATATCATTGATGGCGAAAACGGCGATAAGGTAGCTGGTGCTGTAATCCATTTGGGAACGGGATTTACGGTGAGTGATGAACAAGGATACTTTCAAATACAAGAAGCGGAAGAAGGTTCCATATTAATCGAGTCCTTGGGGTACCAGTCGTACAATATCTCTACTAACGACTTTGTGGCTGATTGTCCTACCATTACACTGGTTCCGGAGATTACCTTTCTGGAACAACTGGTGATCACCAATTATCTCACCGAAGGAATAAACAAGATACCCGACGGAGCATTTACTATTAATACCGAGGCGCTGGGAATATTGCCTGGGCTGATAGACCCAGATGTATTACAAACCATCCAGGCACTGCCAGGCATTCTAAGTGCCAATGAAACCGTTTCCGATATTAACGTCAGAGGAGGCAGCCACGATCAGAACCTGGTGATGTGGGAGGGAATAAAAATGTACCAGTCCGGTAACTTCTTTGGACTTATTTCGGCCTTTAATCCCTATTTAGCCAAAGAGGTAACATTGGTGAAGAACGGCACTCGAGCTTATTTAGGGGACGGTGTTTCCAGCACCATTGATATACGCACCGATAATGATATAGCCACTAAGTTTACCGGTGGGGCCGGGGTGAACCTGATCAGTGCTGATGCGTTTGCTCATATCCCCATCTCTTCAAAGCTATCCCTGCAAGTATCCGGGCGCAGGTCTATTGCCGATATTGTGGAAACCCCTACGTACCAGGAGTACTTTGAGCGCGCCTTCAGAGACACCGAGATCACCAACAGAACCGGAGGTCAGGTTACCACAGATGAAAACTTCATCTTCTATGACTATAGCCTAAAGCTACTTTACGATCCTAGCCCCAAAGACCGCATAAGAGTAAACCTTCTTAATGTATACGATGATATCAACTATCGGGAAAACGCGGTGGTCAGCGGCCCGGAAGAGAGCAAAACCAGTGGCTTAGTACAGAAAAACCTAGCGGCCAATGTCAGTTATGAACGACAATGGAGCGAGCGTTTTAAAACTTCCGGCCTCATCTACCTGTCGTCCTACGAATTAAGTGCTGTTAATTTTGATATCTTAAACGATCGCAGGATAATACAAGAAAACGAGGTGCTGGACACCGGGTTAAAATTGGATGCTTCATGGAGCGTTAATCCACAGCTTTATTGGACCAACGGTTATCAATTTTTTGAGATCGGGATCACCAACTTCGAGGATGTCAGCAGTCCGCCGTTTCGCAGACGAATTAAAAATGTTTTACGCAGTCATGCCCTCTTTTCGGAGCTTACATGGGATGCTGCCTCCGGCAACCGCCACTTAACCTTGGGGGTTCGGGGCAATTACATTGAGGAGCTGGAAGATTTTTACATCGAGCCCCGCATTAGTTTCAATCAGGGATTTGGCAAGCACTTCACCTTGGAGCTATTGGGAGAAATGAAGAGCCAGACCACTACCCAAGTAATTGACTTCCAAACCGACTTTCTGGGAGTGGAGAAAAGGCGCTGGCGATTGTCCAATGATAGCGATATTCCGGTGCTGGAAAATCAGCAGCTTTCTGCGGGCATCCACTATCAGAAAAATCAACTGTTATTTAGCGTGGAAGGATACGCAAAAAAAGTGGAAGGGATAACTACTTCCAGTCAGGGATTCCAGAATCAATTTGAGTCCATTAGGGCGGCAGGCAACTACAAAATCTTTGGGATAGATGTGCTATTAAACCGAAGAGTGGGTAAGTTCAACACCTGGGGCAGTTATTCTTATTCCGAAAGTGACTATAAATACAAGGATCTGGAACCCGCTATTTTTCACAACAACTTCGATATCCGTCATACTGCTACTTTTGGGGTGAGCTACAGCTCATCAAGCCTGGAGTTTTCCCTGGGAGGAAACTGGCATACCGGCCGCCCCTTTACCACTCCTCAGCAAATACCTGTAACCGATGGGGAAATAAACTTCGATACTCCGAACAACAGCCGACTTGAAGATTATTTGAGATTTGATGTGTCTGCAACTTATAAATTTCCTTTAAGCAAAACTGTCAATGCCTTATTAGGTGCTTCTATTTGGAACTTTACAGACCGTGAAAATATCATCAATACCTATTATATCACGGAAAACGATCAAGCCTCCATGATTGAGCGCAGCGCCTTGGGATTCACGCCCAATGTGGTATTCAGGGTCAGATTTTAAACTTCTTGCCCTTCGACGGCCAGCGGAGTTTTACTGTTGAGGGTTTTCATAATAATATCTACCATCTCCCCCCTACTCTCTGGGTCCATCACATTCAAGGCACGCACACCGCTGAGCTTTTCAATCAGCTGGACCCCGGCCTCGGTATTGGTAGCAATACCGCTGACCAAATCGGGCTTTAGACCAAATGCTTTCATTACCCCGTAAACCCCGTAAGGATCGGATGCACATAAAACGATAGTCTTGATATTGTCACCCAGCATTTCTATAGCGGTTTGCCCGTTGTAAGGTTCCATGGGTGAGGCTCCAATTTCCATTACCGCCACATCCGCCTGTTCTCCAGCCATACGATTGAGCAGGGTTCTTAAAGCCTTTCGGTATTGACCCTCCTCACATATTGAAGAGGGTAAACCCACATCCACAAAATCGTATATGGCATCTGCACCTGAATCTTTCATTACCAGGATGTCCCGCAGCCGGCCGGCCCCGGTGATCTTGGCTCCCAGTATCCTTAAGTTCTTTTTCTTCAGTTCTCGTATGATGATCTTGGCTGCGGTAGTTTTACCGGCCGACATGGAAGTCCCTACCATCAGGATACAGGGAGTTTTGAAATCTGCGTGCTCCTGATGTTTTACGTAGTCGTCCATACCGGTAAAATGTCCATCAACTTTCACATGACCCAGGTATTTGATACCAATCAAAGGTGGAAGTTGAAAAGATCTCGAGGTGGCTCTACCCATGAGGCCGGCACCGGTCAGCATATGCATCTGCAGATCCTCCTGCACATCCTGCCAGCTCCCCACCGCCTCCAGGGTGGCAAAACGGACCCCTAGGGCACCCACCACCAAATCCCCTTTGGCAATTTCCATCATACGACCGTTAACCAACTCAACCCTTAAGGCATTTCTGCGGGTGGTCACCTCGGCCACAACATAATCCCCGTTTTTCCATTGGTCAAGAGGTCTGGGTGCAACCTGAAAATCTACATCCGGTAGAGGAGATATCCGGGTCAGACTTGTGAATACATAGGGCTTTTTCATGATCATCAAATTCTAACTGGTTCTAACATCAACAACGAAACCAAAAGCGTGGTACGCTCCACCATTCTGTCGATATATAAAAATTCATGTGAAGCATGTGCGCCATCACCGGTGGCCCCTAAACCATCTAGGGTGGCGGTGTATAAACTGGTGGTATTGCCATCTGAGGCCCCTCCGGCAAAAGCTTCTTTTAAGGGTATCCCCAAGATTTCTCCAGTATCTTTGGCCTTTTTCCACAACCGCCGGTTAGCAGGAGTTCCTTCCATGGGCTGTCGGCCGATATTCCCTTTCACCCGCACCTCCACCTGCGGATTTTCGGATTTCAGGGCATGAATGCGTCTGCTTATCTTTTGGGCATCCTTTTTAGTGGGCACCCTTACATCGACTACGGCACTGCTGAAAGGAGCTACCACGTTAGGCCGTATACCGCCTTCCACCATACCTACATTTACACTGATCTCTTTTTCAGGATCATTCATTTTGAACAGTTCCTGGATCAAGTAGGACAGCTCCACTATGGCATTAGCTCCTTTTCCGGGGTCCAAACCGGCATGGGCAGGTTGTCCCTGTACCTCCACATAAAATCTCCCCACGCCCTTGCGGCCTGTTTTTAGCTTGCCATCCATATCCAAGGAAGGCTCCAGGATATAGGCACGATCGGCCAATCGGGCCAACCTGCTAATGGCAGCAGTTGACTCTTTACTGCCTACCTCTTCATCGGAATTGATCAATATTACAGGAGCTACTGACGGTTTCAAGGATAAAGCCTTAAGGGCTTTTAAGGCAAATATCAACTGTGCCAATCCACCTTTCATATCGTACACTCCAGGACCTTTAATGGTCTGGCCGTTGGAGATTACGGGCATGGTGGGTAAAGTCTGTAAAGGCCATACCGTATCGCAGTGTCCCACTAAAAGTTGAATGGGTTGTTCTGGGGTTCTAACCCGGGGACGGGCATACATATATCCACCGGTATTACGCCCCACCACCCTAATAGTGTGAAAATCCAGGTCGGTCAAGGCCTCTTCCATCTGAGCCAGGACCTGTTCCTGAGCTTCGGGAACATTAGAAGGAGATTCCGC
Organism: Cyclobacteriaceae bacterium; assembly: GCA_965212195.1. Lineage (GTDB taxonomy): Bacteria > Bacteroidota > Bacteroidia > Cytophagales > Cyclobacteriaceae > JAJCYK01. The sequence continues at coordinate 140,071 of CBDBUW010000013.1, read as the reverse complement.
CAAAGCCAGCTGCTCTACAAATTCGATCATGTCGGCTCGATGATCCGTTGCGTACCGATTGATATCCTCTATAACTGCAGAAACCATTTTTTTATTTATCAAAGTTTGCGGGAAAGGGGAAAGCTAGTGATTCGCTGATGGTGGTAAAGCGATCCGGAGGAAGGTAAGCTAGAATGGGAGCATCAAAGATTAATTTTTGGTCATCTTTTTCCGATGCTCTCATGGCCCGGTGGTGTACATGTGCCGCTACGACTTCACCAATGATCAAACTGTTGGGCCCAAAACCGTCCACGATCCGATCCAGATTACACTCCAGAAACAGATAAGAATTCTTTAAGAATACTCCATCCACCGTGTCGGCGTTGATGGTTTCCAGACCCTCCAGCACCGGCTTGGTACCTGGAGTATCACAGCGGGGTGAAGCCGCTAAACTAGCCATTAGTACCTGATCGGGCCAGGGAAAGCTAACGGTAAAGGCACCGTGATGTTTGGCGTTATGATAAGTTGCGTGTCGTGGCGTACACACAAACCCAAAATAATGGTTCCATCCCATTGGCATGGCCATGTGTTTGGGAGCTAAATTAAAGGTATCTCCCTCCTTAGTGCCAACTACCACCAGTGGAGCTACCATATAGAACCTTTCCCAAATAGGGCTTTCCAGATCCAGGGTAACGATGTGATCACCCAATAATGCTTCTTCCATGACATAAACTAGGTTTAAAACCTCTTGCTAGCCTATGATGGGGATCAAAGACGGGCTTGATTTTGATCATAATGCAGGTTAAAAACTACTCTGATAGCACCACCTGAAACCCTAAAATCAGTATCTTACTAGTATCACGGGATAGTGGTTTGGTCCATAAACAGGTAGGTCTTTATGAAACCCATGCCATAAAATGGGCGTTGGAAGGAGATAATGGGCAACTGGCATTCCCTGTACCAGTAGAAACCAGGACGATGGAATAAACCCTTAGGCTGTCGATATGTCTTAATAATACTATGCGTTGGTATTTAATAATATTGCTTTTAAAGTGGGCAGCCATACTCCCTGCCCAAATTTTGGAAGAAGGTGTTATTCAAGAAGCGCGATTCCTGATAGCCTTACCAGAAGAGTGGAACGGTAAGCTGTTGATAATCGCACATGGATACGTCCCAGAAGATCAACCATTGTCCGCAGACTTTTCCCCTGAAAAGGAGATCTACCAAGATCTGTTGGATGGTGGTTGGATGATTGCCGGCAGTTCCTACCGGCGCAACGGGTTCATCATAAAAGACGCTATTAAGGATTTGGAGTTGCTCCATCAGCATATCGTAAAAACCTATGGACGTCCTAAGACGACCCTGTTGCAGGGGAGTTCAATGGGTGGAGTAATTGGTACTTTAATTGCAGAAAGCCCCCGGCGAAGATTCCATGGGGTGCTTTGCATGGGTGCTGCTCTTAATTTGAAAGACCAAAATGCGCCTTTCAAGTTAAATTATAAACCAAAGATACCACTTTTATTCTTGTCTAATCAAACTGAATACCAAGCTCCCCAGGACTATGCAGCCTTGGTAAAGTCCGGCACAGTGGCCCTGTGGAAAATCTCCAGAGACGGACATGTCAACGTAAACCAACAGGAACAGGCAGAAGCGTTGACCGCCCTGGAGCGCATGGTCAACGGATATCCGGTACCGTTGACTAAAGATGCTACTATGGCTATGGCACCCTCCTCAAGAGCGGAATTCCGCAAAGAAGGGGCTTTTTCCAGAGTAGGTTGGGTAGACCCTGTTTACGGCAACCTATATACTGAGCTGGTCCCCCAAGATCTTCTGAAGTTAAAAGTGAGAAAAGGCCAAACCTTTAAGATCAGTTACCACGGCCAGACTATCACCGTGCTCTATGGCAGTAACTACAACGACGTTCCCAAGGGTGAATGGGTGGCTTTTTTAAGTGGGGGAGGTACCTTTCAGATCTCCTGTAATTACTGCCATGCCGGTAAGTCACTTAATTATCGTAAAGGAGAGCGCATCTTTGTGCACAAGTATTAGACGGTTGACGGTCCACGGTGGACGGTAAACGGTGGACGGTATCCGGTGCACTGTTTGTGCGGTAGTCGAGATTCAGACACTGAAAAGTTACTGTTTACAAAAAGGTGATGGCATTATGTGCATAGTTTTAGTCACATTCGCAACTGATGCTGTCAAAGCCCTGACCTGGCAGGGTGTGGCCATCTACACTAACCAGGCGGTCCAGGCGGATCTCAAGTCCGCTGCTTAACAACATATACTCTGCTTTGTCTCTTATAAAAAGGTCCTTGATGATGGCATCTACGGTGAGAAACTCCTGGATATCGCTGAAGTACTGAATGCGTATGTAGCGTTTACGAGTAGCGTTAGCCTCCAGGATATCGTAGAAGTTACAGTCTATGGGTTGGTAGGAAGACATAGTGTAAAGTTAGTACTTTTCGAGAAATATGGGGCAGGGGACGCCTGCCTGCCGGCAGGCAGGGTAGACGGGGACGGGGGACGGTAGACGGGGGAAACGGTGATCAATCTCTATTAAGATCAAATCAATTATTTTCGAGGGGTGCCCCCCACCCACCCATTTTTAAGTTATCCATTGATAGTAGCAGTGGTTGAGATTGAGGAAAGTTTCTTTTGATCGACGGGAACGGTGGACAGTGGACGCCTGCCTGCCGGTTTACCTGCCGAAGGCATGGCAGGCAGGCGCCATCCCCGTACCGCTACAGTATCAGCGGAGGGGCAAGGCTTTGGCCGCGAGCCGTCACCCTAGCGGTTTTGACGCGTAGGTGACCAGAGACCGGCAAGCAGGGTTAAGGTTGGACAGTGAGGTTCCTACTTAAAAAATCCCCGGACCAGGTACAATGACTTACAAGAAGGGATAGTTTCTTACTTTCCTTTAAAGGTCATAAATTTTCCTATTCGTTTTGCAAAAAGCAAAATCGCCTATATATTTGCGTCACCATTTTTAATGGCCCGTTCGTCTAGGGGTTAGGACGCCAGGTTTTCATCCTGGTAACAGGGGTTCGATTCCCCTACGGGCTACCGAGATTAGGCATAAGTGATTGTTATACAGTCGTTTGTGCCTTTTTTACTTTAGTAGGTCGAGTAATGGAAGAAAGGTGCTAAAGCATATCAAACCTAAGCTTTTATTATGATCAGATATGGCCAAAAAATCACAACCGAGGGTTTTGTACCAGTCCGTGATCATTTCCGGGAAATCATCGCCATCACTCCGGTAAGAATGGATGTAAAGGATTGCCCTTGTACTAGTTTTGGGGATTTCTTCGACCCTGGCAGTGCAGCGTGACCAATACCGGGGTCAGTATTTTCAATGCTACTAAATGCGGTTTCCTGGTCATACGTAGTTTGATTAGGAGTTCAAGCTAGTTAATACGGCTCACAAGCATTGCACAAATTGCATTAACTTACTACTCAATAGCCTGACTTTAATCTCAATAGCCTGACTTTAATCAAAAACCGCACTAAGGTTTTTGTCAAAGAATGCGCAGGCTGTTAAATCTCCGGTAACGTTTACCACAGTTCGACTCATATCCAGAATCCTGTCAACACCCAAAATAAGTGCAATCCCGGAAGCAGGTATGCCCGCAGTTTCTAGAATTGTGGCAAGGATCACTACCCCCACTCCAGGGGTGGCAGGTGCACCGATAGAAGAACCAACCGTAATGAATACAATCAACAACAAGGTTGCTGTGCTCAACTCCACACCAAATACCTGTGCTAAAAAGATGGTGGCCACAGCTTGATAAAGAGCAGTGCCATCCATGTTGATGGTTGTACCCACTGGAATGAGAAACTGAGCGATGGTAGGGCGAATATTTAATTTGTCTTCCGCCGTTTTAATAGATAGTGGCATTACAGCTGCCGAACTTGATGTTGAGAAGGCCAGCACCTGTACATCTTTTATCAAACGCATAAACTTGGCTGATTTATGATTGGTAAACAGCTGGATTATAATATTGTAGACTATTGTCAACAACAATAATCCTACTATTACTGCTAATACATACATACCGAGCCCGGCCAAGGCATCCAATCCAATTTTCGAAGTAATTTGTGTCATCAATCCAAACACAGCATAAGGAGCTAATTCCATGGCCCAACGCACCACAGTCATACAGATCTGCTGAACCGCCTCCAAGAGCCGGACAATGGGCTCCGCATACTTGTTGTCGATTACCAGCAAAGCAACGCCAATGATAACGGTAAAGATCACCACCCCCAGCATTTCTCCACTGAGCATGCTTTGCAGAGGGTTTTCCGGTAGTATTTGGACGATCCTGTCTGGAATGTCAATATCGCTTTCCGTGGAGATGGGTGGCAACGTTTCAACTTGGCCTTCTTGAGCATCAGCAATTTGACTGGAATTAATATAAGTTCCCGGTTTTATGACGAAGGCCACGCTAAAGCCAATCATAATGGCTATGGTAGTGGTAGCGGTGAAGTATAGAACGAGTCTTGGTCCGATCTTCTTTAGGAATTCAGGATCTCCACTTGAAACCAACCCGATGGTAATAGAAGAAAATACCAATGGTATAATAATCATTTTTACCAGGCGTAGAAATATATTTCCCGGTAAAGCTAGCCAACTGGTGATGACTTTGGTGTGTTCCGGGGTCACCAAATTCCAATCCGGCCCCAGAAGAATTCCCAAGGCAGTTCCCAGTATAAGACCAATGAGCACTTTTAGCCATAATTTACCCTCGATCAACCCCTGGATGGATTTGGTTAAAGACTTAAGAGAATTGATAGGGGCAATGGTCTCGAAGCTTTCAAAGAATGAATTCAATGGGTTGTGTTTCATAATTGGTTATGTTAAGAAACTACCTGTGGTAATCGTAGGGCTTAGACAAAGATTAGTTCAGGTAAATCATCATGCCTGCTCACAACATCAAACAGCTCTGCATGTTTTTCACATTAACTTAATACCTATCAACTTACCCGTCAATTAAACAATCAAAAAATGATATGAGGTCAATAATTCTGAGCGAACTGCCCACAAGCACTGCTTTTTGGTAGTTTTTCTACTGTCATCCGACAGTTAGGATCAACAGCTACCAACTGGTAACCTTTTTGCTTTATGCGCCAACCTGCGACTTTATAATAGAGGGGCGGATATACCGATTCATATGGATCACCCTATATGGGGTATATTTAATTTTCCAGGTATCACAACCCCTATTTGCTCCTACTCTGGCACCCTATTTGTTTAGCTCTTTATTGCCAGAGGTCACTCTGGTAACACTAAACACTTAAACCTAACCACTTAAACTTAGAGCTATGAAAAAACCTGTATTAATTATAACCATATTATTAGTCTGTACTACTCTTGTAAAAAGTCAGGATCGTATTCCGGTTGAGCTTAGCAACACTCAATGGAATCTCAATATTTTGGACCCCAGCGTATCATTTGAAAAAAGCCTGGGGGATCATCAATCGTTTACCTTGGCTGCAGGCCTCACAGGCTTAGCCGACGAGGACGGAGCCTCTCTAAATCCGTTTGTTAGGGGTTCTTTTAGAAACTATTATTTTAGGAAGAAGGTGAAAAAAGAGCTGAATCACAATTCGGGTAACTATGTGGGTCTACTTACCGGATACAATTTTGATGCTATTGCCGATGATATCGAAGCCGGGACGACCAGGCATTCCAATTCATTCTTTGCCGGTCCAGTTTGGGGAATACAACGGAACTATAAAAGTGGAATCCATCTGGGATTTAGCATAGGCCCCGGATTTGGAATTGACCGTGATTCCGATTTCTATTTCACGGGGATAGGAGCCTTTGAGTTCGGCTTCGCAATTAGATAACGCCCATGCAATAGATAACGCTTAAAAGCTGAGTCTATTTATAGGCTCAGCCCCTATTTTCCTTTCAGGATTTTACTTCAGGAACGTCTGTTCCTTAAATCCCGGATCAATTTCAACGACCATCCTAAAAAAGCCATGATCCATAGAGCTAGGATGATTTTACGGTGAAACATATCGTCCCCGCTCTGGATTACTTGAAAGTAGTCGTATGCCATAAAAGAGCAGAGGAAAATAATCACCAGATCCAATAATACCGAATTCTTTTTCATGGTGGGCGGAATATTAATCCCTAGAAATTGCAGATTGAATTAAATGAGTCATTGCTGATAATGATCTTGATCAGAGGATTAGCCTACCTGCCAGTCCACTGCTCCTTTTAACTTGTGGGGTATTTCATCTTCGAATTGATGGTCAAGCGTATGCCTACTCAAGTGGTGCGGAGGTCGAAACACTAGTGATACCTGCGACTTAATAAAATCTTTTTTCTCACTAAGCACTTTGCATTGGCTTTTTTCCAACACCTCTCTATAAGCATGAGCGATATCCGGCATTTCATCAGGCCGTAAACCTTTTATAATAATGCGATAGGTTACCCGATAGTCCATTATGTATATCAAAATAAAGCCGAATACCGTTGATAGGATGGCCACATGAGGCAGGTTAAGGCCAGCACTCAGTCCGATCAAAGTCACAAAGATCATACGGCCCGTTCGTTGTACGGAACCCGGTACCGTCCGAAACCTAATCAATCCACCGATGCCGAAAACTACAAATCCCACTACCAGGCCATATTTTAAGACCATTATCCCAATCATAGCTCCGATCACGGCATACAATATATTGGTTTTGGGCGCTTCGACTTTTTCGATAGTTTCCATGGACCGATGGCTCTTGGGATGAAATGAGATGATGGCCGCCAAAACCGTGGCCAGCAGTAATGCCAAGGTAATGTCAATAATAAAATCAATGTCAGTCAGTCCTCGCCAGCCTTCATTTTCTAAAGACTCGGGTGTATTATCCAATAAAGGCACATTCTGTGCCAGTGCTGAGCCTTTCCCCACCCAGATTAAAACCACTATGAGGAGTATTATGTATAGGTAGTTGATATGGTCTAATCGTGAAATTCTCATATTCATAGATCCCTGGGGAAACCTATCCGGGACACCTATTCACAGTAAGATCGCAAAACTAGTTGAATCGCACAAATCACCGATGATCGGGGGTTAGCAACCAATAGGGGGAATAATGACGAGTGGCTGAGTTGTTAGGGAGGGGCTTACATATTTTGGCTGCCTTTTCACTCCTCTCAAACTCTAATTTATCAAATTCAAAATCTAGTAATACCAAGCCTGGAATATTGAAAATATTTCATTGTATTTGGGTTTTAGTTATGGTACTTTTGTGTCCGCATGGATCAACCATAAATTGAAATTAAAATGACCAAAATCAAAGTAGCAATAAACGGCTTTGGACGCATTGGCCGCTTGACGTTTAAAACACTATTAGAAAATGACAACGTCGACATTGTGGCCATCAATGATCTTACTGATAACCTTACATTAGCGCATCTGCTAAAATATGATTCCGTACATGGGAGGTTCAACGGGACCATCACTGCCGATGACGAAGGCTTCACGGTAAACGGGGACAAAATCAAGGTGTTTGCCGAAAGGGATCCTGGTTCGCTCCCCTGGAGTGACCTGGAAGTAGATGTAGTATTGGAATCGACCGGTATCTTTCGCGATGAAGCGGGTGCCGGCAAACATTTACAAGCCGGAGCAAAAAAGGTAGTGATCTCTGCACCTGCCAAAGGCGGTATCAAGACGGTGGTCTTAGGTGTAAATGATGAAGTCTTATCTCCGGATGATACCATCCTATCCAATGCATCCTGTACCACCAACTGCCTGGCTCCTATGGCAAAGGTATTGGACGATAGTTTTGGTATTGAAAAAGGATTTATTACAACTACCCATGCATATACCGCGGATCAACGGTTACAGGACGCCCCACACAGCGATCTGCGCAGGGCTCGTGCGGCAGCGGTATCCATAGTTCCAACTTCCACCGGAGCTGCCAAAGCTGTGGGACTGGTATTGCCTCATCTGGCTGGCAAGCTGGACGGTATCGCTATGAGGGTACCCATTCCCGATGGGTCTGTTACTGATTTAGTAGCCAACTTAAGGCAGGAGGTAACCGCAGAACAGGTAAATGCTGCCATGAAGGCCGCAGCTGACGGACCTCTAGCGGGAATTCTTGAATATACTGACGATCCCTTGGTGTCCATTGACATTGTGGGCAATCCTCATAGCTGTATATTCGATTCCGGGCTAACTTCGGCCATGGGTAATTTGGTCAAAGTGGTGGGCTGGTACGATAATGAAGCCGGATACTCCAACCGGGCAGCAGACCTTATCACCAGGATCGGGTAATTACCGACTCAAAGAACCCTAATCATTTACAGGAGACCCCGGAACGAGTTCGGGGCCTCTTTCTTTTTTAGCAATCCCCGGATTTATTCCGGGGGTCTATTTCTGCGGCTTACAAACCGTCTGCCGTGCACCGTCCTCCGTCTACAGTGTTGGTGCTTGGGCCCTAATGCTAAACATCAAAGGCATTTTTCCTTTTCGATGTTTTTCGTAGTAATAACCATCATCATCCTGTTCCAGATTACTGAAACAGTTATAAGAAGTGAAGGGATATTCCTGCAGTTCTTCAATGATCAATCCCTGCTCGGTCAAGGCATTTACGGTATCGGCCAGGCTGTGGTTCCAGCTGTGCTCTTTGTGGTCCAAAGCCTCCTGTGGATTGGCGTAAGTGTAATCCATCTGTTGGGTATGAGGATCAGGTTCATGAAAATAGCTGTATTTTAGATCACCGTTAACTTCGTCGAACATCATCACCATAGGATGGAACTCCACCATATAAAAAACCCCTCCGGGTTTCAAATAACGGGCCACTAATTCCCCCCAGCGATTTAGATCCGGCAGCCAACATATGACCCCATAGGAAGTGAAAACTATATCGAAAGAACGGTTGAGATGTTGCGGCAAGTCGTATACGTTTGCGCAAATGAATTCAGTTTGCAACTGCTGCTCATCCCGTAGCTGCTGAGCAAGTTTTATAGCCTCCTCAGAAAAATCCACTGCCGTTACCCTGGCCCCCAGACGTTCCCAGCTTAGGCTGTCCAGGCCAAAGTGGCACTGCAGATGCAAAAGACTCTTACCCTCTACGTTGCCCAGGGCCTCCCTTTCGATAGACTTTAAAGCACTTTTGCCCTCTTTAAATCCCTGAAGATCGTAAAAATCCGTATCGCGGTGGAGGGAAGTACGTCGGTTCCACAGTTGACGGTTATTTTCAAAATATTGATCCATCTTTCAAAGATAGGAAACTTATATTTGCAGAAACAAGCCCTATGGACCAGCCGTCTTTGGATTTAAACGATTACCAGTATCACCTGCCGGAGCAACGTATTGCGCAGCACCCACTTCAAGAACGCGATGGCAGCAAACTACTGATATACAATCAGGGCGAAATCCATCATCAAAAATTCAGGGACATCGGCCAGTTCTTACCCAATCCCTGCACGTTGGTCTTTAATGACACTAAAGTAATTCCTGCACGGTTATTTTTTAAGAAGGAAACAGGAGCCCTCATAGAAATATTTTTGCTCAATCCCCTCAGTCCCTCCCTTGATCTGCAACTGGCTTTGCAAGCTCACGGCCAGTCCACATGGTCCTGTATGATCGGGAATCGCAAGCGCTGGAAGCCAACCCGGAAACTTAAATTGAGCCTTGAAATTAATGAAAGGTCGGTCTTGTTGGCAGCCCGACAGCTGTCTGAGGATCAAGTCGAATTGAAGTGGGAGCCGGCAGACCTGACTTTTGCGGAAATCCTGGAGGCAGCCGGCCGGATCCCCTTGCCTCCATATATGAAAAGGAGCCCCATTGATGAGGACTTTGACCGCTACCAAACAGTATACTCACAAGTTAAAGGTGCGGTGGCCGCTCCCACCGCAGGTTTGCATTTTACAGATCAACTGCTGGAATCGCTAGCCGCACAAGGAGTACATACTGAATATCTCACCTTGCATGTTGGTGCCGGCACTTTTCAGCCCATCAAGGCCAGCAAGGTGCAAGACCATACTATGCATGGGGAACAGATGATCGTGAGCAAGCGCAATATCGAGGCCTTATTGCAAGCCGAAAACCTGGTGGCAGTGGGCACCACCTCTTTACGAACCCTGGAAAGTCTGTACTGGTATGGGGTAAAATTAAAAGCCGGATTGGGGGATGATTTCTTTATTGAAAAACTATTACCCTATCACTACCATAAAGACCTCCCATCCTTCCAGCAGGCCATGAAAGCTATTCAGCACTACATGCGGGACAAAGAAACGGAAGTGCTTCAAGGCACCACGGAAATCTTCATCTTTCCTCCATATCAAATGCGCAGCTGCCAGGGACTGATCACTAATTTTCATTTACCAGGATCCACATTGATCTTGCTGGTGGCGGCTTTTGTGGGTGACTCCTGGCGTGAAATTTATACTACCGCCCTGGAAAAAGACTATCGCTTTCTCAGCTATGGCGATGCCTCTTTGCTATTAGCTCCCAAAAGAAGCTAAAGACATGGATTAAAGGCTTTTATTTATTATTTTCAGTTTTTTAAGTATGGAGTGGTTCGACATCTTTAAAAGTGCCCTGTGGTCCGTTCTGGAGGTGGTCCAAGAACTTTTTACCCGCACATTGTTTCAACTGGGCGAAAAAGATATCACCCTAGGAGGCATATTCTATTTTTTTATTGCCATCCTGTTACTGATCTGGCTTACGGATAAAGTCCAGAAGCTGGTGGTTAAACGCGTTTTGGTCCGTTCTAAAATAGACATAGGCGTTAGTGAATCCATTGGCACAATATTCCGCTATGTAGTGATCACCATTGGTCTGTTTGTGATCATCCAGACCGCGGGTATCGACCTTACCGCTTTGGGATTTATTGCCGGTGCCTTGGGTGTAGGTATTGGTTTTGGCTTGCAAGGCATTACCAATAATTTTATTTCAGGGTTGATCATTTTATTTGAAAGACCTATTAAAGTTGGAGACCGCATTGATGTAGGGGACATTTCCGGTGATGTGGTGAAAATTGCGGCACGCGCTACCACGGTGGTCACCAACGACAACATTTCCATTATCATACCAAATTCTGAGTTTATCAACTCCCGGGTGATCAACTGGAGCCACAATGACCGGCGTATTCGTTTTAATTACATGGTAGGCGTTTCCTATAATGAGGACCCCCGAAGGGTGAGAAAGCTGCTGCTGGAAGTAGCCAAGGAGAACAACGCTGTACTCAAGCATCCTCCTCCGGACATATTATTCAAAGAGTATTCAGACAGTTCAATAGTGTTTAACCTGAGAGTCTGGACGTATGAGTACACCGACCGGCCCAATGTGCTGAAAAGCCAACTCTATTATGCCATCTTTAAAAAATTCCGGGATAACAACGTGTCCATACCTTTCCCACAGAGGGATCTTCATATCAAGTCGGATTTAAGGGATTGGCAGAAGGTGGTCAGCGACGATCCGCTTAGCGAGTAGGTAGTTCTTCTTCGTATTGTTCCCATTCTGCCACTAACTCATTGACTACCGTGCTTCCTACCAGGTATGCCGCCTCAATTGCAGGTACAAAAGCGGAATAGCCCCCTCCCTTAAGTTTCTCTCCGGCCAGGCTTTCTGCAGCAGTTATTCCGGAATGCTGCATAGTAAAGTTGGATCCCGTGCGCAGAACCAGTACCCTTTGCACATCCACCAGATCGGCCTGATCTAAAAAGGTCAGCGCTTGTAAACTCCCGGTATCTTCCATGGCAGAGGTGACAAAATTACCAGCACCTCCGGTCCAGTATTCTGTCCAATCGTTGGCCCATTGATTAAGCAGTTCACCATGCCAATAGGTCATAGCAGCTAATTGATCTCCTTTCATTACCCGGGGAGCAGTCTGCGCCTGGGGGTATTCGGAAAACTGGGAACGCATAGCTTGTATCTCTTCATTGTCCATTAACTCCAGGTCTTTGGTTAACTCATAGGCCCAATTAACCAGTGGACTGTTCAATTGATACACTACCCCTTCATTATTTTGAGGCCGGGGTTCTTGGTATGGTTCTGACTTGCGTAAAGGAATATAACCGGTAGTCCAATCGGCAGGCGCCTCCCGGGGGTCGATTTCATGCCCCAGATCGCCGTCCACTACCCATTCCGCCCAGGCAGCTGAACCGGTAGAAGCATCCTGGGGATCGATACCGGAAATGCCGGCGATAACCCAATAGGCCTGACTTAGATCAAAACGGGGATCCATACCCAGGGCCATAACCGAGGCCGCGGCTTTAGCGGTGCCTACCCCTGTTACCATTCCTAAAACGCCTTTGTCCGGATTGTAGCGCAATTGCCGGTAACCTTGCGGGAAAGACAGGCTGTCGGGCAGCGGCAAACGTTCGACCCATAGTTGAAATTCTCCAGGACCGTCGCCGGTGTCCTGTCCCCGCTCGAACATGGCCACCACCACCACCTTTATTGGTATTTTGTCCGTAGTTTCTGTGGCGGTTATTGAAGGTTCTGTTGGCTGGCAAGCAACAAATATCAGGGCGATTAGATAAAATAGTATTATTCTCATAATTCTCAGGGGGACAGTTCGACAAGAGCTTGATCGACAAACTTCTGCCAGTTATTATTAAAATATATTAGGGCTTTCTTTTTTTCATCCTCGTTTAAACCGCTATACATCAAACTATTAAGTGCTAGTTTTTTCAGAGCAGCTAAATCTAATTCCCAAGCCAGGAACACTTCCCAAAAATCATAACTTAGACCTTTATAGTTAAAGATCAAAGGGTCATCGGAACTGATCACACAGGGAACCCCACGTCGCAGGTAAGTACTGGCAGGGTGCAGCCTCAGGTCCCGGATAAAGCCCAGGATCTGATTACTAAGGGGATTTATTTCCAAGCATATATTGCGAGCTTTTACCTCCTCTATCAAATGCGGGAAGCGAAACAAATTAAAGCCGTGCCCAATGCGCTTACTGTGCAGTAATACCGCGTCGTACATATTCTCTACTCCTACCCAATCACTCTCCCCATCATGCAGGTATAGGGGCATTTCTACGCCATAAACATTCTCCAGAGAATCCAGCTTCATCCAGGTATCCAAAAAATATAAGGTGGAATGACCGGCATCCTCTTCTGCCACCAGATCAAAGCCGGTGACAAAGTTAGGATAACGTTGTCTTAGTTGAAAAGCCGCTACCAGTCGCTCATTGATTTGCTCGACATTCTTAAAACGCAAATCAGTAAAGATAACCTTAAGAGTAAAGGCAGGTTCGATCTCCTGCATGGCCTGAGCTACTTCTTGAAAATAAACTACCGTAGAATCCCGGTTGTAATACTCATGGGATTGCTTCAGATCATACAATTGATTGAAAATTCCCCTTATCTCAACATGTTGAATACCGTCATCCACTAAATTTTGAAATGCCCGGAGAAAATATTTCTTGAACATCGGCTGATAACTGACAAAGCCATAAAGTCGATTGAATACCATCTCGAACTCCCCCCAGATATTCACCGAGTCCCTATCCATATTAGCATCAAAAGTCAACAGAGATTTGAGGGAGTCCCGGAAGTTGGTTACTTGAGCGTCCAGATAAGAAGCGGATTGAAAACCGGATGGTACCTCATTCTTTGCAAAGAAGCGTATTTGACCTTTGGTAAAAGTATCGTTCGATTCGGTCCAATAGACATACGCGTTAGGATCGCCCACCACTTGATCAACTACCCATTCGGCATCCCCGGATGCCGCCCCGTGCAAATGCAAAATTCCACCTTTGGGCATATTCCTGAGGATCTTGAAAAGCTGGGTTTGTTCAATGTGCTCCTGGCTTTGGAAAAAGTAGCGAGCAGGTGGGAAAAAGTGCTGATCCCGATACTGGCCTATCATAGAATCCCTTAGCAAGACCAATTGCTTATTCAAAGCCTTTTCTTTAGCGCTTAGCACTACCTCGGCATCAAATGATAAATCCCGATCCCTGGCCAACCACTGATCCCTTTGTTCCAGGTAGGTTGACTGGGGGTCAGTGGGGGACAGTAAGGTACCTTTAGTGCCCTGAGAAGCGCAGCTCCCCATCACCCCCACTAGCAAAGTAATTGGAAAAATTAGTTTATACAATATGACCCTAAGCTGATGGTTTTGTAATTATAAGCAATTTGCTTTTTCTTTAGGAACTAACTCCATCAAATAGTTCTTCTATGGCCTTCAAGCTGCACGAGCATCAAACCACATTTCGACGAGAGTTGATTGCCGGTATCACCACCTTCCTTACCATGTGTTACATCATTTTCGTCAACCCCTCAATGCTGGTACAGGCTGGAATGGATTATCAGAGCGTACTGATCGCCACTTGTCTGGCAGCTGCCATCGGCACCCTGGTAATGGGTTTATATGCAAATTACCCCTTTGCCCTGGCCCCGGGAATGGGGCTCAACGCCTTCTTCGTATTCACCATCGTATTAACCATGGGATATACCTGGCAGCAAGCTTTGGCCATTGTATTCATTTCCGGAATTTTGTTTATTGTACTGACCTTAACCGGCACCCGTACTGCCATTGTGAATGCTATTCCCAAAACCATCAAGCATGCCATTCCCGCGGGGATCGGTTTGTTCATTGCCTTCATCGGTTTAAACAATGCCGGCATCATCCGGGTAAACCAAGGGCCTATATTGGATATTGTCTACGGCTTTAGTAGTGATCAGATCACGGATATGGTACCGCTAATTTTGAATGCCCCTGCACAGGTATTGCAACTGGGTAGTATGCAGGACTCAGCGGTATTACTGGCCATAGGGGGGTTTGTTTTGCTGGCGGTACTTATGCTGTTTAGGGTTAAGACCGCCATGCTCATCGGTATTGTGGCGGTAACCCTGATAGGAATCCCTTTAGGAGTGACGCACATTCCCCAGGAATTTGATTTTGAGGGACTCACTTTAGCTCCCACTTTCCTGCAACTGGATTTCAAAGGTCTTTTTGTACAAGGCGAGGAAGTCGGTATATGGAGCGTCCTGTTCACGCTATTCATGGTGGTAATCTCCTTCACTCTAGTGGATCTGTTCGACACTATAGGCACCTTATTGGGTACAGCCGACAAAGGCAACATGTTGGATGAACATGGAAACCTGCCACGAATAAATCAAGCCTTAATGGCCGATGCCACCGCTACCACAGTAGGTTCTCTGCTGGGTACTTCGACAGTAACCACGTATATTGAAAGCGGCGCCGGGATCATAGCCGGAGGCAGAACCGGGCTCACCGCTGTGATTGTGGCCATATTGTTTGTGTTGGCTATTTTCATCGCTCCCTTTGCCGCCATGATTCCCAGTGCAGCCACCAGCCCCATCCTCATCATGGTGGGCATTTTAATGATGGATTCCTTAAGAAAAGTCAATTTTGATGACCTGGAAGAGCTTTTACCGGCAATGGTGGTGGTGATCATGATGCCCTTCTCCTACAGTATTGCCAACGGAATAGCCTGGGGAATTATCCTTTACACGGTTATAAAACTGTTTAAGGGCAAGGGGCGACAAGTGCACCCTATCATGTATGTGCTCACCTTCCTATTCGCCTTGAGGTATTTTATTGTTTAAAAAAACCCCGACTCTTTTGAAGTCAGGGTAATCCACAACGTATAACATATATAACAGTTAGTTGCTGAACTCCAGCTCTCCTTGACTCCCAGACCCGTACATCTCATCCAGAATATCCCGATACTTCTCTTTCAAGGGGTCCTTTATCTGCTTACCGTTTATTTTGATCAGGTCTTTTTTAAACACCAACTTGAGGTCGGAGTCGTGATGGTCCAACAAACCATCTTCTACCAGTTCATGTCTTAACTTTGATTCATGTGTACGGCGCGCCATATGACGGTGTTCACGGGCTATCTCACGGGCCATGCGCTCACGCTCGTGGCGGTGAGCCCTGCGCAAATGCTCTCGGGTCATTTTTTGCTGGTCCCTCATCCTGCGAGCATGTTCCAGATGCATGGACAGTTCCCGTTCCTGGTTCATCAGTGCACGCTCCAAGGATCGTTCGGACTGCTCCATAGCCCGTTCCAAGGATCGCTCTGCACGCCGTATTTGCTGCTTGGCTTCTTCCCACTCTTCCTCTGTCAGGTCCTCGGGACGTTCCTGCTCCAGCGATTCCCTCAACTTTTCTCGGGCACGTTCCAAAGCTTCGGCCTGCTCGACTCTTGCACGGTCCAAGGCTTCTCTTTGCGATTCTAATGCCTCCTCGATCTTTTTACGGGTGGTATCATTCAATTGACCATATGCGAATACCTTGGCTTCCTGCAGATCCATAAAAATCTGCGGCAGTTCGACATCTACTATAGTTTCTATATCCACCATGGCATCCGTTATGTCAGGAATCGGCGGAATAACAATATCGGGCGAAACCATCACATCAAAATCAAAATCCGGTACCATCACTTCAAAATCAGGCATCACAAAATCAAAGTCCACATCGGGCATTACAAACTCAAAATCGGTCAGATAGTCCTCCTCAACCCACTCCTGCTCTTCCGCTATTACCGGGGGATCAACTTCTTCAATATCCTCATCAATACCTTTAGGGGAGGGCAAAGTGTCCCAAGCCACATCAGTTACATACTTAAGCTCTTCAAAGGCTTCTAAAGTCTGTGAATTGGCTTCCAAAGTGGGAGTTGCAGGTTGCAGTTGCGCTTGGACCTTTAAGGAATACCAGGTAAGGCAGGTAATGGCAACTCCCAAGATCATGGCAGGAATCCACTTCTCTTTAATACTGGCACGGTGGTGAGGATAAACCAACCTCTTAACCCTTTGTAGCAGTTCACCTTTACTTTTAAACAACCCCATACTCATAGAAGGTGTTTGCAATGACCAAGCACCTAAGTTGGTTAAAGCATGTGCGTAGATCAGGTGGTTTCCACAGCATTTCACCGCCAGATCATCACAGCAATGTTCTCGCTGCTTACGGATCACTTGTGAGATCCACCATACCACGGGATTAAAGAATAGCAGTGATTCTACGATGGTTTGCAGGATATTAATAAGGTAATCGTATCGTTTAACATGGGCCAGCTCATGAGCGATAACCGCTTCCACTTCTCTGGCAGGCAAACCGGTTATTATACCTACCGGCAATAGAATAATGGGTTTTATATGGCCGATAACCATGGGCACTTGAGCTAGCGCAGATTCGGCGATTTGTATCGTCTTATGTATGCGCAGCTGATGAGCTAATTCCTGAACCTTCCACACCCAATCTTGTGGCAATGGCTGTAATTGGCTGCGGCGAAGTTTGCTGAGGTAGATCATACTTCCTTGCAACCGCACTAGTAATAGTAGAGCTCCTAGAAACCATACGACCACTAAGGTGGTCATGTAAGGCTGCAATTTTGTCATAAATTCCAAGGTATAATTCTGAACCACACCCAGTCCATAGTTCTGGGCCACCGCGAGGTTGGGAGAAATTTCCCAGAGAGCAGTCAGCTGCTCTGCAGTGGCTATGTCATATGGTCTTATCGATTGTACCTGCTCTTTAAGAGTATACCCTCCCCAAAACACCACTCCTGCCAAAGCGGTAAGCGCCAGCCAATACTTCAACTGCGCATTGCTTTTAGGTACCATTCTCAGGATGACCAACAACACCAGCCCAATGATAGCGGCTTGCCAAATGGAATGTACTAAAGTAGCCCCCAGGGCATTGATAATCTCGTTGGATATGAAACTGACATTATTCATTTTTTACCTCCTTCTAATTGATCCAAAAAGGCTCTGATTTCCTTTATTTCTTCCGCGGTAGACGGCTTGTTACCCAAGGCCTGCATCACCAATTGCATAGCTGAACCTCCAAAAGCGGCCTCCATCAACCGATCGACCAACTGTTGTTGGGTCTTTTGCTTACTTACGGAAGAATGGTAGATATGGGTTTTGCCACTGGTATCGCGCTTCAATAAATCTTTCTCCGCCATAATTTGCATGATCTTCAAGGTAGTGGTATACCCTACCTCCTTCATTGTCGACAAGCGGTCGTTAACCGCACGGACCGTACTGGGGCCTTGCTCCCAGATTATTCTTAAAATCTCCAACTCCCCTTCCGTGGGTTTAGGCAATTTCTTTTTCATCGTTAATCTTTGTTTGGTAATTTATACGAAGTTCTTCGTATTACAAACTTATCTACGAAAGATTTCGTAAAATGTTGTCATTATTTCAAAAAATTATTCGGGAGATGCAACTATTTTCAGGCAAGTACAATCTTTGGATCAAAGAGTAAGTGGGTTACATGAATCAATGTCCCCCAATTTGGGGGGTATCCGAAAAAAAAGTATTATTCCGATATACTACCCTCCCCTTATTCTCGTAGTAGAAACTGAAACCTAAACTAACCCGTGAATAACCTCTTCCTCAACCTGCTGTTGGCTTTTTGCCTTTGTTGCACCGGTTTTGCACAAAACGGTTCGACATCAGAGAAAAAGGTCTACACCACCGCCCGGGTTTCACAAGCCGCACCCACTATTGACGGGATAATTGACGATCAAGCTTGGAGTCAGGTAGAATGGGGAGGAGATTTTGTGCAATGGCAGCCTAACAGTGGAGAAGCACCGGCTGAACCTACCAAGTTTAAAATCCTTTACGACGATAAAAATTTATATCTGGCATTCAAATGCTACGATAAGGAACCGGAAAAAATTGTACGCCGAATGTCCAGAAGGGATGGCTTTGAAGGGGACTGGGTGGAGATTAACATCGATAGCTACTTCGACCATCTTACTGCGTTCTCCTTCACCTTAAGCGCTTCCGGCGTTATCAGCGATGAAGCCGTAACCAACAATGGCAATAATTGGGACAGCAGTTGGGATCCAATTTGGTTTGCCAAAACTGCGGTGGACCAGGAAGGCTGGACAGGAGAAGCGCGTATTCCGTTAAGCCAACTGCGCTTTGGCAATAAAGAACACCACGTATGGGGCCTGCAATTAACCCGACGGTATTTCCGTAAAGAGGAGCGCTCTACCTGGCAGCACGTTCCGGTTGATGCGCCCGGATGGGTACATTTATTCGGAGAATTACGAGGGATATCAGGGATTAAGCCCCAAAAGCAACTGGAAATCGCCCCTTATGTCTTGGCTAAAATGGAACGATTTGAAAAAGAAGATGGGAATCCCTTCGCTACCGGAAAAGATGAAATGCTGGATGTAGGGGTGGATGGCAAAATTGGTATTACCAGTGATCTTACCTTGGATTTTACCATAAATCCTGACTTTGGGCAGGTAGAGGCCGATCCTTCGCAGGTTAATCTTTCTGCTTTTGAGGTATTCTTCAATGAGCGACGTCCGTTTTTCGTAGAAGGCCGTAACATATTGAACTTCAGATTAACACAATCGGCCTGGGGCGGCAGTTTCTCTAGGGACCGCCTATTTCATTCCCGTAGAATTGGCCGGTCGCCGCAATACTTTCCGGATCTGGCGGATAATGAATATATCGACCGTCCTGATCGCACCTCCATCCTGGGGGCATTGAAGCTCACCGGTAAAACAAAAAAAGGACTGTCTATAGGTATAGTGGAAAGCGTAACCGGCAGGGAAGAGGCCACCATCGACCATGAGGGGGACCGCCGAAAGGTAACCGTAGAGCCTCTTACCAATTACTTTGTGAGCCGGGTCCAGCAAGACTTCAACGAGGGGAACACCCAGATCGGTGCCATGATCACCTCCACCAACCGCAGACTAGACGAACCCGATTTGGAATTTCTGCATAAATCGGCCTACACCGGAGGTTTGGATTTTATTCACAACTGGAAGGACAGAACTTATTATGTGGCCGGAAATTTCACCATGAGCAGAGTTAATGGTACTGCCGAAGCCATTCTTAACTCCCAAACTTCAAGCGAGCGTTTCTTCCAACGAACCGATGCTGACCACGTCAGTGTGGACTCTACTCGTACTTCTCTCACCGGCACTGGTGGTATGTTAAAGTTTGGTAAAGGAGGGAATGGTAAAATTCAATTTGAGACCGGTGGCACCTGGAGATCGCCAGAGATGGCTTTGAACGATGTAGGGTTCATCCGCAGCAGCGACCTTATCAACCAATGGGTTTGGATGGGATATCGTCCTATTCTGAAACCCACTAAAACTTTCAGGAGCGTAAGGATCAATTTCAATCAGTTCTCCGATTGGAATTTCCAGGGTACCAATACCCGAACCGGTGGCAATATCAATGCGCATTCCCAATTTAACAACTATTGGAGGCTAAGCATGGGATCAACCATCCGTGGTTCCCGCATCTCTACTGCCGATCTCCGTGGGGGGCCCTCCATTAAGTATCCCGGCACCGGCAATTTATGGGTGTGGTTCGGCTCCGATGAGCGCAAGAAATTGAGAGTGAATGCCAATCCCTGGTTCTTCTGGGGAAATGAAGACTTTTTGAGGGGTCATGGTTTTGATATGGATATAGAGTTTCAACCCATTAATTCTTTAAGTATATCCCTATCCCCTTTCTATGAAAAGTCTGTTGACAAACAACAGTATGTAACTACTACGGAGTTTGGTGAAGACCCCCGGTACATCACCGCCAGGATTGATCAAAACACCGCAAGTGTATCCATTCGGATTAATTACAGTATCCTGCCCAATCTGTCCCTCCAGTATTACGGACAACCATTTAGATCAAAAGGCACTTATTCGGAATTTAAACGAGTCACCGACCCCATTAACGATAGCTACCAGGAACGATTCCATGCCTTTACTGCCAATGAGATCAGTTTTGATCAGCAGGAAGACGAATATCAGATTGACGAAAACAGCGACGGCTCCACCGACTATACCATTTTTAACCCTGATTTTGATTTTATGCAATACCGATCCAACCTGGTTTTACGATGGGAATACAAACCCGGTTCCACCTTGTTTCTGGTTTGGAATAAAGAGCTTACTGAAGATCCTGGAAGGGATAACTTCTCTTTTTCTGAAACCGTTAAAGACTGGTTGGATCCCAGTGCAACCCCTCACAATATCTTCTTGGTTAAATTTACCTATCGCTTTGTGCTCTAGATAAAAAGTATAATTTACGGTTTTATCTAAGCTAAGATCCATGTCGGAACTTCACGTATTGAATGGAGAAGGAACCGCAGCAAATTTTCGCCAGTCCGGAATACCAGGTGACCTGGTAGTTTGGAATGAAGCCTTATGCACTGGACCGGTACACGGCGACATTTGTTCCACGTCCTTCTGGAATATACGTGCCCACTATTTCGATCAGAAAATTTCCTCAATTGCTTCCACCGTCAAGGCCAAAAAATACCGGGAAGTCATGACTCCTGAATTGCAAAAGTTGGAAGCAATTTCCAGCTACCAACGGGTAACACTGTGGTTTGAGTATGATCTTTTTTGTCAGATCAATCTGATGGGTGTTTTAGCATGGATATCACAAAAATCACTTCGATCCACGCAGGTCCATCTGATATGCATCAACGAGTTCCCGGCCATTCCAGATTTTAAGGGATTGGGTCAGTTTTCACCCCATCATTTTCAGCAGATCATTCCTTTATCCAAGCTTCTGACCGTCAACGACTTAATTAGGGCCCAAGATGTCTGGTCTATCTACTCGGGCCACCAACCACATGAGCTGGCCCAACTTAGCCCATCGCCGGCTTTCCCGTACTGGGAAAGCGCCCGCGAGCTTTATTTCTCAAGGTTCCCCTCCGTTTTTAATGGCTTGGGTGCCCTGCAGCAACATATATTGTATTTACTGAAAGATGGACCCAAAAACACCAGTAGTGTAATTAGGGAGTTATTGCTGTCGCAAGGCGATTGGGGCTTGGGCGATTTACTGTATCTAGAGATCCTGAACTCCTTACGTGCCGCCATTGATGGGGAAAATGAACTGCATTTAAATGACATCGGGAAGAACCTGCTAAATGGCAACCTTGATTTCATGTCACTCGGTACAGATCGGTATGCCTTAGGCGGTGTGCTTAACAATCGCTATCGTTGGAATGGTAAAACGCTAATACCACAAAGCTAGCAGGTATGACCAATCAGGAAATTGTTCATCAAATAGCTGCACTACAATGCCTAGGTCATGAGTATTATGCGGACGGACTGTTCCCCTCTCAGAGAATTCATAGTTGGTTACCTTATCGTCGAGAAGACAACAATATTTTCTTTAGTACCCTGATTGTTTATACCCTGCTGGAACTGCAGGACGACCTGGATGAGATCTCTAAATCCCAGATCGAAGAAATAGTTGTCGCTGTCCGGAGCGCACAACCCCGGTATCAGCATTGGAAGGGAGAGGGTAGTTATAACTTTTGGATGACCAATCCTTCCCGGCATTTTCCGGGTGGCTGGCTGCTGCACCGATGGGATCGATTTGCTATTCCGGATGATACGGACGACAGCTGCCTGGTGCATCTTACTAATAATTTCAGCGAGCGGCAGTCACTGTGGCTTAAAAAGAAAATTGAGGGGCACTACCCAAAGGACCGCGAGACTTCACCGCTCACTCCTATGGAATACCGCCATCTCAGGGCTTACCCCACATTCTTTGGCAAAAAGCTTGCTCCTGAAATGGATGCCTGCGTGATCAGCAATGTATTGGCCTTTATGAGAAGCCGCGAGTATCCCTGGAGTCAATATGATAAAGATTCCTTGGAATTCCTGCAATTAGTACTCAACCGCAAAGACTATCTGTTGAGGCCTTTTGAAGTTTCACCTAACTATAACCATCCTCTGGTGATACTCTATCATCTGGCGCGTCTGGTATCGAGATTCCCACACCCGCAACATCGTCAACTAGCTGAAAGTCTTAAGATGCACTTGGAACAGTATGACCACCGGCATGCTGATTTTATGGAGTTATTGCTGTTGAACACTTGTTTGCTACGGATGGAGCTTGAACCTCATGAACTGCTGCTTCCGGAAGGTTTGCCCAGGCAATTCAACCGTTTTTATTTCTTTCAGGCAGGGATGCTGACAGCTTTTCAGAAAGTCCGTTGGAGAAAATGCACGGCCCATTCCTTTTTTCATCTTAAGTACCGTTGTGAAGCCTATTGCTGGACACTGCTGCTAGAGTATCAGGTACTAAGTCAGAGGCGCTATTCTAAGCCTTGAAGGGCCTCATTCAAATCGTTCTCGGTGTTTTTCAGATGTTGCTTACAGTATTTTAGCAAATCCAAAGCTTCTTTGACCATTTCCGACAGATTGTCGACATCGGGATCATCGCCTTCGATTTTTGAAACCAGGGTTTCAATCCTTTGTATGGCCTGTTTATAATTTAATTTCTGATCACTCATTTCTATTTACTTGTAATACCTTACTTTTTATAAGTGCTGTGTGGGTACGGGTTTCGATTTGCTCACCGGGTGCTACCTCATCTCCAGGCTTTAACACCGTGCCCTCGCGATAAGTTATGGTAAATCCGCGTTTAAGAATGTGCCGGGGATCGGCCAGCTTAATCTTGTCTTCCAAAGCCGCAAGCAATTGATGCTCTTGCTTCAGCAACCTTGATGGTTGGCTTTTCAAAACTCCTTCCATACTCTTTAATTCCTGATTACCGTGTTGTATGACACGACGTGTAGCCGCCACCAATTTTTGCTGCAGCAGGTCCTGCCGATGGTCCAGTTTTTGAATAAGCGCTAAGGACTTATGTTCCAAATTAGCTTTCAGTTTGGTTAATGCATGATCTTGAGTTTGCAATTGCAGCAACGCGGCCCGTCTAAGCCGCTGACTTAACTCGTTCAATTCATGTTCAACCGCATTCATTCCAGAAAGCAGGAACTCCGCTACCGCTGTCGGGGTCTTTAGGCGGGTATGCGCAACTAGATCCAATACCGTTTGGTCCCGCTCATGGCCGATGCCTGTAACCACTGGTAATGGACTACGTGCCACCATAGCGGCTAAGTCATAGTGGTCAAAGCAATCCAAGTCCACCTGAGACCCGCCGCCTCTAATTATCACTAAAAGATCAAACTCATCAGCCTGCTGATAGATCTTTTCCAGAGAAGAATTAATGGAACTGACCGCTTCGGTGCCCTGCATTGCGGACTTAAACAACTTTACCTGGAAGTGATAGCCCCATTGATTCTGCACCAATTGATGCATAAAGTCGCCATAACCCGCAGCGGTTTCCGCACTGATTACCGCTATCCTTTGCGGCACCAGAGGTAAGGCCAACTGTTTGTTTCGTCCTAAGAGGTCTTCGCGGGTGAGCCGTTCCACTACCAATTGGCGTTGACGAGCTCGTTCACCCATGGTAAAATTAGGATCCAAGTCACGAATATGCAGGCTCATCCCAAACACTTCATGATATTCCACCTTCACTTTGGCTAAGATCTTCATACCAGGCTGCAGCTTCTTACCGGTAACGTTTTGGAAAAAGTTGCTAAGATTCCGATAATCATAAGCCCAAATATTGGCTCTTATTTTTGCCGTTAGGTGCTCCCCGTCTTTTTCTACTAACTCCAGATAACAATGGCCTTTGGGTGCAACTCGCATCTCACTGATTTCAGCAACCACCCAATAACTTGGCTGAAGTTGCTGCTCCAGAGTGCTTTGAATTAGAGTATTAAGTTGAAAGAGAGTTATGTAACTCATAGGTGCATCTTACAGGCAGGCACTGCCCTACTCAAAGATGCTCTTTTTGGAGCCAATAGCAAAGCTATAGTAAAGGTCTACACTAAAAAAACTATTGTTGTCGTATTCGAACTTTTCTCCAGGAAGAGATTGAGGAATATTATAATTGTAATCAAAAACCAAATGGAATTTGCCTTTTGATAAAGACAGGGGCACACTTAGCTGATAGTTCATAATCCCAAAAGCATTGGACTCCTCAATTACGAAGGGAAATCGGGTATCGGCCAGGGTATTGGGGCTATAACTAACGCTGATAATGTCCTGGTTGCCCAATAAAACGGAGGCAGAGGGTCTTAAGGAAACCCGGTCCAAAAACCAAAACCCACTCTTTTTAAAATCCCCGGTGAGGGCAAATTGCAGACGATGCGCACTCTCTTCATTAAAAAGGAAGGCGTAATCGGTACTTAACTCTATATGGTTAAAATCCGCATCCAGTCCCCCGGAAATTGTATTGTTGAGCAAAGGGGGAAGTAATAATTCTATGATCCTGGGCGGCAGGTCCAACTGGGGATTTAGTTCCGTAAAAAAGCTGTGGTCATAAGAAACCGTGTAAGTAAAAACTTTGCTCAGAGCCCCTAAATACCCTACTGATACCACAGTGAGGTCGTACTTGGGGTCCAGCTGACTGTTCCAGTAGCCGGTCACGTCAGCATACATACCGGACTTATGGAAATAGGAAATACCGGGATTGAATCCGTACTGCTTAACCTCTAGAGTGCGGCCGGCATTGGATACTTCGGAGGTATAGCCAATATGCAAAGAGAATTGAGAAGTTCTGCTGGCCTCAAGTAATAGCAAACTATCAATTAATTGAAACAAGGATAGAGTATCCAAGTCATCAATAGGCTCTTCGTCCAGCAATAAATTGGTGTCTTGAGAACAAAGGGGTATACTCAACAATAAGCAGAAGGCCAAGGCATAAGCCCTGGCGCATACTGATCTTAAATAGTGCATGGATGGGAGTCAGTCAGCTAATCTCTATATTTATCTCTTAGTCGGTCCCTCATTTGATCACTGTTTTGTAATCGTCTTTGTCTTAGCTGTTGTTGCCTGGCCTGCTGAATACGTCTTCTAAGCATATCTCTAAAGTCGCGTTCGGCTCTTTTAAGGGAAGCTACCTGTTGATTGCTGATAACACCCAGCATTCTTTGGGAATATTCCTTCTCCAGATCCAGTCTGCGCTGCTTTAGTTGTAGATCTAATTCCACTAGCCTCTTGCTTTGTTCCTCCGTCATTTCGTTAATATCAATAGACGTCCGGTACGATCTTAAGTCGACCGCCGCCTGTTGATTTTTGATGCGGAACTCATTGTACAAGGGCCAAAATCTCTCAGCTTGATCAGGTGTAAGGCCCAATCGTTCCGTTATAAAGCCGATCCTGGCGCTTTCAATCTTTTCTTTGGCTTTGGGGTTTTGAGCGTAAACGCCCGTACCCAAAAAAGCCAAAACCCATATGATCAATATATTTTTCATTTTCTTAATATTTCTCTAGCATTTACATTAAAGATTCATCGTCATCCAAATCTCCATACAATTCCATCAATGAATCATCATCCAACTCCAGACCTTCCATCAGCACATCTCCTTCAGCATTTTGAAACTCCAAGGACAATTCGTTAAAATCCACTTCCTCCAATATTTCTTCAGTAGTCAGATCTACTGAACCCAGGTAGTCAATGATATCTTCGGTGCTGACCTGGGCCAGCAATTCATCCACATCGTTCACCTGGTTGGCCTCAAAAATGCCCGTATAGAACAAAATAAGCACCACTGCAGCGGCAGCGGGTATTAGGCGTAAAGCTCCTATCCAGTAGGTCTTGGCCTTTTCAGAGCCTTTATTAGCGGTTTTGGCTTGAATGATCCCCGGTAACTTATCGAAATACCCTTCCGGGGGCTCTGTAAAGACCCTACCCTTATTTATGTCATCTAATCGGTACTTTTTCATTGTTTTATGACCATTTTCAAACCTTTGACAATAATTTAATGCTTAGGTTTAATCGTTATTTAAAAACTCTTCAATTTTTTTTACGGCATGGTGATAACTCGCTTTTAAGCTGCCCACACTGGTTCCGGTTATTTCAGCCATATCATCATACTTCATTTCTTCGAAATATTTCAAATTGAATACCAGGCGCTGTTTATCCGGCAATGTTAGAAGTGCTTTTTGCAATTTGATCTCCACCTGATCTCCATCCATACACACGCTGTGGTCCAACTTGCTCACGAACACGTCTTCATAATCACCAATAGAAAAAAAGGAGGCCCTTTTTTTCTTCTTAAGAAAGTTCAAGCACTCGTTAGTAGCGATACGATATATCCAGGTGTATAATTTGGAATCTTGTCTAAAACTGTCCAGGTTCTTCCAAACTTTAATAAATACCTCTTGTACCACATCATCGGCATCATCGTGATCCAATACCATCTTGCGAATATGCCAATATATCCGCTCCTGATACTTTCTCACCAATTGATTAAAAGCGAAATTACGGGTTTCTTTCCCGCTCAGCTTTTCAATTAACTCGTGGTCTTCCAAGTATTCGTTCGTTGCTTCTACCTGTTTTGACAATACAACCATGTTTTGGTTTAAAGACTTCCCCTTTCAAAGCACAACTTATTAGCTTAACGAATAAAGTAAAACCTCAATTACAGTCAACTCGCAGATATGTAATAAATGAAGAAAAACTACCTAAAATAGCAGTCTAGCATTTTGATTACCAATTCATTAACTCTCTCCCAGATCTTAGCGCAGTAGATCAGCCATTGTAGGCATTTATTTTATCTACCAACAGTTCTACCTGCTCTTTGGAATGTGTAGGAAAATTGGCAATTCGCAGATGTTGATCTTTAAAATCACCATAGCCCTTGCCTAAAACCAGGCCATGATGCTCCAGATATTCCAGTAATCCCCTTACATAACTTCCACCCTGCCCCACGATCACCGTTTGTGAACGCCACTCAGGAACTTCCACAAAAGGTTGGATCACCTGATGATTTTCCAACATTTGATAGAGGACAGCCGCTTTGTAACGCCCTTCCATACGAATGCGGTCTATTCCCTTCAGCAGCATATCGTGCAGTACTCGGTTCAGTAAATAAATGCATAGTACGTTAGGAGTAGCAGGTGTTTGATATTTCTGGTATTTCTCCCACAAGGAGGCAATTCCATGATAAGCGGTATGGCTAGTGGTTCGTACACTCAAGGCTTTATCAATGCAGCGCTTGTTTAGCAGCCACACACCCAATCCAGCTGGTAGACCCAGGCACTTTTGTACGGAAAAATACGCTGAATCAATGGCTTCGAAAGGCAGGTCGACTTGTGGGAATGAAGACACCACATCTACCGCAATTAGGGTATTGGGGAATCTATTTCTCACATGGGTCAGATGTTCCAATGGCTGATGGGTCCCGGTACTGGTTTCATTGTGAGTAACAGCCAATAGTTCCGGTTCAACAGCCTGCTCTAAATGATTTGGGGTTACTATCGATCCGGGCTCGGCAGATATTGAAACGGGGTTCAGACCCAGCTGTTGGGCAATCTTATAAAAACGTTTGGAAAAGGCCCCATTGACCAAGTGAAGGCTATAATCCTGTACACAGGATTGCAGAATACGTTCCCAAACTTCGGTGGCGGATGCCGTAAAGAACAGGTGATAGTCCTGAGGCAGGCCTACCAGGGTTCTCAACAACTCCTCTGTTTCCTCATATAGTTGGGAAAATTGTTTACTGCGATGCGAGATTGAGGGGATTTGTAGCTTAAAGGCCGATCTTAGGTGCTCTTCTACCGTAAAATATAGGGCAGAGGGTCCGGCAGTAAAGTATATTTTTGGGGATCTCATAGCATCAACTGTGGAGAAGCAGGCTGCAAATAACGCAAACTTTGATGTTCAAGGACAGGTTTTGTTTTACAATTTCTCTTACAAGGGTAGAATTTTTTGCGGATGCAGCCGTTTAATACAAGATAATAGTAGTACCTTTATTCATTATTGAAAGGAATTACCCACTTGGGTTAGGACACGTTTTTTAAACCTAACAGTTATTAAATACCGAGTGAGTTTGTTTTCAAAACCGGGCCTCACCCCGATTTGTCGGGGCCTCGGAATGTTTACATTTCAGGTTAACAGTGGAGGGTTGCGATTTGCAAATAGCTCAAATCCTGTCTTACAGAGGTTTAATAAACCTCCAACTCAAGCTGGGTGAAATAAAAAAGGCTGGTTTATCCAGCCTTTTTTGTTTTTTATGGGAATACTCCCAATTCCAAGTAGCTTACCGCGATCTTATTGATACTGTTGATAAATGCCGCAGTGCGCAGATCATCAACATTGTCCTTCTTACGGATCTCATTGATTTCGTGATAGGCGCCCACCATTACGCCTTCCAGCCCGCTATCCACCAATTCATACTCTCCTGCACCCTTTATCAGTTGCATACGCTGTTTATAAGGCAGATTGGTATCGCTAGCGTCTTCAATAGCATCGACCATCAACTGGTTGTTGAGCTCATTATACTTTTTATTGATCTTACCAAAGGACACCCGGCTGATATTCTTGAGCCATTCAAAATAGGACACGGTAACCCCTCCGGCGTTGAGGTACAAATCCGGAATAATAAATACTCCATTTTTCAGTAGTATTTTCTCAGCCTCTGCGGTAATAGGTCCGTTGGCCGCTTCTCCGATTATTTTAGCCTGAACTTTTGAGGCATTTTTGGTGGTAATTTGGTTTTCCAAAGCAGCCGGAACCAAAATATCACAGGCATATTCCAATAAGTCCTGGCCGTTCTTTATGGTTTTAGCTCCCGGAAAATCCAGAATGCTACCGGTATCCATTCGGTGCTGGTGTACTTCCTCTATGTCAAGACCACCTTCATTATATATTCCCCCGTTGTATTCGGCAATACCAATTATAGTGGACCCCTGTTTTTGAAGGTTGATGCCAGTGTAATATCCCACATTTCCCAAGCCCTGGATAATCACCGTCTTATCCCCTAGACCAGGGTGCAATCCCAACTTTTGCATGTCCTCATAGGAATCCACAGCCTCGCGCAACCCGAAAAACACTCCCCTTCCGGTAGCCTCATTCCTGCCCCTAATACCGTGTTGTGTCAGAGGTTTACCGGTAACGCATCCCAAGGCATTAACCTGCTCGGAATTAAAGGTCATGTAAGTGTCGGCAATCCAGGCCATTTCTCTAGGGCCGGTTCCGTAATCGGGAGCAGGAACATCCACTGCCGGCCCGATAAAATTTCTTTTGATCAATTCGGAGGTAAACCTGCGGGTAATACGCTCAAGTTGATCCACCGTATATTCCGAGGGTTCTACCCTAACCCCTCCTTTGGCTCCGCCAAAAGGCACATTAACCAAAGCACATTTGTAAGACATTAAGGCTGCCAGCGCCTTGACCTCATCCTCATTTACCCCGGAGCTATAGCGGATCCCCCCTTTAACCGGTGATTTATGATGGCTGTGTTGTACCCGATACCCCTCGATTACCTTGAACTTACCTTTTTGCAGGCGCAATGGAAAGGTTACATGGTACACGCTGTTACACTGCTTGATCTGCTCAATGAGTCCCTTGGGGTGTTTGGTGAAGCGGGCAGCTTTGTCCACAAAACTCCCAACATCGTTGAAGAAGCTATAAGTTGATTTTGCTGTCATATCGGGTATGTTGATGTTGGGGATAAGTTAATATTTTCACCAACACAAACATCAAATACCAAGGGAAAATTTAATAGAGCACTCTAAAGCGGATGGTGTGTTCGATGGTCTTAAGCTCGTTGATCAATTCGTCGCTGTATTCCTTATCTATATCCGTAATCACATAACCTATGCTTTCATTGGTCTTGAGGTACTGACCAACAATATTGATATTATGTGTGGCGAAGATCTGATTCATCTTAGCCAGGATGCCCGGAGTATTGTGATGTATGTGCATTAAGCGGTGTGCATTCTCCAAAGTAGGCAGCAGTAATTGTGGAAAGTTTACACTGTTGGAAGTACTTCCTGTATTGACATATTCAATAATTTGACCGGGAACAAAATTCCCGATGTTTTCCTGAGCTTCCTGAGTGCTACCGCCGATATGTGGTGTTAATATGGTATTAGGGGCCCCAATTAAGGAAGAGGTAAAAAGGTCCTTGTTTGTGCGGGGTTCCTCAGGAAAAACATCCACAGCCGCTCCCACCAGATGCCCGTTGTCCAGGTATTCGCGCAAGGCCTCTACATCTACTATAAATCCGCGACTTAAATTGATCAAAGCAGCCCCGGGTTTCATTTTGGACAGGCATTCCTGACCAAAGAATTTACGATTCGAAGGTCTGCCATCTACGTGCAAAGATACCACATCGCTAAGCGCTAGCAACTGATCCAGAGAAGTGCAACGACGGACATTCCCCAAAGCCAGTTTTTCAACCAAATCGTAGTAATAAACCTCCATACCCATGTTCTCGGCCAGTACTGACAGCTGAGAACCAATATTACCATAACCGACAATTCCCAGTTTCTTACCACGGATCTCATAACTGCCCTGGGCAGATTTTTGCCATTTACCCTGGTGCATTTCTTTACTTCGTTCTGGGATCTTTCTAAGCAGCATGATGATCTGTGCCACAGCCAGCTCCACTACTGAACGGGTATTGCTGTAAGGAGCATTGAACACCGGAATCCCCTTTTTTAAGCAGGCCTCCAGATCGATCTGATTGGTGCCAATGCAAAAGGCTCCAACCGCCAATAAACGCCGGGCTTTTTCCAACACTTTGGCGGTTATTTGGGTCTTGGAACGAATACCAAGTACGGAGACTTTACGGATACGCTCGCTGAGTTCGGCTTCGTCCATCCCTCCATCGTACACCTCAACCTGGTATCCTTCTTCCTGCAGTCGTGCTGCGGCCTGAGCATGGATGTTTTCCAGCAGCAGCACCTTAATGCGATTTTTAGGATAGGATATTGCCTTATTCATTTTGTTTACATACAAGATCTCATCCAAGCTGGGGGCCACATGATCTGCTTTCTCCATCACCTTATTACGGGTCACGTTTTCGGTAAAGGCATAGAATTTATGAGCCAGTCCCGCCTCTTTGATCTCGTAATCCGTATAGCCATCACCAATTACATAAACTTCACCTGCGAGCTGTAGCTGCTGGATCTGTTCGGCCTTGCCACTATTCCTTGAAAGGATATTCTCTTCATCAAAGCCGATGATGTTATCCTGTTCATCAAATTTAAAGGAATTTGCAAACACATGCTCCTCCTTCACGCCATACTCGGTAACGATCGGTACGATGAACTCTTTAAACCCATTGGAAAGTATATAGATGCGATCTGCATGTTCTTTGAAGAATTCGGAATTGCGGTGGAAAGACTTTGACACCCGAATCTTTAATGCCTCAACTAACTCTCCCAAATGTTTCCTTCGAGCCTCCAGTAGCTCAAGCCGTTTGATAAGTGATTCGCGGAATGACATTCCACCATCCATACCATGATCGGTGATCTCCTTGATCTTTTGCAGCTTTTCGTCCTTATGTTCGGAATTCGCTAAACTGATCTCCCCCAGAAGATCCAATGCCTCAACCTTTGTAAAGGTACTGTCAAAGTCAATTATAAAATATTTACTCACTGTTGACCGTTCTAAAAACCCCCCACAAAATTACTTAATTAAACCCTAAAAGCTAACTTTACTGCCTCCAGAAAGGAATGTTTGCGTATTCTTCTGTTTGGAGCACGGAATCTTGCAAAACTCTCCGTTGAACTCCTATAGAATGTGCCCCTTTTGTTAATTTTTCAATGCTTACCATCATCAAAAGTCCTTTTTCTTCGCGATTAGGATGGATATAAAAATAAGCTTTGTTCGCCTCCACCTCCCTGGAATCAATGGAAATGGCATAAAAATCCTTCAGGCATTCCAGGGCCTTTTCCGGATAAGGTTCTTCAACATCCGGCGCATTAAGTGTGAAATTTCCGTCCGATATGGTGATCCCGTCCTTGATCCCTCCTTTTTTTGCAGGCACAAAATCAGGGCAGTATGCTTCCAAAGCAGGATTATCCCCTACACTATAACGTATAAACAGTGAGATATAGGAGTCCGTCACGGTCATGGAGGGTATGCTGGCTGAATAGATAAATTTTCTTTCCGGCCGTTGGTCATCGTAAAAATCCCTCTCCATATTATTGGCGGAGGTATTATCCGGAAAATAGCGGTAGTCATCAAATTCAAAGAAGGGGAAAAAGGAGATTACCAACACGTATACAATTAAAATGATTCGGAGCAGGCCTTTATTGAACTTGGCAATAAGATTATAGTAGATGCTGCGGTAAAGGAAGGACAAGGTAATGGTGCTGAAAAAAACATAGACCGGAAAATATACCCTGCGCAACCAGCCTACTTTCTTTAGTATCCCCAGACTTAAAGTATCCAGTAAGTACAGTAGTCCCCCTACCACAAAAAACAGAAAAACGATAATGAAGACGATGCGCAGCGGTACCGCAAGCCACTCTGGAGAAATACTGATCAAGCCATTTAAAGCCCATATAGAAGCTGCCAATACCAGTATGAACACAAAGAACGACAGGAACATAAATATTATTAAAAACGAAAGGGAGAAGATCACACTGCACAATCGATCTAATCTCACTATCAGATCGTCGATATTGACCATAGAATTTTTGAGTTTCTTTTCGAAGAACTCATGATACTTCAATTCCTCTATTTTCATATGAGGACCTACGGATCTTAGCCCAATAGCTCCGATCCAAAACCCTCGTAATGCCAGGTGCAGAACCAGATTCACAATCAACACCAGTATACCAGCAGCTACGACATACAGAAACATAAGAAAAGTCCCGAATAATGCCCCTTGCGGTCCAAAATGAAACTGGAACTCCTTGCGGAAATCGGTGAGGCCATCAAATGCGGTGATCAGCAAAAAAATGGTAAAGCCCGATACCAACAATTCCAGCTGCCAGCTTTCCTGCTCCAGCTTTTTCAGCCATTTGCCAATCTGAACCTGTGGTTGCATAGCCATGGATGCTAAAATACGAATTCATTTGAGATTAATCAGATTCCCCGCACGCACATTCGTACCACTAATAAGCCGTTTATAACTTAATGCTGGCGTATTCCTTGTATATTTGATAATATGGTCAACCAAAAATTAGGCATTTGCTCATGACTAAAAGATCATTTTTTACCATTGCTGTTTTGAACTTCGCCATGTTGTTTTCAGTAGCACAGGACTATCGCTGGCAACAAAAGGTGGACTATACCATGGAAGTGGATATGGACGTAAAAACCCACCAATTCACCGGTACTCAAAACCTGATCTACACCAATAACTCCCCGGATACCCTGCACCGAATATTTTACCATTTGTATTTCAATGCCTTCCAGCCGGGCAGTATGATGGATACGCGTTCCCGGAATATCAAAGATCCCGACCCCAGGGTAAACCACCGCATTGGCAATTTGAAAGCAAACGAAATTGGTTATTTGAAGGTAAATAAGCTCCTCCAGGATGGAGCAGAAACCAAATATCACACCTCTGGCACCATTCTGGAAGTTGACCTTGCCAAGCCACTGATGCCTAAACAATCCACTACTTTAAATATGGACTTTCTGGGACAGGTCCCCCTGCAAATCAGAAGATCCGGCAGGGACAATAGCGAAGGAATCGCTTACAGTATGTCGCAATGGTACCCCAAACTGGCAGAATACGACCACATGGGATGGCATGCCAATCCCTATATCGCAAGGGAGTTTCACGGAGTATGGGGAAACTTTGATGTTAAGCTTTCCATCGACCAGGATTATACTGTAGCCGGTACCGGTTACCTGCAAAATGCTCAACAAATTGGTCACGGGTATGCTGAAAATGCCCATCCTAGCCCTGTCAAAGGAAAACTCACCTGGCACTTCAAAGCGCCCAATGTCCATGATTTTATGTGGGCCGCCGATCCGGACTATCGTCATGTACAGGCCCAGGTTCCCAACGGCCCCATCCTACATTTCTTTTATCAACCGGGCAAGCAAACTGCACATTGGGAAGAGTTGCCACATTACACCATTCGAGCTTTTCAATATGTAAATGAGCATTTCGGCAAATATCCCTACGATCAATACAGTGTCATTCAGGGAGGTGACGGTGGCATGGAATACCCTATGGCCACCTTGATTACCGGCCATCGTCAATTGTCGAGCCTGGTGGGAGTCACCGTTCATGAGTTGCTCCATTCCTGGTATCAGATGGTACTGGGAACTAACGAAAGTCTTTATGCCTGGATGGATGAAGGGTTCACCAATTTTGCCACCGCCGAAGTCACAGCCCACCTCTTTGGCAGGCAGGCAAACCCTCATCATCAAGTAGGGCATTATAATAGCTATTATCATATTGTGCGTAGTGGTATTGAAGAACCGTTGACCACCCATGCCGACCACTTTCTACACAATCAGGCTTATGGTGTAGCGGCATACAGCAAAGGTTCGGTGTTCCTAAGACAGTTGAGCTATATCATTGGAGAAGAGGCCTTCAGCCAAGGTCTTTTGCGGTATTACGACCAATGGAAATTTCGACATCCCGAGCCCAACGACTTTAAAAGAGTGATGGAGAAAATCTCAGGACTGGAGCTGGATTGGTACCTGGAATATTGGATCAACACTACAAAATCCATCGACTACGGCGTAGAATCCATTTCCCCCCAGGGCGACAGTACCTACGTTACACTGGTTCGCTACGGTGATATGATCATGCCGGTGGACCTGGCCGTCAAATTTGAGGATGGAACCAAAGCTATTTACCACATCCCTTTAAGGATCATGCGAGGGTCTAAGACTCAAGAAATTATTGAAATCCCCTGGCATGTTAAACCGGACTGGCCCTGGACCAATCGCAAATACGTACTAGCTCTCCCAGGTACGCCGGAGGAAATTCAATATGTTGAAATCGATCCCAGCAGGCGTATGGCCGATATCCAATGGGACAATAATAAGATAGTGCTGAAAGATTACCTCAAGAAGAAAAACCCCTGAACAACTCCCTAAATGGATTCTAGTATGACTTTCGCGCAGGCCAAAGACCGTGTGGATGAATTGATAGACAAGATCAACTACTATAACGATCTTTACTACCAGCAAGACGTTTCGGAGATTTCAGATTATCAGTTCGATCAATTACTGGAGGAGTTGCAGCAGTTGGAGGAGCAGTATCCCGAGCTGAAGTACGACTATTCCCCCACCCTAAGAGTTGGAGGGGCGGTCACCAAGAACTTCCCTCATGTTCAGCACAAGTACCCTATGCTATCACTAGGGAATACCTATTCTAAGGAGGAACTGGTGGAATTTGACAACCGAGTGAAGAAGATGCTGCAGCACCACGATTTTCAATATTTTTGTGAGCTCAAATTCGATGGCGTTGCCTTGAGTATTACCTACGAAAACGGGGTGATGGTGCAAGCCGTTACCAGAGGCGACGGCACCAAAGGAGATGAGATCACCGCCAATGCACGCACCATTAAGACGCTGCCTCTGCGTATTTCCGGTCACCAAATACCAGAGTCTTTTGAGGTGAGAGGTGAAGTATTTATGCCTAATCAAGTATTTCACGACTTGAATAAAGAAAGGGAGGCCGCCGGGGAGTCCGTCTTGGCCAACCCCCGCAACACGGCCTCAGGAACCTTAAAAATGCAGGATTCCAGGGTGGTAGCGCAGCGAAAACTCGACTGTTATATATATTCTTTCATGGGTGAGAATTTGCAAATTAGTCGTCATAGTGAGGCCATCACCAAGTTGGAAAACTGGGGTTTTAATGTGTCGCCAACCTACAGAAGTTGTCAGGGATTGGAAGAGGTTTTTGAGTATATCGATCAATGGGAGCACCAAAGGTTTGAGCTGCCGCTGGAAACCGATGGCATTGTGGTCAAGGTCGACAGTTTTCAGGATCAGCAAAATTTGGGGTTTACTGCCAAAAATCCCCGCTGGGCCATTGCCTATAAATTTCCATCTGAAAACAAGCCTACCGTCCTGCAAGAAATAACCTATCAGGTAGGCCGCACCGGAGCCATCACCCCGGTGGCCAATCTGCAGCCGGTGTTGCTGGCGGGCACTACTGTTAAAAGAGCCTCACTACACAATGCCAATGAGATTGAGCGATTGGACCTACACCTGGGCGATACGGTGTTCATAGAAAAGGGAGGAGAAATAATTCCGAAAGTAACAGGGGTTGACTTGCAGAAAAGAGATCCGCAGAGCCCTCCTGTTTCATTTATTGACACCTGCCCGGAATGCGGCACCCAGCTGGAACGCAACCCCGGAGAAGCGGTTCATTATTGTCCTAACGTGAAAGGTTGTCCTCCCCAGATCAAAGGCCGGATCCAACATTTCATTCATCGTAATGCCCTGGATATTGACAGTTTAGGGGGTAGAACCATTCATTTGCTCTTTAACCAGGGTCTCATCCGTACTCCCGCAGATCTGTTTCGGCTTACTTACGATGACATCTTCAAACTGGAAGGGTTTAAGGATCTTTCCACCCGCAATCTACTAGAGGGCATAGAAGCCTCTAAGCAGACCCCTTTTGAGCGTGTTCTCTTTGCACTGGGAATTCGCTATGTGGGTCGAACGGTGGCAGAGAAGCTGGCCAGTCATTTCAAAAACATTAATAACCTCCAAAATGCCACCTATGAAGAGTTGGTTGAAGCTCCTGAAATCGGCGAACGCATAGCACAAAGCATTCTGGAATATTTCAATGAGGAGGAAAATCTGCAGTTGATTGAGCAATTAAAAGTAGCCGGTCTATGCTTTGAAGTAAAAGAAGAAGCTGTAAATTTGATTAGTAATGAGCTCGTTGGCAAGTCCTTCGTAGTTTCAGGGGTCTTTGAGAAATTTGACCGTAACCAATTAAAAGATACCATAAAACAGCATGGAGGTAAAATCCTCAGTGGCATCAGTGGAAAATTGGACTACCTACTGGCGGGTAATAATATGGGGCCGGCTAAGCTGGAAAAGGCCCAAAATTTGGGAATACCCATTATATCCGAAGAGGATTTTCTTACCATGATAGGCGAGAAATGACCGTTATCAACAGAAAACTGTTAGAACAGCGTACAATTAAGCTAGCCGTTGAAAATAATACGGTACGGGAAACGGTTGGTTACAACAAAGCCAAACGGATTGGCATCCTCTTTTCACAGTTGGACCGCCCCAAGTACGAAGCAGTTCGCAACCTGGCCAAGCAACTTAAAAAGGATGGCAAGAACGTCGATGTACTTTGCTATCTGGGCAAGAACGGGGAAAACTTCGATTTTCTGTATAATTACATCACCAGCAAGGATGTCTCCATATTAGGTAAAATGCACTCAGGGGCTGCCATCACCTTTGCCCAACAGCCCTTCGATTATTTGTTTTACCTGGATGTAAAGCGCAACATCTATTTACAGAACATCCTGGCCATGAGTAAGGCAAAATGTCGCATTGGGGTACATGTTAAAGATCCGGAAGTGGACAAATTCCTGGAACTGATGCTTAGCTTCAAGGAGAACCAGGTTTACTCTGAGGTTGTAGATAAGATATTTTATTATACCAAGAAATTGGGGTGCAATGGAAACTAACTTGTTTCGCGGTACCGGAGTAGCCCTGGCAACACCCTTTAAGGCTGATTTGGAAGTAGATTTTCAAGGACTTGAACGACTCTTGAAACATACCCAAGAATTGGATTATTTTGTGGTCAACGGCACCACCGGAGAATCTCCCACAGTCAATCTAAGGGAACGTCAGAGTATACTTTCTTTCATAGCCGAACATAATGCTGGCAATTTACCGGTTCTCTACGGAATGGGTGGAAATAACACACAAAGAGTACTCCATCAATTGGAAAAAACCGATTTTTCCCATATTCAAGGAATCTTGTCGGTTTGTCCGTATTATAACAAACCCACTCAAGAAGGGCTCTTCCAACATTTCAGCAAAATTGCTGATCATGCTCCTGTTCCGGTAGTCCTATACAATGTTCCGGCGCGCACATCATGCAACTTGGTGGCAGAAACCACCTTGCGATTGGCGGAGCATCCCAACATCTTGGGGATCAAAGAATCTGCTCAGGATCTTGAACAGATCCAAAAAATTGGAAAATACAAGCCCGCGCAATTTCTGTTGATATCTGGGGATGACATGAACACCTTGGCGGTGATGCGTGCCGGAGGCTCTGGTGTGATATCCGTGTTGGCTAATGCCTTTCCATATTTCATGAAAAGCATGGTGGACGCCTGTTTGGATGGCCATTGGCAACAAGCACAGGATACACTTGAAGTGTTACTTCCCATCAACCCTCTTATGTACAAGGAAAGCAACCCGGTAGGAATCAAAAAAATACTGGAAATTTTAGATATTTGCGGGCCAGAAGTGCGACTTCCTTTAGTAGTGGCCAGCGATGCATTGGACCGGAAGATTCGTCAGGCTTGTCAAGCCCTGCTAGAAAATAAAAAAAGTGGCGGTTAGGCCACTTTTCTTAATCTTTTAATAAGCATTTTTTCTTTAGCCTCTATTCTTGATAGACTGTACTTCTACGCGAATTTCTTGGGCTAGGTTTTTAAGTTCTTGCATGCCCTTTCGGACTCGGGTTCCCGCTGCCTGATTGCTCTTATCATAGAACTTTTCAAAATCGCCTTCCAAAGACTCGACTAGACCTCTTACTTGATCAAATCTCTTCATTTTTAAAAAATTAAGTTGTTGATAAAATTTGTTTTGTTATGGGGGCAATATAACTAAAATGTTTAATAAACAGAATTTTAGGCGGTTTTTTTAAGATTTTAGGAATCGAAGTCAGTGGCCAATTCGGTCAATCGATAAGCTCCTTCGTCGAGTTTATGCTTGATAACTTCGAAAGCTTTCAGGGTCTCTTCGACATCTTCCAGGGTGTGGGAAGCGGTCGGTATAAGTCGCATCATAATGACGTCTTTAGGTACCACCGGATAGATAACCACCGAACAGAAAATATTGTAATTTTCTCTGAGGTCCTTAATCAACACTGCAGCCTCTCCCACCGATCCGCTCACGATAACCGGAGTTACACAAGCCTGGGTAGTTCCTATGTTGAAACCGCGTGATTTAAGTCCGCTTTGCAGTGCGTTCACAATGGTCCAAAGGCGCTCCTTATGTTCCGGTTCGGTGCGCAGTAATTCTAGTCTTTTCATAGCTCCGATCACGAAGGGCATCGGCAAGGTTTTAGCGAAAATTTGGGAGCGTGCATTATACTTTAGGAAGTCCACAATATCCGTGTCCCCTCCTACAAAGGCACCAATAGCCGCCATAGATTTGGCAAAAGTAGAAAAGTAAAGATCGATACCATCCTGAACCCCTTGCTCCTCACCTGCCCCGGCACCGGTTGCACCCAAAGTACCAAAGCCATGAGCATCATCTACCAGCAAACGGAAAGAGAACTTTTTCTTCAGATCTACAATTTCTTTGATCTTGCCTTGGTTACCGGACATGCCAAATACACCTTCGGTGATAACCAACACCCCACCACCATTTTCCTCGGCCAAGCGAGTAGCTCGGCTCAGCTGTTTTTCAAGATTATCAATATCGTTGTGAGGATAAACAAAGCGCTTACCCATATGCATTCTCAAACCATCGATGATACAAGCGTGGCATTCCGCATCATAAACGATAACATCCTTACGATCGGTTAGGGCGTCTATCACCGACATGATACCTTGATATCCATAGTTGAGCAACAGTACCGCCTCTTTCTGAATGAAGTCTGCTAGTTGGCGCTCTAACTCTTCGTGATGAACGCTGTTTCCGGACATCATGCGGGCGCCCATAGGGTAAGCCAATCCCCAATCGGCAGCAGCTTGTGCATCCACTTTTCGCACCTCGGGATGGTTGCCCAATCCCAAATAATCGTTCAAGCTCCAGGTGAGGACCTCTTTCCCCATAAACTTCATCCTGGGGCCTATTTCGCCTTCCAGCTTTGGAAACATGAAATATCCTTCCGATAAGTTGGAATATCTACCTAAAGGTCCTCTGTTGTTTAACAGTCTTTCAAAAATATCCACCGTTGATCCTATTGGTTATAAATAACTAACGCAAATCGCTAAAATTAAACATACAAAGGTAATACTTAAAGCATTCTAAACAAACGAAACCCACCCAACTGCGATTTTAAGGGGATTATTGCAAAATTGTGTGCATAATTACCGGGAGTTAATAAAAAAGGGAAAAAGAAGGGTTATTGTGAATTTTACCGCAAAAGGAATAGTTTTGGACCAAAATTTCCGCAAATGACCAACATTTCCAAGGTTTTGGTAGCCAACAGGGGGGAAATTGCCCTGAGGATCATGCGTTCACTACGCGAAATGGGTATTGCTTCGGTGGCGGTTTATTCAGAAGCTGATCGTAAAGCTCCATTTGTACAATATGCCGATGAGGCGGTGTTACTGGGCCCACCTCCTTCTGCCGAGTCCTATTTATTGGGAAATAAGATCATCGAGATATGCGGTCAACTTGAAGTGGACGCCATCCATCCCGGATATGGATTTCTCTCCGAGAATGCTGACTTTGCCCGACAAGTGGTTAAAGCTGGCATTATCTTCATTGGGCCCTCTGCGGAATCTATCGAAGTAATGGGCAGTAAACTAATGGCCAAGAAAACTGTTTCGGACTACCAGATCCCCTTGGTTCCCGGAACGGACGAACCTGTTACCGACATGCAGGAAGCCCTGAATTCTGCACAAGAAATCGGATTTCCCATCTTGATTAAGGCCAGTGCCGGCGGTGGTGGTAAAGGCATGCGTATAGTAGAAGGGGCGGAAGATTTTGAGGAACAAATGGAAAGGGCCTCCAGTGAAGCCCTGTCCTCTTTTGGTGATGGTAGCGTATTTATAGAAAAGTATATCGCGGCCCCCCGACATATTGAAATTCAGATTCTGGGTGATCATCAAGGAAATATTATTCATTTGTTTGAACGGGAGTGTTCAGTACAACGCCGACACCAAAAAGTGGTAGAGGAGGCCCCATCATCGGTATTAAATACCCGCTTGAGAAATGAGATGGGTCAGGCGGCCGTTGAAGTGGCCCGCTCCTGCCGATATCAGGGTGCGGGTACTGTGGAGTTCATGCTGGACGAGGACCGGAACTTCTACTTTTTGGAAATGAATACCCGACTGCAGGTAGAGCACCCCGTCACAGAATTTATCACAGGACTGGACCTGGTCAAAGAGCAGGTTCGGATTGCCGAAGGACACCCCTTAAGCCTATCGCAGGACGACCTGGATATAAACGGACACGCCATCGAGTGCCGGGTCTACGCAGAAGATCCTCGCAATAATTTTTTGCCGGATATAGGGAAGCTAATTAACTATCAAAGACCGCAAGGACCTGGCGTGCGAGTTGATGACGGATTCCGGGAGGGTATGGAAATTCCCATCTACTATGATCCCATGATCGCAAAGTTGGTGGTTCATGGCAAGGACCGGAAGGAAGCTATTCAACGTATGGTCAGGGCCATTGAGGAGTATCATATTAACGGAGTAAGCACTACCTTGGGTTTTTGTAAATTCGTGATGGAACACCCCTCATTTCGAGAAGGGAATTACTCCACCAAATTCGTTGAACTACACTTGCAAGAATTTTTGAACCAGCAAGTAGAAACTGACGCTGAACGGCTGGCTGCCGTTTTCGCGGCAAAAGTAATGGCCAAACAGCATTCTAACAGCTCCCAAAACCATTCGTCCGCATCACACACCAGCCCCTGGCTCAAACGCAAGGAGGACTAAAATGGCAGAAATACAACCATTGCGTGCCTGGCGGTACAATGCTCAACTTTCCAGTAATATTGAGGAGTTTATCTCCCCGCTCTTTGACGTAGTATCAGAAAAGCAAAGGGAAATGCTGTATCACAATCCTTACAACAGCATTCATTTGTCGGTGCCCAAGGGACCCAATCCCTCAGAAAATGCCGCGGTAACCCTACAAAAATGGAAAGATGAAGGTATTATCGAACAAGATCTGCTGCCTTCCATATATGTTTACTATCAGTATTTCAACCTGCCCGGAAGCCCTGTAACCTACTGCCGGAAAGGATTTATCTGCAATATCCTGGCATATGACTGGGATGAAAAAGTTGTACTTCGTCATGAAAACACCATGCCCCCGGCGGTCAAAGACCGGGTGGAGTTATTAAAAAGTACCCAACTGAATGCCAGTGCCACTCATGGACTCTATTCTGATCCTGAATTTGAATTGGAGTCACTAATGGACGATTGCATGCGCGATCCCATCATGGAAGCCGAAGATTACCAGGGAGTGAAAGAGGTAGTCAGTGTGATTCACGATAAGAAGGCCATCCAAAAATTCATGGATAAACTGAAAGATCAACAGATCATATTGGCAGATGGCCATCATCGCTATCAGGGCGCTATCGATTACCGTAAGTCCTGCCGGCAACAAAATCCCCAGCACCAGGGGCAGGAAGGCTACAATTACCATATGATGTTTTTCACAAATATGGAAGCTAAGGACTTACGGATCCTGGCTACCCACCGGTTAATACAAGGCTTGCCTGATTTTTCACCTGAGGTATTTTTGCAGGCGCTTGAGGGGTACTTTGATATAGTGGAGGTGGCCAACCCGTTGGAGATCGATGAGGTGATCCTGGGCAAGAAGCATACATTTGGGGTGGTTTTGCCGGATAATACTTATAAAATAAGCTTGAAGGAAGGACTAGCTACCGAGATCCTCTGGCCGTTTCCCGAAATCATCAAGGACCTGGATCTAACGGTCATGCACTATTACGTAATTGAAAAAGCCTTGGGAATAGCCGGAAAAGATCAACGAAGTAGCGATGCAATACACTTTGACCGCAACTTCACAGATTGTTTTGAACGAGTTCGACAAGGCTATTCCCAAGTGGCCTTGATCACTAATGAACTGACCATGGATGTGGTTAAGCAGGTCTGTTTTTCCGGATTTACACTTCCCCAGAAATCCACCTACTTTTACCCTAAGGTTGTTTGTGGCTTTGTGTTTGGCACCATTAAAGAAGATGAATATCACAACCCCCATTATCCTAGCTTCTAATTCTCCCCGCAGGCAGGAATTATTACGCTCGCTGGAGGTAGAGTTTGAAATAAGGGTGGTCGATATTGAAGAGTCCTGGCCCACGGATCTAGATCCAATAGAGGTTCCGGAGTACCTGGCCCGTCTCAAAGCAAATGCGCTGGTAAAACAAGGTGTTGATGCTATGATCATGGCTGCGGATACAGTGGTGATACTAGATGGACGGATCCTGGGTAAACCACAAGACCGCTCCCAGGGCCTGGAAATGCTGCACTCGCTATCAAACAAAACACATCAGGTAATTACCGGGGTCTGTTTACAGCAGCAGCACAGGATCACCAGTTTTCACGACATCACCGAAGTTACCTTTCATGCTCTGGGCGAGCAGGAAATAGGGCATTACCTGGACGTCTATCAACCCTACGATAAAGCCGGCGCCTATGGCATCCAGGAATGGATGGGCATGATCGGGGTCAAATCCATAAAAGGCAGTTTCTACAACGTTATGGGATTACCGTTAGATAAAGTGTATCAGGCCTTGAAGCAATGGTGACTAGCTAGTTGCAACCATCGATGCTTTCTTCCATGCCCATGGCCTTGGCAACTTCACATTCCAAATCTTCAATCTCAGATTGTAGCCGCTCTAGTTGTTGGTCAATGCGGTCAAAACATAAATCCAGTTGGCAGCGTCGACGCCGATTCTTCAGATCTTCCTTTTCCGTATACAGTGCTTGCATCCTTTGCTCAAATTGCGCCATAGTGTTTTGGAAATTAGTACCGGAGTCACCTCCCAGAGTGGTTATTTTATAATCCGAGCCATCAACCGTCAAGGCACGTGGTGTAATGGACTGTAATTCTGCCTGAATATAATCCCTTCCTACATCCATCTTGGTAAATACCGCCAGACGATTACAGCGAGTATCAATATCGTCTTTAAAAATACCCACCATAAAACCAACTAAATGTGTATTGGTAGGAATAGGGATAATATTGGGTTCCAGGGCAAAATGGATGGTTCCTACTCCGTCGGACATTTCTCCTTTTATAGCTTCCGTAGCTCCCCAACTGATATTGGTGCCTATAGGAATGGGGTCTGGATTCTGGATCATGATACGGCTGCTGTTTATAAACTGGGTGACATTTAATGCTTTGTCCAAGGCCACATGACCTGATGTTTGATTGGTCTCACGGACTATAGCTCTTTTAATGTCATTTTCTTTGTCGTAGGCATAAAGGACCATCTGTCCATTGGGCATCCATAGGGCGCTTTCGATCTTTCCTGATCGATTTTCTGGACGCATGAAATTGGCTGCAAAAAAGCCTCCCGGACCTCCCGGGAAA
Source organism: Cyclobacteriaceae bacterium (assembly GCA_965212195.1). GTDB lineage: Bacteria > Bacteroidota > Bacteroidia > Cytophagales > Cyclobacteriaceae > JAJCYK01. The sequence continues at coordinate 95,157 of CBDBUW010000013.1, read as the reverse complement.
TATATGGAACCGTCGGAGGTGTTGACATAATAGTTGGCTTTATACGACTGTATTCTGCCATCAGCTTTGAATTTGATTTTGGACTCCACCCAGTAATCAAATTTGAAAATTCCATTGGGATCAGAAGGATTGTCAGCCATGGCACTGGCCTTTTCAACCGGTGAAAAACACCTGGCCCCCGCACTCGATATACCCTGGCCATCTCCATCGTCCTCATCGTCAGGATCGTTCATCACATGGCCATCTCCATCCGTGTCCACCCCATTATCCGGTGTACTGTCTATATCGGACTGATCACTGGCCATGACTTCTGCCAGGTATACTGCATCCCCCAAGTCGGTCAACTTGGCGGTAATTTGAATACTGGTGGTATCATCTACCTCCAAATGGCCAATATCCCATCGACGCCTTACCGGGCTGTAGTTTCCGGTATTGGCGCTGACATAGGTAAGACCAGAGGGCATTTGATCTCGTACCGATACCCCGGTAGCCCTGCTTGGTCCCTGATTGACCACCATCAGGGTAAAAATGATTTGATCACCGGGGGCGGCCACCGGCCTGTTGGCAGTCACGTCCAAAGCTAGATCAGCCGTCTGGGCTATGACCATGGGGGCAATAAACAAACAGCAAAATAATAAGAGAATCCTTGTCATGTTAATGGGGTATTTGTTCATAATTAGTATATCATATCCTGGCGATATTGGGACATTGATTTTAGATCTCATCCACTTGAATGTATTTAATAGCTAAACCAGTGGTACTGTACCCCGCCAAGTATGGCCCACTGGGAACAGGAGGATGTAATCCTGCAGGTAATGTTATTGATTTGGGTGTACCTCTGATCTGTAAGGGTGAAATGGCAATAGTAATATGTCCCGCAGTTTCAGCCTGAAAGACAAAACTGATTTCACTTTGACTTCCAGTCACTTCGGCCTGGTATTCTACACCACCCAGGTCAACCAGCACCGTGCCCGTTTGGGATATCGAATTACCCAGGGTGCGATTTACTCCATCCTTTACCCGCAGGTCCAGGGCAATTTTCACCCGGTATTCTTTGCCCTTCACTGCATTATACTGTACAAAACCGCTGTATTTGTAAGATTTACCATCAGCCGCATAGGGCCTGTAATTTAGCATGAAGTATTCCTTGGAATATTCTCCATAGTAAGAAATAGATAGGTACGTGTGTACCGGATCCTTAGGAGTAATGCGTACCGACCTGCGAGACTTTCTTGCCAGATCGATTCTGGAAATTCCCAGTTTTGGCAAGGACTTTAAATTTAGCTTTTTAGCATGCCTGGCTCCTTTCAGTTCGGTCAAATCGGTTTTGCTTACCGCTGGACTAAGAGCCAGGTGGTTCCCTAATACTTTTTTAGTATTCACCGGGGTAGTCGCCACACCTGACTGAGCATGAATGCCGGCTGTGATACATAGGCCAAGTATGATGTTGATTACTTTTCTCATGACTTTCAAATTATATGGTTATAGCTTCATTAGATTTGGATAAACTCCACCCGGCGATTGTTAGCTCTCCCGGAAGTGGTATTATTGTCACCCACAGGTTCTGATTCACCCTTACCTGCGGCTGCCAGCCGGTTTCCTGCGATGGTATATTCAGACACTAGCACCTTCATCACAGACTGTGCCCGGGCAAGAGATAACCTTTGATTATATCCATCCTCCCCATCACTATCGGTATGTCCTACGATTTGCAGGCTTATATTTTCATCACTTTGTAGTAGTTGAGCGATCTGATTGATCACTCCATAAGACTGCGGTTTCAACTGGCTGGACCCTGATTCGAACAAAATACCAGTGGTGGAAAATTTACCGGCATCCCGTAGTTGAGATCGGATATCGGTCTCTCCCTTGGCAATCTTCAGCTCCGTGATGAATACCCGTTCCTCACCTTTTAGGCCTGCTGGATATACTTTGAAATACGGTGCTCCCTGAGGAACTAATCGTGGTATATCCACTACTTTTTGTTCATTGACCCATAATCGCAATCGTTTACCATGCACTGCTATGGATACATGTGCCATGTCCTGAAGCGCCGGCCTGATATCCTCTTGAATGGCATTATTTATTTCCACGTCATTATTGGTACGATTTCTTACCCATATACCGGGACTCACGTAGGTGCAAAAGGGCAACTCCACCTTGGCATATCTCTGAGCATATTTAAAGGTATTGTGATCCTCAAAACGAAGTTCCACGATGGCACGGGAACTGGTATGGCCCGTAATACCAGAGGTCACCATATCAAATTCAATGGTGTAGTTCTCAGGCAAAGCCCCCACGTCCGGTATATAAAGCGACTGACTGGCCAGTTGGAACCACTGGGTGGTTTCACCGAAATTGACTATTTCACCGCTGCCATTGGTATTCCACAAAACCGGAAAGTCTCCCAAACGGTCCTGCGAAAAATCATCAAAGAACAGCACTTGAGAACCTGGCACAAAATCAAAATTTCGATAAACGGGATCTGACATGTTCTCAGGAGTTGCTCCACCTGGAGACGAGTTATCCGTCACCGGGCCGCCACTATATTCTCCTTGGTCCTTATATCCCTCCTCATCGTAATTTTGGTCATACTCATAGTCCGCTTGCCTCGTTTCCTTAGTAGGCCTGTTGAATACGGAATCAAAAGCTTGCTCGGTAGTACGGGAGGCTTTTTCTTCAGATTTCTGGGTTACCGTTTCTTCAACAGCAGCTTCTACTCTCTTTTTTAGTTTTTTCAGGAATTGACCCTTGGCATCCTGGGGAGCCGCCATGGTGATAGCGGTTCCCAGGATTATCAGTTTAATGGATTTGATTAACGTCTTCATAAATACTAAGAATTTTCAATTGGTGAATGGGATTATTCGATCCCGAAACTGGGGAAAAAGAACAGATGACTGTCTTTTGAAAAATGTGGAGGCAAGCACTTAGGAGATTCCACAAAAACGTTCTCCACACTGCTGGCCATAAGCCTGTTGAGCCCATATTGTAAGGTGCCGAACATGGTGGTAGCGAAAACCTTGGCCAATCTATTGGTCCGGATATTGGTATCAATCACTTCAGCCAGGATGTTATTCCCCTTACATTGTACTTGAAACTTAACTTCAACATCGACCAATCGGCTGGGTGCAATATCTACATCCAGGCGTGCTACATCCCTAGGAAAATGATCCTTGTGCAGGATACCCACATAGGTTCTGCCGCGCTTCTTACCCCAGCTTCTATCCGACAGGCTGCCTCCAGGGCCCATTTCATGACCTAAAGAACCTTCCAGTATCTCTTCCAACACTTCGCGTTGAAAGCCAACATTCAATTTATGATGGGTAGTCACCCAAGGCAGGTTTATGATATCATCGTTGAGCTTCCATTTATAATGGCTACGCAGGGTGCGGCCGCTCAAACTAAATTCGTTGCGAAAGCCTCTTTTGTTAGCTATTTTTTGGCTAGCACCATAACTGTATATGATGTAACGGCTGCCTCCGCGATTGGTGACGGTTCTATCATAGGGATTGTTAACCAACAGTTCTACCCGGTCAAACTCCCAAGCGTCCTCACCCCTAATTCCCAGGGTAAGCTGTGCAATAGAACTTAAGGTGGGAGTAAGTGACCGGCCTTCAGCATCCGTGAACATAACATCGTAAATTTCCCATTCGTTGCGTTTACGGTCATCACCTCCTTGTGAAAGCCAGAATACCTGATCGTTACTGGTCATTTTTACATACACCTTGGAATCCGTACCGGCTTTGTCCCGATTTGCCGTGTGGATCCTAAGTTGAAGCCTCCAGATAGCCAGATCTTCAATATCTGTGACCAGTGGTGTAATAGGCTGGAACCGATCATATTTTGTTGGTGATTTTTTGACGGTACCCTTGTTGGAGGCTGGCATTTTAACACCCGGGGGAACTTTCACACCTTTGCTGACTGCGGGCTTTTTGTTGAATTGGGAAAATCCTGGATGTATTATTAACATCAGAATTAACGTACTGAAACATAGTGTTTTATGAATTTTCATGATTTTATAGTTTCGTTATTGGACCGGAGTATTTTCCGGACTTTTCGTACTTTAGTGCAAAGCCAAAAGGAAAGGTTACCGAAATCGTTATTTTTTTAGAACCGGGTAGGTAACCATTTCAATTCTGGGGTAACTAATGAAGGAGCGTGCTCGACAAAGCAGTCTGGAGGTCATAAACAGGATCCGATCCAATGATGCCAAATACCTGAAATCTATGTATTACCAGGAGAGAAGATCATTTATGGGCTGGGCACTGAAAAACCACCGCTTAAGTGAAGGTGAGGCTTTGGAAATATATCAAAACGCCTTTACCATAATGTATACTAACATCAAGCATGAAAAAGTAAATGCAATTGAGAGTAGTGTGTCCACTTACCTTGTGGGGATCGGCAAAAATCTGATACGCAAACATTTTAAAGGTGCTAATTTGAGCCTGGACCAGGAGCAATACAAATTATCTGATGACGGTTATCAGGAGAAACAAGAACAAACGCATCAACAAGTGATGATCCACTCCTGGCTAAATAAACTAGGGGACCCTTGTAGACGAATTCTGATACTGTACTACTTTAGAAAATATTCTATGGAAGCTATTGCCCGCGAGATGGGCTATAAAAATGAAGGGGTGGCCAAAAAGAAGAAATGTCTATGTTTAAAATCTTTGAGGGATCAATTAAAGGGACAACCATCAACCAAATAGCATGAATAGCAGCGAAGAAGAAATATTATTGATAGAGGCCTATTTGGAACATCGCCTGGATACTTATAAGACGCTGCAGGTTGAGAAACGCATTAAAGAAGATAGGGAATTTGCTCAAAAGGTTGAAGAGTATAAGAATATTATCGAGGGAATAGGATACTACGGTAAGGAAGAGTTCAGGTCTGAGCTGGAAAGCTGGGAAGAAGAGGATCCGTATTCTCCACCAAAAACATCCTGGTGGCCCATGGCCGCGGTGATTGTGGCTTTGGCCGTGGTGATCGGTTATTGGTTAGTCCCTGGTAGCTCCACCCTAAATGAAGATGTTTTTACAGCACATTTCGAGCCCTATGACGATATTATCAGCACCCGCAATATCGAAGATACGGAAGATTTGAATCAAGCCTTTACGTTTTATAACGACAATCAGTTCGATTCAGCCGCCCATTTTTTTGCTCGTTATTTGGCAGTGATTCCCGACCGCTCCATTGAGTTTTACCACGGAGTTTCACTATTAGCCTCCGGTAATTCGGATAAGGCCTTGGTAATTTTAATGCGCTTATCTGAAGACCAGGGCTTTCTGCTACAGGAAGCTGCTCAGTGGTACCTGGGATTAACCGAGTTGAAAGCAGGAGCTGTGAAGCAAGCCAAGGAAACACTACAGGAGATTGCCGCCCATGAAGGGCACGATTTTCAGCAGCAAGCCCAGGAAGTGCTGGCAGAGATTTAAAAAATCAAAAGGTTTAGGAGTACATCCTGACCTTTGCCAATACCAGCAATAGAAATAGCATAACTCCCGCTACTACCCAACGGGCGGGATGCACAGCCGGGGATTTCACTGGAGAAGCATCCCCCACCAAGACAAAGCCTGCCCAGAAGTAGGGATTGGCTCTAACTTTATCGGCAGAATCCAGGAAGTCTAGTTTGGCTTGGCGCAGCGCCTGGTCTTTTGGCCAGCCTACGCTGAGGTATTCGTAAAAAGATTCCATGATCTCCGCGGTAGACTTATCCTGGGCCGGCCACAGGCTCATTAATATATTGGGACATCCCGCATAGGCGAAGGCACGAGCCAGACTGATGGCACCTTCCCCTTTTAAATATGGGCCAACACCTGAATTGCAGGCGCTGAGAGTAACTAATTCTGAATTCAGCATCAAATTATAAATTTCATAAGCATGTAGAGCACCATCTTCAGCTGAATCCAAAGGCTCAGCAAACAGAATCCTGGAATATTGTGGATTCTCATGATCCAGGATAGTATGTGTCGCCAAGTGAATTATATCAAAATTTGACGCTTCATCCTTAAAGGTTCCCTCGGTGGCCTCTTTTTGGGAAAAAGTCACCGTCCTGAAGGTGTTTATTAACGATTTTACCTCCTCATCAGCATAAGGCAAATCCGACAACTTTAACGAATCCTTGGCAATCGAATTCGAAAATGTAGGTGCAAATCCTACTAACTTCGGTTGAGCGGACGCCTCTATGGAATTAAGAGCCTTATCAATCATAAACTCAGAGGTATTGTAACTGAAACTGTAATACTTCAGTAAGTAATCAAGGCTCTTGCTGTCCCTACCTTCAATAGGCTCTTTAATAAACACTTCAAACGGAATTTTACTCAATTCGCCCGGAGCAATTACCGTGATTCTTTCCCCTATAATCAAGCTTTCAACAGGTGCGAAAAGTTCCGTATACAGTCGGTGTGCCCCAACCACGAACTCCTTTAACTGTTTGTTTAACAACGCCTTGTAGGTAGCACTTATCAAATCTGACAGACCCGAAGGTATGGGCCTTCTAGAAATCTCGAAAGTATCGGCTGTAATAACAAATATGCTTAAGATCGAATCGGTCCAATGATAGTTTAGGATCGATAGATCCAATGGCTTTATTTTTTGTTGTAATTTTCGGACATCAAGTTGATTCTGTTGATACAGTACCTCGTAGTATTTGGGATGTGTATTGCGTAAATCAGTAGCGAAGGCATCAAATTGCTGATACAATTGGATTATTGCATCATTGGTACTTATTCCGTCTGCTAGAGTATCACTGGGGTCGTTGATCAGCTTTTTCTCTAAAAAGCTCATGCGTTCTTTGATGGCCCTTTCTTTTTCCAGTAGGGAATCTGGGACATCCGTGAAGCTCATGGCATCGACCGATAGCATATATCTTTTCAATAATATCGCCCGAGATTCCTCGGACATCAACATTGCCATTTGTTTCAACTGTCCATTACCGCTGCTTTGATATTCCATTAAAAACCAATCCATGCCAATTTCATAGATCTGTGAGATCTTGGGCAAGATAATCCGCTGGTAACTTCCCTTTTGGTTTTTCCTATCCAGTTGATAGAATGCATTGGTCAGAAAACCATAGGTACTGATTATCAAATCCATGAGTTCCTCCGTTGGTCTTTGGCCGTATAAGGCCATTATGGTTTTAATCCTAGTGATCAAAGCTTCCATGATCCAACCTTCTTTAGCATGAGATCCCAGGAATTGCACGGATGCCAGACTCCATTCATTGGAATTGATATCTAATCCAAAATTTCTTAAGGCCTGGTTATTCACCTCCATGGCATTTTCAAATTCATTCAATTCGAAATGCAACTTTGAAAGTGTAGTCAATAACCCTGCTTTGTCCACTGATATTGCGATGGCTGCTTCGTATTCCTCCAAACCTGTTTTAAGGACCACCATGGCTTGATTAAAATCCCCGATATCTATGTAACACCCAGCCAATTCATGAAGCATATGACCCAACCATTGGTCATGTTCAATGTTCAACAATCGACGAACCTGAATACCTTCATTTATCAGATCAACGGCCTTTTGAAATTCTTTTCTGGCCCGGAGTACTCGAACCATCGCCAGAATATGTTCCGTGTACTCCAGCTTACTGTCATCGGGTCGGTAAATTTTCATGCCCATGCCCGCAGCGTCCAGTGCACCATCCAAGTCTCCAGTCTCCAGCAGAAAATCCGCCATGCTGCGGTAAATATTTCCGACCCGCTTATTTTCATGAATCCCCAGCCTAACATTTATTTCCATGGCTTTATTGAAAGCCGCCAAAGCTTGCTCAAATTTGTAGTTATCCCGATAAATCAGTCCCAGATTATGATACGCCTGAGCAACAAGTTCATGATAAGTCCCCAAAGTTGCTTCACGGATCTTTATCACATTTTTCATTAAACCCAGTTGTTTTTGATAGTGCCCAAGTTCACCTTCCATGAAAGAAAGACTGTTGTAAAAGCTGGCCAAGTTGGGATGTACGGGGTCCAATTCTGAGGTATTCCAGATATTGATAGCATTCTGAATATAATAGACCGCACTGTCGTACTTGAATATACGGTAATACAGCAAGCCTACATTATTTGAGTATCCCGCTATCCTTTGGGGTGTTGCTTCTTCTTTATTCTCTATTATCTTAAAGCCTTTTAACATTAATTCTTTAGCCTTCAAGAATTCCGCTTTGGCCCAGTAAACTCCACCAATTCTTAAATAGCTGCTCCCTACTAAAAAATGGTCTTCGGGCAAGGAATTTTGCAAGGTTTTGAGATCCAGATTATAATAATAAAGAGCTTGATCAAAATCGCCAATTTGGAAATCATACATTCCACCAGTCTTTTCATATACCTTAGCTACGGCCAAGGATTCCGTTGAAAGGTGCTCTTCACAAATGTTCAAGGCGGTATTGAATATTTTTTTGGCTTCGTCAATTCTACGTACTCTGGCAAGAGCATCCCCCTGCAAAGCTAAAGCGTAAGGCAACTTACCCCAGGCCTTTTCAGCACGAAACTTGGCACTTGAAAGTTCCAATAAATAAACTGCGCTATCGTAGTAACCCTGGTTGAAGACGTTATTTGCCAGGGTAAAATGTGAATCCTTTGGCATGGGATCATCTTGTCCATACAAGGCGGTTATTGACAAGATTAGAGAAATTAGAAGGAGGAATTTTGAAATTTGCGCCATACAAATCGCAATTCTAATTCTCTTCCTCTCCCCCAAATACCATGTCCGTACTGCTGTAGGTGCTCCCGTAGCGGTCCGCTAAAGTAGCCACCTGCCTCATAGCATCTTTGAATTGTTCAACCGTCAATTCCTCCAGTGGATGCGTAAAGGTGGACCATAGAAATCCTTGATATAAACTATATTTAGCATCCAGAGCCCGGTCAAAATTGGCTTCAAGCACCATCTTCAGATCTTTTTCTTCCAAATTTTCTTCCTCAATGATGGGAGTCATGACCCGCATACGATTGGCATTCTCGTCGGTAATGATATACAGTAACCGTTCCATAAAAGCCACCTGCCAACGACCAGGAGAATCTTCACTACCCGGCATACGCTCCACTTCCTCGGATACCCGGTATAGGATCTTTTCCATTTTGATGTTGCTCATTTTGTCAAAGGCTGACTGAGCCTGAACCGGAATGCTCAGTAGTAATAGTAGTCCCCAAATACATAGCATATTTCTCATACTCTTATATTAGATAGCTTAATTAAGATAACGAAAAAGCCCTGAAATCAGGGCTTTTGCTTACTAGATATTTTATGGAAGTGAATTACTCGTCGTCGTCCTTCTTGCTGTTGTCTTGTTTAACCGCGTCCCCATCCTCCAATCTTTTAGAAACCACCAGGAAAGGGCCGGTGATCACATCTGCTCCTTCTGCAATACCCTCCAAGATCTCGATATTGTCAAAATCACTGATTCCAGTCTTAACCACTACCATCTTGGCCTCTCCTTCTTCACTTATAAACACTACCTCATCAACTTCTTTTTGCTCCTCCTCAGCGGCATCATCCGGTTTGGTCGAGGCCTCTTTCTCCTGGTCATCTTCTCGCTCTCTGGTAGTCACCGCCGACAAGGGAACCATTAGTATGTCTTTTTTCTTAGTGGTGATAATATCGACACTGGCAGTCATACCGGGTCTGAAAGGTGAGCTGGCTTTTTCTTCCAGTAAATCAGCGTAGGACTCATTTAATATCCGGATACGCACTTCAAATTCCGTAACGGCATCATCCGAAATTTTATCTTTAGCGGTATTGGCTATCTGTGTAACAATCCCGTAAAACTTCTTCCCGGTATAGGAGTAGGCATCCACATCGATGGTGGCGGTGTCCCCTACCGACACTCTGATGATATCATTTTCATTTACATCCACACGTACCTCCATACGGTTGAGATCAGCGATCCGCAACATTTCCGTACCGGCCATTTGGCTGGTACCCACTACACGTTCCCCTTTCTCAACACTTAACTTGGAAACAATACCATTCATGGGAGCAAACACGCTGGTAAGACTTAGATTCTCCTGGGCTTCGTTAACGGATGCCTGCGAGCTGGCTACTGTATAACGAGCTGCCTGAGCACTTTGGCGGGCAGACTCCAGTTCCTGCTTGGCTACTTGAAAACTGGCTTCAGCCGCTTCATATTCCGCATCTGAGATCACCTTTTCTTGGTACAGGTTCCTGTTGCGGTCAAAATCCTTTTGAGCCCTTATAAACTCAGCATCGGCCTGCGAAAGTCTGGCCTGAGAGCTGGCTTGATTGGCTCGTTGCTGATTGAGATTAGCCATAGACCTTTCCAGAGCAGATTGGAAGTTGTCCGGGCGGATCTTAATGAGCAAATCCTGAACGCGTACAGAATCCCCTTCTTCCACTTTGAGTTCAATTATCTCCCCGGGAACGTCAGGACTTATTTTGACCTCCACCTCCGGCTGCACCGTTCCCGAAGCACTAACCGTTTCGGTGATATCTCCCAAGGAAGCCTGGGCCACGGTTACCTCCGTTTGGTTGCGATTGTCCAGCAAACCAGTGGACTTTCCGATAATGATAACTACGATCAGCAGGCCGATAGCCCCACCAATGATGTATAGTAATTTGTTGGATTTTTTCTTAGCCATGTCTAAAACTCTAAGGGATTACCCTGGTAGAAATCTAAAATCTTGGTTTTAAATATATAATCGTATTTGGTGCGCACCAAATCGGACTTAGCCCCAAAGAGGTTGTTCTGGGCAATCTGATAGTCCACGAAATTGACCGCTCCCAGGTTATAGCGTTTTTCTGTGACTCGGAAACTTTCTTCCAATGCCTGTACCTGTTTTTGAGAGGCTTCATATGCCTTGGAGGCTGCTATGGCATCGTTGTAAGCTGTCTCGATAATTTGGCGTAATACGTTGCGTACCTCTCGGGCATTGATCTCTGCCTGTTGTTTGAAAATGCTGGCCCGCTGTACGCTGGATTTGGTGGCTAGTCCGTTAAACACCGGGACAGACAAAGTGAAGCTCAACGATCGACTCAAATTGTCATCGAATTGATCTCCTATACCGTTTGACATCGATACAAAATTCGGATTTGGGCTAAATAATGTAACGGTCTGGGTGGGATTTCCGGTCACGAATCCAGCATCCGGGATCTCATCTGGCTCTCCAAAAGTACCGTCACGAGTGAATAAAGGATTTAGAGCATCTGAGTAGTTGGTAAACATATTATAACCCAAGCTGAGCGAAGGGTAATATGCTCCTTTGGCAATTTTCTCACCCAGAACAGAACTCTGAACCCCTAAATCCGCACTTTTTACTTCCGGTTGGGTTCGTTCCGCTTGCTGGAAAATATCCTGGGCATTCAATCCTGTAAAGACATAGTCTGTGGCTTCTATTTCCGGCTCTACTACTTGCAAATTCTCGCTGGCTGGCATTTGCATCACCTGCTTCAAGTTAAGTAATGCCAAATTTAAGTTGTTCTCGGCATTAACTACCTCCAGCTCGTTACTGGCAACTTGTGATTGAAGGTCCAGCACTTCGGAAATAGCCAGCGACCCCGCGTCCACTAGCTTTTGGGTGCGTTGCAACTGCTGTGTGGTGGTCTCCAATTGCAGGTTAGCTGTTTCCAACAACTCCTGATTGAAGATCACATTGGTATAAAACGTAACCACATTAAGAATCACATCATTTTTGGCCTTATCCAGATCGCTGGTACTACCCTGCAAATTAAGCTTGTTTTGTTTGATGGTATTAAGCTTTTGCAGCCCGTCAAATAAGGTGAGCGAACTACCTGCCTGAAGACCCACCGACTGGATGCGCTGTGAGATAAACAAGTTGGTGGTGGGGTCAATGGATCGACCCCAATTAATTCCGTATTGAGAACCAAAATTGAAATTAGGGTACATATCGGCTTTAGACTGTTTGAGGTTAACCTCGTTGAATTGCACATCCAGTTCTCCGCGCTTTACCGTAAGATTGTTGTCCAGTGCATATTCCACACACTCTTGAAAGCTCCAGGTCTTTACTTCTTGAGCCTGTACCTGGAATGCACTCAAAAGCATGCTTAAAGTTATAGTAAGGTATAATTTTAGTTTCATAGGGTTATAAGTCTATGTCTGGTATATATACGATGTCATGTACCCAGTCCAAGGAAAGCAGATATTCCAACGTAATGGGCTTAAGTCCGGAATCCATTTCTACAATGTGACAGGCTTCATCATGCTTGCCTTTTCTGGATACCGTCATGGTAGCAATATTACAACCGTCATTGGAGAGAATACTGGATATAAAGGCTATAGTTCCCTTAATATCGTCGGCAGTAATAATCAGGGTATGCAATCGTGCGCTAAAATGAGCCTTGTATCCTTTGACCTCAGAAATATTGATGACCCCACCTCCCAGACTTTCACCAATCATGGTGGTCTCATTATTGTCAGCCGTTAGTTTCAATTTAATGGTATTGGGATGCAGGTTGGAGGCGTTGCCCACGGATTTGAATTTATAATCCAATCCCTGTTTTTTGGCGTGCTCAAACGATTCCTTGATCCTCTTATCATCAGTTTTATAATCCAACAACCCCGCTATAACGGCTTTATCACTTCCGTGACCCTCGTAAGTACGGGCAAAAGAATTGTAAAAAGTGATCTCCGCATTTTTGGGAGTTGCCTTCAATAATCTGATAGCCACACGCGCAATCCTAACCACACCCGCAGTGTGGGAACTGCTGGGACCTATCATAATAGGTCCAATCATATCAAATACGCTGCTGCGCTCTGCCATAGATGTGTTAATAAGCACGTAAACTTAGCTAATCGCGAGCAAGGTTCGAATAAATTGTTTACAAATGGCAATATAGCTCCATGAAAGCGCAAACCCTTGGATTCGTTAACGAGATCCCGCTTAAGAAAAGTCCTCACTTAATAAATAGTGCCAGAACAATTGCATAAATCCCCCAAAATAAGGCACCACGACACTTTGAGAATTCTATGGTAACCTGTAATATTAGGTTATTACTGAACAGTCCATTTTTAAAATTTCAAATCTATTTTTCAATTATGCTACGATATAATTTTCTTCTGATCTTTACCCTTCTTTTTACTATAACTTTATCCCTGCAAGCGCAATTCAAGAATAAGCGGGAAAAAGCGGAATTGTCCATTGAAAACGCTACCGATGCCTTTGAATCTCTGGCTAATATGGAAGAGGGTGAAAGTATCCCCCAGGCCCTGATAGCCCAAGCGGAAGGTATCGTCATTTTTCCAGAAGCCTTGAAAGTTGCCATCGGTGTGGGCGGCCAGGGTGGCAGGGGACTGGCCATGGTGCGGTTGGAAGACGGGTCCTGGAGTAATCCCTATTTTGTGGGTATGGGGGAGGGTAACATCGGTGCCCAAATAGGTGTGCAAAGCGCTGACATGGTGTTATTGTTCCGGAATAAGAAGAATGTAATGAGTCTTGAAAAGGGTGATTTGACTTTAGGAGGTGATGTGGGAATCGCTGCCGGACCTGTAGGCAGGAATTCTTCCGCCAGCACCGATTTGGGGTTCGACGCTGAGATTTACAGTTATAGCAAAAGCAAGGGGCTGTATGCTGGCATCAGCCTGGAGGGTACCGTGTTAAAAGCCAATAAAAAATTGAACGAGGAGTACTATGGCCGGGAGGGTAAAAATATGGAATCGGTGTTCCGGGCCACTAATCCCTACAATGAAAAAGTCTCAAGCCTACATCAAGCTATAAGTAAAGCTTCACTGTGATCCCCCAGTAATTTAAAAAAACAAAAAAGGGGGCGGTCACCCCCTTTTTTTGTTAGTGGTTTGGTTTATTGATTTACTAACGTCTGGCGGACTTGTTTCTGTAATGCTGCAAATATAAAACGGTAGATAAAGCTGTCATGGTAATCAATAATACCAGTACCGCCATATCACTTCCCAGTTGTTCCCAGGTAGGACTTGCACCCTGATAACCTGCCACCAGGAAGGTCACAAATGCTCCCAAAACTCCGAACATGGTAATAGCGAATAACAATAAACCACTCTCCACTGCAAATAGTGAATTTCTTTTTTCCAGTTTCTGCTCCTTCAACATTTTATGAAGGATCTCTTTCTCGATGGCAGCCCTTTTTACTTTGGACGTGGTATTATCCATGGTATCCAACTCAAGCTCCTTCAATAAGGACTTGATCTCAATATCCCGCTGCTCTATCTCTTTTTCAATTAAAGTAACCATCTCTTTTATTATTTATATTTTTTATTTGAATAGTCAAATTTTAATTCTTTGGACATGTATACTGCTAAGAGAAAAAAAGTAACCTTTTCGGTGAAAAATTTCACATGTAAGAAATCCCCGTTACTTGCATTTTTTACATAAAACAGGGCCTTAGCGCTGATTTAGGGCAAAAACAAGGAATCTTGCAATTAGAAATGCGACAAGAAGTTTACTAAAAAATGCTCACCACCGTTAAAACTTACTCCAAATTTTGATACTTAGAGGCTTGTAGGATTAGAGGCTAAACTGCCACTTCCGCTTTGATGCGAGGGTGCGGGTGATAATCCAGCAGTTCAAAATCTGCGTATTTATAGTCAAATAAATCATCGACCTGCGGATTTAAGCGCATGGTTGGCAAAGGCCGGGTATCCCGGGATAATTGTAAATGGGCTTGCTCCATATGATTGAGATACAAATGAGCATCACCTAAGGTATGTACAAAGGTACCGGGTTTCAAACCGCTTACCTGAGCAATCATCAGGGTCAAAAGCGCATAAGAAGCAATATTGAAAGGTACCCCCAAAAAGACATCAGCACTGCGTTGATAAAGCTGACAAGATAGAGCCCCCTCTGCTACATAGAACTGGAAGAACGCATGACAGGGAGGCAGTGCCATGTGCTCCAGATCACTGACATTCCAAGCATTAACTATTATCCGGCGGGAATCAGGATTGTGCTTGATTTGTTGCAATACATGAGTGATCTGGTCAATAGTAGTGCCATCGGATTTAGGCCAGCTGCGCCATTGGTGTCCATAGACCGGACCTAGATTGCCTTGCTCATCTGCCCACTCATCCCAAATTCTCACACCGTTCTCTTTGAGATAGCCGATGTTAGTATCACCCTGCAGAAACCATAACAACTCATGAATAATGGATTTCAGGTGCACTTTTTTGGTGGTAACCAAAGGGAATCCTTGATCCAGGGGAAAATGCATCTGATATCCAAACACACTAAGGGTACCGGTACCGGTTCGATCTTCTTTGCGCACACCTTCATCCAGTATGTGCTTCATAAGTTGATGATATTGCTTCATGGAGGGTAAAAAATTATGGTTTAGTAAAATTAAGATCCTCTCCGGAAAATACCAGTTGCCGACGCCATAATTTTATCATCGATAAAACTTTTTGTGGTATCTTCCCATTAATATTAAAATTCCGCATTGGCAATTCTACAGTAAATCAACCACATGTATAAATCCTACGCTAGAGTGGCTATTCTGTTACTGCTGATCGTCAGTGCGGTGGGCGTCTATTTTGCTACCGGGATCAAATTCGATTATGACTTTGAAAAATTCTTCCCTATTGGGGATGATGATTTGGAGTTTTACCTGCAATACCGCCAACAATTCGAAAATGATAATGACTATCTACTGATTGCACTACGGGATCCTTCCGGAGTTTTTAACTCTTCTTTTCTTAACCGGGTAGATTCACTTACCAGTATTTTGGAAAGGCTACCTATGGTGGATCTGGTGCGATCACCCACCAATGTCAAAGCACCCATACGCACCCCCATGGGTTGGGTACCAATACCGTATTTGCATTTGGAAGAGCCGTCCAGGTTAAAAGATGACAGTGTCCGTATTTACAAGCAAGGCGACCTGGTAGGCCAACTCTTTTCCGAAGACGGCAAATCCCTTTCCCTGGTGATCAAACACCGCCAGAGCATCAAAAAAGCTGCGGCCGACAGCTTGATAGCCAGCGTGCAAACCGCCTTACACCAGCTTGCCCTTACGGACGCCCACGTGGCCGGTAAGGCACGGGCACAACCTGTTTACCTGGAAATGATCCAAAACGAAATGACCATGTTCTTATCGGCTTCATTGGTTCTGATCGTTTTATTCCTCAGTATAACCTATCGTGCCTTGTGGGCGGTGCTTGTACCATTACTGGTGGTGGCCTTGGCTGGAATTTGGGTATTGGGTTTTATGGGATTCGTCCAGAAACCCCTGGATATCATGATGGTACTGCTACCTACCATAATTTTCGTGGTGGGGATGTCGGATGTAGTACATATTCTTACCCGGTACATCGAAGAATTACGTCTAGGGCGGAACAAGATAAAAGCCTTAAAGACTTCTTTCAAGGAGGTTGGTATCGCTACATTCCTTACCTCCCTGACTACCGGAGTGGGTTTTCTAGCTTTAATGACCAGTACTATCCGTCCTATTCGGGACTTTGGCATTTATACTGCACTTGGTGTGCTCATCGCCTATATTTTAGCATTTACCTTATTGCCATCGGTGCTGTTGTTTATCTCCAAGCCTCATATCGTACAGGACATTTCCCGCAGACGCCGCTGGCAGAAATTTCTGGGTACCTGTTTGTCCTGGACCTTGCGTAAACAAACATGGGTATTGGTGATATCGGCCCTAATTGTGGCGCTTTCGTACCTGGGAATCCAACAACTACGCATAAACACTTTCCTGATCGACGATATTCCCCGATCTGATCCCATGAGGGCTGACTTTATTTATTTTGACGAGGAATTCGGGGGATCAAGACCTTTCGAAATGGCAATTGAGGTGAAAGATCCCGACTTGACAGTTTTAGATTATACGGTTTTGAAAGAAGTAGAAAAGGTAGAACGATTCCTAAAACAAGACTATGGCGCAGATCAACTAATATCTCCTTTAAACCTGGTACGCACCACCTACAGTGCGGGGAAAGGAGCCCCTAACGGTTACAACGACTTCCCGGAAAACCGCCAAGAACTGAGAAAGCTTCAGCGTTATTTTAAAAACATCTCCAGAATGCCGGAAATGAATCGGATCATTTCCTCCGATAAAACTAAAGCCAGATTTAGCGGACGTATGGGTGACATTGGAAGCTATCTCACTATTAAAAAAAATCAGCAATTAAAAAATTTCATCGAAGCCCGGATAGATCCGGGTATTGTTAGCTTCCGGGTAACCGGCACCTCATTACTCATCGATAAAAATACCGAGTATCTGGTAGAAAACATGGTAGCAGGGTTAGCCATAGCCTTCGGGGTGGTGGCGCTGATCGCCGGGCTCATGTTCAGATCGTTTCGAATGATCCTGATCACCTTGATTCCCAACGTCATTCCTCTGTTAATGGTAGCGGGGATCATGGGATTTTTGGGGATCACCCTTAAGCTCACCACCAGCGTGATATTCACGGTAGCCTTTGGTATTGCTGTTGATGATACCATCCATTTTATTAGTAAATTCAAAATGGAGATAGACAAAGGCCGATCCAAGATGTATGCCATAAAAAGGACCTATTATTCTACAGGTAAAGCTATTGTGATCACCACCTTGATCCTTATCAGTGGTTTTCTAACCTTGCTGCTTTCGTCCTTCGGCGGCACTTTTTATATCGGACTATTTGTAGGATTAACCTTACTGTTCGCTTTGATCGTGGACTTAACTTTATTGCCGGTCTTAATCCTGTTGTTTTATAAACCATGAGGTTCATAACCTTTATACTAATGGCTTACCTGCTTGCGGGAAACCTGCAAATAGCAGAAGGCCAGGATTTTGCTGAGATCAGAGGCGTGAATTTTGTAGCGCCACGCCACTCTATTCAACAGCAGGAAATGGCGCCAATAAGTGCTGTTGGAGCCAATTATGTAGGTATAGTTCCTTACGCATTTTCTTATCCCGACCAACCGAATGTGATCTTTGATACCAGCCGGCAGTGGTGGGGCGAACGCACGGAGGGTGCCATGGCCACCATGCAATATGCCCGCAACCTGGGGTTGAATATCATGTTAAAACCCCATGTATGGATCTTCAAGCAAGGGTGGCCCGGTGATTTCCAGTTGCGCACAGAACTGCAATGGAAGCAATGGGAAGACCAGTACCGAAATTATATTCTCAGCTATGCCCAGATAGCTCAGGAACTTAATGTGGAAGTCTTTTGCCTGGGGACTGAGTTTCGTAAAGCCGCGGTGCAGCGGCATCAATTCTGGGTAAGACTCATAGCCGATGTGAAAAAGATATATAAGGGCAAAGTGACTTATGCGGCCAATTGGGACAACTATCAAAATATCAAGTTTTGGAACTACCTGGACTTCATTGGGATTGACGCTTACTTCCCTTTAACTGAAAATGCTGATCCGGCTATTAACGAACTTAAGGCGGCATGGATTATCAGGTCTAAGGAACTTCAAAGATTCTCTCAAAGATGGTCAAAACCCATTTTATTTACTGAATACGGTTATCAAAGTATGGACCACGCAGCCGGCTCTCATTGGGACTTAGATTCCAAACAACTTAATGTAAACCTTGATTTGCAAAAAAAAGCCTATAGGGCATTGTTTGAAACCATCTGGAGCAAATCCTGGTTTGCAGGAGGATTCCTTTGGAAATGGCATTCCAGCCATCACCAGTCTGGTGGTTCGCAAAACAAATCCTGGACTCCTCAAAATAAGCCCGCTCAGGAGATAATCGAGAATTTTTATCGGAATCGGTAGTAGTGGCTGTAAAAAGCACACTATTCCCTGGTACAATTTGAGCAGCGCACGGTCTTAAAAAGAAAGGTCCCGTGTTCCATGGATTACTCTGATTTCCTTGCTGAGGATTTCGTAGCTGACGAATCCTTTCAAAACTGGTATTTTCAAAGAGATCAAAAGGATATTGATTTTTGGGATCAATGGATTAACCTCCACCCCCACCGCCATACTCATATTAGCGAGGCTATTTTGATAATGGATAATTTTAGTGCGTCCACTCAAGAGGTCATCAATAACCGGCCCCAAACCTCATGGTCTAAACTTATTGACCTTCTAGATGAAAAACCTGAAGTGGAAATCAGCATGCGATCTAAGAAATTACGCAACCTCATCAGGGCTGCTGCCTTATTAATCTTAGTTGCGGTATCTGCTATTTTTTGGATTTCCTTAAAGTCACCACAGATAGTTCATCGAACAGATTTCGGTGAAACTAAGAGCATCACGCTACCCGATAATTCTGTGGTAACCTTAAATTCTAATTCTAAATTAACCTTTTCCAAATCCTTTGTAAACCAAGGCGTCCGGTCAGTTTATTTGGAAGGAGAGGCCTATTTCTCGGTGGTTCATACTGAAATCCCACAGCGTTTTTTGGTACATACTCCCGATCAGGTGGTAGTAGAAGTTTTAGGAACGGAGTTTAATGTAAAGTCCCGGCAGAACGGCACTAAAATAGTACTGAATTCCGGTAAAATTTCGCTTGACTTGAAAAACGAAGGAGAGAAAATCACCATGCAACCGGGTGAGTTGGTGTCAATTCCAGAAAACAACTCGAGCTTTCAAAAGTCTACCGTCAACACCGATCTCTATACATCCTGGAAGTGCAGGGTATTAGTGTTCGATAATACCCCATTACAAGAAATCACCGACATATTAGAAGAAAATTACGGGCTGCAGGTAAAAGTAGCCGACGCCTCACTACTGAACCTGAAGGTTTCCGGTTCAGTGCCCTCAGATAATATTAAGCTTTTAATGGAAGGCTTAGCTGAATCATTTGGGCTTACAGTTATACACGAACAAAATCACGTGAAAATTTCGGAAAGAGTTAACTAGACATACTAAACCTATCGTCATGAAACGATTGATACCACTAGCTTTTATCATTTTGACCCTGGGCATTTGGAGTGTACCATGTCATTCCCAATATGCCTCTACTGTCGCTTATGAATCCGGCGACCAGGAAAAATCCAAATATCTAAAAGATATACTAACGGAATTGGAATCAAAATACCAGGTTTCAATTCTATACAACAGCGATTTAGTGGGGCGAACCATGGTGATGGAGCCCTCCTCCGAAGTAGTACTGCTGGACGAAACATTGCAGGGCCTATTGGAGCCAAATGGTTTGAAATTCAAAAAGATCAAACAGGATTTCTATATTATTAAAAGTGCAGATCCGATGAAAATTGAACCGGTTATGCATCAAAACGCCCAGTATACGCACGAGACCAGCCACAGGGTCAGTATAGGGAGGTTACAGCCCTTGCCCACCAATTTAAATAGTACCACGGTTGCCATAGAGGTATCCGGCAGGATTACCGACAGTGAAACCGGCGAAGGCTTACCGGGAGTCAGCGTGGTAGTAAAGGGCACCACTCAAGGGACCATCACAGATACCGACGGCAATTATAGGATCAACGTGGATGAAGAGGCCATACTAGTATTCAGCTTTGTGGGTTACAAGTCCCAGGAACTAGCAGTCTCTAACCGTTCCACTATTAATGTACAAATGGAAAGCGACATCACTGCCCTGTCAGAGGTGGTGGTGATTGGTTATGGAACTCAGCAGAGAAGGGACATTACTGGATCTATAGCCTCTATTTCTTCTCAGGATATCGCCGCAATTCCCGTGGCCAGTTTTGAAAATGCCATACAAGGGCAGCTGGCGGGAGTACAGGTATCAGAGACCAGCGGAGAACCAGGGGCAGGGCCCACCATTCGGGTCAGAGGGTTAGGATCAATTAGTGCCGGTAATGAGCCCTTGTATGTGGTGGATGGCTTCCCTATCTCCAAAAATGTGGACCTAGGGGTTCAGGGAGATCTATTTCGAAGAAGGGCGGCCTTTCGTCCCCCCACTTCCAACCCCTTATCCACCATAAACCCCAATGACATTGAGTCCATTGAAGTATTAAAAGATGCTTCGTCAGCGGCTATATATGGGTCCAGGGGCTCCAATGGAGTAATTCTAATTACTACTAAAAAAGGCAGGAGAGAGGGCAAACCCACCATAAATTTCGATGTTTTTGGAGGAGTGCAATCTGTGGCCAACAAAATTGATCTAATGAATTCACAGGAGTTAACCTCCTATGTAACAGATGCCAGGAACAATGCTTACCTGCAGAATGTACCTGGAGCAGATATTAATGATTCAAATGCTCAGAGGAATCAAAGAGCTTTGGATGCCGGATTATCCCCTAATGCTAATTATCGCATAGCTGACGACTTCATTAATCCTACCGGCACCGATACGGATTGGCAAGATCTCATATTTAGAGATGCAGCCTTGCAAAGCTATAATCTATCCGTTTCAGGAGGATCGGAAGATCTTTCGTACTTTGTGGCGGGCGGGTACTATAGTCAGGATGGCATTATAGAAAACTCCGGATTTGACCGTTACAGTTTTCGCGCCAATCTTGAGTTGGATGTACTTCCTAAACTGACTATTGGGTTAAATCTGAATCCCTCATTTAATGATCTGGACAGGTTACCAGCGGGATCCCCATATTTTGCCAGACCAGCGGGAATTGTATATTCTGCTTTAGTACACTCGCCAACCATCGATCCTTATAATGCAGACGGAACTCCCAATCAGAGAGACAATGCCGGCTTCATGTTCACGGAAGATGGTGAAGGTGCTGGCATGACATCGGCTAGTAACCCTTTGGCAGTTATTGATGCCATCACAGATGATCTCACCCAGTCAAGGACTTTAAGTAATATCTATGGAGAATATGAGATCATTGATGGATTGAAGTTTAAGACTTTTGTAGGAGTCGATGTTAATAACTATAAGCGGACCTTTTACAGAGCAAATACTCTGCTTCACCGAACTGCAACTACCGGGGAGCCTTATGGGCAATCAAGTGCTTCGCAAAGTGTGAATTGGATCTGGGAAAACACTGTGAGTTATGAGAGAACCTTCACCGGATCTCATAACCTGTCGGCAGTAGTGGGCTATACCGCTCAAAAGGAAACCATTGACATAAACCAGGTCATCGCGGAGAATTTTCCGGACGATCTAGTACCTACCGTTAGTGGTGGTCAAGTGACCGGTGGTAACGGTATTAAAGAAGAATGGTCACTGAACTCCTTCCTGGCACGGGGAAACTACAGTTACATGGACAAATTTTTGCTGACTGCAACTATCCGGGCCGACCGCGCCAGTCGCTTTGGAGAAGGCAATAAAACTGGAGTCTTTCCCTCGGTTTCTGCAGGATGGAGAATTTCAGAGGAAGCTTTTATGAGTAACGCGAGTATCCTGAGTGACCTTAAGATCAGAGGCAGCTGGGGCGAAACCGGAAATTTTCTAATAGGAAACTATGCGGCCATTGGCCTACTCGACCCTTTTAATTACATCCTGGGTGATGTTTTAGTCAATGGAATTGCTCCTTCTACCTTGAGTAATGAAGACCTTAGTTGGGAAAAGACCAATCAAATCGATATCGGTCTGGAGTTCGGACTACTGGAAGACCGTATATTCGGTACCATCGATTGGTACAAGAGTACCACTTCAGACTTGCTTCTCCAAGTTCAGGTACCCTCATCCTTAGGATTCACCAATGCCCTACAAAATATCGGTGAAGTAGAGAACACCGGTTGGGAGTTCACTATCAGCAGCAAGAATTTTGTCGGTGAATTCAGCTGGGATACAGACATTAATTTTGCATTCAATGACAATGAAGTCACCAAACTTGGACCCAGTGGCGATCCTATTTTGAGCAGTGGTGGGGCTGGAATTCGACATATCACCAGGATAGGAGATCCTATTGGAAGCTATTACGGGTATGTAGTTGACGGAATTTACCAATCTCAGTCGGATATCGATAGTGCCCCTATGGACACGCAGGCACCGGCGGCCCTGCCCGGAGATTTTCGGTTTAAAGATATCAATGGCGATGGAGTAATCGACCCAGACGACCGAACGGTCACCGGAAATTATCTTCCCGATTTCACTTGGGGCATGACTAATCGCTTGTCATATAAGGGCATTGAACTCAGCTTTTTATTTCAGGGAGTAGAGGGTTCAGAGGTTATTAACCTTACGCGCAGGCATTTGGGTAATGGCGAAGCTAATTTTAACAGTTATGCTGAATGGACTAAGAGATGGATATCTCCCAGTGAACCGGGGAACGGCGAGATCCCTCGAGCGGATCGTCTGACCGGTAACCATGGGAATAATAACCGGCCTTCATCCTTTCAAATAGAGGACGCTTCCTACATCAGACTGCGTAATGTTACCATTGCTTATAACTTCCCGGCGGGAGCTTTAGGTGACTTTGTTGAGAACCTAAGACTATATGCTTCAGGCACCAACCTTTTTACCAGCACGGATTATCTAGGATTTAATCCAGAGGTAAATAATCAAAATCAGTTTCCCGGTGTACAAGGAGAGGATTACGGAGCTTATCCCCTATCCCGTGTGTTCACTTTTGGAGCAAACGTTACTTTTTAGACCATGATCAATTTAAAATCTAGAGCAATGAATTATAGAATATTAAATATCGTTCTGCTTACCGGCTTTCTTTTATCATGCAGTGAAGACTTTACAGACCTTGCACCCATTTCCCAGCGCAATGTGGCCAACTTTTATCAAACAGGCTCTGATCTGGAAGTAGCGGTAAACGCTGCCTACAGTGCCTTACAACAAGATGGCACCTACAATGAAGCGTATTGGATTATGCAGGAAATGCGATCTGATAATACCGATCAGGGTCCTGGAACCACTGGCTTAGCCAGAGAGCGTGCCGTAATAGAAACCTTTGAGGAGATCTCTACCAGTGAGATAATTACCAATGCCTATGTGGATTCCTATCTGGGAATTGCCCGCTGCAACACAGTTCTAGACCGGGCCGACCCTATCGATATGGATGCCACCTTAAAAGAAAGGATCAAAGGAGAGGCTAGATTTATTCGGTCCTTATTGTATTATCATTTAGCAGTAGCCTTTGGAAACGTGCCTTTAATACTAACCGAAACTCAGTCAGTTGCTGAAGGTAGCGATCATGTTCAAGTGACTGCTGAGACCATTTACAATCAAATTGTTCAGGACCTGATCCAAGCAGAAAACGCTCTGCCCATCAGTTCTGATGGATCCGATTTGGGGAGAGCTACCAAAGGTGCGGCCGCAGCTTTATTGGCAAAGGTTTATTTGACCCTGGGTGACAACAGCTCAGCCGAGACCGTTTTGCGTCGCATCATCTCCGACTACGGGTACTCGTTGGTTCCTGACTACAATAATCTGTGGGGTGTGCCAAACGAACATAATGCAGAATCCATATTTGAAGTGGAGTTCCAAGGAGGTGGTTTTGGTGAAGGAAATCGTTTTACTAATGATTTTTCGCCGTTGCCCGCTTTGCAGACCAGTGTTGGCGCCTATCGCAATAGGCCTACACCAAGTATGCTAGCGGCTTATGAACCCGGAGATTCCAGGTTCTTCGCTTCCATGGATACCAGTTATATCGATGACCAGGGGATGCTCTTAACAAATACCAACAACGACGTGCGATTCGTGGTTAAATATGGGATCGACAATCCCTTTAACGAAGGAGATGCCCCCAATAATTTTGTGGTGCTCCGTTACGCCGATGTATTATTGATGCTGGCCGAAGCAATAGGTGAAGGAACGGAGGCATATGATTTAATCAATCAAGTGCGGGCAAGAGCTGGTTTAGGCACTATAGATGGCAATACTCCAGGTACTTTTACAGAAAAATTGCTTCAAGAAAGGAAAGTCGAGTTGGCCTTTGAAAATCACCGATGGGCAGATTTGAAACGATTTGGGGTTGCTGAACAGGTTATGATGGCCGAAGGTTTGTCACCGAACTTACTATTTGCCATTCCGCAAAGAGAATTGGACTTGAATTCCAATTTTACTCAGAATCCGGGGTATTAGAAGCATCTTGAACAGATTATCATTAAATCGCAGTAGCAGGTTAATGGGAGTAAGGCAAGTATTCTTGAGTGGAATTTTAGCCTTATTCCCTTTTGTGGCTTCTACCCAAAGTCACCTGACCTTGCCCTGGGAAGGGAACAATCAAAAGGCCCAGGTAAGCCAATGGATGGGCTTGGTACAAATAACCATTACCTATTTCAGTCCTGATGTAACGGGACCTCAGGGGGAATCACGTCAAGGAAAGATCTGGGGCGACCTGGTTCCCTATAATGATGGCAAACCTTATCCCTGGCGGGCAGGAGCCAACCACAATACCACAATTTCCTTAAGTCATGATGTGGCCATTGAGGGAAAGCCGCTCAAAGCAGGAGTTTATGGATTGCATATGATCCCAGCAGAGGACCAATGGACAGTGATTTTTTCTCATAATTCCACCAGCTGGGGAAGTTTTACCTATGATGAGCAGGAAGATGCCCTAAGGGTGCAAGTCGCCCCTCAAGAGGCCGGTTATAATGAATGGCTCACTTATGAATTCTCCAATCGCCTTCCCGATCGTACTACGGTTAACTTATACTGGGAAAACTTGGTGATTCCTTTCACCATTCGCGCTGATGTCAATAACATATACCTGGAAAATATTAGATTGGAGTTAAGAGATGAAGCGGGGTTTATCTGGGAATCCTGGTATGAAGCTGCTAAATTCTGTCTGGAAAATG
The DNA here is from genome assembly GCA_965212195.1 of Cyclobacteriaceae bacterium. GTDB lineage: Bacteria > Bacteroidota > Bacteroidia > Cytophagales > Cyclobacteriaceae > JAJCYK01. Next base: position 69,624 of record CBDBUW010000013.1, on the reverse strand, counting down.
AGATCAACTATCAAGAAGCCTTAAAGTGGATCAACCGTTCGATTAGTGGGGATTATTTTTCTAATGAAAATGCTGAGAATCTTCTGGTAAAAGCAGGTTTGTTAGAGCGATTGGGGAAAGCAGAAGAAGCTGAAATCGCCATGGACAGGGCTTTGGACTTAGGTACGGCCGATCAACTGTACCAATATGGACGGCGCTTGATTAGAGAAGACCACCCTCAAAAAGCCTTGAAGGTTTTCCAATTAAATCACCGGCGTCATGGTGACGCCTGGCCAGTACATTTGGGACTGGGCAGGGGATATCGGAATACCAACGATACCAAAAATGCCCTTAAACATTTTAAATTAGCTCTGAAAGATGCTCCTAACAACCGACAAAAGATAAATATTCAAAAGACCATAGACCAGCTGGAAGGTCATTGAGATTAACCTAACTATTCAGATTATGAAAAAATTTATATTACTTACCCTAGCGCTCTGTAGTATTTGCTTTTGGGCCTTTTGCCAGACCCAACCGTTGCGAATTATTGCTATCGGTGCACACCCGGACGATTGTGATTACAAGTTTGGAGGAACTGCCGCACTGCTGGCATCCATGGGTCACCAGGTGAAATTCCTGGCATTAACCAGTGGCGATGCCGGACACCAGTCTCAGGGAGGAGGTGCCCTAGCCAACCGCAGACGCGCTGAGGCCAAGGAGGCCGGCATCAGGTTAGGCATAGCAGAATACGAGACTCTGGACAATCACGATGCAGAGCTGCTACCTACCTTGGAAGTAAGGCATCAGCTGATTAGAAAGATCCGGGAATGGAATGCGGACATCGTGCTGGGATTGAGGCCAAATGACTACCATCCAGACCATCGCAATGCTGGCAAATTAGTTCAAGATGCCGCCTACATGGTGATTGTGCCCAACGTGACTCCGGACACCCCTCCCCTGGAAAAAAACCCAGTATTCTTATATATGCAAGATCGCTTTAAGCGTCCCTACCCCTTTATTCCGGACATCGTGGTGGCCATCGACCAGGTAATAGAGAAAAAGATCGATGCCTTGGATGCCCATGAATCTCAAATGTACGAATGGGGTCCCTGGACCAATAACCGCTCGCAGGATCAGGTTCCCAAAGGCAAAGCAGAAAGAAGGGCCTGGCTAGCTGAAACGGTAAAACGCCGATCATCCGCAATGTCGGAGGAACATCGCCAGTCGCTGGAGAAATGGTATGGAAAAGATGCAGCTGGAAAAGTAAAGTATGTTGAAGCTTTTGAAATTGCGGAATATGGTCGTCAGCCCAACGATGAAGAGATAAAGGCGCTATTTCCCATGCTGGGCCAATAAGTTTACTTAAGACCATATGAAACGTAACTACCTCATTGTAGCCTTGGTGTTGGTGACATTTTTTGTCATTTCCTTTCTCACCAACATTATCGGACCTCTGGTGCCGGATATAATCAGGGATTTCAACATCAATCAAACGTTGGCGGGTTTTCTTATTAGCGCTTTTTTTATCGCTTATGGAGTGATGTCGATTCCTTCAGGGATATTGGTGGAAAAATGGGGCGAAAAAAAGGTAATGCTAGTGGCCTTTGTAGTATCGTTCATAGGCGCTATGGTATTTGTTACCTCCCCCAACTACACCATTTACGCCATATCGCTGTTCATGATAGGTTGCGGTATGGCCATGCTGCAAGTAGCTATTAATCCCCTTTTGCGGGTAGCAGGAGGAGAAGAGCACTTTGCATTTAACTCGGTGATTGGGCAGTTGTTTTTTGGGTTAGCCTCATTCCTAAGCCCCTTGGCATATTCGTACTTAGTCAGGAACGTCAGCAGCGAATCCACCGGAATACTCACTAGTTTGATGAATAGTTTAGTCCCGGAGGGCCTCCCATGGATTTCACTTTACTGGTTGTTCGGAGTAGTAGCCCTAATCATGGTCCTGGTTATTGCCATGGTAAAATTTCCCATAGTGGACCGGCAGGATGACGAAAAGGTTGGCGCCTGGAAAACCCATGTGGATTTGTTGAAACGACCCATGGTAATCCTTTACTTCTTAGGAGTATTTGCTTATGTGGGTTCCGAACAGGGCGTAGCCAATTGGATCTCCCAGTTTTTACTGACTTATCACGATTATGATCCACAAACTATAGGCGCCCGTACGGTGTCCTGGTTTTGGGGTCTTATGACTGCAGGTACCGTGTTGGGCTTGGTATTATTAAAAATCATGGATAGCCGAAAGGTAATGGTGGGCTTCACACTGGCTGCTATTATATGCCTGGCCTTAGCCTTGTTCTCAGCGGGTTCAGTGGCCTTGATTGCTTTTCCTTTGGTGGGGTTCTTCGCATCAGTGATGTGGTCGGTTATTATTTCACTGGCATTAAATTCAGTATCGACCCACCATGGTTCATTTTCAGGTATCCTGGTCACTGGAATAGCTGGAGGTGCGGTAGTACCTTTGATAGTAGGATGGATTGGAGATGGAATGGGACTGAGAGCCGGAATGATCTTTCTGTTCATCACATTTGCCTATATCTTAAGTATTGGTTTCTGGGCCAAGCCCTTGATCAACAATCAAACCATTGGTTCAAATAAATCCAGTTAATCTATGAGTCAATTGGTAATAGGTGTGGACCTTGGAGGCACCAAGGTCAGTACAGGCTTGGTAAGTGAGAGTAAACTTTTGGAAACGGTGACCCATCCTGTCAGTGGCCAGGGTTCTCAGCAAACCGTGATTGACGAAGTTATTACCGCCATCGAAATTGTGTTCTCCAAACAGGTTAAAGGTATCGGGATTGGGGTACCCAGCGTAGTGGATGTGGAAAAGGGTATCGTTTATGATGTTCAGAATATACCCTCATGGAAGGAGGTTGCCTTAAAAGAAATATTAGAAAAACGATTTAAGGTCCCCGTTTATGTAGATAATGATGCCAATTGCTTTGCAATAGGAGAGAAATATTTCGGTCAAGCACAGGGCATCAACAGCGTAGTGGCCCTGGTATTGGGTACAGGCGCTGCAGCTGGAGTAATAACACATGGACGTCTTTATCATGGCTATAACTGCGGAGCTGGTGAATTCGGAATGATGCCCTATCTGGATCACCATTTTGAATACTATTGTAGCGGAAATTTCTTTAAGGTCTTCTACCAGAATACCGGGGATAGTTTATTCCGGGCCGCACTTTCTCATGATGCCGAAGCCAAGAAAGCTTTCAATGAATTTGGCAAACACCTGGGTAATTTCTTAAAGGCCATACTCTATGCTTGCGATCCGGAATTGCTAGTGTTAGGTGGGTCGGTAAGTAAAGCCTATCATTTGTTCGAATCGAGCATGAGGGAAAGCATTAGCTCATTTGCTTACCATAAGACTATAGATCGATTGAAAATCAGGGTCAGTAAGGAGCCCAAAATAGCACTGTTAGGGGCAGGAGCGCTTTACTATGAATTTAGTCACAGTCACAATCCCTAATACTAATATTGCGCGAAAATGCCAGTGCGCCGGCAGTACAAAAAGGCGCAATTGCAGTCTATTAATTAAATACACCGGAGCAGTCTCATTATGGTCCATAAGATAAGGGTTACCACTTTCGTATTAGCATGCAGCTTGATTCTTTGCTCCCAAGTAAGGGCCTCCCACCGCATTCCTGTACAAATAGAGAACCACTCGCCAGGAGCACCAATTACTATGGGTATTCCTTTCGCTCAAGGCCTGCTGCAATCACCTGATCACGTACGGCTACTGGATAGCAGCGGCAACGAGGTCCCCTGTCAAGTCACGGAAGTAACCACATGGGAACCTCAGGATTACAGTATGAAATGGATCTGGGTATTTTTTATTACCCAGAATGGCAATGAATACGAATTGGAATACGGAGAAGAAGTGAGAAGAGCCCCCCTTGTGGGACCTTTGATAAAGTTTAAAAACTCACAACGTACCAAGGGATATGCTGAAGTGGACACCGGCCCCTTGAAAATAAGAGTAGCCAAGGGAGAAACCGGGTTTTTGGATTTGGTGCAGTTCGACGTGGCCGGCGATGGATTCGATGCTAATGACACCATCGCCCGAGGAGAGCATTGTCGGGGCTCCTTTCTGGATATTTTAGATGATAACGGCCTGGATAAATCAACCGCGATTGTCACCCGTACGGTTAGAGAAAAAGGCTCCGGCCCCTTGCATACCATTTTACGAGTAGAAGGATTTTATCGCTATGCCCACACTGACAATAATCCCTCACCTTTTGTGATCCGCATTCATACCTTTGCAGGAAAATCATTTATCAGGGTGTTGCATACTTTAACTTATACAGGAGTACCTGACCAGCATAAACCTCTGGAAGGCCAACATTCTGCCATCGCCATCAAAACCGGTACCATGGTGAATGAGGCTAGTTCTAATGATCCGGGATGGACGGAAGCTAATGACCGTATTGCCGCGGTAGGTCTGGGATTGGATTACCGTCTTTCGGGAAAAGCAAATTGCGGTACTGCATATCATTCGGGCTCTTGGTGGGATCCCAATGGATCAAAGGTAGAGAACTATCCCCTTGGTGATCAATCCATATGGACCTTGACCCAAACCGGGCCTAATCCAAGCCGTATTCCCCCTTTGCCAAACTCCACCGATGAGTCTAGAATAACAGGATTTAAGGGTGAAATTACGGTAGGGATAAATTCTGAGGCGTCTTTTTCCAGAAGTGAGGGGTGGGTGAGTATTTCCGATCAACGATGGGGCATATCCATTGGAATTAGGCACTTTCTGGAAGAATATCCCAAGGAGATCAGTATTGATCATCAAAACTCACGAGCCCTGGCTTATATTTGGTCCCCTAAAGCCGGGCCCCTCAGTTTGGCTCGAGCCTCTAATGATCCGGATGCAGGGATGATGGATAATTTTGCCACGGGGCTAACCAAGACCAGTGAACTGGTATACCACTTTCATCCAGCAGGCGAATCGGTTGACTCCCTCAGGAAAAGCTTAAACTTTTTTATGGATCCTCCTGTTGCCCATGCCTCTCCAGAAACCTATGCCAACAGTGAGGTCTACGGCAAGTTTTCACCCCGTATGGAAGAATTCGAAACTTATGAAAGAGGTCTTGAGCATCGTTTTGATTGGACTATCTTTAATCAGCACTGGGAGCCGTGGTACGGGATGATCGATTTTGGGGATCAAATGAGGTTTTACGGAAAGAAAGAGTGGTATGGTTGGGCTAACAACGAACCCGCAATGGATTATATGCTATGGATGCAATTTATGCGTACTGGCAACCGGAAGTATTACCTGGCAGCTGAGGCTATGAGTAAACACACCATGGATGTGGATAATATACATTGGCCCAAAGCCCACAAATATTACGGCGATACCAATGATGCCTTGGACTATTGGGAAAGCCAGGCCAAACGAAGTCAGGCCACTCCTTACCTGGGTATTGGCCGTCGACACGCCAAACAGCACTTTACTTCCTTATTGAGTGCCCATGTTTGGGTGCAGGGTTGGTTAGCGGCTTACTATCTCACAGGATATCACCGGGGATTGGAGATTGCCTGCCTTACTGCCGATACCTATACCAACAGGATTTGGGGTGACCATGGCTTAACCGGTAGACGGCTATATTTATCGGTCTGGAACATGGTGGAAGTCTGGGATGCCACCAAGAAGGACAAATACCTCTGTGACCTGAACGATAGAATAAGCCGCATGCTCGATTTGCAAAGAGGTCCGGACCAATATGGTAGTTTGGTAATGGATCGATATGGGTACTCTCAAGTTTATGCCTCCCAAGGCTTATACAAGTATTACCAACTTACTAAAGACCAGAAAATAGCCCAGGCATTAGTTCGGCATGCACGGGCCATACGAGACAATCCCCCCTGGAATCACGAATATGAATCCTATTATTCCAGTATTCATAGTTTACTGGTGGGTTATGAATTAGAGGGTGACCAAAGCTTTTTGGAAACGGCCATTCAGCGAGCAGAGGGGTTGAAAACCAATCCCTTACCACATGACTTCGACGAGCTGATCACTCAGGGTAAAATTGCCATGGCCCTATCTGATGCCAGTAATCTTCCCAAAAGAAACCAACACAATGAAGGAAGGTGGCTAGGGGTTACTATCTGGGGTCCTACCCAAGGCTTGCGGATATTTGGTTGGACCCATGCCTATAATGTACCTTACTTGCTCTATTGGATGAGGAGAGAGAAAGAGCGTTAATATTTGACCTTATTCATACTTTTACGAAGTGTTTTTACGGCTTCATAAACACAGTTCCTAATAGTCTGATTTTTTATTGAGATGATTTGCTCAATTTCCTTGTATGTAAACCCACCATAGAAACACAGGTAGACGATTTCCTTTTGGCGTTTTGATAGACTTTTAATAGCACTTTTAAGTCCGTTTAACTGTTCCCTATGATTCTCATCCTGCATGGTGAGCTGTTCCACAGAAAGCATTAAATCATATTCCAACGGTAAGTCGGTGAACTTGGTATATCTCCTTTGCACCTTCACCAGATCCAATAAAATCCTACGATATGCTTTGAAAAGGTAAGCCCGGATTGATACCACCTGGCCCAAATTTTTTTGCGTTCGCCATAACTTCAGGAACAAATCTTGTACACAATCCTCAGCCAGTTCGGGACTTGAAGTTAGTTTCTTACCATAATTAAAGAGGATGGAGTAGTGCCTGAAATAAATGACTTTCAAGGCCTCCTGGTCACCTCCTTTAAATCGACGCCAGAGTTGACCATCGGTCAACTGGTCCGCTGGGATTGTCATGCTGATTGATGATTGATGTAATAATAATATAGGGCTTTTCCTCCCAATTAAAAAGCATCTATTTGTTACTTGATACAGTATTATTATTTTAAGCCTCAGCAAACCAAAAGCTTAGCTTTATGAATGACACCGCCACCAGCAATAATTGCGTAAACTGCGGGAACCCGGGAAGTGGTACATTTTGCCCAGATTGCGGACAAAAACTGCATGTGCCCCGCCTCACATTAAAACAATTCGGCAGGGACATCATGGATCGTGTGTTAGGCCTGGAAGGTATGTTACCCCGCACCATGAATGGGCTATTTACTAATCCAGGGTCAGTGATCCGAGAGTATGTTCAGGGTAATCGCAAAAAATACGTAAATCCGATAAGCTACTATTTTGTGATGTTTGGGATTTACCTGTTACTATTATCCATGCTGAATATTGATCTGGCGGATATGATAGATGCTAAAGGAATTCAAGATTCCATGGCTGGGGCAGTGGGCAACAGTGAAGTTTCAGCAGAGCAGGCAGAGATGCAAGCCGCCATACAAAAACAAGCTTTCAAGAACATTCAATTCTTGGGAATGTTGCAATTCCCATTTCTTGCCATGTTTGCCACTATGTTTTTCCGTAAAAGCGGATACAATTTTATGGAAAATATAATATTACCTTTTTACGCCTACGGCCATTTAGTAATTCTCAATATTACGGCGGCCTTGGTTTTCAAGGCCAGCGGTTACTATAACATCGCCATAGGGTTTGTAGTATCCGTAGGCTATCTCATCTGGACGGCTATTGCATTCTATAAGCCCAATAACAAATTTCTAGGCGGCCTTAAGATGGTGCTGGTTTTCTTTTTAAGTTATATCGGATTTATGATCTTGATGGCTCTGATCGGCTTTGTAGTGGGTCTTATAGTCGCCCTGACAAAGAGTGGCGGAGCTTAGCCGGTAATAGGGGCCTTAGGCATTACGATCCATAAAATGATGTACACTAGAGTGCCAGGAAATGCTGCGCTTGCAATGGAAATCACCAGATATAGCAAACGAACTAGTGTGGTATCCCACCCTAAATAATCCGCTAGTCCTCCGCAGACACCTGCGATAACCCGGTTATTTGACCTGTATAATCTATTTTCGCTCATAAGTATTTGTTGGTTAATTTTACTAAAGATCCTGCGAATCTTATGCCATTTATTAACATACTGATTTACATATAGTTACATAGATAAATAAAATAAATATGTTCGTAAATGAAACACAATTAGTTCGTTTTCGGACAGTTATTTTAACGGTTTTAGTGGTTTAAGCCAGTTAAAAAGGGTCAAAAATCCTATTTGGGACAGTTGGAATTCAATGAATGATTTTAATAAAGGATGCATTTGGTTTGACAGGGGATGCATCGACTTGATCCTGGTCAGGGTTACTCTTAATAAAGATATACATATTAAGATGGGGTCCCCGCCCAACCCCGCCACCTCCACCATTTTCGAGGTGCCTGAGGCGATACGGCGCGAGTTACTGGGTCACCTAGGTGATGGACATTTGCAAACTGTTTTCTTCCAATATAAGATCCGATAGTACCGGAACATGACACCGGCCAAGCAATCTTTGATAAATTGCCGTCGAATTTGCTCAATCCGGTGCATATTTTAACGAATCCTTAGAGGTACCGGCAAAATCACTTATTTTTGCATCCGATTTATTTCATTGTTTAGCATGAGCGAGTACGATTTTCAGCGAATTGAAAAGAAGTGGCAACAAAACTGGAAAGATCAGCAGATCTACCAAACGACAAATGATACCCAAAAGCCCAAGTTTTATATTTTGGATATGTTTCCTTATCCCTCAGGAGCCGGGCTCCACGTGGGTCATCCATTGGGATATATTGCCACCGACATTGTTTCCCGGTATAAACGCGCTCAGGGATACCATGTGCTTCACCCTATGGGCTTCGATTCCTTCGGTTTGCCTGCCGAGCAGTACGCCATAAAAACTGGGCAGCATCCCGCCATTACCACCGACGAAAATATTAAGCGTTTTAAAGAGCAGTTGGAGGTGCTGGGATTTTCTTACGACTGGAAGCGCGAGTTAAGAACCAGCGATCCTTCTTATTACCGCTGGACCCAATGGATCTTCTTGAAGCTATTCAATAGCTTTTATGATGAGGGGGACAATAAAGCGAAGCCCATCGAGCAGTTGGAGATCCCTGATGGACTTGATAAAAAACAAGAACAAGATTTTATAAACAGCAAGCGTTTAGCTTATCAAGACGAGATCGCGGTGAATTGGTGTCCTGCTTTGGGCACGGTATTAGCCAATGAAGAAGTAGTGGGAGGAGTCAGTGAAAGAGGCGGGCACCCTGTCATTCGCAAACCAATGCGACAGTGGATGCTACGCATTACTAGTTATTCCGATCGATTGCTGGAGGGATTGGAGCAATTGGATTGGCCGGAATCTATCAAGACCTCCCAAAGAAATTGGATTGGCAAGTCCTATGGAGCGGAGGTTAATTTTCCAGAGGTAACTTCTGGCGCCAACATTAAGGTATTTACTACTAGACCCGATACCATATACGGGGTGACCTATATGGTACTGGCCCCGGAACATCCTTTGGTCAGCACCTTTACCACCGATGAACAGCGTACAAATGTCAATGCTTATCTGGAACAGTCCAGCAAAAAGAGCGATCTGGAGCGAACAGACTTAGATAAGTCCAAAACAGGAGTGTTCACAGGAGCTTATGCCACGAATCCCATTAACCAGCAACAGATCCCCATATGGATATCGGACTATGTATTGATCTCTTACGGAACAGGTGCAGTAATGGCCGTTCCCGGCGGTGATGAAAGGGATTTTGAGTTCGCTAAAAAGTTTGAGCTGCCTATAATCCCCGTCGTAAGTGAGGACGGCACCTCCCAAACTGAAGAGTTTTATGCTGGGCATGGCATCATGATAAATTCAGATGAATACAATGGAATAGACAGCCGGGAATTCACTAAGTTGATCATCGACCGTATCGAGAAGGAAGGCCATGGAAAGGCGGCGGTCAATTATAAGTTAAGAGATTGGATCTTTACCCGTCAACGCTATTGGGGAGAGCCCATACCCTTGATCCATAGTGAAACAGAAGGAACGGTGGCAGTTCCGGAAGATCAATTACCGGTGGTTCTACCGGAAGTTGAAGACTACAAACCCACCCAAGACGGTGAAAGCCCCTTAGCCAAGGCGGAATCCTGGGTAAATACAACCTGCCCGGTAACCGGTGAACCGGCCAAACGTGAAACGAATACTATGCCGCAGTGGGCAGGGTCCTGCTGGTATTACCTGCGCTTTATGGATCCCCATAATGACCAGGCCATTGCCGATAAAGATCTACTCAACTATTGGAGTCCGGTCGACCTATACATTGGGGGTGCGGAACATGCTGTATTGCATTTACTCTATGCACGATTCTGGCATAAGGTGCTCCATGACCTTAATTATGTTCCCACTGACGAGCCCTTTCAAAAGTTAGTCAATCAGGGAATGATACAGGGACGAAGCAACTTTGCCTACCGCATTAAAGACAGCAACACATTCGTATCCCTGAATCTAAAGGAACAATACCAGACCACGGCCATACATGTGGACATTAATCTATGCCGCAACGATGTGTTGGATACGGAAGCCTTTAAAAACTGGCAACCCGATTTAAAGGATGCCGAGTTTATTTTGGAGGACGGAAAATACATCTGTGGAGCCGAAGTTGAGAAAATGTCCAAGTCCAAGCTCAATGTGGTGAGTCCTGATCACATCATCAATCGCTACGGAGCGGATACCATGCGCATGTATGAGATGTTTTTGGGACCTTTGGAACAGGGTAAACCCTGGAGCACCCACGGTATCGACGGAGTATTTAAGTTTCTGAGAAAATTTTGGCGATTGTTTTTCAATGATACCGGGCAACTACTAATAAACGACGAAGTTCCCACCCCGGAAGAGTTGAAGATCACACATGGCACTATCAAGAAAGTAGCCGTTGACATCGAGCGGCTCTCACTAAATACTGCCGTAAGTGCTTTTATGATCTGTGTGAATGAACTGACAACAGCCAAATGCCATAAAAGGGCCATATTGGAAGATTTGGTAGTGGCCATTGCTCCTTTTGCCCCTCATTTGTCGGAAGAACTATGGGAAGTACTGGGAAAAACCGAAAGCGTTACGTTGGCTGCATTCCCCGAGGTTAATGAGGCCTATTTGCAGGAAGACACCCATGAATATCCGGTATCAGTAAACGGCAAAATGCGGGCAAAAATGAAATTCGCTCTTGATATGGCAAAAGAGGATATCGAGAGGGAAGTTCTAGCCGCTGAGGTGATCCAAAGATGGGTGGGAGAAAAAACACCTAAGAAGGTTATTGTAGTTCCCGGAAAGATAGTGAATGTGGTAGTTTAAGGGTGCCTTTGTTCCTCGTCCTCAATAAGCTCCACGCTTTCAGTTTTATTCTTTTTCTTGCCAAATCCAATCTTGATCTTCTTCTCACCCTTGGGTTTAGCTTTTTTATTTTTCTTCTTCTTAAACAGTCCTTCGTCCTCGGTGGGAGTCTGAGGATTTCCTCTGTTCTTCTCGAAGTCCTCCAGATCAATAATGGTAGGCTCACGCAGACGTTGTTCTTCTTCCACTTCTTCCTTTTCCTGCTGCTCTAATTGACGAAGCTCCTTCTTGCTGAGTTTCTCTTTGTCAATCTGGTCATCATCAAAGTCTTCAAAAGGGTCCGCGTCTTCCTCAAACCCGTAATCTATACTATCGCTTTCTTCAACCACGGGTTCTTTCTTTTTCCAGAATTGCCACTTTTTGCGTTTCTTCACTTTGGGCTCTTCCAGAGGTATGATGTCATCCTCCAATCCTTCTTCGTCAACAATCCGGGCACCAGGCTCCTCAGGCATCGGCAGGTATTGCCCAAAGTGCCGCATATAATAGATCTGATCTACATTGTAGTGGTTGATTGGTTGTTCGCCTTCACTTAAGATTTGCTCAATTTGCTCTGGGGTAAGATCTTGTTCCGCCAGCAGCATGGTATCTGGGGGATCCACTTGGGGAAAGATGGTTTCCATCTTTACGGTAAGCATTTCATCGCGTTTGCGTTTGTACTTTACGCTTTTAATGATACCGTTCTTATCTTTTCTAACTATGAAATCTTCTTTGGGGAGGGTATCTTCGTCAAATAGGGAGAAAGTCTGGTCCCTAATCTCCTGGTCCAGAATATAAGCACTCTCGAATGAAGGACAAATATGATTACTCTTACAAGAAAACATACTGGCCACCACGGCCAGTCCCAAGCCAATAAGAACAAGATTCCTCATGCAACTTTGGGGCAATTAACCACCTCTAATATATAATCAGTGACGCCCCCCTCCCTACATGGTTTTACAAGGCAATCACCTGTTAACACTTGTGCTCTAATAACAAAGAACAGTCAAAAATATTGCTATTAGCGCCTAATTTAAAACTTATTGCAGGTTAAATCTTACATGATGTAAAGCTGCTAGTATTTCCCTTTTTCTATTCCCCCAGTCTTCAAATTTAACGGCGACCTATTGCCTCCATGAGGTGAGTTTTTATTATTTCAATACTGTATAGGATTATTTTTATATAGAGACAGTGAGTACCTTATACTGGAAAAGATCACATTTTAGTTGTTTTAAGATAAAAAGGCTCATTATCCAATATCTCTAGCCAAACAATTTGTTGTAAGGAATCGATTATTAGGGATTATACAGGGTCCAAATTACCCACAATTCTAATTTTATCTCTTGAACTGTCAGCCAAAGTTTCTCCCTAAAAGAGCTTTTTTACAATAAGGAAAATGACCCCCAGCAAGAACACAATGATGGAGATCTTATTGATGCCGTGCATCATACGTATATTGAAATTGCTGGGGCGACTGGGATCTTTCTTTCGGAAAAAATATCCTAGAGCTTCTCCAACTTGAAAATAGTCTTTGAATGAATTTTTCTTTTTTGATTCTCCCATAGTTGTCAATTTAAGGGCTCACCCGGTTCGATCCACTGACCGTCATCTTTTATTATATCGATCAAAGCGTCTACGGCATTTGCCGTAGGTACTGATCGCTGTACCACTTCCTGTCCCCGGTACAAGGTGATCTTGCCTTTACCTGAACCCACATATCCGTAATCAGCATCTGCCATTTCACCTGGACCGTTCACGATACATCCCATAATTCCGATCTTCACCCCTTTTAAGTGATCGGTGCGGGCACGTATCATGGCAGTGGTCTCCTGCAAATCGAACAAGGTTCTTCCGCACGAAGGGCAACTGATGTACTCTGTTTTAGTCATTCGGGTACGGGCGGCCTGTAGGATCCCAAATGAAGTTTGATTGTACTGCTTGATGGCCTCCAGAAGGGCTTCTTTATTTTGTTGGGGTTGCATGTCCTGTCCCAGAAAAATACCATCCCCCAATCCGTCGATCAGAAGGGACCCCACATCTGTAGCTGCCATTAATTGCAGCTGCTCTACTACGGGGGTTGAATAGCTGCGGCAGATCAATACCGGGTGTTCACATCGATCATTCACTAGGCCAAAAAAGAAACGGCGAAGGTCAGCGCGGGCGTGCAGATTATCGGATTCCAGCCAAATCACCATATTGTTCAAATCTTTTATCTGCTGCTTGACCTCCTCAAGTTGATGAGGTTGAAGCCGCAGAAAGTTCAAGTCCGGGTGGGTTGTAGCGCCATCTGCCAGCTGTTCGGCCTCCATCAGAGGAAACTTATGGGGATCATTAAGTTCTTGCCAGACGTCGTAGTCTACTATTTCTTTTAAGCCGTTAGGCAACATAAATGAAATGTTACCACTGCCGGTGTAAACATAGTCAGCTCCCAGGTCGTTCATCTTCCATTTATCCAATTCCGGCAGATAAAAATGTCCGATGCTTTTCAGATCCTTGTAGGTTATTTCATTCAGTGAACGTAGGTCAGCAACCACTCTTGGCACTTGTCCACCGCCAAAATTACTAACCCGGTGCGTCTCTCTACGGTGATAACTAAAGGGGTCCAGCGGGCTGGAAGTGACCTCAGGAATAGGAGCATGCTGCCCTCTATCTGCGTATCGGTCGACCAACATCTTGGCTACCGGGGCCTCAAATTCCGGCTCTTCCGTTAAGCTGACCCGAACGGTATCCCCCAGCCCATCCTCTAGCAAGCTCCCGATGCCTACTGCAGATTTAATGCGGCCGTCTTCACCTTCACCAGCCTCAGTGACACCTAGGTGTAAAGGATATGGCTTTAGTCCCTCTGCCTGTAATTTATTCACCAACAGGCGGTAAGCCTGCACCATCACTTGGGTATTACTGGCCTTCATACTTAAGACGATCTGGTGATAGTTCAGATCTTCGCAGATTCGCAAAAATTCCAAAGCAGATTCTACCATCCCCAATGGAGTATCTCCATAGCGACTCATTATCCGGTCCGACAATGAACCGTGATTGGTACCAATGCGCATGGCGGTCCCGTATTCCTTGCAGATCTCCACTAGCGGTGTAAACCGATGCCGGATGCGCTCTAGTTCCTCTGCATAAGAGGCTTCTGTATACTCAATGGTCTGGAATTTCTTCTTGTCCGCATAGTTGCCTGGATTAATGCGCACCTTCTCTACTATTCGAGCAGCCAGCTCCGCGGCATTTGGCGTGAAATGAATATCCGCGATTAAAGGCACCATTATACTTTCCTTGCTCAGTTGCTCCTTGATTTGCCGTAGATTTTGCGCTTCATTAATACTGGGGGCGGTGATTCTTACGTATTCACATCCGGATTCAACCATACGGCGTATCTGCGCCACCGAGCCCGGGGTGTCCATAGTATCGACGGTAGTCATGGATTGTATGCGTATGGGGTGATGGCCTCCCAGTGGAATACCCCCAATATTCACCTCCAAGGACTTCCTTCGGGAATACCGGGTCAAACTGTTGCAATAAGCTCGGGGGTCGATAAGATCCGTGGAGGACGACATGGAATTTAGTTTTACGTAAAATTAACCTTAAAAAAGATAATTTGTTTGTTTTTCCCGGTTTACTAGATATCCCCAAGTTGGGGCCGGATCACTAACTCCTCCACCACTGTTCTGGAAGACAATGCATAGGCATCCAGGATGCAGGATGCTACGTCCTCAGCCGGCATGAACCGTTCCGGAGGCAATTCAACCCCTTGCCAGCTGTCAGTCAGGGCTGGCCCAGGAAGAATGGAGGTAACTCTGATTTGGTGCTCCTTCAATTCCTCTCTCAGTACTTTGGAGAATCCCAAGAGGGCAAATTTAGCAATGCAATAACTTCCGCCGTGCATGTAAGGAATAATACTGGCCACTGAGCACATATTAAAAATGTGGCCTTTTTGCCTTTGGATCATTTTTGGCAGAATACCCCTGGTCACCCGGTAGGCACTATATAAATTCAAGTCGATCATATGTTCCAGGTTACCGTCAGGTTCCTCTGAAATTTTGCCGGGCACAAAACCACCGGCATTGTTCACCAGAATATCAACCTCCTGATTCTGCGAGTCTACAAATTCCAAAAATGACCCTACTCCGGATTTATTAGAAAGATCTACCGGCAGATAATGTAGTTTGCCATCAAATCCCTGTGCTTCAAAGTCAGCATGAAGGGCTTCCAGCTTGGTGCGGTCCCGGGAGCAGGTAACTACATCAAACCCCTCCTGCCCCATTCTCATTACCACAGCCCGGCCAATACCCCTGCTTCCCGCGGTGACCACTACCATTTTACGTTCACTCATAGTTTTGAGATTCTTAAAAAATTAATAACTCACAGTTTTTAGTATATTTGCTGTCAGATCGCCACACAAGCAGAATACATAGCTTACAGGGCCTACTTTTAAATCTACTAAATGTAGCTATTCCCCTAGATTTTTAATGAGAAGTATCGGTAAATATTTCATGTTCTTAGGGTCACTTTTTGTGAATAGAGAGTCTTTCAGAACATATGTGAAACTGATAATCGACGAATCGATATTAGTGGGAGTGGGTTCTATATTTATCGTAGTGATCGTATCCACCTTTATGGGCGCGGTGACGGCGGTTCAAACGGCATACAACTTGGTTAGCCCACTGATTCAGGACTATATCATTGGTACTCTGGTCCGGGATATGACCGTTCAGGAACTTGCCCCCACCGTGATTGCCATTGTTTTTGCTGGGAAGGTAGGTTCCAGTATTTCCAGTGGCTTGGGTACTATGCGCATTACCGAACAGATCGATGCATTAGAAGTAATGGGGATCAACAGTGTGTCGTACCTGGTCTTACCCAAGGTCATTGCGGCAGTGCTGATGTATCCTTTGCTAGTGATCCTGGCCATGTTCCTATCGATTTACGGAGGTTATATAGCCGGGACCTTGACCAACATTATCACTGAGCAGGAGTACATATACGGTATTCGCCTGGATTTCAATCCGTTTACCATCAAATTCGCGATGATCAAATCAGTAGTCTTTGCTTTTTTGATCAGTAGCATTTCTGCCTACAAGGGCTTTTTCACCAAAGGAGGTGCTTTGGAAGTGGGTATTGCCAGCACCAGCGCGGTTACTAATAGCTGTATTGCTATCTTGCTAGCGGATTACTTATTAGCCCAGCTATTACTGTAGTGATTGAGATTGAACATATCAAAAAGTCTTTTGACGGCAAGGAGGTATTACATGATATCAGCGGTCGTTTTGAAGCCGGTCGAACTAACTTGATCATAGGTGCCAGCGGTACTGGTAAAACAGTACTTCTGAAATGTATAGTGGGCTTAATAGCTCCTGATGAAGGAAATGTATTTTACGACGGCCGGGATTTTACTCATGCCGACCGGGACCTGAAAACGGAAATTCGCCGGGAGATCGGCATGTTGTTCCAGGGAGGGGCACTTTTTGATTCCAAAAATGTGCAGGAAAACATCATGTTTCCCCTCGATATCCTTACGGACATGACAGTGGAAGAGAAACTGGACCGGGTCAATTTCTGTCTACAACGGGTGGGGCTGGAAAATGTAAACCAAAAAATGCCTTCAGAGATCAGCGGAGGTATGAAAAAGCGGGTGGGAATTGCCCGGGCCATTGTCAACAATAGCCAATACCTTTTTTGTGATGAACCTAATTCAGGACTTGATCCCCAAACTGCCATTCTGATTGACAATCTCATTCAGGAGATCACCAAGGAATATGGGATCACCACTATCGTGGTTACTCACGATATGAATTCCGTGATGGAAATCGGCGAGTATGTCATGTTCATGCATCAGGGCTATAAAGTATGGGAAGGATCCAGTGAAAACATCTCCCAGGCCGAAGCCAAAGAGCTACAGGATTTTATCTTTGCAAACAAGCTGATGCGGATGATGAAGTCCTCCTAAACGGTCTCCAAGGGAATGGTAAAGTAAAAACGGCTTCCTACACCTTCTTCGCTTTCTACTCCAATTTCACCGTTATGCTCGGTGATCACTTCTTTGGAAATGGCCAAGCCTAAGCCTAAGCCTTTGTCATTTTTCTCACCGTTGGTCTGTAGCTGAACAAATCTTTGGAAGACTTTATTAAGATCGTGCTTAGGAATACCCGGCCCCCGGTCCTTAACCGCAAATTCCACGTTGCCATTTAGCCGATTGGCTTCTATGGTGATGGTTCCTCCCTCGGGGGTGTAGCGGATGGCATTGCTTAAAAAATTGATCAACACCCAGGATATTTTCTCGGTATCAGCCAAAAAGTCTGGTAAATCTGGATCTATCTGTTGCTCTAGAGTTATGTTCTTTTCACTCAATTGAACATCAAACGGAGATGACGAATACTCCATAAGCACTTTGGGCGATACCAGCTTTTTGTCCAACTCGATGCTGCCCGTTTCCATTTTAGATATATCCAGAAGCTCAGAGACCATTTTTATCAGGCGTTGCACCTCGCTTTTCATAGAGGCCACAATCTCATCCTGTTCGGGGTTCAGGGAACCGAACCGCTTGTCCTGCAACAGCATCAGACACATGTTAATCGCCGATAGAGGTGTCTTGAACTCATGAGAAGCTACGGCGATAAAATTGGTCTTGGCCTCATCGGATTGTTTGAAATAAGTGACATTCTTCAACAATAGAATATAGCCAAGACTTTTACTGTGATCGTCTACGTCTTGAACGTCAATCACATCCTTGGTAAAAAACTCCTGTTTATCTTTCTGTTCTACCTTAATAAAATTCTTTGATGACTGCTCTTCATCAGCTTCGGCATTAGATTCTCCGTTGCCGTTTTGTTCCAAGGTTTCTATCAGACCTTGCATAACAGAATTGGATTGTGCCAATTCCAAGGCATTTTGCCCGATCAAGCGGTTTTCGTCAATACCCAGAATTACCGAAGCTGCGTTATTAGCCAGAATCACATCCTTATCCTCATTGAGGATTACCAAGCCATCGTTAATACTTTTAATAATGGTTTCAATTCGGGTTTTCTGCGCTTTGATCTGTTCCAGATTGGACTCTTCAAATTCCTTAAGCTTTACAGACATTATATTGAATGCTTTGCTCAAGTTACCCAGCTCAGTATCGGAATCCACGGGGATTTGTTGTTCATAATCACCTTCAGACACTCTTTTGATCTTTTCAGTGACGTCCAGAATGGGCTTGACAATAAGTTGAGGGAATTTATAAATGGCCAACCCCGATATCAGCAATACCAGGATGAGGATCACAAACACGTACACCTTAGCATTGAAATACAGATTCTGTACAACTTTGTCCTTGTTACTTAAGGCACTGTGATTGAGGGCAATGAGCTCCTCGCAGGCTTCCCGTAATACTTCGTTCTTACGTTGCAGTACAGAAAAATAAAGACCTACACGGTCACTGGTAGTTTTGAAGTCCAGCAGTTGGTGCTCATAATCCTCATACTTATCAACCAGATCATTTACCAGGGCCCTTTCGCCCACCTCAGAGATGTTGGTTTTGCAGATATCCAGGTTGTTGGAAAAGATCACCTTTTCTTTTTCCAGTATTTCCAGTAAGATCTCTTCGTTGTAATTAGAACCCAGACAGATCTTAGCTAGAATCTGATCGACCTTAGCTAAAGAAACGATCAAACCCTCGGAGGCTTTAACACTGCTATAGTTTTCCTCAAGAATTCTTTCCGAAGCTTGTCCTACATTTTCCAGATAGTATATGGAAACTCCTGCTAGAATTAGTGTCAGCAGTAATATGAAAATGAATCCGCTGAATATTTGGGTTCTTAACCTCATAGTAAACCCTCTGGGGAATTAGCGCTTAATCCAGACCGTATTCCTTGAGCTTCCGGTAAAGTGTAGCTAATCCGATATCTAGTTTTTTTGCAGCTTCCGACTTATTGCCGTCTGCCAAGCTCAATACCTTAAGAATATGTTGTTTTTCCACTGATTTTAAATCCTCAAAATGATCGGAATCATAACCTCCGTTACCATTGGATTCCACCATAGCAGCCGGTTGATGTTCGGCTTGCAGGAATTCCTTGGGCAAGGTTTCCGGTTTCAACTCGTTGCCTTCCGCCAGGATCACGGATCGCTCGATCACATTTTTCAATTCACGGATATTGCCCGGCCACTGGTGCTGCTGCAACAAGTCCAGATATTCCTTACTCATGCTGTCTACCTTTTTGCCGATTTTTTCGGCATTGACACTCATGAAGTGCAGCGCCAATAGGGGAATATCGTCTTTTCTTTCTTTCAGGGATGGAAGTTCAATAGTGAAGGTACTCAATCGATAGTAAAGATCTTTACGAAATTCACTTTCGCGTGCATCGTCGAAAAGATCCCGGTTGGTAGCCGCTACTATCCTTACATCAATAGGTATTGGAGTAGTGTCCCCTACCCGGTTTATGGTTCTACTTTCCAAGGTCCTCAAAAGTTTGGCCTGAAGGTCTGCGCTCATCTCGCCCAGTTCATCTAGCAAAATGGTTCCTCTGTCCGCTACCTCGAAATATCCTTTCTTATCGGTATGGGCTCCCGTAAAGGCACCCTTTCTATGTCCAAACAGTTCCGACTCCTGCAGGTCCTTGGGAATAGCGGCGCAGTTGATGGGAATGAACGGGCCCTTACGTCGACGGCTGGCCAGGTGCAGAGCCTCTGCCAGCAATTCCTTTCCGGTTCCTGTTTCGCCCAGTAATAAAACAGTGGTGTCTGTGACCGCTACTTTCTTAGCTAGCTCGATAAGGTTATTGACGGCATTGGATTTTCCGATGATCTTGCTAAAACTGGATTTCGATTCCAATCGATATTCCAGTTCGTTAAGCTGCCGGTTCAGTATGGCTTTTTCCACGGCCTTTCCGGCCAATAATGGCAACTTGTCATCACCATCTCCCTTTGTGATATAATCGAAAGCCCCCAGTTTCATGGCTTTTACACCATCTTTGACGTTACCAAAGGCCGTCATTACAATCACTTCAATGGAGGGGTAAGTACTTTTGATATGTTTGGTAAACTCGATCCCATTGTCATCGGGCAGCATTACGTCTGTGATGACAGTGTAGATATCTTCATTTTTCAATATCTCCTTGCCATCCTTTACCGTCACTGCTGCAAAAACCTGAAAGCCCTCCAGGCCCAGGATCTTAGTTAGCAGTTCCCGTAAGCTGGTTTCGTCCTCAACGATCAGGATCTTCTTACCGGAAACATCCATAACACAAAATTAAAAAATTTACGTCAGCTTTGATGGAATCTCAGCTACTCTTATACACCAAGGGTTCAAAATTAACCAATTAACAGTAAGCCATTTAGCATTTTGAGTGTTAAATCTTACATAGCTCTCAAAATGAGACAAATTGATGGCTTCTCAAAAACCTTCCCAAATGACGAAAAGGCGCTTTTTTATACCCTTGAGCCTCTATTAAATGATCTGGAATTAATTGATCACACCATCCTTAATTTCCAACATTCTGTCGGTCATTTTTGCCAGCTCCTCATTATGTGTAACGACAATAAAGGTTTGACCGTATTTAGAACGTAAATCAAAAAATAATTGGTGCAATTCCCGGGCATTTTGAGAATCCAGATTCCCACTGGGTTCATCGGCCAGAATTACCATCGGTTTATTGATCAAAGCCCGGGCCACTGCTGTTCTCTGTTGCTCCCCACCAGACAACTCCGACGGCTTATGATGCAAGCGTGGTTCCATTCCCAGGTCGCTCAGTAGTGAGGTTGCCTGATCGATCACCTCGTTCTGCGGGCGATTTTGAATAAAGCCGGGGATACATACGTTTTCCAAAGCAGTAAACTCGGGTAAGAGATTGTGGAATTGGAATACAAATCCAATGTACTGGTTGCGAAAAGCCGCCAGATCTTTGGTGCTCAGATCAAAGATGGACTGGTCCTTTAGCATAACCTTTCCTCTGTCCGGAAAATCCAGAGAGCCCAGGATGTGCAGCAAGGTACTTTTTCCCGCTCCTGAAGCACCTACTATGGAAACGATCTCCCCCGCCTCTACCTGCAGGTCAATCCCCTTCAATACCTGCAGGGAGTTATAAGATTTAAAAATGTTATGAGCCTCTAACACAGCAGCTTTGAAAAACCTTTCAAACATAAGTAAAATATTCCAGTTAAGGGGAAATTTGAAAGCCTTTCCTTCCCTTGCGATAAAGGACCAAATGATGTACATTCGTGCAAAATAAATGGCATGAATATACACGAATACCAGGCAAAAGATCTTTTAAAAAATTACGGCGTGCGCATCCAGGAAGGCATTGTAGCTGACAATCCGGAAAAAGCGTTGGAAGCAGCCAAACAATTACATGCGGAGACCGGCACCAATTGGTACGTGGTAAAAGCCCAGATCCATGCTGGCGGTCGTGGAAAGGGAGGTGGAGTGAAGTTGGCCAAAAGCCTGGATGAAGTAAAAACCCTTTCGGAACAGATATTGGGGATGCAGTTAGTGACCCATCAAACCGGTCCTGAAGGAAAGGAAGTGCATAAGGTATTGATCACCGAGGACGTGTATTATCCCGGTGAGCACGAACCCAAGGAATATTATATGAGCATCCTGCTGGATCGCGCCAATAACTGCAATCTCATTATGGCCAGTACAGAGGGAGGCATGGATATTGAGGAGGTAGCCGATAAAACACCAGAAAAGATCGTAAAGGAACTTATCGATCCCGCTTTGGGATTACAGCCCTTCCAGGCACGTAAGATCGCCTTTTCCTTAGGGTTGGAGGGCAATGCTTTTAAAGAAATGGTGAAGTTTATCAACGCCCTATACAAAGCCTATGTGAGCACGGACTCCTCCATGTTTGAGATCAATCCGGTATTGAAGACCTCCGATAATAAGATCATGGCGGTAGATGCCAAAGTAAACCTGGACGATAATGCCTTATTCCGGCATAAGGATTTGGCGGAGCTTAGAGATCTTAGCGAAGAGGACCCCCTGGAAGTGGAAGCCAGCAAGTCAGGACTTAATTATGTGAAGTTGGATGGCAATGTGGGCTGCATGGTAAATGGTGCAGGCCTGGCTATGGCTACCATGGATATCATTAAGCTTTCCGGAGGAGATCCCGCCAACTTCCTGGATGTGGGCGGAGGAGCCAATGCCAAAACAGTGGAGGCCGGATTCCGTATTATTTTGAAGGATCCTAATGTTAAGGCTATTTTGATCAATATTTTCGGTGGGATCGTACGCTGCGACCGGGTGGCTACCGGAGTAGTGGAAGCCTACAAGAATATTGGTGAGATCGGGGTACCCATTATTGTACGGTTGCAAGGTACCAATGCCCAGGAGGGCGCCCAGATCATCGAGGAGTCCGGTCTGCAAGTATCTTCTGCCATATTATTAAAGGATGCTGCTCAAAAAGTAAAAGAGGTACTGAGTTAAAAATATTGCGCCTGTAGTTCAATTGGATAGAATATCTGACTTCGGATCAGAGGGTTGAGGGTTCGAGTCCTTCCGGGCGCGCAAGTATTAAATACCTGTTATACAGTGATTTATCTCCATAAACTTGGGGTTACATTTATTGAGTGATTTTTCTGGTTTACAAACGGTTTACATTTAGTTGACATCAGATTACGGAAATGTCTCTGTTATTTTTAAATGATTTTGGGGAGAAAAAAAGGTTGGAAATTGCTCGTGGTGATTTCCGGATGTGGTTTAAGTCCGTGTGAACCTTGAACAGTGGACCTCTCCACATTGATGACCTTCTTGGAATGTAGCATGGTTTCCCAGGACTCAGCCACCACTCGTAGTAGCGTTAACCGGTGATCATCTCTAATTTCATGCTTCTTGCGCAGAGTATGAAATATGGTCTGTCCTTCCTCACCAAGTGCTCGTGTATATCCATTGACCTTCATAACTAGTTAAAATCGGTGGCTAACACCCTAATTTCGTCAATTATCAGCTAAAATCTGGATGTTTGGGGATGCTTCTATCAAAATAAAATGTTCCCTTAGATTGAGGATCGGTTGATTTAAGGCCAAAAATAGATTTGAAAATCCTCAGAACATAGAAAACTCTGTATCGCGCTTCTTTGGACTTGAAGACGCTAGAGATTTTACCCACCCCTACCCATTATATGCTTTCAAAAGTCAAATACCGGAAAACCGCCCTATCCTCAACTCTCCTCCTCAACTCCCAATCATTCTTCTCATAAAAGTCCCACCTACAATTTAGGCGTCAGAAAAATATCTCTAAATTTGTCAAAGCTGATATTGAGCCATATTGCTTTTCAGCAAGAATCTGATGTAGATTTGACCTATTTGTCCTCCTGTGCACTGTACATTGCCAGGGCGATCAAATATCATTTTTCATTTGCTCAAATTCTTCTTTGGTAATCTCACCTTTAGCATACCGCTTTTTAAGTATATCCAAAGGTGTTTCTGATCCCGTGCTTTCACTCTGATGGTGGTCATTACCTTGTGACCAGGGGGGTCTAAAACCTCTCCGCCTGAAAAGTCCGAAGACAACTAGTAACATTATTACCATCATTATCATCGGAAATATCCACATTCCACTACCCCAGCTATCAGGTCCCATTTGTTACTCCTTTCTTTGGTTATTTCGAATAGTTTGTATTTCGACTGAATTCAATTGCATTGAGATTACCTTACCCGTTCCTTTATTTAATTATATCCTTGATTGCATTTTCCAAATTTTGAGCACTGGATTTCAAAACCTCATGCGGAACTCCCGTAAACATCCCACTCATCATACCTAAATTCATGAAGGCTACTTCAACTTCACCTTTTGATGTCTCATAGATACTTAATGCCATAGGCATCATTACTGTCATTGGTAGAAGCTCATCTTCTCTTGTTATATCAAAACCTCCTTGGGCATTACACAAGTAGAGTATTTTTATTTTTGGTGCTTCATCAATGCCCTCTTCTATCCACAACTTTTGAAGGTCACGGGTATCCGGTATTGACCAGTTGTTTTTTGGAATGTTGCCCATCAAAACATCCACAGTTTCATCGAAACCAAGTTGACTTTTATATTTTTTCATTATCATTTTAGCCATCGGGTTGGCTTCGAGTATTTTATTTGCAATCCCCTGCAGCTTTTCCTTGTCTTCCAAAGTGTTTTTCAAATAATCCGCAACGTCTTCAGAAGAAACATTTTCAAACATAGCTACAGTCATTTTTGGCATCAAATCATTAATATCCAATCCCTCCATCATTAGAGGCATCATATTAACCATCATTTTTTCTCTTTTCCCCTTTTTAATGGTTTTTACCATTGTGTCCATTAATCCCATAACTTCCTCCTGTCTTAGAATTTTTTCAATTGTTGATTTCCACTACATTCTTATTCAATGCGATTCCTCGGTCAGTCAAAACCGATTTTTCCATTTTTTTGACAAATTCTATCGCTTTTTCTTCCGCGATAACTTTTCCGGCCATATCAGGGCACATGGCATACATCATATCACCCATTGTCTTTTTCATTTCGGAGTTACCCCCTATATCAGCTATCACACACTCACATATTTCACCCATTTCCTTTGCCCTGCCTGACATCATTGGCATCATACCTGACATTATTTTTGGCATCAGCTCTTTCATCATAGGCATCATCATTGGCATCATTTTAGGCATTTTATCCCGCATACTTTTTAGCATGTTGCCAAATTTTTCTTTCAGTAACGGATCTTTTAGAACCGTTGCAAGAAGGCTGTAAACGCTATAAAGTGTAATAATTTTACCAATTTCCTCCAGCATATTCGCTAAAAGAATATTGATGTCCGCTTTTTTCATCATTCCCGGCATCAATTGGAGCATCATTTCTTCACGCTCTTCCACTGTCATATCACGGATCATGGCATTCATCATTGAGTTCATCATTTTGTTTCCTCCTTTCTTTCAGAGCTAGGTGAATTATTTATTTGTTTCATCTTTTGTTGATTACTTATTAAAAATGCTTTTCTGGATACCTATATAACATTTTCCATTTGCCCTTATGGCAAGACGCTTCTCCAATTCTGCCAGGTCTTTAAATAGCTGACGCCAGAAACTAAGAACAACTGATCATTGATAAATGACTGATGATCATCTTGAGTAATTTATTATAATTAGTTTCCATGACTTGCTGGTTTATAATTTACATGCCACCTATTATAGAGTAACAACTTTTAAGCTGTAGAACTTATAAGAGTATTCCAATGCTGTTTATTAGGTTAACTCATGAAGTATATCACAGAAGTCCATGTTGACATGATTTGTCCAGTTTCCAGAACTCTATAATAACTGACAACAATCCCGGCGGGTCTTTATGATAAAGCTGATTCTAAGGTAAGGGGTGGGAGTGTCAGAAATTGAGACTCATAAAACTGATTCACACAAACTATTAGAGTCAACCTGATCGTACGTATATTTCATTGACCTCAACAAAACTGATAATAAATCCTTTATCTCATTTATCGATCGATCAGGGTTGTAGATGGCTGAGATACTAAATACATAGTTGTCCACTAACGTTGAAACATATATTTGTCCATTTATAGCTGGTGGGTGTTCAATTTTACCGCTTTTCATCTGCTTTATAATACGTTTCATTTTTATAGGTGAACTATCTACTGGGTACCATAATAGTGCATGATATTCTAATCCTAATGGAATCGAGTAATAATTATGATTAGCAGCCCCAGGATAATGTCTATAGTAGATTAATCCGGCCACATTACTTATGAAATCATTTAGGGCAATTGTGTCAGAGTCCATCCTTTCTTCCTCTGGCAGGAACGGTTCTTTATTCGCAAGAACTGATTTCACGCATTCTTCCTCCAAGCATGCGAAGCCTTCAAATAATTGCACTGCACCCTTTAGTTTGACATAGCAATTCAGACTATCCATTTGTATTGAGATATATGATGTTGTGTCATTGCATTTTGATAATTGCATAGTCGATGTAGGTCCTGTAGCAGTCGCTTCAGTTTCAACTATCTTGAGTGATTGCAATATGCTCATAAAGCGACTTCTTTCCTCTGTATAAGCTGATACAGCT
Source organism: Cyclobacteriaceae bacterium (assembly GCA_965212195.1). Classification (GTDB taxonomy): domain Bacteria; phylum Bacteroidota; class Bacteroidia; order Cytophagales; family Cyclobacteriaceae; genus JAJCYK01. The sequence goes on along the minus strand of CBDBUW010000013.1, from coordinate 43,401 downwards.
TGTTTTCTATTTTTATGAAAGTCACCTGTGAAGACAAAATTTACCCATTCCTTGTTTGTTTCGAATAGTATAACTGTTTGTCCGAAAGAATTACCTACATACCTAATATGGAAATCGACAATTTTAAATTCGATGTCATTTATCATTACGGTACTTTTGGTATAAACCAGATCTGAATATTGTTTTTCGTGTGCACCAATAACGTAATCTATAATACCATCAAAATCCGTTAAGCTATCCAACAAGTAAAAATTAACTTGAATATTTGGACATTTTTCTGTGCCTGAACATCCATAAAGTAGCTCCCAGCGGTCCATTGAATGCTGAATTGGATTCCACAATTCATCTAATGTTATCTCGATTCCATGCTGCCCGAATGAGTATTGCATCTGACCAGTACTATCTTGTACCTCATTTGGTTCTTGACCAAAAGCAAAGAGGACAGAAAGTACAAGCAGCATTATTACAGAAGTGGTTTTCATGATTTTCGATTCATGTTAGCAGCATGAATAAATACCCATTAGATAATAAAACAGGATTTTTGTGAATCCCTATGAGCGGAATCACAGCATTTATTGATTTAATTTTGAATGGAGGGTCATATTTCCAATTATGCGACATTATTACCAAATTGTGAGTGCTAAACCAAACATATATTATCGATAAACAAGTTGGCAGCAATTTCAAAGAATCAAGATAATAACATTATGAAAAAGACACCGGCATCAATTGTAACAACAATGAGATACAAAAATGCGCCATGGGCTATCGAGTGGTTATGTAGGGCTTTTGGTTTTGAAGAACACCTTGTTGTGCAAGGAGAAAACAACACCATTGCACATGCACAATTAACTTTTGGAAATTCGATGATTATGCTTGGTTCAATGAATGATGATGAATACGGAAAGCTAATCAGAACCCCAGAAAACCTAAATGGATTCAACACTCAAGCACCTTATATTATTGTAAAAAACATTGATGAACACTATAAGAAAGCCATTTCCGAAGGAGCCGAAATAGTTATAGATATCAAAGATGAGGATTATGGTGGGCGAGGCTATACTTGTAGGGATAGAGAAGGCCATATCTGGAATTTCGGCTCCTATAATCCGTGGAATGAAAATATTTGATGTGTACGGTTTTTAAAAATCGTTTTATATCATCGAAATCCTTTGCCAGTAAGATCAAGAAGCCTTTAACTATCCGGTAAATAGCGCCGGCGCTCCGCTTCCATCATTCTTTTGTATTCAGGCATATCAGCTGGTACCTGGGCCGGTTTTGGACGAGATAAGGTGACGCCAAATAACTTAAATTGTTTGAATCCTAAATAATAAGGCTTCCACCATTTGAGACTCAGGGGAACGGTAATGTTGAGAAGAAAGGTAGTACACATTAGAGCGTAGAATTGGGTAGTGTCGATCACTTGATTCTGTACAAAGGCGATGTTGATGACAATAAAAGCCAATTCCGCCCGCCCTAGCATGCCCAGGCCTATCATCACACTTTCATGCCATTGGTAGGATCCCGTAAAGCGGGCTGCCAGCGCGGCCGAGGAAATTTGAAGTATTACCACAGCTAGAAATAGCACAATAACCATGGGTAAGGCTTCCATAAGTATATTGGGATCGAAAACAAGCTTACCACCGAGGTTTACGAAGAAGATGGGCCCGAAAATGGTAAAGGATAAATGCTCAATCACATTATTGGCCGACCGGAACTGATGGTCTGGCTTTTCTTCTTTGATCAACTCACCTTCAGCGTTCTTAACCCAGGATATTTTAGTATAAACAAAATAATCAGCGTGCAGGAATAAGCCAGCAAAATAGGCCCCAATAGCAGGATGGAACCCAAGTTGGAAGGCGGTGACACCCAAGATCATAGCAATAAGTAACATGATCAAAGGGGTGAACTCACCTTGATGCAACATAAGAAAACGCCGCGCGCCGAGTGGAGCTAATATGCGGCTGAATTTGTAGTTGACTATTTGGTAAAGAGTTGGGTTGGGAGGTAAAAGTAGTGGTGTTTTTTCAGGAAAGGCTACCAGTCCCATAAATAGGGTGATGGAAAAGAAAATGACCACTTTGGCAATGATCCAAAAAATGTCAGTTATTGAAACCGTGGCACTCCCATCGCCCGTACTGCTGACCAAAATGATTGGGATTAAAATAGCTACACCTACCAAAGATAGTATGTCATCAATTACCGCAGCGGTCATGATACCGGTGGCAGCAGTGGAGCGGTGCATGAGGTCACTGCGTAAGCTCATCATAGTCAGGCTTACTGCAGTGGCGGTCATGGTCAGTCCCCAGAGCATGGCCGGGTTGTGCTCATAACCGAACCCTGTAGCTGTACCATATCCTGCCAGAAAAGGAAAGGCAGCGCCAATCAGCGCAATGCCAATACTGCGTTTCAATCCTTGCGAAAACCGTCCCAGGTCCTCTTCTAGACCTAAGGCAAACATAACAAAAACGATACCCCATTCACCAATCATTTCCAGAAATTCGTTGTGCTTGGGCAGTAACTCCATATTGGTAAGCAACATTCCAGCTAAAATCAGCCATAATACATCAACTGTCCCGGTCTTTTTGCTGATCAGTTTGGAAACCAAGACTACCACAAAAATCAAAGCTGAGTATTGCCAAATGGAAAAATCGAGTGTTTCATTCATTGGAAGCTGTTTTCTAAGTGGCTAAAGAAATCACTGTTTTTACAGAGTCTTTACTCTTTAATTGTTGCTATATGGTACTGAATTTACGGCGCCGCTACTTTGAATAGAGGAGGGAAGATCCTTAGGTACGTTTTCTGAGAACCGTGAAACTCTTCTTCTTTCGCCCAACGTAGCGTAGGCTTGACGCGCAGCAAAATAATGACTTGCCCGCTGCTGATCTCTTGGGTATAAATTATCTTTCAATCACATGTTGAAGCACTCGCTTTTTTCATCCAGTGAATGTATTACGATTCTCAAAATCTGCGAATAAACGTACAATAATTTCGGAAAATTTTTACCTAAATACAACTAGTTAGTACCAGGATATGGCGATCTGAACGATCACATATTGTATAAGGGTTCGTAGTATTGCTTACCTGATGTTACCCACCAATACCAAATCAATTAATCTCAAAAACCGTCTACCGTCCTCCGTTTACTGGCAATTTCTCGTCGATTTGCACCAGCGTATTACTGATGTTAGCCAGTAATTCAATGTCTTTTGGTGTAGGTACGGAAGGTTCTTTTTCGTCCTCCGCTTTTCTCCTCAAGACGTTGAATAACTTAATCACCGCAAATAGTGTCAAGGCTACAATCAGAAAGTCTAAACAACCCTGGATGAAGGTTCCATAATTCATCACAATTTCGGGTTGTAATAGGGTTCCGCTCTCATCCAGCAGGGGCTCCTGAATCTGGTATTGTAAATCAGCAAAGTTCACCCTCCCGATTAAATAACCCATCGGCGGCATAATCACATCTGCCACCAGAGAATTAACGATCTTACCAAATGCAGCGCCTATAATGATACCTACTGCCATATCAATTACGTTACCCTTGATGGCAAACTCTTTGAATTCTTGTAATACTTTCATAGTCAGAATAGTTTGGGATTGGGTTCTACCGCGGTATAATACGCATTTTTGAATATGGGATCAAAGTAGTCTTTGATCTGGGGCATGCTTCAGTGATATCCGCCTTTCTTCAGATTTTCTTCAGAATAAATTACTACTTTAATAGTATCAACCATATGTATCCCATGAATCCATGAAACTACGCAAAGAAGACATAAATCAAGAGGTCTTTGATCTGTATGACGATTACGCTCATAACCGCATCGATAGACGCCAATTTCTGGACAAGATATCTGCCTATGCAGTGGGTGGGGTAACCTTAACTTCTCTCCTGAGTTTTATAATGCCCAATTATCAAGAGAAGATTCAAGTTCACGCTAGTGACCCCAGACTTACCTCGGATTATATCCATTACGATTCTCCCAAAGGAGGGGGTCGCATGAAAGGTTTGTTCTCAAAACCCGCAGATGCCGGTGCAAAGCTCCCGGGAATTGTGGTAGTTCATGAGAACCGGGGACTCAACCCACATATTGAAGATGTTGGGAGGAGAGCAGCTTTGGCAGGTTTCGTCTCCCTGGCTCCCGATGCCCTTACACCACTAGGAGGATATCCCGGAACTGACGATGAGGGACGAACCCTACAGCGACAAAGGGACCGCAATGAAATGCTGGAAGATTTTATTGCAGCCTTTGAACATCTGAAAACCCATGAAGATTGCACCGGAAAGGTGGGGGTGGTAGGGTTTTGCTTTGGGGGATGGATCTCTAATATGATGGCAGTTAAAGTACCTGAACTGGCGGCAGCGGTACCTTTTTACGGGGGTCAGGCGCCTAGCGAATCCGTGCCTGAAATTAAAGCCCCTCTCCTACTCCACTACGCCGGACTGGACAAAAGAGTAAATGAAGGCTGGCCAGAATATGAAGCGGCACTGAAACAACATCAGAAAAAATACACCGCACATATTTATCCCGATGTGAATCATGGCTTCCACAACGACACCACGCCCCGATACGACAAAGATGCTGCTGAATTGGCCTGGAAAAGAACCATTGAATTTTTCAAGGAAAACTTAACCTGACCTTGAGGAAGCGCCATCAGTTCCAGTGGCCTTCATCTATCCGACTATCGAAGGGTAGATTACCTTTGGATAGTCGGTTATGTACACTTATAAGTAAACTGAACCAAGTAATGACCAATTCGCGACTCTGTCTGTTACTTTTGGCTATACTTTTGACAGGGAATTGTAGTCAGGGGCAGAATCCTGCTAAAGAAGACGCGGAGCTGGACCAAAAAGTGAAGGCTTTTCTCGACAGCAAAAAAGGCCAGTGGCGTGATCTGAACATTCCCACCTCTGACGGTCAGTTGATCTACGATATTATTGTAAAAAACGGCTATACCCGTGGGCTGGATATCGGCACCTCCACCGGTCATTCTGCCATATGGATGGCTTGGGCCTTTAGTAAGACCGGCGGAAAATTGATCACCATCGAGATTGATGAGTCCCGACAGCAGCAGGCCTTGGCTAATTTTGAAAAAGCCGGATTGTCTGAATATATCGACGCCCGGTTGGCCAATGCCCACCACCTGGTAAAAGAGCTGGAGGGCCCTTTTGACTTCGTGTTTAGCGATGCTGATAAGGAATGGTATATCAACTATTTCAAAGATGTATCTCCCAAGTTAATTTCGGGCGGGTGTTTTGCCGCCCACAATGTCCGTGGTTTGAGCAGGGGAATGGTGGGTACCCGAGAATACCTGAAATATGTACAAGGCTTGGAAAATTATACCACCTCTGTTGATAACTCTGGTGGTGGAGTAGCCATCACCTATAAAAAGTGAATCTTTAACTAAAACCATGAAACTACTATTTGTAACCGCCTTGCTAGGCATCTGCTGCCAATTTAGCTTTGCACAACGGGCCATTACCAATATCCAGGGCGATCTTTACCGGTTCCAAAACAATGCCCATTATTCTGTATTTCTGGTCACCGATAATGGGGTAATAGCCACCGATCCAATCAATGAAGAAGCTGCCTCCTGGCTGAAAACCGAGATCAAGCAACGATTCGATCAACCAGTAAAGTACGTCATTTACAGCCATCATCATGCCGACCACATTAGCGGAGGACAGGTCTTTGATGAGGCGGTCTTCGTAGGGCACAGCCTCACTAAAAAAGCTATAGAGCAGGAAAATATCGAAGCCCCTTTACCTCAAAAAACTTTTGATGATAAAATGACCCTAATATTGGGAGGTAAGGTAGTGAAATTGTTCTATCCTGGTAAAAGCCATTCCGACAATTGCATTATCATGCTTTTTCCTCAAGAAAAGACCGTTTTTGCCGTTGATTTTATTTCCATAAAACGCTTGCCTTATCGTACGCTGAACAACTCCTTCTTCCCTGACTGGATGGAAGCCATCAAAAAAGTGGAGGCGTTAGATTTCGAAGTGCTGGCACCCGGTCATGGAGAGCTGGGTAGCAAAGCTGAGGTGACGGAACATAGAAAGTATCTTGAGGCACTCTTTAGTGCTGTAAAACAGGCTCATACCCAGGGTAAATCTCTGGACGATATGAAAAAATCCATCTTACTGGAGTCCTATCAGCATTTAGGCCAGCATCAGGCCTGGCGGGAAATGAATATTGAAGGAGTTTATAATTTCTTGTCCGGGTCTTCAAAATAGTCTAGGCAGCCTCCTGGAATTTTTGAAAAACCGCACAATTTGTGTAATTACAAAAAAGCAAATTGTGATCAACATCTTAGCGTATGGACTTACAGCTTAAAGGAAAGATTGCCATTATTACCGGTGGCACCGTAGGAATTGGGCTGGCGGTAGCCCGGGCATTAGCTGAAGAAGGGGTAAATCTGGTAATTTGTGCCCGGAACCAAGAACGGCTGGCACAGGTAGTGGACGATTTGAAAAACCGCTACCAAGTGCAAGTCGTAGGTATCAAAGCCGATGTGAGTAAGGCCTCAGAGATTCAGGAGTTTGTCGACCAAGTCCAAGCCATTTACCAAGGAGTAGATATTCTCATAAACAACGCCGGCGTGGGCAGCGATGAAAAAATAATGGACGCACCCGATGACAAATGGCAGTATTATTGGGACCTTCATGTAATGGCTGCCGTTCGTTTGTCAAGGTCGCTGATCCCTTTGATGCAAAATAATGGTGGAGGAGTGATATTGAACAACTCTTCAATCTGTGCCAAACAACCTTTAGGTTATGAGCCCATTTACAATACCACCAAGGCTGCTTTATCTATGTTCTCCAAATGTCTGGCCAATGAAGCCATCAGCTACAACATCAGGGTAAATACCATCAATCCAGGGTTAATCATCACTCCTGACTGGAGAAAGACCGCTACCAATCTAGGAAAACAAGAGGGGATCAGTGCCGATGAATATCTAGAACGTTTGGCTAAGGAAAAAACCCCTATAGGCCGGTTCGGCACTCCGGAGGAACTGGCCAAATTCTTTGTTTTTCTCTGCTCACCACAAGCTAGTTATTGCCTGGGTTCCACCTACTATGTGGATGGTGGATGGCTCAATGTAGTATAACACCCAAGAAAGTTGACAGGGCGCAATCTCACTAACATGGAGTTTTAATGAGAAGCTCTTAAATGATATTACCCCCTTCAATTGCGATGGCAATGGGTTCCATATGCGATTTGATTGTTTTATTGGGGACCCCTCCACCCACCCAATTTCAAATTACTACTTAGGAGTATCAATTATTGAAACCCGGGGTGATTTTTCTTTTCTGTTAGTAAGGACTCCATCTGTTTTTATGTTTGATGACCAATACAGGGGTAGATCACCCCTCGAATGGACATTTACTTCAAAGTTCTTATCTTCATCAGGTTTAAAATTCGAACTATGAAAGAATATCACCTGGAGTCACTGATATATTATTCTAAGCTTACAACTGACAGAGAGCACATCGTCAAAAGTTCCTCCAATGACATTCAAGCAAAATTGGATGAATATAGCAGTGACGGTTGGACTTTAGTATCTACCGACGCCACCGATTTCGGCTTTGCCATTTATTTTTATTTGTATTTTGAAAGAGAGCGAAGAGGGTGAAAGATTGGGCGTTGTCTATGGAATTTGACGATATTCAATGCCTATTAATTGGCCTTTGGAAATAAGGTTGATGGATTTGCTTACTTCAAAAATCAGATATCAACAAAGGACATCAGTATTCTAAAATCTCTACCTTCCGAAAATCAATGGGGTGGCTATTGGATTGCAACGAGATGTATCCTGAGGTAATGCCATCATTGCTATCCGTAATAAGGTCACCTGCAAACTCATGTTCGGGATCATACCTGGGGCTAGAGTAGGTGACTATCGCTTCTCCGTTTACATAATGGGTAATCACAGAGTCTCTTACCTCAATTTCCAGAGTTACCCACTGGTCACCATGAAACGTTCGTTTCACCTCAGGAGGTGTACAAAATGACGGATTTCGGGATCCGTTTATCTGCACATAAGTACCGATAGTACATACTTCTCCGGTGGGTCGTTCGTCGATCCCATTACCTCCGTGTAGATTATACTCCAGGCAAACAGGAAAAGATTGACCCGGTTTCATAGATTGCGGAGATTGCCCGTGGAATTGCACCCCACTGTCACGGTAGCCCCATTCTGGAGCTCCGGGTGCGGTTTCTCCGACGAAACGATACTCCACTTTGAGCCGGTAATTCGAAAAGGGTCGGTTAAAGTATATGGCTCCGAATTGGTCGTCGTAGCTTTGATATTCATGGTAGCGGATCTTTAGGATACCACTATCCACCTGGAACGTATTACCGTAATTTTCACCTAATTCCTTTCCCCGAATACGAATGGTCCAACCATCTAAGTTATTTCCATTAAATAAGCTTATCCACTGAGGAGAGTTTAGTTCAGGTTCCGTAGCTTCCCTTGGCTGACATGAAATAAAAAGAAGAAAACCTAGTAAGGAAATGGAGATTGTTTTCATTGCATGAGTGAGTTAAAATGAAATACTGGTACAAAATATACCTATCTGCCGGCAGGAACTACTAATTGACCGCTGAATCGTCAAAGGTCCAGTTTCTTTATCCCAATATAGTATGCAGGGATCTTTTCACCATTTGAGGTAATGAAGTAGCTGCTCATTTTATGTTCCCCATGGTTCAGTGGGCCTTGAAAGACCACCGCAGGTTGCTGTGGATCTACCGTTACCGTGAAAGTGGTGTCTGCTAATTCCACTATCGCGTGAGTCGCTTCCAGTTCCTTGCCGGGAGGAGCCCCATCGCTGAAGGCAAAAGGAGGCATCCGTTCGGCTTTGCCGTTAATGGTGAGCCCACTTTCGGCAGGGTAACGACTTAGGCTAATTCGATAATCGCCCTCCTCCACCACCTTCAAGTTGTAGTAACCTTGTGGATGCTGAATGGCTTCGCGAATCATGGTTTGATTCCACGGAAGCCCATCGGTGGTGTGCAGATCATGAATGGTTAACATCACAGAATCTGCATTCTCATGACCCACTGGTATTAAAGCGTATTTAAAATCTGGCTCGATGCTGGTCCACCACTGTTCATAGAATTCTTGCATTTTCTCAACTTGCTGAGGGTGATGATCGGCCAGATTGGTGGTTTGCCCAGGGTCATCGAAAAAATCATAAAGCTCATTGCCATTTATCAGCCTCCACTGGGTAGACATAACGCAGCTCTTTTGACCTTTTTGGGGCCATTGGTTTCGTTGAGTATCAATGACCAACATCCGGTCTAGCTGATCTACCTCTCCTGATATGATCTTGACCACACTTGTTCCATCTAAGGGTCTGGCCGGTGTGTAGGAGATTTCACATAACTCCGACAAGGTAGGTAGTAGATCCACATGAGCTACTAATTCATTAATACTTTCACCATGTGCAAAGTTACCTTGAGGCCAACGTATGAAAAACGGAACCCGATGCCCCCCGTCGTAATGGCTGCCCTTAGTACCGCGTAGATTGGCGTTGTAACCAACCCATTCATCTTGATCCTTGAGGTATGTAATCCCTTTGGCTGTTCCGTTGTCGGTAGTAAATATCAGTATGGTATTCTCCGAAAGCCCTGATTGGTCTAAGTAGGTAAGCAATTTCCCAAAGTTATGGTCAATGTTGCTTATCATCGCGTAAAAACGCTTTTGCTCCTGGGTAAGGGGCGCTGCTTCATACTGCTTAATATACTCTGGTGGCACATTAAAAGGTGAGTGAGCCGCATTGGTAGCCAGGTACAAAAAGAATGGTTTTTCTTGGGAGCTATTCAAGAAACCAATAGCTTCATTAAACCAAACATCGGTGCAATACCCTTTGAATTTTTCAGGAGAACCATTCCTAAAATAGGTATCATCGAAATAGTCGTTCTCCCAGTAGTCTGGAGTTTGTCCAATTCCTCCGCCACCATGGTATAGTGCTGTTTGAAAACCTCGATCGTGCGGCCTGAAAGGGTAGTTATCACCTAAATGCCATTTGCCAAACATGGCCGTCTGATAACCGTTGCGGGCAAATACCTCGGCCATTGTTTCCTCATCTTCTTGAAGTATGGAACATCCCGCGATGGTATGCCAGGCATTATTTCGATTGGCATTGCGACCAGTCATTAACCCCGCTCTGGTAGGTGTACAAGTAGTTCCCACATGGAAATTGGTTAACTCAAGGGATTGGGCCGCAAACAAATCCAGGTTGGGCGTTTTGAGCCATGGATTGCCATGATACCCTAAATCCCCATAGCCTTGATCATCGGTAACCACTAGAATGACGTTGGTTTTGCTGTTTGTATTTGAATTTGAATTCAAATATTGAGAATCCTTTTGGACGCAACATTGCAGGATCATCATTACCAAACAATATCCAAGAAATTGCCTCAGATAACTTCTACTTTTTATCAATGTGGTTTTAAGCCCCACTACTGCGGGAGTTAGTTTTTCAAGTAAATAATTTGGCAATATGACACTTACAAAACCAAGTTCTAGCATAGTACGTGAGTCCGGTCATTAAGGAAAATTCAGCAACCGTATTACAAATGAACTCTAAAATTTTTTTTAATTCCATATTACTTTTCTTTCTTATTAAATAACAGTATTTACTTCAAAAATGAAGCTGCATCTTATTTTAGCAAGCTTAACGCGAAAAATAAAAAATCTAACTATGGTGATCCCATGAATCTAACACCTAAAAACAAACACTTTAGTTTAATTAGGCCGTCCGCCGTAATGGCCTTTTTGCTGGGATTTTGCTTCACCGCGTGCGAAAACAAGCAACCTGAAGGTGCTGGAGCGGATTGGGCACATTACCTGGGACACCCTACCAGTAATCAATATTCCGTACTGAAGCAAATCAATAAAGACAACGTTGATAATTTGGAAGTTGCCTGGACATATGACACCGGTGACAGTGCCATGTATCAAACCAACAATCTTATTGTCGATGGCAAGTTGTATACCGCCACACCTCACAGTCGGGTGGTGGCACTGGATGGTGCTACCGGACAACAACTTTGGACCTTCGATCCAACCACAGTATTTGATTCCCTGGCTGATGGAGATCAGCGGGGATTGATGTATTGGCATGATGGCAACATGGGCCGAATACTGAGTATGAAAGGGAGTAGACTGTATGCCCTGGATGCCACCAATGGTCAACTCGTTTCTTCCTTTGGTACTGAGGGTTGGATTCACCTAGGTGAGGGCATGGATGTACCGGGTAAACCCAATGTAGGTCTAAATACACCCGGGCACATATACCAAGATATGTTTATCATCGGTGCAAATGTTGCCGAGAATGTACCAGGGGCAGTGAGGGCTTTTGATATTCGTACCGGGGAACGCAAATGGATTTTCCATACTCTACCCCGTCCTGGTGAATTCGGATGGGAAACCTGGCCAGAAGATTATTTACAAAATACGGGAGGAGCTTCTGATTGGTCGGGGCTGGCTATTGATACTGAGCGAGGTATCGTCTACCTGTCCACCGAAACAGCCGGGCCGGATTTTTATGGTGGTAGGCGTTACGGGCAAAATCTATTTGCCAACTCCCTTATTGCCTTAAATGCGCACACCGGCGAACGACTCTGGCATCAACAACTGGTCCATCACGATCTTTGGGACCTGGATAATCCGGCACCGCCAACCTTGCTGACAGTGCAATACCAAGGGAAAGAACTGGACGTGGTGGCTCAAGGAACCAAAATGGGGTTGTTATTTGTATTTGACCGAGTCACCGGTGAACCTCTATGGCCCATTGAGGAACGAGCTACACCTAAGTCCAGGATTGCCGGAATTCAAACTTGGCCCACGCAGCCCTTTCCCATCAAGCCTCCCCCCTTGATGCGACAAAAATATACTCCCGATGATTTTTCGAATATCTCTCCTAAAGCATTTCAATTAAGCAAGGATGTATTTAGTATTTCAGGCAATTACGGAGCTTACCCACCACCAAGCCTGGAGCAAGTCATAATGTTTCCCGGCTATGACGGCGGCATGGAATGGGGTGGGTCAGCAGCAGATCCTGAAGGGATCCTTTACGTTAATGTGAATGAGATACCATGGTTTTATCAATTAGTCCCCACCAAGCAAACTGATGGTAGCCCTTTACCTATTGGTGAAAAACATTATCAAATCCAATGCGCTTCGTGCCATGGCACCGATCGAAAGGGTAATCCAGAGGGCGGATTTCCAGCCTTACAGGATGTTTCCCAACGCCTTACCAAAGAGCAAGTGATGCGATCCATACTCTATGGTGGAGGACGCATGCCGGCTTTCGACCAACTAAGTGAAGAGCGCCGACAGGCTATTGTGGATTTTCTATTTGGCCTGAAGACCTCAACGGTTGAACAGCTGGACCAAGACGAAAGCCTGCCTCCTTATGTGTTTCGAGGTTTTCAACGATGGCTTGACCACGAAGGGTATCCCGCCATCAAACCACCTTGGGGTACTCTTAATGCGGTGGATCTCAATACCGGAACCATCAAATGGAAGGTGCCTTTAGGTGAATATGAAGCTTTGACCGCACGAGGTATTCCCATCACGGGTACTGAGAATTACGGAGGGCCCGTAGTCACTGCCGGAGGCTTATTGTTTATTGGTGCCACCGCCGATGCAAAGTTTCGAGCTTTTGACAGGGAAAACGGGGAAACGCTTTGGGAACATGACCTTCCTTTCGATGGGAACGCTACCCCGAGCACCTATCTTGCCAATGGCAAGCAGTATGTGGTAATATCAGCCGGTGGGGCAAAAATGAAACCAGTGCACAATGGTGTACTAGTGGCATTTAGTTTGCCGGATTGATTTGAGGAAAATGTCCCTAAGGATTTACCGATCAAACAAACTTGACTGCTTTTCAAGATTGAGTTCTCGCTGTTGGTTTACAATTCCGTCCCAATGCCCTCATTAACGGCCATTAATCGCCAGACCTAATTCTATTTATGCAATTCATCAGTGACCTTGCAGTATGGTAGTTTACCTTCCATATTTGAGCTTTGGGGGCTGATTCTCTTTCAGGTTCTTGGTCCAAACCACCCCAATACCAACCCCTGTGTTCCCTATCAATGAGGTTATTTTGAATGTAATGCCATTGGGTTTCGAACTTTTCACTATACTGGAGGGGATCCTCCGGATATAACTCACTCATAATTAGAAGCGTGTTAAGAGCTTCCGCTTGAGCCCACCACACTTTAGAGTTCTTAATGATTGAAATTGAATTTAAACTATCAAAGTAATAACCGCCATCATAAATCCCGCCCACCAAAGAGTCCCAACCATGTTTCAACGTGTGATCCACCATGGTCTTAGCCCTGGATAAGGTATTCGAATCATGCCCTAAACCTAATACTTCCGAGGCTTCCATTATCAAATAGGCTGTCTCAATATCATGACCGAACGATACGTGATCCAAGTTAAAGTTATCCGCTCGGCCCCTGGCTAGATGATCTTTGTAAGTAAAGGGCGTCCAATCCCTATTGAAGAATAAGTTCATATAACCTGTTTCTTTAGTAATGGTATCTCTGATCAGTTCCAATAATTCGGTCAGTCGAGCCCTCACTATTTCATCGGGCCAAACCTTATATAGTTCTGTAAAAGCTTCTAATAAATGTATGCTGCTATTTTGATCTTTAGGCGGAGTACCCCCATAGCCTGAAACAAACGGTGTCCCATCCTGTGCTAGAAATTGAAAGTATCCGCCATACAGGGAATCGTAGCTGTGCTGATCCAGCCATTTGAAGGTGTTCACTGCCAGATCAAGCGCTGGCTGGTGATTGGATATTTGATAGTAGGCTGAGAGTCCATAAATGGCAAAAGCATTCCCGTAAGCATTTTTTTGAATTTGTCCTTCATCGTTGGCTATTGCAGTACCTTGTTGATCAACTAAGTGATAGAACCCCCCCAATTCGGCATCCCACATTTTTTTTCGCAGGAAATCAAACCCATGAGCGGCATAGGATTGAAAATCTTGACCATTATCATGAAATTCAGCCAGTTTGGAACAAGTCCAGATATGACGAGCCTGACTGACAATCATTTTGTTTTGGGGCCCATTTGGCTGCCAGTCAAAACTAAAGTCACTTAGATACCCTCCGTATGTGGAGTCTAGGACTAACGGATACCAAGGATCTACTGAATGCTCAACTAACACTTTTACCAGAGATCCTTCCAATTCATTCAGAGGGGAAATACTCTGCTCCTGACTCAACTCTGAGCATGCTTGAAGTACCACTATTGATGTTAAGATTGTCCTAATTATGAGCTTCATGACATGACAATACGGTCGGCTGCTGTGGAATTGATTCTTTCTATTTACCTGAATTACTGACAAATGCCACATGCTTACTATCCGGCGACCATGATGGGACGTTTATGCTTCCTTGTCCCCCATATAAATAAGCGATCACTCTTGCCGGTCCTCCATCTGCAGGCATTAATTTCAGCACCACTCGCCGATAAGATGGATGAGCGTTAACCGGTATATCTGCCGGAAAACTAATATACACCACCCATTTGCCGTCCGGTGAAATATGGGGAAACCAATCATTACCGGCATCAAAAGTTAGCTGTTCTTTTCCGGACCCATCTGGTTTCATGCGCCAGATCTGCATGGTGCCGGAGGCGCTTCCGTTATAATAGATGTATTTGCCGTCAGGTGAATATTCGCATCCATCTGCATGCTCCCAGCGTTTGATTTGAAGTCAACTTCACTTCCTGGCCTCCATGGATGGAGTTCTTATAGATGTCGTACGATGGGCTACCCTCTCGCTGCGCCACATATACTACCTCTTTGTTATTCGGCGCCCATCCATGCCAATAGGACGGTGTGTGTTCGGTGACCTGTTTGGGCGTACCTCCCTCTATTGGTAGCACATATACGGTGGAACCACCGCCTGGCAACCCTTCACGATGATGACTAATAGCCAGCAATTTACCGTTGAAGGAGATGCCGTGATCATTGTTATTTCTGTCTGCAAAGCCGGTATTGAGTTTTTCCAATGCCCCACCGTCCACCGGTATTTTATAGAGAGATCCCTCCATATTGAAAAGGAGTTTCTTACCATCGGGCATCCAGTTGGGGGCCTCAAAGCGGTCGTCCTTTTCAAAAATAACTTTCCTTTTTCCGTCAAAAACATTGATCGTCTCCAAGCGGCATCCCAACCAGCCCTGCTGCTCTAGGGTTATAATCATCAGGTACCGGCCTATCGATACGGACATTCCAAATTTGAGCCTCTTCCAGCACATTTTCCTGATGAGCACAATAAATAAACCGGCTAGAACCGTATCCGGCAGATGCTCCATTATAATACGATCCGATCTTTTGCAAGGGTTCGCCCCAATGCGCGGCTCTCATAATGAGCTTCTTACCTTGACGCTCCAGTTGTAGAATACCATAGAAATTGCTTGGGGCTGAAATATTTGGTCTTCAGGGTCCCTCATAAAGGCGCCCCGCAACCCCCGCCATTGTCCCACCGTTAATCCATCTCCATGTAAGGTAGCACTGAAATGGGCCGCCTGCTCATCCTACGGACTCTCTGATCATCCAGCCTATCTTGCGGTGGGGGTCAGTGCCCTGGCCCTTGAAAAGCAAAATTTGCGGTTAGCATAAAGTCACCACTTATTTTGTTGTACAGGTAGCGGAATTCATCCCGATCAAACCAAATATTGTAGCCTCCTCCTTTTAAGGTATAGGTTTGGGTAGTTTCATCGAAATAGGCCGACCCTGCGTTTTTTGGATTGCCGATGTCTTGGTTAAATTGAAATACCCCTACAAAATTGCTTTGGCTGTAAAGCATGGTTGTTGAAGAATAAAGCATAGTTGAGTACCAGCACACGTTTTCATAATGCCGAGATAATTTGACCGGATATCAATTTATGGGTTTTTGCCGATTTATTTATATGACAGGGTCAGAAGAACCCGGTGGTAATACGGCAATAGTATTTTTACTTGATCTTATTTGGAACTTACAATATAAGTAAGTGATCCCCAGGAATGAAATTGGTCCAATTTTATAAGGGCACTTGGCTTTATAAATGGTCCAGGAAGTACCAACTAGTATTACTTAAAATTAATAATAGTACTAAGGTGGGGGTCCCCCCGCCCCTCCCCTCCCCTTCTCCATAATGCTCGGGCGAGCTCTCAAGGCTTTTCACGCAGATCTGATCTATAGCTTTTCTTCCAATATATGCCTGCACGGTATCAGAATTTGGAACTTGCTTGGAAAAATCTATAAGGCCTTCGTTACATCGGTACATCGCCAGGTCACAGCGCATTCCCATCCCTATGGTTACCCTGGTACGCAGTCTGGATTTTAAAAAGGTATGGTAAAGCTAAAGGTACTGCCTTTGTTAGGGGACTGGTCACGGTCATTTCCCCTTCATAGGTTTGTATGTATTCATGGCACAGGGCCAAGCCACTAGAAGACGGCCGTCTTTTAGTTTGATAAATGGTTTTTACTGCTAAAGTATTTACACTGGTTTTACGGATATAGAAGTTCTTGAAAAGTTTTCGCTGACGGTCAAAAAGCGGTCTTTTTACCGGTAATACGGAAAATTAGCCCATAACAACCCCCTTGAAACGGTGATTTCCTGCAAGCAATGTAGTGCCAAACTCAAAGCTTAACAGTGGTTTTAAAAGCCTTAAACAAAGTGCTTATAAGCTTACACCTTTATTCAATAATTGAAATACTAACAAACCACCTCCCCGCTACCAAAAAATGCCTTCTGGGGTTTATAAAGCCCTTTAGTAGCGCCAATCCTATGGATCTCCAACTCGGAAATGGCAAACTTTACCACAAAAAGCACTTACCTCATAATCACCCATAAATGAGATATTATACTACCCCTTTTTAAGGCATATTTGCTCCTGGTACGGATCAATTAAAACCCAATTGAGTAACATTTCCAAGATAGCAGCCGCTGGCATGGTGCTGCCGATATTGTTATGTCTATGGCTTACGCCCACAGTCACATGGGCTCAATCTGGTCTTTGTGAGGCCAGTACCCCGTTTTTCAACGTGGATTTAAGGGGTCAACCAACCGGTATCTTTAACACACCTAGTGTTAGCCGGGAAGGATGCGTGCTGCGGAGGACCCGGCAATGAAAACTGCGTAGAATTTGAGGTTTATCTGGATGCCCAGTCCGTTGGATTGGTTCTGGACATCACCGCAGGCCCACAACCGGGTGGCAATGCTTTTTACAATGTGGACTGCGGACCTGATATTGCGGTGGCCGACACCGCTTTTCTAAGTGGCCCAGGTCCCTACACCCTTTCCCTGTGCATGCCTGGTAAGGCCGACAACCAATTCGCCATTTACGCCATTGGATCATTGCAGGCTGGCAATTGCAGGTCCTTCCGTGTTATGCGATGGGGCTAGCAGTTTGTTGGAAGCTCAGGTCACTGGAGGTAGCGGGGATTACGGCTATCTTTGGGATACTGGTGAGACCTCATCCACCGTTACCAAGCCTGCCGGTGATTATTCGGTAGAAGTAACAGACAACATTACCGGACAGAAGGAAGTAGCCAAGATCAGTATAATGCCGGCTATTGGTCCCTACCAATATTATTACCAATGCTAACCCTGCCATTTGTGGGGTTCGCAAATGGCGTGATCGGAGTGACCCAGGTAAATGGGCGGCAGCTCTCCTTACAGCTACTCCTTGGATGATATCACTTATCAGAGCAGCCCTGTCTTCAACAATCTTTTACCAGGTACTTATGTCGATATACGTTCAGGATGTCAACGGCTGTAAAAACAAAACCAGTGAGTTAGTTGCTGATGTTCCAGGACCTACTGATCTGCAACTCAGCACCACTCCCGCCGCTTGCGGCAACAACAATGGATCGATAATAGTAAATAATGTTATTGGAGGTACGGCACCTTATGAATATTCTACTGATGGCACAAATTTCCAGTCCAGCAACACGTTTAGTGGTTTAACTGCCGGAAGTTACTCTGTGGGTGTTCGCGATAATAATGGTTGCCGCTACGAAACATCCACCACAGTGTCAAATGCCGGAGGTCCTACGGGCATCACCTACAGTATCACTACCGCCGGTTGTAGTAATGATGATGGAGAGATTCGCGTAGTCAGTGTTGACAATGGCACCAGTCCCTATCAGTATTCCATAGATGGGGTTAATTTTCAGAGTTCTTTAATCTTTGCAGGTTTGGCTTCTGGCAATTACACCTTAACGGCAAGAGATGCCAATGGATGTATTTACTCGGTGGCCGTCACGGTAACCTCCGAAGCCCCTAGCTCCGTACAAGCAAACTCCACCTCTGCCAGCTGCAGCCAAGCCAACGGCACCATAGTGATACAAAGTGTTATTGGTGGAACTGCACCCTACACCTTTTCTATTGACGGGTCATTATTCCAAACCGGTCCAAGTTTTAGCAATGTAGCTCCTGGAACATACACCGTGACCGCTCGGGATGACCGGGGGTGTTTAGTGGCCACCGAAGTAACTGTAAATGATGTTCCTGGACCGATTGACTTACAGATGACCACTACCGGAGCTACCTGTGGAGATGCCAACGGC
This sequence comes from Cyclobacteriaceae bacterium, assembly GCA_965212195.1. GTDB lineage: Bacteria > Bacteroidota > Bacteroidia > Cytophagales > Cyclobacteriaceae > JAJCYK01. Next base: position 24,817 of record CBDBUW010000013.1, on the reverse strand, counting down.
TCGTTAACGGTGGATTTAGTGGTGGGTGGAACCACTCCTTATCAGCATTCCATTGACGGTATCAACTTTCAGGCTTCCAATCAATTCACTGGTATAAGGTCCGGAGCCTACAATATCACCGTAAGAGACGCCAACAATTGCCAGTATTCAGAGGTGGTTGGGGTCAGTGATACTCCCGGTCCCAACAGCGTCAGCTATTCCACCACTGAAGCGCTTTGTAACAATAATACCGGTACCTTAACCGTAGATCAAGTGGTCGGTGGAGCAGCACCGTTTACTTATGCAATAGACAACGGACCTTTTCAAGCATCCCCCACCCTGGTTAACCTAACGGGAGGCGCACATATTCTTTCCGTTAAAGATGCGAACGGATGTGTTCTAGCAACTACTGTAAATATCGCCAACACTCAAGGCCCGGTGGATTTTAGTTTCTTGGTAAGCCAGGCTAGCTGCGGCTCGAACAACGGCGTTATAACCATCACCTCTGTAGTAGGAGGCACAGCCCCCAATATGTTCGCTATTGATGGGGGTAGTTTTCAATCCGGACTTAGCTTTGGAGGGCGGGCCGCGGGCAGTTATGTAGTAACTGTTAGGGATAACAACGGGTGTTTACTTTCTAAAAACATCATTGTGACCAACAGCGGGGGACCGAGTGCTATTACCTACATGATAAATGAGTCCAACTGCGATTCCAATGATGGCAGCATCCAAGTAACATCGGTTTTTGGGGGAGACCTACCGTATGAATTCAGTTTGGATGGAATAAATTATCAGCCCTCTGGGAACTTTAACGGGCTGGCATTTGGAGATTATGTGGTATTTGTTCGCGATAATCTGGGATGCATATATCTTGAACCCATGACGGTCCCAGCCAATGGGCCTGACAATGTTAATTTTACCTTGACTCATTCCCTTTGCAACCTCAGCACAGGGTCACTAACCGTGGGTAATGTAGTAGGTGGTACTGCACCATATCAATATTCAGTGGATGGTGTCAGCTATCAAATTAGTACCAATTTCAACAACCTTTCACAGGGGATGTATCAATTGTATGTAAGAGACGACAAAGGATGTATTTTAATAGAGGATTTCGAGATTAATGATGTTCCCGGGCCTCAGGATCTGGAATATACCGTAGTGGATGCCACTTGTGGAGATGGTAACGGGTCTATCACCATCGACAACATTATTGGTGGAACTGCCCCCTTTCAGTATTCCTTGGACGGCGGTCCCTACCAAGCGGGAGCCAGCTTCGCCAATCTGTTCTCCGGACTATACAATATCACGGTTTTAGATGCCAATAATTGCTCACTAACTATTTCCATCCAGGTAAACAATCAGACAGGCCCCTTGGCAAACTTACAGAGTACCACTCCGGTAAGCTGTTTTGGCGGAAGTGATGGAGTGGTTGAGGTTTCTGCCAGCAGCAGCGGTACTCTGGAATACAGCATAAACAACGGGACTACATTTCAAAGCTCCCCTATTTTTAACGGATTAGCCGCTGGTAACTACACGGTGATCGTCAGGGACCAATCAGGTTGCAGCTCTTCGGTTGACAGCATCACAGTGAACCAGCCGGAATTGTTGCAAGCAGAAGCCACCATTGCTAAACAACCCAATACCGGCTTAAGCGACGGGATTATAGAACTATCAAATATTGAGGGGGGAGTCCCTCCTTATAGCAGCTTTCTTAATGGGGAAACTATGGGCCCTGAAACCAGCTTTGAAAATTTGGCCTCCGGGCCATATACCATTACACTGGTCGACCAGAACCAATGCCAGGTCAGTTTTGAGCTCCTAATGGAGAGTGAATTCCCTGAAATCGAAGTACCTAATGGATTCACTCCCAATGGCGACGGCCGTAATGATACCTGGGAGATTTCCCAGCTTAGTCAATTTTATCCCAATGCTGAAATATTGGTGTTTAATCGATGGGGTCAGGTGGTATTTTCCAGCCTCGGTTATAGCAACCCTTGGAATGGCACCCGGGGAGGGCAACAACTGCCCACCACCACCTACTATTACTTAATAAAATTAAATGAAGGGCTGGACCCCTTACAGGGTACCGTTACCATTATCCGTTGATATGAAAAAGGCATTGCTCATTTTGGTTATGGGGATTACCGCGTTAGGGACCAAGGGTCAGCAAATGCCTATGTTTACCCAGTACATGCATAATCCCTACATTCTGAATCCCGCGGCCACTGGTACCTCCATCAACACTCAAGCCATGCTGGGATACCGCAACCAATGGACCAATTTCGAAGGGTCACCCAAAACGTTTTATTTCAGCATGCACGGCGCCCTGGGTTCCGTCAAAACAATAAAGAAACGAAGTCCGCGTAGCGGTCGGGGACAACCTGCGCACCTGGGCAGCTATCACAGTGTGGGAGGGTATGTCTTCAGAGATGTAACCGGACCAACCAGCAACTCCGGGATCTTCGCCTCGTACGCATACCACCTGGAAATTGATGCCGGCACCTACCTATCCATGGGCGCTTTTTTGGGAGGACTACAGTATACTTTAGATGCAGACGAAATTCGGCTGGCTAATAATTCCAACGACCTTGACGAGGCCCTGGGAACAGGCAAACAATCACAAATAATTCCTGATGCAGCTATTGGGGTTTTCCTGCACGCCGATCGGTATTTTTTAGGGCTTTCGGCCCGTCAAATACTGCAGAACAAATTTCAGTTCAATGATATGCTGGAGGATAAATACTCAAAGTTGGTCAACCATATATATCTAAGCGCAGGTTATAACCTGCGACTGGATCGCACTTGGACATTACAACCAAGTACCTTGCTCAAGTACAGTCAACCAGCAGAGTGGCAATTAGACCTCAATGTCAAGGCTATCTACAACCAAATGATGTGGGCGGGGGTTTCATTACGTACCGGTGAATCCGTTTCTGCCTTACTGGGCTTGAATCTTCAAGAATCTCTTACTCTGGGCTATTCATACGACTACGGCATCAAAGAAATCGGTAAGCTGCACAGCGGTAGCCATGAAATTGTTCTGGGCTATATATTTAAATAATCCCTATCCATTCTAAAGACTTTTAACGTCTAGTTTGAGGAGAATAACCGATTGAAAACATTTCCTTTTTTGGGAGTGTGACCAACTTTTTCTTTCTTATGATATTGTTTGGTCATTTTGGTTTTGTAGGCATTCTTACCGGAATGACATCCGCCGACGAACAAAAGAAGAGTCAATATTATTAATGGAAACAATTTGTTTTTCATGGAAAGTTTAGGTTTTGAGCCTATCAATATACATAATTTACAGCAATGAATCTGCCGCTGTTTCAATCACTGGGAATAGTCCTATTTTCAATACTACTGATGTTGGGTATGCCGTTTACTCCTGCAAATGGTCAGACCTTCTATCAGTATCATAAATCCGGCCAGTGGACCCTATACGCAGGTGGGGGGTTGTCCAAATATTTTGGGGAGCTCAGTAATGACCGGAAATTAGGGGATGTCAATCCACACTTCACCATAGGAGTATCGATTCCCATAAGGCCAAAGTTATTTGTCCGACCTGAGGTAAGCTTTTACCGCCTATCTGCTGCAGACAGCGATCTTCCGGAGGAAGACAGTCGCCGCACCAGAAATTTATCCTTTAAATCCAACAATTGGGAAGCAACTGTCATGGCGGCCTATGGCCTTTACGCCCAGGGAAGCCAGTCCCTGTTCAAGCCCTATATTATGGGTGGAGTAGGTATCACCTATTTCAATCCACAAGCAAAACTGGATGGGGTATGGTATGAGTTACAGCCGTTGTTTACCGAAGGGATCGACTATCAGAAGTTTATTGCTGTTATACCCGTGGGTGCAGGATTAGGCTTTAAGCTTAATGAACAAATAGAAGTAGCCCTGGAAATGAGCTACCGGTTCAGTTTCACGGACTATCTTGATGATGCAAGCATGACCTATCGTGACCCATTACTCATCACAGACCCTATCGCCGCAGCTCTAGCCGACCGACGCCCTGAGGTCGGCCTGGAAAAAGCTCCCGCCGGCAGCCAAAGAGGCAACCCAGATAGTAATGACGGTTATATGTTCATGGGCGTTAAGGTGTTTTATCAATTACCCGGACAGGGGCCCCTTAGAAGAAAACGATGATGGCTAAGACTGCACTTATTACGGGAATTACCGGCCAAGACGGCGCATACCTGGCTCAGCTACTTTTAGACAAAGGATATCACGTTCACGGTGTAAGAAGGCCATCTTCCAACCCCGACCTATTTCGTTTACATTATTTGTTGGGAAGACTGGACGATTACCGGGATCGATTACATCTTCACACGGGAGATCTGATCGACTCACACAGCATTCTCCAGGTCATCTCCGAAATCAAGCCACAGGAGGTATACAACCTGGCTGCTATGAGTGATGTGAAATCCAGTTTTGCCCTCTCCGACTATACATTTAAAGTCAATGATCGGGGAGTTTTGAACATTTTGGAAGGACTTTGCGAAGCCGGCCTGCAAGATCGATGTAAAGTTTTCCAGGCCTCCACCTCGGAGCTTTTTGGTAATGCACTCCATGGTCCTCAAAGCGAAGACACTCCGTTCCACCCCAGAAACCCCTATGGACAAGCCAAATTAAAGGCTTATGAGCATACCGTTAAATACCGGAGAGAACTTGGATTGTTTATTTGCAATGGCATAATGTACAATCATGAAAGTCCGATAAGAGGTGAACAGTTCGTGACACGCAAGATTACCAAAGGATTGACCCGCATTGCTCTGGGTTTACAAGATCGACTACACCTGGGAAATCTTGAGGTGAGAAGGGACTGGGGCCATGCCAAGGATTATGTAGAAGCCATGTGGTTAATGCTGCAGCATGATCAGGCACAGGATTATGTATTGGCCAGCGGACATAGCACCAGTATTGGAGAATTTCTAATCAGGACCTGTCAAGAAATTGGCTTTGAATTAACCTTAACGGGTGAAGGCCCTGAGCAAAAGGGTATTGTTACAGAGATCCTGGATCCGCGGGTAGATCTAGCAATTGGACAGGCTATTGTGACCATCGATCCCGATTACTACCACCACCATATTGATGATAACTTAGTGGGCGATGCTTCCAAGGCCAGGCGTTTACTCAAGTGGCAGCCAGCATACACTCTTCAAAATATAATCCGTGAAATGGTTCAATATGATTTAGAATTGGCCATTCGGGAAATTTCTTCGGAAAAGGGGAAGCAATGGGTTTAATTGCGGATATTTAGAGGGCCTATTGAACAAAAGGCCGCAGCCATCAGCACAAAAATCAAAAAGTGAACATGTCGAGATATGATCTTATTCTTTCCACGGCCAACAAGTTTGAGTTCACCTTGAATAATGCGTCTCCATGAAGTTCTTAATCATTACCCACGTCTTTCATAAACAGGACCAAGGTAAAATTGCTGCCTATGGCCCATTTGTGAAAGAAATGAATGTATGGCTAAAATTTGTGGATCAGGCACGCGTGGTAGCCCCTTTTATAAAACAAACACACTCACCAATAGACCTGTCCTATAATCATCCCGATTTGAATTTTGCGGAAGTACCAGCTTTCAACTTCACTTCCACAAAACAAATACTGCATTCCATCTGGAAGGTGCCGTACTGTCTATTGATCATTTTCAAGAATTGCCTGTGGGCCGACCACATTCATTTAAGATGTCCGGGTAATATGGGCTTGTTAGGGTGCCTGGTACAAGTTCTTTTCCCTAATAAGATTAAAACTGCAAAATATGCAGGAAACTGGGATCCCCAAAGTCCACAGCCGGTAAGCTATAGACTCCAAAGAGCTTTGCTAAGCAGCGAGATCTGGAGCAGAAACATGACCACATTGGTATATGGAGAATGGCCACAGCAAAGCAGCGGCATTAAGTCTTTCTTTACTGCCAGCTACTGGAAATCCGATATGAGTGAGGTGCCTCCCCGTTCCACAGATACGGATACAGTAGGTCTTATTTTCGCAGGGTCATTAAGTGCAGGAAAAAGACCTATTATGGCTTGTGAGGTGGCCAGGATCTTGACAGCTCAAGGGAAGAAAGTCCAGTTAGATCTATATGGGGACGGTGCCCAAAAACAACTACTGAAAGACTATATTGAAAAGGAGAATCTAACCGACATAATCAGTTTACGGGGAAACCAAAGTAAGGAAAGCCTCATAGAAGCTTACCAGAAAGCTCATTTTTTAGTGCTACTATCAAAATCCGAAGGCTGGCCCAAAGTAGTTGCTGAAGCCATGTTTTGGGGATGTGTACCTATTGTCACCGGAGTATCCTGTATAGGATATATGCTAAATGGCGGTGCCAGAGGGACAATGGTTGAGGCATCCGCTGAAAAGGCAGCTGACGCCATAAACCATTACCTATTGCACCCTGATTTATATCAAAATCACCGGGAGGAAGCTGTGAAATGGTCCCGATTATACACTATGGATAAATTCGAGGAGGAAATTGCAAAACTGTTAAGGCAAAATCATCACAGAAATAAACATATGTAACGTATTTTACCTGTTTGGACCATAACAGGTGCATATTTTGTACTATTTTTATACCTTATCCAGTCTGTGGTAGGATTTTCATAAAAAACACCTTTTAAAATTATGATTTTTAAAAGACTGAACTGTTTTAATAAACAGCTAAATTTCTGTAAATTGAGGAGCAATAAAAATAGGACAATGATTAGAAAATTTACCATTTTTGCCCTTCTGATTGTACTAGGTACGGAATTGTGTGATGCTCAAAGTTTTTACAGAAGAAATAGAAAAACCGGGTACACGATTAATGGAGGATTAGGCACTGCCACCTACAACGGTGATTTGGTCAATCCCCGAATCAATTTCGACCTTAAAGGAGCAGCCAGTCTTGGCATTGAAATGCCTGTGCAGGGCAGAATGGGCATCAGGGGTGAATTCACGGTATATCGTATTGCTAGTGATGATAAGACTGTGGATTCCGAGGACTCCAACATAAACCGAAATCTCTCTTTTAAGTCAACTAACTTTGAATTGAGCGTTTTGGGTGTCTTTCAAATCACACCAAACTCACCCAGGCCTCGTACCAATCTTACCACCTATGCCATGGCTGGACTAGGCGGAACTTATTTGAACCCCAAAGCTGATTTAAATGGGACCACTTATAAACTGCGTCCTTTGATGACAGAAGGGGTGGACTACAGCAATATTGCGCTGGTAATACCAGTGGGTGCCGGACTGAGCTACCGTATTAATTACGATTGGAGTATCGGTCTGGAAGCCATGTATCGTTTTACTACCACCGATTACTTGGACGATGTTAGCGATGTATACGTAGACAACGGATCATTCAGTGATCCCATAGCTCAAGCGTTGGCCGACAGACGACCGGAAATTGGAAAACCGGTACTTCCCGCAGGGGCAAAACGCGGTGATCCTGATAATAATGACGGATACTTAGTCATTCTGGCCAAGGTGAACTATCACCTGAACCAAGGTCTGTATTACAAAAGAAAGCGAAATCGTAGAAGTAAGATCTTCCGTCGCCGATAATTATCATTATTGCAAAGGCAGTATTAAAGCATTGAAATTGGCCTGGGATTAGAATAAATCTTAGGCCATTTTATTGGATTCGGTAGGTGGGTTATCCAATTGTTCAAATTTGGATATGTTGCTCTTGTAGTCTGGTACCATTGATTTCATAAGTTCAACAAGTCCTAATTCATCCCGGGCGGAAATCGAGTTTACCAGTTGTTCTATATCTTCCCTGATTAATTCAAATTGTTCCTCCATCACTTCCGCAATCAATATCTTTGGATGGTGAGTAGGCAAGATATTTTCTCGGTTGTCGTTTAACAACTCTTCGTATAATTTTTCACCAGCGCGTAGTCCGGTGAACTCAATGGTAATATCGGTACCTAGTTCTAAGCCTGACAACTTGATCATTTTTTTGGCAAGGTCCACGATTTTGATGGACTCACCCATGTCGAACAGGAAAATCTCCCCTCCTTTACCCATAGCACAAGCTTCCAAAACAAGTTGACAAGCCTCACCAATAGTCATAAAATAGCGAGTGACTTCAGGATGGGTGACGGTTACTGCCTCCCTTCGTTCGATCTGTTTCTTGAACAATGGAATCACCGATCCATTCGATCCCAGAACATTACCGAAACGTGTAGTAATGAACGCTGTAACTTTCCCATTGCGCCGGGCATGGCTGTTGGCTGACTGTACGTACATTTCTGCAATACGTTTAGTTGCCCCCATAATGCTTGTAGGGTTTACCGCTTTATCTGTGGAAATCATTACAAATTTTTGCACATCGTAGTGCAATGCCAGATCCGTCAGATTTTTGGTTCCAACTACATTACACATTACCGATTCTGAGGGATTATCTTCCATCATAGGTACGTGCTTGTAAGCCGCAGCATGAAAAACAATGTCTGGCTGGAAGGACCCGAAAATCTCATCCAGTCGGTAGAAATTACATACATCCCCCACCACCGGGCTAATTTCCACCTCATCTCTGTACTTAGAAATTTCACACTGGATCTCAAATAGCGCACTCTCCGCCTGGTCCAGCAGCAGTAATTTAGAGGGCTTGTACATGAGCACCTGTCGTACCAGCTCACTTCCAATAGAGCCGGCGGCACCGGTAATGATGACGCGTTTACCTCTTAACTCATTATTGACGTTCTTACTATCCAATTTAATGGACTCTCTGCCCAATAGGTCATCAATTTTTACTTCCTTGATTTGGTTCAAACTCAATTCTCCCTTTATCCACTTTTGTGTGGGAGGAACAGAGCGTACCTTGACGTCATTTTTTAAGCACAGATCGACAATTTCATTCTTCCAGACCACCGAAAGGTCCATATCGGAAATAATCAATTCTTTTACCTTATAGTCCAGAATTAGCTTTTCCAAGTTCCTTCCAGCATTGTAAATGGGTAGACCGTTGATGATCTTCCCAATTTTACGTGAATTGTCTTCAATAAAAGCCACCGGGTTTATGGTTGAATTACTATCCGAATCAATAATTTGTTTGGTGATCAACCCTGATTTGCCCGTACCTACAATAAAGGCGTTTACCTTTTTATTCCTTTGGATAGCTTGGGTGTAGTAGGCAAAAACGTACTTGACCGTGATTCGATAGGAGATAAGAAATATAATGGAGTTTAAGTAGGCCATGGTGATGACACCCAATGGGATTATCACTTGCCCGCGTATTACCACCGAAGTGTAATTGATAATTACAACTAGTATTATTCCAATAGTACTGGTATATGCTACTTTATATCCATCTTGCAATCCAGTATGCCTGATAATGCCCGCATAACTTTTTGTTGCCAATATGGCGATCACATTACAAAACAGGTAAAAGGGGAGCGCTTGGGTGAACTGAGTATCCAGTATCCGGTTCAGGTCAAAATCAAATCTGAAGAGATAAGCTAATATAAATGAGAAGCTTAATACCCCAATGTCTATTAACAAAATAAGCCACCTGGGAACTATGTTAAGACTTTGGATGAATCTTATCATATAACAAGCTTAATAACGATGCAAAGATAATACAAAAAGCCCTTTATGTAACTATTTGATGAACAAATTTCACTAAATTTTGATTTTTAACCCGAAGCCATCAAAATTCTCAAACCCTGACCACTTGTTAGGGTATACTTACTTCGATCTTCAACTTAAATATCATGGTGAAAGGACACCATAGAATCGAAAAAGTAATCACTCCAAGTCATCAAAGATTACAACTTGTCCGTTGATTGCAGTAAAGTGTCCTGATGTAAATTCCACTGGATGGGTAAGCCCAGTGATTTAGTGCATTGGAAGATACTTAATTTCCATTAATTCTCAAAATTGACCCCTATTAAATTAGCACCTGAGGCAGATTGTGAATTGTTACGCGAAATTGAATTTTTAAAAGTTATTAAGTCTTGTGCTTTAACCTCTTTCGGCATGGTTACCACCAGTATTGCCGTGGTCCATAGAATCTTAAGATCCAGAAGAAGGGAGCAGTTAGACACATAATGTAAATCCCAGCTAAACTTAGTATCCCAATTTAATTTGTTTCTACCCTTAATTTGGGCCAATCCTGTTATGCCGGGTTTAATCAAATGCCTGGAATGTTCGCCATGACTTAAATACTCCAGGTATTTTATAGGTAGTGGTCTGGGACCGACAATACTTAAGTCACCTTTCAAAACATTGAACAACTGCGGAAGTTCATCTAAAGATGATCTTCTCAAAAACGAGCCCCATGGGTTTAGTCGCAACTCATCTGAAAGCAGCTCCCCCCGCTTGTTGCATCTCTCATTCATTGAACGGAACTTAAACAAGGTGAATGGATGACCGTTTCGACCCATACGATCCTGTTCGAATATTATGTTACCACGAAATACTACCAAAGAGACCATGGCAATGATCGTCATCAGGGGCAGCAGTACCGGCAGCAGCAAAGCAGCTGTCAAGTAGTCGAGTACGGTTTTATATGGTTTGTACACAAGCTTAACTTACGGGTTTATGTGCAATTCGATTGGCTTTCCACTGAAACAAGACTAACAGTATCAGTCCCATGATTAAAACTACCCATTGATATTGTGGATAAAAAGTAATCGTCAAGTATAGGAGCAATAAAAGTGCAAGGGCTCTGATCATTACATAGCTCACCACGGCTTGCTGGGCCATTCCTCCATCGACCAATATTTGATATAAATGACTACGGTGGGCCTTCCAGACCTTTTCACCTCTTAGTACTCGTTTCAATATAGTCAACGCCCCGTCTGAGAGGAAATACCAAAGCAATATAATCATTACGAATACTCCTTGGTAGGCTGTGCCCTGTGAAAAATAAAAGGGCGTAGTGGCCAGTATGAATCCGATTGAGGTACTGCCTACATCTCCCATAAAAATTTTAGCAGGATACCAATTGTAACGTAAGAAACCAATACAGGCACAAAAAAGTAGCATTCCCATGTAAAATCCCGGCCCTTGATAGTCGAATACCATCAATCCAACACCAGCCAACACCGCTTGCATGCCGGCATATCCATCAATCCCATCCAGGAAATTGTAGATATTGATTACCCCGACAATCCAAAGTATGGATAATGGCACATTAAACGATTTAAGATCAAAGCTTATGGGGTCCGGCAAGGGAAATTTTTCCAACCCTCCCGTCTCCATAGCTACCAGATAGGCCAATATTAATTGCACGGCAATCCTGACATACACTGGAAGTCTCAACCTGTCATCCAAAAAACTGACGGCAGCGATTACTACCAGTCCAAGCCAATAGTAGGTCCCGGGCAGGCTAGCGGCACCCAGGAAATACCATAGGCAAGCACCGGCTAGAATGGAGACCACTATGGCAATACCACCTCCGCGAGGTATTGAGTGTTTATGGGTAGAGCGTTGGTTGGGATTATCCATAACTCCCCTTTTTGTCAAAAAACCAATCAGCCAATTAGTGCCCAAACTGGAAATCAATAATACCAGGATAGCTACTAGGATACTTCCTGTCATATTTCAAAATGTTCAATCACCCGCTTAGGGTTCCAGGTAATATGGTCCATCCTTTTGGAGGCAAAGGTTAGTGATTTGGTCATTTTACGATAAACAGCGGTTGTGAACGGGAATTTAATGGACATCCATGTAAACAGGTCTCCACAAATAGCCACTGGATAAGCCACCCATTTGGGCACCGAAATAGCGTTTTTTATTTTTAATTGCCGGGAAGTCAATTCACTGATTTCCGAAAAACTGGCACCCCGTCCATCCGTCAGGTTAAAAATTCCTCCCCTACTATAAACTGCCTCCATAAAGATAGCAATATCCTCCGCCAAAATCATACTGCGCAGGGCTTCGCCAGCTCCAATATTAAAATAGCGACCTTTTTGCAGGGCTTTTTTCATCATCCCTAAATTGCCGGGAGGATTCTTGCCTGCTAATACTAATGGGATTCTCAAAATGGTTGCAGGTATCTTATGACGATTACACCAGGAAGTAACTAATTCCTCTGCCTTGATCTTGCTTAATCCATAGGCATCCTTGGCTTCCAGTGAAGTTTCTTCGTCAAGATCCAATCCTTCTACCCGTCCATATACAGCTACTGAACTGATAAATACAAGAGCCTTGGGTGGGGCCTCTTCCAAGGCTTTAAGCAGGTGCTTGGTCCCGGTAACGTTCACACCAAAATAATCCCGTTGGTCATGATCCATGCCGTGTGCCAATCCAGCCGCGTGAATTACCAGTTCAAATTTTGTGCTTAATTCAAACGGATTCTTTAAATCCATAGAAACATGGTCACCACTAAGTTCTCCACGGCCCAAAGTAGTAATATGATGATTGGGGGAGAGGTTTTTACATAGCGCTCTTCCAAGGTATCCACTGGCCCCGGTAATTAAGATCTTATTCACCTATTACACTATTTTTTTAACTGCTTCGATCATCTTACCGGACAATATATCCCTGTCGTAATTGAACTTGGCTAATCTTTTGGCATTGCTTGAAAGTTTCTGTCTCAATTCTTCGTTCTGGGACAGCAGCACCACGGCATCCGCCATGGCATTAGCATCATTGATGGGGACATTCAACCCACATTGTTCTTGATCAAATAAGTTCTTGATCCATCCATCGGTTACTTGTATGGTGGGCAGTCCAGCAGCAAAGGCATCAAATAGCTTATTGGGAGAGGCCGTTGCCAGAAATGGTACATCCTTCACAGTAAAGATCATGCATAGCCCTTCCAGTAGCCATCTCATGACTTCTCTTTTAGGCTTCAAACCTAAAAAATGTACCCCTGAGATCGCTTCCTGTTGCACCCGTTGTTTCAAGATATGAGCTTCGTTCCCGTCTCCGATGAAAAGCACGTGGATGTCATGGATATTCCTGCCTATCAGCACTTTTCTCATTTCCAATATCTGCTGACAATCATCAATTAATCCCAAAGTACCCGCATAAATAACCCATGGTTTAAGCTTGAGCTGCTCAGGTATGTGCAATTCATCCCCGTTGACAGCTTCTACCAGAGCATTGTCAGAAGCATTGGGTACGCTGATGATATTATCGACCCTGTAGTGATCCTTAATCCAATTCATTTGGCCTGGTGAAAGAGCTACGATAAGATCCGCATAATGGTATAGGGTCCGTTCCAGTCGCCTGGAAAACCATATCAGGAAACGATTTTTTAGTATTTTCAACTGAATGGCTCCTTCCGGCCATAGATCTCGTACCTCCAACACCAGTGGTTTTCGTCGTAGCCATTTCGCACATAATCCCGGGATTCCTACCGTAAGCGGACCACTTGAGCAAATCACTACCTCAAACCTCCGGGTAAGCGCATAAAAGCAGGCCATGATCAGATAAACGATGAAAGTATACAGCCGGTATAAGAATCCATGCTTGTTGGAAAGCTTTACATTGATCAGGATAACGTGGATGCCTTCGATGGTAAGATGCGTGATGAAGCCACTGGGTTTTAGGTCCGATTTATCATAAAGTGAAGTAACCACGGTGACCTCATGACCTTCCGCCACCCACCGTTTGGTCATTTCATAAACCCTGGTACTCCAAGAACCTTTGGGTGTGCAGAAGTACTGATAGAAGTATAGTATTTTCATCCCTGGTCTTCAAATGATTCTCAAACTTTGATCTGTCTCATTAAACTTAATTTGCACAATCTGCGGTTTTCCCGAAGCCGTGGGGTTTATCTTGCTAGTCTCCCGGAAATCAATTTTAAGGTCCTTCTTTAAATGGTCGTTGATTTGACCGCGAATATTCTCCAAAATCACGGTTTCAAAACCCCGATCTGGGATATAGTCTATGCATATTTCATCCGGCCCGGTATGAATTACCTGAAACTGTTTTATTTCCGGGATAAACTCAAAGATCGCCGTAAAGAAATGTACAATCAGGGCTTCCCCTGAGGAGGTGCGAACCACATCGGTGTCTCGTCCTACAATTTTCTTTAACAAGGGAAAATTCAACTTAGGCTCCGGCGGATATTCATTGAGAGGTAATTTTACCGCTAAGTCTCCCAAACGATACCTTATAATAGGCATACTAAAGGCATCCAGGCGAGTTACTACTACATTTCCCAGTTCACCATCAGGCACCGGCTCGCCATTATGGTCCAGGATTTCCAAAAATACGTGTGGGGTCATAATATAGTAGTAGGGTAAATCCATTTGACAGGCGATCATCATACCTTCAGTAACACCATAGGTATCGGTAACGTCACAATGAAAGGCTGATTTTATCTGTTTTCTGTAATGATCGAACATCTTATCACCCCAGCTAATAACAGATTGGAATTTAATATTCAAATCGTGCTGATCTGCCACTTTTGCCAGCTGGTATAAAGAAGAAGCGTACCCTCCCAGGTGTCGTTGAGGTTTGGCCTCGGTTTTCTTGAGCACGTCAAGAAGAAAAGGTTCATTAAGGCCAAAGGCCTGAACATAAGTGGTACGAAATAATAGATCCTTCAAGGTCTTTAGTAAACCCCGGTCGGTAGTCATTCCGGTTTGTAGCAAAGGTTCGCCAATTTTAAATCCGGCCCACTCCCACCATAAGGTTTGAATAGCCCTGGTAATGGATTGTTCCTGTTTGTTCATGTATATGGTTCCCTGAATTCCGGAAGAACCACTACTTGAATGCGGTATCAGACTGTTCATGTCGGTAGACAAGAATTCCGGCAGATGTGTTTTGATGGTAACTTTATCTAATATGGGGAATTGTCGAAGCTGGTGAATAGGGTCCTGGTCGTCAGACAGTTTGATGTCTTTATAGAAAGGAACATTCTTAACGGCAAACCTTAGTAGATCACCTAATTTTTGGAGCTGTATGTGCACCAGCTCCTCCGACGAAAAATACTGAGCTTTTCGCCAATACTTCAATTGCTTGATGTAACATGATCCATTAAGCCAATCCCCTACTGGCAGAATTATGTCCTCTAGTAGTCTATTCAATACCATCAATTCAAAAATACGGGATTAATCATAATACGGATCAATCAGGGCAAACCACTGATGTCTGATGGTTTCCCAATCAAACTGCAGGGCCTTTTGGCGAGCCTGTGAACTCAACCTCCCGGACAACTCGTGATCTTTAAGCAACTGCACAATAGACTTCACAAATGCAGTAGCATTTTCTGGTTGTACCAATATTCCTTCATTTCCATCATCAATCAATGAGGGCAGTCCACCTACATTGGTAGAGATCACAGGAAAGCCCAAAGCCATGGCTTCAAGCACACTGACCGGTAAATTATCAAAATTGGTGGTATTTATAAATATATCGTAATTTTTAGATAGCTTTATCCAATCTGCTTTATCCAGTTTTCCAGTGAGCGTCACCTGATTCTGTAAATCCGTCTGTTCTATAAGATTGCTTACGGTGTCCATACTTCCATCCTTATTGGGGCCAACCATACAGAGTCGGGACTGTATGCCATTTTGGTTAAGCAGGTTTACCACCTCTATTGCCAGTTTCGGGTTGTAAGTTTCATGAAAGGAGCGTACCCACAATAAGGTCGGCGTTAACTTGGATCTTTGTTTAAAAGGGTACTGGGAGATCATAATATTATTTGGAATGAAAACAGAATCAAAGCCCCTGTCCTGGGTGACCTGTAAAAGGTATTGACTGGGGGAAACATTAACGACTGCCTTTCCGAACAATTGTCGACACATTCTGGGGCTTTTGGCTAATCTAGCCGGTAAGTCACCGCCCCTTAGAATAGGTATGAAGGGAATCCCGAATAACCTGGCAAGCATACCCGCGCACCAGGAATAGTAGAAGTTTGAAGTGCTGTAGGTGTCGATCAACATAATTTTGATCTTTTTACTCCACCTGATTATGGTCCAGATCATATCAAGCATCCGGCTAAGCTTATTTTTTTTGTCTGAAACAGCCATTACTTGGTACTTTTCTGTCAGGAATTTACCTAGGGTTTCTACGCTGGTGGGCGTAAATCCATATTTTGAAAGCCTATTACCAACGTATAAAATCATCCTTTGGATACAGCTTTTTGATAAATATGGTGTAATACCGGCATAGCAGCTTTAGCCGAATAATTGTTCTCTACATGCTGTTTAAACAATTCCGCAACTTTTTGAGCAGAGTCGATGTCGTTCAAATACTCCTTAATAGCCACCGACAGCGATTGGGGATCGTTGGCAGGAACTAACCTACCGTACTGACCATATTTTAAGACTTTAGGGCAGTGACCAACTGCGGTGGAGATAACCGGTAGCCCATTTATCCCGAACTCCAGCAGCGTCATGGGCAACCCTTCTGAATCCGATGAGATTACTCCAATCACACTGTTGGATATGATTTCCGGTATGTCTTCCCTGGGACCGAGTATAAAGACACTCTGATCCAAATTGTGGTCCTTTATGAAATCCTTAATATTTTCAGAGTAGTCGCTGCCATTTACTTTACCAACCATGATCAGACTTAAATTTGAGAATTCTGTTTGGAGCAACAAAAAAGACCTCAGTAGGTTTAATTGATTTTTCTCTGGCCTGAAATTAGCAATATTCAGAATCCTAAACCCGTCCTGTCCGGGAAGATTAACCGCGTGGTCATCTGGTAGCTGCTTTGGCTCTTCCACAAAATTAGGCAGGTAAGTGACGCTTTCCTCCGGAAAGTTCAATTCCTTGATTACCCATAGTCTAAGCTCTTCGTTAACCGTTATCACATGATCGATCTGCTTCTTGATCAGTTGCAGGAAGAATCCAGGTTTTGTGAATTGGTAGTGCCCGTGATGTACATGCCATACCAGCTTGGCATCCGTAAAGTATTTGCAGGCTGAGGCTTGATAAACAGATGGGCCATGGGCGTGGACCAGTTCAATTTTGTGGTCCTTAATGTAGCGCACCAAGCGCTTATAAGACCGCAGATCAAAACGGCCGCGTTTTTGAAAACAGGCGGTTTGCACCTCTGAATCAACAGTTTTGTGCAAGGGCCCTTTATCTCTGGTAACTCCTATATGACTTGAGAAGCCGGTGGCAGCCAATTGATTGGACAAGTTGACTGCAAGTTTCTCCGCTCCTCCCGTATGTAAAGTGTCTATCAGCTGTAATACGTGGATACTACTCATAAAGGCACACAGGATCGAACCATCATACTGGGTTCTTAGTATCTAATAAAGAAATGCCCAGGAACAAACCTGAGATGGCATCATTCCCGGTAACTGACACGATAATCAACAGGTAGCCAATGGAGCATGCCAACGGCAGCGCCATACCGGTAAGTTTATAGTTTTTGTAATTCCGACCGACCAGCCCTATCATTGCTAAAATAAAGGGGAGGAAGAAAATTATCCCGCCTTCCACTATCAATTGTAAATAAAGACTGTGCAATACATATGCTTTACCCGCTCGATTATAATTGACCAGGGGATTGTTTAATGAATATTCAGCATACACGTATCTGCCTTGTCCAAAACCGTGTCCGAATATCGGCTTGTCTTTCATGGCATCTAACGTTACTACGTATTGATCGTATCTGCCCGTAGTTCGCGACGAAAGATCCTGTTCCGAGGAAAGTGCTTTCTTGAAATAATTAGAAGCTATTAAATCGTAACCCAAACGTTGCGTCAATCCAATGGAGAGATAAATCAATAAACCATAGAAAAGCGCATTCACGATATTATTTCTGCGCATCAATAAATAAATCGAAACAGCGGTAATGGCCACTAGGGTTGCCCCCCTTGATGTGCTTATAAATAACAATGCAGCGCAGAGAATAAAAAGACCAATGCGCAGTACCCTGTTACTTTCAAGGGATAACCACCGCCCCTTGTCTACAACTACCAGTATTATTGCCAAGGCCAATGGAAGACCCATGGCGATGGGATTTCCCAATTTTAATGCTCCGAATTCAGGGTCATCAAGGATTTCCAGTATAAATCGGCTTTCAATTTGATTTATAAATCCTATCGATAAGAATACGGCACTGATTAGAAAATTTCCCAAGGTATGCTTGAAAATGTCAGTATTCTGATACAGATACAGGGCTAATCCTGCAGCTACTATACACTCTAAAAGGCGCAGGTTGGTAGTATACTTGCCGGTATAGAGAAAAGACCCTAGATAAAATAGGGCGAAGATCGCCAGTAGCACATTGTATCGCGTACTTTTCAAAGGCGATCGCTGTCCAGCGGTTAATACTACCAATATACACAACGCAATAAGTAGAACGGTAACACCGTGATACGAGAAATAGTATTGGCGATAGATGGCGATAAACGGTATTAGACTTATGATCTGTGCTACCAGGTTCTCCAGACGATAGTTGGATTTAAAGACAAACCCTAACAAGGCTAATCCTGTAACTGACATCAATATCAATCCTATATTGCGATATTGCCCCAGATACATCAAGATTAGGAGAACCACAGATAACAATATATGGGGAAAGTGTGCTAACAGCAGCTGGTACAGAGACAGCTTTCTTCTGCTAAAATCAGCCTGTCCATTTAACACTTGATGATCTAGGCTATCCATAAAGCCTTTGATTTAGTATCCGTTTTTTACTAGCACTACAAAAGTAGTGAATTCCAGAGGGCCTGCATGGGGTCTTTTGGAATTATTTGGTCCCTGATAGGAAAGCATGGAGATATTTATAGGGTCGCCCGAGTATATTCCACTATAGGGAATAGGTCCAAAGTAATCGTTAGCATTACGAATTTCTATGTATTCTTGGGGCAAATCTAAAGAAGATAGATCTAGCTGGATCTCATCTTTCAGATCGAAATTTAGCACCACGATGTTGGCCCTATGAGAATCATGTTCATTGGGTAGAACGATAATTTCACTAGGCGGGTGCTCTTTGTACTGAGAACTGTTCTGATCTAATTGATGCCGGTTTCTCCATTGTTCCAATTTGAAGTGTTCCGGTTTATTTTTCTGCTTTACTGGTTTCACCGTAAAGCTCCGGCTGCCGGTCATATTGTAATATTGATTATCTGCCCATCGATACCCAGGTAGTGCTGAGGTTGAATCAATTAAAAATTCTGCTGCCACACCGTCCCATTGCAATTGTTCCTTAGGGCTGCAACTGACTACATTGGATTGAAAGATAACCTGATCCCACTTAGTGAAATTAACCACTTTCAAACCTCCAATAAATTTGTTGTCCTTTACGGTTATGGTACCATTCTTAACCCTTTCGTTTAAGCCCAACTTTACATTAGAGCCAGCACCTGTTACATAGGTAACATTCCCCTCAACAGTGATGTTGTTGGCGCGGGTACGACCTCCAATCAATAAATTATATCCATGGTTATTGAATAGGACATTCTCTGAGATCTCAATGTTTTCAACAGGTCCCTTGGTACCAAAGGCTTGAATGCCATGAGTATAATTATTGGAAAGTATGCAATGCCGCACGGATTTATCGCTTGAGGCTGGATTTTGAAGGTACAGTCCGGGTCCATGGTCCCGGTCCTTAGCCCGAAAGCCGTTGTTGAAGATCAAAGTTCCGTAGAGCTCAGAATCAACCGAAGTGGACCAAAATCCCACTCCCTTACCGGAATGGTTGTGCACAATAAAATTAATGATCTTTACATTTTGGTTTTGCAGAATACCCAGGCCTGTCTTGTTCGACACATCAGTAGGCCGGCCACCGCTCTGCATGGAGTAGCGATCAGGTTTACTATTCGTTACTTCAAAATTATAATAATAGGTATGGGCTCCTTTAATAGTGAATACCGTATTTCGCGGTGCACCTGAAGCACCATCAATCACCACATGACCGTCCACCGGAATTACTTTTATGGGCCTTTTGGCGGTTCCTGTAAGTACCGACAGAAAGTCGCCGTGATAGGTACCACCTTGTACCAAAATAGAATCCCCGGGTTCTACGTTGCTTGGATGAGCCAAAGCAGTACGTAAATCCCAGGGATCCTCTATGGTACCTTTACCGGACTTGCTGCCGTTAGTAGCCACATAAAATGAGGTGGCCGAAGTGCAATTTGAAACTATCGTTAGAGACAATCCTAAGATGAATAACCTAACAAACCATGATCTGGTTGCTTTATAGTATATCATCAACTCACTAAATGATCAGATCTTCTGAAACGATAGAATCCGGCTTTTATTTCTGCAAAATCAACTTATTAGTATGGGTTTCCCCACCTCTAACCTGTAGCCGGTATATATAGATACCCTTGGGCAAGGCCGATCCATCCAAATCCACTTCATGGACTTGACCTGCTTTAGCCATTCCTGCATATACCTCCGCAATCTGTTGACCGGTAAAATCATAGATCTTTATGGATGCATAGGTATCTTCCGTTACCCTAAACCGAATGGCGGTATTGGATATAAACGGATTAGGTGAAGCCGTTACACTGGAAGCTATTCCTTTTGAAGTGGTAGAGAATGCCTCATTACCCGCGGATGAACTGGCTTGAGTATCGAAAAAGCCTTTTGGTGAAAACAGTGAGTTCTTACCATCACATCGTGTTTTTACCTTCCACTCATAGGAAGTTCCTGCCAGCAATCCGGTGATATCCACACTGTTGCTACTCGGTAATCTGGTAGTCCAGAACAAGTCACCTACGGCTCGGTATACCACCTCATAGGAAAGGGCATTAACCTCAGCGGTCCAGCTAAGAGTGGCCGTAGTAGTAGCAATATTGGTGGCCATCCTGTCAGAAGGATAATTACACAAATCAGGATCTCCAGGAGCACCGGTGGTAGTAAAGAATCTCAGGGAGCTGAACGAAGAGATAAGTTCGTTATCACAGATTGTCTTCACTTTCCATTGGTAGTCAGTACCGGTAACTAGCCCAGTTAAGTTTGTGCTGGTACTTGGTGCCGTTACAGAGACAGAGGTCCATGAGGTTCCACCGGATACACGGTATACTACCGTATAGCTCAGTGCATTAGCTTCTGCATTCCAGCTGAGGGTGGCCTCAGTATCGGTGATTCCACTTGATGTCAACCCGCTAGGGAAATTACAAATAGGAGGGTCACCTGATGAACCAGTGGTGGTAAAAGTATCTATAGTAGTAAAGATTGAAGTGAGATCATTGTCACAATCTACTCTTACTTTCCACTCATAATCCGTTCCGGAGGTAAGCCCGGTCAGAGTAAGACTGGTAGTAGGTGCTGTTACTACAGAAGTGGTCCAGCTAGACGCGCCATCAGGCCTGTGAAGCACCTCATAACTATCTGCATTAGATACTGTGCCCCAATTTAAGGTAACTTCAGTATCCATAATATTAGTTTCACTAGTAGTAGCAGGGGGTTCACACATTGGTATGGGAACCGGGTCTCCTATTGTTACAAAGTTGTGCACAGCTGAGAATAGGCTGTTGCCGCTGGAACATACAGACCTAACTTTCCAATCGTAGGTGGTACCAGGTACCAGATTTGTCAAGGACAAGCTATTGGTAGTAGGCAAAGCCGACATCCATTGAGTAGTACCGGTAGGACGGTAATTCACGTTGTAGCTGTCCACATTTCCGACGTCATCCCAAATTAGATCCGCACAAGTTTCTGTAATATTGATAGCTTTCAGGTTACCGGGAATGGTACAAACAAAGGTCCCAGTGGTCTGGAAAGTTCTTGTGGGGGCATTCAATGAAGTAGCCCCGTTGCTACAATTAGTCCTTACCTTCCATTCATAGGTTGTACCTGAATTCAAACCAGTCAAATTCTCACTGGTATTGGTAGTGGTCATTTGGGTCCAGGTTAGGACGCCGACCCTGCGATACAACAGTCGATAATCGTCAGCACCGGTTACCGCATCCCAAGAGATAGTAGCAGTGTTGTCCCCAATACTTGAACTCACCAAATTCAAAGGAAAATCACATGTGGGAGGATTGGTAGGCGGTCCTGTAGTAGAAAACAACTCTACGGGTGTAAAAAGAGAAAATAAAGTCCTTTCTGCATTACACACCGACCGTACTTTCCATTCGTAGTTATTGCCGGAGAATAATCCGGTAACGGCAATGGAAGTGGAACTTGTATAGTTACTGGTCCAGGCCTGAGTACCTACAATACGATGAAGGACATTGTACTCCAACGCTTCAGTAACTGCATCCCAGGTAAATGTTGCCCCATTATCTCCTATTCCCGAAGTACTGGTATTAATCGGAGACTCACAATCCGGAGGATTCGGGGGAGCAGTTCCTGTAGTTGTAAAAGTAGAAAGATTGGAAAAAGGAGAACTTTCGCTGGCACAATCACTTTTTACCTTCCACTCGTAATTGGTTCCCGAAAACAAACAGTTAAGAACCGCCGAAGTGCTGCTGGTATTGGCTACCAGCCACTGGTTTTCACCTACCACCCTGTAGTTAATGGTATAAGAGACTGCGCCTGTAGCAGCTCCCCAGCTTACGGTAGCCTGATTGTTTTCAATTGCTGGTACCGTCAATCCTGTGGGAACATCACATTGTGCCTGCATCTCTGCGTGGGCCATCATAAAAATACTCAATACCCACAGTAAAGAGAATTTTGCAACATTTTTCATAGTAAACTTCTTCATTTCCTTTATTTAATCCAGAATTAAGTAATTCTCACTATATATACCATAACTGGACGTAAGGTAAACCTAACTGTTCATAATTTCCACCAAATATGTAAGATACCCTTACATTTGATCTTTCTATTTCAAAATCAACCTATTGCGGTAAATATCCCGTGAGGTTGTAATTACATAGGTATAAATACCCGGTGATAAATTGCCCCGATCAAAAGTAAATTGGTATTTCTGATCAGGATTTACACTACCCGAATAGACCTCTGACACCAAATTGCCAGACAAATCGAATACTCTTAATGATACTACCTCCTTATGAGGAACGGTTATTTCAAAACTTGCCTGATTGATTACCGGATTTGGATAAGCTAGAATACTGTTAGCCAATCCAGGATTTGTAATAGATTCGGCTTGTGTGGTAGCATTAGTAGTGAAGGTACTAACAGGTGCAAATAATGAAGTTAATGCATTATCGCAATTGGTACGAACTTTCCATTCATAGTCTGTGGACGGGGTTAATCCGGTAACCAGATTTGAAGTGCCGGTGGTGCTGATACTGGTCCAAAATGGATCTCCAACCGAGCGATACACAATATTGTAGTTTAATGCATTACTAACCGCATCAAAGTTTAAGATAGCTTGATCGGATGACACCCCTGATGTCGATAGATTTGAGGGATACTCACAAGACGGAATATTCCCAGGAGGTGTACCCGTGGTAGTAAAATCTTCACCGTTGGCTAATAAGGAAATAACATCATTATTACAGGTAGCACTTACCTTCCACTGATAATCGGTACCGGAGAACAATCCGCTTACTGCCTCTGATGTATTGGTGGTAATTATTTTGTCCCAAGGACCATTAGGTGTGGCCGTAGTCCGGTAGATCAGGGTATATATGTTTACATCACTCACCGCGTTCCAGCTTAAAGTAGCCCCGTCGTCCAGGATATTGCTTACGGTCAGCCCGGTGGGAGTATCACAGGTTGGGGGTGGAGGTCCGGGATCACCCTCAGTCGTAAAGGTGGTCACCGGTGAAAAGATCGACGTTTGTGATTCTATACAATTTGTACGTACTTTCCATTCATAGGTAGTACCTGATACCAAACCGCTTATTAATGCAAAGTTGTTACTGGTGTTTTTGCTGGACCAAACCGAGGTTCCAACAATCCTATATTGCGCGAAATAACTTAAACCGTTACCTACAAAATCCCAATTAAGCTTAGCACTTTCGGTAGTGACGAAGGAAGTAGAACGATTGGTAGGGAAACCACAACTGGAGCTTCCGGTGGTACTGAAATTCTGAGTAGGACCGAATTTAGAAGTAACGGCATTGTCACAAGTAGTTTTTACTTTCCATTCGTAATCAGAACCTTCAAATAAGTTACTAAGTATAATGCTGGTAGCGGGCGCACTAATAACTATACTGGTCCAATTTGTTATTCCCACCAACCTATACACCACATTGTAGCTGACGGCATTGGTGACTGCATCCCAATTTAGAGTAGCCCCGGTATTCCCGATACTTGTCGCATTAGGATTAACCGGATGGTCGCAAAAATTAGGCGCTCCCGGACTTCCTGTGGTGGTAAATTCTTGTGTTGAAGCGAAGAGAGAACTACTTGAACTGCAAATTGCCTTAACCTTCCATTGGTAATCTGTACCAGATATGAGGCCGAAAATACTTAAGCTGGTGGCAGGGGTATTAGCACTAATCCATGTGTTGGCACTAGCCGGCTTGTATACAACATTGTAACTGATCGCGTCAGGAGATGCATCCCAACTGAGATCTGCGGAATTATCAGCAATATTGCTGGATTGAAGATTAAGAGGGATATCGCATTGTGCATACAATGCTTGAGAACCACTTAATATTGCTACTACTATTAATACGGATAGTCTAGTGTATAAGTCTTTCATATGATTACGTTGTGGTTTACATTAAAACAATCGATGAGCTGGCTTAATAAATATACCAATTACGCGAATACTTCTTAAAATAATTATATAATCTCCAGGGCAGTCGCTTAATTGTACAATTATTTCCTTCAAAATTATAATTTTTTAATAAAAATAGAATTGATATGCAGTTTTTATTTTGGGATTTTGGCAATTATTTAACCTTCCGCATACCAATTCAAGGAAAATAGCACTAACCTAACGCAATACTCAATACCAAGACGTATGGAAATATTGGAGGGTTGCTGCGTCCCTAAGGAATATCAGTGATTTCTTAGCTTTGCCCCTTCCAGCATGTCACTTAGGTACTGATGCTCCTTGAATTGGTCCAGATGTCGGGTCAGATCTTCACGGATTTGGGCTATTT
>CBDBUW010000012.1:0-509356 GCA_965212195.1 Cyclobacteriaceae bacterium | reverse complement strand
TAAGGGAAGAACATCCTACTGTTGTAATGTTTAGACAGTAATCGGTTTTACAATTTCAGGTTACCTAAATAAGTTTATACACTGGCAATCAGGCGAATCTCCTAATTTACTCCATCAGCAGCTTCTCACATGAAGGTTTTATGGTTATTCATACTGGCAATATGTTGCTCTATGCCCGTTTGGGCGCAGCAAATACAGGTGTCTGGAAAGGTAACAGATGCCCGCAGCGGTGATCCCATTCCACTGGCCAATGTGATAGTACCTGGCACCTCACAAGGCACCACCACAGATTTTTTAGGCTATTACTCTTTTACCATAGAGGGTCCTGCAGATTCTCTGGTGTCCTCTTATATCGGTTACACCACCAAAGCCAAAGCGCTGATTGCTGGATCCTCACAAACCTTAAATTTTCAATTAAAGGAACAGGTAGAATTCTTAGAGGAGTTGGTATTTGTGGCTGAGGAGAACCCCGCATTTTCCATTATGGACCAAGTCATAAGACGTAAAGCAAAACATGACA
The DNA here is from genome assembly GCA_965212195.1 of Cyclobacteriaceae bacterium. Taxonomy (GTDB): domain Bacteria; phylum Bacteroidota; class Bacteroidia; order Cytophagales; family Cyclobacteriaceae; genus JAJCYK01. The sequence continues at coordinate 508,836 of CBDBUW010000012.1, read as the reverse complement.
AGAAAGGCTTAAGTGCTTATAAATATGAAAGTTATACCAAAATAGAAATTGCACTTGACAATCTTAGTGATCGCTTTCGGGAGCGCAAGATCGTACAAAAGGTGAAAAAGGTGATTGATAGTGTAGACCAAATTGCCGGAGAGGATGGTCAGGCGATTTTACCGGTTTTCATCTCAGAATCACTATCTGATTTTTATTACCGCAATCAGCCGGAATTGGAAAAGAGCGCATAAAGCGTACTAAAATAACCGGGGTTGGTGTACAGGATGGCACTTTGATCAGCCAGTTTATAGGGTCCTCTTTTCAGGAATACAATTTTTATGACAATTGGCTAACCATTTGGAACAAAAAATTTGTATCACCCATAGCTGATGGCTGGAGGGGTTACTACCAGGTGTTTTTAATGGATAGTCTATGGCTGGATGATCATTTTTGCTACCGCATTGAAGTGGTTCCCAAGAGAGATGGTGATCTGGCCTTTAATGGCACCATTTGGGTGACCAAAAAAGAGTATGCTTTAAAGCAGCTAGACCTGTATATCAATAAGAAGACCAATCTGAACTTTATTGAACGCATGAAGTTACAGCAGGAACTGAGACCTACAGCGGCCGGTCCCTGGCTACCTGCACATTCCCGTATACTAACTGATTTTCAGCTATTAGGAGAGTTTGGACTGGGAAACAAAACAGCAGGCATATTGGCTAAATTCTTTATCTCCAATAAGGATATTGTGGTAAATGAACCTCGGGAGCGCCGCTTTTATGATCTTACCTTAGACCTGGCAGAAGACGCCACTCAGCAGGATGAGGAATTCTGGAAGCTGAACCGACATCAACCCTTGACCGCTTCGGAGATCAATGTGATGAATATGATTGATACTTTGAAACAAATCCCTCCCGTAAAGCGGTTAACGGACTTTATTACCTTTTTAGGTACCGGTTTCGTGGATGTAGGCAAGTTTGAATTGGGGCCCTATCCCTTGGTGTACGCCAATAATAATATCGAAGGCCATAGATTTCGTTTGGGAGGTCGCACCACTATTGACCTGATCAGAAATTGGGAACTCAGTGGATATCTGGCCTATGGGGATAAAGATAAGGCTTGGAAATACCGGGCGGGTGTGAAACACATTATGTCGCGCAAACCCTGGAGCGAGATTGGCGTGTACAGCAACCGGGATATTCAGCAAGTAGGTCTTACTTTTGACGATGTTTTTTCAGATATCAATACCTATGCTTTTGAGGCCTATTTCCGCAACCGTGATCATGAACAACCCTATTACTTACGCGACCAGGGTATTCACTTTTGGCAGGAGCTGCGTAAGGGATTACACCAAAAGATCACCCTAAGGCACCGGGATTACCGTCCGATTGATATTGATTCTAGTTTCAACTATGCCTATAAATTACAGCCTGAACTGGTTGATTCGCCCCTGAAGCAGAATTTTGGAGGTTACAGAATTCTCATTTGAAACACGTTATGGTAAAGATGAACTATGGGGTTCAAAACGACAATAGCCGCTTCAGCATTGGACCGGAAAGGCTGCCAATCATCACCCTGCGGTATACTTTAGGACTGAAGAACTTCCTGGGGGGAGACTTTACCTACCACAAGGCGGCCGTTAATGTATACAAGAAAATTAGGATGGGGTTTCTGGGGGTTTCCGGGGTATCGATAACCGGTGAGAAGATCTTCGGCGAAGTGCCACTGCCATTACTGAAAGGGCATATCGGTAATGAATCACCGTTTTACCTATCATTGGCTTATAATACTATGGGTTTTTCTGAGTTTGTCAGCGATCAGTACCTGGAAATGAACTACAGTCATCATTTTGAAGGTTTTTTGTTTAATCGTGTTCCACTCTTCAAGAAGCTGAAATGGCGGGCAGTAGCTACCGGCAACATATTGTGGGGATCGGTTAGTGATGATAACCTGGCCTTGCATTCTCCTGAGGGTCCTAACGGTTTACCCAATGCACCTATAAATACATTGAACGATACGCCCTATATAGAAGTGGGGTACGGTATTGAGAATATCTTCCGATTATTTAGGATTGATGCTATACATAGGCTTACTTATCTGGATGAGGCACAAGGGGATAAGTTTGCCTTAAGATTCAGTTTCGAGTTTAATTTCTAACATGTAGAAACAGCATTATTTGCGGAAACTGATTTCAGTACTTCGCAACATACCTTATATCCAATTGAGGTTATTAGGGTTAGAATTTTGTAATTTGTTCAGCTCAGCACCCAACGATTGGATTAATAGAAAAGACCATAAAATGATAAATCAGCTTAACTGGGACACCGTACCCTCCGAACAGGTCACCGATTCCATGCAACGCAAGATCGTTGCCGGTGAAAAATTGATGATCGTCAAAATGAAATTCAAAGACGGCTTTCATGTTCCTTTGCACCATCATGAGAATGAGCAGATCACCCAAGTCATTTCCGGGACCATTCGCTTTTGGTTGGGAGAACATAAGGAACAGCAAATGGAACTGACAGCAGGTGATGTGCTGGTTATTCCCCCTAATATGCCCCATGAAGCGCTGATGATAGGTGAAGTCGAAGCCATGGACACCTGGGCACCACCGCGTCAGGATTGGCTGGATGGTACAGATGATTATTTAAGACAAGGATAAGCCGGTCGATAAAGTGGCGTTGTAATCGTAATGAAACCAAATGGATGGATGATAAAAAATCTTTCCCCCAGAGCTAGAAGAAACATTGCCAGAATATTTCCGTTTGCCTTGATTTGGCTAATAACCGGGTGGATTTTTTATGCTAGTGGAAATTGGCGCCACTGGCTCCTTAAAAGCTCAGTACGATGAGGCTATTTCCCTGAATCTAATGGTTTTTGTTTTTGCCAGCACAGCCCTGTTGGCTGTAGGACTGGTGGTCGGAGCTTTGGAAATGATTTGGCTGGAGGATCTATTTAGAAAGAAGAGTTTTACAAAAAAGATCCTCTATAAACTAGGGCTTTACACTGTTCTTTTTCTGCTCATTATTACCATTACCTATCCGGTGGCAGCCAGCATTGAACTAAAAACATCCATTTTGGATCCCGGTGTGTTGGATAAATTCTTAGCATTTTTACTTAGTGTCCCTTTTCTAAGCACCTTACTGCAGATGTCTTTTAGTTTGCTGTTGTGCTTGTTTTATGCCGGCATCAGCGAAAATTTGGGGCACGGCGTCTTGACCAATTTTTTTATGGGGAAATATCACCTGCCTAAAGAAGAGCAGCGGATATTTATGTTTTTAGACATGAAATCATCCACCATGGTAGCGGAGCAGCTGGGGCATGTTAAGTATTTTCAGTTGCTACGGGAATATTATGATGATATGTCCAAAGCCATCATCAATCATGGGGGAGAAGTGTACCAGTACATTGGAGATGAAGTGGTCATTACTTGGGAAACAGGGGTAGGGCTATACAAGAACAATTGTGTCAATTGCTTTTTCGCCATGAAAGTGGATTTGGAAAGCCGCCAGGACTACTATAAATCAGAATTCGGATTAATCCCTTCCTTCAAAGCCGGGTTGCACTACGGCAAGGTTACCACCGGTGAAATCGGGGCCCTTAAAAAGGAGATTGCGTTTAGTGGGGATGTGTTGAACGTGACGGCCCGCATCCAGGAATTGTGTAACCATTATGATGTAGAACTCATTATTTCGGAATCCTTAGTAAGTCAATTAAAATCAAAGGATACGATAACCTTAAAATCATTAGGAACCATAAATCTGAAAGGAAGAGTAGAGCCCTTAGGTTTGTACGCAGTGGGGTAGCAGTCCTTCATGTTGGCTGCCGACTTGGGTTTCTTGTATTAGAAGTTTTCCGGTCTGTTAGGATAAAGCTGCTTTCTACATAGGCGGAGGCTTTGGACGAAGGACTTTTACAGCGTACGACCCTAGCCTTGGCGGCTCGTTGGCAGTGTCAATTCACCTCAATGTGATCATATGAACAAATTATTTTAACCTATCTCAACTAGAGCGACCCTCAATTTGTAACTTAAAAATGGGTGGGCGGGGGCACCCCGCAGATTATCTGGTCAGTCCTTAAGTTTTAGCAGATAGTGATAACTCCCTGATTTTAACTGATAATCCAGGGGATTGATAAAGGAATCAATACCACCTAACTGCTTTTCGATTTCATGATAGATCTGTTTAAGATGCTTATGATAGCTTTCCCATTGTGGAGTGGGTTCAAGAAAATACAACCGGCACCAAGCTTCCCAATCTTTCGCTTCCCGGTAATCCTCCAGCACCCGCAATACCAAAAAAATTCTTACCCATTGGTTTTGGTCAAATTCCTGGTATTCGTCTTCCAAATAGATCTCCCAACTCTTATCATCTGCCATAAATTCCACTAGAAACAGTCCTGAATCTGATGGGGCCTCCAGGGATCTGATCTTGATATGGTGCTGGGACTGCAGCTGTTTTAGTTTGTTGACGGCTTGCAATTATTAGTATTATTTACCCCGGGTCACTTTCGAGTAATCTTTATTAGGAAATTCCCTTAAGCTGATCATATAGGGTACCATTACATCTTTTACCATAGGTTCAAAAACCGCCACTCCGCCGCTAGGGCCATACAGATTATAAAATTCCTTGGGTCCTGAAATAAACAGCACTACTGAGAATAAAATGATGGAGTGTTTCATTAAAACCGTGTTTGGACATTTTCCTGCTAGAAGGTCAAGATAATTACCAGGGATTTATAGATCAATTGTCATTTCAAGCCACTCCTCTATTATTCGACCTTCTTAACCAGCACTACCCAGTCCTGATCAGAGGTGGCCGGCGGAGCGCCCAAATCTTTAATATCGCCGCCAGCTAGCGTTTCTTTCGAACCGGTTTGCAGGTCTCCGCCACTAAGCGGATCGTACCATTGTACACTAAATTCACCACTAGCCGCTCCTAGGTCGAGCGAGTAGTTAACTTTGCTGGGTAGGTAGATGGCATAGATCTCATCCGTTTTGCTCAGACAGTAAGCATCCTTTGAATTGATAAGATGATGTTCCGGGTGCATCTGCCAATAGGGTAGGTGTTCGTTAAAGAAAGTGATAGCATAATTAGTTAATTGCCATAGCCGGTCCCTTCGGCGCCAATCTTCGGAAGTCAGATCGTTATGCTGATTCCTGGCTCCAAAATACCATTCTACGCCAGCAGCACCGGATAGCAAGGTGCCCCAAAGTACATAACGTCTAAGCGTATGGTGGTGGGGATCAAGTGAATCGGATAAGGCCCCGGTATGCCACATGCCGATTTCATCCATGGTGATCAACCAAGGGTGGCCGCTGTTTTGGGCTTTGCTTCTCCAGTTCTGCACAATTTCGGCAGCGCCTTCTCTTTGATCTACCTGTAAGGACAAACCGTCCAGATCTTTAAACCCCACAATGGAGTCCAATACCTGTGCCCGGGCAGGCTCATGAGAATGGGTGTGCAGCAATACGGGATGTTGATAGGGGTCGGCTTGCTTTATGAAGCTTACCATGTCCCTGCGCTGACGGTCGTTTTGGGCGTTGGGGGTAAAGGACGCCGGTCCGTTTTCTTCTCCCACATTCCACTTCAAAGCCAAGTGATGGCCAAAACGTGCAATTAACTCCCGCAAATAAAGTTGACGCAGGGGGGCCGGTATCTCCATTATCCAGCATCAGCTCATTTTCAGTTTCCTGCAGCACCATGTGCAGTAAAATACCTTTAGCTTGCATATGTTGAAACACGATTTCCCATTGTTCTAACTTGCTTACGTCGAATCTAGAGACATCTTGCGGGTCCCGATATGGCCATACATCCTTGCCATCACCCATGATGTTCATGGTAATGAAATAGACCCCATTCATTCCTGTGGATGCCAGGTAGTTAATGGCCCCAATCAGCGATTTGCCCTTACCGGATTGCCAGCTGGGATCACCGGTCTGCCAATCTTTCATGTGAGGAGTAAAAGCGTGTATATTCTCAGAGGTACTGGCCTCCCCTTCGTCGCTAGAAGTCTGCATGCGATAGGTGCCGTCAAAATCTTCATAAGCCAGTAGGTTCTCCGGACTATCCGCTCCACCTTTTATCCAATACTTCTGGGATTCCCGAAAGCGAAAATAGCCTTCAAACGCTTCCAGCCGACCATAGGCCCTAAAATCCGGGCCGTCTCTATCAGAGGCTGTAACCATAAACTTGCCCTGTGCATCGGTGATATCAATGGCTTCACCATTACTTGGATTATCATCTAACGCAATGTCCTTACCTTTATGGAGTACGGCTTTGTAGCTCCATTCTCCCAATCTGTCCGGGGTGAAGCGTACTTGCCAGATATTCCCAGAGTCCGCACTGGTTTCAGCGGCATAACCATCTGCTGCGTAAAAGCCCCGCACCCTATATTGGGTTTCTTCATGGGTAAACTCTACATTAAACCGATAGTTAAGAAAGGGGTTTTCCTTTGCTGTTTCGGAGGACTGTGGTCCCGCAAAGGAGAGTGTTACGGTGTGCCACTGAGAATAAACCGGGGTAGTGTCTACTATAGCCTTGCCCGTACGCTTGCTTGAAGGTAGCTTTAATCGTTCAATAGTGGTAAGCTCCGGTCCTCCGCCCCGGTTTCCACTTCCGGAAGCCGTATACACATAATCACCCACTACGGCAAATCCCGAACCATGCCGTCCTTGTTGTAAAGAAGGCCAGGCGCTCCAATTACTGGTTTTGGTATTAAATACTTCTACTTCATTATGTGCGGCTTCCTGAGTACCACTTTCACCGCCGCCAATGATGATCTCATTATTCCAGGAAAACGCCGAATTACCGGCACGCAGGGTAGGCAGGGCCAGGTTGTTGGTAACGGTTTCCCACTGCTCTGTTTCAAAATCATAAACGTTCCCATGCTGAATGGTCAAGGTCATATCCTGGCCAGTACTATGGGAAGTAGTCCTACCAGCAAAGGCGTACAGCTTGTTGTTAAGCACTACCGCTTGGAAATGATCTCGGGAGTTGGGCGCATCATCAAGTACTCGCCATTCACCGGACTTAGGGTCATATTCATCCAGCCAGGGTCGATAGCCATCCATATGTCCATTGACAATTCCTCCCACCAGATAGATTTTACCATGGTGGTAAACGGCCCCGGCCCCGCCCCGTCGACGGTGTTGGGGAATGGTATCACCATACACAAACTCATCCCTTTCAGGGTAGTAGATGATCACTCGATCCAGGGGCTTTTCTTCTGGCCATCCACCGGTCATGGCTCCCATCAAGTAAACCGCATCATCTACTACTACAGGTTGAAAGTGGTGCAATTCGATGGGAGGGGGTGCCTTAGCCGTCCAGATGTTGGTCTTGGTATCATATTCATCCGTAGGATTGATCCGGCGGCCTCCAATCAACAGGAGCTTGTCTTTAAAGGCTACTAAACCCGCCTCATGGCGCGCGGTAGGTTCCCCAATGGCTGATACCGTTTCCCAATGCCAGTTGTCCTGAGTGAGGTTGCAGCTTTGAAGCGCCCATAAACTAATCATCACTAAACCGAATCTAAACCAATAGCTACCGTATTCCATGAGAAAAAATTGTTAGAGTGGTATTTCTTCGCTTGCTGTATTCTTTAAATCCATTAATCAGGTCTATTCTACAGGCTCTCTCCAGTTCGCTATGGTGTCTAGAGGATGGATGGGGCGAGGTATCTTTTTATAATTTAAACGCGATACATCCAGTTCTGTGGTACCCGAAGTGCCTACATTAAAGGTTTTGCGATTGTATAAACTATATTTGACCCGGAACGGAAACAAATTTTTGACCACCACGATATCTGCCTTCCACAGACTTAGTCCTAAATTTTTAAAGAAAGAAGGGCTGAAGGCGGGGCAAGGTAATTCGGTTATTACCAGATAGATATTTGCATGCCGTACCACTGCAGTTTTACCAAATTTAGTTTCAGATTTCTTAGTCAGATGGCCTTGATAAGTAAGCGGTGCATTGTATTCTTGTTCCAGTTTGCATCCTAAGGTAAGTGTTACCTCATGCCCAATATCATAATCATAAATTCTCAGTACTTCTTCCTGGTCGCGCAAAGGCAGGTACGACTTGAGGTGAGGTGCGTTCTGCATTAAATACTTCAATATGTAGGTATTCTCACCAGGCCCACCTGCTGCCACAATATCGGAGGTGTCACAAAAGACGGCAGTGCCAAACCTCCTCCTCCAATTCATGCCTTCTAATGTGCTCACCGCTTTTTGCACTGTCACAGGTTCAGGATGCTTGTGGTCTTTTACAGACCAATTCAGGTCGGCAAGAACCTCTGATAATTCACGAGCCAGCTGGGGATTATTATCGGTAACCGCTATACAACTCCAACCGGTTTCTTCGTCATCCAGCCAAATATGTGACATGAAATTTGAAACGCTTAATACCTCTGACCGTTTTTCCATCTTCCTCATAACACCAAATACTTTTCGCATGGGCTTCAGAAAATCTATGGTCATTCCACCTCCTTTTAGCAGCGGCATTTTCAGAAAGGCCATGGTGGGATTTATTTTTCCGTCCATGGTATCCATAAGCAAACGGGCAGCTTTTTGGCCTACTTTAAAATGGTCCCGGTGAGGGTTGGTCTGGTAGGCATTAATGAAAGTAGCTAGTCTTACTTTTTCCTCCGTGATATTGCCGTGCAAGTCATAGCTTACTCCAATGGGTATTGACTCATCCACTATTTTTCGTATAGCTCTTAGCAAATATGCTTCAGGGTCACGCATTCCTTGAACCCCCATGGCTCCATGCAGCGATAGATAAATACCATCAATTTGATCCATTTCTTGCAGCTGCTTTAAAATGTAGTTGTGGAAATGTTCATAGACACTGGCTTCGATAGGTCCACCCGATGTGGCCCAGGCGGCAAGTATGGGCACGGTTTTAAAACGGCCCTGGCCATGCTGTTTAACGGTGTTGATAAATCCGGCTAGTTGAAATTTCTTGTAAACTTTAATACCATGAGTTAACACTTCCTCCCCATAGTATAAAGCCAAAGACTCAAATTCTCTTAATGTGGTAGGAACTTGAGAAAAAGAGTTGGTTTCCTGATGCAATTCTATTAGTGCAATGTGCTTACTCAAGGGTTGTGGATTTAGTTGAGTTAGCAGCTAAAATAGGGAGAATAATTGATTTGCTGGTAAGATGTCTTCGCAATAGCCTTACGGGAAGGCTGTAGGTTCCAAAGACTTCGAACTTAACACTTGCGGTTCTAATCCATTGTTTAGGATGAGGTGGAAGGAACCCCAAAGAATTTAGTGATTGATTTCCTGTATGCATAGCCTGCCATCATTGCCAAACTTAAGCCCAACACCCACAAGGCATATAGAACCCATGGTTTCGTTTGAGTTAATGGTTGTGCATTACCGCTGACCACAAAATTGGCCCAAAAGAAGGGGCTTACAAATAGATCTTCGGAGTTTTCCAAGTATTGAAGTTTAGCCGCTCGCATGGCCTGATCTTTGGGTAGACCCTCGGATAACCCCTGATAAAACAATGTCATAATATCTAAGGTAGACTTATCCTGAGCTGGCCATAGACTCATGACAATACTCTTGCAACCGGCATAAGAAAATGCTCTTGACAAACTCATAACGCCTTCACCTTCCGATAAGGGTCCGAAGCCAGTGTTGCAGGCGCTCAGTACCGCCATCTCTGCATTTAGGCGTAAGTTATACAACTCATAGGCATGCAAGAATCCATCTTCGGTGGTGTCCGCTTGTTGACTAAAGATCATTTTAGATCTCCAGGGATTCTCCTCATCAACCAGGGCATGCATGGCCAGGTGCAGTATTTGTGAGCTCCCCTCTAAGGTTTTGAATTGATATTCACTGGCATTGTTATCAAAAAATAACGGACCGCTAAAGAAATTGTTGGCCTCCGTAATTTCCTGGGGAGCATATTTCAAGGGACCCAGTTGATCGCGTAAATCGCCATATACGGATAACTCTGGGGATTCTTGTAATGCTAGGTATTCGTAGGTGGGTGCAAAACCGGTGTATTGTTGCTCCCAAGAGGGAGCATCCTGGCCTATGGCCGAAACCCAAAGGTCAGGGGAATAAGCATAGCTCACGGTGAAGTTACGGATCAAATAATTTAGATCCCTGTAGCCGGTTCCGGGCTCCGGCGATTTACTGATAAGCACTTCAAAGGGTATCCAGGAAAGCCAGCTATCTGGGATTACAGTGAGCTGATCGATCTCCTCCAGGTAAGGCATAATGGGCTCCATCAAAATCTCATGCAGGTGGTGACTGGCCTGAGCAAAGGCCGCCGCCGCGTCAACCTGTTTAGTTTGGTTGTTTTGAATCAATTGACGAAAGTTTTGGATGCGAGTGCTCAGGTCTTGTGGTGCGGAAATCTTTTCTACATTTATTCGATCCCGGGTCAATACAAATGCATACAGCAGCGAGTCCTTCCAAACATAGTTGATCAGAGCATGATTACCATCCTTTAGATTTTTCTGTAATTCTGCCACTGGCAGGGTTTGATCTTGATACTTTAATTGAAAATACTCCGGGTAGACCTTCCGAAAGTGATTTTGCAGGGAATCCAAGCGGTTTTGCTCCTTAGCTATTTTTTCAGTCCAAAGTTTTATCCGAGGATCACCCGTGGCGTCCACTCTTGCAGTAAGTCGCTGTAATCTTTGCCGGTAGAAAGTCAAATTTCGTCTGCTAACGGCCTCGAGGTCCAATATGGCCTCTGGAATGCCGGCAAATCTTTGGGCCTTAGATTCATTTAGGGATTCTCTTAATCGCAGGGACTGGCCCAGGGTCGCATACTGAAGGGCCTCTTCCACCAACGAAATAGCACCTCCAGCCTCATATTGTTCAATGAGACAGTCCACCAGGGCCAGGCTTAAGTCGCGATTTTCCTGGTACATATAAATTCGAGAGTGATCAGTAGGATGTTCACTTTTCAATTGATCCAAAAGCGATAAGGCGGCCTTAAGATGCCTTACGGTAACATCTCTATTTACTGTGTTGGGGTGGTACAAAAGATCCTGATAAAGCGCCCGGGATTTCTCCGCCATCAGGTTAAACGCCGCCTGTTTATTAGCGATAAGTTCAGGCGAAGGTAATGCATTTATGTCAGCTGATACATCTTGGTCAACTAACATGTTAAGGCCGTGCTGATAACTTATCAAGGCTTGTGGCAGTTGACCGATATTTCGGTAGTGGTTACCCAACTTGGCATAGTAACTGGCATTTCTTATGGTATCAGTTGGAAAGTGCTTTTCCAGGTAAAGGCGTTGATTTTTGTATTCCTTTTCAGCCAGCGAATAGTTGCCCAGTGAATCGTGTACATATGCTTTAAAGTTTAAAATCGCCAAAGCATTGGGATGGGCCTGCTGTTGAACTTCCACTATAGACCAGGCCTTGCCTAAATAGTAAAGAGCCGAGTCGTAGTCTCCGGTATGACGAAAAATGTTGCCCATATTGGTAAAGGCATTGCGCCGGTTGTTATAATAGCGCCTGGGCCAGTTTTCTAAAATACGAATGGATTTTCTTTGATAGTCCAGGGCTTTGGGGTAGTCTTTTAGCAATAGCAAACCTGCTACCAGATCGCTGTATTTGCTGGAAATAGTTAAGGTGTTCTCACCAAAGGCTTCTCTGAACTGAATTAAATTGAGTTCGGTGTATTCTTTAACTTTTTGCAGATCATTGGTCTCCCGGTAAATATTCAACATAGTGGCGTACGTCATGGCCTCAAGTTGTTGGTGACGCCGTTCTAGTTGTTGGTTAATGGCTAAAGATTGCTGGCAATGCTCTAAGGCTTTGGTATAATTCTTTTTGCCGAAATAAGTATTGGCGATATTGGTGTGACTAATGGCCAGTCGACGGTCAAACTCACCTAAGGTTAACCTGGCTACTTCGATGGCCTTCTGATCGTGATATAGTGCTTTGTCGTAATCACCTGTATTGGTGTAACCACCAGCTAGAAAGTCATGGGTGATGGCTACACTTTCCGGCAGGGTATCAAACAGCCCTTGCGTTCGTTCCAAGGTAAAGTGCAATAAAGAGATTGCGCTGTCCTGGTCATCGTCAATCTGCATGATCAGACTGGCCAACTCATTTTGACAATTGACATAAGCATTCCAGTTCTGTTCTTGCTCGTACAAGGAACGGGCCTCAGCGAAGTACCATTTGGAACTGTCGTATTGCCGGTTATCGGCGGTTAGCGTACCGCGGGCGAAATAGCGATCAGAAAGCGTGCTGTCGGTATTAGATGGAACGGATTGTGCGGATATTTCCAGCAAAGAAACTGAAAACCCTAGTATCAGACATATCCAGCGATAGCGTTGGTTGAGCGCCATTTTTATTAAAAGTATTTCAAAACGGATTAAGATAAGAAATTTTTAAATAAGCCTTGGAGCTCAGAACCAGTCAAAAAACTTTAACCAGGATATGAGGAAGGGCAATGTATATTGCGCATACCTTACATGGGTTCCTTTCGATACAACTATACATTTGATAATTTCTGTCTGCGGTATACTTTGGTAACATGAAGCTGTTCATGCAAATGTATAACCGGTCCTTCATAAAGTGCCTGGTGTTATTTTGGTTGCTGACGGGGTGTAAGCTGCAACAACCGGAAGCCAATGCTAAACTTCATAACGCTGTATTGACGAATGAGGTAAGCGTCGTGAAAAAGTGGCTGAGTAAAGGGGCATCTGTAAACTACCAGGAAGACAATAGGGGATGGACTCCCTTGTTATTCGCTGTAGAAGCATCTAACTATGAAATGACTAAGGTGCTGTTGGATCACAGTGCTGATCCCAATATCCTATCTACCAAGAATCAGATCTCTCCATTGCAAAGGGCCGCTGCCAAAGGTAATTTGGACATCATTAAATTGTTGATAAGCGCAGGAGCGGAGTTGGATCATCAAGATGCTCAATTGAGGTCGACACCTTTAATGTGGGCTTGTATCCAGGGGCATGAAGAGGCAGCGCGACTTCTGATAGATAGCGGCGCCTTAATCAATGTTCGCGGTAACCGTGGTGAATCCGCGCTCTACTTGGCGGTTTCTAACCAGCAGACCAGTGTGGTGAAGCTGTTGGTTTCATATGGAGCTATCACTGATCGGCCGGATATTTATGGTAATACACCGCTTCAAAAAGCCACAGAACTAAAAAATCAAGACATTATAACTCTTTTAAGCGAATGAAAATTTTTCAAAAGATAATAACTGCGGTATTATTTTTAATGTTCACAGCCTATGGTGTAGCGTTTTCACAAACACCGGATATCAGCTTTTTCCAAGGCGAAGCTTTACCTATTAAAAAAGGAAAAAGTGATGTTTACGAGATCGACCTGAAAAGTGAAGCTTTTGATATCGTTTTCCCAGGTAAGGAGCTGCATGTTTGCGCTGGAACCAGTGAAGAACTTTTCAAATTTACCAAGCCGGACACTGACATAAATGCAGACTTCAATTCCTATTTTTTCATTTTCAAATATCTGGCAGGCTCAACCAAGACGGATCATTTGTCCATAGAGGAAAACACCAGTTGTGCCCTGAACGAGACCCATGGTGCCAAACCAACAGGGGACGGATCCACTAAATATACCGTACGGTCCCTGGTAAATGACGGAGATGTGAACCCCCTTTCAGCGTACAAAGAATTTTATATGGCCTTATGGTTGGATTCTAATAAAGATCAATACATCGATAAAGAGGAATTGCTTTGGGTGCGAGCAAAAGTTCGATAAAAATACCACTTGTTTATAATTAAACGAGATTAAGGCTAAAGCATTCTATTCTGTGATATTCCTATCAAACAGATCAGGGGAGGCCCTTTAAATATTGGGTTTCGAGGCTTTCTGATTCCACTTTTCATTTATTTCTGTTTTTAACGATGGTAGTGTGTGTGCTAAGGCAGTAGGTATGTTATGGAGTGGTCACTTGTTAGTGAATGAAAGCAGCCAATTAAAAATATTTATTCAATCTCAACTTGTGAGATCCTGAAGTTGTAACTTATAAATGGGTGGGGGGGGGGCACCCCCAGGGATTATTAAGCCAATTCCGGCTAGCCTACATGGCGCCGAGTTGCCAATGCAGTAGCGCAGCTCAGGCGGCAGGCCGATAGCGATAATGCAAGGTACTGGGTTATGCATAATACATAAACGGTCTATACCTAAGAATGGAGCCTTTTTAGGCATTAACAGTGTAATTTAATGGTTGAATCAAGCCGGTTAGGGGCAAATAACAGATCAAGAGAGACCGATGATAATTCGATTTCTACCAGCGTTAGCATAATCACTTTCAAATCGGCCTAATATAAAACATTCATTTCATCAATTGGTTAATATACTGACTATGAAAACAACTCTGGTTGGTTTATTGGTATGCCTGATATTTGCTTGTTCCGAGGAGCTACCTGAAACCGACATTGATAACAGTCAGATTAGCCAGGGTGTCCGGGTACCGAAAGGACCGATTGACTATATAGCCCTGGGTGATTCTTATACCGCGGGTGAAGGAGTAACCGCATCTGAGCGGTGGCCACTACAACTCGCGGATCAACTAAGGGCGTCAGCCATCTCTATTTCTGATGTAAGGGTTGTGGCAGAATCAGGCTGGACTACCGCTGATTTGATCCAGGGGATAACCGAGGCAGAGATCGACAAAAGCTATGATCTGGTCTCGCTACTAATAGGGGTAAACAACCAATTCCGAGGCTTCGATGTGGCCCTTTTCAGGAAGGAGTTCCAAGAGCTAATGGAGATGTCCATTTCCCTGACTGATGGTAGACCAGGAAGGGTTTTGGTTTTGTCCATTCCCGATTATAGTGTAACGGAATATGTTCAGGTACTAGGTCTGGACCAGACAGTAATCCGTAACGAATTGACAGCCTATAATGAGATCATAAAGGAAATTTCCGAAGACTTCGGAGCGGTATTTTATGATATTACCTCGGTTTCAAGGATGGCAGCTCAATACCCAGAGCTAACCGCTCAAGATGGTCTACATCCCTCGGCAGTAATGTATGAAAAGTGGGTTCAAGCTTGTTATTCTACGGTAATAGATCAGTTAACCAATGATTAGGACCTTTAATTGCCCACTGCCCACTACCAATTTGCTAATTGCCATGGCCCCATTGTTAATTGTTAAGAGTCCACCCGCTGCGATACTGGCGCATTACATATTCATTAGCGGAATCGAAATTGGTGATCTTCATGTTTTGGGCGTCCCACAATAATTTTTTGCGGCCTGGGTACATTGGTCTTCCCCGCCCGTCTTTCTCCTGCAACATATAAGACCTCAACGCCAAATTCCCCATTAATACCGCTTCAGTAAGTGGACCGGCATAATCAAAGGGTGAACTTATTTCGGCCTTGCCAAATCCTTTTAAACAAGCATTGACCCAGTCTACATAGTGCCCTTCCGGAACTCGTTTTAAAGTTTTTGGTAAAGCTTCCACCTCTGCCATTCTGGAGGTGGGCAACAAAATAGGTTCTTTGTTGTAACTACCGAAAACCTTCCCGTTGGTTCCTTCAAAAATGAAACCATTACCGAAGTCTCCAATGTCCTCATCCGGTTCCAGTTCTTCCGGCCTTGGTGGTAATAATCCACCGTCCATCCAGGTCAATTTAATGTCACCCTTGCCATCGGTGCGGGGGAATTTCAAGTGAATGATGGATGACGAGGGACAGCTATCTTTATAATTGGCCACTTTGAAAAACCCTTCCCAGGCAGTGGTGGCACTACATTCCACTTCTGTAGGATAGTCCACCGGAAAGATCCTGAAAAACGGATCCAGTATATGACAGGCCATATCACCCAGGGCTCCGGTACCAAAGGCCCACCATCCGCGCCAATTGAAGGGAAGATAGGCAGGGTTAAAGTCGATCTCTGCAGCGGGGCCTAACCATAGATCCCAATCCAGTTCACCAGGAATGTCAAAACTCCCTTGAGGTGTGGGAATTCCCTGGGGCCATACCGGCCGGTTAGTCCAGGCATACACCCTGCTTATCTCACCAATCAAACCGGCATCGATGATCTCCTGAGTGCGTCGCACCGGTTCATCGGAGGCATACTGGTTGCCCATTTGGGTGATCACTTTATATTTTCTGGCGGCTTCTGTAAGCATTCTGGCTTCTTTGATGCTGTGGGTGAGGGGTTTTTGAACATACACGTGTTTGCCTAATTGCATGGCAGCCATGGCGGCTACCGCATGGGTGTGATCTGGGGTGGAAACGGTGACCGCATCAATATTCTTACCCTCTTTATCCAACATTTCCCTGAAGTCCCTAAAGTAAGGTGCCTCAGGGAAAGTATTCCTGGAGTCTACCGCCATGCGATCGTCTTACATCGCAGAGAAATGCTATTTTGGCATTAGGGCTTTTGGCCATAGAGGTTAGGTCCGATTTCCCTTTGCCACCCACACCTATGCCTGCGATGTATAAGGTATCACTAGGGGCTACATGATCCACGCCCCCCCAGTACATGACGGGGTACGATCATGAAGGCTGCTGCTGAGGCCGCACTGGTTTTTACAAATTTTCTACGGTCTATGTTTTTTGACGATTGTTTTCATGTACTAATTTACTTTTAACTGTATGAGAACTTGACTTGAATATACGGCAAATAATTTAATCGAAAATCATAGGGTGGGAGAAAGACCCTCTCTTATGGCCTTGAAATATAAGATAATTACGCCCGTGGCATAGGTGTTTTTGTTTGACTGGGAATTTCAAGCATGAATATTTCTTTCGCACCAGTCTATTGGAGAGAAAAGTAAACAAGTCAAATGGGTGTGTTTACCTGAGAAAATTGCAGGTATTGACATCACTTCGCAACCAGGATCGGCACGAATAGCAGCAAGAATAAGTGAACAGGCAAGAAAGGTTAAAGCACCAGTAGCAGCTGGTCCTCCATAACCTATAAAAAAAACCCCAAGGACTGGCCCAAAAGCTAAAATAGCGCCAACTACAGGATGGATTTTGGGGGTATAACGGATTATCAAATAATGAAGTACTATATAAAAGACAAGCAAACCCAGTGCCCATGAAACTCGTATAAAGACACCCTCCCAGGTAACATCGCGATAGACTGGCCAAACTTCTGTAACAAAGAACAATCCGAGGCCGAACCTAAATATCCGACCTATTAAACGCGCTTTAACTTGAGAAGTACCTATGGTCTTCATGATTTACTATGTTTTGCAGGTGCCTTTTTGGACAGGGGGACACTTTTTTGTGCCATAGCTACAATACACGCAACAGTCCCCTGGTTCTGGTTTTAATATCTGCTCGCAGTTTTTACATTCGTAGAAATATTGACAGGCATCTAAAGGCATTGATTCTTCTTGCTGATGTCCACAAATTGGACAGGTGATAGTTGATCGTGTGGTAATTGCTTTATCCATTCCTTCGGCAGTCCTCATGATATCGGCGGTGCTTTTTTAAGTTGTCCAATCAAGTTTTCCAATGCTGGCATTATATCCTTGAGGTTTTCATCTACAAGGGAATAGAAAACAGTTTGACCGACTTTCTTGTCTTTAATGAGTTTACCGTCCTTTAGTTTTCTAAGATGTTGCGAAACACCTCCTACGGAAATAGCCAGTACGTCACTTAAATCACAGGGGCACATTCTACCTTCCTTACGTAAGAGTAATAGGATCTTTAATCTAGCGGCATTTCCAGAGAGGTTGAAAATTTGTGTAGTATGCAAAAGTTGGTCGTTCAATCTGCTAACTGTGTCCTTACAGTCCTTAATCTGGACCGGATCAGCAAATACCCGGATACATGTGTTACTCATATCTCATGTTTTGGTAATCACAAAGGTAATCATTTTAGTGTTTAAGTAAATACTAAAATATTATTAGTACCTGCTATAACAAATGAACAGCCAGCTGGATAACTACAAGGGAGGGAATAGCGTTGTAAAATCATTTGCTTTTCTATAATAACTGCTATCTTTACTTATAAATAATACTAAACCTTAACTATAATTAGTTATGACTTTTATTTGGAATAAGTTTAAATCATTGTTCATGGGAGTATTGGTACTTTCATTCTTTGCAGGTATTACATTGAACTCCTGTACCTCCAAAGACCAGGGATCGGACAGCGCTGAAAGTGTAGAAGAGGCTGCTGAAAGCCCCGCAGAGGCCACTGCTGCTGAGGATGAAGAACATCCTGAGGGTGAGGAAGGCGAAGAACATCCTGAGGGTGAAGAAGGTGAAGAACACCCCGAGGGAGAAGCTAGTGCTGAAGGTGAAGAGCACCCAGAAGGTGAGGAACACCCAGAAGGTGAAGAGGGTGAAGAAGAACAGTAGATAGCCTAACTATCGGGGTTTGATCTGGTAAATGTGAATGTAGTTTCTACATAGCCCGGCTCGCCTTCGATTTCCAATACTGGATAGGCTAAAAAGTTGATAGGCCCGGACTCGGGTAGGGGGGCAGGGGCTAGATCTCTGCCTCTGCTAAACTCAATACGATTGGCCGGATGATGGCCAAAGTAATAGGTGGCTAACGGGGTGTATTTATTGCCCTCGCTAATATCGACCGGCCACCATTTGCCCTCTGCATAGAATTCTGCCCAGCAATGATATCCGTCTACCCCTCCTTCATTGCGCTCAGAAGGAATAGCTGCTCCCACCGCGAAGCGAGCAGGGATACCAGCCGATCTTGACAAAGAGATAAAAAAGGAGTGGAACTCCGTACAATTTCCTGACTTTGAATCGCAGGCATAGTTGGCATCTCCAGTGCCATAAACCCCTTCCTTCGCGTACCGCATATTATCAATAATATAATCGTATAGTGCCCTGGCTTGCGTGAGTGGGGTATCTGCTTGTTTTTCCCTGATCACCGTTTCGGCAATGGTACTGAAACGGTCGCCCACCGGCATCAAAGAGGCTGCTTTCAGATATTTTTTGGGATCAGTGTCCTGATCACGATATGCAGCTTTTTCTTCCCTTTCCACCCGATAGTGTAATGTTACTTTCTGGCTACTGTGCTCGGGCAACAACTGCAGATACCAAATGGTGTTGCCATATTCATCCTCCTGGATCATTTGTTGTTGGCCCGGCGCCTCCAGAGAGAGTATCTCAATGTTTTGAAAGCGGTCGCTCTGGGGGATCGGAAGCCACATCTTGGCAGGTCCGGATATTTCAGGTAGGACCACTTCATATGTAAAGTCAAAGTTATCTTTCCCTTCTATTACCCCCAGCAGATCATGGGTCGCTTTTTCTACAGGAACGGTATACCAAGTCTTGTCCTCTTTATTTTTCTTCCAGGTATAATAAGGCTTACCGTTGAGTTTGTGCAAATCAGTGCTGGTCACCCGCATATTGCCGGGTTCACCGGTTAAGAAAAAGTCCATATCGTATACATCACCATTTTCCGTGGCCAGGTCGACGCAGGCAAAAAACTCATTGGGCCCCAGCACCGATAGGTATTCCGTATGCACCCGTACCAGTTTCAGGCTGAGGTCAATAGTATCTTTCTGAAAATTGAAATAACCTTCTCCTTCCAGGGTCCTGGAGGCAATATTGGCCCTTATTCCTTGCTCTACCTCGCTGATAGTCACCTTTTTATCAGATTCAGTTTCATTAACAGGTTGTGGGGACTTTTCTTCCGGGGACTGACAAGCAGTAAACAGCACAAGAAACAAGCCTGGAAATAGCAACTTTGATTGGTGCATATGATTGAGGTTTTACAATACTATGTTACACGATATCTAAAAGAATGAATTGCTAAAATAACCAATCAATCCGATTTATAGGATGAACAGGATTGAAAGATTATTTGAAGATCGACAGGAGAGGAAAGAAGTTGTATGCCGAAGGTGATGATTTTATTAAAAATCAATTCCTAATTTGAATCCATCCCGAAATGGCCTTATAATTACAAATCAAAAAAATTTAAAATTATGCTTAAGAAAATATTATTCGGGTTAGGAGCACTGCTACTCCTGTTCATACTTTGGGTGGTTTACGGATTATTTATAGCCGAACCCGCTAGTCCACCGGACACCGCCGAATATTCCCAGCAGGGTCTGGAGATAACGGTGAATTACAGCCGGCCTTATAAAAAAGATCGATTAATCTTCGGTGAAGAAGCGGATGACGCATTGCAACCTTATGGCCAATACTGGAGACTTGGGGCCAATCAGGCTACTGAAATTACTTTCAACAAGGACGTCCTTTTTGGTGGAGAGCCGGTAAGTGCCGGGTCTTATCGCATGTATGCGGTACCCGGTGCCCAATCATTTGAAGTTTCATTAAACAGCGAATTGGGAGTATTCTTTGCCGTAGCGGAAGCAGACCCGGAGTTGGATGTTGCAAAAGTGCAAGCACCTGTAACCATACAGGATAACATAACTGAACAGTTTACCATCAACATCAACTCCACTGACAGCGGTGCTCAGATAGATTTTGTATGGGATAACGTGCTGTTCTCCGTGCCTATTACCGTGCAATAGAGGCTGCCTATGAAAAAATGGTTGCTATTACCGCTAGCGGTTTTGGTATTTCTGGGCATTGTCTATTGGGCCATCGGTAAAATTCAGTATCGGCTGAATGTAATGGATGTGGAAGAGTATGAACCGGTCTCTACTCTGAAAGTGCCGGAAACCCTGCTCACCCGGTCAAAATTCCCCTTTATCGATGTGCACAATCACCAGTGGACCATGCCCGTCCAGGATCTGGACAAACTGGTGGCGGAAATGGATGAACTCAATATGGCGGTAATGGTCAACCTCAGCGGTTTCCGGGGCAAATACCTGGAGTGGTCCCTGGACAATGTACAGGACCATTTGGACCACCGTTTTGCCATCTTCCTCAATATTAATTTCGAAAATTTAGATGACCAAGGATGGCCGGATGATGCTTTAGATATTATTGAAGAGGC
This sequence comes from Cyclobacteriaceae bacterium, assembly GCA_965212195.1. Taxonomy (GTDB): domain Bacteria; phylum Bacteroidota; class Bacteroidia; order Cytophagales; family Cyclobacteriaceae; genus JAJCYK01. The sequence continues at coordinate 487,979 of CBDBUW010000012.1, read as the reverse complement.
CGTTGAGCAGGGAGTGAAGGGGTTAAAAGTATATAAAGGTCTGGGGTTGACGGACAAAGACAATGAGGGTAACCGAATTGCCATAGATGATCCCAGGTTAGATCCCATATGGGCCAAGTGTGGCGAGTTGGGAATTCCCATATTGATCCATTCGGGTGAACCATCAGCTTTTTGGCTAGACAAGGACAAGCACAATGAACGGTGGCTGGAGTTGAAGCAGCATCCCAGCCGTTATCGTTCCCCGGATAAGTATCCATCCTTTGAAGAGATCATGGCGGAACAGCACCACGTATTTCGTAAACATCCCGGTACCACCTTCATCAACGCTCATTTAGGATGGTTCGGCAACGATCTGGATCGGTTAGGTAATCTTTTTGATGAACTGCCCAATGTGTATACGGAACTGGGTGCTGTATTGGCGGAATTAGGTCGGCAACCCCGAAATGCCCGGAAATGGATGATCAAATACCAAGACCGGGTCATGATGGGAAAGGACACTTATAAAAAGCAGGAATACTATACTTATTTCCGGGTGTTGGAGACCGATGACGAATATTTTGATTACTATCGCAAACGTCATGCACACTGGAAAATGTATGGGTTGAATCTTCCGGATTCCGTTTTAAAGAAAGTGTATTACCAAAATGCCCTGCAGGTCATTCCAGGGTTAGATGCCAGTTTATTTGAGTAGAGATTCAGTATTTTAAGCTTTACACCGGTGACCTTTTCAAAATTCCAGGTGCTATTTGTTATACTGACTGCGTTCCTGATCAAACTTTTCTCTAATTACTATGTAATTTGAGCCCCCACTTCTCAGGTATAGGACCACGGCCGAAGAATCCTTGATTTGGTCGGTTCTGGGGACTTTAACCACATTTGCCGGGACTACCATACCTTGGAATTCAATTTCTCCATTGTACCAAACCGTATCTTTTTGGTGGGTAGTAATACGGATCCGAAAATCTATGGTTCCTTCTTTGTTGGTGGGTATTAAAATACCGTCGCCCATTACGCTTAACCCGGAAATAACCGCATGATCCAACATAACGGTCTTAGGGGAGTTGAGTTTGAGATCGTAGGTGGTAGTACTAATGATTCCTGTGGGACCAATGGCACCGGCTGTAGTTTTGTAATAGGAGCTTGCGAAGGTTATAGTCGGTGGTTGTGCTTTGCAATCATTGCATGAAGCAAAGACAAGCAATAATATGACTATCAATGTTTTGTGCATATTTAACTGGTTAGCAAAATAAGTGCCAGAATTGGTTTGAAGAGTATCTGTCTTATGATTATTTAGAGAATGGACATACATACCCTATATCTCGTTACCTTTCCCAATGCACCAAACAAGGAATTGAATTATTTAGTATATTGGTAATAACGCTATACCCACCCAATGGCCACCTAACTACAGCGAACCACCATGTATGCTGCAGGTAATTCACAGGATGACAAATTTCTTCAAGAACTCCAGGACATTGTTTTGGAAAACCTACAGAACGAACAGTTCAGCGTTGAACTGCTAGCTCGTTTGAAAGGGGTCAGTCGATCCCATTTGCACCGGAGGCTTAAACTTTTAAAAGGTCAGTCTGTTAGCCAATTTGTTCGTGAAGTAAAACTCCATGAGGCCATGAAATTGCTGCAACAGGAGGTGGGCAATGTCTCTGAAATCGCCTACCGGGTGGGATTTAGCAGTACTTCTTATTTTAATACTTGTTTTCACGAGCATTATGGTTATCCTCCGGGGGAGGTAAAAAAAAGGAATCAGATCCCGCATGCTGAACCTGAAAAAAAAGCCAGGATAACTGAAGAAAGGGTGGGGGTAGGGGTGCGCCCTCCCCACGGCATGGAAAGCTCAGACCTTAAACAGCCTGCATCTGGAAGTCCCAAGAGATCAAAAGCAATACTAATTGCTTTTTTAGCAGTGGTGGCAGTGGCAGCCGTTTTCCTGGTGATGACTAAAAATAGTGAGGGAGAAATCCCGGATAATCCTTCTGTAGCCATTCTCCCATTGGAGCATTTGTCGGATCGCCCGGATCAGGAATACCTCACCGCTGGATTTCATGATGCGCTGATTGGTGAATTAGGTACCATAGAGGGGCTGCGGGTTATTTCCAGGACCTCCACCTTGCGCTATCCCAAAAGTGATTTGCTGATGCAAGATATCGCCAGAGAACTGGGAGTTGATGTGATTGTAGAGGGATCGGTATTCATAACTGGAGATAGCATGCGATTACAATTACAATTGATAAAACCATTTCCTGAAGAAAGTCATATTTGGGCTCAGGAGTATTACCGGGAGGTCAATGACATACTGTCTCTGGAAAGCAGTGTTATTCAAGATATCGCCCAAAGCATAGAAGTACGCTTATCGGAAGAGGATAAAAAGCGGCTTGATGCAAAAAATGAAGTCGATCCTGATGCATATAAGGCCTATCTAAGAGGGATCTATTTTCTCAATAAATCAACGCCTGCAGATTTTCAAAAGGGTCTGGACTTCCTCCATCAGGCCATTGAGAATGATCCGGCCAATGCTTATTCCTATGCCGGTCTGGCCGAAGGGTACATCGCCCTTTTGCATGGCCCCAATCCTTCCATTACCTATTGGCAACGAGCCAAGGCTGCTGCTGCTAGAGCCATCGAATTAGACTCCACCTTGGCCAAAGCGCATGCAGTGTTGGCCATGATAAAATTGTATCACGAAAATGATTGGGAAGGTGCCGAGCAGGCTTTTATCAAAGCCAGTAACCTCAATCCCGATCTGGCAATCAATCATTTTCACTATGCCTGGTATAAAATAATCTTCGGTAAGCGGGAAGAGGCATTGAAGGAACAAAAATTAGCTAAAGAGCTGGACCCCTTAACACCCATTTATACCGCCGATTTAGGCTCCATGTATTATTGGTTAGGGCAATATGATGAAGCTAAATTCGCACTTGATGAAGCCCTGGAGTTGGACAGTGCCTTTGGACACTCCTGGTGGATGATGGGCAATGTGCTGGCTCAACAAGGTAAGTTTGACCAGGCAATTGAGGCCCATGAAAAGGCGGTAGAAATCAACCCAGTATGGAAGTGGGCCCTGGCCAATACCCATGCGTTGGCAGGTGATGGAGAAACCGCGATGGTAATGGTAGATGAGATAAAAAAAGGCCTCGTCACCCCGCGCATGGCCTTTGGACTCATGCGCATTTATGTTTCATTAGGAGACCTGGACCAAGCATTTGAATGGCTGGAATTTGAACCACCGGACGTGTGGGTCCCCTGGACCAGAACCTGGCCCGGATTAGATCCGCTTAGAGCCGATCCCCGTTACCAAAAATTCTTGCAGGAGCATAATTTGCCTCCATTAACCCAAACTGCATCATAATTTAAATTTTCAACATAGTTCATTAAAAATATTGAACTATTGGAAACATAGCTGAAATAGTCTCCGTGTTTTTTCTCTGACCTTTGAAGTAGTACTTCGATTTAAAGCAATTGGCCAACTGCTGCTTTATTTATTGTTCAATCAGGTCTGTGGACCTATAAACTCTTACTATTATGAAAAATTCAAAGGTACATCATAGTTTACTGGTCATGTTTTTCCTTTGCCTGACAGCTTGGTTCACTACTGGCTGTGAAGATCACCCCTATAACGGCATTGAATCAGATGATCCGGCTATCCAACAAGATGACTGGGTAGCACTATTGGAGGAATTAAACTCGGGATCTAGCATCATCGTGGAGAAAGAAAGCGCTATTCAGGATGCCGTGGACGCGGCTCAACCCGGAGAAGCCATTTATGTAGAACCAGGCAATTACCAGGAAACAGTTAATATCACCAAATCTAATATCCAACTTATTGGCCTCACTGGTGAGAGCGGAGAACAGGTAACCATTGCAGGCCTGACAGGGATGAACAGGGAAGGGGTGGAGATCCACAATATTCAACATCCGGAACTTTTGACCAAAGGGCCCCACCATAATCATAAGAGGTCTGAGAAAAAGCGACGTCTGATCAGTATGGATCGCAGGGAGCTAAAAAACGGGATTGCTCACTACCGGTTTGTCGTGGATCTAGGTAAGGACGAATTTGATGTGGTCCGTATCCACCGGGTGGTGCGTGAGCACCGAAGCTACCGTCCCGTGCACACCGATGGAGCGGTCTTTATGATACACGGATCAAGCCAGAATTTTGATGATATCTTTTTACGACCCGGTGTGGAAAAGCCGGATGAGCAAAGCTCTTCACCCCTGTATTTAGCATCCCATAACATCGATGTTTGGGGGATCGACCTTGCCTGGACCTTGGTTCCCCTGGAAACCGGTGATTTCTCCTTCATGAAGGATTGGGGCGTTGAGCGGGATGTGGATCATACCTTGAAGGCTATGGCCATCGCCCGTTTAGTGCGAGGACTGAGCGGCCAGGGTTTTGATCAACTGAACTTGCTGGGTTTTAGTTACGGGGTAGCCGTCGCTTATGCCGCCGCCGGAAGAGAAACTCAACAACATCGCATTCGCCGTGATATCAAAGGAGTTATCGCCGCCGAAGGCGCCATGAAGTATGCTGCTGAAGATGAAGACTCCAGGATTGCCAATTGCAACCGAGCAGCCGGGGCTCAAGCTCAAATAGACATGGGTGTCTATCAAAATTCCAATGGACTCACCTTTAGCCTATTCGGAGATGCCGCCGTTTTAAGTCCTGACGATCCTTCGCCGGTACCAGGGTTTAATAACTATCAGTTCGTGCTTTTCCTGGGCACCAGCACCTTTGCCCAAGGCAATGCGCCGGCACCATTCTGGCATTTTGTAGGAGGGGAGTTCGAGGGTACATCACCCATCCCGCAAGGATTATTATACACCAAGCCATCCAGATGGATTGAATTGCTAAGAGGATTGCCTCCCTACCAGCCCCAGTTGGGTGGAAAAGAGCTGAGCGCATGTCTGTGTAACGAAGAAGAGGTCACCATTGACGATCATCTGTCGGAAATTAAATTACCCATATTATACCTGGGCGTAGCCGGCGGATTTGGTCAGCAAGGATTATTTACCAGCAGCCTTACCAGGAGTCGCGATGTTACGGATTATATTGTGAACCTGCAGCCGGAGGAGTTACGGGCCATTGATTTCGGCCATGGCGACCTGTTTATGGCTGATGATGCCGCTGAACTGGCCTGGGAAACACTACGGCAGTGGCTGGTGGAGCATGCGCAAAAGTTCAAAGCTTAAGTCCGAAGCATTAAATCAGAGCACATAACACATTTTTGCTTGGTGATTCCTAATAATAAAACAGTCCGTTTTGCTTAAGTTAAGCAACGGACTGTTTTTTCAGAAACCGCTGCTTGTTACAATTAGGCTCATAGCTAATTTTGTTCGTTTAGATTATGCATGATTATGACAGAAGGTCGTTTTACTGCTGACGATGGTCATTGATTCTTAGGGATTAAATTGATAGGTTTTCCTTGATCTACTATATATATGATCGGGGAATTTGACGTTTTGTTATTAGTTGAAAATGAGAGAGGAAAGTATGAAAAGTATATCAGCAATTATCTTAGGGGCATTTCTACTGGTAGGTTGCGCCCCATCATCGCCTAGGGTATTAAGAGCACCTAGTGAAAATATCGTGAACCTGTCGCAAAATGAGGAAGAATATGAAGTAGTAGTCTTCGATCCTGGGTTTGATGCCTGGTTTGCTACCACTTGGAGTCCGGCCAGGGATCGCAGTGTAAGTTATTATAGGAGTTGGAATCAGCGCTATGTATCAGCGTGGAATTATAAAGCTACGCATCCGCAAACTTCACCTTCATTTTTTGAGAACATTATTCAATATGATCCTACCATTGATTATGGCATTGAGGTGGAGCGTACCTTGTATTATTACTTTAGATGGGTAGATACGAAGTTGGGCATTCCAATATTGGATACACGGCCGCCGGGAGTTTTGTAGGACAAAGTGTCCTGGTACCACATCAGTAGGCGATTGCTTAATGTTCTTGATTTAGTCATTTCATATTTGATTTGGGTGTGCAAAATGATCTGAGTTACACAACCATCTTGTAAGTTTCTTATTAAAATCCATTGATGATTCTAGAAAGAGGTTAAAGAGATACGATGGATAAAAAGGTGAACAATTACGTAGGTAAGCAGGGATCTCCACAAAAAGAAATTTGCGAGGAGTTGAGGAAGATAATTCACAAAACGTTTCCTGATATTAAAGAAGAGATGAAATGGGGGGTGCCGGCCTATGACAATGGCCGGTATTACATAGTGGCTTTGAAAAATCATGTTAACCTGGGTTTTTCGATAAAAGGTCTATCAAAAGAGGAACAATCTTTATTCGAAGGCAGCGGGAAAACCATGAAACACATTAAGGTCAAGTCCTTAAATGAAATTGATAAAAACAGGATTGGGAGATTGTTGGAGATGGTAAGGAATAAAGAATAGTCGACTGTTAGGCTTTTTCTCTTACCTCAATCTCATATAGATCGGCACCCAGAGCATTCCAAACTAAATAATGTGAGGTTTTTTAAAACAACTGAATTTTTGATATTAATTCGATGTTCCAACGATGGCCAAAAGCAGACGAATTCCGGCTTCCTTTTGACCAAACAAAATCCTGGCAACAATTCACTCCTTTCTTGGAAAATTCAACCTCGATACCAATACCTCAAACCTTGGATCTGGTCGAAGGATATCCCAAATTGGGTCGATCTGCAGTGAAATCAGCCAAAAATCCCTGTTAGCAACGGACTGTTCCATAAACTGAAAGGCTTTATCCATATTATTAAGATACGCGGATATGATAGCCTTTTTCCATGAAATGATTAACGTAGAAGAGGCGCTCCAAACTGCATACAACTGTTCGGCTTCTTCCGCTTGCCCTGAAGCAGCCAGTGCGCAGATAAGATAAAATAAAGACGAACCTTTTCCTTCCGAAAGTTCCACTGCTTCTCTCAGATATCTGATCGCCTGGTCAAAATTTCCTTCATAAAAATAGGATACTCCCAAGTACCTGATCCCCTCACTGTAGAAAGGTTGTAATTCCTGCACTTTCTTTAATATATCTCTTGCCTCGGTGAAGCGTCGATCCAACAGATTTAAATGTGCCAGGTTGGTAAGCCACCAAATGGAAAGTGGATCCCGATCAACAAGCATCTGTGTGACTTCAATAGCATAGTCAAAATCACCATACAGTTGGGCGCGGTACCAAGCAGGGAAGAAACGAGGAGCTGGGCTGGAGCCGGGAGGTGTCAATTTCTGAAACTGTATCCAGGCGGCGTCCCAATTCCAATCATACATTAAATAGATCCAAGCTAGTGCTTCGTAGGCATCGGGTAAATCCTTTTCCAAGGCAAGTGCTTTATTAGCGTATTTGCGGGCCTGCGGAAAACTCTGGCCTGGAGGAAGAAAATCAAAAGCGGCCAGCCAGTAGTAAGTATACGACAGCTGCACATAGGCCCGGGTAAATGCCGAATCCAGTTCAATGGCCCTGGTGTAATAATGAAGTGCTTTCTCCACACCATTCACTCGCTGGTTAATGAAATAATTACCTTTAAGGAACATTTCGTAAGCCTCCATATTTCCGGTCGGCCTGGCGTCGGTCTTCTTAACCTGGCCTCCAGACAAGGTAATGTTCAGCTTTTCCCTGATGCGGGAAGATATGTCATCTTGCACCGCAAAGAGATCGCCGATCTCCGTATCATATTCTTCCGACCAGATATGAAACCCATCGGCAACATTGATCAACTGTACGGTCACCCGAATGTGGTCATTCGACCTGCGAACGCTACCTTCAAGCACCATGTTTACATTGAGCTTTCTGCCAATTGTTGGAAGGTCCGTTTTTGTGTCTTTGAAGGAAAAAGAGGAAGTCCGTGCCGCTACTTTCAAACTGTTTATCTGAGTCAGGCTATTAATAATTTCTTCGGATATTCCATCACTGAAATATTCCTGATCGGGATTTCCGCTGATATTTATAAACGGCAGGACGGCAATAGAATTTTCCTCAGGGACGGCCATTACCACGGTACCGTTGGTCTTAGTCAAATAAATTCCAAACCACCCGGCCAGTAACAGAACAAGCACTCCTGCTAGGGCAAACCATTTCCGGGAACCTACAAGAAATGAAGCGTAGAAAGGAACTTGCGTACCCTTGCTTTTCCCCTGGAGATCTTTCGGCTTGGGTATAGTCAATCCCTCATTGACCAAAGCAAATACCTCCATTGGCTCTTCTACATTTTTAAATTCAAATTGTCCCAATGAGATTACCTCGAATTCCGGATGATTTTTAATATCCTTTCGTATGCTTTCAGAAAAAAGCACAGCTCCGGCAATTCCCATTGACTGTATCCTTGAAGCTAAATTCACGCTGTCACCATATACCTGATCGTCATCAATAACGACTGTGCCAATGTGCATGCCGATGCGGACCGGTACACTGGGCGCTTCTTTAAAATTGGTTTGTAAGTCCATTGCACAATGGACAGCTTCCAAAGGTGTCTGAAAAATGCAGAGCGCCCCATCACCATAAAAATTGACGATGCGACCGTCATGGGCAGCCACTTTTTCATCTATTTCTTTTTGAAAACGGTGGAGGAGTGTGGAAGCGACCGCCTCGTCCTTTTGCATTAGGGCGGTAAAGCCAGCAATGTCGGCGAAGAGGATCGCCTCTAGACTATGGCGCGGCGATGTTTCCTGGCGGTCTTTTGAAGCAGGCATTTATTGCGTCCGTTAGGTTTTATTTGGTTTTTTATCTCAACTCACTGCTGTGGTCCTAATCCACCACTCTTTATAAATTTAAGCATTTTTATGTCCAAAGAGGTGCCCCTTGGTAAGTTCATGATGACCGAGGTTTTCTTTGACATTCAACCCAAGAAATTCTAGCCCGATCGGTGCCATGAGCTTTCGATCGGACAAAGTAAATTATGTGGCGATAACTGATCTTATGTTAATTAGGCTTGACGCCCGCAAGCACGAAAACTCCTTGTTCGTTATACAATGGCTGCGTTATGTTGTGAGATAGCTTGGGGTGAGCGGTTAAATTAGCAGTTTGCGCGATGGGCTTACCACTCTTTAGAAGTAATCACTTTCATTTCTTAGTTAGTGGTAATGGAGCACGCTTTTGGCAATCTGTGCCGGCCCAAGCTTCAGCGAAGGTGTGTTTGGCAGGAGGGAGGTTCCTTCCATAAATCTATAAGAAATTGAAATATCAATCAGCCGCTACCGGAATTGGTTCCTCAGTGTTTTGATCTATAGCCACATAAAGTGCGGCAAATGCCAATTTTATCCACATCAAGGACACAATAACTCCAATGCCAAACGCGATCAATCCCGCTAGGATTATGGGCAAGATCAGAAGTCCCATCCAGAAAATGGTTCTGGCATGGCCCCTGGTCATTTTCCAACTGGTTTCCACTGCTTTTATGGCATCCAAACCCTTATCTACTACCAGGTAAGGTACCAGTGCCAGACGGCAAGCGAAAATAATTCCAGGTACCACCACCATAAACAATCCCAGAGCTACAATGGCTGTTACTAATAATCGCGCAGTGATTACATTTAAGTAATAGTAAAAACCCACTCTGATTTCCTTAATATCCGGTTCCGAATCTCGCGCAGCGCTTAAAAACACAAAGGAGGATCCATAATCAAGAGGTGCTACAATGAAGAACCAATAGGCCACCTGGAAGATTTGCGCAAATGCCCCGCTCTCGCCCTCCTCAAAAACCCGCAGTGGAATTTGAGCAAAAGCCAGGATCACCACTATCAAAAACAAGGGCAAGAAAAACTTTTTCATCTGGCCCCAAGCGAATCCATATAATCTTCTGGTGGCAATAGGCAGTTCAACTTCGCTGTATACCTTTTGCTTGGGTGGCGCTACATGAGGGATAGGGGGCATCTGTAGATTTTTCTTAAGCCCGGCCAGGGAAGGTCTGGGCTCTGAAACCGGAAATTCCTTATCTACCTTAACACTGTGAAGTTTCACCGGTACGTCTACATTTTTAAACTCTTTCTCTTCGATAAACTCAACTGATATACCCTCTATATTCTTTATGTTTTCGGCCACCGACCCGGACACGCAAATCTGTCCGGCCTGGGCTGCGGTTTCTATGCGAGAGGCAATATTGACTCCGTCGCCAAACACATCCCCATTGGCAAACACCACTTCCCCAATATGAATGGCTACTCTTATCTGATGGTCGGGATCATCCTTGGTTTGATTGATGATGGTATTGCCACAGTAGACCGCGTTGAGGGCGCTGCTAAAGCAGGCCAGGATCCCATCGCCCATTTCCTTCAGCCAAATGCCATGATAATCTTCAATCTGCTTCTTTTGGATCCTGCGGTTTTTTTCCAGAGTCTCCATGGCCCGATGCTCATTCCTACCCATCAGAGTAGTAAATCCGGCAATATCGGTAAACATGATGGCGGTTAATTGTCGTGGCACCAGCGATGGGTTTTGTTTTGGCTTTGTTGAGCAAATTAGGAAAAAATCAGCAATATGGAAGGGAGCAGTGAATTACCATGAGACATAAATAATTGAAAAGGAATCTTTTGCCATAAAAAACGTTGGTAAAACGTCCGGTAGATGGGACTATTTTACATTAATTCACAAGCCTGACCGCATATCGTAATATTATTGCTATGCAATGGGCTACGTTATGTTAATATAACGTTAAGATGGCCCTGTCTGCAGGCAGGTTGGGGGAGGTAAGGGCCAGTCCCGACTACAGTATCGGGAAGAATTTAACGTTTGGTTATAATTAATATCAATTAATAACGATCAGGGGGGGATCTACATTATCCGAATTTTATGGATTCATGTTGAATTATTCAAACATGAAAAACGATTTGTAACTAAATTTTATAGTAAATTGTAGATAGCATCCTATTAAAACTAGAGCTATGAAGACCTCTCAGGTAATTCCCATCGTCTGTTTCTTGTTTTTGCTTATTACCGGTGCACAGTTCGGGTGCACCAGTACTAAAAGTGGTACTGTAAGCAGTACTGTAAATGAAGAGTCAGAAATAAGTTATGGCTATACCAACATTCTGCAGATGTTGAGGAAAGAGTCACACCTTCGGGTCACCGGGCCCGACAGTAATCCGGAAATCCGCGTTTTGGGCGGTGGAAGGTCCATCGCTGGCAGCAGTGAACCGTTGTTTGTAGTAGATGGTCTGGCAGTGGGCCGAGGATATACCAGTGTGAGTAGTATTGATGTGAACCAGGTAAGATCCATAAATGTCATTTCTGCCGCAAGATCTGGAAAGTACGGCTCCAGAGGAGGAATGGGGGTAATTGAGATTAAGACAAAATAAGCTTCAGTTAATATTCGAATCCTAAGAAAACGATGACACTGTTAGCATGGGCGTCTCTGGTTTGAGCTACTGAAACAAGCTGTTTTGCTCTAAATTAATGACTACCTGCATTTAGGATCTCCTGAGGAATCCGATCGATGGACTTTAATTTAATATTGCGGTAGTATACTTCCGCAGATTCTGACTGAATCTCAATCTTACCTTTCGTGAGTGGTACTTCTGCTCCGTTGACCCTATGCCTGGAGTTTTCCAGTATCATTGTAACTGTCCCATTGACCATGTGTACACTGGTTCCCCCAAAACAATACAAATCTAGAGTGTTCCAAGTGCCTGATGGATTTTCCGCATCGGGGCTTTTTTTACAATATCGTCCATAATCACCGGTTTCGGTGAAAGTCAACAGTGGGGCATTTGCATTATACTGGTAGGTTTTACCATCTTGCATCAGCTGTGCTCGAACATCGATGATGGTACCTGCAACCCCCCAGAAGTCCCCACAATCACCTTCTTGTATTTGGAATTCCTGTGATTTAAGCCAAAACAGGTCATCTTGCCCATGACTTCCTATACCGTGATAGAGTAAACCGCTGTCCCGTTTATCCGTTACTTTTTCACGGGGATACCACTTTTTATCACCCCATTTAAATTGGAGCTGTAAGTGATAATTTTCAAATTCCTTTTTCGTGAATATACCCCCCCAGGCTTCCCCGGATATTCGCAATACTTTTTCCCCATCTAATTCCACGATACTAAATACCTTCATGGTGTCATTATTTAGGCCAATAGGGGGCTGTTCTTCAATATTTTCCCAGCTTACTCCGGGCCCAAAATATGGGCCTAGATAAGAATCCCAATGGCTTAAGTCCATACCATCGAATAATACCAACCAGCCTTTTTCCGTTGGAATTTGGGAGCTACTCGCAACGCTGGTAAAAAGCAAAGGTAAAAGCACTAAAATGAGTTTAGCTGATCGCCTTATAGTCGTATATACTTTAACGTTTAGCATTAGAATTTAAATTTAATTGTTTTCGAAGTTAGGTTGGCCTAAACAACCAAGTAAATCAGCATTTTATTCACCAGTTACATCAGTTGGTTTTTTCAATGGCATATGAAAGGTTGTTTATGATTTTTTTATAATAAAAAAGTAAGAGCGGTTGCAAACCGCCGCACCTTCTGCATTATTGTTATATAATTTATATTATGTTAAGTAATGATTTATACTCCCTTCTACACTCATTCCCCTGGGGATCTATCCCCTGTTTACTTACCAGTAGTTGCTTTCCTCTCTGCAGTTCCTGAATATTTTGTAATTAAGCTCGCCTTTGCGATTCTGTATTAGTTGGTAAAAGTCATCCAGGTAATCAATCATGGAATCGCGAGCTTGATCCGATAAATCACCATGTTTGGCGACTTCCGCATATACCGCTTGCTTATGCTTGACAAAATGCTCCAATACCGCTTTAACAATATCCTGGTTCTGACATAATCCCCGGTATAACCGTTCCTTTACGCTTTGAATAGGTAATCCATCTCGAACAACGGCATAATGGGAGTTGATAATGCCACTATAGTCAAAATCAAAGGGAACGGCCACCAAATACTGGCTGTTAGGATCCCGGGGTTTTACCAAATACAGGTTGTGCAGAGAAGGTTCATGCCAGTCGGTGTTTCCGATCATGTATTGGAACACCGCCATTACCCCATAATCGAAAGGTCTCAGGAATTTGGGGTGTAATCCCTCTTTCTCAACCACCAAAGCATCATTTCTACTGGCGAGATCGTCCAAGTCTTCTAGCGCAAAGGCGTATTCGCTGCATATAGGCTGGTTGGTAAGCGAGTCATAATAGTTGATCCTCAGCATGCGAGCTTTGAAGCTGAAATCCGAAATCACGCTGTATATCTTGTAAATCAGGTATTCTTTCTGTACATAGGTCTGGTTGCGGTATTGTTCGCGACAGTGAGTAACCAGCTTTAATTTGTTTTCACCCTGAAACCAAGTGCCCGCCACTTTCTTTTTGGGGAGATCCAGCCTCAACGGCGGAAAAGGGCAAAGTTTTTTTCTCACCTCCCCCCTGGCTTTAATCTTACTCTTGATGGCTATGGTATCACTAGAGGCATTCAAATACCATAGTTTAGCCCAATATTCAGGCTCAGGGTCCTTATGCTTTTTACGCTGTAGGGATTTAAAGTTGGCGGTTAAGTTAATTTCAAGTACGGAGTCCGAGTCAAATAAGTGAGAAGTGATTTCTTGGTCTTGGGCATAGGCCAACCCCGATAATAACCCGGCTATGGCCACTACCAACGGCATTCTCAGTGCTATAAACATCCTGAATTTCATCACAATCACCTTATTTCACAGGAATGTCCCTATAACACCTAATAAACGGATTGTTTAACAATCTTTCACTGATGTAAGACACTGTAAACGATGATTTTACGGACATTCATCGGAGCAACTGTTATTGCTACTATTCCACTTAACTAATTAGTAAACAGGGTTTTACAAGTAATTAACAAATTAATAGTTAAAAAAAATTGTCGCGATTTTTAGTGCGGGAGAGCCCCCCGCCCACCCACATATAATTTACAAACTATGAGTATCGCTAGGTTGCCTGAAATAGATTACCGTAGACGGTAGACGGGTGACTACCAAAAGTTATTTTACGCTATGTGTTAAGTATTGATTTTTGTTAAGTAATCCGCAGAAATCCATCCTTTTTATTAATAATTTTGAGGAAAGAGGCAATACATGAACATACCTAATCTTCCTACAGATAATCTTTGGAAATTTGTAACGTTTTTCGGACTTATTATTGGCTTTGCAGGTGTGTATTTTAAATATCAATTAGATCGTGATCGACGTAGAGATTTAATAGAAATAGACTATTTAGTTTATAAACTTAAGTCACAAGAAATATTAGAACCCATTAATTCGATCAGAAATGGAAAAGATGATGCACAAACTTTTAATAACGATTCCAATGAATTTAAACAAGAACTGCAGTCATTGAGAATTTTAGCAGATAGCTTGAATTTTAGATATGATATCTATGAAACAGTCTATTCGGAGTCCGAGTTCAAACTCTATGAGGACATGCGAAAGCTTGGTTTCCTGCTATTCATTATTGGAATAATTTTTTGGCTGGTTGATGTTCAAATTCCCCTTGATGAAAAACTTAAGGAGGAAAATTTAAAATCAGCAGGGCAGAGACGCACATACATAAGAGTAAAGCCCACACAACGGCCAAACAATCGATATTAGGTGATCTACAAAGAATAGGACTAGTTGACCTTGAGCCCCCCGCCCACCCCGGACTTGTTCCGGGGTATACGCTAAATGGTGAACGGTACACGGTTGATGGTTAACCAACCTAAGGCTTAGATTCCTAATTTCTGTGAAAGTGCTATCTTGTATTCGTATAAGCACTCGATACTAACTATACATGGATAATACCAGGGCAAAGCGGTTTATGCTCCATGCGGCTGTGGTGGCCGTCGCAATGGTAGTATTGCTACTGTTCCTCCCCTCTTTGCAAAAACCAGTAGATTTTAATGCCCAGGTAAGGCCCATCCTCACCCAGAAATGCATGAAATGCCATGGGGGTGTGCATCAGCAAGGCGGTTTGAGCTTTTTATTTCCGGAACAGGCCCTGGACACTCTTGACTCCGGTTTGCGGGCTATTGTGCCCCACTCGCCAAGTCAAAGCGCTATGATTCAGCGCATTGAAGAAAAAGATCCTCAAATAAGAATGCCCCTGGAAGGTCCGGCCCTGTCACCGCAGGAGATCAAGACCCTAAAAAAATGGGTCAAACAAGGGGCGCACTGGGAGGAACATTGGGCGTATCAACGGCCTGATCCTAATATTGAACCTCCTAACCTTACTGCAGCTTACCCCACAGCTTACTCAGCCCCGGTAATCAATAAAATTGACCACTTTGTGATCGATGGTTTGTATCAGGAGAATCTGCAGTTGGCTCCTGAGGCTGATAAAAGCACTTTGCTGCGCAGGGTAAGTCTGGATCTGATTGGGATGCCCCCTTCTGAACCTCTGGTGCAAGAGTACCTGAACAATTCCTCACCCCAGGCCTATGAGCAGCTGGTAGATAGCTTGTTGGCTTCCCCTCATTTTGGTGAGCGCTGGGCCTCCTTATGGCTGGATCTGGCCCGCTATGCAGATTCACAGGGTTATCAAAAAGACAATCTAAGACCAACCATGTGGATGTATCGCGATTGGGTAATTGATGCCTTTAACCGGAATATGCCATTCGATCAATTTACCATCGAGCAGCTAGCCGGCGACCTGTTGCCCAATCCCAGCGAAGATCAGTTGTTGGCCACCGCTTTTCATCGCAACACCATGAATAATGATGAGGGCGGTACGGATGATGAAGAGTTCCGAGTGGTAGCGGTACTGGATCGTGTGAACACCACCTTTGAGGTTTGGCAAGGCACTACCCTGTCCTGCGTACAATGCCATACCCACCCTTATGATCCCATACGCCATGAGGAATACTACGGGGTGTATGCGTTTTTCAATAATACGGAAGACCGCGATCTAACTAGCGATGAACCCAATTTACCCCTGCTTTCACGGCCCCAAAGGGAGCGTAAAGCACGACTACAAGCCAGTCTAGAACAGTCTCGTAATCAGCATGATACGCTATCTAAGGCCTATATCGAGACTGTAAAATCCCTGGTGTCCTTAAAGCCTTTGATGGTGCCCGTCATGCAAGAGTTACCGGTGGATTCCAGTCGTCAAAACTTTGTGTTTGAACGCGGCAATTGGCTGGTACCGGGCGCTGAAGTGTATCCACGAGTGCCCAATGCTCTGGCACTAAATTCACAGGGATTACAAAGTAGCTCGTTGGCCAACACCGATCGTCTGGCTTTGGCTCAATGGCTGGTTAGCCCAAACAACCCTCTGACCGCCCGGGTAATGGTAAATCGGTTTTGGGAGCAGCTGTTTGGCCTGGGATTGGTAGAAACCCTGGAAGATTTCGGCACTCAGGGAGCCGTACCCTCCCACCCTGATCTCCTGGACTGGCTGGCGGTGCAATTCTCTACCCATTATCAATGGAGCGTTAAACGCTTGTTGAGGGAGATGGTACTTTCCGCAACTTATAAACAATCCTCATTGGTGTCCCCTGACTTATTACAAAAAGACCCTTACAACAAGTTGCTGGCTCGCGGTCCCCGGGTGCGGTTAACCGCTGAACAGATCAGAGACCAGGCCTTGATGGTCAGCGGCTTAATGAACCATCAGGTGTATGGCCCCAGTGTGATGCCTTATCAACCGGAAGGCGTATGGAATGTGATTCGTCATGTTGAACAATGGCAAACCGCAGCAGACCCCAAGGAGCGCCATCGCCGGGCGTTATATACCTTTTGGCGCCGGGTAAGCCCCTACCCTTCCCTGGTCACTTTCGACAGTCCCAGCCGGGAATTTTGCATTTCAAGGCGTATTCGTACCAATACTCCTTTGCAGGCCCTGGTCACCTTGAATGATCCAGTTTATGTAGAAGCCGCGCAGGCATTGGCTGGCCGTATGTATCGAGCCCATGAGAAGCTGGAAGATCGCATTACTTTTGCTTATCGCAGCGCACTTTTCCGGGACCCCACTGCACATGAAATGGAAACTCTGAAGAGCTTGTTTAATGATGCCCTTAAAACACCCCCGGAAGAGCCTGTACAGCTTGTTAGTAATCAGCAAGGAAATGGAGATTCACAAATGTTCGCCTTGATACAAGTGGCTACGGTTATTTTAAATTTGGACGAAATGATTACCAAAGGATGAGTAAACTGCTGCAGGAATTCTTTAATCGCGAAAGCGCCTATCTTACCCGTCGGCACTTCTTAAAACAAGGTTCTTTAGGCTTGGGGGCTACTGCTTTGGCGTTTTTATCAGGGTCTGCCGTAACCTCCCCTCTTACCGGTCTGGACCAATTGATCTCCGGATCTCGAATTGTCCCCAGGGCCAAAAGGATCATTTTCCTGCATATGGCGGGTGCGCCCTCTCAGCTGGAATTATTTGATTACAAGCCTCTACTACATCAATTAGAT
Source organism: Cyclobacteriaceae bacterium (assembly GCA_965212195.1). GTDB lineage: Bacteria > Bacteroidota > Bacteroidia > Cytophagales > Cyclobacteriaceae > JAJCYK01. The sequence continues at coordinate 470,620 of CBDBUW010000012.1, read as the reverse complement.
GGCAAACCCTGCCCCGATTCCTTGTTAGAAGGCAAAAGATTCGCCTTTATCAGGGGGGTACCGGAAATGCTGGGACCACAGTTTTCATTTGCTCAATATGGTGATTCGGGGACCTGGGTATCTGAACTATTGCCGCATTTCACAGAAGTGGTTGATGATGTGCTGTTTATGAAAGCATTATATACGGAAGAATTCAACCATGCGCCTGCACAATTGTTTATGCATACCGGTAGCCCGCGACTGGGTCGCCCCTCTTTCGGTTCCTGGGTTACTTATGGCTTGGGATCCGAAAATGAGAATTTACCGGGATTTGTGGTATTGGTGTCTGGTAATTCCGCTCCCAGCGGGGGAAAAAGCCTATGGGGCAGTGGTTTTCTGCCTTCCGTACATCAAGGAGTGGAATTTCGATCTAAGGGAGATGCTGTGCTATATGTATCCAATCCCCGGAACACCAGCCGTCAAATGAGGCGCAAAGTGATCGATGCCATTAATGACCTGAACCAACAAGCGCATCAGGAAATCGGAGATCCCGAAATCCTAACCCGTATGGCCCAGTACGAAATGGCCTTTAAAATGCAGATGTCGGTACCGGAAGCCACTAATCTAGACGAAGAGCCTGCTTACATCCATAAATTATACGGAACCTCCCCCGGAGAGATCTCATTTGCCAATAATTGTTTGTTGGCCCGTCGCCTGGCTGAGCGCGGGGTGCGCTTTATCCAACTCTATCATCGGGGCTGGGATTCCCATGGCAGTAATGATTTTGAGAATCTTCATGGAGGATTTCTCAAGCGTTGTGCAGAGGTGGATCGGCCCATGACCGCCTTGATCAAGGACCTTAAGCAAAGAGGCATGCTGGAGGATACCTTGGTAATTTGGGGTGGGGAGTTTGGCCGTACTCCCATGCAGGAAAACCGGGAAGGCATCAAAAACCCTTTTAAGGGACGCGATCACCACGGTAATGCTTTTACCATGTGGATGACGGGCGCGGGAACCAAAACCGGCATCACCTACGGAGAAACTGACGAGATCGGATACGAAGGTATCAGTGGACGTATTCACGTGCATGATTTACAAGCCACTCTGCTCCATCAACTGGGCTTAGATCATGAAAAACTAACTTACAATTTTCAAGGAAGGGATTTTCGGCTGACCGATGTGCATGGGAAGGTGATTAAGGCGATTTTAGCTTAGAATACTCACTGAAAAGAACGCGCTCCTTTATTAATCCTTAATAGCCCTTTTGGCACAAGGGGTTGTTACGGGTGTATAGTTATAATTAATTGATTATCAATAAATTATAACCCACCAATTAATTGATTAATTTATCTAAAAAATACATTAAATTTGACGTACTCCCCGGAACCAGTCCGGGGGATAAACAAGAATGGTTGGACCTTGAGGACTCCCGTTAATCTGTGCACTGGTCTCCGGTCACCGACGAGCCAAAACTGTTAGGGTGACGGATTCGCCGGTTGGTGGTGGTCTACCATCCACTCTACCGTTTCGCAAACAGGCGTGGTCCGTCTATATCGCCTTACATTCATTACCCTCACAACTCAATTGCGGCTCCTGGATAAAGGCACAATCCGAGGCGGCATTGGTTAGGATATTCACTTCATCCTGGACTTGATTGTATTCATTTACCAATTGTTGCAACTGAGCTTCATCCACATTGCTGGGAGCGTACACCAAGTAACTCCAGGGACCTCCGCAAGGTTTACTGCCAAATGCTATGCTGGCGCAGTCCCCTACTCCATTACAAGATTTATCGGCTATCAGGCTGTCGATACTGGCTTGCAGTTCTACCAGTCTTTGCTGTTTTTCTGCCAACTCATCGGTGTCGTTGCTATCACATGCTGCTAGGGTTAAACCCAGAAAGAACACCATCACAATATACTTCATCACATTTTCCATTTGCTTCCATTTAATAAGACACCAAAATTAGTGAAATGGTTGTCCAACAACGGTGGACGGACCACGGTTGACGGTAGACGGACTTTGCTAGGCTTTGGGAAGATTGTTACACAAAGAGCCACAAAGAAGCATCGCTCCGCTCGCAAGGAGCAAAACACCACAAAGATTAGACACGTCATGAGATCGGGTTACACAAGTCCGTCTTCCAAAGTATATCTTGTTGCCGTCGACCGTCTGCCGTTTACCGTCTACCGTGATTTGCTACCATTCATATTTTCAAGGTTTCCTATAAATCCGTATGTTTATTGGATATGGATCAATTTAATATTAAAGGAAAGGTGGTCTTGGTTACCGGTTCCACTCAAGGCATCGGACTTGCATTAGCCAAAGGTTTCATAAATGCCCAGTGCCAGGTATATCTGAACGGCAGAAACCAGGAAAAACTGGAGGCTACATTGACAGACCTGAAAGCACAGGGCTACTCAGCACAAGGGATAGCATTTGATGTAGCAAACGAGGCCCAGGTCAATCAGGGTATGGATCAAATCCTCCAGGAGCAAGGGAAATTAGACATTTTAGTGAATAATGCAGGGATTATTAGACGTGACAAGCTGGAGGATCTTTCATTGGCTGACTGGCAAGATGTTATAAACACCGATCTGAATGGACCGTTTATCACCTCAAAACACGCCGCAAATACTATGATTACCCAAAAGAGCGGTAAGATCATCAATATATGTTCATTGATGAGTGAGATCGGCAGAGATACTGTAGGGGCCTATGCAGCTGCCAAGGGAGGTTTAAAGTTGTTGACCAAAAACATGGCAGTAGAGTGGGCCCGACACAATATACAAATCAACGGTATCGGCCCGGGCTACATATCAACTCCTATCAACGAACCCTATCGAGAACCGGGCAATCCTCTAAATGAATATATCCTTAGCCGTACACCAGCCCAACGCTGGGGAACACCAGAGGACTTGGTAGGAACGGCTTTATTCCTGGCATCACCCGCCTCAGATTTTATCAATGGGCAAGTAATCTATGTAGACGGTGGATTGCTGGCAAGTTTGGGGGATCCCTGGTGGGGAAAGGACTAATATTTTGTTTATCTTTTATGTAATCCTAAAGCCATTACCATGATCAAGCTGTCAGTGGCTATTGCCGGTGAAAATGCCTTACCCAGTGCCTTCGTGGTGTTCAGAGGCTTTGAACATTCCATTCAGAAAGCATCAGAGCTGGGATTTGACGGGATTGAGCTGGCGTTGAAAAACGCCGGTGAAATAAATGGGGGACAATTATCCAATTTGTTGTCTCAATATGATTTGGAGGTCTCCTGTATTTCTACCGGACAAGTTTATGCAGATGGCGGTTTGATGTTCACGGACCCAGATCCCCATAGAAGGGAAAAAGTAGAGAGAATATTCCGTGAGATTATCGACGTCGCCGCCGACTTTGGACAATTAGTTAACATTGGCAGAGTAAGGGGTCAAATTGGAAATGCCAGCAGGGAGCAAGCTGAGAACTTGTTTGCCGACATGGCTGCTACTTTGTGTGAGTACGCCTATCAAAAGTCTGTCACCATCATCCTGGAGCCCGTGAATCGCTATGAGATTGATTTTATAAACAGCGTTTCCGAGGGAGTGGTACTGCTGCAAAACCTGGGGATCCCAAATTTGAAGCTAATGCCGGATACTTTCCATATGAATATTGAGGATCGTTCTATTGGCGGTGAATTGGAAAAATATATATCATACATTGAGTACATTCACTTTGCCGATTCCAACCGCATGGCTCCCGGTCAGGGACACACGGACTTTACGGCCATCTTCGACCATCTGAAAAAGGCTCTTTATCAGGGCTGGATCTCCTTGGAAATACTGCCTAAGCCAGATCCGGATACCGCTGCATCCCAAGGAATTAGTTTTTTAAAGCCCTTAGTAGAGCAATACAATCTGCAAACACATAAAAGTTAGTGCCATGAACTTCAAAGACGACAAAAGAATATTGATAGCTAACGATCATGGCGGGTATGAGGCTAAGGTGAAAATTGCCGAACATTTACGTGAAAAAGGATTTGAAGTCATTGATATGGGCTCCGACAGCCAGGAAATTGTACGCTATCCTAACTATGTCAAAAAAGTAGCAGCCCCTATATCAGGGGGAGATTACAACAAAGGAATCTTGATTTGCTCTACAGGGATCGGCATGAGCATAGCTGCCAACAAATACAAAGGTGTACGCGCAGCGGTAGTGGGCAGCCATTATGAAGCTAAAATGACCCGGCAACATAACGATAGTAATATTATATGTCTAGGGGGCAAAACCAAGGGTATTTTCGAGTTGATCGATTATGTAGATACCTGGCTGGAACATGATTATATAGGTGACCGACACGCCATTTCACTGGGTATCATTGAAGATATCGAAAACGACTTGGGCATTAAAGAGCCCGGTCAATCCAAACAGGAGGATTGACAGTTCCTATGAAGGTCATTAAAAACTTCCGCTGGTACATTGCCGGTTTGCTGGCTCTGGCCACTGCCTTAAACTACCTGGATCGGCAAAGTCTGCCGGTAGCTATTTCAGAGATCCAGAAATTCATCCCCGTCTCCGATCTGGAATATTCACAATTACAGATGCTGTTCCTGATCTCCTATTCCCTGATGTATGTGGGAGGAGGCAAACTGATCGATGTAGTGGGTACCAGGGTGGGTTATATCATTATTATTTGCTGGTGGTCCATAGCCAATTGTCTGCATGGCCTGGTCAGCAGTTTTATGGGTCTGGGCGTGGCCCGGTTCTTACTGGGACTGGGGGAAGGCGGTGGATTTCCGGCTTCTGCCAAAGTTGTTTCGGAATGGTTTCCAGCTAAAGAAAGATCATTTGCTTTCGGAATATTTAATACCGGCTCCAGCCTGGGAGCAGTGATAGCCCCCCCTATCATCGCCGTGATCATACTTCAGCTGAATTGGCGCTGGGTATTTTTCATCACCGGTGGATTAGGATTAATCTGGGCTGTCATATGGTACAGGGTATATCATTTACCCAACCGTAATAAGTATGTCGGCGATTCGGAACGAGAATATATAACAGAAGGGTTAAAGGGTATAAAAGAGCAGGGCACCACTGAACAGGGTCCTAAAATACGGTGGAGAGATCTATTTGGATATCGGAAAGTGTGGGGGTTACTAGTTGCCAAATTCCTATCCGATGCCGCCTGGTACTTCTACATATTTTGGTTACCCAAATACTTGGCCGACATCCGGGGGTTGAATATCCAGGAAATCGGATATTATGCCTGGATCCCTTATGCGGCTGCCGGTGCCGGTAGTTTTCTAGCGGGTTGGATGAGCAGTTATCTCTTAAAAAGGAATTTTACATTAAATCAGTCCAGAAAAATTGCACTGGGTGTAGCCGCTGCTTTAATGCCTGTAGCGTTGTTGATCAGTGGGGTGCCGCTGGGAATGGCTATTGTATTTTTCTGTATGGCTATGTTTGGACATCAAGCTTTTTCAACCATGATGCAAACACTGACGGCAGATTTATTCCCGTCATCCACAGTAGGCTCAGTTGCGGGGCTGGTGGGCGCTGCTGGCTCACTAGGTGGCGTGGCGTTCAATGGTCTGGTAGGCCTACTGCTGACCTACTATTCATATACTCCGGTATTTATCATTGCAGGAGTACTTCATCCATTAGCATTTGTTCTAATTCTTATCATGATCAAGCAGATTAAAATGGAGGAAACTTCTATGGTAGACCAAGAAACCCTATGACCTAATAACAAAAAAAGCCGAGCCTTATCCAGGCCCGACCCATTCTTCAATCAGTCTAAATCTTAAGTATTATCTCATTTGGATTCTTCCACCCTCTGCGTTGAATATCTTTTTAGAAGTGTTGTCAGTAGATACTTCTACCTGGTCGAACCATACCAACTGATCCAGGTTTTGCTCGGTACTGGCGGTTGCGATCTCACCAGGAAGCACTTTTTTAACACTCTTGTGATAATAAATGATCACCTCCGCGCCTTGAGTCTTACCAGCTATAACTTTATTGGTATCGCCAGTGAACATGGTTTGACTATTACCGTCGATAATCAAGGAATGGGAGATTTCAGGAAGTGCACGCTCTAATCTGATGAAGAAAGCCCAGCCTTGTTCGCCCGTGACAGCACCCGGCAGAAAGCCCTGGTCGGTCATAGGGATATTGAATTTGATTTTGTCGGCACCGGGAGTCTTATTGGCTATTACGATAGCCTCTCGTAATGAACCCTCGCCGGAATCCTGCGTATTGGTGACGATAATGTCCTTAGCAAAGGAGAACTGAGAAAGACTGAAGATTAAGAATGAAAATATGAAGAATCGCTTTGTCATTTAAAAAAATTTAAGATTTGTTGTACGAGTTTTACTTAGATACCCTTTAGGTGATTGATGTAACCGGCTTTGGCCTCAGCTTCGATGAATCCACTAGAAGTTTCGATAAACAGGGGTTTTAGTTCGATAAGTATAGAGTCACTGAAAGGGTTTTCTAGGTGTTTCGCCTATAGATTAGAGAGAAAAAGGAAATGTTGGGAACATGATAATGTTCACCAAGTAGGTAAAACACCTAGAAAACGGGGGTTATGAGATTGGAGTTTCTAGATGGAACCCTGGCAGTCTCTGACCCGATCCGCGTTCACCGACGCATAAAACGTCAGGGGAGCCGGCTTACAGATAAAGCTCATGTGGCAGTTGAGATTCATTAAAAATATTTCTCAATCTCAACTAACGATATCCTCAATAAGTAACTTAAAATTGGGTGGGTGGCGGGGCCCCTGACAAAATTTGGTTAAAAAAACGGTAGGGTAAGACTATTTTAAAGTTTACGGGTTATGCAACGTCGACAGCTCGGTAGCGTCTATTATCTACTTTTACCGTCTAATGTAGTCTTTGAACCCTGCCTGCCGGTCACCGGTGACCAAAGCCTTGCCCCTCCGTTGATGCTACCTTGCGGCAGCACGCGGATGGCGCCTGCCGTAGGCAGGACGGCTCGCAGGCAGACGACTATCCCTCTTCTGCCATCCGTTGCCAATTATCCATGATAAACTCCATGTCCTCACGAGCTTGTTTCAGAGCTATCGGTAGAAAGAAGCCGGACAAAAAGGCATTTTTAAACTCAAAATCGAATTGCATAACAATCCGGGTGGTAGTGGGCCCCAATTCATCAACCCTCCAGATCCCACTCAAGGTTTTTAAGGGATAGGCGTAGTCATCTCGTTGGGTATTGACCTCAAACTTGAACCGACGCTCCTCTTCCCAGATAGTACATACTTCTTCCCAACTGTTGCCTTGGGGGTCAGCACATTCCCGTTTCATTCCTTGCCCCTGCCCGTCCAGTATTTCTACCCGATGGATCCCCGGTCCTGTTACTTGCTCGTAGTTACCGACATCTGAGATGATTTTCCATACTTTACCTTTAGGGGCCTGCACTACACGTTCGCTGATGAGTTGATTATTTCCTTTAGCCTTGGAGTATTGGACTAATCCGTAAATCAAACCTCCTGCCATTACAGCAGCTACTACCAACAGTATTCCTTTCAATATTTTTCGTATCATGACATAAGTTTTTTTCAATTTTACGGTATAAAAAGACTCCAGATGGCTTGAATTAGGCACTCTTAGTTAATTGTTACCAATTTCCGGTAAACCCTAAACTGATCCAGCATCACATTTAACTAAGGCTTACTAAATTTGGTCTAAATGAATAGCGTTGAATCCATTTCCTTTATCTTGACACTGCTGATGGGAGGCACCATGGTGCTGGGGTTCTTCCTTATTTTACTGCTTCTACGCAGCGACTTGGGTATGGCTAAGTGGCTGTTGAGTCTGGCCCTGTTGGCACTTTTGCTGCATTTGATGACTTTCTTGCTGTTTACCACCGGATTAATTCGACAATGGCCTCATTTATTAGGTCTGAGCTATCCGTTCCTTTTTCTGGCAGGGCCATCTTTTTACTTCTTTATAAAATATTATGCGGAGCCCAGGTTCACTTTCTGCTACTGGCACTTAATCCATTTGATACCTGCCCTGGCCATAACCTTCTACCAAATGCCATCCACTTATTTGAAGTCTAACGCCGAAAAGCTGCAGCTCATCGAGTATTATTATGAATTAGCTCCCAGTGGAGTCATGAGTATTGATCTATGGGGATATTTTAACTTATATGTACTGCTTATTTTGGTGTATGTGACAGCAGCTCTTTATTACATTTACCGTAAGAAGCCCTATAACACAGCCTTACTCCTGAAGTTCGCATGGCTTTACTTCGCCCTGTCACTGTCTTATTTAGTTTTGCAAAGTGGATTTTTACTCCGGGGCGCGGATTTTATTGCGGTGGAAGTAATATTATCTGCACTTATGGCTCTAGTGGTTTTGCTAATGGGTTATTGGATTCTGGACATCAAGCAGATATTGCCAGTAACTCCCTCATATCAAACCGCACCGCTTTCTTCTCATAAAGTGGAAGACATCAAACAGACCATAAGGAAATCTATGGAGGATCAAAAGCTATACCTCAATCCCAGATTAACCCTGTCCCAGCTGGCCGAGGAATTGCAGGTACCTGCTCATCACCTTTCTCAGGTTATTAATAATCATATGGATTCCAACTTCTATCAATTGATCAACCGATACCGCATATCAAGATCCCAGGAATTATTAAAAACAGAGCGTATTCATCAGGTATCCATTCAGGCGATTGGTATGGACTGCGGGTTTAGCAATAAAACCAGTTTCTATCGGGCGTTCAAACAGTATACCGGGATGACTCCAGCAGAGTTTGTGCGCAGCTAAGGGGAACTATTGAAAATTTCATTTGTAAATCCTCAACCATTTTCTTAAACTCGCGTTCAGATAAAAACTATATGAACTCTGTACAAACTAGAAATGAATTGATCTGCCAGGTGGATTTGGTCTGCCGGTATAGATGGCTCAAATTACGTTGATAAATAGATAAATAATCTAATTGTTAACCCTGATGAGCCATCGTCAGGGTTTTTTTATTGATATGAAAAGAAGACAAGATATCAAACAATTGAAAGGAAAACAGCTAATGCGGTTAACCTGGGAGTGAAAAGGTTTGTACTTTAGAAGGCAGCCCAGCTCCCACTTTATGGGAACTGGGCTTTTTTATGCCCTTAATTTTAAGTACAAACAATTATTTATTACCATGGACAACATATTCCACCATAATGACGAATACATACTCAAGGCTAATGAGTATATGGAGGAGTGGAATTATCTGGAGGCTAAGAGACTTTTAATTAAGTTTCTGGAGGAAGAACCTAACCACGGACCAGCGCATTTTCTACTGGGTAAGATCTACGGTAGTCAATTGGATGATGATGGTACTGCTATCTATCATTTCAAACTGGCGCTGGAGCACTGCCCCATATTAATTCCAGCATACTATTGGTTGGTCAACATGTATCTACTTAGAGAGGAGTGTTCAAAAGCGTTGCAAATTTGTCAACAAGCTTTAACACAGACTGGAATTGCAGGCGATTATATTTATTTGAAAATGGCTCAAGCTTATGAGATATCCGGACAATTAGTTGAAGCATCTCAACATTACCAGAAGGGTTATCTAAGGTCTATTGACCAGGAAGTCATGAGTAAATGTGAAACCGGCCTATCCAGGATCAAGCGCAAGCAGCGTATGCTTAACAGAATCCAGGTCGACTACTGGATTTCACCTGGTCAGCTGGCATAACATGAGTATGTACTAAAAAAAGCCCCCTATGAAATGGGGGCTTTTTGGTATCAGATAGAAGGTCGGCGATTAGCAAACTAAGAGCAACCAAGAGCCCGGAATCGTGTATCTTCAACGAAGCATTTTATCTCGAAACACTTGTCTACTATGGTGGTGTCCACTTACTTAATAACAAAAAAAAGCCGAGCCTTATTCAGGCCCGACCCATTCTTCAATCAGTCTAAATCTTAAGTATTATCTCATTTGGATTCTTCCACCCTCTGCGTTGAATATCTTTTTAGAAGTATTGTCAGTAGATACTTCTACCTGGTCGAACCATACCAACTGATCCAGGTTTTGCTCGGTACTGGCGGTTGCGATCTCACCAGGAAGCACTTTTTTAACACTCTTGTGATAATAAATGATCACCTCTGCGCCTTGAGTCTTACCAGCTATAACTTTATTGGTATCGCCAGTGAACATGGTTTGACTATTACCGTCGATAATCAAGGAATGGGAGATTTCAGGAAGTGCACGCTCTAATCTGATGAAGAAAGCCCAGCCTTGTTCGCCCGTGACAGCACCCGGCAGAAAGCCCTGGTCGGTCATAGGGATATTGAATTTGATTTTGTCGGCACCGGGAGTCTTATTGGCTATTACGATAGCCTCTCGTAATGAACCCTCGCCGGAATCCTGCGTATTGGTGACGATAATGTCCTTAGCAAAGGAGAACTGAGAAAGACTGAAGATTAAGAATGAAAATATGAAGAATCGCTTTGTCATTTAAAAAAATTTAAGATTTGTTGTACGAGTTTTACTTAGATACCCTTTAGGTGATTGATGTAACCGGCTTTGGCCTCAGCTTCGATGAATCCACTAGAAGTTTCGATAAACAGGGGTTTTAGTTCGATAAGTATAGAGTCACTGAAAGGGTTTTTCTAGGTGTTTCGCCTATAGATTAGAGAGAAAAAGGAAATGTTGGGAACATGATAATGTTCACCAAGTAGGTAAAACACCTAGAAAACGGGGGTTATGAGATTGGAGTTTCTAGATGGAACCCTGGCAGTCTCTGGTCCGATCTGCGTTCACCGACGCATAAAACGTCAGGGGAGCCGGCTTACAGATAAAGCTCATGTGGCAGTTGAGATTCATTAAAAATATTTCTCAATCTCAACTAACGATACCCTCAATGAGTAACTTAAAATTGGGTGGGTGGCGGGGCCCCCCTGACAAAATTTGGTGTAAAAAAACGGTAGGGTAAGACTATTTTAAAGTTTACGATTTATGCAACGACGACGGCTCAGTCTCTGTCTATTGTTTCCTACCACCTAAGCTTCTACCGGCGATCGAACCGCTGGAGCGAAGGAGGTACAGCGCAGGTGGACTACCCTCGATTTCCAGAGCCTTTATCCATAAAAAAAGGGCCAGACCTACACGAGGCCCGACCCATCTTCAACCAGCTATGAACCTAAAAATATTTTTATCTCTGTTTTTATCTCTGAGGGTTCTTACCTCCCACTGCTTGTGCGATCTTTTTTGATTTCTTGGGCCATTCCTTAAGCTCTATATCCTGTATCAATATGGTGGCCGCTATTATTACCTCAGTATTGCTGACCATAATTACCTGCTCGATTTGATGATGGCTCTCCAGTGAAATTCCTTCAGGAAGTTCAGAATCAATCGGTTCAATGAGCTTCTTATGCATAATGATCACTTCAGCCCCCATAAATTCCGGGGTGGCAGGATTAGTATCTCCGGTAAAGCGGGTTTGACTTTTGCCATCTATTATAAGGGCCTCTGTGATTTTGGGTAATGGGCTTACTAACCGGATAAAAAAGGCGTCTCCTGGCTCACCAGTAACGTCTGAGGACAGAAATCCGCGGTCATTCATGGGTATATTAAATACGATTTTATCCGGTCCGTAATGATCATTAGCATCAAGTATGGCCTGGCGTAAACTCCCTTCTCCGGAATCTTCCGTGCGGCTTACCACAAATTCTTTGGCTTCCAGGAAATTGACTGTTCCTAAGAGTAGGGCGAATATGATTATGAATGTTTTCAATATTAATTATTTTATATTTTAACTTCTATATGTGCAATTTCTCTTATATACTTTTATCTGGTGAATTGTAACCCGTTAAGTCAAAAATAAATTGATAAAACAGCATTACAGTATTTGGGGGCAATAATAACATAAGCCTGGATTAACGGTTAAATCCAGGCTTATACTAAAAAGCTACTAATATGTTATATTACTTACGGCGGGCGTAGGGTCTTTTAAAGGGATTAAACTTCATAGGGGTTTCAATCTGATAAAGGTTTCTGTTCTTTCCGTTAGGATCATGAGAGTCAATATACATATACTCAAAATCAGCGGTTAGACTTATATAAGTCTCATCTCCGGGTGTGTTGATATAAGGTCCTAAGTTCACGGGTTCTGACCAGTTCACCCAGGTCTCATCTAGTCGATGACTAACGTATAAGTCGCTCCCTCCCATTCCATCATGACCATAAGAGGCAAAGAACAAAGATCGGTTATCGTGACCAAGAAACGGTGCAAAATCAGATTCACTAGTATTTACTACAGGGCCCAGATTTTGCGGTTCAGAATAAGAGCCGTTCTCCTGCAAAAAGCTCAAATACAGATCCTGTTTCCCCTGGCTATCCTCTCTTTCAACTGCTAAGATCAGCACGTTTTGTAAGAAGCTATGATGAAAATCTGCATACTGATTCAGATTATAATAGTTGGCAATCTTTACCGGTAACGGCCTTTCCCAACCATAGTCATCCATATATCTGGAAATAGCTATGGGACGATGCTTTTTTCTTTGACTATTATGGAATATCGCCATTCTACCATCAGGGCTTAAACTATAGATAGCATCATAATCCGGTCCATTGATAATATCACCAAGATTGGTGGGTTCAGACCAAAGTCCAGTAGCCTGCAATTCACTGAACCAAATATCCTGTTCATCATCTTTTCCATTTAAATTTTCTGGATGGTACCGCCTGTTGAAATATAAAGTTCTTCCATCACTGCTTATAATGGGGTTTGCCTCAGTGTCATTACTAATGATCTCCATTAATAATCTCTTCTGTGCAAAATCATCATTACCCTGTCCTAATCCCTGTAAGGGTGCGATAAATAAAATTACCACCATGAAGAGCAATCTTACCAACATAATCCTAAGGAAAGATTGTTTACGGTCAATTTGAATCACTTGAGTCATAGTCAGAGCAAGGAAATGAAATTAACGGTACTTAACGAATCAACTTATGCCTATTAATTACAGCTAAACTGATATTTGTTCGCTACTTTAAGAAATATTTATATTGATCTGATAATCAATATTTTAAAAAAAATAGTATTCGTATTTTCACCTACCTGCCCCCGTAAAAATACCCGTCTTTTAATTCTGGAATTACTACGTGTTTTCTATCTACAAGGGTATTTTAATTAGGAATTCTTACACCTGTACTTACAAAAAAAGGCGGTTCCGCTAGGGAACCGCCTTAACAAAATGCTGCATTTTATATGGACTTACTCCTCTGTAGTGTAACCCAGTTCTTCCATCTTTTTGTAAATGGCTTCTGCTTTGTCGTTCATTTTTAGCTGCACATAAACGGTCTGTAAGGTCTCCAATACTATCTTGTCATCGGGCTTGATGTCGTGAGCCTTTTCTAGATAAGGTAGCGCATTGGCAAATTCTCCTCGTGCCTCTTCCTCGATCTTTTTACCCTCTTTCTGATAGGTCCTTAGATCCATCTCGTTGGCCTTTTTCAAAACTTCAGCAGCTTTATTGTAGTAGTTTACCGCTAAGTTAAAGGTGGCGTCAAAGTACTCCGGTTCAACTTCAATAGCTTTCTTGTAGTATTCCACGGCCTCATCCATATCACCTGTTTGTTCACTGATATAAGCTAAATTATAATATAAGTTAGCATTGTCTGGTTCTGCTTGAATGGCAGCTTCCAGTTTGGACTTGGCTTGATCGGTTTTTTCAGTGATGATCAACAAATTGATCTCTTCCTTCATAAGAGCTTCATTATCAGGATAGTGCTCTCTAGCCTTGGAGAGTACTTCTAAGGCTTTTTCATTATCCTCGTTGTGAGCTCTTTCCAGATAAACCATGCTGCTGTAGATATCTTCATTATGGTAATCCAACTCAATTAGCTTGTAGTAGTTGGTCAGGGCGGCATCATAGTTTTCATTTTGTTGCGCGGCAATACCTGCATAGTAATAAGCTGTGGTATCTTCTGGTTTTATGTTGGAAGACTTCTCAAAGTACTTCCGAGCATTTTCATAATCGTTGTTATTGTAATACTCAGCTCCCTTATTGATTAGTTGTCCCCACATATTGTCAACCTGAATATCGCTCAGGCTTTCATATTTTCCTGCATCATCCAGCTCTTTGGCTTTGTTATAAGCCACCAGAGCTTCTTCCATGGCGCTGTCTGACATGTCCGCCACCGCGGGATCTTCGCTAAATGCGATTTTTTCATAAACCTGCCCCCTGGTAAACCAGGTTTGCGGTTTATTTATGGTTTTTTCGTGTGCTGAAGCCAGATCAATTTGTTCCTTGGCCTGGAGCAGCTCACCTTTATTCAAGTATTGTGTTGCCTTGTTGACAGCTGAATTCTGAGCATAGATGCCAGCTCCTATCAGGCAAAAAGTAACAAGTAGTGCAAGCTTTTTCATAATAAACGTTTGTATAATTCCTAAATATTAAGTTAGTGAATAATTCTTAATTATTATTCATTTTCAGTTTCATCAATTTCCGTGCCTGTTTCAGATTCATCAATTTCCGTGCCTGTTTCAGGTTCTTCAAAATTTTCTATTTTTTCCACGGAGCTGATCTCATCTCCATCGTTTAATCGAATCAACTTAACCCCTTGCGTGGCTCTGCCCATTACCCGGACGGTATCTACACCCATTCTTATAGTAATACCTGATTTATTGATGATCATTAGATCATCGGAATCTACAACCTCTTTTATGGAAACCAGGGCGCCGGTTTTTTCGGTTACATTAATGGTTTTGACTCCTTTACCACCTCTCTTTGTAATGCGGTAATCATCAATGGAGGAACGTTTTCCATATCCTTTTTCAGAAACTACCATTAGGTCACTCTCCACTCTACTCACACAAACCATACCTACTACCCGGTCTTCTGCCCCCTCAAGGGTAACACCCCTTACTCCGGCAGCGGTTCTGCCCATGGGCCGAACGTCCTTTTCGTGGAAGTGAATAGCCCTTCCGGATTTCTTAGCTATTACAATGTGATTATCTCCATTGGTGAGCTTGACCTCCAACAGTTTGTCCCCTTCATTAATCGTAATAGCATTTATGCCATTAGTTCTAGGGCGGCTGTATGCTTCCAGGCTGGTCTTTTTAATGGTACCTTTTTGGGTGCACATGATCAGATAATGATTATTTATATAATCTTCATCTTTCAGATTTTGAACATTGATGACCGCTCTGACTACGTCACCCTGCTCAATGTTGATTAGATTCTGAATGGGTCTGCCTTTGGCAACCTTGGTCCCTTCAGGAATGGCCCACACCTTTTTCCAAAATACTTTTCCAAATTCAGTGAATATCAAAAGGTAGTTATGAGTAAAGGCCGTGAAAAGATGTTCTGTAAAGTCATCGTCTTTAGTTGTTACACCCCTGGCTCCTACTCCACCCCGGCCCTGCGTGCGATACTCCGTGAGAGGTGTACGCTTGATATATCCCTGATGGCTAATGGTTATCACCATTTCCTCATTGGGGATCATATCTTCATCCGTGAAATCGTCGGCACTGTGCTCCACTTCGGTACGGCGGTCGTCACCATAGCGGTCTCTCATCTCATTCAGCTCATCCTTTATAATTTGCATACGAAGACCCTCATCACCCAGGATCTCTTTCAAATTTTTGATAAGCTCTACTACTTCCCCATATTCTTTTGTGATCTTATCGCGCTCCAGACCGGTGAGTCTTTGCAAGCGCATTTCCAATATCGCTTTTGCCTGGATATCCGAAAGCTCGAATTGCTCTATCAACCCGGTTTTTGCCGTTTCCGGATCCCGAGAATTACGAATTAAGCTGATTACTTCATCTAAATGATCCAGGGCGATCAGGTATCCTTCAAGAATGTGGGCTCTTTTTTCAGCTTCTTGCAGGTCATATTCCGTACGACGGATAACCACCTGATGCCTGTGATCTACGAAATGACGGATTAGATCTAGTAGGTTCAGCGTTAGGGGTCGACCCTTGACCAAGGCTACATTGTTCACTCCGAAAGAGGATTGCAGCTGTGTGTACTTAAATAAATTGTTTAAAACGACGTTGGCAATTGCATCCTTCTTAAGCACATAAACAATACGTAGTCCAGTGCGGTCCGATTCATCCCGAATGTCGGAGATACCCTCTAGCCGTTTTTCATTAACCAGATTAGCGGTCTTTTCGATCATACTGGCTTTATTGACCATGTAAGGGATCTCGGAGACTATGATCTGCTCACGCCCTTTCTTATTAGTCTCAATGATGGCCTTAGCCCGCATGACCACACGTCCTCTTCCGGTTTCAAAAGCCGATTTGACCCCTTGATACCCATATATGATCCCTCCAGTAGGAAAATCGGGAGCCTTGATATACTCCATCAGTCCCGCAATGGTAATCTCATTGTTTTCGATATAGGCAATGGTTCCATCCACTACCTCTCTCAGGTTATGAGGCGGCATGTTGGTGGCCATGCCCACAGCAATACCACTGGCACCGTTAGCCAACAAGTTAGGTATCTTGGCGGGCAGCACCGTGGGCTCATGGGTGGAATCGTCATAATTAGCCTGGAAGTCGACCGTATTTTTCTTAATATCAGCCAGTAACTCCTCGGAAATTCTGCGCAGGCGGGCCTCGGTATATCGCATGGCGGCAGGTGAATCCCCATCTATGCTTCCGAAATTACCCTGTCCGTCGACCATGGGATATCGTAATGACCATTCCTGTGCCATTCGTACCATGGTATCGTAAACCGCGGTATCGCCATGTGGGTGATACTTACCCAGCACATCCCCCACGATACGGGCGCATTTTTTATACGGTCGGTTATAGTTAACACCTAACTCATCCATACCGTATAGGATACGCCGGTGAACCGGTTTTAAACCATCTCGAACATCAGGTAAAGCTCTGGAAATAATAACGGACATCGAATAATCGATGTAGGCCCCCCGCATTTCATCCTCAATATTTATAGGGATGATATTCTCATTTTCGCCTACTGCCATAAAAATCTACTATTGGATATCTAGCTGTAAAAAATTCGCTCGCAATTTAAGCAAAAAATACGAACCTGCATACCATGAATGGCACTTCTTAACGGGCTTGAATGTGGGTGGTTATCAGCGGTTTTGCTGCTAATACGGATTGAGCTTTTTCTTGTTCTTTCCCCGGTACTTCAGCAATCTTTTATTGAGCTCTCCGTATTTGCGATTTTGTTTGATAGGTATAGGCTTCCCACGGTATTCATTTCCATAATGCAGATGCATGATCTGAGTATGGCAGGCCCGGATTGGGCATCTGGGAATGTCGGGGTATCTTATGCTAAAACCAACCATCAGGGACAACCCAGGCATTTTATATTTATTGCCCCCTTCTTTAGTCAGACCTCTGAATTCGTATGAAGGCTTAGCGATAAAACGGAAATACTCCGACATCACCTTTTCCACAGAAACACCTACATTTACAAACAGTCCATTGCTAACAGAGTCCTGATTAAAGCCTTTGCCAAGTTTTATCTTACCCACCTGAATTTCAGGAACCAGCATATAATCCCAATACTGGTATACTTCAGCACCTATGTTTCCATAAAATTTGGTGAAGGTAGTGCTTTTTTTATTGATAAGTCCTTGTGACATTGCCACCTGTTCATCCTTTATGGAATGGAACTCCAATCCCGCTCCTCCTCCGATACGAAAACGATCAACGTGAAAGTTCAGGGTCCCCATAATAGGTACACCTCCCCCGTTAAAATCCGTGGACTCTTCAGTACTTCCCACCTTTTCCCGGTAAAAGGTCTTGCTGTAACCCAAAAGTGGTGTGAATGAGAATTTATTGAGGAATTTTCTAAACCCGTATTTGGGATTGAAGTTGCGGTTCCGAAATGGGCTTTTACCTCCAATGGGTTCTTTGGTGCTGGTTGGTTTCTTAGGTTCTTCTACAACTTCTTCTACGGGCTGGTCATCGTTGAATCCAGCTTCGGTGTCTTCATTGAATCCCTCCTGTGGAGGAATGGAATCGTTTTGAGCCAGCAGCGTGGTGCACGACAATCCCAAGATCACCAAAACATAACTAAACCATTTCAACATAACACTATTACTAGTAACGATATTTTTTCCTGTAATTGCCTTACTTCACTTTGAATGTTCCCAAGAACTCTGTAAAAATGGGAGTTTCATTTAAATCCAATTTATCTCCAATGGTGATGATCTTGGAGTATTCCTGCTGAGCAATTGGCCTTTCCTCCCCTATGATCTCCTCACCTTCGGGTAAAAAAAAGGTCTCTACCAGCTTTATCTTTAAATAGGAGGTATTAAGCATGGTAATGAATAACCCCTCAGTAGGTTGATGTTGACCATTGCTGGGTTTTATCAATTCTACCAGGATCCTTTTCAAACCATGATATAGACGGTCTTCCCATTGATCGAACTGCTCCAATAAATAATGAACCACTTTAACCACCGGGTCCTGTTTCAAGAAAAAGCCTCCCCTTGAAAAATTCCTGGCCTTCTTGTTCAAGCTCAATTCTTCCACCAGGCTGATCCTGCCATTGGCCAAGGCCAGATCAATTGATGGAGTCATCAGCAAAGTGGACAAAAAATCATGTTCACTAAGTTGGTTATCCCATGAGGTGTCAGCTAAAAACTCACTTCTTAAGGGGCTAAGCACCTGTTTAACTCCTGGTACATCTACCATCAATCCTATTTCTTTTTCAGAAAGCATAAACTGGCAATCCACACATTGGCCCAAAATAGCAAAAATTCCCCGTCATTTTGTGTTGAAAAAGCTCCTCTAAAGTACAAAGGTATCTTCCTTGAATAAGGAATTTATGAGGGGCATTTTCAGGGATTTGACTTTCAATTTTTTGCAAAACGACCTCTTGGATCAATCGGTAGCTCAAAAATACCCCAAATCGGGTACTATTCCACAGCAAATATTACAACCTCGATGACATCTTTTGACAATCCTTTACGCCCTAATGACACTCGACATTTAGGGTGTATTTAGTTTTGTATAGTACCACAGCTCAACTAAACCAAGACCACCGATCATGTTTGACCGCGACAAATGGGAAGAGATTTTCAGTACGCTTCAAAAGAATAAATTACGCACCTTCCTGACGGCTTTCGGGGTTTTCTGGGGTATTCTCATGCTGATCATTTTGCTGGGTGCGGGCAAAGGTTTGGAAAACGGAGTGGCTCGAAGTATGCTTCTGGATGCTACCAACAGCATCTGGTTTTTTACAGATCGCACTTCTATTCCCTATAAAGGCATGCCGCCGGGGAGGCAATTACAATTTACTGAAGATGACCTGCGGGCTCTGGAAGAGAATATTGAAGGCATTGAAGTCCTTAGCCCCGAGAATTTTCTGAGGGGCAACTATACGGTGTCCTATAATGGTAAATCAGGGTCCTTCTTTCTCTACGCTGCTGAAGAGGATTATTTTCCTATTAAGGTAACTTTCGATTATACCCAGGGGCGTCCCATAAATCTCAACGATAATGCCGAAGGTCGGAAGGTATGCAATATCGGAGACCGGGTAGCTGAGGTGCTCTTTGGAGATGAAGACCCCATTGGAAAGTATTTACGCATCAAGGATGTCTACTTTAAGATCGTAGGAGTTTATCGATTTGAAGGAACTGCATTTAATCAGGGTGAGCGCATATACATTCCCTTTTCTACCTTCCAAAGAACGTTCAATCCCAACGGGTCTGTGGACCTGTTTGCAGTGGCCACCGATCAGTCTGTTATCTCTGGTAAAGAACTAGAAAGTAAAATCTTAAAATTATTGGCACAGCGCCACCTAGTGCACCCGGACGACAATCAGGCTTACTGGACCCACAATCAGGAAGACCAATACAAGCAGGTGATGGGTCTGATGACCGGAATAAAAGCGTTTGTTTGGGTTATCGGGGTGTTGACTTTATTTGCCGGTATTGTGGGGATCAGCAATATCATGATCATTGTAGTTAAGGAGCGCACCCGAGAGATTGGTGTACGCAAAGCGGTTGGCGCTACTCCGGGGTCCATTATCGGCCTGATCCTTCAGGAATCTGTTTTCATAACGGGAATAGCCGGTTATCTAGGTTTATTCCTGGGAGTTTTTACCCTGGAAGGGGTGAATTATATGTTGGAGATGGCCGGGGCTGATATCGAATTTTTCTCACGGCCGGAGGTCAACCTTAAGGTGGCTGTCTCTGCAACTATGGTGTTGATCCTTGCCGGAACCCTAGCAGGTCTTTTTCCGGCATTGAAGGCGGCCCGCATTAAACCTGTAGAAGCATTAAAAGATCAATAGCCTATGTTCGATATAGATAAGTGGCAAGAAATCTATTTTAGTCTCAGGAAACACAAAGTGCGTACTCTGCTCACGGCTTTCGGGGTTTTCTGGGGCATTTTCATGCTGGTAGTATTGATGGGAGCCGGTAATGGCCTGCACAATGGGGTCATGCAGGACTTTGATATCGCCAAGAACGCGGTATTTGTGTGGTCCAACCAAACCAGTATGCCCTATAAAGGGCTTCAACCCGGGCGCAACATCAACTTGAAGAATGATGATATTAACGCTATTCAACAGGGGATCCAGGAAATAGATGTTATCGCGCCCCGTAATCCTATGCGAGGTGATTTCCGGGTGGTAAGAGGTAACAAAAGCGTATCATTCACGGTATTTGGTGATTATCCGGACTTCATCAAGGTAAAACCTTTGTTAATTACCATGGGACGATTTATCAATAACCACGACATCACCATGCATCGCAAGGTCGCGGTAATTGGACGACAGGTACAACTGAGACTTTATGAACCCCAGGAAGACCCCATCGGCAGCTACATTAAGATCAAAGGGGTGTATTTCAAAGTAGTGGGAACATTTGACAGTCCGCTGAGGAATGAAGATGCCATAGATGATGTCCAAACTATCTATATTCCCAATACCACTATGCAGAGGTCTTTTAACCAGGGAGATCATATCGGTTGGTTCGGATTTATTCCCAAAGAAGGAGTGCCCGCGGCGGTTATTGAATCCAAGGTGAAAGATCTGCTGGCCACTCGTCACCGGGTACATCCCTCCGACCGTGCCGCCTTTGGATCATTCAATGTAGAGGAAGAGTACCAGGAGGTTCAAGGTTTATTTGCAGGTATTGAAGCGGTAAGTTGGCTGGTCAGTATTATGACCATAATAGCCGGGGTGGTGGGTGTAGGTAATATCATGTTAATAATTGTAAAAGAAAGGACCAAAGAGTTTGGGGTGCGCAAATCGGTGGGCGCGCCCCCTTGGTCCATCGTAAATATGATCTTACTGGAATCCCTGGTGCTTACAGGTATTGCGGGTTATTGCGGTCTCTTAGCCGGTGTTGGATTTGTAGAATTAATCAACTATGCTTTAATAACCTTTGAGGCGGAGAGCGAGTTTTTTGCTAACCCCCAAATAGATTTCCAGGTAGCGCTCTCGGCGGTACTAGTACTGGCAATAGCAGGCACCCTGGCGGGTCTAGTACCGGCAAGAAAAGCCGCCCAGGTCAACCCCATTTATGCCTTGCGGGATGGGGAATAACCCAAATTGGGTCACCTTAAATGCTCTATTTAGCAAGATTTTTAGGAAATTTGTCCGTTGGTGTACACTAATTTATCCGATATCGTACACTTATGGACCAATACGGCCTATTCACAAAAAAATAACCAATTGATTATCAGCCCGTTAATTAGATGGCATGATTATAGGGAAACCTAAAACGACAATTGAAAGACTAACCAAGTAAACAACAAACTGTTTTCAATTACTGATTGCTATGAAAAAGAAATATATAGTGCTTATAGTGGTTTGCGCAGTAGCCATCATTGCTGGTGCTGGCTTTTACATTTCCAAAGCGGAAGAAGAACCCGTTACGGTGGAGACAGAACAACCAGAATTGACCGACATATTGAAAAAGACCATGGCCACCGGCAGTATCAAACCCCGCAAGGAGGTGGATATAAAGTCGCAGGTGTCTGGGGTAGTAGAAACCCTTTATGTGGAAGCTGGAGAAATCGTCAAGAAGGGAGCTTTAATAGCCAAAATCCGCATTATTCCTGATATGGTGGATTTAAATGATGCTCAGTCCGAACTTAAATCCGCACGAATTAACTACGACAATTCTAAACGGGAAATGGAGCGCCAAAAATCGCTTTTTCAGGAAAGAATTGTTTCAGAAGTTGAATTCAATGAGTTCCTATTGGATTACAATCTGAGAAAAGAGCAATTGCAGGCCGCTGAAAGCAAAGTACAGTTAATTAAAGAAGGAGCATCCCGCAAATCCGGCCAATCCACTAACTTGGTTAGGGCCACCGCCGAAGGGATGATACTGGATGTCCCCGTTAGAGAAGGGAGTTTTGTTATTGAGTCCAATACCTTTAATGAGGGAACTACTATCGCCAGTATCGCAGATATGAGTGCTATGATCTTTGAGGGAATGGTCGACGAGGCTGAGATTGGAAAAGTGAAAGAGGGTATGGATTTGATTCTTACTATTGGCGCTATCGAAGGAAGTGAATTCAATGCCAAGCTAGAATTCGTTTCACCAAAAGGTATCGAGGAAGAGGGTGCTATAAAGTTTGAAGTGCGGGCAGGTATTGAACTGCTTGAGGATCATTTTATCAGAGCCGGTTACAGTGCTAATGGAGATATTGTAACTGAAATAAAAGAGCAGGTTTTGGCGATTAAAGAAAGTAATGTGTTAGTGGAGAATGATAGCAGCTTTGTTCAAAAAAAGATCAACGATCAAGATTTTGAAAAGACCTTAATAGTCACCGGATTATCCGACGGAGTTAACGTGGAAATCCTCTCAGGACTAACCGAAGATGATCTAGTTAAGAAATTGTAATTCCCCTTGGCCAATTACCCCTGTTTTTCGTAACTATAAGTAACTATGGAACCATCAAATATGATCAACCTCAAGCAAATTCAGAAGTCCTATCCAGTGGGAAATCAATCTCTGCATGTATTAAAGGGTATTGATATGGAAGTAAATGCAGGAGAACTAATATCCATTATGGGCTCCTCCGGATCCGGTAAGTCTACCCTCTTGAATATTCTGGGAATATTGGATGGATATGATTCGGGAGATTATCACTTAGCAGGGACACTTATCAAAGACCTCAGTGAAAAAAGGGCCGCTCATTATCGAAACAAGTTCTTGGGTTTCGTCTTTCAGTCCTTTAACCTGCTAAATTTCAAGAATGCCATGGAAAACGTGGCATTGCCTTTATACTACCAAAAGGTCAGTCGTAAAAAGCGCAATAGTATCGCCTTGGAGTACCTGGATCGCGTAGGTTTAAAGGAATGGGCCGAACATTTGCCCAGCGAATTGTCAGGTGGTCAAAAACAACGTATAGCCATTGCCAGAGCCTTGATCTCTGATCCTAAGGTAATCTTGGCCGACGAACCCACTGGAGCATTGGATTCCAGCACTTCCAAGGAAGTAATGGAAATCTTTAAGGAGGTTAATAAGATGGGAAAAACTGTTATAATCGTTACTCACGAACACGATATTGCAGAGGGTACCGATCGTATTATTATGCTTAAAGATGGCATCATATTAGATCGCAATTTTCAGCTTGCTTCATAACCATAATAAACCTGGATTAACACTACTTATATGTTTGATATCGACAAGTGGCAAGAGATCTTTCACACCATCGATAAAAATAGACTACGCAGTCTCATCACCGCATTCAATGTGGCATGGGGAATCTTTATCCTGATCATATTAATGGGGTTTGGCCGTGGTTTTCAAAACGGTGTACACCATCAATTTGACGATGACGCTGCCAACAGTTTGTTTATAAATACGGGAACCACCACGTTGCCCCATCGGGGGATACAACCAGGTAAACGGATCAACTTTGATAATGAAGACTACAATATGATCCGTGAGAAAGTTGAGGGTGTGGAATATTTGACCGGACGTTATTATGTGTCTGGAGAGTTTACCGTGCGCTACCAAGATAACTACAGCTCCTTTAGCATTAGATCGGTCCATCCGGATCACCTTCACCTAGAGAAGTCTATCATGATAGAAGGACGCTATATCAATGATAAGGACTTAATGGAAAAAAGAAAGGTAGCCATTTTAGGGACAAAAGTTGTGAAGGTCCTCTTTGGTAATAAGCATCCTATCGGCGAATACATTACTATAAATGGTATCAAGTATAAAGTGGTAGGCATTTACGATGATTTAGGGCAGGAAGATGAGACCAAAATCATATACATTCCAATATCTACGGCACAACTTGCTTATGGCGGGGGTAATAGAATTCATCGCTTAATGCTAACCATGGGAGACGCTACTTTAGAACAAAGTTTGGAAATTCAAGATAAAGTTCACGCCATGCTAGCAGCCAAGCACGTGTTTTCAGTGGAGGATAAAAGAGCGGTAAGGATATTTAACATCTGGGAAGAATACATCCGATGGATGGGCATCTTTGACGGAATTCGATTGGTGCTGGCAGCCGTAGGGATTTTTACCTTGATCGCTGGAGTTGTAGGCGTAAGCAATATTATGCTTATTGTGGTAAAAGAGCGTACTCGAGAAATTGGGGTGCGAAAGGCTATCGGCGCCACTCCCCTTTCCGTGATTGGATTGTTTTTAATGGAAGCTTTACTGATCACCATTGTAAGTGGTTATATCGGTATGATCTGTGGTATGATGTTTATTGAGTCCGGACTGCTAAGTAACTTAATGCTGTCATTTGGATTCCCCATGGATTTCTTCATTGATCCCAGTGTAAATTTCACCAATGCCGTGGTAGCTACATTCATATTAGTATTTGCGGGAACCCTGGCCGGATACTTCCCGGCTCGTAAAGCATCCCGTATCAAACCAGTTGAGGCATTAAAAGACGAGTAATATGTTCGATTACGACAAATGGCAGGAAATCTTTGGAACCATACGCAAGAATAAACTGCGTACCTTTCTCACCATCATAGGTATTGGTTGGGGAATCTTTATGATCATCATTCTAATCGGGTTAGGAAACGGCTTCCAAAAAGGCGTAACCAAGGGGTTTGGTAATTGGGCCACCAATTCAGGATTTGTTTGGGGACAAAGAACTACCATATCATATGCAGGATTTCAGCCCGGCCGTAGTATTGATTTTGACAATTCAGACACAGAATTGCTAATGAGTAGGGTAAAAGAGATTAGGTATCTGGCCCCTCGAAATCGGTTGGGCGGATGGCGTGGTGGCAATAATGCCGTACGCGGGGATAAGACCGGAGCTTTTACCATCGTAGGAGATTACCCTGAATTCAACAGCATCAATGTGCAAAACTTGAAAAAAGGACGGTTCATAAACCAAAACGATATTAACGGTTACCGCAAAGTAGCGGTTATTGGTAAAAATGTGGTGGACCTGCTGTTTGATGAAGATGAAGATCCCATTGGGGAATATATTACCATTAAGAAAGTTAACTTTCAGGTAGTAGGTTTGGTGGAACCTGTTCGTAATGATGGTGGTGAGGAAGATCTCAACAATATCCACGTACCTTTTAGCACATTTCAGAGAGCATTTGGATACGGTGAACGCGTGGGCTGGTATGCTTTTGCCGCTTACGAACATTTCAACGTGTCGGAAGTGCAGGCAAAAATGCTAACCCTGTTGAAAGAAAAGAACCGTATTAATCCACTGGATGAGGACGCGATAGGTTACTTTAACTTACAGGAGGAATTTGAAGAAATTTCAGGATTATTTACGGGACTTGAACTTTTTACCTGGTTTGTGGGGCTAAGCACGTTATTCGCAGGTATTATAGGAGTTAGTAATATCATGCTTATCATCGTGAAAGAACGCACCAAGGAGATTGGAATACGAAAATCTCTGGGAGCAACTCCCCTATCCATTGTGTCCTTAATTTTACAAGAATCCGTATTCTTAAGTATAGTGGGCGGATACATTGCCTTGATTATCGGATTGTTGCTGTTAGATTTGCTTTCGAACTTAATTCCTGATGATTCCATAATTTTGAATCCAGCGGTAAGTCCGGGAGTAGCCCTAGGATCGCTTGTTCTATTGGTAATAGGCGGTATGATTGCCGGCATATTACCCGCACAAAAAGCCGCCTCCATAAGTCCTATTGAAGCCATTAGACAAGAAAACTAAATTAAATCTATGAAACGAGTTCTTCGAATATCAGGATTGGTGTTACTGGTAATCAGCTTTTTGTACATGACTTATTTCCTTTACTCCAAATCACAGGAACCTGACGTTGTATTCGAAACAGATAGTACCTTCATCTCCACTATTGTGAAAAAGACGGTCGCCACCGGATCGATTACCCCTCGTAAGGAAATCGAGATCAAATCGCAGGTATCCGGAGTGGTAGATCGGATTTATGTGGAGGCGGGCGAACCGGCTAAAAAAGGTCAGTTATTAGCAAAAATTCGGATCATCCCCAACTCGGTCGCTCTCAATAATGCCCAAACTCAACTGCGCAGCGCCAGGATCAACTACGACAATGCCAAAAAAGAAAAAGAGCGTCAGGAAAAGTTGTTTAAGGAAAATATTATCTCCGAAGTTGAGTACAATCAATTCAAATTGGATTTCGAACTTCGGGAAGAAGGCCTGGCCTCGGCCGAAAGCAACCTGCAGTTGGTACGCGAAGGGGCTTCAAAGAAAGCGGGGACTGCCACCAATGAGGTGCGCTCAACAGTTGAGGGTATGATATTAGATGTACCGGTACGTGAAGGAAGCTTTGTAATCGAAAGTAATACCTTCAATGAAGGCACCACGATAGTATCAGTGGCCAATATGCAGTCCATGATCTTTGAGGGCAAAGTGGATGAGTCAGAAGTGGGGAAGATCAAGGAAGGCATGGATTTGAAATTGGTGGTAGGTGCACTGGAAGGTGAATCTTTTGACGCTACCCTGGAACATATCAGTCCCAAGGGAGTGGAAGAGGAAGGGGCTATTCAGTTCGAGGTTAGAGCCGCTATTAATATTCAGAAGGATGTTTTTCTAAGGGCCGGATATAGCGCCAATGCCGATATTGTATTGGAGCAGAAAGACAGTGTGCTATCCCTGAGAGAAAGTAACCTGATCTTTGAGGAAGATAAGATATTTGTTGAAGTGATGACCGGCGATCAGCAGTTCGAAAAGAGGGAAATTGAAACCGGTATATCCGATGGAATAAATATCGAAATTGTCAATGGCCTGACCGAAGAGGATCGAGTAAAGAAATTATGATACACTATTAAACTTGAAAACCTAGTGCACTAAGAAGGCCTGTGATTCGCAGGCCTTTTTTATTGGGATGTGGCGTGGTTGATCACCCGCCGGCCGTTTTCATCCACACCCCCGTAAAACAAGTGATAGATATCATTTACCTTTAGCACTGCGGCCCCGGTCGATAACCCCAACTGCTCTCCTTTTACACCCAGAGCAGGCTCAAAAATAGGATTCTGCTCATTCTTAGTCCAGCTACTGCCATTTCGAGAGTGGGCAAACCCTAAACCACTGTAGGTTTCAAAGTCACTGTCATCGAAAGATCCAAACCACATGAAATAATTTCCATCAATATTGTCCACCAATACTACAGGATGGGAAACATCTTTGGTAATCTCACCGGGACCTTGATCTTCCCAGTTGACCTCAGGGATCATCACCGGATTCGATGAGTCTTTTACCCAATCATAGCCGTTTGAACTAGTAGCATGACTGATCATTATGTCGTTGTTGGCTCCAAATGAGTTATACCAAATATGATAGGTGCCATCCTTGACCACCGAGGTAGGATCTGACACAACTCCGGCGTCACCTACCTCAAACCCCGGTACTAAAACCAATCCTGCTTGTTGATCCAGGGAAAGACTGGCGGGGAGACGGTTCCAATTAATGCCGTCCTCGGAATAAGCATAACCAACTTTAATCAAGTCACGATTTTCTTGGGCAGCACCTCCATACCACATTTTATAACGCTTAGAGGCATCCGGTTCATTCTCATCGTATATAACCGTGGGTATTTCAGTTTTTTGATTGTCCCAGCTTTCTGCAGCGTTAGAAGGTGTAAACACCACTATGGGATCGCTCCAGTTAATGCCATCCGCAGATTCCGAATAGCAGATGGACGCAAAGGTGACATCAGTTCCGACACATCCCGCCCACATTTGGAATTTACCTTGATAGATCACCGTGGGATCACTGATGTTAGTCAGAGTGTCAACGCTTTCCAAAACTGGATTGTTCACATCTCTTTGCCAGTTGTTGGCCGGTAGGTTTTCCATGGGAATGGTGGTGTCATCATCGGAGCTTTGACAACACACCAGCATCGCCATTGCTGCTACCTTCAAAATATATTTACCCATCATTATATAATTAATACAACTAGTTAGGGCAATTGGGATACTTATAAAACTGAAATCTTATTCAAAAATTACTCTCGTGAGCTTGGGCGGCTCTTTACCAATGGTATATAAACAAAAAAAGTGCAGCCTGATCGACTGCACTTGGGTACATTGTATATGTTATTCTTATTATCCTTCGGAGGAATCGTCATCAGCCTCTTGCTCCTCCAAACCGGCTCGCTCGGATTTCACAGATTCTAAGATGGCTGAATAGCGGGTTTTTAACTCATCATCGCTTTTAAGAGCCTTGTTAATGCGATTATAAAGGCCTGCGCCCAATTGCTCTTTGTCTTTAATCATTTCGGTGTAAGCTGTTTTAAAAGCAGCAATATTTTCGTTATTGGCGGCCTCGATCTTGTTGAATACATCCAATTCTTCAGGTGTTACTTCTAACTCCGCCAATTTCACTTCGTTGCCTGCAGCCTCTTTCAACTCTTTAAATCGTTTTCCACCGGCCATAAGCTCTTCAGCCTGAATCATGGCGTTGTAAGATTCTTTCAACTTGAGCTTTTCCTGATCCGCAAAATCCATGACCAGGGCGTACTTCTTCAGCTCTTCGTCGGTGAGGGGAGTTTCATCCTGGGCTTGTGCCGCTGAAATACCAAAAAACATAACCAGCAGTAACGTCCATTTCCTTTTCATTTCTACTTAATTTAGGGTTTCACCATTTTTCCAACCTCGAAGAAAATGCAAATTTGTAATAAATGCAAATCCCCCTGGCTTATATTTAGAGAATTTGTCAACTCAACTTCAATATTATGAAGGTGTATTATTTAAGCACTTGTTCTACCTGTCAACGAATAATGTCGACCTTATCATTAGGAGAATTCGATAAACAGGATATTAAATACGAGGCTATTACTCCCCAACAGTTGGATACTATGAAAGAGTTAGCAGGAAGTTACCAAGCCCTGTTTAGCAGAAAGGCCATGAAATACCGCTCATTGGGTTTGCACAACTTGGAACTCGGCGAAGAAGACTACCGTCGTTGGATACTGGAGGAGTATACTTTTTTGAAGCGGCCGGTATTCATAGTGGGAGATGAAATATTTATTGGCAATTCCAAAAAAGTGGTGGAAGCTTTGACCGCACGTATCAACCACTAAAATTCCAGCCAGACTTTAAAATTGAAAAACCTTTGAGAAAGATTGTTGGGCACGGCAAATTGCCGATTTTGAAGATCTGTTATCCAGGTGTAGGAAATAGTATTACGGGCGCCTATTAAGTTCAAAATTTCAGCATTGAGCCACAAAGCTTTCAAACCTAACTTCGATTGGCTTTTGGGTGTAAAGGAGATCAATTTTGAAAACCCAATATCCAGTCTGTTGTAGGATTTGCCGGCAAATCGGTTTCTAAACTCAAGATTATTGGGTGGGCCAAAGGGTAGTCCACTCCCATATAACAGGTTGAGGTAGACCCTTACTGTAGGGTCGTTGGGCATATAATCTTCAAAATAAATGCCCAGGTTAACCAGCTGATCCGATGGACGCCTTATGTAACCCTGTCCATCGCCGTCTATTTGTTCTTCTGTTTTTAATATCCCCAAACTGAACCAGGATTCGGTTCCCTTGATGAAAGCACCGCTTACCCGTAAATCCACCCCTGCTGCATAGGCTTTACCTAGATTATCACCGTAATAGCGGATTCGAACGTTGTCCACGTCATAGGGTACCACCTGTTCCATCGACTTGTAATAGGCTTCTGTGAGGAACTTAAAATTGCGATTCCAAAGTTTGAAATTGTAATCCACTCCTGCGATAGCATGTATGGAGCTTTGAGCCTTCAAATTCAGGTTAAGGTTTCCTTCGAAATTTCGCAATTCCCGGTAAAAGGGGGCTTGTTGGTACCAACCAATGGCAGCGGTAAAGGTGATGGGCCTTTGCCATAGCGTTTGATAGGCGTACTGCAGTCGCGGACTGATCAACCATTGTTCATTTAAGTTCCAATATTGCCACCTTATACCTACGGTAATACGATGTTGAAACCAGCTAGAGCTATTTTGTACATAACCCGTAAAGCGATAGCTATCCAGGTCAGCGGTACTGTTGATAGGAGGCGTATTAACGGTCACGAAATCTGCAGAATCAGTGAACTCATATTCTTGTAAGCGATCTTCGATCATTTCCCGCACATATCCTAGCCCGAATTCCAGTAAGTGACTTTGATTTATCTGAAAAGAGTTGTGGTTAATTACATTAAATATCCTGGCGTCCAGACTGTTTCTGCCAGAGCGATAGTTAGTACCCAACCCCCGAATAACTGCACATTCATTGAAATTGCCAGAACCGGGGTTGTTGTCTACATCACACAGCCTGTAGGCCCCTTCGATTTCGAAGTACTCCCGTTCCTGAGTAAATAAGGCGGATGTAATCAATTGCGAATGCCAGCGATCAGAGAATTGATGTTTCAGCGAGAGTCCTCCCTGAAAGGTTTGATAACGTAAAATTTCTTGGCCATCGAATCCCACCAGGAATTTGAACGATTGATCGAAAGTTCCAAATTGGGTTTCTCTGGTTTCGGGCTCAACCTGATAGCGATTATTGGCGTAGCTCAACAGAACTCCAAGTTCGGTGCGGCGCTCCTTGTCAAGCTGGTAGGTTACAAAGGACTGAACATCGGTGAATTTAGGCAAGTACTCCCCGTCAGTCTCCAATGTGTTCAACAAGTACTCGGAGCTTTTGTGCCTCACTCCTACCAAGTAAGTAACCCTCTGGTTGTCTGAAACACCTTCCAGATGAGCTGATCCTCCTAAAAAACCGATGGTGAGCGAACCACCCCATTGTTTTGGCTGCTTGTATTGAATATTCAAATTGCTGCTGAGCTTGTCCCCGTATTTCGGTGCCCATCCCCCTGCGGAGAACTCAATCTTATCCACTAAATTGGGGTTTACAAAACTAAGCCCTTCTTGCTGCCCAGCTCGAATTAGAAAGGGACGATAAATAGGGATATCGTTTACATAGACCAGATTCTCATCAAAATTACCGCCCCGTACGGAATAAGTCGAAGAGAGTTCGTTGTTACTGACCACTCCTGGCAAAGTAGCCAGAACCTTGTTAAAGTCCCCAAAGGGAGAGGGTAATAGCCTGGCAGCTTCTGGATTGATCCGGGTTATACCGGGCAATGGCGGTCCTCTTTCTAGGTCATCCTGTATTTCTACTCCCGGTAGTACCCTGGTTTCAGGTACCATACGCAAATCGAGAAGAATGTTTTCAAATGGGGAAAGTTGAAATGTCCGGGAAATGGTCTGGTAGCCCAAAAAACTTATGGTCAGGGTTATGGAGGTACCCGATTGTACGGTCAAGGAAAATCGCCCTGACTGATCGGTTGAAGTACCAGATCCCTGATTGGTCAACACATTGGCGCCAACCAATGGGTTGCTATGCTGATCGGTGATCTTTCCGTTGATGAAGGCAGATTGTGCTTTGCCTCCAAAGGTTAAAAAACATAGTATTACGATTAGGAGATTGCCCCTCAAGCGATTACCTGCTTTAGATCCTTGATGGTATCACTGGGATTATCGCTTCCAAAGACAAAACTTCCCGCGACTAAAACATCAGCTCCGGCTTCCAATAATTCTGGAGCGTTCTGTTGCTTTACACCACCGTCTATTTCAATTAAAGCATGAGAGTCTCTATCCTCTATCATTTGCTTCAATCGCTTTATCTTAACATAAGTGTTTGGAATAAACGACTGACCTCCAAATCCTGGATTTACGGACATGAGACATACCAGATCAATATCGGCAATGATATCCTCTAGAAGACCCACCGGGGTGTGAGGGTTGAGCGCCACCCCCGCCTTGCAGCCCAACTCCTTTATTTGATGCACCGTGCGATGCAGGTGCGGGCAGGCTTCAAGGTGAACGGTTAGAACGTGCGCTCCAAGTTTTTGAAATTCCGGTAAATAATGCTCTGGAGATTGAATCATCAGATGGACGTCCAGAGGCTTTTGGGCGTGTCGCGAGATAGCTCGACATACCGGTATCCCAAATGAAATGTTGGGGACAAAACTACCATCCATTATATCCAAATGGAACCAATCCGCTTCACTGGCATTGACTATTTCAATGTCTCTTTGCAGATTAGCGAAGTCTGCTGCTAGAATTGAAGGAGCTATTAGGGGTTTCATAATGCAAATATAGCATTATCCACGGGGTAACTCCTGGAGAAGCCCTACATTTTGGCCAACTTGTCCAGAGCTATTTCCTCTGTAGTTACATCCATTACAAACTCAATATCCTCCTGATTGTCGGCTTCTACAGTAATGTGAAATCGATCACTAACCCCTGTATATATCTGGGCTCGATTTTCTTTCTTCTCATGAACCGTCCATCCCTTAACATTGTCGGAAATGGTAAAGCCTTTGATATGCTCTTCGGTATTGTCGATCTCAAATCCGGATACATACGCCGCCATTATAGTAGTATATAAAGCATATGCAGCATTATAATCTACAATACTAATACTCAGGCGATCACCTGCTTGATTTTGGTAGTCCTGGCTTACGTTGGAATAAGATCCCATACCTGGGGTAGTGTTGGTGCCACCCTGCATCTCCCCCACTGGTTCGTAACCATCAAAAGAGCCTGGTAAAAACTCCGCAAGTTTTTCATAGTGGATGGCAAGGGTATCTCCGCGTTTTTTTCGTTCCTCCAATCGTTCTTCTGCTTGCTCCAAATTCTCCTGCATATTTTCAGCGGCGTCTTTTAGGTTTTTAACATTGTTAATAGCCGACTTGGCTTCTTTGAATCTTTCACAGGAGCACGATGCTAATATCAGGCAAACACATAGGGTAAGGGCGGTGGTAATAATTTGTTTCATAACTGTGACGGGTATTGGTTGGTTTTCAACCTTAATATAATAAAAAATTACCGGCGCCCATGGGGACCACAAACTATGAGGGATTAATATTTTATTAATCGAAAGCTTTGTGTATGCCGATCCGATCGCAGGGTTACAATGTACACTCCCGGGTCCAGAGCCGGCAGGTCGACGGGGACCTTTTGGTTAGCCTTGATATTGCTAAGCTTGCTATCGACTACTCCTTGTCCGGTTATACTATGCATGGTAAGCCAGGCTTCAGTTATTGGTTGCTTGCTTACTAAAAATAAGTACTGACCCAAGGGATTAGGGAATAGAGTAATCGCCTTTTGCAAACGTTCTTCATCCAGTTCCAGTATTACCTGGCCAGCACGGATAAAATTTGGTATACCCGACCCTTTTTCATTGTCGGGATTTAAGGCCTGATCCCCGGAATTTTTTATGGATGCAATAACTTGCCTATAGTTCAATTCCGGGTTATTCTGCCAAAAACCAGCCACCAAACTTGCAACTTGCGGAGAGGAGAAAGATGTGCCGTTATTGAACACCAGAGTACCACTGCTATTAATCAACGCGGTGGAAACACCGAGTGCCACCACGTCAGGTTTTATTCTTTGGTCGACGCTAGGCCCGAAAGAGCTAAAGCTTGCCTTAATCGAGTCTGAATTGATAGCCCCAACTGCCAACACGTCCAGGGCATCCGCCGGAGCGGTGATCTTCTGCCACAAAGTATTGCCGCTGTTACCGGCACTCATCGTTAATACCATTCCCTTAGTTGCTGCTATGCTGGCTGCTTGTGAGATCACCGTGGTTTGGCCGTCCAGATCGTCGGTGGTATAGTTCATGCCGTCGTCATCAAATATATTATAGCCTAAGGAAGTATTGATAATGTCCACGCCGACGCTATCCGCTGCCTCCGCTGCAAAAGCCCAGTTGTATTCTTCCACACGGTATTCACTAAACACGTCCTCAGTTACACACAGTACAAAATCGGCTTCATAGGCCCCTCCTGTAAATGCTCCGCTTTCATTCCCGCCAATGACTGAAAGCGCCCGGGTGCCGTGATCATCGTAACGGTATACATTAGAGCTGTTTCCTACAAAGTCATAGGCAAATTGGACTTTGTTGCCGGTGATAAGATGCTGAAAAGCCATAGCAGTACTCACGCCTTCGAATCCCCCGTCAAAAACCGCTATTAGCATTCCTTCACCCTTAAATCCGCTATTATGCATCTCGTCAATTCCGAGAATTTGGTTTTGAAAGTCAGTGGATTGCGTCCTGGACCCCGTAACCTGGCGTTTTTTATGTTTAAATGATTTGACCTTGCCTGTTTGGGGCAACAATGGGCCTGGAGCCACATGCTCCACTCCAGTGACGTAGGAAAGCGATTCAATGGTGCCTAATTGGGTGGAATCGGTTTCCACCAGGACTCCATTGAACCACTTAGTGCTGTACCATACGCTGATTCCCAGGTCCCTGAGACCTTGTATATATAAAGGATTTACTGGAAGATCTTGCTCGATTAGGGAAATACCCTGACGTACCCTACGGTCCACTGCGCGTTGACTGAGGAATTCCAAAGGCTCATCCAAGCTGTAGGCGGTACCTTTATCACTAAAGAAAACCATGAACCTATGATCCTGGGCAGGTAGGTTCAAGGTTAGAAAGAACCCGCACATCAATATCCAAAAACCCCTATTCCTTTCCATATTCAATCAAAACCTGCTCAATTTTAGTGCCAACTTCTAAGGTCCCCAAGCAACTGGGTTCACTGTTGCAAAAGTCTAATATACTGGAAAATCGGTAGATTAGGCCCACATTCCTGGCGTATACTGATTGACGGATATCCTGAAAGATAAGCGTATCGGGCTCCTGGCTCTCAAAAACAGTTAGGGTATTGGTAAAGTTTTCGACTGGTGTGTCCCAGGATCCACCCACATCAGTAATTTGGTAATCTTCAGGCCCCCGCGTATTGAATACATTGCCGTCCCATACCTTATCTAGTACTACAGGGAACACAATTTTAGCAAAAGGAACATTATTTTCTACACGAATAGCATGATTAGCGGTTCGTCGTGCGGTCCAAACGGAATCTAAATCCCAAGGTTGGGTATCATCTAATCTACTGAAGCGATGTAGAACATAGGTAAATTCATTTTGTACAGGAAATGAATCCACCACCAATTCCTTGATCTGAAAATCAAAGGTGTCGCTTTGGGCAAAGATTGAGAACTCCTCCTGATGTACCTGATAGATGCTGAAATTCCCTACTTGTAAAGGATAATAGGTAAAACCCACCCCATCGGGATCCGGTGGTATAGTTTCAGAACTGCAGGCTAGCAACAAGCCCAATAAAGCCAGGTAAACTTTCGGCATCAATTATTCCTTTGATTGAAACTGGAGGCAATCCATCCTCCGCCTATGACGTCGTCGTCCTCATAAAATACGGCGGCTTGCCCCGGGGCGATGGCATGGACACCGGCTCCAAAAAATACCTTCATAACATCCCCTGCTTGTTCCAGGACGCAGGCGGTTCCTGAATCGTTGTATCGTACCTTGGTGACCGCCTCCATTCTATCCGGACCTAGCTCCGTATACTTCAGCATATTTAGTTGATGCACATACATGCCGTTGCGGGCAAGTTCATCAAATGTTCCTAGTACTATTCGATTTTTATCTTTTTGAATTTCAGTAACATAAACAGGATAACCCAAAGCAACACCTAAACCTTTGCGTTGGCCCACAGTATAGAACGGATACCCTTCATGGGATCCTACAACAGAACCGTCTTCCAGTACAAAATCGCCTCCTTGAACCTGCTGTTCCAGACCTGGTACCCGCCGTTTCAAAAAGCCACGGTAATCGTTGTCCGGGACGAAACAGATCTCATATGACTCCGGTTTATTGACTAATTCATTAAAACCGCGCTCCAGAGCCATTTCACGAATCTCTTTTTTGGTAAGATTTCCCAATGGATAGCGAGTACGGCTTAGGCTCTTTTGAGATATCCCCCAAAGGGCGTATGACTGGTCCTTGAGGTGATCTTTACCTTTAGAGATGACATAGCGGTCGTTTTCCAGCCGAACATTGGCATAGTGCCCTGTAGCCATAAACTCACAATCTAATTGATCGGCTCTGCGAAGCAAAGCATCCCATTTGATATGAGTGTTGCAGAGCACACAGGGATTTGGGGTACGGCCGTCTAAGTACTCTGAGGTAAAATGATTAATTACATAGTCGCCAAACTCCTCTCTGATATCCAGGATGTAATGGGGGAATCCCAGTGATACGGCAATATTACGGGCATCGTTTATGGAATCCAGACTGCAACAACCGGTTTCTTTTTTGGAGGCTCCTGAGCTGGCATAATCCCATGTTTTCATGGTCATGCCGATCACCTCATAGCCTTGCTCATGCAGCAATACCGCTGCTAAGGAGCTATCGATACCTCCACTCATAGCCACTAGTACACGACCTTTTTTACTCATGGGTCCCTGGTATTTTTTCTAGATAATCCGTTAGGGCGGTGCGGAAATCACAGGCGTCTTTCCGCATCTTCTCTACAATCCAAATGGCTGCCGATATATTAGATATCTGTTCAGCCGGACTGTCACCCGGAACTTTAATTTGCACCTTCTTTCCCGCTATTAGGTCCTCTTCTGCCTCCTTTAGATCCAGCCCTAAATGGGCTTCCACCAATTTTTCTATTTCCCTTGCGTCCATAGTCGTCCATAGTGAAAATCTCCAGTACAAAGATAGAATTCTGCAAGTTTAAACTCACAAAGTTACTTACAAACAATAAATTAGTTTACTTTGTTCAGGTAATTTCTAGAGGCTCATGGCGCTTAAATGTCCGGTTAAAATAAGTTCAGTAAATAATTTAAGTGATGCCCGATATGTGGCGGGCATGGGCGTAGACTTCATGGGATTTAACCTCGACCCCCGAAGTACTGACCGTATTGATCCCCAAACCTTCATGACCATTACTGGTTGGGTTTCCGGTGTATCGTTGGTGGGAGAATTTGATAAATTCCTGATGGAGCATTGGCCCACTGTTCGCGATAAATACCCCATTGATATAATCCAGGTTAGCCAACCTTACCAAAGTGATTTAGAGGATTTACCCTGCCCTTTGATGATACGGATACCTGAGGGACAAAGTTCCAATACTTCTGAGGTCCTGAAGGATTTTAAAAATGTAACGGACTACTATTTATTGGAAATCACGGACCCGGTAAACGCGGACTTTCAGAAGCAAATAGCCGCCTGGTGTCAAGAATACCCCATTTTACTTGATGGACTTATTTCACCGCATGATATCGATTTCTGGTTGCACCAAGGACTTAAAGGAATAGCCCTAAAGGGAGGGCATGAAATAAAGCCCGGATATAGGGATTTTGATGACCTGGCCGACATGCTGGAAGCCTTGGAAGTAGATGATCTGGCTTGAAATCCTTCATTTACGCCTTTTATTACGATCATTCAGGGCTTTTTGAAGCAAGTATTCAATTTGCCCATTTACGCTTCTGAACTCATCCTGAGCCCATTTCTCCAATTCCTTCAGCGTGTCGGGGTTAATTCTTAAAGCGAATGCCTTTTTCTTTGCCATACTATTCGATTCTAGGCTTCAAGAATTTCTGAAGCGCAATGTTCGCCTCTTGTGGTCTTTGAGTACCCAACAGGAGCTTTTTGCCGTTTTTAAATAGCAGCTGCAGACCCTGATCGCCTCTAATGGTTAAGGCCCGGCCCTTTTTGCCAATAAATCTGAATTTGAAACCTCGTCCTCCGTATTCCAGCCAGGCATTGTATCGACGTAGTTGGGCAGATTCCAGGTCATCGGCCATTACTGTTCTCCAATTAAAAACAAAGGGACGGTATCGATACTGAATGCTGTCGGCGGTAATTTTGGTTTCCAATTTAGAACTGAAGATCATCACATTGACGCCGATCACGATTAACAACATGGCTAATGTGATGTACAATAAACTGAAATCTGAAGGAGCTTGCTGACCCCAGGGTTTGTCCAGTACCATTTGCTGATAACTAGCTATCAGCAAGGGGATCACCGCACCAGCACTAGCGGTGATCATTACTATTTTCATCCAGAGCAGATCAAAATTCTGGGTTTCGCTAAAAAATACTTTGGACATTATTGATACAAAGTTCCGGAGTTAACTACTGGGGTCACGTCCTTGTCAGCACAAAGCACCACCATCAGGTTGCTGACCATGGCTGCTTTTCGCTCCTCGTCCAGGTCAATAATGTTTTTACTAGATAGATCCTCCAGTGCCATTTCCACCATGCTTACAGCGCCTTCTACGATCTTGTGACGGGCTGCAACTATAGCAGTGGCTTGTTGTCTCCTAAGCATAGCCCCCGCTATCTCCTGGGCATAAGCCAAATACCCTATTCTGGCCTCAATCACCTCGATACCGGCGATCTCCAGCCGATCATGCAATTGTGCTTCTAGGGCCTCGTTTACCTCTTTTACACCTGACCGCAGGGTAATTTCTGCTGCTTCATCTTCGAAATTATCATAAGGGTAACTGCCGGCTAGATTTCGCACCGCGGCATCCGTCTGTACTCTGACGAAACTTTCAAAGTCGTCAACCTCGAAGGCCGCCTTGAAAGTATTGCGCACCTGCCAAACCAGGATCACGCTGATCATAATAGGATTACCCAGCTTGTCATTGACCTTGACGCGCTCGCTGTCCAGGTTTCGTGCTCGTAATGATATCCTTTTTCGCAGATAAAACGGATTCACCCAAAAGAATCCATTGTCCTTAATGGTCCCTTGATAGTCTCCAAACAAGGTCAGTACCCTACTGCTATTGGGATATACGGTAGTGAAGCCGATGCACATGAACACACCGATAAACAGGGAAATGGCAAACCATGGGATGCGAATGGCAATGAGAGCCGCCAGGGACCCGCCTATCACAAATAAGAGGATCAAAAGAATTAAATAGCCATTGTAAGGGGTGTAAGTTTGTTCTTTATTCATAGTTATGTAAATGGTTTAATGATATTAAAATGATATCATAATTATATTACGTAGGAAATGCAAAAATGTTGCATTAATAGCATGCACAGTTCATTAGTTTCTGACAATAAGTTAGATACGCCTATTATAGGTATCTATAATTGAAATGATAGGTATTTGATGGAAAAGCCTTGATCGGCAAAGAGTTGCTCGTAGTGGGTCTTGATTTTCAATTCTTCGGATATCAAGTGAGACTGATAAACATCGTATGAGTACTGAAGATTTTTTACTCCCGGATAGACCGAGAGTACTTCCAGGGCATAGTCAAAAAAGACTTGATTATCGGTCTTAAGATGGATGGTTCCTCCGGGAGCTAAGATAGCTTTATAGATTTCAATAAACCGAGGATGGATCAATCTGCGTTTTATGTCACTCTTCTTTGGCCGGGGATCGGGAAAGGTGAGCCATACTTCATTTACCTCCCCATTAGCAAAGAAACGCTCCAGTACTTGTATTTGGGTGCGTAAAAAGGCCACATTTGACAGCTGCAAGGCTTCCGCAGTTTTACTCCCCTTCCATATACGGTCGCCCTTTATGTCTACGCCCAGGTAATTTCTTCCAGGATGTAGCTGGGCCAAACCGATAGTATACTCTCCACGACCACATCCTATTTCCAGCACAATATCGTTGTGGTTTTTAAAATATCGATCGCGCCAATGACCTTTTATGGTGTCAAATAACTCCTTGCCTTCCTGAATGACATTGGTTCTGGCTTCGTTTTCACTAAATTTATGTTGTTTCCTGCGCATATTATAACCCGGAAATTTCCGCAACCACGAATGTGCTCCCACCTACAAATATAAGATCATTGGAGGCCGCTCGGTTATATGCTTCGGCTAAAGCTTCATTGGGATTGGATATAGCCATGCCCTTTAATCCATGTCTAGCGGCTACTTGTAACAATTCCGCTGCTTCCATAGAACGGGGAACCTGCGCCGAGCAAAAATAATAATGAGCCGCTTTTGGCAGCAGGGTTAACATACCTTTAATGTCTTTATCATTTACAAATCCCAGGACCATGTGCAGCTCACCACTACAAGTATTCAACAGGTGACTGACCAGGTGCTCCAAGGCGGCTTTGTTGTGTCCGGTATCACATATTACCGTAGGATTGTCGTCAATTTGTTGCCATCGACCCATAATACCGGTGCTGGCCACAATGTTCTGCAGGCCCTCGCTGATATGATCATCGCTAATGGTATAGTCCATTTGGTTCAATAAGTCTACACAGCTTAAGATCCCAGGTATGTTTTGACTTTGATAAGGTCCCTTAAGATCCAATTGCAACTGCGAAAACCGTAAACTTCCCTCCTGGTGAATTTCCAAAACCAGTTCGTGCATGGACTTCAATACTCTTACCTTATATTGGTCAGTTGCGAAATTCAGGGGGGAATTAACCGTTTGAGCTTTTTCTTTAAACACTGGCGCAGTCTGTGGACTCTTCTCTCCTATTATTACCGGTATGTTGCTTTTAATGATCCCTGCCTTCTCTCGGGCAATTTTTTCCAGGGTATCTCCCAAAATGTTTTCATGATCGAGTCCAATATTGGTTATTAAAGATATTATAGGTTCTAGGATATTGGTGCTATCCAATTTGCCACCCAGCCCTACCTCAATAAACGCTATGTCCACTTTTTCTTGGGAAAAATGATGGAAGGCCAAAGCCACGGTTAATTCAAAAAATGATGGTTCCAATCTTTCTATCAGAGCCTCCTGGGAGACTATAAAGGCCACTACATCCTGCTCCCCGATAGGCATACCGTTTACCCTGATCCTTTCGCGATAATCCTTTAAGTGCGGTGACGTATACAGCCCGGTCTTATAACCGGCTTGCTGAGTGATGGCCGCCAATGCGTGACAGGTACTACCCTTACCATTGGTGCCTGCTACATGTACCGACTTGAAGGTTGCTTGAGGATTGCCCAGGCTTGCGCATAACTGCTGGATATTATTGAGATCATATTTCAGGGCTCGGTCTCCGCTTTTTTGATAAAGCGGCAGACGATTGAAAAGGAACTCAAGGCACTCCTGGTAAGTCATGATCGGGCGAATTTATTAAAACTTGCGCTCAATCACTCTTAAGGTAAGGGTAATTATCGGGATTTTATGATGAAAGTAATACGACCCGTTGAGGTGCTAGCCGTTTGCAAATTATCGGATGTGCGGCTAAACGTCAGTTTCACTACTTCCGTTCGATATATCTTTACCACAGCGTCACTAACGGTCTTTTCGATGGTTCTCACCGATATAATCTCCCCATCTTCGTCGATTTTTATTTCAAAAACGATACGACCGCTTTCATTACTGGTGTCGGCAGGCTTAGGTAAATAATCCCAATTCCATCCGGACATTTCCAATGCCGCACCATTACCTCCCCCGCCGGGTTTGCCGTATAAGGCCCGGGAATCGAGGCTACCTTCCGGGTCGCCCTGATCGCCGGTCTCCCCTGGTCGATCGCCTTGATTGCTGCTGCTGGGGTTTTTGGCGGTACCGCTAGTGCCTTGTGTTCCATCCGTTTTGTTGTTTTTACCGGGGTAACTGGCCGCGGGGTTGAGCTTAGGCTTTGGTTTTTCTTTTTTCGGCTCCACTTTAGGTTGCTCTTTGGGTTTCTCCTCTACAGTAGTGGGGCTCGGGGTTGGTTGAGTGGTTACCTTCTGTTCGCTGGTGGTAGTTGGTTGAGGTTCTTCAATGACCTCTGGTTGTTGATCTGTTTCTACCGGTTCACTTTCCTGCTCACTCTCTTCAGCCACCTGCTCGGCCTCAGC
This sequence comes from Cyclobacteriaceae bacterium, assembly GCA_965212195.1. Classification (GTDB taxonomy): domain Bacteria; phylum Bacteroidota; class Bacteroidia; order Cytophagales; family Cyclobacteriaceae; genus JAJCYK01. Next base: position 428,705 of record CBDBUW010000012.1, on the reverse strand, counting down.
GGGCTCCTCGGGTGCAGCATCTTCTACGGTTTCCGGACTATCATTGGCAGGGGTAGTGGGCTGAACTTCTCCATACCCAGCCTGATCCAGGCCAAAATTTAGTTCAATGCCGTATTCCGGAATGGGTGGAATAGGTTCTTTCCAAGCTAGCAGGAAAATGAAAAGAATCAGTAGTATTGCGTGTATCCCAATAGATACACCCATCCCCACTCTATCGTTCTTTTTCTCCTGTGTACTCATGGCGTTAGTTCGGGACTAGTGGCAATAGATACTTTGGCATTCAAGGAAGTGGCAATCCCAGCCACACGTACAAGATGTTCCACCGGAACCTCTTTATCGATGTGTAACACTACCACACCGTCTTGTTCAGTCAGTTCATTCCTTAAGAGACCTTCTAAACCACTGATCGTAGTAGCTTGAGCATTGACAAAGTATTGGAGATCCGGAGTAACGGTAACGGTTACTTTTTGCATCACGATGTTAGAACTCTTACTTGACGGTAGATTAACCGGCAGCCCGGAAGGAGTGATGAAATTAGAGGTCAACATAAAAAAGATCAACAGCAGGAAAATAATGTCGGTCATTGACGACATGCTAAATGCTGGATCAACCTTATGTTTCGATCTTAAGTCCATATCTAACGGGGTTCTTGTAGCAGATCAATAAAATCGATGGAATTATATTCCATTTTGTGAATCACTTTCGACACCTGTGATACTAAATAGTTGTATCCCAGGTAGGCCAGAATACCTACAAACAATCCTACTGCGGTAGTAAGCATCGCTTCATATATACCTGAAGAGAGCAATTTTGGACTAACCGAACCTTCTTCTTGGGCAATAGCGATAAAGGCTCTTATCATACCGATTACCGTGCCCAGAAATCCCAACATTGGCGCAGCTCCCGAAATAGTGGCCAATGTACTCAACCTGCGTTCAAGTTTGAAGATCTCAATCTTGCCCACGTTTTCAATGGCAACTTCAATGTTCTTTAAAGGACTCCCGATGCGGGTGATACCTTTTTCGATCATACGGGCGATGGGCGTGTCGGTTTGAGTACACAATATGCGGGCACCGCTGATGTCTCCTTGTCCCACCAGTTGTCGGATCTTGTCTGTAAAATGTCCCGGAGTATTGGAGGCCTTTTTAATGGTGAGGACTCGCTCCGTAAAAATGTAAACGGCGATTATAGAAAGCAAGATCAGAGGAATCATCATAAAGCCCCCCTTAAAAAGTAAATCAATCACCCTTATAGTCTCTGCACCTTGTTCCAGCGCCACACTATCTACCGAAGTAGTCGTAATTTGGGTTAAAATCATCTTAATATTTAGAAACAACAACTTCATTACCGTATTTATCCTTAATAAAAGCAGCGTCCGTGCTGGCTTCTGCGGCGCTGGCATAATTACCTACTGCAACCCTCATGCCAACCCAATTGTCTGGAGTAATTAGTTTGACGGCAAAGCCATCTTCAGCCAATCTTTCAGCATGTCTGCGCGCGTAAGCTTTGAATTTGTAACTGCCCAGGAAAATGTAATAACGCTGGGTGCGTTCGGAAATTGTGGCGATAGAGCCAGGTTCATCCAGCACAACCTCCTCATTTGCTGGATCTTCGGAAATCTCTGTAGCTTCAGATATACTTGCCGAGTCGACCGCCGCCAGTGGGGAATCAGAGTTCTCTCCCTCCAGGGTCTGCTGATCTTCCTGTGTAGTTTGGGTTAAGGACTGGTTGTCACTATCGGTAGACTTTGACCCCCAGAAAAAATAATACAGCAACGATACCGCTATCAAACTCACGGCCACTAAAACCAGGACAGGAAGCCATCGTCGTTCTTTTTTGGGTGGTTCTTTTCGGGGGGTTACCGCGGCAGCTTTTGCCACAGCAGGTTGACCCCGGTCTATGGGTGTCAGTTCCACGTTGGGCAGCCCATAGTTCTTATCTGATTTGGAAAACCCTTCGGCCATTTTTGGTTAATGTTGCGGTTTATGAATTAACGCAAATGTAAATTAATTATTCAGTCGTCACAACCCATTTTACCAATATATCGGATCAGAAGGAATAGGTAATGCCTCCGATCACCGATATGCTCTTAGCAGGATAGTTCAAATACCGTTCATAGTTTTGAGAAACCATGTTCTTGCCGATCACAAAAGCAGAAAATCGGGGTGAAAAAAGATAATCAACCTTGATGTTTACATCGAACATGGAATCAAGACTGCGCACCGTTCCACTCTGCTGATTCAGGCCTTTGATCCCTCCCATGGCGGTGATGCCTCCTCCTAAAATGAATTTCTGATAAAGGTTATAGGCTCCGCTAACTCCTATCGAGTAAGTAGGTCGGCCCCAGGCTTCCCCTACTTCTTCAGTGTCATAACCAAACCACTCTCCTTTCAAATTAATAATAAATCTCTGAGCTTTACTGTATCCAAGCTCCGCAAAAAAATGTATAATGGCGGGATTATCACGATCATACAAAATGTCGAACTTGGTGCTGTCTTGAGCGTTATTGGCGAAAAATGCCAGATTGTCATAGGCCCCAATTTCAAAGCCGGTATTGAAGTTAATATCGTCCCACAATTCTCCTTTAATTCCGGCATTCAGGGCAATCTTCTTGATGTTGTGTGACAACGCAACTCCGGGTGCCAACCAAGGGTTCTCTTTGGTGTAGCTTCGCCATGATCGGTAGTTTACATCTCCGGTAAGTCCGGCATAAAACACCAGATTGTCTGTTACATTATAAGAAGCTTTGGCTACTGGGCTGATGTGTACTTTATCAGCATTGGCGATGGTGTCGTTTTCATAAACCAAATTGATACCTAGTTCTACCTTGAATACATCCAGGTTGGTGATCACGGTGGGGGTTAACCTGAATAAATTACGGTTTATACTTGATCCGAAATGTGAATATTTGGTAAGGTACAGGTCACTGATTACCGCGAATTTGACTTTATCATTAAATTGATAGCTACCAGCAAAATTAAAGGACCCCTCGTCCTCACTGGTGTCAAATCGATCTTCCAGAGACACGTAGTACCCTTGAAGTGAATAATCGAGGTCCTGGTTCTTGTTGCTGTCTTCCAGCCCCAATGATATCAGTACTTTATTAAATACCTGCTTTAGGGTATCGCGGTCCACCTCGCTTCCGGGAGCGTAACCATAGAAAAATCTTTTGATTCTTTCATATTCTGCCTTACCATTGAAGATAACACCCTCCGTAAAATAGGAACCGTCAAATCCCAGTGATAAGTCGCTGGCCGCAGAGTTGTCTTTATCCACCGGCCCTCTGGATGATGCCAATGACTTTATCTTAGCTCCGATTACATAAGTATCGCTGCGCTTATTATTAAAGTAACCCTCCAGATACGAGGTGCCGTAATTCCCTACTCCAGCTTTGAGATAATTGCCATATAGTTTTGGTAATGGCTGATCCTTAATGGTGAGAACCCGAATATTTGGGGTGAATGCGGTGGTCTGATAGTCAATCCTGTCGAATTGATAAGACTGGTTAGAGCGGTCAACCTCCAGTGGCAGAGGTGCCACTTTCTCGTAACTACGGCTAGCGGGGGGCAAGGTAATTTGCCGGTCCTTTTCAATCACCACCTCGGCATCTTGAATTTCACCGTCTTCCTCCCAATTTTCTTGCTGGGCCTGTACCGGGACGGTGGAAGCCCACATGAACATGAGCATCATTAATATAAACCCTATGAAGTTATCCCGTTTCATAACCTTCAATTCTCTATTAGTTCTAGACCGTCATCAATGCTTTCCTCATAAGCTTCTGTCTGCGGATGATCCTGCTCAATTTTGGCCAATTTCTTCTTTGCTTGCGCCACAATTTCAGGCTGCGGAGCATTTTCTATTATAGAATTTAGAGTTGCCTTGGCTTGGAAGATTTCACCCAGCCCCACGTAATTATCTGAAATCAGCAGAAATGATTTTCCCAGCCACAGATCATAGGCTCCAAATTTATTATTCAGGTCATATAAGGTTTCGTTTGACGATTGAAACTGGCCTTGTTCGAATTGAATCTTAGCCAGCATATACTGGGCTTCCGCACCGTATTCGTCTTGAGCAGAGTTTAAGGTATTCAAAAAATGATCGGTGGCGGTGGCATAGTCTTTTTGTTGATAGGCCGACTTGCCTAGATATAAGAGCGATTGATTTCTGGCGTTAGTGCTCACATTTCCTTGTTCCAGGATCTTTCGGGCATAGCCATCGACATCCGGGAAATTGCCAACTTCATAGTGCGACAGCATTAAACCGTTCCATGCATAGTACTGATCTTTTTTGGTGCTGGCTGCGGATTCCAGTTGTTGGTAATAGTCTATGGCTTCCCGGTATTGTCCTTGACGGCTTAATATATCCCCCATCCTCCGTAAAGAGCGGTTTACTTGTGATATCCGGTTGTCAGAAATGACCTGCTTGTAATAACGCATGGCCTCCCGATCTTGCTTTAACCGATAATGTGATTCCGCCGTATAGTACCGCGCTTCATACACGCTATTGTGATCCGGATATGAGGAGATAAAGGTTTCCAGCTTGGTTATTGCTGCCTGATAATCCTCATTCAAGTAAAGATTTTTAGCTGACTCGTACTCGATACTGGCCAGGGAGGAGTTCCCGGGATTGGCTTGTTTGTACTTGGCTAAATAAGCATCAAATTCGCCGGGCCTGCCCAATTGATTCAGTGCCTCCTGCAATCCAATGAGCGCGTCATTTGCGCTTTCATGATTAATGTATCGGTCCAATACCAATTTATAGTCGTCCACAGTAGACTGGTAATTCTGTAAATTATAGTGTGCGATGGCCCTTTTAGTGAGTGCGAAGGGTACCAGGGAGCTCTTACTATAGCCATTGATTAGCTGGCTGTACCCGTTAATCGCAGCCTGATAGTTACCTCCCTCCAGTTCCAATTGAGCCCCTTGAAAAATAGCATTATCTACGAACCGGGATTGAGGAAAATTACGCACCACCTTCTTGAAATTGTCTTTGGCTGATTGAGCTTTTCCTTGAATTCCCAATATCAATCCCTTTTGATAATAAGCGTAATCAGCTTCGGTACTGCTCCTGGCAATAGCCTGATCGTAACCGGTTACTGCCTGCGTGTAATTCTTCAGCACATAGTGGCAATCGGCCAATCGAAGCAGGGCATCTTCATAAAAGTATTTGTCTCTGTTGCGTTGTGCGGACTTCGTGTACTGGGCAAATTGTTCCAAGGCCAGCGGATATTGCTGGGTATTGTAGTAGGCGTATCCCAATCCGTATCGGGATTTGATATACTTGTCATGTTGTGCTGTAGGCGCCTCACGGACTACGGCGCTGTAGTTGTCAATGGCCTGCGGATATTTTTTACCTATGGAATATGCTTCGGCCGCCCAATAGTGGGCCAATACTATTATTTCTTTATCGAAGGGATACTGCAAGGATCGTTCAAACATACTTACCGCATTGCGATACTTGCCATTATTGAAATACTCTGTACCCTTAAAATAGGTGACTTTTTGATAGGCTTTCTGAGCTCGTTCACTTTTGTCCGGCAAGGATTCCAGATGTTTAATAGCCTGGGTGTAATTATTAGTATGTAGGTAGGCTTCGCTGACCAGATCATCGGCTTCTTTCTTATTTTTACTTTGAGGATACTGAGTTAGGAACTGTTCTAATGCCTCGATGGCTTCTGGATAATTGTCCAGGTCGTATTGTACCTTGGCATATTTGAAACTGGCCGCCTCTTTGATCTCCTCGTTGTAAGGATCTTTTCTGGCCTTATCCAAAGAGGTTGCAGCATATTTTAGGTTCTCCTGCTTAAGATAGATCTCACCCAGGTAATAGGAAGAGAACTGTCCAATTTCTTCGTCCCTGGAAGCCAAAGTCTTGAAATTTTCCAGCGCTGCTGCTTCATCTCCACTTACATACTGTGCATAAGCCAGTTTATACTGAATGTCCTTCTGGGGTTTTCTCTTAACTCTTTTGGCATAGGTATTAAAGTGTTCAGCAGCTTTTTCGAAATTTCCTTTAAAATAGTAGGCCTCTCCTGCCAGCAGATAGATCTCATCCGCATTGCGAATATCGGTGCGAGTTAAAACCTGTTCCGTATAGTCCAACAGATCATCGAACCGACGCTGTTTGTAATAAACATTGGCTACCATGTAGGGTACTAAACTGGCATAAGCCGGACTCTTTTCTGCTCTTTGTAGATCGCTAAGCGCTTCCTCATAATCCCCGTTGCGGTATTCAATAAAGCCCGCATAATAACTGGCGGCAGCCGTATATTTGTTAGGTGCAACTTTAATCTGATTGAACTTCTCCAGTGCTTGATCGAATTTTTTCTGCCCGAAATAGCCATAGGCCAGTTTAAATCTGGTTTCCAGCTGCTGTGGGGGATCGATTTTGGCCAGCGGAACCTTTTCGAAATACCCTATGGATTTTTCGTACTGTTTATCTCTGAAATAAAAGTCGCCTAATTCATAATAGGCCAAGGCCGATTTGGGATGATAATCGTACTTGTGGATGAACTCTTCAAAAAGTTCTTCGGCATCGATATGATACAGATTTAAAGCACTGAAAGCCCGATAGTAAAGAGCCTCTTCTTTATTAATACCTTCAGGATTTTGTCTGAGGTAATGTTCGAAGGTCTGACGCGCGGCAGCGTATTTTTCTTTGTGCAGCAACTCCATACCCTCTCTAAAATCCTTGTCCTCTCTAAGATCGTAAAGGGTATTTTGTGCTTCCAGGGTGGTGGCCCATAGTATCAGGGCCGAAACAAAAATGATCCTAAACATAACACAGCTTCAAATCACGTAAACATAACACTACAGTCGGGTAATTATTGTGAAGTTTACCCTTTAATTCAATCTGATTGTTCAAAAAGCGTACCATTAATGCATCAGTTTAAAAATCAGCTCCTTTAAGACCTCTCCGGGCTGTGACTGGTTGCTGCCAATACCCTTAACTCGCAGATCGGCTACCCTCAAATGGTGAATGTTCTCAATTACTTTATCTCTGGTATAGTTGCGGGCAGCTTGCAAATATTCTTTTAAGAAGAAGGGGCGGATCTTCAGTTCTTGTGCCAGCGCCTTTTCTGACTTTGAGGAATTCTGGTGGATCAACAAGACCTTGGAGTAGTAAGTAAATAGTACAGCTATTACCGGGATCACGGGATTAAGCTTTGGATTGGCGCCGAAATACTGTACAATTCTTTGAGCTTTTAGATTGTCTTTGAAAGAGAGGGCTTTTTGCAATTCAAAGACATTGTATTCTTTGGATATTCCCACATATTTTTGGATCAGGTCGGTATTCACGGTATTTCCTGGCTGCAGATTGATCAGTACTTTGTTGATCTCGCTGTTCATCCTTTCCAGATTGTTTCCGATATAATCAGCCAGCAGCTGAGCAGTGGGAGGATCAATTTTAAATCCTTTGGAGTCTACATGGTTCATAACCCAGGCTGGGATCTGATTGTCGTAAAGCTTCTTGCAGTCCACCAAAAGAGCTTTCTTGGCTATGGTCTTGCTCAGAGCCTTGCGGCCGTCCAGGGTCTTATATTTGTAACAAAATACCAATATGGTGCTGGCTAACGGCTGCTCCAGATAATCTTGTAGCATTTTTTGGGCTTCCTGCCGGCCAAAGTCCGTGATCTCCTGGGCTTCTTTCACCAGCACTACTTGTCTAGGGGCCATCATAGGGAATCTGCGGGCGTTGCTTAAGACTGTGCTCACCGAACAGTCTTTGCCATACATGATCATTTGGTTGAACCCTTTTTCAGCTTCCTGAAGGGCATGCTCCTCGATATGATCAGCAATAAGATCGATGAAGTAAGGTTCATCCCCTTGTAAAAAATACACTGGTTGATAGTTGCCCTTTTTTAGCTCTTCCAGTACTTGTAGTGGTGACATAAAAAATTTAAGTATGTTCCATCACCGGAATTTCTTCCACAATAAAAAAACCATCGTTGCCTGCGTTTTGATATAACGGTAAAAACATCATGCCGGTAACGGGTGCTTGAACCGCACCATGCCTGTCATGTGCTACAATCTCGCCTTTTGTTACCGCTTGAAAATTCTCATAGCCAGGCTGCATAACAAATTCATCGTCATCTTCAATCCAGTGATGGTATAAGACTTTGATAAAATGGGGTAAGTTCCTGGCATATTCTTCCAGAATCTCACTCTCGGACAAGGAGCTCTTTTCGGTATTGGTAGAAATACTCCCGCTGGCCTGTAACAGTTCCCATATGCCAGCAGCGTGTAATTCTATGGCTTCTTGGGATCCGATCATGCCGCCTTCAAAAGCAAATGCCAGGAACCCCCTGTCCATAAAATACCGTAACATAGTACCTTTCAGGTATTGATGCAGATCCACCACCACCGGTTGTTTCAAGGCCCGTACGATGGGATGTCGAGCTTCATTTTGAGGGATCACTACAAAGTTGCCTTTTTCTGAACTGGTAGTGTGCAGATCCATTATGATCTTTTCACCTCTTTTATGCTTGTTGCGATAGGAAATGATAAGTTCATGCAAGGCAAATAGCTCAATATCCTCGGCTTGTGCGTGTTGCTCCTTGCGATAGACTTGGGCCATTTTTTCTTCAAACCAACAGCGGTTAAGATCGTAGTCTATAAATCGCTGATTCTTTAAAAGTGCTTGTAGGTTCCCTGCAATACCTATAAGTGTACCTTTTACTTCTACCTTATGGGTTTTGATCTCCTGAAATACTTGGTTGATGGCTTTTACTCCCGCTGATTCGTTTCCGTGTATTCCCCCCAGTAATATGTTCAATGGCCCGGGCCCCGACCCTTCAATAACTCCTAATACCCGATTCATCTATTAATAGTACAATTTCCCATTTATTGATATTTTATAAATCACGTTGTTACAGGCTCATTTGCACTCCTCAACAACGCCCACTAATTTAGCCCTTTTAAGCATATTATGCACGATTTATTGCCGCAGGTTTTATGGGGTAAAATATTTACCTGCTAACACATAGAAACCCAAGCATTGCTTATATTTGCCGCAGTTAATACCCAGTCCGGTTTGTAGATGCAAGATTTAATTACAGAACTGAAATGGAGAGGTATGATCCATGATATCATGCCGGGAACCGAAGAGCAATTGCGGAATGAAATGACTACCGCTTACATTGGCTTTGATCCCACATCCGATTCCCTGCATATTGGGAATCTGGTACAAATTATGATGTTGGTTCACCTCCAAAGGTGTGGCCACAAACCCATGGCTTTAGTAGGAGGAGCTACCGGTATGGTGGGAGATCCTTCCGGAAAGTCTGCAGAGAGACAATTGTTGAGTGAAGAAGTTCTGTCGCATAACGAAGCCTGTATCAAGGAGCAACTCAGCTACTTCCTGGATTTTGAAGAGGGAGGTAATGCTGCGGTAATGGTCAATAATTATGATTGGTTCAAGGATATCAAATTTATCGACTTCCTAAGAGATGTGGGAAAGCACATAACTATCAATTATATGACTGCCAAGGAGTCTGTAAAGAATCGCCTGGAAACTGGTCTATCTTTTACAGAATTCTCTTATCAATTGCTCCAAGGATACGACTTCTATCATCTGTATCAGCACCACGGAGTTAAGCTGCAAATGGGTGGTTCGGATCAATGGGGTAATATCGTAACCGGAACCGAGCTAATCCGGAGAAAGGTCGGTGGTGAAGCCTTTGCCCTGACTACTCCCCTGGTAACCAAAGCAGACGGGTCCAAATTTGGGAAGACCGAAAAGGGTAATGTGTGGCTGGATGCAGCAAGAACATCGCCCTACCAATTCTATCAATTTTGGTTGAATTGTGCTGACGATGATGCTCAAAAACTGATCCGAATCTTTTCCCTAAAAGACCGGGAAGAAGTGGAAGCTTTGGAGCGAGAACACCAGGGAAACCCACACTTGAGAACTTTGCAAAAAACCTTGGCCGAAGAAATTACCTGCCGAGTGCACTCCCGCAGTGAATATGAAAACGCCTTGCAGGCGTCCCAAATTCTTTTTGGAAAATCTACAGCCGATCAGTTGCGAAAAATCGATGAAGCCATGCTGCTAACGGTATTCGAGGGTGTCCCTCAAGTACATGTGGACCGATCTACTTTAAGTGCGGCACCTAATGTCACGGATTTTCTTTCAGAGATTACCGGGGGTATCATTTTTAAGTCCAAGGGTGAAGCACGAAGAATGATCGCCGGTGGCGGGGTAAGTATCAACAAGACTAAATTAGAAGATGCCGCACAAGTAGTGGATTTTGAACTCTTGCAGGACAAATACTTGCTGGTGCAAAAAGGTAAGAAGAACTATTATTTGGTGAAAGCTGAATAATCAGTTGTCGGTAGTCACCGCATAAATATCTGTCGATTGTACTTTACCCTTCAAATTAAAGGTGCCCATATTCTTTCGCTGTAATCCGGGCACCTCGCCCAGTCTATCATGCAAGCTTTCAGAAATCAGGATATCCTCTCCAAAATGATTACACTGCTCTTGAATGCGAGAAGCAGTATTTAGGGTATCTCCATGAAAAGCGAATTCCCTCTTAATGGAACCAACCTCAGCCACGGTTACGCTGCCTAAATTAATTCCAGCCTTAAATTGCGGACTAATCCCGTATTTCTGCTGATAATATTCGTCCCGCTGCTTTAAATAATTTTGAAAATCGTAGAAGGCCCAAATACAATTTCCCTCATGAAGTCCTTTGGGTAATTCCCAGGTTAGTATGACCTCATCGCCCACGTACTGATACACTTCAGCTTGTCGGGGTAATATCACTTCCAGGTCTTGAAAGCAGTCTTGTAACAGTTCACTGAACCTGATATGTCCCAGCACTTCCGCAATAGTGGTGGAAGAGCGTAGATCCAAGAACATAAATATCCGTTGCTCTTGTTTCGGGCGATGAAATTTACCCGTAAGCAATTTCCACAGGTTGCCCGGTCCTAGTTTTTGATTGATTTGGCGCATAAAGTTCATGAAGAAACTAACCAGGGTTGTGTATATAAAAAGCATGATCAACTCCGGGCCAACCAGCGAGCCCATTAAATTGTCTAAGGTAACCTCGATCTCCAAGAACTGAAAAGCCCTGATTCTAACCACTATGCTGATGGCAAGTATGATTAACAAATGAATCACCCCCCGCACTAACAAACCGTTGCCGAACGAGAGCTTCCTAAGCCATTTTCGGTCCAGGAATATATCTGCTATACCATAAATCAAACCCAGCAGGATGCCACCAGCAGTGGAGATACGAGCTATCATAGCCAGGTTAAAACTGTCTTCGATTTCAATAAAAGGCACATCCCACAGTCCCACGAAACGCAACAGCACATAGAATAACATGGTCAAGGTCCAAACCACAATGTCGGTTAGGAGAATGGAAAGCTTTGCCTTATGCTGTAATTTCATTCAATACGTATTTTGAAGAGGTATTTACCAACCAGTATGGCCATTAAAACTACAATATAGAATTGACCTATTAATCCCAGAAGAATGGAAAGAAAGCGACTGGCTTCAGTTATGGGAACTATATCACCATAACCCACCGTCAATACAGTTATAAAGCTTAAATACACCAGTTCGGAAACACCGGGTAAGCCGGCAGGCACGTTACTAAAACTGTGGGGGTACGCTACATGCATTACCGTGTATAGCACTCCTCCGATTATTCCTATCAACATAAAACCCGCCATAGATCCTACTATAATATGAAGGTCTACCTCATCGGTCAGATGGATCTGCCGGAGACACTCCCAAGTTACTATGGCAATAAACAGCCCAAAAAGAGTGAGACCTATCAATGCTGCTGTGGAGGGGTCAATTTCTGAGCTGGTGAGCCAGCCTGATCCTGTGGATACCAGGCCTAATAGAAAGACCAATAGCCTTCCTCTTTTCATGCCCATGATCACATTGGCACAGCCGAACAGGATCAAGGTGCGGCTGATGGGCCAAATGATCCTCCGGTTGGTGTCCGCATCAAAGAAACCCGGAAGGCTCAGGGTGGGGAGTATACAAATAATTAATATATAGAATCGCCATTGGTAGATCGTTTCCCACCAGTGTATCAGCTTATTCGATTTCACGGAACTCATAAGAGGAAAAGTCTACCTTGTATAGGATACTATAAAGTACCGGTATGAATAACAAAGTGATCACTGTGGCAAACAGCAAACCGATCATGATGGCAATGGCCAGTGGTTCCCACATGATCCCTCCACCCAGGTACAGGGGAATTAAGCCCAAGGAAGTGGTGAAGGTGGTCAGGATTATGGGTCGGAACCGCTGTAATGCTGCCTGTACTACGGCGTCCGGCGGTGGTCTTTGATTGTCGCGCAATTCTATTTCGATGCGGTCAATTAACACAATAGCATTATTTATGACAATCCCGGCTAGTGAAATAGTACCCAGAAAAGCGAAAAATCCGAAGTAGGAACGAAAGATCAACAGTCCCATCACTACCCCAATGATTCCCAAAGGTATCGTAGACACCACCATGAAGGTTTTTCTCCATGAATTGAATTGCACGATTAAAAGCAACAAAATGATAAACATGCTCAGGGGCAAATAAGTGACCACCGCGCCCATGTTCTCCGCCGTGCTTTCGTCATCACCTCCCAGTTCATAAAAGTAACTAGCCGGCCAATTAGTCATTTGCTGATCCAGCAAGGGAGTCATTTCGCCCATGATCACCGAGGCATTAGCTCCTTCCTTTAAGAAACTCTGTACGGTGATGGTGCGATTGATATCGCGCCGCTTGACCTTAGCAAACTGCCATTGGGGAATAATGCTGGCAACCTGCATCAGTGGTACACTCTGGCCAGAGTTTTGGGCGTATATATTCAAGGTTTCCAATGAGGCCAGTGTCTGTTCCTCGCTATCTTCCCCTCTCATCATTATGGGTAAGGTTTTGTCATCCTCCCGGAACTCACCGGTGCGGAATCCACTGAGCACAGTTTTCAACGAAATGGCGATGTCTTGATTGGTCACGCCGGCCCGTTGAGCTTTGTTCTGATTAATATCGATGACAAACTTCTTGATCTTAGGGCCCCAATCGTCCTTAACGTTTTTGGTTCCAGAAATCCCATTCAGTTGCGACTTTACCAGATCCGAAATGGACATCAGTTCTTCCGGACTGGATCCGGATATTCTGATTTCAATAGGGGTGCCTCCCCCACCTTGACCCAGTCGGTTTACTTTGATGTCGGCTTCCGGGAAATTATTAAAGCAGAAATCATCCAGCCGCTCAATCACCATTTGATTATCGTCTCCGCTGGTGGTGTTTACCAGCATATGCGCGTAACTGGAATTAGCTTCATCTTGCGAGTAACCCAGGTCATAGGATTCAGGCCCTTGGCCAATAAAGGAGGACCAATCTACTACACCCCGGGACTGCTGGTCATGAACCCGCAATTGGTCAGCTATAAAGTCCTCGATACTCATCACGATGTTTTCGGTGGTCTCGATCTTAGTACCCAAAGGGAGGTTGATGTCCACCGTAATAAGATTGCGTTCGCTATCAGGAAAGAAGATGAAAGGCACCAGACCAAATCCGAACAAGGATAGCACAAACAATCCTACTACCCCTAGAATGAACCAACCTTTTATTTTGAGTATTCTCAACAGCAGTACTCGATACCAAGCCTTTAAACTAGCTAAAGCCTGGTCAATACTAAAAAACTTGGTTTGGTTGGAAGAAGTGGTTTTCTTCTTTATGCGGATAAAGTAATAGGCCAGTAGTGTGATAATGGTTAGCGAAATAAGCCACGAAGACAACAACGCTATACTGATCACTGAAAAAATTGGACCCACGATATCTCCCATGATTGACTCCGCCAGAAAGAAAGACAGGAAAGCAGCAGAGGTAGTCAGGGTTGAGATAAGCAGAGGAACTGCTAGCTCAGAACAGGAATCTATAGCGGCTTTTTTAGGAGCAATCCCCAGTTCCATTTTCACCATGATGGACTCTGAAACCACAATAGCATTATCTACCATCATACCCAGGGCCATAATTAGCGCCGCCAACGACACCTGGTTGAGCCCGATATCCACCATTCCCATGATCATTAGGGTCATAATAGTGACCAGGGGTATTAGACTGGCAACTACTATCCCGGTACGGAATCCTAGAAATATTAGCATTACCAGCAAAACGATGACGATACTTTGAAGCAAATTGCCAATAAAATCGTCGATGCTTTGCTGAACAAAACCGTCCAGGGAGGCTAATCTGCTTAATTCCAGGCCCAGCGGTAGTTGACTATTCCACCGTTGAACCAATTCATCAACTTGTTCACCCAGAGCGATGATGTTGGCATCTTCCCTCAGGGAAACGGATAGGGCGATAGCCGGCCGGCCGTTTACCCTTACTTTGGTCTTGGGCGGACTAATATAACCCTTAGTAATATTGGTGATGTCTTCCAGGTACAGTACCTCTCCTGCGCCCACAGGAATAATAGTACGTCGAAGATCATCCAACTGGTTGAAATTTCCAGTGGGCTCTAGAATGATCCGCTCTTCCTGAAGGTTAATCTCGCCACCGGAATTGATAATATTAGTGCTGCCTATAATGTTCTGCAATTGACTGGAACTGATCCCGTACTCTGCAAGCCGAGTGTCATCGTATTCCACGAATACTCTCTCTTCTTGAACACCTCCTAACTCTACTTTGGCAGCGTCATCCAATTTGATGAAAGAATCCCTGATATCATCGGCGTATTCTTTCATCTCAGCATAGCTGTATCCATCACTTAGCAAGCCCACCATTATTCCATAAACCGTGCCGATATCACTGTCATTGACCTCGGGCTCCACACCTTCCGGCAGATCATCAATTTCCTGTATCTTTCGTCGCAATTCGTCCCATACCGCCTGCAGATCCTGAGGCTCAACTTCAAATTTTAATTCCACGCTGACTACTGACAACCCGGTACGGGAGGTGCTGGTTATGGATTTGACCTCAGGTATCTCCTGAGCTTTCTTTTCAATCTTATCGGATACCAGCAGCTCAACCCGGTCAGGGCCAGCACCTGGAAAACTGGAAATCACATTAGCCACCCGTACTGTGTATGGAGGCATACTATCTCTGCTGAGGCTTTGGTACATAGCCAGGCCCATAACGATCACCATCACAAGTAAGGAAATAGTGATGCGATTGCGGTCTATGGCAAACTGAGTAAGATTCATGGAGCTGAATCGAATAAGGATACGGTCATGCCGTCTAGTAACGATTGCAGTCCCGCGGTTGCTACCAGGTCATTTTCCTGTAGTCCTGATCGCACTTCAAATCCATCAACCGTGAGGTTCCCTACGGTAACAAGGGTCTTACGCACCTTGTAGCTAGTTTCTTCCGAGGGTTCCAGGACATATACAAAATTACCGTCTTGATCTTCCCCCACGGCAGAAGGGGTTACCATGAGCATCTCCTCGATTTGAGTGCCTTGAAAATTAAAAGTAACATCAGCTGACATACCCGGTCGCACCTGATTATTGGATTGGTCCAGTTTAATGGTTACGGGATAGATAGCGGTTTCTGAGCTTAGGGCATAGGATACTTCAGATACGGTTCCAGCAAACTGCTGGTCCTCAAGCGAGGTAAAACCTATCTGCACTTTTTGACCTTGGTTAATGTCGGTAATAAACGATTCCGGTATTCCCACCAGCACCTCCAAATTGTCACCGGAACTCAGGGTTACGATATTGTTACCGGTGGCCACCACTTCATTCTCTTCCACATAAACGTTGTTTACAATACCGGAAATTGGTGCGTATAGCCGGGTATAGCTCAACTGGGACTTAGCCTGCTTGCGGCGCTGCTTCATTGCTTTTTCATTGGCCTTGGCGGATTCGTATTGGGCTTTAGCTGCTTCGTATTCTGCCAGCGAAGTGTTTTGGTTTTCATAAAGCACCGCAACACGTTCAAAGTTGGATTTGGTTTGCTTTTCCTGAGCATCGGCATTCTTAACGGAAGCGTCGGACTCCTCATAACTCAATTCGTAATCCGAAGGATCTAAGGACGCCATTAACATACCTTTCGATACCTTCTGACCTACCTTAACATTTACTTTATTGATTATCCCCCCTACTCTAAAGCTTAATTGAGTTTCGACACCAGCAATGGCAGTTCCGCTAAAGGCGCGTCCAAAGCTACCGCCGGTATAGCTCACTTTCTGGTACTTGACGGGTCTGATGCTTTCCGCTATAGGCTCCTTCTTAGAGGAACATCCCAAGAGGATCAGTAAAAGAAATAGTAGATGTGGTTTATGCATGATTATTTATCAAAGTTCTCTGTGAATTCCGTAAGACGAATAAAATAAGACTCTCTTTCATCTTCGGTAGACAGGCTGTAGAATTTGCCAATGGCCCGATCAACATTCAAGATGTCAATAATGAACTGGTACCCGGCATTAGCGGCATTAAGCTGTGCTTGTATGGCTTGATTTTGGGCATCAATTAAGTTGATAACCGATACCGTTCCTTGTTTGTAGGCCTCCTGTACCAGATCAAAGTTCAATGAACTGGCTGTCTTAGCCTCGTTGCTTAATTGAATATTGGCATAAGAGGCCCCCACTTGCTGCATGGAAGACCGGATCTGCTGTTCGAGTTGATTGATCAATTGATATTTTTCGAAGCGTAACTGTTCTAATTCAATGATCCCTCGCTGATAAGTAGCCGATCTTCTGCCACCTGTGAATAACGGAAGATTGGCAGATAAACCAAGCTGCCAGGTAAGATCATTAGGTATATCTACTCCTGGTCCTAATGAGGGTTGTTCAGAACCTGCTCCGCCTCTATTTAAGGTATAATTAGCCCCGCCGCTCACCCCTATCTCCGGAAGGTACAGATTGCGGCGATACAATTTTATCAAACGTTCCTGTGCCTGCAAATTGGCATCGATTTGTTTAATTTCCGGCAGTAGGTTCAATCCCTCATTGACCATAAATGCCGTAAATTTTCGCAGATCCTCCGGATTGTTCACGTATCCGTCCAGCCTGGGGTCATTGGTGATCAGATTGGGATCCAGTATATCGGTTTCTATTGTGTTGTAAAGCTCATCCATGGGCCGGTTCAAGATACGGTTCAGGTTGATTTCAGCAGTCCGGCGATTGGCCTGTGCATTGTTCAGCTCAATATTGGCCAGAGCAATGTTGCTCTGCCAGCGATACAGATCGGAAGGCCCTTCATAGCCTACTTCCTGCCGTACTTCGGCCAATTGAAGGTTAATACGGTTCAAGCGTATATTGTCCTTTTGAATACGTTCTACCGTTTTAGTGATCAACACATTTAAATAGGCCTCTGCTGTTTCCAGGATCACGTCTAACTGGGTGGTGGCCCGTTGTTGCACCCTAGCGTCCTGGAGTCTTTTAGCCACTTGATAGTTGGCCAAGGCCCCTTCAGAATAAATCACTTGTGTTAGACTTGAAGATCCCTGGGTTAGTCGTTGAGGATTTAGCCCGGAAGATGCAGCCGCACGGTCTTTATCGATGATGCTGCTGGTCGCCGATATATCTAACTGAGGCAATAGACTAGAACGGTTTTCCACCACATCCTTTTGGCCGGCTTCTACTTGTTTATTAGCAATGGCTAAGGTCCAATTGGTAGCCAGGGCTTCCTCAATAGCCGTTTGCAGGTCAAGTGTTCGAGTGATGTCAGTCACCTCTTCATTCAGCAAAACCGCTTCACGTAACACATCCCAACCAGGACTGAAACCAATGGTTCTGGCGGTAGCCATATTAACGGTTAGCTCTTCCTGGTAATTCAAATGTACCGGCAGGTCTGCTAATTTCTTGCCATCCAGGTATCGTTCCAGGTTCAATGCGGTCCTGCGCGCAATACGGTCCGAATTACTAGCTGGCGCTAAACCCCCTAAGATTCCCCTTTCTACAAATTGACGTCCATAAATGCTAAAGGAAGGAAGATTCCTGGCATTAACCGTATTGATCAGCTTGTCAATTCCGGAGTCATCCAGGCCGATCAGGGGACCGAAGTAAACCGCATCAGCTAATGAGTCCATTTGCGAAATCACCTGATCGGCGCTTTTTTTAACGGGAATTACCTGATATTGTGCTTTCACCTGTTCCATGTAAGCCGCCCCCCTATTATCGGAGTCCCCAACGCTGCGGTAGATGTAATCGTCCACCAGAATAATCAAGTGTTGGTAGGGATAGATATCGTGAAATACCTCCAAGTCCCTGTAGAAATCAGTGGGCAAGATCACATAGGTAAAGTTGTCCAAGCCACTGGTGCCTTCAAAATAGGGAATACGCTGCAAATTAGGGTCTATTACGGAGGTGGCCATTACCAGCTTTTCAAAGGGAGCATGCAAGTGCAAAGTGCCGGAGATCAAAACTCCCGCTCCAATCACAATATCTACCGATTCATCCTGAAGGATCTGCTGAATGAGTACCGCTGCCTCTGTAGAATCATTAACCAGGTTTGAGAAGATAATTTTGTCGTACCTAAGGTCATAACTACTACCGAATAACTGATCAATTTCATATTGGATCAATTCCGCAAATTCATGAGCCTCTGTTTGATCGTAGTCAATTAAGATGGAAATGTTTATCTGGTCATCATCGGACTGAGCTGTTGCATAGTATGCGAATAACACCAAACAAAATAGAATGAGGTAGCGCTGGCACATGCTTTTAATTTAAGCAGTTTTTGACTAATGTCAAACACCCCATTATTAATTAAAACACCCATTTATAAAGCATTGAATATGAAGCAAATAAAAAACCCCTGATGGTGAGACCAGGGGTTGCTCTTTTCTTGCTATTTCCTATCAGGAACCGATTACCTTGATATAGGTCCCACGGCTAATAGGATCATTCAAGTTCATGCCGTTAATCACCGCCAGCTCCTCGTGCCGGTCCTGAGGAATTTTATAGTAATTCAAAGCTTGAGAAAGGGTCATATTTTGTGGTACCGCGCGTACCGCTATGCGTTCAGGCTTTACATTTATCCTGCTAGGATCAGTGAGCTTACGGAAATTGGTCATGGTTTGCGAAAAGCTGCCGGCATAGGTGTTAAAGTCCGCCGGTAAGCTCAGCCCATGGAACACATAAATATACTTATCGTATTGGATCAGATAAGTTAAGATCACTATCGACTGTTGCTCACCGGTTTGAGGATTTTGGGTGATCTGCTCTGAAAGCAAAGCCGCAGCCGGCAAACCGTTTACGGTAGTGTTTTTGGACTCCCTAACGGTCAGCTTGAAGTGTTCTACTGCTTCCTGAGCGGCAGACTGTAAATCGGACTTGGAAGATAGAGTAAACACCATAAGGGCTTTACCGTCTTCAGGCGCCATTTGTACTTGAGTAGGACTATTGATCACCCTCCAACCGGCGGGAACCGGGAATTGAAACTTCAATTCCGGATGAAAGAAAGTACTGTTATCCACATATCCCTGCCGGGGGTCTTCCCCATAAACCAGTCCATCAACCATTTGCAAGTAGGAATTCCTATTTACCGCATAACTGGTTTGAGGGTCTTTGGCCTGCCAATCTGCAGACAGTTTTTTTACTTTGTTGAACCGATCCAAAGGATGTGGATGGGTTGAAAGAAAAGATGGGATCTCACCTGCTCCATTCTTTACAGACAGGCGATTCAACGTTTCAAAAAAACCGGCCATTTCCCGAGCATCATAGCCTATTTTGGTGCTGTATTCGACTCCTAGCCGATCCGATTCGCTCTCGTTATCCCGGCCGAACTTGAGGAATAACAGTCCCATGGCCTGCTGGGCTTCGTTGGCAAACTGACGGAATTCTTTTGAGGCGATCATGCCCCCTACAAAAAGTACCTGGGCCAGTTGGGCGTTGCTGTATTGACGAGCGCTGTGCCGAGCGGTGACATGCCCAATCTCATGTCCCAATACGCCTGCAAATTCTGCCTCGTTGTTGAAATGGGCCATGATACCTCGAGTGAAGTACACATAACCACCAGGTACCGCAAAAGCATTTATTACCGGCGAATCCACAATTTTGAATTCATATGGCAAATTAGGTCGATGACTGATGGCTGCCATCTTTTTGCCTTTTTCTTCTATAAACTTTTGAAGGGCCTCGTCTTGATAGATTCCAAACTGGGCTAAAATAGCAGGATCGGATTGCTGGCCCAAAGCGATCTCTTGCTGTTCCGACATCAGCATCAGTTCCTTCTGACCGGTAACTGGATTAACTGCACAACCGGTATATAAGACACCTGTTAAACAAAGTAAGGTGAAAATTCGATGGAGCTTGGTCATATCTTAAGGGCTTTTGCCTAAATATAACCAGTTCGACCCTAAATATTAACTGACAAATGTCAAGTTTAGATTAGCGTACCCAATCTTTCGATGAAAATGATAATAATCAGGACTGGGTGGTTAGCGGTCTTTGGGATAAGTTCTCCACGAAAATCCAATATCGAAAAAGTAGTCTTGAAGTCCCTGATTCTTACCGTATCCGGTGCTGAAATCCAACTTGAGATCGGGATTTACCAAATAGCCCAGTCCAGTATCGAAAAACGTGTTGAAATAACCATTACTGAAGGCGCCATAGTTTTCAATAAAGACAGAAAACTTATCGTTGATGTCCAGCCCAAGATTTAAAACATAAGAACCAATAGCATCCGATCCATCCCCTAACCAGGTAGCTCCCAAATTGGCGGCAAGTCCGAATTTGTTGCCTAAACTTTGAGTTGCCATTACAATGGTGGTATTACCGACATTTTCCTGATCGAAATCACCACTCAAAGTGTTGAGTCTTAACCTTGATTGTATGCCGATATTGGGTCCAACTCCCTGGCCATCGCGTAGGTTAAGGCGTACTCCCACTTGTGCGGTACTGATCCCCTTGAGAGCCTGTCCTTCACCCACTAGAAATTCATCGGTAATACTGGTATAACCAATAACCCCACTTACCTCAATTCTCTCGGCAACACCATAGCGAATCACGGCATTGGGATTAAAAATATGAAGATTGTTATTGGATTCGTCGAAGTCTACCCAAGAGAAGGTAACTCCGGACTGCAATTGAAATACACTTTTGCCCACAGTAAATGCTCCTATGGCTTGACCAGGACGTCCGCTGCGAATGGTCTCCCCGAATTGCCCGTACAGCAAGGCTGGGATTACCAATAATAAAAATGTAATGATTGCCCGCATTATTTCAAGTTTATGAATATGAAGCAAAACTAGAGCCTAGCTAAGAATTATTCAATTCAAAAAAGATAAAAACCAGGGGCAGGTACTAAAAATCGTAAATTTCAGGACTGGGGAAAAAAGCCCCCCAGGCATACCAAAAGCCCATAAAACTTCTGGTGGGAATCAATGGTTCTTGCAAAGTTCCGGCTACCGGATTTCCATAAATATCCCATTTGTTGCCTTGATCGTCCCCTAATATGACTTTGCCCTCGTCTAGAACCTGGAAATTGGGGCTGCTGCCGTCTGCCAACTTGCGAAAAAAACTGACTACATAATTGCGATCCACATTGCCCACCACCACCAATTCTTCATCTTGAAAAGTGTCAAATATCAAGGTGTTGTCAGATCCGAAAGAATCGAAACGAAAAACCTTCACCTGGTCATTAACTATTAGTCCGTGTACCCGCTCCTTGCGAGGTAAGCGTTGATCGTCTACTGTTAATGGAAAAAAAAGTTCGTCGTGATCACTCCTAAAATCATCATAGGGGTATTGGCCATAAGGACGGTCCCAACCGGTGTCACGGCTAGCTACCTTGGTATCAGGGAACATTTCTTTCCAGGTACTCCAGCGGGTTTCCACCAATTGAAATATGGGGATCTGGGTACCAATCTTGGGTCCGTTGACCGCCTGAGAGGTGATTTGTGACCAATTGCTGCCGGTGTTGCGGTCAAACGTGATCAGATTGTTATTAAATAAGAGACCAGAGACCCCAAACTCAGTTTCAAAGCCGTCAATATTTTGCGGCCAACCGATACCAGTGCCGGTAAGTGGACAATAGGTAATGGTCATAAAAAAACCATTGACCTGATGATTGATCACTTCATGCCAGTCCAATATATGATGAGGATAAGCAATAGCTGTTTGTCCGTCATAATATCCAATAACTAATTCCGGATCGAACATATAACCGGCTTCGCTGATTTCAATCAGCGATGGATTGCTTAATGCGGGGATAGCATCACGTCCGGTAGCTTCAAACACATGTGTAATGGGCACCAGCCAGGGATCTCCGGAACTGGGGGGAGGCGGATTGCCGGGGGGATTGCTATCAAGAGCGGACTCACATCCCCATAGCACCACTAGCATAAGTAAAAAGGACCTTTCCTTCATTTCTCTGATCAACCTCTTGCCCTAACAAAACCCCAATTCCCTGGCATAAGTTTGTCGTAATTATGACAATGTTTACTGAATTTACCCTATTTCGGGGGATTATTAAAGTGAAAACTGCAGAGACAGCCCGCCATAGTAGTGACGAGGTAAGCCCGGATAGAAGTATCGTGGTGGTCTTCCTCCAAAAGAAGAAGCATTTACCAACAACATAGAAGCATATGTTTCATCCCATATATTATTAATGCCTCCATAAATATTCAACTTCCATCTTTTTCCCATTTCTTTTTTATAACCCACTTTGAGGTTCAATAAAGCATAAGCATCGGAATGAACACTGTTGTCATCAGTTATGGGCATGGAGCTCACTGACTGAAAATTAATATTTCCATAAAGTCCCGACTTATGGTTTAGGTCAGCTCCAAAATTAAATTTGTGCCTGGGCGTACCGGTAAGTTCGTTATCCGAAAAATCGTTTCCTTCATCCACAAATTCCTTAAAGAAATAGTCGGCAAAAG
The DNA here is from genome assembly GCA_965212195.1 of Cyclobacteriaceae bacterium. GTDB lineage: Bacteria > Bacteroidota > Bacteroidia > Cytophagales > Cyclobacteriaceae > JAJCYK01. Next base: position 405,910 of record CBDBUW010000012.1, on the reverse strand, counting down.
CATATGTGGTCCAAAAGTGAAATTCATAAGCATCTGACTTCCAAAAGTGATAATTAAGGGTTACGTCAACGCCCCGGTGCCTGGTTTTCCCGGCGTTTACTCCTACAAATTGGTCGTCGCCGATCCGGCGGGCCACTAATAGATTTTCAATAAACATGGAATAGATAGAAACATCATACCAAATTTTGGATCTTAAAATTTGCCCCCTGGATCCTACTTCAATATTTAATCCGGTCTCCGGCTGTATCTCAGGATTTATGGCGCCATCAGGGGTTAGCGTTTCGCTCAAAGTGGGCGGTGAAAATCCATGACTGATCTGGGCATAAAGGGCACGATTGCTGGGAAATTGGTGGTTCACCGCGATTCGGGGCGACCATTGGGCTTCAAACTGATAGTCTCCAGAAAGATCCATACCACCTGCCATAAACAAATCCTGGTAGTCGTACTTGGTCTTGTTGAGATTAATGCCGGCGGTGAGCAAAGTACCGGCGGGCAGATCCCAGGTGAGTTCGGTAAAGAGATTGAAGTAGCGGCGGTCTTCATCATTGTCACTGAGCACCGCTCCTGGTTCGCGATCTACATTCTCCAGGGTTCTCCATTGATAACGCTCGCTAAAATACTCTCCTCCTACTATCCACTCCATGGTGCCTTTGTTTATGGTGGGCTGATGGTTCAAACGGAATCGGGTTCCTAAAGCTTTGCTTTCTTCTTCCAGTATATTAAAGGGTCTCAACTCGTAAGTATCTCGAAGATTGCCGAAAAGACTAATGCTAAGATCCCATTGCGGGCTGATCATCTGCAGAAAATTTAACCCGATCAACCCTTTGTCATAGTCTTCAAATCCCATCGATTGCCTCCAGGTAAAAGCCGCCTGACTGGGGTCTTCCGCAAATGCAGCGCTGTCCAAAGAAGAAGGAATAAAGGCCGTTAAGTCAATCCAGGTACCCCAGAAGGTCAGTACATTGTCTTTACCGGGATATACCTGGGTTAACAGACTCAGGCTTTGTCTATCAAATTCGTTATTATCCCGGTAGCCGTCTTGATGGGTGTTGTTATAATTAAGTTTGATATTAAACTTGTCCTCGCTTATTTCCAGCTTGGTTACATTTCTTAGCAGACCGAAAGAACCGAGACTGAGCTCCGAAGAAATACTTTTTTTCTGATAGGGCGCTTTAGCCACTTTCATATTTATGGTACCGCCCAGGCCTGCTCCGTAAATAGAGGATGAGGGCCCCTTAAGGATTTCTATGCGGTCCAGTAAGGACATGTCGACATCTTCCAGGGTGGTTTCTCCATCTCCGGTAGTCAGTGGTATATCATTGAGATAAGCCCTGATCTTGGTGGTGCTGAACAGCGACCGAGAACCGATACCTCGTATAGTAATACGATTGGTATTTAGGGTGCCGCTGTGCATGTACAGGCCTGGAATTCGATTGAGGGGCTCAGCGATATTGGTTTGATTATCTCTTTTTAGTTCCTGATGAGCTATCACGGAGATAGAAACAGGACAATTGGTGAACCGTTGACTCACTCCGGTGCCTTGCACCACCAATTGAGGCAATTCGAAATCACCGGCAGAGAGCAGAATCCGTAGATTTTCTTGTTCCCCCATCACGGGCAGCACCTGTTCCTGGTAACCTAAATACCTGATGTATACGGTGTCTGTACCAGGTGGAACTTGCCATTCGAAATACCCGTGACTATTGGTAGCTGTGCCGGAATCACCAGAGGAATTGGATATGGTGGCACCACCTAGAGCTTCTAGATTGGTGGCGTCATATACCCTTCCGGAAATGGTAGTTTGCCCAAAATTGCTTTGGTAGCAAAACCATAGAATCAATAGTATCCAGAGCTTATTCGGTTTCACGTATCCGTCAAATGCTTAACCCGAATCTCGCACAGCAGCTACCTCCTGGGCAGTTACGGCGTCGGCTTCATTCCCAAAACTGTTGCGCACATAGGTAATAACAGCAGCTATTTCATCGTCAGTTAGAAAATCATGAGACACCATTGCGCTGTTGTAGGTTTCTCCGTTAACTTCAATCTCGCCGGTTAATCCATTCAACACCACATCAATCAATTGTTCTTTGTCTCCCAGTACCCACTCTGTTTTTACCAATGGGGGGAATGCGTTGGGTACTCCCTGGCCATCGGCTTGATGACATACGATGCAATACTGATCATATACTTTTTTTCCGGCCTCGAATACGAGATCTTCCGGGCTATCCGTTTTCTGTTGCGGTTTTTCCACAGGGATATTACTGACCTTAGGTTCCGAGTTTGTTGCTGATTTTTGCTCTCCGCCACATGCAAAGAGCAGCCCGCCAAATATTGCGATGACCAGGATGAACTGCTTCATATTCATATGCTAGCTATTATTAACTTGCTGATTCATTGGCGGGTATTTCACGGTAGGTGATACGCCAAATTTTGCCTTTTACAGAATCAGTGATATATAAGGATCCATCCGGCCCTTCAGCCAATCCCACAGGTCGGTGTTGGGCATCCCGGGGACCTAGAACCTCTTCTAGTCCGGAGAACCCGTCTGCAAACACTTCCCATTCTCCCGCAGGAACGCCGTTTTCGAAGGGCACAAATACCACAAAGTACCCTTTCTGGGGTTCGGGTGCCCGATTCCATGAACCGTGAAAAGCAATAAAGGCCCCGTTGCGATATTTATCCGGGAATAATGATCCTTGATAGAAAAGCAGGTCGTTAGGTGCCATATGACCAGGGAAGGCCATGATGGGGTCTTTCATGTCTGCGCAACGCCCCGCTTGTTTACCGTCTCCTCCATATTCAGGAGCCAGGACCTTCGTACTCTGGAACTGATCGTAATAACAAAAGGGCCAGCCAAAATCATCTCCATCGCTGATCTGGATAAACTCTTCTGCCGGTAGTTCGGCATTTTGTTGGTCATCAAACATGTCTGGCCAGAACATGCTCAACTGATCGCGTCCGTGTTGGGCGGCATATAGACTGTTAGTTGCGGAATTCCAGGTGATGGCTATACAGTTTCGTACCCCTTTGCAGTACTGATGCCCGTCCTGCTCCTGGGTTTGTCCTAAGGTGTTGGCATCAAACTGCCATATGCTGGCTTGTCGTTCTCTCTGAGGGCAAGGGTCCATACCTGCGGATCCGGCAGTGCGATGATTCTCCATACAAGCGTTGGAAGGGGCGCCCACATTCACGTATAAATGGCCGCTGTTGTCAAAAGTGATGGATTTGTCGGCGTGTTCGTTTTGCTCCGGAAAGCCAGTAACCACCAGCTCAGCGGTAGTATCAGGCAATAGACTATTTTCTATGAGTTTGTATCGAAACACCTCCTCATGTGATGAGGCGTATAGGTATCCATTGTGAATACCGATACCGGTTCCCTTAAAATTTCCAAACGCTACACTTTCGTCCGCCTTAGCATCTCCATCGGTATCCCTTAAAGCCAACACCCCCGGGACCGTTTCTGAGCGCATCTTCAGGTATATATCGCCATTCTCATTGACTGCCAGGTGACGGGCATTGCGCTGGGTACTATCGATAACCACGGTAGAAACGAAATTTTCAGGCAGTTTAAGGCCTCCATCATCGGCAAATACAGGCACTGATGGAGTAATTTCTTCCTGGTTTTGTTGCTCCGGATTTGATTGGCATCCCCAAAAAATTGTGGTTGCCAATAGTAAGGTGATAATTCTCATTTTATTTGGTTTAGTGATTGTCTTTAGGAACATAGGAACCTGATTGACCCACAAGAAAGTCCATATCGGCTCCCTGATGAGCTTGTAATACATGATCTACATAAAGTTTTACATAACCTCTGGCATCGTGATGTTCCGCAGGTCCCATACTTGCTCTGCGCTGGTCCAACTCCTCTTTACTCACTTCCAAGTGCAGCTTGCGCGCCGGCACGTCAAGCTCAATGACATCTCCGTTCTGCACCAGTGCCAGATTGCCACCCACCGCCGATTCCGGACTAACGTGTAATACTACAGTACCAAAGGCAGTACCACTCATACGGCCGTCCGAAATTCGCACCATGTCCTGTACTCCCTTCTCCAGCAGCTTTTTAGGAATAGGCATGTTCCCAACTTCGGCCATACCCGGATAGCCTTTGGGTCCTACGTTCTTTAACACCATAATGCTGTTGGCATCGATTTCCAGTTCAGGGTCATCAACCCGGCTATGGAAATCCTCAATGTTTTCGAACACTACCGCCTTACCTTTATGTACCATCAACTCCATAGTAGCAGCCGAGGGTTTAATAACGGCGCCATGTTCCGCTAGATTTCCCGTCAGTACGGCAATTCCCGCCTTTGCCTGCACAGGCTCATCTAATGTCTTGATAACTTCCTGATTGTAACATTCAGCCTGACTGCAATTTTCACCCAGTGACTTGCCATTTACCGTGATAGCTGATCGATGAAGATAATCACCTAACTCATTGATGACCACTGGCAGCCCCCCGGCATAATAGAAATCCTCCATCAAATATTCTCCCGATGGCAATAGATTCACCAATAACGGTATTTGACTGCCCAACTTATCGAAATCCGACAGTTCCAGAGGTATACCCAGTCTGCCAGCTATAGCGGTCAAGTGAATGATCAGGTTGGTGGAGCCCCCTACCGCGGCATTAACCACGATGGCATTTTCCACTGATTCCCGGGTTACTACCTGCGACATGATCAGATCTTGATGCACCATTTCCACTATGCGCCTACCAGCTTGTTGGGCCAGTACTTTGCGTCGAGAATCGACCGCAGGTATGGCAGCTCCCCCGGGTAAGGTTAGCCCTAGAGCCTCGATCATACAAGCCATGGTAGATGCGGTCCCCATGGTCATACAATGTCCTCGGCTGCGTGACATGCAGGCCTCGGCCATAGCGAATTCCTGCGAGCTCATTTTACCAGCCCGCAGATCCTCGCTAAACTTCCACACGTGGGTTCCGGAGCCAATGTCCTCCCCGTGATATTTTCCATTAAGCATGGGTCCGCCTGATACTACTATGGTGGGAAGATCCACACTGGCAGCCCCCATGACTGTAGAAGGAGTGGTTTTGTCACATCCACATAACAGCACTACACCGTCCAGTGGATTGGCTCGAATCGTTTCTTCGGTGTCCATGCTGGCTAAATTTCGGAATAGCATGGCGGTAGGACGCATCATGGTCTCACCTAAAGAGGTGACTGGAAACTCTAAAGGCAGCCCTCCTGCCTCTAAAACACCTTTTTTTACGGAAGCTGCCAATTCCCGAAAGTGGGCGTTGCAGGGGGTGAGCTCCGACCAGGTATTGCAAATACCTATTACCGGTCGGCCATCGAAGCTCTCATCGGTAAGTCCTTGATTTCGCATCCATGACCGGTAAATAAATCCCATTTTACCTTCACGTCCGAACCATTCTTCACTGCGCAGTTTTTGTTTTTTCATAAAGAACTTAATGGTTTGCCGATATCAGCTTGACAGAATTAGCAAAATATGCCGTTTTGATTACCTTTCCAACTTTACTTGCCCATAAGATAAAATTTAACCTTCCACAAAATGCTCCCCTCTCGAAAGGATTAAAAAATGATCCGCACTTTGAAGTAAAGTAAGACCTATTTCGTAACTTTTAAGCTATATCAGGAAATCTCGAGTCATGGAAGCAACCGCAATATCAAAGCAAGGAGTTAGAAACTATATAGACGGAAAATTGATCGATCACCAGGGTAATTATCAGGAACTTATTAGTCCCCTGGACGGCCAGTTAATATCTCAAGTCCCTCTTTCAGGAAATGAGGCCTTGGAGGAAGCGGTTAAGGCAGCGGAAAAGGCCTTTCCTGCCTGGGCCGCCCTGACTCTGAAGGAGAGGGTTCAGGTGTTTTATGAATATCGCGACCTCCTAGCCAAGCATCAGCAGGAACTTACGGACCTGGTGCACCTGGAAAACGGGAAGACCCTGGAGGAAGCAGCTGCTGAGGTGGCAAAAAGCATTGAACTGACGGAATTTGCTTGTTCATTGCCTCAATTGGTAACCGGTGAGATCATGGAAGTGAGTAAAGGGGTAGAATGCCGTACCGAACGCCGACCCCTGGGTATCGTAGCTTCCATAACTCCATTTAATTTTCCCAATATGGTGCCTAACTGGACCATTCCTAATGCTATTGCTCTGGGTAATTGCATGATCATGAAGCCCTCCGAAAAAGTACCGGTAAGCGTGGAACGGCTGGCCCAACTATTGTCAGAAGCCGGTTTACCTGATGGCGTTTTCAACGTGGTGAACGGCGACAAAGAGGTAGTGGAAGCCATCTGTAAGCACCCGAAAATACAGGCGGTGTCCTTTGTGGGGTCTACAAAAATTGCCCAGGTGGTATATCGAAAAGCCACAGAATCATTAAAGCGTTGTGTGGCCCTAGGTGGTGCCAAGAATCATTTATTAGTATTACCCGATGCACAGGTGGAAATGACTGCCAGCAATATAGCGGCCTCCATGGCGGGATGCGCTGGACAAAGATGTATGGCGGCATCGGCTATGGTGGGTGTGGGAGCAGTAGATCATATTATAGCCAAACTATGTGAAGAAGTTCAGCAAATTGTGCCCGGAAAAAACCTGGGTGCTGTCATCAGCCTGGAAGCCAAACAACGTATCGAGGGTTATATTACGGAAGCAGAATCTGCAGGAGCCAAAGTTTTAGTTGATGGCCGCAGCCCTAAAGTTCCCGGTAAGGAAAATGGATACTACGTGGGACCAACGGTAATTGACTACGTAACGCCCGACATGGCCATTGCCAAGGAAGAAGTCTTTGGGCCGGTGATTGCCATCATGCGTGCTCAATCATTGGATGAGGCAATCGATATCGAAAACAGTTCTAACTACGGAAATGCAGCAGCAGTTTTTACCCAAAACGGAGGATGGGCCAAAGAAGTTATGGAACGGGCCAGTGCTGGTATGGTAGGAGTCAACATCGGGGTTCCGGTGCCCAGGGAACCCTTTTCATTTGGAGGCTGGAACGAATCGAAATTTGGGGTGGGAGATATTACCGGCAAGAGCTCAATAGAGTTCTGGACCCAGCTGAAAAAAACCACTACTAAATGGAACCCGGATGCCAGAATTAATTGGATGAGCTAAACGATCACTATGAACACCAATATTACCGATAATTTAAATCACACTATATTTTCATGGACCAAACAAGGCGGTCTAAATCCTATTCATGCGCACACCGCGGAGGGAGTTTATATTTACGACAAGGACGGAAAACGCTACCTGGACTTTAGTTCACAACTTATGAATGTAAATATTGGCCATGGGCATCCCGCTGTGGCCAAGGCCGTTCAGGAACAAATGTCTCAGCTGAGTTATGTATATCCGGGTATGGTCACCGATGCTCGCGGTCAACTTGGAAAGAGACTAGCAGATATCACCCCCAAGAACCTTACCCGTACTTTTTTTACACTTGGAGGAGCAGACGCAGTAGAATCTGCCATTAAGGTGGCCCGGGTGGTAACCGGGCGACCCAAGATCATAAGCTTATACCGGTCTTATCATGGCGCCACTTACGGGGCCATGGCTGCAGGGGGAGATCCTCGTAAACTGGCGGTAGATCGCTATGGTCCCACCAACATGATCCATGTAGAAAACCCTTACTTTTATCGATGCCCTTGGAACAGCAGCACCCCTGAGGAATGCGGCCAACGGGCATTTGAGCATTTGGTCCGGGTGGTAAGATATGAGGGCCCGGAGAATGTGGCGGCTATCTTACTGGAAGGAGAATCCGGTTCTTCAGGTTGTATTAAGTTCCCAGGTAATTACTGGTCTTTAGTGGCAGAATTTGCCAAAGAACACGGCATCCTGACCATCGATGACGAAGTTATGAGTGGATTTGGCCGTACTGGAAAGTGGTTTGCCATCGAGCACCATGAGGTAGAACCTGACATGATGTGCATTGCTAAAGGCCTAACCGCCGGTTATATACCTCTGGGGGGACTGGTGGTCAGCGAACCCATTGCCCAATTCTTTGAAAATACCAATATCCCCATTGGCCTTACTTATTCAGCTCATCCGGTAGCCTGCGCAGCTGCTAATGCTGTGTTACAGGTATACGAAGATGAAGACCTTATCAATCGGGCTCAGTCCATGGGTCAGTATGTAGAAGCCAAGGTCCAGGAACTGGCTGATCGACACGCTTCTATTGGAGACTTTCGCAATACCGGATTGTTAGGATGCATCGAATTGGTAAAAAGCCGCAAAACTAAAGAGCCCGTGACCCCCTGGAATGCAAACCCCCATCAAATGGCCATTACCAATGAAATGGCCGCTAAGGTTAGGGAACTGGGCATGTTCACCTTTGTACGTTGGAATTATATATTCGTGGCACCACCCTTAGTCATAACAGAAGCACAAGTTGATGAGGGTATGGAAATCATTTCGCAGACCATCTCGCTGGCGGACGCATATTATAGGGAATAGTTGTCTTTTAAGGGATCATGACCTAACTTATTTCCTTTAATTTCTCTATGTCCGATATCCACTATGTTGAGTTACCCGATTCGGTAAAAGAATCTCCATTATACAGTCAAGATCTCGCTCCTACTCCACCGGATAAAAGAACCTGGTCCACCTGGGACCTGGCAGCCATATGGGTAGGAATGGCGGTGTGCATTCCCACTTACATCCTAGCTTCCTACATGATAAAATCCGGGGTAAGCTGGCAAATGGCACTGCTGATCATTGCTATGGCCAACCTGATCATCACCGTTCCAATGGTGCTTAACGGTCATGCTGGCGTGAAATATGGCATACCCTTTCCAGTAATCGGCCGGGCCTCATTCGGCACCAAAGGAATTCATTTGGCGGCCATCGTCAGAGCCATTGTGGCCTGCGGATGGTTCGGGGTGCAGACTTGGGTGGGAGGTTTAGCTGTTTATGCCATTTGGCAGGCCGTAACCGGCCAACCATTCGATCCTGGGCTAAATGTGGGTAAGTTCGTAGGTTTTGCGGTATTCTGGCTGATCAATATCTATTTCATATGGAAAGGCACAGAAAGCATTAAATGGCTGGAGAAGTTTGCAGCACCTATATTAATAGGACTGGGAATCTTTTTGATATTCTGGGGAAGTAATCAAGGAGGAGGGTTCAATAATGTGTTAACCCAGGGACAGCAACTACAACATCCGTCAGCCCAATATTATGAGGAAAGCGGACGGGGATTTTTATTGGAACTAACCCCCTTTTTAAAAAACGATGGCTTACCAAAAGCAGAAGAGTTTAAATTATCTTATAGTATTGATAATCAGAATTATAAAAGCAATTGGTTAAACTTAAATACTGCTAAAGAACTTTTGCATATTGAGGATATTTTGGGGTTAAATGGTGGTCAATTTACCGAAGGGTTGTCCATCCAGTTCAGAAACAGCTCTCATCAGTCGACCATAATAGCAGTATTGCTTAAATCCGATCAGGGAAACACCTTTGGAGCCTCCCTATGGGGCTACATTTTGTGGCTAACGGCTATGGTGGGGTTTTGGGCCACTATGTCCCTAAGCATCGCCGACATTACCCGGTTTGCCAAGACCCAAAGATCTCAAGTTGTGGGGCAGTTTTTGGGACTTCCAGGCACCATGATCCTCTATTCCTTTGTAGGTATTTTTGTAACCTTTGCGGCGGTAGTTAATTTCGAGGACATTCTAATTGCAGAGGACGCACCATGGGATCCAGTTTCCTTTCTGGCTCGATTTGAAAACCCGGGTGCAGTTATAATATCCCAGTTTTTCATGTTAATTGCCACTTTAAGTACCAACATTGCCGCCAACGTTATAGCCCCCGCCAATGCTTTTTCAAATTTGTTGCCTAAGCAAGTGAGTTTTAGAACAGGCGGAATCATTACCGGTATTATCGGCATTCTCATATGCCCCTGGTGGTTATTAGACGAGATAAGCGGTATCCTGATATTTGTGAGCGGGTTGCTGGGACCGGTTCTGGGGATCTTACTGTGCGACTACTTTGTAATCCGGAAAAAGGAATTAAAAGTGGCTGAGTTATTCGATACCCGAGGATTGTATGCTTACGCCGGCACGGGATTCAATAAAGCAGCCATGATAGCCCTATTTACGGGGGTATTTTCAGCTTTGATTGGCTATTGGATACCTGCTTTAGGCTTTCTGTACAATTTATCCTGGTTTACGGGATTTCTCATTTCTTTTGTGTTGTACGCACTATTAATGAAACCTCAAAAGGGATCATGATTGTAAAATACAGCATTGTAGCCCTGTATTTTTTGGTGCTGATTGTTTTGGGCGCATTGGCTTCACGCAGGGTACGCACCCATGAAGATTATTATGTAGGTGGCAAAAAATTGGGCTACTGGGTGGTAGCCTTCTCCACCCGAGCCACCGGAGAATCGGCCTGGTTGTTACTAGGCCTAACCGGGTTAGGGGCATTTGCTGGTTATAGTGCCTTTTGGGTAGTACTGGGGGAAGTATTGGGGGTGTCGGTAGCCTGGTTCTTAATGGCCAAACCTTTTAAAAGGCTCACTGACCAGTATCAAAGTATCACCGTTCCGGATTACTTGCACAGCCATTTTAATGCCCGCTCCACCACATTACGAGCAGTAGCGGCCGGAGCCCTCACGGTGTTTGTCATCATTTATGTGAGTGCGCAAATTGATGCCACCGGATCCGCATTCGAATCATTTTTGGGCTGGAATTATTACCTGGGAGCCTTAGTGGGATTTATCATTGTGGTGGTATATATTTTTTATGGTGGTTTTGTAGCAGTGGCTTGGTCCGACGTGTTTCAAGGCTCGCTAATGTTCCTGGGATTGGTATTGTTGCCAATTTACATGATTCTGCATATTGGATCCTGGGAAGCTGTTGGCGCCAAATTACACCAAATTGACCCTGCACTGACCAATATTTTTGGCGCCGGAGGGTTCAATACCTATAATCTCTTCACCATCATTGGTTACGCGATGATCGGACTGGGCTTTATGGGGTCACCTCAGGTGTTTGTGCGGTTCATGTCCATTAAAGATCAAAGTGAAATAACCAAAGGAAGGTGGGTGGCCTTGATCTTTACATTGCTGACCGATACAGCTGCCGTTTGCATCGGCATATTAGGACGTTATCTTTTTACGGAATCGGGAACAGACGTTCAAGGATTATTGGGAAATGGGGCCCAGAACGTACTGCCGATGTCAGTTGAAAGCTTATTGCCTTTAGCATTGGAAGCCACATATATAGCGGTGGTGCTGGCTGCTATTATGTCTACCATTGACTCCCTGTTGGTGGTGGGCAGCAGCGCTATTACCCATGATTTTGATCAAAAGATATTCCGGCGTCCCAGAAATAACTTACCCAGGTTTTCACGCAATGTGACGTTAGGCATGGCCATAGTAGCCTTGCTAATAGCGTTAGCAGTTTCGATGCTGTCCCCTACCCGAACCATATTTTGGTTTGTGATTTTTGGTTGGTCCGGAATCGCAGCCACTTTCTGTCCGGTAATCATATTATCTCTACTATGGAAGGAATACAATGAATCAGGAGCACTTGCCAGTATGATCACTGGATTTCTATCGGTACCCTTATTCAGATTTGGGGCCACCAACCTCCCTGAGGTAGGCGTATACTTCAATCAAGTAGCCGAACTTATGCCTTCGTTTGTATTAGCCATTTTGGCGGGTGTCCTGGTAACGAAATTTACCAACAGCTAATCCGCCACATCTGCGGAAGTATTAGTAAATTGGAAAAGTCAATTTGTTGAATCACTTTGGTAACTATCCATGTCCATACTGATTAAAAATGGTCGAATTATAACCGCTGCCGACGATTTTATAGGTGATCTCTTTGTTGACGGAGAACAGATACAAGCCGTTGGTAAGAACTTATCTTATGAGGCCGATGAGGTCATTGACGCCAGCGGTAAACTGATTTTTCCCGGTGGCATTGATCCTCATGTTCACCTGGATATGCCCTTTATGGGTACTTTTTCCAGCGATGATTATGCTACAGGTACTGCGGCCGCACTGCATGGAGGTACTACCATGGTGATCGATTTTATCCTGCAGACACAGGGACGTACCCTATACGACGCCTTGGAAGAATGGCAAAAGAAATCGCAGGGCAAAGCCTGCGGGGACTACTCCTATCATATGGCGGTGACCGACTTCAATGACACCACCAAAGCGGAAATAAAATCGCTAGTCCATGAAGAAGGAATCACCTCCTTCAAAACCTTCATGGCTTATAAGGGAGCATTGATGATCGATGACAACCAAATGGTAGGGTTAATGAAGGAAGTCAAAGAACAGGGAGGCATGGTAACAGTACATGCCACCAATGGGGATATGATCGATCACCTGATTGCGAAAAACCGTCAGGAAGGTAATCTCTCACCTCTCTATCATTATCTCTCTCAACCTGAAATAACTGAAGCAGAAGCTTCCGGACGCTTTACGGATATGGCCCATTATACCGGGGTACCGGCCTATATCGTTCATCTTACCTGCGAAGGGGCTTTAAATGCGGTACGACGGGCTACTTACAGGAATCAAAAAGTATTTGTGGAAACCTGTATTCAATATCTTCTATTAGATGCCTCTCTTTACGACAAAGGATTTGAATCAGCAAAATGGGTTATGAGCCCGCCACTGCGTCAAAAAAAGGATCAGGAAACTTTATGGGCTGGGATCAATCAGGGTTTGGTGCAGGTGTTGGGGACTGATCATTGTCCATTTAACTGGGAACAAAAGAAAATGGGTGAAGAGGACTTCTCAAAGATCCCCAATGGTCATCCAGCATTAGAGCACCGTATGGAGTTGCTGTTTTCTGAAGGGGTTCACCATGGAAAGATCAGCTTGAATACCTATGTTGCCATAACTTCCACCAACGCCGCCAAGATCTTTGGTATGTATCCTCGCAAAGGCTGTCTGGCAGCCGGTTCCGATGCGGACATTGTGATATTCGATCCCCAGAAGGAGCACGTGATCTCTGCTGAAAACCATCATCATCGATGCGATTATTCTGCCTATGAAGGATGGAAAGTAAAAGGAAAATGTGAAACAGTGATCTTAAGAGGTCAGGTAGCTGTGAGCCATGGGGAGCTGAAGGTGACACCGGGAACGGGAAAATTTATTAAAAGAGGAACTATTAGTAAAGTAATATAGATATGCCCCGAATCGTAAAATCAGGACTAATTCAAATGAGCCTTCCCATAACCGAGGGAGAGGGTACGATTGAAGACATAAAGCAAGCCATGCTGGACAAGCATGTTCCCTATATTGAGGAAGCCGGTAAACAAGGAGTACAGATCCTGTGCCTGCAGGAGATCTTTAATACCCCCTACTTCTGTCCCAGTCAGGACTCTAAATGGTTTGCTACCGCCGAATCAGTGCCTGGTCCCACGGTTGAACTGATGGAGGAATATGCTAAAAAATACCAAATGGTGATGATCGTCCCTATTTATGAAAAAGAGCAGGCCGGAGTTTTATATAATACTGCGGCGGTAATTGATGCGGACGGCAATTATCTGGGCAAATACCGCAAGAACCATATTCCACATACTTCGGGATTTTGGGAGAAGTATTTTTTCAAGCCTGGTAATTTGGGCTACCCCGTATTTGAGACCCGGTATGCCAAGATTGGGGTGTACATATGCTACGATCGTCATTTTCCAGATGGTGCCAGAGTATTGGGACTAAATGGTGCGGAAATCGTTTATAACCCTTCTGCTACCGTTTCAGGTCTTTCGCAATATCTCTGGAAATTGGAGCAGCCGGCACATGCCGCGGCTAACGGTTACTTTATGGGTTGCATTAACCGCGTAGGTACGGAAGCACCCTGGGACCTGGGAAAATTCTACGGGACTTCATATTTCGTAGATCCTAGAGGACAAATATTTGCAGAAGCCTCAGAAGATAATGACGAACTTTTAGTAGCTGAATTCGATCTGGATATGATCGACGAAGTGAGATCAGTGTGGCAATTCTTCCGGGATCGACGACCCGAAACCTACGAAAAACTAACAGAACTCTAGGTATTCCATGACCGATTTCAAACGTCCTGCCAACCCTCAAGAGTTTGAGGAAAATTTTGAGCAGTTGCATCCCATCATGAATGCCACGCAAGCTCACTATGAAAGCAGTCGCTGCTTATTTTGCCATGATGCACCCTGTATAGCTGCCTGTCCTACCGGAATTGATATCCCATTGTTTATTAGGCAGATTAATACCAATAATTTAAGTGGTGCTGCAAAAACCATATATGAATCCAATTGGCTGGGAAACATTTGCGGAAAAGTATGTCCCACCGAGGTACTGTGTGAAGGAGCCTGTGTATACAATCACCAGGAAGTGAAACCTATAGAAATTGGCAGACTGCAAAGTTATGCCAGCAGTGCGGCGGTTAACCACCACAAACAATTGTTCGTAAAAGCACCGGACAATGGCAAAAGGGTGGCAGTGGTAGGAGCTGGTCCCGCTGGTATCTCCGCTGCTTGTGAGCTTGCCCTGTTGGGGTGTACAGTTACGGTATATGAAGCCAAAGAACAGCCATCAGGTTTAGCGCTGTATGGAGTAGCACCTTATAAGATCTTAAATAATACGATTTTGGAAGAGGTGGAGTATTTACAAAAACAGTTTGGATTCCAAATAGAATATCAGCACCCACTTCAGACAACCGAGGATTTCGAACGATTAGACCAGGCCTTTGATGCGGTATTTCTAGGTATTGGTTTAGGTTCCACTCGAGAACTACGACTGGAGGGCGAATCTTTAGATGGATGCCGGGGCGCAGTGGAATTTATTGAGATGGTGAAGACCCTACAACACCAGGCTATGGTGGGAAAAAAGGTGGTGGTACTAGGAGGTGGCAATACCGCTATGGACGCCGCCTCAGAGGCCTGCCGATTAGGAGCGGAGCAGGTGGTTTTGGCTTATCGTCGCAGCATGGACGAAATGAGGGCTTATGAGTTTGAATATAAACTGGCTAAATCTGTAGGGGCCGTAGGGTTGTGGAACGCCACTCCATTGGCCATTGTGGGAAAGGAAAAAGTAGCCGGTGTGCGCTTTATTAAGACCAAGACAGTAGACAACAAATTAGAGACCATTCCGGGAAGCGATTACACGATTGACTGTGACATGGTGATCAAGGCTACCGGGCAAAACAAGCAAAAAGCCCTGGTGCAACTAATACCCGATATACAAACAGATCCTTCTGGCCGTATCCTGACGGTCAACGACCTGGGACAAACCCATAACGCCCGCTATTTTACGGGTGGTGACGCCATGAACGGCGGAAAGGAAGTAGTTAACGCTGTGGCAGAGGCTAAAGTGGCTGCCCGGGGGATACATCAATACTTAACTGAAAACCAAGGATAAAATGGCTGATCTTTCTGTAAACCTAGGGGGAATCTCTTCACCAAATCCTTTTTGGTTGGCTTCGGCCCCGCCTACTAACTCCGGATACCAGGTAATGAAGGCCTTTGACCAGGGATGGGGTGGTGCGGTTTGGAAAACATTAGGAGTGCCGGTGGTAAACGTTTCCAGTCGGTACGGGGCGGTTAATTACCGGGACAGTCGCATGATGGGATTCAATAATATTGAGCTGATCACCGATCGTCCCCTAAAAGATAATTTGAAGGAAATCGAAGAGGTAAAGAAATACTTTCCGGAGCATGCGGTCATAGCATCACTCATGGTAGAGTCACGCGAGGAGTGGCATCAGATTGTCAAGGATGTGGAAAATGCTGGAGCTGACGGCTTGGAATTGAACTTCGGATGTCCCCATGGAATGTGTGAAAGAGGTATGGGCTCAGCTGTAGGACAGGAGCCTAATGTTCTGGAGACTATTACCAGTTGGGTAAAAGAGGTGGCTCAAACTCCGGTTATTGTTAAACTAACTCCCAATATTACTGACATTACAGAGCCAGCCCTGGCAGCTCACAAAGGAAAGGCCGATGCTATTTCGCTGATCAATACCATTCAAAGCTTAGTGGGAGTGGATATTGATCAGATGGTCCCCTACCCCATTGTTGACGGCAAAAGTACTAATGGCGGGTATTGTGGACCGGCGGTAAAACCCATTGCACAAAATATGGTAAAGAACTGTGCTCAACTGGAATACGGCCGGTTGCCGATCAGTGGGATTGGTGGTATTGAGAACTGGCGTGACGTGGTAGAGTACCTGTTGTTAGGTGCTACTAATGTGCAGGTGTGCACTGCGGTGATGCACTACGGATTTGGTATTGTGCGAGACCTTGAAAGTGGATTGCAGCAATATATGAACGACAAAGGGTTCCAAACCGTGAATGAAATGGTAGGTAAAGCCTTGGGCAATGTCACCTCGTGGGAGAACTTGAATTTGAAATACAAGATTGTGGCAGATATCCATGAGGAAAAATGCATTGAATGCCAACTGTGTTATACAGCTTGCGAAGACGGAGCCCATCAGGCCATTGGTCTTTCTGAAAATAGCAGGATTCCCTATATTATTGAAGAAAATTGTGTGGGTTGTAACCTTTGTTCTCTGGTTTGTCCAGTAGAAGGATGTATAACCATGGAGCGCCGGGATAATGGCAAAGAACAAATTACCTGGAAAGAACGTACCGAGAATGGAAATATTCCCACTACCTTTAACGATCCTTTGGCGGGTGGCCGGGGTCACTGGGTCCCTGATCCAAAAGACGCTTTAAACAAAGAATAAACAGTATACATGAAAACACTAATCACTCTATTGCTAGTTTCAACCAGCCTTTTTTTGAACGCTCAATCCCAATCTATGTTAGGCGCTTGGGAACGACAAGGCAGTGAAGCTTCTCACCAGGTTATTTTGATCTTAACTGATGGCTTCTGGTCTTTCACTGAATTCAGCGTTGAGCAAAAGAATTTTGTGGGCACAATGGGCGGGGCTTGGAACCTGCAGGATGGAACTATTAGCTATACCTATGAGTTCAGCACTTTCGCCGAAGTATTGCAGAAACAATTACTCCCCGCTGCCGCCAGTCAGGAAAATTCTGATCAGTTAACCTTAGGAGATACCAAATGGACCCGGGTCGATGCCGGAAAGCCGGGAGCCTTAAATGGGGCCTGGCTCATCACTGGTCGTGAGCGAAATGGAAACATGAGCACCATCACTCCGGGGGTACGTAAAACTATGAAGATCCTGTCGGGCACTCGTTTTCAATGGATTGCCTATAATACGGAAACCCGAGCTTTCCTGGGTACCGGTGGAGGCACCTATACCACCGTTAACGGCAAGTATACTGAGAATATCGAATTCTTTTCCAGAGATAACACTCGGGTGGGAGCCAGCTTGGGATTTAACTATGAATTAAAAGATGGTAAATGGCACCACAAGGGTATGAGCAGTAAAGGAAACCCCATCTATGAAATATGGTCCTTGAGAATGGATTAAAAGCAGATTCTTAATTCCTGCTTAAATCCTTCGAATAGCTAATCAATAGGGACGAATTTTAAACATACCGGAGAACCAACGGAGATCTTTTTGCCAGTAGAAGTTAATAAACCTGTCTCATGGTCTCGCCTGAATATGGTTATCTGGTCACTTTGGTTATTGCCCACCAACAGAAAATTTCCAGTTGGGTCTATCCCAAAGTTTCTGGGATTTAGGCCCATTGTGGACTGACGACCTTGATAGGTCAATTCTCCATTCTCTTCGATGGCGTAGATGACCAACTCATTAATATCGCCACGAAGTGATCCATAAAGAAATTTGCCATCAGGTGAAATGTGAATGTCGGCTGCATCAATTCTTCCCTCAAAACCTGGTGACGGCATGGTGACCGATTGTTTAGCGCTCAAGTTCCCATCGTCATAATGGAAAGCAGTTATAATCCCCATCATCTCCTGGATTACATAGGCATACTTGTTATTTGGATGAAAGGTAAAATGCCGCGGTCCGCTTCCGGGTTTGACACGGACAAATGCTGATGCGGCCGGGGTTAAAGGCTTAGATTTGGCAACATCAACTTTATATATATTTACTTTATCAGTTCCAAGATCGGGCACAAAAAGGTATCGGTTGTCAGGCGATAAAACGGTAGCATGTACATGAGGCTTATTTTGATTGGTTTTATTAACACTGCTGCCCTGGTGTATTATGGTTTGAATGTTTTGTCCTAAGGAACCATCTGCTTTTATAGGAATAGCGGACAAGCTCCCACCACTATAGTTACCGGCAAAGACGTATTGATTGTTATCGTCAACTGACACATAGCAGGGCCCATCACCACCGGAGCTGGCGCTGTTCAGATAGGTTAAGTTTCCTGTCTTTCCATCAAACGAATAAGCTGAAATACTTCCTTGCCCATTACCTGTCTCACTGACAGCATACACCTGTTTACGATCTTGAGTCACCACCAGGAATGAGGGGTTTATAATATCGCCTACTTCAGCCTTATACTTGAAATCTCCAGTTTCACTATTGAAGGAATAAACGTAAATGCCATTGCTCTTACCAGGTTTAGTATACGTACCAATCAGAAGATTAAATGTAGTATTGGCAGCGTTTTGCCCATAAGTAGATTGAGTTGAACTTAACATACCCATTAAGATCATAGTGGTCAGGATAAATTTCATGATTCTCATCATTTGACGATTATACTTAAGCTCTTTATTTTAGAATAAACAGAAAATCCTCAAAGCTCACTGCATATCCGTAGTGGCGGATCGAACCTCACTCACTTGCGAGATACTAATTGGGCTCCCTTCAATGCCTCCAAATCTTTTTCTGACATAAGTTAAAATTGAAGCAATTGCCAAGTCCTCCAAATGACGGTTTTGCGGCATCAAATCATTATAAGCTCTTCCATTGACGGTAATTTCTCCCTGCATACCATTGAGCACTACATCAATCAGACGGTTTTCATCACCAGTTACCCAGTCTGAATCAACCAATGGAGGAAATCGATTATTGTCACCCCGACCATCTCTTTGATGGCAAGTCGCGCAATAAGAATTATATAAAATCCCACCACTTAATTGATCCCCTTGCTGCAAATGATCAAGTACCTCATCTGGATCCTTAATATAATTTCTGGATTTTCGCATTTCCATGGAGGCCAGTTGAGTTTCCCCAAAGTTATCTTTATCCCCGGTATACATCACCCGCCAGATTTTACCCTGGTTCGATTCACTGAGATATATGGAGCCGTCAGGACCTGTGGACAAGCCCATAGGTCTATAAACTGCATCACTGGTATTGACTACGGTGTCTATTCCGGTAAAACCATCAGCAAAAACTTCCCACTTTCCTGTAGAATTCCCTTTCTCATCAAAGGGAACAAAACAAACGATATACCCCGCCTGTGGATAGGGCGGACGATCGGTTGAACCGTGAAATGCTACGAAGGCACCTTGGTTGTACCGTGCTGGAAATTGATCACCATGGTAGAACATGACGTCCATAGGGGCCCAATGTCCCGGAAAACCAATGACAGGATCGTCAAAATCAGCGGCAATTCCCACGGTTTTGCCATCGCCTCCATAACCCGGCTGCAATACATTTTTTTTCTGCATGTGATCGTAATAGGCATAAGGCCAACCAAAGTTCGAACCCTCAGTCACTTTCATAAGAGTCTCTGAAGGTAGTACTGCCGCCTGCCATGAAGAGAACAGTTCGGGAAACATGGTGTGGAAATTGTCAATTCCGTTGCCAACTGCATATAAACTCTCGTCTTTAGGGTTCCATTCCATCCCCACCACGCTTCTGATTCCCGTAGCGAATTTATATCCATCAGCTTGAGTAAGACCGGTTTTATTGGCATCAAACCTCCATATGCCAGCATGATTGACAAGTTCGGGACAGGGGTCTAATCCCTTACCACCGGGGATCCCGGCCGGACCATACAAGGACATGTCCTGACAGGCATCAGAAGGAGAGCCGAATGGCACATACATGTACCCTTGGTTATCAAAGGCCACTGGTTTTGTGGTGTGCCAATTTTTCATGACATTTTCATCCATGTCTGTGAGCACCACTTCAGTCTCGCTGGAGGGGACCAACTCTCCAGGTTTTAATTTGTTTCTATAAATCCTTTTCCTGGAGCTGGTATAGAGATACCCGTTATGGATAGTTACACCGGTTGCTGAACGACCCTTATCTATGTAATCACCAAAGTAAACCACACTGTCAGTTCTGCCATCCAGATTGGTGTCCCTAAGACCTACCGTTCCTTTCCCATCTTCAGCGTTGCGCAGTTTAGCATAAATATCACCGTTGTCATTTACCACAATATGTCTGGTAGGACCAATACTGTCAATCACTACCAAGGCCTCAAAATGGTCAGGCAGGTAAAGCCCTCCATTGTCCGGATCACTCATAGGAAGGTTTGGGTCGGTGCTGCAATGACAAAGGGTCAAAATGAGCAATGGAATTAGAAGTACTTTAGTTAGATATGTCATTAAATTCTTGAGCTTGTTTTAGTCCAATGTCATATTACAGGTAATTCTATTTATATCTAAAAGGACAATAAAGCAAATCCTTTTAGCTGATAGGTGGTTACCGTTGTTAGCATAGATGTGGCAATATTCACCTCTTCAAGAACTTGATCGGGAGTAACATTATTTCCAATCAGGGATTGTCCACAAACGGTAAGTTTTACTCCGGCTGCTTTTAAACTCTGAATCAATTCAACATTTGGGTTGCCCACATTATATCGGTCAAAATAATGATTATTGCTTAAAACTACATCGTTGGCATGACCATGAATGGCCAACACGATGTCCATACTCTGGGTAGCCCCACCAATAGCATGAAGGTTTATCATGCGGGCTACATTATTTAGGGCGGGATTTAGTTTGTCCGGAGATGCAGAACCAGAATACAAATCAATAACTACTTTATATTCCAGATCTGAGCTTGGGCGGACAGTAGCTTCCGGAATATCGTAGATCCCTCCATAATTTTCTATCACCGGGTTCGCCATATCTTGTGCCAGCAATGGTGATAAAGACCATAACAAAACATGGAGTATTAAAATCTTTGACTTCGACATTGGTTTACAGTTGATTCATTCGAAAGTTAAATACTTTTTTCAAAATAAGCCTTCACTAAGAATTAACATTCGGTTCAGTGGGTGAGTCCCCACCACTTTCAACTAGTTTCCCTTGGGCACTTGACTAATATCCAAGGTTTTCCCTAGTCCGGTGACCGCCGAAACACTGAAGAAACCCAGGACAGGGCCTGAGGAGCCCTCCCCAATATACTCAATATTGCTACTTACGTTGCTTAATGGAGTAGCAAAGAGTTCGGCAAAACCCCCGGGGCGATCTGTTTGAGTACGAACTTCATTCAAAAAGTCGAAGGCCTCATTGCTGATGCTGTGTATTTCTACGTATACAGAATCACCGTCTTCAAAAGGTGACATGAACTCATCGTTTTCATCTTCCACAAAAGGGTTAATAGCATCCCGCACTGGAGGGATAAAAATCAGGCCATCTACATTTCCACCCTCGCTAAACCCAGCGTCAAAAGCTATGTTAATTTCATTGGGTTGATTTAGAAAGATGCCGTTCTTGTAAGATTTGATCCAATAAGTATCGCCTGTTCCCAATGGATCCCTGGACCAGAATTCAGCAAAGTAACTGTCCGGAAGAAACAGATTCTCCTCTTCAAACCTGAAGGTGACACTGTCAATGTTGGGCACTCTGTTCATTCTGCTGAAACTGTGATACTCCGATCCGTCAATGATCACAGTCAAAGTAAAATCGTCCCCTACAGTCCCTAATTTATCGGTATCAGTAGGTTGCCAATGATAAGTTCCGTCACCCTGATCAACGAATAGCAGATCACTGCCTGAACTTCGGGCAACCCGCACTTCAGCTCCGGAGATACCTTGGAGGCTGGTATTGTCGAAATAGGCTTGAGTTTCCGTTATTCGTACCATCTGAGTACTATCCAGATCGTTCAAAAAAGCGTCAATGACCAATACCGGTGGAGCGTCCCTCAAGGTAGGATCTATCTGGTCTTCGCAGGACCACAGTAAAACCAATGCTATGTAAAACAACCTTTTCATCAGAACTTAAAATTATAGGAAACGGCGGGTACGATACTGCCAATGATGGAAACCTGAGTAGCCTGTGCCTCAATAGGAGTACCCGGTATGGGCCGGTCTTCCGCTTGAGCGAAATAAATAGAGAATGGGTTACGCCGATTGTATACATTATAGATACTAAACACCCAGTAGTCTTCATTTTTTCTTTTCTTCCCTTTCTTTGTCTTTTTACCCTGAAGAGTAGCTGAAAAATCCAGTCGGTGAAATAGCGGTATGCGTACGTTATTGCGGGCATCACCGTAGTTGTAAGGGATAAGATAATTCTGGATCTCAAACCTGGAAGTGGGAAATGTGGTGGGTGTTCCGCTCAACAAGGTAAAATTGGCCGACAATTGCCACCTTGACGGCGGTTCATAGAGCAATACTGCTTTGA
The DNA here is from genome assembly GCA_965212195.1 of Cyclobacteriaceae bacterium. Classification (GTDB taxonomy): domain Bacteria; phylum Bacteroidota; class Bacteroidia; order Cytophagales; family Cyclobacteriaceae; genus JAJCYK01. The sequence continues at coordinate 383,498 of CBDBUW010000012.1, read as the reverse complement.
AGTTATGAGTTTGATCATAACGTGTGGGGTACCATTCACCATTATTAATTCCATCCACCTTCAGCTCGGTGCGGGCCAGTGTATAGCTGATCCAGCCATTGATCAAACCTCCATTTTTTTTAACAAATAGCTCCAGGCCATAAGCCTGGCCCTGTCCGCTTAAAAGATCCCCCTCAATAAACTCATTGATCAACAAGTCGGCCCCATCGATGTAATCGATCTGGTTTTCAGACTTTCTATAGTAGGCCTCTATTGAAGCTTCATACTGATTCTCTTTAAAATTTTTGAAATACCCCAAGGCAATTTGGGAGGCTACCTGAGGTTCAATATTGTTGGTTGAAGGTGTCCAGATGTCTAACGGATTGGAGGCGGTAGTGTTACTAACCAAATGTATGTATTGGGCCATGCGGTTATAGCTGGCTTTAATACTGGAGGTTGGGGTGAGTTCAAACTTTAAAGAAGCACGGGGCTCCCAATTGCTATAGCTGGCAATGACTTCGCCATTATCTGCTTGCAGCGTATTAGTAACATTCCTGCGAACACCTGGTTCCGGGTTGTCAAATTCAAAATAATTTCCCGGTCCTAGTTGTAAAAATTGTGAAAACCGTATCCCATATTCCGCGGCTAAGCGAGAGCCCAACTTCTGTTGATTACTAAGATACAGGGCCCACTCCATCCCATTCTTTTCTTCAACACTTACGTCCGATACCTCTCCATTGCTTACTCCCACGGCATTGGCAGGCTCAAAATCGTAACGTATTATTTCACCACCGAATGAAAGTTCATTTTGAGGGTTGATAAAATAGCTGAACTCCGGTTTGAAATTATAAGTACGGATGCGCGAATTCCAGTCAAACTTGTCCAGATCATCTTCACCAAAAGCCAATTCATAGTCATAATCGCTAAAGAAAAGAGTGAAATTGGCAAACAATCTCTCGTTGAAAAGGTGATTCCATCTAAGGGTTGCCGTACTATTCCCCCAGTTAAAGCCCTGCGCCTGATCGAATTTAAAATTATCCCTTCCGAAATAGCCGGAGAGGAACAATCGGTTTCTTTTATCGATATTGAAATTTGTCTTCAGGGTAAGGTCATAAAAATTTAGGGCGGCTCCGTCATCCAGGGCATTGGTAAAAGCTTTTGCGAACACATCGGCATAGGACCTCCTGCCTGCTACAATAAAAGATGACTTCTCTTTGGCTATAGGGCCCTCAATAGAAAAACGACTGAAGATTGATCCCACACCCCCGCTAAAGGTGAGGTCCTTATTATTACCTTCTTTCATGCGGATATCCAGTATGGAGGAGATACGTCCCCCGTATCGAGCTGGGATACCCCCTTTGATCAGCTGAACATCTTTTACAGCATCTGGATTGAAAACCGAAAAAAAGCCCAACATATGGGATGAATTATACACTGGCGCTTCATCCAGCAACACCAGGTTTTGTCCACTGCCCCCTCCCCTGACGTTAAACCCAGAGGCTCCTTCACCTACAGTACTGACTCCTGGGAGGAATTGAATACTCTTTAGAACATCCACCTCTCCTAAAAAAGCCGGTATGGTTTGAATGGTCTTGATGTTTAAACTGTGGGTACCCATTTGGGTTCCTGAAATATTGGCATCCTCCGGATCGTCAGTTATGATCAGTTCTTCCATAAGCACATCCTCTCCCTGCAATTCGATGTCGAAGCGGAGATTGCGATCCAGTTCCAATTCTTCGCGGCGATATTGATAGCCTATATAACGATACTCCACCTGGTACTTGCCTTCGGGAAGCGTTATACTGTAAAAACCGTATACGTTAGTGACAGTACCACTAGAAAGTTCAGGAATGTAGACTGTGGCTCCTATAAGGCTTTCGCCGTTAGCAGCATCCTTGAGATAGCCGGACAAGGTGAATTTGTCTTGAGCAACGGTGGGGAAAACCAACAATAATATGAGGAAAATAAAAACGCTCCTAATCAATTTCTCCATACACTTGATCTGTGATCAATCTTTACAACGATCTTGCGGTGAATATGTTCGAGGAAATGTATTCAATATTGAATAATCCCCTTTCTTCAAATTAAAATCTAGTACATTTATTTATGGATAAGGTAGATCTCAATCAAAAATTCCAACAAGTCAATGATCATTGGAATCCCAGGGTCATTGCCCGATTGAACGGGCAAGATGTCAGAATAGCAAAAATAAAAGGCTCTTTTGTATGGCACCATCACGATCACGAAGATGAACTCTTCTGGATCCATAAAGGCTGCTTAAACCTTGAATTCAGGGATAGCACAGTCACCTTGCGGGAAGGTGAAATGTTGGTAGTACCCCGAGGCGTGGAACATCGGCCGGTAGCGGAAGAAGAAGTGGAGCTGATCTTGTTTGAACCGTCTGCAACGGTCAATACAGGATCTCTGGAAAACGAATTTACTAGAAGCGATCTAGAGGAGATCTAGGTCTCTTGCACAGATTGTTTACTGCTACCCAATCCACTTATGGTCAGCTCTACGGTGTCGTTCACCTTTAAGTAACGAGGCGGATCCATTCCCAAGCCCACACCAGGAGGAGTGCCGGTGGAAATTATATCTCCTGGTTGTAAGGTCATATGTCGGCTTATATAGGCAATTAGAAATGGGATCTTAAAGATGAGGTTGGAAGTATTGCTTTGCTGCATGATCTCATCATTTACTTTGAGTTCAAGGTCCAGATTATGGGGGTCGGATAATTCATCTGGTGTAACCAACATGGGCCCTAACGGGGCGAAGCTGTCGCAACTCTTGCCTTTTACCCATTGACCAGTACCTTCTAGCTGCATAGCCCTCTCGCTGACATCATTCAGGATACAATAGCCGGCTACTGATTCCCAAGCCTGTGATTCGTCCAAATAGCTGGTCCGCTTCCCTATAATTACCGCTAGCTCTACTTCCCAATCGGTTTTCTTGCTGTTTGGAGGTAAGAGAATGGGATCGTATGGCCCGCAAATGGCAGTAGTGGACTTAAAAAACAACACCGGCTCTTGGGGAATCTCCATGCCGCTTTCCTTAGCGTGATCGGAATAGTTCAGACCCACACAAACGATCTTCCCCGGATCAACTATGGGAGGTGCCCATCGTACGTGTGGATCGACCAACGGAAGTGACTCATTATTATTAGAAAGCCATTCGTCCAGGCGGCTCAACCCATCTGATTCGAAAAATGCCCGGTCAAAATCCTCACCGAATGCTGTTAGGTCCCGGCGATTCTGAGAATCGTCCAGGTAACCGGGTTTTTCATGACCATTTTCTCCGAATCGAATTAATTTCATATCACTTCAAGTGTTTAATTTTATGAATCCCCCATCGATAAAGTAATCGGTTCCCGTAATAAACGATGCCTCATCGGAGCAGAGATATAAAGCGAGGGCCGCTATTTCTTGGGGAGTGCCCATGCGCCCGATAGGTTGTGTTTGGGCCAACTCACGAAACATTTCTTTTTCCTGACCGGGATAATTTTGGGTTAAGTAATCGTCTACCAATGGGGTATGTACCCGTGCCGGTGATATACAGTTACATCTGATATTATGTTCAAGATAATCTTTGGCCACGGCATAGGTCATGGATCTTACCGCCCCTTTGGTAGCGGAATAACCAAATCTTCTGGATATTCCCACGCTGGCCGCCACTGAAGCCATATTTATGATAACCCCGCTGTGCTGAGCTTTCATATAGGGAACTACCGCGAGCATACAATTGTAAACCCCTTTAGCATTTACATCAAACACTTTGTCATAATCCTCTTCGGTGGTTTCTTCTAAGTTTCCTATCAGGGATACTCCGGCATTATTCACCAGTATATCAACATGCTTAAATTGTTGGATCACCTCCCCTACGGCTTGTCTAACTTGATCTTGTTGGGACACGTCAACGATCTTATGGTTGATATCGCTTGCATGCACATCAAAACTGATCACTTCCGCCTGCTGTTGGGCTAAAGTATTACATATGGCAGCTCCTATACCCGAAGAACCCCCGGTCACGATGGCAACTTTATTTTTTAATCCGAACATTGACATGAGCCCTCAATAAGAAAAATTTTTGTAGGAAATCAAACACTAATCGCCACGATCCTTGCGCAGGCATTGCTCAATCCCCGACCAAATATAGAACCACTGCAAATACATTTGATCGCGAACCGGCATTGTCACCAGGCCTTTGGCGGCGGCTTCCCGTTTTACTTGCGAAGCGGTAAGCTGATCTTTTTCCAGTAGCAACTTCCAGTGTTGAAATTGCTGATTCCAGGAATTTAAGGTTTGATCGGGCCACTCCAAGTTATAGGAGGTGCGGGGCACTATAAATAAAGGCATTTCAGTCACCAAGGTCAAACAATTGTCTCCCAGGGAACGGATGCTTTCCATAGAACTGGCGTGGAATTTGGAGGCCATATGCGCATCATTTAGCGCTAAAAAATAATCCCTCATAGCTTTGCTGTCAGGCCTCGATCCGAAGCCCTCCGCTAGTCTGAAAAATCCTTTTTCTCCTTTTCTGTCTACGTCGTGCAACTGATAGCCCATTTGCAACACCTTTTGCTGACAAGCATGGATCATGTCGACCGAATACGCTACAAAATCCCGGTCCAAAAGGAACCAGGGGCCGTATGCAGTAAGCATTCCATGCAAAGAAACATGCAGGTCAAAGCCTGCAGGCGTTCGTTTCCAAAAATCGTAAACCGCTTGATTTTCCGGTCTGAGCGCTGGTATACTTGGTGCTAGTGGGAAACCGAATTCCACGTCGTCACCGGGTAATTCCCGGATGGAAAACTTTAAATTCTTTACCAAGTCGAACTCATGGTCGTGGTGATGATACCATAGGCTGTTGGATTCAGCCCCATCCGGATTAACGTGAGGCACAATCCACCAACTTATTTCACGAAGTAAGGGAGCATCGCTTTTAAGGTTGGACAAATAGGAAACCAAGTGATTCAGGAATATAGGACCTGTTGGTTCATCAGCATGGCATCCTCCAATTAAACTAACATTCAGAGATCCTTCTCCGAATTGATAAGCTAGTAACTTCTTTCCAGCCCTAGAAGCACCGATAACTTCTCCTGGCGGTTGGTTTCCAGCCTTTAAAATATCGCTTAATTCAGGTTGTTTTGGAATAAGCATGTCCACTTGACCCTATTAGATCAAGCTAAAATAGTCAATTCCAGCGTTTGACAGGAATACCCGCCATTAATTTGTCAAACTAGGTTTTGCTTCTTTGGAGGGCGGAACTATTGGGGTCTTGGTAGTAGCTTCTTTGACGGGTGTTTGTTTCTTACCTACCGTAGAAAGGTCGCCGGGGTTCTTGAAAGAGCCCATTTTGCACTTTCCATCGAATTTAGCCCCTGACTCCATTACCAGTTTGCCCGTTTGAATATCTCCTTTGATCTTGGCGCTGGACTTTAGGGTGAGCAAACCTTCTACCTGCAAAGTTCCCTTCACGGTACCTTCAATGTCGGCATTCTGTGCAAAGACCTTGCCCTCTACATTGGCTGAAGTTCCCAGCACTACTTTGGATTGGGCGCGAATATTACCTAATATCTTTCCTTCAATCCTAAGGTTACCAGAAGTTTCCACGTTACCCTCAATGGAAGTTTCCCTGCTAATGGTATTGCTGGAATTACTGATTTCGCTGGCTTTGTAATCTTCCTTGTTCGTGAACATAATTGCTGGTTTTAATTAAAAAATTCCTGTTCTAAAAAATACACTTTCAAAACGACCGCTGCTGCGGTTTATTGGACGGTGCTTATACAAATGTGCTAATTTTTGCTTCAAAAAATAAATCCTGTACTCAAATATTAATGTGATAATTAATCAAATAGATTTATCGCATTGTAAATCAATAATTTAAACCTGAATTTTAATTAATAATCTGCTTTTTCAACTTTCCGGCAAAGACCTTTTTAAACTTATCCACTTTGGGTTTCACCACAAACTGGCAATAGGGTTGATCGCTATTTTGATTGAAATAGTTCTGATGATTGTCCTCCGCAGGGTAAAAGGTTGCCAGTGGAGCAATTTCCGTAACAATGGGTTTGGGCCATATCTGTTGCTGATCCAGACTCTGCTTAATGGATTCGGCCAGGCTTTTTTGTTCCTGGTTATGATAGAAGACCACCGACCGATATTGACTGCCTACATCATTGCCCTGTCGGTTCAAGGTTGTGGGGTCATGAGTTTGCCAAAATACTTCCAATAGTTCGACAAAGGATACTTGTTGGGGATCATAAGAGATCTGGGCAACTTCAGCATGTCCAGTGCTTCCGGTACAAACCTGCTGATAGGTAGGTTGATGCACATGACCTCCCATGTATCCGGAAACTACAGTGTCTACACCTTGTAAATTTTGAAAAACTGCCTCAATACACCAGAAACAACCCGCTCCAAAAGTAGCTTTCTCCATGGCTTCATAATTTTGGATTAAGTTACATCAAATTCCTCAGCCACCCAAGCAGGATATAGCGAAAGAAAAAGGGACCTTGCCAAAACAAAGTCCCTTATCATTTTCATCTATCTACAACTAAACTGATTCCATCATTACGTTTACGTTCTTAACGGTTTTAATAATCCGTGCCGCTACTTTGTAGGGATCGCCATTCGAAGCTGGGCGACGGTCTTCAAGCCACCCTTTCCATCCATTTTCTACGGTGGCAATAGGAATTCTGATGGAGGCTCCTCTATCAGATATACCATAGCTGAACTGATCAATGGCCTGTGTTTCGTGCAATCCGGTCAGTCTCAAATGATTATCTGCTCCATATACCTCAATGTGGGAATCCACCTCAGGAATAAATGCTTCACAAATAGTCTTGTAGGCGTCTTCGGTCCCGGCATTTCTAAGTACACTATTACTGAAATTAGCATGCATTCCGGATCCATTCCAATCTCCAGTCACTGGCTTTGGGTGCCAATTGATAGCCAAACCGTATTTCTCGGCAGTTCGCTCCAAAAGATATCGGCCTACCCAGACCTGGTCACCGGCTTCTTTAGCTCCTTTAGCAAATACTTGAAATTCCCACTGACCCATGGCCACTTCGGCATTGATCCCCTCTACGTTAATCCCTGCTTCCAAACAGAGATCGAGGTGTTCTTCGACTACTTCCCTGCCAAAGGCATGATCAGCACCCACACCACAATAGTAAGGGCCCTGAGGTCTGGGATATCCACTTTCAGGAAATCCATAAGGAAGATTATTGGCGGGATGCCATAAGAAATACTCTTGTTCAAATCCAAACCAAAAATCACTATCATCATCGTCGATAGTAGCTCTTCCGTTAGAAGAATGCGGGGTGCCGTCGGCGTTTAAAACCTCCGTCATCACCAAATAACCATTCTTTCTGGCGGGATCGGGATATATCGCCACGGGCTTCAATAAACAGTCCGACGAGCTGCCTACCGCCTGTTCGGTACTGCTTCCATCAAAGGACCATATGGGACACTCCTCTAGTGTTCCTCCAAAGTCTCCTAATATCTTAGTCTTGCTTCTTAAGCTTTGTGTGGGTTTGTATCCATCAAGCCAGATGTACTCTAATTTCGCTTTTGTCATTATATGAGCCAATTTTGTTTAAACAATCCGTTTTATGGTTATAATTTAAACTCGAAATTAGCATTTTTATAAAAAACAATCAAATTATGGCCTGTTTTTAACCCTAAAACAGCAAAAAAGTAAAATAATGTAAATTTTTAGGGCATTTTTTCACTTATTGACAGTTTTCGTAGGAAAATGTAATGTGATTTTAGCAAAGTGAAAACACTATACTCTAACGGTTCCATTATTGATTTTAGCGGCTATTATAAATAGGATATTTTGAGTATTTTGGAAATCATCAAACTCCAATAAGGTGGACCGCCGGGGATCATGAGAGCTTCAGGAACGATTAGTTTTTTGTTAAATGGTATCGTACGTACCATTGATTTCCATGCATCAACCCCATTTACTCCAACCACCACGGTTCTACAATTTCTGCGGTCACATCCTCAGCTTCAGGGCACCAAAGAAGGCTGTGCAGAAGGCGATTGCGGAGCTTGCACGGTGGTGATTGCCAGCTTGAACCAGCATTCTGAACTGGTGGTGGAAGCATGTGATTCCTGCCTGATCTTTCTGCCTATGCTCCATGGAAAAGCATTGATTACCGTGGAGCATATAGGTACACCGGAGCATCTGCACCCCGTACAAAAAGTCATGGTCGATCACGATGGTTCTCAATGTGGTTATTGTACCCCGGGCTTTGTCATGTCATTGTATGCCTTGCATCACAACCACCCTGGGTCCGAGTCTTCTCGAGAAGTAGCAGAAGATGCACTCACCGGGAATTTATGCCGCTGTACCGGATACCGCTGTATTCTGGATGCAGCATTGCAAGTTCACGATCAAGCCTCTATAACTCCTGATGATCAGAAACAAATACTTCAAGGCCTACAAAGCCTGCCGTCATATCCACTGTCCATCGTCAGTCAGCATCAGAAATACTTTCAGCCGCACGACCTTCAAGAAGCAGTGCAATTAAGAAGTATGTATCCAGAAGCGGTAATGATCAGCGGCGCCACCGATGTAGCTTTGAAAGTCACCAAAAATGATGAAGTCTTAGAGGAAATTATCGATCTATCTTCGGTAAAGTTATTGAAGGAGCTCAAGACGACCGATCACCATATTTATTTGGGAGCTGGCCTGTCTTTAGAACGAGTTAAGAGGGCCGTTGAAGACCTGTTACCGGCATTGTACGAGACTCTTAAAGTGTTCGGATCCTTACAAATCCGTAATTTAGCCACTATCGGCGGCAACATTGCCAGCGCCTCCCCAATAGGCGATATAGCGCCCATACTTATGGCTTATGACGCCCAGGTTGAATTAGTGGGGCCAAAAGGCAATCGCTTAGTGCCCATACGAGAGTTTATTATTGGATACCGGGAGACATCCATGCAAAATGATGAAATGATTTTGGGCTTTAGTATTCCTATTCCCAATACCCAAACCCATGTAAAGTGGTACAAAATAAGTAAACGAAAAGACCTGGATATTTCTACCGTTAGTGGTGGTTTTCGGTTGGAACTGGAGCAAGATACTACGGTATCCCATATTTCATTGTTCTACGGAGGTATGGCGGCCATGACTAAAAATGCTTCTAAAACTGAGGCCTCCCTAATGGGTAAACCCTGGAGCAGGGAGCAGGTAGAGCTTTCCATGGGTGATATAGATCAGGACTTTACTCCCATCTCTGACGCACGAGCCGAAGCCGGTGGAAGACGAATTATGGCCCGTAACCTGCTATTGAAATTCTGGACCGACACCCATGGCTGACCGGGAGGCAAAACATATCGCGCACGAAAGCGGATACTACCATGTAACGGGCAGCGCTCGATATATTGACGATTTACAGGTAAGCGAATTACTGCTGCACGGCAGAGTAGTTTATAGTAAAATATGCCATGGTAAAATTCTATCTATCGATACCTCAAAGGCCTTAAAGCTGGCTGGGGTGTACGCAGTGTTAACCGCACTGGATATTCCCGGGGTAAACAATATGGGACCCGTGATCAAGGACGAACCAGTATTGGCTGAGGATAAAGTGAGCTTTATCGGCCAAGCAATTTGTCTAATAGCGGCGGTTGATGAAACCACTGCTAAACAAGCTGAAAAATTACTATCGATCGAATTGCAGGAGCTGCCGGGTATTATTAGGCTGGAAGAAGCCATAGATCAAAATAATTTATTACATCCTCCAAGAGTGATTCACAGAGGTGATACCCGCAGGGGTATAGAGAACAGCACTCATAAACTGGAGGGACAGCTTAAGACCGGGGCTCAGGAGCATTGGTATTTGGAAACCCAGACTTGCCTGTGCTTACCGGGTGAAGGCTCAGAGATCAAAGCACTAAGCTCCACACAGCATCCTTCCGAGACCCAAGCCCTGATCGCCGAAGTATTGGATATACCCAAAATGGAAGTAGAAGTGGAAGTAAGACGTATGGGAGGTGCTTTCGGGGGTAAAGAAACACAAGCCAATCACACCGCCGTATGGTGCGCGTTACTGGCCCAAAAATGCCAACGCCCCGTAAAGATCCGGCTGTTTCGGGACGACGATCAGAAAATTACCGGCAAACGACACCCCTACCTAATTGATTATCAAGTAGGATTTGATGAAGAGGGCAGGATACAGGCACTTGAGGTGGTGTTAAATACCGATGCAGGCTCTTCCACGGACCTGTCAATGGCTGTTTTGGAACGGGCTATGATGCATGCCGATAATAGTTACTTCATCCCCGCCATCTACATCGAGGGAAAAGCCTGGAAAACCAATCTGCCCTCCAATACCGCTTTCCGTGGTTTTGGTGGACCTCAAGGTATGGCTGGGATTGAAAACATCATGGATCGTATAGCGCGATTCTTGAAAAGGGACTCTTTGGAGGTACGTAAAATCAACTTTTACGGCAAGGCTGACCACGCAATAACCCCCTATCGCCAGAAGATCAAATTTAATCGACTACCCTTGCTCCTGGATAAACTGTTGAAGTCCTCCGACTATTGGCAGCGGCGCGCACAAGTACAACAATTCAATTCGCGACATGAATTTGTGAAGAAAGGTCTGGCACTAACCCCTGTCAAATTCGGTATTTCTTTTACCACCTCATTTCTTAACCAGGCAGGTGCCTTGGTTCACATTTATAAAGATGGGACCATTTTGGCGAATCACGGGGGAACGGAAATGGGACAGGGTTTACACACTAAAATACAGCAGATCACCGCACTGGAAATGGGTGTCGACCTGGATAAGATAAAAGTAAACGCCACCAATACCAGTAAAGTCCCCAACACTTCGGCTACCGCAGCTTCAGCCGGTACTGATCTTAATGGTATGGCAGTTAAGAGAGCCATTGAAAAACTAAAACGGAGGATTTCAAAGGTAGTAGCTAAAGAACTGAGCAGATCCTCCCATGAAAAGGTAAAACCCTCACAGTTGATTTTTGGAAATAATAGGATCATGCATGCCTCTAACCCGGAGATCTTTATGGAATTCAAGGAAGCAGTAAACCATGCCTACTTGCAACGGGTAAGTTTAAGTGCCACCGGCTTTTACCGGACTCCAAAAATACATTTTGACCGTGAAAATGGTTGGGGCCGTCCTTATCATTACTTTGCCTTCGGAATGGCGGTTACCGAGATCACCTTAGACACGCTTACCGGCTTCTATACTAATGAGCGGGTAGATATCTTACACGATGTCGGTGATAGTATAAATCCGCGCATTGATATCGGCCAAATAGAAGGAGGTTACGTGCAGGGAGTGGGTTGGTGTACCACTGAAGAATGTAAATGGGACGAGCTTGGTAATTTGCTCAATCATTCTCCCGACACCTACAAAATTCCCAATATTCAGGATATCCCTAAGGATTTCCGTACTGAATTACTGCAAAATGTCCCCAATCCAAAAACCATTCGCCAAAGCAAGGCGGTAGCCGAACCTCCGTTTATGCTGGCTTTTTCCTGCTGGCTGGCTATAAAAGACGCTATCTCAGCTGTAGCCGATCATCAGTTCGAGCCTTACTTTGAGTTGCCAGCTACCAATGAACTTATTCTTAATTCCATTGAGGATCTGCGGAATCGTTTGAAGCAGCAGGGGGTCGATTCCTTAAATGCCGTTGATAAAGAATGATGAGCGTATGATTTGGATGATCCTATTGGCCGCTCTCATTCTGGTTATCAGTATGGTTATTTTACTACAGGCCAAACACCTGGTAAAACTAATGACTAAATCGTCAAACTACCCTTCCTGGATGGAAGGCCTGCCCTACTATGGCAGTGTGGTTTTGCTGTTGGCTGCAGCCTCCATAGTAGTATACCTTAACGGCTGGGAAGCACATATTCTGAATTGGCTGAATTTGCTGGTGCGGTGGACTCATGTGATCATTGGCATTGCTTGGATCGGCGCCTCATTTTACTTTGTCTTTCTAGAGAATAGCCTGAATCGCACTGAAAATATCCGTGAGGAGCTGGCCGGGAATCTGTGGGCTATCCATGGAGGCGGATTTTACTATGTTGAAAAATACAAGGTAGCTCCTGCCGAGATCCCTAAAAAACTGCATTGGTTCAAATACGAAGCTTACTTTACCTGGATTACTGGTATCCTGCTGATGATCATCGTGTACTATAGCCAGGCAAACGTCACCATGGCAGGGCAACTTCAAATAGGCACTACTCTTTCCATACTAATTGGTGTGGGCAGTCTGTTGATAGGGTGGTTGGTGTACGATGGGATTTGCCGTTCCTGGTTGATCGATCGACCGATATGGTTTTTCCTGGTGATGTTTGGCTTTATCACTCTCATGGCCTGGTTACTCTCCTACTTGCTTAGCGCCAAGGCTGCATATATGCATGTAGGTGCCATGCTGGGGACCATGATGGCTGGCAACGTATTCCGGGTTATCATACCCTCCCAGAAAGCAATGGTTAAAGCTGCTGAATCCCAAGAGCCTTTGGATCCTCGTTTAGGGCAGCACGCCGGCTTACGATCTTTACATAACAACTACTTTACTCTGCCGGTGGTTTTTATTATGATCAGTAACCATTTCCCGTCAACCTTTGGGCATCCCTATAATTGGGCGGTGCTGGCGGGTTTGTTTTTGATAAGTGCCGGTATTCGGCATTACTTAAATTTGATCGAGAAAGGACAACAGGCCTTTTGGATCCTACCCTTTGCTACCTTAGGAGTTATCGTTCTGGCATTCATTACCGCTCCTCCAACCGCTGATCAGGATCTGGGTGAGGAAGTCAGTTTTCAAGAGATCCGTACCATTTTTACAAATCGCTGCAATACTTGTCACGCGGCAAATCCTACCGATGAAGTGTGGGTAGCGGCTCCCAATGGAGTGATGTTTGACACACCTGATCAAATAGTTGCTAAGAAGGACCAAATCATGATGCGGGTGGTAGTTACTGAAACCATGCCCATGGGTAACACTACCAATATTACCCCAGAGGAACGTGATATGATTCGCAGGTGGATACTGCAGGGCGCAACGGTCAACTAGTAACACCGTGTTTGCTTTTTATTATGCTGGCGGCAATGCTTACGGCAATTTCACCTGTGGTTTGACTATTGATGGTTATTCCCGCCGGAGCATCTATGGCATTCAGTCTTCTGGGATCCTCGCCCTCGTCGATCAGCTGCTTGTATAAGGTCTTAATCTTTGCTTCACTGCCTAGGAGTCCTAAGTAAGCAAATTTCTTGTTAAGCAAGCTTTTTAAGACTACCATATCGCTACGATATCCAAAAGTCATAATAACTGTGTAGTGCGCTGATCCCTCAGGCACTATACTGGCAATATTCTCATATTCCACTACCTCTTTTCGGTGAGCAAATACATTCATTTCCATGGTATGCAGCTGCGGCCGATCGTCGTAAACTGTTACGTGAAACTCTAAACGGGATGCCAGTTCCGATAGCGCCAAGGCAATATGACCTCCACCTATGATGTGCAAATAATGGCGGTATCCTAACGGCTCCAGGTAATACCAGTCATCGGCTTCCAGCTCAAAATGTTTGCCTGTCACCACCTGATCCACCAGTTGGATTGCCTTGGGGGTTACCTTCAGGGTGGGGCCTTCGCCTTTTTCCAGTGCTTCGATTATGCGCATCAGCATTTGAAGATGACCGTGGTCCAAGGGAATCGCTGCCACCCATTGTTCCCCGCTGCAGATCATACCCGAGCGGTGTTCCGGTACTTCAGCCTGGTGGATCTGATGCTTCAGCACAATTTCTTTTTGGCCATTTCTCAAACCCTCCTTGCACCACTCCACCAGTTTGTGTTCCATTATTCCTCCTCCGATGGACCCAAACATACCACCTGCGGGGTCCAAGGCCATTTTAAATCCCCCACGTCCCGGACTGCTGCCCAGGTGTTTTACCACCAATAGCAACATCCCTTGCCCAAAATTATCCAAGCTCCTGAGCAATGCGTTCCAGAGCTGGATTTCGCTATTTTGGTTTGGCTTATCCATGGTAATGTAATATAAGATGGGCTGTCATTAATATTGAAGCTTCACTGCAGTTTCTCGTTTTTTTAGAGTACTTTAATATCTAAACCACTTAGAAAACTCATATATCATGAAAAGATTACTTTGTATTTTTTGTTTTTTGCCATTGGTGGCTTTTCCTCAAGAGGAATCCACTGTACAAAAGGAATTTATGGGTGTCATGGGTTACAATTCAGGACAAATTGTGAGTCTGGCAGAAGAAATTCCAGCTGATCTTTATGATTGGCGTCCGGCGGAGGGTGTTAGATCTGTGGGAGAAGCCATCTTGCATACCGCCTCCGCAAATTATTTCTTCGGAACCATGCTGGGCGCCACTATTCCGGAAGGTATTGATCCTATGAGCATGGAGAAGTCCATTACCGGAAAGGAAAATGTCATCGCCGCGTTAAAGGAATCGTATGCCTTTATTATGGAAGTTGGCAAGAACCTGCCCAGTGAGAACTTCCTGGATGAAGTGACATTCCCCACAGGAGATAAATTCAACAAGCGCACTTGCATGATGATCATTATTGCTCATGCCTGGGAACATACCGGACAACTGATCGCATATGCCCGGTCCAATAATGTGGTGCCTCCATGGAGCAAACCACCATCTGAAGTGAGTGAAGGAGAATAAGGAAAAGCCCCAAAAGGGGCTTTTTTTATAGGGTATTCCCCCTATTAATTTCGTCATTCGCCGGTTGTAGACCGCCATTCACCGATTTAATATAGCTAGTATGGGCATAATGGCCGTACTTTAAAGTATAATTAAAGCTATCATGAGTGAACAAGCAAAAGAACGAAGAAATTGGATTGGCGTGAGCCTATTGGTAATCGGAGCAGCCTTTCTATCCAGAAATTTCAATTTGGATCTATTCCACATTCCGGATTACGTGTATTCCTGGGAGTTCCTGTTAATGGCCATCGGATTGATATTGTTGTTGACAGGACGGCGCTCAGGCATAGCTTTAATAGCCATCGGAGCTTTCTTTTTATATACCAATGAATTTATGACAGCCATGTATCATTTTGGCTCTTGGTGGCCTATTATATTGATCATTCTAGGAGTAATCCTATTGTTGCGCCCGGCTAACAGGCCCTCTCAAAACAATGGAGACACTTCTGTTAAAAGATAATTCTATGGAGTCGAGTAAATCAAATAGAAGAAATACCGCAGGCATCGTACTGGTGATCCTGGGATTGGTTTTTTTAGCTGAAAACCTGGATCTGCTGCACTTGCCTTTTAATTTAATTTCCTGGAAGACCATCCTCATCACTATTGGGGTAGTACTGCTGGCCCTTGGAGAACGAAACGGACTTGTGCCCCTGATCATTGGCGGTTCATTTCTAGTTATTGATGACATAATGTACTGGAATTTCAATTTCAGACAACTGTGGCCTTTGTTTCTGGTGATTATCGGCGTGGCCTTACTTTTAAGACAAAGAAGGGCAGCCACCGGAAATATATTGTCCACTCCTCAATTTGACGAGGTGGCCATTTTTAGCGGCATTGAGAAAAAAGTGACATCCGAGTCGTTTCAAGGAGGCAAAGCCACCGCTATCTGCGGGGGAGCGGATATTGATTTGCGCCAGGCCAACTTATCCTCTGAAGCTAACGTCATCGATATTTTCGCCATGTTTGGAGGTACTAGTTTTAAGGTTCCCTCCGATTGGACCATAAATATTTCGCAGTTGACCGTGCTGTTTGGAGGATTTTCTGATGAGCGAGTGGTAGATCTCACCAAGGCAGACCCTAAGAAGGTATTGAATATCCGTGGATTGATCCTTTTTGGTGGAGGAGAAATAAAAAACGGCTAGATGAAACATCCCATTTTAGGCGGAGTGGGGTCCGTTTATTATGGCCTGATATGGCTCATAGTAGCTCTGGCTCATACAGCGGTCCTATACTTCTATTTTGAACTTCCATTGGCGGCTTCCCTAGAAGATAGCCTGGTATTCAATATTTTATTTGCCGGACTGGGCCTCGGCTTCTGGTATATTGTGAAATATTCCAGCCCGGAATCAAAAGATAATTTCCGGCCCATGGTCACTCTGATCATTACAGGCTTATTCGCGGTGGGACTTTGGATTTGGGTAGGCACTTCCATATTGGAATTGCTGCAAGTAGATCCCACATACCGAACCTTTTTGCAGGACTCGCGCATTTGGCGGTTGGTTTCCGGCAGTCTTTACTATGCAGTAATCATCCTTATCTATTACTTGATCTCTTACAATCAAAACCTGCAAGAGCAAAAAAGCCGGCAATTACAATTGGCAACCGCAGCCAAAGAGGCTGAGCTTAAAATGTTAAAGTTTCAGATAAACCCGCATTTCATTTTTAACAGCTTGAACTCCATCAGTTCACTTACCCTGAGCAACCCCCAAAAAGCTCAGCAAATGATCGTGAAACTCAGCAATTTTTTAAGATACTCCTTGGGAAAGGACAATCGAGATACCAACTTGTTGCAAGATGAGATCGAAAACATTAAACTATATTTGGACATAGAGAAGGTGCGGTTTGGTGATCGATTGGTGTTCGAAACCAATATCCATCAAGGATGCAACGATTGCAGAATACCCAACTTGATCTTACAACCTTTGTTTGAAAATGCCGTCAAACACGGGGTGCAGGAAAGTATCGAGACCATTCAGGTAACGCTTTCGGCAGAGCGTCTTCACAGCGCGCTATTTATTGAAGTGACCAATAATTTTGATGAAGAAGCCGTGTCGCAAAAAGGTGCCGGCATAGGGTTGAAAAACATCAAACAACGACTGGCTCTGCTTTACGGAAGCGAAGATTTACTACAGTTTGAAAAGAATGGAAGTTTATTTAAAGTAACCGTGGAAATCCCCCAATGATGTCGAAGATTAAAACCATAATAATAGATGACGAGTCCCTAGCTATTGATCTTATTGGTTCCTATTTATCGAACCATTCGGATATAGAGGTAGTTGCGGAATGTCAGAACGGTTTTGCCGGATTAAAAGCGATCCATGACCTGCAGCCCGACTTGGTATTTTTGGATATTATGATGCCGAAATTGAACGGCTTCGAAATGTTGGAATTGTTGGAAGAGCATCCGGTAGTGATCTTCTCCACGGCATATGATAATTATGCCCTGGAGGCTTTCGAACAAAACGCTGTGGACTATCTGCTAAAACCTTATGATCAATCCCGCTTGGATGCCGCATTGGTTAAGGCCAGGGAGAAAGTACAAGCTCAACAGAAAGCTCCCGAACTGCTCAATTTAATTAAGTACCACCAGGAAACTGGTGAACTTCATCGTGTAGTGGTAAAGGACGGCAGTAAAATAAATATAATTCCAGTGGACAAAATCCACTATATCGAAGCCATGGACGACTATGTGTGTATATATACCGATAAAGGAAAATACCTCAAGCAGCAAACCATGAAATACTACCAAAAACATTTACCCAATAAGGACTTCGTACGAATCCACCGTTCGTATATTTTGTCCATGGGGCAACTTCAAAAACTTGAGGCATATTCCAAAGATTCGCACATGGCTATCTTAAAGCAGGATAAGGAATTGCCCGTTAGCCGATCGGGCTATGCCCGTTTAAAGGAGTTATTGAATTTTTAAGATGTCTAACTCCGTTTATGCCATTTCTTCTAACCGTATCCTGACCCCAGAGGGTCTGATTAAGGGCTATTTGTTAGTGAATGAGGGAATAATTGAATCGATCCATGCTGATGAAGGCGCTCCGCCGGAGATAAGCAACTACCAAGCGGGTGATTGGGTAGTTATGCCCGGTCTCATTGATCCCCACGTTCACATTAACGAACCCGGTCGAACACACTGGGAAGGGTTCGATACCGCCACCAGGGCGGCTGCCGCGGGGGGTATTACCACTTTGGTTGATATGCCTCTAAACTCATCTCCCGTAACCACCTCCAAAAAGGCTTTTAACGATAAACTAAAAGCTGCCAATGCCAGTACACATGTAAATGTGGCTTTTTGGGGTGGTTTAGTGCCCTCCAGTCTAGATGAGCTCCCGGAACTATTAAGGAGTGGGGTCATGGGCATAAAGGTCTTCTTGTGTCATTCTGGAATAGACGATTTTCCACAGATCACCCCCAGAGAGTTAAGAGCAGCTTCTCCTTATTTACACGAATCGAAATTGCCGTTACTGGTGCACGCGGAATTGCCCACTGAGGTAGACTCCATCTATCAAGACACCTGCAGCTATGCAGCCTACCTGGAAAGCCGGCCGGCCCAGTGGGAATTGGATGCCATTGAAATGATGATAAACTTTTGTGAAGAGTTTAGGGTACCGGTCCATATCGTGCATCTAGCCACCGCCGAAGCCCTACCCATGATAAAAAAAGCTAAAGCCCGGTCTTTACCTCTTACCGTAGAGACCTGTCCGCATTATCTTTATTTTGCCAGTGAAGATATTCTCAATGGCCAAACCCAGTTTAAATGCGCACCTCCCATCCGCAACCAAGCAAATAATCTTCAGCTTTGGAATGCTTTACAAGAGGGTGTGATCGATTTTATCGCTACTGATCACTCCCCATCGCCACCGGAAATGAAACAGCTGGAAAGTGGGGACTTCATCAAAGCCTGGGGAGGCATCAGTAGTTTGCAATTTTTATTACCTTTAATATGGACCCTTGGGCAGTCTCACAAAATCAGCTTTTTTGATTTGCATCAATGGGTTTGTTTGGCAGCAGCCAGATTCTTGAACATTGATGACCACAAAGGAAAGATAGTGCCCGGTTATGATGCGGATTTGGTGGTTTGGGACCCTGAGGAGGAATTTCAGGTGACCTCGGAAATTATCGAATTCCGGCATAAGATCACACCGTATATGAATTGTAAACTGCAAGGAGTGGTTAAACGTACTTACATAGGGGGTCATGTAGTCTTTGATGATGGACGCTTTTTAGAACATCCCGCAGGCTCCTTAATTACCCGTTAAATAAATATGCCAGAGCACACCAAATTTATGAGAGAAGCCATCGCCTATGCCCTAAAAGGTATGCATAGTAATGAGGGTGGCCCTTTTGGAGCAGTAGTGGTTAAGGACGGAGAGATCATTGGCCGAGGGAGTAATAAAGTCACTGCTTGTAATGACCCTACCGCGCATGCAGAAATAATAGCTATACGTGAAGCTTGTAGCTACTTAAAAAATTTTCAATTAACCGGTTGCATAATTTACAGTTCCTGTGAGCCTTGCCCCATGTGTTTGGGCGCTATTTACTGGGCTCGCCCGGATCGCTTGTTTTATGCCTGCTCTAAAGACGACGCAGCAGCTGCGGGTTTTGATGATGCTTTTATCTATCGAGAAATTGATCTTAACCATCAGCATCGCAGCATACCGTTCGATTCCATTTTGCGGGATGAAGCCCTGGTGCTTTTTAATGATTGGGCCAATAAATCCGATAAAACCCCTTACTGACCAATAGGGTGCCGATTGACGTTCTTATAATATAGATAGACAGCAGGTTCTTTACCCATGGCCACAAACCATTGTGGACAATAGGGAGACATCCAGATACAATCGTCTTTCATAACTGGAAACCACTGATCATCCAGACGGTAAATTCCCTGTCCGGAAAGATATATCAGGCCGTGCTCCATGACATGAGTCTCCACAAATGGCAGGTTCCCTCCGGGATCATAAGTAAATACGTTAACAGCCATATCAAAAGACAGTGTATCCGGTAGTAAAGTTTGCATATGCAATTGACTGTTATCCATGTACAGTTCGCTAGGTACCTGAGCGATATCACCTCGTACTATTTCCGGACTTTGGTGACCGGCCAGCGGCTGATATTCCTTTTGAAAAATAGTGACCCTCATTCCCTTTTCACTAGATAACTCAAACTCCGTAGAGTGTGGAATAAACGAAAAATGTCCCGGCCCCATTTTGTGTTTGGTTCCATCGTGCAACAGGTGACCCTCCCCTTCCATGATGTATATGAAATTTTCCAGGGCCGACGATTTGAAATGACCGCTGGAGTTCTGGTCCATCAAACATAGTAGTTGACAGAATTCCGCGCCCATAGCTTGATTTATAATAACATAGATCTGGGAATTCGACCATCCCGGCAAGGTGCTGTTCACCCAGCCATCTGGGGCAATCAAAGCGAAGTTTCGTTTTACTACGGTACGGGTATGAGCGGTGGAGTTCATGGTTACTCTTTCTTATTTGGCTGCCAATTTATCAAAAAAATTGTCGCAGACCTTTATAGCGGATTCAATATCTTCAAGTGAAGCTTGTTCCAAAGGATGATGACTTATTCCCTCTTTACAACGCACAAACAACATACACACCGGAGTTATTTCCGATAACACTACCGCGTCATGACCAGCTCCACTAACCAGATGTTTTACTGGGTAGCCGCTTTCCATAATAGATTCCCGCAATACTTCATTTAATTGGCTGTCGCATGGTACCGATTCAACTTCCGAAAGGGTTTCCCAATAGCTTAGCAACTGTCTTTTTTTAGCAATAGAACTAGTTTTCTCCCGCAATTTATTAACGGCTTGTTGCATTTCATCTTTATGGGCATGACGTATATCCAGGCTCATGTTAACCCGTTCCGGGATTACGTTGATTCGACCGGGTAGTACCTCCAGAGTGCCTACGGTTGCCACCATATCTCTATATTCTAAAGCCAGTTTCTCAACATACCTTACCAACTCCGCAGCACCCAATAATGCATCCTTGCGCTGTTTTAGGGGTACGGTACCTGCATGGCCTGCCAAGCCTAGAAAACTTATCTGATGGCGTTGCTGTCCCACAATATCAGTGACTAGCCCCACAGGAAGTTGCAATTGATCCAAGACAGGACCTTGTTCGATGTGAACTTCTAAATACCCGGCCAATTGTGCTCTTGAAAAACCGTCCTGCAAGACTGCCTGCGGAGTTTTCCCATTCTCCTTAACTACCTGTTCTAGAGTGATCCCCTCTTGGTCCTGTAATTGAAGATATTCTGGCCTAAAGATTCCAGCAAGGGTCATACTTCCCAGGTATGGTTTCATAAAACGCACCCCTTCCTCCTCCGAGAAACCCACTACCTCCAAATTGTAGGGAAGGCTCAGATCCTGTTCTCCTAAACGCTCCGCCTGATCTACAGCCAGTAAAACCCCTAGGGTCCCATCGAATTTTCCGGCATTAAGCACCGTATCCAAATGGGAGCCCATCAAGAAAGTCTTAGGCTTTCCAAAGTCCACTACACCTCTGATATTAAGCATATTGTCGACGGATACTTTTAGTTTTGCCTCCGACATCCATTGTCTTACCAGATCACGCCCTTGGGCACTGGCTAAGGTTCCAAACTCGCGACAAAGGCAATCCTGGCGATCGCTAATTTCGGCCAGTAAATCCAAGCGCTGCAATATCTTTTGTGCTCTGGGGGTGGTCATGTTAATCCTTTGGTGGCAGGAATATCGGTAAATTAATATATTTTAGTAAGCAATTACCCAATAAGAAACCTATGGGCTGGTCCCTTTCAGAAATTAACCAGGCAAGCGGAGAAGAGCTAAAGCAGGAATTGATAAATTGCTGCGGCTCACATAAATGGGTTCAGAGCATGATTGATGAACGTCCTTTTTCCGATACCCAGCATTTGTTATTCAGCGCTCAAAACATCTGGTCACAATTGACCCCTGAAGATTGGACAGAAGCTTTTGATCATCACCCCCAAATCGGGGATCTAAATTCTCTAAAGCAAAAATTTGCCAGTACTGCCAGTTGGGCGGCGAATGAACAGAAAGGAACTTTGCAAAGTGATGAAGAGACGCTAATTCAACTAGCTGATTTTAACCAGCAGTATCTGCACAAGTTTGGCTATATCTTTATCATATGTGCTACCGGTAAAAGTGCTAAAGAAATGCTCCAGGCCTTAAAGTCCAGGATCAACAATGAAGAGGATCAGGAAATAAGTATTGCGGCTGCTGAACAGGCGAAAATAACCCAACTAAGACTTCAAAAACTATTAATATGAGTCAAATCACCACTCACGTTTTAAATACTTCAAAAGGCCGGCCCGCTCAGGGAATAACCGTGAAACTGCAAGAATACAAAGATCAACAGTGGTTCACTATAGGAGAAGGAATTACTAATTCCGATGGCCGTGTGAGCGATCTCCTTAATGCCGACACGCTGCTGGATCCCGGAAGCTATCGCATGCATTTTAGGCTGAAAAGCTATTTTGAGCAGACCGGCGATCCCTGCTTTTACCCGGAAGCTAATATCATTTTTAATATTGCTGACCACCTACACTACCATATACCCCTGCTTCTCAGTCCGTTTGGCTACAGTACCTATAAAGGAAGTTGAGGAAGTTAATTATAAGGTAATATTGAGTTCTATTAAATCCTGTCTCAGCTTGTTCGGGTCCTGAAAATGGATTGCTTGCATGCCCAGGGCTTGTGCTGCCTCAACATTGGGAAGGGAGTCGTCAACAAACAGGCTTTGACCCGGATCTAAACGATATCTTTCGAACAATATTTGATACAATGCAGGATCAGGCTTTTTCAACTTTTCTTTACCTGAAACTACAACCCCTTCGAACCAGTGAAGAAAATCGAAAAGCTCCAAGGCTCTGGGAAAGGTCTGGTGCGACCAATTGGTCAAGGCCAACAGGCGATATTGGGTATGATATTTCAAATGACGTAAGATATCCACGGTCTCCCCGATGGATCCGTTCAGCATTTCTTCCCAACGGCCGTAATACATTTTGATTTCTTCCATATACTGTGGATGTTGATCCAACAACAAGTTGGTGGCCTCCTCCAACGTCCGTCCGGCATCTTGTTGAGCATTCCAATCTTGTGTGCAAATCTCCTCTAAGAAATACTCCATGCCGGCTTCATCGGCAAAGATCCTCTTATAGAGATGTCTGGGGTTCCAGTCGATCAAGACACCGCCCAAATCGAAAACAATGGTGGAGATACTATTTGTAGCGCTTTCCATGCTTAATAACCATATCAACGTTCTGTAATAAACAAATATACCGTAATACATCCCCTTTGACCGCAATTATATCGGCATATTTTCCGGGACTTACAGTGCCTACTTCACTATCCACGCCCATGAGTACCGAAGGCCAATAGGTAGCCGCCTTAATGGCATACATAGGATCGACACCGAATTCGTTCACCCATACATCCAGCTCATTCCAAGTAGATTGGCTGTGAAACTTCATAGGTATGCCGCTATCAGTACCGATCAGCAGTACAATACCTGCTTCACGCAACTGATTGAATTTGCGCTCTAAGGTTGGTTTGCGTATAGGGGTAATTTGAAAATAAGGCAGCTGATCGGGATGTGTGATGGAATTCTTTATGTCCAGTATTACCGTGTCAGGTAAGCCCAGGTGCCAGCTGTCGTTGTCCAGCTTTTCAGGATTGTCCCGCACATATTCATAATTATATAAACCTTCAATGGTAGGAGTCCAGAACAGGGGTCCTAAATTCATTTGGGCGGTGCGTTCT
Source organism: Cyclobacteriaceae bacterium (assembly GCA_965212195.1). GTDB lineage: Bacteria > Bacteroidota > Bacteroidia > Cytophagales > Cyclobacteriaceae > JAJCYK01. Next base: position 360,006 of record CBDBUW010000012.1, on the reverse strand, counting down.
TTTAAGGCCATCATAACATCAGGCGGGTACTCGGGAGCGGAAGCCAGTCCTGTATGTTCAAAGCAATCTACGCCTACTTGCAGCCCTCTGCGAATCTCTTCAGGTCTATGTCCATGGGCCACTACCGTCAAATTGTGGCGGTGTGCCTCCTGTACTACCGCTCTCAATTCATCCATTGTCATTTGATCCTGATCTATAAGCTTAATGCAATCCACTCCGGCCAGGGCCAGCCGTCGCACCTTTTCTTGGGCATCTTTAGCGCCATCCACTCCCCAGCGAAAAGCTTCCGTACCCGGATAGGGCTTTTTTTGAATAAAGGGGCCGGACATGTACATGGTCGGTCCCGGTATGTCTCCACGGTTTATGGCATCGCGAACAGCTATGGATTCTTCCAGTGGCGCCCCCAGGTCGCGGGCGCTGGTAATACCAGCCATCAGCAATTGATGGGCTGAAGCAGGCATGATAACATCTTTCAACAAGGGAGGATATGTGCGGTCCCAGTAGGCATAGTCGCTGTGACCGTTGATCATCAAATGTACGTGCATGTCCCACAGTCCCGGCATCACCGTCATACCTTCAGTAGATATGATTTCCGCATTTGCCGGTATTTCCAATTGACCTTGAACACCCACCGCCTTAATGCGTTCACCTTCAATAAGTACCACGCTGTTTCGTAACGGGTGACTGCCAAAGCCATCAATTAACGTTCCTCCTACCAATGCTTTGGTGGCATTTTGCTCATTCTGATTATTTTGATTACTCTGGCCCTCAGCGCCAAAGGCAAAATTGAAGAAAAGAGTGAGCAGCAAGACATACTTAATGGAAATCATAGGGGAATTTATTAACCAGAGCAATATAAGGATTAAAATCGGACTGAAACTTTGTCGACCCTAATTTACCTTCCGAAAATAATTTATGGCATACACGATCAACCCCACCAAAGCAATACCAATCCCGATAAGAGATTCTGTGGTCTTATCGATGAATACATAAACCAGGACCCATATATTTAGGACCATGTAGATCAGCGGTGTAATGGGATAACCCCAAGTATGATATGGACGAAAAAGCGAGGGTTGTTTAAACCGCAGCACGATCACCCCGATTACAGTAAGTGTGGTAAACAAGGTCAGCATAAAGGAGGCGTAAATCAACACCTGTTCGAAGGACGAAGTGTAAATAAAAGCCAGTGTGATGCCCATTTGAAACAATATGGCATTCACCGGAATCCCTTTTGAAGACTTTTTTCCCAAAAAGGACAATACCGGCATATCTTCCCCCATGGTCATGGAGATACGGGGTCCTACAAAAACCATGGCGCTTACTGTGGATATTAGTAGTATGGCAATGATCAAAGCCATGATCTCACCACCTTTAGTACCGAAAATGGCGGTTGCAGATACAAACCCTACTTCAACCTTGCCCGCTAATTCCGTCATGGGAACCGTATACAGGAACACAAAATTCAGCAGTACATAGAGTAGCAGCACCAGTAATGTTCCTGCGAACAATGACCTGGGCAGGTTACGTGAGGGGTTTTTTATTTCGCCCACAATGTAGATGGTGGCATTCCAACCGGTATAGGCATAAGATACATAGATAAGGGACACCGCAAAGCCGGAGCTGGTAACTAACCCCAGATCCGAAAACGAGGGAAGAACGGAAATCACTTCATGTTGACGGGCAAAAAAGGCTGCTCCGATAAAGAACAGGATAAGCAGCACTTTTATAAAGGTGCTTATATCTTGGAATCGGCTGCCCAGCTTAACACTGGAGGCATGAATGGCGGTGATAAGTACTACCACTAGTGCTGCCAAATGGTTGTCTGGCACCTGTGGAAATACCGCACTGGTATATTTGCCTAAAGCAATTGCGGCCAGAGCTGTAGGGGCGGCAAATCCTAAGGTAGCTGATACCCATCCTGAAAGATAACCTATCATAGGGTGATAGATCTTGGTTAGTAAATGATACTCTCCGCCCGATCTCGGCAACGCAGCACCTAACTCGCCATAAGAAAGCGCTCCACACAAGGCTATTACGCCGCCCACCACCCAAAGTAGTAATAAGGCGAAGACATTAGGAAGATCTGGCACTTGAAATCCCAGACTGGTAAATACCCCGGTGCCGATCATGTTAGCAACCACTAAGGAGATAGCTGTGGTCAGTCCTATTTTAGTGATTTTTTGTGAGGGCTTTTCCAAAAAGACAGGTGTGTTATCGATGCAAATGGCTGCAGCCATGCCAAATATACAAAAAGAAAATTCAAATAAATTTTACTCAGATAGCCTTTGATAAGTTCAATAATTTAAGGCAGTTATTACGGGTTTATATCAAATAAAGTAAAGTTAACTAGTTTTTAAGCAATTGGGATTGTTTGTAGATAATGTCATTACAGTAGTTCTCCTATTTGTAAAATTTACTGATAAATCACCGAAATCTTGCATGGCTATGTTTTATTAAATCGTCTGGTGTTTTTTGATACTGCCTCCTGATATATTGCGTCTATCAAAACTTAAAAAATAATGGTTAAGAAAAGAATCTTAAAAGACTACAATCAAATGCCTAATGAGCTTTTGATGCAAATGAAAAGCAAATATCCATTGGGTTATCACGAGCATTTATTAAGGTTTACCAATGCTCAAGGTGAGACGGTTTCCGCATTGCCATTTGAAACCGAAGACATATATTATCTGGTCAAGATCGAGAATAACTCTGCCTATCAGCTTTATGATGAAGACGGACATGATGAAGTGGATGACAGACTTGCGGATGCAGAAGAGTTGGACTTAGATGACTCTGAAGAGTAAGCTACTTTTGCCTGATCCTCTTATATTCCACAAATTCGAATTGTGGATGTCCTATATGTTTTACGGCTCCCCAGTTTTTCCAATTTACAGGAGGAAAATAGACGTCGCCTTGGAAGTTCCCCTTTATATAAGATATGTATAAAGCATCCGCAATTTGCAGAGCTGTTCTATAGACGGCGGCGCCGCCGGCAATAAAAATATCCTCGGGCAAGGTTTGGGCATATTCCAATGCTGATTTAAAATCTCTCATGACCACTGGCCCCCGGTCCAAAGGAAACGTTCTGGACACCATAATATCGGTTTTACTGGTCAGATCCGATCCGAAAATCTTATAGGACCTTCGTCCCATGATTACAGTTTGGGATTTTATAAAATCCAGGTACTGCTGATATTCCTCTTCTACCGCCCAGGGCATGCCCTCCCCACTTCCAATTACTCCACCCTGGCCTATAGCTGAAATAATAATAATCTTCTGATCACCCATTATTGAGTTGGTTAATTCCTTAAATTGGCATAATAGCAAAGTAATTCCAAAAACAAGATAGTTACCATGAGTACGGAAAAAATCACTATTTCCACAGGTGATGGACAAGTGAGCGGAATATTACAACTCCCCAAAGGATGTAAAGCATTGTTGGTTTTAGGCCATGGGGCTGGGGCTGGTATGAATCACATTTTTATGGAGCAATTGGCTGGTGATCTGAAAGAGAACGGTATTGGCAGTTTACGCTATAACTTTCCCTACATTGAAGCTGGCCGGCGCAGTCCTAACGCCCCCCGGATTTCTCAAGACACCGTAAGGGCTGCCGTTCAAGAGGCCCGGTCTCGATTTCCTGAAATACCCTTACTGGCAGGTGGTAAATCTTACGGGGGGCGCATGAGTTCACAGGCACAGTCGGAAATGGCTATGGATGGCGTGGTAGGACTGGTATTTTTCGGCTTTCCTTTACACGCTCCTGGACGACCCGGCGATCAAAGAGGAGAACATCTTAAAAACATTGAGATCCCTATGCTTTTTCTACAAGGAAGCCGTGATAAATTAGCAGATCTAACTCTTATGAAGCCTCTTTGCCAAGCATTGGGTCAAAGGGCAACTCTGTCGGTAATTGAAGGAGCTGATCATGGATTTAGTATGTTGAAAAGCAGCACAATTACCACCGAACAGGCCAGGTATGGTTTAGCACGATCTACCCGTTTATGGTATGACAAGCTCTAAGCAGTACGAGAATCTGATCCGGACTTTTTCGCAGCTGCGACTTTGGTGAGTGGCTTCTTTTTGGAAAGTAAATAGTTAGAAAGTCCCGCATCTACAGAGAGGGCTTCAATTTTTTTAACGAAGAAATGGATGATGTCCCTTTCAATTGATTGATGGCCGGGTTCTTGATTGGTGAGTGGACTCCATCCGTCCCAGTATCCGGAGATAGCAGTACTCTTTGTTTTCAACAGCCAATTTTCAAATTCCCGGATTCTGAAAATAATGCTTTCCTTTTCCGTATTGGTTGCTACCCAGTACTGTATTTCAATTTGGGAATAGGACACTTCGATATGATCAATGAATAGTGATTCCATTAATGCTTATTTTTTAAAGAATGGTTCAACCCTTCAATTAGTTCGTCGGTGTTTCCGATATCTTCAGCAGATGCTAGCTGCTTGTACTTAGTTAGTACATCGATAGCTTGCTGATATTCTTTGTCTAGGGCCAGTACCAACCCTAAATTATAATAGGCATTCGGAAATTCCGGAGCTATCTCGATGGCCACTTGATAGTGGAACCTTGCCAGGTCATAGTTTTTTTGTTCTGAGTAAAGGTTAGCCAGGTTATAGTGGGCCTGAAAATGTCTGGGGGCTTGCTGAATAGCTTTGGTAAAACAGTTAATTGCTTTGATGGACTGATCTAGTTGAAACTCGATGATTCCCAGATTGCAATAGGCATCGGCCACCCTTTTCCCTCCTTTTATAGCCCTAAGATAAGTTTCACGGGCGCTTTCCAATTCTCCGGCTTCGTCAAACTTTAAAGCCTCTTCAAAAGCGCTGTTAGCAGAGAATTTCACCACCCTGCCATCGGGGCGAGGGGCAAATAGGTTTAGCTGGCCGTGATCTTCGGCAACCTTTTGTTTGGTTTTCCTTACCCGTTTAAGGCCCAGCCTGGTAGCTTCCGGGCTGCTTAACTTAATGATTTTAGCCATAAATTAGGCCTGTTTTCGCTTCTTCTGCTTGGAAGAACTAGCTTCTTCCGCCTTTTTCATGGGCTTCTTATTATCCTTTGCCTGCTCAATGCTGGCTTTAAGCGCGGTCATGATATCCACTACCTCGCGCTCCTCTTCTGCCATGGTAACAATTTCTTTACCATCAATCTTGGCATTGATCATATCCCTTAAGGCGTCCTTATATTTGTCCTTGAATTCCATATCGGTGAAAGACTTGGCCATGGAAGATACCAGGGTACGCGACAGGTTAAGCTGAGTCTCATCTACCTCGTCGGAGTCCAGATCAGGCACAGTGTTGATGTCCCGAACCTCATCGGGGTAGCGCAAGCGGTACATAACTAGTCCATTGCCCTGGGGCGATAGCAATACCGGGCTTTCCCGGTCTCTGATCACCACTTTTCCCACTCCCAATTTTCCTGTTTCCTTTAATGTTTCACACAATAATGCATAGGCCTTTACTGCAATATCACCATCTGGTCCCGCAAAGTAAGGTGTGTCATAAAGGGTAGGGTGAACTTCCTCTACATCTACAAAAGCCTCAATCTCGATGATCTTGGTGCTTTTCAATTTTATTTTCTCAATATCCGCAGGATCAATAATCACGTATTGCCCCGGTTCATACTGGTATCCTTTCACAATATCTTCGCTAGGCACCACCTCACCGGTACTCTTATCCCTTTTTTCGTACTTTATGGGGCTGTTAGTGTGCTTGTTAAGTTGATTAAAACTAATGCTTTTGGCAGTATCTATGGCATTATAAATGCGCACCGGGATAGTGACCAGTGAAAATCGTATATGACCTTTCCAAATGGCTCTCATGAGATCTAAAGATTTATTGAAAAATAGCCAAAAAATTGCATTTTTTCAATTTTTACAGCTCAATATCAGGTCTCAACCTTACGTATATGGGTTTGCGGTATTTTCCGTGTGGAGTTAAAGAAGCATACTCAACATCGCAGACTAATTTAGGTTCCACCCAGGTGGTTTTATTCTCATCTATTAGTTTTTCATCAACTACCCGCTTTTTTGTTTGTATTTTTTGTAGTTGTTCCGCCAGATCTTTCATGGAGCGGTAGTCAAACCCGGTCCCCACTTTACCCCGGTAAATCAATCCTCCCTGGTCACGTTCGGCAACCTGTAAGGCTCCGAAGAGATCTTTGCGGTCTCCATTGCCCTCAGTATATCCAATGATCACCGCTTCTACAGTAGGGCGAATATTGACCTTGATCCAACTATCGGAACGCTTGCCTGGTAAATATCGTCCCTGGTCCTTTTTAGCCATGATACCTTCCAGTCCCATGGATTCCGCAGCTTGGTACAAGGCTTCCCCATCTTCGATCACCTCACTAATACGATAAGGGGTGTCTTTGCGTACGGCGTCAGCCAACCACTCCCTTCGTCGGGACAGAGGCTCGTTAATTACAGGTCTGCCGTCTAAGTACAGACAGTCAAATAAATAACAGAAAACCGGATTGGTACGACTGGCTCTGTCAATTGATCCCGAATTGTTTAAATGCATACGACTGATTACCTCGGTAAAAACAGGCTTTCCATCGGAGTCCAAACAAACGATCTCACCATCAAATAAGGCCGATGTGGCCCGGAATGCCTGATCGGGTATGTTCAATTCTGGAAACTGTGCGGTTATATCTCTTTGATTGCGGCTGCGAATGGTAATCTCTCCCTCGTCCAAGGATATCAATGCTCGGATTCCATCCCATTTCAATTCATAACTATAATCAATGCCCAGGGGTACCTGTTTGCTGGGTTTAGACAGCATGGGTTCTATCAGATCATGAACCCAATTGACTTGGACTGGAGTTACACGCTCCAACAGCCATTCATTGCCTTTCATTTTGTGCATGCGGTACTCACCGCTTAACTCTGGGCTATCCAGCCGAAAATAGAATCCATTCTTCTTGTCTTTGGTTTTTTCGTACTTGCCCAAGGCGTAGCGCCACATATTACCCCCTCCATATTGCCCTTTGGGAATAGTCCCCTCAAAGGTCAAGTATTCGATTGGATGGTCCTCTACTTGTACTGCCAATCGTTTGATCCCCGGTCTAGGTGGTAATCCTCTGGGAACAGCCCATGATCTCAGGGTGCCATTCTCCTCCAATCGTAAGTCATAGTGAAGCCTGGAAGCATGATGGCGGTGTACCACAAACGCTTGATCGGATCCAATAGGTATTGCGGCCTGAGGCTCCGGCGTTTTATCAAAATCCCGTTTTGCCTGGTAATCTTGTAGTTGTTCCGGTGATTTATAAGTGGGCCCCGGGGCCACTTTTTTCTTAGGTACGGTAGTTTTGCGATGTGTATGCAAACCCACTGCATAGGCTCCCATAGATTCCCAGGCATCGCCTTCCCTCAGCACCATTTCAAGGGCTGTTTTTATATTGTGCTCTCCCGGTGATTTGACACTGTATAATTGATCCCAAGTTAAAGGCATGGATACCGGGGCATTGGAGTGCCCCCGCAGGCTGTAGGGACTGATGATGCTTTGAGAGGTGCGATTGCGATAGATATCAATAAGCACTTTTCCTTTCCGCGACTCCTTTTTGATATGCAGGGTAGTATTTTTGGAGTAGCGCTGCACAAAGGGTTTTGCCAGCGCACTGGCGGCTTCAAAAGCGGTATGAAAGTCCCATTTGGGCTCAATAGGGGTCAATATATGCACACCCTTGCCTCCGGTGGTCTTAACAAAAGTATGGTAGCCAAATTGCTCCAAATGTTCCTTAAGATTAACGGCAATATCTATTACCCCGCTAAAATCATAACCCTCCGGAGGATCAATGTCATAAACTATGTAATCGGGATGGTCGAAGTGAGGCCGCCGTGCGTGTATTTGGTGCATCTCCAGGCAAGCCAGGTTCGCCAGCCACACCAGCGAAGCCTCTTCAGTGGCCATCATATAGTCTTTTTTTTCCTTACCTAACCGCACATAGTCAATCCAATCCGGAGCCCACTGGGGCCGGTTCTTTTGAAAGAACATTTCGCCATTTACCCCATCGGGGAACCTTACCAACGATAGTGGCCTTCCTTTTATATGGCTTAAAATGGTGGGAGCAATTTTGAGATAGTACTCGATTATCTCAGCTTTGGTAATCTGATAATCAGGATATAAAACTTTATCCAGGTTGGAAAGCTCAAGTTTACGCCTTCCCAATTCTACCCATTGTGATTTGCGGGCCATAGTTGTGCATTATTACTAAAATTATCCAAATCATTTCTACTCTGCAACTCGTAGGTCATTACTGTATATTTGTTAACTTGGCGCACCTTAACAAACAGGGCTTTTGAATTACGATATCGTGGTTATCGGCGGGGGAATTGTAGGATTAGCTACCGCCTATAATTTAATTTCTAAACAACCTCACCTGAAGATCTTGATCCTGGAAAAGGAGCGGGATATTGGGCTTCACCAAACCAGCCACAACAGTGGCGTGATACACAGTGGACTTTACTATCAACCCGGTAGTTTGAAGGCCCTTAATTGTATCAAAGGGTATCACCAACTAACCAACTTTTGTCGGCAACATGAAATTGAATTCGAATTGTGCGGGAAGATTGTAGTGGCTACGGATACCCATGAACTGTCCTTGTTGGAAAACCTCTATCAACGCGGATTAAAAAACGGACTTGATGGATTACAAAAGATCCCCCAGGAAGAGCTTGCAAACTATGAGCCCCACGTAAATGGCTTAAAAGGTCTCTGGGTACCCCAAACCGGTATTATCAACTACCATAAAGTAGCTCAAAAATTAGCAGAATTACTTGAAGATCAGGGTGTAACCATAGTGTGCGATCAGAAGGTTATTGACATCCGCAGCCAGGGAGGAACGGAAGTGCTAACTGAAAATAATGAGTACCAAACCCAGTGGGTGATCAGTTGTGCCGGCCTATATTCCGATCAGGTAACCCGTATGACCCAGCCCAACCTTGATGTGCGTATTATTCCCTTCAGGGGAGAATATTATGAACTCAAACCTGAAAAAGAGCATTTAGTCAAAAATTTAATTTATCCTGTTCCGGATCCCAACTTTCCCTTTTTAGGAGTTCATTTTACCCGGATGATCAAAGGAGGAGTAGAGGCCGGGCCCAATGCCGTCTTGGCATTTCGCCGTGAAGGTTATTCCAGACTACAGGTCAAGCCAGGGGAATTATGGAATACCCTTCGATGGCCGGGATTCCAAAAGGTTGCTTTGAAATACTGGCAGACAGGTTTAGGAGAACTCTATCGCTCCTTTTCCAAATCGGCTTTCACAAAAGCCCTACAGAAGCTCATACCGGAGATCAATGAAGAGGACCTGATACCCGGACATGCGGGGGTGAGGGCTCAAGCCAGTAGCCGGGATGGAGGCTTATTGGATGATTTTAAGATCATTGAAAACCAAACCGGTGTTCATGTTTGCAATGCCCCCTCCCCTGCCGCCACCAGCTCATTGGCTATAGGGGAAACGGTATCAGAACTTTTGTTAAAGCGCCTCTAGCTCGAACTAAAAAAATCGCTGATAGCAGGAACAAAAGATCCGTAAATGCGTTATAAGGGTATTGATTTAATATTTGTGAAAATAAACTCTGACCATACTGCTTTCGCTTGCTGCTGTTGTTACAACACCATCAGGGGAAAGGGGTATTGAGTCTGCCAATATAAAATTCAATTAAAAGAGCCTTTCCTAGCGGATAGGCTCTTTTCGTTTATGGAATTAGTTAAAGAAAAACTCACAGGCACGGAATTTCTGAAATCGAGCATAGGTAATACACCATTGTTCAGGTTAAGAAACATCTATCCTTCCCAAACGGTGAGCATCTATGCCAAGCTGGAATGGATGCAAATTGGGGGAAGTATTAAGGCGAGACCCGCTTTTAACATCATCCGTCAGGCTTTGCAGGATGGATTGTTAGGTAATGGGAAAGTGCTTTTAGATGCCAGTAGTGGCAACACCGCTATTGCCTATGCTGCTATTGGGGCAATGTTAAAGATACCGGTTACAATTTGTCTGCCAGAGAATGCTAGCGCCGAGCGTCAAGCTATGCTGCGGGCTTTTGGAGCTCAATTAATCTATACCTCAAAGTTTGGAGGAACCGATGAAGCCCAACTGAAAGCCAAAGAAATATATAAACAGGACCCTCATAGGTTTTACTATGCGGACCAATATAATAATCCCCATAATTGGAGGGCTCATTATAAAACCACTGCAGAAGAGATCTACCGTCAAACTGCCGGTAAACTGACACATTTAGCAGTAGGCTTAGGAACCTCGGGGACTGCCATGGGTACCACCAGGAAATTAAAAGAACTTAAACCGTCCATTAAGGTCACTACTTTACAACCACGATACGCGCTACATAATCTTGAAGGTTGGAAACATATGGAGACTGCTATACAACCGAGCATTTATGATCCCCACCTTGCTGATGATAATCTCGACATTGATGGTGAAGAAGCCCTGGTATTGATCAAGCAGGTGGCCGAACAGGAAGGTCTGTTGCTAAGCCCGTCTGCCGCCGGGAACCTGTTGGGTGCAATAAAGATCGCTGATGAGCTGTCGGAGGGTATGGTAGTGACGGTATTCCCGGACAGTGCCGAAAAGTACTCGGAAGTAATGAGAACCGTACTCTGATGAAACCTATAATCCTTACAGGTAAGCTGCTGAATCAAATGGAACATCATGCATTGGCTGATTATCCAAACGAATGCTGTGGTTTCTTTTTTGGTAACGAGCTAGCTAGTAGCCGTCAAATATTGGCCATAAGATCAGTGGAAAATAGTAAAGAAGGAGACAAACGACGTCGATTCGAAATCAGCGCCAAAGAATATATGATGGCAGAGCGCTTTGCTCAGGAACAGCAACTAGCACTTTTGGGAGTATATCACAGTCACCCAAATCATCCCGCCATACCCTCGGAGCATGACCTGAAACAAGCGGTGCCCTATTTCTCCTACATTATCATGTCAGCTGATGGGCGTCAAGTGGAGCAAACCACCAGCTGGCAGCTCATTGGTGATCAGTTTATTGAAGAAGAAATAATTATTGAAAATCAGATTGAAACTTTAAATTAATAGAGACAATGGCAAAAATAATCATACCAACTCCTTTGAGGAAGTTTACAGATAATAAGGCTACTATTGAAGTTGAGGCCATAGATATCCGTGAATCCATCAAGGCTCTATCCGATCTTTATCCGGATCTCAAGAGACAATTACTGACAGAGACCGGAGATATTAGACAATTCGTGCGCATATTCGTAGGTGATGAGGATATCAAGGTGCTGAATAATGAAAAAACGCCGGTCACTGACAATGCGGTGATCAGCATTATACCGGCTATTGCCGGAGGTGCAGGCGTCAAATACTAAAAATCCATGAGCAACACAGCATTTTCCAAGGAGGAACTGGAGCGGTACAGTCGACATCTGATCATACCGGAGTTCAATATCGAAGGACAGCGAAAGCTCAAAGAATCCAAGGTTCTAGTGGTGGGATCTGGAGGTTTAGGCAGCCCTTTGCTGTTGTATTTGACAGCTGCCGGCGTAGGCACTATTGGCATTGTGGACTTCGATGTGGTGGATGAGACCAATTTACAACGACAGGTACTATTTTCAGTGGATGACGTTGGGCGACCTAAGGTTGAAGCAGCCATAGAACGATTGCGTGGTTTGAACCCCCATATTAATTTTGTGGCTCATAATACCCGACTAACTTCTGACAATGCCCTGGAGATCATTTCGGATTATCAGGCGGTAGCTGATGGTACGGACAATTTTCCCACACGCTACCTGGTGAACGACGCATGTGTCATATTGGAAAAAACCAACGTATATGCTTCTATATTCCGATTTGAAGGTCAGGTTTCTGTATTTAACTACAAAGATCAAAACCAGCAAGTAGGACCGAATTACAGAGACTTGTTTCCCACTCCACCCCCTCCCGGGTTAGTTCCAAGCTGTGCCGAGGGCGGGGTAATAGGCGTGCTGCCGGGGATTATTGGAAGCTTACAAGCCAATGAAGTGTTAAAAGTGCTCACCGGAATTGGTGAGCCACTAAATGGTCGACTATTCTTATTTGATGCCTTAACTTTTGAAACCAGAACCTTAAAAATCCACAAAGATCCCTCGCAGGAGCCCGTAGAAAAGCTAATTGACTATGAGGATTTTTGTGGCATATCAAATGATAACAATTCAACCATGAAAGTGAAGGAAATAGATGTAATAGCTTTTGAAAAGTTGAAAAACAGCAGTACCCCATTTCAGCTCATTGATGTGCGGGAGCCTTATGAGTATGAGATTGCCCACATGAATGGGGAACTTATTCCATTGGGTCAAATAGAAGAGGTCGTTGATCGTATTGCCTCCGACAAGCAGGTAATTGTACATTGCCGCAGTGGTGTTCGCAGTGCCCAAGCTATTGAGAAGCTAGAGAAGAAATACGGTTTTACTAATTTGTACAATTTGAAAGGTGGGATCCTGGCCTATGCTGATCAAGTAGACAGCACCTTGGCCAAATATTAATTAATGCTGTCTTTTTTGTCGCCCCTGATAAAGGTCGTCCTGCTTCCCATCCTGGTCCCAATCCAGATAAGCGGTAAAGGTGGCGGTATCACCTAATATTCTAATGTAATAAAGGGTGGCAACCTGTTCTTCCGACAATTGCAAACTGTCCCCCACCATTTCCCAGGTACCTTGCGCGACCCTGATCAATGAATCATTCAAGTTACGGTATTCCGAACGGTAGCTGCCATCTTCATAATATTCTGTAAGGATGGGCTTAATTTGTAATATCTGTTCCCATTCACCGGGCTCCACTTTAAAGGTGACGCTGGTATCTTTGTTGTTTTGGGTTTGAATAATTACTGATAAGTCAATGTTGGACCACTTTCCCTCAATGGTCTCTGACAACGATTCCTCCTGGGAGGGTTCCGTGGGCTTGGAGAAGTTACAGGCGAAAAATGACGTCATCAAGACAAAATAAATAATGGATATTATGGCGTTAATACTTGGCATTATTTATGAAGGTATATTTATTAACGAGCTTTCTCTTAAATCTATTCAAAAGCTATAATAATAGGGTGATATTAGACAATTTTGTCGGTACGCCGGTAACAGCCACACTAGTTAGGAGGATTTGCGCAAGATTTTAACCCATATCATACTCAGCCTGGTATGCTGCCATGCGATTCAGGCTCAAGTGGTTACTGTGGTTGATCAGGAAACACTGCAGCCTGTTGAAAATGTTTTGATTTACAACGAATCCCAAACCCTCTCCTACCATACTGATTATTTTGGAAAATCTTCTGAAGCCCAATTTAAGGAAGATGAACTGGTGACCTTTAGCCATCCTTCCTATGAGGAGTTTATAATACTATGGGGTATCCTGGCTGAATCAGGTTATCAGGTCAGGATCAGAGAAAAAATCATTCAAATTGATGAACTGGTGGTATCAGCCAATCGATGGGAACAGGATAAGAAAGAGATCCCTCATAAAATAGTTTCCATTAGTCCGAAATCCATAGAATTTTCAAACCCACAAACTACCGCAGATATGCTGGCGCAAACTTCCCAGGTATTTGTTCAAAAAAGTCAATTGGGTGGGGGCAGTCCTATTATTCGAGGATTTGCCGCTAATTCAGTGCTGATCGTGGTGGATGGAGTACGAATGAATAATGCCATATTTAGAGGTGGAAATCTGCAAAATGTCATCAGCATTGATCCTTTTAGTTTACAAAATGCTGAAGTGCTGTTCGGCCCCGGATCGGTGATGTATGGTAGTGACGCACTAGGTGGAGTTATGCATTTTAAAACCAAAGCACCGGGATTCAGCGGTGAAGGCGACACCAAAATCAGTGGCAATACTATTCTACGATACGCTAGTGCTAACCACGAAAGGACCGCCCATGCCGATCTTACCATTCGTGGGCATAAGGTGAATAATTTTACCAGTGTTACATTCAGCGAATTTGATCATTTGACAACCGGAAATAAACGCACTAGTAGCTTCCCGGATTTCGGCAAAAGATTTCAATATGTGCATCGCATCCAAAATCAAGACATGATCGTTGATAATCCCGATTTTAACGAACAAATTTTTAGCGGGTACCACCAATTTAACCTACTGAATAAACTGGGCGTACGAATGGGTAAAAAGACTGACCTCAGTTATACTTTCAACTACAGCAATACTTCCGACATACCCCGCTACGACCGGCTCACGGAAACCGATGAACAGGGATATTTCACCACCGCAGAATGGTTCTACGGACCTCAGGAATGGATGACCAATAGTTTACAGTTGAACGTTTACCAGCAAACTGGTCTTTATGATGCTATGAAGGTTATTGCCGCCTGGCAAAACCTGGAAGAAAGTCGTAATGACCGTGATTTGGACGACGATAGTCTAAGAACCAGAACGGAGAAGGTTGACGTGTTAACCGTTAATCTCGATTTGGAAAAGAAAATAGGTGAGCGTCAAGAAGTTTTCTATGGATTGGAATGGTTTTACAACAAGGTTAACTCCACCGGCATCCTTACTAATCTACTTACCGGTGAAACCAATCCCACTACACCCCGTTATCCCGACGGTGGTTCTAGTTATTCCGGCTTAGCAGCTTACATCAGCCACAATTGGAAAGCCACTGAAAAAGTGACCATAACTTCAGGCCTGCGATACAATCAGATTTGGCTGGATGCCCGTTTGATGGATACGGGCTCTTTGGATTTTCCTTTTAGTGAATTAAAGATCAACAACCGGGCGGTTAACGGTAATTTGGGAATAGTATGGACCCCTAATAAATCCTGGCAGATCAATCTGCTTTTCTCCACGGGATTCCGGGCGCCGAATATTGATGATATCGGAAAGATATTCGACGGTTCCAACAATATCGTCACCGTTCCTAATCCTGATTTGAAGCCAGAGTTTACCTATAACGGAGAATTGACCATCGCCAAAACAGTAGTGGACAAGTTAAAGGTTTCAGCAACGGGGTATTTTACACTATTGGACAATGCCATTGTACAGGACGATTACACCTTCAACGGCATGGACTCCATATTCTTCGACGGTGAACTGAGCAAGGTGCAGGCCTTGGTAAATACCAGCAGCGCCCAGATCTACGGTGGTAGCTTTCAATTGAACTACGCTATTCACCCCAATTTGAATCTCACCGGTTCATACACCATTAGTGAAGGGGAAGATTCTAAAAATCGACCTTTAAGGCACACCGTTCCCAGTTTTGGGGCCGCGGCTTTGACCTATCGGTATCAAAAGCTACGGTGCCAGTTAAACTTTAAATTCAATACTAAACGCAGTTTCGATGATTTGCCTCCGGCAGAGCAACAAAAAACCCATCTGTATACAGAAGATGGCACCTTGGCCTGGCATACCCTTAACTTTGAAGGCAGTTATCATTTTTCCAAAAGTTTTACCTTGACCGCCGGAGTAGAGAACATTTTTGATCAGCATTACCGGCCATATTCCTCCGGCATCAGTGCCGCTGGGCGCAATTTTATAGTTGCTCTCAAAGCTGGTTTCTAGGCCTCCCACTATTCTTGTATAATACGTTCATTTACACTACCTTGTATGCAATTAATATTGACTACTAAACTCTAATAAAATGGGAATTTTTGATTCAATAAAAAGATTCTTTTCAGGCGCTTCTGAGAAGACTGCCAAAGCGGCTGGAAGCGCTGTGGATAAAACCAAAGAAGCCGCAGGAGCCGTCACCGACAAAGCCGCCGAGGCTGCTCATACCGCATCGGATATGGCTCATACTGCAGTAGACAAGACCAAAGATGCCGCGGGCGCTGCTGCTGACAAAGCCGCCGAGGCCGCTCATACCGCATCGGATATGGCTCATACCGCAGTGGACAAAACTAAGGATGCCGCGGGCACAGCTGCTGAAAAAGCTTCAGAAGCTGCTCATAGTGCCGCGGAAAAAGCGGAGGATGCTTTTGACAAGGCCAAGGATATGGCCGGAGATGCCGTTGATAAGGTGAAAGATGTTGCACAGGATGCCGCGGAAGTAGCTGGTGAAGCCTTTGAAAAGACCAAGGATTTTGCAGAAGATGCCGTCGACAAGGTGCAGGATGTGGCACATGATGCCGTAGACAAAGTTCAGGACGTAGCTCATGATGCTGCTGAAATGGCTGGTGATGCATTTGATAAGGCCAAAGATATAGCGGGGGATGTAGCTGAAAATGTATCGGACAAGGTAGAAGACCTGGTAGACAAAGGACAGGATCTCGCAGCCTCAGCATTTGGTGGTTCCGAAGAAGAAGAGTAAATCTAACAAGTATTAGAACAGCACAAGGCCCATTTTGGGCCTTTTTTTATGGCTCTGAACTTAGCTATGTAAGGATTGACCGGCAATTGCCATCTATGTAGGTTCATTAAGAGGTATATTACTTATTACACCAAGGAGCACAGCTATGAAAAAGAAGGGAAATATATTAATAAGTGCTATTATGATCTCCATCTCCGTAGTTGCTCAATCGCCTAATGAGGCCACTGCTATTGAGTCTACCGCCGTAGATTATTTAACGGCGTGGTATCAAGGGGACAGCGAATTGATGCAGGCTACTATTCACCCACACATGTCGAAGAAGATCGTTTTTGATACGGGCCATAAAAATGGGGCTCTGGCTTATTTAAGCGCTCAAGATCTTTTGGCACAAACGATACGTAAACGTACTGAGGATTATAATTTGCATGATCTTCGTAAAAGAGTTACGGTATTGGACGTCTATCTTAATACAGCCACCGTGAAAGTAGAAACCAACAACTGGGTAGACTATTTGCACATGGCCAAAGTGGCAGGGCAATGGAAGATTGTTAATATTCTTTGGGAGTTAAAAGCTGAGGAACTATAAGCATTTTAAGGGTTCACAATTTATAAGTAAATTGGGCTTTATAATTCTAGATTAGTACCCTATGCACATTGCGGTTTCCGGCAATATTGGTTCCGGAAAGACAACCCTCACGGAAAAATTAGCACACCATTACAAATGGACCCCGCAGTATGAATCTGTGGACGAAAACCCTTACCTGAAAGACTTCTACGAAGACATGAAACGCTGGGCCTTTCATTTACAGGTCTATTTCCTGAACAGTCGTTTCAATCAAGTTAAGCAGATAAGAGCCGCGGAAGATACCATTATTCAGGATCGTACTATTTATGAGGATGCCTACATCTTTGCAGCCAACCTGTATGAATCCGGCATGATCTCAGAGAGAGATTATCAAAACTATCTGAATTTGTTCGAATCCATGATCAATTTCGTGGAGCCTCCGGACATTTTAATCTACTTAAAAGCCGATGTACCGAAACTTGTAGCTCAAATCCAGAAAAGAGGGCGTGATTTTGAGAATCTTATCCGCTTGGAATACCTGCAGAATTTAAACACATACTACACCAATTGGATTGATTCCTATGATTTAGGTAAACTGCTGATCGTGGATGTGAATCATATGGATTTTGTGGAAAATATCCAGGACTTTTCTACCATCGTGGAGAAAATAGACCGGGAGATTCACGGCTTGTTCAGTTGATCACCAGCTTTCTCGTTCTTTATTAGAAAGATTGAACACCCTTGAAATATTAAAGCCAAAGTGAATATCTCCATCAAAGAAATTGTCGGTGGTCTCCGTTATAAATCCTTTCTCTATCATCGCGCGGCTATTGGTCACATGCAGCTGAAAAACATGTCCTCCGGTTTCTATGTCAACACCCAGCGAAAGTGAATTGTGTACCCCCTGACCTTCCGGTTTGTTCAATTGATAAAAATATTCCGCATTAATAGCTAAGCGTTTAGTGATTTTTTGTCTGGCACCAACACCAATGCTGTACAGATCATTGTCATCGCTTTCCAGAGGTACTAGATTTTTGTGCACCAATGTTGGGGTTATTTGTAAGGAAAAGCCCGCGTTGAACTTTCGGGCCAACAAAATTTGATAAGAATAATTGGTGCGATTGGAAAAATCCAGATCCTGGTCGGGCAGATCATCAAGAGTATTTATGGCCATGCTGGCAAAGGCCACTGCAGTGATGGGTATGTTTTTCGCACCAGACTGTTGACGCAGAAATCGATATTTAATGAACCCGTCGTACTGTTTCTCAAAGGAACTGCGACCAATACCAATGTTTAAGTTTTGGGTTATGCCAAATTCCAATCCCAAACGAATATTGGAATCATCAAGACCGAAAAATTCATCAATCCCTTCATTTATTCGCCCAAAACGGTGGGATATCAGGAATTCCAGCACACCCCCATCACGCATTTCCACAGAATGCCCGTTTATCACCCGGCTGCTTTTGAAAGTAGCCTCCGTAAAATTAACCAGTGTGCTGTCACTCGATTCTTTTTCCAATATGGAAATCAGGTCATCTTGAGCGCTTAGATTTATGGTGACGCCCCCAAATAAGAGAAAGAGCCACCACCCTTTAATTGGAGACATACGGTTTATATTGGAATGACACATCAACCTCTACTACTTCTGCAATATTGCTGAAAAGGATTTTCGGTATTTTAATCTTGTAATCCTTCAGGGCTACAGGGAATACTGCTTTTATAATTATGGTCTGATCTTTAATAATGACATCGCCATCGACTTCGATCTTGTTGGTCTTGCCATGAATAGTCATTTCTCCACTGGCTCTGGCTTTGTAGCTTCCATCAACAGTTTGAAAATTGGTAATCTTACCTTCGAAAATCGCTTTAGGATACTTTTCTGAGTCCATGTAATTTTCATTGAAGTGTTTTTGCATCAATGATTTTCGAAACTGAAACGACTTAATGGGAACGCTAAAGGCTATTTTTCCACTGCCTATATCGAATATACTGCTGGCCTCTTCATTAGTGGCTTTTATATTTTCAATAGGAGCCTCAGAAAAAAAAGTTACGGTGCTTTTATCCGATAGGTATTTTTGCCCCCACAAGGGCAAACACACTACCATTGACATACATATTACTACAGTTCTCATAGCTAATTGTTTTGTGCCCCGCTATCTACCCAACAGGCAATAGCATCTATTTCCTGAGCTGTTAAACTGACACCGGCATTAGACGGAGGCATGGTGCGATTTGAGGTTCTGGTCTTGACAAGCTGGGCATTGGCCTGAACATTATCGATGATAGTCCAGTCAGGTAAAGCATTACCTCCATCGTGACAATTCGCAACAGCACAATTATTGATAATAATGGGCTGTACCACATTACTGTAGGTGACCTGTTGCGAATCACAATTATTCAGACCGAAAATCTCCTCTTCACTTTCATAAGCACAGCCGGATAGATATAACAAAAACCCTCCTGCCAAACCCCAAAACCCTAAGGTGTAAGATTTGAAATGTTTCATAAAAGAAGATAAAGCAAAGGCTTTGCCAAAGTTCCAAAGCCCTTGCCAATAATCTGTTTAATTGTCCAAAGCGCCTTCGTCAATCCAACAGAGAATATTGGATAGCTCTTCCTCGGTCAAACTACCACTTCGAGGCATATCACCAGTCTTCACACGCTCCCTAACCCCTCCTGCACCCAAGTCCTGTGCTCTGGTCTGGAAAGTAGCAAAATCCGAAAAGTCCGGCTGTGTTCCATCATGGCAACCTGCTATAGAGCATTTTGCCTGAATAATGGGATCTATATCGTTGGCATAGCTCAGATTACCCGCGCTAAAATCAACCGTCACGGTTCCGCTAGCAGTACAATTCTCGTCATCGACTACTTCAACGGTATACGTGCCAGGCTGGACATCTGTAAAAGTAGCGGTGGCACCATCGAAGTTTACTCCAGTGGGAGAGGGATCGATAGAGACCGTCAGATTTCCATTACCTCCGGTAATAGCAACAGCCACCTGCCCGTCGTCTTCACCACAGACCGAGGCTGTCGGAGTAAGGGTAATGGAAGGACCAGTAGCGGTGCAATCTACCATAGGTGGTGGAGTTTCATCGTCATCACCACAGGCTACTAACAGAGCCGTAAGAGACAACATACCCAAGGCATGTTTAATAATTCTTTTCATAGCTTAAAAATTTAGTTCAACTTATGTTACCCGTGTTTCAGTGTCCTAAAGGGTGTTAATATTTTAATTATCTAAAGCCCCGTCATCTACCCAGCATCCGATGGCATCGATCTCCTCTTGTTCCAAGGTGATCCCACTGGAAGCAGGTGGCATGGTCATAGCGGCGGTTCTGCTTTTGATATTATCGGCATTGGTTTGCAAGTTGGCCAACTGCGACCAATCCGGAAGGCTGTTCCCACCATCATGACAGTTGGTAATGGCACAGTTGGTTTCAATAATGGTCTGGATCTGGTTGGTATAACTAACACCTGAGAGTACTGTGATAGTGCTACTGGTCTCGCAGCCGTCATCGTCTTGAACCAAAACGGTATAGTCTCCGGCGGCCAGGCCTGTGAAAGAGTTGGCACTTTGCAAGCTTCCTCCGTCCAAACTATAATTGTAGGGCTCAACTCCCCCACTAGCTGTCACCGTGACTACCCCGTTAGAGGTCAGGCAACCGGAGTCATCGGTATCAGCATCGAGTGACACATTATTGAGATCGTCGATATTGAAATTTGCTGTGGCGGTACAAGAGGTACCATCCCGCACTGTAATGACCAGTGATCCGGCAGGAACATTTTCAATGGTGACCGTACCGGAGGAAATGCTTTGAAAAGTTGAGCCGGCAATGCTAAACTCAAGGTTTGCATCACCCGTTACCGTCACGTTCACCTCTCCATTGTCCTGCCCACAGCTGGCATCGGTGGTGCTGTTTACGGATACCGTGGGCCCTGCGGTACTACAATCCACTGGTTCCGGATCGCTGTCTCCACATTTTGTAAAAACCAGAATAACCATCAGAACATAGGTGCAATTCTTAAAAAATTGAAATGAATTCATCAGAAGTGAGATAGTTTAAAAAATCAGTTTAAAAATCAATTAAAAAGCGGACCAGGTTCTGTCGCCTGGATAATGCCAGCTTTTTACGAATCCGGTACCTGGCCTTGTTGGCGCTTTCTGCACATATTCCCAGCTTTTGAGCAACCTCCTTAGTACTGAGATTCAATCTTAACAACGAACAAATTCTTAAATCATTGGATGATAAAGCTGAGAATTTCGCCTGTAATTTTCTTATAAATTGTTGGTCTACAGCTAAATTACTTTCTAGATCTTTATCAACACTTGAGTTTCTTAATTGCTTGATTAGTAACCGAATACCTTTAATTTGGCTTGAGACATTAGCCTCTCGGTCCATTATGTCCAAGCATTTTGTCAATTTAAGCAATATCTGCTCCGATCGCCACACTTGGGCGGCCACCTCTACCAATTGTTGTCTTAATTGAGCAATTTCAGCATTTTTTTGCTTCAATTCCCACTGGCTGGCCACTCTATTCTCCGCATGTAAGATCATGCTTGAGTTTACATTTTCATGCCCATTGGGTGGTGATTTATAGTAAATGTGGGCGGTGTCTTTAATAATCATGTGATTAATGAGGTAAATGATATCTTATTGAAAAAAAAGTGCCGGTACTCCACAGATTTACATTACCAAATCCTATGCCTGACAAAGGTGCCTTTATAAATGGTTCTATTTCCAACGACCAGTTAGGTGAAAGAGACCTCTGATAACCTAAGGAAAAGTTATAGATCCCCAGGAAATGTCGATTCTCGTTTCTTACTTGCAAGTCCTTTGGCAGTTTTGGGTCGTATTGTTCATAGTCATATTCATAATCCTCCCGTAACATTAAGTAAGTGCTCAATCCCATACTGGCATAGAAACTGTGTCTCTTTTTATGCTTAATGTAGTAGCGGATATTGAGAGGTATATCGATTACCTTGCAGGTGGCATCTGCATACTCCGGCACCACTCCATAGTACCAAAATCCTTGCGGAGGGCTGTAGTCTTCTCCTTCTGCTACATAGTTCTTTTTAGCATATGTGGCACCTGTTTGAATGCTCCATTTTGTTCCTAATCGGTAATCAATGGTTATGCCGATATTGGTGCCTGGACTGGTCAACTCAGAGAAACCAACCAGACTTAGGTCAGGAGCATAACCCAACCCTATAGACCACCGGGAATAGCCGGCCTTGACCACCGGCGGTTCGGTCATCTCAACTGATGAAACTTCTGCGGGACTTTCCGAACTCATGGTCATCCAATATAGATCCGGGCCAAGTCCCATTATTTCATCGGCATAACCGCGATGTACATCTGGGGTCACTCCGCTACCGCCGGTGTGTCTGGATTGAGCATTCCCGGAAGTGTGGGTAGCGGCTTCATATAGTGAGGGGGTCTCAAGATCTTCGAGTTGTTGAGTAGCGGGCAAGGTGCTTTTTTTAGCTGAATTTTTTGCTGGCGCATCAATGGGCTTACCCTCTATTCCGTTCTTTGCCCTGTTTTCACTCGCCAGGTCGGTTGGGTGAGTCTTATCTGGTGAAGTATTTTGACGGTCCGGCGATATCTTTGGTTTTGCAGAACTGGCAGGGTTTAGAGATTCATTGTCTGAAGTAATAGTGGTACTTTCCGTTGGCCCTTGTGCAGATGATGATTCATTGTTGGTTTCGGTGAATTCCGAATAGTCAGGTGTAGTAGCTTGTGCAGACTGCTGGCTACCTGCAGCAGCTTGGGAATGATTCTTTGATAATTCCGCTTGACTTAATATTCGTAAATCGGAGAAGGCCTTGTTCTGATCGAGATTCCAAAAGAAGAACATCGTTAGGATTAAAACCAAGACAACTAAGCCCCAATTGTTGCTGCCATTTCTGGAGTTTGTCCCAGGAAAGACCTGATCCAGCTTGGCGTTCATCTTATTCCAGGCATTGGGGTCAAAAGAGACCTCTTTTCCTGCTAGATAGGATTTGATCTTTGTATCAAATTCTTTACCTGATAAATTATGCCAACTCATCATTATAAATTTTGCCTAAAGCTCTCTGCAAATGAGCACGTGCCCGCGACAGATTCGATTTTGAGGTTCCCTCGGAAATATTCAGCATCTTTCCAATCTCCTCATGTTTAAATCCCTCAAACACGAAGAGATTAAAAACCGCCCGGTATGATGGCGGCAGCAACTGAATCTGATGTACTACTTCATCAAAGGCCATTTTATCTAAGACATTTTCTCTGGCAGAAGCCTTATTCAGACCTTCAATACTCTGATGACCGGACTCATGCTTTATTTCTTTCCTATAGTGGTCTACAGCGCTGTTGATCATAATACGCCTTAGCCATGCCTTGAATGACTTTTGAGAATTATACATATCCAATTTTGTGAATACCTTTAGGAACCCATCATTCACGATTTCTACGGCATGGTCATAACCCTGTCCATAACGCAAGCAAATACTCATGGCATATCCATAAAAGTGCTCGTAGAGCATTTTTTGAAAATGTCTCTTTCCCTGCTTACAGCCCTCCAAAATGGTGGTAAGTTCTTGGTTCGTATTTTGATTTGAGCTCACAAAATCGAAAGATTACAATATCAGCACGGAAGAAATACCCATATGGTTGCTTGAGGCTAAGCCTCAACTAGTTTTCATTGGGATATTTTAAGACTGTCTTTTTGTGCAGTGCTATCGGCGGGAATGGATTCAGGTGCCCCTGGAAAATTTGTTTTTCTACTAAAATCATATGCCACCCAAATTAGGATCATAAAAAAAATGACTGACAGCAAAAAGAAAATACGCTTTGATTTTTGCATGGTTATTACACCTTTACTCCTACCATGAGCATGTCGTCGGTTTGCTCGTTGCTTCCCCTCCAGTCAAGAATGGCATTTTCCAAATGATGTAATTGGCTGGTCATGCCATGAGGCTGCATCAAGTTTAACTGATGTTTTAAACGCCAGCTTAGAAATTTCTTGTCATCTGGGCCACCGAATTGATCCGTGATGCCATCGGTAAACAAATAAAAGGAGTCTTCTTTTTCCAGTAATATTTCGTGTTCTTCAAAGGTACGATCGTTCCGATAAAGGTTGCCACCTATGCTTTGAGTACTGCCTTTAATGACCTTCAATTTTTTATCCTGAAAATAATAGAAGGGTCTTTTGGCACCAGCAAAGACTAGTCTCCTGCTCTTGGTATCATATAGGCATATGGCAATGTCCATACCCTCATTAGTAATTTGAGTGTAATTTTCCTGATGCAAAGTGGTGGCCATCTCCTTATGGAGTGCTGCCAGAATCTTGGCAGGTGAACTAGTTCCTTGTTCCAGTACGATTTGATTCAGCAGACTGTTGGCCATTACCGTCATAAATGCTCCGGGTACCCCGTGGCCGGTACAATCCATCACCGCAATGATTAAATGAGGCCCCTGGTTAGCCAGCCAATAGAAATCCCCATTAACTATGTCACGGGCTTTGGAAAATATATAATAGTCTTCAAATCCATCCTTCAATATTTCAGGATCGGGCCGGATGGCGTCCTGGATACCCTTGGCGTACATGATACTATCTAGTATATCGATGTTCTTTTTAGCAATCTCCTGGTTTTGATTTTCCAGAATCTGGTTGGATCTCAATCGAAACTGATACCGTTGGTACAGAACCGCTGCTAATACAAAAATTAGGATCAAACTGGCCAATAGAAAGTAGGTGACTACCCGGTTCTTTGAAAGACTTAGAATTTGAATCTCGCTCTCCTTCCGTAGCAGCTCAATCTCTTTTTCCCTTTGCTGAATCTGATAGTTGGTCTCAATTTCCGTGATCTTTCGGGCATTGCGTTCGTTAAATACCAGGTCTTTAAGGTCAGACTGCTTTTTGTAAAAATCCAACGCTCTGCGATATTGACCTTGCTGCTTATAGGCTTCAGCCAGTCCCTGATAACTGGTAATCATCCTGGCCTTGGCATCCATAGGTTCACTTAACTCCAATGACCTGTTGTAAAGTGCTATGGCTCTATCAAAACTGCCACGTTTTAAATGAATATTAGAAATATTATTAAAGAGATGCGCTTTGTCGTAATTGTTATTAAGGTTTCGGCCAATATTCAAAGATGAGTTAAAGTAGTTTAAGGCAGAGTCGTACTTTTCCTGCTGAAAATAATACAACCCTAGATTGTTCAAGGTACTGAACATTCCCAGCGTATCTTTTTGCTGCTTATCAATTTCCAGAGCTCTGGAAAAATACTCATAAGCCTTGTCGGGATTATCGATCTTGTTGTACAAGAAGCCGATGTTATTTATGGTATTGGCTATAGTACCCCTATCACCGATGCGTTCTTTTATCTCCAGTGATCGATGATAGAAATCCAATGCGGTGGCATACTTCTGTAGTTCGTCGTAAATAATGCCGATGTTATTGTATGCACTGGCTACACCTTCGTTGTCATTCCGAGCTTGCTGGATCTCCAGGATACTGGTGAAGTTCAACAAACTCAATTCATAGTCTCCCGTGCTGTAATTGGTTAGTCCCAAACTTTTTAAGGAAAGCAACATCAGCAGAGAGTCCTGCAATTTTGTGGCATTGGTAAGCGATTGTTCCGCAAATTCCAGGGACAGCTCAGGAGCATAACTTCTGGTGTTCTCTGAAATTTTCAGCAAAACCTCAATTTTTTCCTTCCCTTTGAGGTTGTTGACCTTATTAAGAAGGCTGTCCTGCTGAACAACAGCTAATACCTGGCCCACTCCCATAAGAAAAACAATAACTAAACCAGATATTTTCATATTCAATCGCTCACGCGTGTTTTTACGTGATTTAGGAAAAAGAAATATAGCTTTTTTTACTTAATTACGTAGGAAATAAAATCCCCTTTTTGAGGTTATCATTCAGATGGTTTATCTATTCAAGACGTGTGTTTTTAGAAAATGTGTGCTGGTACTATTTCTGGCCCTCATCATGATGCCGACGTTTAGCAGTTGTGCTAAGAAAGACTACAACACCGTCACCGTTATCAAACCTAAAACCAAAAAGAAGGCCTACAATCCCCAAAAGGACAAAGGAAAAAAGAGAACCAAGAAAGTAAAAGTACAGAACTAAGGTGCTTTTTAATCTGCTATAAAAATTCATATCTTTCCGAGCATTCGCCTCAATGATATGAAAAGCCATTTTTACTTCTTTCTTGCTATTTGCTGGTCTATTAGTCTAAGTCTTTCCACTGAGGCCCAATCACTGGAGTTGGAAGATATCATGAAGGGCTATGAGTGGGTGGGTCATTCACCAAATGGCATGCGCTGGAGTGTAGACAGCAAACGGGTATATTTCAACTGGAATCCGGAAAACGTTGATGCGGATTCACTTTATCAAGTTCTAGCAGCAAATGGAGAGGTGCAAAAAGTACCTTGGGAAACCCGCCGCAGTTTATATGGTACCGACCCTGTTTTTAACAAGAAGCGTAGCCAGGCGGTTTACAGCAAGAATGGTGACATATACCTTATTGACTTGAAATCTGGCAACACTAAAAGGATAACCAATACCTTAAACTTCGCCAGCAATCCTGCTTTCTCTCAAAACGGCCAAAAGATAATGTTCACTGAAAATGAGCAACTGTTTAGCTGGCACCTGCAAACCGGCCAGCTAGAACAATTAACACAGTTTAAACCCGGTAACAAACCGCCGGACAAAAATCCGTCGGTCTCCGACCAGTGGCTGAAGGATGACCAATTGCGATTATTCGAGGTACTCCGGGAAAAGCATCGTAAGGATTCTTTAAAGAAAGCTCGTACTGACCGTCTCAAACCTTCCAGGCCTTTGGCCATTTATAAAGAGAAAAACCGGGTAAGCCAAATTACTCTGAGTCCCGATGAGGCTTTTATAACCTACCGGTTTACCACCGACAATGAAACTCCCAGAACTCAGGTTATGGACTATGTAACAGAAACCGGATATGCCAAATCATTGGAGGCTAGATCGAAAGTGGGTAATCTGGCTACTTCCTATACGTTCGGCATATACCATATCGAAGAAGATACTAGCTATCATTTGAATATTAAGGATCTGGAGGGTATTCACGATGTCTATAATTTGGCGGACGGATCCCATAGTGAAGATCCTGAGCAGCTACGGGAAGTATTGGTGCATGGACCTTATTACTCCGATGATGGCAAGAACGCTTTGGTACAACTACGTGCCATGGATAACAAGGACCGTTGGATTTGCTTGCTAGACCTAACCAATGGAGACTTGGAATTGCTGGATCGTCAGACAGATGTAGCCTGGGTACAAGGTCCGGGAATCGGCTATCTGTTCAACAATCCCGCTTTGGGCTGGTTGCCCGATAGTCAAACCATATGGTTTCAGTCTGAAAAAACGGGATTCAGCCATCTATACACGATGAATACCCGCACTAAAAAGTCTAGAGCTTTGAGCAAAGGCAGTTTTGAGATCTATAATCCAAAATTGTCGCTAGACAAAACACATTGGTATTATACCTCAAATGAAACGCATCCAGGGGAGCGACACTTTTACCGCATGCCCCTAAACGGAGGAAAGTCCACCAAACTAACAAATATGCCGGGCCGAAATGATGTTAGGTTATCACCGGATGAAAAGCACCTGGCCATTCTGAGCAGTCAAGCTAATAGACCGTGGGAATTATATTTAAAAGCCAATGAAAAGGATTCAAAGCCTCAGCGTATTACCCAGTCTCAATCTCCGGAATTTAAAGCCTATCCCTGGAGAACGCCGGAGTACATCAAATTCCAGGCTGCGGATGGGGCTATGGTCCCCGCCAGACTTTATTTACCGCCATCTGATAAGTCAAACGGGGCAGCCGTAGTATTCGTACACGGAGCGGGTTATCTCCAAAATGCTCACAAATGGTGGAGTGGTTACTACAGAGAATATATGTTCCACAATTTCCTGGCAGACCGTGGGTATACGGTATTGGACATTGACTACCGGGGTAGTGCAGGTTACGGACGCGATTGGCGCACTGGGATATATCAATTTATGGGAGGCAAAGACCTTAGCGATCAGATCGACGGCGCTCGCTATTTAGTGGAAAAATATCAGATTGATCCCCAGAGAATGGGCATTTATGGGGGCTCTTATGGAGGGTTCATTACTTTAATGGCCATGTTTACGGAGCCCGATGTTTTTGCAGCAGGTGCGGCATTGCGATCCGTTACGGACTGGGCTCACTACAATCACCCTTACACTTCTAATATATTGAATCAACCTACAGACGATAGTCTGGCTTTCGTGAAGAGTTCACCTATTTATCACGCCAAAGGACTAAAGGGAGCTTTACTCATGCTACATGGTATGGTTGATCGCAATGTACAGTTCCAGGATGTGGTTAGACTCTCACAAAGATTAATTGAACTTAAAAAAGAGAACTGGGAGCTGGCCGTATTTCCCATGGAAGGACATGGCTTTCGGGAACCCAGTAGTTGGTACGACGAATACCGTCGGATATTCCAATTATTTGAAATGCATTTAAAAGAGCCTTAATGAGCAATTTCCGTATTTATGTAAAACAAAGTTTGGCAGTCTTTCTACTGGTCTTTGCAGGTTGTCAGAAGCAGGCAACTCCAGACATTCACCCGCCCGTGTATGGGGTCATGGGGAAGCAGGTAATGGTAAGTACTGCTCACCCTGCAGCCACGCAGGTAGGTGTTGATATCTTGAAAAGTGGTGGAAATGCCTTCGATGCCGCTATTGCCGTGCAACTAGCACTGGCCGTGGCCTATCCTCGGGCCGGTAATATTGGTGGAGGAGGGTTTTTGGTTTATCGGCAACATGATGGAAATATTGGCAGTCTGGATTTTCGGGAAATGGCTCCCTTGCAGGCACAAAAAGATATGTATTTGGACGAAAACCAGGAGGTTATTGAGAATCTCAGTACTCTTGGGCATCTGGCCGCCGGAGTTCCCGGCACTGTCGATGGCATGATCAAAATACACCAGAAATTAGGCAGCATGCCTTTTGAATCATTGGTACAACCCGCTATTGATCTGGCCCTGGGTGGGGTGGTGCTAACAGAAAAAGAAGCCAGTAAATTCAATGAACACCAGGAAAATTTTGGGCTGGTGAATGATCATAAGACCCATCTGCAAAATGAACGGGGCTGGCAACCAGGCGATACCGTATTCTACCAGGATCTGGGACAAACACTGACGCTCATCCGAGATCAGGGACGAGCTGGATTCTATGATGGAAAAACTGCACAGCTGATCGTGGAAGAGATGCAAAGAGGTGGCGGTCTTATTTCTCTGGAAGACCTACAAAATTATCAGGCGGTATGGCGCCAACCTATAGTGGGTGATTATCGCTCTTATAAGATTATCACCATGGGGCCTCCTTCCAGCGGAGGTATCGCGATCTTGCAACTTTTAGCGGGGGTTGAACCCCATGATATTGAAAGCTGGGGTTTCAATCAACCCAAGACCATTCACTTAATGACGGAACTCGAGCGCAGGGTGTATGCGGATCGAGCTACTCATTTAGGAGATCCTGATTTTTATGATGTGCCTATTGATATGTTGTTAGATAACAACTACTTAAATGAAAGATATTCAAGTATTAGATATGATTTCAAAACATCTTCCCAAGATATAAAGGAAGGCCATGTCGAAATTATTGAAAGTATGGAAACCACTCATTTTAGCATAGTGGATGCACTGGGTAATGCGGCCTCTGTTACCACTACTTTAAATGGCAGTTTCGGTAGTAAAGTGGTAGTCAAGGGAGCCGGTTTCCTGCTTAATAACGAAATGGATGATTTTAGTGTAAAAGCCGGAGTACCCAATATGTTCGGACTGGTGGGAGCAGAAGCCAACTCTATTGCGCCTGAAAAACGTATGCTTAGCTCCATGACTCCTACTATTGTGGAAAAGAACGATTCACTTTATATGGTGGTGGGCACTCCAGGGGGTAGTACCATCATCACCTCGGTTTTTCAAACCATACTTAACGTGATCGATCATGGTATGACCATGCAAGAAGCGGTTAATGCTAAAAAGTTCCATCATCAATGGCTACCAGATGAGGTTTATTATGAGGTAAATGCCCTTGATAGCGCTACTCTAGAAAAGTTAAGCACCATGGGGCATATTATGAAACCGAGGAGCGAGATAGGGCGAATGGACTGTATTCTGGTAACAGATCAAGGATTAGAAGGAGCCGCGGACAAGCGAGGTGATAATACCGCCATGGGATATTAATTATGAATACTGAAGAACTGGAACAATTACGTTTTCCCATAGGCAAATTCAGGTATCCTATGCGGATAAGCACAGCCGATAGGCCAGCTTATATCCTCGAGATTGAGGCGTTGCCGGCCCGGCTTGAAACGGAAGTGGCAGGCTTGAATGACCAACAGCTGGATACCCCCTACCGGCCTAACGGCTGGACGCTTCGACAAGTAGTGCACCATCTTGCGGACAGCCATACCCATAGCTATATACGATTTAAGTGGGCCCTGACAGAAAACGAACCCCTGATAAAAGCTTATGATGAAAAGGTCTGGGCATCGTTGGAGGACGCGCGCACCGCTCCTGTAGAGGTCTCCTTACAGCATTTACATGGCCTGCATCGGAGGTGGGTTTGTTTATTAAGGAACATCAGAGACGAGGAATGGTCTAAAGCTTTTATACATCCGGAAACCAATAAAAAAGTGCCTTTATATGCTAACTTGGCCTTATACGCCTGGCACTGCAATCACCATTTAGCTCATATTGCCAATACCAAAAAAAAACACGGTTGGTAATCAAAAATCTAACGTACCTCAATTATGAAAACATCAGCCCGATTAATTGCCATTGCTGTTCTGACAGCTTTCAGTTTTCAACCTGTAATAGCCCAAAAGAAACAGGTGATCCTAAAGATTGACCAGGAACCTCTGATACTTGAAGTTGGACAAACCGCTACCCTTCAGGTAAAGGCAGTGGACCAGGAAGGAAACTTACTGGCCGACGGTAAACAATTCTTCACCATTTTAAGGCAAGAGGGATTTGTGCCCAGTAGTGGTGCCCTGGTGGATTCCATAGGGAATGTCACTGGTATGGTCCCTGGAAATTACAATCTTATCGTGATCAGACCTGGCGAAGAAGGAGAAGCATTTGCCAAAAAATACGTTCAGTTAAGGGTTATTAACAAAAAAATCGCCAAGCTGGAGTTGGAAGATTTCCCTACTAAGATTTACAGCGGCACCTCCTTCAAGCTGAATCTAAAAGCCACTGATGAAATGGGGCTTATCGCCCCATCAGGGGACGTACAGCTTAAATCTTCCAACCCCAAAGTAGCCAGAATTGATGCTCTGGGGCACCTCTATGCGGGAGATCCTGGCAACGTCAGTCTCATTATGAATGCTGGTGATATAACTTCTACCGTACAGTTCAAAGTACTAAAGAATCCCGTAGAAAGCTTGACTTTGCAGCTTTCAACCACTTCGGCCCGAACGGGAGACGTGGTAAGCTTAAATGCTACCGCGTTTGATAAGAGTGGGAAAACTGTGGATGACATACCTGTATTATTTACGGTAAGTGGAGTAGTAGCTGAAGACGGATCGGGAGCTTCCGCTATTGTGGTGCCTGATGGCCGGTTTGTGGCAGAAAAACCCGGTACATACACCATACTAGCATCGGCAGGGAACAATTCATCAACCGCCACGGTCGAAATTACCCCCAGAAACGTAAAAAGGAAGATTGAATTGGTAGGGCAAGGACGTATCAGTAACAAGCATACCTCCGATCTGTGGGTATGGGAAGGAATTGACGGTCGTGACTATGTAGTAACAGGTACTTGGGGCGCTGATGGCACGGCTTATTTTTGGGACGTAACCAATCCGGGAGGCATTAAACTTATTGACAGCATCCAGGTCGACGCTCGGACGGTAAATGATGTAAAAGTTTCGGAGGACGGAAAAGTATGCATCATAAGTCGAGAAGGAGCTTCTAACCGCAAAAATGGTATCGTAATATTGGATGTGAGCAACCCCGCAGATGTGTCGATTATTTCCACTTTCGATGATCAATTGACAGGTGGAGTGCACAATCTTTTTATCTATCAAAATCATGTATATGCTCTGAGTAACGGACAACGTTATGACGTGATTAACATCGAAGATCCCGCCAATCCTTATCGTGTGGGTAAATTTCAGTTGGATAATCCTGCCAGAGCCATTCATGATGTTTGGATCGAAGATGGCCTAGCCTATTCTTCCAACTGGAATGATGGGGTAGTTATAGCCGATGTTGGCAATGGTATGGCCAACGGTAGCCCCGAAAATCCAGTTGAGATTGCCCGCTATAAGGTACAAGGTGAAGCTAATCATGCCGCTTTCCCATATAAAAGCAAAGACACCGGAAAATTCTACGTCATTGCCGGGGATGAAATATTTCCATTGACCTTTAGTCCGGGAAGTGTAACTATTCCCAGCGGATACTTGCATTTTATTGATTTTACTGATCTTGACAACCCTAAGGAAATAGCGCGTTACGAATTACCTGAAGCAGGTTCTCACAATTTCTGGGTGGAAGATGACCTGCTGTATGTGGCTTATTATAACGGTGGATTGCGGGTGATTGACCTTTCCGGGGATTTAATTGGAGATCTATACAAACAAGGAAGAGAGATTGCGCATTACCTGCCTTTAGACAGCAAAGGCTTTATTCCCAATGCCGCCATGACCTGGGGTGCTCAACCCTATAAAGGTCATGTTTTCTTCTCGGACCACAACAGTGGCCTTTGGTCTGCAAAATTAGTGGGAGAAGCCCCGGAAGACACTACTATTAAAGCGAAATAGGACTATAGCCTGGAGTGGCTACCATCGCAATAAGGAGCATTGCCCGAATGTTTGCACCCGCACCAGGCTACTGTTTGGGGCTCCGTTATTTTACATACAATGGGCGTATGATCGGTGGCCTTATGTGAGCCGTCGCAATAGGGCTGCTTCTCACTAAGTCCACAGGAGCACCAAGCATAATTACCCGGTTCTATCTGTTCTACATAGGGTTGTTTTTGGGGAATCTTTGGATTCGACATTATATAGACATTATATCGGTAGATCTATTTTTTTAATTCGGCAACTTCAGATCGCAAATCTTCTACTGCGTTCAACAATTGCTCCAAGTTGCTCTTTTGTTGAGCTCCGGCATTGCTAAGATGACAGTAATACGACCATGCCTCGCTTACTTCTTCTATGGGTATAACGTAAGGTTCGTATGAGGGGTTATCGGACAACAACACTAATTGCCCCTTTGACTTAACCCTATTAATGACCCTTTTATAAACGATACCATCCTCTTTAGTAACTAAAATATAGGTATGATTGTTTTTTATATCCCGCCAGCTTTCTACATACTGACCTACCACAATAGTACCAGGTTGTAAAGGCAACATGGAATCTCCGGTAATTTCAAATGACCTGTAAGTACCATTACGTACTCCAGGTAATCGATATGTAGGCAACTGGTCGATAAACCCCGGATCTTCAAATCCGGTTAGATACCCCGCTCTGGCCTTAGCTGGAACATGAACAATATTCTCACCACCCTGGCCATCGTCAGATATCACTAATATGCGGGCTTGCTGCTCCATTGCCGGGTGCTTATTTACAATCTTCACCGGGTGTGTAAGATCTGTGGTCAGCAATTCATCCAGACTAATGTTGAAATACCGGACTAACTCTACTAGGAGGTCCAGTTTGGGTTCTGCCAGACCCAGTTCGTAATCCCTGATTCTGCTTCCCTTTATTCCCAGTTTTGAGCCTAGCTCTTGTTGGGTAATGTTTTGCCTTTGTCTTAGGAACCTTAAGTTGGACTGCCACATACTTAATAATAGATCTAAGTGAATCTTTAATATAGCATAAAGTATAGATATTTTCTACATATTATAGAATATATCTACCAGATAGCTAATAATACTACCGGCAACTGTTGTTAAGGATTAAAAAATCAAAGGATTATTTTTTAATGATGGTGAACTCTACTCTTCGGTTGAGCTTGCGGGTACTTTCACTTTTATTGCTGGCGATTGGCTTGGTGCCTCCATAACCTTTACCGCTAAGACGGTTGCGATTTACGCCTTTCCCAACCAGATACAACAGTACAGTTTCTACACGGTCTTGTGACAGTTTCAGATTCAGTTTAGCACTTCCTTGATTATCGGTATGTCCGGAAAGAGCAATCTCCATATTAGGGTACTCCATGAGCAAATCCGATACCCGGTCGAGCTCTTCAAAGGACTCGGACAACAAGTTAGTGGTACTCCTTTCAAATAGTACGTTGGGCAATTGAATAGTAACTCCTACTTCAATAGGTGTGAGTTGAAAATCAGTCTGTAACTGTTCCTCTTCTCCTTGATTGAGCTCCAATACCGCATTATGTCCCAAATAACCATCGGCTTTAATTCTCAATTCATAGCGGGTATCGGTGGGGAGGCTAATTTGATATTGTCCATTGGATACATTGGTGGCCACTGAAGCCAGCTCCTCCCCTTCCGGAAAACTGTGAATGCTGATCCTGGCATAAACCGGGTTGGAAGTTTCGGAATTGGTCACCTGGCCATCGATGGTATAAGCCGGCTTGGTCACAATGGCCTTGATCAACTCTATGGTTTCATTAGTAGAATCCACTGGCTCCTCAACCAGTTCTTGTTGGGAAATGATCAGAACGGTATCAGGTTCTGGAATGGGATCTATTGCCGGTGGATCCGATGGTAAGCTTTCTACTAAGTTATTAGGGCGATCTTCCGGTTTGATGCGTACTCTTTTCAGGTCCCCATATCCATCACTATTTTGGGTAGATACCATGTAAGCGAAGTCTCCGTTGTTGGGAATGAAATAAGATAATTCCACACCTTTGGTATTAACCTTACGTCCCAGATTTTGGGGAGTTGACCAGTTTCTCCAGGTATCATCCAATCTTTTAGTCGAGAATATATCTCTACCTCCAAACCCTCCATGTCCGTTACTGGCAAAGAATAAGGTGACATTATCATCGGCCAGCTTGGGAGTCATCTCCTGATATTTGGTGTTGACGGCTGTTCCTAAATTCCGGGGTTCACTCCAGGTCCCATCGCTTTGCAAGAAACTGGCATAGAGATCTTCCGCTCCATAAGTTGAAAATGATTCCACCGACATTATTATGATTTTACCGTCATTGGAAATACACATAGACTGCAGGTCGGACTTATTGTAAAAGTATTGAATGGGCATTTCCTGAGGTTTACTCCAACCGGAAGCTGTTTTACGGGAAAACGAAATGCCTCCTTTCCTGCTTTTACTGAGGTTTTGCATATACATGATAGTTCCATCGTTGGAAAAACCAATGACCGCATTCAAATCCTTATTGTTAAAAGGAGTTCCCAAATTCCTGGCCTCAGACCATTGATCCGCATTTAAGGCGGTTACCCATATATCTCCGGGATCCTTGCTACCACCAATATTCTTGGGATGACGAGTACGGGTAAAATAAAGGCTTTGACCATCCGGGCTTAAAACCGGATCTAACTCGTTGTAAGGTGAATTGACCCCTTGCCCTAAGTTCTCCTGATCATTAACAGGGTCCTGAGCACGGACCTCAAAAAACACTACAAAGCTGATTGCCAATGCTTTTAGTATGTATCTAGCTCTCATTTTTCAACCGTTAATTGCCGCAAATTAATTAGAAATACCTATAATTTAAAGGAATTATTATCCTCAAACATTACAGGTCATAGCTAGCCGTTCACAATATTGGTTTAATAACCGTGTTGAAGGTTGATTTGATTGTTCAATTCACGACCTTCTTTGACCCTATGATAGTTATCCAAAATTTGTGCCACAACTGTGTCTGGGTTGGTAATACTGGCCACATGAGGAGTTACTAGAATGTCATTGTGATCCCATAAGGGGCTATTTGCCGGAAGCGGTTCCTCGTCAAATACATCCAGACAGGCCCCGGTCAATAAACCTTGATCCAATGCCTTTATTAGATCCGATTCCACTAAATGACCGCCACGGGCCACATTGATCAGATAGAATGGCCTGGAGGCCATAGCAAAAAGTTTCATATCAAGAATACCCTTGGTTTCCTTGGTCAGGGGCAATAGATTTATCAATATGTCAATTTCCGACATCAAGGTTCCCAACCCTTCCAGGTTTTCATAACTGATCACACCTTCGATGTTCTTTGGGCTTCTGCTAAACCCTATCACCTTGAATCCATGGTACACCAGCATCTTCGACACCGCTTTTCCCAGTACTCCTAGTCCCAGTATGCCCACCTTTAAATTACGATTGGGAATTTTGGAGTTATCCCAATGACGGATTTTCTGATTTAGAAAGTGCCGGTAGGTGCCGCGTTGATAATTCAGTATAGACATGAGAATATAGTGACTCATATCCTTGCTTAAGTTCTCATCCACGATACGCACCACCGGAACATCCGGCAATTGACGGTCACTGATGATATGATCTACACCAGCTCCTAGTGAACTTATGAGTTTGAGGTTATCAAATTTAGCCAGGAGCCCTGGTGGAGGGTTCCAGGCAATAGCCAATTCCACCTTGTGCGGATCTTTTACCTCAGGCCACACCTGTACTTCTATGCCACTACGGCGCTTAATGGCGCTGGACCAATTTCTTACGTCGCGACCAGGCGCCACGATTCCAATCTGCATAACTTAAAATTTACTAACCCATTTACAATCACCTAAATAAAATCTCCAGGGCAATAAAGCATCTTCTTCTGCATAATCTACCCCTATCCTAGTAGAAGCAATCACTTTCTTGTTGGACTTGGCCATAGTACCTTCTTCTATCCAGATCCCGGAGGTTTTCTCCAGTAACACACCAGTATATTCTACGGAAATACCCAGGGCTTGGGTTAGCACACCGGGGCCTGAAGTTAATTTTGGTTGTATTTTTTCTTGCTTACGACGTTCTAGCATGGTTTCAAGCCCTTGTACCGGTTCAATAGCCCTTATTAAAACTGCTGCAGCATCACCTTTCCTGCCAGTGGTAATATTAAAAAGATGATGGATCCCATAACAAAGATAGACATATGCTCGTCCCCCGTCATGAAAGAGCCATTCCGTTCGCTTGGTGCGGCGGGCGTTAAACGCATGACAGGCTTTTTCACTTTGGTGATAAGCTTCTGTTTCCGTAATTATTCCCGCAGTAAGGCGATCTTGAAAATTAGTGATCAGGACCCCACCTAATAAATCCTGTGCCACCCCCACCACATCGTCATTTTTAAAAAAATCACCGTTTAGCATTAGTGTTTACGACAGTTAAGAATCGGCATCTGGACTCACAAAATGGAAATTCGTGGTCTACCTATTTATTACCAGTTGAAATTTATCACGCTTTACTGTAACTTCAAATCCTTTATTAAGTAACAAACCACGCAATAATGAATAAATTAACAACCATTACCTTTTTGGCCGCGCTATTTTTGATGGTTCAGCCATTACAAGCTCAAGTTGATTATCCCGCGCCAAGCCCACTGGCTAAGTTACATCAAAAAGTAGGTGTAACCGATGTGAAAGTGGAATATTCACGTCCCGCAAAAAAAGGGAGAACCCTTTTCGTAGATGTAGAAAGCTTCGGTCAAATGTGGCGTACTGGTGCCAACGCCAGTACCAAAATTTCATTTAGTGACGATGTAACAGTTGAAGGTAAAGCCGTACCTGCCGGACAGTATGCTATTTACAGCATTCCCGGTGAGACAGAATGGAGCATAATGCTTTATAAAGATCTAACTCTTGGAGGAAACGTAGGTGGATATGACGAAGCCAACGAATTGATCAGGGTTAAGGTGCAAAGCCAGCAATTGCCTATCGAAGTGGAGAATTTCACCATCGATATAGGAAACATCACCAATAATGGAGCTGTAATCTCCTTACTATGGGGCAACCACTGGGTTCCAATCAGCATGTCTGTTGACACCGACTCAAAAGTCATGGCACAGATTGACAGAGCCATGAAAAATCCTATGGCCAGCGTGGGCAACAATTATTCACAAGCCGCCAACTATTACTATCAAAACGGTAAAGACTTGAACAAGGCGCTGGAATGGATGAGTAAAGCTATTGAGATCAATCCCAATGCCTTCTGGAACATTCAAACCAAGGCACGCATCCTGGCCAAGATGGAAAACTATAAAGAAGCCATCAACACTGCCAAGCAATCATTGGAAGTGGCTAAAGCAGCTCCAAATGATTTTGGGTATATCGAGTCCAACCAGAAGTTGATCGCTGAATGGGGTAGTAAATAATTGAATTTATTGAGCATTTCAAACCCCTTTGATAAAACGGAGGGGTTTTTTTTATGCTTTAACGGCTTGTGACCTGTTTATCAGAAATTGGAGGATCAAGGCAACGATCACTACTAGTATGCAACCTATGGGATTTAACCATAAGTAGGCAATATCCACCACCCCCTGCTCCGAAAGCCAATAAATTGCTACTACCAGCGCCTCAGCAATAAACACCGCAACAAATACGGCATTGCTTTTTACATACTTTATGGCGAAGGCCACTAGGAAAATCCCCAGTATAGGGCCATAAAAAATGGAACCTAAAATATTGACTGCTTGAATGAGGTTATCCAAAAGAGTGGAGAAGATGGCGAATAGGATAGCTAGAAGTCCCCACATAACAGTAAATGCTTTTGATGCCAACAAGTAATGTCTTTCAGAGGCATCCCGACGGATCGAGCGCTTGTAAAAATCTACTGTGGTAGTAGAGGCCAACGCATTCAGTTCTGAGCTGGTAGAAGACATAGCCGCTGAGAAAATAACCGCCATCAGCAAGCCAATTATGCCATGCGGTAAATAATCCACCACAAAATTAATGAAGATGTAGTCCGCATCTTTGGTTTCGGCATTGGGATCATTGGCTTTCATCAAACTAGTCACTTGCTCATGGACAACTTTTGACTCATTTTCCAGGCTTCTCAGTTGTTGCCCCATGCTTTTTATAGTGGTTTGATCATCAAGCTCTATGGCAGTCAGCAGTTGATCGAGCTTAGGTTGTTTCGCCTTAAACAAGCTTTCATGTTGCCGGTCCAATTCTTGAAATTCCACGGCCAACGGGCTGTTCTGCAACTTGATCACCTCTTGTTCATTGAAGAACACCGGCGGTTGGACAAACTGATAAAACACGAAGACCATTACCCCTACCAGTAGTATGAAAAATTGCATGGGAACTTTAAACAAGGCATTAAACAACAATCCCATGCGGCTTTCTGTCACAGACTTACCACCTAAATAGCGTTGGACCTGGCTTTGATCGGTACCAAAGTAAGAGGCAAACAAAAACACCCCTCCTAGAATCCCTGACCAGAACGTGTATCGGTTGGACAGATCAAATGAGAAATCCACCACCTCCATCTTACCCAAATGACCCGCTACCGAAAGGGCTTTTCCGAAGGTCACAGGTTCTGGCATCAAGTTTATCAACATGACAAAGGCTACCACCATCCCCACCAGGATGACTACCATTTGTTGTTTTTGAGTTTGGCTAACCGCCTTGGTGCCCCCGGATACCGTATAGATTATCACCAGAATACCAATCAATAGTATAGTGCCATTCAAAGGTATCTGTAGTAGTGTGGAAAGAATTATGGCGGGTGCAAATATGGTTATGCCTGCCGCCAGGCCTCTGGATACCAGAAACAAAAAGGCTGTCAGCATCCTTGATTTTAGATCGAACCGTCGCTCTAAATATTCATAAGCGGTGTAAACCTTTAGCCTATGATAAATTGGGATCACCGCCACACAAAGGATCACCATGGCAATGGGCAACCCGAAATAGAACTGAACAAAGCCCATACCATCCAAAAAGGCTTGACCGGGGGTGGAAAGAAAGGTTATGGCACTGGCCTGGGTAGCCATTATGGACAAACCGATGGTTCCCCATTTCATATTTTTGCTGCCCAAAAGGAAACCTTCAATGTTCTTTGCCCCCCTGGTTTTCCAAACCCCATAGCCCACAATGAACAGCAGCGTGCCAGCTAAAACGATCCAATCAAGATTATTCATCTAAAGCTTAGGGTGATCCAGTAAAATAGCAATATCATTATCGCTAAAAATGCGATAACAAAAGCATAAAGATTTGTCCAACTATTGAAAAAGGGAGGTTTTTCCGGGGGTAATGGCGTTTGATCGGGTTGCGACATGATTCCCATAAATGTAAAGTATATCCAAACAATAACAAACGGTAGTTATTTTTTTTAAGGAGTCATATTCGGTTAAGGATGGTTTTATATATTTTTGGGGCTTATGACGCAGGCGAGCGCAAGCTATTTACACCCTCCCGAGGTTGAGGACCAGCAAGATCTGGGCTACACCCCGAACATCCTGGACAGTATTAAGAGCTCGTTAGAACAGTATGGTGATATTTACCGGGTTAAAGCTCCTGGCAGGAACAACTACACTTATGTGATCAATCACCCTCAATATGTGAAACATGTGCTTCACACCAATCACCGCAACTACTTGAAAGGAATGGGATTTGATCGGGTAGAGCTTCTATTGGGAAACGGTCTGATCGTTTCGGACGGGGAGTTCTGGAAACGACAACGGCAGATGATCCAGCCAGCTTTTCACCGTAAAGTAATTGCCGGTCTCACAGAATTAATTATTAAATCCAATTCGGCCCTACAAAAACTGTGGCAGTCTAAATTAGAGCAAGGCGAACTCATTAACATTTACCAGGAGATGAGTAAAGTAACTTTACATATTGTGCTAACTGCTCTCTTTAGTGAAGACCTGCCATGGCTAACCAATCACAACGGCAAGAACCCTTTTGATATTTTAACCGACGAAACCGAACGCAATCTGTTATTTGCACAACGGTTCAGGGCTTTGGGCAAATTGATGATGGAGGTAGTCCATCAGAGACGGGCAGAAAACAGAATCCCGCATGATTTTGTAGGGATGATGATGAGCGCTAAGGATAAATTTAGCGGCGAGCCCATGAAAGATAAGCATCTGCTGGACGAGATTATCACCCTTATCGTAGCCGGCCATGAGACCACCGCCAGCTCTCTTTCCTGGATCTGGTATTTGTTATCTCAAAATCCGC
This sequence comes from Cyclobacteriaceae bacterium, assembly GCA_965212195.1. Classification (GTDB taxonomy): domain Bacteria; phylum Bacteroidota; class Bacteroidia; order Cytophagales; family Cyclobacteriaceae; genus JAJCYK01. The sequence goes on along the minus strand of CBDBUW010000012.1, from coordinate 319,055 downwards.
AGGCGGAGGTGAAACTACATCAGGAAATTGAGCAGCAATTTGGCGGCAGATTACCCCAGTTGTCTGATTTGGAACAACTAAAATATACCCAATGTGTGATTGATGAAGCGATGAGACTTTACCCGCCGGTATGGCTTATCCCTCGCAAAAGCAAAGAGCCTGATCAATTGGGAAGATATCATATCGAAGCGGGATCCGACATTTTTATTAGTCCATTTTTCCTGCATCGGGATCAGCGCTGGTGGTCTCAACCTGAAGCATTCCAGCCATTGCGCTTTCAAGATGGAGAGAAGGCTCTACCTGAAAAATACAGTTATATACCTTTTTCAGCAGGACCCAGAAGGTGCATCGGTGACTATTTTGCCACGGTGGAAATGAAACTGCATCTGGCATTGCTGGTACCCCTGTTTAAGCTAAAGTATCATGAACAGCAACCTCTTGAATTGGAACCACATATTAATCTAAGGTCAAAGAATCCCATCATGATGGAAGTAATTTCCAAATAACTCATGCAAGCAACTACTTTAAATAACCTTCTGGAAGCCGCTACCTCCACATCTACCGGTATCACATATCTGCGTGGCCAGGACAATGAGAAACACATATCTTATTCCGCACTCAGAGATAGGGCCTTTTTGCTTTTGGGCCAGTTTCAAAACCGCGGTTTGGTGGCTGGGGATCATATGATCCTATTGACAAGCAGCAACGTGCAGTTTGTTGATGCTTTTTGGGCTTGTATTTTAGGAGGCATAGTGCCTGTCCCCTTGGCAACCGGTATCAGTAGTGGCCATCGTGAAAAGATCCTGGGGGTATTTAACAAACTTCATCAGCCCTATATTTATACTACACAAGACAGTCTAACCCGTCTTCAAGAGTTTTCTAATAATAGCCCTCACAAAGCAAACATTAATGCTTTAAGCCAGAAGGCTCTGTTGATAGAAAGTATAACACAATCCACCGATAAGGGAATTGAGCATAAGGCACAACCTCAAGATCCAGCCTTTATTCAGTTTTCTTCCGGATCGACCAATACGCCGAAAGGGGTACAGCTTACCCATGCCAATCTACTGGCTAATCTGGAAGCCATGATGACCGGTGCCCGGCTCTCTCAAAATGATAGCACGTTAGGATGGATGCCCCTAACCCATGATATGGGCTTAATAGGTTTTCATCTGGTGCCGCTGGCTCAGCAGATCCCCCAGTATCTGATACCTACCGATTTGTTTGTACGCAGACCTGCGCAATGGATGGCGCATATTGTTAAGCATAAGGTAACCGTTACTTGTTCCCCTAATTTTGGTTTCAAACACTTTCTGCAATACTTTAATTCAGATGATGCAAAGGATTGGAAATTAGCACATTTAAGACTCATACTAAATGGGGCTGAACCGATTTCAGCCGATTTATGCAGAGCATTTCTGACTAAAATGGAGGCATTCGGATTATCGAACAAAGTAATGTTTCCGGTGTATGGACTAGCCGAGGCATGCCTGGCGGTGACCTTTCCACTACCTGGCACCGACTTTTCCACCACCCTAGTGAACCGTTTCCAACTACGAACCGGTGATCCGGTAGAACTGGTACCGGCTAACTCACCTAAGGCATTGGAGCTGGTTAAAGTCGGTTCTCCAGTCCGGCATTGCGGGGTAAAAATTTGTAATGATCAGGGTGTGGAGTTACCCGACATGACTGTGGGACACATCCTTATTTCCGGTAAAAATGTAACCTCTGGGTATTATCAGGATGATCAGCTCAATGAACAGATGATTACTGCCCATGGTCTGGACACCGGAGATCTGGGTTTTATTCAGGACGGGCAACTGGTGGTTTGCGGTCGCAGTAAAGACATTCTGTTTATCAACGGTCAGAATTATTACCCTCATGACCTGGAGTTTGCTTTGGAAGAATTGCCTGGCATGGAGTTGGGGAAAGCGGTAGTTTGTGGAGCCACACGCCCCGGGCATCAAGATGAAAGACCGGTGGTTTTTGCTTTGCATAAAGGTGATATTAAAGATTTTGCCCACATGATCCCGCAGGTTCGCCAAAAGCTCAATGAATATGCAGGCTTGGAAGTAAATACAGTGTTACCGGTCAGACAAATCCCTAAAACTACCAGTGGTAAAGTGCAACGATACCAATTAGCTGCGCAATATTCAGAGGGTGCCTTTCATGAAGTGGAGGAAAGAATTGAAGAAATCTTAAATAGGGGAAAAGCAGCCTATACAGCAGAGGAAGCTAATAAAGTAGAGAGCACCTTGCTGGCCATATGCCAGGAGTTTCTGGAAAATAAGTCCATTGGCATCAATGACAATTTGTTCGAACTGGGCACCAGTTCCTTGGTATTGACCCAGATACACGATAGAATAGATGAGATCTGGCCGGGTAAATTAGAGTTGACAGACTACTTTGATTACCCCACTATTGCAGAGCTGGCGCAATATCTGGATGATGCCTAGTCTTACTCATAGAAAGATTTTTTATATTTCCAACGACGGTGTGACCATAGCCAGGATTCCGGCTGCTCACGCAAAATCTTCTCTGCTTCTACCACATAACGGTCAAGTATCTCATGGCTGTGTTTCTCATAGGGCGATTCAGCAATATCTCTGAAATACACTTCATAATGACCTCTTCTTAGTTTTCTCATGCCCGCAAATACCACCGGGTATTTGGTCATTTGGGCTATTTTCTCAGGACCCACAAAGAAGGCCGTGTCCAAATTGAGGAAGGTGGTCCAATATTTTTCAGCGTTGGCCAAGGGTATTTGGTCCGCCACCAATCCAAAGCCATTCAACGTTTTTTTGCGTCTCATGATTTCCATAAGCGTCTCTTGCATTTCAATTGGTTTGCTGCCAAAACGCGATCTGGTTTTCATCATCAGGCGGTCGTAATACTGGTTGTTAAGTTTTTTGTAAACGGGGTTCATGGGTGCTGATAACTGCAAGCAGCAAGCAAAAAGCAACCACTCCCAGTTGAATTGATGCGTGGTGAGAATGAGAACCGATTGTCCCCTCTCAAAATACTGCTCAATAGCCCGTTTTTCAGTGATGATCACCCGTCGGTTGATCTCCCGGTCCGATATGGTCATTCCTTTTAGAGACTCCATCATAAAGTCACAAAGGTTCCTGTAAAACGATCGGATGATCCGTTTTTGTTCCGCGGGATCCTTTTCCGGAAAAGCTTTTTGAATATTGTCCCTGACCACCTGATGCCTGTAACGCAACACATAAAAAGCAGCCACAAACAAGAGATCTGAAATAAGGTACATTACCCCTAGGGGTAAATAAGAAACCAGTCTGAATATCATCTATTAATCACCGGGTTCCTCCTGTCCCAAGGAAATTATATTCGTGAAAAGTCTATATGCGCCCGGCACCCCGGCTGGCAACTCCCTAAACCAGCTGAGTCCGGTATAGACGTAGTAACCCTCCCCATATCTCGCTATCAGCAAGCTTCCTTCCTTAGGAGACTCTCCGGGATCATTAGTGGATAATATTGCCTGATAATTGTCATCCCATTTATTTGGAAAATACAGACCCCGCTCCTGAACCCAGGCCTCGAAATCCTTAGGCCCGATTTTATTGGGAGTGTTCAACACCGGATGGTCCGGCATAAGAAAGCTGACGGGCGCTTCTTCTACCGCCACACGGTCCCGGGAAATTTCCAGGGGATAAGGGGCAAATTCTTTGGTGACCATGCGGTGGTTAGTATTGTATTGTACTACTAAGGTGCCACCTTGTTGGGCATAAGCCAGCAGCTTCTCCATATCGTATTGAAGTCGCTTCACGGTATTCAATGCCCTTATCCCTAGTATTACTGCGTCATATTGCTGTAAAGAGGTCACATTAATTTGATCTGGAGCCAATACATCCACCTGATAACCGATTTGTCTCAAACTACCAGGGATGTCATCACCAGCACCCATTAGGTAACCGATCCGATGTCCCCTGGTGAGGATGTCCAACTTTACCACCTTGGCTGCTGCCTCCGGTAATAGCATTTGATCCGGAATGTGGTCGTAGGAAATGGTTACTTTCTCCAGGCTGTACTGTTGTTCTCCTACGGTGGCAATGGCTTTGATCTTGCCTTCGCCAGGACTGACCGGGGGGTAAAGTGTAAATTCCGTTACCTGCTCCTGTCCTTTCCGCTCAATATCAAAATTGACCAACTGCGGACTGATACTCCAACCATCAGGGACTTCCACTGTCAATTCGCCAGCCACTTGGTCACGTCCGCTTTTCAACGTCAATACCACCTTGCGTGGATTTTCATCAGCAAAAACATGCACTTTCTCATCAAAGTTGACCGTTACTTCCGGGGCTATAACAAACGGCTGGAATATTTCACCTTTAACCGGATCGGTTCTCTTGTGTACCACGGGTACTGGGAACTGGAGATCGGTACCCGCTATATTGATCTGAAAGGGAATGGTAAGCGCTGCATCATTCTGCGGCTTGCCGATGAGCTGAGGGTCCCCTACCGCAAACATTCCCATGGAGCCGGTTTGTTTCAACCAATAGGGTTGCGAATAGTCTTTATCAGCTGGAATTTCCAAATTCAGCTCCTGGGTAAACTTCTCATTAAATCCCAAAGTTGCCCCCTGATTATCTCCCTCTACCCCAGGTAGGTCAAAGCTTTTAATTGTTGTAGGAATATTGGAGCGATTGGTAGCCTCCAGTCGTACCTTCAGGGTCTCACCCGGTGTCCCGGAAGTTTCCGCTACGGAGGCCTCCAAATACAAGCCTAAAGTGGCCTTTAGAAGATCCTTAATCTCAGAAGCTTTCAGATCGGCATAATAATTACCCTGGAGCATTTTTAGTGCACTTAAAGCTTCTAACAACAAAGGCGCTACGGCGTCTGGAGCTTCGGGATTGAACTGCCGATAAGCCTGTTCCATCAAGGCTCCTACCTGGTCTCCGTTTTTCACACGGCTCCAACTAAAATAATCCCCCTGAAAAAAATCTGCGGCAATAGGTTCACCCTTTATATGCTGTAAATACTCCAACTCGCTACCCCTGGTTCCGCTGGAACCAAAGCCCTGGCTTTTATGCATGCTTCTGCTCTCTGCGGCTATTTCCGTATAGGATTTGCCTAACAATTGATTATAAGCGCCTACATCCAGTATCAGTTTATCAGAAGGGTCGAACTCCAAACCACGTCGCTGGTAAAACCAGGGATGGGTATTGAGCATTAACGTATGAGCCTGCCAGGTATCTACATGATCAAGCTGTTCTGGAAATTGAAGAGGATCGGCTGCGGCATCAAAAGCCTCTTCTGCAAGTATGGCTGAAGCTGTGTGCTGTCCATGACCTCCTTCGCCGGTGCTTGGGAAACGAGTAATGATTACATCGGGACGAAATTTGCGAATGGCCCACACCACGTCGGAAAGGACAGCCTTACGGTCCCAAATGGTAAAAGTCTCCTGTGGGGTTTTGGAATATCCGAAATCATTGGCCCGGGTAAAAAATTGCTTTCCCCCGTCCAATCTACGGGCTTGAAGCAACTCCTGAGTGCGGATTACTCCTAGCATCTCACGTATCTCCGGTCCTACCAGGTTCTGACCGCCGTCGCCACGGGTAATGGAAAGATAAGCGGTATTTAACAAGGCATGGTTGGCCATATATGCTATAAGCCTGGTATTTTCATCGTCGGGATGGGCGGCAACGTACAAAACGGAGCCCGCTGTATTTAATTTTTTCAAGCCCAACTGAATTTCCGAGGCATTTAGCTTAACTGGCTGTTGTGCAAACAGCGGCAAGCCAGACCACATCAAACCGAGGGCAATGATACTTTTTAGGCTTATTTTCATAAAATTAATTTCAGGTCATACACCATTACACGTGGGTTTTATCCCCAGGGTTGATATTTTAATATGAGCAAATTTAAAACTTAAAATTCAAGTTGCTAGATTATTTATAGGAATGGTAAAATTATGCCGAAATCCCTGCTGAACTGAAAATCAACTATAAGGTTACCAATAGATTGGCACAAAACTTGTTCTTATTCGCTAAACATTGATCAACAAACATGAAATCTATCTTTACGCTTATTATAGGTCTGTTAATACTCAGTTCTTGCAGCCCGGAATTGGTTCCATTTACCAGTCAGATAGAACGCGATATCGGGTTGAGCAAACAACAATTGACCAAAGTACAATTTTACAATAGCACGCCTATTGTGCTCTACAGGGAATTAAGCAAGAATACCACCGAAGTGGTTTCCGGCGAAGTAAAAATCGTGGATGGAAAGCAAGTTGAAGAGATCGTGATCGCCCCCAGGACTCCCGGAGTGATAGTAAGCAGTACCGGTGAACGACTGGGCATCAGTTTTGAAAAGGGGGCGGACCGTTATTTGGTTTTTGGTCTCAATAAACATAAATCCGGCGCCTATACGGTACTGGCCCGAGATTGGAACAACAATATTGGTTATGTGGATTACGATGGACGCGAGTATAGTATCTCTGCTCAAAGCGCTGCCACCTTCCTGATGATCAATATGCAGAAGCTAAAGCACCTAAATGTAAAAAGCAGGACCGCCAAGGGACGCACCATTGGCGAACTGTAAGGGTAATTGGTGTATGATCAAGGCGGCCAGGGGTCGCCTTTTTTTATTCAACAATGGATTCACAAATGTAGTCCGGGATAATTCCTGTTGACGAAACCAGCATATCCACGCTATCTTCGGTAGTATTTCCGGTAAGGACCAAGGCTGTGCTAAGACCAAATTTATTACCACCTAGTATATCCGTATGCAGGGTATCACCTACCATAAGAATTTCCTGTTTGGTAAGCGTATATTGCTCTGATATCTGACTATAGGCGTACATAAACATTTGGGAATCAGGTTTGCCAAAATGAATGAATTTTCTGTTAAGAATGTTTTCTACCAGCTTAGCCAGCCCCCCGGTGCCTACTGCTACATCCCCCCCGGAAAGAGGATATAGCTTGTCGGAGTTCGCCACCACCACCGGAATGTTTTTCATTCTTAAAAGGTTGATGGTTTTATTAATGTCGGTGTTCCAGTCAAATCCCTCATCGTCCAGGAATACAAATCCTGAAATTTCCTCACAATTTTCCAGATCTACATCCCGGATAGAAATGGACTCCCTTCCGCTTTGTAGTATATATTCAGCAGCATTCGCCGTTCCCAGGTACGCTATTTTACCTTTCAGTCTTTTATCCTCGATAAAATGCCTGGCCAAGGTGCCTGAAGTGATAATCTCATCGGAGGTTAATCCGGTCAACCCCAATTCATTGAATAGATCCACTTGTTGTTGGCGGCTTCTACTGGCGTCATTGGTGAGAATTCGAAAAACCACTCCGGCAGTCCTCAGGTAGTCAATGGTTTCCGCCACTCCTGAAAGCAGCCCCTCGTGATTCTTCAGCACTCCGTAAGAATCCAGAAATACCGCTTTATAGTTTTTGGTTAACTCTAAAAAAGATGTTCGTTGCATACTCAGATATTTAGAGCTTTAAGTACAGTATCCACGGGGAACGACTCCACCGAAGGCAGGTAAGTTTCATAGGCTTCCTTTTGCAACTTGGTAGCAAAGATCTCATGAAAGAAATAGCGTCCGTCCTTGATCACATAGTTTAGAATAAAAAAACGATAGGCTTCCGGTAAAAACCTCACTTCGGTTTCCGTTAGGGGGTTCACATTATGGTATGATCGTAAAAATGATAAAAATCGATCTTCCCACAACGTATTGATATTATAACTGAATACCGTACGATCCCCCACATGGGAAACTACCCGGCTAAAGAAATAAAAATCCAGCATACGACTACTCATACGGAACCAATCGTAATCCCAGCGGGAAAAGAGCTGAAGTTTATCAGTGACTGAAAAATTGCCAATATTCCAATCGACGAATACCGGTATTCGGGGAAGATTGTCAATGCCTATTTTCTGAGTTTGACGTTTAAATGCCTCACAGTGCTGTTCTATGGCATCTTCATGGGTGCGGTGTTCGTACTTTCCAATATCTGTATGAATTATTTCCAGCAGGTGCTCGATATCGGTCTTCAAGGTTTTGGAACTAGGAGGCAAAGTATTACGGATGGCGTGACAAGCTTTATGAAAACGGGCAAACTCCTCTCCCAGGGTTTCTATTTGTTGGCGTTCCAGGCGCCGTGGTAGTTTACGGCGTATTTCAATTGGTCGGTAAAAAACCACCCAAGCGTCGATAATACTATGTTGGTAGCGGTATACATAAAGATGGTCCCCTTTCATCAAAGATCTTGAAAGTAAATTTTCGTAAGGGCTGGGAAGGTTATTTGAAAGACTATTGATAATGGAATGATCTTCCACAAAATGTTCATAATAACCGAAATAGGTGAGCTTGGCTATTACCGGTTGGTGTCCTTCAAACTTGATCAGGTAGACGTGATTGGTAGACACATGAGCACTGATATCCTGCACATCCTTAATAACACGACTCTGGTCATAACTTGCCCAAGCTTCGCGTACTATGGCGATAAAATCAATGTGAGGCATTCAGCAGATACTTAATTATCTGCTAAGATAAAAATTGTTGGCAATTATGGATTGATGCCTAGGGTTTATTCAACCAAATAGAAGTCTTAAGACCGTAAGTGTTTAACTTCACCTTTTCCGCCCCTATATCGCCCAGACTTTTCTCATAATACGCGCCAATCTGCCAGCGAGTCTTTTCATTAATGTACACCTCGGTGCCAAATCCCAAATTCAAAGTACCAATACTAAAACCTGGGGTCACATCTTGTTTTGCCCCAATGAATGCCCTAAACTCCTCGCCGTTGTCATCGGGATTATCGATCCCTTCAACAGCGTATTGATAATCAAATTCCTGTCCGGTGAGCCATTGAGGGGATATTCCTCCGCTGATGTACCACCGCTTGTTATGGTCCAGAATACCCATTACTTTGAGGTTAACGGGGATTTTCAAGACTTCGGCATCGGACTCAAGGCGGATTATTTGTCCCACGCTTGGATCAAATCCTGGATAATTAGACAACTCCGAAGGATTCAATTCCAACAGTTCTTTCTCCTTGATGGTATAGGATCTTGTTCCCCGGTGGATACCGGTCTCCAGTCTCAAGGTCGGCGAGAAGATAATCTCACCCATGATACCCAGGCTGGTGTTGACATCTCCTACACCTAATGGTGGTACCGTGGTGTTGACCATGGTCTCTACTCCAAACTGAAAATCAACTCCGGAATACTGATGCTTTTCCAAGGCCCACAGGGTTTTGGAGTCTAGTTTCTTAGAGGTTCTTGAGGTATTTTCTGTAAGCTCCGACATGTCCCAAACTTTGGGTAGGTTATGGGGAAGCGCAGGCGGAGCATAGGCCATGCGCGAATCTCCTTCGTGAAAAATTACAGGATTTACACTGTGTGATTTAACTACAAGAATCTGTTCTCCTGCATCCCCGATCAGCATAAGGTTATTCCGGGTTAGAAATTGTTGCAACTCTTCGGAAATCTCTTCACTTTCTCCAATAAGCATATATTGATGGTCCAAAGCCCTGCCGGATAGACTTGAACGGGAATAATCAGAAGGGATACCTGCGACAGTTCCGGAAGGAGGAGAAGTCCCAGGAATCGTGGTTATTATGTCCTTATATACGTAAATAGTATCCACCAACGTGGTTTGCTTTGTAGCTTGAAGCCTTACTAACTCTTCTTGCAATACCATTAATTGGCTACGTTCAGCCTTTAGATCGGCCATCTCCGAATTCAATTGCTTATAGCGTCCTTCGCTAAAATACCATACCACACCAAAATTAATTAGGGTAAACAGCACCAAAGCAGCGGCTACTGCGGCTGTCTTGCCCCAATTTCTACTAGCGCCGCCAGTGGCCGGCATAGCTGCCAGCCGCTTACGCATGTCGGCAAGTGCCTGAGGATCGTAACCAGTATCCTGGTAGCCTTCAGCCTTACTCTTTATGATCTTATCAAAGGAATTATCATCCATGATCTAAATAACTTTCTTTATTAATACCTAAAACACGCCTCTTTAATTTGCTGCGAGCTATGGCCAGGTTCGATTTCGAAGTCCCTATTCCAATATTCAGCCTTTCTGAGATTTCCCGGTGATTAAAACCTTCAATTACAAAAAGGTTGAAAACCAACCTGTAAGAGGGTGGCAATTCCTGGATCAGGTCCACTATCTCTTTTTCAGAGATTTTGTCCAAGGCATCTTCCGTAACAAACTCGTGCTTGGCATAGGATATGTCCACATTATGATAGTGTTTTTCATTTCTCCGATAGTAGTCTATGGATGCATTGATCATAATGCGCCGCAACCATGCTTTAAAAGAAGTGCGGTCGGCGTACTTATTCAGCTTGGTAAATACTTTTACAAAACCATCATTCACAATTTCAACTGCCTCTTCCCGGTCCTTAGAGTACCGCAGACATATACTCATAGCATAGTTGTAAAAGAGCAAATACAACTCCTCCTGCTTATCACTACGCCCTTCACGACAACGTGAAATGAGTGTGTCTAAGTATTTTGGATCGGCGGACACGGGTTTCCCTTAAGTTTAGTAGCTATTTAATAGAAATACTCACTTCTTCGATAGCCACAACGCCGGCAATGCCTAAAGGGTTGGTTTAAAAAAATATATTTTATTTCTGGGGCTGGAAACCAACCGACTGCGACCATTGGGCGTTGTGTCAATTAGCAGGTTATAGATTCTCAACCTAATTTAATAATTAATTCATTATCAATCTATTAAATAGATAGAATTATATTATTGATTTAATATAACACCGCACTTACTTCCAGCATAAAACTCTATATCAATTTAACATTTTCAGAATAACTGAGCTCATATTTCTTTGCCAAATTTTAACACAGGGTTAGGTTTTTGGACTAAAACTGTACTAAAAATTGAACACTAAACGAAGCACAATGAAATCAACCGAAAGTCACTTCCCAAAGCCTCTGGTAATAAAGGATTTCACAATATTTTTTCCCATTAAATCGGTGTTTTCATTTTTAGCTTTAGTGACATTTTGGATTTTTTTATCCGGGTGTGAATCCTCTATTACTAATATCCCAGAGTCTAATGAGACATTATCATCCATTCAACTGCAAACCAAAAACGTAGTAATCGTGGTAATAGATGGTCCTCGTTACGAAGACACCTGGGGTCATCCTCAAAGGCGCTACATACCACATTTTGCTAACGACCTGGCTCCACAAGGAATACATTATACAAATTTTTACAACAAGGGGGCTACCTACACCACCTCGGGACATTCCGCAGTGACTACAGGCAACTACCAGTGGATGTCCAACGATGGATCGGAAGTCCCCAACAATCCTTCGGTATTTCAACTATGGCTGGAGAAGAATGCCACCAATCCGAAGAAAGCCCAAATAATAACCAGTAAAGAAAAGCTTCAGGTGCTGGCTGATTGTGTCAATCCGCAATGGCGAGGTAGATTCAATCCAATTACAGAAACACAAAATCGGGACGATCAACTGACCTTTGATAAAGCCCTGGAAGTCTTTCAAAAAGATCAACCAAATTTCGTCTTGATCCATTTTAGAGGCCCCGATCACTACGGTCATGCCAATGACTGGGAAAAGTATCTGAATGGGATAGAGGAGACGGACAGACTTACCTACGAAATATGGGAGTACCTCCAACAAGACCCTTTTTACAAAGGCACCACTACCATGTTGGTCACCAACGATCACGGTCGTCACAAGGACGGCGTAAGTGACGGTTTTGTGTCACATGGTGATTTTTGTGAAGGTTGTATGCATATTAGTCTGTTTGCGGTGGGCCCGGATTTTCATGCCAACCGCGCTATTGTTGACCAACGCGAATCCGTTGATGTAGCGACCACCGCCGCCTATCTAATGAATATGGATTTACCCACCGGCTCCGGACAAGTAATGTGGGAACTTTTCAAATAACCTAAAACCATGAGAAATCTATCCGCAATTTTTATCCTTATTTTCGCTATTCCATTCTTCTGCCAGGGGCAGGAAAAATCTGCTGGTTTAATAGCCACCGGAATCACCACCGAAGCCTCGATTTACAGTCACACCGTACGCGTTCAACTAGAACCTTTTTTGTCCTGGGGGACCCAGAAAAACCAGTTGGTAGTGGGCCCCACCATTATAGTGGCTTCCAATATGGGATTTCAGTCCTCCCAAATGCCCAAGCTATCGGGGCTGAAAGTTGGATACCGTTTGTGGCCCGGTTCTACCAGCAATAAATGGAACTTCTATCTTTCCAATGACCTTAGAGTCCAAAGAGTCCAAGACGGTTGGAAAGGAAACTCATTCAACGAAGAGTTGGCCCAATATCAGGAAACCGACTACCGTGTTATTGAGATGTTGGTAGATAATTATTTGGGATACGGCGTTACCTTTAGAATGGGTCAAAATCTCACCATTAATCAGGGAGTGGGCCTGGGCGCCTATATCTCATCTCTTAATGGCAATGATGCCAGAGCTCATGAAACTAATTTCGATTACCGGGGCTACAAAAATTTCGGATTCAGCTGGAAAGTGAATATTGGTATTGCCTACAAATTATAAATTAGGGTTTATAGTAGTTCAAGTGCAGTTTGTCTGAGGTTATTAGCCGGTTGTCGTCCGTGACTATCAAACACTCGATACCCATAAGCTTATTAATGAGCGCCAACCCCAGGTCTTCTCCCAACACAAACACTGAGGTGGCCAAAGCATCGGAAAGTTCGGCATCCGGACTTATAACAGTAACACTTTTAATCCCTTTAACAGGATATCCGTGGCGTGGATCGATGATATGAGAATAGCGCTGGCCCTCGATCATAACAAATCGCTCATAATCTCCTGAGGTCACCACCGCCTGATCGTTAATGCTTAACCAGGAATACACTTCCTCCCTACTGTTAGGATCTGTAATACCAATGCGCCAGGGTGATCCGTCGGGTTGCTGCCCCCATGCGATAAGATCACCGCCGGCATTCACCAGGCCGCTGGTAATGCCCATTTCCTTCATAACCATTCGGGCACGATTCGCAGCGTACCCTTTTCCAATAGCTCCAAAACCAATTTTCATACCTTCATCCTGTAAAAAGACCGAAGTAGATTCCCGCTCCAGTAAAATGCGATGGTAGCCTATCAAGGCCACAGCACTGGATATAGCGCTGTCAGCCGGTACTTGAGCCAGAGTACCGTCAAACTTCCATAGCCTATCCATGGAAGCGTAACTGATATCAAAAGCCCCATCAGTTAATTTTGAAACCTTTTTGGCCCTGGTTATCAAATCATAAAGCTCCTGATCGACAGCTATAGGTTTTATTCCGGCCGACCGGTTTATCATACTGGTCTGTGAGTTGGGGTCCCAAGAAGAAATTAACTTTTCGATGCGCTGTATTTCTGCAATGCCTGCATTTATAGCATCCCAGCAAGCCGCTTCATTATCTGCAACTGCAGTAACCTCGAAGCGGGAACCCATTAATTTAATCACCTTGGTCTGACTAATGCCTTGAGCAAGACTAGAAACACCAGTCACCAGCATCAGCGAGCCTAAGGCAAATAGAAATCCAGGTATTTTCCTTCCCATCACACAACTAACGGACTTAAGTTAATCCAAGGTATTGATCCAGTTGGCAATTTTTAAAGCTTCATTTCTGGGAACCTGCGGCATAGGTGCCATAGGGGTGGCATATTCCGGCCAGTTCTTAGGTTGAGGATTGTAGATCAGCTCCACCATACGTTCGTTAGTGTATTTTCTCTTAGCAATATCCTGGTAAGAAGGGCCCACCAGGGGCTTGTCTACCTGGTGACAGGCTATACAGGTATTGCTCACCAAAAGAGGCTCAATTTCCCCATAGGTAACCACCGGCACCTTGGACCTGGGCGATTTATTCGGAATACTCTTTTGTTTAGGGATTCCCCTGGAGTTGACAGATGATCTTTTGGTACTAAGAGATGACAATGATAGCTCTTCTCCATCCGGAATATTATTCAGGGTATAATAAGCCCTATTGTGCAAAAGCGGCAACCCTTGGGCAGACTTAATTCCCGGTAGTCTTAATTCGTGCACATAATATTTACGCAAGTTGTCGATCACTACCCGCACTTTGAGACGGTCGTCCGAGACTTTTACTCCCCTGATCTTAAGCTCCTGCTGGTCTACAGGTGGGCTGCCGTATACCGGATGGTACTTGTATATGTAGCTCATTCCCCCATAACTATTCAGGTCCTCGGCGGTGTTGACATCCACTGGATGTGTGAATTCAATCTCAAAACCATCTACACGTGCCTGGACTGTCATCATTTCCATGGGAACTTTACCATTCCAGATCAACCGTTGTAATCCGGAGGTCTTTGGGCCGGCCGAGCCCCATCCTCTATTGGTTTCTCCAACAAACAAGGAACCATCGTGCCCCCAGCTCATGCGCAACACCCCCGATTGAAATCCAGATCGAAAATCGATAGCCACGCCTTGATAGTCCCCCTTAATCTTTTCCAAAACCACCCTCATAATTTTGCTCTGACCTTGATCCCCTACCAATAACTGGCCTGCAAATGGGCCGAATTTACCTCCAGTCTGATCCTCCAGTATTTCTGAATTGGAAATACCAAGGACACCGTGAGGCAACCAAACTGCCGGCAACTGCAAGTTTGGGAACTGATCTTTTAACTGGTAAAGAAACACCGGGGCTTCCTCGTCCCGGATGTTTTCCGGTTTCACATATTGACCTGCTTGCTTTTCTTGGCGTGGGTCAACATGGGCATAGAGCTGCTCCGTGGTGATCTCCAGGGGTGAATTGGGTTCACCAGTCCATCTCAACCCCGCTGGATGTCCTGTAAAGCTCCCTTTTTTTAGATGCCAAATACCACCGGAACCCATCCAATCACCCTGGTTGTCGGTATAAAAAAGTTCTTCTTCAAATATACCCAGCCCGCATGGGGAGCGCATTCCGGTAGCCCAGGGTTCCATGGTACCATCAGCATGGATCTTCATGGTCCAGCCACGCCAGGGCACCCTACTTTCACCTCGCCACCATTCCTGGTTTCCAAAGGCTACATTACCGGTTACAAAGAAATTGCCCTGGGCATCCAGCTTAGGACCGAAACTGTACTCATGATAATGACCTGAAAGTGGCCATGCATAAACAGTTTCATAAACGTCGGCACGATCATCCCCATTGGTATCCATAAGTTTGGTTAACTCCCCTCTTTGAGCGGTGTAGAGAGCTCCCTGCTTCCAAGCTAATCCCAAAGGCTCATGCAAACCACTGGCAAATTTTACGAATCGGGGCTTGGTTCCCTCTGGAGCGGCAGCATTTTCAATGATCCAAACGTCGCCTCGCCTGGTACACAATGCCACTCTGCCATCTTCTAAAGTGGTAATCCCACCTACCTCCAAATGAATACCTTCTGGAACGGCAACGGTAGCGATAGAATAGTATTGGTCTTCTGAGGGTGGGTTTTGCGCCCATAACTGGATGGTTCCACCAAGCATTATTAATAGGCCGAAACAGGCACTTGATAATTTTAAGGTTAGCTTTACTACCATATTATTGAATAAACCAGTGATTGATCATGGAGAGGTGCTACCAATTCCTTCATGGTCTGGCCATCGCGAATTTCCGCCTCTCCTAAATGTATCTTGATGTAATAACTTTTATCATCGACCACATACCGGCCGTCACCCAAGGAAATAATATTCGAACCTTGGGCAATCTTAAAGAACAGACCTGCAGTGGGGTTTTCCAACGAAATTTCCCGGGTGACAAAGGTATTGGTCTCATCCGGGTAGAGGCGGTCTTTAATTTTATGGTTGCCATAACTGTAGGTAAATATTGGCCGGCCATTCTCTTCCAATTGATACCCGGTGGACTTTAGTTCGGGGCCTGATGACTCCGCAGCCAAAAATAAAGGCTGAGCATTCATAATATATTGAGTGCCTCCCAATGGTCGAAATGAACCATCGCCCCGATTATGCCACATGGGGGTAGCATCGACAAAATCTCCTCGCCAAACACATACCAGATTTCCTCGATCCAAGTCATAAACGTAGTTCACACCACGGGGCTCGCTGACCCCGATAGTATGAGTTAACCGCTGACTTTTGTCTCCCTGATAATCCAAAAATGCTCTCAGGAGCTTTACTTCATTGCCAGCATGGACTAAAATGTCGGCCACAGGGTCTTCCGAAGGTGGGTATGAATCGAAGTCGTGCAAATTTGTGGGATAGGTCTGGGAGGTACTGACGCTGAAGGCTAACCGGGGCGGCATCCACTCTGCTTCTTTAAAATAAGTCAGTTCCCAGGAATGTGTTCCCGAATCCAAATGCAGGGAACCTTTATCACGCCGCCACCAGCCATCCGGTCGCTGGTAATTGATCACCTCCTGGCCGTTGACTGTCATAAAGGCGCCACCGGTATAGGCCAGGTCGAATTGATATTCGTCTTTCTCCGGAATTACTAAAGTAC
This sequence comes from Cyclobacteriaceae bacterium, assembly GCA_965212195.1. Lineage (GTDB taxonomy): Bacteria > Bacteroidota > Bacteroidia > Cytophagales > Cyclobacteriaceae > JAJCYK01. The sequence continues at coordinate 302,618 of CBDBUW010000012.1, read as the reverse complement.
CGGAATAGACCAGGGCAAATTTGTCGGGAACACCAGCTATAGTGCAAGTAAGGCCATCGGCCTTACCCTGCAACACCGCTTCCTGGCCAGTGAGGTCTTCAAGATTCTTGAAAGATCCATGAAATACCTCATACTGAAGCTCATCTATTTTCACCTCCAATCCCTTAAGGCTGCGGTATTTAAAATTCCGAATAGCTACCGGACCGTGGTCCCCTTGTATCATCAACGGACCTGTGGGTTTCTCGTTGTTCTCCACGGGTCCACCTGTGGGCAGTGGGATCTCGACATTCTCGTGTATTCGCACTCCGTTTAGGTCTACAAAGACCAATTTGGCATTGGCAATTTTGTTACCGGCTTGGTCGAACTTAGGGGCCCTAAATGAGATATCTAGTTTTTGCCATAAACCCGGGGCTTTGCTCGGATTGCTCAAGGGCGCTTTGCCCATATAGATCTTACCGGTCTCGGACTCCCAGTTGCGATAGATACCTCCAATATCAGAGAATTTAGGTCTCATTACACCCCAACTATCGTACAACTGCACCTCATATCGTCCTTGAAGATAAATCCCTGAATTTGAGCCCTTAGGAAGCATTACCTCAAATGAAATGTCAATATCTGCATGCTCCCATTTGGTCAGAAGAGCGTCTTTCATCTCCTCATTGTTCATATTGAGCAGTATGCCGGAACCCGCGGTATAATTGACGGCTATTGGCGTAGACTGCTCTCGTTTACGTTTCTTCTTTTTCTTTTTAGATTCCGCAAGATCAGGGGGATGATGAACACTTACCTCAGGATCCATAAGTACATCTCCCACAATAAACCAATTGCCGGACTGCTCTTGAAAAGAGGACAGATCTTGTAAGGGTAATGTTATAAACCCGTCACTTTGGCACCAACCAAAGTGAGTGAAAAACATTAAAATCACCAAGGTTCTGACAAGATACTTCATATCTAAGCGATAACTGAATTAAAATGAAAGGTTAAGATAACACCTTATTCGTTTATTTTGTATTATAAAACCCCGATATTAAAGCCTAGTTAGCACAGCTTATTATTTATCACATGAATGCTCAAAATCAACGACGTAAAGCTCTAAAGAAAATAGCAGTAGGTGCAGCTACCATCACCGCAAGTGGCTTGTCTTATGCTTGCAAAGACAATAAGGCACCCAGTGCGCGAGAAGAGTCTACGCAAACTTCACAAGAAATGCTTAAAGGAAACATCAATCATTCAGTATGCCGATGGTGTTACAACGACATACCACTGGAACCATTTTTAGAACAATCCAAAGCCCTGGGACTCAAATCGGTGGAGCTGTTGGAGCCACATGAATGGGCACTGGCGAAAAAGAACGGCCTGACCTGCGCGGTAGCCACGGACTTTAGTTTTGCCAGCATTGAAGATGGATTTAATGATCCCCAAAACCACCAACACCTACAGGAAAAGTACGAAGGTTTGATCAATCAAGCAGCGGACGAAGGATTCCCTCACGTGATCGTATTTTCAGGCAATCGTCGGGGAATCGATGACGAAACCGGATGGGAACAATGCGCCATAGGACTGGAGCCACTGGTGAAATTGGCTGAAGATCGAAAGATCAACCTTATCATGGAATTGCTGAACAGCAAAGTAAATCACATTGATTACCAATGCGACAAAACGCCCTGGGGTGTGGCCATGGTAGACAAAATAGGATCCCCAAATTTCAAATTACTGTACGACATATATCACATGCAAATCATGGAGGGCGACATTATCGCCACCATAAAAGAATACCACGATTATATCGTTCACTATCACACTGGCGGCGTTCCGGGTCGTCATGAGATAGATGAGACACAGGAATTGAATTATCCCGCGATCATGAAAGCTATATTAGAGACCGGGTACACCGGCTATGTGGGCCAGGAGTTTATCCCTGCGGCAGAAGACAAGATGGCCTCCCTGAAAGCAGGTGTGGTTATCTGCGACGTTTAATAACCCATTCTTAGGGTGTCAACCGGACTATCCTGAGGTATTGCAAAATGCTGCGATGGCAGGTCCGAGGGGTTTAATTGCAGAGAAGTTACCGTCTCCACGAACTCCACCCCCATGTTGCTGCTTTTGGTTTCCAACGATAGCATCTGATAAAGGCACTGGGTAACAATAGTTTTTACACCGCCTATTTCAGAGGTTATCTTTACCAGATCGCAATCGTGACCTGCTACATTTTTAGTGCCTAGGTTTTCTTTGGTGGTATTCATGGCACCTTCAACCCCCTGGGTAAAGGACTTGATCTCCTCTTGAGTCTTATCCGCCAGGCTATTCATCAGGTCTTCCCCGGGATTCTTGACTACAGTGACTTTACCATCCTTAATGGTGGTTAACCATTCCTTGGTCATTATGGTACGGTAGCTGGACTTCTCAACCATATTCAGCATTTTGATATTTCGGGTTTCTTCCACCAACCGGGCCTCTTCCAAGCCATGTTTACGGATGATCAACTTAATCCTCTCTTCCATTTCAAACTGCGGATTGGTGGTAATTCTGGTCATTTCAACTATGGCCGTCTCGAAGGGATAACGCTGCCATTTAGCATCATCATCCGAAGTAACTACAGCAGTTCCGGCATCGGCGGTTAAGGCTGTTTCCGATTCTTGGCTGCAGGTTGCAGCAACGGCGATAAATACCAGGACTATATAAAAGAGAAATCTTTTCATTTCTGATAAATATTTAGAATTAGTCTTGAGCGTATTTTACGGTAAGCATTTCAATGCCCATTTGTTGGGACACCGTAAATCCCGTTACCACAACGTTATTCTGTTGGTCAACATCCAAGGCAAACGATCCTCCACCCAGGAATCCGGCATTCACCTCCCATTGCTGGTTGCCATGGGCATCGTACTTAACCGTATAGAACTTACCATGCAGATCTCCCCCGGTAACATAAATATTGTCCTGGCGATCGATTACCATATCCGGCATTTGGTAATGGGCTGCATCGGCCCTCTTACTATCTGTTTTTCGCACCCATAGTTGCTTTCCTTCAGGACTATACTTAATGGTGCAATAGGCATAGGTCTTGCGGCGATCGTTCAAACCGCTGAAGCCCGATACAATAATGTTCCCCTGGCTATCCAGGGCCAGCTGCTCAATTTCATCCCAAACCATGGCGGGTCCACTATATCTTTGTACCCATTGCCGGTTGCCCTGTGCGTCGTATTTGAGAAGCACATAGTCCTGACCGCTGTCAGCACCATGGCTATATCCGGCTACATAAATGTTTCCTTGTGCATCGGCTATTACTTTATTGGCTATATCTTGTCCGGGGCCCCTGGATATGGCTTCTGAACTAGCCAAAGCGGTGTTGCCAGCATTATTTTGATGGGTTTTCGAAGGGCCGGCATAGTGCTGGTCCCAAAGCAGCTTGGTGCCTATATATTTAAGCACGGTAATATCATAAGCGGGACCATTGGTACTGCCCACAATAATAGCATTTCCCTGATCGTCAATATAAATGTCACCAGGTTGGTCATCCGTAATGTTCCTGTCATAACTAAGGCCCCAGATCCTCTTGCCCTGCGTATCGTATTTTATGGCATAAATATCCATGCCGGAATTACTAGCAGATTCATTTCCAGAATTACCCGTAATAAATACATTGCCCCTCTCATCCACGTAGAGGCCAGTCACCTTATTGTCATTACCATTGGGCCCATCATGCCGGGCTACCCAAAGTTGCTGACCATCGGGGCTATATTTTATAGTGCAAAAGTCAGTAGCCGCTTGGCCAAGGCCATTACTGTAGCCCGTAATATAGGCATTGCCCTGATTATCCAAAGCCAAATGGGACGGTACGTCGCGGGTATTCCTGGGACCGTTGTAGCTTTTTACCCAAAGTTGCTCACCATCTGCAGTGTATTTGATCAAATGATAGTCATCATAGAAGGTGGTCATGGAGGTAAAGGACTTAAAGGCTACGAACACGTTTCCCTGTTGATCAACCTTCAAATCAACAGGCTCGATCACGTCGCCCACAAACTTGGAGTAGCTTTTAGACCACTGCTGCTGAACCTGACCATATGCCGGAAATATTGCTATCAGTAACAGAACCACTAAGGGAATTCTTAGGCATACTTTTGTTGCATTTTTCATGATTGATCTGTTATTGCTGTGCTTCAATGGGTATAAGTCCCGCACAGATCCCCTGACTGCTACCCACTGAAGTAGCCCCACTAAATTTTTATTCCTCACTTTAATTTGAAAACAACTCTTCTATTTTGCGCATAGGCTTCTTCCGTATTTCTAGTATCAATGGGTTGCTCTTCCCCATAAGACAGGGTAGCCATCCTTACGGGTTCAATATTTTTAGACTCAAGATAATTCTTTACCGACTCAGCCCTTTTAAGACCTAGGATCTGGTTGGACTCTATACTACCGTTAGCATCGGTATGCCCGGCGATGGTTATTTCCGCCCCGGGATATTCAGTAAGTACTTTTGCGATCTTATTAAGAATTGAATACGATGACTCTTGAATTACGTACGAGTCAACCTCAAAATTTATGTGCTCTACTAAACCTTCATCTGAAGATAAACGGTCATACAGTGGATGTCCTTTTCCACCGATGGCGAAATGTGTAATCATCTGCCTAAGCGGTGGAGTATTTGTCAACGATGGAGAAAGAATATGTAATTCCAAATGCGTAAACTCCTTCTTACTAACATTTGGTCTGCTTATATCTGGATCATTTACCAACATTACCCCGTCTAAATAGCCCTTCATATAACCTTTGTTGAAGGAGATTTGAAAGGTATGCCAGCCCGGCTTAGCTACTCCCGGCATGCGTGAAATGGGATCGGAGCCACTCCACATAACGCCACCGCTAACTCTCATTTCATGTGACCCATGAACCGAATTCGAATTCTTTAGATCTATAATATATCCTTCGTTTCCTTTTTCATGGAAATACACTTTCATTTCGATTTTAAATTCATCTCCCAAATAGTTATCTCCTTTAATGGCAGGTTTTATGGTGGTATTTGAAGATATGGTTTCTATTACCCCATCTTGTTTACCTCCCCCCGAAACCTGGTTGTTTTGTAGCGCTCCTCTAATTTGAGTCCATTTAGACGGGAACTCCGTAGGTCTTTCATTATCGAAGTCATCATAGAAAACAGCGTTATTCGCATCAATAAAATTGGTATTGGGATTGTTGTTCCCTGCGGTGGTTTGTATTCTATCGATCTCTTCATGCTGCATTGTACCATCCGCAATGGTTTCTTCGTCATTTGCTCCTTCACCTTTTTCTTCTGCTTCCATTCCATCTTCCACTGCATCCAGGCCATCTTCCATGCCTTTATCAATCTTTTTACTGGTTCTTTTTTTGAGTTTGTTTTCAAGTTTTTTTCCAAGTTTGACCTGGGCTTGCACCTGAGGGATGGTGCCTAGAACAAACAAGCACATCAATATGATCGCTAATTTTTTCATGGTTTTAACAGTTTTATGGTTAAGTATGCTTCAAAAATAAAGCGTATGACAATCCCACGCTATTACGCATATGGGGTATTTATAAGGGAGTGTTGCTAGGAGTTGAATGTTATATAAGGCGGTCCTTTAGGGCTTTTTTTACGGCCTCCGCGCGGGAATGAACGTGAAGCTTCTCGTAAATATTTTTGATGTGCGCCCGCACCGTATGACCACTAACGAAAAGGGCATCGGCAATTACCTTATAATTGTCTCCCTCACAAAGTCGTTGCAAGATCTCTGTTTCACGTTCCGTCAAGGGGGATTTTTTGGTGACTTTGAAACTGGTCACGATTTTACGTGCGATATGGGTGCTCATAGGTGATCCTCCTTCATAAACTTCCTTAATGGAGTCCAGAAGCTCCGACGGTGGGGTGTCCTTTACCAAATAACCGGTAGCCCCCGCCAAAAGGGAATTAAATATAGAGTCATCGTCTTCCTGAATGGTCAACATGATGAAATCAACCTTGGGTAATTTATCTTTTAGAATGCGTACTCCTTCAATTCCGTTGATCCCAGGCAGATTAATATCCATCAGCACTACATCGATGGTTTTAGAAGGGAGTTCGGCAATGGCAGATTCACAGTCGCCGTAGCTGTGTTGGCAGGCAAAGTCAGGAGTACCATCAATGATCAGGGCCAAGGTTTGGCGTATTTCCTGATTGTCCTCAACTATAGCTACACTGATCATGGCCTAAACGAATGTGTCACTTAAAATACCATTATTTTTAAGCCTTCCCTATAGCCCATATGAGGTATTTAGTTTTTCACCGACAACTTCACTATGGTACCCTGTCCGGGACTACTGGATATGATCAACTCACGACCTAATTTCTCCGCCCTGGATCTCATGTTTTTAAGACCGTACCCCCGGGTTATGGTGTTTTCATCAAAACCCTGGCCATCATCAGAGAAGGTAAAAGCATAGCCGGTGGTGGACAGATCAATACTCAATACGGCATTTTGACAGGAGGAATACTTTAAAGCGTTGTTCATAGCTTCTTTAAACAACAGAACCAGGTCTCTTCGGGTGTCTGAGTTGATGCCTTGCTCCTTTAATCCATCAACTAATCCTTCCAACTTAAAAGAAACCCCACTATGGTCGAAAAGGTGATCTCCAAAGTCCTTTAACCTGATGACCACATCGTAAAGGGTATCCTTTCTGGGGTCCAATACCCATATAAAATCCCTCATGCCCCCGGAAAGATCCTTAGTGTTTTCTTCAACTTTAGACAAATATTTGTTCAAATCATTTTGCTTTCCTTCGGCTCTTTTGGCTAACTCCAAGAACATGGAGATCTTGGTCAACTTGTGACCCAGTTCATCGTGGAAATCCCTGGAGTTCTGCTCCCGAAGTTTATCTCTTTCTTCAGTTTTCACCCGCTCAATCTTAGCTTTTGACTCGATGGAGATAGCTTTGGCCTGGGCCTCGGCAGTTTCAGCCCGCAACTCAGCTTCCTGCTGCATCATTTTTCCTTTATGGACGTTTTCCCGGTAATTGAAGTACCCCCATATCAGTCCTAATGCCATTACGCCATACAACATATAAGCCCACCAGGTGGCCCACCAGGGTGGCAAAATAGTAACCAGTACAGCAGCAGCTTCTTCGTTCCAGATTCCGTCGTTATTCGAAGCCTTTACTTTGAATTCATATTCACCAGGATCGATATTGGTATATGTGGCAAAACGTCGATTTCCGGCATCGATCCATTCCTCATCGAAGCCTTCCAGCTTGTACTTGTATTGATTATTCTGGGATTGTGTATAGTTGAGAGCTGCAAACTCAAAAGAAAAGAAATAATCTTTATGACTTAATTCCACACCGGAAGCAAAAGGAAAAGCATCCTGGTAAATTGACCGGTTTTTGCTATTTCTACTGGTCACGGAGCTTCGTTCATTGAGGACATTGAATTCCGTAATGAACACCGGTGGTAAATAGGAATTGTCTTGAATATCTTCTGCTTTGAAAGCATTAAAGCCGTTAATCCCTCCAACTAGGAGCGTTCCATCACCAGCTCTGTACTGCGCTCCCCAATTGAACTCATCGTTTTGCAAGCCATCTGCTTCTGTAAAATTGCGAAACTCCTCCGTTTGTTTGTTAAATCTGCTTAGCCCTTTGTTGGTGGGCATCCATAGATACCCCTGATCGTCCTCTAAAATCCCATAGACCACATTATTGGGCAAGCCATGTTCCTCAGTAAAGTTTTTAAAAACCGGTTGGTCGGAATATAGCTTAGTCATTTTTGTAAATCCGCTACGGGTGCCGATCCACAAAGTTTCATCGCTATCGAAATGGAATCCATGGACGAAATTGTTGATAATACCGACCTCCTTGCCAGGAGTATGCCGGTAGGAAATAAACTCATCTGTTTGTGGATTGAATCGATTCATTCCATTGAACGTACCGAACCAAATAAAACCCCTGCGATCTTCGCCAATACTGCGCACCGAATTATTACTGATACTACCTGGGTCGTCCGGGTCGTGTGCATAATTGGTGAACTTCCCGGTAACCGGATCAAAGCGATCTACCCCGCCATTGGTACCAATCCAAATATAACCGTTCCGATCCTCGTAAAGTACCCAGGCCCGATCGTTGCTTATACTGTTTGATTGATTTCCGCTTCGATAATGCTTGAACCAAACCCCAGATTTATCCTCAATCATTTTATTAAGGCCGCCGCCCCAAGTAGCCACCCAAACATCTCCCCGACTGTCCTTGAGTACCGCCCGAACATCATTATGGCTTAAGCTCCGGGGTTCATTTGGATCATGAACAAAGTGAGTAAATCTTCCTGTGACGGGCTCGAACCTATTTAAGCCCCCTCTAAAAGTACCAAGCCATATAATGCCCTGCTTGTCTTCATAGATCTCCCATAGAATTTCATTGTTCAGGCTGTTTGGGTCATTGGGATCACTGGTAAAATGCTTGAATTTATATTTGTGAGGATCGTATCGATTTATGGACCCGGCATATGTTCCTACCCATACAATTCCGGAACGATCAATCAATAGATCACGGATCCAATCGTCAGTCAGGCTCTTCGGATCGTTGGGGTCTTTCTTAAGATGCCTTACCGTGCTGGAGGAAGGGTTATAGATGAATAGCCCTTGATCCTCTGTGCCCACCCACAGGTTCCCATTGAGGTCTGCGGCCACCGAAAAAATATTGATGGCCGGAATGGCTGAAATATTAGTGAATTGCTCCCGGTCCCGATCAAAGAGGTAGAGTCCTGCAAAAGTGCACAGCCAAAAATTGCCTTCCCTGTCCTCCAGGATCTTGTTTATGATATTGGAATCTCTTTCACCAGCATCTGGCAATAAATACCGCTTAAATTTACCTTGTTGATATTTATTTAGTCCCTTATTCGTTCCTATCCATAAATCCCCATGGCTGTCCTTATAGAGGGTGCCGATATAGTCATCACTTAAGGTGGTGGCATCATCCTGGTTATGGAAGAACTTCTCAAATTCAACCGTTTTCGGACCTTTGAACTTGAGTCGATTCAATCCATAATCGGTGCCCACCCAAATATGACCATCCCGATCCTCCATTACAGCTCTGACAATATCGTGACTGATACTATTGGGATCATCGGGATGATGCTGATACCGGTAGAACCTGTCTTGCTTTTTATCAAACAGGTTTAAGCCTCCGCCTCTGGTTCCCACCCAAAAACGCTCTTGGTTGTCTTCGTAAATGTGCCAAATGATCCCATAGCTAATGGAACTGGAATCCTTGAGGTCTTTACTGTATATCTTAAAATCGTATCCATCGAAACGATTGAGGCCATCTTCCGTACCAAACCAAATAAATCCCTGTTGGTCTTCCAGCATGCAAAGAATGGAATTTTGAGATAGTCCATGTTGCGGACCCAAATAGTCGAAAGAGATCCGTTGCCCCTGACCAGCACCGGGCTGATGGCACAACTTCATTATAAGCAGCGTGATCAACACTACCCTGCCTGAAACCGATCTGCTAGAAGTTATCATTTAGTAAAGAAGGTCAAAATTGCTAACCTAACCTTATGTAAGCTGAATATTGAGCTGGTGAAATTTAATACTTATAGGCTTATCCCTCTTTTCCAGGGCATAAAGTCGTCTTGTCGCAGCCTCACTGCCGCCGGTATTTCTTTACCACTAGCCACCTGAATAAGGTATTCCAATAATTGCTCTCCAACACCCTCGATAGTGTCCTCGCCATTAATAATACCTCCTGCATTGAGGTCGATGATATCCGACATTCGCTGGTATAAGGTGTTATTGGAAGACATCTTGACCACTGGTACAATAGGATTGCCGGTGGGCGTGCCCAACCCGGTGGTAAATACAATCAAGTTTGCCCCTGCTCCCGCCAGACCAGTGGTGCTTTCTACATCGCTGCCCGGGGTGCACAACAGCGACAATCCCGGCATGGTAACACTCTCGCCATAGTCAAGCACCTCGGTAATGGGCGAAGTGCCACCCTTTTTGGCAGCACCTGCTGATTTTATGGCATCGGTGATCAGCCCATCCTTGATGTTGCCCGGAGAGGGATTACTTTCAAACCCCGAGTCGACTGCTGCCGCCCTTTGAGCGTAAGTGTTCATAAGTTCTACAAATTTATGGGCAGAATCTTGGTGATGGCAACGCTGAACAAGTTCCTGTTCTACTCCATGCAATTCGGGGAATTCCGACAAAATCGCCGACCCGCCCAAGGCCACTAGCAGATCGCTGGTATAGCCTAAAGCGGGGTTCGCGGATATGCCAGAAAAACCATCGGAACCACCGCATTCCAGACCCAGTTTCAACTTTGACAATGGTGCCGGCTTTCGTTGTTGTCGGTTGGCTTTCATCATGCCCACAAATGTCTTTTTTATAGCTTCTTCAATAAAAGATCTTTCATTTTTACTGGCCTGCTGTTCCAAGTAATGAACTGGTTTGCTAAAATTCGGATCCTTCTTATGAATGGCTTCCTTAAGCAGGTCGATCTGAGCGTTTTGACAACCAAGGCTTAAAACAGTGGCTCCCGCCACATTGCTGTGGGTGATATATCCCGCCAACAACCGGCAGAGCAATTGAGCATCCTGTCTAGTGCCCCCGCATCCCATTTGATGCTTCAGAAACTTGATACCGTCCACATTGGGAAAAACACGTTGTTGCTGAGCTTGATGTGGGTCTTGGACCAGTTGGGCCTCTAATATCTCCTTTTGAGAAGCCCCGCTACGATATTTCTCAACCAGGGACCTGGTGTCCAGGGCAAAATCCTTGGGAACCGCATACCCCAAGGCTTCGGTTAGAGCTGCATCCAATACCTCCAGGTTGCGGTTTTCGCAAAACACCAAAGGTACCACCAGCCAATAATTGGCGGTACCCACCGATCCGTCATTTCGGTGGTACCCTTCAAACGTTCGTGAGGACCAGGCGCTAACCTCAGGCGGTTTCCAATGATAATCCACTGATCTTACGGTAAAATCATTTGCCGCGTGCTCAATATTTTGGGTGGTGATCAAGCTCCCCTCAGGTACAGTATGAGTGCAACACCCGACTTTAACTCCGTAGAGATAAACGGCATCTCCGGCATTCAAGGAAGTCAGGGTAAATTTTTGCTTGGCAGGGACATCCTCATACAACTGCACCATAACACCAGCAATATCGCAAGCCGTGCCCGCAGAAAGATCCTGTAGGGCTACCGCCATATTATCCTCAGGATGTATTTGCAAACATTTAGCCTTCACCGTCTAAGAGAGGGACTTAATTATTTTGAAGGTCTGGGTAATGCGTTCTTTCAATCCTTCAAAATCCTGGTTGGCCAATAGCTCCTTGGTGATCAATTTAGATCCCATACCCACACAGCATGCTCCGGCATCGAACCAAGTTTTCAGGTTATCCTTGTCGGGCGATACTCCTCCCGTAACCATCACCTCTGTCCAGGGGCAAGGCCCTTTAATTGATTTTACAAAACCCGGACCATAGGTACCTCCGGGAAACACTTTTACTACCTCACAACCCAATTCCTCGGCACGGGCAATTTCATTGGCGCTGCCACAACCAGGTGCATAAAACACTTTGCGGCGGTTGCAAACCAATGCTACATCTTCCCGCAATACCGGTGCCACTACAAAAGAGGCTCCCAGTTGTATATATAGAGAAGCAGTAGCAGCATCGGTAACCGAACCAACACCTAAAATTAACTCTGGATGTTCCACCGCGGCAAGTTTGCTTAACTCCCCAAAAACTTCATGCGCAAAATCGCCCCGGTTGGTAAATTCCAATAATCGAGCGCCTCCATCATAACAGGCTTTCATAACCTGTTTCGCCAATTCCACATCCCGGTTATAAAATATGGGTATTAAGCCCGTTTCCTTCATTTTTAGGTATACTTCTACCCTGCTAAATCGAGCCATAATTATTATTTATCTGCTAACACGACCGGAAGCATCGCCAGCCATTAACTTTTCTACTTCTTCCACCGTCACCTGATTAGCATCACCATAAATGGTGTGCTTTAAGCAGGATGCGGCCACTGCAAAGTTTAGGGCGTTTTGGTCATCTTCCGGATAATGCAATAATCCATAAATCAGTCCGGCCATAAACGAATCTCCTCCCCCTACGCGGTCTACAATATGAGTGATCTGATAGGTTGGTGCTTCCAAAAATTGCGACCCATTGTACAGCACTCCCGACCAACTGTTGTGAGAGGCACTGATGGAACCTCTCAAGGTGGTAATCACTTTTTTCGCTCTTGGAAAACGCTCCATGAGTTGTTTACATACAGACTCGTAGGCACGGGCATCCATACTTTCGCTTTGAGTAACATCTACATCTTGTGGATGAATGTCAAAGTGCTTTTCGGCATCTTCTTCATTGCCTAGAATAACATCGCAACCCTCGACCAGGGGCTGCATGATCTCACCCGGTTCTTTTCCATAGTTCCACAACTTCTTGCGGTAATTAAGATCTGTGGAAACGGTTACGCCCATTTTATTGGCTGTCTGAATGGCTTCCAAGCACACATCTGCAGCGCCTTGAGAAATAGCCGGAGTTATCCCGGTCCAGTGAAACCATTGCGCATCGGAGAAGACTTGCTCCCAATTGATCATACCGTTGGTAATGGCAGACATCGCGGAATGGGCGCGATCGTAAACCACTTTACTTCCTCGAGAAACCGCTCCCGTCTCTAGGAAATAGATACCCAATCGATCACCGCCGAATATCATCTGGTCGGTACCCACACCACGTTTGCGCATTTCCATTAAAGCACAACGCCCGATATCATTGTCCGGCAAACGGGTTACAAAATCTACCGGGATCCCGTAGTTGGCCAGCGAAACCGCCACATTGCTTTCGCCTCCGCCGTAGATCGCCTCAAAGCTATTGGTTTGCGAGAATCTCAGGAAGCCAGGAGGTGCCAGTCGAAGCATGATCTCTCCAAAGGTGACAACTCTTTTCATAGTTCAATTCGCTGAATTAAAGTGATATCCGTTAAGGTAATGTGTATTTTACTTTAATCCAATTTCTAGTGGTCCATCCACCTTCATTATTACTTATTACCGATTACCAGAACATGGCGTAAAGCACTGCTAATATGATCATAACGATCATAGCGCTGATATTAAAACTGGGTGAAGTGGCAAACAGCGTCCTTGTAACCTCTATTCCTTTAGGATGATCTTTACCCTTATTTTCTAAAAGACTGAAAATTACCATAATACCTGCGCTGAATATCGCTGTCCACAACATTTGCTGTAAGAACGGGAGGTGTACGAAAAAGGCACTGTCCGACCATCCATTTTGCGCTACTTTAAAGTAGAAAGCTATGGGCACAGACAACACCACACCCCAAATGGCGGCATTATTGGTAGTTTTTTTCCAAAAGAGTCCCAACAAGAAGACCGCAAGAATACCAGGACTGACTACCCCCGTGTACTCTTGAATGTATTGGAATACCTGACCTAAGTTCTTCAATTGAGGAGCCAGGGAAATGGCAATAACCAGCGCTACCGCGGCGGTTAATCGACCTACATTTACCAGACCCCCCTGACTGGCATTAGGATTGATCAGAGGTCTGTAAATATCCATAGTGAAGATGGTGGCAGTAGAGTTGAGCATGGAAGCTAATGAACTAACTATTGCCGCAGCCAAGGCTGCCAGCACCAGTCCTTTAAGTCCATTGGGCACAAAGTTACCAATCAGCCAGGGAGCAGCATTGTCGTTAATGATGTTACCTTCATCTCCCAGGAAAGTAGGATCTACGGAAGTGGCCGTTACAACACCATCAGGTCCGGTATTCAGCACATAGGCTATTATTCCGGGAACCACTACTATTAAGGGAATTAATATCTTAAGGAACGCAGCAAATGCAATCCCGTTTTGAGCCTCTTTCAAACTCTTAGCGGCCAGGGTCCTTTGGATGATGTACTGGTTGAATCCCCAATAATACAGGTTAGCTACCCACATCCCTCCTATTAGAACAGCCAGTCCAGGAAGGTCCCACCAGGCGTCATTATCATTGGGTGTAATGATCTCGCCTTTTTCCAGGATCATAGAGAACTTCTCAGGTACCGCCTCATAGATGTATTGAAAACCGCCCAGAATACTGCCATCCGGACTTACGTGCGAAATAGCAATAAAAGTGGTGACCAATCCCCCAAAAATTAGCAGCACTACCTGCACTACATCCGTCCAAGCCACTGCTGACAATCCACCCCAAAGCGAATAGGCCGCTGCAAATACCGCCAGACCAATAATGCTGGTCATTAATATAGAACCATCCCCATCGCCAATTATGGTGTCCAGCGCCGTAGCACCCAGATAGAGAACTGTTGTGAGGTTCACAAAAACATATAGGCCTATCCAAAAAATAGCCAGGATCGTTTTGAGATTAGTACTATAGCGTTTCTCTATGAATTCCGGAATTGTATATAGTTCTTGTTTAATAAATACGGGCAGGAAATACTTGCCTACAATTAGTAAAGTGATAGCCGCCATCCATTCGTAGGAGGCAATTGCTAGTCCTATGGCAAATCCGGAACCGGACATGCCAATAAACTGCTCCGCAGAGATATTGGCAGCTATAAGAGAAGCTCCTATGGCCCACCAGGGAAGGGATTTGCTTGCCAAAAAGTAATCTTCCGTGGTCTTTTCCCCTTTGCGGGATACCCAAAGACCAATGGTTATGATTAAAATGGCATAGGCAATGAAGATGACGTAATCCAGGTAATTAAATTCCATAATGTCAGTTTTTAATTAAGCGTTTATGCAATTGTTCCAGAGGTACTCCTTTAGTCTCAGGCATTATAAACAACACAAATAATAATTGCAGCACCATCATACCAGCGAAGAATGCGAATATTGGTCCACCGGAAAATGTGCTCAATACCTGGGGCATCAATAAGGTTATGGCCGCAGCAAAAACCCAGTGCGTTGAGGTGCCAATGCCTTGCCCCTGAGCACGTACATGATTGGGAAATATTTCGGAAATAAATACCCAGATCACTGCTCCCTGTCCCACGGCATGCGATGCAATAAAGACAAAAAGCATGATGGGAACTCCATCATAAGAATCGGTAAAGAAGGCCCTTGAAACCAAGGCCAGGGAGATGATATAGCCAATACTGCCGATTAACATCAGTTTTTTGCGTCCGGCACGGTCAATCAAGTACATCCCTACTAGTGTCATGATCACATTGACCACCCCGATGCCTGCCGTAGACAAAAGAGCTGTACTGGCGCCAGCGCCGGTTTCTTCTAAAATACGAGGGGCGTAATAGATGATGAAATTGATCCCTGAAAGCTGATTGAAAAAGGCTATGGCAAATGCCAAAAACACCAGTTTGCGGTATTGCGGCACCCATACTGATTCTATACTACCTGGCTGAGAGGAGTTCTTGATTTCCTGGATAGTGACATCGGCATCGACTTTCGGTTGCAATTGTTTTAGCAAACCGCGAGCGCTTTGTACATCATGCTTATACAACACCAACCACCGAGGACTATTAGGAACCCCGAGAATAAGCAGCAAATATATAAGTGCGGGAACCGCTTCTACACCCAGCATCCAACGCCATGAATGGGCTCCCTCGCTACCGATCAAATAATTTGAGACATAGGCGATCAAAATACCCAAAACGATCATGAACTGATAAAGGGCTACCAGTCTTCCCCGGTTATGGGCAGCGGCGATCTCCGAAATGTAAATGGGAGCAGCTACTGAAGAAGCTCCTACCCCCACGCCACCAATAAATCTTAACATTGAAAAGGTATAAGGATCCGGTGCTAGTGCTGAACCCAAAGCAGAAACCAAGTACAACACGCCAATCCAGATCAAGGTCTTTTTTCGACCGTATTTGTTGCAGGGAATACCTCCGAACATGGCTCCCACCACCGTACCCCAGAGCGCCATGGACATAATAAAAGTGCCATGAAAGAAGTCATTTAGCTGCCAGAGTTTTTGAATGGGGACATCGGCTCCGGAAATGACGGCAGTATCGAAACCAAAAAGGAATCCTGCCAAGGCTACGGTAACCGACCAGCGGAACGTTTTCATTAATCTCGGTTTTTGCGCCGGACAAGATAAGTGTAATTATCTTAAATTCAAGCATAAACTTTCTGCTCAACGCCCCCAATGGCCCTGAAAGGGCTGACCATATCAGTTGTGAACCCTTAATCCAAAATGAAATCCTGGTTTCACAGCAGCCCTGCATAACGGGGGATCGCCAACGATTGTGGTCATATCTTACCTATCCAGATCTTCTTTTTTACAGATGGTGGTAATATCTTTGCGAACATAATATTCCCTATGGGTATTTCACAATTGATGATAAATTAAGCATGAAAGGGGTCATTTTTGATATGGACGGCACCATGGTAGACAATATGATGGTGCATCACCGGGCTTGGCAAAGAAAGCTGGCCTCCTTGGGGTTAAATATGACCATCGAGGAGGTAATGAATGAGATCCACGGTGTTAATGAGGAAATAATCGAAAGAATATTTGGAGATCGATTCACTCCCGAACAACGACGTCGCATTGCCTGGGAAAAAGAGCAGGAGTATCGTGACATCTACGTACATGAGTTGCAACCAATACCTGGACTTATGTCTTTCCTGGACACCCTGCAAGATGAAAGTATTCCCCTGGCAGTGGCCACCGCCGCACCACCAGAAAACGTAGACCTGATATTGGACAATCTTAACATCCGGGATCGCTTTGAATCCATACTGCACTCCGGAAATGTCACCAATGGCAAACCCCATCCGGAAGTATACCGACAAAGCGCCCTTAACCTGCAGGTGCCTGTTCAAGAATGTCTGGTTATCGAAGACAGCGTAGTCGGTGCCCAAACCGCCCTAAATGCCGGAAGTCCGGCAATAATCATAACTACCACGCATAGTGCTGAAGAGTTCAATCATTTTCCGCATATCTTAAGCTTTATAAATGATTACCAGGAACTTACAACAGCCTCAATTCGGAAATTGCTTTAGTTATTCCGCTGTTGCCAGGATTGGATAATCTTGGCGAATGACCTTAAGCGAATTTCTTCCAGTGATAATCCTGTGCTATCTTGTACTTCGGCCTCGCTTAAAGCTCCACTGGAAATAGCTTTTATAAAATAGTTTAACAGCCCCTGGCCGGTAGCGGCATCATCGAATATATCTCCGGTTAGAGTAGCATGCGCTGATGCCTGTACAAATTTACGGAGACGCAAGGCTGCTTCTTCATAAGATTCCAAGAAAAAAGAGTACAAAGCGGTGTATCTCATGGGAAGCTGTGACGGATGCAGGTCCCAGCCTTGATACAATCCTTTGTAAAGGGAGTGACGCGTGTGGTTGTACCCAAGTTTCCAGGAGCTGTGCACCACCTTGTGATTTTCAGCAATTTGTTCATCTGACAATTCGTCTCCTCTATGAGGAGCGATGGGCATTACGTTAGTAGCTCCATCGGACAGCCAGATTCCGGTGCCTCCCAAGGCCACTTTGGTCATATGATGTGCAAAATCACAGACCTGATGACCCATATCCTGATATTTAGCAGTGATATTGCAAGCTGCAGTGTAGTCATAGGTTCCGAAGTGACAGGCAATGAGTCTACCACGGCTGGCCTTCACCAGGTTCATGAGCCCATTCTTTCCATGCTCATTCATCACTGCTTGCGTAGTCTCCACCATCATCTCCATCTGTAAACTGCCCGAAGCAAAACCGATATGTTGTTCCAGGATCTCGAACAGCTCCACCAATGCTTCCACCTGCGAAGGTATGGTAACCTTAGGCAGCATCACTACAAAGTTATCCGGGAGCTTCCTAGAGGTTAAGCCGCCGAGGGTAGACAAGAAAATATCCAAAGTGCGCATGCCTCTCTGTTTGTGATCTTCGGTAAAGGGCTTTATGCGAATACCAATGAACGGGGGCAACGAGTTCAACTCCATTCCTTTCGCTAGTTCCCGGGCAGCATTTTCAGCCACTTCATCTTCCTCCTGATCAGGCCGGTTTCCAAAGCCATCTTCAAAGTCGATACGGAAATCTTCTACCGGTTCTGACTGTAGCTTTTGGTGTACTTTTTCATAGACGGTATAGGCCAACCAAGCAGGGTGCCGCTGACGATCAGCGGGAGACAATGCATCCAGTTGCTCTTTTACTTTATCCGCATCACCCACCACAGGTAGTTCTGTATATCCGGGAAGTTGTAGTACATTGGCCAACACCACGAAATTAGGCGCATAAGTGTAAAACGAGTTCAAAGCTACCTCACCCATCTTTTCCACTAAATTGTGTTTAAACAAGTTGGCTCCTCCGTAAACCGTATGAATCGGTTGTCGATCTGGTCTTTCTCCGGGATAAACCTCTTGGAACTCCTGATTAGCCAAGGCTAATTTCGCCATTATCTCTTGACGTTTATTTTCTGGAATGGTCTGCTTCATAATTCGTATTTTTGCCCTTAGTTAAGCAGCAATGGAAACTACATTCTTAGGTCAGTTTATTTTTAATTTTAAAAATTAACCGCTAACTCGCTATTTGCTGCTGGTAAGTAAAAAGAAATTTCAGTAATTATCACACAATGGCTGTAAAAAGTAAGTCAAGCTCCAAATCACCAGCTTTAGGGTCCCATGGGCAGCGAAATCCCGGAATGCCCCTGGATTTGGACCTAATAGAAGGGATTAGTATTAATCGTAGTGCGGTAGAAAGACGTGCATCCACCATGGGCAAGCGTAGGTCGGTAAAAAAAGAATGGCAAGCCGCCTGGTTACTGAAAGCAGTCACTTGCATTGACTTAACTACCCTGGCAGGAGATGATACTGCCAGTAATGTCACCAGACTTTGTGCAAAAGCACAGCAGCCGGTTCGGCAGGATCTGTTGGAGGCTTTGGGCATAAGTGGCACCCCCATCATCGTGGGTGCAGTATGTGTATATCACAATTTAATTCGCACCGCCAAAGAGGCCCTAAATGGGACCAACATACCTATTGCAGCGGTTTCCACAGGATTTCCAGCGGCACAGAACACCCAGGCACAAAAATTGAATGAGATCCGCTCGTCGGTGCGGGCCGGCGCTGGGGAGATCGATATCGTAGTTAGCCGGGGGAAGGTGCTCAATGGAGATTGGAAAGGACTTTATCATGAAGTTCAGGCCTTCAGGGAAGCTTGTGGAGAGGCTCATATGAAGACTATTCTGGCCACTGGCGAGTTAAGCACTTTGACTAATGTGGCCAAAGCCAGCCAGGTGTGTATGATGGCGGGAGCGGATTTTATTAAAACCAGTACAGGAAAGGAATCCGTTAATGCTGTAATGCCCGTGGGAATCACCATGGTTCGAGCTATCAGAGACTACTACCAGTTGACTGGATATAGAGTCGGTTTCAAACCTGCCGGTGGCATACGCAAAGCCAAAGAGGCTTTGGAGTGGTTGATCCTGATAAAGGAAGAATTGGGCGATGACTGGTTAAGTCCTCATCTATTTCGATTTGGCGCCAGCAGCCTATTGGGTGATATAGAAAGACAACTGGAGCATTTCGTTACCGGCAGTTATTCTGCCTCTTATCGACATCCCATGTCATAAAACTGTAGAAGAGCGCTATGAACGTTAAAACCATTTTTGAAAACATGACTTACGGCCCCGCTCCTGAAAGTGCTCAGAATGCCGAGCAATGGATCGAAAGTCACCAGAAGAAATTTCAATTATTCATCGACGGCCAATGGCATAAACCTTCTTCCAAGAAGTACCTGCAATCTGTAAATCCGGCCACAGAAGAAAAATTGGCACGAATTGCCTGGGGGGGCAAAAAAGACGTAGATCAGGCGGTAAAGGCTGCCAAGAAAGCGTTGCCGGGTTGGTCAGGGCTTTCCGGTCATCAAAGGGCGCGCTACCTGTACGCTCTAGCGCGTCAATTTCAGAAGAATAGCCGCTTATTTGCCGTACTGGAAAGCTTGGATAATGGTAAAACTATTAGGGAGACCCGCGATATCGACATTCCCCTGGTGGCCCGTCATTTTTATTATCACGCAGGCTGGGCTCAATTGCAGGATAAAGAATTAGCGGATTTTCAGGAAGTAGGAGTAGTAGGGCAAATTATTCCCTGGAACTTCCCACTCATGATGCTGGCTTGGAAAATTGCCCCGGCTATTGCTATGGGTAACACCGTGGTGCTGAAACCTGCGGAACTCACCTCCCTCACGGCTCTTTTGTTCGCAGAAATCTGTCAAAAGGCCGGCCTTCCCAAAGGTGTGGTGAACATCGTGACCGGTGCCGGAGATACCGGTGCCTTATTAGTAGATCATCCATTGGTCAATAAGGTGGCGTTTACCGGTTCTACCCGGGTGGGAAGAATAATTCGCACTAATATTGCGGGTAGCGGTAAAAAGGTCTCACTAGAGCTTGGCGGTAAGTCGCCCTTTATAGTCTTTGACGATGCGGATCTGGACAGTGTGGTGGAAGGCGTGGTTGACGCCATTTGGTTTAATCAAGGCCAGGTTTGTTGCGCGGGTTCAAGATTATTGGTACAGGAGAGCGTCGCTAAAAAATTGTATAAAAAGATCCGGGCTCGTATGGAAAAGCTGAGGGTGGGCAGTTCCCTGGACAAGTCTGTGGACATTGGAGCCATCGTTTCGCCCATGCAATTGAATACCATTGAGACCCTGGTTAAGAAAGGCATCGAAGAAGGTGGTACGCTTTGGCAACCCTCCTGGGCATGCCCCAGCGATGGTTTCTTCTACCCCCCTTCCCTATTCACCGATGTTTCCCCGTCTTCCACAATTGCTCAAGTTGAGATTTTCGGACCGGTACTGGTAGCTATGACTTTCAGAACGCATCAGGAAGCTGTGAAGCTGGCCAACAACACCCGCTATGGACTGGCCGCCAGCATTTGGACAGAAAACATCAATCTGGCGCTGGACATAGCTCCAAAAGTTAAAGCCGGCAGTGTATGGATCAATTGCACTAATGTTTTCGATGCAGCCTCCGGGTTTGGCGGTTATCGTGAATCCGGTTTTGGCCGAGAAGGAGGCAAAGAAGGGCTCTATGAATATTTGAAACCGAAAGTAAAACTCTCCGATAAGCCTATTAAAAGAGCCGTTAGCCGCAGAGCTGTGAAATCCAACGGCTCTCTAAAAATCGATCGTACTGCTAAAATGTACATCGGTGGTAAACAGGCCAGGCCCGATGGCGGTTATAGCTTGCCCGTACTCAACCCTGGGGGTGTCCAAATCGGTGAAGTGGGTGACGGAAATCGTAAGGATATCCGAAATGCTGTAGAAGCCGCCCACAGTGGCGCCAAATGGCGCAACATGAGCGGACATGCCCGCGCCCAAGTGATTTACTACTTAGCAGAAAATCTGGAAGCCCGCAAAGAGGAATTCGTACAGCGATTGGTTAACATGAATGGGCTAACCTCAGCGGAAAGCCAATCGGAGGTGGAACTAAGCATAGACCGATTGTTTACCTATGCTGCCTATGCCGACAAATACGACGGTTTAGTGCACAACACGCTCTTTCGCAATGTGACTTTGGCCATGCCGGAAGCTATTGGTGTAATGGC
This sequence comes from Cyclobacteriaceae bacterium, assembly GCA_965212195.1. Classification (GTDB taxonomy): domain Bacteria; phylum Bacteroidota; class Bacteroidia; order Cytophagales; family Cyclobacteriaceae; genus JAJCYK01. The sequence continues at coordinate 281,104 of CBDBUW010000012.1, read as the reverse complement.
TTTGGTGTGCCCGCAGGAGTTTCCGCTGTTGGGATTGATCTCTACCGTGATCCCTTTAATAGCTATGGGGAATACCGTAGTAGTAGTGCCCTCGGAGCTGGCCCCATTATGTGCCACAGATTTTTATCAAGTCATGGACACATCCGATGTTCCGGCCGGCACCATCAATATTGTTACAGGGAATCAGCAGGCACTGAGTGAAGTATTGTCCAGTCATTTTGATGTGGACGGGATGTGGTATTTTGGAACCTCAGTTGGAAGTAAATTGGTGGAAGAGGCGTCAGCAGAAAACATGAAGAGGACCTGGGTTAACTACGGGAAGTTCCGAGATTGGAGGGACCCCAAACAAGGCTGCGGCGAGGAGTTCCTGCGGCAAGCCACCCAGATCAAGAACATTTGGATCCCTTACGGCGCCTAGTCCCCCGACAACCGGTCCAGGACTTTTTTTATCAGTGCATCTATGGCGATGTGGTGATTGCTACTGTATTTCCTGGACACCCTATTGGCAATGATAGCGCAACAAGTACAGCACTTGTGGCCTAATATTTTACCTAGGCCAAACAACGCCGAAGTCTCCATCTCAAAATTAGTAATCCGATGTCCCTGGAACTGAAAGCTTTGCAGAGACTCGTTAATCCTGGAATTGGCGAGTTGCAGGTTCAGCTGTCGCCCCTGTGGGCCGTAAAATCCACTGGCTGTGGCGGTGATCCCCGGGATCATATCTGGGCTGAGCAAGTTTAATAACTCCGAAGAGGCTTCCACTACATAGGGCAATGATAAGCGGGCATCCCAATTTAGGTGCTGGTTAATTTTCTCATTCATTAATTTCTCGGATTCAGAAAATTGATAGCGGTAATAGTACAATAGGCCATCAAAACCCAGTCCGTGTGTGGAAATAACCGAAGAATCAACTGGGATATCTCCATGCAAGGCTCCGGAAGTACCTATCCGAATAAGGTTCAGGCAGCGTTTTTGTTCCCTGGGCACTCTGGAATCAAGGTCAATGTTGACCGCTGCATCCAGTTCATTTATGGCAATATCAATGTTATCCGTTCCTATGCCGGTGCTAAGTGCGGTGAATCTTCGTCCCTTATAAGTCCCGGTATGCGTGACAAACTCGCGATTGGAAATTTTTACTTCAATATGGTCGAATAGCTGGCTGATCCTGGACACCCTGCCTTGATCACCCACCAACAAAACCGTGTCGGCAATGTGCTCTGCCCTCAGGTGAAGATGATAAACGCTACCATCCTTGTTCAGTACCAGCTCCGATTCCGGAATCCCTTGTGTATTCATATTTGAAAAGGCAACACCGCCTAAATATAAGGCTAACCTCATGAAAGCCCTTGTTTAGTAGTTATTAAATTTCATTACTTGTGAATATTTCACTAGCTTATTTGGCAGCTTAACATATAACATCTATGAGTATTCATATTGGAGCACAACCCGGTGAGATCGCCGAAACCGTTTTACTGCCCGGAGACCCACTACGAGCTAAATATGTCGCGGAAAATTTATTGGAGGACGCCCAATGTTACAATGAGGTCCGCGGCATGTACGGGTACACCGGCACCTACAAGGGTAAGAGGGTTTCAATCCAAGGATCCGGCATGGGTATCCCTTCCATTAGTATTTATGCGCACGAGCTAATACATGAATATCAAGTAAAAACCCTGATACGAGTGGGGACCTGTGGCTGCCTGCAGGAAGAGATGGAGTTGGGCTCGGTGTTACTGGCCATAGGAGCCTCTTCCGATTCCAACACCAATAGTATGGTTTTCAAAGGACTTCAGTACTCTCCCACTGCTGACTTCACCTTATTGGACAAGGCCTACCATACCGCTGAAGGTATGGGCATGAAAGTGGTGGTGGGTAATGTTCTTAGTACCGATTTGTTCTACATGGACGACCCACAACGGTATCATGTGTGGATCGATCACAATGTAGTGGGTATTGATATGGAGTCATCCGCATTGTATACGCTGGCCGCCCGGTCCAATGTGCAAGCACTCTCTATTCTAACGGTAAGCGACAACATTATCACTGGACAAATCAGTTCTTCCCAAGATCGTCAGGAGAAGTTTATGGATATGATCAAGCTGGCGCTTGAAATTTAAAAATGATAAATGCTAAATGTAAAAGTAGTCACCCACTTCTACATTCAACATTTCATATTCATTCGACTCGATCTACTAGTTCCTGCGGAAGATATATCGGGTAATAAAGATTCCCTGGCGATCCACCTCACCAGCATCACTTTCTACCCCGCTGGTAACAAATACCAGCTCCCATCCTTCCTGCGCTAAAGCATTGATAGTAGAAGTCATAATAGCATCGTTAGAGGCTATGTTCTGAAAGTTGATTCCTAAAACACTATAGAAATTGAGCAATTTGGTTTCATTGAGCTTATCAATTTTGGCACTTTTTCGCTTCACGTCACCTTGATTACTTTTGGTACCCTTGGTACGGGAGGTAGTGAGTAGTTCAGAATCCATTTGCTGGGTATTCTCGATGATCCGGGATCTTCCGGCTCCTCCAGGTACCACAGACTCAACGGTAGTCACCACCTTGTACTCTTGTGCATATACCGCGGTAGCGGCTAGCATTAATCCTATGGTTAATATTTTCCTAAGCATCTCTAAATATTATTGATGATGCCGCAAACTAGAAAACAATCGCAGTAATACCTTCGCAAAAAATCACGCTTTATTACATAAAACGGTTAAATGTTGGTTTTACAAAAAGCCTTGAGAAGAGCTATTTGGCGGTTTCTTTACTTTGAAAATTATGTATATTACCGCGCTAGCACACACACTAAACCCACAATCATGAAAAACCATCTAAAAGCTATCCTTTTGCTAATCGCAACCTTTTCTGCATTGCCCCTAATAAGCCAGGACATTCAAGAGACCCGGCTAATGCATAGCCCCGCGGTCAGTGATACTCATATCGCTTTCATATATGCGGAAGATCTATGGGTCGCTAATCTTGATGGATCAAATCCCGTTAGGTTAACCGTTGATCAGGGAGTGGAATCGAACCCGGTGTTTTCGCCTGACGGTTCTAAGATCGCTTTTAGCGCGGAATACGATGGTAATATTGACGTTTTTGTGGTTCCTGCTACTGGCGGTGTGCCCAAGCGCTTAACCTGGCATCCTTACATGGACCTGGTTCGAGATTTTAGTTCCGATGGGACGCAGGTGTTGTTTGCTTCGCAACGCAGCTCCTTTACCAATCGCTACGTTCAGCTATTTACAGTGCCGATAGAAGGAGGACAGATCACTCGACTACCCGTTCCTCATGCCTTTTACGCCTCATTTTCAGGCGATGGTAGCCACATAGCCTATACCACTTTACCCGACCGCTTTCTGCAGTGGAAGAATTACCGGGGAGGTACACAGTCCCGCATATGGATATACCGCACTTCCGACCATGAGGTAGTGGAGATCCCTAAACCTGCCGGAGGTTGCAACGACACCCAACCCCAATGGCTGGACGGCTCTATTTATTTTCGCAGCGACCGCGATGGTGAGTTTAATGTCTATAAATATGATGTGGAAAGCCAAACCGTGAGTGTATCAACTTCCCATGAAGATTATCCGGTGCTGGGCCTTTCCGCCAACCAAAACCAAATCGTATACCAGCAAGCCGGGCAATTGCACCGACTTAGTACAAGCGGGAATACCTCACAGAAAATTACGCTGAACATTGCCACGGACCTATTGGAATTGCGTCCCCGCTTTGTTTCCGGGTCAAACTACCTTCGCAGTGCCCATATTTCACCTTCCGGAGCCCGGGCAGTATTCGATTTCAGGGGTGAAATTGTTACAGTTCCTGCCGAAAAAGGTGACCCCAAGAACCTAACTCAATCAACCGGCATTCATGAGAAGTACCCTAGGTGGTCTCCCGATGGCAAGAAGATCGCCTATTTTTCCGATGAGTCCGGAGAGTATGCCTTGCATGTTCAAACTCTTGAAAGCGGAGCGGTACGCAGGATGCCATTGAACGGAGCAGGTTTCTACGCATACATCCATTGGTCACCAGACAGCAAGAAACTGTGCTTCGTAGATAACGGACGCAGCCTGTACCTGATGGATATCTCCAGTGGGGTCATTTCTAAAATCGTCAGCGATACCTACTATGTTCCTGGCTCCTTTAGTGATCTATTCGGATCCTGGTCACACGATTCCAGATTTGTGGCCTACACCACCATTACCGATACCAATTTCGAAAGAGCTTATATCTATGACCTGGAGGCCAGGAGGTCTTATGCACTATCCGACGGATTGAGCAATGTATCGGAACCGGTGTTCGACCCTAGCGGTAAATATATTTACATGCTGGCATCAACCGATGCCGGTCCAGTGGTCAACTGGTTTGATCAATCCAACCAAGACATGGAATTAAGCTATTCCATTTACCTGGTAACCTTACAAAAAGACACTCCGTCACCTCTTTTTAAGGAAAACGATGAAGAAGAAGGGGATGGCGAGAAGGAAAAATCCAAGGAAGACAATGGAGATTCCGATACCCCAAAAAACGTGACTATCGATTGGAGCGGTATTGAGAATCGTATCATCGATTTACCTGTAAAACCGGGACAGTATCGGTCCTTGCAAGCACCCAAGGAAGGACAGTTGTATTATCTGGCACGACCTCCACACAGTAGTGACCCCAGCCGGCTGCATAAATTCGACCTGGAGGAAAGAAAGGACGAAGACCTTATGGATGTAGATTTTTACACCCTAGCCTCAGGTGGAGAGAAAATGCTTAGCCGTACTAAATCCAACTGGTCCATCAGTGAAATCGGGAAGAAAGCAGAAAACGGATGGTTAAAAATAGGTGCCATACAAGTGAAAATAGATCCCAAAAGCGAATGGAAAAATATCTTCCACGAAGCTTGGAGGGTTAACCGGGATTATTTCTATGATCCGGGAATGCACGGAGCCGATTGGAATGCTATGAAAACCAAATATGAAGTCTTCCTGGAAGATGTGTCCTGCAGAAGTGACCTCTACCGGGTTATGCGATGGATGTGCAGCGAACTGGCGGTAGGGCATCATAGATTCGGAAATCGAGGAGATCGTATGTACCAGCCGAAAAAGGTAGCGGGAGGACTGCTGGGTGCAGATTATCAAGTTTCCAATGGGCGTTATCAATTCAAAAAGATATACAGCGGGCTAAACTGGACCCCCGAATTACGCAGCCCGCTTACTGAACCCGGTGTCAACGTTCAAGAGGGTGAATATTTACTGGCAGTTGACGGCCTGGATATCAGCAGCAGCCAAAACCTTTATCAATATTTCGAAAATACCGCCGAGAAGATCGTGACCTTAACTGTAGGGCCCAATGCCTCCCATTCAGGGTCCAGAAAAGTGGAGGTTGTACCCCTTAAAAACGAATACGCCCTGCGCAATCGTGATTGGGTGGAAGGTAATATGAAGAAAGTGCATGAGGCTACTGATGGCCAAGTGGCCTATGTCTACGTACCCAATACCGCCGGACTGGGACATCAGTACTTCAAAAGATACTTCTTCCCCCAAGCCAATAAAAAGGCCATCATCATCGACGAACGCTTTAACGGCGGGGGACAACTAGCTGATTATTATATAGATATGTTGAAAAAACCTTACCAGTCCTACTGGAATTTTCGCTATGGCAAGGACCTGAAAGCACCTAGCGCCTCCATTCAGGGGCCCAAAGTGATGCTGGTAGATGAAACCGCGGGTAGTGGCGGTGATTATTTACCCTGGATGTTCAGAAAGTTTGGACTGGGTACCATCATCGGGAAGCGCACCTGGGGCGGACTTGTGGGTGTATTGGGATTTCCTGAATTTATCGATGGGGGATCGGTTACCGCTCCCAACGTAGCCTTCTACAGTAAAGATGGTTTCCGTGTGGAGAACGAGGGTGTGGCCCCGGATATTGAGATCGAACAATGGCCTAAGGATATCAATACCGGCAAGGATCCCCAATTGGACAAAGCCATCGAGGTGATCATGCAGCAGTTGCAGGAGTACCAGGAGGAAATACCGGCGCGACCTCCGTATCCGGTACGGGTCAAGAACTAAGCGGTTTTTTCCGTGTAAGCTTTAAAGGCCTCAGCAAACAACATTTTCCATCCGCTCTCCAACGAGCTGACGTTCCCTTGGTCTACCTCGCCCATTACGGTATCGGTAAGCTCCAAGGACGTTATCCCGTCCTGGTGAGTCAACGTTAGCTTTAAGAAATTTAGCGCCGGACCTCCGAATTGTGGGGTTAGGTGACCCTTTAGCTCTAAATTCTTGGGAGATTCCAGCACAATGACCTGGGCCCATAAAAGCCCCTCATTATTACCGTAATCTTCATACATGCGCCCACCTACCTGAGGCTCAATGGTAAATTTTTGAGTTTTCGAACTGGTGTAGAAGTCATGAGGCCACCAGGCGTTCACTTCATGCAGCAGACATTTCCACACATGATCCTGGGGGGCTTTAATAGGTACTGATAGTTTGATGGTAGCAGTAGATATGGTAGTATCCATGGTCCTTGAATTTAAAGAATGTTCAGTGTATTTTTTCAGTTGACTTAATCCGGCAGTCCACATTATCTGATATTGTTTTACCCATCTTTCATAGATGTTCTGGATAGGAATAGCATTGAGGTAGTTCCAGCGGTACTTTCCTTGCCGCTGTACAGATATAAGGTTGGCCTGCTGCAGAATCCCCAAGTGCTTCATAATGGCACAGCGGCCTACATGATTGAAAATGGCAGACAGCGCTCCGGTGGTTTGTGGTGCCTCTCTAAGGCTATCTAACAAAGCCCTCCTAGTGGGATCAGCTAAGGCCTTCCAAACTAGTATATCTTCTGATTCAGTGATTTGCATCATATGTTACTTTATAGTAACATATAAAGATGTACTGATATACGTACAATACCAAATATGACAGCATCTTTTTGAATTAAAAGTATAGGTTTTTTAGGCTAAGGGTTCAATTCTCATTCCGCAGCTTACAGGAATGCTTTGGCACGGAGCCTCACGGAGTAATTAGAATTTCATGGAGGTTACAAAAGCACTTTCCTGTCCGCCCCAAACGAACTTGGGCTAAGAGTCGAAAAGCTTCAATTTGGTGATTCTCGGCCATAAGCTATCTACATTGTTGCCAAACGTTCATTTAAACTCAATCCCCAACTATTAGTTATTAAACTCAGTTTTTGGAACAAGTTTCTTCCAATTTACCTCATCAACCCCTTTGACTAAGAGCCAAATGGGAAGAATTATTTCAAAGATAAAGGTGAATCGGCTTATTAACAAAAAACCAGGGAGCAGAAGCTGCATGATCGAATCAAACAAATAAGCACATCCTGCTATCAAAACAAGAATACCCAAAAGCTTCGGTAAGAATCCTGATTTATATACCAACAATCCTAAAGGTAACAGCCAGAGTCCCCAGAAGATTTGGGCAATTAGCACTCCATTCCGGCTCATGTCCAGAAATAGCATCACCTGGGCGTTGAGCTGATCCGAGGTAAACATATTGTATTCAGGGGCAAGCAGCCGAATTACCGCGAGATTATGAACTTCGTTAAGGAATGCTACGGGTAGGCCGAGGAGGGCAAGGACTACCATGAGTACTGTCCTATCCTTGTTCACATATTTAAAGAGACGAAACATAGATAGAGCCAGAAAAACCACCAAAACCTGACTTATTAAGTGGCTGATGGTGCCCATTCGGAAAATCCACTCATGTTCAATGATGTTATTGATCGTTTCTGAAATATCACCATGTACAAATATTATGGACGGAACATAAACAAAGCTAAAAATCCCAAAGGGTAGTAAAGACAAGTATAACGTTCCGGTAAGCGTTGCCATTCCTTTTGGTGAGGTCATTCTAGGGATCTTTATAAGTGATGACGATACATTGGTGATTAGGTGCTACAATATATCATGGGAATGCTTTACATCGGCCAAAGCTATGTGCATCAGGCCGAATCTAAAAATACAGAAAAAAATGGAGGCCGGAGATATCACGTAAGTTGTCAGCTGTACTATTAGACCATATCTTTTAAATAGTATTTCCAGGCTAAAAATACTAATAAGGCAAGAAACAACAGTTTAATAAGATAGCCAACCCAAAGATTACGTCGAGAGTATTTTCTCGTCCAAAGTTCTTTTAAAGGAATTTTGCCCAAATTAATCAAGTAAAAGAATAGAGCTCCAAACCATTGACTACTTGTTACAGCAATATCATGCCCCGAACTAATTTCAGGCTTTCCATAAATATTCTCCATCCGTGCTTTTTTGTCTTTGGTCATAATTAAACCATATTGCTGCTAACTAGTTTATATGCGCAAAAAACCTTTATCTAACGTCTAATCCGGAAATAGTCACCATAAACGATCACTATCCGGATCATCACGACGACCCCCCCCAGCAACCAACTTTCTTCGCTTACGCATTTTAATCAACAGTATGCTAATTAGTATCAGCAGTACCGCTCCCAAAACTACCCAGGCAGCCCAACTGGTGCGCTCCAATTCTACCGGTAAATTATTCCCTACCAGCACAAAGTTGGCCCAAAAAACGGGATGAGTGGTGATCTTGTCACCAGTACCTAAATATTGCAGTTTGGCCTGGCGAAGCGCCTCGTCTTTTGGCACCCCATCCTTTTATTTGAGCATAGAAATACTGCATGAGCTCATTGGTGGGTTGGTCCGCTGCCGGCCACTTGCTCATTAAGATATTTGGACACCCGGCATACGCAAAACTGTGACCCAAGCTCAATAACCCCTCCCCTTTCATCAAGGCACCATAGCCCGTATTACAGGCGCTGAGCACCACCAGATCAGCATTTAGTTTCATGTTATAGAGCTCATAAGTGTGCAGCAATCCATCATTAAAGGGTGTCATTTTCAGAATTGAACACTAACCTGGAAAAAGTTTGGATGTTGATCATCCACTACTCCGTGCATAGCTAGGTGCAGCACTTTATAATCATTAGCCATGCGTTTAAAATTGCTTTCGCTAACTTCTGTACCGGTGTAGAAATCTGCACCTATCAACTCACCGATATTTACTACCTCGTAATAAGCTCCTGGGATCCGGCCCAATTCATCCCCCTCCCTAAATGCCATCAAATTGTCAAATTCTTGGGGCCCGCGTACTTCCGGGGTAAGGGCTAGCATGGATTTGGGCTGTTCCCGATTGCCAGCCTGCAGACTGGTCTGTAACAGTCCGGCCGAATAATAGTAACTAGTACTAACCTTACGAATCAAATAGGGAAGTTTCGCAAAGTTCAACTCGTTGGACGGTTCCGTCAATAATCCGGAGAAGGTTATAAAGTGTAAAGCTCCATCCGGAATAATGATCAGGTTATAGTTCTGCAATACCGTTTCCATGGGATATAGCAAGCTTTGATAAAGATGATAGGCGGTTTCGGCATACTTCCTGACCTCGGCTTCATAATCAGCAATAGCCGTCCTTTTAGAGCTTAGCTGGTAAAACAACGTGAGATCAGCTGCAAGCTCCTTACTATAAGGAATACTGATCAGTTGTTCCCCCAGCGGGCTTATGGCCAGGGCAAATAGTTTGTTTTTGCCGATAAAGTACTCGACCATAGCCTGGTCATCACTTAATATCTTGTCTTGTACTTCCTTGACCGTTGGAAAGGATCTGGTATATCGCAGCTGGTAATACTTGGGATAGTCTTTACGTAACTGCGCTTTGAAATTGTCGTAGTTATTTTCCTCCATAAACAACTTACCCTCAATTTCTGCCAGCCCTGTTTCATCGTTGTCCCGCTGAGCATCCCATATTTTTTGTTTCAGAAATCCTATGCGGTTTTTAAATGCCTCCTCCTTTCGGGTCACTGCCGATGGAACACCCGCAAATTCCAATGCCTGGGTCCTCATGAAAGCCTCATTCAACAACAGGCTTTTATAACCTTCCATTAAGGCCAACACCTGGTCCAGCACTTCGGTGTTTCCCTGGGAATACAATTGTTCCAAAACCTCCAGGGCACCGTCGTATATGGCAAAAGCATTTCCCATTAATACTTGTTGGGATTCAGCCCGAAAGTCTGCTTGTAAACTGTCTACTATTTCCAGACATTGGTTATAATCTGCCAGGGCATCGTATAGACTACCCTTAGTTTCCTTGATGCGCGCCCGGGTCAGGATTACTTCCAACAGGCTCGGAAGGCTTATAGTAGCTTTTAGCAAATGTTTCTCCTGGGCAGCCAGTGTGTCAGGTATCAGAGCTTGTAAGGCCAGTTCCTGGAACTTATGAGCTTTTGCCATATCATTTCTCTCTAAATAATAGTGGCTGGTGGTGTTATATACTTCCGACAACTTTTCATGGGTGTTGAATACCTGGTTATAGGTTTGCCAGGACTTTTGATAATAGCTTAAAGCAGCTTGCTCCAAACCCTGAGACTGAGCTACCTTTCCCCTTTGATGAAGGCTTTTACCCACACCTTCCCAATTCTTTACTTTTTCAAAATTTTCAGCAGACCAATCCAACCGTTGAGCTGCTATTTCGAGGTTGTCCATTTCAAACTCTACCAAGCCCAGGTGGTAATGGGCGTTGGCTATGCCGGTAAGGTCCTGTATTTCCTCAGCAAGGCTTAAAGCCGCAGCCAAACCTTCATTGGCCGCTTTTAGTTCACCCATTTTATGCTGCGCCAATGCCATGTTGGTCCTGGTAGAAACAATCTCTCTTTTAAGGCCTGCTTTTTCAAATGAGTGTAAGCTTTGTTGGAAAAAATTTACCGCCTTGCTGTAATCTCTTCGGTCCGAATAGTATGAGCCTAAGGCGCTCTGACAAAGGCCCACTCCCCGGGCATCACCCAATTGTTCTCTGATCTCCAGCGAACGCTTCCAAAGTCGTTCCGCTTCCTGTCCACTTCCCGTTTCCAGCTCGTCAATAGCCATATTATACATAGTCCTGGCTACCTGAAACTGGTTTTCTCGGTTTTTCCATAGCTCCAAAGACTCTTGATAGTAGACTTTGGCGGAGTCAAATTCATAAAGCTGAGAATAGACTGTGGCCAGATTATTGGTGATTTGACCCAACATTTCCGGATGGTTGATCTTTTCAACTACATTTTTGGCCTTTATGAAATACTCCTTGGCTTTACTCAACTCACCTTGATAGACATGCAGAATAGCCATATTTTGAAATGCGCTGGTTTCTAATACCGTATCTTTAATGACTCTAGAGTCTTCGAGCACCTCTTCATAAATTTCCATGGCTTTAGCCGCATCCCCCGTAATATCATATATGATCCCTATATTCAGTTTATACTGTACCGGCTCTCTTTTTAGAGTACTGTTTTCAGCTATGGAAAGAGCTTGTTGATAGTATTTTAAGGCTGAGGAGTAGTCCGATTGTCCCGAGTTGATAGCTCCAAAATGGAATAAAGCAGAGGCCTGCCCTTTAATGTAGTTAATGGATCTGCTTAGGTCCAGGGCTTGTTGAGCGTAACCTAGTGCTCTTTCCGGATTGGAATTTCGAAATACGCCACTAAGAGAGAGCATAGCATCTGCTTTAACGCTATCCAACGTGGCTGTATTTAAATTCTGTAGAAGGCTATCAACCAACTCCGGCGTTTGGGCATAGTTTTGAGTTATGGAAAGCACTAGGGCCAAACCGCCTATCAGCATGTGTTTTTTCATCAATGCGGGCTTATGTTCACCTAATAGCTGCTATAGCTAATTTAATGATCCTTGGATGGATTCGTAACTATTTATGAGAAGATCTTATGGCAGTTGGTCTAAAATCTCTGAGGATTGATCCTGATAGGCACCACCACTATTTTGAATTTCGTTGAAAAGCCTTTTGGCATTCTCAATATCCTCTGCCTTGAGATAAGCTAAACCCAAGTACCATTGAGCAGGTTCTTGCAGCACAGTGGCAGGTCCTGAAATTACTTTTTCAATCTTTTCAATAGCTTTTAACGGTTGGTCTGTAGCCAGGTAGCTAAGTCCCAGATAGAAAACCAAGGCAGTTTGGCTGGACGGATCCTTGATCTCTTCATGGAAGGCAATTATGGCCTCCTGATAGCGTCCGCGTTCATATAAAGACATGGCGTCCATCTCGGTTATCTCACCAGAGCGTTCGCCGCTGCTCAATACATTATAATAGGGCTTATAGTGTTCATCAAACAGCTCCTGGGAACTGGGATCGCTAAAGAATAGCAGATACCCTGATACCGCGATCAATGCTAAGGACGCAACCATAGCCCACCATCTCCTTTTGTCTATTGAGGCACTCTTACCCTGTGCAGGCCGTTTTGCCTGATCCTCTTCTTTCAGTCTTTGCTTAAGCTTACCTCGGTAAAACATGGTCATAGATTCTACCAATTCCTTTTGCTCAGTAAATTCCCGGGCATATTCAGGGTCTGAGGCGATCATTTTATCGATCTCCTGCTTGCGCTGGCTGCTGAGTTTATCCTGCAGATAATCTCTTACTTCGTCGATATCAATATTATAGTCGCTCACCTATTATAGATCTTCAGGTCCGTAGTTTTCCTTAACCCTCTTTCGCAGCTCATTTATGCAGCGTAGTTTTTGTGATTTTACTACATTGGAGTTCTTGTATTGCAGATTGTTGGCAATAGCCTCCATTGAAAACGAATCGTAAAAGAAAAGCTTAAGAATTGAATAACAGGGCTCGCCCATCTTTTCCAACTGGGCAATTATAACACCATGCCGCTGATTTACTTCTATTTCCTGTTCGGCAAGGTTGAAGGTCTCCACTTCATCAGTGGGGTCTGCGCCATGATCAAATCTTTGATCATACTTGATGCGGTTAATAATCATGTTCTTTCCAATTGCGAATAAGTAAGTCTTGAGTTGGTAGTTGATCTTATCCAGCTTTCCCTTTTTTACATTCTCGTAAAAGCTGATAACCACTTCCTGAAAGACGTCCAGAGCATCTTCTTCATCTAATTGATAGCGGAATCCCGACCAACGGATGAAGTCATTTTTATAGGTATTATACAGTTCCACCACGGCCTGTTCATTACCATTTTTAATGCCCGAAATGACATCCTCCTTCAAGAGCTTTTCATTTAGTAAAACCTACTTCCAAAAAGTAAACGAAACTGAAAAAATACCGCCGTTAACCAGCTGTAATTTAACTTTTTTAATAAAAAATAGAAAAAAAATGGTGTGAGCTGTTTACTCCCGGGTCTAAATGTTGACTAAACCCAAAAAAGACCAATGTGTCTAGAATTCAACTTTTAAGAACCATAAACTTTATCACTATGAAATCTATGCTTATCATCTTTACAGCTCTGGTACTGTGGGCTGCACCTGTTAAAGCTCAGGATCAGATCGGGATTAAAGGAGGATTGAATTTTACCAACTACGGCGGTGAAGTGTCGGATAATAAGATGAAGATCGGCCTGCATTTGGGTGCCTTTGTCAATTTCAATATCATTGATCAGCTTTACATCCAGCCCGAATTATTGTATTCTCTACAAGGAGCTCACTTTGACAACTCCGCCAGTAGCCTGGACTATAACGAACACCTGCACTACATCAACGTACCGGTGCTGGCCCGTTACTTTTTGACCGAAAATATCTCTGTTCATGCCGGGCCATATATCGGAATCAAATTTGCGGGGCAAGCGAAAGGCACCTATTTCGGTAGCGAGATCGACCGCGATATCGATGAACACCGCTCATTAAAATCCTTCGACTGGGGTGTCGCCGCTGGTATCGCCTATCAACTTATGAATCGAGTAAACATTGGGGCCAGGGTGCAATTTGGCATTTACAATATCTCAGATATGCCCAGCTTTGGCGGCGGTGGTGGTGACGGCATCGAACCCGAGTACAACTACGACAGCAAGTTGAGCAACAGAGTAGTTCAAGTTTATGTGGGTATCCCTTTAAAGAACTAAGACATGAGATTATTGATCAATATTTTTTGTTTGGGAATACTTACCCTGGCCACAGCTAGTTGCTGTGTGCTAAAAATGGATAATGTGACGGCAGAAGCCACGGCCGCGGCCGGAGGGGCTTGTATATTAACTGAAGACGGTGGCGATCCCATCTTGGGAATTCAAGTGGGGAACTACTTTGTTTTAGAACCGGGCGCTTGCACTGGTGACTTGAGTTTCGGAGCTGGTCTGCTCTACTCTCGGCGAGGTTTTACGGACAGTAATGAGTATGAAGAAGGAGGAGATGGTATGGAACCCATGTCATATTCCAGCGAGACTACCCTAATTACTCATTATTTGGATATTCCGGTGATAGCCAGAATGCCCATAACCGGAGGATTAAGTGCCTATGCAGGACCGCAAGCATCTGTTTTACTGGGCGCGAAAAGAACTTATGAAGTTAACGGACAGGACGCCGGTAGTGAAAAGGGTACAGACGGCTTAAATGGCGTGGATCTTGGCTTTACTGTCGGGGTAAAATACGAATTAAATAACGGGTTGCAGTTAGGTTTGGGCTTTGATCAGGGACTAAGAGATATATATAAGTCTGACTATGGTTCAAAATCCAAGAACCAGGTAATCAAGGCTACAGTAGGGTTAAATATCAACAAATTTAAAAACCGTTAATCTTATGAAAATTATCTGCTTATTTTTTATCCTAATCACTTTTCAATCCCTGAGCGCTCAGGATCAAGTTATCGTCAATAACCAACGTCTATCCGATCAAACCATTAGTGAGTTCCGAATGCGTTATGGGATTCAAGTACAAAACGGCAACTACTGGTATGATCGCGTGTGTGGTGCCTGGGGTTATAGCGGCGGTCCTACAGTAGGGTTTCTACTCCCAGGATTAAATATTGGAGGGCAGCTGCGGGCGGATGCCAGCAAAGGGAATACTGGAGTATTTATTAACGGCCGGCAACTGCATTTTCAAGACCTTATGGGTCTGCAACAACTGCTGGGGCCGGTACTGCCCGGACGTTATTGGGTAGATGGCTACGGCAACGCCGGTTATGAAGGAGGCCCAGCCCTGGTCAATTTGGTCCAAGTGGCCAAAAAAAGCCAAAGTAGTTTTTACCGTAATTCTTATACCGGTATAGGCGCCGGTAGTTCCGGAGGAACCAGTTACGTTATGGGCAAAGACTGGAGCGTAATCGTGGGGGATTAATTAAAGACAAAGTACCTTAAAGTTGAGTTAATTAGCTTTTTAAGGTTTATGGAAGGCTGTTTGTTGCAAACAGCCTTTTTTATAGATTTTGCAAATACCCCATGAACTCCATCAACCAGGCGATTCCCACGTGTACAATGATCCCACCATAAATATTTCGGGTGTGATAGGTGATCACCCCTAAAATATAACCTCCAAATATGGAACTGATGGTTTCAGATAAGGGTTTCCCAAAGTGCAAAAAGGCATATGTGGGAACCATGGCCAAAACGGCGTACCGTCCCAGTGTGCGGGTAAAGGCCAGAATTAAAAATCCCCTGAAAAACAACTCCACTCCCACGAAATTCGAACCATAAGCACTTTCATACATTAAAACCGGTACGTAATAGGGTAAGTTGTGTGCACTAGCATAGTTATTTCCTCCTGAAACCGCATACCGGGGATAATAGCTACTGAGATCACCCAGAAATGATCCTAAAACAATGAACAAACTGGCTATACCCAGTAACTGGTAATAGGCACCCCATTGCGTTTGGTAAAACCTAAGTCCGAAAAATGTTTTTAAAGGATCCTTGGGCTTTTCATAAAACCAATACCAAATCAAAAGGGGCAACACCAGGGTTATCAAGGAAGTGGCCTTGGAAAGAATGCGAAAGTAAAAGTAGAAATCCACACGATCAAAGTGGTCGATCCAAGATGCGAATCCGGTAAATGCCCTGTCGAAGCCTAATATGGCAAATCCAACCACGGTGCAAGCCCAAAAGTCCTTACTATAAAGCCACTTGCGACAGAAGCCGGTAGTATATAGAATTGCACATACCGTCAGAAAGGGAAATAACATAAACAGGTACATGTACAACCACTTCACCCAGAATGAATCTTGTGAACGGATGTAGTGGTCTTGAAAGTCCAGACGGTAATTAATGGTAATGGTGACCACCAACAGTAAGACCACCAATAAATACAGGCGTAGGTTCCAGGTCTCCCGGACAAAAGCAGTCAACATGTCCCATATCTGACGCATCTATCTAATATAGGAATTAACCGTTAGTATTAATGGGTCCAACAGCGAACCCCAAACCGGTATATTTCGTATAATTAATAGCGACAATTGTCGTTTTAAAAACTACTGCTTAACTTTGCAATATGGACATCGTTTTAAATCACCCTTATTCTCATCAACTGGAAGGCATAAGAAAGTTGTTGGGGGGCACTAAATTTCGTCGAAAACCCCTAAGCAACCCCCTGGATCTGGTGGATGCCATCAACAAAGGCATTACCAAGGAATCCTTTTATATTTTTCAAAAGAAAATAGACATTCCGCTGTACAGGATCTGTCAGTTACTACCAGTAGATCCCCGCACCTTACAACGCTACAGTTTAAAGCAGAGGCTAAGCCCCAACCTCAGCTCCCTGATCGTTGAATTAGTAGAATTATTTTACCAAGGAGAGGAGACATTCGGGGATATGGAACAATTCAAGGCCTGGCTGCAGGTACCGAATCCCACCCTTGGAGAAAAGCCACCCTTTGAATTATTAAATCATTCACAGGGCATTCAATTAGTTTCTGACGCTCTCGGTCGTATCGCTCATGGCCTGGTTGCTTAATGCGACTTTACCGACTATCCAACCCCCGGTATGCCCATGATTTGAGAGGCCTGGGCGCCAAGAAATATGGAGCTAGGTGGAATAGTAAAGGAATTGCCATGCTTTATACGGCCCCTGATCCTGCCACTTGCATGATCGAATTTATGGTACACATCCAGGATCCTAAACTTTTTCCCAACAATCAGGTATTGGTAGAAATTTCAATACCCGAAACCCTGGCTAGCACAAAACGCCTCACCACACGCTCGTTACCAACTAATTGGGACGCCATCCCAGGGCCCTATGCTTTAAGGAATTTCGGAGATCGCTTTGTGGAAAACGGCAAGTACCTTATGTTGTCTGTGCCCAGCGTTCCAGTGCCTAAGGCTCGTAATTACCTGTTAAATCCATTGCACATCAATTTCAAACATGTATCGGTCAAAGAAATACGATCCTACCCCTTTGAAGAAAGACTGATGAAGCTGATCCGCTAAGCTGGCTTGCTAATTCCATTAGAAATAACAAAATTGGGCACATGCGCTGGATCCTTTTAATCTGGGTAATTTCTGCCTGTGCCCCTAAGGTCACCAATGAGCCGAAAGCAGCCCAGCCCAATATTGTTTTCATCATGACCGATGATCATGCTAAAAATGCCATGAGCTTGTATGGCAGTGACTTGATCAGTACCCCCAATCTGGACCGCATCGGACGGGAAGGGATGGTATTTAACCGGTCCTTTGTAACCAACTCCATATGCGGACCCAGCAGGGCGGTATTTCTGACAGGAAAATACAGTCACATTAATGGATTTCGGGATAATAGCGATCAGTTCGACGGCTCACAAATGACCTATCCTAAAATTCTTCAACAACACGGTTATTACACGGCCATGGTAGGTAAGTGGCATCTCAAAAGCGTGCCCCAAGGTTTTGATTATTGGAATGTACTTATAGGTCAAGGGGATTACTACAATCCAACCATGGTTACGATGGGCGATACCATTGACCATATTGGCTACAGCACCACCGTAATTACCGACCTCGCCCTGAATGCTATGCAAAACCGCATTCCAGAAAATAAACCGTTCTGCTTAATGGTGCACCATAAAGCACCTCATCGCAATTGGATGCCGGATTCTGCTCATTTGGAGCTGGGTGAGCAGACCTACACACTTCCAGACAATTTCTATGATCAATATCAAGACCGGCCTGCTGCCGCCACTCAAGATCAATCCATTAAGGACATGTTCATGTCATCGGATATGAAACTAGATGCGGAACGCGTACAGGAAACCGGCAGTGGAGGAGCCCAACCTGGCTACGATGCCCTGAAAAATTGGCGTAGCACATTAGATCGAATGACCAGTAGACAAATGAAATTTTGGGACGAATATTACGGTCCCATTAGCGAGAAATTTTTTAATAGGGAGCTCAAGGGCCAGGAACTGGTAGAATGGAAATTTCAGCGATACTTAAACGACTACCTCAAGTGCATCATGAGTGTTGACGATAATGTCGGCAGGTTATTGGACTACCTGGAACAGCAGGGACTGATGGACAATACACTGGTCGTTTATACATCCGATCAGGGATTTTACCTGGGGGAACATGGGTGGTACGACAAACGTTTTATGTACGAGGAAAGTTTTGGCATGCCCTTGGTCATGCGCTATCCTCCGCTGATTGAAGCAGGTTCCATTGACGACAACCTGGTATTGAACCTTGACTTCGCTCCTACCATCATGGAACTTTTAGGAATTGAAACTAATGAGCCCTGGCAGGGAAAATCACTTTTGCCCCTTATGAAAGGCTCTCAAACTAAGGAATTCCGTGATGGCATCTACTATCACTACTACGAATATCCCCATGGATGGCACCGGGTTAAACGTCATTACGGCATCCGGACCTCACGATTTAAGCTCATTCATTTCTATAATGACATCGACCATTGGGAACTGTATGATTTACAGAATGATCCCCAGGAAATGGTCAATATCTACCAGCAAGCTGATCCTAAATTGGTGGCTGATTTGAAAAGAAAATTGTTACAGCTTCAGCAACAATATGAAGATCCGGTGACCCTGTAAAAATGAAGCCCGCCAGATCATAACATCCGACAGGCTTCCCTTAACCCTCAAAACGCGGTTTTGTACTTAAGGGTTGTCCTGAGGGTAGATAAACAGGATTGAATCTGTCATCACAGCAGAACCCAAAAAACCCACCGCACCCCCGTCGATCCGACTCTTAAGAAACACTGGTTCCACAAAAGGATTTAAAATACTAATAAGCTGATCATCGATTTCTTTATAGAACAGAGCCGCTTTTTCGTCAAGTGATTGGATGGAGACCCAAGTTGAATCCCCTTCGCTGTATTCAAAGGAAACTTCAACCAACAGATCCAAAACCTGCCCATCGTTACCTTCATCACTAAAAATAGTACGGCCCAAATCAGTTATCCAAAACAGTTCTCCCTGGGTACAGGTGCTTTGTATCACATCCAATTCATGTGCATGAGCAACAGTATTGTCAATTTGACGATTCATTTGAAATCTATAGTAGTTGCCTGGTCCTTCCGGATCACGCAACTTTATATTGACTCCATCGTGACCACCGTAGATATCGAAAAATTCAGCAATGTAATCAATTTGGTTGATGTCAGGTAGGCTTTGCTGAATGGTGGTCGAGGCCTTATAGGTTTTCCCCTCATACTGAATCTCCAAAGTATAGGTTTCTCCGAATCGCACCAAAATATTCCCTCCATAAAATGGTTCCCAACGGCACCGAAAGAAATCAAAAGTTGAATCCGGTTGTAAGATCTCACTTCCCTCCCCACTAGTTAAAATAACTTGTGCGTTACGGGCAAACACCTGCTGCGGGGTAACCTGAGCCTCTTTAAACGGCAAGGCCTCACTTAGATATATTCTGGGAAGTTGGTCGACCACCAGCAAACCTTCTACGAACACCGTCCCCTGAAATCCATCAGTGCTCTTGATGTCAACAACCTGCTCACATGACATCAGCAATGCACTCAACAATAAAGTAGCTATAACCAATTTCATATCAGAATTTAAAATTGTATGAAACACTGGGAATAATAGGCAATAGAGTCACCTGGATGGCTTGCGGCTTATTGGAAATTGGATCTACTTTCAGATAGACGAAATAGGGGTTTTGATGACTGTATATATTATAGATCCCAAACACCCATTGAGATATAAAGGGCCGACCCCATAAAGTACCCTGTTTTTCTCTCACGGCAGATATATCAAACCTGTGGTAGGCTCCTAATCGTTGATTATTCCGATTTTGATAAACGTAGTAGTTACCTTCAAATAACGAAGGACCCAGCACGGAGGGAAATCTTCCTTCGGGAATAGTGTAGGCGATACCAGTGTTGTAAACAAATGTACCGGACAATTTCCAACGATCGTTTAACTTGTAACTCCCTACCACGTTGATAGCATGTCGGCGATCGTAACGAAAGGGAAATTTTTGGCCAAAATTCAGTCTGTCGAACTGTTGCCAAGTCCAAGACAAGGTATAGGAAATCCATCCTGTAAGATTTCCTCGTTTTTTTCTCAGAAATAATTCCGCTCCATAGCTCCAGCCTTTTCCATAAACCAAGGCAGTATCGACAGCAAAGTCCTCTACCAATTGATTACCCTCAGGAAATAGGACCTGGTTTTTCATGTCTTTGTAATAGGCCTCCAGACTAAAATCGTACTCACCATTTCCTACTGTCTTGAAATAACCCAAGGCATATTGGGTGGATTGTTGAGGCTTAGTACGTGCGGTAGAAGGTATCCATACATCAGTGGGTACCGATGCTGTAGAGCTCGGGATCTGATGCAAGAACTGATTCATGGTGGTGTAGGCTGCTTTGACCGATGAGTTCCTTCCTGTGCCCAATTTTAGGGTCACCCGGGGTTCGGCCCTCAAGTAGCTCACCTCTTGGGAGGAAAAACCTGGCACCCTGATTCCCAGGCTAGCACTTAGCTTATCCGAAAATTTAATTTGATCATTAACATAAAAAGCAAATTCATTCATATCCTTAGAAGGAACAGCCTGCCGATTGATGTTTTGATTTAGTCCTGACTCCGCTTCCGATTTACCTCCTGAGACGAACTGATGATGGATGAAATGACCGCCGAAACGTACCTCGTGACGGGGATTTGGAAAGTATTGAAATTCCATTTTTCCATTTAGGTCCTCCAAACGAGTGATTGTTTGTGAGAAAAAGTTATCCTGAATGGCGCTGATATCCTGGTCATATTCGTTTAGGATAGCCGAGGTATTGACAAACAGTTTTTTACCAAAAATGTGATTCCACCTCAAAGTAGCGGTCGTGTTACCAAAATTTACCTGATAGTTAATACCCTCTCCGGACTTCAACCGGGCATCATCTCTGCCTTTGAAATAGCTAAAGTATATGCGGTCCTTATCCGATAATTTCCAGTTCAGCTTGGCATTTAGATCATAAAAGTCATATCGGGATTTATTCCCCTTAGGCAGGAAGGGGGTCACCAACAGATCTATGTAGGTGCGCCTGCCTGAAACAATGAAGGATGCTATGTCCTTTTTCAGAGGCCCCTCAAGTGACAAGGTTGAGGTGATAAAACCCAAACCACCTTGAGCATGAAATTCCTGATTATTACCCTCCTTCATGGTAAGATCCAAAACCGACGACAGCCGGCCACCGTATTGAGCGGGAAATCCACCCTTGATCAGCGTGGCGCTTTTCAGCATTCTGGGATTGAAAGTACTGAACAAGCCCAGTAAGTGATTGGGGTTATAAACCACGGCCTCGTCCAACAAAACTAAATTCTGGTCGGCATTTCCCCCTCTCACAAAAAATCCGGTAGTCCCTTCATTGCCTGATTGGACACCCGGCAGGAGTTGTATTACCTTGAGGACATCAGCCTCGCCCATCAAAGCTGGTATCTCGGATATTTTCTTAAGTGGTAGATCAACTACTGACATTTCTACCCGATTCACATCCTGACCCTGCACCCCGGTTATAACAACTTCATCTAAATCAATTTCCCCCACCTTTAGAGTGACCGACAAGGAAATGTCATCCGTTGGCTTAAGGCGTTTGATCTGAGGCCTGTATCCTAAATGGCTGATAACCAGTAGTAGGCTATCCCGGGCCGGCACTGTTAATGAATAGAATCCATAGCTATTGGTTACGGCCCCAATATTGAGGTCTGGTACATAGATAGTAGCATTGACCAATGCTTCTCCGCTTTCCTCATCAGTTATGGACCCGCTTATGGTGAATCTATTTTGACAAAGACCAGTCATGAGCAGAAGGTGACTAAATAGTAAAACAAGGAACAGTCTCACGGATGTGGTTACATTTTAACAGACCCAACGGGAGTGAGTTCCAAAATGGTTGGTCGCTAATGATCTGTGTTAATCGGTTTTACGTGGGGCTTCGCATTCCGTAGGGTGCAGAATGCCAAGCCTTTTGCTGCTTGCAATCCGATGATTGCTTACTCTTAAATATTTTATAACTTTGATGGTTTTAAGTTGCTGTTTTTCAAATAAATAATCGCAATTCCAACCTTGCTGGTATGCAAACCCTAATCTCCTTTCTTGCTTTTACTGCATTTGTAGCGGTTTATTCCTGGTACCGCTTGCGTAATGACAAGATGGATACCCGGGAAGATTATTTTCTAGGTGGCCGCAGTTTAACAGGAGTAGTCATTGCAGGCTCCATGCTGCTGACCAATATTTCAACGGAACACCTCATTGGTATGAATGGGTCCTCCTATAAAAACGGGTTTATCATAATCGCCTGGGAAGTCACTTCAGCCTTGGCTCTGGTAGTAGCGGCCTGGTATTTTATACCTACCTACCTGCGCATGGGACTTACCACCATCCCTCAATATCTGGAACAGCGTTATGATGGCACCACACGTACGTTAGTGGCTTTGTTCCTGCTGGTATCTTTTGTAGTTACCCTGCTGCCTATTGTGTTATTTACTGGCGCTATTAATCTGGAAAGCATCTTTAATGTTTCCGAATTACTGCAGGTCAGCCAGTCTCAGGCCCTATGGATCACCGTGATTTGCATCGGAGCCATTGGGTCAGCCTATGCCATCTTCGGCGGGCTTAAAGCTGTGGCTCACAGTGATACTATCAATGGAGTTGGACTTTTCCTAGGAGGTTTACTAATACCCATTCTAGCTTTATGGGATATTGGAGGAGGAAATCCTTTGGAGGGCATGAGCAAGGTTTATTTGCATGCCCCTGAAAAATTTAATGTGATCGGCGCCCCGGATTCTGTGCTGCCGTTTGGGACCTTGTTTACGGGTCTGGTGATCAATCAACTGTATTTCTGGGGTATGAACCAGACCATCATTCAGCGTGCACTGGGAGCGAAGTCACTGATCGAAGCTCAGAAAGGACTTTTGTATACCGGTGTATTGAAGATCCTGGTTCCCTTTATTATAGTGCTGCCTGGAGTGATAGGATTTTATTATTTCGGCGATTCCCTTTACCAGCAACAGGATATGATCTATCCGGAATTGATAAAAAAAGTGCTTCCTTTAAGTTTTGTTGGTTTCTTCGCGGCAGTGGTCATGGGGGCCGTTCTCAGTACCTTTAACAGTGTGCTTAATAGCACCGCCACCATATTCAGTGAAGGAATCTTCAAACGCTTAATCCGCCCCCAGGCCAATGAGATCCAAACAGTTAGGGCCGGTAAAATAACCTCCATCGTGCTAGCTGTGGTGGCCATTTTGGTAGCGCCCATGGTAGCCGGTGCACCAGACGGATTATACCAACTGCTGCAACAGTTAAACGGTATCTTCTTCATCCCCATCGCCTCCATAATGTTGGCAGGGTTCTTTATGCCTAAAGTATCAGCAGCCGGAGCTAAAGCCGCGTTAGTTATTGGATTGGTCTTCTACATTACTACCACTTTCATTTTCCCGGTGAATATCCATTTCGTACATATCTGGGGAATAGAATTTGTATTGAATGTGCTAGTAATGATAGTCGTTTCGAAATACTATCCGCTAAAGAGCACCTTTAAACCCCATGAAATGGGAGTCCTTAAGCTGGACCAGTGGAAGTACACCAAGCCCATGAGTATCATCCTGGTAGTGATCATAATAGGCATATACGTTTGGTTGGGTCAATAGAAAGCCGTAAATTATTAATCATGAAGTCCCCAAAAAATAGCTTGCCGATTGAAGACCTTTGGGAAGACCACTTAAGAGCCAGATACCCGAAACCGGATACCAAAGCCAAGGAAGAGTATCGCAACTATGACAATCCTCAGCGTGATACCGTGAGGGAATTCTACCGGCTTAACCACTGCCATCAAACCTTCGATTTTGTATTGGAAAAAGAGTCTGAGTTTAAAAAACTGGAACGCCGAAAAATGACGCTCTGGGAAGCGGTGGAATTCTTGAATACCTTAGTGGACGATTCCGACCCGGATATCGACCTGGATCAAACACAGCATTTACTACAGACTTCGGAAGCCATCCGGGCCGATGGCCATCCTGACTGGTTTATACTTACGGGATTTATTCATGATCTGGGAAAGATACTATGTCTTTTTGGTGAGCCCCAGTGGGCCGTAGTGGGTGACACCTTCCCGGTCGGCTGCGCTTTTTCCCATAAAATCGTTTATCCCGAATTCTTCAAGAACAATCCTGATGAGCAAAACCCCAGGTTTAATCACAAGTACGGGATATACCAAAAACATTGTGGACTCGATCAAGTCCATATGTCATGGGGCCATGATGAATATTTGTACCATGCACTAAAGGACTATCTGCCGGAGCCCGCCTTGTATATGATCCGGTATCATTCCTTTTATGCTCAGCATCGGGAACATGCCTATGACCACCTTCTGAATAAGAAAGACCAGGAGATGTTCAAATGGGTAAAGCTCTTTAACCCCTACGACCTGTATACTAAATCCCCGGTGGCTCCCAAGGTAGAAGAATTGAAGCCCTATTATGAAGATTTAGCGGCCAAATACCTTCCCGACGAAATCTACTTCTGAACGGCGTGCATCAAGTGAACATCTGTATTGTGGGTTTTGGCAGGGCTGGAAAGATCCACCAGTCAAGCCTGGAAAGCATCAATCAAATGAGGGTCACCCAGGTTGTCGATCCTGATATATCAGTCGAAGATGCTGCTTCCTTAAAGGAACTAGGTATTCGACCAATGAAGCAACTATCAGAAGCCCTTGAAGACCCTGGTATACATGCGGTAATTGTCTCCTCTCCTACCGATAAGCACTTTCAGCACATCAACCAGGCCCTAACCTCCGGTCGACATGTTTTTACTGAAAAACCTTTGGGTAAATCTGCCGAGGACATCCAAAAATGCTATGCGCTGGCCCGCCAGCAGGACAAATGTCTTTACTTGGGCTTCCAGCGTCGATATGACCGCCATTTCCAGGCACTCAAACAGCATCTTCCGGAAATTGGTGATATACGTCTATTAAAGGCCAGCAGCCGTGATAATCCACCACCGGCTTTGGAGTATTTAAAGATATCGGGCAACATTTTTCATGATATGCTCATCCACGACTTTGATATGCTGATCCATCTCCTGGGCGTGGGAATTCCTGAATCCGTCTATGCCTGCGGTCATGCCTACGACGAGCAAATAGGAGATATTCCGGATCATGACACTGTACAGGTGACCATCCAATATCCACAGGGCTTGATTTGCTCCATTGATACCAGCAGAAGTTCGGTATATGGCTACGATCAAAGACTGGAGTTGTTCGGCGGAGAAGGTATGCTAACCGTTCACAATCAAAGAGACAATACCCTGCAGTTACATCAGGCCCAGGGCACCCTTAAACAGCCCATCAGGTATTCATTTCCCCAACGATACCAGGATGCTTATAGGTCGGAAATGCTTCATTTTCTAGCAGGCATCCAAGGAGGTGAGCAACATAATGTTTCCCTGCAGGAATGTTTGCTCAGCCACTTGCTAGCGGAGGCAGCGCATAAATCTATTATGGAGAGTCGGACCGTTAATTTTCCCACTGAATATGGATTAGAGTTAAATTCTGGCTATTTTGATGGCCGCTCCACCAATAGCAAATGAATATGGACAACCTATTTGATCTTACTAATAAAGTAGCGGTTATTACCGGAGCCGGTGGTGCGCTGGGAGGAGCTGCGGCCCGCTACCTGGGAGCCCAAGGGGTAAAAGTAGTTTGTGTTGGTCGTACCCAAAACACCATCGAATCCACTTCCCAGGCCATCAATAGTAATGGGGGCACTAGCTTAGCATTGCCAGGAGATGTATTGCAGGAAAACTCCTTGCAAGAGATTAAGGATCGCATAATGTCGGAGTATGGGCAATTGGATATTCTATTGAACGTCGCTGGGGGAAATCAGCCGGGGGCAGTAGTAAGCCCGGATCAATCTTTTTTTGATATGTCCATTGACGCTTTTCAACAAGTAACAGACCTAAATTTAAAGGGTACCGTACTGCCTTCCCTTGTTCTGGGAAAGATAATGGCCGATCAAAATAGAGGCACCATAGTGAACTATTCCTCTATGGCTGTTCCCCGGGCCATCACCCGGGTGGCCGGATATTCGGCCTCCAAGGCCGGTGCCGAAAACTTCACCCGCTGGATGGCGGTGGAAATGGCTCATAAACTTGGCGAAGGCATCAGGGTCAACGCCGTAGCCCCTGGATTTTTTATAGGAGATCAAAATCGTGCTCTGCTCACTAACCCCGACGGCTCGCTTACCTCACGTGGAGAAGCCATTGTACGTAATACTCCCTATGGTCGATTCGGTGAGCCGGAGGAACTGAATGGCGCCATCCATTATTTGTGCAGCGATGCCTCTCACTTTGTCACTGGCATAGTAATTCCCGTAGATGGTGGTTTTAGTGCATTTAGTGGAGTTTAGATATGTCTTTTTTACAATCATGGCGCTGGTATGGACCTAAGGATGTAATCCCCTTGTCCCATATACGGCAGGCGGGAGCTACAGGGGTGGTAAGTGCCCTGCATGATATCCCCCAGGGGGAAGTTTGGCCACTGGAAGCTATTCGTGAAAGAAAAGCGCTGATTGAAAAAGCCGGTTTGCGTTGGGAGGTAGTGGAAAGCGTCAACGTACATAAAGCCATCAAATTGGGTACCTCGCAAAGGGACGAGTTCATTGATAAATACCGACAGACCCTGTTGAATTTAAGCCATTGCGGCTTAAAAGTGATCTGTTATAATTTTATGCCCCTGCTGGATTGGGTACGTACTGATCTTTCTTACAAAACCCCTACAGGGGCCCTGGCGCTGCGCTTCGATCAGGTGGCCTTGGCCGCTTTTGATTTATTTCTCCTGGAAAGATCTGGTGCAGAAGGCCACTACTCAGAAGATCTTTGCGGTGAAGCACAGCAGTTTTGGGAAACTCAGGATACAGATCTAAGGCTGCAACTTCAACAGACTATTTTAGCGGGAGTACCGGGAACCCTAGAAACGATTCCCCTAGAAAAATTTAAAGATCAATTAGCAGAGTACAGCGTTTTGGGCCAAGGTCAATATCGCCGCAATCTGCAATATTTCCTGGAGCAAGTAGTACCTGCCGTAGCAGATCATGGTGTGAAACTGGCCATCCATCCGGATGACCCCCCCTATTCCTTGTTCGGCATGCCTCGGATCATGCATTCATCGGATGATTTTGAATTTCTAGTGAACTGTGACCAACGAGAGTCCAACGGCATTACTTTTTGCTGTGGCTCCTTAGGTCCACAGGCAAGTACTGATCTGCTCGATCTTATTAGCAGATTTGGCAACCGCATCCATTTTGTACACTTAAGGAATATCATACGCCAGGATCATGGCAGTTTTTATGAATCCGACCATCTGGATGGCAACTTGGACATGTATGCCATTTTAAAAGCCCTAATATTGGAAATGAAAGGCCGGCATGCTTTATCCCGGGATGACTGGCGTCTTCCCATGCGACCTGACCACGGACATCAAATGCTGGATGACCTTCAGAAAGATGTACCTTTCCCAGGTTACTCCGCCATTGGCCGATTAAAAGGTTTAGGAGAATTAAGAGGTTTAGAATTGGGTATCACCAATGGATTAACCTAAAATTAACAGATTGCAGGTATATGGTAAAGCCCTTTCTTAATCGCTCGTTTTTATTGCAGAATGCTGTCTCTGAGAGGTTGTACTTCGACTATGCCGAATCATTACCCATAATTGACTATCATAACCACCTACCACCCCGGCAAATAGCTGAAAACCATCAATTCCAGAATCTAACTGAAATATGGTTAAAAGGTGACCACTACAAATGGCGGGCTATGCGCACATTGGGGATTGAGGAAAAGTACATCACCGGAGACGCCACAGATGAAGAAAAATTCTTAAAATGGGCTGAAGCCACTCCCCACACTTTGAGGAACCCCTTGTACCACTGGACCCACTTGGAGTTAAACCGCTATTTCGGAGTAGATCAGCTTTTAAACCCACAAACAGCCCCCAGGATCTATGATGAAGCAAACCAGCAGTTGCAATCCCCGGCCTGTAGCACACAGTCCTTGTTAAAGAAAATGAAGGTGGAGGTGCTGTGCACTACCGACGACCCATTGGACGACTTAAGTTATCATCAGCAATTGGCCCAGCAGGATCCGGGCTTTAAAGTATACCCCACCTGGCGACCAGATCACGCCCTGAACGTGGAAAATGTGACAGGATTTTTAGATTACCTAGGCAAATTGGCGGAACTGACACAAACTGAGATCTCCAATCTAGACGATTTTCTCAATGCCCTGCAAAATCGCCATGATTACTTTGCAGATCATGGATGCAAGCTTTCCGATCGGGGCCTTACCCAAGTGGTCTCACAAGCTTACACCGGTGATGAGGTTAATGCTAGTTTTTTAAGATTGCTACAAGGCCAGGCGTTGAATCAAGATCAATCATTGAAATTAAGATCACATTTATTACTGGAATTGGCACGCATGGACCATGCCAAGGGGTGGGTCCAGCAGTACCATCTGGGGGCTATGCGCAATACTAATAGCCGAAAGTTTGATTCTCTGGGCCCTGATACGGGTTTTGACTCCATTGGCGACTTCCCCCAAGGCCAATCCCTTTGCCGGTTTTTAGATAAACTGGATCAAAGCGACCAGTTAACTAAGACCATACTATATAACCTCAATCCGGCGGACAACGAGATCTTGGCCTCGATGATCGGTAATTTTAATGATGGTAGTTTCAAAGGTAAAATGCAGTTTGGCTCCGGATGGTGGTTCTTAGATCAGTTGGACGGTATGCAAAAGCAATTGAACGCCTTATCAAATATAGGGCTCTTGAGCTGCTTCGTGGGCATGCTCACCGATTCCCGAAGTTTTCTTTCTTATCCCAGGCATGAATATTTCCGCAGATTGTTGTGTAACCTGTTAGGAACCGAAATGCAACAAGGGTTGATCCCTGAAGATTACCATCTAGTAGGTTCACTGGTACAAAATGTTTGCTACCACAATGCCAAGGAGTATTTCGGATTTTAAGAAGAAGTGATCTCTTTTATTTCCTCCAGCTCCAAATTCAACGCCTTGCTGGAGATCAACACCTCCCACAAAGAGATCAGTAAGGAGATTACCATAAACAGTAAACTAAAACCGAATAAAATACTGCCCCACATGCTTTGCTGATAGTAAATGGCGATCATGGCCAATGTACATAAGATGATGCTAGATACTCCAAACGCCTGCATACCAATGATCAACCTGATCCTGGTTTGCAGGTTTTTTATTTGCTTATGGACATTTCCCTGATTTTCAGGTCGCAGGTTATTCTTCAGCTGCCTGATCAAAGTGGCAGTGGTTACAAAGCGGTTGCTAAATCCCAGCAGCAGCAATGAAATGGCCGGAAAGAGTATGGCCGGGGTGGTTAAACTAATTTCCATAACACAATTTGGAGCGATGCGGGAACAAATAAAGTCAACTTTTCCTGAAGCAAAAAATGTATCTTATCTTTAAGCAGCCTGAGCGGGGTGATCTGAACAGTGAGACCCCGGCTGGCCAACAAATAGGAGCTAACTTTACGCTAAATGAAAAAACACTGCTGGGTTGAGGTACCTAGGGATTCCGACTTTACTGTTCACAACCTGCCCCTGGGAGTCTACTCAACAACGGATAAAGTTCAAAGACGTTTGGGAGTAGCGATCGGAAACCATATTTTGGATCTACATCAAGTGGCCCAAACAAAGGTACTGGAAGAGTTTCAGTTAAATGAGGAAGTATTGCTCAATCCCTATTTGAACGACTACATAGCATTAGGAAAACCTATCACCAATAAGATCCGAACCCGTTTGCAACAGTGGCTTACTACTGCGGATATCACCTGGGAGGATCAAATGAATTTATTCTGTTTACAATCAGAGGCCAGGATGCATCTACCCTTACAGGTTGGGGACTACACGGATTTCTATAGTAGCATTGAGCACGCCACAAATGTGGGTAAAATGTTCCGGGACCCTGATAACGCTTTATTACCTAACTGGAGGCATTTACCGGTAGGCTACCACGGAAGAGCTTCTTCAATTATTGAAAGCGGAGTTCCCGTACGACGCCCCCAAGGGCAGACTAAGCCCGCAGACGGTCCCCCGGTTTTCGGCCCCAGTAACCGACTGGATTTTGAGTTGGAAATGGCCTTTGTAATTGGGAAGGACAGTCCGCTGGGAGAAGCTGTGAGTACCGCCCAAGCTGAGGATCACATTTTTGGTATGGTGCTACTCAATGATTGGTCGGCCCGTGATATTCAAAAATGGGAGTACGTACCGCTGGGTCCATTTCTAGCGAAAAACTTTGCTTCCTCCATATCCCCCTGGGTAGTACCTCTAGAGGCTTTGGAGCCCTTCCGGGTACCAGGCCCTCCCCAAGATCCGCCAGTGTTGCCTTACTTGCAATATCAGGGTCCCAAAAACTATGACATCAATCTGGAAGTTAGTCTTCAGCCTGAAAACGGCGAGGAATCCGTAATCTGCAGATCTAACTTTAAATATATGTACTGGAACATGATCCAACAGTTGGCGCATCACACAGTGGGAGGCTGTAATGTAAAGATTGGGGACTTAATGGCTTCCGGAACCATCAGTGGTCAGGAGCCTGGATCGTTTGGTTCCATGCTGGAATTGTCGTGGGGAGGAAAGCAACCTATTTCGTTGAAAAACGGTGCTACCCGCACCTTTGTAGAAGACCACGACACTATTACCATGAAAGGATATGCGGAATCTGGAGGTATCCGGATTGGTTTTGGTGAGGTTCGTACCAAAGTGCTACCTGCCCTATGACCAAAACCATCAATCCCCACGAATTGCAGGTACCACAGCTTCATGGCTTATTGCTGTCGGCGGTTGCCCCCAGGCCCATAGCCTTTGCCAGTACCGTCAATGCGGAAGGTGAAGTCAATCTCAGTCCTTTCAGCTTTTTCAATGTTTTTAGTGCCAATCCCCCAATCATGATCTTTTCCCCGGCCCGTCGAGGGCGGGATAATACCACTAAGCACACCTTGGAAAATGTACGTGCGGTCCCTGAAGTGGTCATCAATGTTGTGAATCATGCCATGGTGGAGCAAATGTCCTTGTCCAGCACCGAATATCCCTCACACATAAATGAGTTCAGTAAATCTGGTCTCACAGAAGTACCTTCGCAAGTAGTACGTCCACCAAGAGTAAAGGAATCACCAGTTTCATTCGAGTGCACCATAGACCGGATAGTGGAGCTGGGCGATCAAGGGGGTGCTGGTAACCTGGTAATTTCCAGAGTAGAACTAATCCATGTTGATGAGCAGTTTTTAAGTGCCGAAGGCAAATTGGATACCTGTAGGCTGGATCTGGTAGCACGTATGGGCGGCAATTGGTATTGCAGAGCCACTGGCAATGCCTTATTTGAGATCCCCAAACCCCTTACCACGCTGGGTGTTGGAGTGGACAGCTTACCCTTGAGTGTTCGCAACAGTACGGTTCTGACAGGTAATAACCTGGGAAGGTTAGGCAATCTGGAACGCATGCCCCATAAAGATGACATCGATCACATTTCATCCCTGGATCAGGTTAAGGACATTTTGAAAAAGCACCCTAACCATGAAGACCAACTAAAAGAACTTCATCAATTGGCCCAGCACCATTTGGAGCAGTCTCAAACGGCTGAAGCCATGGCTATTTTGATGTGGGCTGACCGCTTGGCTTAACTTAATTTAAGTGTTTAATTGGCTTCTATATTTAACTGATTATCAGTTCATTGTCTATGAATATGTTGACCTAAATGGATTTCACCCTCTATTGGTTTATGTTCCCCATCGCAATTTGTGTGGCCACTGTGGCCATGTTAAGCGGTATTGGAGGCACTGCTATTTTCATGCCTATATTTCTATTGCTATTGCCCTTGCTGGGTCCGGAATACCCGTTGAACGATCCGGTCACTGCGGTAGCCGCGGCCTTGCTCACGTCCACTTTTGGTTTCACTTCCGGGTTAATAGGGTATTACCGACAAAAACTTATTGATCTCAACATAAGCAAACTATTCCTAGTGATTAGTATACCGGCCGCGTTAGTGGGGGTGCTTTCCGCCCACTGGATTCCACCATGGGTGCTAAGACTTAGCTATGGGATATTATTGTTGCTGTTATCGGTGATTATGATCCGGGGATTCACCTTCCTTTTTGCTCCCAGAAATCCTGTAAATAGGTCCTATAAGACTCTTGTAGACAAGTGGGGAAATCAACATAAATATCAAGATTATATCCCAAGAATCATCCCCACGATTCTAGGAGGGTTTATTACAGGTATGTTATCTACAGGTATTGGTGAAATTGTAATGCCCCAATTGATCAAAGAAGGTAAAATACCTTTGCCGGTGGCGGCCGCCTCTTCCGTAGTGGTGGTAATGGGTACTATGCTAGTAGCGGCCTTAGCCCATACCCTCACCTTGATTCGCACCGCAGGGTTGGATGCAGTGCCCTGGCACTTGATCTGTTATACCATACCTGGAGTGATAATCGGTGGCCAAATTGGTCCATTTCTTCAAGGCCGACTACCCTCAAAACCTCTGACCAAAGGCTTCACCTGGATCTTCTTGATTTTAGGGATTTGCATGATTTGGACAGTGTTTCGCAATCTGCTTATTTCCTCCTAGTGGAAGAAGACGACTTTGCGGCCAAATCCAGGGCCAGGTCGATGATCATGTCCTCTTGACCTCCCACCAATTTCCTTCTGCCAGCTTCTTCCAGAATTTCCAGAGTATCCACACCATAAGCCTTTGAAGCCTTTTCGGCATGTAGCAAGAAACTGGAATACACTCCGGCATAACCTAGTGGCAGTGTTTGCCCATCAACACGCACAGGCCTGGTTTGTAGTGGCCGCACTAACTTCTCTGCAGCGTCAATTAATGCGTGAAGATCACAGGAGTGGGCAATGTCCATTCTGTTCAATACCGCAATTAGCACTTCCAAAGGCGCATTGCCCGCTCCTGCACCCATTCCTGTAAGGGAAGCGTCCAGGCGGTTGGCCCCATGCTCCATGGCTACTATAGTATTGGCAACACCTAGGGAAAGGTTATGATGACAATGGATGCCTATTTCCGTTTCCGGGCGTAAACGCTCCCGGAATAGTTTTATTCTATCCTCCACGTCTGCCATCAGCAAAGCTCCCGCAGAGTCTGTGACATAAACACAATCTGCCCCATAAGATTCCATCAACAGTGCTTGCTGAGTGAGGCCTTGCGGATCATTCATATGAGCCATCATAAGAAATCCCGCTACATCCATGCCTAGTTTTTTGGCAGCATCGATATGTTGTGCCGCAATATCCGCTTCTGTACAATGAGTGGCAATTCTTACGGACTCCACGCCCAATTGCCGGGCCCGATTTAGATCTTCTATAGTCCCGATACCGGGCAGCAACAAAGTAGTGAGACGGGCATGTTGCAACTGGTTGGCTATGCCTTCAAGCCATTCCCAATCGGATTGTGCGCCAAATCCGTAGTTAAAACCAGCTCCTGACAATCCATCGCCATGGGCTATTTCGATGGCATCCACCCGGGCGGCATCCAGGGCTAAAGCAATTTTCTTGATCTGTTCTTTAGTGTATTGATGTTTGATCGCATGCATGCCGTCACGCAAGGTCACGTCCTGGATGTAGAGTTTTTTCATAAGGAACTAAGTTATATCACATAGTCTCAAATTTGAAAGCTGCCAGCCTTTCTCCTGTGGCCATGGCCGCGGAGGTCATGATATCCAGATTACCGGCATACTCCGGCAGGTAATGCCCGGCACCGGTGACTTGCAGCAGCACCGTGGTTTTAAGTCCGAATCGTGGACCTAAACCTTCAATTATAACTGCTTCATCCGCTGGTATTTCCTCAAACTGCACCTCCTGATGTAATTGGTAACCTGGAACGTACTCCTGAACCTGCTCTATTATATTTTTGATACTATCTCTTACCTGTTCCGGATCGGCCCCATCGCTAAGTGTAAAAATAGTATCCCGCATTACCAGAGGTGGTTCCGCAGGATTAAGAATAATAATAGCCTTACCCTTTTCCGCACCCCCTACAACCTCCAGACCTCTGGCAGTGGTGGCCGTGAATTCGTCTATATTGGCGCGGGTACCCGGACCTGCAGACTTACTGGCGATTGAAGCCACGATTTCGGCATAATGAACTTTGCACACCTGAGATATGGCGGCGACAATAGGAATAGTGGCTTGTCCCCCGCAGGTCACCATATTCAGGTTATCCACGTCCAAATGACCTTCCATATTTACCACCGGCACCACATAGGGGCCTATGGCCGCGGGTGTAAGATCTATCATTCTTTTCTGTGGAAATTGTTGGATCACTTGATGATTGGCCCTATGAGCTGCTGCAGAAGTAGCATCAAATACGATATTTATTTTAGGGAAAACAGGCATTTTCAGCAGACCTTCAATTCCTTCATGGGTAGTAGATACTCCCAGTCTCTCAGCCCGTGCTAGTCCTTCGGATTTATCATCGATCCCCACCATGGCGGCAAGCTCTAACATCGTTGAATTACGTAGGATCTTGATCATTAGGTCCGTCCCAATGTTTCCCGATCCGATAATAGCACATTTTACCTTTTCCATCTAGCTCCTGCCGAATTCAACCGATACGGAACCCAAGGGGCTGATTTCCGCTTCTATAAGATCTCCAGGACTAACCTTACCCATAGGTCCTAAGGCTCCTGTTAATATGACATTCCCTTTTTTCAAGGGGGATCCTAATTTTCCCATTTTACGGGCTAGCCACAGCGCGGCATTTAAAGGCGATCCCAGGCAATCTTGTCCGCTGCCAGTGGATACCAGAGCTCCGTTGCAATACATCCGCATCTTACATTCACTCAAATCAAGAGCATCTAACACCGTCTTATGGTGGCCCAAAACATAATGACTGCCTGAAGCATTATCGGCAATGGTATCGGCGATACGAATATCCCAATTTTCAATTCTGCTGCCTACTATCTCAATGGAAGGCACGGCATAGGCTACAGCCTCCTTTAAATCCTTCATACTAATCTCCGGCCCCTCCAGGTCATGGTCCAAAACCAAGGCTACCTCCGCTTCCACCTTGGGCTGCATCAAGTCATCCCAGGACACTTTACCTCCGCTATCTATCATACTAGATCTAAAAAGCCAACCGAAATCCGGTTGATCCACACCGATTTGCTCTTGCACCTTTTTGGAGGTAAGCCCTATTTTGCATCCGGCCATTTCTTCTCCTTGGTCCAGTCGCCACAGGTTATTCCTAAACTGAACTTGATAGGCGCTCTCCACATCATCAGCACCCAGGAGGTCTCTTACTGGCTTGCAGGGGGAGTTTTCTTCAGCTGCCAAACGCAGTCGGTCTGCCGCTTGTATAACTTTAGGATCCCATTCCATCATAAAGCTCATTTAAGTCCTCTATTCCCATTTGTGACATGTTATTTTTAAGGTCGCCACTGAGGATCTCTACCACGTGTTCCCCGCCGATTTTGCCCAAAGCAGCCACTCCATAAATGAATGCCCTTCCCAGAAAGACGAAATCAGCGCCCAAGCTCAACGCTCTCAAGATATCAAGGCCCGAGCGTACTCCGCTATCCATCAGGATCTTTGTTTTACCTTTTACCGCCTTTACCACCTCGGGCAGTGCTTTAATGGCACTGGGTGCCCCATCAAATTGCCTGGCGCCATGATTAGAAACCACTACCCCGTCCATGCCAATTTCTACAGCCATTTCCGCATCCCGGGGATGCAGCAATCCTTTGACTACCACAGGACCTTCCCATTCATCGCGCACTTGACGACAGTATTCCCAGGAAAGATTACCACCCATCTGATCTTGCACAAACTCCCCCACCGACATCATGGAACTGAATTCAGAATAATTCGCCACGGTGCGTAGACTGGGTAAGCCATTTTTTAAGGTGCCCCACGACCATACAGGATGAGTAAGCCCCTGCCACAAGAAGTTTGCGGTGATCTTAGGGGGTATCCCCATTCCTGCCCTTTTAGTACGCTCTCTGCGGCTGGGAGTGGGTACATCGGCGGTCACCATCAAGGTCCTGAAACCGTGGTCCCAAGCTCTTTTCAATAACGTTCTTCTTAGTTCTGGCTCACGGGGAGGATATAATTGAAACCAACCCATTTCTCCCACATGCGGCCCTACGGTTTCGGGGGTCTCGGTAGCCAGGGTGCTCAGTGTAAATGGAATACCCCGTTTGACAGCTGTCTGGGCCAGCAGCACTTCTGCCCGCGGCCACATCAAACCCGTTAACCCCACGGGAGCCACCCCATATGGGGCTTGGTATTGCCGGCCGAACAAAGTGGTCTGTATCCGAGGGTTTAGTTGACCCTTACAAAACTGGGGGGTTAGGGTTATGTCGTTAAAGTCAGCCGTATTACGATGAACCAGCTCCTCTCTGCCAGTAC
The DNA here is from genome assembly GCA_965212195.1 of Cyclobacteriaceae bacterium. Taxonomy (GTDB): domain Bacteria; phylum Bacteroidota; class Bacteroidia; order Cytophagales; family Cyclobacteriaceae; genus JAJCYK01. The sequence goes on along the minus strand of CBDBUW010000012.1, from coordinate 244,485 downwards.
CAGTGATCAGGTATTCCCAGCCTACCTGAGGCATTCGCTGGCGGGCTTTTTTAGCCAGATCCTCAATGGCGGGATATTTCATTAACAAACGTTGCCGTTGTTGCTCGTATGCCAAAACTGTATTGTTTTTAGAAAAATGAATATAGGGTAAAGTGCAGTCTACTGCAAACCCGGATTTTACTATATTGCCCAGAGGCCTAAAGCATGGATCTATTACAACAATTAAATGATACCCTGGGCAACCATCAAATACTAACCGGTGAAGCGGTCAGCAATCGGTTCAGTCATATTTGGGAAGCGGATCGTCCGCTAAACGCAAAAGCGGTACTGCTTCCCAGAAACACTGAAGAGGTTAGCCATATTTTGAGGATCTGCCATGAACATGGCCAGCCGATCATTATACATGGGGGTTTGACCAATTTGGTAGGTGCTACCGAGGCCCAGGAGGATCAATTGGTGATCAGCCTGGAAAAAATGAATAATATCCAGGAAGTGGACACCCAATCCCGTACTATCACCGTGCAGGCCGGAGTTATACTGGAAAATATTCAAAAAGAAGCTTTGGCTCACAAATTGCTGTTCCCGTTGAACTTTGGAGCCAAAGGCTCTGCACAGATCGGTGGGATTATCAGCACAAATGCCGGGGGCCTGCGGGTATTGCGCTACGGAATGACCCGCGACCTGGTTCTGGGGTTACAAGCGGTAATGGCCGATGGCACTATTATAGATTCTCATAAAAAAATGATCAAGGACAACACAGGCTACGACCTAAAGCAATTGTTCATTGGATCCGAGGGAACCCTGGGCATTGTCACTCAAGCAGTTTTAAAGCTTTACGAAGCGCCTAATAGTCGGTGCGGTGCCTTGGTAGCCCTAAACAGCTACCAAAACGTGGTAGAGTTTCTGAAATATATCGACCAGGGACTGGCGGGGCTACTCAGTGCTTTTGAGTTAATGTGGAACATTACCTATCGGGCTCAAACTGCTGACAATAAGGCTCCTATTGACTATCAATATCCTTACTATGTACTGTTGGAGAGCCTCGGTAGTGAGCAACAGGGTGACCAAGAGAGACTATTTCATCTGCTTGAAAAGGCTCAGCAACTTAACCTGATAAAGGAAGCTGTTCCCGCCACTTCGGCCAGCGAACTGGAACGAATTTGGGAAATCCGAGAGCAGGTGGACCGGATGGTAGGACAGTGCCGCAATCCGCAGCATTTCGACATTAGTTTGCCCATAGCTGCAATAGGGCCCTTGGTAGATCAACTTCTGGATGAATTAATGATGGAATCTGAAGTAATAAAGGTTTTCCCTTTTGGTCATGTGGCTGACGGCAACATTCATCTGGTAGTGGATAAAAAGGAGCCATCCGATGAGCTCACACAAAGGATCAATGAAATCGTTTATGCACCTTTAAATAACCTTGGTGGTTCCATTTCCGCTGAACACGGCATAGGTCTTGATAAGAAACCTTATCTCAAATTGTCACGTTCCACAGAAGAAATAGCCCTCATGAATACTCTCAAAAGAACCCTGGACCCACAGGGCATACTAAATCCTGGCAGAATACTGGACTGATCACTCGATATCACCAAAGCACAGGTACTTCAACTCCAGGTATTCATCAATGCCATATTTGGAGCCTTCCCGGCCAATTCCGCTTTCCTTGAGTCCTCCAAAAGGAGCTACTACCGTGGAGATCATACCGGTGTTAATACCGATCATACCGTACTCCAGTGCCTCGGCCACGCGCCAGATCTGGCGGTAGTCGTTGCCATAAAAATAGGCGGCCAGGCCATAGGGAGTATTGTTGGCCATGGCAATAACTTCTTCCTCATCACTAAATGAGAACACCGGAGCTACTGGCCCGAAGATCTCTTCCTCACTTATAGCCATGCTGGTATTCACCTCCGTTAGCACCGTGGGCTGAAAGAAATTGTGCCCGCTTGAAATGTCGTATACTTCTCCCCCGGTTAACACCTTGGCGCCTTTTTCAATGGCGTCTGCTACCAGGGATTCCATTTTTTGTAGAGCCTCCCCGTTGATCATAGGACCAATGTTAGTCCCTTCTTGCAATCCCGATCCCAGGGTTTGGGTTTTGGCCGCGGTACTAAGCTTATCGGTAAACTCCTCATATACCTTTTCATGGGCAAACAAGCGATTGGCACAGATACAGGTCTGCCCGGCATTGCGGTACTTTGAAGTGATGGCACCGGCTACTGCAGCATCAACATCCGCGTCCTTAAAAACGATAAATGGCGCATTTCCGCCCAATTCCAGGGATACTTTTTTTACGGTACTGGCACTCTGTTCCAGTAGCAGCTTACCCACAGCTGTGGAGCCTGTAAACGACAATTTCCTCACTACGGGGTTTTTACTGAGCTCCAACCCCACTTCCTCAGGTCGATTGGTGGTAATAACATTGATAACTCCGGGTGGAAAACCTGCCTCTTCTGCCAGTACCGCCAGGGCCAGAGCCGACAAGGGTGTGTCCTCTGCTGGCTTGATGACCACAGTACATCCACCCGCTAATGCCGGAGCCACTTTGCGGGTGATCATAGCGCTGGGAAAGTTCCATGGCGTTATAGCCGCCACTACTCCTATGGGTTGCTTAATGGTTACCACTCTCTTATCGCGACTGTGTGTAGGTATTACATCACCGTAGGCCCGTTTGGCCTCTTCTGCAAACCATTCCACAAACCCCGCCCCAAAAATAATTTCCCCTTTGGCCTCTTTTAGGGGTTTGCCTTGTTCCAAGGTGAGTAAAACTGCCAGAGCCTCTTTGTGCTTAAGTTGCAAATCGAACCACTTTCGTAATATCCGGGATCGTTGGCTAGCGGTAGTTTTACTCCACTGCTTAAAGGCTTTTTCTGCTTCTTGGATAGCTGAACGGGTGTCCGACACCCCCATGTCCGGTACACATTCAATGATTTCTCCGTCAAATGGATTCTTTACCTCAAATACCTTTCCGTCACTAGCGGATATCCAGCGGCCTCCTATGAAAGCTTGGTTTTGAAGCAATTGTTGGTAATCGACTGATATATTCATGATTAAATATACAAAACCTAACGCTCTGGGGGAATAAGGGATTGCACACGCTTCAATTGTACATCCATATCGGGATGTCTCAGAATTCCTCTCATGTATCGGAAGGTGCTTTGACTAAGATGCCGTGACAAAACCGGTTCGTAGAAATCCCAAGAATGTCCATTGAATTATAAGCGTATTCCCAAACCACATAACTCTGGTTCTCCAAATGATTGAGTACGCTTCTCTTGACAAACTCCTTTTTAAGCTCCCCTTGTTTCTCCGCAATTATATCTGCCAAAATCTCAATATCTATGGTACCCTTGGTACCTAGAACCTGAGAAAGGCCCACCTCCAGGCTGGGTGGAGCGACCACCTGGGCATAGACCATAGAAAAATTAAGACACAGTAATAGAGCCAGGTATTGTTTCACAGCTGGTGAGGTTGGTGAGACCATACAAGGAGCGTAGAATTCCGCTAATTGTCAACTAGATTTCGGTTTTTTAGGGCAGCGCAGTTAATGAGTGATCAACAGCCAGAACTTAATTTCAAAAAAGTAGTACATTGGTTCTAATGAAAGTATTGGTGACTTTAGACATACCTCAAGTGGGCATCAATCTGTTAGAAGCAGCGGGATTGGAAGTGGAAGTATGGAAAGAGGTGCAACCATTAACACCCGGTCAACTTTCGCAAAAAGCAAAATCCTGCAAGGGGCTGCTCAGTACGGCCATGGATCACATCGATGCGGCCTTTATACAAGATAACCTACACCTGGAAATCATCTCGCAGTACGGCGCCGGATATGATAATATTGATGTTGGAGCTGCAACCGATGCTGGTATAATAGTGGGAAATGCTCCGGAAGCAATGAGCGATGCCACTGCCGATATTTCCTTTATGTTAATGCTGGCGGCATCGCGTAAGCTATGCTATTTGCACAAATCCATAATCAACGGCCAATGGGGTTTTTTTCAACCCCAAGCCCATCTAGGTCAGGAATTAAAAGGGAAAACCTTAGGGATCTATGGATTGGGGCGCATTGGACTGGAGATGGCTAAGAGGTGTGTGGGAGCTTATGGGATGGGGATTATTTATTGCAACCGAGGCCATAACAAAGCTGCCGAAACTCTTCTAGGAGCCAAGAAAGTTGATTTCCATACGCTGCTTACCTCCAGCGATGTACTTTCGGTACATTGCGCCTTAACCGACGAAACCAAAGGGATCTTTGGAAAACAGGCCTTTGAGCAAATGAAACCCAGCGCCATTTTCGTAAATACCGCCAGGGGCCCTATACATCAAGAACAGGATCTGATTGCCGCGCTGAAATCAGGAGAGATTTGGGGTGCGGGCCTGGATGTATCTGATCCTGAACCCATGAAGCCCAATAATCCCCTGCTAGGAATGGAAAATGTAGTGGTCACTCCACACATTGGATCGGCAACCCTAGAGGCCCGTGATCAAATGGCAGTGTTGGCTGCACAGAATATCGTCCAGTATTTCAAGGGCAAAACCGTCAGCCACCGGGTCAATTAGGGTCTTGACTTCTCCTAAAGGTAGTAAACCACTCACCTCAGCAACACTGAACAAAATGACCCTACCATAACCTTGAATGTCATTGGGTTGACCTACGACTATATTATCCTTATATTGAATTAACTAGCTATGGTAAGGACACCAACCCCTTTTTTAAAAAGATCCTATCCCTTTGCCGATAAATTTGTAATAGCGGTCAGCAAGATATTAGGGATAATAAGCCTGCTCACTCAATTATTTGCCATTATTTACTGTTTGTGGATCAGTTGGGCGCTAACCGAAAAATTGAGAGGCTTATTAGATAACAACTGGTGGTCAGTGCTTATTTACATTGTGGCCACTGGGATAGTGCTGTTTTTGGGCGTTATGGTGGCCAAGTTCTGGCCCCGTCTGGTTTCCGGCCCTCCTACTTTTGAACAGCTTGGGGGGCTGCCCCTGCAAACCATGGCCGCGGTAATGGGAGCAAGTCAACAGATCGAGATTGAATTATCCCCTCAGGACAAACCTGTAGTCCAACGCTTTAATGAAATCAACAATCACATTCTTCACGATACTCTGAAAGGTAATTTTCAGAATCTAAGATATGGGGCTACCGAGGACGAGATGGAGGCTGAATGGAAGAACATCTGGAAAACTGAAATTTTGGACATGCAATTCAATGGGTACAGCATTGAAGATGCTATGGATACTTCTCAATTCGGACTCACCTATTCCATGAGCGCCGTCTTAAGATCAACGGCAGTAGCCCATGTTATTGAAAATATTTTTTGGATTATCATGGTGTTGATCATATATCTATTTGCTTCTCAACGTATGGAGCTTTTGACAGGTGTTCAAATAGGTGTAGCCATCGCTATACTCTTTGCTGGATTTTGGTATATGTATGTATTGAACAACCTATCAGCAATCCCCGTTACTTTCCAGGGGTTGATACTTCCCCAATCCGTAAGGGACCGATTTCAAAACGATATCGATCAGCTGGAAGGTGCTGAAATAAGACCAAAAAAGGTCAAAATAAATCCAAAATTCTATCAAGCCATTCGAAATTATCAGATGCGCCTACTTTCCGGAGCGGTACTCTCCGATATTCTATTGCTCCTGCTATTGTTCGGGGCCATTTGCGGCATAATCTATCTGATTGACGCGGAATATGCCCGGACCCTGAAAGATTATAACCTTACCATTGTTTATGGTGTGCTGATCGCCGGTATTGGTGTGGTATTGAGCTTTTATCTGTTTGCCGTGGTGTTGCAGAACTTCCGCAAGCTGGGAGCCGCCCTTATAGTAGCGGTACTCTCCGCGGGTTTGCCCTTTGTTATTGATTACCTGCTAGGTGGACAACTGGACATGAGCAGTGTTAAGGCGGCTATCTTTGCTGGTAGCGGAGGACTGACGGCGGCCCTGGTGACAGCAGTAACCGGTCAGGTAAAGGAGTCTATGGAATAATTTTTATCTTGATTTACAAATCGATTTTATGGAGCTCAACTCCGACCTTCACTGTCATCCCAGCCTGAAAGGCTTTAGTTCCGATTCCCAGAACTGCGATATGTGGACCCATTACCCACCCAGCAACGCTATCGGGGACTTAAACAAGCAGATCCAGAAAGCCATACAGGCTATTGCCAGGGGAAGCCAGACCAACTTGAAAGCCTGTGTCGACGGGAAATCCCGTCTGTTGTTTGTTTCCATATATCCCTTTGAAAGACCTTTCATGCAGGTTTGTCCTCAAAAGCCATTTAAGTTGCTCTTTAAGTTCTTATTACCTAAAAGAAAATACTCTACTCTAGGTGAAGCAGTATTAGGCATACCCAAAACGGAGATCCAAAGACGTATTGATGAAGCAGCTTCGGACAAAGGGGTAGACTACTTTTCCGAATATCTTGAAGAGTTGGATTACCTGATGGACCCCAAGAATCACCAAACCGACGACCCCCAATATGAAGGCTATCGATTCCAATTAGCGCGCAATTACCAGGAGTACCAGCAGCTTATCCAGGATCCCAAAAACCTGGTGGGAATATTTAGCGTGGAAGGAGCCCACACCTTCGGCAATTATGCCTTTGCCAATCCTTTTGACAAACCCTACGAACAACTGGCTCCACAGCAACAGCAAATCATTGAATCGTCATTCTTAAAAAACATTGATGTAGTAAAAAGCAATGCCGGCCAAAGGCCTGTTCCATTCTTTGTAACCTTCAGTCACCATTTCAATAATTTGCTGGGGGGCCATGCTACCAGTTTATCCGACCGTTCGCCTTGGATCAAGTTTATCAAGACGTTTTATACTCCCGGAATACGGCATCTTTTCGATCAGCGCCCCAGTCTGGAACTGGGTATCTCATCGTTGGGCCGAAAGGTATTGAAGGCTTTACTTTCTAAGCAAAATGGACAGCGAATACTGATTGACACCAAGCATATGTCCCCTCAGTCCAGGCAGGAATTCTATCAGATGCTAAGCCAAGATTATGCCCATGATCCAATCCCCATTATTCACAGTCACGGAGCGGTCAGCGGATGGTCGACTCTAGAGGAGGCAAAAAGCAAACCCAATAATATGGAACTGGATCGCCATAGCTTTTTCAGTCGCTGGGGTATAAACCTGACCAACGAGGATATTGCCATCACTTTTAAAAGTGATGGCCTGATCGGCCTGTGCCTACACGAAGGAAGAATGCCAGGTTATCTCTTCAAGCATCAGAAAAAGAAATTGGAGGACCAAAAAGAAGCGATAAAGGATCTGTATTTAAAACTATTCTGGTCCAATATTTTTCATGTGGCAAAGGTCCAGTTACAGACTACCCATAATATCTCCAACCGCAGCAACTGGAGTGGTATTACCATAGGCAGCGACTACGATGGCATTGTTGATCCCTTTGATCCGTTCGATACTATTGCAGACTACCCACGTTTGCGCCAGTCCATGGCAGAATATGTGAGGGAAGGAAAGGACATCTTACACATCGAGGATGAAGCGGTCATGACCCCGACGGAAATAGAAACCATCATGAACCAACAGAGTCTAGAGGAGGTTCTGGAAAAGCTGTTTTATGGTAATGCCCATGAATTCTTGTTCAGGCATTTCAAAGAAGAAGATTTTAAGCCGGCAATTGTCTGATCATGTTAAACAACTGTATATCAGTTTATTAATTCCTTTCTATTCTGGCATTTCTTGAAGATTGCTAATTTCGCTTTTAATGTAGATCAATTGAAAATTTTTCAGACGTGCCTTGAAAAACCCTCGTTGACGGGATGATGTAATGATCAGACTATCTCCCCGAAAATGTCCTTGATATTGGACAAACTTGTCATAACGCCCTTGCCATATCTCCATGCGCAGCGACTCATCTGTGAGTTCGAATCGACCCATAGATCCTTTGGAGAAATCATTATAGCGCAAAGATAAGGAGTCTTCTGGGATCCCTGAACTGTATAATACCCGGCCGTTGGAGGAAAACCTAAAGAAATCATACAGTACTACGGAATCCACTCCTACAATTTGCTTACCTTGCCAAACCCCGTTTGCCTGGGAAAGTTGTTCATAAGAGTGCTTGGGAATCCTATAGCGATCCTGCAAATTGCGTGGTATTTCCCGGGAGCATCCCAATGCCAGTAACAAACACCATATGATATGTACAAGTCTCATATTACTCACCATAATGTTGAATACCCAGGCCTACATTCCATTGGTTAACAGCCGATGACTCAAAATAGGGCGTTCCATACCACTTATGGATGATATTTTGAAAGGCCATATCCTGTCGTCCTGTACGTGAGATTTCAAAATTGAAATTATGTTCAAAGCTATTCAACTGCAGAAATAACTTGCCAATATTCAGTTGCTGATCTCCCGGGGCTTGATCATAATCTTCATAAGGATAGCCACGAGGTGGATTTTGCGGATGTGAACTCCGCAAAGGGTTGCGTTCTCCGGTGAAGACATCAGTACCAAAAGTTATATAGTAACTATTAGTAAGATAAACCGAAATGCTACCGCCCCCTGTCCAAAAACGATCATCAGCATCCCCCAAAAAGATATCTACGTCGTTGTAAAGTTGCAAGTATACATTATACAATTTGATCCCATAAGTGCCTAACCGCTGATGGCGCCCTCTAAAGTTAAATACGAAATTTTGTGCATGCGTAATAGACTTTTTATAGCCTTGTAATATCACAGCCGGATAAGCATGGTTGAAAGTCAATAATGGCAGGGTATCGTGTCGACCGTCTCCTAAAGTGGCTGATCCAGACAATATTATATCCGTATTAAACTGGTTACGGCCCCGGGATTGGCGGTTTTGAGAGGACAGTACTGCACCGATCCCCCCTTGATAGAGGTTGATCGCCGCGGTGCCTCCCCACTGAAAATTGCCTAATCGCTGGGTAACCCCAGCGGCTAGATTCGCAGAAAATCCCACAGCGCCCTTAAAGCCAATATATATCCGGGCCTCCGCTTTCATGGTAAATTGAAAGTCACCACTGGCGGGAACCCCCTGAGCTATCAGTCCTGGATTGAAAAATATAATAAGAAACGCACACTGGAGGAGGCGCATACTGTTAATATTTGAAACCGGTTATGGTAACCTTACAAACGGCCGCCTTCTAACTCCATAGTCGGTCCCAGGAACGGATCTCATTCCACTCCGGAGTAGGTGCAAATAATTTCTCTCCTTTAATCAAAAACTCTTTAACCACTTCTTCATTTAATTCAACGCCTAATCCTGGTGACTCCGGCACTTTTACATACCCGTCCTGCACCAGTGGTTTTTCTATACCCTGCACCAAGTCTTCGAATTCCGGATTATCCACGGCATGATGCTCTAACCACATAAAATTCTCGGTAGCCGCTGCCGAGTGAACTGCTCCTAGAAAAGAAACTGGCCCGGCGGCATGATGCTGCATAAAACCTACGCCATGAGCCGAAGCGTAATCACCGATACGCTTGGTTTCCAGAATACCGCCGGCTGTGTTTGGATCGGGGTGCACGATATCCACCGCCCTCTTTTCAATCAACTCTTGGAATCCTCCCTCCAAACGGTAGATATCCTCACCGGTTTGGGTTGGTGTGGTAGTGGAAAGCGTGATCTCTTTCCATTGATCGGTATATTCCCAGGGTATGATATCCTCGATATAAGCCAGGTTATACTTCTCCACGGCACGGGCTATTTTAATGGCTTCGTTTACCCCAAAGTGGCCCCAATGGTCAGTGCCCATAGGGATCTCATAGCCTACTTGGTTACGCATCACTTCCAAAAACTCACAAAGCTTGTTCACGCCTTTTTCAGTTATTTGTACCCGGGTGAAGGGGTGTTTGGTGAGGTTATAACCTCGATACTCATGCTGGTACGGTTTGAGCTGCCCGTCCGGGGCATTGATGAGCGTACCGGGAATATCCTTCAATAAGTTAGTACCAATGTCCATTTTCAAAGCGGTATACCCTTTATCGATCCTGGCCTGCATGCGCTGGGCATACTCCTGCGGATCTTTGCTGATGGTGGTATCGCAGTACAATCTGACCTGGTCGCGGTACTTCCCTCCTAACAATTGATAGACCGGGACGCCATAGGCCTTCCCTACTATGTCCCAAAGCGCCATCTCCACACCGGAAACTCCGCCACCCTGACGACCGTGATGACCAAACTGACTGACCTTTTTGAACAAACGCTCCACGTTACAGGGGTTTTCTCCCAACAACCTACTTTTCAAGAATAACGCATATTGCTTGGCAGCTCCATCCCTCACATCGCCGTGACCCACAATACCCTGATTGGTATAGATCCTTACTATAGGCGTTCTAAACACCACCCCACTGATCTCTGCAATCCTCATATCGGTGATCTTAAGTTCTGAAGGACTGGAACTGCGATTCACTTTCTGAGTGGTATATTCCAATTGTTCTTCAATGGGTGCAAAGGCCATTCCTGCCAAGCTAAGACCACTTAAACCAAGGGTGTTAAGGAAGGTTCTGCGGGTCGATTTATTTTGTGAATTTTTCATAAGCAAAGAGATTAACGAACAAGATATAATTTAACCAGGAGTGGAAGTCTTTACAAATCTTTATATTGGATTAGCTCTTTTATTTCAAAACTAAAAATGATCAGTAACCGAAGAATATTCCTTAAGCGCAGCTTGCTGAGCTTAGCAGGTTTTATGTGGGGAGCAAATGGTTTCGCTGTTAACGGAAAGGCAGGATCTATCATGTCGGTTAATGGGAAAGTAAAGGCAGCGGATATGGGATTAACCCTTACCCATGAACATGTATTGGTGGATTTTCAGGGAGCTGCAGGTGACATTTGGTGGGATCATGATGAGGTCCTGGAGGTAGTTATACCTCATTTATTGGAACTGAAAAAGTATGGATGCAAAACGTTCTTTGAGTTTACTCCCAGTTTTATCGGCAAAGACGTGAAGTTATTAAAGAAGTTAGCTTCCGTTACCGATATGCATATAGTCACCAATACCGGTTACTACGGAGCCAATAACAACAGGCATATTCCCAAGCACGCCTACCAAGAATCCGCTACTCAATTGGCCGACCGTTGGATTAAAGATTTCGAATTTGGTATGCAGAGCACCAATATAAGACCGGGATTCATTAAAACCGGGGTAAGCCCGGGTCCCCTTTCAGAATTTCACAAAAAACTTATTAAGGCGGCTGCGCTTACCCACTTAAAGACAGGACTGACTATCGCCTCGCACACCGGATTGGCAGAACCGGCCCTTGAACAAATCGAGATCCTTAAGGAGAATGATGTGCACCCTCGGGCATTCATCTGGACACATGCACAAAATGAAGACGACCTTTCCACTTATAGTAAAGCGGCCTCCCAAGGAGCTTGGATCAGTCTGGATAATGTAAGCCTGAGTAACGCTTCAAAGTATGTGGATATGATCCTAAATCTTAAGCAAAGCGGATATTTGGATCACATTTTGCTGTCCCATGATGCGGGATGGTACTCTCCCGGTGAAACAAACGGCGGAGAATTTAGAGGCTACACCGCAGTATTCGAATATTTGATCCCCGCACTAAAAAAGGAAGGAATTACCTCTCAGGATATCGATCAGATTTTAGTGCATAATCCTGCCCGGGCATTTTCCATAGGTGTTAAACCATATAAGTCCTAACATGCCTAGAAATTATCTGATAATCGTTCATCCCCAAACCGGAAAACGGCATCGTTTAGGAAAAATTATCAGCGAACTGAACCGCTATTTCGATACACACAAACACCATCACGATTTCTTCTATACCCGGCCTGACCTCAATGCCACTGAGCTGGTTAAACGGCAGCTCCGTGATCATACCGATATCATCGCCATTGGAGGCGATGGCACACTGAACGAAGTTATTAACGGATTTGATAACCCCGACTTAGTATTTTCATTCATCCCAAACGGCTCCGGCAATGATTTTGCCAAGAATTTCCATTTTCAATCCCTGGAACACCAGGTAATAAATGCCCTGGAAGGACTCGTGCACACCATTGACCTGGGTTTGTGTAACCAACGAAAGTTCATCAACGGAGTAGGCGTAGGCCTGGATGGACAAGTTATTTACGATCTGCTATTCAAGAAGAACATCTTAAGTGGATCCCGCAAGTATTACTACCACGTTTTACGGAATCTGCTAGCCTATAAAAGTCAGCAGTTCAAATTCAGAGTAGATGATGTTGAACGTCAGCAGAGATTGCTGCTGCTATGTGTAGCCAACGGTACTACATTTGGTAATGGATTTAGACTTACTCCCCAGGCCAACCTTTTTGATGGCTTTTTAGATGTCTGTGAAGTGGGCAATCTCCATATTGGGCAAAGATTGGTACACGTTCCAAAACTAGCTCGCGGGACGCACCATAAACTGAAGAAGGTGGAATTGTATAAAGCCCAGGAAGTTCATATTGATCAAAATGATTTTTTACATGCTCATATTGATGGCGAATATATGGGGAGTCCTCCTTTTGAGGTTAAAGTACTGCCTGCAGCCTTGAAAATAAGACTTCCAAAAAATACCATAGTGCCTTAAAAAGAATAGTTAAGTCTTAAACTTACCTGAAGTCCCGTACGCTCTAATTCCTGTTCATCGCTGTCGTCCGGATCCTCTGATTTGTTATAAGCATAGCGGACGGTTGAATTGAGGAAGAGGTTGGGGGTTAAGGGCCAGAATTTTCCTAGGCCTCCCTCGGCAATCACGGTATTGACTTTATTCTCACTGGAACCATTATTGTCGACTTTGCTGCTACTGAATCCTCCTGCCCCCTCCAGGTACACGTCATTCCACCATCCCTTGGCAAAATGCCAGCGTAATCTAGGCACTACCTCAAAATTAGTACTGGTGGTCTTGAAATCAGAATTGTCATCTGAAGTGGTGGTGGTGTTGAAACTAGCCCTTCCACCTAAAGAAAAATTCTTAGCCACGTAATACGAATAGTCCACACCTACCAGAAAACGATTTTCCGTTTCTTCGCCCTGTCCTCCGCTCACAAAGTCGCTGGTGATATTACTACGCTTATATCGTAGTTTGGTACCACTGCCCCACATCTGAGTTCCAGGGGTATAGCGGTACTCTTCTTTCATGTTTACACCTTCGTTATACCACCAACCCTGGCAAGGAATACTGGAATACAGATCGAATCCCGCAAAAAAGGAGTGGGTATCAATATCCTGGTTGTCTCCGGACTGATTGCGAAACCGGTAACCTGCTTTGGGCACTATAAAGAGATCCGATTGATACAATTGTATGGGATAAGCCACATTGACTCCGGCTATTATCAGATCATCTTTACTTTCATTCTCATTACCGTTGAACTCCGACTTGTTATTTATTTGCCCATAGCCAACTTGAAACCCTGTGATTAACTGCTTATCACCTCCTAAGTCAAAGACATAATCACCTCCCACACTGAACGTCCATTCGCGGCCCAAAAAACGGCCATCATTGTCGTCTTTTAGTATATTTTGGTCGGCCCGATCCCTAGCGCCTACTCCAACCTTATCGGTTACAGCCCGGTTCCATTGCAAGCGGCTGCGTAAGCTGAACTCATCAAGAATATCTTCACCATCAAATTTGAGATTGAAAGCATTGTAGGTGAAGTCTTGATTGAGACTGAAGTAGGTGTTCCCTTTTTGGAAGAACGGCCTGTTTGGATCAGCTGTAACTAATTGAGCTTGTGCCAAATGCAGCACAGCAAGTGACAGGACCGCCCAGAGGCAACCCGTTTTCGCCAGCAGTTTCATGGTGTTAAGTTTATGTTGTTGTTTTTGTGATTCCCAGTCGGTTGAGCAACGTTTTTGACTCCATAGAATGTAGTGATTAATGGGGGGATTGTCAAGTTGAGGCAAATTCAAAACTCCCATTTTATTGGACTCAGTTCTTGAAATTAGCTAACTTATGTAACTAACAAACTAAACGGACTATGGCCAAGCTAACCTTGCTTGTCAATAAGCAGAAAAAAGAAATCGACGTAGATCCTAGTATGCCGTTACTTTGGGCCCTACGGGATTATTTGGGGCTCACCGGTACCAAGTTCTCTTGTGGCATTGCCCAATGTGGGGCCTGCACCGTGCTTATGGACGGTGAGCCCATGAGAGCCTGTGTAATTCCCACCTCTCTGGCAGAAGGTAAAGAACTAATTACTATTGAAGGGCTATCAGAAAACAATGACCACCCGGTGCAGAAAGCATTTATCCAGGAACAGGTACCCCAATGCGGATTTTGCCAGTCCGGCCAGATCATGAGTGTAGCGGCTTTGCTAGATAAACACCCCAATCCCTTGGATGAAGAGATCCACCTAGCCATGGATTCCATACTCTGCAGGTGCGGGACCTACCCCAGGATCAAGAAAGCCATTAAAACTGCCTCAACCTTATAGCCATGGCACAGATATCCAGAAGAAAATTTATGGAGTTGTCTTCCTTAACCGGTTCCGCGTTAGTACTGGGCTTCATACCCGGTGAATCCAAGGATTCCATGGTGGTAAAAGCCAACCATGCCTTGTCCAATATAGATCTCAACCAATTCATCAGTATCACCAGCGACGGCCATATCGTACTATTCAATCACCGACCGGAAATGGGCCAAGGTACCTTTCAGTCCATTCCCATGATCCTGGCAGAGGAACTGGAGGTGGACATCCACCAAGTAGAGATCCGGCAATCTCCGGCCGATCAAGATCTTTACGGCAGACAAATGGTGGTAGGCAGCCGCAGCATTCAAACGGAATTTGAAAAACTAAGAATGATGGGCGCCAGCGCCCGGGAAATGCTCAAGCAAGCCGCTGCCGAACAATGGAATATTTCCAGTAGTCTATGCCAAGCCAAAGATGGCAGGATTATCGGTCCGAATGACCAAAGTTTAACCTATGGAGATTTAGTAACAGCCGCCAGCAAGCTGCCGGTACCTAAAAACCCCTCCTTGAAATCGCCAGATCAATTTAAAATAATCGGTACTTCGGTAGCCCGCCAGGACATACCTCTGAAGACCAATGGGCAAGCAAAATTTGGCATGGACCTGCAGGTACCGGGCATGCTGTACGCTACCATTGTGCATTGCCCACAGTTTCTGGGAACTGCCAGATCCTACAACCGTGACGAAGTCCTTCGTAAACCAGGTGTCACTCATGTGCTTAAAACCTCAAGAGGCGTCTATGGTCGAACTATTGAGGGAGTAGCGGTGGTGGGTAGAAACTATTGGTCGGTAGTACAGGGCCGCAAAGCTCTGAAAGTGGATTGGGATCTGAAAGGGTTGGATCAAGTGAACGCGGAAAGCATCAGACAGGAATCCCTGGCAGCCGCGGGCCAACCCGGCGATGAATTATTCGGGAACGGCAATGCGCAACAAGTCTTCAACAACGCTAATGAAGTTATTGAAGCTGCCTACGAAACCCCCTATCAGGCCCACGTGCCCATGGAGCCCATGAATGCCACTGTACATATAGAAGAAAACAAAGCTACTTTCTGGGGATCCACTCAGAATCCCAATGGCATGCGCTCTTTTATTTCCCGCAAGCACGGCATAGCAGAAGAAAACATTACCATCAACTACACATTTATGGGAGGGGGATTTGGCCGAAGATCCAACAGCGATGTAGTGGAGGAAGCCGCTGACCTGTCAAAACAAACCGGAGCTCCAGTGAAAGTCATGTGGCCCCGAGAAGAAGACCAAACCCAGGGACCCTTCCGGGCCTGCAGCTATAATGTGTGTAAAGCTGTATTGAACGAACAGGGTAAAATAGCAGCCTTGGAACACAAAGTTATTGCCCAGGAGATCCGCAATCAGACCGGCAACAATATGAAGGCCGGCAGGCAATTGATGGGTGGTATTAATATTGATTACAAGATCCCTAATTTTTCCGTTAAGGGAGTGTTGCAGCGCAGGCACATCCCCATTGCCTATTGGCGAGCGGTATATCATTCTACCAACCCCTTTGCCCATGAAAGCTTTATCGATGAATTAGCGCATAAAGCCGGTCAGGATCCTGTGGAATTCCGGCTGCAAATGTTGGATCATCCCCGGTACATCAGAGTGCTTAAGGAAGTGGCCAAAGCCACTAACTGGAAAGAACGCAAACCAGGCATAGGAAAAGGTATTGCCACCGTGGAACGCTCCGGGGCTTACTTTGCAATGGTAGTTGAAGTTGCCCGGCGCAACGGAATGGTAGTACCTACCAAGATCACCACCGCCATTGATTTGGGCATCTGTATCAATCCTGATACCGTAAAGGCTCAAACCGAAGGCTCCATTGTTATGGGATTGACGGCGGCATATGCCGGATTAACCGTAGATAATGGAGCTATTGTGGAGCAAAATTTCAACACCTATCCCCTGTTGCGTATGTCGCAATGTCCGCAGATCGATACCATTATACTGAAAAGTGATGCTCCACCGGACGGTGCTGGTGAAGCGGGGCTTCCTACAGTAGCCCCGGCATTAGCCAATGCCATCTTTGACTTGACAGGAAAGCGAGTGCGGAAATTGCCATTGGATTTGAGGGAGTTGGGGTGATTCGTTTCACTGTAACAGACTAACCATTGCCTTTTATGGGCCAAAACTTTTAATTAGTTACCTATCTTTTGCCTTAAGGTTTTAATGCGTTTATTACTGGGATATTGCACGGCAATAGAATCCAGTGTTGTCTTAGCAGTTGCGGTGTCGCCCAAAACCAAATGTGCACGGGCAGCCTGATAACCCACATAAGGGTCAAACGTTATTATATGGTTCTCAATGCTATCCAGGCTTCTAGCCAATGATGCTTTAGCTTCTTGATTATCAGGATTTTCTTTTAGTTTAGCTAAATCCTTATTCAATAATACCGATGGAGTGGAGAGTTGCTTCCTCAGGCGCTTTGCTTCCGCAGCTTGTGGATCTTTCTGCAATAGTTTTTCAGAAGTTTCCCAAGCCTTAACGCTATCCCCTACTACTGCCTGGGCTTCCGCAATACTGACCAAAGCTTTCGGATTACTAATTGGCCTGGAAGTCAATACTTCAAGCTTCTTGGTCAGATCCGCTCGAGCGGCTGAATCTGCAGGATTTTCCATGAGCTGTTGTTTTTCCCTTTCCACAGTCAAAAGGTCCTTGCCTAATTGAAAACTTTGAATGCCCGGAAACCCTATCATCACAATGGGGATGGGAAAGAATAGTGCTAAGCTCTTGATAGGTCGATGTTTCATAATCATATACAAGAGCGCAATGGTGAGTACTATGAATAGAATTACCCCCAGGATCAGCAGGATAATCTCATAAGAATATAAACCGTCCAGTAATTTCATTATTTCAACTGTGGATTTTGAAAGTCAGATTCAACATCTGGAAAATATATCTATTGGCCCTGCCCAAACCATGTGAATTGCCGAAGGACCTCCCTTTAGCAGTTGAGAAAAATTAGCAGAACCTGCTTTAAGCAGGTAACAATTAATGCCTATGCCAGCGGTAAGTAACCCCAGGGGGCATCCTTGATAACTTTAATAGGCCGTGGATTTACTTGAAAAAGCAAGAGTCCACCATACTATTACGAAGCCATGTCCCCCTATTCCAATGGAACAGGGATACTCTCTCCTCAATTGACCAACATGGCCCCTCCCTGAGGGGCTTAAGGGGAGGATCTGTAAAAGTCTTCACCCCTTTAGGGAATTAAACCTACTCCTTAATCACCAACGAAGGCCCCAACGGATACCTCCCAAAATTCTTACCATAAATGGCCAGCCCTCCCCCATTGACCGACTCCAGTCTCACCTTTAAGAATCCTTGAGACTTGACATCCGCTAAAGTGTTTCCCTCTAAAGGTACTTTTACCAGATATCCATAAGATCCGGCCTCCCGGAGTTTACTGTCCTGTAATTGTGAAAACCAGGACAGTACCCCCCGATGATCCGCCGGATCGTCCGGTAACACCGTTTCCTTGACCAGTTTATCGTTAATATAAACTTTGATCTCCGAGGGAAATGTGGTTTCATCGGTCATGGGATAAGCATTGGGGTTGGCGCTGGGTTCCACTTTTTCCCCTAACATGAATCCCATCCCCTTATCCGTATCTTTTTTGCCTTGGTCTTTTACAAATAGTTCTTTGGCACCGGCTTCCACCACAAAGAATACTTCACGGGCGTTATCCAAGTGCGACTTATTCACCGCTATGTCATACTCGAAGTAGCCATTACCAGCACCATTCACCTTTTTACCTTCCATGGCGTCCCAGGTCTTCTTAGACCATTGCCCAAAGGAGTAATCCCTGGCGGCTACAGACACTACCTTTGTTTTCTCTAACTGCTGGCCTCCGTTTATTACCAAATGGACAAAGTTCCTGTGCAGCACCTCACCAGAGCTAGTTTTCAAAATGATGCGAATGGTGGCCAAGCCATTGTTATCTGGAGCCTGTAAGACCAATGGTTCAATCGGCCCTTGCATCCAGGGCTTATAGTCTAATTTCCTTTCTTCCAGAACCTCATATTCAGTAGTTTCTCCTACCTCATTTGTGAACATCTCCCCAAATTCCAGCACTAAGTCGTCCTGGAATTCCCGGGGATCCATGGAGGAAATGAACAAGGGGATCTCTAATTCGGCTCCTGCTTGAGCTGTATAGCAAATGTCTTGACCTGTAGAAATATAAATAGTTGAATGCAAATCACTTAAACTCATTTCAGGAACAATATCTTCAAGTCCGGTATGCTTTTCCGTGCGATCAAACCGCCAGTAGCCGTTCCACTCGTTGATCACATCGTGGTGCTCGGTATACAGCCAGCCGCCCACTTGGGGATACTTGCGGAAGGCATTGATCATGCGATGGTAATCCCAGCTCCAGTCCACATCGCCAGCACTCCCTTCATAGCCCCATACATTTCCGCATTCCGAATTGATATTGGGTTGACGGCCTTGTTTAAAACCGGCCTCAAAATCATGAGTACTCCCTTGGTAGGTGTTTTCAGTCAATTCCTTTAAGTAGCTCTCCCATTTATAACCCGGTAGGTAAACATGCCAGGAGTTGATATCGGTCTCGGTATGTCCTCTACCGCAACATATGGAGTTATCTTCCACCAATCGTGAACCATCCAGGGACTTGGCCAGGTAGTACATAGAAGCCACCCATTGCTGAGTTTGGGGCAGATATTCACGGATAGGCTCATTATTTTCATTGGTACCTACCTGGGTATACAGTCCCCAGGTTTCATTAAAGATTACCCAGGAAAAAATAGAAGGATGGTTATAATCCCGCTTGATCATTTCCCTCAAGGTATACTCCGACTCCATTTGCATATATTTGTCAGGCTCTCCCCAGCTGTTGGGCAGGTCTTCCATAACCAGCAGGCCTAGTTTATCTGCCCAGTACAGTTTACGGGGTACTTCCACCTTGATATGGGTGCGAATACCGTTTAACCCAATGGATTTGCTGCGCAGTATCTCTTCTTTAATGAACTGGTCACTGGGGAAGGTATAATAACCATCCGGGTGATAGGATTGATCCAGGGCCAGCTGTAAATATATAGGTTGATTGTTAAGGGCGATATAAGGAAAGTCCGTACCTGGTAGGTCCATTACGGATATCTTGCGCATCCCGAAATAAGAATGCACGGTATCACCTTCCAAAGTGGCCTTCACCTCATATAAATAGGGATCGTCCAAACTCCATAAATGGGCATTGGGGATAGGGATCTCGAAAGTTCTCTTATAATCGACCGCGCTTATTCTTGTTTGGTATTGAATAGGGTCTCCTTCAGTCTTGATGTGCAGGTCCAGTGTTAATTCCTCACCGGAAGATTCTGGCAGATAGGCTGTGACTTTCAACTTGTTATGGTCAATATCCGGGGTAAAGTGCAAGGCCTCTAAAAATTTCTGACCTCTGGCCTCCAAATAAATGGTTTGCCAGATGCCTCGAGCGTTACCGTAACCTTGTTTGCCGTACAAAGTAAAATCACGTCGGGCATCATCTACCCGGATGACCAGTTGTTGAGTTTGTCCGAACCGTACCTCCGTAAGCTCAAAGGAAAAGGGCACATATCCTCCTTGGTGAGAGCCTAACAATTTACCGTCCAACCATACCGTAGTTTCCCAGTCCGCGGCACCGATGGTAAGAAAGATCCGCTGACCCCGCCAGCTTTCATTGACCCGGATCTCTCGTTGGTACCACCCGATACCTTCCTTGTCCTCAATTCCCGATAGCTTTGAGCCCCAGGGAAAAGGCACCTGGATCACTTCATCAAAGACTGCTTCCCCGCTGGACCAGCCAGCCTCCAGCCCTTCATTTTCTCCATCAAATGCAAAGGCCCAGCTACCGTTAAGATTTTGCCATTGAGGTCTTTCGAAATCTGGTCTGGGATGCTCGGGCAGTGGTATTTGGGCCAGCGCTTTTAAATTGAAAAGTATTAAACAGCATATAACCACAGTACCGTTTGTTGAATAAAAGCTCATTTCAAATAATTTGTAACTCTTGAAACCTTGATTTCAATAATATAATTAATCGTCCTTAAATTGTTCCAATCAAAAGCAAGAGACAGTATGTTGTGAATGTATTTAATTGTAAATTATACAAGAAGGGATAAGGAAATCCACCTTGAGGTGGCTATATCAACCATACGAAGTGTATACCAAGGCATTAATAAACTAACAAATAGTTGTTATGAATCAATTTCAAAAAACTTTAAGCTGGCTTGATGATAATTATGGATTAGCTTATTCTCTGACCCGAATGTTTTTGGGAGCAGCATTATTTGTGAGGGGTTACTTACTAATTACCAATCCCGATACATTTATAGAATCTGTGGGTAAGGACTTTCCGCATATATGGTTGTCCTATGTGACCATGTGTCACTTGATCGGCGGATTTTCGATTATGGTGGGTATTTTATGTCGTCTAGCAGCGATTCTTCAAATTCCCATCCTGACTAGTGCCATATTCCTGGTTCATGCCAAGCAAGGCTTAATGATGGGTGACCAATCCCTTGAGCTCGCTACCCTGGTGCTTTTCCTACTAATACTTGTGCTGTTTTTTGGACGGGGGCCTTTATCATTAGGCAATTATATCAAGGCCAAGTTAAAATGGAAGTCACTATACTGAAAGAGCCTGTTAAATTATAATTACTGGGTGGCTAAAGAAGCTGCTGGCAGTCCTTCTTCATGGTCAACCATTAAAAATTCCCCAAAACTACTCCCAATAAGCTTTTCATCACTACCTCCTTTTACTAGCTCATATATATATATATATATATATATAACGAACAAGCAGTGGCTTGTGGTTCACTACTATTCACTTCTCATTTAGATCACCTCAATCAAACTTTTACGTTTATATTCTTTCAAAAATAAGGGCGGATAAGACCTCATCCTACGCGATTTCAGTCAATCTCTAGTGCTGGATTTTTAAAATTATTGCTGAAAAAAGGTAACTTATTAAGGAAAAATTTGAGGTACCATGGTGAAGGCTTATATAAAGTTAAACTGTGTCCCTGTCTGTGCACTGATCCTTGCCATAAACCTGGTAATGGGCTGTAAGCCATCAATACCAGAGGATGTGGCTAAAGCTTATGCCCAACTGGACGAAACCGTAGACTTTAACTTTCACGTAAAGCCCATCTTATCGGACAAATGCTTTCAATGTCATGGACCGGATAAAGCCCAGCAACAAGCTGGACTGCGATTGGACCTTGCGCAATCTGCTTATTCAGAGCTACCGGAATCGCCTGGTAAATTCGCCATAAAGCCCGGCAGTTTAAATAAATCCGAACTTTTTCATCGTATCACATCCGGAGACCCTCATTATTTAATGCCGTTGCCTGAATCCAATTTGCAGTTGACTGCCCATGAAAAGGCCATACTGATCAAATGGATTGAACAAAAGGCCCTGTACAAACCACATTGGGCTTTTATTAAGCCCGAAAAAGTTGACATTCCTAACGTAGGAAACGAGGAATGGGTGAACAACCCCATTGACAAGTTTATCTTACGTCAACTGGAATACAAAGAACTACAGCCTGCCACCGAAACCAGCAAGGGCTTGCTGCTTAGAAGACTAAGTCTGGATCTTACGGGCTTACCTCCCACCCCGGAAGAAATACGGGAATTTCTAAACGACGATTCTGAAGGAGCCTATGAAAAGCAGGTAGATCGTCTTTTGGGTTCTCCCCATTACGGAGAGAAAATGGCCATGGATTGGATGGATCTAGCTAGATATGCCGACACCCACGGCTATCAAGTAGACCAGTATCGTAATATGAGCCCCTGGCGGGATTGGGTTATTAAAGCCTTTAATGAAAATCAGCCGTATGACCAGTTTATCACCTGGCAACTGGCTGGGGACCTGCTACCAAATGCCACCAAGGAACAAATCTTGGCTACAGGTTTTAATCGATTGCATCCACAGAACCTGGAGGGGGGCATTGTAGATGAAGAATTCAGAGTAGCTTATGTAGCAGACCGCACCGATGTATTGGGACAGGGCCTTATGGCGCTTACACTAGGCTGTGCCAAATGCCACGACCATAAATTCGATCCTGTTTCACAAAAGGAATACTATGAATTGTACAGCTTCTTTAACAATGTAAATGAGTCCGGTCAAATATCTTGGGAAGGTGCTACCCCGGTACCCAATTTATTAATTCCTACACAGGAACAGGAGGCCATCCTGGAATTTGTGAAAAAAGCAATTGAGGTTAACCAGGAAAAAATTCGGCATGCCAAAAAGGAGGCGTCCCCCGCCTTCGATGACTGGGTAACTTCTGCCGCATACCAGGATATCGCTGCTCAACGATATCCATCAGGCATGGAAGCCTGGTTCGAATTGGAGAACCCCAAATTGGCCAATAAACTCAATCCCCGGCAAACCGCAAAAATGGATCGCATGTTCTCAACCAACGAGAAGCCCGTTTTTGCCAAAGGATTTAAAGGTCTAGGGATCTTATTAGATGGTGACGCCTGGATTGACCTGAATCAAATTGGGATCTTTAAGAGAAATCAACCGTTCAGCATCGGTCTTAACATTTATATTCCTGAAGAATTAACCACTGGAGTACTGTTTCACAAAGGAATAGGGGCTCGTCTTTACAGTTTTAGAGGTTATCATCTTAATCTAAAGGACAATAAATTAGAACTGATGTTGGCCCATACCTGGCCCGATAATGCCATCGTTGAATATACCACGAAAGAGGTGCCTAAAGAACAATGGTTACAACTTACCCTCACCTATGACGGTTCTAGCAAAGCTTCTGGTTTCAAAATTTATATGAATGGCGGGGAACTGCCTACCAAAATAGAGATTGATAATCTCTATAAGGACATTGTATTTCTAAATAACAATGATGTTATCAATGGAAGCACTATTGAGCCAGGATTGCAAATTGGCGCCAGATGGAGGGGTAAAGGCCTGGGAGGAGCCTTAGTGGATAACCTGGTGGTTTACGCCAGAGAGCTTTCATCTTTGGAGGTAAAACAACTCGCCGTTCCCCAGCAATTCAAGCAATTGGTAACATCTTCTCCTGAACAACTTAGTGATAAACAACTAGAGGAACTTAGGGGCTACTATCTAAATAATTATGCATCCGCGTATCAACAAGCTATCGGTGAACTGGCACATGCCAGGCAGTCCTATGTGGACAGCTCCGAGCAGGTACAAGAGGTCATGGTGATGAAAGAAATGCCTCAACGAAGAAATGCCTATGTCTTGAAAAGGGGCTTGTATGACCTGTACGGTGAAGAGGTATTCCCTAATACACCGGAAAGCGTCTTGCCCATGCCCAAGGATCTGCCTAAAAACCGTCTGGGATTGGCCCAATGGATTACTCATGCAGACCATCCTCTGACAGCCCGGGTAGCTGTTAACAGATACTGGCAAAATTTCTTTGGAAGAGGCATTGTCAAAACCACCGGGGACTTCGGCAACCAAGGTGAGCGGCCCTCTCACCCCCAATTGCTGGATTGGCTAGCCCTGAAATTCGTGGGTTCCGGCTGGGATGTTAAAGCCCTGCAAAAACTAATGGTAATGTCGGCCACTTACCGGCAGAGTTCGCAAACCAGTGAAAAATTAAGAGAACTGGACAGAGAAAATGTATGGCTGGCCCGGGGCCCTTCGGTAAGACTTTCCAGTGAAATGATCAGGGACAATGCTTTATTCGCCAGCGGGCTTATCAATAAGAAAATCGGAGGTGAAAGTGTCCGACCCTATCAACCCGAAGGACTATGGAAAACCAATGGCGGAACATATGTCCAGGATAAAGGCCAAAAACTGTATCGACGAAGCCTGTATACCATTTGGAAGCGCACCATACCTCATCCCACTCTTTCCACTTTTGATCAACCGGAAAGAAGTGAATGTACGGTGAGAAGACAGAAGACCAATACTCCCCTACAGGCCTTGGTTTTGCTAAATGATCCCACCTATGTGGAGGCCGCCAGAGCCATTGGCGAAAAAATTTCAAAAGCCAAACTCCTCGATGAAGGGATAAAAGAATCTTTTATAAGCCTTACCGGCAGGACTCCCAGTGATAAGGAACTGAACGTTTTGCTTGCACTTCAAAAACAGGAGTATAAAAATTTCCTAACGAATACCGAAAAGAGTAAAGGGTGGTTAAACACCGGCGAGTATCGGGTCGACCCTAGTTTAGATCAGCAACTGGTAGCGGCCAATGCGGTAGTAGCCAGCGCCATTATAAACAGTGATGCAAGCATTATAAAAAGATGAAACTATGTGCCATCATGATAATTTAAGATCGAATCACCCTGACCTACGTCAACTGGAAAAAAGCATCGATAGGAGGCAGTTTCTCACAAAGACTTCTATGGGGATTGGTGCCATGGCCATCAGTTCGCTTTTGGGCATGGAAGAACTGCTAGCGTCCGGCCCCGGTACATTAGCACCCGGTGCCAATAGATTACCTGGGTTGCCTCACTTCACTCCCAGGGCCAAAAGAATAGTTTTCTTATTTATGAGTGGCGGCCCTTCGCAATTTGAAACATTCGATTACAAACCAAAATTAAAGGAACTATTTGGTCAGGAGCTTCCGGAATCGGTGCGTCAAGGCCAGCGATTAACAGGGATGAGTGTAGATCAGACTTCATTACCCATTGCACCCTCTATTTATAAGTTTAATCAACACGGGGAGAGTCGTACCTGGGTGAGTGAATTAATGCCTTATACGGCTCAAGTAGTGGACGACCTTTGCATTATTAAAACTGTTTACACAGAACAGATCAATCACGACCCGGCCATCACATTTTTTCAAACAGGCCATCAGCTCCCTGGGCGCCCATCAATAGGCGCTTGGCTAAGCTATGGGCTGGGATCCCTTAATAACAACTTGCCCACTTTCATTGTGCTACATTCTAAGAACGCCGGTGGACAACCCCTGTATGCCAGATTATGGGGCAATGGATTCCTGCCTACAGAGCATCAAGGAGTCCAGTTTCGTTCCGGTGAAGATCCGGTTCTTTATTTGAATAATCCGGAAAATTATCATGGTCAAGACCGAAGAAAAATGCTGGATTACTTAAAGCAGTTGAACGAGGTACAATACAGTACCTATGGTGATCCGGAAATAATGGGACGGGTGGCGCAATACGAAATGGCTTATCGTATGCAGACCTCGGTACCCGATGCCATTGACCTTTCTGATGAACCGGACCACATTTTTGAAATGTACGGGGAAGATAGCCGGGATCCCGGTACCTATGCAGCCAATTGCTTATTGGCCAGAAAATTGTTGGAAAACGACGTGCGTTATGTACAGTTGTATCACAAAGGTTGGGACCAGCACAGCTATTTACCAGGAGGTATTAAGAACCAATGTAAAAATACCGATCAGGCTACGGCAGCCTTAGTAAAAGACCTTAAACAAAGAGGACTGTTGGAAGATACCTTGGTGATCTGGGGAGGAGAATTTGGACGTACGGTCTACTCACAGGGCAAGCTTACCGAGATCAACTACGGCCGCGATCATCATCCCCGCTGTTTTACCATGTGGATGGCAGGAGCTGGAGTAAAGCCAGGTTTTTCATACGGGGAAACTGATGATTTCAGCTATAACATTGTGAAAGATCCCGTGCATGTTCATGATTTTCAAGCCACCATGATGCATCTGTTCGGAATTGATCATGAGAGATTGAACTTTAAATTTCAAGGCAGAAGGTTCAGGCTCACGGACGTGCATGGTCATGTGGTTAAAGACGTGTTAACTTGAGAACCTCCTATAGGTAGGGATAGAGAATTTCCTGCCAAGGTTGATTGGGGGGTTTTGGTAACTACAAAGTCTCTGACTCTTGCTTGATTTTTCGATACGTGTTTCGGGCGTGCTCATAGGCCGCTTCTGCTTCTGCCATTTCCGCATCCGAATAAAACTGCTGTTTCGATTTCCAGCACTGATCAACCCCTTTAAGACACCATTCTGCACTCCTACTGCTGGCTCGTATGGGTTTATCATTCACTAATACGAAAACTGGATTGGTGTGCGAAGAAGGGAAAATCCTAACGGCCACCCAACTGCTTTTTTCGATTTCAACGTCGAACTTAAGAGACCGCAACTCCCCATTGGCCAGCAAAGTCTGTTCAACCATTGGATAGCCATTGACAACGACTTCCACTTTAACTTCATTGCTATCACCTAAACGGGCTTTTTCAATACCCCAGGGTTTAGGGTCCCATGGCGCCTGGTCACCAAGGAATAAAGTACCCAGCGAATCGACATTCAAGTCTTCCAACAATGCTACTGCGTCCACCGTTATTTTCACTTGGCCAGGCTTAGATAATTTCAATTCGCTATTGGCTTCCCCAGCCTCTTGTTCATTCACCTTAAAGTGCATCAGGTGGCTCTTGCCGTCGGAGACGTAGTTACTACCACGGGAGATACCCTCACACCAGGCGTCGTAATCCAGGGCATCAGGGAGTTTTACATAAGAGCGCCAGACCCCTACCCTGGCCCCGGTGATACAGGGAAAATCGGTTTCACCACTAATGCGTGTGCGAAAACCGCAGTTGAGGGTATGATACCACATGTTGAGCTCAGCTACAGGCCAGGTATCCCCAGCGGACATAAAATCCACTGCTGGTACCTCATTTCCATCAGGTCCTTCTACCATATGTGTCACATCTACAACATATTCGTTGGCCCCTATACTGTTGTATGGAGGTACATCATAGTTAGGTAAATCCTGGTTTTCCACCTTAATACCAAATCCGGAATGTGCCGGGCCGCAAACTGCGCCTTGTTTCTGGGCCCAACGTAAGGTATTCAGCCCCAAAGTGGGCCAGTGATCTTTCGAATCTCCACCGGGGTACATTTGTTCCCCCAGTCGCAACAAGCACAAATGCCCGGATTGATGAGAGCCGAATCCCGATACCTCCACGTCATAGCGCATGGTGTAAGGGTAGTTGGAAAGCGGATGCGTTGCACCCGTAAAAAATTGCTTTTGGTAATCAAAACCCGGACCCCAGGTCAACACACTGCCCACTTTAAGGTCTTCCCCCAGAATGTGATGTAACATATGCTTAGGTAAAACGCCTTCAGTGGGATCCGTATAATGTGCACAACCAGCTGCATGGATGTGGTGGTCGCCTGACCAGTACCCTGCCAGCGATGGATCGACCCAGCGTTTCAATTCAAAGGAAATGTCGATTTCACTACCCCTGATCTCTATTTGCCTGGTCTGAGAAAGGTACTCCGGACCCCGGGTACAAATGACCTCATATTTTCCGTCCGGCAGCCGCACCGTTTGACCCTCTGTGCGGTAAATCTGAGGATGAAACCAGAAGTCTGGTGGTTGCCGTTGAGACTGGGAAGGGAATATGTGGCCATTGGAATCCCTTATGACAAAACGCGCCTGGACAGTTTCACCACTTTCATCACGGACTTTGGATAAGTTCAGTGGATAGGTGGGAAGACTTGTAAAGAGCACCGGCAATTCCGACCGGAAACCCAGGTCTTGGGTACCCTGTCCCACATCGAACGAAAGCGTAGCCTCGCGTTTTCCAGCTTCCCCGCAATATACGTTGAGAATAGCGTATTCCAGCTCCAGCCCACTCATGGAATTGCGTTGGGGGTTGTACATCCAGGCATTACCGGACATATATAACTCGAAGTAAAAGAGCAAACTATCGGGTTCAGGCATTTTGGGATGCGTGTCATGGTCCGTGCGCAGTTCGGACTGCTGCCGGGGTGAGTACTGCAAGTTGAGATTGGAAGTCACGCCGGCTTCATTGCGTATTTTGATTAAAAAGCGACGACTTTCAAGTTGGTACAACTTAGGCTGCACCATTCCCTGCTGAACCTTCACACGCGATTCCGGGTTGATGTGAAGTCCCACCAAACAAAGAGGATCCATGATCTCTTGAATCTTGCGCACCTGTAACGCTGGATCCGGGATTTCATAGGCCGCTTCGAGCTGAGTCACCGTTTTCTGCGGAAGTGGAGATCCCAGAAACGTTAACTTCTGGGTCAAGCGTTTTACTTGTTCGACTAAAGGCTGTGCATCAACGGCTTCTACAAATGGCAGAGATTCACCACTAGAATAGGTGATGGGTTGGGTCTTGTCTTCACAAGCGGACAGTGAATAAATCAAAAGCAAGACTAGACAAATGTGGATCAAACGTTTCATTGCAGGAAGGATGGTGCTTTTTACATAATACAATATAGCTTTTCCTGCTCACAACTCAACCTTCTACCAGCACCAATTAAATAGCGTGGTTTAGCAGCAATACGGATACCTTTCGGATCAAAGACCAGGGTGTAAAACGGCCCTTATCGAATTCTCCAAATTGTTAATTCCGCACCGTGAATTGCCCTTCACGAAACGTATTTGAACCTATAATGCAAAACGTGTATTCCACTTGGGAGAAGGTGGCGTTTACATTTTATTATTACCTTATTAAGGAAACCAAGTAATACTAAACTGGACATGGCATTCTTGTCACATTAAATAGGATCGATCATGAATTACAAACCTTCCAAATCCTTATGGCTCCTGTTCTTAATAGGTGTTCTTTGTCATACTAGCTTTGCACAAGTAACAGTGTACGAAGGACAAGAAGTAATCTCCACCTATAAACTAGGAGCAGATGAAGTTAGCCCCATCTTTTATACCGGCAGAGGTGTGCAGGGAGCACAAGGCAAAGTCTATCCATACCCTTTGCAAACCAAGCTGGGGGACACCCTTTTGGATGTGACATATGACATGGTGTATCTGGAAAACGAATACATCAAAGTAAAAATCCTACCAGCTTTTGGTGGCAGGTTGTTTTCTGCCATAGATAAAACCAATGGGCATGAACTATTCCATACCAACAGTGTAATTAAACCTGACCTTATAGGCACCCTGGGTGCATGGGTATCCGGTGGCATTGAGTGGTGTTTTCCACATCATCACAGAACTTCCACACTCATGCCCAGTGACTATGTGACCATCGAAAATGACGATGGTAGCGCCACGGTTTGGATCGGTGAAACCGAGAAGAACATGCGTCTTCGTGGAGTTGTCGGTATAACGCTTAGGCCGGGTTGCTCCTACATCGAAGCCGATTACCGCATAAACAACACCAACACCCAAATCAAGACTTTCCTTTTTTGGGCCAATGTTGCTATCACAGCCAATGAAGATTTTCGCACATTTTGGCCTCCTAGTCAGGAAATTGGGGTATTTCACAACAATAACAGTTTCATACAATGGCCCCTTGCTAACAAAAACGCGCTCTATAGGGGTATAAACTATGCGGAGGGAGTTGACCTGACCTGGTGGAAAAACCACCCTAACCCGGTATCATTCTTTATGTGGGATGCTAAAGAAGGGTTTATAGGCGGTTATGACTATGGCCAAAATGCGGGGACGGTACATGTCGGTGACCCTCACGAAAACAGTGCTTCTAAATTATGGCAATTTGGGCCTGGGTTACAAGGACAAAATGCCCGGCGTAAACTAACAGATGACGGAAAAGCTTATGTTGAGCTAATGACGGGTACCTTTTCCAATAATCAACCTGATTACAGCTGGATAAGGCCTCACTCCGTAAAAGATGCCAAAAATTATTGGTATCCCTTAAGGGATATTGAAATTGCAAAAAATTCCACAGTTGATGCCTCGGTAACCCTGCAAATGAGGGATGCTAAAACTGTTTTCTACGGTTTTAACAGCACCAGGGCCTACAAAAACGCGCAAATCGTATTGAAGTATGGTGAAAAAACTTTGGTGGAAAAGACTATTGATATTGATCCTGCCACGCCATTTACTGCAACATATCGAAGTAAGAAAGCCATCGATGAATACCAATTGGACATCCGACTAATTGATAATAAAGGAAAAGAATTAGTCTCTTATATTCCTTACAAATTACAACATCCACAACTGCCCCCAGTACAAGAAAAGGTTAAAAGACCCCATGAACTGATTTCGGTGGAGGATTTATATCTCACCGGCAGGTTCGTGGAGCAGTTTAATCGGCCGGGTATTAATCCCGATGACTATTACCTAGCTGCTTTGGAAAAGTCGCCTGACGATTACCGGGTTAACATTGCTCTGGGAATACGCAGACTAAATCAAACCAAATATGCGGAAGCATTGGAATACCTGCAGAAGGCAGCTGACAAATTGAAAATAAAATACTATCAGCCCAAAGAAGGCGAACTTTATTATTACATGGCATTGGCCCAAAAAGAACTTGGGCAAATCGAAGAAGCCTATGGAAATTTCGCACGGTCAACGTGGTATTATCCATGGTACTCCGCAGGAAATTATCAGCTGGCACTATTAGAAACCAAAAATGGAAATTACCCAAAGGCCTTGGAGTATATTCGTGAAGCTTATTCCACAAATACTAAGGACGGGCGCATAGTAGTGTTATACGGTACCTTACTCCGCAAGATGGGAAAAAAAGAAAAAGCCCTGGCATTGTTAGATGCGCTACTAGTCTATGATCCACTTAATTTTGCGGCTATTTATGAAAAAGGCCTTTTAAATGAACAGCCTTCTTTAGCCCGATGGCACAAGAATATGCAGGATCCGGAAAACAACTATTTGGAGGTTGTCACTAATTACATGAACGCAGGTTTGTTAGAGGAAGGTATTACCTTATTGTCATCCCTGAAAGATCCTGAAGACCCCTTGATTTATTACTATTTGTCCTGGTTTCATTCTGAGTCCGGGGATGAGTCACAAGCACGTGACATGTTGAGTCTTGCCAAGAATGCATCCCTGGAATATTGTTTCCCCTATCGACAGGAAACAGAAATAATCCTTAACAATGCCCTGCGAATGGATCCACAAAATGTCGCTGCTCATTATCTGCTAGGCAACCTGCTCTTTGATAATCGGCCCGAAGACGCTATTGCTGCCTGGGAAAAGGCTGCTGCTATTGACAATAGTATACCAATGGTTTGGAGAAATTTAGCCTTTGGGGCCTTTTATCATGAGAAGGACCAGGAGAGTGCCATTAAACACCTTACAAAAGCCATCTCGGAAGAAAGCAATATACCACTTTGGTATGCTGAACTATCTAAGTACTACGATGGATCAAATGTTGATTTCAGGCAATGTCTGGAAATACTCCGCAAAAATGTGGACATCGTTGAAAAGGACGTTTCTGCACCTAAGGCCTTGGTGGGAATGTATAACCTAAATAGAGAATACGATAAAGCCATAAAGCTTCTTGCCTCCCACCATTTCAGAACTTGGGAAGGTGGTAGGGAGATCTATTGGCGTTACGTAGATGCTCACACCTTAAAAGCCCTCCAATTAATTCATGATAAAAAATATAATGAGGCCATAGCTGAGTTAGAGGCCGCTTTACTGTATCCCGAAAACCTAGAAGTAGGGCAACCTTCCGATGATGAAAGAAATGCTCTTATTTATTATTATATGGGTGTAGCTTTTGATGGATTGAATAGTACTAAGCAGGCAAAAATAAGCTACCAAAAAAGCGTGGAATCCAAAAACAGACCAGGCATGTACGACTTGATCTATTATCAGGCAAAATCGCATGAGAAACTAGGTAATAGTGATACGGCTCAAGAAATGTTCAAAAATTTGATTGTTCGAGGCCAAGAGCAAATGGACAAAGGTTCCCACAATAGCTTAGTTGCAGTGGAAGAGGCTTCCTCCACAAACCACAAAACAATCTCAAATGCCTATTATCTGCAAGCCCTGGGTAACAAGGGCTTAGGAAATAATGAAGAAGCCCAAAGATTATTTGAATCCGCCCTTAGAGAATATAATAATAATCTATGGGCAAAAATAATGATGAACAATTAGCGCAAATCATCCATTAAGAAGAGCTTCTAACGAGGATGTAAATCAAATTGAAAACAAATGCTGTTAAGCAGGGAGCGAGGATCGAAGTGACCAATTGATGGTAATTACTCCTGCTTAACTTATTTTAAAGTGGTTAGATTTTTCATTTCCGGTATTTGTTTCATATCGTGAGGAATATTAGAGTATTTTAAGATTGGGGTAAAGGGATTTTGCCCAATACACCAGGCATGGCAAATTTTCACTATCGGCCCATGATGAATTTTATTGTTTGTGAAAAACCCGGTGAGTTTAAGCTGAAGCAGAAGGAGGTGCCTACAAATTCACCTCATGAGGCGCTGCTTCAAATAAAGAACATAGGTATTTGCGGCACCGACCTCCATGCCTACACCGGCAATCAGGCGTATTTTACCTACCCTCGCATTTTGGGGCATGAGCTGGCCGCCCAAATATTAGAAATCGAGGGGCATCCTACTCTCAAAGCCGGCGACAAGGTGGTGGTAATGCCTTATATGAGTTGCGGCACATGCATTGCCTGCCGCCAGGGCAAGACCAACTGTTGCCAGCACCTTGAGGTGTTGGGCGTACATACTGATGGCGGGATGCAGGAAAAAATTGCCGTAAACCATGACTTTCTAATCCCGGCACCCCAACTCTCCTACCAGGAGATGGCCATTGTCGAACCATTGTCCATTGGGGCACACGCCTTGAGAAGAAGCAACCTGCAGGCGGGAGAGTCTATCGCAGTAATGGGTGCCGGTCCCATTGGATTGGGAATTATGGCTTTGGCCCAGATGATGGGAGCAAAAGTAATTGCCATGGACATCAACCATCAACGACTACAATTTGCACAAGAGGTTGTCGGTGTAAATCATACCATAAATGTAGCCAGCGATCCCTTAGCAAAAGTACAAGAGATCACTAATGAGGATCTTGCTACCGCCGTTTTTGACGCCACGGGTAACCGACAAGCGCTGGAAGCGGGACCTCAGTTTATGGCCCATGGCGGACGATATATTCTTGTGGGACTGTCAAAGGACCAGCTAACCTTCAATCACCCCTATATCCATGCTAAAGAAGCTACTCTGATGTGCAGTCGTAATGCCACCCGGGAAGACTTTGAATTGGTCATCAAAATGCTGGAAAGACAAGCGTTTCCCACAGAAGCTTTCATTACCCATACGGTTCCGTTTGACCAGATGATCGCACATTTCGAAGAATGGGTGAATCCTGAGAGCGGGGTTATAAAAGCAATGATTGAATTATAGTATTAATCTGGTAGAATCATCAATAAAATGCTATGTTGTTTTCCAAAAGCAAGATCTTAATAGCACAAGATACCTCCCCTTGCAAAAAAGAATGACTACATCTTAAACCAAAAGCCCCGGTATTCATCCATGAAACACACCAATGAAACCCCAGTGGTATCCAAACAGATACTGATCCCTTTCATTTTAATTACTTCACTGTTTGCATTATGGGGTTTCGCCAATGATATCACCAATCCTATGGTATCGGCCTTTAAAAAAGTGCTTGAACTGAACAACACTCAGGCCTCTTGGGTACAAATGGCTTTTTACGGGGGATATTTTACCATGGCCTTCCCAGCAGCAATGTTTGTGAAAAAGTACAGCTATAAGAAAGGCGTCCTACTGGGACTCCTGCTGTATGCACTGGGTGCGCTGTTGTTCTATCCGGCTGCAGCCTATGCGGAGTTCGGCTTTTTCTTGGCCGCATTGTATATCCTTACCTTCGGTTTGGCTTTCCTGGAAACTACCGCCAATCCATTTATTTTGTCGATGGGACATGAAAGTACCGCTACTAGGAGATTAAATCTGGCACAGGCGTTTAACCCAATTGGAGCCCTAACTGGACTTTTCGTGGCACAGACATTCATTCTGGGTTCATTGCAATCCGATGACCTCGATGCCCAGGGAAACCCCATATATGATACGCTTTCCGAAACAGCTAAAGCGGCAGTACGTACCGCAGATCTTGCAGTAATTCGCAACCCTTACGTAATACTGGGATTATTTGTACTGTTCATGCTGGTAATGATTTCCTTGGTCAGAATGCCTGAAAAACATTCTGAGCAGAATGATTCTGTGGCAAATTCCCTGAAGCGGCTGTTTAAGAATAAAAGGTTCGTAGAAGGAGTATTCGCACAGATGTTCTATGTAGGTGCTCAAATCATGTGCTGGACCTATATCTATCAATATGCTGAAACCCTGGGGATCAACAATCAAAGTGCTGTTAGTTACGCTTACGTAGCCCTGGGGCTGTTCCTGGTGGGTCGCTGGGTTGGCACCTACCTGTTAAAATTTTTCGACTCCGGTAAGCTATTAATGTACTTTGCATTTGGCGCCATCACTTTTACCATGGGAGCCATTTTCATTCAAGGTATGTGGGGCCTCTATTCATTGGTAGGTATTTCTTTGTGCATGTCGGTTATGTTTCCTACCATATACGGCATTTCCCTGACCGGTGTTGGTGAAGACGCCAAGTATGGAGCGGCATTTTTGGTAATGGCTATCGTAGGAGGAGCTATAATGCCGGTATTACAAGGAGCGATTCTGGATATTGGGGGCAACGGCTACGCCGATGTCAGGATATTAGGTGTTCCTGAGGTTAATATCTCCTTTACGCTGCCTTTAATATGCTTTGTGCTGGTGGCTGCTTATGGATACCGGACGTATAGAATGATGGTCTTAAAATCAGATCCCCAGCTATGAGAAGGTATTGCCTAGCCTGTGATTTGAAAGATAACCCAGAGCTGATTGCTGAGTATAAGCGATATCATGCTGCGGGAAATACCTGGCCGGAGATTACCGAAAGCATCAAAGATGCCGGGATCCTGGATATGGAGATCTACCTAACGGGTAACCGACTTTTTATGATCATGGAAGTTGACGAAACCTTTGATTTCTTTAGAAAAGCCCGTATGGATGCAGATAATCCCAGAGTACAGGAATGGGAGAAGTTGATGAGTCAATTCCAACAATTACTACCCTGGGCGGATAAAGGTGAAAAATGGGTAGTTATGGAAAAGATATTCAAACTCCAGCCATAAGGTTTTCACCACTAGTCTTCGAACAGCTTAACCCCATCTTCAATTGAAACCATATAGGATTCCGGCGTGATTTTGGTTTGCTGTTCATACTGTTCCATTATTCGTAAAATGGTATCGTCCAGTTCATTATGGCGAACCAAGTTAATGGAGCAGCCCCCGAAGCCTCCTCCCATCATACGAGCACCCAACACTCCCTGTTCTTGTTTGGTCAAGTCAACCAACAGATCCAACTCCGGACAGCTTACCTGGTACTCCTGGCTTAATCCCTGGTGTGATTGATATAACAACTTCCCTACCTCTTGGAAGCGACCCCCTTTCAAGGCCTGGGAAGTTAGTTTAACCCGATAGTTCTCATGAAGTACGAATTGCACCCTTTTCAAATCAGTAGGGTCTAGAAAGTCAGCATTTTCAAGGTCGTTCATATTCACATCCCTAAGGGTATTGATCTCAGGACGTAACTGTTGCAGCTGGCTCAGCGCCTTCTCGCAACTGGCACGGCGATCGTTATATTCAGAGTCTACCAATTCATGCTTTACATTGCTGTTAATCAAGACCAGTGAAAGATCTTTTAGCTTCAGAGGATTATATTCATAGCTATAATCCAGGCAGTCCAGCTGGATCACATGGTCTTTTTTACCATGCATCACGGCAAACTGATCCATTAAACCCACATGAGCGCCTATTCGGTGCTCTGCAGCTTGCGCGATTTGGGCAATCTCCAATTTAGATAACTCCCAATTGAACAACCTGTTCACGCCACTTATGAAACCGCAGCATAAGGCCGCGGAGGATGACATGCCCGCCCCCACCGGTATATCGCTGCCGAAAACACAGTTGAATCCCGATAGAGGCTTAGATCTGGCCTCCAACTCCTGAAAAATGGCTTGAACGTAGCTTCTCCAGGAGTTGAAAGGGCGTGGTGAGGTGCCTAAAATGAAGGTTTCTTCCTGGTCATAATCGTATGAACGAACCTTAACGGTATCCGGTTGATCAGACTTATTCATGGCTAGAAACAAACTCTTGTTAATAGCGGCAGGCATTACAAACCCATGATTATAGTCGGTATGTTCACCAATCAAGTTAATTCTGCCCGGTGCGTTGACCAGTAATGGAGTCCCGGTAAAATAATTGGCATACTCAGCAAGTATTTGGTGTTTGTTCATAACTGCTGTATAGCGGTACCGGGGGCATTAATATTAAAAATCACCAGGAATAACACGAATTGATATTATAAATAGTTTTTACAAGATAAGGTTTGGTTCATAAAATTTCCAGCCTATAGCGAAGATGTAACCTGCTTATCAAAAAAACGCAAGCTGTGCTCCAGGTTCTTTTGCCAGTAGGGCCATTCATGTCCGCCTTCAAATTCATGGTATTGATGCTCGATCTTAAGATCCCCCAATTGGCGATGTAGCTCCCTATTGGCCTGCAACAAATCATCTTGGATCCCGCAATCAAATCGTAACGGGGGCAATTCATGGGGTTTTCTGCTCACATAATCGATAACGTCGTTCTCAAGTCCTTGAATTTTGAAAGATCCCAGAGGTTCTTCCACGAAACCGGCCATTTGTTCAAATTTGGTAATGGAGCTATGCGCCGAAATAGCTTTAAATTTATTCGGGAATTGGGACCCCAATACCAACGCACCATACCCACCCATGGAAAAGCCACCAATACAAATGGGAGAATGTATATCGGCGCCGGAAATATTTTCAATAATTGCAGCAGGTACGTCCGATACGATCCATTGGGCAAAATTTCTATCTTGATGTGTCAAATATCCTGAACCATCACCCCAGAGTCCATCGGAAGGCATGGCCACAATGGCCGGTCTTATCTCTCCATTAGAAATTAAGTTTTGCGCAGTTATATGGGCTCCTCCTTTCATAGCCCAGGCCCAGGCACTTCCATAAACTCCATGTAACAGAATATATACGGGAATATTTGTTATATCTATCTCTAGTTCAGGTACATAAACACAGATATCTCCTCGTCCCTTTAAGTGGTTTGACTTAACTGTCAGGAAGCGCAACCCGGCGTTCTCATAGTTCCTATCTGATAATTGTACTGTTCTAAAGCTACTCACGGATATCTAAGGTTTCCTATTATTCAAATGTTACCACTCCCTTGGCATTTTTACCCCCAATCATATCATCAAAAGCCTGCTGAAGATTATCAAGCGAATATTCACGAGTGATCATTTCTTCTAATTTAAGAGCTCCCTCTTTATATAATCGCATAAGTTCAGGAAAATCAATCTGCGGGCGGCACTTTCCGTAAAGTGGGTTGATATAGATCTTATCCCATTCAAACAGGCTCATATCAATGGTAATTTCTTCCTCGATTCCACTTACTTGAACTGCAGTCCCGGCATTTCTAATCATGGCCAACGGGGCAGCACCCAATGCCGGCACGGCGGTACATTCAAAAGCATAGTCCGCACCCCTACCATGGCACAGATTTCTCACCTTTTCCGCGGTCTGTTCCAATCCACGGTCGTTTTTGTCCGCCAAAATGGTATGGGTGGCTCCCAACTGTTTAGCCAGTTCGAGTTTTTCTGCGTTAGTATCCACCGCCACGATCATAGCCGCTCTGGAGATTCTGGCGCCCTGGATCACATTCAAACCCACACCCCCGCAACCTAAAACCACTGCTGAACTGCCAGCTACCAGTTTAGCAGCGTTGACCACTGATCCGTAACCTGTCATTACCCCACAACTTATTATGCTAGCGGCTGAAAAGTTCAGGTCTTCATCTTTTATTTTGACCAAGGCAGACTGCTTAACCAGCGTATAGTCGCTAAGGGTACCAATATTGAAAGAGCGCTCGATGGGTTCCCCCTTCCATAATGTGCCTGCAAAACTTGCATGCCCGGGGGTATGCCCATTGCTTCCGGCTACCACCGGAGAGTTATTCTCGCAAATGTGTTGATTGCCTTGCTGGCATTGAAAGCAGTTCATACAGGGGGTGGCCCAGTTTAGTATGACCTGATCGCCGCTGCTAAATTCGGTAATTCCCGGGCCCACGGCCTCTACCACCCCTGCTCCTTCATGTCCCATGACTATGGGCTTGCCCCAGGATAACGAGTCGTAATCCGTATGACATACCCCGGCGGCTTTGATCTTTACTATAACTTCGTCTGATTCCGGGGACGCCAGGGTTACTTCATCTATGGCGAAAGTGCCATCCCCCCGGGCCACTGCACTTCTTGAAATTATTGACATGTTTTACAATTACTTTTTCCAGAATTAATCGACAGCTTAGGATTTCAAGGAATACCACAGCAATTATTACAATATATAAGTTTTATCATAAATGCCGGATGGTGAATTTTATCCAATTATCACCTTATTTTACCTTTGCAATTCATAGCTAGTCAAGAAATCTTAAATGAAAGTCCTGAGGCCCTGGTATCCATGAACATTGAGCACTCATCCGAAATAATACAGTTTCTGAAAGAAAAGGGATTGTTGCCTGGGGAGGAAACTCCTCAAATAATCAAGTTGGAGGGAGGAGTTTCCAATCGGACCATCCTAATAGCACCTTCTTCGGGGAACAACATGGTGGCAAAACAAGCATTGCCAAAACTAAGGGTAAAAAGCGATTGGTTTAGTTCACCGCACCGCATACACATAGAAGCCCTGGGCCTGCGATGGCTTAAAAGGATTATTCCAGAAAATGTGCCGGATTTCCTTCACGAGAGCCAGGAGCACCATATTTTAATAATGGCAGCGGTGAGAATGCCACATACTAATTGGAAAGCGAACCTCATGCGAGGTAAGCTAGTCCCTGCCCATGCCATTGAGTTCGGCCGGTTACTGGCTAAAATCCATAACGCGTCTAACTTCTATCCCGAAATAAAAGGAGAGTTCAGGGACTCCTCGTTTTTTGAATCTCTAAGACTGGAACCCTACTATAGATTTGTCCTCAATAAGATTCCTGAATCCAAAAAGCTACTGGAACCGCTTATTCATGCGACCCTTAAGCGCAAACAAGCCCTGGTTCATGGTGACTACAGTCCTAAAAACGTTTTGATAGCCGATCAACAGCTGTTCCTTATTGATCATGAGGTCATGCATTATGGCGACCCGGCATTCGACGTTGGTTTTGCCCTCACTCATTTTATCAGTAAAGCCCATCACTTTCAGGAGTTAAGTGAGAATTTTCTGGAATTGGCCATACTTTTCTGGCAACATTATCAAGGCCACCTTCATCAGCACAATTTAACCCAAGATCTGGAAGAATACTCCGTACTTCACACCTTGGGTTGCCTATTAGCCAGGGTAGCAGGTCGGTCTCCCCTGGAGTACTTAACGAAACCACAGCAGGAAAACCAATCGAGGATGGTTTTAGAATTAATGGAGCAGCCTGCTAAAGATGTCCCTCAATTAATTACTAACATAAAAAGCAAATTATATGAATAACGCCATCCAATCGGTGTCCGCTTTGGAAATTTTAGACAGCAGAGGGCAGCCCACAATACAAGCCTGGTGCCATTTGAACGATGGTACTATGGGCACTGCCTCCGTACCCTCCGGTGCCTCTACAGGAGCCGCCGAAGCCATAGAGCTAAGGGATCTTGAGGATAATCGCTATCACGGTAAAGGATGCAGAAGGGTGGTAGAAAACGTCAATACCCTAATAAACGATTATCTGTCCAACCAAGAGTTCCAGACACAGCAGGACTTAGATCAAGCTCTGATGGAGTTGGATGGCACCCCCAACAAATCAAAATTGGGGGCGAATGCCATTCTGGGAGTGTCGCTAGCTTTTTGCAGAGCTCAGGCAAGAACTAAAAAACTTCCCCTTTATCAGCACCTAAGCGCTATAGCAGAGGTAGAGCCTAAGCTCCCCCGGCCAATGATCAATCTTTTCAGCGGTGGTAAACACGGAGGACATCAAACGTCTATCCAGGACGTACAGTTGGTCATGCTAAAGGCCAGCAGTATTTCTGAAACTATGGAAATGATGCATACCGTGTACTACACCGCTGTGCAGCGCATGGCTTCTCATTACCAAATGCGACTGTTAACGGCAGATGAGGGGGGACTGGCGCCTTCTTTTAGTTCATCCGAAGAAATGATCCAAGAGGCCGTCAATTGTATCCGGCAGGCAGGCTTTACTCCCGGTAAGGACATTGCGCTTACCCTGGACGTAGCGGCCTCTCATTTCTACGAAGGCGGTCATTATCTGATAGACGGAGCCCAGCTTTCTGCTGAACAAATGATTGGGCGGTTAGTGGAATGGAAGCAGCAGTTTCCCATTATCAGCATTGAAGACGGTTTGGCGGAAAACGATTGGCAGGGATGGATACAATTCATGGATAAAGTACCTGAAGGTACATTGGTATTAGGAGATGACTTATTATGCACCAATCCCATCCGTATTGAAAAAGCCATAAGTAAAAAAGCCTCCAACAGTCTACTATTGAAAGTAAACCAGATTGGTACTCTGACCGAAGCCTTACAGGCATTTTCACTGGCTAGGGATGCCGGATGGAAGATCGTGGTAAGCGCTCGTAGCGGTGAAACGGAAGATCATTGGTTGTCGGACCTGGCTACCGGTTGGGCCGGTGATTTCATTAAAGTGGGATCCATAACGCAATCTGAAAGGTTGGCCAAGTACAATCGCCTTTTAGTAATTGAATCTGAAAATTTGGGAAATACAAATATTAAGTTAACATCTGGTGAACACTCTTGATCTAACCAATGATAGCCAGTAATAAAGTTCACCACTCCTTTGGTAGAAAGGTCATTCTATTTTATTTTTGCTGCGCCGTGATCAGTTACGAATTACGGAAGACGAATTATGAATTCTCGATTTTGGAAACTTCAGCGTTCTTTATTCTGAGTTCAAAATTCATAATTCAAATGCCTCCTTAGCTCAGCTGAGGACCGAGCGTTAAGAAATGATCCAGTGGATCATTTTAGCGAGGGGCCCAGATTGCGCCCAGCACCAGCTGAGCAAGTCGGGTCGGAATGATAGTAATTTTAATGCCTCCTTAGCTCAGCTGGTAGAGCAACTGACTTGTAATCAGTAGGTCGCTGGTTCGATCCCGGCAGGAGGCTCAAGGACAGCCCGGGCGTGAAGCGCGAGAGCTGTCCTTTTTTTTGCTCTAATCCTAATTGTTCATCACTATTAACACTTCAATTAATTCAAACTCTATCGAGCTCAGGGTGTCACGAGTTTGAAGCGCGGGAGCTCCTTATTATTTGCTCATCGCTGTTGATGCCCAGCAAATCCCTTCACAAGTGCCTTCTTGCTGATACATATTAACACAAATCACCGTTCAAGGCTTCAGCCATCATTTACTAAATACTAAACTGTTGATAATTTTGTATTAGTGCCA
Organism: Cyclobacteriaceae bacterium; assembly: GCA_965212195.1. Classification (GTDB taxonomy): domain Bacteria; phylum Bacteroidota; class Bacteroidia; order Cytophagales; family Cyclobacteriaceae; genus JAJCYK01. Next base: position 202,812 of record CBDBUW010000012.1, on the reverse strand, counting down.
ATATGGGCCGAACCATAAATCAAAAATTATGAAAACTATATCAATGCTCATTCTACTGGGGTTCATAGTATTAATAAGTTGCAATGTTCAATCCAAGGAAGAACAGGCCAGAGACAAAATGGAGCAAGCCTTTGAGGAGGCCGAAGAGGCTACCACTGATTATTTGGACGCTGAACAAGAGAAGTATTTACTAGATTTGAATTCAAGGATCGAGAATCTGGAACACAATATTGACAGAATACTTACCAGATCCGGACATTATTCCAGTGTGCAAAGAATCCAGAAACGCGTTGATAGTCTGAAGCAACAAAGGTCACAATTACTTACTACCATAGAGGAACTAAAGGCTTCTTGTTGTGAAGAATGGGATGCGCTCAGAATTAGAATCGACAGCTTGGTAAGTAATTTAGAGACCGATGGTCAATCCATTGAGATGATCATGGATGAAGAGGAAAATTAAATCAAGCTTAGCAATTGCTTTATATATCTCATTTTTAATGGATTAACATATGTATTTTTAACTGATTTGCGGGAACTTTAAAGAGGTATTTTCTCGTATTATATACAGTAAGATATATTAAATCATTCAGTTTTAAACTGATTTGTGTATTTGAAAAGTGTGCGAAAGAACTGCGTGGAGAATGTGATTGCCCGTATTGCTAATCTTTAAAGATACAGGAAATTATACGCCTGTCGCCCCTACTTAACCCGGTAGTCAGTCAGGGTAGGCACATTTGGAAGATTCAATATCCTACGAATAATAATAAATGGAATTACTAATACAATAAATTTAGACAATAGAAATTGAGACAAGTAAAAATACTACAAGCTATCACCAAACGAGATAGCAAAAATTTGGACAAATACTTCAACGAAGTATCCAAAATCAAGATGATCACCCCGGAAGAAGAGGTGATTTTAGCCAGAAAGATCCGTGAAGGTAATAAACAAGCATTGGAAAAGCTGGTACTGGGAAATTTAAGGTTCGTAATATCAGTAGCCAAGCAATATCATCGATCCGGAATACCCCTCAGTGATCTGATCAATGAGGGTAACCTCGGTTTGATCAAAGCTGCCCATCGTTTTGACGAAACCAAAGGGTTTAAGTTTATTTCTTACGCGGTTTGGTGGATCCAGCAATCCATCCTACAGCATATTGATCGCTATTCACGGTTTATCCGTTTGCCAGCTAATAAAATTGGAGCATTATCCAAACTAAGAAAAGTTGACGAAGTATGGGAGCAACATAACGAGCGCCCGGCAACCGAAGAGGAATTAGCTGAATTGACGGAACGAACTGCTGATGATGTTAAGAACATCAAAGATCATATCTATAAATTTTCATCGGTAGATAAACCCTTTAAAGAAGGGGAACTGGGTTCGTTATTGGATGTATTGGATAACACCAATGCAACTCAAGCCGATGAAGAACTTGCACATAGAGATTCCCTTTGGGCGGATATTAAACGTTTACTTTCTACATTAGAGCCTAGAGAACAGGAGATCATAGAGTTGTACTTTGGTATATCGCAAGAACATCCCTGGTCCCTGCAAGATATCGGTATTAAATTGGGAGTCTCTCGAGAACGCGTGCGTCAATTAAAAGACCGGGCCCTGGAGAAGCTAATGCAACACCCGGGCAAGAGTTTGCTTATTCCATATCTAGCGGCATAGTAGATATTATATATTCGAGTATAAGAAGGGGATGTTAATAAGCATTCCCTTTTTATATACTTGGTTGTTCTTTTTGGATCACGCCAATAATTTGGGAAATCTGCCTGTGCAGCACTTCTAGAATATCATCAGCAGTCAGGATTCCGATTAGAAGACCTATATGGTTGACCACCGGAACCCGGCGTATGCCGTGATAGCGCATTTTCTGCAGAATATCATAGATCTTTTCTGTTTCCTTTACAGTAAACAAAGAACTGCTCATCACATTGCCGACCGCAATAACGGAGGGTTGACCATCCTGAGCAGTTACATTTAAGGCCAGATCCCGGTCGGTAATAATGCCCACAGGCTTATTACCTTCATCCCGGTGTTCCACTACCACCAAACAACCTACATTAAACTCCTGCATACGTTGAGCTGCGGCCAAAGCAGTCTCCTCGGGAGTAGTAATGGCGGTTTCCCTGATACAAATATCTCCTGCTATCATAAGTATAATGAGATTAGTAGGAGTATAACTTATACAGGTTTATACAAATAAACCCCCGTAAAAATCATGCTGGACGCTGATTTTCTACACGAGACTAAAAAAATCCTTTACCCGGGTTTACTTTTCATATTAATAGTTCATAAAGGTAGGATTGTCTATGATAATGGATGGTCCTCTGGTTAAACATTCAGCAAATACATCAAAATGAAAAACTTTATTCACGCCCACTCTCCTGGTTTTTTTCTCGCTATCTTCTTGTTTTGGATCATCACTTTCTGTTGCCAGGCTCAGGATAAGGACGCCCCTCCCAGCCAAAAGGATGTCAACGCCATGATCCAGAATATGCAAAATATGCAAAATCCAGGGTCAAGTTTAAATAACTTGCAGCCTTTAACCCCTGAGCAACTTAAATCCTGGTTTCCACCAACCCTAAAGAATCTGGAAAGGGTCCATTTGGAGCAGGCAAATGGAGCTATCCCCCAGGTGACTGCTTTACAGGCTAAGTATATTACCCCTGATCAGCCGGAGTTCATAAGCCCGGATGGTAGAAGTGACGTTATCAACACCAAAAACAAAAGCCTCCTAGTAGAGGTAATGGACGGTGCCGGCCCCTACGGATCTCAGATGATGGCCTCCATGAGCATGATGACTTCCATGAACTTTGAAAAAAATGATGAACGTGAAGAGCAAAAAGTGGTGGTGGTAAAGGGTATACGGGCACAGCAAAAATTCGAGAAGAAGACCGGTAAGACCACATTAAATTTTATCCATAACGAGCGTTTTATGATTGCTATTACCGCTAATCATCTCACCCCGGAACAGACCTGGAAATTTGTGGAGTTATTGAAGTTGGAAGAATTAGATCAGTTGGGCAATTAGCAGTGGGCCGTGGGCAATTCTTGACTTGCTTGCAGAAACTGATACTTGTTCTGGGTAAATTGTCAAAATGACAAATGACAACCTTATTCAGAAAAAAAGCTATCAGTTTGCCTTAATGATAGTAACTCTGGAAAGAGCTAAATAACAAAAACCATTATGTGATATCACGGCAACTTATTAAAAGCAGCACGATTGGAGCAAAGGTAGAAAGCTAATTGCTCATTGCCCACTGCGAATTGTGAATTTCGAATGCCAATTGTGAATTGCGAATTTCTAAAGCTGCCTCAAGGCCCTCAATTGCCTCTTCAGCTCTCTCAACTGATCACTGGCGGCATCGATTTTACCGGTAAATTCTTCCCGTAGTTTATCCGCAGTTTTGGAAGCAGCAAAAAATTCCAGGTTGTTTTTCCAGGTGGAAATATCATTTTCTAGGGTCCCGATGTCTCGCCGTAGTGCTTGTTCTTTCTGGCCCTTTTTACGACCGGCATTGGGGCCGCTCTTTAATTTTTCAAACTCAATATCATACTTGATCTGTTGCGCCTCAGCTTGCAGTTCTTCAGGCGCTCCTGCCAAATAGTCCTTCACGGTAGTCCTGAATTGCGCACGAATGTTACGCACTTCAGAGGAAGGTACATACCCAATGGCATTGAACTGATCTTTTAAGGTGGCAAACTTATCCAGATCATAGTCCTTGGAGGAGGTCATGCTTTCTATTTGGATGCAAATATCCTGTTTCTTTTTCAGGTTGGCTACATACTCCTTTTCTACTTCCTGGCTTTGAGCCCTCCTATTGTTGAAGAAATGGTCACAGGCTTCTTTAAAATGCGCATAGATCTCGTTGCGATTTTTTTCTGGCACCGGGCCGATCTCACGCCATTGTTTTTGCAGGTTTTTAAGTTTATTGGCGGTTTGGTCCCATTCCGTGCTGTCTTTTAATCCTTGCGCTTCCTCCACTAAGGCCTGTTTCTTTTCCAGGTTGCTGCCCCGTTCTCCTTCCAGTTTTTTGAAAAACTGCCCCTTATGTTGGAAGAATCCTTTGAAAGCCCCCCAGAACTTCCGGTTCACTTCCTTGGCTTTATCTCTGGGCAAACCACCAATGGCGTCCCAACGCTTTTGCAGTCCCAGCAAGGCTTGAGTTTTTTTATTCCACTCGGTAATACGGTCGGAATTAAAGTCCGCGTACTGTTGCACCTCCTCTGCCAGTTCCGATTTCTTTATAAGGTTCTCCTTGAGGTCCTCCTTCAGGTGTTTGACAAACTCCTTGCGACGGGCATATATTTTATCACTGGCTCCTTTGAATCGCAGCCACAAAGCTTCTTGCTCACTTTTAGGCACGGGCCCGATATGCTTAAACTCATCATGTAACTCATTGAGTTCACTAATGGCTTCTTTGAGATTTTTCTGCTCTTCCAGCTTCTCAGCACGCTCGCACAGTTCCAGCTTAGCCTCCAGATTTTTCTTCCGGTCCAGCTCTTTGAGCTCAAAGTAAATGCTTCTGTGGTCGTAATACAGATCCAGCAGCGCATGGTAGTTGGCCCACATGGTTTTGGCATGCTGCCCCGGTACCGGTCCCAAACTTCTCCATCGGTCCTGGATCTTCTTCAGGGCGTTAATGCTAGAATTGGTTTCTTCGGCTTCGACCAGGGCTCGCAACTCCTCCAGGAGCTGTGTTTTTTCCTGGAGATTACGCTCTTTATCATGCTCCTTCTCTCTGATACGCTGAAACTTACGGTCACGCAGTAGCTTAAAGGCGGCATCAAAGCGATTGTCCAGTTCGTCAAAACGATAGGCGAAGCCGTCGGCATCATTTCCCTCTGCGGTAAATTGGTCTAAAGCTTGTTGGCGCTGGTCCTTTTGTATATTAATGAAGAATGGACGCACTTTCTTAGAGACTCTTTCTGCCCCTATGGGGTCATCGGCCTTGGCCATTTCTTCAATTAGTGCCACCAGCCCGGATTTATCTAGGACACTGAAATCGGTGGACTCCCATATAGCAACTTGAGAAGGCACCTGCTCAGCAGGAGGTTCTGTGGTTTCAGCTACAGACTCTGTTTTTTCTTCGGGTTGTGTATCACTTTCGGCGGGATGAGCCCGTTTCTCATCCGGAGCAGTTTCAGCGGCGGCGGTTTCCTCAACTTCACCCTCACCTTCAGCTGTAGGTTCTTGCTTAGCAGGAGGTTCCGCTGATTCGGCTACAGCTTCCGCTTTTTCTTGGGGTGGGCTATCTCCTTCGGCGGGCTGAGTTAATTCTTCACCCGGAGCAGTTTCAGCGGCAGCGGCTTCCGTAACTTCACCCTCACTTTCAGCTGCAGGTTCCTGCTCAGCAGGAGGTTCCGCTGATTCGGCTACAGCTTCCACTTTTTCTTGGGGTGGGCTATCTCCTTCGGCGGGCTGAGTTAATTCTTCACCCGGAGTAGTTTCAGCCGCAGCGGCTTCCGTAACTTCACCTTCATGGTCCGGCTCCGCAGGGGGCTCTTGGGCAACAGCCTCCGGCGGATCCGGGGGAACCTCCTTTGAAGACGCTTCCAGGTGCTCATTCTCCAAATTCTCTTGCGGCGAGGACGATTGATTTTGGGCCGGTTTTGGAGTTTGCTCCTGCGGCTTTTCCTCAGTTTCATCATTTAATTCAGGTTGTTCTTGATTGATTTGATCCGTGGGGCCAGATTGGTCCCGTTCTGAAGAAGGTGACGAAGGGACAGACTTTTCCTCTTCCTGGGGCGAGGAAGCCTCAACAGAGGATTCATCGCTATGACCGTTTAAGCCTTTCTGCTCAGCCGCTGAAGGGCCTTGCGACTCGGGGACGTTGTCGGAGTTGGCATCAAGTGCTTTAGATATTTCTTCTTTTTTTGACATATTTCAAATGGAGCCAATGCTCCACTATAATCAAATATAACCAAAGGATTTAATTTAATCTGGGATCGGTAGGATAATTTGAAAACATCCTATACTTACCTCCCATATTCTTTAAAACCTCTCGCCATATTAATTCAGGGTCCAAATCGAAAACCTGCCTAACTGTAGCTTGGGGGGAAACGATCCAAGAGTTCTCTTTGAGTTCCTGGTCCAACTGACCGGGAGCCCACCCCGAATACCCCAGAAAATATAAAACATCCTGGGACCTAATATCGTTATTCTGGATCAATACTTTCATCTGCTCGAAATTGCCTCCCCAATATATTCCTTCAGAAATTTTGGAACCTCCTTCCAGGTTGACTACGTCTTTGTGCAGAAAATGCATGCTGTCTTGCTGTACCGGCCCACCTACCAACACCTTTTTATCAAAATGACTTAGATCTTCGAAAACATCGCCTAGATTCACCATCGATGGTTTGTTGAGAATAAATCCTATAGTTCCATCTTCATTATTTTCGCAAAGCAGTACTACCGTCCTTTCAAAATTGGGATCGGGTAAAAACGGTTCGGAAATCAATAGATCTCCTTTTTTAGGAGTGATACTCACACCGTCATGAAAATAATTGGTCATGTCTTCCAGGTTCTTCAATGTAATGCTGGCTTTAGTGGTAATGACTGCAATACTCGAGCTTCGATCTCATTTAATTCATCCAGTCTTTTATAAACAATATTTTCTTCAAAATAATTTAGTGCCATCTTCACAAAGATATTACCGTGCTTTGCTTCAGACGCCCACAACTGATGATAAAACTGCTTTAAATCTGGTTCCTGAAGGTTTTCATAAACTAATCTAAAGCGTTCTGCGCCACGGCATTCTACTATTGAAGCCAACAGTAACCGGTCCAGAAAGCGTTCCTCCCGGCCCGACCTACACTCATTCACTAACTGCTGCACATAATGGTCCTTTCCCATTTGAGCAGGCAGCTGTACACCCCTGCCCTCCATTATCTCATAAACGGACTGAAAATGTTCCAGTTCTTCGATAGCAGTTTCAATCAGTTCCGGAATTATTTCTACTCGGTCCGGAAACTTGGCCACAAAACTCATAGCCATAGCCGAAGCTTTTCTTTCACAATTGGCATGGTCCTGTAAGAAGGCGTCAAAATCAGCCATTACCTTAGCCACCCATTGCGGACTGCTGGTGCATGCTAGCTCAATACTTAATTTCATTATTTAGGAGGTAGTGGTTAAGTGTTGCATGGATACCGTGGGGACAGGTATCAGTACCTCGTAATATTAATTAAAAAGATTATATTTAGAAACTAGATCACACACCTAAACATATAGACGAAATATACCGTGAATTAGTTATTGTTTATGCTCAATTACTGATTCTTAAAGTCAATCCCAGTTATGTCTAAGGAGCGATTGGAACATTTACGCCAGGAGTATGGAGTGCACTCTTTGAGGAAAGCGGATATGCATGCAGATCCTTTGGTCCAACTTCAAAATTGGTTTCAGGAGGCTGTAGATCGGCAAGTGCCAGAACCTAATACCATGTCCTTGGCAACCGTAGGAGAGTCCGGCCAGCCCAGTATCCGAGTGGTTTTGCTTAAAGAAGTAACGAATCTCGGAGTGGTTTTTTTCACCAATTATCAAAGCAGAAAGGGCCAAGAATTAGCCCTCCATCCTCAAGCGGGGCTCAATTTTTTCTGGCAGCCCCTGGAAAGGCAAGTGCGTTTGGATGGGTTAGTAGAACAGATATCAGCTGAGCAATCCGATAGCTATTTTAAAACCCGGCCTCGGGGTAGTCAAATTGGGGCTTGGGTATCTCCTCAAAGCGAAGAAATACCCGACCGAGATTTCCTGAAGCAAAAGCTAGCTGAGTATGAGGCCAAGTTCGAGGACCAGGACGTCCCCCGTCCCGCTTACTGGGGGGGGTACATACTGATATCTCAACAAATAGAGTTTTGGCAAGGTCGTGAAAATCGATTACACGACCGATTGCGTTATCAACTTACCGACAATGGATGGTCTCTAGCAAGGTTAGCACCTTGAGATGAAAAGCCTCTATTTACAGCGATATGCTTACCCTAAACAATTAATTGCCGACCCTCCTCCCAATAACCTGGAAATGGCAGTGATTATTCCATGTTACCATGAACCCCAATTACTTGAAACTTTGGAATCACTGCATCACTGCACTCCACCAAGCGGCCCGGTAGAAGTAATTGTGGTTATTAATGACAGCGATAAGGACCATGATGACGTCAAAGCTCAAAACCAGAATACTTTGGTCCAAGCGCAATCTTGGGTAAACCAAGTGCAGTCTCCATTGCACTATCAGATCCTTTATGAAACTTTACCCGCAAAGCATGCAGGAGTAGGACTAGCCCGTAAAGTTGGCATGGACGAAGCAGTACGACGCTTTAATAAACCCGGTAATGCGGGCGTTTTGATTTGTTTAGACGCTGATTGCTTGGTGGATCCAAACTACCTTATAGCCCTAGAATCACATTTCAAACAGCACCCAAAATCTCCAGGTTGCTCCATTTATTATGAGCATCCACTGGAAGGGCCCCTTGAGCCTTCCGTTTACCTGGGTATTCTACTCTACGAATTACATCTAAGATATTATACGCATGCTTTGCGATATGCCGGTCACCCCTTTGCCTTTCAAACCGTAGGTTCATCTATGGCAGTTCGCAGCAGTGCCTATCAAAAACAAGGAGGCATGAACAAAAGGAAGGCCGGAGAGGACTTTTATTTCCTCCAGGACATATTTTTGCTGGGTAATTTCAGTGAATTGAAATCCACCAGGGTAATCCCCTCCCCCCGGGCTTCCAACCGGGTACCGTTTGGAACCGGCAAAGCTATTTCCTCCTGGCTCAATAACCCTATGCCTACCCTAGACACTTATAATCCATTGATTTTTAGTGATTTGAAGCGCTTTATCTACAAATTACCTGATATGATTTCAGGTGAAATTTATCACCTTTGGGATCAGCTTCCTTCCTCCATACAGGGTTTCATAGGCAAAGAACGGTACTTGGAAAAGGTAAGTGAGATCAGAGCAAATACCCGTAATCTAAAAAGCTTTCAAAAGCGCTTCTTTCAATGGTGCAATGGTTTCTTTGCCTTCAAATATGCCCACTATGCCCGGGATCATTTTTATCCTCAGGTAGAAGTAACTGAAGCAGCTGCCTGGGTTTTACAGGAGCACTACGGTATTGAGCCGAAAACGCAGCCGCGGGACCTATTGCAGCAATTACGGAAATTAGATAAGGCCTGAAACAGGAGTTAGTTAGGATTATTTTAGAGGAGGTCGAACAAATCCTTGACCCCTAAGTTGCGGTCGGTGAGGAATCCCTCTCCATATAATGCACCGATAGAATGTCCAAATTCTACACCCCGAGCTTCCACCATTTTTAGGAATTGGGGATTTGAGATATAGGTCTCCGGACCCGGACTGTCGTTTGAGAATTGGGATTCATAGGCTTTTATGGCCTCCATTTTACGCGACCAATGGTGGGACACATCCACAATAAAGTCTGGTTTTAAGTATATGCTTTGAATAAAATGATACAGAGCCTTAGGTCGCCAGGGCTGTTGTATAGTACCATCAACCTCAGTTTGTATCTTGAGTAAGCCAGAAAAGAAGCAAGCATCAACGATCAATTGGGAAGCCCGGGCATGATCAGGATGACGGTCTACAGGTGCTGCGGCCAATACTATATCCGGTTGATAGCTACGGATAACTTGGATTAGCGCTTTTTGATGCTGCTCGTCGTTGGTAAAAAAACCGTCCCTGAAGCCCATATTCTCTCTAACCGCCAATCCCATTATTTCAGAGGCCCGAGCAGCTTCCTGTGCTCGCAACTCCACCGTTCCTTTGGTACTTAGTTCTCCTGCGGTAAGATCCGCCACCCCCACCTGCTGACCACCAGCAGTCGCTTGGATGATAGTCCCCCCACAACCGAGCTCCGCATCATCGGGATGCGCGGAAAAAACAAGAATGTCTAATTTCATATTAGCTAATTCGTATTCTACGACCTACTCGCAGAATAGTGTTTCGGTTGATGCCGTTCAACCTGCATAATCGACTTATGGTGGTTCCGTAGCGCACCGCGATATGGCTTAAAGTGTCCCCGCGTCTTATACGATGAAAGCGTTTTTTGCGGGCTTCCACCAAATAAGCAAAGCTGGCCGGTGTAATGGCATAGGTTTCTTCGTGCAAACAATCGGCGGTAAAATCATAAATAGTACTGGGATCCACAGCATTTCCCTGGTAGCGCACTTCAAAATGCAGATGGGTGCCGGTGCTGCGTCCGGTACTTCCACCCAAACCTATCAATTGACCGGCCCTTACTTCTTCTCCTATTTTAACTTTGGTCTTGGACAAATGGCCGTAGAGTGTTTCCAAACCGTTCAGGTGCCGAACCAAAACATAATGGCCATAACCGTATCGTTCGTAATCCACAATTCGCACAATGCCGTCAAAAACTACGGACACCGTATCTCCATGGTAAAGCTTTAGATCTGTTCCATAGTGCCAGCGATAGCGACGGAATCCAAATGGAGAGGTAATTCTAGTATTGGCAATGGGAAGTGACCAATGGCTCAACTGCTCTGAGTCAATGATATTCACCATAAAGGTATCCGCAAATTTAACCCCGTCTAGGTTGTAGGGATTTATCTTTTCACTGGTCCAGGTGTTGTAATAAGGCTGTGTGCATATCCAAATACTGTCTATGGACAGGTCTTCACCAATAGAATGCTTTGAGAACCGTTCATTGAACGGAGGCACCGGACTCGCGCTGTCAGCGGTAATTTCAATTTCATCATCGATGTAAAAGGTATTTTCCTGAGGCTGATCAGTACCATCAGGCAGTGAAGGTTCCAGTAGGTTTTGGGCATAGGATACCTGTGCATACAATAAAAGCAAAGCCCCTAATAAACAACGCCCGTGCATTGACTAAACGGCTTCTAACTCCTTAGCACTTAAATAACGCTCTGCATCCAGGGCAGCCATACATCCAGTACCAGCGGCAGTTACTGCTTGACGATATATATGATCTTGAGCATCTCCGGAAGCGAAGACACCTTCAACATTAGTAACGGTAGCACCGGGAACCGTTTTAATATAGCCGTTTTCATCCATTTCCAGGTAATCCTTAAATATGTCGGTATTAGGCTGATGACCTATTGCCACGAAAAAACCTTGTACCGGCAAATCCTGCTTTTCTCCGGTTTTGTTGTTGAATACCCGCACTGCTTCCACTTCATCGGTACCCAAAACCTCCTCGGTTTCGGTATTCCACATTATTTCCAGGTTAGGGGTATTCATCACTCTCTTCTGCATGAACTTAGAAGCTCTCAGCTCATCCCGTCGTACCAACAGATAGACCTTTTTACAGAGCTTTGCCAGGTAAGTAGCCTCTTCTGCAGCCGTATCCCCTCCCCCTACTACCGCTACTTCCTGTCCTTTAAAGAAGAAACCATCACAAACGGCGCAAGCAGAAACTCCTTTTCCGTTGAGCCTCTGTTCAGAGGGCAAACCCAGCCATTTGGCGGAGGCTCCAGTGCTAATTATAACAGCTTTGGCATGTACTTGGTGTTTCTCATCGATAGTCACTTTTAAGGGTGAACCGGAAAAGTCCACAGAGGTAGCCATTCCGTATCGATTGTCAGTACCGAAGCGCTCTGCCTGTTTCTGGAAATCAATCATCATTTCAGGGCCCATAACCCCATCAGGATACCCGGGATAATTTTCCACGTCATTGGTAATGGTTAGCTGCCCTCCCGGTTGATCTCCCTGATACATGACAGGATTTAAACCAGCCCTTGCTGCGTAAATGGCGGCAGTGTATCCTGCTGGGCCTGAACCCAGTATCAACACATTAACTTCTTCAGGAATTTCTTCTGGCATCAAATCTTTATTTAGGTTCTTCAAAAAACGTCTTAATTTAACAATTATTTCATAAAAAAAGGTCCTGCTAAAAGCAGGACCCTCATTTATTCTAGTAGTGTTTTGTCATCCTAAATATGGTTTTAAGGTTTTGCTGCGAGAGGTATGGCGCAGTCTGCGAATGGCTTTTTCCTTAATCTGTCGTACCCGCTCCCGAGTGAGATTGAACTTTTCTCCTATTTCTTCCAGCGTCATGCTGTGTTCCCCATTTAAGCCAAAGTACAATTTAATAACATCCGCCTCTCTTTGTGTAAGCGTAGACAGCGCCCTTTGTACTTCACGGCGTAAGCTGTCGTTCATCAACTCATTATCGGGAGTTTCCTCACCATCATTTTCCAGTACATCAAGCAGGCTGTTTTCCTCACCCTGAACGAAAGGAGCATCCATAGACACGTGTCGTCCGGATATTTTCATGGTATCCACCACCTCGGAAGTAGTGACTTCCAATACTTCTGCCAATTCATCCGGAGATGGCTCTCTTTCAAACTTCTGCTCCAGCTCGGAGAATGTTTTAGAGATTTTATTCAGCGAACCCACCCGATTTAAGGGCAACCGTACGATACGGGATTGTTCCGCCAAAGCCTGCAAGATGGATTGGCGGATCCACCAAACGGCATAGGATATAAATTTAAAACCCCGGGTCTCATCAAATCGCTGTGCAGCCTTGATAAGTCCGAGGTTACCTTCATTGATGAGGTCGCCTAACGACAAGCCCTGGTTTTGATATTGTTTAGCTACGGAAACCACAAATCTCAAATTTGCTTTAGTCAACTTTTCCAGTGCCATTTGATCACCCTCCCTGATCTTCTGGGCAAGTGTCACCTCTTCATCAGGAGTAAGCAGGTCCACCTTCCCTATCTCCTGCAAATATTTATCAAGAGATTGACTTTCCCGGTTGGTGATCTGCTTACTAATCTTAAGTTGTCTCATGCATATTTTATTAGGTTAAAAACGATGCGATAAACTAAGTTGCTCAAAAGTTACAGAAAAATCAATGGTTCGATTCCATCAATCCTTCAAAAACTAGTCATTTGAAACCGGTTTTTTCTCCGGTCTGGGAAGTAAAACCTTCCTGGACAGACGGAATTTACCAGTCTTTTTATCGACCTCTGTCAATTTCACAGATACTTCCTCGCCTACTTCCATAACACCGTCCATACTTTCCACACGTTCCCATTTAATTTCCGAAATATGTAAAAGTCCGTCTTTGCCAGGCATAAATTCAATGAATGCACCAAAAGGCATTATCGATTTTACTACCCCGGTATAGACTTCGCCTACTTCCGGAACTGCTACTATGGTTTTAATGCGTCCTACTGCATCATCCATGGCATCTTTATTAACGGCGAAAACATTAACCAACCCTCCTTCTTCCACTTCTTCTATAATTACGGTAGCACCAGTCTCTTTTTGAATTTCCTGTACCACTTTTCCACCTGGGCCGATCACCGCACCGATCATATCTCGTTCAATTTTCAAGGTTACGCTGCGGGGTGCATGGGGTTTAAGGTCGCCACGGCTCTCACTGAGCGTTTTCTTCATTTCATTTAAAATGTGCAAGCGACCTGCCTTTGCTTGCTCAAGAGCTTTTTCCAGCACGTCATAGGAGAGTCCATCAACCTTGATATCCATTTGACAAGCACATATCCCCTCTTCGGTACCGGTTACTTTGAAATCCATATCTCCCAGATGGTCTTCATCACCCAGGATATCCGATAAGATGGCGTATTTTCCAGTTTCCGGATCGGAAATCATGCCCATGGCAATTCCTGAAACAGGAGCTTTTATTTTAATACCGGCATCCATAAGTCCCAGGGTACCAGCACACACGGTGGCCATAGAACTGGAGCCATTGGATTCCAGGATGTCGGAAACTACCCTAATGGTGTAAGGATTGTCTTCATCACCTGGTAAAACTTTAGCCAGTGAACGTGAGGCAAGGTTGCCATGACCGATCTCTCGTCGGGCAGGTCCTCGATTGGGCTTAACTTCTCCTGTTGAAAAACCGGGAAAGTTGTAGTGCAGGATGAATTTCTTAAACCCTTTCTCCATGGCATTGTCGATCATCTGCTCGTCCAGCTTGGTTCCCAAAGTTACTGTAGTCAGTGATTGAGTTTCTCCACGGGTAAAAACCGCAGAACCATGAGCAGATGGCAGATAGTCCACCTCCGACCATATAGGTCGTACTTCATCAAATTGCCTTCCGTCAATACGGTGGTTTTCGTTTAAAACCACATTGCGACAGGCCTCTTTTTCTATCTTTTTAAAATAACGGCCGACCAAGTCGAGGTCCATCTCATGATCTTCCGGAAGGGTTTCCAGGTAGCTCTCTTTAATGGCTTTGAAGGACTCTTTACGTTCTGTTTTATCGGCAATGGCTTTAGCCGCTACTGCATAATATTGATCGTAATAGGCTTTGTGAAGCTCATTTTTTAGGTCTTCATCAGAAGTTTCGTGATCGTACTCTCTTTTCTGAGTACTTCCCACTTCATTCATGAGTTCGATCTGGACCTCACATTGTTTCATAATGGCCTGATGACCGACCTTTATGGCTTCGATCATATCTGCCTCTGAGACTTCATCCATTTCTCCTTCCACCATCATAATATTCTCTAAGGTGCCGGCAACAATCAGGTCGATATCTGCTTTTTCCCACTGCTCTGTAGAAGGATTAATGACAAATTGTCCCTCTACCCGGGCTACTCTTACTTCCGAAATAGGTCCGTTAAAAGGGATATCGGAAATGGTCAGTGCCGATGAAGCAGCAAGAGCTGCCAGCGCATCCGGCTTAGCGTCCATATCCGCGGAGATCAATGAGATCATTACTTGGGTATCGGCATGGTAATCATCCGGAAACATAGGCCTGATGGCCCGGTCCACAAGACGACAGGTCAATACCTCATGATCCGAAAGTCTTCCTTCGCGTTTTAAAAATCCGCCAGGGATTTTCCCGGCCGCTGCAAATTTCTCTTGATAGTCCACAGATAGGGGTAAAAAATCCACGCCTTCTTTGGCTTCCTCTTTTGCTACTACGGTAGCCAACAACATGGTATCGCCCATGCGTACAACTACCGCCCCATCTGCTTGTCTGGCTAACTTGCCAGTTTCAATGGTAATACTTCGACCATCCTCTAAATTGATGGTCTTTTTAACGATGTTAAATGACATAAAATTTTCTTTCTTCTTGTTAATTGAAGCGCAAGTTAACATTACATGCGCCTTTAAGGAGGGATACAAAACAGGGAACTCTCAAGAGTCCCCTGTCATTTAGATTTACCTTCTTAATTTTAATTCCGCAATTACAGCGCGATAACGTTCAATGTCGCGCTTATGCAGGTAGTCCAGCAGTCTTCTACGCTTTCCTACCAGACGTTTTAATCCCAACTCAGTGGAATAGTCTTTTTTGTTGTTCTTTAAGTGATCTGTCAGATGATTGATACGGTAGGTGAAAAGTGCGATCTGTGATTCCGGTGAGCCCGTATCAGATTTAGCTTTTAACCGACCATGATTCTCAAACAGCTCTTGTTTCTTCTCTTTTGATAAATACATGCCTAGTTAAAATATGATGTTTTAAATTAAAACAATCCACAAAGGTAGCCATTGGTGCTTGTATTACCAAGGAATCAGGGGTTTTCGTCCTGGTTTTTTTTGCCCCATCTGGTTTTAATTTTTTCTACTATAACGGCATAAAAATCAGATTCCAGCAGGCGTGCATCATTGCGTGCCTGTCGTAAGAAAAAGAAGCCAATTGGCAGCAGGATTAGGGCAAATCCCCATATGCCCATGAAGGGTGTAACCACATCTTCTTCCGCCCACTTTTTACCGGTAATACTCAGGACATAATACAGAATAAAGAAGATAATGGAAATGATTACCGGCACTCCCAAGCCCCCCCGTTTGATAATTGCTCCCAAAGGAGCTCCAATCAAGAACATCACTAGACAGGCAAATGCCTGGGCGTATTTCTTGTTGACTTCAATTTTATACTTGGTGATCATGAGCTGTTGGTTGCGCAAGCGGCTGGTCTGGACATTGATCTTATTTTTAATGTTACGAGTTACGCTAAGAGCTTGTCTCAGACCCTGTGATTGATTTTTTTTGCTGGTGAACAAACTGTCCAGGTTGAGGTTTTTTATGGAAATTGTAGCGTTTGCCTGCCGATTTTTGGGTTTCATATTTTCAGGCATGCTACGAACAGCGGTAATGGCCGAAGAATTTGATGCAGTAGCCGAAGTTGTTGGCTGCTGGTTAAATGCAACCGTCTGCTTTTGCTGTATTCGTTGTTGGATTTCCGAAGCAGGCACGGTGGCATCACTGGCGCTGTCCAAAGCCAACTGGTCGGATTCCCCATCAGGCGCGCTAACGCTAACATATTTCTCGCGGTAATCAATGGAATCTTGTCTCAACTTGGCCTGTTTGACTGAATCTCTATATACCTTTCTTACCTGATATTCCGGCGGCATTATTACACGCTCCCGGTACTGTTCGGAGAAAAACCGTTGCGCATCATCATAAACTCCCATGCGGGCATCAAACATAGCCAGGTCCATAGAGTCCACATCCTGCTTCAACTGGCCAATGCGTTTCATATAGTAATGATTCTGCCACAGCTCTTCCTTGCTTTTCTGAAAGTCAAAGCTAGCCAGGCTGAGTACCAATTTGCTGTGTTTGAAATCATTGCGAATGAAGTCAGTGATCTTACCTCTGCGGGTTCCACCGGCTTTGGGAATTTCCTCATACCGTTTGCCATCGAATAGCTCAAACATCAAATAGCGATCGTTGTACACGGAATACATGCGCCCACTGTCGGCAAAAGTAACGATGGTATTTCCTTGTTTGCCGCTATGATCATAAATAATAATGTCCCTAAGGCTTTCCCCATCGGGAAATTTCTGATTGATCTTAATACTAAAATCCGGTATGCCGTTATAGAAAGCCCCCTCCTTAATGTCAAGCGAGGGCTTGTGCTTCTTAATGTCATAAAGTAAGCTGTAAGCTTTGAGGTTGGCGCGGGTCACCACATAATTATTGTTGAAAAAAGCCAGGATGGTAATCACCACCACCAGTATAAATGCCGGCCTCAAAGTCCTTAACAAAGATATCCCAGCACCCTTTATGGCGGTTAGCTCGGAAAACTCACCAAGATTACCATAGGCCATCAATGAAGATAGCAGCACCGCTAAGGGCAGCGCAGTCTGGGTCAGGTTAATACTGAAATAAAACATCAGTTCGGACAAAACCATAACCCCCAGATCTTTTCCCACAAACTCATCCATCTTGTTAAGCATGAGTTGAGTGAGCAGAATAAAGACCACTACGAACAGTGTTAGAATAAACGGCCCAATAAAAGCCCGCAATACAAGTTTATCCAGTTTCTTCATGAGTTGTAATAATAACAACCATTACCGCTATAAAATTACTGATTATGGAGATAAACTTAAAAGAAGTATTACCCACCCACGATTTCCTTAAGTCCGTATACCATGCTTTCCCATAAATCCTGGAGCTCTTCGTCATCGGGGTTATCGGAGTAGTCCACTATCCTTAAGAATACCGCTTGAGTAAGTTCATTCATTTCCAGACGAAGCTCAAAATAGTTGGGATCATCCTGCTCTTCGTCATCGGCCGATTCAAATTTCACAAAGGCATTGGTTCGGTGAGCTGCCATGCGATATTTATGGTCTTCGTCTTCCCAAATAAAATTGTAAATCTTGTCTTCGTTGATGTTGACATCATCGGCAAACCACTGGGCTAAACCGCTGGCTGTGTAGATGTAAGGGTATAGCATTTTCTTAGAAGCATTAATTTCGAATT
The DNA here is from genome assembly GCA_965212195.1 of Cyclobacteriaceae bacterium. GTDB lineage: Bacteria > Bacteroidota > Bacteroidia > Cytophagales > Cyclobacteriaceae > JAJCYK01. Next base: position 185,137 of record CBDBUW010000012.1, on the reverse strand, counting down.
CAGTGTGAAATTTGCTTTTAGACATACCACAGCGGTCTTTAGTTTTCTTTAAGATACCTTAAAATTCTTAAAGGAACAACAAAATTTCTTTATTCAAAGAGTGGATTTTGGAGGTCAATATGCGTAATATTGCATTCCGTTTTGGCGAGGTAGCTCAGATGGTTAGAGCGCAGGATTCATAACCCTGAGGTCACGGGTTCAACTCCCGTCTTCGCTACGAAAAAGACCATGCAATAATGGTCTTTTTTGGTGACAATCGCTCACAAACATCACAACCTAATTAGGTCCCTGCTACTAGTTGCAGGGACCTAAATTTTTGAAGTTAAACTACAAGTTAAAAGGGATAGTTTCTTTTAACGTCTAATCTGTAGTTTCTTAGAACAACCACCTATATTCGTCTTTACTTTAACAATTAACAGTTGGCCAAAATATTTAGGGGGAATATCTAATAGATACTGCTCCCTGATAGGACGGTGCGTCTCGATCTTTCTCAGTAAATGGCCTTTACTATCAAACAAACCAATACGGATCTTTTTGACAAACCGCCGGTCGATTTTTATAGACACATTCTGGTTCACTACGCTGATCTTAACTCCCTTATCCGATCCAAAAAGTGTAAAACTTGGCCCCGTAACCGTTTCGGAAGCTTCCGTTTTGGAACATACCGCCTGAACACCCCATCGGTAAGTGCGACCGGGTTTTAAATCTCTAACTTGAATTTTAGGGTGCAGACTCTTGATGATCTTGGGCTGATCATGGTCTTTAGATTGTATTCTTATTCGATAGAATTTCGCGTCCTCCACCTCTTCCCAAGCCAGGACTACCCCCGTGTATTTTATAGAGGTTACCCTAAGATTCTCTGGCTCTGTACAACCTGTACCAGTGATGGTGTCCACCATAACGGTCACCATGGCTTCATTTGAAGTAGAGCCATCGTCATCTTCTACCGTGTAAGTGAAGCTATCGGAACCCGTAAAATCCAAATCTGGAGAATAGGTTATAGTACCATCGCCGTTTACTAAAGTGTTTCCATTTTGTGGTAAGCTGACCACCAGAACGCTAGAGATATCCAGAGTTCCATCACTATCACTATCGTTGTTCAACACAACAATTACAACCGGGTTATTTACCGTAGTGTTAGCTTCATCATCTACGGCCAAGGGAGGTTCATTACCCACGGGAGTACAGTCCGCAGGAGCGGTAAACAAAGCAGCTTCTGTAAAAGTACAGGCCGCATCATCGCTGAAGCTGGCATTCACATCCACGACTGCTTCATCGGCTGTCAGATCCACCAGGGTCACGGTCTGCGGACTGCTGGCAATGGCAAAGGATTGGCCGTTCACCTCCAGGGTACCACTAGCCGGTGCGTTCTCATAGGTCACGGTAACTTCCTGAGTATAGGTGTTGGTCCCGGGATCACAAGCAGTTTGGGTGCCCGCTGACAGTGCCGTGATAGCACAAGGGTTGGGCGTACAGTTGGCCGGAGCAGTAAACAAAGCAGCTTCCGTAAAAGTACAGGCCGCATCATCGCTGAAGCTGGCGGTCACATCCACGACTGCTCCATCGGCTGTCAGATCCACCAAGGTCACGGTCTGCGGACTGCTGGCAATGGCAAAGGATTGGCCGTTCACCTCCAGGGTACCACTAGCCGGTGCGTTCTCATAGGTCACGGTAACTTCCTGAGTATAGGTGTTGGTCCCGGGATCACAAGCAGTTTGGGTGCCCGCTGACAGTGCCGTGATAGCACAAGGGTTGGGCGTACAGTTGGCCGGAGCAGTAAACAAAGCAGCTTCTGTAAAAGTACAGGCCGCATCATCGCTGAAGCTGGCGGTCACATCCACGGCTGCTCCATCGGCTGTCAGATCCACCAAGGTCACGGTCTGCGGACTGCTGGCAATGGCAAAGGATTGGCCGTTCACCTCCAGGGTACCACTAGCCGGTACGTTCTCATAGGTCACGGTAACTTCCTGAGTATAGGTGTTGGTCCCGGGATCACAAGCAGTTTGGGTGCCCGCTGACAGTGCCGTGATAGCACACGGTTGGGGCGTACAGTCTGCCGGAGCGGTAAACAAAGCAGCTTCTGTAAAAGTACAGGCCGCATCATCGCTGAAGCTGGCGGTCACATCCACGGCTGCTTCATCGGCTGTCAGATCCACCAAGGTCACGGTCTGCGGACTGCTGGCAATGGCAAAGGATTGGCCGTTCACCTCCAGGGTACCGCTGGACGGTGCGTTCTCATAAGTTACCGTTACTTGTTGGGTATAGGTGTTGGTGCCGGGGTCACAAGCGGTTTGGGTGCCCGCTGACAGTGCCGTGATAGCACACGGATTGGGCGTACAGTTGGCCGGAGCAGTAAACAAAGCAGCTTCCGTAAAAGTACAGGCCGCATCATCGCTGAAGCTGGCGGTCACATCCACGGCTGCTCCATCGGCTGTCAGATCCACCAGGGTCACGGTCTGCGGACTGCTGGCAATGGCAAAGGATTGGCCGTTCACCTCCAGGGTACCACTAGCCGGTGCATTCTCATAAGTTACCGTTACTTGTTGAGTATAGGTGTTGGTGCCGGGGTCACAAGCGGTTTGGGTGCCCGCTGACAGTGCTGTGATAGCACATGGTTGGGGCGTACAGTCTGCAGGAGCGGTAAACAGACTAGTAACAGTCAAGCTACATCCTCCCTCGTCACTAAAACTAGCGGTAGCATCTACTGCAGTATTATCGGCTGTCAGATCCACCAGGGTTACGGTTTGGGGACTGCTGGTAATGGCAAAGGATTGGCCATTCACCTCCAAGGTACCGGTGGACGGTGCATTCTCATAAGTGACAGTTACCTCTTGAGTATAGGTGTTGGTACCAGGATCGCAGGCAGTTTGGGTACCGGCAGTAATCACTGAGATATTACACACCGGAGTAACACCTTCCCAGAAATCCACGCCTAAATCGTTGCCGTTTCCATTATAGGTATAGGGAGCATCTCCAGTTACAAAGGTACCTGCAACCCAAAGGCCTGCGGTTTCAGCCACATTCTCCCTGCCATCTGGGAACGGAAAACTACCCAGGTATTGCATGTAGTCTACCATATTCGCAGCATCGCCAAAGCCACCAACGCCTGGCAGATACAACCCTAGATCACGACCACTAGGGTCTAATCCAACCATAGTGGCCCAGTTAACAGTAACTTCCTCATCCTGGGAAAGAACCAGATCACCTGACACTATAGTAACATTAGCATCAGTATCAAGGTCGACCGTATAGGTAATATTAGAGCACAATCGATAATCGGAAATATCCACATCGCTATTGCCATAATTACGTATGGTTAAGTCTTGAGTAACCGGATTCACCGATATTACTCTGATTTGAGCTTTGAGATTAAAAGCAAAAACCATCAAAGGCAGGAGTAATAGTACTTTTTTCATAATTCCATATTTAGGTTCTACGAGGTTGGAAGGCTAGAATTAGTGGTAAGGCCTAATTAAAAGATATGGCATTGGCCAACCCATAAAAAGCAGGTTTTATAGACTTTTTATTCACAAAATATGGAATATGCGAACATGCCAGCAAAGCTAAATCCGGCAGCACATATTGAATCGACAGGACCAATTAATTCCTCAAGGCTGAGGATCGGATCAGAAATAGGATTATGCGGTTATGAGTCGCGCTTGACGAACCCCCAATGACATCCTTCAAAGCAATAGCGGAAATAAAGTTTTAGCAACCCATCTTCGAACACCACATCATAACTGTGATCCAGGTTATTGATGTCTAGTTCACCACTGGGAGGTGCTGGCAACAGCGCAAGTACCCGAGTACCGGTATCGGGGTCATCCAGTACCTGGAAATGAGTAAAGTTCTCCAGCCCTGAAATATTTGAGGAGAATTGTTGGTTTTCCTGTAAATTAATAGTCTGCGCGGGAACCGCATCCACGGATTCCACAATATAGCGGTCCCCTGGGGAGTATCCCCGCTCCGTGAGGAGCCAATCACCAATGAGATCCTGCGGGACATCGGCTTGGCAGCACTCATCTTGCTCACAGCTGGTGGATATAATAGATAAAATTAAGGTGAGGGTATATATAACAGATAGCTTCATAATACTATAGTATTCTCTTTCTACAAGACCCGCATTTTCCCGCAACCGTTGCAAGGTTTAATCATTTTCTAAAAACTTGTCAGCTATATACCTGATCTCTTGTAATTTACGTGGATCGGCCGTTTGGATTTGATATGCCGGCGCAGCCGCATCCCCCATGGGAATACCCAAAGGCTTATGAAGCATTTTACTGTCTCTCGTTCCGCCTGCCGAAATATGAAATTCCCTGGCCCCGGTAGCGGTTAAAATAGACTGCAGGTTCAGCGTATTGATGCCGGCACCCGGCATAACTTCAATCTGCCTGGACTTCATAGATGTCAGTTGCTTTAAAAGAGGTAAACCTTTTTCCGCGGTAACGGCTTGTCCGGAACTTAAAATCCGATTTATTCCAAGATCCTGTGCTTGATATAGGGCTTCCACAGGATCCACAGTTAGATCAAAAGCCCGGTGCAAAGTTACAGGTAAAGGACTCGCAGCATCGATTAACCTGTGAAGTACCTCAAGATCTAACCGACCATGAGGATCAAGCGCTCCCACTACCACCCCATGAACACCTATTTGCCTAACAGCTTTTACATCCTCTAGCATGGCCTCGACCTCTTCAGGGCTAAATAAAAAATCACCGCCCCTGGGACGAATCATTACGAAAACCGGAATGGATAATTGTTGAAGGGCCATTTTGATCGATCCTAAACTTGGGGTAGTACCTCCTTCAAAGGCATTGTCGCATAACTCGATACGATCTGCCCCGAACTGTTCAGCTGCCAGAGCCGATTCAAGGTTGTAACAGCAAACCTCCATTAGGATCCTGTCCATTGATGATTATTCTAAGTCTGAATGAAGTTTTATTCAATTGGAACTCAATTCCATACCAGCATCTACTTCCAGATGGGGTAAGGCCTCTCTTATTGCGGATACCTCCTCGGGGCTAACCTTCGTCTGCCATAGAAACACCTTCTTTAATTCCGGAAGGGTTTTTAAACTCTCCAATATTCCGCCGCTAACCTGCGTACCGTACAGATTCAGTGATTCCAGATGTGGTAAACCCTCCAGTGCTTTTACTCCCTCATCGGTAATGGCATTGTTATCCAACCTCAGCAAAGTGAGGTTTTCCAATTCGCCCAAAAATGACAGGTCCTCATCGCTAAGTCCAGCCTCACTGAGATGCAGCCAGGTCACCTGTCGACTCACATTACCTATCAAAGACAAGGACTCTTTTTGCAATTCCGCACTTTTCTTCTTTTTGACTTCGATAAAATTGTTGTTGGACGCAATGGGTTGGGCATAGAATCCGGCTTCTTGCAGCTTAATAAGCTGGTCGTCGGGAGCGGCACTTACTTGAGCCCTTTCCACATAAGGTTTAGGATCGGAGTCCAGTTGGTAATTCTGAGCCAGCAAAAACTTAATATCCGGCGGAACTCCGGTTGCCAGCACCGTAGCCTCGAAGTCAGCACCGGCATCGATCCACCAACTGATAAGCCTAACCTGGTGATAACTCAACGGAGTATTGCCATCGGTAGGCATGAATTTTTTATGATCCTGAGGTAAAGTGATACGATTAAATAGCTCACTTTCCTGGGCGTTACCAGACTGAATTACCTCACCATCATCACCGCCGGCTAAAATAGCCTCAGGGGTTGACAGGTCCAGATCCCCTTTCTTCTTATCAGAATTGTGACATTGCACACAACGATTTTCCAGCATGGGTTTTATAAGGTCGGTGAAGACCACCACCGAATCGGGATCTGCCGAAATTTCAATGGCCGCTGGAGGGGCGCTACCCAATAACTTAGCTATCGGTTCCGGGGCGTATTCCAATAAATAATTGGCGCCGTGAGTGAGATTCCCGCCCAAATGCCCAGTTACCGCCAACAATCCGACCAGCACTAACAGCGATAGTTTATAAATGGTATTACTTAATGTAAATCTACCAGTGCTGACCAACCACAGCAACACTGCTACCACCGCCACTCCAATTCCCAACCAGCGGTGCCAGAATAAGGTATTTTCTCCATATCCACCATCAGAAGCCAGCATCCACCCTAGGCCTGCGGCCAATATCGCGGCCAGGGCCCCTGCCATAAAAATCCAGGATTTTGCTTTTCCTAATTCCAGTCCTCTTTTTCGGGACAGGTATTCCAACAAAATCCCCAATAGCAAAAAGCCTATGGGTAGGTGTACTACAATAGGGTGAAATCTTCCTAAAAAGCTAACCAGATCAAATTCTAACAAGATCATACACGTTCTAATTTAATGGGGTAAGTCTGATTGGCATTCCACTGGCACACATAGATGTTCTCTTCGTTGTCAATACAAACATCATGGCAGTGATGGAAAAGGGGAACATCCTGCAACATCAATTGAAGCTCCCCTTTTTTGTATACCGGCTTAGTACCTCCCGGGTTGGATATCACCTTATTGTTATCATCCAGTATGGTAACAAATCCGGAATTAGGGGTTTGGTTTAAATACTGCAAGCGCGACCAGCAAACACCAGCGTATAAATTCCGGCCATGGATAACAGGTCGACAAACAAAAGCTCCGGGCAAAAATATGGTCTCCAGGTATTTGCCCTCCAAAGTAAATCGTTTGAAGGCATTATGCGCCCGTGAGGTGATCATTAGGGTAGGTGCACCGGACCGGTCGTCCACGCAAATGCCGTGAGCGGTTTGAAACTGATCTTCGGCATCACCACGACCGCCAAATTTCCGGATAAACTCCCCTTGCTGGGTGAATTGAAATATGTAGTTCGATCCATAGCCATCAGCAATATAAAGATCCCCATTGGGTCCGATGGTAGTCTCAGTGGGGAAGAACTTCCCCTCTTTATCCAGTGCACTATATTTAGAGGGATGTTCCACCCGCATAATCTCCTTTCCATCCAAGGTAGTCTTGACCACAAATCCGGAGGTATCACAGATAAATAAAAACTCCTCCCCTCCTGCTTCCCAAAGGGTCAGACCATGGCCTCCCGGAAATTCAGTTCCCCAGGTCTTCAGCAGCTTCCCACTACGATCGTAAATCAGGATGTTATTTTTCACTTCATCGCCCACCATGATTAAGCGCCCGCTACTATCCATTACCATTTCATGGCAGTTATTGACCGGGGTTTTTTGAGGGTCCAGATTGCCCCACGACTTATTGACCCGGTATTTGTATTTGCCATGACCGATGATCTGATCTAGGTATTGGGGCTTAGGCTTACCAATATTGAAAGTCGGTAGCAAAATGGAACCGCCGGCTATAAGGGCGGACTTTTTAACAAAGGAGCGTCTGGGTTGTTTCATATTTAGGTCAGTATATCGTGAATCACTTCTCCATGTACATCGGTCAAGCGAAATCTTCGACCTTGGTACTTATGTGTAAATTTCAAATGATCAATTCCCATCAAATGCAATATAGTGGCTTGTAAATCGTGAACATGAACCGGGTTGCTGGTAATATTATAACTAAACTCGTCAGTTTCACCATAGGTAATGCCCTTTTTAACTCCGGCCCCGGCCATCCATATGGTAAAACAACGGGGATGATGATCCCGTCCGTAGTTTTCAGGGGTTAGTTTACCCTGTGAATAACAGCCCCGTCCAAATTCCCCACCCCATACCACCAAGGTATCCTCCAGTAAGCCTCGCTGTTTCAAATCCTTGATCAAAGCCGCAGAAGCCTGGTCGGTACTTTTGGCTAGCTTACGAATTAGATTTGGTAGATTGCCGTGCATATCCCAGCCCTGATGATAAAGCTGGATAAAGCGAACATCGTTTTCTGCAAGCTTCCTGGCAAGCAGGCAATTGTAGGCATAGGTGCCAGGGGTCCTGGAATCCTCACCATACATGTCGAAAATATAAGAGGGTTCATTGGATATATCCAGGGCTTCCGGTACCGCTACTTGCATGCGATAGGCCATTTCGTATTGTGCTATCCTAGATAGAATACCCTCATCTTGGGTGTGTTGGTATTGGGACTCATTAAGAGCCGCCAAATAATCCAACATACGACGCCTGCCGGAGCGATCCATGCCGGGGGGATTGTTGAGATACAACACGGGGTCATGTCCGGATCTAAACATAACACCCTGATTTTCTGATGGTAGAAAGCCACTACCCCAAAGTTTTGCATAAAGTGGCTGCCCACCTTCACTACCTCTGGACAACAGCACCACGAAGCTGGGTAAATTCTCATTTTCACTACCCAACCCATAACTGGCCCAGGCTCCGATACTGGGCCGGCCGGCCTGCTGTGATCCAGTCTGAATAAAGGTGATCGCCGGATCGTGATTAATAGCCTCAGTGTGCATGGACTTGATGATACACAGCTCATCTGCTATCTGACGGTGGTAAGGAAGGAGATCACTGAGCCAGGCCCCACTGGTTCCGTATTGGGAAAAGTGGAAATCGCCCATGGCCAAGGGAAAAGACCGTTGACTGGCCGTCATGCCCGTAACCCTTTGACCGCCTCTTACTGATGCCGGCAGCTCCTGGCCGAACATTTCCTTAAGCTTTGGTTTGTAGTCGAACAGCTCCATTTGAGAGGGAGCTCCACTTTGAAAGAGGTAAATGATGCGCTTGGCTTTAGGGGCAAAATGAGGCAGATCCAGTTGCTTGGGATTCAAAATGTTACCCAAAGCAGGCAAAGGAGTCATAGAAGAGAGAGCCAGTCCTCCCAGGCTAAACAAGCCATTGGTCAAGAAAGCACGTCGATTCAGTTGATTATTTACCTGGTGTATGTGCTTGTCCCAATTCATGCTAACGCATAATAGTAAATTCTTCAAAATTCATAATGGTAGCGGTAATAGTAGTATGGGCTGCCACCAGGGCTTGGTCTAAGTTGGCATCCACCGGATATTCACCACTGCTTAGCCAGGCTTTTACCTTATCCGGCTGATCCCTAAACTCCTTTAATTCCAGCTGGTATAGTTCTGATAACTTAAGCAATTCATGTTCGCGGACTTCTCTGCCAATCAGGCTAAGGAAGGCGAATTCAATCTGAGTTTGCAGCTGATCTCCCCCCTCTTTGATCATGCGTTCCGCCATGATACGCGCTGCTTCCATAAACTGAGGATCATTCATCATAACTAAAGACTGCAAGGGAGTACTGGTATTTTGACGGCGAACTACACAATAGTAGCGATCCGGGGCATCGAAGTTGGTCATGGCCGGAGGTGGGGAACTTCGTTTCCAAATGGTATACATACTTCTCCGGTATAGGCTATCGCCATGCTGTTGCACATATTCAGTAGCGTTGCGGGTGGCCAGGGCCTTCCAAATCCCTGCAGGCTGATAAGGATAAACGCTTGGCCCGCCAATGGTGCGAACCAACAAGCCGCTGGCCGCCAATGCCTGGTCCCGGATCAGTTCGGCAGGTAGACGATGAGCCGGGTAATATGCATAGTGCAGGTTATCGGCATCCAATTGCTTGGTGTGATTCTCAGGCGTAGAAGACCGGCCATAGGTGGCCGACAACACCAATTGTTTCATAAATTTCTTAAGGTCCCAACCGTTTTCCATCAGATCGACCGCCAGCCAATCCAGGAGTTCGGGGTGTGTTGGTAAATTGCCCTGATTACCAAAATCTTCCTGAGTTGCTACTAAACCCTTGCCGAAACATTGTGACCACAATCGATTCACAATTACTCTCGAGGTAAGAGGATGGTTTTTTTGAGTTAACCAATAGGCCAATCCCAGTCGGTTTTTGGGTAGGGAGTCGGGCATGGAAGGAAAAATGGCAGGAATGTCGGGCTCAACCTGTTCTTGGGGAGCATCATACGCTCCACGATCCAGAACAAAGGTGGCTCGCGGATTGGGATTTTCCTTCATGATCATGATCTCCGGTTGATCAGTAATCAGTTGGTTGTGCTGCTGCCGAAGATTGGTAAGCACCTGTAATTGACCGTTGAAAGTGAGATCCCTTCTGGTTAGCAGGTAATATTGGAGTTTCTCCTGCTGATCCAATTGGTTTAATGGCAGCGCCTCATTACTATAAATAGCTTGAACCTCCGATTTGGAAAGTTCGCGATTGAATACTTTAAACTCATCTAAAACCAAGTCTCTGATTGACTTCAAGTTTTCCCGACCGATTAGGGTAGGCAGATAGGACCAATTGGAACCTTTTACACCGTGCAACAGACTTTTATAAAGATTGTCACTCAACACTTCGTAAGCCGGAGTTTTCCCATTCACAAATATACCTAGCCCTTTGGCGGTACTGCTGCCATCATAAGTCATGCCTATATGGTACCACTCTCCTGCTTGAATCCTCTCTGTGGTTTTGATATCAATGGAGTTATTGGGCCAAACATGATTGAGCTGAAAGGACAAGGTCCCGTCTTCGTTCAGTTTGCACAACCACCCCCGATATCCTTCGAAATCGCCATTGGTCTTATTGAAAACAGGACCCGACTCACCTTCTTTTTCCAGTTTCATCCAGATGGTTACAGAAAACGGCTGGTAGCGGTCAAAGTCTAAACTTTTATGAAACCGGATACCGGCATCCCCTCTAAATTTCAAGCCTTTTCCATATTTACCGGGTACTTGAAGCGGTCGAGAATCAACATCGCCCCAAACCTTAGCCCCCAACTTGCCATTAGCCAGATTTACATAGGCATAATTGGGCGTATATTTTTTATTTTTATTAGATGGAGGATCCTGCTGCAGGGGGAGGGCTCTATCATCGATCTTCTTTTCCGACTCAAAGTCAAAATCAGCTACCAGGCCTACTTTTGAATGAATGGCTGTGGTTGAGTTAGCCGGTAATTGTGGAAGCCATGTTTTAAGCTTCTGCATATAACGATCGGCCACCAATAATTCCGATACGCTATCTATTTTATTATCAAGAGATCTCAGCTTTAGCTCTACTTCTTTTGAAGGTAAAAGCAAGGTAGGTGAGGCTTCACCGTTATAAGGCACAATGCCAGTATCGAAGTTATTATTGAAGAAGGCGTAAAGGGCATAGTACTCTTTTTGTGTAAGAGGATCGTATTTATGGTCGTGGCAGCGTGCGCATTCTGTGGTCAGTCCCATAAAGGCTTTGCCCAATGTGTTTGTGCGGTCTGCCACATATTCGACACGGTACTCTTCATCCACCACACCCCCCTCCTGGGTTTGCGGGTGGTTGCGATTAAAGCAAGTGGCGATCAGCTGCTCTTTAGTGGGATTAGGTAATAGATCACCCGCTAATTGCCATCGTAAAAACTGATCATAGGGTATATTTTTATTAAATGCTTCAATAATCCAATCTCTCCAAGGCCAGGTGTTTCTCAAGCCGTCGTCCTGATAGCCATGAGTATCGGCATAGCGTGCCAGATCCAGCCATTCCAGAGCCATACGCTCTCCATAGTGTGGAGAGTCTAACAAGCGGTCTACTACCCTTTCATGAGCCTGTTCACTATGGTCGTTCATGAAGGCCTTCCATTCATCAGGAGTGGGCGGCAATCCTGTGAGATCCATGGTAACCCTTCGCAGCCAGGCCTCTTTGGGAGCTTGCCCGGAGGGAGTCAGTCCTTGGGACTGCAATTTCTGTAGGATAAAATTATCAATTGGGTTATTTATTAGGTTCCCATCAGATGTTATGGCGGGGATCTCAGGCTTGACCGGACTCTGAAAGGCCCAATGACCTTTCCACTGGGCGCCTTGCTTCACCCACTTGGCAATCATAGCCTTTTCTCGATTGTTGAGACTGAGATTTGATTCCGGAGGCGGCATCATATACTGGGGGTCAGCACTGGTAATTCGTGCTAATACCTGACTCTTGCGGATATTGCCCGGCACAAAAGCATGCCCCCTCGATGATAAGGCCTTAAATGCTCCTTCCTCCGTATCCAGCCGAAGATCTGCTTGACGGGCATTTTGATCGGGCCCGTGACAATTATAGCAACGATCGGATAGTATGGGTTTCACATGAAAATTGAAATCGACGGTTTCCGGCAGATCATGATAAGCAGTTTTGATCTCCGGCGGCAGGGGATCACCACAGCTCAAGAGCAAAATCCAGCACAGGGCAAGGACAATTGTGGCGAGATAGATTTTCAAATGAATTACCAACCTGGTTATCTACAAAATTTAGCAAAAAAATAGGGTGCTTACAACTGTTTGAATAAGTGATGGCTATCAAGGTGATCCCAAAAAGAAAGCGCTTCAGGAGATAAACCTCTACCATCGGATATAAAGGGCCGATTAACGACGGATTCTAATATCTGAACGGGAAGTGGCATCTTTACGGATTTGCAGTTGAAGAATCCGTAAATATCTTGGTATGAAATTGAACCTTACTGCTTTTCATACGACCTTAGGTCAACCATGAATCAATCACAGACCCTGGATGAGCTGTTAGTGATCCGGTGTAAAGAAGGGGATGGTAAAGCATTCGCTCTATTGGTAAAACGCTGGCAACCGAAGATCCTTAGACATGCCTATCGCATGACCGGAGAAAGCGCGGTAGCCAAAGATGTGGCTCAAGAAACCTGGATAGCAGCAGTAAAAGGATTGAAGAATTTGCGGGATCCGGCAGTTTTTAACGTATGGATCTACCGTATTGCCAGCAACAAGTGTGTGTCATGGATCCGATCACGGCAGAAACATCGTCGGATGGCGGAATATGTGCGCCAAAACCCCGAAGATAAAACTCCGATTGAAGAGGATTACAAAATGACCAGATTAAGACTGGAATTGCAGGATCTTCCTGTAAATCAAAAAGTGGTACTAACGCTCTTTTATTTAGAGAATCAAAGTATGCATGAGATCAGTCAAAGTTTAGGAGTGCCAGTGGGTACCGTTAAATCGCGATTGTATCATGCGCGTGAACATCTGAAAAAACGATATTATGAGAAATATGAAAAAACATGAAATTGATGATTTGATCAAACAAGCCCTGAATGAAGACGAGGCGGCTTTTTATGATCAATTAGACGAACAACCGATCCATGAAATGGTATTTGACCTGTATAAAGGTCGTATGAAATGGCTGGCCATTGGCAGTATGGTGGTGATGGTTATTCTTTTCGGAGTAGGGATCTATTTTGCTGTGAAGTTCTTTCAGGCTTCCGAATTACGAGAGATGATGACCTGGGGATTTCTGACCTGGTTTTGCATGATGGCAGTGATGGCCAATAAGGTATGGCAATGGATGGAAATGCAGAAGAATCAGGTATTGAGAGAGATCAAAAGAGTGGAGTTGCAAATCGGGGTATTGGCTAGCAAGATAAAAGGTTAGGCGCGCCTCCCTTGATCCGGATGAGCCTCCCCCTTTATCCCCCTCTCAGAGGGGGAGATTGGATTCTGATATCCGCTAGAATCTCTTCACGATTTTAGGTACTCAGGTCTTTCGATGGAGGCAAGGAGTACTATACTATTTTAGAAACACATGTCCCCTGCGGGAGAGCGGCCTATTTTATACCTCTCAGAGAAGCCTCCACTTTGATCCCACTCATGGAGGAGGAGATAGAACTCGAATATCTGGCCGCACATATTTAGGAATCCTTGTCCCCCGCTGAAGGGGGTGCAGGGGGAGGGTTATCGTCAATCCACTTACAGATCTGATCATAAACCTTGTCAATATTCGTCAATACTTCTTCGTCGCTAAACCTCAAGACCGCAAATCCTAGTATTTTTAATTTATGTTCCTTGAGTCGATCTTTACTTTGAACATACAATAACTGATGGGTAATTCCATCTACCTCGATCACCAGTTTCAGTGGTTTACACATAAAATCTACGATATAATTCGAAACAGGCCTTTGTCTGTTGAAAGTATATCCTCTCATCCGACCACCCTTTAGGGCATATTTCCATAGGCAAGCCTCCGCTTTGGTCATATTCTTTCGTAATGCTCGTGCCAGGAGCTTTAACTTAGGATTGTAGTGGTGGTATTTGGATTTATAGATGGTCACCTCCTTATAGTTCCTCCCCCTTGATCCCCCTCAAGGAGGGGGAGATTGGATTCTGATATCCGCTAGAATCTCTTCACGACATTATGTACTCAGGTCTTTTAATGAAGGCCAACAGCCCTTTACTATTATAGATACCCATGTCCCCCTCTGGAGGGGCGGCCCCCTTTATCTGCCCAGGGAAGCCTCCCCCTTGATCCCCCTCAAGGAGGGGGAGATTGAGTTTTGGTATTCTTAGATGCTCTTCATGACATTATGTACCCAGGGCTTTCAATGAAGGCCAACAGCCCTTTACTATTTAGGTACCCATGTCCCCCTCAAAGAGGGGAGGTACAATTATGGTACCGCTGAAATCTCTCTTCAATTTTATGCATCCAGTTCTTTCAATGGGGCAAGGAGCGCTATACAATTAGACACCCATGTCCCCCTCTGGGGGGGGTCATGGGGAGGTTATTCCCCGCTAGAAGGGGTGCAGGGAAGAAGGGAGCGCTTGCAAGTAAAACCCTCTTGAAAAAAGCGCCCCCGTAACCTCACCACAACTGGACCATAAGATAAGGGCGCATAGTGTCAGAAAATGAGACCAGGAGAAATATGTATGCTGGGGGCGCCTGTGTAGATTAACTTGAATGGTCATAAAAGTCCATCAAATTTTTTCCGATATTGAATACTAATCCAACACTTTCCCCAATGCAAATCATCGACTTGTCCAAACCTATCCAGTACAACCCCGATGACCCTTGGTTTATGAAGGTTAAGATCAACCACAAACCGCACCGCAAGGCGCGTTGGCTGCTGCGACTATTAGGACTACCTTTTCGTCTATTCCCCCAGAATTTCCAGGGATGGGCCGATGATACCATTGTCAAAATGGGGGTGCATTCCACTACGCATATAGACGCTCCCTGGCATTATTCTCCCACTTGTGAGGGAAAGCCCAGCAAAACCATTGACCAAGTACCGCTGGAATGGTGTTTTGGGGAGGGGTTAGTCATAGACATGACCCATAAAGCTGATTTTCAAGCTATTACTATAAATGATATCAAAAAGTTTCTAGGTGAAGAACAGCTTGAAATAAAGCCCCAAATGATCGTATTAATCAGAACGGGCCGTGACAAATTCAATGGCACCAAGGACTTTCATAAAGTGGGTACCGGTATGAGTAAAGAAGCCACTGAATGGCTGATCGATCAGGGGGTGAAAGTGATGGGTATTGACTCCTGGGGATGGGACCTACCCCTACCCTATATGATCAAAAAAGCCAAGGAAAGTAATGATGCGGAATACTTCTGGGAAGCCCACTTAGTGGGCAGGGATAAGGAATATTGTCATATGGAACAATTGGTTAACCTAGGCGCTTTACCATACAGCGGTTTTAAGGTGGCGGTATTTCCATTAAAGATTGCAGGGGCTTCGGCGGCGCCAGCCAGAGTGGTAGCGATGATTGAGTAACGAATTACAAAAGACGAATTATGAATTGGGTAATCCTGATTTTATTCGTGGGCCTAGCTGTACACCAACAAGCACAAAGTCGCCCGCCAAAAGGCGAGCTAGAGTAAAGTTACACAGAGGGTGTATAGTCTATAGCCACCTCTATTCTCCGTGGGACTCCTTCACTCCGCATTGCTCTGTGATATAGCCTAGTCAGTTTGCAGCAATACAAGGTTGATGGGTATGATAAATCCAGGTTCAAGAAAACTCGTTATCGTCTCTCCTGCCTGCCGGCAGGCAGGCGTCTTTCCTAATTCTATTGAAAGACGAACCCAAACCGAACCACCCATGATACGCACCCCCCTCCCCCCTCAAGTGGGAACATAGATACTTCTTGATTGGTACTGAAACCAAGAAATCTTACCGCCACTCCTTAATGTCCATTGTCCCTTGCTAATTGCCCTTTGCCAAATGCCAATTACTAACTCTATCCCCGTTTCTGCGTTCAATAAAAAGGTGGGCCTTGTTTAACGTTTTGATTTTATTTTTATTTGTTGTTTAAACAATCAAATCATGAGACTTTTAGCGCTGGCCATACTCGTTTTTGCCTTGGCCGCCTGTAAGGACGATTCTACTTCCAGACAAACCCTGACTGATCTGGAATTGCAGATCCTGGATTCCATCCACCAGAACGAAGGTGAATTCGCATTAATTTTCAAGTCGCTGGATTCAGTGGGCCAAGCTATCTATATCAACAAAAAGGCCATGTTTCATGCCGCCAGCACCATGAAGACACCGGTGATGATCGAGGTCTACAAAAGGGCTCATGAAGGCAGTCTAAGTCTGGAGGATACCCTGACCGTAACCACACAGTTTCGCAGTATTGTGGACAGCAGTTGGTACGAACTCACTCCCGATACCGACAGTGAGTTGGAACTGTACCATCAGATCGGGCAGCCGCGCAGCATCCGGGAATTGATCGAAGATATGATCACCGAAAGCAGCAACATCGCCACCAACATGCTGGTCCAGCATTTGGGAGGCGAGCACATTACCCGGTCCATGCGGGAGCTTGGGGCTAAAGACATGCATGTGCTGCGGGGCGTAGAAGATATCAAGGCCTTCGAGCAAAGTCTCAGTAATATGACCAATGCCCAGAGTTTATTAGTGATCTTTGAAAAGTTAGCCCTGGGCGAAGTGGTATCGCAGGAGGCATCTGCAGAAATGGTGGAGATCCTGAAACGTCAAAAGTTCCGCGATGTAATCCCTGCACAACTTCCTGGAAATGTGGAGGTAGCCCATAAAACCGGTACCTTATCTCAAGCACACCACGATTCCGGTATCGTATACCTGCCCGACGGTCGTAAATATGTCCTGGTTATGCTCTCCAAAAATCTTTTGGATTTTGATCGCACTACGGAACTCCTAAGTAACCTCTCAAAAATGATATTCGACTATATGGAGGATCAAGAGTCTTCTTCATGAAACACACTTTTCTTTTACTGGTATTTTTTGGGCTCATAAATGCCTGCCAATCCATTGAAATCTTACCAAAATACCTCACGTTCGACGAGAATCGAAAGAATCTCACTTTACAATACCTGGCAAATGAATACGGGCTGGAGCAACAGGAACCCCTGATCGACCCCCAAATGATCGTAATTCATTGGACCTCTTTGGGGGATCTGGAAAGCGCTTTCAAGGTATTCCAGGATCCAATAAAGCCACGCTTTCGAAACGATGACCCTCACTTGCCTGATGAATTGAATGTATCCGCACATTACCTGGTAGATCAAGACGGCACTATTTATCAGTTGATGCCCGATAGTATCATGGCCTTACATGTGACTGGACTAAACTATTGCGCTATTGGTATTAAAAATGTGGGAAACAACCAGGACAAACCGCTGACAGAGGCTCAAGTTGAAGCCAATGCCTTTCTGGTGGAAACACTACATCAGAAATATCCCATAAAATATTTGATTGCCAATTCTGAATATCCCCTCTTTCAAGATCATCCACTGTGGAAGAATTTTACAGATCAGCCGGTAGAGCAGCGCGATGATCCGGGGACCGGTTTCATGATCAGATTAAGGCAATCAGTAGAGAAATTAGACCTTGCAGGCCCGCCCAATTACTAAGAGGCATCCAACCCTAGTCGCAGCGCATCATACAGTACCTGGTGAATGCCCGGTCTTATGCTTAATTGGTACAGTTTGCGGTTCTCCCTGGTGGGATAAACCCGGTTCGACATAAAAACAAATAACAGTCCATTCTCAGGGTCCACCCAAGTAAAAGTGCCGGTATAACCGGAATGCCCAAAGCTTTTATCGCTGGCATCCCAAGCGGTTGAGCCATCCATCTTGTTCTCCAGTACGGGTTTGTCAAACCCTAACCCTCTTCTGTTGCCCTCATGGCAATACTGACAGGAACTGAATTCTCGAACCGACGCCGGGCTTATAAAAGAATAGTCTCCATAGCTTCCCTCCTGCAAATACATCTGCATGATCTTGGCGAGGTCATTGGTGGTACTGAATAATCCCGCATTTCCGGAAACTCCTTCCATCATAGCCGCCCCTTCATCGTGAACGGTACCCTGTAATTGCTGCATGCGGAAGAAATCGTCATTTTCAGTAGGCACGATACGCTCTTGAGAATAGTAACGCAAAGGATTGTAGGTCAAGGTATAAGCGCCTAAGCGGTGGTAAAATTCCTTCTTTAGAAACTCCTCATAGGTGCGACCGGTGAGGTTTTCAATGATCTGAGGATAGAGGTAAAAAGATAAACCAGAGTACAAGTATTCCTTTTCTTCCTCCAAAGGAGATTTCCGAATAGCCTTGTAGATCTCTTTTCGCCTATAATCATGGCGAAGGTAAAGATTGTGAGTCACCCTAATGGGGAATTTTCTGGAAGAGTCGGACCGGAAATACCGTCTTTTGAAATTTCCGTTTTTGCGTTTTGTGTCTTCCCAGTAGGCAATCCAAGCTTGAAGTTGTGCATAATGTGACAACACCTCGCGCACCGTCATTTCTTCCTTGTCGGTTCCTTTAAAATCTTCCCAATAGCTGCTAAAGGGAACGTCCAAGTCGATCTTCCCCTCAGCATGCAGTCGCATCAAAGCGGGCAAAGGGCCAGTGATCTTAGTAACAGAAGCCAGGTCATAGATATCATCCTCCCGTACCGGGCGTTGCTGTTGGTAAGTATGATAGCCGTACACCTTGTGCAGAAATACTTTTCCATCTTTGGCCACCAATACTTGTGCTCCGGGATAGGCCAAGGAATCCAAGCCCACCTGCACCACGGAATCAACTCGTCGGTGCAGATATTGAGAATTAATACCTAGTTCTTCGGGAATAGTATACTTTAGACGGGCTCCTCCAGCAGTGGTTAATCCCATTCCGTAGGTATATGTTCCGTTTACGGTTACGGGCAATTTCCCCTTGGCCTCAATAGCGCCGAACAGCAATTGAGCGGCTAATTCCTGAGCTTGATCCTGAGAAGCGCTGACCAGTGCCAGAATGTTCCGGGAGTTGGGGATATATTCTAAGGTATAAGGGTTTCGGAAGTTAACTACCACCGCCTTGTTGCTGGCAGTCAAATTTTGTAGTAAATCATATGTTGCCTGACTATACCCAGCGGTGTTCCTGGGCCTCCGGCCAACTTGATGTAAACCGATAACGATCAGATCGTAGCGGTCGCCCAGGTTATCTAAGTGTCCGGCTTGGGGTGCCGTAGCCCCTTTCGGCACCAGAAAATGATCAACCCGGGTGTATTTTTCAAGCATATGTTGAAACGGAGTGATATGGTCGGCACCCACAGATACACTGGCAATAGACAAAGTTTCCAAATTTTTAATAGGTAGCGCACTCTGGTTCTTCACTACTGTAAGGCTAGCCTCCAATAGTTGGCGTTGAAGTAAATCAGCATTACTAGAGTTCAAATCTTCAATCAAACCTTCCAACTTAATCGGCCGGTAATCACTCAAGCCTGCCCAATATTTGGCTGCCAGCACTTTTCGACATTTAATATCGATCTCTCTTTGACTGATCTTTCTTTGCCTGACGGCATTTTCAATTTCGTCCAGGGCTTTGTCCACGTCCTGGGTAAATAAGAGCATGTCGTTTCCGGCTATTAGCGCTTTCACATCCACTTCCCCGGGCTTATAAAATTTCGTCACTCCCTGCATATTCAAAGCGTCCGTCATAATCAACCCTTTAAAGCCCATCTTTTTTTGCAGCAGATCCGTAACAATAGGCTTGGATAAAGTAGAAGGGAGGTTTTCCGTTGAATCCAGCGCCGGTATATTCATGTGTGCTACCATCACCCCGGCTACCCCGGCATCGATCAATTTCTGGAAGGGAGCAAATTCAACCTGCTCCAATCGCTTTAAATCGTGGGGCAATTGCGGAAGATCGTAATGCGAATCGGTTTCAGTGTCTCCATGACCCGGAAAATGCTTAGCGGAAGTAAGTATTCCGTGGTCCTGCATCCCTTGCATATAGGCGCGTGATTTGCTAATTACTGCTTCGGTATTTTCCCCAAACGACCTATAACTGATAACAGGGTTTTTGGGGTTGTTGTTGACATCGGCCACGGGGGCAAAGTTCATATGAATTCCCATTCTTTGGCATTGTCTGGCGATCTCCCTGCCCATTTGGTAAATAAGGCTGTCGTTTTGTATGGCCCCTAAGGTCATCTGATAGGGAAAACTGATGGTGCTATCCAGGCGCATGCCCAGTCCCCACTCCGCATCAATAGAAATTAGCAATGGAATCGAAGATTCGGATTGATAGCGATTGGTCAGGCGTGCCTGGCGTCCTGGCCCACCCTGAAAAAATATCAGGCCACCGATTTTGTGAGTTTTGATGAGCTGACTTAAGGAGTCCTCAAAACTCTTTTCACGGTTGGAGTAAGCGGCAACCTGTATCAGCTGAGCCATGCGCTCCCGAGGTGTGAGGGTATTAAAAACACTATCCACCCATTTTTGACCACCATGAAGAAAGGGAGGAGCTATTTTATCAAGGTCGCCAAAGCCCAATGTAGACCCCACCAAAGCCGCGGCCATGAGCAATACGAATCGGAAGCGTACGGTTTTCATTAATTAGGTTCCTGACCTAATAAGTTATTCAAATTATTGCTAATAGAGCAAGACCTGTGCCCTTTTTTGCTGGAAATCATCCCAATTGGACTTTTCGATTTCCAGAAGCCTGCCAAAGGAACCCGATTGCTCTACCCATAACCTTAATTTATCGGATCCATTTAGGATGTCTATTGGGAGTATTTCGTATTCATATTCGTAGGGAGGGTCTTTCCACTTAAAGTCTTCCTGAAGCTGTTGATATAAACTTTGGCAAAGCAGCTGCCCTACTTTCCAGGGCTGGAATTTCTGTCGGTCGGTAACGTGGATCTGAAAGCCACCGCAAGAAACTCCACGATGCTTTTGAAAGGTTGGTATGAAATTAACCGGTCTTAGCACAAAGCCTTCCAATTGACAAACTTTAAAAAGAGTGGTCAAACTTGAAAGCATGCCGTAGGGTTCGATGGAGGGATGCCCAATAATTTCCAGGCTTCGGGTGGTGCCCCTGCCCTCCGAGAGATTAGTCCCCTCAAATAACACAGTTCCGGGAAAAGTTACCGCCGCTTCCACGGTAGCTAAATTAGGCGAAGGCATTACCCAGGGTAAGCCGGTGTCCTCGAAATACATATGGCGGTCCCACCCTTCCATGGGGATTACTTTCAGATCACAGTCAATACTCCATTGCTCGCGAGCCATGTGGGCGATCTCACCTATGGTCATCCCATGACGTACCGGCAAAGGATGCCGTCCTACAAAACTTTGGAACTTCAGATCCAGCATATTGCCCTCCAATGTCATTCCATTTATAGGATTTGGACGGTCCAATACCACTACCTGAATCCCTTGGGCACCGCAAGCCTCCATCATGTAGGTCAAGGTATAGATATAGGTGTATATTCGGGTGCCTACATCCTGTAGATCCACGATTATGTGATCCAATCCCGAAAGCATTTCCTTGGTGGGCTTTCGGGTCTCTGAATACAAACTGTAAATGGGCAGGTCGAAATAGGGATGGTGATAATGATCCGATTCAATCATATTGTCTTGCACATCGCCTACTAATCCGTGTTGAGGGGAAAATATCTTGGTGAACCGGTTTGCGAACAGGGCCTTCATGGTGTAAATACCATGCGACAAGGTACTATCTACAGAGGCCGCGTGAGCCAGATATCCCACATTTCCTGTAAGCTCGTCTGCAAGGGACTTTCTTTCTTTAATTATATCTAAACCCGTAATAACTGCCATTTTTTATAGGATCTATACTAGTCCTGTCCCCTGTACTCCAAGCCCAAAACCGGTTTTTATACTCATCACTCCGTCTTTGAGATCAAATCCACCGCTCACAACATCCCTAGCCAGATCCAGACTACCGTCGAGGTCAATATATTTGGTGTGAGCACAGGCAAATGCGGTATGTAGTGCGGCGGCAATACTAATAACGCTTTCGTCATTGCAACCCCACATTAGATCGATCCCGGATTTTTCTGCCACTTCGGCAATGGCCAGTGCCTTGGTAATCCCTCCACACTTCATCAGTTTGATATTGAAAATTCCACATGCTCCGGGTGACTTGGCTAATAATCGCGCATGACCTGGACCTATCAAGCTTTCATCCGCGGCAATGAGCGCTTTAATGTCGGAGGGAAGGCCCCGCAGTCCATCGAGATCAGCCACGGGCAAGGGTTGCTCAATTAATTCTAAATTGCAATTTTTGGTCTCCTGATAGAAGCGGTGCAGACCTGCTACATCATAACCTTGATTGGCATCCACCCTGATCAATATATTTTCTCCAACTCGCTCCCTAAGCGTTACCATTCTTTCAATATCTTCTTCCAGGTCGTTACCCAGTTTCACTTTTAAGATGCGAAAGCCCAAAGCCAGATATTCATCAGCTTCTGCCAAAGTCTCCGCCACACCTTTTATTCCAATAGTGACCGATGTGGGCATGGATTCGATCTTCTGTCCCAAATACTGCACTAAGGGAATTTTGAGGCATTGACAGTAGGCATCGTGAAGTGCTACTTCCAATGCCGTACGTGCTGCTGGATTTTTAGGCAAATGCGCCTGAATTTCTTTGCACAGTATCGCAAGGTCATTTATATCACGTCCTAGGAGTCTTTGCCAGGGGTCTTTGTGCACCGGCAAGTTGCAAGCTATTCCCAATGCCTTCAGGGCTTGATCCAAGGACTCGCCCACCACCTGCTCACTAGGATTTCCCGCTCCCCACCCTACGATACCATTGTCCAAAGACAATTTAACCACGGCATTTTCTACATGATCCACCGTTTTAAAGGCTATGGTGTAGGGACGGGTTAATTGCAGATCGACCCGGTGGACCTCAATATCCTTAATCTTTGTCATAAGCTTCTTGAATTAAGGTTATTAAACTACCCACTCCCTCCTTTAGCGGTTGAACTACCGGTATGTTGAGCAGTTCCTGGGTGTCTTTTTGAATTTG
The DNA here is from genome assembly GCA_965212195.1 of Cyclobacteriaceae bacterium. GTDB lineage: Bacteria > Bacteroidota > Bacteroidia > Cytophagales > Cyclobacteriaceae > JAJCYK01. Next base: position 162,207 of record CBDBUW010000012.1, on the reverse strand, counting down.
ATCGGCTTCCTGTTGGGTGAGTCCTTCGTTATTCTGAGCAATAGCCAGGGTTGTACTACCATAAAGCCTTATTAATTCCAATTCATTTATCAATGGGGGAATCTCACCCAGGCTAGATTGATTGCCAAAATATTTGCGACCAGGAGCATGCTGTAATATGACCCCATCGGTACGGGCGGAAATTAAGAATTCCGGTCCACAGGGCCCGGAGGGATTTTGTAATGCGGCCTGACCTTCAAGAAATATCATATGGGGCTGCATTTCGCGATAGCAGTTCACGATTGCATGTTCCAGCTCACCTGAAACGAAGTCGTTATAAGTTGAGTCAAAAATAAAACCATACTCACCCCCTTGTAACCAACCCGTTTGGCCGGTATAAATCATTTCCGCGGTCAAGTTTTGCTCTTTAGCGGCTTCCATTAACATTCTGGCGGTGGTCCGTTTGCCGATAGCACAATCCGTTCCCAAGACCGCAATCTTGGGACAGAGAACTTCCGCTATGGATCCGTTCCAAAACTGAAGTTGGTCCTTGGGCCGAGGCTTGCGAATATCAATCAACCGGACATTATATTCAACAGCCAACTGGGACAGTTCAGGGTCATCACCCAAGAACTCGTGCAAACCATTTACAATGCTCAGTCCCTGGGTAACGGCTTCTCTAATTTCCCGACGCATATCATCCGGTATGTAGCCTCCCTTGGTAGCTACTCCTATTATTAGGTATTGGGCCTCCAGTGAATGTTCCTTAAATTGTTGTAAGGAACTCATTACAGGTATTCCCCTTTCGATTCCATCTACTACAATACCCGCATCCAAACCGGCGTGCTGCCTATCAATTACTCCTATTATCTCATAGCGCTCGGTACCTCTTATAAGACCGTGGGCGGTCTTGGCATGATTATCATCCAGCATCCCCTGAGCTAGAATGATCGCTTTTCCATCCATTTTTTGTGCTGATTAAATCTCCGCGTAAAATAGCAGGAAATTGCAGAAACACATATTTTTTATATATTTATCTGCTCATAAATACGACATGTCCAAGCGACTTATTTCCCTTGATGTTTTAAGAGGTATTACCATTGCTGCTATGATCCTGGTCAACGATCCGGGTTCATGGGAGTATGTTTATGTACCCTTACGACATGCTCCCTGGAACGGCTGCACTCCTACAGATCTGGTGTTTCCATTTTTCTTATTCATGGTAGGAATGGCCATTACTCTGGCATTAGGGAAAAGAGTTTCCGCTGGCTCCGATACCAAAGGCCTGGTCCTAAAAATACTGAGGCGCAGTTTGATCCTCTTCCTGTTGGGTATGTTCCTCAGTGGATTTCCTTACTTCAACCTGGAAACCATCCGCATACCCGGAGTGCTTCAGCGTATTGCTGTGGTCTATCTAGTTTGTTCTTTAATATTTATAAATACCAATTGGATATCGCAATTTCGTTGGGCAGTTGGTCTACTGGTCATATACTGGATCTTAATGACCTTCGTCCCCGTTCCCGGAGTAGGAGACCCTAACTTAGATCCCGAAAACAATTTAGGCGCATGGTTGGACCGACTGTTGCTAAACGGTCATCTATGGAGCCAAAGCAAATCCTGGGACCCGGAAGGCCTTTTGAGTACCTTACCAGCAATCAGCACCGGGCTCAGTGGTATACTAGTGGGACATCTGGTTAAAAGTGATCAATCCGATGAGCGCAAAGTGGTGTGGCTATTTGTAGGGGGAGCCCTATGTATATTTGTAGGTCTGCTGTGGGATTTAGCCTTTCCCATTAACAAACCGCTCTGGACTAGCTCCTACGTGCTATATACAACGGGAATTGCCATGCAATGCCTGGGTATCTGCTACTGGTTTATCGATGTATTGGGATACAAAGGATGGACTACACCCTGGGTGGCCTTTGGTATTAATGCCATTACGGCCTACGTATTGTCTGGAATAATAGCTCGGTTGATAGGTTTGATTAAAGTTGGTCCTGATTTGAGTCTAAAACAATGGATCTTCGAAAATATATTTAACAGCTGGCTGGGGCCCTATAATGCCAGCTTGGCCTTTGCCATAGTATTTGTGCTGACCCTTTTTATCCCTTCCTGGATCATGCACAAAAAGGGAATAATAATAAAAGTATAACCACCTAAATCTTAACTCTTTTCTTGCGCGGTTGCCGCTTGCGGTAGTTTATGGTCAAGGCCAGGCTACTTCTGCTTTCATGATTGCTTTTGCTGACAGTGGTGATAACATAGGTGTAATAGCCTTTCTTGGGGGGAGTATCTTTAAAGTTGGTTTCTCCAGCAGGTATTCTGGCTATGATCTTTGAGGGGTCTGAAGTGCCCATAGAACTTGATCCATTGAATCTGTATATCAGCAAGTAGCGGCTGTCTTCTAATTCTTTATTGGCGGCCCAGTATATGGTCAGCTCCTTATGACCATGACTTATGCGATATACGTCAGGAGTTGGCGGCCTGGAAGTCGGTTTGTAGTCCATGGGAGGAACAATAGCGTGGTGGCCGTAGTGATATCGCTTGAGCGTGTCCCCTAAGCCCAAGGTATTGGATCGCAGCGAATTGGAGCTGAAGTAGATATTTCCCTGTACCTGGGGATATTGACGATTAAGTCGGAGGTGTTCAGAAAGCTCAGAGGCTTTACGCCACTGGGCAAAGTCGGCGTCTTTCTGTACTTTATAAGCGCTCTGCCCGATATAGATGTGCCGGCCATAGCTATGTTTAGCCCACCAATCCAAAAGCGTTTTGTAGTCCGCTAAATCATATCCGATGTGCCAATACAATTGCGGTGCTAAATAATCGATCCAACCCTCTTTCATCCACTTTACCACATCGGCGTATAGATCATCATAATTGGTGTGACCGGCGCGGGTTGCAGATCCCTGGGGATCCTTGTCCTGATTACGCCATACTCCAAAAGGACTCACGCCAAATCGCAAGTTCCCATCTATCTTCCTTAAAGTGTCTGAAGCCTTCTGAATAAAATCATCGATATTCTGACGTCGCCAGGACTCCAGGGTACTGGTACCTGTACGGTATTTTTCGAAGCTAACTTTATCGTTAAACGCTTCACCATTTACTTTGTAAGGATAGAAATAATCGTCAAAGTGGATCCCGTCGACCTGATAATTGGAGGCTACCTCCGCGATAACCTTTACCAAATAGTGCCGTACCTGTGGTAAGCCAGGGTCGAAATATATTCTTCCAGCATAATTGATGAACCAATCGGGCTGACGTCTGATGATATGACTGTTATGAAGTAACGATATGTCATCGTTAACTGCCGCCCTGAAGGGGTTAAACCACGCATGTAGTTCCATACCTCGTTTATGACACTCCTCTATCCAGAATTTCAAAGGATCGTAATAGGGTTTAGGCTCGTTTCCCTGTACACCGGTCAACCACAATGACCAGGGCTCAAGAGACGATTTATAGAAGGCATCTGCTGCCGGTCGAACCTGAAGAAAAATCGCATTAATTCCCTGTGACTGATGCAAATCCAGAAGTTTCATCACCTCCTTTTTTTGCTGTATGGTACTACGGGCCGATTGAGAGGGCCAGTCGATATTAAGTAATGTAGTGACCCAAACTCCTCGCAATTCGTTTTTAGAAACCTGCGCGTATAGCGATGTGTTGCTATAAAAGGAAAGCAACGCTAACGTAAATAGACCTATATTTAATAGCCGTTTCATGGTACTTGGACAAAATAACGCCATCGTGAAGAGTATTAAAAGTAAATTTTGGATCATATTCTTGCTGTGTAACTTCTGGGCCTGTGATCAACCGAAATCGGAGGCAAACTCAAATGCAACCCCTAGCTCACCATCAGATTCAACCTCAAGCATAGATCCCTTAGAAAAGTCCCAAAAGGGTGTTTCTAACAAAGTTTCTGATGTAATACCCATGGGAAGCTTAGAATCTATACTTGTTGAAAATGGATTGGTGGATATTCAAGTCCTAGATAGTAGTATTTTGGTGGAATTGCGATATTCTACCACCAACAACTTCGTGGGGGTGGATGTATACGGTGATCTGGAGCGTTGTTACCTGCAACCGGAAGTTGCACAGAAATTAATACAGGCGCAGGCTGCTTTGGAACAGCGTAAATCAGGCTATAGCTTATTGGTATTTGATGGTGCACGGCCTCTTAGCGTACAACAGATATTTTGGGACACGCTGGCCAAACCGGAAGAAATTAAACACCTCTATGTTGCAGACCCCAAAGAAGGTTCAATTCATAACTATGGCTCAGCGGTTGATCTCACTATTGCAGATGCACAAGCTGTTCCTTTGGATATGGGGACGGAATATGACTTTTTTGGAGAACTAGCCTACCCTACCAAGGAAAATGAACTGCTGGAAGCCGGTTTGCTAACCCCCGCACAAATTGAGAATCGCCAACTGCTCAGGGATGTAATGATTTCTGCAGGATTCACACCCATCAATACCGAATGGTGGCATTTTAATGCCTACTCACGCAAAAAAGCGGCAGAGCTGTTTAAAATAATACCATAAGCACCGCGCTATGGGAATTTGATGGATAGAGAAAAACAAAAGTCCTAAGTTGTGCACTCATGGATGGTCTGCCAGGCAGCCCTAAGTTGCCCTTGGCGGCCTATAGCTACTATAAACTTAGAATAGTATGACGTGTGGGATCCCCCCGATCCCTCCCCCTTTTAAAATTTGATACACGGTCAAATATTAATTTTTTACTTTTTTATTCTTTGGGGTCTTTCTATCCCTTTATGCGGATGCTGATTAATGTTTTTGATGCAATCTAGATTATTAGGGTATCAGAAAGTGACATTGGGTAAAAATAATTTATGCCGGAGCTCTCACTTCCTCGTAAAGGATGAGTCTCACGATTTTCCCTTTAAAGAAAGATCCAGCCATGTGCGTCCTCTTCAATGGGCTCCCCAATCTTGTGAATAAAACCATTTATAACGGCGTAGGCGATGTTGGTATCTCTCATCATCAAGAAAGAAGCAAATTGTTCAGGCCGCCTGCCCCAGCGAGGAATAGTTTCAGAACCCAATATGTCCAGAGTAAAGCAGCCTTTACTGGTGGGCATTACCTGTAAACGTACTGCCGTGTACCCTTGAGCGAGCAGATCGGCAAGTGGCAACTTACGGGCGGCATCAAGATCCGGAAGCACCTCCGGATATACCTTGGCAGGAGCATAAATCAAATCCTTAGCGGCAATTTCCAGGTACCCATACTTAGTACTTAAATCCCCAGCATCTTCTATTCTGCCCCCATAGTAAATTGGAAAGCTCCCGTTTTGGTCAAACTCTTGCATACGGATGGCTATGTCCAAGGAATAGGACTTATTGCCTTCTGCCACTTTAATACCCCTGACCAAAACATCGTTTAGATTCTCGTAATTATCAGGTATGGCTTCATAATCCTGTTGGATTCTTACCTGATAGCTGGACTCTGCAATACTATAAATGGCGGTTATGAGCGCTACGTAATTCATTAATCTGACATGTTGCTTTTCAGGATCGTTTGGATAAGGTCCCGACTCAATTAGGATAGTACTTGTCCCCAATTTTTGTATGTTATCTCCAAAGGCCCGTGGTTCAAATCGGTCATCATAACGGGCCACTTGACCAGGTATCAATTGCTGCAGGGCACGGTTCATTGAAACAATCACCTGCATGGCCTTTAACCTGGTCTCATTAATGCTTTTAACTTGATCATAGGCGGGAGCTAAAAATGAAATGGTGGCCGGCTTTTCCGTGAGGCCTACCGTGTAGTAATTGTTCTGATCGTGCAAATTAAAACCAAAATGTGGATTGATGCGGTCTCTTAACTCTTTCAGGATCCTACTTTCCGGGCACTGTAGGGCCAATGCGTCCCGATTCATATCAATCCCCTGAGCGGTACGTCGTTGGAAATGCTCCGCCCCGTCCGGATTTAACATGGGAACAAAATGCAGGGTTACCCGCTGGAGCAATTCCTGAATATTCGCATCATCGGTTTGAGAAAGGTAATTAGCAAGATCCAATAACGCCATGGTGGCAGTGGCCTCATCGCCATGCATTTGCGACCACATGAGTATCTTAATGTCGCCAGTACCGATAGACCACACTTGAATGTCCCGACCCTTAAACGATTCGCCGGCTTTGTTAACATCAAACCCATTTTGAGTAAGAGACAGCAGGAGTTCTTGCAGGAACTGATGTCTAAATCGGCGATGGTGCAGACGATTTTCTTTAAACTTTGGGTAATCCTGTACCAGTTGATGAACAAAATCGGGGTTTTGGGCAGCTTTCGGTGCAAGGGTCATGGCTAATACGGAATTAGATTCGGCAAGTATTCAAAAATTATCATAAATTAAACGCTTCACCGTTTCATCCAAGATACCAGTTTGATACTCAATTCAAAAACTGTCCTTGTTCTGGTCCTTTTTGCAGGGATATTGATGGTTACCGCCGCCTGTAGCTCCTTCCAAAAATCTTTTGTCAATGACATTAATGAAAGCAAGGTACTGAACAACAGCTTCGTGGGATTTTTGTTAATGGATCCAGAAAGTAATGAGATTTTAATAGAGCATCAGGCCAATAAATACTTTACACCTGCCTCCAATACTAAGCTGTTCACCTTTTATGCTGCAGAAAAGATTCTCGGTGACTCTATCAAAGCTTTTGAGTATCATCTTGAAGGTGACACCATATGGCTGCAGGGAACGGGTGACCCCAGTTTATTACATCCCGACCTGCCTCCATCCCAAGTGCTTGATTTTCTAAAGGGCAAACAGGTCGTACTGTTGGCAGCCAATTACCCCGAACCTGTTTACGGCCCTGGATGGGCCTGGGACGACTATGATGGCAGTTACCAACGTGAGAAATCGAGTTTTCCCATATACGGTAATGCGGTACGCATACATTCAGACTCCTTAAATTCCCTGGGATCAGGCCTAAAAGTAAAGCCTGCTTATTTTCATAGTTTGGTGCACACATCCGACTCTAGTAGTGGCCCTTTACGCGAGCGCAACACCAATAGATTCTATTATTATGCTGCTGGAGATGACACCGTGGATATTCCCTTCATCACAGATCATCAGCTTATGGCAACTCTTCTAGAGCAAAATCTACAGAACCCGGTAACGGTTCAAAATTTCCAGTCGTTACCTGAATCCCAACCATTTTACAGCGTTCCCAAAGACAGTCTGTTGCGGCTTTTGTTGCAGGACAGCGACAATTTTATTGCCGAGCAACTGATACTGCAGTGCTCCTGGGAGCTTTTCGGACAATTAAACAGCAAAAGAGCACTTTCATATATTTCAGATTCTTTGCTGGCAGGCTTGCCCCAAGCACCTATCTGGGTCGATGGATCGGGGCTCAGCCGATATAATATGTTTACCCCTATGTCCATTTGCGCTTTATTGCAAAAGGCCTATGAAGAAGTACCGTCAGAGCGACTATTTCATTTATTGCCTGCGGGTGGGGATTCCGGGACCATAGAAGGGTACTATCAGGCCAAGGAGCCCTATATTTTCGCCAAAACTGGTACTTTAAGGCATAACCATAATCTCTCTGGTTATTTGATCGCCAAAAGCGGAAAGGTGCTTCTGTTTAGCTTTATGCACAATCATTTTAGCAGCGGCAGTTATCCAATTAAGAAAGAGATGGAACGTCTGTTGTGGCAAATTCATATCCACTATTAGTTTTCCTCTTTAATTAGTACTTTTAAAGCTACATGAAACTGCAAGTACTACTTTTCGGAATCACTCGTGATATTGTTGGTAAATCCATGCTGGAACTGGACTATCGGGGTCCATCCGATATTCAATCCTTTAAGGAAATGCTTAAAGATAAATATCCGGAAATGAGCAATTTATCACATTTTAAAATTGCTATAAATCAAGAGTTTGCCCGGGAAGACAGTCAATTGCAGGAAGGGGACGAAATTGCCTTAATTCCACCTGTAAGCGGAGGTTGAATGTCCGAAAATTCCTACATCCATCTGACCGATATGCCATTAGAAGCCGCTAAAGTTACGGCGCTGGTAAGCAATCCTTCACAAGGCGGTGTGGTGGTATTTACTGGTAATGTCCGGGACCGCACTAAAGGAAAAAAGGTGCTGCGTTTGGAATACCAAGCCTACCAGCCGATGGCCATCTCCGAAATGGAAAAAATCCGCCAACAAGTTCTTGCGCAATGGCCACAATCACAAATCGCCATCCATCATCGTGTTGGTACTCTGCAGATTGGTGACGCCGCCGTAATTATTGCGGTGTCCACACCTCATCGTGCCCAAGCTTTTAAAGCCTGTGAGTTGGCCATCGACACCTTAAAGGAGCAAGTACCGATCTGGAAAAAAGAGATCTTTGAGGATGGTGAGGTTTGGGTAGCGGCTCACCCCTGAACTTTTGAGACCGTTACTTTAATCGATTTTGAAACTGGGGTATGGCTTTTTTCAGCCACTAAATCCACTGGAACCAAGGGATTGGTCTCTGGAAAATAGCTTGCCACATTCCCTGATGGGATGGGGTAAGGAATCACCTTGAAATTATACACCGAGCGGGTCTTTCCATCATAAGTACTATGAATGTTCACCTTGTCCTGGGGATGTAACTCCGCTTTTCGCATATCCCCTTCATTCATCATGAGCACACGCCTACCTTTCTTTACCCCCCGGTAGCGATCATCCACTCCGTAGATGGTAGTATTGAACTGATCATGACTGCGTATGGTCATCATGATATACTCATCCGGATTTCTAGGATGTTGGGGCACGGAAGTTACCGTAAAATGAGCCTTGCCCTTTAAAAAGGTACCTTCTCTAGCCACATTAGGGAGGTAAAACCCAGAAGGATCAGCTAACCTTTGGTTGTATTGCTCAAATCCAGGAATCACTTGTTGGATCATATCGCGAATGACACCATAGTCGGCCACCCACTGATCCCAACCATTATCATTACCTAAAGCAGCTTTAGCCATACCGGCAACGATGGCTGGTTCACTTTTTAGGTGAGGCGAGATGGGATCCAGTACACCTCGGGAAGCATGAACGATCCCCATAGAGTTCTCTACACTAACTTGTTGCAGGCCAGAACTCTGATAGTCTTTATCGGTACGAGCCAAGCAGGGCAATATCAGGGCGGTTTTGCCGGTCACCAAGTGGCTGCGGTTTAGTTTGGTAGATATTTGTACAGTCAATTCACACTTTTGCAAAGCTTCAGAGGTGAAATCCGTATCCGGAGTAGCCGAGTGGAAATTGCCCCCCATGGCTATAAAAATCTTGGCATAACCTCGGTGCATGGCTTTAATGGCCTCTACAGTGTTAAAGCCAATTTCGCGGGGAGGCTGAAAATTAAAGGTCCGGGATAGATTACTTAAAAACCATTCAGGAGGCTGCTCCCAGATGCCCATAGTACGATCTCCCTGTACGTTACTATGCCCGCGCACCGGGCAGCTTCCCGCACCAGGCTTTCCAATACTTCCTTTTACCAATAGCAGGTTAACAATTTCCTTAATGGTTTCAACTGCATTTCGGTGCTGGGTGAGGCCCATGGCCCAGCATACGATCATTTTTTTAGCGGCCATGATCTCTGCTGCAACTTGAATAACCAGTTGCTCTTCTAGACCGCAAGTGCGGCATAATTGAGCAAAATTTTGAGCTTTCAAACTATCCTGGAAATCATCAAAACCCTCAGTCTTGGACTGAATGAAGTTCATATCAAAAACTTTACCTGGCCTTGTCTGATCTTCCACATACATTAAGTGCATGATTGCTTTTAGCAAGGCCAGATCACTATTTATATTCAATGGTACATACAGATCGGTCAGGGAGGTGGTAGCTCCCAGTAGCCCCTTTATTTTTTGGGGGTTGCGGAAGGCTAACAACCCTGCTTCCGGTATGGGATTTGCGGTAATAATAGTGGCACCCCGGGATTTTGCCTTTTCCAAAGCGGTAAGCATTCTGGGATGATTAGTACCGGGATTCTGACCCATTATCAGGATTAGGTCGGTCTCATTAAAATCTTTAAGGGTCACTGAACCTTTTCCGATGCCCAATGTTTCGGCGAGCGCTACTCCACTGGATTCATGACACATGTTCGAACAATCCGGCAGGTTATTGGTACCATATTGCCGGGCAAATAGCTGGTAAAGAAATGCCGCTTCATTGCTGGTCCTACCCGAAGTATAAAAAACAGCTTGATTAGGATCTGATAAATCTTTTAGGTGTTGACCGATAATAGCAAAGGCATCCTCCCAAGAAATAGCCTGATAGTTATTGCTGTTAGTTGGCAATACTAAAGGCTCTCGCAAACGGCCCAATTGGCTCAATTGGTAATCCGACAGCAATGACAAATCCTGGATGGAGTTCTTTTGAAAAAATTCCGCTCCAATGCTCTTCGTTGTAGCTTCTTCGGCAATGGCTTTGGCGCCGTTTTCACAATACTCACCTAGTTTGGATCGCTCATCATCGGGGTCGGGCCAGGCACAACCCGGGCAATCTACCCCTCCTTTCTGATTAAGGCTAAACATGGTTTTTGCTCCCCTGGTCCACCCTAATGATTTCGATACTACTATCCCTGCCTTGACCACGGAAGTCAATCCAGCGGCCTTCGTTTTGGGATTTGAAAGTTTTATATGGCCTTCATCGTCAGGTGCTCGGTAGGGAACCGGTTTTCTCATGGATTCTGGTTCAATTTGGGCTTTTCATAATCCTTTGCGGTTGATGATAACAGTTGTACCGCTGATCATTGAGGAATCCTACCAAAGTCATCTCATGTTGTACAGCTAGATCTACCGCCAGGCTAGAGGGAGCGCCCACACCAGCCATAAATCTTATCCCTGCCATAACGGACTTTTGCACCAATTCAAATCCGATGCGTCCGCTCACCAACAAGACATGTTTATCCAGTGGTAAGAGTTTGGCCTGCCAGGCCGCTCCAATGACTTTATCAACGGCGTTGTGCCGACCTATATCTTCCTGCCAGTACAGTGGTTCTCCCTGGCTATTAAAAATACATGCTGCATGTAGTCCGCCGGTACGGTTGAAAACCAATTGCAATTCCTTTAGCCTGGTGGGTAATTGATATAATAGCTCCGATTGAAGTTGAGGGCCTGGTCCCAGTTCTTGCCAGTGGCAACTCGCCACTACCGCCTCCAGAGAAGTCTTGCCACAAACCCCGCAGCTAGAGCTCATATAAATATGCCTTTGATACTGGTCCCATGGCAGTTCCACAGAGGGGGCAAGCTTCACCATGATCACATTGCCGGCAGCTGTTTCAGGAACATTGGTGCAATGCTTTAGGGACAACACCTGACTCTCCTCTTGAATAATGCCTTCCGTACACATAAAGCCCAGCGTAAGAAATTCGTCATGACCAGGAGTGCGCATTATTACCGCTAAAACCCGCTCTTTCCGGGATTGTTCAGGGCCGAATTGCACCCTTACTTCCAAAGGTTCTTCAACAGCAACCAGATCTGATGTCTGTTTGCTTTCATCAGCACGTGCTTTGTGGACATTAACTGCAGAAACTGCCGATTGAAGCATGATAACAGATATTTAGGACCTAACTAATATAATCACAAATGCCCGTTTTTTATTTAATCACATAATATTTCCAAGTATAATTATATGACTCTGGATCATTTACCCGTTATTAATTATCTTCAAGCCAAATTAACCGATTTTTTATCCCATGAGCCTTTCCCGCAGTATCTGCTTGTTTATGGTCATTTTAACATTAGCTTCCTCCTGTACCAGTAGTAAGTTCGATTTTAATACCGCTTATAAATTTGACCATTACCAGTATCAAGAAGCACCCAAACCAGTGGCCGCACCAGAATTGGTAGCTAGTATTAAGCCAGTTTTAACACCTCAACAACATCTGCCATCAGACCTGTCCATTGTTGAGCGTGGAGCCCAGCAGACCGTAGTGAAATTCCAAGAGCAGTACCGGAGTGCATCCAAGGAGCAGCGTAAAGTTATGCGCAAGGAAATAAAACAACAATTCAAACAGGTACGCAAAGATCTGAAAGTGGCTAAAAAAGAGCAGCAGCAAAAAGATGTCTACTTCAATAAGAAGATGTACATCGGGCTGGTACTGCTTTTAGCCGGTATTGTAGTTGCCATCCTGGCGTCAGGCCCCGTAGGTGCACTGGTAATTATTATTGGTGTAGGCCTAATTGCCTGGGGATTCATCGAACAGGCCTAAAACACTTTTATTGTAGATCCTTAATGGCCTCCTGATACTCATGTGGGTGGTTGATATTGCTTAAATCTTTAGGTCTGGGAGCATTCAGAAGCGCAATATTCGAGTTGATCAATGCTTTCCTTGGACAACTATATCCTTGACTTAAAAATTCAAATAATGTTAAATAACTTTTTGGTTCCCAAATAGTTATGAGTGGTTCAGGGAATTCATCAAAAGGGCTTTGAAAAGCGGTTGCCTGTTTACTGGCGTCGCGGTTGGCTATAAGATAATCAAGCGTTTCCACGGTAAGGTAAGGAAGGTCACATGCCACTGCCAACCAGGCGGCATCGGGGTCATGTCGAAAGGCGGTAAGTAGTGCCCCCATTGGTCCGAGGTCTATGAAACTGTCCGGCAATAACGGCAGATCGTCTTCCAAAGATTTTACCTGATCGGCCCGGCAGCTGACCCATGTGGTGATGCCCCGGTCGGTCATTTGATCGAATAAGTGGGCTCTCTGAGATCGACCATGGTAGTTTAATGAGCCTTTGTCTTGTTGCATGCGCTGACTTCTTCCTCCCGCCAGTACTAGGCCTTTTATATTAGGCCGGCGACTTTCTACCCAAGACGACAGAAATTGTACAGGGCCTCGTTGTTCAATCCATTGAAATACCGGTAACCCCTCCGTTAAATGCAGTAGATATTCAGGTATTTGTTCAACTCCCTCTGTTAAAATCACCATTAACGGATGGGTAATGCGCTCCAGTTTGCGGTCCAAGGGCTTTTTTGGGTCAATAATGAGAATTTGGTGCGCAGCTTTGAAATGATTACCATTGACTATAATAGCATCACATTCGTTAAAATACTTCTTTACCTGATAGTTGTTAGGTTGAGAAAGATAGTCGAACCTTCGATAACTGATCTTGTCCGTGAAGTTTAATAGGCCTGTTTGCTGCGTTTCAGCGGCTTTGTGGTCTGCATCAACAAAAGCCACATTCCAATGCTCCTCTCTCAGCGCTTCCACCAGCTTTCCCGCCAGCTGCTTGATCTTCCCGCAGGGAGTTCCCAACAAGGCCACCTCATTCCGGCCATAATTACCAATTGCAGGCCTATTTAATTTAGCATGTTTTTGATGATCCATTTGATCCTTATGATCTGCTGAAGTCATGTTTACCTCCGGTTTTTGATAGTAATCGGGTATTCTTAATTTCAATGTGATGCGAAAAAGCCTTGCACATATCATATATGGTCAAGGCTGCCACTGAAGCACCAGTTAGGGCTTCCATTTCAACTCCGGTTTTAGCTGTTATGCTCACCGTACAGGTTATTTTAACCTCATTACCTTGGGGTTCAATGTCCAATTTGCAGTTTTCCAGCGCCAGTGGATGGCACAAGGGGATCAAGTCGCTGGTTTTCTTGGCTGCCATTATTCCTGCAGTAACTGCCGTCTGAAAAACAGGTCCCTTTTTGGTCATTATGTCCCCCTGTTGCAGATGTTGCATGATTTCTTGGTTCAGGACCACTGTACTTTCAGCGGTGGCGATGCGTCTGCTTGTGCCCTTATCACCAACATCCACCATAGTGGGATTACCCTGCTCATCGATGTGGCTAAATGTTTTCTGGTCACCCATATTTACCGGAATTAATTCATTAATTTAGAGATTATTCGGCACAATTTATAACCCAATGATCACCGTTCAACAAGCGGAAAATCTAATTCTTGAAAGAAATCTGAGCTTAAACACTGAACAAGTGCCCCTGCTAGAGGCCAATGGACGGTTATCATGCGAAGATATCAGGGCCGATCGAGACTTTCCACCATTCAACAGGGTTACCATGGACGGAGTGGCTATCAATATGGAGGGCTGGAACCAAGGCCGTCGAGAATTTCACATAGCCGGTATCCAGGCAGCTGGTGAATCCCCTAAGATCCTTACTGATTCCCTGCAATGCCTGGAAGTGATGACCGGCGCTGTACTCCCCCAGGGTGCAGATACGGTAATTCCTTATGAGCATTTGCAAAAGCCCGCTAATGGAAGTGTTCAGATCACGGTGGAACCCCGACCTGGTCAAAACGTACACCGGCAGGGCAGCGATCGCCGGGCGGGAGAGGTTATTATTAAATCAGGTACCCTGATGGAGCCGCCGGAGATTGGTATCGCAGCTACTGTAGGGAAATCTGAGCTATTGGTCCGGGCATTGCCAAAAGTTGCCATCATATCTACCGGCGATGAGCTGGTAGAAGTGTACGAAAGTCCCTTGCCGCATCAGATCCGCAGCTCCAATACCCACACCATGGAACAGGCCCTGGCCAGGTGGAAGATCCAGGCTCAACGGTATCATTTAAGCGACGATCTCCAAGGAACCATTGTTAAACTTGGTGAACTTATTAAAAGCTATCATGTCCTGATCCTAAGCGGTGGAGTTTCTAAGGGAAAATTCGATCATGTCCCGCAAGCTTTGGAACAGCTGCAGGTAGACAAGCACTTTCACCGCATCAGCCAACGCCCCGGGAAACCTTTCTGGTTCGGGTCTCACCCTTCCGGCTGCCTGGTATTTGCCTTCCCCGGTAATCCGGTGAGCGCTTTTATGTGCTTCAACCGCTATTTTAAACCCTGGATGGATCAGCAACTGGCTTTTAGAAGAACGAACTTTATGGCAGAGTTACAGACCGATATCAATTTTAAACCGGATTTAACTTATTTCGCACAGGTTAAGGTCGAATCTTTACAGGAAAAGATAATCGCATGGCCGGCTGAAGGACACGGCTCTGGAGATCTGGCCAATCTGGTGGAAGCCGATGGGTTTCTGGAGCTACCCAGAGGTCAGGATACGTTTAATGCCGGTTCTAGATATCCGCTATATCTTTACAGAGATCTATAACCCTGTTGCTGCCATTTTTTTAAACTTTCCAAGTCGTGCACGCCCTGAAATATATCAACAAAGGGAAGCGCTGCCATCATCCCCGACACTTTGGGTTCATAACCTGCTTTGCCAGCGTGGGGATTGAGCCAAATAAGCTTTTTAACCCTTCTTTGAATATAGGCCATGGCCCATTGGAGCAATGCAGTTTCTCCGGTGTCCCAGCCATCGCTGATCACCAGTACCAGAGTTCTTTTATTGAGCATTTGAGCACCGTAGTTTTGAATGAACTGATCCAGGGCGTACCCAATACGGGTTCCTCCCGACCAGTCCGGAACCTGTTGACGGAGTTTGGCCAAACTCTTTTTGAATGAATGCTGCTTCAACCAAGGACTGATACGATAGAGTTCGCTACCAAAGACGAAAGTTTCCAGCGCCCGATAATTGTTTTGAAAGGCGTACAATAACTGTACGGTAAAGGTGCCAAACATCTCCATGGACCGGCTTACATCGCAAAGAATCACCAGATCAAGTTTCTGCAACTTGGGTTTTTTATGATACAGCTGCAGGATTTCTTCCCTTCGCAAGTTTTTTTGCAGCGTTTTCCGGATATCCAGTGTATTGCTGGTTTTGCTGCTAACTACGTGCCTTCTGCTGTGACGATTGGCCCAGTCTCTGGTAAACCGTTTTAATACCTTGACCAAATCCGCCACTTGTCGTGCTTCATATTCAGGCAGTTCCGGTTGTTGGGTCTTACCTGAACTATAAAAGGACGTTTCCCTGGAAAGCTCAGTTTGCTGACGGTACAGCCAGTTTTTCAGTTCTGTAAGACTTGAAGTCTTTCGCTGGGGTTGGTTTTCGTCTTTTGCTGACTTTGTTTTTGCACCGAACGACTTGAATAGATCTGTCCAAAACTCTTCAAAAAAGTCATCAAAACTTAAATGTTGGGCATAGGTCTTAGCTAGTAAAGATCTAAGCAATAAGAGGAATTGGTCCCAGTCGGTAATGTTGATAGCCCCCAATACCTGCAAAGCTTCCATTTCCTCATGAGTACCTATTTTGAATCCTTTAGTACGTAGGAATCTGCAGAAATCCACCAGATGCTCGGTGAGTGCGCCTGGCTTGCGGTGAGAAGCAGTCATATTAATTTAGTTTGGTACTGACCCCGGTCTTTTCCCAAAGCTCTGATAAAGAGTCCTGCAGATGTCGTGTATCCTGCCAATCCTTTATAATCAGACCAAGGGTCTGTGATATCAGCTGCTTGTCCAAATGATCTATGTGCATACTGGCCAGAGCCCGCGCCCAATCCAACGTTTCTGCGGTTCCGGGGACTTTATCAAGCCTAAGCTTTCTCACCTCCTGCATAAATTTCGCGATCTGCTGGGCCAGTTGCTTGTTTATATCCGGTACTTTATGATAAATGATCTCCAACTCCTTTTCCAGGCTTGGGTAATCGATCCATAAGTATAGGCAGCGACGCCTGAGGGCATCGGATAACTCCCGCACCCGATTACTGGTAATCACTACTTGTGGGATCTCCTGGGCTTTGACAGTGCCTATTTCGGGAATGGTGATCTGCCAGTCTGATAGTAATTCCAACAAAAAGCTCTCGAACTCCTCGTCGGCCCGATCCAGCTCATCAATTAGCAATACTGATCTCTTTTGCGAGGTAATGGCCTTAAGTAAAGGGCGCTTCAACAGGAAATCATCGCTGAATATTTGCTTTTCTTTTTGGTCGATACTCTCCTGGAGCTGCTCAGACATTTTCAAGTAAAGCAACTGCTTTTGATAGTTCCATTCATAGAGACTGTGATTGACATCTAATCCCTCATAGCATTGCAGCCGAATGAGTTCGGTATCATGAAGCGTGGCCAGCACCTTAGCGATTTCGGTCTTCCCTACCCCCGCTGGTCCTTCTACCAACAGTGGCTTTTCCAGCATTTGGGAAAGATGTAATGACATAGTGATGGCATCATCACTGATGTACCCCTGTTCAGCTAGTTGCTGCTGAATTTTAGACAAAGAAGGAAGGTTCATACAATAAAGAATTAGCGGGCTTTGGTAAGCCCGCTAACAATTTTGAGATTATGACAATATGGCCTGCAAAGCCCGCCTAGCGTAAACTTTAGCCAAGTGTTTGCGGTATTCCTGGGAAGCAAAATGGTCTCCCATTACTTCCGCACTCATGGCCGCTTTTTCAGCAGCAGCCTCAATATTATCATCAGAAGGAGCCTGTCCTTCCAGTGCCTGCTCCACCGCCTGATCCCGGAAAGGTGTACTGGACACCCCGGTAAAGGCCACTCTTACTTTATCGCAGCTGCCGTTCGACCGGGTTACGGATGCCGCACAACCCACTATGGCAAAGCGACTGGCTGGCTGTTCGAATTTTAGGTATGTGGATTTGGTCGATGCATCAGGAATGGGTAAACGAATTTCGGTGATCAGCTCGTTCTCCCCCAAGTCCGTGGTGAATAATCCTTGAAAGAAATCGGCAGCAGCAACAGTGCGTTCACCCGAAGCACTGGCTAACACAATTACCGCGTCACCAGCCAACAAAGATGCGGGCCAATCTGCTGCAGGGTCGGCATGAGCAATACTTCCTCCAATAGTACCCTTATTGCGTACTTGTACATCACCGATTTCTGCGGCAGCCTCCACTATCATGGGAATTTTTTCCAACAATAAAGTCGATTTAGCAATATCGCCGTGGGTAGTACCCGCTCCAATAGCCAGGTAGCTCCCCTCCTCTTTGATAAAGCTCAATTCCCCAATTCCGCTGATATCAATGACAGCGCCCGGAGAATTGAATCGCAATTTCATGGCCGGCAACAGGCTATGGCCTCCCGCCAAAATCTTGGCATCGGGACCTTTCTGGGCTAATAAATCCAGAGCTTCCTCAACGGATCCGGCTCGACAATATTCAAATTCTGATGGTATCATAAGGCAGCCTCCTTTGTTTGTGTTTGCATTGCTTTCCAAACCCTTTCAGGGGTTAGTGGCATAGGTATATCACTGACTCCGAAAGGAGCTAATGCGTCAATAACCGCATTAACCACCGCCGGCGTGGCAGCGATTGTTCCCGCTTCCCCGGCACCTTTTACTCCTAGAGGATTATGAGGGCAAGGGGTAACGGTTCGATCCAGTTCAAACATTGGCAGGTCATCGGCCCGAGGCATAGTATAATCCATAAATGAGGCACTAACCAGTTGCCCGGATTCATCGTAGATGGCTCCTTCATACAAGGCTTGCCCAATACCATGGGCAATTCCTCCGTGAAGCTGACCATCCACGATCATGGGATTGATCACGTTACCTACGTCGTCGCAAGCTACAAACCGCTCCAACTTGACTTTTCCGGTTTCAGGATCCACTTCTACCACCGCGATATGTGCTCCAAAAGGGTAAGTGAAATTGGCGGGATCGTAGAAACTAGAGAAGTCCATTCCGGGCTCCAGGCCCTCCGGATAATCGTGAGGGACATAGGCCGTCAGGGCCACATCCCCAAAGCCAATGGATTGATCCGAACCTTTTACTGTCCACTGCCCGTTGGCGAACTCCAGATCGGTTTCGGCAACTTCCAACTTGTGAGCGGCAATCTTCGCTCCTTTCTCTAATACCTTATCAATGCTCTTCATAATAGCGCTCCCTCCTACAGCTAAACTTCTGGAGCCATAGGTCCCCATACCAAAGGCCACTGACTCAGAATCACCATGAACAATCTCAACGTCCTCCATGGCAATCCCTAATTTATCTGCTACCACCTGGGCAAAAGTGGTTTCATGTCCCTGACCGTGGGAGTGTGAACCGACGTATACACTTACCTTGCCGGTAGGTTGTACGCGCACTTGCGCCGACTCGTATAAACCGGCTCGAGCCCCCAGGGAGCCCACCACCGCTGAAGGAGCAATCCCACAGGCTTCTATGTAGGTGGAGAAACCTATTCCCAGCAGTCTTCCCTCTTCTCGTGCTTCGGCCTGGCGTGTTCTGAATTCCTGGTAATCTACCATGTCCAAAGCCTTCTGCAATACCGGCTGATAATTACCACTGTCGTATTGCAAGGCTACCTGGGTTTGGTAACCCGGTTGATCTACACCATCGAAAGGAGGTATGAAGTTTTTGAATCTCAATTCCGCAGGATCCACATTCATTTCCCTGGCGGCATTATCTAAAAGCCTTTCCAATAAGTAGGTAGCCTCAGGCCGGCCTGCACCCCGTAAGGCGTCTACGGGAGTAGTATTGGTAAATACCGCAGTAAGATCTATGTGAATAGCGGGAGTAGTATATAACCCTTGCAATAAGGTCCCATGCAGGTAGGTGGGAACGCAAGTGGAGAAAGTTGACAGATATGCGCCTAAGTTGGCAACAGTATTCACTCTTAAACCTACGATCTTACCATCTGCATCGAAACCCATTTCGGCTTTGGTAACATGGTCTCTACCATGTGTGTCGGTCATAAAGCTTTCATTCCGTTCGGCGGTCCACTTCACCGGACGTTTAATCTGACCGGAGCACCATACCATTAGAGCTTCCTCAATGTAATGTGGAATCTTACTACCAAAACCACCTCCTACATCTGGCGAAAATACTCTTACCTTGTGTTCTGGTAATCCCAAAACGAAAGCTGACAAAAGCAATCTGATCAAGTGCGGGTTTTGAGAGGTGGTGTATAAGGTATACTTATCAGATGCCTCTTCGAAATGGCCAATAGCCGCTCGCGGCTCAATGGCATTAGGGATTAATCTCTGATTGACAAATTCCAATTTGGTGACATGCTCAGCATTTTCTATGGCCTCATCAGTGGCCGCCTTATCTCCCAGTTCCCAATCATAACAGGTGTTATGAGGAACATCGTGGTGTACCAGAGGAGCATCTGCGGCCAGTGCATCGGGTCCCTGGACTACAGCCTCCAGCATTTCATAGTCTACCGACACCAATTCGGCACCATCTTGAGCTGCGGCGGGGGTTTCCGCAATTACCACCGCCACTGCATCCCCTACAAATCGAACCTTATCCGCTACCAATAAGGGATGCGGGGGTTCTTTCATGGTGTCGCCGTTCTTGAAATCCACTTGCCATCCACAAGGAACACCCCCAATTTCTGCATTGGCAATGTCTGTCCCTGTAAATACCGCCACTACCCCATCCACCGCGGTAGCTTGAGATGTATCTACGCTATTTATTTTGGCATGAGCGTGGTGACTTCTCACTATACTGGCATAGGTCATTCCGGGCAGTACAATGTCGTCTGTGTAGTTTCCTTTGCCCGTTAAGAACCTCTTGTCCTCAACGCGCTTTACTGATTTACCGATCATACTAGCCATGACTTACCTCCTTATGTTTCCTTGATGCGTGATAAATGGCTTTCACGATGTTGTGATAGCCTGTACAACGGCAATAATTACCTTCTAAACCGTGCCGGATTTCTGCTTCGGATGGCTGGGGGTTGTCTTCCAGCAGTTGTACCGCGGTCATGATCATACCGGGGGTACAAAATCCGCATTGAAGGCCATGCTCCTCTTTGAAACCTTCCTGCAAAGGATGAAGCTCCCCGTTTTGAGCCAGTCCTTCTATGGTGGTAATGTCGGAACCGCTAGCACTGGCTGCTAAAACGGTACATGACTTAACGGCCATACCATCCATGATAATAGTGCAGGCACCGCAACTGCTGGTGTCACACCCCACATGGGTTCCGGTAAGTCTTAATTCTTCTCGGATAAACTGAACCAGCAAAGTGCGACTATCTACTTCGCTTTCGCGATGCTGTCCATTTACAGTAACGCTGATTGGAACTCCCATAAATTGTAAGATTTTTCGTTGCTTAATGATTTAAGTCCAGCCCTCCAAACAATTGGGATTGCAAAGAGAGCAAGGAATATAATATAGGACTAAAATACTATTAAAGCAACCGTGGTACCAGCCTTATGGACCTTCGTACACGGGCTCCAAATTGGTGATTATAGCAAGCAATATCAACAAACCGGTAATCACAATGGCGTACAAAAAGGTTTGAGCATGCAGTATGCGTCGTGCTAAAGAACGCGGGAAAGGCATCACCCCTCGCGAGAGGTAATAGTAACGGAATTTCTTGGCTCTGCTAAACGCCCTTATACTGGCCACGATGAGGTGGATGATGATGTAGATACCAATAAAGAATAATACGCTCATAGCTATCCGATGGATTGTAAGCAAATAGCGATGTTTTATCATACATTTCCGCTTAATCTACCTTGTAAGCCAATTGATGTAATGTTTAAAAGAAATTTTTATTAATGTGACAGGGATAGGTCAAGCAATTCCGAAAGATTCTCAATGATATAGTCGGGCTCGAAATCCAGGTTGTCTAGCCCAATGGTGGATCGCTTTAGCCATGCAACCTGCAAACCAAAAGACTTGGCCCCCGCTACATCCCAGGTGTTAGAGGAGATGAAGAGAATATTCTTAGCCTTGTGATGAGTGGCATCAACTGCTAGTTGGTAAACCTCACCACGAGGTTTAAACTGACTAATACTGTGCGCACTTAGTATCCAGCTAAAATAAGGTGTCAATTGATTGTGGTTAACTGCACTATTTAGCATCTGGGGATCGGCATTGGACAAGATCCCCAATGGATACTGTGACTGTAATTCGGTCAACACTGATTTCACTTCGGCAAAGGCCGCAAGATGGCCATACTCCTCAGCTAAATGGGCTTTTATTTTTTTATTGAGAGGTAGTTTCAACTGCGTACAGGCAAATTCAAGGGTGTCCATGGTAATCTCGCTAAACGGTTTATAGCGCTTCATTAATGTGCGCAACCAGGTGTATTGAAGCTGCTTAGCTCTCCATAGAGCACTGAGCTGAGTAGCATGATCACCATAGTACTCTTCCAATAGTTGATCCAGGGAATTAACATTGAATAAGGTACCATAAGCATC
Source organism: Cyclobacteriaceae bacterium (assembly GCA_965212195.1). GTDB lineage: Bacteria > Bacteroidota > Bacteroidia > Cytophagales > Cyclobacteriaceae > JAJCYK01. Next base: position 140,274 of record CBDBUW010000012.1, on the reverse strand, counting down.
AAATACCAATACTTTTACCTTCATGATGATCTCAATTTGTGAATCTGGCTGAAAATATCCTTGGAAGATGATGATTCAAAAACTGCCAGTTGTCTCCACAATCGTCGGAAACGAATAAGCTTCCACCGGATGTCCCTAAAACTAATGCACCGTCTTCCACATCCATTGCGTGCCTTAACACAATGTCAAAACAATGATGTTGAGGTAGCCCCTGGCGTTGTTCTTCCCAGGTTTTTCCTCCGTCTTTGGTGTGTAGCACGAAAAGTGATTGATCTACGGCGATCCGTTGAGAATCGCTGGTGGCCGGTACCACCCAGGCTTTTAACGGATCCTGATGGTCAATCCCTAGGGTAAATCCATAGCGGGCACGCTGGTCCTTATCGGTTACGTCCTGCCAGGAAACCCCGGCATCCGTTGATCGATATACACCACAATGATTTTGCTGCCATAGCACGGAGGGCATACTTTTACAGGCAAACATCATATGGGGATCATGGCCTGCCACGGCCTGGGGATTAGGTAAGAAGTCTGCCCTTAGTCCCTGATTGCGAACCTCCCAGGTATCACCTCCGTTCGTAGTCTCAAAAACCCCGGCACAACTGACGCCTACATAGACATGATGTGAAGTAGCGGGATCAACTACTATGGAGTGTATACCGGCATAATTACGACCACCTCCGAACCAATGTTGCGGCCTGGTGGGATGGTCCCACAGGCTCTTTACCAACTGAAAACTTTGGGCCCCGTCGACACTGACAAACAACCCACCAGGTTCTGTTCCGACAAAAATCTCTCCTGCCTTATTTCCGAAGACCAGAGTCCATATATACCGTAATGATGCTGGGACGCCCGGCTCCACTTCAGCATTATCCGGATATTTGGGGACGGTAACTTCAGTCCAGGTAACACCTTGATCAGTACTGTATTGCATCTTGGGCCCCCAGTGCTTGTGATCAAGACATACCCACCAGTTACCCTGATGAGGGTCCTGAACAGCCATGGACACTGGAATACCTAGAAAATTATGCTGGTGATAACGCCAGCCAGTGGAGGACCGGCGGTAGACTACCAAGCCTTTTGCTGTACCCAAAAGAATAAACTTCCCCATGTTGAAGAGGCTAAAATAGCCCATATCTCCAGAACTCGGCAGTTTTAAGACATTTTATTTATCTTTAGTATTGCCTTTTCATAACATGCTAGATGTATCTCTAATCCGTAAACAATTTCCCATCCTCTCCACGGTTAATGATGCTGGTAAGCCTCTGGTTTATCTGGATAATGCAGCAACTACTCAAAAACCCTGGGTGGTATTGGAATCACTGAGCAACTATTATCGCACACTAAACGCTAACATCCACCGGGGCATTTATGATCTGGCTGACAAATCCACTAAAGCTTATGAGCAATCGAGAGGGAAGGTCGCTCAGTTTTTGAAAGTCGAACATCCAGAAGAAATTATCTTTTGCCGAGGTACCACAGAAGCTATTAACATGGTGGCTCACGGTTGGGGGATGGATCAATTGAAGCCGGGAGATGAAGTATTGGTTACGGCTATGGAGCACCATGCCAATTTCGTACCCTGGCAAATAGCCTGCGAACGATCAGGAGCTAAGTTCAAGGTGCTACCACTAAATAACCATGGTGGTTTGAACATGGAAAGTTTGAAAGAGGCTCTTACCCCCCATACCCGGATGCTGGCAATCACCCATATCAGCAACACCCTGGGTTGTATTAATCCCATTCACGAAATTGTGAAGATCGCTCATAGCAACGGGACCTTGGTAATGGTCGACGGAGCGCAGAGCGTCTCTTTTCAGGAGTTGAATCTTCAAGACCTGGACTGTGACTTTTTCGCTTTTTCCGGTCATAAGATCTTTGGTCCTATGGGAGTAGGGGTACTTTACGGCAAACGGGAATTGTTGCAAAAAATGAGTCCATACCAGCAAGGCGGATCCATGATCTATCAGGTTGGAGAACAAAAAACTACCTATAAGGCCCCTCCGCACCGGTTTGAAGCAGGCACTCCCCCGGTGGCCGATGCCGTAGCTTTGGGAACCGCACTGGATTTTGTGACCGGCATTGGATTGGCCTCAATTCAGGACCACCAAATACAACTGAGAAACTATGCATGGGAACGTCTGGCAGCAACAGACCAGGTGCAGCTCTTGGGTTCCCCCAATCTATCAGCAGGCATTATCTCACTAAATGTTGAAAACATCCATGCCCATGACGTGGCCACTATCCTAGGAGAAGCCGGCATAGCTGTCAGGGCAGGACACCACTGCACCCAACCTTTGATGGATCATTTGGGAATTTCGGGAACCGTACGCGTTTCTTTTTCCGTTTATAATGACTTTAAAGAGGTTGACCAACTTATTGATGCCTTGGTAACCACCAGAAAGATCATGGCATGAGACCGGAATTAAAGGCCCTATATCAAAAGATACTACTGGATCGCGCTAAGAGCACCCTTGGATTCGAAAAAGTGCCTGAGGCCCATCACATAATAGAAGCCTATAATCCAGTTTGCGGGGATCAATTCAAACTTTATTTGGATCTGCAAACAGACACCGTAGATCGCGCTTCTTACCATGGCTATGGCTGCGCTATTTCCAAAGCATCTACCTCCCTGCTAATAGAATCCATACAGGGAAAGAACCTGGATGAATGTCGTGAGTTGATGGACTTTTTTAAGCAATGTATGTCCGGCATGGCAAGCAATCCAGGGGAGATCTACCAGGCACTGGCCCTCTCCAAGGAATTCCCCGGACGTCAACAATGTGCCGTTCTAAGCTGGCAGGCGTTTGAAAACTTCATCGACGGTTTGTAGTTTAAGTTTCATTATGAAAGCACTAGCAGTCCTTTTAGGAATTTGTATGATCATTATTGCCTGCAAGGATGATGATGAACCCGGAGTTGAGGTGTTTACCCTGGAAATTGAAGAGGGGTATCTGCCACAGCCTGCTAATACCTGGGTGCTGGTGTCAAACAGTGATGGCGAACTTCTGGATTATCAACTGTTGCAACCAGGGACCTTTTCGCTACAAGCAGCTAATATTCCGTCCGATAATTTGCTGAATATCAGCATTATGAACCAAGGAACTTCTAATCCAGCTGTAAATTTCTTTTCCGTAACAACCTACACTGGAATTGACCTTGGTGAATCCTGGGTACTGGGTCCACCTCCGGACATCAATGGGGATCCCTCACCAGGAGAAGTAAATGTAGATATTACCAATCTCCCACCAATAGAAACGTTAAATGTCACCTTTTCTAAAGGTCTGGAAGGAAGAGTCATACCTCAAGGAACGATAATAGATAATGGAGCAACCTCCGAAGGCAGTTTTGTAATTCCCCTTTCTGAGGCACAAACGGAAATTCTTATAGCGGTTAATCCCCAATATTTGGATGAATCCGTACCACCCGCTTTTGAATCCAAGTACTATTGGCTGACCGATTTGACTGACGGCCAACAATTAAACCTGGAGTTTCCCACGGACTTCCTATCTTATGAAAAGAAATTCAGTGTGACCCTGCCCCCTAACAATACCAATGTTTTCTTAGATATAAGTGGTTTTCAAGACCTTGACGCTACCTATGGCGCGGGCTTTTACTTTACCTCCACTCTGGCTATTTATCCAATAGATGAAGTGGAGGCGTTCTTTAACGATGGATATAACTACTACGAAACCTACATGACCATTAATTATAATAATGGTTCCACCAGTTATCGCAAGGTGGGCAGCGCCCCCACCCTGGAAGACCTTTCGGTGCGTAATCTGGATTTTCAAATGCTGAATACCTCATTTAATAACTACTCATTTGAGGCCAGTCCGGAATTCCAGATCATAGAAAGCGGATGGTTCAATCAATTGGAAGAGAATGGGGTGTTTAATTCGTTAAGCTGGAGGGTCTTTGCGGATCGGGCCAATGTCAATTTTCCGGTACTTATTAACTTCCCTCAAGAACTGGTGAGAGATCATCCTGTATTGAGTACGGAAAATTTGGACAACACCTACAACCAGTTTCACTATTACATCGATAATAAAACCTACGACGATTTTGTTGATAAATCTATCCGTCAACCTAGGGTCTATAAACAGCTGGAAGAGGTTTATCAAATGAGTAAATTCGATTAAAAAAGCGGTGTGGTTTAGGCATCATTTTTGCTACCAAAGGTGTTATCGGAAAGAGACTCTTGGAACTAAACTTATTAATAAAATTATGAAGAAGTTCCTATACCTTGCTATTGGCATCAGCATTATAAACGGGGGTTGTAAAGATGATGAGCCCAGAGCAGAAGTCTTTACATTACAAGTGCAAGAGGATTATATCCCGGATCATTTAGATATGTGGGTGATTATCTCTGATAGTGACGGTGAGCTATTGGATTTTAATGTACTAACACCAGGAGTACTGCATCTTGATGCCAATCAAACCTCAATTGATAACACACTAAATATTAGCTTTCTAAGTAAAAGAAATAATTTCGGAGCACCTACCTCAGTAAACACCTTCGAAATGATCACTTACACTGGGGTGGATGTGGGGGACACCTGGTTTTTGCGAGGACCTCAGGCGATAGAGCTCAATCAAGCGGGTAATGCTAACCTTCAAGTTACTAATCTACCGTCGGCAGCTGGAGTTGAATTGATCATTTCCTCTTTTCTAGTAGGCAGAGTGGACTATGAGGGTGGCATTACCGATAGTGGAACTAACTTCGAGGCCAATCTGGTGGTACCTATTCCTGAACTACCCAGGGACTTATTGGTGTCGGTAAGCCCACAATTTTTAGACGGTGCAATGCCTCCTACTTTTACTCCCAAATACTATTCAATAGGCAATTTAGTTGATGGTCAACAGATTAATTTGGACTACCAACGCGACTTCATCCCTTTTGATAATGAGATTACCATTGAGCCTTCCAACAATTCCTTTAGCGGTTTCCTCAGCATTCGCGGTGTTCAGGACTTAAACATTCAAAGTGAAGGTGTAATTTTTACCTCCTCGTCTTTTATTCATCAACTGGATACATTAGAGGGCTTTTTTAATTCTGGCTTGAATTACTATGAAACCAATCTCCATTTCAATACCATAAACGGATCCACTCATTACCACAAAGTAGGTGATCCCCCAACTACCGAAGACCTGGCTCCCAGAGATCTGAATTTTGAAATGTTGCGTACTTCTTTTTTTGATTATTCCATACATAGCGCCAGTCCGGAATTCCAAATGATAGAGAGTGGATGGGGTAATCAGTTGCAAACCGGCGATATTTTCAGTTCATTGATTTGGACCATCTTTTCAGATATCAATGAAACCCATTACCCGGTGCTGACAAGCTTTCCCGGTGAATTAGTAAGTGAATATCCAGTATTTAATATTGATAACTTGGAGAATTTCCAAAACCGCTGCATTTACAATATTGATGGTAGATCTTATGAAGACTATCTGAACAGTATATTTAAGCAACCTTCTTCACTCAAGCAACTAGAAGAAGTATACAATTTGAATAAATTCAACAACTAACAATGGGCCTTTGCCTTTGAATAAGCAATAAATTAAAGATACTGATTCTTTACCTGAATGATCTGCGCCATAATGCTCAAAGCAATCTCCGCAGGTTGCCGGGCATTGATGGCCACGCCGATAGGCCCATGGATGCGATCAATCTGCTCTTCACTTAATCCTGCTTCCAGTAAACGGCTTCTTCTTTTTTGGTGGGTTTTTCTACTGCCAAGCGCCCCCACATAAGCCACCGGTTCATTCAGCACTATTTGCAAGGCTTGATCGTCAATTTTTGGGTCGTGTGTTAAAACCACCACATAGGTATCTGCATCTAACTTTAGGTCCGGCAAGACTTCTGCGGGCCAATCCTCAAACATCTGGTGGGGCTGCTGCTCAAATCGTTCTTCTTTAGTAAATATACCCCGGGGATCGATCACTATGGTTTCAAAATGGTAGAGCTGTGCTAAATTCAACAGGTCCAAGCTGACATGAGCCGCTCCAATAATGATCATTCTACTTTGAGCCGGGAACACATTGAGAAAATGATCCTCAAAAATCTGCGTCTTATGTTGCAGGTAAGCGGTCTTTGTGGCTTCTAATAGTTTATCTGACAGATTACCCAGCAGCTGTCCTTCTACCAGCAAGGCTTTATCATTACAGGGGTTCAATACGGTAACCATCAGACAGCCCTGGTTGCTATTGACGCTTTTTAACCACTCCTGCCAAATGGTGTTTTTACTGTCCACATATTCCAACCATATGTCGATCTGTCCCCCACAGCTTAGACCCACCGACCAGGCATCTTCATCTGTAACTCCAAAGGACAATCTTTTGGGTCGTTGGGCCTGGATCACTTGCAGTGCTTCTTTGATCACCGCCCCTTCCACACACCCTCCGGAAACAGACCCTATCATGGTACCTTCTTCATTGATGGCCATAGCCGCACCCTCAGGTCGAGGTGCCGAACGCCAGGTACGGATTACCGTGGCCAGAGCAAAACCTTTGCCAGACTGCAACCAATTTTCAAATTCCTTGCGGATATCTATCATGTTTTCAGCTACTTATTCGCGTAAATAAATACTATTAGCCGCCCTATCTTTTGGGGTGACAGGTAATTTTACTTATATTCTTTCAAACTTGAAAATGGCCTGCCCCCAACATAGTACAGCTCCCCAGAAAAAGACCGGAAGATGGCCACTACTATCCGCCTTTCTATTAATAATTCTACCCAAATGCCCATACTGTCTAGTAGCGTACAGCAGTGCTATTACCATCTGCGGATTACCGGTAAGTAACGCCCATGCCTGGGAGCCCTACTTAATTACCATCTTAATCCTAGTAATTCTAATAAGCCTACTGCGTTCCTTCAGGGGACCGCGCACCTGGGTGGCGCTTTCGATAGCGGTTGTCGGAATAGTATTTCTGGCGGCAGGCTTTCAGAACAGTGCATTGATCTATTATCACCTGGGATCTGGTTTAATGCTGCTAAGCACCTTGGTAAACCGCAAAATCTTCAAGATACCACCCGGTATTTCCCAGGTCAAGCACCTTTTGCGCTGAGGTGTTTTTCAGGATCAGTCTCAAAAGCCATCTTGCATCCGGCACAACAAAAATAATAGGTTTCGTCTTTGTATGAACTGGTGTGCTTGGCACCTTCAGTCTTCACATTCATCCCGCAAATGGGATCAACGGCAGTTTCACTGCTTGAACCAGCGGTGTCTTGAAGCTTTATGTCCCTTTGGCGAATGGCCATAACCACTTCCGCCAAGATGCTCAAGGCGATCTCTTCCGGTCGGGTTGCTTTAATGTCCAGCCCAGCAGGTGCTTTAACGGACTTGATTTGTTCTTCAGTAAAATTCTTCTCCTGCAGATACTTAAAAACGGCCTGGGCCTTTTTCTTGCTAGCCACAAAAGCGCAGTAGGGAGCATTAATTCTTAAAGCAGCTTCTAAAGCTATCTCATCGCCCTCTCCCTGAGTCACCACCACCACAAAAGTATTCTCCGTTGTTGACAGCCCTGATACATCAAAGGATTCTATACAGGAATCTGCTTCTGACATTAATTCATTAGAGGCCGGGCCTAAAGCGGTAACCTGGTATTCCATAGCCTTACTTAACCGACATAGGGCCACAGCGGTTGCCGAAACACCCATAATGATGATATGCGGTTTGGGTACAACTGGTTCCAAATAAACCTCTAAGGTGCCTCCACTATGACAGGACATTTGCCGGTGATTGGGGTTATCGTTTTCCATATCGGGGGTAATTTTTATTAAGCGTGGTTTACCGGTCTTCATTACTTCCAAAGACTCCTCCACAATGATGGACTGACTGCAACCTCCAGCGATCCAGCCCCAGATAGTACCATCTTGAGTTACAATAGCCCGGTACCCGGGCTTTCCAGAAATAGGCGCTTCATAGCCCACTACCAAGGCAACCACAAAAGGTTCTCCCCGGTCAACCAATTCCTGAGCTTTACTTAGATATTCCTTAAACATCTTCCAGGTGCTTTTCCAATTCCAAAAGACTATCCAGATTATGCCCAGCCTTAAATACGTCAATCATAGGTAACACTGAGCGCATACCCTTAGCCACCGGTTGATAATCCTTAGATCCTTTTAAGGGATTCAGCCAGATCAATTTACTGGCTCTTTTTTTTATTGAAGCCAGTTCCTTCTGTAAAGTTAGTTGATCTCCGGTATCCAGCCCATCACTCAATATTAAAACTGTGGATTGCCGGGAAAGAGCAAATTTGGCATAACGCTGATTAAACTCTTGGAAGCAAGCACCCATAGTAGTACCGCTGGACCATCCCTGAGCCCTTTCAGTCAACTCCTTCAGATCACTACTGCTGCGGATCCGCTTCAGCAGATCGGAAATGTAGGTGAGATGGGTACTGAATAAGAACGACTCCACCTGATCGAAATGGTGCTGAATTGCTTGAATAAAGCGCATCAGGTAAAAACTGTATTTGTCCATGGAACCGCTTACATCCAATAATACCACCAAGCGGGGTTTACGAGGTCGCTTGGTCTTGAAGGCAAGGTTCCACATATCGCCACCCGAACTGATATTTTTTCGTATGGTGCGCCTCAGGTTCAACTGGCCGGATTTACTGGTTTCCTTATATCTGCGGGTCAATCGTTTATTCATTTCCCGGTACAGTTTCTGGGCAAGTTTATCCAATTCATCGGCATCCACTTGCGACAATTTGGAAAAGTCCGTACGTCTTAGACGTTCCTGGGCATTAGCCCCAGACACCTCTTTACTTTCCTTTACCGACTCTTGGCCCGCTTGCTGGGAAGCTCCCATCCAGATCAGGGAAGTGGTTTTCTGTTTTTTTCTCAGTCTGCTGGAAACCGCCATTTTACTGCGAAACCTGCGGGAGTCCCCTTTCCAAAAATTGTCGAATAAGGTATCGAATCGATCGTAATCTTCCTTGGAATTACAAAACAGCGTACGAGTAACATATTTCAAATTTTGTTGGGTAGGCGTTACTATCAAGGTAGTGGCTGTGATCACATCCAGTACTTCCTGAATACCGGCGACCAGGCCTTCCTTCCGCAAGTAACCGGCAAAATTACGCAGATGTGACTCTAATGGACTGTATAAGGAAACAGTAGTCATGGCCTAAGCACTTAATCCGGCAGTGAACATTTCTGACTGCAGTACTTTCTCAATGTCATCGGTAGACTTTAACAGACAACCCAAGGTCTGTTTTACTGCTCGCTGGTCTAAATGGTCTTTACCGATGGTAAACAAACTTACGGCCCAGTCCAGGGTCTCCGCTACTCCCGGTGTCTTATTAAGGTGCATTTCTCGTAGGCTTTGAACGAATTGCACCACCTGCTTGCTGAGCTCCTCCCCTACCTGGGGCAAACGCTCATTTATGACCGCAAGTTCCTTCTCCGGAGTGGGGTAGTCCAGCCAATAGTACAGGCATCTTCGTTTTAAGGCGTCGCTAAGCTCACGGGTGCGATTGGAGGTTAAAACCACCAAGGGCTTGTGCTTAGCTTTTATAGTACCAAGCTCAGGTACCGTGATTTGATAAACGGAAAGCAACTCCAGCAAGAATGCCTCGAACTCCTCGTCGCTACGATCGATCTCATCAATTAGCAACACCGGGCTTCTATCTTTACTACTGATAGATTGTAGCAACGGTCGTTCCAATAGGAAATCTTTGCTGAAAATATGTCTTTCTTTCTCCTCCTCTGATTTAGTGCTTTGCTCCTGTATTTTAATAGCTAGCAACTGCTTTTGGTAGTTCCATTCGTATACAGCGGCATTCACGTCCAGACCTTCATAGCACTGCAAGCGGATCAGCGGAGTACTCAGGGTGTCGGCCAGAGCTTGAGCCAATTCTGTTTTGCCCACCCCTGCCGGGCCTTCTACCAAAAGGGGTCGTTCCAACTGGCCCATCAAAAACACAATAGTGGCCAGTTCCCGGTCAATTATATAATGCTGTTCTTTAAAACCGGCTTCAATTGATTCAATATCGGGCATGTGCTCCATAAACTGCCAGGGTCATTCTTTGGGTTTTTTGCCAAAGAGGCGCAAAATGGCATTCCAAATCATGGAAAAGAACAGTGGAAGTGCCTTTATAGGTTTGGCCTCTGCGGCAAGGGGTGCGGCCCCGGCATCGGTGGATTCAGCAGCCGCTTGCAGTTGGCCTCTGAAATTAGCCACGAACTGCTTAAACACCTGATCGGAGACGTCCACGATCATACGGGACCCAAATTGGGCCAGCTTCCCTGTAATGCTAACTTCCATATTGTTGGTAACCTCGGTAGTATTGTCACCATTGTCCACCAATTTTCCTGCCAGCACCATGTTGGCGCTGCCTTTACCTTTTGTATCCACTCCTTTTCCCAGGATCTCCATAGTATGGGTAGCTTGATCTACTTTCGCCATAGTGATCTGCCCATTAAAACTGCTCACCACCGGCCCGATCTTCATACTAACTGTTCCCTTATAGTTTTTCTCATCGATGGTTTCGGTTAGTTGAGCACCTGGAACGCAGGTCACAATTTTATGAGGATCACTTAGGAAATCCCACACTTCGTTTATGGGCCTTTCGATTTGAAAGGTCTTATCGATATTTGCTTTCATAGATCAATCTTCTTTACAAGGCTCCTTTCTCTTTCAATATCTTCCATACCTTGGGCGCGGTAATGGGTATTTCCATATGGGTGACTCCCAGGTGAGACAAAGCATCTACCACCGCGTTGGCAATAGCGGGGGGTGCCCCCACCGTTGGAGACTCGCCCACTCCTTTAGCACCAATAGGATGATGCGGAGAGGGAGTAACTGTATGCCCAGTTTCCCAGCTGGGAGATTCCACTGCCGTCGGTACCAGATAGTCCATGAAAGTACCATTCAGTATATTACCCTCCTCATCATAAATCAGTTCTTCATACAATGCCGGAGCCAGTCCTTGGGTTAAACCGCCGTGAACCTGCCCCTGAACGATCATAGGATTGATAATGTGCCCGCAATCATCGATGGCCACAAAACGCCTTACCTTCACTTCACCGGTCTCCTTGTCGATATCTACTACACAGATATAGGCACCGGAGGGGAATGTCAAGTTGGGTGGATCGTAATAGTGAGTAGCTTCAAATCCCGCCTCCATACCCTGTGGGTGGTTGGTGTACGCTGCAAATACGATCTCCTGAATAGTTTTGGCCTTATCAGGTGCTCCCTTTACAAAGAACTTGCCGGGCTCCCACTCCAGGTCCTCCTCTGAAACCTCCAGCAAATAAGCGGCAATCTTTTTAGCTTTATCCCTCAACTTGCGGGAAGCGATAGCGGCGGCGGCCCCCGCCGTGGGAGTACTACGGCTGGCATAAGTTCCTAATCCGTAGGGAGCGGTATCAGTATCGCCTTCTTCCACTTGAATATGTTCAGCGGGAATACCCAACTCCTCCGCCACGATTTGAGCATAAGTGGTCTCATGTCCCTGACCTTGGCTCTTGGTACCAAAGCGGGCAATAGCCTTTCCGGTAGGATGCACCCGAATCTCAGCGCTATCGAACATTTTGATACCCAATATGTCAAATTCCCGGGAAGGGCCTGCGCCTACGATCTCTGTGAAGGTACTGATGCCAATACCCATCAGTTCGCCTCGAGCCCGCTTCTCCGCCTGCTCTTTGCGCAGATCATCATAACCGACTACCTCCATGGCCTTTTGCAAACCCTGGTGGTAATCACCGCTATCGTATTCCCAGCCCAAGGCGGACTTGTAAGGGAATTGATCTTTGTTGATGAAATTATCAAACCGCAGTTGGGCTGGGTCTTTATTAATTTCCTGTGCATAGCGGTCGGTTATACGCTCGATGGCATGAACTGCCTCCGTCACCCGGAAGCTGCAACGATAAGCCACACCTCCCGGAGGTTTATTGGTATAAACCGCGTCGGCCTCCGCATAACTATGGCCATAGTCATAAGATCCGGTGCATATGGAAAATAACCCCGTGGGAAACTTTGAGGGATTAGCAGCGGCGTCGGTATAACCGTGATCGCAAAGTAATTTAAAGCGGGTGGCTAAAATCTTGCCGTCCTTAGTTCCCGCCATTTCGGCAGTGATATGATAATCACGGGCAAAACTGTCGGCCTGCAGGTTTTCACTGCGATCCTCGATCCACTTAACGGGTTTTCCTATTAAGAATGAAGCAGCAATAGCGATCACATAACCCGGGTAGACCGGCACTTTCCCTCCAAAACCTCCACCAATATCCGGTGAAATTACCCGCACTTTTTCCTCTGTCAAACCCACATGCCCCGCTACTAAGGCTATCACTGTGCGAATGGCGTGAGGGGCCTGAGTGGTCATGTACATGGTCAGGTGATTGTTGATCTTGTCGTAATCCGCCACACAACCGCAAGTCTCAATAGAAGCGACATGGATCCGGGGGATGTGCATTTGTTCTTTTACTTTCACCTCAGCATCATCAAAAATTCGATCTGTGGCTTCCTTGTCCCCGGCCTCCCAATGCCATATATGGTTGTCCGTTTTCCCTTCTTTATCGGTTCGTAATACCGGGGCATCAGACTCCATAGCCTTGTAGGGATCCATTACGGGCTGCAGAGGTTCGTATTCTACCTCAACCAGGTCCACGGCATCAGCAGCGATATACCTTTCGGTAGCAATTACCGCGGCAACCTCCTGGGACTGATACATTACGGTATCCACCGGCAGCACCATCTGGGTGTCCGACATTAGAGTGGGCATCCAGTGCAAATTGTACTGTTCAAGGTCCTTTCCGGTTACTACCGCCAATACACCGGGCAAGGCCATGGCTTTTTCTATATTGATGTTAGTGATCTTGGCATAGGCATATGGACTGCGTACGATATCCATATAGAGCATCTCCGGTAATTTTATATCGTCGACATATTGTCCCTTGCCCTGGATAAATCGAGCGTCTTCTTTACGGCGCATGGAATGACCCATACCTCCTATTTCTTTGGATGTTTTACACTGTATCATAATTCAATAGGGTCAAATTTTATACAAACTCGGGATCGGTGACAGGAAGTTCATCTCCCCGCATTTTAGCGGCTGCATACTGAATGGCTCTAACAATATTGTTATATCCGGTACATCGGCAAAGATTGCCGGAAATACCCCAGCGGATCTCTTCCTCCGTGGGGTTGGGATTCTTCTCCAAAAGCTCCACCGCCCGCATTAACATACCAGGCGTGCAGAACCCACAGTGTAATCCATGAGTTTCTTTAAATCCTTCCTGCAGTGGATGCAACCCATCAGCAGCTAAACCTTCCACAGTAGCGATGTTTTTGCCATTTACCTGTACTGCAAATACGGTGCAGGATTTTACCGATTTGCCGTTGAGCAAGATGGTACAGGCCCCGCAATTTGAAGTATCACAACCTATGTGGGTACCGGTAAGACTCAGGTTCTCCCTGATCAAATGCACCAGGAGTAAGCGCGGATCAACTTCCAGAGTATGCTCAACCCCATTGACTGTTACTGTTATTTCTTTCATAATGCTATATGGTTTAAGATTGAGCTCTTTCCAGAGCCACGTTCAAGGTTCTTTTGGTCAGCACCGCTACCATGGCACGCTTGTATTCTTCATCTCCTCTTAGGTCCGCCGAAGGGCTGCAGTCTTCACTAGCAGCCTGAGCAGCCTGGGCAATAAGGTCTTCGCTTATGGCCTGTCCTGTCAGTAATTGTTCACTGCGTTGGGCTCGCATAGGTGCATAATTCACATTGGTTAACCCGATGCCCACCTGTGCAATAGTGCTACCCTCCAGAGTAACTTGCACAGCCACGCCGGCAGTAGCATAGTCCCCTACCTTGCGTTCCAGCTTTTGATAAGCCCCTCCACTGTGGGCAGCAGGTGTTGGAATGCGGATTTCTGTCAGGATCTCATCAGCTTGTAGCGCCGTGGTATATAAGCCTTGGAAAAAGTCATTAATATCCACGGTGCGCTCCCCGTTTGGTCCCTGTATTACGATACTGGCACCCAGGGCCAGCATGGTAGCCGGATGGTCGTTGGCAGCATCTCCGTGAGCCAGGTTCCCCCCGATGGTGGCCAAATTACGCACCTGGGGATCGGCAATCATCTTGGCAGTGTCCAGCAGTATAGGGTACTTGGATTTGATAAGGTCGGAATCTTCCAGCGCTACTTCACGGGTGAGCGAGCCGATCTTTAAAAAGCCATCCTCTTCTTTTATGTAGTCCAGTCCTGGGATGTCATTGATATCAATTAAGTAATCGGGAGTGGCAAACCTCAGCTTCATCATGGGGATCAAACTATGGCCTCCCGAAAGGATCTTGGCCTCGTCGCCATATTGCTGAAGCATAGCAATAGCCTCATCCAAGGTCTGGGGCGTGAGGTATTCGAAAGCGTTAGGGATCATATTGGTTCAAGATTAAAGATTAGCGTGATGAATAATATAGTTATTGTGTTCTAAAAATAAAAACCACACACTCAACACTTTAGTTTATGCTTAGCTGTTGTGATATCTTTTTAGGATTTGCCTCTAAAGAATATTAAACAAACTCAAGATTGGCCGGACACTAGAACTTGCTGTCCATTACTTCAACACCATGCCAACCCTCAGGGATACCCTTCACCATAAATTCTGCACAGCGTTCACGGTAGAGTTGAGCTGGTTTGTCATGGGGATTGGTTGTGAGCACCTTTTTAAATTGTACAGCAGCATCTTCAAAGTCTTTGGCAAAGTAATGCTTAAGTCCTTTTTCAAAATCTACCCTGGTATTTATTTTATGGTCAATGATCTTTTCTGGCTCACCATCGAATATTTCAAATACAGAAATTGCCCCTTCCCTGCCTTTCACCTGGACTTTTCCCAAAAAGCGGCTGTTAAATCGTTCAGGGTTATTGATGGATGATCTGGTAGGTTCACTTATGATTATTGAAGAACCGTAAAACTTAGTCAACCCCTCCATACGGGCTGCAATGTTAACCGAATCCGCCACCGCGCCGGTGTCCATGCGGTGTTGATCTCCAATTATCCCCAGCATCAATGATCCTGTATGGATGCCAATGCCGATTTTGATTGGTTGACGGTTTTTGCTTTCTCTTTCAACATTATAAGTGGCCACGCTTTTTTGCATTTCTATGGAAGCAATCACGGCATCTTCGGCACTACTTTGATAAACGGCCATGATACCATCGCCATAGTATTGATTAACAAAGCCATTATTCTCCCTGATAATTGGGCCCACTCTACTTAAATAACCGTTCAGGAAATTGAAGGTCTGCTTCGGGGACATAGTTTCCGATAAGGCACTATATGAACGAATATCGCAAAACAGAATTGTCATTTCCTGTTCAACCTGATCACCTAGTCCTACATCTACAATAGATTCCCTTCCCAAGGTCTTTAAAAATTCATGTGGTACAAATCTCCCATAAGCATGGTTGATTTTAAACAAGTTCAGGTGGGTCTTTATACGTGCTAAAAACTCATGTTTGGTAAAGGGCTTAGCTAGATAGTCGTTGGCGCCACAGGCAAATCCTTGTACTAAATCTGATACCTGATCTTTGGCTGTGATCATAATTACCGGCAGCTCGGTAGGAAGAAATTTTTGCCGCAGTCGTTTGCAGACTTCATATCCCGACATTTTAGGCATCATTAGATCTAACAGTATCAAGTCCCAATCCTGGCTTTCCTCAATAGCCTTTAAGGCCTCTTCCCCACTAAACGCCTGGGTAACCGCATAGTTCTCTGAGGCCAGATAACTCAAATAAACCTGATGATTGATAGCTTCATCATCTACCACCAGCAGTTTAAAGTCCCCATTCTGTTTGAGGGAATCATCCAATGTATCCAGGGCCGTTTCAGAGTCCACCCTTACCCTGGAAATTTCCGGAATTTTGCCAGTGTCATATCCAAACGATGGTTTTCCCGATGCTGGTTCTTCCATGGATACCGGCAGGATGAAAGTAAAAACAGAACCTTTACCTACCTCCGATTGAACCTGGATGGTTCCCCCATGTAGCTCCACCAATTGTTGGGTAATAGCCAAACCCAAGCCGGTTCCACCGTATGCTCTTTCTATCGATGCATCCACCTGCTCAAAAGATTGAAAGATGGTGGAAAGCTTATCATCAGGGATTCCAATACCGGAATCAGATATGGATATTCGAACAAGTCCATTTTCTTCCTGAGCAGTTACCTCTATCTCACCCTCCTCTGAAAACTTGATAGCATTGTCAATTATATTGTGCAATATCTGTTGAAGACGATCGGGATCACCGTGTACAGGCGGGATGCTTTTAGGTATGCTATTCTTTAACGTTATAGGTCCATCTAGTAATGGTTCACTGAATTTCAGTACGATATCGGTTAATACACGTAAATCTGTGGGCTTTCTGTTCAACTCCAGAGTGCGGGTTTTTAATTTGGAAAAATCGAGGATATCATTAACCAAACTGGCCAATCTTTTACCGCTGGATGCTACCATTGAAAGATTAACTTTTGCTTGACCCGGCAACTCCCCTGCAGCCCCGTCTATCATTGACTCTGTAAGACCGATAATTCCATTTAAAGGGGTTCTTAATTCATGAGAGGTGTTTGCCAAGAAGTCGTCCTTTAGTTTATCAACCCGGCGCAACTGCTCTGTTACCCGTTTTTGTTGGGCGAGTTCTTTAGCTTGTATTTGGGTTTTGTAGCGTATGTATCCCGCAATCAAGCTTACCAGGCCCAGGATATAAAGGCCATAGGCCCACCATGTCTTCCACCAGGGCGGGGTAATAAAAATGGCTACCGAGGTTCCAACTTCATTCCAAACGCCATCAGGATTTGCACCCTTTACCCTGAAAACATAGTCTCCAGCCGGTAGGGCGGTAAATGTGGTAAATCGTCGATGGTCTATATAGTTCCAATCATTATCAAACCCCTCCATTTTATAGGCATAGCTATTCTTTCCCGGTAAGGAATAATGTAAAGCCGCAAATTCAAAAGAGAAAACACTCTCATTATGAGACAGGGTGATTTCGTCTGTGGCTGTGATTGATTTTCCAAGCGGTGAGCGTTGGTTAGGTTCACTGATTGGAACAGATTTATTGAATATTTGAAAATCAGTAATTACTACTTGCGGTATATGGGGATCATCTTTAATACCCTCTTCAGGATTGAAAGAGTTGAATCCATTTATACCACCAAAAAACATCTCACCACCATGCTGACTCCTATAATAAGCTCCTGCATTAAACTCATTACTTTGTAAGCCATCGTAAAGATCATAATTTCTAAATGTTCCCAAGGTGGGATTAAATTTTGACAGGCCTCCGTTGGTGCTTAACCATAAATTACCATTGTCATCTTCTAAGATACCGTTAATCACATCATTTGAAAGGCCGTCACCCTCGCGGTAATGAACGAATGCTTCCGTCTCGATATCGAATCTATTGAGACCTCCGCCATAAGTGCCAATCCATAAAATGCGGGGATTCAAACTCGATTCATGAATGACATTAATTTCATTGGAACTTATACTTTTGGGGTTATCAGTACTGTGGACAAACCGGCGGAATGTACCATTCTTAACATTGAATTTATTAAGACCTCCAGCTCTGGTGGCTATCCAAAGTGTCCCCAACTGATCTACAAAAACCTGGTTTATATTATTGTCACTAAGACTGTTGGGTTCATCTGGATGATGATGAAAGGAAGTAAATATTCCAGTAGTCATATCGAACCTGTTCAGTCCTCCGTAGGTACCTATCCAAAGCACCTGGTTTGAATTGGAGAGATCCTGTTGCATGGAGGTGACCCGGTTATTACTTAGACTTGAGGGGTTTTGGGGATCATGCTGGAAATGCGTAAAATCTCCACTAGCTGGATCAAATTTAGCAAGCCCTCCGTTAATCGTTCCCAGCCAATGTGTGTCGAATCTGTCCTGGAAAATTGAGAGTACTACATCACTGCTTAAGCTTTTAGAGTTATTCGGATCATTTAAATAATGTAGGAAGGTGCTGGAAGCTTCATTGATTTCACCAGGTAGCAGCTTATTTAGACCGCCACCGTAAGTACCTATCCAAAGCACACCATTTTGATCCTGGTAAATAGAGCTAACAGATTTAGCGCTTAAGCTGTTGCGATTGCCTACTTCCTGCTGGTAATGTCTGAATTTGCGGCGATTCCTTTGAAATTTATTAAGCCCTCCTTCACTAGTACCGATCCAAATCACTCCCGATTTATCTTCATGGATTGATCTAATCAAATTATTACTCAAGCTGTTGACATCAGCAGGGTCATTCTTAAAATTTTCAAACTTAAACTCGAAATGCTCTCCGTGCACTAATGAATCAGGTATGCTCAGCAAATCAAGCCCGCCACCATAAGTCCCCACCAGAAGGGTCCCTGACTGATCTTCTTTAATGATATTGACATTGTTATCGCTGAGGCTTGATGCATCATGGGGGTCGTTTTGAACATGTATAAATTTGGATACCGGTTCTTGTGCTTCAGCTTTGTCCGGCAGTAGAATATCAAGTCCCTTACCTCTGGTCCCAATCCATAGCACACCGGAGTGATCCTCATGAACTGCGTTTATACTATTGTCTGCAATGCTAGAAGGGATATTGGGATCATGCTGGTAACGTGTGAATGTACCCTTTTTTGGATCGAGCTTATTGAGTCCACCACCGATAGTTCCTATCCAAATCCCTCCTTGGCTCGCTGGACATAATGCATAGACGCTATTATGGCTTAAGCTATAGGGATCTTCAGGATTGTGACGGTAACGCTCAAACTTAAGTAGTTCCTCGCCATTTTCTGATGCAGTTAAAACCAACTTGTTTAATCCTCCACCGTTGGTGCCAATCCACAGGTCACCAAAAGTGTCTTCAACTATTGCTCGTATTCGGTCATGGCTTATGCTGCTAGGGTTTGCAGGGTCGTTTTGGTATCGGATGAATTTTTCTGTTTCCCAATCAAACCTGTTGAGCCCATTTTCGGTGCCAACCCAAAGCATAGATTTATGTTCATAAATTGCTCTGATTGTATTATTACTGAGACTTTTAGGGTCGTCCGGTTTATTCCTATAGACCTTAAAGCCATATCCATCGTATTTATGCAAACCGTCACGAGTGCCAAACCACATAAACCCCTTACTGTCCTGGAATATGGAATAAACCGTAGTTTGCGTTAGCCCCTGTTCATATCCCACACGATCAATGGACATTTCGATTTTTTGTGCCTGTAAATCAGTTGACCACTGACCGATCAGAATTACTAAGGCCACCAGCCCCAACGTATCTTTTAAATTTAACCATATAAGGCCTTTCATGTTGCTTGAGTCCTGGGATATCGTCCTTTTACTTCCGCCACTATTCAAGGTATAAAAAAATCCCCATTTGCTGATAGATTCTTATTTTGGATTTGGTATTCATTAGGAGGTCATCTATTCTGCTTATACCATCTTTGTTCCATGATTCGAAAATTCCTCAGTTTGGCGGAACAGTAAATCAATTTATTTGAAATCCTTCCGGTTAGCTGCAATTGCTGCCGGGCAGCTTTAAAACTTCAATAGGTTACCTGTATTTAGCCGGTAATGAAGGATCTATGAAACCATTTATTTCTCAAGATTTTTTTTACAATGGCCTCAGAAATTTCTAACTTAAATGTGCATGCCAGCTGAAACTCATCATAACCACGGGGCATCAATTAATAAAGATCTAGGGAGGAAGATTGAAGAATATGAAGTGATTCTTAGCATCAATAATGCCATCATCTCACAACTTACTTACGAGGGCCTTTTTAATGCTATTGCCAAGTCACTAAAAATCAATTTTCCCTTAGATTGTACGGCCATTACCTTGTTTAACAAGGAAAAGGATTTATTTGAAGCCATCGCCATAGAACCATTCTCGTCTTCTGTAGAATTGTATACCGGATTTGAAGTACCCAGGGAAGGAAGCCATATGGAATGGGTATGGAAACACAAGGTTCCTTTGATTCGCAGCAACATTGATAAAAATCAAAAGTTCATCACGGATAAAACCTTCGTGGAGCAAGGGCTCAAATCCTACATTGTCCTGCCTCTAATGAGCAGAAATGAATGTATAGGAACTTTTAATATCGGCAGCGTCGAATCATCCAAATATTCTGAGAGAGATCTTGAATTTGTGCAGGCAGTAGCCAATCAAATTACTATGGCTATTGAAAATGTAAAACAACATGATGAAATAGAAAAACTCACCAGACGACTTGAAAAAGAGAATGCTTATTTGCAGGAAGAAATTAAACTAACGCACAATTTTGAAGAAATAATTACTCAGAATCAGGAATATCAAAAAATGCTATCCAGCATTGAGCAGGTAGCTTCTACCAATGCCACAGTATTGATCCTGGGCGAATCCGGCACCGGAAAAGAACTATTGGCCCGAGCGGTGCACAATAATAGTCAGGTAGCCAATAAAGCTTTAGTCAAGGTAAACTGTGCAGCACTTCCGGAAAATTTAATTGAAAGCGAATTGTTCGGGCACGAAAAAGGGGCCTTCACCGGAGCATTAACCCAAAAGCAGGGTCGCTTTGAGTTAGCAGATGGGGGCACGATCTTCCTGGACGAAATTGGTGAGCTGCCATTTGCCCTACAGTCTAAACTACTACGAGTATTACAAGAAAGGGAATTTGAACGTCTGGGAAACCCTCATACTATAAAAGTAAATGTGCGAGTGGTGGCTGCCACAAACAAGAATTTAGAAAAGGCCGTACGAAAAGGTAAGTTTAGGGAGGATCTTTACTATCGTTTGAACGTCTTCCCCATTGTCTCCAGCCCTTTAAGGGAACGCAGCGATGATATCCCACTTTTAGCCCAGCATTTTTGTCAGAAATATAATCGGCTTTTTGGTAAAAATATCTCATCAATCCCCCGTTCAGCCCTGAAGAAATTACAATCTTACCATTGGCCGGGAAACATAAGGGAGCTGGAAAACATCATAGAGCGTGCAGTGATAATAAGTCCAGGAAAGAACCTGGAGATTACAGGGTTGGACATATCAGTGCATAAAAAATCAACCAAGAGTAAAAAGATCCTTTCTGATCGGGAGAACCAACGAAACCATATTATTTCTATACTAAAAACCACCAATGGGAAAGTAAGTGGTCCGGATGGTGCTGCCAAGGTGCTACAACTTAATCCCAAAACGCTCTATTCCAAAATGAGAAAATTAAATATTAGAAAAGAGGATCTTACTTGATTCTACTTCCTTCCTTCAAAAGGATTCTATTTCAGAAAAGTTCTTAAATAAAATCCTTCCTTTTTGTTGTCCGAGTTTATCAAATCTTCTAACATTCTTACTATCAGATATTTACTCAGATTTATTTTTGTGGCATAGGGTTTGGATAGGGTTTATTCGAAACACAGTTTAAACCTTAACTACAAAAAAATGGAAATGCAAACAGTAAAATCAAAAGAACGAGTAGAAGCCCTGGACCAGCAAGTGTTGGAAGGGAGAATCTTGGAAGCGGTAAACGCCTTCTTCCATCCTGATGTCATTACCAAAGAGGGCAATGGTGCCGAAACCCATGGACTCAATCAGAAGATTGAGAAGTTGCAAGAGTTTTTCCAAGGTATAGGCAGCGTAAATAATATCGCCCTTCATAGTCAAACAGTAGGAGATGATGTAACCATGTCAGAATTTACTTTCGACCTAACCCAAACCGATGGAACACCCATTCTTTGGAATGAAATTTTGAAGAGGAAATGGAAAGATGGTCTGGTAATCGAAGAGAGGTATTACACTGCTTCCTAGCCTTTTTGGTAAGACATTCAGTGCCTATTTAGGTTAAAGAATCAGTACTCCTCTAATGAGCCAGGTTTTGGGCACATACAATTGCTCGATGTAAATCCTGGCCATTAGTCCAAAGTCACAAAGCTCGTAACCCATAACTACCAGTGGGCGCAGCTGAAACCAAAGTATCTAACTAACATTCAATTTTCAGGTCATGAACAATATTCTATTGTTTGCCGGTGTGATATTGGGGATAGTAGCAATTTTCACAGTGTTTGAACAAGCTCTTTTTTCCCCTGTTGCAATTGAAAAAATAAGACCAGTGAGGACCAAAGACTCAACATCATCAAAAACTAGGTTGGATAATGCTCACTTTTTGATTACAGACCAAGAAACCTCAGGCAAAGACAGCACCTTGATTGTTCCTACATTCAAACCATTAATTGAAGATTGGAGGCTTCATCAAAAATGACTATTCCCTTTAAAGCCATCAGTATGTCTTATAAAAACGTCCCCCTGGAGATCCGTGAACGGTTCGCTTTGAATTCCTATGATCGCCATAGGTTGTTGCACTATGCCAAGCAAACCGGAGGTATCGAAGAGATGGTGATAGTTTCTACCTGCAATCGGTTTGAGGTGTACTTCGTTTCTGATATTGTCAGTTGCCGGCAACTAATAAGTCTGCTTCAGCTATTTGTTCCCTTCCCTAACGTTAGTCATTTTGTCGACCTTTTCCGGTTATATGACCGGCAGGAAAGAGCTGTTGAACACCTGTTCAGAGTTGCCATTGGTCTTGAATCACAAGTACTGGGTGACTTACAGATGATAAATCAGGTAAAATCAGCCTATCAAGAAAGTGTTGATGCTGATATGGCAGGTCCCTTTGTGCACCGGTTGCTACATGCGATTTTTCACACCCATAAGATCGTTACCCAAAAAAGTTGCTTCAAAGATTGCCATGCATCGGTTCCACAGGTAGTAAAAAATTTAGCTCAACAATTAGTGCCTCAAAGTAGTGCCGTAGTACTCATTCTGGGAACAGGAAAGATGGGCCGGGGTCTAAGTCGCAAATTATCTAAAATCGGATATGAAGTGTGGGTCAGTAATCGTACGGAGGAAAAGTCATTGGCTCTGGCTGCCGAACTTGGCTTAAAATCTATCCCGTTAAATGATGTTCATTTGTCACTTGGTGAAGTTCAACTGGTAATTTCCGCATTAACCGTAGGAACCCCAATTCTCACCAAAAGTAGAATCAAGTCCGCTGACTTTGACTCCCATAAAATTCTTATTGATCTCTCCGTGCCTCGAAGTATTGATCCGGAACTAGTATCAGATCCTAATATCACTTTGCTGAATATGGAGGACGTTAACGATGAAATCTCCTCAACTATTCAAAAGCGAAAAAGCCAGGTCCCAAAAGTAGAGGCCATAATCAAACGAGAAGTTTCAGAGTTTCTGGAGTGGGCCCATGAGATGAAGATCTTACCCACTATTCATCAAATGAAAGCGGCATTGGAAAAGATTCGCAAAGAGGAGATTAGCCGTCAATTAAAGAAAACTGATTTCAAAGACCATGAGCTCATCCATTACATCACTAAAAGTATTGTAGATAAGGTGGTCAAGCTACCCGCCTTAAAACTAAGGCTAGCGTGTAAGAGGGGTGATGATGAGAATATGGTACAAGTGCTAAATGAAATCTTCAATATTTAAACTGGGTTGTAAAAAATTAACATTCAATTAATCAAAATAAGATAGATCATGAAAAATCTCAGTAATCAATTCGAAAAAGCTTTGGCAATAAGTGCTTTATTGTTAATCGCATCATTAACGGCAAATGCCCAGCAGGCTACCTTGTATGAACGGTTAGGCGGCTATGAAGCCATTTCTGCAGTGGTAGATGATTTTGCAGACCGTCTTTTTAATGATCCGGTAGTAGGTAAACGATTCTTTGGTATGAGCGATGATTCTCGAGCCGGATTTAAGCAAAAAAATAAGAATCTGGTATGTGCAGCTACAGGTGGCCCCTGCAAAATAATTAGTCGCAGCGCTAAAACCACCCATGGTGGCTTAGGCATCAAAGCTTCTGAATTTGATATTGTTGCCGGACACCTAGTGGATGTGCTTAATGAATTCGAGGTTCCAAAAAAGGAGCATGAAGAATTGATGGCTATAATAGCAAGCTTACGACCCGATATTGTAGAAGAAGAAGGCCTGTAATTTCAGAATGGAGGATGGGAGCATTACCGAAGGACAAGGCTAAAAAATGGCCTTGCCCTTCAATTTATTTGCAACATAAATATCAGTGGTAGGGTACTCTTTTACACCAGACGCCCCCCACAGCCTGCCATTAATGAAATTCTCTGGCTAGAAAGAAATGTATTGCAACGGAGGCAGGTTTGAAAGAAGGAATTAATAATCTTTGATCCCAACTTCTGATACTCAAAACCGCTAACTTGACAGAAAAATTAAAAATTCAGATCTGATCAAGAACCAAACCGTTTCAGGGTCTGGGGCTGAGGGGAGGGATTGGCGGGATCCCCCTCAAATTATCAATCTCATTTTATGCAATCCTATAAGGTATGTTTTGAAGAAAGGCTAGTATGTTCAAAGAAAATCCACTGAATAAATCATTGGCAAGGTACTGCTGATAGTCTCCCAGCTGTCCCCTCTGTTGTTGGAGACAAACAGATTACCGGTAGTGGTGCCAAAGACCAGGGTATCACCGTTATTACTGAGGGCGTGGCGGAACACAATATCGTAACAGTTTTCCTGAGGCAAGCCCTGCCGCAGATCCTTCCAAGTAGCACCGCCATCATCGGTACGGCAAACGCATAAAGCCCCGTCAACAGCTACCCGCACCTCGTCACTTATCGCGGGTACTACCCAAGCCTGCTCGGGATCATGCTGATCTACTGCCACCGCAAAGCCAAAGCGGGCAGGGCCCTCCTCTTGTGTTACATCCTGCCAGTCTTTTCCTCCGTTGACGGATCGGAAAATTCCACAATGATTCTGTTGCCAAAGATGATCCGGGCTTTTCGGACAAGCCACTAGTAAGTGCGGATCGTGCCCCACCTCAGCTTGAGGGTCCGGCAGAAAATCAGCCCGTAATCCTTTGTTTCTCACTTCCCAGGTCTCACCTCCGTCAGTAGTTTCGAAAACGCCTGCGACACTGATCCCAATATAGATATGATTGCTATCTCGAGGGTCTACTACAATACTATGTATACCGGCATAATCACGACCGCCACCGAACCAATTATCTAGTCGAGAGGGATGGTCCCATAAACTGTTTACTAGCTCAAAGCTCTTACCCTGATCCCGGCTTTTAAAAAGTCCACCCGGTTCGGTACCAACATATATTAAATCATCATTATCAGCACCGCCCTCCGCAAAAGCCCATAAATAACGGACAGCCGCGGGGACCCCTGGTTTCATTTCTGCTCCCTCGGGAAACTTAGGAGATTCCACTTCTTCCCAGGTACTGCCTTGATCATGAGAGAAGTGTAGTTTCTGTCCCCAGTGGCCATGATCCAGGCAGGCCCACCAAGTACCGGTACGAGGATCCACATAAGTCAGGGACACCGGGATACCTAAGAAGGAAACATTGTGATGTTTCCAGCCTTGGCCATGGCGTTTCATGGTTACCAGACCTTTTCTGGTACCCAGCATTAAGGTATTTTTTTCGCTCATAATAAGGTTGGTTAGCCTCCGGACAAAGCCTGCATGATAAACACTTCATCTTGATCGTCCACCTCATCCAACAGGTTCACTTTATCACGGATCAGTTTATCTCCAATAAAAATATTAACATGCTGCCGCAGCTGACCTTGCTCATCAACCAAATAGTCCTTTAAGCCAGGGTGCTGCAGGTTCAATTGATCCAATAATTCAGCCACGTTAGAGGCAGAAACCTCTATGGAATCTAAATCGGGGTAAAATCTTTTTAAGGCTCTGGTAAAACTTACCTTAGGCATAGCCGAATTTAGGCTCAGCAGGTGGCGGCTGATTCATTTTGTTAAAGATCCAGATGGAGTAAATACCTAATGCCGTTCCCAATGGGAAACAAAGGATATTTAATACACCTACTACCAACGACACTGGTAACCCCCAGGATTTCTTTTTCAATACCCCGTATCCTGCTAACAAACCGGGTATGGCCAAAACGATTAGAAAAGCTCCTACGAAGGTGCCCACCAATGGAAGTATTTGCGCTGCCTCCGGGTCATCCACCAGGATGCCTACGCTGGTCAATACCCCAAATACAATGGCGGCGGGAACAATAAGCAACAGGCTGTAGACAATATGCCCAATACCTAAAGTCCGTAAATGTTGATCCATGTCCATAGTTCAATAAATTTATGTGTTCCTCAATTTAATAAATTATAGCTTATACTAATTATACGGTTGAATTTGCGGAAAGATAGTTTTCCAGTCGTTCCCGGATCTTTTGAAAGGTACTGTAACCATAGCTGATCCCGGTAAGTTGATGCGGACCTTTGATGACTAAAGAGGGATAGCCGTTAATGCCCCATTCCCGGGTTTCATTAAAATCGTCCTTGGTAGCATTTACGATTTCCTCTGACTGGAAATGATCGCTGAATTCCTGAAAGTCTATGTCAAATTGCCTACAAATAGGTTGAATGTTGGATATATCACCCAGATCCAAAGAGTCTACATAGAACGTTTTTTGCAATTGCTTAAACCAGTGAATATTTCCCTGTCCCAGCCATTTTCGGGCGGCTACTACCAAACGACATGCTGGCTCCGTATCGTAATTGAACGCGGGGAGTTCCAGTAGCTTAAAACTGAAAGGTTGTCCACTGGCAGCGTGCACTTGATCCCAATGATGCCGTAGAAAATCTTTCATCTTTTCATCCCAGGGGTCTCCTCCTCCCGGCCGCAAACCACCTACTTTGATCTGGAAATCTAATTCTCGATGCTCACAGAAATCAACAACTTGCTCCAACTCTGGCGCAATACCCCAACACCAACTACACATAGGGTCACCGATATAGATCAAGGACTTCATTAATAATAGGTAGTGTATAAGTGTAACTTCATATCTAAAGCTTGCATCTAACTAAGAAATGCCACCGGGTTAGCCCACTGCTCAGTGGCATGGGGAAGGCTTCACCGCCTTCCTTTTTTTTAGCCACCGATAACTGACATGGATTCCGATATCTGAGATGATCGTTTTGATTCGGCTTCAAAGCCATCCCGGGCCCGGCTACCAAAGGCTCTTAATAGATGTTGTCGAATATTTTCATCCTCGGCGCCACTGCGTAAAATACTTTTCAGATCCAACACTCCATTGTCATACAGGCAGGTCTTCAGTGTTCCTTGAGAAGTAATCCTGATTCGGTTGCAGCTTCCACAGAAGGTCCGGCTGAACGCGGCAATGATGCCTACGGAGCCTTGATGATCTGGAATACGGTAGTTAACAGAGGTGCTGTTAGCAACCCCTGGCAGAGTCTCCAGCGGTCCAAATTGTTGCTCCAACTCCTGCTTTATCCTCAGATGATCCCATTTGAGTTTAAGGTAATGTGCTCCTTCCCCATTAAAGGGCATCTCTTCGATAAAGCGGACGTCTACCCGATGTTCCCTGGTAAGTTTGGCCAATTCCACAATATCCTGGGTGTTTTTACCATCTATCACCACCGCATTAATCTTCAGAGGAATACCCGCTTCCAACAGCTCATAAAATGTGGCTTTGACTTTTTCCACCTCATCGCGCCGGGTAATCTGTTTGAAACGCTCGCGGTCCAGGGTATCAATGCTGAGGTTTATGGAACTAACGCCCATGGCTCTTAATCGAGGGATGTAGGGAGCTGTAAGTACCCCGTTGGTGGTTAAATGGATATGCTCCAGATTAGGGATATCGGCCGCTCGTTCCAGAAAATCCATCAAATTTTGTCTGACGAATGGCTCCCCACCAGTAATGCGTAGTTTGTTCACTCCCAGATGTGTAAGAATTCGCAGCAAGCGTTCCATCTCCTCATAGGTCAACAATTCTTTCCTGGGAAGATATTTAATACCTTGTTCCGGCATACAGTAAAAACATCTTAGATTACAGCGATCCGTTACCGCCAATCTAACGTAGTTAATGCGCCGTCCGTGATTATCGTATACTTGTTGGATTTTCTGGTCCATGTCCTTCACGTGAACATTAAATATAATTGAATTTCTTTATTTCAATGGCCAAACTGGCTTTTTAAATAATTCTGCCAGTCCTCCTCGGTATCAATATCCACAGCGCCACCAATGAGACTGACCTCCCGCATGAATTTACGTTTTTGTGTAAACAGAGCACGGGCTCCCTGATCACCGGAAGTGGTCATAATATCTTCAAAGTGCGCCGACCCAATGTAGGCGGGAACACCTCTACCCTGCCCGTACCCGGTAACCACCAAAGTCTGAGATTCTTCCTGGGCCACAGTTATGAGCTCTTTTAAATGATCCAGATGTACCAGCGGTTGATCCACCAGCAAAACCAATACTCCAGACAAGCCCGGGCTGATTTGCCTGGCACATTTTATTCCTGTTGCAAGAGAGCTGCTCATGCCCAGTTTCCATTGGGGATTCATCACCAAGTGCAAGGGCAAGTCCTCAATTTGCTCACGAATCAATTTTTCATGTGCTCCCAGCACCACTACCACCGGTACCTCCAGCCCTAATGCCATTTCGCTGGTTTTCCGGATCATGGTGGTGCCTGCTACTTGTAATAGCTGTTTGGGTCGGCCTAATCGAGCGGACCCTCCCGCTGCCAGTATGACTACTATCAAAGAGTGCTCAGCCATAGTGAAATATACAACTTTCTATACAAGGGCGCAGCAAAAGCACACCAGACCTCCATCTGGCATAACACGTATTTGGACCACGGTAAAATGTAGTCTGTCGATGCACAATCTCTTATGGCTGAATTATACTTCGGATTCACGTATAAAAATGAAAATGACATGGGACTTTCAACCATATCAGCATGGAGCGCCACGTCTGATAAAACATGTTGCTTTCTGGATCATTTTTATCTCCTCCTATGCACTGGCCTATGGTAGTTATCATGACGATTATCTTCGTCAGTTTCAATTACAGTTAGTCTATTTGCCGGAAAAGGTGCTGATTACTTATCTGGTGATCTATTGGGTATTGCCCAAATACTTAACCCAATTAAACAAAACGGTTTATGTCCTTTGGTTTACGGCTCTTTTGCTGTTTGGTGGGTTTTTGCATTGGGTGGCTTATTTACTGTTAGAGGTGCCCTACTTTACCGAAGAGGCGCAGGATTTTAGCATTTTGGTTTCAGCCAAAGTCTTTAAAGGAATATTCTACATATATCCAGTAGTGGTTATTGCTGTGACCGTAAAGTTGTTCCAGTATTTCTATGAAAATCAAAAGAAGAACCAGGAGCTGGCCCAAGGTAAGCTAAAAGCCGAGCTGGAATTCTTAAAAGCACAAATCCATCCTCATTTTTTATTCAATACTTTAAATAATCTCTACGCGCTGTCTTTAAAGAATTCTCCAAACGCCCCCGAGATGGTTTTGAAATTGTCGGCATTGTTGGATTATATGCTTTATGAATGCAATGCTCCACTGGTTCCCTTACAAAAGGAGTTGGCACTGGTGGAAGACTATGTGGACCTGGAAAGATTGCGCTATGGATCCAGACTTCAGGTCAATTTTTGCGCAGAAGGCGATACGGAACACTCCTTAATCCGCCCTTTGTTACTGCTCCCTTTTGTGGAAAATGCTTTTAAGCACGGGGTTAGCGGTCAAACCGATCAAGCTTGGGTAAACATGAAAGCTAAAGTAAGGGGGAATAAATTCACCCTAATTGTGGAGAACAGTAAAACTCATAATGGCGTTAAAGATCAACAAGGGTATACAGAAGGCATCGGTATCAAAAATGTAAAAAGACGTTTGGAGCTGCAGTATCCTTCGCAACACAGACTTACCATCACTGATCAAGCGGAGCGATACAAAGTTATTTTAGAAGTCCATTTAATGCATGAATATGAAGTGTCTGGCAGTTGATGATGAACCCCTGGCTCTAGAGGTTTTAGAGTCCTATATTGAAAGATTACCTACACTGAAATTGATAGGGCAATGCCCCAATGCCCTACAGGCATTCGAAATCCTACAATCTCAGGACGTAGATGTGGTCTTTCTGGATATTCAAATGCCTAAGCTAACAGGAATCGAGTTTCTTAAGGGTTTGAAAAATCCGCCGCCTGTTATCTTAACCACTGCCTATCGAGATTATGCCTTGCAAGGGTATGAACTGGACGTAGTGGACTATTTACTAAAGCCTTTCTCTTTCCAGCGATTTTTTAAAGCAGTCAACAAGGCTCAAAACTTTCTCTCCAAATTGTCTGAAAAACCTGACGATTGCCCTTTCATCTTTTTGAAAATGGACAAACGAGTGATACGGGTAAACCTGCAAGACATCTTGTACATTGAGTCTATGAAAGACTATATCAAAGTGAAGACCTGCACCCAAGAAGTGGTCTCACATCAAAAGATCAGTTATATGGAGGAACATTTGCCTGATGACGAATTTCTTAGAGTTCATCGGTCCTTCATTATCTCCCTTTCCAATATCGATGCCTACAGCGCCTCTAATGTTGAAATTAGGGGCTTTAGTGTCCCCATAGGCCGAAATTACAAGGAAAATGTAATACCCAGGCTCAACCAGAACATCATTTAAATATAAAATAAATACAATTAATTAGTTTTTTAATACCAAAAGGGTTACTTTAGTACAGTAAGTATATTAATATTGTAATATTTAATTATACTTTACTCATTTTTGCATGGAAAATCGCATTCTTTTCATCTGCACCGGCAATTACTACCGCAGTCGTTATGCCGAGATACTTTTTAACAATTATGCCCAAAAGTATGATTTGAATTGGAGGGCATTTAGCAGAGGGTTCCAGGAAAGCACCCGCCCCTGGCCTATCAGTCCTAATGCCAAACATGGGCTGGCTGCAAAAGGAATCACGCTGGATCAAACCCGATACCCTATGAAGTTAGATCCCAAAGATCTAAGCGATGCTTATTATGTCATCTTAATGGATGAGATCGAACATCGGCCTATGATGACGGAGGAATATCCCGATTGGTTGAGTAGAGTGGATTTTTGGCAGATCAGAGACATCGACTTTGAATCACCACATTCGGCGCTGGCCAAACTGGACATTCGACTCCAGCGACTTATGGCTGACCTGAACATCAAACACGCTACGGCATAATCCAGCTAATTGGCATCGGTTACGGTGCCAAGGCCGTTTATATCCGATACAACTGTAGGCATACCTTTGTAGAATACATTTCCTTGCCCGTTGATGATCACAAACAATTCCTGATTGGCGGTAACCTCGACATCTCCGGTACCCGCTATTAGGATATCACAGCGTTCGCTGATCATATCAAATCCATTTACATTGCCTTGACCGTTAATAGTTATTTCCAATGTATCTGCAGCTCCCTGTATAAAGAAGTCCCCCAGACCGGTGGTAACCAGCTCTAGCCTAGGAGTAACCACTTCATTTTCAAATTCAACATTGCCTATTCCCGCTAAGTTAATGGTCTCTAAGCTGGTGACGGATACGTATACATTAAACGGTTGGCCAGTTTCGATACAGTCGGTAAATGTTACCGACAGCAGGTCATCGGCTATTTCGGTATTTAGAAATGGTAACAAATTTGACTGCCCTTCCACAACCACTGAAGGGAAACTACCCTTGGTGATGAAAATGCTGCCGGGGAACTGATGAAATATTGCGTCAAAACTTCCGGCAGTTCTGGTCTCCTGTACCAGCGAACCCTCCCCATTCAAGCAATTCTGGCCATCATCGGAGCTCAGATCGCAAGAAAACCACAATATGGAGGTCATTAGAATCGCTAACCTACCCATCCCCCAAATTCTCAACTTCATTGTTATTTTCATTTTATCTACTAGTATCATGTGTCCACAAACTTATCAATTATACCCTATAATTAGGTACTAGGCTTAAAAAAGCTTTTGTCTTGGGTATTGTGCTTAAAAGCAATATTTTGTTCGAACAAATCTCATAACGTATGAAAGCATCTTCAACTAGACGTAAGTTTTTAAAATGGGGTTCCTTGGCTTCGCTGAGCGCACTGGCTTACCCTTTGTCAGCTGGTGATATAACGGATATAACGCTCAAAGGACAGATCCCAGAAAACCTCACCATTGTATTTCAAGGCGACAGTATCACCGATGCCGGCCGCAACCGCAGTGGTTACTATGCCAATGATATCAGTGGCATGGGACATGGCTATGTCTACCAGATAGTAGCCGAAATGCTTGCCAAGCATCCCAAAAGTAACTTAAGATGCTACAATCGAGGAATTAGTGGCAACAAGGTATTTCAACTAGCAGCTCGTTGGCAGGAAGATTGTTTGCAACTGCAACCACAAGTGCTCAGCATCCTTATTGGTGTTAATGATTTCTGGCATACCCTAAGCGGAAACTATCAGGGTACGGTCGAAGTTTTTGAAAAGGACCTCCGACAATTGCTGGAACGCACCAGAAAACAACTGCCTGATGTTAAGATTATTTTAGGCGAGCCATTTGCCGTAAAAGGCGGCACGGCCATCACGCAGGTCTGGGAACAGGACTTCCCTCCTTATCAAAGTGCGGTACGAAGCATTGCCAAGGATTTCCAGGCGGGATTTGTCCCCTATCAACAGGTATTTGACTACGCCCTGTCTTCAGGCACTGTCGACCATTGGTGTGCTGATGGCGTGCACCCATCAATGGCCGGAGCCATGCTCATGCGAGATGCTTGGTTGAAAGTATTTAATCAAATGTGGTAAGGATGAGTAAAAGGGCGTTTGTAACCGGGGCCACGGGATTCCTGGGCATCAATCTGGTTCAGGAGCTTTTAGCTCAAAACTGGCAGGTTACCGCTATCAAAAGGTCCCGGTCGCAAACCAAATACTTGGATCCATTAAATATCAATTTGGTAACCGGAGATGTGGAGAACGTTGATTCTCTAAGAGCTGCTGTACCCCACCAAGTAGATGCTGTGTTTCACGTTGCAGCCAGCACCAATCTATGGTCGAAATACAATCAAAGACAGTATAAAACCAATGTAGAGGGAACCAGAAATATTATTAAAGTGGCTCTTGAAAAGGAGGCAGGTCGTTTCATTCATACTTCCTCCATAGCAGCTTATGGCATTCACCAAGATCAGGTGCGCGAAGATACTTTGAGCAATGCATTAGATTCCGGTATCAACTATCACGTTACCAAATATTTATCAGAAAATGATGTTAAGCAAGCAGTAAGCGGAGAGCTTGACGCGGTAGTGCTGAATCCCGCCCACATCGTAGGGCCTTATGACACCCATAACTGGGTGCAGATCTTTAAGAATGTGTACCGTCAAAGTATGCCGGGTATCCCTCCCACTTTAGGATGTTTCACCTATGCACCAGAAGTTGCTAAAGTTCACATTAAGGCATATGAGAAAGGAGTCAAGGGCGAGAACTATCTTCTGGGAGGAGTGGAAGCCAGTATGCTGGAATTTGTGAATTTTATCGAACGATTTTTAGATAAACCAATTAGCATGAAAACTACAGCGCCATGGATATTGCAATTGGCCACTAAGTTGTATCAACTAGGCGCATTGTTCACCGGTAAAGAACCTCTTTTGACTCCAGAAAAGACCAAGCTGCTTACTCATAATGTGCGCTGCGATGACTCAAAGGCCAGGCAGCAATTGGATTTCCAGGCAGTGCCATTAGAAACCATCGTTGAAAAGACCTGCCACTGGCTTAAACAAGAGAATTTATTGTGATGGAGCATTTTGGTTTTTGGTCGGTACTCCCCCCCGTTTTAGCCATAATTCTGGCAATTCGTACCAAGCAGGTATTTGTTGCTTTGATCTTTGGTATCTGGCTGGGATGGGTGATCGTGAATGGAGGTAATATTTTAAGCGGTACAGTGGCCACTCTTCAAGCCCTGGTGGATGTTTTTAAAGATGATGGCAACACCCGTACCATCATGTTCAGCGCGCTGGTAGGGGCTCTTATTGCTTATATTCAACGCTCTGGCGGAGTACAAGGCTTCGTGAACCGCGTAGAAAAATGGCTTCGGCGACTGGAGCAGAAGCAAGGCACCAGCAATCGCAAGGCCATTCAATGGCTGGCATGGATTACCGGAATCCTGGTGTTTGTGGAATCTAGCATTTCCGTGCTTACTGTAGGGTCCCTGTACCGTCCGGTATTTGATAAGTTGAAGATCTCCAGAGAAAAATTGGCTTATATCGCAGATTCCAGCTCTGCTCCAGCCTGCATTCTCATTCCTTTCAACGCCTGGGGCGCCTATGTAATGGGCCTTATTCTTTTACAGGGATATGAGGACCCGGTGAATATGATGATCAAGGTATTTCCCTTCAATTTTTACCCTCTTTTGGCGTTGGGTATGGTGGCCTTTATCATCTGGACAGGCAAAGATTTCGGGCCTATGAAAAAAGCCGAGACCAGAGCCAGAGTGGAGGGGAAACTAATGGCGGACGACGCCCAACCAGTAGTTTCGTCTGAGATTACCATGATGGAACCAAAGTCTGAAACCGTACCTAGAGCCCGGAATATGATAGTCCCCATAGCCACTATGGTAATCATGATGCCCTTGATGTTAGCCTTCACAGGTTGGTCGGAGGTGGATTCGAACACCCACTGGCTATCTCACTTTTTTACGGCTATCGGCAAAGGATCGGGGTCGGCCTCGGTACTTTACTCGGTCATCACCGCTATTCTGGTGGCCATGCTGATGTATCGCAGCGCCGGGATCATGAAGCTATCTGAATTGATAGAGGTAGCCTTTAAGGGCATCGGAGGCCTGATGCCCATCGCTTTGTTGATGCTTTTTGCATTTGCCATTGGCAATGTATGCCGCAGCTTGGGCACCGGTATTTTTGTAGCCGAATTCACACGCAGTTGGCTTTCGCCGGGAGTAGTGCCGTTGCTGGTGTTCATAGTGAGTGCTTTCATCGCCTTTTCCACTGGCACCAGTTGGGGTACTTTCGCTATTATGATGGCCATAGCCGTTCCTATGGCTCAGACATTGGAGGCCAGTGTACCCATGGCCATCGCAGCGGTATTGGGAGGTGGGGTATTTGGTGATCACTGTTCACCGATATCCGATACCACCATACTAAGCTCCATGGCCGCTGCCAGCGACCATATCGATCATGTAAAAACCCAATTACCCTATGCCCTATTAATGGGTGGAGTAGCGGCTATTTTATATTTGATCGGAGGTTTTGTGGTAATCCTGTAGCAGTTTTGAAGTATCAGGAAAAGTCCTTAGGATCTCAAAAATTAGGGGCATTGGACCCTAACTTCCCCTAAAAAACACTTCCATAGATCTGCGAAACCAGCACACTGTAAACAAGTTTGCCAAAAGGCCGAGGATTGACGTTGTTGGTCACCGATTGGGGAGGGATTGGGGGGATTCCCCTCTCTTAAGTAATTCGTATTATCTTAAGTAATTCCTTTGCGTTTTGTGGCCATCCCATGGGTAAATATTTCCTTAATCAGTCTCTCCTTACTTCTGCTTGCTAATTATTAAATTTAAATGCAAATCAATATTTCATCGTTTGCGCAAAATTATCCATATCGACATGGACGCCTTCTACGCTTCCGTGGAACAGCGGGACTTCCCAGAGCTGCGTGGTAAGCCTATCGCTGTTGGAGGCAGTGAAATTCGAGGTGTGGTGATGACCGCCAGCTACCAAGCCCGGAAGTTTGGAGTGAA
The DNA here is from genome assembly GCA_965212195.1 of Cyclobacteriaceae bacterium. Classification (GTDB taxonomy): domain Bacteria; phylum Bacteroidota; class Bacteroidia; order Cytophagales; family Cyclobacteriaceae; genus JAJCYK01. The sequence goes on along the minus strand of CBDBUW010000012.1, from coordinate 104,746 downwards.
ATCCGCCATGCCCTCTGCTATTGCTTACCACAAATGCCCAGAAATAATATTCGTTAAGCCCCGTTTCGACGTCTATCAGCAGGTCTCTAAAACCATTCGTGAAATTTTTAAGCAGTACACTGATCTGGTGGAACCCTTGTCCCTGGATGAAGCCTATTTGGATGTAACGGAAAACAAGAAGGGCATAGATTCAGCCGTGCAGATTGCCAAAGCCATTAAATCTACCATCTTAGAAGAGACCCAGCTCACCGCCAGTGCCGGGGTGTCTATAAATAAATTTCTGGCAAAGGTGGCCTCCGACTACCAAAAGCCCGACGGTATCAGTGTAATAATGCCTCACCAGGTTCAAGGATTTATCGATCAGTTGTCTGTCCGAAAATTCCATGGTATTGGCCAGGTGACAGCCCAGAAAATGGAAAAAATGGGCATTCACCATGGTGCTGATTTGAAGCGATATTCTCAAGAACGATTGGTACAGCTCTTCGGGAAACACGGAATTTACTATCACCAGATCGCTCATGGGATTGATGATAGGGAAGTAAACCCTCACCGTGTCCGTAAATCAGTAAGTGTAGAAGATACTTTTGAAAAGGATCTGACGGATAAGGAGGCCATGCGCTTTGAGCTGCTGCGTATAGCCCGAAAGGTTATGAACTGGATGGATAGCCACAACACTTATGGCCGTACGCTTACCATAAAGATTAAATTCTTTGATTTCCAACAAATCACCAGGAGCAAAACCCATACACAGATAATCGACAATTTCGAAAGTCTCGAAGTTATGATCAATCAACTTCTTGAGGTATTTGAATTCACTAAACCCATACGGCTATTAGGGGTAGGAATATCTAACCTCAACAATCAAGATCCCCAAGAAGAGCAGCTCACTTTGGACCTGTAACCATGGAACCTGCTGGTAAATGATTGCAGGGTATGTCGTGCTCCTACTTCACAATGCCCCTATTTTTTTGTAACTCAACAAGAAATACCTTAATTATGATAACCTCTTTCAGATCCCCAAAAAGCACACTTTTCCTTATTTTACTGATGTTTCCCATTCTTTTCATGATCGGTTGTGGCGATAGTGAAGACGGTGAGGATGATTTTAGCTTAAACGGTACCATCATAGCCATGAGTGATATAGCAGGTGATTGGAATGCCACCAGGGGTGTTTTTGTTAAGAATGCTACAGGGCCTGAAGTCTCCATAGATGTGGTCGGGGAAGGTGGTACTATTACCTTAAATATTCAGACCACCGGAAGGTTTACCATAACCGTTACTCCATTGGGGGAGCCTGCCGACGTAACCACTGGTCAAATGGGATTCGATGAAGACCTACTGGTCATCTCCTTTGATTCGGATCCTGACGAGTTTGAGTTTTTCGGTATTACACACAACGAGCCTGTCCTCACTATAGCTGGAGGCAACGGTGCGGCAGAGTACGATTTCGATGGCGATGGGTTGGATGAGGAAGCTTTTGTGGATTTTATCTTTGAGCGCATTTAATCTAGGCCATCAGGCTCACTTAACCAGTAACTCGTCTTTCGTAGCCTGGTCTGTACCGGATTTGTTACGGGATGCATAATACTTACCGGCATTTCTTTAGAATTCTTTGCAGGTTAACAGTTTCCAGCACCCGGTAATCCTGGGTCTCGTTTGGTGTCCATTTTACCAGTTTGATCATTCCTGATTCGATCTCCAGTCCAGTGATATCCCCATCAGCAAATGAGCAGCATCCGCTATTAAAATAACAAGGTACTGTGCGCTCCGGGTCAGAACTTAAATGTGTACCCTGTTTCTGCTTTTCAATTTCTATTAACTTCTCCTGCAGTGCTTCCAGCTCCTGCGAATAATCCATTTCCGGCTCCTTAGCTTGTTGGAAATTCAATTTTTCTATCTCGTAGGAAACCATATCCGCATGGGTCAGGGACATAAACACCGGCTGATGGGTATGACCACATATCAGGATCAAACCCGACTTGGGGCTGGCCCAATCGTACATCGCATGGTCGTGCTCCGAACGAAGCTTTACACTCTTGGAGGGAGTGCTTAAAGGCTGTTTAAAGATCCTTTGATAGGTCCGCCAAAAATAGCGTACGAAAAATTTACTTACCACTGCCCAGCGCTCACTGGCCAAGGTGCCCTGATGACCGTGAATCAAGAAAAGTTCACCTAGTTTATTCCCCTTACTATCGACGCGAATGCGAATGGATTCATATGCTTTAAGGTTGGGGAACAACCATCCCAGGTGCTTGCTAACCGCCCCCTGAAAACGCCAGTTGTCATCGTGATTACCCCAGATCCTGTATAGCCGGTTACCATCAAAAAACTTCTTCTCCAGATCCATCACATTCTTATAACTGCTTAGCACGCGCCGAAAGGTATTCTCCCAAAATTCTTCCACATCTCCCAGTAATAACAGGTTGTACCCGTTTTGATGATAATATTGTAGGGCTTTGATGTAGGTCGCCTCACAGGCCAGAAAATCGTCGGCCCCATCACGGACACCCCGGTGATGATCCGAGAAAACAATCCACTTCAGGTCGTCGGCCTCGGATTCAATATGCAGTGCGTGACGATAGGCTTTGTCCAATGCCTTGAAGATGTGTTTGGATCTGGACATATATAATTAAGCCATTAGTTTCCCGGTGATTTGATTTTACTGAATTCAAAAGCACTTAATCCCCCTGCTATTACTCCTGCCAGGTGAGATTCGAAACTTATTTCCGGCTGACCCGGCAGAATCCCATAAAATAAGCCTCCAAAAAACAACAAAATAACAATTGAAATCAAAAGGGACTTAAAGTCCTTACGGAAGAAGCCAAAAAATACCAGGAAGAACGCCAATCCGTAGACTAGTCCACTAGCTCCTACGTGATAAGTAGGTCGGGCAAAAAGCCACACTAATACCATGGGCACCAGATAAGCCCGTATAAAAACGTTCCGGGCAATCCCCGGGTAAAACCAGTAAATTACTGTTCCCAAGCAAAGTATGGGAAACAAATTGGACAGCAGGTGGTAAAGATTGATATGGATCAGGGGAGCGAATAGTACACCCGGAAGCCCCTCAAGGCTTCTGGGGAGATTGGCCAGCATTCTCAGATCCAAACTCAAGTATTCCCCCACTAAAAAGAACATTACCATTACTAAGGCCAGTCTCAAAGGTATCCAAATGCTCTTGTAAATTTTGGACTGCTGCCCCATGGATCAGGGATAATTTTTGATAAAATCAGTAACTAAGCATGCCAATGTCTTGCCTACCAGCAATGGATCCGTGTGAGCATTAATGATGGCTGCTTCAGGCAGATGTAAGTAGGCAGGCGCCAAGGCAGCTGTGCCTTTGCAAATGTATTCCCTGGCTTCATCAATACTAATTCCCTGAACCGTTATGGCGCTAGCCGGCATCAATGAAACCGCATCCAGATCCAGTTCCAAGCCTGTGGGCAGGGGTGATCTCTCAATGAAATTCAAAGCCTCTTCCAAAGCCTTACCCATACTACCGATCTGATCCCTAAGCGAATAACTCACCTGAGGCTCCAGATCCATATTCTTTAGCATAGCTTCGCTGTTGGCTTGTTCATGCAGGCCCAAAACAAAATAACGTTGTAAAAACCCTTGATAAAAGGCATAACTAAACCCATTTCCGCTGTGTCGTCCTTCTAACGGCCGGAAATCGGCATGAGCATCGCAGTTAAGGCACGCGATACCTTGAGGAAACCCTAATTCTTGTGATATAGCTTTTAGAATGGGGAAAGAGTTGTTATGTCCCCCCCCTATTATTATGGGCACCAACTCGGCTTTAACCAGGACCTCAACTATAGGGGCAACCCGATTATCCAGCTCCTGACACAATGATCGAAGCTTTGTATAGTACTGACTATCCCCGGGAGATAACTCCATTGCTCTTTGCTGAAGATCTTTTGTCACCACCTGCCCTAAAAACAACACATCGGATCCCTCCAAATATCGATTACTTTGCAGATTAGCGAATTGGATCGCAAACTGTTCCCAGGCTAACTCAGCCCCGGGACGTCCAGAATTGGCCTGAACCCCAACACTCTCCGGAATGCCCAGAATTCCAAAACGCACCCCTTTTTTGGACATGTTCCAAATATTGTCCCAGTTGGTCTCATTGATGAATTGCAACCGTTCTCCTAATTTTATCTCACCTTTCCGATGTTTTATCAAAGGCTCTAGAGTGCGATAGATAGTAAGATGAGGCAGCATTTTAATCGCGCCAGGTAAAAGTGAAATGAACCGGCAGGTGATCCGATATCGGACCCGCTTCCGAGAGAACAGTCCCTTTGATGGGATTTATAAATCGGTGATTGTAAAAAATATAATCCAGTTTTTCATATGGTGCTGAGGTATCAAAGGTAAAATGTCCCGTCTCGTTTTTCAAATATTCCTGCTGGCTTACCGCCGCCGACAATTCCGGGTGCTCGTAAAACCATTTCATGGTGTTCTCTTTGGTCATTTGCTCGCTGGCAAAAGGCGGCCGGGCATTAAAATCACCCATTACAATCAAAGGTCGATCCGATATTAAAGAATCTACTAGCTGCAACAAAATTTTAGCCTGCTCCTCTCGGGTTATTTCGTCAAATGCTTCTAAATGTACATTGAGTACTATCAGTTGACGGGAACCGATTTCCAATTCCGCCATTTGTATCAACCGGTCTAAATAAAATGCATTATAATAAAAAGGTGCGGTTTGGGGCTTATCCAACACAATTCGTTGGCTGTTAAGAACTGGATATTTGCTGAGAATCGCCTGGCCAGATTGCATACTGCCGAATTGAACTTGAGGCGGCCAATAAGGAAAGGGTACGTAGTTTTTGTCCCAATTCACAGAACGCACTGCTTCTAAATAGCCCTGCGATAATTCCTCCAACTGGTCCACCCCGTAGCTTCGGGATGATTGGTAGTCAATTTCTTGAATTCCAATGACATCCGCTTTACTATCAGCAATCAGTTCTTTTGCCAAACTGAGATTTTGATCAAATAGGTCCTTCTCGGGACTAACAGGCAAATTGTTGGTCATTCCGCTCAAATAACCCAAGTTATAGGTCATGACTGATATAGTGTCTTTTTGCTTATGAGTACTTTCAGAATAGGCCACTACCCGATGCAGTGCATCTACTCCCAGTTTTCCGGAGCTTCCCCAGAAATAAAAAGCAGTTACTGCAACCAGCAATACTAGTACCGTTGTGATTAGCACGTTACGCATTATTTGGACTTATGAAACCAGTGGTGCGAACAAATTAAACTGTTATATCTTGAAAATAAAAGATTGAATTCCTTATTATTATTGGCAAACTAAGTGATCTCTTGGCATGATTGACTTAAGTTATTTGCGCAGTATCAGTAATAATAACCAAGAATTTATTACTCAGATGATCCGGAGCTTTCTGGATCATGCCCCAACCTACATTCAAGAGATGAAAACGACCTGCCATCAAAATGACTGGTCCGGTCTGGCTATGTCGACCCATAAGCTGAAGCCCTCAGCAACATATATGGGTATTGATCAATTGTTGGATGTGATCCTGCAAATCGAAAATCAAGTAAAACAATCAGTCCCTTCTGCCGAGAAATTGAACAAATTAACTCTGGAGGTAGAGCAACTATGCGAGGGTGTTTACCCCCAGCTTCAGAATCAATTGCACTAGCTAATTTGAAGCAGTGGAATCTGCCGCGGCCTTGGTCTCAGATTGGTAGGCCTCATTTAACCCTTTAATAACCTCGTCGGTGATATTGAGGCTATCATTTGCGTAAACCACCCCACTGCCTTTTTGATAGGTAAGCACCAATTGAAAATCGTGTGACTTTCCGTATTCCCTTAGGTATTCCGATACTCTGTCATACAATTCGTTATTGACTTTGGCTTCGTCCTGAGCCAGGCTTTGAGCTAATGTCTCTTGGTATCTCAAAAGATTCTGCTGTTTCTTCACCAAGTCTTCTTCAATTGCTCTGGCCTGAGCAATGGTCATATTCTGGGCGTTACGCTGAAAGCTTTGAATCTCCGTTTCCAAACCACGTGCGCGATTTTCGTACTCTGCTTGTAAACCGTCCTTCTTCCCTTCCAGCTGGTCAGCGGCCACTTTAAAGAAATCGTAGTTCTTCAACAAAGTATCGGAATTGATGTAAGCAATACTGGTGGGACCAATCGGTCCTGCTGTTCTACCAGAGACTTCCTCAGAGGTAGTTCGCTCACTGAAATGCAGATAATAAAGCACTGCCACGGCCAGCAACAGCACCACATTCAAGATAATCGATATATTTTTCACGACGTGTAATGATTTTTGCAGGGCAAAGATAATATAATTTCAATCGCATGGGTACTGGGGAGGTATTAATTTTCCGGCGATGGAAGATCGTCGTTGTGGAGATTCTCTTTGTAAAAATAGCGTATCCGGTAATCCTTCTGAACGTGAGTATGGTCTTGTGCCATTTCTTCCGTGGATGGGTCTGGTGGAGCCGGGGCACGATTTATATTACCCAAATCCACGATCTCAGGACTTTCTAAACTTTCTTTGGCAGTGGAAAGTGGATAGCGGCGGTAGAAGAAAGCACAGACGAATCCACCAACTGTACCTAAAAGATGTGACTCCCAGGAGATCTCTTCATTCATGGGAAATAAACCATAAGCCATACCCCCATATAGAAATATCACTACCAGGGAAATGGCTATGGATCTACTGTCTTTTCTGAAAAACCCACTGAACAAGAGAAATGAGGCCAAACCATACACGATGCCGCTAGCACCTATGTGGTATGCATCACGAGCAATAACCCATACCCAGAATCCTGTAAACAGGTAGATCCACACGAATACCTCCAACGCTATTCTGTGATAAAAATAAAACACTCCTATCCCCAGGAACAGCAGGGGAAGTGAGTTAGACATGAGATGGTGAAAATCCCCGTGAACCAGGGGACCGGTAAGAATACCTACCGTGCCGGCAAACGACCGTGGATGGATCCCGAAAACCCCTAGATCTACCGCAAATGAACTTTCTACGATTTTAATAAACCACAGCAATCCCACAAAGGAAATCGTATAAAATACGCTGTTACGAAATTTGGAAAGATCCTGCTGCATGTATTTTTAACACGTATTATGCACAAATAAGTTCTACCGTTAGAAGAACATTTCACGGGCCAATCGGTAGGTATTAGCATGAGCCTCAATAATCGTAGAGATCTTTGGGGAATAGCCACCCCCCATAACTACTGCCACCGGCAAGGAATTTTGCCTGCAAAATTCCAAAACCATTTTATCTCTTTGACGACAACCTTGGGAGGTGAGTGCCAACCGGCCTAGATTATCGCTTGCCAATACATCAACCCCCGCCTGATAAAATACAAAATCCGGATGGGAATCATAGCAAAATCCCCACAATTGTTGATGCAGGACATCCAAATATTGCAGGTCTTCAGTACCGTCTGCCAAGGGCACGTCAAGGTCCGATTTGGATTTATTATAAGGAAAGTTCTTGGCACCGTGCATACTAAAAGTGACTACCCGTGGATCGTTTTGAAATATATCGGCAGTGCCGTTCCCCTGATGCACATCAAGATCAATCACCAGTACTTTACTCGCTAACTTTTCCAGGATCAGGTAGCGGGCAGCAATGGCAATATCATTCAGCAAACAAAAGCCTTCTCCAAAATCCCATCCGGCATGGTGCGTGCCTCCTGCTATGTTAAACGCTACCCTATATTTTAAAGCAAACCGTGCAATCTCTATAGTACCTTTGGCTATAGAAGTTTCACGTTCTATCAACTGCCGGGACAAGGGGAATCCGGTTCTTCTTATCTCCTGGGGGCTTAGTTTTAACTTCATTAATTTGCTCCAATATGGTTTGTGGTGTGCAGCGGTAATATACACCTCCTCTAAGTGCCCAGGACTGAAGAGATCGTTGTTGCTAATCACTCCCTCCCGCAACAGTTGCTCAGGCAAGAGTTGGTATTTTTCCATAGGAAAACGGTGATTAAGTGGCAGTGGATGGCAATATTGTGGATTCCAGGCAACCTTCATAGAATTGAAACCCCAGTGCGGAACTATGGTTTATTTAATTATTTGTTTAAAATATCTCACATGTTACAATAATGCCTACTATTCAGCAGTTAAATCACATAATTCAAGTATCTTTGTTACCTTTCGTTGTGTGTTATGAGAGCTCTATTTTTTACGCTGTTTTTTGCACTACTGGCAGGACCAATCTTTTGTCAGCAGCTCCCTTTGCAAAATCATTATTTTCTTAATCCATACATTTACAATCCAGCGCTGGCAGGATTTGAGAATCACGCCATTGCCTATGTGAATCGGCGTCAACAGTTTGGAAATGACGAACCCTCCAATACCGCTTTCAATTTCAATACCCCCGTGGCGAGTTCCGGAGGATTTGGACTGGCCTTTTTTAATACTTCCATCGACACGGCCTCCCAATCATTAGCCTTAGCCTCCTTTGCCAGGGTTATACCACTAACAGAGGACCAAATGCTGCGGGTAGGATTCTCATTTGGATTCGGGTTCGACCAGATCGACTTGAAGAGCATATCAAACCCCGGAGTGCCGGGTTTGCAAAGCGGTGAAGAACGCAAGGCTCATTTTCAAAGCCAGATTGGGGTTCAATACCAATGGAAGGCATTGCAGTTGGGCTTGATCCTACCTTCTATGTTCGACCCCGAACCAATTGACTTGGAAAACCCCGACAGCTTTAGTGGCCTGGATCTGGATCCCTTCCGAGGAGTAATGTTAACTGCCGGCTATCAATATGTTGTTAACGAGCAATTGGAGATCCAGCCTCAACTCCTGTACCGCCTAAGCAAAGACACCGTAAATCAATTTGAGATAGCAGCTATAGCCCATATACAAAAACAGTTTTGGATAGGTGCTTCTTACCGACAAGATTACGGTGCCGCTGCCATGGTGGGAGTTCGACTTCAGGATATAGCCACCATTGGATACGCCATAGAGTTTTCAGGGTCACAGGACTTCAGTCCCAAAAGCACCAATCACGAATTTCAAGTAGGTATCAGACTAGGACCTACTCGACCCCCTGTGAAAAAAGGTTTCAAGATCAAGAAAGAAAAAGAGGAAGGATCTAAAGACCCCAGGTTCTATTATGAACCAAAACGTACAGGTCGCAGTCAGCAATAACCCTAAGATCGTTTCTTTTCAGGGACAAATTTATGCAGTATGCTGACCAGAATGGCTAAGATCAGACTGAATAGCAAAGCCCACCAAAATCCATCCACCCGAAACCCTCCAATGAAATGATCAGCTAACAGGGTCATGGCGGCGTTGATCACCCAAAGAAACAATCCGAAACTGATTACAGTGATAGGAATGGTGAGTACCACTAAAATGGGTTTTAGAGTTACATGTAACAAGGATAGCACCGCAGCCACCAAAAGTGCCACTTTGAAAGAATCTACCTGTACATGAGGATCCAGTAAGTAACCCGTGGCCAGCACCGCCAGGGTAGATAATAATAACTTCAGAATTATTTTCATAACAACTTATTTATCAAACCAAGAGGCATACTTAATATAGTTACCTGGGGTGTTGGCAATAACCTGCTGCAAATTCGTGTCCACCTTTTTTACCATTTTAGCGGGAATGCCGGCATAAACAACTCCTGGAGGGATTATGGTACCACCTAACACTACCGCTCCGGCAGCTACTATGGAACCCTTACCCACTACCGCATGATCCATTACTATGGAACCCATACCAATTAAAACCCCGTCTTCAATAGTGCAGCCATGAACAATAGCATTGTGACCGATAGAAACATCGCTTCCGATAACCGTTTTGGCCTTTTTATAGGTCCCATGAACCACTACACCATCTTGAATATTTGTGCGATCCCCGATGGAAATAGAATGGACGTCGCCTCGTAATATGGCCTGAAACCAAACACTGCATTGATCCCCTAACACCACCTCCCCAACAATAGTGGCATTGTCTGCTAGAAAACAGCTTGTGCCGATAATTGGTGATAGGCCATTTACAGATTTAATTAATGCCATAATACCCTTTGTGAACCAATAATAACCTAAATCTAGCTAGAAACAAAACCGGTCTGAGGCACCTATTTAGGCATTCTTTACCTGACATTTTGTCATTTTTCATTCAGCTTTTGTTATCTTTGAAGGTTGCCAGCAAGGGACAATTCCATATGAAGCAATTGATAGAGGATTTGGGAATTTTGGGAGAAAAATCAACCCATAAGCAAGAGTCGACAGCGGTTGATAATTCCGAGATCCAGCAAAAAAAGCTATATATTGAAAGTTACGGGTGCCAGATGAACTTCTCCGACAGTGAAATCGTCACTTCCATCATGAGAGAAAGTGGATTTGGCACTACAAAAAACCCGGAACATGCCGATGTGATCTTCATCAACACCTGTTCTATTCGCGATAAGGCTGAACAAACTGTCAGGAAAAGGCTTAGTCACTTTAACGGCCTTAAAAAGAACAATCCTCACGTAACTATAGGAATATTGGGTTGTATGGCGGAGCGCCTGAAAGGCAAGTTGCTGGAAGAAGAAAAAATTGTAGACCTGGTGGCAGGACCTGATGCTTACCGCGATATCCCCAACCTGTTAAGCGAAGTAGATACCGGCAGCCGGGCGGTAAATACTTTTCTATCCCGTGAAGAAACCTATGCCGACATCACTCCGGTAAGGTTGAATTCTAATGGAGTAACGGCCTTTATATCCATAATGCGGGGGTGCGATAACATGTGTTCTTTTTGCGTGGTACCTTTTACCCGCGGTCGAGAGCGCAGTCGAGATCCTCACTCTATAGTTGCTGAGGCCAGGGATCTTTTCCAAAGAGGTTACCGAGAAGTAACACTGCTGGGACAAAATGTAGACAGTTATAAATGGTCAGAAAACCAGGAGCTTAAAGGCAAGGCCCAAATTGAGAAGGCCGGGGAAACAGACTACGTGGACTTTGCGCAGTTATTGGAGATGGTAGCTCGGGTCGATCCACTTTTAAGAATTCGCTTTTCTACGTCGCATCCCAAGGATATAACCGATAAGGTACTACACACCATGAAGCGTTATTCAAATGTCTGTAAGTACATCCATCTTCCCGCTCAGAGCGGCAGCAGCGTGGTATTGGAACGTATGAATCGAACCTATACCAGGGAGTGGTACTTACAAAGAATCGATTCCATAAGAGAGATTCTTGGAGACGATTGCGGTATATCCAGTGATATGATTGCAGGTTTTTGCAGTGAAACAGAAGAAGATCATAAGCAAACGCTTTCATTAATGGATCAGGTACAGTACGACTTCTCCTACATGTTCTTTTATTCGGAACGACCTGGAACCCTGGCTGCAAAGAAGTACACCGATGATATCCCTTTAGAGACCAAGAAAAAACGTCTGCAGGAGATTATAGCCAAGCAACAACAACACTCCTTGCAACGAAATCAGCGGGATATTAATAAGGTGCACGAGGTGCTGATAGAAGGATTTTCCAAGAGATCGGAAGAATATCTACAAGGACGCACCACCGCCAATAAGGTAGTGATATTCCCAAAAAAAGACCTTAAAAAGGGTCAATACGTGACCGTGCGGGTCAACGACTGTTCGCCTGCCACATTGTTTGGCGAGGTGGAATAAAAAAACTGATGAAAGATTCGGAAATATTAAGTATAAAGCAACGCTTTGGCATTATCGGGAACAGCCCTTCGCTGAACCATGCTATCGAAGTGGCTGCCCAGGTGGCACCCACGGATATGACCGTATTGATAAGCGGTGAGAGCGGTAGCGGCAAAGAATCTTTTTCGAAGATCATTCACCAATTAAGTTCGCGCAAGCACGGAAAGTCAATCGCCATTAATTGTGGCGCCATTCCGGAAGGTACCATCGACTCTGAGTTATTCGGTCATGAAAAAGGCTCGTTCACTGGAGCTCACGAAGCACGGAAAGGATACTTTGAGGTTACTGATGGAGGTACCATTTTCCTGGATGAGATTGCTGAGATGCCTCTGGGTACTCAAGCCCGTCTACTACGGGTACTGGAAAATGGTGAATTTATTAAGGTAGGTTCCTCCAAAGTACAAAAGACGGATGTTCGCGTGGTTGCCGCCTCCAATGTAGACCTTCACCAAGCCGTATTGGAAGGTAAGTTTAGAGAAGATCTTTATTACAGGCTGAGTACCGTGCCTATCAGTGTCCCACCCCTGCGAGACCGTGGTGAAGACATTATTCTGTTGTTTAGAAAATTTGCGGCTGACTTCTCGGAAAAATATAGAGTAAAACCTATTCAGCTTACCGACAACGCTAAGGCAGTTTTATTAAAATACCGTTTTCCGGGAAACATCCGACAGTTGAAAAACCTGGTGGAACAAGTTTCGGTTCTAGAAATTGAACGAACGGTTACAGCCGACAAGATCAGGCAATACCTGCCTCAAAATCATAGCAGTGTACCGGTGCTTTATGACCGCAGAGGAGCTGGAAAAGGTACGGATATTTCAGAAAGAGATATTCTGTACAAGGTACTGTTCGATATGAAAAAAGACGTTACCGAATTAAAGAAACTGGTGTTCGAGTTACTCAGAGGTGATAATGACGAGCAATTGCTACGGGAGCATGGTGGGCTCTTCAAAAATCTTAAAGAGGAGACTCCCGAAGAGTCAATGCCTTACATACTAACGGAAACTGAGGCCCAGGAACCGACCATCGAGATCAAAGAAGTAAATTCCGCCGAATCCGCCCAGGATATTCAGGATATTACCCATGAAACAGAAGAAGACGACTCGCTTAGCATCGAGAAAAAGGAAAGAGAGTTGATCATAAAGGCGCTGAGAAAAAATAATAACAAAAGAAAATACGCCGCTCAGGACCTGGGAATTTCCGAACGTACGTTATATAGGAAGATCAAACAATATCAGATCGATGATTAGAGGACTTTGTTTGTGTTTGATTTTATTTCTTAATGGCTGTGGTGTATACACCTTCACCGGTACCAACACCGCTGCATCTTCTATCAGCGTACAGAACTTTTTCAACGATACCGGACAGGGACCCGCCAACTTAAGTCAGCTTTTTTCGGAAGATCTTCGAGAGTATTATCAAAGAAACACAAATTTGAATGTCGTGCAGAACGACGGTGAGTTACAGGTTGAAGGTAGTATTGTGCGATACTCAACGGCCCCGGTAGCCCCGCAAGCCAGTGGAAACGATCAAACTCCGGATGTAGCAGGAGCCACCAGACTCACTATTCAAGTGCAGGTCACATTTGTTAATCTTTTGAACGAAGAGGAGAATTTTACCCGAAGTTTCAGTTTTTATGATGATTTTGACTCCCAAACTACCAATCTGACAGCCGAAGAAGACCAGCTTATAGAAACGATTTTCGATCAGATCATATTTGATATATTTAATGCCACAGTAGCCAATTGGTAAAAATTATTATTTTTGAGGGTAAAGTTAGCATAGGTGAACAAGACAAGATTTATTGAGTTAGTTAAGGATCCTCTCAAGATATTGGAGAAAGACTTGAATCAAATCCAAGAGATCTCCTCACAATACCCTTACAGCCAAGTCCTGCATATACTCAACGCCAAAGGGCAGCATCAACTAGACAAGGAGATCGCTCCCGAGACCTTACAAAGAGCCGCTACCTATTGCCATGACCGAACACTTCTTAAGCATTTTATCGAAGCAGGTACCGTTCCCGAAGCTCCCCCCCTTCCAGATACAGAACCAGAAGACCCCGTTTGGGAACAGGAAATTGTAAAGCAAGAACCGGCAAACTTCGATTGGATTGAAGAGGAAGAAACATCGGACAGTGCCTTGGAAAATGAAGACACTCCAGGTTCAATAGAGGAGACATCAGACCCTACCAAGGTTTCCCATGCGCCCGAATCAACGGAACCCGATAACACTGGAAGTGAAGAATTGGACGACAGGCTGGAAGAGACAGTGGAAGAGCCTGTGATCACTCCCCCTGCCACTGAACCTCTTGAAGAGGCCGTTGCAGGGGAATCTGCAGATTTAGATATTGAGGATTCTGCACACCCCTTAGAGGCAGAAGGCCCTGATTTACCCATCGATGAAGAGCCAACAGAGGTCGAAACAGAGGATACTGTCCAGGAGACCGAAGACGATTCAATAACTTCACCTGACCCTCCTATAGAGGCAGCAAGCCCCACGGGCGAGGAAGAATCGCTAGAAAAAGAAGAATCGGAAAAAGAAGATCACCAGAAGAAAACCGGTACCAAGACTGATGATGCACCTGACACAAAGATTAAGGACGACCCGGGAGACAAGGACATTCTAGACCGACAAATTGCTGCAGAGTTGCACAATAGCAGTATACATGCTGAATTGATGGACAATTTGAGTAAGCTTAAAGAGACCCGTCAACATTTTCAGGAATCGCCGGATCTAAGCGAGGACATGGTCAATCCCTCCGAATCTGAAACCCAAACCCAGCATGATCAGATTGAGATCATTGATAATTTTATTAAGAATTCACCGGTGCTTTCCAAGCCCAATTTAAGTGCGGATTCAGAAGCTACCAGTCAAAAAGATCTTTCCAAGAGGAGCACCACTTTCAACGATCAGCTGGTCACAGAGCAACTGGCCAAGATCATGATAAAACAGGGTAACCACAAGGAAGCGATCAAGATTTATAAAAAGTTGATTAGGAAGTTTCCCAAAAAAAAGAGTTACTTTGCAGGTCAAATTGAAAATTTAAGTAAGTAGAAATCATGTTGGGATTAATTATTGGCTTGATCATCGTACTGAGTGTATTGCTGGTACTGATCATATTGGCTCAAAACTCTAAAGGTGGAGGACTTTCCAGCCAATTTGGAGGATCGGCCACCAGTCAGATTATGGGAGTTAAGAAAACCGGTGACTTGTTGGAAAAGCTCACCTGGGGCTTTGCCATTGCCATATTGGCTTTAAGTCTTGGCGCCAATAAGATAATCGATAAAAATCAAGCCATTGATGGAGGCGTCAGCCCCAATATAGAAGCAGCCCAACAGAAATCTGCCATCCAGGAAAGCTTTAATCCCGCAGTGGGGACAGGTACAGACCAAAGCTCGCAACAAACTACTGGTGAGAGCACGGACGACGGTCTCGTGGTACCTATAGATACTAATGCCACTCAGTAGCTAGGCCGCATCATTCAAATATTTTACCAGCATTCTTTTAGCCACCGGCATTGCCGTTTCGTGAAAGGGAATGTCTATTTTAATATCTATAAGATAAGTGCCTGGATTGGGTAGTTGCGGATACCGCTTTAGCAGTTCCAGTTTTAAACTCTCAAATGTACGCCCTAAACCCTTCTTAACGGTTTCCAGGTATTGAGTATGGATGCCTCGAAATTTTTCCTGAGGATTTTCGAATACCGTGATCTGATACTGATAAACCTGGGTAGTTCTTTTAGTCTGTTGATTAATAAACAAATAACCGTCATTCACATACAGCGGACAAATGCCTATGGGCTCCAATTCTAAATGTTCCTCCACCAGTTCATACAGACCCCGGCCCTCATTAAGGGTATCCCGCAAAGTAGGTATGGCAAACGCCAGGATCTGAGCCAATTCATGCATTGCAGTATCGTCCTCTACCAGCTTTTGATAGTGGATCTTTAACTTTTCAAAGTCTGCCTTGGCTATCTTTCGAGGGAAATTCTCAAAAAGCAATTCTTTGTTTTGCTTAATAGAATGCAGATTGCGGTAGTGGAATACCAGATCTGAGAGGTAAGGGTATAGTTTTTTTTCGTCGAAACAAGATTGCACTCCTTGCAGATAACTGAGAAGCACATATTTCTTATACTCATAGTCCATAAGACCCTGGGTCAGCCAATCCTTTTCTAGTGCGCTCATAGTGCTGGATTTAATTAACAATCAATCTATACAATCCGGCAAACTCAATCAAGAGAAAGCCCTTCTCCCTTATTACAATGTAATATTGTCAGTTAAATTTTGTCAGAAGCTTTCGGATATGGCATAAAAGCTGTAAAATTGGCGGTTTCTTAATGAATTGTTATCAAAATAACCCATTGGCATAGGAAATGCTATGCAAGTGGTAGTTTTCAAGTATACTCTTAACACATTTAAAAATTAAATAGAAATGTCTAAAGTAAACATCAAACCTCTGGCAGACAGGGTTATTATCGAACCTGCTGCCGCCGAAGAGAAGACAGCTTCTGGAATCATCATACCCGACACTGCAAAAGAAAAGCCTCAAAAAGGTTCGGTAGTGGCTGTTGGTGATGGTAAGAAAGACGAGCCTATCACAGTAAAAGTGGGCGACAATGTTCTTTACGGTAAATATGCTGGCACCGAAATCACTGTTGATGGTAGGGAGTACCTTATCATGCGCGAATCAGATATATTCGCAATTGTCTAATCTGACTATTTTTAATCGAACCAACTAAAAATCTAATAGAATGGCAAAAGATATAATTTTCAACTCAGATGCGCGAAATGCCATCAAAAAAGGAGTTGACAAACTGGCTGAAGCGGTAAAGGTTACATTGGGACCTAAAGGCCGCAATGTTATCCTTGACAAAAAATTCGGCGCTCCTAATTTTACCAAAGATGGCGTGTCCGTAGCCAAGGAAATTGATTTGAAGGATCCCATCGAAAACATGGGAGCACAACTTGTTAAGGAAGTGGCTTCTAAAACCGCCGACGATGCAGGAGATGGTACTACTACCGCTACTGTATTGGCGCAATCCATTTTCACTACAGGTATTAAAAACGTAGCTGCTGGCGCAAACCCCATGGACTTGAAACGGGGAGTCGAGAAAGCGGTACAGGTAATTGTTGACAACCTGGCGGCACAATCCAAAGCTATCAGTAAGTCTGATGAGATCGCCCAAGTTGGAACCATTTCTGCCAACAACGACAATGAGATCGGTAATATGATTGCCGATGCTATGGATAAAGTAGGAAAAGACGGTGTTATCACTGTTGAAGAAGCCAAAGGAACCGAAACAGAAGTAAAGACTGTAGAAGGTATGCAGTTCGACCGCGGTTATTTGAGCCCTTACTTTGTCACCAATACTGACAAAATGGAAGCTGAGCTGGAAAGTCCCTACATTTTGATCTACGATAAGAAGATCTCCAGTATGAAGGAATTGCTGCCAGTATTGGAAGCTGTTGCTCAAACCGGAAAACCTCTATTGATCATAGCTGAAGACGTGGACGGCGAAGCCTTAGCCACCTTGGTAGTTAATAAGATCAGGGGATCATTGAAAATAGCTGCCGTAAAGGCTCCTGGTTTCGGAGACCGCCGCAAAGCCATGCTGGAAGATATTGCCATCCTTACCGGTGGAATCGTGATCAGCGAAGAGCGCGGTTATAAATTGGAAAGTGCTACCCTGGATTATCTGGGCACTGCTGAAAAAGTAAATATCGATAAGGATAATACTACTTTGGTAAACGGAGCCGGTAAGAAAAGTGATATCGAGGCTCGCATCAATCAGATCAAAGCCCAAATAGAAACCACCACTTCCGATTACGATCGTGAAAAGCTGCAAGAGCGACTGGCCAAGCTTTCTGGTGGGGTAGCCATACTGTATATCGGAGCAGCTACTGAAGTTGAAATGAAAGAGAAAAAGGACCGGGTTGATGATGCTCTGCACGCTACTCGCGCTGCTGTACAGGAAGGTGTAGTAGCCGGAGGTGGTGTGGCCTTGATCCGTGCTCAGGACTCCCTGAAAGATCTAAAAGCGGGCAATGTTGACGAGCAAACCGGTATCAATATTGTGGAAACTGCCATGGAAGGCCCCCTGCGTACTATCGTGGAAAACGCTGGCGGAGAAGCTTCTGTAGTGGTACAACGTGTTAAGGAAGGTAAAGATGATTTCGGTTACAATGCCCGCGATGATAAATTTGAAAACATGTTCCAAGCTGGAGTAATCGATCCTACTAAGGTGACACGACTGGCTTTGGAAAATGCTGCTTCAATTGCCGCATTATTACTAACCACTGAATGTGTTATAGCAGACGAGCCTGAAGACGAGAAGGCTGCCGCTATGCCTCCTATGGGTGGTGGCGGAATGGGTGGCATGATGTAGAATCAGAACCTATGTAATTAAAAAAGACCTCAAAATTGAGGTCTTTTTTTTGTTTATTGCATTCTTCTCATGAGCGATGGACTAAATTTTACTGACGCACCCAGATTTTATCTTTTTCTTTTTGTGCATGCTGCTTACGCAGATTATCAAATGCATTCCAAGGAAATACGGTTTATACTCAACAAACTAAAGGAGTTATTACCCAACCAGGATGTTTATGAGGAGTTTTTGGTCTTGAAGGACCATTATGAAAGTCTTAGCGCTGTTGAAATTGAAAATGTAATCCAGAGCAACTTTCCCAAGTTCCTGGGCGATGGTACCCAAAAAAGTTTACTGGCTTGGTTAAGTGGGGTGATCCGAGCCGATGGGGTGGTAAAAGAATCCGAATTGGATTTTTTTGCTAAGGTACGTCAGACTATTGAAGACCCCACTAATCACTAATGATCACCATTTCGATAGGGAGTTTGATAATCTCTTTAAAGTCTTCTCCGGACTCTTGCATATCTTCGTCCTCTTCCTCATAGCACCATTTTACATCAACTTTGTGTGAGCTGTTTAGACGCTCAAGTCTGCGTAATATCTCCACTAGACATTTAGAAGAACTGGTATTGAAGTACTCCAATTTGATTACCAGCAAAGTATCTGCGTGAGGGTCCTCAATGTAATTATCCAACCAGTTAATTACGGGTTTGTAAAACTCTATGGAGTTTTCCGGGATAGATCTGCCGGAAATTTCGAATTCCCCATTTTCCTTATTAAAGTGCAATTTTGGAGTCTTAGGGGTAGCCTCCAGATAAAAATCATTCATACTTATGCCGATACTTTAACCTTGAGGCTAAAATAGGAATAATCTTCGTTAACTTTTCGGAAATCATAGGTGATTTTTTCCCCGGATTTCCGAATAATGTCTACAATGCCCAGACCGGCACCTCCCCTTTCTGAAAAGCTGCCATCCCCTAGACGGTTCCTATAGAAGGTCTTTAGCTGTTTGTGATCCATGCGGTTAACATCCTCAATTAAGTTGCGCAGTTCTTCGACTTTATTAATTAAGATATGATTACCTGTACTGATACTATAGGTGAGTTTGTCCTTTTCCAAGGTAAAGGAAACCGGAAAGGACTCCGTAGTCAGGGGAAGATCATCAAAGTGATGATAAACGTTTTGCAAGCTCTCTACCAGCACTTTAAAAACTTTACGTTTTACCTGCTTGCTGGTTTGTTCCTGATTAAGTTTATGTTCCGCCAGTTCCAGAATGGTATCAAAAAGTTCATCTGTTACTGTTCCCCGGTAGCTGAGTAAAATCTCGGAATCCTCAAAATTAAGACTCCGGTTCAAATGGGATTGCATAAGCAGCGCATTGTACGTGAATTAACGTAAACTTACACCATAAAATAGGAATAAATTGATAAAAAATTAAATTATATTAGGAATACTTGTTACAACACCTTTCGCAATATATAGCGGAGGTCGTTAAAATGCAACATTCCTTGACTAAGAATATTAACGCGAATTAGGCCTCTTGAGTTTCCAAAGGAGCCTTTAAGTCCTCACCGGCATCCACTTCTATCTGCAGGTCCTCCGCGCCATGTGTTAGACGTTTTAATGGCTTAAGCATAGCAATTACCAACAACCCAAATACAGTACAAAATATGGCGATTCCAGTAAATATGGTAAACTCACCAAATTCTGAAGCGGATTCACCTAACACGCCCGCAACTTTGTTGCCTAAACCTGTAGCTGCAAAATATGCTCCCATCATAAAAGCCATCCATCGCTCAGGGGCAAGTTTGGTAATAAATGATAGGGCCACTGGAGAAGTACATAACTCACCCAGAGTATGGAACAAGTAGGCCAGCACCAACCACTGCATGCCCGATTTTTTTATAATTTCACCTGCTGCGTCATACCCTACCTCTTTACTGGCCAGTGACATAAAAAAGAACCCCCAACCCATTATGATCACCCCAATAGCCATTTTAAAAAGTGAGGAGGACTCCTTGTGCCGGTTTTTCCACCAGATCCAAATACTACCCACTATAGTGGCAAAAGTCAGAATGAAAATAGCATTGACCGACTGGAACCAGCTGGCGGGAACCATAAAACTACCCAACGCTAAATTGGTTTTTTGGGCGGCATAAACGTTCATTAGACCACCCGCTTGTTCAAATGCTCCCCAGAAAACGATTATGATGAGAAAAGATAAGTAGGTGACCAGGATCCGGTCTTTCTCCACCTTATTTCCATCGTTATACACTACGATCCCAATTCCTACTGCAAATGCCAAACCAATGACCAAAGCGCCAAATTGCCAGTTCACCATATACCAGGTATATACGCCAGCTAAAGCCACTAACAGTAAACCTATCAAGGCATTGCGCTGCTTAAATATTTTTAGGAATAAATTGTCGTGATCTTGATCAGGCCGGGTGTCTTCCACCAGATTTCCTACATGTCGGATATATTTTTGACCCCACCAATAAATCAGCTGTCCTAAGGCCATACCGATACCGGCCAGTCCAAATCCATAGTGCCAGCCGATATTTTCTCCTACGTAACCTACGATAAGAGCTGAAGAGGCTGCTCCCAGGTTGATGCCCATGTAAAAAATATAGAAGCCCATATCCCGCTTGTTCTGTTGGTTTTTAGGGTACAACCCTCCTACCATAGTGGAAATATTGGGTTTTAGCATTCCTACTCCCATTACAATAAGGACTAAACCGAGATAAAAAGCCCACATCTGCTCTACTGCCAATACGCTGTGACCAGCTACCAACAACATACCGCCAACAAATACCGATTTTCTTTGACCTAATAACTTATCGGCTATAATTCCACCGGGTATGGAGGCAACATAGACAAACATGGTATACCATCCATACAGCGCAATAGCACTGTCGTTAGCCCAACCAAGCCCGGGATTATCGGCGGCAGTTTCCGCCACCAGGTACAGCACCAGTATGGCCCGCATTCCATAGTAGGAAAATCTTTCCCACATTTCTGTCATAAACAGCACGTATAATCCAATGGGATGGCCCAGAAATTTCCTTTGATTACTGAGATGACTTTCTATGGCGTTCATAGTGGGTCTTTTGGTGTAAATTTTGAGTTAATAACCGCTAAAAGTAATAGGTGAATGTGATTAAAGCAAATAAGGTACCAAAATCACACAGAGGCCGACTGCCAAGGAGCGGTGGCCGTTAGCTTTGGCCGCGAGCCGTCAATCATGGGACCCGGAGTAAGCCCCAAATTAATCCCGGTGTAATCTAAAGGTCTTCCAGGGGAGCCCCCCGCCCACCCATTTATAAGTTACAATTTAAGGGTCTCTCCATTTGAGATTAAGCAAATTTCATTCAGGGTAAAGCGCTTCTGGCGGCTGCTCCCAATGGCCATGACTTGGTAGTTATTTTTTCATATTCCGCTTTTTTTCGTTTATTGGAGAGGTTTATTGAGACCAAACCGGACTCTTATTACGTTTAGGCTCTATGAAAAAATTCCCTTGGATCCTCCTAATACTGACATTGTTCAGTGCAGGAGCGATTGCCGACCCCTCCGATCCTGTCCTATTGGCACAAGCCCAACAAACCAACGAAGTACTCCCTGACCTGGACAACGGCAATGGATTCAGTATAGGAAATGTGGCTAGAGGACTATTAGGTCTGGCTGTACTAATTGGCATCGCTTACCTCTTTAGTAACAACCGTAAAGGAGTAGCTTGGAAAGTTGTAGGAACCGGATTATTGATCCAACTGGTTTTGGCTTTGGGAGTATTGCAGGTCCCCTTCGTCAGGGCCATTTTTGAATTCGTTGGTAACCTGTTTGTGATAGTGCTCAATTCCACCACTGCTGGTAGTGAATTTCTATTTGGCGACTTTCTGGATACCGAAAAATTCGGGTTCATATTCGCTTTTCAGGTGTTACCCACCATTGTGTTTTTTTCCGCGATCACTAGCGTGCTATACTACCTGGGTCTCATTCAGGTTATCGTAAAAGGGCTGGCCTGGCTGCTTTCCAAGGCTATGAAAATATCGGGTGCCGAAAGTTTGTCCGTGGCCGGCAACATCTTCCTGGGGCAAACAGAATCTCCTTTACTGATAAAAGGATACCTGCCGGCAATGAACCGTTCGGAGATCATGCTGGTGATGACCGGGGGTATGGCCACACTGGCTGGTGGTGTACTAGCCGCCTACATCAGCTTTTTAGGAGGGGACGATCCCGTACAAAGAGTATTATTTGCAAAGCATCTGCTAGCCGCTTCGGTTATGGCTGCTCCCGGAGCAGTGGTAATGTCCAAGATTCTGGTACCTCAAGTAGAACAGGTGGATAAAACCATAAAGATCACCAAAGAAAAGATAGGTAGTAATGTCCTGGATGCCATATCAAATGGCACCGGCGAAGGCCTGCGTTTAATGGTCAATGTTGGCGCCATGCTACTGGTGTTTATTGCTTTCATTACGCTAGGAAACTACATCTTGGAATGGCTGGGCGGCTGGACCAATTTGAATGCGGTAGTTGCGCAGGTGACTGATGGTCAATTCGAGCAACTGTCCTTAGAGTTTATTCTAGGGTATCTGTTTGCGCCCCTCATGTGGGTCATAGGAGTTGCTACTGAAGATATTACATTAGTAGGCCGCATGCTGGGGGAAAAGATCATTCTTACGGAGTTCATCGGCTACGTAAGCCTCTCTGAGCTCAAAACCGCCGGAGCCTTCGCCGAGTCTAAGTCTATCCTGATGGCTACTTACATGCTATGCGGATTCGCCAATGTAGCCTCTATCGGCATCCAGATTGGCGGCATCGGCTCTTTAGCACCAAATCAGCGGTTAACATTATCTCAATTGGGTTTTAGGGCCTTGCTGGGGGGAACGTTAGCTTCGCTTATCTCAGCTACAATGGTAGGAATGATTATGGGATGATCAGTTGCGCTTGTTCATTTCATCCCTGATCTTGGCGGCCCGTTCGTAGTCTTCTTTGTTTAGGGCGTCCTTAAGCAGATCCTGAAGTTTTTCAGTACTAAAATCCTTTAGCTCTTCCGTGCTGGAAGCAGCTGCTACCGGCTCTTCTCCCTCTTCCAAAACACCTTTACTCTCTTCCGTTACCTCATCTGTCAAAATAATACCTGCCTCGGAAAGAACGGCCTCATAGGTGAATATAGGAACGCCGAACCTTATACCAATGGCGATGGCATCCGAAGGTCGAGAATCGATTTCCACGGTTTGCTCCCCATTGCTACAAATAAGTTTGGCGAAAAATACCCCTTCCTTTAGGTCCGAAATTAAAACCTCGTTGACATCAAATTTGAAGTTGTGGGCAAATGATTTGAACAAGTCGTGGGTCATAGGCCTATTGGGAGTGATACGCTCAATTTCGATGGCGATAGCCTGAGCTTCAAACATGCCAATTATGATCGGCAGCCGGCGGTTTCCATTGACCTCCCCCAATACCAAAGCGAATGAGCCTGATTGACTTTGACTGGAGGACAATCCTAATATTTCTAGCCTGATCTTATCCACGATAACGGTTGGTGTGTTCTAAAACTATTAAAAATTACCCATATATCATCAATTACCGGCATTAATTGCAGCCGTCAATTTGGGTACCACTTCAAAGGCATCACCCACGATACCATAGTCCGCAGCTTTAAAAAATGGAGCCTCCGGATCTTTGTTGATCACGACAATAACCTTCGAGGAATTTACCCCGGCCAAGTGCTGTATCGCGCCCGATATTCCCACTGCTACATACAAGGAAGGGCTTACCTTTATACCGGTTTGACCGACGTGTTCGTGATGAGGGCGCCACTCCATATCGGATACCGGTTTGCTGCAGCCGGTGGCCGCTCCTAATGATTTGGCTAGGTCCTCAATCAGATGCCAGTTTTCAGGTCCTTTTAATCCTCTTCCTCCGGATACCACAATGTCGGCCTCTGGCAGCAAGATCTCGCCGGTAGCTTTTTCTGTAGATAGTATGTTGCTATTGAAATCGTCGTCGTTCAATTGAGGTTCAAATGAAACCAGTTCTGCTGGGCTGCCATCGGTTTTCAGGTCAGCGGCGTTCTTCTTTAAGGCCAATATCTTACGTTCTTTGTTTAATTTCACATAGGCAAAAGCCTTACCCGTGTAAATGCTCCGTTTAACCGTAAACCCCTGGGTCGTATCGGGCAACTCCACAATATTGGAAGCTAAACTGGCATCGATCATGATGGACACCCGGGCGGCCACAGCATCACCTAAGGATGATTTCGCCAAGATCAAGGTTTGAGCCGCGCTTAGTTCTACAGCCTGGGCCACGACGCTAGCATATGCCTGAATAATTCCTTGATCTAATTGCGTAGAAGACGCGTGCATTATTTTGTGGGCACCATTTGCTCCCAGACTTTGCAGTTCATCTGCTTGGTAGCTTCCCAATGCCAGAGCAGTTATCTCTGCACCATCGGCCATAGCAGCAGCGTAGCTAATTGCTTCCCGGGACGACTTTTTTATTTTACCCTCGTCTCCTTCGACGAAAACTAATATTGACATATATTATATCTGTTTATAATACTTTTGCTTCATTCTTTAATAAGGACACCAACTGATCCACGTTATCGGCATCAACCATGGTTACCGCCCCTTTTTCTGGTGGCAATTGAAACTTCTGAAGAGTAGTCTGTGCATCGGCGTCTACTGGTTCTAACACCTGCATGGGTTTAGTTCGCGCCGACATGATTCCCCGCATATTTGGTATTTTCCATTCTGCAATAGGTTCCTGACAACCGGCCACCAACGGCAATGCCACTTCGATATACTCTTTACCACCTTCAATTTCCCGGGCCATCTTGGCCATGCCATTTTCCACATCCAGCTGCATGACTGGGGAAACCGAAGGGATTCCCAGTAAGGCTCCCACCATGCCATGGACTTGACCGCTATTAAAATCTATAGATTCCCTTCCCATTAAAATGAGATCATATTGCTGTTCAACAGCTACAGCAGCGATTTGCTTGGCCACAAAAAATGAGTCTGTTGGTTCTGCATTTATGCGTATGGCGTCGTCAGCACCAATGGCCAGTGCCTTGCGTAAGGTTGGCTCGGTTTCGGCCTGCCCTACATTTAGAACGGTAATAGATCCGCTTCCCTGGGCTTCCTTAATTTCCACTGCTCTGGCCAAGGAGTAATCGTCATATGGGCCAATAATGTATTGGACTCCATTGCTATCGAACTTCGTGTCTCCCTCAGTAAAAGCGATACGGGACGTAGTGTCCGGCACATGGGTAATGCAAACCAATATTTTCATGTCTTCTTCAGAATTTCAAATTCGGGGTGAAGATACTCAATAATAAAAAAGTAAAAAAGCCCGTAAATTGTAGATTACAGGCCTAGGTAAGGGATAGCACCAATTTCCCGAATTGTTGGGATTGTTCCATGCGATTAAAGGCATCAAGGGCCTCTGAAAAGGGTCGAACGGAATCTATCATGGGAACCAGCTTGTGCTTTGCAGCAAAAGCGATCATCTCTACGAACTCTTTGTCACTACCCATAGTTGATCCCTGAAGCGTAACCTGGTTCCAAAACATTCTATACAAATCTATTTTGGGGGGCAATCCTGTGGTAGCTCCATAAAATACTATTCGTCCAGCCGGTCGTGCCAATTTTATCAAAGAGTTCAACTGTGGTCCTCCCGTACTGTCTACGATCAGGTCATAGGACTCCCCCTGTTTTGCGGCCTCTCTAGCCCATTCTCCCTTATAGTTGTAGCCCTGAATAGCTCCCAACTCCTTCATTTTTTCAAGCTTTTCGGGTTGCCCTGAGGTAACAGAAACCTGGGCTCCCTTAGCCTGAGCCCATAGAAAAGCCATTTGGCTGACACCACCTCCAATACCTGTGATCAGCACTTTCTGTCCTTTTTGTAGCTCACCATGGTGAAACAAAGCCCGGTAAGCGGTTAATCCCGCTAAAGGCAGTGCTGCTGCCTCCGTATCTGTCAGATGCTTGGGTTTTTCCTCCACACGATCTTGAGGTAGGCTTATATATTCCGCGAGCGTACCGGCAGTGGGCATCCCCAAAACCTGGTACGAAGACGATTGGATGCGCTGGTCATCACCCCAATTCACATTGGGATTGATCACTACGGTCTTATTAAGCCATTTCTTACTGGCTCCCTTGCCTAAGGCCATTACCTGGCCGCAACCGTCGGAGCCTAGGGTGGTATTGAAAACAATATTTGGATACTTACCTGCTCGAATCCATTGATCTCGATGGTTGAGAGCCACAGCGGATAGTTTTACTAAAACCTCACCAGCCTGAGGTTGAGGTTCGGGTATTTCACAAATAGCTAACTTGTTTTCAACAATTTGTATTGCTTTCATAATTAGAAGGGTGCATCAGAAGGGGGCGTATCGTCAGGATCGCTATTGGGGTCCTTAGGATTACCTTTACTACTCAAGGTAATGGTACCTCCACCGAACTCCGAGGGTAACCCTGGAGTGCCGGGCAGCTCATACCCACCCGATGTGGCGCCAAAATTAAAGTCCATGTCAGTAAACTTGGTATACTTACCGATAAACTTGAGCTGTGCGGTGTCTAATGATCCATTCCTATGTTTGGCAATGATCACCTCTCCAATACCGTGAGTGGGCTGTCCGTTTTCATCCTCGGTAATACCATAATATTCCGGACGATACAGAAACATTACCAGGTCTGCATCCTGCTCGATGGACCCAGACTCCCGCAGGTCCGATAGCTGCGGACGCTTATCACCACCACGGGTCTCCACTGCCCTGCTCAATTGAGATAGTGCCAGCATGGGTACCTCTAACTCTTTGGCAATATTCTTTAAAGCTCTTGAAATGGAAGCAATCTCTTGCTCACGGTTACCACCGCTACCCCGTGAGTTATCTCCGGACATCAACTGCAGATAATCAACGATTATCAACTTAACGTCGTGTTGTGCCTTCAATCGGCGGCACTTCGCTCGCAGTTCCAGGATCGATAAGGCCGGTGTATCATCAATAAAGATTGGGGCATTACTTAGTTTTGCGGTTTTATGAACCAGTTGTTCCCATTCATAGTCAGCCAGATTGCCCTTCTTTATTTTATCGCTTTCTAACTCTGCCTCTGCGGAGATCAATCGATTGACCAACTGGATATTGGACATTTCCAGAGAAAAAATTGCCACCGGATGATTAAAGTCTACCGCCGCATTCCTCATGGCAGTTACTACAAAGGCCGTCTTACCCATACCAGGTCGGGCGGCTATGATCACCAAATCGGATTTTTGCCAACCCGAAGTGATACGATCCAGGGCCGTAAAGCCACTGGGAATTCCGGTAAGGCCGTCTTTGTGATCCTTGCGAGCCTCCAGTTCATTAAGGGCCTCTCTCATAATAGATCGCATATCCGCATAATTCTTGCGAATGTTGGATTCAGAGACTTCAAATAGAGCCGCTTCTGTCCTATCTAATAATTGGAAGGCATCGGAAGTATCTTCAAATGCATCCTGTTGTATTTCCGACGAAATGCGTATCAGTTCCCTCTTAATAGCTTGCTCAGCTACAATACGGGCATGAAATTCTACATTAGCAGCGCTGTTCACCCTGCTGGTTAGCTCTGTCAGGTAGTACGCACCGCCCACCATTTCCAGTTTGCCATCCTGCCGTAACTGGTTGGAAACCGTGAGCATATCGACCGGTTCAGAATTGTTGAACAGGATCACAATAGCCCTGTATATTTCCTGATGGGCGTCTTTGTAAAAGCTCTCCGGTTTAAGAATATCTATTACGGAAGTAAGGGCGTCCTTTTCCAACATTAGAGCCCCCAAAACTGCTTCTTCCAAGTCTACTGCCTGAGGAGGCAGTTTGCCCAAATTACTGGCGAAGTCGGTTAAAAAATTCTTTCTTGCTTTAGTTCCCAGGCTTGAACTCCTGTCTGATTCCATTTTCTGCACCCTGTCTCTTTAAAAATTCATTCTTCAGCAAACCTACTGAAATCTCAGCAATCATTTTCAACAGTTTTTAGGGTGGATTATCCACTCCCGCAAACGATTGTGTACACAATGCAATTTACTTATCCACACTCATATGCACAACATTCGGATCAATTAGGTTTGGCGCTGTATGAATTTATTCTAATTTTGAATCCAAACCTGATTACACCCATGATTGCCCAAGGCTCCAAGGTACATTTTATTGCCATAGGCGGTTCGGTAATGCACAGTTTGGCCTTAGCGTTACACGAGAACGGCCTGGTCATCACTGGATCGGACGACATGATTTTTGAGCCCTCCAAAAGCCGACTGGCAGCTGAAGGGTTGCTACCGGAATCTATCGGCTGGAACGCAGAAAAAGTTCATGAAGCACTTGATGCGGTGATACTGGGTATGCATGCCAAGGATAACAATCCAGAACTGTTGAGGGCCAGGGAGTTGGGTCTACCGGTATATTCCTATCCGGATTTTATTTACCAGCAGTCACGCAACAAACAACGTATCGTAATTGCGGGAAGCCACGGCAAAACAACCATCACCTCCATGATCATTCATGTTTTGCAGCACCTGCAAAGAGAGTTCGATTTTGTAGTAGGTGCGCAATTAAAGGGGGTTCACAATACCGTCAAACTTTCTGATGCTCCCATAATCGTTATTGAGGGGGATGAGTATCTTACTTCCACACTGGATAAGACCCCTAAATTCCTTAAATATCAACACCATATCGGACTGGTGAGCGGGGTAGCCTGGGATCATATAAATGTCTTTCCGACCATTGACGAGTATGTACGACAGTTCGACCTGTTTGCGGATGCTACACCCAAAGCCGGTAGTCTGATTTACTGTGAAGAAGATGACCTGGCCACAGTGATTTGCGTAAAAGAGCGGGAGGATGTTAGCCGCATTCCCTACCAGGAGCATCCATCCACCATTGAGGATGGGATCACTTATTTAAAAACGGATCTGGGACCGGTACCGGTAAAAGTATTTGGCCGGCACAATATGCAGAATTTTAGCGGTGCCCTTGAAGTGTTGAAGAAGATTGGAGTACTTGAAACACAGTTCTATGAAGCTATTCAATCTTTTGAAGGCGCAGCCAATCGACTGGAATTGGTAAAGAGCAGCAATGGAACCGCCATATTTAAAGATTATGCCCATGCTCCATCAAAACTTGCCGCTACAACCAAGGCGTTGAAAGAACAATTTCAAGAACGCAGCCTGGTGGCCTGTATCGAGCTTCATACCTACAGCAGTTTAAACAAGAAATTCCTGGGACAGTATAGCGACTCTTTTCAATCCGCGGATCTTCCCATTGTATACTATAATCCCCAAATCATCGCTCATAAAAACTTAGAACCTATTACCAAGGAAGAGATCAGAAAAGCCTTTAATCATGTGGATCTGAAAGTGTTTAACGATATTAATGAACTGGAGCACTTTCTGTTGAAGCAAGATTGGGAAACCAAGAATCTTTTACTGATGAGCTCAGGCAATTTCGATGGACTGAGTATCAAAGTCTTAAGTGATGCCATCATTCAGGACCAATAGCCATAGCTAATACATGAACCTAAACCTTAAAAAACCGCTAGCGGTGTTCGACCTAGAGGCTACCGGAACCGACATCGTGGATGATCGTATTGTGGAGATAGCCATTGTCAAGGCCCACCCCAATGGGGAAATTCAAACCAAACAACAGCTCATAAATCCTTCTGTTCATATTCCCGCGGACTCCAGTGCAGTACATGGTATTTACGACGAGGATGTTCAGGATGCTCCTACTTTTAAACAAGTTGCCAAGGAATTACTGGAATTCTTTAAAGGATGTGACTTAGCAGGGTTTAGCGTACTCAAATTTGATGTACCCATGCTAGTAGAGGAATTCCTACGTGTTGACATGGATTTTGACTTAAAGAATAAAAGAGTAATCGATGCCCAGCGTATCTTCCACCTCATGGAGAAGAGAAACTTGGCTGCAGCTTTCAGGTTTTACTGTCAGCAGGATTTGGAAGGGGCTCACAGTGCAGAGGCCGATACTATGGCCACCTACGAAATCATCAAAGCCCAGGTGCAGCGCTACCAGGGCATGGATGTCATGGATAATCTTGGCAAGAAATTGGGCACCGTTGACAACGACATGCAATCGTTGGCCGATATAACGGGCAGCAAAATGGTAGATCTCGCAGGACGTTTCGTTTTCAACAACCAGAACGTAGAGGTTTTCAACTTTGGGAAGTACCGAGGCAAATCTATCGTAAAAATACTGGAGAAAGAACCACAGTACTATGACTGGATTATGAATGGTAAATTCCCCAGAGATACCAAAAGAAAGTTAACTGAAATAAAATTGCGGGCCTTTAACACATAATAGCACCTCCCCTTTTATATTCAACCTGGTGTGACTAATTTAGTCACTTCCTAAGGGACCTTTCACTTCCGCTTTCATGCCAAAAACAATTATTGTTTCCAACAGATTGCCCGTACGGGTTACTAAAGATGCTGACGGCCTACATTTCAAGCCTAGTGAAGGCGGTTTGGCCACCGGCTTGGGCTCCATCTACAAGCAAGGCGGTAATTTGTGGATTGGCTGGCCTGGACTATTGATCAACCAAGGCATCGAAAGGATCAATGTTACCGAGAAACTGAAATCGGAGAATATGCATCCGATTTTCCTGACCAAAACAGAGATCAAGAACTATTACGAGGGGTTTAGCAACGAAACGCTGTGGCCGATTTTCCACTACTTCAGTCAATACTCCGTATACAATGAAACCTTCTGGGAAGCTTATGTGCAGGTTAACCAAAAGTTTTGCGATGAGGTAGTGAATTTTTTGGAAGCCGGTGATACTCTCTGGATCCACGATTACCAGTTACTTCTGCTTCCGGAGATGATCCGACAACAATTTCCCAATCTGAGTATCGGTTTCTTTCTGCACATCCCCTTCCCTAGTTATGAAATGTTCCGCCTTATACCGTGGCGTAGACAGCTGTTGAACGGGATGCTGGGGGCTGACCTAGTGGGGTTTCATACCTACGATGATATGCGACACTTTCTCAGTTCCGTCAGTCGATTAGCCGGATATGGCTATACCAGCGGTCAAGTGAACAAACCCGACCGCAAGGTGATCGTTGATTCATTCCCTATGGGTATTGATTACCAAAAATACGCCCATGCGGCCGCCAGTCCGGAGACCATTGAAAGGGAGATTCGCTATCGCACCTCCCTGGGAGATCAACAGTTGATCTTGAGTATTGATCGATTGGACTATTCCAAAGGCATCCCGCAACGCTTAAAGGCCTTTGAAAGGTTTTTGGAACAATATCCTGAATTTAAGGAAAAGGTTTCTTTAGTGATGTTGGTAGTACCGTCCAGAGACAAGGTCAGCAAGTATCAAGAACTTAAAGAGGATGTAGATCTGCTGGTAGGACGGATAAATGGTAAATTTGGACGCATAAACTGGACTCCCATCCATTATTTCTACCGTTCCCTGCCATTAGAAGCCTTAAGCGGCTTTTATCGAATGGCACATGTAGCCCTGGTTACCCCCATGAGAGATGGCATGAACTTGGTATGTAAGGAGTTCATAGCCAGCAAACTCAACCAAAAGGGGGTATTGATCCTAAGTGAGATGTGCGGTGCTTCCAAGGAATTGTCCGACGCAATTCTGATCAATCCCAACGACTTAAATGCTATGGTCCAGGCCCTGCATAGGGCGTTAACCATGCCGGAAGAGGAACAGATTGCACATATCAGTGTGATGCAGGAATCACTACAACGTTATAACATTCATCATTGGGTAAACATGTTTATGGAAAGACTGAGTGAGATCAAGGATGATCAGGCCACACTATCAACCAAGTTTCTGGATCACAATATGACGGAGCTCGCCAAGAAACGATTCAATGAAGTGGAGAAACGTTTGTTGTTCCTGGACTATGATGGTACCCTTATCCCCTTTAGCGATACTCCTGGGAAAGCGGCCCCCGATGACGAATTGATCAATCTTCTAACCAAATTAGCAGCCGATGAACGTAATCAGGTAGTGATCATCAGTGGGCGTGACCGCGATTCCCTGGAAAAGTGGCTGGGGCACCTGCACTTAGACTTCATCGGCGAACATGGAGTTTGGATCAAGGAACGCGGAACCGACTGGCGCACATTGACCAGTCTCTCCGATCAATGGAAACAGGAACTCAAACCGATGCTTGAGCTGTACGTGGATCGTACACCGGGTTCTTTCATTGAAGAAAAGGACTACTCATTGGTATGGCATCACCGTAAGGTGGAAACCGGGCTGGGTGAATTGCGAACTAGAGAGTTGAGCAGCCACCTCAAACATCTGACCACCAATATGAACCTACAAGTTCTGGAAGGAGATATGGTAGTTGAGATAAAAAACGCCCAGGTTAATAAAGGAAAAGCCGCACAACAGTGGATAAAGGACTTCCCCGCAGACTATATTATTGCCATCGGAGATGACTGGACCGATGAAGACACCTTTAAAGCAGTGCCAGAAGACGCCTTAACGATAAAAGTGGGAAGTACTTCTAGCACTGCCAAATATAACTTGAACAGTCCCAAAGAAGTACGGCAATTTTTAAAACAGTTACTTTAAGTTTTAAACAGATCTAGCTGAGCGTCTTTCTTTGGTTTGGCCTTACCAAATACCGTCCGCCCACCATAATTATGACTGTCACGCCGTTCCTTAGCGATCACTTTATGGAGGTCATCATTGGGTACAAAATCCTGCTCCAGCCTTTTGGCTGCCTGGTGTAGATTCTTGAAAGCCAATTTTTTATCAGAGTGACCAAGCCTGGCTTGCTGCAGCGCTTTATGAAGCATTTCGATGGTCTGGTCATATACCTCTAAGGGAACCGGAAATGGATGCCCGTCCTTGCCCCCATGTGCAAATGAAAACCGGGCAGGATCTTCAAATCTACTGGCAGTACCGTATATGACCTCACTAACCAAAGTCATCGATTGCAGCGTTCTGGGTCCCAATCCCCTGGTTAGCAGCAATTCTTCAAAATTTTCTGTAAGTCCATGATCCTGAACCAGTGCCAGTATACTACCTAATCTCTTAATATTCACATCCTTGGTTCGGACATCGTGATGGCCCGGCATTACCATCTTGCGCATTTCCTGAACTAAGAGTCCGTGATCCTCCTGAACCATATCCATAATACCCTTCCTGGTTGGTTGGGCTTGGCTGTGTGCTAAATTCAGGATCAACCCTTGATTGGTTCCGGTTACACAGGCATGTGGATCATCCACAAATGAAACCATATCCGGAGAATGCCAGTGATAACGACGGGCCATACCCGTGTCATCGTTCAGCCCCTGTTGTACCACCGCCCATGAGCCATCGTCCGTTAATATGAAATTGTGAAGGTACAGCTGGAAACCGTCTTGAATGGCGGTATTATCAACCTTAGCACTAAGCTTGCTGGAGCGTATTAACTGGTGACTGTTCAGGCCTGTCCGTTGAGCGACCTCCATTAGCTCTTGAGGAGTTTTCAGCGAATTCTTGCCTCTACCTCCGCATATGTAAATCCCCAATTCATGACTTGAAGGGTTTATAGCACGCTTGAGGGCACCCATTACTGAGGTGGTAATACCAGATGAATGCCAATCCATACCCATTACACAGCCCAAGGACTGGAACCAAAAAGGATCACTTAATCGGCGAAGCACCTCTTTTTTGCCAAAGTCCAAGACAATAGCTTCTACAATTGCCCCGCCGAGCAATTGCATACGTTTAGCTAGCCACGCAGGTACCCTTCCGTAGTGTAAGGGTAAATCCGCATGTCCGCTGCGCTTGGCCATTACAAGAAATTAGGTCGATCCAGTTTTTTAGCAATTCGGTATGCCGCGTTTACCAATCCCACATGGCTATAGGTTTGGGGAAAATTCCCCCATTGACTTCCTGTTTCTGCATCCACATCCTCACTGAGCAACCCCAGATGATTGCTGTACTTTAATAGAGATTCAAACTTTTCAATAGCATCATCCACACGTCCTACGGCAGCCAAGGTCTCTACATACCAAAACGCACAAATCAAAAAAGTGGTTTCCGGAGTTCCGAAGTCGTCCTGGTGCTTATAACGATAAAAAAGTCCATTAGCGGATTTTAATTCAGACTCCAAAGCCACCAAATGCCTGGCGGCCTTGTCTCCCGCAGGATCCAGGTAGTTCATCAGGATCAATTGCAGACTACTGGCATCTAAATTGGGGGTTCCGATGGCTTGGGTATATACTCCCCTGTCGCTATCAAAACAGCCTTCCAATTTCTCGGCTGCTTGCTCTCGTAAAGCCAAGGCCTTTTGCGCCATTTCCTGGTCGCCCAGCTCATAGGCTACTTTCATAGCGGCACAAGTTCCTGCCCAATGAAATAGAAAGGTATAACAGTGATATTGATTGAGTTCCCGAAACTCCCACAATCCGGCATCTTTTTCATTCATGGTGCGTTCAATGCTATCCAGGATCTGAAAGATCATTTTTTTGGATTCTGTCCTTTCGCCGATGATAAACCGTTTGTCCGCGTATAGTGGCAGCAGAGAAACCAATACCTGGCCGTAGACATCGTTTTGAATATGCTCATAAGCCTGATTGCCCACCCGCACCGGTTGATT
Organism: Cyclobacteriaceae bacterium; assembly: GCA_965212195.1. Classification (GTDB taxonomy): domain Bacteria; phylum Bacteroidota; class Bacteroidia; order Cytophagales; family Cyclobacteriaceae; genus JAJCYK01. The sequence goes on along the minus strand of CBDBUW010000012.1, from coordinate 70,087 downwards.
GTTGCCCAAATAACCCTTCAGATCCACGTTCTTCTCAACCAGATTTGTTTGTCCGCTGACGGAATACAAAGGCTGGAACCGATGCGGAGATTTCAGGGTAATATTAGCGATGTAATGAAAATACTTGTCTAACTCCTCAAAGTGTCCAATGTTATTGAAAGCGTTTAAAGTATAGAAAGTATCCCTGAGCCAACAAAACCGGTAATCCCAGTTTCGCCCAGATCCCGGCGACTCCGGTAAACTAGTAGTACTGGAAGCGATAATAGCCCCTGTGTCCTCATATTGATGTATTTTTAGCACCAATGCCGATCGTATAACCTGTGCCTGGTGGAAGTTGCCAATGGATGTACGCTTTACCCAAGTTCGCCAATACTTGATTGTTTTGTTTAAGAAGGATTCTGCAGTACTCTCCAGGGGAGCTTCAAGCGGGGCGCCGTAGGTGAGCACCAAATATTTGGTTTCATTAAGCACGAATGGCTCATATTCTAACAAGTAACTAAAACTTATATTGGTATTGAGTCTTAATTCATCTTCCAGCCCAAAGAATTTCAAGTGGTTGCTACCCTGGATCCTTTGCAGCTTTTTCTGACCGTACTCCGCCACAGGTTTGCAAGTAGCCCTAACCTGCGGATTTCCGGACAACCGCTCAATCTTTCGCACCAGCATCAAGGGTTTGTAGTATCGTTCGTATTGAAAGAACCTAGGGGCGAAATCCGTTACCCGATAGGTCCCCTCCGAATAGGTGATCTCCGTGCACAGGACATTGGTGTTCTCTATATAATACTGAACACTTTCAAATTCATCTGAGGGAGGAAGGAGCGAAAAACTACCCCCTTTCTCTTCATCCAGCAGGCCTCCAAAAATAAAGCTGTCATCAAACCGGGGCCAACACATCCAATTGATATTTGTGTCCTTCTGTACATGGGCTATGTATGCACAGTTGCCAATTACCCCGGAATCGTAAATATGTTTATTCATTTATTGAATTTAAAGAATTGCATAAATATGCGCTTTTATTGAAAAGATTAAAACCGAATTGAGCTTTTAGTGCTATTTCGTTCAGTATTTAGCTGCTCGAATGCGAAAAATCCATAGTGCTGCGGACATGAAACAAGCTGTGGATAGGATTGTGAGCCAGCATGAATCACATTTATCAAAAAAATGATTTTATAACTGTAAATATCAATTATTTTTGCTACAAATAAAGGCATGAAAATACTTGCTGTTGGTCGGAATTATGTGGCTCATATAAAAGAGCTAAACAATGAACCACCCACTTCGCCCGTTATTTTTTTTAAACCCGATACAGCAGTATTACGGAACAATGATCCGTTTTACTATCCTGATTTTTCAACTGACATCCACTATGAAGTAGAGATAATTCTAAAGATTTGCAAAACAGGAAAGCATATACAACAGAAATTTGCTTCCCAATATTACGACCAGATGGGTATTGGAATTGATTTTACGGCCCGGGATTTGCAGCAATATGCCAAAGAAAAAGGATTGCCCTGGGCCTTAGCAAAAGGATTTAACAGCTCCGCTCCCATTTCGGAATTCTATCCTGTAAATCACTTCGGAGATATCAGGAAATTAGATTTTGGATTGAAAATTGATGGAGAAATACGACAACAGGGCAATACCAGTTTGATGATATATGACTTTGACTATATTATCTCTTATATCTCACAATTTTTTACCCTGAAAAAAGGTGACATTATTTTCACCGGTACGCCCCAGGGAGTGGGACCAGTAGCTATTGGCAACCAGCTGGAAGCTTTTATTGGAGATCAAACACTTTTAGAAGTTGAAATTAAGTAAAATACTGATTGCACTTTTTTTGGTGGGGCCCTGCCTACTTTACGCGCAAGGAGCTCCTGAACCTACAGTTCCCAAAATTGAGGATCTGTACATGTTTCCCGTACGCCCGGGCCTGCAAAACTACCTCTCAGGTACCATGGGGGAGTTACGATCCAGCCATTTTCATGCTGGCTTGGATATAAAGACTTCCGGGGTGCAAGGGTTGGAGATTTATGCCAGCGCTGCCGGCTACGTTAGCCGTATCAAAGTTTCTGAAGGGGGTTACGGAAATGCCATTTATTTACAGCACCCAAACGGTACCACTACTGTCTATGCCCATCTTAAAGCATATCAAAAAGACATTGCTGAATATGTACGAAAGGCCCAATACCAAAACAAATCATTTACCATTGAACTATTTCCGGATAAAAGTCAATTCGCTTTGAAAAAGGGGCAATTGCTGGGATACTCCGGTAACAGCGGATCCTCAGGAGGACCTCATCTTCATTTTGAGATCCGGGATGGCAGCCAGCGGCCTTTGAACCCGTTGAAACAGGATTTTTCAGAAATCAAAGACAATATTGCTCCTGAAGTAAGAAAAGTGGTACTGCGTACCATGACTACTAGCAGCCGTATCAACGATCAATACGGGCGCTTCGAGTTTGATGTAATCAAAAAAGGAAGCCATTACTCTATTCCTGGTTTGATATCTGCTTTTGGCAAAATTGGGGTGGAACTGCTGGCACATGACCGTCTGAATGGTGCTAATAACCGCAACGGAGTGCCTTGCATCGAATTACTAGTGAACGGCCAACAAGCTTTCCAACAAAATATTGAACGCTTTAGTTTTGCGGAGACCCGCAATATATTGGTTCATACCGATTATGAAACGGCCATGCGCAAAGGTAGACGATTTGCCAAACTTTATCGGGCCGACGGTAACCAACTGCCCTTTTATAAAACCAATTCGCAAGATGGCTTGGTCACAATAGAGGCTGGCTCCACTTACCAATTCCAAATTAATTTATGGGATATTCACAATAACAGCAGCCAGGTAATTTTCAACTTATCCGGGAGTCAGCCACTGTCATCCATCAGCAAAAAGTCCTATCGGTCGTCCGCTGAGATAAGACACTGGATTTCCGATAATAACCTGGTCATTGAAACACCGGCAAGTACTCAAGAGAATGTTTGTGTAGAAATCTATGCCAATCGCATGCGTTACGAAGTAAAACCCAGCTATGAAATTAACGGCGCCGGTGTCATGATTTGGGATCTTGATCAAGGGCTACCCGATTCGCTGCGCTTTCAGGATGAAGTGGTGACCTTTGATTTTAAAGCCGTAATGCCCGGTGGACGTGAGTTTAACTATTTTGGAGATCACCTGGAGCTTTATGCCGGCAAAACCGCTCTTTTCGATACCTTGTTTCTCACCACCCACTACCGAACTGATCTTGAGAAAAATCGGGAGTACTTTACGATAAGCGAAGACCTTTATCCTTTGCGAAAAAATATAACAGTCACCCTCAAGCCTCACCTTAATTACCCGATTAAATCCAAAACAACAGTATATGCCATCAATAAATCGGGAAAGACCAGTTACGTGGGAGGGCAATGGAAAGGAGACAAACTGCAATTCAAAACTCGAAATTGGGGCACCTACACCATCCTGGCGGACACCGTAAAGCCACAGATCAAGGCGGCTCGCATTAATGCCGAAAGTATTGCCTTCGTGATCAAGGACCCGATGAGCGGCATAGACAGTTACCGCTTGGAGATCGATGGTAAATGGGTTTTAATGAATTACGACTATAAGCGAAATTTGCTGTGGTCCGAAAAACTTGATCCCTCAATTCCCTTTAAAGGAAATCTGCGTTTGAAAGTAGTAGATAATGTGGGCAATATCAGCTATTATAGTGCCAAATTGTAAATTGATAGAAATACCATGAATCAAACAACCGAGCCGGTATCGGCACCTAAAATCGAAACCCTGGAAAAGATCGCTTCGCAAGTGCGGCGAGATATAGTGAGAATGGTCCATGCTTGCCAGTCAGGTCATCCCGGAGGATCTTTGGGATGTACGGATTTTATGGTTGCCATGTATTTCCACCTTTTGAAACATGATCCCAAATTCAACATGCAAGGTGGTGGTGAGGATATGTTCTTCTTATCCAATGGTCACATCAGCCCTTTATGGTACAGCGTGCTAGCCCGGTGCGGTTACTTCCCTTTAGAGGAACTAAATACCTTTCGCAAGATCAACTCCAGGTTGCAAGGGCACCCGGCTACTGAGGAAGGTCTGCCAGGAGTCCGAGTGGCTTCAGGTTCCTTGGGTCAAGGTTTATCGGTAGCTATTGGTGCTGCACAGGCCAAAAAACTAAGCGGCGATCTCCAGACGGTATTCGTGCTGATGGGTGACGGAGAGCAGCAGGAGGGCCAAATATGGGAAGCCGCTATGTACGCCGCTCATCACCAAGTGGATAATTTGGTGGCCACTCTTGACTATAACGGCCAACAGATAGATGGCCCGGTTGACGACGTGATCTCTCTTAAAAACATTAAGGCCAAATGGGAAGCATTCGGTTGGGAGGTGCTGCAAAGTCAGGGAAATGATCTCAATCAGTTGATACCCCAAATGGAAGCGGCCGTAGCGCTTAGCCGCCAAGGCAAACCCGTGATCAACATCATGTCAACCGAAATGGGATATGGCGTTGACTTTATGGTAGGTTCGCACAAGTGGCATGGCATCCCTCCTAACGACGAACAGCTGGCCAGCGCCTTAGATCAATTAGAAGAAACCTTAGGGGATTACTAGCAGCGATTCATGAAGGCCATTTTTTTACGGCTCTGTGGTTTGATTATAAGCCTATTACTCGCTTTCCCCCTGTGGGGACAGCAACAATATCAGAACATCCCCCAAAAGACCCGCATCTTGTTCCTGCTGGACGGATCCGGCAGCATGCTAAGTAATTGGGAAGGCACTACTCGCATGGGAGCAGCCAAGAGGTTACTTTCCGACATGGTAGATTCCCTGCGGTCCGACAGTCGAGTGGAGCTGGCTCTGCGTGTTTATGGACATCAGTTCGATCGCAGGTTGCAAAATTGTGAAGACAGTAAGCTGGAAGTTGGTTTTGATACTAATAATCACGACCAGATCATAAGGAAGCTTCGAGCAGTGGCTCCCAAAGGAACCACTCCTATCGCTTACTCCTTACAGCAATTGGAAAAGGACTTTCCATCGGACGTTACCTATCGGAATATCGTGATCATAATCACCGATGGGCTGGAATCTTGCGATGGGGATCCTTGCCAGGTATCCCGCGTGCTGCAGCGCAAACGTATATTTCTACGGCCATTTATCATCGGCTTAGGCATGGATCAGGATTTTGAGGTTCAGTTCAACTGTCTGGGACGATTTTTCGATGCTAAGAATATCCCCGCATTTCGCAACGTGCTAGGTCAAACACTGCAACAGACTTTAGGTGAAACCACTGTAAGCGTAGAATTGCTGGATCACCAAAATGCTCCCCGCGAAACCGATATAAACGTTAGTTTCATAAACAGTGTTACTAAACAATCGGCCTTTGAATTCCTCCATTACCGCGATAACCGGGGAAGGCCCGACAGCGTAATTGTGGACGCAGTACTAAGTTATAATATCATAGCCAACACCATTCCACCGGTAGCTAAAAGAAATATCCTGTTCCAGGGTGGAAAACACAACGTAATTAACCTCAAAACACCCCAGGGACATTTGCAGATGTCACAACATAATTACAGTGAGTATGGAGGGCCAGTATCGGTGTTGGTTCGGAGGGCCGGTAAACCAGCGGTGATCCATACACAGACCATAACCGGTCGAGAAACCTATTTGGCAGGGGATTACGATTTGGAAATTTTGACCTTACCTCGCATACGCCGCAAAGTAGAGATCTTGCCCGACCAAACCACTACCCTGAACATTGCTGCTCCCGGTGTGTTGAACATCAATACCAATGTTACCGGTCATGGTAGCCTTTATGTGATAAACAACGACCAAACCCAACGCTGGGTCCTGAACATAAGCGGCAAGCCCAGAGAGACCATGGGCATACAGCCTGGTCAATACAAGTTGGTATTCAGGGCCGAAAACGCCTTGGGTAGCAAGTTTACAAAAATATATACCTTTGAAATCAAATCGGGAACAACCAAAACTTTAAACCTATTCGGAAAATGACAAAATACACCTACACAGAGAAAAAAGACACCCGATCGGGGTTCGGCGCCGGCTTATTGGAAGTGGGCCGCAATAATCAAGACGTGGTTGCATTGTGCGCTGATCTCACAGGTTCCTTAAAAATGGGAGATTTCAAAAATGAATTCCCCCAGCGGTTTTTTCAAGTGGGTATAGCTGAGGCAAACATGATGGGTCTGGCTGCCGGCATGTCCATAGGAGGTAAAATACCATTTACCGGTACCTTTGCTAATTTCTCTACCGGTAGGGTTTATGACCAGATAAGGCAGTCCATAGCCTACTCGGAAAAGAATGTCAAGATCTGTGCTTCACACGCGGGAATTACGTTGGGTGAGGACGGGGCCACACATCAAATGCTGGAAGATCTGGGCATGATGAAGATGCTGCCGAATATGACCGTGATCAATCCCTGCGACTATCATCAGACCAAGGCCGCTACCATGGCCATCGCAGTACACCACGGCCCGGTTTATTTAAGGTTTGGACGGCCTAAAGTACCTGTATTCACCCCCGAAGATCAGAATTTTGAAATAGGAAAAGCTGTAAAATTCATCGAAGGGTCGGATGTAAGCATATTCGCTACCGGACACCTGCTGTGGCACGCTATCGAAGCAGAAGCCCTGTTAGCATCCAAAGGAATTAGCGCCGAGGTAATTAACATACATACTATAAAACCACTGGACAATCAAGCCATCTTAGATTCGGTTATGAAAACCAAATGTGCGATAACTGCAGAGGAACACCAAATAAACGGCGGCTTAGGAGGCAGTGTATCGCAATTATTGTCCCAACAACTGCCTACTCCCATGGAAATGGTCGGAGTAAATGACAGCTTCGGTGAAAGCGGCAAACCTGCCGAATTAATGGAAAAATATGGTTTAGGTACCAATGACATATTTGAGGCCGTTCTGAAAGTAATTGAACGTAAATAACCCCTATTTTTGAGGGATACAGCTATTTCAAAAAACAATGAAAAGCTTATTGTGGTCCCTCATTATCTGCTTGGGTGCAATCTGTCAGGTTCCGGCGCAGGTGCATTCAACAAAATTGTTGTTCAATAGTCCCAAGGAACATCTGGGCACAGCGGTCAACACCTCCTATACGGAAACCAAACCGGTGATCTCCAGTGATGGCAAAACCCTTTATTTCTGTCGGCAAAACTACCCTAAGAACATTCGTGGTAAGCAGGATGACCAGGATATCTATGTCGCCACCTTCGACGGACAAAAATGGACTGCGATACGAAACATGGGCTGGCCCCTTAACGACCAGCATCCTAATGGAGTTAGTTCGGTATCGCCTGATGGCAACAGCCTACTACTCATAAATGAATATATCAAAGGTGGCTACGTTAAAAAGGGCGTTTCTATCAGCTACCGGTCCAAGAACGGTTGGACCTATCCATCAAAGATCCACATCGAAGATTTTTACAACTTCAGTCCTTATGTGGATTATGCCATGGCCGCTAACGGCAAAGTGCTTTTCATGTCGGTTCACCGACGTGAGGGATACGGGGATCAGGACATCTATGTAAGCCTATGCAAAAATGGCAAATGGGGAAAGCCCGTGAACCTGGGTGTCGTCATTAATACCAGTGGAGCCGATTTCGCCCCCTTCCTGGCGGCAGATGGAAAGACCCTTTACTTTGCGTCGGAAGGACATGGAGGTTATGGCGGAAGCGACATTTTCTACGCCAAACGATTAGATGATACCTGGAACAACTGGTCCAAGCCTATCAACCTGGGACCTTCCGTCAACAGCAATACCTGGGACGCCTATTACTCTTTAGCGGCTAAAGGTAAATACGCTTATTTCGTTTCCAAGAACCTCGTTAATAATTCCCGGGATATTTATCGCATTGCACTTCCCCAAGAAGTACAACCCGATCCCGTGGTAATGGTTAAAGGAAGAGTGCTGGATGCCAATAATCAGCAACCCCTGCAAGCTGACATCACTTTTCACCTTACCCAGGGCCATCAGGAACAGGGCATTGCCCGCTCCAATCCGCTGGACGGATCTTACAAAATGGTATTACCCCATGGTAGGGCCTATCAATTCCTGGCTAAAACTCCAGGGTTCATTTCGTTGCACCAAACCATTGACCTCAGCGAAGCAAAAAAATATGGAGAAATTCAGGTTGACCTGCAATTGATCCCGCTGGCTGAAGGGGAGAAAATACCCATTGAGAACATCTTTTTTGTGCGCTCCAAAGCCGAGTTACTGCAGGAGTCTTTCAGTGAGCTGGACAAATTGGCAACACTGCTTAAGGAATACCCTCAACTAGAGATCGAGCTGGGTGGGCATACCGACAATGTGGGTCAGCCTGAGCTCAATCTGCAACTTTCGTGGGAACGGGTGGATCGGGTAAAAGACTACCTGGTGCAGCAAGGCATTGCCTCCAGCAGATTGCAGACTAAAGGATATGGAGATACCCGACCCATAGCCAATAATGACCGTGAACTGAACCGGCGTCTTAACCGAAGAGTGGAATTCACTATCCTAGGCACTTCCTCAAAACAAGCTTCCCTGCTGCGTCGATAACTCCTGATAGGTGACGGAGTCCCTGATCGAAGCAACATTACCAGGGTAGGCCTTACCGCGCAGTCGGCCCACCGTATGATCCGATAAGTATTCCTGGGGCAAAGGTTTAATCAAATCCTGGACTTCCTGAGGGGATAATGCGGGATCAATCCATTTTCGCTCGTCCTCTGGGCTCAATATAAAAGGCATGCGAGGACCCTCAGAAGCTCGTGGGCGATTGTGAATCCAGGCCATTCTCTCATTGGGATCGGTGGTGATTATAGAAAAAGTGTGGCGTACCATCTCCTTAAATCGCCAGCTCTCCCAAATGCCTCCCATAGCAAAGGACTCGTGGTCTTTTCTCTGAATGTAATAAGGAAAGGACTTCTGATCTTTCCAATGGTGATCGTAAAATCCATCCACTAAAACCAGACATCGCCGGTGTTGAGCCGCATGCTTGAAGGACGGCTTCTCAAATAAGGTATCATCCCGGGCATTAAGGGTCTGGTTTTGGATTTTTTGTGCTTTTTCCGGGTCCTTGACCCAGGCGGGGATCAGTCCCCAGCTATACATTTGAATAGTGGAAGGTTCTTCGTTGGTGATGACCGGTAGGTCCATGTGATCAAAGCCATTGCTGTGATACATGGGAGCAAAAGGAATATTCCCGTAGGAGGCATTGAAACGTTTTTCGTAGTACTCAATCTTCTTAGTCAAATAAGCAACGTCGTAACACATGGGAACTTCATGTTGGTTGCTGGAAATTTACTAAAAAAATACTCAGTTATTAATACTAATTAATTTAGTATTTTACTACTTTTATTGTCATATGAAAATATTCTCTTTTAAAGACAACCGCGATTCACTGATTCTGGTACTAAGCGATATGGTACTGCGGTTTGATCTATATCAAAGGAATATTGATTTACTATACCGACAACGCTTTGCTCACCAGAGGGTGATCAAAGCCCACCCCGTGATCAAAGTGCTGCCCTGCGACCTAGAAGTACTTTTACAAAGATCCCACCAATTGATGCAGGAGTTCACCTTAAAGCCCTATGACATCCAAAAGGTATACCGCCACGATCGCAACGATCGCTTCGTGCTGCTGGAGTGCCAGGGACGTCGACTGGAATTGGACAAGGAGCTGAACGGTATAAAGGACCGTTCAAGCTATCAGGCGGGTAACATGTACCGGCGTAAACCCGACAATTACTATCGCGATACTATTGTACGGGAGTATCTTAGGATCAACCACGACCACAAGCGTGTTTTCACAGCTTGTCTGAGCGCCATCCGACTACTTAATCAAGAAGGCCTTTGAGCACGTTCGCTGTCATCGATCTGGAAACCACCGGAGGCTTTGCCGGGCGTAATCGCATCACGGAAGTAGCCATTTATATTTTTGATGGTAAGAAAATCGTTGACGAATTCCATAGCCTGGTGAATCCCGAAAAGGAAATACCACCGTACGTCACTCTGCTCACGGGTATCACCAACGAGATGGTTTCCTCCGCCCCTATTTTCAAAGACATAGCTCCTAAGATCCAATCTATCACCAAGGACAAAATTTTTGTGGCCCACAATGCTGGTTTTGACTATTCCTTCATGCGACGGGAGTTTTACAGCCTGGGGGTCAATTATTTTCGCAAGAAGTTATGCACGGTTCGACTGAGCAGGCAGGTGATTCCCGGTTTACACAGCTACGGCCTGGGAACGCTATGTGCTACTCTAGGCATACCCATTGAACATCGCCACCGGGCCTTTGGTGATGCCCGCGCTACCGTAGCCTTGTTGGACTATCTTATTAAGAACGACCATAATAACCAACTGGAACACGCCTTGAATCGATTCTCCCGAGAAGGCATCTTACCTCCTAATTTAGATACCGAAGATTTCGAGGCATTGCCGGAATCGGTGGGAGTCTATTATTTCCTGAATAAGAAAGCCCAGGTAATTTATGTGGGTAAGGCCAAAAATATTCGTCAACGGGTACTCAATCATTTTGTGCAGTTCGGACGATCTCAAAGATCCATGGACTTTCGCTACCAGATCAATAATATCACCTTCGAACTCTGCGGCAATGAGCTTATTGCCTTGTTGCTGGAATCCCATGAGATCAAGAAATACTGGCCCCGGTTCAATCGCTCACAGCGCTTTACTCAAGCCTGCTGGGGGATCCATCAGTACTTTGACGGTAATGGTTACTTGCGCTTGGCAGTAGCCAAATCCAGGCCCATTGAACAACCCATTATTTCATTCAGAAGTTTTGATCAAGCCTGGGATTACTTGAGAAAGCAGGTTGAGGATCACGGCCTATGCAAAAGGTTGAGTAACATTCAGAAATTACCCCAAGCCTGTCTGGAGTATGATCAGGGAAATTGTCAGGGAGCTTGTGTGGCAGAGGAATCCCCGGAATCGTACAACCGTCGGGTTCAACTTAGTCTTGAGCAGTTCAATCACTTGAACAACTCCTTCTTGTTGTTAGGTTCCGGTCGCAAGGATGACGAGACCTCCCTGGTATGGGTGGAAAACGGTGTCTACAAGGGTTTTGGATTTGCTGACGATAGTCTGCAGCAGTCGCAGTTAAGCGATCTTACGGACTGCATAGTCCCCTATTTCGATAATCAAGATATTCAAAGGATCATTGGATCATACTTGAGAGCACACCCTCACTGTAAAAAGATCAAGCTATAATGATATGAACTGGATTCTTTAAGTCAGGATCACGCGGACGATCTGCACGAATATTAAGATGATCACGGTACAGGTAAGGACTATACCTAACGACTGGCTTATTTTGCCAACTAGTTTCTGGAACACGCTCATAAAATAGTTATATTTTATCTCTGATAAGTATAATTAATACCCAGAAAACCGCGAAAGTAACCCGAAAAATTCCAGAAAATTTTATAAATCGTCCTAAAACGCTTGTATCAGCAGGTTTTTGCCCTATTTATCCATGTGCACATCCAGTTGTGGGAAGGGAATACTGATTCCCGCAGCATCCAGAGCCATTTTGCAGCTTTCCAGCACCTCGAAGTATACCTCCCAATAGTCATCGGGATTACAATGAGGCCTCACCGCCAAGTTTACGGAGCTATCGGCTAGAGCCTCAACTCCCACGAAGGGGGCTGGATCTTTTAAAACCTTAGGGTGTTCCTGCATGATTTGCATCAACAGCTCTTTGGCTTTTCGGATGTCCGAGTCATAAGAGATCCCTACGGTGAGATCGACTCGTATAACGCCTTCTACTGAATAATTGATTATATCTCCATTCATGACTGCTCCATTAGGCAGTATTACTGTTTTATTGTCTGCTGTGGTTAGAATGGTATTAAATATTTGGATTTCTTTAACATTACCGGTCCTGTCCATGGATTGGATCTTATCCCCTACTTTGAAAGGTTTGAATAACAGGATCAAAACACCACCGGCAAAATTCGCCAGTGAACCCTGCAAGGCCAGGCCGACCGCCAGGCCGGCGGCACCCAATAATGCTACAAATGAAGTAGTCTCTACTCCCAAAATGGAGAACACGCTGATAAAAACCACCAACTTGAGCAGCCAGCCAATCAAATTAGATAAAAATCTGCTTAAGGTTTCTTCTACACTCCGGGTGTTCAGCGCCTTGCGCATGAGGTTCATCAGTAACTTTACAATACGCAAACCTACAATGAGAACCACCAGCGCCAATAGGATCTTGGGAGCGTACTGCACTGCCATATCCATTACGAGGCCGGAATATTTATCAATGAATTCCATTAGTTGATTTTAGTTGGTTAGTAAAAATTTCTAGTGGTATTCCCTTGAGAAAAACCGCTACTAATTAAAGCATTTATTTAACATTTGATAGGGGCACAGGGATTAATTCGACCAACTTTAGGAGAAATTTGATCAAACATAAATAGATCCCGAGGAATCCCGGGATCTTCAATACGTTACCTGACTTAAATATCTACTTGATTTTATCAACCACCGCTTTGAAAGCCTCTGGGTGGTTCATGGCAAGGTCTGCCAGCACTTTGCGGTTCAAATCAATGTTGGCTTTTTTAAGGCCACCTATCAATTGAGAATAGGAAAGGCCGTGTTCACGCGCTCCGGCGTTGATCCTCAAAATCCAGAGCTTACGGAATTCGCGTTTTTTAACTCTACGATCCCGATATGCATATTGCATACCTTTTTCTACGGCATTTTTTGCTACGGTATAAACGTTCTTTCGACGGCCCCAATAACCCTTAGCCGACTTAAGGACTCTTTTTCTGCGAGCTTTGGAAGCTACGCTGTTTACTGATCTAGGCATAATTTTAGTTTTTTGACTACAGGTGACCTCAAGGATACTTTAAACCATGCAGTCCGGTGAAACAACCTTCAAATAGTTGAACTACAAGTTCAACATTTTCTTAACTCTGGGAACATCCGCTTTATCCACTAAGGTAAAATGCGTAAGGTTCCGCTTTTGCTTGGTCTCCTTCTTGGTTAGAATGTGACTCTTATAAGCGTGCTTTCGCTTGATCTTACCAGTCCCGGTAAGTCGAAAACGTTTTTTTGCACCTGATTTCGTTTTTACTTTAGGCATCTTTTTATTTTTTAATCTTTTTGGGCGACAGCATTAAAAACATGCGTTTTCCCTCTAATTTGGGCAATTGGTCAACCTTGGCATATTCTTCCAATTCCTGGGCCAATCGCAGCAATAAGATCTCTCCCCTCTCCTTAAACACAATAGTACGGCCCACGAAATGCACATAGGCCTTCACCTTAGCACCGTCCTTCAAGAAATTAATGGCATGTTTCAACTTAAAATTAAAATCATGCTCATCGGTATTGGGACCAAACCTTATCTCCTTCAGCACCGTTTTCTGTGCCTTGGATTTTATTTCTTTCTGTTTTTTCTTCTGATCGTATTTGAACTTTGAATAATCTACGATCTTACAAACCGGAGGATCAGCTTTAGGTGAGATTTCCACTAAATCCAGATTCTGCTCCTTTGCCAACTTCAGGGCGGTCTGAATATCGTAAATATCTACCTTTACGTTATCGCCTACTACCCGCACAAATTGAGCGGCAATTTTGTCATTTACTTTGTAAGGTTCCTCGACGCGTCCTCGGTAACCTCGTCTTCTTGGTCTCCTAATAGTTTCCTCCTTGTTTGGTTAAGAAAAATGAGTGGCAAATATCGCTGTTATTATTCAAATAATCAAAGATATCCATTGTTAATTATGCTGCAATTCTTTGGTGATTTCGTCCTTAAAAAACTGAATGAATCGCGCTAAAGGCATTTGTCCCAAGTCACCTTCACCATGCTTTCGGACCGAAACCAATTCTTCTGCCTGTTCACGCTCTCCTACGATCAACATATAGGGTACTTTCTTGACTTCCGCATCCCTGATCTTTCTACCGATCTTTTCATCTCTGTCGTCCAGGAAGCCCGTAATATCCTGGGCCTCCAACTGCTTAAAGAGATCCTGGGCATAATGGTGGAACTTTTCGGATATGGGCAAGACGGCAATCTGTTCCGGTGATAGCCATAATGGAAAATTACCCCCACAATGTTCGATCAGCACTGCCGTAAATCGCTCCATAGATCCGAAGGGTGCCCTATGGATCATCACCGGGCGATGCCGTTGATTATCGGCGCCGATATATTCCAACTGAAAGCGCTCCGGAAGATTGTAATCTACTTGAATAGTACCCAGCTGCCAAGTGCGCCCCAGAGCATCTTTAACCATAAAATCCAATTTCGGACCATAGAATGCTGCCTCACCATATTCAGTTACCGTTGGAAGCTCTTTTTCAAGGGCTGCTTCTGTAATTTCTCTTTCAGCACGATCCCAAACTTCATCATTACCAATGTACTTTTCCTGGTTGTCAGGATCTCTAAATGACAATTGGGCAGTAAAATTTTCAAAGTTCAACGCCCTTAACACGTATAATGTCAGATCAATTACTTTCAGGAATTCGTCCTTTACTTGATCGGGCCTGCAAAATATATGAGCATCATCCACGGTAAATCCCCGCACTCGGGTTAGGCCGTGCAATTCACCATGCTGCTCATACCGATATACGGTGCCGAATTCAGCCAATCGCAGCGGAAGCTCTTTATAGGAACGCGGTCGCACCTTGAAGATCTCGCAGTGATGAGGACAGTTCATAGGTTTTAACAGGAACTCCTCCCCTTCATGGGGAGTCTGAATAGGCTGAAAACTGTCTTCCCCATATTTCTCATAATGGCCTGAGGTAACATATAGGTTCTTTGCTCCGATGTGAGGGGTAACTACGGGATCATAGCCGGCTTTTACCTGAGCCTTTCTTAAAAACTGCTCCAGTCGCTCCCGCAATTGGGTGCCTTTGGGCAACCAAAGTGGCAGCCCCATCCCCACTTTTTCGGAAAAGGCAAACAACTCTAACTCTTTACCCAACTTTCGATGATCTCGTTTCCGTGCTTCTTCCAGAAGCGCCAGATGCTCCTGAAGTTCCTTGTTTTTAGGAAATGAAACCCCGTATATACGGGTCAACTGGAGGTTCTTCTCATCACCCCTCCAATATGCCCCTGCCACATTCAACAATTTGATGGCTTTGATAAATCCGGTGTGAGGGATATGTGGGCCTCGGCACAGATCAATAAAATCGCCCTGCTGGTAAAAGGTTATCTCTCCATCAATGAGATCCTTCAAAAGTTCCAGTTTATACTGATCGCCTTTTTCTTGGAAATAGGCCACGGCCTGATCCTTGCCAATTTCCTGGCGCTGGTAGGCGTTTTTCTGACGAGCCAGCTCCAGCATTTTTTGCTCAACTTTTTGCAGATCATCCGCTCCGAATTCAATATCTCCGAAATCCACATCGTAGTAAAAGCCACTGTCAATGGGAGGACCTATCCCGAATTTGACCCCCGGATAAAGGGCTTCCAGAGCCTCCGCCATCAGGTGAGCAGTAGAATGCCAAAAGGTAGTCTTACCCTCTTCATCGGACCATGTTAGTAGTTGTAGTGGAGAGTCGAAAGTAATGGGACGGTTTGCGTCCCATACCTCGCCATTTACTTTGGCCGCCAGCACATTCCGAGCCAGACCCTCGCTAATACTTCGTGCAATCTCCATCCCGGTAGTTCCTTTAGGGAATTCTTTGATGGAACCATCCGGCAAGGTGATCTTTATATTGGTTTTGTCACTCATTAGTTATTGTCCTTGGAAGGTATAGGTTTTAAGATCTTCAAACCTGCATTCCTTTCTCTAGTTTTTCGTACTCTCTGCAAATATGCAATTTTTCCATTTAGTTTTTCCAACTCCTCAACTGCAGGTGAATAGGTGGAATCAATGGCTATGATAGCTTCATAAGATTTCAGGGCAGTGCTGAAGTAATTGCGCCTATCGTAAACCCTCGCCTGCGTAAGCATAGCGGGTAAATAATTAGAATTCAGAGCCAGTGTCTTTTCGCTATAATAAAGCGCGGAATCGTAACGTCTTTTTTCGAAATGGATCAAACTTCTTTCCTGAAATAATCTGTAGTCCGTACTATCGCGTTTTTGCAATTGGCTGAATACCGCCATGGCACTGTCAAGTTGGGATGTTTCCCTCAGCAATTGTCCCTGAATAAACATCAAACTGCGATCTCCCTTTTGTTGTTGACGGTTTAGCATTAGATACTGGAAGGCCTTCTCATAATCACCGATGACCCGATTTATAGTGACTAACTGTTTTAAGGATTCATACCGAACTTCCTGACTTTCAGTCGCCTCTATCAGGCTGGCCTGAGCTTGCAGGGTATCATTTAAGGCCCAATGTATCTGCCCCTTTACCAGATTATAGTGAATACCCTTGGGGTGTTTTTGAAGGGCCTTTTCTACCTGTGATAAGGCGGCGTCATAGTTGTCCTGCAAATAATTCAGGCTGGCTAATAAATGCCACATATCGGGATAGTCTCCCCCTAGTAATTGAGCCCTGGATACACTGTTCAATGCTTGCTGGTAATCACCCATTACCTTATGCAACTGCGCTTGTTTCAATAGGTAATCGGGAGTAGGATCCAACGCGATAGCCTGATTAATGGCAGAAAGCGCTGCTTCGGAGTTTCCCAAAGCCTCCAGGTAAAGGGCCTTTTTCAAATGGGCATCGGCATTGCCCGGGCTGTTCTGTACCCGACGTTCGACTTCTGCCAGACCAGCTTCATAGAAGTCTGTATCCGGCACAGGTACCTCCACCATGGGATATGACTGATCCCTTCGCTGACAGGAGCAGGCCAGCACTAACATCAACAGGAGAACCCAATTATTCATGATCTTTTCTAAACTCTTTTTCCAGTATTTCCGAATTCCTTACGGAGCGGCGATACCAGGACAAACGTATATCATCTAGTTCTTCCATGGACAATCGCCAGTTTACTTTGGAAGCATGCAATTTATCTATAAGTGTATGCAGACACAAGGCTACACACACGGAAATGTTGAAACTCTCGGTAAATCCATACATGGGAATACGAACTACGCCATGGGCTTGATCCATCGCCGTTTTCGTTAGACCTTCCATTTCGGTACCGAAAACCAACGCCACTTTTTCATCTATAGGCACTTGGTTTAGCTCTAACCCTGTAGCGTGGGGTGAAGTAGCATATATCCGATATCCTTTAGCCCTGAGAGCGCTGTAACAGGCCTCGGTATTGGATTCTCCATGTTGATTATGACGGATTAGGTCTATCCATTTGGACGACCCCTGGGTAACATTGGGGTTCAGTATATACTGATTGCGGTTTTCAATTACATGAAGATCCTGCACCCCAAAACAGTCACAAGAACGAATCACCGCACTGGCGTTGTGAGGTTGGAAAATGTCTTCTAGTGCCACTGTTATATGTCGGGTGCGATTAAGCAGCACGGATTCCATAGTGGCTTTTTTTGAAGTACTGATAAAGTCCGCCAGATGTTCACAAAGAAGGTGATCTTCCCGGGTCATGATCAAGATTCGAAAAGACCCAGTTGGTCTTTGGTCTGGGTGCTTTTTACCTCCAGATCAATGGTTGTACCTACCTGAAAGCCAGGGTCCTGCTTCTTTGTTGAAGTACTTTTCTTGGCACGGGGGGACGGCTTAGGTTTAGGTTTGGGTTTGGGTTCAGATTTAGATTTAGGCGACGGATGTTCCTTTTCTTGGTTGGAGGAGTCCTTTTCCTCACCATTTGAGCTGCTCTCCACCTTTTTATCCGCTCCATCACTACTGATAAATCGGGCTTTTAATATTTTATGCTTGGACAGCCTATTCCCATTGGCCTTCCTCCCTTTCACATCGATAAGCTGGTTGGTACTTTCTTGCTTTTGCTCCGTTTTACGGCTTTTTACCCTCCTAAAGTCGTATTCTACTACTGGCTCTGCTTCCATGGTGGCCGCCAGCAGCTTGCTACCTGTCGTTTCGTTAATGAAGGAGAATCGCTTGCCTGTGGTGGAGGTTTCCACGCTAAACCGCTTAATGTAATGCGCTTTGGAGCCGCTGTCGTAATGAACTGCCGTGATCACTTTCTCTGGATTATACTGTTCCAGGCAAACTACTTTTTCTGCTTCATAGCGATTGGTGAGCTCAAAATCAGTCAGTTCGTAACTACCGTCCTTGTAGATAGCCAACACCCGGTCATTTCCTTGAAAATTTCCTATAAATCGACCGCGCTGATCTCGATTCAACCTGCCCACCACATCGTCGTACCAAATGTTAAGTCCACCCATGGTGGAAACCCCCTCGCTTTTCAAGGATACCTTGCGGACGGGATACTTGGTCACTATGTTTCCACCGGCACCGCGGCCCTTTATATCCAATAGTGAGAAATCGAAATCGAACACTTTCTTTCTGGCTTTGGATCCCGAGGTCAGGTACACCGTTACACATTCTGCCTCTGCATTGGGATTAGCCGTTAGGTAGTGGATCTTAGAACCTTTGTGACCCTTGGTAAGATCGTACTCCTTATCGCGGGTAACCGCCAGTACCTGAAATCTCTTAGCTAAAGTGCGGCCTGATTTACCATCAACGTAAATGGCGTTATAAACCATACGCTCGTCATTCTTTTTGAACACTCCGGCATGCAATATGCCCTTGCCCATAAATACTTTATCCGATATGCGGGAGACTTTGCATATGCCGTCTTTGCGGATCACCAGTACGTCGTCCATATCCGAGCATTCCGTCACAAACTCATCCTTGCGCAATCCATACCCGATAAAACCCTCCGCCCGGTTCACATATAACCTCACGTTGTTGGCAGCAACCACTTTGGCCGATATGGTTTCGAAAGATTTGATTTCGGTTTTGCGTTCCCGCCCGGGGCCATATTTCTCCAATAGATTCTTGAAGTAATTAATAGCAAAGTCGGTGATGTGTGCCAGGTTATACTCGGTCTCCTTCAGTTCTTCCTTGAGGTTCTTCAAAGTCTCCTCGGCTTTAAAGGAGTCAAAACGGCTAATACGCTTAATCTTTATTTCCGTCAGTCGCACCAGATCTTCCTCCGTGATTTCCCGATAGAATTGCTTTTTGAAGGGCTTTAATCCCTTGTCAATAGCCTTTAGTACCTCCTCCCAGGTCTCGCATTCCTCAATATCCCGATAAATGCGATTCTCAATAAAGATCTTTTCCAACGATGAAAATAATATACGCTCCATCAAGGAGTTTCTCTTTATTTCCAGTTCGCGAGTCAGTAGGGCTACAGTCTGCTCCGTATTGATCTTTAGAATATCATTGACCGACAAAAAATGTGGTTTATCAGCAATAATCACACAAGCGTTGGGGGAAATAGAAACCTCACAATTGGTAAAGGCATAAAGAGCGTCGATGGTAATATCTGGTGATTGGCCGGAAGCCAAAGTCACTAATATTTCTACATCTTTAGCGGTATTGTCTACCACCTGTTTGATCTTGATCTTTCCCTTATCGTTGGCCTTTATGATAGAATCTATTAAAGAGGTAGTAGTAACGCCATAGGGTATATCTTTGATTATCAGATTTTTCTTATCATATTCTTCAATAATCGCTCTAACACGTACTTTGCCCCCTCTTTTGCCGCGGTTGTACTCACTAAAGTCTGCCATCCCGCCAGTAGGAAAATCTGGTAGCAGCTTGGCCGATCGTCCTTTTAGTACTTCGATTGAAGCCTTACACAACTCACAAAAGTTGTGTGGAAGGATACGAGTCGATAACCCTACAGCAATACCTTCCACTCCCTGGGTCAACAACAAAGGAAACTTCACGGGAAGGGTGATCGGTTCCTTTTTTCTTCCGTCGTAAGAAAGCTGCCATTCGGTAGTTTGTGCATTGAACACTACCTCCAGGGCAAACTTCGAGAGCCGGGCTTCGATGTACCGGGGCGCTGCGGCGCTGTCGCCTGTGCGGATATCGCCCCAATTACCCTGTGTCTCGATGAGCAGATCTTTTTGACCAAGGTTAACAATAGCATCACCGATAGAGGCATCGCCATGGGGATGATATTGCATGGTAGCGCCAATGATGTTGGCCACTTTATTAAAGCGCCCATCATCCATCTCTTTCATGGCATGAAGAATGCGTCGCTGGACAGGCTTAAAGCCGTCTTCCATAGCTGGGACCGCGCGCTCCAGTATTACATAAGAGGCGTAGTCCAGAAACCAGTTTTCATACATCCCTGAAACCGGTCTCTTATCGTGCATTTCCTCTTCTGACTCAAAAGCCCCTTGTGCTTCAGGCAAATTCTTATCTTCCATAATGATGCTATGCCACCTCGGCGGCTGGCTCTACTAAATCCTTCTCCGCTTTCAAATTCTCAATTATGAACTTTTGACGATCCGGAGTATTTTTACCCATATAAAAACTCAACAGCTGCTGGATACTGGCATCTTTCTTCAATATGATGGGCTCTAATCGTATGTTTTCCCCTATAAAGGCTCCGAATTCGCTGGGGGATATCTCTCCCAATCCTTTAAAGCGGGTTATTTCGGCTTTAGTCCCTAATTTCTTAACTGCCGTAGCTTTTTCTTCCTCACTATAGCAATAAACAGTTTCTTTCTTGTTGCGTACCCTGAAAAGCGGGGTCTCAAGAATGTAAATTCTTCCATTTTTTACCAGATCTGGAAAGAACTGGAGGAAAAAAGTCAGCATCAATAGCCGTATATGCATCCCGTCCACATCGGCATCAGTGGCTATTACAATCTTGCTGTAGCGAAGCCCTTCCAGCCCATCCTCGATGTTCAAAGCATGCTGCAATAAGTTGAATTCTTCGTTCTCATATACCACTTTTTTAGTAAGACCAAAGCAATTAAGCGGCTTACCTCTTAAGCTAAACACTGCCTGGATCTGGACATCCCGGGATTTGGTAATAGACCCACTGGCGCTATCGCCCTCAGTAATAAAAAGCATAGATTCATTGGCCCTTTCGCCAGCCTTAGGATCGTTCAAATGTATGCGGCAGTCCCGGAGTTTCTTATTGTGAAGGTTGGCTTTCTTGGCTCTTTCGTTTGCCAGCTTTTTGATACCTGCAATATCTTTACGCTCCCTCTCCGACTGTAAGATTCGCTTAAGTAAGGCTTCGGCGGTCTTGGGTTGCCGGTGCAAGTAATTGTCAAATGCTTTCTTAACAAAATCGTTGATAAAAGAACGCATGGTAGGGCCATCTGGAGCAATATTCTGTGAACCCAATTTAGTTTTGGTTTGCGACTCGAAAACCGGTTCGATCACCCGTACTGACACCGCCCCGATAATGGAAGCCCTGATATCTGAAGCTTCAAAACTCTTACCATAGAACTCCCTAACGGTCTTTACCAACGCCTCCCTGAAGGCGGACAGATGGGTCCCTCCCTGGGTGGTATACTGGCCGTTCACAAAGCTGTAATACTCCTCACCATACTGGTTGCCGTGGGTCAGCGCTACTTCTATATCATCTCCTTTTAGATGGATTATAGGATAGCGCAAATTGTCCTCGTCGGTACGATTGGTCAACAGATCCAGTAAACCGTTTTTTGAATGATATTTTTTGCCGTTGAAATTAATGGTGAGACCGGCATTCAGGTAGGCGTAATTCCATAGTTGATTTTCCAGGAATTCGGGGATAAAATGGAAATTCTTAAAGACTGTATTGTCCGGCTCGAAAACGATCAAAGTTCCATTTCGATCGGCGCTTGATTTGATTTTTGCATTGGTGAGGATCTCGCCATTCTTGAATTCAGCGATCTTGGTCTTTTTGTCACGAAAGGACTGCACTTTAAAGTAGCTGGACAAGGCATTTACTGCTTTGGTTCCCACACCATTGAGGCCCACTGATTTCTGAAATGCCTGAGAGTCGTACTTGCCCCCGGTATTTATTTTAGAAACACAGTCTACTACTTTACCCAAGGGAATCCCTCTTCCATAATCGCGTACCACCACCTTGTGATCATATACCCGCACATCAATGGTTTTACCGAAGCCCATAACATGTTCATCAATACAATTGTCAATGATCTCTTTGACCAGGACATAGATGCCGTCATCTTGGGCAGAACCATCACCGAGCTTTCCAATGTACATACCCGGTCGCAACCGAATATGTTCTTTCCAATCCAGTGATTTGATGTTTTCCTCGGTGTAATTTGATAAAGGTGTTGAAGTAGCCATCAAAAAATGATTACGGGTTAAAAATCAATACTAAAACTACCTATTGTGACGTCAAAAATACAATGAAATTGCAAGAATCACCACTTTATAAAAGGCCTGCGGCTTACCTTCCAATCAATGAATTTTATAAGATTTTGATATACATAGGGTTAAAAAATAACCCTTAAATTATTCAATCAGCCACTACTCGGGACTTGAACCACCAATATATCAGGGAAAGAAGCCCCAAAACCATAATAACGGGACCCACATAAAACAAGAGCGACCAAAGACCAGTAGCCTCAGTAGCATACTGACTGCTCATTCTCAGGAAAATCATCAGGCAGATGAGGAATATATTGAATCCAATTACTTGTATCTTTAAAGATACCGCTAGGCCAAGATCCAACTGCCGACTTCCCATGACCTTGACCCTTTTAAACTTTTGCGGAAGCTTGGCCACCAGGTAGTAAAGTATATTGAAAAGAATGAATGCCCCTGCCATGGAATAAAAAAAGCCTTCCCTGGTAAGATCAAATCCTCCCAGTTCATCTGGCAAGGTCCAGGAAAGCTGTAGCGGCAAATTAGCGTACACCAATAATAAAACGGCTACTGTAGCCAAACATAAAAGGCCCCATAGAGCGGTCAATAATTTTGAAATGTTGGTCATGTCTGAACAGAGTACTTCGCGAAGTTATTTATTTTCCCAACAATGCAGGATAATCGTGGAATTATTTAGATACTTGTAAACTATGAAAATTCGGGGGGCGATCTTTTGGTTATCGATATGGGGTCTATGGAGCTGTAGCAGTGCCCCTGAGATCAAGACTTTCGATAACCAAAGCTGGCAACAAGACCCCAACGGGTGCCAGGGTATAAGGCTGTCGCAACTAAATTTGGTACTGGACCAGCAACATGAATTGATGGGTTGGACCGAACAAGAAATGATCCACTATCTGGGTCCGCCTGACTACCGGGAACTTTATATTCGCAATCAAAAATTTCTGATTTACTATATCGAACCATCCCAGGACTGTGATTCTTTAGGTAAGAGCAATCCGTTGAGAATGTATTTAAGATTCGACGCTTTGGGGGACAGCAAGGAGTTAAGTTTAAAAAATCAGTGACCTCCGCTGGGAATCGCCGGATCTCTCTGCTTAACCGAGCGATTTTCCCTCACCAATATCCATAGAAAGGCCGACATCCCCAGAGCCAGAGCGCAGATAATGAATAGTATGGATTTGTCAGCGCTATCCTTAACTATCTTGCCCATTCCCATACTTGACATTAACTGAGGGAGCACCACCGAAAGATTGAAAATACCCATATAAAGGCCCATCTTGGTTTGATCTACCCGTTCAGACATAATAGCAAAAGGCAAGGAGATAGTGGCCGCCCAACCTACGCCTACCAGACTGATCAATAAATAAAGCGCCCCTTCGCTGGATCCCCAAAATATGATACCGGCATAGCCCAGGGCCATAGTGGCAATACATATCATATGAGTGCGGACACGTCCTATTTTCTCCGCCACCGGTTCCAGGACAAAAGCCGGCAGCAGTGCTCCTACGGCATTTAACAAGAGAAAACTCAATGAAACAATGTTGCCGATGGTCTCATCTTTTCCGATAGTCAGCGCATCCCTGTTTGAGATCCACCCGGATATTTGATTGGCCCATACTTGATCTCCCAGGGCCGGATACATAATCTCGGTAATATATGGGGTCATGTAAACGAACATAGATTGAATACCCAACCAGGTAAAGGCATGAGCCAGTAAGATCTTCTGAAACTCCACCGGGTCTTGATCTTTGCCTATACCCCTTAGAATGGATCTAAGGCCTACTATAAAGGTAATGCCGAAACACACATATACCGCAGGAGTCTGGATTCTATCCAAAGCCCCCAACAACACTACCTTATTGATTATGGCAAAAAAGCCAAACAGCAAGAAACCCATTAAAGGCATAACAGCATCCATGATCTCCCTCCAACGTACGGCCACCGATTCATTTGCAGGATCCTCCGTCAGTTCCTTAGGTTCCTGGATTAGGAAGGGGGGTATCAGAGAAAAGAGCAGCACTAATACGATCCCTACGTTGATCAAGACATAGTTGTCCCAGACTACGGCGATAAAATAGGCCAACACTCCGAAGGTCCCGGAAACCGTCTGCATCCAGGTATATCCTTTGGTGCGTTCATCGCCTTTGGGTGTGACATCTGCAATGATGGACCGGGTGGGATTAAAGCTTATGTTGATGGAAAGGTCCAGGATCAAAGCGACCAACACGGCAACCGTCAGGATACCATCGATGCCCATACTACTGCTTATGATGTCGATGCGTGGTAAGGCCAGTAACATCATAGCCGCCAAGGTTCCTCCTATCAGGATGAAGGGTTTTCGACGGCCGCCCCAGAACCATACTTTGTCACTAATCACCCCAATAATGATCTGACCGAAGATTCCGGCAATAGGACCAGCGGCCCACACCAATCCTATTTCTTCAATGTCCAGATGAAACCGGGTTTGCAGGATCCAGCTTAAGGCACTGATCTGAATGCTGAGGGCAAATCCCATGGCCGTGGCTGGCAGACTGAGTAAGAAGTAAAAAGGACTGGTGAGTTTCTCCTGGATCTTACGCATGGACTAGTGGGCTAAATGAACCTGAATTTCTGCTGCCGAATGATCGAACTCCACCGTTTGAACCTGGACGCCACTTACCTCCTGCGATTTTTCTATAGGATCGAAGCTGGATATTGCCGGAAGGAATACCACCTCCTCGCGAGCTACTTTCAAATCCAGGTTGTTTACTTTTACCCCTTTCAATTCTTCAAACCCATGCAAATAGAGTTTTACTGTGCTGAATTTACTGTCCATGGACCCCTGTGCAGTTTTCATTACCAATTTTGAGGTTTTAGCCTCGAGTTTCAAAGTCCGTTTGTAATATTCACCCTGCTGGTACTGAAAAGAGCTACCATCGTCTTCGAAGTATTCGAATTCACTGTCGCCTTTACCGTAAACATGCAGGTGCAATACTGGGTCCGGCGTTTCCGATGTGGACTGAATTACCGACTGCATGGGTATTACACTTCCCAATTTTACAAAAACTGGCAAATGCGTTAATGGACAGTCCACGGTAATCTCCTGGGCTCCCGAAAATTCCCGGTCCGTATGAAAATCGAACCAACGACCTTGGGGCAGGTAAACTTTTACTAAATCCTTGTAGCTTTCCACTGGCGCTACTAAAAATGCAGGGCCGAATGAATATTGGTTTTGATATCGGGGATCGTAAACATTATCATCAAAAGAATGATCTATTGCCAGGCTCCGGGAGATGGGCATACCGTTTTCACTGGCTTCATGGAACAGGGAATATAAATACGGCAGTAATTGATAGCGCAAATTAATGTAGTTGCGACTGATGTCTTCAACTTCCTCACCAAATGTCCATGGTTCGCTGTCCCGGCTGTTGACCATGGTGTGTCCCCTAAAGAAAGGGCTGAATGCTCCGATGCTTATCCAACGGGCAAACAGATTTACGGAGGTCTCCCCCGCAAATCCTCCCACGTCGTATCCAGTGAAGGCTATACCGGTTAAGCCCAAGCTGTTCACCAGTCGTACCCCTAGCAACATGTGCTCGTCGTTAGCCACATTATCACCGGTCCACACGGCACTATAGCGTTGCACACCACAAAAACCTGACCGGGTAAGATTGAAGGGGCGCTTATCTTTTAAGAGTTTTTTAGTTCCCTCATAGGTAGAACGGCACATCATCAATCCGTAAATATTTCGTCCTCTTTTGGTGGAACCACCCTTTCCTTCAAAGTCGAATTCCATCAAATCCGGTAATCGCTGGCCCCAGGTAGCAATCTCGTTCATGTCATTCCAGAACCCCTGTACACCCAGGTCTACATAATGCTGCAGTTTCTCACTCCACCATTTGCGGGTCTTGGGATTGGTAAAATCAGGGAAATGACACCAACCGGGCCATACCTCACCCTGGTAATAAGTACCGTCGGGATACTTCAAGAAAACATCCTCCTTGAGGCCGTCATCGTAGGGTTCATAACCTTCCTCGACCTTTATTCCCGGATCACACATTACCACTACCTGAAAGCCTTGTTCCTGCAGGTTCTGCATCATTTTCTTGGGGTTCGGAAAGCGCTGCTTGTCCCAGCTGAAAATCTTGTAGGCATCCATATAGTGAATGTCCAGGACAATGGCGTCGGCGGGGATATTTTTTTCTCGAAAAGTACGGGCGACCGCATAAACCTCCTCCTCCGGATAATAACTGTATCGGCATTGCTGATACCCTAAACTCCAAAGTGGTGGCATTTCCATACGTCCGGTCAAAGCAGTGTATGACTCTATTATTTTGGCCACCGACTCCTCGTGGATGAAGTAATAGTCCATGTCCCCACCTTCCACGGTAAAGGACGAGAATCGATGGTTGGAGGCGCCGAAATTAAAATGGGACTTATAGCTGTTGTCAACCAATATTCCATAGGCCAGTTGGTTATGCAGGCCAATGTAAAAGGGATAACTGCCGTATATGGGGTCGCTGTGGGGTCCGTAAGCAAAATGGTCGGTGTTCCAGTTGGTGTAACCCGATCCCTTTCGGTCCAGATCTCCGGTTTTCTCACCTAAACCGATGAAACGTTCCCCTTTCTGCATGGTTTTGTAAACAGTGTGGTCATTACCGATGGTGGAAATACCAAATCCATCTTCATCTTTATTGATCACCTCTCCCTGTTTGTTCTTGAAGGAAAAACCTAACAATTTCCTGCTGATATGGACGTCCAGGGCTTTAGTATTTAAGACGATGTGCTGCTCTTCCTCCTGGATCTCAAAACCTTCCTGCGCCGGAGCCGCCACCACGGTATAGGACAGGTCGTCGAATTGATCATCTTTAGATATTTGAACCCGGATTACCGTTGGGCCAAAAACCTGTACTCTGGCACAGGCGTTCTCTGCATTTATGATCAACCCGTCTGCCTCCTTGCTGAAGCTCAATATGCATCCTGGGCTTTGGTGTCGGATATGTTTTTCAGCACGTTCCTTAATTTCTGTCATTATTTCCTGAATTTGATAAATGGGAAATGAATAATCGTTCACCCCTGTTGGGCTTCAAAATCCGGGCAAATAAAGTGGATTTATTTTATAACTTATGACTTTCGCCTTAAAAAATCGCAAAAAAAAATATCTATTTTCAGGAGTGTTGAAAATATGTGAATTTCAATCGTTTGCGGAAAATTTCAGCAGTTAAATTTAATGAGAACAACAGTTTTGAAGTTTATATTCGCCGTTGTGAGGAGTTACGCACCACAAGTTTCGATTCCAATACGATCTGACGATTGATGCTATTGGCCGGGCTGTTCAATTTGTCAATAAAAAGGCGGGCCGCTGCCTGACCCATTTCGAACCCGGGTTGGTTAACCGAACTCAATGGCGGCTCTACCAAACCCGCCATTTGCCAATTGGAGTAACCCACAACCGCTACGTCTTGGGGAATATCAATCCCCTTACTCTTTAATCTGTTCATAGCCCCAATAGCGGTGAGATCGTTATTGGCAAAAATTCCGTCAAAAGCTATGCCCGCCAGGTGCAGTTCATCAATGATCTTTTGAGCTTCAATGAGATTGGAGCCTGCGTTGCAGTCCACGATCAATCTATCAATAACGGGTAGGTTATTTTCCTTAAGAGCACGAAGGTATCCGCGTTTGCGATTTTTACTGATCAGGAGTTTTTCCGGACCAGCCAAATGAAGAATTCGCTCACACCCTTGCTGGACCAAGTGCTTTACGGCCTCATAGGCACCCTGTTCATCGTCTACCACCACGCTGCTGGCTGGTATTCCTTCGGGTTTTCGATCAAAAAAGATCAAGGGCAAGTTACGGTCCTGAAAACTTTTAAAATGATCGAAATTAGTGGCTTCTTTGGCTACACTAACCAACAAGCCGTCAACCCGGTGCGACAACAAGGCATTCACATCCATCACCTCTCGTTCATGGGATTCGTTGGATTGACAAAGTATCACATTATATCCGGCGTCATAAGCGACATCTTCAATGCCACTAATCACCGTAGAGAAAAAGAAGTGTACTAATTCCGGAATTATTACCCCAATGGTATAAGTTTTACTGCTACGTAAGCTTAGGGCAATAGAATTAGGTTGGTAATCACGCTTTTTAGCCAAAGCGGATACCAAACGTTTGGTCTTTGCACTTATGTCCGGATGGTCCTTCAAGGCTCGGGAAACTGTGGAGGGGGAAATACCCAGTTCCCGTGCCAGATCTTTAATGGTAATTTGCCCGCTTTTCATTGCTTTATGGAAGAAGCTCGTATTATCAGTTCCGTTTCCAAGACCTGGATTTGAGGATCACCCTCTAGATTATCAATGCGATCCAGCAACAATTCAGTGGCTCGAGTACCCATTTCCTTACCTGGTTGTAACACAGAGGTAAGTGCAGGTTCATATAATTCCGCAATTTCCCAGTTGCTAAAGCCAACTACTGCCATATCTTGGGGTATCCGCAATCCGGTCTTTTTGATTTCCGTCATAGCACCAATCGCCAACAGGTCTGCCGTAGCGAATAACCCATCAGGTCTTGGTGACAAAGTTAAGAAAGAACGGGCAGCTTGCCTGCCTTCTTCAATGCTACCTTCCTCAACGTCATAAACCAGGGACTTTTCGAAGGACAGGTTTGCGGATTCCAATGCTTTTTTGTAACCCTCAAACCGTTTCTGATTGATCAGTAAACTCGCAGGGCCGCCTAGATACGCTATGGATTTGCAGCCTTGCTCCACCAGATGACCAACCGCGACATGTGCCGCTTTAAAATCATCAATAATAACTTTATCGGCCTGCATAGACTCGCTGGCGCAGTCAAAGAATACTAGAGGGATGCCCCGTTCCTTAAACTCCATCAAGTGTCGGACATTCTTGGCCTTTTTGGTTATGCATATCAACAGACCGTCCACTCTGCGGCTTAATAGTACTTTGGCTACGCTAACCTCCCGATCGAAGGAGGCATTTGAAGAACAGAGCAGCACATTGTATCCGGCACGTTGTGCGACTTCTTCGATACCACTGATGACCGTAGAAAAAAAATGATGCACGTACTCCGGGACGATCACTCCTATGGTCTGGGTTTTTTGACCTCTAAGGCTCACTGCAATGGTATTGGGCTCATAGCGCATTTTCTTTGCCAGATCAGCAACCTGTTTTTGGTTTTGGTACTTATATCCGGGTGATCTTTCAAGGCCCTGGAAACCGTTGAAGGTGCCACACCTAATATCTTTGCCAAATCCTTAATGGTGACCAAGCCATTACCCATCCTCTGTCCAAATTGATGCTAACCCTGCTCAGATGTTAATAAAATTTTATCCCAACCAGGATCTAAGCTGGATTAAACTTAAACTAAACTGTTTGGAATTTAAGTTACTATAAATGCCCTTCTCATGCCTGTGGTGATTCACTTTTTTTAACAGTGATTTACTTAGCTAACGATTGATAGTTAGTTATTGCTTCTTGTTCAAAATTGTACATTTCTCAGAAACATTGGTGAGGTAATTCCGTGGTAGTTTACCGGTATATAAATCATTTGCGCAAACAAGGCCGCAATCAATATGTTTCAAAGTGTCGTTTTGATTACAAAATATAGGATAATCTTCTCGATACGGTAAAATTGCTTTTATGCAAACGATTGCGGTTTCGGTTGCATTTGAAAAATGCGATTTTCAGGCTAAAAAATCATGGTATTTAAGTATTATATTCTTAATATTGAATGATAAAGGTGTTTCTAAACCGCAAACACCTGGTGTAACAGAAGACTCTAGTACTAAGAAATCAGGATTATATGATTGAACACTTACCCAATCACCTTTTATCAGCCCTCTTACCAATTAAATTCATCTCTTCAGGGTTGTTTGATTTCTTACGACTTAAGTTCTCTTGTTGTTTAAACAAGCATTATAGTACTTAAATAATAATCAAACTAAACATCCTATGAAACACAGGTATCTCAATTTTAAATTTGTTGGGTTGTGTTTGTTTGCAATGCTCACAATGCAGTTTGCATGGGCACAACAAACAGTAACCGGCAAGGTCACCGAAGCCGGCTCAGGAGAAAGCCTGCCCGGAGTAAACATCCTTATTAAGGGCACTACTTCCGGAGCGGTAACTGACCTGGACGGGAATTTTACCCTGTCAGCGTCTGAAACAGACGTGTTGGTGATTTCTTCGGTGGGTTATGTAGCCCAGGAGATCGCCGTGGGATCCCGTACCGTTATCAATGTAAGTCTGGCTGAGGATATTCAGTCATTAGATGAAATAGTGGTAACAGGATATGGAACCCAGGAAAAGAAAGAAATTTCAAGTTCCATTGCCAGCGTTAAAGCCGAGGACTTCAACACCGGTATGGTCAACGACCCCTCCCAACTTATTCAGGGTAAGGTGGCCGGACTAAACATTACCAAACCTGGTGGAGACCCCAATGATTCTTATACCATTCGATTAAGGGGTGTGACTACCTTCGGAGCCAACCAGGAACCATTAGTGGTTGTTGACGGAATCGTTGGAGCTTCACTTGACCAAGTAGATCCCAATGACATTGCCTCTATAGATGTATTGAAAGACGGTTCGGCTGCAGCCATATATGGAACTAGAGGATCAAGTGGTGTGATCATTGTTACCACAAAAACCGGCACAGAGGGGTCTTTCAGCGTAGACTACAATTCTTCGGTATCCTTCGATCAGATTGACAGGACCATGGACTTCATGACCGCCGCCGAATATCGCGGGCTGTCTGGAGCCGTAGATTTAGGTTCTACCACCGACTGGCTGGATGAGGTCACTAGAACCGGTACTTCTCAGATTCACAACCTTTCAGTCTCCGGTGGTTCGGCTACTACTTCTTACCGCGCCTCTGTCAACTTCAGGGACGTTCAAGGTATCGAACTTAATACCGGTTTTCAGAGAATCAATGGAAGATTAAATCTCAGTCAAAAGGCGCTTAATGATAAAGCGACCTTTACTTTGAACCTGGCTCATACCAATAAAGAAGCGGAATTCGGTCCCGGAACTAAAGACGTTTTCAGATATGCCGTACTGTCCAACCCTACCCTACCGGTATTATTCGACGGTACCGCAGGACTAACCGATATAGGTGGATATGCAGAACGGGATATCTTTGATTACTGGAATCCTGTATCAATAGCTGAACAAGCTTTAGATGACGGTACGGATATCAGCACCGTAGGCCAGTTGCGCTTTGAATATGATTTCAATGATCTTATCCCAGGTTTACGGGGAACCATCGCTTATTCGCAACAATATGAAAACGAACTTCGAGGGGAGTACTATCCTTCTACCCTTAAGTTCAACAATGGTAGTGCCAACAATGGAAACGCCCTGAGAGGTTCCGTACAAAAAACCAATCAATTGTTCGAAACCATCCTCAACTGGGACGGCAGTACTGGTAAAACAGATATTGCTGTGCTGGCAGGATACTCCTACCAGGATTTCTTAGAAGAAGGTCATGGATTGGCCGGAGGGCAATTCCTTACCGATGAATTTACTTATAATAATATGTCCGCTTCCCAGGACTTTGCTAATGGACTTGGAATAGTAGGTAGCTACAGAGAGACCCATAAGCTGATTGCCTTCTTTGGCAGGGTAAACCTTAACATCGATAATACCTTTTTCCTGTCTGCCAGTGTACGTCAGGAAGGTTCATCACGATTTGGTGACAACGACAAGTGGGGTACTTTCCCCGCTGCTAGTGCCGCTGTGAACATCACTAACCTGACCAACCTGGGCCCGGTTGAGGACTTAAAATTCCGCGCCAGTTATGGTCGCACAGGAGCAATCCCCGGAGATTCATATATCTCGTTGCAACGATTTGGCCCTACCGGAAACTTCTTCTTTAATGGTAACTATGTGCCCAGCTTCGGACCTGTAAGTAACGCCAATCCCGATCTGGCTTGGGAAACCAAAGATGAAATAGACTTCGGTTTGGATTTCTCGCTATTCGAAGGTAGAGTGAACGGTACCATGGATTACTACATTCGTAGCATAACCGACATGATCCTACCGGTAAATGTTTCCCGTTCCACCAAACTTGTTTAGTGTTACCAATGTTAATATTGGTGAATTGAAGAGTAACGGATTTGAATTTGCTGTAACCTGGAGTGCCGTGAACTCAGAAAATGTATTTTGGGAAACCGGCTTAAACTTTTCAACCTTCAATACTGAGATTGAAAGTTTAACTTCCGGTGATCTATCTTTTGGAGAAGGTGGCGTACTGTTCAGAGCAAACTTCGGTTCTCCCGGACAGAACGATACCGAAACAGTTCGTGTAAAAGAAGGAGAGCCTTTGGGTGATCTTTGGGGTCCTGTTTGGGATGGCTCCACAGTGGATGCCGATGGTGTACCCATATTCACGGATCTAAATGGTGACGGTACCGTATGTGACTGTGACGATGACCGTGCGGTGATCGGAAACGGACTTCCGGACTTTTCTATCGGTTGGAACAACTCCTTTTCCATAGGTCAACGATGGGATGCCTCTATATTCTTCAGAGGTTCCTTTGGACATGATCTGTTAAATAGCTACCGTGGGTTCTATGAAAACACTGAATCTACTACTGTAGGTAACTGGAACGTGGTTAACACCAAGTTTTTCAACCCCGATGTGCAAAAGGCTGTAGTCAATAGTATTCATGTGGAGAGCGCTAGTTTCTTCAAATTGGATAATATGTCTATCGGTTACAATTTCGACCTGTCTGGTAGCAACACTTTTAGAAACATTAGAGTATACGCTGCCGGTCAAAATCTGTTCACTATAACAGATTACACAGGTATCGATCCTGAAGTTCGATACGTTGATTCCGGCGAAGAAGAGGATGACCCAGATGACGCGTTGTCTCCCGGTATTGAAAGAAGAAATACCTTCTTCACTACTAGGACCTTTACCTTTGGTATTAGCCTAGGATTTTAACTGATATTACTTCTTAGAATTATGAGAAAATTTATAAATATAATTAAGCACTGTTCAATTCTTTCGTTAGGGTTGATGTTTGTTGCCCCTGGATGTACAGACTTGGATGAAGAGGTTTTCAGCCAAGTAACTGCTGACAACTTTTTCCAATCAGATGACGAGTTCATAGCGGCCTTGGGATCGGCTTATTCCGCCCTGAGTCCGTTGGGAGGACACGCCAATGTTTGGTCTTGTAGCGAGTTGGCCAGCGATGAATTAGTGGTAACCACTAAAGGTGGCGACTGGTTTGATGGTGGGGTTTTGATTGAAATCCACCGACACCAGTTTACCCCCAGATAATGGATTTTTCAATAACGCTTGGAATACCATTTATGGGGGTATTAGTACCACCAACCGGTTTGATTTTCCAGTTTGAGGAGTTGAAAGCTGCTGGTAATCCGGATGCAGATGCCTTTATAGCAGAACTAAGAGGTGTGAGGGCCTTATGGTACTTCTATGCACTGGATGCATTCGGAAATGTCCCCTTGTCCATTGATTTCACTGATGAAACGCCTCCTGCCAACAATTCTGATTTTAACGCTGGACGATTGGCAGTCTACAACTTCATTGAAAGTGAGTTGAATGAGATCATTCCCTTACTCACTACCACCGTGGGAGGTGCGGCCTATGGAAGGATAAATCAGGCGACTGCTTTGGCTCTAAGGACCAAGCTTTACCTGAATGCTGAAACCTACACCGGTACTCCGCAGTGGGACAAAGTTATAACAGATGCCGACGCAGTAATGGCTTTTGGTTATTCATTGTCTCCTACATATAGGGACAATTTTGTTATTAACAATGATAATTCTCCTGAAAACATTTTCGTAATTCCTTACGACAAGGTATTTGCAGGAGGCTTTATCTGGGCTCCCATGACCTTGCATTACGCCAATCAGAATACCTATAATTTCACTTTCCAGCCTTGGAACGGATATTCGGTGGTAGAGGAATTCTACAATTCCTACCTGGATCCTGTAAGCAATCCCGGAACCACAAGGCCCAGCTTGGAGAGCACTGGCTGATTTTGATCCTGCCGATGATAAAACACCTAATGGTGTGGGAACGCAGGATGCGCGACTTTCCAACTTCCTAGTAGGGCCTCAATTCAATTTGGATGGCACTGCCACTGACGACCCGGCTTTTGAAGGAGAAACTTCGGCTGCTCCGGATCCTGACGGAACGCGCTTGAATTTCACGCCACAGATCAATGAGATCTTCCCAAATGGGTGGAGACAAGGTGGTGCCCGCATCGGCAAATACGAGTATGAGATTGGCGGTACTAATAATGCTTCCAACGACTTCGTTCTTTTCCGTCTTGCGGATATCATGTTGGCTAAAGCTGAAGCTCTGCATAATACAGGCCAGAGCGCAGCCGCCCTGGATATCGTGAACCAGATACGAGTACGCTCAGGTGTGGATCCTTATGCTACGCTTACGGATGATAACCTGTTTGATGAGCGTGGCCGTGAGATGTTCGCTGAATTGACCCGCCGACAGGATCAGATCCGATTCGGTAAGTGGGGAGACGGCTGGTGGGAAAAGGATGCTTACACCCAGTCGGGATCGCAGTATCTGGTATTTCCCATTCCGCAGCCTGCACTTGATGCCTCAGCTGCCCTTAACCAAAATCCTGGATACTAGGGAATAAATTAAATTTCGTATATAAAAAAGCAAGTGGTAACCCGCTTGCTTTTTTATATTTGCAAGGTTTGTGAATGTGGTATCTGGTTATGAAGAATTTACTCCTGACCACTTTACTGGGGTTAGTACTTTTTACTAGTTGTTCAGATCCGTCTGAAGAAATTCAATTGTTCGTTCCGAAGCCTTCAGAACTTACAGGTATCGAGTTCATCAACTCTCTTCAATACACCGAAGGTCTAAACCCCTACACCTTTAAAAACTTTTATAATGGAGGTGGAGTGGGCATAGGTGATTTCAACAACGATGGTCTGGCCGATATATTCTTTTGCGGCAATATGGTCTCCAATAAATTGTACTTGAATAAAGGGGGTTTAAAGTTTGAAGACATCACAGCCAGCGCCAATCTCGAACGTACTACCGACTGGAATACCGGTGTTAGTCTAGTAGATATCAACTCAGACGGACTGCTGGATATCTATGTGTGCAAATCAGGTCCTCCTAAAGGAGAGACGCGCTATAATGAGCTGTTCATAAACAATGGTGATCTGACCTTTACCGAACAAGCTGCATCATATGGGCTGGACAATATAGGGCTTTCCGTTCACGCGGCATTTTTTGACTTTGACAAAGACGGCGACCTGGACTGCTACCTGCTCAATAATGCTATTAAGTCTATCGGCTCTTTTACGGTTACCCAGGACAAGCGGCTGGAGCCTGATTCCTTGGGCGCTAACAAACTCTACAGGAATGACAACGGTCATTTTCAGGATATCACTCTTGAATCCGGGATTTACTCTAGCGAAATTGGCTTTGGACTGGGTGCTACCGTGGGTGATATCAATAATGACGGCTGGTCGGACATCTATATCTCCAACGATTTTTTTGAGAAAGATTACTTATACATCAACCAACAGGACGGGACCTTTGAAGATCAACTGGAAGCTTATGTAAAAGAGATTTCTATGGGGTCAATGGGCGCCGATCTGGCGGATATTAATAATGATGGTCTGCCGGAATATTTTGTAACGGAGATGCTGCCCGAAAGAAGGGATCGGCTGGTAACCAAAACATTCTTTGAGTCCTGGCGTGAGCAGAAAAATGCACAAAGTAAAGGGTACTACAATCAGTTCGGCCGTAATGTAATGCAGCTAAATAACGGCGATGGCACTTTTAGCGAGATAGGAAGGTATGCTGGCGTTGCGGCCACGGACTGGAGTTGGTCATCGTTGATATTCGATATGGATAACGATGGGTATAAGGACATATTCGTCTCTAACGGTATTTATAAAGATCTGCTCGATCTGGATTACTTGTCCTTTATGAGTGACGGCAGCAGAATTCGAGACATCATTCGTTCCAGTGATAATACCATCAAACTGATGATCGACAAAATGCCCTCAGAACCAATCGCCAATTATGTTTTTCACAACAATGGCGATCTGACCTTTTCCAACAAGGCGCTATCCTGGGGTATGCAGGAGCCCACTTTTTCCAATGGATCTGCATACGGTGACCTGGACAATGACGGTGACTTGGATCTGGTGGTGAACAACATCAATATGCCCTCCATGATCTACGAAAAACATGTCCCGGCAGTTGTTCCCACAAAGAAATTACCTGGCCATGAACCTGTCAGGCCTCGGCCTAAACTCCAAGGCTATTGGCGCTAAGATTAGCCTTTACATTGATGATCAGATTCTATACCAAGAATTGAACCCCATGAGAGGGTTTGAGTCCACGGTAGATTATAAGTTAATATTTGGGATTGGGGAAACGCAGCAAGTCGACAGTGTTCTGGTTATCTGGCCCAACGGTCTGTCCAGCAAGTTATACAGCGTGGAGGTTAATCAGGTGTTGGAATTAAGTGAAGCTGATGGAGTTCCCCGTAAAGCAGTGGCTAAAAAACTTAAATCAGCCCTATTTAGGAATTATCGCGATACAACGCTGGCCTTTAATCACCAGGAGAACGACTATGTTGATTTTGACAAGGATCGCTTGCTGTACCATATGAACTCCACTGAGGGACCCTGCCTGTGTACAGGAGACGTTAACAATGATGGACAGGATGATGTGTACATCGGAGGGGCCCACCAACAGCCGGGGCGCTTATTTGTACAGTCAGTGGCGGGCGGTTTTCGATCAAATGATCAGTTCAAGGAACATGCGCAAAGCGAAGATTTGGACTGCGCCTTTTTCGATGCCAATGGGGATGGCAACCTGGATCTTTATGTGACTTCCGGAGGCAGTGAATTCAGTTCTATCTCTGTTTGGCTGAACGACCGGTTTGTACCTGGGTGATGGCCAAGGGGGATTTGTCCACAGTGGACAAAAGTTGCCCAACAAAGGATATGAATCTACTAGTGTAGTAATTCCCTGGGACT
This sequence comes from Cyclobacteriaceae bacterium, assembly GCA_965212195.1. Lineage (GTDB taxonomy): Bacteria > Bacteroidota > Bacteroidia > Cytophagales > Cyclobacteriaceae > JAJCYK01. Next base: position 32,909 of record CBDBUW010000012.1, on the reverse strand, counting down.
ATGACCACGACGGTGATCTGGATCTGTTTGTTGGCGGCAGATCGGTACCTTTCTATTACGGAGTACCCTGTGATTCTTACTTGCTGAAAAACGATGGGAGCGGCAACTTTACCGATCAGTCCATTGAACAGCTGAAACAGCTGGGCTTGGTAACTGATGCCACCTTGGCGGACTTGGATGGGGACGGTAACCAAGAGCTGATAGTGGTGGGCCAGTGGATGCCCATTAAAGTTTTCCGGATATCCTCGGGAGTAATGTCAGATGTGTCGGAACAATGGGACCTTAATAACTCCCACGGGTGGTATCATACCGTAGAGGCAGCGGATCTCAATCAAGACGGTAGAGTGGACGTAGTGGTGGGGAATCATGGACTGAATAGTCGGTTTCACGCTTCCACTGAAGAACCAATTAGACTTCTAGTAAATGATTTTGATAACAACGGCACTTTTGAACAAGTCGTATCCATGTATTTCGGAGGAAAAGAGTATCCTTTTGTGCAATTAAAAGAGCTGGCCTCTCAACTCCCATCAGTTGCCCAACGTTATTCCAGTTTTAATGATTACAAACACGAAGAAATGCCAGTGCTGTTTCCTCCGGAGCTATTGGCAAAGGGACACATGTCTCAGGTTTTCAATCTGGCTAGTGGGGTTTATTATAATGAGGGCAAGCGGTTTGCATTTGAAAAATTGCCCGCCCGAGCGCAGCTTTCACCGGTTTATGCCATAGTTGTGGATGACTTCACCGGTGACGAGACCGCCGATCTGTTGCTTGGGGGCAATTTCAGCCAATCGAAACCGGAGGTGGGCACTTATCAAGCAAGTTATGGAACACTTTTAAAAGGAATAGGCGATGGTCAATTTCGATTTATGCCCAATCTTGAAACCGGCCTTAGAGTTGAAGGGGATATCAGAGCCATTGAAAAATTACACATCGATTCCCAGAACATCCTCATTTTTGGAAGAAATAATAGTGAATTGTACGTAAATGAAATTAGTGAGACCTATGAATAAATTGTATCCTGTAATGTTACTGCTGATGATGACCTTTTTCGCATGCAGCAAGAGTGAACTACAGCGAACCATACGACGGGAAATGGCTACAGAGGTGCAGCAGGACTCCGTTTTCCTCGGCCTTAAATTTGGCATTGAACTTCAGGATTTTTACGATCATTGCCGGGATCTTAACCTCAAAGGTATTGTGAAAGAAGGCCCCAGGAATATGTCTGTGGAATACCTGTTCAAAGACAGTCTAGACAATCCCATAGCTTTCAATTTCTACGCCCATAAAAATAACCAAGAGGGACGAAATCAACGTATCCATCAGTATAATACCACTTTCTACTATTATGCTTTCGCGCTTAACCGACACTTACAATCCGACCACTTGATAAAGATGCTGCCTTCAGTTTTAATGGATTGGTACGGCGGCAATGAGCCTTTCACCATGGTCAAAGATGGAAAAGAACATATTTACAAAATAGACGGCAATAGAATGATAGACATGTTTATTTTCGATGAGAGTACAGTAGTGGCTACTTACTATGATTTGTCACATCTCTATCCGGAACTGCGCAAATGAGGCCCCTATTATTTACGTACCTGTTGCTGGTATTGACCAGTTCTTGCGATTTGGAAGACAAACAAGCTTTCAAACGCATTGATGTTGGTCATTCCAATATTGAGTTCTCCAACAATCTTGAATTCCATCCCGACTTTAACATATTCAGGTATCGCAACTACTACAACGGAGCGGGTGTGGGGTTGATCGATTTCAATCAGGATGGCCTGGTAGACATTTACCTAGTAGCTAACATGGAAAGCAACAAGCTATACCAGAACCTGGGAAATTTCAAATTCAAAGACGTTACCGAGAAGGCAGGAGTGGCCGGGGAACGAGCTTGGAGTACTGGGGTAACGGTGGCCGATGTTAACGCCGACGGTTTGCCGGACATCTATTTATGCAATTCCGGAGATATTAAAGGAGACGACAAGCAGAATGAGCTGTTCATAAATAACGGTAACGGCACCTTTGAGGAGAGGTCTGAAGAATTTGGGCTGGCCGATGACGGCTTCTCTATCCACGCATCCTTCTTTGACTACGACAAAGACGGGGATCTGGATATGTATCTTTTGAATAACTCCTACCGAGCCATTGGCAGTTTCGACATGACCGAGAACCTAAGAATGGTCAGTAATGAAATAGGCGGCGACAAGTTTTATCGCAACGACCACGGAAAATTTGTGGATATAACATTGGAGGCCGGTATTTACAGCAGTGAGATAGGCTTTGGACTGGGGGTGACCGTGGGGGATGTAAACAACGATGAATGGCTGGACATCTATATTTCCAATGATTTTTTTGACCGGGACTATCTGTATATCAACGATCAAAAAGGCGGATTTGAAGAAAAACTGGAGGAGCAAATTAAATCAATTAGCGCGGCTTCCATGGGGGCAGACATTGCTGATCTAGACAACGACGGCTATATGGAGATCTTTGTTACCGATATGCTGCCCGGTGACAATGCCCGTATTAAGACGGTGACCACCTTCGATTCCTGGGAGCGTTACCGGCAAAGTGTTGAAAATGGGTATTGGCATCAATTCACACGGAACACGCTACAATACAACAATGGCGATAACACCTTCAGCGAAATTGGCCGTTATGCCGGGCTGGAAGCCAGCGACTGGAGCTGGGCGGCACTTATTTTTGATTTTCAAAACGATGGTCTAAAGGATGTTTTTATTGCAAATGGTATTTATCAGGACCTGACCAACCAAGATTTCCTGGAGGTGGTAACCAGGGAACAGGTCATCCAGCAAATCATTTCCGGAGGCAATGTCGACTATGAAAAACTGATCGGTTACATCCCCAGTGTGCCCATACCTAATCACGGATATGTAAATAATGGTGACTTAACCTTTTCCAACTACGCTGAGGAGTTGGGGTTGAGTGAGGAAAGCTTTTCAAATGGAGCGGCCTATGGCGACCTCGATAATGATGGAGATCTCGACCTGGTGATTAACAATACCAACATGCCCATGTTCCTCTATGAAAACCAAGCGGAGAATTTATTTCCCGACAATCACTTTATAAGATTTATCCTGGTAGGAGAAGGCATGAACACCAATGCCCTGGGAACACGAATAACCGCTAGCATTGATGGGGATCAGCATGTTTTAGAACATGTGCCTGCACGGGGATTTCAATCGACCATGGATCACCGTCCTCTGATGGGGATTGGCGATCATGCGGTAGTTGAGCACATTGAAATTAAATGGCCCTCCGGTAAAATTACCAAACTGGAAAATGTTCCGGCCGACTCGGAGTTGAGGCTAGCTGAATCCGATGGCAGGGAAACACCGGTGGTTGCCAGGGACATCAGTTCAGTAACCTTGTTTACTGCAATGGATTCAGTGGCATTTCCCGCCGCCAGGCACCTGGAAAATGAATTTGTGGACTTTCAACGCGATCGACTGCTATTCCAGATGCTTTCATCACAAGGACCTTGCTTATGCCAGGGAGATATTAACAATGACGGCTTGGATGACATTTTCATCGGAGGAGCAGCAGGTTTTCCCGGCAACATATATGGTCAGAATCAGGACGGTAGTTTTCGCAAAATTGACGCCCTGGTTTTTGATAGAACCAAGAGGTCGGAGGATGTTGATTGTACTTTATTCGACGCCAATGGGGACGGGAATCTTGACCTCTATGTTGCCAGCGGAGGAAGCGAATTCAATCCATTCGTACCTGATTTGAACGACCGTTTATATTTTGGTCAGGGAAATTTTGAATTCTCATTGGTTCGTCAAACCCTCCCCGCAAATAAATTTGAAAGTTCGTCAGTAGTGAAGCCCGCCGATTACGACCTCGATGGGGATATGGACCTGTTCGTGGGCATTCGCCTAAAACCATACTTCTTTGGTGAGCCCAACAACGGTTATATACTGGAGAATGACGGAGCAGGAGTGTTCAGCAACGTTGCCCCTACCCTAGCCCCCGGCTTAGAAAAAATCGGATTGATTACCAGTGCCAGTTGGACCGATATTGATCAGGACCGCGACTTGGACCTGATCCTGGTAGGCGAATGGATGCCCATCACTGTTTTTATAAATGACAACGGAAAATTCGAACATCGCCCGGAACTCTTTGCCAATTCTCATGGATGGTGGAATACCGTAGAAACCGCAGATTTGAACGGAGATGGTTTTATGGATATACTGGCTGGAAATCACGGATTGAATAGCAGGTTCCGCGCTACTGGTGATAAGCCTTTACAGATGTACGTAAAAGACTTTGACCGCAACGGTCTTACCGATCAAATAATATGTCAATATGAAGGCGAGAAGCTGTATCCATTATCATTAAAGCATGACTTAGTAAGTCAAATACCTCAGATTGGCCGCAAATATCAACAATATGCGGACTATCAGGATCAACAGGTGGTGGACATTTTTGGCCCCGAGGAGTTGGAAAGTGCTATCTTACTTAAAGCTTATGATCTAACCACCTCAGTGTACCTGAATAATGGAGATATGACATTTTCTAAAATTGAATTACCAAAGCAGGTCCAATTTTCTACCACTTATGCCATATCGGTTTCAGATTTTAACGAAGACGGAAACCCAGATATTCTTTTTGGTGGCAACATGTACCATTCCAAACCTGAAATGGGCAGATACGACGCCAGCTATGGCACATTGCTGCTGGGCGACGGAGCCGGAGATTTTAGCGCTATGCCTCCGTCCCAATCTGGATTGAAAATCGATGGAGCAGTGAGGTCCATTCTGTGGGCTGGTGACAAGGTTGTGGTAGCCAACAACAACCAACTCCCCCAAATATTCAAAAGAAGTTCAGAGTAGCCCGCACGCTCATGAACCGATATCTCTGCACTTCAGTACTTCTTGCTTTCTTGGGAATCTGCAGTGTTTCTTGTAAAAAAACCCCAGTAGATACCCTGTTTGAGGACCTGCCCTCCACGGAATCGGGTGTGAGTTTTTCAAATGATATCAGTAGCTCCGAGGAGTTCAATATGATTGACTACTTGTACTATTATGATGGGGGCGGCGTGGCTATAGGAGATATTAATAACGACGGATTAAGTGACATCTATTTGGTGTCTAACGAAGGAGAAAACGGACTATTCTTAAATCAGGGAGATATGAAGTTTCTGGATATATCGGAATCGGCGGGTGTAAAATCGCCGGGGTTGTGGAAGACGGGAGTTTCTATGGCCGACGTTAATGGAGATGGATTGTTGGATATATACTTGTGCAGATTGGGCCACTATAAAGGAGTGGAGGGGAAAAATGAGCTGTATATCAACCAGGGCGATCTTACCTTCAAAGAAGAAGCCGCCCGATACAACCTGGATTTTTCAGGATTCTCCACTCAAGCGGCTTTTTTCGATATGGACAACGATAATGACCTGGATCTGTACCTGCTCAACCACTCGGTGCACGGTTCACACTCATTTGGAGCATCCAGCTTAAGATCCGAAGTGGACACGCTGTCGGGCGACCGGCTGTACCGAAATGACCACCAATACTTTACGGATATATCTTCCGGCTCGGGAATTTACCGGTCACAGCTTGGATATGGGCTGGGCATCGGCTTGAGCGATATAAACCGCGATGGATTTACCGATATCTTTGTGGCTAATGACTTCATGGAGCAAGACTACTTATATCTGAACAACCAAGACGGGACCTTCACCGATATATTTTCCACCGCAGCCAACCACACCAGTCTCTCTTCCATGGGCTGTGATCTGGCTGATTACAACAACGACGGTCTGACCGATATCGTGGTGCTGGACATGCTACCTCAACAAGAGAATATTAGAAAAAGCACCGTAGGTGAAGACCCGGAAGAAATATTCAGAATGAAGTTGAATTATGGCTACCTGCCGCAGTATAAACGCAATACCCTACAACTGAACATGGGTAACAATACCTTCTCTGAGATCGCCATGATGGCGGGAATTCATGCCACCGATTGGAGTTGGGCACCATTGCTGGCGGATTTTGACAATGATGGATGGAAAGACCTATTCGTATCTAATGGTATTAAAGGCCGACCCAATGATTTGGATTACCTGAATTTTATCAATAGAGAAGAGATTCTCAACAATCCCCACACACCGGACTCCATATTGTTACAACAAATGCCCTCTGGAAAGATCTCTAACTATTTTTACCGCAACAAAGGCGACCTTACCTTCAAGAACACTTCGGAGGAATGGGGTGTTATTCCAAACCTTATTACTCAAGGAGTGGCTTATGGCGACTTAGATAATGACGGTGATCTGGATCTGGTTTTGAACAATACCGATACTCTGGCCGTGATCAAAGTGAATAACGCCAGCACTGATACCACAACCCATTATCTGGGCTTGCATTTGACCGGCATTGGTGAAAACACCAAAGCTATTGGTGCTAAAGTCCAGGTATACCATGATGGCCAACACCAGTTTTTCGAAGTGTACCCGGTACGCGGATTCAAGTCTTCTGTAGATTCCAGATTGCACATTGGCCTGGGAAGCTCATCACTGATCGACTCCCTGCGCATAGACTGGCCTGGAGGAGGCACAACCGATCTTTACGACATTGACTCAGACCGAATTCTAAGCTTAGTACAACCACAGTCAGAGGCCTCCACCAGCATCTCTCCAATCCTCAACCAAAGCCTCTTTGTTCCAGAATCTAATGAGGAATTAGGAGTTGATTACCTGCATAGCGAAAACACCTTCATTGAATTCAACCGAGAGCCCTTAATTCCGCACATGCACTCCCAGGAGGGCCCTGCTGTTGCCGTTGCAGATATAAACAATGACGGGCTGGACGACTTTTTTGTGGGCGGGGCCAAGCATCAGCCAGGCAGCATTTATCTCCAAATTGAAAACGGATTTATGGTATCCCACCAGCCAGCTTTAGAAGAAGATAAAATTACCGAAGATGTAGATGGGGTGTTTTTAGATTTTGATAAGGACGGTGATCTGGATCTGGTTGTGGTAAGCGGTGGGAATGAGTTTCAGGACGACTCCCCCAACCGCCAGCCCCGACTGTATGTTAATGATGGAAAAGGTAGCTTTAATAGGTTTAAGGGAATCTTCGATGGGGTTTATCAAACTGGTTCATGCGTAGCCGTCTACGACTTTGACCAAGATGGGTGGCCAGATTTGTTTTTTGGTAGCCTGGCAGTTCCCTGGAATTACGGGATTGCACCTAAAAGTTACTTGCTTAAAAATGACGAAGGCCAGTCCTTTTTAGATGTTTCCCACTACCTGCCAAATGACGGCGTATTGGGTATGATCAATGATGCTGAGTGGATCGATCTTGATGGACGAGGAAATAAAACCTTGGTGTTGGCCGGTGAATGGATGGACATTACAATGCTTTCCTTCCAAGGATCCGCGTTTAAGCAAACCACCATACCGGAAAGCTCCGGATGGTGGAAGGCCATTGACCATTTCGATTATGATGGGGATGGTGACCAGGATATACTTGCTGGGAACATGGGACTCAACTCCAAATTGAAAACCCATAAGCAAAAGCCTGTTAATTTATACCTGGAAGATATCGATCAGAATGGAAAGTTGGATGCGATTATCACCTATTTCAGCAAGGGCCAGGAATCCGTTTTTACCACCAAAGAAATACTGGAACGTCAAATTCCGTCAATCGCTTCCAGGTTCCCCTCCAGCAAAGACTTTGCCGAAGCCAACCCAAATCAAATCCTGGGCCAAGCTGTTTCACAGAGCAAAAAGTTGTCAGTAAAAGAGCTGAGGTCCGGGGTATTCATTAATGACGGCCAAGGGTTTCACTTTGAACCGTTCTCTAACCTCATGCAGACCGGGTTTATACAAGACTTTCTAATTGCCGATGTGGATGAAGATGGCTCACCAGATATTTTATCGGCAGGAAATCTATTTAGTTCTTCCATGCAGGAAGGAAGGTACGATGCTAATTATGGAGGCTTATTAAAGGGTCCGCCTCATAAGGGCGAAATCATGTCCAGCTATGACACCGGAATATACCTAAAAGGAGATATGAGAAGCATTGAATCATTAATATATCAGGGAAAAGAACTCCTTATGGGGGTGAGGAACAATGATACAATCATTTGGTTCAAACGCCGGTGAGACTGCTGATAATATAGTAAATTGTGTAATTGTAAGTGTCAGAATCTTTCTCGGTGAGCCTGATTAAATACATCTGCCCATTTCTGATTTCGCTGTTCCTGCTGCTGTCTTCAGGGCCAGTTTTAGCCCAGGAAATTAAGATTTCGGGAACCTACACTAAAGCTAGCCTTCCGCAGATTCTTTCCCATATTGAACAAAACTACCCGGTTAGGTTTTTCTATCAAGAAGAGTGGTCCCAGGCAAATGAGATCAGTGTACAAATTGATCAGCAACCGTTAACTCAAGCTTTGGAAATGCTGCTCCAGGGAAGTGATCTGACGTTTTTACTCTATAGTCCCGACAAAGTCATTATAGCTCCCAAAGACCGGCTTGGCAGTTTATCCTTCACCGGGCATTCCCAGGTGAGTCCATCGCTGGAAACTACCTTTTTGGACAGCAGGTTCCCATTAATGGTGGTGGGGGATTCTGTTGGAAGTCAGAACTCCCTATCCAACCAGGTTAACATTACCTTGACCGACAAGCATGAAGGACAGCGATTGGATGGGGTGGACATCTACTTCGAAAAATTGGAACTCACCTACAATTCTAATTCCAGAGGACAGATTGATATGGTATTGCCCGCCGGCGTTTACCAAATGGAAGCCCGCAGAATTGGCTACGAGCCTTTCATATGCCATTTGAATGTACTCTCAAGTGGCGCCATTGACATCGCCATGGACCTGGAGGTCGTGGAGTTGAAAGAAGTGATCGTGTCCGGAGAAAACCCCGACCAAAGACTAATGAATCCTCAGGCGGGAATCGTATCCATTACTCCCAAACAAATGAAGGAAATGCCGGTGTTTTTGGGCGAAGCGGATGTTATTAAAACAGTGCTTACTATCCCCGGAGTTACTACCATTGGTGAAGGAGCGCCGGGCTTCTTTGTCAGAGGCGGTAATATCGATCAGAACCTGGTCATGCAAGACGGCGCGGTATTCCTAAATTCAAGCCACGCTTTGGGATTCTTTTCCTTGTTCAATCCCGATCTTATCAGCAACGTTCAACTTTATAAGGGAAATATCCCTGCACAATTTGGTGGACGGCTCTCTTCGGTACTGGATGTCAAACTCAAGGGGGGCGATTATTCAACCAGCAGCATCAGCGGAGGTGTGGGTACGGTATTGAGCAAATTAGCGGTGGAAACCCCTATAGTAAAGGACAAAATAAGTGTTTTGGCCGGGGGCCGAATATCCTATGCAGATTGGCTCCTTCCCATAGTTAAGGTTCCGGAGATTCAGGAAAGCGAAGCATTCTTCTATGATTATAACATAAAACTGTCCGCCAAAATATCGAAAAAGGGATCATTGCACGCAGGATATTTTCAAAGCTTTGACCGGGTGAATTTTGAAGGTGAAGCTGGTTTTGAGTGGTTCAACAAAACCTGGTCGCTAGGCTGGGATCAGGGATTTGGCCCAACGCTTCGCTCCGAATTCATAGCCACCAGCGGACAGACCGACAACCTGACATTCGATCCCTCCGGATTAAGCGTTGCCGAGTTGAGCAACGGCTTGCAGTTTTACAAGCTCAAAGAGAATTTGGTGCTGCCCTTGAGTGGTCATCTGATTAATGCCGGGGCCGAATGGATATACTATCAACCGCAGGATGAGGTATTGCAAACCTCCGGAGCATCCGAGGAGGACAACCGGATCACCAAAGACTTTGGTCAGGAATGGGCATTTTATGTGAATAATGAATGGGATGTCAGCAATAAGTTTGCCCTTTCGGCAGGATTACGTGCCTCGATTTTTCTATCGGAAGAACGTCCTAGTAATCCAAACCAAGATCAACAATACTCTACTTTGGAACCCAGAATCTCTTTAAGATATTCCCTCGATCCGTCTACTTCCTTCAAAGCCAGTTACAATAGAACCAGCCAATTTATCCATCTGCTTTCCAATACCACCGGAGTACTCCCTAATGACCAATGGATACTGAGCAATTCTATTATCAAGCCCTCAACTTCCAACAATTTTTCACTGGGATTCTTTAAGAACTTCAACTCAAACAGTTGGGAATCATCCGCAGAGGTGTTTTATCGACGCTTGTCCGATATAATTGAATTCCAGGACTTTGCCGACCTTATTTTGAACCCGGATATTGAAGAAGAGATCATTCAGAGTGAAGGCGAAGCCTATGGGTTAGAACTCTATCTCAAGAAGCATTTCGGGGAAGTTACCGGGAATCTTTCCTATACCTTCTCCAGAACTTTTTTCAATTTACCTGAGGGAGTCGAAGGAGTCAATCAGGACCGGTTTCCAGCGAAATTTGACCGGCCCCATGCGGTAAACTTGGCGATGAATTGGGCGGCTAGCAAGAAATCCAGATTTGGGCTGGTTTTCAACTTCACTTCTGGAAGGCCTATAACCGCACCGGTGAGTTCTTACAACTTAGGTAATGTAGTAGTATCGCAGTACAGTAGCAGGAATGAGTTTCGTGTTCCCAGTTACCATCGCTTGGACCTGTCCTATACCTACAAGCGCAACGCCGTGAAACGCAAAAGATATCAAGATAGCATCACTTTTTCCATTTATAATATTTACGGCCGGCGCAACGCTTTTTCCGTCTTCTTTAGGAAAGAAAACAACCGACCGGTGCAGGCATTCAAATTATCGGTGTTGGGAAGCGCATTCCCATCCATAACATACACCTTTGAATTTAAATGAGAAAGGTTCTAAAATATCTACTTCTATACATTTTAGCGTTTTTCTCGGGCTGTGTGGACCCTATTACTTTTGAAACAGGATCAGCTGATAACCAGGTGGTCTTTTTTGGCAATTTCACCCAGCTTTGCACTGATCATATATTCAACATAACTCAAACAGCCAATCTTGGAGAGCCCCCTATCCCGGTGTCCGGCGCAGTGGTGGTAATTATGGATGATGAAGGCAATTCAGCGGATTACCTGGAAGTGGAGCCGGGAAAATATTTGTTGACCCCCGATAAGATGGTAGGTACTCCGGGAAAGTCCTACCACCTTGAGATCGCTTTGGCCAACGGCAAAAGCTATTTTACCAGACCCCAAGTAATGCCAGAGCCTATTGAAGTAGATACCATTTATTTTGAAATAAATCTCAGGGAAGAATTAAGCGGTGCAGGTGTACTGGTAGAAAAAACTGTGGTGGAAGTTTTTATCAGTACGCCCCTTAAGGATAACTCAGGGGCATTTCCAGATATGAGGTGGGCAATTGAGGAAGTGTATTCATTTGTTGATCTGTCTTGCGGACCCTTTGACTTTGCTACTACCTGTTATTTTGTTGACCCCATCGACGATCCGGAGGTACTGTTATACCGGAATGAAGGCACCAATCAGGAGTTTTTAGATAGACTAAAAGTACGTTCAAGACTACTGGCTCCCTTTGACGAATTCACCGCCCGCCACTACTTTCTGGTGAATCAGTACACCATATCAGAAGAAGAATCCCAGTACTGGGAGAAGATAGATGCCGTGGCCAACCAATCGGGAAGCCTGTTTGACGTACAACCTGCTGCAGTGGCAGGTAACATCATAGAAGAGGGCAACCAACCGTCGCAGGTGCTGGGTTATTTCGGAGTTAATGGCGCCAATGCTGTGCGCACTTTTACCACTCCTTTTAATATTTTACCCGTTCGCATTTTGGACTGCAACGACCCATCATACTTCAGGGATCATTTACCGGAATGCTGTAATTGTTCTACCAAGACTGGTATTCAAATTGAAAGACCTGACTATTGGGATGAGGATTAGCAAAAAATATCAGCTGAAACACAAAGTCTTGGCGCTAATTTGCATAGCTGTGGTGTCCTCATGTGTGGATCCCATTACCTTAGAAACAAATTCCTCAAGTGGCGAACTAGTTTTCTTTGGCAACTTTACACAATTGCATGACACGCATATTTTCTATGTGTCCAAGACATCTGAATTTGGCAAGCCAGTGGTACCCGTTTCAAATGCTCAAATAATTATCATGGATGACCAGGGCAATTCTGCTGAGTATACAGAGATGGAACCAGGTCAATATGAATTGGATACAAACCAAATCCAGGGTGTCCCCGGGAGGTCTTACCAAGTAGAGATTGCTTTAGAGGATGGGCGGGCGTTTTGTTCGTCACCACAAGTGATGCCTGAACCTATTGAAATACAGCAACTTTATTTTGAGACTGCTCAGATCCAAACCTTAAGCAGCTCTGGCAATCTGGTAGAGCAAACAGTTCTTGAAATATATATTGACACACCTCTGCAAAATAGTTCAGGTATATCCACCGGTTTCAGGTGGACGGTTGATGAGGTTTATTCATTTACCGATCTGAAGTGCCACGACTTTTTTGATGTTGCTACAACTTGTTATTTTCAGGTACCCGTAGAGGAGCCTGAAGTTCTGATTTATAAGAATGAAGGCAGTCAAGAGAACCTTGAAAGATTTAAAGTCCACTCCAGGTTACTGGCACCGGATGATGAATTTGTGGAGAGGCACTATTTCACCGTACATCAATACTCTCTCGACGATGAAACCTACAGATATTGGCAGCAGGTAAAGGTAGTCACTTCACAAACCGGTAGTCTATTCGATTCGCCACCGGCTATGGTTATGGGGAATATGTATGAACAGGACCGCCAAAATAGTCCAGCTTTAGGGATTTTTGAAGTAAGTGGTCAAAGTGTTAAAAGAACCTATACCCTACCACACCTTATTGAAGGTCATAAAGTTATTGAGACATGTCCTATAAGGAGAACGGGAATCGTACAGGACAAGTGCTGCTTCTGCTGGCTGTTAGATGAGGATGAAAATAGGATTGAAAGACCTGATTACTGGGATGAGGATTAGCAAAATACACATAGGGAAATTAATAATGGGTTTCATCCTTTGGGCACTGAGCTCCGTGGCGGTAATAGGCCAAAGTCAAGAGTGCATTGAGGTTCACTTTGACAAATCTTTCTACGTGGCAGGCGAAACTGTATGGTTTAAAGCCTATCTTAGTTCAGAATCCGGGGAGGTAAAGAGCAAGATATTACACGTTGACCTGGTTGATCACCTCAACCAAATTATCGCAACCCAGAAATTACCGATCAACGAAAAAAGCAGCTTTGCGAGCATCCCACTGCCCATGGATGCGCCAGAAGGCCATTACCGGTTTAGGGCTTACACCCACTACAATATGAACTTCGAACCTGCCCTGGTCTATGAGACACTCTTACCGGTATACCGATTAAGTAAAGATCAACAGTTGCCGGCTGATTCCACTAACTCCCTCCCCAAACAGCACCTGGAAAAGTCAGGGGTCTCATTGGCTTTAGACAAGAGCGTTTATCAGACCAGAGATACCATGAGGGTTTCTATACAACTCCTGAATAGTAATGACACCCTGGGTGCACTGGAAAGAGGTAATCTTTCGGTGGCGGTGATCCCCCTGGAACTGGCTGGTCTAGAAGTTAATCCCAACCCTAATACTCCATGTACTAAAGGGAGGCTTAAAACCGAACAACCAGTACCCCCTCAACGCACTCTTTACCTTGAAGGAAAGTTGCGAGACCCCATCACCAAAACAGATGCAGAACCAAAACTGATTACCGTTTTTATGGACAAATCCTCCAGGCTGATCAAGGCCTATGCCGATAAGGGTAATGTAAGGATACCGGTATATGACTATTGGGGCACTGGAGTATTTCAGATCATGAATCTGGATCCCTATAATAGTACGGAGTTTGAATTTATTGCAGAAAGTGAGCTCAAGTTCAGCATGCCCTACTACAATACGGAACAGCCGTCACGCACACCAGTAATTCTGGAATACATGGATCTACTGGAAAAACGCCGTAAGATCATTGAGTTATTTGAATTGAACGACTTAGGGGAAATCAAGTATTCTCAGCCCCCCGAGATGACTGCCGATGCAGTATACCACACAGAAGATTACCGTGATATTTATTCCTTTGAGGAGTTTATTAATGAAGCTATTGGCAATGTAAAAGTCAGAACCATTAACGGCATAAAAACCATAAGACTTTTTAACCGGGAACTGGGTGATCCTTTTCCACAACATCCCTGGTACATAGTGGATGGGTTCACCACCTATAATGAAAAGGAAGTGTTGGACATTCAGTATAAAGACATCGTGGAAGTCCGGCTTTACTCCAAAACGTCTACGGTTCAGGAATACTTCAAAGATTTTACCTGGAACAGCGGGGTGGTAGAAATCATAACCCGGGATGTAAAATACCGTCGGAACTTGAGGAATCATCCAAATGTGGTGCAAATGGAAGGCTTCGCACCCACCCAAAACTTTAACAATACTTTAAAGCTTCCACAAAATCGTACTACTCCCGACTTGCGCGGTGTGCTTTATTGGGCTCCCAACGTCCTTACTAATGATCAAGGCAAAGGGCAGCTGATCATTCCCCTGTCCGATGATTCCGGAGAATTTGCCGTGGTGGTTAAAGGTCATAATGGTTGGGGTCAATTTATTACTGGTTTTAGTACATTTGAGATCAAAACCAAACTAGATTAAACTCATTGATAAAAGCCGTTCACTATCCCATTAAGAAGACCAGGGCGCTTACTTTGATCTTTTATCTGATATCTTCAAGCTGCCTGGCCCAGTCTGCCCCCACTTTTGCGGAGGTTACTACTGCCTCCGGAATTGATTTTCAATACACCTTCGGGGACCATACTTACGAAAACATCATGGAGAGCAGTGGCGCAGGCATTTCAATTCTGGACTATAACCAGGATGGATTCTATGATATTTATCTATTGAACGGCACTTACCTGGAAGGGATCAGCAGCTTTGACGGACAGAAGCATGTGGATTCCTCTAATAAACTATACCGAAACAATGGTGATGGCAGCTTTACGGAGATCAGCCGGCAAGCCGGCTTGGATAACAGGCAGTGGAGTATGGCCGCCGGGGTATACGACTTCGATCATGACGGCGATGAAGACATTTACCTGGCCAACTACGGTCCCAATGTATTCTACCTGAACAATGGCGATGGTACCTTTACGGATATTACTAAGGAGTTGGGTTTGGAAGGCCCGGCTAAATTAAATGGCTTTACCAAGTGGAGCGTTAGTGTAGCCTTTTTCGACTACAACCAGGACCGGCGGACCGATATTCTGGTAGGAAATTTTTTAGCTTTCGACCCTGATCATCGTTCTTCTCCTGATCCGACCCTTATGCCGCATCCCGGCGAATATCAGGGACAAGCGTCACTACTATACCAACAAAAACCTGATGGGACTTTTAAGGAATCCACCCAAAGCGCCCACTTATTATATCCCGATTCCAAATGTATGGGACTAACGGTGTTTGATGTGGACCAGGATGGAGATATGGACATCTTTCAAAGCAACGATCATCAACCCAACTTCTTATTGCGAAATGAAAGGGGCGTGTTTAAGGAGGTAGGGATACCCAGTGGGGTGGCGGTAAATAATGAGGGTAAAAGCACCGGATCGATGCACGGCTCCCTGGGAGATATCGACGGAGATGGTCATTTGGACATTCTGGTGACGGATCTTAAGCACGGATCATTATATCGGAACACCGGTATGGGTATTTTCAAGGATGTGACCTACAGCAGTGGCGTGGCTCCGCATTTCAAGGGTAAGGGAGGCTGGGCGGCTATGTTGTCGGACTTTGACAATGACGGCGATCTGGATATATTCTCCGCAAACGGTACCGCAGAAGAGCTTATACTGCAACCTCCATTGCTAATGGAGAATAATGGTAAAGGACGATTCATTAATTCCGGGAAAAATGCGGGAACGTACTTCCGAGAAAAGCATTCCGGCAGAGGAGCGGCTGTTTTGGACTATGATAACGATGGGGACCTTGACATCATAGTATCGCACCTGGAGCCAGGCTCTAAAGCCAGCCTCTTGGAAAACACCCATAACCATCAAAATCATTGGCTGGGTCTTACCTTGGTCACTTCAAATGATGGGACTACGCTAATTGGCACCAAAATTACTCTGGTGGCCGGGAGTCAAACTCAAGTGCGCATATTTCAACCCTCTAGCGGTTACCTGTCCTACAGCGATCCCCGCATACACTTTGGTCTGGGAACCAATAGCCAAATAGATGAAGTTAAAATTGAATGGCCCGATGGAGCAGTTGAAACCTTAAAAAATGTGCGCAGTGATCAGTATATTTCCGTAGGAAAGGGAATTGGAATTGTAAAGAGATAATACACAGTCATTAATTTATCAGAAAAGATGAATACCGAATACTTAAGCAAGGTGGTGGATCTAACAGAGCCCCATAAAAATACTATTTACAATATGTCTTTGAAGGAGGCCCGGGAAATCGTGAGTACTGGCGACCCCGAAAAAGTCCGCACCATCGACGGACAGTTTGCCCTGGTAGCTACCCAAGGAAAAGTGGTAAGGATTGCTCGTTCAATTGGGAGACCGATTCGTTATTTCATAGCCAAATTAATAGATGGCCCTTGCCTGATCCTTGCGGAGCGCATCGATACTATTCACCAATATCTGGTTCAGGAGGGACTTGACGACCAGTTCCATCCCTCCTACACCCGTATGGCCCCGGCGCACTACGTCACCAAGATCGAGTTGCTAGGATGTCCTGACCCAAACCCTACCTATACCCGGTTTTTCACCCCCCAGCGAAATCAGTTGGAAGGTAAAAGCAAAGAGCAGATCGGAGCCCTTTATATGAACCGTCTGTATGACGAAATAAAGAAGTGGCTGCAGCACCAGGCCACCGAGGGCCCCATCGGGGTCAGTTTTTCGGGAGGTATCGATAGCGGGTCAGTGTTCCTTCTCACCTATCAGGCCTTGCTGGATCTTGGCGAAAGCCCATCCAGATTGAAAGCTTTTACCCTAAGTGTTGACCAAGAAGGATCCGATCTTAACCAGGCCAGAGAGTTTCTTGATGGCCTAGGGCTAGGCCTTTTTTTGGAACCCTTACATATAAGCACCTCGGAGCTGGACTGGAAACAAACGCTAAAAGTAGTAGAGGACTACAAGCCGCTGGATATCCAGTCGGCCACCATGAATTATGCTCTATTAACAGCGATCCGGGCAAAGTACCCCCATTGGAATTTTATGATTGACGGCGATGGGGGGGATGAAAACCTGAAGGACTACCCTATCGAAGAAAACCCCGAGCTGACTATTAAGAGTGTCTTAAACAACCCTCTTCTTTACCAGGAAGGCTGGGGGATCGACTCCATGAAACACTCTGTTACCTATAGTGGTGGACTCAGCAGAGGATACATGCGAACCTATGCACCTGCCGACACCCTGGACTTCCAGGGATTCAGCCCGTATACGCTTCCCAACGTTATCGAAATTGCCGAGGGTATTCCTTTCATCAAGATGACCAATTGGGACCATCAGGCCCTATACCAACTGAAAGGTGAAATTGTATCCCAGGGAGTCAAAGCCATTACCGGACTGGATATGCCGGTTTATTCAAAAAGAAGGTTTCAGCATGGGGTAGCCAGCAACCAAACCTTTCAGGCGCTATTCCCCGGAAAAGATCTCACCTACCGCAAAGAATTTCAAGCATTATATGAGGAGGCAGGTTGATTTTAAAATCGATAATCGGTGGGTCAGATCCCAGCGGGGGTCCAAAAACCAGGTTGAAACGCATAAACCTTATGGATTCTTTGTTGAAGAAGAAAGAAGCGCCAGTGGGGAAATTGAAAAGGTAGCCACTATTTTCCTTACCAATAATGAATGCCCTTTTCATTGCCTTATGTGTGACCTTTGGAAAAACACCACATCAGAACCCGTTACGTCTGGTGCTATTCCTGCCCAAATAAGATGGGCCCTGGACCAGCTGCCCAAAGCCAAAACTATAAAGTTGTACAACAGCGGCAATTTCTTCGATGTCAAAGCCATACCACCAGAAGATTATAAGCAAATCGCAGAGCTGTTGAAAAATTATGAGCGGGTGATCGTGGAATCCCATCCAAAACTTATCAACCGGCTGACCTACTCTTTTCAGGAATTACTTGACCCACAACTTGAAGTTGCCATGGGTCTGGAGACCGCCCAACCCCAGGTTTTGGAACGGCTTAACAAAAACATGACTCTGGATGACTTTGCGAAGGCCGTACAAATATTGAATCAACACCATATCCCTACCAGGGCATTTATTTTGGTAAAACCCCCTTTTATGAATGAGTCCGAAGGTATTGTTTGGGCCCAGCGATCTTTGGACTTTGCCTTTGATCAGAGCGTACAGCGATGCACCGTTATTCCTACCCGCCACGGTAACGGTGCGCTGGACCAAATTGGTGCTTTGGGCTTGTTTTCACCACCCCGGTTGAGCTCCTTGGAAAAAGTGCTGGACTATGGGGTTAGCCAGTATCCCGGGAAAGTTTTTGCCGACCTGTGGGACCTTGAATTGTTTTCAGAATGCCCCAGTTGTCTGACCAAACGCCAGGAAAGGTTACATCAGATGAATGTGAAGCAAACGGTACTTCCTGAAGTTTCCTGCAGCTGTACCTGACTACTAAGGCACTTTTAATAAATCCCTGAATTGAAGAGTGCTCACTTCGCGGGTATGGTATTTTTTGATATAATCAGAATTTTCCAGGAATGGATAGCTCTCATCATCGGGATACGGATAAGAGGACATGCCATGGAACGGCAAAGGTGTTACCGTTTGGCCGAAGGCCGTATTCAAATCTCCATCCTTGACCCATCCTACACTGTAAATCACAAAATCCCTTTTCCAGCCCTTTGGTAGTTCAGGTAATCCACTGGCATCAAAGCTCATGGATACTTCGTCCCCCGCATTGTAGACAATATATTGATTGTCCGCGCTGTCCACTAATGGAAGTACGTCTCCGTAGCGAGTATAACGCCCTTCCAGATCCATCCATTGAGGTTCCGTGGTCGATTGGGAGTAATCGAACCAGTGTGGTCCATTGCGATGCCCCTTTCTGAACTCCGAGGAGAAACCCCGATATTGCAAGTCTGCCTGCAAGCATGAAATGGGTGTTAAGGTACCTTCAAAAGGCTCGTTCATATAGGCATAAAATATATGATCCCAATAGATCTGCATGGAGGTTCTTATGCGGATTTTTCTACTTCCAGTCTTAAAGATGTTCGTAAGATCCGTAACTACGGTTTTATTTTTACCCATAGGGAAACCAATATTAGTTATTACGGTTTCCCAGTCACCTCGTTCGTTGATAACTTGGAGATACGGTGGTACCACCGTAAGGGAGTCATTCTGCGAAACCGCTACATTTATGCTAGCGTCGGACGGAAAGATCCAGCCATTCATGAACAAGTGCAAATTCTCTTCCTCCACATCACCCAGATCAATGATCAGATCTTTTAGTTCTGTAATCCCTTGAAATTTTGATCTTTTGAAATTATCAATGTACTGATGATCCTTTTTGGAGACCTTGTGAAGGAGGTTATTTTGTCCATCAGTGACCGAAATCGGCCTCATCTTGGAGGAAATAGGATATAATTCAAGCTCTGGGAACGGGGGCAGTACAAATTTTTCATCAACTCGGAAATCCAACTCTTGTGGATGATCCACCGCATAAAGAATCACTTGATCCAAATAAATAGTCTCCCAAAGTTCTCCGGTGACTTTGATAGAGTACTGCTGGTCTTTCACCTTTAGCATTTCCGCAGGTATTTTGAGATATTCCCGAGAGGCGTCCGGAAAAGCATAGGCTTTGGAATTGTCGGTAGTCATTATACCCAGCGGCATGCCCAAAGCACTTCTCCACATCATGTCCTTCACGAAGACATATCTCTCACCATTCCAGGTGTAAAGGAAGGGACAGGAACCTTTGAGTTTTTGTTGTTCAATCAAATCGAGATCGCTATTGGGGGCAAAGATGTTTTGCGGTACACCATTGGTCCAGCGAATTCTCAAAATATCGGCCCGCTCATGGCTGCCCATTCCGAAATACTCATCTGGCGAACTGATGGTCCTTACCTGGTAGAGGGAACCGGCCAGCACTTCTACTTTTGATCCTATACCATAATAGTTGTTTTTCCCGCTGCCCTCGCGAAGGCCTACCAGCTGAATTTTTAGTTGGTAATTCATATTACCTCCGTCATTTCTCAACAAGCCAATAGTACCGTTACCATAGCTAACAAACAGGTCCAGGTCGCTGTCTTCATTATAGTCACCTACTGCCAGCGACCTTACCGCAGGCAAAGACTCCGGTAAAGTCCTGGACGCCTCTTCAAAAGAACTCCCTTGATCATTGTGCAATATTACGATGCCCCTGTCCTCTGCAGTAATCGGATCTCCTGCGATGACAATGTCCAACCATCCATCATTGTCATAATCAAAAAACTTGTGATCCAGTGGCTTTATGGAATTAATGGTCAAATCCTGTAGCGAGGTGGCCGATACAAATTTCTTTAGCTGCTGGTTCTGGTACAGTTTGACCTGCCCTGAAGGGTTGGAGATTAACAAATCTGTGAACCCGTCATTGTTATAATCGCCCGCAGATACCTTTTTGGAAGCATCAGCAGGATCCAAACCCACTGAGGATGTGATGTCTTGGTAACTTCCCATCCTGTTGTTAAAGTACAATCTGTTCCCCTGATCATTGGCCACAAAGATGTCCGTATCTCCGTCATCATCGAAATCACCCAGCACTGCATCATTTGTGGGACTGCTGGCGTTTTGAATCCCCGACCACTTGGAAATATCCGTAAAGCTTCCGTTTCCATTATTTTGTAATAACCGGTCAGGACCCTGGGACCCGATAAAGATATCCAGATCCCCATCGTGATCGGCATCAAAAGAAAGCGCACAAATACCGTCGGTAACTTGATCCAAACCGGAAGTTGCGGTGACATCTTGATACTCCAGTTCATCCACGTTCCGGTATAAAATCAACCTTCCATCATTGATCAAGAGCAGGTCGAGAAATCCGTCGTTGTCGTAGTCCGAAAAGGACAAATCACGGATCCTTTGTACATCCTGAATGCCAGTGGCTTTAATTACATCCTGGAATCTTCCGAAATCATTCTTGTACAGATACAGACCGCGGCTCCTTTGGGCATCATTTAATCCGAAAAGTAGGTCCTGGTCACCATCATTGTCCAGATCATCAAGCCAAATCAAGGAGCTTTGATTGGATCCGCCTGAGCTCTTTTCCTGAGAGCCGAGTGCCGCATTTTCGGCGACATCGGTGAATTTTATTTGTTGGTACACCAGGTTGTCTTCTCCCTCACCATACCCCATCATCTTTTGGCTAAAAGAAATAATGGGTGTGCCGATGCGTGACTCCCGGCTACCCTTTAAGGCCAATATATCAGCTTGGTACCAATTGGTAAGCTTCAGCTGATTGTGAAACATTACCGTAGTGCCGTAGGCTTCTTGATATTGAGAATTTCTAAGGTGTTCATAAGCCTGATCGAACAGTTCTTGGGTTCCTGCAGGCAGTTGCTCAAACTTACTGGATATGTCTTCAAATTGCACCGTAGCCTGTTCATACTGCTCATTTTCCAACAGGTCCTCCAACAGATAAACCCGGGGTACTATATTAGTGGGAGCGGCTTCAATGACCTTGGCCAAATACTGGGTAACCAGCGCTACGGAACCACCTTCTATATCAAATTCGGATTTTTCGGACATTTTATATAGAGCAAATAAATTTTCAGGATCATCTTCCAGGACCTTTCGAAGCTGGGCCACGGCATCCTCCTGACGATCCATTTGCTCATAGACATCAAACAAGTTTAACCTGACCATGACGTTTTTCCCGTCCAGGGCCAGTGCTTTCTCCAAATATTCCTCTGCCTGGCTAAGCTTGCCCTGGCGAAAATATACAATCCCTAGATTGGTATATCCTATAATTTCATTTGGGGCCAGCTCAATAAGTTTGGTGAATTCAATTTCGGCTTCCGCAAGTTGATTCTCATGGAGGTGCTTCAATCCCGCCTGCCGGGTAGCATCCGCCTCTGAAAGTTCCACACCCTCGTGGGTCCTTTGGTCATCACAGGCCGACCCTAAGATCACGGCCCCTAATATCAGTGCAAAGAAAAGTGAACGACGAACTTTCAATGTATACAAATTAGCATTCTGTAAATGGGAAGTGGTTTAACACTATCCGTTTCATTGGAATATTGCGAGGTCAATTTACTCAAAACCGCGTAATATTTATTACCAATTAACTTGCCTTAAATCATATAACAAACAACTTGCCTAGCTAAACTTCTCAATGGTTAATATAGGGGTCAGAGGTATTTAGATGGTTAAAATCTAAATTAATGGGGGGACGGGTCCATTATTTACCTGTTGTTAACAAAATCCATGACAATTCATGACAAATATTAACAGCTTATGATAAACCTAATGATTACTTTTACAGTATAATTAGTTAAATAATCAACGTTAAAAATGGATATTTCAAGACTACTTAAGTTTGTTTTTATTGCCTTTTTCGGATTGTGCGTGGCTTTCCAGGCCGATGCTCAGGATAAAAAGTCAAAGAAGAAGAAGAAGAAAAAAGACAAAACCGAGCTTTCTGAAAGAAATGAAAAAAACACCAGCTACTTAAGCCTGGCGGATCTCTTAAGGCGCAAACCTAATGTTAGTGTACAAGGCCAGGGTAGTGGTACTAAAGTGCAAATAAGAGGAGGTTCAGGAGCCGCAGGCACTGACCCGCTTTACGTTTTGGATCGACAACCTGTGGGTAATAGTTATTCCCAGATAGCAGGGATGGTGGACGTAAACGATATTGCCAGGATTGATATTCTCAAAGGAGCTGAAGCCGCACAATACGGAACCCGTGGAATGAGCGGGGTGATCGTGATAACTACCAAGAAAGAGTAATTAACAACAAAAACCAGTGGGTAGGCCTTAAGGGACTTGTACCCATTGGTAATTCACATTCTACCTGAATACCAATAGCTGCTCTTCCAAAGGGCGGCTATTGCTTGTTTTTACGAAACCATAAGTTTTCGGGTTTCCAGAACCCCGTTAAGCCACAAGCGGCCTCTTTACCAATCCGATTAAGCCTTCAATTTCCATAAAATCATCAATTAAGGTATTATACAGCAAAGGTTAATAAGGATGGGAAATCTATGTACTTCAAGGGTATAGGGGTTGAAAATGAAGCATTTGATGTTGAGTAACCTAAGAATTGGTTATTTTTACATCGGGATCAGCTTACACCCTTTTATGACTACTAAATTATTGCCAGCGGCATTTGTAGGAGCTTTACTATTGATGGCAGGATGCCAGCACGATCCAGCCTCTTACCAAGAATCAGCACAAGATCCGGAGTTGTTTCATGAAACGGCGAAGCAGCTAACCGATGTAATCGTTTATGACATCTTTTCACCCCCGGTTGCCAGCCGGGTATATGCTTACCCCAGTATCGCAGCCTATGAGGTCATGGCGGCCAGCAATCCCGATTACCGCAGTTTAAGCGCACAGCTTCATGACTTAACGGCGATTCCTGCACCGGAAGAAGGGCTCCAATACCTGGCGCCATTAGCTTCCCTGCAAGCCTATTTGAAAGTAGGAACAGCCCTGGTCTTTTCCGAAGATAAGATGGATGGCTATGCGGAAAAATTATACACCAAATACCGGGATATGGGTGTACCAAAAAAAGTAGTGGAGAACTCCATCGTTTACGGCAATGAGGTAGCGGATCATATTCTGGCCTGGGCTGACCAGGACAACTATAAACAATCGCGCACCTTTCCAAAATACTCTATCAATGATGATCCGGAACGATGGCAGCCTACCCCTCCGGACTATATGGATGCTATCGAACCTCATTGGAACCAAATCCGCCCCTTTGTGATCGACTCCGCCACCCAGTTCGTACCAGTCCCTCCTACTCCCTTCGATATGGAGGAAGGCAGCCTATTCTACCAAGAAGTTATCGAAGTGTATGAAGTGGGTAAAAACATTACCGAAGAACAGCAGGCTATTGCTCAATTTTGGGACTGCAATCCCTATGTGAGCCATCACCAAGGCCATGTGATGTTTGCCACAAAAAAGATCACCCCCGGGGGCCATTGGATTGGCATTACCGCTATTGCCTCCCGGCTGGCAGAAGCAGATTTTATGGAAACCGTGGAAGCGTATGCGGTGGTTTCTATTGCCTTGGCCGACGCGTTCATCAGCTGCTGGGATGAGAAATACCGTTCTGAACTTATCCGACCGGAAACGGTGATTAACCAATATATCGACGAGGACTGGGTCCCTATCTTACAAACTCCTCCCTTTCCTGAGTATACTAGTGGTCACAGTGTAATATCTGCTGCCGCCGCTACTGCTTTGACCAACCTGTTCGGTGAACCATTTGAGTTCGAAGACACTACAGAATTGGAATACGGATTGCCTTCCCGGACCTTTAGCAGTTTTTTTGAGGCCAGTGAGGAGGCTGCCATTAGCAGGCTCTATGGCGGTATTCACTACATGCCCGCCTGCCGGAATGGAGTGGACCAAGGTAAGGCCCTAGGAGCGTTCGTAATATCCAATATCCAGACCGATAATTCCCTTTCACAGCAATGAAAAAACCAATTTCTTACCAATTCTGGGGTAGTTTGCTATTAGCAGTAGTATTCGTAACCTGTAATTCCTGCCAAAGACCTGCTCCTACAGAAGAAGCCAAACCCTTTGTTTCTCAAAACTTAAAGCCGGAGAAGGATCTTCAACCGTTGTTTCACGAGGTGCAGATGGCTGGATATTTTCCGGATTCTAAGACCTTTGTGGACGCCAAACCCCTGGCAGATCCCCAATTTATTTTGGAAGTATACCAGGCCCGTAAAGAAGACGGTACTTTAGATATGAGATCATTCTTAGAGGAATTTTTCGAGGTCCCCTCCCCTAAATTCTCTGATGATGTAACCCAATCGGAGGCCATGATACCACACCTACATAACTTGTGGACGGAACTAACCCGTCAGGCCGATGCTACCTCAAACTCCGGCAGCTTATTGCCATTACCATATCCCTATGTGGTCCCAGGTGGTCGTTTCCGGGAAGTTTACTACTGGGACAGTTACTTTACCATGCTGGGGCTTTTGAAAAGCAATCAGGACTCTCTAACCATTAGCATGATCAAGAATTTCGCTCATCTGATCGATGAGAACGGCTTTATTCCCAATGGCAACCGTACCTACTATCTGGGGCGTTCACAGCCGCCGTTTTTTAGTCTAATGGTCATGCTTTGGGCGCAACATCTGGGCGATGAACGGCAAATATTAAATTTCCTCCCTCAAATGAAGAAAGAATACGCCTTTTGGATGGAGGGGCAAGAGGATCTTACTGCAGATAATCCGGCGACCAAGCGGGTGGTTAGGCTGGAGGATGGTACCATACTAAATCGATATTGGGACAATTACGCGGAACCGCGTCCCGAATCGTATAAGGAAGATTTTGAACTTGCAGAGCGCTACCCGGAATCACACCGTGAGCAGGTTTATCGCGACCTCAGGGCAGGTGCGGAATCAGGTTGGGACTACAGCAGCCGTTGGTTTAGTGATGGCGCTACCCTGGACAGTATCATCACCACTTCTATTGCTCCGGTCGACCTGAACTGCTTGCTGTATTTTATGGAATCATCCATTGCCGAACTGAGTAGAATTGATGGTGATAGCAGCACTGCCAATGGTTTTCAGCAAAAAGCTCATAAACGGGCAGGCGCCATTAAACAGTATTTTTGGGATGATGGTAGCGGTTATTTCTCAGACCTGAATTGGAAGAAAGAGCAGACCACCATGGAGTTCTCAGCAGCCGGTATGATGCCCTTGTACTTCAAAATAGCCACAGGGCCACAAGCTCAGCAAAGCACCTTGTATTTAAAGGATAATTTGTTGTTTCCCGGAGGAGTGGTCAGCACTACTAAAGAAACCGGTCAGCAATGGGACTACCCCAATGGGTGGGCCCCGCAACAATGGATCGCCATTCAGGGGTTGCGTAACTACCAACAAAACGAGCTGGCCCAGGATATCAGTCGACGTTGGCTAGCCATCACCGAACGCGTTTACAACAACACCGGTAAGATGATGGAGAAGTACAATGTGGTGGATCTGAGCCTGGACGCTGGCGGTGGAGAATATCCTACCCAAGACGGCTTCGGTTGGACTAATGGGGTAACCTTGGCATTGTCTCCGGATACTCCGTAACTATTGCTTGGATTAAAATCGATGGCCAGCTTCGCACTTTCCACGAGTTACCTGGTAAAACATATTTTCGAGCGAGATCTTTCTCCTCTCGCGAGTCACTGGGATCGTCTATGTTGAATGTTAGATGTTCGGCATTCAGCCCCCCCTCTGAGTCACCTTGACCAGGGACAACTGAGATAATGGAACCGTGGATTAAAAAGCATCAGAGTCCTTAACAGTGACTCTGATGGGGCGTGAATCTAATCGAGAATTCCTGCGGCGGGATGCTAGTTGTTCGGCGTCGAAGTTCGGCGCCGATGTTCGGCGTTCGGCCCCTCCTTCTGAGTCAAAAATCCCCCAGGGGGTAGCCCCCTCGCCCCCATTTTTAATTTAAGCACTAACAGTGTCAAAAATTGAGATCAATGAAAATTAAATTTACCGATCCCTCCATTCAGAAAAATCGTTTGGCTTGAGCCTTAAACGATGTTTACTACTCTATGATCAGGTCATTGATCTCAAACTTTCTCGAAATTTTAAGGAATAGTACAAAGGGATGCTTTTATTTAGCTTAACAAAATTAAAACTAGGTTTAAATCTCTATGAAACTTCTTGTCATTCTTTCGCTTTTACTAACCATTAATACCCTCCATTCCCA
The DNA here is from genome assembly GCA_965212195.1 of Cyclobacteriaceae bacterium. Lineage (GTDB taxonomy): Bacteria > Bacteroidota > Bacteroidia > Cytophagales > Cyclobacteriaceae > JAJCYK01. Next base: position 6,007 of record CBDBUW010000012.1, on the reverse strand, counting down.
AGATCTCTACATAAAGAATGTGCGCATTTTCGATGGTAACAATGAACGTATTATTGACGGCTCCGCCATCAAAATCAAAGGCAGGACCATAGAGTGGATCGGTAAACAACCCGCGGAGGACCCGGACGGGTATGAAGTGATCGACGGTCTTGGTTATTATTTAATGCCCGGAATGATTGATGCGCATACCCATATCAACACCTTGGAGGGCGCAGAAAGAGCATTGCGCTCTGGAGTAACCACCGTGAGATCGGCCAGTACCAAGGGCTATCAGGATGTGACATTAAAGAAACTAGCCCAGGAAGGACGCATTGCGGGACCGGATTTCATCAGCTGTGGCATCTATGTCACCCCCAATCTGAGTGAAACTATCTTAGCCGACCCCCGTCTAAGTGTGCTAAGTGAAGGGGTTTATTCTGAGGAAGCGCTGCGCTTGCTGGTTAAAGTTAATGCCGACCGAGGAGTGAATGTTATCAAAACCAGGGGCACAGAACGAGCCGGATTGCCCGAGACCGATCCCCGGCAACAGACCTATACCCTAGAGCAACTCCAAGTAGTAGTGGATGAGGCAGCTAAGCACAATCTCAAAGTTATGGTACATGCTCATGGCGATGAAGGAGCGCGGGCAGCGGTTGAGGCCGGAGCAATAAGCATCGAACATGGCACTTTCCTGAGCCGGGAAACACTCACTTTGATGAAGTCTAAAGGTGTTTATCTGGTACCCACCATCATAACCGTAGAAGATCTAAAAATACCCGGAGGGGAATACAGCAATCCTACCCTGGAACTGAGGGGCAGATTTATGCTGGCGGAAGCTGAACAAACCTTTAGGGATGCCCTGGCCATAGGGGTCAAGATGGCCACAGGAGCAGATAATTATTATACTGCAGAAAGTACTACCCGGGTATCTTTAGAGGCCGAGCACTTTGTCAGACTGGGAATGACAAGGTTCCAGGCTTTGCAAGCTGCCACGAAAAACGGAGCAGAATTACTAGCACTGGGGGATCGAACGGGCACCATAACCACAAGTAAAGAAGCCGACCTCATCCTGCTCCCAAATAATCCCCTAGAAGACATTATGGCTCTTCAAGATGTGTTACTGGTCATCAGCAACGGACAAATTGCCTTGAAGAGGATCCCCTTTGAGGTTTTTAGTGGTCAAGACTAGCAGTTTAGAGTGGTAAAATTCGAGGCTAGCAGCAATAACAATTTCGTATAGAGAACAAATAACATCGAAATTCAAGTTGCAGGGGAATCCCCCCCACCCCCTGATTTCAAGTTAAGGCCTGGGAGTACTGAAAATTGAGATTGTCAAAAAAATATTAACCGCGTAATCATTGCAGACAAAAACAGCAGGAAAGTATGACAAGTTTATTATGAAGATTCCTCAAAATCTAAACTACCTGCGGAGACTACAACGATCTTTCATTCCCATTTCTATTTGCAATCGATTGCGGTAGTCAATTCCTTTGGTAATCCCATTTTTTCTTATGAAAAGCACCTGATTATTAGTATACTGGACCGGAAATATCAGGTAGTACTTGACCTCTATAATTACTTGAACCTAAACCAAACTCATGGAAAACATCGGACTCGGTGCCATTGATCTTCTCATCATCATTGTGTACCTGATAGGAATTGTGGTATACGGGATCAGTAAAGGAAAACAGCAAAGTTCCGAAGATTATTTCCTGGCGGGTCGCAACATGACCTGGCCCATTGTGGGCATCTCGCTGTTTGCTGCTAACATCGGCAGCAACACTTTAATAGGCCTTACTTCCGATGCTTTTCAAACCAATGTGGCGGTGTATAACTATGAATGGATGGCCGCGGTGGTATTGGTGTTCTTTGCCATTTTCTTCCTGCCCTTTTATTTGCGTTCCAAGGTGTACACTATGCCGGAGTTCATCGAAAGGCGCTACGATTCACGATCGAGGTACTTATTTTCTGGGATAACCATTGTAGGCAACGTGATCATTGACACTGCCTCCGGACTGTATGCCGGGAACCTGATCCTGAAGATCATATTTCCAGGGGTTCCTTCATGGGTGATTATCTCTTTTCTGGCATTAGCGGCGGCGGCCTATACCATTCCCGGAGGGCTGTCATCGGTGGTGCATACCGAAGTAATACAAGCAGTATTGCTGATCTGCGGCTCCCTGGTCTTAACCTATTTCTGTTTTAAAGAAGTGGGCGGTTGGAGCGGCATGATCGACGGGTTAAACGCCATGAGAGAAGCTGGGGGCATGGATAAATCCCCTGATGATATTTTAAGCCTGGTACGACCGGCGGATGACGACAAGCTGCCCTGGACCGGATTGGTATTAGGGGTGCCGTTGTTGGGATTCTATTTTTGGGCCAACAATCAGTTTATGGTGCAACGAGTATTATCAGCCAAAGATCTTAACCACGGACGATGGGGTGCCTTATTTGCGGGATTGCTAAAGCTTCCTGTACTTTTTATTATGGTGATCCCCGGAGTAGTAGCCATTGTATTATTCACGGGACTGGATGTCACCTTTCTGAACTATACCATTACCAAAAATGGTGTCCAGGTAATTTGTACCAATTTGGCGGATTGCCCCAACATGACATTCCCGGTTTTAATATATAAGCTGCTGCCCACTGGGATCTTGGGATTGGTGATCGCCGGATTGTTGGCGGCCATGTCATCCAGTATATCCGCCACCTTAAATTCAGCTTCCACTTTGATCACCATGGATTTTGTCTCCAAAATCAACAAGAATTTAAGCAGTAAAGGACTGGTAAGAGTGGGACAAATTGCCACTGTGATTCTGGTAATACTAGCCGCCGGATGGTCGCCCATGATAGAAACGGTGGCTTCGTCGCTTTGGGAATATTTACAATTGGTACTGGGCTATATCAGTCCTCCTATAGTTGCGGTATTCATTGTAGGGTTGTTTTACAAAAGAGCCAATGGGGACGGCGCCTTCTGGAGTTTGATCCTGGGTTATTTGACGGTGATAATGTTCATCATCGTAAAGGTGTCCGGTATTGCCCCGGAGGCCACAGATATTCACTTCCTTCATCAAGTACCTATGCTGTTCGCAATTTGCGTAGTATTTAATATCGTTATCAGTAATCTTACTGCCCCTCCCCCCGCAGATAAAGTAGAAAAAATGACCTGGAGCAAGGCCATCTATCAAGCGGAAACGGTGGAATTAAAGGGAGTACCCTGGTATCAAAATTATCGTATATTATCCGTTATCCTGCTGATACTTACCGCAGCTATCGTTATTTGGTTTTGGTAAATTTGAGATATGAAACAGCTTTGGGGAATAGATCTGGGGGGCACCAAGGTGGAAGGTGTAGTTTTAGATGCTGATACCTACGACGTAATCAGTCGCACCCGTATTCCTACGGAAAAAGAACACGGGTATGAGCATATTATAAGCCAGATCCCCAAACTGGTGGAGTTGCTCAAAGAACAAACGAAATCGACACCTGGTGCCATAGGCATCGGAACTCCGGGAGCTATTGATCCCACCACCCAAACCCTGAAGAACAGCAATACCGTATGCCTCAACCACCAACCCTTGAAGCGGGACCTGGAATCTATGCTGGGTATGCCCGTAGAAATGGCTAATGACGCCAACTGTTTTGCCCTGGCAGAAGCCCGCATGGGAATAGTACCTGATATTTATCCCCATGCCCAGGTGGTATTCGGTGTGATCATGGGGACTGGGGTAGGTGGTGGCATTGTCATCGACGGGAAAATAATCAACGGTAAGCAAGGCATCGCCGGAGAATGGGGACACTCTTATCTGGATGACTCCGGAGGGAAGTGCTATTGCGGCGATATCGGATGCGTGGAGCGGATCATTTCCGGCCCCTCACTGGAGCGCTACTATCAGGAGATAAGCGGCAAACAAGCCCGGCTTCCGGAAATTGTACAAGCATACCGGGAGCAAAACGATACTTATGCCGCCCAAACCATGGAACGCCTGTTGCACTTCTTTGGAAAAGGACTTTCCAATGTGATCAATATCCTGGATCCTGATGTGGTGGTGCTGGGCGGTGGTGTAGGGAACATTGAAGAACTCTATCAGGAGGGTATCGAACGTCTGAAAGACCATATTTTCAACACTCGTTTTGAAACCATAGTGGCCAAACCAAAATTAGGAGATAGTGCCGGAGTGTTCGGAGCCGCTTTTCTGGTAGCTTAAGACGCCACCTCGCCTTTATCGGTGTCGTCCTTAAAGAATAAAAAGAATAAAACGGTAAATACCAGGGTAGCCCCCGCGAAAATTCCCCAGAACAATTTCCAGTTCTCCGGGGTCAAGGTTCCAGAAGTACCATAACTATTAACAAAGGCGCCTGACAACTGCGTTCCCAAAAGGAATCCTACCCCTTGAGTAAGCAATACTAACAGACCCTGCACCTGCCCCCGTATAGCCGGTGAAGTTTTCTTATCTATGTATATCTGCCCTGTCACAAAGAAGAAATCATAACAGATCCCATGTATTAAGATTCCTAGCATGATCATCCAGTAAGTACCGGGAATAGCAGCTCCGGCAAACAGGGTGAAACGCGCCACCCAAGCCAACATGCCTAGCATTAGCATCCACTTCACTCCTAATCTGGCAAAAAGAAAAGGAATGAGCAGCATAAAGAGGATCTCAGAAGCCTGACCAAAAGCCATTTCAAATGAAGGATTCTCAAACCCTACGGTGGCCAGATACCGGGGCGCATAAGGGAAATAGGTACCAAAGGCAATAAAGATCAGCATGGCGCTAAAGAGGAATATTATGAAAGATCTAGTGCGGAGCTGTTTTAAGGCGTCAATACCTAAAATTTGGCGCCAGGATGATTTTTGACCTTTGGAGGGCGGTGGCGTTAGGGGTAGCGTGAAACTGTACAATCCCAGGAATACCGCTGCGGCTCCACCTATGTACAATGGCGTGGCTTCAAAATCCGCCTGCAGAAATTTACCGATCAGAAAACCGGCCGCAACCCAACCGATGGTGCCAAACACCCTGACCACCGGAAACTCTTTTACCGGGTTGGTCAATTGATGAAAAGCCAGTGAGGCTGTTAGCCCTAAAGTGGGAAAATAACAGACTGCATGTACAAATAGCAAAGGAAGGAACCATTTGGTGCCGGCAAAACTTGGCATGGCTATCATAGCCACCCCGGCGATCAGGCACAGCACACCCAATACCTTCTCACTGTCGAAGAAGCGATCGGCTATCATACCCAGAAAAAATGGAGCAATGACAGCGCTTATGGGGCCCAGGCTATAAGCCCAGTTGATCAGTTCGCCCATATTCACATCTTCGGTGCCCATAAAATTTCCCAAGGTAGGCGCCCAGCATCCCCAAATGAAATACTGGACGAACATCATTAAGCTTAAGCGTGCAGTTAGTGCTGTATTCATGCTCTAAAGTATTAAACTAAATAAAAGGGAAGGAGCCACCAGGGAAACACCAACTGGGAACCGTTCCTAATCTAAGCTGAAGCCATGTCTACATTACTTGAGGCTTCACCCTCTGGTTTCCTATTGCGCATCCAAAAATACAATATCGTAAACAAGACCACTAAAATAAGGGGAAACAAGACCATGGTTCCCAATGTCGACTGTCCAGCCATTAATTCCAACTCATCACCAGTAAATCCCTGGGTCAACATTTCTGCTCTATCCTTGTCGATCCATCGTCCAATTATCGGTTGGAAAATAGAAGTTGAAAACATGCCTACCGCACCAATGATGGACATACCTAGTGCACCGCTTTTGGGAACATATTCAGCTATAAAGCCAATCATATTCGGCCAGAAATAGGCTATTCCCAATGCGTACACTACAGCAGCCACATAGGCCATGGCGCCAGTCTGTGTACTGAATAGGTAAACACCAATGGTAGCTAGAACTGCGGATCCCAATAACACCCCTGTGGTGTTGAATCGATGAACCGCCTCTCCTCCAAAATATCTTGCCACCGCCATAAGACCGGTTACCAATGCTAGGATGAGCATGGGTTGGGCACCA
>CBDBUW010000011.1:0-330415 GCA_965212195.1 Cyclobacteriaceae bacterium | reverse complement strand
AGAGCTAACAAGACACACAAAGGCCTTGTAGCAAGAACTGAAAGCCAGATTAGCTATAGAATACAGTATCTTCCAGCATGTGTGGTTACCGTGTAACCCATACTAAGCAGTGTGCGTGGTTTCCTGGTGCAGTACACATTACAACAAAACCTTTCATGTGCACACAAGTATGTACGTGATTAAGTTAGTAATCAAATACTTGAACATATCTGAGCCCGCACTTGTACACAATAGAACTTGCTACACCTGAAATAGCTGTCTCTATGAAATTGATGTGTGTTCAGCTTTGTTCACTTATGTATGCATAATTTTATCCTACCATATGAATGGTATGTATGGTACTCCATTTCCTAGGTAACCATGAGTACTACACGGGAGATGTTGACACCTGGATTAAATCTTTACCCCAGTTTAATGTAACTCCTCTTGTTAATGAGAGATTGTGCTTGTTTGGGTCACATGACCCGGACTCGAGGTCATGTGACAGAGGGTTGTATCTGGCTGGTCTTGAGGACATCGAAACAAGAAAAAAAAGGTTAGCCTGTTAGAAGGAATCAGCATGGAAGCAGTCACCTATGTGCATGTAGTAGTTGTGATTGTGGAATTACTCCAACTCCCTGTATGTAGAACCTGCCAATCATGTGTTCTTTAATTAGACCTTACTAGTCAGAACCCATTAAGAAGAATTAATTAAGTGTGTACTGTTGAGTGTAGAAGCCTCAACAAGGCACTTCATGAATATCTTTGTGGATGGAAGTGTTTAGATTGTATGAGGGTTTGGATTAAGGCAGACTAGCAAGTGTCCTGCATGTGGGAACATGACACCTTTGCACATAATTATTCCTAATTATTGGTTGCCAAACATCTCTGGACTTGTTGTGAAACCTACAAGTTCTCTCTGGCCTTTAAACACATCATGTTTCCTAGAGACAGCCATAAGCATGCTCCTCTTCTCTCTAGATATGGCCCTCATAGTATGGATCTCCGTGCTGCCTTGTCTGGACGATCTGAGGGTGTCCCTACAATCGTGTTAGCCCATCAGCCGTGGGCAGCTGTAGAAGTTATTATGTGGGATGATGTCCAACTAGTACTGTCCGGTCACACTCACGGTGGGCAGTTTTTCCCGATGGCTCCTCTTGTCTATTTTTACAATCCTTTCTTCTGTGGACTGTACGAGCCGAGACCAGATGTGTTTGTGTATGTGAACCCAGGGTCATTCTATTATGTGCTACCATTTAGGCATTATTACCAACCTGAAATAACTGCATTCACATTGATTACTAGCTAATATTCAGAACATTAGGGAAGACCATTAAATTATTTTATTTATCAGCACTCATTAGGGTAAATGTAAGCATCAAATTTTGAATAGACATGTACATGTACATGTACTCTTCAATCATTAATTCTTTTGTATACCTTACACTAAAATACTACATTAAAATGTGGTAAATCAGATTTATACTAAATAACAACCAAGTACAAATTAATTGTAGTTTTTAGTTATAATTATTTGAGATGTGATTGTTGTAACTTGAGCAGTAATTGGCATGAGGAGTACTAGCAGTAGTAGTAGAATGCCATCCTATTGCTCGTGCTCCAGTGTCATCACGACTCTAGGGACCCTGACTGGCCAAGGGGTCGTTTTTCTATTCCAGATCTGACTGTACATTGTCATGGAAAAAACTGATCACCATACCACTGTCATGGCATGTGCATATGACCATACACATCAGATCCAACTTTTAAACACTCACATATCTAACTCTTACAACAATGCTGCTGACCTTAAAAGGTACTACATGCATAGTAAGTGATATAGCTATTTGTGCTATGATAACACTAAACAATGTCCATTGTACACATGTCCAACTCACAATCACATGATAGCTGGCAGTCTGGCTAGACAGCAAGATGCACTGGGTGACTCCCTACATGTACATAGCATAAGAGACAGGTAAGACGATTGAGTCTAGCTGTATTTGTTTATTATCTGTTGTCTTTAAATTATTTTCTAGACTATTGTCCAGCTAGCACCTTGCCAGGATTGATACTGCTGTGAATTTGGTAAGGCTATAAACTGGTTATTGCATTGTGACAGTTCAGTGTGGTAGCCAAAGCTTATGTGGTCAGCCGGTGTTTGGTTACTCGCCTTGATTGTGTGCTGGGGACTCCCCTCACCACATGTTACTTTGAGCAATGGGGCTGTGTACTATGTCACACCTCACTCTCCCAATCCTGACTGTCCTGCGAGAGCACCTTGTCTCACTATCAACGAGTATGCACAGAGGGACCACTTTGATGGAGATGACAACATTACCCTCCTCTTCCTGAATGGTGAGCACAGTCTTTCTGCTCAGACTTTTCAATTAGATAGCAAGACCTTGTTCAAGATGTCCCCTAGCCATGCACACCCTAGTACTGAAGTTACAGTAGTAATTCAGCTATTAAATCAAACAAGCGTTGCTGTGAGTAACCTTGTTGAAGTTGAAATCACTGGACTGAAATTTGTATCACCAAAATTAATGATGACCAAGACAGTGGCGTACTTTTCTCAGACATAGACAATTTGGTGGTTACTAAAGTATGGACTGAATCATGCCAATTGTCTCTACAGCAAAAAATGAATGCCAATATTAGTGAGTTAATTGCTAGTAAGACTTTGGTTCGTTTCTTCTTAATGAGCCAGAAAAACCAAACAGTCACTCTTGGAAGCAGTGAGTTTCATTTCTCCACCCTCAGCATTAGTGACAGTCTTACAAGCCCGATCCTTGTAGGTGCCGGTGACATTATGGGATCTTCTGATAGAGCACCTTGTTAGTCCCCAATGCCGCCGATAGACGTGCACGAAGTTCCTGGGCTTCCAATTCATCCACATAGGACATTTGCGGATAGTAAGCCTGATATTTTCCCTGCATTATTTGGGCTTCGGAATGCCTTACTGGATATAAAAGCTGGAGTTCATTTAAATGGCCATGCTGCCTGTAATGGTCAACCATATGCTTTATCAGGTTTGCCAACCGATCGGTAGCAGGTTCCGCCAGTTGTAATTGCTCCTGAAGCAAATACCGTTGGTAGTCGATTCGGGCTTGAGCTGGTTGCAGCAGTTCAGTAACTACCTGAGAAATCTGGTCCTTGGCAGATATACACCAGGCCGCATCAAAATAATGTGGACAGTTATGATAATCCAACAATGATACCGGTACATCGAACAACATAGATTCCAGCATGGCGGTTGAAGGTGTCGTAATGACCGCATCGATCCCAGACAGCACACTGTGTAAATCCTGTCCGGTTAGGTCCTCAATTTTGGTCTCTACCCCAACCATCTCTTCAATATTTTTTGTGAGGCGCCACACTACTTCGATATGGGAAAAATCTGTTTCCAGGGCATTCTTCAGATCTTTTAGTGATTGAATGGTGGTTTCAACCTGTTTTTCTGTGAATCCGGGAGTTTTGGCAGTCATTACCATGATTCTATGGCGATGGGATTTATATGGTCCCGGTTCTTTACCGTTATAAGCTTGAACCAGATCGTCGAAGCGGGGTACACCTATCATCTCACATTTTCCATGGTTCCCCCAGGAATTTAATATGCGGGCGTCCCGGGTACCCAGGCATCCGATAACATCGGCAAATGCCGGTTGATTCAAGGGATTCACTATCCCGTCTATAGGTTGACCGTCGCGGGTATAATCCCAGGTTCTGCGCCACTCCAAGATCCCATCCATCACCTGCAGGGTAGGGATACCGGCGTCCTTAACCACCCCAATAGCATTTCCCAATTCACACCAATGTTCATCAAAGCAAATCACCAAAGATGGTTTTTCTTTCACAATAGGCCAGGGATCGTAATTGTCAGTATACCGGACCTCAAAAGGAAGCTTTGATTGCACTCTGCGGAAATGATGTGCGATGTACTTATTGCCTAAAATTCTAATAATGTCTGTCATGGAGTACTTTGCATCAAACCCAAGGATTGCAAAAATAGACTTTTAAAACAAATTAATCATATCAACAAAATCCCACCTACTCGCGCTTCCAGAATATTCTGAAAAGCATTGCATTAAAATCGTAGCTGGAAAATGCCTTCCCTCCCCAAGGCTTTTTGATAAAGCTCAGGACTAAATACTTTAAAGCCGAGGCACGTCGATCAGCCCTTAAGTAGTGACCGGCCAGCCTAAAATGCCGGTTGGCAATAGCATCTTTTACACTGCCATGGTATTTCCGGTCGAAATATCGATCCAATCTTTTCAAAAAGGCTACTGACAATTCAAAATCTTCGTGCCTGCTGTAGGTGGAATAAACCCCTCCTCCATGGATCCTGTAAACGCTGGATACGTCCTTGAGGTAATATATGTGGCCATATTGGGCGATAAGAACAAAAAGAGCAAAGTCCATTTTGGGTTCTTCCCACATCCAGGGGGGAAATTCACTGAATAAGTGATTCCTGAAAAGTGCCGCATTAGTGGTGATCCTGTTTTCCAGGATCAAGTCCTTGACCGTCATCACCGGCTGGTCATTTTTGTAGCGAACCATACCTTTTTCATCATCGTCAGTGACCACCCTAACGTTGTGGCAGCAAAGTACGAATTCGGGATTACTCTCCAGGGTATCCACTTGTTTTTGCAATTTCAAGGGGTCGGTCCAGTAATCATCCCCATCCAATAAGGCCACGTACTCCCCCTTGGCATGCTTAAGGTTATTCATAAAGTTCCATCTACCGGTGGGACGTCCATTGATGTAGATGACATTTTTACGGTCATTCAGAAACAAGCGGATCTGGGGGTATTGGGAGGCGTACTCCTTTACAATTTCCCGGGTGCCGTCAGTGGAATCATCTTCTCCCAGGATTACCTCAAAATCAAAGTCCGTCTTCTGTCCAAGTACACTGTCCAACGCTTGACGGATGTAAGGCGCATGATTATAGGTAGTAATGCAAACCGATACTTTCACCTATGAATTTTTTTCCAAGTTACTACTTTTTCAAAATGGAGCGTCCCTCTATATGCCTTTAGGAGGTCCCGTATATTTAGCATATGCTATGCTCAGAATATCACTAGGGTCCAACTTGGCAGAAGCTTCCCTGAAAGATGTCGCTCCGTTGTATGTAGCGTCCAAAGTATTGCCAAGCTCTTCAAATTTTTTGAATATCTGTTGGTAAACTTCCTGCGGGTCGTTACAAAAAGACTCATAATTAACCCGTAAACCATTCTCCGGGGGAATGGCAGATAACCCCTGTTCTACCGCCTGATTGGTATAATACACCTGGCCGGCTACTTGTTCTTCCACGCTGCACTCTTTTAGCTCCGGATATTCCGGAGGCTTAAACGAGTACCATGTTTCAGGGGAATTGAAAAAGCTTTCTCTTGCCCTGATCAATGATTGCATATTGGCCACGGGCTCCCTTTGAATATGCACAAACAACGAATTATTGAAAAACTGATATAGATACGGTACGTGCCAATTCAGGATCATCCCTTTCAGCATTAAAGGTCTGTCAAAAACCTCCTCGATTTGTGCCAGTTCAGCCCGGAACCTTTCTATGTCAATAGTTCCCAGCTGTTCTTCGGTCAGTTGCTGAATATCTCCGAATTTGAAAAAGCGCCGCCAAAAATACCAAAATTCATGAGGCTGCATCCACCCTTTACTTTTTCCGAGTTCGGAATTGAAATGAACCCGGCGCTGATCCATACTCAGAATCTCTTCCTTGAGGTCTAGATCAATCATCAATTTTTGAATTTTAGCACCAATCCCGGGGGCCTTGTAGAACCGGGAAATAAAATTAGATGGGTAGCAAAAATGACCCAGTGAAGCCAACCATTGGGAAAACAACGTAGTTCCGGAGCGGGCACAACCCATAATGAAAAGTATAGGATATTTGTTAACCGGAGGAGGTTTTACATCTGTGCTCTGGGCTGACTTTAGCTCATTATTGAGCTCTTCCAACAACAATTCAAACCGTTGGTCTCTTTTGTGCTTACCAACCCGTCGACTATGGTCCATGTGTGCTTTTTAAAACGCCAATTACCCGATCAATATCCTCTTTTTCATAGCGATGATCAATCGGCAATAGTAAAAGATCTTCAGTAAGCCTGTAAGCCATTGGATAATCTTTCCGTTGAACTTCCCGATGTAAACATTCATTCCAAAAGGTGGGAATGTATATTCTATGTTGGAAGAACAGCTCTTTTTCAACAGCCCCCTCCAGCAGATAAGGGTAAAAATAGGGAACCGCTTCATCATTCAACTCAAGTGAAATTAAATTGCTATCTGCTACCTTTTGCTCATAATATCGGTAATTATTTCTTCTTCGAGTAGTGACATCTTCATAATCAAGGTGCGACAATACATCCGCGCTAAATTCGGAAATCCCCATAATCTGGGAATCTTGAAGAGATTCACTTAATTTAAAAGCCTCATATCCTTGTTGAACCTTCCCCTGATCTCTTAAGATCAAATGATCAATCATCGGATTTTTATTGGAGGGTAAGTCCGGAAGACTGATATTCAAATGCTGAGGACAGTATAGATATGAGCCGTCGGGGACCCCAAAAAATTTCCTGGCTGAATTGAATAACCACGACAGGCCGTTACCCTTGTGAAAAAAAGCCTGGGTACTGTCGAGGATCAATGATTCTCCGTATCGATCGCTCAATTCCTGACTATAATCCCGCTTCAGGTCCAAATAATTAATATAAATAAGGTATTCTCCCTGCTCCAGTTTTGGTAAGCGGGTCAATTCCAGTTGTTCATTGATGGCATAGAATTGAAAGGGTATTTTATGGAGCCGTATGGGCTCTAAAAGGGCATCACAAGCATAAAACGGCAGATGGATCTTTTGAGGTTGCAAGGTTTGAATAATAAAGTTCAGGGCAGCCCTGCCGTTTTTCAATGCAAAGGTCTGGTGAAAACGGGAGCAGCTATGCCGTTTTTCAAGTCCGAAATATCCTCCAATGTGGTTCATACCAATTCGTATTTATCCAGCATTTCAACCACCTTTCCCAGGGGGTTAAACATCAATACATCAACAATGGACAGTGCCGGCACATGATCCGGGGAGTTTTGTTGATAGGGAGTAAGCTTTGGGCTCAGAAAGTGAAGCTGGATGTTTTTTGCGGCGAATTGACCTTTTTCATACAGATCCCGGCCGGCCATCACATTAATATATTCACTGCATCGATTTTGCAGGCAAATATCCAGTACCCGTGCCGTTCCGCTAAGCTGCTCATTCTGATATTCAATGGAGGAGGGTACCATTTCAGTTTTTAAATCCAGGGCTTTTGCTACACTTAAAATGCTCTGCTTGGCTATATCTCCAACACTGGAATAACTCTGGCTTAAAACTGATTCCACTATTTGCATGGTTTGGTCCAACCCTGGGGCTTTTTTGTAGCTCTGTTCCAAGGTCATCATAAATTTTTCAGACCAACGGTCCATTTTGGCCTCATCCAAGAGAATCTCGTTGATCTGTTTATATGGGCTGGCCTCTTTCAAGGGCAATGAAAACAGGTAGGCTTGTTTATTGACCAATATACGATTGCGATTGATCCAGCCCCCCTTAATAAAATTGACATCGTCATAAAAGACAAATCGATCCACTGAATGGATCAACTGAAAATATCCCAGATAAGGGAAAAAATACGGTTGCATTAAAGCGAGCTTCATCCTAGGCATTAACAGTTTGGATAACGATATCCGCGACCTGCTGGATCTCTTCAGTAGTTAACTCGTAGTACAGAGGCAAACAGTAAATTCGTTTGGCGATATCTTCAGCTAGGGGTTGAGGCGTATAGTTCACGATATTGTTATAAGTATTTACAGCCGGATAAAAATACCTGCGGCCAAAGATCTGGTGGGCCCCTAATGCTTGTTCTACCGCCAACAAGTGATCTTCGGAGGGAAAAATCACTGGGAAGTAGCTATAGTTACAGGCATCAGCAGTTATACGCTGAAATTGTAATTGATTAGAATCCTTTAATAATTCCAGATAAAGGTGGTATTTGGTTTTGCGGTCGGTTAATACCCTTGGCAGATATCTTAAGTTGGCCAGTCCCAAGGCGGCGTTCACTTCTGTCATTTTTCCGTTGAAACCGTCTTCCACGATTTCTTTTTGTTCATTATGCCCGAAAAATCGGATGCGCCGGAGCTTCTCGAACAATTGTTGATCCAGAGTCACGCAGCCACCACCCTCAGCGGTGTTTAACAATTTGGTGGCATGGAAACTGGTAGCGCTGATATCCCCATACTCCAACAGCGATTTACCCTGGTGTACAACTCCCACCGCGTGGGCAGCGTCATAGATCACCTTGAGATGGTGCGTCTGCGCCATGCTTTCAATAGCATCAGTATCACAGGCATTGCCAAAAACGTGCACCGGCATAATGGCGCAGGTTTGCGAAGTAACTTTCTCCTCAATCTTAGTGGGATCCATATTTAAGGTTTGAGGATCTATGTCCACGAATACCGGCGTGCAGTATTCCCAAATAATGGCACTGATGGTGGCCACCCAGGTAAACGGTGTGGTGATAATCTCTCCCTTAAGTCCCAGGGCTTTAATAGCCATTTGCAAGGCAATGGTACCGTTGCTGACTGCCACCAGATTTCGGGTGTTGCAGGCCGTTCCAAAATCCTTTTCAAATTGCTGCACCAGCGGACCATTGTGGGTCAGGATACCCCGTTCCCAAACTCCCTCCAGCAACTCCATGTATTCATCCAATGGAGGCAAGGCGGGCCGGGTAACGTAAATAGGTTTATTTTCCATTAGCCAGATTCTTAAATTGCTGGATCAATTGGGCCTGGGTGAGTAAAGCCTCATGCTCTGCTTCAAAATCTCTCTTTTGGATCCTATCATAAAACGCATTGTGCAGATTGATAAAATGATTGTCACCATCCAATTCAAACTCCTCTGAGTCGTTTTGTCGTTCCAAGGTAATTTTTGGTTTCACCTGAGGGCCAGCCGTAAATGCCCGGTGGGAGGTCAGTTTACCCTTGCTGCCCCAGATCTCGTAATTGCATTGATAAAATTGATCAAAGCCAAAGGCTATTTGAGAGCATAATCCATATTGGTTCATAAGTAACCCCGCACCGAATATATCAACTTCACTACTTCCAGGATAATGCAGGGAAGCGGATGAAACCTCAAATCCCGCGCCCAGCATAAAGGTAGTGGCTTTGATGGTATAGGCCCCGGCATCCAATAGGGCTCCGCCACCCAGGGCTTTTGAATAGCGGATATTATCCTGATCGGGAAAAGGGGGGAATCCAAATGCACTGCGAAAGTTCCGTACTTCTCCAATGGCTCCTTCCTCTAAAAGCTGCTTGGCGAATTGGTGCTGCGAATGATACTGGAATTGAAAGTTCTCCATAACCAATCGCTTCCTGGAACGGGCAGCCTCCACAATTTCCTGTACTTCCTGTTGGGAACAGCCGGCTGACTTCTCCAACAAAACATGAACTCCCTGTTCCAATGCTTTGAGAGCCCAGTAGTGGTGCAACCCTGTGGGCAATGGAATATAGACCGCATCAATATCCAGATCCAACAGTTGTTGGTAGTCAGCCAACGCCTGGCCTCCATACTTATCGGTCAGGCTCCGGGCTTTGGATATTTCACGGCTGGCCACCGCGACCAGCTCAAAATTAGGGTTTTGATCAAGGGCTGGCAGTACCATGCGCTCAGCGATCTTTGCCGCTCCCAGAATCCCTATTTTTAACGGTTCGCTCATTCCACAAAGTCGATCATGGCGATAAGGCTGCGTGCCTGAATATTTAAATAATTGTTGAACTTAAGAAATACCTTCAACTGGTATAGAGACATCCAAATGAAATTATCGGGTATTTGCAGCTGTTGATCCTCTTTTAGCTCCACCACCAGATTACGATTTTGCTCCTGATAAAACCTCCCGCCTTCTTCAGATTGATAAGTATCGAAACGGATACTCCCGGGAGCCGCTTTTAAAACTTCATTGAGAAAGGGCACTTTCATTTGAGAAGCACCCCGATAATTACCGGTAAGACATTGCACCGTGGGGGCTAATTCCAGGATGTCAAAATTGCCACATTCCAGCTTGGCCTGCACTAGAAAGTGGTATATTCCATGGATTTTTTTGATTATAAAGGCACATATCCCTTCCTGGGCAGGCTGCACCAGGGGTTGGGACCATCTCTTTACCTCGCGATTGCCAATCTCCACATTTACCGGGATCACCCTGAAGAACTTGCCCTCTTCATGTTCAATGCACTCAGGATTAACTTGCCAATTCTGTACTTCATTTAGATTGATCCTCTTGACATCCAACTCGTACTTTACTTTCTGTTCGGTAAGCCAGGAGATCAATTCATCAAAAGTGTATGAGCCCTGACGCTCCGCCAGGGAAGACAGCAACATTTCCGTGGCATAGGAATTACTGGACAAGAAACGGTCTGGTATACGATCTTCAGGGTCATTTAGGAATGATATCCCGGAGATCACCGTACGGGTGTCCATATTGACCACATTATTGTGTTGCATCAATCGGGTGATCTGCCCCAGGGTAAGCCAGCGAAAGTCCTCCAGCATTTCCACCTCCTCCTCTACTTCAATGATGATGTTGCGATTGCGCTTTTTTAGAAAGCGAGCTCCTTGCTCGGACTGTAATTGATCCAGCAGCACGTTGTACTTTTGGTTATGGATGAAGTAATCCAGGTAAGCAGGTTTCTTTCCTCCGTGCAGTTGTTTGTAATTGGACCTGGTGGCCTGCAGGGTAGGTGAAAGTTGCACATTGTTAACATTACCGGGTTCGATCTTGGCCTGCATTAAAAACATCAAAGTACCCTCAAACTCCTTAGCCAAGATCCCCAGGAAGCCGATCTCCGGTTGGTTAATGATAGGTTGAGTCCAATGGGGAATAGCACCCCAATTGGTATTTACTTTTATACCTTCAATGGAAAAGAAACCTCCGGATTCATGACAAAGATTACCAGTGGACTCTTCAAATGTCCAACCTTGCAAATCTGAAAATCGCACTTGGTCGATCTGGACCTTTACCGCTTGATTGCGAGCCTGTAACCACTCCAGGATCTCTGAGGTGGCAGCAAAAGGATTATGCTCAGTGCGAGCCGAATGCAGTAAGCGTATATTATTTCTGTCTCTCAATTAACCTAACTTTTCCTCCTCTATTTTGAGGCATTACGGATTGACTGAATCAATTTCATCTTATCCTGAAGTTGCAACATATCTTGGTTTATGTGTTCCCGAAATTTCCAGGCGGTTAATCTCCTTTTTAGTTTCAGTCTGGATCCAAAGAATTTTGGGCGCTGCCAGCGAGCGCTGGTGCTGAGATCATACCCCAAATTATTCATCAGGTCCCCGGCCTGAAATTCAATCATATTGATCTCCTCGGGGGTGAGTACTTTTTTGTACTTCCCTTGATTGTCCTTCATGATGGGTTTGGACAAATTCTCCCAGTATTTATTCCAGGCAATTTCCTTATTTTTCTCCTGATCGGTGCTGTAGCAGTTGGGATCATCTTCCTGTTCTACAAATTCCAATACTTTTCTCATAGAGGCGACCGGATCTGCAATCAGATCTTCATAACGCACCTGATGAACTTCAAAATTGTGAGCATACCGCAAGGAAAGGCAAGCTTGTTGCTCTTTGGCCCATTTGGTAATAGCATCATAGGGAGTTTTAATAAAGAGCGGTTTTTTCTTCCAGGAAGCCACGTGATCGCGGGGATCTCTTACTAAGTAGAGGAATTTAGCATTGGGGATACCGTTGGCTATTACATGCCCGTAGTTGAAAATATGATTGCCCTTGCAAACATAGCTTCCCTTTCCAGCCTGAGCGGCCTTTTCGTAGTAAAGGGCATCGAATAATTGCATAAAATTCTCAATGGAGTATTTATTCCGGAGCTCATCAAAAGATATTTGAAGATCCCAATTGTGGTACTTGTGATTTGCCAGCGCTACCATATCATGGAACAGCCGCTCCATATTATTACCGTGTGTTAAATCACGGTAATTGTTAAGAATAGGCCAAAAGACATCCAGAAAATGAGGCGCAATGGGCCCTTCAATCTGTTTGTGGTTTGACAGTAAGGAC
The DNA here is from genome assembly GCA_965212195.1 of Cyclobacteriaceae bacterium. Classification (GTDB taxonomy): domain Bacteria; phylum Bacteroidota; class Bacteroidia; order Cytophagales; family Cyclobacteriaceae; genus JAJCYK01. The sequence continues at coordinate 318,333 of CBDBUW010000011.1, read as the reverse complement.
CTAAGCAGATTAGTACCTGATCGCTCGGAAGCCAAAATAAAAATAGACCTTTGGGGCATATATAACAGCTTATTTACTGCTGCAAAAATAGATGCTTATTTTGAATTAAAAAACCACCTACACAGATTACCAGTGTGCATAGCCGGTGATCATTTTTTCATAATTCTTTGCACAGCCCGGTATCGCCCGTCGTCCAGGGTTAGGACGTAGAATCCTGAGGATAAATGGGAAATATCCAGGTGCATGGACGAGGGGCCGTAAATAGCAGGTCTAAGCGCATGATAGCGGCCCAATACGTCTTGCAAGCGGAGGTTCCAGGATTTAATATTTCCCTGATTGGGAAGTTCGATATTCAAAATATCCGAGCCGGGATTGGGGTAGATCTTAAAGCTGCCTACGGGCAGTTCCACGATTCCGGTTACGGTAGCGGTTGTGGCCTCCAGGGAATCCACCTCACCGATATGATCCAGCTCATCCACCGCCACCAGGTATGCATCATAGGGGGTGGAGGACTGTAAACCGGTAATGGTTTCTGAAACGGCGACATTCTCTTCGGTGATCAGAATGGAACCGTTAGCCGCAGCTCCTGCTACTCCATCAATAATCTCCTGGGCACTGGGAGCAGTGCTGCCATCGGTCAACAATGAATAATATACGGTTCCCTTTTCTCCCCAGATCACCTCTAAAGTGATCTGGTTGGATTGAATGTCTGTGATTTTCGGGTTTTCATCGAAGTTCATGGCATGGAGATCCCGGCCGTAGATGACATAGGCTTGATCTTCGCCTTGGGCTCCAATTAGAATATCATCAATATTGTCATTATTGATGTCGCCAGCGGTGCTCACTGAATAGCCAGCCTGGCCCCATACGTTGTTATTAGTACCATGAATTGCAAAGCCGTTGGTTCCATCTAGATCGGACACTTCCAGTGATGTTCCAAACCCTCCGCTTTTTCCGAAGACCACATAGGCTGCACCTGCATTGGTTACCCCATTAAGATCTACACCGGGGGCTCCAATGATAATATCATCAATACCATCGCCGTTTGGATCCCCAGCATCACTGACAGAACGTCCTAAAAAATCGGCAATCTCTATGCCATTAATGGCAAAGCCATTAGTCCCATCGAGGTCCACAGGATTCAATAACGCAGGAAATGGCTGGTCGGTTCCATAGATTATGTAGGCTTGTCCGGGGCCTGAAACTTGGAAATTCTCTTCAGGAGTGGGCGCTCCAATTAACAAATCATCAAAACCATCATGGTTAATATCTCCCGCAGTGCTCACCCCAATACCCAGTTGATCTGCATCGAAGGTAGACTTTACTCGAAATCCCCTGGTGCCGTCCAGGTCATTAAATATTACCGTATCACTGGAAATTTGTTCCTCACCAAAAATCACATGAGCTTCTCCGAAGTGGTTAAACGCCACCAGCACTTCAGGAGCCCCTACTACAAAATCATCATAACCGTCATTATTTATATCACCCGCGGTTCCTAAGGACCTTCCCGCAGAATCTTCAGTCCTACCTATCATTTTGAACCCATTGGTTCCATCTAAATCGTTGGTGCTCAAAGTATCCGGGTAGGATCCTCCGGCTCCTAAGATCAATCCGCATATACCGGCCCTGTAATCACCTCTCTGACAAGCTAGTATGTCCTGGTGGCCATCTCCATTATAGTCACCGGCCCCGGAAAGGGTCATCACGTCAGGGATTCCGGTATCTCTAAATCCTTCAATTACAAAGCCATTAGTGCCATTTAATGAGGTCAAATCAAACATAGGCCCGAAACTGGTATCTCCGAAGATAACATAACAAAACGGCGGTATGTCAATAGTGCCAAATTCCACTCCACCTAACATCAGATCATCGATCCCGTCCCCATTAATATCAGGAGTAATGGCCACACTGCCCGCGAAAGAACTACCACTTATGGTAAAACCATTACTTCCGTTTAAATCTACTACTGCCAAAGCACTGTCCAGATTCTCTCCGCCAAAGATTACATAGACCTCCTCAAACCTTGGGGCCACCACAATATCGTCAAATCCGTCACCATTTAGGTCACCGCCAGCAGAAGCGTGCCAACCTAAGTCGGTCCCGCTTCCGTTAATGGTATATCCATCTGTTCCGTCTAAGCTGTTGAGTTCAATAACCGCGGGAAAGTCTTGGGCGTGAGCTGGAAGGTTCAGCAGTAGAAAGCTGGCTATCAACCCGATGGCAAATGTAAATGTAGAGTGGTGGTAGATTTTTTTCATTAGGTCGTTTTAAGTTCCTACAATTTTTAACAGGACGTTCTTTATTCAGGATAAGTCTAGCTTATCTCCGAGGTATTTTAGGACATATCTCCTACCTGTTCCCTTCACTAATATTTGAGAGAAACAACTAGCCATCAAGTCTCAATACCTTTTAATCACTACCTAACAATTGAATTTAGTAATTTTGTATGGAAAATTTTTATCGACGGCCAGCTAGTTTACTCCTCACAAACCCGCCCAAATGTTCATCCAGCAAATGGTACCCCCTAAGTCCGGTTATTCTTAAAATAAGTAAGTACAAGGTGAAATAAACCGCTCCTGACACCACGATATGCCAAAAGTGACTGAGTTCCAACCACTTCAGGCCCTGTATAAGACCCCAGCTAAGCAAAGTTGCTATTAGGGCGTAGGGAATAATCTTGGCTAATTGCTTAAAAAGGGAAATTCTCATAGTTTTGGTCACGGCACCCATGTTAATTGCAGTATTGAACAAGGCCACGATCACCAACCCCTGAATAAATCCCCGAATTCCGAATTGTATACCCACAATTACCGCCACACCGTAGAGTAATTTTTTAAGCAATTCCAGCTTGAAAAACAGAGTGCCTTTGCCCATACCTTTGATCAGGTTCATATATAAGCTGTTAAGGGGAACTGCGTACCCTTTGAGGATGATAAACTTAAAATAGATTACAGAGGGCAACCATTTTGCTGAAAACAAAAATACAATGAGCTGTTCCCCATTAACAAACAGATACCCCATAAGCCCAAATACCATCAGGGAAATGATCTCCAGAGAAGTAAAGAGCACCCGTTGTACGCGCGGCTGGTCGTCCTGTATCTGGCTAAACACCGGAAACAACACGTTGCCCAGACTGGCGCTGGTAAAACGGATCAACAGGGTGTTGAATGATTTGGCACGGAAGAAGAAACCCAGGTCACGGGCAGCGAACAATTTTCCGATCACCAGTACGTCCAACTTTTGGAAAACCGTATTGATGAATCCAGCGGAAAAGATCTTACCGCCGAAAACAAATAAAGGCCGGGTACTGGGTAGGTCGAATTCCCGGGAAGGCCTCCAATCCGAAAAATACCACATCACAGCACTCTTTAATACCGCAAAGGTAAGGCTCTGAGCCACTAAGCTCCATACCCCAAATCCATTAAAAGCCAGCAGTACACCCAGCATACCCGAGCCAATTGAGGCTAGAATATTGGCCTGGGTCAGTCTTTTGAAATTTAGTTGCCGGGTGAACTTGGCGATTTGTACTACATTCAAACCGCTTATCAAAAACACCAATGACATCACCTGGGTGATGGGTTTTACCATAGGATCTTTAAAATAGATGGCGATCCAAGGAGCTATGCCTACAAACAGTATACAGAGGACAATACCAATGGCTATATTGATATAGAATACCGTGGAGTATTGCGTGGAAGTTGGATTGCGGGCCTGCACTAAGGCCTTGCCAAATCCCATGTCCGTAAAACTTTGTGAAAGCGCAATAAAAACATTGGCCATGGCCAGAAGCCCGAAATCACGGGGTTCCAGTATCCTGGCTAAAAAAATTGAAATTATAAAGGAAGTACCCTGATTGGCATACTTGCCGATCAAGTCCCAGCCCAAGGCGGTTAAGCTTCTGCTTTTTAAAGAGCTCAAAATAAAGAGCCCTAATTAACCTTAGAGGCTCTCATACGTAAGATCGTGGATTTGTCCACGGTAAATCCCTTTCACATCATAGAGTAAGGTCTTTTCATTGGACAGTTGTTGAAAAAAGTCTTCGGACTTCCCGGTATACTCCTGATGTCCAACCGCCAATACAATTGCATCGTAGTCGTTGTCCATTTGCGGACTAAGGGCAAAACCATATTCGTGATCTACTTCCTGTGAATCAGCATAGGGATCCACCACATCTACCTGAAGTTTGTAGGACTTTAGCTCGTTCACCACATCCGCCACCTTGGAATTACGAATGTCGCTAACGTTTTCCTTAAAGGTGACTCCCATCACCAGCACTTTGGCTTGTTTCAGGCTCTTATCTTTCTCGATAATAAATTGCACCACCTGCCGGGCGATAAAAGCTCCCATATTATCGTTGATGTTGCGGCCACTGAGGATCACCTTTGAGTGATATCCCAGTTGGTTTGCTTTGTAGGTGAGGTAATAGGGGTCCACTCCGATACAATGTCCGCCCACCAGTCCGGGGGTAAATTTAAGGAAGTTCCATTTGGTGCCTGCGGCCTCCAGAACGTCATAGGTGTTAATTCCCAACTTTCCGAATATTACGGAAAGCTCGTTCATCAGGGCTATATTCAAATCGCGCTGGGTGTTTTCAATAACTTTAGCCGCTTCCGCTACCGGGATTGAACTAGCTCGGTATACACCGGCATCTATGATCAGGGAGTACACTTCTGCAATAATATCCAACGATTCTGCATCACACCCGGATACCACTTTAGTGATCTTGGTTAGCGTATGTTCCTTATCACCGGGATTAATCCTTTCGGGTGAGTAGCCCACCTTAAAATCCTGCTTGTAACGCAATCCAGATTCTGCCTCCAAAATAGGTACACAGTCATCCTCGGTACAACCGGGATACACCGTAGACTCAAACACCACATAGTCACCCTGCTTCAGTACTTTACCCACAGTGCGACAAGCCGACAACAAGGGCTTCAAATCCGGTTGCTTGTGATCGTCAATGGGTGTGGGAACTGCTACTACAAAAAATTTCGCTTCGGCTATTTCTGAGGTTTCATGGGTGAAATAAATGTCACAATCTTTGAAATCCTCAGCCTCCAACTCCTTGCTAGGATCAATGTTATTGCGCATGTCTTCCACTCTTTGGGCATTAATATCGAAGCCGATAACGGAAACCTTGCGGGCAAATTCCAAAGCAATGGGCAATCCCACATAGCCCAAACCTATAACACAGATCTTCGAGTGCTTATTTGTGATATCCTCTAACAACGTAGAATTATTCATAGCCATCCTTAATTAAAAGTAATTCAAGATTTTAGAAAAGATTGATTTTTTGGATTTGGGTTCCTCCTCGTAGTATCCACCGTAACCATAACCATACCCGTAGCCGTATCCGTAGCCATAACTGTACCCATATCCAGGTCCTTTATTGAACTTAACATCGTTGAAAATTATACCCAGTTTCTGGATCTTTTTGGTGGTGTACATCTCATCCACGTTTTGAATAGTAGACTTAGGAGTATAATTCTGACGCATCATAAAAATATTCAGGTCCGAGTACTTCATTAAGATAAAAGCATCAGTAACCAAACCTATGGGAGGAGTATCAATGACGATATAGTCATAGCCGGCTTTGAGGTCTTGTATCATCTGCTCGGTCTTTTCAGTCATCAGCAGCTCGGCGGGATTGGGGGGCACCGGACCTCCGCTTATGATATCCAAATTCTCGTATTTGGTCTTTTGCAAAATTTCCGACAATCCTACTGCATTAGCTAAGTAATTACTTAAACCAACTTCATTGGTCAGACCGAAATCGGCAAATATTTTAGGTTTACGCATATCCGCCCCAATAAGCAGGGTTTTCTTGCCGGACAAAGCAAAAACGGAAGCTAAATTTATGGAGCAGAAAGTCTTGCCTTCACCGCTTATTGATGAAGTTATAACAAAAACCTGGCGACCCTTGCCACCGGCAAAGAACTGAATATTTGAACGTATTGACCTAAATGATTCTGCTACGGCGGATTTCGGTTTATCGATCACCGCCAAATTACTTCCCTTGAATTCATGTCCGACAACTCCTAAGAACGGAATATCTGTGGTCTTCTGGATATCCTCTTTATATAGGATCCTGTTGCTGAGGAATTCTCTAAGCAGCAGGAATGCCAGGGGCAAACCCAGCCCTATGAACAAGGCTATTAGGTAATTAGTCCTCAGTCTCGGAGAGATGATACCTCCGATTACCATGGGAGGATCAACCATTTTCACATCGGTAGTGGTGGAGGCCCGGGAAATTGAGGCTTCCGCTTTTTTCTCGTAAAGGAAGATGTATAAGTTTTCACTAAGGTCGTAGCGCCTCTTTATGTTGATAAATTCCCGCTCCGATTTAGGAAGTAGATTTAACTCTCTTTCCACACTGCTCAGCCTGGCATCTACTTCCCCGATATCCAGAGCCAGAGCACCTTTTCGATTCGTGACATTCTCCAGGATATTCCTTTTGAGTTCCACTATGCGATCGTTGAGTTGAACCACTATGGGATTCTGCAAAGTGGGATCAATTTTTAAATTCTCACGATCCAACTGGACCTCTACCAGCTCCCTGATCAAGGAATTTAGTACGGGATCGGAAATCCCCACCGAACTGGGCACGATGATATTATTGACATCACTCTCGTTGTTTTGCAAGTAATTGATCAAATAATCGAAGTAGCGCATGCTGGTAAGCAACTCCGTTTTTTCCGACTCGATTTTTTCAAGGCGGGAATATAGTATGCTTCCATCCTGACTGATATTGGTGGTTCCCGTTTCTCCCTTGAAATTCTCCAGGTTGGTTTCAATACTGTAAAGCGAATCGGTGATTAGCGCCAGCTGTTTATCGATAAACTCAATGGCATTATTGGCGTTGGTATTCTTCTCATTAAGCCTTTGATCGGAGTAGATTTCAACTAAGCGGCTCAAGAAATCGATGTCTTTAGCGGGTATTTCGCTCTCTACATTCAAGGCGAGGATGGAAGATTCTTTGGTAACCAAGTTGATATCAAGGTTGCCCCGGTAACGCTTGGTAAGCCCTTCCAAACTATGCACCTTAAAAAGGTACCGATTTCTCTTCAAGGTCTTGACCTCCAAATCCGGATTGAGTGAAGCTTTGAAAATTAAGCCTTCATGATCGTTCTCCTGATCAAACAAGAAGGTCTGCTTGGAGTTTTGTGACCCGTTTTCACGGGCTTCATAAAATTTATAACTGTGTTGATCAACTACTTGTAAATGGTACGTTTTGCCAAAGCCCAAGGACTTGGTGGCACTATCGATGTCCAGCGCTACAGGCTTTTGGCGATAGATTTCAGAAGTTTTTACATTTCCCTCCAAGTAAAACGACTGATCGAAGTTCAATTCTCGCAGGGTTTGTTCCACCAGGGGGAAAGATTTAAGAATTATTCTTTCATTGCTGATATTCTTGCTAGCCTCAAAAAGTTGATCCCCGTAAAGCAGCTCAGCAGCCGTTCCCTCAAACCCTTGCTTGCCGGCATCTTTAATGAGTATGGAGGCCTGAATAGGGTATACCTCAGGGGTATATCTATTGACAAGATAGGCTGTGGTCAAGGTAAGAAACAGGGACAGAACAAACCAATACCAGTTCCCGACTACCTTGCCTATGATCAATTTTACATCCGCTAGGTTATCTTGATTCTCTCTGTTATGTTGGTTGGTAACCACAGTGTTACAGTCTTATCAATAAAATGGTTATGGCCGTGACCGTGGACAGTATTATACCAAGGTTGGCCAATTGGTATCTCTTAAAATTCTTCAGATTCGTGGGTATCACTGTCACCATGTCGTTTGGTTGAATGTAAAAGTAAGGTGATGACAAGAACTTCTCCTCTAGTAAGTTGACGTAACTAACGCTCACTTGATCTGCTTCCGAGCGAACAATTTGTACTTTGGTGCGATCACCAAAGTCCGTTATGTCTCCTGCATAGCCCAGGGCCTCCAACAAATTCAGCCTTTCATTATAGTTAGTGAACCTTCCAGGACTCTTCACTTCGCCCAGAATGGTGAACTGAAAACTCAATAACCTCAATACTACCGTAGGTTCTCTTATGTAACCCTGCAGGGCCTCTTCAAGGGTGGATTCCGCCTGCTCCAGGGTAAGTCCTGCAATAGACACCCTTCCCACCAGGGGAAGCTTGATCTTACCTTCGTCGTCCAGCGTATAGCCGGTCAGCAATGGATTATTATTGTCCATGGTTTGACCCTCCCCCCATATATCATATTTTTCAGGTGTGAGACTCACCACCTCAAATGAAACCACATCCTTAGCCCGCAGTTTATAGTCTTCTTTGTCGACCTTATATTGGTTTACGATTTCATCCGTAGGTAGATCATCAATAGCTATATCATCATCCTGCAGATAGGCCACTTTTTCGACTGGCAAGCATCCACCTATGAGCGTTATAAAAATTAAGGCGTATAGAAGTCGGTTAACTGATCTCATTACTGAAAATTAAGGCAAGCAGGCTCCTGAAACAAATGGTTGCGCACTTCCTTAAATATTTTACAATGTTAACAATATTTAGGGATATAAAATATATTATATATTATAAATGAATATTACCAAAGTATACCCTTGGGGAGGGCCTATTTTATAGCCTTCGCTATTAGATGAAAGGTGTTTTGAAACTGGTCTTTTACCAGATGCTGACCGGATTGTCGAAAATTGATAAAATTCCCAATCATACTCTTCAGGGTTTTTAAGGGACGTTTAGGAGACCAGGGAGCCAACCCCCACCTTTGATATTTGCCACCGGTAATCCCGTAATCAACTTGCACCTCCGAAAAGTGCCGTTCCAACAAGCTCTGCAATTGTGATCGCTGGTAGTGACGTTTGTGATCAGGATTGTTATTCTCAACAAAATCACCATTCGGAGTGGTCATATAAAATGTACCGCCGGGTTTAAGAATGCGATGAGCGTTTTCTACAAACAATTCGTCCTGCTCGACATGTTCCAGCACCTCAATAGCCACCACAAAATCGTAATTGTTATCAGGCAATTTAGAGCGGGTAAGGTCGTCGTACACAATCTCTTTGATATTGCTCCTTCTGGTTTTGGTCTGCTCGATTATTTGACTATTGATGCCCAGATGCAGGTCACGCTGTACATCCGTGTCTCTGGGTATATCGGAGATCGTGATTTGCTGTTTTAGACCGATGGTGTAATGAGACTTACGTCCACCTACATCCAAAATTACCGGGGAGTTGTGCTCGATGAACAGCGCCTTTAAATGCCGGTGAACCAATTGATGCAGCGGCAGCGTAAACGGTCTGAAAAATCCGTATAAGAACTCAAATGAGGTCATAGTGGCCTAGATCGATTCTGGTTGGTAGTATTCCAGATACCATTTTATAAACTCACGAATTCCATATTCGATGCCCACCTCAGGAAGATAGTCCACCTTGTCCAATAGATTTTGCGTGGAGGCAAAGGTCTTTTGGACATCTCCTAATTGCATGGGCATAAAATTTATGTCTGCCTTTTTATCCAGGGTCTTCTCAATTTCTCGCACGAAATCCATCAAATTGACGGGATTGCCATTCCCAATATTAAATATTGCATAAGGAGCGGAGCTGTTATTACTGTTCCACACCGAGTCCGGTTTTTGTACAGAAGCTTGGGGGGCCTCAGGTACCAGACGGGTTACACCCTCGACGATGTCCGTAACATAGGTAAAGTCACGCTGCATATCCCCGTTGTTGTAAACATCAATAGGTTTTCCTGCCAATATGTTCTTGGTGAACTTAAACAGAGCCATATCGGGGCGTCCCCAGGGGCCGTAGACGGTAAAAAACCTTAACCCCGTCACCGGCAGCCCGTACAAGTGCGCATAGGAATGGGCCATCATCTCATTTGCCTTTTTAGTAGCTCCATAAAAGGACACCGGATGTTCGGTAGGATCCGATTCTTTAAAAGGAACCTGCGTATTCAGTCCATAAACCGATGAAGTGGAAGCGTAGATCAAATGTTTGACCTTATGATGGCGGCAACCTTCTAAAATGTTCAGAAATCCTGAAACATTGCTACTGATATAATCTTCAGGATGACTGATAGAATGCCGGACACCGGCCTGGGCTGCCAGGTTTATTACACAATCGAATTGTTCCCGCTCAAATAAAGAGAGGATATTTTCCTTATCCGCCAAATCCAGTTTTATGAACCTCAGATTGTCGTGTGCGTTTATGGTTTTATTATAGTCAACCTGGTCTGGATCGAATCCCAATAGCTTCAGCCTGGCTAATTTCAGGTTGACATCGTAATAGTCATTTATTACGTCCAACCCCACAACTTTGTGTCCTTTTTCCAGTAACCGCTTAGTGGTATGCATGCCTATAAATCCTACGGCACCTGTTAAAAGTACTTTATTACTCATAATGCTTTTTACTTTAATGTGGCGGCAAACGTTCGGGTGTATTTTTTACCTAAATCCCAGGCTTCGTGAAGCATACTTAAAAAGCCCTCCATTTCAGACAATGGTATCATGTTGGGTCCATCGCTACGCGCTTGACTAGGATCGGGATGGGTTTCTATAAATAGGCCGTCAATTCCGCAGGCCGCCGCTGCCCGTGCTAAATATGGCGCAAACTCCTTTTGACCCCCGGAGCTGCCTCCAGCTCCACCGGGTTGTTGAACACTGTGTGTAACATCAAAAACTACCGGACTAAATTGCCGCATGGTAGCAAGTGCTCTCATGTCCACCACCAGATTGTGGTAGCCAAAAGAGACTCCCCTCTCGGTCAAACAAACTTGAGAATTGCCGGTACTTCTTACTTTATCCACCGCAAATTTCATGTCTTCCGGAGCCATGAATTGACCTCTTTTGATGTTCACACCTTTGCCCGACTTTCCAGCTGCCAGTAGTAAATCAGTCTGCCGGCATAAAAAGGCGGGAATCTGCAAAACATCTACCACTTCTGCCACCTTCTCCACCTGTGAGGATTCGTGAATATCAGTCAAGACCGGGATCTTAAATTCCCTTTTCACGGAATCCAAGATCTGTAAGGACTCCTCCGTACCAATGGACCTAAAGCTGGTATTTGAGGTTCTATTGGCCTTGTCGAAGGAAGCTTTGAAAATATACTGAATAGAATGGCTTCGACAGATTTCCTGTAGGCTCCGGGCAATCTCAAAGCAAATCTCTTTTGACTCCACGGCACAGGGTCCAGCGATGAGAGTCAATTGGTCGCCTCCCAAGGTAATTTCAGGAGTCAACTGGATGGAATCCGCGATTTCAAGCATGCTGAATAAGCTTCGATTATTGATTTAAGTTACAACCCTATTTTGCCGCTTGCAAAAGTACGAAATTAATATTGGCTTTTAAGTGATTCCAAAAAAAACGCTTAAAACATTTACTTCAGAGGTCTGCCAGGTACCCCCACATATTTTTGAGCGGCCATGGTATCCTTCAAAATAACCGCACCAGCTCCTATTAGGCACTTTTCTCGAACACGAACACCTTGGATTACAGTGCTATTACTCCCCAGGAAGCATTCATTTTCCACCCTGCAATTCCCATTAACCACGGCAGCAGTAGCCACATGGCAGTGGTCCCCAACTACCGATCCGTGATCCACAACAGCCCCATTATTTATAATAGTATTTTGTCCAATTATGGCGGAGGCACCTATAACCGTATGGTTCAAGATTACACTGCCCTCCTGAATGGTGGCTGATGAAGAAACTACCGCTGAGGGGGACACCAAGGATTCAAATTGGCCACCTTGAGATTTCACCTGTTCAAATACCTCTCTATGTAGGTTATTATCGCCCATAAACCCTATACCATTTATGAAAAGGGGCCATCGCTGGATATTTTCCAATGCCTCTGACAAATGACCCAACACAGGGTATCCTGATACCTTATCATTATGGATTTCCGGGTATGCCAGTATTCCCTTTATCCGGTAGTATTCCTGTAAATTTTCTAAAGTATCCACCACCGCCAGACAGTGACCGCCTGCCCCGATAACTACTACTTCTTTCTTTTCAGAATCGGACACTACTGGGGACATTGGCAATTTTATTATTGATGAATTGCGCATTGTCAAGATTTGCGCAAAAGCATTCTTCGTACATGCTTAGCTGAGTCATAAGCTTCCAAGCGGGCCTGGTTGCGATTCCCTGTCTGTTGGTGGTTTCCACAAATTGGTTTCTATCTTCTTCGGATGGAAATACCAAAGCGTTAAGCCAGTAATTCGACTGGCATTCAGGAGGTTCCATGAAAAACTCCCATGGTTTATCCTTTAAGAAATCCTGGTATTCCATGGCAAGCATTCGTTTCTGGGATAAGAACTCTTCCAGACACTCCATTTGAGCCAAGGCCAGGGCTGCATTCAAATTGGGCATCTGATAGTTATAGCCCACAGTATCATGGTGGTACTCATAGGAATTCGGCAACTTGGCCTGGTTGATAAGGTGCTTAGCTTTTTTAGCCAAAGCGTGATCGTCTGTAACCAGTATCCCTCCACCACCACAGGTAATGGTCTTATTGCCATTAAAACTAAAGACACCCAGCTTGCCGAAAGTGCCTGTAAAACGATGCTGAAACTTACTGCCAATTGACTCTGTGGAGTCCTCCACCAGAGGGATTCGGTATTGCTCACATACCTCCATCAACTCATCAATTCGCACGGGATGCCCAAAAGTATGAACGGGCAAACAGGCTCCAATTCTACGACCCTCATAAAAACATCCCTTTTCATTGACTGTGGTGTGTGCATCCATGAATTCCGCTAATTTCTGCGGTGATATACCCAAGGTATTCAAATCAATATCTATGAAAAGCGGCTGACCGCCCGCATGAACAATGGCATTGCAAGTGGCCACGAAGGTCATTGGTTGGGTAATCACCAACTCCCCTGGTTTCACGCCCACTAGTTCCAGTGCAATTTGTAGGGCCGTAGTGCCGTTAACCATGGCCACTGCCTTTTGAGCTCCTAAAAATTTACAGATTGACGCTTCAAAAGCATCAATATAAGGTCCCGTTGAACTCACTAAACCGCTTTCAATACAATCAGCTAAATAAGCCTTCTCGTTTCCTTTAAAATGAGGGCGGTTCAATGGAATTTCACCAGTCGGCTTCCCAAATTCATCCCGGATAAATGAAATGATGGGGTCAAACTCAGTGGTTATGTATTCCATAGGTTGCAGAAAAGGTAATAATTTGCCGTTGACAATGGCAAGTAGCTGGGATCGAGAAAACTTATTCGAGGTTGAATTTTTCCATTTTGCTAAAAAAGTTAGCTTTATCCCACCAAATTATAAAATTGATGGATAAAAAAAGAATTTTAATAACTGGCGGCGCTGGATTCTTAGGATCGCATTTATGTGATCGCTTTATAAAGGAAGGTATGGAAGTGATATGTATGGATAACTTATTGACCGGGTCTTTGCAGAACATCGAACATTTAATGCCTTTAAAGGAGTTCGAGTTTCACTTCAACGATGTGTCACAATTCGCCCATGTCAGTGGATCACTTGACTATATTTTACACTTCGCCTCACCCGCCAGTCCTATTGAGTACCTAAAGATGCCTATTGAAACTTTGAAGGTGGGCTCTTTGGGTACCATGAACCTACTGGGGTTGGCAAAATCCAAAAACGCCCGGATCTTAGTGGCATCGACCTCCGAGATCTACGGGGATCCTCTGGAGCATCCTCAAAACGAGGATTACTGGGGAAATGTAAATCCAGTGGGTCCTAGAGGAGTTTATGACGAGGCCAAAAGGTTTATGGAAGCCATGACCATGGCCTATCATACCTTTCACCAAGTTGATACCCGTATTGTTCGGATTTTCAATACCTATGGTCCCAGAATGCGTTTGCATGACGGACGGGCCCTTCCTGCTTTTATTGGTCAGGCGTTGAGAGGTGAAGATCTTACGGTATTCGGAGACGGCACCCAAACCCGTTCCTTTTGTTACGTAGAAGATCAGGTTGAAGGTATCTTCAGATTGCTCATGAGCGACTACCACTTGCCCGTCAATATAGGAAACCCCGAAGAAATCACTATTACAGAATTTGCGGAAGAAATCATCAATTTAACCGGATCCGGCTCAAAGATTATCTATCAACCTTTGCCAATCGACGACCCCATGCAAAGACGTCCTGACATTAGCAAGGCCAAAGAATTATTGGATTGGGAGCCCAAATATAACCGCGCACAGGGATTAAAGCCCACATTGGAATATTTTAAGCAGGTAATATCGAATTAGGATCGAACTTTCACCGTAAAAATATGTTACTTTTAGGTTGGTACGTTTTAAAGAATTACCCCATTTAAAAATAATCTACCCATTTAAGGTCCAATCCCAAAAGAATTGATAAGACCTAGGTTTGGATTTTATGTAAGCTTTTTTTTAACTAAATACATTAATATGAGAGCCCTTTTTACAGTATTGATCGCTACCTTCTTGTGCTCCACCGCAGCCGCCCAGGGTATAAGATTGAACGGCTATAGCAGCTATGTGTTCGACCACAGTTTCGACGAGTTCTTTAATCCCCAAACGTTTTATGAAGCCACTATCGAGGGAGGATTTCAATGGGGAGGCGGACTGGAGTACAAAACTGACTATTTTGGAATTGAGCTTTCATACCTGCGCCAAGACACAGATCTTCCTGTCACCTATTGGCGCCTGGGGGAGCAAAATCGCACCCTGGATATCAGTGTTAATTATATAATGCTAGGGGGTAACCGGTATTTTAGCTCCTCCGACCGCGTTGAGGGCTACGGCGGATTAATGGCCGGAATGGTTATTTACGACAATAAATCGCCTTTGATTGATGAACCGGACAGCCGTACAAAGTTCGGTGTAGGCGCTAAGCTGGGAGCCAATATTTGGATGACGGAACAAGTGGGACTGAAGCTGCAAGCACAATTCCTTTCCACCGTGCAGGGATTCGGTGGGGGATTCTACTTGGGAACCGGTGGTGGAGGTGCAGGTGTCAGTACTTATTCCACTATTTTTCAATTTGTACTGGGAGGCGGTTTGGTATTTAAGCTACAGGAAGAGTAATCCTGACAGAAACCTAAATTCAAATCTGTGAAAGAAGCTTTTATAGTAGATGGTTCCAGAACTGCTTTCGGTTCATTTAGAGGTACGCTGTCCCCTATCCGCACCGACGATCTTATGGCCCATGTCCTAAAAACCCTGTCCCATAAAAACCCTTCTATTCCCAAAGATGCCTATGACGACGTGATCATAGGATGCGCCAATCAGGCCGGTGAAGACAATCGCAACGTTGCCCGCATGAGCTTATTGCTGGCAGGACTCCCCTGGTCAGTTCCCGGTGAGACTATTAATCGGTTGTGTGCTTCAGGCATGTCGGCCATCGTGCAGGCCAACAGGGCCATCAAGACGGGAGAAGCTGATATGATCATCAGTGGAGGAGTGGAACATATGACTAGAGGTCCTTTGGTGATTTCCAAATCAGCCAAGCCCTACGGAGGAGATTCCAAGATCTACGACAGCAGTTTTGGCTGGAGGTTTATCAATCCCGCCATGGAAAAATTGTACGGCACCGAATCCATGGGTAACACCGCAGAAAATCTGGCGGAGCAACATAACATAAACCGTGAGGATCAGGATAAGTTTGCCCACTGGTCGCAAATGAAGGCATCCCAGGCACAGAAATCCGGTCGCCTTGCCAAAGAGATCGTTGCCACAGAGATACCGCGCCGTAAACAAGATCCTCTACAGTTTGACCACGACGAGTTCATACGCCACGATACCACTATGGAAGGCCTATCCAAACTTAGGGCCGCTTTCAAAGCAGAAGGTACGGTAACCGCAGGCAATGCCAGCGGACTCAACGACGGGGCGGCGGCGGTAATAGTGGCTTCAGAAGATGCGGTTAAAAAATACCAGCTAGCGCCGCTGGCCCGCATTGTAAGCTCGGCCGTGGTGGGTGTGGAGCCCAGGATCATGGGCATCGGGCCGGTGCCAGCCTCTCAAAAAGCCCTGGAAAGAGCGGGATTAAAATTGGAGGATATAGGAGTCATTGAAATGAATGAAGCGTTTGCCGCTCAGACCCTGGCTTGCACCCGGACTCTGGGATTGGATGACCAGGATCCCCGCCTTAATCCCAACGGCGGAGCCATAGCTTTAGGGCACCCTCTGGGAGCTTCCGGAACCCGTATCAGTTATAGTTTGGCATTGGAATTAATGGAGAAAAACCAGCGCTACGGTTTGGCCACCATGTGTGTGGGTGTGGGTCAGGGCTATGCACTGGTAATTGAAAAGGTGTAACCGAAATCAAGACCATGAAAGCTGCGGTAATGGGAAAGATGCCGGGCGGAAATCCCCCCGACATCTAACCGGCTCACTACCCAGAGCTATTCACATATGTGACCGTCTACATTATTAGAGAAGGTATTGCCCGACTCGGTAAAGTCAGATCCACTGGTCAGGTAGATGCCACAACCGCCGCTATCGGCAACGTACGAATTACTTACTGTGAGCTTAGCACTTTTCACATATAGAGATGCCTTGGCGTTACAGCAGTACACATAGTTACTGCCGGCATTCAGCAATGAAACATAATCCAAAATATTACTGGAACTGTTGGTTTCGATATGAATGCCCCGCCAGTATCCCTGCTCATCCATCAAACCCCTGAATACTATATTATCAGAACTGCTGCCCACTGCATTCAAAATACCCGAATCATACACCCCCAAACCGGCGCCTTCCTCAAATACCAGTTCCGTTCCCGCTTGGATATCAATGCGGTCTGTAATGTCCAATACGGATTCCATTCGGTAGGGTACATCCAGGGCCGGCCAGTAGATATACTGATCCACCTGCGAGTTTTCAATGATACCCAGGTAATCCTGGTCATTGCCTGTATAGCTGGATCCCATACCATCCAACTCCCCTATTCTCTCAGCGGCGATATACATGGGGTAATCCTGATGACCGGTTACGGTGTTTTCCTGGAAGACCTCAAAGTTGAAGTTGGCCGCTGCATAGATTCCGTAGGCACCCCCGTTGCTAATGGTGGTATTGGAAAGAGATGCTTGTCCATCTTTAAAGTAGATACTGGCCGCAGCACTACAGCAATAGACGTAGTTGGAGCCCGCCTCTGATATCTGTGCGTAGGAAATGTAGTTAGAAAGGCTGTTGGTTTCCAAATGGATGCCTCTCCAATAACCGGCGATAGCCTCAAAACCCCGGATAATAACGGGGGCACTGGCAGTTCCTTCAATGGTCAACGAGCCATCATCATAGACCCCCAGGCCGGTATTCTCACCCATTACCAATTCCACTCCGGCTGTCAAGATCAGGTCCTCTGTAATATCAAGTACATTTTCATCCACCAGATAAGGAACATTAGTGGCAGGTACGACGGCAGCCTCATCCATGCCGGCGTTATAAATCTGCAGATATGGTTTGGAATTTCCCGTAAAGTCGGAATCCATGCCATCCAGGTCGGCGGTGCGCTTCATAGACAGTCTCATGGGGTACTCATCATGAGTAGTCACCACCACGTTGGAAAAAGTACGCATTTCCGCGTCATCCCTGAGGGATATACCAAAGCCTGCACCATTCTCTAGTCGCGAGTTGCTAATAGCAAATTTGCCTGCCTTAATAAGCAAGGAAGCGGGCTCGTTGCAACAATATACATAGTTACTGCCGGCGTCCTGGATAATAACATGATCCAATTCATTGCTTATAGAGTTGGTTTCTGCATGAATTCCCCGCCAGAACCCTTTAACTCCGCTGGTAGATCTGAAAATAATCTGATTGTTGGCATCGCCTACCGCGTTGATAGAGCCATTATCATATATGCCCAGTCCGGCATTTTCCTCAAATTCAATTACCACACCCGGCTCGATGGTCAGGGCAGCGGTAATATCCACCACACAACTCACTACATAGTCCACCGCTGCGGGACCATTAACCAGCGTGGTGGCGGTATTTACACTACAGTCCAGCTCTACCGCAGGAATAGATGCAGAGGCATTGCGCACCCATTTCTGAGCGTTTCCAGCGCCTGAGGATCCAACTGCTATTTCTAATGTACTATCGTTCACCAAGGTGATGGTACCTGGATAATACAGTCCATCTGAGCCCAGCTCATCATGATCAAAAGAAGTACTGCTGGTCTCGATGATGTTCTTCCATTTGATATCTCCCACATTAAAGCCGCTTTGCGCTTTGTCGGTGATAGTGGCCAGGTCACCTTGTACATCCACCTGCATAAAATCATTGGCGGGATTATTGCTTTCCACTCGGGTCCAGGGGCCTTGCAGTTTGTCTGAGCCAGTGGCAGCGTTGGCCCTGACCCAGCGCTGGAAATTTCCAGCTCCGGAAGCCACTACATTTATTTCGATCTCATCGTCATTGATGATCTTGATAGAAGCGGCGTAGTAGTTATAATCCGAGCCTAATTCCTGATGTTCGAATAAGTTTGCTGCTGAGGGAACGATAGTTTTCCACTTAGTATCACCGCCCTTTAGGGAAGTTTGAGCGGGATCAAGAATAACAGCATAATCATTGGCAACATTTACCCGCATGCCATTACCGGAGGTATTATTACCATCGACCCGCAGCCATTCCCCTTCCAGGAATGATAACTGTGGCAAATCGCCCGTAGGCATAGAACTGTCTTCTAGCAGCTCGCAACCAGAAGCCATTAATAGCAAGAAAAGAGCCAGCATAAACCAACTCCGTGATATATTATATATAAGCATTTTCATTTTGATAAGATTTTGGTTTAAGTAAAAGCCGGTGGAGGGGATCCAACATCCGGTATAACAATGCCCTTTATGTATTTCAAGAATAGGAGGTAAACAGCGGAGGTGAAATTATTAAGAAGCGTTTCCGGGGTTTATTAAAAATGCATGCTGCGCGATGGAATAGCCCTTTTTCGAATTATACCCATGGTTTTTATAGCAACCTGGTTGGCTCAGATCAAGAACACCTTTATTCATTAATAATGCGGAATAACCGTTTATTAGCTGTATCTTTGAGGATTATTGTGCAGAGACTGCCTTTCTATATTTAAACTCACCTTGACTTTTTATTCTGAATTTCATTTCTGTACTAGTTACTTAAATCCAAAAACAGTGAAATAAACCTGCTTGAGTCAACGTTAATAGATAGTTGTTGAACGCTAGTAAAAGTACCTACTCCTCTCTTTAGATTTCTGATTTTCTTTTCTGATTTTCTTCAAGGACAGTAACTATCAGGCAATTTATGACTGAGTAAAAAGACGCCAGGAAGAATTCATGGTTCTGCCTGGGTAAAAACAACAATGTTTTAGCAGGATTTACAACTTAGATTTAAACATTATCAAACATCCAAAATTTTCAAAAAACGCTGATGCCGATTTCTTAAAGATTCTGAGAAGTCGTATTAATCTTTATTTCAAGACCAACAACATCAGCAAACAAGGTAATGGCAGTATGGTCCTAAAGACGGTAGTTATGTTGGGACTCTATTTCATCCCTCTTATTCTGATCAATACCGGCATTGTTACCCAGGCCTGGTTATTGTTCACCTTATATGTGATAAGTGGATTGGGTATGGCCGGAGTAGGCATGGGGGTAATGCATGATGCTATTCACGGTTCCTACTCCAGAAATCAAAAAGTAAATCAGTATTTGGGTTATACCATGAATCTGATCGGAGCCAATGCGGTAGTCTGGAAAATTCAACATAACGTACTCCATCATACCTATACCAATATTGATCAAGCGGATGATGACATAAATGCGCCTTTTTTTCTGAGGTTTTCACCCCATGCTAAAAGATATTGGCTGCATAGATTCCAGCATTTCTACGTGTGGTTTTTCTATGGACTATCTACAATCTCCTGGGTAACCACCAAGGATTTTATTCGAATAAGTCGCTATAAGAAAATGGGGTTTTTCAAGGGCAAGAATGAATATAGGAATGAGGTTCTTAAGGTAATAGCCTGGAAGTTGCTGTACTACTCTTATGCCCTTATCCTTCCCATAATTGTGGTTCCCCTAGCCTGGTGGGTAGTACTATTGGCATTTGTAAGCATGCACTTTATTACCGGCCTGCTCATAAGCCTGGTGTTTCAAACCGCTCATGTAATGCCCAATAACGAGTTTCCCATACCGGATGAAAACGGTCTTATCGAAAATGATTGGGCCATTCATCAGTTGGCGACTACTACTAATTACTCCCCCAGGAGTCCCTTTTTTTCCTGGTTAATTGGAGGGCTGAATTACCAGATAGAACATCATTTACTACCTAATGTGTGTCATATTCATTATAAGAAATTGTCCAGTATTGTAGCAGAAACTGCAGCCGAGTTCGGCATCCCGTATCATACCAAAAAGACCTTTGTAGCGGCAATTTGGGATCACGTCAAGATGCTAAATCAGCTGGGGAGCATGAAACTGGCCACCAAATAAAATATCAGAGGGTTCATGGAGACATTTGCCCGCATAAATTGAAAATATCAAATGAAAATAAATAAATACAGAAAGAAGAGGAATTTCAAATTCTCTGGAAGACCCAAAAACGCTCATTCCAATAAAAACCGAAGGAGTAGGCCTAAGAAATCTTTGGCCACATTAGATCCTAAATTATTGATACGTAAGGCCGAAACTAACCAATCAGAAGCATTTTCGCCGCCTCGATTATTCAGTGAAATGCCCTTACACCAAGAGCTCCTAAGCAGACTGAACAAGAAAGGATACCAATTCCCTACCCAAATTCAGGAGGAAACCTTGGAACCGCTATTAGCGGGAAGAGATTTGATGGGCATAGCCAATACCGGTACGGGTAAGACCGCAGCATTCCTTATTCCTATTATAGAAAAGCTGCTCAAAAATGGGCGATCCCAGGCATCCGGATCATTAGTAGTTGTACCCACTAGGGAGCTGGCCTTGCAAGTAGAACAGGAATTCAAAAGCATTACCTCACAGTTAGGTATTTATTGCGCCAGTTTTATTGGGGGAACCAGTGTGGGTCGGGACCAGGCACGCTTACGACGGCACCATCATCTGATAATTGGCACTCCAGGACGATTAATCGATCTGGCCAACCGCGGTGATCTTCGCTTGTCGCAAATATCCACCTTAGTCTTGGACGAGTTCGACCGTATGCTGGATATGGGTTTCGTTACGGATATCAAAAAAATCGTGCAACGTATGCCCAATCGACAGCAGACCATGTTGTTTTCTGCCACCCTGGACAAATCCCAAAAACTGCTAATTGATGAGCTTTTAAACAACCCTATAGAGGTAAAAGTCAGTGCTGGAGATTCCACTACCAGCCAGGTAGAACAGGATGTGATCTATGTACCCTCGGAGGAGGATAAGTTCAATATGCTATTGGACTTGATTGAAGATCAAAACTTTGAAAAAGTGCTAATTTTTGCTGAGACCAAGAGATTGGTAGACAAGGTAAACAAACGATTGCTGCGTTCCGGAGTGAGTGTGGATCATATCCACGGCAACAAAACCCAAAACTACCGGATTAAAGCGCTGGATAAATTTAAAAAAGGGAAGGTAAAAGTATTGGTAGCCACTGATGTGGCCGCTCGGGGCATCGATGTGATGGATATCACCCACGTTATCAACTACCAAATTCCCAGGACTTTTGACAGTTATATTCATAGAATAGGTCGTACCGGCCGTGCCGGCAAAAAAGGAACAGCATTCACCTTCGTGGATGCAAAAAATTAACAATTAATTATTAATAACAAGTAAAGTAAAGTAATGAAAGAAGGAACAGTAAAATTTTTTAATAATTCCAAAGGTTTTGGATTTATTAAGCCCGACGGTGAAAGTGAAGATATTTTCGTACACGAAAGTGGTTTGATTGACGAAATTCGTGAAAATGACAAAGTGAAATTTGAGGTAGAACCGGGTAAAAAAGGAATGAACGCTGTTAGAGTAGAAGTCATAAACTAACTCTTCAAAGGTCATTGTTAAAAAGCCATAGCGATATGGCTTTTTTTTTTTAACTAATCGTCCCCTTATCCCGAGGTCGGATATAGATGAACCAATAGACCAGGCTCACCAGCACCACTCCGCCAATAATATTTCCCAGAGTTACCGGTATTAGATTGCTCACCAGGAAATTGGACCAAGTAAGTACCGTATACTCGTTTGCTGAGACTGCAATCTGAGACCAGAATTCCTCACCCGCATAATCTTTTATCATGATTCCTGCAGGAATGAAGTACATATTGGCCACACAGTGTTCAAAACCGGCAGCCACAAAAGCAGTGATGGGAAAAATAATGGCTAGCACTTTATCGGTGGTAGAACGGCCGCTGAAACTTAGCCATACCGCTAAACATACCAGTGCATTGCACAACACGCCCAAACCTATACCTTCCACAAATCCAATTTTGCATTTAGCTGCCGCTATCTCTAAGGCATTTTGACCCACACTACCATTGCCAAAACGGTGCTGACCTGAAAAAAACACCAATAAAACAGTGCCCATGGATCCTATGAAATTGCCTACATAGACGATCAACCAGTTTTTCAATAGTTGAACAGATTGAATCTTTTTCCCAGCCCAAGCCATTACAATTAAGGCGTTACCCGTAAACAATTCAGCTCCACCGATAATCACCAGGATCAGACCTAAGCAAAACACTAACCCTGCCAGAAGTTTAATAATCCCAAAGGGAACAGCGTCTTTCAGACCCGCTGTTACCGCAGTGGCAAATATGGCACCCAGTGCAATAAAGGCTCCTGCCAACAAAGCCAAAACAAATATGCTAACACCGTCCAAATTGGCCTTTTTAATGCCGGCTTCTTCAGCCAATTGGGCCATTTCAGGTGGTAAAATGGGGTCTAGTTGGACTTTGGACATGGCATGAGGTTAGTTTGATATTCGCTGTACTATTTTATTGAAAACCTCGCCAATTAAAAAGGGGAGCCATGAATAATAATGATGCGCATCCCCTGCTGAATTCTGGTTAGTCAGCATTTAAGGTTGAAATTGGGCGGTGTCATTTCTTATTGTGGACCGTTTACTCTTGATCCTATTCCGTAATCCTCAGGCTTAATTATTTGAATTACCATAAAAATTTACACCTTGCACAACGCAAGCAACGGCATAAGATGAGCTAAATAAGCACATGCCACTGAAACAATGGATTCTAGGTATTCTGTGGGGCATTCTGGGCTCCGCACTAGTATCGGCCATTATGGCCTATCAAAACTGGTATGTCAATCCTAACGGCATCTTCCATAACCAGCAGGACGGCACCAACTGGACCTTTGTAAGCGATACCTTTCTGAGCTGGTTCTGGCCTATGTTGCCATGGTTTATTCTCATAACATGGATGATCCTATTTTTGGTGCGCCGCCTGATCAAGATAAAAAGAGGGTGACCACAAACTATTGTATAGGGCGGTTATTTTAAGCAGTAGTCTTTTGGTTAAATGATGGGGGATGTACTATATTTGCGTCTCTAATTCAGAGACTCCGGAGAGGTGGGTGAGTGGCTGAAACCAGCAGTTTGCTAAACTGCCGTACCCTTTATCGGGTACCGGGGGTTCGAATCCCCCTCTCTCCGCAAATTGAGTGGGAGCCTGCCTGCCGGCAGGCAGGTGTGAGTGGGAGTGTGAGTTCATTGATATGAGACTGTGGGTGCTTAAGTTGCTGAAATCATGTTTGATTTCGAAAAACTTATTGTTTACCAAAAGGCCAGAGAGCAAAATATCCAAGTTTTAAAGCTGCTCTTCCGGTCAAAAAAGATTGACAGCTATTTGAAAGATCAGTGGAGAAGAGCAGCTATCAGTATAACTTTGAATTTAGCCGAAGGATCTGGGAGAACCAGCAAGGCAGAAAAGAAACGATTTTACACGATTGCAAGAAGTTCAGTATTTGAGTGTGTGGCCATTATGGATATCTTGAAAGATTGTGAATTATTAGACCTGACACGCTACCAAGACTTATATCGCGGGTATGAAGAATTATATAAGATGTTGTTGGCCATGTTTCGAGCAACCACAGACTAATCACACTCTTCGCCCAAACCTGCCGGCAGGCAGGCTCACACTCAAACTCAATTTCGGGGTGTAGCGCAGTCCGGTTAGCGCACCTGCTTTGGGAGCAGGGGGCCGCAGGTTCGAATCCTGCCACCCCGACCAAGCAAAAGCCTCCAGCATTAGCTGGGGGCTTTTTTGCTTCAGCGCGAGCCAAACAAGGTTTGAGTGAAGCGATAAGCAAAAAAGGACAAGTGAGCGAAGCGAACAGGATTATGTTTGAGACTACCCCACTACCAGGATCAGCCCCAGCTAATCCTGTAAGTCAGCCGTTGCAATGTCAAATGGCCACCTCGACTTCATAAAAAGAGCCTCCCCCATTTCAGTTCATACGCCAAAAATTATTTATTTTGTCCAGACTGATTAATAACCCAACATTAATCCCGGTAGTAAACCAAAAGTTATGCTACGATTATATTCTTCCCTGTTAATTTTTTGGTGCTTGGCTATCCCCCTCCAGGGGCAGAACACCACGGAAATTGTAGTGCTCTTCACCAACGACTATGAAAGTGCCTACGACCCTACAGAAGCTTATTGGCGGCCTGATATTAACAACATCGGAGGTGTGGCCTACATCGCTTCCATGATCGATTCCATTCGGTCAACCCATGAACGGGTCTTTCTGTTTGACGCCGGAGATATATTTACCGGCACGCTATCCAAATTAACCCAGGGCGAACTCCCTTTCGAACTGATGATCACTATGGATTATGATGCCATGTGCATTGGCAATCACGAATTCGAATACGGCTGGGAAACCTTTGCCCAGGTAAAGTCCAGGGCATCCTTCCCGGTATTGGGCGCCAACCTGTTCTACAAGGGCACTGAGATACCCTATGCCCAACCGTACACCATTATTGAGAAAAAAGGCATACGCCTTGGTGTAGTGGGCATTCTGGGACAGGATGCGGCCACCGCTTTAATTCCCAGCAACATTGCCGGCATTGAGGTAAGGGATCCAGTTCCCATAACCCGTCAGCACCTGGACAAATTAAAAAAGGAAGTCGATCTGGTGGTATTATTGACACATCAGGGGAAAACCGCGCCTATGCAAACCAATGATGAAGATCCTGGAGTCAAACGGGATATTGGGGCGGACATCGCCTTCACCGGTGCCGTAGGTGGGATTGACATACTGCTGGGTGGGCATGCCGATGCCGGCACCGAAGAGCCTTTTGTACATCCGGAAACAGGCACTTTGATCATGCAAACCTACGGGCAGGGATTTTACCTGGGATATCTCAAACTTATGATTAATAATGGCACTGGGGAGATCGATTCTTATGAAGGAAAACTACTTCCGGTGGATGCTGAAAAATTAAAGCCCCATGCTCAAATACAACAGAAGCTGCAGTCCTATCGAAACCGATACCCTGATATATATGAGAAAAACGGCCGCACTGTATCTCGGATTAACAGGCAGTACAACACCGAATCGGATCTGGGTAATCTTTTCGCGGACATCCTCAGATCCAGTACCGACAGTCAGATCGGCATGATAAGCCCGGGCGCCATTAGGAAGGACCTGCCCAGAGGAGAACTACTGAAGCGAGATCTCATGGATGCGTTCCCGTTTACAGATAAGGTTTATCAGCTGCAAATGCAGGGATCGGTAATAAAAGAAATCCTGGAGCAATCATTCACTCTGGAACGGGGTATGCTGCAGCTTTCCGGTATGACAGTAGTTTACGACATGTCTAAACCCATAGGTTCCCGGTTGATTTCCGCAAAAGTGGGTAAATCAAAACTCCGGGACCACCGCACCTATAACGTGGGTACCGTGGAGATCCTTGCACATGGCGGCGATGCCTTCAAACCCTTTCAGAAGGCAGAGATCCTGAAGGTGTTGGAACAACCTTTTTCAGAAGTTCTTTTGGAATATGCGGCCCGCTCATCGGCTATTACAATCCCGTCCCGGGGTCGTTTATTACCCTCAAAAAAATGAATGGCAAAACCCATCAAGGACGTTAGCTAGTTCGAGCCTGACTCCCGATTGTTATGAAGAAAATTGCGAATTAAAACCAATTGCCATACTTTAATCTTATGGTTAATAGATTACTATGTTCTTTATCTATTGCGATGTTCTGGCTTCTAAGCGGAGGTGGCCTGCAGGCACAACCCCGAGTGCAATTACCTGAAGGAGTACCTCAGACCAATATTTGTGTTTTAGGCGGCACCAATTTGGCCATGGCCTTGACCCGGCATGAATCCATCCAAGGTTCCTTTACCATCGAAACGCCCTACGGAACCTCCCCAAATATCTATTATGGGCTGGTGGATGAGGTTCCCTTTTACCATCTGCCCATGCATGGGAGTATTTCTGAGTCGGATTTGTCGGATATTGAATCCAATAACCGCTCCATATTACGCACCTGGAGCACCTTATATTTACTGGGGATAAAAGAGATCTTGGGAGGGGCAACTGCGGGAGGCATAAATCCTCAATATTCCGCGGGTGACTGGATCATTCCTCATGATTTTATTGATTGGAATGTTAGCAGGCCAAGGTCCATCGTCAAAGAGATCATAACAGAGGAAGAAGCTTTTATTTTACCTCGTCTGGTTCCAGCAACCGATCCCCATTTGGATAGTATATTAACCGAAGAAACCATAAAAGTGGCCGGGGAAAGTCGTGTTCATGCACAGGGAGTCATCGCGCAGGCTGCCGGTGGGCGCTTCGAAACGGTATCGGAGATCCGAATGATGCAACTAATGGGCTGTGACTTGGTGACCATGACGGTGGCCTCTGAAATTACCTACGCACGTCAACTTGGTATGAACTACAGTTGTATGGTAGGGATTGTGAATCCCGCGGAAGGCCTGGGGGAATGGACCTGGAATAATCTGACAGTACTATATCCCGACCTACATGCTGAAAGCATCCAGGTGTTATTGAATGCTATTCCTAAAGTCAAAACCCTGCAAGGAAAACCTAGAGCTGCAGATGCTTTGCGCATTCATCCTGATTTCGAGGAAAACTGATCTGCAGGCGTAATTAGGAGGCATTCTATTCCTATCATGTTTCACCGGGACGTCCGGAAGATTCCAGTTTCTCTTTTTTGGATAAACCTAGTCCATACATATTCTGGTGTACAAAATCGTGTGGAAAGTCCTCCACCCCGGGAAAGCCCAGCCTGATGTCCCTACCGTCGTAGGGAATGTAATCGGTACCGAACAGGTAATCCCAAACACTAAGGGTCAGACCAAAATTAACCCCGTACTTCTTCTCCTTCGGTAAATCATAGGCATGATGCCAGATATGCATTTGGGGATTATTGAAGAAATATTTAAGGACCCCAATATTGATCTTGAAATTTGAATGGTTGAAATGCCCCACCGCCAGGGTAAAAATATGTATGATGAAAAAGTCTCTAAGTCCAATGCCGATCAAGGCCAGTGGGATATACTCAATGGACCTATATACCACGTTTTCCATCCAATGATAACGTAGATGTGCCGCAAAGCCCATTTGTTCCACCGAATGGTGCACTTTATGGAAGTTCCACAGGAAAGCGTTTCTGTGCAGCAAACGATGTACCCACCACTGAACAAAATCACGTACAAAGAAACCCAGGATCAAATGAGCCCAGGTAGGCCATTTCATAACCTGAAAGGCTACTAAATTGGTAATTCCAATAGCGGCCAGTCCATCATTGAACAGGTTAACTACTACATCCGACGCCGCATTGTAAATGATCAGTGAAAACAAAAAGAAATTGAAGAACATGTAAAAGAAATCAAGCCAGAAATCTTTGCGAAAACGAGCCTGGTCTTCTCTCCAGGGCTTAAGGATTTCCAACAGGAAAAAGAACAATGAAACTCCTATGAGCCAATAGAAATAACTGTGCCAGCCAGGATTGGTTATTTCATTCCACAAATAGGAAGCATAACCCTTGTAACCATTAATAAAGATCTCAATGTACTTCTGCATGTCAATTTACATTATGTCAACAGTGTCCGATTCAATAGGTAATTCTGTATGATAGCTCCATTCTGTCCAGGAACCATCATAGTTTAAAACATTCGGATACCCCAACAGTTCAGTCAGCACAAAAGTAGTGTGTGCCGATCTAACCCCCGAATGACAGTATGCTACCACGGTGTGATTTGCTGTAACTCCCTTTGCTTCATATATAGCGCGCAGTTCCTCCTTAGTCTTAAACTTATTGCTGGCACCGTAGTCAATAGACAGGACCCAATCAGCCCAAATACTTCCCGGTATTCTACCGGTTCTGGAGGCCCCCTTTTTGAGACTCGCTCCTGCATATTCCTCAAGGGTACGGGTATCCAAAAGCACGGTGTACGGGTCATTCAATCCGTTGGAAACATCTTCCAGGGTGGCCATGCTATTATCCCCGGGGGATCTTGAGAAGCTATAATTCCGTGGTTCCCTTAGGGGCTCCTCCCCGGTAATTCCATGTCCCGCCTGTTCCCAGGCTGTCAGGCCTCCGTTCAACAACGCGGTATTCTTATGCCCGTAATAGGATAAGATCCACCATAGCCTGGCTGCATCCACGCACCCGTTATTGTCATACAAAACGATACCATGGCTGGGAGTAGCACCCATGCTTCCCAGTAGATCTTCAATCTTTTGTCTGGAGGCCATCATCCCCCCATAGGGATAATCTTGACTTTGTATTTGGGGACGCCATACTTGAAAAGCCTGGGGAATGTGTCCTTGTGAATATTCTTCAAGTGGCCGCACATCAATCACGATTAAATCAGACTCCGCATGTAGCCGGTTTTGCAAATCCTCAACTTCAATTAAGGATGCCACGGTTTCTTCCTGAGTAAGCTGCTGGTAAGTCTGCTCCTGACGACAACTGAAATAGAATAGCAGGACGCTTACCACAATGATATAAAACGATGATTTAAGGCTCCAATTCATACCACTCTATATTGGTTAACGGGACCCTCCTTCCCTTTTGATCAGGAGCATAGTTCTTAGCCAGATAATCCAAAATCGCCTCCTCATTTTCACCCAGGTCCCACAGTTTTTGGCTTTCCTGCATCCAGCGTATCATGCTTTGCCAACCCTCCCGGCTGGAGCGATTTTGGGTAATCAGCTTAGCGGAATGGCAAGCAGTGCAATTACTTATGACCAGATCCAGGTTGACATCATCAATCAGTCCCGTGGGTATATGTATCCCGTCCTTTATTAGGTCCACTTCAGCTGTAGCCTCTGCTGCATTTTCTAGAATCTCCTCATCTTGGTTTTTGGCAAATATTTCAAAGTCCTGGGGATCGTAATAGAATTCGAGGTAGATAAGAGACGCACCCAGGATAAGCACTAAACCTAAAAGAGTGCTGAGTAGATTGACCAATCGCCCTAAAGAGCTTATTATTTTCCCACCAGGTAAATCACTCATGGTCAGGTCACTTTTACTGCTATACGATGACACGCATTGTTCAGATATCCCCTGGGATTCCACCCTGGGATGATCATAGGTTGTTTGTTTCCATTGCTATCTGTAGCCCTGGCCCAAACCTCATAATATCCTTTGCCGGGAAAAGATAGTCTCGCACTCCAGTGCTGCCACGCTAATGGATTTACCGGCCGCTCCAAGGTACAAGGGAGCCAGGTATTGCCAAAGTCTAGGGAATATTGCATGGCGGTGACCGCCTGATCTCCGGCCCAGGCATGACCTCTGATATTAAGCGATTGTCCCTGCTTAATGGTTGCACCGGATTTGGGATACGTGATCAGCGACTTAACCGGCATAGACTCAATTATACACATGTCCTCATCGGCCACTTTGGTTCCGGGAGCTACCGGCTCACAGGGCACCCGGTAAGACTGTCCGGTCATTTTAGGTCCATCGTGAACCTGGTTCCTGATGACAATTCTATTTAGCCATTTTCCAGAAGTTGAGGCCGGCCAACCCCCAAAGACCAAACGCAGCGGATACCCGTTCATTAAGGGGATATCCTCGCCGTTCATGGCCCAAGCTATTAATGAATGGTCGTCTAAAGCCTTTTTAAGAGGCACACCACGGGAAATGACTACTTTCTCCGGGTCGCCGCTTAGATGAGTGTCTTTGCCGTAGTATCCCAAATACACTGCGTCATTCTTTATGCCCACACTGTCCAGTACATCTCGTAGCCTGACACCCGTCCAGCTGGGGCAACCTACAGCACCGGTGGTCCATTGATTCCCTTTGGCAGGGGGATTAAACTCACTACGACCATTGCCCCCGCATTCGATAGTAAGCTGATAGGTGTAATGCTTAAAATTGCTTTTAAGCTCCTGCAGGGTAAAGGTTTCAGGCGTGACAGCCGACTCTCCTTCGATAGTCAGGGTCCAATCTTCTATCTTGATGTCTTGGGGCACCAAACCATTGTTGCGAATAAACAATTTGTCCGCTGGAGTAATCTTATCATCTAGCAAATGGGGCGGCGTTTCCACGTTCCAGGGTCGATCATTTAAAATACTAAGACCCTGGTCCTTTTGTATGATTTTAAAAGGATCATCCGGTTGACCCAGCCCCAGCAGTGGAAAATCTGCCGGCAAGTTTTCGGCAAATACGATTTCTGCTCCTATGGTTAGTCCCATGCCCAAAGTCCCGGCACGTTTCAAAAAATCCCTTCTGCTGTCCTTCATTTTGATTATTCGTTTTAATCTATAGCCCCAAAGGTAACACTTAAAGGACACTCTCTCCATTCAAACATTACGAACCTGGCAGTGCCACCCACCCCAAAAGTTAATTTTCTTCCCTAGGTATAAATTCCCGATACTTATCTCTAATATTTATGGGGAGTAATTGTCGAAACTATGGATTTTTTTGCATTCACAAAGTAACAATTGTTACATTATGCCAAACAGCGGGTCTGCACGGTAAGAAATATTCATTTAAAGAGTTATTAGGGTGCCCCGCCTACAGTTCTATCACCAGTCCAAACATCAAAAAATGGTTATTGATCCCCGCATTAGGGCGTTTGATACTGGCATTGGATAAATGACGGAAGCGATACTGGATTTCTGTACGTAATTGGTTGATGAATTTAAAAGACAAACCTGCGGCAAAATTGTCCGAAAATATAAATCCACCGGCCTGCCTATCACTGTTCAAGGAAATGTAATGTGGTCCTGAACTTAATTGGGCATAAAACCAGCTGTTAGGGTTCATATACCAGCGATGCTGCAGACCCAGATTTATACCAGTTTCAAAATGTGTCACCTTCCGGTTCTGAACAAAAACGTTAAACTGAGGTTCTGTAACCACAAACCACCTACTTGGCTTTGTGGTAGGTTTTTTAAGAGGGAATGAAGCATAAAGCATTAACAGCAAAGGTTCGTATTTTACATTTTCAGAGAGCACAGTGGCGCCTATACTTCTTCCTATCAACAATCCTACCTGACGGTAGTTCTTGGCAATAATTTGAGGTGAGTAATTAGAAGTTTGAAGCGAATCTTTGATCCAGGTTTCAGCTTGAAAGTCTTTGGTCCAGGGTTGGGCTTGAAGGTCCGTAAGGTTGATAATAGTCATCCATATTATTATGGTGATAAGCGATGGGTTTTTCAGTAAATTGATCATGGTTTCTAGGTTTAGGGTAATGACTAGTGGTTCTTCTCATGGATTTGGGTAAAGTCCATTTATACCTTAGTACCCTAAGACAAGAAATTCATAACCTCCTAAACCTGAGGAGTTTCAATTTGATCCAGTCCCATCAAGCGGTTTTACTCATAGATGCACCATTCATGAATCCATTTGGAATGGGATTTTTGTTTATTTTACGCGGCCGGTAAATCTTTTTGAGAACTTAAATCTTCACTTATGTATGTCTATAAAAATTTTAACCTGATTAATATCCTAAGGTTCTCAGGGGGTCATATTATATGGCTGACGCTCTGGGCTACCGCAGTCACCATAATACTCACTTACGCTCCGTTGAGTATCAGTATCCCTTGGCGTCCGTTGGGGGTAATTGGCATTGCAGTAGCATTCTATGTGGGTTTTAAAAATAACAGCTCCTACGGTCGTTTGTGGGAGGCACGGAAAATTTGGGGGGCTATTGTGAATAGCAGCCGGGCCTGGGGATCCAATATCCGGTCCTATATCAGCAATCAATTCGCTTCTGAAAACCTAAGCGAAGACCAGCTGAAGCAATGGCACAAAAAGCTTATTTACCGGCACCTTGGGTGGATTTACAGTTTAAGAAGTCAACTGTTAATACCCACACCGTGGGAACATATAAGCCAAGGTAAGCACGTCAGAAGGATCACGGAACTAAGAAGAAAGAGGTTTGGCATCGGATTGGTTGATGACGGCGCTACGGAGTCGATATTAAAGCAGTCACTTCCCACGGATGAATACCAGCAGTTGATCGAATATCAAAATACCGCTACCCAGATCATTGACCGGCAGTCACAAGATCTTCAGGAGCTACGCCGGCTTGACCTTATCGATGATTTTCGCCATATGGAACTACAGAAAATACTGAACGATTTCTACACTTTTCAAGGGCAATGTGAACGCATCAAAAAATTTCCATTTCCCAGACAGTATGGAAGTGTTAGTTTCATCTTTATCGCATTGTTCATTTTTCTACTGCCAATTGGGATGGTATCTGAATTCGCTCAATTGGGAGAATACGGGGGTTGGCTGTCCATTCCCTTTACTGTGTTGATCGGATGGGTATTTGTTATGATGGAGCTGGTGGGAGACTACTCCGAAAATCCCTTTGAAGGACTGGGCAATGATATTCCTATGCTTTCCATTTGTCGCACTATTGAAATTGACTTAAAGGAAATGTTGGGGGAAGCTGATGTACCAGCACCTATTGAGGCCAAAAACGGAGTGCTTATGTAGAAAAGTTGAGGATGCTCGTTTAGCATTAGCGGCTAAGGCTATGCTTATGGGTATTACAGTACTAACAAGATTAGTAAGATGTGGGGGAATCCCCCTTTCCCCTCCCCTGTTTGGCAGCGCTAGAAGAAACACTGCAAGTGATCAGCCTGGTGGGCAATTAGAACAGTGAAAAAATTAATTTTCCATCAAGGTAACACCCTGGCGTCTCAGAAATAGATATTCAAAAAAAAATTTTCCTAAAATCGAAAATTATCTTTCAAAGGTCTAACCATTGGGTTTGTTAAGTGGAAAAGGAGCTATGTCCAGCTCCACTTTGGTAAGGAGCTGACATTCATCTAATCCGGGTCAACTTGGAATATGGGTTTATCGTCAACATTAAATTGCACAGGTTCAGTATGGTTATCATTCAAGGCCTTGAAGGCATATATGAACGACATGTTATCATACGAATCCTCATCCATTATAATCTCTTCTCCTTCTTGGTAGTATTCTTCATCTATATAGGCTCCCTTTTCCTCGTTGAAAATGTGGTTTAAGTTGATATCCTCGGTAAACTGGTTATAAACCGGATTGAAATATAGAACCTCCCTGTTCATATCCTTTTCCATTAGTTCCCTTATGTACTCAATATCTTCATCCTCATCATCAAACGGAGTCTTTTGGGAAAATTCATCAACTGAAAAATAGAGCTTTTCCTCTTTGAATGTGGCCGAAAAAGGCACTGACTGGCTTTCGTTTTCTGCCTCGGCGAAGTATGCAATGAAATCGTTGTAACCTTCATGATTCAAAAAGGTAAAAAATGAGCTGTTCCGCTGATGGTAGTGCTTAGCCATAAAGGCAATGGTTTCTGCAGGTGTTTCAAAGGTGTGCACATATGGATGGGAAAATCCATTAGCACCTACATTGAAAATTCTCTTCCAGATAGTTTCTTGGCCTTGTGCATCTCCCACATGAATAAACGTTTCCCCATTTTCAAAACCATTGAATTGTATTCTCGTTTGGCCGCTAAGGGATTTGTCCTGCCTTCCATACAATTCGAATTGCTTTTTACCGGCATTGGGGGTAAACCAAAGCTTATTTTCTTTACGTTCCCAATGCCCACATTGCATACCTCCAAAATAGGTAATGGCATATTCTCCACTCTCGAATACCAATAAATGACTTCCACCTTCTGGATTGGAACTGCCTAGTGCATACATGCCTGCCGGGTCTGCATTGTTTTGAGCGCTAATGGCATTGGTAATCATAGAGGTTATTATTAATACGAATATTCTTGAAATCTGCATGTAAACTATAGCTTAGTTTAATCTTAACTAATTAACGCGAAGTTTTTTAGACCATTATTATTCTTATCAACAATCATAGTTAGGCAAAAAAAAAGCAGGCCAAAGGCCTGCCCCAAATATGCAGAATATGCGGAGTTAAAACAACTTGTACTGAGGAGGTGTCACCCCTGCAAGCCTTAGGTAAGAAGCACATTGTCCTCGGTGATGCCCAGCATGCTCATTGGCTTTTTGAATCCACCCTAAGCGCGTTACCTTGAACGGACCCCTTTCCACCACCTCATGGTAATTCGCGGCATCCATTTCTTTAATGCCTTTGATAGCGAAGTCCATGGCCTCAGTTACCAGTCTGGCTACTTCACCTTTGGTTTTAAAAGCAGGGTCTTCGGTTAATTTCACATCCGCATAGATGCGCTCGGCTCCCGTTCCATTGGCCGACAAACCTATGGTCCCTTGTGCAATGTGCAACATTTGATCAGCAAATGACATGGACTCGGGACTGGGTTTGAAATCAAACTTGTCTTCAGGCATGGCCTCGATATAAGCCAAAGTCATGGATTTGCTTCGTTCATAGTCGGCGATCAGAGCATCTTTGGTAGCGTCCTGAGCTATAACATTCAGGCTTAGAAAGCAAACAGCAACTGAGAATATGGTTCTCATAATAATATCATTTTAGTGGTGGTGGAATATATTAATTTTCCTCAACAAAGTTGGTAACTCGGGGGACAATTAACCTGATTTTCGAATTTTGCAGTCTTTAATATAAAGTGAAATTTTCTTCATATTTCAAATGCCTTTATCCCACTCCAGGCGTGTAAAATGGTATTTTTTGCTATGATTTTGGTCATGTGACAAAACTCATTTTAGAGCCACCTTACGCGTGAATTAAAACCTCAAAACCTTACGGTAATGAAAAATTTATTAGTAACATTTTCGTTCTTATTGGCATCTACATTCGCTTTTTCACAAGCGGGTCACATCATGCAAGGTGCAGGTGCCGTTAACATGTCTATGGGAGGTGCTGCCACAGCTCAACCCTTAGATATTTCGGGAGCCCTACAATGGAATCCTGCAGCAATTACCACATTTGACGGGACTATCGGCAGGTTCGATATTGGTCTTTTCTTTTCATCACCTGAACTAAGCTCCACAGTACCGGAATTTAACAGCATGGGTCAGCCCACTGGCAATTTCTTCAGCGGTACCACCAAAGATGACAGAGGTGTTTCACCCATGCCGGCATTATCCATGGTCTGGGGTAAAGAGGACAGTCGACATGTTTTTGGAGCCTCCGTATTTGGAGTAGCGGGGTTTGGAGTGACATTCCCCGAAAGTACCACTAATCCTATTACCATGCCCCAAAGTATGGGTGGATTCGGACGTATACAGTCGGACTACCAATTATTGCAGGTCGGGTTTACCTGGGCCTATGAACTATCCGATAAAATATCTATTGGTGTACAGCCCACCTTCAACTTTGCCAGCTTGGAGTTAATGCCCAATCCTACGGCTAATCCCACTATGGCAGGATACCCTTCCACGGACGTTGCCACAGCAATGGGCTTCGGTGCACAAATAGGAATGTTCTACAATTCCGGCTCTGGATTTAAAATGGGTGCTTCTTATAAAACTGAGCAATCTTTTGGCGATTTTGAGTTCGACAATACCTATTTGGACAATTCTACAGGAACAAATGACCTGGGATTGAATTATCCCGCAGTCTTGTCACTGGGTGTGGGCTACTCATTGGATCAGTTCGATATTGCGGTCGACTACCGCATGGTTGACTATGAAAACACCAAAGGCTTCTCCAAGACCGGGTGGACACAAACAGCCGCAGTAGCGGGTTTCGGCTGGGAAAATATAGATATTATTTCCGCCGGCTTGCAATACAAAGGGATTCAGAAATTGCCATTGAGAGTGGGCTACACCTACAGTTCTAATCCCATTAGCAGTGAGGTAGCATTCTTCAATGTACCAGCCACTGCTATTATTGAGAATGCCTTTCAATTCGGCATGAGCTATCAAGCTAGTGAGAAGGTAATATTGGATGCAGTTTACCACTACGGAACCAGTTCCGGAAAAACTTCCGGACCGCTGTTGAACCCCATGTTTATGGAGAACTTCCCTCCTTACGGAGCCATTCCCGGAAGTGAAGTGTCCTACGACATGACCACCTCCATGATCATGGTAGGAGCAAGTTATAAGTTTCGCAAATAACCGCTCTCTTCTGGCTAAATTAATGATTTAACCTGAAGCAGGCCTATGTCTTAAGGGACTTCCAAATTGTTCTTTCCTCAGGCCTGCTTTTCCATGACCTTCACATAATAAAGTATTATTTCTTCCAAAGTTTATAGGGCTTGTCGACGTCTGTTTTGAAGGGTAAATGTACTTTTTTGCCGGTACCGGCTGATTCATAGGCTGCAAAAATTACTTCTAACACAGCTTTCCCATCTTCTCCAGTTACCATTGGTTTTTTATTGTTCTTCACACAGTCAACAAAGTGCTGGAATTCCTGAGGAAAACCGTAGTTCCAAATTTCCTCGTACATGGTAAAGCTCCAGCCAATGGTGCTCCCAGCCTTTTCTACGGCATATCCTACTCCTTTGGTGCTATAAGTTTGTATGGAACTACCTTGTAAGACATCTGCATATGCAACCCCTTCCGAACCATGAATTTCTGCACGATCATCCATACCACCGAGCTTGGTCCAGCTTTCTTCAGCCAAAGCGGTCACACCATTTTCGAACTCCAGTATCAATATAGCGTTGTCGTCTCCAATGGTTCGGTCTTTGTGAACGCTGGTAGCCATTTGAGCATAAACCGAAACAATAGGTTTGCGCCCATTTAGCCATCGAAAGAACTCGATTGCGTGGCACCCCATATCCATGGTTACCCCGCCACCTGATTGCTCAACGTCCCAGAAATGATCGGCATGTGGACCGTCGTGTTTTTCAGATTGTTTGAATAAAACAGGTTTTCCCAAAACCCCTTCATCCAACAGTTCCTTTAATCTTACGTATTTAGGAGTAAAACACAGTTCCTCGGCGTACATGAGTTTGACGTTAGCTTCCTTGCAAGCTTCAATCATTTGATCTGCTTCGGAAAGGTTCATACAAAGAGGTTTCTCAACCACCACATGTTTACCAGCTGATGCGGCTTTTAGTGTGATCTCACAATGCAGGTTGTTGGGAGCACCGATGACCACCATATCAATATTGTCTAGTCCCAGCATGTCCTCCAGCCGGGTAAAATGATTGGGTATTCCAAATTTTTGGGAGAAGTTGAGGGCATTGCCCTCCGTTGGCGACATCACTGCAACAATCTCCGCATCGGGTAATGATTTTATGGCTTCCGCATGAATGCTGGAAATAAACTGCGAACCAACGAGCCCCACACCAACTTTCTTATCCATAGTTAATGATTGATTTACAATATTCCTTGTTTGAATTGTCGACGAGCATAGGAAGCCGCTCAATATCCTGTTGGTATAAATTCCTGAAATTAGTAATTATGCCGTTAGATATTTTA
The DNA here is from genome assembly GCA_965212195.1 of Cyclobacteriaceae bacterium. GTDB lineage: Bacteria > Bacteroidota > Bacteroidia > Cytophagales > Cyclobacteriaceae > JAJCYK01. Next base: position 280,710 of record CBDBUW010000011.1, on the reverse strand, counting down.
CATCCCGGCCTCTATCCAATACTAAGGTCTCTAAACCTTGCTCGCATAGTTCTTTGGCTACCCATATGCCTGAACCGATGACTTGACTATAGCATCATACTCGTTCACTCTGACAATAGTTTGTAGCTGATCTCCTTAAAGTAAATGGTGTCTTCCGCCCCGTGGTTTTGAAGGCCAATATATCCGGAATTTGGTCTTGGTCCACGATCAGGTTCATAATCCAATTTTTTGGGAGGCACGTTGTCCCCTTCGTTGAATTCCGTTACTAATTCGCCATTTACTTCCACTCTAGTCCTGCCCCCCTTCAATGAAATTACCATCACGTTCCACACCCCAGGTTTCCCAGGTGAGGCCTTGGCTTTAGTAAGTGAATATAGCACTCCAGTCTTATGGTATTCATCTTCACGGTCATCTATTTGGACTTCGTATCCACGGTTAACTGGCATCCATGGTTCCGTAGGTCTTTCAGGGATTCGTATGAACACCCCGGCATTGTTCTCCGAGGCTCCCTTGTAAACAATTCGTAGCTGGGCATTTTCAAATTTTTGAGCCGTATACCATAACAGTCCCATGCCGCCTTCAGTTTTAAGTAAACCATTATCAATGACAAATTGGCCCTCGCCCACATGCTCCCAATGCTCAAGGTCAATTCCATTAAACAAGGGGATCCAGTCTTGGGCGGTCGCGGAAACCAGTGAAGTCATTACAATTAGGATACAGAGTTTCAATGTTTTCATCAGTTCACTATATTACTCTTTAACTGCTATTTTTCCAATAAACATTTTATAGCTTTGTTTAGTCATAGTTTATTCTGAATTACAATGTTAAACATCGACCCTAAATATTCTCCCATATTGCTGGAGGCTCTGGAAGATCTTATGTATAAGGTCTCCATTGAACTAGAAAACTTAAAAGGTGGGCCCCTTACCAAATCCCGAAAATTCCTAACCCAAAAACAGCAGCAGATAGAGCAACTGCAGCACATGATCTCCATTAACTCATAAACTTAACGGGGAGGAAATTTTCGTAATGCCCGTTTTACCCCTCCAGCAATGGTCTTACTGTCGATCTCAGGGTTTAAAGCTAAATAACGAACCGCATCAGATCGCCACACCATTCTGCCACTGGCGGCATCGGCAATATCGATGATCATGGAACCCTTTAAATAAACATAGGTGTCTTCCACAAAGTCTTCCTGGGGATAGGTCCTGCCCCAATCATAAGCGTCATCCACATTAACAGGAGATGTAATGAGCGTTTGCTGCTCTTCCACCACTATTTGCACATATAAAAGAAAATCCGGTTGATTATCATCATATCGGTATCCCTTGCCATTCAGTTCCTGTACAATAGCCTGTTTGAAGGCTTCCACCGCCGCACTGTCTTTCTTTAAATAATCGGGCCCTTCAATGGTAAACTGGCAGCCGGTGAACCAACAAAAAGTCTGATACTGGTCAAAAGCCACTTGTTTATCATAGAAAGTATTGACTTTAACGGCGCAGCTGCTGAGAAGGATAACGAAAATGGCGTTAAGTATTTTTGTCATGATGAAATTTGGAATATGCTGAGGGGTTCACCAATGATTAACATCATGATTCCATGAAATTTTTGTTCGGGATTCAGCGTAAAATGGAATTATAGGATCAAATACCTACCTGCTCTAGGGTTATAATGGTTTCCCCATTAATTATTTGATGCCCCGTTATTTACCCATGCTTCAATTTGCTGTATTTCACAATCCGGCAACTTCCCGGCTGGCGGCATAACGGCATATCCTCCTGTATTATTTAATGTACCCATCAAACTACCATCATCTACCAATGCTTTGGTTTGATCATAATTGGTGAGCAAAACATTGCCTTGAGGTGCAGTGCCACTATGACATCCTTTACATTTATTCTCGATAATAGGTAATACGACTCCGGAAAAGGTCACATCCTCAGTATTGCATAATCCGGGATCACAACTGAGGTCTTCTCCACCTTGTATAATCCAATCGTATATAATTTGGATTTGTTCTGCGCTCAAGGGGTCCATAGGGGGAGGGGGCATTATGTCATCATGATCATCTTCAACCAGTACCTCGTACATCTCGGAATCTTCAGGGTCACCTGGTTTGAAATCCTTTTTAATGGTGCCCTCGTAGGTGGAGAAATCAAACCCGTCCTCGGCAGTTTTTGCGTCATGGCAGCCAGATAATGCGCAGTTGGATTGAAGAATTGGCAGCACATCTTTTCCAAAATAGATCACGTCAGGATCGCAATCACCGGTGTCCGGGACAGGATCGGGGTCTGGTGGATCGGAATCGTTGTTACCCGGTGCCCCTTTTGTCAGCCAACTTCTGATCAACTCCTGGTCACAATCCGATAATGGAGCAGCTGGTGGCATATCCTGATCAATCAAAACTCTTTTTTCGAATGATCCATTATCCACATAAGATGTTATATTTTCAAAAGTGGTAATTTCTCCAAATACGCTTCCAGCACCATGACAAGCCTGGGTAGAAGAGCATTGGTTTTGTATCATTGGGTATATTACGGTGTTGTAATCGTAATTGGAAGTGTCGCAGTCTACCGGTAATATGGATGAATCAAGTTCTTCGATTATTTCATCATCGAATGTACATGATGCCAAGGTTAAAAATGCAAGGGGGATCAAATATCTTGCTCTTAGTTCCATCACTTCTAAAAAATCGACACTATTATTTGGGATCACCAGTTCCCTCTATTTCATATAAGCAACAAAAATTTTCCTTATCAACGTATGATTTGAGTCACTACAAGGTATGATTCATACAAAACGCTCCTTCCTTTTATTCGTGTTTTATAGGTCTAACCGGCTCCCAGTCTCCCTACAAGCTTTTTTCATGTACCTCTTTAGTTCACCGGTAATATCTTCTTTGGAATGGAGACGAAAATGATGCACATGTTGATTCTTGGAGATCATTTCCACTTTATGAAAACATAAGGTTTCCCTATAAGGCTCCCGCAATACTAAATGACCGTCTAGAAAACCCTTACCCAAACGATTTACACTGGCAAACCGCATTTTTACAAGTAGAGACACCCTTGTCTTTACAGGGTGGATCTGAAAATCACATAAGGCACGGTAGGTTTCCATGAAATAGTGGTACAACTCTATTGCCTGCTGAGACCGTCCCTCCAGAAATCCTTCTACGGTATAATTACCGCAGGAATGCCATTGATTCTGGTAAACGAATTGCTGTCCGCATTGTGGGCAGGTCCACATAGATTAGGTGGTTGTGGGAAAGTTTCTGATGATCAATTTTGATTTAATCGAGGATATTTCAAAATTCATTAGATAAGACCTTGATCTCTATGGCTAAGCCTCATTCAATATTGACCTGGATAAAGTTGGGAATTGCCACGGGATTAGTAGCCAGCTTGTTTTATCCTTTGCTAATTTTTGCTCCTCTCCCTTATATCGCGGTGGTATTCCTAGCCAGCTTTTTAGGTCCAGCCATAGGTCTGGCCAGTCTAGGTTTAAAGCGATTACTGGAAATCCAACAACAATCCGTTTGGGCATCAGTGGGGGCCATTACCAATTTCATTGCAGGAGCCCTATTTACCACTATGTTGCTGGTACAGTTAGCATTTAAATCCCAGCCCAGCCAGGATATGCCAGCAATGATATGGTTGGGGTTGGATGTAGCCTGGGACATTTATATTGGCTTAGGAACGATTTTTTTCGCCCTGGCCATGATAAGTCACTCCCGGTTCGGGAAGCTTTTTGCCATCCCCGGTTTGGTGCTAGGCGTTTTGGTCATGGCTCTAAACCTTGCTACTTTCCCCACACCTCCGGCAGAGGCGGGCTCCTTTGATATCGGTCCTTTAGTGGGGATCTGGTATCTGGTAGTGACTATTCAATCATGGAGGTCATTGGCGTGGGCAAAAGGACGGTTAAATCTAGACTAATGCTGCAATATTCTACCCAGTAAAACCTGAATGAGCTTCAGGCAACAGAGGGTACAAACGCCTTCTTTTGGTAGGCATAGGAAACAAACAGCAACACCAGCGCTATCACCGCTCCTCCAAACTGTCCATCGCCAACATGCAAATGGGCCGCCAGTGCCAATACAAAATCGAAAAAGAATCCCGCATAGGCCCATTCCAGGAGTGTGGGTGATTTCCTGGTTAATATGGCCACTAGGCCCAGAATCTTGGCCACCGCCAAGGGGTAGACCAGATAAGCCGGGTATCCAAATGTGATAAAAGCCTGAGAAATAGCCTCATGGTTAAATACATACATGCCCGCGGAAAACAGCATTTGCAAGGTCAGTAATCCGGTGGCGATCCAATAGATGATCCTATCTCTTTTCATAGTGATGAGTTTAACGACTTAAGATATTAAAATTTGAATAAAGCCCTGGAAATATGTTGCCCGGTGGTGGGGCAGGCTCTTTATTTTTTTAGGGAGGTGACCCGATTTATGGTTGAATAAATGCGTAAATCCAACCATTACTTCCGCCATTAACAGTTCCGGATTAGCTGTGAATTCAAACCAATATAAAAGTAATGCTCAGTTATATTTAGTTTGGAAAAAACAAATTATTATTTGATTAAGGTCATTTTGGTACTGGACTCAGATCATTGATACTCTCTGTATTTTTCAGATACTTTCCCCTAAATTGATCGAGCTAATTATCCGGGATACTAGTTAAGCAGGATTGCTATGTCCGCCTCTTCTCTAATAACACTTTTTTTCACTGACATTGAGGGCTCCACACGCATGGCCCAACGTCTAGGTTCACGATATCCAAAAATATTATCTCAACACAATGAAATTGTACGCCGGCATATGCACCGTTATCAGGGGAAGGAGGTAGAAAATCCAGGTGATGGATTTTTTCTGGTCTTTTCAGACCCCCTTAAAGCACTGAAGGCGGCGGTGGATATGCAAATAGATCTAGCCGGCCAACCGTGGCCTGAGGACGCTAAAGTATTGGTGCGTATGGCCTTACATTGGGGAAAAGCGACATTTGATGGAGATCAATGCACGGGAGTGGAAGTGCATAAAGCATCCCGCATCTGTGATGCCGGACATGGTGGACAAGTAATCCTATCCTATCCAATGATGGAAACCATCAAAAACCGTTTACCACCAAAGGTATCTCTGGGCAAGATAGGCACATTTATGCTAAAAGATTTTGATGAGCCAGAAGAAATGTATCAACTAAATGTTTCCGGGCTGAACCAGCAATTTCCCAGTCCCAGGACCTTAGCGTTGTCTCCAACGGTGGCTGTGTTACCTTTTTCGAACCTTAGTGGAGAGCTGGAACAGGAGTATTTTTGTGAAGGCATTGCTGAGGAAATCATCATTGCCATAGGCCGCATGCCAGGACTAAAGGTCGTATCCCATGCTTCCTCCTTTGCCCTCAAGGGAGCGCCTTTAAATGTGCAAAAATTGGGTGAAAAACTTAATGCGACTGCCATATTGGAAGGATCAGTGCGCAAAGTCAATGGACATCTGCGTATAAATGTCGAGTTGGCTGATGTAGCCACCGGCACGGATTTATGGGTTGAGCGATTCGACCGCAGCACCCAAGATGTTTTTGCCATTCAAGATCAAATCGCCCAATGTGTGGCACAAGCGTTAGATATTCAACCGCAAATGGGGCACAGGGGAATCCAAGCTACTCAAACCAAGGATGTTGAAGCTTATGAATACTACTTGAGAGGTCGACGATTCTACTTCCAATTTAGCGCTCAAAGTGTGGGATTTGCTATCCAGATGTTTGAAAAAGCCATTCAACTGGATAAAAACTATGCATTAGCTTTCAGCGGATTATCATTGTGCTACTCCTACCTTTATTTACACAGCGAGGCCAGCAATGAAAATCTTAGGCATGCTGACCAAGCCAGCAAGCAGGCAGTTGATCTGGACCCGCATTTGGCAGAAGCCTATTCTGCTAGAGGCGTAGCTTTGTTTACACAGAAGAATTATCCAGAAGCAGAATCGGCATTTGAGAAAGCTTTGGAACTAGAACCCCGGCTTTTCCAGACCCATTATGAATATGCACGTTTATCATTTGCAGAAGGTAAATTGGAAAAAGCGGCTCAACTCTTCGAGAAAGCCTATAGTCTGCGCCCTGATGACTATCAGGCACCCCTGCTGGTAGCACAGTGCTACGATACACTGGGCTTGCCGGAAAAATCGGTACAAACTAAAAAAAGGGGAATAGCCATTGCAGAAAAAGTACTGGAGCTTAATCCAGGAAATACCCGCGCACTTTATATGGGTGCTAACGGTTTAGTGGCCCTCGGTCAAATTGAAAAAGGGTTGCAATGGCTCCACCGAGCACTGTCATTAGAACCCAGTGATGCGATGTTATTGTACAATGCTGGTTGTATTTATGCCATGTGTGATATGCCTGAGCAAGCGTTAAATTGTCTGGAAAAATCATTCGAAATGGGCCTTAAACTAAAAGAATGGTTCGTCCATGATAGCAATCTCGATTCCCTGCGCAAACACTATCGCTTCCAGCAATTATTAAAAAATTTATAAACGCAGCATTAAGCGTACCACTCAAATAGATAAGAGTGTTCATCTGCTATTCACGCTTGGGAAAATTCTCTATTGATAACCTCCGCCGATTTCAGCACCTATGCTAATCCCCAGGTAGTCAGCAATGCCATCACCAGTATAGTTGTAAATTACCGCCAGTTTAAAATGGCCCGCATTTAGACCCAATCTGGGCGCCACCCCAAAATTGGTTTTTGATCCCAGGTCGAAATTAATCATACCGATATCCGTGTCGATGGAAGTTTCATCCTTAATGTAAACTCCTATCCCCAGACCGGCGTAAGGACGTACTCTCTCTGTATTAAAATAGTAGTCACCGGTTAACAAAATGGGGAAAACTGAAGCAGCTTCCAGATCAATAGCAGTAGGGCCGATGGAAATACTTCCGGAAGTGAGGAACACGCTCTCTAATCGCAAACCCACATTGATCCTGTCACTGGCCTGGTATTTGGGCTCCAGATAAAAACCCGGCCCATTTCCAGCTTCATCATCCAATGAAACCGCTCCCACTATACCAATATCTATTTTAAACGGCTTGAACAAGGAACTTTGTGCATCTGCATGCTGGTTGATACCTATCAACAAAAGCATTATGGTAATGTACTTCATCATCTTGATAGATTTTAAGTTGTAAATTTCAAGTTAACTGGTCCCGGAATACTTAGCAATGAGGGTGATCATTATACCATATGACTTGCAGGCAAACTCTCCAATCATTGTTCATTATGTTAATATGCTGATGCCTAACGCTGAGGCGGGAGTAGCTTTATTTTGCTCCCTTTCAAAAGGGACAGAATTACTAGTAGCTAAGTGTACATCAAAAAGCCTTCCCTATTCCCAGCAGGAATAATCCCGATTCCTCTTCAGAAAAGGCCACTGACAAATTGATTGAAAATTGCTCCAGTAAAGGAACCAAGTAGATACCGCCACCATAGCCCTGATGCCAATTGTCGGTTTCATCAAATTTTGAATATACCCTTCCAGCATCATAAAAGGCTTTTACTCCAAACCTAAGAGGAAAAAGAGAGGTATGAAATTCGTATAATTCCCATCGCATTTCCGTATTGATGAACAGGGTGGATTCACCAGTAAATCTATTTCTCAGATACCCTCTTAGATCATTTCGTTGTCCCAGGTATTTTAGTTTGTAGAAGGGGATTTCTCCATAACTTTTAGAACCTCCCAAGCGTATGCCAAAAGTTAATGGTCGTCTTAGATTGGTGGACATAAAGCCCTCCAAAAAACCCTGGGTAACTCCGTAACCATCATTGCTTTCGTTGGTGATAATACCGCTTTGATGTTTCAGAGCGACCCTCATGCCTCTTTCCGGTAAAGAACTGCGATCCCTGAAATCCAATTCCAGATCAAAAACTGATTCTAGTAAATTAATATCGTTAATACCCAGAATATCCATGGGATTTTGGGTATCCGTAAGGATGGTGTTTTCATTTATCTGCTGGCTGTTGTTTTCGTAATGTAATTTAAAGGCCAAGTGACTGTTATTGCCTTCCCAAAATTCATGTAGCACACCCACGCTAAGTTGATTGGAATTGTAATTGGTTCGATAGTAGTCCTGGTCAAAAAGTTTATCATCTTTCTGGGTATCATTACCGATGCCGAAGAAAAAGGTGAAATAATAGTGATTTCCGGCCAGTGCGGACAAGATAACGTCCCATCTTCCCCAAACATGATGGAATCTGGCATCATAGCTTAAAACTTTAATATTTTCGGTAGACAAGGTTAGCCCTAGAGAATGTTTGCTGGCGAAATCCTTCTTGCCGTATTTTTGACGGGTAAATTGCAGTCCGGTGCGTAATCCAAACCCAAAATCTTTTGAAAACGATATGAAGGCTAAAGGCAAGTAGGTATTGTAGGCAAAAGCCGTGCGATCGTAGTTAAATACCTGGTTATTCCAGTGTTTCACCAGCCTGGCCTCCGTACCTAGATACAATCTGGCATCTGCGTCATTTTCATACACTTTGGTAGCCTTGTTCAACCCGCCGACTTTAGAACTGTCGCTTACCTGGTCCGCACCCGGACCCCCGATTATGCGAATGGGTATGGACTTTCTGGCCTGACCTGAAATATGGAAATGATCTGCTTTGCGAAGACCGAATACCCGGATCTCCTTGGTTTCCTCTGGAATAAATCTACGATGGTAATACCTTCTGGAACTATCTGCCCCTCCGGATTTTTTATCCAGGTCAAACATAGCCACACTAACGGAGCCGTCCTTTGCCCTAATAATTTCAAAAAACTCTCTTTTATTGGAACCTACTACATCCACTTCCCGGGCCAGCAGGTCATAGTATTGGGAGACAGCCTCCGGCAGCTGGTTAAGACGACGTTCGAGTTTACTGGCAATAGTTCTGCCGTCAACTTCATAAATCTCAGCCGGCATATTATTGACGGCCCTGTCAATATCCTCTTTATTTATGTTTTGCTGGATCTCCCGGGCAGCTTGCCTCCAATCCTCCCTGGTTAATTGATTACCCAATAAACGGTCCAGGTGTCGGGCCTGCCACATTAGACTGCGGATCCCTTTAAATTCGTACCCAAAATTGGCGGCGCTTTCTTTGGCCCATTCCCGATCTGCCAACCATGGCAATAGGCCGTCCCACAGGGAAAAGACATGATCCCTGTCCCGAGGTACGGGTCGATAAGTCATCCCACTGTGGTCCGCATAACCTGCCCACTTCCAATTATCCTCGTGCTTCCCCCAGTCCCCCACCCACATATCGAATACCCGAGCCCGTGCAAATTCCTGAATGTTCACTTTATTATCGTGGTCATCATAAAGCTCCCTGAACATTTTGTTACTTTTCAAAATTGCTTGTGCCTGGGCAAAAGGCTTTTCCACTTTCTTGGGATTGGTGGGTCGCTCTTCAAGCATCCCCATCAGTCCGGCAAATGAGCCTCGAAATTGTCCCAGTGCGGGGTCATCCGGTAGTACATATAACTTGGGATGGGCATGTAATATATTCAGCTTATCCAATAGAACATCTACAGCCATTGCCCCGAATGGTTGTTGAGCCGAAGTTTGATCCCGTACTACTGTGCCCACCACCGTTTTGCGAAACTCGTAATCCAAGGCTTTGGTGGGATCTTTATTGACAGAACGAAAAACATACTCCTCACCGTTTTGGGCCTTGAATTTCAATGATGTGGTCTGCCTGCCGCCACCTTTTTGATAGGGCAATAATCCCCCAAAGGTGCTTTCCAGATCCAAGTAAGGAACCTTTACTGGAGTGGTCCAACTACCACGATAATGCTTTCCTAGCCATCTTTGCTTAAACTTGCCAGCCTCGTACTCCAGTCCTGCTGCCACGGTAACTGTGGCCTTTTTGGATATACTACCTGAAGTGTCATTTAACTGGTTACATGGGGCATAACGGCTATTATAGGGGATTGGCGCCAGATCTGTTTCACAAAAGGACCGATATAAGATCAACTCCTTCAGCTTCACCATGCCTGAATGATCTACTTTATGGACGACTGCCTGTACTTTCCCATGGTCAAAATATCTTAGTTCAATAAGTCCGGGCTGGGACTCGGCATAAAGGGCTAGTTCGCCCTTACCACTATAACTGGGTTTTGTTGGTGAACCGCTATTGATCAAGTAATGATCTTTTATGGATAAAATCTGTAAATTATGCTCATGCCCGGAAACATAAATAAGGCCATTCTGTTCCAAGGATACTTGTTCCAAAAGGTTCCTAAAATCATCGAAATTATCGTTAGCAATATCTTTGGCAGCTCCTACATTGGCGTGAAAGGACGGTATTAAACCGCTGAAGATGGGAATTGGTAGAAGGTAATTTTTTAAGGGCCATTTACCGCCGTAGGGCCCGTAAGAGATCAGGGGGTAATGCCCGGCCAACAGTATATTTTTTTGTGCATTTTCCTCTATAAGATCCTCCAACTCCTCTATAAATACATCTTCGGTGGCGAACTTGCAATCAGCGCCTGCTGGTTGCGGTTTTTGATGCGGATGATTCCACCACTGGGTTTGCATGTTGATCAGTAAGGTGTTTTCATCTAACCATATTTCCTCGGGACCCGGACAGCCCTTTTTGATGGCCCAAATAACGTTTGGGAAATTCATACTATGAACCATCTTTTCCAGGTTGCGTACCTGTTCCCAACCATTTTTTTGGGAGTGAGCCCAATCACGGTCACCGGGGATCAGTATCGTTCTCACATTATTGTTTGAGGATAAGCTGGCAAGCAGGTGACGGATTCTTATTGAATCTTCATATTCGTCAGCTTGGCCAGTGGAGAAATCGCCGTTTAGTATTACCGTTGTCCCTGAGGTGTTGCCTTCTATCAAGGCACCTAATTGTGCATACAGGGGTGAATCTATAGTCAAGTCAGCAGTGTTGCCCAAAAGAAATACCCGGTGCTCCAGGGTTGTTTGTCCCCAGCATCTCCAGCCAATAAATACCGGCAGTAACCACAGCAAATGCTTTATGAACAGATTGAGGCTGGGCTTTTCCATAGCAAGTTGACTTTGGACATTAATTTAATCCGTTAACCGGCAGAACCAAATAGAAGGTGTCTGATGGTGTATTAAAGCAAAAGCCCAATTTTATCATTAAAAATATGCCTTACTAAGCCACATGTCAGAACCTCAGTTGATCATCGTCATTGTTGCCGCATATTAGGTCAGGTACCTTCGCATTATCATAGGCCAAAGTCAAAAAAATGAAAATCAGTATCATTAATTCGCTACTAGGAATTGCATTGATCTTATCGGCTTGTAGTAAAGCTGAACAACCAACCGCTGATAAACAATCACTGCCAGAACAGGAAATATCAGAGGACAAATCCCTTCAGGATCTGGCTATCGCCCATAAATTGACACTTGCTCAAATGATCGATTCAGCGGCTGAGGAAACGGAAGATTTTAGTGATACCTTCAAAGGTTTCCTGCTGTCAGACCAGGGTGTACAGGAAATCTCGGAATCTCAGGCTTTGGAACAATTTGAGCAAGTTTTGGATTCCCCTAAAAAGAGCTTGGATTTACCCTTTTTTGAAGTAATCAACACTGATAGCGTAATTTTATTGGCTAGCGGAAAGGGTGTGACCGCCTTGATCCTGGTTGATAAACCTCAGCTTACTATTCAAAAGCTGGTTTTTTTGGCTAATTCCCAAACTGAAAAACTTGGCTCCCGCAACCAAGATCTACAAGCACAATTCGCAGGAACCACTATTACCTTCAATCCTAATAATTTCGGTATTAAACCCTGGGATGAACCTAAATTCCAGGGAGATGTACAAATTGATGGAATCTCAGGGGCCACGGATATTTGTCAAAATGCCCTTGATATGCTAAATGAGCAGTTGCCGCGATATCAGGCGTATTTTACCGCTGAATAGCTATGTAAGTCTGATACATGTGCTCAATAACCTTTGGCGAGGGCGCCTTGCCTTTAAAGATCGTCAAACGGGCTCGCATATTAAAGCTATCCCCTTGGTAAAGGTGTACGGGTTGCCTTCCTGGCCATACCGGGTTTTGCATGCTTCCCGATCTGCGTAATATCCAGCCCTGAAGGTCGGCAGTAGAGTTCTGGTGATACATGATCACTACTTGTGCATGGTGTTCACCCAAACCGGTGATCTTGATCCAGTCCCCTGCCTGAACCTGAGTGTTTTTAGGGGCTATTTCTCCGGACAACCCATAAAACTTCACTTCCTTGCCCAACTGAAACCTGGCGGAGAAACCACCGTAACCCTTTTCATCGTGAGAGCCTCCCAACTCCAGTTCGGTTAAGGCCAGAAATTTAATATTGAAATCCACGGTATAATGATCTTGAAAGCTCTGATAGGTTATGGTAAGATACTCCCGCATCACATCCTGCGGTGCTTTACCTGCCTTACCTACTCTCCAATCAATCTCTGCTGCAATAATACCGCGGTCCTCTTCAGTACCATAGTCCACCTCTTTTACCCACCATTCAATGTCCCGGCATTCCCAGGGATCGGCAGCAGAAATACCATCTATAAACAATTGGTGCCAGGCCCAGAAGATACCGCGCTGATGCAGATGGTCCGGAGGAAAATCTTCCGTTAACGGTCGACCAGAAAAATCATTGAGCGGATGTACGTAGTTTGCGCGGGGATAGGCGCCGTCTTGACTACGGGTGGCAGTCTGATAGCTAAAGATATGGCGGCCTTGGTCCCACAGTTGGATCTCTCCGTTAGTTTCCTTAAACTCAAGATTTTGGGCGCAACTAGTACCAGCCAGCATTAGCAATATAGAAATGATCACCCCCGGTTTCGACATTAGATGTAATTTAAAAAGTATTAAATTAAAAAGCCCGCCGTCATCTTATGGACCACGGTGGGCGGAGTCGGGATGACTGGATTCGAACCAGCGGCCTCTTCGTCCCGAACGAAGCGCGCTACCGGGCTGCGCCACATCCCGAAATAGAGTGTGAGTTTGGGTGTGAGTTTGAGTGTGATTCGCTCACCATGTTCTGTGCGGCGGCGGAGTGTCACTTCTAACCTTCTTCACAATACAGACTTAAAATTGGGTACTAATTTGATATTATGCAACCTTTAGCGGCGGCACCTCACAATTAACGGAATATCTTTCCATCAATGGATGACATTTATTCCAATCTCGCTATACAGGTATAAACGACCATGATCCATATCAAACGTATAGAGTACTCCTATGCAGAACTTGACTGTACCATTGAGGAATGGGAATGCCTTAGGGCTATGGTCAAATGGGCCTATGAAAATTATGACAGAACCGTTCTGGACTATATAATCCCCGCTGAGGCTGAAAACAGGATGTCAAAACTGGAATCTTTATATAGGATTTTTGTGGATGTGCGTGACCTGCAGCCACCAGATGCCTTCCATTATTCGAACTTGCACCTGTTATTGATGGTGGTCAGTGAAATCGACCTGCATGGCTATGGTATTGAGCGAGTTGATCCTAAAGTATTGGACTCAGTGACTAAAAAGATAGGAAATTTATCAGCTAGGACTATATTTCCGGATCTTCCCTGGGATATGTGGAGATATTGAAATGGATCAACAATCAAATTATCACCGGCATTTGGATCACTCCAGCTCATGGCAGTTCGTGTTTAACCTTAACTTAAAATTAATCCTCGGCATAAGTGTTTAAGATTTGCGAAATTTCAAAGCAGCTGTATTACAAAACAATAGATCGGACCATCATACTATAAATATGAGGTCGTTTGGATTTTACCGGATGGAGGCTTTAATTGATAATAATTAACGACATTCATAGTAATCAATTTTTTTGGTATGAGTAATTTGAACCCCTTCCACTTAGCCATTCCTGTGCACGATCTGCAAACCTGCCGTGAATTCTACGGAAAAGTTCTTAATTGCCCGGAAGGGCGTAGCAGCAATCAGTGGGTGGATTTTGACCTTTACGGCCATCAACTGGTCATACACGAAACCACGGAGGCCCGCAGGCAGGGAGCTGCCAATCCTGTTGATGGGCATAATGTGCCGGTTCCGCATTTTGGGGTGGTATTGCCCTGGGATCAATGGCAGCATCTTTCCCAACACCTGAAGCATCAGCAAATTGAATTTATCATCGAACCTTATGTTCGCTTTGAAGGTCAAGTGGGTGAACAGGCCACCATGTTTTTTCAGGACCCTTCGGGCAATGCTTTAGAGTTCAAAGCCTTCAAGGACATGGGTCAGCTCTTTGCGAAATGACCCGCGCCTTACTTAGAGTTTGTTTAGGGCTTTGCCCCTGTCTCCTTTTAAACTCCTGCCAACCATCGGAGGTTGCGCCACCGAATGTCATATTTATTCTCACCGACGATCAAGGCTGGGGCGACATCGGCTCTCATGGCAATACTATATTGGAAACTCCGATCCTGGATCAGTTTATAACTGAAAGTGCCAGCTTCAAAAGATTTTACGTCAGCCCTTTGTGCGCCCCCTCCAGAGCCTCATTTCTCAGCGGCCGCTATCATCTGCGCACCGGGACCGTTTCGGTTTCCCAGGGTATGGAACGCATGCGCGCTTCTGAAAGAACTATTGCGGAACTGCTAAAAGACGCCGGTTATGCCACCGGATGTTTCGGAAAATGGCACAACGGCTCCAACTATCCGGAAAACCCCCAGGGGCAAGGATTTCAGCGTTTCGTAGGTTTTTCTGCAGGGCACTGGAATAACTACTTCGACACTGAACTGGAATATGATGGCGAAATGCGTAAGTCTTCCGGATATATCTCCGATGTAATCACTGATGAGAGCCTGTCCTTTATCGAGGAAAATAAAGACCGCCCCTTCTTCTGTTACATTCCCTACAACACTCCCCACGGTCCATTTCAGGTTCCCGACGCCTACTTTGATAAGTATAAGGATAAAGGGCTGGATGATCGCCTGTCCGCTATCTACGGCATGGTGGAAAATCTGGACTATAATATTGGGCGCATTCTGCAGAAACTACGGGAGTTGGGATTATCCGAGAACACCATCGTGATATTTGCCACCGACAACGGTCCTAATGGACAGCGTTACAATGGCGATATGAAGGGTTGGAAGGGAAGAGTGGATGAAGGGGGTGTAAGGGTCCCGTTTATAATACGATGGCCCGGTGAAGTAGCAGCAGGATATCAAATTGAGACGCCCGGCAGCCACATTGATTTCTTACCAACGGTCATGGACCTGGTAGGATTGACCATACCTCAAGAAATTGATGGTATCAGTCTGGCTCCTTTGCTGCTGCAGGAAGACGATCAGATTCCTCAACGCTACATCTATACACACGTTAATTTCATGACTGAGCTCTATCCCTATCCGGGAGCCGTCAGAGATGGTAGATACCTGTTGACTGTAAAACAGGAAGGTAACGAGCTCTTTGATCTTTTCGGTGATCCCGGCCAAGAGGACAACCTCATCAGCGGTAATCCTGAGGTAGCCCAGGAGTTATTTTCACAATACCAATCCTGGTTTAATGAAGTTACCCGGGGAATAGAGGCTATCCAACCTATCCCAGCCGGATACGGAGAATTTCCGGTAGTTTCTTTGTACCCGCAAGAAGCTGCAGGTATCACTGACAGCCTGCGCTATCAAGAAGGTCACGGCTGGGCCCATGATTGGCTGGTGAACTGGAAATCCTCAGCAGACAGCATCTGGTGGCAGTTGCAAGTGGCAGAGAACACCAGCTATCAGGTCTTTTTGGAATACACGGTACCCCCGGCAGACCGCGGCGCCCGCATCAGTGTGACCGTCGGAGGTCAACAGCTCGGGCAGGTGATTAGTGAAGCTCACGACCCTGAATACATTCCCAGCCCTGACCGGGTGACCAGGATTGAAGTTTATGAGAAAGAGTGGGCACGTTTGGAAATAGGATCCGTTACCCTGCCAGCGGGCAGACAGCAAGTGGTCTTAAAGGCCCTGGAAATCCCCGGTAGTCAGGTGTGCGAATTTAGGCGGTTGCTCCTGGTCAAAAATGAAGAAATTTAGTTTAATTCTCTAGCAGGACGATTATATTTGCAACCTCAGCAACAATGGGCAATGGGCTGTGGGTAAGGTAATGGGCTGTGGGCAATTGTTAACTGCGAATTGTTAATTGTTAATTTTATACATTGGTTCCGTAGCTCAACTGGATAGAGCAACTGCCTTCTAAGCAGTAGGTTCGGGGTTCGAGTCCCTGCGGAATCACTAAACCTAACTAGGGGTTTTGCGGGACGAGAAGCCTGCCCCGAAAGTTCTGAGCGAAGCGTAAGAACTTGAAGGGGAGTCCCTGCGGAATCACTAAACCTAACTAGGGGTTTTGCGGGACGAGAAGCCTGCCCCGAGCAAAGCGAAGGGGAGTCCCTGCGGAATCACGGTGACTAGACATAAGTAATTGATTTACAATTGCTTATACCTAGTTTTTTAATGAGGTTGAGTTATAGTGAAAGCAATAGTTAGTAATCTTAAGAAATCACATTATACACTTCCTTTAGAAGTGCAACTACCATTTGTCGATACTTGGCGTGATCCCACTATTAATAATAAATAATGTCAGACAGAGTCTTCTTTCAGCCAATAGCGGACATTGGCAAATGTTAATAAGTACTTCGGTTCTCCGATACCCAACTAGTAAAACGAGATCAGTCAGTTGCGATTTGGTATTTAAGAAAAATGTCATTTTCGTCAAACCATATTAGAAGCCACTCGCTGTCCATTCCTAGGTAACCTTGTTCAGGCCCTAAAATATAAATTAGATCCCGACCTGTACTGAAAAAATATCCAGTCTCCAGCCCATTTCCAAGAAGGTCCAGGACATCTGTTTTTGTTTTGTTAGGCAAATGATTTTTCACCAGGTCATCAACCATGTATTGTCTTTTTGTTACTAACGTTTCAGGATCAGGTTTTTGGGATTCCTCACTGAGCCAAATCTCTCTGTTAAAGCGTGTGTCAATGTTGCTACAACTGGTTAGGATTAATATAACTATGAAAATTGCAAACAGTGGTGTTTTCATAAACGTATCGATTAGTTCCACAAAAGGGACTACTTACGGCCTGGAACGGACGTAGATAAAAATTATTGTTAAATAGTCGTCACTACGGGTATTTTAATAAAATCTGTCGTGATATCATGTGTTGAACTTGGTCAAAACACCATCAACAGTTTGTTTAATACATTCGGTTTTATGTTAAAAAGTACATTTTGACTATATTCCATTTATCAACAAGTTACTTGCCATACGTGACTCGCTACTTTCCTCTAATACTTTTAATTTTTACTTTAGGCTGCAATCAATTGAGAACAGTGAACGACCAAGATTTGACCAAACCAGAAACAACCGACGAGTTTGTTAACTTCTTAACCGAAGCCCACGAGTACCTGACCGAACAACAGGAAATTTGCAAAACTGAATATGGTCTGAGTACGTACGAACGCTGGTTTTATGACCAAGAAACAGGATTAATCGAATTCTTCAATGGCGACACTTTGAAAATTAGAATCAGATACCAAGAAGTTGGAAGTGTATCTAAAATTTCCAACACTTGGCTTTGGGCTTGGGACAACCCGAACCTACTTGAAAACATCAAGATCGAATCTCAAAAAGTAAAAGAGTTTGGCGAAGAACAGAATTTCGAACGCTTAACCAAACGTAAGTGGAACGCTGACGAAATTGACGGATGGGAAATGACATCCATTATGGCCTATTTAACTAATGCAAAGGGAGCATACCGAATTCCAGGAGAAAATGTCTTTTCATTTATAGTGTTCACGAACATCGAACGTGTAAACTAAAATGGCAGGATTGATTTAAACGAACGTCCGCTTTCGGCCAAAAGCGGACGGTCAGAATAGCAATACTGTAAATCGTAAATTCCCTGATAAGGATACTATGCTGTTAATAGGAAAACAATGAATGATCCTTTAATGGTTCGAGTTTCTTGAGTACTCTTGATCTATTAATGATTTTGGACAACCTGGTGGGATCAAATTTTAACTCAATCAAGTTTTGGGCATATTTTGCTCTTTCTTTTGCCCATGCTCTTTGGTCATCAGAGGCAACCACTTGTCTTAGGTGTTCTTTCGCCAATTCAACCTCATTCTCAATCAAATATGCAAAACCAATATGATAGTTGGACCATCCGGTGTCCTTCAAACTCTGAATATCTAATTGGCCTCTAATAAAACTTCCTGGGGATTTTGTTCGATCAAGTCCCATTCTGTATTTATTGACTAGTGGAATTGACTTTTCGATTAAATTCGTTAGCTCCGATTCAAAATCACTAATATTCTCTGCTTCAACAAATCCTTCCATTCTTCCACCCAAGTCGTATGAGAAGTGGCCATTAGGGTAGTTATTAAAACTTACCCCAAGATTCAAGTAAGTTCCTCGAGAGTAGGATGATGGTTGAAATTCAATAATGGTTAAAAACCATCCGTTGTCCTCAAACCAAAGCCTCGACTTTCCTTTTCGTTGTATGTTCAAAGGTCCGAAGAAAGTCTTAGCAACTTGGTTAATAATTTTATTGTGTTCGGGCATAAACCAAAAGAAGATTCGCGACAGTTAGGTTAAGGTCTGGACAATTTATAAAAGTACAAAATATCCAGGCTACCCGCATATCCGCTTTGGGTCGTGAATGGTTTAGTTACCGGCTGCTTTCGGCCATAAGCGGACGTTGATCATAGCTGTCAATAGCCGTGCTGTATGCCGATTCTAATTATTTAATCAATAGGTTCAATGCCATAATAATTGTAATAAGTCCTGATATCCCCCATAGACCGCAAAATATATAGGCGGTCTTAAGATTTGCTGGCGTTCCGATTTTAATGTTTTTGCGGCTCATGAATATTCGTTGCATAATGCCTCGTCCTGAGAAATATAGATAAATGCTTCCCCCTACTAAACCGAAATAAACCCAGAATGGATTGTTTAAAGCGAGGAGAATTCCAGCAACAGGTAAGATCCAAAGTATAAAGGAATCCCAGGTCGCCTCAGCCCGAAAATCTGCAGCGAAGGCTGGATCAACTTCTGATTCAGATTCAGCTACACCTAATTTGGCTGCTAATTTTGGAGAAAGCATTGTTATTACTTGACCACACCAACCTATGAGACCCAACAATGTTAAAAAAATTCCCCAAACTATATTCATTTTAAATATCTCTATTGTTTAGCACCTTTTAAAGGTAAATAAAGTGGAACAAAAGGAAAACTATAGGTAATCTCCCCGCGTCCGCTTTAGGTCGGAAACGGCCATTCGTCCTGCGATTCAGAAATCAACTAAAACCCAGGGATTATTATATTCACTGGCCTATATTGTTTAACCACCCTTATTTTCCTAAAATCATGTACTGGTATAATATGGGACTAACACTGTTTTATTCGTTTATTGGTCCAATTACAGGCGGTTATTATTATAAAGTTGATAAATTGTTTTTATCCAGCAGTTAGCGGCAAGACTGTGAGATAACCGAGATTTAATCCGAAAAGAAAATAACATGAGCAGGTTTAAAATTATTCCAACCTATTTATTTATCGGACTAAGTGTACTGCACACTATCGTGGGATTTGTCACTTTTGAGGCGCTAACGGAAAGTGCATTGTGGTTTTTTAGTGCAGGAATGGCTTTATTCTACGTCGGGGTGGTTAATATGATTCAGATAAAGTTTCCGACCGAGTCATTGATTAGAAAGCTTGCTATAATATCTAATTTAATGATGCTGATTTTTGTTGTGGCTTTCGGCTCTCTTACTTTTCAGAAGAACATTGGTAATCCTATGGCTTGGTTGCTCATTCTAAACTCTGTATGTGCCTTGATCATTAGTGCTAGCAAGAGAACTAGAGAGTAGCCTAACAGGTTTGGGAACTTCGGAGGTTAACTTAAATGCAGGTTACCGTTAAAGGGTACAAGGTCTGCTTTCGGCCAAAAGCGGACATTTGGAGTCACAAGTCAAGGAAGATAATGGACTCGGGATACTATAGCGACGAAGCTGTGGAAAAACCCTGTTCCTGAGTTAAAGCAGTCTGAGAGTCTTGATTAAAAGGAATGGTTAGCCGCTTCTTCCATTGATAGGGTAGCTGTACATCCCGTTTTCTGCATATTTCTAATGGTTGCAGTAGTGTTTGTTTTTAGTACCTGGCCAAAACTCTTTTCACAGAACGGACAAGCCTGTATATGACCTTTAGAATTAATATAGAGAAATCTGTCTCCTGCTCCTCCACAGTTGATTGCCTGTTTGTGAAATTCAAAATAATTTACAATAGGCCAGTAGCGATATTGTGGTTCGAAGTTCATTTTCCAGTAAAATTCTTCCAGGATTAATTTTTGTGGCCTATGGAGGATCACATCTTTATTTTTGTAAAAACCGGTAGCTTTAGGTTCCAATAGTTGTATGAAGGTTACCCCCAGATCTTTGGCTAGTGCTGCATACGATAAAAGATTATCCATGCTTATGAAATCCCGGGTGGCGCAAAGGGAGAGGGTTACCGGCATACTGGCTTTAACTGTCGCCGAGGTCGCATCTATGGCCCAGCCATATGCAAGTGGGTTTCTTCTAAATTGGTTGTGGTCGGATGCCCTGAAATGATCCAGACTAATGATACAACCTGTGAGACCCGCAGATTTTAGTTCCTGAGCTTTTTTATCATTTAATTGAAAACCGGAGGTGTTCATCCAAAAATCAGTGCCGGGTTTCGAGGCTTTTAACAAATTGACTAAATCTGAAAATCGAGACATAGGCTCCCCGCCACTAAACTGTATTTGGGCAACCCCCCGTTCCTGAAAGTAGTTTATGATATTAGTTAGATCATCAAAAGAAAGTACTTCTTCTGATCCCAAGTTCTCGCCTTCGAAACAATGCTCACACCGCAGCGGGCATTTTCTTGTGATAGCTAAAAACAAAACCTGCAAACCATCATCCTCGGTTACATACGGTAGCATTTTATTCAGTCCTACCCTGATGAAAGTCTTTAAAGCTGGCGAAAATAAAGCGGGACCCCCCGCTACCCAGTAGTATTTTCCGTCAACCCTGGCGATTTTACCCAATCTCTTTCTTCCAAAGTATTTTTTCTTTACTTCGGAAAGTTTTTTAAGACTAAGCCTGGCTTTCTGGAAACTCTTGTAGACTTTGAGGGCTTCTATCCAGTAGTTAATTTGCAAAAACGAAAAGATAAGCCTGGATTTGGTCCTCTTGATAATTGGTGAGGTAGCAGATTTCTTATAGGGTTGCATTCTAGAAGGCTTCACTGCTTACAGCTAAGAGGTCTGAATATAGATTATAATAAGTGGCACGAGAATATTCAGAGAAATACCCAGGTTCCCTAAACATCCTCAGTTTAGTTAATTGAGGTGCTTCCTCAAAGTCTCTGATATGTTCATAATACCCTTTTATGCCCAGGAAGTAGTGAGATGATAGCAGGGGGTTTAATGGATCTGTCTTAAAGTTAACAGTTACAAAGTCTCCTATTTTCTGCTGCTCTAAATACCTGGAATCATCAGATGTTAACAAACCATTTTGATTAACTCCTGTTTGGTCTAAGGCCCTGAAAGAGGTTTTAGTACTATGCTGAATTATTTGGTTTGGGGAATAGTCAATGGCTGCATAGTTTAATTCCCAGAACATGAATCCGGTTTCAAGCCTGATATTTCTGGTCTTTCCGGCTTCTGGATTAATTGGTATACTCATCACCATATCGCGCCCGTCTCCTAACGGGCCAACCATGTCAAATCGGTCGATCAACTCCCAGCCGTTATTAGTCTGTTCATATACTGACAACAGCAAATCCTGATCCCGTATCCATTGGTTCAATTCTTTAGCTGAACGATTATACTGATGCTCTATGAAGCTAGTATAGCGATCTCCGAATAACTTTGAAAATTCTCCGTAGAGATAGTCCAGCCATAGAGAACCCTTTGCATTAATTATTAATTTTCCCTCCCGGTACTCATTAGGGAATTGAAGATCGATATAACTTTTGTCAGTGTCGCCTCTATCAAATACGAAACTACCATCATCAGGAGATACTAGTTGTTCACTATAATCCTTCTGATCCGCAATGGCCATAAGTGGAGTATGGGGATTTTGGAAGCTATGGGCCACACCATTTTTATCGATCAATGCTTTAACACCTGGTGGGGTTCGCAGCTCAATTAATTCCAACTGATCAATAAATTGCCTTTCTTTTAAATTATTGGCTATTTTTATGGCTTTTGTCCTGTCAATAGTATCTATCCCTTTCAGTAGAAGGTAGTCCATTCTTTCCAGAGATTTGAAAATAGCCCCTCCATAAGATTCTCCTTCGTATACATAATTTTGTCCGTTATAGGAATATACGTAGGGGCAGCTGCTTTTGGTCAGTGCCACAATCAATATAAAGACCGCAAATATACCTACAGTTACACCTACCCAGTTCAATATTTCCAAACCTGTGTCGTGATCGTAAATATCAATCCTTTGAATATCGTTCAGGGGAATAGTATTGGTACCTAATACCAATTTGGTATTTTCATTTGGATAGATCCGCACCTCATGTACTATAGCTTTATGCTCTTTGGCCTTGAATCGTTTTCCTTCTATCTGCTCCAACTCCGCGTGCATCGAAACTAATTCATGGGGCAAAGAATCCAATTTTACGATTAGAGAACGTTCATCAAAATCGATATGTTCAGCCAAATAGCTGGACGAATCCTGGACTAGAAGTACCAGGTTTTGATCGTTGAGTGTTTCGTTAATACTTTTTTTAAAATCGGGGTCATCGGCATGTCTGGATTTAATTTTGTAATAATTACAGCCAAGGACTAAGTTCAGAAATATGGCTAATAAAAATATTGCAGTCCAAAACCGACGATTTCCAGGGGGGTAAGGATAACTTATATTTGTAGTCATCACTCTTGGTTATAGGTAACCCGATTTATCCTTTAAGCATCTTTCGATTATAACAAGTCAGTCCTACAAGTATTTCCACATTTGTGGCTTGAATCACTCAGGTAATTACAGAATAGGCAGAATCTTCCTTTTCCAATAATTTATCAAATAAAATACAATTGTCAAAGAGTTCATCTCTTTCAGCCATTGGCCGTGGTGCTTCTCAACTAACGGTTTCTGGATTTCCTTGCTGATGTAGACCGGTTCCAGAGCTTTGGCTAAGTCGTTTCCCATCAAAACTGTATATCCGACAATGTCGGTAAACATAATGGCAGCAAGTTGACCGGATTGTGTCATGGTATACAAGGTTCAAACCCTCGGCGTTGGTCTTTCTTTTGCGGATTACTGCCTTTACTGTTGCCATACCGAAAGGTAGTAAAGGTGCAGTTATAGGTCAAGTATTTTGGTGTTTTTAATTGTACTATTAGGTAGTAATACATCCATTAAATGTTCTTTGGAGTACTTTAAATTGCATTATTGTAATTGGGTTCATTTCCCTGCGGAATCACAATTGAAGAAGACCCCGACAATCGTCTCAGAACTAGTCCGTGTTTGCAACGCGGACTAAGACAGTGGTAGCGCAATTACTATATGCCCTAAAATAAGTTCAATTGATGGAACTACCAGACCAGCAGTAATTCATCAGATCATTACCCACATCTTGGTGAAGAGATGAACTAATACCAAGAAGCCCAAAAAGCCCAGTAAAAAAGCCCAATACTGCATGGAAACATCGAAAAGGCTATGGTTGCTTTTTATCTTTAGAAATTCGCCAGTCTCTTTATCTATAGCTACTCTTATCCTATTGTTCCAGAGGTTGCCGAAATGCCAGGAAAAAAATGCGGTGGAAAAAAATGAAACAACAAAAACCAAATCCACACAATATGAGGGGAGTAAGTATTCAGCAAGACAGAACGATGCAAACAAGACTAGAATTATGAGAATACCTCGACCTTCCCAAACGATCATAACCAATTGAATTATAGTTTAACATATTTAAAAATGTCGTACACCAACGACTGTCAAAAAACAACCGGCTTGTCACCGATTAAACTGTAGTTAATGAAAAAATCAATAATTGTAACCCATTTAAATACCCCTCACCCGTCCTCGTTTCCAAATGAGGACTTCTAAACATCACGTTTGCAAAGGGGATCGGTATATCATTTCGGACCAAATGCGCTCTGTTATCTGACATTGACCAAAGTAGATTGGATCAATGCATTTACCAGAAAGGAGCTTTTTTCGCCACTCCCTGAGACGGCATTTTAACTAAAATGACTTTGATGCCACCGAAAAACTGTCCTATGTTACAATTCTTATAATCATTGGTACAATAGTAACATCAATGCTAGAGCTAGCCAACTACTTTTGAATTAGTAGGCAAGAGGTACTTGCCACCGATTCACTTAAAGTATGCAGCCATGAAACTATTAACTCAAAATCCAACGATTATAGCAGAAAGTTTAACCGCCAAGGTGCTCCAATCGACCACCTTTAAAAAGGTATTATTTTTATCTGTAGTACTAGGGGTTTTTATGACTCATGCGCAGGCCCAAGACCTTGCCATTCAATCTATTAAAATAGGACCCAAAGCGGGTGTTAATTTCTCCCATTGGGGTGGTGATGATTTCGGTACTGAATCTAAGACTGGATGGCACATTGGAGGATTCGCTCAATTGAAATTCTCAGAGCGCTATGAACTGCAATCTGAACTGATCTATTCCGTAACCGGGGCGAAAAGAAAAGCCACTAGGTGTACATGTAGTAGCAACTTTACCCTTCCCTACCTAAGCTTGCCGATATTGGCGACTTTCCGGGCTACACCCCGGCTCTATCTGAACCTGGGACCCCAATTAAGTTTCTTGTTAAATGCCAAAGATGAAGATGGTGATGAATTTAAAGAAGAGTTTAAAAGTACCGATCTGGGTGTGGTCATTGGCGCCGGATATGAGCTTCCCATAGGAATCCAACTTCAATTGCGATATATCGCCGGTATCAGCAACTTTAATAACGAAGAGATGTTCGACGAAAAAACCAGTAACCAGATTTTTCAAATCTCAGCGGCTTATGTATTGTGGAAAAAGCAACTAAAAGAATGATAAAATCAGGATGTAACCGGATCACATCAGCTTACATAAAAAATGGGCCTATATAAAGTGGAGACCCAATCATCTGGCGCAAGTCTTCAGGCTTGTGCCTCTATCCTACTGCTCGGCACTACCCATTATTAAGTACTGATACCCAGCCCTAGACTTTTTTAGCTCAAAAAATGGTCAATTTTAGGTATTGCAACCTTCTTGAATAATTGTTAATTAATAATTGTACTTGTTTTCAAATTATCGAGAATAAGGAACTCAATACAGTTTTGGTTTTAATTAAAATAAAAGGAGGTAAACAATGGCCTGGAAATGGTATGATATCGAATCTTACAAAGCCTCGGTGGGAGGTGAAGGTTACTACGGGGGTGTACAACTATTTGGAGATAGTTTTTACGCACTCTTAAAATTTCATAAAGGTGGCCCTCTTCCGGATGCATCCGCTCCCACAACATTTGGACAGCGCTTCTATGGACACCTGGACTATCAGCAAATGGATATGATGGTAGATTTATTGCGAAACGAGGAACCAATACGCTTCGGCTGGTCCGATACCAATCCTAATCTCTTTCATTTAATGACAGGAACCGAACCCGTCGGCGAAGCGGATGGAATACTAGCTGAGGATGCTTCATTAAGTGAGCTAACCAGCGGCTGAGCTAACTAACTTTTTGGAGACACCTTTGACCAGACCGCGTTTGTAAGGGACGAACTTATCAACACGGATGATCTCTATCATCTGGCGGAAGTGTCCAATACCCACGCACTAGTCCGCATTGACACTGGTCCGCATTTACACTAGTCCGCGTTGACACTGGTCCGCGTTGACACTGGTCCGCGTTGACACTGGTCCGCGTTTGTAACGCGGACCAAACGTCCTAATAGTAAACAATATAACATCTACACCAACAATCTGGGTCGCTTAGCTCTAGCGGAGCGACCCAGATTATCCATTAATCCATAACAGGATAAGGAAGCGTCACAAATAGATACTAAGAAGAAAAGGATACCTATGTCCCCCCTTGAGGGGGTTTAGGGGGTGACATGACCCATTGGTGACATGACCCATTTTTAAGCACTTTAATTAATTCTTCCTATTTTTAGTTAACCCTGAACCAAACCTTAACCTGAATATGAAAAGTTTACGAATTGCAGGCCTTATACTAGGTTGTTTTTTGCTTTATACTCCCGGTACCAACGCCCAAAGTATACCCTCCATTGACGAAGTCAAAAACTTCTTCAACAATCAGAACATACTCATCAGCTATCGGGAAGGAGAAGTGATTTATGGCACCTATTATTTTATGGAAATTCATTATTGTCCCAACGGTTACTACGGCTTGTACGGCAATACCGTAAAGAAAACGGTCTTGGGTAATGAACAAAAAAGCAATTGGCAAGAATACGGAACCTGGCAGGTGATCTCACATAATGGACAGGTGGGCATTCATTATGCCACCCAGACCAATCAACAGTTCGTGCCTATTTACAAACTGGCAAATGGGGAGTTTTTTGTGCGGGAGGGTACATCTATTGTAAAACAAGGGCCTGCAATTTGTAATTGATCGCCGGCAATTGAATTTGCGCTGGTCCGCGCTTGCAACGCGGATCACTGCTACATTTCAGATATAATCTGAGCCAGTACTATAATCCCCAGAAAGCCCAAAACAAAAGCCCAATACTGCATAGGGATCCAAAACAGACTGTGGTTGCTTTTTATTTGGTACTCCTCCCCTGTCTCCTTATCAATAACCACTCTTGCTTTTTTATTCCAATTACTCCCGAAATGCCAGGTGAGTATCCCGGTCCCCAAGAAGGAAATGACGAATGCAAAATCTAAGTAATATATTGGCAATACAGCTTCTGCCAGAATAAATGAAGCGATTAAGACCAGTACAATAAGGATTCCTCTGCCTTCCCAAACGATCATAAAAATGAATTATAG
Source organism: Cyclobacteriaceae bacterium (assembly GCA_965212195.1). GTDB lineage: Bacteria > Bacteroidota > Bacteroidia > Cytophagales > Cyclobacteriaceae > JAJCYK01. The sequence goes on along the minus strand of CBDBUW010000011.1, from coordinate 253,743 downwards.
TTTAACAAACTTAAAAAATGCCGTACATCAACGACTGTCAAAAAACAACCGGCTGCTTGCCGATTTTAACTATGGTTAATGAAGATTTATTTTATTGTAACCCTTCTTCAACACACTGGTCCGCGTTTTGAAACGCGGACCCAACGATATGAACTTGTCATCAACATGGTGTTTACGCCCTCATTTTACTATATTACTGTAAACCGTAATCCATGATCTCATGCCCAATCTCGACAGCCAGTTAGACCTGGACAAGTGCCCTCACTGCAGTGTAGACAAACCCAACCTCAAAGCTCTGGGCACCCAGTTCGACACTTATAACTTCAACAACTCCATCCACCGCCGTTGGAAAAATTACGGCTGTGCCCGTTGCGGAGGGGTGGTATTGGCCGGCACCGATCCTACTGACCGGGACTTTACTATCACCGAAATGTATCCCGCAAGCAGGTCTCTGGATGAAGCCATACCCAAAACCGCCCGGGAATATCTGACCCAGGCCCATAACAGTATACGTGCACCCGCGGGAGCCATCATGCTGGCAGCCTCCTCCGTTGATGCCATGCTGAAGGCTCAAAAGTATACAGGGGATGGTTTGGTTAGCCGTGTGGAAAAGGCCGCAGAAAATGGCATTGTTCCTCAAGATTTGGTGACCTGGGCCCATCAGGTGCGTCTGGAATCAAACGATGATCCCGGAGATGCCGGATTCAAAATGCCCACCAAAAAGGAAGCCCGACAGGTGATCGACTTTGCCTTGGTGCTGGCGGAATTCTTGTTCGTACTGCCCAAAAAGGTGAAGCAGGGGCTGAAAACTTCAAAGTGATTGGACGAAGTTGCTATCCCATAGTTTTATTTCACCTGATCTCAATTTCTGACACTCCTTCTCGGTAACTTGCTTTAAAAAAACAGATTTAGATCTGACTAGCACTGATGGATCTCGCGCAGGTCTTTCAAAATGGGGAGGGATCGGGGGGATCCCCCTCGCTTACTAGGAAATAGCTACTAAATAATATCACCTTCGAGCTCTGCGGCCACCAGCTGATTGCCTTTGTTGCCGGAAACCAATAGTACCAATCTTGCACAAAACAGGGTCTTCAACAATTTTCAACTTGTCCTTCTCCTGTGAGGCTATTTGATATCCCTTTAGTAATTTTGTATCCAAAACAGTACTAGTATCATGAAAAAATTATTCATACTCATTTTTTTAAGCACTGCCCTGAGCGCTCAGGCCCAGGAAAAAAGCTTTGGGGAAAAAATTAGCCATGATGGCGCGGTAAAAGCCGAACAATTAATCACCGATTTGGGTGACCAAGAGTCCATATCCATCAAAGTCGAAGGCACCGTTGAGGAAGTCTGCCAGGCAAAAGGCTGCTGGATGACCATGGCCCTAGGACAGGACAACAGTATGCGTATCACCTTCAAAGACTACGGTTTCTTTGTGCCTCTCAATTCTTCTGGCAAAACTGCGGTAATACAAGGGGAGTTGAAAAAGGAGATCACCACTATAGCTACCTTGAAGCATTATGCCCAAGACGCCGGTAAGAGCGCCGAAGAGATTGACGCTATAACGGAGCCCAAGAGCGAATTGGTATTTGTGGCAGATGGGGTGTTGTTCTTAGAATAACCGCCTCGGCATAAGAGAGTCACGCCGAGCTACCCACCAAGAAGGTCAAGCAACAAAAAGGGATTGAATTACCGCTTCAAGATCCGGTTTACCAACGCTTCCTGGCCATTGGTGAGGGTCAAAAGGTAAAATCCTGATGGTAATTTAGTTACATCTAAGGAATAATGGCCATCTCTGGCTTGCAAAGTTGCACTTAAATAGCTTTTGCCCAGCACATCCAACAGGTCTATTTCCCATACACCGCTACCTGGTGTTTCCTGCCGGACTTCGATATGCAACCGATCGCCTAGGGGGTTGGGATATGCATTTATGCTGTTTTCTTCAGAGTCCTCCAACGAGGTTATTACAGAGGTGGTCACCGTCAGTTGTTCTATCCCGGTAGTATTTCCAAACTGGTCTTGAGCAGCCACGAAAACTTCATAGGTAGTGACGCTCAGCAATCCGGAGATCTCTGTGGAGGTAACCACTCCTGCTTGGTCGATCTCGAAAGAACCGGAGGCCACGCCGACCACACCGTTTACAATATCATCGGCAGTAGGCGCGGAGCTACCTTCCGGCAGCACTGCGTAATACGCCGTTCCCGTTTCTTCCCAGGTAAGGGAAAGAGTAAATTTAGAAGCCCCAATATCTGAAGCTTCAGGAGGTGTGCTAAAATCCAAAGCATGCAAGTCGCGCCCGTAAACCACATAAACCCGCCCTAATGAAGAAGCACCCACCAGTATATCACCAACACCATCATGATTTATATCCCCAGCCCCGCTAACGGTGGCCCCGGTTTCGTCATTATCCATGGCCCCGTTAATTATAAACCCGTTGCTTCCGTCAAGGTCGGCCACAACCAGCAAAGCTTCAAAATTTTCCTCCTTTCCAAAAATAACTGCTGCCGCTCCTGGAGGCCCCCCACCAAAAATTTCCGCGCTTCCAATAATAAAATCGTTGATACCGTCTCCATTTACATCACCAAGACTACTCATGTCTTCCACAGGTCTTGGTAATCCTGCTGCGTCAAAAGTAAAGCCGTTAGTGCCGTCTAAATCCGCCACACTAAGGGTCTTAGGAAACCCCTGGGAGCTACCATAAATGATGTACACCAATCCCGCCCTATGAGCGGAAACCGCGATATCATCAATTCCATCATTATTAATGTCCCCAGCATCGGCTACATCCAACCCCAGTCGGTCCCCTCCACTGACCACCCCGGCCCCTACTATTTTAAATCCATCCACACTATCCATACTACTCACATCCACCGGCTCATTACCATATTGAGCTTTTCCAAAAATTACATAAACAATACCATCACCTATTGGCTCTCCAATGAGAATGTCATCAAACCCGTCGTGGTTAATGTCACCTGCCGCACTCATGTCAGAATCTACCTCAATAAGAGTTTGAATTTTAAAGCCTTGGGCACCGTTCAAATCTGCTAGTGATAATTGAGCATCAAAACTCTGATCAGTGCCAAAGATCACATAAGTGAAATCATAGACACCTCCCGATGAAGCATTCAATCCTCCTGAATTATCTTTAAATAATAGATCATTAAATCCGTCCCCATTTATGTCAACTCCTCCATCCACTTTGGATTCCCAGGGATAATACCCCAACACTTCCGTAAGTTCACCAGCTATCTCAAAACCGTTAGCGCCATCAAAATCCAAAGCGATGTTTCTACTAAATACGGTATCACCGAATATCAACCAGCCAAAAGCAGTACCAAAATTGCGGGACCTGCCAGCCAGCAATAATTCATCTATGCCATCTCCATTAATATCCGCGATGATTTCTCCTTCGGTGGCCACATCAAACGGATCCACTTGAAAGCCCATGGTACTGTCAATACCGTCTATATCTAATACTGCTGGAAAAGGAGTAGTGCTTCCGAATAAGGCCCAACCCCGGTGAAAGGTGATATCGTCAATGCCATCTCCATTGATATCTCCCCCACCGGAAACTGAATGACTAAATGGAGAAACAATGGTAAAACCATTGGTGCCATCCAGGTCTGAAACATTCATAGATGAAGGGAATTCTTGACCGTAAAGAGCCTGACCTAAAAATCCAAAGACCAATATTAGGTTATGCAGAATATTTGTTCGCATGAATTCTTCATTGTTTAAAGATCCGGTTTACCAACGCTTCCTGGCCATTGGTGAGGGTCAAAAGGTAAAATCCTGATGGTAATTTAGTTACATCTAAGGAATAATGGCCATCTCTGGCTTTCAAAGTTGCACTTAAATAGCTTTTGCCCAGCACATCCAACAGGTCTATTTCCCATACACCGCTACTTGGTGTTTCCTGCCGGACTTCGATATGCAACCGATCGCCTACCGGGTTGGGATATGCATTTATGCTGTTTTCTTCAGAGTCCTCCAACGAGGTTATTACAGAGGTGGTCACCGTCAGTTGTTCTATCCCGGTAGTATTTCCAAACTGGTCTTGAGCAGCCACGAAAACTTCATAGGTAGTGACGCTCAGCAATCCGGAGATCTCTGTGGAGGTAACCACTCCTGCTTGGTCGATCTCGAAAGAACCGGAGGCCACGCCGACCACACCGTTTACAATATCATCGGCAGTAGGCGCGGAGCTACCTTCCGGCAGCACTGCGTAATACGCCGTTCCCGTTTCTTCCCAGGTAAGGGAAAGAGTAAATTTAGAAGCCCCAATATCTGAAGCTTCAGGAGGTGTGCTAAAATCCAAAGCATGCAAGTCGCGCCCATAAACCACATAAACCTGGCTTATTCCAGGAGCACCCACCAGCATATCACCCACACCATCGTGATTGATGTCCCCCGCTGAGCTCACTGATGCCCCTGTTTGATCATTTTCTTGTGCACCGTTAAAAACGAAACCGTTGCTTCCGTCCAAACTTGACGCCGTCAGAACTGCATCAAAGTTGCCATCTCTTCCAAAAATGATTGCTGCCGCACCTGGCGGATGGATTCCGCCTACAAGGACGGTGCTTCCAATAATAAAATCATCAATACCGTCTCCATTAACGTCACCAAGACCACTAATGTCTTCCACGGCATTAGGTAATCCGGATGCATCAAAAGTGAAGCCATTGCTACCGTCTAAATCCGCAACATTAAGGGTTTTAGGAAATCCTGATTCAGTGCCGAAAATGAAGTAAACCAACCTTATGCGATGCGCTGAAAGGGCGAAATCTTCAATTCCGTCATTATTAATGTCCCCGGCATCACTTACATCCAATCCCAAGCGATCTCCAACTGGATCAGTTCTTACATCAGCGGCTACAACTTTGAATCCATCCGTACTGTCCATATTATCCACATCTATGGGTGTACTACCAAACTGGGTATTACCGAATACTACATAGGCACAGCCTCCGCTGTCCACAGGCATCCCGATCAGTATATCATCAAATCCATCGTTGTTTATATCGCCAGCGGCACTCATGTCAGAATCAACCTCAACAAGTGATTGAATTTTGAAACCTTGGGGACCGTTCAAATCTGCTAATAACAATTGAGCACCAAAACTCTGGTCGGTGCCAAATATCACATAGGTAAAATCATAGATACCTTGGGAGGCTCCCAGTCCTCCGGTATTGTCCTTGAACAACAGGTCATTGAATCCATCACCATTTATATCACCTCCACCGTCTACTATGGACTCCCAACCAAGCTGAGGATCCGTTAGTTCACCTTCAATTTCAAATCCGTTACTACCATCAAAGTCGAGATCCACTATTGTACTAAATACGGTATCCCCAAATATCAACCAGCCATGGGCTCTGCCAAAACCAAAATCAAAGGGGTAGCCAGCAATTAACAAATCGGCAAGCTGGTCACCATTGATGTCTTTAACTACTGCTGTTCCAAGACCGAGTCCAGAGATGGGTGAAACTTGGAATCCAGAAGTACTATCAATGTTATCTAAATCTATGAGCGAAGGAAAGGCATCTGTTCTACCAAACAATGTCCATCCTTGATGAAAAGATACATCGTCAACCCCGTCCCCGTTTATATCCTCGCCACCAGCAACAGAGCTACCAATAAACCACCCACCACGGATAGCAAATCCATTGGTGCCATCCAGGTCTGAAACATTCATAGATGCAGGGAATTCTTGACCGTAAAGAGCCTGACCTAAAAATCCAAAGGCCAATATTAGGTTATGCAGAATATTTGTTCGCATGGAATTCTTTATTGTTTAAAGATCCGGCTGACCATCTGCTCTCTGCCATTGGAAATTCTCAACAGGTAAAAGCCCTGGGAAAGCGTCGATAAGTCCAGTGAATGAGCATGATCCCTAATGTTAATGGTCCCGGTAAGATGGCTTTTTCCCAGCACATTCAGTAGTTCTACTTTCCAAATTCCCGGACCGGCCAGCTCGGCAATATCAATAAACAACCGATCATTTACGGGATTTGGGTACACCTTAATAGTGTTTTCGTCAGGGTCTTCTAAAGAGGTTACTACCGAGGTAGTTACCGTTAACAGCTCGACTTCGGAAACATTGTTCCATAGGTCTTGGCCTACTACGTATACATCGTAAACAGTAACAGCTTGCAGTCCTGAAACCAAGGTGGTGGCGTCAACTTCCTTATCGGACTTCTCAAAAGAGCCTGCAGCCAAGGCACCATCTACCCCGGTTATCAGTTCTTCCTCCGTTGGGGCAGGACTACCCTGGGGCAACACCGCATAATACAGGGTTCCTCTTTCGGTCCAGTCCACGCTCAACGTGAATTCGGTGGCCCTGATATCCAAAGCCTGGGGCGCTGAATTAAAATTCAATGCGAAAAAATCTCTTCCATAAAAAACAAACACTCTGTTCCCTGAGGAAGTCAGAATGTCATTCACTCCATCATGATTCACATCACCGGCCGAAGACACTTCAGCCCCGAACCAGTCAATCCAGGTGCCTTCCATCACAAATCCATTGGTACCATCCAAGTCGCTCAAATCAAATTCTGCCTCAAAGTTTCCCTGACGTCCAAATATCACTATGGCATTGGGTTCTCCATGATCGCAACAACTCCAATAACTTGAGGATAAGCCAAAAATAAAATCGTCGATCCCGTCTCCGTTTACATCACCCAAACTGCTGATGTCCTGAAGGTCGTTATACAAATCGGAGGCAGGTACAAAGGTATTTATAGTAAATCCATTGCTGCCATTTAAATCCGATACCTGCAAGGAATCTGGAAATCCTAGAGGATTACCATATACTACATAGATCTTATTCAAGAATTTAGCGGCAATAGCAAAATCATCCACCCCGTCATGGTTAATGTCCCCTACCGAAGTCACCTCGGTACCGAAATAGTCCCCGGGATCATATTTCCAGGCATCTTCAGCAATTAATTTAAACCCGTTAGTACCATCTAAAGCATTTAAATCTATAGGTGTTTGGTCAAACTGGGCCTTCCCAAATACTACAAAAGCCACACCCCCTCCTTCGCGAATGGGAACACCTAGCAGGATGTCGTCAAATCCATCATTATTAACATCTCCGGCGGCAGCAACCTCAGAAAATTCTCTATCATGAGGCCAATCATAAATGTACAAAGGGCCTACCGTTTTGAACCCCATGGTACTATCCAAGTCCGCCAAATTCAAAAAAGGGTCCCAATTGCGGTCTGAACCGAAGATTACATAGTTATGCTCCACCTGTTCACCGGTATTATCCCTTAACACTAAATCATCGAAGCCATCACCATTTACATCACCTGCCCCTTCCAGGTCAAATTGGCGAAAAGGATAACCGGTAAGTTCACCGGTGATCTTAAAACCGTTGGTACCGTCCAGTTCATCCAGCCTTACATCATACAAGTTTGCAGAACCAAAAATCAAATAGGCAATGGCGGTAAACGGGACCGGTCCGTCGAATGTACCTTCCCATCCGCCTATAAACAACTCATCCAGACCATCTCCATTGATGTCGCCCACCACCTTATGCATGCCAGAGGTGTTTAACGTAGGTAGGAAACGGATTAAAGAGGTACTGTCCAGATCCAGAAGCTCTAGAGATCCATCTTCCGATGTGGGAGGAGTGGGGCCGAAAAAGACCCAATTGCTGTAGAAAAACAGATCACTAATACCGTCACCGTTCACGTCTCCTCCTCCATCAACATCGGCCCCAATAGCAAGTTGATCTCCCCCTGCTGTGGGGAATGTGCCTCTAATCCTGAATCCGTTGGTACCATCTAAATCTATGGTGCTTATAAATGCAGGGAATCCCTGGCCCTGGATGGCGCCCCAGCAGGCCACGGATAAGATCACGGTCAACCAAAATATCAATAATTTCATTTTTGCTCCAAAGCTATAAATAACCCTTTAATGGGTCCGTTATTTGTAAAATCAAAACGTTATACCTACTGTCTAGACGGATTTCCCGGATATATCGACTTGGAATCATCAGTTTATTCAGGTGCATTACTGCGTCAGCGCATAGGTCGCATAAACCTGGAACAACCGGTTATTAATCTTGGAGCTGACATCATTGCGGTCAAGAATGTCCACCAGCCCCAAGTTATAACGCACACCTGCGCCCCAAGAAGGGTTTATCTGGTATTCCGCACCCATTACCGCCCCAAAGTCAGCTCCTTTCAAAATATCTTCACGATCATCTTCCGCCGCCACCAAAAATCCTATCTGCCCCCCGGCATGTATGTTGAATTGCTCCACTAAGTAATATTTAACCACCACCGGAATCAGTACATAAAATACATTGACACTTTCATCGTCCAAATTCTTCCACCCCTGCCATGAAAATTGTACCTCCGGTTGGATATGCAAGTTTTGGACCAGCGGGGTACTGCCATATCCACCGGCGTGAAACCCAACGATGTTACCAAAATCCGATGAGGTCTCCGTTACTCTGGCTGAGGAAATGTTTACGCCTCCTTTAACCCCCAAGGTCCAATCCTGGCCTAGTAAGGACGCGGTTACGGACAGCTGAAATAGTAGTAAGAATAAAAGTCTCATTAACTTAAATTAAAAAATGGATCTACGAAAGATCTTAAATTTAATGATTTTGGCCACAAAACCGGTACCTGCCTATCTTGCAACAAAAAAATATGAGGCCCAAAGATGAAAATTACGGATTGTCCTGCCAAAAACACTTGTGGCCAACTTCAAAATTTCTTAAATTAAATTATGGATTTCAGTGGAGACCATCCACGAAATTCAAAACCCGGTTCGAGTTCACACAAGAATCTACGGAAACTTGCGTTCTCGTAACCCAAAGGCGAGTTAAGCTCGCCTTTTTTTGTAATTTTTTGAGCTATACTCGTTTTAGTCCCAAACTTCGTCCTGATATCATAAATATCCTACAGCTTTGTTCAGACTTATCAGATCACCTATATATTGGCTCAACCGGCATCCCGTTTTTTACAAAATTCGATTTAAGTTAGTCTCCAAAACTTCAAATCCAAGGCGTATTGAAGATAGTCAATACCGTGACTGGAACCGTAAACAAGAAATTCCTGACATTTACTATCAGATCAATAGACGAATTTTCCCTGAAGGCACTCATGAACGTAGTCACTTTGAAATAGCCATCAAAATATCAAAATGGCTCAGACAAAACATAACCGGAGGGCCGGGGCTGGGACTGGCTTCGGATCAGGCTTTATATCGAATGCTGTACCACAGCGAAGGTGTTTGTAGTGATTTTGCCCAAGTATTTAACAACTTCTGCCTGATTAATGACATTGACGTTAAGGAATGGGGAACTACTCGACTGCCACTGGGACAATGGCAAAATGGGCACTCCTTCAACGAGATCTATTGTAATAAACTAAAGAAATGGATACTGATCGATGTTTCAAAATCTCTTTTCTTTTCAAAGGGTGACATTCCTTTATCTGTAATGGAACTGTTTACATCCATTGACCGTAGTAAAGCGGTTTGTTGTGAAACCTTTGGTCCCAAGCAATACCTGCACTACGCCAGCGTAAAGGACACTTACCTGGATCCACGTTCAGTACCTTTTGCCATTACCAATTATTGCAATAAAATTTATGATAGCTTTTTGAATCTTTTTGGTTTCCTGCCCACACCGATGGTTCACGGCTTGATATATATTTCCCAAAGAAGCTATGCTTTTGAATTCCCTCTTTGGATTAAGGAATGATAGGTCTCTTATCAACTCATCGCAGGGTCAACTCCAGTTTATCAACGTAATGTATCTGAAGCTTTTGCAAATCCTCAAACAGACTGTCAATCTTTGCTCGGTACTCCGACAGGTTCGCCAGATTGTTCATCTCCAGAGGATCATTCTTTAAATCAAATAGCTGAACTTTATTCACTGGCGGATAGATCATCAATTTATAGCCGTCCTTGGAAATCATACGCTGATAGTCCACATAGGCTCCATAAATGCCCTCAGGCCATAGCTTGTGGCTATTGGCCCCGCTGGCCAAATCCCAAAAACTACGGAAATCTACGAATGATGGAATCTCCGTGCCGGCAATCTCTAAACTGGTGGCCATAATATCTTGCAAATAAACTGCTGCGTCCACCCTTTTTCCTGCCGGAATACCCGGGCCAGTCATGACCAGGGGTACTCGGATGCTGTGGTCATACAAGTTCTGTTTGCCCAGCAATCCATGTCGGCCTACGCTTAAGCCATGATCGCCAGTGAAAAAGATGTAGGTGTCCTCAGCTAAACCCTGTGCTTCCAATGCCTCTAGGATCAAGCCGATTTGCTGATCAAGATGAGAAATAATGGCATAGTATTCCCGTATGTGGGTTTTAATGGCCAGGGGGGTGCGTGGATAAGGGGCCAGAGCCTCATCCCTCAATAGAGGCGTATTCCCAATGCTGTCTTTATAAGGGTATTCAGGCAACCAGTTCTCAGGTAAGGGAACTGAATCCAGAGGGTAGAGATCTAGAAAAGATCGTGGGGCCTGCCGTGGATCATGAGGGGCGTTGAATGCCAAGTACATAAAAAAGGGCTGGTCTTCATTACTGGCCATTTGGATATAGTCTAAAGCGTCGTCCTTGAGGACCTCGCTCCAATGCTTGCCTCCCTGCCAGAATCCTCCATGCTTAGGATCCCAGGCCTGCCAACTGGTGTCTTGTTCATGTAATGGACGGTTATAGCCCAACGGCATCATTGGCATAACATCCTCACCTCTTTGGAACGCTGAACTCAATTTTCGCCATGTGGTATCATTACCCACCCAATAATCAGGGGGCATTCCTGGCCTTATATGCCGCACAACATCAAACACCTGTTCAGCAGGGATCTGTACATGCCATTTGCCACTCATGTAGGTGTCATAGCCGGCATCACCAAGTAATTTGCCCCAGGTTTGATTGGCAGCTTGGGCTTCTTCTGCCATCCAGCGGGTTTCCATGTCTTTTGCTTTCCACAGGGAGGTACCGGAAATGATCATGGATCGGGAAGCCACACAAATGGCTCCGTGCCAACCTCCCATGTTGTAAGCATGGGTAAAAGACACTCCCCCTTTGACCAACTTATCAAGGTTAGGAGTATGAATGATATCATTGCCCAATGCATGGATTGCGGAGTAGGTGAAATCATCAGCAAATAAAAATATTATATTTGGCGGCTGGTCTTGATTACTTTCCGGTGAGGAAACACAGGATGTCCATAAAATCAGGACAAATACTATAAGTCTGGAGGTCATTGCAGGCTTCGTTAAATTGATCGGATGATAAATTTAGAGGATTACAGCTGTCAAACAAATTAAACTTCACCCACTCTGTTAAGTCTGCATTCGATTAAAGAATGGAGGGTAAAATTCCATTAATCGAATTTTTAACAATTTTTAACATATCATCCCCTCTCTTATTTATCCCTTTATTGAAAATTTGAGGGCATACCACTGTTTGGCAGAATTCAAGGCAGGAAATGCGGTTGATGCTTAGAAACTGCTTTCTTATCTTTGGCTCTTTAGTGGAAGAGAGATGAGTTGGTTTAAATCACTGGGTTATACGGAATTAATTCTGATCGGCGCTTTTGTATTACTATACGGAGCCTACCTGGTACGTATGTATATTGTTTCCCAAAGACTTGGTGCCGGGTTTGGGAAGGTTGTCTTTAAACTGGTGATTCGAAGCTTGTATTTCGCTCTTTTGATCGTTGCTCTTTTAGGGCCCAGTTTCGGCGAGTCCACCCAGGAGATCAAATCCGTGGGAAAGGACATTTACATCGCAGTAGATCTTTCCGCTTCCATGAATGCATTTGACGTTCAACCCAGTCGCCTGGAAAAGGTCAAATTCGAACTTAAAAAGATCGTCTCGGCATTTAACAGCGATCGCCTGGGGCTCATTATTTTTTCATCAGAAGCTTTTGTACAATGCCCGCTCACTTATGATCAGAGTGCCTTAAATCTTTTCATTGAAACACTCCACACCAACCTGGTAGAGAGTAACGGCACAGATTTTACCCCAGCTCTTAACCTGGCTTTAGAAAAACTAAGCAGCAAAGAGTCCACCATCACACAACAAAAATCAAAAGTAATCCTGCTGATCAGTGACGGAGAGGATTTTGGGGACACTACCCGTGAAACCGCCGAACTCATTGAAGCCAGGGGCATAAAACTATTTACCCTGGGAGTGGGAACCTCAGAAGGCAGCACCATCGTTACCCGGGCAGGTGTCAAACGAGACCGGCAGGGAAAAGAGGTGATCTCTAAACTCAACGCCAAAAGTTTGAAAGATGTCGCTTCACTAACTGATGGTAAATATTTTGAGATCAATAGCACTAAAAACGACGTAAATCGTTTAATTAGTACCATCAGTGAAATCGAGGGAGAGTTGCGCGATACCCGAATAATTGATGTTTCCACCAACAAGTATTACTATTTCCTGGGCCTTGCCCTGATCTTTATGTTACTGGACTTTTTGATAAGGATTAATATTATCAAACTATGAGAACGCTCACCATCCTCATACTGGCAGCATCTTTGGGATTGGTCAACGATATAGCCAAGATCAATAAGCTGAAATCAGAAGCTCAGAAATCTTACTTACAGGGAGATTATCAAAACGCCGTGGAGCGTTACAGGATTTTAGTTGATTCCTTTCAGATACAGGAAGAAGGGGTTTTAATGAACTATGCCAATGCCGCTTATTTTTTGCTGAACCTGGACGGAGGCCTGGCAAAAGGTCTGGAGGGCAACAATGCCGAAGAGCCTAAAGCCGCTACAGAAGATATAGGTAAAAATCTGGAAACAGCCCAAATTCAATACACCGCACTTTCGCAGAACTTCAACACCAGTAGCCCCATCAGGTCCTCGGCCTACAATCAGTTAGGGGTGATGAGTTACCAGCTTTCCGAACAATCAGGAGGTGGGGAAGGCCTGCAAGAAGCCAAAGAAATGTTCAAGTCGGCATTACGCATAAACCCACAAAATGAAGACGCTCGATTCAACTACGAATTGGTGAGTAAGATGCTGGAGGAACAACAGCAAAATCAGGATCAAGATCAGGACAATCAACAGCAACAAGATCAAGATCAACAGCAACAAGATCAAAATAAAGAGCAGCAGGATCAGCAGAATCAGGAGCAACAAAACCAAGAACAACAGCAGTCCGGAGAGGATGAGCAACAGGAAGATCAGTCAGGTGAACAAAAACCGGAAGAATCCGAACAAAAGGAGGGAGAGCCCCAGGAAGGAGAGGAACAAAACCCTCAACAACCACAGGACGAGCAGCAACAGGAGCAGCAAGCCCAGGAACGACCGACCGATCCGTCCAAAATTGAAGAAATGAAGATCAGCGAGGAAAAAGCCAAGATGATCCTGGAGGCCATGAAGAACGCTGAAGTCCAGTATATTCAACAAAACAAAAGGAAGTCCACTAAAAAACCCGACAGTGGTAAGCCGGACTGGTAATGTAGAAATAACTCACTCATGAAAGAAGTATTTGTAATTTCCGCGGTACGTACGCCCATTGGAAGTTTCGGGGGGAGCCTCTCCGGCTTTACCGCAGTAGAATTAGGAACTAAAGCGGTTCAGGGAGCACTGCAAAAAGCCCAGGTAGACCCCAAAGAAGTAAATGAGGTTTTCATTGGCAACGTGATCTCTGCAAATCTGGGACAAGCCCCGGCACGGCAAGTAGCCATTCAAGCAGGTATCGGCCATAATGTACCCTGTACCACAGTCAATAAAGTATGTGCTTCGGGGATGAAATCGGTGATGCTGGGAGCCCAGTCCATCATGTTGGGCATCAATGATGTAGTGGTTGCCGGAGGAATGGAGAGCATGAGTAATATCCCGTACTATTTGCCCAAAGCCCGGTTTGGCTATAAGTACGGGCAAGGCACTTTAGTAGACGGCCTGGAAAAAGATGGTTTGTGGGAAGTGTATAACCAATTTGCCATGGGCAACTGTGCCGATCACACCGCCAAAGAAATGAACATTACCCGCGAGCAGCAAGATAATTATGCCATCTCCTCCTACCAGAGAGTGGCCGCAGCCACGGAATCCGGATACTTCAAGGATGAGATCATTCCGGTAGAGATCCCTCAGAGAAAGGGTGACCCGGTAGTCATGACCGAAGATGAAGAATTCAAGAAAGTAAATTTTGAAAAGATCCCCGGCTTGCGCCCGGTATTTTCCAAGGAGGGTACGGTGACCGCTGCTAATGCTTCAACTATCAACGACGGAGCGGCAGCGCTGATCCTCATGTCTAAGGAAAAAGTCGAAACATTGGGTGTTAAGCCCATAGCCAAAGTTCGAGGGTTTGCAGATGCCGCTCAAGACCCTTTGTGGTTCACCACCGCCCCTTCGCTGGCTATACCTAGAGCTATGGCCCATGCAGGCATAGACAGTTCAGATGTGAGCTTTTATGAAATAAATGAGGCCTTTGCTGCGGTGGCCTTGGCCAACAATATCAATTTGGACCTGGATGCCGATAAGGTCAATGTTTTCGGAGGTGCGGTAGCTATTGGACACCCCTTGGGGTGCAGTGGAGCACGTATCCTCACCACCCTAAACAGTGTATTGCACCACAAAGAGGGAGAAATTGGAGTGGCCGGTATCTGTAACGGAGGGGGTGGTGCTTCCGCCCTGGTTTTGGAAAAAGTATAATAACTTCCCCTGGCCAACGTTTTTTAGGAGGTATTTTTTAGATATGAAAGCATTTTTAGCAATTACAGTGGGCTTCCTCCTCGGTACTCACGCCTATGGCCAAACTTGGGTCCGAACCTATTACGATTCCCTTCAAACCCGGATAAACGAAGAATATCAGATCCTGAAGGGAGATTCCAACTTGGTGCACGGTCCCTATGCAAAATACCATGTAAACGGTGCTCTAGCCATACGCGGACAGTTTGAAAAAGGCATAAAGTACGGCACTTTTGAAGAGTTCTACCCGGATAGCACTGCTCTGCGCGTCACTAATTTTAAGAATGGCAAGCGACATGGATTAGTTAAGGCCTATGCCCAAAACGGAAAATTGATCCAGGAGGTCCATTTTCAGCAAGACACTATCCAGGGTGATTTGATCACCTACTTCGATGATGGTACCGTCAAGAGTAAAGCACACTTTGCTCATGGCAAACCGGACGGACTGATCGTGGAGTATCATGCTGGCGGTAACTTAAAAAGTGAGATTATCTATGCCCGGGGAAAACCTAACGGTATTTCTAAAAAGTACTACCCCAATGGACAGCTGCGCTCAGAAGCCAACTACACCGATGGATTGGTGAACGGGTTTTTCAAGACCTACTACCCAAACGGACAGCTGGATACAGAATCGCAGTTGGAAAGCGGCAAGAAATCAGGTGTTTTTAAAACGTATAATAAGACGGGACAATTGATCCAAGAGGGAAATTACCTGGATGGTATGCTGAACGGTCCTAATAAAGCATATTACTCTTCCGGTGCACTAAAACACCAATATGATTATGAAATGGGCAAGCGGCAGGGAGAAAACTACCAATACTACCCCGACGGCACCGTAAAATCAAAGGCCGTGTACCAGCAAATGGAAAAAGACAGTAAGATTACCGAGTATTATCCCACAGGAACCATGGCTGCCGAAAAGGTCCATAAGAAGGGTCAGCCCTTCGGGCAATGGAAATACTTTCATACCAATCAAGAACTCAAATCCCTGGAAGAATATCAGGAGGGCAAGATCCAAAGCAGGGTCACCTACGATTCCCTGGGTAGTAAGCACTCCGAAGAGCCTTTTCTGCAGGGGCTAACTCACGGTACCGTACGCACCTATCACCCACAGGGCCAGATTGCCAGTGAAACAGATTATAAACTTGGGAAAAAAACCGGTCCTTTTCAGCGATTCTTTATTCAAGGTCAAGTTGAAACTAAAGGCAAATACCTTAAAGACAAGGAAATCGGAGTTTGGGAATATTTCAATGAATCCGGTGTCCTAGTAAAAAAGGTCACATTCAACCGTGGTAAAATAGAGAACGAGGAACTATTTGAACAGTAAAATTTATTGCTGGCTATTTTTTTTCCTTAAATTTGGACACCATGAGTTGGGCCATCAAAGAAACAAATTTCAGCTTTCCTGGCCAGGAAAAATTCTATCGCGGCAAAGTACGAGATGTCTACCATTTTACCCATACTATGGCGGTGGTAGTTACCGATCGCATTTCAGCTTTTGACGTAGTTCTCCCCAGCCCTATACCCCATAAAGGACAAGTCTTAAATCAAATTGCCGCCAGTTTTCTGGGCGCTACAGAAGACCTGGTTCCGAATTGGTTGATCGCCACCCCACACCCCAACGTGACTATTGGAAAAAGGTGTGAACCATTACCCGTCGAAATGGTGATCAGAGGATATTTGGCAGGACATTCGTGGAGACTATACCAGGAAGGGAGACGCACCATTTGTGGTGTGCCTTTGCCTAACGGGCTGAAAGAAAACGACCGGCTGCCCCAACCTATTATTACCCCTACCACCAAAGCAGCAGAGGGCCATGACCAGGACATCTCCCGGGAGGAGATCTTGAAGGATCGCATTGTAAACGAAGATCACTACCGTATCATGGAACAGTACACTCAAGCCTTGTTTGACCGTGGCACTGCGCTTGCCGCTTCCAAAGGGTTGATACTGGTAGATACTAAGTATGAATTCGGTCTGTATCATGATGAGGTCATCCTAATTGACGAGATCCATACTCCCGATTCTTCTCGATATTTTTATGCCAAAGGTTATGAGGACCGACAGTTAAAAGGAATGCCTCAGAAACAACTTAGCAAGGAATTCGTTAGAGAATGGTTGATGAGCAATGGCTTTCAGGGACTGGAAGGACAAACCGTACCCGAAATGACCGACGAGGTTGTAAATTCCATTTCAGAGCGGTATATTGAATTATACGAAAAGGTAATGGGAGAGCCTTTTCAGAAACCTGAACAACCTCATAACCTCGACCAAATTCAACAGTGTATTTTGCAGTTTTTAGCAGATCCTGTAGATAATTAAGAACGGAAACTATTCAAAGGCATGAAATATACCATAGACAAACAAGAACAATACACCTTAATAAACCTTCACGAAGAAAAACTTGATTCTACCCTGGCCCCTCAGTTAAAATCTGATTTTGTAAGTCTGCATGCCGAAGGCACCAAGAACGTGATCTTGGATTTGAAGGAAGTCAAATATATTGACTCATCTGGCCTTAGCGCCTTATTGGTGGGGAACCGTATCACCAATGACGGTGGAGGTGTACTGGTACTGACCTCTATCTCCGACCATGTGATCAAGTTGATAAAAATATCTCAGCTGGATTCTATCCTGAACATACTCCCTTCTGTCGAGGAGGCTCGTGATGCTGTGTTCATGCACGAAATCGAAGGGGATCTTAAAGGAGATGAAAACGGCTTATAATTGTCGTTTGAATTAACCATACTCGGTTCCAACTCAGCAGCGCCTGCCCATAGCAGGCATCAATCGGCCCAGGTATTAAGAATTGAAAATCAGGCATTCCTGATAGATTGTGGTGAGGGTACTCAGATGCAAATCAGCAGGTACCGTGTTAAACTCAATCGAATTCAACACATATTTATTAGTCATCTTCACGGAGATCACTACCTGGGTTTAGTGGGCCTTATTTCCACCATGCACCTCCGGCAAAGGGATGAAGACCTCACCATATTCGGACCACCGGGATTAGACAATATCATTACCATGCACCTGAAGTATACTGAAATGGTGCTTTGCTACAAGATCAAGTTTGTGGAGTTGGATCCTGATGTTTCTCATCTTATCCTGGAAACTGACTTAATTACTGTCACCTCCTTTCCTCTGGACCACCGCATCCCCTGCACGGGGTTTTTATTTAAGGAGAAGCCCAGACCGTACAGGTTGAACAAAGAACAGGACCTGCGGGTGCTGTCCACGGATGAAATAAGTATTCTGAAATCAGGCAATCACGTTACCGACGGTAATGGCAGTATCAAGTATCGGCTGGAACAGTATACCTTTCCACCTAAAAAGGCTCGCTCCTATGCTTACTGTTCCGATACCCGCTATAATGAAGAGATCATCACTTATATTAAAGGAGTGGACCTGCTTTACCATGAATCTACCTTTTTAAGCGACAGAAAACAACGGGCACATGACACCTATCACAGTACCGCCCTGGAAGCCGCCAGGATCGCGCAAAAAGCTGAGGTTTTGAGATTGGTCCTGGGACATTTTTCAATTCGCTACCGGGATCTGAACCCCTTGTTGGAAGAAGCTCAAGAAGTCTTCTCTAATAGTCAACTGGCCATTGAGGGAGAACGCATTGCCGTAGAACATTAATTATGGAGAAAAAGCATCGGTTGTTTTTGATCCTGGGAGGATTCTTTATCACCAATACCCTGGTGGCCGAGTTCATTGGGGTAAAGATCTTCTCCCTGGAGGCTTCATTAGGATTCGAACCGCTCAACCTGAAACTGTTTGGAGTTGATGGCTTGGGCTTTAACCTGACCGCCGGAGTCATGCTTTGGCCCGTAGTGTTCGTTATGACTGATGTAATTAATGAATACTATGGAAAAAAAGGTGTGCGCACCTTATCTAATATGGCAGTAATCTTAATCCTTTACGCCTTCTTCATGTTTTTTTGGGGCATCAATTTGGTACCAAATGAGTGGTGGCAATTTCAAAGCGGATTGCAAACGGACCCTACACAAAGTATACCTGATATGGACCTGGCATTCCGTAAAGTTTTCGGACAAGGCTTGTGGATCATCGTGGGATCATTGGTAGCTTTTTTGGTAGGGCAAATAGTGGACGTACTGGTCTTCCATCGTATCAAACGACTTACAGGTGAAGGAAAAGTTTGGCTGAGGGCTACCGGTTCTACCGTGGTATCGCAGTTTATCGATAGTTATGTGGTATTGATGATCGCATTTTACGTAGGGGCTGACTGGGATCTGGTGCGGGTCCTGGCTATTGGAACAGTGAACTACATTTATAAATTTGCCCTGGCCATTTTGCTCACCCCCATGATTTATTTAGGCCATTACCTTATCGACCGGTATTTAGGCCATGAGCTGGCGCATAAAATGAGAAAAGAGGCGGCCGAAGCTAGTTAGTATTTAAGGAGCGTCGGATATTATCACAAATCACCGCGGTGGCAACCGCAGCATTCAGCGATTCCGCCGTCCCATAGCCAGGAATACACACCGTTTTGTGAATAAAGGGAGTCAGACTGGCGTCCAAGCCTCGAGCTTCGTTACCAATCACCAATACCCCGCCCGTGGGGAAGTCCACCTTATGTACATCCTCCCCCATCATGCTGGCAGCAAAAATATTTTCCATACCTTGCAGCGTCTTGTGAAGATCCTGGTGGTAAACCACTACCCTGGTGAAAGAACCCATGCTGGCCTGGATCACTTTAGGATGATAATAGTCTGCACTATCGGACGAAGCCACTACTTTATGGATCCCATACCAATCGGCGATGCGCAGGATGGTACCGAAATTTCCAGGATCACGGATGCGGTCCAAAGCGATCACATACTCATCAGGTTCAATCTCCCAAGGTGGAAGGGGCCTGAATCGAGCCACTGCCAAAACCGCTTCATTGGTCTTGAATGCACTAATAACAGTCAACTGTTTATTGGTAACCACTGCCACCCGGTCCTCCAACATTTTGAGAGATTTTTCGTTGTCCTCCCAGAATGGTTTGGTCACAATCAGATGGGTGATCTCAAAGGAGCTTTTAGCTAATTCCAGCACGCTTTTTGCTCCTTCAACTGAAAAGCTTTGTGCTTTTTTGCGGTATTTCTTTAATTGCAAAGACTTAATAAACCTTATAGTGCCTTTTGAGATCATATCCGGCAGTAAAACCAAGTTGAAAATATACAATTTTTTATACTGCCTGGTCCTCCTTTCCATATTTACTAGTTGTATCGGCACTAAAAGCCTGCAAGAGGATGAATATCTGCTCAACCGCAACAAGATCCGGGGGACCAAGGAAATTGAGACGGAGAGACTGGAAGAGCTGTATCAGCAAAAGCCCAACAGAAAAGTGCTAAAAATATTCCCCATCTCACTTTACACCTGGATGTATCAGGTAGGGAGTAAAAAATACGATTCCGTCAAGATCCTAAAAAAGAAGGAAAAGATCGCCGCTAAGTTTGATCGTAAGATCGCCTCTAATGCAGGAGAAAATGCCAAAATCACCCGGTTGCAGAACCGCAAGCAAAACAAGATTGCAAAAGTGGACAATGTGCTTAAGAACGGCAATAAGTTCATGCAATGGGGTGAGCCCCTTTCAGTCTTCGACAGCACATTAACAGCGACTGGTGAGCAGAAGATGGTGCAGTTTCTTCAGAGCAAAGGGTATTTTCACGGGCAGGTTTCCAGTTCAATACGCTATTCTAACAGAAGAGCCTATGTCACCTACCAAGTGGTGGAAGACCGACCCTACGTGCTGGATAGCCTCATCCTGACAACCGGTGACAGTGCTATAACAGAACTAGTGCAGGCCCATCAGAAGGGCAGTTTGATCAAGAAAGGTGACAACTACGACACTGAAAACTTCGATCAAGAGATCATTCGGTTGGAGAACTTAATGAAGAACAACGGCTACTTTGAGTTCAGTCGTCAATTTATCGAATTTGCTGTAGACACGGCCATTTTGGGAAACCGCAAAGTGGCCATGAAAACCATTGTAAATACTCCCTCCAAACGTGGATTTCATAAAGTTTTCAAGGTGGACAGCGTGATCTTTACCACCGATGCCAATACTCCGAATATTGGAACTCAGCGACAGAGTCGCTACTTCAACCGGATCACCTACCGGTATTTTGAAGAAAAATACTCTAAAAAGATACTGGATCACCGTTTGTTCATTTACCCCGGTGACCTCTACAGTAAGGAGAAAACTTTCTCCACTCAGCGTCAATTGGCCAATCTGGATATGTTCAAGTTTGTCAACATAAACTACGACACTACCGGTGGTAAATTTATAGCCAACATTTTCACCAGTCCCCTTGATCGCTATCAGCTTACCCATGAAGTAGGAATAAACGTAACCGCTAATCAGAGGGTGCCTGGCCCGTTTTACAACTTCAACCTCAAAAATCGCAATACTTTTGGGGGACTGGAGATCTTCCAAATTAGCGGCCGTTTCGGAATAGATGGAGTTACTTCCTACAGCAACAACGGCCGGGTTGCCAACAGCCTGGAGGTAGGAGGCAATCTTTCTTTGACGTTACCAGATTTCGTCTTTCCCTTGGGCAATAATTTTAAATCACGGCTGGGCGAGCTTAACCCCAAAACCCGTATTTCCGTAGGTTATGAATTTGTGGATCGTGACGATTTTACCCGTGACAACCTCAATGCTTCCCTGGGGTACAGTTGGCAACGGGACCAAAGTCGTTTATTCAATTTTACACTGGCCGATGTTAATCTCATCAACACTCGTAACGAATCTGAAGAATTCAAAGAAGTATTGGATGAAAGCGATAGCCTGGGAACCAGTTTCCACCGGGCGTTTGAAAGGTCCTTCGTCAGCAGCATGTACTTCAATTCCCTGTTTGACTTTAACCAATACGGTACCTATCAGAACAAGAGCTCTTACTTGCGACTATTTGCAGAAAGCGGCGGCACTTTTTTAAATTTTTTCGGGACTGATTTCCTGGAGCGTGACAGTCTTCAGAATTACAAATTTTTAAAGTTCAATGTAGATTACCGTAGACTGATTCCCTTATCGGCTAGAGGAGCCGTGGCTTGGCGCCTGAATGCTGGAATAGGCATTCCATACGGTGATAATCTGATACTTCCCTATGAAAAGAACTTCTTCGCCGGCGGCAGTTCCAGTATCCGAGCCTGGGGTCCTCGCCGACTGGGACCGGGATCTTATACACCACTCGATGAGAATGGTATTATTGACTACAACTTTGAACAACCCGGAGAAATTATATTTGAGGCCAGTCTGGAATTTCGTCAAAATTTGGTGGGATTCCTGGATTGGGCATTTTTTATAGACGCCGGCAATATTTGGACCATTCGAGACGATGTCAGCGACGATGGAGAGGTACGACGACCCGGTGGAAAATTTGAAGCGGATCGTTTTTACAAAGAAATAGCTTTGGGCACTGGGCTGGGATTGCGCATGGACTTTACTTTCCTGATCATGCGTGTGGATCTGGGAATAAAAGCCTATGAACCGGCACGTCCTGAGGGACAGCGATGGGTTTTGGATGATTTCAAATTTGGTGGTCTTGATGACACTAGAGAGAACTCCATCATCTTGAACATCGGTATTGGATACCCCTTCTAGTAGTTGAGCAATTGCTCCAACTGCTCTCTTACTTTTTCGGCATTAGGCAACATGGCCGCTTCCAGATCTACATTTAATGGGACCGCCGGCAAGTTATGAGCTCCGTAGAAAGCTACTGGGGCATCCAGATATTCCCAACATCGATTGCTGATCCGACCGGCTAGAGACTCGGCAAAGGAGTTGAGTATTGGTTCCTCGGTAAGTACCAGGCAGCGGTGGTGCTGCTGTACCTGCTGCTCGACCAATCCCCAATCCAAGGGATTCAGGGTTCTTAGATCTATTATGCTTACCCGCTGTGAGAACTCTTTACTGGCAGCCAGGCTCCAATAAACTCCCATGCCATAGGTGACAATCACCGCCGCACTTCCCTCTTGCTTGTATACCTGCTGGGCCTCTTGTACCATGCGGGCTTTACCCAACGGAATGATATATTCCTCGTTCGGCTCTTTGGTTTTGGCAGCCTCCGTACCGGGAACCTTGGACCAATACAGACCTTTGTGTTCCAGCATTACTACCGGATTAGGATCATAAAATGCCGCTTTGAAGAGTCCCTTCATGTCAGCGGCATTACTAGGAAAAACCACCTTTATTCCTCTAATATTCAGCAGAGTAGATTCTATACTGCCGGAATGATAGGGGCCTCCTCCACCATAAGCTCCTAAAGGCACCCGGATCAGGGATTGAACGGGAAATTGACCACGGGAAAGGTAGCATGACTTGGATAGCTCCTCCACCAATTGATTGATACCGGGCCAGATATAATCAGCAAACTGGATCTCCACTACCGGCTTACAACCAACAACCGACATACCAGCTGTGGATCCCACGATATAGGCTTCCTGAATGGGGGTATTAAATACCCGATTTACCCCATATTTTTTAGTGAGGTTGGCAGCTTCTCTGAAAACCCCTCCCAAGCGCCCCCCTACGTCCTGGCCGTAAAGCAGGGCTTCCGGATGCTGCTGTAAGATTTCGTCAAGGGCGTATAAGGCCGCATCTACCATGAGCACTTTCTCCGATCCCTCAGGTTCGCGCGACCCTTTTTCATTTAATATCGGCGTGGGAGCGAACTCATGATCCATTACACTGCTGGGATGGGGATCATCCGAATTCACCGCCTTCTGGTAGTCTTGTTGAACCGCTTTTTGTGCTTTGGCGGCTATGTCCTCTAACTTCTTAGCATCTACTCCCCCATCTAAAAGATAGCCATGGAATTTTATGAGGGGATCGTCCTGGGCATGCCGCTGCAAATCTTCTTCGCTGCGATACCATTCTTTACGTACCCCACTGGTATGGTGACCCAACAGTGGGCATTTGGCATGGATCAGTAAAGGGCGACGTTCTTTTCTTACATAATCCAATCCTTCCTTTAATGCTAGGTAAGAGTCCACAAAATCCGATCCGTCAACCCGCATGCGCTCAATGCCTTTAAAGCCGGCTATGAACTCGTAGGCATCCATACTGCGCATTTCATCCCCGGTGGCGGAGATGCCCCAGTCATTATCCTGTATCAAATACAGGATCGGAAGTTGTTTCAATGCCGCCATTTGAAAGGCTTCTGAAACTTCACCCTCAGTGACCGACCCGTCTCCCAAGGAGCACACTACCACCGGCTTATTACGGCCCTTCAGCAGTCCCTCATCCGCCAGGTACTGAAGTCCATGAGCCATGCCAGTGGCGGGGATTGCCTGCATTCCGGTGGCTGAGCTCTGATGGGGTATGGTGGGGAATCCTTCACGTTTCAGAGAAGGATGGCAATAATAACTTCTACCTCCTGAAAACGGATCATCGGCCTTCGCCAACAGCTGCAGCATTAATTCGAAGGGGGACATTCCCAGACCAAGAAGGAATGAATCGTCCCGGTAATACAACGAGAGATAATCCTGGGGAAGTATCTGTAATGCCGCTGCCAATTGGATCGCTTCATGACCGCGCGAAGTACTGTGCACATATTTACTGCATACTGCTCGCTCGTCTTCGTATAGTTGTGCCATACTCTGAGCGGTGCACATCAGCCGGTAGGCTTCAAGGAGGGTTTTCTGTTTTATCTTGGATCTTGAGACCTGCTGCGAGGCGGTTCCCATATACGGTTGTTGTTTGTTTGATATTGCCCAAAGCGCCGCTCCGGGATTTAAAATTACAAAATATAGCCTAGGTGCTTCAATTATAGTTAGCCTTTTTTGATTTCTTATTTAGATATTAAATAGCTTTACAGCCCTATGGAGCCTACGAAAGACCAAATCGCCCAATGGTTCAAAAAGCTGCAGGACAATATCTGCCAGGACTTGGAAAAGGCCGATGGTGCCGGCAAATTTCAACAGGACCTCTGGGAACGTCCCCAGGGAGGCGGAGGCCGTACCCGTACCATCAAAAATGGTAGGATTTTGGAAAAAGGCGGAGTGAATTTTTCGGCTGTGCATGGTCCTACGCCTGACAACATATTAAACGCTTTGAAACTCCAGCCGGCCGATTTCTTCGCTACCGGGGTTTCCATCGTGTTGCATCCGCATAATCCGAAAGTACCCATAATCCATATGAATGTGCGTTACTTCGAAATGACCAGCGGTTCCTGGTGGTTCGGTGGAGGCATTGACCTTACCCCGCATTATATCGATAAGCAGGATGCACGCGCGTTTCACAGCCAGCTTAAACAAGTGTGTGATCAGTTCCATGCCTCTTATTATTCGGAATTCAAGCAATGGGCCGACGATTACTTTTACTTGAAGCACCGCGAAGAAACCCGCGGTGTGGGCGGTATATTTTTCGATCGTCTTACCGATCAGCAAGGCTTTAGCAAACAACAACGCTGGGAGTTCGTGCAAGCAGTAGGATCGGCCTTCGTGCCAATTTATAGTAAGCTGATGTTAAAGAACCACCAGTTGACTTATGGTGAAGCAGAAAAGGAGTGGCAAATGATACGGCGCGGTCGCTATGTGGAATTTAATTTGGTTTGGGACAAAGGAACTAAATTCGGATTGGATACCGGTGGTCGCACGGAGTCCATTTTAATGAGTCTTCCGCCGCAAGCTCAATGGAACTATGATCACCGCCCTGCAGAAGGCACCGAAGAACACCAAACCTTGCGAGGTCTTAAAAAAGGCATAAATTGGGTGGATGGAGCAGATTATTGATTTCCTTACCGGCTGGGACCAAGAACTGATGCTGCACATTCACCGCCTGAGCAGCCCGTTTCTGGATATGCTCATGGCCGGTATTACGGAAAAATTTAATTGGATACCGCTCTATATGCTTCTGCTCTATTTGTTGATCAGACAATTTGGCTGGCAAGCCGTTTACAGCATTGTAGCAGTGGTATTGCTGGTGGTGATCAGCGACCAGCTCACCTCTTCCTTTATGAAACCTTTCTTCCAACGCTATCGCCCTTGCCACGATCCGGAGATTGGCCATCTGGTAAGAATCGTTACCAAGTGTGGGGGTTATTATGGATTCGTATCATCTCATGCAGCTAACAGCTTTGCGGTGAGTACTTTCTTCTGGTTTTTGTTTCATGGCCAGCACCGTGGGATCTGGTTGCTCTTCATATGGCCGTTGGTGGTCAGCTATAGCCGCATCTACCTGGGTGTTCATTATCCTCTGGATATTATCGGCGGAGCCTTAGTAGGTATATTCCTGGGTTACTTAGTATATCGGTTTACGCTTTGGCTGTCCGGGAAGGTGCCCTTTAATTTTCAGATTACAAGAAATTGAGCTTATCGAGAAATGCTGCTTTGAAGCTGGCTCCGATGGGAATTGATTTGTCTCCAATCCTAATATTCAGATCTTCCATAGACAAAATCTTGTCGGTATTTACGATATAGGATCTGTGAACGCGGATGAAGTTTTTGGAGGGCATTTTCTTTTCAATCCCTTTCATGGTGGAATGCACGATGTGTCGCTTCGCCGAGGTATTGATGATCACATAGTCGGCTAGTGCCTCTATATATAAAATATCATCAAGATCTATCTTTACAATCTTAGCTTCAGATTTTACATAGATATCTTTCTGATTATCATTAAGATCAATCAGGCGTTCGATGTTTTTACGAGCTTTTTCCGCAGCTTTCAAAAAGCGGCGGTATTCAATGGGCTTGACCAAATAATCCGTAACATTATACTCGATGGCTTCGATAGCATGATCTGTTTCGGACGTAACCAAAACGATCTCATAATCGTCTTCCAGGCTCTTAACCAGATCCATACCTGTCATTTCCGGCATGCGAATATCCAGGAAAATCAAATCTACATTCTCTTCCCTCAGGACATTTGAGGCTTCAATAGCACTTTGACACTCGTGTTTCAGTTCTAAAAAATTAGTCTTTTCCACAAAATGCTTGATCACCTGCAAAGACATGGGATCATCGTCTACCACAATGCATTTAACGGTATCCATAATAATAGCTAAAGAAACTAAGTAACACTATATCCCTCAAAGAATCAAGTCAGTCTCGCTTTTCCATCAGACGCTGAACATATTTGCCGATGATATCGAACTCAAGATTGACACTGTGGCCCGGGTTAAGGCCTTGGAAGTTGGTGTGTTCAAAAGTATAGGGGATTATGGTGACATCGAAACTGTGTGCGGAAGTATTGAAGCAGGTAAGACTCACCCCATTTATACAGATGCTGCCCTTCTCCACCACCAGATGATGGCGGTTCTGCGATTGAAATTCGAAGGTGAAGATCCAGCTGCCATCTTTCTCCTGGATATTTTTACAGGTACCGGTTAGATCCACGTGCCCCTGTACCAGATGACCATCGACTCGGCCGCCCCATTTCATAGAACGCTCCAGGTTGATCAATGAACCCACCTGCAAATCTCCCAAATTCGATTTTTCCAAGGTTTCTTCCACGGCTGCTACCTGATATTGGTTATTGGGAAGTAAAGCAGTTACGGTCAGACATACCCCGTTATGCGAAACGCTTTGATCCACCTGTAGCTCCGAGGCCAGAGGCGCTTCAATGGTTAATAGGCAATTTGACCCTTCCATCTGTTTGGTCTTTACACTCCCCAAAGCTTCTATTATCCCCGTGAACATGTGCGGAATTTAGTCAATGTGTTCCAGTAATCCTTTCTTCTTCTTTTAATTTTCAGGGACCTCGGTAAAATTTAAATTTGATTAAAGAACTCCTGTAAGATTCAACTATATTCGTAGCTGGAAGGCTAATATAGATGTTTGAAGACAGTTATCGTCACCGGGGCCTGCGTAAAGCCCTCATCCGAACTTTAGAGAAAAAAGGGATCAATGATCCCAAAGTACTGGCGGCCATAAATCAGGTTCCCCGGCACGTGTTTTTTGATCAGGCGTTTTTGGAACACGCTTATCAGGACAAGGCTTTTCCGATCGGTGAAGGTCAAACTATTAGTCAGCCCTATACGGTGGCTATTCAAACCCAGTTAATGCAAATTGAACCAGGGGACAAGGTTTTAGAGATCGGTACAGGCTCCGGTTACCAGTGCTGTGTTTTACTGGAACTGGGAGCTAAAGTCTATACTATTGAATACCTAAAGTCACTCTACTTAAAGGCACGACAGATGTTGCCCTTGATGGGTTACAATGCCCATTTTATTCACGGTGATGGTTCAAAAGGACTCCCCGCTTATGCTCCTTATGATAAGATCATTGTAACCGCTGGGGCGCCTAGTGTACCCCAGGCACTGATCGAGCAACTTAGTGATAACGGGATTTTGGTGATACCCGTAGGAGGTTCAACTCGTCAAAAAATGATCACCATACAAAAGAAGCCCGATGGGAAGCTGATAAAAAAGGAGCATAATTATTTTAGTTTTGTGCCCTTATTGGGAGAACAGGGTTGGAAAAAATAAATATATGGCTAGAAAAAAGAAATTCGCAAAAGACTCCTGTGTAACCATGACCGAATTGGTATTGCCCAACGATACCAATACCCTTAATAATCTAATGGGAGGCAGGTTAATGCACTGGATGGACATCGTATCTGCCATTGCGGCCCAAAAGCACTCCAATCGCATAGTGGTCACCGCTTCAGTTGATAATGTTTCGTTCGGCAAACCCATACGTCTAGGCAATGTAGTGACCTTGAAGGCCCAAGTTTCCCGGGCTTTTAACTCCTCAATGGAGGTGGCCATTGAAGTTTGGGCCGAGGATATTCCCTCAGGTGAGAAAGTCGCCAGCAATAAGGCTTTTTTTACTTTCGTAGCGGTAGATCAATTGGGGAAACCTATCGATGTTCCGGAGTTATCGCCGGAAACGCCTGAAGAGAGGGAATTGTACGAGGGGGCCTTGCGACGACGACAGCTGCGCTTGGTACTGGCTGGCCGTATGAAACCGGAAGAAGCTAAGGAACTGAGATCCATCTTTAATTTGTAAGCTTATGACCCACCAAGATTTTCTGGCCCATTTCATCACCGAAGATATTTACCTAGTCCCTGAAAAGAAGAAGTCTGCTTCCGAGGGCCCGGTCATTATAATTGAGGGGGTGCCAAAAGACAGTGAACAGCAGTTTCTGTACAAAATATTTGCCTCTGTGGGCTTGAAAGCAGCTGATTTAACCATTCAAAACCGTTCTCAGGACATTAATCCTAGAGCCAAACAAATATTTTTCTTTGGGTGTGCCCCGGAAAGCAAAGAGTTCTACCAGATGCACCAAGCCGATGGTCAAGTGTTGGTCTATTGCCATCAGTTGTCTGAATTGGCTACAGATCAAGAGAGAAAAAGAAAGCTTTGGGGTATTTTACAACAGTTATTCCCTAACCCATGATCTCCCTAAGCTTGGCGTGCAGTGCCGGCCCTCTCAGGTTCTTGGCAATTATGGTACCGTCCCGATCCAGCAGAAAGGAGGCAGGGATAGCGTTTATCCCGTAGGTTTTAGCAGCGGCTGACTGCCAGTATTTCAGATCCGACACCTGAACCCAATCCAATCCATCCTCTTCAATTCCCTGCAGCCACTTATCTTTGGTGCGGTCCAGTGATACTCCAAAAACTTCGAAACCTTGCCCCTTATATTTTTGATAGGCCGCCACGATATTGGGATTTTCCATGCGACAGGGTCTACACCATTGAGCCCAGAAATCTACCAACACGATCTTTCCCCGTAGCGAAGATAGCGCCACATACTCTCCTTGTGGATTAGGTAGGTTAATCTCAGGAGCAACTTTACCGACCTGCACATGTGCCCGGCTTTTATTTTGAGCACGTATCTGATCAATGTATGCTAAAAAGTTTTGGGTGTGCTTGGTATCCGGTGGGTTGGCAGCAAAAATGTTACCCAAGCTATCTAATAATTCAAAATCCTGCTCGGTGTCCAGATTACCAATTACCTGAAGAACCGCCAATGAACTACCCATCTTGCGGATTTCGTTTTTCAATAATGCCTTATGTTGTTTGTCCAGCTCCTCAAATTCCTCCCTGAGTTGGGTCATTTTCTCTTGTTCACCCTGGGCGTTGGCCTGGGTAAATTGAACATTTAATTGACCTACTGTTTGTTGAAATTCCTGGACCAGGTTATTCACGCTGTTCAGTTGATCCATTTCCAGCGAACCCGTAATAAGAGCCTGTCCTCTGGGCGCATTACCATCGACCTCAACTTTGAGATCTGAATCGGATAGTATTAGATTTACCATCTGTTTCTCATAGAAGTTGAGCCGGTAATAACCCGGTTCGTCAATGTTAACAGGGTGATTGAACACGCCCTGTATCCATACACCATTGGGTGAATCTGCCTGGGACAAAGTATCAAACGATACCTCCAGGGTGTCAATCACCACCACTTGTTTATCGTCGTACTCCTCCAATAGCACCAAGCCAGTCTCCGGGTACTTGATAGTTCCACTTATATATAAACTAGGTTCGGGGGACTGTGTTTGCTGACACCCCCATAACAAAAGCGTTACCGATAAACAAAAAAGTGCTTTGTACATGATATCTGGATTATCTTATAGGTTAATTCAAATATTTTGAGAATAGTTCATTTGCCAATTTAGGGTCCACATTGCCGTCGGTCCGCTGCATAAGCTGACCCATAAAAAAACCCAGTAAACCCTTTTTACCGTTTTTAAAGGATTCCACCTTGTCGGGAAAGGCTTTCAATATCTCAACGACAGCTTCTTCCAATATATTTTCGTCCTTTATCTGAAGCAGGCCTAATGATGCGGCAGTATCTCTAGGCTTGGAATGGGGCTGCTGCAGAAGCTTAGGTAGCAATTTTTGAGCTGCTTGAGAAAAGCTAATGGCACCCTCTTCCACTAGGGCTATCAACTCTCCCAGCTTCTTGGGCGATAGCGAAAGTTCCGCAATGGTAAGGTTAGCATCGTTTGTGTAGGACCGGATAGGCCCTTTTAGCCAATTTAATGGGGTAACCGGATCCATTACGAACTCCAGGGTCTGGGTGTAATATTCGTACATTTCAGGGGATTCTGTCAACAACTCCACATCTTCCGCACTAAACCCGTAGTCCTTATGCAATTCCATTTTTAGCTGGTGAGGAAGCTTAGGCATAGACCCTTTTATCTGTTGCAACCAGTGGTCGGAAATTTCCACCGGGCTTAGATCCGGATCTGGAAAATAGCGATAGTCGTTGAGCTCCTCTTTAGTTCGCATGGCTACAGAGCCCCCGGTTTTTTCCTGAAAACTACGGGTTTCCGAAGTAATAGTATGGCCGGATTCCAACAGGGATATTTGACGCTCTACCTCATGTTTTATAGCCCGGCGTACGTTGCGCAGGGAATTCATGTTCTTAATTTCTACTTTAGGCCCTAGTTCCTTTGAACCCGCCGGTCTTACGGAAACATTGGCATCACATCTTAAGGAACCTTGCTCCATATTTCCATCACATATTTCCAAGAAACGCACCATTTTGCGTATTTCTGCCAATAACCGATAAGCCTCTTCAGCCTGATGTAAAGTGGGTTCTGTGACCAACTCGATCAATGGGGTGCCCGCGCGGTTAAAATCCACCAGACTTTCAGGGGCATCATGCGGATGAAAAGATTTACCGGCGTCCTCTTCCAGGTGAATACGATTCAACTCAATTTCACGCTCACCCATGTGGGTGGTAATACCGATCCTTCCACCTACACAAATGGGGGTACTATCCTGAGTAAGTTGATAACCCTTGGGAAGATCCGGATAGAAGTAATTTTTACGATCGAATATCATGCGCTGAGAAATTGTGCTGTGGCAGGCCAACCCCATTTTGACCGCCAGCTCCAGGGCTTTTTTATTGAGTTTGGGCAAGGTTCCGGGATGGGCCAGCGTGATGATGCTCACATTGGTGTTGGGCTCGTCTCCATATCGATTGCTGTCACCGGCAAAAAGTTTGCTTCGGGTCAGCAATTGAATGTGCACTTCTAAGCCTATTACAGCTTGATACTTATCTCGGATTTCTTGGTCCATAACCTAAGAGTCAAGGTTATTAACGCCCAGCATATCTGCCAGGATCTCCTGGCCCTTATTTACAACATGGGGAAGTCCTGAAAGGTCTTTGCCCCCGGCAGTGGCGTAAAATGCCTGTCCACCGCCGCCGCCTTTGATCAGGGCAGCCAATTCCCGCACCAAGGCTCCGGCGTCCCATTTCCGCTCTTTTACCAGATTATCTGCTATCACCACAGCGATTTGAGGCTTGCCTTGTATATCTGCGGCCAATACGGCTAATAAGTTCTCGACCTGATTGCGCAATTCAAAACTAAGGCCCTTCAATGCATCGCTATTGGGCAGTGAAATGCTGGTCACTAAACTGTTAATCTCCCCTATGGGCTTAATCTCCTGCAGCAGCCTGGCTTTTACGTCCTGCGTTTGTTGATGCTGCAGTTTTTCCAATTGCTTTTGGAATTCACCCCGCTCCTTAAGCAGGTTTTCCACCGCCTTACGGGTGTCCTTAGGATGTTTTAGCAGATCGCTTATGCCCTCCAACGTTGTGATTTTGTCACTGACAAACACTTCGGCTCCCTCACCGGTTAGGGCTTCTATCCTACGTATGCCTGAAGCCACCGACGACTCCGAAACAATTTTAAAGAGCCCTATATGACCGGTGGCCGCCACATGTGTGCCTCCGCATAGCTCAATGGAAAATCCTGGGTCAAAGCTTATGACCCTTACCTTATCTCCGTACTTCTCCCCAAACAAGGCCATAGCCCCCATGGACTTGGCCTCTTCAAGAGGCACCTGGTCGTGCACCTCCCTGGGGATGTTCTCACGAATCTTGGAGTTGACCAATTGCTCGATTTCCTGGATCTGCTCACCGGTTACTTTACTGAAATGCGAGAAGTCAAAACGCAATATTTTCGGACTCACCAGTGAGCCTCGCTGTTGCACATGACTGCCTAAAACTTGTCGCAAAGCCGCATGTAATAAGTGGGTAGCACTGTGATTATATTCAATAGCTTGCCTGCGCAATTGGTCCACCTCAGCTTGCAAGGTCGCATCCACCGGATCGGGCAGGTTATCAGCCATGTGGATAATAAGATTATTCTCCCGTTTGGTATCCCAAACCTTAATCTTGTTCTTCTCCCCGAGCAAGTAACCGGAATCCCCCACTTGTCCGCCGCTTTCCGCATAGAAGGGCGTTTGATCCAATATCAATTGATAGTGGGATTTGTCTTTGGTAGTCACCTGGCGGTATTTAGTGATTTTGGTGGGGGCATAGGTCTGTTCGTAACCCAGGAATACAGATTCCTCCCCATCCCTTACCTGTATCCAGTCACCCGCCTCCTTACTTTGGGCGTTACGCGATCGATCCTTCTGGGCTTTCATCTCCTTGGCAAACTCCTCTGTATCCACTTGGCGATTTTGCTCCCTGGCCATCAGTTGAGTCAGGTCCAGAGGGAAGCCATAAGTATCATAAAGCTCAAAAGCAAAGGATCCGGAAACGGGTTCTTCCTTGCCCAGGGTCTCTAAGTATTTATTAAAACGGTTAAGCCCATTGGACAAGGTTCGTAAAAAGGCCGACTCCTCCTCTTGGATCACTTTACCAATAAATTCTTTTTGCTGTTCTATCTCAGGAAATGTATCCCCCATCTTAGTTACCAACGTGGGAACAAGTTGGTAAATAAAAGGGTCATTCATCATCAGGAAGGTATACCCATAACGTACGGCCCGACGCAAAATCCGGCGGATCACATAGCCGGCCTTGTTGTTGGAGGGAATCTCCCCATCGGCAATTGCAAATACCAGGGCTCTCAAATGATCGGCAATCACTCGCATGGCCACGTCGACGGCCTCGTCCTTTCCGTAAGGAGTGCCCGCCATACTGCTGATCTCTTCTATGATAGGCTGAAATAAGTCGGTATCGTAGTTGGAGCTCTTTTCCTGAATGGCCCGTACCAGGCGCTCGAAACCCATGCCGGTATCCACGTGATTTTCCGGCAAACTTTCCAATGACCCTGAGGCCAGGCGGTTGAACTGAATAAACACCAGGTTCCATATCTCGATCACCTGGGGATGATCCTGATTGACCAGGGTGCCAGCCGATACTTCCTTTCTCTCCTCAGGTGCCCGCAAATCATAGTGGATCTCTGAACAAGGACCGCAAGGACCGGTATCACCCATTTCCCAAAAATTATCGGCTTTGCCAAAAGGCAGGATCCGGTCCTCAGGTAATAAAGCCTTCCAGAACTCCAAGGCTTCATGATCCGGTTCTAAGCCATCCTGTTCATCTCCCCCGAAATACGTGGCATATAACCTCTGGGGATCAAGCCCATATTCCTCAGTAAGCAATTCCCAGGCCCAGGCGATAGCTTCATCTTTAAAATAGTCCCCAAACGACCAGTTACCCAGCATCTCAAACATGGTGTGATGATAAGTGTCCAAACCTACCTCCTCCAAATCATTATGCTTGCCTGAGACTCGTAAGCATTTTTGTGTATCTGCTATGCGTTTTGATTCCGCTTTTTTGTGGCCCAAAAAGTAGTCTTTGAACTGATTCATACCCGCGTTGGTGAACATTAAAGTGGGGTCATTCTTGATCACCATAGGAGCGGAAGGAACGATCTCGTGCTGCTTCCTTTGGAAGAATTCCAGAAACTTTTTTCTAATATCGTTAGAAACCATTTAAACCTTACTTGGGTGCCAAAATAAGCGGGCTAATTCTTACTATACAGCAAAATAATATTTATATTGCGGCGTTCGAAAAACAGGTATTTCCCTAACAAATGAGCTTGATTTTCGTTAAGTCAGGCAAAATTATAAGAAAATACCAAACTAAGCACTATGGCCAGAATAAAATATTACTACGATACTGAAACCTGCAAATATGAGCGGGTCAAGG
Source organism: Cyclobacteriaceae bacterium (assembly GCA_965212195.1). Classification (GTDB taxonomy): domain Bacteria; phylum Bacteroidota; class Bacteroidia; order Cytophagales; family Cyclobacteriaceae; genus JAJCYK01. The sequence goes on along the minus strand of CBDBUW010000011.1, from coordinate 219,195 downwards.
TAGGAACGTGGGATGTAGTGCTTAGCCTCCTGGGTTTTCTATCAGTATCGGTAGTGATTGCTATAATCATGGTTCTGGTGCACAACACCTACTTCGAAACCCCCAAGGAAGCTGCTCAATCAAAAGAAATCCAAGAGTTGTTGTTGTATTACGAAATCATGAACAAGGAGACGGATAATCTCCAGGAAATGATGGCGGCACTCCAAAAAAGGGACGACGACATTTACCGAGTGATCAATGAAGCCGAGCCCATTCCCGGCACAATCCGCGAAGGAGGTATTGGTGGAACAGACCGTTATAGAGAATTACTAGAGCAGGGGTTGGAGCGAGAAGATTTGATTCTTACCAGTTTACAAAAGATAGAACGGCTTAAGAAACAAATGTACATCCAAACCAAATCATACGACGAGATTGTAGCTCTGGCAAAAAGTAAAGATAAGATGTACGCTTCCATCCCGGCGATACAACCCATTACCAACAAAGAGTTAACCCGGTTGGCTTCGGGTTTTGGTATGCGCATAGACCCCATATACAAAGTGAGAAGAATGCATACCGGTGTGGACTTTTCAGCAACCCGAGGAACTCCTATTTATGCCACCGGTGACGGTGTGATCAAAAAGGTAGTTACCAACTATGGCGGTTATGGCAAAGAAGTGTTGGTGGACCATGGCTATGGCTATGTAACCCGGTACGCTCACATGAGTGATTTCAATGTAGAGAAGGGACAGGAAATTAAACGAGGAGAATGTATAGGTTATGTGGGTAGCACTGGTAAATCTACCGCCCCCCACCTGCACTATGAGGTATTGAAAGATGGCAAAAAAGTGAACCCCGTGCACTACTTCTACAATGACCTTAACGAGGACGAATATCAAAAAATCCTGGAGCTTTCATCCATCGAAAACCAGTCTCTTGGATAGCGATTTAGGAGCAAAAAAATTAAAAACAGTCTTTTTCTAAAGACTGTTTTTTTTTGAACTAGTCAATTTTGATATTTGGTTTTTAATTATTTATATTGACAGCGATTTCAATAGCAGTGCCCTACAAAGAAAAAGAAATAGAAAAGAAGTATTACTCCATTGGGGAGGTAGCCGCCATGTTCAACGTGGCAACTTCTTTGATCCGATTTTGGGAAAGCGAGTTCGACATCATCAAGCCCAAAAAGAACCGCAAAGGTAACCGTCAATTCACCAAGGACGATATTCAGAGTGTTAAGCTCATTTACCACCTGGTAAAAGAAAAAGGGTACACCCTGCAAGGAGCCAAAACCATGCTTAAAAATGGCTCACAGGCAGCCATGGACCGTATGGATGTAGTAGAATCCCTTCGCGGTTTGCGGGTGTTCCTCACTGAGATCAAAAGCAAACTTTAATTCCGCACTTCATATATGGGTGAAGAGTTGCTGCATCAGGTAGCCCTGTGCCTGACGCCCGGTATTGGTGTTCGGACTATCCGCAAACTAATCAGCTATTGCGGTTCTGCTTCTGAAGTATTTCGCACCAATGTTCACCAACTGAGCAAGATTCCGGGGATGGGACCCAAGACTATTTCCGCCATCCACCAACAGTCTGGTATCAAGGAGGCCCGGCAAGAAATCGATGGCGCTAGGAAGCTGAATATCCGCCTGATTTTCTATAACCATCCTCAATATCCTCAGCGCCTGTCCAGACTGGATGATGCGCCCTTGTTGCTCTATGGTAAAGGGGATTTCCATTTTAGCGATCGACCCACACTGGGCATCGTAGGAACCCGAAGCCTAACCAGCTACGGCCAGGCCATCATCGAAGATTTCATAGGTGTTTGGAAAGCCTTTGATCCGGTTATCATAAGTGGCCTGGCCTATGGGGTAGACATAGCCGTTCACAGAACTGCCATCCAGGAAGGTCTCACCACCGTAGGGGTTCTGGGTAATAGCCTGGACATCCTTTACCCCTCCGTGCATGGTAGTACTGCCAAAAGGATGTTAAAAAACGGGGGGCTGCTCAGTGAGCTTAGATTGGGTACCAAACCGGATAGTTACCAATTTCCGAAACGAAACCGTATCATCGCGGGGCTAAGTGATGCACTAGTGATTATTGAAGCCAAGGAAAGTGGAGGCGCCATGATTACAGCGGAATTTGCCAGAAAATTTGACCGTTTGGTGTATGCGGTTCCCGGGCCGGTTAATAGCCTATCCAGTAAGGGATGCCTGAAGCTTATCAAACAAGGAGCGGCCGAAATGCTTTGTGATCCTCAGGAATTGACCGAACAAATGAAGTGGAGTGCTAAAAGCCCCCGACAAGCAGTTGACATATCCTCAGAGCATCCTCCCCAAATTGCTGAGATTATTGAGGTAATGCAGGAAAAACCACAAGGAATGCATATTGATGAAATTAGTTGGAAAACGCAGATTCCGATTAACAAAACAGGTTCTTTGTTGCTCGATATGGAGTTTGAAGGGCTGGTGAAGTGTCTTCCGGGCAAGAAGTTTTCCCTAATCCGTAAATGATTTTAGCCCGATTCACGTTTTGCATTAGGATTGTAATGTAACTTTGGTTTGCATGCCGCAGGATTTCTATAAAATTTTAGGGATAAGTTATAACGCCAATAGAAAGGCTATTCAAAAGGCGTTTCATAAGCTGGCTAAAGAGCTTCACCCCGACCGAAACCCTCAGAACAAGTCAGCTGAGGAAAAGTTTAAGTTGATTTCGGAAGCTTACAAGACTTTATCCCACCCGGTTAAAAAAAGCCAGTATGACCTGAAACTAAAATACGGGTATGTCCCTCCTGTGAAGTCCAAGCCCGCCCGTCCTTATACCCGGGCACGCATGTACCGACGACCCCAGACATTCTCCCGCCGAGCCCATATTCTTGGGGGCTTCTCAATTGTCGTGATCGTAATTGTAGTACTATTTGCATCCTTCTTTTTGATCCGATACAACAGCCAGTATAACTTTCACAGGGGCTTGAGCAATTTTCAAAACCAGCGTTTTTCCGCAGCCTATTTTAATTTCAAACAGTCTTTAAGTCCGTTCAATCCCTATGAAGCCGCCGCTCATTTATTGATGGCCGATATCTGCTACCACCAACAGCGCAACCTGCCCATGGCCTCTGACCATATTACCAAAGCTTTCGCTGAAAATCCGTCAGATAGTATCCAGGGGCGCTTGTATTATTTACAGGGTCAGATAAATCATAAGACCGGACGCTACCCGGAAGCCTATCAGTTGTTTGAACAATCATTAAGGCTTATTCCCACGCTGGACAGTGCACGATATCAACTGGGAGAGATGGATTCTTTTATCTTTGATCGCTATCAGAAGGCTGTGGAGCATTACCAAATACTGTCCGATCACAACCCCAACTATTTTGATGCATATATGGGTCTAGCCTATTGCCATCTCAAACTGGAGAACTACCCGCTGGTGATCAAATCAATTGATACCGGCCTGGCATTGCGGCAAGACGTAGCACTGGCCCACTATCTAAAGGGGCTAGCCGCTCAATCTCTGGAGGATGTTGGTTTGGCCTGTACCAGCTACAGGCAAGCCAGTGACCTGGGATTTCAGGCGGCTAAGGACAGTCTTTACACCTATTGCACCTCGGTGGGGGGGGTAGCGTTACCGGAATCAGCCGCTGGAGGATCATGAGCTGGTCCCTACCCTATTAGTTAAGCGCCCGATATGGTCGATAGTAATGCTCACTTGATCATCTATCTCCAGAGTGAATTCATCACCGGGCACCAGGCAAGTCCCTGTCATCAGGAATACACCCTGAGGAAATTGGCATTCTCTGAAAAGGTAATCCACCAACTCCTGATGGGCGCGTTTCATGCGATTGATCTTTACCTGATCCTCATACAAAACTTGTCCCTTTCGTTCAATTTCCAGGCGAATTTCCGCTTGTGGATCTATAGGATCTTCTGGAATATAAAGGCAAGGACCCAAAGCTGCGCATCGTTCGTATACCTTGGCTTGAGGTAGATACAAAGGATTTTCCCCTTCTATACTACGGCTGCTCATATCATTGCCTGCAGTATATCCCTGTATATTTCCATAGGCATTAATAAGTAGGGTCAATTCAGGTTCCGGTACATTCCACCGGGAGTCTTTTCGGATGTTCACCTGATCCAGGTGACCCACGGTACGTTGTCCGTGGGATTTATAAAACAGCTCGGGACGAGGCGCATCATATACTAAATCGTAGAATCGATCACCACCTGAATCCTGTGATTCCTCCATTCTGGCTTGCTTACTCTTAAAATACGTGACCCCGGCCGCCCACACCTCCTGACCATCCATAGGTGGATCCCAGGGCTCCCTTTCCCAATCCAGTGGTGGTATTTCCTGCAGCGTATTCGCCAATTCATTCAAATACTGATACAGTTGCTCCCGGTTGACCAGAAGATCCCACTCCTCTACCGTCCATTGGTAGCATCGACCCTTATTTGTCAAATAGGCTTGATCATTTCTTTTGTAGAGATTCATATTACCGGCTTCCAGCCAGGCTCATATTCACGGGACCACATATTAAGGGCTTTCTCATGCTGTGGTTTTCCATTGGCGGTATCTACCCTGAGGGCGGTCTGTTCCTTTTGCGCCATATTGCCCAAGTGACAGAGAAGGGTACTTTTGTGAGCTTCGGAGATGGGAGAATTTAAGGTTTCATCCCTTTGAATGGCCTGAAGAAAGTTCAACATATGATAATTATCCAAACCGCCTATACCCACTAGATCCTGGGCGCCTTTGGCATTGGCCTCTTGTTCCTTAGTAGCCCTAACTTGCTTGCCCTCCTTGTCGTAGATCTCATATCCGGTTCTGTCGGCGATTATAGTGCCTTTATCCCCGTGCAAAGATACCCCCCTGGACCTGTTGTTAAATGGATGCCCATTGCAACTGCGCCCCTCCCAGGTGATCATCTTCTGACCTTCAAAACTGAAGCTCGCAATCTGAGTGTCATAAAACTCCCAGTCGTCGCTGTAGTGGAATCGTCCTCCAGAGGAGGTTACATAATGGGGAAGATCAACTCCCAGGGCCCAACGGCAAATGTCCATTTCATGAAGTCCGTTGTTGTTTATCTCACCAGTCCCCCAATGCCAGAACCAGTGCCAATTATAGTGTACCAGATTGTCTTTATACTCTTTTCTAGGAGCTGGTCCTTGCCATAATTCCCAGTCCAGCCATTCAGGAACCGCTTCCGATTTCCCCTTTCCTATGGTGCCACGGGTATTGGCATACCAGGCTTTACCATAACTCACCTCACCGATCACACCATTTTTTATCTCTTCCACCATTTGCATGGATGAAGGCGCTGACCGCTGCTGGTTGCCCACCTGGAGTTTCATCCCCGTTTTCTTTTGGGTTTCGATCAGCCATTCACCTTCCTGTGGATTATGACAACAGGGTTTTTCCAGTAATACATGCTTGCCGGCATTCATAGCCATAATAGCCATGGGAGCATGCCAATGGTCCGGAGTGGCAATGGTGAGAGCATCAATATCATTGTTCTCCAAAAGCACCCTTACATCGGCGTAGGTCTTAATACTGGTATCCAGATAATCATGAAACCGTTCCTGTACTTTTTTGAACACCCGGGCATCCACATCACACAAAGCCACCACCCGGGCTTTTTTTCCCATGACCTTGGCGGCGCTAACGTGGGCATTACCCCTGCTGTTCAGGCCTGCCACAGCTAAATTTATCCGATCGTTGGCGCCCATGATATTGCCGTAACTTTTGGCCGAAAAACCCACAGCCAATCCGGCTGCGCTCAACATGCTTTTCTTAACGAAATTTCTTCGATTCAAACTTTGACTCATATTTTTAACGGTTTAGAGTTCGCGTATTTTAATGCTGCGGAAATGGACAGTATCCCCGTGGTCTTGCAGCAGGATATGGCCCTGATCCCATTGTCCGAAGTCATTCCACTTTTTATACTTACTGTAGGCTACCAGGGCGCGGAACATTTGGGAAAAGCGATCATATTCAATCGTTTTTTCGTGGTTTAACCAGTGTGACACCACTCCGTCTTTAGAAACGATACGTGCATGGTTCCACTGATCCAGTCCCTTAAATTGTTTGCCTCTACCGGGCACGGACAGGTTTTCCGGTGCTATCAAATCGTAAAGTGCCGCCACCGTACGGTTTCCGGCCACACCTTGTTTAGCATCGGGATGCTGCTGATCGTCTAACAGCTGGAATTCGCATCCAATGGCAGAGCCCACACTTTGGTTAAGGCCCGGATCCACAAAATACTTGATCCCGCTGTTGGCTCCCTTCGTGAGTTTAAACTCCAACTCCAATTCAAAATCAGCGAATTGTTCTCGGGTGATAATATCTCCCGGTCCCGTGGATTCCCCACCGTCAGTAGCCACCACCGTGAGCACGCCATCATCCATTAACCACCCCTGCTGGGGAAATTCAGACTCTCGTGCACTGCGCCAGCCCTGTCCGGTTTTTCCATCCCATAGCAAACGCCAGCCCCGGCGCTGTTCACTTTCTGATAGCCTATTCACCAAGTAGCTGATTTCGGGGACCTGCGGGTCTTGAGGCCAACGATATTCATCCAAATCATCGGTAAGGATGCGAATATCTTTCCATTTTACCTTTTTACCGGCCAATTCAGCTTTTACGCTATGTACTTGCAGTCCTATAAATCCGCTTGCGGTAAGCTCGTCTGTCAGGTTAGCGCATTGTATGCCGTTAACCCAGGTGCTGATATTATCTCCCACTGCTTCTACTCTCACCTGGTTCCATTCCCCATTCCTGAAGGCTTTGCGGGCTTTGGGATTACGGCTTAAAGGATACATCCACATGCGACGCCCCTCATCGTAGATACCAGCACTGTAGGCCCGAGGGCTGGGATCCAGTTCTACCTGATAGCCATGCACCCGCCCGTCTTTATAATCTTTTTTACTATGGCTGCGTATTTGCACACCAGAATTAATAGCAGGGTCAACCCACACCATAAACTCCAGAATAAAGTCACTGTAATGAGTCTTGGTAGTAAGGAAGCTATTGGGAGTATTGGCCACCGTGGTACCCTCCACCAGGTTGTTGCTCCACTGGTACTCCGCACTTCCTCCCTTCTGTTCCCAGTCCTTTGGATCTTGCAGATGCTTCCAATTCTGAGCGCTGACACTTGCGGTAATGCTGGTCACCACCCATGCAGATAGAGCGTATTTTGCCAGCAACTTAAAGGGGATTGATTTCATAATATTAAGATCTACTAGGAAGCAACCGGTGATTTATCCACCTCTCTAAGAAAATCACCCAGATTGGCTTCATTGGAAAGACCAAGTTTCTTTCTTAAACGATAGCGCGCGGTTTTAACACTGTCTGGTGATATGCCCAAAATGGTGGAGGACTCCTTCATAGTGAGATTGAGTTTTATTAATGCACAAAGTCTTAGTTCACTGTTGCTTAAGTTAGGGAACTTTTCTTTAAGGACCACAAAGAAATCTTTATGGACTTCCTGGAAATACAATTTAAACTCCTCCCAGTCCTTGTCCAAATTAAAGCTGTGATCTACCATACGGCGAAGACTACCTAGCTTCTGAGATATATGAGGCTCACTTTGTTTTTGAAGGTCATTAATTCCCCCTTTGAGCTGTTCCATGATCTCATTCTTTTGGATAAAATTCAAGGTATAAGTAGTCAGCTCTCTACTTTTGAAGTCCAATTCGGTTCTCAGCTCTTTTTCTCTCAACTTAGAGTTCTTAATCCGCAACTGCAATTGGTTCATAATCAGATATGCCAATACCACTAGAAACACCAGACCCGCTATTAGAATATTTCGGGTGAGATCATCGAATCGAGCTTGTTGCTGTAGGATACTAATTTCATGTTTCTTTAAGGCAATAGTTTTCTCTCTTTCGGATATTTCGTATTGGGCTTGAAGGTCCGCCATTTGAGCTGCTTTTTCCTCATTGAATAAGCTGTCCTTCATGGTAGTATAGGCCTCATAATAACGGAAAGCCTGAGGATGGTCCTGACGGAATAATGCGATTTCCTTGAGGTCGAAGTAAATATCTTTGAGCCATTTTTTTGAACCGATCTCAGAAGCCATGCTAAGGCCCTCTCGTAAATAGGTTTCTGCTTCGGTGTATTGCCTTTGTTTGATATGGATACTGGCAATGTTCTCCAGGTTCTTGGTAGCTCCTTCCTTGTCTGCTATGGTTCTGCTCAGTTCCAGGGACTGCAGGCAGTAATTTAGCCCTTTTTGATATTCACCCATATCACGATACAACAAGCCCAAACGGTTGTATGATTCAGCAATCCCATATGGGAAATCTTCACTCTTATGTATGATCAGGGCCTTTTCAAAATACTCCAGGGCCTGATCGAATTGTCCCTGCTCGGAGTAAATGGAGCCTAATTTGTTGTAAGTGGTGGCAATCCTGCCTTTCTCTCCCAAGATTTCAAACATTCTGATAGATTCAAAAAAATTCGTGAAAGCATCTGTGAAGTTACGCTGATCGCTGTATACCAGACCAATGTTCATGAGTGCATTGGCCTCGCCCAGAGTATCACCCAACTGCTGGTATTGGTCGTAGGCCTCCAAAAGCAGCGGTAAAGCCTTATCGTAGGTGCCTCGCGCCCAGTGTGACACACCGATTACTCGCTTGGCGAAAGCTATCCCGGTCGGGTACTCCAACTGCTCTGCTAATTGTAGTGCCTGTTTTCCATACTGCTCTGAATGTGCGGGTGAAAGAGTCCAGTATTCAAATCCCATCTGGTTCCATAGGTCCACCTTTTGGTGATCACTAAGCTCTTCTTTTTCCAACAAATGTGTCAGACTGTCCAGTTTCTGCTGGGATTGGGCCCAAGCGCAAGTTGGCAGTATCAGTAAGCATAAAATAACTAAACTTCGGCTCATGATTTGGGACTGGCTGAATAAACAAGATACTAATTAATCCAGTAAGAATGAATATACTTGGGAAGAGCTGCTATGCAGGAAATACCCCTGAAACCATGTTTAAAGCTTCTTTTAAGGCTTGCTGGTCCAGTTCCAATTCTTCACCCTGATCTGTGAGGTGGCTTATTATTAATTCGGTGGCCATATTTCCTACCAGATCATCTTCGGCCATGGGACAGCCACCATAACCCCTTAGCGCCCCGTCGAATCTACGGCATCCTGCAAGATAAGCAGCTTGAAGTTTTTCCCTGGCTTCCATGGGGTGAGCATGCAAATGAGCTCCAAATTCCACCTCAGGGAACGCTGGAACCAGTGTTTCAAAGAGATAGGTAATATTTTTAGGATTACTTACTCCGATGGTATCGGCCAGCGAAATAATCTCAATTTCCATGTTTACCAGTTGTTCCACGAAAGCCAAAACCGTTTCCCGGTCATAGGGGTCACCGTAAGGATTTCCGAACCCCATGGATAAATAAGTTACCAGTTTCATATGATGTTTTTGGCACACCTCATGGATAGCTGCTAGGGTTTGCATAGCTTCCCTAATACTGCGATTGGTGTTTCTCTGTTGAAAGGTTTCCGAAAGCGACAAAGGAAACCCCAAATAGTCGATGGCCTGCCAATGCGCCGCGTCTTGGGCTCCTCGTAAATTAGCCACAATCGCCAATAATTTAGAGGCCGTTCCGGTAAGGTCCAAAGATTGTAATACTGCAGCAGTATCTCTCATTTGAGGGATCGCTTTGGGGCTAACAAAGCTTCCGAAATCGATCGTGTGGAAGCCTACTTTCAACAGCTGACTGAGATAGCGGATTTTAACATCAGTGGGTATAAAATCGTGCAGCCCCTGCATGGCATCACGGGGACATTCAATAATTTTCATGTGGAAATTTACTAATTTGAACTAAATGAGCCCTGAACCCCTTGGTATTAGCCTATGAGATCTGTTGTTTTCTTCTGTTTATCTCTAATATTAGCCCTCAACGGTAAGCTTAAGGCTCAGGACCTGAGGGAAGAGTTTTCCATACTTCTGCAAAATTGGCAGGGGGCATACCATGAAGGGGTTTTTGTAGAATCATGGAAGGCCCTGAACACTGACCTGCTTGAAGGTATGGGCTGCTATGTAATCAAAGGAGACACCGTGAGTTGTGAATACCTCCAGATCCGCCCTATGGGCAGCTACATGGGGTATTTAGCCAGTGTAAACAACAACCCCCCTGTTTTATTTAACCTAAAAGCAAAAGGACAGAATTATTGGGAGTTCGAAAACAAGGAGCACGATTTCCCTCAAAACATCCGTTATTCCCTGCAAAGTGACGGCAGTCTAAAAATAGAAGTATTTGGACTTCAAAAGGGGATACTACAAAAAGATCAGTATGTGCTTTATCCGGTTAAGGACCCTTAAGCCCCGTCTGGTAGATTTTTTTGAAAGTCATAGCGTCTACTACTCCGGTGGGAAGTAATCCAACCTTCTCCTGAAACTTAGATACCACATCCTGAGTTTCACGTTTGAAAATGCCATCCTGCTCCAACTCGTAACCCAAAGCGGTAAGTTGCTTTTGTAAAAGGTATACTAATTGGCCGGTGTCATTTAATTTCAGCTCCAGAGAAGCGGGAATACCCTCCATAGATTGCTGCAATCGGTAATTTTGAGGACTCAGACCGTCCAGCTCTATATTGATGATGTCCTTATTGCCAAAACCCTGCTGTTTAAGTTGTGCAGAGTTTTTCAATTTACCCTCAACACGTTGTAACTCCGCTTTTTTCCTAAGGTATTCCTGAGCAAACGATTGCTGTTGAGGATCATCCCGATCTGTATGCAACACATCAATTTTTTCGCTGGCCCAAACGCTGCGGGCATAATGACCCAGTTCTTCTGCTTGCTGATAGTAACGTGCTAAAAGATCTTGATCATGGTAATTGACATCTATTTGTTCACTAATCTCGTAATCATATGGGGACGGTGGATTAAACCTTTGATATTCGCGGTATTTGGAGAGGCCGTAAATCACCAAAAAAATCACCAATGCAATTGCCAGAATCCGTTTCATAGCTGATAATTTATGACAAGATACGGAAATGATCAAATTTTACCACTGAGCACAAAACCTTCCATGCCAGAAAACACCATGGAGCATCAAATTAGGAGCTAGAAAAAATTTGCATAACAAAACTTTACTATTCATTCCGGATATCAGTGGTTTCACCAAATTCGTAAATCGAACTGAGGTGCATCACGGACAACATGTAATCAGTGAATTACTGGAAATCCTTATCGACAGCAATAAGTTGGGCTTAAAATTATCTGAAATTGAAGGAGATGCACTGCTGTTCTATAAACAAGGGCAACTGCCTTCCGAATTGGAGTTATTGGAGCTGGCCAGGACCATGTTTCTGAATTTTCACCAGCATCTTAAGAAGTACCAAACTCAACGGATTTGCCAGTGTGGCGCATGCCGCACCGCCGGTGACCTTACCCTAAAATTTATCATCCACAGCGGGCCCATTGAGTTTATTAAGGTAAAAGATCAAAGCAAGCCTTATGGATCTGATGTGATATTAGCACACAGGTTATTAAAAAACCCCATAGAAAGTCCCGAATATGTGCTATTGAGCGAAAATATGGTGACCACTCAGGATCGTGTCGAGGCCATAAAATCCATCCCCTGGATTGAATTGGACTCTGGCAATACCCAATACGATACCATAGGTGAGGTGAACTACTACTTTACACCTCTATCAAAGCTTCATGACTCAGTGCCCGAACCTGAAGGAAGTTCCCATCAAGGCACCCGGTCCCAGCGCCCTATAATGACTGATATCCATATCGACAAACCTGTTGCTGAAGTATTTGAGAATATAATCGACTTCGATCAAAGGATGAACTGGAATAAATTTGCTAAGGATATCCAATACCAGGACCAGCTAAATCAGCTAGGAGCCAAGCACGTTTGTGTTTTCGACACCCACAGCCTGGAATTTGAAACCGTAACCAGCGATTTTGGTGATGAAAGCCTGGTATACGGAGAAAGAGTACTTTCACTGCCGCCTTTTGCCAAAGAGATAACGGTTTACTTCATAGTAACTAAAAATGGCGGGGGAAGCGATGTGAAACTTGCGGTGCATCCCAAATTAAGGGGCCCACTCGGATGGTTGATCAGCCCCTATTTTCGATACAATACCGCTAAGACCAATAAGAAAATCTTGGAGAATTTAAAGTCCTGGTGTGAAGGGACATCAATCTAAAAAGGACTGCAAGAACACCATTAAAATTAACAGCGGGGTGACGTACTTGACAAATACAGGCCAAATTTTCATAAAAAGGCTATTACTTATCTGTGGATTTCCCAATGACAGTTCTTTAATAATAGCATTCCTATCCATAACCCAGCCGGTAAAAATACAGATCAGTACACCCAATAAGGGTTGACTGTATTGAGTGGTAGCGGTAACCACTAAGCCAAAGAGCCAATCCCCATTTGCAGTTATTACTACCGCCAGCAGCCAAAAAATTATGCCCACTAATAAAGTAGCTTGTTTGCGAGGTACCTCCCGATTGTCAACCAGATATGAAGCCGGCACCTCCATCATGGAGATAGACGATGTAATTGCTGCCAATGACATCAGTAGGAAGAAAACTACAGATACCAGAACCCCAAAATTGCCTAATGAATCAAAAAGTGCGGGAAGCACCCTGAATATTAATTCCATTCCTGAAGTCAGATTTCCCTGGGCGTCGAAAATGGCGGTGCCATTGGCGGCTGCCACATACATTGCAGGAATGATCAGTAATCCCGCTAAAATTGCAATAACCAGGTCCGCCAGGGTAACCAGCAGGCCCAGTCTAGTCAAATTTTCCCGTTTTGAAGTATAGGACGCCAGCACCATCATACCTCCTACCCCCAGACTAAGGGAGAAGAACGCTTGTCCCAAAGCACTGATCAATAGTTGTGGGCGTAAGATCTTAGAGAAATCTGGCAGTAAAAAGGCTTTTAGACCTTGGCTGGCACCATCTAGGGTGAGTACGTAAACCACTAATACGATCATGAGTATTAGTAACAGTGGCATAAGTCGTCTTGACCATTTTTCAATTCCATTCTTAACCCCGGCGGAAATGATCATCCAGGTAAAAGCAAAAAACACCGTGGTGAAAATAAGGCTGGGTGCCAAATGGTCTTGAACCACCCACTGAGCCCAGGATGGTAATTGCAGCACTTCCAGAAAACTCCCCACGAAATGGGCCAACATCTTGCCCGCCACGATACAATAGAAACTCAAGACAAATCCCACGGTAAGCAGGCCAAGGAAACCAGCAGGTACAAAGGGACGACCTCCCTTTATTTTCATATAAGCCCCAATAGGATTGGATTGGGCGTGTCGACCAATAACAAATTCGGCAAGTAACAGGGGATAGCCAATCAAGAAAATCAGCACGATATAAACCAATACGAAACCCGCACCCCCATTCATAGCGGTTTGAGTAGGGAAACCCCAAATATTGCCCAAACCTATAGCTGAGCCGGCTGCGGCCATAATAAAACCCAGTGAAGAAGTGAACTGCCCTCGGGTATTATGGTCATTCATGGGGGGGACGGAAGAGGTTGCTACGTATAAACATCAGGTATTCAATACAGGCGATTAGTAGTAAAGCATATCCTAGAAGCTCTATCCCCTCTTCCGCGGCGTTCTTAACAGATCTAAAATAACGTTCTTCCATGAGTGTTTCCCAAAATCTGGTGCGACCAAATAATCTGGAAAACACGAACGTAGTAATAAAGCCCATTACCAGCACACCCTCACTGAATGAACCCCTGAATGTTTTGAGATTAAGTGAAAGCCTTTTCCGGTTGGGGTAAAAAAACACCAATGTAATGATGAGCGCGATCAAGGACAGTAACTGCCAGGCACCGTCAAAAACCTGGACATTAAAGAAGTTATTGAATTCCCTGACCAGACCAATGGCGGCGCATCCAGCCAATAGGATACTCATTGATCGCCAGGCCGGATATTGCCGGGCAGCTGCCACAAATAATATGTTCATAACGATGAGCACGCCCTGCTGACTCCATTCCGTATAGGTGTTTTCTGAAAATTTCACTTCTGCAGACGAAGCGGCATCCCACATGAGGATTTGAGAAATGAATACCATAATCATTCCATATACAAGGATTCTGATGAAAAGAGGCCAGAAAGGGTATTTAGGATTACTGTGACTGGTCATAAATTGACATTACCGCACAAATATAATAGAACTACCTGCATTATCTACATTTATGATACTGGAGCGAGTTGGCTTTAATCATTAAAATGTTTTGAATATATTAACCAAAAACCAAGATGTTATGTCCAAATTAGCCATGTTAGGCTCAGGCTTCATTGCCGATTTCTACACCGCCACCCTTCATGGATATCGCAGCCGGGATAAAGTGCACATCGTATATTCTCGAAATCCAGATAAAGCCCAGGCCTTTGCCAAGAAATATCAGATACCTTATTGGACCACCGAACTGGATGAAGCCATAAATCATCAGGAGATAGATTTAGTGGTTAACGGCCTTCCCAACAATTTACATAAGGAACCCACCATAAAAGCTGCCCAGGCAGGAAAGGGTATTTTATGTACTAAGCCACTAGCCAGAAATGCTGAGGAAGCCCGGGAGATACTGGAAGTGGTCGAGAAAGCTGGGGTGTTTCATGGCTATTTGGAGGATCTGGTCTATACCCCCAAAACGCTTAAGGCCCTTGAAACTACCCGACAGGGAGCATTGGGGAAAGTATTGTGGACCCGTAGTAGGGAAACCCACCCCGGGCCTCACAGTGATTGGTTTTGGGATCATGAACAAAGCGGAGGCGGGGCCATCCTGGACCTAGCATGTCATTGCATTGAAATCGGCCGCAGCTTTATTGGAAAGCAAATTAAACCTATGGAAGTGATGTGCTGGGCCGACACCCAGGTGAAACCTATTGAGGCTGAAGATCACGCCATCGGATTGGTAAAATATGCCAATGGAGCCATAGGACAGTTTGAGGTCAGCTGGACCTTCCGGGGAGGTATGGATCTACGGGACGAGGTGATGGGAAGTGAAGGAACCATTTGGTTAAACCATTTTTTGAGAACTGGGTTTGAAGTATTCACTGCTCCCGGCAATACCGGATATGTAGCGGAAAAAGCTGAAACAACTTCCGGTTGGTTATTTCCTGTTGGTGACGAGAACCACGATCTGGGATATATCAATATGTTTGTGGATATGTTGGATTCCTATGAACAAAACAGTAAACCCAGGGAAGATTTTTATGACGGCTATGTAGTAAATGAAATAATGGATGCCTGTTTAAAATCCGTCAAATCCAAGAAATGGGAGCCCGTGGAATTGGAGGATTGGAGAGGGGAGGATCCAAGAGAGGAGGAGCGTCTGGAGCTGCAAAGTTATGACGAACAATACCTGTTAATTAAGGAAGAGAAACTACCCAATGGACAAGTGAAGTTGATCCTAAAAGACAAGCAAACCGGTAAGATCATACAAAAGGAACAATAAGTGGTTAGGTCTTGGTGGGCATACGAAGCCCCAATAAACCAATCATTAGGGCCATTATTGCCACAAATCCCAATCCTACTTGCAGGCCGTATGCTTCCGCCAGGAAGCCGATGGCCGGCGGTCCTACCATAAATCCGATATATCCCATACTGGCGATAGCCGCGATCCCACCTCCTGCCGATACTCCAGGCACGTTAGCAGCGGCACTAAAAATTATGGGAACAATACAACTGAATCCCAGACCCACCACCGTAAAGCCTACAATGGCAGCCGCGGCATTACCCGATACTACGGCGGCTACCAAAGCTAAGGAAGCTAATAGTCCGCCTCCCACTACCAGTTTCTTACCTCCCAATTTGGGTATTAGCATATCTCCATACAGTCGGCCCCAAGCCATAGTCATGGAGAACCCGGCAAAGCCTAACCCACTGATAAAGCTGCTGCCTTGCAGCGTGTTCTTTAGATAAACTGCACTCCAATCAGCAATGGCCCCCTCTGAAAGCAATACACAAAATCCAATGGTCGCCAGTACTATCAAGGACCTACGGGGCCAGATCCAATGGTGGCTACCTCCTCCTTGATCCTTAATTTGCAACCATGATGCTTTTAAGTAAAAAGACAAGGCCAACATTGATAGGGCCATCAACAATAAATGATGTAGCACCGGGAGCCCCAATCCGGCAATAAGGCTGGCCAATCCAGCTCCAATCATGCCGCCAAAACTAAAGAAAGCATGACAGGTGGACATGATGGAACGACGTTCCCTTTTTTCGATATAGGCGGCAGCGGCATTCATCGCTACATCCAGGGATCCGGCCGATAAACCAATTACCACCAAAATGGCTGCCAATGACCATAAATTAAAGGCAAAGGCCGGTAATATCATGGCCAGGGTGTAGGCAAGAGCCGAATAGAAGGTTACTTGACCGGTGCCCCATCTGGATATGATCCTTCCCAAAAAGGGCATGATAATAACCGCTCCTATGGGCATGCCCAAGAGAGCCAGTCCAAGTTCCCCTTCCGACAAACCCGCATGCAGTTGGATGTCCGGAATACGGGTGATCCAGGCCCCAAATAAAATGCTCATCAACGCAAAGGCCAGCCCGACACTGAAGCTTGGTGGGTGTTGAAAGAAACTGTTTAGGTTACGCCACATAATTGTGGCTCGAGTAGATAGCTATTTTCATCGGATTATTTTTCACTCTCCTTTACCTGAAATTTTACCGACTCACCGATAGAACCTGCGGTTAATGAAAGAGTATAAGTGCCCGGCTGTAGATAGTCTTCCGTTAGCTCTCGTTTCTTCTTTATGTGGGATTTTAGATCCCAGCCGATGTGATGAAATCCTGCAGAACCGTCTACCTCCAACTCCCGTAATACCGTACCCTTTTGGTCCTTGACCACCATTTTCAGCAGGTCTACAGGCTTGCTTAAAAAATACAACACTTCTTGGTGGGGCAGGTTTGGTTTGGACCAGGGATAGCGCCGCTCTCCCCAATCTTTGGAGTATTCTTTGTCCTTTACCCCGTACAGAACCAGGGGATCACCGAGCTTGTCGCTTTGCAGCTTTTGCCAAGGTTTAGCATCGAGTATATACATGCTGCGACCATGAGTAGCTAAAACCAGTTCGTTATCCCTAGGATGCACCATAAGATCATAAACGGCAACATTTGGTACCGGATTCACATAATGCCAGGTAGACCCGTGATCGAAACTGACATAGGCGCCATGGTCCGTACCCAAGTATAGCAGATCGGGGTTAACCGGATCTTGCTTGATGACATTCACTACAACCTCTGGCAGGTTTCCTTTTAATGAGTGCCAACTACTGCCATGGTCATCACTGTAATAAATATAGGTGTTGAAGTGGTCGTTTCGATATCCGTTCATGGAGACGTATACACGGTTTTCATCATGAGTGGAGGGATGAATACTACTGATCCATTGCTGTGGCAACGACTCAGAGATTAAAGTCCAAGCTCCGCCGCCGCGGGTCACCTGTATGTTGCCATCATCCGTTCCAATATAGATCAACCCAAACTTAAGCGGTGATTCGCTGATGCAGGTGATAGTGCTAAAGGGAACATTACCTTGAGGTTTGTCCTTGGTCAAATCCTCGCTAATGGTCTCCCAGCTTTCGCCCTGGTCCAGGCTTCTGTGTAACTTTTGTGACCCGAAATATAGAATATCCGCATTGTGTCGGCTGAGTACCACCGGAGTTCTCCAGTTGAAACGCAACACGTCCTCGCCTATATCTTGCTGAGGTGTGATGCGCTTCCGTTTGCCGGTTTTCCGATTGATACGGTAGTAATTTCCGAACTGAAATCCGGTATAAATTAATTGGCTATTCCGAGGATCTGCGGATACAAACATACCGTCACCACCAAATACTCTTTGCCATTTTTTGGTCCGATTAGGCACCGATTTAGAGGAACCCATTAAAACACCATTGTCTTGTAAGCCTCCATATACATTATAGGGCTTTTCAAAATCCACATTTACCGTATAAAACTGCCCGACCGAGGTATTATTTAGATGAAGCCAGTTCGCTCCGGCGTCATAACTCAGGTATAAACCACCATCATTGCCTAATAAGATATGTTGGCTGTCTTGAGGATCGATCCAGAGCGCCTGATGATCCACATGTACGTTGCCAATAGTATCCAGACGTTGGAAGGTGCTACCCCCATCACGGGTGCTCAAAAGAGGAACCCCAAACACATATGCCACGTCGGGGTTGTCCGGAGCCACTCGGACCTCACCGAAATAATAACCATAGGTAAAATACACGCCTTCCAGCTCATAGGAGTTTACTTTTTTCCAGGTATCTCCGAAATCATCACTGCGATATAATTCCGCGCCGGTCACTTTGGTATCGAATAGCGCCCGGTTAGCGTCCCCTAGATAGTCGGCCAAGGCCTTAGGGGAATAATCGCCTTTACTTACCTGGTCTTTAACTTTTATGGCATGGTATTTTGAGGGGAACCTGTTGTCCATTAAATACCTGTTAAGAGCCGCCGTGTCTAGTTTGGCAAAAGCTTCCTTGGTCATATCCAGAAAATCCTTGGCCTGCAACATCCCTGGTTCGGCCTTTTTGGGAGTTTTGGATTCTTCTTGATTATCGATCAATGCATATAGCACATTGGGCTGACTTTGGCAAAGATCAATACCAATCCGACCTACATATTCATTTTGAGGTAGTCCATTGACCAGCTTCTGCCAACTTTCACCTCCATTATCAGATCGATACACCGCTGAACCGGGTCCCTGACCTTTGAAATTCCAGGCATAGCGGGTCCTTTCCCATGAAGTGGCCCACAATTGCTCGGGATTATCAGGATTGATCAATAAGTCAATTATACCTGTGCTATCGTTTACAAATAAGGTCTTCTTCCAATTTTTACCGCCATCTGTCGATTTGTAAACACCGCGGTGTGAGTCATGGGAATAAAGTGCTCCGGTGGCGGCCACCCATACCACATCCGGATCCTGGGGGTGAATTATTACCCTTCCTGTATGCTGAATATCACTAAGACCCAGATATTCCCAGGATGCACCCTGATCAGAGCTTTTGTATACGCCAGAACCAGCATAGCTGCTTCGACTGCTATTGTTCTCACCGGTACCTACATAAATTATATCATTATTGGACGGGGACAAAGCCATATCACCAATGCCCAAAGCACCTTGTTCATCAAAGATCGGCTCAAAGGTGACCCCGTTGTTTATTGTTTTAAAAACACCTCCTGAAGCATAGGCCACATAATAATGTGAGGGGTTACTGGTAACCGCCAAATCAGAAACCCGTCCACCCTGTACCACTGGTCCGATCGACCGGGCGGGGTAGTCCTTGAGCCATGAAGATCCTGCCATTTTCTCACGCAGTTCATAGCTGGCGATAATCTCTTCGCCTGTCGAAGGTTTTGATTGACCCCAGAGCGGATCTGCGATCATGAAAACGAGTACCAGAAGTTGAATAGGTTTCGGCATAGCTTTTTTGTTTTTGGGCCAATTTAGCAAAAAACTGGAGTTTGCAAACTTGATTCAACGATTGCCCAGCGGTAATTCATCCCATAAATAATCCCAATCATCGAAAATTCAAAACACATGCTGAACTGGTAGTTATTTTTAAACAAAGTTTTGTAGCAGCTACGGCACAAAAAATTCAGAAAATATGACATTGGTTCTCACCATTTTCGCCTTTATTGAGTTTACTCTCATTACCGCTATTCTCCTGCTGATAGCATTGGTTACGGGTTATTTTTTGAGATATATCATCACCAGATCCCAAAATCAAAAGTACCAGGACCGGATCGGTCATTTAGAAATAAGTTTGAAAAAAGCCCATTCAGAACGAGACCAACTAGTTGCTGAACTGGGAGTCTACAAATCCCGTTTTGAAGCTCACCTTCCAAAGGCCGATGATTTGAAAATTGTGGAAGGCATTGGTCCTAAAATAGAAAGTTTGTTGAAAGAGGCGGGGATTTATAATTGGCAGGACTTAGCTAATGCAGAATTAAGTAGACTACGGGAAGTATTGAAAAAGGCCGGCGATCGCTATCGTGTCCACAATCCCGATACCTGGTCCGAACAAGCCAATCTGGCATCCCAAGGCAAGTGGGAAGATCTGGAGCAGCTCCAGACCTCACTATCTGCGGGGCGGAAATAATACAACCAAGGAAACAAGGATTTTTTAGCGGGTCTCAGATTTTGAAACTACCGCACCCTATCTTAGAGGAAAAAATATACTTCAGATCTGTAAGGAACACTTGAGCCAGTTGCTCATCCCACATTTTTTAAGGGGAGGGATTGGGGGGATTCTCCCCCACATATGCTATCCATGTTTTATATTAAGAACCAATGGAAATTTGAAGTTTGAGAAATCTAATGATTTTTTCGCACCACAGAAATTCCCCTAGCTTCATAGGTTTTAGTGATTTTCTGTTATTTTTATTTTCCAGACTCTAGCGCCTCGAACATGCTTCTAAGAACGTGCCTGGCAGTAGCTACACTGTCATTATTTTTTATCTCTTCCGTAGCCAAGGTAACTCGTGTAGAAATCACCTCCAAGGAGGATGTCATGGAAGGCCGGGAATTTGGCGATTACGGCTCATATGAGCTATTAAAAGGCACCATATATTTTGAGTTCGAGCCATTTAACATAGCCAACCGCAAAATCGTAGATATTGCCTTTGCTCCCAAAAACGCTTCAGGTAATGTTGAAGCCTGGTCCAATATAGTCATCTTAACTCCCCAGGATCCCAGTAAATCCAGCGGGATAGCCCTGGTAGAAGTGAGCAATCGCGGAGGAAAGTTTTCGCCCCGTTATTTTAATCGCACCGGTAATTTGAACCCCAAGAGTGATGATGATGGTATCGGTTTACTGATGAAACAAGGTCTGACGGTGATTTGGGTAGGTTGGCAATTTGATGTCCCGGATGGAGAGAACATTCTTAAACTCCACCCTCCTGTGGCCAAGAATTTGGATGGAATCCCTATTAAAGGACTGGTGCGGAGTGATTGGACTATTGACGACCGACGGGAGTTTCTTTCTATCGGACATCGAAACCAGGTTGGATACAAGGCTGCCCGATTCAATGATCTCCAGGATAGACTTACTTTAAGGTCCGGAAGAACTTCACGTAAGATTGAAGTACCTCGTGACCAGTGGAAGTTTGCACGGGTCGACTCCACTGGTGAAGTCATACCAGATCCTTACCATATCTATGTACAGGGTGGTTTCAAACCGGGATTCATCTATGAGCTGGTATATCACTCCGAAAATCCAGTGGTAGTAGGTCTGGGAATGGCCGTGATTAGGGACGTGATAAGTTATGTAAAATATCACCCACAGGCTATCTGTAAAGCGACTAAAGGGATTGCCGTGGGTGTCTCCCAAACTGGACGCTTTCTGCGTCAATTCCTGTATCAAAATTTTAATATAGATGAATCGAATCGTCACGCTTACGACGGTTTTGTCATCATAACCGCTGGTGCGGGTAGAGGAAGTTTTAACCATCGATTTGCTCAGCCCTCTCGTGACGGACATCCCTACTCAGCATTTTTCTACCCTACCGATATTTATCCATTTTCCGGGGCTAGTCAGTTCGATCCGATTACCTTTAAATCACTGGGGCTCTTGGATGACATACCCAAGGCACAAATGCCGAAGATCTTCTATATAAATACCGGATACGAATATTGGGGAAGAGCTGCATCCCTGATCCATACCTCAACAGATGGCTCGCAGGATATCAACCCCTTACCCAACGAGAGAATTTATCATCTGGCAAGCGGCCAACACTATGTGGGTGGGTTTCCCCCAAAAAAGGAAGCAGCGGTTATGGGACCTGGCAAATTTCGAGGCAACAGCTTGGACTTCAGTGTGAACTACCGGGCTTTGCTGGTAGCAATGGTCAATTGGGTGTCTACGGAAAAATCCCCCCCAAATAGCCGCTATCCGCGGATTGCTGACAGTACCTTGGTTACCGTAGCATCCCGTTCTTTTCCTAAAATACCCGGTATCAAATTTCCAACCACCCCACATACAGCTTACAGAATGGACTATGGTAAGCGCTGGGTCAAGGGTATCATTGACAATCAGCCTCCTAAAATACTGGATACCTTCACCCCTCTGGTGCCGGCCACGGATTCACTGGGTAACGAATTGGGTGGGATCAGAAATGTTGAGGTGGAAGTACCCTTAGCTACCTATACACCTTGGAACCTGCGGTCCGACTTTGCCGGCGGTAGAGATCAATTAATAAACTTTACAGGGTCCTATATTCCTTTACCCCGTACTAATGCTCAGAAAAAGCACACCAACGATCCCAGACCCAGTATCAAATCGCTTTACAAAAATAAAGCGGAGTTCCTGGAAAAAACTAAAACCGCCGCTCAAGAATTGGTTGAGCAAGGTTTCGTATTGACCGAGGAGATTCCATATGTAATGGAAAAAGCTTCAAGGCATTGGGATTGGGTTCATAAAGAACTACCCAAACAATAATAACCCTACTTTTTAAGATAGAGTAAAGCATATAGGCTTGCAGGAGCCGCCCAGTTGGCTGCACGCTCCACAAATTCCAACCACGACTCCCCCACCAAAGGACGCATGAGGGCCGTTAGTAAACCCCAAAGAGCTGCATAGAGTAGGATATATCTAATAGGTCGGATCAATACTGTTAAAGCCACTAAAATGTCCACAATGCCAATAATGGGCATTAAAGTTTCTGCCTGATTTTCACTAAAACCCCAAAATTCCAGATACTTGATCCAGTGCGGGTTGACTAGTAAAGCCAGTATACCATGACCCAGAAAGGTGCCGAAAACCCCAATTCTTAGGAGAATAATAGCAATTTTCACTACCTGAGTTTTAATTCATCAAATTTTTCCAGGGTATCCGGGTTGAAAACCTCCAAACGCAAACTCTTCCCTTCCACATGGAAAAGTACCAGAGCGTTCTGTGTGGTGAAGCCACTTACGAAAGGAGTCCAGGGAGTTTGCTCCTGGGCGTAGTAGGGAGCACCTGCGGCACCGTTATTTATCTGGTATATGGTACGGCTCAATTCCACCTTCGCCGGGATGTAAACCTCCGGATGGATCTGAGTATCCGGCCCTACTTCGGTTCGGGCGTAATTGTGTTCATCTCCGGTTAAAATAGCTATGACCTTACTACTCTTGTTGACCAGTAAATCCAGGAGTTGATCCCGGCGTTCAATGATCCCTTTTTCCAGGGCCTTGCCCGACACGTAAGGGCGCATGCCATTGTTACCGTTGTACCACATATCGTCTCCCACATGACCGCCGTTGGGAAAGAAGGGCGTATGCTGGGTTACAAAGATATGGTCGATATTGTCATCCTCTTCCAGTTGTTGCAAGACCTTTGCCAGCCAATCCACCTGATTGTCCATAATGTAACCATGTAGTCCTCCGCTCATCATACGGATGGCCCTGGTGGAAGGACTATACCAATAATCGGAATTTAGTACCACCATGGCCACGTTGTCATGTGTATAATAAAATACATTCTCCTCGTAAGTTGGGAAATTGGCGGTTTTCTTGTCAGGATCGTAAACCGCACCGTCCTCGCTGATGGGCCCGTTGGTAGGATTTACAAAATTCTGGGCGAAGATCACTTCGCTAGACTCCGTATCATAGGGAAAGCGGTCCAGGGATACAAAGACAGTGTCCTCCCGGCTGATGAATAATCTATTTAAAGCTTCATGATTGCCCATGCTCACATAAACCGGCATATAGTGGGCAAAAGGCTGTATGGCTCTTTTCCAATTGGCATATTGCAATTGCATGGCTTCAGGCCTTGTCTCGTATCCATTGATCAGGTCCCCGGAAAATTGCATGAAAGAAACCCCTTTTTCCACATTCATAGCCATAATACGCTTCATGATATAGGCGTTGGCTCCCCACATGTCACGCTCACCTCCTCCGTTGCCGCTTCTGGAATCGCTGGCATATGAAAAGGTAAAGGCTGTTCTTGAACCCGGTGATGGTGCTGTTTTCAGTTGAAATTTATATTCATTTTCTTCAATCATTACGCTGTAATCATACACCTTATCAGGCTCCAACCCGGTTACTGGTATTTCGTGCACGGTATTTAAGTTACTGGTAAAAATACTGCCGTTGATTCGTACCTCTGCTTCATGCGCTATATTCAAAGTGAATGAGATAGTGGCACCATGGGGGCCTAGCAAATTGACAAACGGTCCTTCAATCATGGTGATGTCCACGGCAAACGGCCCGGTACCCTCAAAGGATACCAAGCCATCATACAAGAAGTTACCATTCTCATTAACGACTCGATAGCCCAGAGTGCCTTTGCCACTCTTTTCCCAGCCGATCATATCATATCGACCGCGTAAGCTGGTAGCGATGTTGATGCTGGCACGGCCGGAATCAATTTCCACAGAACGAGCAAAGTAAACTGGATGAGGATGTTTTGAATCTCCGTAAGGTACGAAACCGTAGTACATTCGACCCTGCAAACCTTGAAAATTGAAATTAATCCCAGTGGCGGTGCCTACAGGACTTCCCATGACCTGATCCAGGCTGTATTCAGCAGTTTCTATTAGCTCATAAATCTTGCGATCGTTCTTAGGTATGTAAAAACCGTTTTCGTCATGCTCCAGGTTGGAAAGCACTTCCGGTACTGGGTTTTTGGGCGCCTTTTGGGTTTTCTGAGCGGCCATATCCGCACAGGAAAACAATAAACCGGTGCTGAGACCAATCATTAGCATATGTCGAATCATAGTTTTAATTTAGATGGAAAAGCAAAATAGCAAATACCATTCAAATCCAAACGATTTGAATTTCATTTTCTCTTAGCAAACCAGAAAATAATGCTTCCCAAATCTCTGCCAATTTTTCAAGTCGACGCTTTTACTGAAGATCTTTTTGGTGGTAATCCAGCAGCGGTTTGTCCACTGAAGCACTGGTTGCCGGATGAAACTATGCAAAAAATTGCCTCCGAAAATAACCTGTCGGAAACGGCCTTCCTGGTACCCATGGATGGAGGATTCCAAATCCGTTGGTTTACCCCCAAACTGGAAGTAGATCTTTGTGGGCACGCTACCCTGGCGAGTGCTTATGTGATCTTTAATGAATTGAACTATCCCTCAAACTCTATAGATTTTCAGTCAAAAAGTGGGCTACTGCAGGTTAGCCAAGAACAACAACAGATTATCCTGGACTTTCCCTCCGACCCTCCTGAGCCCTGTACCCCTCCAACCGGTTTACTGGATGCCTTGGGCGTTGATGCCGTTGAGGTGTTAAAAGGAATGACAGACTATTTAGTTATACTACCTGAGGAGACCGATATCCGAACCGCTGCTCCGAACTTCACCCGGTTATCCCTAGTGGAAGCCCGGGGAATCATTATTAGCGCACCAGGAGATCGTTCAGATTTCGTATCCAGGTTCTTCGCCCCGGCCAGTGGCATAGACGAAGATCCGGTAACCGGATCGGCCCATTGTACGCTTACCCCCTATTGGAGCCATCGACTAAATAAATCAACGCTGCAAGCCCAACAATTATCGCAACGGAAAGGCGTCCTGCAATGCACTATGAAGAATGACCGGGTGTTACTGACCGGACAAGCGGTGCTCTATATGAAAGGTAGCATTGAGGTGTAGCAATCACCAAACCTCTAATCTCCGCCAACCGCCAATCTAATCCCCAGTTATCTAGTCTTGATCCAATACCTCGATCAATTTACCACTTTTCAAGTGTTCGTTTAGGTAACTCACATACTGTTGAAAGAGTAGCAAATAACTGGCGCCATTGTAGGCCACTCCGTGAGCACCAGGAGGATAAATGCGCAGATCATGGTCTTTTCCATTATCGATCAGAGCTCTTACTAGCTGCATAGTGTGCTGCATATGCACATTATCGTCCATGCCGCTGTGAGCAATGAACATGTTGGCTTTCAGATTACCGGCGTGACTTACGGGGGCTGTTGCCTCATATCCGGCTTCATTTTCTTCCAACAAGCCCATATATCGTTCTGTATATATAGTATCATAAAGCCTCCAGTCGGTTACCGGAGCCCCCACCAATGCCACTTTAAACACATCAGGATGCTTAAGCACCGTTAAACTGGACATATAACCTCCATAGCTGTGTCCGCGGATGGCCATATTGTCACCATCAATCCAGGACTTACCTGCTAAATACTTGGCTGTCTCCACAAAGTCGTGACTTTCCCAATGTCCCAGGTTTTTGTAAACCACTTTTTCGAAATTACTGCCATATCCCCCGCTACCCCGATTGTTTACACTGGCGATCACATACCCCTGCTGTGCCAAATATTGTTCCCAGCCGTTTGTGGCATAGCTGTTATAAACAGATTGAGCGCCAGGCCCGCCGTAAATATTTAAAACCAACGGGTAGCTTTGGGAAGGATCAAAATCCACGGGCTTTATTAGATAACCCTGCAAATTTTGACCGTCGGAGGTGGTATACTCAAATAACTCCTTTGGAGCATAGTTCATTTTCTTCTGATAGGCACCCACCTGGTCATTAGTCTCAAACACATGAACCGACTCCCCTTTGCCATTATACAAAGAGACCTGGGTGGGCGTATTTGTATTGGAGTATTTATCCACATAATATTGAGCTCCGGGGGCCATATTGATCTGATGCCTACCCGGTTCTGTAGTCATTCTTTTAACATTACCACCCCTAAAATCTACCGAGTAAAAATGCCGCTCCAAGGGTGACACTTCTGTGGAGGTATAGTAAATGCGTTGTTTCTTGGCGTCGACTGCTTCCACTCGCACCACTTCCCATGATCCCTTGGTTACTTGATTCAGCAACTTTCCACTGTAGTCGTACCGGTAGATATGACTCCAGCCATCGCGGTCCGAAACCCACAGGAACTGATCAAGACCCTCCGGAAAGAAGAACAGATGATTGATTCCTGCGAAAAAATCGAAAACATCGATCCAAGCCTGGGATTTTTCTTGCATGATCATCTTGGTGGCGCCGCTGGTCACATCACCCAAGAACAGCTTCAGGTGATTTTGATGACGGTTCAGATGTACTACTGCCAGCTGATTTTTTTGAGAGGTCCAATATAATCTGGGCACATATCCATCGCCGACTTGCAGGTCCATCCAGTTTATGTCGCCTGAAGGTACATGGACCGCTCCAATTTTTACTTTAGGATTGACGTTGCCCACCTTAGGATACTTTATCTTCACGTACTCCTGTTGCTGACCTGAGTAATCGGTCATCTGATATTCCGGCACCTCACTTTCATCGGATTGCCAAAAGGCAATATGTTGGCCGTCTCGAGACCAATACCACGCTTTTGCCAGCCCAAACTCCTCTTCATAAACCCAGCCAAAACGTCCGTTGTAAAAATGCTCTTGGGCATCAAATGTCAGTTGCTTTTCATTTTCACTGTTGAAGTCGAACACAAACAGGTTCCCGGCCCTCTCATATCCCACTTGACTTCCATCGGGTGATAATTCAGCGGTCTGAGCGTCCTTGGCCACCAGTTTCAAAGTCTGGGTCTCCAGGGCGTAGAAATAATAATCTGATACTCCGGATCTACGCCAAATTGGACGAAAGTTGCATTGGAAAAGAATGTATTTGGAATCCTGGGACCATTGAAATGAGCTGTATTCAAAGGGTTCTCCTGAGCCCGGAAAGCTCATCCCACTGGCGTCAAATATTAATTGATCCGCTCCGTTTGCTGGCTCGAAAGATCTAATCTCATCACCTTGATCTGTGGATGCAGTATATGAAAATCGATTGCCGCCCTCGATCCAATTTATATCTTGAGGGCCCTGTTCGCCAGCCAGGATCCATTGTGCCGCCAGCGCCTGTTTCAGATTGGAGTAATTTTCTTGGGCGGGCAAAATTCCACAAAGGAACCAGTACAAGCTAAAGGTGAGAATGATTCTACGTTTCATAATGCTATTTTATCTCTTTTCTAAGTGCCGGGTCATATCCCAGAATTTTCATCATCGCTTCTGAATCTTGTTCAGCAGCATATACCCGGGTATTAATGGAACCATCGGCATTGTGGTCAATGATTATATGTTGAGGAGCAGGAATCAAACAATGCTGAATCCCGCCGTATCCTCCCAGCGATTCCTGGTAGGCACCGGTATGAAAGAATCCAATATACAATGGTTGTCCATTATCAATCCGAGGCAGGAATACCTCAGAAGAATGTGTCTCTGAATTATAGTAGTCCATACTATCGCAGGTTAACCCTCCAATATTCACCCTGTGAAAAGGTTCATGCCATTTATTGATAGCCAACAGTATAAATTTTTTATTCTGACCCCAGGTATCCGGTAAATTCGTAATGAAAGAACCATCAATCATATACCAAAGTTCTTTATCATTCTGCAATTTTTGGTCCAAAATGGAATAGATCATGGCACCACTCTCCCCTACGGTATAGCTTCCGAACTCTGTCATCACATGCGGTACCGGTATGTGGTTTTTGTGACAGATCCATTGGATGTTCTCAACAATCTGCTCGATCATGTACTGATAGTTATAGTCAAAGTGCAACGAAGTTTTTATAGGAAAGCCTCCCCCGATATCCACGGTATCCAATTCAGGACATATCTTTTTTAACTCGCAATACTTATACATAAAGCGGCTGAGTTCACTCCAATAATATGCATTATCGGCCATCCCGGTATTGATAAAGTAATGGAGCAACTTCAATTTAGCGTTGCTATCTTTTATGGTGTTCTGGTAATAGTCCACTACGTCGTGATACCGCACTCCAAGCCGGGAAGTATAAAATTCAAATTGTGGTTCCTCATCGGAAGCCAAACGGACACCAATTTGGTAAGGCTCCTTAATCCGGGATTGGTAGTAGTCCAGTTCATTCAAGTTGTCCAATACCGGGATGCAATTACTAAAACCGCTAAGTATCAAATCTGCAATCTTTTGCAGGTAAAGTGGCCTTTTAAACCCATTGCAAATGATGTAACGGTCCTGGCTCAGCTGTCCTTGTTCATATAACCGCTGAACAATTTGAATATCGAATGCCGATGAGGTTTCAATATGGGCCTCGTTCTTTAGGATCTCGTGTAGTACAAACTGAAAATGAGAGGACTTGGTACAGTAGCAATAAATGTAATCCCCCTGGTAGTTGAATTTTTCCATTGCAGCCCGGAATTGGTGCTTTGCCTTCTGGATATTCGTGGAAATGCTGGGGAGGTAGGTAACTCGTAAAGGCGTTCCGTATTGTTGAATAAGGTCCATCAAGGGCACACCGTGAAAGGACAAATGTCGTTGATCTACAGAAAATTCTTCTGTGGGAAAATCGAAGGTCTGTTGAATCAGATCGATATAGTTTTTCATCTAAAGGATCCTATCGTCACATTATCAGTTTTGAGTGGCGCAATATCGTTATAAATTTCTGATCTTTACAAGTTCTTATTTTTAAAATTATTAGCGCATGGAGCCTAAAAAACCACTTTCTTCCTTTATGGAGGAGCACTTCCGGCATTTCAATGCGGCCTCCCTGGTCGATGCCGCTCAAGGTTACAAGCGACTGCTGGATGAGGGTGGTAAAATGATGATCACCCTGGCGGGAGCCATGAGTACGGCAGAGTTGGGCAAGTCTCTGGCAGAAATGATCCGTCAGCAAAAGGTTCAGATAATTACATGTACCGGGGCCAATCTGGAGGAAGACATTTTTAATCTGGTTGCACATGAGCACTATCAACGGGTTCCTCACTATCGGGATCTCAGCCCCGGTCAGGAGCAGGAGTTACTGGACAAACACTTCAACCGGGTGACCGATACCTGCATCCCGGAGGAAGAAGCTATGAGACGTATTGAAAAAGACATCACCAATGTGTGGGCGCAGGCCTCCGGGCAGGGCCAACGTTACTTCCCCCACGAATACCTGTATCAGTTGGTGGAAAGCGGAGTATTGGAGCAGTACTATCAAATTGATCCTCGGGATTCCTGGGTGGTAGCCGCTTGTGAAAACCAAATTCCGCTAGTGGTACCCGGATGGGAAGACTCTACCCTGGGCAACATTTTTGCTGCTCACTGCATTGAAGAAGAGTTTGATCCTCAAATTGTTAAATCCGGCATTGAGTATATGATATGGTTAGCTCAGTGGTATACGGAGCAATCCGCGTCCTCTGGTATAGGCTTTTTTCAGATCGGAGGTGGAATAGCCGGAGATTTTCCCATATGTGTGGTTCCTATGTTGCATCAGGACTTGCAAAAAGATAATATTCCCGTCTGGAGCTATTTCTGCCAGATCTCAGATTCAACCACCAGCTATGGCTCGTACTCAGGAGCGGTGCCCAATGAAAAGATAACCTGGGGAAAATTAGCGGTGGATACTCCAAAATTTATCATAGAATCTGATGCTAGTATAGTCGCACCTCTTATTTTTGCCTACATTCTTGAATGGTAATATGAACATCGAACTATTTTTACGGGAAAGCCTGAGCCGGGCACTCCGGGAATTGTTCCAGATCGAGCAAGCGCCAGATGCATTGGTGCTCCAGCCTACTCGTAGGGAATTTCAGGGCACCCATACTTTCGTCACATTTCCTTTTGCTAAAAGAACAGGCCTAAACCCCCTGGAGTTGGGCGAAAAGTTGGGCAAGTACTTAAAAGATCATATTGAGGAGATATCAGACTATCAAGTTGTTAAGGGATTTCTCAACCTTTCACTATCACAGGAGGTGTGGCTGCAAGAATTGCAATCCATCAGTGAAGAGCAAACTTGGGGTCAGTTGGCCCCCAATGGTAAGATGGCGACGATTGAGATCTCATCGCCCAACACCAATAAACCGTTACACCTAGGTCACCTGCGCAACATATTTCTGGGATTCAGTACCAGTAGCATCCTGGAAGCCGCTGGCTACAACGTAAAGAAAGTGAGTATCATTAACGACCGAGGTATTCATATATGCAAATCGATGGTAGCTTATCAACATTTCGGTGAAAGCTCCTCCCCGGAATCCAGCCATATGAAGGGCGACCATTTTGTAGGCAAGTATTATGTACTTTTTGACAAGACTTACAAACAACAAATCCAGGAACAAGGGCTTAGTGAGGACCAGAATAGTGCTCCTATACTAAAAGAAGCACAAGAGCTGCTCAAGAAATGGGAAGCTCAAGACCCAGACACTTTGGAACTATGGAGACGCATGAATCAATGGGTATACCAGGGATTTGATGAGACTTACCACAATTTAGAAGTGGCCTTCGATAAGGTTTATTATGAGTCGGATACATACTTACTGGGTAAAGACATGGTTACCCAGGGTCTGGAGCAAGGTGTATTTTACCAAAAGGAAGACCAATCGGTATGGGTAGACCTGTCCGACGAAGGTTTGGACGAAAAACTAATCTTGCGAGGCGATGGGACTTCAGTTTATATGACCCAGGATCTGGGTACTGCTGAACTGCGATATCAAGATTTTCAATTCGATAGCTCCATTTATGTGGTTGGCAATGAACAAGACTATCATTTCAAGGTCCTGTTCAAAATACTGGAGAAATTGGGACGGCCCTACGCTTCCGGCATGTTTCATCTGAGCTATGGCATGGTAGATCTTCCCAGTGGTAAGATGAAATCACGTGAAGGTACGGTGGTTGATGCCGACCAGATCGTAGAAGAAATGGTGGAGACCGCCCGCAGGCATACCCAAGAGTTAGGAAAAATCGAAGGACTGAATGAGGATGAAGCCAACGACCTTTACAAAGTATTGGGCCTGGGTGCCTTGCGCTACTTCCTTACCAAGGTGGATCCTAAGAAACGCATTATGTTCAACCCAGAGGAGTCCATTGCATTTCAAGGCGATACCGGACCATTCATTCAATATACACATGCCCGAATCTCAGCCATCCTAAGAAGGGCTACGGACATAGGTGTGGGGCCGGTTCAGTTCAATGCAATTGATCAAGTGGAACCCAGTGAACTTATGCTGATCAACTTGTTGGCGGACTACCCATCGCGCATAGCTGTCGCAGCTAAAGATTATGCCCCCTCTGTAATAGCCCAATTTGTCTACGAACTGGCCAAAGAGTATAACCGCTTTTATGCAGAAGTCAGCATATTTGGAGAGCCCAGAGAAGATCTTAGGGACTTCCGGGTACTGCTGTCCTCACAAGTAGCCCGTACCATCAAACACGGAATGGGTTTATTAGGGATACAGGTTCCAGATCGCATGTGATATGCCCGCGGACAATCTATTCAGCGCCTGGGTGGAAGCTGCCCGCCCCCGAACCTTACCACTGGCGGTTGCCAGCATTGCCATGGGTGGATTCCTGGCGGCATTCAACGGCTCTTTTAACTGGATAATTTTCCTTCTCACTGTTGCCACCACTGTAAGTCTCCAAATCCTTTCAAATCTGGCCAATGACTATGGGGATAGCCTTCATGGGGCCGATCACCATCAGCGTGTTGGACCGCAAAGAATGGTACAATCCGGGATAATCTCACCTCACAGCATGCAGAGGGGAATAACGATCATGATATTCCTGTCTTTACTATTTGGAGTGGGGTTGTTGATATTTAGTATGGGGTTTAACACCCTGGCTTTTTATCTTTTTTTGGCTTTGGGAATAATGGCCATCTTTGCGGCCATCAACTATACCTCAGGTAAAAAACCCTACGGCTACCGGGGATGGGGAGACCTTTCCGTTATTTTGTTCTTTGGACTACTAGCCGTTTTGGGGTCTTACTATTTGCAGACCTTGCAATTTAAATGGACCAATATTTTACCAGCCGTGAGTTGCGGTATGTTTGCTACCGCCGTGCTTAACATTAATAATATCCGCGATATAGCCAGTGATCGGCAAGCCGGAAAATTGTCGATTCCTGTGCGCATTGGGAGAAAACAAGCTATTTACTATCACTGGATCTTACTGTTGACAGGACTCGTCAGCTCCATTATCTTTACATTAGTTGACTATCGCAATCCTTGGCAATGGTTATTCTTGTTCACCATTCCTTTGCTACTGATTAATGCCCGGGTCATCGCCACTAAAGAGGGCATTCAATTGGATCCCTACTTAAAACAGATGGCTCTTACCACCCTGATGTATGTGCTCACTTTCGGTGTTGGTCTCACTTTAAGCAGCTAAGACAATAATCTGCCGATGACCTTGTTTTGTGAAAACAATGGTATATTTTAGCTGAAATCAAATTAATATATTCCTGACCTATGAAAAAAATACTGGTGCCCACCGATTTTTCGAAACAAGCTGGTTATGCACTGGATGCTGCCGTCGACCTGGCAAAACGAACCGGTGCCGAGATAGTGCTGCTGCATGTGGTAGAAGGATTTGTGCCAGGCTCTTTCTCAACCATGGGCGGTGTGCCTGACGACTTAGACCAAGAGCTTTTTATGAAGAAGCTTATTGAAAAAAGCAAACGTGATCTGCACAAACTGGCTGATAAAGATGGAAACAGTGGTGTAAAAATATCACCTACCGTTCAGGTGGGTAATGCCTTTACACATATATCCAAAGACATTCTGGAAAATCAAGCTGACCTGGTGATCATGGGCTCCCAGGGTACATCCGGGTACGAGGAGGTTTTTATAGGATCCAATACGGAGAAAATCGTACGACATGCCGACTGCCCAGTGATCACTATGAAGAACCCTGTGGACTTTGATCAGGTGAATGAAATCGCTTTTGCGGCGGATTTTCGGGATGGTGATAGCAATGTGATCAAACCCTTAAAGGAATTACAAAATGTATTAGGGGCCAAACTGCACCTGGTTAAGGTCGATACACCGGGAACTTTTGAAAGTAGCCGCACTATAAAGAAGCGCATTAAAGCATTTGTACAGCAACATGGGCTGGAAAACTATACCATGGAAATATACAATGAGTACACCGAGGAGGACGGGATCATCTACTTTGCCGAAGATATAGATGCCGACCTCATTGCGCTCTCCACCCATGGTCGTACCGGATTGATCCATCTGTTAAGTGGCAGTATTGCTGAGGACGTGGTAAATCATGCCCAACGACCTGTTTGGACCTGTAAAGTTGCCGACTGATGTCCCGCAAGAAGAATCAAAAGAGAACGGGAGTGGTTTATTCCACGGACCCCCACTACCAGTTTACAGAGGCTGAGGACACCGAAGAAGATACACTGCCCATTTCACAGCAAAACCTCAGAGTGCAACTCGATAAAAAATCCAGAGGAGGTAAGAAGGTGACCTTGGTTACCGGATTTCGGGGTACCGAAAGAGATTTGCGGGAGTTGGGTAAAATGTTGAAATCCCGATGTGGCGTGGGGGGATCGGCCAAGGATGGAGAAATATTAATCCAGGGTGACTTTGTGACCCGGGTACTTGAAATTCTACAGGATAAAGGTTATTCCGTGAAAAAGGTTGGTGGATAAGCTGGTAATTTTTACCCTTGCCATTGGCATAAACTAAATGCACATCGTATTTTTGCCCTCATGACGGAGCGAATCCTTATTGTGGACTTTGGCTCACAATACACACAACTTATTGCCAGACGAGTCAGGGAATTAAATGTTTACTGCGAAATTCACCCCTATAACAATGTCCCTCCACTATCTGAAGCTATAAAAGGTATTATTCTATCAGGCGGACCCAGTTCGGTATCCGATACTGATGCTCCCCATCTCGATCTATCTCCTTACTTAGGAAAAGTTCCGGTATTAGGGGTCTGTTATGGGGCTCAATTTATTGCCAGTCAAAATGGTGGGCAAGTAACCTCAAGCCGCCACAGGGAATACGGCAGGGCCAGGCTCAGCACCGTTGACGCCAGCAACGACTTGATGAGGGATATGGAACCGAATTCACAAGTTTGGATGTCGCATGCGGATACCATAACCAGCCTTTCGGATCACTATGAAGTAATAGCCAGTACCACCGATGTAGCCGTCGCCGCCTTTCAGGTGAAGGACCAAACCACTTACGGCATTCAATTCCATCCGGAGGTTACCCATTCGGAACATGGCAAAATCATCCTGAAGAATTTTGTGGTAGACATTTGCCGATGTAAGCAGGATTGGACACCGGAACAATTCGTGGATGCCACCACCCAGGTATTGCGTAGTAAGTTAGGCAATGACAAAGTGGTGATGGGACTTTCCGGCGGAGTGGACTCCACGGTAGCCGCCACTTTAATCCAAAAAGCCATAGGTGACAATCTATACTGCATCTTTGTGGACAATGGGCTGTTGAGAAAACACGAATTTGAACAAGTGCTTTCTTCCTACCAGCATATGGGCTTTAATATTAAAGGAGTAGATGCCAAAAATCGATTTTATGCTGCTTTGAAGGGAATTAGCGACCCGGAAGGTAAGCGTAAGGCCATCGGAAGGACCTTTATTGAGGTTTTCGACGATGAAGCCCACCAAATACAAGAGGTCAAATGGCTGGGGCAGGGTACCATATATCCCGATGTGATCGAGTCGGTTTCCGTAAAAGGACCTTCAGCCACTATAAAATCCCACCACAACGTGGGGGGCCTGCCGGATTTTATGAAGCTTCAGGTAGTAGAGCCCTTAAACACCCTTTTTAAGGACGAGGTGAGGCAAGTGGGGTATTCACTAAAAATTGACCCAGCGATCCTGGAACGTCATCCTTTCCCCGGACCAGGGCTGGGAATACGTATATTGGGCGATATCACTGAAAGCCGCGTTGAAATGCTCCAGGAGGTCGATCATATCTTTATTGAAGGTCTTAAAAAATGGGATCTATACAATAAAGTATGGCAGGCAGGCGCTATTCTTTTACCCGTACAATCTGTAGGGGTAATGGGTGATGAACGAACCTATGAAAATGTAGTAAGCTTGAGAGCGGTGACCAGTGTGGACGGCATGACGGCAGACTGGAGCCATCTACCCTACGAATTTTTGGGTGAGGTTTCCAATAAAATAATCAACCAGGTCAAAGGTGTTAATCGGGTGGTCTATGATATCAGCTCCAAACCGCCGGCAACAATTGAATGGGAATAAACTATTGATCATGAGAAATTTTTTGATCTGTTTGCTGCTAACGCTCTTCGCTGAAGCGGCTGTCGGACAGTCCTCCAATCCACAAAAGAGCTATTTGAACGGTAAGGAGTTGTACAACAAGGGCCAATTTGCCTTGGCTATTGAAGCCTTTAAACCACTAACTACCTATTCCAATGCTTTTTCGGAATATGCCACTTATTTTTATGGGCTATCCGCCTATTACGACGGGCAAAATGATATTTCAAAAAACATCTTCCTTCAGTTAACCCGTAAATACCCGAACTGGACTAAGAAAAATGAAGCCCTTTTCTGGCTGGGCAAATTGTATTTTGAGAAAGAGGAATATCCGCAAGGTGTATCCGCGCTACGGGAAATCCGCGACCGCAATTTGACCGAAGACGTTTCCTCTTTAAAGAGAATGCACCTGCAAGATGCCAGTCTTACCCAATTAAAGACACTCCACAAGGAATTTCCAAACGATATAGAAGTTGGGGAAAGCCTCGCTAAAAAGCTGGCGTACAACACCTCCGATGCCGATGATCAGCAGTTGTTTGAGGATTTAATGCGCAAGTTCAATTTCAAAAAAGAACAGATCAGCGACCTGGCAGTAGGACCTACGGTTATGAAAGAAAGTTACCGCGTGGCGGTTTGTTTTCCTTTTATGACCGATAAGATCAAAAGAGATGTAAAGTCCAACTCCAATCAATGGGTATTGGATCTTTACCAGGGGATTAAAATTGGACAGGACGAATTAAAAGGGCAAAATGTATCCCTGGAGATATTTGCCTATGACACCAAGCGGGATAGCACAGTAACCGCGGGGATTCTATCGCAGGATGAGATGCGCACCATGGACCTTATAATTGGCCCCTTATACCCTCAACCCAGTGAACTTGCTGCTGACTTTTCTATCACTCATCAAGTCAACATCTTGAATCCGCTAAGCAGTAACCTGCAAATAGTGCGAAATAATCCTTATTCATTCCTGTATAATCCAGGAGAAGTGACTATGGCCCGGGCCGCCGCTGAATACATGGTGGAACACATCGATAAGAAAAAGAAAGTCTTAATTATCTCAGGCTCCAGACCGGGAGATTCTGTGTCGGCATATGCTTATCAGCAGACTCTGATGGAAAAGGATATAGAGATAGTTATGATGGACCCCATCCCCACTGTGGATGCCGAAGAGATCTCAAAATTCATATCTCAGGGGTTGATCGAAATACTGGGAGACGGCGAAGAAAATGGGAGAGCGCCCAAAGAAGATGTAGGGCATATCTACGTGGCCTCCACCGACGAGTTGATCATTACCAATGTGATAGGAATGATTGATATTATAGGACCTGAGGTGAGCATAATGGGACATGAAAACTGGCTTCGTTCCCGTTATATTGATTATGCTCAATTGGAGCGTATGGATGTGTATCTGGCCGCCCCTGCTTTTCTGGATTATACCTCCAATGAATTTCAGCGATTCCATAAGAAATATGTGTCACGTATCGGTAGTATGCCCAATCGATACAGCTTTATGGGGTATGACATGATTATGCTTTTTGGCAAACTGCTGGCACAAGGGGGTACCTATTTTCAGCATGAGTTGCAGAAGCAGGAATTCTTTAAAGGCACCCTTTTTCCCGGTTACAGCTATCAAGAACATAACGACAATCAGTACGTGCCCATCGTGAAATTCGAAGAGGGCTTGCTAACCCAGGTTAACCAAAATTAGTAATCCGCCATGCAGAACCGATCCCAAAGCCGATCATTGTTTGATCGGGCAAAAAAGGTAATTCCCGGAGGAGTAAATTCACCGGTCAGGGCTTTTAAAGCTGTTGGGGGCGACCCCCTGTTTATCAAATCGGCCTCTGGTGCCTACATGGAAGATCAGGATGGAAATAGATATATCGATCTGATCAACTCTTGGGGACCCATGATTCTGGGACATGCTTCTAAGGAGATCGAAGAAGCTCTTTCCGCTGCTATCAGCCATTCGGCCTCTTTTGGAGCACCCACCGGTGCGGAGGTGCAAATGGCCGAAATCATCACCGAAATGGTCCCATCTATCCAAAAAGTGCGTATGGTCAACTCTGGAACAGAGGCCACTATGTCCGCTATAAGACTAGCGCGCGGCTTTACCGAAAGGGACAAGATCATCAAATTTGAAGGGTGCTATCATGGGCATGGTGATTCCTTTCTTATAGCCGCGGGCAGCGGAGCCTTAACCATGGGAACTCCCAACAGTCCCGGTGTAACCAGCGGTGTGGCTGCCGATACCCTGATTGCCGATTTCAATGATCTTGAATCAGTGGAAAATTTAATAGCCGCCAACCCCCAACAAATAGCCGCACTGATCATTGAGCCTGTAGCTGGTAACATGGGGTGTATACCACCAAATCCTGGTTTTTTAGAGGGATTAAGAGACCTTTGTACTGGTGAGGGCATCGTATTGATATTTGATGAGGTAATGACCGGTTTTAGACTGGCTCCGGGCGGGGCTCAGGAATTGTACGGAGTTCACGCCGATCTTACTACCTTAGGCAAGATCATTGGCGGCGGCCTGCCTGTGGGGGCTTATGGGGGCAAAAAGGAGATCATGGACTTCGTCTCGCCTTCCGGTCCTGTCTACCAGGCCGGTACCCTGTCCGGTAACCCCCTGGCTATGACTGCAGGGATCACTATGTTGAAGATCCTGAAAGAACAACCTGCCATTTATGAGGAATTGAATAAAACCACCAGCACACTGGTAGATGCTATCCAACAGGACCTACAACAACTGGACCTGAATTATACCATCAATCAGGTCGGTTCAATGATGAGTTTATACTTCACCCCCCATGAGGTCACTAATTTCAAAACCGCCAGTTCGTCGCAAACCGAAACCTTTAGTCGTTATTTTCAAAACATGCTGGCCGCCGGAGTATATTTACCTCCCAGTCAGTACGAAAGTTGGTTTATCTCAAGGGCTATCACCCCTGAAATCACCACTAAGATCATTGAAGCTAACAGATCAAGTTTACAGGCGCTGAAAGATTAAAAAAGGTAAAAAGAAATAATAAATTCCCCTACTGCAAAGAACATCAAGAAGAAGGAGTAAATATATCCGGCCAGCGCGAACTTGATGAAAGTCTTAAACCATCCTTGTTTATACACGGTGAGGAACGATACATAGGTATAAACCGAAACCAGCACAAAACTGCCAAAAGAAATCCACCCGCTAACATCTTCGGAAAGGGCTATGTAGGTAAGCAACAAGGCAGCAATCCCATAGATAAGGTAGGCAAATGAGTGCAAATAAAGGCCGTGCACCAAATGCCGAATATATAAAACCTTTCCACGCAGATAAAGGACTTTTAAAATGAAAGCGAAAATAGGCAATAGCAACAACATCATAATGGGCACGTTCTGTAACAAAAAGGGGATAAACACATCCAGATCTTTGCGAACAATCTTTCGCACTTGAGATGCTAACTTCAGATTCGTAGCATTGGATACCATCCCCAACGAGTCCAGTACCTGCTGATCGCTGACCTTGCGATCTTTGAGAAAATCCATATAGTCCTTTATGGTATTGACATCGGTGGTTGAATCAATGTTCACATTCAGCTGCCGGGCCAGGCTATCCAACCCTACTTCCTTATCCAGTACTGTACGAAGAGAGTCCAGGGGAATCGAAACATTTTCCGAACTTGGTTCGTCCAAAACCACCGCTTCGTTCAAATTGAATGACCGGGTTAGGGCCAGACTCAAGACAAAAAAGTAAAAAAGGCTCATCGCCAGATATAAACGCACTGGATTGATGAAGCTTACTCTTTTTCCGGCATTGAACTGATCGGTTAAATATCCCGGCTTGAAAAAGAAAGGCTTAATGCTTTTCAAAAAACGGGAGTCCAGGGAAAAGGCCTCACCGAAATAATCCTTTAACAAGGTGGTCAATAACACATTGTTATGGGTATTCTTCTGGCCACAACTCGGGCAGTAGTTAATATTGCTGTCCAGCGATGCGTCGCAATTGAGGCAACGATCATTTTTACGAAATACCGCCATATGGGTTATTTTCAGATATCCGGCCAAATAATAAAATAATAAGGGCTTTGAAAAAGTAAAAGGAATTTAATTACCTAGACGCGCTTCATTTATTGCGGATAGAAATGAAACTATTTATCGAATGGATGCTACTCGTGGTAAGACAGGAGCCTTTCTGTTGAACTTTTCCCATATTTTGGCCAGTATGTATGAAATGAGTGAGAATTTAATTTTTGTTATAATACATTATCACTATTTTGGGATCGGAAAATGAAACTCTCATCCGCGGATGCTTTTTAAGAGAACCTTTCTCTCCTGCTTTTTAATCTTCACTATCATAAACTGGGCTGGTGCCCAAAACGAAGAGTCTGCCACTATTACCACCTACGACCAGGTGATAGACGATCCCTATGCCATTAACAAACTGTGGATCCATTTGCAGCCCGTATATGCTGAACTCTTTGTAACCAATGTGAACATCGGTTTCGGTTTACAGGCAGATTATCAGGTGGCAAACAAGCTGGGGCTGCAGGCTCAATGGCGCCGTGCTTATGCTCAAGCCACTGATTTTACCCGGGAAGTGGCCCACAAGAACCAGGACAATGTGGACAATAATAAGACCTACAATTATCTGCAGTTCGGAGGGACTATTCACCTGTCCGATGCCATCTCCGAGGGGAACAGCAAGATCATTATGTATTCCAGACGATATAAAGGCAAGAAGTGGGCCAACCGAATCCCTGAAACCTTAGTAGTTCCCTCCCAAGTTAGAAAAGTATATGGCTTGCGTTGGGGTGGATTTATGTTCAACAGCACTACAGATTTTAGCAGAGCAGCCGTAGAGCAGGGCGTCACCTTGGTTGATGAAAACAATAATCCTATGGGAGATGCTAAGCTCTACGCCAACGTGGATGTCAAAGCATTGTATCTGGGAGCTTCTCTGACGCTGATCAAAAACACCGCCATAAAGCCCCATCGGGACTTTGGGGTGCTGGTAAATGATCTAAACTTCAATGCCTTTATAGATGTAATTTATGCTCCTTCGGTGGCTATTAATGATGTGATGCTGGGAATTAATACCGTGCCCAGTGATCAACTCGATACCCAGGAGTTGGGATTCCGAGCCGGTGTTGAAGGTAAATTCAATAAAAAAGTAGGCTACTCATATGGCGCAGAGCTAGGTTATCGCCCCAGTGTAAAGGAAAGAGGTTTCTACGCCATGTTCAAGCTAAGTTTCCCGGTTTTCGGCGTGGCTCCTCAAGGCCAGCCTCAAGCTTACCAAAGGAACTAACCCCAGTCCTTCTTAATGGATATAGTGGTAGAAAATATCAAAGGATTAATCAAATCCGATCATCCTACCCCTACCTGGCTGGCAGGAGCTGAAATGGATGCTCTTGAGATTCAGGAGAACGCCTTCCTTTGTATCGAAAACGGCCTTATCCACAGTTACGGTCCCATGGAATTAAGGCCCCAGGTCGAATCAGAAAAAACCATAGACGCCAGTGGATGTTTCGCACTGCCCAGTTTCGTGGATTCACACACCCACCTGGTCTTTGCCGGTAGCAGGGAACAGGAGTTTGAAGATAAGATCAAAGGGCTGACTTACGCCGAGATCGCCAAGAAAGGAGGTGGCATATTAAACTCTGCCCGCCAGCTGAGAAACACTCCTGAGGAAAAATTATACCAACAGGCTCTGGCCCGGGTACTGGAAGTGATACGGACAGGAACCGGTGCCCTGGAAATAAAAAGTGGCTATGGCCTAACCTTGCAGGACGAGATCAAGATGCTTCGAGTGGCCCGAAAGCTAAACGATACCACTCCGGTGACCATGAAAACCACGTTCCTGGGAGCTCACGCCTTTCCTTCGGACAAAAGCCGGGAAGCCTATATTAAAGAAGTGACCCAGGAAATGATCCCTAAAATAGCTGCAGAAGGCCTGGCTGATTATTGTGATGTTTTTTGTGAGGAAGGGTTCTTCACCCCACAGGAGTCCGAATTGATACTCAATCAGGGTTTACGCTATGGACTCAAACCTAAAGTGCACGCCAATCAGCTTAATCGATCGGGGGGCGTGCAAACGGGCGTAAAAGTAGGAGCATTAAGTGTGGACCATTTGGAATGCATGGGATCTGAAGAAATTGAGGCGCTACAGGGAAGCACCACTATGCCTACGACTTTGCCAGGCGCAGCCTTCTTTTTAAACCTCCCCTATCCACCCGCTCGAGACCTTTTGAAGGCCAACCTGCCTCTGGCCGTCGCCTCTGATTACAACCCGGGAAGCGCGCCTTCCGGAAATATGGGTCTGATCCTTTCATTAGCCTGCATAAAAATGCGGTTGACGCCTGCAGAAGCTCTGAATGCCGCCACCATTAACGGGGCCTATGCCATGGAGGTTCAGGACCTGTTGGGCAGCATTACCCCTGGAAAGGTGGCAAATGTGTTTATTACCCAAGCCATTCCCTCACTGGCATTTCTACCCTATTCATTTGGCAGTAACCTGGTGAAAACCACTATTCTCAACGGTAAGATAGTTTAACAATTAACGAGAAATAGTAGTTTTGGGGATTATGCGGGCCAGAATTAAAGATTTGCTTAAAAGCAAGGACGCCAAAATCGTGCTGGTGGATCTGCTTATGATGCTTATCCTCATAGCCAATCTGGTACTCATCTTATTCGATTTGCTGTTTGGCAGTCAGTTGGTGCAAGGCTTGTTGAGTAAATACACCCCTGGATTCTACGAATTCTACTTAAGGGAAGTCCATCAGGACTTCTTTGCTATCGATATCTGGTTTGTGGCTGTATTCGTGGTGGAATTACTGATTCGCTGGGGAATGGCTGTAAAAAATCATACTTATTACAAATGGTTTTTCTACCCGTTTATCCACTGGTACGATGTTTTAGGTTGTATCCCCGTGGGGTCGTTTCGCTTCCTAAGGGTATTACGTGTGGTTAGCATTGTGATGCGCCTTCAGAAATTAAAAATCATCGATATCACCAGGACCTATCTCTTTGCCATCTTCAACAAATACCTGAATATCCTGACCGAGGAAGTTTCGGACCGGGTTGTGGTGAACGTGCTGACGGGTGTGCAGGACGAAGTCCAAAGCGGTAATCCCCTAGCCACCGAAATCATGGACCAGGTGATAGAACCGCAAAGAGCGGTGATCGTGGAATGGTTATCCCATAGGTTGCAGTTCATCATTGGTGAGGCTTACGAAAATTATAGCCAAGACCTGGAAAACTATGTAGAGCTGCGTATCCGGACTGCGGTTGAAAATAATCAGGAAATTAAAAACATCAGTAAAATCCCCGTCGTTGGCAGCACCCTGGCTTCT
The DNA here is from genome assembly GCA_965212195.1 of Cyclobacteriaceae bacterium. Lineage (GTDB taxonomy): Bacteria > Bacteroidota > Bacteroidia > Cytophagales > Cyclobacteriaceae > JAJCYK01. The sequence continues at coordinate 175,942 of CBDBUW010000011.1, read as the reverse complement.
AATCTCGAAAAGGCCATTAATGACATCGTATATAATGTGATTGATCAATCCGTTAAAGATTTGGGAAGTCCCCGCAACAAATTGATCCTGGATGATCTCACCCATTTATCACTGGATGCTATTTCTATGAGAGAACAGGACACTAGGTTGGACGCCGTTGCTCGGCAGATTGTGGTTGAATCTTTAGAATTAATCAAAGATCAGGTGAAGATACAGCAATGGAAAGTTAAGGAGGAAGCCATAAAAATTCAAAACAACCACCAAAACCCGGATCAACCTACAACCCCGCATGATCCCTAAAAAATTATATTTTATTTTAATTACCTTAGCTAGTTAATACCCTACAGAGTGAATAGCAGCCTGGTTATCATACCTACCTATAACGAGTGCGAGAACATTGAACCGCTATTGTTGAGGGTATTCTCATTGGACATCCCCCTGGATGTATTGGTGGTAGATGATGATTCGCCAGACGGCACCGCAGACATTGTAAAGAAACTCCAGACCAAATTCTCGGAAAATCTGCATCTTCTCAGTCGCCAAAATAAAAGCGGTCTAGGTACCGCTTATATCGAAGGCTTTCAATATGCCCTGGATAAGGGTTACCAGTACATTTTCGAAATGGATGCGGACTTTTCCCACAACCCCAAGGATCTGGTGCGCTTATACCTAACCTGCCATGAAGAAGGAATCGATCTGGCCATTGGTTCCCGTTACGTCACTGGTGTAAATGTGGTAAACTGGCCCATTGGCCGGGTATTGATGAGCTACTTCGCTAGTTCTTACGTGCGATTTATAACCGGTATGCCTATTCGCGATACCACCGCCGGCTTTAAATGCTATCACCGTCGGGTGTTGGAAACCATAGACCTGAACAAGATCAAGTTTATGGGGTATGCCTTCCAAATTGAAATGAAATTTGCCGCATGGAAGCTGGGATTTAAGATCAAGGAAATACCCATTGTTTTTACTGATCGTACTCGTGGGGAATCTAAATTGTCCAAAGGAATTTTTAAAGAGGCGGTTTTCGGGGTGATCAAGATGAAGTTCAGGAGTTTAATCGGCCGCAAGTATTCCCGCGACTAATCAAATCGAATGGCCTTGATTGGGCTGATCCTGGAAATTATCATAGTAGGCAGTAACAAGACCGCACTAATGATCAGGAAAGTCAGTACGTTCAAAACGATCACCCACATCCAATCCCATTGGATAGGTACATATTCCATATAGTAATTCTGCGGATTTAGAGGTATGACCTTAAACTTGTCCTGGATAAAGGCCAGTCCCAGTCCTAGGATATTACCCAATAACATTCCTTTGGCGATTAGTCTCATGCCCCGGTAAACAAATACCTGCCGCACCAATTTACTCCCGGCTCCCAGAGCCTTTAACATGCCGATCATTTGGGTGCGTTCCATGATCATGATCAACAATACCGAAGCCATATTGAAACAAGCTACAAAGGTGATAATCACCAGAAAAATCACTTCGTTCTTGGCAATCAATCTCATCCAATCGAAAAATTGGGCGTATTTATTGGATACCTTCTGGGCATAAAGGTCGAAATCCAGGTTATCGTACAGCCAGCGTTCGGCATAATCCACTTCGCCGTAGTCTTTGAGAAACACTTCATATCCCCCTACCAGATTGGGCTCCCAATTGTTAAGTCGCCGGATAAGGTCAATATCCCCTATTACGATACGCTCGTCGAAGTCTTCCAGACCGGTATCGTATAGTCCTACCACCTGTAACCTGCGGGTTCGTAAGCTGGGAGGAGTAGTGCTGAAATCCATGAAATTGAGCAATACATTATCGTGCAGCTTGATGCGCATCAGGCGTGCCATATTTTTACTGACTATGACCTCACGGGAGTAACCCGAATCGGGAAAATGGATAAACCTACCTTCTGCAATATTGGGCATGAAGGTGGCACTATCAAAACTGGGCCCTACACCTTTCAACAATACACCAGCAATTTCCTGGTCGCTTTTTAACAGACTGGCTTTATGTCCGAATTCCTGGATATGGGAGACAAAAGGGTAGTTTTCAGGGTGAGTGAAAAAGTCGTTCTCCGATATAAAAGGTGACTCTTCCAGGGAGTTGTTCAAAGTAAACTTTACCACTTGAAAATGACCAGCAAAACTAAAGATCTTGTTTTCAATGGTACTGGTGAAGCCCCCTAATATCATCACCGAAATCAGCATTATAGCCAGGCCTATGGTAATACTGGCTAAGGCGATCTTATGTACGGTGGCACTAAAACTGTTGCCGTTGGCCTTTAATCTTTTGGATATATAGTAAGGGAGGTTCAAGAATATGGCTATTTTTATGGCCAGGAATACGGCTGTAAAATACACAATAAAACATGAAACCGGCATTGTTCATAATTACATTTTTGCTGCACCTCACCGCCTGCCAAAGTCAGGTGAGTGAAACCAGCCACCAAGAACCTGAAGTGCAGGCACCCACCCCTGATCTGGTACTGGGTGCGGAAAAGCTTGACGCCTATCTGCCGCTAATTCGGGACAAGTCCCTGGCCTTAGTGGTAAACCATACATCTATGGTGGGCTCCACCCATTTAGTGGATACTTTGAAAAACCTGGGCATGAATATCTCCAAGGTTTTTGCTCCTGAACACGGTTTTAGAGGAGCACAGGAAGCGGGTGAAACCGTGCAAAATAGTATCGACCAAAAAACGGGCCTGCCAATCGTATCCTTGTACGGATCCAATAAAAAACCTTCCGGAGAACAGCTTGAGGACGTGGATCTGGTACTATTTGATATTCAAGACGTAGGGGTACGCTTCTACACCTATATCAGCACCATGAGTTATGTAATGGAGGCCTGTGCGGAAAATCAGAAGAACGTGCTGGTTTTGGACCGCCCCAACCCTAATGGTGATTATGTCGCCGGACCTATTTTGCAACCCGATCAAAAGTCCTTTGTGGGATTGCATCCACTACCCATTGTTCATGGATTGACGGTTGGAGAACTGGCCGGCATGATCAACGGTGAAGGATGGCTGAAAGACGGTATTGAATGTGACTTGCAGGTGATTCCCATGGACCACTATCACCACAATTTAAGATATGAATTGCCCATAAAGCCCTCCCCTAACCTGCCTAATTATCAGTCCATCAGATTATATCCTTCGCTATGCCTGTTCGAGGGATCGCAAATCAGCATTGGCAGAGGCACGCAATTCCCCTTCCAGGTCTATGGACACCCGGGATTTAGTGACAGCAGCTTTTCTTTTACTCCGGTAGCTATTCCGGGCATGGATCAAAATCCCAAGCATAAAGATCAGGTATGCGGTGGTCAGGATCTGAGAGAGATATCGCCACCACAATTCACCTTACGATACCTGTTGCAAGCGTTCAGCGATTTTGAAGACAAGCAGGCCTTCTTTAAGAACTATTTCCACCTGCTGGCCGGTAATGAAACTCTCATGGAACAAATACAATCCGGAATGACCGAGGATCAGATCAGGGCATCATGGGAGGAGGATTTGGCGGACTACCGGCAGAGCAGAAAGTCCTACTTACTATATCCAGAAACCCGTCCATGACCAAAAAAGAAAAAGTTCAGGATATAGCCAGAATACTGAACAAACTTTATCCCGACCCTCCTATCCCCCTGGATCACACCGACACTTACACTTTATTGATCGCAGTGCTGCTCTCTGCACAATGCACCGACCAGCGGGTCAATCAAGTGACTCCCTACCTATTTGAAAAGGCAGATAATCCCCTGACCATGTCCAGGCTTACCATTGATGAAATCAAGTCCATCATTCGACCTTGCGGGTTATCACCCCAAAAGTCCAAAGCCATTCATCGATTGTCTGAAATTTTAGTGGCAGACTATCGGGGAGGGGTACCCAAATCCTTGGAAGAATTGGAGTCATTGCCCGGGGTGGGTCACAAGACCGCCCAGGTGGTGATGGCCCAGGCATACGGCATTCCCTCATTTCCCGTGGACACCCACATCCACCGGCTGGCCTATCGATGGGGGCTCAGCAATGGTAAAAACGTGACCCAAACGGAAAAAGATCTAAAGCGGCTGTTTCCTGAGGAGATTTGGAATAAACTTCATTTGCAGATCATCTATTTCGGCAGAGAATATTGTCCCGCACGTGCTCATGACTTCAGCCAATGTCCTATCTGCAAAAAATACGGCCGCAAATCTCTGTTTAAAAGAGCGTCATAAGTATATATTTGCAGCATATGGATCCGTTGCGCATTATTTTTATGGGAACCCCGGAGTTTGCAGTGCCCAGCCTGCAGATCCTTATTGATAATGGCTGTAAGGTAGTGGCGGTGATCACTGCCGTAGACAAACCCAAAGGGCGGGGACGCAAACTGATCCCTTCTCCGGTAAAAGAAGTAGCCCTTAAACACCATATCCCGGTACTTCAACCTAAAAACCTTAAAGACCCTCAATTCCTGGAGGAGCTGCGCAGTTATAAGGCCAATTTACAGGTGGTAGTAGCATTCAGGATGTTGCCACAAGTGGTGTGGGATATGCCTGAGATCGGCACTTTCAACCTGCATGCATCATTATTGCCCCATTACCGGGGAGCCGCACCCATCCACTGGGCTATAATAAACGGGGCCAAAGAAACCGGAGTAACCACTTTTTTCCTCAAACAGGAGATTGACACTGGAAATATCGTCCTGCAGGAAAAAGTGCCCATTTATGATGACGATACTACCGGCAGTTTATATGAAAGACTAATGGAAAAAGGTGCCCAGCTGGTGTTAAAGACTGTGCAGTTGATCGAAAAAGGCGACTACCAGTTAATCCCTCAGGACCTGACAAGCGATCTGCCCAAAGCCCCTAAGATATTCCGGGAGCATTGTGAGATCGATTGGAGGAAATCGGCCGAAGAAATCAGAAACCTGGTACGGGGACTGAATCCACAGCCCGGGGCCTGGACTACAATGAAGGGGACAGTCTATAAGATATTGGCGGTGGAGGTTTTGGAGGAAGATCTATCGGAAACTCCAGACATTCCAGATAACCCAGATACACCAGGCAGTTCCGACAGTTCAGCTCAACCGGGTACTTTTTACACCGACGCCCGGACCTATCTCCATTTTTACTCTGGAAAGGGTCAGGTGGCGGTCAAGATTTTACAAGCACCCGGAAAACGGCCTATGCACATTGAGGAGTATTTGAGAGGTAACGAACTATGATCATATCACTAATAGCGGCCGTAGCGGAAAACGGGGTTATCGGAAAAGATAACGACCTGGTGTGGCGGCTTCCAGACGACACGAAGTTTTTTATGAAAACCACCGAACACCATTGCGTGCTCACCGGCCGTCGTAATTATGAGTCCATACCACCGAAATACCGGCCTTTAAAGAACCGCACTAATATTGTGGTGACCCGTCAGCAGGAATATGGCATCGATGAAGGAATTCGAGTAGCATCATCAGTGGAAGAGGGTATCGCTTTGGCCAAGTCCATGAGCGAGCAAGAGCTTTTCGTGATTGGTGGTGGTCAGATATATAAGCAAACCATAAATCTGGCCCACCGACTATACATTACCGAGGTCATGGCCCGTGTTGAGGGTGATACCTACTTTCCCGAAATTGATCGATCACAATGGGAAGAACTAAGCCGCATCCGGCATCCAAAGGATGAAAAACATAAGTACGAATTTTATTACACGGTACTGGAAAAAATAGCCTAACCTGGTATTAGGATGATTGGGTAATTCCCCATATTTTCAGCCCGTAAAAGTAACAGAGACCATGCTGCAACAATTCGATCCACGTAATGAGGATATATTAGTATACGTAGGAGGTGAACTCCTGCCCAGGAAACAAGCCAAAGTTTCGGTTTTCGACTCGGTGGTACAAGGCGGTGATGCCGTATGGGAAGGCATTCGGGTCTATGATGGACACATATTCGCCTTAGAGGAGCACCTTAATCGTTTACAACATTCCGCCAAGGCCATGGATTTCCGCCAGGTTCCCAGTTCGGAGGAAGTCAAGCAGGCTATTTTTAAAACACTGGAAGCTAACAACATGCGCAAAGAGACGCACATGCGTTTAACCTTGACTAGGGGTGAAAAGATCACTTCGGGTATGAACCCCCAGTTAAACCAGTCGGGATGCACGCTGATCATACTGGCGGAATGGAAACCTCCCATTTACCAATCGTTGTCCCTGAAACTGATCACCAGCAGCATACGACGCAATTCTCCTCAAAATCTTGATTCTAAGATCCATCACAATAACCTGATCAACAACATCTTAGCCAAGATAGAAGCCAATTTATGCCAGGCCGATGACGCCATTATGCTGGATATGCAAGGATTTGTATCGGAAACCAATGCCACCAACATATTCATGGCGAAAAACGGGATACTGTATACGCCGCATGCCGACAGCTGTTTACCGGGTATTACCCGGGGTAAAGTAATAGCCTTAGCCCGCGAAATGTCCATTGAAGTAATTGAACGCAACATTTCCATCACAGAATTCTATAGCGCCGATCAGGTGTTCACTACCGGTACTATGGGTGAATTGGCCCCGGTAGCAGAAATTGACGGCCGTGCCATTGAAAAAGACGGAAAATTGGATGTTTTGGAGAAATTACAGGACGCTTATAACAAACTTACTGAAAGTGAAGGGATTCCTTTGCCCTTTTAGCGGATGGAAGTAATAAATCCTGCAAATATACGTTTCCTTAGGGTAAAAATGTGATAATTCTTAGACGGATTTTAAAAAAATTGCAATAAATCCGAAACTTTTTCATATATTCGTGCATTTAACGGATAGGAGGCTTGATTTGAGGTTAGGTGAGAATTGGGACGGAATAAGGGGTTTAACCTCAAGTTTAGTACAAATAATCGAATAAAGCTCATTATTCTTACACGTCATAGTAACTTTTTTCGTCCTGAGACCGTACAAGGTCTGTTTAAGGCTTTCTCACTGCAACAAGCTCATTTTTTGAAACTTTATAAACCTGAAAGAGGTTTGATATAATGATATGAGTAGAATAGAAATTAATGGAGGGATAACAAAAACATGCGACAATTAAAAATCACACAGTCAATAACTAACCGGGATAGTCAAACCCTGGAAAAGTACTTTAATGAAATAAGTAAAGTAGAGTTATTGACACCGGAAGAGGAGGTGCAGTTGGCACAACGGATAAAACAAGGAGATCAGCTGGCTTTGGAAAAATTGACCAAGGCCAATCTGAGATTCGTTGTTAGTGTAGCTAAGCAATACCAGCATACTAAAATTCCCCTCAATGACTTGATCAATGAGGGAAATTTGGGATTGATCAAAGCTGCCCAAAAATTTGACGAAACCCGCGGATTTAAGTTTATATCTTATGCGGTTTGGTGGATCCGGCAGGCTATTATGCAAGCCCTGGCGGAGCAAAGCCGTATGATCAGGCTGCCTGCCAATAAAGTAGGTGCTATCAGCCGTATTCATCAGGTCAGCTCTCATTTTGAGCAGCAGCTGGAGCGCGAGCCCACCGATGAAGAACTGGCGGAGTTGCTGGATGTAAGCGTTGAGGAAGTGAAAACTACCTTGAGAGCTTCTTCCAAACATCTGTCTGTAGACGCACCCTTCGAGCAAGGGGAAACCAACAGTCTGCTGGACGTTTTGGAGAACAATGATTCTGTAAAGACCGATGAGGCTTTGGAGTACGACGACTCTCTCAAAAAGGAGATCGACCGACTGCTTTCCATCCTCACCGCTCGAGAGCGTCAGGTTATTATGATGTTTTTCGGGATCGGCGTGGAGTCCAAGCTGTCTTTAGGAGACATTGGTGCGGAACTGGCCATCAGCCGGGAGCGCGTACGTCAGATCAAGGATAAGGCCATCAACAAGCTAAGCGCACACCCTGCGATGAAGCTGCTGGTACCTTATTTAGGATAGAAAACAGTATTAATTTATAAATTAGAAAAGGACCATGATATCATGGTCCTTTTTTTATTACGAATGACGAATTACAAAAGACAAAAGACTCTAGTTCCATAGTGGACTGGCCCGGCCCAATCGCGAGGGGTGCGTAGAAGCTTAATTACAAACTTAAGCAGGTCAATGATACCAGGTGGGCTGGTAACAATATCTATTACAAACCATACCTCAATTTTTTGTAAGTTTATTAAGCGCCACGGCGCACAGCCTAGACCGTTGACGCGGAATGTAGAATCAGAATAAATGACATATTACCAAAGCGAAGCAAAAAAAATTAGCAGTATTATTCATTCAAACCAAGGACAGATTGACACTGTAATTGGAACCCGGAACTATATTGACAAAAATTATGATACAGATTTAAACTTGGACTTATTGTCCCATATTCGATTTGTCTCAAAATATCATTTACTGCGCTTGTTCAAACGGTATTACGGACTTACACCAAAGCAATACCTTATCGATAAGCGAATTGAAAAATCCAAAGAATATCTCAAGAAAGGAACATCGGTAACTGAAAGCTGTTTTGCTGTGGGTTTCGAAAGTCCGAGTTCTTTTAGCACTTTGTTTAAAAATAAAACCGGAATAACTCCTGCTGAATTTCAAAAAAAGCAACTTTCAAGAAGTGTTTTTAATTCTGATTAAAGAACTTACTGGAGCTAATTAAAAATTAAACAAAAATGAAAATAAGAGTGGTAAGTGTTCCTGTCAGAGACCAAGCAAAGGCTTTGAAGTTCTATACTGAAAAATTAGGGTTCGTCAAAAAGTTAGACATTCCAGTAGGAGAAGGTAATAGATGGTTAACTGTGGTTGCGAAAGAAGAACAAGATGGACCAGAAGTTTTATTGGAGCCCGCTCCAAATCATTTTGAACCTGCAAAAGTTTACCAAGAAGCTTTGTTCGAAGCAGGAATTCCATATACTCAGTTTAATGTGGAGGACGTACAAGCGGAGTTTGACCGCTTAACTGCACTGGGAGTTGAATTCAGTATGAAACCAACTGAAATGGGAACTGCTAAAATAGCGGTGTTTAATGACACGTGTGGGAATAATATTCAGCTGGTGGAAATGTTATAATAAACACGACGCCAACAGCGTGTACAATTAATAGCGACTGATTTTCTGTACCTAACCATGCGCCCACGCACTGGCTTAAGTTTAGCTTTGCGTAACTTAAGCCATTTTAGTAAACGTGTGGACAAACAGTTCCTAATTAATTCCAATCCCGGTTCACGATGTGCTCACTGTCCCGGAGGTCATATGTGCCTATTTGGGCTGATAACATACCGCTATCCCTCCAGGCCTCCGATTTATTCAGTATTTTAGATAACCTATTAACTAATACCCGGCCTTGCCTGCCGGCAAGTAAATAGCCGGTCCGTCGGCTGTAACTTATATGGATAAACCACAAATTATTAAATGGTTGCTTCAAGGTGATGTTTCCATACAATACCAAGTCCATCGGGATTTGTTGGGAAATGAACGTAAAGATCTTCAAGAAAGGATAGCACATGAAGGTTGGGGAAAACGATTTTTGTCCAAACGAGGATCAAATGGTCATTGGGGAAGGAGTTTCTATCAACCTAAGTGGATCTCATCACATTACACTATGCTTGACTTGCGTAATTTATGTCTCTGTCCTGAAAACGAGATGGTTAGAGAAACCATCGAGTTGACGCTGAAAACCTGTAAAGCAGTGGACGGAGGCATCAAATTGGGGCCTTCTACATCTATTCATAGTGATGTTTGTGTAAATGGAATGTTCTTAAATTACTCTTCATACTTTAAAATAGAAGAGAAAAAACTGCAACCTATTGTCGATAGTATTCTGCATGAGATTATGCCCGATGGCGGATTTAATTGCAGGAGCACCAGAAGTGGGGCCAAGCATAGTTCTTTGCACACCACCATCTCAGTACTTGAAGGACTGAATGAGTTCCAAAAATCAGGCTACACCTATAGAATGACGGACATACAAACTGCCATAAAAAGCGCCGAAGAATTTATTCTGTTGCATCGATTGTTTCTTTCCGATCGAACAGGAGAGATTATAAAAAAAGAATTCTTGAGAATGCCCTTTCCCAGCCGGTGGAAGTACGATATACTTCGGGCACTGGACTATTTTCAATATGCCGGAAGAAAGTGGAATGAGAGAATGGCCCAGGCTATAAACATCATCCAGAATAAGAGAAACAGGTTTGGAACCTGGAACCTACAGGCTGCCCATCCAGGACAAACACACTTCGTTATGGAGAAAGCCGGCGAACCAAGTAGATGGAATACCTTAAGAGCTATACGAGTATTTAAGTATTTTAAAATTGAAAACTACCTTCAACAAAGGCCATAACACATTAAAACGGTCCATAGGCGAGACTGGTGAGACGACTTAAAATAAAATACCATGAAAAACAAAAATAAGCTAGGTTTAGGAATGGCGTTGGGGGTTGCACTAGGAAGTGCCATAGGAGTAGCATTGGATAATATTGCTATTTGGGTTGCCATAGGAGTAGCACTAGGTGCTGGAATTGGAAGTAGATTTAAAAATGAGTAAATGGACTTTGTACATTGCTGCCCTAGGTTTTGCTGTCTATTGGGGGTCTAATCTTTTATTGTGGTTTCCATGGAGTTATAGTACCACTTTGGGCATTACTTTAATGTTGACTGTGGCTCCAATTTTATGGGCGTATGTGATTTCTAGCATTAAAACCGATCTAAAAACACCATTAATTAAAGGAGCTAGCTAATCATTATGTTTGCCAACAACCTTTATAACGTGATGAAAAAGATAATATATATTATTGGTTTCTTAGGCTCTGTAGCACTGACATGTGGTGTAACCTTTAGTCTACTTCATATGCCAGGTGCCCATGAACTGTTTATAATTGGTTATCTAACACTTTGTTTGGTATTTATTCCCCTATGGGCCTCTGACCGATTAAAGGGCGGTATTTCTGAGGTACCTGCCGAAAAATGGAAACTCATTTTAGGTGTTATCTCCTCCATTATTCTAGGTGCCGCAGGTTTGTTCAAGATAATGCATGTACAAGGTGCTGATTGGTTACTGATACTAGGGGTAATAGTGTTTGCAGTGGGATTTCTTCCACTGTTCTTTTTTACCTTGTACAAGAGGTCCGTTTCTTAGGCACTGATAGCGTTTGACAGCAGGTAATCTAGTTCTGAAGTTTTAATAGAAAATAATACACCATGAAAAATCCGGTAATCATTCTAACATTCTTGACATTTCTATTAATGGGATGCCCAGCACCCGAAGCTAATCTATCACTGGAGCAAGAAAGCATAATAGAAAATGGAATCCGTTGGGAGGGCGGAGATATGGTTGCCAACCACATGGCTATGATTGGACTGAATCGGTACATCACTTATGAAAACAATCATGCATTCATTATGTCAGAAGCTGCGGTCGGCAAAGATTCATCATTATTTGCTTCACATGCACTGCTAGCACTACTAGCAGAAGGTGAAAGAAAAGAGTATCACAAAAAGATGGCCAATAAATTTGTAGAGGGTGAAAATGAAACCAGCAAACTTTTTGTTTCTCTTTTAAATTTTGATGATTTAAATGACAGCACCCGGGAAGAAAGAAGAAAAATATGGACTAAAATGCATGAATTATCGAATGGCCCTTTTATCCATTACATGTATACAAGATACATGGATGGTGATGGCGCCGCTAAAATCAAAGAGTTGGACCAGCTGATAGCGTTTTGCGAAAAAAATAATTTCAACTATACCGGAACGGCTGCGAATAATTACAAAGGATATCTATTGAAGCATGCGGGTGATTTGGAGGCGGGTACAGTTGCTATCCAAAAATGTGTTGAATTGCATCCAAGGGGATATAATCCCTATGATTCAAGGGCAGAATTCTTCTTGTATGCGGGGGATACCATTAATTCAATAAAATGGTACAAAAAAGTACTCGAACAATATCCCTATGCACAGTATGCCAAAAGCCAATTAGAAAAATTGGAACAGAATTAATTCGTTAAATTAATGGGGGTAACTTTGTTCCGCACTACCAAACAAGTTGTGTCTAACTAAAAGCATTAGAGGCAAATAATAAATAACATAATCAACTAAATGAATACAAATTTAAATATGGCCGTTCTAATAGACGGTGACAATATACCATCTGCTCACATAAAAGAAATGATGGAAGAAATAGCCAAATATGGCAACCCCACCATTAAAAGAATATATGGGGATTGGACCAGACCAGGCTTGACTAAATGGAAGAATTTGCTGCTGGAAAATGCCATTACACCCATACAGCAATACGGATACACCAAAGGCAAAAATGCTACGGATTCCGCAATGATAATTGACGCCATGGATATACTTTATAGCGGCAAAGTAAACGGGTTCTGCCTGGTTTCCAGTGATAGTGATTTTACACGCTTAGCCACTCGATTGAGAGAAGCGGGCATGCAAGTAATCGGTATTGGAGAGAAAAAGACTCCCAACCCCTTCATTGTAGCCTGTGACAAATTTGTGTATATCGAGATCTTAAAGAAACAAACAGAAGAAAAAGTTGAAAATAAGGAAATCCAGGAACCTACGGTAGATAAAATAACCAAGAAAGAAATCGTTCTCATCGCCACCACCATTAACGACCTGTCGGATGAGGACGGATGGGCCTTCCTGGGAGATGTGGGAAGTTTACTGCAAAAAAAGCAACCCAACTTTGATTCTAGGAATTATGGATTTGAAAAATTGACTCCATTAATTAAATCCATAGGAAGGTTTGAAATAGAACAGAGAGAAAGTCCGAAAAGCAGACACAAATTAATTTTTGTGAAGAATAAAGAAAAGCATATAAGAAAAGCTAAAAAGCGGTAAATCCATATTCCATCACACCACATGGAATGATCAAAAAACCATGAAAGACTACCCTCAGCCAGGACTTTTCTTATACTTAATTCTGGTTTTACTCTTTTCCTGCTCTAGTCAAAAAGATGAGCGCCTCAACATGAACAATGTTTACCCCTGGTGCATTGTGGCATATGACTCACTTGAAAGATCACCCGCTGAACGTATAAACATGTTGAAAGAATTGGGTTTCAACAAATATGCCTACGATTGGCGCGATAAACACTTGGATCAAATGGCAAATGAACTGAAGCTGGCCCAGGAAAACGATTTGGAGGTTATTTCTGTTTGGCTATGGCTCAATGCCAAAAGGGACAGCCTGGGAAAATTAAGTCCCTCCAATGAAAGGATTATTAAGATTTTAAATGACTCGGAGCTTGAAACTACCTTATGGTTGAGTTTCAGCCCTAATTTCTTCGAAGATCTGACTCAAGAACAGTCTGTGAACAAAGCAAAAGAGATGATTGAATTCGTACATGAGAAAGCCCAAGGAATAGGTTGCGAAATTGCATTGTACAACCATGAAGGTTGGTTTGGAGATCTTAATAACCAAGTTGAACTCATTAAATCACTACCCAAGTTTAACTTAAGTATTGTATATAACTTCCACCATGCACACCAGGATTTAGAGGAGTTCCCTCAAATAGTAAAAACCATAAAACCCTACTTGTCGGCTGTCAATTTAAATGGTATGAAAGAAGAAGGACCTAAAATTCTGCCGTTAGGAGAGGGAGAGTATGAGAAAGAAATGATAGAACTGTTAATCGAAGAAGGGTTTAACGGACCTTGGGGGATTTTGGGACATGTTGAAGACAAAGATGTTAGAAGTGTTCTGGAAAGGAATATGGAAGGTTTTAGTGCTTTGGAAATTAGGTGATGTGCGAAGACCTAAGTTACAAACTTAAGCCGGTGGTAGAGATAATGTAGGCATGGTGGCAAACTTAAGCCTGTGCAGGATAAGCTGTACTTAAATTAGATATGGGTTAATTGACTTTAAAATGAACAAATTTCTATTGATGATTCTAATGATTCCATTCTTTGGACAAGCTCAATACTTCAGCGGTGAAATAACCTATAAGATGAAGATCATACCAAAATCAGATACCATTGATATAGACGAAATAATTCGGATAAAAAAGGGAAACACCATGTCCTACATCATTACAGAGAAACGCTATAAGTCTACCTATTACAAGGATGGTCAATATAACTACTCCTACACTTATGATGACCAAACAAAAAGAATGTATGATGACTACGCCGATCAGTCCTACATTACCTATAGGGACTCCAGACGATCAAACGTGCAGCACAATAGTTCAGAAATTCTGAAGCACAGCACCGCAACCATTCTAGGCCATGATTGTTATATGGTTAGCAGTGAATCTGATCATGGAACCACTAAAACTTTCTATTCAAACGATATTAAGGTCAACTACACTGACTTTGAAGGACATAAAGTTGGAAATTGGTATGACGAATTAAAGGAAGTGGATGGATCTCTTACCTTGAAGTCGGTGACCGAATATGATACCTATTTCCAAATACAAGAAGCCGTCAACATTAGGACGAGAAAAGTGAAAGCAAAGGAGTTCGGCTTGCCTGACAAGCCAATAGCGGCATCATTCTCTGCATTGGATAACCAAGTAGAAATGAAACAACCTACCAAAGAACAAATTGAATGCTATCAAGAGAAAGTGCGTGCGGTGTCCAGAGCAGAAGGGAAAAAATTCACCTGTTACATAAGCTTTCTGCTACAAGTGGATGGAAAAATAAGATTTGTTGAACCACATGAAGAGGATGAGGATGGATTTCACATGGTGGCTGTTGATGTAATTCAAAACTGCGGTTTTCAATTCACACCAGGGACCATAGAAGGTCAGCCAGTGGACTCACAAGTGTATTTTCCCGTTGAGTTTTTAAAATGAATACCTAATTGAATGTTAAAATGACAACTATTAAATTTGGGGACCTAAGGGAAACCAACAGACTTCAACTAAAAGCAACTCTGCGACAATTACTGACTATTGGATTAATGCTTCTAGCCTTGACCAACCTTTCGGGGCAGTCCCTGGAGTTAAACTGGAGTTTGCAAACAGAAGGCCGAATAGTGGCGGGTCCGGTGATTGATGGAAGCAAAGCTTATGTGGGGAATGAAAAAGGTAAGTTCTTGGCCATAGATCTGAACACCGGTCAACCCGTTTGGGAAGTCGAAACTGCAGGAAACATCCAGGCTAAAGCCGTATTAGTTGATGACCTGGTATTTTTTGAATCCGCCAATACCTTCTACGCGCTAAACCAAGAAAACGGTGAAGAAGTCTGGAAATACTCGTCCGATCAGGATCCGGAAAAGTTTGCTTTGAGAGGTGTTGATTATTTGTACAAACTTGATCCTTTTGATGACAAACGATCGTCCGGTTTTGTTCATAATGGTATTATATACGTGGGCACATCTCATGGAAAGGTTTTGGGTCTAGATGCTAAGTCCGGCAGTTTGGAGTTCTCCATTATGTCCAGTGATCAGGCACCCATCCGGGCTACACCCTTGGTACATGATGGCAAGCTTTACTTTGGTGACTGGAACGGTAAAGTGTATGGTTATGACCTGGAAAACAACACTCAACTGTGGCAGCAAAGCACTTATGAGGTAAAACCCTATGCCACCTTTGGAGGGATCGCTTCAGAGTTTATCCAGCACCAAGGCAAACTGTTTTTTGGTGCCCGTAATCCTATGCTCAAGGTACTGCGGATAGAGGACGGACAAGCCGACTGGTCCTATACCGATGCGGATGGAGGCTGGTTAATTGGAGACCCGGTCATTATGAATGACACCTTATACATCGGTGGTTCAGATAATTTTTCCATGCTGGCGTTTGATACCTCCAATGGAGAACTGTTATGGAAAAATAAAAGAACCAAAAATATTTATGGTAAGCCCATCGTAAGTAAAGATTGGGTCATTTACACTACCGGGAATGCCTACAACCCCAAGGACAAGGGAGAAATTGTAATGATACGCCGAATAACCGGTGAAAGCGTTACTGAATATGAGATCCCTTCCAATGCTTTCGCTTCTCCGGTTTTGGCAAATGATAAGTTGGTTATCTTTGGAACCACAGATGGTACGATTTACTCACTTAGAATTAGGAGATAATTGTACCAACGCCACACTTCCACCTAAGCCGACCACCAACCAAATGGAGTTAAGGATTGACGACATTATATTAGAACTTCTTGATGATCATCATGCTGGGGAATTGTTTAAGTTGACTGACGATAATAGGTCCTACCTCAAAGAATGGCTGCCCTGGCTGGACGCAATCAACAGCGAAAACGACACTAAAAGATTTATAGCTATTAGCAAACAACAAAACGCTGACCACAATGGGTTTCAGCTAACGATTAATCGGAAAGGTAGTATAGTGGGAATGATCGGGTTACACTACATTGATCATGAAAACCAAAAAACCAGTATTGGGTATTGGATCGCTCAAGCAAATCAAAAACAAGGCATCGTGGTAAGATCTTGTCAGGCATTAATCGACTATTGTGTCCAGAAACTCGCACTGACAACCTTTGAAATCTCCTGTGCCACCCACAACCTAAAGAGCCAAGTCATCCCCAAAAGACTTGGCTTCAAGAAAATCAAAACCGTTGAAAATGCGGAAAATCTATACGGAACTATGGTGGATCACCATATCTATATTTTAAAAAAATAGCTGCGGTGCTACAGCTATTGCACCCTTTAAGTAATTTGACAATAATTCCAATCCTATTACTTTTGTTTTAGTCAGTATGGATTTTAGTGCCTATGAAAACCCTTTTGGAAACCCTAAAAAGAAAATGGGCAGAATATCTTCTGGAGATAATTGTCATTATTATCGGCATTTTGGGGGCTTTTTCGCTTAATAGCTGGAACGAGGAGCGCAAATCGGTAAATCTCGAATTGGAATATCTTAAAGACATACAGGGAGGATTCCAACGACTGGAAAGTAATTATCAGCGAAATTTGGTTCGCGAAGAGGAAGTCTCTAACGATATGTCTAATATCATCCGTCATATTGAGAATAATTTACCCTATTCGGACATCGTAGCGCTATCCATGAACCGATCATTATTTAGTACTTCGGAGATCTGGGCAGATTTTGGACCCTATGAATCATTAAAATCCGCTGGATTAAAGGTAATATCCAATGATTCTTTGCGCAACTTCATATCTCAGCAGTTCGGCCAACGCCTTCCCGGTAGGATAAGGGAACAAGAGCGAATATCCGAATTCATCAATTCATTCAATTCCATGAAACCCCTTTGGTTTACCGGAGAATCAGGCTACGTCCCCTGGGATTTTGAAGAACTAAAACAAGACAGGGGTTTTATTCATTTAGTTAACTATTCCAAAGCTAAATCCGATCATTATATTGAGTATTATAACCAAATCATTCCTCTGCTACAGGCTATTTCTAAAACATTCGACTCAGAAATTGAACAGTTGGAATAAGAGGATAACCAGCAAAATCCGCATTGAAATGACTGCTAATTTTATAGCTTACTTAACCACTAACTGCAATCTAAGGATGGATTACTCCAAGAAGTCGGGAAATTTTATGGGAAACTTATTAAGATTTTCAGCGGCTTTGCTGCTCAGTATCAATATTCAGGCCCAATCGCCCGTAGATTCCTCGCGGGTGATCCGGGTACTTACCTACAATATTCTTCATGGTGAAACCTTAAAAGGAGATTTTGACCTGGACAGAATTGCCCAGGTGATCAAATCAGTCAGACCGGACCTGGTGGCCCTGCAGGAAGTTGATTTCTTTACCGAGCGGGTGGGAAACATTGACCTGGCTACTGAGTTAGGCTTACGAACAGGCCTGGCTCCTCTTTTCGGACAGGCAATGCCTTACGATGGTGGTGAATACGGCGAAGGAATATTATCTAGATTTACCTTTCTGAGCACGCAAAATCACGCCCTAAGCGCACAACAGGGAAAAGAGCCAAGAGCTGCTCTGGAGGTTAATGTAGTACTAAAGAGCGGTGATACCATTCGGTTTGTAGGCACCCATTTGGACCATACCGGTGAAACCGATAGGATAACTCAGGTAAAGCAGCTCAATCAGTATTTCACAAAGGACAGCAGACCGACCATTCTGGCGGGAGATTTAAATGCCCGGCCCGAAAGCGAAACCATGGCCATTCTCTTTACAGAATGGACCAAATCCTTTTCTGAAAATATTCCCACTATCCCCTCCACCAACCCCAAGGTTAAAATTGATTATATACTGTTCCGACCCGCCACACGATGGAGAGTACTGGATACCCGGGTAATCGATGAACGCATAGCTTCTGATCACCTGCCGGTGCTCAGCGTGCTGGAATTGCTGCCTGAAAATTGATTAATTTAGTAGTAAAGTTGTATCACAGAACTTTCACTGAGAAGTGTGAGAAACACAAAGTTAGAAAGCTAGATGAATACCTCTATAATCCAAAAGTACAATATACCCGGTCCCCGCTATACTAGCTATCCTACGGTTCCTTATTGGAAAAAAGAAGGAATTCCGTATGAAAATTGGATGGAATCTGTGAGAAGATCTTTTCTTGAAAGCAATCAAAAAGAAGGGATTAGCATTTATATCCATCTGCCTTTCTGCGAATCATTGTGCACTTTTTGTGCCTGCCACAAAAGGATTACCAAACAGCACAGCGTAGAGGAGCCTTATATCAAGTCCTTACTAAAAGAGTGGGAATTATATTGCGCGCTTTTTTCTAAAAAGCCCCGCATTAAAGAATTGCACCTGGGTGGTGGCACTCCTACTTTTTTTCATCCCTCTAACCTTACCGCCCTAATAGAAGGAATACTCTCTAAGGCAGTGAGGGACGAAAATCACGAATTCAGCTTTGAGGCCCACCCTAATAACACCACCAAGGAACACTTGAAAGTTCTTTACGATCTGGGATTCAAAAGGATCAGCTTTGGGGTTCAAGATTATGATGATAAAGTGCAAAGGACTATCAACCGGATTCAACCTTTTGAGCAGGTTGAACAGGTAACCACCTGGGCCCGGGAAATAGGTTACTATTCTGTAGGTCAGGATCTGGTATTTGGCTTGCCACATCAGACTGCTGAAAGCATCAGAAACACTATCAATATGACCAAGAAACTGATGCCGGACCGCATAGCTTTCTATAGTTATGCCCATGTACCCTGGATAAAAAATGTAGGCCAAAGAGGCTATAGTGAAGAGGACCTACCCAGCGCCGAAGAAAAGCGCGTTTTGTATGAAACGGGAAAACAGCTATTGTATGAATTAGGCTATGAAGAGATCGGTATGGATCACTTCGCCCTTAAAACCGATTCTCTATTCATATCGGCCCACAATAAA
Source organism: Cyclobacteriaceae bacterium (assembly GCA_965212195.1). Classification (GTDB taxonomy): domain Bacteria; phylum Bacteroidota; class Bacteroidia; order Cytophagales; family Cyclobacteriaceae; genus JAJCYK01. Next base: position 156,721 of record CBDBUW010000011.1, on the reverse strand, counting down.
ACCCTTCATCGGAATTTTATGGGATATACCGCCAGTAAGACACAGCTTATGGTGGGACTTGGCATGAGCGCCATAAGTGATTCCTGGTATGCTTTTGCCCAAAACTTAAAAACTGTGGAAGCATATACCGAATCCGTAGATCAAGGAATACTACCCATCTTCAGAGGTCATGAACTGAGTGAAGAGGATCTCATCGTTCGCCAGCACATATTGAATGTCATGTGTCATTTCGAGACCTCCTGGAAAGAGGACAAAATGAAATTCCCCGATTTGGAAAAATGTTTGCAGCGATTAGCAGAAATGGAACAAGATGGGCTGGTGAATATCAAAGATGAAACACTGACTGTCCCGCAGCATGCCAGGCCTTTTGTCCGAAATGTATGCATGGCCTTTGACCTGCTTTTAATAAAGAATAAGCCTCAAACCAGGATATTTTCCATGACTATTTAGATGAATGTTCAGACTAGCCTTTAAATAGTAAAACTTCAACTTGTTTGATCGGGCCAAAAAAAACTGGCTTAAGTTTGAAACTTAAGCCAGTTTTAGATTGTATGCCCGGGTATTGGGAGCTCTTAAATCATTTCAAGTCGAAACGATCAAGTTCCATTACCTTGGCCCAGGTTGCTACAAAATCCTGCACAAAACGTTCTTGGGAGTCGGTACACCCATAAACTTCAGCCAATGCCCGCAATTCGGAGTTGGATCCAAAGATGAGATCAACCCGGGTACCGGTCCACTTGAGGTCGCCGGTAGCACGGTCACGACCTTCAAACATCTCCTGATCGTCGGAAGTGGCCTTCCAGGTAGTCCCCAGGTCCAGCAGATTTACAAAGAAGTCATTGCTAAGGACCTCCGGACGATCTGTGAAAACGCCGTGTGGAGCCTGGTCGAAGTTGATGTTCAGTACCCGCAAACCACCCAGTAAAACAGTCATCTCGGGAGCTGTCAAGGTCAACAATTGTGCACGATCCACCAGCATCTCTTCTGTGGAAGCGGAATACTTAGTCCTCACATAGTTGCGGAAACCGTCTGCTGCTGGTTCTAACACCGCAAAAGATTCCACATCGGTCAGTTCCTGCGAAGCATCAGCGCGTCCCGGTGTAAATGGTACGGTCACATCATGACCGGCATTTTTTGCTGCCCGTTCGACACCGGCACATCCTGCCAGCACGATTAAATCGGCCAGAGAAACATTCTTACCGTCTGACTGAAACTCCTTTTGGATACCCTCCAGAGTTTCCAACACTTTGGCTAGTTGAGGGGGATTGTTTACTTCCCAGTCGTTCTGAGGCGCAAGACGTATGCGGGCACCATTGGCACCCCCACGTTTGTCAGAGCCCCGGAATGTAGAAGCTGAGGCCCAGGCCGCCGATACCAATTGAGACACCGTTAAACCTGAAGCCAAGACCTTATCTTTCAGCCCAGCTATGTCCTGTTGATCAATCAATTGATGGGTAACCGCTGGAATAGGATCTTGCCAGATCATTTCTTCCTCAGGCACTTCGGGACCCAGATAGAGCGCGCGTGGCCCCATATCGCGATGAGTAAGTTTGTACCAGGCACGGGCAAATGCATCCGCAAATTCGTCCGGATTCTCATAGAATCGACGGGAGATCTTTTCATAGATAGGATCTTCCCTCAGGGACAAGTCGGTAGTAAGCATGAAGGGCGCATGATTCTTCGAAGGGTCGTGTGCATCCGGCACTAAACCGGTACCGGCACCATCTTTGGGTTGCCACTGATGTGCCCCAGCCGGGCTCTTGGTAAGCTCCCACTCATAGCCAAATAAATTTTCGAAGAAATTATTGCTCCATTGGGTAGGAGTGGTAGTCCAGGCTCCTTCTAAACCACTGGTGATAGTATCAGCGCCCATACCAGAGCCAAAGCTGTTTTTCCAGCCCAGGCTTTGTTCTTCAATGCTGGCCGCTGCAGGTTCTGCACCTACGTGGCTTTCAAGCGCAGCACCATGGGTTTTTCCAAAGGAATGACCACCGGCGATCAGCGCCACCGTCTCTTCGTCATTCATAGCCATACGTCCGAATGTCTCACGAATATCTTTCGCTGCCGCCAGGGGATCAGGATTGCCGTTGGGGCCTTGCGGGTTTACATAGATCAGACCCATCTGCACCGCTCCCAGAGGGTTTTCCAACTCCCTGTCACCAGTGTAACGCTTGTCCCCCAGCCACTCTCCTTCGGCACCCCAGTAAATATCTTGCTCCGGCTCCCAAACGTCTTCACGTCCACCGGCAAAGCCGAAGGTTTTGAAACCCATGGACTCCAGGGCGCAATTGCCAGCTAGGATCAGCAAGTCGGCCCAGGAGATCTTATTCCCGTATTTCTGTTTGACCGGCCACAGCAGTAAACGAGCTTTGTCAAGATTAGCATTGTCCGGCCAGCTGTTGAGCGGCGCAAACCTTTGGGAACCAGATCCACCTCCCCCACGGCCGTCGGCAATGCGATAAGTACCGGCACTGTGCCAGGCCATGCGAATGAATAAGGGTCCATAGTGACCATAGTCAGCAGGCCACCAATCCTGGGAAGTGGTCATTAAATCATAGATGTCGTTCTTTACTGCCTCCAGATCGAGGCTTTTAAACTCTTCCGCATAATTGAAGTCCTCACTCATAGGATTAGACAGAGAAGAATGTTGGCGGAGAATGTTCAAGTTCAACTGGTTGGGCCACCAGTCGCGGTTAGAGGTGCCACCACCGGCACCATGGTTTAGAATTCCACTGGAAAACGGGCACTTACCGGCACCGTTGCTATTGATATTTGCCATATTTTTTTAAGCGTTTTAAAATGGTTGATTTATAATTATTGGATAAAGCTGATGAAATATTTCTTATTGTTCAAATCAATAATTATTATACTTGCATAACTATTAGTTATATGACTTTACAACAGTTTGAATACATCGTAGCGTTGGACGAATACCGGCATTATGTGACGGCAGCAGAGCATTGTTTTGTATCCCAACCCAACCTTACCATGCAGGTAAAAAAACTGGAGGAAGAGATTGGGGTCAGAATTTTTGATCGCGATAAAAAGCCCTTGCAACCTACTGAAATTGGCAAAGAAATTATTACACGTGCCCGGCAAATACTACGGGAATCCAGACAGCTTAAGGAGTTTGTTAATCACGAAAAAGAATCCATGGAAGGAGAATTCACCATTGGAATTATCCCAACCCTGGCGCCTTATCTGTTGCCTAACTTCCTGCCAATATTCATTAAAGAAAATCCCAAAGTTCATTTGAACATACAGGAACTTCAAACCGGCCAGATCATTTCTCAGCTGCAAAATGGAATTATTGATATTGGTTTGCTGGTCACGCCAATTAATGAGGCATTTATCAGAGAAATACCGGTTTTTTACGAACCTTTCCTGCTTTATCTGCCTGAAAACCATCGGTTTCTTAGTGAAAAACTTATGTTAGCGGAAGATCTCGACCCCACTGAAGTACTGGTTTTAGATGAAGGTCATTGTTTCCGGGAACAAGCACTGGCTATCTGCAAGCGTGCCAAACATGGTTCATCCATAGGTTTTGATTACCAAAGCGGCTCCATCGAAGCCTTAAAAAATCTGGTGCAAAACGGAGTGGGCTATACGCTGGTACCAGAACTATCTGTGATCAATGAATTGAACTCCGTTCACATAAGGAGGTTTACCCATCCGGAACCGGTGAGGGAAGTGAGTATAGTAGTGCACAGCGGTTATATCAAAGAATCTATTATAAGCCGTTTAAAGGATACCATTCAAAACGTTATTCCCAAGAGGTTGTTGGAAAAGCAGTCCGTAGTGGGATTTGACCTGAATTGAATCGGTCCGGCCAGTCTGAAAATCCAATTGTCTATTGAATCTGTATTTGATTTAAATGGGACAGGGCCGCTATACCTTAATAAAAGTAGAAATTCCTTAATTTACAGGTAATTACCTAAAGCTCGGAAGGCTAATAGATAGTGAAGATCGATCGCAAAGAACATTGGGAAAACATCTATAAGAAAAAGGATCTCCGGGAGGCAAGCTGGTACCAGGCGACACCGGCGACTTCACTGAATTTCTTTAAGCATTTTAAAGTCCCCTTAACTGCTAAGATCATTGACGTTGGCGGCGGTGACAGTTTGCTGGTCGACCACTTGCTGGCGTTAGGTTATCAAGATCTTACAATCCTGGACATTTCAGAAACCGCTATTGCCAAAGCCCAGCAGCGGCTCGGTGCGAATGCCGCCATGGTGAAATGGGTGGTGGCAGATGCCGCAACATTCAAACCCGCTGAAATTTATGATTTTTGGCATGACCGGGCTACTTTTCACTTTTTAACTGAGGAAGTTGAAATTTCCCATTATTTGCACATAGCTCATCAACATATTAATGAGGGCGGCATATTAGTGATCGGTACATTTTCCGATAAAGGGCCCACTATTTGCAGCGGTTTCGAAATCAAACAATATTCTGAAGCCAGCATGACCGAACGATTGAGAAAATTATTTAGAAAAATAAAGTGCCTGACTGTGGACCACTTCACACCGTCAGGAGTATCACAGAACTTTCTTTTTTGTAGTTTTAGAAAATTGCCCATGGCGTAACCTCCCTGTTATTGGTGGATAAATCATGCCTGGTGAGTTACAACCTGAATAACCACATTATGAAAAACACTTTCCTTTTGCTGCTGGTAATATTCTGTATTTCATGCCAGTCAAACCAAACGCTTTCACCCAGATTCAACCATGTGGTGGTCCAGGTTTCTGACATGGAGCAGTCCGTGGAGTTCTATACTAAAGCTTTTGATCTTCAAGTCACCAATGACAGTCTGAAACATGTGGTCTATACCTTTGAAGACGGATCTCAGGCAGAACGGGACATTCATATCGTGCTACTAAAATTCCCGGGACAAGATTTCGTATTTGAGATGTCGGAGGCAGCAGATACCCCTGAAAATTCCGGTTTCTTCCATCATGTAGGAGTTGACGTTGAAGATATTGATCAGGCATTTCAGCGTGTGGTCGATGCGGGGGCCGAAGTGGTAGTTCCCATTCGATTGGTGCAAACTAATGGAATTGAAGCCAAACAGGCCTTTTTGAAAGGACCTGACGGAGAAATGATCGAATTAATGGAAATAGTTTCAGGTGAATTTTAGATAGTTGTTCATGACGAGTCACAATCAGTCTTCCACTATTTTCCATAGCCAAAAATTTGAAATAGGAGGTATTTTAATACCTGAGTTTGAGTTAAAAAATGGGGATCTGATACGGTTCTATATTCCGAATTTCAGCCCTGGGAATATTCCATTAGGTCATGGTCTCGCTATTGAGTTAATAAAACGCTTTCAAACCATAAACAAACAGTTCATATGGGCTAAGGATTTCAGGCAGATTAGCCTCCATAGGTTACTTAGACCATTAACTGTGAAGAAATTTCTGATAAATGAGAAGTCTATTGATTTGCAAACAGCAACGTGTATCGCAGATGATATTGGAATTAGTCTTAATGACAAACTTGAACGTATTAACATTACCAGTAAAAAAGCTTTAATGGTTAAAGCGGCCTTTCAGAAGAGTGCCCTTGTACTTTTCGACTACTACGGTATTGACGCTTCTGGAATTAGATTTTTCGAAAAATTAGTAAATACTGAAATTGAAAAAGGAAAATCCGCTATTGCGTTTGATAGACTTGAATATGTCGTCCACCAAGAGCCTTATGAGAATATAGTGCCTATCAAAATCAGAGTGCCTGGCACGGTGTGATTGGTCTCAGCTCAAATGCGGTACATAACTTGTTTATTTTAGTTCATGTAGAAGATTCTTTCCCAATCCCAATTCCTGATACCCTGAGCAATTAACTTGAGGTAAAAAACAAAATTAGATCTGAATCCGCGGGTAAAATAAAGCTCGAGACTCATATTGCCAGGGTTATCATCAGAGAGGCGGCGGAGGAGGGAGGGGCGGGGGGGGTCCCCATGCTTATTCTATTCAATACTTATATAAGTAACCCTCATGGTCAGGCCAATGATGGTATCAAAACCAGTGATCATTCTCCCTACTAAAAGTAAATTACCGACAACGAAACTTATCGGGTTGCTAATTTATCGGGCCCAACAGGTTATTCATTGTTTGACTTTGGTATTTTTAGAGCAAGACTTAAAGTAAATATATAACCCAATCGAAAAAACGAATATGAATATAGCCTCACTAAGCAAGGATCTGAAATATCTAGAAGACCGTCCAGCTATTCAGCTACTCCTGGAAACGGAAAACACTAAGGAGATACGTATAGTCATGAAAAAAGGTCAGTTAATGAAGGAGCATATGACGCCCTTCCCAATTGTTATAGAGATCTTCAAGGGTAATATTGACTTTGGCGTAGAAGGCCAGGTTCAGAATCTTAAGAAGGGCGATATGATTGCCCTGAAAGGTCATGTTCCTCACGACCTGAAAAGTAATAAAGACAGTATCATAAGGTTGTCATTGTCCAAACAAGATGACGTGGCGCGGGTCGAAGGCATCGTGGAATGATCTAATGACTTAGATAGTCGAATGGTCTACAAATTGATAAGGAGCATAAATAAGACGAACCCGTCTCACCCAGCATTTAGGAGCCATTGCACGTCTAGGGGTTTAACAGTCAAAAGCGTTTATTTAACCATAAATAAACCAAACCTCTATGACCCGATTTCTATTGAATCCTATCATAGCAGCCCTTGTTTTGCTTTTGCCAGGCTGCTCCGAAGATGACCAAACACCCCCTCCAAACCCGCAAATAGGCGTTCCCAGTAGTATCCAGGGGTTTGATATCGGCAATGCCAGCGATGCCAGTGATATACGGGTTTTTTTTGAAGCCGGCGCCAACGCTGATTTGCTGGATGAATACCGTATAATGTTATCCAAAACAGGTGCGGGGCTTGACCTCAATAGTGCTCTGGCGGTGGACAACTCCGCATATGCCAAAATTTCCAGTACCGCCAATAGTCTAAAGCTAAATCTTAATAGCAGTCTTACAGACGTCGATGACGACCCCATCAGTAACGGTCAGTCGTACGACTTACACATATTGGCAGTGCCCGCTTCCTCGGAAATGGAGGCTAAACTGGGATCCTCCACTAGCACTTTGACTTTGACCGAAGATGAACTGCATGATCTTTACATTAGCAGTAGAGGTACCAATTCTGTGGAACTCTTTGACGGAGTGACCGGAGAACATATTGAAAGCTTTGTCACCGATGGTTCTGGTGGGCTATCTGCACCCCAGGAAGTGATCTTTCTGGATGATGGAAGCTTAATCGTTACTGGAAGATTCAATACCGCCATCAAACAATACCATGGCAGTACTGGAGACTACATGGGTGATTTTACCTCCGGATATAGCCTGAACGAGCCTACTAAGACCAGCATTGGACCTGATGGTCACTTGTATGTCAGCCAATGGGCCAGCGCACCCAATCCAGTAGTACGATTCGATTTGCCATCGGGGGTATTTATTGATGAGGTAGTGGATACTTTCTTTAATGGCATGGACCAGGAGTGGGATGGTTCCGGAAATTTTTATGTGGTGAGCTGGGGCCTTAAAGAACTGCGCAAGTACGATCCTCAGTTCCAACTCATTTCCACCACCACCTCACAATTGGGCGGTCCGGTCAACATTTGGATTGACGATAGCGACGTACTTCACGTGGTAGATTGGACTGATGGCACCGTAAAGCGTTTTGATGATGACCTGAATTTTATGGATGTTTTCATTACCGGACTCACCAATGTGGAGGGCTTTGCATTCGATGGCGACCGGGTTTTACTCTGTGACTGGCAAGACGGCAAAGTCAATGTCTACAATCGGATTACCGGAGCCTTCATTAGAACTCTGGTGGAGTCCAATCTAATTATTAATCCCAATAGTATAACCTTAGGACCGGACAAGCGACCCTCCTAGCAGAAATTATCCGAGGATTAGAAAACAGGGACAAAGGGGCTAACCCAAACGATTTGTTGAGAACCAAAAATTGATGAATCCCGTAGCGAGATATTCGTAATTCGTAATTCAAAAGCCCCCTACCCTTCGTACCCGAAGACCTTCTTAAGCAATTCTGTGGTGCGCGCCAAGGGATTCTCCCGAATATTGGCTTCTTCTTGAGCAATCAGTGTAAACAGCCCTGCAATGGCCTTATCCGTGGCATAGTTGTCAAGCTCCGGATCTACTTTCTTTACTAAAGGTATTTTGTTATAGGTATTTACCAGGTCGCCGTAATACCTGGTGGCATTGACTTCATCCAAGGATGATTTAATTATAGGCTGAAACTTTGCCTTAAGCGCTTCCGAGGTGGTTCTTTGTAAGAATTGAGTGGCCGCATCAGGCTCTCCTTTCAAAATACCCCAAGCATCTTCAATGGTCATGGACTTAATGGCATTAATAAATATGGGCTTGGCCTCTAGTGCTGCCCGTTCCGCACCCCGGTTTAATGAGGTAATAAATTTGTCCACTTCCTTACCCAGTCCAATATCGCGCAACCTATCTTCCACCTTAGCAGCATCGGGAGGAAAGGGGATTTTGATCTGAGGGTTTTTTAAATACCCATCAATCTTAGAAGCATTGTCAGAACCTTTGCTTATTCCCTGGATCAAGGCCTCTCTTAAGCCTGCAATAACTTCATCAGTAGTGGGATCTCCAGTGCCTAACGCATCATTCAGTCCTCCCAGTGTTTGATTGATTTGGGCGCTAGTACAAGCTTGAATAACCAATAAAAAAGCCAGGAATTTAAGAGTTGTAAAAGTGCTCATATGTCTTAATAAAAATGTGAAGTTTACCACTGACAATCATACAAAATCATGCCAAACTACCCTCCATGGATAAAAATAGCAAGATCTAGGCAGATTATCTGTCGAGCTTTATAGTTTATATGTACATTTGCCGCAACTAATAAGCAACTTCCAGTATGCAGCACATTTTGGCCGAGATCATTACCATTGGAGACGAGATCCTATACGGTCAGATCGTGGATACCAACTCTCAATGGATCAGTGCAGAGTTAGATAAGATGGGCATAAAAACAGTTCGGAAGACCACGGTTCCGGATCATGAGCCCCATATTCTGAATTCTTTTAAAGAGGCTCAATCTCGAGCTCAGGTTATCTTAATTACCGGCGGCCTAGGGCCCACCAATGACGATCTTACCAAACCATGTCTGGCTAAATTTTTCGAGAGTGAATTGGCCATGAATGAAAAAGCGCTGACCGAAGTGAAAGCTATTTTTGAAAAAATCGGTCGCGAACTGACTGATATCAATCGGGAACAGGCCAACTTGCCAGTCAAATGTGAGTCCATAACTAATCGAGTGGGCACTGCACCAGGTATGTGGTTTCATGATCAGGGTAAAGTTTTCGTCTCCATGCCTGGGGTCCCTCACGAAATGAAGACCATGATGTTGGAACAAGTATTACCCAAGATCCACGATCTTTTTCATACCCCTAACATCTACCATAAATTGGTGAAGACCATCGGCATTGGGGAGTCTTGGCTGTCGGAAATGATACAGCCCTGGGAAAAGAGTCTGCCTGATCACATTAAGCTGGCCTACTTACCGGGGTTGGGAGAGGTAAAGTTAAGATTAACTGCGGTGGGTCAGGAAATGCAGCTGCTGGAGCAACAGGTAGACCAGCAAATTGAAAAGTTGATACCTTTGGTAGATAAGTATGTCTACGGTTTCAACCGGGATACGCTGCCTAAAGTGTTGGGGGACTTATTAAAAAACCGAGGACTTACAATCTGCAGCGCCGAAAGTTGTACCGGAGGTGCGGTTGCCAGTGCCATTACCTCCGTTCCCGGAAGCTCCCAGTATTTTATGGGATCGGTGGTAGCCTATCATAATCAAATAAAAACCTCGGTGCTGAATGTTAACCCTGAAACCCTAACCACTCACGGCGCCGTCAGTGAAGAAACCGTTCTGGAAATGGCACGCGGAGCTCAAAAGGTATTGAATGCGGATATAGCCATCGCCACCAGCGGTATTGCCGGGCCTGACGGCGGCACTTCGGAAAAACCCGTAGGTACTATCTGGATGGCAGTTGCCTATAAAGATCAGGCCATAGCCAAGAAGTTAAATTTGTTTAAGGACCGGTCTATAAATATCCGCTACACCTCCACAGCAGCCCTTAATCTGGTACGCCAAAGATTGTTGGAAATGGATGGAGAAAAGTTATGAATTAGCTAAATTTGCAAAGCACAAAACAACATTTGAACAAAGTTAATTACTATGGGCAGAGTAGAAATGGTAATGCCAAAAATGGGTGAAAGCATAATGGAAGGCACCATTTTGACTTGGTTAAAAAAGGTAGGTGACCCCATAGAGCAAGATGAATCGGTGTTGGAAGTGGCTACCGACAAAGTGGATACGGAAGTACCCTCCACCCATGCTGGCATCTTACAGGAGATACTAGCTCAAGAGGGTGAAGTAGTTGAAGTAGGCAAACCGATTGCCGTTATTGAAACCTCCAATGGGGCACCTGACAACGGACGCGAAGCACAGGAATCGGTAAGCGAATCAGCAACGGAATCGGCAGTGGAAGTGGCCCAACCAGAGGTTGTGGCGGCCCCAGCCGATACTCCAACCACTCCAGCGGTGTCCACTGTGACCACTGAGGCACCATCCGACGGCAGATTTTACAGCCCTCTGGTAAAGAACATAGCTAAAAAGGAGCAAATCCCTGTTGAGGAACTAGATACCATCTCGGGTAGTGGAAAAGCCGGTAGAGTAACCAAAAAAGATATCCTGGCCTATCTGGAGCTTAAGGGCAAGCCTACCGACAGTTCACCCGTTACTGAACCAATGGTAGCACCAATGGCCATAAGCGGCGAAGATGAGATCATCGAGATGGATCGAATGCGCAAAATGATCGCCACACGCATGGTTGAATCCAAACGCATTTCCCCACATGTTACCTCATTTGTAGAAGCTGATGTAACAGCCTTGGTTTCTTGGAGAAACCGTTATAAAAATAGCTTTAAGGAACGAGAGGGCGATAACCTTACCTTCACGCCCCTGTTTATTGAGGCAGTGGTCAAGGCTATCAACGACTACCCTATGATCAATATAAGTGTAGACGGGGACAAGATAATCAGGAAAAAAGACATCAATATAGGCATGGCAGTAGCCCTGCCCTCTGGAAATTTAATAGTCCCGGTTATAAAGAACACCGATCGACTGAGCTTGGTGGGACTGACCAAAAAAGTCAATGATCTTGCCAAAAGAGCGCGCAACAACCAATTAAAGCCCGATGATTTATCCGGTGGCACTTATACCATATCCAATGTTGGCTCCTTCGGCAATGTCATGGGAACTCCTATTATCATGCAGCCGCAAGTTGGCATCCTGGCACTAGGAGCCATAACTAAAAAGCCGGCAGTCGTGGAAACCTCGTACGGAGATGCTATTGCCATTAGGCATAAAATGTTCCTGTCTCATAGTTACGATCATCGGGTGGTAGATGGATCACTTGGGGGCATGTTTGTACGCCGGGTGGCGGACTATTTGGAACGTTTCGACACCAACCGTACTATTTAAGAAGCTGTCCGTTTCTTTTCGAATTTTTATTTATTAATTTACAATTACAACTAAGCTATCGGTCTTGTAGCTGTCCTCATACTGGCACAATTTTTACATGACTCGACAAGAGGCGTTAGAATATCTCAACCTGCCTGCCAATTCCAGTGATCAACTGGTACGTAGACGCTATCTGGAACTCCACAGAGATTACCAGAAGGCTATTACTAATGCTCCATCCGACCATTTTAGGGCTCTTTATCGTGAAAATTTGGATAAAATAGAGGAGGCTTATTTGCTAATGAAGAGCACTATGTCTGCTGAAGTATCATCCCCCGATGACGCTCCCATAAGCACAGAAGAGCAGGTTCAAAAAAGCATCAAGGATGCCCAGGTCTTGATCAATACCTTTATGGGTAAGAAATCGGACCAAGCTAAGCTGGATCCGGCCAGTCAGTCCCAAATCTTACACTATATAGATCAAATCTCCTCCCTACAGGAGTTTTTGAAAGAAGAACAGGTAAAACAAGACCCAGCTGAACCTTCTTCTACCGAGAAGGTGGTGTCAGCGGCTGCCGTATCGGCCACTCCATTACCAAAGCAAGAGGTTAGTAAACCCCCGGAACCGCCGGAAACCCCGCCCAAACCCGCTGTTGAGGACCCAACCAATGGCTCTCCCCCGGTGATAACGGATTCGGCTGAAGTAGCGCCTGAGGTAGACCCCGAAAACCAGAACCTTGAAATTAAAACAAAGACTAGCGCCGGGACCGCAGCTCTACCCAGTACAAATAAATCCTCCTCATGGTTTAACGAAGATAACTTTAATGAACGTTCCAAGTCATTTAACAGGCTGGTGATGGCAAGTATCTTCGTGGTATTCTTAGCGGGGATTGGTGGACTGTTTTATATGGTATATCCAGTGATATTTCCTCCTCCACAAGATACCGATAGCGAACCCGCCATAATGGAGGAATCCCCTCAGAAATCTATTCCCCATATAGTGGGTGATGAATTCTTCAGAACCGGGAACATTCTTGAAGCGTTGGTCCAGTACACATTGGCCTTAGCCGACGACCCTGAAAATAGTTACTTATTAAAGCAGGTGGACAGCTGCAAATCATTATTAACCACGCAACAAGCAGGATTGTTGGAGCTTTCCACGGCTGAATCACAGCCGGAACCACAGGAGAACACTCCACCTAATCAGTTTTCTCCCCCTAAAAATAGCCAAGCCAACAGCGCCAATCGCTTCCGAGGTGATGAAACCACGGCAAGTGATGATATCAACTGGAGTGAAACTGGTGGTGATAGTGAAAATATCAATCGGCAATTAGAGGACTCTGGTCAGTCAGCTCTGGTGCAGGATGTACCGAATCCTGTGCAAATCGACAGCAGCCTGCTGGGACCCAAAACCTCTGGAACGGTAATTCCAGTAATTGATGAAAACAAGATCTATAGCATCGTGGAGGAAAATCCCGAGCCTATCGGGGGGTACGAAAAATTTGCCCGCTTTACTGCACGCCGAATAAAATACCCGGCTGATGCCTACAAGAACCGGGTCTCCGGTATCGTTATCGTTCAATTCATAGTTCATCGTGATGGTAGTACCTCTGGTGCCAAAGTGGTCAAAGGGATTGGTTATGGCTGCGATGAAGAGGCGCTAAGGGTTGTAAAGCTATATTCAGGTTGGATGCCAGGTAAGATTAGCGGTACCATTGTCAATACCAAGGTGGCCGTTCCCATCATTTTTAAGTTGGCGCATTAATTACCGCCAGCAGCTCTTCTATAGACCGGTACACCTGTCCCAATTCATCATTAGTGATCACATATGGAGGCAAAATATAAACGATATTTCCAAGGGGTCGTAACAGCACCCCCCTGGAAAGAAAAAAAGGATACAACCGGTGCCGGGCCTCATTTACATAGGACGATTCTTCCTCAGATCTTAGTTCAATGGCCAGAATGGTACCCAAATGGGTGATTCTCTGTTGACCATGATGCCCCGTCAAGCGTTGTTTAAATTCTTTATGCAGAGCACTGATTCTTGTTATTTGTTGTTGGCATTCTTCCGACACTAACAGCTTGAAACTGGCATTGGCGGCGGCACAAGCCAAGGGATTTGCCGTGAAGGAATGCCCGTGAAAAAATGTTTTGAGAATATCCTGATGTAGATACGCCTGCTGGATCTCCGCCGTACAACTGGTAGCACCCAGAGCCATGGCTCCTCCGGTAAGACCCTTGGACATACAAATAACGTCTGGCTTATGATTGAGATAATCGCTGGCAAACATCTTACCCGTTCTGCCGAAACCGGTCATGACTTCGTCTGCAATACAAAGCACATCTTGCCCATGAGCCAATTCAATCAAAGTATCCAGGACTTCCGGCGCATATTCCCGCATTCCCGATGCACCCTGAATTAACGGTTCAAATATAAAGGCCGCAACCTGTCCGCCCTTGAGAATGTCCTTAAAATGCTGAATACTTTGATCAGCAGCATCCGCAGTAGGCAACGGTATAAATTCCACTTCGAACAAATACGGCCAAAACGGGGTAGTAAAAGCCCCTCTTTCTCCTAATGACATACCCCCAAAGGTGTCCCCATGATAAGCTCCTTCCAGGGCAATGACCCGGCTCTTGCTGATATTTTGGTTGTGCCAATATTGCAGCGCCATTTTCAAACCTACCTCAACAGCAGTGCTACCATTGTCGGAGTAGAATATCTTGCTTTGATTAGCAGGTAAAATTGACAAAAGGTTCTCTGCCAGGGTTATGGCCGGCTCATGGGTGCAACCCGCAAACATGACATGCTCCAGTTGCTGCGCCTGCTGTGCTATCGCTTGTGCGATAGCCGGATGACTGTGGCCGTGCAGGTTGACCCACCAGGAAGCAATGGCATCAATAATCACTTGGCCGTCTTCGGTTATTAAACGGGCTCCCTCTGCTTGGGAAATCACCAGATTCTCCGTACTTCCCACCAGTGGCGTGAAGGGATGCCAAATAAACTTCCGGTCTTTATCCTTTAAACCGGTTGCCAGTTCTTTTTCAATTCCTGTGCCCATGCCGATATTTTTTGGGAATTTATTTTACTGTTTGCCTCTAAATGTAACCATTGGCGTGCCCCACTCCTTTTAATGATGATAGACTCTGAGTGTTTATTGCGGTCTCCGTTGAATATGATCCCTCCCAGAGTTAACCCGTGCTGCTTCAGTACTTCAATGGTCAACAAGGAGTGATTAATACATCCTAAATACAAGCGAACCACTAAAATAACCTGATCAGCAAATTTCTTAGCGATATCCAGTAGTAATTCCTGTTGGTTAAGAGGGACCATTAGCCCCCCGGCTCCTTCAATGATCAAGTCCGTATTATAATCTGGCAGCTTGATATCTTCCAGACGCAGGCTTAACCCTTGGTGAGCCGCGGCCTGATGGGGTGAAGCCGGTTCTTCTAATAACCAATGTTCCCGGTGAAATTTACTATGTGGGTTACTAACCAATGAGGCTACGGTCTCAGTATCGCGAGGATAACCGCATTGTACCGGTTTCCAATAATCCGCGGCCAGGGCTTCCGTAAGTACCGCACTAACCACGGTTTTTCCAACATCGGTATCTATACCGGTTATAAAGTATCTCATTTCAATAGGTTCACAATAACTTCTGATAGGGACTCTATTTGCTTTGCAGTGTTAAAACTGTGAAGGTTTACCCTTAGTCTTTCCTCTCCTGCTTTTACCGTAGGAGATAGAATGGGCCGAATATCGAAACCTTGTTTATGTAGGATATCTGAAAAGAGCCGGGCCTGTTTATTTCCCTTTACGGGTATCTGTTGGATAGGACTATGATCATTTACTCCAGCCATTTGATTTCCTCTTAATTCCCCATATAACTCAATATTTGCCTTAAGCTTTTCGGCTAATTGGGGATGGTCCATAATATACTTCCAAGCACAATCTATGCTCAATATAGCGGTATCGGGTAAGGCAGTGGTATAAATAAAAGGTCGGGCAAAATTGATGAGGTAATTGATCAAAACTTCGCTGCCCACCACACAGGCCCCATGGTGGCCCAGGGCCTTACCAAAAGTGTAAACCCTGGCCAGGAATCGATCCTGAAGGTTTTCCGCACAAACCCACCCTTCACCGTGTGGGCCGCACCAGCCTGTGGTATGGGCCTCATCAATGATCAAATCGGCTTGGTAGCGATCACATGCTTCTACAATGTCTTCTAGTTCCGCCCAATCACCATCCATGGAGTAAACGGATTCTATCACCACCATTGCTGTCCCTTCCACCGACCTCAACTTATTCTCCAGGTCATTAACATCGTTGTGACGAAACGCATGATATTTAGCGTTGCTTAAACGACTTCCCTCTTTAATGCAAGCGTGGATGCTACTATCATAAAT
This sequence comes from Cyclobacteriaceae bacterium, assembly GCA_965212195.1. Lineage (GTDB taxonomy): Bacteria > Bacteroidota > Bacteroidia > Cytophagales > Cyclobacteriaceae > JAJCYK01. The sequence continues at coordinate 140,790 of CBDBUW010000011.1, read as the reverse complement.
AATGGTATCTCCCCGTTGCGGTATTGCTGCCATCACCGCCAGGTTGGCGCTGTAGCCGGAATTAAAGATCAAAGCTCTTTCACCCTTGAAATGGGCAGCCAGGAATTGTTCCAGCTCTTCGGTCAACTGACTATTGCCGGTCAGCAATCTGGACCCTCCCGAGCCATTGCTCAATTTCATCTGTCGCTGTCCTGACCATATGATTCGAGCCAGCTGCTGGTCGTTTGCCAATCCCAGATAGTCGTTAGAACTGAAATCTACCAAGCCCGTCAGGTGCTTCAAAGTCCTTAGGCTTCCATTTTCTTGCCGTTTCTCTAATTGATTAAGCAACCTTTCCAGAGTATTTGACATCTTGTAGATGTAAGCACAGTGTTGTGGAGATGGTCATGCGCCAAAAATCTATACCCAACAACTGCAAATTTTTAAGAAACTGATTATCAGGAAGCTGCAACCTTATTATCTCGATTATTCTCAAAGCTTCCCATTTTTGGAATAATAATTGTAAACAATAATTCCAAATTAATAAAGTTTAATAAGACAATTGAACACTAAATAACAGAACTATGAAAAAGGTTATGCTTACTGTCATAGCTGCGCTGCTGGTAAGCACCAGCTATGCACAATTTACCTTGGGACCAAAAGTAGGTTTGAGTGCGTCAAAAATCGAATTGGATAATTTAACCATCGATGGACAAACACTCTCATCTGGTAATGCTACTGCTGGATTCCATGCTGGCGCCTTTGCTCGCATTACCTTAGGGGGGCTGTATATTCAACCAGAGGCTCTTTTTACGCAAACCGGTGGGAAAGTTGAGCTGGACAATGGCATTTTTAAGGACATAAGAGAGCTGGAATTCAACAAATTGGACGTACCGGTTATGGTAGGTACCAAGTTTGCCGGTATATTCCGTTTACAAGCGGGACCCACCATCAGTATCCTATTGGATGCGGAAGCGGAAGGGTTGGATCAGGAAATAGAATCAGGATATGAGGATGCTACCATCGGCTACCAAGCAGGGGTAGGTGTGGATCTATGGAATCTGGTGGTTGACGTTAAATACGAAGGAAACTTAAGTACTTTTGGTAATGAGATATTCGGATTTGAAACTGATCAGAGAAACAATCAATGGATTGTTAGTGTAGGATTCAAATTGTTTTAGTAAGAATTCGCAACGAAAAAGCCCTTTCGTCGGGGCTTTTTTTATGTCATTTCCGCAGTGGCATTTTTGTATGCCGGCCTGGGCTTTAAGTTAAGTTGCTGGAATAGTTCCTGATCGGATTGTTGATCGGGATTGGGGGTTGTAAGTAATTTATCTCCCGCAAAAATGGAATTGGCTCCGGCCAAAAAACACAATGCTTGCTCTTCGGCATTCATGCGCACCCTACCAGCAGATAACCTGATCATTGCCTGCGGCATTATGATGCGGGCAGTGGCGATCATCCTTACCATCTCCCAAACCGAAACTCTTTCCTGATCCTCCATAGGCGTTCCAGCAACCGGTACCAAAGCATTAATAGGCACTGATTCTGGATGTTGTGGCAGGTTAGCCAAGGTTAACAACATTCCGATGCGGTCCTCTTCTATTTCGCCCAGGCCAATAATGCCTCCGGAGCAAACTGAAATATCGGCTTCACGAACATGCTCTAAAGTATCCAGCCGGTCACCATAGGTCCGGGTGGTAATGATCTCCTTATAGTGCTCTTCACTAGTATCTAAGTTGTGATTGTATGCATACAATCCGGCTTCCTTCAGTTTAAGAGCCTGATCTTGAGTCAACATGCCCAACGTGCAGCATACTTCCATTCCCATATCACAAACTCCCTTAACCATCTCCAAAACCCGGTCAAAATCACGGTTGTCCCTCACTTCTCTCCAGGCTGCTCCCATGCAAAAGCGGGTGCTTCCAGCTTCCTTAGCATCCTTAGCGGCTTCCAGCACCTGCTCTGTGGGCAACAATTTCTCCACCTCTACATCGGTATGATAGCGAGCGGCCTGAGGGCAATAGACGCAATCTTCCGGACATCCACCGGTCTTAATGGACAATAAGGTGCATACCTGCACTTCCTGGGGATCATGGTACTCCCGGTGGACTACCCCTGCCTGGTGAACTAAATTCAACACGGGGAGTTGATAGATAGCCTCAATTTCCTCCCGGGTCCAGTCGTTTCTTATATTGGTGTTCATAGTATTTATTAAAAAATCCAATATGGGTAATTTTCTCCAAAAATAAAGCCCCTGAGTAAAAGGGGCTCTATTTTATCAGAATTATTTGATTAATGGATGGATAGATCGAATGGCATTCTAGTTTGTAAACCCTGATATCGATCAAGGTTACGAAGTTGCTTTACATAAGGATAAAGGTCCCCTAGTTTGGTCTTTAAAGCTGCTTCTTCAATATCTGATCCAAAATCACTCATGAGCTGCTCCCATAGGGTTTTTTGCGCGGGATAATAGCGTAACTTGTAATTGTCTTCTTCCACGCCGGCGGCAGCAGCCGCAATTTCAACCGCTGCTTGCAGCCCACCTAACACATCTACCAAGCCATTTTCTTTAGCTTGTACACCCGACCATACCCGGCCTTGGGCAATTGCCTTAAGATCCTCCAGCTTCATGTCTCGTCCTTCTGCGGCCTTGGAAGTAAAGGTCTCATAGCCATCGTCTACACTTTTCTGAAAAAGGCTTTTTTCGTATTCTGTCAAAGGACGACTTACCGTAAAGATATCCGCCAAAGGGCCTGTTTTAGCCACATCGGTAGTTATCCCCAGCTTATCTTCCAACAATTCCTGGGCGTTGAAGTACATGGAATATATACCGATAGAACCGGTAATGGTAGTGGGTTGAGCCACGATGGTATCACATGCCATGGCTAGATAATAGCCTCCCGATGCCGCTACATCCGACATGGAAGCGATTACGGGTTTGATCTCACTGGTTTTCTTCAATTCCCGCCAAATCACATCTGAAGCCAAACTGCTGCCACCTGGCGAATTAATACGCAAAACAATGGCCTTGATCTTGTCGTCTTCTCTGAGTTTAGTCAGTTCTTTCACCATGATATCGGACCCGATACTTTCAGGGTCGCCCTTGCCGTTAATTATTTCACCTTCTGCGAATACCACAGCAATGCGTTCTTTGCCTTGATAGATCTCTTTTGAGCTACTCAGGTAAGCGTTCAAGCCCACAAGTTTCAGATCATCATCCTCTTCTACCTCAGCCTTTTCCTTCAACAGATTCATAACTTCATCGTGATAGAGAGTCCCGGAAATCAGCTTATGTGCGGCAGCGTTTTTGGCGCTGGTAGCCAGCATGCTGTCTGCAACCAGGTCCAGCGTTGGACTATCCACATTACGCGTGGACGAAATATCGTTCAAGTATATGTTGTACACAGAAGCCAGCAAAGATTCCAGCTGTTCCCTGGCTTCCGGGCTCATATCTGTTCTGGTAAAGGGTTCTACGGCGCTCTTGTAGGCTCCCACCCTAAACACCTGGGGCTGTACTCCCAGCTTATCCAGACCTCCTTTTAGGAAGTTGTATTCTGCCCGAAATCCGTTGAACTCCAGAAAGCCCTCCTCCGGTAAATAGATCTCGTCGGCCGCCGAAGCCAGGTAATATTCCGACTCCGTGTAATATTCCGAATGTGCTACCAGGAATTTCCCACTCTCCTTGAAGGTTTCTAAAGCCTCCCTTAACTCTTTTAGTTTGGAAAGCCCAGCATACATGAACTGAGTTTCTAGATAGATCCCGGATATCCTATCGTCAACCGCTGCTCGTTCCACTGCCTGCTTCAATTCCTTAACTCCCACTCCTGTAGGTGCTCCCAATAACTGCAGATTAGATAATGGTGAGTCCGCACTGCGCTCCAAAATGGGACGGTCAAGCTTAAGGTGTAAAATGGTATTGTCCGATATTTCGACTCCGTCATCGGTCGCCGATATAGCCGTGATCATTCCTAGAAATATAAAGAATACTACTATGGAAAAGATCACTAAGCCTACTATAGTCGCTAATACGTTTCTTAAAAACATGTGACGTCAATTATATTTGTATACACAAGGTTACCAGATAAGCCCCTGAAGTTAAAGCAATTTTATATTTTTGGGGATTTTAATGGATGACAGGGATATATCTACTTTTGGGGTCGAATTTAGGTGATCGGCGGCAGCTGCTGAAACAGGCCCGCCAAGGGATCACTAAGCGCATTGGATCCATTGTGGGGCAATCTTCCTTATACCACACCGCATCATGGGAAATGCCCGGAGCTCCGGATTTTATCAATCAAGTAATACGGGTATCTACCAGGTTAAATCCTTATGCATTGCTTTACCATTGCCTGACCCTGGAGATCGATCAGAATCGACAGCACCTGGCCCCGGGACAATCGCGCTATCTGGATATTGATATTCTTTACTATAACCAGCTGTCCATAACTTCCGATCTACTTACCTTGCCTCACCCCCGAATTGCTGCCCGTCGATTTGTACTACAGCCTATGGTGGAGATAGCCCCGGATCACCTGCACCCTGTTTTAAACAAGACCCAGACAGAACTGTTGCATCAATGTTCCGATACTTCTCTGGTACAAAAGATTGTAGTTTAAATAGTGCTTACTGCAGCCTCGGCATCAATTTTTCGAACCAGGCCTTGCAGCACTTTACCCGGACCGGTTTCGATAAACTCCTTAGCACCCAAAGACCGCATGGTCTTTACACTTTGAGTCCACCTTACAGGAGCGGTAAGTTGAGCGATCAAATTACTTTTGATATCTTCAATTTGAAGGTGAGGCTGTGCATCTACATTCTGGATTACCGCGCAGGTAGGCTCGCTAAAAGCAGTATCTTCAATGGCACTGGCGAGTTCTTCCTGGGCCGGTTGCATCAGAGGCGAATGAAAGGCTCCCCCTACCGGTAGCATCATGGCGCGTCTGGCTCCGGCTTCTGTCAATTTCTCACAAGCTTGCTGCACGCCGGGAACTGAACCAGAAATCACCAGTTGCCCGGGGCAGTTATAATTGGCTGGCACTACAATTTCCTGGACCCCCTGGCATACTTCCTCCACCACCGAGTCCTCCAATCCTAATACAGCCGCCATAGTGCCAGGTTGGGCCTCACAGGCTTTTTGCATGGCCTGGGCTCTTTTGAAAACCAGCTTCAATCCGTCTTCAAAGGAAAGTGCTCCGTTAGCTACCAAAGCTGAAAATTCACCTAAACTATGACCCGCCACTAATTGAGGATCAAAGGATTCGCTGGTTAAAGCCAGAATAGTGGAGTGAATAAAAATGGCCGGCTGGGTAACTTTAGTTTGAGTCAGCTCCTCCTTGGTACCCTCAAACATGATTTCACTGATGGAAAAATCCAAGATCCTGTTGGCTAACTCAAACAACTCTTTGGCTTTTGGATTTTCTATTAGATCCTGGCCCATACCGGGAAATTGCGACCCTTGTCCGGGAAATACATAAGCTCTCATGATGCTTTCAGATTAAATTTGGCTGGCAAAGTTCTAAAATTGCCTGAAAATTTCAAATTTCCGGGGCCTCGGTTATGAAACAGATGTAGTATTTAATGGCTCGTCAGATAAAAATCGCATTTTTTCATGTGGTTGTGGTAGCCGGCAGCTATCCCTGCGCCCAAACCAACCATAGCGATTGCGGGAGACCCAATTATATATAGCGTCTCTCAAGAAGGCTGGCACTAACCGGAATACATATAGAATGGGCCAAAGACCGTTTAATCGCCGGCAGATCTCCAGCGCCGCCCGGCTTTGAGTATAGAGTTTGCCTTCCTTCAAAAGCACCAAAGTGGTCAAATCGCCGGTATCGAAATGGTAAGACGACAGCAGCTTGGAAGCAGACTCCGATTGTAAGGTGGCGAACAGAAAAGTGGCTTTTTTGTCCCTCCTGATGATGAAATCCACAGAATTATTGCACAGATTACAGACCCCGTCAAAGAACACAATGGGTTGCATGTTTGCTACTCGCTCGCTTGCCGTAACAAGTGTATCCATCCTTTTAGCTGAGTCTGCCGTTGCGAGGGATCCAATACCACAAAGGTAACGTCTGCCACATAGTAGTAAACGCCGCCAGGTAGCGGGTTCCCGTTTTTATCGTTACCGTCCCAGTTAATAAGGATGTTTCCCTCATTTTCCGGATCTGATGAGTTGAATGAGAATACTTCTTTACCCCATCGGTTAACGATCTCAATACTAACAGACTCCACGAAGCGGGGGCATTTGGTAAGATCCACAGTTTCTAAGCCAGGAATATCGAAATAGGCTTGGAATACATCATTTACGCCATCTCCATTGTCGGGTGTGAATACGTTAGGCAGGTAGTAGTTGGGACAGTTATCAATACATAGTATGTCCGTCAATTCGCTCTCATTACCGGATCGGTCTACCGCCGATATCCGATAACATCCGGCAAAGCTGGGTAGATTATCATGCACAAAGAAGGTGTCCGGTACGTTGGCGATTAAGCTAAAGGTTGTGTCTGTGCCACTGTCGGAAAAGTAAATATTAAAGCTGCGGATATCATCATCGCAGCCAGCAGCTGGATCCCTGCGCCAACTTAAAGTATTACTGAAATCACTGAATCCACAGGACTTATCGGATAAGAACTGTTCACAATCCGGGATCTCCAGGGAAAGAATGGGTGTACACGGGGGAATCTCGTCTCCCGGTTGAGCACAGATTATCTGACTTTTATTGATCAAGGGCGCTTCGATCAAAGGATTGTCGTAAGTGCCGAAGGTTTCCACATAGTAGCAGTATTCAATCTCCTGCGACAGTGGCTCACCGGTTGCGCTTCCATCGTCCAGGAAGCTAAGGCCTTGCATGGTGACATTCACATCGGCTATTGCCACCAGCGCATCGGGATCGGCCGGCAACACATTATCGCGGAATACCCGGTGAATGGGAAAATCACCGCTGCTTATGGACCATGGTACCGCCGCTTCCCAGCTTAAGGAAATTGATTGATTCAATGAGGCAGCATCCAGACGCACCGAGGAAGCAGTAGAAGAACTGTCGACCAAGGTACCATTGCCATCAAACAATTTGATGCGGTAATTGTATACCTGATCCATAGTGTTGAGGCCGGTGTCGGTAAATGTGGTATCTGTCAACCCCGTGGCCAGTACGGTACGGCCGGCTTCTCCGGTAAAACCTATGGCACGGCTAAGCTCGTAGCTGTAGGGAGGAGGGAACACCATGTCGTCTACGTTAATGGGTTGGATCCACCTTACAAAGATCTCACCATTAGCCACATCTGTTTCGTTTATATCTACATTGGTAATAACTGAGCCACTCAATTCTATGGTGGCACAGATCTCATTGGATGCATAGGAGATTCCTCCTCCCGGCAAGGGGAAGACTGCAACCAATCGGTAACAATAGGTGGAGCCTGGATTAAGACCGGCGCCATTATCATCATCGAAGAAGTTGGTCTCGTTAGCTCCTACTGTTCCTACTAACTCATAACCGGATCCCTCAGGGATCCCGATAAGGCAACCTTGAGGAGTAAAGGCAAAACTGCCAATTCGACGGTAAACCTGGATCTCCACGTCGGGATTATTGGGACATTGATCCAAATAGTTCTGCCAGGCCAAGTTTACTGAAGTGCTGGAACCTACGTCCGCAGATACCAATATGGGCGCGGGCGCCACTACTGTGACATTCCAGGTCTTAATATCGGTCAGGGTCAAATGAAACTGATCTACTGCAGAGCTGTCGGTTACTTTAAACTGAATTTGATATGGCCGCTCCCGAACATGATCACAATTGGTTTCCCATTCAAATTCCAACAAACCCGGCTGGGGCTGCCAAATGGGCGGGAATACTCCAGGAGGAGAATCGTAGCTGGCGAATTCCAGGGGTACGTCCTGGTAAACACCTCCAAAACTTTCCAGAAATACCAGATCATTATCCGGATCGTTACCTTGGATCAATTCCGTAAGTGTGGTTCCCGCTTCAATACAGGTGTCGGCCGGTATCAATACCTCCGGCCTTTGATTATCGCTGCCTTCCACGATGATCTGCATATCCCGGGTTACAAATCCTATTTGTCGAAATACTCCATTTATTTTTCTCCACTCTTCAACATAAAAAGCAACGTTGTACTCTGAAAAGTCACCCTGGGAGTTTTGCAATAAATTACCAGGGGCATCCCAAATCAGGTCTCCGTTAAGGGGATCCAGGGTAAGCGTTGCGGGGCCAGTCATGCCTTCGTTCCCTAATGCAAAAGTAAACGGGTCGAGGTAGAAATCCGGATCATTTAGGTCTTCATAGTTGGGCACCATTTGTCCCTGATCCTGAAGGGGAATAACAAATCGATAGGACAGGCTGTCGCCGTCTGCATCAAAGGCGCCGGGGTTATGGATGAATTTTATACCCACAGCGGCGTTATCAATTGGCGGTACTAGTAATACTGGCGAGCTGTTCAATCCAATAAAAGGATCTATCAATATCTGTGACTCTATGTAAAAGGGTGTTTGTACGGAATTGCCTTTGTTGATATTAACGATCTCATCGTTACGATTAGGCTCCCGATAGCTGATGGTGTAGACACCCGGGGAGTTGTAGGTTTGGGTGATCTTGATGATATATTGTTCAACCTCATTGTTATCTCCCAAGAAAATTCCATCAATGAACGAGTCCGCTTCTAAATCCAATTGAACTTCCCTGCCGTCGCCAAAATTAATGATCCCGTCGCCGAAGCGAACCGGTGACTGTGTATCGGTAAAAGCCGTGATGGTAAACTCATAGGTTAAGGCAACATTCGAAACCCTTCGGGAGGTTATTTCTGCGGCTCTGATGTGAGTAGCGTAAGCTTGATAACTTATGGCCATCAATAAAGCCACAGAAGCCAAAAACCCTTTAAAAAGACTCTTCATGTACCTTCAGTTTTATTTATAAGGGCTTATGGCCCATAATAGTTTCTCGATCTATCTGATAACCCCAATAATTAAAAGATAGGCAATAAAATTAAAGAATTATCCGCTAACTTTTAAGGTAATCCCGGTTTTTGAAATGGGACCACAAAAGCAACTGATTAACAAGCAAATATTCAATTCTTGATAAAAGTTCCTCGATAGTGAGCAGTTTTGGATTTTAAGCTGATAAAATACAGACCGGGAGGCAGTTCAGCAACAACTATCCCGGTTATAGTATTAGACGCAGTTTTAGTCCGTTTCGTTTGTTTTCCCAGGCTATTAAATATGGTTATTTCTTCAAAAACTTCTCTTTGATCATTATTGTTTTTCCAGAAAAGCCATTGACCGGTAGGATTGGGATAAAATGTTAAAGATTCAAACGTTGCCTCAGGAAGATCCATTACCCCTGTCACCACTGTGGATGTGGGGGGCATGGAGATGCCGGGAGGCGTCACGGCTTTTAATGGCTCCACAGACAGCACCCAGGTTCCATAGGTGACCGCTGGAGGTTCCATATCAGAACCCGAGCTTTCCACTTTTATATGCACCAGGTAGGGCCTATCCCGCAAGTCCTGAGCACTTGGAATCCATTGCAGATTTATTGACGTAGGCGGGTTTTCAAAATCCGGAGCATCGGGAGTTGCCGTCATGGCATCGTTCTGTAGTTGAAGAGGTTCTCCATAAAAACTCACCTTGATATCTTCATCCTGAAAATTGCTGAAATCAATATCCTGATCGATGGTGGCGCCCTGAGCGATCAATGCATTATCGGGCAATTCGAAATCGGGGCGACCGCCTTTTTCTCCGGATACGATAATCTGCATATCACGGGTCACATAGCCGATACGCATCCACTCTGAATTTACCTGCCGCCATTCCTCAATTATAAAAGCCACATTGTATTCCGAAAAAGGTCCCACGGAGTTCGACAGGAAATCTCCGGGGGCATCCCAGATTAAGTCCCCCGTAACCGGATCCAGCAAAAATCTTGGGGGACCGTCATTGGCTTCGTTACCAGTAAAAAAGTCGGTGTAATAATCAAGGTAATTGGGTAACCGATAATTACGGACCGGCCGTTCCCTATCCCGCAAAGGAAATACCAAACGGTACGACAGGCTGTCACCATCAGCATCAGTAGCCCAGGCATTGTGGGTGAATTTTACCCCTACGAAGGCACGATCGACAGGGAAACTATTTAAGATAGGAGAATCGTTAGAACCAACCAATGGATCGATGACCAAAAATGCTTGCAGGTAAAATTCAGTCTGCACGGAATTACCACCATCGATGTTCACGATTTCTTCATTGCGATTGAACTCCCGATAACTGATGGTATAGGTCCCCGGTACCAGATAGGTATGTGTGATCTTTAACTTGTAGATCTCAACCTGGTCATTAAATCCTGTATATTCGCTGTCCTCAATAGAATGAGAGATAATATCCAGTTGGCCCTCTACCCCGTCGCCAAAATTGATGAGGCCATCCCCGGCTCGTACCGGTGATTGCACATCAGTATATAATGTCACGGTAAACTCATACGTAAAAAAGTCTTGAGAGATTCTCTTAAAAGTAATGTCTGCCGCCCTTAAGTGGGTGGCCTTAGAGGGTGCTGTCAATAATAACAAGAAAGCGATGGCGACGATGGCTTTCATAGTGGTTGTGCTTAATGATTGTTGAACAATTTAATACTCCTTGCATGATTTCAATTCACACTAACCTAATATTTTCAACGCCGTTTTCCCTGATAGCCAAAGGTTCAAAATTGGGGGTAATTTATAATCCTTTAAAATAAGACGGAGGTTTTTGCATTTTAGTTATCCGGTCGTAAATTTGGTCACTTCACATTATTAAATCTACTTCATGAGTTGGTTAACCGATGCCCTAAAGAGCAGCCTGGGAAGAAAATTGATAATGGCAATTACCGGACTGTTCTTAATACTCTTTTTAATGGGTCATGTCCTGGGAAATTTATTGCTGTTTAAACCTGACGGGGGTCAGGCCTTTAATGAGTACGCCCGTTTCATGACCACCACCCCGGTAATTCAGGTGCTGAGCTATGTGACTTATTTGAGTATCATCATTCACGCCATTTACTCCATCCTGATCACCCGAAAGAATAAGGAAGCTCGTCCCATAGGATATGCCGTAAACAAAGGAGGTGAAAACAGCACCTGGAGCTCCAGAAATATGGGCATCCTGGGAACCATTGTGTTGATCTTTATAGTGATCCACCTGAAATCTTTTTGGTTTGAAATGCGCTTTGGGGTTCTACCCATGGTCAATTATCCGGGAGTAGGTGAGTTTGAGGATCTCTACTCCATTGTAGCAGCTGCTTTTACCCAGTGGTGGTATGTTCTGTTGTACGTGGTCGCTATGTTTGGTTTGGGCTATCACTTAGCTCATGGTTTTGAAAGTGCTTTTCAAACTCTGGGATTGAATCACAAAAAATACACCCCGTTAATTAAGAAGATCGGCTTTGGATTTGCCATTATTGTGCCCCTGTTGTTCGCTTCCATGCCGGTAGTAATGTTTATTCAAAGTCTGGCTTAAATGGTTTAATCCGATATGATTCTAGATTCGAAATCACCTCATGGCCCCTTAGAGGAAAAATGGTCCAAGCATATATTTGACGCAAAACTGGTAAACCCCGCTAACAAACGAAAATTCGATGTAATAGTAGTGGGTTCGGGTCTGGCTGGAGCTTCGGCCGCGGCTTCTCTGGCGGAACTGGGATATAATGTCAAGGCTTTCTGTTTCCAGGATAGCCCCCGTCGGGCTCATAGCATTGCAGCTCAGGGTGGTATTAATGCTGCCAAGAACTATCAAAACGACGGTGACAGCATCTTCAGGCTGTTTTACGATACTATAAAAGGCGGTGACTACCGATCCCGAGAATCCAATGTATACCGGTTAGCAGAAGTCAGTTTAAACATAATTGATCAGTGTGTAGCTCAAGGAGTACCCTTTGCCCGTGAATATGGAGGACTTTTGGCCAACCGTTCGTTCGGCGGCGCTCAGGTAAGCCGTACCTTCTACGCCCGGGGTCAGACCGGACAGCAATTATTGCTGGGGGCTTATAGCGCATTGAGCCGTCAGGTAGCCAATGGAAAAGTACAAATGTTTCCGCGCACCGAAATGTTGGACCTGGTAATGGTAGATGGCCACGCCAGAGGCATTATAACCCGCAATTTAATTACCGGCAAGATCGAGTCGCATAGCGCCCATGCGGTACTGCTCTGTACCGGTGGATACGGTAATGTTTTCTACTTATCGACCAATGCCATGGGCTGTAATACCACCGCTGCTTGGAGAGCACACAAGCAGGGTGCATTCTTTGCCAATCCGTGCTTTACACAAATCCACCCCACCTGTATACCGGTATCAGGCGACCACCAATCAAAACTGACCTTGATGTCAGAATCGTTGAGAAATGACGGTCGGGTTTGGGTGCCAAAAGAAAAAGGGGACAAACGAAGCCCCAAGGATATTCCGGAAGTCGAAAGAGATTATTTCCTGGAACGACGCTATCCCAGTTTCGGTAATTTAGTACCCCGGGATGTGGCCTCAAGAAACGCCAAATATGCCTGTGATGAAGGCCGGGGGGTAGGAGCTACCGGCTTGGCGGTGTACCTGGATTTTGAGGATGCTATCAAGCGTGACGGCAAGGACACCATCGAGTCTAAGTATGGTAATTTGTTTGATATGTACAAGCAAATTACCGGTGAGAATCCCTACGAAACCCCCATGCGCATTTATCCGGCTGTACACTATACCATGGGAGGTTTATGGGTCGACTATAACCTAATGACCACTATACCCGGGCTCTATTCTTTGGGAGAATGTAATTTCTCCGATCACGGTGCCAACCGCTTAGGGGCCAGTGCCCTCATGCAGGGACTGGCCGATGGCTATTTTGTAATCCCCTATGCAATCGGCGACTATCTGGCTACCCGCTCCTACGACAAGATCCCTACCGATCATCCCAGCTTTAAGCAAGCGGAAGAACGGGTACGAAACCAGATCAGCAAGTTGTTATCGATCAACGGCTCCAGCACCGTTGACCAGATCCACCGGGAATTAGGTAAGGTTATGTGGGACTATTGCGGCATGTCGCGCACCGCCGAAGGGTTGCAACAGGCCCGTGGAAAAATAAAAGAGATCAAAGAAAGATTCTGGAACGATGTTAAGGTCTTGGGCACCAATGAGGAGTTGAATATGTCCCTGGAAAAAGCCGGTCGCGTTGCTGATTTCATTGAACTGGGAGCATTGATGATAGAAGACGCCTTGAATCGCAAGGAGTCATGCGGTGGGCACTTTCGGGAAGAATACCAAACTGAAGAAGGTGAGGCGCTGAGAGACGATGAAAATTATACATATGTGGCCGCATGGGAATATCAGGGCGATGAGAGTAATGAAACACTCCACAAAGAACAACTGGAATTTGAAAATGTAAAACTCACCCAAAGAAGTTATAAATAGAGATTTCAATGGATTTTACCCTAAAAATATGGCGGCAAAAAGACGCCAACAGTAAAGGATCCTTCAGTACCTATAGTGTCAAAGATATAAGCAGTGATATGTCCTTTCTGGAAATGCTGGATGAACTGAATGAAGACCTCATAAAAGATAGTGAAAGCCCGGTACATTTTGATCATGACTGTAGAGAAGGGATTTGTGGTACCTGCAGCATGTATATCAACGGACGTGCTCATGGACCCCAAAAGGCCATAACCACCTGCCAACTACACATGCGAAGCTTTAAAGATGGCGAGACCATCACCATTGAGCCCTGGCGGGCCAAGCCTTTTCCGGTAATTAGGGACTTAGTGGTGGACCGCGGCGCCTTTGATCGCATCATTCAGGCTGGCGGCTATGTCTCGGTAAGTACAGGCGGCGTTCCAGACGCCAATGAGATCCCTATTCCCACCTCTATCGCCAATGAAGCCATGGATGCCGCCTCTTGTATTGGGTGCGGAGCTTGTGTGGCTGCTTGCAAGAATGCTTCTGCCATGCTTTTTGTTTCAGCTAAGGTCAGTCACCTGGCATTACTGCCACAAGGCAAAGTTGAGGCCACCTCCCGTGCTGAAAATATGATCGCACAAATGGATAAAGAAGGATTCGGACTGTGCACCAACACTGGTGCCTGTTCCGCGGAATGTCCCAAAGAGATCAGTCTTACGCACATTGCCAGAATGAACCGGGAGTACTTTAATGCTAAACAAACGTCGGATAATATACCGGACAAAGAAGAAGTTCACGAAGGTTAACATAATGACACGCATTTTCATGGCGGCACTGGTAGTACTATTCTGTCAATGCCAAAACCCACAGTCAGCGCCCGAATCATCCCAGGAGGTTGTAGCGGAGCCTGCTCCGGAGTCCCTGGAACCGCATTTTACCCTCACCAGGGAACAGACCCATAATAAGTTCAGCAGTACCATTGAACCTGTAGTAACGGTTCCATCAGGTGCCATTGTGGAGGCTTTCACGGAAGAAGCTACCGACCAACAACTCAAGCTTAACTCTTCCATTGAGGATCTGGAAAACGTCAGCTTCGACCCGGTTCATCCACTCACGGGGCCGGTATTCGTAGAAGGAGCCCAACCCGGAGATATGCTGGCGGTAACGCTGCATGAAATTGAGATCGGATCATGGGGTTGGACCGCAGTGATACCCGGATTTGGGTTTTTAGCAGATCGTTTTGATCAATATGCCCTAAAAACGTATGACTTGGAGGGCAACAATAAGGTATTGGACTTCAATGACCAAATCAAGATCCCCTTAAAGCCCTTCCCGGGAGTGATGGGGGTGGCTCCAGCCACCGATTCACTGCTCAATACCATACCCCCCAGAGCCAATGGCGGCAACATGGATAACCCTTACCTCACCAAAGGAACCACTGTTTACTTTCCAGTATTGGTGGAAGGCGGACTGTTCTCTATTGGCGATACCCATGCCGTGCAAGGACTAGGAGAAGTTTGCGGCACTGCAGTGGAAGCTCCTATGCGTATAGTGTATGAAATTGAATTAATCAAAGGTCGAACCATCCCCGAACCGCAGTACGAAACGGCCGACTACTATGCAGTAACCGCCTTCGGTACCACTTTGGACATCGCTGCAAAAAAGGCTACTGAGTTTATGGTCGATCACCTAGTACATCAACGTCTAATGACGGAAGAGGAAGCCTATATGTTGTGCTCTCTGGCAGGTGATCTGCATATTGCCGAGGTGGTAGATGTGCCCCATGTTTTGGTGGCCATGCACATGCCTAAAAATATCTTTAAATAGCACCAGACAGCATCTGAGGTATATTTGATTTGTAGCTATTTTTACTGTAAATTATAAAAAATCCAAGATGCAGGGAAATGCTGCCAATCTTGGTCACTTCGATCAAATCGAATCACTATGAAACGCCACTATTACTATTTGCTATTATTACCATATTTCCTCTTATACGCTTGTCAACCTGCCGCTACTACCGAGGAGTCTCCTGCTTTTTCTTCTTTGGAAGGCACTTGGCACTTGGTTAGCTTCCGCACAGAGGATGATACTACCTGGCAACAGCATGCCGGTACAGTCATATACGAGAAGTACATCACCCCTACTCATTTTTGCTGGGTGAGTTACGATACGGAAAAAGACAGTTTACTAGGTACCGGTGGAGGTACTTATGTATTCGATTCAGTGGCTCAAACCTATACCGAAGATATTCATTTCTTCTTACCTGCGGGTTCCAACGAAATGGGCCAAGCTATCCCCTTTGAGGCGAAAAACGAAGATGGCAAATGGCATCATATCGGTTATGCCAAGATCTTTGAGTTTGACCCGGAAACCGGTGAAAACGTAGTTGTGGATTCTTCGCGAATTGATGAGATCTGGGAAAGAACCACCGAGCCCAGCAGCAACGAAAACTTAGTGGGCACCTGGCATCTGGAATCCTATAAAGGTGACGGAGACTCCATTCGCAGCGACTACCCGGAATTTGTCAGCTACATGAAATTAGTCACTCCTACTCACTTCTTATGGGTGCACTATATTGCTGAACAGGATCTGGTCTTAGCAGAAGGAGGAGGAACCTATCAGTTCGATGGCGCCAATTATACAGAGACCCTCAACCTGGTTTACCCTGGTGGTTCTGGTCAGGTGGGCACGGTGTTACCATTTGAATGTGCCATTGAAAATGGCGATTCCTGGATACATCAGGGCTACATTAAAGTGGTCTCAATCGATGAAAGCGGCCAGTCTAAGGTCGATTCCTCCAGGATTGACGAAGTCTGGAAGAAATATCAGCCTCAAATGTAATGGTGACCGTTAGGAGCTGGGGCGTCGTTTTAAAGTTACCGACTCGTTGATCCAGCAACCGACCTGAATGGTTTGTCCCTCTTGCATACTTAGCTCAAACATTTCTTCAATTGATGGGAATTGAGCTTCCGCCTTTTTCATAGCGCGGGTGTCGCCGGCGCGCTGATACATTTTGTGAGCTGCCAGGAATACCGCACGGTCCTCCACTTTACTAACCCCTTTACGGCAATCGTTGTAGCTGGTCATGTAAAGATCCCCTATTAATTTGTATGCCCCAGTTTTAGAAGGGTCCAGCTTTACTGCCTCCAAAGCACTGCTGCGAGCCCTTGATTTCAACCCACGGGCCCGGTAGTGATTGGCCATGCCATAAAGGATCTCCGATTTTTGCTTATTGTTTTGGGCCAGGTCAGCCGCTTGTTGATAATACTTTTGAGCTTCATTGTAATTTTTGGCAGCATCGCTTTTTATGGCAATGATCTTAGCCATGCTAAAGGTGGGCTCCTTTTCCTGAACGGTTTTGGCCGCTAACAGAAATAAGGGGCTTTTAGCACAATCATAGTTCAGGGAAAGTGCAATGATCCTTTTGGCCAAAGGCAGGTCATTGGGGTTATCTCTGAATCCCGGTCCGATCTTATTATCGATGAAATCGCAATCCATTTTCACCATTCCGGTGAGCATTCTGTTGATAAAGTCGCGGTTCTTCTCTAAAGACCCGGTGTCTTTTCCATTCTGGCTGTAGGATTCCACATTTTTATCCAGAATCAGCATGGTTTTTCCATATTTTTCCAGTACCTCATCGTCCGTAAGACTACCTCCTCCGGCACGATAGCGACGGATCACATCCATATAGGCCACTAGGTTATTTACGGCTACCTTATCGCCATTGAGCTCGAAAGTTCTTTCAAAAAGATCATAAAGCTCCTGATAACGGGATTTATCGTCCTTTAGGAACTTATAGGCCTTGTAGGCTTTGCGGTTGAGTACTGAGGCTTCCTCTTTGAAGTACTTTATGCGCTCATCGTATAGTTCTAAACAGCGCTTTTGATAGGCCATTTTCTGGGTATCATCAGATTCAGCTGCTTGTAAAGCATCGTAGATCTGCGTGCCGTGAATGTATATCGCTTTATTAAGGTCGGGTGTATTGGCCAACAACCACTCCAAAGGCTCCACCGCACTTTTGAAGTCCTTATTCTTCCTGAAATCGTTGTAAAGGGCATTTCTTTCCTTAGCCGTTTCCGGATCAGAGCCCCAATTCCAGCCTGGCTGAGCCATTACCGCAACGGTTGATAGCAAAAGAGCGATCGAAAATAAGGTTATCCTTCTCATAATTCTGTTACAATTTTTTTTTGATCTTCTCTATGGTAAATAGAGCCGGGAGACTAAAATAAGGAAAATCTGGCAAAAGATTAAAAAATAGCAAACGCAAACTCATAATCAGCCGCAATCTCCTATTCAATTCAGATGCCTAGGCAACTCAGAACCGCATAATTGAAAGGGCACTAATCCGCATCCGCCTTCTGCCTTACAGCTATTCTGACTTTACTTTCTTAAGCCTTTGTGTACCTCTCTGTTTAAGCAAATCTTTTGGGGATGAGCGATCTTTGTGCTCGAACTCAGTACAATGAAACATTGAATTCAGAATACAACAAACCTGAGAGATGGATACTAAGAATCCCTACCTCGAATCACTTATCCTGATCTTTCTTTCCAAACAGCTTCCGTTTCAACCACATTATAGGATCGTAGTAGCGGTCTACCACCCGTTCTTTAAGGGGAATAATACCGTTGTCGGTTATTTCAATATGTTCCGGACACACTACGGTACAGCATTTGGTGATGTTGCACATGCCCGAGCCATATTCTTCCCGGATCTTAGGAATGCGGTCTGCGGTATCCAAGGGGTGCATTTCCAGGCTGGCCAGCCTGATCATAAAACGGGGGCCCACAAACTCATCTTTTTTCTGATGATCACGCAGCACGTGACAGGTATTCTGGCACAAATAGCACTCAATGCACTTGCGGAATTCCTGAACCCGGTCCACGTCTTCCTGCATCATGCGGTGGTTGCCATCCTGTTCACGGGGCCGGGGCTTGAAAGGCTCGATACGCTGATTTTGACGGTAGTTCCAGGACACATCGGTAACCAGGTCCTTCAGCACGGGGAATGACTTCATAGGGCGACAGCTTATGGTTTCTTCCTCACTATAGTCGTTCATGCGTGTCATACAGGCCAGTTTAGGTACACCGTTGATCTCAATACTGCAGGACCCGCATTTTCCGGCTTTACAATTCCAGCGCACCGCCATATCCTGAGCGCTTTCCGCCTGTATGCGATGTATGGCATCCAATACTACCATACCTTCGTCGATCTCCGTTTGATAGTTCACCAAATCACCGGAATCGCTATCCCCTCTCCATATTTTGAAATTTCTTAGCTTGGCCATCCTTATTATGTTTTAGCTTCTGCGGCAATTGCAGCCTCAAGATCTTCCAGTTCTGAATTAGCCACCTGCTGCAATTCCTGAGGCGGCTGGGGCCTTGACACTTTCTGCACGTCCATTGTGCCATCCGTCCCTTTCTTGATCACTACATTTACCTGGAGCCATTGGTCGCTTTCTCCTTCGTGATCCAATCGGGTATGGGCACCCCGGCTCTCGGTACGCAGAAGCGCGGCTTTGGCTACCGCTTCCGATGTGATCAACAGGTTGCGCATACTTAAGGCTTCGTGCCAACCGGGGTTATATTGGCTGGTACCCTCCGCTTTTACCTTCTGGTAGCGCTGTTTCAATACCTCCAACTGGTCAATTCCTTGCTTTAGATCTTCATCGGTGCGTACAATACCCACCTTGTCTTGCATGGTCTCCCGCAGATCATCATGGATCAAATAGGGATTCTCGCCGCTTTCCCGGTTTAGTATATCGGTTGCGGATCGAATGATCTGAGTAACTTGGTGGGCATCTACCTGAGGAGCTTGACCTAGCGACCGGCAATAGTCAGTGGCCCCGGTTCCCGCCAGCTTGCCAAAAACCAATAGATCGGATAGTGAGTTCCCGCCCAGGCGATTGGCGCCGTGCATGCCGGCAGAGCATTCTCCGCAAGCAAATAAGCCCGGAACGTTGGTCATCTGGCTGTCGGCATCTACCCGGATGCCCCCCATAAAATAGTGCAGGGTAGGGCCTACTTCCATAGGCTGCTTGGTTATGTCCAGCTCCGCCAATACCTTAAACTGGTGGTACATGGAAGGGAGTTTTTTCTTTATGTACTCCGCTTCGCGGCGATTGGCGATGTCTAGAAAGGCTCCGCCGTGAGGCGACCCCCTGCCTTCTTTCACTTCTTTGAGAATTGCTCGGGCGACTACATCACGGGTAAGCAGTTCCGCGGGTCTGCGGGCGTTTTTATCCCCGGCCAGCCAGCGATTGGCTTCCTCCTCATTGGGTGCCGTTTCGGAAGCAAACCGCTGAGGAATATTATCGAACATAAATCGGATGCCTTCCGAATTCACCAGGATGCCGCCTTCACCCCGCACGCCTTCCGTCACCAGTATGCCGGCCACCGAAGGAGGCCACACCATGCCGGTGGGGTGAAATTGGGTGAACTCCAGATCCATAAGCTCAGCTCCCGCCTGGTAAGCCATGGCATAACCATCACCGGTATACTCCCAGCTATTGGAAGTCACCTTCCAAGCTTTGCCGGCACCGCCGGTGGCAAATATTACTGCCTTAGCTTTGAAGACTACAAATTCACCGGTATCCCGGACCATAGCCACCAAGCCGGCAATGCGATCCCCATCTTTTAACAGGTCCAAAGCGGAATATTCCATGTATACTTCGAATCCCTGATGAATACCGTAATCCTGCAGTGTACGGATCATTTCCAGTCCGGTACGGTCGCCCACGTGGGCCAATCGGGGATACCGATGGCCTCCGAAATTTCTTTGATTGATCAGGCCGTCTTTGGTGCGATCAAATACCGCTCCCCATTCCTCCAGTTCACGAACCCGTTCCGGAGCCTGTTTAGCATGAAGCTCGGCCATACGCCACACGTTGAGGAACTTACCGCCTCGCATGGTGTCCCGGAAATGCACTTTCCAATGGTCCCGATGGTCTACATTTCCCAGGGCTGCGGCCATACCCCCTTCTGCCATTACCGTATGGGCCTTGCCCAGAAGAGACTTGCACACCAAACCCGTATTCATCCCTTGAGCAGAACATTCGATAGCCGCACGTAACCCTGCCCCTCCGGCTCCTACCACTATCACATCGTGTTCATACGTTTTTAACTCCGATATATTCATGCTATGTCTTTATACACCTTCCAACTACCCTCATATACCCCAGGTATTCCAGTCCGTTATGATCCCCATAGATACCAGCCGCACATAGGCATCACTTAGGCCCACCCAGATCAAACTGATCCAGGCAAATAATTTATGATGACGATTCATCCAGGAGACTTTCCGGTATACACCATTTACGGGTCCGGAACCGGCACAGGAAAAACAGTCTTTCCTACCTCCTACCAAGTGCCTGAAAGAATGACAGCCCAGGGTATAAAACCCTAGAAAAACCGGATTGAGCAGCAACACCAGCGTGCCTACACCAAATCCTAAAGTTCCTTCGTAAATGAATGCCGCCACAGCATCCGCGGTCAAAATAAACAGGTAAACTATGGCTATATAAAGTGCGTAGCGGTGTAGATTTTGAAATATCAACAGGAAAGTCTCACCCTTATAATTTTTCTGAGGCACCGCTCCCACGGCACAACCAGGAGGTGTGGCTGCAAAGGCTTTATAGTAAGCCCCACGATAGTAGTAGCAGGTAAAACGGAATAAGCCGGGAAACATCAGGATCAGAAATGCCGGGGACGCCGGCAAAAAAGAAGGCCACCAGGATGGCCATTCACCAAATAAGGAGTGCCACAGGGGTGCGCTTCCCGTCACCCCCGATTTCACATAGATAAGGGGGGAATAAAATGGGCTCAGATAACTGACCGTATAATAGTGGTCTCCCTGGAAGGCCGCCCAGGTAGCATATACAATGAATGCTCCCAAACCCAAAAAGACCAAAACAGGCTCAACCCACCAAGTATCCGAACGTTGTCGTTCCAGAAAGATAGTGCGAGGTAAGATTTCTGCCATAAGCTCTGGTTTTTGCCTTTCCAAAATAGAAATTAATGGTAAAAGAACAAAAATCGGCAGTGGAGGGCCCGGGAATTATTTGAGTTTTAAACCGGGGCATTGTTCAAAAGAAATTGCACCTTTACCCCCCATGCCCTCTACTAATACTGTAACCGTCACCTGTAGCCCGGAAGTCAACCACATCCTGGCCCAAGAAATAAAAGAGCTGGGCTACCAACCCATTCAAGTAAACCCCAAAAACGTAGAGCTGAAAGGAACTTTGAGGGACTGTATGCATTTGAATCTTCATTTACGTACCGCCAACCGGGTACTGTTGTTGATCAAGCGGTTTAAGGCCGGTCATCCTGATCAACTATATCAAGCTGTGAGCCGTATTCCCTGGGAAGATCATATACCCCACAACGGCTACCTCTCGGTGACCTCATTTATTAAGAACAAGCATATTTTGGACACTCGTTTTGGGAATCAAAAAACCAAAGATGCCATAGTGGACCGCCTTTTCCGGTTGCGCAAGCAACGGCCCGATTCCGGTCCAAAACGCGATCGCACGGTGATATATTTGCATTGGGTAGGCCAGGACTGCCACTTGTATTTCGATACCTCCGGTGAAACCATTTCCAAGCATGGCTATCGACGAATCCCTTTTAAAGCTCCCATGAGGGAAGCGCTGGCGGCGGCTGTAATCAAAGCCACCAAATGGCAGCCAGGTATGCCTTTGGTAAACCCCATGGGTGGCAGCGGAACTTTGGTGATAGAAGCCGCCCTAATGGCTAAGAACTTTGCCCCCGGGCTATTGCGCAAGAATTTCGGTTTCATGCATTTAAGAACCTACCAGCAACTGGAATGGGATGAGCTCTGCAATCAAGCCCGGGGCATGGTACAAAATCAGGTTGAATCCCTGTTCCATCTCAGCGATCACAGTCTGGAAGCCTTGCGCAGTGCCCGCAGTAATGCCAAATGGGCCGGTGTGGATAAATTGATCCGGTTTCACCATCTCGACTTTGCCAAAACAGAAATGCCATCTCCACCAGGGGTAGTGATCTTGAACCCGGAGTACGGTTCCCGGTTGGGGGATGTGAAACAGCTGGAAGGAACTTATAAGCAAATTGGGGACTTTTTTAAAGAGAAGTGTGCCGGCTACTGGGGCTACATCTTTTCCGGAAATCCTGAGCTCAGTAAAAAAATCGGTTTGAGGACCTCCCGGAAAATTCCATTCTTCAATGGGCAGTTAGAATGTCGGTTGCTGGAATTCGAACTGTATGCAGGTTCCAAAAAAAGTGGCTGACGGTACTTTGATCCTGTGCATTATCACTTAAATTAGGGTGTACCCGATGCTGGAAAAAATTTTTTATAGTTTCCCTATCCAACTTTTGATAAACAATATCAAAAAGAATCAGGTATTGCTGCTCTGTTGGTATCTGCTGTTCATTATGGTAACCGGGAGTTTTGGCAAACTGTTGGGTATCCCCTACCTATTCCTGGATCCCGAATATATTGATAAGGTAAACTTTTGGAGTTTCGCCATTATCGGGATTACCGTGGGTGGCTTTATAATGGCTTTTAACATCACCTGCTATATAGTGGACAGCCATCGATTTAGCTTTTTAGGTACTCTATCCCGGCCTTTTACCCGATTTTCACTGAACAACAGCATAATTCCTCTGATCTTTGTAATTCTCTACATCATTTGTGTAGTCCGTTTTCAGGTGGACAACGAATTTTCCACGATCTGGCTTATTCTGGCACAGATCGGAGGATTTTTAAGCGGACTAATGGCTATGATCGTATTTCTGGTGACCTATTTCCGGCTTACCAATCAGGATATTTTCAAGGTCATAACCCGCAGTGTGGATAGTCAATTGCGCAAATCACCCATATCCAGAGCCAATGTGATGCAGCGTCTGGAAATAGCCAAGAAAAAAACCATCAGGGTGGATAATTATTTGGATATCGGATTGCGGGTACGACAGGTCAACCCCAACCACGAATACGATAAAGAAGCTATTTTAAAGGTTTTTGATCAGAATCATCTTAACCTGGTGCTCATTGAATTTATCATATTCTTTGTGATCCTGATATTGGGAATATTCCGTGAGTATCCCTTCTTCCAGATTCCAGCCGCTGGCAGTGTGGTGCTTATTCTCACCATCTTCATCATGTTTACGGGGGCTATTTCCTACTGGTTCCGTGGATGGTCCATTACCATGGTGATCATGTTGATTGTGTTGCTGAATATTTTGGTTAAGTTCGATATCATCACCAGTAATTATCAGGCCTACGGGCTTGATTACCGTAGCGACCCGGTCACCTACAACCTGAATGAATTGCAGGCTCATAGCCAAACCAGATTCCGGGCAGAAGACCGCCAAAATACCATCCATATCCTGGAAAACTGGCGACAGAAATTCGACTCCGCAAAAAATCCCAAAATGGTGTTGATCAGTACCAGCGGGGGCGGACAACGGGCAGCATTGTGGTCCATGAAAGCCTTGCAATCGGCCGACAGCGCTACCGGCGGCAAATTAATGAAACATGCCATGCTCATTACCGGATCGTCCGGCGGTATTATCGGAGCCAGTTATTATCGCGAACTGGTGCTTCGGAAATTTCATGGAAGCGATCTTAACCTCAGTGACCCTCAATACTTAAGAAACATATCCAAAGACAATCTGAATCCCATCATCTTCAGTTTACTGGTAAACGACCTGTTCATTCGCTACCAAAGTTTCCAATACGGGGGACTTCGTTACAAAAAAGACCGGGGCTACGCTTTTGAGCAACAACTGAACAAAAATACGGGCTTTATCATGGATAAGCCCCTGTCAGCTTACCGTGAGCCTGAGCATAATGCCCTAATCCCCATGATGTTCATTGCTCCCACGGTGATTAACGATGGTCGTAAGCTCTTTATCTCCCCTCACAAGATCAGTTATATGACTTCCAGCAATGTTTACGGAAAGGACACCCTAAGCCCCGAAATCAAAGGGATCGACTTTCAGCGCTTTTACAGAGACAAACAACCCGATAGCCTGCGTTACTTAAGTGCCTTGCGGCTGGGCGCCTCTTTCCCTTACATAACCCCCAATGTAAATCTGCCCAGTCAACCCCCTATGGAAATTATGGATGCGGGTATCTCCGATAATTTTGGGATCTCCGACGCATTGCATTTCTTATACGTGTTTAAGGACTGGATCGCGGAGAACACCAGCGGGGTGGTGATCGTAGCCATTCGTGACAGTGAAGATGACAAGCCTATTGAAAAAAATGTCAGTAGCTCGTTTTTTCAGAAAATCTTCGTTCCCATCAGCAGCGTGTACAACAACCTGGGCAATATACAAGATATTAATAATGACAACCTGCTGGAACAAGCACAAAGCTGGTTCGACGGGGACATCGATTGCATTGAATTTGAGTACATCACCCGCACCATTTTTGAGCACTCTGATGAAGAAGAAGAAAATCCTTCAGTAAAGCAGATCCAGCAAGAGGCCATCGAGCGAGCCTCTTTGAACTGGCGGCTTACCAGCCGTGAAAAACGTAATATCATGGGTAATTTCTACTCGTATAAGAACCGGGAATCATTGCGGGAGCTGCAGAAAGCGCTCTAAAACCGATCAACGCAACTTAATAAAACGAATATTTTTAATCAGATTTTGGTTGCGAAGTTTTAACAAATAAGTGCCATTGCTCAGCATATGAAAGTCCAGGGTGGCCTGGTTAAACCCAAAATTGCTGATCAAACTATCAGATAGAATAAAACGGCCGAACTGGTCGTAAACCTCATACTCCAGGGGCCTATCCTTATTCACTAAGTAGGAAATAGTCAAATATTGTGCTGTTGGATTGGGAAAGTATGATTGGACCTGAAGCTGGGGGATGTCTCCTGTTACCACAGAAATGATATAAGAAAATTCAAAAACTCCGTCGAAGTCTACCTGTCTTAATCGATAAAAATTTCGACCGGGTAAGGGATTCCGATCCAAATACTTATAACTGATAAATTGGTCGCTGTCTCCGTTGCCCTCCACCACAGCAATGGCTTCCCAGTTAGCGGCAGTCAGACTTCTTTGGATCTCAAAGAAATCATTGTTGCGCTCCGAAGCGGTTTCCCATTGCAGCAGATTCCCATCGGGCGTGGCCGTGCCCCGGAAATCCACCAATTCTACCGGAAGGATTACGTTTTCACATCCTGTAAAAGAATCCGTATCATTTTCCACTGTGCCCGGATTATCACACATACCCCCAATGGTTATGGAGCCGGTTGACCCTACACTGATGATCGCACCCATGCCTGAACCTTCACCGTTGGTGAAATCCCCATCCACAATTAGAGTCCCGAAAATGTCAATATCCCCACTATTATTCTTATTCAAAAGATCACCCTGTACATGAATACAACCACCGTTATTTACCAGTACCGTGGAATTGTTATTGAAAGTAAGATCGCCGGTAATTGTCAAAGTGTTGGGCGAGTTAACCGTAATACTACCGTTATTAACAGTAAAATCCCCGGTGATCGTGATACTGTGATTTACTATTAGATCGTCATTACTACCAGGGGTACCGCAGTCCCAGGTGGTAGTACTGGTGGTGGTACAGGTAGCACTCCACAGCGATAGAGAGGCCAAAACCATGAAAACAACTAAAATTAAACGCAATTTCCTAACCTTCAACGATGCTAATAGTCCCAAAGCTGATTGAACTGAGATATCATTTGTTCAAACATCTATTACAATGTAATTAACAGATAACTGATCATAAACCAAGTATAAATACGTAGTAAATCCCACAGGTAACCTGTTGCCTGAAGTTAATTGGCATCATGAGACGGTACTTTAGAAATGTACGCCTACATCCATAAAACAAAATATTGTACCTTTAGGGCAGGGAATATTGTGCCTCATGACTGAAACAGCCATTATACCATTTAAGCCTAAAAATCACATCCGCATAGTAACAGCGGCCTCATTATTTGATGGACACGATGCGGCTATTAACATCATGCGCCGTATTATCCAGGCCACCGGCGTGGAAGTGATCCACCTGGGGCACGACCGTTCAGTTCAAGAGATTGTAAACTGTGCTATACAGGAAGATGTGCAAGCTATTGCCATTACCTCCTATCAAGGGGGCCACATGGAGTTCTTCAAGTATATGTACGACTTGCTGCAGGAAAGGGGAGCCTCCCAGATCAAGATATTCGGTGGCGGCGGCGGTACCATATTGCCGGAAGAAATTGAAGAACTGCATCAGTACGGCATCACCCGTATCTATTCCCCGGATGACGGGCGGGCCATGGGATTACAAGGTATGATCAACGATCTGGTGGAAAAGAGTGATTTTGCCACAGGCAATCAGCTTAAGCAGTACCTAAATGGAGAATTGGGTAGCCTGCAGGAAAGAGACCAGCAAGTGATTGCCAAGATCATTTCCGCTGCGGAGAATTTCCCGGATGAAAGTGCTGATGTTCTGGATCAGGTCAAGGCTTTAATCAAACCACAGCATCCGCCGGTGTTAGGGATCACCGGAACCGGTGGTGCGGGTAAATCATCACTAGTGGATGAACTGGTGCGCCGATTCTTAAATGATTTTTCTGATAAGACCGTGGCCATTATTTCCGTAGACCCTTCCAAACGAAAAACCGGGGGAGCCCTGCTGGGTGACCGCATCCGTATGAATGCCATCAATCATCCCCGGGTGTATATGCGGTCCTTAGCTACCCGCCAATCCAATCTGGCCCTTTCCAAATATGTACAGGATGCTTTGGATGTGGTGAAAGGAGCGGCCTTTGATCTGGTTATCTTGGAAACTTCGGGCATTGGTCAGTCCGATACGGAGATCATCGAACATTCCGACCTATCCTTGTATGTGATGACCCCGGAATATGGGGCCGCTACCCAGCTGGAAAAGATCGATATGCTGGATTTCGCTGACATTATTGCCCTGAACAAGTTCGACAAGCGGGGTGCGCTGGATGCCTTACGCGATGTGAAAAAGCAATTTGTGCGCAACCACAATTTGTGGGATACCGACCAGGAGGATCTACCGGTTTACGGTACTATTGCCAGCCAGTTCAACGACCCCGGCATGAACCAGCTTTACCGGGCGGTCATGACCAAGTTAGTAGAGAAAACCTCTGCGGACCTGAATTCTACCTTGGCGGTCAGCGGGGAGATGTCGGAAAAGACCTATATCATCCCACCCAACCGTACCCGCTACTTGTCGGAGATAGCCGATAACAACCGGCAATACGATCAATGGGTGGAAGCCCAAAGAAAGATCGCGGAAACTCTGTACGGAATTCAACTCACCCTGGAATCCAGCGGATCGCTGGGCGAAGAATTCAGTGTCAAGCTTAAACAACACTACGATCAGGTGGCCCTGGATCTGGATCCCCGTAATCTGGAATTGATTAAGAACTGGCCCCAATTGGTGGCCAAGTATAAAGACCCTGTCTATTCCTTCAAAGTGCGCAACCGGGAACTGCAGATCGAGACACACACCGAGTCATTATCTCACCGCCAGATCCCTAAAATTAGCCTGCCCAAATACCAGGCCTGGGGCGAGATCTTACGCTGGATCTTGCAGGAAAACGTACCGGGCAGCTTCCCATTCACGGCCGGCGTATACCCCTTTAAGCGGGAAGGGGAAGACCCTACCAGGATGTTTGCCGGAGAAGGCGGACCGGAACGAACCAACCGGCGCTTTCACTATGTAAGCCAGGATATGGAGGCAAAAAGGCTTTCCACGGCCTTTGACTCAGTTACCCTTTATGGAAATGACCCCGATCACCGTCCGGATATATACGGTAAGATCGGCAATTCCGGGGTCTCCATTTGCTGCCTGGACGATGCTAAGAAATTATATTCCGGATTCAATCTGTCCGACCCCATGACTTCCGTAAGTATGACCATCAACGGACCGGCCGCCATACTTACTGGTTTCTATATGAATACCGCCATCGATCAGCAGTGTGAGCTCCATATCAAAGAACATGGTATGGAAGCGGAGGTTGAGCAGAAGATTGAGGGTCTTTATCAAGAAAAAAACAATAAACGCCCCCAGTATCAAGGAGAATTACCAGAGGGGAATGACGGCCTGGGGCTAATGTTGTTGGGGGTTACCGGCGATCAGGTGCTGCCTGCAGCGACCTATGAGAAAATAAAGCAGGATACCCTGTCGAAGGTACGAGGCACGGTGCAAGCGGATATCCTCAAAGAGGATCAAGCCCAAAACACTTGTATCTTTTCCACAGAATTTTCACTGCGGCTTATGGGCGATGTGCAGGAGTATTTCATTAAGAACCAGGTGCGCAATTTCTATTCGGTATCCATATCCGGGTACCATATTGCGGAAGCCGGCGCCAATCCCATTACCCAGCTGGCACTTACTTTATCCAACGGCTTTACCTATGTGGAATACTATCTCTCCAGGGGTATGGACATCAATAAATTTGCCCCTAACCTTTCCTTTTTCTTCAGCAACGGTATAGATCCGGAATATGCGGTGATCGGGCGTGTAGCCCGCCGTATTTGGGCGAAAGCCATGAAGCTGAAGTACGGGGCAGATGAGCGTTCGCAGATGTTGAAGTACCATATTCAAACTTCCGGTCGTTCCCTTCATGCTCAAGAGATCGATTTTAACGACATCCGCACTACCCTGCAGGCCCTGTATGCCATCTATGATAACTGCAACAGCCTGCATACCAATGCCTACGACGAAGCCATAACTACTCCCACGGAAGGATCCGTGCGCCGGGCTATGGCCATCCAGTTGATCATCAACAAAGAACTGGGGCTGGCCAAGAACGAAAATCCTCTGCAGGGAGCATTTATCATTGAGGAGTTAACAGACTTGGTTGAAGAAGCGGTACTAGTGGAATTTGACAGTATTACCGAGCGCGGAGGGGTGCTGGGCGCCATGGAAACCATGTATCAGCGCAGCAAGATCCAGGAGGAGAGTTTACACTATGAGACCCTAAAGCACAGTGGAGCCTACCCCATCATTGGAGTAAATACGTTCCTGTCTTCCAAAGGTTCACCCACTATTATCCCCGGAGAGGTGATCAGAGCCACCCAAGAGGAAAAAGAATATCAAATTGAAATGCTAGGCCATTTGCACCAACATTATGCTGAGGATAGCGACAAATGGTTGTCGGCCTTACAGCAAGCGGCCATCCACAATGAAAATATTTTTGAAACCTTAATGGAGGCCTGTAAGTACTGTTCTTTGGGCCAAATCACTCATGCCATGTTCAGTGTAGGTGGACAATACCGCCGCAACATGTAACTCTCATTCCTAACCTTATGAGTTTATCCAAAACCACTACCACCAAATACATTGCGGAATTTGAATATGAGGCCACCAATCCCTCCGGGAATGTGGTAAAAGTCGACATGTATGACGAACCCCAACGCAAAAAGGCGCAGTCCCCTATGGAACTGTTGCTGTCAGCCGCGGCCGCCTGCGCAGCCGTAGATGTGGTGGGCATGTTGAAAAAGAAACGCAAGACCGTGGAAGGGCTTAGCGTGGTGGCGGAAGGCCAGCGCCGGGAGCAACATCCCCGGCACTATACCGAAATTCTGATGAAATTTCATTTGTCTTCACCGGACACCAGCGAAACCGACCTGGCCAAAGTAGTGGCATTGGCGGTGGATAAATACTGTTCGGTGGCCGCCACATTGAGGGGAGTTGCGGAAGTCAGGTATGAGAGCGAGGTGGTGGGTAGTAAAGTTTAAGTAAAATCTTAAGATCTCCCTCAGAGCCACTCATGGACTCGAACTAACCTCTCCATCAGAGTCACTCTTGAGGACTCTGATGCTTTCTGGTAATACAAGGACACCTCAGGGTCCCTTGGCAGGTGACCCAGAGGAGAAGGGAGGTGAAATAAGGTGATACCAAACCCTTCTCCCATTTTTACTATTTTAACGCTGTCCAAACCATTAAGACCTAATTAAAATGACCCATACCTCCAAAGTGACCATACATATGGTTTCCAGCCTTGACGGCTTTATAGCTAAGAAAGACGGCAGTATCTCATGGCTCCAATCCACCGACAACTACACCAAAGGCGTTACCCTGACCGAAGAGGAAGTGGCGGAGTTTGTTAAGGGCATAGACTGCTACGTCATGGGCTCCCGCACCTATGAGCATGCGCTGGAACTGGGATGGCCCTATGGAGACGTACCGGTTGTGGTGCTGACCCACAGGGATTTGACGTCAGACAAGAAAAATGTCGAATTCTACTCTGGCGACCTGGACCAACTGCTCATGCAACAGCTTAAACCCAACTACCGGAATATTTGGATGGCGGGAGGTGCCATGGCCACCAAAGAGTTTCTCCGCTTAAACCTGGCCGACGAAATCATTATTACCATCGTGCCGGTTATCCTGGGTGACGGAACGTTGTTTTTTGACTATATCGGCCAAGAACAGGAATTACATCTTAAAGATGTAACCGCCTACAGGGACGGAATGGTGGAATTGACGTATGAGATAAAAAAGGATTAAATTAAATCTTGCAGAAAAAATACCTCATCTGGATCGCCATTGCGGTACTCTTAATTCCGCTCCTTTATTGTTTAGGTTGGATGTTTGGGCCGGGCTCCTACCCAAGAGCAGAAAGATATGAGTTCGGCATTCCGGAAGTTTCCCTTATTTCAATAATTAATCAAATAAAGGATGAAAATCCTGAACTAGGCCTTACTGAGAAAGTTCTAATGCCAACTGGTGGAACTGTGCATCTAAATGATGGCAGAAAGGACAGTACTGATTTTTGGTATCACATCTACTTCTATTATCCCGATAAAAATCAAATCATACATACCTGGACCAGACCAAACAGTAATAACTCTACAACCTTTGCTTTCGTAGGGATTAATGATGGTTTAACTTTGGGTAATTGGAAACAGGTTAACAATAGTTTTTGGTGGTGGAAGAATAGGGCAGAGAAAGCGGAATTCGAAAACAGGATATTGAAACTCATTGAAAAGCAAATGAAGGCAAGGCATTCTACCGTTAACTAAAAGGCACATCCTCAGGCATTTCCCTCCCCATCAGAGTCACTCTTGAGGACTCTGATGTATTTTTACTGGTGATACTGGAGATATTCAAGTCCTTATCAAGTGACCTTGAGGGAGATGAAATAAGGTGACTAAAGTCCGCCAGCTCAAGTTTCAAACTTAAGCCATGATTATAGAGGAATATTAAGCAATCCGCCCAGCCAATAACTCCTGCAATTTTTCCGGCTCATCCACCCTCAATTTCAAGGCATGCTCCTGGGTACCCCTACCGTACAGCCCGGTTACCTCTAAAGGTTCCTTCAGTTCAATACAAAGATTAACGCCTTCCATGTTGGGCAATAAAGACAGTACTTTCCCTGACCGGTCTTTCACATTATTGTAGTGAACAGCTTTTATATTGGATAAGGGTATATCACATTGAAACACCATCCCATGCCGCAAGTGAAGTTTGCCTTCCTCCACCATCAAAGGCCGGTAGCCCATAGCCTTGATCTGTGCCAGGATCCAGAAAAAGGAGTAAATACTGAGCCCGGTGACGATCCAGGCGGCTACAGGACTCCAAATGGAGATCAATAGATGCAATACGAAAGTTTCCACTACCACCAGGAACAGTAGCAGCACCAAAACCGGTTTGACGGTTGACTTGCGGTGATAGGTAAATTGGCCCGCCCCCAAATGGGGTTTTCTCCACTTAAAAAAGGCATAGTAAAATACCGCAATCTCCCAGGCCAATAAATTGGCCGCCAGTCCCTTTCCAAACACTTCGGCGGTGCTTTGCTGGATAGCAGTTAAAAAATCCAGCTGCTTACCCTGCCTTTTGAAGCTGGTGGTCAACAGGTAAATGCGATACCCCACTATGGACAACACAACCAGTTCAATGAGAGGAAGCAGGTACTGTGAAGCCCAAAGTGCCGGTTCATTGTTTTGTGACGGCAACAAGGCTTTTGCCAATAGGATGCCCCCAACAATCCAGGGTACTACCGTCAGTTTGCTTATAGACCTTTTGCGGATCAACAGAAAATACACCAGTGGTGCGGTAATCACCAGATCAAAGGTGATACCTCGGGCCAACCAACCCTCAGGATCCTGTAACATGGCTGAACTAAGCGTAATGAGCACACAAACCATAACGATGGCCGCGGGTATTAAAAAAGCAGGAAGATAAATGGAAGCAGTGCGGGATTGGGCCATACAGTCAAAGTTTACCTAAGTAAATTTACCATTTTTCCAGAGCAATTTATATGTCTTGATTTACAAATAATTGCGTATTTTGGGGCATGACCTTGTTAATTCTCTTTTTTCTACTTTCCATCATTTTTTCTTTTTTATGTTCAATCTGGGAGGCGGTCATTTTAAGTATCACTCCGGCTTATGTCAATCGGTCCATACGCGAGGGTTCCTCTATCGGAACTCGGCTGCAGGCTTATAAAGAAGACATTGACCGGCCCCTTTCCGCCATACTTACTTTAAATACCATCGCCCACACCGTGGGTGCCATTGGAGTAGGCGCCCAGGCCGGAAAATTATTCGGCAGTACTCAGCTGGACCTGGGCTTTTACAGCATAAGTTTTGAGTCTATTATCGCTGCTGTAATGACGTTGGCCATTTTGATCCTATCGGAGATCATCCCCAAAACCATTGGCGCCAACATGTGGCAAACCTTGGCCCCCTTCACGGTGCGTTCTTTAGGGGTGCTGCTTTGGATACTAAAACCATTCGTTTGGGTTAGTCAAAAAATCACTAAAACCTTGAAAAAAGACAAGGAGCGCTCCGTATTGAGCAGGGCCGATTTCACAGCTATGGCCCAGGTAGGAGAAGAGGAAGGCACCTTGGACCGCAGTGAGTCTACCATTATTCAGAACCTATTGCGATTGGAAAAGCTGAAGGCACGTGACATTATGACGCCCCGAAATGTGATGGTGGCGGCTAATGAAGAACGCACTCTGGAAGATTTCTGGCGGGCCCACCAGCCACTGCCTTATAGCAGGATTCCGGTGTTCAAAGAGAAGTCCGATCATATCACCGGCATGATCCTCAAAGATCAAATGTTGGAGGAACTAGCTCAAGACCATCATGAAAAGTTACTTAAAGACATCCGTAGAGATATCCTTCATGTCAATGATTCCGACCCTTTACCTAAGCTCCTGGACAACCTGGTAACCTCCAGAGAACAAATTGCTATGGTGTATGATAATTATGGTAGTGTGATAGGACTGATTACCATGGAAGACATTTTCGAGACCTTACTGGGACTGGAAATCGTAGATGAGACCGATACTGTAGACAACTTACAGCGATATGCCCGCCAGCAATGGGAAGAACGAGCTAAAAAACGATCCGAAAAGAAATAATACCGGAATTACTTATATAAACTTCACTGGCATGAAATTAAGGCAGATCTTTCAGGACCTTAAACAAGCAGACATACAGACCATCGAAGAATCGCCGGGTCTACTGATCTTTCTCCCTATGTTGTACGTAGCCTGGTCCGATAGTGTACTCTCTGAGGAGGAGGTGACCTCCATTGACCATAAAGTACAACAGCAGGAGTGGCTCACCAAGGCTGAGAAGAAATTCGTCAGTCAGCGACTTGATCCACAGCACCCTCCCACCCCCCGCCAGTTGCACGAATGGCTCTCCCTGATAAAAAGCGCTGCACCTCATATCCCGGATGCCTCTAAGAGGTCGTTAGCATCCCTGGGATTGGAGATAACCCGCATATCGGATCAGGCCCAGGAGGGGTGGCAGACCGTTAAGGCCCAGGAAGCACTAACTGAGATTGAAGAGGCGCTAGGAGTCATTACCACTGAAGCCCTGGAAAGCCTCATTGCAGAACCATCGGAGATGCCGTTATGGGAGCCGATAAAACCAGCCTGGGAAATTGCTGCCATGCAGGCCCTGCTGGATGGCAAATGCGCGGCTATAAGAGATCAACTGAAGCAAGATCTTCAGGAATTCGACAAGGAATTTTACCCCGATAAAGACCGGTATCGGGAAAAAGTCCTTTCGTGGTGCCGGAAATTGGCCGATAAGGGTTATGGAGCGCTATCCTATCCTGAAAGCTACGGCGGCACCTATCGCATGGCCGATTACTTCGCAGTCATGGAAACCATGAGCTACTTCGACCTGAGCCTGGTAATAAAATACGGGGTTCAGTTCGGCCTGTTCGGAGGCAGCGTGTTGGCCCTGGGAACAGAAAAGCACCATCGACAATACCTGCAAAAGATCGGCAGTCTGGAACTGCCAGGCTGCTTTGCCATGACGGAAAGCGGACATGGCAGCAATGTGAGGGATATTGAAACCACCGCACACTTCGATCAGGAAACTCAGGAATTTATTATTGACACCCCCCATGAACAAGCCCGCAAGGATTATATTGGCAATGCGGCGCTGCACGGACAAATGGCTACTGTCTTCGCCCAATTAAACATAGGTTCAGAGAATTTTGGCGTGAGCGCCTTTCTAGTGCCTATTCGATCTACTGACGGTACAGTTCTTCCGGGTATCACTATTGAGGACTGCGGGGAAAAGATCGGATTGAATGGGATAGACAATGGACGCATCTCCTTCCAACAAGTACGTATCCCTAAAGACCACTTGCTGGATCGCTTCGCCCAAGTAGGCGAAAAGGGGGAGTACACCAGCCCTATTAGCAGCGAGTCCAAGCGGTTTTTTACCATGCTGGGCACCCTGGTTGGCGGCCGCATCGGTATTCCGCGCTCCGCTTTAAGCGCGGCCAAGGCTGGGCTGACCATTGCCATTCGCCATGCCCTGCAACGGCGCCAATTTGGTACGCCGGGACAGCCTGAACAACTCATAATGGATTACCAAACTCATCAGCGTCGACTGATGCCCTTGCTGGCCAATGCTTACGCTTTGGATTTTGCCCTCAAACACCTGACCCACCGCTACTTGCATTTTCGTCACCAGGAGAGCCGAGAGATCGAAGCCCTGGCGGCCGGACTTAAAGCCTACAGCACCTGGAATACCACCCATACGCTACAAGTATGCCGGGAAGCTTGCGGGGGTATTGGTTACCTGTGGGAAAATCGATTGGGTGAATTAAAGGCCGATACTGAGATCTACTCTACTTTTGAAGGAGACAATACGGTACTGATGCAGCTGGTAGCCAAGTCACGGCTGGCAGAATTCAAACAGGAATTTCACGACATCAAATTTCTAGGTCTGGTCAAATACATCGCCAACCAGGCCGCCACCAGCCTGGTGGAAATGAATCCTATCATCACCCGCAAGTCATCACCTGAGCATATCCGGGATAGAGAATTTCACTTATCTGCCTTTCAATATCGTGAACAACATCTTTTGAAACGTGCTGCTCAACGATTAAAACACCGTATCGACAAGGGGATGAATAGCTTTCAAGCGTTCAATGAATGTCAAAATCATCTGGTACAGTTGGCACACGCCTATATTGAAAGGGTAATATTAGAGCAATTTCTGCAGACCATAGACAGGGTGTCCGAAAAGGATCTTCATCAACCATTACAGCAACTTTGTCAGCTGTTTGCCCTGAACCTATTACACCTGCATAAAGGCTGGTATCTGGAAAACGGATACTTTGAAGCCTCCAAGAGCAAAGCTATTCGTAAGGAGATAACGGTATTGTGTGCAGAGGTACGCCTGCAGGCAGGCCCATTGGTAGATGCCTTCGGAATTCCCGATAAACTTCTGGAGGCGCCTATTGCCAGCTGACTGAAGGTGAACCTAGATAGATTCTTGGTCGCTGGAACAGACAGCAATCTTCTCGCTGTTTATTCCGGCATTGATCCCAATATTTACGGCCGCTAACACCACCGCCTTGTTGGCGCCATCATCCAAATGGATCTTAATACTACCGTCAAAATCCATAAGCTGCTGATAAGAAACTGTAGTACCGTCCAGCAGCTGACCAAAGGTGGTTGTGCTTTGGCCGGTGGCGGCATCCACGGGGGTTAGCATAGCGGCCATTTCAGCATCCGCTATATCGAAGGTGCCGTGGTGCAGGTGAGCGGGATGGGTCCCGCCTGAACCTGTAGGTTGCATAGCAATCTCTATGGTTACAGATTGGTCGGTACGCTCCCTGAAAATTACCGTACCGCCTCCGTTGTATTGGGCGTCTACATTGGTAAGGTTATAGGTAGTGCTTACCCCGGTAAAAATATTCTCGTCGGGATCACTGCTATCGCATGACCACAAAACTACCAGGAGACCAAGGATCAAGGAGTATCTTATCATAACATCTGCATTTCTCTAGATCTGCATTTCTCTAGCACAACAAAATTAAATCAAAAAAGGTTGACTGTCAATTGCCAGAATATTGCAAAACCACAATTTATCTTACAAGACGTACCTACTTGGGGCAATCGTTAAGTTTAACTGGATTTTAGGCATTAAATTTGATCTGCTTTCGTTAGTGAGTATAAACTTTTACTTTTTATGAAAACTACAGTAAATTTTTTAATAGCCGTATCATTACTGATGTCCAGTACTTTATATGGTCAAATGAAGGCTTCTTTCCCGCAAATGGAGCTTTCTAACCTGGATAATGAAACCATTAACATCCCTCAGGATACGAAGGGCAAATACACACTGATCGGAATGGCGTACTCCAAAAAATCGGAAGACGAACTGATCACCTGGTTCAATCCTGTATATCAAACCTTTATCCAGAAGTCTTCGAAACCCTCTCTTTTCGATGCGGATTACGATGTGAACATCTTCTTTATAGCCATGTTTGCCGGTGTAAATAAGGCCGCCGTAGGATCTGTAAAGAAAAAAATGAGGGAAAATGCCGATCCCGAATTGGAGCCGCACTTACTTTTTTACAAGGGAGAGATCAAATCCTTCAAGCAGGCACTGAAACTGGATCGCAAAGACACTCCGTATTTCTTTGTGTTGGATGAAGATGGCAATGTGGTGCACAGCACCTCTGGAGCCTTTAGCCGCGGCAAGCTGGACGCCATCGAGGAATTCCTGGATGAGTGGTAGTCATTTGAATCATAATTTTTCTTAGCTTGTTGATCACACAGAAAAAGGTTGTTATGATCAGCAAATGGTTATGGATTTTACTGGTGACCCTGGGACTTACGGCCAGTTGCAGTTCCGATGATGAACCCAGGATCCCGGAAATCAACTTGCTATCTCAAACCCCTATTCCCGGTAACTTAGGTACTGATGTTTGGGGGTATGTAGATGGTAATGGACGGGAATATGCCATCATGGGCGATTTTTCCGATCTCAGGGACGGTAATATCACCATTGTAGACGTTACTGACCCTTCCAATCCCTCGGTAATTACCACTTTCGATGAAGTGATCGGTTTTGATGTAAAAAACAAGGATCAGTACCTTTATGTAGCCAATAGTGACTTCCCCTCGGCATCTGACGACTCTAGCCGTATCATAGATATCAGCGATCCCAGTCAACCGTTGGTTGTGGGAGCATTTCAGCCCGCCCACAATTGCTGGGTGGATGGTAACTTCCTATATGTGAGCTTCGAGTTCGAGCCCGGTTTGCGCATTTTTGATCTTTCCGCCACCCCCAGCGACCCTCAATTGATCTGGGAAGACACTAACATTGTAGGGGCTCACGATGTTGCCGTCATTCGCGGCCGTATGTATGATTTTCACGGGTCTGATGCTACCTATATTTATGATGTGACTGACCCAAGTAATCCCCAGCTATTGGGAGAAGTTCGCAACCAGGACACCTTCCATCATAGCGGATGGGTGAGCCACGACGACAACTATCTTTTCATATGCGATGAGGGAGCACCCGACCCCCTGCCGGACGTAACCATCTGGGATATTAGCGATCCTTCCAATCCGCAAATGGTTGGTGATATCAGCGATAATACTGCCAGGGTGCATAATTTGTATATTCGAGGGGGCTTGGCCTACGTGTCTTACTATGGTGCCGGCTTTAAGATATTCGATGTTTCCGACCCGGTTCAGCCGGTACTGCTGGATCAGTTTCAAACCAATATCAATGGTGGCAGCGGTATTGGAAATGGCTTTCTAGGTGCTTTTGGAGTCTATCCGTTTAGTCCATCTGGCAATATATTCGTCAGCGATATGGATAACGGATTATTTGTTTTTGAATACCGCTAAGATCTAACTGCGATATTGCTCAAACTGAACCTTGAAAACAGCCCCTTCACCGTTTTCACTTTCACACCATACCGATCCCCGCATGGCTTCAACATATTTTTTCACAATTGAAAGACCTAGTCCAGTGGATTGCTCTCCGGCGGTAGGCCGGGCGCTGAGCTTCTGGTACTTTTGAAACAACAGCTTCATATCGTCGTCGCTAAGCCCCGGTCCCTGGTCCCTAATAGCGGTTATAACATGGCCGTTTTTCTCCTGAAATAAAACGGCAATTTTCCTTTGAGGGGGGGAAAATTTGATGGCATTGGAGATCAGATTTTCAAATATCTGTGTCAGGTAGTTACGGTCCACCAGAGCGTAAGGATTGGGGTGTTCGACTTGTACTGAAAAATCCAGTTTTTTATTGGCCAGGGCCTCCTTGAAATTATACTGGACTTCACCCAAAACCTCTGGTAGATGGGTTTTTTCCAATTGCAGATCCAGGCTTTTACTCTCAATAGCCTTTATATCCAGGATGCGATTGACCATAGCGTTCATACGGTCCATAGCGCTCAACATATGCTCTGTGTATTCCTTTTGCTCTTCCGACAGATCTTCCGATTTCAATATTCCACCTATAGTAAGGGCCGAGGTCAGGGGATTACGCAGGTCGTGAGCCACGATACCGATCAGGTGATTCTTCTCTTTGTTTAGCTCCAGTAATTCTTGGTTCTTGTACTCAATCTGGCTCTTTTGCTCCTGAAGATATTGAGATTGTTCGGAGATTTTCTCATAGGCCGAAGCGTTTTCCAAAGCGATTTTGGTATGCACAGCTATATTGCGGATCAAACTTAAATGGTGATCGTCGTAAGCAAAAGACTTAAAGCTCTGCACAGAAAGCACCCCGATGGGCTGGCCCTGAGAGATCAATGGCACATAGATAATGGACAGAGTTGGTTGTCCAGCTAATACCGGAGTTTTTCTCTTGGCATATTTTTGATATTCCTCCGGATAGTTATTAATAAATACCTCCTGGTTATTTTTTAAGCACCATACCGCCAGTCGATTGTCATCCTGCAGATCAAAATAAAATGGGGGCAGCTTTTTGCCGTCCTCCACTGCTCCGGAGAATTCGATCCTTTGAGCCTCTTTATTCAGAATACCGATCCAGAATACATTCGCATCCATGAGGTTATTCACGTTCTGATAAACGGTATCTATCAGCTTGCTTACACTGAGATTGGCAGTTATATTTTTACCAACTTCACTCAGCATCTCTAAGTTCTCGTATGATTCTTCCAGTTTCTTGGACTGATTTAGGATTTCGTTCTTTTGATGGACCACCTCTTTGGTTTTAACTTTTACCAAACGTTCCAGTTCATCCCGTTTCTCTTTAATACTGGTAACCCGCCATTTGTAAAACAGATAGGCCATACCCATAATCAGGGCCATCATGGTCACCCTGAACCACCAGGTAGCCCACCAGGGAGAATTAACCGTAAAGGAAAAGCTGGCTGGGGCTTCATTCCATACGCCATCATTATTACTGGCCTTTACCAGGAAAGTGTAATCGCCCGGAGGCAGGTTGGGATACACCGCTTCTGTTTTTGATGATTCCGGAGTCCAATCTTTATCCAGTCCATCTAGTTTCCACTGGTACTTTACTTTTTCAGGCACTTGGAAGCTTAAGGCCTCAAATTCAAATGAAAGGTGATTCAGGTCATGTGGCAGCTTAAGTTCTTGAGGCATTTGATACCATGCCGCTACATTCCCCAGGTACTCCTGATAAGTTTCATCCTGCCAATCCACATCTTTGAAGAACAAACGCAATTTAGTAATGTTGGTGATCGGAGGTGTAGGGTTTACTTCATCGGCTGACGGTTTGTAGCGCATCACACCCTTTATAGTACCAAACCATAGATTGCCTTCGTCGTCCTTAAAATTGGCCATGCCATTGGCCTCAATACCCGTGAAACCGTCGTATTTATCGTAATTGGTAATGCTTTCGATTTGTCCCTGGTCGTCCAGCACAATTTTATCCACCCCATTCTGGGTTCCTGCCCATATATTACCATCGTTGTCGGCCACCACCGAATAGATATTGTCCGATGTTAACCCCTTTTCGGTATCCAGGTAGGTAAATTCTTTGCCGTCGAAAATGTTCAATCCACCGCCGTAGCTGGCAAACCACAAACTGCCATTTTTGTCTTCGGCTATTTGCAGGATGTAATCATTATTCAGGCCGTTCTTGGAATTGTATCGTTCTACTCTGGATCCTGGAGATTCACCTTCCGGCTCCAGATGTTCAAGGGGGTCGCCCTGATACTTGGACACACCCATAAGATTGGACGCCATCCAAATATTGCCCTGAGAGTCCTTCATCAGGTGGGTGATGTTATTGGTGGCAATGCTATCGGACTCCGCGGTAATAAAAGTGGTTTCCCTGCCGTTGTAGCGAGCTACTCCCCTACCAAAAACACTGATTAGTAATTCGTTGCCATCGAAAATGACATCCGCAACCATATCGTTCTCTGCCAGTCCGTATCGCTGATTCACTTTATCGAAGTCCTTACCGTCGTATTCCCACAGCCCATTGAAGGTTGCGATGAGCAGTTTTCCGTTATCCAGCTCCAGGAACTTTCGCACGAACCCCAGAGGTGTATCCTCTTCTCGGATCACATTTTCAATGGTGGTACCGTCGAATTTGATAACCGCACCGCCGGTAGTTCCGAACCAATAGTCACCTTTACTGTCTTGAGAAATTGCTCTTATAATCTCGGAGGATAACCCGTCTTCCACATTAAGAGCTACAAATTTGTCACTGCTGTACTTGATCAAACCACCTCCGTTGGACCCGAACCATATGTTGCCTTCACGATCTTCCAAAATATTATTGATCATATTAATGGGCAGGCCGTTATTGCGGGTAAACAGCTGAAACTCCGAAGGTCCTTGCGGATCGGGTGACGATTTCAGTATGCCCGTACCAAAGACCGACATCCATAAATTCCCGGAGCTGTCCTCCAGGGCAAAATTTATGCGCCTGGGCGTAATCCCCTCAGGTAGATCCACCTTGGTCAGGGTACCGCTTTTGAGTTTGTAGAGGTCGTCGATGTTTGGGAAAACACCCGCAGCCAGCCAGAGATTACCTTGCTGGTCCTCCAAGAAGGGAAAGATCAACTGGTCGGCAGGTAGCAAGTCCCGCAGATAAGAGCGATCCAGAGACTTGCCATTATATTGGAACAAGCCTTTACGGGTGATGATCTGAAAGTTCTTCTGCTTATCCTGGAAAACCCAGAAT
The DNA here is from genome assembly GCA_965212195.1 of Cyclobacteriaceae bacterium. Classification (GTDB taxonomy): domain Bacteria; phylum Bacteroidota; class Bacteroidia; order Cytophagales; family Cyclobacteriaceae; genus JAJCYK01. The sequence goes on along the minus strand of CBDBUW010000011.1, from coordinate 99,018 downwards.
ATAAAGTTGTCCTCACTTAATTCCGGGTGGTCCTTGGTAAAATCTACAAAATGGTCGCCTTCCAGATAGAGTATGGCACGATTTCCTTGATTTTCCAGTCCCAGCACCCAAATGCGTCCGGAGGCATCCTCTTTGATCCAAAAATACTGACCGTCTTGAACGCCCTTATCGTCGGAGTAATGAGTGAATGAAATGCCATCATAGGATGATATGCCCTTGGAAGTCGCTATCCAAAGAATACCCTTACTGTCTTCATAGACCGCACCAACGATATTATCAGGGAGCCCTTGTTTCTTGGTATAGATTTCAAACTCCTTACCATTGAAGCGGCACAGACCTCCCCCGTTGGTCCCCAACCAGATGTTACCTTGCTGGTCCTGTATCAAGGATCGCACCTCAGACTGAGGCAGGCCCTCTTCCAGGGAGTAGGTCCGGAAGTTGTATTGCTGTCCCCAAATAAGTGCACTACTCAACAGCAACAATACAGTTAGCAGTAGTCTAGGCATTGGTAGTTTCGAGTGTTGCCAGTTTATTGGTGTTGGATATTAGTATAACTCCTAAAAGGAACGAAAAATATGGAACTTAGGTTAAAAAAATTTTTATAGCGGCTGCCACATCGGATGAATGGTCACCATTCTCATAATCTGCGGCTGAGAGATACCCCCAAGAGCGATATGGCGCCTTCACCCACTTCCTCACCCTCGGTTTTTACATTGATCTCATATCCCAGACTTATTTTAGGAGTAATGGTCCATTTACCGTCTCCTAGAAGGAAGGTGTAGCCTCCTTCTGCTAGCGGTTGGAGTACGGTGATATCGGTAGTGCCGTTTAGGTCTTCATCACCGGGACGCTCTGTCACCCAGTCGATATCCAAAAGCCACAGATCGCAGCGCAATCCTAAAAAGAATCCATGAAAATCCTCTTTGAAAAAATAGCGGGCACCTAATGATCCGCCTAAGCCACCACCGCGTTCATCATCGTGCTCACCCAGGTCCCGGCGCCGGGCCAGGTTATAACCCAGGCGCAGATTCCCACTCAGGTGATTGGAGAATGAAAGGTCACTCCGTATACCAAAGATGACTCCTGCTGGATATACTTGAACTTCTACTCCCACTGATTTGAAGGAGTCGGACTGGCCGGGCACCTCAATAACCGGGCCCAACCCTAACAGAATAATGATTAGAACTAGGGATCTATTTTCCAAAAAGCAATCCCTCCCGCTTGTTTTCCTATATCGGCGCTGGCCACTTTAGTTAAATTTTGTAGATCCAATACATCTACGGCTCCCGGCTCCCCTCCTATTCCCTCCACGGAAATAAAAGCGTATTTGCTGTCGGGGGTAATGGCAATACCATGAGAAACTTTACGGGTATTGGGGATCTTGGCCAGCTCTTTGCCGGTCTCCAAATCCCAAATGCCGGTGGCACCTTCCGATTTATAGGTTACCACCATTTTCTTACCATCGGGACTGACCTCCACATTGTAGGGACCTTTGCCAGTAGCAAAACGGTTAGTCACTTTCCAGGAAGCCAGATCCACTTCCAGCACCTCGTCCGCCCCATTTCCGGCTACGTAAACCTTTTTTTGCTGAGGGTGGGGAATCACCCAGGTAGGCTTTATTTTACTGTGTTTCATGCCCGCCATTTCACTATGGTCCATTTTGCTGTGGTCCATCTTGCTATGATCCATCTTGGCGTGATTTGTTTTGTCATGGTCCATTTTACTATGGTCCATCTTGCTATGATCCATTTCGGCATGCATCTCCTGATCATCCAGTTCCAAAACCCGACTAACATTTAGGTTAAGGGCATCGATCTCAAATAATTCACCGCTCATCATGGCTACGCTGTAATGTTTCATTCCATCCGGGCTAATGCGTGAGCCGTGGGGCATGGCTCCAGTAGTAATACGCTTTAACTCTGTCATAGTCTCCGGATCCACCACCGATACCGTACTGGGTACCATGTCGCCATGAAGGTTGAAATTCACACAATAAAGCAGCCCAGTGGCCACAGATATCTGCATGGTGGCAGGAAATAACCCCAAGGTAGTTTGACCTACCACTTGATTAGTCTCCGTGCTGAACTTGTATATGGTACCAAAAGGATTCCCGTGCGCCAGGGTTAAATACCAGTATTTACCATCAGGGCTTACCGTAAGGCCATGGGGTCCTTCAATCTCCGCTGGCCATACTCCTACCGGTATATCCAATACCGATTTAGCTTCCGTGCCATCAAATTTCACTAAGGATACCTCATCCTCAGATTCTGCGGCCACATATACATAATAATCCTGAGCCTTTAACTGAAAAAGGCATAACAGGGTAGTGATCGATAATAACAGAGTAAGCTTTTTCATAGCATTAGTCGGTTTCCACGGTAGTTTCGGTGGGTGCAGGAGGGCTTAGTTTGGCCGCCCACAAACCACTGTTCCAATCTGAGTAAAATATATGTCCTTTATAAAGTTGAGCCCCCCAGGTAAACGGGCTGTTGGCGATATATGCGTCCGGATCGCTGGGTATGATAAAGGCCATCTCGCGGCCTTGTTTGTACAGATCCCCCATGAGCTCGCCACTAATATCTACTACTCGTACTCCTCCGTTATAAAAGGCCACATACAGGGTTTCGCCGTCGATCCAATAGTTATGACTCCCCGCTCCTGGCACTTCAAATCGGGCGATCTCTTCGGGGTTATCCAAATCACTAAAATCCACAAAGTGCAGGAAACCACCCGCAATATTGGGACCATTCATATTCAATCCATAAGGGAAGATCTCATCCCCCATCACCGCGTAGAATTTTCCGGTAGAAGGGCTGGTGAAAGGTAATGTAGCATGATGAGCTCCGCTGGGATAATTGTAGGAGGCGAATTGCACGGGATTTTCAGGCGAGCCGCCGGCTATACCATTTCCCACATCCACCATTTGTATGCCATCCGACCAATTGGAGGAATAAGCAATACCGTCCTCCACCCATACGTCGTGAATGGCATGGCCGGGGGTTTCTAATTCGAACTTGCTGACAATCCTGGGGTTTTGGGGATCCTCAATATTGATGATATAATATTTTTGCCCAGCACTAAGCGCGTATACATGATCTTTGTAGATGAACAAATTATGCACGCCACCAGTTAGGTTTTCCGTAAAGGTACTGATGATATTTACATCTCTGGGATTTCGCACATCCAGGATCACAATACCGTTCTTGCGATTGCTGGCACCTTCACGGCTGATTATACAGATGGTCCCATCTTCAGAAACCTTAACATCATTGACCGTGCGGGCATCTACCTGAACGCTATCAACCCGGGAAATATTGGCGGGGTCTGTGACATCCCAAAAGTAAGCAGTACCATCAGCTCCCCAGGTTCCGGTGACCCCGTAGTCACGTCCATCGATCCCTTGCCAAATCCAAAAATCGGAGGTGTGTTTGTCATTGACCAGGCCTTTGCCCACCAGTTCGATCTCCCTTTTGACATTACGAGGGATTACGTTGACCGACATACGGGCCACATGAGGACCCGAAGCCACCGCTACCGCATAGAGACCAGGTTCGTCCGCTACAAACCTGCCATCTTGCTTTATGAGGCCGGAAGCACTGGAGCTCACGTCATAAGAATTGCCCTCAAATGAAAAATGTAAAGGAACATCACTTAGTGCTTTACCCTTTTTATCGAAGGCGGATGCCTTGAAGTGAAAAACATCTCCGGTGCGTGCTTCCTGCTTGTTGGAGGTTATCTCCAGCCGTACTACCGGATTGGCTACCACCTCAACCTGCAATGTGGTTTCAATTCCTTCCACTGAAGCCTTCAAAATGCCTTTACCAGGTTTTTTGGCGGTTAGATTGTAGTAGTGGTCGAATTCCAGAATATCGGGTTGGGGCGTGCTCAAAACAGCTTTGACATCTTCCCTCTCAAATTCCTTCTCATCCAGGATCTTTATATTCAAAGGAATGGTAGTACCTGCATACAGCCTCTGGGGTATCTCCCCGATTTCAACTTTAGCCAAAGGCGGAAATTTTACCTCAACCGGTATATCTTTTCTCAAGAAATTGCCCTGAGCATCCGGTGAAATTACGATCACCGTATGATTTCCGGGTTCGTGAGCCGTTACCACTCCCACGGAGTCCACCGAAAGTGAATTGCGGGTAAAATACCTCACGGTCCGTTCATTTTGGATTTGACCAGCACCATCCACTACCACTGCTTTTAACGCAGCTGTCTCATCTACCTGCATTACTAATTTTTCTGGTGTGACCTCTATTCGTGCTTCCTGAGCCTGCAGGGTGAGGCTGCCTAAGTAGAGGATAACAACAAAGCCTTTGACACTTGGTTTCATAATTTAATTTGAGTTAAGGGATTTGAATTTAGTAAAAATCCGTAATATACCGGGGCCATAATTCCGTACTTTGCAGAATTCTAAACGCTATAATTCATGAAAACCCTACGTTACCCTGTCCTGCTTACCATTTTACTGCTACCCATTTGCCTGCATGCCCAAGATACAGCGGTACCAGAGGCGGATCCGGAAGATGTTAAATCGCTCGATAATATTGTTGAAGCTCTTTACGGTGTAATATCCGGTGAAAAAGGTGAGGCCAGGGACTGGAATCGTTTTCTGAGTCTTTTTAAGCCAGGAGCCCAACTTATCCCCAGCAGGCTGGATGGAGAAAACAATATTGGTACCCGGTACATGTCCCCCCAGGAGTACGTGGACCGTTCAGGGTCCTGGTTAGTGGAGAATGGGTTTTTTGAAGTGGAGATCACCAGAAAGGAGCTACATTTTGGGAGTATGACCCACATTTGGAGTACTTACGAAAGCCGTCGCACTGCCAGTGACCTGGAACCTTTTGCCCGAGGAATTAATAGTATTCAATTGATCAATGATGGTAATCGATGGTGGATTGTTAATATATACTGGACTGCAGAACGGGATGACTTACCTATTCCACAGGAGTATCTTCCGGAATAGCCTCCTGGTAACTGACCGTAAGGTAACGTAAAAGTACCACATCAATTATGGTATGAGCGGCCATGGCGGGCAATAAACCCATAAAATCCGCTAAATATCCCAAAGCCGCTATTACTATCACCATAAATATGCCGTACAGGGAAAGACGCAGATTAAAAGGTGACAGGTATCCGTGAAGGAACACAAATAATATGGAGGTGGGCCAAACCCCTAAAAGCGGTTGTACAGATCCCCGGAACAACAGCTCTTCTCCTATTCCCGCGCAAAGAGATATAATCCAAATCTCCCACCAGTTCATCTGCATAGGCCCTAAAATATCTCTGAATTTGGCACTTACAGGCTCGAAATAGTCGGTGGTAACCAATTGTTTAGCTAGATAACCCCATAACAAGCCCGATAGCACACCTGCCAGGAGCTGTATTCCTAAAGGTTGGTATCCCACAATCTTTACCCACAAGGAAAGCCCCGCCACCTTTGTTGAAAGTAACCAGGCTATAGTCGAAAAGACTACTAACGAGCCTACCGCCAGGCCTAAGAATGCATTCTTACTCACAGGATGGTAATTTTAAGTATCTCCTCAATCCTTTCTGTTGTAATTTTTGGCTCCAATTTCAATTTTAATCCCCTTTCTATGGGCTTATTTTTGTAATTCCAGTTAGGTGGACAGGTAAGTGAAATTATAATCAGTCTAAATGAGATTACTAAAAGGAATGTTGGCATGTCTGGCCGCATTATTTTTCTTTGGCTATGTAAACAGCTGTGAATCAGAATCTTCCAATCATATTGTAGATAAATCTACTCCCACGGAAACCGTTCAAGTTCAATAATTTTTCCCAGGGATTAAACCTTTAGGGCCTTTAGGCATCCAAGGGATATCTGAACAACAACAATAGAATTCATTATGAAAAGGTTTATAACATATTTTTTAAGTGCATCCATGGCATTTTTTCTTTCGGCTTCACTGGCATTCGGACAAGACGATATCACCAAGAAGAAGAAAGTTTATAAGGATGACCAGGGGAACGTAACGGTAATTAAATCTGCCAAAGACGGAGAAGGTAATAAAAAAGTTACAGTAAATCGAAAAGAAGCAGACGGAGATGTGAAACGTGCGGTAGGAGTAAACACCGCTGATGGCGATAAGTACAGAGCTGCTGGTGTAAATAAAGCCGACGGTACTAAGAAGCGTGCGGTTGGAGTAAACAAAGCCCATGGTACTAAAAAGCGTGCGGTTGGAGTAAATCAGGCGGATGGCGATAAATACCGGGCTGCCGGTGTGAATCAAGCGGATGGAGACAAGTATCGCGCTGCTGGTGTAAATAAAGCCGACGGTACCAAGAAAAGAGCGGTTGGGGTAAACAAGCCCGACGGTACTAAGAAACGTGCTGCTGGGGTAAACAAGCCCGATGGCACTAAGAAAAGAGCTGCTGGTGTAAACCAGCCCAATGGCACTAAAAAAAGAGCTGCTGGCGTTAACAAGCCCGATGGTACTAAGAAAAGAGTAAAAGCGGTAAAACGTCCGGATGGATCTACCACCAAGCGGGCTGCTGTAAAGAAGCCTAACGGTACAGTTCACCGACGACGAATCAAGAGAAACTAATTCTCCATATATAAATCAATGGGCCCGAAGTTCGCTTCGGGCTTTTTTTTATACCTAAAACTAGCCCATAGCTTATTTTAGTCTAGTTTTGTAGAAAACAAAACCCTCTTGAATTCTAGCGAAGCCATAACCGCTTTTTGTTATCTGGAAACAGTTGATGACGAAAAAAATAAAGCATTGCTTACTGAAAAGCAGTTGGTAATAGTGGAAAAAGGGAAACCACAAGGCTTCGATCTCCCCCAAATAAAGAACTTGAACTTTGAGCACCGCAAACCCATGCTTTACCTGCTAGCGGGTGGTATCATGGTGCCTTTTACCGCCTTAGCCTACTACCGGGACTTTCTGGACCCTTTCCCTACTCTGGTGTTGCTTATATCTGGCTTATTTGCCTTATACTTCGGATGGCTAGGATATGATGTATTATCGATCGATTTGTTCACCCATCAACGTGACTTCCGGATTAAATCCGTGAGCGCCAACTTAAAGGCCTTCGTGGACTTTACATTGCGCCACCTTCCCGTCAACAGCCATTTGGATTTGAGTCAAGAGAAAATGATCTATCACCTCACCACTAAAACTCAATGGAAAGTAATTCAGAAAAAGAATCACTTTGCAGTACCAGGCCCTGACCCGTTTATTCATGCTTCCGAACACCATCAGATACCGGGAACCTTGTTTAAGTATTTTCAGGGTAAAAAAGATATTTTGCTCCTGACCATTGATCCCCTGAAAGTAGCAGTTGAAATTAAATATGAAGACACTACAGGTTCGGGTGAACTATACCCCCATATTTATGGACCACTCAACCTGGATGCCATAGAAAAGATAAATGAAATCCCAATAGCTACTTGATTGGCAATCCAGCCCTGAAATTTAGCCTCTCAAACCCCTCTAACTTTAGAAAGTTTAACATTTTCCTATCTTTGGGTTTGATGGAATTGCAGCATGTCTCAAGATCCTCCAGCAATAAAACCTAAATACTATCCTCCAATTCTGCCTGGTCATAGAGAATGGCCGGTGGTGCGTTTGGCAAAAAATCGCAAAGATTTTGTGTCTACAGTGGTACAATCGGCAGTGGACAGCATCATGGAACATACTCAAGATCATCAAGCCTTGATCGAAGAGTTGGAACTTACCCTATTTTTGGAAAGGAACCGTTTAAGACAGAATCCCTGGAAAGTAGACCCTGAGGATGAAGAAGAGTTTTGGGGGAAGATCAAGGGCCAACTGGTTCATCTTACCAAGGAAAATAGTGAGGAGGTCCGGCATAATTCCCGGCAGATGCTGGAGCAAATTGTATCGCGGTATGCAGAGGAGATTGCGGGTAACTTCAAACAATCCCGCTACCGATTTGCCCGTACCTTGATCATTTTTGGGTTCGCTCGATTGTTAAACGCTGCCCGGCTAAAGGGTATTAAATCGTTGTGGAGCCGTGAACTGGATCTGCCCGACAAAATTCAAATAAACGGAGAGATCGATCAATTGAGGGCTTTGGCCAAGTTGGGTACAGTAGTTATGGTTCCTACTCATTTCAGCAATCTGGATTCTGCCCTGATCGGATGGGTAATTCAACACCTGGGACTACCTGCCTTCATCTACGGTGCGGGACTGAATCTGTTCAACATTGGGATCTTTGCCTATTTCATGAACAGTTTGGGGGCCTATAAAGTGGACCGCCGGAAAAAGAACATGGTGTACCTGGAAACCCTTAAAACCTACAGTACCGAAGCATTAAAATACGGTTGCCATAGTTTGTTTTTCCCGGGAGGGACACGTTCCCGTTCGGGCATGATCGAGAAAAAGTTAAAAATGGGGCTGTTAAGTACCGTTATGGAGGCTCAGCGCTGCAATTTTGAAAATCATCCCCAGGGTGAAGCTGCCAAGATCTTTGTGGTGCCTGTAGTGCTCAACTATCATTTTGTACTGGAAGCACCGGGCCTTATCAATCAATTCCTGGAGATGCAGGGTCAAGAACGCTATTATGTCGAGAATGACGAATTCAGCAACTCCTATAAGATCATAAAATTCCTTTTCAAATTTTTTACCAAGGGCAGTGATATCAGTGTGTCCATAGGCAGAGGTATGGATGTAATGGGCAACTATGTGAACGATCAGGGTATTTCCTTTGATCAAGATGGCAATAAGATCGATACCTCCGACTATTTTAAATCCTTAGGAAGAATTCAGAAGGACGATCAACGGGATGGGGAGTACACCCGTATGCTCAGTGAGCGTATTGTTTCGGAATTTCACCGAAATAACCGGGTATTTTCTAGTCATCTGGTAGCTTTTGCGGTCTTTCAGATGCTCAAAAAACGATATAACAAACTGGATCTCTTTAACTTCCTTCGCATACAGCCCGATGAGTTGGTAATAGATTACTCCCATTTCCTGGAGGTATGCACAACACTACGCAGCAAGATCTTTGAAATGAAGCAACAAGGAGCCCTTCATACCGCAGAGCATCTACAAGGGGAAATTGAAGAAGTGGTGGAACATGGGCTGTATAATGTAGGTCTTTATCATGCGAAACGGCCGGTCTTAAGAAATAAGCAAGGATTAATAGTCTCACAAGATCTGAACCTATTATACTTTTATCACAATCGTTTGCAGGGATATGGTCTCGAACAATATATATAGCCAGCCCGTGGGCATTATCGGGGCCGGCAGTTTTGGTTGCGCGGTTGCCAACATTCTAGCGGAGAATGTTCCAGTGATCATGTATGCCCGTAGCCCAGAGGTAGTTGATGAAATTACCCATAAGGGCAGCAGCAGGGGCATCACTTTGAACGAACGGGTCAAGGGCACCGGCGATCTGGAGCAGCTAGCGGCAACATGTGAGGTAATATTTCCTGTGGTGCCTTCCGGCAATTTCAGAGAAATGATCACTAAGGTGGGGCCTTTCCTGAAACCATATCATATGTTGATCCATGGGACTAAAGGATTTGTGGTAGAACTCCCTGAAGGCCAGAACCTGGAAGAGGTCAAGTTATTACGCAAGGAAGAGGTCTTCACCATGAGTGAGCTGATCCGCAGAGAAACTTCGGTGGTACGTATCGGCTGCTTGGCGGGACCTAATCTGGCCAAAGAGATCAACGAGCACCAGCCGGCAGCCACAGTGGTAGCTAGTCGTTTTGACGAGGTGATCGATATGGGTCAGCAGCTACTCAAAAGCGAGCGCTTCCGCGTTTACGGCAACAACGATCTTATCGGAGTGGAACTTTGTGGCGTGCTTAAAAACATCATCGCGATTGCAGCAGGTGCCCTTAGCGGTTTGGGATACGGAGAAAATACTCGGGGGTTACTGATCAGCCGGGGAATGGTGGAGATGATCTACCTGGGACAAGCCCTGGGTGGTAATGTTAAGGCATTCCTGGGACTAGCCGGCGTGGGAGACCTGGTGGCTACCTGTACCAGCCGCCTGAGCAGAAATTACTCTCTGGGTTTTAGACTGGCACAGGGCGAGACCTTACAACATATATTAGGGTCTATGGATGAGGTGGCCGAAGGTGTAAACACCATAAAAATCACCAAAAGGCTTGCCGACAACTACCGGGTACGAGCTCCTATTACCACTATGCTCCATCAGGTACTCTATGAAGATCTCTCACTGGAGGAAGCCTTACAGTATCTTATGAAATATCCTTTTATCCAGGATATTGACTTTTTGTAGCAGATTTAAGATTTTCCAAGGCTCTAAGTCTTTGTAAGAGAGGGGGGTGCGAGTAGTGAAAGAAAACAAAAAGCTTATGGGGCCACAAGTTGGAGAGATTGTTTACCGATAGTTTTTTCAGGGCCAGCATTAGCGCCCCTCCATCGGAGGTGGCAGCTGCATAAGCGTCGGCTTCAAACTCGTTCTTCCTACTTAAGATATTGAAAAGAACGCCAAGCACTTTGCTGACAGGGGTGTAAAGCAAACCGAACGCCACCAAATTTAAGTGCATAGACCATTGTGTTCCCCCTAGCGCTATGGACAACTGCTGATTGTTCAGCATCAGCGAAAGTATAAATAGCAATAAGGCCGCTTGTAGTATCGACAATACATAACTTTGGATGATGTGCTTCTTCTTGTAATGGCCTACTTCATGAGCTAAAATTGATACCAGCTCTTCAATGTCATGGTTCTCTATTAAAGTGTCGTAGAGCACGATCTTCTTCTTCTTTCCCAAACCTGAAAAGAAAGCGTTTGATTTCTGAGATCGTTTGGATCCATCGATCACGAATATATTGTCTAAGGGGAAGCTGACATGCTGACTATAACCTTCAATAGCCTGCTTCAGATCTCCATCCTCCAGGGGCGTTAGCTTATTGAACAGCGGCAAGATCCAACTGGTATAAAACATATTAATCAGTAATGAAAAAACGGCCATTACCGCTAGGAAGTAGATCCAAAAATTGGCTCCCAGCTGCATAATAGTATACATGAGCAGTGAAAGTAAGGGCACTCCTAAAAGAATAGCCAGAAAGTAACCTTTAATCTTGTCCAACAGGAAGGTTTTGACCGTAGTCTTATTGAAACCAAATTTCTCCTCAAGCACAAAAGTATGGTACCACTGGAAGGGTGTTCCCAGTATATCAGATACCAAAAATAAAGCCCCAAAAAAGGCCAGTGCTAGTATCATAGGATGTTCAATATAGGTCCTTAGCCATTCATCCAGCCAGCCGAAACCACCGCTTAGCAAAATTGCCAACATTACTACCATCCCTAAACCTGAGGTAATGAAACCAAAATGAGTCTTGGCCTTCTGATAAGCCAATGTTCTTTGGTAGGTCTCAGGTTCCACGAAATCCTGTAATTCCCTGGGCACTATTGCTTGTTGGTGGGATAAGTTCAGATAGTCCAGAAACTGCTCCCAAAGGTAGTTTACCACCAAAATGGCCAAAATAATGGTCAAGAGTATTCCTGCATCCATAGAAATCAAATATTGGGATGCAAAGGTACGATATTATCAGAACTTAGGACAGGGTATTTGTCGCACGCTCTTAGGAGGACGCCGAGGATCCGGAGGAAAGCGGTAGCTGATGGAAATCTCGTGAGCTCCTCCACTGGCAATTCCTAATTCCGAGATGGTGTAGTCAAAACTATAACCGATGTTGAGATTGTCGGCAGTGAGGCCAACCAGAAAAATGATTGCCTCTTTGTCGTTAATGCCTTCGAAGGACTGACCGGGAATACCTCGATACCACACCCCAAATACGATAGGCTCAATGGTGAGGTAGGTTCCCAATTCCAGCTGGTCGAATTCACCTTGCCTCTTATATTGGAAATTCGGAGTAATGCTTCTTTCTTTGCCGTCCTTATTGAAGCCTCTATGACCAGGTCCCGCAGGTAAAGGTAGCCGATAGCCAGAATGTATACTGTATTTAATTGGCAACTCACTATTTCCATCGACCAGGGACTGATTGGGGGTGTTTAAATGGTGCGCCGCCACCCCCAGCCAAAAATTCTTGGAAAAAAACAAGCCTCCAAAACTGAAATCTACATAACCGATGTTCTCTCCGGTAGCAAAGGGCTCGGCAGAAATGGGACTGATAAAGCCCGTTTCATCGAACTGATCCCCGAAGGTAAGTCGATCGAAGTTAATATCTCTGAGCACATAAGCCACCTGGACACCAGGACGGAATGTGAAGCGTTCATTGATGCGCAGTTCATAGGCGTATTGTATGCCCACACTGGTAGATGTGAGGTTTGCCAGTCCTTCCTTATCGGCGGTTACCAGTAATCCCAGCCCACTGTTATAATCTTCCAAAAAATAGTCCGCGTAAAATGAATAGGTAGTAAATCGGGCATCCAAGGAAGGCCATTGACTACGGAAGTTGGCGCCGGCCCTTATATAGGGCGTGGTCCCCGCAAAACCGGGATTCAGATAAAGAGGGGCGGCATAGAATTGACTAAATTGAGGATCTTGGGCCTGCAATTTCGCAGGTAATCCCATTATCATCACTACCGCAATTAATCCCACCAAATATCTCATAACGCTCTTAAAATCATTACCTCCAAATTAAGCTAACCGTTAATATTAATAATATATTTAGATCAACCCCAACCTTAAACGCCTGTTTGCTCGTCTTATGTATTAAAAATCCTCAAATTTGATCAAATATTTTACGATATTACAAGTTTAACTAGAGAATGGTTCAATATTTTAGGTCCGGGTTAAGAACTAATTCCTTCTCAACAACATTATGCATATATGTTAAAACAGCTGGCTAAAATTGTACCAATAATTTTGCTTTCAGCGCTTTCAATCTCCATTGAAGCACAAAATTTTTCCAGGCATAATTGGTTCTTTGGAAACTCCGCGGACGCCATAATCTTTAACAAGTCCGACGATCAGCCCACCCTGCTCTCCATACAGGGTATTCCTTATGGAAATGGAGGAAGCGCAGTGGCTTCCAACCCACTTTCGGGCGAAGTCCTTTTCTATACCGACGGCTTGTCTGTTTACGATGCTTCTCATAATATCATGCTCAACGGCACTGGACTAAACGGGATCTCCTTAGCCAATCAGCAGGTGGGGATCTGCCCGGTGCCCACAACTCAGGATCAGTATTACATCTTCACAAACTCCGCCAATCTCACCAATCCCGGCAACCTGGAATACAGTATTGTTGACATGACGTTGGCTGGCAATGCAGGGTTGTTTGCCCCTCCCCTGGGAAGCGTGCTAAATCTGAGTAAAAACGTGGCTACAGGCATTAGCAATATATCCGAAGGAATGGTGGTAATTCCCAATCCTTCCCTGACTAGTTGTTGGGTGGTTACCCATGAACAGGGCACCGCCATCTACCAGGTATTCGAAGTTTCGGCCGGAGGCTTTGGCAATATCCAAACCTTTAACCTGGGGGCTCAAGGCGCCAGTCCTTTGGTGGCCGCTAATTTCTCTTACACTCCCATGGATGGGGGCAAGATCGCGGTTGCGCCCGTAACCGCCAATCGCAATGTTCAAATCCTGGATTTCAACGCCGCCACCGGCGCTATCAGTTTCAGGGAAGAAGTGGCAAATACCGGCAATAACGACGGGGGGGACTATGAAGTTTATGATACGGAATGGTCCGGCAATGGCATGAATTTGTACATAAGCCGCTACGGTCAAGACGCTACTGCCAGCGGTGAGGTACTCCAATACGATCCGGCTGCCCCTAATGTGCAAACCGTAGTTTCCAACCTTACCCGGAGTCTAGGTTTACGCCTTGGTCCAGACGGTCGCATATACCATTTATATGAAGCCAATGCCAGCCAATTTCTTCTGGGAAGGATTGACCGGCCCAATCAAGTGATCGATAGCATTGGCTATGACCCCAGCCCTCCGGATCTGGGCAATGTCAATTTCAATGGCCGCCAATTTCCGGAATTCTCATTCGCCCGGGAAACCTCAAATTTCTCGGCTTTTATGGTCGAGGGTCTATGTACCAATAATCCTACCCGGTTCTATCCCAACGTAGATCCCACGGCAGAGCGTTTTTCCTGGAATTTGGGAGGCAACCCCGCAGATCTACTGGCCCCGGTGGTGACATTCAGCAACCCCGGACCGGTCACTGTAACCTTACGATATTTTATTAACGGTCAAGAGTTCACATACGATTCCACCATAAACATCAGCCAGACCAATATGATGGTCCAGCTGCAAGACACCATTATTTGTCCCGGCGATATGGTCACACTGGACGGGACAGATCAAAGTATGGAGGCCACCAGTTACGTGTGGCAGGACAAGTCAACCAGCCCCATGCTCACTACCGATACTGCCGGTATTTATTGGGTGGTAGCCACTAACGCTCAGGGATGCACCTCCTATTCCAGTGCCGAGGTAACGGTTTGTGGCGAAGAAAATATGCGCTCAGCAGTTTGGTATTTTGGACAGAATGCGGGGATTGATTTTAATGATCCTCAGCGGGCCATATCAGGCCCCATGGATACCCCGGAGGGCACCGCCACTATTTCCGATCGTAACGGCAATGTATTGTTTTATACCGACGGAGAATCTGTTTGGAACCGGGAGCACAATGTGATGCCTAACGGCACCAATATCGGCGGAAACCAACAGTCCACCCAAGCTGCTCTCATAGTCCCTTTCCCTGGTGATGAAACGTTGTACTATGTTTTTACCACGGAAGAGATATTCGACAATTCCGGTAACGACAGTTATAAAATGGGATATGCCGTGGTGGATATCAAATTAGATATGGGATTGGGGGATGTACCCATTAAAGGCAAACCACTGTTCGAAAGAAGCACCGAGCGAGTCGCTGCTTTTACGGGAGCTGATAGCACCTGGGTAGTTGGTCATGAATATGGCACCAATACCTTCAGGGCATACCCCGTGGGCGTCACCGGCATCGGCAACCCGGTACTATCATCCATCGGGGCTGTTCACTCTATCGGCAATGCTGCTGATGGCGAAGGATATATGACTTTTAATGCTACCGGCGACCGGCTGGCGGTAGCGGTAGAGGGACAAAATGCCGTGGAGATTTTTCACTTCTCCGACAGTACAGGTACTCTTGACAGCTTGATCAGAGTAGACCTCAATGAGGCTCCATACGGACTGGCATTCAGTGCCAACCATTTGTTTGTGACCACTATGAATCCCTCTAAGCTCTATCGCATAAAAATGGACACCACTGCAGCAGCCATCGAAAACACCCCTCCATTGGAAGTGTTCAACAGCAGTGTACCTCTGGGCGCCATTCAGCAAAGTCCTACCGGTCAGCTGTTTGTGGCCCGTCAGGGAGAATCCTCATTGGGAACAATATTAGGCGCTGACGGACCCGATAATCAAGTGGGGTTTACCGAGAACGGCTTTGGACTGGTGGGCGGAACTACCAGTCAGCTTGGGCTGCCAAACTTCGTGCAGAACCTGGCCACTCCCGCCAGCGGACCAAGTATGCTGGTAACTGGATTCTGCCTGGAGGACCCCACAGTATTTGAAGGTACTGGACCCTGTGAGTCATTAGATAATTATGAATGGTCGGTTAAACCCCAGGGTGTGGACAGCGCGGTATTTATCAGTTTTGACCAGAACACGGAGTTTACTTTCCAAAATCCCGGATTTTACGACGTCGAGTTGCGGGTGCACAACTGCAACTTTGCTTTTGACACCACCATGTTTCAAACTATTGAGATTTCGGGTAAGCCCATATTGGACAGTATTCCGGGCTTTGTTCCTTTGTGTAACGGGTCAGCCACCGTTTCTGCAGCCTCTGTGGATACTGTGGGTCTGTCCTTCTTATGGTCAACCGGAGACACTACCAACACTATTACCATAACTCAGGCGGGAGCTTATTCCGTAACCGTTACCAATCCTGCCGGGTGTAGCGACGGTACCAGCTTCCTGGCCAACCCAGTCAACCCTATGGTTGACCTGGGATTTGATCGCATATACTGTCTCAACGATCCCGCGGATAGCTTGAATGCTGGCAATCCCAATTCCAGTATTGTGTGGACGGTAACCCGTGACGGTACATTGATCAGCACGGCCACCGACACCACTCGTATCTATGACGTAGTCACCGATGTACCAGGCAACTATCTATACATTGTTGATGTGACAGACAATACCACCCTGTGCACCACTTCGGACTCGGTAAACATCGAGGTTTTGGTACCGCCCTCGCTAACGGCAACGCCAAATGACTCCCCGGGGTGTGGACAGCCGGATGGCAGTATTGATGTAGATATTTTATCTGCAGGCAGCTTTACCGTTGATGTTACAAATGGCACTACTACCGTTTCGGACACCAGCAGTGGTCCGGGATCCATCACAATTCCCAACCTCGCTGCCGGGGTTTACTCCGTTACACTCACCGATAATGTAACCCAGTGTACCGAAACCATCGACGGGATTACCCTCCAGGACTTAGGAGCTATGTTCTTGGCCGGTCAGCAAATTATTCCTACCAGCTGCGATTTCGACGATGGTATTGTCAGAGTGTTCTTCTCAGATGTTAGTGCTTTTGCCATTGATTATATCTTACGTGATCAGGCTGATAATAGTATCGTCAGTTCCGGAAACGTACCTACTTTCAGTACTTTCTCCGGAGGGCCTGGTTTTGAAATAACCGGTTTGGTACCGGGTATGTACTCCGTTGAGGTAACTTCCAACGCTAACGGCTGTACCCAATCCTTGTCAAACCTGGAGGTGGATGTCAACGCGGATAATATTGACTTGCAAACCCCGGAATTTGTAGACGGATGCGGGAATATTGCTAATATCTTGGTGGTAACCAGCGGAGATTTCAATGTGACAGGGCCGGGTAATGTAACGGTTGGTTCTACCACCGCTACAGTAGACGCCGCAGGTATCTATACGGTCACCGCTACGGATCCTAATGGACTGCTGTGTGACTCCATACGTACTGTGGAAGTAAATCTGGCAGAAAACATCCTTCTACAAATCGACACAACCGCTCAGGACTGTAGCGGCTCGCGCATCTTGACCGCTACTGTGGTCAACAGCGATCCTATGTTGACTTATACCTATCAATGGTATTCAGGAACCATAAACGGAGGAACCAGAATTTCCGGAGCACTAACTCCCGCCATAAGCATTTCTGAACCTGGCACTTATAGTGTGCAAGTAGGGACCAACGAAAATGCTTGTATTTCCGAGGCTACCATTGCAGACGTCCCCGTACGACAACCGGTAGTCGTTGAATTGGAAGCTGTGGCAGATTGTGAGAACTCCGCGTCGATCACCATAACCGCTATTGTGAATCAATCCAATGTGGAACTGATCTGGTTCGACCCTGCAGGTATAGAGATACCCAATACCCGTAATGCCGGAGCTATAAACGTGAATGAACGAGGGAATTTCTCCGTACTGGCCAGCAACGTGGTGGACGGGGTAAGTTGCAGTGATCTGGAATCCATTAACTTGTTCGACGTTTGTCCTCCACAAGTATTTGCACACAATGCCATAAGGCCAAACAGCGACATCGCTGAAAACAGGAACTTTTATATCCACAACCCCAACGATGTATCCGATAATTTCCAAGTATATATATTTAATCGATGGGGTGAGATGGTCTTCCAAAGTACCGATAAGAACTTTGTATGGGATGGCACCTATAAGGGTCGTGATGTGCCGGTGGGTACCTATCCGTATTTAATCCGATTCAGTTTTCTGGACGACCTTGAGATATTTGAAAAGCGCGGCGGAGTGGTAGTGGTCAGGTAGTGGTCCGGGTGATCATTCTGGCAATACAATCAATCTCTACCAAAGCATCTAAAGGCAGGCGGGATACTTCCACAGTAGTCCGAGCCGGGCGATGATCTCCGAACATTTGTTCATAAACCTTGTTCATCCGGTCAAAATCTGCCATGCTCTTTAAATAAACAGTGGTTTTCACTACACTAGACAAGTCAATATTAGCACTCTTCAGTACAATTTGCAGGTTGGTTAGAACCCGTCGTGTTTGGGGCACGATATCATTTCCCACCAATTCCATAGTTTGCGGATCGATGGGAGTTTGCCCAGAACAAAATAGCAAATCGTCGCAAATCATTGCTTGGCTGTACGGGCCTATAGCGCGAGGCGCATTTTGAGTAGTTAATCCTTGAATCATAATTGTGCAAATATCCGTTTATGCCTTAACTTTAAGTATAAATAAACAGAAAACTAAGCCTTATGAAGAAAACAGTATTTTTTACGCTATTGGTGGTATTGATAGCAGGCAGTGGATTTGAAGTAACTGAACCACTGGCTACGAACTTGAAAATTACCATTAGGAACGATTTAGGCAATACGGAATCGGGCGTGCTGGTTACCCTGTACAAAAACAAAGTCGATTTTCAGAAGGAAGAGAATTTCGTACAAAAGGGTCACACCAATGAAAAGGGTGTAGTAACTTTCAAAGGCCTGGATGCAGTGGCCTACTTTGTTTCAGCGGTAAAGGGCGATATGGATAATTATGGAGCGGGTGTGCAAACTAACCCGTTGGATGCTAACAGGATAAATAAAGTCACCATAATTATAGAATAAAAAAAACCCTGCAGTTCGTTCACCGCAGGGTTCGTAACATTAAACACTAAACTTAAAAACCACTAATTATTAATCAACCAAACTATTTCTACTAATTAACTAACTACTTACTATACAAATGTAAATGCTGATCATCGGAACAAAAACCCAAGTTCCAATCAAATCCAATACGTGTAATTTTTTTGTAGAAAATGGCATTTTACATAATTCATTTATATTTGCCTGCTGTATAGAAACCCCTAAATGGCTGAAATTGGGCAAGATATAATTCAAGCTAAAAATTTGCTGGACCAAGGCGAGTTGGTGGCCATTCCCACGGAAACGGTGTACGGTCTTGCTGGAAATGCCAGAAATGAAAGCGCCGTTACCCGAATTTTTGAAGTCAAAAAAAGGCCGTTTTTCGATCCGCTTATTATACATATCGGAGCCATATCCCAACTTAGTGAGATAGTTGATGTCCTGCCCTCCTGGGCGGAAGCACTAGCTCACAAGTTCTGGCCTGGTCCCCTTACTCTGGTGTTGCCCAAATCCCCGGCTATTCCGGATCTGATCAGTGCTGGATTACCAACTGTGGCAGTAAGGATGCCCAATCATAACCTGACTCTAAACCTTTTGAGCACGCTATCATATCCCTTGGCCGCACCCAGTGCCAACCCTTTTGGCTATATAAGCCCTACTACAGCGGAACATGTACAAGCTCAATTAGGAGACGATATTGCTTACATTCTGGACGGAGGACCTTGCATGGTGGGTATCGAGTCCACTATCGTGGGGTATGATGGTGGCAACGCCGTGATTTATAGGAAAGGAGGTATACCGCTAGAGGAGATCGCCGAGATCACCGGATCTCTGACCGAGGTAGAGGATCACAGCGGTCTCCTGGCCCCTGGCATGCTAAAATCACACTACGCACCTTCAAAAAAAGTGGTGATGGGAGAAATCAGCGACTTGCTTAAAACGCATGCCTCCCAGCAGGTAGGGATCCTAAGTTTCCGAAAACAGTTTTCGGAAGTAGCTGCCAGCAGGCAGATTCAGCTGTCGACGGATGGCGATCTAAAAGAGGCTGCCAAAAACCTATTTGCTGCTTTAAGAAAATTGGATGCCATGCCAATAACTCATATTTTAGTCGAGCCTGTTCCCGACCAAGGGCTAGGACAAGCAATTAACGACCGGCTCCGCAGAGCCTCCAGCTAGTTTTCACTGAATTATAATTAACAAGCATGAACTATATTGACAGTTTTGACTTTGCTCAAAAAAAAGCCCTGATCCGGGTGGATTTTAATGTGCCCTTAAACGAGGATTTTGAGATAACGGACCATACACGGATCAAAGCGGCATTACCCACCATCAGGAAAATACTTCAGGATCAGGGATCGGTGATACTGATGTCTCATTTGGGAAGGCCTAAACAAGGCCCCGAGAAACGTTTTAGTCTTATACACCTGGTTCCTTATCTTTCGCAAGCCCTGCAGACACCAGTAAAATTTGCCGATGACTGTGTAGGAGCATCCGCGATGGAACAGGCCTCAGAGTTACAACCAGGTGAGGTACTACTACTGGAAAACCTGCGATATTATCCCCAGGAAACCAAAGGGGATGCTGAGTTTGCCGCTAAGTTGGCCCGGTTGGGTAATGTATATGTAAATGATGCCTTTGGCACTGCACATCGGGCCCATGCTTCCACCGCGGTGATCGCCCAATATTTTCAGGATAAAGTGGCCGGTTATGTGATCCAAGCGGAGCTGGATAATGCTAAGAAGGTCCTGGAAAATGTTGAGAGGCCCTTTACCGCCATTATGGGAGGCGCCAAAATATCCGATAAGATACTGGTTATTGAAAACCTTATGCAGCGGGTCGATAATCTTATTATTGGTGGAGGAATGAGCTATACCTTCTTCAAAGCTTTGGGAGGGCAAATAGGAAATTCGTTGGTAGAAGAAGACAAGCTTGACCTGGCGCGCGATCTTATAAAAAAATCTAAAGAATTGGGTGTAGATCTGTTGCTTCCCAAAGACTCTAAAATCGCCGATGCCTTCAATAACCAGGCTTCCAGTCAGATAGCAGATAATTATGCTATTCCCGAAGGTTGGATGGGGATGGACATCGGGCCTGAAGCTATTCAGGTTTTCAGTGAGGCTATCACGGCCAGTAAAACAGTTTTATGGAACGGCCCCATGGGAGTGTTTGAAATGTCGAACTTTGCCGAAGGGACCATAAAAATAGCGGAAGCGGTAGTACAAGCCACCGCCAATGGAGGGTACTCTCTAATAGGAGGCGGAGATTCTGCAGCAGCCGTTAATTCACTGGGCTTCGGTGATCAGGTGAGCTATGTCTCCACCGGTGGAGGGGCTTTGTTGGAATTTATGGAAGGAAAATCCCTGCCGGGAATTGAGGCTCTGGGATAGTCAGGCTAGCCCGCTGGGTACAGTCAGTCTCCCTAACTGATCGAAAACCAGATCCCCGTTTTCTAACATTTCCTGAATGGTTCGTCCCAGGCTTTGTTCCGAATATTGGGTAAGTCTTGACACCAATCCTTTTGCTGTCAAAGGAGCTAGCATCAGTTCTTGCTGAATGTCGCGATATCTCTTTTTGTAGTCAGAAAGTGGCTCCTCGGTGCTGCCCATGCAAATGTCGCACAATCCACAGGGGGTGTTGGAAACTTCCCCGAAATACTCCAGCAGCTGCAATGAACGACATCGACGATGGTTTTGAACATATTGCTGTACTGATCTCAATTTATCCAGTTCCAATTGACGGCGCTGCTGATAACTTTGTCGGTCGATAGCCATACGTTTGGGATCTTGCCGGATCCCTAAAAAACACACCTGGGGCTGGTCCTTACGGGGCTGAAAAATGCCTATTTGACGATCTTGCAAACTATTTAGGAGGCGACGTACTTCATCATTGCCAATACCCAAAACCCCCGCTAGTTTGGGTTCGCTAATATTTACCTCTCGGGTAAACAATTCACCTCCATACAACCTCAACAGCGCTTTAATTATGGGATCGTAGTAGGCTTGAGCGATTTGAAATTCATAGACCTGCTGATGGTTGGCCGTAAACTGGAAATGAGAAGGCTGAAAGAAACTTTCGGTTAACTCCACAAATCCTAATAGCTGCAGCTTTTTCAGGGCATGGAACACCGACAAGGGCTTTTGTTGGATTTTAGCAGCAAACTGATCCAACTCAAAATCCCGGTCTTCAGGGGCCGCACTGCCCACTGCAATTTGGTAATGATTGGCCAAATGCTGATAGATTTCCCTTAGGAACGATTCTTTGGGATATTCCTGTTCTTTCCTCTCTTTTAGTTTATCAATATCGCCTAATTGGTATAACAAATAGGCAAAGGCAGGTTCACCATCCCGGCCTGCCCTACCAGCCTCCTGATAATAAGATTCCAAATGGTCAGGGGGATCGAAATGTACTACCAATCGCACGTCGGCTTTGTTAATTCCCATACCAAAGGCATTGGTAGCTACCATGATTTGGCTTCTATCTTCCAGCCAGTGGTCCTGGATGGTAGTACGGTCTTTGGAATCCAGGCCTCCATGGTAGAAACTGGTGGAAAAGGCTTCCCTTTGCAGATCCAAAGCGATGGTCCTGGCCTTTTTTCTGGTATTCACATAAATCAGGGTACTTCCATTATGCTTTTGAAGCAGCCTTTTTACAGTATTAAACTTATCTTCGGTTGTTTCAACATTATAGCTCAGATTCTCGCGGGCAAAGCTTATCTGAAAGATCTGGGCGGACTTTAATTGCAATTTATCGACGATATCGGTTTTTACCTCCGGAGTAGCTGTTGCGGTCAATGCCAACACCGGCACTTGTGGTATTAAAGTCCTGATAGCTGCAATGTTCAGGTAGGCTGGTCTAAAGTCATATCCCCATTCAGAAATGCAATGCGCTTCATCCACGACCAGCAGGTTCACCCGCATATTTTGTAATCGAGCTTTGAAAAGGTCCGTCTGCAGCCGTTCCGGTGATACGTACAAGAATTTAATATTGCCGTAAACACAGTTATCCAATTTGATATCGATATCACGAGCGCTCATACCAGTATGAACCGCTATGGCTTTAATACCTTTGGCCGAGAGTTGCCGTACTTGATCTTGCATAAGGGCAATCAAGGGCGTCACCACCAGGCAGATACCTTCCTGCATGAGACTAGGAATTTGAAAACAAAGAGATTTGCCACCGCCGGTAGGCATTAAGGCCATGGTATCCCGACCTTGTAGTACACTTTCTATGACCTGCTCCTGCGGCTCCCTAAAACTTTGATAGCCCCAATATTGCTGCAATATGGAAAAGGCTTCATTCATAAAGGAGCGTCAAGGCGATAGTAGGCACATTGTGTTTGATAAAAGGTATCAATTTTTTGAAATTTAAATCCACATTTTTCCAATACTCGACAAGATGCTTTGTTTTCCTGAACTGCTACCGCTACCATATGAGTAGCAGCTAAACCTTCAAAAGCATAGTTGATACAAGCTTTTGAACCCTCTGTAGCCAGATTCTGGCCCCAAAATTCAGGAAGTAAACGATAACCCAGTTCACATTCCTCAGTTTCCGGCAGCTTTTTTACCACGAACCAGCCCATAAATTGTTGACTCGATCGAAAAAATGCCGGCCAATATCCGTAACCAGGATATTGGTCATAATAATTCAGGTAACGCTTCAGATCTGCGGTTGACTCCTCAAGATCCCTGACCTCTTGGATATGGTGCATGACCCTGGGGTCGCTGTTTAGTTGATGAACCAGGGGAAGGTCTGACATTTCGAATTTTCTAAAAGTAATGCGTTCTGTATGCGGGATCATATTAACTAACTATTAACGTATGCCACAAATAAAAGGTGGCATAGCCCTGCCAGGGATGCCATTTCCTTCCCAATTTTTCCAACTGTTTGGTGCTGGGTTTTTCCGATGCTCCCGTTCGGAGCTTAATAGCATTGTGCAAACCAACATCTTGCTGAGGAAACGCCTCAGGTCGTCTTAAGCATTTCATAGCCACATAATGCGCACTCCAAGGCCCAATTCCTTTGATCTCCAATAGACGAGAGATGGCTGCCTCAGTAGGCATCCGTTGAAGAGATTCCAAATTTAAGGAACCAGTAACCATTTGCTGCGCGACATTCTTAAGATAATTTGTTTTGCTGGTAGAATACTGCCAATTTCTGAATTCATTCTCCGATATACCGGATACGGTTTGGGGATCCGGAAAGGTGTAGTAGTGCTTGCCTTTCCAAGACAACTTACTTCCATAGGTTGTTACCAGTCGCTGCTTTAATCGGTAAGCAAAGCTCAAGTTTATTTGCTGACCAATCACCGACCAGCATAGAGCCTCAAATAAATCCGGAAAGCCAATCATTCGTAAACCTCTAAATTGCCTGGTCAATTCCCGCATTAAAGGCTCCTCGGACATTTGAAGATAGAACGAATTCAGATCTCGGTCCAAATCGAACAGCATGGTAACATATTGGGTAGCGGCTTTTTCTGCAGCGGTTGTCCAATCCCTGTTTAAACATCGCAATTCCATCATTTTTTCCCCACAAGCGATCTCAGTCAGATACAGCTGGCCTTCCAACTTCAATAACTTAGTTACTTTATTGGGATGGACCTCATGCAAGGATTCAAAGGAATTCCGGTTCAAAAAATCCATACAGTGTTTAAAGGAGAATGGGTCTGGCAAGGGTAACCAGATCTTCTTTTCAGTGTTTTGGTAAGATTCAGCAGTCATCTTAGTATTTTACTAACGCCCCGTCCAGAACAGTGCTATGGAAAGGTATTCCCCTAGCCCGGGCCTGGCTCCTTAGACGCTGCATCACCGTATAGCTGTATGAGCCGTCAACAACCAAATTTTGGATGATCAAACGGTCCGGTAAATCATTCAGATCAACCAGGGCGTCGTCACTAAGAATCACCAGGTCGACAATCATGTTAGGCCCTCGTTCCATCCAAATTGGGGCATGAATCAAAAGTACAAGCTTTCCATCAAACATCCATGCCCGACACCCAACCCTGTTGAACTCCGGCAGCAGAGCAGTCGCAGGCTTCAATGAACTCATAGCTCGATTTGGTGCTACGTTATACATAATTTGTAAAGAAGAATCCGGTAAGCTTCCGAACGCTTGATAATGGCCGTTTTGAATGAAGTCAATAGCGGTATGGCCCTTAATCTGGTAGACTACCAATCGTCGTTCACTAATCGATAGCTTCCAATTAATAAAGTCGAAGGCTAACCAAACGCACCAGGTGAGCAAAAACAAGTTTAAATAAGACCGTCTAAAGTATCGGCACAAAAGAATGGTTAATACCAGCAAGAGATAAATTAAAATTAACTGATGGGGCTTGATCCATAAATTGTCGATGGTAGATCCCTGAAAAGATGCCAGCCAACGATTGTATTGATGGGCAGTTTCTATCAAAAAGGATATGACCTTACCCAGCGAATGGGATATAGCAGGTGAAAACGAAAAGCTCAAAAATATAAACCCTGTGGAAACGATAAGAAACGTTAGCGGTATCAATACCACATTACCCAAAAGAAAATAAGTTGGGATTTGATGAAAATAGTAGACACTAAGAGGAAGCACCGCGATTTGAGCGGATAAACTGACGGTAATTAGGTCTCTGAAATAGCGCAACAGCCGATGGTGTACCTTTAAATGTTTTGCCATTAAAGGCTGTAAATAAAGAATTCCGGCTAATGCCAGGTAAGACAATTGAAAGCCTACAGCGTAGAGCTCATAAGGATCGATTATTAAAATAATGACTGCTGACAACGCCAAGGCGTTAAAACTGTTTCCCTGGCGTTTCCATTGCTTACTAATGAGCAGCACCGAAAACATGATAGCGGCCCTCCTAGTGGCAGGGGCCATGCCAGTAATCAAGGCTATGGTCCAAAGGGAAATTAAGACAGAGGACAGTAACACCCATCTCAAGATCTTATGGTATCGCCAGGGGGCCAAAAAATAAACCAGCACACCATAGATTATGCCCAGGTGCAGACCTGAAACCGCCAGCACATGAATAGTCCCGCTCTTAGCGAAGGAATCTCTGACCTCCTGAGAGACCTTATGGCGGTTTCCCAGCAACATGGCTGAAGCGATTTCCTGAGCTGGTCCTTTATTCAGGTACTTCTTTAGATGGCTTTGCAAATGTCTTCGCAAGTTGCTTACCTGCAAATAAAAATTAGTAGGCTTTGCCGGTATTACCTGGATAATACTCTCTGGTGAGATCCAGTGTTGCCATTGGACCCCTTTGCGCAAAAGGAATTGTCGGTAATCGAATTGATGGGGATTGGCGGGTGGTCGGATCAGATTCGGAGTTCCTTTGATCAATACCCGATCACCATACCGTAATGGATCTTTAGTCTTGGGTCCCTGAAACCAAATGGCTCTGTTAAGACGCCCGGAAGCTGAGCCGCCTGCATGGATCTCAATGACCACCTCATATTGCAGGTATTTTGGAGTCTCTTTTATCAATTCCACTACCCTACCCCAGTAAAGATCAGTACTTTCAATGGTGGTTTGAGGACGGTGGTCGATCAAATTAACTCGAACCACCGCCCCCATAAAAATACTAATCAGTGCCAGAGCTCCCAATACTGAGCTCCACTTGGGGAAATCAATTCTCTTTATAATCAGAATTAACACCCAAAAAGCACCAGAAAAAAACCACCATAACGGCCAAATGGGACCTTCCAGATCCACGGTGGTGGACAGCCATACACCAAATATCCACGGCAGGCTGAAACGCACAAATGGGAAAGGCAACCATGAAACCATTTACGATACCCACAGAGATAGGGGTTAACAGTCTCAAGAAAAAGTTCGTAGGGGATTTATTACGATTTCTTCGCCTTATTGTAAGCCTGAATGATCCTTTTCACGATACGATGGCGAATGACATCCTTGGCATCCAGTTCTACAAATCCGATGCCTGGGGTATCTTTTAACACCTCAGCGGCATCGATCAAACCGGACCGCTGATTTTTTGGAAGATCAATCTGTGAACGATCGCCATTTACGATCATTTTGCTGTTGGGGCCCATGCGGGTAAGAAACATTTTCAACTGCATAGGAGTGGTATTCTGGGCCTCATCCAATAATATGAAGGCATTATTCAAGGTGCGGCCTCTCATATAGGCTAATGGAGCAATTTCAATGACCCGATTGTCCAGATAGTATTGAAGCTTTTCGGTAGGGATCATGTCATCCAAAGCATCGTAAATGGGTCGCAGGTAAGGATCGATCTTTTCTTGAAGGTCACCGGGTAAAAACCCCAGATTCTCTCCAGCTTCCACCGCCGGACGGGTAATTATGATCTTTTTAACCACCTTGGCCTTTAGTGCTTGAACCGCCAGGGCCACGGATATGTAGGTCTTCCCGGTGCCCGCGGGACCAATGGCAAAAACCACCGGATTCTTCTCCACGGTTTGTACCAGGCTAATTTGATTGGTGGTCTTAGGAACGATGCGCGTCCCTTTTGTACCATACAATAGGACCTTATCTTCACTAAGATATTTTGGTGGCTTCTCCTCTTCTTTTAGATAGGCCTGTACATTGTCTTGGGTCACTTTCCCGTATTTGTGGTAGTGATCCAGCAACATATTAAGAATATCGTTAATCTTGAGGATTTCAGGGGGTGTTCCCTTGATACGTATTTGATTTCCCCGGGAGATAATCTTGCTTTCGGGAAACGCAGTGGCCACCTCCTTAATGTTCGCGTTTTCCACTCCCAGAAAATCAATCAGGGACACATTGTCCAGGGTGATTATTTTTTCTACCAAATGCCAGTCGTTTATTTGTTTTCAAAGTTATCTAAAAGAATAAAAAAATACCTAATTTTGGCAATCAAATGATACTCCTCCTTGCGGATGGCCTTAATTACCCTCACCTCAGATTTCGGAGAAAGTGACCACTACGTAGGAGCTGTCAAAGCGAGTATCTTAGGGGTGAATCATAACCTGTCCATCGTAGATTTAAGCCATAATATCCAGAATTTTGATTTGGCACACGGGGCTTTTGTAGTACGAGCCTCCTTTAGATCCTTTCCCAAAGGTACCGTTCATGTGGTAGCCGTTGACTCCATTGGCAACCGGGGAGATAAACAATTGGCGGTGCAACTAGAGGATCATTTTTTCTTAGTTACGGATAATGGTCTGCTAGGGCTTATCAGTGATGTCGAACCTCAGGCCATTGTGGAATTGGCCTATAAAGGTGAAAAACCCAGCCCTTTTCCGGTGAGAGATATTCTAGGGCCAGCCGCAGCCCGTTTGGCAGATGGAATTGACATTCAAGAGCTGGGGAATCCAGTTGAAGGCTATAAACGCATGCTGGGGCGCAAGCTACGGGCCACCAAAGAACAGATCCAGGGCCATGTAGTGCGGGTAGATCACTATGGTAATTTAATTACCAACATTGAGCAAAAGGTATTTTGCGAATTCAGCAAAGGTAAGCGTTTTACTGTAGTCATCGGCCGGGAACAGTTCAAGCGGATTAATGACTCCATCAATGAGACCGGCAGCGGCGACTGTTATATTATCTTTAATAGTCTGGGGCTATTGGAGATCGGCATCAATAAAGGACACGCCTCTGAATTGCTGGGGCTGCGTTTTGATTCGCCGGTAAAAATCATTTTAGAGGAATAAATATGTTGATCAGAATCGTACGGATGACTTTCCAAGAGGATCACCTAGGTGATTTTGAGGAAATCTTCAGAGATTCCAAACCCAAACTGGAATCTCTACCGGGCTGTATTAAAGTGGAATTGATGCAAGACTGGGAGGACCCCTCCGTATACATTACCTACAGCCATTGGAAGAGTAAAGCAGACCTTGAAAATTACCGTCAATCCGAAATGTTTAAAGGCATTTGGGCCCGGTGTAAAGCGTTATTTGCGGATAAACCTCTTGCCTTTAGTATGAGGAGCGCAATAAATTAAAATCACATTTCAGGATTTGCTAATTTCTCCTTATGTTTGCCATCCGATTTGAGGAGTTTGTTGAGTTGGTTAAAGTTGTACACCAAGTGACGCAACGGAAGCCGCAGAGAAGGCGCTCAGAAGCACTAAGTCACTCGAAACTATTTCACACTCACTCTCAAACCGAAGCTCAAACTCAATTTGCCCAGGTGGCGGAATTGGTAGACGCGTTGGTCTCAAACACCAATGTCTTCACGGACGTGCCGGTTCGACTCCGGCCCTGGGTACTGGAAACAGCGCTAGCGCGAGGAGCGAGATCCGAGTGTTGGCGCTGTTTTTTTTATACACGCGCTCATTCTCGTGCGTTGATCTCGCTCCGCATAGAAAACTATGAATTCTATCCTCCAAACAATCCTTAGTATTCTTGTGGAATCCCAAATAAAATCAGTGTCCTAATAATTGACCGAGACGTTCATTTTACAACCGTGCTGGGCACCATGACTTGGTTAACATTTTGGTCATATATCAGCAATTAACCGCCCTAAAGTAGTATTTTGATAGATAGTTTAAACTCCTCACCTCTCGATATATGATGAAATTCGTATTAAACTTGTTCCTGATCTGTTCATGCGGTATGATGCATGCCCAAATTACGTTTACTCCCGGTTACTTTGTAGATGAGAACGGAACTACCACACAATGCCTGATAAAAAACGTAGGATGGCAAAACAATCCCAATTCATTCGATTATAAGATCAATGAAAATGATCAGCCTAAAAATGCATCTGTCAACAGTATTAAGGAATTTGGGGTCGAAAGTAAAATATACCGAAGATTCACGGTACAAATTGATCGTTCCAGTGAACTCATAAATAAAATTGATGAAAATCCGTCACCGGTTTTTAGTACAGAAACCCTATTCCTTGAACCCCTTGTGCAAGGAAACGCCACTCTGTACATGTACGTTGGAACAAATCTCAAACGATTTTTCTATACCAAAAGTGACGGTGAAATAAGATCTCTTATATACAAAAAGTTTCTGGGGCCAGATAATACCGTAGGCACTAACAATGCTTTTAGAAATCAATTAAAAACGGATATAAGCTGCGGATCAATGGCCAACTTGGACGTTAAAACTATTGATTATAATAAGAGGGAACTGGTAAAACATTTCGTAAAATATAACCGTTGTCAAAACCCTAACTTTCAACATTCTAAGAATGGCGAAACCAGTTCATTCAATTTATACCTGAAACCGGGCGTTAATTTCCCTTCGTTTACCCTTGTTAGTGTTACCTCCAGCTCTAATAATTTGGAATTCAGTGGCCTAATGGGGTTTAGAGCAGGTGTGGAATTCGAAGTGATCCTACCCTTTAATAAAAACAAGTGGGCCCTATTTGTTGAACCTACCTATCAGACATTTAATACTGACATAGAAACCACCAGTTTTAATATGGGTAGTCTTGATTACAGTTCAATTGAAATACCTATTGGAGTCAGACATTATTTTTTTATAAGCCAGGAGTCCCAGATTTTTATAAATGCTGCGTTTATTTTGGATGTCCCCGTTGAAGGCACCCTGGATATGGAGCGATTCGTGGATGCAGAGGTCTCCGGTAGTGACGGCTTGGTTTGTGGGGCAGGTTTTCATTACAAAGGACGGTACCGTTTAGAAGCCAGATACGGTTTTGATCGCAATTTGTTTAGGGAGGAGAATTTCTGGAGTTCTGACTATAGCACCATTGGGGTTTTTCTAGGATATAACATTTTGGGGAAGTAGATAATCAAGCTGAGGCAGGTTGTTGATAAGGCCTACAAGTTAAGGCAATATAATAATGGTCACTCGGCAATGGGTGTTTGAATCTGGTCAGTCAGATGCTTGATAATTATTGACGTCCGTAGTCAAGCTTTGACCACCGTAGCCCGGATCGTGAAAGGAAAGACTACGGACAGCTGCCGGAGGTGCCCCTGCAAATACTTCAGATGTATTGCAGAATAAAAAGTACACTTCTAAACCACTTTTTCCATTTAAATCTTTCCCATTCGTTTCATTTTCCGTAAACAAGGCGCCCATTTATACACACCTGGGTATATCCTTTTAAACGATCTGGGATTCTATTAATTCAAGTGCTATATTAGAAATACCAGCGGCAGACGACCTTCCCATCGAATTATCACCTTTCAGGTATTTAACCCGTTAGGCATTTAGCTTGTACAGGTCGATTTTTTAACCAAATTCCAATCATGAGCAATTCAAAAAAGTACTTCGTACACTTCTTTCTGATCGCATTAGGTCCTCTTTTGGGCTTTAACATATGCCAGGCCCAGGATTGGCAGTTTTCGCTTAAGGCCGGACCACAAATTTCCGGGATCGCCATCAAGCCAGGTAACGATGATGACAACAAAGTTGGTTTTTTTGCCGGGGTTTGCGGCAGCAAGAACATTTCTGAGAATTTAAATATTCAACCTGAAATACAAATATCCTTTCAGGGAGATGAAGTGGATGGACTGACCTACTTGAATATTCCGGTAGTATTGGAATATTTCTTTACCGATCAAATTAGCGCACATGCCGGTTTACAGGCGGGGATCCTGCTGGGAGGAGAAGGCAATATCGAGGATTTTTTAAAAACGGCTGACCTGGGCATACCCTTAGGTGGTGAATATCAAATTAACCATCAATTTGGTGTAGGTCTGCGATATATTTTTGGAGTTACCAATATCCTGGATGTAGATACGGAGGTGGACCTATTTAACCGGGTGTTTCAAATCTACGCCACCTATAACATAAACTAGTTTCCATAAAGCCCTGCTCCTGCCTTTTGATCTCCGGGATAACCGGGTGACCACCAGCAAGCAGTTAGTATAGCAGTGCAAAATGCTTTTCCTGTGGGTAATAGGTCAAAAGCGAAAGGGGTCCATACAAAAATATATCGCTCGGTCCCGGTAAATGACACCTTCAACTGGTAATTTGAAAATGGGAGGGTGGAGGGGCGCCCCCGAATTATTTTGGATTAAAATAATAAGAAAATTTCCATTGGATTTGGTTCAAATCAAGTCACTATTATGGACATCTCAAGCCCCAATTCGGAAAGCTCTGTGGATATCGGCGATTGATATTAGCACACCTTTTAAACCCCTGTGACTTGACTGTTGCCTACCCCCAGTCACGCACAAATTTCCCCGGTACTGGACTTTTGAGGGGTGTTGGCATAAGGCCAACTGAATGGTTAACCTATTCTACAGTTGAGATTAGATCCAGAATGTCCCCCAAAAGACCTAATACCAAAACAATTAGGATTAAGGCCAAAATGGAGGAAAGCACAATAGCGGCGTTTCTGGTACTGTTTGATATTCGCCTTAGCAGGATGTGAATATCTTCCTGCAACTCTCGATCTGTAAGATCTTTAATGGTTTTATTTCTCTTTCTAGCCATATCTGTGGATTTATTGACTAATCTAATGCTGATAAGATTCACCTTAATTTCTAAAATATTACCATAGATTTTAACGATTTTAGCACGTTTCTCAGCATTCCTTTGATACATGAGAAGGATCGTTGGCGCATTGTTACTGTTCCTAACATTAACCACCTTTGTTTCAAAAAGGTGCTAAACCCATGAGTACCCGTAAACTACAGCAACTATATCAAAAACGGCTGACTTCCTTCAAAAGGAATTTTGATCTCGCCCGGCAACGCCATCTAGTGGAGGACATCCACCACTTGCGGGTAGATATCAAGAAATTCCGGGCTATGCTCAGACTGATGCAGATCTTATCTCCCGTAGATGACCGGGAGAAGTCCTTTCGAAAACTGTTTTCAAAAATCTTCGATAAAGCGGGTGAAGTAAGAGAAGCCCAAGTCAATTTGGAACTATTGAAAACTTATGAACTGGGGCGCAACAGCACCTTAACTAAGCGGTTCCTAATAAAAGAAAGAGAGGCGCTACCGGTGTTATTAAAGACTATGGAAACCTTCGATTCCGAGCGGTTTGAAATAGCCCATGGCAAGCAGATCCAAAAGATCCAAAATCTGGCAGATGAGATGGTTGAAACTGCCAGCGGCACCTTATTAGTTCAGGAACTTAGAAAAGTGGTCAGCTTAAAATACCTCAAAAGCTCCGATCAACTGCACAAGATCCGCATTAAGCTTAAAGCCATTGTGGAAATATTTGTGCTACTTGAAGAAGTACACCGGCATCCACATCTATTAGCCTTTCAACAAGAAATCAAACAATTGAACCAAATGCTTGGCGATTGGCACGATCAGCAGGTGCTGCTTGCGGAAATATGCAATCATGAACAGAAATATGAGGATCCTGAAGAAAGTAAGCTGGAGATGGTCAAATTCCAAATCAATAAGAAGATACATGCTCAACGATCTGCTATCAAAATGAAACTGCACGCAACCATTAACCTTAGAAGAATACGAGCATTGCAAAACCTTTTAAGAGGAGGTTAATAGGTTCCGCATAATTTTTGGGGTTTTCGAGTATCCTTTTTTCAATCACGACTGTAGTATTACTACAGAGAATGTTGAATCATGAAAAAACTAATCATTGGTAATTTGGCTATAATATTCCTATTGGTGATGGAATATAACATGCAGAGGGTGATTGAGGAAGAGGGATTGAACCCGCAAAAGCAACAATTTGTACTAACCGATCACCACGCTCCCACCTGGCTGGTACCTCTCCCCATATTATCTACTGCAGCCCCTTATTAGGTTTCTAAAGAGGGTTTGAAGATGGGTTTTGATTGCCTTTGACAAACCCTTTATTTAAGTTGTGGTTTCTATGGAAACCGAATACCAAAAGTTCATTGAGGCTCTGCATAAACTGGGACACTTTACCCAGGATCAAATCTCCTTACTGCAGAAGCGGATACAGATCCAAAAAATACCCAAAGGGGAACATCTACTGGAACCCGGTCAAATTTGTCCTGGTATCTATTTTGTTCAAGAGGGCAGTTTGAGCCATTATAATTGGTATGATGGTAGTGAAACGATTATCAATTTATGGGTGGAAGGCGATTGGGTATTGGAACATCAAAGCTTCACCCTTCAAGCACCCACTTTAAATACCATCACTGCTTTCCAGAACAGTACCATGCTTTTGATCGTATTAGATGATCTCCATAAATTAATAGCTATTTCACCGGCTTTTTTTCAGATGGGCCGATTATTGGACAACGGGGAGCAGCTGCGTTGGAGTAATCCTCGAACCAGTCCTGAGGAGCGTTATCTAACCCTGATGACACAGCGGCCAGAAGTTCTAAAAACCTTTCCTTTAAAATATATCGCTTCTTATTTGGGTATGGTTCCGGAGACTTTGAGCCGGGTCAGGCGCACGATTAAGGATGGGAATTATTAAACCCGTTTAGCCGGGTAAATAATTATACCTAAGTACATACGTAGCTGCGTACGAGCAATTCAACAATTAATTGGACAGGTTCAGTACCGCTGTTTGGAACTAAATGGACGTTGGTATAATGTCGAATACACATGGAAGTATCACCTCACGTTAGAATTTCTTGATTGTGATCAAGATGCGCATTCTCCAACAATGGCTATTTTGCGAACACTAATTTCACTAATGCCATGAAACATACTCAAAAAAACGCGGGGATCGCTTTAGTAATAGGTTCTTTCCTCATGTTGGTTACTATGGTCCTGCACCCTGCAGGAGGAGACTTCCAACACTTGGTCCTTATTTTCAATATTATCATCATCTCTCATGCCCTTGCTGTGCTCTCCGTGCCTTTCAGCCTGGTTGGGTTTTGGGGGCTTAAAGATAGGTTACAAGGGGCTCCCTTTCTTTCGCATTTAGCTTTTGCCATTATTGCTGTGGGTTTGATGGCTGCGGTAGCAGCTGCTGCCATTAATGGCCTAGCCCTGCCTCTTTTTGTAAAGCGTTATTCCGATGCCTCCGCGGCAACTTTAGAAGCTATTCGTCCCATTTTACACTATGGCAGTGCACTGAATCATGCTTTCGATTTTATTTTGATTGGTGCCGTGTGCTTGGCTGTTCTATTATGGTCTATAGCGGTCATTGTCACCAAACGAATACCCACTTGGGTGGGTTATTATGGGTTATTGTTGTCTGCATTGGCTATTCTTATGCTTTCCTTGGGTTTCCATTTTGTGGATCTTCATGGTTTCAGATGGTTCATATTTGGTTGGGTAAGCTGGATCATTATCATAGGCGTTATCATGATCAAATCGCCGGATGTCCAAACTTGAGTGGATTTACAGCATTGCGAAAAAATAATGTGAATCCGCACAGCTATCTAGTTACTTTTTAGTTTCAAGGATTCCTCACCAAAGGAACATAACCTATTTGGTTCTTGGATTTTTACTTTTGAAGGTACCCTTTGGCATAGACTTATTCTATATGTAGTTATCCTTGATGTAGTTATCCTTGAATTATGGGACCCTATAAGTTCATAAAACAGTTTGGTGAAATGATCACCATTTTTCAGTTTCATTCCTTATTTTTGTTAGCAAAAAGAACCAGCAGTTACTATGGCAAAGTCATTAGAGGAATTTCGTGAAATGATGCGGTCTGGGGCACAGATCAAGTATTCCCAGGATGTTCCCAGTGAAATCCGGGACTTGATGGAAATGAGCATTAACAATCAAGCCCTTCTGGAAACCATTTTGGAAAACCAAGCCTTTATCATGGCGAAATTGAACTACCCCGATGATGTGGAACAATTCCAAAACGCTCATCATGAGTTCTTCCAGGAAATGGAGAAGGATGCTCATGAGAAAGCCAATAATCTCCGCACCTACTTTTCTAAATTACTGGAAGAAAGAGGTCAGGCGTGATCATCTGACCGCCTTGTGGAAATTAAACCGCAATTCTTGCGTCCGACTTTTTTATTTACTAAACCCAAGGTGTGATGTTCCTAATGGAGGAGTTGAAACTCCTAGCCCTGTACGTTCCTGAATTTGACAAGATGAACGAGCAGGTGTCTTCGGTGTCGGTAGGTTGGCATCTCGAACACAGCTTAAAAGTAATTAATGTGGTGGTGGAGAATCTCAAACAATCCGACCCTCTTGAATACCGTCGGCGTATTAACCTATCTTGGATCTATATTGTTTTAAGGGGCGGAATCCCTAGAGGAAGAGGAAAGTCTCCAAAAATTGTAAAGCCTGAGGGAGTAATTAGCCGGGACCGATTAAAAGCAAATCTGCTCAAATGTCAGCACCAGATTGAATTACTGGAATCCTTTCATAACAATTGCCATTTTGCTCACCCCTACTTTGGGATCCTGAATGTAAAAAGTACCAAGAAGTTCCTCAAAATACATACCCGACATCATTTGTCCATTATATCCGATGTGCTAAAAGAGAACTAACGTATTTTGCTGTACCCCAAAGGGCGTCAATTGATACCTTATTCTGGGGTCAATTTCATACCAAAATTCCCCCTAATTGTGTTGGAAAAGTATTAGTTCTAAAAGATTAATTTGTATCGGTTTATGGTTGCCAATTCCTATCCAACGGTAAAAAAATTTAACCACCTTATTTATGGCAGCCATCTACAATTTGGAATTCACTAGAATTGATAATGAAGTAAGCATATATATCAATGGGAGACTTAGGGCTTCTAATTTTGCCTATGACCATCCTAAAATGAATGTGAAATATCAATTCTATGTGGAAAAATTATATCCTGTGGACTTGACCATAGTATTTTACTACGGTCAAAAAAAGCGTCAACCTACTCAGAAACATTGGCAACAATCCCGAATTTCCTTTACACTGCATAAAAGCGGTTCCAAACGCCCCATTGCTATGATACATGATTTCTGGGACCTTTCTGAAGCCAGTGTCAGGGAATACAGCTATCATCTCACCGGTGAATCCTGAAAGGTATTAAACCCATTTGACATTCCACTGTCATACTATAAAGACCCACTGATCATTGGGGCTAATACCTGCCTTTATATGAAGAAATTAATATTTAGCGGATTGATACTTTTACTACTACTGATCCTGAACAGACTACACCCTGTAAGTACCCAAGTGCATCCCACCGAAATCCAGGTAAGTGACTCCTCCTCCAGCACCGCATGGGAGAAAATGATAAAATAAAAGTCCCGAACTCGTCGGGACTTTTTAGCAAACCTTCGCTATCTGATAGATTAGGGTAGCAGCAACGGAAGAGACTACTCGGGATTAAGCTACACCCCAACTTAATAAACTTTTAAAACAAGCTAGGAAGCGAAGCGCAAAATGAGAATTGCTATTATCAATAATGATGGAATTTTTCATCTCCTTGGGTCTAAAATTTCCTCCCCGTTACAGGGAGGAAATTTTAAGTTAGGATAGTGAAATTACATTCAACAATTTAGGAATTCCTGGCCATTGGGGTAAGAGTAATAACACGCTTTTTTAAAAATACGTATTTATACGTGCTAATTTTTAGATATGTCTAAATATTATTTTTTGCTTATTTTAATATATTTGATAAATTTGTATAAAATATATTTATGTCTGCTAAAACTCTTTTACTCACAATCCTGTTACCGGTATTATTGGCCTGTGAGGAGTTTTTGGTGGAACCCCCTGCTGAAAATGAAATCCTGGATGGCCCTGTGGAAGGACTTTCACCTACTCAACATGGGCTATTCATAAAAGGAGATGTGGCCTTTAACGATGAGATCTTTTCACCTGAAGCAGGCTTAGGGCCGATATTCGTGTCGACTTCCTGTGGAGGTTGCCACTCCGGAGATGGCAAGGGGCATCCATCCACGATACTGACCCGATTCGGTCGGATGCGAAATGGTCAATTTGATCACTTATTGGACCTAGGCGGTCCCCAACTGCAAAATAGAGCCATTGCCGGATATGTGGCGGAGCAGATCCCATCCGAAGCCGAAGTAGTTACTCAACTAATAGCGCCCGCTGTAACCGGTTTGGGGCTGCTTGAAGCTGTCTCTGACCAAACGTTGATTGATTTGGTAGCTAACCAGAAGAGCCAGGGATTGGTAAGCGGGGAATTGAATTACGTAAATGCCCCGGAATTCTTCCAACCTAAAACTCATCATATCCCAAATGCCAGTGGCCAATATATTGGACGGTTCGGAAAAAAATCAGGAGCTATAGATCTGCTGCAACAAACTGTGGGAGCCTATAAACAAGATATGGGTATCACCACGGACTTCGATAGTGAAGATCCTATAAATTATGCCGTTTCGGACGTGAACACTGATCCAATAGTTGATCCGGAACTTGCAGCTGCCACTGTACAAACTGTGGTTTTCTATTTGCAAACATTAAAACCTCCATTACCCAGAGACCAAAATGATCCATTGGTGCAATCGGGAAAGTTATTATTCGAGGAAATCGGGTGCGCCAGCTGTCATCTCCCCACGCTCACCACTGGCAATAGTAACATCGCCCCTTTAGCAGAACAAGTGATACACCCCTATACCGATTTGCTGCTCCACGACATGGGTGCAGGCCTCGACGATGGATTCGTAGAAGCTTCCGAACAAAGTTCCGAGTGGAGGACACCACCTCTATGGGGAATCGGTTTATCCGCCGACAGTCAGGGAGGAGCCATTCATCTTATGCACGACGGTCGCGCCAAGTCATTAGAAGAAGCCATAATGATTCACGGGGGAGAGGCTGAGTTCAGTAAAACTGCATTTGAGGAATTGAGCACCGATGAAAAGGATCAGGTCATTCGTTTTTTAGAATCATTATAATGTTAAACCGACGAAAATTTGTAAAAACCAGTTCCTGGGCAAGCGCCGGGCTGTGTAGCGGACTGGTAGGTCTTACCACCAACTGTACGGCTGTACAATACCTAGACGCTACTCTGGAAGACCAAACTTTGTCCGTTGAGAAATCTGCATGGAATGACGGCGAATTTGTTTTAGTCAGGAATCCCAGACTTCCTGCCCCCATTTATTTAAGAAAGAACGGTGATAATTATACGGCACTTCTGTTAGAGTGTACCCATAAAAAATGTGAAGTGAGACCAGGCACTCAGGTGCTTAAATGCCCCTGTCATGGAAGTGAATTCAGCAATTCGGGCCAGGTCTTAACAGGACCGGCTGAAAAGGAACTGTTCAGCTTCGAAACCTGGCACGACCAAACTCATATCCATCTACGATGAATCGTTGGCTTCCCACCATAATATACCTGATGCTTTCCGGGATCTGTTCCTCAGTTTACGCTCAGGTATCTGAGCAAGACACCCTGGATTTGACCACCAACAAAGGGGCCATCTTTGACCGGCCCTTTGTGTTGCAGGGTCAATTGGGGAAGAGCTCCACTGCCATCGGCGGCTATATAGAAGGAAACACCAACTATTTTTCTACTGAAGGCGTCAGCGACGGATTTTCCATGGAGCTGCGTAGATTCAATATTTTTCTCTATGCCAGCGTAGCAGACTTTATTAAGTTCATTTCGGAATTAGAATTTGAGCATGGTACGGAGGAAATTGCCCTGGAGACTGCCCTGCTAGACTTCGAACTGGATCCAGCCTTTGTTTTTCGGGCCGGAATACTGTTGCCCCCAGTAGGATACTTCAATCAAAATCACGATGGCCCCAAGTGGGAGTTTATTGATCGCCCTTTGGTTTCTACCACCATCATTCCAGCCACTCTCTCGGAAGTGGGCTTCGGTTTCCATGGAGATATCACTATGAACAAGCCTTTGATCCCAGGTTTACAGTTAATAACCTACGAGGTGTATTTGGTCAATGGCCTACAAGATGGCATAGTCAATAACGCTATTGGGCGTACAGACTTGTCTCAAGGAAAAGCAGAAGAGCGATTTGCCGAGGACAATAACGGAAGTCCCAGCTTAACCGGACGCTTAGGATTACGATTCAATCAGACCGGTGAGGTGGGGGCATCATTTTATGGGGGAAGATATAATACTTACCAGGAGGACGGGCTGACCATCGATGAAAAACGAAGCCTTTACCTCTGGGCCCTGGACTATAATCTTACCATTAAGAAATTGCAGATCCTAGGGGAATGGGTCTGGACACATGTCAACGTTCCGGTTTCCTTGGGACCGGATTTTGGGGATCAACAATGGGGCTGGCACACCGATCTGATTTACCCTTTAAGAAAAGGTTCCTTGTGGAAATGGCAGCGGACCACAGTGAATGCCAGCTTAAGAACTGAGTTTGTGGATTATAATGTGGGTACCTTTGAAGAAACCGGAACCAATAAATACCATCAGATATGGGCTTTAGTTCCGGGGATCAGTTTGCGATTCGGCACCAATACTGTGCTAAAAGCCAACTTCAGATACCAATGGGAACGCGACTTACTGGGTAATCCCACCACCCGCACCGTAGGCTACCAATTTGGCTTTGCCAGTTATTTTTAGTTAGCTTTGATGGATCCAACATCAAATTTCTTTGATGAGATTTTACCTCATTATAGCGCTGTTTTTAACCGCATGCAGCGGTACCAAGATAATCAGCTATCCCCATGAAGGAGCTCGATTCGAGGAATACCGGACCTTTAAACTGGAATCCCATGAAAAACTGGCCGAGATATCTCCACGAGGGTTTGCCACATACGAACGATGGGGAGAGTTAATCGCTTCGGAAATGGAGGCCCGGGGGTATCGCTATCATTTAAATGCAGACCTGCTGGTAGAATACCAGGTGAGTTCAGGTTTAGGTAACGCAGCAAATCGCAGTTCCTATTACGACCCCTATTACTATGGCTATTATCCTTCAGTGGATTACGGCAACACCCAATCCGTAGAATTACTTATTGAAGTGGTACTAAAAGATCTTAAAAACCAAAAAACCGCCTGGACCGGTACTGCCGATCTAACGCTACGGGGTAAAAGAGAAGAAAGATCCCAAAAAATTGAATCAGCTATCCAGGAGATCTTTACCAGGTTCACTTTCAACGCCGCGAAGTAGGTATTTTTGCCATTTTGTCATCATTAATGGTCTAAAATGGGCTTTTTAAGGGTTGGTACGCATTTTGTTATCCTTAAAGCAGATAGATTGTTATAGGAGGCAAAAATGAATTTATTGAAGAACAAAAAGGTTTTGATCAACCTGCTGAAACAGGGAGATGTGCTCAATACCTTGAACGGTGGATGTGTGGAGCCTCAAGTTGGAATTAATAAGAGTAACGACGAATTTATTATCCAAATTAAAGCTCCCAGCGTTCAAGCGGATGCTTTTGATATATTTCTTGATTTTCACCGATTAAAGGTAAGTCTGTACTGTCATCACCCTTTTAAGGAGGCCGCACTGCTACACCCTATGTTCAGCCGATCATTCCAAATACCCGGTTACGTGGATTCGGATGGCATATATGCTCACTACGAAGAGGAAAGTCTTACCATACACCTGCCTTTCCGCAAATTAAGCAGGGAGCAAAGACGTCACATTCGAATTGAGCATTTGTAATGCATTCTAGAGGCTGGGTCGGATTATAATCCTCTCCATCACCGGTCTGGGATCGATGCCCTGATTAACACCCGCTGATTAGCGTATACCCGCTGAAATGCTCAGGGAGTTTCGTATTTGTAAGCAGATAACTGACTATATTGGGGTAACCTGATGTGGATCAGTCTATCTATATGGATATGCTACAGCCCATGGATAAATTCCGAACCAAACAGTATTTGCTTTTTGGAGTAATCATTGGTTCTGTCTATTCGCTGGTGGAGTACCCAATTCGAGAAGCTATAGGGGATCCGCAGGCATTTCTACCTTTGATTATACGCAGTGTAGTTACCGCTGTATTGATCGCCCTCACATTGGCGACATTTGAAGCATTTTTCAAAGAAAAATTCTTGCAAAGAACTTTCCTCTATTTGGTCATAGCAAGAACATTTGCCTATACCTTGGTTATTACTCTTTGGTTAACCATCGTCAATGGATTTTGGCATGTGATATCCGGACAGCATTCTTTTTCAGGGGGAATTATTTATTACCTGCGGAATGAGACCTATGTAATAAATCTAGTTAGCGTTTTTTTAATCATGATAGTAGTTTTGACTATTACTCAAATCAATGGACTGCACCGCAAAGGGGAGCTGATGAGCTTCATCTTGGGTCGGTATCACCAACCAAAAGAAGTGTCCAGAGCTTTTGCCTTCATCGATCTTAAAGATTCAACTTCCATTGCTGAAAAATTGGGCCATTACAAATTCGGGTTATTCCTAAAGGACTACTATTCGGATCTAACAGAAGCCATATGGATCTCCCAAGCAGAAATATATCAATACGTCGGAGACGAAATAATCTTGAGCTGGCCAGAAAAAAAAGGGTTTGAAAATCAAAATATCATTCGTTGTATACAGCAAATGAAAGCGACTATTGCAAGCAAACGGAAACACTATCTACAGAAGTTTGGCTTCTTTCCACAATTTAGAGCAGGGGTTCACCATGGAAGTGTATTGGTTACCTGGGTGGGTGAAATAAAAAAAGAAATTGTTTATGTGGGTGATGTACTAAACACAGCAGCCAGGATTCGGGAAGATTGTAAAAGGTTGCATTGTGATTGGTTGGTTTCCGCAGAAATTGCCGAACAGCTAAGCGCTGGTAATGGCTTCCACCTAAAATTTCAAGAAGAAATAATACCCAGAGGAAAGAAACACAAGGTAAAACTATACTCAGTAGAAGAAATAAATGCCTGAAATTATTGCTTCGGTTTTCTCCATATAGTGGGGTTTTTATACATTTGCCTCATAGATGCTCCTGCTAATTAAAAAGAGTCCATGATAACATTTTTTACCGGGCAAGATCTCCCGGTTTACGCTGTTCAATCCGATCAGAACCTCGATCTAGAAACCCAATCAAAATTGCGTTGGCTCTTTGGTAACGCCGAAACCATATCGGATAGCCTTACCGGTTCCCATATCGGTCCCAGGAAAGAGATGATCACCCCCTGGAGTACCAACGCTGTAGAGATCACCCAAAATATGGGTATACAAAATATTGAACGTATTGAACGCTTTGAGCAGGCTTCAGAAGGACAGCATTACGATCCTATGCTGCAGCACCAATATGCTAATTTGGATCAGTCGATCTTCGAAATTGATCATACTCCCGAACCGG
The DNA here is from genome assembly GCA_965212195.1 of Cyclobacteriaceae bacterium. Classification (GTDB taxonomy): domain Bacteria; phylum Bacteroidota; class Bacteroidia; order Cytophagales; family Cyclobacteriaceae; genus JAJCYK01. The sequence continues at coordinate 56,478 of CBDBUW010000011.1, read as the reverse complement.
TTCAATTCATACAGGATATTGCAGCATATAACCAAGAGCATGGCCTTGCTTTAAGTGAAGATGAAATAGCCTATTTGCAGGAAGTTGGCCGATCGTTGTCCAGAGATCTAACCGATAGTGAGGTTTTCGGCTTTTCGCAGGTCAACAGCGAACATTGTCGACATAAGATCTTCAACGGTCAGTTTATAATCGATGGACAGGTCCAGGAAAAGAGCCTCTTTGAATGGATTAAGGAAACTTCCCGGCTAAACCCCAATAAACTGATAAGCGCCTATAAGGACAATGTGGCATTTTATCGTGGGCCTCGCATCCAGCAATTTGCTCCCAAAACACAGGATAAGCCGGACTTCTTTGAAGTTCAGGATATCGAATCAGTAGTTTCACTAAAAGCGGAGACTCACAATTTCCCCACCACCGTTGAGCCTTTCAATGGGGCCTCCACGGGCACCGGTGGTGAGATACGAGACCGCCTAGCAGGTGGCAAGGCCAGTATTCCTTTGGCCGGCACGGCGGTTTACATGACACCCTATAGTAGAAACAGCCCCGGAAAACCTTGGGAAGAGCGTATTAAAGCGCGCCAGTGGCTATACCAAACTCCCATGGACTTACTGATAAAAGCTTCCAATGGTGCTAGTGATTTCGGCAACAAATTTGGCCAGCCATTGATTTGCGGTAGCGTCCTCACTTTCGAGCATCAGGACGACCAGCAGGTACTGGGATATGATAAGGTAATTATGCTGGCTGGAGGCATCGGGTATGGTAATCTGCAGGATAGTAAGAAAGACGTTCCTCAGCAAGGGGATCAAATTGTAGTACTGGGTGGGGATAATTACCGCATCGGTATGGGTGGAGGCGCCGTAAGCTCCGTAGCTACAGGCGAATTTGGCAGCAATATTGAGTTAAATGCCGTACAAAGGGCCAACCCGGAAATGCAGAAACGGGTGGCAAATGCTATCCGAGCAATGGCAGAGCACCCAGACAACCCTATTGTCTCCATTCATGATCATGGGGCCGGGGGCCATCTCAACTGCCTGTCTGAACTGGTTGAGGATACCGGTGGCACCATTAAGCTTGAGTCCCTTCCCGTGGGCGACCCTACCTTAAGCGCCAAGGAGATCATCGGGAATGAGAGTCAGGAAAGAATGGGACTAGTGATGCGACCCCAGGACCTGCCACTTCTAAAACGTATAGCTGAAAGGGAACGCTCCCCTTTTTATGAAGTGGGTGAGATTACCGGCGATCAGCATTTTAAGTTCGAATCCCATAGCCCCCCCTACCCTATGGATTGGGACTTATCCCACATGTTTGGCAGTTCACCGAAAACCATATTGGAGGACCAACGCCAATCCCAAGTAAGAAAGGACCTTCAATATGATTCATCAAAGATCAAAGATTACCTGGAACAATTGCTGCAACTGGAGGCCGTAGGTTGTAAAGACTGGCTGACCAACAAAGTGGATCGTTCCGTAACTGGAAAAGTGGCCTTGCAGCAGAGCGTGGGGCCCCTGCAACTCCCCTTGAATAATCTGGGGATTGCGGCCCTAGATTACCTAGGGGAAAAAGGAGTAGCCACAGCCTTGGGGCATGCCCCCGGTGCCGGATTGGTTAACGCTGCCACCGGGTCAAGACTTTCCGTTGCAGAAGCACTAACCAATATTATTTGGGCCCCTCTGGAAGATGGATTGCAAGGCGTTTCCCTCAGTGCCAACTGGATGTGGCCAGCAAAATCACCCGGTGAGGACGCCAGATTGTACGAGGGCGTAAAAGCGCTTAGCCAGATGGCCTGCGATCTGGGTATTAACGTACCCACTGGCAAAGATTCTCTTAGCTTGAAACAAAAGTATGGCAATGGCCAGACCGTTCTGGCACCAGGCACAGTCATCGTTTCTGCGGCTGCTAATGTCACCCAAATTCGTAAAGCAATTACTCCGGTATTGCGTCCTCATGAGCATAGTACTTTGATCTATATTAACTTCTCCGGCGGCGAACTGGATCTTGGCGGCAGCAGCTTTGCTCAGATTTTAAGCACCTTGGGAAATAAAGCCCCGGATGTAGATGATCTGGATCATTTTAAAAGAGCTTTCACTACGGTGCAGGATTTAATCCATCAGGACCTGATACTAGCGGGCCACGATATCGGCAGTGGAGGATTGATAACCTCTCTGCTGGAGATGACTTTCACTCAAAGAAATTTGGGACTTGAACTGAATCTTAGTGGTTTGGCCGATGACCCTGTTAAAGTGATGTTCAGTGAAAACCCAGGAGTGATCATCCAGGTGAGTGAAACAGCGAAAGTTAAGGAAATCATGGGCAAGCGTAGTTTGATCTTCCAGGAAATTGGCACCATCACTACCGGGGATCAAGTGAAAATAACCATTGGTGAAGAAAGCTGGAGCTTATCCGTGGACCATCATCGAAAGCTTTGGTTTGAAACCTCTTTTCACATGGATCAGCAGCAATGTGCCGGGGATTTGGCTCAGAAACGCTTTGTGAACTACATAAAGCAACCCTTGCAATATAATTTCAGTCCGCAATTTACCGGGTCCTACCAGTCCATGCAGTTAATGCCTCTGGGTCATGAGCCAAGAGTCTGTAAAGCGGCCATCATTCGCGAAAAAGGAGTAAATGGCGACCGGGAGATGGCCTATAGCCTTTTTCTGGCAGGATTTGAGGTAAAAGATGTGCATATGACCGATTTGGTAACAGGTCGCGAAACCCTGGAAGACGTCAATTTAATTGTCTTCGTAGGAGGTTTTAGCAATTCCGATGTTTTAGGTTCAGCAAAAGGCTGGGCAGGTGCTTTTCTGTATAATTTACAGGCCCGGCAAATTTTGGATAATTTTTACCGACGCCGCGATACCCTTAGCCTGGGAGTATGCAATGGCTGCCAACTCATGATGGAGTTGGGCATCATCTATCCCCGACACCGAGAGCATCCAAAAATGTCGCATAATGATTCCGGAAAGTTCGAGTCCACTTTCCTGAACCTTACCATCCCCATGAACCAAAGCGTAATGTTTTCCAGCCTGGCTGGCAGCCGCCTGGGCATTTGGGTGGCCCATGGAGAAGGAAAGTTCAATTTCCCTCTTGAAAGAGATCGATATCACATTGCTGCCTATTACAGCTATGGAGATTACCCGGGAAACCCAAATGGCTCTGATCACGATGTAGCCGCTGTAGCCTCACAAGACGGACGGCACCTGGCTATTATGCCCCATTTGGAACGCTCTATTTTTCCTTGGCAATGGGCCCATCAGGAAGAATACCAAAAACAGCACCAGGTGACACCTTGGATGGAGGCCTTTGTTAACGCTCGCAATTGGGTAAGTCACCACCTGGAAAAAGCAGCTCCCTAAATGGTTATTTTTAAGTAATTTCTTTTTTCTAAGAGCTAAAATATTCTACCTTTGTAGCCTCAAAATGAGTGCCCGATGGTGTAACTGGCAACACGTCTGGTTTTGGTCCAGAAGAGTCTAGGTTCGAGCCCTAGTCGGGCAACAAGGTTAGTAAGGATCCCGATGGTATCGGGATTCATTTTATAAGAAAAAATGTCGACCGTAAAGATCTTTGCAGGCTCTGCTTCACAGTCTCTGGGAGAGAAGATTGCCCAATCGTATGGGGTAAAGCTTGGCGCGCTGTCTCTGGCAAAATTCAGTGATGGTGAAATGTGTCCCAGTTTTGATGAATCCGTACGAGGCAGTGATGTATTTCTCATCCAATCGACTTACCCTCCGGCAGACCATATTTTAGAACTGTTGCTGATGATCGATGCTGCCCGGCGGGCCAGTGCCAAGCATGTGACGGTAATTGTCCCTTATTTTGGTTATGCCCGGCAGGATCGCAAGGACAAGCCCAGGGTTTCTATTGCTGCCAAATTGAACGCCAATCTATTATCGGCGGCTGGAGCCGATCGCTTAATGACCATCGATCTGCATGCTGGGCAGATCCAAGGATTTTTCGACTTTCCCGTGGATCACTTGTACGGGTCGGCCATATTTGTGCCTTACCTTAGGCAACTGGAATTGGAAAATATTGTATTTGCCGCTCCCGATGTGGGTGGTGTAGGCCGGGCCCGGGCCTTTGCCAAATACTTCAATGCGGAGTTGGTAGTGTGTGACAAACACCGTAAGCGGGCCAATGAAGTAGCTTCCATGCAGGTGATCGGCAACGTGGAAAATGCCGATGTGGTATTGGTCGACGATTTAATAGATACCGCAGGTACCATCTGCAAAGCCACTGAGGTCATTAAGGAGAAAGGAGCACGTTCCGTACGGGCCATGGCTACTCATGGTGTATTATCGGGCAAGGCATTGGAAAATATTACCAATTCTGTTTTGGAGGAGCTGGTGATCAGTGACACCATTCCCCTGAAAACGGAACATGAAAAAATCAATGTGTTGACGGTGGCAAATTTATTTGCCAACGCCATTAAAGAAATTAGGACCCAAGGGTCCATCAGTTCATTATTTATTTAAATTATTATTCATGAAAACTTTAGAGATTATAGGGTATAAAAGAGCAAATCTCGGAAAAAGTGAATCTAAAAAGCTAAGGGTAGAAGGCAAAGTGCCTTGCGTCCTGTATGGGGGAAAGGAGCAAATCCATTTTGAAACTCCCATGATCAGCTTCAGGGACCTGGTCTACACACCAGATGCCCTTATGGTAAGCCTTTCCGTAGATGGCAAGAATACCAAAGCGATCCTACAGGACATTCAATTTCATCCCGTTAGCGAGATCATCATGCATGCCGATTTTCTGGAATTGTTCGATGACAAGGCGGTGAGCATGAATATTCCCGTAAGGACCAAAGGCACTGCTCCCGGAGTAGCTGAAGGGGGTAAGTTATACATCAATGAAAAATATTTGCTGGTTAAGGCACTACCCAAGGACATGCCCGATGAAATATTAGTGGATATCTCCAAATTAACATTGGGAAAATCCATTAAGGTAGGTGAATTAGAGCCGGGAGAATTTGAGATCATTACCAGCGACTTGGTAAGTATGATTTCCGTGGAAACTCCTAGAACCATGAGAATAATCACTGTTGAAGAAGAGGAACTTGAGGGTGAAGAAGGAGAAGAAGGAGAAGAAGGAGCAGAAGGAGAAGAAGGGGCAGAAGGCGAAGCCGGCGAAGGCGGCGAAGGCGGTGCCGCTCCCAAAGAGGGAGGAGATGCACCTTCCGAAAAAAGAGACTCTTAGCTATCCCGCAACTGAAAAATCAAATCCTGCTCAGCAATGGGCAGGATTTTTTTATATTTAATTCCATGAAATACTTAATCGTAGGGCTTGGTAATATCGGCCCGGAATACGAACTCACTAGACATAATATCGGATTCTTAACACTGGATCATCTAGCTGAAAAGCAGGACACCTCCTTTAACATTGAAAAACTGGCCTACACGGCCAGCTTCAAACACAAAGGTCGGCATATTAATTTGATAAAGCCCACTACCTATATGAACCTGAGCGGCAAGTCCGTTAACTATTGGATGCAGCAGCTTAAAATTCCCCTGGATCGAACCCTGATCATAACCGACGATATTGCGTTACCTCTGGGTAAGCTAAGGTTGCGTGCACAAGGCTCCCCCGCAGGACACAACGGACTCAAAAATATCGAAACGGTGTTGGGTACCCGGTCCTATGCCCGGCTGCGATTTGGCATAGGCGATGATTTTTCAAAAGGCGGTCAGGTAGATTATGTATTAAGCCGGTTTAAACCAGATGAATTTGATCAATTGCCGGCGCTGATGGATAAAGCTTGCGATATGATTCTGAGCTTTTGCACCCTGGGTATCGAGCGCACCATGAACCAGTTCAATGACTAAGTAGGATCCTGGAATAAATCCGGGGAATTCGCAATGCGTCTTTAGTAATTCGTAATTCTAACTGACTTGGCTGCCGGCGTCGGTTTGCTTATCGGGCTGTAAGAAAGAAAGTACTCCCTCACTGTCCTCTGCCATGAGGATCATTCCCTGCGATTCTATGCCCATGATCTTTCGCGGGGCCAGATTCACCAATACCGTAACTTGCTTACCAATTACATCTTCTGGCTGGTATTGCTGAGCAATCCCGCTCACCACTATCCTCTGGTCAATGCCGGTATCCACTTTAAGTTTCAGTAACTTCTTGGATTTTGGAAGTTTCTCAGCCTCCAGCACCGTGCCGATTCGGATATCCATTTTAATAAAATCATCGAAGGAAATAGTTTCCTTCAAGGCTTCAAAATCCATAGGTGCATTGGCTTGTTTGGTATCTTCTAACTTAAGGACCTGCTTCTCGATAGCAACATCTTCAATCTTTTCAAACAAAAGCTGAGCAGGATTCAACTGATGGCCGCTAGGCAATAGGTCGGCACGCCCGGCATCATCCCACTTTAGATCTGAAAGGTCCAGCATGGTCCGAAGTTTGACACAGCTATTAGGCAAAAAGGGTTCTGCCAGGATGGCCAGGTTGGCGGCTATCTGCAAACTCAGATTAAGTATGGTTCCCACTCTTTTAGGATCGGTCTTTATCACTTTCCAGGGTTCGGTATCAGCCAGGTATTTATTGCCCATACGGGCTACCTCCATCACACCACTAAGCGCCTCCCTGAATTTAAAGCTTTCCAGGGAGTTGCTAATTTTCTTAGGGTATGCAGAAAGGTCATCCACCACTTGCTGGTCCAGATCGAACAGAGTATCGACTTGGGGAACTGCCCCCTCAAAATATTTGTGAGTTAAAACCAGGGCCCGGTTCACAAAATTTCCAAAAATGGCCACTAGCTCATTGTTGTTACGAGCCTGATAGTCCTTCCAGGTAAAATCATTGTCTTTGGTTTCCGGAGCATTAGCGCAGAGCACGTAGCGCAGTACATCCTCCTTTCCGGGTAACTCTTCCAGATATTCGTGCAGCCACACCGCCCAATTGCGGGAGGTGGATATTTTCTGGCCTTCCAGGTTCAAAAACTCATTGGCCGGTACATTTTCTGGAAGCACAAAATCGCCATGGGCCTTTAGGATCACTGGAAATATGATGCAGTGAAATACGATGTTGTCTTTGCCGATGAAATGGATCAGTTCAGAGTCTTTCCAATACGGTTCCCAGTCTTTGCCAGTCTTTTGGGCCCACTCTTTGGTAGCGGAAATGTATCCGATGGGAGCGTCGAACCATACATACAGCACCTTCCCTTCAGCACCTTTAAGGGGCACGGGTACCCCCCAGTCCAAATCACGGGTCATGGCTCTGGGTTTCAAACCCTGATCTATCCAGGACTTGCATTGTCCGTAGACATTGCTTTTCCATTCTTTATGACCTTCCAGGATCCACTTCTTCAGCCAATCCTCATATTCGTCCATCGGCAAATACCAATGCTTGGTTTCTTTTAGTACCGGAGCATTGCCACTGAGCATAGACCGGGGATTTATGAGGTCTTTAGGGCTTAGGCTGGTCCCACAATTCTCACACTGGTCGCCATAAGCATTTTCGAACTGGCAATTGGGACAGGTTCCCTGAATATAGCGGTCGGCCAGAAACAACTGGTTTTCCTCATCATAATACTGCTGATTGGTTTTTTCAGAAAATACGCCCTTGTCGTACAGCAGCTTAAAAAACTCTGCCGACGTTTCCCAGTGGACTTGGGAAGAGGTGCGGCTGTAATGGTCAAAACTTATGCCGAACTCCTGGAACGATTTGCTGATGATGCCGTGGTACTTATCCACGATGTCCTGAGGGGACACCCCCTCTTTTTTGGCTCTCAGGGTAATGGGCACCCCCAATTCATCTGAACCGCATATAAAGAGCACCTCTTTGCCTTGGGAGCGGAGAAAACGTACGTAGATGTCCGCTGGCACATAAACTCCCGCCAGGTGACCTATATGAACGGGGCCGTTAGCATAGGGCAAAGCAGCAGTAATAGTATGTCTGTTGGTTTGGCTCATAGTAATTGAGCAAATATAGAAGGTTTATGTAAATTTTTAGGAAGGCTGAGACAAACTTAACCCCATAAGACCTCCGCCAGGGTGTAACAAAACTAAAATCACCACCTCAAGACCTATTTATTTCTTACTTTTGCGCTTTGATAAGAATCCCCCTATGCAAGAATTGCGCAATATCGCCATTATCGCCCATGTAGATCACGGCAAGACTACCTTGGTGGACCGCTTTATACAAGCTTCCAAATTATTCGGTGACCATCAGGAGATGGGCGAGCTGGTGCTGGATAGTAATGACCTGGAAAGGGAAAGAGGCATTACCATACTGTCTAAGAATGTGTCCATACGATATCAGGGCATTAAGATCAACATCATCGATACCCCAGGCCACGCAGACTTCGGAGGTGAGGTGGAACGGGTTCTGAAAATGGCAGACGGTGTGTTGCTGTTAGTGGATGCTTTTGAAGGTCCCATGCCCCAAACCCGCTTTGTGCTGGGAAAAGCATTGAGCCTGGGCCTCACTCCTATTGTAGTGATCAATAAAGTGGATAAGGAAAACTGCCGACCCGATGAGGTACACGAACAGGTTTTTGACCTTATGTTCCATTTGGACGCCACCGAAGAGCAGCTGGATTTTACCACCCTATATGGCTCCTCCAAACATGGGTGGATGAGTACGGATTGGAAAAACCCTACCGAAGACATCACCCCATTGCTGGATGCCATCATTAACGTTATCCCTCCTCCTACCCAGTTGAAAGGTCTGCCCCAAATGCAGATCACTTCCCTGGATTACTCCTCGTACGTGGGACGTATTGCCATCGGCCGGGTATATCAGGGAAGTATAGAAGAAGGCAAATCCTACGGGCTCTGTAAACAGGATGGAAAAGTTCAAAAAGTCAAGATCAAGGAATTGATGGTGTTCGAAGGGTTGGACCGTTCCAAAGTAGCTTCCGTTAATTCCGGAGAGATCTGCGCAGTGATCGGCTTAGAAAACTTTGATATAGGCGACACCATCACCGATCTGGAGGATCCGCATCCTATGCCCCGCATCAGCATTGATGAACCTACCATGAGCATGTTGTTTACCATCAATAACTCTCCGTTTTTCGGTAAAGAAGGCAAATACGTCACCTCCAGACATCTTAGAGATCGACTCATTAAAGAAACAGAGAAAAATTTGGCTCTACGAGTGGAGTTGGGAGATAGCGAAGATAAGTTTATGGTTTACGGTCGGGGGATCCTGCACCTTTCGGTTTTAATCGAAACCATGCGCCGGGAAGGATATGAGCTTCAGGTGGGGCAGCCCCAGGTCTTGTTCAAAGAAATCGACGGCCGCCGTCACGAACCCATAGAACATATGGTAGTGGATGTCCCGGAAGAATATTCCGGTAAAGTGATTGAAATGACCACACAGCGCAAAGGGGAGCTAACGGTAATGGAGCCAAAAGGTGATATGCAGCACCTGGAATTTGACATACCCGCCCGGGGACTGATCGGTCTGCGCAACAATATGCTGACCGCCACCGCCGGTGAAGCCATAATGAATCACCGATTTAAAGAATACCAGCCTTACAAAGGAGATATTCCCGGCCGAATTAATGGTTCCCTAATCTCCATGGAAAACGGCCTCTCCACCGGTTATGCCATTGATAAATTACAGGATCGCGGAATCTTCTTTATAAGCCCGGGCGAAGACCTTTATCAAGGTCAGGTTATCGGTGAGCACACCCGTGACAATGATCTGGTATTGAATGTGCAGAAAGGCAAAAAACTCACCAATATGAGGGCTGCTGGTTCTGACGATAATCAAAAAATTCCCCCTCCCAGAAGATTCTCCCTGGAAGAATCCTTAGAATACATCCAAAAGGACGAGTATCTGGAGATTACCCCTCAGGCCATCAGAATGCGCAAGATATTTTTAGATGAGCATGAACGAAAAAAGTCGCTTAGTTCAAGATAAGCTTTGAAGTGACGGTTTCAGTACTCGAAGTGGTCTTAACCAGATAAACCCCTTTGGTCAATCCTGACAGTGAAATTTGGTTTGGGCTTCCCGCTGCATACCAGCGTTGATAAACGAGGTCTCCGCTGCTGCTAAATACAGAAATGGTATAATCCATTCGGCTACTTTCCATTGGAATGGAAAAACTTTCTGTAGTTGGGTTGGGAATGGGGTTTGCTGTATTGGAAGCAGTTTTAAATGACCCTGGCTCATTTTCAGTTAAACCTATCAAAGATGCCGCTGAATTTTGTCCACTGTATTGAGAGAAGGCGCTATTGGTAGTGGCAGCGCTGGCTGCTGCTGATCGGCCAAAGAAAAACCCACCTCCACCGAAGGTGAAAGTTTCAATTGCAGAATAAATGGAGGTCCAGTTGCCATCCGCGGAACATACCGACTGCACCCGCCACTCATAGGTGGTACCGCTTTGGGCTCCTGATAACCAAATCCAATTGTTATTGGAAGTAAAATCAAACCAGGTGGTAGACCCTTGGACCCTGATTTGCATATTGTAAGATAGTGCACTGTTCACACGGTTCCATCTAAGTAAGATAAATGAGAATATTTCAGTATATCGTAAGTTGCTTGGGGTATCGCAGGAAGCCAAAGTCCTGAAGTTATTAATACTGGAATAGGCAGATACATTAGTTCCGTCGATTGAACAGACGGCGCGCACCCTCCATTGATAATTTCTGTTAGCCACTAGTCCAGTGAGTTCCCAATCATTGCTACAACTGATGAGTGTGGTCCAGTTTGCTTGATTTCTTCGCTTATATTGTACTTGATAGTATAGTGCATTGGGTGAGTCATCCCAACTGAGGTCAGCGCTATTGGAGGTAATGTTGGAAGTCACATGATTGTCAGCGGGTACGAAGCAGCTTGGCGCCGTACTTCCATGTGTACTAAAGAAGGCGCTTTGAGATTCGGGAGACATCCCAGAACCACAATCTGATTGAATACGCCACTCATAGGTGGTACTGGGAATTAATCCTGAAATAACTATTCCGTTGCTTGAAGTATTAGAACTGGTCCAAGTTGTAGTGCCATACTCCCGGTATTTAAAAGTATAGCTAAGGACATTTTCACTGATATCCCAACTCAAATCCGCACAAGTCTCCGTCTTGGAATTCAATTTGAGATTGAGAGGTGCATAACATAGAGGAGTACCCGGTGTGGTAAAGGTCTTGGTAGGGGCGAATAATGACACCATTCCATTACTGCAGAATACTCTGACTTTCCATTGATAGGAGGTGCCAGCTTGCAAACTGGTAACCGATATCTGGTTAGTAGTCGGCCAGAACTGGGTCCACTTGACGGCACCTACAGTGCGATAAACAATGTGATAGTTACCAATACCGGCCACCACATCCCAACCAAGATCGGCGCTATTGGCGGTAACATTGGAAGCCGCCAAATTATCCGGGTAATTACACGTTGGTATAGAAGCCGTGGCGCCGGTGGTTACAAAGGTCTCCGTCTTTGCAAATAAGGAGGCTCTTGTATTGTTACAGGAGTTATCCACTTCACAACGAGTCTGTACCTTCCACTGATAAGTGCTTCCGGAATATAAACCGGATAGGGTTATTTGACTTCCGGTGGCGATTGCCTTATTCCAATTTGCCATACCAAGGGGGCGGTAGTTGACTTGGTAATCGATTGCACCTGCAACTGCAGTCCAGCTAAGACTCACACCAGTATCGCTCATGCCGCTGGATTGTAGGCCACTGGGTATATTGCAGAGGTTTAAGGATGTGGGAACAGTTCCCGTTGTGGTAAATGTTTTAACGGGAGCAAACTCTGAAGTGCCCGAATTACAATTTGCCTTCACCTTCCATTCGTAGTCCGATCCGGAGAACAGGCAATTTAACACCGCAGATGTGGAACTTTGGCTCACACTCACCCATCCGTTTTTACCAACGATCCGGTAATTTAAGGTGTAGTCTATCGCACCTACTACCGCATCCCAATTAAGATCAATGGAGTTGTTGGATAAATTGCTGGATTGAAGACTTTTGGGATAGTCACAGGCAGAATATGCCTGGAATCCCATAAAAACAATGAATATGCAAAGCCTGAGAATCTTCCCAAACCAATCTTCAATAAATACCATTTTTTAACCAGATTTTCGAATTTTCCCATAATAGTAGGTAATTATACGGTATCTATTAAAGTAATTACACGTGTTATCTTACATAGGTATTTATACGTATAGATTTTAGGTGTTATAACACCTAAATATTAGAAGTGAGGGGACTTAATGTTTATAAAAAGGTCTATTTTCCTCTGAATGCCTCCAGTTTATCCCACATTTGAGGAGTAATCATTTCCAGATGGTTGAATTCACCAGCGCCTTGTAGCCATTCTCCACCATCAATGGTAATTACCTCACCGTTGACGTAAGCCGAAAAATCAGACATCAGATAAGCCGCCAGATTGGCCAATTCCTGGTGTTCCCCTACCCGGCCCAAAGGAACATGTTGCGCGGGATCGAATTTTTTCTGAAGATCGCCCGGCAACAGGCGGCTCCAGGCGCCCTCTGTAGGAAACGGCCCTGGGGCAATAGCATTAGTTCTAATGTTGTATTTTGCCCATTCCACTGCTAGAGAACGCGTTAAAGCTAGCACTCCTGCCTTGGCACAGGCCGATGGCACTACATAACCCGATCCTGTCCAGGCATAGGTGGTTACAATATTCAATATGGTGCCCGGGTTTTTCTGCTCAATCCATTTTTTTCCCAACGCCAGGGTGAAGTTGGTAGTACCCTTTAACACAATATCGATTACTGCACTAAACGCCCGGTCCGACAAGCGCTCAGTAGGGCTAATAAAGTTTCCAGCGGCATTGTTTAACAACCCGTGAATATCGCCGAATTCCTTAGTAGCTTCTCGTATTACTCCTTCTACTTCCTCAAAATTCCGGACATCACCGGCAATAGGTAATACTTTTCCTCCTGTCTCTGCTTGTAACTCTCTGGCGGCAGCTTCCAAAACCGGCATCTTTCTGCTGGTAATTACCAAGTTGGCACCTAACTCCAAAAAATATTTACCCATAGATCGCCCTAATCCCGTGCCTCCGCCGGTAACTATTATGGTTTTTCCCTTTAGGGCATCCTCTTTTAACATTCCCTTTTTATTCATTTCAGTTGGTTATAACCCACTGCCGAATATAAGACAATGGGTACGATAAATAAAGGAATTATTAGCAGGCCGCTGATAATTATGTTAATTTTGTAGGAAGTGTTAGTAGTATGTTACTTTTTAATCTGTCTTCTCTGAAAATATCATTCCCTATGTATTCGCGTGCTATTATTTTCGTTAGCATATCCGCGTTTTTTTTAGGCGGCTGCGTGTCCCAGCAAAAATACAACGCCCTGTTGAACGCCCGGGATAATTTGGAACTGAAAGCCACGGACTATTCCATTCAATTGGCGCAAGAGCGTACAAAAGCTATCAGTTTGCAGGGTAAGAATCAGGACCTCAACCGCCAGTTAATGCAATCGACTGTTGAGAATCAAAGGGTCACCCGGGAACTTGATAAGTTACAAAAGGATGAAACGAGTCTGGCCACGGAATATCAGAGCTTGACTTTGAAATATGAGGATATGAGGGACTACTTCGACATCGTTTTGAACGAATGCGATCAGGACAAGATTGGGGTTGCGCGCCGCCAACGTCAGTTGGATCAACGAGTTGACAGCATCGAAAGTGCCCTTACCCGACTGGGAGGGATGGAGGCGGATTTAATAGAGCGGGAACGCATAGTGAAGGGTTGGGAGCTGAAGAACGATAACCAATCCAATCTAATCGAAACGGTTTATCAACAAGTGAACCAGTCTTTATCGAGCCTGGTTTCTGAACAATTCAATATCAATAAGACCGGCGAGGGAGTACTAATCGCTATTGATGAGCCCATTTTATTTGAACCAGGAAGTGTTACCATCACCGATTATGGTGCTCAGGCACTTGAGCAATTGGCTATTGCTTTGAACGCCCAGGAGAATATTCAAGTAACGGTAGTAGGTCATACCGACCGCAATCGTATCGCCAAAAAAGCCAAGTATCTCACGGATAACTGGGACTTGAGCGTGTTGAAGGCAGCTGCTGTGGCCCGTGAACTTACAGAATCTAAATTAGACCCCAGAATCCTTACGGTGGCCGGCAGAGGAGAAATAAACCCTATGGTATCTAATGAAACGCCAGAAGGACGAGATAAGAATAAACGCACCGAGATTGTGGTGAGACCCCAACTACCTGGACAGGCTAATCTCCATAACTCTCAAAATACCAATTAAACATGCTTAGATATTTGGGAATGCTAATAGCAGGTTTACTATTAACAGCCTGTGTAAGCCAAAAGCAATACGATGATCTCTGGGGCCAAAAAGCCGCATTGGAGGTTTCGAACACTCAATATTCAGATAAACTTTCTCAAGCATCCATGAAAGTTGATTCTTTAGAAACCGCCTTGGCCTCTCTAAGTCAAGATCATTCCTCAGCTAACGACCAATTAGCATCATTAAATAATCAATACCAGGATCTGTTGGCCAATAACGATGAAATAAATCAGGAATATCTGGCTCAGCAACAACGAATTCTGGAATTGGAAAAAATCCTTGAAGAGAAAGAAAAGGCTGTCAATGAACTCAAGAGTAAGGTGAGCGATGCGCTGCTGAACTTCAAAGAAAATGACTTGACCGTAGAAATAAAGAACGGCAAGGTGTATGTAAGTCTGGCTGAGCAATTGTTATTTGGATCGGGCAGTATTAAAGTAGATCAAAAAGGAATACAAGCGATCCGTCAACTTGCTGGAGTACTGAATGACAGTCCGGATATAAATATTGTGGTAGAAGGCCATACCGACAATGTACCGGTTTCCAAAACCGGCCCTTATATGAAAGACAATTGGGATCTTAGTGTGATGAGAGCTACCTCAATTGTAAATATTTTGAAGGAAGCAGGGGTACAGCCACAACGAATTACCGCTAGCGGAAAAGGAGAATACGCTCCCGTAACCTCCAATGAGGCGGATGACGGAAGACGAAAGAATAGACGGACGGAAATTATTCTGACCCCACAGCTAGACGAACTCTTCCAAATACTGGAAGGAAGCTAGAACGTTACTCTAAAGAAAATCCCGCCTCTGTCCAGGCCGACAGACCACCCTCCACATTAACCACATGGGTAAACCCAAGCTTCTGCATAGTTTCCTGTGCCTTACTACTACGGCCACCCGCCATACAGTATACGTAGTAAGTGGCCTCCCTATCTAGATCTTGTAGGTTCTGTTCGAAACTGGGTTCCTGTATATCGAAATGAAGCGCATTCGCTCGAATTTTGCCGGATTCTACCTCATTCTGGGTGCGTACATCAATTAGATTCACCATAGACGAATTCTGTAGTACCTCCTGCAGGGAGGCCACGGTAATAGATCCCGGCAGTTCGGATTGCTCATAATGCTCCGACTCTACCTGGGTATTACTTTGATGTGAGGTCTTGTCCTGACAACAAGCCAGACCCGATACTAATAATGTCGTACTAAATAGTAATATAGGCCAGGCACATAGGGTCTTTATACGATCATTCATGGTTGAAATTCTTTTATATGTTCACCTAAATCATAAACTAAAGTACCATTGTCAAAGCCCTTTGATACAATGCTGGCGCCGGCGGCTGAGCGATATCCACCGGCACAATGAACCACCACAGGTTTGTCCGCCGGTATTTCGCTAACCCTCTCTCTAAGTTCCGGGAGTGGAATGTTCAGGGCACTATCAAAAAAAGCACCCTCTTGAAATTCTGAGAGGTTTCGAATGTCTACAATAGTAAATCTCTCGGGGTTGACTTTAAATTCGTCGAAGATGATAGCTTCAGTGGACTGTGCACCATCGGTGGAAACCAGGGCGCCTTTGATCAAGGTCTCATATCCGATTTTGGCAGTTTTACCAATCACTTGCTTCAGCTCTTGCACATCTTGAGCAATTATATAAAATGACTCCGTTGGGCCCACAATGGATCCCAACCAGGTTTCAAACTTGCCACCATCCTGAAGATTGATGGCACCAGGTATGTGACCTGCCTTAAACAGTTGTTGTGGTCGGGTATCAATGATCAGGGCTTTAGGGTCCAATTGCCGGTTGTTTTCTAAATGAGGCACTTCCATGATGCTCTCCTGCAAGCCTGGCAGGCCATTGCGATTAATATCCACGTCGTAGGGGAAGTATTTAGGTATGAAAGGCTGGTCCTCTAATAAGGCTTTCACAAAATCTGCTTCCTGGGCCACTTGAAAGGCCCAATTTTCTGATTTTTCACGACCTATGGTACTATAGGTGTCCGTGCTCATATTCTTTCCGCAAAGCGAACCTGCGCCATGAGCCGGATAAACAGTGATGTGATCGGGTAGTTCTTTAAATACATTATTGACGGTATCAAACATCATCTTGGCCAGCCCTTCCCGCTGCATTTGCAAATTACCAGCACCTTCACGAAGATCGGGCCGACCCACATCCCCTACAAACAGGGAATCACCGGTAAAAACGCTGTGAGCCATTCCGTTTTCATCCAGCAATAAATAGCTATTGTGATCGGGAGAGTGTCCGGGGGTAAATAAGGTCTTAAAGACCACCTGACCCATTGAGATCTCATCACCATCTCCTACGGCTTTATGGGGATAAGCGACCCCCATCTGGGGATTCACGTAAATGGTGGCCCCATATTTTTCATGAAATTCCAGGTGACTGCTGGCAAAATCCGCATGTGGATGAGTCTCCAGTACCGCTATGATGCGGGCGTTATGGTCCTCTGCAAAATCAATATATGGCTGTGGATCTCTGCCCGGATCTATCAAAGCTACTTCACCAGAACTCTCAATAGCGTACGACCCATGAGCCAGACCTTTGTCATAGAATTGCTTTACAATCATATTTAATACTGTTTGGGCTCAAATTTGATAAGGATTAAGAAATAAAACAAATTCCAGGAACTACCAGGAGGTATCATGCCATTGATCTCACTATAATGCACCTTAAACTATAGGCTTTCATAGTGGTAACAAACGTGGTCCTGCTTTCAAACTATATCACATGGAAGTATCCCAGATTACCCTAAAGGCCTACAAATACCACTACGAAATAAGCCATGCCTGCAAATGGACAAGATGGCACTTTAGGTAATGGGTTCTAAAGGAAATTCTCTGTGGCCTTTGATTAAAGTAGCTCCAAAATGTACCTAAAACCGGACAACAGTTCACTTTCGGACGTTTCCTTTTAAGGAGCATTAACCGCTTATAAACATATTTTTCCATTAGATAGCTAAAATGACCGTTAATCATCCCTGAGTCCCGTTCGTAAAAATACCCCAAACCAGGTCATAACCTGGCTATTGAAGGATAGCGTTGATCATAGTACCACCAGACCTACCTCTATGTATTATATTACCACTACCCTAACTATACTTGTCGTACTTTTAACCACCTTGTCCTTTACAGGCTTTGCGGCCGATGATATAGGTCGTTTTAATTTTAATAACCCTTCGCAGAAGAGCCTTGAAATTCCTTTTCATACCTTCAATAATCAAGTGATCATTCCGGTGAAAGTTAATGGTAAGATACCTTTGAACTTCATACTGGACACTGGCTCAAGCCAAGCCATACTATTTGATCGGCAGTTGGGAAAAGAGCTGGGCTTGTTATGGGACCGAAAAATCGAATTTGCTGGCGCTGGAAACGGCCATCGCGTGGTGGGCTATCGTACGACCGGTGTAGATCTGGAACTATCTGGCATTAGTGGGGAGAGTATGGGTATGGTAGTTTTAAGTCAGGATTATCTAAACATGAAGAGGTTCGATATTCACGGAGTTATAGGGTATCAGTTATTTGTTAGATTCGCCGTTTCATTGGATTACCAAAGACATATCTTAACCTTGATGGAACCCGATCAATATGATCCCACAGGATTTCACCAATTCGATCTTTCCCTTGAACAGTCCAAACCCTTTCTGGAAACTGAAATCTTGCTTGGAGACAAACGGATACCTTCTAAGCTTATGGTGGACACGGGAGCTGCCTATGGCCTATCCTTAATCACCGGAACCCATCCCCAAATCCAGCCTCCAAAACAGGCCATGAAAATCCGGTTAGCAAGCGGGTTAAGCGGCGATATCCATGGGTATCACGGCATAACCCAAATAAGACTAAGTCCGGAACTGGCACCAGAAGTGGTCACCCTGTACATCCATGCAGAAGATTATGCCAGGAAGGGGAAATTCTCTCATGATAAGATGGGATCGATTGGTGGTGAATTTTTGATCAACTACCTGGTGATCATGGACTATGTAAACGCAAAAGTATACCTTAAGCCTCAATCACCGGCCTATCTAAGTCAGAACAATAGTCAATAGCATTATTGGTATAGTGGTAGTGGTTTTTTACCTTGCGTGGTATTAAAACAAGGTAGAAAATAAAGCCCTGTACCATATGAAACCCTTAAGTTTAATCCCCCTGTTATTTGCCCTGCTAATCGGTTTTCAGTGCAGTCCCCCCGAATCGGAAAACGACACTGAAGAGTCCTCTGCCGATAGTGTAGCCCTGGCCATGCAAAAAAAGGTGGATAAGTATGTAGCTTTCGAGCTGACCTCCGACCTGAGTCATCTTTCAGAAAATCAGAGGCAAATGATCCCCATCCTGATAGAAGCCTCCAAAATAATGGACAGTCTATTTTGGTATCAGGCATATGGGGACCGTCAAACTCTATTGAATTCCTCTTTGGGGCCTACCACAGAGCGTTTTGTGACCATCAACTACGGTCCATGGGACCGCTTGGACGCCAACGCTCCGTTTCTGGAGGATGCCGGTCCCAAGCCAGCGGGGGCGAACTTTTATCCAACCGATATGACCAAGGAGGAATTTGACAACAGTACCTTAGCCGATAAGAACAGCCTCTATACCTTCCTACGTCGCAATGACAATGGCGATTTAATTACAGTGCCTTACCATGAACAGTTTGCCTCACAATTGCGCAGAGCTGCTGACCTGCTTATGGATGCTGCAGCACTAGCCGATGATCCTGGATTTAGGAACTACCTACAATTGCGATCACAGGCCTTGGTCACGGATGATTTTCAACCCAGCGATTTGGCCTGGATGGATATGAAAACCAACCCCATAGATATCGTAATAGGACCCATTGAAAGTTACGAGGATCAGCTGTTTGGTACCAAGACCTCCTACGAGGCTTACGTTTTAATAAAAGACCAGGAGTGGTCGGAACGTTTGGCCAAGTATACCACGGTACTTCCGGAACTACAGCAGGGACTACCGGTTCCTGCTCAATACAAAAAGGAAACTCCAGGGGCCAATGCTGACTTGAATGCATATGATGTGGTTTATTATGCTGGCGATTGTAACTCTGGCAGTAAGACCATTGCCATAAACCTTCCCAATGACGAAGAAGTGCAATTGGCCAAAGGAACCCGAAGGCTTCAACTGAAAAATGCTATGCAGGCAAAATTCGACAAGATCCTGGTTCCTATAAGCCAACTGCTGATCGCCGAGGACCAAAGAAAACACATCACATTTGATGCTTTCTTTGCCAACACCATGTTCCACGAAGTGGCGCATGGTTTGGGCATCAAAAATACCATCGACGGATCGGGAACCGTACGTGCTGCCCTTAAAGAACACGCTTCCGCCCTGGAAGAAGGCAAAGCAGATATTTTAGGACTGTATATGATTACCCAATTGCATGAGAAAGGGGAAATAGCAGGTGATCTGAACGACTACTATACTACTTTCCTGGCGGGGATCTTTCGTTCGGTACGTTTTGGGGCTTCCAGTGCTCACGGTAAGGCCAATATGATCCGCTTTAATTTCTTTAAGCAATACGGGGCATTTGAACGGGAAGAATCCAACGGACATTACCGGGTTAATTTCGATAAAATGCAGGAAGCTATGTCCGCCTTATCCGAAAAGATCCTTACCCTTCAGGGAGACGGAGATTATCAGGGTGTAGCTCAATTGGTGAGTGAGATGGGCTTAATAAACGATGCGCTGCAGGCTGATTTGGATCTGTTAGAGGCCGCAAACATACCAGTAGATATCGTTTTCGAGCAAGGAACTGAACACCTGGGTCTTTAAGCCTAAGTCTCTACTGATCCCTCGGGATCAAGGACTGAGGAAACACTACAGGGCTTTCGTGCCCGTCTTTGCTTACTGAAGCCACTCCGAACAGGTAGTTGTCAATAACCAGATTTTCCAGGGTATAGTCTGCTGCCATGCCCACAAACTTTGAGTATTCCCACTGTGGCGAGGTGGTTCGTCGCCAATAAATCTTGTATCCGGCTAAGTGAGGATCTTCACTGACCTTCCATCTTAACCGTGTAGAAGGTTCTACGGCGCCACCGATTTCTACTTCCTGTGGAACCTGAGGGGACCAGGCCAGAGAAGCCAGGGTGAGGGCATTGACGGCGGTTAACTTAGCGGCATACTCAAAATTGACCCCTTCTATCACATCACCGTAGGAGATCCCGTTCTCCACTCGTATATCCTGGTGCTGACGATGATAATTTTCGTGGGTTTCCATTATACGTACTCCTGCGTAGCCTTCATCATTGAACGGTCGGTGATGTCCTCCACGACCAAATCTATCCAACCGGTAGATCATGAGGGCTTCAAGGTTATCCATATATTGGCGGGTCAGCCGATGTACATACCGGGCGAGTTGCCTGGAGATCCCATCCACCTCACCGCCATAAAACCTGCGCATCCTTCTTTGTCGATCCGATTCGGTTACGGGAGTAGGTTCGGAAAATACCCGGAAGGTATTGTTTTCAATAACCCCGTCCACGCCCTCAATATTTCCGATCATATCGTTGTTGAGCACCCCAATGATGTCCCAACCTTGTTCCTTGGCTACCTTTGCCATGTGCTTGCCCCCAAAGAGGCCTTGTTCTTCTCCTGACAAACCAACATACACGATACTGTTCTCAAATTGATACTTACTCAGAATTCGTGCCGCTTCTAAAGTACCTGCCATACCTGATGCATTGTCATTAGCTCCGGGACTATCGGAAGTGGCATTCAACACATCGGTAACTCGGCTGTCGATGTCACCTGACATGATCACATACCGGTTGGGGTGTAGAGTACCCCGCTGAATAGCCACTACGTTTACGATCCAGGTATCTTGTGGAATGCGACTGCTTTCGCCGGCTTTTACCAGATTTCGCTGAAAATAAACTTCTAAACACCCTCTACATTGTGCGCTGATGCTTTCAAACTCCATTTTGATCCAACGGCGGGCAGCACCTATCCCCCGGGTTTGGGACAGCGTATCAGAGAGGGTGTTGCGAGTGCCGAAACTCACCAGTTTTTCGATGTCGGTTTGGATACGGTCAGCGCTAGGAGCCATAGCGATTTGGTACAACCTGGGATCTGATATGGGAGGAGTGGTTTGTGCTACCAGTTCGGTAATTGTGAAACAAAGGAGAGCAAAGCACCCCAGGTTAACAATTAGGTGTTTCATATTTATTGGGTTTAAGGAACGATAAAAATAAGGAAACTCTGCCAAATAGAAACTGGAAACTTACGTGCGTCGCCAACATAAACGCAGGTGCGTCTCGATCAATTAAATGTTTAACCAATAGGTAAATTTCAGCACTAACGCCCGATTCTTTATCCGAAAGCTATCCGGCCAGTAGTTGTCCGTATACACAATAAACAGATCGGACACCGGGTTATAACGCCATTGAAACCGAGCGTTAATATTGATATTTTCTATTTGACTATTGTATTGCGCCAATGCACTTATAAAGATACTTCGGCTGAATGTAAGGTCTAACCTGGGACCTACCAACCAGATGTCCGCATCCTGGTAAGGGTCGGGCATTTCCAGATGATTATAATCAAAGTCCAAAGAGAAGACACCCTTGGGCTGCCAGCGATAGTTGATCTCTGCACCTATATTGAACCGTCGACCATTAAAGAACTCTCCCCCTTCTGAGCGTAATTCAAAATTGAATAGCTTCCTTTGATCGGACTGAAATTCGAAGGCATAATATTGGTAATCATAGTCACTCCCTTCTGGTAAGGGTTCCCCGTCTTTTCCTGAAGGGTCGAAATCTGAAAATAAGTAAGTGTACTCGCGAACCCAAGCCATTCTAAGTCTGCTGTTGTTCTGAAAATTGAACCGATATTCCAGGCTCAAAGCCTCGTCTGTTTTTCGGTCGTTATCCCAAATATGCTCATAGCTCAATTCGGGGCCATGTTCATTGATCAGTTGGTTACTGGGATAAAAAGCATACTCTACAGATGGATTTATCTTTTTAAAGCCGGTTCGGGGAGCGAAACCATCCTCTACTTTGTACCCTTCCCCTACCACCTGGTGAGCCCAATTCAGCTCCAGCCGGCGGGTACTGCGCTGCAGGGAGAAGCCATGGGCGTACTGATCGTCAGAAAACTCGGGGTCCATACTCCGGTGATAGTAGGCCTTGCCGATCCAACGATTATCCGCCGAGGCTAAGTTGTACTCCACACCCATTACTCGATTGTACCGGTCGTCATCTTCTGTCGCGGCCCCCGTATTTTGTTTGTTAACTAAGAATAACGACAAATTTGATCTTTGAAACATCCGGCGTTGTATTGCCGCAACGGTGTGATTCGCCGATGGCAGCCCCAATGATTGCTCCCGAGCGGTTTGCATGTTTAATAATCCCAATCGCCAGTTTTTATCGATTTTACCGCTAAGTCTTACTCCATAGTGGATCTTATTTTGGACGTTTAAACCCTGAACGGTATCTCGGGCTATTCCAATTCTTCGTGAGAAAAACGGACGGGCATTGTTCTCACCGAAACTGGCGAAAAGATCGGCGTTCTCTAAAAAGAACTGGCGCCGTTCAGGAAAGCTCAGCTCAAACCTGGTGAGGTTAGTAACCTGACGATCTACCTCTACTTGGGAAAAATCGGGGTTAAAGGTTAAGTCCAGGTTTAATCCAGGAGTTAGCGCGATTTTAGCATCACCTCCTACGCTGATATCGCCAGTAGTGCTTTGACCATTCTCGTGATCTTTACTCAGACTTGCGGTAGTATAAGGGATCAAAGAAATATTTGGACCTGGTTTTTTCAAAGGCTGATCCCAGATTAGTTCCGTAGAAAATGCCAGTGAGAAAATTATAAAATTTCGGGGAATCTTGTTCAGGGTAGAACGTTCATTATGATGGGTATCCAACCGGTATGCATTGAATCTCCAGATTTTTGATCCTTCCTTATACCTCAATGTCTTAAATGGAATGGCCATCTCTCCAATCCAATAGCCCGAATATATCTTGGATTCGGCTGTCCACTTGTTGTCCCATGATAGGCTAAAATCCTGTCGCGAAGCTCCTCCATTAGATATTAAGGCCTCACGCCGCACGCCATAAGGGGTAAGGCCGAAAGCAAAAGCATTGGTTTGATCCCCATAGGTGTCTAATAGTATGGTTATCCCATCATTATTTAGCCCACGGTAATCCCTCCGGAGTGACGAAATACTGTAAGTCCGCGGATCCTCACTGTAACACTTAACCGCAATATACAGGTATTGCTGATCGTAAGTCATGCGAATCTCCGACTGGCCCTCCGCCAAAGTGCTGTCCGAGGGGAAATATTGATGGAACCCACCACACTTTTGTGCATTGGACCAAGCTGCCTCATCCAAAACTCCATCCAAAACTATGGGCTGATCAGCAGGCTTAATATGTACCGATAAATTGGATCCGTTTTGACTGAATAACAAATGAGGGAAGAGCAGTAGCCAGTAGAGATTTAAGTTCTTCAAATTTCTTAATTCAGGAATTCGCAAGTTAGAAATAAAAACAATTGCTATTCCCATTTGAAGGCATAATCCATGAAGTTAATGGCTGTTGTCGTTCGTTTGTGTGCAGTGAAATGTCCGCAATAGAACACTTTTGGTTTTCTTGATTTTTTTAAGTGGTTCATAATCAGGTAGTTAATTTTTTGGCATTGCTTTTGGCCTAGTAAAATCAACTAAAACCAGTGAAATGAAACCGAATCTAACTCATCAGGTGCTTAAAAAACTAACCTTGATCATAGGTATCCTGGTGGCCATCGTAGCGGGGTTGCACACCACGGCCCAGGCTCATATCGGAAGTAGGAACAATCCTGGCGTGACTATTGATCATCAAGAAATGGTGAAGTTGTTAGCGTATTTATGGGAGGATGACTTCAACACGAAAGTCCCCATGGTGACTGTTTACAATTATGATTTTGAATTGATGTTTCAGGGGCCCGCCCAGGAGATTAATGACCCTCAGTTGTTAGTGGAAGGAGATGTATTAATAACTGACGGTAATCATACCATTTACATGGTACAAATTAGCAATTAGTAGAATCCTTTTCATATTGTTTTAACCCTGGCGATAATCGTCAGGGTTTTCTTTTTGTCATCGATAGTTATATTTTCGAAATATGGAAGTGATACTTGCTATAGGTGCTGTACAGGCAGTATTTTTTGCAGCATTGTTATATAACAAGAGTAGTCGAGCTCTTTCCGACCTGGTGCTAAGCTGTTGGTTGTTAATTATTGCTATTCACCTGGCCATTAATTATCTGGAACTACTGGGGTTTTACAGCCAATTTCCCCATCTGGTAGGCAGTACTTCCTCATTGGTATTCCTATACGGACCTTTGTTGTATATATATGTGGATACCACCATTTCCCAAAAAGCCAAGTTCAAAAGGGAATACCTTTATCACTTTATTCCCTTTCTTATCTATAATCTGGCTTTGATCCCGTTCTATAGCAAAAGCGGCGGAGAGAAACTAGCTTATTCCGAAAGCTTGTGGCAAGAGGGCCCGGAACTTTTAGAAGGTATTTTATTATTGATCAAAGCGTTGATTGGGCCAGTTTATATCGTTATAAGTTTGCGATTACTAAGCACACATCGCCGTCAGATCGGCGATATGTTTTCCAATCATGAACGTATAGATCTTAACTGGCTGCGCTACCTTATCTGGAGTATGGCAGTGGTATTGATCCTTTTTTTCGGACTGACTATAGCCAAGGTTAATGTTCCCGAAGTAGCCATGTCCGACACCGAATTAATAATTTTCCTGGCCATGTCCGTTTGGATCGTTGCTCTCGGGTATTACGGCATTAAGCAGTCTCCGGTATTTGCGCAACTGGCGCCTACTACCATATCACGTCAAGCCTCTCAAAAAAAGATAACCGTAGATCCCCACTTATATACCGCAGAAAAAACCCGCCTCATTCAAATACTGGAAGATGAGAAGCCTTATCTACAAAATAAGCTAACCCTGCAAGACCTGGCCTCCCGCCTGAATATCCCGGCACATCAACTCAGTCAATTGATCAACCGGGAATTCGGTCAGAACTTTTTTGAATTGATTAATAGTTTTAGGGTTGAAGAGGTGAAAAGAAAATTATCGGATCCGTCCTTTAGTAATATCACCTTGTTGGGCATTGCTCAGGAAAGCGGCTTCAACTCAAAAGCTTCATTTAACCGTATCTTCAAAAAGGTGACCGGCCAAACGCCAAATGAGTATCAAAAGGCTATTAACAGTTAATTGCCCATTGCTAATTACCCATGTAAACTGCCCATTGCTAATAGTTGGTCTCACCTTTAGAAGTTGAGACTTCTTTGAGGCAAATTTTTAATCCGAGGGTTTCTTGAAGTCGTTCTTATTGGTGAATGTCAATTAAGAACTTAAACCTGATCCAATCATGGAAAAGAAAATAGGATTAATCACCACCATATTTTATTCCCTAATTACCTTATATGCAGTGGGAGGAGCTGTTTACGTTTTACGCCAATTCCCCCATTCACCACAAGAAATTCTTAGTGTGGCCCTAACCATGTTCGCGGTTTTGGTTATAACCGTGTTCTCTGGCCTTTTCCTGCTAGACCGGTTTAGGGTTACGGAAATTAAGTAAGATTAGAGGTCGGGTAACTCGAGCCCAGCTGGAGCGGTTACAGCAGGTTGTTTACAGCTTGCAGTGCTGCTTCATAGTTGGGCTCTTGTGTTATTTCCGGGACTAATTCCGTATAGGTAATGTTCCCCTCATGGTCAACCACCAGCACGGCCCTGCAAGAAAGTCCCTTCAGCGGCCCTTCCATGATTTCAGTGTTGTAAAGCTGGCTAAAGGTGTTATATCGAAAATCCGAAGCGCTGGTTACGTTTTTAATGCTATTGGTCTCACAAAACCTGCCCATGGCAAAGGGTAGATCTTTTGATATTACCAATGCCTGAACACCCTCCTTGGCGCTTAATTCTTCGTTGAACCTTTTGGTTTCAATAGCACAAACACCAGTATCCAAACTAGGTACAGCCAATAGCACTTTAACCTTATCTCCATAATCTGCCAAACTTCCTTCACTAAGGTCAGATTTAACAAAAGAAAAGTTTTCGGCCTGGCTGTTTACAGAGGGCAGCGCACCCTTTATAGCAACGGGATTACCTTTTAAATTGACAGTGGTCATATTTGATATATCGTTTTATCGTGAAAAATTGAAAGAGTCAATATATCAATAACAGTAGACTCCTCAAATGATTAACAGGAGAACCTAATGTAAGATGTTCATTAGGGGGGCTAGCAGTAATATTCTTCCGGCTTCTAAGGCTTCAGGGATACTTTTGGAATTGCAAGGTTCCCCATCTTGATCGGATGGGTGCCCGCTTTCATACGCTCCTATATATTGTTGCACGGTCGCCAGGGCGGTTGCTTCAAGCTTATTCTGTACGTTTACCGATACCAGTAAGGTCCAGATTAGTATTATAAGCGTTATGATCTGATATTTTTTCAAAGCAAAACGGGTATTTAAACAAAAATACACATAAAAGGAACCTGGCTGTAGTCAATTACTGCCAGGTTTAGATAGGAATTTTTAAACGGCGATCCGCTTACAGGAACGGTTTTCTAGTCAAGCAGCGGCCTGATGGGATAAGTATCGTAAATGATCCTTAGGGAAATGATCTTGTGGTCATGATTTAGCCGGAATAGATCCACACAATCGAAACTAACCATATCACCGTGGCTGAGCGTCCATCGATAATGAAAAAACAAGGCCAAACATTTGTTTTGTGAATTGATCAATATGTCCAGCATTTTAGTTTCACTATTCTGGGTGTCTGCCAAAAGAGCTTCATAAAAGTCTCGCGCCGAACGCTGTCCATAGATAGGAGATATAACCACGCCTTGAGGATCAAACAATGATAGTATTCCATCCAGGTTGGCCTGTTCGAGATACTCCAAATAGGTTTCAGCAATTTGCTGGTACTTAGCTTCTATTAATTTTGGTGAATCCATTATGATGCTATTCGTAATATTATCTTCCCTTTGTTCTGATTGGATTCCATATACTGATGCGCTTCCACTACCTGCTCCCATTCAAAAACCCGGTCTATGACTGGTTTTAGGTCAACGTTACAAAATTTTTGCCAACATTGCAGTTCAAAATCCTTTATCAATTTAACCCGATAGTCCAGAGGTCGGGAGCGCAGGGTTGAGCCCATGATGGTTAACCTTTTCTTCAGAATGGCTGATAAATCAACAGAAGACATTTTAGTGCCTCCTAAAAATCCTTGCATTACCAGTCGGCCATCCATGGCCAGGCTTTGTAGGTTTCTCTGAAAATACGGTGCACCCACAAAGTCCATGATCATATTGACTCCGCCGGGGTCAATTTCTTGGGAAAAGTCCTGATCGACATAGTCAATGGTGTGATTGGCACCTAGCTGTTTGCAAAAAGCGTGCTTAGCAGATGAAGCTGTTACCCACACTTCAGCGCCTGTACTTTTTGCTAATTGGATAGCCGCTGTCCCTACGCCACTGGCGCCTGCATGTATCAGCACCCTTTCACCGGATTTAATCCCGGCCAACCAATATAATGCCTGAAAAGCCGTCAAAAAGGCTTCCATGATGCCTGCCCCATCTTCCATGGTGATATTTTCTGGAAGAGGCAGCACCAGGCCCTGGTCCACCGTTACATATTCTGCGTAGCCGCCACCTGATAATAAACTCATAACGCGCTGGCCTTTCCACTTCTGAGCTCCGGAACCCGTTTGCACGACCTCACCGCAAACTTCCAGTCCCAATATTTCACTGGCTCCCTCTGGTGGGGGATATAGCCCTCGCCTCTGTAACAAATCAGCACGGTTCAAGGCCGCACCATGGACTTTAATCAGCACTTCATTATCGGTAACCTGGGGAGTTGGGACCTCGTCTAAATATAGTTGGTCGGCATCTCCAAAAGCCTTGATCTGTATAGCTTTCAATAATTCGGATTTTTGTGTGTAACTTCTGACTAAAGTTAATAAATTGAAGACCTCACTTACAACTCCTCATCTACAACTAAAGTACTGAACTATGAAAACCTACCTAACCCTGATTCTCATTGGTGCTCCTTTGTTATTATGGTCCCAGAAAAACCGGGAATTTACCATGGATCAATCTTTCAATCTGGCTGATAATGGAACCATCCATATGAATACTGACGATGCCGATGTGAAAATTACCGGGACCTCGATAGATAAAGTAAAGGTGGTGATTTACCGTAAGATAAAGCAAGGGGGCCTGCGTTGGGGTGATGAGCAAGATATTACTGTCGATGTTTACAACCGAGATGGTGATCTGTACATTTCCGATCGTCAAAATAATGGCAGTAGTTGGACACTTATGGGGTATTCCTACGAGGATTATCGCATCACTATTGAAGCCCCCACCAAAGCCAGCCTGGAAATTAAGGGTGATGATGACGACTATGTGATCCGAAACATTCACGGTGATGTTGACCTAACAGTGGATGACGGCGATGTTCAACTAATGGATTGCCGCGGTTCAAAGTTTACCTTTCGCATCGATGACGGAGACGTGACCATGAATACCGGAAAAGGAGAACTTTATGCGGATATAGAGGACGGCGACCTGGAGATTTCCAATGCCTCTTTCCGAGAGTTGGTAGCTAAGTCCGATGATGGAAACATCACCTTGGAAACCAGCTTAAATAGTTTGGGGAATTATAAAATATCCTGTGATGATGGCTATGTCGAACTATTCATTACCGGAGGTGGAGGCAATTTCGATATAGATCATGATGATGGCAGGATTTCCGCCAGCTCTCAATACGACCTAATTGACAAATCCGAACACAGTAGTAATTACAAACTTCCAGGTGGCAATGCTTCAGTGGTGATTCGCGCCGATGATGCCTCCATACGGTTAAGGACCAACAAGGAAAATAACTGACCTCAGTTATCCTTCCACTTGATATTGCATCCCACCGAAGGGATCTGGGTAGTGGCAATGGGTTGTCCGGACAAGGTTTGATCCAGTGCAGCTCTTAAGTCCTTTCCGGATAAGGGAATATCATTGCCCGGGCGACTGTTGTCAAGCTGACCCCTGTAGGTCAGGCTCAAAGAATCGTCAAACAAATAAAAATCCGGAGTACAGGCGGCGTCGTAGGATTTGGCAACCTCCTGAGTTTCATCATATAGATAAGGAAAGGTGTAACCCAGCTGTTCTGCCGTTCTTTTCATCTCTTGCGGACTGTCCTGAGGGTAATTAACCACATCGTTGGAGCTAATGGCAATAAAAGCAATACCCTTAGTTTGATAATCTTGCGCCAATCTTACCAATTCCTCATTAACGTGCTTCACATAGGGGCAGTGGTTGCAAATGAACATGATCACCGTTCCCTTAGCCGAAGCCAGTTCTTCTAAACTTAAGGATTTACCGGAGACGGTGTCAGGAAGTTCAAAAGCAGGCGCTTTGGTACCCAAAGGCAGCATGTTAGAAGGTGTAAGGGCCATTAGTAACTAGTTAATTTGGGTTCGGACCGCGACATGAATTTAACCCAGGTATAAGGTCTGCGGATTTCCAAATAGTCAATATGAGATTCAAAATAGTAAGCCTCGCGTTCAAAACTTATGTTGCGGTAGGCTTTACCAAAATTCCGGTATTGCAAAAGACGGAATAGAAATTCCAAAAAGTAGAAAATATAAAAAGGCAAAACCAGAGTTTCCAGCTGTTGCCTTAAGTGGATCTTTTCATGAGTGATCAGACGATGGGTAAGTTCAATCTCCTTACCGATCAATACAAATGGGTATAGGCAAATGCCGTTGGCAAAACCAAAGGTAAGAATCCGTACAAATCTTGTTTTAATGAACATACCCATTTGTGGTAATATTGTCCCAAGTTGCAATTTTATACTGGTAATCTCCACCGGAGGTAACATTTTCTTTATTTTTTGTCTTTTTTGGACATTGTTTGCATTTTTAAAAACTAGGCAATGACCATTGGTCTAATTTCAGATACCCATAGTTATTTAGATCCACAGATAAGTTCATACTTTGGTTCTTGCGAGGAAATTTGGCATGCTGGTGATATTGGCAGTTTACAAGTGCTGGAAGATCTGCAGGCCATGAAACCTACTTTTGCGGTTTACGGTAATATAGATGACCCTGTCATTAGGCATCAGTGCCAGGAAGACCTTTGGCTGGAACGTGAAGGACTGTTGATCTTTATGACACACATCGCGGGCTCACCCAAACGGTATGAACCACGGGTGCGATCATTGATTAAGTCCAGGCGGCCAAGCATCTTAATATGTGGACACAGCCATATATTGAAAGTGCAGAAAGACCCACTACACCATAATATGTGGTATGTCAACCCGGGGGCCGCCGGGCGACAGGGATTTCACCGCATGAAGACTATTATGCGTATGAACCTGCATCGAGGTCAAATTGCTAACTTGGAAGTAATTGAATTGGGAAAACGAGGAGCTATTGGTAGCTGACTATTCCTCCTCTTGAGCGGAATCGGCGGAGGCCTCAACAGCTGCACCGCTGGCTACACCCTCCATCTTCCTGATAACCGGTCGTTGGGTCAGCTGCTTCATCCTTTTTATGCGATTGTGCGCACGAGCTTTATTACGACGATCCTTTCTTTTTAAACGTGTTACAGCCATGATGAAAATTTTAAATCGAGCTTGCAAAGGTAAGGGAATTATACTGATTTACATAGTGCTGTTTTCAATTATTTTCTAGGGTGCTTCATGCAGTAAACTGCTGGTATTACATTCTTTTTCGTACTTTTGGGCAAAAAGGAATCTATGAGCTCAAATCAACTTGGAGTGCCCAAAGGTACCCGAGATTTTGGTCCGCAAACCATGGCCAAGCGCCAGTTTGTTCTGGATCACATACGCCGGATATTCGAGAAGTATGGATTTCAACCCCTGGAAACTCCTTCCATGGAACAGCTCTCAGTGTTGACCGGGAAATACGGGGAAGAAGGTGACCAGCTGCTTTTTAAGATCTTAAATTCCGGAGATTACCTTAAAAAAACCCAACCTCAAGACTTTGAAGGGGGGTCCAAACACCTATTGGACAAAATATCAGAAAAGGGTTTACGATACGACCTTACCGTTCCTTTTGCCCGTTATGTGGTGATGCACCGCCATGAGATCACCTTTCCTTTTAAACGCTATCAGATGCAGCCGGTGTGGCGAGCTGACCGTCCACAACGAGGAAGGTATCGCGAATTCATGCAATGTGATGCTGATATTGTAGGCACCGACTCATTGCTGTGCGAAGCCGAAATCGTGGCTATGATCAACGAAGTTTTTCAGCGATTAGGCATAAGTGACTTTACTATCCTGGCCAACCACCGCAAGATCCTGGGTGGTATGGCTGAAGCAATTGGGGCGGCCGGCAGGGAAGCCGAACTGGCGGTGTCACTGGATAAATTCCAGAAGATCGGGGCAGAAAAGATGGCTCAGGAGCTTACCCAAAAAGGATTTGCTCAAGGTTCCATTGATCAACTTTTGTCCATGACTTCATGGAAAGGGGATTGGTCTGAAATTAAGGAAGTACTGATCAAGAATTTAGGGGCCACGGCAGGAGCCAGTGAAGGGATCGCTGATCTGGATAATATGCACCTCCTGGTTCAACAATTAGGACTTACCCATGCTAAATTGCAATTCGATGCCAGCTTAGCCAGAGGGTTGTCCTATTATACCGGTACTATTTTCGAAGTAGTTGTTAATAACGCCACCGTGGGAAGCGTTTCCGGAGGAGGTCGATATGATGATCTTACAGGAGTTTTTGGACTGCCAGATGTTTCTGGTGTAGGCATAAGTTTTGGTGTAGATCGCCTGTATGATGTAATGGAACAACTAGAGCTTTTCCCTTCTGATCAATTACAATTTACCAAAGTACTACTGGTAAGCTTGGATGAAGAAAGTTTGGGGTCAGCCTTGGAGCTGTTGAGCAGTCTGAGGTTTGAAGGAATATCTAGTGAGTTGTATCCAGATCGCGCAAAATTAAAGAAGCCATTAGCCTATGCCAATAAAAAAAATATACCTTGGGTAGCGCTGATTGGTTCTGAAGAACTGGAGCAGGATGTGATCTCAGTAAAAGACATGCAAGCTGGAACCCAAAGTCAGATGACCCGAGATCAGTTCCTTGCCCAAATGAAATAATGGCGCTAAGCCCATTAAAAGTATGAAAAACAAGCACTTTGCCGGCCGTTTTACCGTTATGCTTGGAGACAAAATGCACATTTATCTCGTCCAGTAGTAGGACGTCATGCAGAAATCCCTTTTCCATATAAGTTTAGTTTTATTGGCGGTATGCTCTTTAACAGCACAGGGCCAAGTCACCAGTCCATTAGGTAGATTCCAAGTGGACTATGTGAGGGGGTGCACCCCGTTGACGGTGAACGTCACTAACATTTCCGGTGAAATTAACGATCAATACTTTTACGATGTAGATACATGCATCAGCAGTTCTCCTAAATTCGATGCGGTGGCCTGCGCCTCCATGACCGCTACCAGTACTACCACGTTTACCTATGCCCAGCCTGGCACTTACACCTTAGTTCAGGTCCTTACTAACCTTGTTCCCCGCACCGATACCCTGGTAATCGAAGTCTTTGATGCCCATACACCCCAATTCGAAGTACTCCTCTGTAATAATTATGAAGTTCAGATACAAGTAAATGACACCATCTATGATCAGTTCAGCATAGATTATGGTGATGGATCGCCTCCCACCAGTAATTTAAATCACACCTACCCCGCGGTA
The DNA here is from genome assembly GCA_965212195.1 of Cyclobacteriaceae bacterium. Classification (GTDB taxonomy): domain Bacteria; phylum Bacteroidota; class Bacteroidia; order Cytophagales; family Cyclobacteriaceae; genus JAJCYK01. The sequence continues at coordinate 23,478 of CBDBUW010000011.1, read as the reverse complement.
CCCGGATTATATCCGGTCACCTTAAGCGGATTCTATACCAACGGACCCCAAAATTGTGCCGACAGCACCATTAATGTAAGCCCGGTAAATAACATACCGACCTCCAATATCAGCCAGCTAACCGTGGATGTTAGTGACCCTGCGACCGGAGTAATATCGTTGGACTACATAGTCAACAACCAGGTAAAATACATGCTGGAAATCAGCAACAACGGATCGTCGGGTTTTAGCGACGTAGGCATTGTTTCAGGCAATAGATTTACCATTAATGGTCTTAATACAGCCGACAACTTTTATTGCTTCCGGTTAGCCGCACTGGATCCTTGTAATAACACCCGAAGCTACTCCGATACGATTTGCTCCGTAAATCTACAGGCAGTAGCGTTAGACAGTCAAAATCAGTTGGATTGGGCCACAGAAATTATCAACTTCAACAATTTTGAGATCCAAAAGAATGGGAATCCCTTGGGACCGCCAATAACCAACGGTGGTATTAACAGCTACACCGATACCCTGGTGGCCTGTAATGTTGACTATTGCTATCAGCTGATCACCCGCTACAATAATGGGAGCCGCAGTCTTTCCGCGGTCATTTGTGTAACTGGCACTAGCACTACCATGCCCCCGACGGTCCAGTCCATAACTGTTTCAGTCGACGGGCCCAGTATTACAGTGGATTGGCAGGTTCCCGATACCGTCAATTTCCAACTCAACAGTTATACCTTAAGCCGTTCCATCAATAATGAACCCTTTCAGATTATTGCCAATCCCAATATCATTCCATTTACCGATGTGAACTTGAGAACACAGGTGAACACCCATTGCTACGGGCTGGTCTATGAGGACGGGTGTGGTAATCAAAGCGGTGCCAGCGTTACCGCTTGCGCCCTATTACTACTCGGTGAAAATATAGACAATCAAAATTTTCTGTTAGGTTGGTCGCCGTACTTGGGTTGGCAAAATGGTGTCAGAGAATATCAGATTGAAATCATGGACGAAAATGGGGCTTTGATTGGCAGTCCTATAATAGTAGGCAGCGGAACCACCAATTACACTGACCTGATCAGTACCACCAGGCAGATCACCCAATATCGCATTGTGGCGATCTCCAATGATGCGAACCCTTTGATCAGCTATTCTAATATTGTGGTTCTGGACATACCGATACAAGTTTTCCTCCCCAATAGTTTCACACCCAACAATGACGGGCTTAATGACATATTTCTTGCTAAAGGTCTATTTATTGAGGAATTTAGTATGGAAATTTACAGCCGCTGGGGCGAGCTGTTGTTCCGATCTGAGGATCTCGATGAGGGATGGGATGGGATCTATAAAGGATCTCTGGTACCGGATGGCTCTTACGTATACCAGGTAACCGCCATTGATCCTCAAGGTAGGGCTGTATCCAAAAGCGGTGCGGTAAATGTGTTAAGTAAATGAACTGATCTATGTTTGATATGATGAAAATCATGGGCCAAATCAAGGAAGCCCAGAATAAAATAAAAGCTGCTCAGGACAACCTGGTTAATATAACGGCCGAGGGAGAATCCGGTGCCGGGTTGGTTAAAGCAGTGGTAAACGGTAAAAAGCAACTAGTTGATCTCGCTATAGATGAATCTTTAAATAATCCCCAAGATGCGGAAATGCGCAAAGACCTGATCATCGCCGCTGTCAACAAAGCCGTTGACGCCGTAGAAGAAAAGGCCAGTAAGGTTATGAAAGAAAGTACGGACGGAATACTTCCCAATATTCCCGGATTTGACCTTGGCAGCATCTTGAATGGATAGATCTGCGGTAGTCATTCTAAACTACAATGGCCTAGAATACCTCAGGCAGTTCCTTCCCTCTGTTGTTAATAACACCTCCCAAAGTCACGTGGTAGTGATAGACAATCACTCACAAGATCACTCTGCTACATTCGTTCGCCAGCAATATCCCCAGGTGCAACTAGTTGAGCTGGAGCAAAACTATGGCTTTAGCGGCGGTTATAACCGAGGACTCCCCCAGGTAAATTCCGAATATTGGATCCTGCTGAACTCCGATGTTGAGGTTACACCAAACTGGGATCAACCCTTAATTACCTATCTGGATGAAAATGACCACGTGGGCATAGTGCAACCAGCAATTCTTTCCTATCAACAAAAAGACCGGTTCGATTATGCCGGAGCCGCTGGAGGACAACTTGATTTTATGGGATACCCTTTTTGCAGGGGGCGGCTGTTCCACACTTTGGAAAAAAATCATGGGCAATACCAAACCAATCAGGATATTTTCTGGGCAGGTGGTGCCTGTATGGCAGTACGTGCCGACCTTTTCAAATCACTAGGTGGCTTCGATGAAGATTTCTTCGCCCACATGGAAGAGATTGATCTTTGCTGGCGTTGCCATTTGCACGGGATGAAAGTAGGTTATGTGGCCACCAGCCAAGTGTACCATGTGGGGGGTGGTACTCTTACCACTACCAATCCCCGTAAAACTTATCTAAACTTTAGGAATGGCTTGAGTCTGTTGCTTAAAAATTCCACGCCTACTCAAACCTTTTGGAAAATACCGTTGCGCGTGTTTCTTGATATTATTGCTGCGCTACGTTTCCTCCTAACCGGATCATTATCCCACTTTTGGGCGGTAATCAGGGCCTTAGCGGCTTTTTTTGTGACTATTCCTCACACAATGGGCAAGCGGCAAAAGCCTGTGACCTTAAAGCCCGGTTTATTGTACAATAGGATGATCGTTTGGGACTATTTTGTTAAAGGAAAAAAAACCTATGGGGAATTGACGGTTGACAGTTAGTACCAAATGGAATTATGCTTTCTACGCAGGTGCTTGCGGAAGTTCATGATAAAAGCTAATCCCAAGTACAATATTAGTGGGGAACCAAATGTTAGAAAAGAAGAGTAGATGAAAAATATTCGGATACTTGAGGTTGGAATTCTTAGTTTTTCGCCTAATTTTGCGCAAACTCCGAATGCTTGAGACTCAAAGTATTGTTGAATTTTTTTCATCAAAACTTAATTTTTAAACAAATATAGCGATCAACTTAGTCTTTTTACAAGTCACTTATTTAATTTTTTAAACTCATAAATTGCAATAGTAAGATTATAACAATAATTTTACGTCCAAGTAAACCTTAACAAATTTTTTTATCATGACTCAGAAAGGAAACATTATCTATGCAGTTCTAATAGCAGCAACGCTGATTTTTTCCGGATGTTCTCTTAGCCAGATGGTTAAGATGTCTCAGGAACAAGAACTGACTGTAGCCCCTTCACCCCTTGAGTTGCATGGAAACACCGTGGACTTCGATATGTCCGCTAAGATTCCAGTCAAAATGCTGAAAAAGGGAAAAGTATATACCGTAAAAACTTTTTACGAATACGGGGACAAAGAACACGGGTTTGACGGCGTGGATTTCAGCCGCGAACAATTTCCAAACTACGACACCGAGCAGCCTAGTAAAAGTGCTAGCTTCTCTATGCCTTATGAAGAGGCTATGAAATCGGGCCGACTGACTGTTCAAGGGGTTGCATCTGACCCTAAGAGCGGTAAGGAAAAAGCTTCCGAAAGACTGGAGGTAGCTCGAGGTGTAATTACCACTTCTCAATTGTACAAGCCTGTAGCTTATGCAGCATATGCTCCTCATGGCTACAACAACCAGGAAGAATTGATTCCCACTAACGTGGACTTCTATTTCTTGCAAGGTAGCTCCGTACTGAGAAGCTCCGAACGTCGAAGCGACAGGGGTAAGGATTTCGATGCCTTTATCGCTAAGAAAAACGTGACCAGAACCGTAACTATAACCGGAACCCACTCTCCTGAAGGTGCCGAACGTGTTAATTCTCGGCTTTCTCAAGATCGTGCCGAAGCTATTCAATCTTTCTACGATCGACAAATGCGACGATACGACTATGAGGGTATGGCTGACTCCATCAATTTCATCTTGAAGCCTGTAATAGAGGACTGGCAGGAATTTAAAGAAATGCTGGCCGACTATGACGGCGTGGATGACGAAGCAAAATCAGAAATCAAGAATATCGTAGACGGTTCAGGATCTTTCGAAGAGAAAGAGGATGCCTTACACAGGCTGCCTGCTTACCGAAAAGTATTCCGTGATATCTATCCTCAACTAAGAACTGCTAAGACCGAAGTCCTAACAGTTAAGGATAAGAAATCAGATTCGGAAATCGCAGTTTTGGCCAAGCAACTGGCCGGTGGTACGGTTTCTCCCGACACTCTGAACGATCAAGAATTAGGGTATGCAGCCACTTTGACTCCTTCCCTGGACGAAAAGGAAAGCATTTACATGGCCGCCACCAAGAAGAATGACAGCTGGGCTTCTCACAACAACCTGGGTGCTGTTTATCTGGAGAAAGCTATGAAGAGCAACAATACCGAACTGATGGAAAAAGCGTTGACTCAATTCGAATTGGCGAATCGCAAGCAGGAAAATGCTGAGGCCCACAATAACCTGGCTTCTATTTATCTGGTACAAGGTAATGTTGATGCCGCGGCAGAAGCTGTAAGCAAAGCATTGGGCATGAATCCTTCCAATGAACTCACTGCTGAGATCAATGGTGTAAAAGGTCTGGTAGAGTTGCGTCAAGGAAACTATGACGCGGCCATTCGTTCCTTGTCAAGCTCCAAAGAGAGCAGCGAGAACCTGTACAACAAGGGACTGGCTCAGTTGTTGAACAAGGACTATCAAAACGCCCTGACTTCATTCAATGAGGTTACCAAAGGCAACAATAACGATGCTATGGCTCATTACGCTGCTGCTATCACTTCAGCACGTTTGGGCAATGCCGATGACGCGATTCAGCACTTGGCTGCCGCTGCTAAGGCCGATGCATCTGTTAAAGAAATGGCTGCCGGTGATCTGGAATTCCTCTCTGTAAAGAGTAGCCCCGGATTTATCGATGCACTCAAATAACAGATCTTAAAGATCAAAAAAACCCTGTGGACAACTCCACAGGGTTTTTTTATTGTTGAACGTCAGTTTGTTAATTGACTGCGAATTCCTAATTTTGACAGCCAAGATTCAAATCACTACACTATGAGAGAAATCCAGTTCAGAGAAGCCCTTCGCGAAGCCATGAGTGAGGAAATGCGTCGTGACGATAAAATATTCCTGATGGGTGAGGAAGTTGCGGAATACAATGGCGCTTACAAAGTCAGTCAAGGCATGCTGGATGAATTTGGGGCAGAACGGGTGTTGGATACTCCTATATCAGAATTGGGCTTCGCCGGGTTGGGAGTAGGTGCTGCTATGAATGGCCTACGCCCTATTATCGAATTCATGACGTTCAACTTTTCCCTGGTGGCCATTGACCAGGTCATCAACGGAGCAGCCAAGATGATGTCCATGTCGGGAGGGCAATTTCCCATACCCATCGTTTTTCGGGGCCCCACCGGTAATGCTGGAATGTTGAGCTCTCAGCACTCTCAAAATTTTGAGAGCTGGTACGCCAATTGTCCGGGTCTCAAAGTGGTGATCCCATCCAACCCTTATGATGCCAAAGGATTGCTGAAGTCCAGTATCCGTGATGATGACCCCGTTATATTTATGGAATCGGAGTTGATGTACGGCGATAAAGGGCAAGTTCCTGAGAACGAATACTTAATCCCCATAGGTGAGGCCAAGATCGTTAAAGAAGGTAACGATGTAACTTTGGTTTCGGTAGGAAAAATGATGAAACTAGCCCAGGAAACTGCCCAGGAAATGGCCAAGGAAAACGTATCGGTGGAAGTCATTGACCTGCGTTCTGTACGACCTATAGATTATCTAAAAATTGTGGACTCCGTTCGAAAGACCAATCGGCTGGTAATTCTAGAAGAAACCTGGCCCCTGGGTTCAATCACTACGGAGATAGCATATCATATCCAAAAACACGCCTTTGATTATTTAGATGCTCCTGTGACCCGGGTCAATAGCATGGACGTGCCCCTGCCCTACGCCCCAACTTTAATTGAAGCCATACTACCCAACGTGAAACGTACCGTGGAGGCTATTAACAAAGTGATGTACCGCTAACCGAATGGATTGAGATTGGCAAGTCCCCTTTTGGATCCACCCATCTTGTTCATAGTACGCATCATTTTCCGCATACCATTGAACTGCTTTAGCAGATTGTTAATCTCTTGTACTGTAGTACCACTACCTGCGGCAATTCGCTTCTTTCTGCTGCCGTTTAACGCATCGGGATGCGCCCGTTCATAGGGAGTCATGCTGCGAATGATAGCTTCTATAGGCTTAAAGCTGTCATCATCGATATCCACATCTTTGATGGCCTTCCCCATTCCAGGGATCATCCCTACCAGATCCTTGATGTTACCCATTTTCTTGATCTGTTGCAGTTGAGCAAGAAAATCATCAAAATTGAACTGATTCTTGCGGATCTTTTTTTGAAGCCGTTGAGCTTCCTCTTCATCAAATACTTCCTGCGCCTTTTCCACCAGGGAAACCACATCTCCCATCCCTAATATCCGTTGGGCCATTCGATCGGGGTGAAAGATATCAATGGCGTCCATCTTTTCACCTGTACTGATAAATTTGATGGGTTTCTCCACCACCGATCTGATGGATAAGGCAGCTCCACCCCTGGTATCACCATCTAATTTTGTCAGGACCACACCATCGAAATCCAATCGCTCATTAAAGGTTTTGGCGGTGTTGACCGCATCCTGTCCGGTCATGGAGTCCACCACAAACAAGGTCTCCGAAGGGTTAAGCTGCTGCTTAAGCTGCGAGATCTCAGACATCATTTCCTCATCTATAGCCAATCGTCCTGCCGTATCCACGATGAGGATCTTTTTATTATTATCCTTGGCATGTTTCAGGGCATTACCCGCAATCTTCAGGGGCTCCTGGATATCAGGCTGTGCAAAAACTTCCACCCCGATTTGTTCACCTAGAACTTTCAACTGGTCGATAGCTGCGGGACGGTATACGTCGCAAGCCGCCAATAGGACCTGGCGGCCCTGTTTCTTAAAATAACTGGCCAGTTTTCCACTAAATGTGGTCTTACCAGAACCCTGCAATCCGGATATCAATATCACCGCGGGATCTCCCTTTACACTGATGTCCTCCTTGGTTCCACCCATTAAGCGGGTGAGCTCCTCACTGACAATTTTGGTGAGTAACTGTCCTGGCGATACTGCAATCAGCACTTCTTGCCCCAGGGCCTGCTCCCTTATATTATCGGTAACCTGTTTGGCTACTTTATAGTTGACATCAGCATCCACCAGGGCTCTGCGGATCTCCTTGATGGTGCTGGCCACATTAATTTCTGTAATGCGTCCCTGGCCCTTAAGATTGCGGACTGCCTTATCAAGTTTTATACTGAGGTTTTCAAACATATTTTGTTTATTTGCCTGTAAAATTAATGAAAAATATGGCAGTGAGGTATATTGTTGGAATAAACTCGCCGCTTAAAATTAATCGCTAATTGACACCTCTGTATTCCATTATTGTACCCGTGTATAACCGGCCTCAGGAGGTGGAAGAATTGCTTGCCAGTCTTGCTCAACAAACATTTCAGGATTTCGAAGTAGTACTGGTGGAAGACGGGTCCACACAGGATAGTGAGCAAGTAGTTAAGGACTTTAGCGAGAGACTGAATATCAACTATTTCTTTAAGCAGAATACCGGACCCGGTGATAGCCGCAACTTTGGGATGATCCGGGCCCAAGGCAGCTTTTTCATCTTTTTCGATTCAGATTGCATTATACCCGAACACTACTTGGAAGAATTACATATCGCGTTGCAAAGTCGTGGATTAGATGCCTTCGGAGGTCCCGATCAAGCGCATGTCAGTTTTACCAGAACCCAAAAGGCTATAAACTATGCCATGACCTCCATGCTGACCACCGGAGGAATACGAGGCAGAAAACGACAGCTGGACAACTTCCAGCCTCGCAGCTTCAACATGGGGATACACCGTGCGGTGTTTGATAAAGTTGGAGGATTTTCCAACCTGCATCCCGGTGAAGACCCCGATTGGAGCTACCGCATTCAGGATGCCGGATTTAAGACAGGACTGATCCCGGAAGCCTTTGTCTACCACAAACGAAGAATTGACTTTAAGAAATTCTGGACCCAGGTGTATAAGTTCGGCCTGGCCCGCACCATCCTCATGAGATCTCATCCGCGTTCTCGTAAACTGGTTTATGCCTTACCCGCTCTGGCCCTGATCCTGGGCCTTATCCTATTTGTAGCGGGGTTTTACTGGATGTTTCTGTGGTGGCCATTGGTAGTGGGTTTGATATTAATACTGTTCGATGCCCTGTATTCCACTAAGAGCTTGCCCATAGCTGTTAGAGGGGTTTTCGCTACTGCTGTTCAAATAGCAGGCTATGGTTGGGGATTTTTAAAAGGGTTCTGGCACCTACACCTGTTTGGTAAGGATCCTAAACAGCAATTCCCGGAGATGTATTTTCACTGATTACCGCTTCTGAAATTTTCTATTATTAAAGGCCAAGTGTAACAAAATCATTAGTTTTAAAAACAAAATACCTCCCCGGAAACCATTACTCATTTCAACTGAGCATTTATGAATTTCAAAGACGATGTGCTGCCCCACTTATTTGCGATAATCGTATTTCTGATGGTAAGCACAATTTTTTACAGTCCTTTGGTCTTCTCCGGGAAATCCTTGGACCAGCATGATATTTCACAGGGGATAGCCGCTAGTCAGGAGATCATAGAACACCGAAATCAAACCGGTGAAGAGGGCCTGTGGACAAATTCAATATTCGGAGGCATGCCTGCCTACCTTATCAATACCAGGTGGAGCGGCGATCTAATGCTGCATATTCAGCACTTAATTTCCCTTTGGTTACCCAGTGCTGCAGGGGTTATGCTGGTTTGCTGTCTAACCTTTTATATTTTATTGCTTGTTTTTAAAGTTCGCCCATGGTTGGCCATTATTGGCGCCTTGGGATTTAGTTTAGGGAGTTTCAATATAATTAGTGTAGAAGCAGGTCATATGTGGAAAATGTGGGCCATTGCTTACATGCCTTTAGTACTGGCAGGTGTGCATTTAGCGTTCACTAAAAGGCTTCTTATGGGATTTGCTTTGGTAGCACTGGGTCTGGCATTAGAATTGAGATCCAATCATTTGCAAATGACCTATTATTTGCTGATCCTGCTTTTGATTTATGGAGCGGTACAATTATTCTATGCCCTCAAGGATGGGCAGCTGAGTATTTTGTTTAAACCCCTGGGCTACTTGGTCGTCGCCGCTTTACTGGCGGTATTGTGCAACAGTGGTAAAATCTGGTCAGTTTACGAATACGGCAAGTACTCCACCCGGGGTGCTCCGGAATTAACGCAGGAAGCTGCTACCTCCAAAGGATTGGACCGTGAATATGCGTTTCGCTGGAGTAATGGTATCATGGAACCTCTTACACTAATAATTCCGGAGTTCTTCGGAGGGCCTAGCATAAACACCTTACCATCGGACAGTAACCTGGGTGAAGCCTTGCGGGCTAACGGACAAGCACCTGTTCAGGTTCGACAATATCTACAGCAAGTGGCCACTTACTGGGGTGATCAACCCTTTGTGGCAGGTCCTGCATATGCCGGGGCCATTGTTATGTTTCTTTTCATAATGGGCCTATCCCTAGTTGATGGCAGAAATCGTTTGTGGCTGGTCATTGCAATTATACTTTCCATCATGCTTTCCTGGGGGAACAATTTTGAGTTTTTCAATAACCTGGTATTTGATTATTTCCCAGGTTATAACAAGTTCAGGTCCGTTTCTTTTACCATAGTGATAGCCTTGGTATGCATCCCTTTAGTAGGCTTTTTAGGTTTGGAAAAGCTAATGGCAAATGCCTCTGATCCAAAAGTTCGCACCCAATTGGTACGTGCCGGGATTATCACTGGTTCCATATTGGTATTGGCTATTATTTATTCAAACATAGGAAGTTTCCGCGGTGCAAATGACGAACAGTTATTCTCTCAAGTCCCTCCCTGGTATGCCCAAGCGCTGAAGGCCGATCGAGCCAGTATCTTGCGCAACGATGCCATAAGATCTTTGATCTTTGCCGGGTTGGTTTGGCTTATTTTATTCTATCATGTTAAAAATAAGGTTGCTCGTAACCTGGTCTACGCCATATTGGGCGTAATGGTATTGGCAGACCTTTGGGGAGTGAACAAGCGCTATCTTCAGAATGAAGATTTTATCTCCAGGAATAACTTGAAGCCAGCAGCAACAGCTGCAGATCAACAAATATTGCAAGATCCCGATTTAAATTACCGGGTATTGAGTTTTCTCAGTAGTCCCTGGAACGATGCGGTCGCTACCTCCTATCACCGGTCCGTGGGCGGCTATCACGGAGCTAAAATGCGTCGCTACGCCGACGTAATAGAAGGATGTTTAGACAATGAATTCAGGTCTTTGCTGCAAGAGCTGCGCAGCAACGGCCAAGTAGGCTCTCATCCCATACTCAATATGCTAAACACCAAGTACTTTATAGCTGGAAATGAAGCGGGAAGTGCCATCAGAAATCCCTATGCGCAGGGAAGCGCCTGGTTCGTTCCAGAAGTTCAATTGGTCAACTCGGCCGATGAAGAATTTGCGGCCCTTTGCAATCTGCCTATTGCCAGTAAGGCGGTGGTAGATCAAAGCAAATTTAATATGGATCACATTGCTAATACCAACACCTTCAGCACTTCAGGAAGTGTGATTCTGGAAGAGTATAAACCCAATTCTCTGAAGTATCGCACTCAAAATCAGGAGCTAGGATTTGCAGTGTTTTCAGAGATCTACTACCCCAAGGGGTGGCAAGCAACAATAGATGGAGTACCCACTGAGATCATACGGGCCAACTACTTATTAAGAGCCCTTATAGTTCCAGCTGGCTCTCATGTCATTGAATTTAAATTTGTTCCTAAAGCTTATTTTGTTGGAAACCGCATAATGATGGTTTCCAGTACTGCACTTATAATAATTGTATTACTGATTTTTTATAGGGATATAAAAAAATCCATACAAACACGAAACCTTGAAACCGCAAGTAGCGGATGATTTAGTATCTTTGTAACGCTTATTTACCAGATTTAAACGGTGACTACCCCCTCTTTGTCGATCGTAATATGTACTTACAACAGGGATCGTTATCTACAGCAATGTCTGGAGCATTTGAACCAACAAACCTGTCATCCCGGGGATTTCGAAATATTGGTGGTTGACAACAACAGTACCGATCGCACCTCATTAATTTGCCAGGACTTCAGCACTAATAACTCCGATATTGACTTCAAATATTTGAAGCAACCTCAACAAGGACTTTCTTACAGCAGGAATTTGGGGCTAGAGAAAGCCTCTGCCCCACTAATCAGTTATCTTGACGATGATGCTTACCCTGATTCACATTATGTTCAAAATCTTTGTGACTATTTTCAATCCTATAGCGAAGTAGACGCTGTAGGTGGTAGAATAACCCCCGCTTACGAAGAAGCAGCTCCAAACTGGATGTCCAAATATCTACTGCCGCTGGTAGCAGCCCTTGACATGGGGAGAGTGCCGGTAGCTTTTAAACCATGGAAAGTTCCCATCGGAGCAAACATGGCCTTTAGGGCCTCCGTGCTGCGAGATACAGGCGGTTTTAATCCACAGCTTGGCAGAAAAGGCCATTTTCTGGGAAGTGGTGAGGAGAAAGAAGTTTTCCTCAAATTGCACCAAAGTAAAAAGATCATCCATTATGTTCCCGCGGTGCATGTCTTTCATACCATCCCCAAAAATCGGCTGGAATCGGATTATATAAAAAAAATGGCTATTGGAATAGGAATTAGCGAGGCGACAAGGCTCCAACAAGCACCTTGGAAGCAGCGTGTTATCAAATGGCTACAAGAGTTTTTTAAAATTGGGGCAACCATTATCTTAGCGCTTTACTATACCGTTACTTTTAAGTGGCCGAAAGCTAATATGCTGGTGAAATTTCGTATATGGGTCTTGAACGGTTTTTTTAAAGCTTAGATACGTGATCCTGAAAATTCAATCATTTCTACATAATCTAGGAGCAGTCTTCACCACTCTAATCCGACTGGTAATTCTGGCAAAATTTAAAGTACGCCTGGCATCGCCTAGTAACAAAGAGGCAATATTATTGGGCAATGGTCCCAGTTTACGGACGATGCTGGAAAAGCACAGCGAATTTTTAGAGGGTAAAGACTTGATCTGCGTTAATCACTTCCCCTCAACAGAGCTTTACCAAAAACTGAAGCCGAAATACTATGTTACTTCGGCACCGGATCTCTGGCTTGACGAGATTGACAAATTTTTTGTTGATCAAAGCAATGGTCTGTTTAATGATATGGTGGAGCGTACCAAATGGCCTTTAGTATTTCACATACCGCATGAGTCCAGCAAATTCAAGCGATGGCAAAACATACTTAAGAATAACCCGAATATTGATATCAAATATTACAACAACACGCCGGTCGAGGGGTGGCGCTGGTTTCGGCATGCTTGTTTCAAGGCAAATATGGGAATGCCTCGACCTCACAACGTAATGATCCCAAGCTTAATGCTTGCGCTCAATATGGGCTACGAAAAAATATACCTATGGGGCGCGGACCACAGTTGGTTATCGGAAATTTCCGTTAATGACCACAACGAGGTACTGATTAACCAAAAGCATTTTTATGATGAACATCAATCTGTGGGAAAGCCCTTGGATAAAAGAGGAGTAGGCAAGCGAAATTTACCGGAGTTATTAACTAAGTTTGTCCATGCTTTTAACGGATATTTTGTGCTGAAGGAGTATGCTGAAAGCCTAAACACGGTCATTGTCAACAATACACCCGGTTCATTTATTGATGCTTTTAGCCGTCAAAGTTTGTCAAAGTTGCATGAATATGAGTAAATCCATCGTCTATAAACCGCCCATTGTGGTCGCCGAAATTGGTTGTAATCACAAAGGTGAAATGGAAATTGCCAAAGAACTGATCCAGATGGCTAAATTGTGCCAGGCGCATTACGCCAAATTCCAAAAACGGAATCCTCAAGAGCTACTAACCGCCCAGCAGTACAATGCGCAACATCCTTATCCCCCCTATAGCTATGGCCACACTTATGGCGAACACCGGGAATTCTTAGAATTCACTAAAGAACAGCATCAACAGTTAAAAGATTATTGTGAGCAGGTAGGTATTGGGTATGCCACCAGTGTCTGGGACATCACATCAGCCCTAGAAATCATTGACTTAAACCCTGATTACATTAAGGTACCCAGTGCCTGTAACCTTCATTTCGAAATGCTGGAATTACTTCGCGATAATTATCAAGGGGATATTCATATTAGTTTCGGGATGACAACCCGTGAGGAGGAGCAATCCATTGTTGACTTTTTCCTGAAAAAAAATGCCGGGCAAAGATTAGTCCTTTACGCATGTACTTCCGGATATCCCGTATCTTTTGAAGATGTAAACCTTCTGGAGATCACCAGACTTAGGGAGGCATATGACGAACACGTAAAAGATCTGGGATTCTCCGGTCATCATTTGGGCATTGCCATAGATCAAGCCGCCTACACTTTAGGAGCTTGCTGGATAGAAAGACATTTCACCAAAGACCGCACATGGAAAGGAACTGATCATGCCGCTTCTTTGGAGTTAGGAGGACTACAAAAATTGATTAGAGATTTAACCGCAACCTACAAATCCCTCCAGTATAAGACCCAGGAAATTCTGGAAGTCGAAGCCGTACAGCGGGACAAACTAAAATATCGTAAGGAGTGAGAGTTACAGCATTTGTACCGGCAAGATGCGGCAGTAAGGCCATCCGTTTGAAGAATATCCGAAATTTCTTTGGACAGCCATTAATATATTGGTGCCTTAACGCCTTGCAAGAGGCGCAATCCGTGCATGAGGTAATAGTAGCCACCGATTGTGACGAAATTGAGAATTGCGTGACAAGTTTTGGACTTACAAAAGTCAAGGTTTATCGTCGGAAAGCTTCCAACGCCCAGGATCACAGTGCCACTGAAGATGTAATGATCGAGTACATTAATTCAACCGGTTTGGATCCGGAACAGTATTTACTGCTGGTACAGGCAACCTCACCATTCACCCGTGCTGCAGATTTTGATCAAGCGGTGACTTTGCTTAAAAGCAATACCTATGATTCCGTTATAAGCTGTGCCCGCGTTAAAAGATTTTTTTGGAATGACCATGGTCAACCCTTGAACTATGACTACAGGGAACGACCACGGCGGCAAAACTTTTCCGGAACTTTAATGGAAAATGGGGCTTTCTACCTTAATCTGGTCAAAAATATTCTGGAATTCAAAAATCGACTGAGTGGACATATTGGAGTGTATGAAATGGAAACCTACACTACCTTGGAGATTGATGAAGAAGAAGACTGGATTCAAGGAGAACAAATCATGGGTAAATACCAATTGTCGGAGGCGGCCCAGAAGACCAAACATATAAAACTTTTCCTTTCGGATGTCGATGGTGTACTCACCGACGCAGGTATGTACTATACCGAGGCAGGGGATGAAATTAAAAAGTTCAACACCTACGACGGCATGGCATTTAACCTATTACAAGCCAAAGGCCTTAAGGTGGGCATTCTCACTAAAGAAGACCGAGAACTAAACCGAAGAAGAGCAAAGAAGCTAAACTTGGACTTCGATTTTCACGGCATCCAGGATAAAATGCAATTGGTGCAGCAATTGTGCCAGGACCTAGGTATTACCCTGGAAGAGGTGGCGTACATAGGGGATGACATTAATGATCTGGAACTCCTCCAAGCGGTAGGAATAGCAGCCTGTCCACTAAATGCACGTCCCGAAGTCAAGCACGTTCCGGGAATATATCAGCTTAAAACAGCCGGTGGAAGTGGTGCATTACGTGAATTAGCGGAGCAAATTTTGCTTAAGTAATGGAGTGTCCAGTTTGCTTAGGAACGAACCTCAAGCAGAGGGTTCTGCTTTCACGAGAAGATCAACAGATCACAATTTTTCATTGTGGAAGTTGCACTCATACATTTCAGGATCCCGATTCGTATCGAGACATTTACAGTAGTGGGGAATTTACCAGGGTAGCCCGAGGAATATCAGAAACCCCGGATCCCGCTAAGATCAAGGCATTGGATAAGAAGGCCTGGGCCCGCTTCAACTTTTACTACCACCACTTGAAAAACTGGCACCATGTACTGGAGGCCGGTAGTTCTATCGGTTCCTTCTTGCATCTGCTTAAGTTGGATGGGAAGTCTACTACCGGCATTGAGCCTGATCCTAATTACTGTGAATTTTCAAAAGGTCAGTATTTTCTTGAACAAGAAGCGGTGCTGCTCGATGATTTTCAAAGTGCTGAAAAGTTCCATGGGATTTGCAGTTTTCATGTGATTGAGCATGTACGGGATCTGCATGGTTTTATGAACAAAATCCATTCACTGCTGCCAGAGAATGGCAAGCTGTTAATAGAGTGTCCATCATGGGAAATCCACTCCTTCGGATCTAAGAAGCACACCGTTTGGCAGCCACACTTGCATTATTTTACACTGGCCAGTATGTACCGCTTGCTTAGCGAAAAATTTAAGATTACGGATCTTGGGTTTTTCGGAATAGCACTATACGTCTGTGCAGAGTACAGTGGAGAAAGCACTTTTCACCGTAAAACTTTTAATCGAATAAAACGGCGTTCGGCCCAGGTTCACTTCTGGAATAAATGGACCCCCAGAATAAAGCTGGGTAAGGGATTGCTCCCCCTAACCACTACCCAGCTTATTTTGCAACCAATTCTTCAAAAAACAGTATCGGATTCAATAACCAAGTTGAAGGATTTTGGAATTTTTGCCCTAAAAGAGCGGCTCTACCGAGCAAAGGAGTCGGGATGGTCGATAGGAAATAAAGTATTGCACCTATCATATTTCAGTGGATTCGAAAATGCCGGAGACACCGTGTTATCAAAATGCGTTAGGGATAGTTTCAAAACTTTGATAAACATTGAATCCTGGAAATTGCGAGCAGTTACTGCCCCGGTTACTTCGAGATTGATTCGGGAAATCAACAGCAGCCCGTTCTTATTGATCGGAGGGGGAGGGCTCCTACTTCCCGATTCCAATCCCAACAGCAAGTCGGGCTGGCAATGGGCCGTTAGCAAACAGGAACTTGACGCTATTGAAGTCCCAATAGTGGTCTATGGGATTGGGTATAACTACTTTCTTGGTCAGGAACCCCAAGAATTATTCGTTAAAAGTCTAATTCATATTATCAATAGATCCAAGTTCTTTGGCTTAAGGAATCACGGCAGCATCAACGCCGTAAAGAAGCTTATACCCAGCAGCCTGCACCCGAAACTTCGCTGGCAACCATGTCCTACCACCCTGATACGACATTGGGAGCCCGGTCTACCAAACAAACCTAAAACCAAAAAAATAGCCATAAACGTCGCATATGACCGCTATTGGCGTCGATTTGGGAAGGACATGTACACTATTCTTGATCAGCTGGCCTTAACCCTAAAGGCAATTGCCGCCAAAGGTTACAACATTTATAATGTTTGTCATTTGAAGGATGATGCCAAATTTGAGATCTCCCTAAACAAACATAAGGTCCCCTACCAAACTGTTCAGCTGCAATTCGCTTTGCCCAGGAAGGTGTATGAGGTATACAACCAAATGGACCTGGTTATGGGTCTGAGAGGACATGCCCAAATGATTCCGTTTGGAGTAAACTGCAAAATCATTTCTTTAGGAAGTCACCACAAGGTTCGATACTTCCTTGAGGATATTCAAGCATTGGATTGGTTTGTAGATCTCCGAGAAGAGCCAACCAATATAAAGGATCGAATTATTGACACTTTTGAAAAGATCTATCAAAAAGAGCAGTCTGTAAATGAGAGGCTACTTGCTCAACAACAAAAACTTATGGACATTACCGCACAAAACGCGGCTGAGATTACAGATTTGATAAGATGATAATCAAATTCTATGGGCCTTATAGGACGACAATCGATTAAATCCACGATATACATCTATCTAGGCGTAGGTGCGGGATTTATTTTGCGGGCCAAGCTCTTTCCTCAACATCTCAGTGAATCGGAGATCGGCATTCTAGCCCTGCTAATTTCATATGGATCAATCTTTGCCCAGATCGCCATCCTGGGGTTCAACCATGCCACTTTCAAATACTTCCCGTTCTTCCGCAATCCCAAACAGGGACATCACGGCTTTTTACTGCTTTATTTACTAGTAGCAGCCGCCGGATTCCTGCTGTTCATGGGGCTGCAGTGGCTAGTAGCAGAGATTACCTTCACCTCAGAGGTCGACTTATTCCAACAATATTACTTTTTGTGCATACCCCTGACGGCCTCTTTACTGCTCTTTTTGGTTATGGACAACTACAACACAGCCCTTTACAATGCCAGTACCGGGATTTTTCTACGGGAGTTTGTCTTGCGTATTGTTATGCTGGTTTTCTTTATGCTGTTCATCTGGCAGATTGTCGACTTTAGATCCTACGCCTACCTGTACATAGGCTCCTTTTCCTTGATCGCATTATTGATGATGGCTTTCATCATTTGGCGTGGTGAGTTTTTGATAAAGCCTACTCCCAGATTGTGGAACAAGACCTTGTTAAAAGCTATGGCCGGAATCAGTTTTTTCGGCTTGCTTACAGGTCTGAACAACGTGGTGATACTTCAGGTCAACAACATTCTTATAGATGCTTACTACAACGAAGCTATGACCGGGATTTACATTACTAATTTCTTTTTCGCCGCCCTGATCCTATTGCCTTCACGTGGACTGAACAAAATAGCTCCCACCATTATTTCCAACGCCTTCAAATCACGTGATCTGGATACCGTGCATCAAGTGCAATACAAAAGCACCATCAATCAAATGGTGATCGGTGTGTTGTTGTTTGTGGGACTCTATATCAACTTGCACAACGTATATCGTATCCTTCCGGAGTCTTATGCTATTGGATCTATGGTGATCATTTATACCGGGGTGGCTAATCTGGTTCAGATGTTAGGGGGTATAAGCAGCTCCATAATAGGGTTTTCAGATTATTTCCGCTATAACACCTACTTGACAGTGATTCAATTGAT
Source organism: Cyclobacteriaceae bacterium (assembly GCA_965212195.1). Taxonomy (GTDB): domain Bacteria; phylum Bacteroidota; class Bacteroidia; order Cytophagales; family Cyclobacteriaceae; genus JAJCYK01. The sequence goes on along the minus strand of CBDBUW010000011.1, from coordinate 5,411 downwards.
CATACTGGTGATATTGAACCTGCTTCTTTTACCAAGCTGGGGTATTACAGGAGCTGCCCTGGCCACATTAGGCGCAGTATTGGTGATCAATGTGTTGAAATTCGTTTTTCTTAAAATAAAATTCGATATCCAGCCCTATGGGATCAAACATCTGCTGGGTTTTGTCATTGCGGCAATTTGTCTGGGCTTCAATTATTTCTTACCGGAGTTGCCACAATTGATACCCGATATCCTCATGCGAAGTGCAATCATCACCGTTATTTATGTTTCTTTGAGCTATTTATCAAAAATTTCCCCGGAAATGAACCATGCCATCAATAAAACGTTTGAAAAGTTGAGAATTCGATAATTAATTAATTACTTTGGCAGGCTTTTTTAAGATCAAATTTTCATGAAAAGAGTTGCGGTTTATACTTCAGGAGGAGATGCGCCAGGGATGAATGCCTGTATACGTGCAGTGGTGCGAGGTGCCATTTATCACGGGGTGGAAATTTATGGAATTCGCTATGGGTATGCAGGAATGATCAAAGGAGATATGAAGCCGCTAAGCTCTCATTCAGTAAGTAATATCATTCAGAAAGGCGGCACCATTCTGAAGTCGGCACGTAGCGACGAATTCATGACTAAGGAGGGCCGAAAAAAAGCCTATGAATCGCTCCAGAAACACGGTATTGAAGGGTTGATCTGTATCGGGGGCGATGGGTCGTTCACTGGGGCCAAAATTTTTTATGAGGAATTTGGCATACCTATAGTAGGGGCTCCAGGTACCATCGACAATGATATATATGGGACTGACTTTACCATCGGATTCGATACTGCAGTTAATACCGCTATTTCCGCTATAGACAAGATCAGAGATACCGCCGATTCCCATGATAGAATATTTTTTGTAGAGGTTATGGGCCGAGACTCCGGCTATATTGCCATCCGCTCCGGGATCTGCGGAGGAGCAGAAATCGTGTTGGTCCCGGAAACGAATACTAGCATGGAAGAGGTTATTGAAACCCTGAAGAAAGGAAAGAATCGATCCAAAACTTCCAGCCTGGTAGTGGTGGCGGAAGGAGATGAAATTGGGGGAGCCATAGAAATCGCGGAAATGGCCCGTAAGCATTTGCAAGATGCCGATATCAGAGTGGCTACTTTGGGTCATATCCAGAGAGGAGGTGCCCCATCCGCAAAGGACCGTATTCTGGCTAGCAGAATGGGGCTCAGTGCCATCGAAGGGCTACTGAACGGACGAAAGAACGTAATGGCCGGTGTTATGAAGGACGAACTGGTTTACACTCCCTTTGAACATGCCATCACCATTGAAAAAACCCTTAGTCCCGACTTACTACGTATGGTCGATATATTCAATTCCTAACAATTTTCAAGATAGTGAAGAATAGCCTGAAATTCATCAGGGTGAAACCAACGATACTGTTGATCCTTGCGGAACCAGGTGAGCTGCCTTTTGGCATATCTACGGCTGTTGCGTTTTAGAAGCCGTACCGCTTCCTCCTTTTGGTAATTGCCTTTCAGATACTCAAATACCTCTTGATAACCCACTGTTTGTAAGGGTACAAGATCCTCATATTCCATTAGTTTTTGAGCCTCGTTGAACAGCCCTCGAGCAATCATTTGGTCCATGCGCTGATCGATGCGCTCATAAAGTTCCTCCCGCTCCCGATTCAGACCGATCTTAACTATTTTAAAATGTCTTGGCTGAGGTTCACCCTCGTGAAAAGAGCTAAGAAATGAGCTGAAGGGTTTCCCGGTAGTGATCGCCACTTCCAAAGCCCTGATAACCCGTCTTGGATTGGACTTGTCAACCTTGCTGTAATAAGCTTCATCCAGCTTTTTGAGTTTTTCCAGCATAGGTTCTAATCCCATTTCCTGCCATTGCCGGGTCAGTACTCGCTTTATATCAGGTGGCGTTTCCGGAATACTATCCAATCCCTCGCATACAGCTTTTATGTAGAGGCCCGATCCTCCGGTGAGGATGCAAAAAGAGTTTTTTTGGAAGACTTCTTCAAGAACTTCCAAAGCGTATCGCTCGTATTGAGCAGCACTAATAGCAGTAAAAATGCTGTGGGAATTTATGAAATGATGAGGGACCAGATCCAGTTGCTCTTCAGTAGGCTTAGCAGTAGCTATCCCTAGCTCCCGATAACATTGTCGGGCATCGGCCGATAATATGGGACAGTTCAAATACTGAGCCAGTTCAAGGGTAACGTCGGTCTTGCCCACGGCCGTTGGACCGGCTATTACTATCAATGTCTTTACGGATTCGGGCTCCGGCATATATTTGTGCTTTTGAGACAAATATATGGTAAATTTAAGCGAGAGACCTTCGTTCACTACTTGTTAAATAGTATTTTATATCAAAGTAAGCGGTAACTGCAGCAGTAGGCGCAGCAATGAGACTTGAACAAGCCGATAGAGACACCCTAATACAGGAAATTAAAAGATTGCGCAAAGTAATGACTGAGTTGAGCAATCTCAAGGTGGAACAGAGCTTCCGGACCCTGGCCAACTACAGTCCCATCATGATGCGCATGTACAGCGAAAAGGACCAGCTGTACTTCTGCAGCAAAAGATGGTTGGATTTCCGAGGTAAAACTGTGGACGAAGAGCTTAAAGGAACCTGGCAGGAGGACATACACCCAGAAGACCAGGAACAAACCTTAACGCTGATCCAGCATCGACGTCAAGAGCGCCTTAATTATGAATGCACTTATCGAATCTTGAATGCTGAAGGTCGTTACCGCTGGGTGTTGGACACCGCCGAACCCCGGATTGACGACAGAGGACAATATCTAGGATATATTGTCACAACCCAGGATATTACCGACAAGAGGTTAAGTCAGGAGAAGCTCACCGCTGAAAGGGTACATCAGGAATCGCTGGCCAAGATACAGAACTCTTTGCGCAAAGCTAACTTCTTGGCCATCACTACCAGCGTAGATGGAAAGATCCTATTCTGTAATGAAGCCTTATGTCTGGCTACTGGATATCGAGAAGAAGAGATGATGGGCAAAAATGCCTTTGACCTTTTTATTCCCAAAGAAAAAAAGAGTATGTACATCTCGGCCTATTCCCAATTGCTCGAAGAAGGGGAGTACCCCAAAGACATGCAGGATCGAATCTGGGATAAAAACAAGAAGTGGATCTATATACGGTATGTAACTATCATTCTCAACAATCCTTACGATCCTCAAAGCGGCATTACGCTGGTAGCTGAGGATGTTACGGAGAAAAACAGGGTAGCCTCGGCATTGAAAAGATCCAACTCTCGGTTGCAGGAATTATTTGACAATGCCCACGATCTCATTCAGGTATTTACCATCGACGGGGAATTTAAATTTGTGAACGAATCTTGGAAAAACAAGATCGGGTATAGCGATGAAGAGCTGGTTAATTTAAGATTTTTCGATATTGTTCACCCCGATTACCGGGTTCACACTGAAAATTTCCTGAAGCACTTAGCTATGGCCGAAGGCTCCAGCAAACTGGAAACGGTTATCGTTTCCAAGGATCACCAGAATATATTCCTTTCCGGAAATGTGAACTGTAGCTTTGAGAATGGCAGCCCCACAGAATTCCGCACCATTTTTCACGATATCACCGATCGCCTGCGCACAGAGAAAATTCGGAATCTTTACTACAGCATTGCCAACCAAACCAACCTAAGCACAAATTTTGCAGAACTTTACAAGAACATCCACAGTGAGCTGAATAATTTTCTGGATGCCAAAAATTTCTATTTCGCCATCTTTGAAAATGATGAGCTGGTATTCCCCTTTTTCGTACTGAATAATGAGATCCAACCTTACTCTGGTGAGGGTCCGGAAAAGATGATTACTGAATATGCCTTAAGGGAAAATCGCTCCTTAATGATAAAACATGAGGATTTTGATAGTCTGATTAAGCAGGGCATGTTACCGGCTATGGAGGATCTGCCGAGCGTATGGCTGGGAGCACCACTGAAATTGGAGCAGAGGACCATAGGCTTGATCGCGATTATATCTTACAAACAGACATCTCCTTTTGACCGTACGGATCTGGAGATGTTGGACTTTATGTCCGGACAGATCGCTTTGGCCATCGATCGCAAACGAACGGAAGAAAAAGTCAACAACCAAACGGCCCGCCTTAACGCCATCTTTGAGAGCAGTTCTCACCTGATATGGTCCATAAACCGCAACTATGAGTTCACCTCGTTCAATCAGAACTATTCGAACATCATCTTCAAGTACCTGGGGGCGCGGCCCAAGCCCAATGAACAATTCAATATCAGCACTAATCTGCCTACCCGTCAAAGCAACAACCGATTTTGGGAACAGAAATATCAACAGGTTTTTGCCGGCAATTCCCTTCATTTCGAAACGCGATTTAAAGGCGAGTTCGGGAATGAAATCTGGTTGGATATTTTTCTAAACCCTATATACCAAGCCGACGGATCTGTAAAAGAGGTATCCGGCATAGCGCACGACATTACCGACAAGAAACGATCGGGGCTGGCCCTCAGGGAGAGTGAGGAAAAGTTCCGGAACATATTTGAATCGTTCCAGGACCTTTACTTCAAATGCGACCTACAGGGATCTATTCTGATGGTAAGTCCCATCTATACGGGAAATGACCGGCTATGAGCAATTTGAGGTGTTGGAAAAGAATATTACCAATTACTACCTCTACACCCCTAAGACTAAAGATCTGATCCGGCAGCTGGTAAAAAACAAGAGCGTGCGCAACTTTGAAGCTTCACTGGTACGTAGGGACGGTAATATTATGCAGTGTATTTGTAATGTGCGTCTTAAGATCGGTAACGAGGGAGCGTTGGAAATTGAGGGAGTAGTACGAGATATTACCCAACTGAAGGAGACCAATGAACAACTGGTCCATGCCAAAGAACTAGCTGAACGATCTCTAAAGATAAAAGACCAATTCCTGGCCAATATGAGCCATGAAATCAGGACCCCTATGAACGGAATTGTGGGTATGGTTGACCTGTTAACCACCACCTCCTTGAAGCGGGAACAAGCAGAGTACCTGGAAACCATCAAAAAATCGTCGGAAGTCCTTCTGGAAATACTCAATGACATTCTGGATCTTTCTAAGATCGAAGCCGGTAAAATGACTTTACGTACCTCCCCGGTAGAACTAAGGCAGGTTATCGGTAAGCTTTACGCCATGTTTTCTCAGCAAGCTACCACCCGCAAGATCAACCTGGCTTATTATATCAATCCCCGGTTGCCGGAATATGTGATCATTGATGAAACCAGGCTCATGCAGATTATATCAAATCTACTGAGTAATGCTATCAAATTCACCAAGGACGGAGGCAGCGTACACCTGAGCATGAAACCTCAGTTCAAATATGACAAGACCCATGTGATAAAAGTCGAAGTTAGGGATACGGGAATTGGCAT
>CBDBUW010000010.1:0-1148459 GCA_965212195.1 Cyclobacteriaceae bacterium | reverse complement strand
TTTACGGTTACTACGTCATTCTTATAACCTAGTCCGTTTATATCTTCTTTTAAAATAATTTCCATGTCTCTAGTATTTATGGGTTATTTTAAAGAGTCTGTAACATAGGGCAGTAGAGCAAGATGACGGGCCCGTTTTACTGCTTGACTCACTTTCTTTTGAAATTTAAGGCTGGTGCCGGTAATCCTTCGAGGTAAAATTTTACCTTGATCATTTACGAATTTCAACAGGAAGTTTGCGTCCTTATAATCAATATATTTAATACCGTTCTTCTTGAAACGGCAATATTTCTTTTTGTGATCTGCGCGATTTACAGGTTCATTAATTAAAGTCATGATGCTACCTCCTCTTTTTTCTTGTTAAACACACCTTTGCGGCGTTTTTCATTGTATTGCAAGGCATGTTTGTCCAGTGCAACTGTGAGGAACCTCATAACCTTTTCGTCCCTGCGGCATTCCAATTCCAAAGCTTCTACCGCTTCAGGCTCTGTGTTGAACTCTAGTAAATGATAAAAACCTGTAGTTTTGTGTTGAATGGGGTAGGCTAACTTCTTCAAGCCCCAACTCTCCTCGTTAATGATCTCGGCATTATGATCGGTGAGGATTTTTTTCAATTTGTTGACTGTATCCTTCATCTGTGCCTCAGACAAAACGGGAGTTACAATGAATACAGTCTCGTAGCTTTTTTTCATAATAGTTTTACTGTATTGAAATTGATCAATAATTTTCTAATAGCCTGCAAAAATAGGCATAATTGAATTGAACGCAAAATATTATGAGAATATATGCAGAAGCTATTGAAAGGAAAAAGTACCCCTACTTTACGATAAAGGCTTTGCTGCCGATCAAGTCCTGATTGGCGTATATTTCCACCACGTGGTCACCAAGCTTATACTCACCGCCCTTACTATAGAGAAAAGTGATTTGCTGCTTGGTATTGTCGAATAATATCTCCTGAGTAGCAGTGAAGAATTCCTCCCTTCCGTTAAGCATAAAGGTACCTGAGCCGTTGGCAACATCGAATAGTACATTGCCTTCGGGTTCAATGATGCGGATCCTAATATCCTTGCCCTCTATGGGCGCTACACTGTTTTCAGCGAGGGAAAATCCAACTTTCAGGCTCTCAATTTGTCTGTTCCTGAACTCGTCTTCTCGTTCTCTTCCTCGTTTGTTAACGGCACTAACCTTAATATTCTCCGCTTTCAAAGTGCTGGCTAATGCTACTTTCTCACCCAGTTCCTTGGATGTTTCAGTGAGATCTACAATGGAATCACTCAATTGGTTTTGTGCTACTTTCAGGTCCGTGTTTTCGGTTAACAGCTCTTCATTGACCGCTTTTAACTTCTGGATCTCTGCTTCTTTTTCCCTGAGTAATGTTTCATACCCTTCAACTTTATCGCGTATTTTATAAAGGCGTGCCCAACCCACATCGGAGGATTCCTGAAGTCTGTTCTTTTCGGCCTCTAGTTCTTCCTTGGCTATACGTAACTCTTCTACGTCTCCACCCAGTTTGCTGATTTCCTCAATTTTTAACTGGAGCTCATTACTAACCGATTCAAGCTTATTGTAGGTTTCTTCTAACTCCACATTTCGGTTGGCCACTTCGGTTTTTCAGCTCGTTCTTCTTCTGATGATCCAAATACCACTTTACACCCTGGATAATTACTAAAATCGCCAGAAAAGCAATAATTAAACCAAGCTTGTTATTTCTTTTCTTTTCGGATTCGTTTGTTTGTTGCGACATAATGTAAGTAGTCCTTTTCTAGCAGTAAAATTAAGCTTTTATTAAAATTTTTCAATGTCTGAGATAAATTTCGTACCGGAAGTTAAACACAATTCAGATGATATGAAATGATGCTCGGATAAGATTCCAATATATTACTAATACCTTATTAAAAAATGAAAAACAATATTAGAATTCTAATATATAGTGCTTTTTAGCAAACTTTGTATCAAAAAATAACAGACCAACCCGGTAGAGGTCCACACTGATCCGTACTCTGGGATCATCCTTAATTTGACCCCAGGCTCTGCTCATTTCTCGCGACCAATGGATATCGTCAAGAACCATAACGGATTTTTCATGAATTTCTTTTATACAAGTCTCAAAATAACTTAAAGTAGGTTCAAAACGATGATTGGCGTCGATATACACCAGATCCGGAGGTCCCAGATCTGCTATGGCCGTGACTAATTTTTCTTCAATAGCACCCACAATGAGTTGAATGTTCTGGAGTCCTAACTTCTTGAAATGCCGCTGTGCCCGTGCGGCCAGGTTCGGACAGCCTTCGATAGTTGCGATAGTTCCTTGCGGGGCAGCTTCCGCCAAATTCATGGTAGTTAAACCCAGGTTGGTTCCTAATTCCAGTACTTTACGGCAATCGAAGTGTTGTACCAGCCTGTATAGCAATTCAGCCACTTTAGGATTGTGGCTATTCTTAGCAATTTGGCCGATCACCCGCTTCCCAGGTTTTTGATCCTGACCGGCGCCTGCTCCTGCCCCTGCCCCTAGGTCATTCACCAATATGGTGTCGGTCTCCCGGTAAAGTTCTTTACGAAAGTGTTCCAGGGATTGCAGCTTGAGCGCGTGTTGGGGTTGGATGACTTCAGTAAACAGGCTGTAGATAAAAGGAGCATGTAGAGAATGAGAGTCAACAGCGTGCAGCCAATAGATCAAAATAGTGCCATGCTCTGGCCCATGAATGTTTTAACAAGATCAGTTCAATTTAAAAGGGAATATCATCTGGAACTCAGGAATACTCACTTTGAACTTACTGCCATCAATAAGCTGTTCCATTTCGTAATAGCCGTGCATTTTGCCAATACCTGATTTTAGATTGCAGCCCGAGATATACTGATGTTTCTCACCGGGTTCCAACACAGGCTGTTGCCCCACAACACCTTCACCTTCTACTGTACGTACTGAGGTATTGGCGTCGTGAATATACCAACGGCGTCTTTTCAATTGGATGGTATGCGTGCCTCCGTTTTCGATGGAGATACGATAAGTAAACACGTAATGATGCTGACTAGGACTGGAATACTCCGGCTGATATTCGGTTTCGACACTCACTTTAACCCCTTTGGTGACAGCGGTTACCATGTTTGACAAGTTGTTCTCAATTTAATTTACGAAATAAAGTTAATACTAACTTGCAAAAGCATTTGCTACTTTGAAGTTAAATTTAGTTTATTAAACCAAAAATTGGCCATGGAGGTACGCATCGATGAGCAATGGAAGCAAGTTTTAGCTGAAGAGTTCAAAAAACCCTATTTTGAGAGACTTGCGGAGTTCGTTAAGTCCGAGTATCAGCAAGACCGTATTTTCCCGCCTGCTAAACAAATTTTCTCCGCTTTCGACAGGTGCCCGTTTTCCTTGGTAAAAGTGGTAATACTGGGTCAGGATCCTTATCATGGTCCCGGCCAAGCCAACGGGTTGTGTTTTTCTGTCAACGACCGCATACCGCAACCCCCCTCTCTGATCAATATTTTCAAGGAATTGCAGAACGACCTGAGCGTTCCTCTTCCTGGTTCTGGTAATCTGGAAAGATGGGCTGATCAAGGAGTTTTGTTGCTCAATGCCACCTTAACGGTCAAAGCTCACCAAGCCGGTTCCCATCAGGGAAAGGGCTGGGAGGAATTTACTGATGCCGCCATCCGTATGATATCCGAACGTAGGCAGCATGTGGTATTCATGTTATGGGGCAGCTATGCCCAGCGTAAAGGGCAGGTTATTGATACTTCAAAGCATTTGGTGTTGCGTTCCCCGCATCCTTCTCCCTTGGCCGCACATCGCGGGTTCTTTGGTAGCCGCCATTTCAGTCAGGCTAATACTTACCTGAAAGACCACGACCTAGAGCCGATCGACTGGTAGTTTATTTGATAGCAGTGAACAAACGGTTCCAGCGGATCTTCTTCAGCCAGCTTTGATTTTTGTCCACCGACATCCAAACAAACAGAGGTTTGCCCATTATATGGTCCTCAGGGACCAATCCCCAGAACCTTGAATCTACGGAGTTGTGTCGGTTGTCTCCCATCATGAAGTAGTAGTCCTGATTAAAGGTATACTCCTGGACCGATTGACCGTCAATAGTCAGGCTCTGACCTTCAATGACTACCTCATCATGACCTTCATACAACTGTATCAAATAGCCGTACTTAGTTAGATTATCCTGGTTTATTGCAATGGTGGTGCCTTTAGCCGGGATCAACAGGGGACCGAAATTGTCCTCATTCCAGGAAAGTGCATTGCCGTCGGGCAATACATTGAACTGACCTTCATCTGGAGCCCACTGCCTGAGGGAGTTATCGAAAGGGTCCATACTAGCCTTTTCAATCACAATGCCCGGGATCTGCCTCAATTTGTCAATGGATTCGTTGGTTGCTTTCAAGTAATAGGTGTTTACACCGGCACTGGTGTGGTCCCATATGCCGTATCGCAAGAAAACCCGGCTGCTGATGGGATTGGGAGAGTTTATTTTATAGCTCCATTGGATCTTTCCAGGGACCGGCGATACTTCTCCGTTGATAACCAGAGCGGTCTCTTTGATTTCCAGTACATCACCGGGTAGCCCCACGCATCTTTTCACATAATAGGTCTTTAAATCGATGGGATGATCTTCATCTCCCGGTATATTGGGATTGCCGGGATAGTTAAACACCACCGGCTCATAACGTTTTACATCCCTAAAACCCGGAAGCCTGTAGGAGGGAAGCTGGATCCAATCCAGGTAACTGGAAATGTTCAGCAACGGGATCTTCTGATGAGTTAAGGGTATTTGCAGGGGAGTAACGGGGGTACGAGGCCCATAGTGGATCTTACTTACAAATAAATAATCCCCTACCAATAGTGACCCTTCCATGGAAGGGGTAGGTATGGTAAAAGCGCTGATGAGGCCCCATTTTAGGATGGTAGCTACGATGATCGCGAATTTCAGGGCATCTACCCACTCCATCACCTTTGAGCGCGGTTTCTTTGCTTTTTTCTTTCTATTCCAAAAGGCCATTTTTCTAATTTTAAGATCTCAAAGTTCTAAAAAATCATCCATAGACAAAACTCCTTGGTGATTTTGTATCCATTCAGCCACCAATACCGCCCCCAGTGCAAACCCTGTACGGTCCAACGCTTCATGACTCAGGGTGATCAGGTCATGTGCTGATCGATACTGTACGGTATGGATCCCAGGTACCCTACCTTCTCTTTTCGAGTTAATTGGAAGCTGATTCTCCAAAGAATTGTCACCCAATACCCATGCATCCAGTTTATCAATATTTCTTATGACTCCCTCTGCCAGGGTAATAGCTGTGCCACTGGGAGCATCCTTTTTCTCGGTATGATGTGTTTCTTTCATGGATACGGAAAAATCATCATGACGGTTAATAAGTTTAGCCAGGAATTGGTTCACCTTAAAGGTAATATTTACCCCCAGGCTGAAATTTGAAGCATAGAAGAAAGTCCCCTTTTGGCTTTTGCAATAAGCTTGGATCTCATCCATTTTGGTGGTCCACCCGGTGGTTCCACTCACCACTTTAATCCCTCGATCAATACAGGCCTTTATATTGTCAAAGGCTCGCTCGGGGGCAGTAAATTCAATGGCTACATCTACTTTTTGCGGAGACCAGTCTGCCAGTTCGTGAGGGTTATCATAATCAATTCGCCCTGAAACCCGATGTCCCCGGGCTATGGAAAGCCTTTCAATTTCCTTACCCATTTTACCGTAACCGATCAGTCCAATATTCATATCATTAAAAGGTTATGGACAGTGCCAGTCCACTGCTGAATTGCCCGTAGTCCTGCCTTATAGCGGGCTGAATATTGAACGCCGCGTCCTTTCCCAATGGGAAGTCCCTTAAATGGGCATCTACATAAGAATCGACTATTACTACAAAATAGGCTAGTATTGAGGCAATTATAAGAAAGTCTCGGTCTCGTCTGAAGCTATCGCTTTCCCGTTCCAGTACGGCTTCAGAAACTGAATGCAGGGGATTGTTAGGATCGGTATTGTCGTTGCGAACTGCAAACAGGGCTTCTCTTAATTCATTATAGTTGTCGTCATTCCACTTGATGCCATATCCTAATGCATAAGCGCCTCCGTATACGATAGGTAGTTTCCAATATTTCTTATTGTAAATCTGACCCAGTCCAGGCAATACCGCCGACAGTAACGCGGCTTGGGTGGGGTCTTTGGTTTTAGAGCCTTCACCTTGCTCCAGCAACTGGTCTGACTTGGCCTCCAGTGTATCGGTTTGTGCGGTCAGCGCATGAAAACTGGCCGAGCATAGGAGAACGGTACATAGGCAAAAGCGAACTAACACAGGGTTACAGGTCTAATATTTCCAGGATCCTGTTGAGATCATCTGTGGATACAAAAGGTATGCGGATCTCACCGCGATTTTTTGCATCAGCTTTGACGTTCACTTTAGATCCAAAATGGGAACTAAGCTTTTCTCTCAACTGCTTCACGGCCATCTCGTTAGACGAAGCGACTTTCTCTTTGGTACGTTTTTCAGAGGATCCGGTTACATAGGCGCGTACCAGGGCTTCAGCTTTGCGCACGCTGAGATCCTCCTTAATGATACGCCTGTAAAGATCCAGCTGGACCTCAATATTGTCCACATTAATCAAGGAGCGGGCATGACCCATGCTTATTTTCTTGTCCCGTAGTCCTATTTGGATATCTGGAGGGAGTTTAAGTAATCGTAAATAATTATTGACAGTGGCCCTGTTTTTACCGACCCGGTCGCCCAACTCCTCTTGTTTTAAGTTACACTCCGAAAGCAACCTTTGATAGCTCATAGCAATTTCCAAGGCATTGAGATTCTCACGCTGGATGTTCTCAATAAGCGCCATTTCCAGCATTTCCTGATCATTGGCAGTACGGATATAGACTGGTATGCTACTTAAACCGGCAATTTTGCTGGCCTGCAAACGGCGTTCCCCGGATATCAATTGGTAGTTGTTATTGCTCAGCTTTCGTACGGTAATAGGCTGTATGATACCCTGTACTTTAATCGATTCTGCCAACTCCTTTAGGGCTTGCATGTCAAAGTCGGTGCGGGGTTGAAAAGGGTTGGCGGTGATATACTCCAATGGGATTTCCGCCATATTCCGCGGAGGGGCTTTGGCCAGGCTCTGAGGGGCTTCAAAAGTGATGGAATCATCCAGGAGAGCGCCCAGGCCTCGCCCTAGTGCATTGCGTTTTTTGGATTTCTTTTCAGCCATGGTGTTATGCCAATTGGTTCTTTTGGAGAATTTCTCTTGCCAAATTTAAATAGCTGATGGCCCCCTTGCTTTTGGCGTCGTGGGCTATGGCAGGCACTCCAAATCCCGGAGCTTCGCTTAGTTTTATATTTCTTGGTATAATGGTTTTAAAAACGATCTGCTTAAAATGAGTATTGACCTCGTCCACCACCTGATTGGACAAGCGTAGCCGGACATCGTACATAGTGAGCAGAATACCTTCAATCTCCAGGTTAGTATTTAACCTGCTTTGAATGATCTTAACGGTATTCAGCAATTTACCGAGGCCTTCCAGGGCAAAATATTCGCACTGTACGGGAATAATGATGGAGTCGGCTGCAGTTAATGCATTCACCGTGATCAGGCCGAGAGAAGGGGAACAGTCAATTATCACAAAGTCGTAGTCGTCTGCAACCTCTGAAAGTGCTTCTTTCATCTTCTCCTCCCGATTCTCGAGGTTAACCATTTCCACTTCAGCACCTACCAGGTCGATACGCGACGGTACTAAAGAGAGGTATTCCAAATCGGTATGAACGATAGCATCCTTTAGGTCAGTACCATTGACCATGCACTCATACACACTGTTGCTAACATTACGGGGGTCGATGCCCACACCGGAGGTAGTATTAGCTTGAGGATCTGCGTCTACCACTAAAGTCTTGTACTCCAACGCCGCCAAACTCGCCGCCAAATTCATAGCGGTGGTCGTTTTACCAACACCGCCTTTTTGATTGGCGATGGCAATAATTTTTCCCATACAAAAAATTACAATTTAATGGAACTACCAATTTGCATCAAAATTAGTTCTTTTCCTTGTGAATCTGCCAAATTTTTTGCCGCCTCATGGTCGATTTCAATAGGGGGAAAGGTGTCGAAATGCATACCGATTATTTTGTTGGTTTTCACGAATTTGGCGGCTACCAAAGCATCCTCAATCCCCATAGTGAAATGATCTCCAATAGGCAGTATGGCAGCATTTACTGAAAATTGGTCGGCAATTAATTTCATGTCCATGTGCAGGGCGGTATCACCAGCATAGTAGAGACAGTAATCACTGGTCTGGAGCACAAATCCAATGGGGTTGCCACCATAGCTGCCGTCCGGCATTGAACTTGAGTGTACGGCATTGACCATTTTTAAGGTACCAAAGTCAAAGACTTTTTGTCCGCCATGATTCATAGGTGTTACTCGATCCAGACCCTGGTTTTGGAACCAGGTGGCCACCTCGAAGTTGGCAATGATCTGCGCTTGGTTATGTTCATAAATGGCTTGCACATCCAAAACATGATCCTGATGGCCATGGGATAATAAAATATAGTCGGTCTTTAGTTCATGAATATCGATGGCTTGAGCTTGCGGGTTACCGGAGATAAATGGGTCGAAAAGCAAGCTATGGCTTCCAATGGTCAATTGAAAACAGGCATGTCCCAGGTAGGTTAGTTCCATGGTTGATTTATTGGTTGGGTAAGCAAGTTACAGATCTGGAAAGTCTATCTAAGGCTGACTCGACTTATTTCTTAGCCTTTTTGGAGTCCTCTGCGGCTTTCATGGCTTCTTCCAGCCGTTGCTGGAATTTGGATTTCTTCTTGTTCTTATTTCGAGCCTTGTTTTCTTCCATAATGCGCAGGATCTTCTGTTCATCTATAAAGAATTTCTTGATGATCGCTTGCTGACCAAAGTTTAAGATATTCAGTACAAAATAGTAAAAGGTTAATCCCGAAGAAAAATTATTAAAGAAGAAAATCATCATTATCGGCATTAGGTATTGCATGGACTTCATGGGTCCCTGCATGGAGGTGTTCATCTGTTGGTTGGACCAGGTATACAGCATCGTGGAACCGGCCATCAGCAAGGTGAATAAACTCACATGAGAGCCATAGAAAGGAATGCTGAAAGGCAAACTCAACACGGAATCATAACTGCTTAAGTCGGTAGCCCACAGAAACCCCGCCTGCCTTAATTCAATGGAATTTGGAAAAAAATTGAACATGGCGAGTAGAATGGGCATTTGCAGTAGCATGGGAATACATCCGCTCAGGGGGTTCACCCCTACTTTGCCATACAGCTGCATTTGCGCCGCTTGTGCTTTTTGCTGATCATCCCCGTGCCTTTCCTTGATCTCATCCAACTGAGGTTTCAGCACTTTCATCTTGGCCATTGAAAGGTAGGACTTGTAAGATATGGGTGACAGAATAATCTTTATGAAAAAGGCCAGAATAATGATGATCAGCCCATAACTGCTGATATAATTCTGAAGGAAGCTGAATACCGGTATAATCAGCCATTTGTTGATCCAGGCAAATACCAACCAACCTAGATAAACATTTTTGGAAAACCCCTCAGTTACCTTTTTGGTGATCTGGTAATCGTTGGGTCCGAAGTAGTAGGTGAAGCCGCTGGATTGCAGATTGGATTGCGAGATGTTCAAAACTGCCTGTAGCTCTTTAATCACCGTAGTATCTTCCTCGGAACGCACCTGTGTGGATACCGCTCCTCCCTGGAAGGGATGGTCAGCAATAATACCTGCAGTAAAGAATTTCTGTTTCATAGCTACCCAGCTAATGGGCTGGTTAACTACTGCTTCTTCTAGATCGTTACTGCCATCACCGACATCCTCAAATGAACCGTCGCTTAGATAGTAATTTACCGCCGCCTTTCGACGGGATTCTTCAATACCCCGCTCCACTTTCTTAAGTCGGTTGTTCCAAGTAAATCGGGCCAAGGCTGTGGGGTCGCTATTTTCCAGTCCGGGGGTGGCAATGCGGTGGCGCAGTTCATAGCTTTTGCCTAAAGTGTAATATTGATTTATGCTGCTGCCATCGGGGAGAGAAACCTGAAACTGTAACTGTGAGCTGTCACCCTGTTGGGTTATGCCCATCGCTTTGAAAAAAAGATCACCCAGAGACACTTCCTTTCCTGCAAGATTCACTAACATGGACATATCGCTGCTGCTCTCATCCAATAGGATCAAAGGCCGATCATCGAAGGTGGTGTACTGCTTAAGCCAAACCTGCTTGACCCTTCCTCCTTTGCTGCTGAAGGTAATCTTTACCAACTCGTTTTCCAACACGGATTCCTGTTCCTGACCCTCCATGGCTGCTGCCAGATCTCCATAACGAGCTTGCTGTTGTGCGTAGTAGGCGCTGTCCTTAGCAGGTTCAACGGCTTGTTCCTGAACCTCAATCTTGTCCGGAGCCTGAGGTTGTGGCTGTACCGGAGAAATTTGTTCTTGAGGTTCTGGCTGCTGGGGTGCCAGATCCTGGTTAAAATAAAAATAACCCAGCATCAAAAGCGATATAAGGATGAGCCCGGTTACTTGATTCTTATCCATTTAGGTTGTTATATTTTCTCAGCTTTTTTGGTTAGAGCTGCTTTCACAAATTTTACAAAAAGCTTGTGTGGGTTTAGCACGGTACTTTTCAATTCAGGATGATATTGCGTGCCAATAAACCAGGGATGATCTTTTAACTCAATTGTTTCCACCAGTCCAGTTTCCGGGTTTGTGCCGGACATTACCATACCCGCTTTTTCGAATTGTGCAATATACTTATTATTGAACTCATAACGATGACGATGTCGTTCTGATATGTTCAACCTGCCATAAGCCTGATGTATTTTAGTGCCTTTCTTAAGATGGCACTGGTAAGCTCCCAGTCTCATGGTGCCTCCTTTCATAGTGATCTTTTTCTGGTCTTCCATGAGGTCAATCACCCAGTTTTTGGATTTCACTTCCATTTCTGAGGAGGAGGCATCTTTTATTTTTAACACATTGCGGGCAAATTCGATAACAGCGCATTGCATACCCAGGCAGATGCCAAAGAACGGAATTCGCTTTTCACGAGCTAATTTACATGCTTGGATCTTTCCAGTCATACCCCGTTCACCAAATCCGGGAGCCACTAATATACCGTCAAGATCAGCTAGAAGCTCTTTCTTGTTCTGGGCAGTAATTGTATCTGAGCTGATGAGTTTCAGATTTACTTTGCATTCATTTTCGGCACCGGCATGGACAAAGGCCTCTGTGATGGACATATAGGCATCTGGTAGTTCCACATACTTTCCAACTAAGCCGATTTGCACTTCTTCAGTGGGGTTTTTGTGCCTTCCTAAAAATTCTTTCCAATGGTCAATTTTAACTTCCGACTTGGTGCTCAACTTCAGTTTGGACAACACGCGTTCGTCAAGTTTTTCCTTGCGCATCATTATGGGTACGTCATAGATAGTTTCAGCATCGAGAGCTTCAACCACTGAATTATACTTTACGTTACAGAACAATGCGATCTTCTTGCGGATATCTGGAGGAAGTGGCTTTTCGGAACGGCATACCAGGATGTCGGGTTGGACCCCGGCTTCTAACAATTGTTTGACCGAGTGCTGGGTGGGTTTTGTTTTAAGTTCTCCGGCCGCTTTTAAATAAGGCACCAGGGTCAGGTGAATTACTAATAAATTACTGGGTCCCACATCCCAGCGCGCTTGTCTGAGAGCTTCAATAAACGGCAAAGATTCGATATCGCCCACACAACCTCCGATTTCCGTGATGATGATGTCGTAGGATCCGTTGTTTCCCAAGGCAAAGAAGTTGGACTTGATTTCGTCGGTGATATGAGGGACTACTTGTACGGTTTTACCCAGGTATTCACCTTGACGTTCTTTGGTAATGACGTTGTAATAAATGCGGCCGGTGGTGACATTATTAGCCTGTGAAGTAGCCAAGTTCAAAAACCGCTCGTAATGACCTAAATCCAGGTCGGTTTCCGCTCCATCATCGGTGACGTAACACTCTCCATGTTCGTAGGGATTCAACGTGCCGGGATCGATATTGATATAGGGATCAAATTTCTGGATGGTCACCCTAAATCCTCGTGCTTGTAGAAGTTTTCCCAGGGAGGCAGAAATGATACCTTTACCTAGTGAGGAAGTCACACCTCCGGTTACGAAAATATATTTTGGTGATCCCATAAGTTCAGCGGCAGAGTAGCACTTATGGGATACAAATCTAGGCATTAAAAAGTATTTTACTAGCCTAATTGACTTTTTTATAGGGTCTTGGGCCATCTAAGGTCTGACTGCCGAAAAACCTAAAAAGGGGTAGAATTTCCAAAAACAAAAATACCCTTTCAAAGCCGGTTACCTTTCACTTTTGCATTATTGCCAGAATTACTATAACAAAAGACACCGAGTCTGCTTTCAAAAGCTTTCCAAAGGGTCTGAGGACGGATAATTGATCAGGCATCTTAAAATGTTCCGTTATCTTTTGATCGATATGACTCTTTACATTTCCCATGTACTTTTTGATTCTTTTTTAGTCATAATCCTATCCATAAAATCGCAAAATTTGATCTTTCGATTTTATACGTATTGCCCCTGCCTGGGGCTTAATAGATTTTTTTGCCGATGAAAAAGGGATTTTTACTACTACTGGTGTGTATGAGTATGTTGGCCTTTTCTAGCACCGTTTCGGCTCAAAATTGTGTGATTATTTCCAAGGGTAACTTCATGGATCCCAAGACACTCTGCGCCCCTGTGGATGTGGAATGGGATGTACTCTATACCGGAGTGAACAATGGAGGGGCCCCTGTGGAGATATTTATCGATTGGGATGATGGAACTACGGACCTGGTACCAGGTGTGTTGACCAACGCCGCCACCAATGAATGGTCCGTTACCGATGTACCCCATGTTTACCCTCAAGGTGGCAGTCAATGTACGTACAACCCTGAGGCGTTTCTGGTGGTAAATGGGGTAATTTGTTCCAGTACCGGTCAGGAACAGATCGTGACCGTATGGGACACCGACGATGAAAATGGCGGTGATATACGCATCGATCCGGTTGAATACCGGGTGTGTGTGGGTCATGCGGCTTCTGTATCTTTTGATGATAACAGTACCTTCAACTGTGTGCCTCCTGATGAAAATGATAATCCCAATCTAGAAAATCGCTGGATCCAGTGGATCTACGGTACTGGTCCTGCCGCTAATCGAATTCCTGGTAGTCAAGTAGGAGGTAGTACTCCTCCTTATCCTTTTTCCGGCGCTGTAGATTACATGCCTGCACCGATTTTGGGGCCTTGGTCAACCAGTTCTACCATCACTATACCCAATACTACTACCATTGCGGATATTGGAAAGCAGTTTGAAGTAACCCTGAATAACTGGAATCAGTGTAATCCATATCCGGATTCGCTACCGGTTACCGAAACGGCTCGTATCATTTTGGTAGCCGCCCCTATTCCTGATTTCCGCACCAGAAAACATGACGCAGGTGGTATCGTTACCGATAAGTTCTGTGCAGGGGAGCGGGTATATTTTGAAAACCTTACCACATGGCCTCTTAATTCCAGTTCTGGCTACGACTGGACTTTTTACGATGGTCCTACCACGGCATCACCGGTTCACTCCACAAGTAACAATACGAACCCACGCAGACGATTCGACAACCCAGGTATTAAGTTGATCGAGTTGGTAGCTAGCGATGGCAATGCTGCTGGTAGTTGTGATGAAGTCATTCAAAAGACTATTGAAATTATCGCCGCCCCGGTGGCTCAGATCCAGATCAATAGTGAGCCCTTGAGTGTAGACACTGTTTTCTTCTGTGAAGACCAATTCGGTACCAATCTGGTGACCTTTACCGATCAATCCGGTGCCGCGACCCCTAACACCGCACATGTATTTGAGTTTTTTGACGAAAATAACAATCTGGTATTGAAGGATTCCGTAGTGGGTGGGCCATCAGGTCCCTTTACTCAGCCGTATACCGCTCCTGGAGTATATAATACCATTCTCACTTTGACCGACAAGGATACTGATTGTCAATCGTCCGATACCGCCGTAGTAATTATCACAGCATTACCACAGGCCAGTTTTGTGCCAAATGGATCAGGGGTGTTGTGTGCCATGGATTCAGTGTTTTTCGATGATGTAAGTGCCAACTTTACTACCGTGCCCAGTGGGTTTGTGGCGGATACCATTGCCGTCTGGAGATGGTGGTTCGACTATGATTTCAACCCCCTTAGTGCACCTGATGTAGTGATCAATACTGGTACCAGCGGGGATACCTCCTATATTTTCCCCACTGCCAAAGACTACATTGTGAGATTAGAGGTGGAATCGGCCAACGGCTGTACGGACGACACAGTGATGACGGTGACGGTAAACCCTGTGCCTAATGCCAGTTTTACGGCCAGTCCAGTGGCGGATTGTTCACCGCTGATCACCAATTTGACCAACACCAGTGGTCCACAACCAGCCGGTGTGGTTATAGATCGCTATACCTGGACTATTTATGATGCAGTGGGTACGGTTATCGATCAAATTGATCAACCTACTGAAGATACTTTGGCCTATTCTTTTATAAATACTTCTCCTGATTTTGAAGCGAAGTATGCGGTCACATTAACGGCGGTGGATGCCTCCGGTTGTGAGACTACCAGTGCTGCGGATACCATGACGGTATTCCCCAGCCCCATTATCAGTTTTACCTCCGATGATTATGACCCGTTCAATAACAATTGTGCTCCGGTAAGTGCAACATTTAATGTGGACAGTATTTTTCACGCCACCAACGATGTAAACACCTATTATTGGATAGTTAATGATGGAGCTGGTTTCATTGATACTACTGCCATTTCCGGAAATACCCCTGATTTCTTGTATAACAATTTTATCAATGTTGGTATAAATATTAAGATATATACGGTTACACTTACCGCCGACCTGAATACAGGTGGTTGTGTAGTTCCTTTTAGCCAGCCTATAATAGTTCATCCGGTACCGGTATCTACGTTTACGGCTACACCCATCGAAAACTGTGATTTTGTACAGTTCCAGATGGAAACTACCCAAAAGGCCGGTATCCTGGTCTATGACTGGACGTTTTCAGAGGTTCCTTCCAACAACCCGCTGCTTGACGATAGTTTTGATCTAACTTTCGAAAGGCCGGAGCCCACCGATCCAGATCTCACAGTCGACGTGAGTCTGGTGGTGACCAACACCTCCAGTTGTGTGAGTGATACCACCGTACAAACATTATTAGTGCCCAAGAAACCGTTTGTTGATGTTCAGCTCGATCTGATAAGTAGTGATCAGGGATGTGTACCCTATACCGCTAATTTCCGAAATGCTACTGCCACCTATCCGGCAGGTACCATATTTGAACTATGGCTTACATTCGGATTGAATAATCCTGTTCAAGTTACTCCTACATCCGGTGACCTTCTTAATAACTTCTCCTTTGAGTTCCCTCAAAATGGAGACTACAGAATTGAACTTCGGGCGGTTGAGCCTACCAACAATTGTCCTTTTATAGATGATGAGTTGATAACCGTGTTCCCGGCACCTCCTGCGAGATTCTTTACTCCATTGCTGGGTGATTGTGCACCTTTCGATGGCATTTTCTTTGATGATTCCAACGATACTACTATTGTAGCCAGAACCTGGACGGTAACAGGGCCTGGAGTAAATGATGTATTCGTATTCAATACCAAGCAGGATTTCACCTATACGTTCCAGAATAATACTACTGCGCCGATTGACTATCAGGTGTCCCTTACCGTGGAGAATGCCTTAGGTTGTACCGATACCAAAATGGAAACAATTACGGCATATCCGCAATTGCAGCCGTCTTTCACCGTGAACCCTTATTCGCAGATTTTACCTAACTCTACCGTTAACATTACGGACACATCACCGGCCAATAACTGGAATTACCGATGGGATTTTGGAGACGGTAACTTCTCAACTGACCCCAATACCAATGCCTATACCTACGCTACATTCGGACAGTATATAATCACCTTGGAGGTCACTGATCCCAATACCAATTGTATCGGAATCTATCAGGATTCCATTGAGATCATTGCCATTCCACCAGTGGTAGACTTCCTTTATGATGTCAGCAACGGCTGTGCTCCACATACTGTGAATTTCACCAACATGTCGCAATACGCCAGTCCGGGTACCTACTTTTGGGATTTCGGTGATGGTATTGGTACATCAAGACAACAAAACCCTACTTATACCTACTATGATCCGGGTATATATACCGTTTCGCTGTCTGCCAGCAATGAACTGGATACCACTGTGGTAGAGCGAAAGGACTTTATTATTGAAGTATATCCAGAATCCCGCGCCAACTTCGACATAAGGCCGGAGGTAGTATTCCTACCTGGCGAAGAGATCAGGGCGGTAAACCGCAGTGAAGGAGCAGAGACGTACTTCTGGGATTTCGGTGATGGGAATACTTCTACGGAATTTGAGCCAACTCACCGCTATGAGCGTGCCGGAGAATATGATGTGACCCTGATTGCAACCAATCAATACGGGTGTAACGATACGCTGACCATTGAGAAAGCTGTGTTCGCGGATGATGGCGGTAAATTCCTGATCCCAAACACATTTACTCCTAATGGTGATGGTAAGAACGATGTATTCGTACCCGAGGTATTCGGAGTGGTGAACTTCCATATGGAGATCTATGACCGATGGGGTGAGTTACTTTTCGTAACTGACGATCAGAATAATGGTTGGGACGGCTACTACAAAGGGCGTTTGTCTTCTCAAGACGTGTATGTGTACAAGCTTAAGATGAAATTTTTAAGCGGAAATAGTGTGGTCAGGACAGGAGATATCACATTGCTCCGGTAGCGGCTAATGAACCTAATGTTATGAAGAAATATATATGTGTGTTGTTTTTGTTAGTGGCCTTTGGCTGGTCTGAGGTAAAAGCCCAGGATCCGCATTTCTCCCAATTCTATGCGGCTCCCTTATATCTCAATCCCGGGTTTACTGGCACTACCAAACAACACAGGTTCATCAGTAACTTTCGAACGCAATGGCCATCCATATCCAAGACTTATGTGACCTTTGCTGCTTCCTATGATAATTATAAACCGGGCATGAACAGTGGGTTCGGTATTTTGGCTAGTACTGATAAAGCCGGTTCAGGAGATTTGCGATCCACCAATGTCAGCCTGCTGTACAGTTATAAAGTTCAGCTCGCCGAAAAATGGGTAGTGAGTCCCGGCGTCTCAGTGGGATATGGGATCCGGGACCTGAATTTCAATAAACTGGTGTTTGGTGATCAATTGGATATTCAGGACAACCGAATTTTTGATGATACCATCGATCCCATACGTAATGCATTCAACAATGTAAGCTATTTTGATTTCGGAGCCGGTATTGTCTTTTACAATCATATGTTTTGGGGAGGATTCTCCGCCCATCACATGAATGAGCCGAATCACTCGCTTTTAGACGAGGAAAGCGTACTTCCCATTAAGTACTCCCTTCACGCTGGAGTGCGTATACCGCTTTACAACGGGCCTTTGAAAAAAGACAAAGAGGCAAGCATTGCTCCTAGCTTTGTATATAGAAAACAAGGAAAGTTTGATCAGCTGGACTTAGGATTACATTTTCGATATGACCCCATAGTGGCCGGTTTCTGGTATAGAGGTCTGCCTGTACAACAGTCTGTAAGCGATAATGTAAATCAGGATGCCATTACCTTTATGTTCGGCCTGCGATACAAGCAATTGGAATTTGGTTATAGCTTCGACATGACAGTTTCCAGGCTGGCCGCTAACACCGGAGGGGCGCATGAATTCTCCGTTAACTATCAGTGGGCCAATTCCGATGATAGTAAGCGGCGCAAAAAACGCAAAGAGAAGTTTATTCCCTGTCCTACTTTCTCCACCCGAGAGTAGCGTTCCAGCCTAATTCACCTAGGTTTTTCCTCGATTGCTATTGGAGGCTTTCAATAATTTATAATTTTGCTTTCCAATAGCATCCTTGTAAAATGAATTTCAGTAAAGATCTACAAGGTCTTGACATCTTAAAAACCGTACAAGAAGCGGCCGAAATGATAGATATCCCCTCTTATCTGGTCGGCGGATGGGTAAGGGATCTTATTCTGGGGAAGAAAGCCGGAAAAGATTTGGACATCGTCTGCGTTGGTGATGGGATTGAATTGGCCAGGAAGGTATCTTCCATGCTTCCCAAAACGCCGAAAGTAGTAGTATTTAAGAACTTTGGGACCGCCATGCTGCAGCACCAGGGCTATGAACTGGAGTTTGTGGGAGCCCGCAAAGAATCCTATAACCGCCATAGTAGAAAACCACAGGTGGAACAAGGAACATTAAGTGATGATCAAAAGCGCCGCGACTTTACCATCAATGCTATGGCCATCAGCCTCAAGGCTTCTGAGTTTGGTGAACTACTGGACCCTTTCCAGGGGGTAGAGGACCTTCGCAAAAAGATTATTCGCACTCCCTTAGATCCCCTGGTTACATTTTCCGATGATCCTTTGAGGATGATGCGGGCAGTGCGATTTGCCAGTCAACTGAATTTCGACATTGAGGCCGAAACATTTGAGGCCATCCGTGAGCAGTCCGGTCGATTGAAGATCGTGAGCGTAGAACGCATTACGGAAGAGTTAAATAAAATCATATTGACGCCAAAACCCTCATACGGGTTTAAATTGCTCCATCATGCGGATCTACTGCAATTTGTGTTGCCCTCCTTGGTAAAACTGCAAGGAGTAGAAACCAGAGAAGGCAAGGGACATAAAGACAATTTCTATCACACCTTGCAAGTGCTGGACAATATAGCTGAGCATGGCGATGACCTTTGGCTGAGGTGGGCAGCACTGTTGCATGATATCGCCAAACCCGCTACCAAACGCTATCATCCCAAAGTAGGCTGGACCTTTCACGGTCATGAGGACAAAGGTGCCCGTATGGTACCCAAAATTTTTAGAAGTCTACGTCTACCGTTGAACGACAAAATGAAGTACGTACAGAAGTTGGTTCGTCTGCACTTAAGGCCTATATCATTGGTAAAAGATCACGTGACGGATTCAGCTATCAGAAGGTTGATATATGATTCCGGGGAACATTTAGAGGACTTAATGACCTTATGCAGGGCGGATATTACCTCCAAGAACCATAGTAAAGTCAAGAAATATCTGAGCAACTTCGACAAAGTCGAGAAGCGGGTCCAGCAAGTTGAAGCCCGGGACGAAATCCGCAACTTCCAGCCGGTGATCACCGGTGAGATCATAATGAGGACTTTTAATTTGCCACCCTCAAAAATGGTAGGGCAGATCAAAGAGGAATTGAAAGAAGCTGTCTTGGATGGCGAGGTGAAAAATGAACTGGGGCCCGCCCGGCAGTACATGATTAAGATCGCTCGTGATAAGGGCCTGGAGCCGGTATCGCAGGACGTTGATCAAGAATGAAACAGCCTATTCCGTTATCTGAGCGGGACATTACAGGTACCTGGAGGTTATTACTACAGATGTAATAATTACCGCTAATCTGGCCAGCCTACCTATTGGCAATACCTTAAATTTATTAGTAAACACCCTGAAGTAGTTAGATAGGCGTATGCGTTAACTGCTATCTGAAAAACCCCAGTTCAACAATTCTGAGGGTATTTTACGGAAAGTGGTTAACAGGTGCATTTTTAGGTACCACCCGGATCCTTGACTTTTTTCTTAAAGGAGATCACCGGCGGGGTGCCCAAGCATGTAATAAATAGCGCGTACTTGCAGGTTACGGTGGACAATATAAAAAAATTCGTACTTACTGCGTCTCTGGTGCTGGGATGCTCAATGTTGGCCTATGGTCAGCAAACGCCCATATACAGCCAATTTTTCCTGAACCCTTATGTGTACAATCCAGCTTATGCCGGCAATGCGGGCCGATCAGTAGCCTTCTTGAGCTATCGCAAACAATGGATTGGTATCGAGGGAGCTCCTGAGACCTCCACCTTGACCTTCCACACGCCCATGAAACGTAATATTGCCTTAGGAGGGCTGGTATATTATGACAGACGCAGTTTGCTGAAATCAACTTCTGTTTCAGCTTCCTTTACCTATAAAGCACTTTTTACTGAGGATCAATGGATCAGCTTTGGTCTGACCGGGGGTATTTCCATGAACAATATTCAACTGGATAACATTAACGACCCTGCTATACTCAGTGATCCCGCCCTCTTTGACCTGGTAGATAACAACCTCAGCCCTACTGCCAGTTTTGGTTTCAATTACCACATCCAAGGACTCAATTTGGGATTAAGTTTGCCATCCCTTTTCAAAAGAGAGGTTGTGGGAGTAGAGCAATTCACTACCGTTGAACTCGATCCGGTTAAGAATTACACCCTAATGGCCAACTACAAATTCCCTCTGGGCTCTGGGAACGTGCAGTTAGAGCCGCACCTGCTTTACCGGGTTACCGAAACACTGCCAAACCAATGGGAGGCTCTGGCAGTGCTTCACCTTAAAGAGCTAGCGTGGATCGGGGGTAGCTACCGACAGGATTACGGAGCCACCGCATTGCTAGGGCTAAACATTAAGGATTTTCTGGCGGTGGGTTATGCCTATGAGTTTGCCAATACCTTAGTAGATGGTATCCCTGACGGCACCCACGAAATTCAGCTCAGGCTTAACATTGGTCAGCCTAAGGATTTTGAGAAGCGGGTTAAAGTTATTGAATCCGGTAATCGCAACGCCCGTTTTTACTCCGATGGTGGGAATATATTCATTGAAAGTGCACCGGTTGAAAAGAGTGATCCCCCGGAAGAAGTGCAAGAATCCGCTGATCCCTCCGGACCCGATCTAGACGCCTACTATCAAGATGAAATGCCAGCTGGTCATTACGTGATCCTTAAGGATTTTGACTCATTCGAATCAGCATATCAGTACTGGGCCGATGTAATCAATGATTACGGATATAAAGCCAGTTTCGGATACAACAGCCGTGATGATCAATATTATGTATACCTGTTCCAAAGCAAAGACTATTTGCAAACAGAAATTGAGTTGGAGAAAGCTAGGTTGTTAGAATTGTTTGAAGATGCATATTCATTGGAAATAGACTAAATGAGATGAAGAACATAAAACAAATCGGCTTCATAACTGTCCTTATGCTAACGCTCCTAACCGGGGGGTTACGGGGTCAAACACCAGTGATTGCCTCATTGGACAAATCATTTGCACCCATAAATGATACCCTGACCATTGCCGGAAGTAATTTCGGAACCGATGCCAGTGTAGTGGAAGTGGTATTCGGATCAGTTCTGGCCAACATTGTCTCATTGGCAGACAATCAAATTGAAGTACTCGTTCCCGGAGCTTCAACTTTCAGCAGTGTCTCGGTAACCAACACAATCAGCGGCCTGACCGCCTATTCCTCCGAGCTCTTTTTTATAAGCTTCGGCGGCACCACATTCGATCCCTCACTATTGGCGGGACCCACTACCTTTGCCGCTCAGAACGGTATTTTCGATATCTGTATGTGTGACTTTGACGGAGATGGAAAGAACGATGTGGCCAGCAGTCACGACAACTCCATATTAATTGATGTGTTTAGAAATACCAGCTCATTGGCTACCATCAATTTCAACAAACGAAGCTTTAACATAGGCGAATTTACATTAAACATCACTTGTCGGGACATTGATGGAGATGGTTTGCCCGACCTGGTAACTACCCGATCAGGAGGTAATTCAATCTACGTTTTAAGGAATATAAGTTCTGTGGGTTCCATTAACTTTAGTCCTCCTCAGGAATTAAATACTACAGGAGCATTACCGCGCAAGGTTGCTATCAGAGATATTAACCTTGACGGTCAACCGGAATTAATCGTGACCAACCAGTCCAGTATTCAGATATCCCTTTTTAGAAATTTAAGTACACCTGGAACCATCGTATTCGGGCCGGAAGTAACTTTTGGTTTACCCTTGACGGCTCTAAATAGTTCAGGTTTGCAGGTTGAGGATCTTAATGCGGATGGTAAACCGGAAATCGTGGTCAATCCATTTTTGAATGCTAACATTTACATCTTTCAAAATAATAGTGTACCTGGTGGTGCTGTTTCCTTTAGGCCCGTTGTACTTTTTAATGTTTCCGGTAATCTTTCGGATCTTATTGTGGGAGATTTGGATGGCGATGCCCGGCCGGATATTGCGGTATCAAGGTTCCTAAGTTCAAACATATCCATTCTGCTGAACGAAACGGCAAGCTCTACCGATGTTCTGTCTTTTGGAGCACCCAAAATTATTAGTACCATCGATTTCCCATTAGGAATGGACCTGGGAGATCTTGATGGAGATGGGCTAGCGGACCTGATGGTGTCCTCTGCCAGCGACAATTTGGATATGACCCTCCTGAGGAATATCAGTATTCCCGGAGATTTCTCATTCGAACGGTTCGATATTAATACCAATGATAAATCCAGGAATGTAAAAATTGGAGATTTAAATGGAGACGCCAAACCTGATGTGGCTTTTACAGGGGTCCAGAACTTTGAGCTTGGAGTATTGCTAAACAACAACTGCTACGTTCCGGTGGTATCGCCTACGGGACCTGTGACGGTGTGTAATGGTAATACTGCCCGTTTAACGTCCTCCGGTTCAGCCGGGGTTACCTATAGCTGGGAAAGAGATGGCACTGCCTTAGGGGTAACCACTTCATTTATTGACGCTGCCATTGCCGGTGATTATACTGTAGTGGTTACCTCGCAAGATGGAAGTTGTGTAACAACTTCTAATGCGGTTACCGTAACAGTGATAGGAGGCGCAGGAGGTGCTCCAACTGCTACCAATAACGGTCCCTTGTGCCTGGGTGATACCTTAAAATTATTTACTCCGGATGTTCCTGGAGGCTCCTTTGACTGGACCGGGCCCAATGGTTTCACCTCCATTCAGCAAAATCCACAAATCCTCAACTTCGATATCAATATGATTGGGACCTATCAGGTTCGGGTTACACTTGGCGCCTGTGTCAGCGCTTGGGGCTCCACGGATGTTTCAGAAAGCGTACTGCCCGATCTTACTATAACGACTAGTGACCCGCTGACTTTTTGCCAAGGCCAGTCTGCTACTTTGAGTGTACCTGCTCAAGCCAGTATCTCCTATCAATGGCTCTTAGATGGAGTTGCTATTCCCGGGGCCACTACTACTACTTATGTGGCTAGCGCGTCAGGTTCATACAGCGTAGAGATCACTAATTCCGATGGTTGCTCCAAGATCACTCCGGCAATCGGAGTGGCTGCGGTACCGCCGCCCACTGCCGGTTTTACTTCCGCGGATGAAGCCTGTATCGACCTGCCCGTTGGTTTTACTAATACCTCCGTGGTAGATGCTAATGAAAATATATTTTATGCGTGGGATTTCGGGGATGGTAACACGTCCACCGTTGCCAACCCCACCCACACATATAATGCACTGGGTAATTATACCGTAAGCCTGCTGGTTCATTACGACGATGCCACCTGTAATGATAGTTTCTCAAAAACTGTGAATGTCGTGAATTCACCGGCGGTAAGCATAGTTGCCGACCGCGACACAGTAATGTGTGAAGGAGATACTATTGTGCTGTCCGTTAGCGGAACCCACCCAGGCTATAGCTGGAGTACCGGCGCCACCAGCAACAGTATTGCAGCAACCACTGCTGGCATATACACCGTTGATGTGACCACCACCGCCGGTTGTGTAGCCACCGCCCAGGTGGAAGTAGTTACCTTGCCTTTACCTGACATTACCGTTACCGCGGATATCCAGCAGATCTTCGCCGGTGATACCGTACAGCTGAATGCCAGTGGAGGGTTTAATTATGTATGGTCTCCTACAGAAGGTCTCAGTGATCCCAATATTGCCAATCCTATAGCAAATCCGGTGCGTACTACCACCTATACGGTGAGCGCTGAAGGTGCAAATGGTTGTGTAGGTTCAGCTGAAATTACTATTCAAGTAGGTGAGGGCATTAATGTAGGGCCCAAACCCTTGTTCTCACCTAACAATGATGGACAAAATGATCTGTGGGTCATTGAACGTATTGATAGATATCCGGATTGTAAAGTGATCATCGTTAACCGTCAAGGAAATGTGCTGTATGAGATGCAACCCTATTACGGAAACGAATGGGATGGGACGCTAAATGGAGCACCGGTGATTGAGGGGGCCTATTATTTTGTGATTCGCTGCGAGGGGAGTGGTCGAAATGCCGCTAGTGGTAGTATCACTTTGATTCGATAGATGCTATGAAACACCTAACATACATTTTGTGCATGACCCTTTTCCTGGGACAGGCTAGCTTCGGTCAACTGCTGATCGGTCCTAAAATGGGAATACATGTAGGTCAAGTAAAATATGACAAGGAGTCCTTTCAGGATCAATTGGATCCAGATCTTCGGATTGGGTACAACGCCGGTTTCGGAATAACATTTCCCGTGACCGAACCTGTTTCCCTGCATGTGGAAGTGCTGCTAGCAAACAAAGGAAAGAGCATAAACATCCCGCTGGAATCTTTGAAAAACACTGCCGATTATTACTATATGGAGATGCCTATTATGATGCGGTATAAGATACTACCTCAAGAAGGGATCTTTGTGGGAATAGGCCCCAATTTGAGTTACTGGCTAAGCGGCAGTGGTAAAATCAGCAATATCGAGGAGACCTCCGAACCCATTGAATATGACATTTCATTCGCCTCCGATGGCGGTGCAACCTCCATGATGACCCCCCAGGCAAATCGATTTCAAATGGGTTTGCTAGTGAGTATTGGGGCCTTGTTAAAAGCAGGTGAAGACCGCATGCTATTAGCGGAAATCAGATTGGAAATGGGTCATTCCCATTTTGCCGAACCCTCTGGAGGCACACTGGAAAGCGTTGAGTTTTTTGACAATATGGAATCCAAACACCAATTAATCAGCTTTAACCTGGGATATTTCTGGGCTTTGCACAAAAAGAGTGCAAAAAAACGCAGCCATACCTTTAAAGCGAAGCAACGAAAATAATTAACCTTCCTTCTGAGAAAAATCCCTTTCCAAAGTTTTTAAACACAAATACCAGGATCTCCTTCCTTCTCGATCCTCCATTTCAGGCAGTACTTTCTCACAGATAATCAAAAGCTTACATGAGTTGGAGAGGCCATTAATACACACGGGAGTTACCTGTTTTCATGGTTATTTTTACCACTGGTTAACCTAGTTAAAATTAGTTTCTTAATGTCAAGATCGAATTTCTTCAATGGGAGGAGAGGAGGCCTTTTCAAGCCTCTAGTGATTTTATGCATTTTAAGTGCCGTCACCGTATTGCTGTTTCCCCACAGCACTGGACGATTATTTGTAAATCTCGCTGCTTCATCATCAGTTTCCGGCTACGCCCTAGACCTGGCCTGTGCTACCGATCCTGATTTCAGTATCGATGCCACTTCCATTGCCGTTTCTCCACCCACTTGCCCTGATACAGATTTCAGTGTCAGTTTCGACATAGAGAACGTGGGGGATCTTGCCTTTAGTGGAAATCTTGAGGTTTCATTCTACTCCGGTGACCCTATGGCGGCAGGTGCAGTATTCCTCAATACTGAAACCACATCATTGTCGGGGTTCAATCCCGGCAACATTACTTCATTGAATCTACCGGTTTCTGGTACTGGTAACACTTTCGATCTTTACATCGCAGTAAATGACGCAGGAGTGACCACTACACCCATTGTATTTCCTAACACCACTCAATCGGAATGTGATTACACCGACAATGTGGCCTCGGTTATGGTAGTACCTGATCCTTTTACAGTCTCTGTAGAAAAAATACAGGATAATGATAAGTGCGATATTACCCTGCCTGATAACGGAGCGGCCCGGGCTTTTGTGTTGGAGGGAGTCACTGAAATTATAGCAGGCTATACCTTTGAATGGTTTCTGAACGGGGTCTTGCAATTCACAGGTCCCGTTTATAATGGAATGGGGGATGGGGACTACCAGGTGGTAGCTACGCATGATGGTGCTCAATGCCAGTCCGATACTGCTACCATAAGCATCATAAGGAATAATGCCAATACACCAATATTGGAGATTGTGCAGAACCGTTTATTTGACGACTGCCGCCGTCCCAACGGAAAGGCCACGGTTAAGGTGGTGGATCCCAGTAACCCCTCTGGACCGGGACTGCCACCGGGGAAATATGAGTTCTTGTGGTTTGAGGGTAACCAGGTCTTCTTGTCTCCGCCTATTGGCAATAGCCATGTGGAAAATTCCCTGTACCCCATTTTCTATTCCGTCTACGTTAGAAATAAACAAACGGGTTGTGACAACATTGCCACCATTTTAATACAGGATGATCCCTTGGCTTATCCGGTACCGGATATTGTGGTCACCCCGGTAACCACCTGTATTGGTTTTAATAATGGTGCCTTAAGCGCCACGGTTAACGGTCAAACTAATCCCAATACCTTTGAATGGTTTATCGGCAGCAATGTAAAGCCTACGGCAGACTACACCACCCCCGATGTAAATGATCTCCCTCCTGGTGACTATACCCTGGTGGTCACAAATAATAAAGGCTGTCCCGGAGATCCTGTTACCGTTACCATCGATGACCAGACCATCACTCCGGTTGTAAACGTAAATCTGGATGCTTCTCAGACTTCTTGTGATCCGGCCGCTCCAAATGGTGCTGCCAGTGCTTCAGTCGATGAATCCGCCCAGGGAGGATTGGCTACTGAAACTGCGGGATATACTTTTGAATGGTTTGTGGGTCAAACTATATCTGGAGCTCCTTTTGCCACTTCCAGTAGCGTGACCGGCTTGGCTTCGGGAACCTATACAGTACTGGCTACTCACACTACATCGGGATGTGCCAACTCTGCTGAGATCTTCATACCGGAAAACCTGGTGATCCCGTCACCTACAGTTGTCATCACCGATCAGGAGGCTTGTGACCCGCCCAATGGGGCATTAAGTGCCAATGTAGGCGGTACCACCACTGGTTACAGCTTTTTTTGGTTTATCGGTAATATCGGATCTCCAAGTTTAGCCAGCGCCGATTTTACCACAGCCGTAGTAAATGGTCTAACTGCTGGAGATTACACTTTAGTGGTGGTAGCAGATGTCAGTCAGTGTGCTATTGCCCCCCAGGTTTATACCATCTCTGACAATACCGTACTACCGGTGATCAATTTACTGGCACTTACAGATCAGTCCAGCTGTGACCCTGCCAGTCCCACCGGCAGTATAAGCGTGGATGCTGACGGCACCACCAGCGGGTACAGTTTCCGTTGGTTCAGTGGACAGAATACCTTGCCGGCAAACGAGATAACCCCTTCACCAGGGGCCACCATCAACGGTCTGGCTGCAGGGACCTATACTGTACTGGCACGCAATTCCACCAGCGGTTGCGAAAATACTGCCGAGTACACGATAAATGACATTACAACTATCCCGGTACCCACCGTTACAGTTACCGATCAGGATGCCTGCGATCCCATAAACGGTGCACTTAGTGCCTCGGTAGCAGGAGGGACCGCTGGATTTAGCTTTTATTGGTTTAATGGAAATATCGGCTCTCCCAGCCTAGGCAGTGCTGATTATACCACCGCCGTTGTTAATAGTTTAGCAGCAGGGGACTACACATTGGTTGTAGTGGAGGACGCAAGTCAGTGTCAAAGTGGTCCCCAAGTATATACCATAGCAGATAACACGGTGCTGCCGGTAATTAACTTATTATCTCTCACAGACCAAGGAAGTTGTGATCCTGGTAGTCCCAATGGATCAATAAGCGTGGACGCCGATGGCACCTCCAGTGGTTATAGCTTCCGATGGTTTAGGGGGCAAAATACCCTACCCGCTAATGAGATATTACCATCCCCGGGCTCATTCATAAACGGATTGAGTGCGGGCACTCATACGGTCTTAGCCCGTAATACTACCACGGGATGTGAGAATACCGCGGAATACACTATTAACGATGTACTAGTGGAACCAGTACCCACCGTGGTAGTAACAGATCAAGACAATTGCGATCCTGCCAACGGCGCCCTCAGCGCTTCGGTTGGTGGATCGACCGCAGGTTTCAGTTTTTACTGGTTTATAGGAAATGTTGCAACCCCTTCTCCGGGCAGCGCCGATTATACCACGGCTGCAGTAAATGGTCTAACAGCCGGGGATTACACTTTGTTAGTGGTGAATGATGCTACCCAGTGCCAAAGCGCTCCACAGGTATTAAACATTGCAGACCTCACCAGTATTCCCGTGATCAATTTGCTTTCCCTGACCGATCAGCAGAGTTGCGATCCCGGTAATTCTACCGGTAGCATAAGCGTAGATGCCGACGGTACTACCAGTGGGTACAGCTTCCGTTGGTTCAATGGACAGAATACCTTGCCTGCCAATGAGATTTTGCCATCTCCAGGAGCAACAATAACTAATTTATCGGCAGGTACTTATACCGTCCTGGTTCGCAATACTACTACAGGTTGTGAAAATACCGCTGAATATACTATTGACGAGATATTGGTGGACCCTGTACCAATAGTGAATGTTACCGATCAGAATGCCTGCGATCCGGCAAACGGTAGTCTGGATGCCAATGTAGGAGGTGCTACCGCCGGCTACAGTTTTTATTGGTTTATTGGAAATATTGGGTCTCCCATTTTGGGTAGCGCCGATTTTACGACAGCTTCAGTATCCGGATTGACAGCCGGTGATTATACCTTAGTTGTGGTGGAAGATGCCAGCCAATGTCAAAGTGCACCCCAGGTTTACACCATGGCAGATAACACAGTACTTCCCGTAATTAACATACTGTCGGTGGGAGATCAACAAAGTTGTGATCCCAGCAGCCCTACCGGCAGTATATCAGTGGATGCGGATGGTACTACAGTGGGTTATAATTTTAGATGGTTTCAGGGTCAGAATACCTTACCGGCCAATGAGATTACTCCCTCACCCGGAGCTGCCATAAGCGGATTGGACAATGGCATTTACACCGTTTTAGTACGTAATACCAGCACCGGCTGCGAGAATACCGCCGAAATCACGGTGGGAGAGAATATTACCATACCCTCTTTGAATGCATCACCTGTTCACATCACCACTTGTGCTCCATTTAACGGCAGTATCACAGTTACACCGGATTTTGGGGTGCCTGGGGAATATACTTTTTTCTGGTATGATGGTACAGCAACCAAAGCCACCCCTGACTATACTGAGACAGGCAATATTTTGAGCGGGCTGGCTCCTGGCGACTATACGGTGGAAGCCGTAAACAACATCACCAACTGTGCGGCTGCCGCCATCACTATTACTCTCCTGGATAATACCGCAGCTATCACCATTACCAGAACCGACATTGTAAAACCCTCAGATTGTAATACCGCCGCCGGTGAACTGGAGGTTTTGGCGACTAGTGCTGGAAGTCCAACTTTCGACTACGAATGGTACAGTGGACGTGCGCCATTTTCGGGAGGACCCATTGGGAATACCCCTCGGATCACCGGATTGTTGTCTGGAGTTTACACCGTAATTGTTACCAATCAAACCACTGGCTGTCAAGCAGATAGTGTATTGGACTTACCATTTGATGGGGCGCCGGAAGTGCTAATAGATGTTGCCAATACCATTGATAACACCAGTTGTGATCCCGCAGCGTACACCGGTGAAATCGCTGTACAGATCGATCCATCGACCTTAACGGTGACCGATCCGGGAGATGATCAAAACGAATACTTATTACATTTATATGTGGGGGCCAATCCCACCGGTGTCCCTACTACCCAGACCAGTCCGGCAGTTTTTACCGGCTTAGCACCAGGAGATTACACCGTAGTGGCGGAACAAAATTTTGTTCCGAATTGTCCGTCAGTGCCAATTTTGATCACTATTGATGATGCCTCAGTTTTACCTGCAGCGTCCGTTTTACAAAACACTCCTAATACAAACTGTGCAGGAGTTACCGCCAATGGACTATTGGAATTAGAAATCGACGGGGGTGCTTCCCCACTTAATTACACCATTAATTGGTATGAAGGTACGGATATAACCGACCCACCTTTAGGTACGAATGTTGGATTACTGGCGGGCACCAATGGTGAAAGAATCGAACAACTGCCTGGTGGATTCTATACGGTTGAGATCACTAACAATGCCACCACTTGCAGTGAAATCTATACTTATCAGGTATTTGATAGCCCCAGTATCCTGACTATTACTCAGGCAGATGTGACCATTACCCCGCAGGATGATTGTACTCCGGCAAATGGTAGTATTACCGTGAATTCGGTACAGCAGGACGGGGTACCGGTGGCCTATAACGGCACCAATTATGATTTTGAATGGTATGATTCAGGATTGAACCTACTTGCAGCACCTGTGCCGGCCAACATTTACGGAACTTTAGCAGCCGGTACATATTATGTGGTGGCCATCAACGTAACCACTGGATGCCGTAGCAGTCAGGTACCGGTGGAAATTGAAGATCAAACGGTTCTGCCCATAGTAACACTGTCGGTTACACAGCCTAATGTGAATTGCGATGTCAGTAATCCTGTGGGAGCTTTATCGGCGGCCGTCAACGGGCCTCTGGGTGACTTTACCATTGAATGGTTTATCGGGGAAAACAATACCACCAATCCCTTGCCAGCTGCTAATATAAGTGGAGCTGACGGGGAACTGGCCATTAATCTGGGGGCGGGATTTTATACGGTACGTTTTACAGATAATACCAATCCCGGTGTAGGCTGTAGCGCCCTGGCATCCATGGAGATCGTGGATGACCCAGCTGATATAACTATCACGCAAGCCGATGTGACCATCACTCCACAGGATGATTGTACTCCGGCAAACGGCACCATTACCGTGAATTCAGTACAGGAAGACGGTGTACCGGTGGTGTATAATGGCACCAATTATGATTTTGAATGGTATGATGCCAGTCTGAATTTACTGGCATCTCCTGTGCCGGCCAACAGTTATACCGGTTTGGCTGCCGGAACCTATTATGTAGTGGCCGTCAATGCAATCACTGGCTGCCGCAGCAGTCAGGTGTCCCTGGACATTGAAGATCTAACGGCTTTACCTTTAGTAACCCTCACGGTTACTCAGCCCAACTTGAACTGTGATGTCAGTAATCCTGTGGGAGCCTTATCGGCTACCGCAAACGGGCCCCTGGGCGACTATACCATCGAATGGTTTATCGGGGAAAACAATACCTCCAACCCGCTTCCTGCAGCTAATATTAGCGGAGCAGATGGGGAATTGGCTATAAATCTGGGAGCGGGATTTTATACGGTGCGATTTACGGACAACTCCAATCCAGGAATCGGCTGTAGTGCCATTGCTACCATGGAGATAATAGACGATCCTGCAGAGCTGACCATCACTCAGGCGGACCTTACGGTTACGCCCCAGGACGATTGTACGCCAGCCAACGGCAGCGCTACTGTGAATGCGGTGCGCGAAGACGGTGTGGCCGTGGCTTACAACGGTACCAATTATGATTTTGAATGGTACGATGCTGGTTTGAATTTGTTGGCAGCCCCGCTACCAGCTAATAGTTATACGGGTTTGGCGGCAGGCACCTATTACGTGGTGGCCATCAATACCACTACCGGCTGCCGCAGCAGTGAAGTGCCGTTGGATATCGAAGATCAAACGGTTTTACCCATAGTAACCCTAACCGTCACGCAGCCTAATGTGAACTGTGATGTCAGCAATCCCGCCGGAGCACTTATCGCCTCCGTCAATGGACCTATTGCAGATTATACTATAGAATGGTTTATCGGAGAAAACAACACCACCAACATTTTACCAGGGACCAATATTGGTGGTGCCAATGGGGAATTAGCGGTAAACTTGACAGCTGGTTTTTATACCGCGCGATTTACGGACAATACCAATCCTGGTATAGGGTGTAGCGCCCTGGCAACCATGGAGATTGTGGATGATCCGGCTGAGTTGACCATTACACAGGCCGATTTAACAGTGGTCCCTCAGGATGATTGTACTCCCGCTAACGGTAGCATAACGGTGAATTCGGTCCGTGAAGACGGCATACCGATAGCCTTCAATGGCACCAACTATGATTTTGAGTGGTACGATGCAAGCTTGAGCTTGTTACCGGCTCCTGTACCTGCCAACTCTTACACCGGTCTGACAGCTGGAACCTACCATATAGTGGCCATCAATACTGCTACTGCCTGCCGCAGCAATGAGGTATTTGTTAGTATAGAAGATCAAACCGAGCTTCCGGTAGCAACTTTGAGCATCACACAACCGAACATCAGTTGCGATGTGAGTAATCCCCTGGGAGCTCTGGCAGCTTCTGTTAATGGAATCCTGGCAGATTACACTATTGAGTGGTTTATCGGTGAGAACAATACCACCAATCCTTTGCCTTTAGCCAATATCAGCGGTACCGATGGCGAGCTGGCCATTAATCTGGCCTCTGGCTACTATACGGTACGCTTTACAGACACCACCAATCCCGGAATAGGTTGCAGTGCAATAGCTACCATGGAGATTGTAGATGATCCGGCGGAACTCACCATAACCCAGGCCGATCTCACACTCAACCCTCAGGATAATTGCGCCCCTGTAAATGGCAGCGCCATCGTAAATGCCGTGCGTGAGAATGGAGTCGCTATAGCCTATAACGGTACCAATTATGATTTTGAGTGGTACGATGCCGGTTTGAATTTGCTGCCAACTCCTGTACCAGCCAACTCATTTACTGGTTTGACCGCGGGGATCTACTATGTGGTGGCCATTAATACCACTACGGGCTGCCGCAGTAGTCAGGTAGCCTTTGAGATTGAAGACTTAACCGTGCTTCCCGTAATTGCTTTGATAAGCTTTAGCAACCCAACACAATGTGACGGGCTTAATCAAACGGGAACCATGGTGGTGACTTCTGACGGCTTTTCCGACCTGGCCACCTACACTTATGAATGGTACAATGGGGGTCAACCGGTGTCAGGCAGCCCCATTATTGCTAATAATTTCATCGCCCAGGGACTAATGGCCGGAACATATACCGTGGTGGTTACGAATAATGCCACAGGATGTTCCAGTGCTGAAAGTTACACCTTACAGCCGGAAGTAGTCCAGCCATTTGTTTCAGCATCTGCATCACCGGTTACCAACTGTGATGTTCCCAACGGCACGTTATTCGCTACTGTGATTAATACAACAGCCACCTATGATTTCAACTGGTATCTAGGGACAGATACTTCGATACCTCCCATTTATACCGGTCAAACCGTAGATAATGTGATGCCCGGTACTTATACGGTGATAGCAACTGACCAGGCAGATCCAGGTTGTATATCTGATATAGATACCGTTATTGTAGATGATGCTAGATTCGCGGCTTTTGATGTTATGATTGAGCCGGAAGCACCGTTATCAAATTGTGACCCCACTAGTCCCAATGGAATTTTATCAGCTACTGTTAATGGTGGGATCAGTGGATATGAGTTTGAGTGGTTTTTAGGAACCGATACTACAGTAGCTGTTGTACAGTTTGGCAGTGTTGCCACCGGATTGCGCGATACTCTGTACACCGTGGTGGCACTGGATGTGATCACCCGCTGTAGAAATACTGCACAGTATACTTTGGGCTCGCAATTCCTGCCGGTGCCCACACCCGATGTAAATATATATGACGCTACCAGCTGTGTAATTGGCAACGGAGCTTTACAAGCTACTGTGGGCGGGAATGTAAAGGATTATACGTTCGACTGGTACCCCGGCAACACAGTTACCGGCTCCCCGATATTCACCGGTCCCGATTTAGTAGGCTTGAATAGTGGTGAAGAATATACGGTTACCGCCACCTCCAATGCTACGGGTTGTACAGGACCTGGAGTTACTGTGGTAGTAAGTGAGGACAAAAATACACCGCAGTTTGAGTTTTCTGTTACCGACGCCACTTGTTTGGACCAAAATGGAAGTGCTACCATTTACCTGCTGGATACTGCAAATGTGGCTTTGATAGAATGGTCAAATGGTGTCAATGGACCGGAACTGAAGAACTATCCCCCCGGACAGTATATGGTCACGGTAACGGATACTCTGGGTTGTGCCGCTACTCAGATGGTAGAAATAGGTTCAGAAATTAATGTATATAACGGAGTTTCTCCCAACGGAGATGGTTATAACGATATCTTCCACATCGATTGCATAGAGAACTTTCCCAATAATATTGTTAGGATCTACAATCGCGCAGGTCAATTGGTATACATCCATGAAGGTTATGACAACAGCACTGTATTTTTTGACGGCTTTGGAAGTGAGGGTATCTACCTTTCGGGCAACCGATTGCCAGATGGTACCTACTACTACATCGTTGACAAGCGTAATGGTTCCGAGCCAGTTGCGGGTTATTTGGAGTTATTGAGGTGATATGTTAAAAGGTGGATTGAAAATAGTATTAATGTTAGTAGTGGTCCTGGGTACCCAGGGGGTCAATGCTCAACAAAAGGCTGTGTTGTCGCAATACATGTTCAACGGACAAGTACTTAATCCAGCATATTCCGGCGTTCATGAAAAACTGAGTGCTACTGCCCTTTACCGGAATCAGTGGGTTAACTTAGAGGGTGCTCCCACCATCCAAACGCTAACGGTAAATTCCGGATTTAAACGTAATCACACGGGTATTGGTGTCATGTTATCAAATGACCAATTGGGGATACACCGTGATCTGAGTTTGTATTTAAGCTATAGTTATAAGATCAAGTTTAACAATGGAGCGCTTTCCATGGGCTTACAGGCAGGATTCAATCATTTAAAATCGGATTTTACAAAACTCAACCTAAAAAACCCTGGAGGCCCCATTTTGACTGGAGAAAGAGGTGAATTCAATCCAAATTTCGGTGCCGGATTGTTCTATTATTCAGACATAGCCTATGTAGGAATATCCGTGCCTTATATCCTGAGTAATAAGATCATTAGTGCTACGGATATAATCAGTGAGGCCAAGGAGTCCCGTTATTATTATTTTACCACCGGGCGGGCATTTCAATTGAGTAGAACGGTTATCTGGAAGCCGTCTGTACTGTTGCGGTTTCAAGAGGACGCTCCATTGGGATATGATATAAATACTAACTTCATATTCCACGATCTGGTTACCGTAGGTGCCAGCTACCGCAGTGGTGATGCATTCTTATGGCTGTTCCAGCTGCAGCTTAATGAAAAGTTCAAGTTTGGTTATGCTTATGATATGACTTCCAGCGGGCTAAATCAGTTTTCAAATGGGACCCATGAGCTAATGCTGAACTTTCAAATCGACATCTCCAGGGGGATCAGCGGAAAGTTCATTCCCTGTCCAGATTTCTTCTAGTCCCAATCCGTATTTGGTCCACCTGTCAAATCTTTTATATCTTTGCAGGATATACCATTCCAATGATCATGAAAAAAGATGTAAAAGGCTTGCTGATGGTGATGCTATTCACAATGCTATCATTTTCAGCCCAGGCTCAGGAGACTCAAGACGTGAAAGAGTCTCCAATGTATAAATTAGAAAATATTAAATATCAGTTAGGACTAAAATATGGGGATGCAAATGTGGCGCGTAGTGCCCTTTACAGCATGCTAGTAATGGATCCTCAAAATCTCAGTC
Source organism: Cyclobacteriaceae bacterium (assembly GCA_965212195.1). Classification (GTDB taxonomy): domain Bacteria; phylum Bacteroidota; class Bacteroidia; order Cytophagales; family Cyclobacteriaceae; genus JAJCYK01. The sequence continues at coordinate 1,112,828 of CBDBUW010000010.1, read as the reverse complement.
TGCTGGACTCCCTGGCTTACCTCTACTACGACTATCAGCGATACACCTCTTGTATTCTAGTCTGTATGGATCTGCTTAAGATTAATCCCAACCATTTGCCCGCTTTGGAGATGAGCGCCATATCCTATGAAAGCCTGGGACTCAAAGACAAAGCCTTGGAGAATTACGAGAGCATTTATCTAAAACAAAGTAATATCTACACCTTGTATAAAGTTGCCGCCTTGCAGTTGGATCTGGGACGCTACGTCGAAAGTATGACTAATGTGGATATTCTACTGAAGAACCAAGAAGTTAAAGAATCAAAGATGACCATCAATTCCAATCAGGGAACACAGGAGATTGCCTTTACGGCAGCAGTGTATAACTTAAAAGGCCTGATTGAATCCAATCAAGAGCAAAAAGAAGCCGCTAAAGCCAGTTTCAATCAAGCTTTGAGCATTGAGCCCGGTTTTGCACTGGCTAAGAGCAATTTGGCAGAATTGGATAAGTAGAGGCTCTAAAGCACTCATTAAAAAACGTTTACACTGCGATGTAGACGTTTTTTTTTATCTTATATGCAACCTTTTAGTAACGGGTTAGTCTTTTCATCGAAAGGTATCAGAATTTGGAAACTCCGTACCGGAATATTCATCAAGAGGTCATCGATATGTGCATGATCGGTGACCGACAGGCACAGTTTCAGTTTTACAAGCTGTATTCTAAGGCAATGTATAATATTTCCTACCGCATCACCAATAATGAGATGGATGCGGAGGATGTGCTGCAGGAGTCTTTTGTAAGTGCATTTAAGAACATGCAGAAATATCAGGGTACGGCATCCATAGGCGCCTGGCTGAAGCGAATCGTGATCAACACCGCCATTAATACTGTTAAAAGGAGGAAAATGGAGTTGTTGCCCATCGAAGAGCAGGCAGGTGTGCTGGAGTTTGAAGAAGAGGATGATTCGGAACTTTTTCTGAATGTAGAAAAAATTCGCGATGCCATTCAAAAGTTGCCGGATGGGTACAGGCTAGTATTTTCTCTGTATCTATTGGAGGGTTACGACCATGCGGAAATAGCCTCCATTTTAAAGATATCGGAATCAACCTCCAAGTCGCAGTACAACCGGTCCAAAAAGAAGTTGAAGCAAATCCTCAGAGAAGAGTTTTTATACGATGGATAATTTAGAGCAATTAATCAGGTCACAAAGAGAAGCTTTTGATCATAAAGAGCCTCGAGCCAAGCTGTGGGATCGTATTGAGACCCAAATGGACAGAAAGGGCGATCATTGGAGCTGGATGTGGAAGGCGGCCGTAGCCGTATTAGTCCCTGTTTGCGCTTTCCTGCTTTGGGAGCGCAGCCAGCAAGTTTCCTATGAGCAGGCTATGGCTCAATTGGATCCTGAATTTGAAGAAACTGAAATGTATTACACTCAGTTGATCAGTGAGAAGCGCATACTGATTGATAATTTTCAAACTGATGATCCAGCAGTCAAGGAGACCTTTAAACAGGACCTGGCAGCCCTTGATTCCATGTACTTGGAGTTGAAGTCGGAGTTTATTGAAACGAATAATACTACAGTAATCGATGCCATGATCTATAACCTTCAACTGAGAATGGATTTGCTCAACCAGCAAATAATGATTTTAGAAAAAATTGATACATACCACAATGAAGAAGTTCCAATTATTAACAGCTAGTTGGCTGATAGCGCTGGTTTTTTGCAGTGCTTTCATAGTACAAGCCCAAACCCAGGAAAAAAGAGTCGATAAGACCTTCAATGTTAACGGCAATACCCGTTTGAGTATTGATAATCGTTTCGGGAAGGTGCACATTAACACCTGGGATCAAAATAAAATTGAAGTACAGGTTGTCATCAAAGCAGAGGGTAGCGAATCGGCTGCTAAGGAGATACTGGATCGCATCACTATCGATATTGACGAATCGCCCAGTCAAATTAGCTTGGAGACTGAAATCGCCAATTCCCGCAATAAATGGCGCAATCAAAGTTTCAAAATAAACTATACGGTTAAGATGCCCAAATCCAATCCTCTCAGCCTAAACCACCGACATGGGGATATCTATCTGGACAACTTCAATGGACCCTTGGAGATGGAATTGGCTCATGGCCAGATAGTAGCAGAAGAGTTGAGCGGAAAGGCTAATATTACTTTGCGACACGGTAATGGGGGACGAATATCTGCCATAGGCTCAGGTTCCCTGGATATACAGCATTATCATAGATTGCGATTAGGTTCTATCGGTGAAGTAAACCTGGAGATCGCTCATGCCAATCTGGATATCGAACGTGCGGGCGATTTAGATGTTGAGATCCGCCACAGTCAGGTGGAAATAGATGAAGCGGGAGCGGTTGATGTCGATCTACAACACAGTCAAATTGACGGGGGTAAATTTCGCAGTCTACGCGCTGAAATGCAGCATTCAACTGTGGATCTCGAGCAAATCCAGCAATTCGTGGATGCCAGTAGTAATCATGGTGAGGTCAAAATTGACCGTTTAGCTAAGGGATTTAGCACTGTGGAATTCGAGGGAAATCACAGTTACATAGGTTTGGGGCTAGAGTCTGGAGCTACCTCCCGTCTCAATGTGAACCTGAGTTACGGTAAGCTGCATTACTCAAAGTCAGAAATAGATATGAGTCTCATCAATATCGAGGACCGGAAGGCAGAGTACAAAGGCACTATTGGCAGCAATCCTAAAGGGGAAATCCGTATTGAAGGTAATTACACGGATTGTGCAGTGAATATGGATTAATGGTGCAAATCCTGTAGTTCGAATTTATCTTTACTGGAATCCAATAATTTACCATCCGCACACTTTAAGACCCTGGCCGGGAACTTTTCAATAATCTGGTAATCGTGGGTGGCCATCAGCACCGCCGTGCCGCTGTTGTTGATCTTTTCAAAAATCTTAAATATTCCTTCGGAAACCTGGGGATCCAGGTTTCCTGTTGGTTCATCGGCGATCAGTAGTTCCGGCTCATTGATGAGGGCTCTGGCAATCACTACTCGCTGTTGCTCCCCTCCGGATAACTGATGAGGGTATTTACCGTCCACCGAACCCAAACCAACGGTCATCAAAACCTCAGCCAGTCTGTTTTTCATTTTAGCCCGGTCTTTCCAACCGGTGGCCCGCATAACGAAAAAGATATTATCGGCCACCGTGCGATCATCAAACAACTGAAAGTCCTGAAAGACAATGCCCAATTTTCTTCTCAAGAATGGGATTTTCGATCTCTTGATATGGTTAATACTAAAGCCCGCAACCTTGACCTCTCCCAGTTGCAGTGGAAGATCGCAATAAAGTGTTTTCAATAAACTGGACTTTCCACCACCTGTGCGCCCTACTAAGTATACAAACTCTCCTTTAGCGATTTCAAAATCTAGTTCACTGAGAATAGTACTGTGCTCCTGGAAGACAGAGGCTCCTTTAACAGAAATAACCGGTTGGTCACTAAAAGCCATCACAAGGAGAGTTTCTGTAATTTACCGAAAGGCAGGCCCTCAATGATCTTTGCCAGCTGCTGTTCCTTGCCTCCCAAACCGTATTTTTCCATATTTTTCAAAGGCCTGTCGGCTCTAAAATACGCCACTAACACAAATGAATCGTCGCGAAGCTGTATATAGTCAGGGATTTTGGCTTTGCCCTTTACTTTTATGATATACATACCAAGGGGAAGCATCACCCTGCAACTTGTGCTGCTTGTTGAGCCTTTTGGTGGTCTTCCAAGAATTTGGCCAGTCCTTTGTCCGTCAAGGGGTGGTTCAATAGACCCATAATAACTTTATATGGACAGGTGGCGACATCAGCCCCTACTTCGGCACACTGGATTAAATGCATGGTATGCCGGATGCTAGCCGCCAACACCTCGGTGGTAAAACCATAGTTTTCGTAGATATGCACTATTTGTTGAATTAAGGCTACACCATCACTGGCGATATCGTCAAGTCGACCCATAAACGGGGAGACGTAGCTGGCCCCGGCTTTTGCAGCAAGCAGCGCCTGACCAGCGGTAAATATCAAGGTACAGTTTACACGAATACCGCGATTTGACAGGTACTTAATGGCCTTAACACCATCCTTGATCATGGGAATTTTAACCACGATCTTATCGTCGATCTGAGCTAATATCTCGCCTTCCTCGATCATACCCTCATAGTTGGTACTGATCACTTCTGCGCTTACATTATTATCGACACTATCGCAAATGGCTTTATAGTGAGCTTTTACCTGCTCATCACCGGATATTCCCTCCTTGGCCATTAATGAAGGATTGGTGGTCACACCATCCAACACGCCCAGGTCTTGGGCCTCTCGAATTTCCTGTAGATTTGCGGTATCAATAAAAAACTTCATGATGTTGGGATTAGTTCAGTTACTTTTTTCGACGACTTGCCTGCTGTAAAGGCGTTAAAAATAAAAAAGGCAAATCAGATATCGCACCGCTACGACTGTCTACCCTTGCTTCCTTCCGGCCCTGGGGGAGTTCGACAGGAGCTGGTCGTATCGATTTGCCGCCTTAAAGTTAATATAAAAAGTATAAAGGTAGCACAAGTTATTTCAGGTAATGACCAAAAAAAAACCGCTGCCAAGCGGTTAATGTAAAAGCCCCAGGAAGCTTATTGGTTCATGGGAACGGCTGTTGGTACTCCCAGCGCTATATCTTTTACCAGGTCATCTTCCAGCAATTCGGCCCAGGTTCCCATATAGAGGATCACATCTTCTCTTTTATTGAACCTTAAATGAGGGCGCCCCATACGTTTGAGTACCCTGGGATCTGCCAATTTTTCTAAATATTCCAGATCCTCCAAGGCCAGTCCTGCATCCAGCATGGAACTGATCAGTAAGTCCATTGGTAATCCGCTGGTAGCACAATATGCCCGGCTTTGATCGGTCCAGCTGCCTTCACTGTGTAAGGCAAAACTATGAATATCTGCCTTTGATACCCGGGTGATTTCCTGAGCCAAATGCCCGCAATTACAACTGCCCATATGCCCCCATTGGTAGGGGGCCCGATTCGATAATCGTTTGGCTGTACTGCGAATCGCCTTAATAAGTTCCAAACATGCCTTTGCCATAACAATAAGCCTACTATACCTAATATACGATAAAATGAACAGATGGAACAGAAAAGGTCCTGTCATTAATATAAGATTATCACCTCTTATACAAATTTTAATGACTTGACTGGTTAATTTTTCTAGCTTTGCCCATTACAACATTAAATCTTTAAAATAAATGGAAAAGAATTTTGACAAATTATGGTCGTTGGGCGCAGTTTTGCTGGTAGTGATGTTAATTGCCAGTTGCAACGGCTATAATAACCAAGGCACTACAGAAGGATCTGTAACACCCGGATTGGCCTTGGAGCATATGGATACCACCCAAAGTCCCAGAGACGATTTCTTCAAATACGTCAATGGAAATTGGTTGAAGAGTACAGAAATACCTGAGGATCAAGGACGATGGGGTAGTTTTAACGAACTTCGGGAAGCTAATAATGACATAGTATTGGCAGTGCTCAACGAGGCCGCAGAAAGCGATCAGTTTTCCGATGGTACCGATGAGCGGAAGGTGGCGGACTTCTACGCAACTGGTATGGATTCCATGCGTGCGGAAGCCGCCGGTATCGCGCCTCTAAAACCTTATTTAGACCGGATCGATGCCATTGAGAACCTGGACGATCTACAAGAGTACTTGTCGCTGCAACAAGTGGATGGGGGCAATGCCTTTTTTGGGTTTGGCCTCTTACCGGATCTTAAGAATAGTGAAGTGATGGCCACATACTTGTTCCAACGCGGTTTAGGTCTTCCCGATCGGGACTACTATACCAAAACGGACAACAAATCTGTAGAACTCCGAGACAAGTATGTGAAACATGTTTCCAGGATGTTACAGTATATCGGATACGATGCTAAGCAAGCCGGTCAAGCTGCTAAATCGATTATGCGTATTGAAACACAATTGGCGGAAGCCGCGCTAACTAACGTTGAACGTCGAAACATACCTTTGTTATATAATAAGTATGCTATTGCAGACTTGACGGAGTTTTCATCGAATTTCAATTGGGAGAAATACCTGGCGGATATGGGGGCAACCGGACTGGATACCATAATCGTGACACAGCCCAAGTTCATGACGGCGGTAAATTCGGTTTTGACCAATGAATCCGTTTCCGGTTGGAAGGACTACTTAAAGTGGCATGCCATTGACGGTGCTTCCCCTTTCTTAAACCATGAGGTGGTCAAGGCTAATTTTGATTTCTTCGGCACTGAACTTAGGGGGACTACTGCTATGAGGCCCCGCTGGAAGAGGGTTTTAGCACAAACCAATGGTGCGTTGGGAGAGGCCTTAGGCAAACTGTATGTTTCTGAGGCATTTCCGCCGGAAGCCAAGGAGAATGCAGAGGAGATGGTTAATAATATTTTGGCGGCCTTTGGTGACCGTATTCGTGGTCTGGAATGGATGTCGGACTCCACTAAGGAGAAGGCCCTTGCAAAACTGAGTACATTTACCGTTAAGATCGGCTATCCAGACAAGTGGAGGGACTATTCCAACCTGGTCATTGAGAAACCCGGGATTGAGCAATCGTCCGAAGCCCATGGTAGTTATTTCAACAATGTGGTAAACGCCAACCGTTTTGAATTCAAAAGGCAATTGTCCAAACTTGGAAAACCAGTGGATCGCGAAGAGTGGGCCATGAACCCCCAAACCGTTAATGCCTATTACAATCCCTTATTCAATGAGATCGTTTTTCCTGCAGCTATTCTACAGCCCCCTTTTTATAATTATCAAGCAGATGCTGCAGTTAATTACGGAGGAATCGGGGCGGTAATTGGCCACGAAATTAGTCATGGATTTGATGATCAAGGCAGCCGTTTCGATGCAGATGGAAACATGAACAATTGGTGGTCGGAATCAGACGCAGAAAAGTTCCAGGCCAGAACGGGCAAGTTGGTTGATCAATATGCTGCGTATACCCCCCTGGACAGTGTTTTCGTGAACGGAGCTCTTACTCTAGGTGAAAACATCGGCGACTTGGGCGGGATTAATGTAGCTTATGATGGTTTACAGAGACATTTAAACATTTCAGGTCGTCCCGAGGCTATTGACGGATTCAGTCCGGAGCAACGGTTCTTTATTTCCTGGGCCACTATTTGGCGGATCAAGTACCGGGACGAAACTCTGAGGACCCAGATTAATACTGACCCTCATTCTCCGGGTATGTATCGTGCCAATGGCCCGATCAGTAATCTTGCAAGCTTTTACCAGGCTTTTGATGTACAGGAAGGCGATGGCATGTGGCGTGCGGATAGTATTCGAGTACAGATCTGGTAAAACAGCTAGTCTATAGAATCGGAGTTCCGTCCTTAGCAGGGCTTATAGCTGTACTAAGGTCGGAACTCGTTTTTAATTTTGGGGATGTGAGAAAATTTCCTTTTTTTGTAAGGATACAAATTGAAAATTATGGGTAAAGGTGACCGTAAAACGCGAAGAGGTAAGATAACAAAGGGTACTTTTGGAGTTAGCCGTAGACGCAGTAAGCATAAACGAACTCAATATGTTCCCAAGGGGGAAGTTAAGACTAAGGTAAAATCCAAAAGCCCACGCGGTAGAACCAGAAAAGTGGTTGCCGAGCCCGAAGTTGTAGTTGAAACTGCAGTATTGGAGGAAGCATTACCAACGGCACCTGTTCAGGAAAAGGTGGAGGAAGCAGTTACTGAGGTTGCGAAATCCGAGGAATCGGCTAAAAAAGCTGCAACGCCACCTGCAGAATCCGTTCAAGAACCTGAGGCGTCATCTGCAAAAGCTTCTGAAGAAACCGCAAAAAAAGAAGCCAAGGCCCCGACCAAAAAGCCTGCAGCCAAATCCACCACCGCCAAAAAGCCTGCAGCCAAACCCACCACCGCCAAAAAGCCAGCTAAAACCACTGCCGCAAAGACCACAACCAAAACAGCAACGACTAAAACCAGTACTGCCAAGGCAAAGCCTGCAGCCAAACCTGCTGCTAAATCTACCGCGGCCAAAAAGACTACCAAAGCCACCACCTCTAAGCCTGCAGCCAAATCAACGGCAACCAAAGCTAGCACTACCAAGGCTAAGACCACCGCCTCAAAGACCACTGCCTCTAAGTCAACTGCTAAAAAGACCACCTCTAAGACTGCAGCCAAATCCAGCTCTACCACTAAAAAGAGCTCAAAATAGTATGGAAAAGTTTGAAAAATTCTAATTCACACTCTATCTTTAAAATTCCATGATTAGGAAAATTCAAATAAATGTATGGTGGCAATAGCGATCCTCTGATCTCTGAACAGCCTATCTATATTTAGAAAGAAACCAAATAACCCGCTGTTTAGCGGGTTTTTTTATGGACCAAATAAAATATTGAACCTTGAAAAAGTACCATCTGAATACCAGTTACGTAAGAAGATTAGCGGATACCCAAACGCCGGTAAGTATCTACTTGAAGTTGAGGGATAATTTCTCCAATTGCATGCTTTTGGAAAGCTCGGACTATCACGGTAGTGAAAACAGCTTTTCTTATCTATGTTGTGAACCCATTGCTGGTTTTGAAGTGAGCAACGAAAAAATTCACATGAGTTTTCCTGACGGTGACCAATCCGAATTGCCTGCCAGTAGAGACAATGTGATTGCCAATTTGGTACAGTTTGCCAGCTGTTTTGATATTGACACCCAGGAATTCAAGTTTATCAGTAACGGGCTGTTTGGGTATCTGGCGTATGATGCCGTACGTTACTTTGAAAATATCAATCTCGATCCAAATCAGCACGATCAATATCAGATCCCAGATATTCTTTACCGTGTATATCGCTTTGTGATTGCTATCGATCATTTTAAGAATGAAATGCATTTGTTTGAATTTCAACTGGATCATGCATCCCAGTCGAGATTGGACGAAGTTTTACTCCTGATCAACAATCGCAACTATGCAGATTATCCTTTTTACGCGCAGGATTCCGAGGTGTCGAACTTTACCGATGAGGAGTTTTTGGAAGCTCTGGCCAAAGGAGTTGATCACTGCTTGCGGGGGGATGTTTTTCAGATTGTACTAAGCAGACGATTTCAAAAGGAATTTAAAGGAGATGAGTTCAATGTATATCGAGCGCTCAGGTCTATTAACCCTTCTCCCTATTTATTCTATTTCGATTATGGCAATTTCAAGATCTTTGGCTCTTCGCCGGAAGCACAAATCGTTATTAAGGACCGGGAAGCGGTTATACATCCTATTGCCGGAACGTTTGCCCGTACCGGGAATGATGCTGCTGATGCCGAACAGGCAGAGAGGTTGTTTGCAGACACCAAGGAGAACTCTGAGCATGTGATGTTGGTAGACCTTGCTCGCAATGATCTAAGCAGAAATAGCGATGAGGTTACAGTAGCCTCTTTTAAAGAGATCCAATACTTCTCTCATGTGATACACCTAGTTTCCAAGGTAAAGGGTAGGTTGTCTCCCCGGGCATCACCGGTAAATGTGGTGGCGGATACGTTTCCGGCTGGGACCTTGTCTGGTGCCCCCAAGCACATGGCTATGACGCTAATCGATCGCTATGAAAACGTAAAAAGAGGGTACTACGGTGGTGCCATTGGTTTTATGGGATTCAATGGGGATTTCAATCATGCTATCATGATCCGATCTTTTTTAAGTAAAGATGGTGCCCTACACTACCAGGCAGGTGCCGGGGTAGTAGCAAAATCAGTGCCCTCGAGTGAGTTGCAAGAGGTAAAGAACAAATTGGCGGCCCTGCGACAGGCCATAGAATTTGCCAGTACTATAGGCAACAATCAAAACATGTCATGAAGATCCTGGTGTTTGACAACTACGATTCCTTTACCTATAATTTGGTGCACATCCTGCGGGAACTGGGTTACGGGGACCGACTAGAGGTACACCGCAATGATCAAATAAGTCTACAGCAAATAGAGGCGTACCACAAGATCCTACTGTCACCGGGCCCGGGAATTCCTTCGGAGGCCGGGATCATGCTGAAGCTTATCGAGTCATTCGGTCCTACAAAAAGTATTTTAGGGATTTGTCTGGGACACCAGGGAATCGCTGAAGTTTATGGTGCTAAGCTCTATAATATGAATGAAGTTCTGCACGGTGTGGCCTCACAAATCATGGTGGAGGATCCTCAAGAGATCTTATTTAAAGGTATACCCCCTCAATTGGAGGTGGGTCGTTATCACAGTTGGGCGGTAGTAGCAGATTCTATTAGCGCGCAGTTAAAGGTAACTGCCAGGGCCCTACAGCCAGAAGTAATGGCCATCCGTCATAGGCACTATGACGTAGCGGGATTACAATTCCATCCGGAATCTGTACTCACCCCTTTGGGCAAGGAAATAATTAAGAACTGGGTAGAAAACTGATGAAAGAAATCCTAAATCACTTAACAGCATATAATTCACTGGACCGGATACAGGCCAAGGAAGTGCTGATAAATTTGGCAAAGGGAGCCTACAACAACAGTCAGGTAGCAGCCTTTCTTACGGTTTTTCTTATGCGTAGGGTTACCGTGGAAGAGTTGGCGGGTTTTCGCGACGCCATGCTGGAATTGTGTCTGCCATTATCACTGGATGAATATCAGGTGATTGACCTATGTGGAACCGGGGGTGATGGGAAGGACTCCTTCAATATTTCCACTTTGGCGTCATTTGTAGTCGCAGGGGCCGGACAAAAAGTAGCGAAGCACGGCAATTACGGAGTTTCATCCATTTGTGGATCTTCAAACCTCATGTCGCATTTTGGCTATGAGTTTACCAATGACAAAGACCAGTTGATCAGAAATATAGAGGATGCCGGGATCTGTTTTTTGCACGCTCCATTATTCCATCCAGCTATGAAACACGTGGCGCCTATACGCAAGGAACTAGGCGTGAAAACATTTTTCAATATGTTAGGTCCCATGGTGAACCCTGCTCAGCCACCGAATCAGCTGGTAGGGGTGTTTAACCTGGAACTGGCCCGCTTATACGCGTATCTGTATCAACAATCAGACAAGAATTATGCTATTCTACACGCACTGGACGGTTATGACGAAGTGAGCCTGACGGGTGACTTTAAGCTTATTACCAATGACCGCGAAGAGGTACTAGGGCCTAAAAACCTGGGACTACCTCATTACCAACCTCAGGCGCTTTCGGGGGGGAACTCCATTGAGGAGGCAGCCGAAATATTTTGGAATGTGTTACAGGGAAAAGGCACTGCGGCACAGCACGATGTGGTGATAGCCAATGCCGGATTGGCCTTACACTGCGCCCAGCCCAATCAAACCCGGGATGAAGCGCTAGATCAAGCCAGGAACTCCTTATTGGAGGGTAAAGCTCTGGAATGTTTTAAAAAGTTAACGGGAATTTAAACCAGTGAATAATGCCTATTCTTGAAGAAATCTTAGATCATAAGTTAAAGGAGGTTGCGGACCGGAGGAGTTTGTTTCCCATCAAGCTTTTGGAAAAGAGCATCTATTTTGAAACCCCTACGGTGTCCCTGAAAAAATATTTACTACGACCCGACAGATGGGGAATTATTGCGGAAATAAAGCGTAAGTCTCCGAGCAGAGGGGTTATTAATGATCAGGTTTCGGTGGAGCGCATTTCAATTGGTTATATGCAGGCAGGAGCTTCGGCACTTTCCGTTTTGACTGATGGCCCTTTTTTCGGCGGGAGCAACGAGGATCTTATTACGGCCCGTAGCTACAATTTATGCCCCATACTGCGTAAAGATTTTATAATTGACGAGTATCAGGTTCTGGAGGCTAAAAGCATCGGAGCAGATGCCATTTTGTTGATTGCTGCGGCGCTAGAACCTCAAAAGGCCCAGGATTTGGCAATATTCGCGCATTCACTGGGGTTGGAAGTTGTTTTGGAAGTGCATAATGGCCAGGAGCTTGATAGCCATATCAATCCGGAAGTGGATGTGGTTGGCGTCAATAATAGAGACCTGCAAACATTTGATGTTAACGTGCAAACCAGCAAGCAATTAGCGGCTAAAATTCCTCAAGATTTTGTTAAGATCTCAGAGAGTGGAATTTTTGAAGTAGACACCATTATTGGCTTGAGAGCATTGGGATATCAGGGATTCCTTATTGGCCAAAACTTCATGGAGCACAGTCGCCCGGAAAAAAAATGCCGGGAGTTTATCACACAACTTCGCCAACAAACTAACAACGTGACAGCTTAGCCCCCGATGTTATGAAATGGAAAGTGTGCGGTATGAAGTATCAAGATAACATCCGGGATGTTGTAAATCTGGAGCCAGATTACATGGGGTTCATCTGCTATGGAGGCTCCTCACGATATGTAGGGGATAACTGGAAGGGCATCCCCCAGGGCTTTCCGGAATCTACTAAAAAAGTGGGGGTGTTTGTTAATGAACCAATGGAACAACTGATATCGAAATGGTTACAGTTCCCATTTGACCTCTGGCAATTGCATGGCAATGAGACCCCCGACTATTGTCGTGAACTTTTCGAAATGGGGAAAGTTATTATCAAGGCTTTCCCAGTAGAAACAGCGGCCGATCTAAAGGGGTGGGAATCCTATAAACCTTGGGTGGAGTACTTTTTACTAGACACCAAAACCCCGGGTTATGGGGGGAGTGGCAGAACCTTCGACTGGAGGATTCTGAATGATTATGATAACGAGATCCCTATGATACTAAGCGGTGGTATTTCCCTGGAAGTAATACCACAGCTCTCGCGGCTATCCAATTTGAACCTGGCGTTTATTGATGTTAACAGCCGTTTCGAACGAGAGCCGGGCATTAAGAATGTGGCTATGTTGTCAGAGTTAAAGCAAAAATTAGATACAATATGAGTTTCCCTATCAACGAGTCCGGTTATTATGGCGATCGGTTTGGAGGGGCATACGTCCCTGAAATGCTACATCCCAATGTGGAAGAACTCCAGAAGAATTATCTGCAAATCATTCAAGAGCCAGATTTCCAGCAGCAATTCCAATACCTGCTGAAGGATTACGTGGGCCGACCAACTCCTTTGTTCTTAGCGGAAAGACTGTCCTCGCACTTCGGCTGTAAGATATACTTGAAAAGAGAGGACCTCAATCATACCGGGGCTCACAAGATCAACAACACTGTAGGACAGATCCTTTTGGCCCGTAAGCTGGGTAAGAATAATATTATTGCCGAAACGGGTGCCGGGCAACATGGAGTAGCTACTGCTACCGTCTGTGCATTAATGGGCATGAAATGCATCGTCTATATGGGCGAAATCGACATCGAACGTCAAAAGCCCAATGTGGAACGTATGAAGCTTTTGGGAGCGGAAGTTCGCACCGCTTATAGCGGCAGCAGGACCCTTAAGGATGCCACCAACGAGGCCATGAGGCACTGGATAAGCAACCCCGTTGATACTCATTATATAATCGGATCGGTAGTGGGACCACACCCTTATCCCGATATGGTGGCCCGCTTTCAGTCGGTGATCAGCGAAGAGATCCAATTCCAGCTGCAGGAACGTGAGGGGCGGAAGCGCCCAGATTATATAGTGGCCTGTGTTGGAGGCGGCAGCAATGCCGCCGGTGCGTTTTATCATTTCAATGAGCATCCGGAAGTGCAGTTGGTGGCGGTGGAGGCTGCCGGCAAGGGAATAAACAGCGGACGTTCTGCGGCCACAACGGTTTTGGGCCGTCCTGGAGTTTTACACGGTAGCAAGACTATTTTGATGCAAACCGATGATGGGCAGGTGGTAGAACCGTATTCAATATCAGCTGGCCTGGATTATCCAGGCATAGGGCCCTTGCATGCTTATCTTTATGATAGCGGACGGGCCCAATTCCTCCATGCCACCGATGGCGAAACCCTGGAAGCAGGAATATTATTGAGTAAGCTGGAAGGTATTATCCCGGCTTTGGAAAGCGCGCATGCACTGGCCGCTTTGGAGAAACTGGAATTAATCCCCAGTGATCTGGTAGTGATTAACCTTTCTGGCAGAGGCGACAAAGACCTGGAAACATATATTCGGGAAGGTAAATACTAAAAAGTATGGAAGAAATAATGCAGACCCATCGGATCAGTAGACTTTTGAACCAGGTGCCGCAAGGTATTCTATCGGTTTATTTCACTGCTGGATACCCCAATCTAGAGGATACCTTGCCCATAGCCTGCTCACTAGCATCCGCAGGGGTCGATCTGATTGAAATTGGAATACCCTACTCCGATCCGGTAGCCGACGGCCCTACCATTCAAGGTAGTAATCACATTGCTCTGCAAAATGGCATGAACCTTAAATTGCTACTGGACCAGCTAGAGTCGCTGCGTCTTAAAACGGACATTCCAGTAATACTTATGGGCTATCTTAACCCCATTCTCCAGTATGGTGTAGAACAATTTTGTAAGGAGTGCCAAACCCGAGGTGTGGACGGCCTCATCATCCCGGACCTGCCTATGCAGGAATATCTGGATCACTATCAAAATGTCTTTAAAAGGTATCATTTGCATAATATTTTTCTGGTTACTCCTCAAACCACTCCGGAACGCATCAAATGGATTGACCGCCATAGCCAAAGCTTTATTTATGCGGTATCTGATGCAAGTATTACAGGTTCCACCAAAAACCTTAGCAGTGCTCAAAAGGCGTACTTTGAAAAATTGAGGAATTTGGAGTTGCAACACCCATTTCTAATTGGCTTTGGTATTCACGACCACCAGACATTTTCTGAAGCCTGTCAATATGCTCAGGGGGCGATAATTGGTAGCGCTTTTATCAAAACATTGTCGAAAAGTCACCACCTGATCGAAACCGTCAACAACTTTGTAAAATCCTTAAAATCTCCTCAAGCATGATCATTCAACTACAACCAGAAGTCTCCTCCCAGGAATTGCAGGATCTACAAGATTTTATGAATAAGATATCGTACAAGACCAAACAGGTAACTACTCAAAAAGGATCTTACTTAGTAGGGATAGGTAAACGGGAATTCGATATACGAACAGTGGGATTTATGCCCGGGGTAAAAGACATCCATAAGGTCTCCGACAGCTATAAGCTGGTCTCCAGAAAGTGGAAAGTGGATCCCACTACAGTAGATCTAGGCGACGGCGTGACAATCAGCAAAGGCTCCCTGAGTTTAATGGCGGGACCCTGTTCCATCGAGGACGAGGATCAAATCCGAAAAACTGTTGATCATTTGGTGGACTCCGGAATACAAATCATGAGGGGTGGGGTTTATAAACCACGAAGTTCCCCATACTCTTTCCGGGGGCTGGGACTTGATGGGCTTAAGCTATGGCACAAAATTGCCCGGGAAGCGGGTATAAAGATTATTTCTGAGGTAATGCGCGAGGCTCAAATCGCCGATATGTACGACTATGTGGACATTTACCAGGTAGGTGCCCGCAATACCCAAAACTTCACCCTTTTAGACGAATTGGGTAAAGTTGATAAACCCGTAATGATAAAGAGAGGAATTTCCGGAACCATTGACGAGCTGCTTTATTCTGCAGAGTATGTTTTTTCCGGGGGAAACGAAAAGCTTATCCTGTGTGAGAGAGGGATTAGAACCTACGAAACGTCAAGCCGTAATACTTTCGATATTAATGCGATCCCCATACTCAAAGAAAAGACCCATTTGCCGGTAATAGCAGATCCTTCTCATGGTATTGGTATACGGGACTACGTACCGTCTATAGCTCTAGCCAGTGTGATGGCCGGTGCCGATGGCGTTATCTATGAAACTCATGAGATCCCTCACAAGGCTTTCTCCGATGGTCAGCAAACCTTAAACTTTAGTCAATCTAAAAAGCTGGCAAGTGGCTTGCGAGAGGTATTTAAATTGCGCAAGGAATTACTGCTGAATTAGTATCTATTTAGCTAATTTAGTGAGCATTCTAAAATCAGAAGGCTACCATGATGGACAATCAAGCTCCCCAGGCCATTATGATGGTCAGGCCCCTACATTTTGCATACAACGAAGAGACCGCATCTTCCAACGCTTTCCAACAGGCTCATGGAAAAGAGAACGTGGAAGGTATCAGAAAAGCTTCCAATCAAGAGTTTGAAGCTTGTTTGAAACGTCTAAGACAGCATGATGTTGAAGTTATTGACTTTACACCAAATGACGCATTTGAGACCACCGATGAGGTTTTCCCCAACAATTGGGTGAGTTTTCATGAGGACGGCAAAGTCATTCTGTATCCCATGCTGGCACCCAGCCGTCGGGCCGAACGCCGCATCGACTTTATTACAGCTCTGGACAAAAAATACGGGTTTGTGGTAAGTGATATCATCGATTTATCCCACTATGAGAGTCAAGGGCTGTTTTTGGAGGGTACAGGTAGTATGGTGATAGATTATCAGCACAAGATATGCTATGCCAACATTTCGCCAAGGACACATTTGCAGTTGTTGGAAAAAGTTTGCCAAATTTTGGACTGTTCCTGTTGTCATTTTCGGGCTGTTGATGAAAATGGTCAGGATATCTATCATACCAATGTATTGATGTGTGTGGCCAGTAAGTATGCGGTGGTATGTCTGAATGCTATCAGAGATGAAGCAGACCGCAACAAAGTGGTCCAAAGTCTGGAATCAACCGGTCACGAAATTGTAGACATTGACTACGCGCAGATGTCGGCTTTTGCTGGAAATATGATGGAGGTAAGGGATCAGAAGGGTGTTTCATTGATCATCATGTCGCAATCGGCTCACCAGAGTCTCAGGGAGAAGCAGATTGTTACCTTGGAGCAGTACTCCAAGATCGTTTCTGTAGATATCCCCACTATCGAAAAGTATGGTGGTGGTAGTATGCGTTGCATGATGGCGGGGATTTTCCTGACCCGGGATTAATTACTCAAAAAATACCGCCACTTCCGATAGGCTTTTTCGTTGTAGGTCCGGAACTAAGGCTTCAACCTTGGGGTAACCCACTGGGATCAAAAGATAAGGGCGTTCATTGGCTGGCCGATCCAGGATCTTACTGAGAAAGTTCATAGGGCTGGGAGTATGAGTTAGTGCCACTAACCCCGCGTGATGAATGGCGGTCAACAAAAACCCGCAGGCTAAACCCACGGATTCATTTACGTAGTAATTATTGTATTTCTCCCCATCTTCCAGCTCGTAGACTTTCTTAAAGACTATGATCAACCAGGGAGCTTCTTCTAAGAAGGGCTTATGCCAATCGGTACCGATAGCCTGCAGATCCTGCAGCCAACGGTCACTCATACGCCCATGATAGCTTTGGTACTCCTCTTCTTCGGCAGCCTTTCGGATCTCCTTTTTTATGGAAGAGTCCGACACCAGGCAAAAGGTCCAGGGTTGCTTGTGGGCTCCGGAGGGGGCACTGGAGGCTGCGGATACCATCTGTTCTATGACCTCCCTGGAAACGGGTTTATTGCTGATGTCCCGTACGGTACGTCTTTGATCCAGCCACTGATAGTATTGTTGTGCACGCTGAATCATTTCTTCTGGGGAATAGGATTCACGGGCATAGGGTATATGCGGGAAGCCATTGATCATTTGGTTATCACTCATTAACTCGTGGATTTCAAGGAATTGTACTGCTTAAAGATCCTAATAAGATCTTGTTTTCGTGAAAATACCAGCCCCTGTGATCGAATGAAGCGCTTTATTTGATCTTTGTGATCGGCCATCATAAGCATAGCTTGTTTTCGCTTTTTTGGGAACCCCAGTATTTCCTGGCCTTTGATAATAAAAAAGTCCTCTTTCTTGAAAATGTTATGCTCCCGGTGGCTCCCCGACAAAGCCACACTGCTGGTAGCAGGATAAACTTTCAGATAGGTATAAGAGGCTAGGGTTAGCGGTCCATCTGCTAGGATCTGCAGAAACCCTTTCATATCTGGATCCACCGGATAATTTTTACACCTGGTGAATTTTGATATTCCCACGTTGGTAGTATTGAACCATTGAAAACTGTCAATGCGGCTGGCATACAAAACTTTTATCTCCTGGTCAAAAACGATTTCCATGCGATTACGCATGATATCGTACCTCATAGGCAAGTTCCTGATAGCATTGCCGTTTTTCAAGTAAATATCTCCGGAGCGGTATTCCTTTTCAATATAATAGTACTGCGCACTGGGGTTGGATGGACGAGGTTTGAGCTCAAAAAGGATGCCATTGCTGTTTTCATAGACTCGGGTAGGATCTATGCGAAGTTCTTGGGTTTGTGCGCAAATAGACCCTGGAAACAGCAAGAGCAAGATGATATTGAATTTCCTCATGGCGTCTTCATGGAATATTAAATATAAGTTTATCCGGCAGGAAAAACACGTAAAAATTATGAAAACGCCTATAGATACAGGGTAATGGAAAGAAAATGACAACAGCTGCCAGCTAAGACAAATAAATGCCACAGTGCGTGATTATAACGAAGTTTATTCCAATTGTAGAAGATCACTCCAAAACTATAAAACAACCCACCGGCCAACAGCCATCCCAAACTCCCGTTGGGGACAAATTCAATCATAGGCTTCACCGCCACAATGATCAACCAGCCCATTCCCAGGTAAATCGCCGTGGATAGTTTTCTGAATTTTCCAGTAAACCATAATTTGAAACAAGCACCTGCTATTGCTAATCCCCATACGATGATCAATAAAGTCCAGCCCCAGTTGCCACGCAGGGGTAGTAGTAGAAATGGCGTATAGGTGCCCGCTATCAGGATGTAGACGGCGATATGATCTATTATGCGAAGAACTTTCTTGGTGGCGGGTTTTAAAGAAACATGATAAAAGGTTGAGGCCCCAAATAGTAACATCACGGAAATCCCGTAAACTATAAATGAGGTTTGTCTCCAGAAATCCGGCTCGTGCAAAACCAAACGAAGCAAAACCACAAACCCTACCATAGACAGCCATAGCCCAAAACCGTGGGTCAGGTAGTTAGCTATCTCCTCTTTACTGTGTTTCAAATGCAAGGGCCGGTAATTTTTTATAAAGGTACGTCATTTCCCCTTTCGGAGGGCCATAAATTTTTGCCAAAAGACAAATCTTTTGTGGCTAGAATCAGTTTAATATGATGATCGAAACATCTGAATATGCAGTCATCGAAAGTAAAGGCTAAAGAGCAGTGGATAAACTGGTACCTGGATTATCTAAAAGAGGATGACCAGGCTCCCCTGTGGGTATATCAATTCACCGACGCTATTGGCAAGAACGACCAAGATTTTTACCAACTGTACCAAGATATTGATGATCTGGAACAAGAGATATGGATGGGATTTTTTGAACAAACTGAGGATGCTCTGCTAAACGACGAACATTATGCACAGTTTACTGCCAGGGAAAAATTGCTTAGTTTCTATTTCACCTTTCTGGAAGTATTGGATCGGTATAGGCATGCCAGTATTTTAATGTTGGATAAAGGATTATTGCCGGCTTTTTCCGGTGGTTGCCTACGGCGGTTCCGGCAATCCTATTTGATTTTTATAGAGCAGCTGGTAGGGGAGGCTATCCAGGAACAATCTATGCTGGATCGTGTTCCCTTTACGGAATACTACAAACATATTTTGTGGTTGCAATGTCATTTTGTGATCATGTACTGGAAAAGAGACCACAGTCAAGACAAGACACAAACGGATGCCGCCATCGAGAAGGCGGTAAACCTGAGTTTCGATTTACTTGGGCAAAATGCTCTGGATTCACTGGCAGGGATGGGTAAATTTCTGTACCAGACTTGGTGGTCTAAATAAACTGAGATATGAAGGAACAAATAAAAATACCTACAGGCAAAGTGAGACGGGCTACCCGGTTTTTGGCAACAGGAGCTAAGGTAGGAGGAAATTATGTGAAGCATTATACCAAAAAGGTGCTCACCGGCGACAATGATGAGACCGATTTACATCAAAGTAATGCTGAAGATATTTTTGAATCGCTTTCAGAGCTAAAAGGCAGTGTGCTAAAAGTGGCGCAAATGCTCAGCCTGGACAAGCAGGCCTTACCTGTGGAATATCTCCGGAAATTTTCTGAGGCTCACTATCAGACTCCTCCGCTTTCATACCCTTTAGTGGTACGCACCTTTCGTCAGGAGTTAGGCTGTAGCCCATCTGATTTTTTTGACACCTTCAGTAAGAATGCGGTGAATGCCGCCAGCATTGGTCAAGTACACAGGGCTTCCAAAGAAGGCAAAACTCTGGCAGTAAAGATCCAATATCCGGGGGTGGCCCAAAGTGTAAGCTCCGATCTCAAAATGGCTTACCCCATTGCCAAAACATTGTTTAAGATGAACCCTAAGGATCTGCAGCAGTACATGAAGGAGGTTGAAGAAAAGCTGTTGGAGGAAACAGATTATCAGCTTGAACTGGAAAGATCTATAGACCTGTCGGAACGTTGTGCCCACCTGGACAACCTGGTATTTCCCACCTACTATCCTCAATGGTCCAGTAAAAGGATCATCACCATGGATTGGCAGCCAGGCTGTCATCTGGAAGAATGGCTGGAGGAAGGCGCGGACCAGGAGACTCGCAACAGAATTGGGCAAACCTTGTGGGATTTCTATCAATATCAGATCCATCATCTCCGACAGTTACACGCCGATCCTCATCCCGGTAATTTTATTGTTCGGGACGATGGACAGGTGGCGGTTATTGATTTTGGTTGCATCAAGGAACTACCTGAGGATTTCTATCACAGTTATTTCAAATTACTGGATCCCCAACAGCTGAACCATCCTAACTTGAGGGAACGCCTGTTTTTGGAGTTGGGATTTTTACACCAGGACGATGAACCGCAACATCGGGAGTTCTTTGAAAGGACCTTTACGGAAAGCATTGAATTATTGGGTCGTCCCTTTTTCCAGGAATATTTTGATTTCAGCGATTCCGGATATTTCGAAGAGATCTATGAAATGGGCTCGGAGCTTTCAAAAGCACCTCAGATGCGAAACTCCAAGCACGGACGCGGATCCCGTCATGGGCTGTATTTGAATCGCACCTATTTTGGACTGTATTATTTGCTGCACAACCTGGGTGCTAAAGTACAAACCCAACGATATCTTCCCGGGAATTCCTAAATTTGGGCCATGAAGTGGTATTTATACTTTCTTACCATATTACTGATGAGTTGTGTGGGGGGGAAAAGCGAGCAGGAGTTGCTGGATGATTTTACTAAGGCCAATGTTGCCCTCAAACGAGGTCGATATGTGATGGCTATCCAAGCATATGACCAGATCATTAAGGAAAGTCCCAAATTTACTGCGGCCATCAACAACCGGGGGATTGCTTATATGGAGCTGAGCCAATTCCAGGAAGCTTTAAAGAATTTTGATCTGGTATTAAGCCTGGAACCAGGTGACTATGATGCGGCTTTTAACCGCACCAGAGCTTTGTGGTTGCAGGGCTTGTGGAGGCCGGCTTTGGAAGAGTTACATTTATTATCCTCCACCCACGATTCCGCTGCGGTTTATTTCCGGATGGGTCAGATATATTACCAACAAAATCGACTGGATTCCGCGCTAAGGTCTTTCGATCAATCATTGAAAATCGATACTGTCAATGTTGAAGCTTGGATAAACCGGGGGAATATTCACTACTATAGGGGTGATTACTCACGCAGTCAATACGATATACAAAAGGCGCTGGCTTTGGGGAGTTCTCATCCTCTGGCTATGAATACCCAGGCGCTCCTTTTAACGGAAGATTCGGATTGGTTAGAGGCGTTAAAATGGATCAAAAGGGCCCTGGCCATCCAACCTGAAGAGCCTTACATAATTAATAACCTGGGCTATGTGTATATGGGAATGGATAGTCTACCACAAGCAGAACAATATATTAACCAAAGTCTGCTGTTGGACCCCAACAACCCTTGGGCTTACCGCAATAAAGCTATTTGGTATTTGAAATCCCACAGACCGGAGAAAACCATTGAATTGCTGGAGCAAGCGCAAACCATGACTGAGAATAACCCTCCCATGGATTTATTCTATTACCTGGGACAGGCCTATGAGGCCATAGGCGATCATGAGAAGGCCTGTAGCACTTGGCTTAATGGACAGCAACAAGGGGATCGGCGTAGTTCGGCCATTCTTGAGCAATTTTGTATAAGTGGTTAGTTGCTTTAGCTAGTTTCCACAAAACCATTAATTTAACTGGGACCACAAAGATGAACTCAAGACCTGAGTCAGTAAGAACAAAATGTCTTTTAAGTCTTCTGAAGGCTGGGTCAAAGGTTTAAAGTACTACAAAGATTATAAAAAAGGCCATCCAGATGGATGGCCTTTTTTATTTCAGAAGTCGCTTAATTAATTGCCAAAGAAAGTATCCCAGTTCAATTCAGCTTGAGGACGAGCTAACTGGTCAAATACTGACTCATCGGAAGCGATGAAATCATCTTCTAACTCAATCAGTCGATTGTACCTTCTCAAGTCGATCCATCGATGCGGCAGTGGTTCGAACCACAGTGAATATCGCCGCTCAAATAAGATTTGATCGATCAGCGAGTTCAGGTCCGTAGCTCCCGCATAGTCGGCAAGGCCTGCGTTGGATCTCACCACGTTGATGGCATCCACGGCATCGGTGGTATTACCCAATTGCGCACTGGCTTCTGCATACATCAAAATCAGTTCCTCGTTGCGAATGTAGGGAACATTTTGAGTATTGCTGGACCATCTTCCGTCTTGGTGAGTAGCAACATATTCCTGCAAGGCCTGATTAGAAACGTGGTTGGCAGGAGACCTCTCAAAGAACTTGCTGGCTCTGGCGTCACCGGCCTCCACATCTTCCAGCACACCTGGATGCACCACTTCAATTTGTGTGGAGAACTGATCCAAAGGATAGAAGAAGGGGTTGAAAGGATTGGATAAGGTTCCATCGCCTCCTTCGTAGGTATGTGCAGGTCCTATGTCCATATCACCTCCCATATCCATAAAGGAGGCATTGCAGGCATTAATCACTTCTTGCCAATCTTGCTGATATAGCGCCACTCTGGCTTTAATAGCACGGTTCACTTGAACTATCCCTGCAGGGGAATTGAAACCGTCATAACCCGAAGTTAGGGCGAACACAAAAGAACCACCCGCATTATTGAGATCGGACTGGGCGTCGTCCAGCAGATTGCCTACGGCGGTCAGTGCCTCCGTAAATCCTAAGAAAGGTCCTGGATCCAAAGGATCGGAAACATCGATCCTGATACCGTTTTGGAACTGTGTCATTAGCGGCGGTAAGTATTGATAGCCCTGAATAGTTTTGGCAAATCCATTAATACCACTAATTTCAGCCCCGGCCACCGCACTGGTGTTCGCCGCAGCATCCATAAGCACATTGGCTTGCTTAATACATTGGTAAGGACCGTTGTAAGTGTTACCCACTGCAAAGAAGTTAGGATCAGGAGGCAAAGCTCGCCCTAACCAGTCCGTGGTAAACCTGGGATCGGAATCCCGATAAGCTAACATCTCCCGTCCGAATGAGCCCAATGATCTGGAAGTGGTGGCCAAGTACAACCTTGTCCGGGATTCCAGACCCGCTACTAAAGCTTGAAGCTGGACCAGGGTGGCTTCACTTGCAATAACTGAGGCATCCGCGGCGTTGGGGTTAGTAACCTCGTCGGGATCAAAAAAGTCGCACGCACTAACCGCGCCAACCAGCATCAATGCCAAACTGAATTTATATATTTTACTTTTCATAATTTTTCTCTTTTGATGCTTAGAAGCCGATGTTAAGGTGGAACATGAGTCTACGCGCGCTCGGGAAGGGTGTTACCTCCACAGAGTTTGCAATAGGATCCTGAGTAAACTGACTTACCTCGGGATCGTAGCTGCGGTAGTCACTACTTAACCATACTTGATTACCGGACACACCTACTCTTATCTTCTCCACATATCCCTTGAATGCACTCTGTATGGTACTGGAAGGGAAGGTGTAATACAATCCTACCTCACGTAACTTCCAGAATGAGGCATCCTGTACCCACACTCCGGCTCCATTGTTACCCCAATCGGCTACCCGGCCATTTCCATTGTTCTGCTCAAAAAGAGGATTGGGATCTCCGTTGGGCAAGGTTGCGGGTTCATTAGCATAGAGGTTGAATTCATTCCAATCAGGAGCAGTACCACCAAGATCCCATAAGAACTCAGAGAGGTTGATGTTGTCGTTGCCCTTGCTGTGATGAAGCACAAAGGAGAATTCAAAATTCTTCAGAAAAGAAATCTGATTGTAGAAGGACAGTTGAAAATCCGGTTGTGAGTCACCATATATGGTGAATCGATTGTCCTCGGCGTTGAAAGGACTACCTACGATGGTGGTGGGGGAGAACCCTTCTTCCAGTAAGTAAGTTCCTAAACCGGCTCCAAAGCCACCCCGTGTAGAGGGTGGTACATCCCAACGAGTGATCTCAGTATCGTTGGTCCACCAATTGACACGGCCAAACCATTCAAAATTATTGGTTTTCACTGGAGAACCGCTCAAAGCGATCTCAAACCCGGTGTTCTGCAGGTCTCCGGCATTGGTCGTGATCTGTGTGATACCTGTTGAACTGGCAGGTACCAGGAATTCAATTAGATCCAATACATCCTTATCATAATAAGTGAACTCCAACAATCCTCTTCCTTGCAGGAACCCGATGTCTATTCCCAGTTCAATTTCGCGAGCGGTTTCTGGTTCCAGGTTAGGATCCACTGTGGATGTTGAAAGGGTATTTCCGGAAGTTCCTCCTATAAATACATTGTTCAATTGAGTGAAGGTAGTGGTAAAAGTGGGCAGACCACCGGTTTCTCCGTAGGCGGCCCTAATTTTCAATTGATTGATGTTAGATATATTCCAGAAGTCGAAATTAGCCAGGTTAATGGCTACTGATGCTTTGGGGAAAACATAGTATTTACCCTGGTCTAAGTTCAAAGTTGATTTGTCCAAGCGTACACCTAAGGTGGCAATGATCTTATCTTCCCAGTTAATCTCTTCTTGAGCAAAGATCCCTACGTCTCGCACCGTCACATCGTTTTGCTGGAAGATGGTTTGTACGGTGGCAGTATTGGCATTGGTTTGTCCGTTCAATAGTCCCTGTCCACGTACAATTAAACCTTGTCGATCTTCCGTTAGTTTTACCACACCTACCTGGGTGTTGAAGTTAACAGTATTGACGTTGGTATTGTAAATAAGGAATGCCTGCAGGTTGGTATTCAGCTGATCTGATTTACCTTCAAATACGTCTCCGGGATTTAAGGCATTTTTTTGGAACTGCAAATCCTCTGGCATATGGACAAAAGTGTTGCTATTCAGGTAATCCAAACCTCCTTGAATGCTGAACTTCAAGAAGGAGCGATCCGTTTGCAGGATATTCCAATTGAAGCTAAATGCCTGAATGAACCGGTTGATCTTGGAATTGTTAGTAGCCTTATCCCGAAGCGCCAAAGGATTTTCGGAGAAATAAGGATTATCCCCGTAGATGCCGTTTTCATCGGGAAACAAGTCCGCATAGGGAGGCGTGAAGCTCAGGTTATATCCAAAGCTGGCCCCAGTTCCATTCTGGTTACCGTTAAAACTGCGATCAGTATCGGTGTTCAAATAGTTTGAACTTAGGCTAAAATCGAACTTATCACTAAGCTTGTGATCGATATTGGCTCGGATGGAGTAGCGATCAAATCCGGAGTTCTTAATGATACCGTCTTCTTGCTTGATGGAACCATTTATGAAGAACTTGGTTTTATCATTTCCTCCTGATACGGTTAAACTGGAGTTGGTTATGAAACCGGTTTCACCATATATCTCGTCCTCCCAATCAAAATCTCTCCCAGAGGCCAAATCTGAGGTACGCTGGGCGGAACCACCGAAGAAATCATCGATCTTTTGTTGATCCCAGGGGGCAAAACCCACTAAGTTCAAGGCCTTATTAAAGCCTAACTCCTGATCGAAGGTGACCTTAGTTTCTCCTGCGGTACCTCTTTTGGTAGTAATAATGATTACTCCGGCGTTGGCGCGAGTTCCGTAGATGGCTGCAGCAGATGATCCTTTTAGTACTTCAATACTTTCAATGTCATCAGGATTGATGTCAGCCAGCCGGTTGGAGATGTCGTCTTGCAAACGGGCACTTTGACCAGACCCAGCCCCATTAGCTGAACTGATACCCGTTTGAATAGAGGTGTTGTTGACATACACCCCATCGATAATATACAATGGTTGGCTGTTGCCGTTACTAATGGTACTGATTCCTCTTAATTGTACAGCACTTCCTCCACCGGGAGCTCCACCGTTTGCTTTGATGGTGGCTCCTGTCAACTTGCCGTAAAGAGCGTTATCCACAGTTTGAGCTTTGGTGGTTCCCATCAGTTCATCTGCAGACACCGTACCCACGGCATTAGCCAGGTTACTTCTTTTGATTGAAGAAGCAAGACCTGTAACTACCACCTCTTCCAAGTTGGTTACATCTTCGGAAAGGTCCATATCCAGGTTGCTTTGGGAACTGTTTACCACAATCTCCTTAGATATAAAACCAATTGACGAAAATACTAGTGTGGCGTTGTCTTGTGTAAGCGTGACCCTGTAGTTACCGTCAATGTCGGTAATGGTACCATTAGTGGTGCCCTTTTCAATGACATTAACACCTACAAGACCCTCACCGGTAGCGGCATCTTTGACCGTACCGGATAGAGTAAATTGCGCCAGCGCTCCTTGCACAGAAAAAGTGCATAGCAGTACCAGCTGCAATAGTTTGTAGAATCCTCTCATATTTAAGTGTTTGATTAATAATTAAACAACCTAACGTTCGTTAGGATAGAAATTAATTTATATTTCTTAAAATCATACAATTACTAACATAACAGAAAGCATATAAAGGTCAAAGTAAAATACCGTAAAATGGGCTATAAATGCCCCAAAATACGGCAGAACAGTCCGCTTAGAAAGGATCGGAATAAATGGTTGTATACCAGTAATTTCCTAGGTTTATTTTATACCTAATAAGTTATTTTCAACTTAATATTGGAATATGAACAAATCATGAATGGGTAGGGTTTAAGTATCAATAATGAAAATATACTGCTTAGTTATTTGGTTAGACATCGGGTTGTGCTGTATGACATGTGCCAAACCAACAGAAAAGTAATCTATGAACGATCTACTCCTCAAGGGCTTGCAGAGAGAGTTGAAGAAGCCATTACCGGGTATTACCGCTCAGCGTCAAATGTCCGCCAGGCCTAGCTCCGGCAGACGGTTTGACTTTAAACATTCGGGTCCTCCAAAAAGAGGAGGGGTGGCCTTACTACTATATCCTCAACAGGACAAATGGATGATGCCCTTGATGAAAAGGCCTTCTTATCAGGGGGTTCATGGGGGGCAAATAAGTCTGCCAGGCGGCAAAATGGAGCCCTATGACCCGGACATCATTCAAACCGCACTAAGAGAAACTGCCGAAGAGATAGGTGTGGCCATTCCCCGGGACCGGGTGCTGGGGACGCTTAGTCCGCTTTACATTATGGCCAGTCACTATGAGGTGTTGCCGGTGGTGGCTATGATCGACGAAGTTCCTGAGTTTCGAACCGATCCCCGTGAAGTTCAGGATCTAATTGAGGCGGATCTCCGGGCATTAATGTTACCTGAAACCAGGAAGACTAAAGAGATCCAAGTTAGGGGCACTTCTATTATAGCTCCGTATTTCGGAGTAAGGGATGAAGTGGTATGGGGCGCTACAGCCATGATCCTGAATGAGTTTTTGACGGTAGTAAGGGAAATCCGGGATTACTAGAACATATTCAATATTTTTTTCCTGGAGACCCATAGTAATGAAATCACCACTAAACCTGTTACCAGCAGGACCAATTGCTTATAAGAAAAGCCCGGTGACGGGGGTATTTGAAGCGCTTTATTATCACCGATAGCTATATAGGGAGCCCAGAAAAAGGGGTGGGCACCTTGCACATCAGTGGACTCGTGGTTAAGGTAATCTAATTGAGCCTGCCTAAGCGCTGCGTTCTTTGAAGACCCCGTTACCAGATATCGGTAAAAACCACTCATAATTTGGTTGGTAGCATTATTACTCACTGGCCATAGTGTGGTAACGACGCTTTGGCAGCCTGCATGTACGAAGCCCCGGGCCAAACTCATAACACCCTCGCCGTTTTTCAATTGCCCGGTCCCAGTTTCGCAAGCTCCCAGAATGATCAGTTCTGCGGGGATTCTCAGGGCATAGATCTCACTGAGGTATAATTTATGATCGTCCTCATTGGGTAGTTCAGCATCGGAAAAGCTGATCCAAGAATATACTGGAAGGCTGTCCAGCGCTTGAGCATGACTGGACAAATGGATCATTTGATAATCATTAGCGATGGAAAGAAATTTCTCTTTGGTAGCCTCATGCGACACTAATTTGTCGCCGCCCAGTTCTTGCTGTATTTGGTCTATTCCTGATTCGCTATGGTTTAGAAAGGCATAATTGCGGCTATTCCGATAAATTGGGGCTACCCCCAAAAAGGGTTTTTGACGGGGGCCTTCAACTCTTTCTGCCTGCCTATCTCTCAATAGGGTCAGGGAATACCCATAGCTGATGGCATGGTCCCGGATCAGATAGGGCAGTGTCTTATAATTAGTGGAGCCCGTACTATCCATTAATAAGGTGGCAAAGGGCAAATGACTGAGGATCCCATCAGGTATCACCAGTAGGGATTGACCGGCTTTCAGGTTTAAAGGACGCACCAGTTCATCAAAAAGTGCGTGCGCTACCGACTCGAAGGTGGCAATTGGGGTAGAATGGAGATCTCTTATGGATCTTAGCAGAATTTCCACCTGTTGCTGCAATTGAAAGTCATTATCGATTCTGATAAAATCCAGCCCTTGACGGTCGATCTTGAATATATAGAGGGAGCGTTGCCCTACGAAATACTCCACCAGTACCTGGTAATCCGAAAGCAAATGCTCTCTAATATCGGCCATCGAAATAAGGTCAGATGTCTGATATTTAAGTTTGTAGTAAGTGGGATACTGGGATTCCAAAAGGGCGGACAGTTGCTGCTGGGCCTGTTCCAATTCAAAAACCTTTTCCTTCTTCACTTCCAGCTCATGACTGGAGCTATCCTGAGATGTAGCCAGCTGTATCACGGATTTGCGTAACAAGCTAAGGTTGATCTTGAGTTCACGTTCATACACGTGCAGGGAATCAGGTATTCCGGCAAAATTCTGAGCTTTTTGATCCTGCAGCGATTCTCGAAGGACCACCGATCGGGCTTGTTCGGATATCTGGAACGCTCTCCAAAAGTGGATGGAGTCCGGTGTGGTTTCATAAAGCGCAAAGGCTAGGTCCAGTGCCTGTTCACTGCGCTGGTGACTTTCATTGACCTGAAACAATTTGGAAGATTCATGGTAATTCTTCCTCAGCTCCGCTTCCACCTCCAGAATTAATTCGTAGCAGGCCAGGGCCCGATCCAGGATGCTAAGGTCGTGCTGTTGTTGGAATAGCTGCTGATACGCCAGTGCCTTGCCTTCCAGGGCTTCCATTAGGGAGTTTTCGGCATAAAGGCTGCCTTGAGAAGGGTTTTGCCTATAATCGTCCGAAAGGTCAGGAAGTACCGCTTTCAGGGTTTGCTGGAAGTAGTTCAGGGCCTTATCGGGGTGTTGCCATTTAAGATTTAGTTGCCCTAGTCCCAAATAGATTTTGGCAGTTTCACGTCGCTTTTGGGTTCCGTAGGCCTCAAGGGATAGTTCAAGAGCTTTTTTAAAGTGGTTATTGGACAAGTCGAATCGGGATTGTTCAAGATAGGCGTGTGCCAGCTTGTTGTGAACACCGGATCTATAAGCCAAAATTTCCCTGGGATTTCCGTTGAGTTCATCAGAACTGAGCATCTTTAGTGACTCCAGGCTAACCCGGATGGCGTCCTGAAATAAGTCCAGTTCCATGTATGCGCCCGCCAGGTTGGAAAGGGCTAATGCCCTGGATTTATTGTCGACATTGGGCAGGTCCAAAGCCTGTAGATAACTTTCCTGGGCTTTTTGGTAGTCCCTTTGATCGGAAAACAGTATCCCAATGTCACTCAAAGCCTCAGCGGCTGTGCTAAAGTAACCTGATTCCATGCTGATTTCACGAAACCGTTCTAATAGCTTGTAAGCTTGTTGATGTGCTCCCAATCTGGTGTATATATTTCCCAAAGGCCGGTACAAGTAATTTGCCACCTCAAAATTCCTATGCTCCTGCCCCACATAGTCCAGTAAGGCTTTTTCGTATAGCTGTTTGGCCTGTAAATAGTCTCCGATTTGATGATAGTTATGAGCCAAATGGATATGAAGCCATAGAAAAGCCCATTGTTCATCAGTGTCGGCTGGAGTTCTCAGCCGGGGTAGGACTTGCTTCAATAGGTTGGCTGCTTGATAAAAGCGGCCGGTAGTGGTGTACAAAAAGGCAGCATCAATATAATCATAGATATAATCTATAATAAGGCCATCCAGATAGTGTAAATCCGCCAGTTTCTGGTAGTAAATACTAGCGCTATCCGCCTTGCCTCTGGCAGCGAGGTCCTCGGCCTTCATCAAATAGTTTTCAGCAATTTCAGTTGAAGTTTCCTGAGCATAACTAAATAAGGTGAATAGCTGTAATATTATGATAAATCCGCTGATGTACAGCAGTTTGACAGCCTTTAAGCTGCAACTGTTGTTCCCATTGGAACAGAATCCATATGCAGGTACCTTACCTTTTGTATATGACCTCAAGTTTGCTGACGATGGGTATATAACAATTTAAACAAATTGGGGCAGGTGGGCAAGATCTGCCCTCCTGCTAGGTGGAATGGTTACCAATTGTACTGGAAGTAAACTTGTATAAAGGTTCTCACTTCGGTCTTGCCAACTTCACGATTTTCTGCCACAGGCCGTTTGGCGTTTTTCAAAATCATGCGAATCCCTCCGGCTGGTCCCTCTACTATTTTACCTACGTTCACATCCAAAAACAATCCCGGCTCTACTACATTAAAGCGATCATCATCCACTCCATCCAATAGGTCCACGACGCGGGTGGATAGTACCTCGTTTTCCTCCGGCGGACCGGGCTGGTTAAACACCCTTTGGATATTGACATGTTCATCGGCTCGCACCAACAAGGAAAGTTGAGCTCCAATTCCTACGCTGATGGTTCGCAATAAGTTCTTTCTAATTTGCAACGGAACAAAATCCACGAACAAAAGAGAGTAGTCGTACTCCGAATGTAGATTGCCAAAAAGCGTATTGCCAGTGGCATCGGTTCCCAGTGGTACGTCGGTCAATGTCTCTGAAAAAAGGTATCCTTCTTCGGAAACCATTAATTCCCCTTGATGATAAAATCCTTTGGGTCGGAACGGGGCCCATACGATTCCTCCGAACAAATGCTCGAAGTCATTCTCTATGTCATGTAAACCGGCTTTAAAGCCCACACTACGGGATTTGTCAACTTTGGTGCGTACCTGGTTGGTGGCTATGGGCTCATTTCGATCGAAGTAAATATGTGCTCTCCCCCTGAGATTTCGACCCTTTATGCGGCTATACGGTTTAATGGAGTATTTGATCCAACCCTTGGTGGCTTTCTTACTGTCCTTATCTTGCTGACGCCGACCAGGCAGGTAGATGTTGTTGAATTTCCAGGTGATCAAGCCTTTGCTGACCAGGGTATCATGGCAACTGCTTATACCCAGCGAATCCACCCAATCGCACCATAGTGTTTGAGGATAATGATCCAGTATTTTCAAGGTATTGGGGTCCAAGGAGGGATGGATCTGATTTTCGATCATTATGTTGCTAGCAGGTCCTCTCCCGATGTTCTGGAATTTAATGGTATATACCAGGCCCTCGGTGCGGATATCTTTCTTGTTGATGAAACGCTCTGAGACATACATTTTATTGGGGTCGTGTGAAGCTTGCACCGTTAGCGCCAGGGTATAACTCTCCGCAGTAATGGAGTTATGGGGCACCATGATGGCTTGAAAGTTAATGGTAGAACTGGTATCCCGCAGCATTTCCGGAGTTGTTGTGAAGGTGCTGAATATATTGCGTACTTCGTCGTTTTGCAGGTCATTGAAGTCCCAGGTTACCACATTATTATACCTTTTCTTGGCATCGCGCAGTAGGATGTCTTTGTGCTCACTGGCCATACTTACTTCTTTAGAAATGGCAATTGGCGCTAAAGGGGAATTACTAGCCAGGACACTCTCCTGAAAACCGGGATGGTTCCAGGCGAGGTCTTCCGGGGGGAACCCTTGAGTTAATACTTCCCCGGCATGTTGTCTGGAGCTTTGAAAGGTGAAATTATCGTAGTCGTAGGATTTTTCATTGTAAAAGAGGTACACCCGGCCATCTTGAGGAAGTCCCGGTGAGATCCCTGATAATCCGTTGTTTTTATAAGACAACACCGCTACGATGGGATCGCCAGGTCGCGGTGAATGATTGGTAATAATTCCCAGTGACTGACCCGCTTCCAGTGTGCTGTTGATTTCGCCACCTTCTTTCCAATTGGAAGCTAAAGTATTCTCAGGAGGCGGGGGCCGGTCTTTAGTCTTACGTTTTTTTTTGGGTCGGGTAGGAGGGGCCCCACCATTGCTGTAATTATTGGTTAAGGCCACTAGCACATCTCCATTTCCGAAATCCTTGTAGGTATGGGTGGGCTTTTCTTCAAAACTGAAACTCCCATCGCCGAACTCCCAGAAATAGTCATAGAATGCTTCAGGCGCTCCGGCCATCTGGTCCAAAACCGGCTCATTGATCACTTCAAAGGTATAGACATTCTCAAAACGCTTGTCCTGGTCCATAGTGATCTCGGGCCCAGTTTGGGTGTTATCTTGCGCTGAGGCTGTAAAACAGCAGAAAATGCAGGCTATACCGGTAAGTAGATAGTTCTTGGTAAATCGCATAACCTATGTTTAATATAAAACTTTATAACAAAAGAGTAAAGCCGTAACCCTTCCTTTAATTTATTAGTAATGAATGCGATGTAATGGTAAACGTTACTAGTACGACGGTTCGAAAGTAAAATCAATGAATCCGAACAATGCATCGGGCATTATTTGGTCTGCCGGATAAGCATCACCAAAAGAGGCCACACTCTGAACTACTTTTACCCCGTGGGCATTAAGAGGAAGCTTAAGATTAGGAGCGGTAAAATATTGGGTGCCCAAGGGTAGCATCAGGCAAACCACATAGTTTTTTTGCTTTACTACACTTACATCTGGTATATCCTTGTAGTTCCATTGTTTCCGCCCCTGGTGCACGGTGGTTTGAGCAATTAGGGTTTTGGTTTCCACATCCCAAATGGAGATCTTGAAAATTCCAGAATCAGGTAATTTGATCCCCAAACGGGTTATTTTACCACTTACTTTGGGAGAAAAGATGTAGCCGACTGAATAATCATTGCCCATTATGTCAGTCTGCACAGTGTCTGCGTGTGTATCAAGAATGGAAGAAATGATCTCCCGTCGTAAGAAATTTTGGTGCTGGTCGTCCGGGTACAATACAGCTGCTGCAAATACGAATGAAAGCATCAGCAAAGATTGAAGTTTTATCGTTGTCATGGTATTAGGTTTAAGTTACATCTATTAGTACTCCGGGGAAACCAAAACCTAATCACCAAATTGAGAAATAGTACTAAAAAAAGGCATGCCCTCAAAAGCATGCCTTTTCGCACAACATATAGAAAAATGATTATTGTGGATCCGCCTGAAAGGTAAGATCCACAAAACCGAACAAATGATCCGTAAAAGTTTGGTCTACCGGATACCCATCTCCAGGCGTTGCAATACTGTTGATAATGGTAATATTGGTCATATCAACAGGCAGAGTCAGGTTATTTACATAATAGTAATCGGTAGCAGGCAACAAAAAACTAAGGGCATATGTTTTTTGAGCTTCTAAGGCTAAATCCGGAATGTCCTTGCTCGCCCAATTACCATATGCTTGGGTTATGGTGGTTTGAGTGAGCAAAGTTTGCGTATCAACATCCCAGATCGAGATCTTATAATCACCGGCGTTAGGTAAATTAACACTTAACTCCGTGACCTTTCCGTTGACCTTCGGTCTGAATTGATACCCTACCGAATAATTCTGTACCGCTAAAAGGGTATTTATGGGACTAGCCAGGCTGTCCAGGTATTCCACAGTTACATTCTGAGGAGCCAGAACCATAGGTTCTTGGTCCTTTTTACAACTAGCAAAAATAAAAACAACTAGTGATAATGTTAAAATGGTATTTAAATTTATAGTTTTCATGATACTGTATTTACTGTTTATAAACCTTAGTACCACTTGTCGATGGTTACCTAACCAGCTCGAGTAAATTATTTTTCTATTTTTTAAAATTGATGTGCTACGGGATAACATTTCAGCTTAATGAACACAAAAAAGGTGTCTCCTTTCGGAAGACACCCTTTAGAAACCTCAACAAACGTATTTTTAGAACATATCGTAAGACATCAGGGCGATGAATTACCAGTATAACTAATGATCGACCTTCACCCTTAATCCCTGTTGATTGCGAATGCCGCCGGCCAACGGAGCGGGCTGGGAGCCGTTGTGCTCATGATGGGCTTTCATATTACTGATTATGGCTTTCAAGGTGTCATGGTGAGATTTCATGGCACTACCTTGTCCATTGTTAACTTGGTGGCTTTTTGCAGGCTGATGCTTAAGAGTGGCTAAATGCTTTTTTTGAATATTGTCCGGGCCTGCCTGGTGTTGATGCCGGCTTTCTGACGCTGATCCAAAATTAGAATTCAGCCATTTTTTGCTATGGGCATTTTCTGAAGCTGATGTGAACTTTTGGATCACCTGGGTTTTACGCTCTTGATTTTGAGCGAACGAATTAAAAGAGGTGGAACCCGACAATAAGAATACCGCTAATATAAAGTGTGTGAGAGTTTTCATGATTTCTTTGATTAACTATTCTAACTATTGGTACCCTGTGCCTGTTAAATCCTAACCGACCTATGGTATTTTTTCCCAAAAAAAGAGAGGCCGAAGCCTCTCACAGTGTAACTTAAAAAATGAATGGGGCACTTAATCCCATATCAGGCATACTAAAAAAATCCACATCAATGTCATATATCAAAAATTTTGCTGCCAAAGGTTGTCAGATCCCAGGATCTTGATTTTGTAATCGGCGTATCTCCAAAGTTCTGCACTTGCTGAGCGGTTTGTTTTCTTGGTTGAGTGCGTCGATTAAATTCTGCATCCGTCTCTTTGCTCACAGAAGTTTTGGAGTCCTGGACCAGGGCCTCAAAGATCTCTCGTTT
Source organism: Cyclobacteriaceae bacterium (assembly GCA_965212195.1). Taxonomy (GTDB): domain Bacteria; phylum Bacteroidota; class Bacteroidia; order Cytophagales; family Cyclobacteriaceae; genus JAJCYK01. Next base: position 1,077,678 of record CBDBUW010000010.1, on the reverse strand, counting down.
TTGTTCGACGGACATGGTGTCCATGGGGATCCAATTTTCCGTGATAGTTGATTTGGGACCGGATTTGGTCATTACTAATTTTCTGTTTTGTTTGGGGTTGTCAAAGCGCTTTTGTGCAAATACGTTCAGGGAGGCCATGATACTGATCACTAGAATCAAAACTGCCTGATTTAGAGAAGATTTCATGATTTTTGTTTTTAGTGTTCATGTCTTAGTACCCTAAAGGCTAGCAGACCTAACCGGTTTATTGAAAAAAGTATAAAAATTAGTGATAGGTGTCTTTCAAAGGCTTTTCAGAAGAGTGAAAAATATATTTATATTAAACCAGGTTAGGTTTTGATCAGCAGCAGGTACTAATGTTCAAAAGGCAAAAATATAGCGATCAGCAAGTAGTGGAAGCCATTAAGCAGGGCGATCGAGCGGAAGACCAGGTGATTTCGTATTTGATAGACAAGAATCAAGGACGAATTAATCAACTGATACTTTCCCGAAGCGGTTCACAAGAAGACGCGGAGGATATCCTGCAAGAGGCGCTCACCGCACTCCTCTTCAACGTTAAGAGGGGCTCTTTCAAGGGAGAGAGCAGTGTACACACCTATTTGTATGCTATATGTAAAGGAATGTGGTACAAACGATTTAAAAAGTATATGCGCGAGAAAGATTACCAGTCAACCATGATCGTAGATGACCGAGATGAAGATACTCCTGAGATCGATCTATTGGATGAAGAGCAGCGATCACTTATTGAGCAGATGTTTGACCAACTTAGGGCAAAATGTAAGGAATTGCTTTATTTCTGGGGACAAGGGTTTGCCATGAGTGAAATTGCGGAAAAACTGGACTTCAGCGGATCGCAAGTAGCCATGAATAAGAAAAACAAATGTTTGAAAGAGCTTAGAGGTCTGATGGATCATGACCCTCTGGTTCAGCAGTTAGTTGGAGAATTAAGGAAATAGGAAAGGAGAACACCATGGAATTTAAATATACTTTTGAACAAATTGAGGAATACCTCAACGACACGCTGTCCAGTCAGGAGAAGCGTGACTTTGAGCAGGAGTTGGAAAACAACCCTGAATTGGCGGCTGAAGTGGATCGGCACCGTGAAACCCACGCTCTGGTTGATCTATATACCAAGGTCAGGATCAAAGATAAAGTGAAGCACATTTACCAAAAACAGTCCAATACCGCAGCAGTTCCCGTGTTCAGCATTTATCGGATTGCCGCCGTCGTATTGCTGGTAATTACCGCTTTTAGCGCCTACTTTTATTTCTACCAAACGTATTCGGACGCCTCACTGGTGGCGGACAACTTCGAAGTTTATCCCAATCGCTTTACTACCATGGGACCAGAGGATGAAGACCCCTTTATGCAGGCTCTTTCCCATTACGACAAGAAAGAGTATCTGGAAGCCCTGTCAAAGTTTCAAGAGGTACCCCAAAGCTCTGATAATTACCTGGCTGCCCAACTGTATTTGGGTATTGCCTACTTTTCTCTGGATCGATTCGATGAGGCCATAGTTTCTTTCGAAAATGTGAATGGAACCAGCTCTATGTATCAGGAGGTAGGAAGGTGGTATTTGGCTTTAAGTTACCTAAAGGTTCACCGTACTGCTGAGGCAGAGTCGCTGTTGAAAGAAGTTGCCGATTCCGGTGGGTACCAATCTTCAAAATCCAAAGATATCCTGGATCGACTTCAAAGTCCTCTAAGGGGCTTGCCAGGGATATAGTGCCTCCAAGCAGTAGCTTCATTTGCATCTTGCGGATTAATTCTCTTAGTTTGGCAAATTAATTTTTTGCATGGAACGTTCCGCCCCATTGATCCAAAATGATGCCATCGTATTGGGACTACTGATGGTGATCCTGGCTTTTATTTTCACTACTGCTAACAGTGAAAAGAAGTTTTGGAAGAAGTTCTACACCTTTATTCCCATGGTATTGATGTGCTACTTTATGCCTTCAATATTTAATTCCTTGGGTATTATTTCCGGTGAATCATCCAGATTGTACTTTGTGGCCTCACGGTATCTACTGCCCGCTAGTCTCATCTTATTGACCCTAAGCACCGACCTAAAGGGAATCATCAATCTGGGTCCCAAAGCCTTGATCATGTTCGTTACCGGCACCGTAGGAATAATTCTGGGCGGGCCCATTGCCATTCTTATAGTATCGGCGGTGGCCCCGGACGTGGTTGGAGGGAGCGGGCCTGATGCCGTTTGGAGAGGCATGACCACCATCGCAGGCAGTTGGATCGGCGGAGGAGCTAATCAGGCCGCTATGAAAGAGATCTTTCAGGCCAGTGACAAAATATTCTCTTCCATGATCACTGTGGACGTGATCGTAGGTAATTTATGGATGGCTTTTTTATTGTTTGGAGCGGGCCGATCTCAAAAAGTGGATCAAATCTTCAATGCAGATGCCAGCGCTATTGATTCCTTGCAGACCAAGATTGAAAACTATCGTCTAAGTATCAGTAAAATGCCGGAGCTCAAGGATACTATGCTGATCATGGGTATCGGGTTTGGTGGTACTGGACTGGCTCATTGGGGTGCGGATCTGATCGCTCCTTGGTTTCAGGAGCACCAGGATCTTCTTCAGAGGTACAATTTGCAGTCCCTAAGCTCAGCATTTTTCTGGATGGTGGTAGTAGCTACCACCATAGGACTCTCCCTATCATTTTCTCCTATGAAGAAATTGGAAGGGGTAGGGGCTTCCCGGATTGGTAGTTTATTTATATTTACCTTGGTAGCCACTATAGGCATGAGTATGGATGTTACGGAGATCTTCCGGAACCCAGGCCTGTTTGCTTTGGGTTTGATTTGGATCTCTGTGCACATCATTCTGTTGTTATCCGTAGGAAAACTTATCAAGGCGCCTTTTTTCTTTACGGCAATAGGCAGTCAGGCTAATGTTGGTGGGGCAGCCTCCGCTCCGGTGGTGGCGGCTGCATTCAACCCGGCTTTGGCCCCGGTAGGGGTCCTACTGGCCGTTTTGGGATATGCCCTAGGCACCTACGGGGCAATTCTATGCGGAATTTTAATGCAGGCTGCAGCAGGGGGAGTATGAAAAGATATCAAAAGGAGGTAAAGGTCATCTTTGTTTGTCACGGCAAGGATTGTACTAAAAAGGGTGCCAAGGACCTTCGTCAACGATTAAAAACCGAGGTCAAGAAACAAGAGCTCAAAAACGTACGGGTGGTAAAATGCAAATGCCTGGACCGCTGCAAAATGGCACCCTCACTAGTTTATGGACAGCGTTGGTATGGCCGGGTACGCTCTAAGGATTTACCTGATATTCTTAGAACTAACAGCTAAAAAAAAGACCCGTTTAAGGGTCTTATTATATTATGCTTCAGCATCTTCCGATGCTGGAGGGCCGATTTCAGGAATCTTCTGATCGATCATATAGGCTCCGATGCCCTCTTCACCGATCACATCGAATAATTCCAGACGTTTACGGGCGGTAAATTCCTCCTCTTGCTGCTCGCTGATAAACCATTGGAGAAAGTTTGCTGTAGCATGATCACCCTCTTTATAAGCTACGCTTACTATTTTATTGATGGCCTTGGTTACTTCGATCTCTTGCTCCAAGGCGTTTTCGTAAACACCGCGAAAACTGCCAAACTCCTGGGGAACGTCTGCCACGTCGGGACTCACTGGTGTGCCGCCGGCATCGGCTATATATCGAAAGATCTTCAACATATGCTGACGCTCTTCCTCAGCTTGTTGAAAGAAGAATTCCGAGCTGTTTTCAAATCCCAAGCGATCGCAGTAAGCTGCCATTGCTAAATAAATGGAGGAGGATTTTGCTTCCATCTTAACTTGACCGTTTAGCAAAGCTTCGATCTCTTCGGATAACGATGTTTTCATTCTGACAAGATCTTTCATATATATGTTTTTTACAAAAATAGTATTATGCCGTCACTTATGGTAATTTTCCGACAATATAGAATTGGTCTTAATAATTTAAAATATCACTGCCTGTAAGCGGTCGTGGACAATGCGATTCAATGCAATCATGGTCATAGCACCATGCATCAGATCTTTTAGAGCCACTAGCTCACATAGGGTTAAGACAAAAAAATGATCGGACCCTCTGTAGTGTATGATCTGGACATCAATGCCTGTTCCTTCTCCCAGAAATAGATCTGCCAGATTAATCTCATCAAGCGTTTTCTTGAACTGCAGGAATTCGCTGACCTTGAACAGTGTCTTTCTGCCTTGAAACTCCAGTATAAACTGGCAAGTCCCGTCGTCTTGGATCACAGTGCCTTTTTTGGTCTGGTATAAGATGCTCTGTTGAGAAGATGTATTTAGAACTTGCACACTCGAATTTAATAGTTATCCATAGTTCATCCAAATAAACCCAATTGGGTCTTAAGCGTTATGTTTTTTGATAAGATTCAACGCCGAACCCTCCCGATACCATTCAATTTGCCCTTCATTGTAACTGTGATTGGTTACAATAGTATCTTCTGTTCCGTCCGCATGTTTCAGTTGCAGGGTAAGTGGTTTACCGGGCGTAAAATCCTTGAGGTCTACGATGTCGATAGTGTCCTCTTCCAGGATCTTATCGTAGTCCTGTTCGTTCTGAAAGGTCAGGGCTAGCATACCTTGCTTTTTCAAATTGGTTTCGTGAATCCTGGCAAATGATTTAACTAGTACCACATAAACTCCCAGGTGCCGGGGTTCCATGGCAGCATGCTCCCGGGATGAGCCCTCCCCATAGTTGTGATCTCCCACTACAATGGTAGGGATACCTGCAGCCTTGTAAGCACGGGCAGTATCAGGTACCGATCCATAATCTCCAGTGAGCTGGTTCAACACAGAATCAGTGGCCTCATTGAAATAGTTGAGGGCGCCTGTCAAAAGGTTATTGGATATATTGTCCAAATGTCCTCGGAATCTCAGCCAGGGTCCTGCCATACTGATATGGTCGGTGGTACACTTTCCTTTGGCCTTGATCAGCAGTTTGATTCCATTTAAGTTTTGACCGTTCCAGGGAGCAAAGGGTGTGAGCAGTTGGAGGCGCTTGGATTCAGGGTCAACCTTTATTTCAATAGCGCTGCCATCCTGGGCAGGCTCCTGATATCCGTTGTCTTCCACGGCATAACCTTGAACGGGATGTTCAATACCTTGAGGCTCATCTAGTATTACTTGCTCTCCCTGGTCGTTGGTAAGAGTATCGGTAAGGGGATTAAAACCCAGATCTCCGGCGATAGCCATGGCGGTAACAATCTCCGGGGAAGCTACAAAGCTGTGGGTGTTGGGGTTCCCATCGTTTCTTTTGGCAAAGTTGCGATTAAATGAAGTAATGATGGAATTTTTTCTGTCGGGGTCCTCTGTATGGCGGGCCCATTGTCCGATGCAGGGTCCGCAGGCATTGGCTAGCACTACGCCTCCCATTTTTTCAAATATTCCTAAGTAACCATCACGCTCCACAGTGTATCGCACTTGTTCCGAGCCCGGGGTAATGGTAAACTCAGATCTGGCGGTTAAATTTTTATCAATAGCCTGTTGCGCTATAGAAGCAGCACGGGTTATGTCTTCATAAGAAGAATTAGTACAGGATCCAATCAGTCCCACTTCCAACTTCTGGGGCCAGCCTTTTTCTTTTACTACCTCGGCAAACTTGGAAATAGGCGTGGCCAAATCCGGAGTGAAAGGCCCGTTGATATGCGGTTCCAGTTCGGAGAGATCGATTTCGATTACCTGATCGAAATAGTCCTGGGGATTGTCATAAACCTCCTGATCGCCGGTAAGATGTTCCTTTATGGCATCGGCGAGGTCGGCAACTTCTGCCCTGCCAGACCCTCTCAGATATTGGGCCATTTTCTCATCATACCCAAAGGTGGAGGTAGTGGCTCCGATCTCAGCACCCATATTGCAGATGGTTCCCTTGCCAGTGGCCGATAAACTTTTGGCGCCTTCACCAAAATACTCCACTATGGCTCCTGTACCACCCTTAACAGTAAGAATCCCCGCCACTTTCAGGATCACATCTTTGGAGGCGGTCCAACCGCTCAAGTTTCCAGTGAGTTTAACCCCGATCAATTTTGGAAATTTCAATTCCCAGGGCATTCCGGCCATAACATCCACCGCATCCGCGCCGCCTACTCCAATAGCGATCATTCCCAGTCCCCCGGCATTAACGGTGTGGGAATCAGTACCGATCATCATGCCACCTGGAAAGGCGTAATTTTCCAGAACTACCTGATGAATGATGCCGGCGCCAGGCTTCCAAAATCCGATGCCGTATTTGTTGGATACCTGGGCCAGGAAATCAAATACTTCACTACTGGCATTTATGGAATTCTTTAAATCCTCGACAGCCCCTGACTTAGCCAGGATCAAGTGATCGCAATGGACGGTAGAGGGCACTGCTGCTTTTTTCTTTCCGGCTTGCATAAACTGAAGCAGAGCCATTTGTGCAGTGGCGTCTTGCATAGCGACACGATCAGGAGCGAAATCAACATAGGTTTTTCCCCTTTGAAAATTCTCCAGCCCCTGGTCCTGATGCAGGTGGGAGAATAAGATCTTTTCGGAAAGGGTAAGCGGTCGATTCACTACTTTACGAGCAGCCTCTATGCGGCTGGCAAGTCCACTGTAAGTGGCCTTAATCATGTCAATATCAAATACCATTTAGTGACTTTTTATTGATTCAAAATATGTGATTTTTAGGAGCTCAAAGGTAATTAAATTAAGGGAATTTTCACTTCACCCAGCCATTAAATCACCTCGGGCAGGGGCGCTAATTCCGAACTAAAATAATTATTGGTATCAATGTAAGTTTTGATACAAAGAATGTTGGGAATCCAAATAAGATTCTGCTAGCTTTAAAATATCAAATCAGGGTCATTCTTGTTAAAGGATTAATTGTTTTATTCTAATTACTGGCGTAAAATAAACCAATAAATAATTGTATTATTTATATAATTCTTGAATATTTATGGCGGGAAATGCAACACGCTATAAGTCAAGATTTTTAAACGCCTTTCCTCAATAACAGCGGGGCATTTGTAAGTAATACCTTGTATGAGAAGTAAGTTTACGAAGTACTTTTTTACTTTTTTATCTTTAGTTCTGCTGTCACCCCTGTCTCTAATCTCTCAAAGCGACTCACAAGATTGTAGCTTTCCAAGAATACAAGCAGACATCAAACCCACTTGCCGGGATTTGAGCACCGGTCGGCTTGACCTACGGATTTCGGAAGGAACGCCGCCTTATCGAATAGTATGGCAAGATGGTTCCAGTAGGAAATATTTAAGAAATATTGAAGAAGGTGAGTATACCGTGCAGGTAACAGACGTTTTGGGGTGTGTTTCTCGTAAGTCCTTTACCGTAAGCTCCTATCGGAATCTAACGACTTACGCGTCGGTGAGCCATACTACCAAAACCGGCAAACACAACGGAAGTATCGATATTCAGGTAGAAGGGGGAGTACCACCATACTACTTTACTTGGATAAGCAGCAAGGGCTTACTGGCCGGATTAAAGCCTGGCTTACAATCAATGAAAAAATTGCCATCTGGTGATTATAAGATTACTGTTTATGACACAGCACATTGTTATTCGGAAATCATGACCAGGATACAATAGGATACAAGGGATGAGGAGATCATTACATATTTGGTTGTTTATGTTGTTGCTGATGTTCAGCAGCAGTTGGATATGGGCCCAACCGACCTTGATCACCAATAATGTTATTCAGCCTACCTGTACCGCTCCCAATAGTGGTCAGATTGATGTAGAGCTCATCATGAGTCTCGAAGACACAGTGGTTTTTGTGCTATCGGCATTCCCCTCGTCTGGGGGCATGTTCACCCAAAGCGATACCACTACCTTGAAGACCATCACCTATTCAGGATTGGAAGAGGGAAGTTATTTTGTTAATGTATTTGTGCCCGGTATTCCCGGCGATCATGCCCCAGGTATCTTAGTCCTGCTGGACATCACCGAGCCAGTAATTACGGTACCACCGATACCGGTTACGGTTTGTAGTAATGATGGGCCCCAGGATCTTTTGGCCTTGGTTAGTGCCGATCAGCCAGGGGGTACGTTTTCCTTTAGCGGCCCGGGGGTGTCAGGTACTGATTTTAACCCGTCAGGCCTTAGCGGATTTGAGAATGTAACCGTAACCTACGACCTGGGAGTGTGCTCAGTCATCAACACAATCATCTTTGACGTGGAACCGGCGCCGGTGGTAATACCATTTCCTATAAGCGTCTGTGAAGATAACGGGCTGGTGGATCTTAATACTTTGGTAATCGCCAATATACCGGGCGGCGCTTTCACCTTCTCCGGCACTGGTGTATCGGGGAGCGATTTCGACCCCAGCGGATTAAGCGGACCTATTACCGTAACCGCGACCTACGTACTTAATAATTGTACGGTAATTGAGATGTTCGATATCACCGTGCAGTCCTTACCGGTACTAACCCTTCCCGATACTACTTTATGTGATAACATAGGCGTGGTAGACTTGACCACCATCGTCTCGGCAGTTCCCGGAGGGGGGACATGGAACTTTGCCGGACCTGGCGTGAGCGGGAATAATTTTGATCCCGCCGGACTAAGTGGTGCACAACTTATAAATGTACAATATTCCCAAGGGTTATGTATTGAAACCGGCAGTTTCATCATTACTGTGGAAACGGCGCCTATACTTACTTTAACGCCCACGACACCTTTGTGCGAAAACTCAGGTGTTCAGGACCTGTTTACCATGGTAAGCGCCAATCCTGTAGGTGGCGCCTTCAGCTTTGCCGGGCCCGGTGTATCCGGCACCTCTTTCGATCCTGCAGGATTGGGAGGGACTTCTGCCAATATTGATGTAACCTATGTTCTGGGTAGCTGTACGGTATTTCAGACCATGACCATTGATGTGGAAACAACCCCAGTGTTGACCTTAACCCCCACTACACCCTTATGCGAAAATGCCGGGGCCCAGGATTTATTGACCATGGTGAGCGCCAATCCCCCCGGAGGAGCATTTACCTTTGCCGGACCGGGAGTGGCCGGAACCTCTTTTGATCCCATTGGACTGGGTGGGACTACGGCTAATATAGATGTTACTTATGTTTTGGGTGCCTGTACGGTAACCGATATTTTGGTGATTGACATTGAATCTACACCGGTGCTGACCCTTAACCCCACCACACCCCTATGTGCCAATGCCGGACTACAAAATCTGCTGACCATGGTAAGTGCGAATCCACCCGGCGGCACCTTTAGCTTTTCAGGTACAGGCGTTAGCGGTAATAATTTTGATCCTTTCGGATTGAGCGGCCCCATTAATGTTGATGTGACCTACGTATTAGGAGTTTGCTCGGTAACTGAAACCATGGTGATCGATGTAGAACCTACCCCTGTACTTACCCTTAATCCAGTTTCGCCGGTTTGTGATGCCGACAGCCCCTATGACTTATCCACCATGGTGTCCGCGAATCCCGCAGGTGGTGCATTTACTTTCGGCGGTCCGGGAGTATCCGGCAACCAATTTGATCCTATGGGGCAGAGCGGTATGGTAAACATTAGTGTGACCTATGTTTTAGGAGCCTGTACGGTAAACGAGGTGATGATCATCGAGGTGGAGCAAGCCCCGGTGCTGACATTGACACCCATAACCCCTTTATGTGTTAATGCCGGCCCTCAAGATATCAGTACCTGGGTGACGGCCAATCCTGCGGGAGGTGCCTTCACCTTCACTGGACCAGGTGTATCAGGAACAACCTTCGATCCTGCCGGATTAAATGGGTTTGTAAATATCGATGTCGAGTATATACTAGGAGCCTGTATTGTAATGAACACTATGGTAATAGATGTACAAGCTTTACCTACTGTGACTTTTAACCCACCGGCGGAGATATGTAATGATCAAGGCCTATTGGATTTATTGACCATCGTGAGTGTAAATCCCACAGGAGGTTCTCTCACCTTTGCAGGAGCGGGAGTGATAGGAAATAACTTCAATCCTACCGGATTGGTGGGAGTTATCGATATTCAAGTGACCTACACCTTGAGCAGCTGTACCCGGATCGATACGCTACAACTAAACTTAAACGACGCAGCCACGGTGAATGCCGGGCCCGATCAGGTAGTTTGCGAGACCGATGACGTATTCTTAGCCGGTACTTTTGGTGGGGGAGCCACCTCAGTGATCTGGACTTCCACCGGTACGGGTCTATTTGATGATAACACCAGCCCTAACGCCATTTACACGCCCAGCTTGATGGATAGAAGTAACGGTAGTGTAATCCTTACTCTTATTACCAACGACCCTGATGGAGCTGGCCCGTGTTCCGTAGAAAGCAGTTCTCTAACAGTCACCTTCAATCCGGCTGCCGTGGTCGATGCGGGAGTGGACCAAACTATTTGTGAGGGAGATGATGCTCTGATAACCGGTACCGTTTCAGGAGCTTCAACAAATCCGATGTGGACCACTTTAGGTGGAGGGTCTTTCGCCGATGCCACCGCTTTAAGTACCACTTATTTTCCGGATGCTTCGGATATTACCGCGGGGTCTGTTCAATTGGTACTGGTTACTGATGATCCCGATGGCCCCGGAGGGTGCCCGGTAGGCAGCGATACTCTGGATATCACTATAAATCCCATTCCCCAGGTGGATGCTGGTACGGATCAGGCTATTCCAGCCGGAGACATGGTGAACCTGGCTGGTACTATTGGTGGTAGTGCCACCAGCAGTACCTGGAGCAGTAACGGTACAGGCATATTTGATGATATTACCTCCTTAAATGCGGTATACACCCCAAGTGCAGCAGATATCATCGCCGGCAGTGTGATATTGATCCTCACCACCGACGATCCCGATGGCCCCGGACCTTGTACCGCGCAAAGCGATCTTATGACGGTGCTGATTGTTACGGGCAATACAGTGATTGCCGGGGCCGATCAAACATTGTGCGAGGGCGAAAATGTTTTCCTAAACGGAGTAATAGCCTGTATTGCCAATGGCATCACCTGGACTAGCACCGGTACCGGCTCATTTGCGGACCCGGATGCCCTGAATACTTTTTATGTGCCTAGCGCTGCCGATGTAGCGGCCGATAGTATTTTAATGATACTTAACATTGATGATCCCGGGAGTTCTTTGGGCTGTGTTCCGACCGCAGATACTTTAGTAGTAAGAATTAATCCCATCCCAGTGGCAGACGCTGGACTGGATGTTACCATTTGTCAAGGTGATAGCACTCAGCTGACCGGTAGTGGCGGTATGACGTATTTGTGGAGTCCGGCTGCTGGTCTTAATGATGCCACCTTGGCTAACCCTATGGCGTCTCCCATAAATACCACCGTTTACACCCTGACGGTAACCGACGCTGTAGGCTGTACAGATACCGCCCAAGTGACAGTTGATGTTATTATTACACTGCCTCCTGTCGCGACCAGCCCGGTGGATATCTGCCAGGACTTCTTAGCGCCACGTTTAATGGCCACGGGCATGGACCTGAAATGGTATACTGATGCGGCACTGACCAATTTAGTGGCTAATGGACCCGAGTATCAGCCGGGTCCGGGTGAATTGGACGTTACGGTTGTGGGAAGTACCACCTTCTACGTTACTCAAGATGTAGGTTGCGGTGAGAGCGTTGCTACTCCGGTTGTAGTGAATGTCTTTGATCGCAACGATGCTATTTGCAGCACACTATGTCCAACGGTTGATTTCACGGCGGTGGTTACCGACGTGGTTTGCTTTGGCGATAATACCGGGATTATTGACCTTTCCAATATTATAGGTTCAGGGGGTTCTTCACCTCTTCTGGATATTTTGGTAAATGGCAATTTGGTTACTCAAACCGATCAATCTCAATTCAGTATTACGGGTTTAATAGCGGGTGATTACGACATCACCGTGCAGCAAACAGGAGTTTGCACTAACTTCCTTACCACTACCATTACCGTAGGGCAACCGGCTCAACCGTTGCAGGTATCGGTGATTGACGCGTTCATGAGTCTGCCGGATCAACCTACAGGACTGTTTACGGTAGTAGTACAAGGCAGTAGTGGAACACCGCCTATTGAGGTTAGCATAGACCTTACCATACCCGCATTCCCTCCTCAGTCTCATTTTGTAGATTTTCTACCGGCCATGTTTAACCCTAGTACCGGAAATTACGAGATCACCTTCCAGGACCTGTACGCAGGGACTTATGAGATCACCGCCCGAGATGGCCAGGGTTGTGTAACTGTAATTACTCAGGTGATCGAGTTCGATCCTACTATTTTCATTCCCAATATTTTTACCCCTAACGGGGATAATGTAAATGAGACCTTCTTTATCCGAAATTTGCCTTCGGATGCAACTCTAGTAATATCAAATCGTTGGGGTAAGATAGTTTACGAAGCGAGTGACTATCAGAACAATTGGGACGGCGAAGATCATTCCGATGGAACATATTTTTACAGATTAGAGGCAGAAGGTACCGTTTATAAGGGTTGGGTAGAGATCTGGAGGGGTAATAGCCCCTAGTCCAGGTTCTTTAAAAACGCCATGGTGTCCATATTATCGGCGTAATCTGGCAATTCAGGAAATTGAGCGGTTCCCATATCAATACTGCCTGTGTACCAACCCTCATGGGAAACCAAGCACTGTATCTTATTCATCTGCCTATCTAACTGCTGTTTCAGAGTGGAATGGTTTTGATAGTATTGATAGTAGATCACACCCAATGGACTAACACTCCCTGTATTTTCTATCAGAAAGGTGTACCCTAGATCTAAAAAACGCTCCGATAAAGTACTCAGAAGGGCTTTTTGATACAGCAGATTATTTTGGTAGTGGTAATTTTGAACCAAATGACTATAACCCTTATTGGCTTTGGCTAAACCCTCAAAATTATATCCGGTGGGTACCCACAGCTTGGTTACATTGCGACAACCTCTTCCAAAAAAGCTAAACATATCGGTTCCCAAAAGTTTCAGGGCTTTCAATTCCTCATCCCCACGAATAACGGCATGGGAAGTACGATTTCCTCTAATGATCTTGGGTGTAGAGGGGAACTGATAGGACACGTAACGTGCGGTGTTGTCACTGCCGGTGGCGATGAGGGCATCCAAGGGTAACTCCCAATTTTCAACGAATTCCACTTGCTCCGCCAACTTGGATTTTTCGGCCCAAGCTTTTATCAAAGAGGGCAAAATCAAATTATCTTGATGACTCAATTTTACCAGAGCCTTGTGACCGGATATAAGTACACAGATTAAGTCATGGAAGCCTACCAATGGGATATTTCCAGCCATGATAAGGCCCACCGTCTTCTCCCTATGGTTTACACTGTGGTAAGAACCGTACCAGCTTTTCAATTTAACTTCATCCAAATACCTGAGAATGCCTTTCAATGCCAGCCTCAGGTTTTCTGGTGTGAACCAAGGATTGCGAGCGTTGATGGTTTCAAAATCCGGCTGCCACTTCTTGGAATGTATGGCTGCTGCCAGATGTCCGAAAGCCTCAATCCTTTGATTTAAAGTCATGCCTTGAAGATCCCGTTTAAAACCTTAAATTGTTGTAGGAGTTAGAGTTTGTAATTATTTTTGTAAAGGTAGCTAAATAAATACATCACCAAAAAATGAGCAATTATGGCGATAATGATCACCGATGAATGCATCAACTGTGGAGCCTGTGAGCCGGAGTGCCCCAATACCGCTATTTACGAGGGCGGTATGGAATGGACCTGGGCCGGAGGAACCTCATTGACAGAGGTACAATTAGACGATGGTAGTACACAGGATGCAAATGTCGCACAAGAACCTATTTCAGAGGAGTTTTACTATATCGTAAGCGGCAAATGCACAGAATGTACAGGTTTCCATGAAGAACCTCAGTGTGCGGCGGTTTGTCCGGTAGATTGTTGTGTGCCAGATCCTGATAATGAGGAGACTGAGGAAGAATTGTTGGTTAAGAAAGAGCAAATGCATGTGTGATATTTCATGCATCAATGGAACAAGGAGAGCCTTTGGTTCTCCTTTTTTATTTCATGCGAGCCCGTTTAATTAAATACTGGGAAAGCACTTTCTGAAAAGGAGTTTTGATGTCCACCTCTATCAGATCTATTTTGAACTGATTGCACTTCAACTTTAATTTCTTAAAGCTCTCGGCCATAGCGGTCTGATAGCTGCTTTTGATCTCACCAGGCATAAGCCGGATTTTTTCGCCACTTTCCAGATCGATAAACTCATAAGGACGGTCCTCAAAATCGAAATCTACTTCCGTTTCGTGATCCATTACGTGGAACAGTAGTACTTCGTTCTTTTGATGTTTTAGATGTTGTAAGGCCGTAAAGATGGCCTGGTGATCCTCTTGGTTATGGAACATATCGGTAAACAATATCACCAATGATCTCTTATGGATTTTCTGGGCGATCTCGTGAATTACCGGAGCAATAGCTGTTTTTTGCTTTATGTTTTCCGTGTTTAACAGACGATTTAGGGCCAGAAAGAGCTTATGGGCATGAGTGGCAGTAGAACGCACTTGGGTTTGTAGCGTTATATGATCCGTAAAAGTGAATAAACCCACCGCGTCTCTTTGTTTCTGCAACAAATAAGTTAGAGCTGCCGCGGCCATTATGCTAAACGTGATCTTACCCCTTGTTTCAATGGGATAATACATCGAAGAAGAACAATCCAATACCAAGTGGCACCTCAAGTTAGTCTCCTCTTCGTAACGTTTGGTATATAACCGATCCGTTTTCGCAAACACCTTCCAGTCAATATGGCGGGTACTTCCACCGCTATTATATAGCTGGTGTTCCGCAAATTCCACGGAAAATCCGTGATAAGGAGATTTGTGCAGACCAGTAATAAAGCCTTCGACCATTTGTCTGGCTAGGAGCTCCAGGTTTCCAACTTCACGAATTTCCTGTAGGCTAAATTGCATAATTATCTTTCTCTTAACTTACTAATTTGTAGAAGGTGAGGGCCCAAAGGGTAACTTGTAAGTTTAAACGGAAAATTAGCAATTTATTTTTATAGTTTATCAAAATTCCTATTTTTACAACTAGATAAGCCAAACTTCAGGAACGTGGATGAGAACAAAGACAATGGAAAAGTTGAGATTTACTCGCAGCGAGTAAGAGCGGGTAAGCGTACTTATTTCTTTGATGTAAAAGCAACAAGGTCCAACGATTACTATCTTACTATTACCGAAAGCAAACGGCGTTACAAGGAGGATGGGTACTACTACGAGAAGCACAAAATTTTCTTGTACAAAGAGGATTTTAAAAAGTTTGTGGACGCCCTTAGTGAGACGGTCGAACATGTGAAAAACGAGCTTATGCCTGAAGTGGACTTCTCTCAATTCGATGAGCGTGAAACCAAACAAAAAGTACAGGTGGAAAACGACTCAGGGTTAGACCAAGAACTCAGCTGGGAATAACCAGAACCTAAGTTATTATATGGGGCTCTTGATATTCAAGAGCTTTTTTTTGTAGACCAATGTAATTTTTTCCTGGGGCATCCGGGTAGACAATTTTAAAATCATAAATGGGTTTGAAAGTTGGAATTGTGGGTTTACCCAATGTGGGAAAATCGACACTGTTTAATGCTATTTCTAGTGCCAAAGCGGAGGCTGCCAACTATCCTTTCTGCACCATAGAACCCAATATTGGGGTTATTACGGTGCCGGATGAGCGTCTAGACATTTTGGAGAAATTAGTACAGCCGCAGAAGGTAATCCCCACCGTCATTGAGTTTGTGGACATCGCGGGTTTGGTGAAAGGAGCCAGTAAAGGGGAGGGATTGGGTAACAAGTTCCTGGCGAACATTCGTGAGGTTGATGCTATAGCGCATGTCGTTCGCTGCTTCGTTGATGAAAATATTGCACATGTGGCGGGCAGCATCGATCCCATATTCGATAAGGAAGTCATCGACACGGAGTTGCAATTGAAGGATCTTGAATCTATCGAGAAGAAAACCCAAAGGTTGGAAAAAATCGCTAAATCAGGTGACGCCGCGGCTCGTAAGGACCTGGTTAACTTGCAGTTTTTCCAACAGCAGTTAGAGCAGGGGATAAACGTACGCAGTACCGGGGCTAGTCCCGAACAATTGGCCTCCATTATGGATTTACAGTTATTAACTGTTAAACCGGTCATATACGTGGCCAATATAGATGAAGATTCGCTGCCAGAAGGTAACGAGTACAGTGAAAAACTAAGGCAGGTAGCCCAGGCGGAATCTGCTGAGATGGTGACTATCGCCGGTTCTATTGAGGCGCAGATAGTGGAACTTGATAATGAAGAACAAGAGCTGTTCATGAAGGAATATGGGCTAAAAGAGTCCGGTTTGGATCAGTTAGTAAGGGCTTCGTACCAGCTACTGGATTTGATCACATACTTTACAGCCGGTGAAAAAGAGGTGCGCGCTTGGACTATCAAAAGGGGGTGGAAAGCGCCCAAAGCGGCGGGGGCCATACACACTGATTTTGAAAAAGGTTTTATAAAAGCAGAGGTTATAAAATTGGATGACTATCAACAGTATGGGTCGGAATTAGCGTGCAAAGAAGCTGGTAAAATGGCCATTGAAGGCAAAGAATATGAGGTTTTAGATGGTGATATTATGCTCTTTCGATTTAACGTATAAAGGCAAATTTTGCAGTTTTAGGTTAAATTATTAAAACTTTTTTAGTTTTTTTACGAGGTTAAAGGCATTGATCCACTGCGAGTTGAGGCAATGGATTGGTTTTTACAACCAGATATGGGTTAATTTTTTATAATCAAGAAATTGAGAATCAGGATCATATTTCAGCTGAAGAATAAGGGAGCCGCCGTTCCTTTTCATCACCAATACCTATTGGCGCAGTTGCTTAAAGGTATTTTAATTAGGGGAGGTGAACCTTCATTCTACGACTATCACTGGTTCAATTTTTCCGGGTTAAAAGGGCAAACCAAAGTAAGCCGCAGTGGCTTGCATTTCTACTCCAACAAAGTAACGCTGGTGATATCTGCTTTCGATAAGACCTTTGTCGATTATTTGCTGAAACACTTATTTAGCTTTAGTCAGATTGAAGTGGGAGGGTTAATGTTGGAGCCCGAATATGTCGAGCAAGAGAACTTACCACAGTTTGAAGAATCCATGAAATACATCTGTATTTCACCAGTAGTACTGCTGGAACCTTCCTTCAATGATAACCAAGGGAAAAGATTTATCTCACCCGAAGAAGACACCTTCTCGGATTCCTTGTATGAAGCTACTATAGAACGAATGTCGAGGATGGGCAAGTACACGGAGGAACAGTTAAAGAATTTTTTCAGGTTTCAAACAGTTCCCGACAAGAAATACCTTCAAAAGATAAAAGCCACCCAAAAGAAGTTCGCCCGTATTTATCCCATGTTCGATCAAGATGTAAAGTACGAAGTACGGGGATATACCTTACCGTTCACTTTATATGCCGCCAAAGAAGTGCAGGAGTTCGTTTTTGTAGCAGGACTCGGAAAGTTTTGTCATAAGGGTTTCGGTATGCTGGATGTTACCAATAACGATCCCGGTAAGGAAAATCCCCGTTACCAGATCCCTTCTTAAATTAATTGCGCCGATTGTGCACAATGTTGGCGTAGCCAACTAATTGATCATAAAGAGTGCCCAATGCTCGGTAATAGACCAAGATCTCATAGAGATTCTCAGTTTCAAAGTAGCTGCCCTCAAACCGGTAGGCTTGGGTGTCGTCCGGCACGTAATACATATAATTGTACCACCCTTGCTTCAACAGTATAGTGGCTTGATACCCTCCCAACTCACTATTATAACCCATGATATTATGATCTCCATATTGCCAATTACTCAAGCCCCCCATTACGTATATAGGGTTAGAAATGGCATCGGATTCTAAAAAGAAGCTAACGAATACATAGTCGCTGGTTACGTTGGGTGGATCACTTTCCAGATTACCCACTACATATTCGCCGTTGATGTCCCGTACCAGACCATACCCTTGATTGCGATTGGGTACATCCTTAAGAATAAAAGCATTGATTCTGTTCTCATGCCTGTCGATACTGCCAATGTTCTGACCTAAGGTATTCACGGATCTCAGATCGAAAAACCTAAATTCATTGCCCCCGGGAAAATCGTTCTCCATATTGAAGTAGCGATATTCCAATCGGCTGATATCGGTCTTCATGGAAGTGGGTTTTAAACCCCAAAGGGCATTATCCCATCGCTTGTTTTGACGGATCACAATTTTAATGTCTTCCAGAGGATTATTCACCTGCAGGTTGGGGTAATTAATAGCGAATTCAATTTGCTGGTTCATGTCCCTTTCTAGAATACCTCGAGACATGTTTACCGTGGCATCGAATTGCACCTGGTTGTTAAACACCATAAACCGGCGGGTTAGTATAAGATCGGCCTCATTGCCTTCCCGGTAAACTTTAATGACATAATTACCGGGTAATTTAACCGGGGGTACTTGCCATCGATAATGGACATATGAGGTGCGGGTACCAAAGGAATACTGGTAGTTTGAAATGGGGAATTCATTGTATTGTGCCAGGAACTCAATATCGTTCAGCCTTGATTTGGTCCAATCGTGATTGCAATGGATAATGCGGGCATAGTAGGTTTGATAATCTCCAAATAATTGATCGAACTCCAGTATTAATCCCGCGGAACCCAAGGGTATTACAGCGGGCTGTATGACTTCATCGTAACTTGTTGTCAGAGGAAATAGACGGACTGTCTTGATGTTTTCCTCGTATTGGATATTATCGAGCCGCAGCTTTTTTTCGGATGGTGGTGTGGTGAGATTGTTACTGGCTTGATCCAAGGGAACACAACCCATTATTGCGATAATTGCGGCAGGTAATATAAGCTTCCTTAATACTGGCCAGTGGGTGATCATGTGGTATAAACTAGGTATTATCTCTTAGAAACACGAATTTCCAACCCTTTTTGTAAAATTGGTGTCTTATTAACAAAGGTACAAGTAACTAACGACCTACAATACCTTCTATGCATAGTGAGGAGCAATTAATAGCCGGTTGTACTAAAGGTGACCGCGGTATGCAGCGTGCGCTTTATGAGCGTTTCGCAGGAGCTATGCTGGTGGTATGCATGCGGTATTGTAAAAACAGTGATGATGCGCAAGATATACTACAAGAGGCCTTTATAAAAGTGTTTAAGAGCATACAATCGTTCAGGGGCGACAGCACCTTAGGATACTGGATCAAAAGGGTTGTCATCAATACGGCATTGAACTATCAGCGGGGCAAGCTATACTTATTTCCCATGGTAGATATAAACGAAATAGAGCCAAAACAAACTCAAGATCTCACATTGTCCAATTATCAAATGGAGGAGTTGCTTAAAATGATTCAGGCCTTACCGATCGGATGCCAGGTAATATTTAACATGTATGCCATTGAAGGGTATAAGCATCGGGAAATCGCCAAGATGCTGGACATCAGTGAGGGTACTTCCAAGTCTCAATATGCCCGCGCCAGACTATTGCTGCAGCAAATGGTGGCTGATGCGGATAAGATCAATTACGAAAAATATCAATAAAATGGGCCAGGGAAATTACGAACGTAAATGGCAACAAGCTTTCGAAGGGGCGGAGATCACACCCCCTGAGAAATTATGGACAGGTATAGAAGCCTCCATTGCCAATGGAGAGGCGGCCAAGTATAAGCGACGGGCCTTTTACTACAAATGGCTGGCTGCTGCAGGGATTGTATTATTTGCCGGATTATTGGGTTATCTGGCCTATCAATCATTATCGCTTACCAATTCTTCGGAAATTACGGTAACCGACCGATCCGATATTCAGGAGAGCGCTCCATCAAAGGAAACCCAGAAATCGAACTCCAGTGACCTGCGCCCGGACCAAACCATGGATCAGACCTCAGATCACACCCCAAACCAAACCCTAAACCAAACCCTGGATCAAGCCTCTGAATCATCTCAATGGTCGGATCAGGGGGAGTCAGCTTCCTTGAGTGAAGGAGACACTGATGAGCAACCCGCTCAACTATCGCCAGCAGTACTTGCCCAATCCAATAGACCTGAGAAGGACCGAGCTGCCATAGCGGAGTCAGGCCAAGGTCAAGTAGGGGAACCGCAGGATCAAGGCGATCGAAGTAGTTTATTGGCTGGGGAGCATGATAAAAAAGATCTTGATGCTGCTGAAAAAGAGTCTGTGCCTCTTGAGAAAAGTGAGTTGCTAGAAACCAACCCAACTAATTATTACAACACCGATGCGGCAACCACCGCTAAACAACGATTGCTGGCGCTCAATCCTTTAATGCCTGGACAACAATCCTTGACTCTTTCAACAACTCCTGCACATATATACGGAGTCGCTCTGCAACCCACTTCCGAGCAGGAGATCTTTGAAAACAAGGGGTTTTGGGCGGGGATCAGTCTGGCTCCGGGACAATTCGATCCTAACTATCAGCAAGGCAATGAACAGGCCCTAAACTCTCCGGCCTTTGATCAGGCCACTGGGAGCAGCTTTACCCCAAGTGAAGAGACCTCTACGGGTTTCTCTTTTTCACTAGCAGTAGATTTAGGCATGAAACTTTCTCCCCGGTGGGAGGTTACCAGCGGTTTGCAGTATTTTCGCAACAATGTTCAAAGCAGCACTAACGCAGTAATAGGACAAACTCCGGTATTTTCCAGTGTGGTGGAGTCATTGGATTTGAGAAATTCTTCCGGAGCACTGGCATTTGCGCCCACAGATTTGGACAATGATTTCCAGTTTATCTCTATTCCTCTGCAGGCTGGATATATAGTGCTGGATAAGAAAATTCAACTTACCATTAATGCGGGTTTGGCTGCGGATATATTCCTTAAGAATACCATATCCCCTTCAGATGCCAGTTTGGAAAGTGTCACCATAAATCCTGGATCCGACTCACCCTACCGAACAGTTTACTTCAACGGTATTGTGGGATTACAAGCCAGCTATGAGATACTTCCGCGCTATAGTATTACGCTACAACCGCAATATAAAATCGCTATAAATGAGTTTACCAAACCTGATAATACTTATTCCAGTTTGCCGGCATCTATCGGCATAGGCGTTGGCATAAAATATAATTTCAAATAACGACGACAATCAAGGGTTCTTAGAAAATAGATTTACCACATCAAACTATTGGTTATGACAAGCAATCGACAACTATTCCGAAACCTGGGTGCAGCAGCCTTAATAACTATTCTATTAGCAATCGGGATCAGCATGATCAGCTGTACAGATAATTGTGAAAATTCTGAAACGTACGTTTACCTGGAGCCCGTCTATACTACTGCGGCTGAGGTACGCGCTTCTTATGCAAGCTTAGAGCCGCGGGGTTTGGAAAACCCCGGGAAGATATACCGCAAGGACCACTATCTTTTCATAAATGAATTTGGTAAAGGGATCCATATATTCAACAACAATGACAAAGCAAATCCTCAGGCACTGTCTTTTCTTAATATTCCCGGAAGTTTTGACGTGGCGGTAAAAGGTAATATCATGTATGTGGATAGCTTCGTAGATCTTTTGGTGTTGGATATTAGCGATCCCACGGAGGTTAAATTGATCAAACGCCTAGAGAATGTGGTGGAGTTCGTGGAGTTCAATGGCTTCTGGAGCACCGAACAAAATGGCTTTGTTACCGATTTTGTGGAAATTGAAACCGTGCAGGTGTATGATTGTGACGAAGGATTTGCCTTTCCGCAGGTGGGTGGAGGCGGTGTCTGGTTAAGTCTTGACGACGCGAACCGAGGCTTTCAAAGTGCCGCTGAAGCCAGCCCGGGAAGCGGTCTAGGCGGATCCTTTGCCCGTTTTGCCATTTACCAGGACTACCTTTATGTGGTTGACAATTGGAGCATGCATGTTTTCGATGTCAATACGCTTACCGACCCGACGCAACTAAGTACCATTGAACTAGGATGGGGCATTGAAACCATTTTCCCCTATAATGATAAGTTATTCATCGGGTCCAATACCGGCATGCAGATATTCGATAATTCTGCGCCCCAGTCCCCGCAATTCCTCAGCACCTTTAACCATGCGCAGGCTTGTGACCCGGTAGTGGCCCAAGGCAATTACGCATACGTCACCCTTAGATCGGGAAATGCTTGTTTTGGTATAACCGATCAGCTCGATGTGATCGATATCTCCAACATCCAACAACCGCTTTTGGTTAAAACTTACTTTATGGAAAATCCTCATGGATTAGCCATTGACGATGATCTATTGTTCCTGTGTGAGGGTGAGTACGGCCTTAAGGTCTTTAATGTAGCAGACAAAGAGGCTATCAGCGATAATCTGCTCAGTCACTTTCCTTCCATTCCGGCATATGATGTCATAGCTATTGATAGCCACTTAATCCTGGTAGGGGCGCAGGGTATTTACCAGTTCGACTATTCCAATCCGGAAGATTTGAAGTTGTTAAGTGTGATCAGTATCCAATCGGAGTCATGAAAAAATTTCTACTAAAAGCACTGCTGTTAATGGTCACTCTGGGAATGCTCCACTACAGTGGCGTGGCACAGGTCGAAAAATACCTGGATAAGGTGACCTTAAAAAACGGCAGTGTATTGTGGGGAATCACTGAACTGCAGAATGATCAGTTGATGGTTCATATCACTCCCGAGCACACCCTTTCTGTGCCTATTGTGGAAGTCGTGTCCCTGAAAAAACAAAAGTTAAACCCTAAGTACTATCTGAGAAAGGTACCGGGAACCTTTTACCAGGTTAACTGGGGTATTACCTTGGGAAAGAGTCATACCGAAAATCCCACTGAGACTACTTTCAATGCCTCCCTGGCCGCAGGCTATCGCTTTACAACCGCATTGGCTGTGGGAATAGGTACTGGTATCTACTATTATCCACAGATCCGTACCGTTCCCTGGTTTGTGGAAGTTCAAGGTGATCTGTTGAAGGGTCGTATTACGCCAAGCTACTTCCTGCGCACCGGTTGGGGCTGGTCAACAGATCGCAACCAGGGCGGGTTGGTGGCCGACACTAAGAGTGGATATTATCTGGAACCGGGAATAGGGCTGCGCTGGTATGCGGGCAAATATTCCTGGATTCTTAAGGTCGGGTACCTCCGCCAGCATTCGGAAACCGTGTACGAACCCCTAGACTTCGGCAACGGGAATATAGTATCCAACGTCGAGACCCGTACTTTTGAGCGCACCACCATAAGTTTAGGCTGGATCTTTTAGGAATGTGAATGGAATTTGAAGGATAGTGCCCGCAGCTAGTACCTGCGGGCATTTCTCTTATCCGTTTTTAGCCTTCCGCAAGGAAGTCGATTTTAAGGGCCAACTTTTCCCATTGCTTATTTAGCTTTTGCAAGTCATCTTCATTTGATTGAAATGAAAGTGAGGTTTCGGCCAGCAGATCAGGATTGCCATATATCTGTGGGTCGGCCAGTTTGGTCTCAATTTCTTTCTTTTGGGTTTCCAGGGTTTCAATATGGGTCTCCAATTTTGCCAGTTGCTTTTGCAGCTCCTTTAACCCACCAGGCTCCTGAGGTTTTTTGTTGAGGTTCTTTTTTGTTTTGGATTTTTTCGGTTTAACCCTGTCGGTTTGAGATGCTACCGAAACCGACTTTTTTGCCCGCCAATACTCGTATTCTTCATAATTACCGGGATACGACTTCAATTCCAGATCCTGAATATACCAGACTTTGTTGGCTACTTGTGATATAAAATGCCGGTCATGGCTTACAATGATAAAGCTCCCTTTATATTGATTCAGGGCTTGAATCAGGATCTGTACGGATAGCATATCCAAATGATTGGTGGGCTCGTCCAGTAGCAGGAAATTGGATTCAGATATTAGCGTTTTGGCCAGGGCTACCCGCGATTTCTCGCCTCCGCTGAGCACTTTTATTTTCTTGAACACCTCGTCGTCGCTGAACAAGAAGCATCCCAGCACATTGCGAAGTTCCTGCTCCGTTTTTCCACTGCCCGCCTGCTTCAATTCTTCCAGAATTTCATTGTTAACATTTAAGGCTTCCAGTTGATGCTGAGCGTAAAAGGCCATATTCACATTGTACCCTAATTGGCACTGACCTTCTATGGGTTCGGTACCCGCAATGATGCGTAATAATGTGGATTTTCCTTTGCCGTTAGCGCCAATCAAGGCAATCTTGTCCCCCCGTTCGATCTGCGCGGAGCTATTTTCAAAGATCTTTAAGGGACCGAAAGACTTGGAAACATGTTCCAGGGTACTGACGAACCTGCCGGATTTTTGTTTAAAATCGAATCGAAAGTTGACCGGAGATACCGTATCGCTTATGGCCTCGAGCTTTTCCATGCGTTCCAGCGATTTAATACGGGATTGTACTTGTCGGGCTTTACTGGCCTTGGCACGAAAACGATTGATGAACTGCTCAGATTGCTTGATCTTTTGTTGCTGGTTTACATAAGCATTATTCTGTATTTCTGAGCGCATGGCTTTCTCCTGCAGATACTGACTGTAATTTCCGGGGTAGGTGGTCAGGGTTTGCTGTGCGACCTCTACTACGGATAGGCAAACTCGATCTAGAAATCTGCGGTCGTGTGATACCACCAGAACCGCTCCATCGTAGGTCTTTAAATATTGCTCCACCCATTTGATGGATGGCAGATCCAGGTGGTTTGTGGGCTCATCTAACATTAACAGATCGGGCTTTTCCAGGAGAAGTTTTGCCAACATTACACGCATGCGCCAACCCCCGGAAAATTCGCTTAGAGGTCGGCCAAGATCGTGGGTGGTGAAACCGATCCCTTCAAGTATTTCTTCGGCTTTGGCCTGCAAGGAGTACCCGTCCAAACCTTCGTATCGCTCCTGTAAGGCACTGAGCTTGTCTACCAGGTGGTCCTGGTATTGGGTTTCCATTTTATGCAGGACATCTGCAATCTGCTTTTGTAGCTCATTGGCCTCTTTGAAGGCCTGCATAGCTACCTGTAGTATGGATTCCTCAGAACTGTAGGACATCAAATCCTGATCCAGAAACCCTATGGTAGTCTGAGCACTTTTGCTAATCGTTCCGCCTGCCGATTCATAGTCTCCATTAATTAAGCGCAGAAGTGTTGATTTCCCCGTACCGTTAAGCCCGATCAACCCAATTTTGTCCTTGGGCTTAATATGAACGGAAGCATCTTTATACAGAGGCCGATCTCCTATATGATAAGTAAGATTGTTTATGGCAATCATGTTGCAAAAATAAGCAAGCGAGGCCGTTTTAAAAACCCTAGCCCCTGCGGGAGTTACTAATGCCTTAAAAGAGCCATAAAACTCCGTTCATCCCTTAATATGCGGTACCACAAACCCTGGTAACCGATTTTTCGAAGGTAATTATAGTTATCAGGTGATACATAGCCCGGAATGGGTGATTATATGATCTTTTTGAGGGCAAATTTTGCATTTCAAGGATAAACAGGCTAAGTTTGCCCCAAGAAAATCCCCCATTAAAAGTGATGTGGTTGAGGCTTAAAATCAGAAAAATTTCAATGCAAGCCATCATGTCGTTAAGCAAGCTTAACGTCCAGCCCATCCAGAACTGTTAATTTTTCCTTTAAACAGTTCTTAGAAGTGTATCCATAACTAAAACAATATAATATGAAGAGGTTTTTACTCATTAATTTGATCTTAGCTTTAGCCTTGGTCTTCCAGGGATGGGCGCAAGATCGAACGGTTACGGGGAATGTCACCTCGGCCGATGACGCAGGCGGCTTACCGGCCGTCAATGTGATTCTTAAGGGAACCACCACCGGCGCCACCACTGATGTAGACGGAAACTACAGATTATCCGTTCCTTCAGCAGGTGGAATACTGGTGTTTTCATCCATTGGTTTTGAAACCCAAGAGATCGATATCGGAAATCGATCGGTAATTGACGTGGCCATGGCCGCAGATGTAACTGAGCTTTCCGAAGTGGTAGTAGTAGGTTACGGAACCCAGATCAAACAGGACCTGACCGGTAATATAGCTCAGGTAGATGGTGCTGACATCGAGCACATCCCGGTTAACAGCTTTGAGCAGGCCATTCAAGGTCGCGCCGCTGGAGTTTACGTGCAAGCCAATAATGGAAAATTAGGGCAAGGAATTCAGGTACGTGTGCGAGGTTCTTCCTCGGTATCTGCCTCAAATCAGCCTTTGTATGTGGTTGACGGTGTACCCATTACTACTTCAGATTTGTCCGTTAATACGGCACAGACTAATCCATTATCCGATATTAACCCCAATGATATTGAATCTATTGAGATTCTGAAGGATGCCAGTGCAGCTGCTATTTATGGTTCGCGAGCTGCTAATGGAGTAGTGCTGATCACTACCAAAAAAGGGAAATCTGGTAAAACACAGTTTGACGTGGATCTGTTGTGGGGTACCAGTGAACCTTCAAATGAAGTGGATTGGCTAAATAGAGATCAATACTTTGAGCTTTTCGACGAGGCCTTTGCCAACTCCTCCAGTGACGGAACGGTTGGCGGTACTTTATTCGGACTGACTAGGGAGGATCTTTACGATATATTTGTTCCCGGTTGGGACGATCCTCAAAATTTTGATACTGACTGGCAGAAATTGGCCTTTCAGGATGCCGGTATTAAGCAAATTGATATATCTGCTTCCGGTGGTACGGATAAGACGCGATTCTACGTATCAGGCCAGTACTCCGATCAAGCAGGTTTACTAACCGGTAATAACTTTGAGCGATATTCAGGAAGGATTAATTTGGATCATCAGGCCAATGATAAATTAAGTTTTGGCTTGAACTTTTTATTGTCCAGAAGCTTGAATGAAAGATTGTCCACTGACAACGCCTTCTCAACTCCACTGCAAGCAATCGCCCAGTCACCGGTGCAATCTCCTTTTGATCCGGATGGACCTGGTGGATTGAACCAAAATACCTTGTATTATAACTTCTTGTTGCATCGGGATTTTGCAAATTTTGAAACGGTGGTGTTCCGGAATTTGACAAATCTTTATGCTAGTTATGATATCACTCCTGAACTGAAGTTCACTTCTAAATTCGGGCTGGATGTGCTAACGCAAAACGATGAGGAGTTTTACGGCAGGTCTACCAATGCAGGCGATGGTGGCAGAAATGGTACCGGTGTGAATAGTTGGGCACAGGTAGTTAACTATACCTTGGATAACTATTTCACTTATAACAAGAACATTAATGAGGACCACGACCTGTTAATTACAGCGGGTATGAGTTATCAACAATCCAGAACCGACGTCAGCTTTGTAGAGGGACAGCAGTTTCCTAATGACCGATTCACTCAAATTGCCAGTGCCGCGGAATTTACGGACGGTAGCTCTACTGAGACTAACTATCGTTTCCTGTCCTATTTTGCCAGGGCCAACTACAAATTTAAAAACCGATATCTTTTAGAAGTGAGTGGGCGTGTGGATGGATCATCGCGATTCGGTTCCAATGAGCAATACGGAACCTTTCCGGCGGTTTCGGCAGGATGGATCATGACCAACGAAGGCTTTCTCAGCGGGTCCGGCGTTTTCAGTTTCTTGAAATTAAGGGCAAGTTGGGGTATAGTGGGTAATGCGGAAATTGGAAATTTCCCCAGCCGTGGATTGTTTGATGGTAGTGGAGCTTACGCAGGCTTTGCCGGTACCGCCCCTACCCAGACGCCTAATCCCGATCTGAAGTGGGAAGAAACCACGCAGATCGATGTCGGTTTGGACTTCGGGATACTCAACGATCGCATTACTGGTGAGATCGATTACTACCAGAAGAAGACCACAGATTTGCTGTTGAACGTGAACGTACCCGGTTCCACAGGTTTTCGCACTCAGACACAAAACGTGGGTGAGTTGGAAAACAGCGGATTTGAATTTGTGGTCAACTCTACCAACCTGGTAGGTGAGTTTGGCTGGAACACCAGTTTCAACATTGCCTTTAACACTAATGAGATCACCAACCTGGATGGACAGGTGATTGAAGGCGGTTTCATTAACAGGGCAGTTGAGGGAGAGGCCATTGGAGTGTTCTTTGGACCTGAGTACGCAGGTGTAGATCCGGATAATGGAGATGCCTTATACTTCTTGAACGATGGTACTGAAGGTACTACCAATAACGTCAATGATGCTACTCAAGTAGTGATCGGAAACCCTAACCCGGATTTCGTTGGTGGTTTCGTCAACGATTTTAGCTATAAGGGAATTGATTTGAATATTTTCTTTCAATTCGTACAAGGAAATGATGTTTATAATGGTGCTGGAAGATTCCAGGAGACCAGTGGTGACTTCTATGATAACAACACCGTATATCAGCTGAATCGCTGGCAAAACTCCGGAGATATTACCGATGTGCCCCAAGCCAGGTTGTTCGGTGGTAATGGAACAGCGCATTCATCCAGATATTTGCAAGACGGTTCATACGTTCGACTTAAAACGGTAACCTTAGGTTATAATTTACCATCCAGCATACTGGATCGTATTAACCTGAGAAGTGTAAGGATTTACGTAAGTGGCCAGAATCTGCTGACCTTTACCAAATACGGTGATGACGGTCGAGCAGGTTGGGACCCTGAAGTAAACACAGATTTCCTAGCGGGAAACATTGGTTTGGGTAATGATTTCTACGCAGCTCCCCAACCAAAGACCTTCTCAGTAGGATTAAACGTAGGGTTTTAAGTCAGAACAAGAAAATGAAAAACAAAATGAAAACATTTATAAAAAATCTGGCTCTTTCCATTGCTTTAATAATGGTGATCTTTGCCTGCGATGGCCGGTTGGATGTAGAGCCACAACAATCTATTTCGGATGATACTGCTTTAGGTACATCCGATGACGTACAGGCTGCGTTAGTAGGAGCCTACGATGAATTGGGGAATGCAGACATCTGGGGAGGAGACTTCCTGATGCATGCTGACCTTTTTGCCGATGATGGTGAGCTTTTCTGGAACGGATCGTTTATTGGTCCTCGTCAGATATTTAACAAAGTAATCTTAACAGACAACGGTGAAGTTGAGGAGATCTGGTTGGAAGCTTATGAGACCATCAACAGAGCCAATAATGTATTAAGCGCTTTAGATGCAGTTGATGCCGATGAAAGAAACAGGGTGGAAGGTGAAGCCAAGTTTGTAAGAGCAGTCACCCACTTCTACCTGGTGTTATTCTTTGGTAAAGACTACGGCGATGGGGATCCCAACAGTAATCCCGGAGTGCCATTGGTATTAGAGCCTACCAGGGCTATTGATGCTTCAAGTCAGGTAAGCAGAGCCTCTGTAGGAGCGGTATATGCTCAGATATTGGCGGATCTACAGGATGCTGAAAGCTTGCTGCCCACTTCCAATGGTTTCTTTGCTACTACTTACGCGGCTTCAGCCATGCTGTCGCGGGTGTACATGCAGCAAAGAAATTATGCGGCTGCCGCCAATTCGGCCAATAACGTAATAGCTTCCGGAGCCTTTACTTTGACTTCCACATTCATCTCGGCATTTAACAATGGAACGAATACCTCCGAAGATGTTTTTGCAATTCAAGTAACATCTTCTGATGGTACCAACGGGTTAAATACTTTCTATGCACCGGCTGAGAACGGCGGTCGTGGCGATATTGATATTACCGATACCCATTTGCTGCTTTATGAGGCAGGTGATGACCGTTTAAATCAATTTTATTTTGATCAAGCGGGTTCACGCAGAACCGGTAAATACGTAAATGGTATTGATGCCAACGTTACCAATATCCGTCTGGCGGAGATGTACTTGACTCGATGCGAGGCTAATATCCGTGCTGGATCTACCGTAGGGGATACTCCTCTTAATGACATCAATGTGATCCGTGCTCGCGTAGGACTTCCTGCTTTAGTTGCCGTAACCGAAGCGGATGCACTGGCCGAGCGTAAGCTGGAACTGGCTTTTGAAGGCGCCAGCATGTGGGATGTTAAAAGGACTGAAGGGAATGTAGGCTCCTTGCCCTGGAATGCCAACGAACTGGTGTTCCCCATTCCTCAAAGGGAAATCGATGCCAATCCGAGTTTAACTCAAAATCCTGGTTACTAGGAGGATTAGCGGACTTGATAATAAAAAAAGCCGGAGGATCACCTCCGGCTTTTTCTTTTATGTATGCATTCCCCAGTCTTTGTCACATAAAGTCAATAGGAATGGTGATCTTAGTCTGATCCCACATCATAACCAGTTCTGCACTCTGCGCTTTTTGCTCAAAAGCAATGGTAAAGGGCTCATATACCTGATCCGTATTGGCGGAAGGCACATCAAACCTCAACACGTCGAATTTTTGGTTATAATTGTAGGCACCCCATTGTCCCAACTCACTATTAAAGATAATGGTCCAATGGTCTTCATGAGGGATGGTAAATAGCGTGTAAGTACCCGCCTTTAGCAGATTTCCCCCAATCTTAACGGACTGGGTTATGGTAACTTCCGTGGCTTCATTGGCCCCGGTACGCCATACTTTTCCGTAGGGCAACAGATCCCCGAATATCTGGCGACCCCGCTTGTGGGGACGGCCATAAGTGACCTTCATATAGATGTCCTCGTATTTCATGGTCACCATCTCCAGAGGACTGGGACGGGGCTTCAGAGCCTCTTGTGCATAACAGTCGGTGATCTGCCAGCTGATTAACAGGAACATCACCAGCAAGGGCTTTATTATTCTTCTCATTTCATTTAAAATTTGACTAACCTGTTCGAATAATTGATGAATATACAATAATTTTACCAAACTGGTCTTTGGCCAAAATTATTTTCAAATGTCCTTAGAACGACCCGAATTCGACGATATTTTCATGGAGCTGGCCGTAAATTTGGCCAAACGTTCGCATTGTATAAAGCGGCATGTAGGAGCTGTATTGACCAAAGACACCCGTATCATTTCCATTGGTTATAATGGTCCACCTTCCGGTACTCATAATTGTGATGAGGAGTGGCCCCAGACCGGATGCCCCCGGAGCTCCAAGGGAAGCTGTAGTCTGGCGTTACACGCTGAGCAAAATGCCATATTGTATGCTGTGAAAAATAAGACCAGCGTGGAAGGCTCTACGCTTTTCGTAACATTGTCCCCTTGTCTGAGTTGCGCCCGAATCATCTATTCCATGGGTATTCTCAAGGTAGTTTATCTTAAGTCTTATGGCGAATTCAAGGGTTTGGAGGTAGATGAAGGTTTGGAGTTCCTGCAACGCTTTGGAGTAGGCACGGAGCAGTACCATGGGACCTTAGAGAATGTGACCCATATGATATAGGGTCAAATAATATTCACTTCCGGGCTTAACTCAATACCGAAAGTATCTTTGACGGAGGCTTGAATGTCCCTGGCTAGTCGCCGGAGATCTTTGCCATTACCTCCTCCATGATTCACTAACACTAAAGCTTGCTGATCATGTACTCCTATGGCTCCCTGACGGATCCCCTTCCAATTACAGCGCTCGATCAACCAACCAGCCGGGACCTTTACTGAATCTTCGTTAATGGGATAACCCGGTAGGTCAGGGTTGGCTTGTTTCAATTTTTGAAATTGAGATGAGGGAATGGATGGGTTTTTGAAAAAACTACCTGCATTGCCGATAATTTGGGGATCCGGCAATTTGCTTTGACGGATTTTGATCACCGCATCACTTACAGCCTTGAGGGTGGGTTCCTGAACGCCCATATCTGCCAGCGTATCCTTTAATGCTCCATAAGTGGTATTGAATCGGGGCTCTTTGGAAAGCCTCAGTATAACCGACAAAATCATGAATTGTCCTTTAAGTGCTCCTTTGAAAATACTATATCGATAGCCAAACTGGCATTGTGATGCATTGAAGGTACGGAGGCTACCGGATTCCAGATTAAGGGCCTCCAGACTTTCAAAGCTCGACGACAACTCCACTCCGTAGGCCCCGATATTCTGCATGGGAGCCGCTCCCACGGTTCCCGGGATCAGGCTTAAATTTTCGATGCCTCCCCAGCTGTTCTCTATGGCCCAGAGCACAGCCTGGTGCCAGTTCTCACCGGCTCCCAATTTAACCCATACATGGTTTTGGTCTTCCCGAAGCACTTCCCGGCCCCCGATCTCATTTTTAATTATGGTGCCTGGGAAGTTGTCTGTAAACAAAACATTACTGCCGCCTCCCAGGATCATCCAGGGTTTGGGAAGGTGGTCAAGTTGTTGCTGCAATACTCGAGGTGAATCGACGCGCAATAAATTCGCAGCCGTCACCTCGATGCCAAAGGTGTTATAGGATTTTAGGGATACGTTATGTTCCAGAGGCATGGAGATTCTCTTCCAGAGCCCAAATCTAAGAAAATACCCTAATTACAGGGGATAGAATGGCTATTTTTTAGGCACTTCCATAAAAAATGTGGATCCTGTCCCGGGCTCTGACTCCACCCAGATCTTTCCTCCGTGGATCTCCACTATTTTCTTGCTGGTGGCTAATCCAATACCGGAACCCTGAATATCGGACTGCCGGTGAAGTCGCTTGAATGGTTTGAAGATCTCTTTAAAATAGACAGTATCAATTCCCATACCGTTGTCGGTTATCCCAATTATATAATGATGTGGTTTTACTTCACTGAATATCTTAATGTGAGGCTGCTTTCTGGACCGGTATTTCAAGGCATTGGAGATCATATTCTGGAAATAATGAACCAATAAACCCTGGCTTCCCATAATTACCGGCAGGTTTCCTACTTCTACATTAGCCTGATATTCCTGAATGGCTTGATCAAGATTCAGCAATACATCTTTTACCACCAGGCTTAGATCTACCGGTTCCAATTCGTATCGAGCCCCATTAATAACCGCATAGTCCAGGATATCTTTTATCAGCTGTTGCATGCGCTCCAGACTCTCCGAAGCTTTATCGATGTACACTAGTCCTTGCTGGTCCAATTTAGGGCCATACTCCATTTTAATGATGCCCAAAAACCCCTGTACCGACCTTAAGGGCTCTTGAAGGTCATGAGAGGCTGCGTATGAAAATTGCCTTAACGCATCATTGATCAGGTTTGCTTTTTTCAAAGCGGACTTGGATTGCTGAAGTCCGGATTGAGCACTTACCGCGTCAGTAACGTCGTAGGTAAAGCCATAAACACCGGTTGATCCCGGATGGTCTTCAATCAGGGGGAACTTGACCGTTTCAATCCACTGTTGGTTGCCTTGTTCATCCTGACTCTCTACTAAATTGAAAACTGCGCTCTGGCTTTTAATAACTTTTTTATCGTCGTTTATGTACCTTCTAAGAGATTTTGAGATCCTGGGGCGTTCTTTAAATAGAATTTGTTCCTTGGAAATGTTCAAATGTTGACAAAATGCGGGGTTGACGTAAGTAAAGATATTCTGGCCGTTTTTTACGAACATTCCCACTTTCGTGCTGTCTACCAGTCTGTTGAGTAGATTATTTTCCTTCCGGAGTTGTTCATTAACATTTAGGAGTCGCTTGTTTTCGCGCCTAAGTCTCTGAATCTCCGTGGAATACGACTGTCCGGATGGTTCGCGGGTGTACATAAAAAATAGCTGTTGAAAATTCACCTAATTTACTAATTCAACGACTTTTTTGCCCATCGAATTCCCAGAACGGGGGTTCATGTAAGAAAATAGTTGATTATCAACAATTTTCTGTAAAATGTACAATTTTACTCCCTTTACTGTGTAAAATCCTGCAAGTCGGACTTTATGTGTTGTATTTTTTGCTCTAAGCTCTCTGTAACTGCTTGATATTGTGAGGCATCAGGGAGTTCCTGATTCACGCTCATATAGAATTTGATTTTGGGTTCCGTACCTGATGGCCTGGCGCTGATTTTACTGCCGTCTTCAGCAACAAATTGTAGCACATTTGATTTGGGCAGGTCAATAGAGGCAACGCTTCCTTGCTGCAGGTTCTTTTTCTCGCTTTTTTGGTAATCTAAGCTTTCAACCACGGGAGACCCAGCAAAGGTAGCCGGTGGTGCTTCTCTTAAACGCCGCATAATCTCCTGAATTTCCTCGGCCCCAGATATTCCTGGTTTGGTAATAGATATCAGGTCTTCCTGGTAGTAACCAAATTCCTGATAGATAGCAATTAAATTGTCGAACAGGCTTTGATTGTGGTCTTTGCTAAAGGCTACCAACTCTGCAATAATGGCGCAGGAGGCCACGGCATCCTTGTCACGAACGCTTTCTCCGATCATATAGCCGTAGCTTTCCTCTCCTCCGGCAATAAACTCTCGATCGCCCTCCAGTTTTCCTATAATCTCTGCGATCCATTTGAAACCTGTAAGTGTATTGTAGCAGTCTACGCCGTAGTGGTTAGCGATAACATCTATCAGTTGTGTAGTTACAATAGTTTTAACGATGTAGTGCTTTGAGTCTAGTTTTCCGTGAGCCTTCCATTGATCCATAAGGTAATGTAGGATCAGCACCCCGGTTTGGTTTCCATTGAGTAACTGAAACTTACCCTGGGGATTTTTTACCCCGATACCAACACGATCCGTATCTGGGTCGGTGGCCATTATGAGGTCGGCATCCAGCATGTCCGCTTTGGCCAGGGCCATGCTCATGGCTTCCTGTTCTTCGGGATTTGGATAAACAACAGTGGGGAAGTTACCATCTGGCTCTGATTGCTCTTCAACAACTATTACGTTCTCAAAGCCGATACGCTTTAGGATCTGGGGAACCATAGTGATCCCCGTACCGTGAATGGAGCTATAAACTATGCTCAGATCCCGCTGCCTGTTAATGACGTCTTTATTTACTACAAGTCGCTCTAAGGTGCTGAGATATTTTTGATCGATCTCGGACCCTATGGGTGTGATCAAATGCTCCTGACCATTAAATTTAACTTCTCCAAAATCGGTGATGGCGTTGACTTGATCTATTACACCCTTGTCATGAGGAGGTACTAATTGAGCGCCATCATGCCAATAAGCCTTATAGCCATTATACTCCTTGGGATTATGTGAAGCAGTAATTACAATACCCCCCTGGCAGTTCAGCTCCCGAATCGCGAAACTCAGTTCCGGAGTAGGGCGCAAGGCATCGAATAGAAATACCTGAATATCATTAGCAGCAAATACATTGGCGGTAGTCATGGCAAAATAATCGCTCTTATTGCGACTGTCATAAGCAATGGCCACCCGGATTCCCCTATCAGGGTAGCAATTTTTGAGGTAGTTGCACAGGCCCTGGGTAGCTCGGCCAACGGTGTATTTGTTCATTCTGTTGGAACCAACACCCATAATTCCTCGGAGCCCTCCGGTTCCAAACTCCAGATCTTTGTAAAAGGCCTCTGTTAATGCCGATTCATCACGGCTCAATGCCTGAATTTCATCTTTGGTTTCCTGATCAATGGCATCGCTTTCCATCCAAAGGGAAACCCTTTGTTCAACTGTTTGGTCCATAGTTTGAGGATTAATTAGGGTAGCTCAGGTCTACAAGTTACCTCGAATTTCTTGTTCTCTCTCAATTGCTTCAAATAACGCTTTAAAATTGCCCTTGCCAAACGATTTAGCCCCTTTTCTTTGAATTATTTCATAAAATACGGTGGGTCGATCCTGGACAGGTTTGGTAAATATCTGCAGAAGATATCCTTCCTCGTCCCTGTCGACCAAAATATTGAGGTCCTTTAGAGGCTGCAGGTCTTCTTCGATGGGGCCTACTCGATCCAGTAGATCGTTGTAATAGACGTCCGGAACATACAGAAAATCAACCCCCCGAGATCGTAGTTCAGCTACCGTATAAATGATATCGTCGGTGGCCAGTGCAACATGTTGTACGCCTGCACCATGATAGAAATCGATGTATTCTTCGATCTGGGATTTCCGTTTTCCTTCAGCGGGTTCGTTAATGGGAAACTTAATATACCCGTTGCCATTAGAAACCACTTTGGACATCAAGGCAGAGTATTCCGTGGAAATGTCCTTATCGTCAAAGGTTATCAATAGTTTAAAACCCATCACCTCCTCGTAAAAACTTACCCATTTGTTCATATCGCCTAATTCCACATTGCCCACACAGTGGTCGATATATTTTAATCCGATTGGCTTGGTTTTAAGTAGGGAGTCAACCTGCTTAAACCCTGGCAAGAAAGGTCCCTGGTAATTGGGCCGCTCAATGAACTTATGGACCGTATCGCCGTAGGTCTTTATGGCAGAAATCACCACCTTACCGTACTCATCTTCTAAGGTCTCAGGTTTGGAGATCGATTCTGCGCCTCTTTGCATAGTTTCATAGTAGGATTTTTCCGCATCATCTACCCACAGGGCCAATACTTTTACCCCATCTCCATGTTGTAGCACATGTCGACTGATGTCCGAATCGGGTACCAATGATGAAGTGAGTACAAATCGTACTTTGTTTTGCTGTAATACATAGGAAGCACGGTCGCGAACTCCGGTTTCTGGTCCGCTGTAAGCTATCAGCTCAAAGCCAAAAGCATGTTGGTAGAAATGGGCCGATTGTTTGGCATTGCCCACATAAAATTCAATATGGTCGGTTCCTTTTAATGGTAGAAAATCTTGTCCCATGGTTTTGTTGTTTTAGAAAAAATATTTCTTCTTGCAAAAATAAAATTAATTTGTCAAAGAAGCACCCTCAATAAATTGCTTATGAATATTGAAACGCTGGATAAGGCCCTTTTGGAAATAGTTCAGAAGAGAAATGAACTAAAGGATATTGACTATGAGGATCTGAAATACGACAGTGTAGAGGAGGAACTTCATGAGTTGGAAGATGATTTTGTGGAAAATTATGGTGAAGATCTTGAGAAAGTCCTGCAGAAGATCCACGATGAGCTCTGTCCGGAAACTGACGTTCTGCTCCCCATTGCGTATGTGGCGCAAAAGTATATCCCAACTGGCACCAAGGAGGATGGCACTGAGGGCTATGACGTCACTATGCAGGAAGGTGTCCCGGTTATACTGGAAGAGTATCCCAATCATCCCAGCCGCATCGTGCTAGTACCAAACCCTCCCCGGCTAATTCTTCAAGTAGCAGTTGATCAGCGGTTTCAAGTGTGGCCTGAGGCCGACGTCAAAGCAGAGTAAGGGCAGTAATCTTAGTTGTAACCCAGTTTCTGGCGTACTCGTGATAATACTGAATCCGCAATATCCGAGGCTTTCTGCTCACCGGACCGCAGGCGGTCATTAATTTCCTGTGGATTGGCCATTAATTGATTGAACATAGCCCTTTCACTTTCAAAGGTGCTTAAGATCAACTCGAATAGCGCCTGCTTGGCATGGCCATATCCATAGTTACCCCCCTCATAGTTATTGCGCATTTGCGAGATCTGTTCCGGAGATGCCAATAAATTGTAAAGGGCGAATACATTACAAGTATCCGGGTTTTTAGGGGCTTCTAAAGGTAAGCTATCGGTTACGATCGACATTACTGCCTTTCGCAAAGGTTTTTCATCGGCAAAAACATCCAGGATGTTCCCATACGACTTGCTCATTTTTTGCCCGTCGGTACCGGGGACGGTCATCACATTTTCATCGATTTGGGCTTCGGGTATTACAAAAGTATCGCCGTATTGACTGTTGAAGGTACCTGCAATATCACGGGTCATTTCCAGATGTTGCTTTTGATCTTTTCCCACGGGAACAATATCCGCATCATATAAAATAATATCCGCCGCCATAAGTACCGGATAGGTAAACAAACCGGCATTAATATCCGATAGCTTGTCGGATTTATCCTTGAATGAGGTGGCGTTGGCCAACATGGGAAACGGTGTAAAGCAATTTAAATACCAGGTCAATTCGCAGACCTGCGGGATCCTGGATTGCCGATACAATAAGTGCTTTTCCGTATCAAAACCGCAGGCGATCCAGGCGGCCGCGGTAGCATTGGTGTTCTCTTCTCGTATGTCAGGCTCTTTTATGGAAGTAAGAGAATGCAAATCTGCTATAAAAAAGAGAGATTCATTGGACTCGTCTTGTGAAAGTTCAATTGCTGGTAGAATAGCCCCTAGTAGGTTTCCCAGATGAGGTCTGCCACTACTTTGAATTCCTGTTAAGATCCTGGCCATCTGACTGTGTTTTTTTAATGACTACAAAGAAACGATTTTTTTAAAAGAATTAAACCCTAGAGGATAAAATGGTCGGTCAATACCGGCGTTATTGGTAGAGGCTAGAATTCTTAATATAATTGTGGTGTAAAGATGCATTGACATGTATACAGTAGCGATGAGAAGATTATTCTACTGCCATAAAGGTTGGTTGGGCATAGCAATCCTGTTTGGCATGCCCTTACTTTGTACAGGGCAGCAGAATATTAAGCATAATATTAAGGTAGAATTCGAAAGTACCCAGTTGCAATTAGGAAAAGTGATGGAAACGGAGGGTGTGGTAAAACACCGGTTCTCTTTCACAAACCGCGGTGAGGGACCCCTGCAAGTTGATCGGGTAGAAGCCTCGTGCGGATGCACTTCGCCCAGTTGGAGTAAAGATCCCATAGCTGTGGGATCTCGGGGATTTGTGGACGTACAATTCGACCCCCACAACAGACCCGGACCATTTAACAAATCGCTGGTGGTATACTACAAGCAATCTGAAGCCACTTCTAGTCTTAGCTTAGAAGGATTCGTGGTACCCAAGCCAAAATCACTGGAAGTGGAGTTTCCATTAGTGATCGGTGATCTGCGTTTAAAAAACCGGTTTATGAATCTGGGCAATATTACCAGCAAAGGATTGTATGCCCAGAGTTTCGAGACCTATAATGACAGCAAGGATATATTGGTTTTCAGTGATCATATGGAAGGTCCGGACCATATTACCATTACCTTCGAACCTTATACATTGAAGCCTGGAGCCAGGGGATTACTATGGGTGCATTATGATGTGGCGGCCAAGAAAGATCTGGGTTATTTCAGGGAAAACGTGGCAATTTTTACTTACGAATCAAATCAGCCCCGTAAAGATTTAGTAGTGACCGCTACCTTGATCGATGTTCCACCGTCTTCAGGCGTTGAACAACCCAAGGTATATTTTCCGGAAGCTATACTTGATTTCGGCATTAAACAGCAGGGCGACACCGTAGAGGTCAGTTACAGCCTCCGGAATAGGGGACAGGCTACACTGGTAGTAAAAAAAGCCCAGCCCAGTTGCAATTGCCTTAGAGTTTCTCTTGCCAGTAGTAACATTCAACCAGGTGATTCAACTACCATAAAAGCTGTATTTTTCACACACGATAGATTGGGAAATCAACATAAAACCATATCTGTCTTCACTAATGATCCCGTTCAGCCGGTATATGTGCTAACCTTAAAAGGCCTGCTACGAGGTCCGCGCGATTAGGTAAAGGCCGGGATCCCGGTTATTTCGTTACCTAGTATCAGCAAGTGGATATCGTGAGTACCTTCGTAGGTGATCACTGACTCCAAATTCATCATATGACGCATAATGGGAAATTCCCCTGTTATACCCATCCCGCCGTGGATTTGGCGGGCCTCCCGCGCAATTTCCAAGGCGGTAGCTACACTGTTTCGTTTGGCCATGGAAATTTGAGCGGTGCGGGCCTTGTGTTCATTCAATAGTTGGCCCAGGCGCAAATTTAGTAGTTGTGCCTTGGTGATCTCCGTATACATCTCGGCCAGCTTCTTTTGTACTAATTGAAATGAAGCGATGGGCCTGTCGAACTGGATGCGTTCCATGGCATATTGCTGAGCGCTGAAGTAACAATCCATAGCCGCACCAATGGCTCCCCAGGCAATTCCATAACGCGCGGAGTCCAGACACATTAGTGGTGCCCCCAGCCCGTTTTTGCCAGGTAATAGGTTTTCCTTGGGGATCTTTACATTGTCGAAAACTAATTCCCCCGTGCAGCTGGCTCGCAAGGACCATTTATTGTGAGTTTCCGGTGTGCTAAACCCTTCCATGCCACGCTCAACAATCAAGCCGTGTATACGCCCATTTTCGTCCTTGGCCCATACCACAGCAATATCTGCCTCCGGTGCATTCGAAATCCACATCTTTGCACCATTTAACAAATAATGATCCCCTTCATCTTTGAAATTGGTAACCATCCCTCCGGGATTGGACCCATGGTCCGGTTCGGTAAGCCCGAAACAGCCCAAGTATTCGCCACTGGCAAGCTTGGGAAGAAATTTTTTCCTCTGCTCCTCACTACCGAATTCATGGATAGGATACATCACTAGCGAACCCTGTACCGAAGCCGTGCTGCGCATACCGGAATCTCCACGCTCGATTTCCTGCATGATGAGGCCGTAGGAGATATAATCTAATCCCCCTCCACCATACTCTTGCGGAATAGTAGGGCCAAATGCTCCCATTTCTCCAAATTTCTTGACGATCGAAGAGGGGAAATAGGCCTTTTGGCACCAGTCTTCAATAAATGGGGTGATCTCCTGCTTGACAAAATCGCGCATGGCGCTGCGAATTAACAGGTGTTCTTCGGTAAGTAAGTCGTCTATTCCATAAAAATCGGGAGACTCGAAAAGGTCAGTTCTGGAGGATTTTGCTGTGGAACTACCACCTTGTAAGGTATTAGGTGACATTTTGTTATTTTGTTATCTGCAAATTATCCAAATTTACAATATTATCATGTAGTACAATTCATTGTTACCGGATAATTTTCCCGTTTCTCAGCCGTGATCAATAATGACATTTTGGGTTAGTTGAATTGGTCCACATGATCAGTAAAATGTTAGGTGGGTTTGAAATTTGTACTCGTTATCATATCAACTTTGCTGCTGGCACCTGTCAGCCTTGCTCAAGACCAGAAGGTAATAACGTATTACGATCAGGAATTGAAGCAGAAAAAGGAGGTTTACTTCCTAAAGGAAGGCACTCAGCTGCTCCATGGATCCTATACCTCTTACTACGTCGACGGTCATAAAAAAGAAGTAGGGACCTTTGAAGACAATCAACCGGTAGGCCAATGGGAATATTTTTTTGAGAATGGCAGCTTGAAAATGTCCGGAGAGATCCGTGACAACCTCAATTATGGCCCTTGGCAGTATTATTTTGAGAACGGTAAGCTCAGTATGGAGGGCAGCCTTTATCATGGAGTTCGCGACGGCTTGTGGCATTATTACTACGAGTCTGGTGCTTTGAAAAGCAGAGGGGAGTTTTCCAATGGATCAAAAGTCAAGATTTGGAATACCTTTTTCGAGGATAATCAGATAAAGTCGCAGATCTACTACTCTAGCGATAGAGGAGACTATAAGGAATTCTATAATAGTGGCAAACTAAAAGCGGCTGGGATCAAGATTAACGATAAGAACGAAGGGGCCTGGGAATACTACTACGAGAATGGAGCCTTACAAGCCAGAGGTGGGTATGTTAATGGCATCAAGCAAGGCTTGTGGGAGTTTTACCATCCCAACGGAACCTCCTCGGCTGTCGGTACCTACAAAGACGGACTTGGCGAAGGGGAGTGGACCTACTATGACGAACTAGGCACGGTGACCTCTCAGGGTGTGGAACGATCTGGCCGAAAGGACGGATATTGGCATTTGTACTATGGAGACGGAAGTATTAAGGGCAGAGGCTTGTTCAACGATGGTGAGGGCTTCTACAAAGAATATTATGAAAGCGGAGCTTTAAAGGTCAGTGGCCTGGTCAAGAATGGCGTCAATGAGGGCAAGTGGTTGTACTATTACGAGGACGGTATTCTGGAAGGTGAATCCAGGTTTGCAAGGGGTACCGGAGAGTATCAGGGCTACTATAAAGACGGGACCTTAAAAATGCACGGGACCATAGAAAACGGAATAAAGACCGGTATCTGGAGTTTGTATAATAACGATGGTAGTCTGGCTGGTTACTACAAAACCTATTACGAAGACAACAAGCCGGTATTCAGAATCATTGAAGAATCCACACCTGAGCCGGATACCATCCGTGTGGCCTATGAAAAACCGGAATACCTCTTCAAAAAGAAAAGGATCCGCTATTTCAGACCTCAGGTCAATGAGTTTCGAGGTATTATTATAGGGACTAACCCCGTATCCATGGCGGTAGGCAGTATCCCTTTTTCCGTAGAGTATTATATGCAGGAACGGCTAGGGTATGAACTGCAGTACAGCATAGTCCGCGACCCTTTCTTCACCAGCGATGCCAACGTTCGCATCAACGAAATTTATGATCGTGGTTATTCCCTGGCATTGAGGCAGAAGTTTTATAGTGAGGATGGGCGCTTGGGTATGTTTTACTTTGGTCACGAGCTTAGGTTTAGCACCATTGATCATTTTGCCAATATTGTGGACTCACTAAACATTGTGAACAGATCGGTGATTGGAGCTGATGAAAAACGCTACGAATATTCAATACTTTTGGGATACCGGTTCTTGCGCGATGCCGGAGGCACAGGTATCACTATTGATTCGTTTATAGGATTGGGGATCGGATACCGGGATTATAACCGGGATTACCCGGAAGTGGAGGATTTTGAAGGAATATTTGATGAACTGGATACCGATGAACTCAGCATCCCCTTTCGGTTTGGGATAAACATTGGCTTTATGCTGGAAGCCCGTTAGCCAGGCGCTTGATGAAAAAACTTAAAATAACACTTCCACCTGAAGTAGCCCTGGATCCTTTATTAATGCAGTCTGCGGCTGTACGAAAAGCGGGCTTTGAGGAGCAGGATCGGGTGGCCGTTCGCGTTAAAAAAAGGTCGATTGATGCCCGGGGTAAGCAAATAAGGGTACACCTGGAGTTAGAGCTATATCCTCCAGGTGAAATACCGCCAGCTCCTGAGTTCAGCCTGAACCTGGACCCGGTGGATAAAAAAGATCCGGTAATTTTGGTGGGGGCCGGGCCGGCCGGTCTTTTTGCAGCCCTGAAA
Organism: Cyclobacteriaceae bacterium; assembly: GCA_965212195.1. Lineage (GTDB taxonomy): Bacteria > Bacteroidota > Bacteroidia > Cytophagales > Cyclobacteriaceae > JAJCYK01. Next base: position 1,034,998 of record CBDBUW010000010.1, on the reverse strand, counting down.
TTAATAGAACTTGGCCTAAAGCCAGTGATCGTGGAGAGGGGTAAGGATGTGCGATCCCGTCGACGTGATGTGGCCGCCATTAATAGACAGCATGTGGTAGATCCCGACTCCAATTACTGCTTCGGGGAGGGCGGGGCAGGAACTTATTCTGATGGAAAACTTTATACCCGTTCCAAAAAGAGGGGAGATGTTCAACGGGTATTGCAAATACTAGCCTCACATGGTGCTCCTGAAGACATATTGGTGGATAACCACCCTCATATTGGTACCAATAAATTACCCAAGGTAGTAAAGGCGCTAAGAGAGACTATTTTACAAGCCGGGGGTGAGATCCATTTCCAAAGCCGTGTCGAAGACCTTATCCGTAAGGACGACTGTATTATGGGGGTTAAGGATCAAAATGGTCAGCGCTATAAGGGGAAAGCGGTAATTCTGGCTACCGGTCATAGCGCTCGGGATATCTTTTCATTATTACACCGAGAAGATCTGCAGTTGCAGTTGAAACCCTTTGCCATAGGAGTGAGAGTGGAGCATCCTCAAGCCTTAATTGACTCTATTCAGTATCGTCGGGCTACCAGGGGACTGCTGCCAGCCGCATCTTATCAGCTCAGTCATCAACTGAATGATAACCGTGGTGTTTTCAGTTTTTGCATGTGTCCGGGGGGATTCATTGTGCCATCAGCTACCAGTCCCGGGGAGTTGGTGGTGAATGGAATGAGCCCATCAAGACGCGATTCCCAATTCGCTAATTCCGGTATAGTAATAAGCGTAGATGAAAGGGATTTTCAAGCCTATTCTCAACACGGGCCCCTGGCAGGTTTATATTTTCAAAAAGCCATAGAGGAAGATGCTTGTCAGCATGCCGGGGGTAAACAAGCTGCTCCTGCTCAAAAACTTATGGATTTTCTGGATAGCAAGACCTCTACTAGTCTTTTAGACACCTCCTATCAGCCCGGGTTGGCATCAGTGAATTTACCGGAAATACTACCAGCCCATCTGTATCAGGGAATTAAAGCCGGCTTACGGGTGTTTGGGAAAAAGATGCCTGGTTACCTGACCAATGATGCCCAAGTGGTGGCGGTTGAATCCAGAACATCTTCTCCAGTACGGATCCCCAGGGATCCAATGACCTTGCAGCATCCGCAAGTCAAGGGCCTGTTTCCTTGCGGAGAGGGAGCGGGTTACGCTGGAGGCATCATGTCTGCCGCCTTGGATGGCATCCGGTGCGCAGAAGCTGTAACTTTAATGAAATAAGGTATGATCAAAGTTCCATCAATGAAAACAATAGTTCTGGGTGCCAGTCCCAATCCAGGTCGGCATTCTCACCGTGTGACCATCATGCTTTTGCAACAAGGTTATGAAGTAGTTCCCATGGGAATCCGTAAGGGCAGAATTGTGGACAACGACATCGTGGACTTGCGATCACAACCGGCCATAGAGAATGTCCATACTGTTACGCTCTATCTCAGCGCCTCAAATCAGCAGTCATGGTACCAATATATTCTCGATCTGAATCCCCTGCGCATCATTTTTAACCCCGGCGCGGAAAATCCCGAATTGCGAAAAATGGCAAAGGAAAAAGGGATCGCTACGGAGGAAGCCTGTACCCTAGTTATGCTGACCGTAGATACTTACTAAAGTCCTGTTCTGCTGAAAGAAAATCAAGTTTTGATGAAGTTCTGGACCGGGCTTTTTCTGCCCTGTTTTAATCCTCGAATTCACTGATATAATGCCATTAATTTAGTATTTTTGAACCATTTGAAATACTAATATGAGCGAAGAGAGAAACGAGGAAATAAACCAGCCAAAAACTCCTAAAAAATCCGACTATTCCGCTGACAATATACAAGTCCTAGAGGGCCTGGAAGCAGTGCGAAAAAGACCTGCCATGTACATTGGCGATTTGGGCATGAAAGGGCTGCATCACATGGTGTGGGAAGTGGTTGACAACAGTATAGATGAGGCCCTGGCCGGTTACTGTACGGAAATCCAGGTAATAATTAACGAGGACAATAGTATTACCGTGAAGGATAACGGAAGGGGTATTCCTACCGATATACATCCTAAAGAAAAACGCTCTGCACTGGAAGTGGTGATGACCGTTTTACATGCCGGGGGTAAGTTCGACAAGGATACCTATAAAGTGTCTGGAGGGCTTCATGGAGTAGGAGTTAGCTGTGTGAATGCTTTGTCGCAACACCTTAAAGTGACTGTACACCGTAATGGAAAAGAATTCCAACAGGAATACCAGCAGGGGATTCCCCAATATCAGGTAAAGGAGGTTGGCACAACCGATATTACCGGCACCGAGGTACACTTTTCGCCGGACCTGACCATATTCAATGTCAGCGAATACAACTACGAGACCATTGCCTCCCGGCTGCGTGAGTTGTCGTACCTAAATGCGGGCATTCGCATCGAACTTACGGATATGCGGGAAAAGGACGATGATGGCAATTTTATTTCGGACTCTTTTTATTCCGAGGGCGGCTTGACAGAATTCGTCAACTTCCTGGATTCTACCAGGGAGAGTCTAATACCGGAGCCTGTCTATATAGAAGGTGAAAAGAACGGATTCCCCGTACAGGTAGCGTTGAACTACAATACCTCATATTCCGAAAACGTGATCTCCTACGTAAACAATATTAACACAATTGAAGGTGGTACCCATGTGGCGGGATTCAGAAGAGCTTTGACCCGAACCTTAAAAAGCTATGCCGACCGTTCCGGTTTGTTGGATAAAGTGAAAGTTGAGATCAGTGGTGATGACTTCAGGGAAGGATTAACCGCTATCATTAGTGTAAAAGTAGCGGAGCCTCAATTCGAGGGGCAAACCAAAACCAAATTAGGTAATTCCGATACCATGGGAGCGGTGGATACTTCGGTTAGTGAACGATTACAATATTATCTGGAAGAGAATCCTAAACAAGCCAAACAGATCGTATCGAAAGTGATTTTGGCTGCACAAGCCCGGCATGCCGCCCGTAAAGCCCGAGAGATGGTGCAGCGTAAAAATGTACTTTCCGGTACTGGACTGCCCGGAAAGCTAGCCGACTGCTCCGATTCTGATCCCGCAGTATGCGAACTGTATCTGGTGGAGGGAGATTCTGCAGGCGGATCTGCCAAGCAAGGCAGGGACCGGAATTTCCAGGCTATTCTGCCCTTAAGAGGTAAAATCCTGAATGTAGAAAAGGCTCAGGAGCATCGGATTTATGAAAATGAAGAAATAAAGAACATGATCACCGCGTTGGGGGTAAGCTTTGGTACGGAGGAAGATGAAAAGGCCCTTAACACTACTAAATTGAGATATCATAAGATCATTATTATGACGGATGCCGATGTAGATGGCAGCCATATTAGAACCTTGATCCTGACTTTCTTTTTCCGGTATATGCATGCGCTTATCGAAAGCGGATACTTGTATATTGCTTTACCCCCGTTGTATTTGTTAAAACGGGGTAAGAAGGAACACTACTGTTGGAACGATGATGAAAGGGACCGTATCATTAAGGAATTAGCTCCTGATGGAAAGGTAGACTCCGTCAGTATTCAGCGGTATAAAGGATTGGGAGAAATGAACCCGGATCAGCTCTGGAACACCACCATGGATCCCGAAACCAGGAGCTTAAAGAAAGTCACTATAGAATCTGCAGCAGAAGCAGATCACCTATTTTCAATGCTGATGGGCGACGAAGTTGCACCCCGCAGGGAGTTCATTGAGAAAAACGCTAAATATGCCAACGTGGATATTTAGCCAATCATTCACTATATTATTAGGCTCAGTCCTCCGGTAATTATCCAGGAGAGAGGTTTAAACCTTATATAAAAAGCACACAAAAATGACGATGCTTGTTCAAGATCGCACTCAGGCCTTAATTGAAGAGAGTAACTACGTCAGTAGAGATCTGAGTTGGCTGAACTTCAATAACCGAGTACTTGATCAGGCTAAAAATACGGATCGTACCATATTTGAGCGTTTAAAGTTCATGGCTATAACCGCTTCAAATCTGGACGAGTTTTTTATGATCCGCGTAGGGTCGCTGTACAATTATATTGATTACGGACGGCAACGGGTAGATTATTCGGGCTTACGTGAACTACCGTTCCGTGAAAAGCTCCTGGAGGACAGCAAGGAGTTTTTCAATCAGGTGAACCAATACTACACTGAGGAGCTCCGCCCCGCTTTTGAGGAAAACGGCTTTCGTATTTGCAAAGTTGAGGAGCTATCTGAGAAACTTCAAGACAAGGTAAAATCGTACTTTAAAAAGACCATCTTTCCTATGCTTACCCCGATGGCGTACGACAGTTATCATACTTTTCCGGTATTGATGAACAACGTGATCACCTTCGGAGTGGTGACCAAGAGTCCCGGTGACATGATTGCGGTTGGAAAGAAGGAGAAATTCAACAAGAAGATCTCCTTTGTACAGATACCCCCCAACCTGCCCAAGTTTTTGGAATTGCGGCATGATGATGTATTGATATTTGTACCCATCGAAGACATCATTGCTCAACACATCAACCGGTTGTTTAGAAACATTGAGATCATCGACGTTTGTCTATTCAGATTGACCCGCAACGGGGATTTCTCTGTGGAGGAAAGTGATGATATTGAAGCGAATTTCCTGGAAGAGGTTAAGCAAAAACTTAAAACCAGAAAAACCGGTAGGGTGGTGCGAATCGAAATAGCCAACGATATGAACAAATGGCTACTCAAATTGTTAAAGAGTCGCTGGGGGCTGGACGATAACAATATCTTTAAGGTGGACTCCCTTAGCCTTCTGGATTTTACCCGATTCTGGCAACTAGTGGGACATAATGAATTTATAGATAAAGTTCCGGCTCCCCACCCTACCGTAAAACCTTTGAGTTATCCCGAATTAGGAGCCAGCGATATCTTTGAGGTGCTTAAGAAAAAGGACGTTCTGCTTCATCATCCCTACAATGATATCGAGCCGCTGGTCCATTTAATTGAAAAGTCCGCAGAAGACCCTGATGTATTGCTGATCAAGCTGACCATTTACAGGGTGGCTAAAGATTCACGAATAATTGACGCACTACACAAAGCCGCTGAAAACGGAAAGCACGTGTCGGTTTTGTTCGAGGTAAAAGCCCGGTTTGATGAGGAAAACAATATGCGTCAAGCTCAGAGACTTCAGCAGGCCGGTTGCTTCGTGATTTACGGAATAAGCCGGTACAAGACACATACCAAACTGCTGCTGATCGTAAGAAAAGAAAATAAAAAGGTGACCAGTTACGTGCATATGTCCAGCGGTAATTACAATGAAGATACTTCTAAAATCTATTCGGACATTGGCATAATGAGCGCCAATGAAGTCTATGCTCAAGATGTATCGGAGTTTTTCAATGTAATCACCGGACATTCCAGTCCACAGGTGTTTCAAAGGCTCATAACTGCTCCCCGCGATATGAGGCGTAACTTGATAGAGCTCATCCAGCAGGAAGCGGAGAATGCCCAGGCCGGATTACCCAGTGGTATTGTGATCAAGATCAATTCCCTGCAAGATCGAGAAGCTATTGATGCCCTTTATGAAGCTTCACAGCAAGGGGTTACCATAAAATTAATTGTTAGAGGGATCTGTTGTTTGCGGCCTGGAAGGACTGGATTAAGTGACAATATTGAAGTACACTCCATTGTAGGAGATTATTTGGAACATAGCCGGATCTTTTATTTCCACAACCATGGGGATCCTAAGGTCTATGGCGGTAGTGCTGACATTATGGTGAGAAGTTTTGACCGTCGACTGGAATCACTATTTCTTATTGCTGATGAGCAACTGAAACAGGAGGCCATAAACATCTTGGATTACAGCTTAAGGGACACCGTTAATTCCTATACAATGTTGGAAAACGGCAGCTATGTGGTCAAGGAGCCCAATGGCTTACCGGATTTTAATGTTCATGAAGAATTTTTTAAAGTGACTCTGGAGGACATTATGCAGTCCCACCTCTTCTAGCTCTAAATAATTGAGGTAAAGCTCTTTTTTGAAGTTTTTTAAAAATTTATAGTAACTTAAGGCCACTTATCAAGAAAGACTGAGGGAATGGGCCCTGTGAAGTCTTAGCAACCAGTCCAGTCTGTGGAAGTGGTGCTAATTCCCATCCGCCCCTAGCGGAGGAGATGAGTAATCAATCTCAAAGCCTTTCTGGATAAGTTTATATAAAAATGCCATGAAAGGTAAATTTAATCAACTGCTTGAAGAAAGGATCCTGGTTTTGGATGGTGCCATGGGCACCATGATCCAGAATTATAAATTACAGGAATCCGATTATCGGGGAACCCAGTTTAAGGATCACCCTCACGATCTGCTGGGTAATAATGACCTGTTATCCATCACCAAACCCAACCTTATAAAGGAAATTCATGGTCAGTTTTTAGAGGCCGGGGCGGATATTATCGAGACCAATACTTTTAACAGCACCCGAATTTCCCAAGCAGATTACCATTTGGAGGGATTTGTAAGTGATATAAATAAGGCCGCAGCTTCTTTGGCCAGGGAGGTAGCAGATCAATACACCGCAAAAAATAGCCAAAAGCCCCGTTTTGTGGCAGGGTCTTTGGGACCCACCAATCGTACCGCTTCTATCTCACCTGATGTCAATAATCCAGGTATTAGGGGTGTGAATTTTGATGAACTGGTAGAGGCCTATACGGAGCAAACGCTGGCACTGGTCAGCGGAGGTGTGGATATTCTTTTAGTAGAAACCATTTTTGATACCTTAAATGCCAAGGCCGCCTTGTTCGCCATCAATCAATGCCAGGCCGCCAGGGACCTTCCTATCATGGTTTCAGGTACCATTACCGATGCCAGCGGGCGAACCTTATCGGGGCAAACAACCGAAGCTTTCTTGATCTCGGTATCACATGCCCCATTGATCAGCATTGGGCTCAACTGTGCCCTGGGCGCGGCTCAATTAAGGCCTTACTTACAGATATTGTCGCAAAATGCCCCGTTTTATGTTAGTGTTCATCCCAATGCCGGATTGCCTAATGAATTTGGTGCCTATGATCAAACACCAGAAGAAATGGCCCAACTGGTGGGGGAGTTTTTGGAAGAAGGGTTGGTTAATATCATTGGGGGTTGTTGCGGGACCACTCCGGAACACATAAAAGCGCTGGCGGCTTTAGTACAAAAATATCCTGTCAGAAAAGTACCGGTTATCGTATAGTTCATGTCGACCATATCCTATTTAAAGCTTAGCGGACTGGAGCCATTGGTGGTGACACCAGAGACTAATTTTGTTAATATCGGGGAGCGTACCAACGTAACGGGATCCCGGCGGTTCCTGCGATTGATCAAAGAAGAAAAGTATGAAGAGGCTTTGTCTGTGGCTCTTGATCAAGTAAGGGGCGGAGCCCAGATTTTAGATGTCAATATGGACGAGGCCATGATCGATGGTAAGCAAGCGATGATTATCTTCTTAAATCTGGTGGCTTCAGAACCGGAAATTTCAAGAATACCCATTATGATAGACTCTTCAAAATGGGATATCATAGAGGCGGGTCTTAAATGTATTCAAGGAAAAGGGGTGGTGAATTCAATAAGCCTGAAGGAAGGTGAGCAGGAGTTTTTACGTCAGGCCGAGATGGTAAAAGCCTACGGAGCTGCGGTGGTGGTAATGGCCTTTGATGAAAAAGGACAGGCCGATAATTTTGAAAGACGCATTGAGATTTGCCAGAGGTCCTACCGCTTGTTGGTGGACAAAGTTAATTTTCCACCGCAGGATATTATTTTCGATCCCAACATATTTCCGGTAGCTACTGGTATCAAAGAGCACCGCAGAAATGCATTGGACTACTTTGAAGCCACCAAATGGATCAAAGAGAATCTGCCTGGTGTACAAATTAGTGGAGGTGTAAGTAATGTTTCATTCTCTTTCCGTGGCAACAATAAAGTGCGGGAAGCCATGCACTCGGCTTTTTTGTATCACGCCATAAAACACGGGATGAATATGGGGATTGTAAACCCCGCCATGCTGGAGGTATACGATGATATTCCCCCCGACTTATTGGAGCGGGTTGAAGACGTGCTATTGGATCGTCGGGACGATTCCACCGAGCGCTTGTTAGAGCTTGCCGAATCCCTGAAGGATGAGCCGGTAAAGGAAGCGGAGCTACAAAAGTGGCGATTGGGAACCGTAGAGGAGCGACTGAGCCATGCATTGGTGAAAGGGGTAGTGGATCATGTGATAGAAGATACAGCGGAGGCCTTGGAGCAATATAAACGGCCATTGGCGGTTATTGAAGGCCCATTAATGGAAGGAATGAACCTGGTGGGTGACCTTTTTGGCTCAGGAAAGATGTTTCTTCCCCAGGTGGTTAAGAGTGCCCGGGTCATGAAAATGGCGGTAGCATACCTAGAGCCTTTTATGGAGCAAGAGCGAAAGCAGAACAAAACGGAAAGCTCTCTTAAAATATTACTGGCCACGGTCAAAGGCGACGTACACGATATTGGGAAAAACATAGTAGGGGTAGTACTTGCCTGCAACGGCTTTGAGATCATTGATTTGGGAGTAATGGTTCCAGCAGATAAAATCCTGCAAAGCGCCCAGGAGCAGCAGGTGGACATCATCGGCTTAAGTGGATTGATCACCCCGTCTTTGGATGAGATGATCTATGTGGCCAAGGAAATGGAGCGTATGGATATGCAGATACCTTTGATGATCGGAGGAGCTACCACCAGCAAACTGCACACAGCGGTGAAGATCGATCCGGTTTACGGCGGTCCTGTAATCCATGTTCTGGATGCCAGTAGGAGTGTTCCTACGGCCAGCGCTTTGAAAGGTTCGGAATCTGAGGAATTTCAGGTAAAGATGAAGCAGGAATACCATGAAGTTCGCCAGGCGCATAAGCAAAGGAAAAAACTAAAATCATATCTGGGATTGCCAGCAGCCCGTGCCAATTGCTTAAAGCTGGACCCCAAATTGAACAGCCATCACCACCCGCAATTCATAGGGAATAAGGTTTTTAAGGAGCTGCCACTCGAGGAGATCCGGTCCTATATCGATTGGACTCCCTTTTTTCAGACCTGGATGCTAAAAGGGAAGTACCCACAAATTTTGGAGGATGATGTGGTCGGTATAGAAGCTACCCGTCTGTATCAGGATGCCCAGAAACTGTTGGACCGAATTATACAAAACAAATCCTTAAGGGCCAGTGCAGTGGTAGGGCTCTATCCCGCCAATCGAGTTGGCGATGACATACAGATCTACGGGGATGAAAGCCGCAAAGAGCCTTTGGGAACCGTCCACTTCTTGAGGCAACAAGGTAAAAAGGGGTCGGGCATCCCCAACATTTCCCTGGCAGATTTTATAGGTGAAGAAGGCCAAAATGATTTTTTGGGTTTCTTCACAGTGACGGCTGGAATAGGTTCGGAAGAGCTGGTACAGGAATTCACCGATAGTCATGATGACTACAGTGCCATCATGGTAAAAGCCCTGGCTGATCGATTGGCTGAGGCCCTGGCCGAATACCTGCATTTCAAAGTTCGCAAAGAAATTTGGGGCTACGCACCCCATGAAGAACTTGACAATGAAGGTTTGATACGTGAAAAATATCAGGGGATCAGACCGGCACCGGGTTATCCTGCCTGTCCTGATCATACAGAGAAGAGATTTTTATTTGACCTATTAGGGGTAACCGAGTCCATTGGGGTAGAACTGACGGAATCCTGTGCCATGTATCCGGCAGCGGCAGTGAGCGGTTATTATTTCGGTCACCCACAGAGCAAATATTTCGGGCTAGGTAAAATTGCCAAAGATCAGGTTGAAGACTATGCCCAAAGAAAAAATATTACTGTCCAGGAAGCTGAGCGCTGGTTGGGGCCTAATCTGAATTACGATATTTAAGGTTCATAAATATGAAGATTACTGAACATTTGAAAAATGCTAAGAGTACTTTATTTAGTATCGAAATACTACCGCCTCTAAAAGGACAAGGTATTCAAAACCTCTTTGATCATTTGGACCCGTTGATGGAGTTTAATCCACCATTTGTAGATGTCACCTATCATCGGGAAGAATATGTATACAAAGACCGCGGTAATGGATTGTTAGAGAAACGTTCTATCAAAAAGAGACCGGGAACTGTAGGTATATGTTCGGCCATCAAGAATAAGTATAATGTGGACCCCGTACCCCATATCATTTGTGGGGGATTTACCAAAGAGGAAACGGAAAATGCCTTGATTGACCTTAATTTTCTGGACATTGACAATGTTTTGGTAATTCGGGGTGATGCCATCAAAACCGAAGGGGCATTTATACCGGAAAAAGGTGGACATAATTATGCTATTGAGTTGCTGGACCAGGTGGTGAATATGAACCAGGGCCTTTACCTTGATGAAGACCTGCTAAATGCCAACCATACGGATTTCTGTATCGGTGTAGCAGGATATCCTGAAAAACACTTTGAGGCGCCTAATCTTAAGTTTGATCTGAGTTATTTAAAAAAGAAAGCAGACATGGGTGCGGATTATATCGTAACCCAGATGTTCTACGATAACCAGCGTTATTTTGAATTTGTGGAAAAATGCCGGGCCGAAGGTATTGAAATCCCCATAATACCGGGATTGAAGCCCATCACAACTATAAGACAGAATACTATATTGCCACGTATATTTCACATCGACATTCCGGAGGAGTTAAGTGACGAAATCGAGAAATGCCAGAACAACGCTCAGGTAGTTGAGGTTGGAGTAGAATGGGCGGTTAAACAATCCAAAGAATTAATGGAATACGGTGTGCCCTGTTTACATTTTTATTCTATGGGTAAAGCGGAGCCTGTTAGAAAAATTGCCGAAATGCTGTTTTAGGTTTGAGATCGTAAAGCTTGCACCAAGTCTTCTGGAGTATCGATGCCCATACTTTCGTAAGTGGTCTGGAATACTGATATGGTATAACCATGATACAGCCATCGAAGCTGCTCCAACCCTTCCGACAGTTCCCAGGGTGATATCTTCAAGGAGGTAACTTCTTGCAGTATGTCCCGACGATAGGCGTAGATGCCAATATGACCGAAGTATTTTTGGTGATCCAGCCATCGATCCATCGGTTCATTTCGGGTAAAGGGAATAGGGGTGCGGCTGAAATAGGCTGCCTGACCTGATGCATTCACCACTACTTTCACCAGATTAGGATTGGACAATTGTTGAGGGTCCTCGATTGCCTTAACCAAGGTGGCCAGCTCGATGTCCGGATTTAAGTGTGAAGTTAAGTCTTCAATCTGTTGCGGTTTAATAAAGGGCTCATCACCCTGGATATTTACCACAAAATCATATTCTTGGGATTGCTGAGTAAGCGCCTCGTAACAACGATCTGTGCCACTGGGATGACGGGAATCGGTCATGCATACGGATCCTCCGAAGTCTTTCACATGTTGATAAATGTCCTCATGGTCAGTGGCCACGATTACTTTGCTTAGGGTTTGGGCGTTACTGGCCTGGAGATAGACACGCTGCACCATGCTTTTGCCGGCAACATCTACCAGCGCTTTTCCTGGAAATCTGTTAGAGGCATAACGAGCAGGAATGATGCCGAGAATTTTCATTAGGATCAGGCCTTTTTAACTTTAAGAGAGGTGCCTTCTTCGCCGATCACCACCACAGCTTCACCCTCGGCAATGAACTCTCCACGGGTATAGGCATCCAACACCTCCTCCCCAATAAGAATTTTTCCACTTGGGCGGAGCACTGTATAAGCAGCTCCCTGCTGGCCCATATAGGAACTGGTTTGAAAATTAGAGGTATAACCTTCCTCCCGGGTCTGAACATCCTGCAGGGCCACTCTTCTGAATATCCGGCTATTGGTTAGTTGTACACCTCCAAAAAACATGACGATAAGACTGCCTATTAGACCTACAATTGTGGTGGTAAAAGCGATAGCAATATTGGAAAGTGGTACTAACGAAAAGTCCAACCAGTCGTTATTGATCATAACCAGTGAAAGTCCCCCAATAGTTAGAAGTAGTCCGGCAATGCCGGCTATACCGAATCCCGGTATCACAAATACTTCCAAAGCGATTAACCCAACCCCTACCATAAACATGATAATTTCCCAGTTTTCCGCTAAACCATTTAGGTAGTAGGGAACCAAGTATAATATACCGGCGACCAAAGCGGCAAGAATAGGAAATCCCACACCCGGAGTTTGCAGCTCAAAGTAGATGCCGCCTACGATGATGAGAATCAGTAATCCACTGATAAAAGGATTGAGGAAAAAGGCAATTATTTTTTCTGTGGCACTTTTTTGGTAGGAAATGATCTGGTAATTCTCAATATCCTGACGAGCCAAAATATCCTCTATGCCGTCCACCTGGGCTTCACAAAATCCATGAGTAATAGCTTCACTGGTTGAAAAGGTGACCACCTCACCCTCTTCTGAGACACCGGGAACCACCAGACTCTCATCTACCATGGCCTCAGCAATTTTAGGATCCCTGCCATTAGCTTCAGCAGTAGACCGCATAATTGACCTCATGTAGGATTGATATTTATCGGGAGCAGCGGTACCATCGGCTGTTACCACCGTAGCAGCACCTATTCGAGCCCCGGATGACATATAGATGCTGTCGCAGGCTATGGAAATCAAAGCTCCTGCGGAGGCAGCATCTTTATTTATGAATACATATATGGGTTTTTCGTATTCCAGTAGGGCGGTACTGATATCGTCCGCGTCATTAAGGGCACCACCGGGGGTGTCCATCTCTATGATCACCAACTTAGCGTCTATCTCTCGTGCTTCTTTTAAAGCAAGGTCCACATACCGGTTCATGCGGGGATCGATCACATCCCGGATCTCCATTACCATGATTGTATCACTACCGGATTGTGCTTGAAGGGAATCCGGCTCTACCATAGGCAGGAAAAGTAAAAGAAAAAATAAAGCGCTTACCCTCACAAATGTAGTTTTGACATTGTTCAAAAATAACCATAAACCGCCTATAAACATAAAATAAAACCAAATTTGAGCCGTTCCACAGGTAGTTTCTTTTTAGATCAATGGCTGTTATTTTTGTGGAAAAGGGAACATCTTTGGGAATGAGTTTTAAGTATCTGGCGCTGCTAACGGGGCTGCTGCTACTGAATGTGGAAGCGGTATGGGGAACAACCTTTGATTCCGTTGGTTTGGAGTTTAAGGAGGGTAAGGTGTTTGTGCTTCATCAGGTGGAAGCCCAGGAAACACTATATGGCCTTTCCAAACGGTATTTTACTTCAGTGGAAGTGATTAAGCAACAAAATGAAATTGAAGGGAGCGGTTTGTCATTGGGTTCAATTTTGAAGATTCCCTGGGGAAGATCCTTAAGTCATCAAGTGCAACAAGGTGAAACTTTATATACCATCGCCCAGAAATACGGGGTGGAGGTTGAGCAGATAAGAGCCTGGAATAACCTTTCTGATAATAATCTGGATATAAATCAGGTGTTAGCCCTGGGCCAACCTTCCGTAAAATCACCATCTCCACCAAAGGCAAAGGGTCATCACCATGTAGTCGCTGCTTCCGAAACCCTTTATGGTATTGCTCAAAAGTATGGGCATACCATAGATCAAATGAAAGAGTGGAACCAGTTGGAAGGTACGGACCTGTCTATTGGAGATACTCTATGGATTGACTCGCCACCAGCATCACAGAGCCCGCCGGTAGTTGCAGAGCGGCCGGAGGTAGAGGAGCATGCGGTTTCAGATACCGCAGCCCAGGTTATGACCGAAGAAATACCACCCCCTTCAAGCGCACCGGTTAAAGCCATAAAGGAAAAGGGAATTGCTACGGTATTTGAAGAAGATGATACCAAAAAATACCTGGCTTTGCACCGATCGGCTCCTATTGGCACCATAATGCAAGTACGCAATGAGATGACCAATTTGTCGGTTTTTGTTAGGGTAGTAGGTAAACTACCGGACACCGGTAACAATAACAATGTCCTGGTAAGACTTTCGAAATCTGCCCAGCAAGGATTAGGTGCTTTGGATAACCGGTTTAGAGTTGAACTATCTTATATCCCGAACCGATAATGGGCAGGAAATGGTCCTCTCTCAAACGCTATCTGGACCAAAAATACCTCCAATACAATAACCCGGAGTTTATAGCCGAAGATCCTATTTGCGTTCCTCACCAATTCTCATGCCAGCAGGATATAGAAATTGCCGGTTTCTGGACTGCCATGTTAGCTTGGGGTCAACGACCCACTATAATAAAAAAAAGCCGTCAACTGATGAACATGATGGATGATGCCCCTTATGAGTTTGTTAGGGGATATCAAAAGCAGGATCTGAAACCTTTTGAGGATTTTAAGCATCGCACCTTTAACGGCACCGATACATTGTATTTTCTGGATTTTTTCGCCCGCTTCTACCAAGATCATGATTCGCTGGAGGAGGCCTTCAGCACCGTGCCCGGAGATATGAAGGCATCCCTAACTAATTTCCATGGGTTGTTTTTCGAAGCCGACTACGCCCCGCAGAGAACCAGAAAGCACGTAGCCACTCCGGAGAGGAGATCGGCCTGTAAGAGATTGAATATGTTCTTGCGTTGGATGGTTCGCAAAGATGATAGGGGAGTGGACTTTGGATTATGGCGCAAGATCAATGTCGCCGATCTGATCTGCCCCTGTGACCTACACGTTGATCGAGTGGCCCGGACTCTTGGTTTGATCTCCCGTAGCCAAACCGATTGGGCTACTGCCGTGGAATTAACCAACAACCTAAAGAAACTGGATCCTCAAGATCCCGTAAAGTACGATTTCGCGCTCTTTGGACTAGGGGTTATGGAGTAGCGCTGGCTTGTTTCCAATTTTGAGGTTCTCTTCTCCAGGCCTGCAATGTCTCGACCTGAACAGGTTCAACGATTCCTCTTTGAGCCGCAAAATCGATCAGAGCGTTATAGTCGCTTAGACTGAACCAGTTCACCTGCTTTTGAACCAGCTGATCCTGTGCCAAGGGGAACCCGTAACTGAATATTGCCGCCAGGCCCAAAACTTCACAGCCAGCATCCCGCAAGGCTTCAATGGCTCGAAGAGAGCTCCCTGCTGTGGAAATCAGATCTTCAATAACCACCACTTTTTGAGATTTTACCAGTTGGCCTTCGATTAGGTTTTCCAATCCGTGACCCTTTGGTTTGGACCGAACATATAAAAACGGCAGATTAAGGTGATCGGCCACTAGAGCGGCATGGGGAATACCGGCTGTGGCCACTCCGGCAATGGCCTCCACAGAGGTAAATTCCTCCTGGATCCTGGCCGCCAGGCTCTCTTTAATTCTGTCTCTGATGTCAGGGTAGCCCAAAGTAAGGCGGTTGTCGCAATAAATTGGGGATCTCCACCCCGACGACCAGGTAAAGGGGTTTTCAAGATCCAATTTAACAGCCTGAATATTAAGTAGTAGCTCGGCAATTTCAGCAGCGAGGGTGGCGTTTAAAGGTAAGTGGGTCATAGTCTAAAATTACAACAATATTTTGGAAAAAAATCTTTCCCATGGTTTGTGGTAAGGTATTTATTTCCTTCATTTGTAGTGATATGCGCAGGCGATTTTTATGAAACTATTTCTGAATAGTATTCCTGTCCAGGTCAAAAAGATGGGCAAGGCCAAGGACTTTTTAGAGTACGACGTCATTATTAATGGGGGGAATAAAAATATCTATGTGGGCATGCTGGTGGGAGATGTACTAATCAATAACGCCTCACTGGATCAGCTGGACCGCATGTTTAAGCTAATGGCCCGCAAACGCCTGCAAAAACTTAAATCCATCACCTTTACCGTTGATGATCGTAAATCGGTGAAACATTTTGTCAAGCAAAGGTTTAAAATCATCAAAGCGGGTGGTGGTGTGGTGACCAAAGGGGATCAGATCTTAATGATCTACCGGCTCAACAAATGGGATTTACCTAAAGGAAAGTTGGATAAGGATGAGGACTGGGCTGAAGGGGCGGTTCGAGAAGTGCAGGAAGAGTGCAACATTAAGGTGAAACTGAAAGACAGAATTTGCGCAACCTGGCATTCCTATTCTATGAATGGAAAAAAAATCCTAAAACAGACCACCTGGTTTGTCATGGAGTGCAAAGACGACAGTGCTATGAAACCACAGATTTCGGAAGATATTCATGCAGTAGAATGGAAGCAGGGAGACGAGCTCACCACAGCATTGTTCAATACCTACCCCTCGGTAAAGTATGTCATCGAGCGTTTCTTTGCGATGCCTGGAGAAATTAAGGAAGCTGATAAGGTAAAAAGTCGCTGATATCTCCCCCGTATTTATGTACTTCCCGAATAATGGTACTGCTGATGGAAGCATATTGTGGTGAAGTGATCAGAAAAACAGTTTCCAGATCCTGGTTTAGGTAGCGATTGACCTGTGAAATACTATTCTCATACTCGAAATCCGTAGTATTGCGTAGGCCCCTCAAAAGATAATTGGCCCGATACTTTTTTGCAAGTGCGGCTGTTAGCTCGTCGTATTGAATTACTTCCACCCGATCGGAACTCTCAAATGCCGATTCGATCAATCCTAACATTTGATCTACATCAAAGTAGTGTTTTTTTTTGCTGTTGTATCCGATGGCAATTATGATCTTATCAAACAAATTTAAACCCCGGCACACGATATCGTGATGCCCTTTGGTATAGGGGTCAAATGATCCCGGAAATATGGCGATCCTTGTCATGATACGCTATTCGCAATAGTACATGCCTAACAAGTCAAAATACTGGTAGTCCTCCACTTCGTCGAACTCAAAGGTAAAGTTCAGCATGGAAGGTCTGGTTCCAAAAGATATGTTACGGATATATTTGTATAATATTTTAAATCGCTCGGTCTGATTGTTGATGTTACCCCACACCTGTACCTTCACCATATTGGGGTCCATGCCCATTTGATCCAGTACGATCATTACAAAATTTATGAATTCCGAGGGTGACTCATAGGTAAATTGATTGCAATAAAGCAATTTACCGTTTTCCTGAACCAGCACGTCTACTGCGTTATTGGACAGAAACAGGGCCATGGATTTAAGGCGGGTTTTGTCCGACTGGCGGGTGAAACCTTCTATTAAGGCACTGGTATGATGCAGCAGATGAATATTCAGATTGGGATAACTAGCCTTGAACCAAGTTAGGATCTGCCGGTCGCCGGCAAATACGTTCACCATCTTGCCATTGTGATGTTTGTAGTAGAAGACCTGATCTTCGGAATCATCTAATTGACAGTTGAGCCGCAAATATTGAGCTGCTTCATCTTTTTCAAATAGGGTTGAAGGTACCAGAACCGCTTTGGAGTTGTAAACTGCTAATTTTACGGTATTCCAAAACCCGGCATTGAGAAGGTGATGGTTCTCGAAAAGTTTCTTAAGGACGTTAAGCCGTTTAAATCCTTGTTCGGTGTCCAGCAGGTAATCTTCCAGCAGTAAACACAAATTTGACCGGCTGTCGATTACGCAAAACTTAAAGTGCTGCTTGCCCAGCAGGAAGCATAGATTGTACTGGCTTAAATGGTCAACGTTGAATTTACCGCTCTTAACCTTCCTTATGAGATGATAATCTGCCACACTGGCTTTAGCACTTGTTATTCCCAATTTCCAGCTGTCGTTACTTCTGTTCGGCTTCCGAATCGCAGTGGCTTCCGGTTTCTCATTTCGCTATCTTCAGAACGGGAGGGGTCGGTGGGTTTAGGGTCCACCACCTCAATAACGTCTACCATGACACCACTTTTGTTGATCTTATCAGCCCAAAGGGAGAATTTTTCACCGCTTTCAGGTACTATAGACAATGTTTGAGGATCGAAGTCTGAAGAAAACAACGAATCTTTAACAGCTACTGATCCTAAAGTATCAATGTCAACCACAATACTGTCAGCGCCGTAATCCAATTGGATGATGGTTTCTTTTCTTTCAGTAAGGTAAATTTTACCGGTGTCCACAAAGCTTATCAACTTGTTCCAGTCACTGGTAAATTGGCCGGTTGAGGCCTGATAGCTAATCTCCGCATCGCGTATCATGATTAGTTTTTCAATAACATCAGCTTCTACCCGGGTGATTCGCTTTTCTTCCTGGATATCGTGAGCAATACCGCTAATCAGGAAGTAGGCTAGCCCAATACTGATAAGATAGAAAACTACTGTTAGGATCTTAGTAACGTTCATTTTTTGTACACTTTAGACAACAATAATAGTTATTTAATCAAGCAAAACATAATCATTTTGCACGCTATTTTATGTAATTATTTCCAATTTTGGAAATACCCTCTCAATTTTAAGATCTGCTCAACATGCCTTAAATTTTGAAATGCTGAATGTAGTTGTGGGCCATTCTCGGCCCTAAAATCTTCTATTCCCCAGTATGCAATTGATTCAATGATCTGTGCCTGCGGCCCCAATTCAGGATCATGCCCCATGCGCAAAGTGCCACCCATACAGGTTACTCTAAAGAAAATCTCTAAAGCATGCAGGGGATCTCTGTGGAACTCGTTTACAAACAACAATTCATGTACTTCTACTAACAAACCTGTTTCTTCCAGGAACTCTTGTTTCAAGCTGTCCACCAGGGAGGTTTGAAAAGTGGCCCCACCCCCGGGGGGTGACCAGAAGTAGCCTTTATCACTTAAACCACGATGCTTTACCATTAAGACTTTTTGGTCCTGCACCAAAACTCCGCACACTCGCACTCGCAATTGACCGCCAAACTTTTCTGTAATTTCGTTTTTCATTTGCTCGCCGACTTAGTAAACTTAGCGCAGCAATTCTATAATGCAAAATTCAGAGAAAGTAACAACCTCAATGCTTTTTAAATTTGGAAACTAAAAATCCGGAATTTAAGTCCAGAGTCGAAAAATATTTGGAGCGCCAACATTTTATGAAACTGCTGGGTTTTAACTTGCAGCAGATCGAAGTGGGAAAAACGACAGGACGTTTAATTCTTATGCCGGAACATTTACAGCAAACCGGATTAGTTCATGGTGGTGTGACCTCCACGCTGGCAGATATAGTGATGGGATTTGCCGCCTATACTATGGTTCCGGCAACCCACCATGTAGTGACCGCAGAACTAAGGGTGAGTTATCTTCATCCTGGCAAAGGCCCTGAACTTGAAGCTATCGGCTGGGTTTTGAAAGCTGGAGAAAAGATGAATTTTTGTGAATCTGAGATTTGGAGTTTGCAGCCCCAGGGAAAACTGTTAATAGCCAAGGCCAGCTCGGTAATGGCTACCATACCGCCATCGTAATGGCCACACCCGCTCAAATACTGACCAGTAAGTTCCCTTATGAGCCTACCGGAGATCAGCAGAATTTCTTCCGTCAAACCGAGAAGTTTATTAAATCCAAAGAAGCGAAATGTACCTTATTGGTAAAGGGTTACGCCGGGACCGGCAAAACCTCAGTACTAAGCGCCTTGGTCAAGGTGCTGCCTACATTTGGCTATAAATCATTGCTAATGGCACCCACCGGCCGGGCGGCCAAAGTGATGGCCCGGTATACCGGCCGTTCGGCCTTTACCATTCACAAGGTAGTTTACAAGTTGGGGGAAAGCCGGGATACTGGCGACATACAATTTAAGAGACAGAAGAACTATCACCGCAATACGGTCTTTATCGTTGATGAGTCCTCCATGATATCGGAGGAAGGATCTCAGCAAAAGGGTGTCTTGTGGGATCTGGTGACTTTTGTTTTTGAAAATGCCGGCAACAAGTTAATGCTAATCGGTGATGATGCTCAGTTGCCTCCGGTTGGTCAATCCTTCAGCCTGGCATTATCCAGAGATCATCTGCAAGAGAAATATGATCTTGCTGTTATGGAAGTTTCCCTAAAAACGGTGATGCGACAAGCGCTAAATTCTGGCATTCTGGAAAATGCCACTAAGCTGAGGGACTCCATTAGCAGCAATTCGAGCGACATACAATTTACAACCGCCAAAAGTGATGTTTATCGCATGCTCGGACAACGTATGGAGGATGGATTGCGCTATGCATACGATAAGCATGGTTTAGGTGAAACCATAGTGATATGTCGCTCCAATAAAAATGCCGTGGAATATAACCGACATATCCGGCATGCTATTTTTTATTTTGAAAATGAACTGGAGTGTGGTGATCAGATCATGGTGGTTAAGAATAACTATTACTACCAGCCGGAACATTCTCCCATGGGATTCCTGGCCAACGGAGACTTTGCGGAGGTTCTGAAAATAAAAAGATTTCAGGAAATGTATGGATTGCGCTTCGCAGATGTGGAGATCAGGTTGCTGGACGACCCTACTAACACCGCCTTAGAGGTAAAGATCATCTTGGACACCTTGCATTCGCATTCCCCAGCCTTGACCCGGGAGGCTTACAACGAGTTGTATGGCGAAGTCTTGAAAGATTATAGGGAAATCACTAATAGATCCAAATTACGGGCTGCACTTAAGAAAGATCCTTTTTTGCAAGCTTTGCAGGTCAAGTTTGCCTATGCTTTGACCTGTCATAAGTCTCAAGGTGGACAGTGGAAGGCAATATTTCTGGATCATGGTTATGTACCGGATACACAACTTAGCAAGGATCATTTGCGTTGGTTGTATACGGGAGCGACCCGCGCTACGGAGGAATTGTTCCTGGTAAACTTTGACAGCAGTTATTTTATAAGTTAGGCAAGGTTATTGTTACACTGGCTTATAAGTAGTAAATTTGCACATAATGTTGGTTAAGACTTTAAAGTTATGATAAAGAAATTGTTCACATTGGCTGCCGTTGGGCTATGGGTAGCTAGTTTTAACTTGGTTCAAGCCCAAGAAACTACCAAGCAAGTAGATGGAGCCAAGATTGCGTTTGAGGTAACCTCCAAGAACTTTGGAGATATCGTACAAGGTGATGTGGTGGAACACACATTTGCATTTGAGAATCAGGGTAACCAACCTCTGATCTTATCCAATGTGCTGGTAACTTGTGGTTGTACAGCCACGAAGTGGCCACGTGAACCTATCGCTGCCGGCAAATCTGGAGAAATTACTGTAAGGTTTGATAGTAAAGGAAAGAGCGGTGCTCAGAACAAGATCATTACCGTAGTTTCAAACGCAGTTAACGGTCGGGAAAAAGTTAGTATTAAATCCAATGTCTTGCCCAAGAAGAAAGACGACGCCCGCTAATTGAAAAAAAAATTAACAAAACAGGCCCTGATCACTCAGGGCCTGTTTTGTTTAAAGCGTTTTGTAGAGAGCAATAGTTAGAAATACCCATCCTAAGATGAAAGCCAAACCTCCAAAAGGCGTAATACGGGCCAACATGGTATTGTTGGTAAGACACAGAACATACAGCGATCCCGAGAAGAGTATTATGCCAATCAGATGAGACCATATGGCGTAATGGAACAAGCTATGGCTCAAACGGAACATAAGAATCCCTATGATCAGCAAGGCCAAGCTGTGAAAGAATTGATACTTTACGGCAGTTTCAAAAGTTTCTGTGCGCTGACTGAGTTCCAGGGTGGCTTTTAAAGCGTGGGCACCAAAGGCACCGATGGCCACAGCCAGGCCGCTGGATATTGCTCCTAAAATCAAGCTAAGTTTTTGCATCTTTAATTTCTTGCTCCAAAAATACTGCTTCCAATACGTACCATGGTACTGCCTTCCTCCAAGGCGATCTCAAAATCATTACTCATACCCATTGAGAGTTCCTTCATTTGAAAATTTGGTGGACTATCCATGCTATCAAGTTGTTGAAAAAGCTTTTTTAAATTCCTGAATTCACCCTGAATTTGCTGGCGGTCGTTGGTGAAAGTAGCCATTCCCATCAGGCCTAAAATATGGACATGTTCCAAACCTTCAAACACCCCGCTTTTTAAAAGTTCAGGGAGCTCTTCCAGTTTAAACCCAAACTTTGACTCCTCTTGAGCAATATGAACTTGCAAAAGACAGGGGATTATGCGCTGGGCCTTTCCGGCTTGCTTATTTATTTCCCTTAATAATTTGGGGTTATCCACCCCATGGATCATGGAAACAAAAGGAGCTAGGTATTTGACCTTGTTTCTTTGCAAATGACCTATCATATGCCACTCAATATCTTTGGGCAACTGTTGTTGTTTATCCACCAATTCCTGTACGCGGTTCTCCCCGAAGCGACGAAATCCACTACTATAGGCTTCCATGATGGTTTCAGGAGGTTTGGTTTTACTGACAGCGATCAGTTTACAATGGTGTTGATCCAGCTGCGCTTCTAACCGGCTGATGTTCGATGCAATGCTCATGGTTTAATCTTCAAGGGCATTGCTGAGGAAGGTAGACTTGGTAAACATCCATAAAAGCAGGAAAAGCACTCCCCAGGTGAGGTAGATACTGTAGAAGTCGGTGGTATTGGTGAAGCGGGTTTCTTTTATCTCCACTTTTTCATACTCGTCGATTTCCTGAAAGACCTGCTCCAGAGCCTTTTCGTTGGAAACCCGGTAAAACTTGCCATCTCCGATCTCAGCGATCTTTCTGAGGGTGGTTTCGTCCAGCGAACTCTGTACATAATTTGGGCGACCGAATAGGTCCTTTCCCCAAGGCACTTGACCTTCTTTTCCGATACCAATGGTATACATTTTGATGCTGTTACGACTGGCTAACTCGGCGGCAGTAATGGGATCTATGTTTCCTGCAGTGTTATCGCCATCGCTCAGCAGGATCAAGACCTTGGAATTGGATTCCGTTTCCGACATACGATTAGTGGCAACCCCTAAGGCACTACCAATGGCGGTGCCCCGGTTTTCGATCTTATCGAAATTAATATCGTCAATATAGGTGAACAAAAGATCATAGTCGGTGGTTAGCGGAGCTAGAGAATAAGCATCCCCCGAGAAGATCACGATGCCAATTCGATCCTGGAACCGCCCCCTTATGAACTTTCTGGCCACTTCTTTAGCGGCCTCTAGTCGATTGGGCTTAAAATCTTCGATCTGCATAGATTGCGAAATATCCACCAGGATCATGATATCAATGCCCTCCGACCATTGTTCCACTTCCTCATTGGTCTTTTGAGGTCGTGCCATCGCCGTTAGCAGCAAGGTAAGCACGATCATGATCAGAATGGTTGGGATAAATCGCAGCAAACTGGCAGGCTGCCATTTAAGTTCTTTATCAGGGAAAGCGGATGCCAATTTTTGCCTGAATTTCCAATGCACTAGCCATCGGACCAGGAGGAACAATGGTATTAGCGGTATTAGATACAACCAAATAGGATACTCCCAATCAAAACCCCTGAGAGTTCCGGGTGAAAACCAATTTAGGTTAAACCATGGAGCCCAACTGCTGATTTGCTCAAACATGCTTCAGTTCCTCAATTTTTTTCTGGTATCGATCTATACTGAACTCTTTTAACTTTGTAGACAATTGATCTACACTGGGAGCATTGAACCGACCGTAGATATTACGGTCCATTAACTTTAACGTATCTTTAAACTCCTGATTTTCTTCAATGGTCACAATTTCTTTAGTAGTGAGTTTGGTATATGGCATTCCATCCAGTTTTTCCAAGTATTTTTTCCAAAAAGCCAGCAAGAACTCTGCTTGTTCTACTGATTTGAGACCCTTTGCTTGAAGCTGAGCAAATTTATTTACAAATCGTTCATGCGCCAACCTTAGACGGTAAAGTAGTAAACGGGAGCGTATTCGTTTCCCAAACACCCCCAAGACCACGGCTATTAAAATGCCCAGAACCCCCAAGCCAATCAACAAATAGGGATAATTAAAGGCTTTATGGACTTCCTGATAGTTGGCAGTCTCCTTTACCGACAGGGAATCAAGAGACTCCGTTATCAAGAATTGTATAATAACGCTGTCTACAGGTGGAGCCAATGTGAGACTGTCGCCATCCGAGATAATATAAATAGGCAGAGCTAGCCGCTGAACGGAATCCATTTCGAAGGTAGTAAGCTGGTAGACTACGCTGTCATGGCTAGTGGTGAGATCCGATTCAGTTTGTTGAAAGCTGCGATCCACGTATTCAAAAGGAAGGAATGAAAAACTGGAATCCGGGAAAAGGATTTCCATGCCCCTAGGATAGTCCACGATCAGGGTGTAGTCCACAACTTGGCCCACCTTCAGAGAGTCTTTGGAGAAGTAACCTCTGGGTTTCACCTCCTGAGCCTGCAAATGTACGCCGCTCAGGGCCAGTACCAGTAAGACTAATGGTTTAAGCACTTTTCGGTTTCATTTTGTTCCTCAACTTAAACAGGCGCACTAAACTAGGCACATAATCTTCCTGGGTGTTGATATTTAAATAGTTGACCTGGTTTCGCTTACAAAATTCCAATAGTTGATCTTGGTTCTTGTGAAAACTTTTGCCTAAGCGATTACGGAAAAACCGGGAGGAGGTGTTGACCCAGACGGTTTTTTGACTTTCATTATCGTACAAGGGTATGATCCCTAACTTAGGTAGTCGAGTCTCTCTTTGATCGGACAAATGTATGATCACCAAATCGTGCTTTTTGGCCATGGCACGCAGGCTGTCCCAGTAGTCGGAGTCGATAAAGTCCGAGACCAGAATGACCACGCTGCGGCGTTTTATTAGATTGAGGGAGAAAGCCAGCGCCTTGTTGAGGTCTGTTTTCAAGGAAACAGGCTGGTAATTGAACAGCTTGCGAATGATCTGGTAGGCATGTTTATTGCCCTTGGCCGGTTTTACATAAAGCTCTTTGCGATCCGTAAAACCGATTAGCCCTACATGCCCTGATTCCTTAACCGCGGCTAAGGCCAATACCCCACAGATCTCTTTTCCAATGTCAATTTTTTGTTTGCCGGGAACGCCAATTTCTTGACTGGCACTTATATCAAGAACAAAAAACACAGTTTGCTCTTTCTCCTCCTTAAAGGTTTTCACGTAAGTACCATGTCCTTTGGCAGTAACATTCCAATCAATAGTACGGATATCATCACCATACTGGTACGACCTGACATCGTCAAATTCTATACCGGTACCCTTGAAGATAGAATGAAAATTGCCATGCATCTGGGAATTGATGGCCTTTCTGATCTGGATTTCGTAACGCCGTAGTTTGTTGAGTAATTGCCTCATTAAGAACAAGTCTGAAGTTTAAAATTAGAACATATTTAAGTATTTTTCAGGGTGAGAAAGCTTTTTTTGATGATCTTAATGGTGGGCGCCTGCCAAACGCAGAATGAGGACAGACCTGACGATTTACTGTCCCAAGCTCAGATGGTGGCTTTTTTAGTGGATTCTCACATGAAGGAAGGGCAACTACAGGCCGCCCGTATCTCCCGGGATTCAGCCGCGACTCTCTTTAAACAAATTGAGGTGGAGCTGTACCGTGAACATGATATTGACTCCCTGCAATTTCTAGCTAGTTATCATTATTATCTGGACCATGTGGATGAATTGGCAGATATCTACGATGCTGTAATCGACAGTTTAAGTCTGCGGGAGAAAGTGCTAATCAACCGGGAGGATTAATCATATGTTCCTCTATCCAGACAACATCGAATCCAAATTGGGGTTTGATAAAATCAAAGAACTTCTGGCAGACTATTGCAGTAGCGAATTAGGCCTTCAATTGGTACAGGAAATGGAATTAACTCACCATCCTGCACGCATTAGGCAACTATTAAACCAAACTCACGAGCAAAAAAAGCAATTGGAGAGTGGCGATGGTTTTCCTGAACTACAGGCATATGCAGTAGATCGTCATCTGGAACACGCCAGGGTGTCCGGTTATCAGCTGACTGCCGCTGAATTATATGAGATTAAATTGGATCTGGAATTGGCGGTAAAGTGTGCGCAATATCACCTCAAATACGAGGAGGAGTATCCGTTGTGGTTTGAGGCCTCACAACAGGTTCCTCAACTAAAGGAGCTTATTGCCAGTATGACCACGGTGTTAGATGATCACGGTGAGATCAGGGACGGTGCCAGCCCCGAACTAAAAAGACTGAGGAAGAAGATCCAGCAGGGAGAATTTCGGGTCAGGAAAAGCTTAGAATCAATATTGGGCACGGTCCGGTCACAGGGCTATACGGAAAAAGAAAGTTCTCTAACACTGCGAGACGGCCGATTGGTAGTACCTATGCACGCTGAGCACAAAAGAAGGATCCCGGGCATGGTAGTTGATGAATCGGCCACAGGAAAAACCGTATACGTTGAACCCATGGAGGTATTTAACATCAACAACGATATTCGGGAACTACAATTCGCAGAGAAAAGAGAGATCAATCGCATTCTTTTGGAACTTACTCAACAAGTGGCTCCGCACAATGATGAGATCCAGCAGGTTCAGCAATACCTGGGCTTTTTGGACTTTACTCGTGCTAAAGCGATGCTGGGCAGGAGGTTGAGGGCCAGCCTTCCACGAGTGCTGGAAGGTGGTGGTATTGATCTGAAGCAAGCTCGCCATCCACTCTTGCAATTGGCCCATGACCAGCTAAAAATGCCGGTCGTTCCTTTGGATATTCAACTGGACCCTCAGCTCAAAGTAATCGTAATTTCAGGTCCCAATGCAGGAGGAAAATCGGTCTGTTTAAAAACCGTGGGGTTATTGCAATTGATGGGTCAAAGTGGCTTGCTGATCCCGGCCGACGAAGGGAGTTGTCTGGGGAGTTTCCAAAAGATTTTTGTAGACATAGGCGATGAACAATCCATTGAGAACGACCTAAGTACCTATAGCAGCCACCTGCGAAATATGCACCAATTTGTAAAGGAAGCAGATGAAAACTCTCTTTTTTTAATTGATGAATTCGGTACCGGTACTGAACCGCAATTCGGCGGACCTATCGCTGAAGCCATACTGGAATACCTGGTAGGAAAAAAAAGTTTTGGTTTGGTGACCACGCACTACGGCAACTTGAAGAAATTTGCGGAAAGAACATCTGGGGTAGACAATGCCGCTATGCGTTTTGACCTGGAAGCATTGGAGCCGCTCTATCAGCTGGAAACCGGCAGACCTGGCAGCTCATTTGCATTGGAAATAGCTGCCAAGACCGGTTTATCCCCATCGATTTTACAGAAAGCCAAGGAAAATATTGGAGCGGACCCCGTGGCCTTCGAGAAATTAGTTAGTCAACTGGAACAGTCCAAACTAGAACACTCCCGGGCTCTACAGGAACTACAGACTTCACAATTGGAGCTCACCAAAAAGCAACAGCATTATCAGCAACTTGTGCTGGAATTCAAAGAGCAGAAAAAGAAATTGCTTAATGAAGCAAAGTTACAGGCGCAGAACCTCTTGAAGGAAACTAACCAAAAGATAGAAGCTACCATCCGCGCTATTAAAGAAAGCAAAGCCGATAGCCAAATTACTAAAAAAGCCCGTAAGGAGTTAAAAACTTTTGAAAAGGCCACGCGCATCAAAGTTCAGCCCGCCGCTGAGAATCGCAAGTTAAGTGGTCCGGTAAAAGTAGGGGATCTGGTGTTGATAGAAGATACAGGAGCGGAAGGAGAAGTAATCAGTATTTCAGGGAACTGGGCGGAGGTGTTACTGGGTGATTTAAAGTCGAAGGTCAAACTTGACCGCTTGCACAAAACCGGTAAAGTGGCGCCTACTGTACAGAAGTCGGCCCGCCAACCCGGCATAGCCTTATATCAAAAAAGAACCAAGTACCGCAATGAGCTGGATGTGCGGGGCATGAGGGCCGAACAAGCACTTAAGGAAGTAACCAATTTTGTAGATGAAGGATCTATGCTGGGAATCAAAGATCTTAAGATCATCCATGGCAGAGGCGATGGAATTTTGAGACAGTTGATCCGTAAGTACTTACATGGTGAACCCACAGTGGCGCAGATCACCGATGAGTCGACAGAACGAGGAGGAGATGGGGTAACCTTGATCAGTCTAAAATAAAAGAGGCCGGAACTTCCGGCCTCTTAAGATATCTTGCATGCTCTTTACTGTTTCTCCAGGTTAAAAGTATAACCTCCAGTAGTGTTGGTGGTCCTTCCCAAAGGCTGCCCGGAAGCGTCGACCGTAAGTGTAATTTGCAGGTCATTGTCCCCATTACTTAGAGTAATATCAAACTCAAAACCATTGTCGGTGCGTTCGATACGGTTTAAGTTAGTTCCTACATAATCCCAGCTTTTAGTGCCCGCTTCAAAAGCTTCACCGCCATTGTTGGTAATAGTATACTGTTTGTTATTACCGTCGGCATCGGCGTTAAAAGTTATAGAAAAATCTGAGAACCTATCTAAGGTTATATCTCCATCAACTTCCTGGATAACCGTACCAGGCTCCCAACGGCCCACTAATTTGGAAGTTTGTATTTGCTCTGGTGTTTGTTGAGGGGGAGGTGGCTCATCATCGTCACCACCGCAGGCAGTAGTTAAGAATAGTCCTCCCATCAAAAACATCACGAGTATCTTGCTTATTGTGTTCATAGCATTCAAAAAAGTACAGACAATATTAAAGAAAAAACGATTTACATTAAAATTTATTCCCTTCTAAACCTTAAGATGTAAGAAATCTTCAACACTTACATCTTCTTGACGCTGGAAACAGGACCTACGTTGCCTAAATCAAGTATTTTTGAGCAAAAATCGTATTCTTTGGGTTGATTACTGCATATTATGATCAATTTTTCTTCCAGCAGTTGGTGCACCTGTCGATAATACCATTCAAATCCCTGAGCGTCTAAATTGGTCCCTGGTTCGTCCAAGAGCAATACAGGTACTTTTGAGAAGAATCCCAGAGCCAGTTTTACTCGTTGTTTCATACCGCTGGAGAATTTGTTGAGGGGTTTGTTTCCGGCATTAGAGAGTTGACAATACTCCGCCATTTCATCCACAGATATACCGGGTTGCGGTGGTTTTAATCGAAAGTGAAACTCCAGCAGTTCCTTGAGTGTCAGTTCCTCCAGTAATTCCATATATGGCGCCGACAGCCACAAATGGCGATACCACTGGTCAGGATCCACCATATGGCCCTGAACTTGGTATTCCACTTCGCCTTGGGTTGGTGGTATCATACCAGCTATTATTTGCAGTAGGGTGGTCTTTCCGGAACCGTTGGGGCCGGTGATGGCCCAGCTTCCCGGGAGGGCGAAATGATCACTTAGGTTTTTGAATAACCATTCTCCGCCAAATCGTTTGGAAAGCCCTTTGAGCGTGATTTCCATTCTAACGGATCCGGGAGTATCCTTTCATGATTCCCCGGTTGGAATTTCTAATGAAGTTGATAATGATGTCTCGTTCCTTGGAAGGGCTGAGCTCCAGCTCCACGAAATCCAATGCTTTGCTGTTGTTTAATCCCTTTAGAAAAATATGCCGGTAAATTTCCTGTATCTCGTTGATCTTCTCGTTTTTGTAGCCTCGGCGCCGCAGGCCTACGGAATTGATACCGCAATAGCTGAGCGGTTTACGGGCGGCCTTGGTATAAGGGGGAACGTCTTTACTTACCAGCGATCCTCCGGATAGCATCACATGCGCCCCAATGTGCACAAATTGATGCACGGCGCAAGCTCCTCCCACAATAGCATACTCATCAATTACAACATGGCCGGCTACCTGAGAGGCATTCGCCAAAATGCAGTTGTCGGCAATTTGACAGTCGTGGGCCACGTGTGCATAAGCCATGATCAGACAGTTCTTACCGATCACCGTTTTGTGTTTGTCAACCGTTCCCCGGCTTATGGTCACGAATTCCCGAACTATGGTATTATCTCCAATCTCCGCAGTGGTTTCTTCGCCTACAAACTTCAGGTCCTGTGGGGTAGAGGAGATGACCGCGCCGGGATAGATCTTGCAGTTTTTTCCAATGCGGGCCCCTTCCATGATGGTTACATTGGAGCCTATCCAGGTACCTTCCTGTATCACCACATTTTTGTCGATGGTCACAAAAGGCTCGATCACAACATTTCGGGCGATCTTGGCTTGAGGATGAATATAAGCTAGTGGCTGATTCATTGATCTTTTCGAACAATTCTGGCGGTCATTGTGCCTTCACAAACCAAATTGCTTCCTACATAACCTCTGCCCCGCATTTTGGCGATACCCCTTTTGATCGGGGCAATAAGGTCACATTGAATGACCAGAGTATCACCTGGTAACACCATTTTCCTAAACTTAAAGCTTTCCACGGCTAAAAACAAGGTCCAGTAATTTTCAGGATCGGGTACGGTATTCAACACTAAGATACCTCCTACCTGAGCCATAGCTTCGATCTGCAAAACCCCCGGCATCACCGGATTTCCTGGAAAATGTCCCTGGAAAAAGGGCTCGTTCATGGTAACATTCTTTACACCTGCAACGCTTTCATCATCC
Source organism: Cyclobacteriaceae bacterium (assembly GCA_965212195.1). Taxonomy (GTDB): domain Bacteria; phylum Bacteroidota; class Bacteroidia; order Cytophagales; family Cyclobacteriaceae; genus JAJCYK01. Next base: position 1,004,790 of record CBDBUW010000010.1, on the reverse strand, counting down.
AAATGGAAGATCTTGTCTACCAATAGAAAGGGATAGCGGTGGGGTAAGCGGCTTTCTATCTGCTTGATATCCAGTACCGGAGGAAGCTTAGGATTATAGGACGGCACGTTGGTGTCCGATTCCAACATGGCTTTTTTCAATTTTTTGGCAAAAGCAACATTGGCGGCATGCCCCGGTCGGGCGGCCAAAATCTGTGCCTTGATAGGTCGGCCCACCAAGGCTAGATCTCCCACTACATCCAGCAGTTTATGCCGGGCGGGTTCATTTCGGTACCTGAGCTCCACGTTGTTCAGAATACCCTCTTTTTGAACTTCTACTTTTGGCTTGTTGAATAATTTGGCCAATGATTCCAGTTCGTCGTCCTTAACTACCCTATCCACCACCACGATGGCGTTGTTAAGATCACCTCCCTTTATAAGATTGTTCTCGTGGAGCATTTCCAGTTCGTGCAGGAAACAAAAGGTGCGACAGCTGGCGATGTCACGGGTAAAATCCTTGATGTCATTCAGATAAGCATGTTGACTTCCCAGCACCGGTGAGTTGTAATCGACCATTACCGTGATCCGGTAGTCATCCAATGGCAGCGCTGCGATCTCCACATTTCGACTCTTATCCCGGTAGATGATAGCTTCACTGACTTCGAAGAAATTTCGCAAAGCATTCTGCTCCTCGGTGCCTACTGTTTCCAGGGCATCAATAAACATCTTGGAGCTGCCGTCCATGATCGGAGGTTCCGGCCCGTCCAATTGTATCAGGACATTGTCAATCTCTAAACCTACCAGGGCTGCCAAGGTGTGCTCAACGGTATTGACCCGAGCCCCATTTTGCTCGATGGTAGTACCCCTGGAAAGGTCTACTACATTATCAACATCGGCGTCGACCGTAGGCTGGTCTGGAAGATCCACCCGTTGAAATTTGATCCCGTGATCCGGCTTGGCCGGTAAAAAGGTCATGTGGGCATCTACCCCGGTGTGAAGTCCTACTCCGGAAACGGTAACAGCCTCTTTGATAGTGTGTTGTTTAATATTCATTCTATTCACTGCTGGCCGGCAAATTTAGCACTTTTTTCTCAAGTTCATTAATTCTCTCAGCTATTTTGGGCAGGTTTCGAAATAGTGCGTAGGATCTTTTGTAGGGACCTATTTCAAAGGCCGGGCTTCCCATCATAATGGAACCTGGTGTTTTTATCGATTTGCCTATTCCGGACTGGGCAGCAATGGTCACCTTTTCCGTAATATCGATATGCCCTACGATGCCTACCTGTCCCGCAATAATACAATTTTTGCCGATCTTGGTGGATCCGGAAATTCCGGCTTGTGCCGCGATAGCCGTATTCTCTCCAATTTCCACATTGTGGGCGATTTGAATTAGGTTGTCTAGTTTTACTCCCTGGCCAATTACCGTGGCTTCCAGGGTAGCACGGTCAATGGTAGTATTGGCGCCAATAGTCACATGATCGTGGAGTATGACTTTCCCTAACTGGGGAATGGTGCGGTAACTGCCGTCTTCCTGGGGAGCAAAGCCAAATCCTTCACTACCAATTACAGCACCTGCTTGTATCACACAATGATTGCCGATTTCCGAATTGGCATGGATCTTGGCTCCCGGGTAAATAACCGTGCCGTTCCCGATGGTAACGTGGTCTCCTATGAATACCTGAGGGTAGATCTTTACTTGATGCCCTATGGTAACTTCTTGGCCTATATAGGAAAAAGCACCTCGATAAACCTCATCTCCCACTTTGGAGTTCTTCCCCAGGTAGCAAGGCTCTTCTACTCCAACCTTTTGCATTTTGGTGAACTTTTCATACTCGTTAAGCAAGGTGGTAAGGCTGTCGTAGGGATCGGCAACCAGGATCAACACCGGGTCGATCCCCTCTTTTATCTCCAGGTCTTTGCTGACTATTACTGCGCTGGCTTTGGTAGAATAAAGCAAAGATTCATATTGTGGATTATGTAAAAAAGAAATGCTTCCTGGCTCAGCGCTTTCCAGAGGGCTGATTTTATTGATTGCTGAAGAACCATCACCACGAACTTCTCCTTCTAGTAAAGCAGCCAGTTGATTAATGGTGAATTCCATCGAAATAGTGGGGTTTAAATTAGTGGGGTTTAAATTGTCACAAATTTACACTTTTGGGCCAGCATAGATAGTATTTTTTTACAATTTTACTCAAGGCCTTAATGTTCGGCAAATCAGACGCTTGAGCGATGTCCAGCACCTCTCCAGATTTGGATAATATATTGATGCCGGTGTCACCTGAAATGTAGGCAGCATTGCTAATAGTGCCGTGACAAACCAGGTAATTTACTTCTTGCTGTCCTATGCCTAATTTCTTTTTGATACCTGAACTTATCTTGCTGATAAGGGATTTGGCAATAGGTTTAGTTTCCAGTTTAATCTGAAATAGCTCACGGTCCAGAAACATGCGGCTAATAGATGAAAGCACCAGATCACTATGATGTTGCCATTGCTTGATGGCGCTCCAGATGTCATAATCGTCAAGCTGACAATAAGCTTGTAATACTGCAGGGTCAGCCAGATCGTTCATATCCAGCGGAGTTTCCAGAAAGCGCTTCAGGTGGTTAGTTGCAGGTACCTGGTGTCCAATACGGGTCAACTCCTGGGCTCGTCGTATAAGCTGGACCATCATTTTCTCAGCTGCCACTGAAGTCTTGTGCAAATACACTTGCCAGTACATCAAACGACGGGCATTGAGGAAATTCTCAATACTGTAAATGCCCTTCTCTTCCACCACCAACTGATCGTCTTTAACATCGAGCATCTTGATGATACGATCTGCTCCGATGGTTCCTTCCGAGACCCCGGTGAAGAAGCTATCCCGACGCAGGTAATCCAGTCGGTCTATATCCAGTTGACTGGAAACCAGCTGATGGAAAAATTTTCTAGGATACCGATTAGTAAAGATCTTTATGGCAGTCTTTAGCTGCCCTTGAAACAATCGGTCCAAATATTGCATAATAATTAGTGATACTTCTTCGTGATTAGTATGACGAAGTAAGGTGGTTTCCAGGGCGTGTGAAAAAGGTCCGTGTCCGATGTCATGCAACAGAATGGCGATCAGCATGGACTCAAACTCTTCAGAAGTGATGCGGTGTCCTTTATTTTGAAGGTTTTGCAGGGTGATGCTCATCAGGTGCATTGCTCCTAAGGCATGATGAAAACGCGTATGTAAGGCCCCTGGGTAAACGTAATCGTTTAAACCCATTTGTTTGATTCTGCGTAACCTTTGAAAATAAGGGTGTGAGATTATATCGTAGATAAGACCGTCCGGTATGGTGATAAATCCGTAGACCGGGTCGTTAATGATTTTTTTCTTGTTCAAGTTGACTTTAATACTTGCTTAAACAGTAACTTTAAATAAAGAGGATTGACAATGCAAAGATACAATATTTTATGGGCCGATGATGAGATTGATCTATTGAAGCCCCATATACTGTTCTTAAACAACAAAGGATACGACGTAACCCCTGTAAACAGCGGTGCAGACGCTATTGACAAATTCGAGAACAGTTATTACGACATCGTATTCCTGGACGAGAATATGCCGGGAATGTCTGGTCTGGAAACCCTGGGGTTGATCAAGGCCAATAAACCCAATGTGCCGGTGGTAATGATCACCAAGAGTGAAGAAGAGCATATAATGGAGGAAGCTATCGGGTCCAAAATCGCGGATTATCTAATAAAACCGCTAAACCCCAACCAGATCCTCATGTCCGTTAAAAAAATACTGGACAATAAACGGTTAGTTACTGAAAAGATCAACCTGAACTATCAACAGGATTTCAGGAATCTCAGTATGGCCTTTAACGACCGTATTGATCACCTGGAGTGGACAGAGATCTATAAGAAACTGGTGTATTGGGAACTGCAAATTGACAATACGGAAAATAAGAGTATGGCCGAGGTCCTGGACAACCAGAAGGAAGAAGCAAACTCCAACTTTGCAAGATTTGTCCTGGATAATTATGAGGACTGGCTCAATGATCCTGACTCTGCCAAACCGTTACTGTCCCACCAGTTGATGAAGAAGCGGGTATTTCCACAAATCCGTGATGATCGGCCTCTGTTTATGATAGTGATCGACAATTTGCGATACGATCAGTGGAAAGTTATCGAGCCGGTGGTTTTGAACTATTTCAACGTGGATGAGGAAGAGTTGTACTATTCCATACTGCCCACCACCACAGCTTATGCCCGAAACTCCATATTTTCCGGTATGTTGCCCCTGGAGATGGCCAAATTCCATCCCGATATTTGGATAGGAGAGGATATTGAAGAAGGGAAAAACAAGCACGAAGAAGAATTCCTGGCCAGACAAATTGCCAAATTACGTCTGGACATCAAACACAGCTATCACAAAGTAATTCATGCCAATCAGGGCAAAAATGTGGTGGACAACATTCACAATCTCATGGGCAACGACCTCAATGTGATCGTCTATAATTTTGTAGACATGCTTTCCCACGCTCGTACCGATATGCAAATGATCCGAGAATTGGCTCATGATGAATCTGCATATCGTTCCATCACAAATTCCTGGTTTATCCACTCACCGTTATTGGAGGCTATGAAAAAGATCTCTGATAAAGGAGGAAGAATGATCATTACTACCGACCATGGAACTATCCGGGTGAAACGACCCTTTAAAATCGTGGGAGACAAGAAGACCAATACTAATCTGAGATATAAGCAGGGAAAAAATCTGGGTTATGACGGTAAAAATATATTTGCTGTTAAACACCCTGAAAGTTTCCACCTCCCCAAGGTAAACGTAAGTACCTCTTATGTTTTTGCCATGGAGGACAATTTCTTTGCTTACCCCAACAACTACAATTATTATGTGAACTACTATCGCGATACCTTTCAGCACGGTGGTGTTTCGCTGGAGGAAATGATTATTCCAATAATTTCCTTAACTTCGCGGAATGGTTAAATATCAGGATGTTGAGGGTTGTTTTACCGCTAACAACCCCCAAGATTTACCGAGTCTGGTCCCAGGTATTCTAGAAATTGCCGGGGACTGTAAAGTTTGGTTATTAGAGGGTCCTATGGGAGCGGGAAAAACCACCATAATACAGGCGATTTGTAAGAATTTCGGGGTTATCGACATGGTAAACAGCCCTACATACGCATTGGTAAACGAATATCGCAATCCGCAAAACCGTGTCTTCTATCATTTCGATTTTTACCGTCTGAAAAATGTAGATGAAGCCAGAGACATTGGGTGTCAGGAGTACTTCTACTCCGGCGATCTATGTTTTATTGAGTGGGGTTCGAAGGTAAGCGCCCTCATACCGGAACAGCACCTGAAAATCAACATCCAGGTGCAGCCTGATGACAGTCGTAAAATAATCGTCGAAAAGCATGGCTAAGTCTTTCACACCCCCGGGTAAACCCAGCGAACAGGAAAGTATTTATCCTCAGGAGTCCCTGCTAAAAGTTCAGGAAGGAGGAAATTCCCTGTTTATCGGGATTCCCAAGGAAGTCTCATTGCAGGAGAACCGGGTAAGTTTGAGCCCTGAATCGGTGGGCTTGTTAACCGCTAATGGGCATAGGGTAGTTGTGGAAACGGGAGCAGGTGTCAAAGCAAAGTTTAGCGATAGGGAATACAGTGAGGCGGGGGCCAAGATCATATACGATAAAGAAGAAGTATTCAAATCGGATATTGTATTAAAGATCGAACCGCCTACCCCGGAGGAAATAGAGTTTTTGGTTCCCGGCAAAACCTTAATCTCAGCTTTGCAGATCGGTAGTCAAACCGCGGGGTATTTACAAGCGCTTAATCAGAAGCGCACCACCTCCATAGCGTTTGAACAAATCGAAGATAAGGTGGGTGGCTTGCCGGTAGTACGGGCCATGAGCGAGATTGCTGGAAGTGCGGTGATGCTGATCGCCGCCGAATATTTAAACAGCGTGAGCCAGGGTAAGGGAATTATCCTGGGGGGCATAACGGGGGTACCACCCACCAAAGTGGTTATTTTAGGAGCAGGCACAGTGGCCGAATATGCAGGACGGGCGGCACTGGGACTAGGAGCGCAGATCCAGATATTCGACAACCATATTTATAAACTACGACGGATCAAACATGCCTTAGGGCAGCAGATCTATACCTCTACTATCGACGCAGCCACTTTAAGTAGCTCACTTAAAAACGCCGATGTGGTGATCGGTGCCATTCGCGCAGAAAAAGGACGGAACCGGGTTATCGTGACGGAGGAAATGGTATCGTCGATGAAAGCAGAATCAATAATTATTGATGTGAGTATTGATCAAGGCGGCTGTGTGGAAACTTCGGAGATAACTACTCATAAGGAGCCTGTCTTTAAAAAATATGATGTAATCCATTATTGTGTGCCCAATATCGCTTCCCGTGTGGCACACACCGCTACCAACGCCTTTAGTCATATCTTCACCCCAATCCTCCTGCAAATTGCGGATGTTGGCTCGGTGGAGGATATGATTTTTGCCAACCGCTGGTTCATGAAAGGGGTTTACACTTTCAAAGGCAACCTCACCAACGCGGATATAGGGCGTAAGTTCCAAATGAAATGTAAGGACCTGAGTCTGTTTATTGGTACCCGATTCTAGAGTTTACTGAGGCTTGCTTCCAGAGCTTTGATTTTAGCCTCAGCATCGGACATTTTCTTTTTTTCGTTCTCCACCACGTTGTCAGGTGCATTGTTGAGGAAACCTTGGTTGCCCAATTTTTTCTGGATACTGACTAAGAACCCTTTGGTATACTCCAATTCCTTTTCAAGTGATTCCTTCTCTTCAGCAGGGTCAACATTGCTGGAGGTAAGCAACAAAAATTCATGATCTCGCACTACGAATTTACTGCCGGACTCTTCAGGAATGGTGTCGCCGCAGTGTACTTGGCCTATGCCTCCCAATTTGCGGATCATGGACTCATATGATTGAAACAAAGCAGCCTGACCACTTTTTAAGTAGAGCTCCAATTTATCCCGGGGTGGGGTCTGTGTTTGGCTGCGAGCATTCCTTATTTGTCCGATAACCTCAAAGATAAGTGCAGCTTGGGACAGCCGTTGTGGGTCATAGGAAGAGACCTGGGGCCAAGCACTAACCATAATACAATCCCGGTTGACCCGTTCCCTTAGTTGATGCCATATCTCTTCGGTTATGAAAGGCATAAAAGGGTGTAACAACTTCATGAGATCTTCGAAAAACGTAAGAGTTTGTTGATATGTAGCCTCGTCGATGGGGACTTGATAGCCGGGTTTGATCAGTTCCAAATACCAGGAACAGAAGTCGTCCCAAATTAATTTATAAATGGTCATCAATGCATCTGATATGCGGAACTTCTCAAAATACCCTTCAATCTCTTCCAGCGCCTGATTGTAACGATCCTGGAACCAGGAAATGGCCAATTGGTTATCTTGGTCTTCACTAGCACCAACAGTCCAGCCCTTCACCAATTTGAAGGCATTCCAGATCTTATTGGCAAAATTCCATCCCTGTTCACACAGTTTCTCGTCAAACAAAAGGTCATTCCCGGCAGGCGAACTGAACAACATGCCGGTTCTTACCCCATCCGCTCCGTACTGATCCATTAAAAGCAGGGGGTCCGGTGAGTTGCCCAATGATTTGGACATCTTACGCCTTTGTTTGTCCCTTACGATACCGGTCAGATATACATTCTTAAAAGGGAACTGCTGCCGGTATTCATACCCAGACATAATCATACGGGCCACCCAGAAGAATAGTATTTCAGGAGCAGTTACCAGGTCTTGGGTAGGATAATAGTAGTTGATTTCCTGGTTGTCCGGATGCTCTATTCCGTCGAAGACAGCGATAGGCCACAGCCAACTGGAAGCCCAAGTGTCAAGCACATCATCGTCTTGTTTCAAATCAGAGAGTTTTAGACCAGGGTCCTGTTTAAGTGCCAGGTCCAATGCTTCCTCAAGCGATTCGGCTACTACATAAGAACCATCCGGTAGATGGTAGGCAGGAATGCGATGCCCCCACCACAATTGCCGTGAAATGCACCAATCCCGGATATTTTCCATCCAGTAGCGGTAGGTGTTAATGAACTTATGAGGGTAAAAATGAATGTTTTCGTTCAGTACATTTTCCAGGGCAGGTTTCGACAGCTCCTCCATTTTCATGAACCATTGCATGGAAAGTTTTGGCTCGATAACGGCGTTGGTCCTTTCTGAGAAACCCACATTGTTCATGTAATCCTCAACCTTGACCAAATGACCCTGGTCCTGTAACTGTTGTACAACTTTCTCACGAGCCACAAAGCGATCTTCACCCACGAATAATTGAGCCTTCTCACTTAAAGTGCCATTGTCGTTTAGAATATCAATGGTCTCTAACTGGTGCTTGATACCTAATTCATAGTCGTTGAGGTCATGAGCGGGTGTCACTTTTAGACATCCCGTACCGAATTCCATGGTTACATAGTCGTCCTCAATAATGGGTATCGATCGTTCCACCAATGGCACAATGGCGCGCTTCCCTTTCAAGTGCTGGTACCGGGTATCGTTTGGGTTGATACACACAGCGGTATCTCCCAGAATGGTTTCTGGCCGGGTAGTGGCAATGGTCACCTTGTCGGAAGACCCCTCAACCTGATAGCTAACAAAGTATAATTTGGATTCTACCTCTTGGTAATTTACTTCCTCATCTGACAATGCGGTTTGACCTTCAGGATCCCAGTTGACCATGCGTACGCCTCGATAAATGAGACCCTTGCGGTGTAAATCCACAAAGACCTTGATAACATCCCGGTAGTAGTCCGCATCCATGGTAAAGTGTGTGCGGTCCCAGTCGCAGGAAGCGCCTAATTTCTTAAGTTGTTCCAGGATGATACCTCCGTACTTGCGGGTCCATTCCCAGGCATGCTCTACAAAGTCTTCTCTGCTGATATCGCTTTTTTCAATACCTTGCTCCTTTAACATTGCCACAACTTTGGCTTCTGTGGCAATACTGGCATGATCCGTACCGGGCACCCAACATGCTTCTTTACCTTCCATTCGTGCCTTTCGAATAAGCACATCCTGGATGGTATTATTCAACATATGTCCCATGTGAAGCACACCGGTTACATTGGGTGGTGGTATTACAATGGCATAGGGAGGCTTGTCCGGATTAGGGCTAGAGGCAAAAAAGCGGTGATCCATCCAATACTGATACCACTTGGATTCAATGTCTTGAGGAAGATATTTAGATGAAACTGACATAATGGGGCATCCGTTTACAGGTGGGCAAAATTAAAAAAAATATCCAGTTTGTTTGGAGTGCTGCCGCTGAAAGTTATTTACGGTGGCCCTTATGCTTTAGATACTCATAAATAGTCACATTCATTAGTATTAACAGCATGCCGTAAAAGGTATCTTCCACGGGAATGGTAAACATACGAATACCGAGATTTTCCTGATCATCATACCATACTACCTCATTTGGAATAAAAGATCCTGTTAGAATTCCATTGACTGTAAAGAAGGGTATTAGTATTACCAGGTAGGCCAGATAGAACCTTCCCAAATAGGAGCTTTTCAATACCAGCAGGTGCCACCATAAAAAGAGCGCCAGGCTTATAAAAGTAGTAAAGGTGTAAGCGTTTTGAAAGTGGATAAGGCCAATAAGTATTAATATGAATATTAGGACCTTGGTAATGATCGGGCTGGCAGCTTGTAAAAGGTCTCTCTTAATAAAATGGGATAACGATCGATACGTAAATACACAGGCGTAGGGGATACAAATAAAAAACAACCATTCTTCTATGGGAAGATTCAGTAGGTAGTATCCACTGAGATAGGTGGGATTAAATCCCCAGACACCCCAATCGGTAAAGACAACGTCCCAGATAATGAAGAAAAGACCGGTAAGGGCTATGGCTGGAAAAAGATATTTCCAATCTCTAAAGAACCGGACCTTCTTTTCAAAGCTCCATGCCAGGGGTATGGCTATGCTGGCTAAATCCAGAAACAGATAAAGAAAGCGGGATGGGAAATCCACGAAACTATTTGGACTTGGGGGTCTTGCGGCTCTGGAGGGCTTCCTTATAGTACTTGTAAGGGACTACCAGCATGCCAAAGCATTCTCCATCGGGTGCTTCCAAGTGCTTGTGATGTACCTTATGCGCTTTTCTCAAGGCCCTGAAGTACGTATTGTTGGAATATCTCAATATCTTAAACCGCTGATGGATGAATACGTCATGTACTAAGAAGTAGGCAATCCCATACAATAAAATGCCCATTCCAATCCAAAATTTGAAATCATATCCACTGGCAGCGCCCAGTAAAAACAGCGTAAAGCTAGGCACTGCAAAGATCAGGAAAAAGGCGTCGTTCTTTTCGAAGAACCCATCATCCTTTACATGGTGATCCTCGTGCAGCACCCATAGGAAGCCGTGCATCACGTATTTATGAGTAAACCATGCCATGAATTCCATGAAAAAGAAAGTGGCAATAACAATTCCTGCGTACAATAGTATAGTCATGCCTGTGCTATTTCTGTTTTGAGGTCCGGAGTGCCGAATAGGTTGATCAACGCGGCCTTCCGATACTCAAAGATAGCATTTAGCCGGCGTTTTACGAACAACCAATGGGCAAATCTGCCCATAAATCCCCCGGGAATACCATAGTGTACCAGATCTACCACTTCGGTACCTTGTGGGACTTCCTTAAAATGATGTTGGTGATGCCAAAAGGCGTAAGGGCCGAATCGCTGCTCATCAATAAAAAAGTGCGGGGTATTTACCTGGGTAATTTCCGTGACCCAGCCCGTAGTAAAAGGTACCACCGGGGTCACTTTGTAGGTTATGATCATGCCGGGATACACCTTCGCCGGAACCTCCGAAAGGATGTTAAAATTCATATGATCCGGGGTGATCCTGGATAGATTATGAGGCGAGGAGAAGAAATCCCAAGCTTCCTCAATGGGGATTGGGATTATTTGTCGGGTCTTTAAGGCATATAGCTTCATATCGGGGGGTTAAACTTCGGTTAGGGCGTGTTTGTAGGTTTCAATAGCCCGTTTACGGGCAAAACCGTGGTCCACCATGGGCTGTGGATAGTCTTGTGAATTACATTCAGGAACCCATTTTTTAATATACTCAAAATTGGGGTCGAACTTCTTGGCTTGTAGAAAGGGGTTAAAAACCCGAAAGTATGGAGCTGCATCGCAGCCGCTCCCAGCCGCCCACTGCCACCCCCCGTTGTTTGAGGCCAATTCAAAGTCCAGCAACTTTTCTGCGAAGTAAGCTTCCCCCCACCGCCAATCTATCAATAAATGCTTGGTGAGAAAAGAGGCCACTACCATCCTGACCCGGTTGTGCATATATCCCGTGCCATTAAGTTCGCGCATGCCTGCATCCACTAAGGGGAATCCGGTTTTCCCCTGACACCAAAGATCAAAATCTGAAGCCTCATTTCGCCAGGGGATACGGTCGTACGCTGGTCTGAATGATTTGGTAACCACCTGGGGAAAATGCCACAGGATCATCATGTAAAACTCCCGCCATATCAATTCGTTGAGAAAGGTTTCATTGTTTGCCAGTGCATAACCCACCAATTCCCTGATGCTGACAGTGCCGAATCTTAAATGTACCCCCAGCCTGGTGGTGCCCCCTAATCCAGGAAAATCTCGGGTTTGATGATATTGTTGCAACTGTTTAGGATCAATTTGAATTGGTGGAAACTCAAGGGTGTGATTATCAGTAAAACCAATCTGATCAAGACTGGGCAAAAAGCCTTTACCAGGGTGCCAGTTGGCCGGTGGTGCTTCTTTATTCATAAGCTCCCCAAGCCCCCCCAATTCGTGAAAGTTCTCCTTCCATTTTCGCATATACGGAGTGAATACCGAATAGGGCTTGCCGTCGGGTTTTACTACTTCTGACTTTTCAAATATTACTTGATCTTTAAAACTCCTGAACTGGATGCCCTGGGGTTCCAGCAGTGAGGCAACGGTTGAATCTCTGGTCTTAGCATAGGGCTCGTAATCGTGATTGCAGAACACCGTATCTATTTGGTATTCATTAATAAGTTGCTGGAAAATCTTCAAGGGAGTACCATGGTATACCTGTAATTCTCCCCCTTGGAGCTGAAGTTCCCCTTGTAGTCGCTCTAGTTGCAGATGAATAAATGTCACCCGGGCATCGTTCTTACTGAGTAGTTTATCCAGGATCTCCCGGTCAAAAATGAATATAGGCAATACAGCGACCCCGCTGGCAAGGGCGTGGGTCAGGCCTGTGTTGTCTTGCCATCTTAAATCCCTTCTAAACCAAAATATATTTACCGGTGATTTGCTCAATTGTGTGGTCAAAATTATGCCATCAGTACGATCACAAAGAGTTTGTGTAGTATATTGTTTAAAAATGTAATACAATAATTAAACAAAACTTAGGACACATAGTTTTGATTTTTCATTATTTTAGGCCAAAAAATAGACGGAAAAAATAGACGGTTGATGTCAAACGAGATTTTAGATGCTTTTATAGTAGGGGCTGGTCCTATTGGATTGGCTTGTGGTATTGAACTGGAACGGGCTCAAATGAGCTACCTGATTGCCGACAAGGGGTGTCTGGTCAACTCCTTGTACAACTACCCTTACAATATGACCTTTTTTAGTACTTCGGATCGATTGGAGATAGGGGAGGTACCCTTTGTATCACACGGAAGTAAACCTACCCGTTCAGAGGCCCTGGAATACTATCGCCGGGTAGCCTCCAGCTGGAAGCTGCAGTTGAAGTTATATGAGAAAGTGGAGGAGGTTAATCAGCAGGATGATCTTTATGTTATTACTACCAGCAGAGGGCAATATCAGGCGCGATCTATCATCATTGCCACAGGGTTTTACGATCTGCCCTATATGTTGAATATCACCGGCGAGGAACTTCCCAAGGTGAAGCATTACTATGATGAACCCCATCCTTACTACGGTCAAAATATTGCAGTAGTTGGAGCGGCCAATTCCGCGGTGGATGTGGCCCTGGAGACTTTTCGTAAAGGAGCCCATGTGACTATGGTGTTGCGGGAAAGTGAGATCAGCCCTAGCGTGAAATATTGGGTGAAGCCGGATATCGAAAATCGTATAAAGGAAGGGACGGTGCAGGCCTACTTTGGTTCGTCCATTACAGAGATACGGGAGTTTGAAATTGATATTATGACCCCCGAAGGGCCTAAGACCTTGGCCAATGACTTCGTTTTGGCCATGACCGGATATCAACCCGATTTTCAGTTTTTACAATCCTTAGGCATTAAGATCAATGACGACGAAATCCACTCGCCGGTCTATGATCGGGAAACACATGAGACCAATCAGCCCAACGTATATTTGGCGGGCGTTATTTGCGGAGGACTACAAACCAACAAATGGTTTATTGAAAACTCCCGGGATCACGCTAAAAAGATCGTGGATACTTTAAAAGCTCGTTTTAAATCAGATTGAGGGTGTGCTGGAAATAGGATCTTAGAAAAAGCAAGTATTTTTGGGGGTTGGGAATTCTTATTCGCTTGGTCAAGATGATCTCAGGGGGTGTTTTGCCAATTTTGCTCAACAGTGATTTGTAGTACACATAGGCTACATAAACCCCAAACCGGGCTCCTTTGGGAAGTTTCTTTATGCCTTGGTACCCCGCTTCGAAATCTGTCGCAATATCTTTTTGAATAGCTTCTTTACAAGTGGCATCGAACTGATCCAGGTCTACTTCTGGGAAATAGCTTCTTCCAAGTGTTTGGTAGTCACTCTTTATATCCCTTAGGAAGTTGATCTTTTGGAAAGCCGATCCCAATTTCATGGCCGGTTCCTTAAGAGTTGCATACTGCTCATGATCTCCTTCACAAAATACCCTCAAGCACATCAGTCCCACTACCTCTGCCGATCCCTTAATATATTCCTGGTATTTATCCAGATCGTATTCCTGCCGTTGTAAATCCATTTCCATACTGTGGAAGAAAGTGTCGATCAACTCGTTTTCAATATGGTATTTATGTACTACCATCTGAAAACTGTTAAGTAATGGATTAGCACTGATCCTATCCTCAAGGGCCTGGTAAAGGTCGTCTTTGAATCTTTGCAAAAGTTGGGCCTTGGGATAGTCATGAAAGGTATCTACGATCTCGTCGGCAGCGCGGACAAATCCATATATGGCATAGATGGCGTAGTGGTATTTTTTGTCCAGAAACCGGATTCCCAGTGAAAAAGAGGTACTGTAAGATCGCGTTACTAGCTTGCTGCAATTCAAAGACACCTGATCGTATAGTTCCTTCATGATTTTAAGGTTGGGTGAATTTGGCGATTTCTCCGGCAGCTACCTGCCCTGATATTAATGAGGGAGGCACCCCCGGACCCGGAACAGTCAATTGACCAGTGAAAAATAAGTTTTTTACTTTTCTACTCCTAATTTTAGGCTTAAGCACTGCCGTTTGTTTTAGGGTATTGGCCAGTCCGTAAGCATTTCCTTTGAAGGCGTGATAATCTTGTATGAAGTCATTATGGGCATAACTCCGGCAATAATCGATGTGGTTGGTGATCTCCTCTCCTAAAAGGTTTTCCATACGCTTTATGACCACTTGAAAATAGCGGTCCCGGACCTCCGGGGTGTCTTCCAGCCCGGGGGCCACCGGGATGAGGATAAAAATATTTTCATGTCCGGGTGGAGCCGCGGTGGGGTCGGTTTTACTGGTTGCACAAACATAGAACAATGGTTTGGTAGGCCAGCAGGGATTATCATAGATCTCTTTTGAATGATAATCCAGGTCTTCGTCAAAGAAAAGGTTATGGTGCTCCAGGTTCGGCAGGGGTTTATTTAACCCCACATAATAGATCAAGGAGGAAGGAGCCATAGTTCGTTTCTCCCAATATTTTGGGGAATAGGTGCGATATTCAGGTGCAAGAAGTTGGGATTCCACATGTTGGTAATCAGCACCTGCCAATACCACATCGGCCGGCCAGTGTTGGGACGGTGTTCGCACTCCTTGTGCCCGGCCTTTGGTCACCTGGATTTGTTGCACTTCTTGATCGCAATGAATGTTTACACCTAAGGAACGAGCTTGGTCCACCATAGCTTCTACGATGCGATACATACCGCCCTTAGGGTACCAGGTGCCCAGCTTTAAGTCTGCGTAGTTCATAAGGCTGTACAAAGCCGGGGTATCTTTGGCCGAAGCTCCTAGAAAAAGTATGGGAAAGGAAAGCATTTGGATTAAGCGACGATCGTGGAAATATTTCCGTAAATGCTTGTCGAAGGATTTAAAAATATCCAGTGTAAACAGACCCTTCAAGGTTTTGAGGTTGATGAACTCTCCCAAGTGATGGCTGGGTTGGTACACCATATCCTGCATACCGGCCTGATACTTAATGCCAGCTTGCTTTAAAAATTGATCCAGGCGCGCTCCGCTGCCGGGTTCCATTTTATCAAATGTAGCTTGCAGTTCTTGAAACCCTGCGGGTATTCGGACGAAGTCCCCATGACTAAAGATCATCTGATAGGAGGGATCCAGCCGAATTAACTCATAGTAGTCGGCAACACTTTTACCAAATCGGTTAAAAAATGTCTCAAATACCTCCGGCATCCAGTACCAACTGGGACCCATATCGAAGGTATAGCCTTGGGTGTGGAATTTTCTGGCTCGGCCGCCTGCAGAAGAGTTCTTTTCCAATACAGTTACCCCAAAACCCTGCTGGGCCAGACAGCTGGCAGCTGCTAAACCCGCAAACCCGGAGCCGATGATCACCACTTTTGTTTGGGCCATTGGCGCAAAGATATGAGAATTAGGCGAAGTTTTTCAGCTTCTCTTTGAGTTCCTGGCGAGCTATAAAAATGCGGTTCTTTACAGTACCCAGAGGGATCTCCAATTGCTGGGCAATCTCTTCATATTTATAACCGGTAAAATGCATCTCGAAGGGAATCCTGTATTGAGGTGACAAATTGTTGATGGCCGAATGTATCTCATCTATGTTCAAGGAGGTATCGGCAGACTCTCTGCTGAACCCCGCGGCAGCAGTATTGATGAAGTATTGATTGTCTGTAGAATCTACATAGGTTTTCCTCCTTACCTTCTTTTGGTAATTCGATAGGAAGGTATTCTTCATTATGGTGTAAACCCAAGCTTTCAGATTGGTCCCTTCGTTGAAGCGATGCCTATTGCGAAAGGCCTTCAACAAAGTTTCTTGCAAAAGGTCGTTGGTATCTTCGTTATCACGAGTGAGTTGAAGGGCGATTGGTCGGAGAGAGATAGTTAAATTGTTGAGGGTAGAGCCAAATTCCAATGCTTCCATTTTGTTTAATCTTTTAGTTATTATGTTAAACGTAATTCAAATATAAAATGTTTAACTTATAAACAAAATAATTAAACAAAAAAAAATAATAGAGCTTACTGTGACCAATTTTGCGTTCCTATGCTATTGCGGGACTGCCTATGACATCGGAATTTTGGCAATAAGCATATAGGTGGTCTACTGTGCTTAAAACAGAGACATTATCAGGGAGCTTGTAGGAATCATTGGTTACAATAGAACCTCCCAGCAGGATCTTGGCCTGGGGAAATTGCCCGGCTAAGGTATCGATAAAAGATTGTACCAGCCGCTTTTTGGGGAAGCTGGTAAGTGAGGTTAGCAAGTACTGGGGTTTATGGAGATCGTAGGCTAAAATAATGTCTGTCATAGGTAAACTCTGACCTAAATAGACTACCTGATTTCCATATTTTTTTAAGATAAAGTGGGCAAAGAGCAGATTAATTTCATGTAACTCTTGTTCGGGAAGAAACAACATAAACTTCTTATTACCGGGTCCACTAACCAATTTTTGCCCATCAATGGCGGCAATAATCTTCTGTCTGATCAGGCAAGTAATAAAGTGTTCCTGAGCAGGATGAATAGCCTCTGCCTGCCATAAAAAGCCGATTTTAACCAGAAACGGATAGATCACCTGCACCATAGTGGATTCGAATCCCATCTGCAGAATACTGGTGGACAAGGAGTTTTCAAATAGCGCCTCATCCAGATCGATCATGGAGGTAGTTAGGTTGTGTATGTGGTTTTCGAAATCTTTGGGATGAGAATCGGTAAGATCCATGACCGAACTGAGAATGTCGTCGTGGCTCATCGCCGCTATTTTGGAAATTTTAAATCCATTCTCCTTAAGTCGCGCAATATTCAATATCATCTTCAAATCGCCGGAATCGTAGTATCGGATATTGGTAGGGGTACGTTTAGGATTGATAATCCCATGTCGTTGCTCCCATACTCGTATGGTATGGGCCTTTATTCCGCTTAAATTCTCCAGGTCCTTTATGGAATATCTACTCATGTCTTAATTTGGTTGGGTCAATTTTGAGTATTCCTTTCTAATTAACTCGCTCAGCACTTAAAATGTTTATACAACTCAACATAAGTATAAACAAAAAAAATGGTTTGATAAGGAAAGAAGGCCTACAGCATGTTATTAGGTGAGTGATACCAACCTAAAGGCCTGCTAATGACCAGATGGGAATGTATGTCAACATTTTGACTTGGGCTAAATTGATAGTATTATTGTATCCGCTATATGAGTCAGTCCCTGGTAAATATTCAAACGCCGATAGCCGCAGAGATGAAGGAGTTTGAGCGGAAATTCCGTTCATTGATGAAAAGCAGGGTATTGCTATTGGATAAGATTATGGGCTATATCGTGCGACGAAAAGGTAAGCAGATGCGTCCCATGTTTGTTTTCCTTTCAGCCGGTATTTGCGGAGGCATTTCCGAAAGCACCTACCGGGGTGCTTCTTTAATAGAATTATTGCATACAGCGACCCTGGTCCACGACGACGTAGTGGATGATGCCGATTACCGGAGGGGCTTCTTTTCAGTTAATGCTTTATGGAAAAACAAAATAGCCGTGCTGGTTGGGGACTATCTGCTCTCACGGGGACTACTGCTATCTGTGGATCACGGTGACTTTGATTTGTTAAGACTGGTCTCGGATGCGGTGAGGGAAATGAGTGAAGGAGAGCTTTTGCAAATGGAGAAATCCAAGAATCTGGATATAACAGAACAAGTATATTTTGATATTATTCGTCAAAAAACCGCCAGTTTGATCGCTTCCTGTTGTGCTGTTGGAGCTACTTCTGCGGGAGCCGGTGAGCAGCAGGTAGAGGCCATGAGGCACTTTGGTGAAAAAATAGGTATGGCATTTCAAATCAAAGACGACCTCTTTGATTATGGAAGTGTGGAGATTGGTAAACCTCTGGGAATTGATATCAAAGAAAAGAAAATGACTCTCCCACTAATATATTCCTTAAAACAAGCTACTTGGGGCGATCGCAGAAATGTGAAGTACATTATTAAGAACCACACCCATAAAACCAAAAAAATACGGGAAGTCATTGAATTTGTTAAGCATTCTGGAGGTATTGAATACGCCCATCACATCATGGAACAATTTGTTCAGGAGGCTTTGGATACCTTAGCACAATTTGCCGATTCTCCCTACAAAGACTCTCTCACTCAAATGGTAGCCTACACCATTAACCGCAATAAGTGAGTTAGGGAGTGGCTATTAAAGTGGTATCCGACAATCGCTCCGTAATTAACTTGTTGGTAAACAGCTCAAAATCGTCCACGAATTGCTGATAATATATACCGGTACCAGGTCCACTGAATCCCGTTTGGATCCTTCTGATTGCTCCTTTGTGATCGATGAATATGGTAGTGGGGAAAGACATAATATGATTCAGCATGGGTAAAGTCTGGGAGGCCTGGACTTTATCAGAGGTTCCCGCAATCAGAAAATCGTATTTTATATCCAGCTTATCGATCATCTTATTCAGTCTTTTCTTGGCATAACTAAAATCATCAATACGTTCATAAGCCAACCCTATGATTTCAACACCTAAGTTGCGATGGTGATCGTACCAAGAAGTAAGGAACCTGGTTTCATCGATACAGTTTGGGCACCAGGTGCCGAATATCTGAACGATAACTACCTTATTTTTATATTTCGGATCTTCCAGGGTAACAGTTTTTCCATTAAGGTCGGGGAAGGAAAAACTCAGTTTGTCATAACCCGGATTCAGATAGGTGAGACTATCGGCATGAGCTAATTCCGCGGTGCTATCCCGTTGGGCTGTCCAGGTTTCATTCCAGGTAGGACCAGAATGAAATACTCCTTCAATTTCGTGATTAGCGTTTAAATGAGCTTGGAATAAAAAAGCATGAGCCCCATCGAAAGTACTTAGAAACAGACTATCACCTGACACAACTCCTTGCAAATAGCGATAGTCCCCTTTGCTGGTAAGAAAGGTACCCAGTATTTGTGCGTTCTTTTGTTCGAATAGCCCTACGGCGTCCAGGGTGTCCTTGGAAAATTTTACCCTCCATTTACCGGAAAAATCACCGGTACTTGGTGCAGCAGGATAAAATCTGCTGCTGTCACCGAACGTAGCATGGAAGGGTATAATGTAGCCTGGAGCGTATTTTTTATACCAGGTGCCCGTTAGTCTATTTTTGCCGATTTTGGCCTTGATAAAGGAATCAAAGATATTCATGGTGATCACCAGGGAGTCACCCAGTACCCGTACATCTTCCACAGGGATACGCTCTTCTCCGTTGATAATCTCAACCTGATAGTGCTTTGGCTGAGGTTGACGGATTTCGAAATTGAAGGGTAGCAACTGGTCCTGAATGGTTAGGGTACCTCGCCACTCACCAGTTTTAAGCCTTTTCGACGAATCTCCCCCGAATCCACATCCTACAAAAAACACCACCGACAAACTGCAGAATAGCCCAGCCCATCGGAGGCCTGCTGACCTTAAAAAATGACCCATGATCAAAGATACTAAGTATTTTAACCCCATATTTAAAATTATTTCCCACTTTCTGACACCTAAAATCCAAAATGATCAATTTTTCGCAAATTCTAGACAAAAATCCCTATTATATAGCGTAATGCATGATTATGGATCGATCCTGGACTAGATAATTCAGTGGATTTTGCATGGTAAATATTGAAATATTCTTCTAAATCTTACATTGAAAGCAAAATGTGGTAAAAAGTGGTATTCTGTGGTGGAATATGTCAATTATTTTTCTACATTTGTTTTGAGCTAAGGATTGTTTGGATAAGTATGGCATTCTTCTCCAGTGAGTACGATTGTAAATTAGACGCCAAGGGCCGTTTGGTTCTTCCCGCTAAAATAAAAGCGCAGTTGCCGGAAAACGGTACCAAAGAGCTGATGCTACGGCGAGGATTTGAGCCCTGCTTGGTATTGTATCCCATGTTGGAATACAAAAAGATCTACAACAAGATTGCCGGCTTAAATGAGTTCAATGAAGAATTTAGAATGCTCCAGCGAAATTTTTTCAGAGGGAACGCTCCCGTGGAACTGGATTCCATGGGACGATTTTTAATCCCAAAGCCCATGATCAGGTACTCTCAACTCGAAAAAGAGGTGATAGTAGTTGGCATGGGCAATCGCGTGGAGATTTGGAATCCTCAGCTTTACGAAGAGTATTTGATCAAGGACCAAAGTGAGTTTTCACAGTTGGCCCAAAAGTATTTGGATGAATAGATCATGAAGCGCCAATGTTGCCCATCGCTAGTTGTAAAGATCTCCGTCGGAGTGACATCAGCGACGGCAACGACTTTGGCAGTTGGGAGTGCATGCTCCGGTGATCCACATTTTCCAGGAGAAATAAAATATGTCTTATCATGAGCCCGTACTGTTTCATCAATGTATGGAAGGACTACAAATTGATCCTGAAGGGATTTATGTGGATGCTACGTTTGGGGGAGGGGGTCACTCCCGTGGCATACTGGACCAATTGTCCGGTGGAAAACTCTTTGGTTTCGATCAAGATCAGGATGCCCGCCGAAATGCGGACGTTATAAATGAAGATATATTCTCATTTATACCTGTCAATTTTAGGTATATGAAAAAATATTTAAGACTTAACGGGGTTAATAATGTAGATGGCATTTTAGCTGATCTGGGTGTTTCATCCCATCAAATCGATATTCCGGAACGAGGTTTCTCCATTCGATACGACGCGGATCTCGATATGAGGATGGATCAACGCACAGCTCTTACTGCCAGGGAAATCATCAATACCTACGATGAAACAGCTTTACAAGGGATTCTAAGTAAGTACGGCGAAGTAAGAAACGCCAAGACCCTGGCTGCTGCTTTAGTGGCAGCCCGTCCCTTAAATACAGTATCACAATTGAAACAGGTACTTAAGCCCCTGGCCCCCAAGCATAGGGAAAATAAATATATGGCGCAGGTATTTCAGTCTTTAAGGATTGAAGTGAATGATGAGTTGAGCGCCTTAGAAGAATTGCTGAAGCAATGCGAGCAGCTGATAAAAGTGGGCGGACGCCTGGTGGTGATCAGCTATCATTCATTGGAGGACAGGTTGGTAAAAAACTTTATTAACAAGGGCAATTTCCAGGGATTAGAGCAAAAGGATTTTTACGGAAACCTTCAACGTCCCTTTACCCCGATAAATCGAAAGCCCATGGTGCCCTCAGCGGAAGAGATTGAATCAAACCCCAGAGCACGTAGTGCAAAATTGAGAATAGCGGAAAGATTGTCATGGCAAAGAAACTGAACACCTATAAGGTCAAGCGTAAAAAAAAGTCTGCGGGCGTTTCGTTCTTCAGTTTGTTGGAACGATGGTTGAAAATCGACGATTTTTCTATCCAAAGGGTCTCTTCCGAGTATTTGCTTCATGGATTGTTCCTGGTTTTCCTGGGCGTACTATATATCGGGAACGGACATTATGGCGAGAATACTATTCGCAGGATCGATAAGGTACAAAAAGAGGTGGAGGATCTGCACGCTGATTACCATACTCTGAAGGCAGACTACATGTTCGATAGCAAACAGTCTGAAGTATCTCAGAAAGTTAAGGACCTGGGGTTGCAGGAAAGTTCCGAGCCCCCAATAAAAATTGAAGTGGAGGAGTGAACGTCAAAAGATCCATATTACTGCGGGTAAGAGTGGCTTTTTTAGCCGCCTCACTATTTGCTGTGGCTATATTAGTGCGCATCGGTCACATCCAGATCGCAGATGGTGAAAAATGGTCGGCCATGGCAGAAGAAATAGACCTGCAATACCGACAAGTAAAGGCTACTAGAGGTAGTATCTACTCCGATAATGGCAGTCTAATGGCTACATCACTGCCCTTTTACCGGGTAGCATTTGATCCGTCTGTAGTGGAAGGTAGTGTGTTTGAAGAGGGATTGGATTCGCTGTCTCTATTATTGGCCGATTATTTTGGTGACCGCTCCAGCCAATATTATAAAACAAAATTGCTGAAAGCCCGCGACTCCAAGCGTCGCTATGTGGTGATTAATAACAAGCGGGTCAACTATCACGACAAGAAAGACATGCAAGGTTGGCCCATATTCCGCAAGGGTCGCCTTAAAGGGGGTGCCATATTTGAAAAAGTCGATCTCAGGTTCAAACCGTTTTCGCATTTAGGAACCCGCACGATTGGCTTTATTAATGAAAATAACAATGGCGCTGGTCTGGAATACAGCTTTAACCAGGTGCTGGCGGGCACTGACGGAAAGGCTTTGTTTCAAAAAATGGCCGGGGGTGGATGGAAGCCCTTGTACGATGGCAGTGAGGTAAAAGCAGAAGAGGGCATGGACATTGAGACCACCATCGACATTAACCTCCAGGATGTAGCGGAAAGTGCCCTACTGCGGGCATTGAAACAACACGATGCCAACTACGGATGTGTAGTAGTTATGGAGGTAGAGACGGGGTATATTAAAGCTATTTCAAACCTCAGCAAGAACAAGCAGGGAAACTACTGGGAGCTATACAATTACGCGGTAGGCCAACAGGGTTTGACCGAACCGGGCAGCACATTCAAGCTGGCTTCCATGATTGCTTTGCTGGAAGACTCACAGATTGCCATATCAGACACCATTGAAACCGGTACCGGTACCTTTGAATATTACGATAAAAAAATGCGTGACCACAAGCGAGGCGGATATGGCACTATTAGTGTGGCCGAGGCGTTTTCCAAGTCTTCAAATATTGGGATCAGTCGGTTGGTGAATCAGCATTTCGGATTGAAACCCAACACATTTACCCAATATTTGCAGCAAATGGGTCTTACCGAACCCTTGGGTTTTCAAATGAAAGGGGCAGGCGCTCCTTACATCAAGTCTCCCGGTGATCCCACCTGGAGTGGAGTCACTTTACCATGGATGTCCATTGGTTATGAATTAAAACTAACTCCATTGCACACCCTGGCCTTCTACAACGCGGTAGCCAACAACGGTACCATGGTCCGTCCCTTGATCGTAAAGAGGATCAGTAAAGCAGGTATGGTTCAGGACGAGTACCAGCCGCAGGTAATCAGGGAATCTATTTGCAGTCCTCAAACATTACAGCAGGTGCAAAAGCTATTAGAGAAAGTTGTGCAAACCGGTACGGCTTCCAACATTAAGAATGCTGACTATAGTATTGCCGGCAAGACCGGTACTGCGCAGAAGGTAAAAGCTGGTGGAGGATACGAAAAAGCTTACTACACCTCTTTTGCAGGTTATTTTCCCGCTGATAAGCCTAAGTACAGTTGTATCGTGATCATTGATAAACCCAAGGGATACAATCAGTACGGAAGCGATGTGGCAGCTCCTGTTTTCAAAGAGATTGCCGATAACATTTATAGCAGGGATTCGGATATGCATAAATTATTCACCGAGAGCATAAACCGAGAAATTGGGGTATTTCCGGTTATAAAATCCGGAAATCTGACGGACCTGCAGCTGATTTGTAATGAACTGGGAGTGTCTAATCATACCGGTACGGATGCGGAATGGGTGCTATCAAAACGAAATTATAACTCTGTGAAGTGGGTGGAGAACGATGTCTCCAGTTTGAAGGTACCCAATGTGTTGGGTATGACGCTTAGGGATGCCTTGCCCATATTGGAAAATCACGGCATTCAGGTCAATTATTCCGGAAAAGGCAGGATCATAAAACAGTCCATGCAGTATGGAACAAATATAACACCCGGAGCTAAAATAAATCTAGTACTAGGATAGTGGCGGTACTAAAAGACATATTATATAAAGCTTCAATTTCCGCGGTTTCCGGAGATACCAACCAAGCCGTTACCGGTATTGCTATGGATTCCCGCGAAGTGCAGGACGGCAATTTGTTTGTGGCTGTGAAGGGAACACAAGTGGATGGCCACGATTATATAGAGAGTGCCTTGGATACAGGTGCTGCTTCCATCGTCTGTGAGGAGCTTCCTCAACATCTACGAGATGGTGTTACTTATATTACTGTTGATAACAGTGCGCAGGCCATGGGGCTGATTGCCGCCAATTACTTCGGACATCCCTCTAAGAAGATTGATGTGATTGCCGTGACCGGCACCAATGGCAAAACCACAACCGCGACCTTGCTGTTTGATCTTTTTCGGTCTTTGGGATACAATGTAGGTTTGATATCTACTGTCAACAACCGAATAAATGAACATGAGTTTGCCGCAACTCATACTACTCCGGATGTCATCGGACTTAATAAAATATTATTGAAAATGATTGCCCAAGGGTGCAACTACTGCTTCATGGAAGCCAGTAGTCATGCCATTGACCAACACCGTATAACGGGGCTAAAATTCAAAGGAGCGGTATTTACTAATCTCTCTCATGATCATCTGGATTATCACGGATCATTCGATCATTATTTATCGGCCAAGAAAAAGCTATTCGATGACTTGCCCGCTCAATCATTTGCCCTTACCAATGTAGACGACAAGCGAGGGTTTATCATGTTGCAAAATACCAAAGCACAAAAGGTGACCTACGGCATCCGGCGAATGGCTGATTTCAAAGGTAAGATCCTCACGAATTCCATTAAGGGTTTGGAACTGGAAATAGATCAAAAGGTGGTTTGGTTCAAATTAATCGGGGAGTTCAATGCCTATAACCTACTTGCCGCCTTCGCGGTAGGTTGTCTATTGGGTATGGAAAGTGAAGAATTGCTGACCCAACTGTCCAATATTGGTCCTGCTCCCGGACGTTTCGACCGGGTACCCACTAAGTCGGAAATTACCGCGATCGTGGATTATGCCCATACCCCCGATGCCTTAGACAAGGTACTGAGTGCCATTAAAGGCTTTCGCACAGGACAGGAACAGGTGATCACTGTGGTAGGCTGCGGTGGGAATAGGGACCGTGAAAAACGACCCCTAATGGCAAACATTGCCTGTAAATATAGCGACAGGGTTATTCTCACTTCCGACAATCCCCGCGATGAAGCACCGGAATCTATTTTGGAGGACATGCAAAAAGGAATTAACGCCTCATACCTAAGTAAGGTGCTGTCCATTGTGGATCGCAAAGAGGCTATAAAGACAGCCTGCAGTTTAAGCACGGAAAATGATATTATCCTGGTAGCCGGCAAAGGCCATGAAACCTATCAGGAAGTAAAAGGGGTACGTCACGATTTTGACGACAAAGTGATATTAAGTGAAATGTTGGATTTGGTAAAAGGAGAGGACCAGTAATAGCTGGTGTGCTATTTTTTTATGACATAGGGTATGTTGTATTACTTATTTGATTTTTTAGATCGGCAGTATGATTTGATAGGAGCTGGTGTATTTCAATACATCAGCTTCCGGGCTGGTATGGCTATTATTATGTCCCTCCTTATTACCATTGCTTTGGGCCGTAGATTGATTGACTATTTACGCCGGCAACAGGTAGGTGAAACGGTAAGAGATCTAGGTCTGCAGGGTCAAATGGAAAAATCCGGCACTCCTACCATGGGAGGAATCATCATTATTGCTGCAATTCTGTTACCTACCCTGTTATTTGCCAAACTGGACAATGTATACATCATCCTATTACTAGTTGCCTTAGTGTGGATGGGCCTGGTAGGGTTTATCGACGATTATATCAAGGTGTTCAAGAAGGACAAGGGAGGCCTGAAAGGTAAATTTAAAATAGCCGGACAGATCGGTCTGGGATTGATCGTGGGTATGATGCTGTATTTCCATCCGGATGTGGTGGTGAGAGAATTCGACACGCCGGTTACTATTGAACAGGGCGTTAGTGAACTGCCGGTTAGTTTCAGCGACACTAAATCCACCAAAACCACTATCCCTTTTGTAAAAAACAATGAATTCGATTACAAGATCCTGGTCTCATGGCTAGACAAGGACCTGACCTGGATCATATATGTATTTATAGTTGTGGTGGCGGTCATGGGTGTTTCTAATGGCGTGAATATCACCGACGGCATTGATGGTCTGGCTGCAGGAGCTTCGGCCATAGTGGCCCTGGCTCTGGGGATATTCGCTTACTTATCCGGTAATGTAATCTGGTCGGAATATCTCAATATCATGTACATACCCAATTCAGGGGAGTTGGTGATCTTTTGTACAGCCTTTGTAGGTGCGGCCATCGGGTTTTTGTGGTACAACAGTTTTCCAGCCCAGGTATTCATGGGAGACACCGGCAGTCTTACTATGGGGGGTATTATAGCAGTGTTGGCACTGGCTCTTAGAAAAGAACTGTTAATCCCGGTTTTGTGCGGGATTTTCCTGATTGAGAATATTTCGGTGATGATGCAGGTATTCTATTTCAAATATACCCGCAAAAAATATGGAGAAGGCCGGCGCATATTCAAGATGGCGCCCTTGCACCATCACTATCAAAAAGAAGGCTACCACGAGTCAAAGATCGCTACCCGTTTTTGGCTGATCGGTATTCTGTTGGCGGTATTTTCATTGGCAACCTTAAAACTCAGATAAATGTCCCAAAGCATCATCGTATTAGGAGCAGGAGAAAGCGGTACCGGGGCAGCATTGTTGGCCCGGGCTAAGGGATTAGAAGTGTTTGTATCTGATTCCGGAATCATCGCCGATCATTATCGAAGATCTTTGCAAAAAGCCGGGATACCTTTTGAGGAGGGGGGGCATTCTCAAGATCTGTGGGAGAACGCTCTTGAAGTGGTAAAAAGTCCGGGTATCCCGGATCAGGTACCTATAGTGCAAGGCTTTGTGGACCGGGGTATTCCGGTAATTTCCGAGTTGGAATTTGCCAGCAGGTATACCAACGCCAAATTGATTGCCATCACCGGCACAAATGGCAAAACTACCACCACTTTGTTGACCCATCATCTGCTACAAGAAGCGGGGCTTAAGGTGGGACTGGCCGGTAACGTGGGGCATAGCCTGGCTGGCCTGGTAATAGATGATGATTACGATTACTATGTGGTGGAGGTCAGCAGTTTTCAGCTGGATGGAATGTTTCAATTCAAAGCCGACATAGCTGTTCTGCTGAATATTACCAAGGATCATTTGAATCGATACCAGGACGATTTCCAGCAATATGTAGCATCGAAATTCCGCATTAAGCAAAATATGACCGGCGAAGATTGCTTTATATACTTTGCCGATGATGAGGTGATCTCCACTGAGTTGCGTCGTCAACAGCTAGAGGCCGCTAAATTTGCAGTTTCACTAGTACGCCACCAGGATCCCGGTGCATTTGCAGAAGCAAACAGCCTGCACTTCAATCTGGAACTGCCACCCAACGGGCCTTTCGAGATCGCCCTCAGCGAGATACCACTGCAAGGGCCTCATAATATGGTCAATGCTATGGCAGCCAGCCTGGCGGCCCTTCTCTGTGATGTCCCCTTAGACCAGTTGATCCAGGGCCTGAACAGCTTCAAGAATATAGCACATCGCCTGGAATATGTGGGTGAACTGCAAGGAGCGGTCTATATCAATGATTCCAAAGCTACCAATGTTGACGCTGTGTTTTATGCGCTGCAAAGTTTCGATAAACCCATAGTATGGATTGCCGGAGGAATAGACAAAGGGAACAACTATTCCCTGATTGAAGATCTGGTGTCCGCAAAAGTCAAGACACTTATCTGCTTGGGTGTGGATAACACCCCATTACGTGAAGCTTGGGAAGAGATTGTCCCTGAAATCAAAGAGGTGGACTCCATGGAATCTGCTATTGAGGCCGCCATGCAAGTAGCAGGTTATGGCGATGTGGTGTTGCTGTCGCCCGCCTGTGCAAGTTTCGATCTGTTCAAAAATTACCAGGAGAGGGGCGAGAAATTCAAAAAGGCGGTAGAGAATAAAAAAAAAGTTAGATCAAAAAAAGTGTTAGTGTGATGATTAAGGCGTGGACTCAAAAACATATAAATGGTGATCCAGTGATCTGGACGGTAGTGATATTGCTTTCTTGCTTAAGCATATTGGTGGTTTACAGTGCTACCGGCACCCTGGCATACAAAATGATGGATGGGAATACAGAACATTACCTGTTCAAGCATTCCGGGCTGGTGTTGTTAAGCCTAAGCGCCATGTGGGTAGCCCATAAGATCGACTACCGGTACTACTCCAGGTTGAGCCAGTTTGCTCTCTGGTTGTCTGTACCGTTGCTGATCATAACCTGGAAATACGGCGTTAACATCAACGATGCCACCCGTTGGATCACTATACCTCTAATTAATCAACCATTCCAGCCTTCGGACCTGGCAAAACTGGCTCTTATCGCCAATCTGGCCAGCATGTTGTCCAAACGCCAACAGAATATTGCCGACTTCAAAGAATCTTTCATCCCTATGCTTTTGTGGTGCGGGGTAATATGCGGATTAATAGCCATGACTGATTTTTCATCAGGATTGCTATTATTCCTGACCTGTCTGCTGATCATGTTTATCGGACGGGTCCCTATAAAATATTTATTGATGTTATTGATAGTGGGTGCCCTGGCAGGAAGCCTAGCTGTACAATTTGGCCAACGAGGAGAAACGGTCGTATCTAGAGTAGAGCGTTTTTTCAGTAACGAGGAGATACCATTCCAAGCCGAACAATCCTACATAGCCATTGCGACGGGTGGTATTACCGGAAAAGGACCAGGCAAAAGTGTCCGGCGAAACTTCCTGCCACATCCCTATTCAGATTTCATCTACGCTATTATCATTGAAGAATATGGGTTTCTAGGAGCCATCGGGGTGATCATGCTGTACCTGACGCTCTTGTACCGGGGTATGCGTACCGTGGCCAAAAGCGACCGGGCCTTCGGGGGCTTGCTTTCGGCGGGATTGGCTTTTGCGCTGGTGGCGCAGGCACTGGTCAATATGGGTGTTGCAGTAGGCCTGGGCCCTATAACGGGTTTGCCCTTGCCCTTAGTAAGCATGGGGGGGACTTCCCTGCTATTCAATGGTATTGCCCTGGGCATCATTTTAAGTGTCAGTAAAGAGGAACAGAACCAACAGATGGATCGCAAGCTAAAAGTAAGTGGCAGCTTGTCGAAAGCGGCTTAGTAAAAAGAACTTGGAATCTACGCAACCATATCGCATCATAATTTCCGGTGGAGGCACAGGCGGCCATATTTATCCGGCCATTGCCATTGCCAACACCCTCAAGCAAATGAACCAGGATATCGAAATCCTCTTTGTAGGAGCACGTGGGAAGATGGAAATGCAAAAAGTACCCGAGGCGGGGTATAAGATAGAGGGGCTTTCCATTACCGGATTGCAGCGCAGGTTATCCTTGGGAAATTTGTTGTTTCCCTTCAAATTATTGGTTTCTATCTTGAAGGCTGGAGGGATCCTAAAAAGATTCAAGCCCCATGTAGTAGTAGGATTCGGAGGCTATGCCAGTGGTCCCATACTATATGCCGCCACCCGACGTCGAATCCCTACTTTAATACAGGAACAAAATGGCTATGCCGGGCTGGCCAACAAATGGCTGGCGCCCAAAGTTAAAACCATTTGTGTGGCGTATGAAAATATGGAGCGCTTTTTCCCCAAAGATAAATTGGTGTTCACAGGCAACCCTGTGCGTGCACAGTTGATGGAGGTCCATACTCTTCGTCAACAAGCTCTGGATTTCTTTAAGCTGGATGCACACAAAGCCACAGTATTGGTATTTGGTGGTAGCCTGGGAGCCAGGACTATTAATCAAAGTCTATTAGGAAAACTGCAGCAGTTCCGCGAGCAACAAGTACAGGTGATCTGGCAGACCGGCAAGCTTTATTACCAGGAGATCAAAAACACCCTGGTGGACATCGACCAGTCCAATTTGCGGGTATTTGAATTTATCAAGGAAATGGATTTGGCTTACGCGGCAGCTGATGTAGTGATATCGAGAGCCGGAGCATTGTCCATTGCTGAGTTGTGCCTCACGGGAAAGCCAGTGATCCTGGTGCCTTCCCCTAACGTGGCGGAGGATCATCAGACTAAAAATGCTCAGGCTCTAGTGGACTCACAGGCTGCTTTGCTGATCAAGGACCACGAAGCGCCCCACAAGCTGGTAACGGAGGCCATATCCTTAGTACAGGATATTGAAAAACAGAAAATTCTGAGTAAGAATATCAGTAAGATGGCCCGGCCACAAGCGGCCAGGCATATTGCTAATGAAGTATTGAAACTGGCAAGTTGAAATTGCAAGAGGTAAATATGATCTATTTTTTAGGCATAGGAGGAATCGGGATGAGCGCACTGGCACAGTGGTGTAAGCAGCAGGGTCTGGCTATTGCCGGTTACGATCGTGCTCGAACTGCTATCACCGAAGGATTGGAAGCGCAAGGTATCAACATCAGTTACCAGGACGACAGCGATACCATCCCTGAAGAGTTCATAGCAGAGCATCCGGGTAGATTAGTGGTTTATACTCCCGCCATACCCCAGGAGAACCGCATCCGAATTACCTTGGAGCAGCTGGGCGTGCCCTTCCTGAAACGATCGGAAATGCTGGGTATGGTCACCGAACCCTATTTTACGGTGGCTGTGGCAGGTACGCACGGCAAAACTACCACTTGTTCCATGATAGGGCATATGCTGAAGCAATCCAACCGGGCCAGTACTGCTTTTATCGGGGGTATCACCCAAAATTACGGGAGCAATATTATTCTAGAACCAGAGGCCGCACAGGACCAGGTAGTAGTGGTTGAAGCCGATGAGTTCGACCGCTCTTTCCTGACACTTAATCCCGATGTGGCGGTGATTACCGCTATGGATGCAGATCACCTGGATATTTATGGTGATGTAGATCATATGCACCAAAGTTTTAGAGACTTTTTATCACGAATAAAACCCGGCGGGAAGGTATTCATAAATAATCGGGTCTATCAACAGTTGAAGGATCACATTCCATCAGGGGTTAGGGGGTATTCGTACGGGATAGAATCAGGCTTTTTTAGTGCTACTCAAGTAGCCATCAAGGATAACACATTCATTTTTGACTTTACATCACCGGATATTAACATGGATCAATTGAACTTAGGCATGCCAGGATTCCACAACGTTGAAAATGCCATGTCGGCCATAGCTGTAGGCTGGTCACTGGGTTTGGACGAAAAGGAGATTCGCAAAGCTCTAGCCTCATACACGGGTGTTAAAAGACGCTTTGAATTCATTATTAACGAATCCAACCTGGTCTTTATCGATGACTACGCCCATCATCCTGTCGAAATAAAGGCCTTGTTGTATTCCGTGAAAAAGCTGTTCCCAGATCAACAAGTAACCGCCGTGTTTCAGCCTCATTTGTTCAGTCGGACCAAAGATTTTGCAGTGGAATTCGGCAGCAGCTTGAGTTTGGCCAGTGAAGTTTATTTGCTGGATATATACCCTGCGCGGGAAAAGCCTATTCCCGGAGTGACCTCCAATTTGATAGGAAAGGAGCTCACTGTACCCTATCACCTGGTGACTATGGATAATGTGGTAGAGGAACTGAGCAAAAAACCGCATCAGGTAATTCTTACTATTGGAGCGGGTGACATTGACCAATTAGTACAACCCATTAAAGAAGCTTTAGAAGATCATGATAAAGACAAATAAATCACTTATCCATTCTGGAAAAATTGTACTGGGCTGTCTGGTTTTGGTGGCGCTGATCGGTTTTGTGGAGAAAAAACACCATACCAAATCGAGCTTAGATATGGATATCAGTATCCTGAACCAAAACGGCAACTTGTTTATCTCCAGAGAGGATATTAAAGAATTGGCCTCCGGCACCCAAGAGGTAATAGGTCAGAACATTACCGAAGGGGAGCTTCATGAAATGGAGCAGAGATTGCTCAGCCATCAATATATCGAGCAAGCTCAGGTATTCAAAAATCTCAAAGGAAAATTGGTGGTGCAGGTAACCCAAAGTACACCCATAGCACGGTTGCTGAGACCTCAAAAGCCTGATGCCTATATCACCAAAGAGGGTAATATCCTGGCGACATCAGAAACGTTCAGCGCCCGGGTGCCCCTAGTGTCCGGCAATTATACCGACCAATTGATCGAAGAGGGTGGGCGAGTTCCAGATGAATCTCACCAAATACTGGCCTTGTTACAGTTTATAGATGAGGACGATTTTTGGAAGGCTCAGATTGCTCAATTGGACATAGATGAGAAAGGTAACATCGTATTATACCCACAAGTGGGCAAGCAATATATCGAGTTTGGAAATGCCGACGATATGTCCAGCAAATTCCAGCGCTTGGAGCTTTTTTATAAAAAGATCTTACCCAAAGAAGGGTGGAACAAATATAACCGGGTAAATGTGCAATACCGGGAGCAGATTATCTGTGAATGAACTACTTAATTAATCATAAAACTAAACTTATAACTATTAACAATTTAATACCAAAACAATGCAAAAAGACAAAATCGTTGTTGGCTTAGACATTGGAACCACAAAGATTTGTGCCATCGTAGGTCGCAAAAACGAATACGGAAAGCTGGAAGTGCTTGGTATGGGCAAAGCTGTTTCGGATGGAGTAATCCGGGGTATTGTAACCAATATCGATAAAACGGTGCATGCAATTTCCAAGGCTGTCGGTGAGGCTGAAGAACAGGCCGGAATAAATATCCGGGTAGTCAACGTAGGTATAGCTGGCCAACATATTAAAAGCTCTGTTCACCATGGGAGCATTACCCGAAAATCGAATGACGATGAGATCACCATTGAGGATGTAAATCGCCTCACCAATGACATGTATCGCATTGTGATCCCTCCTGGAAGTGAGATCATCCACGTAATGCCCCAGGATTATGTGGTAGATTATGAAGAAGGTATCAAAGATCCTGTAGGGATGTCGGGAGTGAAACTGGAAGCAGATTTTCACGTGATCACTGCTCAAACCAACGCTATTAACAACGTAAATAAATGTGTTCGCCGTGCCGGTCTGGAAATTGAGAACCTTATTCTAGAGCCCCTGGCTTCTAGTCTGGCAGTACTCAGCGATGAAGAAAAAGAAGCTGGTGTATGTCTGGTGGACATAGGCGGTGGCACCACCGATATTGCGCTGTTCCATGATAATATAATCCGCCATACTGCCGTAGTGCCATTTGGAGGCAACATCATTACCAGCGATATAAAGCAGGGATGCTCCGTAATGCAGCATCAGGCTGAGCAACTGAAGGTAAAGTTTGGCAAGGCCATAGCGGAAGAAGCCAATCCCAATGAGATTGTTAGTATCCCGGGGCTTCGCAACCGGCCGCCTAAAGAGATCTCCATTAAGAATCTGGCTCACATCATTGAAGCCCGAATGGAGGAGATCATCGAGTTGGTTCACACCGAGATCATCACATCGGGTTTTGAGAATAAGCTGGCGGGAGGTTTGGTCATTACCGGTGGTGGTTCCCAACTGCAATATGCCAAGCAACTATTTGAGTATATGACGGGGATGGATGCCCGTATCGGCTATCCCAATGAGCATTTGGGTAAGAGCAAAGTAGAAGTGGTGAAGAGTCCTATGTTCGCTACCAGTATCGGGCTGGTATTATCCGGGTTCAGGGCTCTGGATGAACGCGAGAACCGCTATCAGCAAGTAGGAGTAGGACATACTCCGGTTCGTGAAAGCAGTAACGGTGCTGATTTTTTCCGAAGGATCCTGGATAAAACCAAAGATCTTTTAATTGATGATTTTGACGACAAAGACTATTAGAATACTAAAACATTATCGCAAATAAATTTTTTTACCATGTCACTAAACACCTATAAATTCGAGTTTCCCAAACACCATAAATCGATCATAAAAGTGATCGGTGTGGGGGGAGGAGGCAGCAATGCTGTCAACCACATGTTTAATCAAGGTATTAAGGATGTAGAGTTCATTGTGTGCAACACAGACTCACAAGCTTTAAACAACAGTCCTATTCCCAACCGTCTGCAAATTGGGGTGCATCTAACCCAAGGTTTAGGCGCAGGGGCCAATCCCGAGGTTGGGAAGAATGCCGCCTTGGAAAACAAGGAAGAGATCCGGGAACTGTTGCAAGAGGACACCAGAATGGTATTTATAACTGCCGGTATGGGTGGTGGTACCGGTACTGGAGCTGCCCCGGTGATTGCCAGAGTGGCCAAAGAGTTGGAGATCCTCACGGTAGGAATCGTTACGGTACCCTTCGGCTTCGAGGGCAAAAAGAAAATGGAGCAGGCGGAATTAGGCATTAAAGAAATGAAAGAGAATTGCGACACCGTACTGGTAATTCTCAATGACAAACTTCGTGAAATCCACGGTAATCTGGCTATAAGCGAAGCCTTTGCTAAGGCCGATAATGTACTTACAACCGCCAGTAAGGGGATTGCGGAGATCATAACCGTGCCCGGATATGTAAATGTGGACTTTGAAGACGTTAAAACCGTCATGAATGACTCCGGAGCAGCTGTGATGGGATCTTCCACCACCGAAGGCGAAAACCGCGCCCGCAGAGCCGCCGAGGAAGCCATGTCTTCTCCTTTACTGAACAACGAGAATATTCACGGGGCTCAAAAGATACTGCTATCCATTATTAGTGGAGAGGAAGCAGAACTTCAAATGGACGAACTTACCGACATTACCGAATACATTCAGGAAATGGCCGGTACGGATGCAGAGGTGATCTTCGGTCATGGTGTAGACCCCGATCTTGGTGAAAGCATACGGGTAACATTGATTGCCACAGGATTTGACAACAACACTGGGACCTTGTCGTTACAGCCTGAGAAAAAGGTATTTGACCTGGAATCGAACAAACAAATAAAACTATTCGGCGGCTTTGCCAAAAATAATGAACAATCAGAATCACCGAGTCAACCCAAGAAAGGTTATGCTTTTGAAGGATTCTCCAAACCCATTGAGAATGAGAAGCCTGAACATACCGAGTTAGAGCAGCCGGAGGAAGACCAGGACCAGAATGTGATTGAGTGGGAGTTTGACATGGAGACGAACTCACAAACTGCAGAGGAAACAGATAAGCCCATCGAAAGCGCTTTTATTCCCAAGCAACATTCTGAAGCTGTGGAAAACAAAAGACAGATGTTGCAGAAGCAAGCTGAAGACCGGGTCAACCGCCTGAAAGGTGTGAGCAATCCTGTTACTACCGATAATTTTAAAGAAAAGCTGGATGTACCAGCTTACCTGCGCAAAGATGTGCGCCTGCAAGACGTGCCCCATAGCTCAGAGAAGAATATCTCTAAGTACCATCTGAATGATGACAATCAGATCTTGGGCAATAACAAATACTTGCACGATAATGTGGACTAATCCCTTTTGGGAAATTTTTTATAGTTGATAGTTAAGTGGTTTTTTGATGTTTAGTGGGAAAAAGCCTCCAATGGGGGCTTTTTCATTTTTTAGAATTTCAGTAACTGCTCGATCTGCATATCCAAAAGTTCTAAAGAAAAGTCATCGGTTATCTTGCCGTCAATTAAAATGGCTTCAATTCGAGGCATTCGCACCTTCAAAGCCAGAACATTCATACCCAAATAGTTGAATATATCCGTTAAGTGACTGAGGGCTAGTGCGCCGCCTTGAGTGCCTGAGGAAATACCCACAAGTGCGCATTTTTTGTCTTTAAAGGACGCGGGATATTTAAGGCCATCAATAAATGCTTTAAGGACACCGGGAAATGAGCCATTGTATTCTGGCACGATAAATACAAATTTTTCACAGTCCTCAATTTGCCCCATTAGTTGATTGAAGGATTCATTGTTGCCAGCATTTTCATATAAGGCGGTGGATGTGAAATCCGGGGGTAAATCACTCAAGTCCATAATGCGGCTTTTTGACTCTGCTTGGTCCAAGAGTGACTGATAAAATTCTGCAACCACCCTGGATTTGGAGGGCTTCCGGTTGGTTGTGCAAATAATGGTGATCATAAAAAAAAGGTTATGGCTTCAAAGATAAGGTCAAAAGGGATATTTAAAAATCTTTACTCTCAAATCCTCAGCGTATCACGAAAGATGTGTTGACGCTGATGTTCCAGGCATCCAGTCCATCTTCCCGCTGATAGTTGGCATACCGCAATTCAAAACCTTTGAACTCGGTAAGTTTGCGTTTACTCCACTTGAAACGCGCTATTCCCTTTAGAGGAGTGAATCTTACTCCCAGGCCGTAACGGTGGCTGTGTAAGTCCGACAGGTCAAAATCTGAAGTATAGTACCGTTCGCCAAATCGATGCGTTTGGAAGGGGGCAAAATAATTAGCGGCTTTTTGAGTGTGATAGCGATAGAAGGGAAACACGGTAAAAGTTGGCCCGAACTTAAACGGAACTTCCAGATTTGCAGTATGAGCTTTTATACCCCAACTATCTACAAAGAACCGATAGTAGAAGCGCATTACTATAAGATCTCCGGCGAAGTAGTGCAGCCTTAATGCCAGGGGAAGCTTGAAGCGGTCCTGGGGCAATGTTTCCAAAAAGGTACCGAGAGAATCAGCCAGGAATACCCGATGAAAAGGAGTGGATAGCAAACCGTGCTGGTAAGTAGGTTCCGCAATTATGGCAGCTTGTAATCTTTTGTTTATGGTCCATGAATAATCGATGCTTAAGTTATAGGTGAGCCTTTTGTTGGTGGGTACTTGCGCTCTTTCAGTGCCCCTTAGTTCTTCCGGATAGATCAACCAAACCCAGCTATCGAAGTAAAACTTGCCATTAAGGCTAAGTTGACGGTCTTGTAGTGGCCAAAGCTTGGTCCAGCCGTAACCCAGAGAGGTGGACAGATAATCAACGTCCAAGGATGCCCCGAACTGATATTTGCGGGAGGTACCAGTAGCTGTATTATATTTGCTCAGGGTCAGATCAAGGTCACCACGAAATTCTTCTTTGGAGGCACTGGATACCCGGAAATCTATATTATCATTGGAAGCGCTGGAATAGTAGGTAAGGCCTCCGCTTACCGTAAGTGTTCTGCTGCTGTCCAAAGGGACATTGACCACCAGTACGGAGGCCAGATCCTCTAGCTTTTCAGTACCCATACCACCCGTCACCGCACTGTGGTTGCCGTCCTGCTGGTAATAGCTAAATAAGAAGTTTACATCGATATCATCGGTTATTTTAACCCTGGAAGAATCGGGTGTTTGTGCTACTACACAGGTGATTGATATTAGGGACAGAAAGGATAGTATAATTAGTTGCAGCCGCATCCCCCGCCGGATTTTCCCCCTATGGCCCCAGCCGCTCCTTCCCTGTAGTTGGCAGCATTGATCTCGTTAAATGCCGAGGGGCGCTGTTGCAGCAGCATGTCCTCATCGTTGAGGTAAACACGCTGATAGGGCTCCACGGTTTTGCAGGCGCCTAAGGCCGAAACGGCCAACAATATGGTGAGAATACGCAACATGCCTCAGTTAGGTCTAAACGGTAAACGCATTAAAGTTACTCAGAATGACTTTATTTTATAGTAGTTGGTCAGATGAAAATGAGGATAGTAAACCTGAATTCAGCAATGGAGATTCTATGAACATCATTCCGGAGCACGCATCATTGTCAGTCCCCGTAAATATTCAGGTCCAAAAACGCATTCCTGAATTTTCCACCGGGGTCATATTTGACCGCCAAAGCCTTAAAATCCGCATATCGTTCATACCGAGATTGTAGAATTTGAGGCTTGAGGGTAAAGAGCTTTCCCCAGTGAGGTTTTACCTTAAAGGGAGACAGCTCGTTTTCGATCATTGGTAAAAGCTTACTCACTTCCGGCCAATTGGGTTTCCAGGTAAAATGTATGGCCACGCAGTCTTGCTGATAGCAAGGGCTCATCCAAAAATCATCCGCGGCTATGGAACGCAGTTCGCTGATCTGCAATTGCGGGTTGATCAAATCCCTTTTCTGCTCCAAAGCTAGAATCGCTTCAATCGCATGGTGACGGGGCACAAAATATTCCGATTGCAGCTCTGCTCCGCTACTGGGGGTGAACCCCATTTTAAAGTGAGGTAATCGATCCCACCAAGAGCCGGTTACCCCCATTTGCTCCGTACAGGGTTCGGCCGACAAACTGGTAATAGGGTGTAGGTTTCTAGTGGCGGCTCCCGCTCCAAAAAACTCTTGACCCAAATCCAAGACCTCCTGGTCCAACCGACGTTTGATCCATATCTGGCTGATCTTCTGATCCATCCAGTCCGTAAAAAGGCTGACGCTGTATCCCGCAGACATGATCTCCTCAAAATGTTCCGTAAAGGCACTCAACGGCAGATCCTGAAACACGTCCTGCCTCATGTTATAGGTAGGCTGCATATCCAAGGTGACTTTGGTAACGATGCCAAATGCGCCTAAACCTACTACAGCCGCCGCATACAGATCCGGATCTTGAGCTTTGGAAACCTCCATCACGGATCCATCGGCTACCACCAACTCCAGCTTATTCACTGCCGTGGCTAAATTTCCATTATGAACTCCCGATCCATGTGTTCCGGTGGCACAAGCACCGGCAGTGGTAATGTGCGGCAGGGAAGCAAGATTATGTAGCGCAAAACCTTGTTCATGTAGTTCAGAACAAATATCCCCGTAACGAACTCCGCTTTCAACTGTTACTGTTAAGCGATGGCTGTCCAAGTCGACCAGCCCCTTCAGGTTTTGGGTAGATATCTGATTCATGGGGCTATCGGCAATATTGTTAAAGCAATGCCTGGAGCCCAAGGCTTTTTGCTTATCCAATTCCTTAACCAATGCTTGTACCTCTTCTGTCGTTTGTGGAAGATGTAGGTTTGGGGCTTTATAGCTGTAATTACCAGCCCAGTTTTTTCGAGCCTGTGCGGTCATGGTTTCATGGGAAGATGGTTGGCAGGAGATAAAGGGAGCCACCATGCTTCCGGTGACCAATAAAGAAGAAGTTTTGATAAAATCTTTTCTTTTCATTCAGGTTAGGCACAGATTTCAGCTTTGTCGGAGCGACGTAATTTGATAGTGAAGCTAAGAAAGTGTCTATTTAATTCAAAATTGTACTAATCATCTCCAGAATTGGTTAGCCGCATCACCGACCGGGTGGGTGAAACCTGAATTACCTCTTCAAATCCCGCCTTACGAAAAGCGCTTTCAAATCCCACATATGCAAATACCGGCGGAACGTTCTTCTTTTGGGGCAAAATAGGGTAGGCTTCAACCAGCGCAGCCCCGTTTTCGAAAGCATATTGTGAGGCCGCGTTTATCAATTGAGTGGATAATCCTTGATTTCTAAAGTCTTTATTTACAAACAAACAAGTGATGCTCCAGGCAGCTTCGGTATCTTCCAAATTCTTGAAGAGTCTGGACTTGGACAGCCTAACCAATGAAGGTTTTGGGGATACTGAACACCAACCCACGGGTACCTCATTATTCATTGCTAAAACTCCTAGAAACATTCCCTGCTGCACAAGCTCTTTTAGCGAAGCTTTATTCTTTTCTCCTTTCTGCTGCTCATATTGCTGGTGGAAGAGCCGCCAATACATGCACCAACACCCTCCGCAGGCTCCTTTTTCACCAAAAAGCGCCTGCAAATGGGGCCAGTTCTGTGGGATAAGGGGTTCGAACGTTAACATGGAGACCGACTAAAATGAGCATCAATTACAATTTACAAAAATTGGGAAGAGATTAAAGGCTGATGACTTTTCCGTAATTTCCAAGGGTATCTTAATGGGAGCGCCACGGGATCTGTGCGAAGGATTGTGGCCTGGAATCAAAGGTTTTTATATATTCAATCTGAACCCTTGATTATTCCACTATGTCAACTGGCAAAAATAAATTATTGAAACTGACATCACGGCCTACCTGGTTTTTACTTGCCGCGGTTTTCTACCTGGTAAGCTGTCAGGCGCGGGAGGACACCCCAAAGTCCCAGAACACGGCCAATACCAATTTGCTTTTCATAGTGACCGACCAACACCCCTTAAGTTGTGTGGGTGCTTACGGCAATAGCAATATTAAAACCCCATACCTGGATGAGTTGGCTCAAGAAGGTTTCCTTCTGGAAAACTATTATATAGCGGCATTTGCCTGTAGCCCTTCACGGGCCTCTTTGCTTACCGGCAGATACCTGCATAACCATAATGTGTATACCAATAATGTAATGCTGGATCCAACCCTGCCCACTTTAGGCACCTTGCTGTCGCAGGCCGGATTTCATACCGGGTATTTTGGCAAGGCCCATTTGGCTGGTTCTATGTATGTGGGGAGGACTGACGGTGATGGTATTGATTATATGCACGAATCTGGCCCACAGGATCCAGTGGGAGAGGAGATAAAAGATTACTGGCATTACCAGCGGGTAGCTGGTGATTCCGGATGGATAGCTAAAAAGGTACCGAGCGGGCTGGGGGAGGATTTTCCTCAATTGGGCTTTAAAGATTGGGCTGGCGGCTGGCGGCAGTACAAAGATTGGTTAATAAGCCATGGACAACAGGAGTTTGCCCGGATGGCAGGTAACCATGATGCTTTGCAGTCTGCGCCTGAAGGGCAACACATGTATTCCAAGTTAGGTGAAAAGTATCATATGGCAGCCTTCTTCAGGGAACAAACCCAGCGTTTCATTAACGAGCATCAACAGAATAATCAGCCTTGGGCAGCAGTAATCTCATTCTTTGGGCCTCACTTACCGGTGGCCCCACCTAAACCATGGGATACCTTATACTCGCTCAGTGAAGTACCGCTACCTATTAACCTAAGGGATAGTTTAAAGGACAAACCACGTTCGCAAAACAAACCGGAATTGCAGTATGTTTTAGGGCAATGGAGTAACGATCAATACCGGGATTACATTCGCCGGTACTGGGGCTACAGCAGCTATATTGATGAGGAAATTGGAAAAGTACTGCAAACTTTGAAAGAAACCGACCAGTGGGACAATACTATAATTATTTTCACTACGGATCACGGCGACATGGTGGGTGCGCATGGTATGATCTATAAACTGGGAGGAAATGGTTACGAAGAACTATTCCACGTGCCGGCTATATTGCGAATCCCAGGATTGGAAGCTTCCGGTACTGAAATTGAGCAACTGGTATCTTCAGTAGATCTTTTGCCTACAGTACTAGAGGCACTCAATTTACCAACCCCTGCTGAAATAGATGGGAAAAGTCTAATGCCGGTTTTAAGGCAATCGTCAGATCAGCATCGTGAGGCATTGTTCTCGGAAATCCATGGCGCTAGTAATCACGGGAAGGTCATCATTTGCCGCTACCTGCAATATAAATACGTTTACCATTGGCTTAGCGGTGATGTAGATGAATTGTATGACTTGGCAGTGGACCCGGGAGAAATGCAAAACTTATACCAAGAAGAAGAATACCGGAAGGTGGGACAACAGATGAGGAACAAGATTATTGAATGGACTGAAGAAACCCAACACCGCTATAAGGACCTTATCAAGCAAAAACATTTGAGGACCATCTAAAAGGAGGTATCTAAAAGGAGGCAGACCCCGGATTCATAGGTGCATCTGCTGATTTAGGGCTATGTCGAACTTACTGAACTATGACCATTTCCTGCTGATCAATTACGTTGCATCCCAATTTCCCAGGGTGAGAGCTGGTGGACAATTAAAATAAATTCAGGGCATCTCATGCATTGACACCCCAACCCTTAAATTATAACCGGGGCGGGGGGGATCCCCCAAGGTGTTGTTGGGAAAATGATCACAATCTCTACCTTTCTCTTCAAGGCCTCTGCCTACTCTCTGCCTTAAATATCATCGGCACTTCGAGGGCTCGATATACTACTTCTACCCCCTGGGGAAAACCCTGAGTTTCCAATTCCCTTACATCACCTGATTTTTGAAAGTGCCGTCATGCTCATCTTGGCACAGAAAATCAATTATCACAACCATGAAAAACTTAATATCAGTTTTTTGCCTTTTAATACTTCTAAATGGTCCGTCCTGCAATACTGATGACTCTTCAGAACCTGACGGTGACCAGGATCCTATCATTGGCAGTTGGCTTTTGGTCCGGGTATTTGATCTGGATGCTAATGGTAATATCAACTCGCAAGAGAACTACGAGTTGAATTGTACACGGCCCACCATCATCATTCTGAGGACAGACGGTGGCCTGGATGGTACCGGTGATTGTTTTGAAGCAGGAGTGATTTATGAGGGTACCTGGCTAAAACTAAATGAAAACTTTTATCGCATCCAGGGTACCACTAGCCCACCCGATGGCGACACCAGGCCCTTATTTGATGATGACCTACAAGTTTCTTTTTCGGAAAACCTCATGCAATGGGCCTTTGAAGAAGAGAGTGAAGAGATCATCTATTTCGAATTTCGAAAACAATGATGTGTTACCGCAGGACTATGGTAACTCTAAGTTGGGATTAAATATCTTTAATTATATTATAGTAGATATTCCTCTTGAATTTCAACCTATGGTAATGATCACTATTAAAGCTGTGGTAGGGCTGATGCTGTTCTGGAATCTCTGGGCATATGCTCAGGATGCAGAAGTGGATAGTCTATACCAGGTGGTGAATACTTCGAATACTCAGAAAGACATTGCCAAAGCCCATGGAAGACTGGGATGGCTACTGATGTATTCAGACCTGGAGGCTGCCCTGGCACATGTGGATAGCTCCAAAACCCTTTTTGAGAGCTTGGAAGATCCCGAAGGCATAGCGATTAGTGCCTATCGACAAGCAGTTTTATACAGACTAAAAGGTGACTTTTCCGCAGCATTGGAGTTGATGGGCCAATATCATGCATTTTCCGTATCTGAAGCCGATACGTTTGCCATGGCCAATGGTCAGTTTCAAAAAGGAACTATTCTTAGTCAAATGGGCAACTACGACGCGGCCTTAACCGAATATTTTTCCGCTCTAAGGATCTATGAACAGCGCCAGGATATGACGGGAGTGGGGTTTACCAAAAACAGTATTGCCCTGGTTTACAAAAATCTGGAGCGATATAAGGAGTCCATAGAGACCTTCAACGAAATTATCGGGATACACCAGCAGGCACAAGATACAAACCGCTTAGCCAATGCCCTTCACAATCTGGGCAGCGTGTATCATCAACAGGGCTTGTTCGAACAGGCCTTGTTGAATTACCGGCGGGCCCTGGCACTGGATCAAAATAATTATTGGGGGCAGTCCATAAACTATGCTGATATAGGAGATATATATGTACAACAGCAGCAGTACGATTCAGCCCTCTACTATTTATCCCAAGCCTATGTATTGCAGGAAGCCAATGAATACCATACCCAAATGGCTGCCACTTTAGCTAATATGGGAAAAGCCCACCTGGAGATGGGTAATTTGCAAGGGTCGGAGAACGCTCTGCTGGAAGGGTT
This sequence comes from Cyclobacteriaceae bacterium, assembly GCA_965212195.1. Taxonomy (GTDB): domain Bacteria; phylum Bacteroidota; class Bacteroidia; order Cytophagales; family Cyclobacteriaceae; genus JAJCYK01. Next base: position 961,325 of record CBDBUW010000010.1, on the reverse strand, counting down.
AAACTGGGCAGGTGAAAGTAAAAAAGCCACTCGGGAGTTGCATTTTCAGTTGTCCCGGCTTTACCAAAGAAAAGGAGACTATGAGAGGGCCTTGTTGAGCTACCAACGGTATCACAACACCCATGACAGTATTGTAAATGAGCAGAGTCTAAAAAATATAAATACCCTTCAAATTGAGTATGAGACTGAGAAAAAGGACCGTGAACTTGCTCAGAAAGAACTGCAGCTGCAAAAACAGGCCAATGATCTGTTGAGAAAGGAAAGCCAACGGAACCTGGCTATGGTCGGTGGTGGTTTCCTTTTACTATTTAGCTTAGGAGTGTGGCTTTATTACCAGCAAAGACAGCGTATCAAGCAGAACCAAATCCTGGCACTTCAGACTCAACAAGATATTGTTAAACTGGAAGCCTTGATCCAGGGGGAGGAAAAGGAGCGGGTACGATTAGCACAAGATCTGCACGATGGCATCAACGGTGACTTAGCCGTGATCAAGTACAAGATCACCACTTTGGATCCCACAGGATTTAAGGAAAAGGAAAAAAATGCCTACAAGGAGGCTATCTCTATGCTTGACAACGCGGTGGAACAGATAAGGCGCATCTCCCACAACCTGGCACCCCCTGCTCTACACAATTTTGATCTTATTGAGGCCATTCGGCAATATTGCAGTAAGGTGGCTGCTGCCAATCCCCTGGAAATAGATTTTCAGTTTTATGGTAAAAGCCCCGAATTTGAAAAAGAAACTGAAACCGCCATATATCGCATGGTTCAAGAGCTCTTGAACAACATAGTCAAACATGCCGAAGCTTCCGAGGCCTTGGTGCAGCTCAACCATCGTGATCAGGGATTGCATATCGCGGTAGAAGATAATGGTACCGGGTTCGATCCTGAAGAAGACGCCCAGGGCATTGGACTGCAGAACGTTCGTTCCAGGGTGCACTATTTGCAAGGAGACCTGGAGATCGACTCAGGTACTGGAGGTACTACTGTAAATATCGATATTGATTTAACCAAATTAAGACCGTTATGATCAAAGTGGCGATTCTGGATGATCATCTGATGGTGATAAGAGGCATAGAATCTATGCTGGAAGATGCCCATGGGATAAAGGTTATTGCGGCCTATGAACGAAAAGTCCATTTTCTAAAGGATCTCTCTTCGCTGCAACCGGATGTATTACTTCTTGATATTAATCTGCCGGACGGCAATGGCCTGGAGCTGGCAAAGGACTTGCATAAAGACTATCCAGGTATTATGATCATTGGATTATCCAATTACAGTGAACCAAGCTTTATAAAAAATATGCTGCGCCAAGGAGCCAAAGGCTACTTGTTAAAGAATACCGACCGCAAGGAACTGGTAAATGCCATTACCGCAGTTTATAAGGGCGAGACCTACTTACCTGACACTATCAGAGAGATCCTGCTTAATGATAGTATCGGCAATCCGCAACAACCTGGTTTCGTGCCAAAATTGACTCGCAGAGAGAAGGAGGTGCTGGATCTAATTGCTAAGGAACATACTAATCATGAGATCGCAGGAGCTCTTTTTATCAGCACCAAAACGGTGGAGAGCCACCGCAACAACCTTATTCAGAAATTTGGCGCTAGAAATACGGCCGGACTGATTAAGTCGGCCATGGAAAAAGGACTGCTTCACTAATCTGCCGGACCAACTCCCTTTATCAGGGATTTCCCCTAGTTGTTCATACCCACCTTTCACCTGATGTATCGGCCATTCTCTTTTTGGAATTTGCTGTTGATAACTAAAAAAGAAACGAATCATGAATACCTATGCAAAATGGCTGCTAATTCTACTGCCAATATGGGCATGCAGCGACGATGAAGAGCCGGTAATCCCTAACAGGCCACCTGGCAATTTTGAAGTTACTACTTTGGTCGAGGGCACTTCCGTGACCGTTAGTTGGACCCCTGCAGCAGATCCTGATGGTGATCAGGTACGCTATCAGGTTGACCTAGAAGATCAGACCGTACTTGAAAATAGTACCGCAACTTCCACTGTTGTAACCAACCTGGAATTTGACCAGGCCTATTCAGGTGAGGTCATGGCCCTAGATCCTGAAGGGTTGAGCACTATTAAAACCTTTCAGTTTTCCACAGGGGTACAACCCAACAATTCCCCAGGAGCTTTTACCCTCACCAGCCCGGCTGACCAGACTTCCGGGGTTGTCCTACAACCCACCTTGCAATGGGAGCCATCTACCGACCCGGATGGTGACCAAATTAGTTATGAGGTTTATATAGGCACTGCTAATCCTCCTGACATGTTGGTGATCAAAGAAATATCAGGGACTACCGTAAAGCTTGACGCATCTTTGTTGACCGAGGATGAGTTGAAAGATAACAGCACCTATTATTGGCAAATAGTGGCATCTGATGGCCAGGGAGGGAAAACCACCAGCGATACTTGGTCCTTTACCACTCGGGCCACTGTAAGCGCTACCTTGGTAAATGATAATCCTTTATTTGTGGATCGTTATAGCCACACTTCTGTGGTGTTTGATAATAAGATGTGGATTATTGCGGGAAATCCGGGAAGCGGGGGTGCCAGATACAGCGATGTCTGGTCGAGTACCGATGGGGACACCTGGACCATGGCTACCGGCAATCCGGATTTTGCGGGCCGGGGGGCCCATAGTTCTGTGGTATTTGGTGGTAAGATGTGGATTATCGGAGGGCGTGCAGGCTCAGGCGCCGGTGACGAGTTCAATGATGTATGGTACAGCGAAGATGGCATAGATTGGGAGTTGGCAACTTCTGATGCCGACTTCCCTCCAAAATATGGACATAAATCCGTGGTATATCAGGGTAAAATTTGGGTGATCGGCGGCCGCAATAATGCCGATAATATTTCGCGCAAGGAAGTATGGAGCAGCGCCGATGGCATTAACTGGACTCTAGAAACCGGCGATGCCAATTTCACCAGTGGTCAGAATTTCCAGGTAGTGGTACACAAGGATGAAATGTGGTTCACCGGCGGACGTGCCAACAATGTATATGCCTCCACCAATGGCATTGATTGGAAGAATGTGAACACAGAAGCTCCTTATGGGGATCGATTTGGACATGCCAGCTTGGTGCACGATGAGAAAATTTGGGTAATCAGCGGCGCCAACTCCAGCAATTCCAGTATTGAACTGGAGGATGTATGGTACAGCGAGGATGGGATTACCTGGATTTTGGCCAATGACCAGGCCGGTTATCGTGCCAGTGTCTTCATGAGCTCAGTTTCTTATGATGGTAAGATCTGGTTAGTTGGTGGAAGTCCCGGATCTGGAGCTATAGGTGCCTCGTCCTGGGACGATGTATATTATCTGGACTAATCGCATGTTCAGATTATAAAAGTGAGGGCCGGGGTCTACACTCTGGGGCCCTCACTTAAACTGACGCTCCAATTTCAATTTTTTAAACCTACCCATACTTATTAATTAACCTTCCAGAATCATGAAACTGTTACATTCCATATTCATACTCCTGTTGTTTTGCGCCACCCTGTCATGCAGCAATGATGAAGACCCTATAGTGAACCCGCCAGTGTCCAACAATCAACCACCATTGGCCCCTGACAATCCCATACCGGCTGATGGTAGTACCTTAAAGGATTTTACAAATCTAACCCTAAGCTGGAACAGCAGTGATCCTGATGGCGATGAAATCACCTACGCGGTATTGCTAAGCTTGGCTCCTTCCGATTTCGGTCTGGAAGCCGATAATCTCAGAAACGACTCTTTGGTGCTGGACATTTTGGAGCCTGGAAAGACCTACTACTGGAAGGTAAGAGCCAAAGACAGTCAGGGATTACAAACGGAAAGTGACATCTTTCAATTCAGCATTGACGCCAAAGTATTCTCCGGTGATGTGAATTTATCTACCCAAAAAGATCTGGTAGACTTCGGCTCACAAGGTTATACCCATATATTGGGCTCCTTGCATTTGGGGGGTGAAGAATCCGATATTCTCGATCTTACCCATTTGTCTTCTCTATACAGCATAGAGAGTTCACTTGAAATCGAGAGAATACCGGCACCTAACTTGCTGGGATTGGACGGATTGACTATTGTAGGGCATAGACTACAGTTGTTGCAGAATTACCAGCTTAAGAATTTAACAGGCTTGCAAAACCTGCAATCTGTGGGATACCTGGAGATTGAAGAGAACCATGTACTTGAAGACTTTACCGGTCTGCAATCAATAAAACATATAGCAGATTTTTTAGGCGTTTGGGGAAATCCCCTAATACAGGACTTAAGAGGACTAGAAAATATCAGTATGCTGGCAAGCCTCTCTATCAGTGATAATCCGCTGCTGGAGAATTTAGTGGGTTTAAATAACCTGGTGAACTGCGGTGATCTTTTGATAGAGAACAATGAATCGTTGACCGGTCTTTCAGGTTTGGAGAAACTCCAGTTTATAGATGGAAGTTTGGAGTTGGATGGGAATCCACACCTCCGAAGCTTAGTTGCTCTCAGCAGCTTAACCACCATTGTTTGGAGCCTTAAAGTATATCAGTCACCGGGACTTATTGACTTACAAGGATTAAATAGACTAAGTCAATTGGGCTCACTAAATTTCTTCGACAATTCGTCTTTGCGTTCCCTTGATGGTCTGGATAACCTTACTTTTTGCAATAGTATCTCGTTAAGGAACCAGTTAAGCTTGGAGAATTTGAAGGCCCTGTCAAGCTTGACCGAGACCGGAAGCATTACCATCATGGAGAACCCAGTTTTAACTAGCCTGGAAGGATTACACGATGTTCGTGAGAGTGCAGGATCGGTTTTCTTATTTAGTAACTCCTTGCTAGCCGACCTTTCTGGTTTACGCGGGCTGCAAACTGTAGAGGAACGGTTTACTATTGAATCGAATGGAGCTTTAAAAGACATTACCGGGCTCCAAGAATTGGTGAATGTTGGGGAGGACATACATGTTTATGACAACTTAATTATCAGTTTGAATGGTTTGGACAACCTGCTAGGTGTTGGAGGAGACATATTCATAGAGGACAATAGCGAACTTTCTGATTTTTGTGCCTTGCAAACGCTAATAGTTAAAGGAGGTTGGTCCGGTGACCTGAATATCAATGGAAACAGGTACGATCCTTCACTACGGGACATTGGAAATGGGATCTGTAAATTGTAGGTACACCTTGGATAGGTACTCCAATATCAGCGGCAATCATGAAGACGTTTCAATAAACCGTAACGGATACGTTAACCTTGGCCAGATCATGTAAAGATGCATTGTGTATGGCAAGGTTTTACCATCCCAGCCAAATACTCCTTTGGATATTCTAAGATCGGAGTGCACTAGAGTGCGATACTACGGGGTGAGTGGGGGCATGCTGCTTTCCGAAGTAAAATATGGTTGGAGCCCTAAGCATTGAGTTCAAATTTTTTTCTTGTGATCTCAATCTTTGACACCCTCAAGCCATAAATTATAACCGGGGCGGGGGGGAATCCCCCAAGGTGTAGTGGTGGTTAGCTCCCTTTAATCTGGATTTGATTGGACCTCGAAAGATCAGCGCTGTATCCGATTTTTTAGTTATCTTCAGTGTTAAACAACCCTAGAGATGGCCAATTTCAATATTGATGCAAAACAACAGCAGACCTACGATGCAATCGTAATTGGTTCTGGGATCAGCGGTGGTTGGGCCGCGAAAGAGCTTTGTGAAAACGGACTCAAAACTTTAGTGCTGGAAAGGGGAAGATTGGTAGAGCACGTAAAGGACTATCCCACCATGAACAATGATCCTTGGGATCATGAATTGCGAGGTGCTATCAGTCCTGAGGATAGGGGAAAGCACAAAAATTCCATAAGAACAGGCTTCATTGGTGAGGACACCAAACATTTTTACGCCAACGACCTGGAAAATCCCTACACGGAGGTGAAACCGTTTCTCTGGGTGCGCGCTCATCAAATGGGGGGGAGGTCGCTCTTGTGGGGTAAGCAATGTTACCGTTGGAGTGACTTGGACTTCGAAGCCAACGTTAAGGACGGCTACGGTGTTGATTGGCCTATACGTTACCAGGATATTGAACCCTGGTATGATTATGTGGAAAAATTTGCCGGTATTAGTGGTGAACCACTGGGCTTATCCCAGTTGCCTGACAGCCATTTCCTTCCGCCCATGGAACTTAACTGTGTGGAGAAAAGTATAAAAGGGCGCATCGAAAAGGAATTTCCAGGCCGACATCTGATCATTGGCCGGGCCGCTCACCTCACAGAACCATTGAACGGGAGGGGAAAGTGTCAGTATAGAAACCGCTGCAGTCGCGGTTGCCCTTATGGTGCCTATTTCAGCAGTAATGCCGTCACTTTGCCAGCAGCCAATGCTACCGGCAACCTTACTATTAGGCCTTATTCAATAGTACAATCCATCATCTATGATGAGACTAAGGAAAAAATTACCGGGGTACGCATTTTAGATGCTGAAACTTCCGAAGACATCGAATTCTCGGCCAGAATCATTTTCTGCAATGCCTCGGCCTTAAGCACCACTCAAATTCTTTTGAACTCCACCTCCAGCCGTTTTGAGAACGGGTTGGGTAATGACAGCGGAGAGCTGGGCCATAATCTTATGGATCATACTTATAGGGTAGGAGCTATGGGAAGGGTAGAGGGCTTTGAAGATAAGTATTACAAAGGCCGGAGACCTAATGGTATTTATATCCCTCGCTATGTCAACATCGACCAGGCCACTACTTCCGAAAAGTTTGTGAGAGGTTTTGGGTATCAGGGCGGTGGCGGTCGTAGTGGTTGGGGTGCCGGAGCCAATCAGGAATCTTTTGGAGCTGATTTTAAAGACGGGCTTATGAAACCCGGACCCTGGGAGTTTTTTATTACCGGATTTGGGGAATGCCTGCCTTATCATGAGAACAAAATAACCTTAAATAAGGATTTGTTGGACAAATGGGGTCAACCTACTTTAGCTATCGATTGTGAGTTTAAAGCAAATGAGAAAGCCATAAACAAACAGATCCAAGAAGACGCCGTGGAAATGCTGGAGCGGGCTGGAGTAAAGGACGTGGTGGGGTTCGACAATGAGCATGAACCGGGGTTTGGAATACACGAAATGGGTACTGCCCGCATGGGCCGTGATCCTAAAACCTCCGTACTGAATGGTACAAATCAGATCCATGCCGCAAAAAACGTGTTTGTTACCGACGGGGCGTGCATGACCTCTTCCTCCTGCGTAAACCCCAGCCTTACCTATATGGCCCTGACGGCGCGAGCCGCTCATCATGCTATTTCAGAACTCAACAAGAATAACCTGTAGAAAATGAAAAGGAGAGAAGCCCTAAGAAAAACTGCCATGGTAACGGGATCTACTGTACTAATCCCTGGTTTATTGTCCCTTTTGCAGTCTTGTCAGCAGCAACAACGGTTAAGTTGGCAGCCACAGTTTTTAAGTCAGGATCAGGTGAGTTTTGTCTCAACCCTGGTGGATACCATTCTTCCAAAAACCGAAACTCCCGGAGGGCTGGAGGTCAAGGTAGATATATTTATCGACTTGGTCTTCTCAAAAATGTATGGTGAAGAAGCGCAGAAAATGGTGGTTGAGGAAATAGAAGCCTTGGATATCCGATGCCGGGACGATTATGGGGCGAGTTTCTCCGGTATCTCTGCGGAAGACCGGGGGGGCTTTTTAACTGATTTGGAAAGAGCCTCACCCAAATACAACGGACAAGTGTGGGGAACTGCGGTAGGCACACAAGAGCCCGTGGGTTTTTATAGAACCCTCAAATCACTGATGTTGTGGGGATACTTTTCTTCGGAAGAGATTGGTAAGAATGTACTGAGCTACGATCCGATTCCCGGGGAGTATTTAGGCTGTATTCCACTTTCTGACGTGGGAAATACCTGGAGTTTGTAGCAATCCGTTCAAATTTTTTCTTCAATCTCCGTTGCTGGTACCCTCAACCCTTAAATTGTAACCGGGGCGGGGGGGAATCCCCCAAGCCGTCTAGCCTCTCCCTATCCCCGGATTTATTCCGGGATCTACTTGTGGGCTGACCTGTGGGTCCCATGCATTTCCAGCCAATTTTCTATATTTGAGCCGCCAACAAATCAATCTTCCATGATGCAGCAAATCCAAGCAGCCGTCGACTTCATTCGCGATCAATACTCCACAGTTCCTCAATTCGGAATAATTCTTGGCACCGGCTTAGGCTCCTTAGCCCAGGAAGTAGATCAAAAACATACCATCAACTATGAAAATATACCTCACTTTCCGGTATCTACCGTAGAAAGCCATTCTGGTCGCTTGATCTTTGGTACCTTGGGTAATATCGAAGTGGTGGTGATGCAGGGACGCTTCCATTATTATGAGGGGTATTCCATGCAAGAGGTCACGTTCCCGGTACGAGTGTTGAAAATGTTGGGCATTACTAAACTTTTTATATCCAACGCTGCTGGCAGCCTGAATCCAGACTACCAGTTAAGTGACCTGATGGTGATCAACGATCATATCAACTTGCAGCCGGAAAATCCCTTGCGGGGGCCAAATCTGGATGAACTGGGTCCCAGGTTTCCTGATATGAGTGAGGCTTACGACCAAGTAATGGTGGGACAGGCCCTGGAGATTGCTATGGACTTGAATATTCCATGTCACCAAGGTGTGTATGTTTCGGTACCGGGACCCAACCTGGAAACAGTAGCGGAATACAAATACTTACGGGTTATTGGAGCAGATGCCGTAGGCATGTCTACGGTTCCTGAAAATCTGGCCGCTCGTCACATGGATTTACCGGTGTTTGCTGTGTCAGTGATTACGGACCTAGGTGTACCCGGTAAAATCAAGAAGATCAGTATTGAAGAAGTGATCGCCGCCGCCAAAGTCGCAGAACCCCGCATGACAACCCTGATCAAGGAACTGATAGCCAGGCAATAATTGGTATAAAAACACCCAAAACGTGCTTGAAAACCAGGTATTTCGGCTCCTTGCTGGCTTCATTAAAAAAGTAATTGAACATATGTAATATTTAGCATTCTAACGCTTTAAAATAATGGATGCAAGTCCTACTTTTGTCCCTGAAGTTGTGTTATGTCCATCATAGTAGATAATCTTACGAAAGTTTACGGTCAGCAGAAGGCTCTGGATGGTATTTCCTTCACTGTGGACGAAGGGGAGATCGTGGGGTTCCTTGGTCCAAATGGGGCTGGGAAATCCACTACCATGAAGATTGCTACCTGTTTTATTCCGCCTACTTCAGGCACCTTAAAAGTATGTGGTTTTGAGGTACTGGAACAACCTCATCAAGTAAAAAGCCGTGTGGGGTATCTGCCGGAGCACAACCCCTTGTATTTGGATATGTATGTGCACGAGTACCTGGGCTTTATTGGTAGCTTGCATGGCCTGAGAGGTTCCCACCTTCGCCAACGTACAGGACATGTGGTGGAACTGTTTGGTCTAACCAAAGAACAAAACAAGAAAATCGGTGCACTGTCCAAAGGGTATCGCCAACGGGTAGGACTGGCCCAGGCCCTCATCCATGACCCCCCTGTATTGATTTTGGATGAGCCCACCACCGGGCTGGACCCCAATCAGATCGTAGAGATCCGCAGCCTTATTAAGGAGGTAAGCCGTTCTAAAACAGTGCTGTTCTCTACACACATTATGCAGGAAGTACAGGCTTTGTGCCAGCGCGTGGTGATCATCGATAATGGCTCTATTGCCGCAGATCGCTCGGTAGATCAACTGCAACAGGAATCGAAACTGGCCGATGGCGGGTTGACCATAAAAATAGACTTTGATCACCAAGTTGAAGTCAATGAGTTATTAAAGATCGAAGGCATAGCCTCCGCAAAACCCCATCCTACTGGGGGGTTTCTATTAAGTACTGTTGATAAGACAGACTTGAGATCACGAATTTTTAAGCACGCCGTAGAACAGCAATGGACTCTGGTGGAAATGCAACTAGTGGCTGAAAGCCTGGAGGAGATCTTCCAGGGGCTGACCGGAAAAGGAGGAACTGATGTTTAGTCTTTTCAGGAAGGAAGTGGCCAGTTACCTAAACTCCCTGATCGCTTATGTAGTAATAGCTGTATTTCTGACAGGTATCGGTTTGTTGATGTGGGTATTCCCACAAACCAACGTACTGGATTACGGCTATGCAGATATGCAGACACTTTTTGGTCTGGGGCCCTATGTGCTTATGTTCCTGATACCCGCTATTACCATGCGATTATTTGCTGAAGAGAAGAAATCGGGCACTATGGAGTTGCTCTTTACACGCCCGCTCTCCGATATGCAGATTATTTTGGGTAAATACTTCTCCGCATTGTTTCTGGTAATATTTGCCCTGATCCCTACCTTGATCTACTATTATTCGGTATACCAACTGGGCAACCCCATGGGAAATTTAGACAGCGCGGGAATTATGGGAAGCTATGTCGGTTTGTTTTTACTGGGAGCACTCTTTGCCGCTCTGGGAGTACTAGCCTCTGCTCTCACGGAAAATCAAATTGTGGCTTTCATCCTGGGTGCTTTTTTATGTTTCCTTTTTTACGATGGGATTGACTCCTTGGCAGCATTGGATGTATGGGGTTCAGCTGGTTATCAATTAGAAAAATTGGGCATTGTATACCACTACAACGCCTTAAGTCGAGGACTTCTGGACAGTCGGGACATTATTTACTTCGTCAGTACTAGTGGTGCAGTACTACTGCTGACTAAACTCATAATAGGCATGCGCAAATGGTAACCAGGAATCAAAGTAAGATTACCGATCTATTGCTGTTTGCCATAGGAATTATGGCCTGCGTAATAGCCAATCAATTTTCTGGTCATTTTCCACAACGCTGGGACCTGACGGACGAAAAACGCTATTCGATTCAGCCGGCCACCAAGGAGTTGTTGCGCAACCTGCAGGAAACCGTGTATCTGGAAGTTTATCTGGAAGGAGAAATGCCCGCTGGTTTCCTGAGATTACAGAAATCCATTAAAGAGACCCTGGAGGAGTTTAGGGTCCATGCCGGTGACCGATTGCAGTTTCAGTTCATAGATCCGGATCAAGCTGTCAGTGCCCAGGCCCGGCAGGAATTCTACAACGAATTGATCCAAAAGGGAATCCAGGCCTCTAACGTTATCGATACAAAGGATGGTCAAAAAACTGAAAAAGTGATCTTCCCCGGGGCTGTGGTAGCTCAGGGAAACCGAGAGCTTGGTGTACTGCTATTGAAGGGGAATAAAGGGGAGGGGCCTGACGAACAATTAAATCAAAGTGTTGAAGGGCTGGAATATGAACTGGCCTCAGCTATCAGAGCCTTAGCCACGATTGACCGTCCCCGTATTGCTTTGATTAAAGGACATGGAGAGTTGGAAAATCCAGAAATTGTGGATCTTACCAATAGTTTGCTGGACCGGTACCAAGTGCGCAATGTAAACCTTGCCCAAGGATCAAACCTAGTGGGCTACGATGCGGCCCTGGTAGTAAAACCTATTCAGGTCTTTTCTGAAGAGGACAAATACAAGTTAGACCAGTTTGTCATGAACGGGGGCAAGGTCCTGTTTTTCCTGGATGCTTTACAGGTGGAAATGGACAGTATTACCGGTGCGGGAACATATGCCTTTCCTTACGAGACCAATCTGGACGACCTGCTCTTTAAGTATGGGGTTAGGATCAATAAAGACCTTTTGGTTGACCGATTGAGCCAGCGATATCCTATTATCACCGGAAACGTAGGTAATCAACCGAATATCAATTGGCTGAATTGGCCCTTTTATCCACTCATCAACTATTCTGGCGAGCACCCTATTGTTAAGAATTTGGATGCTCTGAGCGGAAAATTCGTTTCCAGTATGGATACTGTAAAAGCAGATGGTATTACTAAAACCCCTTTACTATACAGCTCCCAATATTCCCGGAAGGTTGATTATCCGGTTAAAGTGAGCCTAAACGAGCTTCGGAAAGAATTCAATCCGGAAACCTTCAATCAAGGACCCATTCCTTTGGCCTATTTGCTGGAAGGTTCTTTTACCTCGCTATACAAGAATCGCCTGGTGCCTGAGGGTGTAGTCGACGATGGATTCAAAGCCGATGGAGAACCCTCCAAGATAGTAGTGGTGGCCGATGGCGACATGTTGCGTAACGATATTAATCCTAAAACCCAGCAGCCCTTACCCATGGGATTTGACCTGGCTACTGGTCAGGAAGCATTTGCCAATCGGGACTTTATTATGAACGCCGTTTCATATCTGCTTAATGACCAGGGAATCATAAATGCTCGAACCAAAGAAATTAAAATAAGACCACTGGACACGGTGCGCATAGGAGAGGAGCGGGTGAAATGGCAACTGATTAATTTGGTTGTTCCGTTGATCCTTCTGGTAATTTACGCTGCGGTACGTCAGTTTTGGCGGAAAAGAAAATTTGCTTCCTTTTAAAAATGACCAAGAAGAATATCATATTGTCTATTGTGTTGGTGGTATTCATCACCATCTCCGTAGGTTTGGGACTTTGGCAGAAGGGCCCAACTGCCCAATTCGATAGCCAATTATTTGCATTGGAAGACGTCGATCAAATCGACCGTATTGTCATGACCAGGGGAAGTGAGGTAATGGACTGCCGGGCCTTTAGCCAGGGTTTTCTTATTAACGAAACCTATCCCATGGATCAGAACCTGATGTTGGTATTGGCATCGGTGTTACAGCAGGTCCGGATACAAAGGCCATTATCAACCGAACAAAAACCAGAGGGCTGGAAACTACTCCAGGATAAAGGAACTTTTATACAGGTATATGCCGGTGAATCCTTGTTGCGCGAATTCTGGGCGGGTGGAGATGCCGCCCTGCAACAATCGTATTTTGCCCAGGATCAGGAAAACATCTACTTGGTTAATCTGCCCGGCTATTCCAGTTACCTGGGCGGGCTGTTCGAGCTTGACATCTCCGGGTGGCGTTCTAAGAACATTTTTCAAAGTACCTGGCGTTCTATTCTCAGCTTCAGTATGGAGAATCTTCAGGATCCCCAAAAGAACTTCCGCATCGATTACCGTGATCCGTTCTTTTCAGTACCCGGTATTCAAAAACTGGACAGCAATCGGGTGATCAATTATCTGCAGACACTAGGTGCTATGCGGGCCTATCAGCTGGTAGATTCCAGCCCCCAAGACGATCCCTGGCTGCGTATGACTACCATCGATATCAATGAAAAACGCAACGTGGTCCTGACCCTTTACCATAGTGATTCCCTCATTTTGGGTACCACAGCGGAGCAGGCTTACCTGTTTCAACCTCAGCAGATCGCCCCTCTGATTCAAGAGGTGGATTATTTTCGCCGGCAGGAGGGATCCGAGGGCCAGGGAGAAAACTAAAGCCCCACTTTCATGATGTGAATGTCCTGCAGTTGTTCTACGGGCAATGGATTATTCTGCTGATCATAACCACCCCATTGGCTGTTGGCCACATAGAAGAATGCCCCTTGATGAATAACTCCTAAAGTAGGTTCGTTCAACAATGGATTAGCTTTTTCCAGGAACTTTACCGATACCACCTTAGACCCGTGGTCGTCCAGATAATAGCGGGTAACACGCATGGGATATACTTGATTTTGGGTAGTGATCAGAGAGTTTTGAAAGTAGTACAAGCCATCTATTGACTTTAAACTGATATTTGGCAAAGAGCACTGGATTTTGCTGATGGTCCCCTGATTCAAATCTATTTTGAATGGCCCCCGAACATAATCGGAAACGAAAAGATAGTGGTCTGTTGGGTCGAAATCCAATCCTTGCAAAGACAGGAATTGCTGGGATTTTAGAAATAGTTCCAAGCTGTCCTTTTCTGCAGTGATTCGATATATGGCATTGGCCCGGCTATCGCTGATGTACACATCTCCTTGTTGGGTAAGGGTCAAGTCCCCAAACCAATGAGGCAGTGTATCATTCAAGGGATAACTTTGGAGCAGTTGCTTACTGTCCAGATGGTATTTGTATACTGCTGAGGTTTCATTGGTATTGGAATCAGCATCCATCATATACGGCGTACTGACCGAACAAACCCACAGATGTCGACGCTTGGGGTCAACTTTCATTCCAAATACCGACCCTAGTCCGTGCTCCTTTTCTGCAAAATTGTGCCAGATGCTATCTCCCGGGTGGCTCCAAAGTATTTTTCGAGCTCTTACACTACCGGCAAATAACCGGTTGGTCTGTGGATCAAAGGCCAGTGATTCCAAATGCAGGTCTCGTTGCTTAAGGACCGAGACAGTGGTGGAATGATGTACCGGGGCTAATAGATTTTCCTTTAAAGCCCGCAGTTTTATGAATTCTGGGGTTTGTTGCCATCCGATAAAGGCCGAGTCAGTTAACTCGAAATCAGCCCTTATGGCCAGGGCTTTGGATAAGTAATGTACAGCACTATCCTTTAGGTGGTTATACGCGAAGGCCCGAGCCAGCTGATACATGATGATCTGGTGACCTGGACGTAACTGATTGGACTTGCTGAAGTATTCCAGGCATTCAGAGTATTCTTTTTCCTGGCAAGCTTCTTGGCCTTTGCCATAAAAGTAGCGGAAATCGTCTGGAGTTTCACTCTGCGCCTGGCTTTCGGTAAGGCATAATAATCCAGTTAGGCACCATAAGGCACCCCGGACCCAGCATCGAAAAATTGCCACCTTTGATGCAACCTTGGTTTTGAGCATTTAAATTATCATAAACCCTTCAGCGTCGAATATAATTAAACCCTCATTAATCGATTGCATTGAATTTTTTTATTTTTAAATTTGCCAGCCATACCACTATTAAATTTATCGCGAATTATATGAGATTCATTGTTTCTTCCTCCGCACTTTTGAAACAACTTTCAGCCATCAACGGAGTCATCACTACCAACCCGGTGGTGCCTATTTTAGAGAATTTCCTCTTTGAGATCGAAGGTGGTCAGCTGACCATTACAGCTTCCGACTTGCAGACTTCCATGATCACTGCACTGGAGGTAGAAGCCAAAGAAAGCGGTAACATAGCAGTTCCAGCTAAGATTTTGATGGAAACCCTTAGAAACCTGCCAGAGCAGCCCGTTACGTTCTCAATCGATGTTGATACCTACAGCGTGGAAATTAATTCCGACAACGGACGTTACAAATTGGCAGGAGAGAATGCGACGGATTTTCCAAAGGTACCTACGGTTACCGACGGGTATAACGTAAATATTTCATCCGACATTCTGGGCAAAGCCATCAACAACACCATTTTTGCTACTAGTAATGACGAGCTGAGACCGGCCATGACCGGAGTATATTTGAATCTTAACGACACCAACACCACCTTTGTGGCCACTGATGGTCACAGGCTTATTCGCTATCGTCGCGTGGACGTGGTCAGCGATATGGAAAACTCCATGATCGTACCTCGCAAGGCCTTGAACCTTTTGAAAACTACTTTGCCCGCTGAAAACACACCGGTTAGTGTAGAATACAACGTATCCAATGCTTACTTTAAATTCGACCAGATCCAAATGATCTGCCGGCTGATCGACGAAAGATTCCCGGACTATGAGAATGTGATCCCAGTAGACAATCAGAACAAAATGGTGATTGATCGTTTGGAGTTACTTTCCTCCTTAAAAAGGATAGCCATTTATGCCAACAAAACCACTCACCAGGTACGTTTGAAGATCACCGGCAGCGAGCTACTGATCTCCGCCGAAGATCTGGATTTTTCCAACGAAGCCAATGAACGGCTGTCATGCGATCACGATGGGGAGGACATAGAGATAGGCTTTAACGCCCGATTTTTACTGGAAATGCTCACCAATCTAACCAGCAAAGAGGTGACCTTGCAACTATCAGCAGCCAACCGTGCCGGGCTTATACTTCCCAATGAGTCCGATGAAGAGGAAGATATTCTAATGCTGGTGATGCCTGTAATGCTGAACAACTACGTTTAGGGCAGGCACCTTAAAAGTTTTCCGGACGCTGAAACTTGATCAATACCGGTTGATTTCCGGTCAATTGATAGGCTTGACGTGCGTGAGGAGAAAATGGTAAACCGTTATTGTCCAGGCCAATCCAAATTTCATCTTCAGTAAGTAAAAGAGCCTCAGCTAAGCCATATTCGGTATGGCTGTATAATTTACCATTCGGGTGACTACAAACTTGCTTGTAAGAGACCTGGTCCACAATTTGTTTGGTTTGAACGTTGATCTTAGTTACCAGGTTCTCATTCCTTTCAAGCATATAAAGAAATCCGTTTTCATATTTCAGATCGGATATGTCCCCGTCACTATTGGGAAGATTGAATATATCCAGGACTTTTTCTCCCTCAAGATCAAAGATCACAATAAACCTAGGGCTTCGCTCCTTAGCCAGGTAAAGTATATTGCGTTCGCAATCAACTGCCAATCCTTCCAGTCCACTGTTGGTACCCCATTTAAGTCCGTCTCTAAGAATACCTTTGTTAAAGATGACCTGACTGTTACCGCTGCTATCGTATAGATATGCCCTGTTGAACTTCTCATCAATGAAATAAAGGCCTGCTTTTTCACAGTAGTCTATGCCCTCCAAGTCGGAGTTATTGTCCAGACCAAGCTGAAGGCTGTCCGTAACATACCAGAATCCTGAATCGATACGGATCTTGTAAGCGTATTGATTCCAGGTTTTATCAGCAATAGCCAGGTAATCTCCACCGCTCATCACTATACCACTAAAGTCGAACCTTTTGGGATAATCTGCTAGGGCATGAAGACTGATAAACTGCAATTCCAGAGGGGCGCTTTCTTGACACCAGCTTTCAACACTGATCAAGGAGATGAATATGAATGAGAAGGTCAGCCTCATTTAGTATTGTTCAAGTCGCTGTATTTTAGCGCCAAGGTTGATCAGTCTCTGGTCTATGTATTGATAACCTCGGTCGATTTGTTCTACATTGTGAATGGTACTGGTACCTTCCGCCGAAAGTGCTGCAATCAAAAGGGAGACCCCCGCCCGGATATCTGGGGACGTCATTTGGATGCCCCTTAAAGGATTTTTACGATCTAATCCAATAACAGTTGCGCGATGTGGGTCACACAAAATGATCTGAGCGCCCATTTCAATTAGTTTATCTACGAAAAATAGCCGACTTTCAAACATCTTTTGATGAACCAGAACGGTGCCCTTGGCTTGAGTGGCTACCACCAGTACAATACTCAGCAAGTCTGGCGTAAAACCGGGCCAGGGCGCGTCGGCAATGGTCATGATGCTGCCGTCAATGTAGGATTCGACCTCATAGTGTTCCTGTTCAGGGATCACCAGGTCATCGCCCACAAGCTCTAACTGAATGCCCATTTTTCTGAATGTTTCCGGGATAATACCCAATTCGGAGAAGCGCACATTCTTAATAGTGAGGGTGGACTGGGTCATGGCTGCTAAACCGATAAAACTACCGATCTCAATCATGTCGGGCAGCATAGTATGCTCAGTGCCGTCCAGCTGGTTAACCCCTTCGATGATGATTAGATTGGAGCCGATTCCCTGGATGTTTGCCCCCATGCCTACCAACATTCTGCACAGTTGTTGGAGATATGGTTCGCAGGCGGCGTTATATATTTGAGTGGTTCCGCTGGCCATAACTGCAGCCATTAGGATATTGGCGGTTCCAGTGACAGAGGCTTCCTCCAACAGCATATAGCTACCCTTTAATTGCTTGGCTTCAACTTCATAGAAGGCATCTTTAGTATCGAAATTGAAGTTGGCTCCCAATTTTTCGAATCCGATAAAATGGGTATCTAGTCTTCTACGTCCGATCTTGTCTCCGCCAGGTTTGGGAAGCTTCGCTTTTCCGAATCGTCCCAATAAGGGTCCCAGGATCATCACAGAACCTCGTAGGGCGCTGGCTTTTTTCCTAAAATCCTCGGTTTCCAGGTAATCCAGATTCACCTCATTGGCTTGAAAGCGGCAACTATGATGATTAAGATGCTCCACGTTTACGCCTATGGCTTCCAAAAGCTCAATGAGCTTATTGACATCTCTTATTTTGGGGATATTGTGGACCGTAACCGGTTCAGCGGTGAGCAGAACCGCACATATTATTTGTAAAGCTTCGTTCTTGGCACCCTGGGGGGTAATTTCTCCATGTAGTTGATGCCCTCCCTGGATCTTGAATGAACCCATTAATTGTTGCTCTTTCTGCGCTTACCACCCCTGCGTTTACCGTTGTTGCTGGATCGTTTCGGTCGTTCCTTATAGGTAGGTTCAAATAAGTTCTGATCCTTGACCATTTGCAGGTCGATGTCCAGCTTACCGTTGGACAGTTCTCGTATGTGGTCAACTATTACGCCCTCGTCTACCACTTCTTTGTTCCAAATACCATAAAAACTACGCATCAATCTGCCCAAATAAATGGTAGCATCCTTTTGCTCTGCGGGGTCTTTAATCTGGGTGGCTTGCTCAATTAATAGTTCAATATTGCGACCGTAATGCTTGTATTTTAGCTTGTGGGTGTTGTAGTCCAGCTTGTCGGGCTTGCGGGTAAGTACCTCTGGAGGAGGCTTGGGGTAGGGGCTGTCAACCTCCATTTCAAACCCGGAAATGATGAACATGTCATCCCATAATTTTTGGGCATATTCATTGCCGTCTTTGAGAGCCGGGTTTATTAGCTTCATTAGCTCTATAAGGGTATAGGAGTATTCCTTGCGTTTCTCCGGATCTTCTATACCTTGAATATAGTGTACTAATTTTTGAACGTTACGACCGTATTCTTTTAGAATCAGTTCCGGTCGTCCCGTATTGTATTCATGGTTATCTGTAGGGGCAGGTTCGCTCATGTCTCGTGAATCTTTAACTTGGCAAAACTAAGCAATAAAGTTTTCTCTCCAAAATTTTCAAAGTGTACCTTGGCTTTTCTTTGTGCGCCGTCTTCATCCATTTTAATTACTTTACCGAATCCGAATTTGGGGTGTTCTACTTTCATTCCCACATTCAAACCGGCGGTATCACTGGGCTCAAAATCCGCATCTACTTGGTGCATTTGACCATTTAATGGCTTTAATGGTTTTCTGCGGATGTTAGAAACCAGGGTTTTTGCATAATTACTGTTGGTCGTGGTGCTGGGTCCCGTAAATTGTCCACTGCTCCATTTGCGATCTACCTTAATAAAGGCAGGATCGATCTCTTCAATGAATCGGCTGGGTTCACAATTCTTCAGGCGCCCGTACCGGTAACGGGTCAGGGCATAAGAAACAAACAGTTTCTTTTGAGCTCGGGTAATGGCCACATAAAATAACCTTCTTTCCTCCTCCAGGTCAGCACGGCTGCTTAACATCATTTGAGAAGGAAATAGATCTTCTTCCATGCCTACAATGTATATGTATTTGAATTCCAAACCTTTAGCACTGTGAATGGTCATTAACGTGACTTTTTCCAGCTCGGTATCCTTTTCGGTATCTGCATCGGTGAGCAAGGCGATCTCCTGCAGAAAGGCCCCCAAGCTTTTGTCTTTTTTGGCTTCGTCAGGGTCATCAACAAATTCCTTAATAGCGTTGAGCAACTCCTGTACATTTTCGTAACGGTTGAGTCCTTCGATGGTCTTATCATCATAAAGGGCTTTCAGCAGGCCCGACTCCTTGGCGATATGGTTGGCTACCTCATAAGCATCTTTTTGCTCCACCAGTATTTTGAAACTGCGGATTTTAGTAGCAAAATTATGTACCGCAGTGGCGGCACGGGGGGGTAGAAAGCTTTTAGCGTTAACCAGTACTTCCCAAAGGGATATATCATGATCATAGGCTGCTACCATTAATTTTTCAATGGTACCGGGGCCGATCCCTCTTTTAGGTAGATTGATAATTCGACGTAGCGCCTGTTCGTCGTTTTGATTCACAACAAAGCGCAAGTACCCCATCAGATCCTTGATCTCTTTGCGTTGGTAAAACGACAATCCTCCGATCACTTTGTAGGAGATGTTGACTCGTCGTAGGGCTTCTTCAATAGCCCTGGATTGACTGTTGGTCCGATAAAGAACTGCGAAATCAGTGTTCTTTAGCTGCCGGTGGACCTTTTCCTCGAATATAGAGGAGGCCACAAGTTTGCCTTCTTCATTGTCGGATGTGGCCTTTAATAGATGGATCAGTTCACCCTCTTCGTTTTCAGTCCACACGTTTTTGTGCAGTTGGGCTTTGTTGCGATTAATGACAGAATTGGCCGCGTTGACGATGTTTTTCGTAGAGCGATAATTTTGCTCCAATTTGATCATACGCAAGTCGGGGTAGTCTTTTTCGAAATTCAGAATATTTTGAATATCAGCCCCTCTGAAGGCATATATACTTTGAGCATCATCACCTACTATTCCGATATTTTGATGCACGGCGGCCAGCTTTTTGGTAATGAGATACTGCGACAAATTGGTGTCCTGAAACTCATCTACCATCACATACTTGAAGCGGTGTTGATATTTATTCAGTACTTCAGGGTAGTCTTTGAACAATACATTGGTGTTAAATAACAGATCATCAAAGTCCATAGCATCGGCCTTGAAGCAACGTACTACGTATTGTTGATAAAGCGCTCCCATTTCAGGCTTAAGTTGGCTTTGATCATCCGCCTGAAATACCGGATTCTTTTGATATGCTTTCCAGGATATTAGCCGGTTCTTTGCAGCCGATATGCGGCTGAGTACTACATTGGGTTTATATATTTTATCGTCAAGTCCCTTTTCCTTTACTAAAGCTTTGATCAAGGACTTACTATCGTCGGTGTCGTAGATGGTAAAATTGCTGGGATAGCCCAGCTTGTTTCCTTCAGCTCGCAAGATCCTGGCAAAGACGGAATGGAAAGTACCCATCCATAGATTACGGGCCTCTGAGCCTACTACAGCTTCAATGCGATGACGCATTTCCTGGGCAGCCTTATTGGTAAAAGTTAGTGCTAAAATATGGAAGGGATCAACCTGATGATGCTTCATCAGGTGTGCGATACGGTAGGTCAACACCCGGGTCTTGCCCGAACCAGCCCCCGCGATGATCATACAAGGCCCCTCTATGTGTATTACCCCTTCCCGCTGGGCTTCGTTTAAGCACTCCAAATAATCCATTCTATTGCAATTTACAACTTGCCAATCGAAACCTATAGTGCCGGCGTATTAATATTTTTTCGGCTAGGTGATGTGGATAAGAATGTGTAAAAATTGTTTAAAAGAGCCCTTATTAAAACTTGCTTGGCCTACCGTTAGCCAATACCTTTGGTACACCAAGTGAGAGATAAAAGGCAAGTCGAAAGGACTAGGGTTGAAGCAGGTAAATTAAGGACTTAATGGTGCCAGCGGAAAACTCAGAAACTTAGAAGGAGGTCGCAAGATTTTTGGAAAAGAGGAAGCCATAATAACAGTAACTTGGCACTTGCATCGAACTACGGTACGATATGAGTGAAAACGGGAATTTTTCGAAAGAGGAGTTCCCGTTTTTGTTTTGCTATTCCCACAACGGTTTAGCTATTCCGGTAGTGAGTTAGTAGTTACCCAATACCGGTACCCTACCACTGCTTTTTGAAAAGTGGTCAACTTATTAAGATCCTTTTGAGCAAAACTGGGTAAGACCGCCTTGTTCAACTTCGCCAGCAATTTAAAAAAAGCAATTTTCATGGGGGAAAAATAAGCAAATAAGCTCTTAGTTGAAAATAACTTATCTTTGTCCTCAACATGATCGTAATCGATAATACCATTATAAGCGATGACATCAAAGAGGCTTTTTTTGTATGCGATTTGCAGAAATGCAAGGGTGGATGTTGTGTAGAAGGAGATCTGGGCGCTCCCTTAGATGATGAAGAGCTTAAGATCATGGATGATGTTTTTCCCTTGGTAGAACCCTATTTATCGGAATCAGGGAAACAGGCTATCCGCGAACAGGGAGCTTACATAAAGGACCACGAGGGCGACTATTCAACGCCCACCGTGGAGGGTAAAGAGTGTGCATATGCGATCTATGATAAACATGGGATCTTGAAATGCAGCATAGAACAGGCTTGTAACGACGGTGTCACGAATTTTCGTAAACCTATTTCTTGCCATTTGTACCCGTTGCGTATCACCTCCTATGACCAATACGACGCTATCAATTACGATCAATGGCATATTTGCAGTCCGGCATGCAAACTGGGAGAGGCTACTCAAACTCCGCTATACAAGTTCCTGAAGATCCCGCTTATCCGCAAATACGGCCTCAAATGGTTCCAATCCCTGGAGCAGGCAATTAGTCCCAAAAGCTAGTTTAGATACTCTCCATATCGAAGGTTTCCATGAAAGCGGTAGTGAAGTCACCACTCTGGAATTTAGGATCGTCCATTAGTTTAATATGGAATGGAATAGTGGTCTTTACACCTTCAATAACAAACTCCTGCAAGGCCCTTTTCATACGTACCAAAGATTCTTCCCGAGTTGGCGCCGACACGATCAATTTGGCAATCATAGAATCGTAGTTAGGTGGGATGGTGTAGCCGGAATATACGTGGCTGTCGACCCGCACGCCGTGTCCTCCCGGGAGGTGTAAATTAGTAATCTTCCCCGGAGACGGCATAAAGTCATTGGATGGATCCTCCGCATTAATACGGCACTCGATAGCGTGCATTTTTGGAAAATAATTAACACCGGCAATTTCAATGCCAGCAGCTACCTTGATCTGTTCTTTGATCAAATCGTAGTCCGTCACTTCTTCTGTAACCGGATGTTCCACCTGGATACGGGTGTTCATTTCCATGAAATAGAAATCACCGTGTTTGTCTACCAGAAACTCCACGGTGCCGGCTCCCTCATAGGCAATGGCTTCGGCTCCAGCCACGGCAGCGGCGCCCATTTTTTCCCGTAAGTCATCATCGATAATAGGAGAAGGGGTTTCCTCCACCAGCTTCTGATGCCGTCTTTGAATAGAACAGTCCCTTTCGGACAAGTGACAGGCCTTTCCTTTACTGTCCCCAACAATCTGGATCTCTATGTGCCTGGGGTCCTCTATGAATTTTTCCAGGTATAACCCATCATCGCCAAAAGCTGCGCTGGATTCCATGCGGGCATCATCCCAGGCTTTTTGAAACTCCGAAGGTTCGTGCACGATACGCATGCCACGACCGCCTCCTCCGGCAGTTGCTTTAAGGATCACCGGGTATTTAATTTTTTTTGCAATCTTCAATCCCTCTTTGACATTGGACAACAGACCTTCGGACCCGGGAATAGTAGGGACGCCGGCTTTTTTCATGGTATCCTTAGCGGTGGCCTTATCGCCCATTTGTCTGATCATATCGGGAGAAGCCCCGATAAATTTGATATTATACTCATGGCAGACCTCCGAAAACTCTGCATTTTCAGCTAAAAAGCCATAGCCAGGATGAATGGCATCGGCATTGGTAATTTCCGCAGCCGCGATGATCTTGGGTATATTCAGGTAAGATTCCGTACTGGCTGGTGGCCCGATACATACAGCTTCATCCGCAAATCGAACATGTAAACTTTCCTTATCGGCAGTAGAGTATATCGAAACAGTTCGAATGCCCATCTCCTTACAGGTCCTGATAATGCGAAGAGCTATTTCTCCCCGGTTTGCAATGAGAATTTTTTTAAACACGGTGGTGCAATTAACAGTTGAAACTTACTAAAGCCTGGCTATGCCGGATCGATCAAGAAAAGGGGTTGGTCGTATTCTACTGGAGTTGAATTGTCCACCAGCACTTTAATGACGGTTCCGGCCACTTCCGACTCGATTTCATTGAATAATTTCATGGCTTCTACAATGCACACGGTTTGTCCAACGGAAATTTTATCCCCTACCGCTACAAAAGCTTCGGAATCTGGTCCGGCAGCCCGGTAAAAGGTGCCGATCATTGGAGATTTGATCTCTGTATAACCATTCTTAGAAGGTTCTGCAGCCGGTTCGGCAGCAGGACTGGTTCCGTTTTCCTCGGTAGCCACCGGAGCCGCAGTCGGCGTGGCCGCTGGAATAGCTATAGTGGTAGGAGAGGTTGGGGTTATGATCTGTTGTTTAACTTCTGAGTTTTTTCTGACTTTGATCTTGAACTGCTCGGTTTCGATATTCACTTCGTCCAATCCGGACTTTGAGATAAAATCGATCAGTTCTTGTATCTCTTTGGCTTTCATATCGCTTATTTTACTCGTTCTGAATAGGAACTAGTGCGGGTGTCGACCTTTATGGTTTCTCCCTGATCAATAAATAATGGAACTTGGATTTCCGCGCCGGTTTCTAGCGTAGCCGATTTAGTGGCATTTGTGGCGGTATCCCCTTTAACTCCAGGCTCCGTGTAGGTGATGGTAAGCTCTACAAATTGGGGTAAGTCACAATTAAGAGGGGTTTCGGTTTCATCGTGATAGACGACTTCCACATCTTGGCCGTCTTTCAGCAGTTGAGGAGCAGAAATCAGGTTTTTAGAAAGCGTTACTTGTTCAAAGGAGTTGCTGTCCATGAAATGGTAACCCATGTCGTCCTTATAAAGGTACTGATGGGGTCTTCTTTCGATGCGGGCGGTGGTGATCTTCACACCAGCGGTAAAGGTGTTGTCCACTACCTTGCCCGTTTTAAGGTTTTTTAGTTTTGTACGCACGAATGCTGGCCCTTTACCTGGCTTAACGTGCTGAAACTCCACAATGGTATACAGATCGTTGTTGTATTCAATACAGAGTCCATTTTTAAAATCAGCAGTGCTGGCCATGGCGGGTATTTTGGTGTAATTTACAAATCAAATTTTTAAAAGCAATCTAATTTTAACCATTATAGGCCCATTTCAAATAGATCGCACCCCAAGTAAATCCGCCGCCAAAAGCCGCTAAAATTAGATTGTCATTTTTCTTCAATTGCGACTCGAAATCCCATAGGCAGAGCGGAATTGTCCCCGAGGTGGTGTTGCCGTATTTCTCGATATTGATCATTACCTTTTCCGGTCCTACGCCCATGCGTTTGGCAGTGGCATCGATAATTCTCAGATTGGCTTGATGGGGAACCAGCCAGGCAATGTCTTCAGAATTCAAATGGTTCTTTTTCATGATCTCAGCGGAGACATCGGCCATGTTGGTCACCGCAAATTTAAACACTGTGGCACCTTCTTGATGCACAAAATGTTCCCTAGCTTCCACCGTTTGAACGGTGGCCGGTCGCCGACTACCCCCTGCTTTCATATGCAGAAACTCTGCCCCCGACCCATCAGAGCGCAGGATACTGTCCCTGATGCCTACTTCTTCGGTGGTGGGTTCCAGCAGCACCGCACCTCCGCCGTCGCCAAAGATAATGCAGGTAGCCCGATCGGTATAATCGATAATGGAGGACATTTTATCGGCCCCCACTACCACCACTTTATTATAGGTCCCGGATTCAATAAATTTTGCGCCCGTGGTCAATGCATAGAGAAATCCCGAGCAGGCCGCTTGTAAATCGTAGCTAAAGGAATTAACCGCTCCTACGCCGCTGGCTATGATGTTGGCAGTACTGGGGAACACCATGTCCGGGGTGGTGGTGGCGCATATGATGAGGTCGATTTCTGCGGGATCAGTATTGGTTTTCTCCAACAACCCTTTTACTGACTCGATCCCAATTACTGAAGTACCCTGATCTGCCCCTTTGAGAATACGCCTTTCTTTGATGCCCGTGCGCGTGGTGATCCATTCGTCGGTGGTTTCAACCATAGTTTCCAATTCCTGGTTGGTTAAAACATAATCCGGCACATATCCATGTACTCCGGTTATCTTCGCATAGGTTTTCTCCATATTTTTTTGGATTAGTCTTGGAGCGTTTCTTTAATTTTTTCGTGCACTCTCGATTTTGCCATTTGCATGGCTTGAATAAGCATGTTTTTTATGGCCGGCGCCGTGGAAATGCCATGTCCGATGATCACGTTACCGTTGACCCCCAGGATGGGGCTGCCCCCGATGGCTTCGTAATTGAATTGATCGAAAAATGGGTCTGAGAAGTTCCTTTTTTGCAGCAAGGTATATATAGATTCTGCCAGTTTCAATATCACATTTCCCGTAAAGCCGTCACAAACGATCACATCAGCTTTGTCGTTAAAAATATCGTAACCTTCCACATTGCCCACAAAATTAAGGCGTTTGTTGATCTTGAATAGTTGGTAGGCAGCTTGAGTTAATAGAGTGCCCTTTTTTTCCTCCTCCCCCAAGTTCATTAAACCCACTTTGGGATTTTCGATTTTTAACACGTGCTTGGCATATACGGAGGCGATTTCTCCAAATTGCAGCAATACGTCCGGTTTACAATCGGCGTTAGCTCCTACATCCATGATCACGCCCAAACCGCCGCTTTCCTTGGGAGCAAATCCCGCGATACCCGGCCGGATAATACCTGTGATGCTCTTGATCGAGAACATAGCGCCCACGTGCATGGCACCAGTATTACCAGCGCTGCAAAAAGCTTCTACGGCTCCGGACTTTAATAGGCCGTAACCTATAGGAATACTTGCCTGAGGTTTTTGTGAAAGGCCCTTGGTAGGGTGCTCGCCCATCTCTATGATTTCAGGGGCGTTCACGATTTCAATCCTTGAAGTGTCCACATCGTGCTCCCGAAGCTTGGAAGTGGTCAGTTCTTGGGGCCCAACTAATGCTATGGAAATCGATGACGGCAGCTCCTCCAGAGCCAGTTTTACACCTTTAATGGTAGAATCAGGGGCATAATCACCCCCCACTACATCCAGGGCAATTTTCATGTGGCTATACCGCTATCTCTTTTTCTATAGCCGGTTTACCCTTATAGTAGCCGCATTCCGTACATACCCGATGATAGAGCACAGGAGCACCGCAGTTCGAACACTCCATGAAGGTAGCAGCAGTACTTTTATAATGAGTCCTGCGTTTGTCCCTCCGGGATTTGGATATTTTTCTCTTTGGGTGTGCCATTATTGTATAGTTAAGTCTTTAGTCCTTTTTTAATCTTTTTAATTCGTTCCAACGAGGATCTGATTCAGTTGCCTGTGGTTCATCTGCGCTGTCCTGTGAGGTGTACACCATCGGTCCCTCCTCGTCATCCTGCTGGTATCGAGGATGTAATTTCTTCATAGGCAGGGCCAATCCAATAAACTCAAAGATATACTGGGCCACGTTGATCTGTTGGGTTTGTGCCGTGATCATCACCATATCTTCCGACAATTCCGTTTCCTGGTCCCCATATTTGAAGATCACTTTTTGATGTTCCTCAATGGGGTAGTTAAATTGGTCCAGACTGCGGTCACAGACGAGCTCCACAGTACCGCTCAGGTGAAAGTCCATGGAAATAAACCGGTCGTTTTTGTCCAACTCGATCTGCACTTTAATATCTCCGTTTTCCACCAGTTCCTGCTCCCTTGATTCGAAGAAGGACCGGTCAATCGGAAATTCGAACTGGTGCAACTTGTTGCTCAGTCTAAAGATATCAATGTCGTAACTCTTCATGCCGCCTCAAAACCAAGATGCAAAGTTAAAAATATAATTTAAAATCGGGAATATTCACTATTAATTTATAGTGGTGGAAGCTGTAGCTTGTTGGCGGTTTCTGACCAGATCCAGGGCGGCAAACAGGGCAGCTCTAAAGGAACTCTCATCCGCTTTATTCTTGCCCGCCAGGGCATAGGCCGTACCATGATCGGGGCTGGTGCGGATCACGGGCAGCCCTGCGGTGTAATTGACCCCGGTTCCGAATGAAAGTGACTTGAAAGGAATGAGACCCTGGTCGTGGTACATGGCCAAAACGGCGTCGTAGAGGTGAAACTGCTGGGAACCAAAGAACCCATCGGCCGGGAAAGGGCCAAAGACCAGATGTCCGTCATTCTTCAGATCCTTTAATAAAGGCTCCAACAGTTCTTGTTCTTCTGAGCCAAGTAATCCCTGATCCCCCGCGTGCGGGTTAAGTCCTAACACCGCAATTTTAGGTTTGTTTATACCAAAATCAAGCTTTAATGTGTCGCTGAGAATGGAGATTTTTCTCCTGATGTCTTGTTCTGTGATAGCAGCCGCTACGTCCTTCAAGGGTATATGCCCGGTCACCACCCCTATTCTAAGATTATCACTGATCATCAGCATAAGGCCTTCAGATTGCTGGCACCTGTGGATCAGATACTCGGTGTGACCTGGGAAATCAAAGGAGTCTTGCTGCATGATCTTTTTGTTGATAGGGGCGGTGATCAAAGCGGCGACTTTTCCCTCCAACAAGTGGTCGGTGGCATGCTTCAAACTTAAGTAAGCATATCTACCGGCTTCTTCGGTAGCTTTACCCGGCCTTATGTTAACCATTTCGTCCCAACAATTCACTACGTTGTTAGTCTTTGGTTTGGGGGTATCCGAAAGCGATATTTGGTGGTAGTTCAGGTCCGCTTTAAGCATTTTTCGGTAAAATGATATGATCTTGGCGCTGCCATAGATCACCGGAGTGATTATTTTCAATATACGATGGTCCATCAGGGTCTTTATAATGACCTCCGGGCCAATGCCGTTCATATCTCCTAGAGAAATTCCTATGGTAGGCAGTTGTGGATTGCTTTGAGGCTTCATGACTGAGATCTCCCTTGCGGATGCAGGGTATTGTTGTACATTTGAATCACAAATTAAGCTATTTTATTCCAGAGCATTCAATGGTAAGGGCAAAAAAGCATTTGGGCCAGCATTTTCTAAGAGATCTGGAGGTAGCCCGCGACATTACTCAGGCCCTAACCGGTCACGGGGAGTACCGCCAACTACTGGAAATTGGCCCAGGTACCGGTGTGTTGACCGAATACCTGCTGGATCAGAATCCCTCGGACCTCTGGATGATTGAATTGGACCGGGAATCTGTTAAATACCTTAAAAAACGATTTCCTCAGGCCGCGCACCACATTATCCAGGGAGATTACTTGAAATGGCAACCAGAAGAGATCTTCAGGGATTGCTACGGGATCATCGGAAATTTTCCCTATCATATCTCCTCTCAGATCTTTTTCAAGATTTTAGAAACTCCGGGCAACATACCGGAGATAGTTTGCATGTTGCAGAAGGAGGTGGCGCAACGCCTGGCTTCCGGCCCCGGATCCCGTAAATACGGTATCCTAAGTGTGCTTCTTCAAGCATTTTATGATGTGGAGTATCTGTTTGAGGTTTCAGCAGTTTCATTTCAACCACCTCCAAAGGTGGATTCCGCAGTTATAAGGTTACGGAGCCTGCCTAAACCTCTGTTGGATTGCGACCCCGGCTTATTTCGAAGAATTGTAAAACAGGGATTCCAAAATCGCCGAAAAACTTTGCGCAACGCCCTAAAACCATTTAATTTGCCGCCGGAAGTCAATCAACTGAAAGTGTTGGATAAAAGAGCGGAACAGCTCTCGGTTGATGACTATGTAGCACTTACAAATTTAATCTCACCATTTTGGAGTCCGTAAATCAATTTGAACTATCGAAAGAGTTCCTGGAACGATTTGGTGAGGCTATTGAATCCCACGACATCCTTTTCATCCAGGCCAGCCTTTCCGGTGTAAACTCGGCGGATATCAGTGCGCTTTTGCACGAATTTGATAGCAAAGACTCCAAATTTGTGCTGGAAATGCTCGATGTAGAGACCGGCTCTGAAATCATCAAAGAGTTAGATCCCGATACACGATCACAATTCTTAAGCGAATTTGAAACTGAAGAGATTTCCAAGTACGTTAATGAATTGGATAGCGACGACGGTGCGGATATTGTCAATGAACTTCCCATAAAAATCAGGGAGGCGGTAATAGACGGGCTCGACAATGAGGAGAAAGCCTCCAACGTACTGGAGCTGCTACGCTATGATGAGGACTGTGCCGGCGGCTTAATGGCCAAGGAGTTGATCAAAGCCAATGCCAATTGGACCATTGGCAAAACCATCGAGGAAATTCGTCGCCAGGCTGAGGACGTCCAAAAGGTATATGCTGTTTACGTAGTGGATGATGGCGACAAATTACTTGGGCGGGTTTCCTTGAAGCGCATCGTATTGGCCGATGACCATATGAAGGTTTCCTCAATTTACGACCAGGAGGTAGTAGCAGTAGAAACCTACATGGATGAGGTGGAGGTAGCCTCCGTTATGCGTAAATACGATCTAGAAGCGGTCCCCGTGATAAATATGCAAGGTAAACTAGTGGGACGGATCACTATCGATGATATCGTGGATGTAATCACCGACCTTGCCGAGCAGGAACGTCAATTGATGGCGGGTCTTTCAGAAGATGTGGAAGAGGATGACAGTGTGTGGGTGCTTACCAGGGCCAGATTGCCCTGGCTGGTCATCGGAATGATCGGAGGACTGCTGGGAGCCCTGTTTATGGAGACCTTCGAGAAGAATATCACCCTTACGCTTACCTTTTTCATTCCATTAATTATGGCCACCGGTGGTAATGTAGGCATTCAATCGTCTTCTCTGGTGGTACAAGGACTGGCCAATAAGTCTGCTTTTTCTCAAACCACTTACAGAAGACTGGGAAAGGTTTTCTGGGTGGCTATCCTCAATGGGGTCCTTTTGGCTATTATGGTGTTCCTGGGTGTACAATTTGTAATGGGCAATGGCGTTAGATTGGCCCTGATCGTGTCATTAGCCTTACTGAGCGTAGTATTGCTGGCCAGCTTCATGGGTACAGCTACTCCTTTGATCCTGGATAAATTCGGCATTAATCCGGCTCTGGCCTCTGGACCTTTTATTACCACAGCCAATGACCTGCTGGGGCTGGCAGTGTACTTCGGTGTGGCCCATATCCTATATACTTTATAGCAGGATCATGAAACCATCCTGTATTATTGCTGATAAAATGCACCACTCCCTGGTACCGTCGCTTCAAAGCCTGGGGTGGAGGGTAGACTATCGACCGGAAATCACCAGGGAAGAACTCTTAAAAGAAATTGTAGGCTACCAGGGCTTGGTCATACGCAGTAAGACCAAGGTAGATGCGGAGTTTATTCAAGCGGCCACTTCTTTAAAATTCGTAGCTCGCGCAGGTGCCGGGGTGGATAACCTGGATAGCCAATACCTAGCCAATTCCGGTATACATATCATTAATGCCCCGGAGGGAAACAGACTTACATTAGGTGAACATGCTCTGGCCTTATTGCTGAATTTGTTGCACAACGTGACTTTGGCCGATCGTTCGGTGCGGGAAGGTCTATGGCAACGAGAAGTTTTTCGGGGCACAGAATTATCTGGGAAAACTATCGGCCTGATCGGGTATGGTAATATGGGAAGCGCGTTCGCTAAAATGCTTCCGCCCTTTAAATGTCGGGTTTTAGCTTACGATAAATACCTTAAGGATTTTAGCGACGAATATGTGCAAGAGGCCGATCTGGAGGAATTATACCAATGTGATATACTTAGCCTTCATGTACCTTTGACTGAGGAAACCAAGGGTTTTTATGATTATTCTTTTTTTAGCAGATTCCATAAGCCTTTAATCTTGCTCAATACCGCCAGGGGTGAGATATTGCCACTCTCTGATTTGGTCAAGCTGATCCGCGATCAAAAGATCACCGCTGCGGCGTTGGATGTTTTGGAAATCGAGCCAATTTCACAACTATCTGATAAACAGAGAGATGTGTGTGAATACTTACTAAACTCGGACCGTGTACTGTTAACACCACACATAGCGGGTTGGAGTTATCAGTCCTATGAAAGGATCAATGCTGTTATTTTGGAAAAACTAGCCCGTTTGCAATCCCAGGGGTTGATAGATTGAATTAATTCTCCGCTTATAATACCTGTAAGTTTTCCTTTTATTATGGACGGTAATTGCTGGCCGATTACCCTATATTTATCACCCTATAATTTTTGAAAAACTAAGTTAAGGACGATTTGATAAAGAATTTTACCCGGATAGGCCAACGTATCCTGGAGAAACCTATTCTCACCTCATTTCTCGTATTGCTGGGATTGTCCATAGTGGTCATGTCACTTAGCTTGCCCCATTATATTAATCGCTTCGAGGTATTCGTCCCTCAGCTGTTGGTGGAGGCTCATGGTATGCTGTTTGATGTGGCGGTTATTGGTATCTTGATCTTTTGGCTTAACAAAATAGGAGAAGAGCGGCGTAGGATCAAGACCCATCAGGATGAGATCGACGATTTCCGGTTGTGGGAATCCGACGAAGCGGCCTTTCGTACGGTAGGTAATATCAAGCGGCTGAACCAGAATAGGATCTACAACATAAATCTGGTTAATTGCTACCTGGCTCGCACCAACTTAAGCCATGTGAACCTTACCGGGTCCAACCTGAACAGCTGCAATCTCAGTTATGCCAATATGGTAGGCTGTAGTCTTGAAGGAGCCAGGCTTAATCAGACCAACTTGGAAAATGCTCAACTTAATCAGGTCAACCTGGGCAATTCCTTTGCCAGCGGGGCCAGCTTTAAAGATGCCGTGTTGATAAAGGCCAATTTTGAAAACGCTTTTCTTATCAAAACAGATTTCACCAACGCCTTTTTAATGGAGGCCAATTTGAGGGGGTGTCATGTTACCGGTGCTCATTTCGACAATGCTAATTTATACAAAGCAGATCTCAGAGGTATTAGAGGTGTGGACATAGAAAACCTGTCGCGGGTGAAAACACTATTTATGGCCAAACTCGATCCCGAAGTTGAGCAGAAACTCACAGAGCTGTGCCCCGAGTTATTAGGCAATGAAGCTTTTAATTTTAGCTGATTCAGCAGCCTACTTGAATTACAGTTCGCCAGCATCTATCTTTGCATACCCAAGGCAAGCAACCTAATATCTGCTATAAACAAGTAGATATTTTTTTGTTACCAATTTGTTAACAAATTATAGTATATTAGCTAAACAACATAAGATTTAAGGAAGATGGCGGTTTCTTAGGGAGCCGTTATTTTATTTAATAGACAAACTATCAAACAACATGTCAGGTATTTCATATTACACGGAGGAAGGCTTGAAGAAGCTCAAAGACGAGCTCAATGAATTGAAAACCAAAGGCAGGACGGATATTGCCAAGCAAATTGCAGAAGCCAGGGACAAAGGAGATCTCAGCGAAAATGCAGAATATGACGCGGCTAAAGATGCCCAGGGCTTGTTGGAACTAAAAATAGCCAAACTCGAAGAGGTGGTGGGCAATGCCAGGGTAATTGACGAGTCACAAATTGATACCTCAAAGGTTTCTATATTATCCAAGGTGAAGATCAAGAACGTTAAAAATGGCATGGAGATCACCTATACTATCGTATCCGAGGAAGAGGCTGACCTTAAAGCCCAAAAGATATCTGTTAGGTCTCCTATTGGCCAGGGGCTGTTAGGCAAGAAAGTGGGTGATGTGGCCAAGATCATTGCTCCGGCTGGCGAGATTAAGTTTAAGGTTTTGGATATCGGAATGTAATGTCGTCCATATTTACCAAAATTGTCCGCCGGGAGATCCCTGCTCATATCGTCGCTGAAGACGAACATCATTTGGCATTTCTGGATATTAATCCCCTGGTATTAGGACATACCTTAGTCATTCCTAAACTGGAAGTGGATTACCTATTCGACTTGCCGGACAAGGCTTTTGGGGAACTAAATCTATTTAGTAAAAGAGTGGCATTTGCATTGCGCGAGGCCGTACCCTGCCTGCGCATTGGAGTAGCCGTGATTGGTTTGGAGGTACCGCATTGCCATATCCATCTAATTCCCATGCAGAGTATGGATGATATCAATTTCAGCCGTCCAAAATTAAACCCCACACCCGATCAGTTGGCTGAAGTGGCAGTCAAAATCCAAAAGCACTATTCCTAAGGTTTCTATTTCATGCGGTGAGGATTCTCCCGGAGAAAGGACTTCCAGCTTTTCGCGGCAGTCGCTAACTTGCCATTTTGAAAATGGTGGCAAACGGCCACCGCCAAGGCATCGGTGGCATCCAATAGTTTGTCGGTTACGTCGAAGGACAGCAAATCGCAGAGCATACGGGCGACCTGTTCTTTGGAAGCATTGCCATTCCCAGTTACGGACATCTTAACCTTTTTAGGAGCATATTCTACAATAGGAATTTGCAAACTGAGGGCCGCTGCCATGGCCACTCCTTGAGCCCGGCCTAATTTAAGCATGGATTGGATATTCTTTCCGAAGAATGGGGCTTCCAGGGCTACCTCATCCGGATGATAATCTTCAATTAAACCCAACACCCGCTCGAATATTTTCTTAAGTTTTATTTCGTGATTGCTATATTTGCTCAAATGGATGACACCATACTGCAGAAGTATTAATTGTTTGTCTCTAGCAAGTATCACTCCGTATCCCATGACCTGGGTGCCGGGATCAACCCCTAAAATGATCTTTTCCTTCTTTAAAACCTCCTTTTTCGACATCCATGCAAGATAGCCATATTACCCCGCTTAAAAAAGCTGCGGTTAGCCCTGCTTTCTGGTTTTCTGCCAAGGTGCTTTTGTTGCTATTCTTGTTGGGTTACGTGGCTGTGGAGTTGTTTTATCAGCAGGATCTGGCTCAGCAATTCGACCGGTTGAGTTACTCCCTTGTGCAAAGGGGCTGGAGCCCTGTTTATCTCCTGGTGCTGCTGCTGGTACCACTAAACTGGTTTTTGGAAATATTGAAATGGAGGGTGCTGCTAAAGCCTCTCACTTCAATAAGCCTGGTCGGAGCTGCTAAAGGGGTATTGACGGGACTATCATTGGGATTCATGACCCCACACAGCTTAGGGGACTATCTGGGAAGGGTGGGGCACCTGCAACATGAAAACCGTATGGAATCGTTGGGAGCCATCCTATTTGGCCGCGGAGCCCAGTTCATTAGCACCTTGCTGTTTGGCCTGGTAGGCATTTGGGCCTGGTATCGTGCCGAAAACACCCTCTGGGTATTACTGATTTTTGGCGGCTGCCTGTTGGGCATGATCATATTACTGGGCATGTTTCTCCTGGCTCGTGAACCTTTTGTTCGTGGGTGTGAAAGATA
Organism: Cyclobacteriaceae bacterium; assembly: GCA_965212195.1. Lineage (GTDB taxonomy): Bacteria > Bacteroidota > Bacteroidia > Cytophagales > Cyclobacteriaceae > JAJCYK01. The sequence continues at coordinate 926,498 of CBDBUW010000010.1, read as the reverse complement.
CTGGCCCTCGGCTCATAAATTTATTAAGGTGATGTCACAGTACTCCTGGAGAGAGGTATGGGCGGTGTTCGGCTATTCTTGCTTGCGATACGTGGTCTTTGCTGGTCAATTTTTATTGCTACTATATTGGCTGCAAACACCATTGCCACTGTCTGTACTATGGGCGGGCGTGACCTGGGTCTTGTTGGCCAAGTCGGTGATCCCCGCCTTTAATTTTTTGAGCGACTTAGGGGTACGAGAGTTTTCTGCTCTGTATTTTTTTGGGCTCTACGCTATATCCCCGGCACCGGTGCTCACTGCCAGCCTTTCCATATGGATACTGAACATATTAATACCTACCTTGGTGGGAGCTGTTTTCATAATTCCTATGAAGCTCACAAAACCCTAAATGTTGGTAGCGCTTATTTTCATTTGGGCAGTTTATCTGGTATTGCTTACCGGGATTTATCTGACCTGGAGAACCCTGAAGGCCGAAGATGACCAAACGCTAACCACAGATTGGCCCAGTGTCAGTGTGGTGATCGCCATGCGCAACGAAGCCCACAATCTATCTGCACTATTGGAGTCTCTTGAGGCCCAGGACTATCCTCGCCAACATTTGGAGGTGATCGCAGTAAACGACCATTCTGAGGACCAGACTGCGGCTTTACTGGAATCGTTCAGCCAGCAGTACTCAGGCAATTTTAAGTTCGTGAATCTTACAGATCCGCCGGATTTTCGGGGATCATTCAAGAAACGCGCCTTGACAGAAGGCATCGGTCATGCCACTAATCCGGTTATTGTAACCACCGATGCGGACTGTACTTTTCACTCCCACTGGTTGTCGACTTTAGTGGGGTATATGGCCCGGGAAAAAGCGGCTATGGTCTGTGCTCCGGTAGCTTTGACTGGGAGATTACAGGGTATACAAGCTTTAGGAGAAATCGAACAGGCTGCATTGGTCGCAGTGGGCGCCGGTTTTATGAAATGGGGTTACCCCAATATGTGCAACGGCGCCAATCTGGCCTTTACCAAAGCAGCATTTTATGAGGTCGGCGGCTACCAGGGATTCCATGAAGTGGTTTCCGGCGACGATGAATTCTTACTGTACAAGATCTACCAAAAGTATCCATCCGCCATTCGATTCCTAAAACATTCGGAGGCCGTGGTCCACACACAGGCCCCTGCAGATTGGCGGGAACTGTTTCACCAACGAAAAAGGTGGAGCGGAAAATGGAAACATCACAGATCAGCCATTACCAAAGGATTGGCGCTGTTTATCTTTCTTTTTCACATATCCTGGCTGATTTCCGCAGCATTAACCCTGATCGGAAACTATCCTTGGATGCTATGGCTAGGGGAATTTATATTAAAGTTGGCTTTGGAATATCTGGTGGTGGCATCCGTCATTTCCTTGGCCGGCAAAAGACCGTCCTGGGTATGGTTTTTGATGGGCCAATTAGTATATTCCTGGTATGTGCTATTTTTTGGGGTGGCGGCCAATTGGGGAGGCTTCGTTTGGAAAAACCGGGAGTATTCATGACAGATGCGGAATTTGAAGTTATGGACGAATTGTACTTCGTCATTTCATTTGAGAACTTGAAGCAAAAGCTCGACCTATCTGAGATGGAACTAAAGGATATCCTTGGACATCTGGTGGCTAAAAACTACGTAAAATGCTTTAAATCCGTCTCCGATGAATTGCCTCATGAAGCGGTGGATTTTGAACGTAGTTACCGGATTTATCACTATCTTGCCAGTAAAGAAGGACTATTTGCACACAATAGTCGTTAACAAAGGAAGTGGATTAAACAGGTTATGCGATCCCTCCGGATCATGATACTTCCTCGATAGTTATTATTATTTGTAGGCCAGGCCCTGCTAGGTGGTTATGGAATTGAATTCATTAAAAAATCAGTTTGATTTAAAGGAGCTGGAGCTCAATGCCCTATTGGAGATCACCCAGGCTATCAACAATAACCTTCCTGAAGTTTCCCTTTATAAGATATATGGATTTACCCTTAGGGCAAACCTGCAAATAAAGAAACTGGCGCTTTATGTTAAGGACGAAGACTGGGTGTGCAAGGTCAACTATGGCACCACCATGGATTTTATCTCCATTACCCTGGATGATAGTTTTTTGGATTTCAAGGACATCCAGTTTATTACCGATGCAGATACCTCTCCCGGATTTAAGGAGTTCGACATGGTGGTACCGGTGTTGCATAAAGACACTGTACTGGCATTTGTGTTTGTAGGGGGGTTGGTAGATCCGGAACAGGATGAACAAACTGTACCCGACACCAGCTTTATACAAACCATCAGTAACATCATACTGGTAGCCATTGAAAATAAAAGACTGGCCCGGCAACAATTGGAACAAGAGGCTCTACGCAAAGAGCTGGAGATAGCCCGGGGCGTTCAACAATTATTGTTTCCCAAAAACTTGCCCCAGGACGAGGATCTTAAGGCTACTGCCTTGTATCTCCCGCATCAGGACGTAGGAGGTGATTACTATGACTATATTGAAATTGACGACAACCAGTTTTTACTGTGTATCGCTGATGTTTCTGGCAAAGGAGTGCCTGCAGCTATTTTAATGTCTAATTTCCAGGCAGCCTTGCGCACCATGATCCGCCACACCACCGATCTGAAGGAAATCATTGAGGAGCTTAACCACCAGACCGTACGCACTGCCCGGGGGGAGAATTTTATCACCTTCTTTGTAGCCATAATTGATCGCCTAAAAAAAGAGATTTACTATGTAAATGCCGGACACAACCCGCCACTGTTGATCTGTGATGGAGAGCCTTTGCAACTATTAGAACTGGGAACCACCATACTGGGGGCTTTCAAACCCTTGCCGTTTTTGCGGGTGGGTAAAGTGCATTGGAACGGGCATTTCACCTTTTTCTCCTATACGGATGGACTTACAGAAACCTTTAGTGAAACTGATGAACCCTTTGAATTGGATCGGGTAAAAGAGATTCTGGAGTCCAACCACCATGAATCACTGGAAAAGATAAATGGGGTATTGTTGAAAAGGTTAAATGAGTTTCGGGGAAAGAAAACCTATACCGACGATATTACTATATTGTCCTGTAAGGTGGGAGTCGCCCCCTAGCTAAAGATGTTTGCTCACAAAACCCCCTCCCTGGTCCAAAGACTATTTCCCAAACTACTGTGGAAAGAACAACCTAATTCCCAACGGCTATACTTGACCTTCGATGACGGCCCGGTACCGGAAGCTACACCCATGGTACTGGATCATCTGAAAAAATATCAGGCCAAAGCCACTTTCTTTTGTGTAGGAGATAACATTCGTAAGCACCCGCAGCTATTTTCAGAGGTGGTCGCCGGTGGTCATAGTGTGGGGAATCATACCCAAAACCATTTGGATGGTTGGAAATGCTCCACGCCGGAATATCTTGATAATATACAGCAATGTCAGGAAATGATATTGCAGCACGCCGGGCAGGCCTTGTCCCGCAAGCCACTCTTCAGGCCCCCTTACGGCAGGCTGAATTTCAAGCAGATCAAGGCCATCCTTCCAGACTATCAAATTGTGATGTGGGACGTGCTGTCCGGGGATTTCTCTACAGGCCTCAAATGGGAAAAATGCTTGCGTAAAAGTATCCAACATACCAAGGGTGGATCTATAGTTTTGTTTCATGACAGTAATAAGACCCTTAAGATACTTGATCAGGTGCTGCCAAGCTATTTGGAATATTTTAGTGAAAGAGGCTATACATTTGACTGCTTATAATTATGGTGTTTGCATTTGTAGCCTTTTTGGTGCTGGCGCTGATAACCGATTTAGTAATATGGTGGTGGCAACCATCGGATCCAGGTCACCGCGAAATTAGTGGAGAACTACCTCCGGTTACCGTCCTGGTGGCAATGCGCAATGAAGAAGAGAATTTGCCAGAGGCAGTTAGGCAGTGGCAAACGCTTGACTATCCCCGGGATAAGATCCAACTGCTCATTGGGGAAGATCGCTCAGAGGATGATACCTCCTATTTATTGGAACAATTGGCCCGGGAAGATCCAGGCATTACCATAATACCAATTAGGGAGGACATAATAGGCCTTAAAGGAAAAGCCAACGTCATTGCCCAACTCATACCCCATGCACTTCACGAACACTTGTTTATAACCGATGCTGATGTAAGGGTTCCACCTTCCTGGATAAAAACCTATTTGGCTTATACGGTTCCTAGCCTGGGGGTGATAGGAGCCAGCACCGTGGTAAACGGTGAGAATCTATGGTGCCAGCTACAAAACATGGACTGGCTTTTGGCCCAAGCCCTGTTATGTACGGCCGGGGCCAGAATCAGCACTTTGGCGGTAAGTGGCACCAATATGATGATCACTAAATCGGCCTGTGAGGGTATAGGAGGTTATGAAAACATCCCCTATTCACTCACGGAAGATATTGGATTTTTGACTGCAGCGCGGGCTCAGGGTTTTGAGTGCCTAAACCTTTGGGATGCTGGCGCTACCGCCACCGTCCAAGGACAAAAGGATTGGCTCACTTTGCTCAAGCAGCGAAGCCGCTGGACCTATGGTGCCACCAAACTTTTACCGGCCATCGTATTAGTGCTGTTGAACAGAACTTTGTTCCTGCCAGTGCTAATAGCACTTGCCTTCTGGCAGCCTTGGTGGGCTCTGTTGTTGTTGGTGCGGCTAGCGTTTCAGGGTTTGCTCATAAAGGGTATGGCTGCCAGACTTAACCAGGGATGGAAGGTTTCTGCCTTGCTGGTATTTGAAGTTTACTACACCTTGGTTACTTTGGGGGGCTTGATATTATATATGTTACCCCTTAAATTTCATTGGAAAGGAAGAAAGTACTCATGATCGATACCCATGCTCACCTTTACCTGAAGGATTTTAAAGAAGACATGGCGGAGGTCATGGAGCGATTTGAAGAACAGGGCGTCACCCAGGTATATCTTCCCAATATCGATCACGCTACCATCGACGACATGTTGGAACTTGAAGATCGCTATCCACAGCGGTTTTCCGCAATGATGGGTTTACATCCATGTTCCGTTAATAAAGGATTTGAAAGAGAGTTGTACCACGTAGAAAGCTGGTTAGACAAACGGCAGTTCGCCGCAGTAGGGGAAATCGGCATCGACCTGTACTGGGACACCACCACCTATGACTATCAGCAGGAAGCCTTTAAGATACAGGTCTCCTGGGCTATCGCTAAAAACCGCCCCATAGTGATCCATTGCCGAGAATCCTTGGACCAGACCATTGATATTCTAGAGCCGATGCTTACCCCTGAGCTCACCGGAGTATTCCATTGTTTTACGGGTAACCCGGATCAAGCACAACGTATTATCGACATGGGGTTTAAGTTGGGTATTGGGGGTGTGGTAACCTTCAAGAATGGCGGCTTGGATAAAACTTTGCAGGATATGGAACTTAAGGACCTGGTATTGGAAACCGACAGCCCATATTTGGCACCAGTGCCCTACCGGGGTAAGCGCAACGAACCTTCCTATTTAAAAGAAATATCCCACAAAGTGGCTGAAGTAACAAATATTGATATCCACCAAGTGCAATCTATTACTACCGCCAACGCAGAACAACTATTTTCTTATAACCCATGACCTACCGAATTGTTGAAATCGAAGCCCCCAGCCGGGTTACTGCCAAGTACTCGGTTCTGATTATATATACCGGGGGTACCCTGGGAATGACTCATGATGAGCTTGGTACCTTACGACCGTTTGATTTTGAGAAGATCATCGAGGAAATGCCTGTTTTGAAATCTCTTGACCTTCGACTGACGGTGATCTCCTTCCCGCAACCTATAGATTCCAGCAATATCATGATCAATCATTGGAATCAACTTGCGCAAATCATAGAACGGTATTACCACCAGCATGACGGCTTTGTGGTGTTGCACGGTACCGATACCATGGCGTACAGCGCCAGCGCCCTTAGCTTTATGCTGGAAGGACTTTGCAAACCTGTAGTATTTACAGGAGCCCAGCTGCCTTTCGGCGCTGCTCGTTCAGACGCCAATCAGAATCTGGTGGCTGCCTTGCAAATAGCTTCCGCACACCATCAGCAGGAACCTGTGATCCAGGAAGTGGCTATTTATTTTGATTATTTCCTGTTCCGCGGAAACCGTTGTAAGAAGGTGGAAAGCGTACATTTCGATGCTTTTGAATCTGAAAATTACCCTCCACTAGCAGAAGCGGGAATTTCCATCGATTTTGATTTCAACGCCCTTTACCGGCCCTTGACGGATCAACCTTTTAAGGCCTATCAAATAGCACCTACTCAGATCGCCCTCATCAAGCTCTTTCCCGGATACAATGATACGGTAATGGCACATACCCTGGAAACTCCAGGGTTACAGGCAGTGCTATTGGAGACTTTTGGGTCGGGCAATGCCCCCACCTCTCAAGAGTTTAAAACAATGTTGAAGAAGGCTATTGACCAGGGCGTCATTGTCTATAATGTGTCACAATGCAATGGGGGAAGAGTGTTGCAAGGGCGCTATAGCACCAGCAAACATTTGTTGGATATGGGAGTGATCAGCGGGGCGGATATCACTACCGAAGCGGCCTTGGCCAAGATGCAATTTTTGCTTAGTACAGCGCCAAATTCGCAACAAATTTTAGCCTATTTAAGCACCCCATTAAGGGGGGAAATGGCCTAGGTAAAAAATTCTGTAAAACTTGCATAAAGCGTTTTTTATTGATTTATTTGTGTCTATTGTGTTAAAAAAACTGGAGAGGTGACCGAGTGGTCGAAGGTGCTCGCCTGGAAAGTGAGTGTGCCCCAAAAGGGTACCGGGGGTTCGAATCCCTTCCTCTCCGCATCTCGACAGAAAGTTCAGACTAAATATACTTTAACAACCTTATCGAAGATTAAAATTGAAACTATGAAAAAGTTATTCGCATTATTAATGCTTACCGGGTTTTTAGCCTTGGGACACACAGAATACAGCTATGCGCAGGACGCTGATGGCACTGAGCAAGTAGCGGCAGATGACCAGAACTTTCATCAAAGAGTTAAAGAGAAGTTTATCGAAGGGGGATGGGTGTTTATGGGAATTGTACTGCTTTGTCTGATTTTAGGCCTGGCCATAGCTATTGAAAGAATTATTACACTAAACCTGGCCACCACCAATACCAATAAACTATTGGCTAAGGTAGAAGACGCCCTGTCGTCCGGAGGGGTGGAGGCCGCCAAAGAGGTTACTAAAGGCACCAAGGGCCCGGTAGCTTCTATCTTCACACAAGGTTTGATGCGAATGTCCGAAGGGATTGAAATGGTTGAAAAGTCCATTATCGCCTACGGATCCGTAGAAATGGGACGTTTAGAAAAAGGACTGGTATGGGTACAACTGTTCATAGCCCTGGCCCCTATGCTCGGTTTCATGGGTACGGTACTGGGTATGATCGAAGCATTCGATGCGATCCAGGCTGCCGGAGATATCTCTCCTTCATTGGTGGCTTCAGGTATTAAGCAAGCCTTATTAACCACTGTAGCCGGTTTGATTGTAGCGGTAATCCTTCAATTGTTCTACAATTATTGCGTCTCTAAAATCGATGGTTTGGTAAACAACATGGAGGATGCTTCCATATCCTTAGTGGATATGTTGGTACGTCACAAAAACTAAAGCTGCTCAAACATGGATGTAGTAATTAATTTCGGATTATATTTCACCTATTTCCTAATAGGTTTGGCAGTAGTTGCAGTGGTGGTACTGCCCTTGATCAAAGCAATGGACGATCCTAAAACACTAGTAGGAACAGCCATCGGATTAGGCGTATTAGTGGTGCTTTTCTTCATATCCTATGCTATATCAGGCGATGAGGTACTCACTACGTACACTGCGCAAAATGTAGGCCCCGGCATCTCAAAATTTGTAGGTGGCCTGCTGACAACCATGTATTTGCTGTTTGGAGCAGCTATCGTGGGAATTGTTTATACAGAGGTTTCTAAAGCATTTAACTAATGGCTAGAAGTTCAAGACGCGGGAAGAATGAGATCAACGCCGGTTCAATGGCCGACATTGCTTTCTTGTTGCTGATCTTCTTCCTGGTAACTACAACATTCCCCAATGACCGGGGAATCCTGTTCACGCTTCCGCCGAAGCCGGATCCCAATCAACCGCCACCGGATGTCACCAAGAATCAGCGAAATATTTTCAAGATTCTGGTGAACTCCAACGATCAATTGCTGGTGGAAGATGAGCCGGTAAGGAACGTTGACGCTATCAAAGATCAGGTGAAAGAGTTTGTTCTAAACAACGGGCGGAACCCCAATATGTCGGATAGTCCTGAAGAAGCGGTTGTTTCCTTCAAGACAGACCGTGGTAGCAGCTATGAGATTTTCATCAATGTATTGGATCAACTAGACGCTGCTTATAATGAAATGTATGGGGAACGTGTTGGAATGACCGGCGATCAGTTCCGGGAGTTGCGTAATACCGTGAAGAAATCTCCCGAGCAACGGAGATTGTATGATAAAGCACGGGGCAAGGAAATGGCAAAGTTACCTTTCCCAAAAATATTTCTATTGCAGAACCAAGTAACGTAGGAGGTTGATATGTCTAAATTTCAGAAGAAAACCAAAGCATCTCAGGATATCCCTACGGCAGCATTGCCAGATATCATCTTTATGCTGTTGTTCTTCTTTATGGTGACTACCGTATTGAGGGAAACAGACATGCTGGTATCACAGCAGCTGCCCAAGGCAACTCAATTGAGTAAGCTGGAGAAGAAATCCTTGGTGAGTCACTTATATATTGGAACACCCAAGAAAACTAATCTATACGGAAACGAGCCTAAAATACAGGCCAATGACGTATTGATCGAGCCTAAGGATCTAGTATTGTGGGTTAACAAGGAGAAAGACAAGCTTGATGAAGCAGAACGTGATCAGATCACTATAAGTCTCAAGATCGACGAGGAGGCAAAGATGGGCATCGTTTCTGACGTGCAGCAACAGCTGCGGGAGGCCAATGCCCGAAAGATAATGTATGCCACTCCGGAGAAATTGGACGAGGATAGTTAAAGATAACGCGATAATTCTTTTACAATAGTTTCAAGAAAAGGCTCATTTATGAGCCTTTTTTTTTACAACTGCGGGTATAACCAGATCAGTAAAAAATAGACTGTGGTAAGGTATACCACGGTCACCGGCAGTCCGATTTTAAAGAAGTCCCTGAAGTTATACCCTCCCGGTCCATATACGATCAAATTGGTCTGATAACCTATGGGCGTAAGGAAGGCTGCAGAAGCGGCAAAGGCAATGGCTAAATAAAGTGGACCACTGTCGGTTCCCCATGATGAACTTAGGGCGAATGCGATTGGAAAACATACCGCCACCGCTCCTACATTACTGATAAAGGAGGTAAGAAGAGTGGTCACGATCAAAAGAGCCACTAGTATTCCCCGGTTGCCCCAAGGGGTGAAAGTATCCATGATCACTTGAGCCATAAGGTCTCCCGCTCCGGTATTGATCACCGCATTACCCAAAGCCAAAGAAAACACCAGGATGGCCAACAGGTTAATATCTACCTCTCGTTTCACATCCTGCATGGAGATCATCTTTAAACTGGCCATAACCGCGATTACGATAAGTAGTGAGCTGAAAAGTGAAAAATGCCCTATCCATAATAGAACAAAAGCAGTGAGAGCCACTAAACCCAATGACCAAATCTTGGTGCGGCTGGGACGCTTCAGCTCCCGGATGTCCGATACCAGATAAAGGTCCCGGTAAAGATCCAGGCTTTTGTGGAATTTGGGTCCTGCAAATAACAGCAATAGGTCACCATGATGAATACGAATCTCTCCGATCTTGCCTCTTAATATTTCCCCGTTGCGATGAATGGCTACGATGGCTGCATTGTAGCGACTGCGAAAATCACTATCCATAACTTTCTTCCCGATAAGGTTGGAATTGCTGCTAACTACCACCTCCACCAGACGTAGATTGTCCTTGCCAAATGCTGCCCCCTGTTGGGGAAGTGTCAATCCACGCTCCTGGGTAACCAGATCCATTATATCGCCAGTATCTCCAGCAAAGATCAGAATGTCTTCGGATTGCAATTTCTCGCTGGGACCCACTGGAGATATTTTAGCGTTTTCCCGGATTATTTCTACCAGAAATACCCCTTTCAACTGCCTTAAGCCTGCCTGGGCTACCGTTTTGCCATTTAGGGGCGAATTCTCTGTCACATTGGTCTCCAGCAAATACTCTCGCTGTTTGCGGTGAAATTCTGCCAGGATCTCCTGGCGGTCCGGGAGTAGGTAGTGACTGACAAATACCATAAAAATGATCACAACTGCAGTTACCGAAAGCCCGATGATCAAGAGTTTCCAGATATCCAAAGGCGGCAGATCACTCTCAGTCATGAATCCATTTAATACTAAGGTGGTGGAGGTTCCAATCAAGGTGATCATCCCACCACAAATAGTAGCATAAGATAAAGGGATCAGCAACTTGGAAGGGGAGACATTGTTACGACGCCCCCAGTTAAATACATAAGGGGTCATGGCAGCTACTACCGGGGTATTGTTCATAACGCTGCTCACCAAGGCCACTTTGGCCATCATGGCCAGTAAGAAAGAGTGATAACTACGGAGCCTCCGGTAAAATTTATCGAAAGCCGCCTCTATCTGAAAATTCTTGCGGATGCCCGCGGTTAGCAGGATCAACAGCAGGATACTGATAATGGATTCATTAGCCAACCCTCCTAAAAGCTCTTCGGTACTCAGGATCCCGGTAATGAGAAATACCAGATTGGCCAACAACAAAGTAATGGGAGGCCGTAAGACTTGCCGGTATATGAGTACGAAGGCCACGGCAATCACCGCCAGAACTAAAAATGCTTGAATGTTTTCAGTGATCATCCTACCTTAGCAATTAATCCCGGCAAATATAGAGATAGCATCTTCCATTAAAAAATTACAAATACCACAATTCGATGGCTATGTACCAAAATACCTCTATGGAAAAGCTTAATCTTCCGGAATTTAATATCAAATTGAAACAAGAAGGGGACAAAACCTGGGTATACGACCTGTTAAGAAAGAAGTATGTGGTGCTCACACCGGAAGAATGGGTTCGTCAGCATTTCCTGAACTACCTTACAACTTCACTGGGCTACCCAAAATCCTTAATGAAGGTGGAATCGGGATTGCGGCATCACAAACTAACCCGCCGTACCGATATACTCGTGTACAACCGGGAAGCAAAGCCTTTTATGTTGGTGGAGTGCAAGGCCGCGGAAGTCCGGCTTAACCAAGCGGTATTTGATCAAGTGTCTGCCTATAACCAAGCCTATCAGGCTCCCTATCTGGTAATAACCAATGGCCTGCACCATTTTTGCTGTAAACTGGACTTCCAGTCTCAGAAGTATGAATTCCTTACAGATCTCCCCCAGCTAGTTGAGTAAGGTATTGACATCGACCAGGGGCAGGTCAAATGCTTCTGCAACGCCTCGATAAACTACCTCGCCTTTCACCACATTCAGACCTAATTTTAGCTCCCCACTTTTCCTTGCAGGCTTTGACCCAGCCATTATTGGCTAGCTTAAGTGCATAAGGCAGGGTGGCGTTGGTTAGCGCCAAAGTAGAGGTGTAGGGTACCGCTCCAGGCATGTTGGCAACACAATAATGTAAAATTTCGTCGATGACGTAAGTGGGGTTTTCGTGCGTGGTAGGCTTACAGGTTTCAATACAGCCACCTTGGTCTACAGCCACATCAACGATCACCGTTCCGGGGCGCATTAATTTTAGCATTTCGCGGGTGATCAAATGCGGAGCCTTAGCACCATGAATCAGTACTGCTCCCACGATCAGATCGTGGGAACTCAGCAGGTCCCGGATGTTGAGTTCGGACGACATATAAGTATTGACGTTGGCCGGCATGATATCGGCCAAGTAACGCAAACGGGGCAGACTGATATCCATGATGGTGACGTCTGCACCTAGTCCGGCAGCCATTTTGGCTGCTTGAGTACCTACTATCCCTCCACCCAGTATCAAGACCTTTGCCGGTCTAACACCCGGCACACCGCCCAAAAGAATGCCCCGGCCTCCTAAGGGTTTTTCCAAGTATTTAGCACCTTCCTGGACGGCCATACGCCCTGCTACTTCCGACATAGGGACCAGTAGCGGTAAACTACGATCCTCCAGTTCAACCGTCTCATAGGCTAAGCAGACTGCTTTGCTGTCAATCATGGCCCTGGTAAGAGGCTCATAGGAGGCAAAATGGAAATAGGTGAACAGCAACTGGTCCTCCTTTACCAAACCATACTCCTGCTCAATGGGCTCCTTCACCTTGATGATCATATCCGCGGATTGGTAAACCGATTCGATATCCGGTAGAATCTGCGCTCCTACCTCCTGATACATTTCGTCGGGGAATCCACTGCCATTTCCGGCGGTAGTTTGTACGTTCACCACATGACCATGTTTAACAAATTCCCGGGCTCCAGAAGGTGTTAGGGCCACCCGGTTCTCATTGTTCTTGATCTCTTTGGGTACTCCAATAATCATGGTTGATAGTTGTTTGCTTAGATCAAGCAGCAAATATAAGCATCAAAAACCATAATCGACATGGCTTTGTAACTTATGTAAGAGAGTATTTTAAAAGGTGATCTTGGAGGGCGACTCTTTGACAATACTGGTGTTGGAATCCGGAGTCACCACCTGCGAAGAAATGGTGATTTGGTAGTTGGGCTGAACCAGATCATCACTCACGATCAGACCCTGATGTGTAAAGTCTCCTAAAGTATTGGGCATATAATCCAGGGTCAAAGTGCCCCGGGTTTGGGGAGCAACCACTAAGGTGCGGCCTTGACTAAGCCGCAGGCAATTACAACGGGAGTGAATCCCTTTAACAGTTAGGGCAGATTTGCCCTGGTTCTCGATCTCCAATTGAATTTGTTGGGTCTTGCCAATTTGTACTTTTCCTAGTTGAAGATTCCTGTTTGGGACTTCTATTTTAGGTGAATTCTCCAATTGCTCAGCCGTAAAAAGAGGTTTGAGGTGCTCAGCTTTTACGGCCGTTCCCTTAATATAGACCATTTTGCTGGCGTGACGAGCATTGGAAGTAATGGTGATGGTTTTGTTAAATCCTCCCGGTCGGTTCCGGCTGTTATATGAAGCTTTTATTTTACCTTGTTTGCCGGGAAGTACCGGTTCCTTAGTCCAATATGGGGTGGTGCAACCACAGGAAGCTTTTACCGCGGAGATGATCAGCGGCTGGTCTCCGGTATTGGTAAAAAACGAACTCATGTTCAGCTACCGTACCTTCCTCTATTTGACCAAAATCGTGGATAGTTTCTTTGAATTCTATTTCAGCTTGGGCCACACAGGCAATTGTAGCCAGAAAAAAGAATATAATTTGGCTATAAAATATTTTGAAGGACATAGGGGCTGTTTATTGAATTACCTGACAAATATAATGTATATCCGATTCAAATACCTGTTATTATCACTGGTTACCTTACATGGCGATCACTTTGAAATGAGCGGTATTTTGCGTACTTTTGAAAGCCTTTTTTAAGTGCAATCACGTAATAAACCACAACCAGTTTCTTTTTATTGACTAGCACGAAATCCATAACGAAATCCTCAAAAGCAATTAAACAATTATTGCACGATTATCGCATTTGTTGCGAGAGCAGGGAGGCGAGTTTACTGGGGAGGAAAGAAGTGTTTATGGGTAAGGCAAAATTTGGAATTTTTGGAGATGGTAAGGAACTCCCACAAATAGCCATGGCCAAAGCTTTTCAAAAGGGGGATATCCGTTCCGGATATTATCGCGATCAGACGTTCATGTTGGCATTGGGTGAACTCACCCTGGAGCAGTATTTTGCACAGCTCTATGCCCATACGGATGTACAGGCCGATCCAGCCAGCGCTGGCCGCTTGATGAATGGTCATTTTGCCACCAGATCCTTGGACGACCAGGGCCAGTGGATCAACTTGAGTGAATCGAATTACGCAATTTCCGATGTATCACCTACTGCCGGCCAGATGCCCAGGATAGTAGGACTGGGGTACGCCTCCAAATTGTTCCGGAACAACCCGGACCTGGAATCCTTGTCAAATTCTCCAATCAAGGTAATGAAGTGGTCTTTGGAACCATAGGCAATGCCGCTACTTCCGAGGGTATGTTCTTCGAAGCCATGAACGCCATAGGTGTTTTACAGATACCGGTGGTAATGTCGGTTTGGGACGATGACTATGGGATATCCGTTCCTCAGGAATATCACACTACCAAAGGCAGCATTTCTGCTATATTGCAAGGCTATCAAAGAACTAAGAACGAAAAAGGATTCGAACTGTTTAAAGTAAAGGGTGGGATTATGCAGCCTTAATGAAGACCTTTAAGACCGCAGCTGCCATTTCTAGGGATGAGCACGTACCTACCTTCATACATGTGACGGAACTGACCCAACCCCAGGGTCACAGCACTTCCGGGTCACACGAACGCTATAAACCTGAGGAGCGACTAGAGTGGGAAAAAGCCCACGATTGCATTTTGAAATTCCGCGAGTATCTGCTGGAGGAGGACTACAGTAGCGCTGCCGAACTGGATCAAATAGAACTGGAGGCCAAGGCTACCGCCAAAGCTGCAAAAAACGCTGCCTGGAAAGCCTTTAATGTTTCCATGCAACCCGATTACCACAGCGCAATAGCTATTTTGGACAAGGCTATTTTACAAAGTGCCCATAAACCTGCTCTGAAAGACATTAAGAACGTACTGGAGACTACGCTCAATCCATTACGTATGGATGTGATCAAAGCCATTAAAAAAGCCTTACGCTACCTGCGCAATGAGCGCAACGATGCCCGCAAAGAAGCCATGGCCTGGATCCAACAGGTTTCGGAAGAAAATCGTCAGCGGTACAGCTCTCATTTGTACAGTGAATCGGAGCATAGCGCATTAAAGGTTCCGGAAGTAAAAGTTCAATATTCCATGACGAAGAGAAAATGGTGGATGGCCGTCAAGTGTTACAGGCCTGTTTCGACGCCGCCCTAAGTCGCGATCCCAGCATATTTGCCTTTGGCGAAGATGTGGGTTTGATAGGAGATGTCAACCAGGCCTTTGCCGGTTTACAGGCCAAGCACGGTGAGATGCGGGTTACCGATACCGGGATCCGGGAGATCACCATTATCGGTCAAGGCATAGGGGCCGCCCTGCGGGGTCTAAGGCCTATTGCGGAAATACAATACCTGGACTATCTGGTATACGCCACTAGCCACCCTGACCGACGATCTGGCTAACCCTGCAATACCGCACCAGAGGGCGGTCAGAAAGCCCCCTTGATCGTGCGTACCCGGGGACATCGACTGGAGGGCGTTTGGCATTCAGGATCCCCTATATCCATGCTGTTAGGCAGCTTGCGGGGTATGTATTTATTAGTGCCGCGCAATATGACCCAGGCCGCAGGGTTTTACAACACCCTATTCCAGTCCGACGATACTGCCCTGATCATTGAATGCCTCAATGGTTATCGACTAAAGGAACGCATCCCCAGCAATATAGGAGAGTTTACCGTACCATTAGGGGTACCGGAGATCATCCGGGAAGGTTCGGACGTAACCGTGGTCACCTACGGTTCCATGTGCCGAGTGGTGATGGAAGCCGCTGAGCAACTGCAAGAGGTGGGGATCTCCACGGAGGTCATTGACGTACAGACCCTGGTACCATTCGATATTCCTGGTATATGCCTGGAATCCGTTAAAAAGACCAACCGAGTGATCTTCACCGACGAGGATGTTCCCGGAGGAGGCAGCGCTTATATGATGCAACAGGTGATCGAAAAACAGGGAGCCTATGCCTATCTGGACGCCGAACCGGTTACCTTAAGCGGAGCGGACCACCGTCCGGCCTACGGCTCCGACGGGGACTATTTCTCCAAGCCCAATACCGAGACGGTTTTTGACAAGGTGTATGCGCTGATGTCGGAAGCCGATCCCATTGCCTTTCCGGATTTGTATAATTGATTAGCCTACTCTCTCGGAATTTGGATTTAATGTTAGTTTATGACGTTTATTCCGGTTTTTGGAGTAAATGCGTACATTTTATGCGTATATAAACTAGTTGTGCCTCATTAAGAATTGACCTACACCAAAATTGACATAGTCATTCATAGATATGAAAGCAATCGTATGCCCTACATATGGTGGACCTGAAGTTCTTCAAGTCAAAGAATTTCCAAAACCAACTCTCAAAGACGATGAAGTACTGGTTAAGATTCATTCATCAACAGCGGTAGCCGGAGATTGCAGTATCATGAGTTTTTCATTTGAAGCATGGTTCTGGCTTCCGGGCAAGTTTATTTTTGGGTTTACGAGACCAAGAAAACAGATTCCAGGGTGGGAACTATCTGGACATGTCGAATCAATCGGCCAAAATGTTAGCCAGTTCAAAGTGGACGACAGAGTTTTTGGGTACACGAAAGGTATTACATTTGGTGGCACTAATGCTGAGTACAAAAGTATCCCGGAAAACAGATTAGTATCGATTAATGATTCCAATATAAGCTTCGAGGAAGCAGTCGTTCTTCCAATTGGAGGACTTACGGCTTTGTACCTGTTGAGAAGAGCAAATGTTGGGAAGGGACAAAAAGTTCTCATCTATGGATCTTCCGGAAGTGTAGGCACGTTTGCTGTTCAACTGGCTAAATATTTTGGGGCTGAAGTTATAGGAGTATGCAGTGGTAGAAATGTCGAATTAGTAAAATCCATTGGTGCCGATATTGTCATAGATTACACTAAAGAAGATTATACTACAAGCGGTCAAAGCTATGATGTAATTTTTGACGCCGTCGGTAAGACTTCGTTTTCCCAATGTAAAAATTCGCTGAAAAGCAGCGGTATATTTTTAACCGTTGATTGGCCATTCCGTCAAGCGCTATGGGCTTCACTTACTAGTAAAAAAAAGGTTATCTTTCCAATGGCTGCTCACACAACTGAAGATTTAATCTTTCTCAAGGAGCTTGTTGAGATGGGTGAATTGAAACCTGTTATTGATAGAACTTTTTCTTTAGATGAAGCTGCAGAAGCTTACAGCTATGTTGAAAAGGGACACAAGAAAGGAAATGTGGTTATAGCAGTCGCAAAGAACAACACAGAATAACGAACGCACAACAATGTATATAAAAAAATTGGCGTATAGGTAGTTTAGCAAAGGATTGTGGTACGCACCAAACATCTTGTAATTGGACAAGAGAGTGCTGCTCAATCGCCTACTTTTCATATACTTACCGTTGGCCACTATTTATTCTTGCATGACGAAGAGTTAGCAGGGCCAGTTGGAAGGAATTGCTTGAATCCCTAAGGTTTTAAAGCGATGAGCCTATAACACTGGCCACACGCCCCAAGCCTTCGATCTTTTTTGTATTTTATGTACCACTAAATAATAGCCGTCCAAGTGCATAATCCTGGACCGTTATAACCCATGCAGAAACCGGCAACTCATAATGAAAGCAGTCTTATTTTCGCTAGGAACAAGGGGAGATATTGAACCGTTTTTAGCAATTGCAGAGATTTTAAAAGAAAAAAACTGGGAGGTAATCTGTGTTTTCCCGGAACAATTCAGAGCGCCAGTGGAGAAAATGGGACTACCTTTCAGAGGGTTCCGTAAAGAATTCCTAGAGATTCTCGATGGTAAAGATGCTAAAATGTTTATGGGTGGTCATGGCTCTGTTTTTAAGAGGATTGGATTTCTGATAAAGGCCACAAGGTTTCACCTGAAACTATCAAAGGACATTTTAGCACTACAACATGACATCCAAAAGAATGAAAACCCAGATAGAATTTTCTATAGTCCAAAATGTTTTTATAGTCTGATTTGGGGGATGGCTCACCCAGGTAAATCCATTTTAGTAAGTCCTATCCCAGGTGTAGCCCATTCCATTAGGCATCTTACCATAACAGGTGACTATGGCGGAGTAATTAATAAATTCAGCTACTGGCTACAAGCTACTATCAAGGCGGTCATTCTTAAAATGGCTTCAAAACGATATCGCAAAGATTATCCTGAATTAAAAATCACGGTCTCCTCTTTAAAAAAGGCCATGCTTGAAAAGGAAAAAACTTTCTACGCGATTTCTCCATCATTGTTTCCTAAACCGGAGTATTGGCCTTCACCAGCTCAAGTTGTGGGCTATTTTGAAAGAGATAAAACGGTAAATTGGCAACCGGATAAAGCATTAATGGATTTTCTTGAGAAGAATAAGAAGATTATCCTGATCAGTTTTGGGAGTATGTCGAATTCAAATCCACATGAAATAACCCGCATCATAGTTGAAGTATTGAAAAGGAATAATGTTTCAGCTATCATAAGTACTTCGTGGGGAGGGCTTGAAAAAACTGATGAGTTTTCGGACAATATTCATTTTGTGAATTATGTACCTTACGACTGGATATTTCCTAAAATGTATGCGATCATCCATCATGGCGGATCCGGTACCACACATACCGCTTTAAAATATGCTTGTCCAAGTCTGGTTATTCCTCATATTCTGGATCAATTCTACTGGAATAAGACAATTTCGAATTTACACCTGGGCCCAAAGGGGATGTCAATAAAAAACCTTAATGAAAAGAACTTTGAAAGTAAATTGTTAGACCTAATCAATAATGAATCCTATAAAAGGAATGCAAAATTAATAAGCCAAAGAATGAAAGCTGAGAGTAATAAAGATAAGCTTTATGAAATGATAGTAGCCTGAAATGGTACTGGCTACAACAAGGTGTAAAAATGCATTATAACGCATCTTGCACGGTCCCTTGTCAACAACCAAAATGAAACCGGATGGCTGTACCAAAAACCAAAAATGAGCTGTTTCAGCAAAGTCAGGATAACTATCAAAAGCTGATAGCATTAATCGAATCCTTTTCAGAAGAACAGCAATTAGCAGAATTCGCACCCGGAACCATGAATCGAAACATTCGAGACGTTCTGGCTCATCTATACCACTGGCATTTAATGTTTTTGGATTGGTACTCCATTGGAATGAAAGGTCAAAAACCCGAAATGCCTGCTAAGGGATACACCTGGAAAGAGACTAAAAAGCTTAACAATGATATTTGGGAAAAGTATCGAAATTACCAGCTTAAAGAAATTAAAGGTTCTCTGGATAAGACTCATTCCAAGCTTCAGTCAATCATTGTAAAACACCATGAGCAAGAACTCTTTGAAAAGAAGCGATATCCGTGGACAGGTTCTTCCTCATT
Organism: Cyclobacteriaceae bacterium; assembly: GCA_965212195.1. Classification (GTDB taxonomy): domain Bacteria; phylum Bacteroidota; class Bacteroidia; order Cytophagales; family Cyclobacteriaceae; genus JAJCYK01. The sequence goes on along the minus strand of CBDBUW010000010.1, from coordinate 907,281 downwards.
AGCAACTTATATTCGGTCCAATTCCCTGAGTCACTACCATTGGGCCTATAAACTGATTAAAAAAGCCCATAAATAACGGATGCATCTTAATCATTGTAGAAAATATCACCATCGATAAGGACCTAGCTCGGAATTTGTTTTGTTGATTCACCAATTCATTTAATAATCAGATTGTTTTAATAAATTGATGGTAACCAATAACCTAAATCAAAAATGCCCATAAAAAATTCATTTCATAAAATTCTAGTCCCAGGCTTTGTACTAGCCATAATAACCTCCTTTATCTTGATACCGCCGGGCAATTCACGAAAGTCGCAAGTGGGCAATCAAACCCAAGTGGGCAATCAAACCATAGTGTTCAATACCGATGGTTTATACTACGCCGAGTTCTACGATTATATCTTCAGAGGTCATTTTGAAATGACTGAGGTTAAACGTGAAGACCTGCAGTTCCTAATGATATTTGAGCAATATCTTAGGGCCTTCGGTAAACAATGTCCGGACTATCTAGCAGCCGACAAAGTAGAGATCATGGAGCTGGTATGTGCTACCGAAGAGGTTACCACTAATGGCTTTGGAGTTGAAACCAGCAGGGTTTGTGTGGAATGGAAATGGGTGGGTACTGGCCTTTATGCTCAGCCCGATTTGTATAACGCCAAACTACAGGTGGAGAAACTTCAAAGCAAAGACGCCTTACGTATGGCTGTAGACATGATTGTTGATCCCAATGCCTTGGGCAATTCTGTAGATTTAATACATAAAGCCAATGGACTGCAAAACGATATGGCCCAGATATTCAGGCTTAATACGTGTAACAGCGCTGGCATAAAACGATTTGAAGAAAACCTTAAACTATTTGCGCTCGATCAGGTCCCTATTCGCATGAAGGGTACCAGTAAATATACAGCCATGAAAGAATCCGGTGGACCTTCAGGAGCACAGGATTTACAAAAATTGATTGATGACTTGGTGGCCAACCAGGCGCAAACATGGGCCTTTAATCGCTATGTAAACGGAAGTATTTCAGGAGTAAGTATACAATCCACTGACGGTAAGGGAAGACCGGTGGAATTAAAAGCGAATTACCGCTATAAAGGATTCGCCGGTACTAGTAACGGATGGGTAAGAATAACCTTTACCAATGGTTTGCCCGATTGCATTTATTTCTTTGATTTTCCCAGCAATTGTAAAACTCCAAATAGTAGCATTGTGGCTTCCTACGCTCAAGGCGGTTACGGAAAATAAAACCCCTCGGCCTGTTATGAACCGCTCGTTGGTTCCTTGAAGGAAAACTGAAGGGCATCTGAAAATTTATTTTAGGCATTCTCAAGTCTTAACACGCTTAGCCTCTAACTTGAAATCGGGGGGTGGGGGCTTCCCCCGAACCTGGGCTTAAGTTTAGTTTGCGTAACTTAAGCTAGGTTTGTTGGCCTGTATAAAATAAAAATGAAGGAAAATATGACAAATTACATAGACGGATTCGTCCTTCCCGTTCCACGAAATCACCTGAACGAATACAAGCGTGCAGCTGAAACGGTGGCAAAGATTTGGAAGGAACATGGCGCACTCGCCTACTTTGAGTATGTTGGTGAGGATTTAAATTTGGAAGGTACACGTTCTTTTCCGGATCTTGTAGGTGCAAAAGAGGACGAAGCTATCTTATTTGGATGGGTGGTGTTCGATTCACGCGAGGCGCGTGACCTGGCAAATGAGCGGGTCGCGGCTGACCCGAGAATGAGGGATTTAATTGACCCATTGACAGATCCGTCAAAGATGGTTTTTGATGCCAGACGGATGGTTTATGGTGGATTCCAACCGCTCATCCAATCCAACCATCACTAAAAAGCAGGGATCGCTTTACTAGAAACCAATGGTTTTTTGACATTCTCGAATTTGTTCGGGACTAAGAAGACAAATTAGAGGGTGTGTTGATTTCATGGAGGCGTAGAAGAGCTTTAAACGCACGTTTTGATAGAGAAGTAGGGACACTATAAAAGTCTCTCATTGGGCCAACATAGACTACTTACGACAAAATACAACACTTTCCACCGGGGCAACTAAAATATCAATTCATTTAAGAACGCTGACTACCGAATTATAATTTGGATTCACCGGATCGGAATTGATCAACCAGTTCTATAACCGGTTCAATGCTTTCTTTATCCATAAAGTCAAATCCTTCAAGTTCCTGTTGTCTGGCTTCCGGATCTTTATTAAATCTGGCCCCAATTCTAAGCATCACCCTATCAAAAAATGTCAGTTCTTTAGGAATTTGCCTGCCACGTAGCGCCACATGATGCATGCTGGAAACAAAGGATTCAGGTAAGCTGTCCGCAATCCATCCATCGAGTTTCTTTCCCGCCGGAGCCCCAGAAACAGAAAAAAATATGATTGGCTTGTCCTGAATCCTCGCTAAATGTTTCTTCACCCAACTGCGGATGGTGAGTTTGAAATAAATAATTGGAGCGCCTATAATCAAGAAATCAAATTCCGATGGATTAATATGGTCTCTTTGGATGTCAAACATGGGCAAACCAGTCCCCTCGGAAATCCAACGAGCGTATTCCTTGGTGCTTCCGTATTTACTTGTATAGAAAATGGCTCCTTTCAGTTGGATACGATTTTGATGAAAATACAAAAGATCAACCAGTTTGGAAATGTTTCTCATTCCTTTGCAAGAAAGAGTTAACCAATGGATGGATATAAATTTCTGATCGATTGCCTGGTCTTTATGAATAGCCATTTGCCCGTGAGCCCCGATTCATAAATTTATTGGAGAATCCCATTTGATGACACTCCCAATCCTTAACTTGAAACCGGGGGGTGGGGGGCTTCCCCGGGATTTTTAGAATTTGAAAAGAGGTGTCGCGCCTCCAAACTCCCATAGAACTACCAGAGGAGGAGTTATATGGAAAAAGCAATCCATTAGAGAAACAGTGCGCTGAATCGATTACCCTTTACTGCCCTACCACAAAATCGGGGCTCTCCACCGTGTTACTCACATTAAGTTCCCGGTCTTTGATATTCACCCGCAGTTGTAGGGTGTCATTTCCAAAAAGGGGTAAGAATCCACTGGAGACCATACTATAGCTAAGGCTACCGGCCAAGGGGCGCTCAAATTCTTCACTGTTCAATGGAGGGAATCGTCCGTCAAAGGTGATGCAGCTGAAAGGGCCAAACTCCCGTCGCCAGTCAAACTCTGTATACTGTCCGTCCTGCTTCAAGAAAAAGTCCACCTCGATGTTGAAGCTATTGGGGTTGATCTCTACGAATACCGTATCCATGATGCCATCATCGGTTACATCAATATCCGTTACGAAGTCACATACGTTAAATTCTGTGGGCGCCTCGGGATCTCCGAACAGAATGAATTCACCACCCGGTTTGGTAGGGAAGTTCAAGGGGTTGAACGGAGGGTCGTTTTCAGAGCCCAATAAGCCTAAATCACCGTTGCCATCCTCAAAGCCAATAGACACGACCAAGGAGTCGAAGCCATTTGGACCGGTTGCAAAGCGCACTGTCTCAAAGGTAATGGTAGGGTTGTTGGGCAGCTCTGGTGGTCTTTCGCAGCCAAAAATTACCATACCCATTAGGAGGGAGCAATAAAGAGTTAGATTTCTTAATTTCAAATTACTAAGGATGATTGCGCGATGAATTTAACCAAATTTGTAATTGCTTAAGCTCTAAATTTACTAATTTTTCTAAAATTCGGTGTTTTTCTACTAACGCATGGAACCATACAAAAGTTTACGATCCAGGATCATAAACCTTGACGATAAAGATTTCCCAGAGGTTGCTTTACGCATTTTTCAGTACCAGGCTAAGGGTAATTCCATCTATAGCGAGTTTCTAGGGCATTTAGGGGTGGAGCCAGCTAAGGTGAAACATTGGCGGGATATACCCTTTCTGCCCATCGAGCTTTTTAAGGCCCAAAAGATAATCACCGGGCAATGGTCTTCGGACCTGGTGTTCAACAGCAGCGGAACCGGGGGTACACCCAGCAAGCACTATATAAGGGATTTGGAGTTTTACCACCAAATCAGCGCCAGTACCTTTAACCGTTTCTACGGATCCCTGTCCCAATATCATTTGTTCGCGTTGCTTCCGGGTTACCTGGAGAATCAGAGCTCCTCATTGATTTCCATGGTCCAATATTTTATTAAATCCACAGGTTCATCATATTCCGGGTTTTACCTGGATGATCATCGCCAACTAATCGAACAGATGATCCAAGCTCATAAAGAGGGTAACCGCAAGGTGCTTTTGTGGGGGGTGTCCTTTGCTCTGCTTGACCTAGCGGAATCCTATAGTTTGAATATTCCAGGCCTGGTGGTCATGGAGACCGGCGGCATGAAAGGACGCCGGCCTGAAATAACCCGAGAACAGCTTCACCACACCTTACAAAAGGCATTTGCAGTGGAAGCGGTGCATTCCGAGTATGGCATGGCTGAACTGAGTTCTCAAGCTTATGCCGTGGAAAAGGGACTTTTCCGTATACCTCCCTGGATGCGGGTAGTCGTTCGGGAGCTGGATGATCCTCTATACGATGCCCCTTATGGAAGAACCGGCAGGATCAATATCATAGACCTGGCCAATCTTCATAGTTGTGCCTTCATAGCAACTCAAGATATTGGGATCATGAAACCAGAAGGCTCCTTTATGATACTGGGTCGAATGGACAACAGTGAAGTTCGAGGGTGTAACCTGATGTTGGAGACTTAGACTAGCTACCGGGGTCGGTGTACCGCTGTATGTCTTTGGCATCAATCTCACCGCCACACATGATAACCAAACGCTCCACCACGTTACGCAGCTCCCGGATATTTCCCGTCCAGGACAGCTTTTGAAGTTCCTTAATGGCCTTTTCCGTAATGCTTTTCTTAGTGCTGCCATACTCCGCGGCAATATCGGTTAGGAACCTGTCTACCAGCAATGGAATATCCTCGCTGCGCTCCTTAAGGGAAGGAACCTGAATTAAAATAACACTGATGCGGTGATATAGATCTTCCCGAAAGGTCTTATTCCTGATCTCCTCTTTCAAGTCCTTATTGGTAGCGGCAATTACCCGCACATTTACTTTGATCTCTTTATCACCACCTACCCGAGTAATTTTGTTCTCCTGTAAGGCCCGCAATACTTTGGCCTGTGCCGATAAGCTCATATCCCCGATCTCGTCCAAAAATAAAGTACCTCCGTTGGCCTGCTCGAACTTACCACGTCGTTGTTTTACTGCGGATGTAAAAGCCCCCTTCTCATGCCCAAATAGTTCGCTTTCAATCAGTTCCGCCGGAATGGCCGCACAATTGACCTCTATCAGGGGTCCATCGGAACGGCTGCTCTTTTCGTGCAACCATTTAGCTACCAATTCTTTACCGGTTCCGTTGGGTCCGGTTATCAATACTCGAGCTTCGGTAGGAGCTACTTTATCGATAGTGTCTTTTACGTTGACGATGGCAGACGATTCCCCCACAATATCGAAGGTCTTGGCTACTTTTTTTCGCAGTACTTTGGTTTCTGTAACCAGGGTAGAACGGTCCAAAGCATTGCGTACCGTAACCAGGAGCCGGTTAAGATCAGGAGGTTTCTGAATAAAGTCGAAAGCACCTTTTTTAGTGGCTTCCACCGCCGTTTCAATGGTTCCATGAGCAGAAACCATGATAAATGGGGTGTCCTTACCTTCCTGATTGAAACGTTCGAGTACCTCAATACCGTCCATTTTAGGCATTTTGATGTCGCACAAGACCACGTCAAAATCGTTCTTTTTTAGCATTTCCAGACCCAATTCCCCGTCTTCCGCTTCTTCAACGGTAAACTTTTCGTATTCCAGGATCTCCTTTAGGGTACTGCGAATGCTTTTCTCGTCGTCTATTATTAAAATTTTTGCCATAGAATTTCATTAAAAAATGCAAGCCTATAAGCCGGGTTCTGTATCCCAACGGCGTTCACCGTGGGGTTCTTATCATTTATCTGGGATGACCATCACTGATCATCTCTTACGACCTACCCATTATCCCATCACGAATGAACATGGGCGAGCAACCCATGGCCCGATAAACGGAACCGGATAACTTATTTGGTCTTTCAACCCGTAAGGTTTACCCTGCCTCTAATGTCACCATTGGAGCGGTGAGCTCTTACCTCACCATTTCACCCTTACCCCGACAGGTCGGGGCGGTATATTTTCTGTGGCACTCTCTGTTCCCGATTAAATCGGGACCTTCCCGTTAGGAAGTACGGCGCTCTATGTTGCCCGGACTTTCCTCCCCCAAGTAACTCAGGGGCGATAAGACAGCTTGCATTATTGCAAAAGTATGAAAAATGAAGGATTTTTAATGTACATCTACTCCCGTCAACCTTTGTTCCCAGTTATCTGCTACTTCTGCTACTTCTACAATCATCTCTTTTAGCATGTCTTCGGTAAGCTGATCTACAAAACCTGAAGCTTCAACCTTAAGATAATCATCGACCATTGAAAATTTGGCGTAGTGCAGATTGGAGTTCTCCTCAAGTAAGGCGGCTAGGTTATGGGAGTCTTTGTACTGACAGATCTTGGAGCTCACCACGATCATGGTCTTGTTGAACAACTGGGAGTCTTTGTAGCGTCCGATTATGGTCTGGAATCTCCCCTCTGAAAGTGGAACCACAATAATTGACTTTTCTTTGTCGTATTCGGAGAACTGACCACCGATTTGTTTTGCGTATTCCTGCATGAACTGAACCAGAACCATAGGGCATAAATTAAATGGAGGCTCAAAATAAATAATTATTGGGGAAACACATAGCTTAATTAGAAGCTCAGGGCATGAAATTTCCATCCTTGGACACGATTGTACTCTAATGCGGGAGCCGGCAAATGGATCAGGTCCACCAGATATAGGAAGGTATTCAAAAATTTGCTCTTGCTTTGAATATGGCTCAAGTCCGGATCAAGAGCCAGATAGTACTGCCGGTATGAATCAAACCCCTGAACTTCATTTTGCTGGTCATTGGCATACACCATGTTTTGTGCCCCATATCCAAAGGCAATGTTCAACCATTTAGGAAATTTTTTGGATTTCCTAAAGGCATAAAGGTCTACGCTAAGCCAGTAAGTTTGACCGTTGTAATCCTTCAGAATTTGCTCATGGAATCCACCCCCCAATACATTGGGTCGGTAGGAAGCATAGGAGGTACTGGTGAAGGAGAATTTTGGCTTAATGCGTACTTCATTCCATAACATGTGCTGGCCCATTGCCACGGTAGACCCGGTTACATTGGCAATGATATCGCCCCAGGAGGCCCCGTATTCTTCTGAGAAACCGTCCAGTATCTCAATTGGGGTCAAAATAATAATACCTACCATACCTCCCCAAAAGTGTGCTTTTTTCTGAGGTACACCAGCTTTTTTGAGCAAGTGTATTCCAGTATTACTAAGATGGAAGGCCGAATAGAAATGGCCCGCTTTGTCCAACTGCTTCCATTCATGGTTATCATTGAAGAAATGAAACTCCGATCGCGGGAAGTCGTCGTACCAGGCTTCATTCAGTCCGTACAGGGCCACACCATAGGCTGCCGCCGAGAATATTACAAACTGGCGCACTTTGGCCTGGTTAGTACTGTCTACAGCCAAACTATCAGAGCCTTTTAAGGGTGCCAGGACCAGGATGCTCAACAGGCTTAAACAAAAAAACTTTCGCATCCATTCACTCAGGGTCGGGGTCATCAGAGGAGTCGGTATTAAGTGAAACATCCGGAGGATCTTTCTTCTTTTTATTTTCTCTGTTGAACAGGTCATTGAGTGTATTAAAGCTTTGGGTGTGTATCAAACTGAATCCCGCTTGTGTAGTATAGGCATCTTCAATACCCGAATTTAGGGAATTGTAGGTATTTCTGTTATACATCTTGGCCCTGAATTTGCCATCAGGGGACAAAAGGTATTCCAGGGTCCAATCGCCGGCAATACTGCTGAAATCACTTTTGCTCTCTACAGTATTGGTAAAACCTCCCTCTCGAGTTACCCGCAAACGGCCGTCCAGGAATGTATAACTGAGCCGCAGTTGAAAGGTATTCAAGGCTTCCTGATCTAGGCCGTTCAGATCTACGTCAATTTCAAGGTTTTCATCTACTTGAGAAAACCAGTAGCTAAGTTGGTTGGAGAGTAGTTCACTTACACTGCCCCCCAAGGGATTGCCCGTGCCCAAGCTCAGGTCGTCTGGCGGTGAAAATTGCCGCAGCACGATCAGACTAAAAACCTGTCTTTTCAATGCTTGTTCATCGTTCTTAATTTCCTGAATTTTCCGGGATAGTTCCGGGTCAACCATCTGATTATCTTTCAGGTAAATGTCGAAGCCTATTTCCGGACTCAGCAGTTTCCCCTGCAAGTCCAGTTCCACTATAGCTGGGTAGCGCCGGCTTACCGCGGCTTCATTTTCCTGGTCCTGGAATAGGGGAGAGACATCGGCTGTTTGTTCGTAGGTAGCCTGAATGTCCAGGATTCCTTCATAGGGATCTCCGTACCAGGAGATCTTGCTGGTCGGTAATATGCTAAATTCCTTGTTGATGATATTGTACAGAGTGAAATTGTATCCGCCCTGCTGGATGGTGTATTCACCGAACATGTTGAAATCTCCCTGGGTATCGATCAACAGGTTCAATTGACCATTCCCCCGGCCACGAATGATATCTCCGGCTTTTAGGTCGAAAATGATCTCCATATAGGCATCCGGTGTGATGTCCAGATCAAAATCCAGGTTTATACCGCTTAGATTTACTTGCTTTACCTCAGCATCGGGGTTACCAATATTGACGGTGTCCTGGAAACTGACAAAATTGATATAGTCTTTGACTTCAACGTCGGAATTGTCGTTTATGGGAATGTATATACGAGTGCCCTTTTCTGAAGTAGCGGCGGCTTTCACGGAAAAATTACCCATTGGACCCTTGAACTCAATATCTCCACTCACAATAGCGGTTCCGTAGTAAAGATCATTCTCGTCCTGATCAGTATCCAATACCATAAAATTGGAAAGTTGTCCCGACAGGTCTAGTTGCAACTGCTTGAAGCCGTTGTGTAATAGTCCCCCTTTGATCAGGGCCTGATTACCGTTTTCATCATATAATATTTGGTTATCCACTCCGAAGCTGTTCTCAGTGAAGTATACATCGCCCTGGTAGCTGTAGTCGGTGTTTAAGTAGTTCACATGGAATTTTGCCTCCGACACTGTGAGATTGCCATTTAGTTGGGGTTTGTTGACCGGTCCCCCCACTTTTATTTCGCCTGTTAGATACCCTTGTAAATTCGAAAATGTGCGGTCAATGAAAGGTTCGACCAAGTTCAGATTAGCTCCGTTGAAATGGGCTAGTAAATTAAGCTGCTCTTTAGTTTTGGGGGTATAAATACCTTTTATATCCACCACATTTTGTCCCTCTCGAATGGCGGTTAGACTCACGTCAAAGTACCGACTCAAGTTGTTCCACCTTGAATTTCCTACCACATCACCCACCGGGAACTTTCCGATTTGAAAATCCCTAATGGTCAGCCCACTGTTAATAAGCGGTTCGCCAAAGAGGTTACTAAATTCGATATTGGCATCCACCTCTCCCTGTAGTTTGTACTGCAACAGGGGATTCAGGTTGTCCACATCGAACTGGTTAAATTCTACCAGTAGTCTTTTAGAACTATCCGGCGAGATAATACCGTTGACGGTAATACTTTGAGCTTTGTTAAACAGGGTGATACTCTTGAAATCAAATTCACGGTTACTGATTGACACCTGATTGTCTGGGGCCAGCTGCCATTTTTGGTTGAGTGCCCGGAAATCTGAATTGTTAAAGGTCAACAAGGTGCGGTCGTTTAAAAAGGTAAGCTGGCCACTTAAATTTGCATTGTTTCCAGGATTATCTTTCACCTTGATAGTTGACTCGAAATCGATATGATCATCGGACCAAATGGCTTCAAAAACCAGATCTTCCGTAGTGGCCAGAGTACCGATCTCTTGTTCCTCAGAACTTATATAGGCCATCGCCAATACATTGGTGCTGTCGCTGATCTTTGAGGTGTTCAGATCTACCTGAGCGTTATACACAATATTATTTTTAAAACGCAGGACATCAACCTTGCTGCTGGCAGCCAGCATGGAGTTAAATCCGTGCCTGAAATAACCCTCCACTGGTGTGTTGTTGGATAACTTAAGATTCGGGATAACCAACGACAGGAAAGGATTGGCATCCTTAAAAACAGCACTGAAGTCAATACGGTACTTATTGTGCGCTTGAGGTGCTTTATTAGCGTAGTATTTTGCCAGACCTTCCTTGTCATTGATCAGGTTTAAACGATATTCGTAGATCAATCTCTGAGCATCTTCAAACAAAGTACTGAATTCAAAATCGCCCTGGGCATTAAAAGACAGCCGATCAGAATCGATATTTACCCGCCGTTCGTTGACTTTCTTTTGGGAGATCACCTCCAGAGTTTTTATATCCAGTTGTTGGCCCCGGTAAGAGAAACGGGTGTCGCGGAAGTTGGCAAATCCCACAATTTCATCCAGGGTCAAACCCGTGAAATCAAGGTCCACATAGGTACTGAGACTGGCATCTTCGTTCAGGAAGTTCAAAGGCTTCAACAGAGCCGTGTCCAGGGTGGCTTCCAAAGCGATGTGATCGACATCCTCTCTCAGGTCAATGGATGCGTTAGAGGTGAATTTAAGATTGGGGTCGTCGATTTCCAGCTTACCAATAAACAACTCCTTTGCTAAACGGGCGTCGGTAAGAATATTGGTGTAAGTGTAATTCTTGAAGCCAAACTTTTCTACTTGTGCTTTGAGTTCGAAGTCGGCCTTATTAATGGAAAGCCCCGAACCCCTGATTTGCCCTTTCAAGGCCATTTCCTGAAATACCTCCGGTTGACCGGTCCACCCACCCAAATCGAAATTATTGGTGGCTAAGCTTCCGGAGTAGTTTGCATTTTGGGTCTCATTATCGATCTTAAGGTTTATATCCGAAACTAAGGTTCCAAGTCCGGTATAAAATGTTCCATTGGCCACAAAGTCTCTGGGGAAGCCCAGAAATTGGCTGTTTAAGGTAATGGTGCCAAATTTGCGAACCTGATTATAAAGTTGGTCGCCAATAAAAGGCCGCAGATCGTTGGGACTGAGCACAGAATTTGATAGGCTGGCGTCAATAAAAGTGTCCTGGAACACCGGCAGTCCTTCCAGGCTCATATTTCCAGATAAGGTGCTTTTATCTCCGAAAGACAATTCAACATTATTAAAGTTAAATGACTTTACCTTGCCGTCGAATAAGCCGCTTAACACATAGCGCTGATCGGTGTTGCGCAGGCTAGGGACGAATAGTTTTAAATCGGTAGAGGCAATATTGACCTGGTTAAAATTTGCCACCACCTGTACGCTATCGGTAAAACTGCTGAGGGCGGAGGGCTTATCAAAATTAAAGACCAGTGAGTCCTGTATTTCACTTTCGCCCACTGCCAAATGCAAATCCCGAAAAGCCAGTACATTGGAATCGAAATAAAAGTCGGTTGTGAAGTCATGGACCGTTAAGGCAGTTAGGGGTTCCATAGCCTCCATCCTTTGGATGATCAATCGGATGGTGTCGTTTCGGATCTTCAACTCCTGAATCTCAGAATTGAGGCTGTCCAGTACAAAATGATGGTAGTCAAAACCGTTTGAAATAGAGTCTTTGGTGGTGTTGTTCAACGTAACCTTGGAATCTACTAGGAACACCTGGTTGATACGAAAATCCCTTTTGGCAGGCTGATCTTTAGGGTTAACCCAATTCTTGATACTTTTTATGAAGGTACCCATGTTAATCTCCCGGTCTTCTGCGTATTTGGTCAAGCGAATGTCCGCCGATGTTAAAGTAGCACCATCCAAGGTGATTTGATTGGCGGAGATCAAGCCAGTGATATCGAAATCCACTAACAGATCTCCGATACCGATCATCAAATTCTGTTCCCGATCCATTATGGTGATTCCGGAAAGTCGTAGCTCATCAAACCAGTTGAGGTCCACATGTTCGATGGTTACCTGGTATTGTATTTTTCTGGATACAGACTGGGAGAGTTCGTTGACTATGGTGGTTTGGATAAAAGGGATCTGTATGGCGGCCGCGAACAAAGCAAAAAATATGAACACCCCAATCACAAACCAAAAAATTCTTTTGACCAGGGTATTTTTAATAACTTTATTCTTTGACGAGCTCATCGACTATGGCTAAAAATATGGCTAATTCCCCAACAATTTTGGCAATTGAGTCTTCCTGTGATGAGACTTCTGCCGCCATAATACATCAAGGAAAGGTACTCAATAATATAATAGCAACGCAATCTATACACGAAAATTATGGCGGTGTAGTACCTGAGTTAGCTTCTAGAGCACATCAATCAAATATTGTACCGGTTGTGTCCGAAACCGTCAAAAACAGCGGTATTGAGCTTGATAAGTTGGACGCGGTGGCCTTTACCAAAGGCCCCGGTCTGCTGGGGGCTCTTTTAGTGGGGATATCATTCGCCAAAGGCCTGGCCTTAAGCAAGGGAATCCCCCTGATTGCCGTGAATCATATGGAAGCTCATGTATTGGCTCATTTCATTGAGGAACCCTATCCCGAATTTCCTTTTATTTGCCTCACTGTTAGCGGTGGACATACCCAACTGATCCTGGTGGAGGATCACACCAACATGTCTCTGATCGGACAAACCAAGGATGACGCTGTAGGGGAGGCTTTTGATAAGACAGCAAGCCTGCTAGGATTTCCCTATCCAGGAGGCCCATATATTGACAAGCATGCCCAAAATGGCGATATCAAGGCCTTTTCTTTTCCCCATACCTCGGTTCCCGGTTTGGACTATTCTTTCAGCGGGATCAAAACTGCTGTGTTGTACTTCCTTCGCGATCAGACCCAGGCTAACTCCAAGTTCATTGAGGAAAGACTTAATGATATCTGTGCTAGTATCCAACACCATTTAATAGGGATGTTGCTGGAGAAATTAATATTAGCTAGTGAACAATATGACATCAGGACTATTGCAGTGGCAGGGGGTGTAAGTGCGAACTTGGGGTTAAGGAAGCGGCTACAGGAGGAATCCGAACACAGGGACTGGCAGATGTTCATACCGGATTTTCAATACTGTACCGACAACGCCGCTATGATCGCCCAAGCGGCGCATTTTAAATATCTACAGGGTGATTTCGCCAGTCTATCGGACGGAGCCGACCCCAGATGGGCAGTAGGAATATAATCCCTAAGGTTGATTTTTCATTTAAGATTAAAGGCAATAAGGACTATATTTGGCCCTAATGAGTAATAGCAAGAACAGCCACGGTCAGGTACAGATCAAGAATAAACGGGCTCGTTTTGAATATCAGATCCAAGACCAGTTTATCGCCGGACTGGTCCTAACAGGAACAGAGATCAAATCCATTCGCATGGGAAAAGCCAGCCTGCAGGAAGGATATTGTGTTTTTTCAGGCCAGGAGTTGTGGGTACAAGGAATGCATATTGCCCCATACAAACATGGAACTATTCACAATCATGAACCTCGCAGAAAACGTAAGTTGTTGCTCAATAAAAGAGAATTAAAGAAGCTGCGCAAGGCCACACAGGAAAAAGGAGCCACTATCATACCTCTGCGACTTTTTATAAACAACAGGGGATTGGCCAAGTTGGAGATTGCCGTAGGCAAAGGCAAAAAGCTATACGATAAGCGACAGGATATTCGTAAGAAAGAAGAGCAACGAGAACTGAAAAGCACAAAGTTGTAAATGGAACAATTTGGTATTTGTCGTCTGGCTCTAACGCCGCTGCGCGATCAACCGTCAGATCGCAGTGAAATGATCAGCCAGTTGCTCTTTGGCGAACATTACCGGGTGACAGCCACCAGTGATGACGGCAAATGGCTGCAGGTGGTTGCGGATTTTGATCATTACCAAGGGTGGATCGACCATAAGCAACATCATCCAATAAGCGAGGCCTATTACCAGGAGATCAACCGGTCGATATATCAAATCACCACTGATGTAAGCACTGAGGCCACTATGAACGGGGAGCAGTTGTACTTGGCCATGGGCAGTGTGCTGCCAATGACTGCAGGTGAACTATTTAGTTCTTCTGGATTGTTGAAATTTCATGGGAATTCCAAACCTTTAGGTAAGAAGCTGGATTTTGCAGATATGCTGGCTATTGCTCTGAAATACCTGAATGCCCCATACTTATGGGGTGGTCGTTCACCCTGGGGGATCGATTGCAGCGGATTTGTACAACAGGTATTTCGTATTGCTGGTTACGGACTTCCTCGGGACAGCGTTCAGCAGGCGCTTTGTGGTAGTTCTGTTGCTCATTTTAAGCAGGCACAGGCTGGGGATTTGGCATTTTTTGCCTCCACCAGTGGTAAAATTGACCATGTGGGTATTATATTAGGGGATGGCCGCATTATCCATGCCTCCGGAAAAGTGCGTATAGACAAGTTAAAGGAAGAGGGAATTTGGGACGGCCAACAAATAACACACCAAATGAAAACCGTTAGGCGGGTGTTGAAATGAACAGGAGAGTACTGGTACTAAATCAGGATTATACCCCGTTGACCATTTGTTCTATCCAACGGGCTTTTTTGTTGATCTATTTGCAAAAAGGGGAATTGGTGTGTCAATTTGAAGGAGAGTATTTGCGCACGGTCAGTACCAGTTTTCCCAAACCTGCGGTTATTCGCATAAGCAGGTATGTAAGTATTCCATACAAGGGTGTGGAGCTATCCCGACAGAATATCTTCAAAAGGGATAGTTATGAGTGCCAGTATTGCGGTACTAAATCGGAACTGACCCTGGATCACGTACTGCCACGCTCCCGTAAGGGCCGTTCTTCCTGGAACAATCTGGTAACAGCCTGTAAAAGTTGTAATACCCGAAAAGGGGACAGCCTGCCGGAAGAGGCTGGATTTATATTGAAGTCCAAACCCTATAAGCCTTCATTCATTCTTTTTCTCAGAGATTTTTCAGGTTTTATTCAAGAAGAGTGGAAGCCCTATCTCACCAGAGCACGTAGCGCTTAAGAATTTTAAAATAATAGGGAATTTCGCTTTCTTTGCAAGCCGTATTCAACTTAACCTAAATGTCTGGCGTAGAATTGACACAACCTTTAACTCTGGATGTTGCCTCCGATATAAAGCGCTTAATCAAAGTGGTGGTGCATCGCCCCGATCCCGGAATTGAATGGGTCACGCCCAGCAATGCGGAGTCCCTGCTTTACGACGACATCGTATTTTTGCCCCAGATGATGAAGCAGCACCGGACTTTAGAGTCTATTTTGCTGGCAATATTGGGGGCGGGTTCTGTATTGGAATTTCAAGATCTTTTGGCGGATGTGTTAAAGGATCCCACCGTTAGAGATCAGTTGCTGGATGGTGTTATTGATTTTGAACAAGTACCATCCTATGATCAGGAGTTCCTGCGTAATTTACCACCGATGTCCCTAGCGGCCACTTTGATATCCGGGGTGGTACCGGGATTGGCCCGCACCGTGTTACCACCTCTGCCCAATCATATCTTCACCCGGGATATAGGTGTAACCATAAAGAACAGATTTCTCACCTGCCTGGCCAGTAAATATCCCAGAATGCGGGAATCCATACTCACTTGGTTTGTGAGCCACCATCACCCACTTTTTGCAAGCGCTGCCAATGGACATATCGATATTTGTAAAAACCCGCAGGAATTGTTAGCAGCATTGCGGGATCCAAAGCTGGCCATAGAAGGAGGTGATGTAATGGTAATAGATGAAGACAATATCCTTATTGGGTACAGTGAACGTACTAATGAACATACCATTAATGTGGTGGCCGAACTTTTATTCGAGGCGAAGCTGGCCCGCCGCATTACCATGATCGACATACCCAAATTACCTACTTGCATCCATTTGGATACCTTGTTTACCCAGATCTCGCATACTGATTTCGTTTACTTTAAACCATTTTTGGGTGAAGGTCAGCCTGTGACTATTAAACAATATCGCGGCAGTATGCAGGAAGTGGTCATGTTCGACAGCCTTCGGGAGCTACTGAATGATATTCAGCCGGATACTACTCTTATACCATGTGGCAATGACCTTTATCCCTATGCCGAAAGAGAACAATATGCCAGCGGATGTAATTTTGTGGCTTTAAAAAATGGAGTGGCCGTCTCTTACGCCCGTAACCTGAAAACGTTGGAGGCCCTGCGGGAGTATGGCTATAAGATAGTGGAGGCCGAAGCTTTGCTGAAGGAGATTGCAGAGGGCAGGGTGAACCCCAAAACCATCGAAAAGACCATCATCGCCTTACACTCCTCTGAACTGAGTAGGGCAGGGGGTGGACCCCATTGTCTAACTTTACCTCTGGTGAGAGGTTAATTTGCATCCATGTTGTCCCAAACGTCATATCAGGAGTTGCACGCCAAAATTAAGAACTTGGAACAGCTGGCTCGCGAGCTGGACCCCCACCCATGAGCAGCGTAAGCAGATGGCCAGTCAAGTAATGGCTTATGCGGAAGACTACCTGAACAGTTTGCCTAAAAGGCTCACCTACGATCAACCTCCAGAGAATTTTGCACCGGAATTTCCCATCGAAGAACAATCGGTCGATCTAGGGGAAATATTGAAAATGTTGCACGAACAAGTCAATAGCAAAGGGATCAATCCGGCCAGTGGAGGGCATTTGGGATACATTCCGGGTGGGGGTTTGGTGCCCTCGGCCTGGGGGGATTTTCTGGCCGATATAACCAATCGGTATTCGGGGATCTATTTTGCTTCTCCGGGAGGAGTTCGCATGGAAAATACACTGGTGCGGTGGCTTTGTCAATTGATCGGATATGATGAAAAATCAGGGGGTACCCTTACTTCCGGGGGTTCACTGGCCAACCTCACCGCCATTGTGAATGCCCGGGATGCTCATCAGATAAAGGCTGCCGATATCCCCAAATCGGTAATTTATTATACCGCCCAAATCCATCATTGTGCCCATAAAGCCTTACACATCGCGGGTCTTTCGGAGTGTCAGATCCGGGAGGTACCCATGATCGATTTTAGAATGGACGTGGAGCAATTGGCAAAATTGGTAAAAAAAGATCTGCAAAATGGTTTAAAGCCTTTCATGGTCATGGCTTCCGCCGGGACCACTGAGGCCGGTGTGGTAGATCCTCTGGAAGATATTGCTGCTGTGGCCCTTGAACATAATATTTGGTATCATATTGATGCTGCCTATGGCGGTTTCTTTCTGCTAACCGATTACGGGAAAAAGGTGTTAAAAGGGATCGAGAAGGCCGATTCCGTGATCATCGATCCTCATAAAGGCATGTTCCTTCCATACGGATCAGGAGCGGTTTTAGTGAAAGACCAATTAAAACTGTACCACTCCCAGCATTATTTTGCCAATTACATGCAAGATGCGGTACCGGCAGTGGATGAAATGTCGCCGGCCGATCTAAGCCCGGAATTGAGTCGCCATTTCCGGGGAATGCGCATGTGGCTACCCTTAAGGTTATTTGGGGTGGCACCTTTTCGGGCGGCCCTAGAAGAAAAATTATGGCTGGCACGTTATTTCTATGAAAGATTGGTGGAAACCGGCCTGTTCGAAGTAGGACCTTCCCCCGAATTGTCAGTGACCTTTTTCAGATATGTGCCCCCGGAAGGTTCAGAAGGCTCAATAGGTGAGTTTAATCGGCGTCTGGTAGAACTGATCAAATCGGATGGAAGGGTATTCTTTTCCAGCACTACTTTAGATGGTAAGTTCTATTTGCGTCTGGCAGTGCTGAACTTCAGAACTCATCTGGAGCAGATCGACCTGGCCATGGAAATTTTACTCGATAAGGTCAAGTTGTTATAAAGTGCCGTTTCGGGGTCTCTTGTGGCGATTGGTTAGCACAAATTTTCCCTTCTTTCTTTTGTATCTGAAATACTTATCTCCTACACGTATCCAACGTCCCTCGGGAATATTTTCCAGGTCTATCAGGTCATCTTCAATGGTATGGATAGAACCTCCGGTGGCTTTGGCCAGCTCTAGGTAAATAGGTTGGATGGCCTGGTCGGTGAGGGTAGTGCCGCAAATGATGATCCTGACAGGCTTGTTTACCTTCTTCAGTAATTGGGGATATCGTACCGGACTTATGTTGTCCGCAATCAACACCAATTCGTCAGCTTTTGGATATTGTTGGGAGGCAAATAAAAGAGCTTCCAGATCATTCTCCTGGAGGTCGGTATTTTCAGCACCCTTGCGCACGGCATTGATCATTACACTGAGCACCTGTTGGGGGTTCTTTTCAGCGGTATAGAACATGCCGCCACCTTCATTGCTATGATCCAAAGGGGTACCGGTGGGGTCGCAATCGTTGAAAAACACATAAGCTTGCAGGGCTTTGTTGTGTTGATTGTGATGCAACCAAGTAAAGATCTGAGTGCCGTAGGGAAACATACTGCTGGTCCAATCACAAACCATCACTGCGCTTTGCCATTTTTCTTTGTTCCTTTCCAGGACCTTATAAGTAGTACTATCTTGATCGATGGTTTTATTCAATAGCAGTCTGCGGATTTTCTGCTCCACAAAGTAGGTCTTGTAGGAATTCAAAGCAGCTGGTGTATTGAGGGTTTGAGGACCCATTGGATAAACCATGCCCAATGTATAGTTGGGAATACTATGCTTATTCTCGTGGGCTGTCTCTTCCTTTGCGTCCTCTACGTCCTCTATGGGGGCGGTTTTTAGACTCCTTGGCACATATGGGGTAAAGATGGGTGCTGTATGGGCGGTTTTTAAGCCAACCTTGGCGATTTCGGGGCTGGTGTTCATTTCCGAGGCGGTGCTAAGCGGTTGGTAGTTCCACCACAGGGTGCCGGCCAGAGTTAATGGGATAATCAGCAAGGCCAGGAACTTCCAGGGAAAACCAGTGGGTTCCAATATCAATCTGGATTGCAGAAGTCTCCAATTTCTGGGATCGTACGCAGGTTTGAATTCTTTTAATGAATCTCTAACCAGTTGATGTAGTTCTAAATCGTTCATTTCAAATATTCTATATTAAGCCACTTGGCTAACATTTTCCTTAATTCCTTATTCGCATAACTCAGGTTAGCTCTAGATGTACCTTCCGATATCCCCAAGAGAATGGCAATATCTTTATGAGAGTAACCTTCTATTACGTACAAATTAAAAACCGTCCGGTAGGAGGTGGGTAACATTTGCACCATGCTTAGTATCTCGGAGGCAGCCAGCTTTCCGTAGATCTCTCCTTCTCCACCACTTTGTTGAGTATGATCCAGATCCGTATAATGACGATGCTTTTTAGTTCTTCGATAGTGATCGATAGCTGTATTGATCATTATTCTACGGATCCAGGACTTTAAGGCCTTGGGTTGTTTTTGATTGCGGATATGTTTGAAGATCTTTAAAAACCCGTCATTCATGATCTCCACCGCATCGTCTTTGGAATCTGAGTAGATCAGGCAGATCGACATGGAGTAGCCATAAAAGTGCTGATAGAACAGTTCCTGTGCCTTAAGCTGATTTTTCTTGCAGCCCTCAATAATATCTTCCAGGGATTTAGGTCTTAATTCTGAAGCACTCATCTGCTTTTTTTACTTACCAATACGCCTCAAATGGCGATTGTAATTGAACGCATCGGCTATTTGCCAACAATATTTGATTTCCAGCATGAAATAGCCGTCATTCTGACCACCCTCACCGGAGCCCAAAAATGTACCATCTAAATTGTCGGAAGAGGCACTGTAAAAATGCCCCTCTAAGGCCAGGTGTGTGGTGCGGTTGATATGGACGGAAACTCCGGCCCCCAGGGGCACCACCAAGGTTGATTCTTCAAAGGTCATATCGTCCTGAGGCGGGTCGCTGGCAGTAGTACGATATTTCAGCAGTCCCACACCTACACTAACATAAAAGTTCACCCGCTGGTCCAGGTCTTCCAGGGCCCCGTATGGAAAGAAATTATGCTCAATACTGAAGGTGTATTGCATGTTTTTCGAGGTAAAAGAACGATTATTCCAGAACTCGGGGTCTGATTCAGACGCTAATCTGAATCGCTTAAACTTCACTGCCAGCTTGATAAAGTGAGTCAGGCGGTAGTCTAATCCAGCTCCCCAGGAAAAATTCCCGTACCCGTTTTGCAAGTTCCCACCCTTAAGACTGCTTAATTCTCCGGTGTAAGCAGTTAACCCTGCCCGGGCTTCAATGGAGAAAGCAGTATTGATAGGATGTGCATAGAGTTTCCAGTAGGATCGCCCTTTTTTTAGGTGATTCGCAGTAGGGCCCTGGGCTGAAGCTACCAATGCTAACAGTCCCAGCAAGGGGATGAGGATGGAGCTTCTCCAGGCCATGATCTTACAGGCTCTTCAGTGCACTTATCAGTTCGTCATATGCTATGGCTGTAAGGGCCAGATCTAAATGATTAACCCCGGGTGCTACCTGGGATTTGTTCCAATACCACTTTTCACCCTCTTTTTTTAAGGCCACTACCTGCAAGCTGGCGCCTTTGGGAACCAACCCTTGATATCCGGAAACCGCAGATAGATATTCGGCTTTCCCCACTGAATTGAAATCGTTAAGTGAAAAGAAAACCTCAGCATCTTCAACCGCAACACCATCTCGTAACAAATTAATAATCAGTTCTTTAGTATCAGTAGGGATTTCATAATCTATATTTATCCAGCGGTCCAACTCATTGAACTCAAGGGTATAATAAGTCTCATCAACTGCCGCTAGAGGGCCTTGTAACCTCCAATCGAAAACTCCATTTCCTACTTCGTCGAAGCGATAGAACATCATTTTCTGGGGATCTCCAGGTGTTCTGGCTACTGCGGCCTTTATTTGGAATAAGGCATCGGGCCGTATGTAAAGCTGCTCTCCTCCTTGGGTAATGTTCAGATAAAATGCACCGCCTGACTCCAGTGGCATTCTCTTGGAAGTAGTAGGAATATCGGAAAAGATAATATCGGATTTTTCAAAGGCCTGTATGAGTTGAACATCCATTTCTCCTTGGCAATCTTCACCATTGCCGTACACACACAGATTCTCCGGAATGATCAAAACAGTAGGTTCATAATTGGTAGAATCTTCCAATTCCAAGGTGTCCCCAACCTCTGCAACCACCTGGAATTCGGTGATGGTTACTTCATTTGATTGGAAAAATTCACTGGGAGGGGAATCGCTTCGGGGAGCGATGTAGTCGACCGTTCGATCGCAGCCAACAAAGACGGTGGCTAGTAAACCGACTAAAAGGAAAATTCTGGTCTTTAGCAACATAAGGAACATAGCTTTTAAGATGTTTATTGTCAGGACGCACAGCATGCACCAAACGTTGGAGCCGCTAGGGTTGAGAGGACATGTAATCTATGGTTAAATAACACAGGGCCTTTGAACCCACAACAAATCCGCTTTCATCAATATAAAAGTCGGGAGTGTGATGGGGAGCGTTATCAGCTGGGTCGATATCGGTAGGAGCGCCTCCCACAAAGAAGAACAAACCCGGGACTTTCTGAGCGTAATAGGAAAAATCCTCTGCTCCCATTACGGCGCTGCGCAAATGCACGTTGTCGGTACCGGCGGCTTCCACCAATGAAGGCAGCATTTTTTCCGTCAGTGCAGGGTCATTGTAGGTAACCGGATACCCTTTGCTGATATATACATCGGCAGTGGCTCCGTTACTTTCCGCTATTTTTGTGGCAATAAGCCTGATCTTTTCATGGATCATATCCTGCATTTCCGTATCAAGCGTACGAATAGTGCCTACTATTTTCACTTCTTCGGGAATAATATTGTTGCGGATTCCCCCGTGAATGGAACCAACGCTAACCACTGCAGGATTTTGGATCAAGGGCAGTTGTCGACTGACTATGGTCTGCAAACCGTTGATGATTTGTGCAGTGGTGACAATAGGATCGGTACCTTCCCAGGGGTAGGCACCATGGGTTTGGGCGCCTTTTACAGTGATGCTATAGTAATCGGAACCTGCCATGATACCCCCTGGGCGATACTTTATATGTCCGGCAGGTGTTTGAGAATTAACATGCAGCCCGAAGACCACGTCAACTTTAGGGTTTTCCAGTACGCCTTCTTTTACCATTAGTTTAGCTCCGCCCTCTTCGCCCTGAGGAGCCCCTTCCTCAGCTGGTTGAAATATAAATTTTACGGTTCCCGGGATCTGATCTTTCATGGAACTTAAAATATTAGCTGCTCCCAACAGCATGGCAATATGAGTATCGTGGCCACAAGCATGCATGACCCCAACTTCCTGTCCGTTGTAAGTAGAGACCTCTTTGGATGCAAAGGGGATATCCACCCGTTCCTTAACCGGTAGCCCATCGATGTCAGCCCGTAAGGCTACTACCGGACCGGGCTTGCCTCCTTTAAGAATGGCCACCACCCCAGTGTGGGCAATGCCGGTTTGTACTTCCAGGCCCAGACCTCTTAAGTGTTCCTCAATTTTTTTGGAGGTTTTGAACTCGCGGTTCGACAGTTCGGGGTACTGATGAAAATGCCGACGCCATTCGATTATCTGGGGTTCCAGCGCTTTGGCTTTTTCATCGATTTGTTTCTTGATCTCCATATTCTGAGCTTGGATAGGGGCTAGCAGCAGACTGCAGAACAAGCAAGATATTAGAATGGGGTACAGGTTTTTCATGTTCAGTTTTTTCTCCAATATAACCATTAATTAAGATAATATGAATCGGGTCTTATCCCAAATCTTAGGCCTGTTGGTGCTGATTAATCCCTAAAAGAATTGGTATGTTTACAAAAATCACCATATTTATTATAAATAACTAGTAATCAGTATAATAGATTATCATATATAAATAAATACTTCAATAATATAATAGTTTTGATAGTTATTGATTATTTGTAGATTTACATTTGTAAACACATTGGATACCATGGAGGAGCGCATCCGGATCATAATGGAAGAAGAAAAACTGACGGCTTCAAAATTTGCCGATGCCATTGGTGTACAGCGATCTAGTATCAGTCATATTTTATCTGGTCGCAACAAGCCCAGCCTGGAACTGATCAATAAGATATTGGACCGGTACAGCGATGTGAACACCGATTGGTTATTACTGGGCAAGGGACCCATGAAACAAACCAAGGAATCGGCCTCCGATAAAACCGCTCCCAACTACAGCTTCCAAGGCAACCCCTCCAGCCGGAGCCCGGTGAAGATTGTGATGTTTTACGACGACCAAAGCTTCGAAGAATTTTATCCCCAAAAATAAAGAATTCACCCAAGGTGAAATTCTGCGGGGATCACTCCTTTTTTCTAAAAAATTCCTACCTTTGCACTCCGTTCGATTGATCGGATCCACCGGCACATTAAAGTGATCAGGTAGAGTTTGTTAAACTAAAGCTGGTTGACTGGCTCGGCAACCAGTGTATTAAAGAGCCTTACTGTATGAACAGCACAGAAGAAAACAGCCCGGAGCAAGTGCCGGAAAACCAAGAGGCCAAGACGGACTCAGAGGCACCGAAATCAGAGGAACCAAAAGCAGAGACCTCGGAATCTGCAAAACCCGCAGCGGAAGCTCCGGTGGAACAAGCTCCTGCTGAGGAAGCTCCTGCCAACGAAGTTCCTGCCGAAGCAGTTGCTGCAAAAGAAGCTCCGGCCAAAGAAGCTATTGCCGAAGCAACTCCTGCGAAAGAAGCCCCGGCCGAACAAGAACCTTTTGATTGGGACGATGTACAGACAAAGGGATTTGGTGATGGCTACAGCGATAGCGAAAAAGCGGAGCTGGAAAAACTTTATGAGGAAACGCTCACTGAAATAGAGGAGAAGGAAGTAGTAAAAGGACGTGTAGTGGGTATTAGCGATCGTGACGTCATCCTCAATATTGGATTCAAGTCCGATGGCCTTATCTCAGCTTCTGAATTCAGGGATTTACCGGATCTAAAGCTTGGAGATGAAGTAGAGGTTTACATCGAAGAGCAGGAGAATGTGAACGGTCAATTGGTACTGTCTCGCAAAAAGGCCAAGATCGTACAGGCCTGGAAGAACATCCAGGAAGCTTACGAAAACGATCTGGTTATTCAAAGTGTGATCAAGCGTCGTACCAAAGGTGGTTTGATAGCGGATATTTACGGAGTGGAAGCCTTCCTCCCGGGATCTCAGATCGATGTGAAACCCATTCGGGATTTTGATGTTTTTGTAGACAAATCCATGGAGGTGAAGGTAGTGAAGATTAACTACGCCAACGACAACGTGGTGGTTTCTCATAAAGTCCTTATTGAAAAAGATCTGGAGAAACAACGCGCTGAAATTCTCAATAATCTGGAGAAAGGCCAGGTATTGGAAGGTGTTATTAAGAACATGACCAACTTCGGGGTATTTATCGACCTGGGTGGTGTCGACGGATTGCTGCATATCACA
Organism: Cyclobacteriaceae bacterium; assembly: GCA_965212195.1. Lineage (GTDB taxonomy): Bacteria > Bacteroidota > Bacteroidia > Cytophagales > Cyclobacteriaceae > JAJCYK01. The sequence goes on along the minus strand of CBDBUW010000010.1, from coordinate 882,904 downwards.
GATATCAGCTGGGGTCGAATTAATCATCCGGAAGAGGTACTTGACCTGGATCAGAAAGTGAATGTGGTGGTCCTGGAGTTCGACGACGACAAAAGGCGTATATCATTGGGAATGAAGCAGTTGACGGCTCATCCGTGGGACAGCTTGTCAGAGAAGGTGGAAATTGGGACCCAAGTAAAAGGCAAGATTGTCAACGTAGCGGACTACGGAGCATTCTTGGAGATCCAGCCCGGAGTAGAAGGTTTGATTCACGTTTCAGAAATGTCCTGGTCGCAACATCTGCGTAACCCTCAGGACTTCATTAAGATCGGAGATGAATTGGAGGCCGTGGTGCTGACCCTTGACAGGGAGGACAGAAAAATGTCTCTAGGCATTAAGCAGTTAACGGAAGATCCCTGGACCAAGCAGGATGTACTTACTAAATATGCGGTGGGTACCAGGCATACCGGAGTGGTGCGGAATTTGACCAACTTCGGATTATTCATTGAGCTGGAAGAAGGTATCGACGGATTAGTACACGTTTCAGACCTTAGCTGGACTAAGAAGATCAAACACCCTTCGGAATTTGTGAAGGTGAGTGATGAATTGGAAGTTCAGGTTTTGGAACTCGACGTGGATAATCGAAGATTGGCATTGGGTCATAAACAATTAGAGGAAAATCCTTGGGATACCTTTGAGACCGTATTTGTTCCCGGCACCGTTCATAAATGCACGGTGATCAGCAAGAACGATAAGGGCGCGGTATTGGAGCTGCCTTACGGATTGGAAGGCTTTGCCACCAAGCGACATTTGGTGAAAGAAGACCAATCACAGGTGGATATAGGCGAAACCCTGGAATTTAAAGTGCTGGATTTTTCCAAGGATGATCGCAAGATCTTATTGTCCCATACCAACATGCATACGGAAACTAAATCCGAACCGGCACCCCGAAAGAAGCCTCATCAGAAGCCTCATAAGAAGCCTTCCGGCGGCGGGTCCAAAGGAGCGGAGAAATCGACCTTGGGCGATCTGGAAGCATTCTCAGTGCTGAAAGCACAGATGAGCAGCTCCCAGGCGGCCGCTGAAAAGAAGAAGGAGGAAGCTCCTAAATCCGAACCAGCAGCCGAAGAAAGCGCTCAGGAAGAGGAATAAAAAACCAGGTAACTGAGGGGGAGTGTTCAATACTCCCCCTTGCTTTACCAGTGGCCTTTTGAGGGTTGTTGAATTTGCAAAATAATTCCTAACTTCCCTGCAACTATTAAGGTCGTGTGGCCGAGTGGCTAGGCAGAGGTCTGCAAAACCTTTTACAGCGGTTCGAATCCGCTCGCGACCTCCATACCAAGATCAACCTCTCACGACAGTGAGAGGTTTTTTTATTACCATCCGCAGCGGCACGAATCTGTTTCATGTAAGCGGAGGGTGGTGAAAATCAAACCTTCTGGAATTTGAAGTGATTTTGGTTGAAACACCCCCTTAGGATCAATGTCAATTAATCCGCTCGCGACCTCCAACCAAAATCAACCTCTCACCAACGTGGGAGGTTTTTTTATGGACGGGCCAGGAAACAAAAGCGCCTTCCTAAAGAAACAATTCCCTTTCCCAGGTTTACTTTTTCGGATTTCAATTTACTATTGATAAATTATTGCAAATTCCAGACCCCGAAAATACAGTGTTTACCAATAGGAACGTCCTTTTGGGCCTATGGCTATTATTCTGCAGCTGGTCCTATACGGAGCAAAGTAACCCTGATCAGGAAAATCCCCATCTGATAGCAGTGGACAGCACCACTGCCAAGTCTTTTTTGGAGAAGGCTAAGGCTTTCCATTTCCAGCGCAACCACGATAGCGCCCGATTTTATTTCCAGCAGGGCATTGCCGCTTACCAACAGCTGCAGGATTGGAGAAACCTCTCACTGGCTAAGCAAAATCTGGCCAATCACTATGTGAAAACCAATTTGGTGGATTCAGCAAAGTCATTATTGTATGAGTCGAAGGCCATATTCGAAGAACACCAGTTGACGGATACTGCCCTCCTCATTCGCATTAATGCCAATTTTATAGAAGCATTTAACCGCCGGGTGGAAGAACTCGATTCCGGTATATTAGTGGCCCAAAGGAATCTGGAGCTGATCAAGACCTTTGATTCACCTCAGCAGGCCACCGACTTGTTGAACACCTACAATTTTGTGAGCTTAGCCTACCGGGACCTGAACTTTCCCGATCAGGCGGAAGACTATGTAGACAGCGCCTTGCTGGTGCTGGACCAAAATGAGCTGCCCAATTCAAATTTCTATCGGGGTATGCTTAATCACAATAAGGGAGCTAACTATACTCATGTGGGGGACTACCAGGAGGCTTTGTTGTATTACGAATTGAGCAAGAAGGCCCTGGAGCGGATTTCCCTGGATCAAATCGATATCAACCAGCCGCTTACCTCTATGAGCAATGTATTGATCACTCTGAATCGAGATGAGGAGGATAACTATCGGGCTTTGGAATTACTTAATCAGGCGGAAGCACTGTTAATAAATAGTAATAATGAGAAACACTACTATATGCCCTACACCTACTATGGTTACGTACGGGCTTACATCAACCTCCATAAATATGATTCCGCCCTTTATTATATGAATAAGGCGCAGGCTATTAATCAGGAACTTTATGGGCCGGAATACGGGGAGCAGGGATATGTCCTGAAAACACTGGGTCTAATTCACTACCGGAAAAAGGATTACGAGGCAGCCGAAGGGTATTTGAACCGCTCTATCGAAGTGATCAAAAAGAAGATAGGGGGTAAGTTCCAACTGACCGCCAGCGCCTATATGAATCTGGGGAAGATCTACCGAGACCAGGGTAAGTTGATTCCTGCATTGAAGTATTTTCATCAGTCCCTGGCTTACATAACTTATGACTTCTCAGAGACCTCATTTTTGGCTAATCCCGCCCTGGAAAATCTCAAAGCCAATGTGCATATGGTGGATATTTTGCAAAACAAAGCTGATCTTATCGGACAACTGTACTTGGAAAACAAAGACCCGGAGTACCTGGCGGCCTCGCTGGATGGTTATGAACTGATTTCACGCTATATCGATTTTGTCAGAAAAGGCTATTATAATATGACAGCCAAGGTGCTGTTTAACGAGCGTACCGATACGGTTTTTCAAAAAGCTATCGCTTCGGTCTTGGCTTTGCAAGGGCCGGAGAACCGCCATCAAATTATTCCCCGGGCTTTTTGGTTAGCAGACCAGCGCAAGGCCAGCTTACTGCAGGAACAGATCCAGGAAAATCAGGCCCGTATGTTTTCGGCAATACCAGATTCGCTGCGTTATAGGGAAAGCCTTCTCAAGTCAAAGATCTTCAAGTTGCAGCAAAAATCGAAAACCTTGGAATTCCAGCAGGGCGATACCGTTCAGGTGGCGCAGGTACAGGAACAATTGCTGCAGTTAAAATCTCAACTGGGCCTCACCAAGGAGTATCTGGAAGAGAATTTCTCCCGCTACTATCAGCTCAAGTACCAAACCGCCGCCGCTCAATCGCAAGATGTTGCGGCACAGTTGAGCAAAGATGACCTGTTGATCGAATATTTCATCGGTGAGAGTCAGTTGTATGCCTTTATATTAGGTCCTGATTACGTGGATTACCTGGAGCAACCACTGGTGGAAAATTTGGAAGAGGAGGTTTATCGCTATACTCAGAGCATAAAAAACCAGGATTTTCAGGAATACGCCACCAGTGCTGCTGCTTTGTACCAGTATCTTTTAGAGCCGGTATTGGATAGGACTGCCCAGGCTCGACAGACTGCCAGCCATTTGATCATAATACCGGACGGAGTACTGGGCTATGTACCCTTCGAAACCTTGGTGCAGTCTCCGGTAAGCAGTGGTCAATCTTACAAGAATCTGGACTATGTAATTCGCGACTATCAAGTTTCCTATCACTATTCTGCCGGACTGTTGGGAGCAGGCAAAACCAGCGGCAGCCAACATCCACAGCAGCCATTCTTGGGATTTGCCCCCACTTTTATTGACAAAGGCAGCAACCAGTTCCTGGCATTGAATGAACGCACCCGGGCCTTTATTGACACCCTGGTAGCGCTACCAAATGCGGAAAAAGAGGTTTCTTCCATAGCCGAACTGTTACAGGGTACTGCGCAAATAGGGGATGCCGCCACCGAGTATAATTTCAAACAAATGGCCGATCGATATAAGATCTTGCATTTGGCTTCTCACAGCATTATTGACGACCAGGAGCCGCTGTACTCCAAACTGCTCTTTGATAATCAATATGACTCCATTGATGATGGCTACCTGCACACCTATGAGCTGTACAATATGCAGCTCAACGCCGATCTGGTAACTCTGAGCTCCTGTAATACCGGGATAGGCAAACTATACAAAGGGGAAGGTATCATGAGCCTGGCCCGGGGTTTTATGTATGCCGGAGTGCCGAACCTGGTAATGAGTCTGTGGTCTGTTTCCGATGAACCGACCAAAGATCTTATGACCTATTTTTATGAAGAATTGAATGGTGGTGAAAATACCTCTTCCGCCTTGCGCAAAGCGAAACTAAATTATTTACGGCAAGCAGACAACGTGACGGCAGCTCCCTATTATTGGGGTTCCTTTATATACCTGGGAGAGGTGGACTCCGGTTATGGTAAAGGATTTATTTGGCTTTGGGGATTAGCCATTATTGTGGGAGTAGCGCTATTGCTCTGGGGAGTAAAGCGGTTTCGTAAGTAGTCAATAGACAGTCTAGGACTACCCGTCCACGTCACAAATAGTTTCCCGTTGATCGATATCCGTGTATTGCTCTTGTTTTACAGCAATCCGGGCTTGATGTGCCCGCGCCAGTGAACGGGTTACAAATCGTTTTACTATCAGGATCTTACGATCAATTTCCTGGGCTTCGTCCATCACTAAATAGCCGGTGTAAAGAGCCCCATACATATCGACCAACTCCTTAGTCGCAGCTTCCTTAAAATTAGTATCCTCATGAGATTGCACAAATTGACTGCAATCCTCAAAAATAGCGCGCAACTTTTTTAGTTGCTCCCCGGTTTCCAGCAATTCCGGGCGATAACTTCGGGCAGCTTGTTCATCGAAATATTCCTTCAGAATATCCGAAAACACCCCCTTTGAACAAGCTAGAATCTGGATCTGGGAGGTGCCTTCATAGATGGTGGTGATCCGTACATCTCTTACCAGCCGCTCTACATTCATATCTTTCATATAACCCATGCCGCCGTGAACCTGCTGGGCATCATAACAAATGCTATTAGCATCTTCAGTGAGAATATACTTTACCATTGGAGAGAGCATGTCGATCAATTTAGCGGCTTTATTAAAACGTATTTTGAGCTCAGAGAAATCTTTTCCTTGGGCCTTAAGCTCATCAATACGCTCTTCTAATTTATTGCGGATGTCAAGCCACTGAGTGGATTTATAAAGCAAAGATCGATTACACTCGATGGTAACTTTCATATCAATTAACAGATTGGCCACCGATGGGATGGTGTAAATTAGTTTCCCAAACTGCTCTCTGACCTTGGCATACTCCAGCGCTTCCTGGTAAGCGTTTTCGGCTATGCCTAAGCCTTGGGCGGCCACGCTAAAACGGGCGTGGTTAAGGGTATAAAGCACATTGATCAGTCCATGTCGTCTTTTTCCCACCAGATAACAGGGCGTATCTTCAAAATATAAAGCGCAGGTGGGGGAACCGTGCAAACCCATTTTATGCTCAATCCGGTTTACCTTAACGGTATCATCTCCATGGCAAACAAAGAGGCTCAACCCAAACATATTGCTAGTATTGGGTTCCGATCTGGCCAAAACCAGCAGCACCTGACCGCACCCATTCGATATGAACTGTTTTTCCCCTTTTAATCGCCATTGCCCTTGGTCGTCTTGATAGGCCTGAAGTTTAATGGATTGAAGATCAGATCCGGCCCCGGGCTCGGTCATTACCATGGAACCGATATGCTCACCTCTACAATATTTTATAAGAAACTCCTCGGCGATTTCTTCAGAAGCGAATTTGGCGATGGCTTCCCCAACATCCTGATACCCAAATAAAGTCATCAAGGAGGCATCGGCTTGTGAAACCATTTCAATCATCATGATATAGATGGTTGCAGGAAAATTCAGACCGCCGTATTTATGAGGGATTATGACTCCCATCAAACCGGCGTTCGCCAGTTGCTGCACGGCTTCCTGAGTGCCTTGTGCATAAGTAACCTCCCCGTTTTCCAACTTGGCACCCTCATGATCCACCGACATGGCCCGGGGTGCGACAAAGGTCCCGGTAATTTCACCTACCAATTCCAAGGCCCCTTCAAAGTTTTCCATGGCCTGTTGATAGTTAGAAGGAGCTAGCTCGTAGGTTTTAGCCAGGCTGTAGTCATGCTCCAATATTGCCGTGACCTCCTCCAAATCAAGCCTTTTGAATTGCATAAGAAGGTCCGAATTGTCTAAAAAATAATTGGCCATAATTTTAATGGATGTAAGTAGTAGGGGTTACTTATACTAAAATAGATCATAAAATTATATTTAATATTTATATTATGCAATCTATGCTTATATTAAGAAAGATCAGCTCTTATTTTGCTTCAAATTATATTCATAGATTGAATTTAATGTGTGAATGCATAGTAAAATACATAAATGGTGGAGAGAAAGCCGATGTTTAATGGCGGTATAATTTTGACGATTGCCTGAATGCACTTCACGGATTATTGGATATTTAGGGTCTCATTAAAAAGCACAGGATTACCTTTTTAATTTGATCAGGACCATCCTAATTGCACAGTTTCAACTATACAGCAGTTACGGGAATTAAGGGTTCTAAAACAACATCCTTTGAATTAATTTCATTTAGGCAGGAAATTCCACAAACCAATGAATCCTGAAAAGACCAGGAGTGAGTACCAAGAAATTGAATGGTCGTTGAAGTTACCATACGATCATCCAAAAACACCTCAAATGGGGTATCGAAAAGGCAGTGTCAGTACCACCTTAGACACCACCCTGAAAGATCACCTAAATTCATTTGACGATGGTGACGCGTGGCGATTTTTATTAGCCGGATGCCTGGCTTTGCTATATCGCTATTGTGGTCAATCGGGAATACTGGTTCGATTGAATCTATATACCACAAACGGAAATGTAATTAACAATCGTACGCTTTTTATTAATACCCAAGGCTCCCAAAAATTTAGTCAGTTACAAAATGAGGTGCAGCATCAGGTTTCTGCCAATACTTCTGAAACTCACCAACAAACTCAAGTAACCATTACCATATTTACTGGAGGAGAAATCGTCTCCCACCAACTTAATGGTGCCGGCTCCGGAGGTTCCACGGATTTAGAACTTACCATAAAACATCACAGCCGGGATTCAGAATTGAAGGTGGACTACAATGCGAATTTGTTCGAAGATGATACTATGGTGCGCCTGAAAAGTCATCTGGTCAATTTATGGAAGGACGCCGCCCAAAACAATGACTCCACCCTGGCAGCTTTAGAAATCTTTCAAACGCGGGAAAAAGAATGGCTTGAGAACGCATGTCGGGGTACCACCACCACTTTTCCCGAATTCAGACTGGATGCTGATATCCAGCAACACGCCCACAACTTTCCAGATAAATCGGCTGTGACTAGCAGCAATGGTGATCTTAGCTACCGGGAGCTAAATAATCGGGCCAATCAGTTGGCTCATGAACTAATAAGGCGTGGCGCTGGAGCAGAAAGTAGGATTATGGTAGCCCTGGATCCCTGTGTAGAGATCGCAGTGGTATTACTGGCTATATTTAAAACAGGGGCCACCTATGTGCCTTTGAACCCAGCTTACCCGGCATATCGCATTAATATTATTGTGGAGGACACTCAACCTCAACTAGCCATTATAAATACTCATTTGTCTTCAGAACTTGATCTGGGAGACATACCGAAACTTTTGCTAGAGGATTTTACCGAAACTGGCCCGCAGGAATACTCAGATCCCAATGTCGTTTTTGACCCACAGCAAACCGCCTATATTTATTACACCTCAGGCACTACCGGGAAACCCAAAGGATCAATGGGAAGCTATGCTAATTTGTGTCATTACATTCGGGTGGCACAGGATAAATACGGCTTTAGTGCCAGTGAAATTATGCCTGCTTTGGCCAGCTATACTTTTAGCATTAGCATGTTCGAGTTGTTGTCGCCGCTGGTGGCCGGTGGAACTTTGAGAATACTTCAGCGAAGTGAAGTGTTGGATGCCGCTTTTATGATTCAAACCCTTAAGGAGGTAACCTTTATTCATGCTGGCCCCAGCCTGCTGAAGAGTCTGGTAAAATATATTAAAAAGCATATCTCGGATTATACCGTATTCAAGAGTTTACGGCATCTGTCTTCCGGAGGCGATATGGTTCCTCCCGACCTATTGCAAAATCTGCGGGAGATTTTCCCGCAGGTTGAACTCTTCGTAATCTACGGATGCAGTGAAATAGGGTGTATGGGCTGTACCTACTTTTATCACCCGGATAATCCCATAACTAAAACTCTTGTAGGAAAACCATTTGACAATGTGGTCCTAAGGCTGTTGGATGAAGACGGGAATCAAGTACCTGTGGGGGTAACGGGTGAAGTTTGCTTTGGAGGTGGGGGGGTAGCCAAGGGATACCTGAACAGGCTGGCATTGACGGACAAAAAATTCTATGAAAATAGCGGAACCCGGTTTTACAGGACCGGGGATATGGGCAAACTAAATTCCCAAGGAGATCTTGAGTTGCTGGGGCGTCGTGATTTTCAGGTTCATGTAAGGGGTATGCGTGTGGAACTGGGCGAGGTTGAATATCATTTGAGACAGGCTCCGGGAGTGAGGGACGCCGTGGTTATTTCCCGAAAACACGGAGCACAGCAAAATGTTTTAGTAGGTTATTATGTGGTTGACGCATCTGTGGAGGTTACTACGGAACAATTACGGGCGTATATGGCCCGACACTTGCCTGATTATATGACAATCACCTTCTATTTGCAATTGGAAGCACTGCCCTTAAATGTCAATATGAAAGTTGACCGCAAGGCTTTACTAAATACTGACCTTGTAGTTGCATCATCAGATAAAGAGCCTGTTACTACCAGTGAATTGGAGTTGGCGGCCATTTGGAGTTCATTGCTTCACCAGGACCAAATCGGGTTGGATGACAATTTTCTGGCATTGGGGGGAGATTCTTTGTTAGCGATGGAGCTGATCTATGTGGTAGAGAAGAAAATGGGTGTAAAACTCGACGGGATGGACATTTTACGGGAATCGCTGCAGGTTTTAGCGGGTATTTGCGATAGGGAACTAGGTCGTGCTTCTACCAGACTGGAAGACGTTGATAAAGGAGGTACCATTTTAACCAACGAAGTTCATCCCCTGGAATCCTTCTTTTTTGGTACCAATAATGAACTATATGGATTATTTCACCCTGCGTCTTCACCGCAGCGTTCAACGGCCGTTCTGGTATGTCCTCCTGTGGGGGAATACAAACGGTGTTATTTCCTGCTAAAAACGATATCCGACATGTTGGCCAGTCAGGGTATACCGGTGTTGCGCTTTGATTATTTCGGCACCAGTGATTCTTTGGGGGACAATATTGAAGGGTCCATTGAACGCTGGCAATCGGACATCGTACAGGCTAAAGAGGAATTGCTGGCCAGAACCAATTGCCAGTATGTTACGGTATTTTCCGTAAGGCTTGGAGCCCTGTTAGCCTTAAAAGCCTTGGGCCAATCAGACGTCCGTCGCTGGGTTTTGTGGGATCCCATAGTGAACGGAAGCCTGCATTACGCGGCTCAAAAAAAGATGCATAAACAGAAAATCTGGAGGGCGAGGGTACTGCGACAGCTTGCCCGGCCCCGTACAATTTCCGGTGCAGAGGAATTGGTAGGATTTACTTATTCGCACCGTACAGTTAGTGCCTTAAAGAATCTGGTGCTGAAGAAGGGCGACGTTAAAGAGGATATAAGTGTACATCAGGTGGTAACCCACGGAATCAGAGTAGGCGATAAAACAGGAGCATGGCGTGATTTGTTGGGTAAAGATTCCGTGGAACACATGGACGTCAAGTGTGCCTGGTATGAATTGGCCAATCTGAATAAAGCCATTACCGATAGACACCTATATTCCAGGTTATTGGAAATAATAAATATTGATCAAGAATGAAGGAACAAGCATGTCAATTTGGAGAGCAACGGCGTCTTAGCGGTATCATGACACTTCCAGAGGACGATAAATCCACTGTTGGGTTAATCCTGATTTCCGCTGGCCTTACGGCAAAAGTGGGACCTTATCGGTTATATACCGAACTGGCACGTGAAGTGGCGAAAACTGGGATTTGTACACTGAGATTTGATCTTGGAGGTATTGGAAATAGCGAGCAAATCTATGCGGGATACCCACTTAAAGTGCGTACTCAGCTGGATATTGCAGAAGCTGCAGATTATTTGGAGTCTGCTTATGGGATTACCAACCTTGTGGTTGGAGGTTTATGTTCTGGTGCCGAGGACGCACTTAGATATGCTTATGACGATTCACGGGTGTCTGGGGTTATTCTACTTGATGGTCATGGTTATTCTTCTAGTGATACAAAGTCTAAACCATTGAATGGCCACACCATTATAAGATGGATTGGAAGCCTGCTCAAAAAATTGGACCTTTATAAATATGTGGTGGGAAGTGCCGAAGAGTCAAGCTTGGAAGGGGTTCAGGGTTTGGTCGATTACCAGCAGATGGAGCTGGTGGAATCCACTCACATCCTAAATACTTTGATTGCGCGACCTACCGAACTCCTCTATGTTTATACCCGCAGGTTCCGTCACAGCCTCACCCGCAATGAACAGTTCGCCCAAATGTTCCCTCATGTCAACTTTAAAGACCAGGTAACGGTCAGTTGTCTTCCTCACATGGAACATACACAGGTGTTTGAAGAAGATCGCAGGGAATTGGTTGACACTATTTCACAGTGGTTAAACAGCCGTTTTCCCCAACAGGTTTTGGTAAAGGAATAAACCACAAAGATCTCCTTTTTCGAAAGCAGGACCTGCTGATCATAAAGAATTTCTTAAGCTCTGGTTATTTCCTTCAAAACACATTAATTTTAGTTTTTATCCTACACATTTTTTGTCATCATGCCTCATTTGATTCATCATAACCTGGAGATATCAGCTCAAAAATATCCTGATAAAACAGCCTTTATATCCGATGAAGATTCCATTACTTATCAGCAATTGAATGAGGCAGCTGATCGCCTGGCGGCATATCTGGGTAACTTTGGCGTGGCTCGAGGCCAGCTGGTGGGTGTACTGTTGCCCAAGAACATTGGATCATTAATTGCCATTCACGGAATTATGAAGACGGGGGCGGCTTTCGTACCAATCGATCCCAAATTTCCCGCTTCCAGAGTAGCCTTTATTCTAGAAGATTGTGATATCAAATGTTTAGTTACCACTAGGAATTTATATAAACACAATCTGCAGGCCATTGGTGAGAGTGCATTAGATGACATTATTCTAACCGACGATTCGGTACCATCCGATACCAATAAAACCCTGCACAGCTGGCTCCAGGTGATGAACAATAAATATGAGGTGCCCGTATGCCCCTGTACTTCTCAGGATCTGGCCTATTTGCTATTTACCTCTGGATCTACCGGAAAACCAAAGGGAGTAATGACTTCTCATCAAAATGCCATGTCCTTTATTGAAAGTATGATGGACCTTTTTGAGGTTAATGAGCAGGATAAGATCGCCAATCCGGCCCCCTTGCAATTCGGGATCTCAACTTTTGACATGTATGTGGGAATTAAGGCGGGAGCTACTATGAGATTTGTACCGCCCACTTTATTGATGTTTCCCCAGAAACTGGCTCAATGGATGGATTCGGAGTCTATCACCATTTGGTTTTCCGTGCCATTTGTTCTGGCCAGGATGTTATTGGAAGGCGAGATCCATGACTATGAATTCGCAAATCTTCGCCAAATTTTCTTTGCGGGAGAAGTTTTCCCAATAAAGTATCTTAGGGAAATGAAGGCACAACTGCCGCATGTGAACTTTTGTAATATTTACGGTACCTCAGAGGCCAATATAATCACCTATCATCGGGTTGGAGACTTGGAGGCCGACCGCACCAAGCCTATACCCATAGGAAAACCCATACCAAATCTCAATGTTTTCGCTATGAAGCCAAATGGAGAAATCTGCCAACCAGGGGAGGAGGGAGAGCTTTGCACCTATGGATTGATGGTCACACACGGCTACTGGAAGAATCCTCAAAAAACCCAAGAGTGCTATATCCAGAATCCTTTGCAGACCAAGTTTAACGAAATAGCCTATAAAACCGGAGACCTGGTGGTAAGGGACCAATCAGACGATTATCACTTTGTGGGTCGTAAAGACCATATGATCAAAAGTCGGGGATATAGAATAGAGATAGGAGATATTGAAGCGGCAATTTATAGTCACGATCTAATTAAGGAAGTCACAGTATTGGGCATACCGGATGATTTGATCGGTCATCGGATAAAGGCCTTTATCAGCCTTCACCAAAACAATACCATGGATGCACTTGCTGTCCAGGAATATTGTTCGGATCTTATACCACGGTACATGATCCCTCAAGAAATTGATATTATGGAAAGTTTACCTAAAACCGCTTCCGGAAAAATAGATAAGGCACTTTTAAAACAATCGCAATGAACAAATATGGGATTTTTAATAGCACCGGCAATAATTTGTCACCTCCAAATTTGGATTGCTTTTAGAAAACCAGGTTTGCTTTTTCTTAAAAAAAAGCTAAAAAATGAACATTTTATTGCAATATAATAAGGAAAAATATAATAATATATAGTATATTGCACCCGAGAAATTTAAAAATTTAGGTTACAGATATGGCTGAAACAGTACAAAAAATTGCTCCTATTGATATTCAAAGCCACGAAATAATTGAATTATGTCGTGATTTGGGTAACAAATTTGTTTCGAGAGCAGCAAAGTACGACAAAGAAGGTTCGTTTCCGGTTGAAAATTTTCAAGAAATCAAGGATGCCGGGCTTTTGGGTATCATGATCCCTAAAAAATACGGAGGAATGGGGGCAGATTTTCTTACCTATACCCGCGCCCTTGAGCAATTAGCAAAAGGTGATGCCTCAACCGGTCTAACCTTCAATATGCACAATATTGCAGTAGGCAGTTTAGCCGAGTTAGATGTGGAAGGTATTGGCGGCAGCAGGGAAAAACGTATGACGGATTTCATTACCTGGGTGTACGACCAATCCATTAACGAAAAGAAATTATTTGCGTCTGCCTCATCGGAGCCAGGTATTGGTGCTCACTTCAGTAAACTTAAGACATTATACAAGAGAGTCGACGGAGGATTTGTGATCAATGGAGTAAAGAACTGGGTATCCATGGCGGGCTATGCTGATTATTATGTGGTAGCTGCCCGATCGGCCGATATGGAATCGGATGTTCCGGCAATCTCTTATTTAGTGGTGGATAAAGATAATCCCAACGCCCGGGTGGAGTTCATCTGGGATGTATTAGGGATGCGTGCCACCTCTACCAATCCGGTTTACTTTGAGGACTGCTTGGTTCCCCCCGAAGCCCTATTTCTGGGAAGTGAGGGCATGGCCCTCTACAAAATCGCCCGAGAGCCACATTGGCTGGTAGGGGGTTACAATGGTGTTTACTTGGGTATTTGTTCCGCGGCTTTTGAATTCTTAGTGGAATATCTTAAGACTAAAAAAATCCCCGGGACTCAAACGCCGTTATCTGAAGATACTCGTATCCAACATAAAGTAGGAGAATTATACTCGCGATTGGAATCCACACGCAGGGTGGCCTACAGTGCCGCCAAGCTGGTTGCTGATCGACCCGGTTCTCCTGAGGCGAATGCCGCAATTCACCATGCAAAATATATGGTAAGTGAATTAGGACCGAGCTTGACTTCCGAAGCCATTAGACTTTGCGGAGGTAGTACGATTTCCAGAAGAATGCCCCTGGAACGCTATTATCGCGAGTCACGATGTGGTGGGTTGATGCCGGCCACCAGTGACGAATGTTTGTTTTATCTGGGTAAGGCAGCGTTTGGTACGGATCTTTCAAAACCATCCGAGACATACTGGTAATTATTGATAATATCTTTTTTAATATATGCAACCTTGGCAAGATCCTGAACTAGAGGACATCCGAAGTAAGTATTTTGAGTTTGCCAATAACCTTAACGGAGACACAGAAAGCCGTGACAAAGATGGTGACTTTTCCTTGGATAGATGGAAGGAAGTAGCTGATTTTGGTTTTTTTAATTTGCTGATGCCTGAAAACTTAGGTGGGCAAGAGGTTCCGGTAACCCATGCCGTAGCTGCAATGGAAGGTCTGGGACAGGGAAGCAAGGACGGTGGATTTAATTATGCCCTGTGCAATCAACTATGTGGATTGCAGGTGACCCTCAAAATGTTCGCCTCTGATTTATTGAAACAAAAGTATCTGCCGGACTTGATGTCAGGAAAATCCCTGGCGGCCTATGGCTTTACCGAGGAAACCTCCGGAAGCGATGCTTATTCCATGGAATCTGTGGCGGTGGAAGAGGAAGAAGGGTTTCGATTAAGTGGTAATAAGTGCTACATTACTAATGCCCCTTACGCCAATCTGGCCATTGTTTTTGCTAAGACTTCTGAAACCCGCAGTCCGTTTTCACTTACGGCATTTTTAGTAGATATGGAGTGGGAAGGGGCATCACATGGTAGAGAATTTGATAAAATGGGACTGCGTACGGTACGCATGGGTGAATTGAAGTTTGACAACGTATTGGTTCCTAAAGATCATATTATAGGTATAAAGGGTGGTGGATTAAGAGTACTGACAGAGTCTACCTTATGGGAACGAGCTATTTTGATTGCCACTGCTTTAGGGCCCATGGCCAGAGGATTAGAAGCTTGCATTGAACGCACCAAATCCAGAAATCAGTTCGATAAACCCATTGGGGCTTTTCAACAGATCTCTGCTAAAGTGGCCAACATGATCATGAGGTATAAACTTTCACGGCAAGTGATTTATGATATCGCCTCTAAAATTGGCAACGGGACCTCTTTACAACCCCATTCACAGGAGGCGGCCATCGCAAAATTATTCGTAAGTGACAATTTTATAAATTTTGAAATGGATGCCATGCAGATTTTCGGAGTACGAGGGTACTTACTTGAATCATTTGCACAACAAGATCTTAGAGATAGCCTTTCCTTTAATATCTGGGCAGGAACCTCTGAAACTTTAAGGAATACCATCGCAAAACTTGCAGGTCTTCCTGTAGGGTAAATAATTTATTATAAAAAGAACTAAACCAAATAGTAACATGAGTGTCAAAAAATCAATCAAGGAATATATAGTAAATGAACTGGTTGTTGATAAACAGTATGATTCACTATCTGATTCTGATCAATTAATTGAAAGTGGAATTATTGATTCCCTTGGAATTATGAAACTAATCGGATTTATAGAAGACAATCTTTCCGTGCAGATTGATGATATGGAATTAATTCCTGAGAACTTTTCTTCAGTGGATGCCATATCCTCTTTAGTTGAAAGCAAGTTGTCATAAACGGAGGGATTTAACTCATAAAGCCAAGTTCGCATTTAAGAAGATTGAATGTATGCAAGATACGCCCTGTTAATGTCATCTGAAGGCCCCGTGGATTGTCCTCCATTTTTCAGTAGCAGTAAATAAGTGATTTTTTTAACCTTTGAATTACCTGGTAATTCAATTTTACCCCAAAATCCATGAGAAATATTAGTTTAAGACCGTTGGACCCCAAAGATTTGGATCAACTGGTTCAGTTGGTGGCCACCCGCGATGAAATGGATATTGACATGGCCAAAAAACGAGTGGAAATGATGGCTTGGTTGGCCTTTAATAACCCTTTTGCAGGGGCCGAGACAACGTATTATATAGCAGAAGATAAAGACCGTATTGTAGGTTATCAAGGAAGGATGCCCGTTCAAATGTGTGTTAATGGCGAAACGGTGAGAGGGTATTACCCACACGATTTATACGTCGATCCCGGCCACCGAAAAAAGGGCCACGGGTTTTGGTTGTCCATGGCATTTGCGGAGATCATAGAAAAAGAATCCGATTCCTTTATCTGTCATTTTGGAATGACTCCTCTTAATACCGCCATTCAAAGAAAGCGAGGCTATTATGAGACCACCGCGCAAGGCTATATCAAGTTGATCAATAGTCATTTTGTATTGCGAAAATATCTCAGGTCCAAATTGGCGGCCGATATTATTGCCCCCATGTTTAATGGTTTGCTGCGGTTTATGGATAAAATTTCCAGTTTGCTGGTTCCTCGGTCATTGTCTTTACTAGAGGTAACCCATTTTGATGGTCGATTCGATGCTTTCGCTCAAAGAAATAAAAAGTACTTAAAGAATTCCACCATCCGAAACACCTCCTATCTTAACTGGAAGTATGTTGATTGTCCTAGTGATAAGGAGAAGATCTTCGCTGTAGCTGACGACCAAGAGGTGATTAAGGGATATATCGTTTTATCTCAGTCAACACCACTTGGCAAAGACCAGGAAAAGGCCGGGGTGATTCTGGATATAGTAACGGAAAAAGGGGATAAGACCATAGCCGTTCAATTGATAAAAGCAGCTATTGACTATTTCCGATCTCAAAACACCCATTGTGTCAAATGTGTGATGTCGGATGTGAAATATGTCAAGGTGCTTAAGCGGTTCTTTTTTATGAAAAAACCGGGGAAAACGGTTCTACTTGGTAACGTAGACCGACTTCCCGAGGGCTCAAACCACGAGAAATTGAAGGATATTGAAAACTGGCATATGACATTAAGTGAAGGAGATGCCAACTTATTCAGCTTCTAAAAGGGGAAGCATTTACCAACCATAATATCAAAATAGTTCCTATAAATGAGTTATCTACTTCAACACCTTTTAATTAAAAGTGCACAAAACCACCCTGATGGAAAAGCGGTTACTTTTGGCAAAGAAAGTTTGACCTACCAGGAATTAGATACCATAACCAATAAGGTAGCTCATGTATTAATTAACTCCGGAGTTAAAAACGGAGACCGCGTAGGAATATATATCAACAAATCAATTCCTTCTGTTATCAGCATCTACGCTATTTTGAAGGCCGGTGCAGTTTATGTGCCTCTGGATTCCCAGGCACCTCAAAGCAGAATAGCGTTTATAATCGATAATTGCGAGATCAAATGTATACTGACCTCTACTGCTAAAGCCAAATCGCTGCCGGGAATTCTGGAGCAGTGTAAATCGTTACAGGTGGCTCTGATAACCGATGACCAGCATACAGTGGAATCCTTACCACTGGATGTTATCTCCTGGGATGCCATCAATGAAGAAACAGAGGTTAGCCTCCCTGAAGTGAATTCCATAAGTAATGATCTGGCTTATATAATATACACTTCCGGATCAACCGGTAATCCCAAAGGTGTAATGATCAGCCACCTAAATTCACTGACTTTTGTGGATTGGGCCGGTGATAACCTTGATATCTTACCTACCGATACGCTTTCCAGTCATGCACCGCTTCATTTCGATCTGTCGATCTTTGATATTTTTGTAGGAGCCAAAGCAGGAGCCAATGTGGTTTTGGTGCCTGAGACATTATCCATGTTTCCTCCCAGATTGGCCAATTGGATAGAAGAAAATAAAATTAGCGTTTGGTACTCGGTACCCTCCATTTTATCCATGATGGTCACCCATGGTCAATTGCCAAAGAGGAATTTTGAAAATCTCAGAAAGATAATTTTCGCCGGAGAGGTATTCCCCGTTAAATATCTGAGAGAACTTATGAAGATCATACCACAAGCGGAGTATATAAACCTGTATGGTCCCACAGAAACCAATGTAATTACCTACTATATCACTCCGCCCATTCCTGATGAACAAACCAAACCAATTCCAATTGGGATAAGCTGCCAGAATATGCAGGTATTTGCTTTGACCAAACAGAACGAACTGGTGACGGAACCTGGACAGGAGGGGGAGCTATTAGCCAGGGGAACTTGCGTGGCACAAGGCTATTGGGGTGATAAGATAAAAACGGATAAGGTTTTCATTGATAACCCTACTCAGCCCAACTTCAGGGACCAGGCTTATCGCACCGGTGACCTGGTTACTCTTGATGAAGAAGGCAATTATATTTATTTAGGCCGTATCGATCATATGATTAAAAGCAGAGGCTATAGAATCGAAATCGGCGAAATTGAATCCGCTATTTATAGCCATCCCCAGGTAAAAGAAGCGGCAGTGATCGCCATCCCTGATGATCTGATAACCAACCGAATTAAAGCCATAATAGTGATGACCAATGGACTAGAAGTAGAAGCCTCTGATATCCGCAGGTTCTGCTCGGATAAGCTTCCAAAATACATGATCCCCGAGATCATTGAATTCATGGAAGAACTACCCAAAACTTCTACCGGTAAGGTGGACAAAACCACGCTTTTAAAACAGGCTGTCGACTCCTAATCTTCAACTCTAATAAGGAGTCTAAAAAATTAAAATAGTTATATATTTACACGAATAATTCATATATTACATATTCGCACAAATCTCGTCATGAGCCATAAGAAGCCTACTGTTTGGATAGATCTGGATAACTCCCCTCATGTTTTCTTTTTTGATCCCATAATAAAAGAACTGAAAGAAAGAGGCTACCATGTTCCGGTCAGCGTGCGTGATTTTGGCCAGGTGGTAGGTCTGGCAGACATGTTCGGTATTGAGTACCAAAAGATTGGTCGACACTATGGAAAATACAAGCTGATCAAAGGCTTGGGTTTGTTGTGGCGGGCCTTTCGAATGATTCCCTTTGTGCGCCGCCAAAAACCGGATTTGGCAGTTTCCCATGGATCCAGATCACAATTTATAATTGGTAAGATATTTGGGATCCCGGTAGTACATATTGATGATTATGAATTCTCTCAAACCTTGCCCTTTTTCCAACCCAACCTGGAGATCGTACCGGAAATATTACCGGATGAGGTGTTGAAACAAAGAAAAGCCGATAGAACCATAAAATACCCCGGAATAAAGGAGGACGTGTACATAAATAATATCAAAACCGATGCCGGTATATTGGATACCTTGTCCGTAGATCCTGATGACATACTGATCACCCTTAGGCCACCGGCAACCTTTGCTCATTATCACAGTGCCAAGAGTGACGAACTATTTGAATTGGCCATAAAATATGTTTGTGATCAGCCCAATTCAGTGGTGGTTGTGCTTCCCCGTACCAAGAATCAGGGGGAAGATATTAAGAAGGAATGGAAAGAGTATTTTCAAAACCGGAAAATGATCATTCCGGATCAAGTAGTTGACGGGTTAAACCTGGTGTGGCATTCCGATCTGGTAATCAGCGGAGGAGGTACCATGATCAGAGAGGCAGCCGCTTTGCAAGTGCCGGCTTACAGTATTTTTGGGGGGCAAGTGGGGGCGGTAGACGAATACTTGCAGAAAGACGGTAGATTAACATTGATCCGAGATGAAAATGATATCTACTCAAAAATGACCTTAACCAGGAGAGATCGACTTGACCAGCCAGAAATGAGAGATAGTCCAGCTATGAATTTTATAGTGGACGAGATGTTGAAATTAATTGATTCATAAAGAAGGAATAGCTGGTAGATGGCGGTTAGTATTTACGAATTGAAATTGGGTTACTTGTTCAAGAAGGCCAAGATCAATGCTAGTGAGCTTAATGATTTATTGCTGGTAGACTCCGGTCGTTCTGCATTGTTCTTATTACTGCAGACTTTGCAAAAAGAGCATGGGCAACTTGACGTGTACGTTAATGCCTATACTACGGATGTAGTGCACACCACTATTCGCTCTTTGGGAGTTAATTTGATTCCCTATGATATTGATCCCTACGATTTCCGAGCTAGGGTACGTCCTACCAGCAGCAGCGCTAAGTTGGTATTTATACAGACCGGCCTTTTCGGATTTAATAGTTTTGATAAGGACCTTTATAATCTGGTTAAGGAACAAGGGGGTTATTTCATCGAGGATTGTTGTAATTCATTCGGATCCATCATAGAGGATCAGCCGGCTGGAAGTTATGGCGACGCTGCCATTTACAGTTTTAGAGTGGGAAAGGCACTTTCTTCCGGCGGCGGCGCCTTGAAGGTAAATAATGAAGTGTTAAAAAAGCTGCTAATGCCCGCCTATCAATCTCTAATAGAGATATCCCCATGGCAAAGTAGAAAAAGTCTTTACCGGGTATATATTGATTACCTCTTATTTGAGCCGTTCATTCTTACCAGTATCAGTAGACCTGTTCGGGCATTGCAAAAAAGATTCAGTATTTTAAACGGTTTGGTTCAGGGGGGTGTAGTCGATACCTTAAGCAAAGTTGATGCTTCCTCAATTCACAAAATGGGGCCATTTCAAATTGACCTGGCCAGAAAGAGATTATATAACTTTGATAATGAATTGAAGGAGAAAAAAGTTGTTTCAGACTATCTCTCAAAACACTTAAAAAAATATGATATATATGTATATTCCAACAATAGTGACAATTATAAGGGTTGGAATTATTTGTTTTTCCCCATATTGTTGGAGAGGGGCCAACCGGATGAATTTATCAAGCTTGTAAGGAAGTCAGGATTCGATGCCACCAGGTTTCATTTTGAATCTCCTTTGAAGTCATTTCCGGACTTGAGCAGAAAGGATTTTTCCGGTACCTTTAAATTGATAGATAAGTTAGTGGTGATACCAAATACTACTAGAATGAGAGGTAAGGAGGAAAAATTAGTTAATATAATAGACCGCTATTTTTCAAACATAAAACCAAGATAGCTCACCATGTTTGGTAACGTTTTTACACTTGATTATGAGATCCATGGAAATGGTGAAGGGTCACCATATGAGCTTATGGTGGAACCAACCGATAGATTACTGGATTTATTTGACCGGTTTGGGGCCAAATTGACCATAATGGCAGACATAGGGGAGATCCTAAAATTTAAAGAATATCTGGAACAAACCGGTGAGGATCGATTTGCTTATAATAAAATTATCAAACAACTGATCCGTGCCATCACGACCGGGCACGATGTCCAACTGCACATTCACCCGTCTTACTTCAAATCACACTACCAGGGCAATCGATGGTCTCAAAATTGGTCGGAGTATAGCCTGGCGGATCTGGACTATCAACGTATGGAAACCATAATCGGTACCTGCAAGTCGTTTTTAGAAGAAACCCTGAGACCGGTTAAAAGTGACTATGAGTGTACGGTGTTCAGATCCGGAAATTGGTCCATGTACCCTTCTTATAATATTGTAAATGCTTTGATCAACAACGACATTAACGTCGATACTTCGGTATTCAAGTATGGTCGCCGCCACGGACGGGTTAATTTTGACTATAAAGATGCTTACAGTGACTTGATCCCCTGGCCGGTTGACCAAAACAATATTTGTAAAAAGGACCCTGATGGTAAACTTTTGGAGGTACCCATTTATTGTGAATCTAAAAGTATTTGGGCTTTTCTGGGCCTTCTAAGGATCTTCAGAATTCTCCAAGCCAATAAGCACAAACATCCTAAAACCGAATCCGGCGATAGTTACTCAGATCTTCCTCAATCGAACTTCAGTAAATTCAGTAAAGTGAAGGCCCTGTTCACCCAAAAGCACGCCTTAAAAATGGACTTCAACCAATGCTCGGGACGGAATTTAATTAAAATGCTCAAGAGGGTTGACGACAAATACGGTCACCTGGAAACCAACTTGCCGGTGGTTTTAATAGGCCATTCCAAATTGTTCACCAAATTTAACGCCATCAGCTTGCAGCCATTTTTGGAATTTGTGGCAAAAAATAGCAAGAAGTACAGTTTTGCCACCTTTAGTGAATTTGATTTAGAGGAGCTCCGTACCGTTAATAGAACTTAATGAAAGCTATCCTGTACTATTTAGTGCGTAAGCTGTTCAGCCCTGGTTATAGGAATAAGCTTAAAATAACCAAGTACAATCTGCAAAAGAAGCTTACACCCTACTACCGTTGGCGATACGGAAACTTTACAGCTGCTGAATTGGAAATGGAGCTTAAATCCAAACTGCCCCGGCAGTACCAAAGTTTGATGATTCACAGCGCCCATAGTAGCTTATTGCCCATGTACAGCGGAAGCCTATCAGAATTGCTGCAAGTCTTTTTAAACCTGGGGGATGGCCAAAGAACTTTGGTGATGCCGGCATTTTTTTTTGGTGAACGCAAGTACAATTTTGACATAGCTGGATACTTTCAAGATAAGCCGTTCTTTGATGTGGAGAAAACGCCGTCACAAACAGGTATGTTAACAGAAATGTTTCGAAAACTTCCAGGCATTAAAACCAGTATTCATCCCACTCATAGATTATGCGCCTTAGGTCCTCTAGCTGACGAGCTGTTAAAGGGTCATGAAAATTGTAGAACAGCGTGTGGACAAGGAAGCCCTTTTGAAAAAATGGCCGCTGCAAATACCTTAGTATTGGGGGTTGGTGTTCACTACTATCAGAGTATGACTCAAACACACGCTACGGAAGAGATTCTATTCGAACAGGGGAAATACCCCACCAAGTTTGATTCCGTGGAACTGCCCGTGACGATCACCAGTAAAAACGGGGTCATTCATCACAAACTTACTGTATTAGATAAATCACCCTACCAACGACAGGTACATCCCTTACTACAAAAAGTAATGGGAAAAGAATTGTTGCAATGGAAATTTCACGGAGTTCCCATGTATTTGGCCGATACACATCGAGTAACTGAAAAATTAAACGAAGCTGCATTAGCAGGTAAATCAGCCTACTTTTAAGAGGCCATGAAATTGATCAATACTATATATTACTTAGTAAAGCCGTTACTGCCCCGACGCTTTCAGCTGTGGTTGCGTCGGTCGGTTATCAACATGAAACGGCATAAATACCAGGAGGTGTGGCCCATCCTGGAGCAAGCCGGTGCTGCTCCGGACGGTTGGCAAGGTTGGCCGCAACAAAAGAAATTCGCAGTGGTATTGACTCATGATGTGGAGACGCAGCTAGGGCACGATCGCTGTTTGGAAGTAGTGAAATTAGAGAAAGAACGCGGATTTAGATCTTCGTTTAACTTTGTTCCGGAAAGATATCAGGTTTCACCTGAATTGAGAACGGAGCTCACAAGATTGGGTTTTGAGGTTGGTGTTCACGGTTTAAACCACGATGGTAAATTATTTCAAAATCACAAACTATTCTCGGAACGAGCCGTTAAAATCAACCGGTATATCGAAAATTGGGGGGTTGAGGGATTCAGGGCTCCTGCCATGCATCATAATTTGGATTGGATTCATCAGTTGAATATTCAATACGACCTATCCACGTTCGACACAGATCCTTTTGAACCACAATCCGATGGAGTTGGAACCATATTTCCATTTTGGGTTCCTAATAGCAATCAGGTAGATGGATATGTGGAAATGCCTTATACCTTGGCACAAGACTTTACCCCCTATGTGCTAATGAAAGAAAAAGACATCACAGTTTGGAAGGAAAAGGTAGATTGGATTGTACAGAAAGGAGGAATGGTCCTGGTAAATACACATCCGGATTATTTCGGATTTGATGCTAAACTAGGCTTGCAAGAGTTTCCGGTACATTTCTATACTGATTTGTTAGAGTATATTAGGGAAACCTACCAGGGTACTTATTGGCATGCTTTACCTAAAGAAATGGCGGCCTTTTGGAAAAACACCATCATAAGTAATTAGAATTTAAATAGGCATAATTATTTTGGAGTTAAAGATTACATCAGATCTTGAGCATGACAAGTGGGCGGCCTTTGTAGAAATGCATAAAGACGGAAATATATTTCAGACTCCTGAAATGTTTGAAGTTTTAAAACGCACTAAAAACTATACGCCCATACTACTAGCCGCCATAGACCGCAATCAAGAGGTACAAGGCCTGATGGTGGCGGTTATCCAATCGGAATCATCCAATTTTTTAGGACGATTTTCAGCACGTGCTATTATCTGGGGCGGTCCTTTGATCAAAGATGCAAATAATAAGGTGTTGAAGCTTGTTTTGGAATCGTATGATAAAGCGATTAAAGGCCGCGTCATATATTCTCAATTTAGAAATTTCTGGATCCATGATGATGAGCAGAAGGAAGTTTTCAACAGCCTTGGTTTTTTGTATGAAGACCATTTAAATATTCTGGTTGACCTTACCAAATCGCAGGAACAACTGTGGAAAGAAGTTAAATCCGCCCGCCGGAAAGCCATCAATAAATCAAAACGGTCAGGTGTGGTTTTTAAGGAGCTTACCGATCCCCAAGATATAAGGGAGTCTTACAATATCGTGGAAACTGTTTACAAAAACGCCAGGTTACCTTATCCTGATGGTTCACTTTTTGAGGTTTCCAGAGAACTGCTTTCTTCCAAAAGTATGGTGAGGTTCTTTGGAGCATTCCATGAAGAAAAAATGATAGGTACCCGCGCCGTGCTATGCTACAAGGATTACGTTTTTGACTGGTATGCAGGTAGTTATAAAGAATTCTACAACCTGAGACCTAACGATTTTCTGCCGTGGGAAGTATTTTTATGGGGTAAGCAAAACCACTATTCTCTATTTGACTTTGGAGGCGCTGGTCATCCTGATGTACCTTACGGGGTCAGGGATTACAAGTTGAAATTCTGCAGTGATCTGGTGAATCCGGGCAGGTTTCAAAAGGTTCATAAACCAATACTTATGGGCCTGGGTAAATTCGCCTTGAAATTGTATCAAAAACTAAAATAGGCGTTATGTCTGACAGCACAAACCAAGAGATTGCCGGAGGGTCTTTTACTGGCCCCATTTTCATTGTTGGTATGCCGCGATCGGGCACCAAATTGCTACGAAGTCTGCTGAACAATCATTCCGCTATTGGTATAACAGTCAATGAATCTGGCTACCTGCCTTACTTTTACCACAATTTTGCCAATTACGAGCCTATACAAGTTCGTGAAAATTTCTCCAGATTCTTCCACGATTTTTCAGAAACGACATTTTTCCAAAGACTTACTGACAACAATCCCTTTATCGATGAAGAAAGGTGGTATGCTGAAATAAAAACTTGGAGCTATGCCGGGGTCATTGAGGCTTTCTATAGATATTACGCAAAGTCCGAAAATAAGAAAATATGGGGCGACAAAACCCCTTCTTATATGTTGGAAATGCCCCTTTTAAAATCATTGTTTCCCACGGCCAAATTTATTCATATCATCAGGGACGTTCGGGACTATAGTTTATCCATAAATAAGGCCTGGAATAAGAACATATTAAGGGCCAGTCAGAGATGGAATGATGCCATAAACCGCAGCCGTAAGGATGCTCAGTCCCTTCCCCAATCCGATTACATGGAAGTAAGATTTGAGGAACTGGTTAGTTCGCCCCAGGTGGTTCTGCCAAAGATATGTGACTACTTGGGTATAGCTATTGAGCAGAACCTAGCTCATTTAGATAAGCCCTCCGAAAACTTGGGAGATGCTAAAGGAAGTGCAGAGATCGTTAAGGACAATTATGGTAAGTGGAAAGGAAAGATGAAAGAGGCACAAATCACCAAGATCGAAAGAATATGCCATCCGTTACTTTCCCAACTTGGGTATCCTACTGCGGATTATAAGGACTCATTGAGGCTAGGCAAAACTGAAATGCGCTGGTACAAAATACTGGATGGCCTTAATTTTCTACTTTTTGAGATTAAAACCAATAAATATCAAGGAGTGGTTAACTTTTTCAAATCCAGGAAAATTGAAAGAAAAGTGTAGCATTTAAATGTTCAACCGGACACCAAGTACATAACAAAGAGCAGGCTAATCTAATGAAGGTATTATTTATTATTGATCGGTTAGGTGCTGGTGGTAAAGAGAGACAATTGGTTGAAGTACTAAAAGGGCTGGTGTTGTTACAAAATGTACAATGTCAGCTGGTCGTGCTATCTTCTGAGGTACACTATACAGAGCTGCAGGATCTTCAGGTAAAAACCGTGCTGATCAAGCGTAAAGGAAAGTACGATGTCTCCGTTTTTAAGAAATTGTGGGATATCTGTAAGTCTTTCAAACCGGACATCATACATAGTTGGGAATCCATGGCATCTCTATATGTTTTGCCGGTTGCAAAATATTACCGTATCAAGGTTATAAACAGCATCATCAGAAATGCCCCGGCGCACATTAACCGACTAAGCCAAACCTGGTTGCGCACCAGGCTGTTGCTAAGGTTTACAGAAGTTATACTGGCCAATTCTCAAGCCGGGTTAAAATCCTATCGTATTCCTAAGCACAAAAGTTTTTGCATCTACAATGGGTTTGATTTTAACAGGATCAAAAATCTCGAAGAGGAATCGGCAATCCGATCTAAACTTGGAATAACTACCCCCAAGGTGGTGGGGATGGTAGGCAAATTCACTGATAAAAAAGACTACCAGGCATTTATTCTTGCTGCCCAAAGATTGTTGGCCAAAAGAAATGATGTTGTTTTCGTCACTATCGGGGATGGTAAGAACCTGAATGCCTGTAAGGAGCTGGCTGTTGAACCGAATATTCTTTTTCTGGGAAATCAGCAACAAGTGGAATCTATAATAAATGTCTTTGACGTTGGGGTGCTGGCTACCTTTACTGAAGGTATTTCAAATTCTATAATGGAATATATGGCGCTGGCCAAGCCGGTAGTTGCTACCGACGGTGGGGGCACTAGTGAGATTATAATAGATAAAGAAACTGGATTTTTGGTACAGCAAGGAGACGTCAATGACCTTGCAGATCGTATTGAAACGCTTTTAAATGATGAACAACTTAGTCATAATATGGGAAATCGGGGAAAGGAAAGACTACAAGAAGTGTTCAATCTTGAAAAAATGACCAACGAAATGATGGCGCTTTACCGAAAATGTCTACTGGGGAAGCCCTCCAGGGAGTTTCAGGAAAAGGAGTAGTTTCTATGAGGATCAGCCTTGATAGAAGGTCCTGATCTTTTCAGCCACGTATGTTACTTCATCGGTACTTAATTGCTCGGACATGGGCAATGACACGATCTCCCGGGCAAACTTTTCGCTATTAGGAAATGCTCCTTCTGGGTAATTCAAATGGGCATAGGCTTTTTGCATATGGCAGGGGATGGGATAATGAATACCTGTGTAGATCCCATTTTCATTTAAAAATTGCGTCAATTCAGTCCGGTTGGGAACCCTGATTACATATAGGTGATAGGCATGGTAAACATCCGGATTCTGCTTGGGCGTTATCACCTGGTCGATACCTTGTAATAATTCGCCATATAACTCGGCGTTTCGGTTTCGTATGGCGGTCCATTCCGCCAAGTATTTTAACTTAACGGATAAAATAGAGCCCTGCATACCATCCATCCGGTAATTGTGACCTACCAGATCATGGTAGTATTTCTTTTGAGATCCATGATCCTTGATGGTTTGCATTTTCTCATACAGGGCCTCATCATTGGTAACTACACCGCCGGCTTCTCCATATGCCCCTAGGTTTTTTCCAGGGTAGAAACTAAACCCACCAGCTAAACCTATAGTCCCTACTGATGAGCCCTTGAAGGTAGCTAAATGTGCTTGGGCACTGTCTTCCAGCAGGACTAGGTTATGCTTATCAGCTATGGCTTTAATAGCGTCCATTTGTGCGGGCTGACCATACAAATGCACCGGGAGGATAACCTTGGTTCTTTCGGTAATGGCTGCTTCTATTTTGGCAGGGTCCATATTGTAATAATCCTCCTCACAGTCTACGAAAACTGGCTTGGCACCACATAAGCTAACAGCCTCTGCAGAAGCAAAAAAGGTGTTAGCGGGGACAATCACTTCATCCCCAGGTCCCAATTCCAGGGCCATCATGATGATATGCAGGGCCGCGGTACCGTTGCAAACTGCCACACAATATTTAGCCCCTTGGGCTGCTGCAAAGCCTTCCTCAAACTTTTTCACGTAGGGTCCTCCTGCAAAGGCTGCATCATCCAGGACATTTTGAATGGCTTCATCTATTTCTCCTTTAATCGAAGCGTACTGAGCTTTCAAATCCAGGAAATTAACTTTCATTTGAGTGGTATCCATATCTTTAAATTTCTATCATTTTTGCAGGAACGCCTGCCACTACGGCCTGGTCAGGTACATCCTTGGTTACTACGGCCCCTGCACCGATCATAGCATTTTTACCAATGGTAACACCGCATAGAATGGTGACACTGGAACCTATGGAGGCTCCTTCTTTAATCAGGGTGTTTTCACAACTCCAATCAGCTTCTGTTTGCATACTGCCATCAGGATTGGTGGCTCGGGGATTTTTGTCATTGATAAAGGTAACATTGTGTCCCACAAAAACTCGATCCTCAATAGTAACGCCTTCACAAATAAAGGTATGTGATGAAATTTTACAATCGGCTCCTACTTTCACTCCTTTTTGGATCTCTACGAAAGTTCCGATTTTGGACCTGTCACCGATACTACATCCATATAAATTCACAAAGGAGAAGATCTTAACATCTTCTCCAAGCTGGACATCATCAGAAATAAGGCAATATTTCATTTGTGAGATCTTTTAGGTGAGTTTTATTTCTTTACCTTGGTTTTTTAATGATAAATCCGAAGCCTCCAGTACTTTGACCACCTGAAGCCCTTCGAAACCCCCATTTATGGGTTTGGTTCCATTTTGCAGACAGTCCACCAAGTGTTCCATTTCCAGCCGTAAAGCTTCGGTTTGTTCTACTACCGGCACCAAAATGTCGCCATGATGATATTTAACCTGAAGTTTATAGAATTCGGATTTTTCCGAGACTTCCTCTACCTTTTTATTATATACTTTGACCTTCTCATCCGCCTCCAGGTCGTCCCAAACTAACATTTTGCTATCCCCAGCCACTAATGTCTTCCTTACTTTGACCGGTGAAAGCCAGTTACAATGAAAATGACCGATAAAATTGTCGCTACCGTTTACCGTAAGATAGGCAACGTCTACCATACCTTTACCCATATGGTCAGCGCCTACCGCGTTTACCGAATGTGGTTTGAAACTTGGGTTGATGTAAAACATGATAGAAAGATCATGTGGAGCCAGATCCCATATAACATTGCTATCATATTGAAATAGGCCCAAATTTACACGCACTGAATCGTAGTAATATAGCTTGCCAAGTTCACTATCAACCAAATCCTTCATTTTCTTGACAGCCCCTGTAAATAAAAAGGTATGGTCGACCATGATCAGCAGATTTTTTTTCTCCGCAATTTCAATTAACTCCATAGCTTCTGCCGAGGTTGATGTGAATGGCTTTTCAACAAAAACATGTTTTCCGTTTTCCAGGGCTTTCTTGGCCAACCTGAAGTGGGTGGAGGTTGAAGTGATTACCGCGACCAGGTCGATATTGGGATCGTTTAGGATGCTGTTCTCGTCTGTTGAGGCATCGACCTGTGGATGATTTGCTTTGAGGATTTTCAAACGATCTTCCGACATGTCGGAAACCCTAACTACCTCAAGGTCTTTATTTGCTATAAAGTTTCTGACGATATTTGGCCCCCAGTAACCGTAGCCAATTACACCGGCTTTAATCATGATGTTCTCAAAATGGATTGAATGTTTATGAAAAATTAAGCGCCGCCTTTTCCAAAAATAACCACTGGAATGGTACTAAACAAGATTTGCAGGTCCATCCAAATGGAGCAATGCTCTTTGTAGTAAAGATCAAGGACCACCTGCTCGTTAAACAATACTTCGTCTCTGCCTTTTATCTGCCAGATTCCGGTCATGCCTGGGGTAATAGCGCAGCGTTGCTTCTGCCATTCCTTCATTACTTCGTACTCATAAGGAAGACAGGGTCGAGGTCCTACCAGGCTCATTTCTCCTTTCAAAACATTGATTAACTGAGGGAATTCGTCGATAGATAGTTTTCGGAATATCTTGCCCACTTTGGTGATCCTGGGATCATCTACCAATTTAGTAGTAGCGTCGTTCTCCATGATCATCCTTTTTACTTTTGCTTCGTGAAGAGCGGTACTGGCGTTCACCCTCATAGAACGAAACTTGTACATTAAGAATTCTTTACCATCCTTACCAATAGCCCTGGCCATATAAAACACCGGCCCGTTGGAAGTAAACTTCACTAAGGCAGCCAATATCAACCAAATAGGGAGCAACCCTACTATAATGGATAGAGAAACACAGATATCAACCAGCCTTTTCAATAATGGATAGATATAGCGATGACCAAGCTGCGGAGGTTCGTATCGAAATGCAGATACCTTGCCGATTTCCTCTATCTTGATTTTGCGCTGAGCTACATTATACAGTTCTGAGACAATGTGAACGGTTTTGTTGGACAGTTTGCAAGCATCTATAATGTCATGCAAGCGATTGTCGCAGGGTGTGTCGGAAGCCACCAGGATATCACTAACATTGAAATGTTTTACTAAAGTGGGTATATCGGATATCTTACCTTTTACCGGTATACCATGCACATTCTGTCCCAATTCGCTGGCTTCATCATCAACCAGTCCTACGATATTGAAATAACTATTGCGGTTATCGATCAATTCCTCTGCATGTTCTGTACTTAATTTACCGGTCCCAACGATCAGCAGATTGCGGTTAATGATTTTGGAACGCACCAGTTTGAAGAATACTCTGGGAACGATCAAAACCCTGCTGAGCACAAACAGGATGGAGATGTTGACATAAATTAAACCTAATAATACTCTCGAAGAGGAAACTTCAGCTATCTTAAAAAGGAATGAAAAGAATACCAAGGCCACCAAACTCAGAAACAAGGCTTTTTGCAGTGCAATGGTATGACGCAGGGGACTTAATATGACCTGATACTTATAAAGTTCCATTTCCGACATGGCTAGTAACAATGTGCCGAAAACCAGTGCGTAACCCCATATAAGATCTGAATTGATATGGCCCAAGTCAAAGTAAGAGCTGTAGTTGCTATACATGATGTTGGAAATGTAAATAGCTAACGCTATTAAAACTACATCATGGATAAAGAGAAGTAATTTGTGTATGGGCAGCCTCATCAATTAAATCTTAACGTGGTGGTTGTTTTTGGATTTATGGTAAATATACGCCATAGTAACCCTTGAGTTTGTAAAATTATATTAATTATTTGTTAAATCCAATTATAAAACAAGAATTATTTATGTCTGATATTAAATAAGTACAAAAATTGATGGAATTTTACTTAAAATAAGATTTTAAGGAGATAAGTCATAATTTTTTATATATTATTTATGACTCTAATAATATGAGTGTTGATGGAGATCTGTAACTGCCCACCTTATTGAGGGGATCCTTGATCTACCTTTTTAAGGTACTTTCATATATAGAAATGATCTTTTTCGCCACTTTGTTAATTTCCAAGTGCCCGATATCCTGACGGCCCGTGGTAGGCTTCCCGAATTCCAACGCCAATCTAACTTTATTTGCCACATCCTCCGGATCGTAGTCTACCAGATAGCAGCCTTGAGTATTTTGAATGATTTCCTTAACATCTCCTACATCAGTGGCTACAATGGGGCAATTGCTGGCCATAGCCTCTTTGATCACATTGGGAGAGCCTTCCTGATAGGAGGTCAGAACCAAAACGTCCCCTGCGCTTAAATAAAAAGGTACATTTTGGGGTTCAGTAGGATAGGGGTTTACAATCTCCCAGTCCCGGTTCTTTTCCAGGTTAAAGGCTTCTTCCAAAAGGGCGAAGTTCTTTCTGGGATAGGTCTGATGACCTAAAAACATGATAAGTTTTTTATCGTTGGGTAGTGATAACTTACGGCGTACCTCAATTTTGTCCCTGGGCTTAAATTTTTCAAAATTTACCCCATTGGGAATTATTTCTGTTTTCTTCTTTAAATAGATGTAATCATATAGGTTTTGAGATTTTACAATAATCTTATCTACCGTTAACTGAAGAACTTTTGCTATAAATATCTCAAAATAGCTTTTGAACACTCTTTTTCCCTTTTCCGTAACAGTACCGTATACATCCGTTCCCATAAAAGAAACCACCACCGGCAGGCCAATGAAAGACAATACTGCTAACCACCCCGAGTAAGAGTAATGAGCATGTATCAGATCGTAGTTTTGCTTTTTGACTTTTTTGCGAAAGGCAGGAATGCTTCGCAGATAACCCAGTATTCCGGATTCCCTCACCACGAAATGGTCAATCTCCACTCCGTTACTAATTAAAGAGTCTGCTTGACTCTTTATAAAAGGCATAATTTCGAAATTAGGTCTTTTTCTACTAACAAAAAGAACTTTCATGCCTCAGGAGAAAATTTAAAAATCTGCTGTTGATTCAGAGCCGTGGTCTTAAAAAAAATACCTAATGACGGCCCAAGTTACTAAACTGAGTATAATTCTTCAAATACGCCCAATACTTCCTTAGCCGGTTTTAAGCAAAATTATAATCTTTTATAGTTTGCGGTAATTCTGGTATTCTCTATTTTTGAAGATTATTTACCAGAAGATACCATGACCGATGTAACCATCCGCAAGTTGGAGGCTTCGGATCTGCCCTTGGTCTCCAATTTATTAGAGACCCGCAACGAGCTTGATAAAAAGTCCGCTGAGATCCGTACACAATTAATGGAATGGATAGCATTCCATAATCCGGCCCGTGAAAACGGAGAAGCTACTTATTACGTAGTTGAGGATCAGAATAAAATAGTGGCTTTCCACGGCAGGATGCCCGTATGGTTCAACGACCGGGGCAAAACCAAAAAAGGGTATTATGTACATGATCTGTACGTGGACCCTGAATACCGAAAAAAAGGCATGGGCTTTTGGCTTACTATTGCTATGGCCAAAGAGATTGAAGAGAAGTCAGATTCAGTATTTTGCCTACTGGGCATGACTCCTTTAAATCTTAAGATGCAGCGTAGGAGAGGCTATCACGAAACGGAGACCGTTGGATTTGGCAAAATCCTAAATCCCCGCAAACAACTTAAGAAAATATTAAAAAGTGATCTGATCGTTTCCATACTGAATCCGGTGGTCAAACTCATGTTTAGTTTCGTGGATGTAATCTTACTTTCATTTATTAACTCAAAGGGAGTGTATGAAGTAAAGCAGTTTGATGACCGATTCAATGAGCTTAACCAACGCTTGATGGAAAAGACTGCTATCAGTTCGGTGCGTGATAAAGACTATTTAAATTGGAAATACATCGATCGTCCCTATCCACGTGAAAAAGTACTGGCAGTAGATCGGCAGGGTGAACTTAAAGGTTTTATTATTGTTGGACCCTCACCCTATAATAAACTAATGGATTCAGGACGTATTGTTGACCTTTGGGCGGATCCCGATGATAAACAAACCGTCAAGGCGCTTCTTAAAGCAGCTATTCAATATTTCAAAACCATCAAATCCCATCAGATAACCTGTGTATCAAGCGATCCCAGATTTAAGAAGTCCTTCAAGAGGTTGCTTTTCTTGGAAAAGCCCGGAAAGACATTTATGATTGGCAATTTGGATAAGGTTGACATTGACAATGAGCGACTCAAGGATATCAGGAATTGGCACGTCACCTATGGTGAATCCGATGCCTATATGCTAAATACTTAAAAAAGTTGTGGTCGTAAGGGATTGTCAGCAAAATATTATCCGTATACTCCCACAAAAGTGATACCTTAGGATTATCAAGCGCACTACCCCAAATAAACTTTGAAGACTGCTCGAAAACACTAAGTAACTTTATCAGAATTAAAGTATTGTTTCCAGTTAATGAGAGAAATAAAGAGCACCATTAGAGATTTTATCGTACGTAAGATAATGTTCAAGGAAGATTCAAGCCTATTGGATTTCGACGAATTGTTATTAGAAACGGGAATAGTGGATTCCGTGGGCATAATTCAATTGACTGAATTTTTACAAGCAGAGTTTAAAGTTAGCATCAATACCCGCGATATGGTCATAGAAAATTTTACCAACATTGAGGCTATTTCAAGCTTGGTGCAAAATCTTTTGGACCAGAAGAGGTCAATCTAACTTTTCTAGGTGATTAACAATCCTGGTACTGGCCTTGCCATCCCAAAGAGCCGGTATGGTACCGGTTTTCCAGTTTCCGGATTGTAACTTATCAAAGGCTTCCGAAATATGTTGTTTATTAAATCCCAGTAGAACATTGGTGCCTAATTCTATGGTTTCAGGTCTTTCGGTATTTTCCCTTAATGTCATACAGGGTTTTCCTAAATAAGTGGTTTCCTCCTGGATCCCCCCGGAATCGGTCACTACCCCTAAGCTGTGTTTTATTAAATACATGAATTCCAAATAACGCAAGGGTTCGGTAAATACGATGTTGGTGAGATTTGCTTGCAAGTTTTTTAGGATCTGCCTGGTGCGCGGATGTACCGGGAAGATGATGGGCTGCTGGCTGCTGGTATCCAATAACTCAAGTATCTCCTTCAATTTTTTTTCTTCGTCCACATTGGAAGGTCGATGAAGGGTCATTACCAAGAACTGCTCATTGGCAATTTCTCGTTCGTCCAGAATTTTAGGTCGTTCCAATCTATCCAAATTGGAAATTAAAGAATCGATCATGGTATTACCCACAAAAAAGATCTTATCGCCTGCTGCTCCCTTGGCCACCAAATTGTATCCGGCCTCCGGAGTGGTGGTAAAATACACATCCGCTAAGGCATCGGTGGCAATTCTGTTGATCTCCTCGGGCATTCTTAAATCGTAAGATCGCAGCCCAGCCTCAACATGGATAACTTTGGTATTTAATTTCTTGGCTACCAAGGCACAAGCTACGGTAGAATTTACATCTCCTACTACCAGCACATAGTCGCAGGGGTTATTGACCAGCTCTTCCTCGAACTTTATCATAATATTCCCCGTTTGCAGGGCTTGGGAACCGGATCCAACGCCGAGGTTGACATTGGGTTGGGGAATATTTAAATCCCTAAAGAAAGATTTGCTTAAGTTATCATCGTAATGCTGCCCGGTGTGTATGAGTCGGTATGAAATATCATTTGAGCTATTTTCCAGGGCATGGATAATAGGAGCAATTTTCATAAAATTAGGTCTGGCACCGGCTACTAGAGTTAGTCTCATTTTGAAGGATTTTTGCAGATCGGCGTAAAAATACAATTATAAGTGGAATTTCTAATTTGTTTAAAGATATATGTACTTTAGCATTCCTGGGTGGCTATCATTATGGGCTGCCGTATCAGCACATGACTCCTTAACATTCAACAATGAATAAACTAAGTGTAGGCTTAATTACAAACTCCTATGTCATAGCTAATTGGCAGAGTAAAGCGCTAAATAGAATTATAGGATCGTCCTACGCGGACCTAACGGTGGTAGTAGTATCTGAGGCCCCTGTAAAAGACCCCAACCAAAGAATTGAAGAGTCCCTTTTTTACCGGGTCTATCAGCGATTGGAAAAGACCAAGTTAAAACGTCCACCCACAGCACGCCAGACTGTTGATCTTTCCAAGACCCTATCGGCAATACCGGTTGTTAAGATAAAACCCGGTCAAAACCAAGGGCAAATTCCAGTAGAGCAATTGGATCCTATCAAAGAATTTAACCTGGATGTGCTTATCGATTTTAGCAGCCTCACCTTACCGGATGAGTTGTATAAGATACCTAATTATGGAGTTTGGTATTTGACATTCTGTGGTACCCGGGAGGCCCCCGAAGGTTTTTGGGAAGTGCTGAAGGGCTTGCCCTATACCACCTCAGAACTGGTCGTGCAATCAGGCCCCCAACCGCAGATCGTTAGCCAATCCTTTTCTCAAGTGGTGCCATTTTCTGTAAAACGCACCGCAGAATTTAATTACTGGAAGAGTGCAAGTTTCATTCCGCGCATGTTGCGCTTGCTATATGAAAAGGGTCCCGACGGCTTTAAGCAACAAGTAATGATGCCCGACCGTGTTGAAAAAAATAAAAGCCATCCATTCCCTCAGGGGATATATGTACTGGCACTGATCGCGGATTTCTGCAAAAAGTATTTGCATGAGAAAATATTTAATCGCTTTTATTCGGAGCAATGGATATTACTTTATCAAATCAACGACCAATATTCAGATGCCTTTGGCGATTATAAAAGACTAGTGCCTCCGAAAAATAGGTTCTGGGCCGATCCCTTTATCTATCAAAAAGACCAGCAATACTATATCTTTCTGGAGGAATCCTTCATGGGGAAACAGAAGAAGGGCTTTATCTCCGTGATGACAATGGACCAGTTGGGCAATTTCAATGAACCTCAAAAGATTATAGAGCAGCCCTATCATATGTCCTATCCCTTTCTGTTTGAATGGCAGGATGAATTGTATATGCTTCCGGAATCCAATGCCAGTGGCACCATCCAGCTCTATAAGTGCCAGGAGTTCCCCCATAAATGGGAGTTCCATAAAAACTTAATGGAAGAGATCCTGGCAGTTGACTCCACGCTTTTATTTCACCAAAACAAGTGGTGGTTATTTGCTAATATTAGTGAAAACCCCGGCAGCTCAACTTGGGACGAACTTTTCTTGTTTTCAGCAGACAGCCCCTTAAGTGATAATTGGAGGCCGCATCCTCTGAATCCCTTAGTTTCTGACCTTAGGGGGGCCAGACCGGCGGGAGGAATTATTCAACGAGATGGTAAGATCTACCGGCCGGCTCAAAACTGCGCGGTGCGATATGGCTACGGTCTAAAGATGTATGAGATAGTGACTTTAAGTGAAACTGACTATAAAGAAGTGGAAGTAGCTTCTTACGAGCCTCAATGGGACCCCCAGATACGGGGATTTCATACAATAAACAGGGAAGGTAAGCTGACGTTAATTGATGGGATTCTCCGAGAATCAAAATTTTTTTAATACTGCTGTCAGATTAATCTGAATTCAAAGAGATGATCTGATATATCCGCATCTCAGGGTATTCAGGAATATCATAATAAAAACAATCCTTGATCAAGCGGGTGCTCTTGTCAATTTTCACAATTCGAGCCAAGCCTTTATCATCTCCAGCCCAAGCGGACTGCCCCACAAAGATATCATCACCGTTTATACAGAGCCCACGGGTCCAATAGCCCCCTCTTTTATCGCTTTGGCCGATCATCTTTCGGTAGGTGAACTTGAGGAATTCCTTAAAATTATCATAGCGTATCCTGTCCTTTTCGCTGGCAGTTACCCTTTTGCGGAACCCCACCTTTTGATTGGTGTTTATAGCGGCTATGGAAAGATTATTGGTTTCGGTTACCCACAAGGTATCACCGTCCCACAGTCCGTCATGAGGGCCAAACAATCCCTGATAGTGGAGGCTTAAATCTCCATCTTCCAAAGCCTTTTTATTTAAGAAATCCTCCTTTTTAAATTTGCAGATGCGGCCGTTATTGTTCTTTTCACCTCTACCGGTTACATAAACGTATTGATCTTTAACCTCCACGTGATTAACGTGATATTGACGGAATCCCCGAAAATCTTTGCCCTTGAACCTCCAATCCATTTCCTTATCCACCTCAGATCTCGGGGTGTAAAATTTAGTTTCAGGCATCCATAAGGAAGCCAGTGGCGTTCCTTCGAAATCATATAGAATCACTGCATCTGGATAGGAAGAGGTAACCCAAATACCCTGTTGATCTACATAAATCCCATGTAAATCCGACATCCATTGATGGCTTATTTCCTTTTCAATCTCCAGGTTTTGCTTATCGATAATAAAAACTTTGTTCCAGGAAGCCGTGTAGATTTTACCTTGGTACTCATAAAGACCTCGCAATCCGGGTTTCAACCTTCCGCCATCATTTTTGTTTGTGGCCTCCACCGGAGTATCAATTTTTAATTGATTAATGATATGCCCATCGGTTTGATCGATTTCGATTAACAAACCGAACGGGGTCGGTTCATCGTTTTTATAAGATTGTGTAGATACAAGCAGACTCATGAAAGGAGATAAATGAGGTTAAATTTATGGCCATTCTGGGCACCCAAAAAATGACGTGTTGTAAAAAAGACAGCTCTCAAAGTTAAAATATCATTTGTGGCCGAACTTATATATTTCAATATTTGTTCTAAATTACTTGTAATATAAATTTTCCGGTAAAGAAAATAAATATTCCGATAATCTAATAATTGAGAAAATGCTCAGCCTCCCTACCACGCAAAAAATCAATGATTTTTTGTGCCTGCCTTCTTTTGTAAGTGTCACACTTATCTTTGGCCTCCTTTTTACAGTAATGTTAATCAGTTGCGAAAATTCCGATGAACCCGACCTGACCCAGGGTCCTGGACCCAATCCTCCTAATCCTCCTGATCCGCCAGATCCCATAGATTTCGGCCCGGATCCCACCGGAGGTAAACCGGAGGGTCTTCCGGCATTTCCGGGAGCGGAAGGTTTCGGATCCACTACTATCGGTGGCAGGGGTGGCGCAGTGGTGGAGGTCACTAATTTAAACGATAGCGGACCAGGAAGTTTTAGAGAGGCTGTTGAGACAGCAGGTCCACGCATCGTAATATTCCGTACCGGAGGTACTATTCAATTGAGATCCAAAATAACCATTACCGAGCCATTTATTACTATTGCGGGACAAACCGCACCGGGAGACGGCATTACCTTCAGGGATGCTGATATTAGAATCAGTACCCACGATGTTATCCTTAGAGGAATTCGGGTAAGGGTAGGGGATGTAAATCAAACCGAAGACTGGGATGGCATTGTACTGCACACACCCTTTAACGTAGAGGTTTATAACGTAATTGTTGACCACTGTTCGGTGAGTTGGGCTATTGATGAGAACATCAGCACTTTCGGTCTGGGTGCCAGAGTAAGGGATTGTACCTTTTCATACAACATCTCCAGCGAAGGTCTGGAGGACAGTCATCACAGGGATGGGCCGCATTCCAAAGGTATGCTGCTTACTAAAAATAACTGCAGGACGGTGTCCGTACATCACAACCTATTTGCCCATAACGTTGGTCGGAATCCCAAAGTGGCTTTGGACGTCACTGCAGAAGTGATCAACAATGTAGTTTATAATTTCGGAGCTGCAACCAGGCTCGATCCCGGATCAAGTGCCAATGCTATTGGCAATGTATACATACCGGGACCCAACACATCACCGACAGTAATGGGAGAAACCAACAAAGGAATTATGTTGGGCCCGGTGGCGGGGTTTCCAGAGATGTTGCTTTATGTATCTGAAAATATTGGACCCGGTAGGGAGATCAATGAAGGTGATGATTGGCTGGCTGTTGGTGGTGGTAGTGAAAGCCTACACCGTTCCACAGAGCCTGTTCCCACCTTTTTACCTTCAGAGATAAGTCACCACTCTGTAGATGAAACGCTTGATGTAGTGCTGGATAATGTAGGCGCCACCGCACCGCACCGGGATCCTGTGGACTTACGATTAATACAAGAAGTACGATCCGGCACCGGGCGGGTGATTAATTCACAAGAAGATGTTGGGGGCTGGCCTTTTATGGACAGCGGCACCGCGCCTACCGATACCGATGGTGATGGCATGCCCGACGAATGGGAAGTTGAACAGGGACTGGATATTAATGATCCTTCAGATGGAAACCTGGACAGTAATGAAAACGGCTATAGCAATATAGAAGAATACCTTAATAGTTTTTTCGAAGAGTTGTAGGCTAATCGATATAGCCCAGTTTTTTCATGTTATCACCTGCAATGGACAGGAAAATGTCCTTAGTTTTTTGATCTAATTGTTTGATTTGGTTTTCATTGATATCGGAGCGAATGTGTTCGTGTAATTTATCAAACTCATACCAGAACACCTGTCTATCATGACCCTTCATAAGTTTGTGCTTGCCTTCCTTATCCATAACGGCCTTTGATTCCAAGCGCACTTTTTTAATCTCACTAAAGTCAATCCCAGCAATCTGATATAAGTTGGTCATGAACTGTTGAGGGTTGGAAACCATGTCTTCGTACTTGACAATATGATAATTAGGCAATTTTTCACGGTTGCTGAACATCTTGTCTACTACGGCATTGAAATTATGCCCCATTTTTTCAACGGGATAACCCCTGCGGGTACGGCCTTCACAAATAGCCAGTCCATTTCTTACCAAAGCAAAAAAGGTGGCGTCCGGGTACATCTCGTTCAATAATTCAGCGGTAAAAGTAATGCCGTCCAGTCCTTTGGAAAGCAAGCGACAATCCGCCAATTGTTCACGGGTATATTTTACCCCTTCATATTGGTACAGGTTATGAGATTCTATATTGGCGATGAATCTACCGTGGTAGAATATTTTGTCGATATAGTTCTTTAAATAATCCGGTACATTTTTTCTGGTCTCATAACCATGGGCATTAAATATGTCCTGGCCGGCCAATATTCTGATGGGATAGTCATAGAACAACCGCTTTTTTATACGTAACCACCCTTTGTCGAAACGAGTACCGGGCTTGAAAACCTTGTGGGTTTCGCCTGATGAGATACATACGCCAGGATGGGATATTAAAAGATTGACTAATAAATTGGTGCCTCCGCGAGCAAAACCATTCAAAAATATAGGTCGTTTATTTAACACGTCAGTTACTTAATTTAATTTGGTAGATTCTTTTTACGTTGCTTCTTCCCGTTTTTCTTTCTGCCAATTAACTGGTATACCTTATCCACAATTAAGCGATCTTCCGTGGATAGCTTTAATAAGATAATGGTCCCGAAAAAAACAATTACCAATATTACAGCTAAAGTTACTAGCTGCAAAATCGGCGACTGCACAAACACCAGTTGACGCAGCACCAAGGTGACTACTAAAGCCAACAAAGTAGCCACTAAGGGCTTCCAGAAACTTGCATTAAAAGGTAGGATCTTATTAACCAGATAATATACCTGGATGGTGCGTATGGTATTTACTATGATAATACTTAAAGATCCTGCTATGGCGGCACCGATTAGCTCATATTTTGGGATCAAAATAAAATCCAGTGCTAGTGTAGAGATCAAATAGATTAGGGAATTATAAAAGTTAACTTTTGAATAACCGGTCATATTAATTAATGTGCCGCAAGTCCCGGAAGCTGCGTTCACCAAAGTTCCGGAGGCCAGTATAATCAAACCAGTGCTACCCACGGTATACTCCTCGCCGAATAATAAAAGCATTTTATCACCCAGCAACAGAATAGCCAGAAAGAAAGGCAGGTTAAAAATCAATGACCATTTGGTAATGAGTTGATAGTATTTTTCTAAATCCTGAATTTTGTTTTGACTGTGTAACTCCGATATAATAGGGCTTGAAATATTCCTCAGTGCGGTATAACCCATAGCCCCAACCTGGCTAATGGCCAGTATGGCTGAGAATACCCCCACACTAGCGGCGATTCCGTATATACCCAAAATGATGGTTTCAAATTTCCGCCCGAATTGATTTAATACGGTAGTGAAAAAGAGAGGAAGGGAAAAATTCATAATTTCCCGCACATTTCTTTCTGCGGTGTGGATCCCGCGTTTCAGCGAAAAAAACCTATGGATGCTAAAAGCCAATACCAGAAAGCCGATCAAAGCCGCCAGGATGTAAGCCACAGTTACTCCCAGTAGGCCCATACCGGTAAAAATGGCCAGCAAAGAAAGAATAAGTTTGGAGACATTAAAACTCAAATCTTTGCCATACAACACGAATTGCATTTTTTTGAAGCCTACAGATATTGCTGAAAAGCTATTGATCAATATTAAAAAAGGAATGGCTAGGGCCCCGATTCGAAGTATAGGTACCAAATCAGGTTTGTTGAAAAGTTGATTGGCCAGCGGTTCTGCACTAAACAGTATTATAACGGTCACCAACAACCCTACTACAGAGGGTATTCCCAGTCCAATCTGGATGATCCCCCATAATTCACTGGTGTTTTGCTTTTTGTTGGCAATGGCGATGTATCTTTTCAAACCTCCATCCAGTCCAATTAAGCATATGGCCGCGGTTATGGATACCACGGTTACCATGATTCGATATAAACCATATTGATCCGCACCCAACATACGCGCCATCAAAAAAACGAACCCCAGGCTGATCAAATACTCCAGGATTTTCCCTATAAAAGATATACCTCCACCTTTGGCCGCGGTGACCACATTCTTATGGTAATCGGATTGCGGTCTTGGTGATTTTCCAGGATCTTTAAAGGAGGTATCGGTCATGAAAGGTTGTCAAATGACAATTACTAACAAAAAATGGATGATTGCATCAAAATTAATAATTTTTTAACTATATTAATATTTTATTTAACTATATTAATATTTCGATACCCTTTTTAGCGGATTTTACCCGCAAAGGATAACACTGAGAGCAAGATTTTTTAAGACATTTCCGTATCAAATTCAAGACATTTTGAGGTTCATTGAAGGTATACTATTAGATTTGTAGTAGAAATCTATAAAGTTCAAATTTAAGCCGGTTTTAAATTCGATCGGATTAACATTTTGAAGCATATGTTAAAGAAACTATTGGGTGGGGTTTTCGCGTTGTTGATGATTGGCGCAGCTCCCGGTTTTGCCCAGAATTGTATTCCTACTTTTAATAGCATTGGTATATACTGGAGCCCAGGCAGTGGTTCGGCTACCAATGAATGCCTGGTGCAGTACCGGGTTAACGGTACCCAAGAGTGGCACCAGGGACTATCACTTTGGTACGATGATCGAAATAATCAATACCGTGGAAGCATTGTAAACTTACGCCCAGGGACGCTGTATGAAGTGCAGTTGAACCTCAAGGCGTCCTCTGAAAAAGAAACCTATTCCGTAAGTACCTGGAGTGAGGACTTTCCCATAGCAAAGACTGTTTACTTACCCGCTAACTCTGCTGAGACCTACACCATCGATCAATCCGGCAGCCGCGAGGGATATGTCCTTTACACCCATAGGCCGGGGGCCCAAGCCACCATCGATGTGAAGGGGAGCAGAGATTATGGGATAAACATAGCTCCCAATACATCCTACGTAATCATCAGGGGTCTCACCATAAAAGGACCGAAAGTACATGGCATTAACATTGGTGGCAATAGTCATGATGTTGTGATTGAGCAAAATGATATTAGCAATTGGGGATCCGCCAACCAAGAGGGTTGGGCCATTAACTATCATGCTGCCATTTATGCCAAATCCAAAAGTATAAAACGAATTATCATTCAACGAAATAAGCTTCACCACCCCAGAGCTGATGCCAATAGCTGGAGTGAGTTGCGTCAAGATCGAAACACTTACCATCCAGGCGGCGCTCATGGGGTTTGTTTTGTGGATACAGATGGCAATCACGTCATCCGTTACAACGATATTTACTCCGATGAAGAACACTACTTTTGTGACGGTCTTGGGGGAAGTACGGATTATAGTTTTGAGGGATTTCCCAATAAAGACTCCGACATTTATGGCAATAGGATAAGTCATTGTTGGGATGATGGAATTGAAAGCGAGGGAGGTAATCAGAATGTCAGAATTTGGGGAAATCATATCGATAAGACTTTTGTAAAAATAGCTATTGCCAGCACCTCTAAAGGCCCGTTATACATTTATAGAAATGTGGCTGGTAGTAGTCGGCGCAACGCCACAGAGACCGATTCCGACGTTTATGGTAGAGGACCGTTTATTAAAGCCGGCGGCAGAACAAGAAAACAAAATATTTTTTTTGGTGGAGGCAGAACCTACATCTTTCACAATACCATCATGCAACCTGTGGCTTCTGGTAAAAAATACCCATTAGGAGGGGCCTCTGCCATCCAATCCTCCGGGGGTAAACTATTTAACGCGGTTTCCAGAAACAATATCTTCCTCACTTACAAACCTACAGGCTCCATCATAATTGATAATACGGGAAGTTGTGATAATGATTTCAACTATGATCTGTTCAATGGTAAAGTCAAACAACAATGTGCGGATCGCCCTCACCAGCAACAAGGAATCAAGCTTTCCCCCAATGAAATGCCAAAGTTTGGAGATAGTTATTTTTTGCAAACGGGTAGCCGTGGGATTAATCAAGCCACCGCTATTCCCAACTTTAACGAACATTACACCGGCAATGGCCCGGATATGGGTGCATTTGAGCAAGGGATGGCCCCCTTAGAATTTGGCACAAAGGCTTACCTGAAAAATTAATTTCAATTTATGAAGCTACTCTTTTTTGATATGCAACTGCCTTACCTGCTAAAAGGAGGTAGTCCCACCGGAGGTGCGGCGGTAAGACAGTACGCCATTGTAAAGGGGTTGAAGGAGTTGGATCAGGAGGTCGGAGTGCTAACCTTCAAAGGAGCTAAGGACTTTGTAGGGGAGTCGGACATAGAACTTTTAGAATGTTATGATCAAAAGGCCGGTATTAAGAACCTTCGGGTTTTCTACTTACAATTACCGGCTATCTATCGTGCTATTAAAGCATATAAACCGGATTATATCCTGACCAAAGCAGTGGCCCTTACCACCGGAATGACAGCCTTTGCAGGAAAGTTGTTGAACATACCTTTTATCTATCTGGCCACCAGTAATAAGGATGCCGATGAGCGATTTGATGAAATTTTCAACTCTTCTGTCAAATGGTCTTCCCGTTTTGCCCTGAACTACGCGAAAATGATCATTTGTCAGAATCAATACCAATACGAAAACTTCCAAAAACGATATCCCCATAAGAAGCTGAGTTTAATGCACAACCCTTTTTATTATCGAGGGGAGTTGCCGGAAATTTTGCCTCAATCAGAACGGGGTTACATTGCATGGGTAGCCAACTTTTCCGATGTCAAAAATGTACCGGCAGCCCTGACTATCGTAAAAAAGCTTCCTGAAGTGCAATTTAAATTTGCAGGATCCGTAAAATCGGGCAAGGCCACCTTAGAGGCTTATGAAGAACTTAAGCAATGCCCCAATGTAGAATTGCTAGGGCATATCGATCGTAAGAACATCATAGGATTTTTATCCAAGGCATACGCTATTATGAACACCTCACATTTGGAAGGATTTTCGA
This sequence comes from Cyclobacteriaceae bacterium, assembly GCA_965212195.1. Classification (GTDB taxonomy): domain Bacteria; phylum Bacteroidota; class Bacteroidia; order Cytophagales; family Cyclobacteriaceae; genus JAJCYK01. The sequence continues at coordinate 837,954 of CBDBUW010000010.1, read as the reverse complement.
ATACATTTCTGGAAGCATTCGCCGCCGGAACCCCGGTAGTGACCCGGGAAGAAATAGATCCGGATGACTTGATTGCCACTAATAATTTAGGTAAAATCATCAAAAGTTATGACGAGTTTCCGGAGGCAATCTGTTCTCTGATAAACGATCCGGGATTTGACGATATGGCAATTCGTTGCCGCAATTATTTAATGAACAATCATGACCATAAAGTTCAGACTCAAAAAATAATTGACTCCTTAAACGAACTTTCAATAAACTAATCAGATGAATTTAAAAAGACTCATACCACACAGTGTTAAAACCCGGTATGCTATTCGCAAGGAAAGCAGCCAATTAAAGCAAGTGCCCAAGGCCACTTGTGATGTCAGCAACCTCAAGACCTTAACCGCAGCCGATCTTTACCAAATATTCAACTCGGAGACCATTACTTCAGATTGGAACGGGTTAACACCGTTACGTGAAGAATTTAAATTGCCAAATTTAAAAGGTGGGGGTAAACCCTGGTGATCAAAGAGCGATTTACCACTTACTTAAGGGGCTGGAAGCACAATCGGTCCTGGAAATTGGCACCCATATAGGTTCTTCAACTGCTCACATCAGCTTGGCCTTAAGGGACCAACCGCACCCCAAACTAATTACGGTAGATATCAAAGATGTTAATGACCCCCATAGTAAACCCTGGATTGCTCTAAATTCTCAGTATTCGCCCAAAGAACTGGTGGACAAGGTAGGTGGGAGTGCATTCGTGGATTTCAAAGTAATGCCTTCGTTGGACTTCATGAGAAACTGCCAAGACAAATTTGACTTTATATTTTTGGATGGTGATCACCGCGCATTCACTGTATACCAGGAAATTCCGGTGGCCTTAAAACTATTAAACCCAGGAGGGGTGATATTGCTTCACGATCATTTTCCGGAAAATGTTCCCTTATGGTCTGATGGAAAAGTAAGTCCGGGCACGTTCTTGGCTACTCAAAGATTGAAGAACGAAGGACATTCATTGGACATACTGCCTTTGGGTGAGCTACCATGGGGAACAAAACTTAACTCTAATGTCACCAGCCTGGCCTTGGTAACTGCTGCCAATTCGCATTAAAGGAATCTTAATCTGTTCGGCTATTGATCTATGAGGACTTTTCTTGCTCGATTGGGGCTTATCAGCCGAAAAATGCGTTGGGGAATAACTCTCAGAGGTCTTTTGTCTATAGTGCTGACGTTGGGGATATTAATCACCCTTACCATTTTCCTGCTGCACCCCTTTCTTGCCTTGAACAAACCATTGCCCAATGCTAAGCTTCTGATCATAGATGGGCCTATCCCAGAATACGCGGTGCAAGCGGCGGTTAAGGAGTTTCATAGCGGTAACTATCAATTGATGATTGCCACCGGCGGTCCTATATCTCGGGGCTATCTGGTCCCGGATATCAAATCCTATCCTCAACTAGTGGCCGCTTCTTTAATCCATCAGCAGTTCGATTCCAGCAAGATTGTAGTGGTTGACCGTGGTGCGGTTATAACGGACCGCACTTATGCCAATGCCGTATCACTGAATGATTGGCTGCAATCAAGTTCTGGGAACTATGAGACTATCAATATATTCAGCATGGGTACTCATGCCAGACGAACCCGTTTACTGTATCAAAAGGCCTTGCCAAAATCCGTGGGTGTCGGAGTATTGGCCACTCCCAATTTGGAATACGACCGTAGTAATTGGTGGAGATCTAGTATGGGATTTCGACTGGTGATAGGAGAAGGAATAGCCTACATATATGCCCGATTTTTATTCAGATCAGGCTCTTAAAAGGAAATCCAGAATTTTTCATTTTGATAAAACGAATTGATCAATATGAGCTTATAAACCCTCTAAGATTGATCGCTTAAAGTAATGAGTTCCCCAGAATTTCTCATTTATTACATTGCTGAACGCTTGGAATATACCCTCTAAATAGCCGTTTTAACCCGTTTCTTTTCATGATTTTTAAATAATGAAAGGAATTAATTGAACAAAAGTCAGAATTAATGGGCATTCATGTCCAAAGCCCTCTGGAAATGCACTCTTAACATTACACTAGCTCACCCTCGGAATGTGGAAGAAAAATATTAGAATAGTTATATAATGTCAATTTGACATCAATATTATCAATATGGTAGCATAAATTAGCTAAATCTGAACATAAAAATATGTAAATAATTGATATACAGATAAATACGAATTTTATCAGTAACTGAAAAAGTTTTGGCACACTTATAGTAAAGAAATATGTTCGAACAATGAATATTATTTTTTTACATCAAAAATTTTTATAGTATGCTAAGGATTTTTACCGCTTTTTCATTAAAAGCACATACCCATCCCATCCAGCATTCAACTCTTAGATTTTATAAATTCTGTTTTACCCTTATTTGTATTATAGGTTTAATCATTCCATTTTCTGCAAGTGCTCAAACGCTTGCATTCCCTGGAGCAGAAGGAGAGGCGCGGTTTGCGACTGGAGGAAGAGGAGGTCAGGTTTACAAGGTGACCAATTTAAATAATAGTGGTCCTGGAAGTTTTAGAGAGGCAGCGGAGGCTAGCGGCCCCCGGATTGTGATATTTGAAGTAGGAGGGACCATTCATTTGACAAACGCTCTTACCATTGATAATGGTGACATGACTATTGCCGGTCAAACTGCACCGGGTGATGGTATCGCAATTGCCGATAAGATAGTAAAATTTAGAGCTGGTAATATTATTACCCGTTACGTACGATTCAGAGGAGATGGAAATGATGATTGTATTGAATTGATCGCTACTAATGGGGTAGAGACCAATGACCTAATATTTGATCATGTTTCCATCAGTTGGGGTGGCGATGAAAACGTGGGCTCCATAGGAACCAATGGAGGCGTACGCCAAGTAACCTTCCAAGATTGTATATCAAGTGAAGGAATTATGGATCATTCCATGGGAATGTTAATTACCAAGAATAACGCCACTGAATTTGATGTAATTCGGTGTCTTTTTGCTTACTCAAACGCACGTAACCCAAAATTTGCCAGTGGTTCTTCTGGAAATTGTGTCAACAATGTAATGGCAGGATATGGCAATGCCGGACTTCGAGTAGACCAAAACGCTCAGGTAAACGCCATTGGTAATATTGCGGTAAACTCCTTGGACGATAAAAAGGTCATTACCCTGGTAGATCAAGGAGTGGGAGGACAACCCACCATGCTTTATGTAAAAGACAATATTGGTCCCGGCAGGACTACAAATACTGGAGATGATTGGTTAGCCGTAAACGGTGACCCTACCTATCGAGTACTGTCTCCCGCGGTACCCTTAAACGATATTCCCAGCATGGATCCGGATATCGCTTTGGATTATGTGTTGGACAATGCGGGTGCTTCCCTGGTACGTGATGCGGTAGATGCCCGAATTGTAGATCAAGTGAGAAACGGCACCGGTGGTCTTATTACCGCAAAACCCGCTGTCCCTTTTTTAAATGGTGGAGCCGCACCAGTTGACTCCGACAACGACGGAATGCCGGATGATTGGGAGAACACTCATGGATTGAATCCCAATGACGGCAGCGATCAAAATCTTGACCGAACCGGTGACGGATGGACCAACGTAGAAGAATATATCAACAGTTTCGGTACGGGCTCACCTCCTCCTGGGAATGCTGCTCCTACCGTCAGCTCCATTGCTGATCAGGTCACCGACCAGGATGTTACCATTGGACCTATCAATTTCACAGTTGGTGATGCCGAAACACCGGCAGGATCTTTAACCGTTACCTCTTCATCAAGCAATACTGCCCTAGTGGGTAATGTAAGTGGAGATATGGTTTTGGGTGGTAGCGGAGCCAGCAGAAATATTACCATTACGCCTAGGGCAGGAGTGGATGGTACCACAGTAATTACCATTGCAGTATCTGATGGGACTACTTCTACATCTACGACTTTCCTACTAACGGTTAATGATGTGTCAGGAGCCAATACTCCTCCTGTAATTGTAAGTAATATTACGGATCAGGTAACTGACATGGATGTGCCCATTACATTGGACATTACAGTAGATGACGCCGAAACTCCGGCAGCTGATCTGGTACTTACCGCAACTTCCGATAACGCCACTTTGGCACCAAACGGAAATCTGGTAGTGGGAGGAAGCGGTGCTGACCGTACCCTAACCATTACTCCGGTGGCCGGTGAAATTGGAACAGCACGTATTACTTTGGTTTTGTCTGACGGCACCGACCAGGATCAAGGATCATTCAACTTTATTGTCAATGATCCCAGCAATACAGATCCACTTGCTGTAAGTTTATCTGTCACCGATGTCAGTTGTTTTGATGGAAGCAACGGTCGAATTACCAGTACTGTCACTGGAGGGGCCGCACCATATTCGTATCTATGGTCCAACGGCGGGTCTTCTCCCGGTAACTCTAATCTTAATGCAGGTACTTATACTTTAACGGTTACTGATGCTGATGATAACAGTGTCACTGAGACCGTGGAGGTAACCCAACCTACTGAAATCGTACTTAGCGGTTCCGTTCAGGACGCTACCTGTAACGTAGCTGATGGATCTATCGACCTATCTGTTAGTGGAGGTGCAGGATCATATGCTTACAGTTGGTCCAACGGCGCTACTACTGCCAGTTTAAGTAATGTAGCCACTGGAGACTACACGGTTACTGTAACCGATGGCAATGGCTGTACTAAATCAGAAACCTACAATATCGGTTCAGGAGCTGAGTTTACCTTCCAGGTAAGTATCCAGAACGCGGATTGTGGAAGTAGTAATGGTGCTATCAGCCTTACCGTGGTGGGAACTGGTCCGTATACGTATAGTTGGTCCAATGGAGCTACCACCTCGGATATTAGTGGTTTGGAAGCAGGGACCTATGCAGTAGTGATTGCAGATGCCAGCGGTTGTGATAAGTCTGCTTCTTTTAATGTAGATGCCATTCCCGGTGTCATAGACTTAGATGTGGTCAGTGAGGTATCAAACGTTACTTGTAACGGAAACGACGGTTCTATAGCACTGACGGTATCAGGTGGAGTTGCTCCTTACAGTTATGACTGGAGTCATGGCGCTACCACCGCCTCTACCACTGGGCTAATTCCAGGCAACTACAGTGTGACAATTACGGATGCTAATGGTTGTTACATGGACTGGAGTACAGTTCTTAACAGTGATCCTGGTGCCCCTAAACCTGAAATAACTCAGTCAGGGAATACCCTTACTGCTAGTGCCGCCAATTCCTATCAATGGTATTTGAATGGAGAGCCCATAATAGGTGCTACACAACAAAGTCACGAAGCGGTAGCTTCCGGAGATTATAGTGTAAAAGTGTGGGACGAAAGTGATTGCTCTGCGCTATCGGATGAATTGACCGTAGAAGTGGAATTTGATGAGGACGATAATATTATTCAGTTACTGGAACTTTATCCGAATCCGGTTAGAAACGATCTGAATATTAAAATCCTGATCAATGGAGAACACAAAGTAGCGTTCAGGATCTTTACCCTACAGGGAAGACCAGTGTCAAAGAGACATTTTGGAGTGGGCAAAGGGTCTATGGAAACTAAACTAAATCTAAGTCGACTGCGACCAGGTGTTTACATCATCAAAATAAAAGTAGGTGATGAAGTTGTGAGTCGGCGCTTGGTAAAAATGTAAGGCACACTCCTCAATAGAATTAAAAAGCCCCGAATATTCGGGGCTTTTTTTGTTGTTTAACAACAAGTGTTCTTCTATGTAACAAGTGGTACTGATAAGATGCTCCTGGACACAAAGGTATAGTTTGATAAGACCTCGCGAGCTTACAGTTTTTCGTAATTAAAAAGGCGGTTGCGAAAACCGTAATAAACCAATTCTATATACAAAAACACAAAAAGGACCACAAAGTTAATTTGAGTAAAATCCCCTTGATAATGCAACAGATGGGTAGACCGACGATTGAAAGAAGCAAAGAACATAAAAAAGATAAAGATCAGGCCTAGCAGGCCGAACTCGCTTAACTTGGCATTCTTGGATCTGTAGTACTTTAAGAATCTGAAGAAAAGATACATGTATAGAATTACATGAAATATCAGCCCTAATACTCCCTGTTGATGAAGCATACCGTTCCAGAACCCCTCCGAATAGTTATACTCCCACTCCACATAAAACATACGGGGTACTATTTGCAAATTACTGGCAGCCTGGTTTATAGCCAAGTCAGAAACTTTGCGGTTAAGGGCCTGGAATTCTTCCGCAGTACTGGCCGTAACCATGGAGTTCATGCGGTCCATAAGGAATTTTGGCTGGGTAATTAAGACGATCATAATAATCGCTATAAAACCCAGAATGAACTTAGCGTTCCGTTTGGAAACAGCGATTATAATGGCCCCCAAGACCGTCCATGCCACGGCTTGCCGCGAAAGTGAGATTAGAATAGCGGCTAAAGCAAAGAAGGCCACCAACATATACCAGGTCTTGTTTTTGTTTTGGGTGAATAAACGGCTCACGGTGGCGTATAGTATAAACACCAGCATCATTCCCCAGTCATTCTTATGTCCAAAGTATTGGTTTCTCCAAAGGTACATAACATCAAAGTCACCTTTGTCACCGCCTCTGGCAAAGGTATCCACACTAAATACCATTTCCGGGTTCTTAGCTACTAAGAACAACAGGCAAATGGCTTCCAGGAAGGCAAATACCAGCAGCATATTAAACAGTTTGCTGATCTCTTGAAAACTAAAACGAGTAAAAACAAAGTATAGGAAACACACGATGATAACCATATCATAGTAGGAGGCTATCATGTTCTTAACGCTAATCGCTTCTGTTTGACCGTAAGATAGGGGCACGTCCTGAACGATATTTAACAGGTCAGAAGTGATCTTTAGACTGACAATTGAAATAACAAAAAAGTAGAACATGGTTTTATCCATGCGCAACTTCCGCTTGGGGGGAATTTTTAGACTATAATACAAGTAAGGTAAGAACAACACCCTGGGAGGTTTTAAACCACTAATGCCACCTTCCCCCAGTAAGTCCCCTATATAAGGAATAAATATTGCCAGCAGCATGATATACGTACAATCCCGGTAGGATCTCAGCTGAAAGCCCACCAGTACCAGCAGCACCACAATCCTGAATGGCAAAGGCGTCTCCAGATAAACCGCCGCCCAGGTCATCCAATAAAGCAGCCCATGTTTGACCAGATCCATCACCTGGGATGGAGAAGCTACTTTTTTTTGTTTTTTAGGAAGGCTGATGGTCTGCATTAATCCTTAAAATTGGTGGTGCATAATGCAAGTGGATTTGGTTTGGCGTAAAGGTTTTGAGGTGATTACTTGAAAATGCCTTTCCACCAGGATACCTCAACATCTTCAGAGTAGTACCCATATCCGTACTTTAACTTTTTATAGTTAACGTCATTGAGCAAAAGCGCCATGTTTTTGGCCTTATGAGTTTGGTAAACCTCATTGGCGTCGTTTATGTGACTTTTAAGGGTATAATTTTGACGAACAACGTATAGATTTACATCTGAGCATCTCATTAGTTCGATACTGTCAGCTAACAGCCCAATGGGAGGGGTGTCTAAAATAATGTAGTCAAACTCCTTTTTGGCTTCGTCTAATAAGGCATCCAATTTGCCACTGATCAACAGCTCCGAGGGATTTGGAGGAATTCCTCCAGAAGTTATTATCTGCAAATTTCTGAATTTGGTGTTTCGAATCACCTGATCCTTGGAAGCTATACCCGCCAGAAAGTCGCTTAAGCCCAATTCAGCCTCTAATCCGAAAGCCTCATAGGAGTAGTGCTTTCTCATGTCAGCATTTACCAGCAACACTTTTTTGCCGAAGTTTGAAAATATATACGCCAAATTATTGGCACAAAATGACTTGCCTTCCCCGCTGATGGAGGAGGTGATCAGAAAAGTCCGGCATTTGGCCACACCATTGGAAAGATATCTGAGATTGGATCTGATGGTCCTAAACGATTCTGAAATAGCCGACTTAGGATTTTCCACGGTAATCAGATTATTGCTCTTGCGGTTGTATTTGTTATGAGCCACGGATCCTAACAGAGGGATGGTGCTTAGCTTATTCAACTCGTCGGAGGAGGTGACTTTATTATTAATCAATGTGTTTAGGAAGATAATGATGGTAGGGAAAGCCAGACCCAGTGCAATGGCCACCATGTAGTTCAAGATGGGACTGGGCTTCACAGGTGCTACGCCTTTCACGGTAGCAGCATCGATTATGCGATAGTCAACGGTGTTCGTGGCTTTAGCGATACCAGCCTCGGCTTTCTTTTGCATGAGGAACAAATACAATTCTTCACTAATATCTTTGGTACGCTGAATATTTACTAATTCTCTTTCCGCGGCTGGAAGGTTTCTCAGCGAAGATTGTACACCGGCCATTCTGCCGGAAACATCATTTAACCTGAAATTAGTGGTAACCTCCAGACTATTAATGTTATCCAGGATACTGTTTTTTAAACTGTTTATTTTTTGCCTGTTAAGTCTGATAAGCGGGTTTTCAAGATTTCTATCGGATTCCATTATCTTGATTTCACTTTGCAGGTTCATTAATTGCTGCACTAAAGTGTTCAAAGTCGGTTCATCCAAACCCAGGGATGAGGGTGGAATAATCTGATCCAGGTTGTTGTTGTTGATATAATCCCTGAGGTCATTCAAATATTTTAAATTCAGACTTAAGGAGGCTCGTTCCGAGAGTAAGGAGTTAATTTGGCTATTAAGTCGCGTGCCTTTCTCCGTTAAATCGATAGCGGTATTGCTTTCTTTAAAGCGTTCCAAACGTTTTTCTATGGAGGTTAAGGAATCACCGGTGAACTTGACCTGTCGATCAATGAATTCAATGGTTTTGGATGCGTTGTAGTTTTTCCTTTCCAGTTCTGTGATTACAAAATTATCAATAAGTCGGTTGATAAAATCAATCACCTTCTCGGGGACGCTGCCTTCCATGGAAACCGTTAGTATGGATGACTCTATGGAATAGGGTTCCGTTTGAATTTTACCACGGTATTTCTTGGTCATGGATTGATAATTATCCACCTTAAAGAATATCTCCGGATACTTTTTTTTAATGGCGGAATTTCTATTGATCACGAACTTGAATCCATTCAAATCAACTGGCTGTCCGAAAGTGAAGCGTTTGGTTTTGTTGATAGGGGTTTCTTTTACATCCTTAACATTTAATTGTGCCATCAACTTTTCTAAGAATCCCGTTTCTTCCTTGCTTTCTAAGTAATAACCCGCGGAGTCCACCATAACACATTTAATGGGAACACCGTAGGGCGTATTAGTGGAATTTGGATCCACAGTCACAAAAATGGGAGTCTTCTTGTAAAGTTCATCATCTTTTACATCCCCTTCAGTAAAATAAGACACGTTGAAACCCAGATCTTCTAAAGTGGCCCTAATTAACTTGTACGATTTTAAAAGAGCCGCTTCGTTATCGATATTGGTAGAGTTCCTTCCGAAGAATTCATCGTCGAATAGTAAATCTGAAACCGCATTGGTAACTTCCTTTTCCGACTTGACCAACAAATTCGATGAAATGATGTAAATAGGCGTGGTATACCTATTTACCAAAAAAGCGATTACCAATGCAACCACTAAGCACGACAAGATTAAAACCCAATTATCCAGTAGTTTGCCTACGACTTTCCGTAGATCAAAAACGTCCTCTTGGGATTCAAGATCTTCTTGATTGTCAAATTTCCACCTTTCCATAGTAGTGAGCTTCCCTTAATTTCTACAATCTGTCAAATGCGATAAAGACGGTAGCTATAGTAGCTATACCTGACAAAATTAATCCAATATTTGATGATGAGTTTCTTCTGAAATTTTTGGTTTTTAATTGCCCTACGATCACAATATCATTGGGCTGGAGGTAATAGTAATCCGAGGTAGGTAACTTTTCGCTTAACAAGTTTAAGTTGATTACTTTGGTGACTCCATTTTCAGAACGCATAACTCTTACGTTTGTAAAATCCGCATATTCCGTAAGACCACCTCCTGATCCCAGGGCCTCTAATATATTAATCTGGTCTTCGTATATGCTATATTTACCTTGGTCCTCAACCTCCCCTAACAACGTATAGTGAAAGCTGATTAATCTTACATAAACCTGGGGACTATCCAGATATTCAGACACTATTTTTGAAATAGCCTCCTGGGTTTGACGCACGGTCAATCCTGAAACTGATACAGACCCGATATGGGGTAAAACTATTTGACCCTGCTGATCTACTAGATACCCAGACAATAAAGGGTCAATTTGATTACCTAATTCATTTTCACTGGCCGAGAAGAAATCATATTCGTTAGGAGTTAAACTTGAAATATCAATTGAAATGATATCTCCGGATTGTAAGGTGTAATCATGCTTGGTTTCAGCAAATGCTTTTAGATCAAGATTGTTGTCAAGATCATATTTATAACTCTTGTCTGGGTTCAAGTAGGTATGATTCTTGGCAGGCGAACAGGCAGAGGCCAGAATTACAACTGCTGCAAATAGATATAGAATGCTCTTTAGAGGTTGCAAGTTGATAGGGTTTTTTGATTAGTGAATGTCATATGATTCCTTAAAAAATCTATGTCGTCGAAATGTGATCTCTATAATGGTAAAAATAAGGTATATTTTACTTTACTCAGCTAGCAAATTAAACAAATTGCCAACTTCCAAGAAAATACCTCAAAAAAGGCCATGAACTACTAAATTTGTGTCTTCCAATGGTCCTGCTATAGGTCCGGTAAATTTATAAAATTACAATTAATATTTGAATTTTATAATTTTTAACGGATAAAGTAACCTGAAGAACTGTTAATATATTTTCTAATTGAATTAAGTTTAGGTGGTTAGCACTGACCCATCTATGTAAAGCGGCAGTCTAACCAAATACTTAAGCACCAAATAGGCCTTAATATCCGGTAATTAACCAGATTTGGAAGTAGTAACCACCATACTAGATTCATCATTTTCCGCCGATCATTGGTCCCGTATGATGCAAGCTTTGCCCCAGCCCTTGCGTCATGGAGCTGCCAAATACAGGTTTGATGCAGATCAGCAGCGGCATATCTTAGGTCGATTGTTATTGTTCCGGGCCTTTGAAGCTAGGGGTTTTGATTGGCGGGACGTTCATGCCAGCATAAGCTACGACCGCCATAGAAGACCGCAATTAGAGGATATCCCCGGGGATTTTAACATCTCCCATTCCGGCAGCATGATCATTTGTGCCCTCACCAATCAAGGATCAGTGGGTGCGGATGTTGAAAGAATAAGGGACGTGAAACTTTCAAAATTTAAAAGGACCATGAACGACCAGCAATGGCAGACCATATTTGATGCCGACGAACCTCTTCGGAAATTCTTTCAGTATTGGGCTATTAAGGAAAGCATAATAAAGGCCGATGGCCGTGGACTGCAGATGAGGCTGGCAGATATTTTCATAGACAGAAGACAAGTGCAATATGAAAGCCAACAATGGCGGTATCAGCTGTTATCTGTGGGAGACCAATATTGCAGCGCTGTGGCCGGAGATATACCCCCAGAGGGAGTCAAGGTCAGTGCAGTAAATCCCCAGGAACTGTGGAATCGCTGGCTATAAGTTATTGCCGATTTTTTTGTAGGAAGTTACTACTCCCTTAATAAGGGAAGAGCTAAACCCTTGATGCTCCATTTCATTCAAACCTGCAATAGTACATCCTTGGGGAGTGGTTACCATATCAATTTCCCGTTCAGGGTGACGCCTTCTTTCGAAAAGCAGGGAGGCAGCGCCCTTTACGGTTTGAGCGGCAATAAGTTCAGCCGTTTTGGAATCGAAACCTATTTCAATGCCCCCTTGAATAGCTGCTCGGATAAAACGCAAAGCAAAGGCAATACCGCAGGCACCCAAAACCGTTGAGGCTTCCATCAGCTCCTCATCAATTACTGCCACCTTACCCAATTTTTCAAATAAGTTCACAATATGATCCACCTGTTCCGGCGTAGCATTATGGGCGGAAATACATGACATAGATTCTTGAATGGCAATGGCGGTATTGGGCATTACCCTGAAAATGGTAAGATCCTTGCCCACAATTTCACCCATGGTTTTAATACTGATACCCGTCACTACTGAGATCAAAATATGCCGGCTGGCATCTAATGAATCATTGATCTCCTCCAGGATTTCCAGAGTTTGCTTAGGCTTAATGGCCAAGATCACGATATCGCTGTCCTTAACCGCTTGCGAATTGCTTTTTATGGTGCGGACTCCTTTATCAGCCAGGTGACTGATCAATTCCACTTTTCTACGGGTGACGGTAATATTTTCAGGCTTTAAGAAATGATCCTTAATTAGCCCTTCCGTAATGGAAGACCCCAGATTACCTCCACCAATAATTGCTACTTTATTGCTCATCTGTATGCGCTTAATTTTTAAAACTTTACCACCTTACTTGCCCGTCGCCTCTGACCACCCACTTTTCTGTGGTCAACTTTTCCAGGGCAAAAGGACCCCTGGCATGTAGCTTTTGGGTGGAGATCCCAATTTCAGCTCCTAAACCAAATTCTGCTCCATCTGTAAATCGTGTGGAAGCATTGGCAAATACCGCCGCCGCATCCACGGTCTGCAAGAAATTTTCGCATTGCGTGGAGTCTTCGGAAATAATAGCTTCGGAATGTTTGGATGAGAACTTCCGGATGTGCGCCAGCGCCTCGTCCATATCATTCACAACTTTAACAGAGCATTTGTAATCCAAAAACTCTCTTCCAAAATCCTCAGGTTGGGCTCTTTTGATCCTGGGGAAATCATGTTTTTCTAGAATTTCATAGGCCGAGTCATCGGCATAGATCTGCACTTGGTACTCGTTCATACCGTCTATGATCATAGGTAGGAATTGGGCCGCAACCGAGCGATCCACCAATATGGTGTCCAGAGCATTGCAAACGGAAGGACGGGATACTTTTGCATTCACCACTATATCGGCTGCCTTGTTGAGATCCGCTGACGCACTGACGAAAGTATGGCAAACACCGGCCCCGGTTTCAATGGTAGGTACGGTAGAATTGGCCCTGACAAAATCGATCAACTCCTGTGATCCTCTTGGAATAATAATATCAATGTATTGGTCGGCTTCCAGCATCTCTTTCACAAACTTGCGGTTGGTGGGAAGCAAGGCGAAGGCGTCCTTATTGACCCCGTTCTTTTCCAGCGCCTGGTGGATCAGGGATACCAGATACTTATTTGAATGATAGGCATCGGAACCACCACGCATTACCCCGGCATTGCCGGAACGAATGCATAGCGCCGCCACATCGATAGTGACATTAGGTCGTGATTCGTAGATCAGCCCAACCACTCCCAAGGGACTGGTGATTTTCTGAACGGTTAAGCCATTCTCTTTCTTTAAAATACTGATAACCTGTTGAGTAGGATCTGGAAGTTTAGCTACTTGATTAATAGATTCCACTAATCCTTGAATGCGATCATGATTGAGTAGCAGACGGTCCTTTTTAGGATCGCTGTCGGCCATACGCACCAGGTCCTTTTGGTTCTCTTCAATGATGTTTACGCTGTTCTCTTTGACCAGAGTAGCCAGCGTGTAAAGGATGTCCTTTTTCTGCTGATCGCCCAGGGCCCGCATTTGTAATGAGGCCTCTTGAACTTTATCTAAAATGGGAATAATCGATTCCATTTCCTGCCTGACGGTGTCTGAAGTGGTTTCCAAGGTTAACTAAGATTAATTATAATAATATGATTTCAGTTTTGGGAGCTATTTCGAAAGATTTATTGTGCAGGTTCTCCAGTATCTCTTTGGAAGAGATCATAGCACGGGCTACCGCAAATGATGCCTGATCACCATTGAGTATTTCAAAAACCTCTCCTCTCTCGAAGTTCTCAATTATTTTCTTAACTCCTTCTAGTTTGAGGCCATGATTTTCTCTTAAGGCCTTGCAAGTAGCATGGTCGACCTGTAGCTTACCTCGAACTATATTGCCGCTCAACAGCCACTTCATCCTTTCCTCGGAGTTGCTTTGCTGGGGTTTACAAACCGTTCCTGTCTCACCCTGTATGGCTTTTAAAATGGCTTCGCGCTTTCGACTGTTGAATATCACGGTTTTGATCCCCATTTTGGTGGCTAGCCGGGCAAAGGTCAGTTTAGTACTCATACCCCCCAGACCCAAATCGGTTTTTTCCGCTCTGGCCAGCCCCAGTATGCTTTCATCAATTTGTTCAATAAGAGGAATTACCCGATCCTGTTGGTCGTATACACCATCTACTGAGGTGCCCAACAGCATAACCTCTGCTCCAAAACCTACTGCTAGCAGCGTGGCCAATTCATCGTTGTCGGAAAATTTCAATTCCAAGTTACTTACCACATCATTTTCGTTTGCGATGGGAATGATCCCATTTTTCCATAGTTCCTCAAAGGTGGCTTTCAATTGCTGGAATTGGGCGGGATGGGCAAAATGTTGCCGTTCACAGAGGCTTTGGGCGATACAGATTTCATAGGGGGCAAAAAACTGCGTGTATTTGTTGATCAATAAAGGGTTGCCTATGGCCGCCGCAGCTTTACGCTCAATGATGCTGCCCTGATAATTACTCAAAAAGTTTCGGCCGTTGCCTACAGCACCTGACGATACAATGATCACGTTGTACTTATCGTGAATGGAAGCGATCTGCCTGGTAATGTCTACCATGGCCACCTGATCCAGGTCCCCGCTTTCCTTAGTGATAGAGGCAGTGCCGATCTTTAGGATTAGTATGGGTTTCATGAATTTCTTGGAGAATCAGCAAAGTACGTACAAAAATATAAAATTTGTACAATTTTTTCACAATATTTTAATAATTATTTTTTAAAGGCCTTGGTATTTCTTGGTGGGAGTTCCAGAGTATTATCCTCAGGAGAATTTATGTGAATTTAAGCGCCGGGTACACAGGTAAAATTCCCCAGACAAAATCCGTAAAATTACCAGGTACAAAATTATTTAAAATTATTCTAAATAAGCTTTAGTCTAACCTTTATCCCAATGATTTTCAACAAGATGATTACAGCACTCCTATAGGGTAAACCCTGTGTAATAATTAGGTGAAAAAAGTATTTGAAATAAAAGGATGGCATATTACATTTGTGGCAGTTCTTAAGGACCTGAGTGCCTCAATGATAAAGTCTAAAAATTTTATGTTCGCAACGCAACGCTCTGCCTACCTCTCCATAATAACTTTTATCTTTTCGTTTTTCATTCTAACTAGTGCCTGGGCACAGTCGGATACCACGGATGTTGAATCCACCGATCAACCTACTACCGAAGCTGCCACCTCACAGGGTGGCATTTCTTCTGATCCCGCGGTGATTGCCGCAGGAGATGCCCTGTTCCAGGGTAACTGCCGGGCTTGTCATGCGGTGAATCAGAAACTAGTAGGTCCAGCCTTAGCCGGTATATACGATCGTAAGGATATGGATTGGATCAAAGCCTTTGTAAAAAATTCCCAGGCGGTGATCGCTAGCGGCGACGAGTATGCAGTGGCGCTCTATGAAGAGTACAACAACACCATGATGACCTCCTTTAACTTTTCAGACGAGGAGATTGAATCCATTATTGCCTATGTGAAGTTTGAAGCGGAGAACGCAGCTGCAGCTGCAGAGACCCCAGAGGGAGTCCCGGAAGACGGAGCCACACCTACTACAACAGGGCCCAGTAAGTATCTGACCGCTGTGATCGTTGGATTGGTGGTAGTACTACTGCTCATATTAATTGTACTCTTCCTGATTATCGGCTTCCTTACCAAGTTCCTGAAGGAGCGTGAGGATACTCTAGATGAGGCTGACCGGGAGATGATTGATCAAAAATTTGATTTTGGCAAGCTTACGCGTAATCCGGCCTTCATAGGAATTGTGGCCTTCATATTTGGGATTTTTGTGATAAAGGCGGTTATCGATGGACTTTACCAGGTGGGCATCCAACAGGGATATGCCCCTAAGCAACCCATTGCGTTCTCCCATAAACTGCACGCCGGCCAATACGAGATCGACTGTAACTATTGCCATACCGGCGTGCGCAAAAGCAAATCTGCCAATATTCCATCCGCTAATATATGTATGAACTGTCACGGACAGATCAAAACGGAATCACCTGAGATCCAAAAGATCTACGCGGCCATCGAAGAGAATAAACCCATTGAATGGGTGCGGGTGCACAACTTACCGGACCTGGCTTATTTCAACCATGCACAGCATGTGGCCGTGGGTAATCAGGAATGCGAGAGCTGTCACGGAGAAATTAAAGAAATGGAAGTAGTGGAACAAATTGCTCCACTCACCATGGGGTGGTGTCTGGACTGCCATAAAGAGACTAATATAAATACCAAAGGCAATGCCTACTATGATAATTTGGTAGAACTTCATGCACAACACAGCAAAGAGCCTCTTAAAGTAGAGGATATCGGTGGCCTGGAATGCGCTAAATGTCATTACTAATAAAAATCTACTGGAGAATTTACTGATCGTATGAGTAACAGTAAGAAACAATACTGGAAAGGATTAGAGCAACTGTCTAATGATCCTGGATTTGTAAAATATGCAGACAAGGAATTTCCAGAGTACCTGCCAATAAATGAGAACAAAGAAGGTGCGGAACCCGCCCCTTCCTCTAGAAGGGACTTTCTGAAAATGATGGGGTTCAGCGTAGCCGCTGCTTCCCTGGCTGCTTGTGAGGCCCCGGTGCGTAAAGCCATACCGTATCTCAACAAGCCTGAAGAAATTGACCCGGGCCTCCCCAATTACTATGCGTCAACTTACGCGCAAGGCGGCGACTATTGCAGTATTGTAATTAAGACCCGTGAAGGACGCCCCATCAAGGTTGAGGGGAATAAATTATCTAAAGTTACCTACGGAGGTGTAAGTGCGCAGGTGGAAGCCTCGGTGCTTTCGCTTTACGATCAGGAGAGACTACGAGGGCCGTATGCAGCAGGTGCAACCACAGATTGGGCCACCTTGGATCAGGAGGTGATCAGCAAACTATCGGCTAGCCAAAATATCAGGATCGTGTCCAACACCGTTATGAGTCCTACTACTTACAAAGTGGGAGCGGAGTTCATGGCGAAATTTCCTAATGCCAAGCCGGTAACCTATGATGCACAATCTGCTCATGGTATACTGCAGGCCAACCAGCTGAGCTTTGGGAATGCCACTGTTCCCGGGTATGATTTTAGCAAGGCAGAAGTAATTGTCAGCTTGGCGGCTGATTTCCTGGGAACCTGGATTGCGCCCACTACCTACGCTCATCAATATGCTAAGCGCAGAAAACTGGGCGGGGGTAAAAAGTCCATGTCCCGTCATTACCAATTCGAGTCCAACCTTTCTCTCACGGGTTCCAACGCCGACTATCGCACTCCCGTAAGGCCCTCCCAGCAAGGGTTAATTGCCGGCGCCCTATATAATAAGGTGGCCGCCAAGGCCGGTGCTGCTTCTATGAATGTATCCTCTATAGACCTACCATTCCTGGATAAGGCGGCAAACAGTCTATGGGAAGCACGAGGTAAAAGCCTGGTTGTTTCCGGCTCCAATGATACCAATGTGCAGGTAGCGGTAAATGCTATTAACCATCTATTAGGCAATTACGGCAGTACAGTGGACCTGGATCGTCCCGTGAATTTCCGCAAAGGAAATGACGCTGACATGTCGAAATTCATTGAAGAGGTAAGCTCAGGCAGAGTAGACGCGGTCATATTCTATAACTGTAACCCTGTATATGATCATCCGCAAGGTGTTTTGTTACAGACCGAGTTGGAGAAGGTAGGTTTAAAGATCTCAACGTCAGGCCGTATGGATGAAACCGCCACGCTTTGCGACTATGTGGCGCCTGACCATCACTATCTGGAATCCTGGAATGACGCCGAACCTCAACAGGGTCAGTACAGTTTATGTCAGCCGGGCATTACGCCCTTATTCGACACCCGTCAGGCGCAAAGCAGTGCCTTGGTGTGGTGTGGGGCCAGTGAAACGGATTATTTCAATTACTTGCAAAATAACTGGCGAACTGCATTCTTCCCCAATTCAGGAGCCCAGGATTTCGAAACCTTCTGGCACCAGAGCTTATTTGATGGAGTAGTAGAAATGAGTGCTCCATCAATAGAGCCTGGCGAGGCTCCGGAGACCGCCGCCGATACTACTGATATTGCACCAGCGGCGGCTGTGGCAGGAGGCTTTGCAGCAGATCTATCGGCAGTGGCACGGGCTTTGGGTGCTGGTTACCATGCTGAAAGCACCGAAACGGAATTAGTGATCTATCAAAAAGTAGGTCTGGGTACCGGTGACCAGGCCAATAACCCCTGGCTACAGGAATTGCCAGATCCCATTTCAAAGGCTGTTTGGGACAACTACCTTACCGTTTCTCAGAAATTCGCCCGTGAGAATGGTTTGAAGATAGAGGAAGATCGAACTTCCAGGGTCAATTTGACAGTAGGAGGACAAACGGTAAATGTCCCAGTAATGATACAACCAGGTCAGGCTCACGGAACTGTGGGACTGGCTTTGGGTTATGGTAGAGCTAAGGCGGGCCGGGTAGCCAATAACATAGGGGTAAACGCTTTCCCGTTGGTAACAGTAACCGGTGGTATACCACATTATGAGGCCAGCTCTGGAGTAAGTATTGAGGTTACCAAGGAGAAGCATCGCATTGCCCGTACCCAAACTCATGAAACCTATATGGGCCGGGAGACGATAATTCAGGAAGCCTTACTTTCAGAATATCAGGAGAATGAGCATGCGGGAGAATTTGCTCCCAAGGTCTCTACTTGGAAAGGCCCTGAAGAAAAAGTAGCTCCCCATAAAAGATCCCTATGGAAGCATCACCAGGATAAGTATGTAAACCATCATTGGGGAATGGCCATCGATCTAAACTCCTGTACGGGGTGTGCCGCCTGTACTATTGCATGTCAGGTGGAGAATAACATTCCGGTGGTGGGCAAAGACGAGATCCTTACCAGAAGGGAAATGCACTGGATTCGCATCGACCGTTACTACAGCAGTGTCGGCGTGAATAATTACAGTGAACTGGAAGTCGCATCGGAAAACCCCGAAGTGACCTTCCAGCCTATGATGTGTCAGCATTGTAACAACGCACCTTGTGAAACAGTATGTCCGGTAGCGGCTACTACTCACAGCACTGAGGGACTAAACCAAATGGCCTATAACCGCTGTATTGGTACCCGCTATTGCGCCAATAACTGTCCGTATAAAGTACGCCGGTTCAACTGGTTCAAGTATCACGACAACACGCAGTTTGCCGAAAACACTTCCATGAGCAATACCTTGGGAAGGATGGTACTGAATCCGGATGTTACCGTACGTTCTCGAGGAGTTATGGAAAAATGTACCATGTGTGTGCAGCGCATTCAGGCAGGTAAGTTAGTAGCTAAGAAAGAGAAACGCCGACCTACCGACGGGGACATTGACACTGCTTGTGCCATAGCATGTCCTACGGAGGCCATAACATTCGGAGACCTTAATGATGCTGACAGTAAAATCAGCAAGCTGTTGAAGATCGAACATCACGACGATCACAAAACAGTGGAAGAGCCCAGAGCTTACACTGTGCTGGAAGAACTTAACGTAGATCCTAATATTTTCTACTTACGAAAAATTAGGAATAAAGAAGACGATAACGCTTAAACATAGATAGCATGCAGGTAGTATCACCCGTAAGAGAACCTTTAGTAACCGGAAAGAAGACCTACCATGACGTTACCAACGACATATGCGGAAGGGTAGAGGAGAAGCCTTCCAAGTCTTGGCTATTGGCCATGGCGGTTTCCTTGACGGCCCTGGCTGCCGGAGGATGGGCCCTGGGCGAAACCCTGTGGGAAGGGATTGGCATGTGGGGCTTGAACCGCACCGTGGGATGGGCCTGGGATATCACCAACTTTGTATGGTGGGTAGGTATCGGGCATGCCGGCACACTGATCTCAGCCATCTTATTGTTATTCCGTCAAAAATGGCGTATGTCCATTAACCGGGCCGCGGAGGCCATGACTATTTTTGCGGTTATTTGTGCCGCGATGTTTCCCATTGTGCACATGGGTCGCCCCTGGTTAGGTTTTTACTGGGCATTGCCGCTGCCAAATACATTTGGGTCGCTGTGGGTGAATTTCAACTCGCCTTTATTATGGGATGTGTTTGCTATTAGTACATACTTCAGCGTTTCCCTGGTGTTCTGGTATATGGGCTTAATTCCCGATTTCGCCACCATCAGAGACCGCGCTAAGGGTATTTCCAAAGTTATTTACGGTGCTCTGAGTTTTGGCTGGGACGGAGCAGCCAGAACCTGGTCGCGTTACGAGACTGTTTCACTGATCCTGGCAGGACTGGCTACACCTCTGGTACTGTCGGTACACACCATTGTATCATTCGACTTTGCTACCTCAGTCATTCCCGGTTGGCACACCACCATCTTTCCCCCGTATTTCGTGGCCGGAGCTATTTTCTCAGGATTTGCCATGGTAATGACCCTGATGCTGGTTACCAGAAAAGTATACAAGCTGGAAGACTACATTACCATAAAGCACATAGAGCTGATGAACATTATCATAATGGTAACCGGCTCTATTGTAGGTGTGGCCTATATTACGGAGTTATTTATGGCCTGGTACTCTGGTGTGGAATACGAGCAGTACGCTTTCTTGAATCGTACTTCCGGTCCTTATGCCTGGGCTTACGCCATGATGATGACCTGCAATGTGGTATCGCCGCAGCTGTTCTGGTTTAAGCCAATTCGTACTAGTATTACCGCGTCCTTTGTACTATCCATTGTAGTGAACATCGGTATGTGGTTCGAACGCTTTGTGATCATCGTTACTTCCCTGCACCGCGATTATCTGCCTTCCAGTTGGGCAATGTTCCACCCAACACTTTATGATATAGGGGTGTATTTGTTCACCTTCGGGTTTTTCTTTACCGCGTTCTTCCTGTTCGCCAAGTTCTTCCCAGTGATCAACATTGCAGAGATTAAAAGTATTTTGAAGTCGGATTCCGAAAAGACCGCTACCGTAGAAACTGTGGCGGAAAATGTAAATCAATAAAATATGGATAGCGGTAAAAATTATCTTGTCGGCATTTATGAAGACGAAGATGTGCTGCTGGCAGCAGTAAAAAAGGTACGCTCTTCGGGGGTGAAGATCCATGAAGTGTTTTCGCCTTACCCGGTACACGGGCTAGATGAAGCTCTGGGGTACAAGCGTACGCGTTTGCCTATTGCGGCATTTATGTTCGGGTTTCTAGGAACCCTGCTAGCCCTGATCATGCAAACCTATATGTTGGCCATCGACTGGCCCATGATCATCGGAGGTAAGAATTACGCGTCTGTAACTTTTGTGCCGGTGACCTTTGAGATGACGGTACTGCTGTCCGCTTTCGGAATGGTGGGGACCTTCCTGGTGGTCAGTAATATGAAACCTTGGGCAAAGCCCCGCATTTTCGACCTTCGAAGCACCGACGACAAACATGTTATGGCTGTTGACCTCGACGAAAATAGCCAAGGCTCGGAAGAGATCACCCGCATACTAAATGAGAGCGGCGCCTCGGAAGTGAATAGCAAGCAATTTGAAGATTAATTGATGAGTATGTATCATAAAATCAACTGCCTTTTAACGATAGCCTTGACAGGGCTGCTAGCGGCTTGTGGTGCCAAAGGCGACAGGACCGGGTATGAATATTCACCCCAAATGTATCATTCTGTGCCTTATGACGGCCTTACCCAGATAACCGATCAAGACGCAGGTAAATTAATCAGTAACCGGGAGGACGGTAAGGGCGAATTCTACAACTCCAACCCCAACAACCCGCACGATATGAATATGCGGCAACCGCCGGCCAACACCGTAAGCCGCAATCAATACGGCCTACTTCCCATAAATATTCACAAGGACAGCTTCGACTTGGCCGCACAGGTGCTGAAGAATCCATTGCCGGACAATGAAGAGGTATTGGCCAATGGAAAAGAATTTTACGAACGTTTTTGTACTCATTGCCACGGAGCAACCGGTATGGGTGATGGCCTGGTGGGTGATGTCTACCTGGGTGTAACGGCTTACAACTCCGCCGCCGTTAAGGACAGAGCGGAAGGGCATATTTATCATGTGATTACTCACGGAAAAGGGCGAATGCTTTCGCATGCCTCCCAGTTAAGTCCCATGGAACGCTGGAAAATTGTTCGATATGTTCAAACCCTGCAGCAGCAGTAAGAAAGTTTATTAACATGACAGACGAAAAATTTGTATTTAGCTCTACCGCCAAAAGAAGGCTTTTGATCCTGGGCGTGGTAGGCTTGGTCTTACTGGTAATTGGAATATTCACCACTATGAACGCTGGAGGGCATGAAGCGGTAGAAGCAGCGGGGCACGGCGCTGATGCTGCAGCAGGTCATGGTGCGGAAGCTGCTGAAGGTCATCACGAAGCTGGATGGCTGCAAAGACTTTATGCCAATCTCTGGTTTCATAATGTGTACTTTGCTGGTATTGCCTTAATAGGAGTTTTCTTTGTGGCGGTACAATATGTAGCGCAAGCCGGTTGGTCAGCACCTATAAAACGCATACCCTTGGCTTTCGGTAATTGGCTGCCCATAGCAGGGATTCTGATGGTGATCATATGGCTGGTAGCCAGTCACGATCTGTTCCATTGGACCCACAAGGAATTATATGAGGAAGGAGGACCTAAATTTGATGAAATCATATATGGTAAAAAGGCTTTTCTAAATACCGGTTTCTATTTATTCAGGATGGTCTTATATTTTGCCCTGTGGTACACCTTCTTCCGTTGGATGCGTAAAGAAATTCTGCAGGAAGACCTGACCGGCAGCACCCAGCACTGGTTTAAGCTCATCAAGATCTCCGCAGGTTTTATTGTGATCTTTGCGGTAACCAGCTCTACCTCTGCCTGGGACTGGATTCTTTCTATCGATACTCACTGGTTCAGCACTATGATCGGCTGGTACGTTTTTGCCAGCTGGTGGGTAGCGGGCCTAGCTGCTATCACTTTGATCACCATCTATTTGAAAGAACATGGATATCTGAAAATGGTCAATTCCAATCACCTGCATGATTTGGGTAAGTTTGTTTTTGGCTTTAGTATTTTCTGGACTTACATCTGGATTTCACAATATCTGCTGATCTATTATGCCAATATACCGGAAGAGTCGGTGTACTTCTTCGAACGTCTGAACAGCGATCAGTACGCCCCGGTATTTTATGTGATCTTGCTCATGAATTTTTTCTTCCCTTTCCTGGCTTTAATGACCCGGGATTCCAAGCGACATGTGATGTTCCTTAAGATCGTGTGTTCGGTGGTACTTGTAGGTCACTGGCTGGATTTTTACCTTATGGTAACACCCGGTACTATGAAGGAGAATGGAGCCTTTGGCTGGATGGAGATCGGTATGGCCATGATCTATTTGTCGTCCTTTTTATATGTGATTTTAAGCAATATGGCCAAGGTGCCGTTAGTGGCTAAGAATCATCCATTATTGGAAGAAAGTTTGCATCATCATATTTGAGGAGGGTACAAACAAACGCTTTTTGTAGCGGTTTATTAATAAGAAATAAGTGCATAAATATTAACTAGTAATTATATGTTTCAAGTTGCAATTGGTATTGGTGTCGTCCTGGTATTGGTGATCTTACTGATGCTGTTCCGGGTGCAATCACTCTTGAACGTGGCCAAAGGTTCTGATAAGAAAATCGAATCTACCAGCAACCGGGTCAATGGTCTGTTGTTCCTGTTGTTCATGATAGTAGGATTGATTGCCTTCTTCTGGTACAGTATTGCAGAGGTGGATAACTACAAGTTGCCGAATGCTTCAGACCATGGGATCCTCACGGATCAAATGTTCTGGATTACCACCGTCATTACCGGGATCGTTTTTGTGTTGGGAAATATAGCTTTGTTCTGGTTTGCTTTTAGATATCAGTATAAAGAAACCAATAAGGCAACCTTCTACCCGGATAATCATAAGCTGGAGATCATTTGGACGGTAATTCCGGCCATTGTGTTGACGCTTTTGGTAGGGTATGGATTAAAGGTTTGGACCCAGATAACCGATGACCCTCCTCAGGAGGCAGAGGTAGTGGAGATCATGGGCTATCAATTTGCCTGGAAAGTACGTTACCCTGGTAAAGATGGCTTACTGGGTGCTTATGACTATCAAAAGATCGATGCCATCAATGAATTCGGTATGGACTTCAGCGATAAGGCCAATTTCGATGATTTTGTTCCCCGGGAGATCCACGTACCCAAAGGCCAACCGGTGCTGTTGAAGATAAGGGCCAGGGATGTGCTGCACAGTGTATACCTGCCTCACTTCCGGGTCAAGATGGATGCCGTACCTGGTATGCCTACCCGCTTTTGGTTCGTACCCAATAAATCCACTGCGGAAATGAGGGAAGAAACTGGCAACCCGGACTTCAATTACGAACTGGCGTGTACGGAGATCTGTGGAAGAGGCCATTTCTCCATGAGGATGATACTGGTGGTAGATGAACCTGCAGATTATAAGGCCTGGTATGCTTCACAAGAGCCATGGCTGACTCAGAATCCATCCTACATGGCCCAGGTTCCGGAAAATCTTCAGGAGGTAGCTTCTATTGCCACAGGACTGGAAACCGTTATTGACAATAATTAAAAGAACTTAAATTTTCCTTAGATGGATCAACATATAGCAGAAACCGCAGGATATCATGATGAACAATGGCACGCCCATGGTCATCATAAGGAAAGCTTCGTTACTAAGTACATATTCAGTCAGGATCACAAAACTATTGCCAAGCAGTTCTTAATCACTGGAATCTTCTGGGCGGTAGTAGGAGGTATTCTCAGCAGTATTTTCCGATTACAACTGGGATACCCCGATATGAGCCTGGAATGGTTGAGACCATTCCTGGGTGGCTGGATAACGGACACCGGTAAGTTAGATCCTGAATTTTATTTGGCCCTGGTTACTATGCACGGTACCATTATGGTATTCTTCGTGCTTACTGCAGGCCTGAGCGGAACTTTTAGCAATTTCCTGATCCCCTTGCAGATCGGTGCCCGTGATATGGCTTCTGGGTTCCTGAACATGCTGTCGTACTGGTTCTTCTTCCTTTCTTCAGTGGTGATGCTTTGTTCTTTCTTCCTAAAGACCGGACCGGCTTCCGGAGGTTGGGTCATTTACCCTCCGTTAAGCGCCCTGCCACAGGCCATCCAGGGTAGTCAGGGAGGGATGACACTGTGGCTAGTATCCATGGCTTTATTCATTATTTCCTCGCTGTTGGGAAGTATCAATTATATCACTACTATTATCAACTTGAGGACAAAAGGCATGACCTTTGCCAAGTTGCCCCTCACCATCTGGGCCTTCTTTCTGACTGCGGTAATTGGAGTATTGTCTTTCCCGGTTTTGTTCTCAGCTGCCTTATTATTGATATTTGACCGAAGCTTCGGTACCAGTTTCTATCTGTCCGACATCTATATAAATGGGGAGGCATTGCCCAACCAGGGTGGCAGCGCCATACTATTCCAGCACCTGTTTTGGTTCCTGGGTCATCCCGAGGTGTATATTGTGATGCTTCCGGGACTTGGAATTACCTCCGAGATCATTTCTACTAACAGCCGAAAACCTATTTTCGGATACCGGGCCATGATCGGATCCCTGTTGGGAATTGCTATTCTAAGCTTTATCGTGTGGGCCCACCACATGTTTGTAACGGGAATGAATCCCTTCTTGGGTTCCATATTTATGATCTTGACCTTGATCATCGCGGTTCCCAGTGCGGTAAAAACATTTAATTATCTGGCCACTATGTGGAAGGGGAATATACGGTTTACGCCGGGGATGCTGTTTTCCATAGGGTTAGTGTCTTTCTTTATCTCAGGAGGTCTTACCGGTATCTACTTAGGTAATGCTGCTATTGACATCCCTTTGCATGATACCTATTTTGTAGTGGCGCATTTCCATCTGGTAATGGCCAGTGCTTCTTTCTTTGGGATGCTGGCTGGTGTATACCACTGGTTTCCTAAGATGTTTGGCCGTATGATGGATGCCAAATTGGGGTACATTCATTTTTGGCTGACATTTGTGGGCGTGTATTTGGTGTTCTTTCCTATGCATTATATCGGTATCGCTGGATTCCCCAGAAGGTATTATTCATGGACTACTTTCGATTTGTTCAACTCATTTGCAGATCTGAACACTTTCGTAACTATAGCCGCTTTGATCGTAATGGCGGCCCAGTTCATATTCTTATTTAATTTCTTCTACAGTATGTTCCGTGGCAGAGTAGCTCCACCGAATCCCTGGAGGTCCAATACCCTGGAGTGGACTACCCCTTTACATCCGGAGCATGGCAACTGGCCCGGCGCTATACCTACGGTTTATCGCTGGCCCTACGACTACAGTAAACCTGGTGCCGAAGAGGACTTTATTCCCCAGTATGTGCCGTTCTCACAGACCATGGAGTCTAATTTACCTCATGAGAACGATTTGATTGCCTTGGAGAAAGAAGAGGAGGGAATTGTAATTGATGAAAGCGAATCCCAATAGCGGATCATTTTATAACCGGTTGGCGATTATAACCTTAAGTGCAGTGTATTTGTTGATATTGGTAGGAGGCATAGTTAGAAGTACCGGATCGGGCATGGGATGTCCGGACTGGCCCAAGTGCTTTGGTAACTGGATACCACCCACCAGTGCTGATCAGTTGCCGGCGGATTATCAGGTTACCTACGCGGAACAACGGGTACAAAAGAATCATCGTCTGGCCGGTTATCTTGAGAGCCTAGGCCTTACCGGCACCGCTAAGGCCCTGCGTGCGGAAACCATCGCAGCTCCCGAGGCAGCCTTTAACGTAAATAAAACCTGGACTGAATACATTAACCGACTCATCGGGGTGTTGGTGGGTCTACTGATCATGGGAACCCTGGCAGCTTCCTTGAAATTTAGAGGTGCCAACAAGACGTTAGTATGGGGGTCGCTAGCGACCTTCTTGTTAGTGGTGGTGCAGGGTTGGCTAGGCTCCGTGGTGGTATCCACCAACCTATTGCCCTGGATGGTAACGGTCCACATGATATTGGCGGTAGTTATTATTTGTATATTGATCTATCTGGTGCATGAGAGTACCTCAAAAACATGGGGGGACTCCCTGAGTTTAGCACAGATCAAGCCGCTGCGGGCAATTCTGGCCATCTCCATGATTGCTATGGTAATCCAAATTGCCATGGGTACTCAGGTAAGAGAGGCCATAGATCTTATTGCCGTGCAATTCGGTTTCGCCTTCAGGGATCAATGGATTGAAAATTTAGGTGCTGACTTTTATATACACCGTTCTTTTTCCCTGCTGATATTGGGGATTAATGTGTTCCTGTACCTCCTACTAAGAAGAACCAAGCAAGACCATTTGATCTGGTGGTCACAAGTGCTATTAGCGTTGTTACTAGTAGAAATAATAGTAGGCGCGTTTATGGTGTATTTTGCCGTACCGGCCTGGGCCCAACCCATTCATTTGTTGACCAGTACATTGATAATTGGAGTTCAGTTTTGGCTGTTCCTGGAAATTAAACGACCTCAAACAGTATGATAAGCCCTAGTTTACATAGCGCCAATTTCTGGAGCGTACTGCTTGCTCGGACTAAGGCCTATACCGAGTTGTTGAAATTCAGGTTGTCCTTCTTGGTGGCCTTCAGTAGTGCTTTCGGCTATTTGCTGGCCAGCCAGGGATCTTTTAACTGGCTGTCGTTTAGTATGTTGTGCATCGGAGGATTCCTTATCTCGGGAGCTTCTGTGACCATCAATCAAATATTAGAACGTGACCTGGATGCCTTGATGAAGCGAACACAGGGCAGACCTTTACCCAACGGTCGCATTTCAGTGAAAGAAGCCGGTTGGGTAGCTATCATCAGTGGTTTGATAGGATTTCTTTTGTTGATGCAATTCACCAATCCGCTTACGGTGGTGCTGGCTTTGGCCTCATTACTGCTTTATAGCTTTGTCTATACTCCCCTGAAAAGAGTAGGGCCAGTGGCTGTGTTCGTGGGAGCTATACCTGGTGCGCTACCGCCTTTATTGGGATGGGTTGCGGCAACCGGCGTGGTAAGCTATGAGGCTTTAGTACTATTCGGCATTCAGTTTATTTGGCAGTTTCCACACTTTTGGGCTATTGCCTGGGTGTCACATGATGATTATCAAAAGGCCGGATTTAAGCTGCTTCCTTCAGGGGGCCAGAAGGACTTTAACACTGCCATCCAGATTATGATCTATACACTGTTTCTTTTACCAATGGGGCTACTACCTGCCAAGTTGGGACTAACGGGAATCAATTCGGCACTGATCGTATCAGTTTGTGGAGTCTTATTCCTAGCACAGACATTCAAATTAATGAGAAGCTGTCTGGATGAAGGAGAGAAGGCCAATCGGTCTGCATTGCAGATCATGTTTGGGTCTTTCATATACCTACCGGTTGTTCAGATAGCATTTATATTAGATAAGATATAGCGCGATGGGAACGAATATAAGATTAGTTGAGAATCCAGCCAGGCCGTTATCTATGCATCCGCATAAGTTTGCTTTGTGGCTGTTCATTGTCACCATTGTGATGATCTTTGCCTCCCTGACCAGTGCTTTCATCGTAAAGCAGGGGGAAGGCAGTTGGTTGGAGTACGACCTTCCGGCTATGTTTTGGTATACCTCAGGAACCATCATTTTGAGTAGTATAGTGCTGCAGTGGGGTTATTTTGCAGCAAAGAAAGACCGATTTACACAAGTGAAACTATCATTGGTGGTTACCCTGATCTTGGGCATAGCCTTTTTGGTGGGACAATACTTGTCATGGGGTCAACTGGTGAATATGGAAGTGTATTTTGTGGGTAACCCCGCAGGGTCATTTATCTATGTGCTCACGGGTTTACACGCGTTCCACCTGATCAGCGGTATTGTTTTTTTGATTATTGTAATATTTTCGGCATTTAATTATAAGGTACATTCAAAGAATTTGGTACGTTTTGAAATGTGCACAACGTATTGGCACTTTCTAGGCGCTTTGTGGTTGTACCTGTTTTTATTTTTAGTGTTTTACCATTAAAAAATTCTTATGGCAACTGAATCTGTAGCAATTCCTCCGAAGAAAAGCATATGGGGTGGAGGTACTTCTCCCCTAAAAGCCAGCTATGGAAAGCTCATGATGTGGTTTTTCCTGCTGTCGGATGCCTTTACCTTTTCAGCTTTATTGATCACCTACGGTTTAATCCGCTACAGCTATCCCGCCTACGAGGGAACCCCTGCGGATTTCGTTTTTGCTCCCGACCAGTGGTGGCCTATTCCGGAAAAGGTATTTGAGGCTCTTCCGTTTCTGCATGGACTATCCGCTCCCCTGGTGTTTGTGGGGATTATGACCTTTATCCTGATCATGAGTAGCGTTACTATGGTACTGGCGGTGGAAGCCGGACACCGTATGGATCGTCCCGCGGTAGAGAAGTGGATGTTCTGGACTATATTAGGAGGTATTGCATTCTTGAGTTGCCAAGCCTGGGAATGGTCACACTTTATTCATGGTACCCACGAAGGTTCTATGGTAGCGGAGGGGACTACATTTTTTGGGGCTAATCTGATACAAAATCAATACGGTCCACCACCCTTTGCAGACCTGTTTTTCTTTATAACCGGATTTCACGGCACGCACGTAGCCAGTGGAGTGGTGCTGAATATGATCATCTTCTATTGTGTGGTCACGGGTGTTTACGACCGGCGAGGACACTATGAGATGGTGGAGAAAGTGGGCCTGTACTGGCACTTTGTGGACCTGGTATGGGTATTCGTGTTCACGTTTTTCTATCTGATTTAAAATTTTAAACGAATCTATATGTCTACCGAAGATTACTTAGCTCACGACGAGACTCCACAAATAAAAGTTGTACCACCAGATAAGGCCAGGATCTGGAAGATCTGGAAAACCATGATTATTCTGGCGGTAGTTACCCTGATTGAGTTCGCGTTCGCCTTTACCATGGATGCCGGGGTGCTTCGTACCTCAATATTTGTGGGGTTGACTATTGTTAAAGCCTTCTACATCGTCAGTGAATTCATGCACCTTAAATACGAAGTTAAAGTGCTGATCTGGTCAATCCTTATCCCTACGATATTTATAGTCTGGCTGTTATTAGCGCTACTTATAGAAGGAGAGGGTATTTTCAATTTAAGATTTTAAGTAATGTCGGGCCGGGTGACAAAGGTAGCGTTGTTAGTAGCTACTCTGGCACTTCCGGTGGGTCTTTACCTGTTCCTACGGAATTTCGGCGAGAATCAATACAAAGTCCCTATTATATATGAGGATGGGATCACAGATCCCCTCGACGGTTGTCCGGCGACGTACGACGCGCAGTTGTCGGATTTTTCATTTACAGACGCGGCACAAGCCCAAGGTAATTTTTCGGAACATACCGGGCGGATCTATGTTTTTTCATTTGTGCAAAATGGCTGTGACTCCCAAGGTAAAGTCTTGAATGAAGTGGCCCGGGTGGCCAACGATTATCGAGACGACTTACGAGTTGGCGTGGTATCCCTGCAACTTGATGAATCCTATGCTGCCGGAAGCTGGTTGGAACTTAGGAACACCTACGGCTTGAGGGCCGACAATTGGGATCTGTGGCAAGTCACAGATGCCCCATCCATTGTACGCTGCGGATTTAATCTGGAAATCGAAAACTGTGAAGCTGCACAACAGTTAGTGTTGTTGGACGGCCTGCTGAGAATCAGGGGTGTCTATCAGGCTGGTGATTTAGAAGATGTGGATCGATTGATCACTGAATTAGAGATTCTATTGCTGAATGAGGAAGATGGCCGAACAACCTGAGCATACCGAGCACGTTGAGCAAACCATGGACCGGAAATATCAGTTCTTGATTGTACTGCTTTCTGTGGCAGTACCCCTATTAGTAGGATACCTTATTTACAGGCCGCAAATGCTGAATGCCCAAGGCAAATGGGTATTGATGCTGCCACATATCAATGCTGCCATTAATGGTACCACCAGCCTCTTGTTGTTAGCAGGCTGGTATTTTATCCGTCGTAAAAATGTGGTGTACCATCGCAAGATAATGATCTCAGCGTTTGTTCTTGGTGCACTGTTTCTCATTTCGTATGTGGTCTATCACAGTACCACCCCATCCACAAGCTTTGGGGGTGAAGGCTGGGTCAGAAGCCTGTACTACTTCTTCCTGCTATCCCATATATTATTAGCGGCGGTGGTGGTACCGCTGGTACTGATGGCGCTTTACTATGCCTTAAAAGATAAGATCTCTCAGCATAAGCGCATCGTAAAATTTGCTTATCCCATTTGGCTTTACGTATCCCTTACCGGGGTGATCGTCTACCTAATGATCAGCCCCTATTATGCCTTTTGAGCTATTTTGGTAATCGAGAAAGCTGCCCTAAACTATTCTTTACCAAGGGAGTTTTGTAAATTAGAGTATGAACAACAAACGTACATTGATGACTATCAAGCGCGTTATTTACAGCACCTTAGTGTTACTGACGTTTAGCGTAGCACAAAGCTGGGCTCAATGTGCCATGTGCAGGGCAGCTGTGGAGAACAATGTAAGCGAGGGCAGTGCGGGATTATCTGCGGGGCTGAATACCGGCATCCTGTATCTTTTTGTCGCTCCTTATCTTCTGGTAGTGATCATCGGGTACCTTTGGTATAAAAAAAGTAAGGTTCATGCCCGTAAAATCCACATTCCAGGCAATCTTGGAGGCTAGATGCCCCCGTTGCCGCCAAGGGAAAATGTTTGTGTTCCCCCTTCTTAAGTTCTCCAGATTTAGCCAGATGAATTCGCAGTGTCCCCATTGCGACTTTCGATTCGAAGTGGAACCCGGCTTCTTCATCGGAGCGATGTATGTGAGTTATGCTATGTCGTTGGTGATATTTATGGTGGTGGGATTTTTGGTATACCTGGTATTTAACAACCCTGATTTCTATTATTATATCGTAACCATTCCGATTATGGTATTAATTTTGTTGCCGTTTATGTACCGGTACTCCAGAGTGCTATTTCTTTACGGTTTTGGAGGAGTGAAATATGAAGATGAGCAAACGAAGTCACGATTAAAACTGTAGTTTGACCCAATTAAGATCCATAAAACACCATTTCCTGATTGTCGGTCTGCTGGCTCTGTTCTTAGGCTGGGCCTTGCTGAAAATCTTCACCGACGAAAGTAAAAAGCAACAGCAATACTATGATCATATTGTCGACCATGTGCACGAGCAGGTGGAGGAGATGGACCGTCAGCTGGATCTGGTAATTCAAGGCATCCAGGGAAAAGAAGCGTTTTCAGAGTTTTTGCTGGATGATATTGAGTATCCGTATTTCTTATTTCGTGGCGATTCTCTGTATTTTTGGTCCAACTTTCACTACGTACCGCAATTTTTTAGCCTAGTACCAGACGGTAAGCATCATTTTATATCGGACCGGGGAGTGGAGTCCATAACAAAAGGTCAAATCCTTGAGGACGGACATACCATCTTTATGATCCTACCGGTCCACAAATCCCGCAACATCCAGAATAATTATATACAGGCTGAATTTAATAGTGACATATTTCCACCCGGACATACAGCGGTTCAAATAAACGTTACAGGGGAGAATTACCCTGTCAACACACCACAGGGAGATTATTTGTTTTCCTTGGAATTAGGGGATCAAGCGCATACCCATTATATCCCCGTATACTATGGCTCCCTTGCACTGAATATCATAGCCGTAATTAGCTTATTTTGTTACATATTTTATTTGACCGTACGACTGGTTAAGCAGAACCAGTTTGTGCGGGCTTTTTTAGTATTTGTAGGTGGATTGTTACTAATCAGGGGGGGGATGCTCTATTTCGATTTCCCGGGTACCACTTTACACATCGGCATTTTTGATCCCCAGTTGTATGCATCCAGCGACCTCAACCATAGTTTGGGAGACCTCTTTCTGAATGAGCTGATACTGCTGGCCATTGTAGCTTTTGTATTTAAGTATTACCGCTATATGAGGCCGAACTCCGCTCATGAAGAAAATAGGGGTAATCTTAATCGCATCATATTGGTGACATGGCTCTTGTTAGGTCTACTCTTCCTTTATTTTCAGTATCACATAATAGCCCTGTTCTATCAATCCCAGTGGTCTCTGGATATTGCGTCCATTTTGGATTTTTCATTTTCTAAGTTCCTTAGCCTGGTAGTTATTGTGGTCAACGCCATTATCTATTTTATGGTAACCCACTTGGCTTTTACCGAGGCCCGGCGGTTGTTGGATAGAGACCTCAAGGCACTGTCTGTTCATTACCTAATAGCGGTGCTGGCCTTTTTGTTAATCGCGGTTTGGTCGGGATGGAATTGGCCTGTTGTTATCCTGCTCAATAGTATATATCTGGGGTTACTGTATCTGCTAAATATTTCACAGCATCTAGGACAATTCAGCTATACCTCCTTCCTCTATTTATTTGTAGGGTGTTTACAATGTGCAATTATCGTTTCGTATGCGGTTAATAATTATGAAAAGATCGAAGATGCCAGCGGTAAATTGCAATTGGCCGATCAGCTGTTGAATGAAAGAGATGTAGTATCTGAATTTCTGTTGGCGGAGGCCATGGGTAAGATCCAGAACGATCCTTACATAGTAAATCAGATGTTGTTTAGTCCATTCTCTTCCAGCGAGGCGGTTTTGCAAAAGATCAATCGTATTTACATCAACCAGCACTTGGATCGATATGACATTGCTATCAACCTTTTCGACTCACGAGGGGATCCGGACCCCCAAAACGACTCCTTCTTTAGGTATCATGATTTTGAATCCCAATATGCCCAGGATACCTTTGAGACCGACAATCAGAATTTGTATTTTATCAATGAGATCACCGCCGATCTACTGAACAGATATTTAGGTTTTGTGGAAATCAAACAAGGCGAGGTTTTGGTGGGATATGTGATCATTGATCTGAAGCTCAAAAGGGTTATACCCAATACCGTGTACCCTGAGTTATTAGTGTACAATGTGCAGCGCGAAAGTGGCCACAGTGGCTACAGTTATGCTATATATCTGGGCGATACCCTGATCAATAATTCGGGGAATTTCAATTATGCAAAGGAATTTAATGCGGGGTCCTGGACCGATCCGTCATTATTCACCAAAGGAGTGGATGTCGCAGGCTACAGTCATCTGGGAGTGAAAGGCCCGGCAGGTCGTACCGCGGTGATCAGCTCGGCCATTTATCCGGTACGTAACGTGCTAGCGAATTTTTCATTGCTGTTTATCACATTTATTTTTTCTCTTATCCTGTTCATATTGGGTTATGTATTCCTATGGCGCAAGCGCCCGGTAAAACTTAATTATGCCACTCGTATTCAGCTCTACCTGAATCTGGCTTTCTTCTTGCCGTTGCTGATCGTGAGTGTAACCACCCTGAGTCTCATAAGCTCTTCCTCCAAAAAGGAGGTGATAAAACAATACTTTGAAAAAGCTGATGGTATCAGGAACAACATTGTCAATCCACTAGATAACTATTTACAGGGGAGATTAGGGGATGAACTTATGGCCCAGGACATCACCCGTATTGCACAATATTCCGAGTCGGACATAAACTTATTTGATATCGGCGGAAGGTTGATCAGTACCAGTCAGCCGAAGATTTACGATTACAACATTCTTTCGGAATTCATTAACCCACAGGCCTTGGGTGAGATCGTCGAAGAACAAAACAATAGTGTTTTGTTGAACGAATCGGTAGGCACCTTGGGATATAAGTCGGCCTACGTTGGTATTCGTTCTTTCGGTACCGGTGATTTATTGGGTATACTAAGTATACCGTTCTTTGAGTCCAAATATGAGTTGGATAAGGAAATAGTGGTGATCCTGACCAACATACTGAATGTCTTCACTTTCATTTTTATTGTAATTCTCATTGCATCTTACTTTGCCTCCAGGGTATTAACGGTGCCTTTAAATCTCATTACTCAGAAGATCAAGAAAACCACCTTGACCGGTTATAACGAGCCTTTGGAATGGAATTCCGATGATGAGATTGGCTTAATGGTAGGAGAGTACAACCGCATGCTGCAAAACCTTGAAGCCAGTAAAACAGCTTTGGCACGCAGCGAAAAAGAATCGGCCTGGAGGGAAATGGCCCAACAGGTTGCACATGAGATCAAAAACCCGCTGACACCCATGAAGCTGACCTTACAGCATTTGAAGAGGACATTATTAGCAGGAAATGACCAGGATAAGAAACTTGCAGAAAAGCCTATCAATACCTTGTTGCATCAAATAGAAACCCTGAGTGAAATCGCCACTTCATTCTCCAGTTTTGCTCAAATGCCGGTACCGGAGAACCAACGGATCGAGATCTCTTCCATACTAAGAAAATCTGTACAGCTACATAACAGCAGCAATGAATATGAGATACAATCCCATATTGAGGGAGGCAATCACTTTGTTATGGGCGACCCCCAACTAATGGGCAGGATATTTTCAAATTTGATCATTAACGGCATCCAATCGGTGCCTGATGAAAGAACCCCTGAAATCAGCATTCGCCTGGCCTCCGGAGACAATAAAGCCCTAATTGAGATCAAAGATAATGGCGAGGGAATCCCTGATAGTATAAGAGATAAGATATTTATTCCTAACTTCAGTACTAAAGATACCGGTTCCGGTATTGGGTTATCAATTGCGAAACGGGGCATTGAGCACGCAGGAGGGAAGATCTGGTTTGACTCCACCTGCGATGTTGGAACCACAATTTTTATTGAATTGCCATTAGTTGATTAATGTATTTCAGGTTTGCGGTAGTAGCGTTGGCAGTATTCCTGTGCCCTATATTTTCGACGGCGCAAACGTCGGATAGTAGATGTAAATGGGTGCGGGAATTCAATCGTCCTGTCCATTTGGATTCACTGTCAGTGAATGCCCAGTCAATTAGCTTTCTGGGGCTGGACTCTGTTAAATATGACTATGATTACAGCCGGGGCACCATTACGATTTACTCCTCAAATGCTCTTGATTCACTGGAAATCTGCTATCAGGTCTTTCCTTTTGCTTTTCACCAGAGCTATCAAAACCGGTCAATAGCG
The DNA here is from genome assembly GCA_965212195.1 of Cyclobacteriaceae bacterium. Classification (GTDB taxonomy): domain Bacteria; phylum Bacteroidota; class Bacteroidia; order Cytophagales; family Cyclobacteriaceae; genus JAJCYK01. The sequence goes on along the minus strand of CBDBUW010000010.1, from coordinate 801,827 downwards.
CAGTATGACTCTAACGCGCTGTTTAAAACCACACCCCACCCCAAAGCACTGATTTGGGACCATCGCGAGGAATTATTCCATAGCGATCAATTATATAAAAGCGGCAGCATCAGCCGGGGGGTTACTTTTGGTAATAACCAGGACGTTTTCGTGAACTCAAACCTCAATTTACAGTTGGAGGGAAAGTTAACGGACGACATTAATATCTTAGCTACTATAACCGATCAGAATATTCCCTTTCAACCCGAAGGTAATACCCAGCAAATCCAGGATTTCGACAAGGTATTTATTCAGTTGTTCAACGAGCATATATCCTTAAGCGTTGGAGATGTGGTCTTGCGCCATCAAGGTGCGCTCAAATCTGAATCCTATTTTTTGCAATACTATAAAAATGTTCAAGGGGGTTTGGTAGAGACCAATTACCATATGCTCAAGGGCCGGACCAAAACATCAGTGGGTATCTCGGTGGCGAAAGGCAAGTTCGCATCCATCCAGGTAGAGGCCTTGGAAGGCGTTCAAGGTCCATATCGACTAAGAGGACCCAACAAGGAACGATTTATCACCATCTTGGCAAATTCTGAGAAAGTGTTCCTGGATGGAAAACTATTGAAGAGAGGCTTCAATAACCACTACACCATCGATTATAACCTGGGAGAGATCACCTTCACCACCGGGGTGTTGATCACCAAGTTTTCCCGTATACGAGTCGATTTTGAGTTTTCCGATCAGAATTACAGCAAGAACATCATTACCGGACGGCATCAACAAAAGTGGGGACGCACTACCTTGTTCATGAACGCCTATCAAGAAAAGGACAATCGCAACCGGCCCTTGGCGTTCAGTTTGGGAAATGAGGACCTACAAGCATTGTCGGAGATAGGTGATGATTTGGATAGGGCGGTTATCAGTGGGGTAGACAGTGTGGGATTTGATGAGAACCTGGTCCAGTATAAGTTGGTGGACACACTAAATGCTACCGGGGAAACCGTTCAAATCCTCGCTTATTCTACCAACCCCGATAGTGCCTCTTATCGAGCTTCGTTTACAGAAGTCGGTCTTAATCAGGGGCAGTACCAAGCAGTCAGCTCTACTATTAACGGTCGGGTTTTTACATGGGTAGGAGTGGACAGTTTGGGAATTCCATTGGGTAGTTTTGAACCGGTCATTAAGATTGCCACCCCGCAGGAAAAACGTATGTTCACCGCGGGTTTGACTCATGACCTTAACCAAACCGATTACATCTACACTGAGGCGGCTTTTTCTGGTTTGGATCTGAATCTGTATTCCACCCTTGACGACCAGGACAATCAGGGTCAGGCATTCCGGGTGGGTTTTGTAAGCCAAGACCGGCCCGTGTTCAAAAATCTAAAGCTAAACAGCCGAGTCGATTATGAATTTACTTCCCAAAATTTTTCGGCGATCGACCGGTTTCGATATATCGAGTTCGACCGCGACTGGAGTGCGTCCACCAATGACCTGGCTAAGAATGACCGCGATCATATTTTCAGTGTTCAATTGGGACTGGCCCAAAATGCTCAAAACCAGCTTAAGTACCGTTTGGTACGCCGTAACCGCGGAGACGTGGTAGATGGTTATCAACACCAGCTTGACTTCAACAAGCAATGGGGTCCATTGGAGTTAACCTCATCCTGGTTTCAGATGAACAACACTCAATCCGCCAGCAGGTCCACCTGGAAGCGCTTTTCTTTGGACACCCGCATTAGTAACAAAGTATTAATACCTGGATACCAATTCCAAATTGATCGCAATGAGATATCGGCATTGGACAGCGATTCGGTGATGGCCACCGCCATGAATTTTCAGTCCCATCTATTCTACTTGCAATCACCGGACACTGCCAGGGTCCAGTTCCGATTGGATTATGACCTCAGGGAGGATCGGCTGCCCCTGGCAGGCGCCTTGGTTGATAATAATCGTTCCCAAACTGCCCGGCTGCATTTATCAACAGGTATTGCGGACAATCAGCAGTTAAAGCTGCAGTTTACTTATCGCAATTTAGAGGATTTGAGGAGCCCGGACCCTTCCGCCAATGAGGAGACCATTAACACCCGCCTGGACTGGCAGGGTAGCTTTCTGGACCGTCATATCGTAAGTGAATTAAATTATCAGGTAGGTAACAGCCGCGAATTGCGACGGGAGTTTATTTTTCTTAGCGTTCCCACAGGTGAAGGTACCCATACCTGGCGTGATGAAAATCAGGATGGCATACAGGATTTGAACGAATTCTACCTGGCGATTAACGCTGATGAAAGGAATTATGCGAAAATATTTACACCTACAGATGAATATATTCTGGCCTTCGCCAATACCTTCAACTATCGATTGCTGATAGATATGCCCAGAAACTGGAAGACCGCTGAAGGGATAAAAAAAATGTTGAGCCGTCTTTCTATTACCACCACCTGGAATATTCAAAACAAACTGACTGACAGTGATCTGGGAAATCGGTTTTCCCCCTTCACTCGTGATATTGATAATGAAGATTTGATTGCCTTTAAGGAGATCTTCAGGACCACTGGATTTTATAACCGCAATCATGCCAAATACGGGTTTGATTTTGGAATATTACTATCGGCCAACAAGCAGTTGCTCACTGAGGGTTTTGAAGCCAGGGACTTGGAAGAGAAGCACTTTAATTTCAGGTACAGTCTGGCCAGTCCCCTGATACTACAGGTATTTACCAATCGCAAGATCCGCCAGTCTCGGTCCGATTTTCTGGACTCCCGCAACTTTAACATCCGCGAGCAGGCCTGGATTCCTCAACTTTCATGGCAGCCACATACCAAGCTTAGGGTTACTGCCAAGTACGGCCATATCCAAAGAGAAAATACTTTTCAGGAGGGCGAGGGCGAGTGGTCCCGAATCAATGAATACTCCTTGGAGGTGAGACAGACCAAGGTTCAGAGAAGTACGCTGCAGGCACAGCTGACCTTTACGGATATCCAATTTCAGGGCGAGGAAAATACTGCAGTGGGCTATGAACTCCTACAGGCTTTGCGACCAGGGAAGAACCTGGTTTGGATGGCCAACTGGCAATTGAAAATTGCTTCAGGAATCCAGTTACAACTAAATTATAATGGACGAAAGTCCGCCGACAGTGAGGTGGTTCATACCGGAAGAATGCAAATCAGCGCGCTGTTTTAGGTATTTTTTCTTATCAAAATGATATTTTTTCTATCAAAATGATAATTTAAATCAGAGCCTGAAAAAATATATTTTCATTTCATTTTTATAAACGACAGATAATCAGCGTTTTATATAAAAATCTTATTGATCAGGGTTATTTTGGCACACTTAGTGATAATAGTATGGTGAAGCTGAAAACAATAGTTGGAAGTTTTAATGATGTTCATTTTTTAATATGACATTTTTGGAAGCAAGGCTACTGAACAAGAAACATCATTATTTTTTAAACTCCATTTTTAACCTTTAACGAGGTTCATTTTTTTAACTAGGTTTTTCATATTTAATTTAGGTTTTGGTATCCCGACTCGGAAGGTCGGGATGCTTTTTTTTTGCCCCTAATAGTTGCATCTTTGCCCCGGCTTATGACATTCAGCAAAGGGGTGAGGGACATGATGCTGGCGATCTTTTTTTTCGCCTTAATGAATGTTTGTGTTAAATTTATTCCTCATATACCGGCGGTGGAAGTGGTGTTGTTTAGGTCGGTTGTAAGCCTGTTGATTTCCAGCTTTATACTGTACCGTCAGGGAGTTCATTTCTTAGGTCATAACCGGACCATTTTATTTTTGAGAGGACTCACCGGGACTATCGCCTTAATCTTGTATTTCATTACTTTGCAGCGTATCCCGCTGGCCGGTGCCGTTACCATCCATTATCTGGCTCCGGTATTTACTAGTGTGCTGGGTATATTTTTGGTAAAAGAGAAAGTCTTTCCCTGGCAATTTGCTTTCTTTTTCCTTTCTTTTTTAGGGATACTGGTCATCCAGGGGGTTGATCATCGTATCTCTCTATTATATGCAGGCTTGGGAGTTGCTGGTGCTATATTTACGGGCCTGGCTTATAATATGATCCGAAAACTAAAAACTTCCGAACATCCTCTGGTAGTAATATTTTATTTTCCACTGGTATCCATTCCCATCACTGGATTATTGTCCATCTTCTATTGGGTTACACCTCGAGGTTGGGACTGGCTATATTTGGTTTTGGTAGGGATCCTGACTCAATTGGGCCAGTTCTATATGACTAAATCCTACCAATCCGAGGAGCTGTCGAAGGTATCGGTTATCAGCTATCTGGGCATTATTTTCGCTTTGAGCTTTGGGTTTATATTCTTTAAGGAGCACTACGGGATACCCGCCTATCTGGGCATGGGTTTGGTATTGATCGGGGTGATTCTTAATCTCCGCTACAAGGCCTATAAAGATCAACTGAGTCAGCAGGGGTAATTTTAATTGTAGTGTAAATTCTCGTATTTTTGTTCTGTCAAAAACTCAATTAAGATCATGGCTGGACATAGTAAATGGGCAAATATAAAACGAAGGAAGGGCGCCCAGGACGCTAAGCGGGGTAAAATTTTCACTAAGCTGATCAAGGAGATCACCGTGGCAGCAAAAACAGGCGGTCCCGATCCTGAGGGTAATCCCCGATTGAGATTGGCCATACAGAATGCTAAGGGTGTTAATATGCCCAAGGACAATATCGACCGAGCCATCAGCAAAGGGTCGGGAGATGATTCAGAGAATTACACAGAAACTACCTATGAGGGTTATGCGCCACATGGAGTGGCAATATTTGTGGAAACCACTACCGATAATCTGAACCGCACCGTTTCGTCGGTCCGGTCGACCTTTTCTAAATATGGAGGCAACCTGGGCACTAATGGATCCCTGGAGTTTATTTTCGATCGCAAGGGTGTGTTCACGGTTAACACTCCGGAGAATACGGATAGCGATGACCTAACACTGGAGCTTATAGATGCGGGAGCGGAGGAGGTAGAAACAGCCGACGGTTATATGCACATTAGTTGTGCAATGGAAGATTTTGGCAGCATGCAGCGTAAGCTGGAATCCCTGCAAATCGAAGCGGAGAATGCAGAACTGCAAAGAATACCTAATACACTAGTGGAGCTGGATGATGAGGCTCTGGGTAAAGTGATGAAACTAATCGATACTTTGGAAGACGATGACGATGTGCAAAAAGTATATCATAACATTGACATAAAAGAAGAGCAGTTGGAACTGCTATGAATTCCCGGTATTCAACACATGAGAAGGTCTATATGACCTTTTTTTATTATCATAGGGTGTGAAAATTACCAAGGACCTCTATGGTGGTTCGTTAGCTCTACTAACGGATCTGTATCAATTCACCATGGCCTACGCTTTTTGGAAAGAAGGTAGAGGTGAAGAAGAAAGTGTATTCAATCTTTTCTTTCGTAAAAATCCCTTTAAGGGGGGTTTTACCATTACCTGCGGACTCAGCTATGTGATCGAATTTTTGCAGCAGTATCAATTCGTGGATGAGGACCTGGCTTACCTCAGGCATTTAAAAGGACATGATCAAACACCGCTATTTGAGGAAGAGTTTCTGTCGTACTTAAAAAATTTGAAGTTTCAATGTCAGGTGGACGCCATCCCAGAGGGGACGGTGGTATTTCCGCATGAACCCCTGATCCGCATTCAAGGCCCCATAATTCAATGTCAGCTATTGGAGTCACCGTTACTTAACCTGATCAACTACCAATCGTTGGTAGCCACCAAGGCAGCCAGGGTATTCGAGGCCGCCAAGGGGGAGAAGATCATGGAGTTTGGGTTACGCCGGGCACAGGGAATTGACGGAGCGCTCAGCGCCAGCCGTGCAGCCTACATCGGCGGGTGTAATTCTACTTCCAATGTATTGGCCGGTAAATTGTTCAACATCCCGGTGGCCGGTACGCACGCTCATAGTTGGGTGATGTCCTTTGATAATGAATTGGAAGCCTTCCGTAGATACGCTCATGCTATGCCTAATAATTGCGTATTCTTAGTGGATACCTACGACACTTTACAGGGAGTCCGCCATGCTATTGAGGTAGGTAAAGCACTGAGGGAACAGGGTAAAGAATTGCTAGGTATACGCATAGACTCCGGTGATCTGGCCTATTTTAGCAATAGGGCCCGTCAAATGCTGGATCAAGCCGGTTTTCAAGATGCTAAAATAGTGGCCAGCAATGATCTGGACGAGAATATCATAACCAGTCTCAACGATCAGGCTGCGGATATCGATACCTGGGGTGTGGGCACCAAATTAGTTACTGCTTTTGACCAGCCAGCGCTGGGAGGAGTATACAAGCTGAGTGCCGTCCGTAAAGATGAAGCGTGGAACTACAAACTTAAACTGTCCGAACAAGCGATTAAAGTGAATAACCCTGGGATTCAGCAAGTGCGTCGATTTACCAGCAACGGCAAGATGGTAGCGGATATGATTTACGATCTGAACACTGAGCTAACTGAGGATTATGTCTTGATAGATCCTATGGATGTTACTCGCAGAAAAAAAATTACTTCAGGGGCTTCCTACCGGGATTTACTAGAACCCATATTTAAAGATGGCCAATTGGTTTACCACGAACCCGATATTCATGAGATTCGGGAGAAGGTCCGTAAAGAAGTGGGGCAGTTGGACAAAGCTGTAAGACGATTTGTTAATCCCCACAGCTACGTGGTGGGTTTGGAAAAGTCTTTGCACCATTTAAAAACAGAACTTATTTTGAAACTACGTCACTTGAAATGAAGGCTTTACTACTGGTGGACATACAGAATGATTTCCTGCCCGGAGGAGCACTTGAGGTTCCTTCCGGGGATGCGGTTGTTCCCCTGGTCAACGAATTGCTCCCTTTATTTAGCCAAGTGGTAGCTACTCAGGATTGGCATCCGGCGCAGCACCTTAGTTTCGCCAGCAACCACGCTGGAGCAAAAATTGGAGATGTTATTGATTTAAACGGTTTGGCCCAGGTACTGTGGCCGGATCATTGCGTACAGCATTCAAAAGGGGCAGCATTTTCCCATGACTTGAATGTCGATGCTATCCGGATGGTTTTTCAGAAAGGCACTGATATCAATATCGACAGCTATAGTGGATTCTTCGATAACGGTCACACCAAAGATACCGGGTTAGGGGATTACCTCCATTCACAAGGGGTCACGGAAGTTTATATAGTGGGCTTGGCTACGGATTATTGTGTAAAGTTCACCGCTTTGGACGCCGTAAAGCTGGGTTTTGACACCACAGTTATTACTGATGCCACCCGGGCAGTAAATCTTCACCCCCAGGATGGAGAGATCGCCTTGAAAGATATGCAGCAAGCAGGAGTCCGTTTGATCACCTGTGCTGACTTAAAAAGTACTATAAACTAACAACTAATGGAGTGCCAGAGTCATCGATTTGGAATCCCTGATGAGGTAGCCTATCTCAACTGCTCGTATATGGGACCCTTAACCCATGAGACTGTAGCGGCCGGACATCAGGCCATGTTGAGGAAACAGCAACCGTTTACTATTGGCGTTCAAGACTTTTTTGAACCTGTTGATGATCTTAAACAAAACTTTGCTACCCTGGTAAATGCCCCCGAGCCTTTGAGGGTTTCCGTTATGCCCTCAGTTTCTTATGGTTTGGCCACAGTGGCCCGAAATTTACCGGTGAGTAAAGGTGAGAATGTAATCGCTCTGGAGGAGCAATTCCCCAGCAATATCTATTGCTGGACCCGATTATGTAAGGAACAGGGTTTGGAACTACGGATTATTAGTGCACCCCATGCAAAAAAAGGCCGGGGTGAATTATGGAATACCAAAATTTTGGAATCCATTGATGAAAAAACCGCAGCGGTAGCGGTAGGTACTGTACATTGGGCGGACGGCACTTTGTTTGACCTTAAGGCCATCCGCAAGCGCACCCGGGAGGTGGGAGCCATGTTGATTGTGGATGGCACACAAACGGTAGGAGCCATGCCCTTTGACGTAGCGGAGGTAAATCCCGATGCCCTGATCTGTGCGGGATATAAGTGGTTATTGGGACCCTATTCCTTGGCTCTGGCTTACTTTGGGCCGGCCTTTGACGGAGGAATACCATTAGAAGAGAATTGGATCAACAGGATAGGGAGCGATGATTTCAAGGGCTTGGTGCGCTATCAGGAGCAGTATCATCCTTATGCAGTCCGATACGATATGGGAGAGAAAAGTAATTTTTTCCTGGTTCCCATGCTTAATGAATCCATAGGTCAAATTTTGAATTGGGGCGTACAGAATATCCAGAACTATTGTGAATCCATTAGCGGCAAGGTACTACAGAAGTTAGAGTCTCAAGGATTTCTCATTGAGGATTCTCAATACCGGGCCCACAACATATTTGGAATACGTTTTCCGGAGCATTACCGTTCAAATAATTTGCAATCAAGACTTGAAGAGTCAAAAGTGTTTATCAGCTACAGGGGTGATGCCATTCGTGTTGCTCCGCATATATATAATCGTGAAGAGCACCTGGACAGCTTATACAGTTGTTTGATTGAGGGTCTGTCTTAGTATTAGTCCTTGTCTGTATGCCCCTAACTGCTGTCATAGAGCCCTGTACATTACACTTCAAGTTCGACGCCGGTACCAGCCGCGGTGTATTGCGTGAAAAAACTACCTATTTACTGAAAATCCGCAATACCGCCAATAATCTTCAAGGGATTGGAGAGGCTGGGCCCTTAAAAGACCTCAGTATCGATGACCACCCTGATTTTCATTCATGGCTACATCAGACATGTGATGCCATCTCGGGGTACAGCGCTCCCCATAGTTTACAGGAAGTAAATAGTATGGTCTCTGAGATCAATCCCCAAGCTCCCGCCATCCGCTTTGCTTTGGAGGTGGCCTTGTTGGATTTGTTAAACGGCGGCCAGCAAATGATTTTTCCCAGTGAGTTTACTAAGGGACGGGCCACTATTCCCATAAATGGGTTGATCTGGATGGGAACAATTGATATTATGAAGCAACAGATCGATCACAAGCTGCAACAGGGTTATAAATGCTTGAAAATGAAGATCGGAGCCTTGGATTTTGAACAAGAATGTAGGGTATTGGAATACATCCGCAGCCAGGCACCCCCCGACCTGGTATTGAGAGTGGATGCTAACGGCGCCTTTGATCATGAGGAGGTCAACACAAAGCTAACCCAATTGTCCCGTTACAACCTGCATTCTATTGAGCAACCGTTGGCCCCGGGACAACCAGAAGCTATGAGTAAACTCTGTAGACAGCCCCCGATGCCCATAGCTCTTGATGAGGAGCTCATCGGGATTCAGGAATATGATCTAAAAAAAGAGTTGTTGGAGGCTCTGCGTCCCCAATATATTGTGTTGAAACCCACGTTGCTGGGAGGCATTTCATCAACACGTGAATGGATCGATTTAGCAGAGTCCATGGGGATCGGTTGGTGGATCACATCGGCGTTAGAGTCAAATGTAGGGCTTAATGCTATTGCTCAGTTTACGGCGTCCATACCTTATAAGGGCCACCAAGGTCTGGGCACCGGTCAGTTATTCACCAACAATATACCCGGAAGATTGTTTATCAAAAATGCTCAGCTGCACTGTCGGCCCTGGTAATTTATAGAAGCCTCTCCCGCACCTCCTGTAATCCTTCACTGCCGATCTTTTCAATAAGATGAAGGTTGGGCCTGGATTGGACGGCAGGCATATTAGGATCTACGATGTATTTGGGTACTGAGGAGGAAACGAAGTCTAGCAGGCCCGCCGCCGGATAAACCGCCAGCGAAGTTCCCACTACAATGAAAATTTCCGCTTGTTGGGCGTGTAGAGCAGCTACCTCCATCATGGGCACCATTTCACCAAACCAAACGATATGCGGACGTAACTGTGACCCTCTTTCGCAGGTGTCGCCCCAGTTTAGTTCCCAGCCCTCCACATTGTAAATCAGTGACGGATCGACGGTACTACGGGATTTGAACAGTTCACCGTGTAGATGAATTACTTGGGAAGAACCTGCTTTTTCATGCAGATCATCTACATTTTGAGTGACAATGACCACCTCATATTCTTCCTCCAGTTCTGCCAGAATGCTATGGCCACGATTTGGTTCCACCTCCCGGGCCACTTTTCTGCGTTGATTATAGAAATCCAGCACCAGCTGGGGATTACGTTGCCATCCTTGGGGGGAAGCGACCTCCATCACATCATGCCCTTCCCATAGACCATCAGCATCTCTAAATGTGGGAATGCCACTTTCAGCGCTGATGCCGGCACCAGATAGGACGACAATCTTGCGGCGGCTCATGACTAGTTATTTTCTTCGACCCCGACCTTTCCTTTCAGGGGCTTTTTCGGCCAATTCCAGACATTCTTCCAGGGTTAGCTCCTCAGGAACTTTGTCTTTGGGGATCTTGACGTTCTTTTTACCAGCTTTGATGTAAGGACCATAGCGGCCGTTCAATACCATAATATCCTCATTTTCAGGGAAGGTCTTGATGTACCTTTCTGCATCCAGCTTTCTTTTCTCCTTGATCAACTCTATGGCGCGAGCCTCTGTAATGGACAAGGGGTCCTCGTCTTTAGGAATGCTGACAAATTTATTTTGGTGCTTCACATAAGGGCCGAATTTTCCAATGGCAGCAATCATCACCTCGTCCTCAAAAGTTCCTACCTCCCGGGGGAGTTTGAACAATTCCAGGGCCTCTTCTAGGGTGATGCTTTCTATCAACTGACCTTGGCGAAGGCTGGCGTACCTGGGCTTTTCCCGTTCCTCTTCATCACTGGGGTTTTCACCAATTTGTACATAGGCGCCAAATTTACCTAATTTAGCTACCACTGGTTTACCAGTTTGGGGTTCGGTTCCCAGTTCCCTGGAACTTCCCACATCCGATCGTTCCAAGGACTCGGTTTTCTCAACCATAGGGTGAAAGTCCCCGTAGAAACTGTCTATCATCTGATCCCATTCCTTACCACCACGGGCAATTTCATCGAATTGTTTCTCCACTCTGGCGGTAAAGGAATAATCGACGATGTTTTCGAAATGTTCTACCAGGAAGTCGTTCACGATCATGGCAGTATTGGTGGGAAAGAGCTTATTTTTTTCAGTCCCGGTTACTTCCGTATTCATTGACCGTTTTACCTGTGAATCTTCAAGTACCAAGCTAATGTATTCTCTTTCTCTTCCTTCGCGATTTTCCTTCACCACATAATCTCTTTTCTGTATGGTAGATATGGTTGGAGCATAGGTGGAGGGTCGGCCGATACCCATCTCTTCCAGTTTTTTAACCAGGCTGGCTTCCGTGTAACGAGCAGAAGGGCGGGAAAATCCCTGGCGCGAGCGCATCAATTTCAATTTAAGCGACTGACCAATGGACAAAGGGGGCAGCATACCCTTACCTTCACCGTTCTCTTCATCCTCATCGGTGGATTCCATATATACCTTAAGGAAGCCGTCGAACTTAACCACCTCGCCTTGAGCGATTAGGTTTTGATCGGAAGTGGAAATACCAATAGTGGCAATGGTCTTTTCCAGTTGAGCGTCGGCCATTTGAGAAGCGATAGCCCGTTTCCAGATCAGTTCGTAAAGTCGTTGTTCATTGCGATCACCTCCCCGGCTGCTGGCGGTAAAGTCAGTTGGTCTAATGGCTTCATGAGCTTCTTGAGCGGATTGCGATTTGGTTTTAAACACCCGGTTTTGCAGATATTCCTGTCCGTAATTACCCACAATCTGGCTGCTGGCTCCCTTAATGGCCTCCTGACTTAAATTGACGCTGTCTGTCCTCATGTAAGAGATATGACCGCTCTCATACAGTCTTTGGGCAAGGGTCATGGTTTGAGCTACTGAAAATCCCAATTTGCGACTGGCTTCCTGTTGCAGGGTAGAAGTAGTAAAAGGAGGAGCCGGCGACCTCTTACTGGGTTTGGTTTCTAAGTTTTGGATAGAAAATTCCGCACCAATACAAAGTTCCAGAAAAGCTGCAGCCTCTTCCTCGCTATTGATTCTTTTTCCCAATTCCGCTTGCAGCACTTTTCCATTACCCAGATCGAATTCGGCTACCACTTTGTAACTGATCTTTGGGGTGAATTTTTCAATATCTCTTTCGCGCTCTACCACCAGGCGTACTGCTACCGATTGAACCCGTCCAGCCGATAATCCGGTTTTAATTTTTTTCCATAAAATAGGGCTAAGTTCGAACCCCACTAATCGGTCCAGCACCCTTCTGGCCTGTTGGGCATTCACCAAATCAAGGTCGATACCCCGGGGATTTTGAATGGCATTAAGGATGGCATTCTTGGTGATTTCACGAAAAACAATACGGCGGGTACTGGCATCGTCAAGATCCAGCGCCTCCTTTAAATGCCAGGAAATCGCTTCGCCCTCACGGTCGTCATCACTAGCGAGATAGATAAGTTCTGCTTTTTTAACAAGCGATTTTAAAGTCTTGATTATGCTTAACTTATCCTTGCTTATCTCATATGTTGGTTTAAAATTATTCTCTTTATCAATGGCATTATCGCCTTTGGGAAGATCGCGCACATGTCCGTAACTCGAGGCTACAGTGAAGTCGTCTCCGAGATATTTTTCTATAGTTTTAGCTTTAGCTGGTGACTCAACAATTACCAGATTCTTGGCCATTATCAGGTGATTTCAAAATTTGCAAAAAACCAAATATCATTAAATTTTTCCAAAAAAAACAAGTAGGCAGAATTTATCATCGTAAATAGGTACTTTTAAACATTAAGGGTAAAACCTTGGTATTATGTGGTAATTTGATATGAAAAAACTAATTCTCATCCGGCATGCTAACAGTGAAAATTCCAGTGAAACAGGCAAGGACATCGATCGGAAGTTAACTTCTGAGGGTATGAAAAATGCCTCTTTGGTGGGTAAATATTTGAAAGATGAGGGGGTAATGCCGCAAGCTATCATCAGCAGCCATGCACAGCGGGCTTTGTTAACGGCGGAGTTGGTGGCGTCGCAATTAGAATTTCCCATAGAAAACGTAATGATCGAAGAGAATCTCTATGAAGTAAGCGTGCGGGGGTTCTATGATTTCTTATCACGTCAAAACGATAGTCTGGATACCCTGTTGGTGATAGGACATAATCCTGCTATAACCTATGTAGCCGATTATCTTTGTAATCAGGAGGTCAACGGTATGAGCCCGGCTTCTGTGGTCCAGATCAATTTCCAAATCCAGTCCTGGAGTGATTTAGTGAAAGGCGAGGGTGAGTTTATTAATTACTATGATCTACCCAGCAATTACTGATGGCTGCATTTGATGCCAAGAACCAGGATATCGTCGGTTTGTTCGACTTTACCCTGCCAGTCTTCCAGAGCACGATCCAACAGCGCTTCCTGTTGAGGCAAGGGAGAATCGTGAATAGAAGCCAATAGTTGTTTGAAATTCTTTTTCATGAATTTCTTATTGGGCTGTTCACCAAACTGGTCAGCAAATCCGTCTGAAGTCAAGTAGAACAGATCCTCATCCTGATAGCTCAGTTCCTGTTGTTGAAAGGCCTTATGCTCATCATTTAGATTTTCTCCAATAGTATGACGATCTCCCTTTATTTCTTGTAGAGCGCCGTCGCGGATGGTATAAAGATCACTGCGTGCACCCGCGAAAGTCAATTTTTTCTCTGACTTGTCGATTCGGCAAATGGCTATGTCCATTCCATGTTTGCTGATATCCACCTGTTTGTCTTTCAGGGTTTGGCGTAATTTAATATCCAGCTGCTCCAGAATGCGTGCTGGGTTTAGTTCATGGTCTTCCACCACGATTTGGTTCAATAGCGAATTGCCGATCACCGTCATAAACGCTCCTGCCACACCATGTCCGGTACAATCCACGGTGGCCAGGATGTCGGAACCGTTCAATTTACTGTGCCAGTAGAAATCCCCACTTACGATGTCTTTGGGGCGGTAGAAAATAAATGATTCCGGGAAGCTCTTGGCAATGGATTCCTGATCCAGGATAGCAGCTTGCACGCTTTTCGCATAGTGAATACTTTCGGTAATTTCCTGGTTTTTGCTGGCTAGCAGCGCACGGGTCTTTTGACTGCTTTGGTTTTTCAGATAGTAAAAGATGGCCAATATGAACAGTACGGCAGCGCCAAATACGATGGCCAAAATACTATTGCGATTGTTTTTTAGTTGCAGTTGCTGGATCTCACTTTCTTTCTTTAATAGTTCAATTTCGCGCTCACGTTGTTCCAGTTCATAGGAACGTTCCAATTCCCCAATACGACGATTGCTTTCTTCATTATAGATGCTGTCCTTAACAATACCATGTAACAACAAGTAGTCCTTGGCCAGTAACCATTCCTTTTTATTGAAGTAAGAATCACTTAGGGATTTATAGATCCGCATTATTAACGGCTTGGAGTTGAGGGTTTGAGCAATCTCCAGAGCATCCACATGATGGTTTACCGCCCGGTCGTACTGTTTTAAGTGATCGTAGGTAACCCCCATGTTGTTCAATGCCTGAGCCTGTCCAGCCAAATTCTCATTGGCCACTTCAATAGCCAGAGATTGCTGGTAATAGTACAAGGCGCTATCGTATGAAGCGTCCCTGAAAAAAATGTTGCCAATATTGGTATGGGGATCAAAAGCCTGGTAACGATCGGATAACAAATTATAAAGAGACAGGGACTCCCGGTAATACTCCAGGGCTTGCTGATCTTCATTTCTGGCTAAGTGCACATTGCCGATGTTATTTAACGAACCGATGATCTTACTGGTATCTTGTAAGGAAAGTACAATACCATGTGCCCGTACGAAATAATCCAGGGCTTTATTGTAGTTTCTTTTGGCCGAATAGATAGTGCCGATGTTGTTTAAGGTAACAGCCAGTCCATCATTATTTTGAATGGCCTGATGTATGCGCCAGGATTTGAAGAAAAACTCCAGGGCTTTGTCCAGATTACCTATGTTGTTTTGAATTACCCCCAGGTTGTTCAAAGCATAGGCTATCCCTCTATCATACTCGATAGATTCAGCTATACTTAGAGCTTCTTTACTGTACTCTAAAGCTTTAATGGGGTTGTGATGTAAAGAACGTTTAAATAGCTCATTCAATTCATCCACCCGTTGTTGGCTATTTTGCGGAGCTACTGTAGTCTGTAAACTATCGGTAAACCAAAGCAGGCTAAGCAGCAATACCCAGATCTTCATCCCTGTGTATTTTTGTAGGAATTAAAAATACCATACTTTATAAAAGGGAAAACATGCATCCATCCTCATTTGGTACCTTTGTAAGTTTGCATTTTAACTTCACCAATTAACTAGCGGGATTTTAACCCAAAAAACGGCCACAACAGCTTGATGCGTCGAATAAAGAGTTCGTAAATAATTCCACTGACTAAAAAAGTCCCCAAAGTTAAAACGAAAAATTTCCAGGTAACCGACCAGCTCAGGTCAATTAAAAAATTAGCAATGATGATGATGACGGTTTGATGTAGGATGTAATATGGATAGACAGCTTGATTACAATAGGCTAAAAGCTGGCTTTGGCGGTTTAAGTATTGAGCTCCGTAGGCAAACAGCACTAATATCCACGACCAAAGGTTGACAACCTTGATCAGACCTTCCGTAAAATGCACCACCATGCTGTCTTCAATGAACATATTAATGAACAACAATACAGCAAATCCACTGATGCCCAATACCAGTGCCGGGCTTTTAACTGCTTCCAAAGACTTCCAGAAAGTTTCTTTTACTGAAATCAACAGGTACCCAAACAAAAAGAGCATCCCGTAATTGACCAAGTTGAACCAATCGCCAACCAGGGCATGCGTACTGGGAAAAAACGGTTCCATCAAGGTTTCTGCGAAATATAGAGGAATGATGAAGAGATACAGGTTACGGGGTTTCTGCAACATTATGTCCAACCATCTGATCAAGCGATTTTCAGGATGGTTCCTCAGGTAGACGAAGAGCCCTGAAAAGGCCAGGGAGTAAACTAGAAGGTAAGGCAAGAACCACAAATGATGCCAGGAGAAGTTGCCTTGAGGGTATATCCCCTGAAATGCAGTGCCTGATACCAAATAACTCCAGTAACTGCCGGTAAATTGTTCATTGACGATTCTTTCCACAAATACCTGGGGAGGAATTATAAGCAGCATCCCAAAAACCAAAGGGATAAGCAGGCGGTAGGCCCTCTCTCCCAGGAACTGCCGCTGACTGCGAAACGAAAGGGCGAATCGCGTACCCATACCGGAAATGACAAACAGTATGGGGAGCCGCCATTGATTGATGAACAGCATGGGCCAGCGCATGGATTCACTGATTTCATTATTCTTAATATGCCAGCCCCAGGGTACAAAGAACATGCCTACATGGTAGAGGATCAATAAACCAAATACCATGACCCTTAACCAGTCGAGGTCATACCGTCGTTCTTTAGGCATATTATGTTTTTTTCTATTGGACAGCTGCCACAAATTCCAGCCAGGTATCACGCCCTAGTACCAAATAATAGAAGCATGCTCCCAGCCATCCGTGTATGAGGCCAAGTGCCCATAAATTTTCGAACTTAATATAAGTATTTACATAAAGAGCTGCCAGCAAGTAGGTAGCGCCCATTAGACCGTAGGAAGGATAATGCACCAGTGAGAATAAGGTGGCAGTAAGCAATACGATGGTCCAGTGGGATAGTTTAGGTGTATCCATACGGTTTAAATTTCCTGCTACCAGTGCTATCAGCAAAAAATGTTGAATAGTACCCCAAAGGGGATAGAGGATCAAAATGGGAATTATGTGCCAGTGGATCACTGCTCGTCCGCTCCAGAACCCGTAAATGATGAAGATGGCCAGGCTAACGGCGGCAAAGGGGAAAAGATATCTTAAGCTTGGCCTGAATCCCCTTTTTCCAAAACCCCATTGCCGAACTTTTTTGGGATTTGTTTTTAACTGCCAAAATATATAGATGAGCCACCCCAGGCAGGCAATTGATACATACCAAAACTTCTGATCAAACCAATCAATAAATACGAATTTACCCACTGCAGTGAGGATCACCGCCAGGACTTCAAGAGATGTAACTGATAGCCTGGACATGAAGGGACTAGTGCCTGAAGTTAGTGTGTACTTTCAAAAAACGTAATCCCTACCTTATTGGGATCGAATAAACCAAATTCCTTGGTTCCCCAGGCGGTTTGACGAAGGTGGGCGTTGTCAGGGAGGAGCCGATTACTCCGGTATTCCTGAAACAGGTCTTCCACGCCCCGTACCTCAAAGCGTATTTGGGGACTGAACTGGTTTTCCAGATCAACAAATAATTGCAGATGCACGCATAGGTTATCCCTCTTCATCACGGCGTAGTTGACAGGTTCCTCGCCATATTGAGTGGAGTCATAGACCTTTTCAAACCCCATGAGCTGCCAGAAACTAATAGTCATTTCCATATCAGAAGCTGGAAGTACAGGATTTATCTGTAGGAGTTGTGAAGCTTGCATTAGGTCTGATCATAGTTCTGGTGAAGCTGTAGGATCATATCAAGCTGAATAGTGGCTCCATAAGGCAATTGCGAGGTACCAGTGGCGGTGCGGGCATGCCTTCCATTATCACCCCACAGCTCAATTAGCAGCTCAGAGGCCCCGTCCAGCACTTGAGGCTGACCGGTGAAAGCAGGCCCGCTACGAATGAAGCCTTGCACTTTTAAGATCCGTTCTATGTGGTCCAGCTGTCCGATGTCGTTTTTAATGATCGACAACAACAGTAGCATGGTATCTCTGGCTGCCAGCTTGGCTTGTTCCGGGTCTACTTCCACGCCCACGGCACCGGTCAATTCGCTTTTGCGTCCTGAAATGAATAAAATGTCATGGAACCGCTGAGTACCTAAATAGTTGGCCACAGGCGGTGGGGCGGGAGGTAGCATCAACCCTAATTGCTGAAGGCGGCTCAAGGTGTTGTCCATAGCTTACAGGTATTTAATCCTCTTGTAAAGATCATATCCTTGCGCCAATGCTGCCCGGATAGCCTGGTACAGTTGGGCATCATCCTTCTTAATATGAAAACAGGATTTACCTTTCAAGCATTTCAAGAGTGCCGGGTCAAGATTCTTGAATTCATGTGGGTGGGTATAAATCGGGAAAAAATAGAAGCCCACGAATCCCTTATTGTTCACCACTGAAGCAAAGTACATGCCTTGTTGGACTTTGTGCGGCAGTTGCACTTCCTTTTGTCCGTAAAGATGGTATTGGTCAGCTTGCTGACCTCGGACCTCTAAGTTGACTACATAAGGTATCAGCAAGTCCTTAATGCTGGCAAATACCTTCAATTTGAGATCCTCTGTCATGGCTGATAGCATTGTGTATATAAAATACTAAATAGCCAGGATATTATCTCAAATATCTAAGCTCCAGCTGTCTTAGTTTTCAGTTAGGGCTGGTGTAATATCCTGGTCCCTCAGATATTTTTCCAACCATTCACTGGCTTGATGAAAATTTTCAAAACAGTATTCCCGTTCTACCAGACCCGGGATCAGATTGAATGCCTCTAAAAGCTCCAGGGGTGGTCCACTAACATCCGTAAATGCCACTTTAATCCCCTGTTCCTGAAGGTCCATGATAGCATCTTCCAGGGCATAGAGCCCGGATTGGTCAATATAGGGTACCTTGTCCATACGGATGATCACTACCTCTACGTTGGGAAGGGCCCGAATCATTTCCTGGAACCTGGTGGCAAAACCAAAAAACAACGGTCCATCCAAATGTTTGATATATACTTTATCACCCACACGGTCGATGACATCTCCTTCGTCCGCCCAGGGCAACTCCCTGGAGAAGTCCTTCAAAGGAGCGGTTCTTACCCGCTTCTGTACTACGTCGGAAATCTTTTTCATGAACAGAATAGATGCCAATATAAAACCAATCCCTACCGCTTCGATCAAGCCCACAAAGACTGTAAGCGCCAGCACCAGGATCATTACCACCACTTCGCTGGGGGCCAGAATACGGATGTGCTTTAGGCCTTTCCAATCCATGACTCCAATACCCACCGTAAGCAGGATACCGGCCAAGACAGCGGCAGGAATCTTGGATGCCAACGGCCCCAATGACAACAGGACCACCAGCAGCAATAAACCGGCAATCATTCCTGACAGTTTGGTCTTCCCACCGGACTCAATATTTACCACCGTACGGATAGTAGCTCCGGCTCCAGGGATACCTCCAAACATGGCGGCAATAGAATTGCCTATACCTTGTCCAACCAACTCCCGATTGGGATTGTGCTTGGTTTTGGTCATGTTGTCAGCCACCACAGAGGTAAGTAAGGAGTCTATGGCCCCCAACGCCGCCAGGGAGGCGGCGGTAAAGATATAGGGAAGCACCTGTGCCAGTTTAAAACCTATTATAATATCCAACTGCAGTAAAGGGAATCCACTGGGTATTTCTCCGATAGTACGGTAGTTTGGGATAAATGCAACGGCCACCCCGGTAACTGCCAAGAGTGCCACCAGGTTGCTGGGGACCACCTTGGTGATCCTTTTAAAACCGTAAATAATGAATACGGTGGCCAGACCCATGATCAGATCGATGTAATTGAAATACGTTGAAGCCCGGTCCATCACACTGAGTGAACCTATTACACCACTGGAATTACTAGCGGCCAAAGTGCGTGCTTCTTGCATAATCTCTTCTTCGGAGATCTGACCGGCCCTGCGAACGGTTTCTTTAAAATCTTCCAACACCAATATCTCTTCTTCGGCCTCCTCTTTCAGAATACGCTCTAGCAACACTTCTTCAGCTTCAGGTTTAAACTGGTTTACATAATCCAGATCTTCTTTAGGATAATATCCCAAGAGGGGAAGGATCTGGGTGATGATAATAATGACTCCGATACCGGTCATGAATCCGGAGACCACCGGATAGGGAATATATCGTATGTAACTACCTACTTTAAGAAAACCCAAGCCGATCTGCATGAGACCTGCCAAAATGAAAACTACCAGAATTGCCGGTAGTGCACGTTCCATATCCCCCTCATTGGCCGCAATAATACCTGCAATCACCACCATACTGACAGCGGTCATGGGAGCAGTCGGTCCGGAGATCTGAGTGTTGGTACCCCCAAACAAGGCCGCAAAAAATCCGATAATGATGGCTCCGTATAAGCCAGCGGCGGCTCCTAGTCCGGATTGCAAACCGAAAGCCAGGGCCAGGGGTAAAGCCACAATTCCGGCGGTGATACCGCCAAACAGGTCTCCTTTAAAATGTGAGAAATCAAACCCAAATTTTTTCATTTCTATTAATTAGTTGAGAGGTTAAAATGTATGATCCTGCAGAACAGGGGTATTAAACAATGCTGAAGCCCAATTCAATGGGAAAAATACTATAGGAGTTCAGGAGGGGGTGAGATCTGCTCGGGATGGAATACGGATTCCTGATAGGTGTAATAGGAATTTGTTTCCACCAATTTGCTGGTTAAGGTCGTCTGATCGGTGTTGGTTGTTGGTACTTTATCGTCCAGCTCCTCACCTTGCTTTTCCTGATTTTCGCTTTCCATATCGTAAGCGTCGCACCAGCCGATACTTGGAGAATTTTCCAATGCTGTTAATAAGGGAGCTGCCAAGTTTACCATGAAAAGTGCGGCCAACATATAAACAGCCAATGAACGCCAGGGATTAAAAGTAAAAATCTTGCTCACAAGAGATCAGTAATTTCCGGATTAACTGAAAAAGTTAGTGAAATGTTTATTTTTCACCAAAGGTTTACGGTCTAAAACTAAAAATGTTTTGAGTTACTGAAGTTTATCGGACGTCTAATAATGGGCAGTGGGCAATTCACAATGGGCAATGAACAATGGACAATGAACAATGGACAATGAACAATGAACAATAGGCAAATGATATTGGGGAATATTAAATTACCTCCAATAATTTGCGGCTGGCTACGAATTTCTCACCGAACACTTCAATGGGATGCGCCTTGAGCCTAGGGGCGTGATCCCGGACGTAGCTTTGATAGTGTTCCTGAGAATGGAACCAGTAGCTGAAATAATAAGTATGTGCTTCTTCCAGCGACTTGGTTATCTGTGAAGAAACGATAAGCCCCGTAGCCATTAAATCAGGTACATGGACTTTTTTCATCCAGTCCAGCCATTCACCTTCGATTTGTGGTTGGACCACTACTTGGACCTGATAAATAACCATAATTTTTAAACTTTATGGTAGAGCGTCGTCCTTTGTGGCGATGGGCTTAGCTAACCGGCTTGTGGTTCTGATCTCGATACTTCTCTTTCCAATCCCAGTAGGTCTCGAAAAAATTGTCGTGTAAGTCAATATCCTGTTCATGTTGTTCGGGCAGGTCAACCAATGTTATAGGGGCCCAGGTACCGGAATGCGGGTCCGGATAGCCCACGCGATCGATGATACTGAAAAAACGGAACAAGACAGTGGCGGTATTGTCTTTGAAAACCTTTTCCAAAGCACTGCGCAAATTGGGGTTGTCCGGAAGCTCTGCCAGGATCTGCATTTCTTCAGCTGTCTTACTCACATCTGGAGGGTAAATAGAGCGATCTTCCAGAGGTGAATCGAATATCTTCTCAATAGCATGGTGGGTTTGTTCTTGAATAATGCGGTGAAGATCAGTCAATAAGGTGTTGCGGTTTTGGTCAGAGAGTTGCATAGTAGGAGCAGTTGGTACTTATACAAGTACCGTAAAAACGGGGTCAATTTCAAGCAAAGTTCAATCTCTCAGGTAAATAAACCCCAACAGACTTAATAAACGGAGTTGGCAGGAGTGATGGGGTTATGGGAACTTGTGCCGCCGTATACCATAAAAAATCCAAATTATTGTTGGACATGTGTAATTATATAGTTAAATTATTGATAACCAGCGACTTTCAAGGATTGATAACTAACCCCCAAACCATGAATACTCATCGATTTACCGAGTTGATGAGCGCTGTGCTGCTCATTGTCTTCTTTTCTTCTTGTTGTGCCCCCAAAAGCCTTACCGGTGGCGGAGGATGCGGTTTTACTAATTTCAGCGGCAGTGATGCGGAAAGCTGGGAGACGGGCAGCCGCCTGGATTTGTTTGTGGGCTTGCCCCTGCTTTGTGAAGATATAGAACCTGTTCAGTTAACACCCATATTATCTTACCAAAAGAGAGGCGCAGATTTCTCCGACACCTTTACCGATGGTATGACGAGCTATAGTTATGAGGAAAAACTTCGACTGAACTATATTTACTTGGAGCCAGAAGTCAGTACTCCGATTATTACCGATAACTTGGAAGTGGTGGTGGCCCCGCAGGTAGGATTCCTGATTAACGCCACGGAGGACATTAAAACTGACTTTGACGATACCAAAGAAACCGTTACCGATGACTTCAATACCCTGGATTTCGGATTAAGAGGAGGCCTTCGGTACAATATTACCGACAGGTTTAGCGCGGGAGCGCACTACTATCAGGGCTTCACCAATGTACAAGACGAGTTCAATGCTAAAAACAACGGCTTCCACGTACGGCTGGAATACAAGATTAAGTCTACTTTTTAGAGGTTAACAGTTGGCTGTCGGGGTTCTCATTTCAATTTTTTCTTTAGCCAAAGGTATGCCTGTTGGGTAAAATCCGAGGGCAGGCGATGACCGCCTTCAAAATAAGTAGCCTCTTTGCCTGTGGGAAGCAGGTTCTTGAGTTTTTCAATGGCAACGGACAATTTTTGCATAACGAAGATTTTAGCTCATATTTAGAATGCGATTTAAATAAGGAATTAACATAATCGAAGAATCCATGGAAGTAAACATTCACAAAAGTAGTCATGGCGGCAATGCCGTATACGGACTGGGATTTATCGGGGCCGCGGTTTATTATATTTCCCACGCAGCTGGTTTTTGGGCAGGGGTGGTAGGTTTCCTGAAAGCAGTGGTGTGGCCTGCATTTCTAGTGTATGAAGCGCTTGGTGCTTTGGCAGGATAAGGGAATTGAATTGCGAAAGACGAATTCTCATTGCGGGTCAAAAATGAATGGGCATTTTTAAGTGTGCTTTTGGTCGTCTTATTCATAGAGGGACTTATTCCCAAATTGACTGCCTACGTATTCTAATGCCGTATGGATGGTTCTACATGCCAGTGCATGAACCTTCAAAACTGAGAGTAGATCATAGTAGGTCAACTCTATATGGGATTTCACAGTTTATATAATATAGGCCTTTATTCAATGAAAGTAAGTTTCCTAATCCTAACACTGGCATCGGCTACCGTATACTTCTCGAATTGTACAACTAAAGACTCAAATACTACACAAGAGGTGGAGAACCAAGAGCTTGAATCGGAATCAAATCTGGTGGAGGACGTTCAATCACTACCAATAGAGGAAGTAGCCATTAATGCTATTGGAAATACTTTGAATGAAATGTCTTTTAGCCCGAATGAAATTGAGATTAGGGAGGGTTCCAAGGTAAGGATTACCCTGGTTAATCAGGCTCAAGACAGCGCTATGATCCACAATATTGTTTTCGTTTATTATGGAACCAGAAATGCCACCGCCATGGCAGGTTTAAAGGCCGGTCCTGAAAAGCAATATGTACCCGATATTCCCACAGTAATTGCAGCTTCCAGTCTGGCTAAGCCTGGAGAAACGGTAGTGCTTGAATTTGAGGCCCCAGAAGCGGGTAGCTATTATTTTATCTGCACCTATCCAGGTCATTGGGAGAAAATGACCGGAATACTGACCGTAACGGCACCCACATAGTTAGTGTATCCTGATATAGGATGATTGCACCTACTTGTAATGCCAAAAAGAAAATTTAAGAGATGGGGGCCGATAGACCTACTGCGTATAGGCTTGGGTAACGGGTTGACGGGCACGAGACACCGATTGTTCTTCAGGATCTTCCCATTGCACAGGATCCCCGACTTTGACCTCACCTCCCTCTAGAATATTGGCATAGGAACCGCCCACCCAGTTATCTTTCATGGCTTCATGCAGCCCTTTCCAGGCTTCGTCCATTCTTTTACAGGGTTTGGTTTCATCGATCACCAATAGTCGTGTATTACCGATCCTGAGAACTTTGTGGTGGATATCCCGTAAAGGTACTCCACTGATCATCATATTGGCCCGTCTAGCGGACGGATCTATGGAAGTTCCCAACCGGCGCATAAGGGCTTCCCAATCTTCTTTATTGATTATAGTAACTTGCCGTTTTTTACCCCTCACATTTTTTTCAATGCCCTCATTGGTAATGAGGGTGGCAGTTTCCACCGGCACCATGGGTTGCCGTCGCTCTACTTTCAGCCAAATGGCTTCCAGACGTCCTACTTGTGAGGGATTAACATCCTCTCCGAGTTCCAGCGGTACCACTGGCTTTTTAAAATAACTATGCACCTTGCCGGCTTTACGAAAGGTATGCCGGTCCACCCAAATTTCATGAAAGCGATGTTTTCGATGAAGACCTACAGAATAGAGGTACACCATAATTTCCTGATAGGCATTTCTGGATTCCTTACAGAGAAATTTTACTATTCGGAATGGCAGGAAAGTAGACTTTTTCAGGTGTCGGATAAAGAAATTGAAGAAAATCACATTGGGCCTGCGGTACACGGTAAGATTTCCATCTACTTCATGGTATGTTTTGTGTTTACCCCTGCGAGTGGTTACCACCACGATCTTGTCGGATATCTCCCTTAAATGGTCAATTTTATTCTTTAAAGCAATTTCTTGGGGGTAGTTCTTTGTGGTTAAGATTAAGATTTTGGATTTAACGGCACTCATGGAGAATAAAAATAATCGTGTTTAATAAACATTTATTTATGGCGATTTGTTTCAATAATAAATTGAAAAGATAATAAAAATTCTTTGAATCAGCCAGCATCAGGTTTGGAATAACCAAATTCAAATCTAGGAATTACCCAATTATGAATAATCAACAATTAACCCTTATCAATTAACAACTGGGGTCTAAAAAAGTCCTCAATGGGAAAAGAGGACTAGTTGCGCGTGTGACGAAAGACGAATTCGAAAGACGCTTGCCTGCCACCCCTGCAGGATGACGAACTCAAGTCCTTCCAAGTAGACCGTAGCGTCCGGTACCACCGGTTACATAAGTGTTCACACCTACCACACCTGTCTAAAATGTTAAGAATAGCTACCTTTACTTTATATGGACACTTATGCCTATCATATTCAACAGGAATTGCAGCAATGGCAGGCGGACATGCAGTGTCAGCCTTCAGTCACCAACCGGCTGACCAAATCCCTACAGCAGCGTATCAACAACCTGATCCCGGAAAAGGTGCATCAGGCCATTACTGCGGCTATAAAACAAATGACGCGGGCGGTGATCCTAGGGGCTGATGTGTTCACCCCCTCCAAGCAATTGGAAGAAAGCCTGGAGGAAAAAGAGCACAAGATCCGGGAGCGCATTAAATTTTACCGCTCCTCGGCGGCCGTTGAAGGGGCTTTAACCGGTGCCGGAGGGTTTTTATGGGGGCTGGCAGATTTTCCCTTGTGGTTGTCCTTAAAAATGAAAATGCTGTTCGAGATCGCCAATATTTACGGAATGGACTTGAAAGACTACAAGGAGCGTATCTACATCCTGCATGTTTTTCAATTGACCTTTTCCAGTCAGGCGCACCGCTTAGAAGTGTATAAGATCATGGCCCATTGGGAGCAAGAAAAGGAAGCTTTGCCGGAAGATATAAACGAATTTGACTGGCGCACTTTCCAGCTGGAATACCGGGATTACATCGACCTGGCCAAGTTCTTCCAAATGATCCCCGGGGTAGGAGCAGCGGTAGGAGCCTATGTAAACCACCGGCTTACCGACAAACTGGGAGCGTTTGCCATGAATGCTTACAGGATGAGAGTTGGCAATTAGCAATTCACAATGAGCACACATTGGTGAAATGAGCATGGGCCGGATTGTAGAGGTACAGATAGTAATACTATTAAGGATTGGCTTTTGACTCAAAGCGGACGTTGGGGGATAGCGAAATCTTAGTTACATTTAGTTACAATTATGCACTATAATTCTGAATAAAGAGCATTGCACATTTTACACCTGCTAGGTCAAATAAATACTTGAAATCATGAAAATCCGAAGTCATTTTAACACACTATTACTTGCGTTTTTGCTGGTCCCGGTTGCTGCCCAGGGACAAGATGATTTAGCAGCCAAGATTGAAGCTATGGCTAAGGTTGGAACATGCTATTCTCCATCTTTCTCCCCTGACGGTTCTGAGATTGCTTTTATATCCAATATGAGTGGTTCTCCCCAACTTTGGAAAATTCCAAGCGAAGGTGGCTGGCCCATTCAACTTACGAATTTTAACGATCCGGTCTCCAGTGCAGTTTGGGCTCCAAAGGGAGATAGAATAGCTTTTCAACTTTCACCTGGCGGGGGTATGAACAGTCAGCTTTACCTAATTAATTCCGATGGAACCCAAGCAGAGCAGTTTACTGAAGGTGGTAAAACCAATAATTGGATGGGTGTCTGGAATGAGGATGGAACAATTTTATCATATGCTTCGAATAAAAAGAGTGCTGCCGGTATGGACAGCTATTATTATGATGTGCAAAGCGGTAAATCCCAAATGGTGGTAAAAAATCAAGGTATTGGTGTTATATCTGATATTTCCAAAGACAATACCAAGTCCCTATTGTATCGATTGGTAAGTCGTGGAAGCAATGATATTTTCTTGATTGATTCTGATGGAAATGAGAAACTGCTTACCAAACATAATGGACCAGGAACATTTTTTGCCCAATTTTCTGCCAATGGCAATATCTATATGGGATCCAACCTCAATAGAGATCTAATCGCCTTCGGCAAGTTACAAGGTGATAAAATAGAAATCCTTATGGAACGTGATGACTCTGAATTACAGGACTTCGTTATAAACAAATCAGGAACATTGGCGATTCTCATATGGAATACCGGTGGTAAAAATCAAGTAAGTCTAGTCGATCTTGAAAAAGAAAAGGAAATCAAATCACTTGATTTGCCGGTGGAGCTCATTTCTGCAAGTGACTTTTCAGCAGATGACAAATATTTCTTGTTTACAGGAAATGGGTCCACACAGCCCGCTAACATTTGGATTTATAACCTTGGAAATGACGAATTTAAGCAATTGACAGACAGCCCGCATCCGGGGATCAAACTTGAAGAGCTGGTTTCACCTAAATTAGTAAAATTCAAATCCTTTGATGGACTGGAATTGAGTGGTTGGCTTTATGAACCACATGGCGGAGCCAAACCCTACCCAACGGTGATAAGTTACCATGGAGGGCCAGAAGGACAATCACGACCCAGTTTTAGTTATACTTTTCAGGCTTTACTAAGTCAAGGAATTGCGGTATTCAGTCCAAATGTCAGAGGTTCTTCAGGGTTTGGTAAAGAATTTGTGAATCTTGATAATGGAGCGCTTAGAATAAACGGTGTTAAGGATATCAATTCCTGCTACGATCATGTTGTAAATTCGGGATTTTCTGATCCTAATAAAATAGGTATTATGGGTGGGTCTTATGGTGGCTACATGGTCATGGCCGGTATAACAGAATACCCAGAAATGTTTGCCGCGGCTGCTAACTTGTTTGGTGTGGTGAATTTTAAAACATTCTTTGAAAATACCGAATCATGGATGGCCGCTATATCCAAAATAGAATATGGCGATCCTGATACAGAGGCGGACATGCTAAGGGATTTGTCGCCCATTCATAAAGTGGATGTAGTGGTTACACCTACCATAGTATTACATGGTGCCAATGACACAAATGTGCCAGTGGTTGAGGCAGAACAAGTAGTTGAAAACCTGGAAGAACGCGGGGTTCCCGTTAAATATGTGCTTTTTCCGGATGAGGGCCATGGGTGGAGAAAAACTCCAAATAAGGTTACCTCAACTGTGGAAATTGTGACTTGGTTTGCCAGATATTTAGATACTAAATAAAACTACCTGACAACAGAAAAATACCTGGAAAACACATGGTACGAAGAGCGTTAGATATTGTTTTCCAACATTCCGCTGGCCGAAATCGTAGAGTAGCTTAACCCCGAAACAAAAGATTAGCTAATCCGTTGGTTCTAAGTCAAAAACCACTAAATTCTTTCCTAGTCTATGGTCTAAATTGTTCTTACAAAGTTTAGTGCAATGAATATTGATATTTCACCTGATTTTTCCTTTGAATCTAAATATCAAGAGGTTAATGGCTCAAAAATGCATTACGTGGAAGTTGGAGAAGGGGATCCGATATTATTTCTACATGGGCAACCCACATCTTCCTACCTTTGGAGAAATATCATTCCGCACCTTGAATCAAGCGGACGGTGTATCGCTCCTGATTTGATAGGAATGGGAAAATCAGACAAGCCTGATATCGATTACACTTTCGAGGAACATTATGACTACCTTGAAAAATTCATAAATAAATTGAACCTAACTAACATTACCTTGGTAATTCATGACTGGGGGTCTGGTCTAGGGTTTCATTATGCCAATACCCATAGAGATAAGGTAAAAGGAATAGCCTTTATGGAGGCGATAATTACTACCATGACTTGGGGTGACTTCCCGTCCGATTACAAGGTGGTATTTAAATTGATTAGGACTCCGGTTATTGGTTGGATAATGCTTAGCGTATTCAATATGTTTCTCAACAAAGTAGTTCCGGATTCCATCGTCAGAAAATTAAGCAAGGAAGAATTCGACTATTACAAAAAGCCATATCCGACTATTGCCAGTAGAAAACCGGTAAGGACCTGGCCACTTCAAATACCAATTGATGGGAAACCGAAAGGAGTTCATGAAATTATATCCGCGTACAATAGATGGTTGACACAAAGTGAGATCCCGAAACTTTGTTTGTATGCTCATCCTGGAGCAATCATCAAGAAAAAACAGGTCGAATATATATCGAACAAATTTCCTAATACCAAAATGGTAGATATCGGGAAGGGCATCCATTATGTTCAGGAGGATAATCCGTATTTAATAGGACAGGAAATACGAAAATGGCTAGAGAATATTTAGTTGATTTACCTACTCTTAAACATGCATTCGATCTAGTCCGCGTTTGCATCGCGGATCAACTACCCTGACGTTTGTAATAGGTTTGGTTCAGATGGAATTACTGAGATAGTTGAATTAGAAACTCAAGGTTGCACTACTAATATCCCAGCTCTTGTGTATTTATTGCCTTATCCACCTATATTTAGGACCAAACGGGGATGATTCCCTTAAATCAGTTGTCAGGTAACTTTGAAAAGTTGATTGATACAAAAATAGAGAACTTATGGAGATGGTTTGTCGCTAATGAAAACCAAATCATAGATTCTTTCCAGAATGAATCTTTAGCCAATTACATCGTTGAAAATCTTGACAATCTAATTCTTGATTTTGGGATGTTTACTTGGGAAATAGGCCCCGGTAAAGTCAAACCATGGTACTTAACCATTTCTCCTAATGGAGATAGGGATTTAATTAGGGTAAGTCAAAAAATAATTGAACATGCTCCTGATCTCAATGATTGGGAGTTTAACTATTACAAACCAGCAAAAGATTGGGATCGCAAGTTCATTATTTATGACAGTAATATGAATGAACAGAATATCGATGCTTCAAATTGGAAATTTGTAATGCTGAGAAATGACGACGGAATGATTGACTTGATATTGGAAGCTAGCAACATTACCCATTTGGATAATGATACAGCTAGCACTGCTGCGAATATAATTGTTACCAACGAAATTGGAGAAGAAACCAAAATTCAAAAAATACAGTCGGTTGATATTGTTGGTAAGCTGGAGAATCAGTTTAATTCACGCAAAACCGGAATTCAACATTTAAAAAAGCACCTTATTAAACGATAAACGGTACCTCCCTGAGGCTGAGGTGTAGCGAAAAGAGCCATATTAGTGTGTACTTAATTGAGTGTCAACTTTTGACCATTAGCAGTCATTTAAGGCATTTTTTGTAATATTGAATACCCAATCTAATTTGTCATGATGATCAGGTGCTGCTTATTTCTTATGGTTATTGCAGGAATTTTTCCAGATACTATAGCTCAGCAGCAACCTAATCTCGACTCCAAGAATGTCATTGCCCCCACGGAATTTTTGAGGTTACTAGTACCACCAGCGGAAGTAGAAGGACGCTCAAAGCTGTTCTCGGATTGGAAACAAGGAGAGGTTTTCCTATCAAAGGGAAGATTTGCCTCCGGCATTACATTCAACTATGATGTACTGAATAATACGCTCCTGGTACTGGTAGAGGGAAAAGAATTTTCATTGAATCCAATTGCAGTGGATTCGATACTAATAGCCAACAGTTCACAAGTTTTGATAAATCCTATAATCCTAGATGGTGTCGGTAATGATTTATTACTTCTTAGAGTGTATGATGGTCTTCATGTGAGTATGTTTCGCACTACTCTACCGAAAGTAATGGATGGTGATAACATTACCACCAGTATCACTGAATTAAAATATGACCAAATCGAGATCCAGATTGATCAGGAACGAATATATTTTTTGTTAATTAAAGCTACCAATGAGTTTCGTGAATTGCAGGGAAAGAAAAAGGAGCTAAAAAAATGGGAAAATGGGGATCAGGTAGTGGCTTTTGTAAAAAATCAAAACCTGGACCTGAAAAATGAAGCTGATCTAATTCAGATTGTTCAACATTATGAACAGTTGACTTATGGCGTGCATTGATCCCAATCTAGTCCATGTTTGTTACACGAATCAACGAACCTAGTGTTTGTAATAGGTTTGGTTCAGGAGGAACTACTGAGATAGTTGAGTTAGAAACTCAAGGTTGGGGTGCCCTCGTTGTAAACGAGGACAAGGCTAAGGGGTGGACATTGGCCTGAGCCAAGATAATTGCAGATAAGGTCTGCTTACGACCCAAAGCGGCCGTTCGCCAAATTCTGGATAGTGCACATTTATGGTAATTTTCGTAAGTTGAAATACCATGTCCCAATCCCGTCAACTAGCGGCCATTATGTTCACAGATATACAAGGGTATTCAGCTCTAATGCAAAAAGATGAGGAACAGGCAATAAAAATAAGAAAAAGACACCGTGAGATTTTCGAATCCACTACTAAGAAGTATAATGGTCAAATCTTGCAATACTTCGGCGATGGTACTTTAAGCATATACAATAGTGCTGTCGAAGCTGTTGAGTCCGGTATTGATCTGCAATTACGCTTTAGAGAAGATCCCATGATCCCCGTTCGGGTAGGGATTCATTTGGGTGATATAGTTTATGATGAGCAAGATATCATTGGAGATGGTGTTAACGTAGCTTCTCGAATCGAATCTCTTGGTATACCAGGGAGTGTATTAATTTCAGACAAAATTAATGATGAAATTGCCAATAAAAGTACCTTCTACACCGAATCACTAGGGAACTTTGCTCTTAAAAATATAACTACCCCTCGAGAAGTATTTGCAGTAAAACACCCAGGTTTAGCAGTTCCCACCAATGCCCATATCATAGCAAGGAAAGAAAAAATTACACTAGCGACGAGATTCGTTTTAAAGGTGATTTTACTGGTAGCTTTTGCCCTGGCGCTAGCCTTTTTAGTTAATTTTTTGATATCAGATGTTCTGGAATTGTAATTAATATAAGTGGTTTAGCCAACGGCCGCTATTGGCCGAAAGCGATAGTTAGGTATTACCTATATTCACAGATATTAGAATTCAAAACGCCATATGCCGATTAGTAATTGTCGCTAAGCATTAAAAAATGGACCATAAGATTTACATAAGATTTGACGCCCCAAAACCAGAAAAATCATTGCCATCTAATGGACCATTGAAAAAGGTGGTTAAAAATACTTTTACCAAAATCTTGACAATGTTAATCCCAAAGGCAAACCCTGACTTTGAACACTTATTGAATCAGGTTGATTTTTGGAAAATTGAATTCGACAAAATAGAGAACTTGATCTGGAGAGAAATCGGATTTGACAAGGATGGAGTTTCAATTGTTGCAATGCCTTTAGGAAAAAATTACGGCTATTGGGTTGACAATCATTTAACGCTTGATGATTATCGACATTTTGATTCGACAAATATTAGTGTAGAAGAATTTAAAATAACCAAATTTACCAACGTCCGCTATTGGCCGTAAGCAGACTTGGCCTGCGCCCAGGGCCCTGGTGTAGTAGCTGACCTTGTTGGAACAAAGACCTTTAACCACTCCCTGACATCATTGCTAAAGTTTACTTTACCATCCGGCGCTATCCAGTGTCTCCATTTGTTCAGTGGTTAATTTAAGATCACCTGATTCCATAGATTCCCGTATCTGCTCTGGTTTACTGGCGGCTATTATAGGGACAATAGCAGGTTGGTGTTGCATCATCCAGGCCAGCACCACTTGATTTTTGGAAGCACCAAGCTCCTGAGCTACCTGGGTCAGTGCATTTAGGCGTAATGCATTGTCTTTGGTATCATATTCGTCAGGTAAATCCACCTGGTCCTTAGCGTACAAACCTGACAACAATGTAGAATAAGCCAATAAGGTAAGGTCTCGCTGTCCGCAATACTGGATCATCTCCTCATTGATTGACTTTTGTACCCAAAAATCCGCCTGATGTCGAGGTCTCAAATAAGAGTACTTTTGCTGGACGGCACTATAGGACATCCACTGATGCCCATGGCAACGGTGCAGGCTTTCTTCCAGCCGCCAGGCACTGGTATTGCTACTGCCGATAGCCCTGACCTTACCGGTTTGATGCAGTTCCTCAAAAGCCCTCAAGCGTTCGTCGATAGGATATTCCATAAAATCAATATGGGCATACAACAAATCTATATAGTCGGTTTGTAGTCTTTGCAGACTTTGATCAACTGCGCTAAGAATGGTTTGATAGCCTAAACCTTCTATCCCCATATTATTAAGATCACCGGTATAGGCCTGTGGGCGGCCACCGCATTTAGTGGCCAGCACTATGTTATTTCTACGGTCGCCTTTTGCCAGCCATTTACCAATGACCGTCTCGCTTTCGTCGCCCACCCCATTTTCCATCCAAAAAGCATAGTTATTGGCAGTGTCGATAAAATTACCTCCCAAATCCAAAAACTGATCCAATACTTTTTCGGAAGCTATCTGGTCGGTTTTGGTGCCAAAGTACATGGTACCCAGGCAGAGGGGTGAGATGGTGATGCTGGTGTTTCCGAGTTTCATTGAAGTTTACAATTTGTAGTAATGTAGGAAATAAATGGAGAAGTGTATAATCGGTTACGGTAGACGGTAGACGCCTGCCTGTCGCAGGCAGGGTAGACGGATGGCGGTAGACCGACATTCATGATTGGTTTTGGCAGGGGAGCCCCCCGCCCACCCATTTTTAAGTTAGGCATTAAGGGTGTCAGTAGTTGGGATTGGGGAAAGTTTATGTTGGTAGACGGTAGACGGACATTCATGATTGGCTTTTCGCGAGGCTTCCCACCGCCCGTCGCTTTTACTGTTATCATATAAACCAGGTTAGGTGGACTCAATAGCTATTCAAATTCGATTTTAGTCTAAACGCCATGGAGTTACAAAGTATTTACTAAAACCAAAGCAACCTTTAGGGTTGTTCCTGCATCATATTTTTAACTTGCTATAAATAACAAATCGCGGTATAGATACTACAAGATAGGAGCTAATGTCCGAACGCTGTGTTTTGCCCCATGTTCAAATGTTTTTAAACTTGCTATAAACCCGGCCCACAATGTATATAAACGAGGCCTTGATTCAGAGCCTGCCTGCCATACGTTACCGGATAAATGATGATCCGTTTTACAGACTCTGTAAGCAGCGCATTGATAAGTACTTTGACAACCACAATCTCAGTCCATACGCAAATGGCGCTATGGTTGGCAAGTCTATATTCCTGATAGCCTTATTTTTGGCATCTTATTCGGCCCTGTATGTATTCCAGCCCAGTGGTTTGTACCTCATATTACTGCTATCGCTGTTCCACTTTAGCATATTCCTAATGGCTGTGGGCATTGCTCATGATGGGACTCATGGTTCCTATTCACGAAAAAAATGGATTAACAAAGCGACCAGCAGGTTATTCGATTTGATTGGGGTCAATTCATACTTGTGGGACTTCAATCATGTTAAGTCCCATCACAACGCACCCAATATCCCCATATTTGATTCGGCTATTTTTTCGATTTCCTTGTTTCGGTTACACCCCAGAGCAGAATATCGTTGGTTCCATCGCTATCAACACTATTATATTTTTCTTATCTACTCACTATCAACCCTTTTCAAGGTCTTTGTTTTTGATTTCTTTTCATTTGGCAGAGATAGAATAGGCTACGTTGAAATCAAAAATCATGATATTGGCCAGCTTTTGTATTTGATCTTCACCAAAGCATTTGTCATCACTTATACCTTGATTTTTCCCCTGTTATGGCTCACAGCCCCTGCCTGGCAAATAATAACAGCCTTTTTAATAGGGCATTTAATTTCAGGGCTAACCCTGGGCGTGATCTTTATGGTGACCCATTTACATGAACATACCAAATGGCCCGAGCCAGACCGCTCTGGAGTTATCAACAATAGTTTTCCTCGTCACATTTTCGAAACTACCTCTGATTTTGCGGTGGACAACCGATTGGTTACTTGGATTTCAGGAGGCCTTAATATTCATGTAATCCACCATTTGTTCCCAAAGATCTCTCAAATTCACTTGCCTGCTCTGGTGGGAATCGTCAAAGAAACTGCGGCTGAGTTTGATATAAAATATTACACTTACCCCACTACCTGGTCGGCTATTCGGTCACATTTAAATGCTATCCGTCAATTGGGCCGGCCGCAGGTGGCAGTGCCGTTGGTCAAGCCCCTATGGATTGATGGTGAGTAAGGATTGGCGCAGGGGCTCCCCCCGCCCACCCATTATCAAGTTACACTCTAAGGGTGTCATTAGTTGGGATTAGGGAATATTTATGAACGGTAGTGGATGACGGCAAATGGTAGACCGATGACGCCTGCCTACTAGCCGTCCTGCCTGCCGGCAGGCAGGCGCCATCCGTGTGCCGCCTTAGCATCAGCGGAGGATCAAGGCTTTGGCTATGAGCCGTCACCCTAATGTTTTTGGTGAGTTGGTAACCGGCGACCAAGCAGGGCTGACGGATGAACGCCTACGCCTTGCCGGCAGGCAGAGTTGACAGAACTTCATGATTTGGTTTTCAAAGGGCGCCCCACCGCCCACCCGTTTATAAGTTACACTCGAAGAGTGTCAGTAATTGGGATTGGGAGAATTTCTTGGTGGTACCAGACCCACCCAACACAGTGATATAATGTTGACCCAACAGAGCTAGCCGATGAGCCAGCTGGCACTCTACCTTGATGATATAATTCAACAGGTATGTTATTTAATGTCAGTGTGCTTTTGCTTAGAACCGATTAATCTGTTATACGGTTGATCAAATCACCATGAAAACAACAATCAAAGTGTTATTGCTGGTATTAGCGGCAGTTTTAGTCATTCAATGTGAAAATGACGACCCCACACCGGTAGTTACTATCCCTGATGATAATTTCCTAAGTGCGTTGATAGACTTGGGGGTGGATGCAAACGGAGACGGAATTATTAGTACTGAGGAAGCTCAGTTATTAACCACTTTAGAGGTCAGCGGCAAAAATATTGCAGATCTAAGAGGAATTGAAGCCTTTGTCAATTTGGACAATCTCGATTGCAGTTGGAACCAACTAACCAGCGTGGATGTGTCTTATAATATTGCTTTAAAACATTTGTTCTTATCTCAAAATCAACTATCCAGCGTGGATGTGTCTAATAATACTGACTTAAATCGGTTGTTTTTAGCGTATAACCAACTGTCCTATTTAGATGTTACCCATAATACTGCCTTAACGGTGTTGGGTTTATCGGGTAACCAATTAACCAGCCTGGATGTGTCTAACAATACGAAATTGACAGAGTTGTATTGCGCGGAGAACCTACTAACCAATTTGGATGTTTCTAATAATACGGCCTTATCAAGGTTGTGGTCATGGCAAAACCAATTAACCAATTTGGATGTTTCTAATAATTTTGCCTTAACAGAGTTGTCTTCACATCAAAACCGACTAACCAATTTGGATGTTTCCCATAATACTGCCTTAACATCGTTGGGTTTATCGGATAACCAATTAACCAATTTAGATATCTCCAATAACACCGCATTGACAGGTTTAGGTTTATCGTTTAACCAACTAACCAGCCTGGATGTGTCTAATAACACAGCATTAGAATATTTAGGATTATCGGTTAACCAACTAACCAGTTTAGATGTTTCTAATAATACAGCATTAGGGTCGTTGATTTTATGGGATAACCAATTAAGCAGTTTGGATGTTTCCAATAATACTGCTTTAGGACAGTTGAGTTTATCGGGTAACCAATTAACCAGTTTGGATGTTTCTAATAATGCTGCTTTAGTAGAGTTATATTTGGGGGTTAACCAACTAACCAGTTTGGATGTTTCCCATAATACTGCTTTAGAAAATATTTGGTTAAACGATATGCCATCTCTCAATAAGGTTTGTGTTTGGGAGTTGCCTTTTCCTCCGGAAGGAGTGGGGGTTGATACCACCAATAGCCCGAATGTTTATTTTTCAACGGATTGTATTGGGGGTTAACCGATCGGGGTATCTTTAGCTACACATAATTTGATTCGGATTTTTTCAAGTGGCGCCCCACCGCCCACCCATTTATAAGTTACAAGTTTGGAGTGTCAGTTGTTGGGATTGGTAAAAGATTATGACGGTAGTGGTTAACCCCTGCCTGCTTGCAGAGATGACAGCGGCCATTTGTTCGGTCGGATAGGTGCCTAACTTTTGTCCTATGTTAAATCGCTACAGTTCAATAACCTTATCGGCCTGTGACATGATGTAGGGGTCGTGGGAGACCATTAGGATGATGGTATCTTTTTTAATCTTTTGTAGTAGCCCCAATACAAAAGATTTCTTCCCATTATCCAAAAATGTAGTGGCTTCATCCAGCAGTAATACCTGCGGTTTGCGGTAAAGGGCGCGCGCCCAGGCTATCAGTTGGCCCTCTCCTCCAGACAGTTGAACACCGCCTGGGGCCACCATATGGTGGTACTTTTGGCTTAAGGATCCCAGGTGGGTATCAAAACCATAGGATCTACAGAATGAGCTCACGGCCTGGGTGCAGTCTTCATTTGGATGCATGGCAATGTTCTGGGCAAGACTGGTTTGAAATAATCTTACAGTTTGTGGCACCAATGTCACCCGGTTTCTCCATTCCTGCAGATTCCATCTCTCCAGATTATGTGAATCAACGGTTATTAAACCGCATTTTGGCCTGTGAATTCTTAAGATCAAGTCTAGCACGGTGGACTTCCCGGATCCACTTTTGCCGGTAAGCACATACAATCGATCCTTGATTAATTCTAAGTTGAGATTATCTATTAACGGAGGTTGACCAGGAAAAGAAAAGCTAATCCTGGATATGATAATGTTTTCAATAGGATGGTACTTTGATTTAGTTAGAAGCGATTGCTCCAATGGAAGTGATTGAATTTCATGTAGTCGGGTTAGTGCCGCTCTGGCCTCTTTGATATGCGTGTTGAACAACACCGATCTCGATAAAGCGGGTGCGATTCCTGAAACCAGAAATAGCAGTGCTACCCACTCTCCTAACTGCAACTCACTATTGGACACCAGCACTGCCCCGAAGGACATGGGTATTACAACCAGCAGTGCGGCCAAAACCTCGGACCAAGCACCACATGATAAATTGTACTTGCCTAGTTTTAAGATATTATCATGATACAACTGGTGCACTCGCATTGATCTTGCTAAATAATCAGATTCACCATTATTGATTTTGATCTCTTTTATATTGTCAAATGTTTCGATCAGTACATTCTCCCTTCGCGCAAATGCCGACATAACAGTGTAATGTCCTTTGGAGATTACTTTTTGATATCCCCATAAAACTGCAATCATGATTGTTACAATCAGACAAACCATTAGCCCGATTTTAAATGAGAACCAACTGATACCCAATATGATGATTACAGTGATTAACACGTCAACAATAAAACTCCCAGCTGATAATTGTATTATTTTTTGGATCTTTTGGGAGTCATTAATTCTAGCCAATATTTCCGCCGAAGAATGGCTCGTTAGGAATTTTATAGGGGTTTGAAATATTTTCTTAAGAAAATCCTGAATCAACTCATTGTTGAATTGGGTGTGATGCGTTATAAGCAACAGATTGCGAAGGTAGTTTACTGATGCCCTTATTAATAAGAGCCCAAACAAGCCGCCAATGGCCAAGCTCAGGCTGTAGCTGTCCTTATTGGGTAGCAGTCGATCAATTATCTGCTGAGTGAAGACAGCTTGGGACAATCCCAAGAGCCCCACCAGTATTCCTAAGAATATGACCACGGTAAGAAGCCCCAGATGCTTTTCAATTATTTTATGAAACCAATTCTTAGGGTCAGATTGAACTCTTGACAATTCCGACATTGGTTCTAACATCAGCAACACTCTTGAGTGCCAGAGAGTTTGCAACTCTCTATAGGTAATAATTCTTAATCCCCGGGCTGGATCCCCGATCAGCCATTTATCTTTCCAATGTTGGTAGCAGATTATATAATGGAAATTGCCATGATCATTTTTGACATGAAGGATAGAGGGAAATGGCAAATTTTTTAACTGCTGTCGGTTATCCACTTGTAGTCCTTTGGCCGTGAACCCAAACTTTTCAGCAGCTTCCTTTAAAGCCAATAGCGTGGCACCTCCAGAATCGGTTCCGCAAAACAATTTTAAATATTCCATTGATACGCGCCCGCCATGATAGCGGATGATGTTGTAGAGACAGGAGGCTCCGCAGTCCGACAGGCCGCTTTGAACAGTAAATGATCGACCTACTTTAGAAGGTATGGAGAATTTTCTTAACACGCGCTAGTTGATTAATCCCAAATTGATGATGCAATAATCTGCCGGTTTTAAAGATTAAGAATGCGGGAGTTTGGCTTTTACAAAATACCTTGTCTATAGAGGCTTCATCACAAAACACCAATTGAGGCGTAATACACCAACTCCACTGTTGCAGTAGTAAACGAGTTTGTTCTTGGTTTTGAAATGAAAGGATTATTAAGTCAAATGTCTGATCCCACTGAGAGAGCTCTTCAAGGAATAAATGGCAAAGACTGCATTGAGGATTGATATGAACGAGAAGTTGAATTTGGTGTTGACGGTCAACATGGTAACCCAATATTTTTTCAATGAATAAAAGTTCATTGGAAATTTGACATGGAGAGTTACTCTGTGTCTTATTACGGTCTATTTGCAGGATATAAAGGACCACAATAGATACCGGAATCAATAGTAGTGATCTAGTTAGCAACTTCCGCATAAAACAGGAATGTTGATGATATACATAACCAGATTAACAATACCGCCATATAGCTCAGTGGAACAACTCTCAGGGTATTTCTCCATGAAGTTCTAAAACCGGTCTGGAAAACCCAACAAAGAAAAACTACATAAACGATCTCAAATACGTTTATATAGCTAACCAGGTACCATATCCAAAATTGGCTATGATCAAAATTCAGAATATTAGCTAGAGAGAGTGGAGAAAACCTCAAGACCTGGTTAAGTTCTTGGGGGGATTGTATTAGCAGCCATTTAAACTTTAACAATTCAAGTGACAACACCAATATTTCAGAAATTAACACAACCCTCAAGAGTGGGAGATTCCCCAATTTGGATCGGGTCAAAAACCCTCCTATATAAAGGGCCAAGAATACCATAGCGATTTTTGACAATATTAAAACCTGGTGTAAAATGATATATATCCATCTCCTGGACTTATGCATGTCGATCAGGCTTGAAATTATCTTGTCTGATCCAATTGAATTATAATAATCCTCTAATAGTCTGTCGCTAAGTATCCATTGGTAATATGCCATTTGAATAAAGAAATATCCCAAGCAGATGACTACCAAAAGCCATCCAATCGGTAGTGAAATCAGTTGTTTTTGAAATGACCTATTAATGCCGAGATTTTTTATAAGCCGCATGTAGCAAGCAAAACGATACTATGATCGAAACCGAAGCAATTTCAGTCCAACTCCATATGCCTTTTGGCATTACCAAATCATTATTGCCAAGAATGAGACCATACTGAATGGCGTACAGTCCTTCAGCCATCCATTTCGAAATCAAATAGTAAGGAGTGGCATTGTAGACTGAGTAGGTTGCAAGCAATAGCAGCACTACCATCACTATTCCCGTACTTATTTTTCGAAATACCCTTGAGATCCAGTAGTGTAACACTAACATGGGTAAAGAGATTATCATACAACTCAAGAAGTGGTAACATATTAGCTTCCAAGGGTTATAAGCCTGAACAAATTTCAGTTGAGACAGAATATCGGGCAGGTACTTCAAACAGATGAGTAAAATGAAAAGTGTGATTAACCAGGAGAGCATAATTAATAAACTACTAACGGTAAAACTGCAGGCCCGACTTTTCCACCGGCTAAACTTCAAACTCCTGATCAGCATCCTGCCATTGTCCTTATAATCCAGTTGGGTGTTAAGGCCATATCCCAGAATGGATTGTATCGGGATAATTAAAAGGTAAAACCCTGAAATCATATGAGCACTAAAGTGGTAATAAGGATTACTATTCGTATAAGAAATCCCTTCATAAATAAAATGCTTGTTGCTTAGATCGAATTGTTCAAAATTCCACTTGAATTGAAACAGAATTACTATGAAATAAAATACAGGTAAGGCCAATACAGCCAGAAAACCGGTGGATTTTATTAGCTTGGTCATTTCGAATTTTCCCAATTGGAGTATCATAAGCCCTTCATTATTAATGACCGAAGTTGATGCCTATAGCCGTTGACAGGAACCACAGGTTCCGATAAAAATAGTTCTACTGTCCCAGAGTATAAGAGGCTGCCATTATCTAAAACAGTCATATGGTCCCAGGCCACCATATTTCCTGGCCGGTGGGAAGCAATGACCGTCAAATTGTTGTTTCTACGCCATTCATCGAAGAGATGATTGAAAGTGGCAACTCCTGTCGGATCCAAGTTATTATCAGGTTCATCAAGAGCCAGCAGCTGAGGATCATGAATCATCGCCATAACCATTTTGAAGCGGGCACACTGCCCCATGGACAGACTGTTTATTCGCCTGTGATAACAGGATTGAAGATCCCACTTCTTGAGAAATTCGTTGATCCTGAGCTGGTCAATCTCATAGTGATTTTTGTAGAGCGAGAAATTTTCTTCAATACTTAAATGACCAAAATAAGAGCCCCTATTTATTATAAATCCCACCCTGGGTAATTTGGGTAATGATATTTCCCAGTTTATTGAGCCTTGATGCGGACCGCCTAATCCACATATTATTTTCAACAAACTTGACTTGCCGGCTCCGTTGGGACCGAAAACCCAATTGATTCCCTGAAGCTGTAATTTGAGGGATATACCATCAAGTATTGTTCTTTTGTTTATTCGATATGTCAAATTGGATATTCTCATAAGAAAGCCTGGCCATTGCTGGCCAGGCTTACATTAATCACACATCAAACGCATGGAATACAGATCACCATCCGCATATATTCTCTGAATACCGCAATAGGCATCGATTTTTTCATAAATGATAACGATCTCCATGGCTCCGCCGGAGTATTGAGTCATTTGGTCTATATTCAATTCATTCATAGCTCTAATAACAAAGCCAACTATCGCTATCCCAGGTGATGTTCGATAATCCGTTAACCAGACACATCACTACAAATTCTAAAAATGGAAGCACTCCGATAGGCCCAGCACCTTTAATATGGGTCATCTCGTTATTTGATAATTCTCTCATGGATTTAATAAATTATTTGGTACCTACTCTATTAGAAGCTTTTCGGTTTCCGCTTTACATTATTGTGGTAGATTTCGCGGACAGTTCCTGGGCCTTACTGGTGAAACCGAATCTGAACCGCCCAACTTTCTCATAGTAGTAGAATTGTCCCATTTCATCATACTCGATAGGCGCTTCTAAATTCTTCATATCATCTAAAAGCCTAAAAAAAGTACTTCGAGAGACCCCCAATCTTCTTGAGAAATCATCAGCATTGCCTCTAAAACGAAGCCGGATCATCTGATCCAAACGCAAGATTAAATTAGCTTTATCATAAAAGGTCATAGTTTATTTTTGATTGTTTTCAAATGGTATTAATGAGTGCTCTTTGGCAGCTTTGATAAGTGTGGCGGTATTGTTCACTTTTAGCTTTTTCTTAAGATCATGCCGGTATTGTTTAACCCTTTCCACAGAAAGCTTTAGCTCCAGGGCAATGTCAAGTGTTGATGCTCCTTTGCATACTAGATGCAGAACCAGCAGTTCGTTTTCAGAGAGCATGGACTTAGCATTCTCTG
The DNA here is from genome assembly GCA_965212195.1 of Cyclobacteriaceae bacterium. GTDB lineage: Bacteria > Bacteroidota > Bacteroidia > Cytophagales > Cyclobacteriaceae > JAJCYK01. The sequence goes on along the minus strand of CBDBUW010000010.1, from coordinate 759,467 downwards.
GAGTTTCGGGATCCTGCACATGATTCGATGATGGAGGAGGTGAGTAGCTACGGCTCAATGAGATTATTGATTTACGCAGATGGTTTAGGGTTACATGTGACTCAATGACAGCATCCGCCCCCAGATTGATTAGGAATCCCGTATACAGCCCGTGGCTGGTATCCGTGAGCACCATCACTTTAGCTACCGGGTAATGTTCCCGTATCAGCTGCAACCCCGGCACCAAAGCATGATGGCCGGATATATTCCATAAAATGACGTCGAATGTTTCCTGGTGGAATTGATGGATCAATTCTTTCATTCCGGACACTGCAGCAACTAAATCCACATCCTCTAAAGATTCCAAAAGTAAGGCAACTCCCTGACGGTAAATGGGTTGCGGATGTATGAGTGCGAGTCGAATCATACCATGAAAATAGACGGAATGGGTTCCCCTGGTCGGTTAAATGAGTATGGGTCAATTCAAAATGAGTGAAGGGGGGAGGTAGATTGACAACGGCTGTCCGTAGTCAGAGTCTAGGGATGGTCACAAGGTCCTCGTTGCAAACGAGGACCAGAGGTAAAATGACAAAGGTAGTCTGTAGTTCAAGACTATCGACAGTCTGAAGGTGTTAATATTGGATGCGGCTATTGTAAGTACTATAAATAAAAACTAATATGATATTATTAGTGAATACAGTCTGTTAATAAAAGTCATTCAGTATGGGCCTGGCACTATCAAATACCCTAAGATCTCAATTGTCCAAGATCGCTTGGATCACTGCAGGATGGACCTTCATTTCTGTTTTTTATTTCTTCAGTATCTATGCCAGCTTGATCGACCTTAAGCGCGACGTTTCTGACCTCGATCCCTGGCTTTCGTTTAAGGGAAGCATATTGACGGGAATACTGGCAGGAGTGATCGGTGGCAGCGGTATGGTGTTCTTCTGGGAAAAATGGCTGCGTACGAAAAAGTACAGTTGGAGCTTGTGGAGCATTCTGTGGACTTATTCGGGAATATATCTGGTGGTGGCCAGCCTAACGGGGCTGTTTTTTTTCAGCAGCGGGTTGGAGCTGCCCATTTATCACCAAAAGGTATGGCAGTCGGTATTTGCAGATATGTTCAATTTGCCCACCTTGCAGAGCTACCTTTTTTGGTTGCTGGTGGTGGTAGGGACGCTGGTGATTTTGCTAGTGAATGATAAATACGGGCCCGGAGTGTTTCGAGCCTTCTTATTGGGAAAGTACTTTCACCCTAAACGGGAAGAGCGGATCTTTATGTTCATGGATATGAGGTCATCCACGGGGATCGCAGAAAAATTAGGGGAGCAGCGCTACTTTAATTTTTTAAAAGACGTCTTCCAACATGTTACCAACAGTATTCTAGACGCCAAGGGAGAGATTTATCAGTATGTGGGAGATGAGATCGTCATCAGTTGGAAGATACAAGAGGGTATTGATAAGGCTAATTGTTTACACTGCTTTTTCAATATACAAGAGGCCCTTCGGCACAAGGTTTCCTATTATACGGCCACCTACGAAGGTACTATCCCGGAGTTCAAAGCGGGCCTGCATTATGGTTATGTCATGGCGGGTGAGATCGGGGTGGTAAAAAGGGAAATTGCCTTTTCCGGGGATGTACTGAACACGGCTTCCCGAATTCAGGAAAAGTGTAATAGGTTGGGGGTTAATATCCTATTTTCAAACTACTTGCTGGATAAACTCATCCTGCAGACTGACGATTTGGTCCCCAGGAAGATGGGGGACCTGGAGCTCCGCGGTAAGAAGCAAAAAGTCACCTTATACACGGTCTAGATGGAAGCCCATGATGGCCTGGCTCAGGGTTGTTTGCTCAAGATTTTAAACATTCCACAGAAGGTAATTACCCGCATGGCCGTCAATAATCGGTATTAAGATCAAGGCAATTCACTAAATTACCAAAGAACTAATCAAAGATCCACTTTGAACAAGCCTGGTAAGCTTTTACTACTTATTGATGCGGTAGTGAACTATATGCTCGGTATAGTGCTTCTGACATATTCCCTTCCCGTAGTTTCTTGGTTGGGCCTACCCAAAGTGGAAAATTCCTTTTACCCAAATATCCTGGGTGCTGTTTTAGTAGGAATAGGCATCGCTTTGCATATGGAATATAAAAGGGAATACAAAAGGACCCATAGACTATCGGGCTTGGGTCTGGCCGGTGCTATTAGCATAAACCTGATGGGTGGTGTGGTACTATTGTTATGGTTATTATTTGGTCATCTGGTTATTCCCCTTCAAGGCAGGATCCTGTTATGGGTTTTGGACGTTTTTCTAATTGGTTTTAGCATCCTGGAAATTTTTGCCTTTAAGAATGAAACCTTTAAGAATGAAAATTGACTTCATCAAAACAATAGGTGTCCCTGGTCGGTTAATAATTATTTAGCTGATCTTGTATTCATCCATCATTAAATGAATTTCCTCTCATTTATTAAGCACTTTGCACTAGCAGTATTCCTGGTGATAATTGGTGGCTGTAGTGATGATGAGCCTTTCGATTGTATGTCCGGGAACCTGGCAGCTTCAGTGAGTAACCTGCTGGATGCCAGTTGTGGGCTGGATAATGCAAGTTTCGAATTGTCGGTTGCAGGTGGCAGAGACCCCTTTGAGTATAGCCTGACGGGTGCGGACTTTCAGAATATACCCTCCGGTAGTACCCTTATTGAGACGGTGCCACCCGGAAATTATAATTTAACGGTGCGGGATGCCAACGGCTGTGTAGCAAATGTCGCGCTTACTATCTCCCATCAGGATAACCTTTCCGCCAGCACTGCCATAACTGCATCGGGATGTGAAACCGCCAATGGGAGCATAATTATAAATGCTTTAGGGGGGGAGGAACCCTACTCATACAGCTTAGATGGCCAAACCACTCAAGCTGAGAATACCTTTTCAGGTCTCATGAAAGGAGATTATACCGCCTTAATTACCGACATTAATGGCTGCCAAACCATGGTGGCCATAAGCGTTCTGAGCGGCACTAGTTATAAGGATGAAATTATACCAATTATTAATTTACATTGTGCCATTAATGATTGCCATGATGGGAGTAATACCGCTCTTCCTGACTGGACGAATTTGACCACTATTCAGTCACTAGCGGAAACTTTTAAAAACAGGACCGTAAATGAGACCATGCCTCCTCCGGAAAGGCCGGACCTTACGCCTTCTGAGATACAGGCAATTTCCTGCTGGGTTGACGATGGAGCTTTGAATAACTAGCGGGGATCGCAGGGATAGCAGTTATCCTAGGGAAAACCCAGTGGTATGGTTTCACACAGACTCATCCGTTTGTTATATTTCCTTACCAATAAAATTAAAGAAACGACAAATATTAAGGGCCAGTGGAGAACTTAGGGCCAAACATTCTAATAAAGCATCCTGCGGCCAAAAGCGGACTTTCAAATCGGAACAAATAAAAGCAATGGAATTGAGCAATCAACCAAAAAGTTAATAGTACACCGGGTTCACCTATTTACCAGCACCTGATCTTATCAAAAAGATCATTTTTCTAATTTCTGATACAACTAGTTCAGGTTCATCCTGGTGTATATGGTGTCCACTTTTATCAGTTAACAGATGCCTAGTCTGTGGGGCGTTTTCAATCATTCCTTTATGTAATTCTACCCAAATAGCTATATCTTCTTTTGTTTCTCCACCATCCATTTCCACTTGTGAAAATCTTGTTGATGTTATTAAGGTCACTGGGATATTATCTGGAACGAGTATCCCCTCTATCAGTTGTTTATTCGTCTCAGAGTGTTCCATTTCCTGTTTAATCCCTTCCGGCATTTTGCTGTAATCAGTGCTGTTTAAAAGACTATCATATCTTGCTCTCTCCTCATGGTTTCGAATTGAACGCCTTGCTTCTATCCATTCTTCGCTTGCGGGATCAATGAAAAACAAACCAGATACTTTTTTGGGGTAATAATTTGCAAAAAGCCGTAAAATGTAACCACCAAAAGAGTGGCCTACTAATAGGTATGGTGGCTTTAGATTTTCTTTTAATAATATTTCATTCAACTCCTCAACCATATTATCGATTGATCGTTGGGTCTCGATGGGTTCCGATCTTCCAAGCCCTGCACGGTCATAGGATATCGTACGGGTTAACTTAGAAATCTCAAATTGAATTTTTGAAAAGCTTCTCATATCACCACCTAGTCCCGTCACGAATACCACCGGTGGCCCACCTTCTCCTCGATCTAATATCCTCTGCTGTCTTCCACTAATTTCTACAAATTTCGGTTGGGCAAATAATGATGCTTCGGCTGAACATAGTACAGCTAGAACAAGTGATAGCGGGAAGTTTTTCCAGTACTTTTTCAAATCATTAATTCTAAAAGGTGAACTGGGAGCATATTTAATTATAAGGATTATAGCATTCGTTCTATTTCTTATCACATCACTGATTCAATAAAGTTACATCAGTTGTATCCCAGTAACTGACCGTCTGTTTACGGCCAATAGCGGTCGGCCAATAGCAGGCCAAACGCCGTAAGCTGAACCTTTCTAAATTTCTTCTAAGCTATGGATAATCCGGCGAATATGCTTAGATTCATCTATTATGAAGCTATTGTCAGTTGAATATATATTCGACCCGAATGGGAAGGAGAAGTACTGATGAGAACGCTGTTTTTTGGCGCAGGGCCCTTAGGGTCTGTCTATGCACATCTGCTTCATGAGAATGGTGGGGATGTGACTGTCCTTGACCGTGGCGAGCGGTATGAGTGGCTAAAAGAAAACGGCCTTGTCTTGGTGAATGAAATTACTGGGCAAAGGGACTCGTCGAGCGTCAATGTGGTGAATGAACTGAAGCCAGGGGATGAGTACGACCTGGTGATCGTTCTCATCAGACAGAACAAACTTCCCCCTGTCTTTGAGATTCTTGCAGCGTGCCCTGGCGTCAAGAATATCCTTTTTATGGGCAATAACGTCCTGGGCTTCGATAAGTACTTGGAACACTTGCCAGCCGAGAAAGTGCTTTTCGGATTCCCCGGTGCAGGCGGTGGGATTCGTGGGCAAGTCGTCCATTATGCTGACAGGGAGAAGCCGAAGGCAAAGCGGAAAGCCGTGACTATTGGCGAGATCGATGGCCGTAGCAAAGGGAGAACGTTGGCAGTCAAATCCCTCTTTGAATCAGCTGGTGTCCCGGTCGACCTGAGTCCGGAAATCGACGGATGGCTCAAATATCATGTCGCACTGGTCAGCCCGCTTGTCGGTGCGCTCTACAAGCATGATTGTGATAACTACCAAGTTGCGAAAGACAAGGATATACTGCGCGCGTTGGTTCGTGCGGCCAAGGAAGGAGGACGCGTGCTCAGGGCGCTCGGATTTAAAAGACGTCAGCCCTTCGCGTTTAACCTGTTCTACTGGCTGCCAGAATTCATGAACATGATGGCCGTGAAGGAATTGCTTAAAAGCAAGTTTGCGGAGGTGGCTTATGCAATGCACGCGAAAGCCGCTCAAGACGAGATGAGATCCCTTGCTATTGATTTCCAGGAACTTACCAATAAGACATCAGTGGATACACCAAACATAGGCATGCTGAGAAGCTTCTAATGCAAATATTCAAACTAGCCGGTTTAGTTAACTAAATCATGACCTGTGTCATCAAGAAATGGTTATTTGCCGTATCAATTAATTTGCATTACTAAAACCATAAGTTTTAAACGCAAAATCATAGTTTTCCCAACTTGAATTTACATTACAATAACCAGGGTAATTTGAATCCGTATTACCTCTCCAATAAATGGCATTATCTGGCGAATGGGTGTCACTCCTGCTAATTCTTATGCGATATTTTGTATCCGGTGGTGCAGGTATGGAAATTATCTCCGTTTTAAACCAATCGAATTGTGGTAGCAATGAAGCACTAAAAGTTTGTTCAGCATAAGTAAGTTTCCCATCCTCGCTCTGAACTCTAATGGTACAAGTTCCAGTTGGTGCTACAGTTTGTATAAATAGTTCAATGGTGGATATATTATTGAGAGTGGGAATAAAAGTTTGCCAATGCCAACCATCAAGATTACTGCCCACAGCAAAACCATAATTTATGGTAGTTTGCTCTTGATCCAATATTCCTATTCCGGTGTAAAATGATAATTCTTCACCATATGCGGTTCCGCCGATGTTGGTTGCATAAGCTCTTACATAGTAAATGGTATTTTCTGTTAAACCATCTATTGAACTGGTAAAACTACCTGTTCCTGATCCATCATTTGTAGTGTTGGACGATATAGTTGGGTTTGGAATGGTGTCCCAACATACACCACGGGCCGTTACTATGCTTCCACCTTTATCGGTAACGTTTCCTCCGCTGGTGGCAGTGCTGTGAGTTATGTTGATTATGGGGGTTGTGGTAATTGTAGGGGCATATGTTTCAGATTCACATTGACTTAATAAAACCGCAGTGGACATCACCAATATTACTTTGAATAATGCTTTCGTTTTCATTTTCAATTCAACTGAATAATACGTTAATCAGTTTTTTTCGAAAACACGCTGACTATTAACAATATGCCCTTTGAGTTATATCATCAAGTTATATCATTAGACCAGAATGCCACCAAATCAATGGGTATTCGCTAATTGCCCATTGCCATTTGTTAATTGCTTATTGCCAACCCTAATCCTGTAAGCATTCATGGGCAAACGCTCCCAACCCCTCCGTGCTTTTAGCTATTAAGATGGTAAATCCCCGGGAAATTTTTAGATTGGGTGGTAACAAGGACTGGTACCCAGCAACTGCAAAGTGTACGGCATTAACTAACCATCATGAAAAGAATCCTCTCTATTTCCATTATTATGCTCCTATGTTCAGGGGCCTATGGCCAAAAGCCCAGGGCCAGAGATTTAGGCGTGCCCTTTACCGGCACCCCCGGTACCTTTAATGCCATCACCGATGTGCCAGGAGTGGAGGTAGGTTACAGCACCATCATTTCCGGGGCGGGTGAAAATGTGGTGGGGGAGGGTCCTGTCAGAACCGGCGTTACCGCCATATTTCCCAGGGGTAAGGCCAAAAAATTCAACCCAGTGCATGCCAACTGGTACAGCCTTAACGGCAATGGCGAAATGACCGGTACCACCTGGATCACCGAATCGGGTTTTTTGGAAACGCCGGTGATGATCACCAATACCAATAGCGTAGGGGTAGTACGAGATGCTGTTTTAAAATGGTATGTAGATACGGACTGGTATAAGGGAGAGAATTGGTGGTACACCTATCCGGTGGTAGGGGAGACCTACGATGGATTTCTCAATGATATTTATGGTTTTCATGTGAAAGAAGCTCATGTTTTGGAGGCTATAAACAATGCCGCTTCTGGCAAAATCGCCGAAGGCAATGTGGGCGGAGGTACAGGCATGATGTGCCTGGGTTTTAAAGGGGGCACCGGTACCTCTTCACGATTAGTCACCATACAGGATGCCTCCTTTACCCTGGGGGTATTGGTGCAAGCCAATTTTGGGGCCAAGAAACACCTCACCATTGCGGGAGTTCCGGTGGGAGTGGAACTAAGAGACACCTTAAATTATGAATATAAGGCGCCGCCGCAGTCCAGAAGGCAAGAGGGTGATGGTTCCATTATCGTCATTGTGGCCACGGACGCTCCTTTACTGCCCCATCAATTGAAGCGCATTGCTCAAAGAATACCATTGGGCATCGGCATAGTAGGAGGTCGGGGGGGAAATGGTTCCGGAGATATCTTTTTGGCATTTTCCACGGCTAATGAAGGGGCATTCGATCGCCAGAAAACCACTTCTGTCGACAGCTATTCCAACGATCTCATTAATCCCCTTTTTGAAGCTACCGTACAGGCGGTGGAAGAGGCCATCATCAATGCCATGGTCGCGGCAGAAACCATGGAAGGTATTAACGGCAACAAAGCCTATGCCCTGCCTCATGATTTGCTGAGGGAGACCCTGAAGAAATACAATCGCCTGGAAAAATAAAAGCTTACCAATATGAACAACCTAATAAGTACGCTCATTTTAATTTGTCAGTAGGCGCTAGCGCAAACCAGGAATTCAAACCAAGGAAGTCAAATTATGAGAAACTTAGAACTTAATTCCCATTAAGACCTCTTCCTGGTCATAAATCAAAATTAACGGACGCTCTTGATAAAACTTATTACGGTCATCTTCAATATCACTGGTAAAATTTATCGTGTGATATCGGGCGTGCCAGAACGATCCAACTTTTGATATTTCTGATGGGTCCCCCAGAGCCATTTCCACATCTGTCTTGGAGGTACCCAAGGGTAATTTCTGGAACTGCCAACCCGTGATAGATCGCTTGGTGCTATCTGGGGAACTGGTGTTGGTTTGACGGACGCTCGCCGGCACTATCAGGGAGTAGCTGCCATTGCCAATCCCATCAAAGGCCTTGATGCGGTTGGTTAATGCTGCAAACTTTACCTTGTTAATTTTGTGTCCATAACTTCGTTTGGTTTCAAGTTGCTTCCATGTCTCCAAAGAATAATGAACTATATCGCATTCTGAAAGTGATCGCAATGTCTGGAGCATGGCGGCTGACTCCGTATCGCCCAGACAGGCCTCTTCTGAAAGGATGCTATCAGCATAGGCAAATTCAGCATATTCTTCAATACTTATATCTTCTCGCAGTTTTAGGCGGGATAGAATCTGTTCAGGATCATCCCTACAAGTACCCATTAATCCGGTTTTTTCGCGATAATCTTGGGACACCTCCACGGCATACCTCTTATCGCTACTGGCCATACAGTTGATGGCTATCTTTTTAACTTCCCGCATGGATTGCCATGCTAGAGTCCGTAGCCGATCCCGTTTTTTGCGGGATATCCCCAAGGATCGATTAAGGATTACACTATAGGCATTTTGAGTCCATTGTAACCTGTCAGAATAAAGACGGCTGGGGATATGGCGATTATGCAACATCTCTTTAAACAAATAGCATCGCCATTCCTCGTCACTCATAGCTTTTATCTGTTTATTCAATGTCGGACTGATGTCGATAGGTTAAGCGATATCCTTCGGCGAACTCCAAAAAAGCGGTTAGTTCCTGTTTGTTTTTCTCAATTGCCTCACATATCGTTTGACCCAGTTGATAGGTAGATGAATTCATTTCAATGGGAATCAAGGTAGAGAGACACAGCAATGCTAAGGATTTGAGAAATGAAAGGTGCCGCATAAGGTAGAAACTGGGTAAAGACCGGACAATAGGTAAAATAATAAAAATAGTGCATTTATGCGCTTCTATTAGTTTCAGGAACAATAGTCAGGCTGCGTAGAAGCGGAAAATCAAATCAAAATATTTAGATTACCTTATGTAACGCTCTGGCCAAATACTGAAATAGAGAATGAATACAATAATATCGACCTTTATGGCCATTGGTTTAATGGTTCTACCCCAAATAATTATGGCACAAAACACACCCTTTGTTCCCCTTGATTTCAATGTACCTGACACCTTGGAGAACGAACATTTCAGGATCCGTATGCTTACGATTAATGATGTGGTAAAGGACTATGAAGCGGTCATGACCAGCATTGATCATTTGCAGGAAATGTATCCTTCGTCCAGTTGGCCCTCCCACGAACTAACTCTGGAACAGGATCTTATTGACCTGGGGTGGCATCAGAAAGAATTTCAAAGACGTACTTCATTTGCTTATACCGTTGTCAGCCTGGATGAACGCGAAGTGCTGGGTTGTTTGTATATTAATCCAACCACTAAGGAAGACTATGAGGCCAGCATTACCATGTGGGTGCGGTCTAGTGTCCTGGATAAAGGGCTGGATCCCATTCTGTTTGAAACCGTTAAAAGTTGGATTGAGGAAGCATGGCCTTACAAGAAGGTGGCGTATCCCGGAAGGGAAATTGGCTGGGAGCAATGGTGCTATGGAATAGCTGAGGGTTAGATTAAGATGCTCCTATTAACGCGGAAGGCGGCATTGGGGGCATTAGCTTTAACATAAATTAAATCACATACTATGCAAACCCGAAAATTAGGCTACAGCGACCTTCATCTAACAACAATTGGCTTGGGTACCTGGGCTATGGGAGGGGGAGACTGGAAATTTGGCTGGGGACCCCAGGATGATCAGGCCTCCATTAAAGCCGTCCATGCAGCCCTTGATCAGGGTATCAATTGGATCGATACCGCGGCCATTTATGGCCACGGTCATGTAGAGGAAGTAGTAGCCAAGGCCATTAAAGGAATCAGAGATTCAGTAATTATCGCTACCAAATGCGGACGGGTTTGGGAAGGGGACAGTCGGGAGATCGGCAAGTCTTTAAAAGCAGACAGCATCAGGCAAGAAGTGGAGTCCAGCCTGAAACGCTTAAATATCGAGGTGATCGATCTTTACCAGATCCACTGGCCGGAGCCTGATGAGGAGATTGAGGAGGGATGGAGCACCATATCGGAACTTATCAAAGAGGGAAAAGTGCGTTATGGCGGTGTCTCCAATTTCAGCATGGAACAACTTAAACGCGCCCAGGACATTCATCCCATTGCATCCCTGCAACCACCTTATAGTATGCTCCGCCGTGAGATTGAGGAAGGTACCGTGTCTTTTTTGTCGGGAAAACCAGATCGGCATTGTGGCCTATAGTCCCATGCAAGCGGGACTGCTGACTGGGAAATTCACCAAAGAGAGGTCTGCCAACCTGCCTGAGTCCGACTGGCGAAGCCGTAATCCCATATTCAATGAACCTCAACTCAGTGTCAATCTTCAGGCGATCGATCAGCTTCGGGAAATCGCCGATACCCGAGGAATTTCTCTGGCGCAGCTTTCACTGGCCTGGGTGTTGCGGCTGGAGGAGATGACTTCTGCTATAGTGGGTGCCCGAAAACCTCAGCAGATTGAAGAGACCGCCCAGGCAGGGGGTATCCAGTTGACACCAAAGGAGATGGATGGCATAGAAGAGATTCTTGCCTGGCGGACGAGCATGATCCAGGTGTAATTACAGACTCATTATAAAACGAATTTTTTGGTTATCAACATATGCAATTGAAATCCTGATGGACTAATATTTTAGCGCCCATTAATTAGATACCTATGAAAAATTCAACCACCCTCTGCTTGTTCGGCATGGTTATTATGATCAGTAGCTGCTCGAAGCCACAGACCCACTCCACGTTTGACCCTGACAAGGTTCTTCCTAAAAAAATTATCGATCTCAGTCCTATCATTACTGAAGACCTGCCGGAAAAAAATGTGGGGCAAGGCCTTCGTAGAGCTAATGGGATTCAGGGGCATCACCCAGTTCCAGCACGTAGGGGTTGACAGTCCGGCCTATGTACGAAACTCCTATCTGGAAATATTCAATCACGGCGGGGCTCATTTGGATGCACCCAACCATACGGAAAAGGGAGCGCCATCTATTGAGGCATACGATCTGATGAGGCTTATGGGTCCCGTCAAGATCTTAGATGCTACCAATTATGAGGACAATGAGGCCATTCCCGTAGAATCCTTAAGAGCTCTTAACCTGACATCCGCAGACATTTTCCTGCTTGACACAGACTACGTCCCTCCACAAAACGATCATGAATTGCCGTCTTATCCCTACCTCTCCAAGGAGGCCTGCCAATACCTGGCTTCCATCCCGGTGAAAGCCGTGGCCACTGATGCTTTAAGCATCGAGAGTATCCATGGTTACTCGGAGGGGATAAAGGCGGGACTTAGCGGGTACCGCGACCTAATCCCCAATCACTATGCCCTGCTCACCAATGGGATCCCCTTGTTTGAAAGTCTTGAAGATATCAGCCCCCTGAAGGATGAGGAACATGTGATCTTCCAGGGTTTCCCCCTGAAATTCAAGGAGGGCAATGGTTCACCGGTAAGAGCCGTGGCTTTGGTCTATTGACAGACGATGGAGTAGTTAAGCCCATAATTCATCCCATGCACCTCTCAAGGGACATATTCTGTGCTGATCCCTATTTTACTTTAAATATTCTTTGTGTAAGGAAATCCACAAATAGGAATTTTTTAAGCCTTAAAATAGCTGTTCATTTGGGGTTTGAAACAAATTACTTAGGTCATGAAGAAAGCATTTCTTTTAATTATAGTGGGATTTGTGTGGTGTTCCTTTAGCGCACAAGCTCAAAGCAATGTGTTTAAGGTTAACATAATCAGCCCGGTATTTAAAACCGCTTCAGTATTTTTTGAGCGAGCCATAAACGAAGAGTCCAGCTTGCAGTTGGGATTTTTCTATACCGGTTACACAGGTGACGATACGAAATTTAGAGGATTTGGTATTACCCCGGAATACAGATTCTATTTATCTGAATCAGCCGCACCTGCCGGTGTATACGTAGCACCTTTTCTTAGATATCAAAATTTCGAATCTGGAAGATGAACTTACGTTGGATGAGGCTACATTTTCTTCCTTCGGAGGGGGGTTATTGATCGGTAGACAGTGGATTTTTAAAGAAAGAGTGGCCCTGGATATCTTTATTGGCCCATCATATGTCAGCGGTGATGTTGAAGTTACAGAAGGTTCTGAAGGTACGTTTAATGTAGATGCATTCGATGGTTTCGGATTACGGACCGGCGTTACCTTGGGTTTGGCCTTTTAGCATAAGATAATATGAACACTGAGCCAGTGAGATTCTCTCACTGGCTTTTTTTTTGACTACCTAACTGGAAGCAAAGGCAGTTGTATGGCTTCCCCTCATCTATATACACAGGCAATAGTCTCCTGTATCACCGTCAGAGAATCTATACTACCGTTCTCCAACCCTTTTTCAAAATCCTCTTCCTGCTGTGCCATGGTATTAGTTAAATGGGCGAAACAGATCACTTTCTTTTGTCGGGCCTGGGCAAAGGCATATAAAGCAGAGGCTTCCATTTCCACGGCATTGGCTCCCTGGTCTTTAGCGTGGGCAATGGCGCTGGCAGTTTCCCGATAGGGGGCGTCGGTGGTCCAGCTGATCCCAGCACTTACCGCCAGCTCCTCATGATCCAACAAAGGTTCCAACTTTTGAAACAGCTGGGGATCTAAGGCGGCGGTTTCTGCAGCAGGCAGGTAGTGGTAACTGGTGCCCTCGTCGCGGATGGCTTCCCGAATCAGCAGGAAACGCGTTTCCTCAGCAGGAGGACTTATTATGCCTGCGGAGGTAATGCTGATCAACAGTTGGCAGCCGCTCACAAACATTTGCTCGGCCAGCAACACCGCATAGGAAGCACCTACCGCACAACCTACAATGCCGATGGTCTGCTGGTTTAAATTAAATTCATACATCCGGGTATGATAACAACTCCAGCAGGTGTTCAAGGTGGCTTCGCCCTGGTCTATTAAGTAGTTCACCATATCTCCGTCGGGATCCAGCAGGCAGATCTCAGGGATGGGGCAATGGTCCAACCCTTTTTGCCGTCTGGCTTCCCGCAGTAAATTCTCAGGTTTGAAAACAGAGGGTTGCCTGTAATCCTTAGGCGATGATAACAGATTTTTCACCATTTAAGCTGTTAAAAAGTTCAGGCATACCACCAGCCTGTAGATCAGAGGACGGTCGAACTGCTCCTCCCATAGAAAATTACTAATTTTTAAGCCAGAAAATAATTTTGATTGAATCTCAACTTAAGATACTATCCGAGACTAACTTAAAAATGGGGGGTGGGGGGGTATCCCCTTTAGGAGTACAGGGTTCAGAATTCAGAATTTTAGGTCTAGGTTGTCTCACGAATATATCCTCCGGCCGTGGATCATGGAAGAACTGAAGTAATTTTCCACTGATCTCAATTTTTGGCACTCTCAGATAATATCTTGGCAAAAAGCTTTTAACAAATCTGCAAAGTCGCAGAACGTCCCAGCTCTGCGCGATGGGGAGGGGAGTGGGGGATCCCCCCACGCTATTCTATTTATAGTCCCAAATAGGTAAACTAGAAATGTCAAAACCGGCCATCAGGCCAAAATCTTCGGCAGTCGATGGCGGTGAATGATCAATTTATAATGTTGCCTCCGAATTAAAACCTATAACTGATGATCTCATGGGGCTGCACCCGGTAAAAGATGGCGTTACTGATGTTATCCACCTGGTAGCTGGGTTCTTTTTCGTTCTGCATATCGATGACTTCTTCGATCTCCCCATTCTTCTTACTGACCCGTACCAGAGCAAACTTCCGACCTTCAAGAGCTTTGGCAACTCCAGTTTTCTGCTTGTCCAGGGCGATCATCATATAAAGGTGATCGTTGCCCTCTTTAGTTGCACTAAAACGGGCTTTGGCCCTCGACATGGCGGTTTTGCTGTAGGCATGCAGCTCCCGGCCCTTTTGTTGGTAGGCTCCGGAGACCTCCTGTACCAACTGCCGGCCTGATTGGGAGGTTACCTGATCGGCAGCCTGGTCCAAACTGGCAGCCATCATGTGGGACTGAGCACTATACAAAGCGGCGGTTACCGATTGCATGGCGTACAGAGCTTTAAAGATGCCGGGTTCTGTAGGAGCAGGGTAGTATTTCTGGAACTGTGCTTTGCCCTGAAAATCCAGCATCAACATGTTTTGGTGAGAGCTCAGCAGTATGCCTTCTTCGCGTACTTCAATGCTGGAAACGGTTTCCTTACCCTCCAATTTAATGCCCTCGCGCAACAACTTTAATCCTGCATCTTCCAAGTTGATCTCATACAAGGCGTTTCCGTCGCTAGTATAGACATAGACCAGCTGGTCTTTGAAATCCCTTAGCAAGGTATTTTGACCGGAAGCTTCATCAAATCTTGCTGTGATAGATTTTCCAAATTTGGACTTTCCCGTTTTCAGGTCAAAGATGTTGACTTCTCCCTTTCCGTATTTGGTGGCGCTGGTGAAATACAACAGACCAGACGGGGTCATTTCCGTATAATCCAAAGCGCCCTTGATCTTTAGATGATCCTCAAATTGGAAGACGCCATTTGCTGGGTCCAGGATGTTTATAAAAGACTTGTCGTCAGACTGCATGGATAGCACCAGGCCCTTTTCCACCCATTGGTAGTCTACCACCGAGGCTGGTAGTTTTAAACCTTTATTCTTTTTGCCCCAGGACTTGGTACCGCTTGCGGCGTCGACATAGCTCAACTTTACTCCGAACATGTTATTGTTGGGATCTATTTCTGGTAGAAGGATCAAACCGTTTTTGTAGGGCAGTACTTCGTGAACCAGTCCTCCGTTGATCTTGGTGACCTTGTTCCATACCTGACTACCATCTTTAATATTAAAAGCCATAATATAGTTGGACTTGGCAAAATAGAACTGCTCTGATGATTGTCCGCCCCGGATCAGCTTGGAAGAGCTGGTGGTACTCACCGCACCCTGGGGGGTAGGAAGATCGGCTTTCCAGTGCACTTCCCCACTACGGGTGGTAACATTGAAGATACCACTGCCGGTGGCGATAATAAAGTGATCCGGGCTGACCTCAATAATATCAAAAGCTGCCTTGCCGGGCTGCTCATCCAATTCCGATGCTACTTGTAAAGTATTGAGCAACCCACCCAGTTTAGACTTCGATTTTTGAAAAATTTCATTGCTGCTCCATAATTCTGCACCGGTCTTGACATCGAAAACACTTAAATATCCCTCCAGACCGTCTTTGAAACCGTATACCAACAAGGTACCAGACTCATACAGCAGGTTTTTGGCCAATACGTTTTTGAAACCCGCTTTCTTGGTGTCGCCGATGATGCGGCCGTTATAGGGGTCGATAATTACCACTGCATCGGGCAGCTCGATCTCTGCAAAAAAGGTATTCACCAGTGGTTTATAGCTGCCTGCAGGCAGATTACCAAGTCCTTTGATCTCCCAGCTTTGCTGGCCTGTGTCACCGTCTATGCCGTAAAGACCGTCGCGGGTATTGATCACTAAATTTCCCAGTGGGGTAATCTGCTGCCACAAGATGGCGCTTTTAAACTGGATATTCCAGGTAGGTGATGGTCGCTGGGGATCGCCATTATGTGCACCTAAATAACAGGTACTGATGAGCAGCCCTACTATTAAAAAAAATCTGCAATATTTCATGGATTTACCGGTTGGTCCAATCCGAAATAAGCCAATGATACCTTAGAAAACCAGGCAGTTAACGGGCATATGGTACGTCAGCAAGAGCTGGGCTAAGAAAATGATTATTAACAGACTAACCGCCAACCTGCCAGTGAGACAAGTGGTGAATTTCCATACCAGTTTTACAAAAATGACAAGGTCCGTTTAGCTAAAAACCTGGGGCGACCTGTTTTTTTAGGGTAAAGGGTGTTTGCCTAAACCTTCTTATACCATTCTTTACTCTCCTTCCCGTCCTCCCATCTGGCGGTTCTTTGCAGTTTTACATCTTTGCCCGTTAGTACAAACTGTAGTCGGTCATATGTTTCCTTAGGCATTCCTCCGTATTCAAAAGTATTGTCGCCACTGTATTCGTACCATCTTCCGAAGACCTCATTTTTCTGCCAAAGCTGTCCTTCCTTCTCAAAAAACACCATGCTCTTAGAAGATCCTTCCTTTTGATACTTACCCACAATTTTGCCCAGGGCATCATGGGAGGCTTTCAAGCGATCGCTCATGTTACAGTCAAACAGCACTTTCTTAGTCTTGCCATCTGTCATCACCTCCAGGGTTCTTTGCTTGGCTTCCGCCGCTGCCGAGGATGAGTCTTTGTCCAAATAAGGGTCGCCCGTAAAATAGATCTGGGTGACCAGACTTTGGTAGCCAGGTGCAGATACCATCAAGTGAAAATGAGCAGGACGTATGGTGCCGTCACCTACATCGTAGGGCACAGGCATTTGAGTGGTGAATTTGTACCGGCCCTTTTCATCGCAATAGGTAGTACCCCGGTAGCGGTATTCGTCGGAGTGGTTATCGTAAACTTCTTTGGCGTCGCAATGCCAAAGTTCCACCTTGGCATTTTTATAAGGAGTACTACAATCTTTATGGCGTATTGTTCCCGATAGTTCTACGATATCTCCCGGCATCCCTTTGATCACCAGGTTGTCCCTCTTAGGGCTGTCAGGCCGGTAAAAAGGCCCCAGAATATCGGAAGTAGTTTGACAATCGCCCTTATAGGAGGTGCCGTCGAAACGAACAAATCCGGTGGCGGTAATTGCTACTGCCGTAAGGCCGGTTAGTTTGGTGAATGCTCTTCTTTTCATGGTTATGTGTTTGAAGGTCTTGAGATCTGAATATAAGTTAGGCAATTTTTGCAGCTTCACAAACGATACCCATGGGTGCTTCAAGAAGCACCAAATGTGCGGAAAACGCACGTCTGAAAGAGCAAGTGGTTTTACGCTTTTCAAAACGCCCCATTTGCCGTAAATTGACGGCGGATCAACTCTTTTAATCATGGAAGAACAAACTATCGACAGCGGTATGAACCAGGAAATGGGCCTCACCAATGCCGCCCGTGGACATTTAATGGAAACTGCCAAATGGGCCAAATTTCTGGCTATCGTAGGATTTATCATGATCGGTATTCTAGTGATCGCGGCGTTTTCTTTAGGGGGGGTCATGTCCTCCATACCGGAGTTTTCCGAAGTGCCGGGAATGGCAGATATTGGTGGAGCCTTTATCACAGTGATGTATTTGTTTATTGCTTTATTATATTTTTTCCCCACACTTTACTTATATCGCTTTGCTACCAAAACCCAGACGGCATTAACCGGTTCAAATGCCGAGGGCCTAGGTAGTGGCCTGGAAAACCTAAAATCGACTTTCAAATTTATGGGTATTTTGATGGCTATTTTTATAGGCATGTATGCCCTGATCTTTCTTTTCGCCATTATTGCAGCGCTAGCCGGATTAGCGGCGTAATTAAATCGAATATGAAGAACTTCCTTTATACGTTCTTGCTTATTTCATGGCCCGTTTTATGCTGGGCCCAAGAGGACTACATGAACGATATTGCCCAAAAGACTTGCGAATGCCTGGAGAATCTGCCTTCGGACCAGGATGGAAATCAGAATATGAAAATTGGTTTCTGTGTAATAGAAGCAGCAAGCGATTACCGCGAGCAACTGCTGGCCGATCATCAGATCGATCTGGATCGAATTGATGAGCAAGGTAAAGAACTAGGGGTTCTAATTGGAACCCGAGCGGCTACCCGATGCCCTAACACCTTAATGGCCTTGGCCGGTGGAGAACCGGAAGAAGAGGTCGAATCCGGAGACCTCACTGAAGTAGGTAGGATCGTGGACATATCGCGGGAGAATTTTGTGAAGTTTTCCCTAAAAAATGCTGAGGGTAAAACCGCCAGTTTTTATTGGCTTACTTTTGTTTCCACTGAGGTGGACTTGCAGTCTCAGTACCGGGATCTAAAAGGCAAGCAGGTAAAGATCGGTTATCAGAGGCAAGAACTCTTCGATCCGCAATTGCAGGAATACCGTAGCTTCAATGTGCTCAACTCACTGGAGTTTGTGGAGTAGTACACAATAGAATGTAATAATCATGGATTGCACATAGCCGCTCGATCGTATTACCAAAAGGATTTGATATAGGAAAGAAAGTTGGTTTATGAATGAGCTAATCAGAGCTGTTCCACTTTTAGCAATACAAAAGTCTTATATTATAGGTCTGCTATTGTGCTTGTTTTCCTGCAAAAAATCAGTGCATTCAAACTGGATGGATTGCACTACTACATTTAATGCCCCTACCGATACTTGGCAAATAGATAGTCTGGGCCTGCGGTTCAACTATCCAACTCACTGGCAGCAGGAGGTTAAGTCCGATAACGAAATCATATTGAATTTTTACTATGAATACGAAAACAGCTTAGTGCATATCTCCGTATACCCTGAATTGTCTGGTCAACTTGAAAAAAGACTGGGAAAATGGAAAGAACCTGGGAAGTTGGATATTGGACAGTTCCATGTTCAGTATATACTTGATAAAGAGATGGATAACCTTTTTCTGTGGGTCGAAGTTCCGGATCTACACCTGTCATTTTTACAGATATTACCACAATATGCTGATAATCAAGGATTTTGTGAGTTATATCAGTTATTGAACGGCCTGGAAGTTTTTGAGCCTTCTCGTGATAGTAATTTTAAGCCGGATGTTTGAAAATAATAGATAGATGTTAATCAAGTCCGGCACTGGTGCAAAACCAACTCAGATCAGACCAAGCAACTTAATTAAATTTCTCTCCGCATTGCTGGCATTTATATACCCCAGTGTCAGGTGGACCGGCTACCGCAAATAGACCGTATAGGATAATCATAACCGTCCGAATCAAATGGTTGTGTTTATACACGATTTTAAGATCACTTGATTGACAGCTTGGACATTTTAGCTGGGGTGGATTATTAACGGCTAGTATTTGGTAAGCGTGTTCAGCATCCTGTTCCAAAACCTGCAAGCGGATGCCAAATACATTGGTGTCTCCCAGGGGATATAGAGTAGACATATTCTCATCCAACAGGATCACTCGTACACCTTCGCTTTCCAGTTTGGCCCTATCCAAATGAGCTTGAGTATAGTCGGAATACTCTCGTAGGGTGATCAACTTCATAATCCGGATTGTGCTTTTTCAAACCAGTAGTCGCTGGCTTGCTGATCGCCAAGAGCCTCATAGACCACCGACAAATTAAAAGCTGCCTTGGCGGCGATGCGGGAATTTTTATGCTTGGTCAGCGGCGTTAACAAATCGCGAGCTTGCGGCCACTGCTTTTTAGCCATGAGATCGGCCGATTCATTAAGCTCCCTACCATTATAGAATTCTCTGGTCACGTTAGCAGGCACGTCGGAGTACAATTGCACATAACTACGACCTAAGTCCCTGCTTAGGGAGGCAGCCTTGGGGGAAAACTCTTTTAGAGTAGGGTGAACAATGACAAAAGCTGCTCTATTGCGATAGCGAACTTCGTCCGGAATATCCAGAAACACTTGATCGATCAATTGACCACCAGGATCGCGTAAGGTGAAGGCAGCCTCACTGATAATATCGTAACTCCAGGTTTCATAAACATAGTCATCAGACACCAAAACTTCGTACGGGACCAGTGCGATATTGAAAAGATCGAGGGTAAGTAAATAATGCTGTGGGTAACGACTTTGCAGATCTGCTATGGCCATTGAATCCGCAAAAGCAATGTCTTCCGTATAGCGAAACCATTGGCCTCCGGCGATGGTATCCGAAGGAATCAACTGAAACTGGGACAATTTCTCAAATTCTACCGCCACGCCATCTAGTAGCTCTCGATAAGAGTCCTTTAAGACCCGGGCATCGGCGCTGTCTTCGTATTGAACCAGGCTGGTATCATAGCGACTTAGGAATAAAATTTTTTGTTCCCCTTCCGGCAACACGATTTCGGCTGGCAAGGTTTTAGAGAACTCCACCAGTTGGGTACAGGATGCTAGCAGAAGCATAGTGAGTAACCAGTATTTCATAGCACAAATTTGGATCAAAATTAAGGATACAAAAGTCCCAGACAAAGGCAAAGAAAAAAGGTCAGAACAAAGTCAAAGGCAAGTTCAGAATCAAATTCCAACCAGCCAAATCAAACCGTTCACTGGCCAAACCAAAACATAGTTCAAAGGCCTAAGTGATAAGTATCATTCGGACGAATAATTTAGGTCCTGTTTTTTACCCATGAATGGCCGTTTATTGGCAGTATGTTAACTTAATTGAAGGATTTGATGCAAGCTATTAGAACTAAAACAGTAGGTGAGATTGTGGCGGGCAATTTTTTAATGTCTGAGATTTTTCAGAATCATGGCATTGATTACTATTGTGAGGGTCAGAAGACCTTGATAGAAGTATGCCGTGAAAATGCCATTAAACCCAAAATCCTGGAACAGGAATTGTCAAAGGTGGCCAGAGATCGGCAAAGGACCCATCACTTTGACCAGTGGCAACTGGACTACTTGATTGACCATATTATTCACCAGCACCACTATTACGTTTGGGTTAACCTGCCGGTGGTTAAAGAATACGCCCTTAAATCCTTTCGTATGCACAAAGAACAATTTCCACAATTAAGCAGGATCCAAAAACTGGTGTTTGAGTTGGCCGATGAGCTGGAACGTCATTTGAGGGAGGAGGAGGATCTATATTTTCCCTACATCAGGAAACTAGTGCAGGCTCACAAAATAGGCCGGGAACTGGTTGACGAGGATCCCATAATTGGCTGCTCCTTAGAGGAAATTCATGCAGATCATATTTATATGGGCTCCGTATTGAAGAGGATTGCTTCCTTATGCAATGACTTTAAACCGCCCAAGGACAGCCCTGAAACCGTAAAGGTGCTCTATCAAAAACTCAAGGATTTCCAGGAGGACTTTTACCAACATGTACATTTAGAAAATAACATCCTGTTTCCCAAAGCCTTGAAAATAGAGCAAGATACCATGCTGGTCCTGCGTTAGCAAAATGGCTTTGTGGGATCCTAAATAGCAAGGGAAGCATTACTCAGACAGGGTCAATAAAAAACCTACCCCATGATGGTTGGAAATAGCGATCCGCGGATCGTGTTTTAGATACTTGCGCAATCGTGATATAAACACATCCATGCTCCTGCCCAGAAAATAATCATCATCCCCCCACACCTCTTTCAAAATATACTCCCGCTTTAGCAGTTGGCCCTGGTGGTCACAGAGCATTTTTAGAATATCCGCTTCTTTTTGAGTGAGCTTCCTGGATTGATGGGGATGGTCTAATTTAAGATTGACATAATGAAAGATGTATTGGCCCAATTGATACTTCTCTTGACTGAAATCAAGTCGTTTTGAGCGCTTTAGAAACACCTCCATGCGCATGATCAACTCCTGCATATCGAAGGGCTTTACTATATAGTCATCAGCACCATTTTGAAAGCCATTCAATTTATCTTCTGGCAGGGACCGGGCGGTTAGAAACAAAATAGGTGTGTGGGTGTCTTGCTGCCTTATCTGATGCGCCAGGCTGAAGCCATCAAGCTTGGGCAGCATCACATCCAATATGCAAATGTCGAATGGTTGATGTTGAAAGGTATGCCAGGCCTGCTCGCCGTCGGCACAGGCGGTAACCTGATATCCCTGCAGGGATAGGTTGTCCTTAATGACGAATCTTAAATTCTGATCGTCTTCCACCACCAAAACACGGGCATTATTCATTTTGCAAGGTTAGTTTAAAAGTGCTTCCTGACCCAGGAGTGCTTTCCAGTTGTACGGTGCCTCCATGGGCCTGCACTACTGTTTGCACGTAGTTAAGCCCCAGGCCGAATCCTTTCACGTCATGAACATTACCCGTAGGCACCCGGTAGAACTTATGGAAGATCTTCTGCTGTTCCTCGACACTAATGCCTATGCCATTATCACGGATCTCCAGATCTATGGAACCGTTATGGTTGCGGGTGTGGATGGATACTAGCGGAGCGGCTACGCAGTATTTAATGGCGTTATCCAATAGATTGTAGATAACATTGGTAAGGTGCATAGAGTCCCCATGTATTTTAGTGTGCTGTGCCTGCAAGTCTGTGTGAACCTTGCCTTCTTTTTCCTGAAGGTTGACCTGGATGCTGCGTACAGAGGTTTGGATGATCTGATGCAAGTCCACCGGTTCTTTTTTCATGGCTTCTCGATCAAGGGAAGCTACCGTAAGCACCCGTTCCACTTGATTCTTTAAGCGCTGGTTTTCCGTTTCGATGATATGGGCGTAATTCTGTAAACGTTGGGGGTTTTCCTGAATTTTCGGGTCTTTTAATACCTGAGCAGCTACTGCAATGGTGCTGATAGGGGTCTTAAATTCATGCGTCATATTGTTGATAAAATCCCGCTGTACCTCCGATAGCCTTTTTTGTTTTAGAATAATATAGATGGCATATCCTAAGAATACCATCACCACCAGCAACACCAGGGAGGAGAATATCCAGATACCCATGCGATTGGTGATGATACTGGCTTTTTTGGGAAAATGCACCCCGAAATAATAGCTCTGATCGGCCCAAGTACGCAAACTGCCCCGCTGATTATCGCCCGGATGGCGGCTTTTTGATATATAATTGCCATAAACCATTTTTTCATCTATGCAATCGTAAATACCATATTCGAAATCCGCTTGTAATCCACTTTTTTCAAATTCTGTTATGAGCAAGTATTCCAGAAGGTTGGCATCTATCTCGGAATTAACCATGACCACGTAATAATTGGTAGAAAGTTGTTGAATGGGGTTAACCCGGGGAACCGGGGCGTCATTGATCTCGAATAGCTGTCGCGCCACACTGTACAAGGCACTGTTCACTTCGCGATTGAACCGATCCTCTTCGGCATTGAACGCTTGTCGAAACCAGTATATCTGAGTGATGCCAATCCCGATCATACAAGCCACTGCAATGATCACGAGAATCCTGATGGTACGACCTTTCATGTACTGAAATTAATAAAATCCCGGTTTTCCGGCAGCTAATTAACAACTCATTAACAATTATTAGGAAGTCATTAACAGGGACGCCTGCTGAAATTTCACATCTTGCGTAGGTTGGTTATCCCAACTTGAAATGAACTATAAATATTAACAGACATGAAAAAGATCGTATTAGCAGCATTTTTTAGTACTTGTACCTTAATGGGCCTGGCACAATCTGAACTGGTAGCCGACAACGGTACCCCGGAGGCAGCCTTTAGTTGGGAGTCGGGCATGACCTATGATTTTGGCGTGATTGCGCAGGATCAACCGGTGAGTCATGAATTTGTATTCACCAATACCGGCAGTGCGCCCCTAATAATCGGTAGGGTAAAAGGCTCCTGTGGATGCACTATTGCCAGTTACAGTCAAGGACCTATTGAGCCGGGAGCAACTGGGGCGGTAACCGCTACCTATAACGCAAAGAAACTGGGGACTTTTACCAAAAGTGTGATGGTAAATGCCAATACCGGTACACCGGTCACCCTTTATGTAAAGGGTGAAGTAGTTGAGGGGCTAAAGTAATGTTATGTGTGGTTGGATAGGACCGGCCATATTAATTTACCTAACGTACGTACGTCTCTATCCCCGGACGCACGTACGTTTCCAACGTACGTAAAGTTAACCAGGGTTTTGCAACTACTTAGCTTGATCGTCTATACAAAACCGTATACCACTCCCGGTGTTGCTTTTCATACACCTTATCAAACCCGCAAGAAACCGTCAACGCCTCCACTGCGGCCACCGGATGTACATAAGTCCTTAATTTGTCCCCAAAAAGTTGACGGAAAAATGATCCTGCCGCCGACACTGCTTTCACCCACCATACGTCCATGGGAATAGTATATACATATAGGTATCTAGCCTTGTCTGCCGATTGTAGTACTAAGGTCTCAAAATCTTTATAGCAGCAAATCACTTTGTCCAAGGTGACAATATCGGCTTCCGGTAGCTGCTGTTGACAATCCACGAAGTCACCGATACTGATCTCAATGGAATCTTCTAATCCCCTTTTATCCACTTCCTTTCGAAATGATTCACTATAGGCCTGAGAGAGTTCCTGATAATAGGCCTTTCGGATTCCCTGTCCCCACAACTCCCACACCACTGCACCTACACCGCCTCCAATATCCAACAGGGAAGCACCCTGCAGGTCCTGATCCTTAAGTGGCTCCAGCAGATACTTGGTGGATTTCATAGGGCCGTTTTTTAAATAGTCCAGGTATTCCTTTTCGGCCATTTTCTTACTAAAGGTATTGTTGTAAGTATTTTTGCAGCAAGAATCCATAGTAATCAGAATAATAGGTGTTTATAATATTATGTCACTATTCTACTTGAAGTATTTTTCCCTCCTTTACCATGAAATTGATACCCTTGATCGCTTCAAGGTTCATCAAGGGATTTTCATCCAGTACCAGAAAACTGGCTTCATATCCCGGCTCTAGCTTCCCGATTTTGCGATTTGGAAAAATGGCCTTCAGAGTGTTTTCCGTAAACATTTTTAACAACTCCAGATTACTGAAAATATTAAACTCCTGCAGATAGAACAATTCACTGCGGGAAGTCTCAAAATAGTTGTCACAGCCTATGGCCAAAACCGCTCCGTGTCGCTTGAGATTTTGTAAATTCTGTGCTTGAATTTTCCTGGTTCGCTGGTAATCGAGGGTGTCACCTGAGAACCTCAAAAAGGTATTCATCACTGAGTAGGTGGGAACCATCACCACACCTTTACTAACCGCCAGTTTTATCATCTCCTCATCAAGCACTTGATTGTGGCCGTGTTTATTGAAACTATATCCCGGTAAATGGTTGAGTTCATCCACCCCGTTGGAGACCGCTACCATGAAATCATGGGAGGTTTCTACGTGCATGGAAATGCGGAGACCGGATTGATGGATGGTCTGTATCAAATGCGGGATCAATTCGGGATTAAGTCCTTTTCGCCCGGCATACAAGGTGTCGTCTTTCCAGGATTGGTATGCTTCGCTGTTCAACAGATAGAGTTTAATGAAACTGGGTTCCTGACTTTTGATCAATGGCCACATTTCATCAAACTCCTCTTGAGTATCCATAAGCCAGTAGGCCTGATTGACCAATACGGAGCGGTCCTTACCAGGGAAACTGTATTTAAGGAACTGATCCCATAAGCGATCGTAAAGTACCACCGGATGCCCGTCAGTTCCTGTCAGTCCTCCATTGGCGTAAATGATGTCGATATTCCCCGGTCCGAAAAACTGGTCCTTAATGCCATCACTCAAGGCAGGGATACTATTGGGATTTTTAAAATAAAATATACCCTGCTTTAGGTATTTCTGCATGGTCTCCTGAAGCCCGAAGGGCTGTTCCAGGCTATGGTTGTGGGCTTCTCCAAAGGGGGGTATCACAAATTTTCCCTGGAGGTCTATGATAGTATCGGGATTTGATATGAGCTTTTTACTGAGCGCTCCTTCAGCTACATACCAATCGCCTGGGATAAAGTCCATACCATCAAACCACTTCCCATTGGTGAGGTGCATAGTTTGTGCGTACAATCCTTTGGCGGCTCCAAGGGTCAATATACAAAGGGTCAATAAAGCGAGTGGTAATTTCATCATGATCTATCTGGATCGGTAGAATTCCCGGACATCCTGGGTCAGTTTTTCCAATGAAGCCTTATGAATGTACATCATATGACCGGCCTGATAATATTTCATGGTTACATTATCCCTGAGTTGTGGATCAAGAAACATGTGGTTTAAGGTGTAATCGGTAGCGAAATAGGGAGTCGCTAAGTCGTAATAACCGTTACAGATCAACACTTTGAGATCCTGGTTCCGGTGCATGGCGCCTCTGAGGGTTTCCGACACATTCAAGTAACTGTTCTCCACATTGCTGTAACTCCAGGGCCGAACCCGTCCGGTTAGGATTTCGTAGGGCAGGTCGGAGCTGAATTTCAAATTATCCTTCAGATGGCTGTTGATGGCCATGCCGTAGGGGCCTAAAATGGTGGCATCATAGCTCGGGTCGTATTCATATCCTTCACCGGCATCGTCATAATCAATCCCGGTCATGCGCCCGTCCAGCCTTCCCACAGTAAGTCCCTCATCCCGTCGTAGTTCTTTCACAAACCGTCTAATATGAATGCGTAAATTGGTTTGCTTTATGTAGGATTCACTTAGCCCTGTAAATCCCGCCAGCTTGCCTGCAATGGTTTCAAACTCTGAGGCAGAAATGGCATCCCCCTTCATCAAGGCGTTGCTGTATTCACCTAAGGCAAATTCCTCCACCTGTTTTAGGAAAGCCGGTAAGTCTCCTTCAACATTGATTTTTCCATGATAGTGAGCCATGGCAGCATAGGTAGGAAGAAAGAGAATGTAGGGCAGATCATTGCCGCGTTCGAAACGCGCGGTTTGGAAATTGGTAATTGCCGATACCATTACCAGCCCGTTCAGATACATGCCATATCTTTGCTGTAAGTGTCCGGATAGGCCAGCCGCCCGGGTGGTGCCGTAACTTTCTCCGGCCAGATATTTGGGCGATGACCAGCGTGCATATCGGGAGGTATATAAATGGATAAATGCACCTACCGATTTAATATCGTTTTCAAATCCTGTGAATTCCTTTTTATCCACGTTCTTGGCGGGACGGCTAAATCCGGTTTCCACAGGATCTATAAACACCAGGTCCGTCATCTCCAACCAGGTATAGGGATTGTCCACCAGTTGATAGGGTGGGGAGGTGGCTTCTCCTTTATCGGTCATCAATACGCGCTTGGGACCCAGACCACCCATATGCAACCACACCGAGGAAGATCCTGGCCCTCCGTTAAAAGTGAAGGTAACAGGTCTTTTGCTATCATCCGTAGATCTTTTGGTATAGGCGATAAAGAATATTTTGGCGGTGGATTCTCCTTGTTCGTTGCGCAAAAGCAGATAACCACAGGTAGCTTGATAGTTCAAGGTCTCGCCGTTGAGCAGCTTTACGCTGTGATTGGTAACGGATAGGGGTGGATCCTCTTCCACCATTAATGGTTTGTCGTTGGACTGGTTGAAAGCAGGTATTGCCAGGGAAAGCAATACCCAGGTCAATAGGCTTTTGATGGAGGCTTGCATATAGGTGTCGATTATTTTAACAATTAACCACTAAAAGTTAATAATTAACAACTGCTTTCAAAGATTACCTTCCGTCAATTAAATGGAGGACCTTTTGGAAGCGTAGGGAATACTTTCATCCAAAATCAAAGCTTCCTGAATTACTTCATGCAAAGCGGTTAATGGGATGTCATTGCTACGGTAAATTTCCAATCCCGAAACCTGCTTGCGACCTTTAGGGTCCAGGATACCCTGTTCGTTGGACAATTCGTTGCCCCGGATAAAGACTAGTTCTATGCCCTGTCGCTTGATGGGATTAAGGTAGCAGATCCAGCTCTTGCGGTAGTAGAAAGGGATACGGTAGCGGATCTTTGAGGTTAGCTCCGGAATTTGCATCAACAAGTGATCCAGGTAGATCATAAGTGATCTTTGTGGATCATCAAGCCCCTGGATATAAAGATCGACGCTGCTCAAACGCCAAATTGTGTAAGGTGATGGTCGAGATGCTTGTAGGCACTCCAGCCTTTTTCCTCAGGGCTCATGACGCCGAACATAGAATGTTTGATGTTAGAAGCTTCAGCTTTGTCCATATTGTAAAAGATGTCAATGGCTTTAAGCAATCGGGATCTTTGCTCTTGGAAATCCTTAGGTTCTCGTTGCAAATATTGAGGGTGCGTTTTAACTCCTTTTCCATATGGTTTGTCTCCCACCACCATTTTACGGATATATCCTTTAAAGAGCTTGGCCAGGAAAGGCGTATTTTTGAGTTCTTTTCCGTTACTAACCTCCAGGATTTCCGAGCAATGCGCCAGCATTTGTGCTGAATTCATGGAGCCCCAATGAGCTGCCGTCCCTTCAGTCAGTTGTTGCACTCTCTTGGTGCATTCCTCGTATACCTGATGTTCATAAAGTGATTTCTTTTCCATGTGAAATGTATTTGGGGTTTTTTAATAGATGGCGTACTGCAACTAAAGTTTTACTCAAATATAAACGAATATCAGCATGGGTTGGTTAGGGGCATTCTCATCAATATTGGTCCTTGAGTTTTACCCACGCCTGAGCATAAGGCAGTCCCTCTTCGTCCCGCCCTTTGGGTACCAGATCCAACAGGTGATAGGTGCCGTTGAGCAGGTCCAGTCCCCGAGCGAATCGCGAGTAAGTATGGTAGACCTGCCCATCCTCCTCCTTGTAAAAAACGCTGATCCCAGGCATTTCCTCACCTACTTTGCCCATTCTAAAATTGTACAGGCCTTCATCTTGGCCTGGGAAGGACACGTTAAAATCAAAGTTGAAACTGTTATCTGCCGAACTTACCCATTCGAAGGTCCAACCCATGCGTTTTTTGAAGGCCTGTAGCTTTTCCAATGGTCCCCGGGATACGGTGATCAAATGTACATCCCGTTGATTTAAGTGAATTACCGCGTTGTTGTAATTGTCGGCCCAGAAAGAACAGCTTTTACAGCCTTCCTCCCAGTCTGGTCCAAACATAAAGTGATACACAATCAGCTGGCTGTGCGGTCCGAATAACTCAGCTAATGATTTTAAGCCTTGGGTGGTCTCAAAGACGTAGTTGTTATCAATCTTTACCCAGGGCAGTGCCCGGCGCAAAGCGGCCATGGCTTCTCGCGCTTTGGTAAACTCTTTTTCTTGCTGCAACAGCTCACGTCGCAGTTGCAGCCATTCTTCCTTACTTACTACTGGATGATTCATGATTATAAGATTTATATTCTATGATCGATCATAACTGGTTTTTTCGGACATTTTAGGGATTCTGATCTTCATATATAATGATCTGTACCCCATCCGGATCTCTCAGGTACAAATACTCGCTGCCCCATGGTCTGGACACGGGACCTCTGAATTCCCAATTACCCTGCAGCTTGTCCACCCATAGTTGTATATCGTCGGTGGCCATTTGCAGATCCATTTTCATGGAGGCGGGCTGAGCAAACTCCTCACGATAGGATTCGTGTCCGGAGCTTACCTGGGATATTTCCAGCAAACTGCCACTGGAGGCTGGCCCTATTTGGTAAATACTTCCCTGGTCCAGAGGTTCTTGCCAGGACTCAATCAATTCCAATCCCAGGACTTGCTGGTAAAAATGACTGGAAGCTGAATAATCACGGGTACGGATGGTGGTCTTGCACCCTAGAAATGCATTCATTTTCAATAGGTTATTAGTATAACTAATATAAGCAGAACACCCATAAAGCTTGCAAAGCTGCAGGGATATATCCATATTAAATAAATTACCGGGTTAAAAAGCACCGTGCATGTCGGAAGACCCTTATATCCTCATTCCTGAAAACATCAAGGAGCCGCCCACGGCATTTCGCGGCAGATTACGTTATTTGGGCCCCAGTTTTATCCTTTCTGCTTCTATTGTCGGTTCTGGAGAGCTGATTGCCACCACCACTCTGGGAGCTAAGGCTGGTTTTGTTACCTTTTGGGTAGTCATAGTCAGTTGTTTGGTAAAGGTAATGGTACAGCTGGAGATGGGAAAACACACCATTTTAAGCGGCGAAAGTGCTATGAAAGCCTTTAGTGCCTTGCCGGGCCCCAAATGGGGTGGATCCAGATGGTCGGTCTGGCTGGTACTGCTGATCCAGTCGGTGAAACTTTTGCAATTAGGGGGCATTGTGGGAGGCGTTGCTATTATCCTTAACATGATTTGGCCTCAAGTTCCTCTGGCGGTAGCGGTATTTGCGGTAGTGATCGTGGTGGCTTTGCTGGTCTTTAAGGGATACTATGGTTCCATTGAGAAAATATCTTTAGTACTTATTGCCTTCTTCACCATTTTCACATTCACCGCCTTGTATTTTTTGACCTATACGGAATATGCATTAAACTGGGATTCTATCGCTTCCGGACTGCGATTTCAGCTCCCGGTGGCAGCGGTAGCAGTAGTTTTTGGTGCCTTTGGCATTACCGGGGTAGGAGGCGATGAGATCATCCATTACAATTACTGGTGCCTGGAGAAAGGCTATGCCGCGCACACCGGTCCCAATGACGGTAGCCCTGAATGGCAGCAAAGAGCCCGGGGATGGATCAAGGTGATGCATTTGGATGCCTTACTAGCTATGGTGATCTACACGGTAGTGACCGCGGCGTTCTATTTGTTGGGCGCGGCAGTCTTACATGTCCAGGGTCAGGTGCCTGAGGGTTATGAAGTTATTGAGTCCCTGTCCAATATGTACACTGCCTCGCTGGGACCAAACGCCAAACCATGGTTTCTACTAGGTTCTTTCGTGGTATTATTTTCTACGTTGTTCGCTGCGTTGGCGGCATTGACCCGTCAATATTCCGATATCTTCGGTCAATTGGGATGGATCGACTTTCTGGATTTGAGGCAGAGGAAACGCAGCATAGCTATATTGGCGTGGGCCTTACCGGTCTTGTGGGCTTTGATGTTCCTTTTTATGAAATTACCGGTTTTAATGGTAATAATCGGGGGAATCATGGGGTCAATATTATTGTTGTTGGTGGTGATTGCCACCTTACATTTTCGATACTGGCGAACCGAAGACGCTTTCAAGCCCAAGCTGGTGTATGATCTGGTGTTGTGGTTGAGTGTGGCCTCCATTTCCATGGTGGCCTTATATGGATTCATCCAATTGAGTAATCACTAAACCATTGCGGATTTTAACGATAACTTGCTGCGAATGTACCACTCGGCAAAGATCAGGTTGGGTACCCAGCAAAGCCAGGCAATGATCCGGTAAGACTCCAGGAATTGCATGTCCGTGAAAATACCAAATAATGGCAGGTAAATTCTTAAGGCTACGGCCGCAAAGGTTAGGGCATAACTGCGGATCATCCATCGCTGGTGCTCCTCAATCTTACGGGCACGGATGGTCCAAAAAGCCAAAGAAGTAGTGGTGAGCCAGCCAGCAGCCAAAAAGCCAAATCCAAACTTGGCCGCTAGCCCTCCTTCTGCAAAAAAGGCTATATAAAGTCCTGCTAAACCGCTTATAAACACTGCTGCTACGTAGATCTTTCCCAGGGTCCGGTGCAGATTCAATCGAGCCTTACGCAGTCGACTGCTGAACTGGGACCAACCGGTCAATAGGCTCACACCTCCTAAAAAAATGTGCAAGTAAAAGGCGGTATTCCAAATGCCAGCGCGTAAGGCTTCCGATTTGGAGCCTAGCAAGCCCTGACTCATATCTTGAAATATGAATAGGGTAGGATATAAACCCACGCCAATAGCGAAGAAGGCAAAAATAATCCACAGTAATTTTTTCATAATACTACATATCTTCCACAGCTTCCTTGATGGACTGGCCGTTAATAATTACATCTGTTAATACCGCATTCCCTTTATATATACTGACCAACCCGTATACCAAACTATTGGAGTCAATTAATTGCTCACCGTAAAGCTGCTCAGCCAGGGGTGCTTTGCTCTCTTCCATGTAAAACCGGTTAAAAGGGAATTCAAAAGTAAGCAAGCGTTGCTTTTCAGTTTCTATAATGGAAACTCCTCGAATAGTGGCCTGGAAGAAGGCCGCGCCAGCATCAGGTTTGGTGTTACTTACCCCTGAAATTCTGGCAAAGTCACTTTCATCATTGTCAATAGTCACATAAGCTAATTGACCGTACGTCCACAATTGTTCATCAGCAGTGGATGTAAAGGAGTAACTATCGGCTTCAAATCCCAGGGTAATATACTTTCCACGAAACGGATCGTTCGGATCTATGGGTTGACATTTGAACTGAAATACCTGGCCTTTATTTATGGTGGACTCACGCTGCAGGATCATGCTGCCGGGTACGTACCATTGCGCCAATACCATGGCTGCAAAGATTAAAAGGGTGATTTTCCGGTCAAACATGGGCTTTGCGGCTTTTGATTAAAAAATAATTAGCTAGGAAAAACCCTATACCTACCGCAACAAAAAGCATGCCCCGTAATACAAAGCTCATATTGGTATCAAAGAAGCGACAAACTACCAGGGCAGTAATGATCAACAAGCCGTAGTTAAGTACTCCTAGGTGATCCTCGCGGGCGCCCCTTCTTATTACAAACAGTCCCATGAGAAAGACACAGGCATTGATCAACACTTGTGACAGCACCGGCCATTGGCTTCCCATAAAAAAGATGGGCACAAATATGATAAACAGGAGCTCTTGTGGTACCAGATCCTTGCTGGTAAATCTCTGAAAACGAACCAGCAGTAGCAGGCCTGCCAGTATCAAAATGATACTCTGCCAAAATTCTGGTGCAGTACTCCAATCCGAGAGATCCCCAGCAGCCATGTCTTTCCAGAACCAATTAAAACTCAAGGCCAGCAGTAAACCCATAGTCCCCAGAGACCCCTGTACCAGATAGCCATTGTTGCGGATCTTGGAGTCTTTCATAAAGTCCAGGTTTCCAATCAGGTAGAAGATCCCCAACAGAGCCAAATAGGCTATGAACATGTACTCTGCGGCATCCTGTGTGAGTGTGCCCAAGGCCACTAGTAAGGAACCGGGAACGAACCAATGATGAAAGCTGGTAAAATTACCCCCCGGCTGGTTTTTGATAAGCCGGATATAACAGGGCACCACCAACACTAGCAGCAGCCAGTATAAATAGGGATCATTACCCCGCCAATTCCAATAGCCCGCCTCTGCCACATAGGTGGTGATCCCTATCAAGTATAGCAGAGAACTCATAGACGAATCCAATACATATATGATGGGCAGACACAAGGCCATCCAGGTAAGCAGGAAGGTGTCCAGGCTTCCGGGGATATTGTAGATCTGACTGATCAATGAGATACTGGCCCCCACCGCAAAGAACAGCAATACTCCTGTTGCTTCCCGCCAGGCACGGCTTTCCCTTTTACGCCACAAGGCATAAGCGCATAGGCCCTGAGTTATCAGCAACGGCACCAGTGCCAACAGCGACTTTATCGGTCGGCTTAGATCATCCCAATTGTGGGCGATGATCAGAATCACCCCTAAGCCTACCAGTGCTGCGCCCAAAATGGAGAAAACCAATAGCATACGGGCTGGGGTTTTACTTGGTGTGCTGTTGAAATAGCCTCGGATATTGTCAGCAGTCTCAACAGATATCACTCCCGCCTCCTGTAAAGCTTCAAGCTCTTTGACTATTTGTGGTTTCATATCTCTGGAGGGTACTTCCCGTACATTATAGCCAAAAATCCAGAACGCTCCAATTGTTGTGTCAGCCTATGGAGCTAAGGAAGTTCTGCAATTCATAAAAATACTGTTCCGTTCGATCTAGCCACCCATAGTGCCCGCATCGCTCCAGGATTACTACATCGGCCTGCGGCAATATTTCTTTGGTACGTTGGGCAGTGGCGCGGTCAATGATATCGTCTGCCCCCTGTATGATCAAAGTGGGCTTGGAGAAATTTTTTAATGCCGGTTTGCAATCAAAGCCAATGCGGCGCATGTCCTGAAACACCAAACCGTTTATTTGTACATTGCCCTGGGTCAGTCGCTCTGCGATCACCGGGATGTGTTCATCGCTATATAAATAAGCAGGAGCCAAAGCCAATCCGCGTTGATAAGCGGCATGATGGGTGGTGTCTCCATTACTTATTTGTTGATTCCAATATCCTAGGGATTCTTTTTCAGTCTCGGTTAGCCTCCCCATAATGTCAATGTAGCTAAACAGATGCATATCGAGTCCGCCACTGGAAGAAAGGATCAATCCTTGAACCATTTGTGGATGTTTACCGGCGTAATAAGCTGCTAACATGCCACCAAAGGAGTGACCCATTAATGTCCATCCTTCAATTTTGAAATGGTTGCGCAGCGCTTCCATATCTGCTGTCATAAGATCCATGGTAATATTTTTTGAATCTGGGTGAGTCATGATGGATTTTCCAGTGCCCCGCTGATCAAATAATATGGTTTGGTAATTTTTGGAAAGGGTTTTGGCCAACGGTATAAAGCCATCACTGCTCATACCCGGTCCGCCGTTAATGATTAACAAAGGCTGCCCAGAACCAAATGCCCGGTAGAAAATTCGAACACCTGCTGAGTTTACATACCCCTCCTGGTAGGCCGCCGGGAAATGGAATAAGTTGATGTTTGCAGGCAAGACATGAGGAAAGAATTCAACGTGTTCTACTAAGGGCTTCTCGAAGTTGCTGGGATGCATGTTTAATGCGGAATCTTCACCCGGAGCAGTTAAACTCTTCAACACCAACCAACCGGCAATTATTAATCCAACAATAACCAATAAACTCAATGCTGTTTTCATGTGGCTAAAAATTCACTGGAGTTTTAAACATTAACTTCATAGTAGCTAACGGAAAATTTCGTACGGCAGCACTGGAAACCTCTTAAGTGGTCGAATCTTTATGATAAACGGTCATTTACTTTCCAGAAAAGCTACTAGTGACTATAATAAGAAGTATTGCACCACCAATATCATAAACATGATCATCCCAATACTCAGTTTATGTTCCAGGCTGTTAATTCGCTGATAGACAAAGCCTAATACCAACATTACAGGGACCACAATAAAATAAAAATCATATATGCCGTAAAGTTGCTGCAAGGTAGTGGGATGACTGTTGATCTTCATCATCACTTTACGGGGTTTATTTAACAAAGGAGTGGCATAGATTATCGCGGGAGTATTCTCTTTTACATATTGACCTTCATCTCGGTCAAATCGCATGGTATAATGTTCGAAATAAATGTCGTTGTACCGATAATATTTTGTACCCCTACCGTACTCCGAATATTCGGTATCAAAGATCCGATAAATTTTATAGACTTTATCGTGTCGTTGTTTTAGTGGTAGCAAATAATCAAAAGCTAATACCATGTTGAACAAGAACATTGCCAATACCAGGTGTCTAAAAACCTGGTGAAAACGGTATAGCGTATGGTAATGGCGCTTGGCAGCTTCTTTGGCACGCTTTCTTGCCCAGGCCCGGGCTTGAGCCCTACGTCGGGAGTATTCAGATTCTTTAGGGTTATAGTCGTAGGATACTTTTTCCCGGTGAGGTCGGGGTCCTACCTGAGTGAGAAATTTATAGGCCTCCGTAATGCGGATAAATTGCTCTTTAGCGTTGGGGTTTTTGCTTACATCAGGGTGATATTTTTTGGATAGTTTACGATATGCGGACTTAATTTCACTTTTACTTGCCCCAGGTTCTAAGCCTAGTAATTCCAAATAGTGATTTCGCATAGACTAGTTAAGCGATCTCCGGGGTATCCAACTCCGCCAGACTCTCCTGAATATCTTCCTGGGTGATTTCATGCCGCACCAGTTTACCCTCAAAATAATCTTCATAAGCTTTCATATCGAAATGTCCATGTCCACAGAGATTAAATAGAATGGTTCTAGAAGTACCTTCTTCTTTACATTTTTGGGCTTCAGCAATAGCTGTGGCAATACCATGGGTAGCCTCCGGTGCCGGTATGATGCCCTCAGCACGAGCGAAAAGCACGCCGGCATCGAATACTTCCAAATTATTATGGGAGCAGGCCTCGATTAACTGGTCTTTTAATAATTGGCTTACGATTACTCCGGCACCGTGGTAACGCAGGCCACCGGCATGAATAGGAGCGGGGACAAAATTATGACCTAATGTGTACATGGGTAACAAGGGCGTCATGCCTATGGTATCTCCGAAATCATAACGGAAAACTCCCCGCGTCAATTTGGGGCAGGAGGAGGGTTCGCTGGCTACACACCGGATTTCCTTGCCTTCTTCCAATTTGTATTTTAAGAATGGGAACGCCAATCCTGCGAAGTTTGAGCCCCCTCCAAAAGGTGCTATGACGATGTCCGGGAAATCGCCAGCCATTTCCATTTGTTTTATGGCTTCCTGACCGATCACGGTTTGGTGCAGCTTCACATGATTGAGTACACTGCCCAGGGAATATTTGGTGTCGGGATCACTGGCGGCTCGTTCTACCGCTTCAGAAATGGCAATACCCAGGCTTCCGGGGCTGTCTGGATGATCCGCAAGGATTTTTCTGCCGGCCTCAGTGGTGTCGGTGGGTGAGGCCAATACTTTAGCTCCCCAGGTGTTCATCATCATTTTACGATAGGGTTTTTGCTCATAAGAGATCCTAACCATATACACCTCACATTCCATGTCGAAATGATTACAGGCAAAGCTCAATGCAGACCCCCATTGACCTGCTCCGGTTTCCGTAGTGATACGCTTTACGCCTTCTTGTTTGTTGTAATAGGCTTGGGCTACTGCAGTATTGGGCTTGTGGGAACCGGAAGGACTCACGCCTTCATATTTATAGTAGATCTTTGCCGGGGTATCCAGAGCCTTTTCCAGGCCGTAAGCCCGATAAAGTGGGGTAGGGCGCCATAAGGAATAGATATTACGTACTTCATCGGGAATATCCACCCATTTATCTGTGGTAACTTCCTGCTGGATGAGAGCCATGGGAAAAAGTGGAGCCAAGGCATCGGGGCCGATGGGCTCCTTGGTGCCCGGATGAAGTGGCGGTAAAGGCTTATTGGGCATGTCAGCAATAATGTTGTACCACTTGTCGGGTATGTCCTGCTCGGATAAAGTGAATTTACGTGTCTTCATTTTTAAAGGGTATTGGAGTTGCTCAGTACACCTAATCTACATTTTTTTTGCCGTCTGAACATAAATGTTGAAGAAAACAAGTGCACTGGTATTTTGTAGTCACCGGTGAGAAACGTATTTTATGATATACTTATAGATTCATGAAACACTTATGGTTATTTCCGTTATGCTGGTTGCTGGGCTGCCAGGCTCCCAACACCGGCCAGGAGGAAAGTAATACTCAGGAACCATCTAGTACTCCTATTGCTAAGATTGATATTCACGCCCATTATCGAGCGGATCGCGATTACTTGGTCGAATTATTGGACAGCTTCAACCTGAAGCCCTTGTTGGTGGATGTGGCGCGGCAAGATTCCAGTATTTGGATGGAGAATTTAAGTGGGCTTAAACAGGTATATCAAAAGTACCCTCAATACTATTATTGCGCCTCATTTAGCGCTGCGGGCATCGACAAGCCGGATTTTGCGGATAATGTCATAAGTAGACTGCAGGAAGAGATTGACCAAGGTGCACGCATGGTTAAAGTCTGGAAGAATTTTGGAATGATTTTCAAGGATCAATCCGGAGCCTACGTCCATATCGATGATCAGCGTTTACAACCCATTTGGGACTTTTTGGTGGAAAAGGACATCCCGGTATTGTCACATATCGGGGAGCCGTTGCAAGCCTGGAGGCCTTTGGAGGATGATAACCCACACGCAAATTATTACAGAAATCACCCGGAGTATCACGCTTACCAACATCCTGAAATACCCAGTTGGGAAACCATACAGCAAGCCCGCAACAATTGGTTGACCAGAAATCCTCAATTGATCGTGGTGGGCGCTCATAACGGATCCATGTCACACGATGTGGATTTGATGGCCCAGAGACTGGATGAATTCCCCAACTTCTATGTGGAACCAGCGGCCCGGTTTGGCGATCTGGCGCGGCAGGAGACGGACAAAGTAAGGACGTTCTTAATAGAGTATCAGGACCGCTTCCTCTATGGAACCGATCTGGGTACTTCCATTCCTCAATCCGAGATGGATGAAGCGGAATTTTTAAGGGAACGTCAGGGTATTGTGTACATGATGGATATGCACTGGAGGTATTTGAGCGGCAAGGGACCTCTGGATTTCCATAGGAGTCTTCAGGGCAACTCATATCCTACCCGAGGGTTGGAATTGCCGGATAGTGTGCTTGCCAAGATTTACTATAAGAATGCCGCTAAAATATTAAAGTTGTAAATGATCATCAGCTCATGGAATTATTAGGTACCCAATTTATCGGACACACCACCACAGCCGATGGTAAAGATATTTTTCAGGCTATTGACCCCAGTACCGGAGAAAAACTCCTGGGGGATTTTCACGAAGCTACCCAGGCGGAAATCGAACAGGCCTGTGATTTGGCGGAATGGGCCTTTAGAAGATATTCCCGCTTAGCGGCAGTAGCACGGGCAGGATTTCTAGAGGCAATAGCCGAAGAAATAATGGCCTTAGATCATGCCCTGATCATGAGGGCGGAAAATGAGACCAGATTGCCTTTTCCCAGATTGGAAGGTGAAAGAGCTCGCACCGTAAATCAGTTAAAGCTACTGGCTGAATATATCAGGGAAGGTACTTGGGTGGATGCCCGTATCGATAGGGCCATACCAGATCGTGCTCCGCTGCCGAAGCCTGATGTGCGTCAAGTCTTACGTCCTTTAGGGCCGGCAGCCATCTTTGGAGCCAGCAATTTTCCCTTGGCGTTCTCAGTTGCCGGCGGTGATACCGCTTCAGCATTGGCTAGTGGCTGTACCGTGGTGGTAAAGGGGCACCCGGCGCATCCGGGAACTTCCGAGATGATAGCCCAGGCCATTCTGAAGGCTGCAGAGAAGACTCAAATGCCAGAGGGGGTATTCTCCCTGGTGCAAGGACAATCCCATGAGGTAGGAACGTGGTTGGTCAAGCACCCCAACATTCAAGCAGTGGGCTTTACAGGATCATTCAAGGGAGGCAAAGCGCTTTACGATACCGCTAACCGCCGGGAAATACCCATACCGGTTTTTGCAGAAATGGGTAGTACCAATCCCATTTTTATCTTACCCCAGGCATTGGAACAGCATCACCACCATATCGCGGAGGGCTTAGCTAATTCCATTACTCTTGGGGTAGGTCAGTTCTGTACCAGTCCAGGGTTGACCTTTTTATCCCCAGGCACACATAAAGACGACTTTCAAATATCTATTAAACGCTCCATTGAGCATACCACCGCTGGAACTATGTTGTCCTCAGGCATCAAGGATGCCTACATGGAGGCTACCGACGAACTTATTAAAGATCCCGCTGTAGATCTGCTGGGTCGTGGATTACAATCAGCGGAACCCTTCTCAGTGCCCGCAAATATATTTTGGACGGGTTATCAGGATTTTAAGGAAAGAAAGGAATGGTGGCACGAGATTTTCGGTCCTTGTGGGATGATTATTAATACCGAATCCGCTGAAGATCTTTATGACGCAGCTACCCATCTTGAAGGCCACCTAACCGCTACTGTTCACGGCACTGAGCAGGATTTAGAAGACTTTCGCGATCTGTTCGAAATCCTGGAAAGAAAGGTGGGTAGGGTAGTAGTAAACGGCTATCCTACCGGTGTTGAGGTTTGCCATGCTATGGTACACGGAGGCCCTTACCCCGCAACCACGGCTCCTCAATCTACTTCGGTGGGCACCAACGCCATTAAGCGATTTGCCCGCCCGGTTTGTTATCAGAATTATCCTCAAGACTTGCTTCCGGAAGCCTTGAAAGACCCCAACTCCCTGGATATTTTGCGTATGGTAGACGGGATATATACCAGGGACTCCATTTCTTGAAAACTTTTAAGTACCTCATAATCAATAAATTAAAGTATAAGAGAAGACTTTTATTGTAACTTTTTACTCGATAATATGGTTTATAATATAAACTACTTTATATTTACAATAAGTTTAAGATAATTAAAATGAAAGAAAGCGACGAACTAACCAATGCACAAAGCCTGCAGATCATCACGGAGATGATCGGCAAGGCTAAGAGAAACATCGCCAAAAAAGGCAGTTTCTATTTCTTGTTATGGGGGGTAGTGGTGATGATCGGGAATTTTGGTCATTATATCATTGAAGTTTATGACCTGTACCCCGCTCCTTATGCCATATGGCTGATCATTATTCCGGCCATCATTATGTCCATAGTTTACAGCGTAAAGCAAAACCGTGAAGCGAAGACCACCAGTCAGATAGACCGGGTTTATTCCAATCTGTGGATCGGTATATTTGTGGTCTTAATGACGGTATTGTTCTTTATGAGCAAATTGAGTTTCAATCACAATGCTGTGATCCTATTACTGGCGAGTTTAGGCACTTTTGTCAGTGGTCGGCTGATTAACTTCACTCCTTTAGTACTCGGTGGTGTGGCGCTGTGGATCAGTGCAATAATTGCCTTCAACGTGTCAGTACAAGACCAGTACTTAGTAGCAGGATTTGCTATTATTGTAGGATATTTAATACCGGGGTTCCTTTTACGACAAGCCGAAAGAGCCTAAAAATTAATCTTGTGAGCGACTTTAAAAATTTAGATCCCTTATTGCATTCTCAACTACGGTTGGCAGTGATGTCACTGTTGTTGGGATTGGAGTCCGCGGAATTCGTCTTCATAAAAGAAAAGACTGGGGCTACTGCAGGAAATCTAAGTGTGCAACTGGACAAGCTGTCAGAGGCAGGATACATAAAGGTGCAAAAAGCCTTTAAAGGTAAAAAACCTGTAACTACCTGCAGCATCACCCAAAAAGGCATCAGGGCCTTTGAAAATTACGTCAACGACATTAAAAAATATATTGGATAAAAAATTTTGGAATTATGGTTTATAATATAAACAAGTTTATTATGAAAACATTAATATTAGCAGGCCTACTCTTGTGCAGCAATTTTTGGATGCAGGCCCAATCGCAGCAGGAATTGGAGTATGCCGCCTATCTCAAAGCTGGAAAATCGCTTTGGGAACGCTGTGTAGATCAGGCCAATCGTCAACACGGAGGGGAAAGTTTTGAAGCCACTATGGCAGCCTATGGGCTGCTCAACAGTACCATGGCCACTGAAGACGAGACCACTTTTGATGATAACGTAGACCAGGTGGTGGATCAGTTAAAAGCCATCATCAAAGAAAAGCCGGAGTGGGGAGAACCCCAAGCAGTGCTTTCCACGGTATATGGTCTAAAGATGGCCTACAGCCCAATGAAAGGCATAATTTATGGTTCAAAAAGCGGATCCTTAATTGAAAGCGCTGTTAAATTGCAACCGGAATCCCCATTGGTGCAGAAACTGTATGGCTCCTATAAACTCTACACGCCTTCCATGTTCGGAGGAGATGCTGAGGAAGCGGTAAAGGCCTTTACTTTGGCGGTACAGCTGTACGAAGATCTGGAAAGCTCGGGAAACTGGCTGTATTTGGATGCCATGGTGCACCTGGCGTTATCATACCAAAAGGCTCAACAAACCGATCAGGCCATTACCGTATTGGAAAAAGCTATTAGCCTGGAGCCTGACTTCAATTGGGCCAAGGCCATTCTTGCAAGCTATCAAAAGAATTAGATCGCATGAGAGGTTTGCCAGCGGTAATCATACTGGTCATGCTCTTGAACACAGCCTTGATGGGGCAACATCGCATAAGTGGAGGAGTCATTGACGGTGAAACCAAAGAGCCGTTAGTGGGCGCCAATGTCTACCTGCTGAATAATTGGCGGGTAGGCAGTGCCACTGACCTACAAGGAATGTTCACCCTGGAAGTTCCCGGGGAGACCATGTCCGATTCTTTGGTGGTTTCTTTCGTGGGTTACACCGAGAAAGTGGTACCGCTGCAGCAAATCTTACGCATTGCGCTAATGCCTAAAGCGGAGGTCTGGGAGGAAGT
This sequence comes from Cyclobacteriaceae bacterium, assembly GCA_965212195.1. GTDB lineage: Bacteria > Bacteroidota > Bacteroidia > Cytophagales > Cyclobacteriaceae > JAJCYK01. The sequence goes on along the minus strand of CBDBUW010000010.1, from coordinate 717,629 downwards.
GGTGGTTACCGCCAGCCCGCTGATTGCAGAGGAATTCAAGTACATGAAAATTGAAAAGCTGGACATCTACACGAATCCAGCAGCCAAAGCCGACCCCATACTGGCGGTTAATGCTTTGCCGGCAGCCACCACTACTGATGAATCAGCCAATATCAGCCTGAGGGGTAGCAGTCCTTTGGAGACCGGTATCTTTATGAATAATGTACCCATTTACGACGCAGTACGATACTCCCAGCTAAACGGTATTGGCACGTTCAGCTTGTTCAATACTTCGGTAATTAAAAATGTCACAGTATTTCCCGGCAATCCTCCATTGGAATATGGAAATGCCACATCCGGTATTATTTCCCTGGAAACGGATGATTATATCGTAGAAGACAACACGAATTCCATGATCGTGAGTCTGGCAAACTTGGGATACAGCCGTCAGCAAAAGATCTCCTCTCGTCAAAGCATCAAGGTCTTTACCAATTATCAGCCCTCTGGCGCTATGAAAGCATTAAACGAGCAATCTCTGGAAGATATTGAATCTTTTAAATCTTTAGACCTGGGGATTTATTGGTACGGAGCCAAAAATCGATACTCCTGGAAAGTTTTTAGTTATTCTCTACTGGAGGGCTATGATTTTAATTTTCAGCACCCCAGTTATCAAGGAATATTCCAACAAGACAAAAAACGGTCATTTGTGACCGCTACCGTGGAGCGTGAAGGTAAGAACGGTAACTGGTCCCTAAACAGTGGGGGAAGTTTGAGCAGGGGTGACTTTAGCTATTCAAATGTAGCCTTTGAAGTAGATAACCAGGATTTGTACACCAGTCTTAACTATTTGTGGAAAAACGCTAAGTATCAAATCAAGACAGGATTTAGCGTAGATCATCGGGAATCTGAGGTCCGGGGAAATTTCCATCAATACGGCTATGCTCTGGGGCCCCAACATCCTACCGATACCCTAAAGGAAAAGGTGATTTCCACGGCCCTGGAGTCTTTTGCTTATTTCAAGTATTACCTTTCCGATAAACTTGCTACCGGGGGTGCCTTACGATGGAACTTCCCCACCCGCGATCAAAAAGGCTTTCTCAGTCATCAGCTGAATCTTTCCTACAATACCGGACCTTGGAGCATTACCGGGGGTTTTGGCCGATACCATAAAAATGGATTGGAGGAAAACACCGGAAGCTTAATGGCAGTGACCAGCGAGCAATGGGCACTGGATGCCAAGTACCAATTAAGTAGGGGTTCGCTAACCGCCTCGGTTTTCAGTAAACGCTCACAACTGAACAATCTTAATTATGATCTGGCAGGTGTGGAGCTTTTTGCCGAACACCGCTTTATGCAGAAGATCGAGGCTTCCGTTTCGTTTATCTGGGTGAATGCCAAGAGTCCGGAAACCACCGCGTATCCTTATGACCTGCGTTACTTTGTTAAAGCGAATCTCAGCTACTCTCCGGGTAAGGCATGGACCATTGAAGGTATTTTATCTGCCAGGGATGGTGTGCTGTACTTACCTGTGGCATCGGCGGAATTCCAAGACGAACTGGAGGTGTATCAGCCAACTTATTCCAAGGAGTCTTTGAGGAGACCGGCCTATTTCAGTTTGGGATTATCCCTCAGTAAAATATTCGTTATTTCAGATGGATTAGCGGTTATAGCTTTTGCCTCATTAAATAATCTAACGGATCATCCCAATATCCGCAACTACAGCTATGCCCCCGACTATTCATTCAAAGTGCCCAACTTGTTTTCGCAACGCACCGGTTATATGGGGGTGGTACTAAATTTCTAGTCTTTGGAAATTGAGCTGAAGGGTGATCAGGGCTGTTAGGGCGGCGGTTTCCGTGCGCAGCCTTTGATTTCCCAGTTTGGCCAGCTTAAATCCACTTTTTAAGGCAGTACTGATCTCGGATTCGGAAAAATCCCCCTCTGGACCAATGATTATCAAAGCCTGGGAATTGTGGATAGCCTCCTGCGCCAGGTTTGGGGCATCGGTTCCCAAATGAGCCAGGTACTTGTCGGTATCAGCATCTGCAGATTGCACCAGGTGATTAAAAGGGCATATGTCTTCTAATAACGGTACTTTAGCTTTCAAACTTTGTTTCATAGCACTCACCGCTTTTCGATGTAATCGGTCCATACGCAGTTTTCTCCTCTCAGAGTGCTCACATTCTACAAAGGTCAGGGACTCTACCCCCAGCTCAGTGGCCTTCTCCACCAGCCATTCCATACGCTCAAGGCGTTTGGTAGGAGCTACAGCCAGATGTATTTGGTAAGGACTGGACGTTTCCTGCCGCTGTTCGGTGATCTCAAATTTGGTTTGACGAGGATTTGCTACGGTAATTAAGGCCTTATAAAAAGTACCCCTACCGTCTACGATGTCGATGGAGTCGTGCTGGTGTTTCCGTAAAACCTTGATGCAATGTTTGGACTCCTCTGCGTCTAGATAGTCAACCCCATCATTAATGTTGGGTTGGTAAAAGAGTTGCACTAGCGATCTTTAATAGCTTGATACTCCAATGCGTTGTTACCGGTGTATACTTGTCTTGGCCGGCCGATGGGCTCATGGTTTTCTCGCATCTCTTTCCATTGAGCGATCCAACCGGGCAGCCTTCCCAGGGTGAACATGACGGTAAACATCTCCGTGGGTATTCCCATGGCCCTGTAAATGATGCCGCTATAAAAATCTACATTGGGATACAATTTTCTGGAGACAAAGTATTCGTCATTAAGAGCAGCTTCTTCCAGCCCCTTGGCCACTTCCAGAACAGGATCATCCACTCCTAATTTATCCAGTACGTCGTCCGCGGCTTGCTTTATTATTTTGGCTCTGGGATCAAAATTTTTGTAAACCCGGTGTCCGAATCCCATAAGTCGGAAAGGGTCTTCTTTGTCTTTGGCTTTATCCAAGTACTTTTTGGTATTACCGCCACTGGCGCGAATACCTTCCAGCATTTCGATCACGGCTTGATTTGCTCCCCCATGTAACGGTCCCCACAAGGCACTGATGCCGGCGGAGATGGAGGAGTACAAACTTGCCTGGGAGCTCCCCACTATACGCACGGTTGATGTAGAGCAGTTCTGCTCGTGGTCGGCATGCAGAATTAATAACTTGTCCAGGGCACTTGACAAAACCGGGTCCACTTCGTACCTCTCGGCCGGCGTGGCGAACATCATTTTGATAAAATTTTCGCAATAGTTCAGCGTATTGTCAGGATAGTTAACGGGGTGCCCGATCTCATTTTTGAAGGCCCAGGCGGCCAGGGTGGGCATCTTAGCTATGATACGAACTATACTGAGGTCCACTTCTCCGGCAGAACGATTGGGATCCAGCGACTTGGGATAGAATGCGGTTAGAGCAGATACCAGCGCGCTTAAAACCCCCATGGGATGGGCATTGCTGGGAAAGCCGTCCAGAATATTCTTGATCTCTTCATGGACCAAAGTGTGCAAGGTAATGTCGGAAGTCCAAGATTTGAACTCATCTGCATTGGGCAGTTTTCCGTATATCAGAAGATAGGATACTTCTAGGAATGTAGATTTCTGTGCTAAGTCCTCGATTGAATATCCCCGGTATCTCAGTATACCCTTTTCGCCATCCAGAAAAGTTATGGCACTCTTGGTCGATCCTGTATTTTTGTAGCCAGGGTCGATAGTGGTCACCCCTCCGGTTTGTCCACGGAGTTTACTAATGTCGATGGCCCGCTCATTTTCTGTGCCCACGATAATAGGCAGGTCATACGTGTTGCCATCTAAAATTAATTGCGCGGTTTCTGACATATTCTCTTCTGGTTATTGGTTTTTGGCATAGATTTCCAGGTGCTCCGATAGCTGAGTAACGGGGCTGTGAATTTAATCAAAAATTGTGTTACAGGAAAGTAATCGACTTCCTTATAGATCTCCTAGTTGTTGCCCAGGATCAACGGAAGTCCGTCGTCACTACTTCCTATTACCACAACTTTAGCATTTTGGGATTGGGCCAGATCCTTGGTGGCTTCTATTCCTTTTTCCTGCAAAATTTTGTCTGTTAAACTGGCAGAAATAATGGTATTGGCCCGGGCCTTTCCCTGAGCTTCGATGCGTTGCCTTTCGGCCTCTTGCTCGGCTTTGGTAATGCGGAATTCATACTCCAAACTTTCCTGCTCTTGCCTCAATTTCTTTTCAATGGCCTCCTGCAAAGTAATGGGTAGCGTGACCTCCCGGATCAGAATGGCATCCATGGTGAGATGTTTTTGATTGATGGCATTTCGAGTACGAGTCTCTATCTCGTCTTGAATAGCCTCCCTTTTACTGGAATAAAGTTCCTCCGGCAAATATTTTCCAATTACTTCCCTGGTAGCCGATCGGATCTCAGGAATGATAATTCGATTTTTGTAATCGGCCCCAATGTTATCATGAAGGAACCCTATTTGGTCGTTAATGGGTTGAAAGCGAAAAGACAACTCACACTTGATGGTAAGGCCATTCTTGGATAGTACTTCCATTGATTCCAGTGCTTCCTGAAGTCGCACATCGTATACATACATGTTGTTCCAGGGAGCAATCACATGAAAGCCTTGTCCGTAAATGGTTTCTTTGTCCAAGCCGCCCCCAAAACGCTTAAATAAAACGCCTTTGTGGCCGGGTTGGATGGTCAGGAATATACTATTGGACAAGGCCAGGATCACAAATAATCCGATGACCCCCAATATAATGAACGGTAAAAATTTTCTTCGATCCATAATTGATATAATTTGGGTTTTTAAAATCAGTGAGCAGGTTCACCTAGTACCTGTGCCCCTAAATTTACTGCCTTTAATGACATTTGCCCAAGATATATGATTTTAACATATATTTGACCTGAACCAAGGAGCGATTATGAAGTTCATTTCCTGGAATGTAAACGGCCTAAGAGCCATATTGAAGAAGGATTTTGTCAAACAGATTAAGGAGTTGGATCCCGATTTCTTGTGTCTTCAAGAAACCAAAGCCCAGAGAGAAGAAGTACGCGCTGCCCTTTCCTTGCTGCCTCAATATGAGCATTATGTAAATGCATCCAAAACCCGTAAAGGGTATTCAGGAACAGCGGTGCTGGCTAGGAAAAAGCCCTTGGAAGCCACATACGATATTCAAGTTAAAAAGCATGACCAGGAAGGACGGGTGGTGACCCTGGAGTACCCCGATTTTTTCTTGGTGACCGTTTACGTCCCCAATAGCGGCAGGGGACTGGTGCGCCTGGATTATCGACGCACCTGGGACCTGGCCTTCCGAAAATATTTGAAAAAGCTCGATTCTCAGAAACCCGTAATCGCCTGCGGCGACTTTAACGTTGCCCACCAAAGCATCGATCTGGCCAACCCTAAACCAAATTATAACAAAACCGCAGGCTATACTCAGCAGGAGATTGATGGCTTTGAAGCTTTATTGAAGGCTGGGTTTGTAGATACCTTCCGATACCAGTATCCTGATGTGGAAGGCGCGTACAGCTATTGGAGTTATATGTTCAATGCCCGGGAAAACAACACAGGGTGGCGTATTGATTATTTTCTTTGCAGCCAGCGTATTTTAAGCAAGCTGGTCGATGCCAAAATTTACCCCGAATATAGGGGCTCGGACCATTGCCCTGTGGCTATAACCCTTGAATTATGAAAACTCTTATGCATATTGTGTTGGTGGCCGCCATTTTATGCTCCTGCCGGAAACCGGAGCAGCCGGAAGCCGTAATTTCTCATCCTATGAATACATCTACCGAAGATATTATTGGTACTCTGCCTTCTGGCGATAGCATTAAGGTGTTCACCCTGACCAATGAGCAGGGATTGAGTATGAGGGTAATGGAGTTAGGGGGGGTGATCCTATCGCTGATGGTCCCGGATCGCCAGGGGAAATTGGATGATGTAGTTTTGGGGTTTGATCAATTGGAGCCGTATTTAAAGGAGTCTCCATATTTCGGGGCGTTGATTGGACGATACGGTAACCGCATAGCCAAAGGCATGTTCACCCTGCACGGGCAGCACTACCAGCTGGTTCAAAATAATATAGGCAATCACCTGCACGGTGGAACTGTAGGATTTGATAAAGTCAAATGGGAGGGAAGCCTGGTTGATCATGACTTGGGTCCGGCTCTAGAATTGCGCTATACCAGCGATGACGGAGAGGAAGGGTATCCCGGCACTTTGCAAAACAGGGTAACTTATATATTACGGCACGACAACGCCCTGCAAATCGATTATCACGCTAGTACCGACCGCCCCACCATCGTAAACCTCACACAGCATAGCTATTTTAATTTGAATCCAGCTGCGGCTTCCATCCTGGACCACCAGGTATTGTTGCATGCTGAATATTTTTTACCTGTTGACGAAACGCTAATCCCGTTAGGCGAACAACAACCAGTGGCCCATACACCTTTTGATTTTCAGGATTTTCATGCCATTGGCGAACGCATAGGGGCTGTTCATCCGCAGATCGAAATTGGAGGAGGTTATGATCATTGCTGGGTGCTAAAGTCCGATGGCGATTCCTTATCTATGGCAGCTGAAGTTTACGAGCCCGTTACCGGCAGGGTCATGAAGGTGCATACCACCGAACCTGGAATTCAATTTTATACGGGCAATTTTCTGGATGGGACCCTAAATGGGAAAAAAGGTAAGGTTTATCCCAGGCGTTCTGGTTTTTGTTTGGAAACCCAACATTTCCCGGATAGTCCTAATCAACCCGATTTCCCCAGTGTGCGATTGGACCCGGACCAGGATTATGAAAGTACCACCGTTTACAGCTTCAGTACCCGGTAATTTTAGTTCGAATTCATCCGCATGATTTCGATCTCGCTATTAAAAATTTTGAAATTCGTTATTCCGCAGAATTACTTTAAATTGGAGGCCTGAAACACCTGGGAGCAGATATCCTGTGGGTAATAGTCTTTCAAAACTCATGTGTTCCGTATGTACTTATTAGGTTATGATTTAGGAAGTTCTTCGGTTAAGGCCGCCTTGGTAGACGCGCAAACCAAGCGCACGGTAGCCCTCATGCAACAACCCCAAACAGAAATGCCTATTAGTTCACCGCATCCCGGGTGGGCAGAACAAGACCCCGAAGTTTGGTGGGAACACGTCTGTGCATTGACCCAAAAACTATTGAACACCAAGGGAGTAGATGCCGGTGATATCAAAGGTATTGGCATTGCCTACCAGATGCACGGCTTAGTGCTGGTTGACCGTAACCTACAGGTGCTGCGTCCCTCCATAATCTGGTGCGACAGTCGCGCCGTAGATATCGGAGAAGAAGCGTTTCTGCAACTGGGACGTGGTAAATGTCTCAGACATTTACTGAATAGCCCGGGAAACTTTACCGCTAGCAAACTGAAGTGGGTGCAAATGCATGAACCTCAGATTTACCAAAAAATTCATAAAATGCTGCTGCCTGGTGATTACCTGGCAATGAAATTGACGGGCAACCTGAACACCACCATCTCAGGCCTTTCAGAAGGTATCCTGTGGGATTTCGACAAAGGACAAGTTGCTGATTTTCTAATGGATCATTACGGGATCGATAGCAATATGATCGCGGACCAGGTTCCCACCTTTGGCAACCAGGGAGAAGTTAACGCGGAAGCAGCCCAGCTGACAGGCTTACAAGCGGGTACTCCGGTTTGTTATCGCGCTGGTGATCAACCCAATAATGCCCTGGCTTTGAATGTAATGGCCCCGGGTGATGTGGCGGCTACCGGGGGTACCTCTGGAGTAGTTTATGGTATTGTAGATGAACCAACTTTCGATGAACAGGTACGAGTAAACAGCTTTGCGCATGTCAATTACAGGATAGATAATCCATCCATCGGAGTCTTGTTATGCATAAACGGAGCTGGTATTCAATACCGTTACCTAAAGCAGCTTCTGCACGGATCCGAAATGACCTATGAAGAAATTGAAAAGCTGGCGGCATCCGTTCCGGTAAATTCAGAAGGTCTCAGGATCATACCTTTCGGGAACGGTGCGGAAAGGGTCTTGGGCAACAAAGATCTGGGTTCTCAAGTGATCAATTTGCAATTAAATCGACACGGTCCCGGTCATTTCTATCGAGCTGCCTTGGAGGGTATCGCCTATAGTTTTGCATACGGAATGGAAGTGTTGCAGGAAATGGGCTTGAATCTCAACATCATAAAAGTAGGTAATGATAATCTGTTCCAGTCCCAGGTCTTTTCTGGTACTATTTCGGAAACTTTACAATGTGAAATTCAAATGGTGGAAACCACAGGGGCCCTGGGAGCTGCTTTTGCTTCAGGGATCGCCATCCAACTATACAGTGATATGGACCAGGCTTTAGGAGATAATCCGGTACTTCATACCTTTGCTCCGCAAGGAGAGGGGACCCACCGGCAGGGATACGAAATTTGGAAAAATGACCTGCAGCGACTTATGGACAAAACCTAACGAACTATGACAACTGATAAAACTGATTTAAACATTACTCTTGGCGATACGGTATATTTCCCTAGTATAGACCGTATTTCCTTCGAAGGTAAAGAGTCTGATAATCCTTTGGCCTTCAAATATTACGATGAGAGTAAAGTTGTGGCTGGAAAGTCCATGAAAGACCATTTTCGGTTTGCCGTAGCGTATTGGCATACCTTCTGTGGCACCGGCATGGATCCCTTCGGCGCTCCAACTAAGAACTTTCCCTGGTTGGGAGCTAGTGATGCGGTTCAGGAAGCCAAAAAAAAGATGGACGCCGCTTTCGAATTTATCACCAAGCTGGGAGTACCCTACTATTGCTTTCATGATTTTGATTTAGTTCAGGAAGGAAATTCACTAAAAGAATCCGAAAACCGCTTGCAGGCCATATCGGATTATGCTTTAGAAAAGCAAAAGGCTTCCGGTGTGAAATTGTTGTGGGGTACCGCTAATCTCTTCTCTAACCCGCGTTACATGAATGGGGCAGCCACCAATCCGGATTTCCATACCGTAGCCTATGCGGCAGCTCAAGTGAAAAATGCATTGGACGCTACCATCAAACTAAGTGGCGAGAACTATGTGTTCTGGGGAGGTCGGGAAGGCTATATGTCGTTGTTAAACACTAATATGAAAAAGGAGCTTGACCACCTGGCGCGCTTTCTGCACCTGGCTCGCGACTATGCCCGCCAGCAAGGGTTCGAAGGTAATTTTTTTATTGAGCCCAAGCCCATGGAACCCACCAAGCACCAATACGATTTCGATGCGGCCACGGTAATTGGTTTCCTCAGGGAATACGATTTAATGGACGATTTTAAACTCAATCTGGAGGTTAACCATGCGACATTGGCACAGCATTCCTTTCAACACGAATTGGAGGTAGCTGTTGGAGCTGATCTGTTGGGCAGCATCGATGCCAACCGGGGTGATTATCAAAACGGTTGGGATACCGATCAGTTTCCAGTGAATATCTATGAACTTGTTGAGGCCATGCTGGTCATCATAGAAGGAGGCGGAATTCAAGGCGGGGGAGTAAATTTTGATGCCAAAACAAGACGCAACAGTACCGATCTGGAAGATATATTCTATGCTCATATCGGTGGGATGGATGCCTTTGCGCGGGCTTTACTGATTGCCCATGATATCTTGGAGCACAGTAATTACCGGGCCTTGAGAAAAGCTCGCTACCGTAGTTTTGATACTCCTCAAGGAACGGCCTTTGAACAAGGACTAACGAACTTGTCGGAACTGCATGCCTTGGCCATTGAAGATGGTGAACCGCCCTTGCAAAGCGGCCAGCAGGAACTCTTTGAGAACATAATCAATCAATATCTCTAAGCTAATTGACTATATGAAATAACTAAAGTTTGAAATAAACCCAAATCAACTTTATGTTCTCATTTATGTTTAAATTTGCCTCCCGGAAGTTGACGAAAATTGGAAATGATAAAATATTGGATAAAAAGCTCAGGGATCTACCTGTTGATTGCTTTTTCATGCCAATCAGCCCCAGAAAGCGACACTGATAGACCATCCCTTTTTGCCAAACTTGACAGCGTACAAACCGGTATTGATTTCATAAACCGGGTCCAGGACGGCAAGGATTTTAATATCTTGAAATACCGTAATTTTTATAATGGGGGGGGAGTAGCTATTGGTGACATTAACGGAGATGGACTGTCCGACATCTATTTCACCGCCAACATGGGAGCCAATAAACTCTATTTGAACCGCGGTGATTGGCAGTTTGAAGATATTACTCAGTCTGCGGGAGTAGCCGGTAGCCGAGCCTGGAGCACCGGAGTTACTATGGCCGATGTGAATGGTGATGGTTACCTGGACATATACGTGTGCAATTCTGGTGATGTACAGGGCGATGATAAAGAAAATGAGCTGTTTATCAATCAAGGGGACCTTACCTTCAAGGAAGCCGCTGCCACTTATGGTCTCAATGATCCCGGCAGCTCTACCCATGCGTCCTTCTTCGATTATGATGCGGATGGAGATCTGGACTGTTATGTTCTTAACAATAGCTTTAAAGATCCCAGCCGTATTGAGCTGTACCGTGTAGAGCGCACCACTCGCGATGCCGCTGGAGGAGATAAACTGTTTCGTAATGATGAGGGTGTGTTCGTAGACGTCAGTGAGCAGGCCGGAATATATGGCTCTGAGATTGGCTTTGGGCTGGGCGTCTCAGTGGGTGATCTTAATTCGGATATGCGGCCCGATATTTATATCAGCAATGATTTTTGGGAGCGGGACTACCTGTATTTGAACCAGGGCGACGGCACTTTTTCAGAAGAATTGATGGATCGCATGACCGTCATCAGCATCTCCAGTATGGGGGCCGACTTGGCCGACATCAATAATGACGGGACTATGGAGGTGTTCAGTACCGATATGCTGCCGGGCGACAATTATCGCCTGAAAGCGGCTACCATGTTTGATGAATTTTATGTAGAGGGCTTAAAAGCGAAGTCCAGTTATCATTACCAGATCCTGCAAAATTGCTTGCAAGTGAATAATGGTCAGGCGCAGTTTCAGGAATTGGGCTTCCTTTCCGGTATCGCTGCCAGCGATTGGAGTTGGGGAGCACTGGCATTGGATCTTCAGAACGACGGATGGAAGGACTATTTTGTCTGTAATGGTATTTACCATGATATTATGGATCGGGATTTTGGCAACTTTATTTCCGATCAAGAGAGCATCAAAAAAGTGATGCAGGAAAAAGGAGAATTTGATTTCCGTGATTTCTTGCCCTACCTGCCATCCGTTCCACTTCCGAATTATGCTTTTGTAAATCAAGGAAACCTCACATTTAAAAACCAGGCTGTGGAGCTAGGGTTAGCGGAACCGGGTTTTAGTAATGGAGCAGCTTACGGCGATCTGGACAACGATGGGGACCTGGACCTGGTGGTAAACAATGTAAATATGTCCAGCTTTGTCTATCGCAATCTCACCGACAGCCTTACCGACAATCATTACCTTAAGATTACCCTGGAAGGTAAGGCTCCTAATCACTGGGGCATTGGGGCGGAGGTACGGATCTTTTACCAGGAAAAAATGCAGGCGGCACAACAATATCAGTCCAGGGGCTTTCAAAGTGCCGTGGAGCCAAAGATCACCTTCGGACTGGGCGCCACTCAAAAAATAGATAGCCTGGTGGTCATTTGGCCTGATCTAACCTATGCATGGCAGACAGAAATTCCTGCGGATCAGGTCATTACCCTGAGGCAAGTCGATGCGGGCAACCCCTATAAACTACCGGTTACCCCCTCACCCCCGGCATTTGAAGAAGTCACTGGTACCGTACTCCTTGGAAACTATCAACATAAAGAGAACTCCTACAATGATTTTGATCACGAACGGCTATTGCCACACGTGGTTTCTACGGAAGGCCCGGAAATCGTCACCGGCGATATAAACGGTGACGGGCTGGAAGATTTTATACTATTGGGATCCAGAGACGACTACGATAAGTTCTTTATTCAACAAAAGGGAGGAAATTACCAGGAAATGCCGCAGCCGGAGGTACGGGTGGACAGTGCTTTGGAAAGTACTGCTGGCCTGCTGTTTGATGCCGATGGGGATCAAGATCAAGATCTGCTTCTGGGTGCTGGCGGCAATGAATATCGATGGGGCGCCGCAGGACTTAAAATGCGATATTACGAAAATGATGGTAGTGGGATTTTCGTTAAATCGGAGGCTAATACACCCCCGGCATCCGGTGATATCAGCACCATTAAGGCCGCAGATATTGACGGTGACCACGACCTGGATCTTTTTATTGGATCAAGGATAGTACCTGGTAATTATGGATTGATTCCCCGTAGTTACTTATTGCGCAACGATGAGGGCGCATGGACAGATATAACCCCGGAGCCCTTGGCCGGAATAGGAATGGTTACCGATGCCGCCTGGAGTAATTTGGAAGGGGACACTCTGCCTGATCTGGTAGTGGTAGGTGAATGGATGCCCGTTACCATATTTGTAAATTCTGGGGGGCAACTAAGTACTAATTTCTCCATCCCCTTCAGTTCAGGGTGGTGGAACGTAATAGAGCCGGCAGATCTCGACAATGACGGGGACACGGACTTCATATTGGGGAACTGGGGCTTGAACAGTAAGTTCGTGGCTTCCCCCCAAAAACCACTATCCATGTTTGTCAAAGACTTTGACAATAACGGCAAGTCCGAATTCATCATAAACTGGTACCCGCCATTAGATTCCGGTTCGTATCCTTTTGCTTCCAAAATGGATATTACTGCTCAATTGCCGCAATTAAAGAAACAAGCGGTGAAGTATAGTGATTATGCGGGGATGACTTACGAAGATTTGTTTAATGAAGGCCAGCGCCAAGGAGCTTTGGAGTACCAAGTCCATACCCTGTCTTCTTCCATTCTGTGGAACAGAGGTGTTCAGGATTTTCATCTTACTGCTTTGCCTCGGGAAGGCCAGGTTAGCCCTGTATTCGGGGCATTGGCCCAAGATCTGGACCAGGACGGACTTCAGGATCTGCTGCTAATGGGAAATTTTTACGGTTTAAAGCCGGAGGTAGGACGACAGAACTCCAGCAGAGGTGTGGTGCTTAAGGGTGACAGCAATGGTAGTTTCTTGCCAGGGAAGGCGTTATCTTTGGGAATCAACATTACCGGTGAAGTAAGAGACGTAAAGGTATTGCCTGGTAAAGATCTCAGAGTATTGATTTCCAGAAACAATGCACCTGCTGTATTGCTCCAAAGGCAACCTGCTGTTCCATAACTCACCAGAACCTCGGATCCGACCCCCCTTCGAACCGGTTATTATGGCCCTTTTACCCTTTATGCAGATCCATAATTAGCACTTAAGATATGCCCCAGTTGCTGAAAATGAGCCAGATGGCTAAAACGATCAGCACTAAGCCAGCAGTTAACACCACATCCCGGCGTTTTATCTCGAAAAATCCTTCCGATAGTTTTCCAAAGGTCACTCCCTGAAGTTTCTCCTGGGTGGGCTTGGGCGAAAACTGACTGAATATCCACATCACCACTGCTGACAATATAAACAAGTAGAGGGCAAAGTGTAAAAAATTGATGTTAACAAAAGTATCGAACAAGGGGTACTGACCGCTTTCCATTTTTCCCTGATTGTAGAAGAATTCCAGGATCAGCCGTAGAGCGCCCAAAACAAAACCGACCCATAAACTTACTATAGCTCCTGTGGCATTAATACGATGAACGAACAAGCCGATCAGAAAAGCTGCCGCAATGGGTGGTGAAATGTAGGCCTGAACACTCTGCATGTACTGAATTATACCCCCGGATTCTGTAAGTACTCTCATTAGGGGAATGTATAGAAGAGAGATGAGCACCAGGATCACGGTAGCGGTTTGCCCTACCCATACCAGCTCCCGCTCCTTGGCATGGGGTTTAAACTTTTTATAGAAGTCCATGGTGAACAAAGTGGAGCAAGAATTAAAGGCAGAAGAAAGCGAACTCATTAAGGCCGCTAGCAATCCGGCCAATACCAGCCCTCTAATACCTGACGGCAGCAAGTTGGTGATCAAGATAGGCAGCGCTTTGTCAGGATTATGCAGGTCCAGTTGCAACAACCCACTGCCTGCCAGTCCGAAAGCCAGGATCCCCGGTATCACAAATATGAACAGAGGCAGTTGCTTGAGGTAGCCGGCAAATAATGATCCGCCCCGAGCATTGGTAACGTCCTTGGCAGACAATACCCGTTGTACTATGAACTGATCAGTACACCAATACCAAATTCCCAGGATGGGAGCTCCGAACAGCATTCCGGTCCAGGGGTAGGAAGTATCTTCCACCGGGCGCCATAAATTGAAGAAATTTGAGGCTTCCGCACCTGTTCCCGCTGCTGTTTCAGCAACCGCCAAGCGCATTCCTTCCCAACCTCCGATGGCATGAAAGCCAAAGAAAGTGACCAGAAACATTCCACCCAGTAAAATGAACAGCTGCACCATATCGGTGTAAAGCACTGCCTTAAACCCTCCAAAAACAGTATATACTCCCGTAGTAAGCACCACTACCAGAGCGCCGGTCCAGAACGGTATACCCAGTACCTCAAAAACCAAGGCCCCTGCAAAAATGGTCAGGGAGATCTTGGTGAGCACGTAGGCTGTTATGGACACAATGGAGAGGTAGACGCGGGCGCCCGACGAATATCTTCTTTCCAGGAACTCAGGCATGGTAAAAACACCACTTTTCAGATAAAAGGGCACAAATAACCAACCTAAAACGATCAACACCAGGGAAGCCAGGATCTCGAATTGTGCTGCTGGCATATCGCCACGGGCTCCTGAACCGGCCAGTCCTATGATATGCTCGGCTCCTATATTGGAAGCGAATAGGGAGGCGCCAATAATAAACCAGCCGGCATCCCGGCTGGCTAGAAAATAATCGGTAGATCCTCTTTGTTTTTTATCCCTTCGGGTGATCCATATGGCCAGGGCGAATATGGCTACGAAATAGAATAAGATGACCAGAGAATCGAGGAAGCTTATCATTCCAGGGGCTTAATAATCTGGTCAAGTATAAGGAATCAGAAATGATTTACCATTTGCTAAGCCCTAAAAGTTTTTCGCCCAATTCTGTCAATTCTGCTCTGGGATAGCGGGTTTTTTCAAAATTTCGGGGATCGCCGGGGAAGGCATAACCGTCCGGTGCGATGCGATGTTTCCAGGAGTTTATCCTCCAGTTGCGCATTTCGTCATTGTGCTCTTCAGCCGGCATCATAGAAATGTATTGGGCTATACGCACTTTATCCTGGGAACGGTTGGGCCGGATCCCATGTGGTTGCGTACTGTTAAAGATCAACAGATCACCAGCTTCCATTTTTACCTTTTCAATTTTGTCTTCCAGTCCCGTGATGTCCGGCTGAAAATGATCCCGGTCTTCTGGCTGGGTTAGTTTCCACTCATCGTAGGTGCGATATAGTTCAGGGATACACTGAAACCCTCCCATATTCTCATCTGTTTGATCGCAAAGTGCCAATACACCTTGTACGTTTTGAGGCCTGGTCTCCGGGTCGTAGTCCCAATGGATAAATCCCTGGTACTCGTGCCCGGGCTTTATGGGAAAGTTAAGATTGGCCCGGTCGATGGTGACCCATAATTTCTCGGTTCCCCATATATCTGCAAAAGCCTGATGGACCTTAGGAGTTTGACGGTTATTCCACAGGAATTGGTTATTATAGACTTCTACCATTCCGGTACCGGTTAGTTCTTTCATCTGCATTTCCGCGCGGGGTGGGGTATACCAGGTAGCCGCATCGTTGGGGTCTTTTTCCTCAAATTCCCATAAGAATTTAGCGGTTGCCTCCGCCTGACTTCTGGGTACAGCGTTCTTTATGATGATATAACCATTGTGCTTCCAGAATTTCCAATCCTCTTCGCTGAGCACCCTTAAAGGTTCGTCGTTTTCGCGGTCACTTAGCTTTACTTTACTACTGGTAGCAGTAGAAGGATTGCCGGGAATGTCTTTGTGTCCCTGGTTAGGAGTTTGCTTGATGTTTTCGATTTTAGTTTCCATGTGGCAGCAATTTTAAAATGTTCTTATACAAAGGTAACGGGTAGGGGCAGCTTAAACCACGCCCATAATGACCAATTATTGAACAATATTGATAAATTTGAGCTATATTTTGTACAAAAATAGATAAATACATTAAAGAATGAAGTCGCAACTTGAGGAAATACGCCGGGACGCGCACAGCTCACTACGCATAATGGTGAATCCCAATCTAAGTGACTTCTTCTTTTGGCATTTCCATCCAGAGCTGGAGTTGGTTTACATTGAAGGAGCTGATGGTACCCGGCATGTAGGAGAGCATATTTCTAAATTTTACAATAGCGATCTGGTGCTCATAGGGTCTAATATCCCACATTTGAATTTCGATTACGGCATTAAGACGCCTTATCGCAAGATCGTAGTGCACCTGAGACCTGATTTTATGGAAAGTGCTCGTGTGAACACCCCGGAATTACAGCAAATCAGCAGGTTATTTGAGCGGGCAGCCTACGGTATTAGTTTTAGCAAGGCTTGTCAGCTACAGGTAGCGCAAGCGCTTTTAGAAGTACATAGTTATTCCCCCTTTCAACAGTTTATTGAGATCCTCAAAGTATTTCAATCATTAGCCGCTGATGAACACTACCAGTTGTTGCATAAAGAACCGGTAAAGAATCTTCAGGGAGTAAGAGAAAAAGAACGTTTAAAGAGGATCTATGATCTGGTAGAGGTGCACTATTCCCGTAAAATTGATCTACAGGAGGCGGCATCACTGGCCAACCTATCCAAGGAGGCTTTTTGTCGATATTTCAAGCGTATGACCAAGCTGACTTTCACGGAATTCGTCAATCACTACCGCATCGATATGGCCAAAAAATTACTTTTACAAGGCTCCCAAATTAACGATGCCTGCTTCGAATGCGGTTTTGAAAGTATTTCTTACTTCAATCGGGTATTCAAAAGAGTCACCGGTACCAATCCTATGGCATTTAAAAAGGCACACGGTGTTTGAAATGATTCCCTTTAGATAATTGGCTCTACCCAGGATATTTTCTTAGATTGTAAGTTAATTCTGGCCAAACTGGGTGCACAAGAGCATGACTAAGAATCGATTAGCATTCATTTTACTTATTAGCCTGTTGACCATAGGAACGGTGCAGGCACAAGAACCAGCCCCGGATATTCAGTTTCAGCATATCTCCCAAGGACTTTCTCAAAATACCGTAACCTCAATTTTACAGGACCAATACGGTTTTCTCTGGTTTGGCACCCGCAATGGCCTTAACCGCTACGACGGCGTGGCCATGAAACAATACGACCGCAGGTTTCGCGATAGTATCAGTGTAAGCCATGGATTTGTGAACTGTATATTTGAGGACAGTAAGGGTACTTTGTGGATTGGCACCAGAGACGGAGGACTAAACCGTTATCACCGAGAACGAGATGAGTTTTTAAAGGTACAACTAGAAGAGGATCCTTATGGATTGAACAGCGCATCTGTTACCGACCTGTATGAAGACCAACAGGGCAATTTTTGGATTGGGACTCAGGACAATGGGCTGATACTGATGGACCGATCCACCTTTGAATGCCAGGGTTACCAACATCAGCCTTTTGATCGTTTTAGTATTTCCAGCAATTTTGTAGAGAAGATATTTGAAGATAAGAATGGTAATTTATGGGTAGCATCGCGATATCATGGTTTGAATTTACTGGATGAATCCCATCAGCGATTTTACCGGTACTCACACGATCCTTCTAACCCATCCTCGTTAAGTCACGATGAGATCAGGGATGTATTGACCGGGGGTGATGGCAATATTTGGATTGGCACCCAAGATGGGTTGAATCTCATGTATCACGATGCCACCAACCAAGTACGATTTCAGCGGTTCAAACATGACATCAACGATCAGAAAAGCATTTCTTACAACGTAGTCAACATCCTAGAGGAGGACGATTACGGAAATATCTGGGTAGGAACAGAAAATGGGGGGTTATCCATCTATAATCCCCGTCAGCAAAAGTTTGACCGCTACTATCACAATCCTAAAGATCTCACCAGCGTTGGAAGCAATAGTTTTTGGTCTATATATAAAGACCACTCCGGTATTATGTGGCTGGGACCCCTAAACGCAGGAATAAACAAGTACGACCCCCATGGCCATAAGTTCAAGCACTATAAGGTGAAACCTTATTTACAGAACACCCTGAGCCATAGCAATGTCTCGTGTTTCCTAGAAGATAAAAAAGGCAACCTGTGGATCGGTACGGACGGTGGAGGTCTTAACTACTTGGACCGCGCCACAAATACTTACACGCATTACCGGCACCATCCTCAGGATCCCCGTAGCCTGGGTAGTGATGCTGTATTATCACTTATCCACGATAAACAGGGCAGGCTATGGGTGGGCACCTGGGAGGGAGGTCTGAATTTATTCCATCCTGAAACCAGAACCTTTGAGCGCTTCCAGCATGATCCACTAAATGCTAAAAGCATAAGCTCCAATAATATCTTTTCTATGTTGATCGATGATCAAAATAGGTTTTGGGTTGCCGCTTCCAGAGGAGCCTTAGACCTGTTTGATCCGGGAAGCCGGACTTTTCACCATTTTAGAGAGAGGGACTTCCCTCACGGAAGCATTTACAAAATATATCAGGACAGTAGAGGTAACTTATGGTTGGGGTCCGAACTTAAGGGTTTAACGCTTTTTGAATGGAACGGTGGAGAGGATTATGCATTCAGACATTTTTCTTACGAACCAGGCTCCACAGATGGTATTACTGCGCGTGGCGTGATCAATATATTTGAGGACAGTCGCCAGCATCTATGGGTGGGAACGGAGGGCGGAGGTTTAAACAAGTTCAATCGGGATCAGCAGAAATTCCAGGCTATAACCAAGGCCGATGGGCTTCCCAATGATGTGATTTATGGGATCATTGAAGATCAGCAAGGATATATTTGGCTTAGCTCCAACAAAGGGGTATCTCGATATGACGTGGAGCATGGGATCTTCCGAAACTACGACCACGCCGACGGACTGCAGGCCGATGAATTTATCCGTGGCGCTCATTACCAGACCAGCCAGGGAGAGCTGATCTTTGGCGGTATTAAGGGATTTAATACCTTCTTTCCGGAAGAGGTTATGGACAATCCACATGTTCCTCAAACGCTGCTGACAGAATTTCGCATCAACAATCAATTGATCAAAACAACGGACCAAGATTCCCCGCTTACCGGTCACATTAACGACGTTGAAGAGATCGTATTGACCCATGACCAATCCATGTTCAGTATCGAATATGTAGCCATTAGCTACTCGCAAGCTTTAAAGAATCAGTATCAGTATATTTTGGAAGGATATGACCAGGATTGGCAACTAGTAGGCAACACCCGGCGGGCCAGTTACAGCAAAGTCCCCCCCGGTGAATACGTGTTTAAGGTAAAAGGTTCCAACAACGATTTGATTTGGGACGATCTGGGGGCATCCGTGCGTTTAATAGTGAAACCTCCATGGTGGGCTACTAATTGGGCATATGCCGTTTACGCGATGTTAGTGCTGGGATTGCTACTGTGGGGGCGACAAGTCATTATCAACCGGGAGCGCTTGAAAAGTAATCTACGTCTGGAGCACATGGAGCTCACCAAAATGCAGGAAGTGGATCAAATGAAAAACCAGTTTTTTACCAATATTTCGCATGAATTCAGAACGCCCCTTACGCTTATTAAGGAACCCTTAAAGGCCATGTACAACGGGGAGTTTGCGGGTAGCACCAAGAACCAGTATCGCATTATGTTGCGAAATACTCAAAAATTGCTGCGGTTGATTAACCAGTTGCTTGACCTTTCCAAGTTGGGAGTAGGCAGTTTGAAACTGGAAGCCTCCCCAGGTGATCTCGGTAAATTCCTAGGGCTTGTTGCAGAATCGTTCAAATCCCAAGCCGATCGCCAGTGCATCACCTTCACCTACCAAGAGGAAGACGGACCCTTTACGGTATATTTTGACGCAGCAAAATTGGAAGACATTGTCTGTAATTTACTTTCCAATGCCTTTAAGTTTACCCCGGAATATGGCAGTATCAGTATGAGACTTTCAAGGGCTGTTGACCAGTCCTTATCGGGTGAATGGGCCAAAATCTCCATCAATGATACCGGTATCGGTATCCCCCAAGATCAGTTGAACAGTATTTTTGATCGCTTCTATCAGGTTGATGGAGAGCACCCCAATGCTGCTAAGGGAACTGGAATTGGTCTGGCTTTAACTAAGGAACTGGTGGATCTGCATCATGGAAAAGTCCATTTGACCAGTGATGAAAATCAAGGATCGGAATTTGTGGTGCTATTACCTTGTGGCCGAGACCATTTAAGGGAACAGGATATTGTAGCTACTCCTGCGCCCAGCGTATCGGAGTTTGGGGAACTCACTGGTTTACACCAAACTGCAGTCCAGCATGAGGTACGGCAGCCATTGCCCTTGTTACCCTTGATATTAGTAGTGGAGGACGACCCGGACCTCAGGGCTTATATCACCGAACATCTGGAAACCAATCATCGCATTTTGGAAGCATCTAATGGCCAGGAAGCCTTCGAGTTAGCTGTTAAACATCAACCGGAGTTGATCCTCTCCGATGTAAAAATGCCGGTAATGGGTGGGGTGGCACTCTGTAAAAAGATCAAGCGGGACGAACGGGTAAGCCACATACCGGTGGCGCTGTTGACCGGAAGAGTGGATGTGGAGAACGAGATAAAAGGTTTGGAACACGGCGCTGACTATTATTTTACTAAACCCTTTAACTCAAAGCTTCTGCAACTGCGTATAAACAATATAATCCAGTCTCGGGCTGCTTTAAAAAGCCATTTCAGCAGTACTCAAAAGCTATACCTGGAACCCAGCCAGGTCACCCTAAATTCCCGCGATGAAGTCTTCTTAAAAGAGGCCTTGTCCACAGTGGAAGAACACATTTCCAACCCTGATTTTACGGTGATCGAATTCGGCAAAGAACTGGGTTTAAGCCGTATGAAATTATATCGAAAATTGAAGTCAATTACTGGTCAATCGGCTAACGAATTCATACGCACCATCCGCTTAAAAAGAGCCGCCCAATTGATCGAACAAGACCAGATGACCATAGCGGAAATAACCTACGAAGTGGGGTTCAACGACCTGCAATATTTCCGGGAATGTTTCAAAAAGCACTTTGGGGTAACGCCGTCCAAGTATTTGGACCATTTAGAGGCTAATTCCGACAAATAGGCCATTAAATAGCCTATTTTATAAGTTTGTTAATAATACCCTGCCTTTTTGTGCGATTTTCCATGGTAGGTTATATAGCTTTTGTCCCAATTTGAACTCTTATTCTATGTACTGGAAAACAAAAAAACTGCAAACGGAAACTAACACTCTTGAAACAATCCATTCTCCAAGAGACATTTACCAAAATCATATTTTGTTTCGGGAGCAAACTAGCAGTATATTTTTTTGTATATTCCGAAATCGTTTGCAGTGAATTTTCGACTATTAACCAATTAAGATTAATCAAATTTAACTAAACCTAATCACACATGTTTAAAAACTCTACTTACCTAATTCGTTTATTGGAACGAGGAAAGCAGATTAAACTGATCTGCTTGTTGATGATGAGTTTTTCCTTAATCATGGCCCAAGATAGACAGATCTCGGGTACGGTGACGGATAGCGACAACGGGGAGTCTGTTCCCGGTGTTAACATCCTGATCAAAGGAACTACTCAAGGGACGGTTACGGATGCCGGTGGGGCTTACTCCATCGCGGTTTCGTCCGGACAGGTCCTGGTATTCTCCTCAGTGGGATTTATTACCCAGGAAGTGTCAGTTGGAAATCAAACTACCATCAACATCCGTTTAGCTTCAGACGTACAGTCTTTGCAGGAAGTGGTGGTAACGGGATATTCCGTAGACACCAGAAGAGAAACCACCGGTTCGGTATCTACTGTTGATCCTAAAGAATTAACCGTGGTCCCCAGTGGGAATATTGAGCAACAGTTGCAAGGAAGGGTAGCCGGAGTAACGGTTATTACCAACGGTCAACCGGGTACCACCAGCCAGGTGCGAGTGCGCGGTTATGGAGCGTTGGGTGGAAATGAGCCACTCTACATTATAGACGGAGTACCCCAGACTTCAGTAGATTTCCTTTCTCCCGATGATATCGAGTCTACTACCGTTTTGAAAGACGCTACTGCGGCTTCCATATACGGGGCACGTGCTGCTGGCGGGGTGATCGTGTATACTACCAAACAAGGTAAGAAAGGCAAGCAAAACATGCAGGTCACTTACAATGGTATGGTGGGGGTAACCACCCCTGGTGATCCAGACACTAAGCTAAATCCTCAGCAACAAGCTGATTGGACCTGGAATGCCATCCGAAACGCGGCCATCCAGGCTGGTGAAACACCTTCATTCAGTCACCCTCAATATGGAACCGGGGAGACCCCGGTGCTCCCTGATTGGCTGTTAGTGGGTTCTAATTCAGGAATTGTCGGAAGCATAGATCTGGCTGCCGAGCAGCAAAATTATAATATTGACTTCGACGCCGGACCCACTTATTTGGTTATTCCAGCCAATCAGTCAGGTACTGATTGGTACGATGCCATTACCCGCAATGCCATACTCAACAGGCACAACATCGGTTTGTCCGGTGGTGGTGAAGGCAACCGCTTCTATGTCGGTCTTAGTATGCAGGACCAACAGGGAATTTTACAAAGGCAAAAATTCGAGCGTTACACCGCTCGTGTAAATTCAGAATTTGATGTGGCCAATGGTAAAGTAAGGATCGGTGAGAACATTCAAGCCACCTATCGCGCAGTGCGCCAATTACTTGGTGGATCCGGAGGATCCGGTTCGTCTGATGATGAAAACTTGATCCTGACCGCTTCTCGTATGTCGCCAATCATTCCCATTTTTGATCAGTTTGGCGGTTACGCAGGTACTGCAGCTCCTGGATTTAATAATGCCCGTAATCCTGTAGCTACTATTGACGGGGATGCTAATGATAGAAATTTTGCAGTGTCGGTATTCGGTAATGTTTATGCCGAAGTGGAACCCATTGAAGATCTGGTGGTAAGAACCAGCTTCGGTGGTCGATATTTGCAATTCAACAATCTCAACTACACCCGACGTCAGTATGAGAACTCCGAGAACAACTCGGCCTTTAGCTTTGCTCAGAATACTGGTTATGTAACCGAATGGGTGTGGACCAACACCGTAGCTTACGAAAAGGAATTTGGAGACCACAATGTGGGAATTCTGCTAGGCCAGGAAGCCTTGAATTTTGGGACATTCCGAGGTATGGATGGCTCTGGTATCAATCCTTTTGCAGAGACTACAGACTTTATCAACCTCAGTACTGTGGAGAACCGGGTGGTGAATGGAAGTAACTCCAATGGAGTTAATTTCTCTTCTTACTTCGGTCGAGTGACCTATGATTTCCAAGACCGGTATTTAGCCACTCTAGTAGTTCGAAATGACGGCTCGTCCCGCTTCGGTAGTGAAAACCGTCGTGGTAGCTTTCCCCGCTTTCTCTGTGGGATGGCGTCTTTCAGATGAGCCTTTCCTCAGCGGTGTGAATTGGATTGATGATTTGAAATTGCGTGGGGGCTGGGGACAAATGGGTAACTCCAATAACGTGGATCCCAACAACCAGTTTAGCCTTTATGGTACCAGCATCAACCAGTCCAGTTACGACATAAGTGGTGCTAATGGTTCCGCGGCCACCGGTTTCTACCGTACCCGTATCGGTAACCCGGGAGCCCAGTGGGAAACCTCCGAGACCATCAATGTTGGACTTGACGGTTTACTATGGGATGGAAAAGTCGACTTTGTGCTGGACATCTGGAAAAGAGATACCGAGGATCTGCTGTTCGTACAGCCGGTGACCACCCAGAACGGGTTCAGGGCCAGCGCGCCTTCCGTAAATGTGGGTGAAAATGAGAAATAAGGGAGTTGATTTGAGGGTCAAAGTTTATGGAAACCTCAGTAGTGAAGTGACTTATGAACTTACCGTTAACGGTGGTTTACTGGATAATGAAATCGTGGCGCTATCGGAGGGTATTACTGATTTGCCCAATCGAAGTTCCAGTTACCGGGGTATCACTCCTGTATTGAACCAGATAGGGCAACCATTATCAAACTTCTTTGGATATGAAGTAGACGGTTTGTTTGCCAATCAGGCGGAAGTGGATGCACATGCCACACAAGACGGAGCCGCGCCCGGAAGATTCCGTTTCAGGGATATCAACGGCGACGGTGTAATTGATACCGACGACCGTACTAGTATTGGTAATCCCATACCTGACTTCACGGGTGGATTGACCTTCAAAGTGGCATGGCGCAATTTTGATGCGGAAGTTTATGGATTTGCCTCAATAGGTAATGAAATTTATAACATAGGAAAACTGTTCACTGATTTCTATCCCTTATTCCCGGGAGCTGCTATCAGCGCTCGAGTTTTGGATAGCTGGACTTTCGATAATCCTACTGGTGAGATACCAATTTTCGAAAATGTTTCCAACTTCAGTACTATTACCCAATCCAATTCTTTCTATGTGGAAGACGGTTCTTATTTCCGCTTGCAAAACCTGACTATTGGTTACAATATTCCGGTATCTACCCTGGATCGTTGGGGTATGAGCAAGTTTAGAGTATTCGCCAGCGTGAACAACTTGTTTACCATCTCCGGTTATAATGGTTTGGATCCCAGTGTAGGCGGTAACGCCGATACTAACTTTGGTATTGACTTGGGTAACATTCCTATTACCAGAAGCTGGACAGCGGGTGTAAACATTGCGTTCTAGAATTGGTTGTTATATCATAAAGAAATAAAATGATGAAAAATAAAGTTTTCAAATTATTGACAATGACGATTGCCGTGGTAATGTTTTCTACGGTATCGTGTAAGGACTCCTTCTTGGATGTAGCTCCTACTGGCTCTTTGGGTCAGAATGAACTGGCATCGTTGGCGGGACTGGAGGGGCTGTTGATCGGAACCTATTCTCAATTACTAGGCCGTTCCGGCTTCTATTCTGCTGCTGATAATTGGTTTTGGGGTAGTGTGCTGGGAGGTGATGCCAATAAAGGAACTGACGAAGGTGACCAATCTCAGGTAAATGAGATCCAGAACTATGCCGCACAAACGGTTAATGCCTCCGTACTGCAGAAATATAATTCTTCATACGAGGGTGTAGCCAGGGCTAATAATACGCTGCTTATTGCAGGGCAGGCTACCGAAGTGGCGGCAGCTGATATTACCCGCATTACTGCTGAAGCTCGCTTCCTGAGAGGGCATTACTATTTTGATCTTATGATCAATTTCAGAAGTGTACCTATTATTGATGAGAACTGGGACGGCTCTGACGTTCCCAATACTTCCGGGGCTGGCTTTGATGCATCACTAATCAGCTTTATTAAGGCCGACTTTGAGTTTGCCAAAGCAAATTTACCGGATGTGATGTCAGATGCCGGACGTGCCAATAAGTGGGCAGCAGTTTGTTATCTGGGCAAGGTAAAGTTATATGATGGGGATTATGCAGGAGCCGTGGCAGAATTTAATGACGCCATAGCCAATGGAGTTACCGCTAGCGGTGCCTCTTATACCTTGTTGCCTTTCTACGGTGATCTGTTCCGCTCTACCAATGACAATAATGCGGAATCTGTATTCGCCTCTCAGGCGGCTGCGGGTACCGGGGATGTGCAAAATGCTAACCCCGCCATGGTGCTGAACTTTCCTCACGGATCCAGTGGTCCTCCCAGACCAGGCGGATGCTGCGGATTCTTCCAGCCCAGTTTTGATCTGGTTAACGCTCATAAGACCGTAGGTGGTTTGCCCATCTTGGACGGAACCTATAACAATGATGCTTTGGCTAACGATCAGGGGCTATCCAGTGCAGATCCATTTACTGTGGATAGTGATCCCGTAGACCCTCGTTTGGATCATTCCGTTGGACGACGAGGAGTTCCTTATCTGGACTGGGGACCACATCCAGGTCGTGACTGGATCCGTAACCAGCCAAATGGCGGACCTTTCTCACCCAAGAAGTTCAGCTACTACACCGGTGGAAGTGGTATAGAGAACGATGTATCTTCCTGGACGCCCGGTTACACCGCTGTTAACTACAATATTATTCGATTTGCGGATGTATTGTTAATGGCAGCAGAAGCTGAAATTGAAATGGGTAACTTGGCTGCTGGTCAAGCCTTGATCAACCAGGTGCGAGATCGAGCGGCTACCTCAGCCATTGCCGGTTCACCGGCCACTTATGCGGTGAGTCCATATGGCGCATTTGCGGATCAGGCGGAAGCACGTGCAGCCTTGCAAATGGAACGAAGAATCGAATTGGCCATGGAAGGTCATCGTAAATTCGATATGGTACGCTGGAGCTTGGCCGGACTCATGGACATGGCGGGTATTTTGAATGCGTATGTTAGTTATGAAACGCAGTTTATCTCAGCTTCTTCCATGCTGGGTGCCAATTTCAGTTCAAGCCAAGATGAATTCTTGCCCATCCCGCAGAATGAAATAGATCTGCAGGGGTAGCGATATATTAACTCAGAATCCTGGGTATTAGACCGTGATTTAGATTTGATTGAGAAGAGGCAAGGTTCACCTTGCCTCTTTTTTTATTTTTTTTGTTTAAAACTTCAAGGCATGCAGCCCTTCTTTGGAGATAGCGTGTTAAATTAGTGATTGATTTCATGACAATGATGCGCAACCTGAGTTCATACAGTTTACTTGTAATCCTACTATTCTGGAGTTGCCAGTCTTCCACGCCGGAAAAGGAAAAGACCCCTGAAATCACCGTACCCAAAATATTTTCCAAGCTATCTTCCGAGAGCAGTGGCATCTCATTTGTAAACCATTTAAAGGAAGATTCTGTGGTCAACTATTTTACCTACCCTTATATCTATATGGGAGGGGGCGTGGCCGTAGGAGATGTCAATAATGATGGTTTACAGGATATTTACTTTACCGCCAACATGGTAGATAACAAGCTGTATTTAAACCAGGGAGATCTAAAATTCATTGATATTACGGACGCTGCCGGAGTAGCCAGTGATGACCGCTGGGTGACCGGGGTGACTATGGCCGATGTCAATGCGGATGGCTGGCTGGACATTTATGTGAGTGTTTCCGGTAAATTTACTACCACTGCTAATCAGCTCTTTCTGAACCGAGGAGTCGACGATCAGGGAGTACCCAGGTTTGAGGAGACTGCGCAGAGCTTGGGAATTGCCGATGAAGGACATAGTACTCAAGCTACCTTTTTTGACTACGATAGGGATGGGGACCTTGATCTGTTTGTAGCCAATTATCCCTATACCAGTTTCAAAACCGCTAACCCTGTTTACCGCTTCAAAATGGACCTGAAGGACCCTGAGCACTCCGATAAGCTTTTTCAGAACCAGGGCGATGGGACATTCAGGGATGTGACTGAAGCTGCCGGTTTATTAAATTTTGGACTGTCATTGGGAGTGGTAACCGGCGATTTCGATCAGAACGGTTGGGAAGATCTTTATGTATCCAATGATTTCGCCACCCCCGACTATTTCTATTATAATAGTGGTGACGGCACCTTTGTGGAGCAGGCCTTGCTTACCACCAAACATACCTCCTATTTCGGCATGGGCATAGATGCAGGAGATCTTAACAACGATGGTTGGCAAGATCTGCTACAAATGGACATGACCCCGGAGGACAACCGCCGTAACAAGGCCAATATGGCCAGTATGAATCCTACTGCTTTCTATGAGATGGTAAGCTACGGCATGCATTATCAGTATATGCAAAATGCCCTTCAGCTCAATAATGGGGTCAATGAATCCGGGTACCCTTCTTTCAGTGACATTGCGCGCATCACGGGAATTGCCACCACGGACTGGAGTTGGGCAGGGTTATTTGCCGACCTGGACAATGACGGCCTTAAGGACGTATTTGTTACTAATGGCACCCGTAAAGACATTAACAATAAGGACTATTTCCATAAGATCGACCACGCTACAAAAGAAGAAAAGGCGGCATTCGATTATGTGCAGTTGAGTAAGGAGATACCTCATGAAAGAGTAGACAATTACGCCTTCAAGAACCATGGGGATCTAAGCTTTAGTAATGTTATTGAAGATTGGGGACTAAGCTTTGCCGGGTATTCCAATGGGGCGGCCTATGCAGACCTGGATAATGACGGGGATCTGGAGGTCATTATTAATAATATTGATGACCCATCCATGATCTTTGAAAATCACTCCAATGAGCGGCTAGGTCATAATTTTGCTCGCATCAACCTTCAGGGTCCTCAACATAATCCCTTAGGGTTAGGCACCAAGATCGCCATCAGTGCCGGGAACCAATGGCAATACCATCATCATACCTTAACCAGAGGCTTTCAGTCATCAGTAGAACCGCTGGTACATTTTGGACTAGCAACAGAGCAACTGATATCGGAACTGATCATAACCTGGCCTGATGGAAAGATTCAGCGGCTAACAGATATCGCGGCAAATCAGGTCCTGGAAATCAAGCATTCAGAGGCCCAAGACCCTGAAGAGGTAGCAGACACTAAGACCTCTGCTCCGATTTTCAAACAAATTACCGCTGATTTGGGCATAGATTATTTACACCAGGAAAATCCCTACTATGATTTTGAATACGAGGTGTTGTTACCTCATGTATATTCTCAGTTGGGACCTGCGCTGGCAGTAGGTGATGCCAACGAAGACGGCCTTGAGGACTTCTTTGTGGGTGCTGCGGCAAATTCGGGAGGCGTATTGTATCTGCAGAATCAAGAAGGCGGGTTCAGCAAATCAGCCAGCGAACCCTGGATAGATGATGCTGACAGTGAGGATATAGGAGCGGTATTTTTCGATGCTGATGGAGATCAAGATCTCGATCTGTACGTGGTGAGCGGTGGAAATGAATTCCGTAGAGGATCTCCGGAGTTCCAAGATCGCCTTTATGAAAATCTGGGTCAAGGACGTTTCCAAAAAAACCACAAGGCTTTGCCTGAAGTACTTACCAGTGGCTCCCGGGTGAAACCCGCTGATTACGACGGTGACGGCGACCTGGATCTGTTTGTGGGCGGAAGATTGACACCGCGATCCTATCCATTGCCCACAAAAAGTCACATTCTGCGTAACGACAGTGAAGCCGGCAACCTCTCATTTACGGATGTCACCTCTCAGGTTGCCCCGGATTTGGAAACTGCCGGCATGGTGACCGACGCGGTATGGGTTGATTATGATCAGGATCAGCAGCTGGACCTGGTGGTAGTAGGAGAGTGGATGCCCATAACCGTATTACGCAACCGCTCCGGGAAATTCAAAAACATGACAGAAGAATACGGCCTCACCCATACCTCAGGATGGTGGTACAGCATTACTGCAGGAGATTTCGATGAGGATGGCGATATGGACCTGGTTGCCGGAAATTTGGGCCTGAATTATAAGTACCAGGCTTCTCCCGATGAGTCATTTGATGTTTATGCCTATGACTACGATAAGAATGGAAATCTGGACATCGTATTAGGCTATTACCAAGATGGGGTGCAGTATCCGGTTAGAGGAAGACAATGCTCCTCTCAACAAATCCCCGTAATCAGTGTGAAATTCGAAGATTATAACTCTTTCGCTGAAGCAACACTGACGGACATTTACTCCGAGCACGACCTGGAAGCATCTGTGCATTACCAGGCCTTTAATTTTGCCAGCAGCTATATCCAGAATAATGGAAATGGCCAATTCACGTTACAGAACTTGCCCCGTGAAGTTCAACTTTCTTCCATAAACAGCATTGTTCCGGCTGATTTCAATGGAGACGGAAACCTCGACATGCTGGTGGCAGGAAATCTATACGGAGCAGAAGTTGAGACTACCCGAAATGATGCCGGCTACGGAAGCCTGCTCATCGGAGATGGAAAGGGAAATTTCACCTCGGTTCCTCAAACTGAAAGCGGTATTTACCTGCCACACGATACTAAAGAATTAGCCACCTTGCAGGGAGTGAATGGAACTTTAATAGTAGCTGCAAATAATCAGGACTACCTCAAAGTGTTTCAAACCAAGTCCAATCGGCAGCCATAAGGGTAAGTCGGACTAGACTTGAAAAAGTTCTTTTTTCATTTGTGAGTACGTCCGGCCGATCCCGTCCAGGAGCGATATGGTGGGGGCCCATCCCATCTCCTGAAGCTTGCTAATATCCATCAACTTGCGCGGCGTCCCATCCGGATAGGAGTGGTTATAATAAACCTGGCCCTCATAACCCACTACGGATTTGATCAATTCAGCTAATTCCCGAATACTGAGGTCTTGACCGGTCCCGACATTGATCGGCTGAATTTCTTGAAAATGGTTCATTAGGAAAATGCAGGCTTCCGCCAGATCATCAACATGCATGAATTCCCGGCGTGGGGCACCGGTTCCCCACACCTCAACTTGAGGTGCTCCCTGGTCCTTGGCCTGGTGAAATTTCCTTAACAGACCGGGAAGCACGTGGGAGTTTTGCGGGTGATAATTATCGCCGGGGCCATAGAGGCTGGTAGGTAATACCGTAATAAAATTATCTCCAAATTGTTGCCGGTAGGCCTGGCACATTTTTAATCCCGCCAATTTTGCAATGGCGTAGGGTTCGTTAGTAGGCTCCAGGGGGCCGCTTAGCAAGTCCTCTTCTTTAAGGGGCTGCGGTGCTAACTTGGGGTAGATACAGGACGACCCTAAAAAGAGCAACTTTTTTACGCCATATTTATGGGAGCTGTGTATCACGTTGCTCTGGATCATGAGGTTATCGTAAATGAAGTCCGCCTTATAGCGATCATTGGCCAGAATCCCCCCCACCTTAGCAGCAGCTAGAATAACATATTCCGGCTTATTTATTTCAAAGAAATGATCGACGTCGGCCTGCTCCCGTAAATCGAGTTCCCCGGATGTTATGGTGATCAAGTTTTGATAGTGCCGGGCTTGGAGAGCTCGCTGAAT
Organism: Cyclobacteriaceae bacterium; assembly: GCA_965212195.1. Classification (GTDB taxonomy): domain Bacteria; phylum Bacteroidota; class Bacteroidia; order Cytophagales; family Cyclobacteriaceae; genus JAJCYK01. The sequence continues at coordinate 686,706 of CBDBUW010000010.1, read as the reverse complement.
GGCCGACCCTACCATACCCCTGTGTCCGGCTATATAGATCTTATGATGCTTATCCATATTAGATATCTTTGGGAAGGGGGCCGGTTGTGGTCCAGCCGCCGTCTATCACTAGGGTTTGTCCGTTAATGTGCGCGGCCTCTTTGCTGAGCAAAAACAGGCAGGTATGGGTTATGTCGTCGGTGGAGGCAGCTTTGCCAGTAGGAATGATCTTACTCCAGCCCTCGGCGTATTGGGGGCCCACTTGGGTGGTTCTTGGGGTTAAAGTGGCACCGGGAGCAATACAATTAACGGTAATGCCCCGGGGACCCAAGGTCGGGGCTAAATTCCTGGCAAGCTGGTTTAAGGCCGCTTTGGTCATACCGTAACCCTCTAGCTGATGATGAGCCCGAAACCCTGTTACAGACGACATAAAAAGGATACGTCCTTGGGTTCCCTCAGCAGCCATCTTACGGGCTGCCGACTGAGCCAGGAAAAAGGACCCGGCAATATTCAGGTTGAGCATTTTTCTAAGAGAAGACTCAGGAAATTCCAAAAAAGGACCGGGAAGGGTGATACCGGCATTAGCTACTGCCATATTAATGCCACCGAAGGTGTCGCTTGCCAGGTTTACCATCTCTTCCACCTGCGATTTATCCGATGCATCTCCCTGATGTATCATCAAGTTACTTTTCCAGTCTGCCAACTGTTGCGCAGCTAAATCCAGCGCCTGACCATCATGATCGTTCAGTAGTACTTTAGCTCCCTCTTTCAGCAGCCCCTGGGCCAGGGATAATCCGATGCCCTGAGCGGCGCCGGTCACAATTCCAGATAAATGATCAAGGGCGTAACTCATCTGCGAATAAGGTTATCTGTTTATCTCAACCGACTCGGTAATCAGCGCCTCTAGCACCTCCAAATCTACATCGGCCAGTTTTTTAATGTAAAGACAGGATTTACCAGTAGAATGCTTGCCCAGCTTTTTCATCAATTGAGCAAATCTTTTGGTTCCACCCATGATATACAGGGTTAAGGCTTGTTTTCTGGGGGAAAACCCTGCCAGGAACCAATCACCTTCTCTGCCACTGGCATATTTGTAATGGTAACTGCCAAACCCGATAATACTTGGTCCCCACATTTTTGGCCGATGGCCGGTAATCTCCCGCATCATTTTTAACAGCACTTTGCTATCGGCCCGTTTTTTGGGGTCGTCAATGGACTTAATGAATTCCGATACGCTGGCGGCATGGGGCTTGGTTTTTAAATCACTCATAACCGGGTTTGTTTATCCAAACAAAATACACAAAACCCATAAAAAAAGGCACCTAAATGTACCTTATTCTCCACCTTCACAGATCCAATTAATAGACCGGGGTGAGGGTGTACCCAGCTTCTTGAAGGAGATTCAAGATGCCCTGTTCTCCTCCCAGGTGCGCTGCACCCACCCCAAAAAAGGTAGGGTTTTCTTTAGCTAGTTCACCTATGCGGGGGATCCAATTTTGATTTCGAATATGCAAAAGGTTGTTTATCTCTTCCTCGGTATCCAGATATTGTGTGGTGAAACGGTACAAGGCCTCTACATCCTCTTGAAGATATTGTTCCACCAATTCCATGAAAATCCCCTGGCTGCGATCCGGTTGGTCCAGCATTTCCATAATATCCTCGATCTGTTCCTGATAGGGAATATTGTCAAAGGCGGCCATTTGTTCTTCCACAGTTTCCAATCCCAACAACTCCTTTTCTTGATCTTTGGCCATTGACACAAAGGACCTTTCAAAACTTGCCGGGGGACCATCTATGAACTGCATGATCAACAGACTGGAAATACCTATGGGCTTCCAGGTGTTAAATGGCTGTATACCCGAACCTATCAGGTCTTGTAAAGCGGCATCAAGTTTTTGATAGTCTACCTGGTCCATAAGGTCCTCCAGAGTCTGACCATCCTTCATGGGAATATTCTCCATAAACAAGGCTTGGAAATCAGCTCGGTCCATATCCAATTCCAAGACAATCTGTGATGAAGCATCAAAGGCTAGTTTAACCTTTTCATCCAAACTGTACTTTGCTTGGGGAAGCAGATGAATGGTGCCAAATATGTATGAGGGCTGTATATTGTCACCTTCTATTTTCCATAAAAGCGATGGTTTGTCGTTTGACTGGGCGTTTATTCCCCAGCTCAATACCATGACAGTGATTAAGCTCAACAAGTATTTTATATTCATTTTTCAAAATCCAAAATTTCAAATCCTTATAGTGTATGATTGTGGAATCCGATTTATTGGTATGAAATTCGGATCAAATTATTACAAAACGCTGAAAATAATTTGAAATAACGCGGACAGCCAGATTTAAGCTGCCTTATTGAGGGATTTTTCAGACGGTACCTGGTCTTGAGATTTCTCGAACATCTTCCCTATGGTCAATCCTTGTACTATTATGGAGAACACCACCACACAGTAGGTAGTGGTAACGATCAATTCCTTGTACTCGAAAGGTGGCAAGGATAAGGCCAGGGCCACGCTGATGCCACCTCTCAGTCCTCCCCAGGTGAGCAGTCGTACGGTTTTCTTTTTGATTTTAGTGCGTAGTTTAAGAGCCTGTAAAGGAACACCAACTCCTATGAATCGACTGAACAGAACTACAGCTATGGCCATTAAACCAGCAAGGAAATGATTGAAAGGAAACACGATTACTACCATCTGCAATCCTATCAGGATAAATAACAAGGCATTCAGTACCTCATCTACCAGATCCCAAAACTTTAAAACATAATCTCCGGCAACATTGGCCAGGGATTTTTTACGTCCTTCATTGCCCACAAACAAGCCCATCACCACCATAGCCAGCGGACTGCTGACGTGCAATTTCTGAGCGGTAACCGTACCTACCAGCACCATGGTCAAGGTGACCAGCACCTCCAGCTGGATCTGTGAATTGTCGATCAGCTTTAAAAAATGAAATCCAGCATACCCCAACATGATTCCCAGGCCCACACCACCGATAACTTCCTGACCGAATAAGCTCAAGGCGGAAGTCAACTGAAAATTCTCCAGGCCTGCATTGGAGATCTCGAATATGGTGAGGAATACTACTACCCCGATACCGTCATTAAAAAGAGATTCCCCGGAAAACTTAACTTCCAGGTTTTTGGAAATTTTGTACTCCTTGACCATGGCCAACACCGCAATGGGGTCGGTAGGAGATATCAAAGCCCCGAACAGCAAGCAATAAATATAATCCAACGAGATACCTATTAGTGGCAGCAGATAATACATAGCTGTAGCGGTGATCACCGTGGAAATCAGTACTCCCACGGTGGCCAAAGTGAATATCGGCCATTTCTCTTCTGCCAATTTTTGCAAGTTGATATGCAGGGCGCTGGCAAATAGCAGGAAACTCAACATGATATTGAGCAATACCTCGCTGAAGTCCACCTGCTTAACAATATTCTCAGCGACCTCAGTGATATGAGGGTAGAACAGCCCGATCAGCTCGATACCCAATGACATCACCAGGGCCATGATCATCATACCAATGGTGTAGGGCAGTTTTAAAAACTTGAGATTGATGTATGTAAAGGCTGATGCGAAAAATATCAGCAAGGTAAGTACCTCCAGGAATTCCATCTCTCATTGATTTAAGAGGTAATTCTAGGAGTTTATTAAGAGAAATGCCTTGGCATTTACTCAACTAGTGAACGCATGTATTATTTTGAGGTATTTTCTGTGAATTTTTCAGCCTAATGGGTCCTAACACCTATTCAGATTGTTGATGATTTTGGCTAGGTACTTCCTCCAAGGCAGTATTGGCTACATTTGTTAGGGAATCTGCAGTATTGCCGGGATCTACAGTAGAGGCTTGGCTACTGTCCCGTGTCCATAAAGTGAGCACCATTAACGCTATCATCATAACGTAGGGTATGGCAGTTTTTAATAATGATGTCATTTGTTAGATATAAATATGCTGGAACGGGGTAAATAAAAGCATTTTGGCACTTAAAAATGGCTCTTTTGGATCAACAGCTGGTTATACTCGATAAGTGTAAATATCAGGCCGATCACTTAGGTCACCACTTCCACCCCTTTCCAAAAGGCGATGTAGTCCTTAAAGCCCTTCGCTGCTTCTTTGGGATCGGGATAATACCAGGCAGCATCGGGGTTATTTTGTCCATTCACCATCACATGGTGGTAGGAGGCTTGTCCTTTCCAGGGACAAACTGAATGGGTTTCGCTATCCTCAAAAAACTCCCACTTTACGCTGCTAGGGGGAAAATAATGGTTGCCTTCAATTACAATAGTTTGGTCGCTTTCAGCAAGCACCTGTTCATTCCATATCGCTTTCATATCAATTCTGATTAAGTTTATTTCCACATTTATGACAATAAGTGGCCTCAGGGGTATGATTTTCCATTCCACATTTGCTACATCTCAGCCTAGGCCTTTGCTTTTGGGCCATGGTTATCTCGGCTGTCACTATTCCGGTGGGTACAGCTATAATGGCATAACCCATAACCATGATTACTGAGGCTAATGTCTGTCCCAATACCGTTTGGGGTGCGATATCGCCATATCCCACTGTGGTCAAAGTCACAATGGCCCAATATACACTTCGAGGTATGCTGGTAAACCCGTTATCTCCACCTTCAATCATATACATCATCGTCCCCATTACTATTACAATAGTGAAAACAGCACCCAAAAATACCGTGATCTTATGCCGACTAGCCTTTAAAGCTGAAACCAGGGTACTGGCTTCGCCCATGTAACGGGATAATTTCAGAATCCGGAAAATCCGTAACAGGCGTAGGGCCCGGATCACCATAAGATACTGACCTCCGGTAAAAAATAGTGCCAAGTATGTGGGAATAACTGAGATAAAGTCAATAATGCCATAAAACTGAATGCATAATATAATGGCTTTCGAATCGAAATAATGCGGGCCAGATATTCTATGGTGAACAGTCCAGTAAAAATCCATTCTGCAATCCGCAGAATATTCCCATAGCGCTCGTGTATATGATCCACACTTTCCAACATAACAGCCACGATACTGAGCAGAATAGCCCATAACAAGGCAATGTCAAAATTTCTTCCAGCGTGGGTATCGGTACCAAAGATCACGATAAAGATCTTTCTACGCCATTCGGAGGAGGGCCACAGGTCCTTGCGGAACTCTATCCTGGTCTGATCGGTGAGCCTCATTATTCGCATACGCTTATGCTTTAGCTGAAGTTTGGTAAGCTCCTCCCAGGTATTCGCACTCTTTCAGATGTTTCATTCCAGAAAAAGGTACGGAGTTTTTGTTATAATTGTACGCGTCTTTCAGAGTTTTGGTAAAGTTATTATCACCCATACTAAGATCTACATCGATCATGGTAAGCTGACAGGGGTGCTCATACCCACAACTGTGGGTGATTTCCAATATTTCTTTTCTCAGGGTCTTGACATAGTTGTAAAACCGGTCGGCTTTGTACGGGACGTTTATGCCGCTTTGCAGCCATTTGTTCTGGGTGGCTACTCCCGAAGGGCAACGATTGGTATGACAAATCTGTGCTTGGATACAGCCGATGGACATCATAGCTTCCCGGGCCACATTGATCACATCCGCACCCATGGCAAAAGCCATCATGGAATGAGCAGGCAAACCTAATTTACCAGAGGCGCAAAGCACCAAGTTATTCAACACGTCGTGTTCTTTTAAAAGCTTATAAACATCGGTAAAGGCGTAGGTCAGAGGGAGTGCTACATGATCTGCAAAAGAGGGAGGTGCTGCTCCGGTGCCGCCTTCACCTCCATCAACGGTAATGAAGTCAGGACCCCTGCCGGTATTTTTCATAATTAGTGCCAGCTCTTCCCACATCTCCATTTTCCCAACCGCTGATTTGATGCCTACGGGGAGTCCGGTATGCTCGGCGATGTCTTCAATGAAATCCACAAGTTGGGGAATAGTGCTGAAAGCTGTATGATACGCGGGAGATAAAACGTCTTTGCCCATAGGCAAATGACGGATGTCAGCGATTTCACGAGTGATCTTTTTGGCGGGCAGAACACCTCCTTTACCGGGTTTAGCTCCCTGGGAGAGTTTTACTTCAATGGCCCGGATAAATGGGTTGTCGTCCACTAATTTTATCAAGCGATGCATGCTGAAATTACCGTGTTCATCTCTAATCCCAAAATATCCCGTACCAAAGTGAAATACCACGTCAGCGCCATGCGAATGATACGGTGATAAGCCACCCTCACCCGTATTGTGGTAGCAGTGGGCCTTGAGAGCGCCTTGATTTAAGGAGGCCACTGCTCGGGCCGATAGCGACCCAAAGCTCATCGCACTTACGTTGATAATACTTGAGGGGCGAAAAGGTCTGCGCCTACGGCCTGCGCCCATTACCTTGGCGCAAGGGCAGAAGGAGGGATCCAGTTGATTGGGGTGTCCTTGAGGAACAGCATACGGGATCATAGTGGGGTTGATAAACACAAATCCCGGCATATGCTGGTCTTGATCCGTACCAAATCCCTGATAATTGTTTTCCTGTTTGGATGAAGCATAGATCCAGGACCGCTGTCGGCGGTTGAAGGGAAGTTCTTCTCTGTTGTTAGCTACGATGTATTGTCGCAGTTCCGGCCCGATAGATTCTAGCAGATACCTAAGGTGTCCTACTATCGGGAAGTTATGTTTGATAGTATGCTCCTTATTGAAAACATCCTTGAGAGCAATGAGTACCATCACCAAAACCAGATAACTCCACCAGGGGATTTGCGCCAAAAATTCTAGAACACCATCCATGTTATTCCGGTTTTACCCAGGTATAGGTTTTGGAAAAAAAAAGTATGGAAACGGTGAGGTACAGTTTTTCCTCTTTCATCTTTATTTGTGCATCATAGTACTTGCCTCGGTTGAAGCTGTAGATTTTCCCTCCCTTCCAGGCTTTACCATCAAACTTGAACCCAATAAGCACGTCCAGGCCCATTAAGGGCTTTCCCCTTTTTGAGGGGTCCGGATTGTTATTGTCAGTCCTGGGTTTACCTTGTTCATCATTAGGGTCTTTAAGCCAAATGATCTTACCGCAATACTCGTCCCCACAGGGGTACATCTCCACCTTGTAGTTTTTCTTGTCACCCCGCAACCATATTCCTTCCAGGTCCTGAGCGTTCTGCGCTGGTAAGGACCAGGTCACGCAATAGATGACAGCAATAATTAACCATGTGACTTTCATCACTTAAATCGATTTCCGGTATTAATTGGGTACTGCTCGATTATCTCTTTTTGTTCAACGTTCACCACAATTTCCCAATTTTCACTGGTATCTACTTCAAATTGCAGATTAAAATCGGGATGCTCAAGCATAATGGTGGTAGTGCCGGGTGTAATTCTCAGAGCGTAGTATCCGCTCTCATCGGTGTAATCTTTTTCCCCAGAGGCGCTCACTAAAATACCTTCTAAAGCATCCCCCCGGGTGTCTACTATACGCCCTACAGCGATGGGACCACCTACTGCCGTCTTAGGGCTTGGGGAGCTCTGAGCAGGCCCCGTTATTTGCCTATTTGTTTCATCTTCACCCTGTGCCGGGATTCTGGAATCACTGGATGATGCAGATGACGTGGAGCTGCTGTCAGTGGCCTGAATTTCACCTTCACCCTCTGGAAAGTTCTTTTTTTCAATAACCTCTGTTTCCCCCGGGGCGTTGGACTCAGTTGACAGGTCCATAGGCTTGCCTGAATTGCTGTTGATGATCCAGAATGTCCCTAGCCCAATAGCCATAAGGGCCACGGCGGCCATTATAATTTGGTTCTGAGAAAATCGGGAACGCTTCTTGATCTTAAAGTTTTCATGGATGGTTTGGGAGGCCTCATCAACGGCTTGCTGACAACGATCCCAGGGCACTTGTTCCAGACCCTCCATAGCTTCAAAGTAGAAATCGCTTTCTAACAAACGATCTTCCACCAGGTACATCTCGCGAGGGGTGAGGTTTCCGCTCAGGTATTGTTTGCTCAATTCCTGGGTAAGGTGCCGGTTGCAATTGTTATGGGGCAATTTACCTTTGATGACTATTCCTGATATACGTTGATACTCTTTTTAGCGTTCCTGATATGCCGTTTAATCAATAGAATATCCCAGCCGGTAATTTCCGCGATCTCTTGGAAACATTTCTGTTCTTTGAAGAACAGATTGAGACATTTTTCCTGCTCGCTTTTCAGGTTCTTTATTTCATTTTCCAGCTGGCTGATCTCTTCCTCAAAGGACTCATCATCCTTGTCGTAGAAGGTAATAGGGGTTCTGGTATCACTGCCTAAAGCAACAAATTCGTCCTTCTTGGCACGGGTACGCGATCGCCAGGTGAAGCAAAAATCCCGGGTTAGGGCATAAAGCCACGAGCTGAAAACGCGTATTTCCTGTTTTGGTACTTCCTTAATTAATTTCTTGAATATACTATAGACAATCTCCTGACTCTGATTGGGTTCTTTTACAATTTTATAAGCTAGACCGTAGACCAGATACATATAGGGTTCGTACAACTCCAACAAATAAGTGAGATCCTTAGAGTGCCGATATTTTTGGAGAAGAGAAGATTCGTCCCTGCGCTTAATTCCAACCCATTCCGGCAAAAGTTGTATGTCCATCCAACGTGTTATTTCACCAGGCTTCAATATAGTGAAATTCTGGCGGTTTTAGGGAAAAAAATCTACAATCATTAATAAAAAAACCGTAAAAAGTTCAATTTAGCAGCCTACTATTATTGGGCAGCAGGAGGGAAGGTAACGGAGAATTGTCCTTGGGATGGAAGGGTTTTTCCATTCAATTCTGCGGGTGTCCAGCGGGGGCCATTTTGTAAGACTTTTACGGCTTCCTCATCACAGCCGAACCCCAGGTTCTTCAAGATTTTGAAGTCGATTAATGACCCATCGGCCAATACCGTAAAAGTTACTACTACTTCACCTTCTATGCCCAGTTCCTGTGCACGTTGGGGATATTGGGTGTTTTCCCGGAGAAAACGATCCATGTCGGTAGGTGGCTGGGCTTGGGGAAGCGGACTGGCGTCGCGGGACAACGCGGCTCCCTCATCTTCTGAGGGCCAATTCCAGGCGGACTCTTGTTTACGTGCTTCTTTGGCTTTGTTACCCATTGCCTGAGAGGCCCTTGCATTTTCGTTTAATACTACATCAATTTGGGCCTCTTCGCTTATAGCCACTTCACTGCTAGTGAATCCCGCATTGGTGCTGACCAGTGATTGCGCGTCGAGGGGAGCTTCAAAATGAAAGAAGCCGTTCTGGTCGGAAAACGTATTGATACTAGTACCCTTAATAGTCACATTGGCACCGGCCACCGGACTGCCGGTTTGGTAGCTAGTCACCTTGCCCACCACCACTTTGAATTCATAGGGGATTTGTGCGGTATCTCCTAAACTGAGGTAGCCGTCTTTCTTGTAGGGCTGGGACTTGGCCGATATTTTCTGGGGTGCTGCACTGCGCTCGGCAGGAACAGTCTCTAACTGCTCCTCCGTATCATATTGATCAACATCTTCTGCGGCATCGGCTATGTCGGGGGCGTTGGCTATATCATCCTCCCCTAACTTTTCATCTGTTTTGCTTTCTGCCAGAGTGCTGCTATGATCTATGGTAGCCTCAGGCGATGGACCATCGTCACGGTCCCGGTTTTTGGAAATTTGGGCTTCTGCTTCCTGTGCTTGGGATCTTCCAGTATCACCGGCATCAAGAGTAGCAGATTCTTTAGTTTGACCAAAAGCAGATTCCGGCTCGGAAGCAGGTGGTTCCGGTAGGTCCTCCAAGAGTTCCTGCTCGACCGCCAGTTCCTCACCTGAATTGGTTACGGGGGTGAGATAATACAACACCACACCCGATAACGCCAATATTAGAATCACAGCAGCCATGCGCCACCAAATCCGTGTGGAACGGCCTATTGGGGGAGCAACCTTCTTATTCAACCGGTGTTCTAAGTCTTGTAAATCCCCGGCCATATGGTCTTGGACTGACACCAGTCCTTCCATAGCCTCAGCATCAAAGGGGTTTTCATCCAGGTAGGTTTGCACCCGTAACCGCAGGTCATCAGGCAGGGTGTTCTGCAAGTAAGCCTGCATGAGCTCTGGGGTCAGATGGGTCAGAGGACCCTTTTCATATGATTCAAATTCACTCACGGTTTATCAGCCCTTTCAATTTTCTTTTACCGTTTTGAATATAACTTTTTACTTTTTTTAATTCGTAGCCGGTTTCTCGGGCAATTTCCTGGTAGCTTTTATCCTGATAATAAAACAGTTCCAGACATGTTCTTTGATGCTCAGGTAAATTTAATAATGCCCGGGCTAACTCCGCTTCTTTTTCTTCACCATTAGGATGCGGATCTCCGGCTATTTCCATAACTGCCTGGGCATTTTCTTTTAGGTTTTGTTCTTTCTTGCGTCGACGGAGCTCCATTAGGCAATGATTTTTAGTAACCACATATAGCCAGGATTTGAAATTTTCGATGTCTTGTTGGTTGACAGCGGTAATGAGTTTTTCGAAGATCTGCATGACCGCATCCTTGCTGTCTTCCTCATGTGTCAGGTACTTCAGGCATACACCGTAAACTAAGTGCATATACCGATGGTACAGCACTCCCAATACCTGAAGATCCTGAGAATCACGGTATTTAGTTAGCAATTCCCCGTCATCAAGTTTGGTAATGGACGAGTGGGAGTGAAGAAACATCTCTTTAAGTTACTGAGGTAGCGGCCTTCTGACAATGTAATCCTCAAAATAAAAAAAAGTAACCGCTATTTATGGAATATCCCTGAAGCCTGCATCCTACCCATAAAAAAGCAATCACCATGAAACAAATTATGATCACTATATGGATGCTGTTGCTGATGGCCTGGACACCAACTTCCACTTCCATCACCATCAGCGGAACTGTATACAGCCAAGAAGATAATTATACACTCCCCGGGGTCAATGTAATGATTAAAGGTACCACTACAGGTGCTGTTACTGACATTAACGGGAAATATAGCCTGGAAGTGCCTTCAGAAGGGGTAACTCTAATGTTCAGTACTATCGGATATGTTAATAAAGAGATTACTGTTGGAAAGAAAAGGGTTATTGATGTGTACTTAACTACAGATGTGGCCCAGTTGAGTGAAATCGTGATCTCTGGAGAGGCTCCTGTAATGGAACGGAAGGCATTGTCTTATAGTGTCACTCGCAAGGGCAAAAGAAGGAATAATGCTTGGAACTGGGCACCGGCCAATGACGCCAGTTACGGGCACCGATACGACCGGCAACCACAACCGTTCAATACTGAGGAATACACGGCTATTCGCGAAAACGGTTTTCTAGAACCTACCAAACAGCCGCTATCCACCTTTTCCATTGATGTGGATGCTGCTTCGTACAGCAATATGCGTCGATTCTTGCAGCAGGGCCAAAACCCACCCAAAGATGCCGTACGCATTGAGGAATTGGTGAATTATTTCAGTTATGACTATAAGCGACCTTCAGCAGAGCATCCTTTCTCTGTGAACACGGAACTCTCCACGTCACCCTGGAATGAAGGCCATTATCTTTTGCATATCGGCTTGCAGGGCAAGAAGATCCCTATGGATAATCTGCCGGCCAGTAACCTGGTGTTTTTGATCGATGTTTCAGGTTCCATGAACTCACCTAATAAGCTGGGTTTGCTGAAAACCGCTTTTAAAATGCTGACCAAGCAGTTAAGAGCTCAGGACAAGGTTTCGATAGTAGTTTATGCGGGAGCTGCAGGTGTGGTATTGTCGCCCACCGCCGGAGACCGGCAACAGACTATCATGGATGCTTTGGAGAAACTGCAAGCTGGTGGATCTACCGCAGGTGGTGCCGGAATAAAACTAGCCTATAAGCTAGCCGAAGAACAATTTGTCTCCAATGGAAATAACCGGGTGATCCTAGCCACTGATGGAGACTTTAATATCGGAGCTTCCAGCAACGCCGAGATGGAGCGTCTTATCGAGAAAGAGCGGGAAAAAGGAGTCTTCTTAACGGTTCTGGGATTTGGCATGGGTAATTACAAGGATTCGAAAATGGAGATCCTGGCGGACAAGGGCAATGGTAATTATGCCTACATCGACAATGCCCTGGAAGCCAAGAAAGTATTGGTCAGCGAGTTCGGCGGCACGCTGTTTACCATCGCTAAGGATGTAAAACTGCAGATTGAATTCAACCCTGCACAGGTCAAAGCCTACCGTCTGCTGGGTTATGAAAACCGCATGTTGCAAGACGAAGACTTTAATGATGACAAAAAAGATGCGGGCGAACTGGGCTCCGGACATACGGTAACCGCCCTTTATGAAATTATCCCTGCTGACTATCAGGGTGAGTCCCCTTATATCAAGTCGGTGGACGAATTGAAATACCAAAACCAGTCGATTAAGCAGCATGCAGTTAAATCCAAGGACCTGATGACCTTAAAACTGCGATACAAGCAGCCGAAGGGTACCAGGAGTCAATTAATAGTACATGAAGTTTCCACGAACGTGACTAAATGGGATAAAACCTCAGATAATTTCAGGTGGAGTGCTGCGGTAGCCGGTTTCGGTATGTTGTTGCGTGACTCAGAGTTTAAAGGTAACGCCAACTACCATCTAGTAGAACAGTGGGCCCGTTCCGCTCAAGGAGAAGACCGGGAAGGTTACCGTGCGGAATTCATCCGGCTGATTCAATCAGGTGAGCTATTGGCAAAAAACTAAATGAAAACTAAAACGAAAATGAACATGAAGCGAATAAAGATTTTAAGCGCTGTTGGTGTATGCTGGATCATTCTGGCTGCTGTTCCCGCTTGGAACTCCAGCGATATCCAGGTGGATGGCCAGGATGCAGTGGTGAATAGAGGTTTGGCCTGGTTGGCCGCCGCTCAACAGGAGGATGGCTCCTGGGGTGCCGGCAGTCATGCCCGCCAAGATATCCGGGATCCGGGAGCAGTAGCCGGTGATCCTGCTACCACAGCCTTTGCCGGCCTGGCTTTGATACGAGCCGGCAGTGACCTTACTAGTGGACCCTACCGCCAACAGGTTAGGAAGGCCGCGAAATACCTGATGGGAGTAGTAGACGGTAGTGACTATAACAGCGCCCAAATTACGGAAATACAAGGTACACAACCGCAAGTTAAGCTGGGACAGAACATCGACGTGGCCATTACTGCTCAATTTCTGGGGCGGGTATTATCTGAAGCTAAGGGAGATGCTCTGGAGTCGTCCGTAAAACGATCCCTGCAAACTTGTATTCGGAAACTTGAGATGAGTCAACAAGGGAACGGTGGTTGGTCCGGAGGCGGATGGGCTGGAGTATTGCAGTCTGCCGCTGCTTTCAATGCTTTGGAAAGCGCGCGGATACAAGGACTTGATACCGATGATGCTGTATTCAATAAGGCCAAAAAATACCAGACGGACAATGTGGTGGTATCCGGAAGTGCAGCACCTGCTGTTAAAACCGATGATGCCGCCGGAATCCAATTGTATACCATAGCCGGTAACCAGAGAGCCACCGCCCGGGATGCCCGCAAAGCGGAACAATTGGTAGAAAAAGCCCGTAAGGAAGGCCGATTACAGCGCGGTGCCACCGTCTCTAAGGAGACACTAAAGGAACTGCAGATGTCCGAGGATGAAGCAGAATACCTGGCGGAAGCTTATGAGAAAAACCGCACCACCACCCGTCAATTACAAGATGAAAGCGTGCTGGCTGGTTTTGGCAACAATGGCGGTGAGGAGTTCTTGAGTTATATGCTTACCAGTGAATCCTTGATCATTACCGGCGGGGAAGCATGGAATGAGTGGGACACCGGCATGGGTGACCGTTTGTCCAAGATACAGAATAATGATGGCAGTTGGAGTGGACATCATTGCATCACCAGTCCGGTATTTTGTACCTCGGCTGCAATATTAACACTCACTACTCAACTCGACGAAGAGTTGTTGGTCGCTGAAAAATAGCAGCAAGGTGAGTTTAAGGTCACTTATAATTTCGACCGTAATGGTCTTGATGGTCCTTATGAGCTGTAAGCGCGGACCGATGGGGCTGGGGGAGCCTGCCTTGTCCGACGCTTGCAGCTACTTATGGGACCGACAACAAAGGGATGGAGCCTGGCATAGTGAGACACATGCATTGTTGAAGGGGGGTCAGGCTCTTACCCCTTTTGTATTGTGGGCCTTAATGGAAGTACCCGATAGCATTTATAAAAAAGAGCCCCGAAAAATTCAAAGGGCCATGAATTTTTTGCGCAGGCAAGTTGACCAATACGGACATCTGGGGAAAGCGGATCAGGATATCCTGGAATACCCCAATTACAGCTCCGCCTATGCACTGATGGTGCTGAGCCGATATGGCAGCCTGGAGGATCAGCCCCGGATACAAAAGCTCCAGCAATACCTAGTTTCCCAGCAATTTTCGGAATACCGGGGCATCGAACCTCACCACCTCATCTATGGAGGTTGGGGATTTGGTGAAGATCTGGCTTGGGGTGAACATGGTCAGGTAGACCTTAGTCATACTCGCCGTGTGTTGCAAGCTTTGCAGGTATCGGGATATGCTATGGATTCCCTGAAAGGTAAAAGTCAACATTTCTTGTACTTGCTACAAAAGCATCCCCAGGAAACACGACCCCAGCCGGCCTTGTTGATCGATACTCTAAATGCCGGGTATGACGGAGGATTTTACTATTCTCCGGTTATTTTAGGAGCCAATAAAGGCCAACAGGATCTTACCGGGCAGTTTATGAGCTATCCCACCGCTACTTGTGATGGGTTTCTGGCCTGGCAGGTTTTTGGGACCGGGCGTGAAGAATCAAAAGATGCCCTGGAATGGTTGATAAGGCACCCTTCATGGGATAAATGGGACCATCTTAATGAACAAGCACAAACCTGGGCCCGGGCTATGCAATATTATCATATCATGGCACGCACGGAAGTCTATCGACAGGCCCAATACCAGCATGACTGGGTTTCAGACATCCCTCGGTGGTTGGGGCAAAAGCAGCGGGCTGACGGGAGCTTCGTCAACCCTATTGGTGCTATTAGTAAAGAAGACGATCCACTATTAACCACCACCATGGCGGTGACCGCTTTAAACAACTGTCGTGAAATTCGACAACTCCAGCACTCCCAACAGGCTTTAGCGGCTAATTTGGTGGGGATCTGAAGTTCTCTGGTATTTTCTACCATTAATTTCCTGTAAATTGGCCCTAGAGTTTGGTGCAAGGGGAATTTTTGTATCGTCAATTTGTTATGAAAGCATGAAATACTTGGGGAACATATTTATTTGGCTGGTTTTAGGTGTTTTGGTTGCCTGTCAGAAAACTCCGGATGCGCAGTCCATTATTGATGCCGCTATTGAAACTCATGGGGGAAGCCAATACGAGAATGTACAGGTGTCCTTCGATTTCAGGGATCGGCACTATGTATTGCGTCACCAAAATGGACTGTTTCAATACGAACGGCACTTTGAAGACAGCACCGGCAAGATCCGGGACATACTTAACAACGAAGGTTTCAAAAGATACCTGAACGAAAAGGACATAACCGATACCGTAAAAAAAACGGCCGCCTACACCCGTTCGGTTAACTCCGTGGCTTACTTCGCCTTACTGCCCTATCGATTAAATGATCCGGCGGTGGTAAAGAAGTACTTAGGTGAAGCTATCATTAAGGGGGAGCTCTATTATAAAATAGAGGTTACATTCCAGCAGGAAGGTGGAGGAGAGGATTTCCAGGACCAATTTGTCTACTGGATCCATAAAGAGCGCAAGACTATGGACTACCTGGCCTATCTGTACTTCACAGATGGCGGTGGCAAGCGGTTTCGAGCACCCTACAACCAACGGGAAATAAACGGTCTAAAATTTACCGATTATGAAAACTACCAGCAGGTAGCAGAGGATTTTCCTTTGACAGCATATGACAGTCTATATGAGGCCGGCGCCCTAAAGTTGCTTTCTAAGATTGAATTGGAGCAAATAAACGTGGAGCCTCTTTGAAGATCAGTATAATCATTCCCACCTTAAATGAGGTGCAACACATCGGGCCTCTCATAGGGCTCCTCAAGAGGGAACCCTCTTACCCTTTGGCACGGGAGATCATAGTAGTGGATGGCAATAGTGAGGATGGCACGGCAAATGAAGCACGGAGAGCCGGTGCGTTAGTGGTACATAGTCCGCGGCGGGGGCGAGCTTTACAAATGAATCTAGGAGCTGCTCAGGCTCAAGGTGAGATACTCTACTTTCTGCATGCCGATACGATTCCGCCCTGTGGATTTGCCCAGCAGATATGGGAAGCACATGCCCGTGGATATAAAATAGGCTGTTTTAGACTTAAGTTTGATTGGTCCCATTGGTTTCTTTCATTCAATAGCTGGTTTACCCGTTTTAATCTTAACCTGCTGCGTTTCGGTGATCAAAGTTTGTTTATTGAACGACGTATTTTCGATACAAGTGGGGGATTCAATAATAGCATGAAAGTATTTGAAGATCAGGATATTATAGATAGAGTTTGCCAGAAGAAACAATTTGTGGTGTTGCCAAGTCAAGTCATAACCTCGGCCCGTAAATATCGGCAGAACGGGCCTTTTCGATTGCAACTTGCCTACTTCATACTTTACCTGTTTTATAAGTTCGGGCTTTCGCAGCAGAATCTGGTGAGACTTTACTTAAAAATGGTCCCTTTTCCCAGAGTATAGTTTCATTATGAGATGGTAGGTATGTCACATTGAAACAATCGAGATCTTGGTTTAAAATTTAAAATCCTGAATACTAAAGAGTTAAACAATTGTATTCATTTCTGGCATGTTCTCTGCTTATATGAAGACAAAGAACTTATAGCCTGAAACAAGGCTTCTGTGAAATAAGCGAACAGGTGTAAAACCAATGCCAGCCGGAAGGCTGGCATTTTTTCTTTAGGGACGAATCTTTTATTTCCGTTCAGAATTAGAGTTATTTACGGCTCATTATCACATCTTTATTATGATCAGAAAATACTTTCTCTACAGCACTGGCGCTGCGGTACTGCTTGCTCTAAGTGTATGTCAGAACCCCTCTCAGGAACAACATACACCCCCAGTGGAACTAATTGAAGAGTCGGGCATAGCATCCCATATCGAAACATTAGCCTCCGATGATTTTCAAGGGCGGATGCCCTTTACAGAAGGAGAGGAGAAGACGGTCAACTACATGATCAGCGCTTTTAAAGAATTGGGAGTAGATCCCGGTAATGGCCTTAGTTACGAGCAAGAGGTGCCATTAGTAGAGATCAACGCCACTCCCCAGGGACCCATGGTCATCAAAGGACCCCAGGGTGATCGGGAGCTTATCTATTTGGACGAGTTTGTGGCACTAACGCGGCGAGTACAAGCACAAGTACAGGTGAACGACTCAGAAATGGTGTTTGCAGGATATGGCATCGTAGCCCCGGAGTATGGCTGGAACGACTACCAAGGCCTGGATGTAGAGGGCAAGACGGTAGTGGTTATGGTCAATGACCCCGGCTACGGCTCAGATGATGAAACTTTCTTCAAGGGTAACACCATGACCTATTATGGACGGTGGACCTACAAATATGAAGAGGCTGCCAGGCAGGGAGCGGAAGGTATTTTGATCATTCATGACGATGGTCCCGCGGGGTATCCCTGGGCAGTTGTTAGAGGAGGATGGTCCGGTCCCAATCAATACCTGAAAGCGGCGGACAACAACCTGTCCCGTTGTGCTATCGAAGGATGGATCACCTTGGGTGTAGCCCAGGAGTTGTTGGCAGCTTCGGGATTGGATCAGTCGTTGTTGGACCAGGCAAAGTCAGAGGAATTTCAGGCTGTCCCCCTGGCCACCACCGTGAGCATAGGATTGGATAATGTCTTAAAAGAGGACGTTTCCAGAAACGTCATTGGGGTGGTACCGGGAACAGAACGGCCCGACGAATACATTATTTATTCAGCACACTGGGATCATATGGGTGTTGGGGAGCCCATCGATGGGGACTCCATATACAACGGAGCTGAAGATAATGCCAGCGGAGTAGCTTGCCTGCTGGAAATAGCCCAGGCATTTATGCAGGAAGGCGCCCTGCCTAAACGCAGCGTAGCTTTCTTAATGGTAACTGCAGAAGAGCAGGGCTTGTTAGGTTCCGCATATTATGCGGCTAATCCTATTTACCCCCCGGAAAAGACCGTAGCCAATCTCAATATTGATGCATTGGGCAGCTATGGCGCCACCAAAGATGTTATCGTAGTTGGTCATGGACAATCTGAACTAGATGATTATGCAGAAGAAATGGCCAGCAGTCAGGATCGCTATATTGTCCCCGATCAGGAGCCCGAAAAAGGATATTTTTTCCGTTCCGATCACTTTAGTTTCGCCAAGATCGGTATACCTGCACTATACGCAGAAGGAGGATTGGACAGCCGTGAAAATGGCAAGGAATGGGGTACCGCGCGCAAACAGGCCTATACCGCTGAACGATACCATAAACCCTTCGACGAGTATAACCCTGAATCCTGGGACTTAGGAGGGATGGTTGAGGACGCCCAGTTGTTTTATCTTATTGGCAATAAGATCGCCAACGAAGCCAACTTCCCTCAATGGAAAGAGGGATCGGAGTTTAAGGCTATTCGTGAAGGTTATATGAATCCATAGATATCTTAGATGTCCGCTGAAAATTCCGGAAAGCTAAAGCGTACTTTAGGTCCCTTAATGCTGTGGGGCCTGGGTGTAGGATACGTGATTTCCGGTATGTACTTTGGATGGAACCTAGGTCTCGAGAAAGGAGGTACCCTGGGATTGGGAATTGCCACCCTGTTTATCATCATTATGTACGTGACCTTCACCTTCGGGTATACCGAGTTGGCGTGCGCTATTCCCAAGGCAGGAGGAGCCTTTGACTATGCCCACAGAGCTTTGGGTAAACGTTGGGGATTTCTGGCAGGCATGGCCCAGAATATTGAATTTATTTTTGCACCACCGGCCATCGCTTTTGCCATGGGGGCCTATTTCAACATATTCATGCCTGCCATTCCCATAATGGCTATTGCTATTATCTCCTATGTTATTTTTACCGGATTGAATATTTATGGGGTAAAAGCTGCCGCCACCTTCGAACTGCTAATTACCATCCTAGCGGTGGCAGAATTGTTGATCTTTGCTGGGGTAACCCTGCCGGAATTTAAACTGGAAAATCTCACCTACAATGCTTTGCCCCATGGATATGAAGGAGCATTCGCAGCGATTCCATTTGCCATTTGGTTTTTCCTGGCCATAGAAGGAGTGGCCAACGTGGCCGAAGAAACGATTAACCCACAGCGCAATGTTTTGATCGGTTTTGGTTCGGCAATAGTAACTTTGGTGGTATTGTGTCTCTTAACGTTCACCAGTTCCGTAGGTGTGGGAGGTTGGGAATCGGTGGTGTATCCTGAACCCGGGGCAGCACCTTCAGACAGTCCTTTGCCTTTAGCTTTGAGGCAGGTGGTTGGGGAGAGCCATTTTTTATATCACCTGCTGATCTCGGTGGGACTTATTGGACTAATTGCCTCTTTCCATGGCATTATTCTGGCCGCGGGTCGTGCTACCTATGAATTTGGGAAAGAGGGTTTTGCCCCCAAGATCTTAGGTAAAGTGCATGAGAAGTTTCGAACTCCTGCCATCGCTTTAATATTCAACATGGGTATAGGGATAATCGCACTGCTTACCGGGAAAACTGGTGAGATTATTACCATAGCCTGTTTTGGAGCCCTCAGTTTATACATCGTTAGCATGATCTCTCTATTTGCCCTCAGGCGCAAAGAGCCACAGATGGAGAGGCCCTTTAAAGTACCGTTGTACCCCGTTTTTCCGGCTGTAGCCTTGGCTATCGCGGTAATTGCCTTAATAGCTATGAGTGTATATAATCCAATATTGGCCTTGGTGTTTTTTGGAATGTTGGCGCTATCGTATTTGTGGTATTATATGGTGGTATTAAGAAAGGCAGCCCACTAATTATCCGTAATAGTTAATTATTAATGGTTAAATTAACTAAGGTTAACATGGCTCAACTACTATGAAAATCTTTCATCTGGCCCTGGTTCTTTGTTTCATGGCGTCGTTTCAAACCACCTTCGCACAAGATCTGAACGACACTACGGCTTACCGAATCACCACCAAGGATGGGAATGTTTATACAGGAACCGTTATCAATAGAGAACCTGGAAAAATATTGTTAAAAACCGCTAACATTGGCGAAATAACCATAGTGGTTAGCGACATTTCTGTAATACAGGCTATAGATCCTAACAAATTCAGGAAGGGTGGTTACTGGTTTGAAAACCCCCAGGCTACCCGGTATTTATGGACATCCAACGGATATGGTTTAAAAAAGGGGGAAGGGTATTATCAAAACGTTTGGGTGTTGTTCAACCAGGTAGCTTATGGCATTACCGATAACATTTCAATCGGGGGAGGGGTATTACCGCTGTTCTTTTTTGGAGGTGCCTCCACACCAGTATGGATCACTCCAAAAGTTTCCATTCCCATCGCCAGAGACAAAGTTAATCTGGGAGTAGGAGCTCTAGTTGGGACTGTAATAGGCGAGGACGAATCCGGCTTTGGGATTCTCTACGGCATCACCACCTTTGGTTCCAAAGACAGGAATATCAGTATTGGCTTGGGTTGGGGATACGGAGGAGGTGAAACGGCCAGTACTCCTACCATTACCGTCAGCGGAATGCTGCGTACCGGACCCCGTGGCTACATACTCACGGAAAACTATTTCATAGATGTGGGTAGCGAAACATTTGGTTTGCTGTCCCTGGGCGGCAGGCGTATAATTGGTAAAGTGGGACTGGATTTTGGAGGTTTTATACCTATTGATACTGATGAAGTGGTATTTATTCCTTGGCTGGGAGTTACCATTCCCTTCGGGAAAAAACCTTCAGCCGAGTTGATTGAACGCAATTAGCAATTAGCAATTAACAATTAGCAATTAACAATTCGCAATTCGCAGCTCCAGGGCAAATTGTGGAGATGATCATTGACGTTCTTTACCATAGCCTGGTACACTAAAAATCAACCCTAAAACTTATCCATTGATATTAGCTCTATTTTTTCAGTAAATTAGGCCATAGGAAAAACCACCAATTTCATGGCTACAAGCAATAGTAAGCAGGCTGAGGAGATGATGAAACTCGTCAAGGAAAGCAAAACCAATAAAGTGAAACTAGCGGTTACCGATATCGATGGCATATTGCGTGGTAAATTGGTAAGCACGGAAAAGTTTATAAGTATCGCTGAGGGTGGATTTGGATTTGGATTTTGTGATGTGGTGTTTGGTTGGGACGCTGCCGATGTCGCCTATGACAACACCAAATTCACGGGGTGGCATAGCGGGTATCCCGATGCGCCAGCTCAAATCGACCCCTCTACCATCCGCAAAATACCATGGGAGCAAGGATTGCCAATGGTCCTGGCAGATTTTGGCGAGGCCTATGTTTGCCCCCGCTCCTTGCTCAAGAGGATCCATGAAGGTGCTTTGAGCATCGGAATTGTGCCTGTTTTCTCCCAGGAATTCGAGTGGTTTAATTTTGAAGAGACTCCGCAGGAATTGCATGACAAAGGTTTTTCCGGGATCAGACCCTTAACCCCCGGTATGTTTGGGTATTCCATTCTGCGAAGTTCTATGAAAAGCACCTATTTTCATGACATCTTCAATCAATTGGAAGAGTTTGGTATTCCCATTGAGGGTCTGCATACAGAGACCGGCCCCGGTGTTTACGAAGCTGCCATTAAATATTCAGATATACTTACCGCGGCCGACCGGGCGGTGCTGTTCAAAACCGGAGTGAAAGAGATTGCTTACCGACATGGCTATATGGCAAGTTTTATGGCTAAGTGGAACGTGGATTATCCAGGATGCAGCGGTCATATCCATCAAAGTCTATGGGATGCAGACGGTACTAAAAACTTGTTTCATGATGAAAATGGCCGGAAGGGTATGAGTAAAATGATGGAGCAATTCATCGCCGGACAATTACACTGCCTTCCCTACATTTTACCCATGTACGCGCCCAACATCAACAGCTATAAACGCTTAGTTGAGGGAGCCTGGGCGCCTACCACCTTAACTTGGGGTCTGGACAATAGGACTACCGCTCTGCGGGCACTTCCAGGCAGCGATAAATCTACCCGCCTGGAGACCCGAGTAGCTGGTTCCGACGCCAATCCCTATCTGGCCATGGCTGCGGCCTTAGCTTCCGGATTATATGGAATCCGTAAGGAATTAAAGCTAAACCAAGAACCTACCAAGGGCAACGGTTATTCGGATAAAAGCAATGGAGTGCTACCGGATAGTCTACAGGCAGCTACGGAAGCCATGGCTCAGTCTGAAATTGCCCAGGAATTGTTTGGTGAAGACTTTGTAGACCATTTCGTTATCACCCGCCGCTGGGAGCATCGACAATTTGCCCCGGTAGTCACAGATTGGGAATTAAAACGCTACTTTGAGATCATCTGATGCAGCACTACAGTTTTCCTACTAATATTCTCTTTGGTGAAGGAGCAGTTAGGGAATTGCCTGCTCATTTAAAATCTCACCAACTCAACCGGCCGTTGGTGGTTACCGATCCTCAGGTAGTACAACTTTCATTTCTTAAGGAGCTGGTTAACTACCTGGAATTAAAAGGCTTAAAACCACTTCTCTTTTCGGATGTACACAGCAATCCTCTTAAATCGGATGTGCAAAAAGGAAAGGAATCCTACCAACAAGGAGCGGACAGCATACTGGGGATTGGAGGCGGTGCAGCCATGGATGTGGCGAGGGCCATTGCCTTAAGTATTAATCATCATCGAGACCTGTTTGAATACGATGAGCTGCAGGGAGGCACACAGTACATCACAGAACCAATCCCACATTTTATAACGGTGCCTACCACTTCCGGTACCGGTAGTGAAGTGGGCCGGGCCGCCATCATTTCCGAGGACCATACCAAGCGCAAGCGCATCCTCTTTCATCCTACGCTAATGGCCAATCAGGTATTTGCAGATCCCAGTCTAACCTACGAGTTGCCCGCTGATATCACTGCGGCCACCGGTATGGACGCTTTAACCCATCACATGGAAGCGTATATTGCCCGGGGATTTCACCCCATGTGCGAGGGGATTGCGCTGGAGGGAATACGTTTGATTGCGAAGTCATTGAAAAAAGCGGCAATACGACCCGATAAGCAATCCCGCAGTGATATGATGATCGCATCCTTAATGGGGGCAGTGGCCTTCCAGAAGGGACTAGGCATTGTGCATGCACTATCCCACCCCTTATCGACCTTGTTGGATATGCATCATGGTCTGGCCAATGCTATAAACCTACCCAATGGGCTGAATTTTAACTATCCAGGTTGCAAGGATCAGTTTCAAATGATGGCCCAGGCCCTCGGTTTAAAACACGGTTCTGATATAAAAGCAGCCCTTTTAGATCTTAACCAAGCGTTGGGTTTGCCTGGAAATTTGAGCGAATGTGGGGTTGATCCTTCTCAAATCGAGGATTTGACAGAATTAGCACTGAAAGATTTTTGTTTACCGGCGAATCCCAGGGAAGCCACTTATGAAGATATTAAATCATTGTATTCGGAAAGCATCGTATGAAAAAGATCGGAGTTTCGGCATGTTTTATATACCCGGATAACACCAGGCCGGTGCATGGTCCAAAGACCTTAAGCTATTTGGAGAACGACATGGCCCGCTATTTGGCTAAAGAGGGGGTTATGCCAGTGCTCATACCCGATTTGGATGAGCAAAGCCTGCGACCTTTGTTAAATGAAATGCATGGCTTTATATTTCAGGGTGGTACCGATATTGCCCCTGAAACCTACGGGGCTCAAGCCCATAATGACCAGCGCTGGCCGGGAGATGCCACCCGCGATCAGTATGAATTAAGAATCATGGACTTTGCAATTCAGCATCAACTTCCGGTATTGGGTATTTGCCGGGGCTTTCAGTTAATGAATGTATACTTTGGAGGTTCATTGTATCCGGATATCGATACTTATCATCCGGAGGCCATAAAACATCGGGATCCTCAAGCCTATGATCAGTTAGTACACACCATCAGTTTCACTAAAGATAAGTTTTTAGATCGTCTTCATAAGGATCGCCAGCATCACTTGGTGAACAGCGTGCATCATCAAGGAGTGAAGGACCTGGGAAAGGATCTGGAAATACTGGCCATTTGCGAAGAAGACGGATTAGTGGAGGCCTTTCAGTGGAATGGTGCAGAAGAAGGAAAAGTGATGGGTGTGCAGTGGCATCCGGAATTTTTCCCGCATTTTGAAGGGGAGTTAATTGATGGGGATCTGATTTACCACCATTTCTTAAGTTATTGTTGAAATAGTGAATTACTGTATAACCAAATGAAGATAATTAATCCAGCTACTGAAAGGGTTATTAAAAACATCCGAGCGGATACCCTTGATGAGATAAATGCTAAATATGAAACCGCTAAAGCGGCTCAGAGGCACTGGCAAGCCGTACCATTAAGAACCAGGCTGGAGTCACTACAGCAGTTTTTTCTATTGCTAGGTAGGCATCGAGAAAGACTGGCAGAGTTACTTACGTTGGAAATGGGAAAGCCCATAGCACAATCCAGGGGAGAGCTAAATGGAGCCAAAGAGCGTATTCGTTATTTTTTAGACCATTGCGAGACCTATCTGAGTGATGAGGTGGTGTTGGAAGAAGGAGACTGGAAAGAGGTGATCTCCTATGAGCCACTAGGAGTCATCGCCAATATCTCTGCATGGAATTATCCCTATTTGATTGGTGTCAACGTTTATGCCCCCGGCTTAATGGCCGGAAACGCCGTCATGTACAAACCATCGGAATACACCCAGTTAACTGGGTTGGAAATCCAAAAGTTATGGGATCAGTGCGACCTGCCCAAAGGAGTTTTTCAGACCATCACCGGCGGACCGCAATCAGGCCAGGCCTTGATCGATTTACCGCTAAACGGGTATTTTTTTACCGGCTCTTATCGCACCGGTTTAGCGCTGTATAAACAAGTCGCCTCCAAATGGGTTCCTTGTCAAATGGAGCTTGGTGGAAAGGATCCGCTATATGTTTCAGCGAGTAACAGTAACCTCAATAAAGTTGCTGCTGCTGCCGTGGATGGAGCGTTTTATAACAATGGGCAAAGCTGTTGTGCTGTGGAGAGGATCTATGTGCATCAAGATGTTTATCACGATTTTGTAAATCACTTTGTCCAGGAGGTGAAGCAACTAAAAATGGGTGATCCTATGAATGACGAAGTTTATATTGGGCCCTTGGCTCGTAAAGAGCAGCTGGACTACTTACAGGATCAAGTAGATGATGCACTATCAAAAGGGGGTAAACTGCTATCTGGAGGACGTGCTGAAACCAGGCAGGGTTATTATTATCAACCAACCGTGATCATCGATGCCACTCACCAAATGAAATTGATGAGAGAGGAGTCTTTTGGCCCTATTATCGGAATTCAAAAAGTTAAAGATGACCAAGAGGCTCTTAATTTAATGCAAGATACTACCTATGGGCTAACGGCTTCGGTGTTCACTCAGGACGGGGAGCAGGCCGAAAGTTTACTTAAAGCCCTACCAACGGGAACGGGGTATTGGAATTGCTCCGACCGGGTTAGTGCCCGGTTGCCCTGGTCGGGAAGGGGGGATTCAGGAATTGGGACCACGTTATCTCATTTGGGTATCCGGGCTTTTGCACAGCCCAAAGGATATCATTTAAAGCAGAAGCTTTAACAATTAGCAATTCACAAATAACAATTATAGATGGTGATGATACAAAAACTAAAGGACGGGCGTACCGACTTGGTGTTTGATTTGTTAGAATCTGGTACGGCGGCCACCTATAAAGATGATCAGGGAGTGGGTTTGATACAGTGGTGTGCTTACTATGGAGATGTATCTGCTGTTAAGTACCTTTTGGGGAAAGGGGCATCTTTGCAAGATCTTGGGGATAACTTTGATCTCAATGGGGCCGCATTTCACGGTTATTGGCCACTATGTCAATTTTTATTGGAGCAGGGTGCCGACGCCGCCACTGCTCTAAAGAGCACCGGTGAAACAGCATTACACAGCACCTTAAGCCATCCTAACCGACCGGTATCCAATATTATTGTAAGCCTACTTCTTGCCTATGGTGCGGACCCCAATGCCCGTACTCTGGAGGGTAAAGAGACCGGTGGGTTTATGAGAGATGCTTTTACCAAAGGGGAGACGTCCTTGCACCGGGCAGCGGCTTTCGGCAATGAGGAAACCATACAAATGCTGTTGGAGGCCGGGGCTGACAAGACCCAAAAAGATTGCCAGGGGGATACGGCCTTGTCGTGGGCCAGCTGGCATTGCCGACCGGCCAGTGTTTTGAAATTGCTGAGCTATGGGGAGCACCGTATACATGAATTGCATGTAAAAAACATGATAAGCGACCATGGTCATGGCTGGGGCGGGGGAGTGTCCCTGATGAGGATAGGGAAGGTACATCTGAAATAATTACGAATTGTGAATTGCGAATTGGCTATACGGTAATCTCCAAACGATTCCCTTCGGGATCTAAAACCACACTTTCATAGTATCCATCACCGGTAACTCGGGGTTCGTCCACAATACTATGCTGGTCGCTTCGTAGCTGTTCCGTCAGTTGATCTACCATCTCCCGGGAACCCACTGATATAGCAAAATGTGCCATACCCTCCTCGAACCCTCGGATCCCAATTTTGTCAATGACATTGGGGGCTTCCATAATTTCCAGGCGGGTGTTACTGTTTGGAAATGATAAGAAATAAGAGCGGAACTGTTTCTCAGGATTGTTATAGAGGTCTCCGGCAGATGCCTGGAAGTACTTCGTGTAAAAGTCCCTTACCACATTTAAGTTTGATACCCAAATAGCTAAATGATCGATCTTCATAGAGAGCCAAGTTTGAATTAAGATAAGCACCCGCACAGGATTACCCTAAGAATTCCTTGATTTTAAGAAGTAGGTGGTATCCGTTTATTAATATCAAAAGTTTCTCTTTAGAAAATATTTTCACATCTTGATACAACTCCGTAAAAAACAGCATTCTAGAATTCATGGATAAACCAGAAACTACCCAAAATAGAAAAAACGGCTTCGTTGGCAAATTCCTGAACACCATTGAGGTTGTAGGCAACAAACTGCCGGATCCAGCGGTGTTGTTCTTGATATCTCTGATCATAATCTGGGTGTTGTCTGCACTACTGGCTCCTGTAGTTTTCGCAGAGATCGATCCACGATCCGGAGAAGCGATTACCGTAAATAATCTGTTAACAGGAACGGCCATGGCTACCTTCCTCTCCAACATGGTGACCACTTTTACCAGTTTTGCGCCGTTAGGCGTGGTATTAGTGGCCATGCTGGGCGTGGGAGTGGCCGAACACTCCGGGTTTATAAACAGTGGGCTGAAGTTACTACTGGGGATAACCAAAAAATCCCTATTAACCCCCATGGTAGTTTTTGTTGGGATCCTCAGTCACTCTGCGGTGGATGCGGGATATGTGCTGGTAATTCCCCTGGGAGGTATCATTTTTCATGCTGCCGGTAGGCATCCATTGGCAGGTATTGCTGCGGCTTTTGCGGGGGTTTCTGGAGGGTTTAGTGCCAATCCCTTTCCTTCTGCCATAGATCCGCTCTTGCAAGGTTTTACTCAACCAGCAGCTCAAATTATTGACGCCACTAGAGAGGTGAACCCTTTATCAAACTGGTATTTTACGGCCGCTAGCAGCATCTTGATCGTGGCCTTGGGATGGTTTTTAACGGATAAAGTGGTAGAACCGCGTTTAGCCAAATCACCAGTGGATGAAGATGCGGAAGCTCCTCCGGAAATGGACCAATTGAGTGCCAAGGAGAAAAGATCCTTTTTGGGAGCCTTTGGAGT
The DNA here is from genome assembly GCA_965212195.1 of Cyclobacteriaceae bacterium. Taxonomy (GTDB): domain Bacteria; phylum Bacteroidota; class Bacteroidia; order Cytophagales; family Cyclobacteriaceae; genus JAJCYK01. The sequence continues at coordinate 658,838 of CBDBUW010000010.1, read as the reverse complement.
GCTGTTAGTAGGGATGGTAGTGTTGGTATTGGTGCTGTTACCTGAGAATTCTCCGTTGCGCGGACCGGAGGGAGAGCTTAGCTCCTTTTCTGCTCCCATTATGCGGTCCATTGTACCCTTAATTTTTCTAATGTTTTGGTTGCCAGGCACGGTATACGGCTACATGTCCGGTAATTTCAAAAATTCCAAGGACATGATCGATACCATGACGAAAGCTATGAACGGTATGGCTTACTACATAGTAATGGCCTTTTTCTGCGCTTTGTTCATCGATGCTTTCGCCAGGTCCAATATCGGAGCGTTGTTGGCCCTAAAAGGTGCCGCATTTTTACGGGCCATGGCATTTCCCGGGGAAGTTACCATGATCGGCATTGTATTTTTAACAGCCTTTGTCAACCTGTTCGTAGGTTCCGCATCTGCTAAATGGGCTTTGTTGGCTCCTATTTTTGTGCCTATGCTTATGCAGGTAGGCATATCCCCTGAATTGACACAGGCAACCTATCGGGTAGGAGATTCATCATCCAATATTATTACCCCGCTGATGCCCTATTTCCCCTTAGTGGTGGTATACTGTCAGCGCTACGTGAAGAGTACGGGGATCGGAACACTTACCTCCATGATGATCCCTTATAGTATTACCTTTTTAGTGTTCTGGACCATTTTCTTGGTATTATATTGGATGTTGGGCATTCCACTAGGATTACAAGCTACCTATACCTACCCATAAGAACGCAAAAAATAGCTTTTACAGTGTAAAATGAAGGATTATGAAAATTTAAACGCGATAATATGACCATTTTTGTGTATTTGGAAGTACCTTTGACCTTTATTTATATTACATAATTTTAATCACACAATAATGAGTAAAGGAACAGTAAAGTTCTTTAATGATTCCAAAGGATTTGGATTCATCACTGAAGAAGGTTCTAATGAAGAACATTTTGTACACATTTCCGGATTAATTGATGAAATCCGAGAAGGCGACTCCGTGGAATTTGAATTGCAAGAAGGAAGAAAAGGATTAAACGCCGTTAACGTTAAAGTCGTTAACTAAAGATATTAATTTCTTTAGGCAAAAGTCCTGGCGTTAGTCGTCAGGACTTTTTTATTTTATAACCATCTCTAAGAAATTTGACTACCTCCAAAGGCAAGGATCTTTTCAGATTATGAATTCACATGACATTGAAAGCCGTGCGGATATTGAATCTCTGGTGCACGAGTTTTACGACCAGGCGACCAAGGACGAATTGATCGGACATTTCTTTACAGAAGTGATAAGTTTGAATTGGGATACCCATATTCCCTTGATCTGCGATTTTTGGGAGACCGTACTTTTGAATCGTATCGTCTATAAAGGAAACCCTATGCTCAAGCATCTGGAACTTCACAAGCGTTCTTCATTACTCCCATCCCATTTCGAGCGTTGGCTTACCCTGTGGAAGACTACGGTGAGTAGCCATTTTGTGGGTCCCACTGCTCAAATGGCCGTAGACCGGGCTACACAAATTGCGGAATTGATGAAGTTCAAGGTGCAACAACTATAGGCGCTGCTGCTGGAATAGGCGATTATACGCACGTACGTATACTTTTGTACATTACACGTACGCAGGTATGTAGAATGAGAGACATACCAATAAATTGTGAGATAATATTCACCATAACTCATTTAACCAACCATGATTAGAACTGTCCTTGTGCTCTCCGCCACCATTTTCCTAACCTTCTGCCGTCAACCTTGCCCACCCTCACCGCCAAACAAAGCCAATCCTGCAAAATCGGTGGTCCTTGAGGGATTGAATCACCCCTGGAGTATGGCTTTTATCAGCGAACAGCAAGCACTGATTACCGAAAAAAACGGAGACCTTCTTAAAGTCAATCTGAAATCCGCATCCAGAACCTCGATTAATGGCCTTCCTCCTGACCTGGTGGACAGCATCGGGGTCCAAGATTCTCGAGACAACTCCGGGTTATATGAAGTGCTGCTGGATCCTCTATTTTCAGAGAATAACCTGATCTATTTGTCCTATTCTGCTCGGGGTGATTCAGGGACTACCACAAAGGTCATAAGAGCACAGCTTCAGGACAATGAATTATCTAAACTTGAAACCCTTTTGGTAGGAAATCCTTACAACCAAGAATTATTCCATTATGGGGGAGGAATGACTTTTGGGGTCGATGGGAAATTATATGTAACCATTGGTGAACGGTACTATCGAGAGATAGACCAGCCAAACCTTCCAATTTCCCAAAACCTGGCGGATGCCCGGGGGAAAATCTATCGCATTAATAAGGATGGTAGCATACCCAATGATAATCCGGATTTAGGCCCTGAGGCCGTTCCGGGAATTTATGCCACCGGTATTAGAGCTGCTCAAGGAATCACCCTTCATCCCAGAACAGGAGAGATCTGGTTTAGTGAGCACGGCACTATGCAAGGAGATGAAATTAATATACTGGAGGCAGGTGCTAACTACGGCTGGCCAATTGTAACTACCGGAAAATATCGGGACGACAGCTATCAACCACCAAAGATTGAGGCAGCATTCAAGGACCCCCAATGGTTCTGGACTCATACAGTGGCTCCTACTGGATTGACCTTCTATTTTGGATCGACATTTCCTCATTGGCAGGGTGACCTAATTGTTCCCGGGCTCTCCCGAGGTAGTTTGTGGCGATTGGAAATCCAAGGCAACACTATTAAAAGTGCGCAGGAGCTTTTTGTCGATGATCGTGTACGCCTTAGAAAAGCGGTAGTCAGCCCCCAGGGCAAACTGTACTTGCTAACTGACGAAGATAATGGTAAATTAATTTTAGTTGACAATAAACCACTGGAGTGAGTGAATCCTGGTCCATAACTCGTCGAGAATTTATGCATAAAGCCGTGCTGTCTTCTGCAGGCTTAGGACTATGGTCTCTCACCACCAAAGCTGCATCACCAAGAATAAGATTTGGTGTGGTCACCGATTCCCATTATGCTAATCGGGATCCTCTCAACAATCGCTTCTATCGTCAGGCCCCACAAAGAATGCAAGAGTTTGTTGATGTGATGAATCGGGAAAAGGTGAATTTTGTGGTCCATTTAGGAGACTTCAAAGATGAGGACCCCCGTAAAAGACCTCAGGACACCTTGCAATATTTAAAGCTTCTGGAAGGCATCTATGCCCGCTTTCAGGGGCCGCGCTATCATTGCGTGGGCAACCACGATGTGGACAGTATCACTAAAGAACAATTCCTGGATAACATCGTGAACTCCGGCATATCAGGGGATCGCAGCTATTATTCCTACCACAGCAACGGTTTTCATTTTGTAGTACTGGATGCCAACTATCATGCGGATGGCAGGGATCAGTTTTACAAGGAAGGGGCAGATTGGCAGGATCCCAATATACCTGATGTTCAACTTCAATGGTTAAAGAACGATCTGAAAGCTGCTTCCGGGCCCATTGTGGTATTTATCCACCATCCGCTGTTTGCCTACCAAAGGGAAAAGTACCGGTTTCATGTTCAACAAAGTGAGCAGGTACGACAAATCCTGGAAGACTCAGAACAGGTACTGGCTGTTTTTCAGGGTCATGTTCATGATGAACACTACCAGTTTATTAATGGGATCCATTATTACACCCAACATGCCATGGTGGAGTTCGACGGTTTGGACAATAACAGTTTTTCTATAGTAGAGGTGAATGCAAAAAGTATCACCATCAACGGATATAAAAGAGTGGCTACTAAAACCTATAGCATAAAGTAGATGAAATATCGTCAATTGGGTAAAACAGGGTTTGAGGTTTCGGAAATTTCTTTAGGGACCTGGCAAGTAGGGGGTAAGTGGGGCAGTGAATTTGATTTTGAGAGTGCCCGGTCCATTCTGGACAAAGCCATGGATTCAGGAGTAAATTTCATCGATACCGCAGATGTTTACGAGCAAGGGTTAAGCGAAGAGGCCGTAGGCAAGGCAGTCAGATCCAGAACCGAGCGCGTTTATGTAGCTACAAAATGTGGCCGCCAGATCAATCCCCATATAAGCGAAGGGTATCAACCGCAAGTTTTGCAGAAATACGTCGAAGACAGCCTGAGCCGAATGAATTTGGAAACGTTGGATTTGATTCAGCTGCATTGTCCCCCCAGGGAAGTGTACCATAGACCGGAGCTATTTGGCTTTTTTGATCGTTTAAAAGAACAGGGAAAGATACTAAACCTGGGCGTCAGTGTGGAAACCGTGGAGGAGGCGCTAATGGCCCTTGAACATCCCAATGTAACCACCGTCCAGATCATATTTAATCTGTTCCGGCAGAAACCTTCAGAACGGTTTTTTAAGGAAGCACAAGTAAGGAATGTAGGTATTATTGTAAGAGTTCCTTTGGCCAGCGGTCTATTAAGTGGTTTATACCACTCCCAGACCGTTTTTGAAAGTGGGGACCATCGAAACTTTAATAGGGAGGGTCAGGCTTTCGACAAGGGAGAAACTTTTTCCGGAGTTGAATACCAGCGGGGTTTGCAGGCAGTTGATGAATTAAAGAATTTGTTTCCCGGTGAGGATAATTTGGCTCCAAGGGCCCTTCAATGGATCCTGCAATTTCCTGAAGTGAGCTGCATCATTCCCGGCGCCTCTCGGGTAAAGCAGGTGGCTTCCAATTTATCAGTTTATGATTTGCCGGCCCTAACACCTTCTCAAATCGACGCGATGAACCGGGTGTATGAAAACCAAATAAAAGAGTCGGTACACCATTTGTGGTAATCATATGAAATCTTATTTAAATCAAAGAATTCGCAGCTTTTCCCACGCCTTTAATGGTCTGTTAATCCTGATAAAAGAAGAACCCCACGGCCGCATTCACCTATTGGCCATGGTTATAGTAATTTTTACGGGGTTCTATGTGGGCCTTGCCAGTTATGATTGGTTAATGGTCTGCCTTGCCATGGGTTTGGTTTTTTCATTTGAATTGATAAATACTGCCGTAGAGAGCCTTGGTGACGCGGTCAGTAAAGATCCACATCCATTGATCAAAAAGGCCAAGGATCTTTCGGCGGCTGCGGTACTGGTTAGCGCCATGGCCGCTCTGGTTGTGGGAGTACTGGTGTTTTACAAATATTTATGGCCATGATTGCTGAATTTCTAGAATCTACCCTAAAGCAATTCCAATATTACAAGCTGTTAGGGGATCGCACTTTTGTTCAACTTAGTGAGGAAGAGATATTGTGGCAACCCGGTGAAGAGAGTAACTCCATTGCCATTGTCGCGAATCATATGGTGGGTAATATGCTATCGCGGTGGACCGATTTTCTGACTGCCGACGGTGAAAAGGAATGGAGAAACCGGGACATGGAGTTTGAGTCGGTGATCAAAAACAAAGCGCAACTATTGGCCCGCTGGGAGCAGGGTTGGGATTGCTTGTTCCAGGCTCTGGAAACCGTTAATGAAGATAACTTTGATACCACGATCTATATCCGAAACCAGGGCCACAGTGTAATGGAAGCAATCAATCGCCAGTTGGCCCACTATAGCTACCATGTTGGGCAAATCATTTTGTTGGGTAAAATAATAAAGGGAGATCAATGGCAAAGTTTGTCGATACCCAAGGGACAATCCGAACAGTACAATCAGTCCAAATTCTCCCGGCCCAAAAGTAAGAAGCACTTTACGGATGAATTTCTTTCAAACCGTCCAGCAGAGTAAAAAGCCATGATATATACCCAGGTAGATTCTGTTTAGGATCATCGGGATTTTCATCAATCTCCCCGATGTGTGCTATAGATAACTTCTACTAGTGGTTTAAACCCGTCTTTTTTGATATTTCCCAATTCATCAATAGTGTAGCCGTTTGGTGGGGCGGTGCTCCACTGCAGGTCGGGCAACATTTCCAGCAACACTTTGCGATGCGTTTCAATAATGGACTGATTTTTCTCTAAGTAGGCAATGTTGTTATATTCTTCCGGATCAGTACGATGGTCGTAAAGTTCCTCAAGGTTGATCTCAGGATAAAAGATATAGCGATGATCAAGGCTTCTCACGGCATGTCCTACCACGGGTTTTTCGGTCCAGGTAAACATGTAACTGCTTACCACCGGATCGGTTTTTGTGGTAGGGTCTTTAATTTGTGGTACCAAACTACGCCCATCAAGATGATCTGGTGGGGTGAACCCCGTTAGCTCCACCAGGGTCGGGTACAGATCCATCAAACTCACCGGTTGTGCACAGCGGCTGCCCGGCTGGGTTAATTCAGGTACAGATATAACCAAAGGAACACGGGTGGATTTTTCCCACAAGGTAAATTTTTCAATATTCTCTTTTTCACCCATATGCATCCCATGGTCCGACCATAACATTACTATGGTATTTTGGGCGTATGGAGAGTTTTCAAAAGCCTCTAAAAGCCGCCCCAGCATGGCATCGGCAAAAGTAATGGAAGCAGCATAGGATTGGATTACCTTTTCCCATTGCTGGTTGTCATTGACCCATTTTTGGATCCACCGTCGTCCGTGGTCGAAGGCATCTTCCAGGTCATTCTCTTTTACTTCAGGCAACACAATACTTTCCAAGGGGTACAAGTCGAAGTACTTTTGTGGCACCTCCCAGGGATCATGAGGCTTCCAGGTTCCGGTTGCCAAAAAGAAAGGTTTATCATGTTCAAGGCTGAGCTGATAGCGAGCCCAGTCGACCACATGGAAGTCTGCCATTTTCTCATCGGGAACAGGTACTGGGCCCCAGGTCCACCATCCTTCACCTCCGGGCCTGGTTTCATTGTCTACTTCCTCAGGATAAATGATCTCCTTGGGCGCCCGGATTTGGTAGGGGTGAGAAATATAAGAACTGGGGTAGTAGAAATCCCAGTTGGCCGGTTCGATTTGACTGGTTGGTGTCCAGGGTGGCGCTTGACTGTGATAGATTTTCCCCGCACCCAGCGTCTTATAGCCGCGATGCTTAAAGAATTGCTCTAAGGTCTCTACCGTGTTAAGCGCTTCAAATTCCCGCCATTTAGGACCGTCGCCCCAATGCACGTTCTCAGCTCCTGACCGGGTATGATGTACACCAGTTAAAATGGCTGCGCGAGTGGGGGCGCAGGCTGGTGCCGGTGTATGGGCGTTGGTGAAGACCATGGAGTTGCCCGCAAATCGGTCCAGGTTTGGGGTGTGGATCTTCATCCCGGAATGACCTTCCATAAACCCCACCCAATCGTTAAGATCATCCACGGCAATGAACAAGATATTAAAAGGCTGTTCCGGCTCTTCTACCGATCTTGCACACCTGGTCAAGGTCAACAGCATGAAAGCCATCAATAGAATTGATAGTGGAGCGATTTTAGTAGTCATAATGAAGGTGTTTCCTGCTAATATCCAGAATTGAAATCACTATCACAACTGACTCCGTCCATCCTTTAAGGGAGACGTTACTTACTAACGATATCTTAACCTTAGCTGACTGCGGATGGCGATTAAAAAAATTCTACCTCACCGGTACTTAGGCTGTAGTAGGCCGGGACCAGCTGCACTTTTCCAGAGGCCACGGCCTCCCCAATGATTGCCGATCTGTTTTTCAATTCCTCAGCATTGAGTTGCGCATTTTTTTTCACAACTGACTCCATAGAGGCGCCCTCACCACAAGCGGCTATAGCCGGGGTTATGTGCGAAAGTAGGTGATTGAGATTATATCCATTGTCTCCTCCACCCAGGGCTGCCGACACTGCACCGCAACTTTCATGTCCCATCACTACGATGATCTCCGTCCCCAGGTGTGCCACGGCATATTCAATGCTGGCAATGGAGGAACTATTGGCCACATTACCTGCTACTCGGATTACAAATATTTCGCCTAGCCCGGTGTCGAATGCCAGTTCCGGTACTACCCGGCTGTCTGCGCAGCTCAATATGATTGCATAGGGTGATTGGCCACCAGTGAGCTCCCCGCGACGGCTTCCATCTTGGAGGCCATGTTCAAGCTGGTTATTTATGAATCGGCGGTTGCCGTCTTTAAGTCTGTTGAGGATGTCTTCTTTAGTCATTATAATAGAGATTTAAAATTACATTTGAACATGATATTCTTCGGGAAATTGTTTGGGAATGCTGTTGTGATCCTCATCCAAAAGTTGTCTAAGGTCTATTTCTATACCTCTTGATATAGTGCTGATTGGAACGTCATTGGCCGACCCTTCAAAGGGGTTTTCACCCACCCGACCGATTCTTTCCATGGTATGAAACACCCATGAAACTGCAGCACAAAAAGGAACCGCAAGCCAAATGAAATTACCTCCAATTATGGGAAAAGTTTCTATCAGTCGTTCGCCGATTTTGGCAAACTCAGGTACTATGCCGAATGGCAGTAATACCAGAAATATACGCACAAATGAAAAAGAAAGGGTGGCATACTGACGTGGATAAGGAAAATTCTTTATCCTTTCAGATTTTCCCTGTAAAGTGAATAGTTCTTCCAGCAAATTTTCCAGCTCCAAGAATGAAAACTCCCATAGAAGGCCCTGTTCCTTCAAATTTTTTAAATGACGGGATTGTAGGTACAGCAACGCAGCCGCTTTATTATTTTTACTAAGCACATATTCCCATTCTTCTGGAGATAAATAATGAAATAGATCGTCCTCCAAAGAGAATACTCTTTCAGGTATATGCACGATACGGGACCATTCTCTATTGGTGTGGGCTTTTTCAAACTCTTCCCACTTGCGTGCTTGTCTCATGGCGTGGCGTAAGGCAGTTAACCAGGCAATATGTCGGTATACAAGCGTTTTTCTGATGGCCTTTAATTCCTCCTCCGGCAATGGCGTAGAAGCATGTTCGTTACTTACCATATCTGCTGTCTTCATTCCCCAACTACGGGAACTGTTCACGATACCGCCCCAGATTTTACGAGCTTCCCAAATTCGCCCATACGCCGAATTATTTTGGAATCCAATCATGAAAGCTACTGCGGTTCCAATTAAAGCTACTGGGGTCCAGGGAACGTTTAAAAAGGTAAAACCAAAAACATCGTATAATACCGCCACCACTAATGTTGCAGCTACAAAGGTGATGATTTCCCAGCGGGTCCAAAGCAGCATGTCCTTTGCGGAATATCTGGATTTGGTCAGCATATTATAGTAGGTTTTGTTGTGTGGGTTTTCCTATACATTTTGCAATTTAAGCGAATATAAATCCCAGTTATAAATTTTTCAACACTGATATCATTTGTTCGGGATCGGGACGCCGGGTATAGTCAACAGAGGACTCTGCGTATCGAATGGTGCCCTTGGTATCTACTAGAAAGCGCGCAGGTATTGGTAATTTCCACTGATCGTCTCCGTTATACAGCGGTAGGTTGATATGCAGGTTATCGCGATAGAGTTCCATTAGATCATGGGGCAAAACCCAACTGAGCCCGAACTGATCTGCAACCTGGTTGCCCTCATCGAATAAAACATTAAAGTCCAACTTTTGCATAGCAATAATTTTACGGGAATATTCGGGCTTCTCTGGTGAGATAGCGATCAAGCGTGCTCCTAGTTTCTCAAGGACCTTCACGTACTTATTCAAATGAGACATATCAGCATTACAATACGGACACCAGAACCCCCGGTAAAAGGTAATAGCCAATGGACCGTCTTGGCGCAGTTGAGAGGAGTCAGTAGACTCTTCATTTTGGTTCATCAAGGAAAACTCAGGCATGGTCTGCCCCACTTTGATTACGTTATTTTCTATTCCTGAAATTTCTAGTTGACGTATGGCCCCATGTATTATTTTGACAAAGCGAGGGGAAAGGTTTCCTTCTATTCTCCTCTTAATTTGGGAGAGCCTGTCCTGGAAGGATATTGTTTCTGTTTGGCTCATTCAACGATCAGTAGTTTTAATGTAAACCTTAATTATCTCTTAAAGTTTAAGGAATTTTTTGTGGATAATGATAATGGTCTTATTTCTAAAATCAAAAAATAAAGAATACATAAAGATAATTGAGTTGTTGGATCTTTACATAATATTTTTTCAATGCGATATACGTGTAGCACCTGGATTAATGGTCGGTCATAATAAAGAATATATTTTAAAATGGGATTAAGTAAGCTCTTTTTGTTAGATTCTAAAATCGTGAATGTTCTGGAAACTAAAAATTTATTGTTAAGTCAGGTCCTGGTATCGGATGGACCGTTTATTTTGGAATTGTTAAACAGTCCTTCATGGCTCAAATATATTGGTGACCGAGGGGTAAAGGATCTGAATGATGCTAAACACTACATTAAGTACAACATCATAAACAGTTATCAGGACCACGGGTTTGGGCTTTACAAGATAACCCTGAAGGAATCGGGAGAAGCCCTTGGACTTTGCGGATTACTCAAAAGAGACTATCTGGATTATCCGGATTTAGGCTTTGCTTTGATGCCGCAGCACGAGAGGCAGGGATACGGACATGAAGCCGCCCAGTTAATTATGCATTTTGCGGAGGAGCAACTGGGATGCTCTAAGTTATATGCCATTACCTCCAAGGACAACGGCAGATCTCAAAAACTGTTGCAAAAACTGGGTTTCAGCGCTCAAGGTTCGGTGAATAACCCTGAGGGTCAAACTGTGAGTTTGTTTCAATGGGCTGGTAGCGACGTATAGTCCCATTAAGTCTCGAGAGCCCATTCAAGGCCCCCGTTAATCCCCGAGTTGTTACGGGTCTGAGTCCCACCCTGTGGGAATTCTTGACCTAAAATTCGTATCTTCTTAACTCATAGCTCATAACACCCATGAGACAAGTTGAAACCACCATCGACATTCAATGTCCGGCTCCTGATGTGATCAGGGCTTTTATGGAACAATCCCAGCTGAAGGATTGGTGGCAGGTGGAAAATAGCTTTATTGAACCTCAAACGGGAGGCCTCTACACCTTACTTTGGAATATCAGTGCTACCGGCTTTGGATATGTATCCTCGGGTTTGATCCATGACTACGACCCGCAAGGCCTATTGAGCCTGCACAAGATGATTTACCTAAATCCGGAAAAACAGCCATTGGGCCCTATGCAGTTGCTGGTCAGGGCAACCCCCCACGGTGTAGGAAACTGCTCCCTGTACCTTTGTCAATCCGGATATCAGCTGGGAGGCGACTGGGATTGGTATTACCAAGCGGTGAAAGAGGCCTGGCCTAAAATGGCCCGGGTGTTAAAGGATTATTTAGAGGACCGGTAAATGTTATGAAGCAAAATTACATCGGATATGGGATTGCCTTAGGAGTAGGGGTGGGTACGGCTATAGGTATGGCCCTGGACAATATTGCCCTGGGGATCAGCTTGGGTATGACCTTCGGTATTATTCTGGGCGTTCTAATGAACAAAAAGGGTAATGACAAAAAGGGCTAATTGCCTAAACTGATGCCAATTCCTCGGGCGGTTTTTAAAAGAAAAGAGTCTGCACTCACGTAGTTGTATTCCCGGGTAGCTTCTTCCAGTGGAACTGACACAATATTAGGATGGCGATAGGAGACCATCCTTCCGAATTGCTCCTCCATTGCCATTTCAAAAGCCTTGACCCCGAATTCCGTAGCCAATAATCGGTCTACAGCCAGCGGCGTACCGCCTCTTTGCAGATGACCCAAGACCGTTACCCTAATACTGGCCTCGCATCCTGCATCCTTGATCTGTTGCTTTAAATGATAGGCGATCCCTCCCAAACGAATATTCTGATAACCTGCCTCTGTGCTTTTAGTACCAACCGTAGTCCCACCTACAGGTTTGGCACCTTCCGCCACGACGATCACTGCGAAGCCCTTGCCATGATGAAAACGGCGGTTTATTCTTTCCATAACCTTGTCAATTTCATAGGGGATCTCGGGAATCAGGCATACCTCCGCCCCCCCGGCAATGGCCGAATGTAAAGCGATCCAGCCGGCATCCCGGCCCATCACTTCCATGATCATGATCCGATTGTGACTTTCAGCGGTGGTCACCAGCTTGTCCACCGACTCGGTAGCAATTTGCACTGCGGTGCGAAAACCAAAGGTAAAGTCAGTGGCACTGAGGTCGTTATCGATTGTCTTGGGTACCCCAATGATGGGGCATCCCATTTCATACAACTTTTGACTGATCTTCTGGGATCCATCACCGCCAATGCTGATCACAGCATCGATGCCTAACTCATTGAGCCTTTGTAAAAGGTCCTGGGAGCGGTCTTCTGTGATCCAACTGCCGTCGGCTTGTTTAACCGGCCAGGCAAAAGGCCCACCCTTATTGGTGGTTCCTATTATAGTGCCTCCACGCACGTGTATTCCTGCTACTGCCTGATCGTTAAGAATTACCGTTTGCATAGGTTCCTTTAAGATACCATTATAGGACTCTATACTACCGATTACTTCCCAGTCATCTTCTTGTGAAGCCCTTTTTACGATGGCTCTAATTACCGCGTTCAATCCCGGGCAGTCCCCGCCACCGGTTACCACCAATATTTTCTTTTGCATGATATTCTAGCTGAATTTGACCCGTTTTAACTAAAAGTAGCCATTATATACCAAATACATAAATGCTTTAGGGTAAGTTTGGGTCATAACGTTAAAATTAGATTCATGACCCAATTACCATCTGAAGGCTCTTATCCGAAATTCTATAAACCGTATATCCAGGCTTTATCCAATCACGATTTATTGACCAACCTACGGGAGATCAATCAGCAATCCATCAAACTGTTTGGAAGCTACCCCCAGGATAAATGGGATTATCAATATGCACCAGGTAAGTGGACAGCAAGAGAGATTCTGGGACATCTGTGCGATGGAGAGCGGATCTTTTCCACCAGGGCGCTGAGATTTGCTCGCAATGATAAAACACCCCTTCCGGGCTTTGAACAAAACGATTATGTTCCGGAATCGAATGTAGCCCATCGTTCGGTGCCTGATCTACTGGAGGAATACAGCATGTTAAGAGCCTGTACCATTAAGTTGTTCGAAAATCTTTCCGAAGAAATGCTGCTAAGACAAGGTGAAGCCAGCGGCTGGCCTATTAGTGTTATGGCTATTGGCTTTGTGACCTGTGGCCACGAACAGCATCACCAAAATGTATTCCGAGAACGCTATTTTTAGATACGGCTTTGATAGGTATATAATTTGTGGTAACGTCCTTCCTTAGCCAATAGTGAGTCGTGCGTACCACGTTCCACGATCTCTCCTTCTTCTACCACCAAGATCTGATGGGCTTGTCGAATAGTGCTTAAACGGTGGGCAATTACAAATGTAGTGCGACCCTCCATCAGTTGGGCCAAACTCTCTTGAATAAAGGACTCACTTTCTGTGTCCAGGTTGGAAGTGGCCTCATCCAAAATAAGAATCCTGGGGTCCGCCAATAACGCCCGGGCAATGGCGATTCTTTGGCGTTGACCACCGGATAATTTCACACCTCGTTCCCCGATCAAAGTGTCCAGTCCTTCTTCAAACCGGTCGGTAAATTCATTTACGTAAGCGGCTCCTACGGCATTCAGCAATCGATCGTCACTGGCCTGTGGTCGGGGGAAGAGTATATTCTCCCGAATGGTTCCTTCAAAAAGGAAATCGTCCTGCAGTACTACGCCCAGTTGCTTGCGATAACTTTCCAGGTTTACCGTAGACAAGTCTTTATCGTCTACCGTTACCTTGCCCGCTGAAGGGTCCAAAAAAGAGGCCGCAAGTCCGGCAATAGTGGTTTTACCGGACCCCGAACTGCCTACTAGGGCGGTTATGGTTCCTGCAGGAGCTTCAAAGCTGACGTCCCGGACGACTGGTTTACCTTCTTCGTAGGCGAAAGAGACCTTCTCAAACGCCACGTCTCCTTTGATGGTATCGAGTTTTAGGATGCGCTGTGAATCCTCACTCTCCCTGGGATAGTTCAGCAGCTCTTCGGTGCGGTCCAGACCTGCAAAGGCCTCGGTGATCTGACTGCCGATATTGCTCATTTGTACTATTGGAGCAATTAGAAATCCCAAATACAGGGTGAAAGCAAAAAAATCACCTACCGTCATTACGCCGCTGGCGATCTTTGTCCCGCCTACCCCCATGATGGTGACACTGGCAATCCCCAGTAAAAAAGTTGCGGAACTGGTGATCAGACTGGTGGAGGTCAAAGATTTTTTCACATTGTTAAATAGCCGAAGAACTCCGTGTTCAAACACGGTTACCTCCTGGGGTTCGGCATGGAAACCTTTTATCACCCGTATCCCGTTAAGTGATTCTGTCAATCGACCGGTGACGTCGGCGTTAATGGCGCCACGTTCCCGAAAAATGGGCCGAATGTAATTAAAAGCTTTCAAGGAAATAAGGGCAAATACGATCATGGGAATGATAGCGTACAGGGTCATTTCAGCGTTTAGATTCAACAGTATGATCAAGGCTACAATGGAGGTCAGCACACCACCGAATAGCTGCACCAATCCGGTGCCTACCAGATTGCGTACACCTTCCACATCGGTCATGATGCGGGACACCAATGCTCCTGATTTATTGTTATCAAAGAAACGAACCGGCAAGTGTATCACCTGTTTCTGAACCTGTGCCCGCAGCAGTGCGATCAGGTGCTGGGCTTCTACACTTAGCAATTTGGTGAGAAAAAAAGAGGTGATGGCCTGTATGGTGACGGCGGTTCCTACCACTCCCAGTAAAAGATATAACATATCCATTTTGCCTCCTGTGATCACATCATCGATCAAATATTTGGTAGAACCGGGTAGAATTAATCCCGCCAGCCGATTAATTATTATCAGCCCTAGCCCTAATAGTAGTAACCATCGGCGGGGCCAGATAATGTCCCGAAATACATAGCCCAGAGAAGCTAATTTCTTTTTTTTGGTGGATTCGCTCATACTGCTTAAGGATAGCTTCAAAGATATCATTTGCTGCCAACTTGTACAGAGCGCATTACGAAAAAAATTGTTAAAGGTTATACTGTCCGGTAATGAGAAAATGTGTCCAACATTGAGGCACAATGATTATAACCCAATATGGGGGATATGAATACTTATATCACTGATATTCAACTCTATACAATTATAATAATTTCATGGAACAGAATTTGGCTTAGGCTGCCATGTATTACAATTAAAAGTTAAACCAACAAAGGACAAAAATGAAACAATTAAAAATAGTCGCAGTTGCCGTATTGGTTTTAGCCACATTTGGTTTGAAAGCGGCTGATCCTGGTAGTAAAGAATTACGTGTACAAGTGATCGCTAAAGCTGATCAGACCTTTAAGGTAATTTATGAAGCAGAAGAGAAATCTAAAGTTAAAGTGAATATATACGATTGGAAAAATCACAAAATATTTACTGACGTCATCGATCAAACTGATGGATTCAGTAAACCATATAATTTCCAAAACCTGCCTGAAGGTAACTATACATTTGAGATTATCTCCAATGGTGTAAAGAGCCGGGAAGTGGTTTCCAACAGCATCCAAGCTCCAGCCCAAACCATGAAGGCTTTGATAATTCCCACCGCCAATTCCGGTAAATTTCAGCTCATGGTGATGTCAAACGACATGAGTCCTGTGCGCATTAGCGTTTTAGATCACAAGGGTAAGCTATTATTGGAGGAAGATGTAGATTCCTCTGAAACATTCGGCAAAGTTTACGATCTGAACCAATTGCGCAATAGTCAGGCTCGCTTCGTGGTGACAGCAGCCAGCGGGGTTTTAAAAGACCAAAGTTTTAATTGGTAAAAGAAATCTGCGTTCAGAAAATATCCCGGGATCCTGGTGGTCTTGGGATATTTATTTGCCCTATTCCAACCACGACTTATAGTACTTTCCATCATCCAACCTCAAGGCGTTCTCTGTAATCTGCAAGGGCTTGAATGTATCGATCATCACCGCCAGTTCTTTGGTCTCTTTCTGTCCAATGCTTTTCTCGTATAGTCCCGGATGAGGGCCATGGGGTATGCCCGCAGGATGCAGGGTGATAAAGCCCTTCTCCACGTTATTTCGGCTCATAAATTCACCTTCCACATAGTAAAGAACCTCATCTGAATCAATATTGGAGTGATTATAGGGCGCAGGAATGGCTTTGGGGTGATAGTCGTAGATACGGGGGCAAAATGAGCATACCACAAAGGCAGAAGTCTCGAAAGTTTGATGCACGGGCGGTGGTTGATGAACCCTGCCGGTAATAGGCTCAAAATTGTGTATGGAAAATCCGTAAGGATAATTGTACCCGTCCCAGCCTACTACATCAAAAGGATGGGTAGCGTAAACCATTTCATGTAAATAACCCTGCTTTTTAATCTTCATGATAAAGTCGCCTGGTTCATCGTGGGTTTCCAGATCGGCGGGTAGTTTATAATCCCGTTCACAAAAGGGAGAATGCTCCAGCAGCTGCCCAAACCAGTTACGGTATCTTTTAGGGGTGTAAATGGGATGAAAAGATTCTGAGTACAGCAAACGATTGTCCTGGGTATCGAACTCCATTTGATAGATCATCCCCCGGGGAATAATCAAATAATCTCCGTACTCGAAAGGAATATTACCTAAAAAAGTTCGCAGTACCCCTGAACCCTGATGAATAAATAGCAGCTCATCGGCATCGGCGTTTTTATAAAAGTAGTTTTTCATGGACAAGCGGGGGGCGGCCAGCCCAATGTGTACATCGCTATTAACCAATAGTGGTTCACGGCTTTCCAGGTAGTCGTCCTGAGGAGGCAACTCAAATCCCTTGAGCAACCGCGAGGTAATATTATGAGCCTCGGCGATCTTGGGTATCATATTCCTGGGCTTGGCAATCTCCTTGACCATAGTTGGACGATGAACATGATATAGTAAAGAGGACATTCCATCGAACCCCACAGTACCGAAGAGCTGTTCGTAATAAAGGCTACCATCGGGCTTCTCAAAGATGGTATGACGCTTGGGCGGTACTTTGCCCAGGGAGTGGTATATTGGCATGTGTATGTTCTTTGTGCTTTCCTAAAGATAAAAATCTCCCAAGTAATCCTCATGGCCTGGTGGAAATTTTAAACCCAGTCTTAGAAGTAATAAATTCATTGAAATGGTGGCAATGGGCCCTGGCAGCGCTAGCGGCACTGATTTCCGGCATATCCAAAGCGGGATTAAAAGGTATTGCGGTGCTGGTGGTATCTATTTTTGCACTGGTGTTTGGAGGAAAGCCGTCCACTGGTATATTACTTCCCTTATTGATGGTCGCGGATATTATTGCCGTACGCTACTATCACCGCCACGCCCAAAAGGAGTATTTATGGAAATTGCTGCCGTGGATGTTTGCCGGCATTTTATTGGGGGTATGGCTGGGCAAAGACTTGCCTGAGGAGATCTTTAAACAGGGTATGGCCATCATTATTCTCATCAGCCTGGGAGTGATGTATTGGTTTGACCGAAAAAAGGGGTCGACTGTGCCTCAACATTGGTCATTTGCGGGAGTAATGGGGGTAATAGCAGGATTTGCCACTATGGTGGGAAATCTGGCCGGGGCCTTCTCCGCCATCTATTTTTTAGCCATGCGGCTCCCTAAGAATCATTTTATTGGAACAACCGCCTGGTTGTTTTTGATCACCAATTTTTTCAAAGCCCCTTTTCATATTTTTGTTTGGCACACCATCACCTGGGACACTTTGAAGTTCAATATGGTATTGCTGCCTATGACATTTTTGGGTTTTTATTTAGGTGTCCGCTTAATACGCAGGATCAAAGACCAGCATTACCGTAAGATCATTTTGCTGTTGACTGCTCTGGCTGCTTGTTTGATTCTGTTTCGCTCCTAGGGGTCAAACGAAGGTCCGGCGACTGTACCAAGATTGGCAGTATCACATCTTTCTTATCCAGATAGGATCTCATATTCTTTAAAATACCATCCAGCATCTTTATGGCTTCCAGGATATGCGGGCCCTTATTAAGCATGATACATTCAGCCCGCTGTCCCATGGAGGCATCGGTTATTTCCGCTCGGGAAGGCACTCCTTTCTTCGCCAAATTTTCCAGTACCTGCGTTGCCCAAATGTCCGGTATATGAGCCGCTTCGCAGATGCGCAGGATCTCCTCCTGCAAACTACCCAGGTGTTCCCATCCTCCCTCGATGGCCAGATCGCCCCGGGCGATCATTACACCCACAGGATAGGTTTGCATAGCGGTTAGTAGGATACTGACCAAGTTGAGGAACCCTCTGCGGGTTTCTATTTTTAAAACAATACCCAGTTTGTCCTTCACACCATAGGAATCCAGTACCTGCAGTAGATCCTCTACGTCCTGGGCACAGTTCACAAAGGAGAAATTAACCACATCCGCATGCTGGCAAACAAATTTGAGATCTTGGCGATCTTTTTCTGTTAGCCCGCTTATAGAAAGCTCACTTTCGGGAAAATTTATACCCTTGTCACTGCCTAGCTTTTGGGGCTGATCACCTCCTGAAGTGATCTTGATTTCCATTTTTGCGGGAGCGTTTTTTTTAATGGTTCCGTAGATCTTGCCGTCATCGAAATATACCGGCTCTCCTGCTTTTACGTCTTTGAAGATCTTTTTATTGGTACAACAGATATGAGCGGGAGCCAACAGGTGGCCTGCTTCATCATAGTGAGCAGATTCTCCGGGCCTTTCCCGCGCATGTAGCAGCAGGGTTTCTCCTTGCGATAACTGCAGGTGACCCGGCAGATTCCTAATTCCGGTAAATTCAAAATGTTGTTCTTTTATCTCAAACCGGATGTCATTAGTCAGGTAAGTAGTGGCTCCTGCAGTAGCCCATGCTCCGTGCTTTTCGATGGTATCAATATATATGCTTCTTTTTTTTCCGCGGGCATCCCTAAATGCTATTTGCGTGTGTGGTGTTAACAGTTTTAGGGCTTCTGCAGGAAAAGGTACCGCTAACGGATTTTCTAAACCTGTATAGACATCGGTTGGAACCAATTGAAAACGGAGTGGTTCGGCAATAGCCCCAAGTGGAGTTTTCGGTGGTTTTAAGCGAATTACCGGGGAACCTGGTTTAATTGATCCAGTGCGGATCTTAGGGCCAGCCAGGTCCATACAGATCTTCACCCTCTTTTTTAATTTGTGAGCGGCATCTTTAACCTGTTCTACCATTTTAAGCCATACTTGCTCATGGTCATGAGCACAATTAATGCGCGCCATATTCATTCCCTGTTGTACCAGTCCCTCCACCAACTGGGTATCTTCAGCCGCAGAAGAAGGTAGGGTGACCATAATGCGCACCCTGCGGCCCGGGGTGCGCTTGCCTAATAAGGATTTGGAATGACGGTTCAATTTCTTAGAGCCCTCTTTGATACTCAGTTCGAAATAACCGGGAGCTTCCAGCGATTCCCCGTTCAAAGCATTTAGGTAGGCTAAGGTATAATGCATGCGTGCCATTACATGCCGTTCCACTTTGGCTAGGCCTGACAACCCGCGATTCCTAAGATTTTTCTGTAGGTATCGGATATCATGTTGCCGTAGCGCCCGATAATGAAGCAAATTCTTAGCACTGGACCTATAAACAGGGTGGACCGCCTCGATCTCAGCCTGGTGCGACCGTTCCTCCGCTTTCGCATAATCGATGATCTCCCGAACCATCTTTATCAATTGTTCAACTTTGGGCTTTTTACGGATATTTTGTTTATTCATGTTATCAGTAGGAGCTACTACCTATACAATATAGGAAAAACAGCATTAGCAGTTCCCAGCTCCAAATTTCTTATCAAAACACTAATAGTTATTCATGTTCTTGATTTTCACTAATAATTACCCCTATATTAAATTACTTTGCAGTAAGAATCTCATATTCACTGGGTAGTACAATAACACAAAAACCAATAATTAAAGGGCCGCTATGAAGAAGACCAAGCATTATCTGAGTTTGGCTGGATTGATCATACTGATGGCATCTTGTTTGACACAGCAGCCTTACCACCCCACCGGTAATGCAGTGCCTGAAGATGCGCCGGAATCAGAATTAAGGTACAGCTTTTTTCTGATAGGAGAAAGTTATCGTTCCCCTGGAAATCAAGCAGCTGATTGGAAGCTATTGCATGGGCAACTACAAGAGGCCGGCGAAAAAGGGGTAGCAATATGGATGGGGAATAATACCAACAAGCGTGGGCTTCCTGATGAGAAATTCCACAACCGTAGAGTGCAAGCGGAAGCGGCAATAGCGGAGAAGGTGGAACTGCTTAAAGATTTTACAGGCCAGGTTATTATGATACCGGGATATAATGATTGGGACGCAGGTGGGCATGCCGGATATGCTAATGTGCTCAATCTAGAGGAATTCATTCAGGAAGAATTGATGAATGAGCGAAATGTGGTGGTACCCGACAACGCATGCCCCGGACCGGTGGAGATTGATATTTCAGATGACTTGTTGTTGTTGGTGCTTAATACCCAATGGTGGCTGCACGAATGGGAAAAGCCTCTGGAGGAATCGGATTGTGATGTGGTCACTGAAAATGATCTGCTGGTAAAAATTGAAGATGTATTAAAACGAAACTCCCATCGTAAGATTATCCTGGCTGGACATCACCCTTTGTTCAGCAACGGGTTGCATGGTGGTAACTTTCCGGCTGTTGCCCATTGGATGCCCCCCATACTGGGAGCTTTATATGTAGAATACCGGCAATCGATTGGAAATCGTAAAGATCTAGCCAATGGGGATTACAGATCCATGCGAGAGTCTTTGGTAAAAATATTCGAGCAGTTCCCCAACTTGATCTATGTAAGTGGTCTGGAAAATTCACTACAACACCACAAAGTTTCCGAACAGCACTATGTGGTGAGCGGTTCTTTTGGTAAGGCTACCGGAGTGGCTACCGGTAATAACGCACAATTTGCCTATGGACAAACTGGTTTTGGAAAGATCAATGTCTACCAAAACGGGGATGTTTGGTTGGAATTTTGGACAGCTGAGAAAGGGGGGGCTTTAGTTTACCGCAGCCGCTTAATGAACCATCAGTACCAGCAGCCGGACCCCCAGCGTTTTGCCGACTTAGACTTTTCAAAGGAAACCGCCTCCGCGGTGGGCAATCCCAAGCTGAAGCGCGATAGGGAGCGACCTGGAATGCGGGGTAATAATTATCGGCAGGAATGGACTACTACCATTGAGAATATACCGGTATTTGATATAGGTAATGAAAAAGGAGGCTTGACTCCCATTAAAAGAGGAGGTGGATTGCAAACCATCTCTTTGAGGCTGCAAGCCAAGGACGACAAGCAATATGTTTTGCGTAGTATTGAGAAATTCCCGGAGAAGGCCGTGCCGGAAGTATTGCGGGGTACGGTAGCCAGTGATGTGGTGTCGGACCAGATCTCGGCATCTCACCCCTATGCCGCTTTGGCCATCCCAACTATGGCATCTGCAGTAGGGGTTTATCATACTAATCCCAAACTGGTTTATATTCCGGATGACCCCCGGTTGGGCATTTACCGGGAAAACTTTGCCAACGGACTATTTCTGTTTGAGGAACGACCCAATGGGAATTGGAAAGATCAACCTAGTTTCGGCAATAGCAAGGATATTGTCAGCACCTTGGATGTGATAAATAATCTAAAGAAAAAAAACCGTCATCGCATAGATCAGGATCAGGTGGTGTTATCCCGACTATTTGATATTGTGATCGGGGATTGGGATAGACATGATGATCAGTGGCGCTGGGCCAGTTTCAAAGAGAACGATTTCACTTATTACCGCCCCATACCACGCGATCGTGACCAGGCTTTCTTCTGGGGAGATGGTTGGCTACTGGAGCTATCTTCACATAAATGGGGCAACCCTAAGACTCAGGGATTCCATCACCAGATCAGGGATGTGGAAGGTCTGGAATTCAACGCCCGATGGTTTGACCGCAGTTTTTTAACCGAGTTGAACTGGGAATCCTGGCAGTCAGCAGTGGAGGTCATTCAGAAAAATCTCACAGATGAAGTGATCGAGGAAGGATTGCGGCAGCTGCCTCCTGAGATTTACGGGATCAACGGGGAAGTGATCAGTTCAAAATTGAAAAGACGACGGGACGAACTGGGTACCTATGCACGAACCTACTATGAATTCCTGGCTAAAGGCGTAGACGTGGTAGGCACCCGAAACCAAGAATTATTTGAGATAATTCGGTTGGCTCATGGAGATACAGAGGTCCGGGTACACAGTTTGAATAAAGATGGAGAAATTAGGTTTCAGCGTTATAAACGAATTTTCAAAGGCGATGAGACCAAGGAAATACGGATTTTCGGTCGGGGAGGGGATGATCAGTTCAAGATAAGTGGAGAAGGTAATGCCCGTATATTGGTGCGCATTATAGGCGGAAAGGGTGAGGACATGGTGACCAACAGTGCCCAGGGAGGGGCCTCAGCTAAAGTTCTGTACTACGATAATAAGAATAAAGAAAATCAGGTAAATGGTAATGTTGCAGACCGCACCAGGCCGGGGAATGCCCCCAATAAGTATGACCGCACCGATTTCAAGTACAATACCATATTTCCTTTGATCCTGTTGAGTTTTAACCCGGACGATGGGGTTTATTTAGGGGGTGGTTTCATCTTTACCAAGCACGGTTTTCGCAAAGATCCCTTCTCATCCCGACATACTCTTACCGGTCGTTATGCTTTTAAGTCAGGATCATTCAATATTGATTATACGGGCGAGTTTACTGATGCTATTGGCAAATGGGACTTTATCCTGGATGCGGATATAAATCGTCCGACCTTTGCCCAGTTCTTTTACGGCTTCGGCAATAAAACTGCTAGTAATGAAGATCTGAGGGATGAGGATAAGCAATTTTACCGAGCCCGTTATGCGCAGTTAAAAGTATCACCCCACCTCCGAGGTAATTTTGGAAAACATGAAATCAATGTTGGAGGCTACTGGCATGCGGTAGAAATTAGAACCAAGGACAATGACGATGAAGAACGCTTTATACTGACATATGCCGATTCTATCGGAAGAGGTAGTGATAGTGAATCTCCGCTATTGGACGTGAGCCGTGGATATATCGGTGGTACTCTGGGCTATCGATACGACAGTAGGGATAACCGTAATTTCCCCAAAAAGGGTTTCCTTTTTAGCATCGACGGGAGTGTGGTCTCCCAACTCGGTGATGAGAAAAACAATTTCCAGAAATTCAACTCGCAGGCGGCATTTTATATTTCCACCGGCGGGACTTTCAACACTACCTTGGCTTTAAGGGCAGGTGGTGGGGCTATTTCCGGAGATTTTGAATTCTATCAGGCCAATACTTTAGGAGGGTTAAGCAATTTAAGAGGATATCGTATCTACAGGTTTACCGGCGATCAAATGTTTTTCCAAAATACAGAGTTGCGCATAAAACTGGCAGACTTTCGGACCAAAGTACTCCCAGGTCAACTGGGGATCAACCTGTTTTACGATATTGGCCGGGTATGGTCCGACGCCCCCAACCTACAGGTAGTTGATGAAACTCTGGATAATTGGCATAACGGGTATGGAGCTGGTTTCTGGATTGCTCCCTTCGGGCGTACGGTATTGGCAGCGGAGTATGCCACTTCCAAAGACGAGGGGCTTAATTTGTTCTTTTTCAGATTTGGATTTTTATTTTAAACATGTTTAGTGATTGGAATTATATTGAAAGTCGTGATACCACCCGGCTCTCGCAAGCCCGCGAGCAGTTGCATCATGCCGTTCAAATACCGGCTATGTTCGCCAGATCGTATTCACCTAGCCATCCGGAAGACCACTACGGCAATCTCGGTTGGTCTCCACATTTAAAAGGATTTGTATCTCATTTGGTTAATGATCAATGGCAAGCGGCCCTGATCCTGGAATCATTTAAGCTGGTATTACTAAAGGACCAGCAAACAGTCCAGGAATTTAATTTGATGGAGAGCAGTCTAGATCGAGCTATTGGGGATTTCAAGGAAGCATTGGGGGCCTATGGTTTTCGAGGTGAGTTATTTAGCTCCGCACTTCCTTACGAAATAGCATCCTATCAGGCAGATTTCGGGTTCCAGGGCAATGCCCTGGAAGACCTACGGGGACATTTGGCACAGCTTTTTGGTAATTCGGACCTTTTATTGACGTTTCTGTCAAGACAATACCAAGGAGTCTCTGTTCAACGGGCCTGGCCTCATCATTTTGATTTAGCGGCTTTATTTTATCTGGAAAACAGTGTACAGGGAAATGAACGGAAGAGCATTGGCTGGGGGTTTTCCCCCGGTGATGTGCAATACCGCGAACCCTATTACTATGTGAATTGCTGGCCACTGCCAAAATTGGACCATCCACCTGATATAGACTATGGTAAATGGAACCTTGAGGGCTGGATTGGTACGGTATTGCCCTATGGGAAATTTGCCTCACAGAGTAATCAGCAAGTGATCATTCGCGATTATTTTACCTCCAGTATTGAGGCTTTAAGAAAATTGCTACACCACCACTAGTTCCAGTACAGGTAAAAGACCAGTGGTGAAGTCAGCAGTATTTTTGATGATCTATGGACCGGAGTGGTTTTAGCATGAATCCAAATCAAATTCCGGCTTTTTTCGAGATAGGCTCTAATTTTCATATTAATAGAATTCCGTCAGTACAATCTAGACGGGAATTGGGCCCTTAAGGTGGGCTGGGAGGAGTATTTAATTGGCTTGGCGAATTTTCCGCAATGTACCGATAAGCCCTACCACAATCATAAGTACGATAAAGGTGTAAACCCAATAGGGGATGTTCTTTCCAGCTATGATGAGATAGATATAAGCGCTTATAAAGAACAGGCCTGTAAGCAAAAGGGGTAATAATATTGGTTTTTTTGCCCTAAGATTCTTGATGACCCACCCCAAAGTAAGGGTAAATAGAGGTATGGTTCCTACGTATAATGAGCCAAAAATAATGGGATTGACCCCGTAATTTTCACCCAGGCTCATAAACCAAATTTTAAAG
Source organism: Cyclobacteriaceae bacterium (assembly GCA_965212195.1). Classification (GTDB taxonomy): domain Bacteria; phylum Bacteroidota; class Bacteroidia; order Cytophagales; family Cyclobacteriaceae; genus JAJCYK01. Next base: position 634,041 of record CBDBUW010000010.1, on the reverse strand, counting down.
GATTCCCATAATTCCATGGAGCAAACTTAATAAATTAGCTTCAGTAATTTTACTATCCAGGGTTTCAACGCTTGCAAATACTTGTTTAGTATAATGGTTTTGTTCACCCTGGATCCAGTAGGATAGGGATAAATTTTGTTGAATAGGCTTTTAATGCCCAAGTTTGCACTTAATGCCAGGATTAGTTCCTGGCTCATTTCTCCAGCATGAGGAGCTATCATGGACCCTCCCAGTAACTTCGCATCACTGTAGCTGGTCCAACCCGGTTTCACCAATAAAACAAGTTTGCCATACTGATAATCACTGGTAATCGCCCGATCGTCATCTGTAAAGGGTAATTCCAGTTTTTGAAATTTTTCGTTTACCTGTTTTAATTGTTTTTCGCTTCTCCCAAAGGTGGCGATCTCCGGTTCCGTGAAAGTGACCCAGCTAAATTTATGATAGTTGATCTTTTTCTTAAAAGGCGTGAAAAAATTATTGATAATAGTGGTGGCCTGTAGTTCAGCTGCATGGGAAAACTTCAGGCCGTTGGCGGCATCACCTAATACGTACACCCTTTTATTGGTAGTTCTTAAGTAAGAATCCAACTTGATATGCCCCTTTTTGTCGGTTTGAATACCAGCGGCTTCCAAATTCAATTCTGAAAAGTCTGTCTGCCGTCCGATGCCCACTACTACTGCATCAAACTGCTCCTCCCAGACATCCGAGCCTTTCTGTAACTCCGCGGTGTGCGCATTTTTGAATTGATTAATCTTGGTACCTAGATGAAATACCATGCCCTGATCCAAAGAACGTCGGTAAAGTATCTCCGCAATATCCGGATCTTCATGTGCAAGAATCCTATCCATCATCTCCACCATAACCACTTCACTACCTAGCCTGGAAAAGGCTTGGCCCAGTTCCATACCTATGGGACCGGCGCCAATAAAAAGCATGCGTTCAGGAAGTTCGTGCAGTTCCCAGATGGTGTCGTTGTCGTAATAAGCCACCAGCTCTACACCTGGAATTTGCAACCTTCTGGGTTTGGAGCCGGTAGCAATAGCTATCTTTTTTCCATGATAAACCTGGCCGTTTACTTCGATACTGTTTTTACCGGCAAATGAGGCCGACCCCAGTACCACATCCAAACCATTTTCTCTGAAGAAAGCAGCATTCTCGTGATGCCTGATCTGTTCCTGAGCATTTTTGACATAACCCCAAACAGCGGGAAGCGACACATTTCCTTGGACTGTTAAACCAAACTTTTGGGCGGATTGAACGGCGGCAATTTGCTTGGAAACATGAATAAAAGCCTTGCTGGGCACACAACCATTATTGAGACATTCACCCCCAATAGACTCATCGGACCGGTCTACTAGTAATACCTTAAAACCCAACTCATGAAGACCCAATCCCATACTGAGACCCCCGGATCCTGCTCCGATTACCATCATGTCGTATTTCTGGGGGGGCTTATTGGGCATTAGACAATTAATTTCAGGTTGGGATAAAATGAGAAAATATCCTCTGGTAAACAAGAGAACTATTGAACGGGTTCAAGGCCCCGTACAAAAACTTTACAAATTTTTAAGTATTTTTACTTAACTCACTCAACCGAGCTAGGACGGTCAAATTTTTTGGCTTTTCATATGCAGCTACGACCACTCGTCTGGGTTTCCTTTATAATCACGGTATTTTACCATGGTACCGTATTCGCTCAATTTACAAATGTTGCCGTTGCTCCCATCAACAAAGCCGTAGCTAAAGATGGTGGCGTGGCCTGGGGAGATTTGAACAACGATGGTTTCCTGGATCTTATAATGAATACCAACAATGGTAATAATGTCAATGGACATACCCGCATATTTTTGTCTAATGGAGCGGTTACCTGGACCGATATAACCAATACTAATGCCGCGCAACTGTTGAACGCCATTGCTGAACGATCCGTTATGACCGGTGATATTGACGGAGATGGCGATCTGGATTTTATGCGTAGTACCGCCAGCAGAATTGAAGTGTACACCAACAATGGGGTAACCCCAACTCCTTCGTTCACTATAACTCAGTTGATTCAGGCCTCTTTCTTTACACCCAACGGCATGAACAACGAAGGGCTAGCCTGGATGGATTTCGATGGTGATGGCGATTTAGACGTTTATATGGAAAACCATCAATATGGGATGGATATCCTGCAGAATGATGGTACTGGAACCTTTACCCATTACACCCCTGATACTAGTCCCAGGGGATTCCCTACTGGTGGCTCCAGTGGGGACTATTCCGTTACGACCGACCTTGACAATGATGGTCATATAGACATTGTAGCTCGAAGACAAGGGACTTCCAGTAATATCAATGAGGTGGATATTTTCGTGAACAATGGAGATGGTACCTTTACAGATAACAATAGCCTTAACCTACAAACCGTGAACGCCGCAAAAGGCGGAGTAGCAGTTGCAGACTTTGACAATGACGGGGATTTTGACTACATCTGGACCAATAACGGCAACTCCACAGCTGCAAATACTGTGACGGTAGTAGAGCAAGATGGAGTAGGGACCTTAAGCTTCTCTCAACCTACGGTTACCGTTACCGCCGGTGACGACGGTACTCTCACGGCCATGCCAGCCAATCAAAATATTGAAGGGGTTGCCGCCGCAGACGTAAACAATGATGGTAAAATTGATGTATTTCTGGCTGCGGCTTCAGGCACCTCATATTTGTTGTTGAACAACAGCAGCGGCCCCGGTGATTTTAATTTCATACATGACAACAGTGGCGTTGCTAATACCTCTATAAACCCCATTAATGTGTCTGCAGACGGTGAAGGCTTGGCTTTTGCAGATTACGACAATGACGGCGATATGGATTTCTACCTGAATATAAATGGTGGCGCTAATCAATTGTGGCAAAATAACATAACCGGGTCTCCCGCAAACTATATAAAAGTAGTGCCTAAATTAGACCTTGGATCCGGCGTTACCGTTCCCGCAATTGGTGCCACCGTCATCGTCAGCGATGGTTGTGAGATCTTTGGAGGTATCCAGGAAGTATCGGGGGGCGTAGGACATGGTTGTCAGAATGAGAACCGCTTACATTTCGGACTACCCAATGGCAATTCCCTGCTATATAAAGTAGAAGTAGGTTTTGTAACGCCCAACGGGGGGTCCAGGACGGTGGTCACAAAGTTCGTCACTCCATCTTCCTTGACCAATCAGACGCTAACAGTTCTGGATACAGACGTCAGTGATGCCAACAGGCAGCCCTCGGCGGTGGATGACAATGCCAATACTGCTGAAAATACCTTGGTCAGCATTCCGGTGCTAAGTAATGATTCGGATCCTATGGGCGAAACCCTTACTCTGGCTATATTAACAAACCCCGGCTCTGGCACCGCAGTGATAAACGGCAACAATATCGATTATACTCCGGATCCTGGCTTTTTCGGTACTGAGACTTTCACCTATACCATAACCAATACCTCTGGATTATGTGATATCGGCACCATAAACGTTACCGTTACCGCTCCATTTTTGCCTGGTTACGATTGTCGCAAGCCTATTACCGTCAACGCCAGCGAGGTAAGCGGCAGCAGCGACTTGTCAGCTTTTCCCATGCTGGTTAATTTTACAGATGCGGATTTGGCTACGCTGGCCAACGGTGGCGATGTTACCAATGCTAATGGCTATGATATTGTTTTTACACAATCTGACGGTACCACCCAATTAGATCATGAGATTCTTTCGTATACCGCCACCTCCGGCGCTTATCTGGCCTTTGTCAAAGTAAACACCTTAAGTGCCACCGTCAATACACAGATATTCATGTATTACGGCAACAGCGCAGTGAGTGCCGATCCCACTACTACAGCCACCTGGGATGCCAACTACCAAGCGGTACTGCATCTGCAGGAATCGGGAAATGGCAGTGACAATGAATTTCTGGATGCCACGGCCAACGCACATCACGGAACCGGTGGCGGACTGGCAGGTAGCGGCAGTGCCGCAGGAACTCCCACTAGGACCACCGGTAAATTTGGTTTTGCCCAAGACTTCAACGATGCTACATCCCCCCAAAATCACATACGACTAAACGCCGTTAACGACGGCAGTTGGACGGCCGTTACCGTCCAGGCCTGGATAAACGCCGATGACACGGGGGATGATCGTATTTTTGGCAAATCCTGGGGTACCAGTAGCAGTGCACAAACCTGGTTGTTGCGAAAGAACAGTGCTAACATAGGAGTACGCCTGCGCACCAACACCAATACCAATACTGGGTTCGACCCTTTTGGTTATAGTACCGGTACCTGGTACTTGGCAGCAGCTAGTTGGGACGCGGCAGACAATCAACTTAGGGTGTTCGTTAATGGGGTCCAACAAGGCAGCACTACCTTAAACGGAACGTTGTTATATCAGTTTCCTTCAGTGGCTGAGCCTACTATAGGCAATACCTCAACGGTAAACCGCGGATTTGACGGACTTTTACAGGAAGCCAGAGTCTCCGATATCGCCCGTAATGCCGATTGGTTGTTAACCGAATACAACAACCAGAACGATCCGGCCTCCTTTTACACCGTGGGAGCTGAAGATTGTAGTGGTGTGTTAGCTATTACGCTTTTGGATTTCGATGCGGTTTTTGACAACCGAGATCGTTCCGCATACCTTACTTGGACCGCTTCCTATGACGACCCTGAGGATCAAGGGTTTCAAATCCAACGCTCATGGGACGCCCAGGAATGGGTCGATCTGGACTTTGTAGCTATTACCGGCACTTTGAACGAAGTAATACCCTATGACTTTCGCGATACCCAGGTAACCAATTATGGTAGATCCCAGGCCTTTTACCGTTTGAAAATGTTGGAAGGTGGAGGCCAAATATCTTTTTCGGACATCCAACGCATTTCTTTTAGTCCCCAATCGATAGAGGCCATGATCTATCCCAATCCGGTAACGGACCATAAAATCAACATACGCATCACAGGCTCGGAAGAACTCCCCCGTATGGACCTGATCCATATGGATGGGAAACATATCATTCAGAATTTACAGCTAAGTTCTCCTGAACAGGAAATAACAGTACCCTCCATTTCTCCCGGGGTATACGTGGTTCGTTTGCATTCCCGGGATTTCATATCTTACCGCAAGATCGTTATCCTCTGACCAATGCGGACTTTTATCATTATTGTCCTGTTAGCCATCATGGGCTGCTCTAAAAACAGAGACGCCCAAGCAACAAACAAGGCTTCGGACCTAACTGAGAGTCTACAAGTTCTAATGGAGCGTCAGCAACTTATCGGTTTAAGTGTAGCGCTTATTAAGGACCATGAACTAGCTTATGCCAAAGGGTTCGGAGTGGCCAACTTAGGCCGACAAACCCCCATAAATGAGCATACCAAATTTAGAATAGCCTCTATTTCCAAATTGATCACCAGTATTGCCCTCATGCAGCTGGTAGAACAGGGTATGGTGGATTTAGATATAGATATTAGCCAGTATTTGGGTTGGGAACTGGTCAATCCAAATGTACCTCAGACCCACATCACTTTGCGCAACATATTAAGTCATCAGTCCGGAATCAGAGATGGTGAAGACTATGGTAAATATCTGCAGGATATGCATCGCCTACGTTTAAATATCAAAGAGCTGTTTACTGCCACGGGTGCTTATTACAGTCCCGACATGTTCGCCTCGGAGCCTCCGAAATCTAACTTCAGCTACTGCAACTCGGCCTGGGGGTTAGTGGCCAGTGTCATCGAAAAAGTTGCGGGGATGAGTTTTAATGAATATTGCTCGAAAAACATATTTAAACCTATGGGTCTTAATGCTAGCTATCGGGCGATTGACATCGCAGAGAACGATTTGGCAGCACTTTATCGTTTTCAGTCAAACGAATGGGTACCGCAGGTAGATGATTATCGGGAATCACCGCCAGCGAATTTAATGTACGAAGGCTACGAGCCTGGTACTAACGGCCTAATTTTCGCTCCACAAGGGGGGGTGCGGGCGTCCGTATTGGATCTGGCTGTAATAGCCTTAATGTTTATGAACGAGGGACAGGTTGGAAACACCCGCATTCTCACTCCCCAAAGCCTGAACGCTATGACCACTGAGCAATGGACTTACAACGGCGTCAACGGCGATACTTGGAATGAGTTCTTTCAAGCATACGGATTAGGGGTCCACCTTCTTACCAATAAGCCTGCTGCCGACATCATATACCCTGAAATGAAGATGCTGGGCCATGCCGGGATTGCTTACGGGTTACTAAGTGATATGTACCTGGATCCCGAGAAGGGGGCTGCGGTGATCTTGGTGACCAACGGCAGCAAAAATACCTATGAGTACAGTAATTCGAGTGCCTTTTATCAAGTCGAGCAAGAAGTTTTTGATGTTTGCCATTTGTATCTGAAAGACAGCATTTTATCTCCCAATTACCAATAGTAGGTTCACTACGACATCACCCCGGCTGATTCATCTCGTTTTTTAAAGAACGGGTACCTTTCAGATGGTGTGAAAAATGATAAAAGTTTGGTATTTTAAAATCGCACGCAAAGCGAAAAAGCCCCAGCGGCTGGAAATATTTCACTGTGCCAGAACTATAAACCAACTAATGAACCATACAATTCGCATTAGTAAATCACTCACTCCAGGGCCGTGTAATATATTGGTTTCATGTATATTGGTTGGCATTCTAGTGTGTTGTCAGAATTCTCCGTTGCCTCCTGGTGACCCGTCCAATGGGGGATTATTTCTTCCTGATGAATTTGAAGCCTTGGTAGTGGTGGATAGCGTACCAGGGAAGGTGCGGCACTTAACGATCCGTGAGAATGGAGACCTCTTTGCCAAGTTAAAGTTCTCCAGAGACGGTGGTGTGGCCGCTTTAAGGGATAGTGATGGTGACGGCAAAGTAGATTTGATGCAGAATTTCGCTAACTACGAAGCCGAAGGTAAATGGAGCCTACAAACCGGCATCCGGATTCATAACGACTATTTATATTTTAGTTCAGAACTGACCATTTACCGCGTAAAACTGGATCCCCATAAATTAGTGCCTACCGGAGATATTGAAGTGGTTTTACAGGATGACCATCCTCATGGGCGACATGAACATATTGCCAAACCTTTTACTTTTGATCAAGAAGGGAACATATATGTACCTTTCGGCGCTCCTAACAATGCCTGTCAGGAACCCAAACGCACCCCCGGCGCTCCCGGACTCGATCCCTGCCCCCTGTTGGTCGATCATGCTGGGATCTGGAAATTTGATGCCTCCAAAATCAACCTCACGCAAAAGGATGGTATAAAATATGCCAGTGGTATACGCAGTGTGGTGGCTATGGATTGGAATCCGGTGGATCAAGAATTGTATGTGGTAATTCACGGTCGTGATGACCTTTTCCGGCTATTTCCTGAGAGGTATACTCCCTGGCAAAGTGCATTGCTTCCTTCCGAGGAGTTTGTCAGGGTTACCGAAGGTGCCCATTTTGGATGGCCCTATTGCTACTACGATCAAATGACCGGTAAGAAAGTACTGGCCCCGGAATACGGAGGGGATGGCGACAGTATTGGCCGTTGTGCGGATTATGACCTACCGGAAATCGGATTTCCCGGCCATTGGGCACCCAACGGATTATTTTTTTATCAAGGCAACCAGTTTCCGGATCGCTACAAGAATGGCGCTTTTATTGCTTTTCATGGATCCACCAATCGGGCCCCCTATCCGCAATCCGGGTACTTCCTTTGTTTTGTACCTTTTGAAGATGGCCTACCGGCAAGTACCTGGGAAGTGTTTGCGGACGGATTTGCTCAGGTGGATCCTATCGTTAATGTCAGTGATGCGGTGTATCGACCTATGGGGATAGCCATGGGACCAGACGGATCCCTATATATTAGTGACTCCAATCACGGTAAAATCTGGCGCATCATGTTTAAAGGAGATAAGAGAATATTCGGAGCAGATCAACTAGCGGCCATGGAAGCACGAAAGGAATTATCTCACATTCGCACCCCCCATGAAATTGAAGATAATATTCAAAAAGACCTGGTGGGGAAAGGGGAGGAGTTGTACTATTTGTATTGTGGAGCCTGCCACCAGCAAAATGGCAAGGGAGCTAGCGGCAGATTTCCACCCTTGGCTGGAACAGATTGGGTTACAGGTGATAAAAAGAGATTAATTAAAGTTGTACTTAATGGCATGGAAGGCTCTATTGAGGTTAATGGAGAGACTTTTAATAACGTAATGCCTCAACATAGCTTCCTCAACGATCAGGATATGGCGGAGGTGCTGACCTATATTCGTCAAAACTTCGGCAATGATGCCACTGAGATTAGTGCAGAAGAAGTTTCGCAAGTGCGGGCGGAATTTGCCGGGGAGGTTATGTAAATTGGATATGGAATACCTGAGAACATGAAGAACATTTGGATTTACTTGTTGCTAACCATAGGGTACTCCAACGGTCTGCAAGCCCAAAATGATATGACACAATCTGAAGCTTTAAAAATTAAATCATGTGATGACTTCGAAGTTAATGGTAAGGGAGATCAAGAGATCTGGAATAGCACCAACTGGGTGCAGTTAAATGCGCTTAGGGACGCGGGTGACGTTTACCAAACCCAGGTAAAAGTACTCTATTCCGATAAGGGTATCTATTTTCTCTTTTATTGTCAGGACCGGAACATAACTTCAACGATGACCGAAGATTTTGCCGACCTCTGGAATGAGGATGTGGTGGAGGTGTTTTTGTGGACAGATGAGCAGTACCCGATCTATTTCGAATACGAAATCTCACCCCTGAATTTTGAGCTACCCATCTTAGTCCCCAAAATGGGTAAATCGTTTTTGGGTTGGCGGCCCTGGCATTATACCGGCGAGCGCCGGACGCGGCATGCTACCCACATCCAAAAGACCGATCAGGGGGTGCAAGGGTGGACCGCAGAGTTTTTCATCCCATATGACCTCATGCGACCTCTAAACAATATTCCGCCTGAACCAGGCACACGTTGGAGGGCCAATATGTACCGTATTGACTATGATGCGGAAAAGCCGGTATGGTGGGCCTGGCGACCTATTGTCAACAATTTTCACGACAATCATCTATTCGGGACCTTTGAGTTTGAGTGATGAATAGAACTATCATATCGATGTTGGTGTGTACAGCGTGGCTAATAGCCTGTAAGCGAGAAGCAAGTGAGCCTACCAATATCACCTCCTCTGGGATCGTTTCAGAACATCAAACCACTGACTTAGTGGGGGATTCTACATTTACTTCCGGCGTGGAAGGACCGGCGGTATCCGAAGATGGGGAAATCTATGCCGTCAATTTTGAGCGACAGGGTACCATTGGAAAAATAACCGCCAGCGGAGAAGCCAGTTTGTTCATAACACTTCCAGATAGCAGCATTGGCAATGGGATCAGGTTCTTGAGCAACGGAGACATGATCATTGCAGACTATACCCGGCATAATGTTCTAAGGGTTGATATGAGTACCGGCGTGGTAAGCGAATGGGTTCACGAACCCAGAATGAACCAGCCCAATGATTTGGCGGTAACTAGTACCGACATAATATTTGCCAGTGATCCCAATTGGGCGCAGTCTACCGGCCAACTATGGCGCATAGACCCCCAGGGAACCACTACCTTATTGGAAGGGAATATGGGAACCACCAACGGGCTGGAAGTAAGCCCTGATGACAAAACGCTTTATGTGAATGAGAGTGTATCGCGTAAGGTGTGGGCTTATGATCTATCGACGGAAGGTGATATCTCCAATAAGCGGTTACTATTGGAATTCCCGGATCATGGTATGGACGGTATGCGTTGTGATAGTGCCGGTAATTTGTATATTACCAGATATGGTAAGGGGTCAGTAGCTGTGGTGTCGCCTGAGGGAAAGATAATTAATGAATACTTCACCAAAGGAAAAAATACTACCAACATTGCGTTCGGAGGTCAAGATGGTAAAACCTGTTATATTACCGTAGCGGATAGAGGCAGCCTGGAAGTGCTGCAGGCGGAACTACCAGGAAGGTCCTGGATCATGAACCACTAATTCAATTAACTATGTCAAAAGTCTCCACGTTAATTATCGGAATTTGTCTGTCAGGTGCTCTTTATCTGCATACAAATGCCCAATCCTACGATATCTTAATTAAAGATGGTCATGTTATCGACGCTAAGAATGGGATTGATGGGGAATTGGATATCGCCATAAACGAGGGCCAAATCGTACGGGTCGATAGAAATATCAGTGCAGCGGATGCGGCAACGGTTATTGACGCCCGGGGGAAATACGTGACTCCGGGAATAATTGATATGCACACCCATAATTTTCACGGAGTAGATGGCGAATATCTCAGCGACGGATTTCACGGGCTGCCTCCCGATGGCTTTACCTTGCGGGCGGGAGTTACTACGGTGGTGGATGTTGGAAGTTCCGGCTGGAGGAATTTCCCTGACTTTAAGCAACAGACCATTGATCGCTCCAAAACCCGGGTGCTGGCGTTTTTGAACATAGTGGGGCTGGGTATGAAGGGCGATGCTCACGAGCAGGACCTGAGGGATATGGATGCCAAGCTCACAGCAGTTACTGCCAAGAGATATTCCGATGTGGTTGTAGGGGTCAAGGTAGCTCACTATGCTGGTCCGGAATGGGATCCGGTAGAGCGCAGTGTGGAGGCGGGCAATCTGGCCGGGGTACCGGTAATGGTAGATTTTGGAGGAGTAATCCCTGAATTATCTTTGGAGACCTTGCTTATGGAAAAACTAAGACCAGGCGATATTCTCACCCACACTTTTGCCCATGTAAAGGGCCGCATTCCCATTGTGGACAGTACTGGTAATCTGGAGTCCTTTGTAAGAGATGCCCAACAACGCGGTATCGTATTTGATGTTGGCCATGGAGGAGGGAGCTTTCTTTTTAAGCAAGCCATACCGGCTACTCAACAAGGCTTCAGGCCCGATGTCATAAGCACTGATCTCCACATTGGCAGTATGAATGGCGGCATGAAAAATATGGCCAACGTTATGTCGAAATTTCTAAATATGGGCATGTCGCTGCAGCAGGTCATTTCCGCATCCACCTGGGCGCCAGCACAGGTAATAAAAAGAGAAGAATTAGGCCACCTTTCGGAGGGAGCTATTGCCGATGTGGCCATCTTTACGGTGCGCCAGGGACAATTCGGGTTCCTGGATGTACGGAACAATAGAATGAACGGCTCCCAAAAATTGGAATGTGAACTGACCATCCGGGATGGTAAAGTGGTCTACGACCTTAATGGTATCGCCAGCCAGGCCTGGGATTCCCAATGATCTTGAACATGGAAAAAGTTTTCAGATATGCTTTCTTAGCGGCCGCTTTTTGTGGCTTAGTATTGATCTATATATGGGTAAGCGGATCACCCTGGTCTTTAGGGCCTTGGTTGGTGATGCTGTTCCTGTTTCTGGCCTTAGGTTTCCGCAGCTCTGATTTTTTAAAGGGGTTCTCTTATACCACCATAATCTTTGCAGCGGTTACCGCCGCTATGTTCTATCCTGAATATTTTCGAACGTTTGGAGATTACCAGCTAAAAAACCTAATTGTACCCCTGTTGATCATCATCATGTTCGGAATGGGAACAGCCATGAGTTTTAGTGATTTTGTGGGGGTGATCAAGATGCCTAAAGGAGTACTGGTGGGGTTGATATGCCAATTTACCATCATGCCTGTCCTGGGTTTTAGTATTGCCTATATGTTCGGGTTTCCCCCGGAAATCGCCGCTGGAGTCATTTTGATTGGTTCATCCCCTAGTGGCTTAGCCTCCAATGTTATGGCTTATTTGGCCAAAGCTAATCTGGCTCTATCAGTTACCCTTACGGCGGTGGCCACTTTGTTGGCTCCCTTAATGACGCCATTTCTCATGAAAACCTTGGCTGGTCAATTGGTGCCCATAGATTTTTTAGGTATGATGTGGAGTATTGTCAAGATCGTGATAATACCCATCATAGCCGGGCTAGTCTTTAATAAGATCTTTCACGGCAAAGCACAATGGCTGGACAAAGCCATGCCCATTGTTTCTATGGCAGGAATTGCCATAATCATTACTATTATTACCGCACTGGGGAGGGACGACCTGCTTACTATCGGTATTGCCCTGGTACTTGCTGCCATCATCCACAATGCCGCCGGTTATGTCCTGGGCTACTGGGGCTGCCGACTGCTAAGAATGCCGGAAAGAGATTGTCGAACCATAGCCCTGGAGGTTGGTATGCAAAATGGGGGCCTGGCTACAGGGATTGCTGTGGAGATGGGCAAGGAAGCCACCATTGGACTGGCCCCGGCTATATTCGGTCCCTGGATGAATATATCAGGTTCATCACTGGCCACTTGGTGGAGAGACAAGGACCCTGAGGATAAAAGTGAAACACAAACAGTAGTAAAAGAACATGACGAGATTTTACAAAATTAAAAAGGAGTTTTGGGTGTTCCTGGGAGCATTCGTGGCACTGGCCTTTTGCCTGCAGGCCCAAACAATTAGTAAAGAAGAAATGATCTTCTATACCTCAAAGTGGCAAGGAGAGCGCTTTGAAGACGGACGCCCCAAGGTTCCCGACGATGTCCTGGAGCGCATGAAGAAGGTTTCCATAGAGGAAGCCTGGGGGGTGCTGAGGAATGAAGGTTTTCATAATCAATTTGAGGGTAACTGGCAAATGATCCACCAGGACCAACCGGTTGTGGGCAGGGCACTCACCGTGCAGTATTTTCCCAGCCGCCCGGATGTTGATGAACAAATAAAGACCCGGGGAAAATCACAAGGCCGCATTGGCAACACCAATAGCTGGCCTATCGATATGCTGCAGCCAGGGGATGTTTATGTGGCCGACGGTTTTGGAAAAATAGTAGATGGCACCTTGATTGGTGATAATTTGGGAAATTCTATTTTTGCCAAGTCCGGCAATGGTGTGGTATTCAATGCCAGCTCCAGAGATCTTGATGGACTGTCAGAAATTGAAGGCTTCAATGCATTTGTTAAAGGGTGGCATCCTTCTTTTTTAACCGGTGTAATGCTGGCAGGTATTAATATTCCTATTCGCATGGGAGCCGCTACCGTACTTCCCGGCGACGTGGTGTTGGCCAAACGCGAAGGGGTGATTTTCATACCGGCTCACTTGGCTTCCAAAGTGGTGGTAACTGCGGAAGTGGTAATGTTGAGGGATCAATTCGGTATAACCAGACTTAAGGAAGGTAAATATACACCGGGTCAAATAGACAGCCGGTGGACTGATGATATAGAACGGGATTTCTCCCAATGGCTGAGAGACCATATGGATGAGCTTCCGGTACCCAAAGCTCAGATACAGGAATTGTTGAAATCCCGGACCTGGTAAATGACATTAAAAGCAAGAACTATGAAAGAAGTGAAAAAAAACGGAAGAAGAAAAGCAGTAAAATCACTGGTGGGCACTGCAGCCGTACTGGGTGCTGCCGGCTTTACGGCCAAGGCAACATCAGGTACTAAGCAAGTAGTAGGGGAAGTTATAGAATCCCAACAAGTACCTTTGTTTTCCAGTGCTGTCAAACACGGTAACACCCTCTATATCGCCGGTAAAGGGGCACATTTTGAGGGTGATATTTCCTCGCACACCAAACATGTTTTGGACGAGATTGAGAAGGAGCTGAAGAAACACGGTTCCTCCATGGAAAAAGTATTGAAAGTGAATGTATACCTTCATGATTTAGCGGACTATAAAGCCATGAACGAGGCGTATCGGGGGCGATTTGGCAATAACCCACCGGTCCGTACTACCGTTGCTACTTATGGAGGGGTGCCGGGCGACAGCCTGGTTGAGATTGACTGTATTGCAGCCTTGGACTAAAACTTACTTAAGATGATAACCCGACGAAAACTATTAAAAAATCTTTCCAGTCTGCCTTTGGTAGGAAGTTTGTTCGGTACAGGACTGGTTACCGGAGCAGCAGCGTTGCCCACAGCCCCAGCCCGAGATTACTTTAAGGAGCTGGGTGTGCGCACCTTTATCAATGCCGCCGGCACCTACACCGCAATGACCGGCTCGCTGATGCCTGAAGCAGTGAGTGATGCTATTAAATTTGCCACCGGCGACTATGTGAATCTGGATGAACTCCAGGATAAGGTTGGAGAACGTATTGCGGAACTTGTGCACTGTGATTATGCTACGGTTACCACTGGTGCGGCCTCCGCCATTACTTTTGGTTTGGCTGGAGTATTGACAGGTTTGGACGAAAGCAAAGTACCGCAGCTACCGGATGTTACTGGCATGAAAAACCAGGTAATTATGCAGAAATCACATGAGATCGGTTATGCTCACGCTTTGTTAAATTGTGGAGTAGAGCTCATATTTATTGAAACCCGCAAAGAACTTGAGAATGCCATCAACGATAACACGGCCATGTTATGGTTTTTAAATGCCCACAATTTCAAAGGCAAGATCAGAGACGAAGAGTGGGTAGAAGTAGGCAAAAAATACGGAATTCCCACTTTTAACGATTGTGCAGCTGACGTACCACCGGTAGAGAATTTATGGAAATACACCAAAATGGGCTTTGATCTGGTCTGTTTTTCAGGTGGTAAAGGTATCCGGGGGCCGCAAAGTGCGGGCTTGCTATTGGGAAAAAGAGAATTGATACAAGCCGCACGATTACATGCTCCCCCTCGTGGCAACACTTTGGGACGGGGTATGAAAGTTAATAAGGAAGAGATCCTGGGAATGTTGGTGGCTTTGGAGATCTATGTCACCAAAAACCACCAGGCTGAATGGAAGCTGTGGGAAGGTCAAATCCAAATGATTCATGACGCTGCAGCTTCCGTGAAGGGGGTGAAGCCTATCAAGCATGTCCCGGATGTGGCTAATCACGTGCCATCATTGAAGCTTAGGTGGGATCAGGATAAGGTAAAGATCACTCCGGATGAAATGAGGGAGGCGCTACGCAAGGGACATCCCTCTATTGAAACTGTGGGGGATAAGGAATATGTGGGGATCACCACTTGGATGATGCAGCCCGGGCAGGAGCGGACCGTGGCCCGCAGGGTAAAAGAAATTCTGGAAGGCGCAAAAGAATAGGGCAAGAATAGGGCAAATGAACAGATTAGAGCTGTTCAAATGGACGTAAAGCCTTGTTTATAACATAGGCTGCCTCTTTGCGAGTGATAGGCGTATAGGGTTGGAAATTCTCTTCACCTTCCCAAGGTAGAAGCCATCCGTTTTGGAAAGCGTACATTAACGCTGGATCTGATGACAGGTCCTTAAATGGGAGTGATCCTTGGGTCTGAGGCGCACCGATGTGTCCCCAAATGAGCATCATAAATTCCAACCGGCTTAGGTGATAGTCTACCTCCGGCTTTATGATTTCCTGGTGATCCATGGCCCTATAAGCGTTTAGCAAATCACTGAGGTAAAACAAACTATCGGCATAAAACCAAGTCTGGTTAGCCCATTTATAAGGGATCCCGGTACCTTTCATCAATCCGGTTAGCCCCACTTTTTGGACAGCTTGGAAGAACATACTGTCCTCCGGCCCCATATCGATAAAGGGCATTAACCAACATCCGGCATCTAGCAGCTTTTGTTGAAGTGACCTTATATCCAAATCTCGCGGCTGTACATTTTGATTAGCGCAAATAGCCGCTGCGGCCCCTGCTGCCTGACCGATTAAAATTACGCAAGGCTGCAACCTGGTGGCGCCATTGGCCAGATGACTCACCGAAATACTTTTTTCGGCTACAATAAGTCCATCAACAGTTTGCGGAACCAGACATCCATAGGGAATGGAAAAAGATGGTATTGACGGAAACTCCTCTTCAGCGACACCAGGGTTTTTCCCATGATGATGATCTAAGGGATAGTCACCTACGGCGATTGCTTCCCGGTAAAGGTCATAAGCATAGGGGTTTTGCAGATGATTTATGGTGAGGAAATCCATCCCCTGAAGCCTGCGGCTTTCACGGTGATAAGGTATAAAGGGCAGGCCGTCCTCCGTTGGGAACTCTCCCTGTGCAATTCCCAGATTGCTAAAGCCTCCCTTAGTCTGCAGGTGGTATAGGAAGCGCCAGGATTGCATCTTAGCTTCCTGGTAGGCCGCCGCTCTGGCTTCCTGGGTCATTTCCAGGCTATTCAGGTAATAGTCATTTCCGTGAATCGGCCAATTGATCATGTACTTATTGTTGGGGAGTCGTGCGTACCGCATCATGGTGGCGCAGTCCACTACTTCAAAATCAGGATCATCGCAAAGCTCTTTGCAGGCACAGTTGAACTCCGCGGGATCATATCCGGGCGGCTCCTCAACGGTTTGATCTTCAGGATACTCCTTCAGGATCATGGTAAAAGTGAGATCCTGAATTGCATCAGTAGCCTGTTGCGGAGCCTGTTCCTCTACGGTAAGTGCTCGGGGGTCTTGGCCTGCTAAATAAGGGGCCCCTGCCAGCGCCAAAACATCACCTAATTCCGTGGCTTCAATGGTGATGGCCGCCCTAATTCTCAAGCTGTCGGATTGGTCATTGGAAAACCACACAGCAGTAACTTGCTCACCATCCTTGGTCACTCTGACAGGCCTGAAACCTTTGATAATGCGGATGTTGCTTTCAGCCGTCAGCAGGTGGTTCCAAATGCGGTTACCAACGTGCGGTTCAAATAAAGTGTTACTGACCCAGCCGGTTTCTACGCTGTCGGCCCCGCCGTAGTGATCATAAAGCAATCCGCGAAACTCTCCCCATATTCCCGATGGAAGACGGTGATTTCCGTCGGTGGCACTGACGCCAGCTGCCGTTAGCATTCCTCCAAGCCAGGGCGTTTCCTCCACCAGGATCACCTGTGAGCCGTTGCGGGCGGCTTGTAAAGCGGCTGAAACCCCACTGGCACCGCCGCCTACCACTAAAACCTCTGTTTGCAGTACTTGTGAAGATGGTATTTCCTTTTTACAACCAGCTAAAATCAAGATTAGCAGGATAACTCTTAAAAACAATCCGCTATGCCAGCATACCAGTATGCGCATAGGTTAATCCAGCAGATAGATGTTTCTCCATCGCACTTTTATACCTCCGCCATCATGGATCTGCAGGGCAATTTTTCCCTGGGCTTTTCCTATTTTTTCATCTGTTAGCTGGATCATCATTTCTCCATTGATCCAGGTGGTGACCTGGTCGCCCTGCACCTTTATCCTCATGGTATTCCATTCCCCCATCTTCAAAGCCTCATCTTTACCGGCCTCAGGTTTTATGAGCCAGCCTCTGCCATAAGACTCATAAATACCGCCACTATCGTTTCCCGGAGGAGCTACTTCAGCTTGCCATCCTGTGATCTGGGTGCCTTCTATACTCGATCTGAAAAACACCCCGCTGTTGCCGTTGGCTTCTTGCTTGAATTCCAGGCTCAGGTCAATATTTTGGTAACTGTCAACGGTAGCGAGGTAACCATAACCCTGGTCCGGGCCGCTTTCACATATCAATTCGCCACCATCCACATACCATTTCTCCGTGCCGTAGATCTCCCACCCGGTAAGGTCTTTACCGTTAAACAAAGCAGTCTTTTGGACATCAGTCTCCTGTATTAAAATGCTGAGAAAAATAAAAAACGTTATCATAGGGTTTTGATCTTAATGTTGCGAAAACGTACCTGGTGCCCATGATCCTGCAGTCCAATATGCCCTTGCACTGCTTGACCATACTGAGCATAATCCTTGAATTTACTGGCGGCTACCTGTTGCTTCCAGGTATCGGAATTGATGTCGTATTCTATGGCTTTATAGCCGTTAATCCAATGCTCAACATGACCTTGATTCACTACGATCTTAGCGTGGTTCCATTCACCTACCGGTTTGCTGTGATCTTCCTCTGCAGCTTGCAGGTCATAATTCTCTGCAGTCAGATGCGTGTGCATATCCATGTCCAGATCCGTCCCAATTTAAATAAACCTGGTTGTCCAAGATTTGATATTCCGGAGCACTGTACCAAATAGGGGTATCCTCTTGCTCCTGGGCTAAGTAAAAAATTCCGCTGTTGGCCGAATCCGAAATTATGAATTCCAGGCTCAGCTCAAAGTTCTCATACGCTTCTTTGGTGATAATATCTCCACCGCCAGACCCGCCTTCCGGTGTTTTGAGCACTACAATCTCGCCGTCGCGTACATCCCATCCGTTTTCAGGAAAAGTTTCTTTTTGATACCCTCGCCACTGGTCCGGATTTTGGCCGTCAAACAACAGTTTCCAACCAGCTTCCTGCTCAGCAGCGGTCAGCTGATTGTGTCGTGGTTCCTCTTCCTGCTCTGGTGCCATAACCTCTTCAGAAGTTTCGGCCTGCTGGTCCTGGGGTTTCTGACATCCGCTCAGTATCAAGCAGCACCCCAGCAAAGTCAATAATAATGATTTCATATTCATAGTTGTAAATTAATTCTAATATAATGTCAACTGTGACAGAGCGGTAATATAACTACCGTTGTCCTGGTTTTCTAACATTTTTTCCCTCCACCCCTGTAAGATTATCACCCAAGTCTTCCCGAGCCTGGTTCGCCAGGTCTTGCATCATATCTACCACTTCCGGATAAAGTTCCTGAACATCATAGGACTCTCCAGGATCACGTCTCAGATTGTAAAGCGCCAAACCGGTGGTATCTTTGTTGTAAGGACCTGGCCAGCCATCATTGCCTGGAAGTACCCGCCGGTATGACTGGGTGGTGACATGTGGTAGTACTAACTTCCATTGCTGGTAACGAACTGCTTCCAGATCGTTCCGGTGATAATAATAGTATAAAGTTTCCCGTGGACTACTGGTATTGTTTCCCAATAGTAAGCTGGAGATATCCAATCCGTCAATGTTGCGATCTGGCAGCGTAGCTCCCGTAAGTTCAGCCAGAGTAGGTAAAATGTCCATAGTAGCTGCCAATTGATGATTGACCGTCCCTGCTGGAATTTTTTTTGGCCACCTCATAATGCAGGGCACCCTTTGCCCACCTTCGTAAGTAGTTCCTTTGCCTTCGCGTAAACCACCAGTGGTTCCTGCGTGGTTGCCAAAATTCAGCCAGGGGCCATTATCTGTCATGAACATTATCAGGGTATTCTCCTGCAATCCCAATTCTTGAAGAGTTTCCATTATCTGGCCTACAGACCAATCAATTTCCATCATTACGTCTCCATACAGGCCCTGCTGGCTCTTTCCTTTAAAC
This sequence comes from Cyclobacteriaceae bacterium, assembly GCA_965212195.1. Classification (GTDB taxonomy): domain Bacteria; phylum Bacteroidota; class Bacteroidia; order Cytophagales; family Cyclobacteriaceae; genus JAJCYK01. Next base: position 614,888 of record CBDBUW010000010.1, on the reverse strand, counting down.
TTGTCCGACACCCCTAAGGGTATGTGAGGCATGGAATGCGGTACATAAAGAAAAAAGGGCTGATTCTGGTGTCGGCGGATGAAATCAACCGCTCGCTGGGTATAGCGGGTGGTCAACTGATCCTGATCGGCTAAACTGACAACACGCTCTACGATTTCATTGCCCTCCACTAAAGGAAGCGGTGGATACTGCCCTTTGCGGATAGCTGTGTCTGTCACCGGGGTGCCGTCAAAATCTACCGGCCACATATCATTGGAATAGGGGATTCCGAAATATTCGTCGAAGCCATGTTGCAAGGGCAAGAAGGGTTCATGATGACCCAGATGCCATTTGCCAAAGATGCCGGTGGCATAGCCCAATGGTCTCAATATTTCTGCAATGGTGGTCTCCTCGGCGTTTAGTCCATGATTGGAGGTAGGGAATAAGGCGCCGGTAATACCGATACGATTGGGGTAGCAACCCGTCATGAGGGCGGCCCTGGATGCGCTGCACACTGCTTGTCCTACATAAAAGTGAGTAAATCGCATACCCTCTCGGGCCAATTGATCCAAATAAGGGGTTTGGAAGCCGCTGGCTCCAAAGCTTCCCAAGTCTCCATAGCCCTGATCATCGGTAAAGACAATCACGATATTGGGCAAGGAGTTTTCAGCTGGTTGCTGCTCACAAGCGCTGAGGATCATAGCTCCCCATAGCAGGAGGACATTTAGGTTTTTGTTCATTACTCCAGGTTTACAATTTTACTATCGGAACTTTGATGGGCCTCCAACTGCAGGTTAATGGCCTTCTGTCCATCTGGGGGGGTGATATCTACCTGATAAGCACCGGGTGTCAACACCTTTAATCGAACGGAGTCAGCATGTATTCGAATGGTTTGAAGGTGGTTGCCCTCAATATCCCGTATTTGGATCAAACTTTCCTTGAGTCCGGAACCCTTTATCCAGGGCAACCAGGCCCCGTTTGGAGGATTGAAATTGTCTTGTTGGTGTAGGGTTACCGGCCAACCTGCATAGGGATTATCTTTCCTGGGGTCAGCATCACGAGGCCAGTTTTCCAGGGCGATCTCCCGGGAGGACCTATGAAAGCGTACGATGCCATACCCGGTAGCTCGATCGTAAAGTTTGGCTGGCTCACGGCCGGTAAAAAGAGGGTTGGATACCGCAAAGACCGTCATATGGTTGCCAAAACCATCCAGAAAATCACCCGTATAGGCAGGATCTTGCGCGGAGGGGGAAGGATACCATCGACGGGGCCACACATTGCTGACACTGGGAACACAAAGAGCAAAGCCAGCATCTCCAAAATCGTCAATCCCATACTGCAAGGTACTCCCCAAATGCTGATCTCCAGCCACGTGTAAAGCATAGGCTTTCCGGATTATTTCCAGGGCTTTATTGCGGCCTGTTTGAGGCCAGCCGTTAGAATCCATATCGGCTACAGGCTTATCATCGGGGGCGTACTCTCCGGCTTTCAAGATCCGCAATTTTGGCACGATGCGGTCATGGTTTGATTCTTGTTGCGGTAGTGTAGCCAAATTTGCAAATATAGTTTGGGAAAGCACCACTTTCATCCAGGTATCCTGTTGCCAGGTTTGGGTCCAATGATCCAAAAATCTTAGTTGTCGTTGCCCCAACAATGTGGCGTCCGGGTGGTCGCCCTGGGCAATGGGATCGAATTGGGGATTTTGCGCCCAGCCATTATCCACTTGCGCTTGGGGTAACAATGTTTTGGGGGCAGATTTAAACTTACGGTCTTCCAATACCGCAAAACTTATTCCTCCATACTCAATATTTGTATAGTATACACCGATATTTTGGGTCACCGGTGTAGCGTCAAATGGCTCAGGTAAATGCTCCGTCTGGGTTTTCTGAACCATATTGACCCATGCTGCGGGCATCTTATAGCCACCGGTGTCCTGTTTTCCGGATTCCGTGTCGGCACTGTCGGCCGCCTTACCACCCTCACCCCAAATATTTCCATGATAAACGTCATGGTCGTCTGGAATGGCCACGCTTGGTATGCGGCGCAGCAGGTCCCCGTAGGCCCAACCGTACAGGTACCATTTGCGTAGATAATCCAAGTTTGCCGCTTCTGGCGGTTGCTTCTGTACCCCGTATCCACCTACGCCTTCATAAATCTGATCTCCGGAAAAGAATAAAAAATCGGGATTCTGTAGCTTCACGCTGGCCACCAGATCTTGGTTGGGGAATCCCAGGTCGTTGTTCCCGGTAAACGCAGCTAGCACCAATTCTTCCTTGTCCGCAGGAGACACCGGAATAGTTCCTTCGTAGATGTGATCCTCGAAACCGCCGCTACTGTTACCGTGATAGCTATAGATCAACCGGTAGGGCCGTTCCTGGCTCTGATCCCATGGCAAAGGCCCGAAAGTGGCGGTACGCGATGCATCGTCTATGGCGCAGCTATCCCGCTTCACCCATGTGCCATTTTCGAATATTTCAAAATAAACCTTCTTAGAGGGTTTTAAGCTCACGGGCGCCATCTGGGTAGTCATTATAAGTTGATCGTTACTCAATGTGAATTGATTAAACAGTATGGGACCAAATTTTCTGTCTTGGTAGGCCTTGATTCCATCTCCGGAAAGCGTGAGGTTTTGAAACCAAAATCGCACGTTACCCTGGCGCTGGGTATCGGGTTCGGTGCCCCAATCCGGGTATTCTTTGGTTGTTCGTTTAAAGGTAAAAGGGGGTACAGTGCCAACACTGCTAACCAAAGCGATCCCTCCCTCCATCCAGGAGGCCGAAATACTATCTTTTACCATTTGGCCCAGTAATTTGGACCGATCACCAGTGAAGATCGATAAGGTCAACTGGTAATAATGCTCATCCTGTGGCTTGGCCTCAAGATCTAAGTGCAAATGCTCAAACTCCTGGATAGTGCTGCTGCCGGACTCCGGTATATCGCCAATAAAAAGCCTACCGGTATTGGTAATGCCTAAAGGAATCCCTTCTCCTCTTACCGCACTATCACGGTAGTCGTTGAATTCTCCTCTTACGCCTATTTTCAAACCGGCCCACCCGCTGCTGAGGGGAGGGGATTCCAGACTCCCCAAGTCGACAGCCATTTTAAAAGAGCCGCCAGGTAATATTTCATGCGTAAGTAGGTATACATTTCGGTCGCCGCCACTGACAACGCACTCAATTCTACCTTCGTTTAATTGCCAATCTTGCAGTGGGTTTGCCCAGAATTCAGGACCGATCCAGGTGCGGGTAACAGAAGGTAATTCACTTCGATAAATAAGTTTATCAGGGTTACTGCAGCTGAAGCCACAGACCGCTATCAGGACCATGCAGATAAGCCCGTTGATTTCTATGGTAAGGCCTTTTAAGTTGATCAACAATGAGGTAGGTTAGTGATGGTTTAATTTCCGGTTATTATTTGTTACAGTCATGTTTTTTAGCTTAACTGCTGAAATTCATAGCTGAACGACAAAATGGCAACTTGTCGGCCTTTGGGACAGTTCTGATTGCCGTTGAGCTAATTTTTTTTGCAATTTGATCACCTAAGCATACATTTGAATTCTCCACTGGCCATGACCTGAAGCACATACAGGTTAAGGTCATCTCTACAAAACCAAAAGAGAAGCCGCTTGATATGTATTTAGGAATCGACATTGGGGGAACAACGACCAAATTGGGAGTCGCCGATGCCGGGGGAACTTTAATCCTGGAAGCTTCATTCCGAACTTCCGCCTATGCTGATGCGCATCAATTCCTAGAGGCTTTAGATGGTGAGATTATTCGCATGGTTTCGCTTTTAGATCACCAAATCCATGGTATTGGTTTGGGCGCTCCTAGTGCCAATTTCCGCAGCGGTGCAATTGAAAATGCCGCAAACTTAGGCTGGAAGGGAAAACTGGATATTAAAAAACATCTTGAAAAATCCACCGGGTGCCGAGTCATGGTCACCAACGATGCTAATTTGCCGGCTATTGGAGAGATGACCTACGGAGGAGCTCAAGGAATGCAAAATTTCATCACCGTAAGCCTGGGAACAGGCTTAGGCAGCGGCCTGGTGTGCAACGGTAAACTGGTCGGCGGTCATCACGGCATGGCCGGAGAATTGGGACACACCTGTGCCGTCGCTGGTGGCCGAAATTGCGGTTGTGGGCGTAAAGGTTGTTTGGAGACCTATGTTTCCGCTACGGGCCTTAAACGTACCGTACTTGAAGCACTAGCACACGATCTTGAATACTATAGTGTGCTCCGGGAATTTTCATTTGAGGAAATGACCGCCGAACACATACATGAGGCAGCATTAGATGGTGACCGTATAGCTAAGGAAGCCTTTGACCGGACCGGTAGCATGTTGGGACGTCAACTTGCCGATCTAGTTTGTATCACTGACCCGGAGGCCGTCTTTTTGGTTGGTGGGTTGGCGAAGGCCGGTGATTTGTTGTTCACGCCTACCAAGCAGGCATTACAGCATTATTTGCTCAGTAATTTTGAAAGCGATTTAGAAATAAAGTCCAGTAGTTTGCCACTGGATAAGCTATCGCTTCTGGGAGCCATCGGTTTGGTCTCGTCAAATAGGTCCAGTAAAGTGGCCTCTAATTACAACTTAATACCGTATTAGGAACGATCATGACAAATATCACTTTCGATAAAAAACAAGAATCAGCCGTGAGAAATTTGACCCATCAAAATGTGGGGGCTAGTGAGTCTACCCGATTTGAAAAAATACACACGGAGATATTTGAGAATTCCAGGGATGCTTCTTTGGCAGTGGCATTGGAAATTGCCCAGCTGATCCGGGGCAAAGAAGAAAAGGGTGAACCCTGTGTCTTAGGGCTGGCCACGGGTTCTTCTCCGTTGGGCGTTTATAAGGAACTGGTGCGTATGCATAGGGATGAAGGCCTAAGTTTCAAGAACGTGGTTACTTTCAATTTGGACGAGTATTATCCCATGGAGCCTCAAGCACTTCAGAGTTATGTTCGCTTCATGGACGATAATCTCTTCAATCATGTAGATATCGATCGCAATAATATTAATATCCCTGATGGAACCTTACCCAATGATTTGGTAGGGGTATTCTGTACCGACTATGAGCAAAAGATCGAAAAGTCCGGAGGATTGGACATGCAAATCCTAGGGATTGGTCGTACCGGACATATTGGGTTCAACGAACCCGGATCCCATTACAATTCTCCCACCAGACTGATCACTTTGGACCATATCACGAAAATGGATGCTGCTAGTGATTTCTTTGGAGAGGACAATGTTCCCAGGAGGGCCATTACCATGGGCGTAGGCACCATTTCTAAGGCCCGCAGGATCATTTTAATGGCCTGGGGTGAAGGCAAGGCTCCTATTATTCAAGAAACTATCGAAGGAGAGGTAACGGATACCGTTCCTGCCACCTACTTGCAGAATCATCCCAATGCTACCATTGTCTTGGACACGGCTTCTTCGGCAGAATTGGTCAGGGAGAAAACACCCTGGCTGGTAGGTACTTGCAAATGGGATAAGGCGCTTTCCAAAAAGGCTGTGATTTGGCTCAGTCAAAAATTGGAGAAGCCTATTTTGAAATTAACGGATAGAGATTATACCGATAATGGAATGAGTGATCTGGTGGCAGAGCACGGTCCGGCTTATAATATCAACATCCAGATGTTTAACGAGTTGCAGCATACCATTACTGGGTGGCCCGGTGGCAAACCCGGAGCGGACGACACACACCGGCCGGAACGAGCGGAGCCAGCACGCAAAAGAGTGGTCATATTCAGCCCTCATCCGGATGACGACGTCATCTCAATGGGTGGGACTTTTATTCGCCTGGTGGATCAAGGCCACGATGTCCACGTGGCCTATCAGACATCCGGGAATATTGCGGTGTTTGATGAAGACGTTATTCGTTTTGCTGACTTCTTTAAGGATTTTAATGCCGTTTACAGCGCCGGCAACCGAGATAGCAAGCGATTTTATGAAGAGGTACTGACCAGCATAAAGAACAAACAGCCGGGTGATACTGATACCCCTGTAGTACAAAAGATAAAAGGACTGATTCGTAGGGGAGAGGCCAAAGCGGGTTGTAGATATGTAGGGATAAACGATGACAAGGTCCATTTCTTGGATATGCCTTTTTATGAAACAGGTTTGATCCAAAAGCAACCTATTCAGGAGGAGGACATTCAGATCATTTATGATCTATTGCAAGAAATCAAGCCTCATCAAATTTATGCCGCGGGCGACCTGTCCGATCCCCACGGAACCCACCGGGTTTGCTTGGATGCCATATTCGAAGCCGTGCAGCGCTCCCAGGACCAGGCCTGGAGCAAAGATTGTTACGTGTGGTTATACCGGGGTGCCTGGCAAGAGTGGGGTATTGAAGAAATCGACATGGCTGTTCCTTTAAGCCCTGGGGAGCTCATGCGAAAGCGGAAAGCTATTTTCAAACATCAGTCACAAAAAGACTCCGCCTTATTTCCGGGTTCGGATCAGCGTGAATTTTGGCAGCGTGCAGAAGACAGAAATCGGCATACGGCAACCATTTATGACCAATTGGGCTTTGCGGAATACGAAGCTATTGAGGCCTTTAAGCGCTGGTATTTTTAAAAGTATTAAATCCTTTAGAGACTGGCGTTAAGGATGTGTTCTTTGGCCTCCTTGCGGTAGTTCCTGCCGATAGGAATTAATTTTGTGGCGATCTCTACACAGTTACCCTCTATGGATTTTACCTTGTCCACCGCTATGGTATAAGACTTATGGATACGGATGAAATTATCGGCAGGGAGTATCTTGGCCATGCTGTTTAGGTTTTGATGGGTGACCAGATCTTCGTAAACCGTGCATATCCTAACATAATCCTTGAGGCTTTCGATATAAAGAATCTCATCCAAGTAAACCTTTACCATTTTCTTATCGACCTTGAGGAAAATGAATGATTTGGATTTGTCGGATGTCTTTACCACAGGGATGTCCGCGTTCTGCTTTTCCCTGAGGGCACTGGCGGCCTTATCCATTGCAGTTAGAAAACGCTGAAAGGAGATGGGTTTTACCAAATAATCCAACACATTAAGCTCGAATCCATCCACTGCATAGTCTCGATAGGCACTGGTTATGATCACCAAAGGGGGTGATTTTAAGCTCTTTAGAAAGTCCAGCCCATTGATAGTGGGCATATTGATATCTAAAAACAACAGATCTACCGGATTCTCGGAAACATAGCTGAAAGCCTCCATTGCATTTTCGCAGGTCCCTACCACATCGGCATAGTGAAACTCTTGCAGAAACTTCTTAATGACGTTAATCGCCAAAGGCTCATCGTCAATTATTAGACATTGCATTTTCATAGGTCGGGATCTTTAAGGTAACGGTGTAGTTATGAGCTTCATCCTGAATCTTTAAATGATAATCTTCACCGTAGATGAGTTTTAATCTTCTTTTAATGTTTTCAACGCCTACGCCGTTATGACCAATATGCTGGTAAGTATTAGATCGGGCGTCCAGCTTGTCCGATTTCAAGTTTTGCACAGTAAAGGTGAGAAAGTGCTCTTCCAGGGAAAGATTTATACGGATCTCGATGCGTTTCATGCTGTCCATGGCCCCATGCTTAAAGCTGTTCTCAATAAAAGGCAAAAGCAGCAGAGGAGTGATCTTCTGATTCCTTATATCACCAGAAATTCTGAATTCGGTTTGAAGTTTGTCCCCGAATCGCAATCGTTCCAGGTCCAAATAGTTCTGAATGTACTGGGCTTCCTTGGACACGTGAACCTTTTTCTGCTTGCCTTCATAGATGACATAACTCATTAGCTCAGAAAGCTTTAAGACTGTCTCCGGGGCCAGGTCCGATTTGTCCAAGGTTAGTGAATACAGGTTGTTTAAGGTGTTGAAAAAGAAGTGTGGTTGGATCTGCGAACGCAAAAATGCCAGTTCTGTTTCAAAGCTCTGCTTCTCCAACTCCCGGTTTCTTTTCTGGTTTTTACCCCAATCCAGAAGAAATTTAAACATGGCGATAAAGGCCTGGACATATATTTCACCAATAGTGAGTTCCAACACATATGAGAAACCAATATTAAGAGGATCAGCTGGGAATACCTGAAAAGTGTTTTCCAAGATCAATCTCATAGCTACTGCTACGGCTACCCCTGCCACTATGAGCGATAGGTAGGACAGGTATTTTCTAGGGAGCAGTTTGGGTATGAGGTAGTAGATATTCCAGTAGGCCAAAGCAATGTGCATGGGGAATTCGATCAGATTGGCTTTTAGCGCATAGAGGTAATCGTTGTGATAATTTCCCCATCGCAGCACATTGAAAAAGAAATAACATATCCAGAATAGGGTGTGATAGACCGCTGGTCGTTTTAGATATCGCATTACCAGCCTCCACCAGGCCGGTGATTTTACCGAAAAAATAAGATTGGACAAACCCTTGGATTTCATGCTTCTATGAAATTACGAAATTCTTGATTTATTGACGCTGAATTTTATCTAAACTGCACAATTTTATTTCTGAACGACATTAAAGCATATCCAGCCTGATATTAGGCAGAACAGCGATGTTTCGTGGCCTCTGAGCTAATAATTTTTCTTTACTCGATTTATGATATTACTTAGATGTTTGAACCCATTTAATGGGTTAAAACCATGATTTCGAACAAACTGAGGTTATTTCGCGATCAACTATTTAAAACTAAACAGTAAACTATGAGAAAGCTATTACTACTGTCTATTGCTTTCGCTCTTACTACGGTGTTATGGGCCCAGGAGCGTACAGTAACAGGTAATGTATCATCAGCAGATGAAGGTGTGGGGCTTCCCGGGGTGAATGTACTCATTCAGGGTACTACTCAGGGAACCACTTCCGACGTTGATGGGAATTACTCCATAAGAGTAACCCCCCAAGCAAATTTGATCTTCTCCTTCGTGGGGTACGAAAATCAAATCGTAACGGTGGGAAATCAATCAATAATTAATGTTAGGTTGACAGCGGATGTCTCTACTTTGGAAGAAGTGGTGGTTACCGCATTTGGCGTGGAGCGTGAAAAGAAAGCCGTAACCTATGCCGCGCAGAACGTAACCACCGACGAACTAACTCAGGCTCGTCCTCTAGCTATCGCAGAAGGACTTTCCGGTAAGGTTGCCGGTATTTCGGTCTCTCGAACCAGTGGTTTGGGTGCAGACCCCAAGGTGACTCTAAGGGGTAATCGATCTATTGCGGGTAGTAGTGAGCCTATTTACGTGGTCGATGGTGTAACATTGGGCGGAAACATAAATAACATCAGTCCTGATGATATAGAATCTATTACGGTATTGAAAGGGGCCAATGCGGCCGCTCTCTATGGTAGCCGTGCCAACAATGGAGTGATCGTGGTAACCACGAAAAGCGGAAAAATGGGTGGCCAAGGATTTAGTGTGAATCTCAATACCTCATTTATGGCTTCCAGGGTCAACCATTTGATTAACTGGCAAAATGAATACGGACAAGGCTCTGGCGGGGTATATGCCGCTAATGCCAACCGGTCATGGGGTCCACGTTTGGATGGTAGTCAGGTAGCTCACTGGTCCAATGATCCCAATTTCCCGGTATCTACATACAGCTATGCTGCTAATCCGGACAACAAGACCACTGATTTCTTTCGAACTGGTCATAATTTTGCCACTAACCTTAGCGTGTCCAGCCAAGGGGAAAATACCAATGCATATGTTTCCTATACCTTTACCGACGCCAATGGGGTGGTGCCTAGCAATCAAATGAACTCGCACAATTTAAGTGCCCGGATGACCTCCAAGTTCTTTGATAAATTGACCGTTGATGGTAAACTTACAGTCATTCGGCGAGATCTTGACGGTGAATTATTCGAGGGTGAAGGCTATCAAAACCCTATTAGAGCCCTCTATAAAGTAGCCCCCAATATCAGAACTGAGGATATGTCGATTTTCGAATTTACTAACCCGGAGGGTGTAGTAGAAATGCACTACTGGCTTCCTGGAAACAATGCACCCAGTAATCCTTACTGGCTGCTAAATAACGTAAACCGAAACGACTTGGAAGACCGGGTTATCGGATTGCTCTCTGTTGGTTTTGATATAACTGAGAATTTGAGTATTCGTGTACGATCTTCAATTGACCGTTTTAACGACTCCAGAGTAGACCGCTGGAATAATGGATTCTACATTGTAGCGGACAATGGCAGGTATGGAAAACGAGAACAGAGAGGTCATGAATGGAACACCGACGCCTTCCTAACTTACAAGCGTGATTTTGCCGGAGGTGACTGGTCCGTGGATGCTACCGTAGGTGCTAACATCCGTAAAAACGAGTTTAGCAGGACCAGCGTAGGGGCTAGCCGAGACAGTCCGCTAAACGTGCCGAATCTGTTTGCCATTAGTAATTATGCCACGGTGACTGCGACGGAAGAATTTGAAGAAAAGGAAGTGCAGTCCATATTCGGATCTGCTACTATTGGTTATAAAAACGTTATTTTCCTGGACGTAACCGCCCGGAACGACTGGAGTTCCACTTTACCACCGGATGAGTGGTCTTTCTTTTATCCTTCCGTTGGTTTGAGCGCTGTAGTTAGTGATTTAGTTACACTTCCTGACTGGTGGAGCTTCCTTAAGGTGAGAGCTTCTTGGGCCAAGGTGGGTAACGATACCGATCCATACCAAATTGCCCGTGCAGCTAACGTAACCGGTGGAGGAACCGGTGGATTCCTGGCATTATCTACCACTATCCCAGCCACTGGTTTGAAACCGGAAGAAACTACCGCTACAGAGATTGGTGCAGATTTGAGGTTTTTGGAAGGTCGATTAGGTGTTGACTTTACCTGGTACAAGTCCAATAGTACCGATCAGTTATTCGCACAAAGTATTCCAGTGGGATCAGGTGCATCAAATGTATTCATCAATGGTGCTGATATTCAAAATGACGGAATTGAGCTGACCCTTAGTGGTACTCCCGTACAAACAGGAGACTTTACTTGGGACATCTTTTTCAACTATTCCGCCAATAACAGCGAAGTGTTGAAACTGGCCGAAGGACTGGATGTCTTGAATATTGGCGGTGCCAGCTTCTTACGGCAGTTTAGGCTGGTAGTAGGACAACCTTGGGGAGATGTTTATTCCAGAGGCTTTGCCCGCGATGATCAAGGAAGGGTAATTGTAGAAGCTGACGGAACCCCCAGAACAACTCCTGGGTTGGACGCTCAGGTAGCAAATTACAATCCGGATTGGTTAGGCGGAATTGGCAATACGCTGACCTACAAGAACTTCAAGTTGAGTTTCTTAATTGATATCCGGCAAGGAGGAACCATCGTATCCAACACCAACGCCATAATGTTTGCTGACGGGGTAACCACAGAAACCCTTGAAGGAAGAGAAGGAGGACTGATCTTTGGACAGAATTTCTTCAGTAATGAAGTGGCGGTACTGGATGATGGTACACCAAATAACGTGTCCGCTACTGCAGAAGCGATGTGGAGCAAATTAGGTGGTCGTAACGCCCCGGTAGGAGAAGCGTTTGTTTTGGATGCTTCCAATACCAGGTTACGAGAATTGGTACTTGGCTACAGAATACCATCTTCTTCTTTAGCAAATACGCCATTTACACACATTGATATTTCCTTGATTGGAAGAAATTTGTTTTTCTTTTCCAACAAGGCTGAGAACGCGGATCCCGAGGTATTGGTTAATCCTAACACCAATTCCGACGGATGGGAAGTTTTCGGATTGCCACCTGTAAAGGAGTTTGGAATTAACTTGAAATTCGGATTCTAAAACTATTTCAGGGTATTAATGTTTATATTAGATATCAAACCGTGTAATTTAAATTATACAAAAATGAAAAAATTAAAATATTTACTAATCCCATTTTTAGCGCTGGCTGTGGGTGTGGGTATTAACAGTTGTACCGACGATTTCGAGGAAATCAACACCGATCCTTTGGCATTGACCGCCGATAAGGTGGACGGCTCATTGATTGGATTGTCCTTTGCTTCAGCTCAGTGGAATACCATGAACGGGCTTCATTGGAGGTTTCAGATCTCTCAGAACCTGTTTTCGGACTTATATGCGCAGTATTTCGCTACTACTCAATCAAATTTTGACTCCGACCGCTATCTTCAGGTAGGTCGTTGGAGTGACCTGTGCTGGAGTTCATTTTATGGACAGGCAGCCCCAAATATCAAGTTTGTGGAGGACTTTACGGAGTCTGAAGGCAATGAGGATCCCGTAGGGAATGCAGTAGCAAAAATTTGGAGAGTTGAAGGGTACCATAGAATTACCGATTACTACGGACCAGTTCCTTATAGCCAATTTGGTAATGCTTCACTAGAGGTTCCATATGATACCCAGGAATCCATGTATCTGGACTTCTTTACTACCTTGGATGAGGCCGTTTCAGTACTTAAGGCCAATCCAGGCGGTAACGCCTTCGGGGCAAACGACCTTATTTATGGTGGTGATGTGGCTAAGTGGCTCAGTTTTGCCAGCACACTTCGATTAAGACTTGCTTTGAGGATTTCAGATGTTAACCCCGGTTTGGCCCAATCCGAGGCTGAGAAGGCCGTGGCAGATGGAGTAATGGAAACTCAGGACCAAAGTGCATATGTTAGTGTTAACGATCAATCTAAAAACCCTATAGTTACCATTACCAACTGGGGTGAGTATCGCATGAGCGCTACCATGGAGAGTCATTTAAAAAGAGGTAGTAATCCCTCTAGCCCCATCTTCGATCCCAGAACGCCTCATTTGTTTAGCCCGGCTGCCAATGGTGACCGTGCTGATGATGCTGACGACAGTCCATATGAAGGGATGCAAAATGGTCAATCTAAGATCTTCATAACCGCGGATCAGAATAACCCTCACTCAGATGTGGGTCCATCATTCCTTCCGGCGGCAGATCCCGGTTCACCTATTGTAGTGATTCGTGCGGCAGAAGCCTGGTTCCTGCGAGCTGAAGGCGCTTTGAACGGCTGGAACATGGGTACAGATGCTCAAACAGCTTATGAAGAAGGAATCCTGCAGTCTTTGACCGAATGGGGCGTGCAGGCAGATTTCGGCAGTTATTTGGCTAGTGGTGCACCACTTTCACCTCAGGATGGTCTGGGGCCGGTAACTGATATTACCGTAGCATATGATGCGGGCCGTGCCAGGGAACAGATCGCCACTCAGAAATGGCTGGCGTTGTATCCTGACGGCTGGGAAGCTTGGGCTGAACTGCGACGAACGGAATATCCCGCAGTTTATGACCGTGTGAATTCCGAAAACCCTGACGTAGCTGCGAACGAAATCATGCGTAAGATGCAATATGTCACCGGTGAATTTGACAACAATCGAACTGCTGTGGACGCTGCTATTCAGTTCCCTGAAAATGGTGGACAAGATCATGGAGGCGTTCGCGTGTGGTGGGATTCGAATTAGACAAGCCACTATAAGTGTTTATTAGGATTAGAAAAGTGCCAAGGTAAAACCCTGGCACTTTCTTTTATTATTTACATCATTGAACTGCCCGAAACCACTATTGAAGAATTTATTAATTCTTGCACTATCCGTATTCACTATATGTTCGTGCAAGGATCCCACGCCTGACACCCTGTTTACGCTGTTGCCAAGCGGTGAAACCGGCATTAAATTCAATAATCTGGTTAAAGAAACAGAGGTATTTAATGTTCTAAAATACGGGTATTTCTACAATGGTGGTGGAGTAGCCATTGGAGATATCAATAACGACAGTCTTCCGGATATCTATTTTACCGGAAATATGGTAGCCAGTCATCTATATCTCAATAAAGGAAATTGGGAGTTTGAGGAGATTGCAGAAGAAGCAGGCGTAGCTGCCGCAGGGCTTTGGAATACCGGAACCACCATGGCCGATGTAAATGACGATGGTTTCTTGGATATTTATGTGTGCCGTTCTGCCGCTGCTAATGCCATGAACCGCAGAAATCTATTGTTTATTAATAATGGAGATCTTACGTTCACCGAACAATCGGTCTCCGCCGCCTTAGCCGATCCCGGCTATTCTACCCAGGCTGCTTTTTTCGATTATGACCGGGACGGAGATTTAGATATGTATCTGTTGAATCATAGCCTGCAAAAATACGCGGGCTTCAGTACGCTCACACCAGCATTAAAAGAAAGGAGTGATCGGAACCTGGGAGATAAACTTTACCGCAATGACGGTCTTTTCTTTACTGATGTCACCAGGGCTGCAGGCATCAAAACCAATGTACTGGGGTTTGGCCTGGGTATCGGAATTTCTGATATAAACAACGACGGCTGGCCAGATGTCTATGTTTCCAATGACTATAACGAAGAGGACTACCTGTATATAAACAATCAGGACGGTACTTTTACCGATCAACTAAAAGACTATGTAGGCCACGTTTCTATGTTTTCCATGGGATCGGATATGGCTGATATCAACAACGATGGCTATGTGGACATCATGACCTTGGACATGTTACCTGAGGATAACTACCGGCAAAAGCTGGTTTTTGGACCGGATAATTACGACAAGTATCAGCGATTGATTTCCTCGGGATTCCATCATCAGTCCATGCGCAATATGCTGCAATTGAATCAACAGGGAATTGGTTTCAGTGAAATCGGACAGATGGCCGGGGTTTCTAACACCGACTGGAGTTGGGCATCTTTGTTTGCGGATTTCGATAACGACGGCTATAAGGATTTATTTATCTCCAATGGCTACCAGCGGGATTACACCAATATGGATTTTATGAATTTCCTGGTAAGTGAAAAGATCAGAGAAAATGCCGGAGGTGAAGCAATGGCACCTATGGAAACCATCAATCAGATGCCTTCCATCCTGGTTCCGAATTACATCTATCAAAATCAAAGCGACCTAACCTTCCATAAAAAAACCCAGGAATGGGGTTTGGATCAACCTTCCCTATCCAATGGGGCAGCTTACGGAGATCTCGACAATGACGGAGACCTTGATCTGGTGGTGAACAATACCAACGGAAAGGCTTTTGTTTACCGCAACAACTCCAGGCTGCTAAATGATAATAATTTTTTAAAGGTAAAACTAAAAGGCGATAGCCTGAACACCTTTGGGGTGGGGTCTAAGGTAACCTTACATTGCGGTGACCAACAGTTTAGTCAGGAATTAATGCCGACCCGAGGTTTCCAGTCGGCCGTGGACCAGGAACTGGTATTTGGGTTAGGAGAGCATAAACAGGTGGACGGCATAGACGTTCACTGGGCCAATGGCCAACACCAGTACTTAAAAGCTCAGCCAGTCAACCGCACCATTACCATAGATCAAAAATTAGCCCCTGAAACAACCGCAAGTGACAGCATACAGGCGGAGCCAACCTGGTTTCGCAAATCCGACCTTAAGATCTTCAATCATCAGGAGAACCGGTTTGTTGATTTTAAACAACAGCAACTATTGCCCCATAAATTATCCACCCAGGGCCCTAAAATTGCCGTGGCCGATATTAACGGTGATGGTTTGGACGATTTATACATAGGCGGAGCCAAAGGACAACCCGGGGAGGTACTCCTGCAAAGTCCCTCTGAAAGTTTCAACGTTGGATTTGAAACCGAGGCGGAATATGAAGATGTTGGGGCGTTGTTCTTCGATGCCGATAATGATGGCGACGTCGATCTTTACGTAGTGAGCGGCGGGGCGGACTTTCAAGGAGAAGAGGAATTTTTGCAGGACCGGCTTTATAGAAATCTGGGTAAGGGACAATTCGTTCGGGATCAGAACGCCCTGCCTGCTATGATTACATCCGGATCTTCAGTATCCTCTGCCGACTACGATGGCGATGGCGACCTGGATTTATTCATTGGTGGTCGTTTAGTGCCGGGATCCTATCCCACAGCCCCCAGAAGTTACTTATTGGAAAATGATGGTGGGGGTAATTTTCAGGACATAACGGAAACGGTTAATCCTGAACTGTTAAATCCCGGCATGGTGTCGGAGGCCATTTGGACAGATTTTAACGCCGACAAACTTCCGGATTTGGTGTTGGTAGGCGAATGGATGCCGGTGAGAATGTTCCAAAACGAAAGTGGCAGTTTAAAAGAAGTCTCCGGTTCCGCTGGTACTGAAACATTAACCGGTTGGTGGAATAGCATTGAGGCGGCTGATCTGGACGATGATGGAGACACGGATTTCGCGTTGGGAAATTTCGGATGGAACTCACAAATTAAGACCTCTGCCGATGAACCGGTAGAGCTATACCTCAAAGATTTTGACGGCAATGGCACGGTAGACCCCATTCTTTGTTATTACCAACAGGGAAAAAGTTATCCGGCCTTTTCCAAAGATGATCTGGAAAATCAACTTCCATTGATTAAGAAAAAGTACGTTAACTATGCCGATTATGCCGATCAAACCATAACCGACATATTTAGTCCCGAGGAGCTTGCCGGGGTGGAGATATTAAATGCCACGGAATTCTCATCAGGCTACCTTGAAAATCTGGGAGACGGCACCTTTAGATTCGTACCTTTTCCCGTGGCCGCCCAACTCTCACCGGTGTATGGCATATTTATAGAGGACATAGATAATGATCAAATTAAGGATCTGATATTAGGCGGGAACTTTAGCGGTAGCCGTGTTAAATTCGGAGAATATGATGCCAGTCTGGGAACTGTGCTCAAAGGAGTTGGAAAGGGTGACTATGTGTCGTTGTCTTATGATAAAACTGGATTGGCTGTAAGGGGAGAGGTCAGAGATATTGTCCGGGTGAAATCAGTCGATGACGAGTATTGGTTACTCTGGGCGCGGAATAACCATGAGGTGCTGGTTTACAAGATGGAATCGAAATAACTCAAAGTCTTCCGTGAGGTCTTCCGCACTTGGATGGCCTCCTGCTTGACTATATTCTGTGTGATAGCAGATGATCAATACTGTACTTTAATCATAGAAATTTTATGAAACGTATGTTAATTCGACAGGTATTGTTAGTCTTTTCCTTGATTATGGTCTCCATGAGCGTCTGGGGTCAGTCCGCTACCATAAAGGAAGAATCCCGTACTTTCGATACCTATCCATTTAGTGACCCCAATCCCATTCCCATTCTAACCAGCAATACCAAAATCTATCCTTACCACAAATTTGAGGGTTATAGCCACGACGCGCGCCCGCAGACCTGGAAGGTGGTCACTTTGGAAAATGATTATATAAAGGTATTTGTTTTGCCGGAAGTAGGAGGAAAAGTATGGGGCGCCATCGACAAGACCAACGGTGAGGAGTTCATATACCGCAATGAAGTAATGAAGTTCCGGAATATCTCTATGCGCGGACCTTGGACCTCAGGGGGGATTGAGTTTAATTTCGGGATTATCGGACACCACCCCTCTACCGCTACCCCGGTAGATTATACTACACGCACCCTCGAAGATGGCAGTGTCAGTTGTGTAGTGGGCAATATCGATCTGCCTTCGCACACCCAATGG
The DNA here is from genome assembly GCA_965212195.1 of Cyclobacteriaceae bacterium. Lineage (GTDB taxonomy): Bacteria > Bacteroidota > Bacteroidia > Cytophagales > Cyclobacteriaceae > JAJCYK01. Next base: position 597,495 of record CBDBUW010000010.1, on the reverse strand, counting down.
CGGGTTGATATTACCCTGCCGCCGGATAAAGCCTACTTTGAGACCAAGGTATTGTGGTATAATCCCAGTTCCCAAACCCAAAGCTACTACAACTGGATGACCGCTGCGGCCTTTGCCAAGAACGATTTGGAATTCTATACCCCTGGTGACGTTTATCTGAAACATAGCGGCGAAGCCAAAAACTGGCCATTGGATAAAGAAGGGCATAATTTAGCTAAGTACGCGGAAAACAATTTCGGCCCCAGCAAATCCTATCACGTGGTAGGGGAATACAATGATTTCTTTGGTGGTTATTTCCATGATGATCACTATGGTTTTGGTCATTGGGCGCATTACGAAGAAATGCCGGGACAAAAATTGTGGCTATGGGCGCTATCCCGATCAGGGGGCATCTGGGAAGATCTATTAACCGATTCTGATGGCCAGTATATTGAATTCCAGGCGGGCCGGTTATTCGACCAATATTCCCCAGGAGAACATCGTAATCCCATTACACAAGCTCCTTTTCCTTCTCATGCCTACGACACTTGGCGTGAGATATGGTTTCCAGTGAAGGAAATTGGAGGCATTACCGAAGTAAGCCCGCATGCAGTGCTGCACCTAATTCCTCAGGATGACCAACTAACCATCGGCATTCAAGCCCTGGGTGTTGCCGAGGGAACGTTAAAAGTATGGGATGAGGAAAAGGTGGTCTTTCAAAGGGATTTGGCTATGCAGCCGGCTCAAGTGAAACAATTTAGCATTCCTATGCCCTCGGGTTCTTACCAGATTCGGGTGCCGGAAATGGATCTCAAATACACCAGTGACCCCGCCGACCTCCAGCTGCGGCGCCCTTTTGAGTATCCACAGGAATTGCCTACGGACAGCCCGGGTATGTTATTTCATCAGGGTCTGGAAGCCGTGGAATACCGAGAGTTTGAGAAAGCACATAAAGCCTTTACCGCTTGCTTACAAAAGGACCCAGCACATATTCCGGCTAGAGTAGCCTTAGCCGACTTGCACTATGGAAGCGGTCAATTGGATGAGGCCCTGAAAGAGGCCCATTTCGCTCTTAGTATAGATACTTATCATGCGCAGGCAAATTATGTCGCCGGTAACATATACCGGGCACAAGGCGATCACGTCAACGCCCTGGAAAGTTTGGGCTGGGCTGCCCGATCACCGGAGTTCAGCACCGCTGCTTACACCCAAATGGCGGAGATATCATTGGGTAAACAAAGGATCGAGGATGCCATGCTGTTTGCCATGAAAGCGTTGCACTTCAATGCATCCAATGTGAGGGCTTTACAGGTAAAGGCCCTGGCCCAGGGCCTGGCGGGAAATGATCCTCAGATGAGTAATTCCTTGGACCAAGTATTGAAGATCGATCCCTTGAACCATTTCGCACTCTGGGAAAAGCATCAAACTCTGAAGTCTGTGTTATTTAATGAATTACCCGCTCAGAGTTATATGGAACTGGCTGTTGACTATTATAACTGGGGGCTGGTTGACAAAGCCAGGCAACTTTTCCAAAAGGCCGATAACACCGTATCCGAAATTTGGATGGCTTATCTGGATAAAGACGCCAATAAACTGGAAACCCTGACTTCAAACTCCGTGGACTTTGTATTTCCTTTTCGGCGGGAAACACTTCCGGTTTTGGAATGGGCGAATGAGCAGAACAACCATTGGAGTTACAAATATTATTTGGGACTAAACTATTGGGGACGAAATAGGGTGACTGAAGCGGCTGCGTTGTTTAAAGCTTGTGCACAAGAGCCACAACAGGCTATCTTCTACATAACCAGGGCGCATCTGTTACATAAAATAGAGGGAACGTCCGCTGAAACCGATCTGCAGATGGCGCTGAAGTTGGATCCCCAACAGTGGCGTTTTCACGATGCGCTAATCGACCATTATGGAAACCAGGGTCAGTATCAGCAACAGCTAAAGCTAGCGGCAAAAGCTCATAAGAAATGGCCGCAAAGCTATAATTTAGGACTGTCACATGCACGATCACTCTTAAAAAATCAAAAATACCCTGAAGCCATAAAAGTTCTGGATCGCCTGCAGGTCCTTCCTTTTGAAGGTGCTTCAGCCAGTCGCCGTGTTTATGAACAGGCTCATCTAAATCAAGCGATGGCGTTAATGAAAAAGCAGAAATATCAACAGGCCCTTGACCTGCTGGTGAAAGCTGCAGAATGGCCCGAAAACCTGGGTGTTGGGAAACCGTTTGACCCAGACCTCCGCAAGGTCCAATACTTAAAAGCTAGATGCGAAAAAGCACTGGGTAAGCAGGAAATGGCCCAGCAAACGGCACAATCGTTGATGGATTTTACGGGAAAACATTTTCAAAACGGGCGTATCAACAACATATTGGGGATACAGATGATGAAGAGTCTGGATCTGGATCAACAGGCGCGTACCCTTATGGAATCCACCAATGGCTCTCAAAACTCCATACGGTGGAAGGTGATTAAGGCCTTTTATGAAGGCGATGATCCGACCCTGAACAGCCTATTACAGGGGATTGAGGGACAGCCGCTTTACGAGGAATATCAAATGGTAAAAAACATTTTGGCCATATGAACGAAAAACTGTGGGACAATGACCAGCAAATGCTGGAATTGGTGAGAAAAGAGTTGTTCTCGGCGGTGATCGGGGATATCATGGACAATTTAGGTTTGAGAAATCAATTCCTGCCTCCACAGATTCAACCTTTACGTTCTGATATGGTAGTAGCTGGACGAGCAATGCCGGTAGTGGAGGCCGATGCACATGAACCGCAAGCAGCACCTTTTTCCGACAAACCATTCGGATTAATGTTGGAAGCCCTTGATGATCTGAAGCCTCACGAGGTTTATATATGTACTGGAGCCTCTCCAGACTACGCATTGTGGGGAGAACTGATGAGTACCCGGGCCTTAAAACTGGGGGCCGTTGGTGCTGTTGTTGATGGTTACTCCAGGGATACCAACGGTATTCTGAACCTCAATTTTCCCACTTTCTCCTATGGACGATATGCTCAAGATCAGGCTCCTAGAGGAAAAGTAGTGGCCTTTAGGACAGAAATAATGCTGGGTGGTGTTTCCGTAAAACCAGGAGACCTGATTTTTGGTGACCTGGACGGTGTGTGCGTGGTCCCACAGGACCGTGAATCGGAAATCATTGCAGGTGCATTGGAAAAAGCACGGGGTGAACAACAGGTAAGGTTGGCTATTGAGTCGGGCATGAGCGCCTGTCAGGCCTTTGAACAATTTGGTATAATGTGATGCCATGTTAAAAGATAAAAATATATTAGTGACCGGTGCCGGTGGTGTAGGTGTAGGTGCCGGGGTATGTCAGGCGCTGTCTAAGTTCGGGGCCACGATCCTACTCAATGAAATTGACCAAGAGAAGGCTGAGGCCGCTGCTAAACGATATCCTGGAGCCATTCCCGTTGCTGCAGATGTCTCCAACAGCCAGCAAATCAAGGAGATGTTTGAAAAAATAGCCACCGAAGTAGGACCTCTTCACGGGTTGGTGAATAATGCTGGGGTAGGGTTGAGCAAATTGGCCCACCTGGCCAGTGAAGAGGAATTTGATACCCTGTATAATGTAGATATTAAAGGCGTTTGGCAGGTTTCTAAAGGTTTTGTCAACCAACTTCTAGAGCATGAAATGCCAGGCAGTATCGTCAACATATCTTCAGTAAATGCTTTGGCCACCATGTCACGATATGCCATCTATGCTAGCGCCAAGTCGGCGGTGGAAGGTTTAACACGGGGTATGGCGGTGGAACTGGGACCCTTCGATATCCGGGTAAATGCCGTAGGGCCGGGCTATGTACACGCCGAACAGAATTATGATCTGATCAAAACCTGGACCAACGATCCCCAGAAGTGGGTAAAGGACTTTGTCAAGGACCAGCAGGTGCTATTGCATGATATACACCCCCAGGACTGTGGTAACGCCGTAGCTTTTCTGCTGAGCGACTTGAGTAGTGCCATAACCGGTCAAACCCTATATGTGGATAAAGGTACCACCAGCTTATTGTTCAATCGTTTTTCCACAGAACAACCATGAAGATAACTGCAATCACTTGCTATGAGGTAATAGTGCCAGCCAGAGCCGGTACCATATCCAGCGAAGACATCAACAAACCATTGCATAAGCTGCCTGTGGGAGCAAAGTCGGGCTGGAGTGTCCAATTTGATCAGCTGTCCAAGCTATTGGTGAAACTTGAGCTCACCAATGGAATCATAGGCTGGGGTGAACTGTATCGAAATCATCAATGGCCGGTGGTGGATGATATCGTAGCTCAATTAATGGGGAAAGACTTGAACGCTTTGTCGCTACAACAGCTTCCTTTTGCTTTTTGCCGGGAATATGACGGATTCGAATGTGCGATATGGGATGCCTATGCCAAGGCCCATGATATGAGAGTGGTGGACTTGTTGGGGGGTGCATTGCGTGAAAAAGTAAAGATCGGGGCATGGTCCAGTCATCGTAGCAGTACTGACATAGCGGCACTAGCAGAAAATTTTCATCACCAGGGTTACGATTGTGTAAAGTTCAAGTGCGATTTGGAAGATGATGTAGTGGCGTGGTGCGAAACAATTTCCAAGGTAGCTCCTGGAATGCAGGTAATATTGGATCCCAATGAACGCTGGAAGTATGGATATGAAGCCAGACAGCGCATAGATTGGTTGCAAAGGGTGGGTAACATGCTTTGTCTTGAAGACCCCATACCTCGCTGGCAGCTGGCCGAATATGCAGCCTTGCGCCAATACGGAAATATCCCCATTGTCCTACATGTTTCATTGCCTTATATTCTTCATGGCCAACGGGTTAAAGATGCCATCCAGGCTTTGGAGATGAGGGCTGTAGATGGATTTAATTTCAATGGGGGACTAGCGAATTTTCAAAAGCTCGATCATATCGCCAGTGCAGCAGAATTACCCTGTTGGCATGGTTCGGAGGTAGACTTAGGCATACTGGAAGCTATGTACGTGCATTCAGTGGCAGCTGCGGCATCATGTGTTTGGCCCAGTGATATATTCGGTAAGCTTGTTCGAGAACATGATCTGCTCAAGGAGTCCCTGAAAATAGAACCGCCCTATGTGTATCTTCCCGAAGGCCCGGGACTGGGTGTGGAGCCGGATCCGCAGGCAATTGAACAGTATAAAGTCGGTCAAAAAGAATACAAGTAATGAATCAAAATCCGTTTCCTGAAAAAAGTGATCGCTGGCATATCTGGGAGATGTTGGTAGCACGGGACATTAAAGCTTTTGTCAACGCCGATTGGGATATGGTGGCCCAGGATTTCGTAGAGGAAGGGTTTATGGGCATCGACGGCGGTCGGCAGCCCAATCCCGATGCCTGGAGCATAAATTTTCCCGATCTGTCTTCTTATCGAAACGAATGGCTTCGCCAGGCCAGGAGTTTTCAAAAAATTCAATGGGATGAAGATATTGAATCAGCTTTTTTCCGGGTTACCACACTTCGGGATATTGACATCCAGGGAGATGCCGCACTGGTGCATAAGAAGTTCTTCGGGGCGCTTAACCGTGCCGACGGATCCCAGGTTCCTATGGAATGGCAAACTTTGTATCGATGCCGCAGGGTAGATGGATCCTGGAAAATTGCCGGTTTTACGGGGTATTTGCCTCATTTTCTAGGCCCTGTTGTGTCCGGTCCCGCCAAGCAATTACCAGTAGGCGCCAGCCAACACAAAACGGCTGGACCTTATTCACCGGTGTTGGAAGTTGCCGCCTCTAAACTGGTGGTGATCTCTGGTCAAGCCGCCATTGATGATGAAGGCACAGTAGTGGGTGAGACCATTGAAGAGCAGACAATCTGTACCTTGGACAATTGCCGGAAGCAATTGTCCCAAGCAGGATGCTCCCTGGATGATGTGTTTAAAGTGAATGTTTACCTAAAGGACTTGGCGGATTGGCCACCATTCAACGAGGTCTACCGCCAATATTTTTCGGAACCTTTACCGGTACGGGCCGCTATTGGCAGTGACCTGTTATTGACACTTTTGGTTGAAATTGAAATGTGGGCCGCAAAATCATGATTTGGGATCAACTTACTTCCGAAGAACTAGCCAGCTGTGACCGTCACACTCCAGTGTTGTTATTGACGGCTGCTACCGAACAGCACGGCAGTCATTTGCCGTTAGCCACCGACCGTTTGATAGGGGAGCATTTTCTAAATGTACTGGAACAAGGTGTCTCTCAGGATGTGCTGATCCTTCCTTCTATAGCTGTAGGATGCTCGGATCATCATCTTTCTTTTCCTGGAAGTCTGAGCCTTTCACATCAGGCTTATATGAACCAAGTTCGTAATATTATCAAGCAGGTATTTCATCATGGATTTCACAAAACGGTGATTTTCAATAGTCACGGAGGGAATCAGGCTATAAATCAAGTTATTATTGAAGATATGGGTTATAATTATCCTGATAAACAAATAGTTACAACCTCATGGTGGCGTATCGCAGGAGACTCGTTAAAAGATATTACTACTACTGGCCCCGGCGGCGTGGGGCATGCTGGTGAGTTTGAAACCTCCGTCATAATGTACATCGACCCCGACTTGGTAAGGGGGGATAAAGTAGGGCCCGGTGGCAACCAATCCACCTTCTCTTGGGCCGAAGCGGATCTGTTGCGCTCCTCCGGGGCTTCGTATTATCGGACCATGAAAGAGATGACACCAAATGGTGTTTATGGAGATCCTACTCAGGCTACAGTTAATAAAGGAGAACAAATCACGGAGGCTGTAGTCAGTGCATTGACTAAACTAATTCAAGAACTGAAAGCTGACCAATGACCAATTTCAATTGGTGGGTGGATGGTTCAATTATCCTGCTGTATTTAGTGGGAGCAGTGACCGCCGGGCTTTACGTACGGCGATATGTAAAAAAAGTTGACGATTTCTTGGTAGCCGGGCGCAATGTGGATCTGTACCTGGGAATTGCCAGTCTTTCTGCCACGGAGTTTGGTATTGCGACCTGTATGGCCAACGCTGAGCTTGGTTACAAATACGGTTTCGCGGGGATCACTCCGGGGATCGCGCTGGCCTTGGCCATGTTCGTGGTAGGCAGTACAGGATTCTGCATCAAACCGCTGCGACAGCAAAAAGTGATCACCATACCTGAATTATTTGAGTCCAAGTTTGGAACCAAGGTCAGATGGGCGAGCGGAGTGGTCATTGTGCTGGGAGGTTTACTGAATATGGGTGTGTTTTTACGCCAGGCAGGAGATTTCCTGGCTATTGTAGGAGGGTTTGATCTAAGGTATTTGGAATTGATCATGACAGTGATCCTGGTGGGAATAGCCGTTTATACCATTTTAGGCGGTATGCTGTCGGTGCTTGTTACAGACTATATTCAATTCGTAGTAATGAGTATAGGATTGCTGGCGGTGGTGGGACTGATCATCTGGAGCTTTGGCTGGGGGACTTTAAATGAAACCACTTATAATGAACTAGGAGCAGGGGCCTATAACCCTTTTGTCAATGGTGATTATGGCATAGATCGCATTTTATTGGATCTACTGGTGGCTTTCGCCGCTGTTTTAACCTGGCAAACTATGATATCCAGAGTACTTTCTGCCAAGGACGCGCTCACCGGACAGAAAATTTATCGGGGCACCAGCCCATTTTTTCTGGTCCGATTTACCATTCCGGCTATATTGGGTATAGGGGCGCTGCATTTCTTTGGAGCTGATCTGTTTGCCGAAAAAGGAGTACTGGCTATGCCCAACCTACTATCACAACTGGTGCCCGTAGGTTTGTTGGGAATCCTTATAGCGGCTATGCTGGCAGCAGACATGTCGACTAATTCTTCCTACATGATTGCCTGGAGTTCGGTGATTTATAATGATATTATGAGACCTATTCACAAAGGCCTATGGTCCGATCAACGGGGTATACTGTGGAATCGAGTACTGATAGCTGTAATTGGGGTGTTTCTACTGCTTTATGGTCTTTGGTACCCCTTGAAAGGTGATCTTTGGGTCTACATGCAGGTCACAGGGACCGTTTATTTGGCCAGTATGAGTGTGATCCTGATAGCGGCTTGCTATTGGAAACAGGCCAACAACTGGGGAGCTATTGCGGCCATCACTACCGGCTGTATTATGCCTATTTCATTCCTGATCCTGCAGCAAGCAGAGGCAACACAGGACATGGCCCAGCAGTTAGGACCTTACAAACTGGGAGTTTCAACCTACGCTTGTACTGCCATCGCCATGGTGATAGGATCGATGTTAAAGAATAAATTAAAGCGCACATGATATTCTGGACAATTTTTGTAATAATGGTGTTGCTCTGGTATGCTATTCTAACGGTAATTGTGGGTTACCGCGGCGGCAAAGACATTAGGAATATGATAGATCATCTAGAACAGCAGCATGATGAAAAACAGGTTTAAAGATCAGGTAGCAGTGGTAACTGGCGCCGCCCGTGGCATAGGTGAGGCCATTGCCAAGAGACTGGCAGAAGAAGGGGCATCAGTGGCGGTAACGGATATTAATGAGACCGGATTGAGTAACCTGGTGGGGGAGATACAGGAAAAGGAAGGAACAGCCTGGCCTTATCCCTTGGATATTACGGATGATTCGGCTGTCAAAGAAGTATTGGAACACATCTATCAAAGGCAGGAACGTCTGGATATTTTAGTGAATTGTGCGGGGATAGTGGGTCCCACTGGCTTAAAAATTCAGGATTACCCTTTGGCAGAGTTTCAACAGGTCTGTACAGTTAATCTAACAGGTGCTTTTAATGTGACCCAGAGTGCTCTTCCCTTGATGTTGAAGCGCAACTATGGACGTATTCTACACCTGACCAGTATTGGAGGCAAAGAGGGAAACCCAAATATGGTAGGCTACGCTGCCAGCAAGTCTGGTCTTATGGGCTTGGTTAAAGGTGTAGGCAAGGAATATGCTCAATCCGGGATTACCATTAATGGACTGGCCCCGGCGGTGATCGCCACCAAAATGAATCTGGATACTGATCCGCAAGTACTCCAATATATGACCGATAAGATCCCAATGAAGCGACTAGGCACCGTAGAAGAGGCCGCAGCCATCTCTTGCTGGTTGGTTTCTGAGGAAGCCAGTTTTAATACCGCAGCCATTTTTGACCTGTCCGGGGGTAGAGCGACCTTTTAATAATTTAAATTCAAATTTCATTATGGCAAAGATCTATTATGTGGGGGACTGGGCAGTACTTACAGGTCCGGTATTTGCCGAAACACCTTTTCATTATTCCCACAAGGGCCTGGACATATTTAATTATGGTAAATGGTTGAAGGACGCCCTGGAAGTAGGAGAGGAGCACCAGGTGACGTCAGTATCGGCGTGGGACTTCTACAACAAATTGGGTCCTGGTGACTATGAGAAGATCCTAGAGGAATATGATGTGCTGATCTTCAGTGATGTAGATGCCAAGCTCTTTCAGTTAGCTCCCAGCTTTTTTGATAGAGAAAAGTTTGGTAATCAAGTATTGACTTTCCCAGATCGTATTCGACTTTCAGTTGAAGCTGCTCAGGCCGGCACCCATTTCATGTTTTTAGGAGGTTGGTACTCTTTTACCGGAGAACTGGGTAAAGGAGGGTGGGGCCGCACGCAGCTTCGGGAAATACTCCCCGTAAAGTGTCTGGATATTGAGGACCTGGTGGAGAGTACCGAAGGGTATAGTCTCCAAGCTACTTCAGCTGGCGAGGGAATCTTTGCAGAGATTCCCCTGGATGACAGCCCCCCGATTTTAGGGTATAATCAAACGTTATCCTTGCCCGAACATAACACGTTGCTGGAATTTAAGGAAACGGGTGATCCAGCATTGGTCCTGGGAATTTTTAATAAAGGCAGGGTCCTGGCTTACATGTCCGACCCGGCTCCTCATTGGGCCTGCAATTTCGTTTATTGGGAGCACTATGGGGCATTTTGGAGACGATGTGTGGATTTACTCCTGGAAAAAGACTGATAAAAATTCGTATATTTTAGCTATGAAAAAACTGGGCATACCGGTATTGCTGATAGTTCTGTGCTCCTGTTCCGTGGAGATACCAGATCCGGTATCCCAAGCCTATGAGGCTTTGCCTGATGAAATTGATTTTAACTTCCATGTTAAGCCCATTCTTTCGGATCGTTGTTATAAATGCCACGGACCGGACGAACAAGCCCGTCAAGCGGATCTGCGACTGGACCTGCCGCAGGAAGCTGCCCGGGTAATCAAAGCCAGTAGCATCCGCCGGAGCCCTTTGGTTCATCGTATTATCAGCGCAGATCCTGAAGACATGATGCCTCCGCCAGATTCCAACCTGAAACTGACAGCGGAAGAAAAGGCCACTCTAATTAAATGGATAGAACAGGGAGCAGAATGGAAAGACCATTGGGCATTCACCCCTCCCCAAAAGCCTCAAGTGCCAACTTTATCGGACTCTGAGGTTCCCGCGCAAAACGAAATTGATCATTTTATTTTTCAACAGGCTTCCCAACAGGGTCTGGCACCGAATCCCATGGCTTCCAAAGAGCGGCTACTGCGCAGGGTAAGCATGGACCTTACGGGACTTCCGCCCACTATGACACAGATCAAAAATTTTGTAGAAGACCAAAGCCCGGATGCTTATGAGAAGATGGTTGATGAATTGTTGGAGTCCAGCGCCTATGCAGAACGATTAGCTATGGAATGGATGGATCTGGCACGATATGCAGACTCTCATGGTCTGCACGCGGATGGATGGCGCATGATGTGGCCCTGGCGTGATTGGGTCATCAAAGCTTTTGACGAGAATATGCCTTATGACCAATTTGTAACCTGGCAATTGGCCGGAGACCTCCTGGACAACGCCACTCGGGAACAAAGATTGGCCACGGCCTTTAACCGAAACCACCCAATGACCGCAGAAGGAGGGGCCATTGATGAGGAGTACCGATTGAGTTATGTGTTTGACCGTGCGGAAACTGCGGGAACGGCTTTCCTGGGGCTCACCATGAATTGTGCTCGCTGTCATGATCATAAGTTCGATCCTGTATCTCAAAAAGATTACTATCAGTTTGCGGCTTTCTTCAACAACATTAAGGAGCTGGGCATGACCGGTGATGACGGAAATTACGGTCCCATGCTGCCATTGACCGATGCGGAAACAGACAAGATCATGACCTTTTTGGACCAGGAGATCAGTCGTGAGGAGCAACGGCGTGACACTCTTACCCGCAACTTAAAGGTAGCATCTATTCCCGTCAAATCCACCGCATCACCCTCCAAGATCATTCATTTACCACTGGATCAAATTCGAGATCAACGGCGGTCCGATCTTAAGGATCCCGCTAAACACAAAGGGCCGTTGAAAAACCAGATAATTGATAATAATGCTCGCGCCACCTCTCCCGGCAATCCACAATTAGTACCTGGTAAAGTGGGGCAGTCCTTGCATTTTACCGGCGAGTACGATGAGCTGTATATTCATGATGTGCCGAATTTTGAATGGACCCAAGCCTTTTCCGGAGGCTTGTGGGTAAATACTACCAAGCGAGACTCACTCAAAACCCAAACGTTGATGGGCACAGCTGGCGAGAAGAACAATTTTTGGCGGGGATGGGATCTCTATTTGGATTCGCAAAACCGCCTCAATTTCCGCCTCATTCATTCATTACCCCATAACTATATTCATGCTTCCACTCTCGGATCAGTAAAGTTAAGCACCTGGACTCATGTCTTTTTCACGTATGACGGCTCCGGAAAAGCCGGGGGAATTAAGCTATACATTGATGGTAGGGACCAGAACCTTGATATTGGCTATGATCGATTGTATAAATCTGCTAAAACGGTGGGACCCGGTGCCCACGAGCTCATTGACAGGCCGGTGCGGGTAGCCAAGAGCTACCGTAGTTTTACCGGTGAAAATGGAGTACTGAAGGGAGAGCTGGATGAGATCTACCTATTTGGCTCTTCGTTAACCACTTTAGAGGTTCATAAATTGTACAATAGCCAGTCTTTACAGGAGCGGCAAACAACCTCCGACCACATTCATGCGCATAATTTGGCCCATCACCCGGAAATTATCGACAGTAACCATAGGCTAAAGGAACTGAGACGAAGAAAACTGGAGTTGATGAATGCCATTCCGGAGGTGATGATTATGGAAGAGTTACCACAGACGCGTGCGGCTTTTGCCTATCGGCGAGGAGCTTATGATGCCCCAATGTATCAGGTTGAAACAGGTACCCCGGAAATACTAAACCAATTCCCAGAAGGTACTCCTCGAAACCGTTTGGGATTGGCAAAGTGGCTATTTAGTGGGGACAACCCCTTGACCGCCCGGGTGACCGTCAACCGTTATTGGCAGATGTTGTTTGGACAGGGGTTGGTGAGCACTCCTCATGATTTTGGGGTACAAGGTGCCTTGCCCACACATCCCCAATTACTGGATTGGCTAGCGGTTACTTTAGTGGAGCAGCAGTGGGACATCAAAGGACTACTTAAGTTGATGGTGATGTCTCATACCTATCGGCAATCCAGTTCAACCACCGAGGAAAAGTTACGAATGGACCCTCAAAACAGCTACTTGGCCCGGGGTACAACCTATAGACTATCAGCAGAAATGATAAGAGATAACGCACTAGCTGCTAGTGGGTTATTAGTAAATAAACTGGGAGGGGAAAGCGTTCGGCCCTATCAGCCAGAGGGCCTTTGGATCGAAAAAGGCAATTTTTCCCACAAGTTATTGCACTATCGGGTTACCCGAGGAGACAGTCTATATCGGAGGAGTCTTTACACTTTTGTGAAGCGTAGCTCCCCACATCCAGCTATGACCGCCTTCGATGCCCCAAATCGCGATGTGTGCATTGTAAAGCGTGAGAACACCAACACCCCGCTACAGGCTCTGGTATTATTGAACGACCCCCAATTTGTGGAATGCTCAAGGGTGTTGGCACAACGGGTTCAACAGGAAGCTAAGGATTCTTTAGAGGAACAGATCGGACGGGCTTTCCAACTGGCAACCGGTCGCTCACCTAAAGATCAGGAAATGCAGATTTTTATGAATCTATTCAACACTCAAAAAGAACATTTCCGGCAGGAACCTGAGCATGCCCAGGAATTACTGAAAGTAGGCGACTATCCTGTGGATCCACAGTTGAACCCCTTGAATACTGCGGCATTGACGGTATTAGCCAGTACTATTCTGAATCATGACGAGGCTTATATGAAACGATAGCATTATGCACCACTGCGACCATCAAGATCATCATTATACCAGAAGGGATTTTCTTACCAAAACCTCATTGGGACTGGGAGCTTTGTCCATGGCCTCTTTTCTGGATCCTGTAGGTCTGTTTGGTCAATCCTCTGAACCTTTGGTGACGCCAGGTTCATTAGGCAAACCGCATTTTACACCTAAAGTAAAGCGAGTGATCTATCTGTTCCAAAGCGGAGCTCCCTCGCAACTGGATCTATTTGACTATAAACCCTTGCTGAATAAGATGAATGGTGAGGAGCTCCCTGAAAGCGTACGTCAAGGGCAGAGACTTACCGGTATGACGGCAGGACAAGCCAGTTTTCCTTTAGCCGGTACTCAGTTCAACTTCCAACAACATGGCAACAGCGGGGCTTGGGTAAGCGATCTAATGCCCTATACCTCAGAACTGGTGGATGATCTGTGCTTTATAAAATCCATGTATACTGAGGCCATAAATCACGATCCCGCTATAACTTTTATACAAACCGGTTCTCAGTTTCCAGGTCGACCGTCCATTGGTTCCTGGTTGAGCTACGGGTTGGGCAGTGACAACCAAAACCTGCCTTCTTTTGTAGTGCTACTCACTAAGGACAAATATGGCCAACCTCTTTATTCACGGCTATGGGGTAACGGATTTTTACCTTCCCAACATCAAGGAGTGCAGTTCCGTGCCGGTAAAAACCCCGTGCTTTACCTGAATAACCCTCCAGGTGTTACAGAGGCTAGCCGCCGGGAGCAGTTGGATCACTTAAGTCAACTGGAAACCCTGAATTATCAAGATGTAGGTGACCCCGAGATCCTGGCCCGCATGGCCCAATACGAAATGGCTTTCCGCATGCAAACCTCAGTTCCGGAAATCATGGATACCTCCACCGAACCGGATTATATCTATGATATGTACGGTCCCGACAGCCGTAAGCCCGGGACATATGCGGCTAATTGCTTACTGGCCCGCCGGTTGGCGGAACGGGACGTTAAGTTTATCCAGCTTTACCATCAGGGCTGGGATCAACATGGCAACTTGCCCAAGGCCATACGTACCCAGTGTAAGGAAACGGATCAGCCTACTGCCGCGTTGATCAAGGACCTCAAGCAGCGGGGTATGCTGGAAGACACCTTGGTCATATGGGGTGGAGAGTTTGGCCGTACCAATTATTCCCAAGGAAAGCTCACTGAGATCGACTATGGCCGCGACCACCATCCCAAATGCTTTACCATATTTATGGCGGGCGCCGGAGTTAAAAAAGGATTCACCTGGGGGGCTACTGATGAATTCGGTTATAATGTGGCGGCAAATCCCGTACATGTACACGATTTTCAAGCTACACTGCTCCACTTATTAGGGGTTGATCATGAACGATTAACCTTTAAATTTCAAGGCCGGCGTTTTCGACTTACTGATGTCCATGGTGAACTGGTAAAATCGATTTTGGCCTGACGGTAGCGTACCATCCCCGTTTCCCCCTAGAGGTCAACTAAGGATATAGCGGAGAGCGAGTTTCTTATAGTCCGTAACTTGTTCCTCAATCCATTGTTGATCTCGACCTAACTTCTGTGCCATAATGGCTGCGACCTTAGGAGCCATTTCCATACTGGCCCTGGCATCCATAAACAGGGCTCTGACCCTACGAGCAAGTACATCTTCAACTGTGCGAGCCATTTCCTCTTTTACAGCCCATAAAACTTCTGCTCCTAAATAATCTAAGTGGGGGTGTAGCTTTTCTCCCAACTCTGGGCTTTCTTCTATGATCTGTAAGATAGCGGCCCGGTCCGATCCATAAATGTGTAAATGATCCTTATGATCAAAATTCTGGGCATAACCGTGAATAGGCATGTTCTTGGTGATGCAAGGTCGTTCCTCCAGGCCGCCTACCAAAGCCACTTTATCAACGGTATCCTCTCCCATTTTCCGATAGGTAGTCCATTTACCACCGGTAATAGTGATCAGTCCGCTTAGGGAGACGATCAGCAAGTGGTTGCGTGATATTTCCTTCGTGCTTTGGTCATTTTCATCGTCTGGTGCTGCCAATGGCCTTAACCCAGCAAAGATACTCAGTACATCCTCACGCTTGGGAGCCCTGGTAAGGTAGCGACCGGCAGTTTTTAGTATAAAATTAATTTCCTCTTCAAGGGGTTGAGGCTCCAATTCCGGGTCCTCGCGTGGAGTGTCGGTAGTGCCTACAATAACTCTGTCGTGCCAGGGAACAGCAAATAACACGCGATCATCGTCGGTCTTAGGTATCATGATGGCGGATTTACCCTTCAGAAAATCCTTATTCAGTACCAGGTGCACACCCTGACTGGGACGAATACTTTTCTTATGCTGAGGATCGTCCATCAGGCGTATTTCATCTGTAAAAACCCCAGTTGCGTTTACTACGGCCTTGGCTATGATCTGGTGACTATTCCCGGTTTCCACATCCGTGGCGGTCACTCCAGCTACCAAGCCGTCCTGATTTTTTAATAATCCTGTTACCTTGAAATAGTTGGCCAGGGTTCCGTTGTTCTTGCTGAATGTCTGCGCGAGATTTATGGCTAAGCGGGAATCGTCGAACTGTCCGTCATAATAAATCACGCCCCCTTTTAATCCTTCCGTTTTAATATTGGGAATAGCACTAACGGTTTCTTCCTTGGAAATCATTTCAGAGGGACCCAGTCCAAGCTTACCGGCCATCATGTCATAGACTTTCATGCCAATGGCATAAAAAGGACCACTCCACCACGCGTAATTGGGAATAATAAAGGCCAGGTTCTTGACTAAATGAGGCGCATTCTTGCGTAGTAATCCCCTTTCATGAAGGGCTTCTAAAACCAGCGAGACATCACCCTGTGCCAGATAGCGAACTCCGCCATGCACTAGTTTAGTACTGCGGCTGGAGGTACCCTTGGCAAAGTCAGCTTGTTCCAGGAGCAAGGTGGTATAACCTCTGGTGGTGGCATCAACAGCGGTTCCTAACCCACTGGCCCCTCCGCCGATCACAATCAGATCCCAAACCTTCTGGGGGTCTTCGGTGATAGCTTTGATCATGAATTCACGTTTCATACTGACACTGGATATTTAAGGATCTTCACTGCAATATAAGAGAATGCAAAGGCAAAAAGTTAAAATTAGCCTAAAGGAAATTTCCCTGCTATGATTTTTCCAGTTCAAATAATTAGCTATTTTTAGATTCCTATGAGTTACTTCCCGAAATGCTGGTGTGCATAGTTTTGGAAGTGTAAATATGACAGATCTCCATAAAGGCTTCGGCCTGTTCATCTCCTGGTATATAACCAATACCCAACCTGTAAACCCGCCCACAGCCCCTCGCTCATCAGAGATACAGGGTGCAAAGGCTTTAAATAAAACCCATCATGGCCTCTGAAAAACTACCTTCATCGAATCGCTTAGTCTCACTGGATGCGTACCGTGGTCTTACCATGTTTCTGTTGATTGCAGAAGCTGCATTAGTGTACCATGCTTTTACGGAATTCTTTGCAGAGGGTACCTTAGGAGCTACCCTGGTACGGCAATTTCACCATCACCCCTGGAATGGATTGCGTTTTTGGGATTTGATCCAGCCCTTTTTCATGTTTATAGTAGGGGTGGCCATGCCATTTTCCCTAAAAGGCAGGATGTCCAAGGGAGCCACTTGGAATGAGGCTTTTCAGCATATCTTGTTGCGCTGCTTTTTGCTGTTGCTTTTTGGAGTGGGCCTGCATTGTGTTTACAATGATAAACTTGTTTGGGAACTGTGGAATGTTTTAACGCAATTGTCTTTTACCATATTGGTCACCTTTTTATTGATGAGGTACCCCATCAAAACCCAACTGATAGTGTCATTGTTGTTTTTGGTATTAACCGAAATACTATATCGTACCTACGACCCCTCAGCACCATTCGTAAAGGATCAAAACTTTGGCAGCTGGATGGATATGATACTCATGGGCAAGATCAATCCCGGTGGGGGATGGGTCACCATCAACTGCCTTCCCACGGCTGCTCATACCATCTGGGGAGCTATTTGCGGAGCCATATTATTGAACAAAGAAAAGGAGCCCAGATCGAAGATCAGAACATTCCTTATTTTCGGACTGGTATGTCTGGTTATAGGTTACGGATTGGATCTATTGTCTATCACTCCCATTGTGAAGCGGATTTCTACCACTTCCTTCGTATTTGCTTCGGGGGGATGGTGTTTGTGGACTTTGGCGCTCTTTTATTGGTTCGTTGACCTTAAAAAATACCGCAAATGGGCTCGTATGTTTATCATAGTAGGTACCAATTCCATATTTATATACCTCTTTGCCGAAGTTCTGGGACATCGTTGGCTTACGGGATTTGTCAAGATCTTCAATGATGGGTTTTTGGGCATGTTGGGCATTCCGGCTCCCTATCTGGCCATTACGAATGCGCTGTTGGTACTCGCCATCATGTGGTATCTTTGCTACTGGCTTTACAAAAAAGGGATCTTCTTTAAGATCTGATCATTGAGGTTGAAGAGTTTTGCGGGATGAGCCTCTTACTACCAATTTGGTGTTAAGGATTTTCTTGCGGGGCTTGAATTTGCCGGGTATATTCATTTGCTCCAGGAACAATTCCATAGCTACCTGCCCGATCTCATAGGATGGTTGTGCTACCGTAGTCAATGCTGGTGTCATATGCTGACCGACGGGTTCATCCGTAAATCCGACCAGCCCTATTTGGTCCGGGATATGTAAACCTCTTTTATCAATAACTTCAGCTGCATTAATGGCCACAGGATCGTTGACTGCGAATATGGCATCAGGCGGATGAGGCAGATCCAGCAACCGATGGGTAGCTGCGGCCGCGGAGTCCTTCATATGTGGACATTCCACTATCAGTTCTGGGAGCCGCTCCATATTAAAAGTGTCCAGTGCCTCCAGATACCCCTGAAGTCGTCCCCGGCTGATATTAAGCGTTGAAGGGCCGGCTAAATGTGCGATCCTGCGATAACCATTTGCAAACAAGTGGGCTACCGCCTGAAAGGCACCGTGACGGTCATCTACAATCACCTGTGACACCGGTAATTCTTCGCAAACCCGATCAAATAGTACCATGGGAATTTCCTGTTGATGCAGTTGGTGCAAATATCGAAAGTCCGTAGATTCCCTGGTCAAACAGATCAAAAGCCCGTCAACCCTACTGGAAACCAATGCTTTTAGGTTTGCCAGCTCAGTTTGCTGGTTTTCGTTGGACTGGCAGATCATAATGTTGTAACCGTATTCGGAGGCTTTATCCTGGATACCGCTGATCACCGAGGAAAAAAAGTGAATGGCTATTTCAGGCACCACCACTCCGATAATATTGGTTTTATTACTGCGTAAACTCTGAGCAATGACATTGGGCTCATAGTGTAGCTCCTCCGCCATGTCCAAAACAGCTTGTTTGGTTTTAGGATTGATGTCAGGGACACCACGTAACGCCCTGCTTACGGTCGAGGTACTGATATTGAGTTTTAGAGCAATATCCCGTATGGTAACCTGGTTGTTCATCACCAAGGACTAAATTGTATTTATCCCAAAAAACCGCAAACGATTGCGTTTTTTAATAAGATAGTAAAAATATCGTTTTCCGGGAACGTTACCGGGATCGTTTTTTTGTTAAATCCTGTCAATTGCCCGGTTATATTTTTGATTTCTGGTCAAGGCCTTCTAACTTATTATAGATATAGGGTAGTTTGGCTATGCTATATGTGGAAATTTAGTTTCAGCAATGAAATTGAATTTTTTCAATAAATCAAAAACGCATCTAATCGTAAACTAAATCACCATACTATGCGAAACTTTATCTTTAAATTTTTCCTGAGTTTCGTATTCCTTTTGGGATACGTACAACTTCAGGCTCAATCAGTGTCGGGTAAGGTGACCGACGCATCCAGCGGTGAAGGCTTGCCTGGCGTAAATATCCTGATAAAGGGTACTACCAGTGGTACGATCTCCGATACCGATGGTAATTACAACTTACAGGCTGCTTCAAATGCTACCTTGGTCTTCTCATTCGTAGGCTATGAAGCCCAAGAGGTCAACGTTAGTGGCCGTCAGAGCATCAATATTGCCTTGGCCGCGGACCTTCAACAACTTTCAGAAGTGGTGGTTGTGGGATATGGTACCCAGAGAAAGGTGGATCTTACCGGGGCAGTCGGCTCCATTTCCGCTGAAAAAATTGCTACCCGGCCGATTAACAGCCCCGACCAGGCATTGGCCGGACAAGTGGCCGGTGTTAGTATAATCAACCGGGCGGGCGACCCAGCGGCACCGATCAACGTAAGGATACGCGGAGTAGGGACTGTAGGTAATAATCAACCGCTTTGGGTGATTGATGGAGTGCCTATTGTTCAAACCACTAATATTACCGTAAATACCTCCTCTACCACGGATTCCAATCCACTCGCGGGAATTAATCCTAGTGATATCGAATCCATAGACGTATTAAAAGATGCCTCTGCAGCAGCGATTTATGGATCTAGAGCGGCCAACGGTGTGATCATCGTTACCACCAAAAGAGGTGAATCAGGTCGTATCAGAGCGAGTTATGACGGATATGTAGGCACCGCGGAAGTAAGAGAATCGCTCAGTGTGCTTAACAAGGATCAATACATTGACATCCAAGGTGAACTTGGCCGTGATCTATCTTCATTCAGAGGCTTACCGGAGGTGGACTGGCAAGACCAGGTATTTCAGAGTGCTCCTATGCAAAGTCACAACATCACGGTTAGTGGAGGAACGGAAAATGTAAACTTCTTCATTTCCGGAGGCTACCAAAGCAATGAGGGGATTGAGCGCGGACAGAACTTTGAAAGATACTCCGTAAAGGTCAATGGCGACGTGAAAGCCGGAGACAGACTCAGATTTGGAGAATCCATATTGATCAGCCGTACCGATCGCTTAACCCAATCTGAAGGGGTGGGTGATTGTTGTGCAGCGGCTTTCAATGCCTCACAAAACGCTCCCTATTTTCAGGTTTTTGATCCTAACGGACCCTTCGGTTATAACCAAGAGAACCCCACCACCATAGGGGATGGCTTTGCACAAAACTATGTTTTTAGAACCGACCCCCGGGTTAATCGAACTACTATAGAGAACACCAAGATATTAGGAAATATCTACGGAGAATTTAAAATCATCGAAGGCTTGACCTTTAGAATGTCCGGTGGTATCGATTATAACGTGGGAAATGCTAATATCCTGCAATCAGAGGTTTCCTTCACAGGTCTTGATGTGCGACAGTCTTTAGGTATTAATTCCAGACCAGTGGAACTTACCACCAATTGGACTAATACACTGACTTACACTAAGGAGTTTGGAGATCACAATTTGAACGTTCTGTTAGGGTACGAAGAAACTAATTTCGAATTTGATAAAGTCAGGATACAGGGTAGGAATCTATTTAATACCAATTTCCCGGCCACAGGTACTGCAGTGGCGGCGGCCAATGAAGGAGACCTGTGGGCCCTTAAAGGTATTCTGGGTAGGATTAATTATTCCTACATGAACAAATATTTGGCCACGGTAAACGTGCGACGTGATGCCACTTCCCGTTTTGCAGAAGACAATCGTGATGATATTTTCCCATCATTCTCTGCCGGATGGAGGGTTAGCGAAGAGAATTTCTTTCCTTCTACTAACTGGATAGATGATGTGAAAGTAAGGGCTGGATGGGGTCAATCCGGTAACCAATTTACTGGAGTCAACTTCGCTTTCCTAAGTGCTCTACAATCTACAATATTCTACATAATAGGAGATGGTCAGGTAGTTAGCCGGGGTCCGGCTCCCGTAAACTTTGCCAACGAAGCGCTTAAGTGGGAGACAAGTACCCAATTCGATATCGGTTTTGACGCTTCATTCCTGGAAGGAAAACTGGACGTTACTTTTGACTATTACAACAAGAAATCAGAAGATGTACTGATCGGTCTGCCATTACCCTTCGTATCGGGTTATTTCTTACCGGCAGATGCTAACGTTGGAGAGATCCGCAATACAGGTATCGAGCTTTCTGCCAGTTATCGCAACTCTGCAGGTGACTTTAGCTATGGCATCTCGGCTAATATCACCACCGTTAATAACGAAGTGCTGGATCTGGGAGAAGTTACCAGCATTAATACCGGTATTGGAGGTGGTCAGACACACCGAACTGTGGTTGGCGAATCCGTGGGCCATTTCTACGGGTACAGAACCAATGGAATATACCAAACTCAGGAAGAAGTTAACGCGGCAGTTCCCGATGTATTTTCCGGTGGCTTGGAACCAGGTGATATTCGGTTTGTAGATGTGAACGGGGACGGGGTAGTAGACGCCAATGACCGTACCATCTTGGGAAGCCCTATTCCCGGTTTTTTCTATGGGATTCAGTTGGATGGGGCCTACAAGGGATTTGACTTAGCCATATTCTTCCAAGGGGTGGGGGACCGACAGGTTTATAACCAGGGCCGTTCTGAAAACGAGAGTTTATCAGGAAGTCAAAATTTCTCATCCTCGGTGTTGAATCGTTGGACCGGAGCCGGTACCAGCAACAGTATACCCAGGCTTACAGAAAGCGATCCCAATGGTAATCAAAGATATTCCGACCGCTGGATAGAAGATGCAGATTTTATGAGAATTAAGAATTTGCAGCTGGGCTACACTCTTCCGGTAGAACTACTGGATAAATTGGATTTCATTTCTGGCATACGAGCCTACATAGGAATTCAAAACCTAGCTACATTTACGGACTATTCCGGATTTGATCCGGAAGTAGGAAGGGCGCAAAGTTTCCAAAAAGGAGAGTTTCCCCTAGCTACAGGTCAGGACGGCGGAGCATCACCGCAACCTCGAATTTGGCAATTTGGTTGGCAGATTACCTTTTAATTAGTAGAATTATGATAAAGAAGAATTATAAATCAAATACCATGAAAAAGATAGCAGGCTTATTAGTGGTCTTCATGGCCTTCAATTCTTGCAATGACCTGGATCTGCTTCCTTTGGATCGGGTTACTACTGCGACCTTTTACAAGACATCGGCAGACTTTGATGGCGCTATTTTTGCGTCATATGCCTCTATACAGGATTTTTGGGGAACCAGTACGGAGACCTTGTCCGAAAGAGGAGAGTTTTGGAAAATTACCATGACCATCACCGATGATGTCGCTGCTGATGACAATCAATCAGACGGGATTTCCAGAGATGTGGACAATTTGTTTATCCGGGCCAGCGATATCCCTTACGCTGCCGCTTATACGCAAATTTACGAGGGTATTCTTAGAGCCAATCTGGTGTTGGAAAATCTGGATGGTGAAAATGAGTTGTCTGCGGAAGAAAAGGCTACCTTTGAAGGTGAGGCCAAATTCTTGCGCGCTTGGTTCCATTTCCAGGCCTTAAAAATGTTTGGTACGCCTCCCATAGCTGCGGAAGTACGAAAGGATCTGAATGACCAGGCTTTGCCTAACTCTTCACAAGCCGATCTGTACGCAGTAATTCTGTCGGACTTCACTACGGCAGCTAGTAATTTACCGGACGACTGGGGTTCTGCAAATGCCGGAAGGGCTACCGCTTGGGCAGCCAAGTCCTATATAGGTAAGGTAAATGTTTGGCAACAGGATTGGGCAGGGGCCATAACGGCTTTTGAGGATGTGATCGACAACGGTCCTTATTCATTATTGGCAAATTTTGAAGATGTATTCGCATTCGACAATGAGAACAATGCGGAATCTATTTTCGAAGTCCAGTACGGAGGCCCATTCTCAGACGATAACCTCTGGGTTTTTGACGACACCCACTCTGAGAATTTCAAAGCATCCCAGGGTACCGCTCGTGGTTGGTATTGGGACGCCGGTAATGGCGCTCCGGGAGGTAAAGTAGGTTGGTGGGCTCCTACCGACGATCTGCGCAATGCTTTTGAAGCCGGTGATTTGCGTAAGGATGTTACCCTATATGAAGATGGGGATATGTACTACACTTTCCCAGGTGATCCTACTCCATACGACAATACTTGGTCTTCTACCGGTCTTACCTTGAAAAAATATCGAGGCCCACGAAATACGGTATCGGCTAATCATTCGCCAAACCAGCAAGCTGATTTTAATAATGAACGCTGGTTCCGTTTTGCTGAGCTAAAATTGTTGTATGCAGAAGCCTTATTGATGTCGGGCAGAGACGCTGATGCTACTACTGAAATCAATGATATCAGAAGCAGAGCAGGCTTGGCAGCTTTGGCGGGTACCGCTACTTTGGCTGACCTTCAGCAAGAGAAGCGCGTGGAGTTGGCACTAGAGCCGCACCGTTGGTTCGATATCGTGAGATGGGATTTAGGCCCCACTATTTTTGGAGCCAGTTGGGATCCGAAGTTTGTGTTGTTCCCATTCCCGCAATCAGAAATAGACCGCTCGTCTGGGATGCTAACGCAAAATCCCGGTTACTAACGGATTTAGTTTACACCAGTTCATAGGAACAGTTGGAGGGAGTTTGTATCTAATACGAACTCCCTCATTTTGTTCTATACAGAGGTTGGGTTTTAATATTGAACCAAACAGTGTAAATTATGGGTTGCATGATTTGAACCGCATGAGAATTATTTCATAAGTTATGAACATGTGGCTTTACACCATTAGAAATACCTTAGCGCTCATCATCATAGTATGTCTTGGGGCTTGTCGGGATTCGGGGGATACGCTATTCACACCACTGGAACCTGCCAGTACCGGTATTGATTTCAACAATAAGATCCAATACACTGATTCACTTTCAGTACTGGATTTCGAATTCATGTTCAATGGGGCAGGGGTGGCCGTGGGAGATTTTAATAATGACGACCTGCTGGACATTTACTTCACCGGTAATATGACTTCCAATCGTTTGTTTTTGAACAAAGGCGATTGGCAATTTGAAGATATTACGGAAAGTGCCGGGCTCTTAACCACCGGGTGGTCCAACGGCGTTTCGCTGGTTGATATTGATCAGAATGGATTTTTGGATATTTATGTGAGCCGGGGAGGCCCTAGAAGTACAAATTCTCAGGATCGCACCAACCTTTTATATATCAATAATGGCGATTTGAGCTTCACCGAATCCGCGGCGGCATATGGGTTGGACAATTCAGAATATACCGTGCAATCCGCCTTCTTCGATTATGACCTGGATGGTGATCTGGACGTTTACCTGTTGAGTAATGCCTTGGTTAATTTCAATCGAAATACATCCAGGTTGGTCGACAGATCCGGGAAGGCCCCGTCGGTGGATAAATTATTCAGGAACAATGGCGATAAGACTTTCACTGAGGTATCGCAAGAAACCGGTGTCCTAATTGAAGGTTTTGGTTTGGGCGTGGAGATCTGTGATATTAACGAAGATCAGTGGCCGGACATCTACGTGTCCAATGATTTCTTGACTAATGACCTACTCTATATCAATCAGCAAAATGGGAGCTTCAAAAACGAGATTGCCAATTATTTGAAACATCAGACCTACAATGGCATGGGCAACGATGTGGCGGATTTTAATAATGATGGGCTAATGGATATTGTAGTTTTGGATATGCTGCCGGAAGATAACCTTCGACGGAAACTGACCATGATGGGTAATGCCTACGACCTGTATCAGAAGAATATCGATTTTGGTTATCAACCTCAATATGTGCGTAATACCCTGCAGCTAAACAACGGTAATAGTACGTTCAGTGAAATTGGACAATTATCAGGAATCGATGCTACGGATTGGAGCTGGAGCGCCTTATTTGCTGACTATGATAATGATGGGTATAAGGATCTGTTCATAACCAATGGCTACCGGAAAGACGTCACAAATTTGGATTTTATTGTTTATGGTCAACAAGTACTTACCATGGGGGAAGCCGAAGCCAACAGGCAAGAAAGGCTAAAGGCGCTAAATGAAATACCAGGCGCTAAGATTCCCAACTATGTTTTCAGGAACCAGGGTGATCTTACTTTTACCAATACCACCGAGGAGTGGGGTATGGACCGGCCATCCTATTCCAATGGGGCGGTTTATGCCGACCTGGACAACGACGGTGACCTTGACTTAGTGGTAAATAATCTTGATGAGCAGGCCGATGTTTATAGAAATCAGGCCCGTGAAATGTTGGATAGTGCCGGCAATTATATACAAGTAAAGCTCGAAGGACCCCCTGGTAATATTCAGGGACTCGGAACAAAAATTCGACTGTATTATGACACTTTGATGCAGTACCAGTACTTTACGCCTTATCGTGGATATCTTAGTTCTATAGACCCTAAATTACATTTTGGTCTCGGTCAGTCTACCCACATAGACAGCGTATTGGTAACCTGGCCTGATGGTGGGCATAGAATGCTGTTTGATATTGATGTTAATCAAATGATCAGCGTCAAATACCGTGAATCGGACACTCTTGATTTGATTGAACCCCAGTATGATGTTAATCCGTACTTTGAGGAGGTAACTGAACAACTTAACGTTAAGTATCAACACCAGGAAAACCTCTTTGTAGATTATAAACTGCAACCCATTTTGCCGCATATGCACTCGCGAAACGGCCCGGGCATAGCAGCGGGGGACATAGACCATGATGGACTAGAAGATATTTATGTGGGAGGAGCTGCCGGTTACCCCGGAGCTTACTTCACGCAAAATAGTGACGGTACCTTGAGCATGAAGAAGATGGATATAGATAGTGCTTCGGAGGACATGGGTGTTTTGTTATTCGATGCCAATGATGACGGTGCTTTGGACCTATACATTGCTAGTGGAGGATCTGCCCACCCGGAAGGCTCAAATTTGTATCAAGACCGGTTTTACTTAAACGACGGCCAGGGAAACTTCACACGCTTACCTGGGGCAATCCCCTTAGACACCGAAAGCAGCTCCTGCGTGGTGGCGGGTGATTATGACCGCGACGGAGATCTGGACATTTTTGTAGGAGGCAGAACCAGGCCAGGATCCTACCCACTGCCACCCCAAAGTTTTTTGCTTCGAAATGAGACTCCTGCTGGTAGTAACAAAGTGCGTTTTACCACCGTCAGCACATCATTAGGAGAAGCTTTTACCAAAATGGGGATGGTAACAGATGCGCTTTGGACCGATTTTGATAATGATGGTTGGTTGGATTTATTGGTGGTGGGTGAGTTCATGCCGATTAGAATTTATCATAATCAACAAGGAGATTTAGTAGATATTACTGAAGACACAGGTTTACAGCACACCTCAGGTTGGTGGAATAGCTTGACAGCCGGTGATTTCGATGCCGATGGGGATATGGATTACCTGGTAGGCAATCTGGGACTTAATAGTCGCTTGAAGTCATCACCGGAAGAACCTCTTTGCATTTATGCTAAAGATTACGACAACAACGGCCGCATCGATCCGGTAATGTGCTACTACATTCAGGGCAGTAACCATGTGGCGCACTCCAGAGATGATATGATCGCCCAGATCAATGCCATGCGTGCCAGGTTCAAAACATATGATTCCTATGCTCGTACTTCTTTTGAAGAATCATTTTTGGAGTCAGAACTAAAGGACGCTTATGTCGTGCACAGCGAAACTTTTAACAGCAGTTACCTGGAAAATTTAGGAGGAGGTCGTTTTACCCTGAGATCACTGCCACTTCGGGCGCAGTTCGCTCCAGTTTACGGGGTTCAGGTTGCCGACTATAATCAAGATGGACATTTAGATGCCCTATTGACGGGTAATTTTTATGCCTCTGTGGTGTCTACCGGGAAATATGATGCCTCAATAGGATTATTGATGTTGGGTGACGGTCAAGGGGATTTTCAGGTGGTTTCAGCAACGGAAGCCGGTATTATGGCGGATGGTGATAGTAAAGGCACGGTGCAGCTGGTATCCTCCTCGAATAAATTGATGGTGGTGGTTGCCAATAACTCCGGACCCTTAAAGTTCTTTAGCACTGAGCTGGCCCAGGAAGTGATTTATGCGTTGCCTACAGATAGTTATGCCCAAATTACCACCAAAGAAGGCCAAACCTACCGGCAGGAATTTTATCATGGCTCTACTTATTTGTCAGGCAGTGGCAGGTTCATCATCAAACATCCCCAGGTAGCTTCCATTACAATCTTTGATCAAAATGGCCAAGCCCGTGCAATTGACTAGGTTGGGAATAACACATATGGCAGTGGTGGTGGCTATTGCTGGCATATGCCTGAGCTGCGACCGTTCTAAATCCATTTTCCAACCCTTACCCGCTCGTAAAACAGGTATTGATTTCAACAACCGAATACAGGAAGATAGCCATCACAATGTTTATCAGTTCATGAATTTCTATACCGGAGCCGGCGTGGCCGTGGGTGATATTAACAATGACGGTCTTATTGATCTCTATTTCAGTGGCAATATGGAGACCGGCAGGCTATATCTCAATAAGGGTGACTTAAAGTTTCAGGAGATTACCAGGGAAGCCGGCTTGGAAAACAGCCGTTGGGGTACGGGAGCCACCATGGTAGATATAAATCAGGATGGTTGGTTAGACATTTATGTTTGTGTTTCTGGAGGAGATGAACCTTCACAGCGGTCCAATATTCTTTTTGTCAATAACGGCGATAATACCTTCGATGAAAGGGCGGTACAGTATGGTATTGCCGACCAACGACAGACACAGCACGCAGCATTTTTTGATTATGACCTCGATGGCGACCTTGACTTGTTTTTGATCATAAATCCGGCAGCTTATGAACAAAAAGTAAATGTTGTCAAGCCCAGAGATACTGATGGCAGCGCTGTGAGCACTGATGTGTTATATCGAAATAACGGCGATTTTACTTTTACGGATGTGTCGAGGGAGGCCGGGATCCTGATAGAAGGTTATAGTTTAGGGGTGGGGATCAGCGATATAAACCGCGATGGCTGGCCAGACATATATATATCCAATGATTTTGTAGGCAATGACGTGCTCTATATGAATCAGGGTGACGGTACTTTCCGGGACCAAATCAGTAATTTTATAGGTCATACCAGCTATGCCGGGATGGGTAATGACCTGGCTGATTTTAACAACGACGGACTGGTAGATATAATGGTTTTGGATATGCGTCCCGAGGACAACCTGCGTCAAAAATTGATTATTTCCTCCACTAGTTTCGATCGCTTCCGCTTAATGTTGGAAGCCGGCTACCAGCCCCAGTACTCCAGAAATACCCTACAGCTAAACCGAGGCGGCAACCAGTTTAGTGAAGTGGGTTTTATGGCTGGGGTCAGCAGTACGGATTGGAGTTGGAGCGCACTTTTTGCCGACTATGACAATGATGGGGACAAGGACTTATTTGTGACCAATGGTTTTATGAGGGATCTGGGTAACCTAGACTATATCCACTACCAGAACATCTATGATAATCCAATTGGCGAAGCCGAAACCAAAATCCAGAATAAGTTACAGGATATCCAGGAACTCCCGGGGGCAGAGCTCAACGATTACCTCTTTGAGAATATGGGGGGTGTGAGCTTTGAGAAACGTTCAAAATCCTGGGGCATCAGTCAAAAAGGGTTCTCACATGGTGCAGTCTATGTTGATTTGGATAATGATGGAGACTTGGAATTGGTGGTCAATAATATTAATGACCAGGCACATATATACCACAACCGGGCGGTTGAAATGGGTGCCAATTACCTGCAGTTCAATCTTGAAGGGCCTGCTTCTAATCTAGACGGTATTGGCACAAAGATCCAGGTGTATACTGCTGGCCACAAACAGTATTATGAGAATTATCTTTCAAGAGGTTACGAGTCTTCTGTGGACCCCAGACCACATTTTGGATTGGGGTCATCGGCTGAGGTTGACAGCATCGAAGTGTGGTGGCCTGATGGACGTTATCAGATAATGCGCAAGGTGAAGGCCAATCAGATTCTGAATGTACGATATGCCAATTCTGTCCTATCTCCAAAGGGAACAAACACAAAGGAGCAGACACTGTTAGTGGACAGGGGCGAAGCCAGCCAAATAAACTACATTCACCAAGAAAATGATCAAATCGATTTTAATTTACAGCCCATTTTACCCCGGATGCACGCTCAGGAAGGTCCTGGAATGGCAGTGGGGGACGTTAATGGGGACGGATTGGAAGACCTGTTTATCGGAGGCGCCGCAGGCAGCCCGGGCGCATTATATATACAACAAGGAGACTCAGCTTCTTTTAAAGTCAGCTACTGGTCTACAGACAGTACACAGGAAGATATGGGGGCTCTGTTCTTGGATGTAGAAGGCGATGGGGATGAAGATCTCTACGTAGTAAGTGGAGGTACCACTTATGCTGAAGACTCAGAACATTATCAGGATAGACTTTACCTCAACGATGGTGAGGGGAATTTTGAGAAGTTTAATAACCTTCCCCAGACCAATGCCAGTGGATCGTCGGTGGCGGCCTCGGATTTTGACCAAGACGGAGATCTTGATCTTTTTGTAGCAGGGAGGGTAGTACCGGGAGCGTATCCTATGGCACCCTCAAGTTTTCTTTTACGAAATGATAGCAAACAGGATCAGCCTATATTTACGGATATTACCGCCGAGGTAGCGGAATTGAGTAACATTGGAATGGTGACTTCCGCTTTGTGGAGTGATTATAACAACGATGGATGGACTGATCTGCTTTTGGTGGGAGAATTCATGCCTCTTACGGTGTTCCACAACAGCCAAGGTAACTTACAACGGGAATCTATACAGGGTCTTGAGAATACTGAAGGCTGGTGGAATAGTTTAGCGGCGGGAGACTTTGATAATGATGGTGATATAGATTATGTAGGGGGCAACCTAGGGCTTAATTCAAGATACCAAGCCAGTAGCAAGGAGCCGCTTTGCATTTACGCCAGTGATTTTGATAAGAACGGCCGCCTGGACCCGGTGATGTGCCAGTACATAAATGGAGAAAACCATATTGTGCATACTCGTGATGACCTTATAAAACAAATTAACGCTATGCGCGTGAGATTTAAGACCTATGAGGATTACGCAAAAGCCAAATTCAGCCAGTCATTTCTAGAAGAAGAGCTTAATGCAGCTTATGTGGTAAAAGCCCATCGCTTCGAAAGTACGTATTTTGAAAACCAGGGCGACGGAAGTTTTGTACTCATCACCCTGCCTTGGGAAGCACAGATGTCGCCGGTCTACGGAATGTTGGTCAAGGACTTTGATGGAGACGCCCTTCTGGACATAATATTGGTGGGCAATTCGTTCGCCACGGAAGTATCGACCGGCAGGTATGATGCTTCGCTGGGCCTGCTGTTAAAGGGCGCCGCAGGTAAGTTTGCTGCTCAGACCTTGAACCAAAGTGGTTTACTAAAACGCAAAGATGGCAAAGGCATTGTGTCTCTTAATCAGCTAGGGGGGCAGTTGTTGGTAATCTCCAACAACGCGGATAGCTGCTCGGTGTTTTACCATGCCGATCCGGGGCCTTTGATCGAAGTTGGTCCCCAGGATTCCTTTGCTGAAATTATACTGCAAAATGGTCAGGTACGAAAGCAGGAACTATATTGGGGTTCCACTTACCTGAGTCAATCGTCCCCTAAATTAAAGGTGGGATCTGAGGTGGAACAGGTTAACATTACAGATATTCTCGGAAACACTAGGACAATTAAAATCAATAAAATAAATTATTGATATTCAAGATATTGTGATGCGTTATTTGAAGTTTATATTATTGTTTGTTGTGTTGGGCGGGTGTAACCGGCACGACCAGCAGGCGCTAGACGCGTTTATGCAAGACCAACTGGTGCGATGGAATCATCAGTTGACCGATGTGATCATTTCGGATATTTTCACTCCACCTCAAGCCAGCCGTATTTATGCATATCCCAATATTGCGGCATATCAGGTGTTGCGCTACCAGGATCCCCAGGAATTTCCCTCGCTTTCCCATTACTTCAAAGATATGAACGATACCGATGCTCCTGCGGACAGCGAAGTGTACCTTCCGCTTTCGGCCATGGTAGCTTTCAGTACTGTAGCTGCCCAGTTGGTGTACAATGGGCCCCGGATCCGGGAGTTGGAGGAGGAATTTCTCAAACAAACCAAAAGTCAGGGCATCAGCCATAAGGTTTTTAAAGCCAGCGTAGAATACGGCCAGCAAGTAGCCGGTCAAATTTGGGAGTGGGCGCAGCAGGATGGGTATAACCAGCGCACTTCCAAGGCCAGGTTTACCGTAACCAAAAATCCCAGCCGCTGGGAACCCACACCTCCCGACTACATGGACGCCATTGAGCCCCACTGGAATACCTTACGACCTTTTTTATTGGATTCAGCCGGTCAATTCGATCCCGGGCCACCTATGGAGTTCGATACCATACCGGGAAGTCCATTCTACGAGGGCACTTTGGAGGTATACCAAACAGTAAATGACCTGGATGAAGAGCGACTGGAGATCGCCAAGTTCTGGGACTGCAATCCCAATATTAGTTACACCCAAGGTCATGTGATGTATTATCAGCAACAAATTTCCCCCGGTGGTCATTGGATACATATTACCACTCAGGTTTTAAAAGCGGAAAACCTAGACCTGGTGCAAAGTGCTGAAGTTATGGCCAAGGTAAGCGCTACCATTGCAGACGCTTTCATC
Organism: Cyclobacteriaceae bacterium; assembly: GCA_965212195.1. Lineage (GTDB taxonomy): Bacteria > Bacteroidota > Bacteroidia > Cytophagales > Cyclobacteriaceae > JAJCYK01. The sequence continues at coordinate 565,761 of CBDBUW010000010.1, read as the reverse complement.
AGCTGCTGGAATGAAAAGTATCGCAGTAACCTGGTGCGGCCTGAAACTTATATCAACCGCTACATTGATACCGAGTGGAAACCAATATTGCAGACTCCAGCTTTTCCGGAACACACTAGCGGACATAGTGTGGCCTCCGCTAGCGCCGCTACCATGTTAACCCATTTGTTCGGAGATAATTACGCTTTTTCCGATTCTACAGAAGTTCCATTTGGACTACCTACACGACATTTTGATTCCTTTTTGAAAGCCTCCGAGGAAGCTGCTATTAGCCGTTTATACGGAGGCATCCATTATATGCCGGCCATTACCAAGGGAGTGGAGCAGGGTCAGGCAGTGGGGCGCTTTGCAGTAGCTCGATTTGATAAACCAATAGAATAACATGAAATATCTGATACTGTTATGGGCAGCTTTAGGGCTTTGGAGTTGTAATAATAAGGCTGAAGAATCCGTCCCACCCAATATATTATGGATATATGTGGAAGATATTTCCCCGGATATAGGATGTTACGGCAATGAGTTGGCGGTAACCCCGCGATTGGACCAGTTGGCTGCGGAAGGTGTACTTTTTACCAATGCAATCAGTCCCGCTCCTGTGTGCTCCCCGCTACGTTCAGCGCTGATTACCGGTTTAATGCATACCACAATCGGAGTTCACAATCATCACAGTTCAAGGACTCAGGCTTCCGCCATCCATTTGCCTGATACCATAAGCACCTTGCCCGAACTGTTTAAAGAGGCTGGTTATTTCACCTTCAACAGTGGTAAAGACGATTATAATTTTTGGTACCAGCGTGAAGATCTCTACAGTGGTGATTACACTCAACACGCTTTATACGGCAAATCCGGCCAACCTATTGACTGGAAGACCAGGACCGATCCTGATCAACCATTCTTCGGGCAGATCCAATTACGGGGCGGTAAACACGTTTTTAGGGATTTCTCAGATAAAATAACCAACTCCGTACTCAGAGATCGCATCGAGATGCCTCCATATTATCCTGTTGATTCCATTTTTGTGGAGGAGTGGGCCCGTTACTTGGAGACCCATCAAGTAACGGATCAAGAAGTGGGTGACATCCTGGATCGCCTGCAGCAGGACGGAGTGTTGGAAAATACGGTGGTATTTTTCTTTGCCGATCACGGGATGAGGGGATTGAGGCATAAGCAATTCTTGTACGACGGCGGACTCCGGGTTCCCCTTATCATGGCGGATTTCAGGAAGGTCGAAGGCGCTATGGGCCTGAAGAATGACAATTTGGTAAACCTGCTGGACATCAGTGCCACAACTTTGGCATTGGCCGGAATACCCCTTCCGAATTATTTAGCGGGCAAAGACCTGTTGGCAGAAGACTACCAGCCTCATGAATACATCATTTCAGCGCGGGACCGCTGTGATTTCACTATTGACAGGATTCGGTCGGTGCGCAGTACGCAATACAAATATATACGCAATTTTCTGACGGACAGACCTTTGATGCAGCCCAACTACCGGGATGAATGGGAGTCCACCAAGTACTACCGAAAATTGCACGAAGAGGGTCAGCTTAATAATATCCAAGCACATGTTTTTGGTGATCGCGTGCCTGAAGAACTTTATGATTTAGTACACGATCCTCATGAGACTGTCAATCTTATCGATTCACCACAGGTCAAATCAGTATTGGCCACCCATCGACAGGTACTTGAAACCTGGATAGATCAAACCGATGATCAGGGTCAATATGCTGAAAATGAGGAGGGCCTGAAATATATGCTGGGCATATGGGGAGAGCAGGCCGTTAATCCGGAGTATGATCAACTAAGGGAAAGTTATCCGGGTCTCTCTGGCTCCCTAAATGATAATAGATTTGGCGAGCCTCAATTAGTTGAAACTAAATGAGAGGTAATAGTTATAAGAGATTGGTACGTCGGGTCCTTTATCTGGGGAGTATCTGGTTATTGGGTGCCTGTTCGGCACCGCAACCCGCAGCTCCATTAGCAGAATATACGGTTGAAACATCAGCTCAGGGACTAATTCTAAACACCAGCGACAGCTTGCTAGCCGCCCGATTCGAATGGGCTGTGCATCAGGCATTGTCATATGTGCATGATGGAGACGACCCCGTGGGCAAGTGGTACGAAGCGGCACTGCCTAACAGAGAAGCTTTCTGTATGAGGGACGTGTCACATCAAAGTGTAGGGGCACATTATCTGGGACTGTCGGAACACACCAAGAATATGCTCATTAAATTTGCAGATAATATTGAGATCTCCCGTGATTGGTGCAGCTATTGGGAAATCAACCGTTACAACAAGCCGGCTCCCGTGGACTATGCCAATGACGATGAATTCTGGTACAACCTGCCCGCTAATTTTGATGTGCTGAATGCTTGCTGGAAACAGTACAATTTAACGGCTGACCGGGATTACCTGGAGGATGCCTCCTTTATTAATTTTTACCAGCGATCTATGACGGACTATGTCAAAACCTGGGACCTGGGGGTAAATGAACTCATGCAACGCGACCGCTTCATGAATTTGCGGTCACCTCTTGACAGCACCAATAGTTTTCATTACAGCAGGGGGTTGCCCAGTTATGGAGAGGGAGATCCACTGCAGATGTATTTAGGTGGGGACCTGATCTGCATGGAATTTCAAGCTTTTACCTCGTTTGGAAATATTCTTAAGGTCCAGGGTCGAGACAGTGAAACTGCCACTATTTTTGAACAGGCTCGGCAAATCGGTGAATTTTTCAATGAAGTGTGGTGGGATTCAACGGAAAATCAATACTATTCTGCTCTTTTAACCAGTGGTGAATTCATTAGCAAACCCAATCGTTACCTGCTTTTATCCGGCATATGTCAAACCCTGCAGCAGCAAAGAAGTGCATTGTCTCGGCTGCTGGATCAAAAAAACTTGAATATTGAAAGCCAATCTTATTTACCGCACATTTTTTATCGGGAAGATGAGGAACAGCGGGCCTATCAGGAGATCATGGACCTCAGCCACCCGTTAAAAGAGCGCAAGGAATATCCCGAGGTGTCTTTTGCCCTGGTGGAAGCAGTGATGGAGGGAATGTTGGGAATCAGTAGTGATGCGGTAACCAGGACCATAATTACTTTGCCTAGATTGACCGAGCAGACGGCATGGGTAAGTGTACAGAATGTCCCTATGTTCGAAGGCTTCATAAATTTGAGTCACCAGGATAACATCCAATCCACCATGGAAAATTTAACGGATTCGCCTATTACTTGGGTAGCCCGACTGCCGGCAGGAGTGGAAAGTTTGGCAGTCGATGGTATGAGCCGTACCAGCAGGGTAGGTGTAATGCCTTCGGGAAAGGAGATTACCCAGGTGGAATATATATTAAACCCCGGTGAAAAAGTCACCATTTCGATCCCTTAAAAATATTGATAAACAAAGAACCTATCATGCTTGAAAGAACCACAAGAGCCGTTTTTTACATTTTCCTCATGGGAGCCTTGGTCATTAGTTATCAATCCAAGGGTCAAGAGTATACCCTGGAATCACCTCAAGGAACGAATCAGATCAATGTTTATTTAGATGATAACATCTCATATGAAGTACTGCACAGTGGAAAGAAAGTACTCAATAGATCTCCTCTTTCTTTGACGGTAAACGGCAAGCGACTAGGGCGAAATCCACGAGCTCGAAAACCTCGCAGGAACAGTGGATCACAAACGCTCACCCCTGTAGTAAAGGTGAAACGTGCTCGTATTGATAATCGATTTAATGAAATGGAGATACCCTTTCGAGGTGGGTATTCCGTAATATTTCGGGCCTATGAGGAAGGGGTTGCTTATCGATTTAAAACCAACCTTAGAGGAACCGTAATAGTTGACGAAGAGGAGATTGCTTACAATTTTTCCGACAACCATATGGGTACTTTTCCCATTGCCGATGGATTTTTTACCCATTCCGAACGCCCTAGCACCACGCAGCAGCTGAGTGCTTTATCGTCGGACGAGTTTAGTTGTTTGCCAGTGGTAGTAAACGTGGATCAGCAGCGAAAAATGGTAATTACCGAGGCCGATTTATATGACTACCCGGGATTTTACCTGCAAAAAGGAGCTGCTGCCAATAGTTTACAAGCGATTTTTCCCAAATACCCTAAAACCTACAAAATACCCACCGATCGGGATGTGATTCCGGACCAACGGGAAGAGTACCTGGCAACTAGCAGCGGCCGGCGTGTATTCCCCTGGCGGGTAATGATAGTTTCCGACCAAGATGCTGAGTTATTGGATAATGAACTGGTCTACAAGTTGTCCCGACCGTCAAAACTAGCGGAAACCAGCTGGATCAAACCTGGAAAAGTGGCCTGGGATTGGTACAACGCTAATAATATTTACGGGGTCGACTTTGAATCCGGTATTAATACCAACACTTACAAATACTACATTGATTTCGCCTCCAAATATAACCTGGACTACATCATCCTGGATGAAGGCTGGTACGACATCAAGACCAACGACCTGATAAATCCGGTAGAGGGTATTGACATGGAAGCCCTGGTGGCTTATGGTCAGCAAAAGAACGTTTCACTGATCCTGTGGGTCACCTGGAAGGCCCTGGAAGATGATCTCGAGGACGCATTGGATCAGTTTGCAGCCTGGGGAGTTAAAGGTATCAAAGTCGATTTCATGCAGAGGGACGATCAATGGATGGTACAATATTACGAGAAGATTGCCGCGAAGGCTGCGGAACGCAAATTGCTTGTGGATTTTCACGGCTCATTCAAGCCTTCCGGATTGCGTCATGCTTATCCAAATGTACTCACCAGCGAAGGCGTAAGAGGTCTGGAACAAAACAAGTGGGAGGGTCAGTTTGCCAATCCTGAGAACGATCTGATCATCCCCTTTACCCGACAACTGGCGGGACCCATGGACTATACTCCTGGTGCCATGCGCAATGCCCAGAAAGCCAATTATCAACCCATATTTAACCGTCCTATGTCATTGGGAACTCGCTGTCATCAACTTGCTATGTACGTGGTTTATGAAAGCCCACTGCAAATGTTGGCTGACACTCCCAGTAATTATATGAAGGAGGAAGAATGCATGGAGTTTCTTTCGGTAGTACCCAGTGTGTGGGACGATACCAAGGTTTTGGCGGCTCAATTTTCGGATTATATTCTCATAGCCAGAAGGAACGGTGATGACTGGTATGTGGGCGCTATGACTGACTGGGACGCTCGTGATTTGGAATTGGACCTAACGTTCCTGGGAACAGGCAATTACCAAATCCATTACTACCAGGACGGGATCAATGCGGAGAAGTATGCCAGTGATTACAAGATGATTAAAAAGTCCGTTACCAGTCAAGATAAGATTGCCATTCACATGGCGTCAGGTGGGGGTTGGGTGGCGCGCATCACTAAAGAGTAGTGAGGGTTGCTCAATAGACTTTTTCAAAATAGGGACCAAGTAAAAATGGCCATAGCTTTGCTGCTATTGTCCTTCTCTACAGTGCTCTTCACTTTAGTTATATTTAAGCTTCTCAGCTTTTTTATAATGCCCTCCCTGTTTTTCGATCTGTTATTCATAGGGTTTCCAGTGGGGGCCATGATGGCGGCTTATTTCTTCAAGGTTGATATAAAGTCGTTTGTCCGCACAATCTGGATCTTGCAACTGGCCTTGATCTTATCAACATTCGCGGTGCTTTTTGCCCATAACTTCGGTTATCTAAGGGTTCATTTATTCGATGTCAGGGTGAGTCAATTGCTCATTAATATCAGCATCTTTACTCTGTTATTCATTCCTTTTTTCGTAGCCTACGGCCTAAGTGAATATGTGGGTTATCAAATTGGGCGCCAGCGTTTCAAGGCCAGGATGTTCGCAGTTTATGCCCTCTATCTGTTCGGAGCTGCCGCAGCATATCTACTCTCCCAATGGTTGGTGCCATTACTGGGGGTTACCAAACTGATCATTGGCACCTTTATGATTTCCGCGGTGGTGGGGTTAATAATAAGCACCGGCCGTACCCGTGTGCTTTTTTGGGTGCAGCTGTTGGCGGCCAGTCTAGGATATTTTACACCAGAAATGGAAGCGGGATTCCTCAGATTGTATAAAGGCGCCTCGCCTCTTTCCACAGCTTTTTTTCAGTCCAGAGGGTTTGACCTGGTTTTTCAGAAATGGGGAAGGTACAGTCTTACGGAGATTATGCAATCGGCAGATTCATCGGCATACTATGGATTTTATAACGATTTTCTTCAGTGGGAATATTACCCAGATAGAGGGTACCGCAAACCTTCACTGGGGACTATACCGATATCTATGATGGATTCTGAATCCAATAAGCTGATCATTGGCAGTGGAGGCGGAAGGCAAGTGCGTTTCGCTGTTTCAGCTGGCCACACCAATATTACCGCGGTTGAGATCGAACCTGCGGTGATTGAGGCAGTAAGAAGCCCTCAACACCTGTTGCAGGAATTTCAGCAGGTTTATGATCGACCCGGAGTGAGAATTGTCCAATCCGAGGGCAGAAAGTACCTAGACCAACTACAGGAAAACAAGACCTGATATTTATGCCCAGCGTTGGGGGCTATCCTCAAATGATGCTGGAGCCCGGCAATATGATAAGGACCATCGAGGCTTATCAAATGGTACTGGAGAAGTTAACGCCACAAGGATTATTCGCTATTTGGTATCCCGCTGGGCTGGATTCCAAGGGTGTGTTGACCGACCAGTACGTAAGAACTTTGGCGGAATTGGGGATGCAGGTCAGGGCCTACCGTAACAACCAGGAATTTTTAATTTTATCCACTCCGGACCAAGTGAACAAACTACCGGAATCAAAAAATTTGCTAGATCAGCTGGTGGCTACCTACGAACAAGCGGGGGGTACCTACCACAGTTTCCCTATACCCTTAATCCCAGCGGATTATTCGGTTGGTGAGGATCCTTCCTTCCGGCCGGTAACCGATGATAAGCCTTATTTAGGGGGAAATCTGAGGCATATTTTCTCTGAGGATCAAGTACACCAATTATATGGATTTGGGGCCATAGTGCTTATGCTACTGGGACTTTTACTTTATTTCCTCTTAAAAAACCGGGGCGACCCCAGGATTGCCGGCAGGAGTTTTAATTCCCTAGCTATCTTAGCCTTCTTGTTGGGCGCCAACTTTTTGGTGGTAGAGCATCACCTGGTGTTGCTGTTGTTTAAAACCAACTATGTATTTCACGATGCGCTCATGATGGGAGCCGTGATTTTTTTGATTTGCACAGGTCTGGGTAGTATGATTGCGGCATCAGCCGCTCGCAAGGTGATACTTTTGGTGGCCTTGGCAGCTTATGTAGTGGTAGCGTTGACGGGTGACCTGTTACCCGGATGGACGGCCTTGGTACTGATCATTCCAGTCAGCATTGCTACCGGTAGCTTTTTCCCCTTACTCTTTGAAAGGGCCGCCAAGAATCCTTTGGGGGTATTTGCATTGGACGCAGTAGGGGCCGGCGTAGGTTCTTTGTTGGCGGCCGCTATACCAATCCTGTTTGGCTTTCAATTCTATGGAAAGTTAGCGCTATTGATTTTTTTGATCACCGTGTTAGTGGACCATTGGTTTCATAAGTCCAACCCAATTTCAGTTTCCACCTAGTCCTTCTCTGATGTTAATCATCTTTTAGTCTGATGCAGCCCATAGCATCAGGGTAAGATTCCAGTTTATATTGCATTGATGATTTGGTTGGCCTTAGTATTCGGTATAATCACTTTAGTGGTGGTGTTGATATTGTTAGCCCCCATATCGATGGTGGTAAATACCGAACGCAACCTGTATTGGGCAGGAGTAAATAAGGTGGCGGTAGTAAAGGTTGATCCTCAACACGGAACCGTGAAATTGAGATTGCCATTTTACAGTATTGACTTGCTGGCAAACAATAAGAAAACTGGGCAACGGCAAAAAATTAAAAAGCCTGGCAAGTCCCGCAAATCAGGTGTATCCCGTATTGGAGTCAAGAAGCCATGGAGGTTTCTTAAGGAAGTAGGGCAAACGTTTAAGATACGCAGATTCCATGTGAATATGGATACCGGCGACTACACAGTGAATGCCCGGCTGTTCCCTTTGTTTATGTTAATGTCAGGGGGAGTTGCACATTGGCAAACGAATTTCAGAGGGCGCTTCAGTCTGCAGATACACATTGAGAACCGTTTGATAAGATGGATAAAGCCATTGGTCAAGCATTTAGTATTTAAAAAGAAACGAATCGTAAACAAAAAGTATAAAGCCATGGAAATGAATTTTGAAGAATTATTAGGTAAGATCACAGATTTCATACAGTCAGAGGCTAAAACCGATACTGTGATCGGAGAACAGTTCAAACTTGGGGAGTTTACCTGTGTACCAGTTATCAAAGTAGGTATAGGCTTCGGTAGCGGCGGAGGCACCGGCGATGCACCCAAAACTGGAAAAGGCGGTGGCGGCGGCGCTGGGGCTGGAATGGGAATTGAACCCATTGGATTCCTGGTCACCAGGGAAGATCAGATATCTTTCATGGATGTTGGGAAAAGTAAGGGGTTGTCAGCCGCTTTCGAAAAGGTCCCGGATCTATTTGAGAAGTTTATGAAAAATGCCCCTAAAAAAGAAACAGAGCCTGTTTAGGGTGCTGCTTGCAAATATCAGGGCTCCAACGAAAGTTGGGGCCTTTTTTGCTTTTAGTAGATTCACCGAACGGCCTTTGTATGCAAGGTTTTGCGCTATTTTGATTATTTACCTAAACAAATAATTGATAATTTTCATCGTTAGTCCTTTATAGGCACTCGTCGAAAGCCATCAGCAGGTACACTTCGACGGTATTTTTTAAACTTAGAAGGCTCAATTTTTTTGGCTATGAGAATATTAATCGTAGCCTTGATGCTTTTAATCACCGCCCCAGGATTATGGGCTCAAACCCTCATCAAGGCTGAAAAATTACCGCAAACCGGACAATTTTCGGATGTTGGCAAGGAGCTGCTTAGATATGATCTTTTCCAGCTGCAAATTGAAAACGCTTCGGGACTAAGTCAGCCGACCAATGACCCAGTTCATCTTCAGTTACACCTTCCTCAGGAAGTTCCTCTGGAATTGGTGTTATTGCCTGCCCGATTGAAATCCGAAGATTATCAGACGGTGGTCCATACACCTCAGGGACCAAGGGCCCTGGAACAGTCAATTGAAAACTTTAAGGGATATCTAAAGTCACAGCCGGGCAGTGAGGTCCGGCTCACCGTAGCACAAGGACAGTATTCAGGGGTTATTTATAATTATCAAGGCGATAATCTACATTTCAAGACCCTAACCAGAGGCTCCGATCAGGTTATGGTGGTTTACAGGGATAGTGATCTTATCAATTCAGGCCAGCACAAATGCGGAAGTCCAGGGACCGCGAAATCCAGCAATTCCACGGAGAGGTCCTCAGCTTTAGCCGACGGTTGTGTGCTTACCGAGATATACTTGATTGCAGATGCCCAAGCGGTGGAGGCATTTGGCGGTACACCGGCAAGTGCGGAAGTCAATATGCTGGAGATCATGAATCTGGTAAACAGTCACTATGAGCCAGTGGGTGTGGAGTACCAGGTAGTAGGAGTTTTCATATCTACTGATCCCGGAGGACCCTGGCAGGTGCGAAGTACTGCAGATGATCAATTGGATGCGGCCATTGTTTGGTTCAACAATCAAAATTTCCCCGGTGATGTGTTTACTTTCTGGAGTAGTCCGGATTGGGATTTTTCATATGCTTATGTAGGAGAGATCTGCAGCTATTACGGAGGAAACCTCTGTGCCGCCTGGGGAGGGCTAACCGCCAATACCCTTAACTCCAATACCCAATCCCATGAATTAGGACATAATTGGAATGCCGGACATGATGCAAGCGGCATCATGAGATCCACAGTCAGCAATCAACCGGCAAGTTTCTCCGCTAATTCTATTTCAGTAATGACCAGTTACATTCCCTCTGTGGAAAATGTATGTTTGGACTCTTGCGTAGAAGATTGCAGCAACTTTACCGCGGATGCGGGCCAGGATGTTAATTTATGCCAGGGGACTTCTGTTCAACTTCAGGCCTCCGGGGGCAGTGGTTATAGCTGGAGTCCATCTTCTGGCTTGAGCGACCCCGATATTTCTAATCCTGTTGCCTCCCCGGGTTCGACCACTTCTTATACCGTTACAGTGACTTCTACCGGTGGATGTAGTGCTACTGATCAAGTAACAGTAACTGTAGATCCTTTACCCTTGGCCGAAGCCGGTCCAGACCAGATTTTGAGCTGTACCACCAGTACCGTGCAGCTCGATGGGACAGGCAGTGCCACTGGAAATGAATACAGCTATCAATGGAACACTTCCGATGGCAATATCAGTATAGGTGGAAATACGATGTCTCCCACGGTGGATGCTGCTGGTACTTACACCCTGACCGTAATGAACTCCAATAGCGGTTGCCAATCCAGTAGTCAAACCTTAGTGACCAATGATGCCTCTTTACCCACGTCCGATGCGGGTGCGGACGCGGAGTTAACCTGCGCTGTAACTACGGTCCTTCTGGATGGCAGCAATTCCTCATCGGGAACGAATTATGCCTATCAGTGGACCACCAATGATGGAAATATTATTTCTGGGGGTAATACACTTAGTCCCGAAATCGACGCAGCGGGCACCTACACCTTGACGGTTATAGAAAACGGCAGTGGTTGTACCACTTCCGATCAAGCCATAGTGGTAGTTAATGATCAGTTACCCACCGCGGATGCTGGTCTGGATGGAGTTATTGGCTGCGGAGATATTACCGCGGATATTGGAGGGAACAGCTCCAGTGGCAATGAGTTTTCCTATCAATGGAACACAAGTGATGGGAACATCGTAAGTGGGCAACAAGCCCCGGTGGCAACGGTTGACGCAGGTGGAACATATGAGCTGCTGGTTACTAATTCTGTCACAGGCTGTATCAGCAGTGATCAGGTGACGGTAACTATTGATAATCAGCTGCCCATTTCAGATGCGGGTGGGGATCAGATCCTGGATTGCCAGGTCTCTGATTTGACTTTGGACGGGTCTGCATCCAGCAGTGGAAATGACATAATTTACCAATGGACAACATCCACAGGCAATATACTTAGCGGTGAAAATTTGCCTCAAGCAACTGTTGACCAACCCGGGGATTATCGACTTACAGTGACCAATAATTTGACAGGCTGTCAGGCATCTGATGTAGTTACCGTGACTTTGAATGGTGTATTGCCTCAAGCCGATGCCGGCACAGATGGTGAATTGAATTGTGCAATCAGCAGTCTCAGTCTGGACGGTAGCGGATCTGATTCCGGCGCTAATATCAGCTACCAATGGTCGACTACTAATGGTAATATTACTTCAGGAGTCACTTCGCTAAACCCTACGGTAGATCAAGCGGGGACTTACACATTAACTGTCACTAACACGCAGACCGGATGCAGCAGCACCGATCAGGTAGTAGTGAATAATAACGCCTCCTTGCCTCGAGCAGATGCTGGAAGGGGTCAGGCCATTGGCTGTAACAACAGCACAGTAGAACTTAGGGGAGACAACTCCTCCAGTGGTAATCAATTTTCGTATTCTTGGAGTACTGCTAATGGGAATATTGTTTCAGGACAAAACACCACCACCCTGGTAGTAGATGCGCCAGGTACCTATACAATCACCGTAACTAATGACAACACAGGTTGTTCCAGCTCCGATCAGGTTAGCGTGACAGAGGACATCACCTTGCCGGCAGTGGAAGCTGGGGCGGATCAAATGATTGGTTGTAATACCCCTGAGGTGCAACTAGACGGATCAGGATCGGCTCAAGGTAATCAGTTTCACTACCGCTGGACCACTACGGAGGGAAACATTGTGGGTAACACCTCGACACAGGTAATTACCGTAGATCAGTCTGGGGTTTATAGACTGACTGTCACTAATACCAACACAGGTTGCGTACAAAGCGATCAAGTTATTGTCACCGGCAATACTACATTGCCAAATGCACAAGCCGGTCCCAATAAAACTTTAGATTGCGAAAACCCCACAGCACAATTAGGTATTGGCCAAACCACTCAGTCGGACAACTTCCGCTACCGCTGGAGTACTAGTGATGGCAATATTGTATCTGAAGCTGACCAATCATCGATCATCGTAGATCAAGCAGGAACCTACTCACTGGAAGTTGAGAATACCCTAACAGGTTGCAGTGCACAAGACCAGGTTAGTGTTACAGGAGATGGCCAGCCGCCGTTTGTAGATGTGGGCTCTGATGAGATTGTTATCTTAGGTGAAAGCATCCAGTTAGATGCCGCCAGTGATCCCGGGGTGCAATATCAATGGAGTCCCGCTAATCTAATGGATGATCCAAATATTCCCAATCCTGTAGTGACTCCCATCCAGACAGTAACCATAACCTTAACCGTAACTGACGCTCAAGGTTGCAGCTCGCAGGATCAGCTAATATTGACGGTTCCACTGGCCGAGGACCTGGTCATTCCCAACAGTTTCAGTCCCAATGGCGATGGTGTAAATGATAGGTGGAGAATACCGGGAATTGAAAACTTAGGTGGTTATCAGCTGGAGATATATAATCGCAACGGAATGAGGGTACACTCCGGAAATTCAGCTTGGGATGGAAGTTATGGAGGTGAAATATTACCAACGGGTACCTATTTCTATCTTTTCAAGTTTCAGGATCAACCGTCCCGAACTGGGCATATAAACATAATCAAGTAAGATGCAAAGGCTTATTGTAACTTTCATAATCGCTTTGCTAGTTCAAGCAGCCAACGGACAAAATCGTCCGCAGTTCAGCCTATACAACTTGAACAACTACCTGATCAACCCCGCTATAACCGGGGCGGAACAATACGGCGATCTGCGCTTGGGCTATAGAAATCAATGGCAAGGTTTAAGCGGTGCGCCCGTTACTTACTATCTCTCATACCATACCCCCATAGGCGCTCAATTCCTAAAATCAAAGGACCTGCAAAGGGGTTATCAACTAGATCCTTATAACAAGCCGGCCAATGACCGGCCCAGCCGCACTGCCCACCATGGACTAGGCGGCTTAGTATTGATTGACGAGATTGGCCCTTTTAATCATACTCAGATCAGTGTCTCATATGCTTATCATTTGACACTTAGCAGCGATCTGGCGTTGTCGGCAGGAGCCTCAGTGGGCTATGCACAAAATAGTATTGACTATAGTGAAGTGGTTTTTGAAAATGACCAGGATAATGTATTGGGTGAGGGCGTAGTGCGGGATAAAGGTGTAGATGGTGCCATAGGAATGTGGTTGTACAGTCAAAAATTTTATCTGGGAATTTCGGGGCTCAAAAAGTTCAGTAAGGGCTTTGAGGTCAATGATACGGAATTCAGCAGTGATGAGCAGTGGTACTGGACACTAAGCGGGGGTTATAAATTTAATTTGTCCAGAGATGTGTCCTTGATGCCAAACGTAATGTTGAGATACCCTCAAGGAGCACCCCTATCTTATGATGCCGGGATCATTCTGTCTTACAAGGACAGATTATGGGCTGGTGGAAGCTATCGAAATCATAAATCCATTATTGTGCTGGCCCGATTCGGAATTAGCGAGTTGTTGGACCTTGGTTACTCCTACGATTTCAGCACCACCAAACTGAGTGTGTTAGGCACCGGAAGTCATGAAATTGTGTTGGGCTTAAAGCTAAAAAACCGCAATCGGGTACATAGCCGGTCTAGTTTCTTTTAAAATTCTCCCTATCAGTTAACAAATAATCACCTTTCTGCGTTTACCTATATCACATTACTGTGACTAATGCAGACAAACGACTATTCAATAAATTATAAATCAACACTATGAAAACCATTAGACTAGGAGACGAAGCTCCTGATTTTACTGCTCAAACTACTATGGGAGAGATCAACTTTCACCAATGGTTGGGCGAAAGCTGGGGTGTTCTTTTTTCGCACCCAGCAGATTACACACCAGTATGCACCACCGAACTGGGTGAAACGGCCAAACTGCGTTCAGAATTTGAAAAGCGCAATGTAAAGGTTATGGCAGTAAGCGTTGACGGGATGGAATCACACCGCGGGTGGATCCACGACATCAACGAAACTCAACACACCGAAGTAAACTTTCCACTTATCGCCGATGAAGATCGTAAGGTGGCCACTTTGTATGATATGATTCACCCCAACGCCGATGATAAAATGACCGTGCGTTCGGTGTTTGTTATCGGTCCTGATAAGAAAGTAAAATTAACGTTGACCTACCCTGCATCAACCGGAAGGAATTTCGCAGAGATCCTAAGGGTCATTGATTCACTACAGTTAACGGCTTACCATAAAGTAGCCACGCCGGTCAACTGGGAGCAAGGCGATGAGTGTGTAATCCTGCCTTCCATAACCGATGAGGTGGCAGCTGCTGAATTTCCTAAGGGTTTTAAGGAGATTAAACCTTATTTGAGAATGACGCCGCAACCAAATCTGTAATTGCATTAATAAAGAAAGGTGCCTGTAGGCACCTTTCTCAATGACGAATTACCGATGCATAATGGTCCAGGCCCCTAGTTGAGACTTGTACGTAAAGGAATTTTGTATCCATTTACGATGTGCAGGTAAGGAGCGCTTAAAAATGAGAACGGTAGAATCTGTGACTAAATGAGCCAGCACACTATCACCATCGGCATGTTGTATATTCACTAAGTAGTTCTGCCAAGAGTCGTTGCGTTCGAACTGTAATTCCCTATCCAGTGAGTGATGGCCATCGGCTATGGATAGTATAGGTTTTTGTAAGTTAAAAGCCAATGAAGGAACACGGCGGTTGTACACCACTACTTGGGAGTTTTGCAAATCGTGCTTTTCCATATACTTGGTGAGCGGCTCCGTGGAGTTAATAAAATGCGGGTTTTTGGAAAAGATAAATGATGAAATCACTATCAGCCATAAAGTAAAAACCAGGGAAGAAGTTAGCAGTTTAGTGGCCAGGTGGTTTCTCAAGAGCAAATTTACAGCCAATAAACTGGTTCCCATTAGTAGCAATAGTACCAACTGAAGCCAGGAAATTTCAAAAACACCAGTGATTAACGGCCCTAACAAGAGGCAAATTGAGAGTACCAATTGGTAGGCTATTAGTGCAGAGTCCCAGAAACGCAAGTCTCCGCGTCCAATAGTAGACAGTAAATTTGAAGCGGCAAGTGCGATTCCTGCATAAACCGGCAGCACGTACAAGAATAGTTTAGAGGCAGAGAAAGAAAAGAACAACAGCGGGATGAAAATCCAGCAAACAAATAATGTATCTAGTCCAGTTCTGTTTAGACCATTGAATTTTTTAAATAACAAATGAAGTACCATGGGAAACCAGGGGAAACTTGTCATGGGAACAAGTACCAGGTAATACCAAACAGGTTGTGTACGATGAAACAGTTGGGGATTCCCATATCTATGAAGTGTGTGGTCCAGCACAAAATATCTCCAAAACTGGGGGTCCTCCAAAGCCAATTTGACATACCAGGAACCTCCCAGTATCACTAATAAGCTGGTTCCTGCCAAATGATGCTTAAAGGGAGCTTTAGTTTTAGCGCTGGTAAATATTACGATCAGGGGAATTAATAATACCAGAGGGCCCTTAGTTAGAAAGCCCATGGCCAATAAGCTATAAAAACCGTATAAGTACCACAGTTTGCCATGCTCCGAGAATTTAAGCCAACAATACACGCTTCCCAATATAAAACTGGTAAGAAAACTATCGGTGGTTAAACCACGGGTGGAAATAATCACTGCAGGTAACGAGCTGTAAATGACCGCGGCAAGAATTGCTTGATGAGGACTATTGAATAGAATTTTCCCAATCCTATAAACAAGTATGATTTGCACTAATAGGGATATTTGTAGAAAAAACCGTGCTGCAAAAGGGGTAACTCCCCATAATTCGAAAGCTAAGGCCGTCACCATATAGGTTAGAGGAGGCTTATGAAAGTGTCGAATTCCCAGTAGACTGGGATGAATGGGGTCTTTTGCAAGCTGCATTTCCCAACTTATTTCTGCGTAACGGGCTTCACTGGTCTCCGTTACCCCCCAGCTACCCAACCTCAGAAATAGGAAAAAGGCCATTACCAAGATCAAAGTATAGATATGTCGCTCCTCCTTGAAGTGGTTCATTTAGCTTTCTTGTTGATGGTTAAAGGAGATTGGCCCAGATAGAGATTCCTAAAGTAAACTACCAAACCAGCGCATTGGCCGGCCAATAGCACAGGATCTTTCCTGATTACTGCGTATATCAGTATTGACAGCGCTCCTGCAATACTTAAAGTCCAGAATCCCTGGGGTAAAAGGGAGGTTTTCAGCTTTTCACTGTAGTACCATTGATAGATGAAACGGCTGGAAAAGAGGATATGCCCGGCACTGCCCCAGAGCAACAAGGATAAGCTTATTTGCGGATTGTTCCACAGCTCCGTATAACCTGAATGGATTTTTAAAATAACATATGCCAACACCACTCCCGGAAGCCCTATCAATGTTATGCGTAGTATTCCCGGATAGGACGACCAGGCATTTTTGAACTGCAGATTTCGGATGTATACGAAGTAGGTAATCGATTGACCTAGCAGGATAGCAAAATCGTGACGCATTATGCCATACCCCAGCATTAGGGCACAAGCAACCAGGCTCAATTGCCAGAATAACAGAGGTGACACCACTCGACCGCATCTTTCGGTGGCAATCCATTGCACAAAAGTGCGGGAGGCAAAAAGGATCTGAGCTAAGAAGCCAACTGAAAAAATCAACGAGTTACTCACGTGATCAGAGCTTCTTCTAGCTGTTGATCACTGTGTAATTCACTTTGCTTTATCTCATAGCGAATAAGGCGGTTTTTCATCCAAACTAAAGCCAGTGTATCCAAGAAAGGACCCCATAAGCGATTAAATAGATGATACTTCGATTTGCCCGCAAATCTCTGATAATGAGTTACTTTTAACTGCTTTACATTACCACCCTCCCTTTGAATCAATGCTGGCAAAAACCGGTGCATGCCTTTAAAGAATGGTAGTTGCCGGGCCATGTCGGTTCGCATGATCTTAAGAGGGCAGCAGGTATCCTTGATACCGTCGCGGATCATCCAACGCCTGAATTGATTAGCGATCTTGGAGGATAGTTTTTTGATGATGCTATCGTGCCTTTGATCACGAATACCAGTCACCATCTGATAGTCCGGTAAATATTGAAAAAACGACATGAACTCCTTGGGAGAAGTCTGCAGATCAGCATCCATATAGCCCAGATAGGTGGTGGTGCAGACATCGATTCCTGCCTTAAGAGCTGAACTTAAACCGTTATTCTTGGCTAATGATAAATAACCGAAGTGACTATGTTGTTTGCAAATCCCTTGAATGATGGTGAGACTGCTATCGGTGGAACAGTCATCAACAAATAACACTATTGAGGGCATTGGAGTAAACCGCAGATACTCAAGAAGTACTTGATAGAGCTTGGCTAAGGACTCCTCTTCGTTATAAACGGGTATCAATATGGTTAACTCTGGTGTTAATCTAGCCATGCTATTGCCGGTATTTGGTCTTTATGGTTGGAACGCAGGTGTAGATTTATAGGTTGGTTGGGGTAGCTTTAATTCAGAGCTGTACTGTAGGAGTTAGTATTTCAGGCCACATTGACAGATAATCAGCAAAAATGTCGGCTCTTTTTATTTGGAATCCTTTTTGAGCAATTCACCATATGGATGAATTCTCAAAAGTGATCATATCCGCTGTAGACCAGATTAAGGAGGCGGTAATTCAGATAGAGATAAAGAAAAACAACCGGGGTAAATTACGCCAAGCTGGAACGGGGTCGGGATTCATTTTCTCTTCTGATGGCTTTGCTTTTACCAATAGCCACGTAATACAGGGCGCCGATAAGATCCAGGTGAAACTATTAGGTGGGGAGGAATACGGTGCGGAACTCATCGGTGAAGACCCCTATTCAGATCTGGCAGTAATCAAGATATTTGCACCTCAATTCAAGGTTTCCAAACTAGGCAGTTCAGCGGACCTTCAAATCGGGCAATTGGTAATAGCCGTAGGCAATCCATTGGGTTTTCAACAGAGTGTTACCACCGGGGTGATTAGTGGACTTGGTCGTACATTGCGTACTCAAACGGGAATGCTGATTGACAACGTAATCCAATCAGATGCAGCACTTAACCCCGGCAATTCTGGCGGACCGCTTACTGATGCGAACGGTGCCGTAATTGGAGTGAATACAGCTACCATTCGAGGGGCTCAAGGATTGAGTTTGAGTATAGATATTGACAAAGCCAAGTTAGTGGCCAGCCAATTGATCAAAAATGGGCAAGTCTTTCGGGCGCGTTTAGGATTTATGGTGCAGGAGATTGAGATCAATCCTAAAATCATCAGACATTATGCCTTAAAAAATACCCATGGTCTATTTATAGTACGTATTGAGCCCAATTCACCCGCCGCCCTCAGTCAAGTGAAGGAAGGAGATATCATCATCAGTTTCAACCATGAGACCATGAACAGCAGTTATGAGCTTTTCAAACAACTTAGTGATGAGTCTATTCTAACCATGGTGGACATAGGCATTATCCGCCATACGGAAAAAATGATGTTTGGAATTTTTCCGGAAAGGGTTGCGGCTTAAGGGACATTCTTTAGGAAACCTCCAATATTTCACCTGATGCTTAAAAGTAATTGCTACTGGGTAGTTCGAAATATTTTTGCCAATCTCAACTAATGACATTCATAATTGGTAATTTAAATATGGGTGGGTGGGGGGCACCCCTGTAACAGTCCAATTTTACTAAGCTTAACCCGGAGTTGTATTTTTAACTTTTCGACCATCTACTCCTGGTGCTGAATATTGGTGGTATCCAGGTAGCCACCTCGACGAAAAAGTCACTGAAGACAGCAGCAAGCAACGGAAATACTTTTAGCTTTCGGGAGTAATTACGCGGGGACTTTTTCCAGCAGTTCAAAGACTGCTTTGTAGAATTCAGGGTGGGATTCCCAGGTTTGACCAGTCACCATGTTTCCATCAACCACGGCTTGTTGATGAGCAATGTAGGTGCCTCCACAGGACTCCACTTCGAATTTTACATGTTCATAGCAGGTAATGTTCTTGTTTTCTACCAATCCGGCACTCACCAGAATTTGAATCCCGTGACAAATGGCGAAGACATATTTTTCCTGGTGATTGTTGAAGTGTCTGGCCAAGTCAATCACCTGTGGGTTATTGCGTAGATACTCGGGAGCTCGCCCACCCACAAAAAGAATGGCATGAAATTCCTCAGGTTGCACCTCTTCCAGAGTAATATCAGCTTCTACCTGATATCCGGGGCGCTCCACATAAGTGTCCCAGCCCGGTTCGAAATCATGGATCACCAGATTTAGCCTTTTTTTTGAGGGAGCTGCCACGATAGGCCGATAGCCGGCCTCGATGAATCGTTGTTTGGCATATAGTGTTTCAAAACTTTCCCCGGCATCTCCGGTAACGATCAGAATATTTTTTAGATGTGTCATGGGCTTAGAATAATTAATCAACCGCATACAACAATGGAAAAAACTGTCCGGTGATCTTTTCACCTGATGGTACTACCGGTACACCTTGCAGTAGCGGTTCATCGGTTGCGGAGCGGGTACCATCGGCAAATACATTCAGCACAAAGGCCCGTCGGCTGTGTTCCGAAGCGTTGGCATGGGACCCATGGACTAACAATGGATGATGAAATGTAGCGTATCCTTTTTTTAACTCCACGGGCACTGAGTGGAAAGCCTGTTTTTGTTCTGGGGTCAGGTGATCCAACAACCCGTCCATATCTCCGGCCAATTCCGGTTTGCGCAAAAGCCCCCATTTATGGCTTTGGGGTACATAACTAAGACAGCCATTCTCGGTAGTAGCATCGTCCAAAGCAATCCAGCAAGTTAAATGCTGCATTGCGGTAGTACGGGTCCAATAGGAATAGTCCTGATGCCAGGCCACTACTCCTCCATGCTGTGGGGGTTTGCAGAAAAGCTGGTCGTGCCAGAACCTTACTGAGCGATCTCCCAAGAGCTGACTAGCGGCTTTAAGAAAAGCCGGATGCCAGAGTACATCGTGGAATCCTTTGGTTATTCTCCAATGACCCAAGGAGTGAAAGAGAATCTTATCAGGATCGGTTGATTCGTTGTTGTGATACTCATAAAATAGATGGTGTCCCAGATGATTAGGGTCCATTAGTTCATTGATCTCCTCCCTTAAAATGTCGACCTGCTCTTCATTCAATATTTTGACTCCTGATAGATAGCCATTCTCATGAAAAAACTCTACCTGTGAGTTTGTCAGGGTATACTCGTCCCAATCTCGAGCTGTTTCGGGCATTGGGAAGTATGAACTGATGGCCTGGTGGTATTGAGAAAGATCCATATTCTCCATTTTCGGTAAAAACTAGGATAAGTTAAAAATAATTAATGAGGAATTTGACTACCTTATCAAGGTTAAAATCAGGAAAAATATGATGCGTAACTTTCTGGTGATGCTAATAATCACCTCTACGATTGGTTGTACCTCTAAAATGGACGACCAACCAGGCAGTCCACCTAACATTATTTATATTTTGGCCGATGATCTTGGCTACGGGGAATTAGGAGTTTATGGCCAAGAAAAGATCATGACGCCAAATATTGATGCTTTGGCTGCATCCGGTATGATCTTTATGCAACACTACAGCGGTTCGCCGGTTTGTGCGCCTTCCCGATGCATGCTGCTCACAGGTCTTCATCCAGGTCATGCGGAGATCCGTTCCAACGATGAGTGGCGGGAAAGAGGAGATGTATGGGACTATGCTAAAGCTGTGGAAGATCCAAATTTGGAGGGGCAACGGCCCATCAGCAGTGAAAGCTTCACACTTGGTGAAATGCTGCAATCCGCCGGGTATCGCACTGGATTAGTAGGAAAATGGGGATTGGGGGCACCGAATAGCTCCGGCATCCCCACTAAAAACGGTTTTGATTTCTTTTACGGCTACAATTGCCAACGACAAGCACATCAACTTTATCCGCGTCATCTCTGGAAGAATGAAGAAAAGATCTGGCTGGAGAATCCGGTGGTGGTACCCCACCATGACAACCAGCTGGCAGCAGATGCAGATTCCATGGATCTCGCCAGTTATGCTCAGTGGCGGCAACAGGATTACGCCCCCGCCTTGATGCAACAGGAAGCTTTGCAGTTCATCAGAGATAACCGTGAAACTCCCTTCTTTCTTTACTATGCATCTCCACTGCCGCATTTACCCTTACAAGTACCTCAGCCCTATGTAGACCGTTATGTGGAGCTTTTTGGTGACGAGATGCCTTACAATGGATCAAAAGGCTATTTCCCAACCCGCTACCCCCGGGCAACTTATGCCGGCATGATCAGTTATTTGGATGAGCAGGTGGGTGAGATCGTAGCCGAGCTAAAGGAATTGGGATTGTACGAAAACACCTTGGTCATTTTTACCAGCGACAACGGTCCCAGTTATACCGGGGGTGTTGATGCTGAATTTTTCAACAGCGCCGCACCGTTTAGCAATCAATACGGACGTACCAAAGGCTTCACCTATGAGGGGGGTATCAGGGTACCCATGATCGCGAGTTGGCCCTCTCAAGTAACCGCAGGATCTCAAACCGATCATATCTCCGCTTTTTGGGATGTGATGCCCACACTAGCTGAACTAGTAGAACTCCCATTGCCCCGAACTGATGGAATTAGTTTTTTGGCTACCCTCATGGGAAACAGCCAGGATCAAAAAAAACACCAATATCTATACTGGGAATTCTCCGGCTATCAAGGACAGCAAGCGGTGCGTATGGGTAACTGGAAAGGCATCCGTAAGGACATACTGAAGGGTAATTTACAGCTTGAACTGTACGATCTTCAAAGTGATCCCGGGGAAGAAAAGGACCTGGTACTAGAGCAACCCCAAATCGTGGCGCAAATTGAGGCCATTATGGCTGAGCAACATCAGGAAGCGGCCATTGAAAAATTCAGAATGCCTGCCTTAGGCGATCGGGTTACAGTTTCTGAAATACCCTGACGTAGTCAATAATCAAAAACGATGGGAATAAGGTATTGAAAGGAGAGGAGGGCCAATCACCTCCTACCGCTAGTGCTATGTCAAGATAAAAAGCTTGGTTGAAAGGATAAGGTTCACTATCAGTGTCATTATTCGTGAAGCTGTGGTATTCCTGATCATCGACCAACCAAGTGATCTTATCTTCCTCCCAGATGATGGAAAACACAAAGTAAACATCCGTAAACCTGTCTCCGGTAGTCTGATAAGGTTGGCGATTAAACTGATACTGGTTTAAGTTGCTGCCAAAATGCGCGGTGCCGTAAATGGTGGAGGCGTCCTCACCCAGGTATTGTAATATATCGATCTGTCCCCCTGAAGGCCACCAGTCAAAATGCTCTTCGACATTATATCCCGAATTGAGTAACGAAATATCAACTTGAGTGCCCACAGCATTAGTCAGGGTGGCCCGTACATCGATGCGTCCATATTGAAATTCATGCAGATCTTGGGTGCTCAACCTGGCCGATGAGTACTCCATGTCTATCAAGCCTTCTCTTCGAGCCTCAATGATGAGGTTCCCTTGCGTTTGATAACTATTATTTGGGGTATTAGTATAGGTTTGCTCTTGATTGTTTCCCCATCCGCAAAGGTTGGGACATCCATCACCGGTAACATATTTCCAATGTTCAGCGGAAAGTTCATCGGCTGTGAATTCATCATTCCATAGCAATTGGTAGCCCTGATATTGCAAAGGAGTACTGTGCCCGGCAGTGGGAATTACCAAGAAGGGTATAGTGGGATTGGGGGGTGGATCATCTGTGTTGGATTCACACCCCATAGTCAGCAACCAGACAGACAGCGCGGCTACTATCTTCGTTACTAAACTCCACATGGCACCGGAATTCATCAGTGAAGGATATTTTATAGAAATTAGCAAGGAAAACCAAGATCCTCAACCATGTTCTAAACTATAAATAGGCAACTAAAAATTCAAATACGGTTGACCAAAGTATGACCAACTATGGTTGAGACATAATCTTTTCGCTCTGATACTTTAACACACTTTCGTCAATAGGCGCATTAAGCACTTGTAGTACTGCTTTATCGCGGTCATAGATATCCGGATAAAAGTATTCGATACCATCCAGGTCAGTTAGGTGGGTAAAATATATGATCATGACCCGAATATCTTCTTGGGGAAACACCCGTAATGTTTTACCCTCACGGATTACGTTATCGATCCCCGACTGATCCCATTCTTTCTCATTTATGAGCAATTCTGCCCATTTCAGGGGGTTTTCCAGGCGAATACACCCGTGACTGAAAGCTCTTTCACTGCGCCCGAACAAATGACGGGAAGGAGTGTCGTGCAAATACACGCTAAATGCGTTGGGAAAAATAAACTTTACCCGGCCTAAGGCATTCCCCGGTCCTGGGCCCTGACGTATGGAGTATGGGAAGCTGCCGCTTACATCCACTTTTTCAATGGGAATAGATTGGCCCTGTGAATTGATGATGGACATGTTGCGTTTACTTAAATAGCTAGAGTCCTTGCGAATGCTCGGTAGCATTTCGTTCCTCAGGATGCTGTTAGGTACCGTCCATGTAGGGTTAAATTCAATGTATTTTAGGGCAGATTCAAAAACCGGTGTTTTACTGAAGGGCTTGCCCACCATTACCTTGGAAGCGTATACTATTTGGTTACTGTCAATCAGATAAGCGTTAAAATTGGCAATATTAACAACAATCCGCTTCTGGACCAGGTCATTTATGAGCCATCGAGCCCGCTCCAAATTGACCCTTACTTTATCGATCTTATCCTCCACTGGAATATTCAAGGCTTCGATAGTGGCCGACCTAATCACACCATCAGCAGTCAATCCATGAGCCGATTGAAATTGTATTACTTGATTAACCAATAATGTGTCGTAAACGGTAGACTCCTGGGAGGGAATATGAGGAAATGCCAGCCTTTTTCTGATGTCCAGTACCACCGGATCATCGTCCCCAGGTTCTAGTTTAAGATCTTTTCCATGCGGAATAGTACCCCAACCGCCTTGCAATTTCAATTGATAAAGTTTTTTGAGGGTTGTTTGCATACCCAAGTAATAATCACTTCGCTGCTTTATTTGCTGGAAATATTTCAATATGTCCCCGTGTGACAGGGTGCGATAGACAGAATCAACACTGTGTTTGTCGATATGGGTGAAGTGGTAATTCCAATTGGGGTCCAAAAGTTCTGGTTGTGATTTTCCTTCTAACAAATGCAGGGTAAGCAATAAGAAAGAGTTGGTGGTGATAATATCCAGATCTGAAAGTTTGCCGTGGTCCAGATATTCAGCGGTATCGATCTCCGCAAAAGAGTCTTTAATGATGTCTGCAGCATAATCATTGCTTAGCAAACCATCGAGGTGAATACTGTCCAGTATTTTTAAATATGCCTGGTACATCCCCCGATTTTTCCAAAGTGGGAGATAGGCGTTTTTTTCATACAAAGTGGAAATTACCCGGTTGGCATAGATCTTGGCACCATTGATATCGAAGGTTTTACCATATTCCTCCTGGGCGAGCTTTTCCTTAAGCACCTCCACAAATAAGACGGTGTCAATTGCTGGTACCTGTATGGTTTCTTTCTTTTGCCAAGGGGGGCGTCTATTTTGACAGGAGCAGATTAGTAATGTGGTGATTGCCATGAAGGTGAGCAATCTGGTGGTTGGCAAGATACGTATCAAAACATTAAATCAGAACTATTAAAGTACTGTTTGTCAGGATAATAAGAAAAAAGTAACGCCCCTTCTTTGATGATATTTACAATTTCTGAATAGTCTTTCTGGGGTAAGGTAGGACACCCGTAACTTCGGCCAAGCCTTCCATGCCGATCTACAAACTCCTGGTTGGCATAGGAGGCTGAATGAATGACCACCGCACGGTCCCGGGCATGGTGGTTGATGTTTTTTTCCAGCCCGTCCAGTTTCAATGACAATCCATGTTTACCGTAGTAGGTTTCGGCAGTTACCAAAAACCCCAAGCTGCTGCAATGCGAGTTAGGTTGATTCGAGAACTTAATGGCATGTTTGAGCCCGGAATTTCGGCCATGAGCTACAAATGTATGATACAGGAGCCTTTCTTGTTTCAGATCAAAAACATAAAATCGCTTTTCATCAGAAGGCTTTGTGAAATCAATTATCACTAAGATGTCGCTAAGAGGGCGTTGATTTCGGATATTGCTGTAACCTGACCAAGCATGCTCAAGCGCCTTTTTCAAGGAAATATCTTCTGGAGCCTGTTCCAAGAGTCCTTTGGGTATGGTATTTACCGGCGCTGAAATTATCGCTGTTTCGGGTAAGACTACAGGAGCTTTTACCGGTTCAGGAAGAACCAGATCAGAAAACATCAACAACCAAACTCCAATCCACAAGGTCATATTATTTTATCATATGTTTGGCCAAGGCTAACCTAGCAAAGGTACTAAGCAAAGCTTTAATTAGCCCAGATTTAAAAACGAATTTTTATACCCCATAGTATAAAGCCTGTTCAGAACTTCCATCTGGTGGATGAACGTAAATATTTACTAGGGTGCTTTTAGAAATCATTGGGAATAACTAGTTTCGCCGCAAAACTGGTTTGTGAACAAGTCATACCAACCCCATATTGAGATTATCGAGGAGGATTATAAGATCCCGCAGCTGAACCGCAATCGTCGGATTTCGGCCTTGTTGCCTTATGATTATTACGACTCCGGCAGAAAGTACCCGGTGTTGTACCTTCATGATGGCCAAAATCTATTTGATGATCATTCCCCTTTTGGTAATTGGGCCATAGATCGTTCGTTGGGAAGGTTGGCTAAGAATGGAAAAGGTCAAGTGGTGATAATAGCGGTTGATCATGGGGGTGAAGACCGCATAAACGAATATTTACCCTATAATTCCAGCAAATACGGCAAAGGGCAGGGCAAAAAGTATATTCAATTCCTTCAAAAAACCTTGAAGCCTTACGTTGAAGAAAAGTACCGGGTGCTTTCGGGCGCCACAAACACTGGTATTGGAGGAAGCTCCATGGGTGGTCTGATCAGCTTGTATGCAGGGTTGAATGCACCCAATGTTTTCAGCAAGATGATGGTCTTTTCTCCTAGTTTATGGTTAACTCCCAAGATCTATCAATTGGCCAGAAAGTTCTCACCCACCGATGAAACGGCCTTATATCTTTATGCCGGGGGGCAGGAAAGCCAGGTCCATTTACCCAATGTGATGCGGTTTGGCGCAGATCTGTTAGCGCATAAGGAAAGTGGGTTTAGATTTAAGTTCTCCCACAATCCCGATGGTGTTCATCATGAAACCAATTGGAGGGAAGAGTTTCCTCAAGCCTTGAAGTGGTTATACTTTGGACAATGATGGCAATGTCTGTACCTTTGCCTGCCTAATATCAATAGTATGGAGTTTGCAATAAGTAGTATCACCACCGCTGGTTATAGGCTGATCCCTTATTTTAAGGAACAATTAAATGATAATGCCTGGCTTGCCGCTCAGGATGTGGACCAATTGGGAAACAAAGCAGGCGATGGAGGGATTTACAGAGCCCCTGAAGACCAGAGTTGGGTGCACTATTTATGTTTGGGCGAAGAGGCTTCGCAGCAATCTGCCCATAAGATTATTCGTCGGTGGATGATCGAGAATGCTTCCAGCTTATCAGATACCATAGCGGTGGATCTTACCCATTTGCCCACCTCATTTATATTTCAAATTATATTGGGATTAGAACTGGCGGATTACTCTATGGGAGATTTAAAATCAGACGTTGAGCTTACAGCGGTGAGTAAAGCGGAACTTCTGCTAAAGTCGGCCGACCAAGCGTCAGAAGAGATGATACAGGAGGCCAGTTTAACCGCTCAAGCCATGAAGTCGGCTATGAAATTGGTCGATACCCCCTCCAACATTAAGACCCCTCAGTATTTGGCCAAATGGGCCCACGAATCTAGTAAGCAGTATCAATATAGGGTGGAAGTATTGTCAAAAGAGGCCCTGGATAAAGAAGGGCTGGAAGCATTACTGGCTGTGGGACAAGGTAGCGAGCACCCGCCCGTGTTGATCAAAATGGAGTACCGGCCTTTGAAGGACCAGGACTGGCATTTAGGATTAGTAGGAAAGGGAGTCACCTTTGATACCGGTGGGGTTTCTTTAAAAAAGCCCCTCAACATGCATTACATGAAAAGTGACATGGGTGGTGCGGCCGCGGTGATGTGTGCTATTGAACTTATTGCCAGATTGGCCTTACCAATCAATGTGGTGGCGGTGGTTCCTGTGGCCGAGAACACCTTGGATGCCCGCAGCATCAAACCAGGTGATGTCATAGGGTCTTACTCTAAGAAATCTATTGAGATCATTGATACCGATGCTGAAGGCAGGTTGATCCTGGCAGATGCCCTGAGCTATCTACACAATCATTATAATCCCAAATCGGTGGTTGATTTAGCAACACTGACGGGTAGCTGTGTGGCTACTTTGGGCTATCATGCTGCGGGTGTTTTTACCAATAGTGACGAGCTGTTCGATCAACTGCAAGAAGCCGGTGACCAAGCGTATGAAAAAATCTGGCGCCTGCCGTTGTGGGAGGAATACGAGGAAGATCTGCACTCCGACGTGGCTGATATCCGAAACTTCAGCGGTAAACCACTTGCCGGGGCTATTACCGCTGCTAAATTCCTGGAATTTTTTATCAAAGATCATCCTAATTGGGCGCATTTGGATATTGCGGGGGTAGCCTTTGGCAATACCGATCATGCCAAAATGAAGTCCGCAACAGGTTTCGGAGTCCGTCTGATTGCAGAATATGCTAAATTACTTAGGAAATTTTAACGAATACAGCAATGCCGGAACCAATCAAAATACTTTGTGTCTCTTCTTTCTTTAAAGGGGTTGATTTTATCAGGGCCGCCCATGAACACGGTCATCATGTTTATCTCTTGACCGGGAGTGCTTTGAAAGATGAAGAATGGCCCTGGGAATCCATACAAGACAGTTACTTCATGGAGATCCAGCAAGATGGAACCTGGAACATGGACCATTTGATTGCAGGCATAGCACATCAAATGAGAGAAATTGACTTTCAAAAAATAGTGGCCCTCGATGATTTTGATGTGGAGCAAGTGGCGCATCTTAGGGAACATTTCCGAATCCCAGGAATGGGCTCCACTACCGTTCGATATTTCCGGGACAAATTGGCCATGCGCATGAAAGCCCAGGAGCACGGTATTCCGGTGCCACGATTTACCAGTTTATTTAGAAATCAGGATATTAATAATTACGCCGACGTAGGGGATCACCCCTGGTTAATAAAACCCCGAAGTGAAGCATCCGCCACCGGTATTCAGAAAATCCATTCCAAGGATGAACTATGGTCGGTCATTGAGGGTTTGGGTGATAAGCGCCCTAGTTACTTAGTGGAAAAATTTGCTCCTGGTGATGTTTACCACGTTGATTCTCTGATTTATCAGGGAGAGGTACTGTTCTCAAATGTTAGCCAATATCTGGATACTCCATTTGAGGTGGCTCATGGAGGAGGTATCTTCCGGTCAGTGACCATAGAAGTTGGCAGCGAGGACGATACTAAACTGAAGGCCTTGAATAAAAAGGTAATGCAAGCATTTGGTATGCAAAACAGCGCTTCACATACGGAATTCATAAAATCCCAGGAAACCGCAGAGTTTTACTTCCTGGAAACATCTGCCCGGGTAGGCGGAGCCAATCTGGCGGAAATGGTGGAAGCTGCTACCGGCATAAATCTATGGAGGGAATGGGCCAAGATTGAACTAGCGGTGGCGGTTGGTGAGGATTATCAGTTGCCTCCTGTGGAAAGAACGTATTCAGGGATTGTGGTTTCTTTAAGCCGCTTCCAACACCCGGACACCAGTAGTTTTCAGGATGAAGAGATTTGTTGGCGCATGATCAAAGATTGGCACATCGGATTGATCGTAAAATCATCTGAGCATCGACGGATACATGAGTTGTTGGATCACTATACAGAGCGAATTGGCAAGGAATTTCACGCCAGTCTGAACCCCCCTGACGCTTCCAGGGTTTAAGAGGGCTCAAAATACCCTACACTGGCACCTACCCAATCTTTATCGCGATTGTATTTTACCCCTATCATTTCACCCTTCGATAACCGCACTAGATTATTGACTATGCGAGCATTGCTTTGGCCTTGCTCCCAGATCAGCAGCATGCGGATCTCTACTTTCACACCACCATTAGGTGCAATAGGAAAGGGTTGATAGTGGACTCTTTTCTGTAAAATGTAATTTTCCTTGTCTGGTAATTCATCCAATAGTTTTGGGGTGATATTTAACTGCACACCGGATCCGGCAAAGGAGTAAAGAGGCTTTAGTACGTAGTTGGAAAGGTCTTTAGGATAGGTGCGGAGCTCATCCAAATAAAGGCATTCCGGCACATAAGGACCTTTAAGCAGCGGCATGATGAATTTGCTAATCCTAAAATACCAGTTAGGGTGTCCCACCCATTCTACATCCACTTCATCCTTAAAATAAAACTCCCTTTGTAAATCATCCCGTTTGGTCAATTCATCGAAGATGACCCGGTTATATATTTTGTAAACCGGGGTTTTCTTTCCCTGATTGTCAAGGTAAAATAATTTGCGGCCTTCTTTTTTTAAGTTACTGATACACAACACTTTAATCCCAAGAAGTTGTTCGGCCCGTAGGAAGTCAATATTAGTAACTTGTTTTTCTGGCTCCACTTCCAGCAGGATCACATTCTTAGGATCGTTGGTCCCTACAATTACGTCCTTCAGTAATTGTACATAATCGCGGGAGTTCATTCCATCAAAGTAAACGGTGAAGTCTTCAGGGATCTCAAAGTACTTGCGGTAAGCTGTTGACAGTAACTCTTGAAAGAAGTAGAGTGACGGAAACCCTTGCAGCTCGATCAATTGAGGTATGGGCTTGCCTTGTTCATCCAAGCAGATACCAAAGTCCATTTGCAGGAAGCGGGTATGGTAGTCCTCACCAGGGACACGCAGTGTAGGGTGTTTAAT
Organism: Cyclobacteriaceae bacterium; assembly: GCA_965212195.1. Lineage (GTDB taxonomy): Bacteria > Bacteroidota > Bacteroidia > Cytophagales > Cyclobacteriaceae > JAJCYK01. The sequence continues at coordinate 535,699 of CBDBUW010000010.1, read as the reverse complement.
GGCATCCTTGGACAGTTCTTTGAAATTGGTTTGGCACACCACCTGATTGATTTGGTCACAAGCTTCCAACAGTTGATTTTTTAAGGATACCGGTATGAATACCGGTGTTTCAGCTATACGGAATGGGGGTGCGTGATTGACCTCAGAAGCTATATAGTCCTTAAACGCCTCATATCGTTCTGTGGTGAAATGCTGGTTGTAGGCCGCTCTTGCTTGGGGATGCATATTAGTTCGCTTGTAGGCTGGATAATGATTGGATGGACTGAGCAATGAACCCCGGAATCACGGTGTCATGGGTGCGGGTCAAGGCCTTGGGGTCATCCAGGTATGCCATCATGCCCTGGTATTTTTCTAAATCAAAGTTGTTGATAATGGTTTCTCGATTCTTTTTAATGGAGAAATACTTTTTCATGCCTTGAGGATCGGCTTCCGGATGGAATTGCGTTCCCACCATCTCTTTGGAGAATCGAATCGCCATTATAGCCCGCTCATATTCAATGTGGGTGCGGATTTTTTCCAATGAAATTACTTTGGCGCCCATCCATTCAAATTTTTTTTTCTTAGGCTTTACCAGCTGGAATTTACGACTATCAACACCAAAATAAGGGTCGTCCAGTGGCGCAAGCAAGGGATCTTCCCTGCCGGCGGGTGTTTTGTGAATGGGATAAATTCCGAAAGAAGTAGTTTGTCTGGGTGTTACGCCGCATAGACCAAAATGGTAACAGGCCATTTGAAAGGAATGACATACCAGGAAGACATATTTTTTACGGGGTTCGGCAAGATTGTGATCCCAAATCTCCCTGATCAGCTTAAACCACCTTTTATCCCAACGGCCGTTTCCTTCTCGGGGATCGCCGGGACCACCACTGGAAAGGTAGATGTCATAGCCTATATCGGGAACCTGTTCTTCCTGTCTGACCTCAAACTCCTCTGCGTCCAGGTCATCTTTAAACTTTGCCACTATTTCCCTTAATCCTCTCATGCCCTGATTTGGAGTACCTGCGTTCATATCCATCAGGGCCAATTTCAACTTGCTCATGCTAGCAGCCGTTTTGGGTTTGTTCCACAATATATTCCACCACTTTTTCCAGACTTTCTGTTTCCTGGTATACCTGCAATTGACGATCTGCGCCGGTTCCTTTTTCTAGTATCCTATTTATTTGTTCCACTTCATGACGGGAGCCCAACTCATCCACCACATCGTCCACGAAATCCAACATTTCCATTATCAAAGCTCGGGTGTCGACCTCTTTTTCTTTGCCAAAATCAATCATTTTACCATCAATGCCATAGCGGCTGGCTCGCCACTTATTTTCATTGATAAGGGCTCGCTTGTAGATCATATAATTCAGATTACTCTCCCTGAGCTTGTAAAGTTTTGCCACCAAAGCCTGGATGAGGGCAGCAATGCTAATGGTTTCATCAATGGTCAGAGGGATGTCGCATATCCTGATCTCTATAGTTGGGAAGAAGGGGTGTACCCGGATATCCCACCATATTTTCTTAGCATTATCTATGCAATTGGTTTTTACCAGCAGATTGATATAGTTCTCGTATTCCGCATAACTATCGAAGGGAGCAGGTATCCCCGTACGCGGGAATTTGTCGAACACCTTAGATCGATATGATTTGAACCCGGTATTCCTACCCAACCAAAAAGGCGAATTAGTGGAAAGCGCGTAAATATGAGGCAGGAAATAGCGTATGGAATTTGCGATGTGCAAACTCATGTTTCTATCTTCGATTCCCACATGGACGTGCAACCCAAAAATTAAATTGGATCGTGCAGTGTCCTGTAATTCATTAATGATATCGTCGTACCGGGGGTGGGGGGTGATCAACTGGGCTTGCCAAGCCGAAAAGGGGTGGGTGCCGGCAGCACCGATACGATACCCCAGGCTCTTGGCTATTTCACACATGGTCTTTCTTAAATGGGTCACTTGCCCCCGAGCATCATTGATATCCTCACAAATTTTAGTACCTACTTCCACCACGGCTTGATGCATTTCAGCTTTTACCTGATCTTCCATGACTTTATCCGCTTCTTCCACGATTTTTTGGTGGTGTGAAGTCAATTCCAGGGTTTCAGGATCTATTACCTGATATTCCTCTTCGATGCCCAATGTAAATTCCATGGTTATGAGTGTTTAATTTGATTCTTTATAAAGTCACCCCAGGTAAGGTTCATACCCCCAGGGTTTTGAGCCTGGGCTCTTTCAATGGCCATTTTCGCGGCGTGTTCCACCACCCAATCGAAATTATCCTGTCCGACGGAGTTAACATCAGCATCTGGCGCAGGATTACAAAAGTCTATGGCATAGGGAACACCATCCCGAATAGCAAACTCTACCGTATTGAAGTCGTAGCCCAACGCTTCATTTAATTTGATTACATAGTCATGGACTGTTTTTAAGAGCTTTTGCTCTACCGGAGGGCCATCTTTAACATATCTTAAGTGATGGGGATTTCTGGGTTCGTACTGCATGATATGCACGTATTTACGCCCTAAACAATAACAGCGGAAGTATTCTGTGAATTGGATCTCTTCTTGCAGCATCATCACAAGTTGATCGGTTTCTTGGTGTTTTTCAAAAAGATCCTGATCATTTTCCACTTTATAAACACTTTTCCAACCTCCACCGGCGTACGGCTTCATATAGGCTGGAAATCCTATATAATCGAAGATATAGTTCCAATCAGTGGGAAATTTTAAGTTTCGGAAAGAATTTTCATCGGTATCATCCGGGCGCTGGTGGGAAGGTAACAATACTGTTTTTGGTACAGGCACACCGATGGACTCCGCCAGGGCATTGTTGAAAAATTTTTCGTCGGCGCTGAACCAAAAAGGATTGTTGATTACCGCTGCCCCTCCAATAGCGGCATTCTTTAAAAAAGCCCGATAGAAAGGAACATCCTGAGAAATTCGGTCAATAATTACTGCGTAATCCGTTGGCTTGGCTTGTTGTACCACATTTACGGAAAGAGCCTCCGCGGTAATTCCAGGTTCGCTTATTTCATTGATGCGGTCAATTAAGGCCCAGGGAAAAGTATTTTCCTGACCGAATAATATGCCTATTTTCTTCATGTTTAGTGTTGTCTTTAAGTCAGTTAGCCAATTGTGCTAAGTAATCCGGGAACATGCTGCGCCAGATAGGCCAATCATGTACGGCCCACCGTCGTTCGTCTAGCCAGTGAGTCATTCCTTTCTCGTTAAGCAAGTGTGACATATGCAAGTTGGCATCCCTGCAAATGTCCCATTCTCCAAATCCCAAGGCAATATTCATCTTCCAAAGATCGGGATGATCACTACTGGGAAGGAAGTCTATAGGATTGTTAAAGTATACATTATCATCGTAATAGCCATCCATAAAGTCCCTGATATCAAATGCTGCACTCATGCAGAATAGATGACTCACCAGGTCCGGATGACGGAATGCAAAATTTGCGGCGTGATACCCCCCAAAACTAGCTCCAGCCACAGCTACCTGCGATACACCAAAAGATTCTCTGATAGCATTCACTACCTCTTCTTCAATGAACTTGTCGTACCAGATATGATTTTTTACCCGTTCCGCTGGATGGATGGACTTATTATACCAGCTGTAAGCATCCACACTATCCGGGCAATAGATCTTGACTTTTCCATCATCTACCAAATGCGCTACCGAATCGATCAACTTGAAGTCTTTACTTTCAAAGTACCGTCCTTTTGTGCTAGGAAAGACAATCACCGGGTAACCGTAATGTCCGAACACTAACATTTCAATCTCTTTACTGAGATTAGGGGAATACCATTTTACATATTCTTCCTTCAACTGATTTATATTTATATAGTCAACAATAAATGAACAAATATTCTTGATGTCAATCACTTAGTGAAATATTTTCAAGCTTCACTTTAAGTAAATATCAGGTTGTTCACGTCAGGCTAAAATTAGCAGGGGCCAAATATAATATGTAAATTAGACAACCAATAATACCTGTTATAAAACATCTTTTAACTCACTATGGATTCCAAATTCAAGTATCGGTTAGTGGGGTGGATAGGTTGTCTTTTATTGTTTAGCTGTGCACCCCAAGACCAAGGCTCCCAGCCGTTACAAGTAGACGCTGCCGATTTTGAAAAGAGCCTACAGACACTACTGATAACCGCGGATAGCGGTTCTACAATAGTAATGCCCGAGGGCAGATTTAATATTCAAAGGTCGATCTCGTTGGATGGTGCAATCGGCATCACCTTAAAGGGTGCCGGCAAGGACAAAACCATACTGTCCTTTAAGCAACAGATTCAGGGGGCGGAAGGGCTTTTAATGAAAGGGGATAACCTCACACTAGAAGGATTTTCAGTGGAAGATTCCAAAGGAGATGGTATAAAGATCCAGGATGCTAATACCGTGGTACTACGGGATTTAAATGTTACCTGGACCAACGGCGCTGATTCCACCAATGGAGGATACGGTATATATCCGGTCTCCTGTACGGATCTATTGATGGAGCGCTGTGAAGCCTCCTTTGCCTCGGATGCCGGTTTGTATGTTGGCCAATGCACCAATGTAATCATGCGCGAAAACTATGCCCATCACAATGTAGCGGGTATTGAGATCGAGAACAGCCGCAATGTCGATTGTTACCAGAATCTATCGGAAAATAACACCGGCGGCATACTAATTTTTAATCTGCCGGATTTGCCTCAGGCCTTTGGCTACAATGTTCGGGTGTTTGACAATGTTTGCAAAGACAATAATTTTCAAAATTTTTCACCAAAAGGGGGTATGGTCAATATTATTCCCCCTGGTTCGGGCATTACCGTGGTAGCCCATAGAGATCTTGAGATTTTTGCCAACGAAATCACCGGACATAAGACCTTGGGTTTAGGAATAGTAAGCTACTTGTTCACCCAGCGGCCTTTTAGTACAGATAATGGATTCGATCCTTTCTACTATCACATTAATATTCATGATAACACCTTCTCCAGAAGTGAAGAGCTAGCAGATCAAACTACAGAGTACGGACAGCTGCTCAGTGCTCTTTTTGGAGGACAATCTCAAGATATTCTCATTGATGGTATTTTTAACCCGGAACAGATTAAGCCCGCGATATGCTTTGCTAACAATGGCGAAGACTTGCAGTTTGCCAACCTGAACGCCGCGCAAGCTCAAAGCGCTCAGGATATGATGAAATCGCTTAATAACGATATGGGGCCATTTCAATGTGATCTTCCGGCCCTGCAAGAAGTGAACTTATAGTAACATGAGGTTAGCAGCCAAATGTGGATGCTTAGCGCTGTCATTGGCAAGCCTGGTGTTTTCGGGATGTCAAATTGATCCAAATCCTGCCTATCCCGTAGTAGGGGACCAACCTTTTGAACGGTTATCCCAATACGGCTTCTTTCAAGGTGAACTCAATGATCTAATCCCCAGTAAAGGCGTATTGCCTTATGACTTGGTCACTCCATTATTTAGCGATTACGCCGAAAAAGCCCGTTTCGTTTGGATGCCGCAAGGTACCAGTGCCGAATTGATACAGGAAGAGGAAACTTTCAGTTTTCCCCAAAATGCGGTCTTGATCAAGAACTTCTATTACCCATTTGACGCCCGCAATCTGCAGTTAGGCAGACAAATGATCGAAACCAGATTACTGATACGGCGTGATTATGGCTGGGAGGCCTGGAGTTATGTTTGGAATGATGCCCAGACCGATGCGGTACTGGAAATTGCCGGGGATGTCAAGCCCGTGACCTGGTTGGATGAGAGGGGTCAGAATCGGGAGGTTTCTTTTATTATTCCCAACAAGAACCAGTGTAAGGGTTGCCACGAATACAAAAAGCAACTTCATCCTATAGGTCCAAAAGTGCGACATTTAAATAAGGTGTTTTCGTACGAAGATGGGGAAAAAAACCAACTGATGCAGTGGCAGGAAAAAGGATACTTGAAAGGATTAAAAGGTGACCTGACTCAATACTATACAGTTGCTGATTGGGATAACCCTCAGGCATTGCTGAATGAAAGGGCATTGGCTTACCTGGAGATAAATTGCGGTATTTGCCATAGCGAGCACGGGCCAGCCGGTGTGTCCGGCTTGTTCCTTACAACTTCCCAGCAGGATCCCAATCATTTAGGGGTGTGTAAATCACCCGTTTCTGCCGGCAGTGGTTCAGGGGGCCGCGATTACGATATTGTGCCCGGAAACGCTGATGGGTCTATACTTCTGTACCGCATGGAAAGCCTGGATCCCGGTGCAATGATGCCAGAGTTAGGGAGATCTATGGTACATGAGGAAGGGGTGGCACTGATTCGTGAATGGATTGATTCTATGGAGGGAGGGTGCCCGGAGAGTTTATAGGAATGCCTATGATCTAAGTTTCATAAGCAAATTTCCGTCTACTCTGCCAGCCTGCAGGCGTCATCCCGTTATTAATCCCAAAGGTTTCAATGACTTAGAAGTCTGGAGTGAAGGAGTTGGAAAAGGTGATCCACCGTTTACTCAACCCCAGACTGGCCAATATCAAAAATTTTCCATAATCTCAACTACTGACACCTCCACTTAGTAAATTAAAATGGGTGGGTGGTGGGGCGCCCCGATGAAAGGCAGTTAAAATCCTCAGGCTCCGTCTCCCGTCCACCGTCTCCCGTCCACCGTCTCCCGTCCACCGTCCATCGTCTCCCGTCCACCGCCTCCCGTCCACCGTCTCAAGGACCAATTAGCAATTAATCTTTCGTATTTTATAATTACCCACTAAATTTGAGTTTAGTCCAAATCCAAAATATTTAACTCCTGGTATAAATTTGTTCCTTATGAACCCATTAAAATCCTGGATCCTTTTATTTGTGATGGTATTTGCCTCTACAGGGCACCTCTATGCCGACGATGTCCAACGCGTGGAGCCCACCTTTTGGTGGGTGGGTATGAAAAACCCTAAACTTCAATTACTGGTTCATGGTGAAAACATTTCCCAATACCAGGCGGAGATAACTTTCCCAGGTGTTACGCTTCGTCAGGTGATCCAGGTAGAGAGCCCCAACTATTTGTTTCTGGATCTCATTATTGGTCCGGAAACCCAACCGGGGACATTTTCTATCAACTTTAAGAACAAAAACAAGGTTAGATTCCGACATCAATACCAATTAAAAGCCCGGGAAGCCGGGTCTTCTGATCGAGAGGGAATCGATGGGGCAGATGCTATTTACTTGATTACCCCTGACCGCTTTGTTAATGGTGATCCGTCCAATGACAACGTAGAGGGTATGAAAGAAAGGGCCGATCGCCAAAACCCGGACGGTCGTCATGGTGGTGACATCCAAGGAATCATGGACCGGTTGGACTATATCAAGGATATGGGTTTTAATGCCGTTTGGCTCAATCCATTGTTGGAAAATAACATGCCTGAATATTCTTATCACGGCTATTCCACCACCGATTACTATCGCATTGATGCTCGTTTTGGCAGCAATGAACAATACCGGCTATTGGCAGAGACAGCTCAGGATAAAGGCATCGGGTTAATCATGGATATGATCGCGAACCATTGTGGTTCGGAGCATTGGTGGATGACCGACCTGCCTACCTCGGATTGGATCAATTTCGAAGGCCGGTTTGTGCAGACTAACCACCAAAAGTCCACCGTACAAGACCCTTATGTTTCCGACACAGATCGCAGGCGATTTGTGGACGGTTGGTTTGTGGAAACTATGCCGGACCTCAACCAACGCAACCCTTTGGTGGCTAATTATTTGATTCAGAACAGCATCTGGTGGATCGAGTATGCCCACCTTACAGGTATTCGACAGGATACTTATCCTTATCCGGATATGCATTTTATGACCGAATGGACCTGTCGCATCCGGGATGAATATCCCAATTTCTACATCGTAGGAGAGGAGTGGAACGGCAATCCGGCCATTGTAGCCTATTGGCAACAGGGTAAGAAAAATCCCAATGGGTATACTTCGTGCTTGCCAGGTCTCATGGATTTCCCTCTTCAGGAGGCCCTTAGTAAGGGTCTGACTGGAAACGAAAAAGTCTGGGGACAAGGATGGATTAAAACCTATGAGATGTTGGCCAATGATTTTCAATACGCCGATCCCTTCAGCATGGTGGTATTCCCGGACAATCATGACATGGACCGCTTCTACACCCAATTAGGTGAAGACCTTGATCTTTTCAAATTAGGTTTAGCTTATACCTTGACCATGAGAGGGATCCCTCAGATTTACTACGGCACTGAAGTGCTGATGGTCAACCGCGAGGGCGGAGGTCATGGAATTATTAGAAGTGATTTTCCGGGAGGTTGGACACAGGATAACTTGGACGTGGTTACTGAGGCCGGTTTGTCGGAGGATCAGGTTGAAGCGAAGAATTTTGTCAAAAAACTCCTGACCTGGAGGAAAGATGCCCGGGCGGTTCATCATGGACGCATACTGCACTACTTGCCTTCGGATGGCATTTATGTCTATTTTCGAATACATGAGAACAGTACCGTGATGGTGGTACTTAACAAAAATGACCAGGATACGGAACTAATCTTGGACCGGTTTGCACAGGGATTGCAAAACAAAACCCGGGCGACTGATATTATTAGTAATAAGATGTTTGATCTTGCCACCAGTATCACAGTCACAGCCCGATCACCTTTGATTCTAGAACTGAAATGAAAAGAAGAAAAAGAAGACGATCAAGGTTATGAGTAAATCTTTACAAAAAATTTGTCTGCCGTATTTTTTGCTACTGGTTACGACATCGGCCTGGGCTTAGACTGTAACTACCGATCCGGTTTTTCCCCGTGCTGATGAAGAGGTGACCTTTTCGGTTGATGTAACCGGCACTTCACTGGAAGGATATACCGGAGATGTATGGATCTGGACCTGGATTGAACGAGGAGACATGGACATCGATGCTCCTACCAATGTCAACCCTGCTACTTCTGCTCAAAGCGACGCCTTAATGACTAAGATAAGTACCAATCCGGATATTTATGAGATCACCTTTACACCCGTTGATTTTTTTAATACAACAGTTGAAGAATTGGATCAAATAGGCCTTAAACTTAAAAGTGTAGATTGGGCAGATAACATTCAATCGGACAACGACGTGTTTGTTACCTTCTCTAGCGGCGAATTGGAATTAACGGTCACCGAACCAGCCAATTTTCCTTATTTCGTAGATCCTAGTGGGACCTTTACTATCTCCGCAACCAGCTCGGAAACCGCTGACTTGAGCATCAGCATTGATGAGATAGAGGTGGCCACTGCCCAGGGGGCTACGGAGATTTCATACGTGGAGAACGCACCGACATCCGGCTCCAAGACCGTGAAGATCACGACCACTGCTATGGGTACCACTGTGGATATCAGTTTCGAATATATAGTAAGGGGTACAACTGCACAGGAAAGTCGTCCTTCCGGGATTGTGGATGGTATTAATTATGATGCAGGCGATGTTACCAAAGTCACCCTGTCCTTATGGGCCCCGCTAAAGTCATCGGTGTACGTAATCGGGGATTTTAATGATTGGGAGGTGAGTACCAATTACCAGATGAAACAGGATGGTGAACATTTCTGGTTGGAAATTATTGGTTTAACACCCCAGACAGAATACGGGTTCCAGTACATTGTAGATGAATCCATTACTATTGCAGATCCCTATGCAGACAAAATATTGGACCCCGATGACCCCGGAATCCCTACGGCTAGTTACCCCAATCTAAAAGGCTATCCGCCCGAGGCTCTAAACACGGACTGGTTTGAAAACCGGGTGTCGGTACTGCAAACTGCAGGGACGCCCTACACTTGGCAAACCACCAATTGGGAGAAGCCTGCTAAAGAAGAACTGTTGGTTTATGAGCTGCTGGTTAGAGATTTTCTGGGAGAAAATAACGGCAATTATCAAACACTCATCGATACCTTGTCATACATTAAGGATATGGGATTCAACTGCGTAGAGTTGATGCCCATAATGGAGTTTAACGGTAACAACAGCTGGGGGTACAACCCTACCTTTATGTTAGCTCCGGACAAATTTTACGGACCAAAAAATGAACTGAAAAGATTTATTGATGAGGTCCATGCCATGGACATGGTGGTCATACTAGATATGGTATTAAATCAAAACGACGTACCGGCTCCCTTTACCGCCATGTACTTCGATTTTAATACTTTCAAACCCACAGCCGATAATCCTTGGTTTAATGTGAATGCCACCCATCCTTTTAACGTATTCAACGATTTTAATCATGAGAGTACTTATACCCAGACATTTGTGGATACCGTCAACTATTACTGGCTGACGGAATACAAATTTGATGGATTTCGATTTGACCTTTCTAAGGGCTTCACCCAGACCTTTAATACAGATGTGGGTTTGTGGAGTGCTTACGATGCTTCCCGCATAGCTATACTTAAACGTATGGCAGATAAAATATGGAATTATGCCCCGGATGCTTATGTCATTTTAGAACACTTCGCCGATAACAGCGAGGAAGTGGAGTTGTCCGACTATGGTATGATGTTGTGGGGTAATGGACATTTCGATTATAAAGAGGCCATCCTGGGCTTTGGAGAGAACCGCAGTATTGGTTGGAGTTATTTTGAAGAACGAGGGTGGAACAACAATTATCTGATCAGCTACATGGAAAGCCACGATGAGCAACGACAAATGTATGAAGCCATCAACTTTGGTAACTCTACAGGTAGTTATGATGTAAAGAGTACCAGTACTGCCCTGAATAGGTTGAAGTTAGCGGCAGCCTTCTTCTTGACCGTGCCAGGCCCTAAGATGATCTGGCAGTTCGGAGAGTTTGGCTATGATGTGGATATTAATTTTAATGGACGTACCGGCATTAAGCCCACCAAATGGGAATATCTTGATGATGAGGACCGACTGAAAGTAAAAAAAGTGTATCAGGAACTTATTGAGTTGAGGGAATTGGATGTTTTTAAAGAAGGAACCTTTAGCTGGGCCCCTGATGGCAACATGAAACGTATCAATATTTCGCACAGCAGCAACGACATCACTATAATTGGGAATTTCGGGGTTGCCAATGCTCCTCTGGATCCCAATTTCCAAACCACAGGTACCTGGTACGACTATTTTACGGGTATCACTATTGAGGTGGAGAATCCTAATGCGGACTTTTTACTAGGGCCGGGACAATTTCATATCCTTTCCCGGGAACCCTTGCCAATTACTGAGCCCGACCTGGTGCCATTCCGGCCCGATAGAGTGACGGACCTGCCTGATACCGGTTTGGGACCTGGATTCCAATATTACCCTAATCCCACTTCGGGGTCGCTAAAAGTGGTCTTTGCAAAAAACAGTTTACAAGAGCGTACCGTGAGTTTGTTGGACGGGTTGGGCCATTCTATACAGATGGGACAGGTTTCAAAGTTAGCTAGAGAGATCGATTTGAATGTATCCGGTTTGGACAGTGGTTTTTATATTCTTCAAGTTACTGAGGGAAAGGAACAGAACAGGGTCAAGATCCTGATAGATTAGTGGTTGAAGATTGTTCCGCCCTCCACCTTCCTGCCTACTAGCTGGTAGGGGGCGCTTACCGACAAACAACACTTATTGAAATAAAAATTTACCGATCTCAACTGCTGACACTCTCATTTAGTAATTTAAAAATGGGTAGGTGGTGGGGCGCCCTGGAAATGCGTTAAAATCTTCCATGACCCATCATTCGTCAACAGTCTACCGTCAACCCTACGGCAGGCGGGCGTACACCGTCAACTTTATGCCCCACTCTCACACTCTAAAATAAGAATTTACCGATCTCAACTGCTGACACTCTCATTTAGTAATTTAAATATGGGTGGGTGGGGGGCTCCTCTGGAGAATTCCACTGAGCAACTACCATCCTCTACCTCTTTTTTATTAGACTCCGACCTCGAAATTAATCCGGGGTGTTCGGAGATTTCTTGAAGTGGTCCTACGGCCTCACCGATTGCCCTGCCTGCCGGCAAGCAGACGTCTACTATCCCCCCCTCGTCGACCGTCTTAACGTCTACTGTCTTCCGTCTTTCACTTCCAATACAAAATTAAAGCTATAGTTTCTGGGGAAATAGCATTTCTTATGATCGCAGATTTGATAGTACACCTGGCCATACACCTGATAGCTGCCCGGTGGCTTTTTGTGGGCCCATTTGACGGGAATCTCTATTTCAAGCTGGTCTTTAAAAACCAGCAAGGGTGCATCATCTCCTTCCAGGTACAACTGTTGGGACATTGGAAATATGATATCCCCACCTCCTAGTCCCGAAGGCCAGTCCAATTTTACCGTAGTTGCAATCACCCAATCATTATCTGGTTGGTTGGATTGTATGTGATGTCCCTCTTTGATCTGAAGGATTATATGAACAGCGCTTTGATGTGGCGATACCTGGATTACAGGATCGGAAACCATACGAACAAACTCTATTTCCTGACCAAAGCCGTTGAAGAAAAACAAGCTGGTTACCAGGATTAGTTTAAGGATTCTGCAACAATTCATCCAGGTGCTTTCTAAGTTCCACTAAACGGGAATCAAAGTTTTTGGAATCCAGTAGGGAGAGGAACCGGATGTTTCCTTGGTCGTCAATTATAAGGTTGGAGGCTAACATTACCTCGTCTCTTGCCAAGTCGGGAAGCACGTCGTCCGGAGCAAAACTGGCGGCCACACTGCCATCCTCGTCTAATAAAATGGGAAAAGTTAGCCCAAATCGATCCTTTAATTTGGTCTTTACCAGTGCAGCCGGCTCTTTAACGTCAATAATGAACACTTTCACATTGCGTGATGCGTATTCTTGCTTTAACTGCTCAAGATGAGGGGCTTCAGCATTACAGAACGGGCACCAGGTAGTAGCAATATGTAAAACCAAAAAACTGCCTTTGAACGAATCAGAGCTGACTACGTTACCATTAAGATCTTTGAGGACGAACTCCGGCATGGAAGACTGACCAAAACCAACACTAGATAGGGAGATTACCAGTACCAGGGGAATAATACTTTTAAATAGAAATTTCATTGGAGTTTGGGTTTTTCTACTTAATGGACCTGGAGCCGAAAGTATTACCGCCAGTTGGTGAAATTTTGGAGGAAATGTTTAATCTTCAGTAACCGGTGGCTTCTTTTTAATCTTAAACATCACCGATAAACCCAACGATATCCCCGGTTCCTCATCGCCATAAATGTTTTTGTAACCAATCTGGGGTGCGATCTGGGTCCACTGATTGGGGGCGAAGTAGTAGCGAATCCCATACTCGTAGCTGATATTATAGTCTTCTTCCCTGGTTTCCCGGTTCTTTTCAAATTCGAAGCCGTAAGGTGAGATGAACGCGGCTAACTGGGATTTGGGAGCTAATGGAAACCTAAATAAATACGTTTCAGGTAGAATGAAACTAACTATACCCAGTGGAATCGCTAGACTGAGCCCACTTTTCTCTTTGATGGCTTCTTTGATCAGATAAACCCCGGCGGCTTGTCCACCTCCGGTGTAAAAATAGTATTGGTCCGATCCGGTGGGTACGTAGAGTATGGAGTATGCTACTCCTAGGTGTTTGCCGAACCAGCCTTCAAAATTTATACCCGGAGTATAATTGTACATATTACCGGAATGGGAATAATCGAGCTGGGGGCCTGCCCATGTAAGTGTTTTTTGAGCTTGTACCATCAAGGTCAACAGCATGACTATTGCTAATAGCAGACTACGTGTATAGATATATAGCGCCATCTTAGAAGCTCTGAAGAGCAAATATTAGTTGAAAGTAGCGCTAATGGCCTAGAATGAAAATGAATTATTATCGTCTATTGAACCTATGTAATATGTGAGTATATAATGCGAACTGCCGCATTATCGGGGTATTAGTCTCGGCGGTCCTTATCATTCAGGATACGTCAGCAGTAAGGTCGCCACTTGTAACCCATCATAAAGTACATGCGCGTAAACCAGAGGCATGAGTCGTCTATGCTTGTAGTAGAAGTATCCTGCTACCAAACTCTTAATGAAAATAGTAACTATTCCGTAGCTTCCTTGATACCAATGGGCAAACCCAAACAATAATGAAAATAGGACGATAACTAAGATGGTCCAAAGTGTGTTTTGCGACCATTTCCATAAACTGGTGAGAAAAAAGACCCTCAATAATTCCTCATATAGCGCAATGCCTATCCACAATACCGGACCAAACCATAGGACCAACAACCAGGGTTGGTCCCGCATTTCTAGGATAAAGCCCAACAACTCTTGGTTGGGATTGAATTGCAGTACACCGGTCAAGGTGGCCCTTTCCAGGAAAAACAGAATGAAGTAGATCAAGGTTAAAATTAGGCCCCACCCGATATCGTGGTCCCATTTCCCAGGGATAGGGTTGAAATCCTCTAGATCTTCTTTAAGGAAGTACTTTTTCAGAGCCACTAACAGCACCAGACTGGAACCGCCAAACAGCAGCGGAAAAACAATCAGTTCTGTAGTAGCAAAACCGGTGGATTGATGTATCCGGGTCCAGATCATAATTCCAAACGGAATGATGACTACCACCAACAGAGCGATAGTAGTTTTAAGCTTATTCATAATTTCAGTAGGCAACTTAATTTTCACCAACCTTGGCGTCTTTTAAGGGTACTTGATGCCTCTTAAAGGCTTTGAACCTTTCGATTTCTTGCCAGGAAGCCGCATTGAGAATGTGCTCTTTTTCACACCAGGCTCTTCTGGCAACAGCCATACCCAATGCCATAAATTCAAAATTATCCGGGGCGTGACTATCTGAGCTGATAACCATCTTTACTCCCTGCTTTCGTGCTTCGAAAGCCCAGTTTTCATTCAGATCCATACGTGTGGGTTGAGCGTTGATTTCCAAGGCTGTACCTGTTTGCGCAGCCGCCTCAATTACTTTAAGCATGTCTACAGGGTAGGAGGGCCTTTGTCCTAAAATACGTCCTGTGGGGTGGGCGATGACATTTACTTTCGGATGCTCACAAGCTCTGATCAGCCGCTGCGTGTTATCTTGGTTGAATCGGGAATGGATGGCCGCCACTACCCAATCAAGTTCCTCCAAAATATCGTCCTTTAAATCCAAAGACCCATCTGCCAGAATATCCACTTCTGCACCTGCTTTTATGAAGTCTTCTCCCAGCTTCTCATTGATAGCACATATGGCTTTAATCTGGGCCCGGAATTGCTCTTCGTCCAGTCCCCGTGCAATACGCGAACTTTTTGAATGATCAGTAAGCACTATATAATCATAATTATAGTGTTGTTTTACATAATGAGCCAGTTCGTCGATGGACTGACCACCGTCCGACCAGGTACTGTGCATTTGCATGTCCCCTCGGATATCTTCAAGTTTGATTAGCTCCGGAAGTTTGCCCTGTTCTGCCAAATGAATTTCTCCGCGATCCATCCTGATCTCAGGCGGGATCCAGCTCATGTCCAGGATTCTATAGATCTCTTCTTCTGTACGTCCGGCCAGCCGTTGACCGCTTTCAACATCAAAAACACCGTATTCGTTTATTTTCCAACCCCTTTCTATGGCGACCTTGCGCAGGTGTATATTATGTTCTTTGTTGCCCGTAAAATAGAGCAGTCCGGCTCCCCATTCTTTGGCTTTAAACAACCTCAGATCCAGTTGCCGGTTCATGGGGTGGATCATAACACTGGCTTTCTTATTTCCCATCACCAGGACCTTTTTCACCTGCTCCCAGTTCCGTAGATGCTTAAGTATTTTAGGACGGTCTTTGTCACGGGCCTGTATCAGAAGATCCAAATCGCCAATGGTCTCCTCCCTGCGACGAATGCTGCCACCCATGGCGATCTTCTGTATCTCCGGAAGTTTCTTGAAAAAGGAGATCACTTCCTGGCTCAACTTCATAGCATCCCATAGCAATATTCGTTGCTCTAAGGCCTCTTTCTGTCGTAACCCATTTGATATGTTCTGTACTTTTTTCGATTTAAAGCCCTTCAAGGACTCTACCCGGCCATCCTTCAAGGCTTCTACCAATTCCTCGCGGGTGTCGATGCCCAGTTCACGATGCAAGGTCTTCAGAGTTTCAGGGCCCAAGCCTTTAACCTTTAGAAGGTCGATGAAATCATGAGGGACTTTTTTTTGCAGTTTTTCATAGGTTTTAATGCCGCCGGATTCTACATACTCATGGATCTTAGCAGCTATGCTAGGACCTATTCCGGAGATTTTTACCAGTTTCTTTACCGGTAGATAATGTTTTACATCTTTTGTCAAATGCTCTACTACGTAAGCTGCTTTGCGATAAGCCATAACCCGGAACCGATTCTCCACACCCAGGAATTCATAGATGGTGGCCATCTCCTCAAAAATATGTGCCAAATCCGAATTCCGTGACGACATCTAATCTTGGATTTCGAAGGTTATGAAGCGGTTTGCTGCGCCGTAGTTTTACGTTGTTGCACGATGCGCAAAATGATAGATCCTAAAGCCATGGCTACCACCAGTATATAAGCGAGCCAACCAATAAAAGGGATCAAAGAAATCAGCTTTAAAACTGCGAATGCCGCCGCGGATACCAGTATTAAAAGCCACGTATTCCAAGACTGATAATTATATCTGGTTTTTAATGATTTAGCAGTAATTACCGCAGCAATACTTAAACTGAATATCCAGCTAAAGAAGCCTAGTGCCAGGAACAACAACCCAATCGGAATACCAATTATAGTGACCAGAAGCAATATTCCCAGGATGGGCAAGCCCAGCATGTAAACGGCACCATAAGCTAAGGACTGAGCGGGTTCTTTTTGTAAGGTATCAGCAGCTTGAGCTAAAGGCTTGTTAAAAAGGAAATTCAGAATTATTAAAATCACCAGAATGCTCAGGCCATATAAAATTAAAAAAGGTGTCCAGGATAAGCCAAATGGTTTTCTATCACCTTCATATTCTTCTAGTTCCGGATCAAAATGAGCGTTGGCCTCTCCAAAGTCCATTTCACCATCTTCTTGCCAGTATCGTACGGGACTGTTGAATCGGGCATTTTCCCCCAGAGTAATTTCTGAAGCTGCTAAAGTGGCAGGACCCAAAATATTCCCATTGATCTCGATATCACCTCCCTTTATTTCAAAATCAGACTTAGCCTCCCCACCGAAATATATGGATCCTCCGGCGGTTTTGAAGTCCCCATCGACGGTACCGTTGATGGTTATATCACCACCAAAGATTCTGAGATCTCCCATGATATTGGCGTTTTCCTCAATAGTGATCTCACCGCCAAACACCAGTAGGTCTCCGGCAATGGTTCCCGAAACGGTAATGCGCCCTCCAGCTGCACGGACATCATCCCCCACATATCCCTCAAGGTATAATTCTCCACCCGACACCAGTATATCCTGCATCACACTATCCATTACCTTGATTTCCCCACCGGCAGCAATTAGATCACCAGCAATGGGTGCCTTTACCCATAGTTCCCCGGTGCCCACGTATAAATCTCCCGTCACCGGCTTATCCACGGTGACACGTTCGCCACTTCGGTAATCCGATCCTTGGGCAAAAGGTATGGTTAGTAATAGTAAGGTGCAGGCAGTCAATAAGATAGGGTGCAGCTTCATGGTAATTAGGTTTGCACCTAACTTATCAGCGGTTTCTTTATCATGAAATGATACAGGTTAGGTAAAATGATGATTTTACGCCATTTGCTCCTGTTTAAGGATGTTTTTGAACCGGGTGGCGCTCAGATAGTGATCGGCCAGTAGCTTTCCGTCGTGGATCAAGGAAAATGTTCCATAACCACAAGGAACTTTTTGAGCATCCTGGGCGCTGCCAATTTTTTCTACATGCAGAGTTAATTGATGATCCTGGGCCACTTGAGCTAGCGCTTCTGCTGATTTGTGATGCCAGGGACATTGATCAGAATATAAGAGGTGCCAGCCTTTAAAGTGTTTGATCCTTTTTTCCCAATGGTAAAATCTAGGCCTGGTTTCATTCCTGACCGACCAGGCCAATAGTTTGAAACGATCCTTTTCTTCCACTAGTTGAAAACCGTTTTGAGTGAACAATTGACTGTCAGCCATCCAAGGTCCTTGACTGGTCATTACTGCCACGCCATCTTTGTTGTGACGACGGGCGTCGTCTATACAATCTTGTAGGAGTGCCGCCCCAAAACCTTGGTGCTTGTACTTATTGGGATAGATCATCATACAATGAATGAAATAGTAGTTAGGAGCAATAACCGGCCGCCAGGCGAACTCTGCGGGCACATACTCTATAAAGCCTGCAGTAGCACCTTGCTGGTCCTTGACCAGCTTGAGGATCAATCCTTCCTGGTATCTTTTGCGAAACCATTCCAACTTTTTCTCAAACCCGGGACTTTTCGCATTCTTAATACAAAAGATGCCTTCTTCCAGCACATTTTCAGGAGTTACTTTTACGATTTTCATTTTCAAAAGGTCATTTAATTGGGCCATAGATCTAAAGTGTTAACAGGCTTGCCTTGCAACTTTAGATAATAATACAGCTGTCCTTTATGCTGCTTCAAATGTTCGATCATTTGTAAGATACGTTGACCAAGAGGTGCCTGTTTGGGATCCCAAGGAGCTGATACCAACTTCTTTGAGAGATCTTCCTCACTGCATTCATTCACCAGATCCAAGGTAAGGTCATAATCTTCCTGAAGTTGCTTTCGCACCTGGTCTACACTAATAGCTTGAGGAAAACTCTCGGCTGGGGGTAGTGGTCCTTGAGCACTTACGGCATCAAACGCACTCCAATCTCCAGTTACAAATCCCTTTACATTGGAGCCGCAGGCTTCTGTGATATGATCGATCAATTGCCCAATGGTAAGCCAATTGCTCCCTGTATCGGGTTTCCAATCCATCTTGTTCTCATCAACCAAGTCCAGCAAGTGGAAGGCTACCCTATAAGTATTATCAATTTCCGTTTTTAGCAGCCCTTTCCAATCCATACCCCATAAAACATAAAATAGCCTTTGATTCCCATGATGGATGTCAAACCCCAAAATGATATTGGTAGTTAATTAGTTGAATGGGGATTTTTAACTTCATGAATATTCGAAATAATCGAGAAAAAAGATGAATATATGAACATTTATTCATACATTTGTGTTGAAAATGCAGAGGCCTAGGGTGGTGGCCTAAAGGAGCAAAACTCAAAGTCAAATCCAAAAACATTGAAACGATTCCTGCCTATTTTAGATTGGTTGCCCCGTTATTCGGGTATGGATTTTAAAGGAGATCTCAGTGCCGGCCTAACGGTAGGGGTCATGCTTATTCCTCAGGGAATGGCCTATGCCATGCTGGCGGGCTTACCCCCAATCTATGGTTTGTATGCTTCAACCATTCCCTTAATGCTTTACGCTATTTTTGGCACTTCCAGGCAGCTGGCGGTGGGTCCGGTAGCTATGGTAGCTCTGCTGATCGTAACTGGGGTAGGGCACATGGCAGAACCTGGAAGTGAAACGTTTATTGGTTTGGCCATTTTATTGGCTTTGATGGTGGGGGTGATCCAACTCAGCCTGGGTGTTTTTAGGTTAGGATTTCTGGTTAATTTTCTTTCGCATCCGGTTATTAGCGGGTTTACATCAGCTGCGGCTCTGATTATTGGATTAAGTCAGCTCAAACATTTGTTGGGAATAGAAATACCCCGCAGCAACTTTATTCATGAGATCCTGATTAGTGCCGCACAAAGTATTGATCAATTGCATTTACCTACTCTAGGTATTGGGCTCGGTGGAATTGTGGTGATTCTCATTCTTAAACGAATCAATCGATCTATTCCCGGCCCTTTAGTAGCCGTGGTATTAGGAGTTTTATTGGTTTATGGCTTTGCCCTGCAGGAGATGGGAGTAAAAATTGTCCAGGAAGTTCCTCAGGGCTTTCCTAAATTTACTATACCTGCAGTATCATCCGATTCACTCACCAGTTTAATGCCCATTGCTATCACTATTGCCCTAGTAGGTTTTATGGAATCTATCGCTGTGGCAAAAGCCATTCAGGCCAAGCACAAGAATTATCAACTGGATGCTAATCAAGAATTGATCGGCCTGGGAATGGCCAATATTGGCGGTGCTTTCTTTAAAGCTTTTCCCACTACCGGTGGATTTTCCAGAACAGCAGTCAACGATCAGGCAGGTGCTAAAACCGGCATGGCATCAATAATCAGTGCGGTGCTAATAGTGCTGACCTTACTTTTCCTGACTCCCTTATTCTACTATCTACCTCAGGCCATTCTCGCTTCTATTATTATGGTGGCGGTATTCGGATTGATCGATTTTAAAGAGGCCAAACATTTGTGGAAAGCCGATCGCACGGACTTTTATATGTTGTTGACAACATTTATTGCCACTTTGAGCCTGGGTATTGAATTGGGCATTGGCATGGGCGTGATCCTGTCACTGACAATGGTGATTTACCGCAGCGCCTACCCACATATTGCCTCACTGGGCAAAGTGCCAGGTACCCAGTATTATCGCAATGTAGAGCGATTTCCCCAGGTGGAACAGCGACCCGATATACTGGTAATGCGTTTTGACGCCCCTTTGTTTTTTGCCAATGCCGATTATTTTAAGCAGAAACTGCAACAAATGGCCCAGGAAAAAGAAGGGGAACTGCGTTTGATTATTCTCAATGCAGAAGCCATAAACAACCTGGACTCCAGTGCGGTGCATATGCTGCAAGATTGTATCCAGGAATTTCAACAAAAGGGCATAGTCTTTTATATAACGGGTGCTATCGGGCCGGTAAGGGATGTGCTTTATAAAAGTGGATTAATCAATCAAATCGGAAAAGACAACCTGTTTATGCATGTGCACCATGCGGTGGCTCACTTCGATAATGTAGGGGATGAGCAACTGGAATTACTTAAACACCACGCCGTACAAACTAACGTGGATCAGCCCGGAAACCTGTGGGATTAAGAATATTTAGGAAAATATGAACATATTTTCATATATTTACGTTAATTAAGGAGATGAAAGCAAAAACTCTGGATGTTGAGAAAGTAGAAAAAGTAGCCTTTATTTTAAAGGCTCTTGGTAATCCATTGAGGATCAGTATAATAGATTTACTGAGGATTCACCAGGAACTTTCTGTAAATCAATTAAGCGAAAAACTGGGAGCGGAACAGTCATTGGTATCCCATAACCTATCTAATATGAAATTGAAGGGAATATTGGACAGCCGCAGAGAAGGTAAGAATATTTACTACCATCTTAAACTAAAAGAAGTGCTGAAGGTGTTGGAGTGTATGCAACACTGTGAGTTGTAAAAATTTTTAGGTCATTACATGAATATATGCACATATGAAAGTATGTAATAGTGATCGGAATCATTGGCTTGATGATAAACATCATAGGGTAGAGTTAAGCCCTCGCATAATTTACCATTCGAAAAAATAAATATGTTATGGAAACTAATGAAGAAAAAGCAATGCCTCGTATAGGCGATCGTGCTCCCGATTTTGTGTCCAACTCTACCATTGGCGACCTTCGGTTATCAGACTACAATCAAGGTAGTTGGGTGATCTTCTTTTCACACCCTGCCGACTTTACTCCGGTTTGTACCACTGAGCTTAGTGAATTTGCCAAAGAAAAGGAATTCTTTAGCAGCCACCATACCAAGTTGCTGGGATTGAGTATTGACAGTGTGCATTCGCACCTAGCCTGGGTTAAGAATGTTCAAGACAATCTGGAGGTCTACATGGACTTCCCCATTTTAGCAGATCTGGATATGAGTGTTGCTCAAAAGTACGGTATGATGCATCCCGGAGAAAGTGAAACCGCAGCGGTGCGGGCGGTGTTCTTTATTGATCCCCAAGGTATCATCCGGCTAATCATGTATTACCCACTAAACGTGGGACGCAACATGGAAGAGATCAAGCGGGTGCTGGTAGCCCTGCAAACTGCCGATGACTGCAGCTGTGCTTTGCCTGTCAACTGGATTGAAGGTGAGAAGGCCATTGTGCCTCCTCCGAAGACCCTGGAAGAGATGGAGCAAAGGATCAACGATACCACCAATGAAAAAGTGGATTTCTACCTGATGAAGAAAACACTGGATATAAAAGAATACCAAAAGAACTAAAATCGTACGACTATGAAAATTGAACAATTTTATGATACGGCCTTGGCCCATGGCTCTTATGCCATCCTTAGCGATGGTCAGGTCGCTTTAGTGGATCCAGGTCGTGATCCACAACCTTACCAGAAGTTTGCCGAAGCTCATAATGCCACTATTACGGCAATTTTTGAAACCCATCCCCATGCTGACTTTACCAGCAGCCATTTGGAGTTTTACCAAAAACACGGGGCAACTATCTATATCAATTCCAAGGTGGGTGTTTCTTATCCCCATCAGGTTATGGATGATGGTGATGAAGTGCAAATCGGCAAGGTGTCCATAAAGGCATTGTTTACTCCTGGTCATTCTCCGGATCACAACACCTACCTGTTAATAGACGAGGATGGGAAGAATCATTCGGTGTATACCGGTGACTCGCTGTTTGTAGGGGACGTAGGTCGGCCCGATTTGCGTGAGGGTGCAGGCAACATCCAGATGGAACGTGAAAAACTAGCGCGTATGATGTATAAAACGCTAAAAGAGGTGTTTGAGCCTCTGGATGATGACGTCCTGGTTTATCCCGCTCATGGAGCAGGCTCACTCTGCGGTAAGCATATGAGCGAAGATACTTACAGTACTATTGGCAGGGAGAAAAAGGAAAATTGGGCCTTTCAGATCGACGACGAGCAGGTATTTGTAGATACATTGCTGGAGGACCAGCCATTCATTCCTCAGTATTTTCCTTACGATGTGGAATTGAACAGGGCGGGTAATGCTGCTTTTGAAGAAAGTGTTAAAGCGGTGCCTAGACTGGAAACCAACAGCCTCCTGAAACCTGGAGTGCTGGTAGTGGACACCCGTCCCCAGGAGTTATTTAAGTCCGGTCATGCTCCCGATGCCATCAACATTATGGAGGGCGCCAAATACGAGACTTGGCTGGGTACTTTAGTAAGCCCTACGGAAAAATTCTATTTAGTGGCGGAGAATGTGGAGGAGTTGGAAAGTGTAATCCGGAAAACGGCCAAGATCGGTTATGAAAGTAATATTGAAGGGGCTTTACTGATCACTGATGGTCATTTTGAACCCATCAGTAGCATTCTGGACCTGGAGGTTTTCAAAGAGAATCCCCAAAAATTTACGGTGGTCGACTTGAGAAATTCCTCCGAGGTAAGAGACGGCCGGTACTTCGATCACGCCATTAATATTCCATTACCGGAACTTCGTGAACGGGTATCGGAAGTGCCTCAGGACAAGCCCATCATAGTTCATTGTGCAGGCGGTTATCGGTCTGCAGCTGGATTCAGCATATTGGAGGCAGCTTTGCCACAGGCTCATGTACTGGACCTCAGTGAAGCCGTTACCACCTTTATGACACATGTAGAGATGTAATTTCAAATTCAATTAGAGTATCATGTTTGATACTCTAATTTTTTGATAATCAATTATTTAAAATATAGTATTATGAAAAATATCCTGGTGCCCACTGACTTTTCGGATCTATCCGACTTTGCCCTGGATCTGGCGGCAAAGCTGGCCCAGGTAAGTGGGAGTAAAATACATGCCCTGAAGGTAGTGAGTACTCCGGGAGAAGCGGTTTTCGATAAAGAAGGCAAATTCATAAGAGACCGTGACTTTGACAGCTCGGATCTGGAGGATCATAAGCAGGAAGATCTTAGAAGCATTGAGGGCTGGGCTCAAAAGGTCGACTTCCCGGTTCAGGGTGTGGTAGAGATTGGTCGATTAGATGATAAAGTTATCCGATTTATCGATAGAGAGCAGATTGACCTGGTGGTAATGGGCACTCATGGTGCTCGCGGGGCTAAAGAACTTATTGCAGGATCCGTAGCCGGCAAGATCGTACAAAAATCACCTGTGCCTGTGCTTACCCTAAAATGCGATCGCTCCGACATCAACTTCAAAGACATTATTCTGGCGGGAAGTTACGAGTGGATCGCTAAGGAGCAACTGGATATGATTAAGGAAATTCAAGGGTCTTTTGGGGCCACATTGCATTTGCTGCGGATCAATACTCCTACAAATTTCAGCCCTACCCGGGCTACTCTGCAGCAGATGGATGAGTATATCGGATTGCATCAGTTAGAGCAGACAGAAAAGCATGTGTATTGCGCTAAAGATATTGCGCAGGGTATACTGGATTTTGCCCAGGATTATGAAATAGATCTAATTGCAATGGGCACCCATAATCATTCGAATATCAGCCGAATAGTCAAAAGAAGCACTACTAAAAAAATGGTAAACCACGCCTTTCATCCTATATTAACCTATCAGAAATAAATTTTAGCAACCAAACTTAACTACAAATCACCATGATAGAATTCATTAGTCAACCCTGGCCATGGTATGTGGGTGGTCCCGCAATTGCCCTGATCATGCTGGGTTTGTTATACTTTGGCAGAAACTTTGGAGTATCTGCCAATCTTCGCACTATGTGCACCATTGGAGGCGCCGGAAAAGTGGCCAGTTTCTTCAATTTTGACTGGACCAAACAGATCTGGAACTTGGTGTTCATATTTGGAGCCATCATAGGGGGAGCCATCGCCCATAATTATTTGACTTTAGATCCCGGAGTGGATCTGGCGAGCAATACCGTGAGTGATCTCCAGGGGTTGGGATTGGCAGACCCAGGAGGGGAGTTCGTGCCCAGCGCCCTTTTCAGCTGGGAGCGGCTGTTTACTCTCAAAGGTCTGATTATGCTGGTAGGAGGAGGATTCCTGGTGGGGTTTGGAGCTCGCTACGCCGGCGGCTGTACTTCGGGCCATGCCATCAGCGGTATCAGTAATCTACAGATACCGTCCATGATAGCCGTGGTAGGATTCTTTATCGGAGGCCTGCTGGTGACCTATTTTATTCTTCCATATTTACTTGGTTAACGAAGCGTTATGAAATATCTAAAGTTCTTAATACTAGGAGTGATATTTGGGATTGTCCTAAGTAAATCGGAAGTCATATCCTGGTACCGTATCTACGAGATGTTCAAATTTGATTCCTTCCATATGTACGGCATTATTGGTTCGGCTATAATATTGGGGATCGTTTTTATACAGGTGATCAAAAGCCGGCATCTTAAGTCCATTGAGGGTACTGAAATCACCTTTGCACCAAAAAATATGAGCGTTGCCCGTTACCTGATCGGAGGCACCATTTTCGGTTTGGGCTGGGCCATGACGGGAGCTTGCCCTGGGCCTATGTTTGCCCTTTTAGGACACGGCATTGGGGTGTTTCTGGTAGTGATTGCCAGTGCTCTGGTGGGGACCTTAACTTACGGAATGATCAGGGATAAACTGCCTCATTAATTCAATCCTTATGCAAGCTCAGAACAGTAATTTTTCAGCCCTTATTGACAGCAAGACCCCCGTTCTGATCGACTTCTCGGCGGAGTGGTGCGGCCCTTGTAAAATGATGCCGCCTATCTTGCAGCAACTGAAATCTGAAGTAGGGGAACAGGTACGGATCATAAAGATCGATGTGGACCGCAACCCCGATATCGCCCGTCAATATCAAATCCAGGGTGTACCCACACTCATGATCTTTCAGGATGGTGAGATGAAATGGCGTCAATCTGGCGTTATGCAGGCCTTTCAATTGAAACAGGTATTGCAGCCTTATTTGCAGCCGGAAAACAAGACTGAGAAATGAAAGGACCCACCATGATACAGGTCATTGGTAAGGCTGGTCTATTTATATTCATTTAGCAAAATTCTAAGAGAAATGGAACAATTTCAAGTATTAATAATCGGTGGAGGTACCGCCGGTATAACCGTAGCGGCCCAGTTACTTAAAAAGGATCCCACGTTGAGACTGGGAATCATTGAACCCTCCGAAGAGCATTACTATCAACCGGCCTGGACCTTGGTAGGTGCCGGAACGTTTGACTATGCAGCAACCGTAAAAAAAGAGCAAAAACTTATCCCCAAGGGCGCACATTGGATTAAAGACTATGCCCAAGAAATTGATGCCGACAATAATCTGGTCAAAACCCGGGACGGCAGCAGCCTGAAGTATGATTATCTGGTGGTGGCAGTAGGTATTCAATACGACTGGAAGGCCATACCCGGCCTGAAGGAAAGTATTGGAAAAGGTGGTGTGACCACTAATTACGACAAACGGTACGTGAAATATACCTGGGAATTGTTGCAGAACTTCAAAGGAGGAAATGCCTTATTTACACAGCCTCACACTCCCATAAAATGTGGAGGTGCACCCCAAAAAATCATGTACCTGGCGGAGCATTATTTCCGCAAGCAAGGGGTAAGAGATAAGACTAATGTGATCTTCGCCACCCCCGGATCAGTGATATTTGGAGTACAGCCATTCAAGAAGTTCCTGGAGGGTATCATCAAAGACCGCAAGATTTTCGGAAAATTCTTCCACAAACTGGTGGAAATCCGACCCGAGCAGAAAGAAGCAGTGTATCAAGTAACCAATCTTGAAGGACGCGAACTGACCGAAGAGGACATTGATAAGAATATCGGCATGCGGCTCGAAGGCACTGATAAAGTGGTTATTCCTTACGAAATGATGCACCTGGCACCACCACAAAGCGCTCCGGACTTTATCAAAAGCAGTCCGCTAGCCAAGGCAGACGACCCTTATGGTTGGGTGGATGTAGACAAGAATTCCTTGCAGCATGTGCGTTATCCTAATGTCTTCTCTCTGGGAGATGTAGCCGGTACTCCCAATGCGAAAACGGGTGCCGCCGTTCGCAAACAAGCTCCTATAGTGGTGAACAACCTTATGAGCCTGATGAAGAAGCATGCGCTCAACGGCGCAGCAGGTTACGATGGCTATTCATCTTGCCCTATCGTAACCGGATACGGTAAAATGCTGCTGGCGGAATTTGACTATGAGAACAAAGCCACTCCTTCATTACCTATTGATACTTCCAAATCCAGATGGAGCATGTGGATCCTGAAGAAGTACATTCTACCCTGGTTCTACTGGCACAGAATGCTGAAGGGAAAAGGCTAGTAGATTGACGATTGATGATTGATGATTGACGATTGATGATTTAGGAAGTTTTTTATTCTGTTTTCATAATTCTCAACTCCTCATTCATAATTCAAACTACTCCTGAGGAGGGGCGATTCATAAGTAACTCAATCTATCTCTGTGTAGAGGCGATTCATATAGTAACTCAATCTCCCTCTGAGGAGGGCGATACATTTTGTAATCAATCTGCCTCTGTGGAGGAGTGATTCATAATGTAACTCAAATCTCCCTCTGTGTACGGGGGTTTCATTTGTAATTCAATCCCCCCTCTTAGAGGGGGATAAAGGGGGAGGCCATGCACACCACCACGAAGTACATCAAATCATTCAATGAGCTGGGTCTTAAAGACCTGCCCCTGGTAGGCGGTAAAAATGCCTCCTTAGGTGAGATGTATCAGAATCTTAGATCGTCCGGCATCAACGTGCCGGATGGATTTGCTACTACTGCCCAGGCTTACCGGGAGTTTCTGAACTATAATCAACTGCTGACCCCGCTCAGGGAACTTTTACTACAGCTGGACACCAAGAAATTTTCCAATCTTAGACAGGTAGGATCGTCTATACGAGCCTTGTTTTTGCAGGCAGAGATGCCGCTCGCCCTGGAAGAGGCTATTAGCCATGGCTATAAACAATTGACTGATCAATACGGCACTGGTTTAACCCTAGCTGCTAGAAGCAGCGCTACGGCGGAGGACCTTCCGGAGGCCAGCTTTGCCGGTCAGCAGGAGACCTTTCTGAATATCTCCCAGGAATCAGAGCTAATTGCGGCCTGTCGGAAATGTTTCGCTTCCCTGTTTACTGACAGGGCTATCAAATACCGTCAGGATTTGGGATTCGATCACATGATGGTAGCACTTTCGGTTGGAGTACAGTTGATGGTAAGAGCTGATACCGGCTGCTCAGGAGTGATCTTCACCCTTGATCCTGAAAGTGGACATGAAGAGATCATTCATGTGGCCGGGGTATGGGGTATAGGTGAAAATATCGTACAGGGAACCGTTAATCCTGATGAGTTTTATGTCTTTAAACCCTCATTAAAACAGGGTAAATACCCTATCATTCAACGGAAACTAGGTAGTAAGAACAAAACCATGCAGTATGCACCTGCGCCGGAGCAGGGATTGGTCAATGTGGATACTCCCTTGAAAAAGCAACAGCAGTTTGTGTTGACCGATGATGAAGTGGTTATACTGGCACAGTGGGCGGGCATTATTGAAAAGCATTATGGTAGACCCATGGATATCGAATGGGCCAAGGATGGCTTGAGCCAAGAACTATTTATTTTGCAGGCCCGTCCGGAAACCGTCTACAGTCAAAAAGATACCTCCGCGCAATTGGTTACCTACAAGCTGCTGGAAAAAGGCCAGGAACTCTGCCGAGGCAGTGGCCTGGGCAATCGCATTGCCAAAGGAAAGGTCAAGGTGTTACACAGTCCCAAGGAAGCTTCAAAATTGGAGGAAGGGGATATTCTGGTGACCCCTATTACCAATCCGGACTGGGATCCTATTTTAAGAAAGGTAGGCGCCATCATAACCGATCAGGGAGGGCGCACCAGTCATGCCGCTATAGTGGCCCGAGAATTGGGCACGGTGGCGGTGGTGGGTACTGGCAATGCCTCCCAGGTATTGAAAGACCATCAGCAGGTGACGGTCTCCTGTGCCCAAGGCAGTACTGGTATGATATACGAGGGCTATCTGCGTTGGGAGGAACAAACGGTGGACATAGGCGCTCTGCCACAACCCCGTACCAAACCGCTGTTGATATTGGGTGATCCCCAGCAAGCCTTTAGGCTGGCAGCTTTTCCGGCTCAGGGTGTAGGTTTGATGCGGCTAGAGTTTGTCATCAACAACAGCGTGCGCGTGCATCCGTTGGCCCTGAAATATTTTGAGCAGGTCAAAGATGAGGAGGCTCGCACGCTTATTGAGGACCTTTGTATTAATCACCCTCAAAAAGAAGAATATTTCGTCCAAAAATTGGCGGAAGGCATTGCCACCATTGCGGCGGCCTTTTATCGCCGGGAAGTGATCGTGCGTACCAGCGATTTCAAGACCAACGAATACGCCAATCTGGTGGGCGGCCATTACTTCGAACCTCAGGAATCCAATCCCATGCTGGGATTTAGGGGAGCTTCCCGTTACTATCATCCCCGCTATCGGGAGGGCTTTGCCCTGGAGTGCCGGGCCTTAAAATTCGTACGGGAAAAAATGGGCTTGCACAACGTAAAGATCATGATCCCTTTCTGCAGGTCACTGCAGGAAGCGCAGCAGGTGTTGAACATTATGGAAGCAGAAGGGCTGCAACGGGGTGAACAGGGACTGGAGATCTATATGATGGTGGAAATACCCAGCAATGTGATCCTAGCCAGGGAGTTTGCCCAGTATTTTGACGGTTTTTCCATTGGGTCCAATGACCTCACCCAACTGACCTTGGGGGTGGACCGTGATTCTGAATTGCTCACCGAGGTCTTCGATGTTAATGATGCGGCGGTGAAAAAGATGATCTCCATGGTGTTGCAGTCGGCCAAGGAAACCGGCACTACTATCGGTCTGTGTGGACAGGCACCCAGTGACTATCCAGAATTTGCTCAATTTTTGGTTGACCAGGGTATTGACAGCATTTCCTTTAATGCCGATGCCTTGATTGATGGGATTAAGAATATTAATGCTGCGGAGGAAAAATTAGCAATTCACAAATAACGATGGGCAATTCTTAATTAACCATAAACAATTGAATTTGAGCTTTGAACATGAAGTTGTACCTGCACTTGTCTTTGGACCTACCCTTGTATTCGCACCTTGTACCCATCTGTTTCAATCTCCCCCTCGGGAGGGGGATAGAGGGGGAGGACCTGCGTGAGGGTAACTTGCACTCGATCCGAACTTTCAAAAGGTACCAGAATGCACCCGTACAATGCTCTAACGCAACACCGGTATGTAAGAAATTTTGAAGATTACTATCTTTTTATACCATGAAACCGGATTACCTTATTCCTCTTTCACGTTGAAGATTACTCAATTGGGTATTTATACGTGCAACAATACGTACAAATACGCATTTAATCTAGACGTAAGAAATACCAATACTTTACACTTTTCTTGTGCTGATAATCCCCTAAGTTGGAGTATCCGAAAGTAAGTTTCGGATTTCATTCTTGACCCAGCTAACATAAACCAGACTATGGAAAACACCTCAATTTCCGCACGGAATTACTATGCCCTTTTCTTAATCTTCATTGTTACCTCAATTACTGGTAGCCTCACCTGGGCTCAAGACACCAACTACGATATTGCCGTGCCTCCATCTCCCAATGCTGCGTCTTTGGGACAATACGGTGATGTGCCGGTTGATAAGTTTCACGGAATTCCCAGCATCTCCGTGCCATTATATACCATCCAGGTGGACGATATCACCGTGCCCATCAGCTTGTCCTTCCATGCCGGTGGTTTTAAGGTAGGAACCACCGCCAGTTGGGTGGGTTTAGGATGGTCCTTGAATGCCGGCGGTGCCGTTACTCGTACCATGAGGGATCGACCCGATGAAAGCGGTTATTTTCAAAATATGAACGATATACTGGACTGGCAACAGCAGGGTATAATCGACTGGGTTTATAATCCGTATACCGGAAGTGATCCGGATATCATTGCTTTAAAAGACCTGATGTGGAATATGTATACCCATCAATGGGATGCTCAAGCTGATGTTTTCTTCTACAATTTTCCAGGTGGTTCTGGAAAATTCATGTTCAATCCCGACCAAAGCCTTACGCAGTTTCCTTACCAGGACTTGCGTATAGAAACCTATAACCTAAGCGCCAGTAACAACTGGACTCTAGGAAGTTTAGGTGGATTTGATATCTATGACCTCAATGGAACCCAATATAAGTTCAGGGAACCTGAAGAGACCTCACTGGAAAAGGATCCGGGAGATTACTTGGATTACAACGGGAGCTGGTATCTTACTAACATAAGTTCGCAACGCAGTAGTAAATACGTGAATTTTAGTTACAGCAATGAGTATACGGTTATAGGTAATCAAATTACTACCTATTCCATTACGGAAACCGCCGACAATTGGAATTTACAGAGTTACGGCGTCAGCAGTTCCTCTCACGTCAAAACCCCAACATATAAAACCAAGTACCTTGACTCTATTACTTGGGAAGGAGGATCGATAGTTTTCACCACCAGTGGTAATCGACTTGACCTGACAGGTGCCCGCAAACTGGATTTAGTAGAAATCAAAGATCACAACGGGGCTATAGTCAAAACTTTGGAATTTACCTATGACTATTTCAATACCAGTGGCTACTTACGACTGCAAAGTATTACCGAAAAAGGGCCTAATGGTGAGAGTAAGCCCCCTTATACTTTCATATATAACGAAGGCGTTCCGGCTACTAACTCTTTGGCCCAGGATCACTTTGGATACTACAACGGGGTACCAGGAAATCTTACTTTGGTGCCCGACTACACTAATTTATGGAACGCCTTAAGGGAACACGCCGACCGTGAGCCAGGTAATGGTACTTCTGTTTGTGGCACCTTGTCGGAGTTGCACTATCCTACAGGTGGTTATACGGAATTTCACTATGAAGCCAATGAGCGCAGGGCTTGGGGGCAAGCTTCTGTAAGTGCCGCCGCCAATGCTGAAAAGTGTGATGCCAACGGGCTTCTTTACTACGACAGCGATGGAAATCCAGTCATTGGATTATTTTGCGAAGAGACCGATTCCGACCTGCTCACCATACCGGCTGGCAGTACCTGTACGGTAGATATCGATTTCTTTTTTGACCCCGTTAGTCCTCCTTCTAGCGGTGGGGGCAATATTATGGAGGTGAATATCTATGAGATTAACGGTACCAGCGAGACTTTTGTGCCACCATCCTATTCATTTTCAGGGCTTAGCAGCGAATCTCATCCAATTACACTCACTGGGGGAAAAACCTATCGTATAGAATCCGTCACCAATGTGCAAGGCACGCGTGTTTCTGGCATATTAACAGCCTCATATTTCCAGGATCAAAACGAACATACCAGTGGAGTCAGAATAAAAAAGATAGTCCATCACGATGAAAACAACGATATCGTTCGTGAAATACGGTATGATTATAACTTATATTCCGATCCTACCAAATCCAGTGGCAAGTATATTGCTCATCCCCTAAACTATAGAACAACTTATTCTAATTCACCCCTGATGAAAGTATACGCAGTTCATCACGCATCACCTAAGGGTGTATTAGGAGCGCTGGATGGAGACTTCTTGGTTTATGAGGAAGTTTTTGAATATGAAATTGGTAATGGCGGTGTCCGCTCCTATTTTAATTCGGATATAGATGACTTTTTACCACAAGGATCTTCAAGTCCTTCGGAAGGGGGCTTTAATTCCAACTTCTGGAAAAGGGGGACCCTGGAAAGAGAAGAGATTTTTAATGAAAACGGTGATAAGCTGCAGACTAGCGTCTACAACTACACCTATGAGCCCACTGATACTACCACTACTTTTATCTATGAGATTTATGATGAATTTCCTTCGGATAATAGAGCTTATGAATATAGATACACTTTTGATCAGGAAATCACCGGTTGGGCACGCTTAGATAATGCTGTTACTACCTACCAGGATCAACTTGCCAACACCGTCACCAACACCTATGAAACCAACAGCCCGTTAATCCTCCCTATCTCCGTTGACTACGACCTGGGAGGAAACGGCCTGGATTACTCAGAGGATATCACTTATTTAAATGATCGTACGGATCACGTTATCGCACCTATTACCAACCGCAAACGATTTGATGATCAAGGTGGACTTCTGCAGGAAACCAAGAATTTCTATACCAACTATCTTTTGGACAAGACTCAGGTACTGAATAGCAGTGGTCAAGTAATTGCGGAGACCAATTTCTCCCAGCATAATGGCTTAAAGCCTTCCTATGTGGAGCCGCACACCGGGGTCAATACAGTCCTGGTTTGGGGATATAATAATACCGTACCCATCGCTCAAGTGGTCAACGCCACTTACACAGAAGTGATGGACGAACTGCCTGTAGGGTTTGATGCAGGTAACGGCGGCTTCAATGGTACGGAAGAGGCAGATCTCAGGAGCGGACTACCTAGCGACGCTCAGGTCACTACTTATTCCCACCAGTCTCTGGTAGGGTTACTGTCCGCCACAGATGTTAATGAACTCACTACAACTTATACTTATGATGATCTGGCGCGGTTGACCAATGTTAAAGATTATGAGGGCAACATTTTGCAACAATATGCCTATCACTATGAGGATGGAGGAGGTGGTTCCGGAGGCTCTAATCCGTTGTTGGCGCTTTCTGCCAATACCCTGTCCCCAGGTGCTTCAGGTTCAACTCATAATGTAACGGTAACCTCTAACTTGACCTGGACCAGCTCCGAAAATACCAGCTGGTTGATTGTAACTCCGGGATCGGGAACTGACAATGGCGCTATAACTATCGATGTAATTGAAAATACCGATGTCAACAGCCGCAGTGGAACAGTGACTGTCGCCGGAGGAGTATTGTCGGAAACCATTAGCATAACCCAAGATGGGGCTACCCCGGTGCTCACAGTGTCACCCAGTCAGCTTAATTTCCAAAATCCCGGCACGCAATCCATAACTATCACAGCTGCGGGTTCCTGGTCGAGTACTATAACTTATTTCGACGGATCGGGTTGGCTTAGTCGCTCGCCCAGTAGCGGGTCCGGTAACGCTACTATGAACGTTACCGCCTCACAACCATCAGGAACAGGACCCTGGGAAGCCGATATCAACATTATTTCCGGCGGAGTCACGGAAACTGTACACATTGTTTACTTCGGAGGCATTTAACCTAATCACTAATGAAAATATACAGCATAATAATAGCCCTAATGCTCGCAATAAGCGGAATCATACAGGCCCAAGACCATAGTAATGATGAAATTGAATACGAAGTTCTTTACACTTTTAGCGGAGAGCTGGGAGATAGATTGGATTCACTGTTTTCCATTACCGTAGTAATCGATGAAAATGAAGTCATAAAACTGGAACGAATATATATCAAACTTGGCACCCAGACTGGCTGGTCCGACCTGTTTGCCATAGCCATTGAAGATGATATTCTTAACAAAGAAGCCTATGACATTACCAATGACAAGGAAAAACTACTCTCCAAAACAGATAGTGTTATACAAATTGATCTGGGAATTTATCCACGTGCTGATTACTACCTGGAGGTAAATACTAAAGATGCAGAGGGCAACTATATCCAATCAAATAGGAAGGAGGAAGCAAAATGAAATTCTCAGGATCTTCTAACCCAGCGAATCCCCTCAGATCATTATTAGTTATGCTCATCAGCCTGCTTTTCTCAGGCACAATTGTGGATATAGGTTATGGGCAAACGGAAAGGAACCACATTATTACATATACACCTAACCAAACTTGGACCAGCACTACTACCTTGCCTACATCCACCAAAGAACAATCCCGCAAGAGCAAGCAATTCTTTGATGGACTTGGACGGCCCTTGCAAACGGTGGCCGTGGAATCAAGTCCTGCTGGTAACGATGTGATCCAATCCGTAGCTTATGATGCCTTTGGCAGACAATATATTACTTATCTGCCTTTTGCCACGGGCGCCGGCAATAACGGCCAGTACCATGAAGACGCTACCAATCCTTTAAACTGGAACGCTTATTATGGTTCCACTGAGGACGATTATGCTTTTGCCCAGACTAAGTTTGAAGATTCACCTTTAAACAGACCTATTGAACAAGGTGCTCCTGGTCAAGATTGGGAGTTAGGAGGAGGCCATACTATTCAATCCAGCTATGAAACCAATGTGGCTAATCAAGTATTCCGCTGGTATGTGGACTATACCAGTTATTTACCGGAAACCGTAGGTGGGGCTTATTATCCTGCCGATGAGCTTTATAAAAATATCACTATCGATGAAGAAGGCCATCAGGTAGTGGAATTCCAGAATAAAAGAGGGCGTACGGTATTGAAAAAGGTGCAAACTGCCTTCAATCCCTCTCAAACCTCGCATATAGGTTGGACCAATACCTATTACGTGTACGACGATTATGACAATTTGATATTCGTCTTACCTCCTAAACTGGTGGACGACATCCACAGCAGCGTGACCTCCAACTATACGGTACATAACAGCCGTATCCAAAATCTAGCTTTCCAGTACAAGTACGACAGCCGCCAACGTCTGGTTGAAAAACGAGTGCCCGGCAGTCAGTGGGTGTATTTGGTCTATGACGACCGCGACCGCCTGGTGATGACCCAGGATGGCAACCAGCGCAGCGCCTCTTTAGGCACCCCTAGAAACTGGACGGTTACTAAATACGATGCCCTGAATCGTCCGGCAATCACCGGCATATATACCCATGGCACAGTAGTAGATCAATCCACCATGGCAGGGCTTATCAGTACCACCAATTTTAGTGAATCTTATGACGGTTCCACAGGTTTTTACGGCTATACCAACACCGTTTGGCCTACCAGCGACGTGGAAGTATTGACGGTAAATTATTATGACGATTATAACTTTTTGAGTTTGCAGGGATTTGATCTACCCGACAATGATTTTGATTACCAGAATCCCGGAACACCTTATGAGTTTACCAATTTTCCGACGGTGAAAGGGCAGATTACCGGTTCTCAAACCAAAATTCTAGGTTCTGACAGGTTTTTGAGGAGCGTAAGCTACTATGATGATCGTTATCGACCCATCCAATTAATAACGGAAAATCACAAAGGCACTATTGACCGGATCAGCAACCACTTTGACTTCATCGGTAATTTGTTGAAATCCCGATCGGATCACTGGAAAGCTTATGATGTGGTATGGACTTCCCTGGTATACACTACTGCTTATGCCAATGATCTGGTGCGAGACTCCGGAACCAGTTGGAGTGCAGGAGCAGGTTCTGAAAATATTCTACCGGCCGGCGAAGATGGTTGGGTGGAGATGGTAGTAAGTGAGGGATACAAGCGTCGCATGATTGGTTTGTCTGAAGTGATCGGCAGCGGTTACTGGACCAGTATTGATTATGCCATCTATCTTAATAGTAATTTAATAGCACAAGTACGGGAATCAGGCTCCGGAAGTAAGGCTACTACACCATTTCAAGAGGGTGACGTCTTGCGGGTGGAACGCATCAATAATACCGTTTACTACAAGAAAAACGGCAGCACCTTCTATACTTCAACCATTTCCAGCTCCACACAGCTAGTGGTGGACGCTTCCCTCTATAATGATGGTGCCTCCATAGATGACGCATATGCCTCTTTCGGTATACCCAATGAGGAAGACCTGGCGCTCACCCTTACCTACCGCACCTATAATTACGACCATATGGGCCGCTTACTGGACGTGCGGCACCAGATCAATGGGCAGTCGGAAGTAATGCTGGCGGAAAGCAGTTATAATGAGTTGGGAGAATTAAAAGAAAAAGACCTGCACAGTTTAGACAACGGCGCTACCCGCAAACAGTCGGTAGACTACCGTTATAATATACGAGGCTGGTTGACCAGCATTAACAATGCAGGGTTGATCCAAAACAGCCTGAATAACGATTCCGATGATTTTTACGGCATGGAGATTGGTTATCATAATAACCTGCCCGGGATGGCTTCCATAGCCGCCCATAACGGAAATATTTCATCCATCAAATACAGCATTAAGAACAGCAGTGAAGGCATCCACGAAGTGGGCTATAAATTTACTTACGATCGCCTGAACCGGATTACCCTGGCCGATTATCGCAGTAAGGCCAGTGGCAGTTGGACCGACGTGGCCAAATATACCGTGGAAGGCATTACCTACGATTTGAACGGCAATATCACCGGCCTGACCCGCAAGAGTGACAGCGGCGGCAATATGGACGTGCTCTCTTATAATTACGACAGCGGCACCAATTACAGCAACCAGTTGCACTATGTTAACGATAGCGGCGATGCCAATGAAGGTTTTAAGAATGGTAATACCGGCACTGATGATTATACCTACGATGCCAACGGCAACATGAACCAGGACCTGAACAAAGGGATTACGGATATTGTGTATAATTATCTGAACCTACCCCAAAAGGTTACTTTCGATGCCATCAAGTATATTAATTACTACTACGATGCCGGGGGGATAAAAGTGCGCCAGGAAGTGTTCGAAGACGGCGTGGTGGCCAAGATTACCGATTACATGGGTGAAACCATTCAGGAAGATAATTTGATCACTCAGATCAGTCATGACGAAGGTCGTTTGATGCCCGACCGTAACGGGCAAAATGAAGTATTGAGCTACCAGTATCAGTACCATCTTACCGATCATCTGGGCAATGTGCGGGTCACCTTTGGCGATGAGGATGTGGACAGCTACACCGCTACCATGGAAACCGATGTGCAGTCTACCCAGGACCTGGAAGAGGCCATCTTCAGCAATATGGATACCCGGGTAATCAATAGCCTGGCCAATGCCACCCAGCCGGTAGGCGATGAGGTGTCCCGGCTCAACAACACCCAGCCCGTGGGGCCGGCCATCAGCTTGAAAGTGTATCCCGGTGATGCCATCGATATGGACGTTTGGGCCTACTATACCAGCTCCAGCGGTTACGGCAACCAGATCTCGCAAACCACCTGGATCAACGAACTTGCCAGTTCCTTTGGTGGTGTAAACGGAGGTGCCGGGGAAGCAGGCGCTATCTATGATGGCATCAATGCCATTGGGGCCGCCTTATTTGGCGGTTCTAACGGCAGCAGCGTACCGGCCGCCTATCTAAACTATATCTTGTTCGACGAGGACTTTAATCAAATTCCTGGAGGCATGGGCTTTGTTTCCGTCACTTCTGCGGCCTTGAATAATAAGGAAAACCTGATACAGAGTACCCTCAATATAGACCATACCGGATATATTTTCATTTATGTGAGTAATGAGAGCAACAGCTCCAATTGGGTGTTCTTTGACGATTTGACGGTAGTACGTACAGAGGGGGAGATCAA
This sequence comes from Cyclobacteriaceae bacterium, assembly GCA_965212195.1. GTDB lineage: Bacteria > Bacteroidota > Bacteroidia > Cytophagales > Cyclobacteriaceae > JAJCYK01. Next base: position 497,673 of record CBDBUW010000010.1, on the reverse strand, counting down.
GCAAGAGACGCATTACTATCCCTTTGGTTTGACCCAGAATGCTATTGGCAAGCAGGGAAACAATCCGTTTAAATACAACGGCAAGGAAGATCAGGATGAGTTGGATTTAGGTTGGATGGATTATGGTTGGCGAATGCTTGATCCTGCCATTGCTAGATTTCAAAAGGTCGATCGATTTGCTGAAGGATATTATGACAACAATCCCTACCATTATGCTCTTAACAACCCTATCAAATTCATTGACATAGATGGCGACACAACAAAATTGATAGGATGGAATAATTATGTTCAGGATTTCAATAATAACTTCTACGCTGGGGTTGATGCTAGAATGAAAGACCCGTCTGTCCTTCTAAACGATCTTGACCAGATCGCAGGGGACTTACTTCAGACAGGATGGGATGTAAGTTTTGGTTTGTTAAGCTCAAATAATAAAACAGAACAAACGCTCGAATCTGCGTTAACGTCATCAGTTGATACCGCTTTGGAGTTTCCTGGTATGTCTGAAGAAGATAAAGGTACTGTAATGGCCGCATTCTTCACCTTTATTATGAAGTCAGCGGCTGAGAGAAAATTACCCAAGGTTGGTAAGTTTGAAATAGGGGAATTCAAAGACCTTAAAAAAAGATCTGGGGTAGGGGACGGGCTGGACGTCCACCACGTTCCTCAAAAGCATGCAGCAAATCAATTAATAGAGAATTATGATCCTCAAACAGGATCAGCTATTACAGTTCCACAAACAATGCATAGAGGAATACCTACAAAAAAAGGAAATGTACAAGGAACAGCAAGGCAACAATTAGCAAAAGACGCTAGGGATTTAAGAAACGCTGGTGTTCCAAATAATAAAGTACAGCAAATGATCAATTTTGTCAAACAAAAATATAAGAATGCGTTTCAAAAGAATTAATGAAATCATCTATATTAGTTAATGGACATACATCACCTAATTAACAAAGTCTATGCAACAAAAATGATCGACAGATTCGATACATTGAAAGCGCTTAGTATTGCATTACCCACGAATGAGCATTATTTACTATCAAAGTATAGGTCAAGAATATTTAATAATAAAAATGAACTTATTGTGGCGGAAATCAATAATTTAGCCAATTTGACTAGTGTTCCAGCTCACGTATTAAACCAAATCTATTCTCGATTAGAAGAATATATGTAATGACTTCTGAAATATTTGTTAACGTATTAAAGCAAGTGGTGAGAGATCAAAGTGTTAAAAACACCATTGCAACATTAGAGGATCCACCTGGTAAGACCCCTAATCCTGAGATTTTAGCGATTTCTAATTTCTACAAGAATTTGTCAGTCCAGGATAGGCAATCAGTGCACCGTATCCTGGAACTGGTTGCTGATGACACCTTATTCGGAATGCTTTGTGTTTTGGATGGTGTAAGGGCAATAGAAGGACCTGGAGAGAAAGGAAATTTAGAATTATTCTTTGAAAAGGACAGCATAAGGACTTTGTTAAATAACCCTGATTTGGAGTATTTGCATGATCTAATTTGAACAGTGTTGTTTATCAAACTCCAATTATATAATTCTTGATCATTTTCTTGACTGGCCTGATATCTATCATTTAAACCTCGTGGATCCTTAGCCTTACAGAATAGTTTGAGTGTCATAGTGACTAGATACTTAATTAACAAATTGAGCAGATTACTAACCATACTCCTTCTTTACCTGTCAACACTCGGAGCTCAAAGCCAAGCCTATGACTCCCTGGCTGCCTCCGACACCCTTAACTGGGCACAAATGCAGTACTTGGACAGCCTGGTACAATATGGAGCGCGATGGCAAGAGTATACGGATAAATTGATGGAGTTGGGAGTGGTGAAGCAGGTGCAGGAGGCGATAGACAAGGTGCCGGAACATGTGCAGAAGCTGGATAGTTTGTTGGAGGTTAAGGCTGCAAGGGTTAACCAGGAGATCTCTCGCCTGCTGGGGCAGGCTCGAGATGACTCGCTTGGCATTCAGGTCATCCCTCGCTTCGCTCGGGATGACCTAACAATGAATGAGCTGGATGCTCTTATCGGTCAGTACAGCAGCGAACTCACCAGCGCAGAAGAAATCAGCTGGCTGCAGGATCATGTAGGGCAGCTAAACCAACTGCAGGGTTCGTTGCAACAATATCAAGGCAAATTGCTGGAACTGGCGGATCTGCAGCAGTTGCAAGGTTACCAGCAACAGGTACAGCAACTGATGGGACAGTCCCAGGGGTATTTTCAGGAGGCCAAAGGACTATTTTCAGGTGGACTCAGTGAGGGCAGCCTGCCGGCCGGTCAGGCGGGTCCCTTGATGCAGGAACTACAATCTAAAATTGGTCTCTCCAAAGAATTTCAGGAACTGCAGGCTAAGACCGCGGAACTGGAGCAGTTCAAAGCCCTCAGCAAAAAATACGGTGAGGACTACGCCCGTAAGGTTAAGGAAATGGACCGGCAAAGAATGCTGGATCTGGCCCAGGAAATCGGGGCTCAGGCCTTTGAAGAGCACCAGGAAAAGGTGCAGAAAGTGCAAGGTGAATTCCAAAAACTGAAAAAGAAATACTCCAAACTGGCCGACGCCCGGGACTTGTCCACCGGGGTGAAGCGTAATACCCTAAAAGAAGAACCTTTTAAAAAACGCTTGATGTGGGGCGGTACTTTTCAAATCAACCCCAGCTATACCAAAGGAGGTAGTTTACAGAACGCCTTTGAACAACCTACCAGTTTGGACTTTTCACCCATCCTGGGCTACCGCATTAACAAGCTATTCCGAGCAGGTGTAGGAGGGATCTATCGAGCGCAACTGGAGGTGGATGAATTTCAAGCCGACCACCAGGTCTACGGCTGGCGCAGTTACCTGGAATACATGCCCATTGAGAGTTTTTACCTGCACGGGGAATACGAAGCCATGAATAATACTGTGGCAACACCCAATGTCACCTCCGAAACCAGCCGCCAGTGGACCCGAGGGGCCTTATTTGGTATTGGCAAGGAATATCCCTTGTTCAAAGGAGTGAAAGGACAGGTGATGGTGCTGTATAATTTTCTGCATGAGTTTGGGGAAACGCCTTATGAGAAGCCCTTTGTGATTCGCTTTGGGGTAACCAATTGAATTACCTATTACGAATTACAGACCTTGGAATCCCGGAATAAGTCAACCCTCCCCCTGTATCCCCCTCGGGAGGGGGATAGCAGCGGAAAGCCCGCACGCAGGAGGACTTAAAGCGAATAGCCCGACCCCGACCGCTCCTTAATAATCAAGGGTCGGGGGCACGCCCATATGATAATCCCCTAGTTAAATGCCGCACTAGTCCTCGTTTCCGAACGAGGACGACTACCACTACGGTTCATAAACTTTGAATTTGAGCTTGAGCTGAAAGTTGTACTTGCACTTGTCTTTGCACCTTGTACCCACCTGTTTCAATCTCCCCCTCCAGAGGGGGATACAGGGGGAGGCATCGCTGCTAAAAATTTTGAGTTAGAAACTCAGGGTCGGTAGGTCCTTGCTACAAACGAGGACTGGGACGGGGGTTAAGTCAGAAAGAAACAGAATATCCAGGAATAAGCGATCAGCAATTGGCGATGGATAATTTACAAGTCATGAAGAGCTCATCACTCCTCCGGGGTTGTCTGCTTCTTTAAAACGGTAACTGGCGCCGGTTTACCCCGCTCCCCGAAGATGTCTTCCAGCTCGTGTTGATACACCACTTCTTGTGCAAGCAGTTTTTCTGCTAATGTCTTAAGCTCATGGGAATGTTGGAGTAGGATCTCCTTGGTACGCTCATAGGCCTGGTCCACCATTTTACGCACTTCTTCATCGATCAATTGGGCGGTAGCTTCACTGTAAGGCTTGTGTAGTGATCTTTCATGTTCCCCTGTAGAGTCGTAATAACTGATGGTGCCCAGTTTATCATTCAGGCCATAATACACCACCATGGTATAGGCCTGTTTGGTTACCTTCTCCAGGTCGTCCAGGGCCCCGGACGATACTTCCCCGAAGATGATCTCTTCTGCGGCCCGGCCTCCCAGGGCAGCGCATAGCCTGTCCAAAAACTCAGACTTGGTAATGAGCTGATGCTCTTCCGGCAGATACCAGGCGGATCCCAGGGATTTGCCCCGGGGCACAATGGAAACCTTGATCAGGGAATCCACATGGGGCAATTTCCAGCTTACGGTGGCATGACCGGCCTCGTGGTAGGCCACCCGGGTCTTTTCCGCTTGGGACAAGATCTTGCTTTTCTTTTCCAATCCCCCAATGACCCGGTCGATGGCTTCTGAGAAATCCTGTTTTTCCACTTTTTCTTTCTTGTTTCTGGCTGCGATCAGCGCCGCTTCGTTGCATATATTGGCAATATCGGCTCCGGAAAATCCCGGCGTTTGGGCAGCCAATTGGTCTACGTCAAGGTCCTTCGTCAGAATAAGAGGCCTCAAATGTACCTGGAAAATCTGCTCGCGTTCCACTATATTGGGGAGCTCCAAATAGATGTGCCGGTCGAAGCGCCCTGGCCGCAACAAGGCGCGATCTAAAATGTCGGCCCGGTTAGTGGCAGCCAGTACAATCACTCCGGTGTTGGGCTCAAACCCGTCCATTTCTGTGAGCAGCTGATTCAAAGTATTTTCCCGTTCATCGTTAGCCTGCAGGGCCTGCACCCGCCCTCGGGAACGGCCAATAGCATCGATCTCATCTATAAATATGATGCTAGGGGCTTTTTCTTTGGCCCTCTTGAACAGATCCCGCACCCGGGAAGCTCCTACACCCACAAACATTTCCACAAACTCCGATCCGGAGAGGGAGAAAAAGGGTACCTGAGCTTCGCCTGCCACCGCCTTTGCCAGTAAGGTTTTGCCGGTGCCCGGTGGTCCTACTAGAATAATGCCTTTAGGGATCTTGCCTCCCAGTTTGGTATAGGTTTCCGGGGTTTTCAGGAAGTCTACGATTTCCTTTACTTCCGTTTTGGCCTCCTCCAATCCTGCTACGTCGTCGAAGGTCACTTTGTTTTTGTTGGTGGCATCAAAAATAGTAGCTGTGGAACTGCCAAAGTTGAAGATATTCCTGGTTCCACCTCTACCGCCCCTCCGTAACATCAAGTTCCAAAAGATCACCAATAAAAGAATGGGAAAGATCCAGATGCCGACTTGTTGAAACCAGTTGCTGCGGGTTTCATAACGCACTTCCACTCTATCTTCCATAGGCATGTCAGCCTGGGCTTCGGACAGATCCTTATCAAAAGTTTCCACGGAGCCGATAGAAAAACTGTAGTGAGGGCCGGCGTTGGTCTCCGCAAACCAAGGCTTTTCTGCCACCTCCCGGTATTTCTCTTGAGCCAGTTTCTCCGGCACTATATAGACCTCAACGGTTTCCTTGTTGATCACTTCCAGGCGGTCTACATCACCGGCTAGCAGCATGGTTTGCCGGAACTCCATCCAGGAAGTTTGTTCAGGTTTGTAAGCACTGGATAACCACAAAGCGGCCAGCAGCCCCAGGAAAAACACTATGTAGATGCGCATCCAAGGCAAAGGGGGCTTAGCAGGTGGCTTTTTTTCTTGGGGTATGGACGGTGGGGCTTTCAAGAGCTTGATTGAATATGATCATCAATCTGCACTCAGAGGCCTGATAAAGCTATGATCATCATCAGCCTTCTCCATGAATATCATCAAACAAATGGCAATTCACAATTGGAAATAGGCAATCAAGTCGGCATAATTGGATATGAGCTTGAAGTCCCCTTCTAACCACAGCACATCTTTTGTGTTTCTTTGTGTTCCTTTGCGCTTCTTTGAGCTCCTCTGTGTAACAGCTCACTCTATGGGCCATTCACAATTCACAATTTGCAATTCACAATGGGCAATTCACAAGTGTGGTCCTCGCTTTTTGCTTTTACTCTTGATAGTCCTCAATGTCCCCCTCCGGAGGGGGATACAGGGGGAGGGCTGACTGGAATCAAACCCCCTAATGATGCATATCATAGTGAACCACCACTTCCTTTTTAATCTTACCAATAGCTAATTACCGCTTAGATGACTGGAGAATTGAACCGGGAACAGATCGACAACCTGTTACGCAGCCAAGTATTAGGCCGGCTGGGATGCCAGGCCAACGGCCAAATATATGTGGTACCTATCACCTATGCCTATGACGGCGAATATCTATACCTGCACACCAAAGAGGGACTTAAAACTGAATTGATGCGGGCCAATCCTCAGGTTTGTTTCGAGGTAGACCATATCGAAAATATGGCGAACTGGCAGAGCGTGATCTTCTGGGGCACCTATGAGGAACTGGAAGGAGAGGAAGCCGATAATGCCTTGCGATACCTGAGTAATCGTATGGTGCCATTGGTCACCAGCGAGACTTACCGGCCCCACTATGGGTTACACCAAAAACCAGCAGGCAGAATGGATGCCCGCACGAAAATGGTAGTATTCAGAATTAAAATGGACCAAGCCACCGGTCGCTACGAAAAAAGTCAGTAATGGCAATGGATATCACATTATTAAAAAATTGGTGGTGGCTTACCGTCAACGGAATAGCAGCCATCATCTTTGGATTAGCGGCCATTCTATATCCGTCATGGACCCTGGTGCTGCTAATGGGTTATTTCGGATTATTGGCTTTATTTCTGGGGGCATTGTTTATGCTGGGCGGATATCTTAATCGGCGTAATACCCGTCTCTGGGATTTCTGGTTTTTCGAGGGAGTGCTAAATGCCAGTATTGGGTTAATGCTTTTGTTTGGCAATCGGGTAACCTTACCGGTATTCTTGGTATTACTTGCGCTATGGGCCATTCTAGTGGGCGCTATCCAGATCATTTCGGTGGTGCGCATGTGGCGTGAGGTTACCCAGGGCTACCTGTACCTGGTAAATGGTATTCTGGCTCTACTGTTTGGTATCATCGTTACCATAAATCCTTTTAATGATATCATTGCCCTTACCAAAGGGATTGGCGTCTACACCATAATCCTGGGGATCTTGTCTATACTGATATCCTTTAGCATGAAGCGGCTTACCACCAAGGGTGCCAAGAGTAAGGGTAACCAGGATGAAACCCGCATTTACACTTATCATCATCAATAGACCATGGCCACCAGCAATGCTCCGGAAAGTGCGGAATTTACACCTCAAACCAATAGCGGTTTACAACTGGTAGACTTGGGTATTGATACCCAACAGGAACATTTCGTTTTTCTCAAAGCCGATAGTCCTATCGTAGTGTCAGAAGGTTTCGAAACCCTGACAAGGATAAGGGTACATTATCAAAACCAGACTATTGTGGCCACCCTCAGTGTCATTCAGGGCGATCTGATCGCCGAGGGGCAGGTTGGGCTTTCAGAGAACGCCTGTAAAACATTGAATGTTAAATCCGGAGCGGTGTTGCAACTTTCTCACTTGCCACCTCTCTCTTCGCTGGGATTGGTACGCTCCAAAATTAACGGCAACAAACTGTCAGAAGGGGACTTTATGCAGATCATCAATGATATCGAAAAAGGGCGTTACTCTGGCTTGCATATCGCATCCTTCATTACCGCTTGTTACGGCGACAATCTGGACATCGATGAGGTGACCAGCCTCACGAAATCCATGGTGGCCACCGGTGCCAAATTGGACTGGGGAAAACTTGTAGTAGTGGATAAGCATTGTGTGGGAGGGCTGCCCGGCAATCGGACCACTCCTATAGTGGTGGCTTTGGTGGCTGCGGCCGGACTCACCATACCCAAAACCAGTTCCAGAGCCATTACCTCGCCTGCCGGTACCGCCGATACTATGGAAACTATGGCCCCGGTAAACCTAACCCTGGATCAGCTAAGGGAGGTTATCGAAAAAGAAGGCGGTTGCATTTCCTGGGGTAGTGCCGCCGGTTTGAGTCCGGTTGACGAACGCATTATTAAGGTAGAGCGGGCCCTGGATATAGACAGTGAAGGCCAAATGATAGCTTCCATACTGTCCAAGAAAGTAGCGGTGGGCTCCACACATGTGGTGGTGGATATTCCCGTTGGCCCTACGGCAAAAGTACGCACTGAAGAAAAGGCCCAGAGGTTGAAATACAAGCTCAATGTGATAGGTGCTGCCATTGGATTGGAAGTGAAAGTCTTGATCACGGACGGCACCCAGCCCATAGGCCAGGGGATCGGACCCTCCCTTGAAGCCAGGGATGTCTTGGCGGTGCTGCAAAACAAGCCCCGGGCTCCCAAAGATCTCAGGACCAAGAGCACATTACTGGCAGGAGCGATTTTTGAAGCAGCGGGCATTTGCGTAGTCGGAAAAGGTCAGTTGATGGCGGAGGACATGCTCTCCGCGGGTAAGGCCTGGGACAAGTTCAAGGCCATATGCCAGGCCCAGGGGGGCATGAAAGAACCTACAAAAGCCCCTTACCAACATCAGGTGCTGGCTCCGTATCCCGGGATCATTAGCTCCATAGATAATCGTAAGTTGGCCAAAGTGGCCAAGCTGGCGGGAGCACCTTACGATGCGGCAGCGGGAATCGAGGTGTTTGAAAAGATCGGTGCCCATGTAGAACAGGGGGGCACGCTTTTCACCATTCATTCTGAATCATCAGGAGAATTAAAATATGCTTTGAAATATGTGAATAGTGACCAAAATATTATTACCATATCATGAGCATCCCCATGATCTTATATCCCGGAAATGAAAATCTTGGGTTGTCCCTGAAAAGGTCAATTCCCTGTCAAATCATAGAAACCAAGATCCGAAAATTTCCGGACGGAGAGAGCTATGTGAGGTTTTTGGATCCTGTGACACCTGGTCCACTGGTAATACTGGCCTCATTAAACCAACCGGATACTAAATTACTTCCGTTAGTATTTGCAGCCAATCGCGCCCGCGAAATGGGGGCCAAACCCATAATCCTGGTGGCCCCATACCTGGCTTACATGCGACAAGATCAGGAATTCAACCAGGGAGAAGTGGTCACCAACCGCGAGTTTGCCACGCTTATCAGTAATTACTTCGATCACCTGATCACCGTAGACCCACACCTGCACCGCATTGATTCTCTGAACCAGATCTACCCCATATCCACTGATTGTCTGCAGTCAGCGCCCTTAATAGCCCAATGGATACTAAAGCATGTAGCTAAGCCTGTAGTCATCGGTCCCGACAGTGAGAGCAAGCAATGGGTACAGGAAATTGCCCAAATGGCAGATGCCCCTTATGAGGTATTCAGCAAACAGCGTTATTCGGATAATGAGGTACAGCTGAAATTGCCGGACATGACGTCTTACCAGGATCATGTTCCGGTGCTGGCTGATGACATCATCTCCACCGCAGGCACCATGATGGAAGCCGTTCAGGGGCTGAAAAAGCTATTGCCGTTAGCGCCTGTGTGCGTGGGTATTCATGGAGTATTTGCCAATAATTCCTTTCAAAAATTGAAGGCCAGTGGAATAAGAGAATTGATCACAACCAATTCCATTTCCCATAGTACCAATCAAATTGATGTGGCGCCATTGATCGCCTCGGTGGTTCAGGAATACCTGGTTCGTTCCGGAGTTAAAATATCCAAGTAATAACGTTGGCGCTATTCGTCATGCAACACTAGGATGGGGATTTGCAAATGGCTCACCATTTTCTTGGTAAGAGAGCCTTTGAATAAGGTTTCTAATACCGTGTGACGTCTGGGGATCATGCTAATAAGATCGATCTTATGCTGATCGATATACTCTGTAATGCCCTGTTCGGGGCTTTGGTGCTTGATCTCGTGGTAACTGTGCTTAGTGTCTTTAAAATAATCCTCCAATTGGGCTGCTTGAAATGCTTTTTCCTGGGTAATGGGTTCATTCAAAGGATTGACATAGAATATCTCCAGTTCGGCGTTAAAGGCTTGGCACAGATCGGCCAGGATATAAGCCTCCTGAGGGTCTTCAACATTTTCGTAGTCGCCGGCAAAGGCCATGCGTGCAAAGCCATGGGTTTTATAGGACTCAGGAACCACTAAAGTAGGTACCTTGGTTTCTTTCACCAGGCTGGAGGCGTGACTGCCAAATAGTATTTCGTACAATCCTTTTGCCCCTTTGGTCCCCATGATTATCAGATCAATATCTTGCTCTTGAAGGCGGTGTTTGATTCCCTCGGTTACAGAAATGTGGCTTGAGGTCTCAATTTGTGACCCGAATAAAGCCGGAGTATCCTTTTTGAGCTGGTGCAGCCGTTCACGGTTGGCCTGTTCCGTTTCTTCTACCACGGATGCTTCGTAGTAGTAGTCAGTTTCGGCATAGGGCGAAGGCAACATGCATATATTCAACAAACAGAGCTCTGCCTGGGTTTTTTCTTTGATATTTAAGGCATAGTTCAGGGCGTTCTCTGCGCATTCAGAAAAATCGAAAGGGATGAGGATCTTCTTAATTTTCATATTTACTTAGCTGGAAATGATGCAAAGGAAATTATTACTATTAACCTAGCTCATATATGCTCATTGTCACTTTTGGCCATGATTCCCATCATACGGAGCCCAGATCAAAGCTTTTAAATTTCTACAAGATAGAATACTCTTAAGTTATTTTTTACTTAATGCTTTTGCAAATCCTATCCATGATTTTATCCATCACATAAATGTGGGAATTACTATATCTGATCTTCGGCTTAATAGGCTTGTGGCTGGGCACAGAACTGGTGATTCGCGGGGCATTGACAATTGCCGAACATTATAATTTGTCGCAGGTCTTTATAGGACTTACCATTCTGGCCATTGGAACGGACCTGCCGGAGCTAATGCTCTCCATCGATGCCTCTCTGTTAAAGCTAAAAGGTGTTGAAACTTCAGGGTTAATTGTGGGGAATGCTTTGGGCAGCTGTCTCAATCAAATCACCCTGGTGATGGGCGTAGCAGGAGTAATGGGCTACATTACCTTATCCCGTAAATCTCTCAAGCAAGACGGTTTGGTGCTGTTAGGCTCTATCGTGCTCTTTTTCCTGGTGTCCTATGACCTCAAGATCTCACGCATTGAAGGCATTACCCTGGTGGTGGTCTATGTGATTTATTACTTGATGCTGCTATATGGTGAAAAACTTCCCGAAAGACTAAAAAAGGAACTTCCCCAAAAGATATGGCAGAACCTGGTGTTTTTACTGGGTGGCATAGTGCTGGTGATCGTAGCTTCAGATATGGTTATTAACAATGGCTTAAAACTCGCGGAACTATGGGGAGTATCCCAGTCTTTTATCGGGATCGTTTTTATTGCCTTCGGCACCAGTTTGCCAGAGCTAGTGCTGTCGATTGGCGCCGCTCTTAAAAAGGCCACCGGACTGTCTGTAGGAAATATTATAGGCAGTAATATTTTTGATATCCTCATTCCTGCCGGAGTAGGGGCAACTATTTCCGAAATACAAGTGGAAAAACCCGTACTGCATTTCGATACTCCCATTTTGTTTGTGGTAACCGCAATAGTGTTGATCTACTTTTACAAAAAGAAAGGCTTGCAAAAGAAAGAAGCCTTTAGTCTGTTGGCGGTGTACGTAATCTACATCATTTTTAAGTCATTCGGCTTCTGAGTCGAAGTGTCTTCGGGGCAAAATCAACCGTCTACTTGACCTACATCATTGAAGCAGAGCACACGGTTGTGGAATTTAAAGAAAAAACTAGTAATCATGGAAACGCATTCAAAAACTGCAGAACAAATAAAGACATTTGTGGACCGCGTGGATACTAAGGCCCATCAGCTTCATTTCGATGTCACTGAATTTGTCAAGCAAACCATAGAACATTACCGTGAAGATATTCGGGAAATAAAGGAGAAAGCATCCCATACCAAGGAGGAACTCAAGGAAACCTCAGAGGAAAGTCTGGAAAAACTGAAGGAGTCCTATGAAAACCTGATGGTGGAGGGAAGGAGTTTCAGTAACAGACATCTTAAGCCGCTCAAGGTTAAGATTGAGGAGTTAAAAACCCAAGCCAAAGGGTCCAAAGAAAAAGCGGAAGAGAGATACGAAGAATTAGTAGAAGAGATCGAGGAATTATTAGAAACCACCAAGTTGGCCTTTCACAACTTTAAGGAAACATATAAAAGGAAGTAGTTATTAGGGGGAATTTCTAGGGTGATGCCATGTCGAAGAATATCAGTCGTATTTCTCCAAGAAAAGACCAGAAACTTTTCGAAAAACTATCTCAGGTGGCGCTTGAATCTCCTGAACAACAGCAGGAATCAATTCAGAAACTGGCCAAGGAGTATCTGGTAGGCACGGCTACGCTTAAAGGAGCCCTTTCATTCTATGATTTCTTTCAACCCGACTTCCAAAACCAAAAGGTCCATTTGTGCAACGGGTCGGCCTGTCTGTTGAGCGGCACCCAAGAAGAATTAAAGCGGCAGTTAACGGATCATTTTAGTGAATCTGAAATAGGTGAGATGTGTTGCCTGGGACAATGTTACCACAACCGGGCTTTTCAATATGGAGGTCACAACTATTCCGGCCAAGTTGATCTTACGGATATTCTCCAAAACCACCCTAAACCGCCAGCGGACATTCCAGTACAATCTGCTTTGGAGACACCCATTTTGGTGTCATCTGCCAACCCTCTGGATCACTATCAATCGTTGATGGAGCAAGTTTTAAAGCAGTCGCCCCCAGAGATCATTGACCCAGAGATCATTGCCCAAGAGATCATTGAAAAGGTGCTTCTTTCGGGTTTGCAGGGAAGGGGTGGTGCCGCGTTTCCCAAGGGGCTAAAATTAAAGGCCTGCCAGGTGGCCACCGGTAACACCAAATTCGTGGTGTGCAATGCAGACGAAGGAGATCCCGGTTCATTTTCCGATCGCTACCTGCTGGAATACCAACCACATGCCGTGATCTTCGGCATGTTGGCCGCTGCTTTTTGCATAGGCGCCAGTAAAGCTATCTTTTACATCAGAGCTGAATATCCGGAATCCTTAGAATCAATTCAGCAGGCCTGTCGTATGTGGGAAAGTTGGCTGTCCCAGCAACCGGTATTCCAAAACTTCCAATTCAAATTGATAAAAGGTGCCGGTTCCTACATCTGCGGCGAGGAATCGGCGTTATTATCATCTATTGAAGGTCAGCGTCCCGAAGTGCGACTAAGACCACCTTATCCCACTGATCAAGGATTGTTTCACCAGCCTACTTTGGTCAATAATGTAGAAACCCTTGCCAATATTCCATTCATTCTGGAGAATGGACCTGAAGCCTACCGGAAACTAGGTACCACTCAAAGCCCAGGAGTTAAGCTGCTTTCGCTTGACGGAAATTTTAACCGTCCAGGAATTCTTGAAGTAGAAATGGGCACCCCGTTGCATGAAGTAGTCTATGAGTTGGCTGGAGGTTTTAAAAGGCCTGTAAAGGCTCTGCACATCGGAGGCCCTCTTGGTGGGTTGGTACCTCTGGCAAAGGTCAAGGACCTAACCGTGGAATTTGATTCTTTCAGGGATCAGGGATTTGACCTTGGTCACGCCAGTATAGTATGCATACCTGAAGATTACCCTCTCATAAAATACCTGGAGCATCTCTTTGATTTTGGAGTTAAGGAATCCTGTGGCAAGTGCTTTCCCTGCCGGCTGGGTACTCAAAGAGGCTGGGAAATGGTACAGGCCAGCAGCGATAATAAAATCAACCGGCAACTTTTTCAAGATTTACTGGATACTATGGAAATGGGCTCGCTATGTGGATTTGGTAAAGCGCTTCCTTTGCCCGTAAAACACGCCCTGAAATATTTTGCTGAGGAGCTGAACCCCTATTTCCAAAAATGAGCCATGAAAACGCCTCAAGCCTATATCAACTCCCGACCTTTCACTATAACTTCCTCCACAGAAACGGTTTTGGATTTTCTGCAACATCATTTTGGGGATACTGTCATTCCCACACTTTGTAAGGCACCAAATTTAGAACCCATAGGATCTTGTCGATTGTGTACCGTAAAGGTCAAAAATCCCACTGACAAGGACTTTCGGATGGTGGCTGCCTGTCACACGCCGGTGACACCGGAATGTGAGATCATAACACACTCTGGGGATTTGAAGGCGCTACGGCGTAATATTATGGAACTGATCCTTACCGATCACCCACTGGATTGTGTTATTTGTGAAGCTAATGGTCAATGTGAACTGCAGGATACCGCCGCTGAAATTGGCATAAAAGCGGTGCGATATGCACCAGGGAAAGATCATCACCATTACCCCCAAGACCTTTCGCATCCATTTATGAGGTCTGATTTGGCCAAATGTATTAACTGCTATCGCTGCATTGAAGCCTGTGACCAAATTCAAGGTGATTTCATACTTAATATGGCCGGAAGAGGTATGGACAGCCGGGTGATTAAAAGTTTGGACTCCAGCTTTGAAAACTCCACATGTGTAGCTTGCGGCGCCTGTGCCCAAACCTGTCCAACTGCGGCTATTTCGGATGTGTTCAAGTTTAAAGAAGCTGCTGCTTTAGATCAGGTTGCTACCGTATGTACCTATTGTGGCGTGGGGTGTAACTTGAGGGTATCAGCAGGTGTGGATGGCGTACTAAGCATCGATGCTCCTTGGGGATCGGAAGTAAATCCTGGGCATACTTGTCTAAAGGGTCGCTATGCTTTCGGGTTTTACAATCATCGGGATCGATTGCGTGACCCTATGATCAAACGTAATGGCACCTTGGAACCTGTCGGTTGGGAAGAAGTCTACCAGTTTATTACTGCTAAATTGTCGGCTATCAAAGAAACCTATGGACCTCATGCAGTGGCGGGTATCTCATCATCCCGCTGTACCAATGAGGAAAATTATTTGATGCAAAAATTTATGAGAGCGGTAATTGGCACCAATAATATTGATGGTTGTGCCAGGCTTTGTCATGCACCTACGGCTATTGGGATGCAACGTACTTTTGGCACTGGTGCTGCCACCAATTCCATTAAGGATCTGGAGTTGACCGACTGCATATTAGTCATCGGGGCTAATCCCACGGAGGCACACCCGGTAACCGGAGCCAAAATAAAGCAGCAAGCTTTTAAGGGCAAGACTTTAGTAGTTATAGACCCTCGTGCCACGGAGATGGCGCGGTTGGCCGACTATCACTTGCAATTGCGTCCGGGAACTAATGTGGCGGTACTTAACATGATGATGTATTTCATCATAAAAAATAACTGGGCCGACCAAGAATTCATCAAAGAAAGGTGTGAAGGTTACCAACTGTTTGAAGAGCAAGTATTGGGGGTGGATGTGGATTTTCTGTCCGCGATCAGCGGTGTTCCTAAAGAACTTGCCTTTAATGCTGCAAAGGTCTATGCGCAATCGGGTGCTTCCATGTGTTTTCATGGTCTTGGGGTCACCGAGCATGCCCAGGGAACCGATGCTGTTTGTCTGATAGCTGATCTAGCCATGATTACCGGCAATATTGGCCGGCCTGGGGTAGGTGTAAATCCCTTAAGAGGCCAAAATAATGTGCAGGGGTCCGCGGATATGGGAGTACAGCCCAATCAGGGTCCGGGCTATTTGAAGATGGATGATCCTGGGGTAAGAAACTACTATCAAGAGCATTACGGAGTTCCTATTCCTGATGACCGGGGCCTTACCATTCCGGAAATGCTGGACGAAGCACTGGCCGGCCGGCTAAAAGCTTTGTGGATCATGGGAGAGCATGTGCTGCAGACCGAACCGAATATAGAAAAAGTTAAGAAGGCTCTGCAAAATCTTGACTTATTGATCGTTCAAGAGCTATTTCCCACAGAAACAGCACTCCAGGCCCATGTGGTGCTGCCCGGGGCTTCTTTCCTGGAGAAAAGCGGG
This sequence comes from Cyclobacteriaceae bacterium, assembly GCA_965212195.1. Classification (GTDB taxonomy): domain Bacteria; phylum Bacteroidota; class Bacteroidia; order Cytophagales; family Cyclobacteriaceae; genus JAJCYK01. The sequence goes on along the minus strand of CBDBUW010000010.1, from coordinate 481,941 downwards.
ACATTTACCAACGGTGAACGCCGGGTGCAGAGGGTGAACAAAGTGGTAGCGCCTATTGGTAACTCCAAGAGTGATGGTCAAATTATTACCGATGTCATGCAGGAAATGGGCTATGATCAAGAGGATTATGACCATAAGAAGGTGCTGGCAGAAATAGCCCAGGTGGTACCTTTTTTTTGGGGGATTACCTGGGAGAACCTCGGAGCAAATGGAAAACAATGGCCGGTTAACAGCGATGGATCTGACACGGAGATACTTCATACGGAAACCTTTAAGATTGGTAAAGGCAGATTGATTTTCAAGCCATTTCGGGAGTCGCCGGAGCTCCAAGAACACGCTAAAAAATATCCCTTTATCCTAACCACCAATCGCGCCTTGGAGCACTACAACTGTGGCACAATGACCCAACGCACGGAGCTCAATGAACTGATGGAAGAGGATATCCTGCTCATTAATCCCTCAGATGCCGCCAAAAGGAATATGGTCGATGGAGAATTGGTGACCATTACTTCAGCTCGTGCTAGTACGCAAATCCGCATAAAGGTTGATCGCAGCGTTAACCCGGGCGTTTTGAGCACTACCTTTCATTTTCCTGAAATCCTAATTAATAAGCTAAGCGGAGATGTTTATGACCCGGACTCTTATTGTCCTGAATATAAAGTAATTGCAGTTGATATTTATAAAATTAGTTGAGCATGAGTGAGCAGCAATTATTAATAATGCATTTGGGCTCGGTCAGCATATCATTGCTGGTGCTATGGGTTACTTGGAAGCGGATTGAAGTGGGTCGCCTATTGTTAGTGCTTTTGTTTTTATGGGCGTCCTATATCAATTCTAAGACTGCTTTGAGCAGTCCAATGGATTATTTGGATTATGCGCAATATACCTGGTCTAATTGGTATCGCGAGTTTATTTTAGGTTATTTCGCCGCTCATACCAAACCCCTGGTTTTGATGATAGCCGGAGGTCAATTTATTATTGCCGTGTTACTATCCACCAAAAACCTCCTGGTAAAGATTGGGGCATGGGGGGGCATAGTTTTTTTTCTATCCATTATACCCTTAGGGATAGCCTCTGGATTTCCCACCACTTTGATATTGGCTGTTGCTGCTTACCGAATTACCAGACAGAGCTTTCCCCATCACTTAATTCAAGTAATTGGAAATTGGGTATCACCCCCCCAAAAATCCTGAATGGTATCTGGCGCTTGAGATTTGTTCTGCGCAATACTGACCAATATCATAGGGAAATGAGCGTAGAGGGCCTTACCTTAAAATATCACTAAGCGATAATCCCATGAAAAATATTTTGGTGCCCACAGATTTCTCGCAACAATCAAAATATGCTCTGGACCTGGCCCGTCAAATAGCCATAAAAACAGGTGGCACCATTCGGCTGCTGCATATAATAGACCACCCCAAGAGAGTGCTGCTAAATGCCTCCGGTCAAATCGATCTGGATGATCCACAGGAAAATGAATTCGTCCAGGTTCAATTAAATAAAGCCCAGGGGCAACTGGATACCATGTTGGAACCCATTACCGACGTGGCCCTACATGGAGAGATAGAAATCGGGGACCCTACTGAGGACTTAGTGCGCAATATCCTGGTGGTGGACCCGGATCTGGTGATTATGGGTACTCCGGGCGACACCGAAAAACATGGAGGGGAACATGTGGTAAAGGTAGTACGAAGTGCTCGCTGCCCGCTGATTACCGTTAAATCTCCCGCGCAATTGGATGAATTGACAGAAATTCTGCTAGCAACCAACTTACTGGAGGAAGAAACCGAGGTGATTGATGCTTTAAAGGAACTACAGGAATGTTTGGAATTACCCCTAACGGTACACAAAGTTTTAACTGCCAACGACCTGCCACCGGACGATCAAGAAAAGCAACTTATGCTTAATTTCATTGATAGATATCAGCTTACCTCCGCTACTCCCAGTTTTAATCACGCCCCTACCGAACCTGAAGGTATTCTGAAATATGCGGACGACCATCCTGGGTGTATTATTGCCTTAGCCACTCATGGTCGAAAGGGACTGGCCCATTATATCAGCGGCAGTGTAGCTGAAGATTTGGCGGTAAGCGCTCATCCACCGGTCTGGACCTGTTATCAAAGGAAGTTAAAACGCATAAAGACTTAATTCAATATTTGGCATTTGTTAGCGGTTAGGCCACCCCAGCAATCTAAATCCGAACCTCCCTTTGCCTTTATAAGGCCGGGGTAGGGCACACCAAACCCCGACTTAGGAAATTGATCATAATCATAGCAGCCATTGATGGTTATACTGGAGTCCGGTGTGAGTTCAAACTACATTTAATCATGGATCTATCGGCCATAAAGTTTGTGATAGTATGAAGAAGGAAATATCCGGTAATATGGTACGCTTGGCCCTATTTATTTTGGTGATGGCCTTTATTGTCCTGGGAATAGTGTATAAAACCCAGGAAAATGCTCCCGGACTTTCCATCAAGAAAAGCACCGCTCTTGAATCCAACTACGGTAATAATGACAGCTCCTTTCAAATTAGTTTTGTGAAAGCAGCAGAAATGGGCGCACCCGCGGTGGTACATGTAAAAAGCAAAGTTGAATTGGAGGCGAGGAAGTATCAGGTGCCGGATGCCTTCAAGGAATTTTTTGATAATGATTTCTGGGATCGGTTCTTTGGCCCACCTAATGAGATTCCCCAACAATTTGTTGAGGCCTCGGGCTCGGGGGTGATTATCAATGAAGAGGGATTTATTGTTACGAATCATCATGTGATCGATGGAGCCCTGGAGATCGAAGTGGTACTTCACGACCGTAGATCATTCAACGGAGAAATACTGGGCATAGATCCTCTAACTGACCTAGCATTACTCAAGATTGAGACCAACAACTTACATTATCTGAATTTTGGAGACTCAGACCAAACTCGGGTTGGCGAATGGGTATTGGCTGTGGGAAACCCTTTTTATAATCTTTCCTCGACCGTAACCGCTGGTATAATTAGCGCAAAGGCCCGAAATATCAACATACTTCAGGATCAAGCAGCCATAGAATCCTTTATACAAACCGATGCTGCGGTGAACCGCGGGAACAGTGGCGGAGCTTTAATGAATTTGCGGGGAGAACTGATTGGAATAAATACTGCCATTGCTTCACCGACCGGAGTTTATGCAGGATATGCTTTTGCAATTCCCTCGAATATTGTGAAAAAGGTTGTGGATGATCTTATGAAGTATGGAGAGGTGCAAAGAGCTCAGTTGGGAGTATTTATTCGAGACCTGGATAGTGATATGATCAAGGAAATGAATTTGCAGGGCGCTGAAGGAATCCTGGTAGATAGTTTAATATCAGGGGGTGCAGCGCAGAAAGGAGGCTTGTTGCCAGGTGATATAATTACCAGTATCGATGGTCGTTCCACAGGTAACGTGTCCCAATTAAAAGCCATAATCGGCACTTATCGGCCTAATGAAAAGGTCTCCATGGACATAATTAGAGGTGGTAAAGAGAAACGACTGGAGGTGATTCTTGCAAGCCTGCAAGAAACTAATGATCGTTCGAAAGATCTGTCAGCACGGCTAGTTGAAGCATTAGGCGCTGATTTTAAGGACCTTACTGAGTCTGAAAAGTACCAGCTTGGAGTGACAGCCGGGGTACAATTGGTAACAATCTATACCGGAAAATTAAAAAAAGAAACCATGGTAAGGGAGGGGTTTGTACTGTTGAAAATAAATGATATCGAAATAACCTCTACCGCACAATTAGAAAAAGAAATCAGAAAAATGAAAGGTGGTGTAATGCTGGAAGGCATCTACCCTGGGGTAGAAGGTAAGTATTATTACGCCATTGGAATGTAGCTTAAGATTAATTATATGATTTTTAAGAATCGCAATCAAGCAGCGGAATTGCTGGTAGAGAAACTAGGACAATATAAGGGTGAACGAGGGGTGGTAATAGCCATTCCCAAAGGGGGGCTCCCTTTGGGATATATACTGGCCAAGAATCTGGACTTTTCTCTAGACGTGGTTTTGGTAAAAAAAATTGGCCATCCCGTGGATCGGGAGTATGCGTTGGGTTCGGCCAGCCTAAAGGGGGTGGTGGTGGGCCACAACGCTGATGTTTCACCTTCATATTTGGAACAGGAAACCGCAAGACTGCGCAAACAATTGAAATCCAGTGATCAGCTCTATCATAAAGATTATCCCGCTATTCCGCTGAAAGACAAAGTGGTGATCATTACTGATGATGGCATTGCTACTGGAAAAACTTTACTGGCTGCAATTGACCTAATCCGGCTTGAGCAACCCTCTAAGATCGTGGTGGCAGTGCCCATGGCACCTCCCAGTGCCATACCGAAAATAGAGCGACTAGTTGATGAGGTCGTTTGTCTGCAGACCCCCACGGATTGTCACGCAGTTAGCCAGTGTTATGATGATTTTCAGCAAGTGTCGGATCAAACGGCCCTTGAACTGCTTGAAAAAGCTCGTAAACTTGAAATTGAATCTCATGGAAACTAAACACATTACCATACCGGTCGCATCGGTGCAGTTAGGCGCCGATCTTTGTATTCCCCCAAATGCTTTTGCCTTGGTTATTATGGGCCGGGCACATCAGGGATCTAAATTTTGTGATAACCTATTACGGTCTGAACTTCAAGGTGTTGGCATAGCTACTTTGAGTATCGACTTATTGTTGCCTGATGAAGGGGAGCAAGATCAAAAGCAATATAATATCGAGTTGCTGACCGAGCGACTAATCGCCACTACTCACTGGTTGCAAGAGCAACCGTTGACCAGCGCGCTGTCGCTGGGATACTACGGCAGTGGTTTAGAAGCGGCTACTGCCTTGCGTTCTGCTGCCGGCCTGCTGCATCAGATCAAGGCCCTGGTTATTTGTGAAGGTAATCTCACCCAGGCCATGAACGTATTGCATCAGATCAATGCCCCGACATTGTTGATCGCCAGCACCCAAGATCAGCAGCAATATCAGGAAGCTCTGGATCGTATCGAGGCTGAGAAACAGTTAAGACTCTGGAAAGAGGAAGACCACAAGGAAGAACCTCAAAGGTCTGCGGAAATTGCCGCATGGGCTTTGAAATGGTACGTGGATCATTTTCAAGTAGTGGCCTGAAGACGAAATAGCGGTTCCGACAGGCACGTACCTACGCACTTTAAGTGGTTAAACAACCGCGCTCCCAGGGGCCAGCGTATTGATTAAAATCATACCAATGGCCTGGCCTGATCATTGGCTGCTAAAACGCATATCCATACATTAAATACTCACTATAGTTGTTAACCTAAAAACTTTATTATCATGCCTAAGCAATTCATTAAATATGCCCAGGAAGCGCAACGGTTTGTGGAGATGCTGGCTCAGGATCTGGGTTGCCCCAATGATCATGACAAGGCCAGAAGGGTCCTGAAAGCCGTTTTGCACACCGTCAGGGACAGAATATTAATATCTGAATCGTTTCAATTAATGGCCCAGCTGCCTACTATTCTTAAAGGGATTTTTGTGGAGGACTGGAAGTATTCTGAGAAACCCCTTAAGTTCCATACCACCGATAGTCTTTGGGAGGCGCTATTGGCCTCTGAACACCTGGCCGAGCCGGATGATTTCCCCAATAAGGAATATGCCATCTTCGCTGTTAATACCGTATTCAAGAACTTGGGTCATTTCGTATCTGCCGGGGAGTTACAAGATGTGATCGCACAATTACCAACTGCTATTAAAGAAGTAATAGACTTCGATGTGACTACAAACTAATAAACATGGCAGATCTGATCAAAACCATTTTAGTGCCCACTGATTTTTCGGAGGCAGCAGATGCAGCGTTATTCTCCGCAGCCACATTCGCTAAAAAACTGCAATCTAAGTTGATTTTGCTACATGTAGTGGATATACCGGGCTATGGGAGTTTCCAACTGAAAAACGAAGTAAGTGGCACAAATCTGGAGGAAATAGCCTCTACCGTGGCGGTCGACCGCCTAAAGCGCTATCAAACTCACCCGCAATTAAAAGGGGTGAATTTATTGACCAAAGTTAGCTCCGGTAAGGTATACCGAACCATACTGCATGAGGCTGAAAAGAGCCAGGTGGACTTAATTATTATGGGAACTGAAGGACATACGGGTATGGACAAATTTTTAATGGGATCCAATACCAAGAAAGTGGTACAGATTTCCGATATACCGGTATTGACCTTAAAAGACCCCATCAAGATAAAGGATGTGAAAAATATTGTGTTCGCTTCTAGTTTCAACCAGGAGTATTCGTTTACATTTCCCATGATCTATCAATTCATGGAACTGTTTAAGGCAAAACTACACCTGTTAAAAGTAATAACACCTTCCGATTTTGAGAGCAGCAAGTTCAGTAACAATACTATTAAGAGCTTTGCATCGGATTTCCTGCTTGAAAATTATGAAATGCATACGATTAATGCCTATAACATCGAAGAAGGCATCAGTTGGTTCTGCCAACAGCATGACATCGATATGATCTTCATGGAAACCCATGGCCGAAAAGGATTGGCGCATTTATTGGTAGGCAGTCATACGGAAAAAATGGGTCAAAAATATCAATTTCCCCTGTTCAGCGTAAAAATGGTGGATGTAAAAAAACCTCGTGGGGTGATTTTTCCGGACTAAACGGTCTTGTGGTTAGTTACTCTCCGTCTTATTCTTGTTCTTTTCTTTAAAATACTTTCTGAAAAGAAAGTTTTCTCTCATGGCCTCCATATTTTCGGTGAGTAAGGCGCTGCTTACTTTAATGTTAGCCAAACTTTGCTTAAGGTCGTTGGACATGGAGGTGTCGTACAACAGGGCATTCAAGGTGCCTTCGCCTTGATTTAACGCAGAGGTGGCTTGCTTCAAATTAACCGACGCAGTTTGCAGGTTATCACCGGATTCATGGATTTTTGACAGCACCAATTTCATTTCGGTTTCTAGGGTGGTATCATTTAAAAGAAATCCCAAAAGCCCTTTGCCGTTTTCAATGTCTTGAGCCAGGTTTCCCAGTCGATTAGTGGCCACTAAAGCACTCTGAGTGACCTCCTCTATATTAGTAAAAGTGCTCTTAAGGTTCTCACTCATACCGGGGTCATTCAATAAAGCGGTTATGGTGCCTTCTCCCTCGTTTATCTTCTCAGTAATGGTCAGCAAATTTCTAGTCAGTAGGGCAATGTTCTCATTGGTGCTGCTGAGCGCGTTCAAAATATCATCGGTATCGGTACGACTAAAGGAAGCGATCCTATCCTGATTTTCCACGGCCGGTCGCTCTCCGTTGCCGGGGCTGATATTCACCAGCATATTACCTACCAAACCATCGGAGCCTATGCTGGCAATAGCATCCTTTTTAATGTAACTCCGTACGCCTTCTCCCATTTTCATATGGACTTCTACCGTAGAGTCACTGACGATAACGATCTTGTCAACCGTACCCACGTTAATGCCGGCAAAGCGTACATTATTTCCAGATTGTAAGCCGTTCACATTATTGAAAATGGCGGTGATATAAAAATTCTGGCCAAATAGATTTTGCTTAGTACCTATAAAATAAATGGCGATGACAAACAAGATCAGTGAAAGCGTCACCATAAATCCAAGTTTAATATTATTGCCGGTATCTTGTTTCATTGCTAGTTATTTAAAGAAAGCTTTCACCTTTTGATCTGGGTTTTTATAAAGTTCCTGGTAGGTCCCTTCTGCATAATTAACTCCATCAACTAAAATGATCATGCGATTAGCAATGACCCGGGCGCAATCCATGTCATGGGTAATGATAATGGAGGCGGTTCCTCGCTGATTTTGTATATCCATGATCAATTGTATGATCTCTTTAGCCGTGATGGGATCCAGGCCGCTGGTGGGTTCATCATACACGATGACCTTGGGGTCCAGCATAAGCGCACGTGCCAGGGCCACCCTGCGTTTCATTCCTCCCGATAGTTCTTCCGGCATAAGATCAATGGCGTGGAGTAGTCCTACACTTTCCAATGCACCTTCTACTAGCGAGTCCGTTTCGGTACTGCCCGGGACCTTGTCAGGGTGTCGACGCAATGGAAATTCCAGGTTCTCTCTTACCGTCATAGAGTCATAGAGCGCACTGCCCTGGAATAAAAAGCCAATTTCGGTTCTTAATTCGTCCATTTCTTTTTGGACAAGCTGAGTGATATCCTGATCCAGGATCTTTAATATACCGGAATCCGGTTCTATCAGGCCTACCAGACATTTTACCAGCACTGATTTACCTGACCCCGACTTGCCTATGATCACCAGGTTTTCACCTGGGTATAGGTCCATATTGAAGCCCCTTAATACATGATTGCTCCCGAAAGATTTGTATAAATCACGAATATGCACCATGGCTGATTGGACATCTTGGTTGCTGTCTGCTGCTGTGGGCTGTGTATGGTACTTTGATTGGTCCATTTTGTTACAATTCGTAGAAGATATCCGCGATAAGTACCGCTACGAAGTCAATAATAAACAATAACATCGAAGATACCACCACCGCCGAATTTGCTGCCCGACCCACACCTGCGGTACCTTTTTTCGAATTATACCCTTTGTAGCACCCTATTAGCCCGATGGCAAAACCAAAAAAGAAAGATTTTGCCGTAGAAGGCATCAGATCCCCAAAATCTAAATGGGCAAAAACCTGGCTGAAATACAGCTGCCAGGAAACCGCACCTTTGGTATATTCTACTAAAAACGATCCGCACAGCGCTATGAAATCCGCGAGTATCACTAGTATGGGTATCATAATAGTAGTAGCCAAAATTTTAGTTACCACCAAATATTTGAAAGGATTGGTTCCCGACACTTCCATGGCATCGATCTGCTCGGTAACTTTCATGGATCCCAATTCCGCCCCTATGCTGGAGCCAATTTTTCCAGCGCAGATAAGAGCAGTAATTACCGGACCAATTTCCCTTACAATGGAGATACCCACCATAGAGGGCATCCATGCTTCTGCTCCAAATTCCATAAGCGTGGGACGGGTTTGCAAGGTGAGCACCAAACCCATTATAAAGCCGGTCACCGCTACCAGCGGCAAGGACTTATAGCCCAAAATAAAACATTGCCGCAGAAATTCTCTGAGCTCATAGGGTGGCATAAATACTTCTTTCCCAAATCGAATGGCAAATCGGGTAATAAGTCCAGCTTCGGACAGGTAGTTTTGCAGTGATTTGGGCAGTGTAATAGTTGAAGGCATTGACGAAGACGTATTGGAGGAGTCTTAAGCTACCCTCTTGGAAAATTATTACCCCTGTTTTATGTCATAAAGAGCCATGATTTAGGTCATAATCTGCTGATCGCCAAGTATTAGTTTTATGCAGAATTCTCTCTATTATGTCCGTTAAACACCACATTCTTGGTTACCCCATGATCTTCCCGCGGTCCCAGGGTACACAGGCCCGCGAGGGCTTGGTTATAGCGGCCGACATAGGGGGTTCTAGAGCCAGGCTGGGTCTTTTTCAGGGTCAACACGGGCAGTTGCAATTACTGAAAATGGAATCATATAAAACCCATGACTTTGATTCCTTCATACAGTTATTTAAGTCTTTTTATCAGCCGGATACCCCTGATATACAGGCTTTATGCCTGGGAGTGGCTGGCCCGGTGATCGAGGGTGCCGTTCGTGGTACAAACTTCCCTTGGGCCATCAGCAAAAAGGAACTGGTTACCCAGTTGCCGAAAGTTCCAGTTAGCATTCTCAACGACATGGAGGCAAGCGCTTACGGATTGGGAACCCTGAATAAATCCCAATTACACACGGTTATTGCAGGGGAACCAAGGTTGGGAAATGCCGCTTTAATAGCACCCGGAACCGGGTTGGGAGAAGTGGGGATCTACTTTAATGGCCGGGGTTTCCGCCCCTTTTCCAGCGAAGGAGGTCATTGTGATTTCGCTCCCCGCACCTCGTTGGAGATTGATCTGTGGCACCATCTCAAATCACAGTTTGACCATATAAGTTGGGAACGATTGATATCCGGTCCGGGTATCCTCAGGATCTACCAATTTTTGCGGCAACAAGATCCAGATATTGCAGAAAAGGAGCGGCCTTTTGATAATCCTGAAAGCATTACCCGCGCGGCTTTATCAGGAACCTGTGATCTCAGTGATCAAACTGTAAAGTTGTTTTTTAAGTTCTTGGCAGTAGAGTGTGCCCAACTGGCCCTTAAATTCAATGCCGCCGCTGGAGTTTTCATTGGCGGGAGTATAGTACCACAGATGATCACCTTGTTGGATACTAAAAGATTTGCGGAGCACTTTCAACAGGCCGGACGCTTACAGCACTTTTTGCAAGGAATTCCCGTGAGAGTGGTCAATCAAGAAAATACTCCCATATGGGGAGCAGCGGCATATGCCTTAAGTTCGGTAACCCGTACATCCTGACCATCCTGACCAATATCAAGCGCTGTTTTGATCTTGGTCATTTCAATACCCCTTTCAGTTCCTACCTTTAAGTGGTTGGAAAGCTAGGCCTTTTGAACCTTTTGTCTTTAGCTGCGACTTCAAAATATAAATCACTATTATAGTTTACATATGAAGCACTTAATAATCCTGATGTTGGCCTTGCTAAGCGTCTCTGAGCCAATGTGTGGCCAGAATCTAAGCGCGGTGGAGATCGTGACCAAGGCCGATCAGAAAAGGAGAGGGGAAACCAACTATTCTCAAATGAAAATAAGCATCGTACGCCCCAATTGGTCTCGCGATATGGAAGTAAAGGCCTGGTCTTTGGGTACGGATTACTCCTTGATCCTCATCATCAACCCAGCCCGGGATAAGGGAACCACCTTCCTGAAGAGGACAAAGGAGATTTGGAATTGGATCCCTTCCATTGACCGAAATATAAAACTACCGCCTTCTATGATGATGCAGTCCTGGATGGGCTCGGACTTTACCAATGATGATCTTATTAAAGAATCTTCCATAATAGAGGATTATACGCATCGCTTACTGGGCGACTCGGTGGTATTGGACCGGGAATGTTATAAAATTGAATTAATTCCAAAGCCTGATGCCCCGGTAGTATGGGGCAAGATCTATAATTGGATCGATAAAAAGGACTTTATGGAATTGCAAACGGAATTGTATGATGAAGACGGCTACCTGGTCAACCGAGTGATCTTCTCGGAGATTGAAACGTTGGACGGCCGACTATTACCCTCAAAGATGGAATATATTCCTGTGGACAAGCCTGGCCATAAGACGGTGATCAAATACCAGCTGGTCGACTATGATATCGATATTGGAGAGAACTATTTCTCCTTGCAAAATATGAAACGGGTGCGTTAAGCACAGAACTATACGGAAATGCTGTTAAAACTAGCTTGGAGAAATCTTTGGAGGAATAAGAGACGCAGTCTGATCACTATGGGATCAATAGTTTTTGCTGTCTTATTATCGATATTGATGGATTCCGTGAAAAAAGGCCTGCTGGATAAAATGAAAGACAACGTAGTGGGCTTTTATACCGGATATGTCCAGGTACACGGACAGGGATATTGGGAAGATAAGACCCTGGAAAATAGTTTTGAGCCTGCTTCTTTGGTTACCGAAGCAATTTCCGGCAATTCCCAAGTGACCTCCGCGGTTCCCCGTTTGGAGTCTTTTGTTTTAGCAGCCTCCGAAAACCTGTCCAAAGGCAGTATGTTAGTAGGTATTGAACCTGCTGATGAGACCGCAGTCACCGGATTAAATGACAAACTGGTATCTGGAGAGTATCTCAACCAGGGGGATCAGGCGGTATTGCTCACCGAAGGCCTGGCCGATTATTTGCGTTTGGGTATACATGATACCTTGGTAATTATTGGTCAAGGGTATCATGGGGTAAGCGCAGCCGGCAAATTCCCCATAAAAGGGCTCATAAAATTTGGATCGCCAGATCTTAACAAAGGACTTATCTACTTGCCTCTATCCACTACTCAGCAATTATTCGGGGCAGAGAATCGGTTGACTTCTCTGGTGTTGCAAATACGGGATAATCCGAAATCCAGGCAGGTGGCTCAGCAATTACAGGCAAACTTATCGGACGAATATGAAGTCATGAACTGGCAAGCTATGTTGCCGGAACTCGATCAGGTGATTCAGGGTGAAGAAGCGGAAAACGTCATTTTCCAGTTCGTTCTTTATATGCTCATTGCTTTCGGAATTTTTGGCACTATCCTCATGATGACCATTGAAAGGCGGTATGAATTTGGGGTATTGTTGGCTATCGGCATGAAGCGGCACATTCTTTCCGGTGTAGTCATATTAGAGAATATCTTTCTAGCATTGATGGGCGCTTGTATGGGTATTCTTTTAAGTATTCCCATTGTATATTATTTGTATAAGGTGCCCATTCGTTTGCAAGGTCAATTAGCAGAAGCCTATGAGAATTTTGGAATTGAACCCATCTTTTACTTCTCCGTAGATGCGGTGGTCTTTTATAGCCAGGGTGTGGTGGTACTTCTGTTGGCCTTGGCGCTGGCGTTTTATCCAATGTTGAAGATTTGGAAACTGGATCCGGTAAAAGCAATGCACGCTTAAACTCAATAATGGTATGTTGATTCACTTAGCATGGAAGAATATTTGGAGAAATAAGGCCAGGAGCCTGGTGGTGGCCGGTTCGGTGATGGTGGGTTTGTGGGTAGGAGCTTTTACCATGGCTTACGTTTTTGGCATGATCGATCAGCGTTTGAAAGATGCCGTAGAAAATGAGGTATCTCATCTTCAACTCCATCATCCACAATTTGAAGATGACAATGAGGCCCGGTTTTATATCGCGGATGGACCGAATGTTCTGGAAAGCATTCGGGAGGATGCCAGGGTGAAGGCCGTATCGGCCAGGGCGGTAACCTTTGGCATGGCCGGTTCAGCGCAAACCAGCACAGGAGGGAAGTTCGTGGGAATGGACCCCTCCAGTGAGGACCAGTTAACCGGTTTAAAGGGTAAGCTCACTCAAGGTGAATATTTTCAACCCGATTCACGCAATAAAGTGATCATCAGCGAGCGTCTGGCTGAAAAATTGAAAGTCAAATTGAGGTCTAAAATTGTTTTGACGTTTCAGGATACTACCGGCAACATAGTAGCCGGAGCCTTCCGCATTATTGGACTGTACCAAACCTACAATTCCGGATATGATGATATTCATATATTTCTAAAGGCTCAGGACCTGTGGGGATTACTGGGTACCGCCGGTCAATATCAAGAAATTGCCGCCTTGCTGCATGATCCCCAGCAACTGGAAAGCATGATGGAAGAAATGCCACCCCAGTACCCCCAGGCCAAGATAGAATCCTGGAAGGAAATTGCTCCTGAATTGGGATTGATGGTAGATTCCTTCGATCAATATATGGTTATCTTTTTGATCATTATATTATTGGCGCTCTCATTCGGAATTATAAATACTATGTTGATGGCAGTGTTGGAAAGGGTTCGTGAAATAGGGATGCTTATGGCCATCGGTATGAACCGATTAAGGATCTTTTTTATGATAGCCTTAGAGACCATCTATTTGGTGTTGATCGCTTCACCAGTGGGTTTGTTATTGGCTTATTTGACCATATCCCATTTGGGGGAAGTGGGCATGGACCTATCGGGACTATATCAAGAAGGATATGCTGCTTATGGCTTTAAGTCTTTTATTTATCCCAAGCTAGAAACCATTTACTACTGGAGAATCTTGGTAATGGTAGCGGTAACCGCAGTATTAGCTTCAATTTATCCCGCGTTAACCGCTATTCGCCTGAATCCGGTGAGTGCCATTAGGAAAATTTGAAACCATGGAAGAGAAAAAGCCTATTATTCTTACTAAAAATCTAACTAAGGTATATGATACTGGGGCTGTACCGGTTAAGGCCGTCAATAGTGTAAGTCTGGAAGTTTTCAAAGGCGAGTTCACGGCATTAGTAGGTCCATCCGGCTCCGGGAAAACCACCCTGCTCAATTTGATTGGCGGCTTGGATTATCCCACATCAGGACAGGTACTGGTAAATCAGGTGGACATCTCAAAAATGAAAAAAAGCGCGCTGATTGATTTCAGGTTACGACATATCGGGTTCGTCTTTCAAGCATATAACCTGATTCCAGTGCTCACTGCCAAAGAAAATATCGAGTTTGTAATGTTGCTGCAAAAAAGGAGTAAAGAAGAGCGGGAACAACGGGTTCGGGAACTCCTGAATGAAGTAGACTTGTTGGACAAAATGAACGATCGGCCCGCGCAGCTCTCCGGCGGACAACAGCAGCGAGTAGCGGTAGCCCGGGCCTTGGCTTCCAAACCGGCCTTTATCCTGGCCGATGAGCCTACCGCCAACCTGGATTCAAAAACCGCAGGTAATCTCCTGGATCTCATGGCCAGGCTTAATCATGAGGAGAACATTACTTTTATCTTTTCCACCCACGATCAAAGGGTAATTGACCGGGCCCATCGTATCATCACTTTGGTGGATGGCGCAGTGGCTGAAGACCAATTAGTGGCGCATCCGGTAGATCATTCGTAAATATCATGCGTTCCCTGACCTGCTTATTGGTATTGAGCATGTGGTGCGTTTGTCTGCCGTTAAAAGGTCAGGACTCCCTGGAAGTAGAAAAGAAATGGTTCGTAGATGGCTATGTGAAGGACCTGGTCACCCTAAATTTGATCCGAGGCTTTGATTCAGCCTGGGTAGAGAACCAGATTCACCATCGACTTAATTTTAAGTGGTACCCTTCCTCGGAATTTTCAGCACATGTTGAAATACGCAACCGAATTTTTTGGGGAGATTTTGCCAAGAACATCCCCATCTACGATCAATTAGTAGATCTGAACAATGATGTCCTGGATTTGTCGGTGGTGTGGGTAGATGAAGGTTCGTGGGTGCTGCACAGTATGATCGACCGGGCCTATGTGGAATGGAATCATGAGGATTGGGAGGTGAGACTAGGCCGTCAAAGGATCAACTGGGGTGTAGCTTTGGTATGGAATCCCAATGATCTTTTTAACGCATTCTCCTTCTTCGACTTTGACTACGAAGAACGACCGGGAAGCGATGGCATCCGCATCAAGAAATATACGGGGTTCGCCTCCAGTGTGGAACTGGCCAGCAACATAACGGACGAAATCGATGAACTTACTTCTGCGTTTTTGTGGAAGATCAACAAGGGGCAGTATGACTTCCAATTCCTAGTTGGGAAAGCCTTGGAGGACCTGGCTTTTGGTGCCGGATGGGCAGGTAATATTGGAGACGGAGGATTCAAAGGAGAGATCACTTATCTGCATCCCTATACCTCCAACCAAAACCATCCGGTGTTGCTGGCCTCACTTTCCGGTGATTACTCTTTTGCCAGTTCGCTCTATCTGCATGGGGCCTTTTTTCTAAACACAGAAGGCCGCCAGAATCCCAATTTTGCATTCCTTTCTCAACGACTGGGCCGTCTTAATGTGCGGAACTTGTCTCCCTATATTGTTTCCACCTTGTTGCAAACCAGCTATAGTTTCAGCCCTTTGATCAATGGGGGAGTGGCTCTCATTTATTATCCGGGCAGCAATGCACTGTTCCTTAATCCATCTATGACCGTGTCCTTGAAAGAGAACTTGGATCTCGATTTAATTGGGCAGTTTTTCTTCGATACCCCTAATGACGACTATAAACCAGTCAACAAATTTTTGTTCTTTCGATTAAAATGGAGCTATTAAGGATTTAATAACAATGAGATTAAGCATTTTGACCGCTGAGGGGGGTCATAGTCCTTTATTTCATGGTTTTGCAATATAGCCGATACCGGAATGTAGTTTTAATGGCTACTTTATTCAAAAATATAAACCAGTTACCATGAAAAATCTCCTTAGTCTGCTTCTTTTATTAACACTATTTTCTTTGCAATCTGCTGCCCAGGCAAAATTCGGCCTTAGATTGGGAGGCAATTTTGCCACCTGGTCCAGCGATATAGAGGATTTGCCCTTAGCAGAAATCGACGGGATGACGGCCGCCCATTTCGGCCCATACGTACAATTCCCCTTGTCTGAAAAATTTGTCCTGGAGCCTGCCATTTTGGGTTCCGTAAAGGGTGCCTCGGTTTACGTTTTCGAAACAGAAATTGATGACAGTGATGTGATAACATTTGAAGAGACCAGTGATATCTATCTATTCTATGTAGATATACCCGTACTGCTACGTTTTTATTTAATAGACGGATTTAACATATATGCCGGACCGCAGTTGTCTTTTCATTTAACCAACGTTGCGGAGGTAGAGTACGAAGAATGCTTTAATGACATGTGCTTTAGTGACGATGAAGACGACGATGTAGAAGTGACCGGTACAGATTTTGCCGCTGTGGCCGGGCTTGGTTACGACTTTCCTTTTGGATTGAATATTAATGTGGGCTATGATTTTGGTCTGTCCGATATAGACGATACCGGCACCTTCGAGACAACTAATGAGGTATTGAAAGTATCGCTGGGTTGGACTTTCCAATAGTATAGGTCGCTCGAGGTTGAGATCATAGCACTTCGAGTTATGAATGACAGCTCCAAACTTGTTTTAGTCAAATTAATGCATACCCTGATTTGGCTGGGTTTTAACGTGATTTTGGCATACCTCTTCTATGGGGTGATAGTCAGCCGTATTGATACCTGGTTCTGGGTAGGTGTGGCTGCGATCCTGCTGGAATGTGCGGTTTTGGTTTTCAATAAATGGGTTTGTCCTCTTACCCACATTGCTCGCCAGTATAGTTCATCCCAAAAGGACAATTTTGATATATATCTGCCAAACTGGCTGGCCCGTCATAATATTGCTATTTATAGTACATTAGCGGTGGTTCTGGTGATGATTGCCATCCTTAAATATGTTCCTTCAAGCTAAGAAATAAACATCATGTCCATTAAGATCCGTCAGGAAACATCTGGAGATTACCAAGCTGTGAAAGGAGTGATCCAAGCGGCCTTCAGTGATGAACCCATTAGTGACCATAGTGAACATTTACTGGTGGAGCGTTTGCGGAAGTCCCCGGCATTTGTACCTGAACTCTCCCTGGTAGCCCTTGAAAGCGGAAAGATAGTAGGACACATCCTGTTGACACGCGTGGGCATCCGGCTTGATGAAACCGTCAGTGAGGTGCTTTCTCTGGCACCTGTAAGTGTAGACCCTGTCTATCAGGGAAGGGGGATAGGAGGTATGTTGATAAATAGGGCACATGAAATTGCCAGGGAGTTAGGATTCAGGGCGGTGGTACTGATCGGATATGAAAACTATTACCCCAGGTTCGGCTACCAGCCCAGCAGTAAATACCACATCACCTTTCCCTTTGAAGCCCCCGCCAAGAATTGCATGGTGCTGCCCCTGACTGACCAGCCCATGGAGGATCTACAAGGACTGGTAGAATATCCTGAGGCATTTTATCACTAGCTTTGGACTGTAGTGTTTCATAGATGCGCTCAGAACATTAAATTAGGTGGGTATTTCAACTAAAATCAGCAGATATCAGATCAACTGTTCAACGGTGGGTTAGTGTTTCACTGGCATTCTTGGTAATAGCCGCAGCTTTAGGTTTTTTGCTGAGACTACATATCCTGAATCCGGTTAGCGGAATGAATTACAAGTATTTCTTGCACGCTCATTCTCATGTCATGCTGCTGGGATGGGTTTTTAATGCATTATTCGCCGGGCTGGTGTGGATGTTATTTCAAAAGCAGAAGTCAATACCCGTCCTCTATCAGATCTTATTCTGGTTCTTTCAACTGACAGTGTTAGGGATGTTGGTCACATTTCCTTTGATGGGTTATGCTTTTTGGTCCATTCTGTTCTCTACCCTGCACATTCTACTTAGCTTTTATTTTGTTTACCTGTTGACTCGCCAACTTGAAGCTCTTAAGGCTACCTACATCTATGCCACTAAATTCCTCCGCTGGAGTTTGGTCTTCCTGTTGTTGTCATCGCTGGGCCCGTTTGCTCTGGGGGTGATCATTTCCCAGGGTTTTTCCCATAGCCATTGGTATGATCTGTCCATCTATTACTATTTGCACTTCCAGTACAATGGATGGATCAGTTTTGCTTTTTTGGGAATGTGGTTTTGGATAATTGAAAATCGAGAGATCAGTCTTGACAATGCCACCAGTAAATATTTTTTCTGGTCAATGACGGGTTCTTGCATACCAGCTTTTGCCTTGTCAGCTCTGTGGATCCATCCTCCGTTCTGGGTATATTTAATTGGCTATGCGGCTGCTGTTACGCAAGTTGCTGCTTTAATCTTTTTGTATCTGCTGTTAAGCAAGTTGAAAAGAGAACTCCGCAGCATACTAACCCCTTGGTCCAGAGCTTGTGTAGAATTAGCCTTGCTGGCCTTTACAATGAAGATCCTGTTGCAAGCGTTGTCTGCTATACCGGAAATTGCTGATTTAGCTTATCAAGTAAGGAATTTTTCTATCGGGTTCCTGCATTTGGTCTTTTTAGGCTTTATAACCCTATTCCTTTTAGGATGGTTTTTGCAAATGGGGCTTCTGTCTATGCAATCTTTTATTTCCAAGACCGGATTGGTTCTATTTGTAACCGGTATCATCGGAAGTGAGTTTTACCTGGTGTTGCCCCCATTACTTGGGGCCGCCGGAGCAATTCATGAAGGCTTGCTTTTCTTTTCGGGACTGATGCTAGTAGGATTGATAGGGGTGAACTGGCCTGTATCCCTTATGCGGAAATGAATCTATGCATGGAGTACCAAAAATGTACCTATAGGGAATTTATAGTTAAAAAAAAAGGAGGAATAGATTCCTCCTTTTTTTATTAGTCAGACTAAATTTCTTGGTCGTCGTCTTTGGTTACATCTTTAGTACAGCAGAGATAGCCGTTGTCAATCTCGCCATCTACGAAGTTCTCATTGATGCTTGAAATGATGTCAATGGCTTCTTCAACTGTTGTGTTAGAAGAACATCCTCCCAGAGCTTTGTTAGCCTGGTTAAGAATCTGCTGAACTTTTTTTCCGGCAAAATCTCCATCACAAATGCGCAGATCACATAGTAGATATTCTGCTCCTCCAAAATCCGGCAGGTAGTGATCAATCTCACTGGATAGTTTCAAGGCTACAATATGACTGGCCAAGGAATTTTTCAAACTTTTACCGGGATCCAGATAATCCTGGTCCAGGGCTTTAGGTTTCCCTCCGCTAGGGAGGAAGGCCTCAACTTCGGCTGCTGAAGTCAAAGTAAGGCTATATCCGGCGGCGCAGCCAACAGTTAGTCCATTTGGGAAAACCGCATCAAAATAGGCATCTCTGATGGTTCCGGGATTATTACCGGCCGCGGGAGCACCCCAACCACCAGGAGTTTGAGTCCTGTGGTCAATTTCACATTCTACTCCCGGAGGGTCTTCACCCAAGGCAATATTATCGAATGACTCAGAATTGTCCTCGCAGGCCAGGAAGAACACGGTAAATCCGGCTACGAATAGGTAGTTAAACTTTTTCATAAATAAGTATTTTAAACGCTATTAGGGTTTCAAAATATAAATATAACAATATTTAATATAATTAATTATATTTTTTTAATAATTCTTATAAAAATTTGCACTATTGTAACTTATGGCCACCCTACATGCAACCACAGCTGTGTTTGAGTAGTCATATAGATATATTCTGGATAATCCATGAAAGTGCCCCTCAAACCCAATAATTATTGGAAGTCCCCCACAATGACCCTGAGTTCCAATCGGGATAAATTTTTTCTAGTGGGCTTTATTCTCTTGTTCACTCCCTTATTTCTGCTCATTTTTCAACCATTTGGGGTAAATAATTACGATCCCACACACCGAATTGGGTTGCAATTAATAGTGGGTGCTACCGGTTTTGGGGTGGTTAACGCCCTTACCTTGGCATTTTTCGAATTTTTCATAGCACCAAGGTGGTTTCCAGCCCCCAGCCGGTTGTTATTTGTGGGGCGGTTGGCCCTGGAGCTTATTTTGGTAGCTACCATTACTTTCATCTTTTACAATTGGCTGGGTAATTTTCACGATTGGAGTTGGTCGAGCTATTGGGGATTCATCAGGGATGTATCCTTGATGAGTACTATCCCCATTACCATGTTGGGCCTGTATTTTGGTTACCGCAACTCCTACCAGGCGGTAGAGGCCTTTGAAGTTGCCCTAACAGACAGCGCTGATGACCTCATCTGGTTGGAACCCAGCCATGGTAGTGAACGGTTGGCTGTCGTACCTGGACATCTGTTATTCCTGGAAGCCCATGACAATTACGTGGAGATCTACTATTTGCAAGAAAATCAGTTGCAAAAAGTATTGATGCGCTCCACGCTTAAACGTATGGAACAGCAATTGTCACCGTTTAATATCCGTCGTTGTCATCGGTCTTATCTGGTGAACAGGCATCATATCTACCAGATTAGAGGTTCCCGGCATAACCTTAAACTTTCCCTTAACGGCACCGATATGCAGATACCTGTATCCCGTTCTTATATAGAGGATTTTAGGAAGACTCCACCGTTGGCCTCAAATATTTGATTTTCACCACAAACTTTACCAGATCCTCGCCCTGAGGGCCAGGGTGATCGTATTTTATTTCAAAACCCAAATACGATTATGATAAAATCCCTGGCAGTTCGGAAAAACAACACATTGGTCAACGCCCTATTGATTTTTTGCGGCTTCACTTTCATGCTGGTATGGTTGCCGGTATTAAGGTGTTTGTTCGACGGGTCATCGTACCGTTGGGGGCAGGGATATTTCGGGTTTTCTTTGGCAAGTGAAGGGTTGCAACCAGATTATCTGGTTTTATTGGTATTTCTGGTGTTGTACCTGGCCCTTTTTTATGCTGCCTATTGGGTGGCAAACCGGAGCATATTTTACATGCTACTAGTCTGGTGGTGGCTGCACGTCTTTGGCAATTTAATATTTGAAATAATCCAGTCAGGGGATACCATGTTCCATGGGGACACGCTTAATGTGCATATTTCTTTGAAATCCATTGTTTATCCTTTAGCCTTTGTGGCTTTAGTGCTTACGGTTTTAGTAATAATGATAGATCGAAAACAGGAAGGCCACACCATTCCCTGGAGCAAATCCAACAGGGTTAAGGCGGGAATTCTGCTTATCCCGATTCTGTTACAAGCTCTTCTATTCTCTATGGGGGAACCACATGGGATAACCGATCAAATTGGAGTGGTGATAGCCATCCTCCAGGCTGTTTTATTTCCGGTGATCTTTTTTCCAGTTAAATCGAGGTCCATGGCCACATAGATAAAGGGGAATTCGTATATTATACTTACCACCAACCTATATCTATCATGTGGAGCCTACTGCCTTTGATCGCCTTATTCCATTGGTTAAGTCTTAATCCAACTCATACAGACAAACCATGTGCTTTTCTGGGAGATCTTAAAGGGGACCCCCGGGTAGAGTGCGGTCAGTTGCAAGTTCCCGAAAACCACGACCAGCCAGAAGGAAGGCAAATACAGATTACTTATGTAGTGCTAAAGGCTGAAACCATTCAAGAAAATTCTGGCCCGGTAATCTATTTTACCGGAGGTCCCGGAGGTGCTGCCCTGGGACCCAATGCCCTGAAGCAATGGATGCAAAGTCCAACCTTAAAGACCAGGGATCTGGTGATCTTTGACCAGAGAGGTATTAATTATTCTTCCGCATTGCCCAATATGGAACAGGATATTTTCCAGGTACAAGCCGCTGATGCCAATATTGATCAGGAGCAGCGCCTGTTAGGGGAGATAATGAAAAAATACCGGAAAAAAGCCAAAGATCAGGGAATTAACCTGGCTGATTACAACTCTTTTCAAAACGCCCGGGATGTGGGTAAGTTGATGTCCCATCTGGGCTATGATAAATATAATTTGATAGGCGGGTCGTATGGTACCAGGTTGGCTCGTATTGTTCAAGATATGTTTCCGGACAAGATAAACAGTGTGATATTAAATTCACCAAGCCCCCTGGGAGATGATTTTCTCATTTCTCGTATCAACAGTTATGCCTTAGCCCTGGGCCGGATCTTTCAATACTGTCAGGATCAAGAGGAGTGCCGGCAACAATATCCTAACCTTCAAGACGATTACTACCAGGCAATTAATGCCTTAAAAGCAAACCCGTTTACAGTAACCATCAAGGATCAGGAGTTTGTGGTAAATGCTCAGGATGCTACTTATCTATTGCGGAGGTCTCTCTACGGGAACAATTCCCGTAGTAAAGCCCCAGAGCTGATTGAAGCGTTTCTGAACCGTGAAGCCGGACCTATCCAGGAAGTTCTTAACATGGAGTTGGCTTTGATTGATGGCTATAATTCGACCATGTGGATCTCCGTAGAACGCTATGAGATGTTCGACCCCAGTTATACCCCTGAGGATGTAGACAGTACTTATAACCATACTGCTTTGTTTCCGGAGCGACTAGGTGTTTTTACCTCGCTCTATCTGGAGGGAAAGAACTGGCATAAAGCTGAATTGCCGGTGGAGGAACGAACCTTTAACACCTCAGATATTCCTACTCTTATTTTCGTTAACCAATATGATCCGGTTACACCGCCTATAAACGGTAAGATCATGCAAAAACAACTTACCCGCGCCCAGCTCTTTATTATGGATGAAGGTGGTCATGGAGGTGGTGACTTTCAGTGCCGTTTTAAGGTTATGGAGAACTTTATGGAAGCCCCTTTTGGTACCCTTGATACAAGTTGCCTGAATCTGTTTTCAGAAAATTGAATGATTGAATTATTCCGCTCATAGTCGTCCATCCAACTAAAAATTCTCACACTCAAGGATTACCCACAGGAGAAATCAGCTATATTGCATTTTATGGTCCTTTGTTCCGACTCTATTCCCTGCTGTGAAGTCCTCCACAATTAGGCGCTGTGCTTTCATAGCGCTTGGATTGCTGTTCCCGTGGCTTTTGATTGCTCAGCAACCGAATGAAGTAATCTTCAGTAAAGAGTTTGAGAACCGAAAAGTAGTGGATATCCTCCAGGAGCTCTCCTTACAAGCTCCGGACTTCAGATTTTTCTTTCTACCGGACAGTACCATGCAGACCCCCTTGTCGGTTTCTTTCCAACAAGTGACTTTGGATGATGCGCTAAGGCAGTTACTAGAGCCACTGGATTTGGGCTATATAAGCTACCGCAGTTATGCCCTGGTTATTGGCCCTAAAGATCGCCTGGGTCAGTCATACACTGCCGCTTACTATTCCAGGTTGGCGGAGATTACCCGACGCCCAGAGGATCGCCAGGCATTGATTATCGGCAACGAGGGTCAACTGGATCCATTAGGCACTGTGTTACTGAAAGGGATCATTTCAGATGATTTATCGGGTGATCCGGTGCCAGGTGCGATAGTGGTTTTAAACGATTCCCTAAACCTTGCGGTCGCTAATGAAAAAGGCGCATTTTCTTTCAATGTGGCTCCCGGAAGTTATAAGATCTCCATCAATAACATCGGCTATGAGCCACGGCACGTGCAGGTAAATGTGCTTAGCAGTGGAGATGTGGAACTTGCGATCAGTAAGAGTTTTGTACAACTGGAAGAGGTCACCATTGAGGCTGCTGGCAGTGATGATAACATTACTTCCAGCCAGGTAGGCATTACCAAACTGGACATGAAAGGCATTCAAAAAATACCGGTCCTGCTAGGTGAGGTTGACATTGAAAGGATCCTGCTGTTGGAACCCGGGGTAAGCAAGATAGCAGAGGGGGCTTCCGGATTTAATGTACGGGGAGGAGCGGTGGATCAGAACCTGATCATGCAGGACGACGGGTTCCTGCTAAATTCTTCTCATGCGTTGGGTTTCATAAGTACTTTCAATGCGGACATGATTCAAAGTGTGTCTTTATATAAAGGATACATGCCTGCTCAGTACGGTGGCAGATTATCCTCAGTTCTGGATGTAACCATGCGCAACGCAAGTTTCGAGGAGTTCCACCTGAAGGCTGGCTTGGGGCCTGTTGCCAGCAGGTTGAACCTGGAGATTCCAGTAAAAAAAAACAAAAGCTCATTGAACGTAGGGATACGGTCGACCTATGCTGATTTCCTGTTAAAATTGGCAAGCAACACTGATGTAAGAAAAAGTTCAGCCACTTTTTACGACGGTCAAATCCGATATGCCCACAAATTAAATGAGCACAATAACCTGGAGATGTCATTTTACATTTCAGATGATGACTTTAGATTTAGCGATGATTTTGGTTTTGACTACAGTACGAAGCTGGCACAAATGGCTTGGAAGAGTCAGATTAATGAAAGATGGTACTCGCAGTTTTCCGTCAGTGCCAGCGAATATTCCAGCGCCCTTTCCGAATTACCGGAAGATATAGCATCAACATTGGAAACAGGGGTTTCTTATTTAAAAGCCCAGGAACAATTGACTTACAACATTTCCTCAAACACCACGATGGATCTGGGCCTCTCTTCCATTTATTACAAAGTGGACCCCGGCTCCAGGGTCCCAACTTCCGAAATATCAGTAGTGGAGGCCAAGTCTCTGGAGGACCAGCAGGCTTTGGAATCTGCTGTGTTCATTCAAACGGAATGGCTTCAATCTTCCAGGTTGAGCCTCAATGGGGGCCTCAGATTTAACGGGTACCTGTACCTGGGACCACAAACTGTATTTGAGTACGATGGAGCAAGATCCTTAGAAAACATAACTGATACCGTAATATATGACAAAAGCGAAGTGATAAAGTCCTACTTCAGTGTGGAACCCAGATTTTCATTTAGATATAAATTAAATGAAGAAAAGGCCATAAAGGGAGGCTATAGTCATACCACCCAGTTTATCAATCAGATATCTAACCTTGATGCGCCTACGCCAACCAGTGTTTGGCAATTAAGTAACACGCACCTGCAGCCCATTCGCGCCCACAATTTTTCCTTGGGGTATTTTAGAAATTTCCAGAACGATACTTGGGAAACCTCCGTGGAGGCATATTTCAGGGATGTAAAAGATATCATTGATTATAGGGACTTTGCTGACCTGAATGTCAATAGTCACCTGGAAACAGAACTTGTAGCGGGTAAGGCCCGGGCCTATGGGTTGGAATTAAGTGTAAAAAAGCAAAAAGGCAACTTTACTGGTTGGCTCAGCTATACGCTATCAAGAACCGAAAGGAAAATTGACGAGATCAACAACGGGCGATGGTATCTCAGTAATTTTGACAAAACTCACGATATATCATTGGTAGGGGTCTTTCAAATTAGCATGAGGCAATCGTTTACGGTTAACTTCAATTATGCCACCGGTCGTCCTACCACCGCACCTGTGGGCTCCTACACCGATGAGAATGGGTTGATTATTCCGGTATACTCGCAGAGGAATCAGCTAAGAGTTCCGGACTTTCACCGCCTGGATATTTCCTATACCATTGGTAAAGGCTACAATCGCAGTAAGAAAGTTAAAACCAGCTGGAGCTTTTCAATATATAACCTATACGGTCGCAAGAATACCTATTCAGTGTTTTTTGTGCAAAAGCCTTTTAACTTTCCCACAGCTAATCGCTTTGCAGTGCTGGGAAGCATATTTCCATCCATTTCATTTAATATAGAAATTCAATGACCCTAAAAGTTTCCATAGTACGTTTTTCGCTATACTGCATTATTCCGGTATTTGGGGTAATAAGCGCTTGTATTGATGAAATACAATTGGATTTACCAGAGGGTAATCAAAGCCAGTTGGTAATTCAAGGTCAATTGCTTTCTGGAGATACCACCTGGGTGAAAGTACGAATATCCAGAACAGCGGATTTTCAAGCTCAGAGCGTGCCGGTACCAGTGGAACAGGCTGAGGTGACCCTGTTTAATCAGTTAGGTGATCAAGTACAATTGGTGGAAGTCGAGCCTGGGTCTTATCAATTAAACATGGACCAAGTGCTGAGTGATATGCCTATTACCCAGGGAGATGAATATCAGTTAGAAGTGCGTCTGGCGGAGGGTGCTACTTACCGTTCCCAAGAGGAAACCTTGTATCCGGTACCAACTCCAGATTCATTGTCATTTGTCATGATCGATCGGGAAGAGCTAAACGAATCGGGCAATCGGGTAGTAAATAGTTATATGCAGTTCTTTTTGTATTCACCCTTAATGGCAGAGGCAGCCGATGAACCTTCCAGGTTGCGCTGGGATTTCCAGGGTATCTATAAGCTGGATGAGACGCCTCCGCCTCCCAACGTACCGGGTCCAGGGCCTGCAACCTGCTACATATTAAGAAATCTCAATTTCGATCAAGTAGTAGTTCATAACGGCAATGAATCCGGAACGTCCAGGTTAGAGCGCTTTGCCTTAATGGAAGAAAAAGTAGATGCTCGCTTCGCATTGGGTTTTTTACTAAACGTGCGACAGCAATCACTAACTCCGCAGGGCTACGATTACTGGAATAAGGTCGCTCAAACCGTGGCACTTTCCGGGGGCTTATTTGAAGCTACTCCCGGAAGCATCACCGGGAATATCAGCAGTGAATCCGATCCGTCCGAGCAGGTGTTGGGATATTTTTATGTATCTCAGCAAAAAACGGTACAACTTTTTATCAGACCGGAAGATGCGGGGTCACCCCCCGAGCAATGTGAAATGGGTACCTTTGACGGCGACTCTGAGTTGTGCAACAATTGCCTTTCCGTCATTGGGAGCACCCTTACAAAACCACAAGGATGGGAGGACTAGGCACTAAAAACCGCATACTGGAAAAGAGCATGGGAATAGCCATATTGGGGTATGTCTTTTTTGTAAGCCTGGCTGCTTTTTTCCCGGATTCCAAAGATCGAGTGCTGGTGCATTTCGACAAACCTTATTATACCGCCGGAGAAACGATAAATTTTAAGCTTTACCTGCCTCAAAAGTATTTAGAGAAGGAGCTTATGATTAAAATTGAGATCTACAACCCGGAAGGTGAGGCCGTGCACTCCTCTTACCTAAAATCGTATAACGATCATGTAGCGGGATATTATGATATACCTTACCAAATTGAGCCTGGGATGTATTTGTTTCGAGCCACGGCTTCCACAAGCTATAAATCCGAGGTGCTTACATTATTGCAGGCGCACATCCCCGTTTACTCGGAGCGTTTACTGGACTCACCGAACAGCTTTACGGATAGCACCCGTACATTAACCACCGATGATATAGGAGAGCTGCGCGTTGATATTCAAATTTCTAACAGGGATTTTCAACCGCGTGATTCTATTTCCTTGAGCGTGTTGGTAAAGGACCCATCCGGAAAACCCCTGAAGGCAGTGGCCTCGATATCCGTAAGGGATGTTCAATTAATTGGTGAAAACCCTCAAACACCCGCCATTTATACGGCATCTTCGCAATACGATTCACAACAGTTATCAGATTTTATTCAGCTACAGGGTCATTTAATGGGCTCCGGACCTCGTGAAATGGTGGCTTTTAAATTTGCTGAAAACAACCAAATGCTGTATTCCATTACCGATGAAAACGGGGACTTCTTTCTGGTCTTGCCGGAGTTCTACGGTAATCAGGTACTACAGTATATTCCCCAATATTCGCAACAGCGGGAACTACGCTGGGCGTCGACCGGTCCCTCGACCACTTCTTTTGAGAAACTGCCATTATCGCCTAGCGTGCAGCGATATTTGCAAGAAAGCCGAGATAGAAAACTGATCTACCAATTGTTTAACAGGGTGGAGCCCGGTCCGATTAAGACATCATCTCCTCACCTAGTAACACCTATCCCCGATTTTAGGTTTGAGGCTGACAACTATCCCTTTACGGACCTGCAAACGTTCAGCCGTGAGGTGGTATCTCCATTAAAGTTCATCCGAGAGAAGCGTGGCACCGGCTATTTTCAAATGTTCGACCCAGACAGCCGCTCAATGGCATTTGGAACACCTCTCTTCATAATAGATGGTCAACTTACCAAACACCAGAAAACGCTTACCTCTTTGGATTTTCAAAAATTACGGGAGATTAAATTGTACAGTCGCACCACTACCATTTCTGAATACTTCGGATTTGCGGGATTTAGTGGGGTTGTGGAAATTGTTTCCAAAGAGGGTCTAATGAAAATCGACAGTAGCTACCTGTTGAAGTCCTTTCAAATTGACGGATTACAACCAGTATCAGAATATTCCTCACCCAATCTTCCCATGGATCAGCCCTATTTAGTTCCCCTGATTTACTGGAATCCCAAGATCTCCACCACTTTAGAACTTGGTCAAACTGTAGGATTCCGACATTCTGACGACCGGGGAGAATTCAAAATTGAAGTAGTGGCGCAAAGTGAAGATGGAAGAAGAGGATATGGCATCATACTGTATCAGGTCCGTTAAGCACGCAGAATTTGCTACACATTATACAATCCTTTAAATTAAGGCCCAGCCAAACCCTATTAATGTGAAATATTGCACCGCGCTGGTCAAAAACATCAATTCTTTATGCTAAATCTACTCTCTATCATGTTAACGGCTATTAGACTGGGAAAAAGTGCCCGTTGCCAACCGTCTACTGTTTTAAGGGCTGAGGCTTTCATCCACCATCGCTGCTTTGGAGCAAAGGGGCTGGCCAATTTGGTCCGTCCATTATGGCCCTTAGCCTTAGCCTTCTTATCACTTCCTGCCCTGGCTCAGGTCAGCGCTGAAGATCTATCCCGTGGTTTTCAATGGCGTAATATAGGACCGGCTAATCAGGGAGGGCGCATTGTAGATATAGAAGCACTGAACGATGATTTTAAACAGGTAATTATGGCCACGGGATCCGGCGGTGTGTGGAAATCCGACAACGCCGGTACTTCATGGAAACCCATCTTCGATCACTACGAAACCGCTTCTATCGGAGACATAGCCTGGGATCAAAGTAATCCGGAAATCATTTGGGTGGGTAGCGGTGAAGCCAATAACCGCAATAGTGTCTCCTGGGGTAATGGTGTATATAAATCAACCGATGGGGGAGTTAACTTTGAAAATGTAGGCCTGCAGGAGACCCATCAAATTGCTCGATTGGCGATTAATCCTAGCAACTCCGATGAAGTCTGTGCCTGCGCTATCGGACATCTATGGGGCTATAGTGGTGACCGTGGATTATTTCGTACCACTGATGGAGGAAAAAAATGGAAAAAGCTAAAAAAGGGCCTGCCCAATGATGGAAAAACAGGCTGTATTGATTTAATACAAAATCCTAATAATCAAGATATTATGTATGCTGCCTTTTATCATAGATTAAGGCAACCATGGACCTTTACCAGTGGAGGAGGACAGGGAGGTATTTACAAAACAGAAGACGGGGGTGACAGTTGGCGCAAGCTGACCAATGGCTTGCCGGAAGAAACCGGCCGTATTGGTCTGGCGGCTTATGCTAAAAACCCCGATATCCTAATGGCTATCGTGGAAGCACCGAAAACCGATACCCTGGCCATTCCCGGAAGCGGGATCTATCGCTCTGAAGATGGAGGGGAACATTGGGAATATGTGAATACTTACAACAACCGCCCTTTCTACTACAGTCAAATTCGCATAAACCCTTTGGACGACCAGCGGGTTTATGTACTCACCACCTCTTTCATGGTATCGCATGACGGAGGAAAGACCTTTGAGAATGGCAGCAAAGATCAGGAAGTACATGGTGATTTTCACGCGCTATGGGTGGACCCTCATGACCGGGATCGTTATTATCTGGGGGCCGATAAAGGGATGTCCATTACCCATGATCATGGCCGCAATTTTACCCTGTTCGACAATTTCGCCATTGGACAGTTTTATCGTATTGGTTACGATATGAGGGACCCCTACTATGTCTATGGTGGTTTACAGGATAATGGAATGTAC
Organism: Cyclobacteriaceae bacterium; assembly: GCA_965212195.1. Classification (GTDB taxonomy): domain Bacteria; phylum Bacteroidota; class Bacteroidia; order Cytophagales; family Cyclobacteriaceae; genus JAJCYK01. The sequence goes on along the minus strand of CBDBUW010000010.1, from coordinate 452,213 downwards.
GGCATTGCCAGCTTTTCCCGGGATGCCCGGGGTATCTTGAACGACTCCAACTGGAAGCTACATTGGGGGGACGGTCAATATATCAATGTGGATCCGGATAATTGGCGGCAAGTATTCACCTCTATGGAAAATGGCGCGTATTTTGACTACGACCCCCTAACTCATCGTATCAACCGTATAAGCCCCAGCCCTAAAAACATTGTCAATTTCAGCGACTATTACCCGGAATTACCGGCAGACCTGCGTACGGAATTGCGATTCAACTGGTCATCGCCTATGTGGCTGTCGCCTCATAATGCTAATGTACTTTATGGGGGAGGGAATTATCTGTATCGATCTCAGGACAAAGGGAAATCCTGGCGCATTATCAGTCCGGATCTGAGTACCAACCATCCACAAAAGCGTGTTCAAGGAAAAAGTGGAGGTATGACACCCGACAATTCCGGCGCGGAAACCCATTGCAGTATTTCCACATTGGCCATATCCCCCATATCCGAGAATATCATTTGGGCGGGTACTGACGATGGCAACGTACAATTGACCAGGGACGGCGGAAAGAGCTGGACCAATTTGAGAACGAATATACCTAAAGTCCCTGCCGGTATCTGGGTAAGCCGCATTGAGGCCTGTCATTTCAATACTGCAAGTGCCTATATAACCTTCGATGGCCACCGCTCCGACCATTTCGGTACCTGGGTTTTTCGTACCGACGATTATGGTCAAAGCTGGTCTCTGATCACCAAAGGACTGTGGGATAATGAAGTGGTACGGGTGATCCGGCAAGACCCCAAGAACCCCAATCTTTTGTTTCTGGGTACTGAAACGGGAGTTTGGTGGAGCTTAACCGGTGGCAACCAATGGCACCGGCTGATGCCCAACCTTCCCACAGTATCCGTTTATGATCTTAAGATCCATCCCCGGGACGATGACTTGATTGCCGGCACGCACGGTCGCAGTATCTGGGTGATGGACGATATTACTCCCTGGCAACAAATGAATGAACAAATCCTGAAAGGCCCAGGGCATTTATTCGATCAACGCACCGCCACTATTTGGGAAAACGTAAGCAGGGGAGGCCAACGGGGGCATTTTTGGTTTGCCGGTGAGAATCCCAAGACTATTGAGAACACCACCAGTAAACCTCGAGCAGGATTTATCAGTAAAGCTGCCGTGTCCTATTTCTTAGGCAGTGATGTAAAATCCGCCCAACTGATCATCAGTGATTTCAGTGGTGAGCATCAGCATGTGGTGGAAGTTCCTTTACAGCCTGGGATTCAACGCTACTATTGGAATTTGGAATTCGATACGGAAATGTACAGTAAAGAGCAATATAATCACGTAGACCAATTGTTTGCGGATCTGGTACAACGGTATAATTACAACTCATTGAAACGCCTTTACAAGGCATTTAAAGAAGCCAAGACACCGGCGGAACAGCGCAAGGCCGCGCAGCCCTTAACCGCGGGATACCTGAGTGTGGAGTTAGGAGAAGAATACCTTATGCCCAAGGCCGCCATTGGGACCTACAAACTCACTTTAAAAGTGGACGGACAAGAATATACCAATACCTTAACTATCAGAGAGGATCCCTTGTTGAAAGAATAATGAATTAATCTAGGATATGGTGCAACATTTTCCAGGCAGTCCATGTCTATTATAAGAAAGACCATATTATGCGCCTATCTACTATTACTACCCTCTTATTGGTTCTATGTCTGAGTGCTAGGGCTCAAACTGAGCTGTCCCCGGAGCAATGGCAACAAGATCTTAAGTTCTTACAGCATACTGTTCACCAGGAGTACCCCTTCCTTTTTAAAAAGACCACCTCTAAAGAATTTGATCGGCAGATTGAAGAACTGCATTGGGCAATTCCGAATTTGCAGGACCATCAGATTAAGGTGGGCTTTGCTAAGATTGTATCCTCTTTCCAATACGGACATACTTCACTATGGCTGGGGGCCAAAGATCACGGATTCCATCAAATGCCTTTTAACCTGTATCATTTCAGTGATGGAATTTATGTTCAGGGTGTGCATAAAAAATACTCTGATGCATTGGCTGCCAAAGTGTTAAAAGTAGAGGGTAAATCCGTGGATGAGGTGTTGAAGGCTATAAGACCGGTAGTGCCGGCTGAAAATGACCAGTTTTTTAAAGCACATGGATATGGGTACTTAGGTTCACCGGAGGTGCTACATGCCCAAGAAGTCACCCCATCTTTGAAAACTACTGTGACCCTGACGCTGGAGAGGGATGGGAAAACCTTCGATCAGACATTCGAACATCTGGATTTAGAAGAAAGTCCTTTAACCTACAGTATGTTGTTGGAGAAGGACCCTTGGATAGAAGCGCGAGATACCAATGAAACCCCATTATGGCTAAAGCATTTGGACCGTGTTTATTACTATGAGTACCTGCCCCAGCAGAAAGCGGTATATGTGCGGCACAGCCGCATACGGAACGACGAAAATGAAAGTATTGAAGCCTTTTACGGAAAGGTCTTTGACTTCATTGAGAACAATGAAGTGGAGCGCTTGATTCTGGACTATCGTTTAAACGGTGGAGGCAACAACTATCTCAATAAGCCCATCATCACGGGCATCCTGGCTTGTGACAAAATCAATCAACAGGGCAAACTGTTTGTGATCCTGGGTCGCAGAACCTACTCCGCTTGTCAAAACCTGGTCAATGAGATCGATAATTATACGCAGGCCATATTTGTGGGCGAGCCTACCGCGGAGAATATCAATTTCTATGGCGACAATCGCAAAGTGGAACTTCCTCATAGCAAGATGGTGGTACGTTTATCTTTCGCCTGGTGGCAAGACAAACCCCAGTGGGAAAACGCCCCCTGGCTAGCTCCGGATGTGGCAGCGGACATGTCTTTTACAGATTATCGAGATAATCGTGATCCTGTATTACAGGCGGTTTGGGATTATGATCCGGCATCGCCTATTCACGATCCAATTGCCCATTTTACTTCATTATACCAGGACGGAAGGCAACAGGAAATTCTTCCGGAAGCCAAGAATATGGTAGCTGATCCTCGTTACCGCTATTATCCCTTCGAGAGTGAGTTCAATCAGATTGGCTACAGATTGCTGGGAGCTCAACAATTTGAACCGGCGCTGTTCATATTCCAATTAAATACCGAATTGTTCCCGGAATCAGCTAACGTTTGGGACAGTCTGGCGGAGGGGCTTTGGAAATCCGGACAGATCGACAAGGCCAAAGCGCTCTATCAAAAAGTTATAAACATGGATCCGCAAGGGACTGTGGGACGGAATGCCGAAGAGATGCTACAACAGATTGAAATTAATCAGGTAAGTGATTCTCACTGATATCCAAAGATCTTGGGGCTTAAGTCTCGAATTCTTTCAGTACCAAAATGGGAATATGGGCATGAAGAACTAGTTTTTTGGCGACGCTCTTATGGAAGAGATTGTCCAATAGACTGCGCTTTACCTTTAGTAGCACTAAAATATCAATTGGCCTGGCAGCGACGTATTCATCAAGAGTTTGGGCTACATCATGCCCAACCAATGAGTGAGTTTCATATTGAATCCCTTCCAGTAAACCATCAAAGATTTTTTGGTCGTAATGTTCTTCATGGTCCACTACCTGTACTACCTCCAATTGGGAGTTGGTATGGTAATCACAAAAAGCTTTCAGAACACCGGTATCAATATGCTCCGGGAGTTTTTCAGTATAACCGGCTAACAACAACCGTCCACTGAACGAGAAACGGCCGTCTGGAGGTATAACCAGCACAGGACAATTGACTTTGGAGATTACCGAAGAGGCGTTGCTGCCGATCAGTTCTTCCAAGGCGCCGGTTTCACCAACAGTACCCATAACGATCAATTGTCCGGGTTCAGTCAATTGTGAATTCAAGGCTCCTACCAAATGAGCATGTAAGCACTTATATTGAATATTCAGTAGTCTGTCGTACCCTTTTTCCTCAATCTTTCTGCGCCAGATATCCATCTCCTTTTCAGATTCTTTCTTCATTAGCTCATGAATGGAAAGCATGGTGGCAGCTCCTGAATGGGGTTCGTAGTAAGAATTAAGCACTAATAGATGATTCACATTTAAGGTTTGAGCCAAATCCATGGCATATACAAAAGCATTCCAAGCGCCTGAAGAAAAGTCTGTGGGTACGATAATTCGTTTCATAGAATCCTTTTAAGGTTGTTTTATACATAAGTATACGTAAAGTAGAATAGATACTATGATTGAGATCAAGGGAAAGGTGATATTTATCAGCGCTGCAGCTTGGATCACCGGGATTTCCCAAGGTCTACTCCACGTCCGCCATCTCCGGAGTTTTAATATAATAAAATATCATTTGAAGTCGATTAATCAGGCACCTTTCTTCCATACTTACCGGCATTTTACTAGTAGTTGCAGGAGTTGTGACAATATGATATGGGAATTAGCTTTTATTCACAAGGAAGTGATAAATTGTAAACGTGATAAATCGCATGGACGCCCATCAGCATTTTTGGGAGTATGATTCCCTGGAATACTCCTGGATCAATGATAAAATGAACTTACTAAGGCAGGATTATTTACCGGAAAAGTTAGCGCCGATACTGGATGAGAATCAGATTGCAGGTTGTGTAGCGGTACAAGCCCGACAGCACGAACAAGAAACCACTTTCTTATTGCATTTGGCCCATAATAACGACTTTATCCGGGGTGTAGTGGGTTGGGTGGATCTGTGTTCCCATGAATTGGAACAGCGCTTGGCGTATTTTCAACAGTTTCCTAAACTGCGGGGCTTTAGGCATGTGCTACAGGATGAACCAAATCCCCAGTTTATGCTTAGTAAGGAATTTCTAAAAGGTATTGCCAGCCTTGAAAAGTACGGATTCACCTACGATCTTCTGATCTACCACCATCAATTGGAGAATGCCGTGGAGTTGGTTAAAAAATTTCCCAGACAACAATTCGTAATCGACCATATTGCCAAGCCGGACATCAGTCAACAGAATATTGATACCTGGAAAAATCAAATCCGCGAGATAGCAAATATTGAAAATACCTGGTGCAAAATATCCGGGATGGTAACAGAAGCCGGTTGGAGTGATTGGAAGTATGAGGATTTGCTACCCTACTTGGAAGTGGTCTTTGAGGCCTTTGGCACCGACCGGTGTATGTTCGGATCGGATTGGCCGGTTTGCCTCTTAGCCGCCGAATATAGTGAGGTATTAGGGGTGGTTGAGCAATTTACCAAGGGCTTTCCTGAAGGGGATAAGAACAAACTATGGTGCGACAATGCCATGGAATTTTACAACCTTATAATGTAAGCCAACAATATGGATCTGAATCTAAAAGACAAAGTATTTATAGTCAGCGGTGGAAGCAAGGGTATCGGTGAAGGCATTACTCGTGAATTAGTGCAAGAAGGCGCTAGGGTAGTGATCGGCACACGTTCTCAGGATAAAAACACCCAGGATCTGCTCAAGGAATTGAACAGCGAAAATGAAACGGTTCATTTGTTACCGGGCGATCTCAGGGACACCGACTTTTGCCGCATTGTGGTAGAGGAAACGGCAAAGCGGTTTAATCGCATCGACGGCATAGTGAATAATGCCGGAATAAACGATAGTCAGAGCATAGAACAAGGCCCTCAGGCATTCAGGGAATCAGTGGGTAAGAACTTGTTTCACTATTTTGATCTGGTGCATTTCGCACTGCCCTGGCTAAAAGAGAGCAAGGGCTCTATCGTGAATATTGCCTCCAAAGTGGCCCTAACCGGTCAAGGAGGGACCTCCGGATACGCCGCTTCTAAAGGAGCGCAGTTGGCGCTGACTAGGGAATGGGCGGTAGAACTATTACCCTATGCTATTCGGGTCAACGCTGTGCTGCCGGCAGAAGTAATGACCCCCTTGTATCGTTCATGGTTAAACAACAATTTTGAGGACCCTCAGTTAAAAGAGCAGGAGATCTGCCGTAAAATTCCTTTGGAACATCGTATGACTACCAGCAAGGAAATTGCGGCTGCAGTGGTCTTCTTGCTTTCCGATCGCTCGGCTCATACCACCGGTCAGTTGTGGAGCATTGATGGAGGTTATGTGCATCTGGATCGGGGCATTGAGTAAACTTTTAGATAATCTTAAGATATGAAAGTAAGAACTTCCTTAATAATTATTAGCAGCCTGGCAGTAGTATTCAGTTGTAATTCGCAGCCCAGTGACATACGGAGTAACAATAAGAACATTACCTATGAACTAGTAGTAGATGGTCTGGATAACCCTTGGGGCATGACCTTCTTGCCCAATGGAGATATGCTGGTAACCGAAAAAAAGGGTGAAATAAGGATCATTCGTAATAGTGAGCTGTTGGAATCACCTGTACAGGGGGTACCCGCAGTTTACGATCATGGACAAGGTGGCTTAATGGACATTGAGATACACCCCGACTTTTCCCAAAACAGATGGCTGTACCTGTGTTATTCCAGCTCTGACGGTGACGGGAATGGCGGTAATACCACTGTGGCACGCTTTACCTACGATAACAACCGTCTGGACCATAAAAAAGTGTTGTACAAAGCCAGCCCGAATACTACTAAAGGCCAGCATTTTGGCAGCCGTTTGGAGTTTGACAAACAAGGCTTTCTCTATTTTTCTGTGGGAGACCGGGGAAACCGAGATGTAAATCCTCAAGACATTACCCGAGATGGCGGTAAGATATATCGCATAATGGATGATGGCAGCATACCATCGGATAATCCTTTCGTGAACCAGAGCCGGGCCAAGAAAGCCATATTCTCTTACGGTCATCGCAATCCGCAGGGGCTGGCTATGGACCCTAAGTCCGGCAAGATCTGGTCTCATGAACACGGCCCAAAGGGTGGGGATGAAGTGAATTTGATTGAAGCGGGTAAAAATTATGGCTGGCCCATTATCAGCTATGGGGTCAATTATAGTGGAACTTCATTTGCCGAAGGTACGGAACGGCCCGGTATGGAGCAGCCGGTAGTCTATTGGGTACCATCCATAGCGCCCTGTGGAATGACCTTTGTTCAGGGCGATAAATATCCAGGATGGGAAGGGGATCTGATTGTGGGCTCGCTCAAATTCTCGTACCTGGTCCATGCCACTGTGCAAGGAGACCAGATCACTGATCAAGAACGTATCGCCAAAGGTATTGGAAGGGTCCGGAACGTAGAGCAGGGGCCAGATGGATACTTGTATGTGGGCGTAGAGGGTAAAGGTATCTATCGGCTGGTGCTAAAATAATTAATTGTCTTCCGCCATGGCCTAGGAAACTACAGGGCTAAAAATTCATTCCTTGGAGGTTTGTATTAGCTTAGCATGCGTTTACTAAGCGCTGCTAATTCCGCTGCTAAAATCGCAGAAAACAACGCTGTATTTCTCGATTATCGGTTTTAGTTTGTCAAGATCTAAAGCCCATTCATTACCACCAAAATCAACTCCGTTCCACCTTGCTTGACTTGACATCGGAGTCAAAGCCATTCTTTTATTTATCGAAAATTCCAATCCGTTCATCGAAAAGAGAAAAATGTTATGCATACATATGTTATATTAGTTTCCGCCTTGAATCAAGCTATCATATACCACTAATAATCAACAAGATAAATTGAAACAGACCAAACAGCTAGAAATCACAAATAATGCATCTTACCCCTCATCACTAAGGTTTTGCCTGGTGATATTGCTTCTCATTCTGGTTACTGTAGTTCCGGTATTGGGACAGTCTTCCGGGGCTTATCAGGAGCAATTATCCAAAACCGAGATCCACAAGAACCAGGGGGATCTCAAGGAGGCCAGCCGTTTTTTAAACGAAGCGGCCATGGAAGCCTGGGAGCGCAAGGAATACCGCAATGCGGTAAAGTTTTTCAATGAATCTTTAAAGCTAAACTGGGAGGTGAAAAACCTGGCTGGAATGTCCAAGATTCAAAGTAATCTGGGTCTAATCTTCGCCGATAGCGGCGACCATTCCATGTCTGTTATCAATTTCGAGAAATCCCTGGCCTATCGTCGTCAGACCGGTGATAAGGCAGGCGTAATTTCTACCCTGATCAACCTCTCTGTGGCCTTTAATAGTCTGGGTGACCATCAAATAGCAGTGGAGCATCTGGATGAGGCATTAGAGTTGGCCACTGAAATGAACGACCCTCAGGTAATGAAGGGATGCTATATCATGCTATCCGAAACTTACCAGAAACTGGGTGATAATGAACAGACGTTGCACTATTTTAATCTCTACCGCACTTTTCATGAGATGGTGCAGCGCGACAAAGAAATAAAGCTGGTCAAGCAGATTGAGCTGGAAAAAAGAAGGTCTTTGCAAAACGCATTGGCTAAAAAAGACAGTGAACTGGAGTTATTGGCTAAAATCAAGGCTTTATCCGACGCAGAGGACCGCTTAAAATACCTAAATACGGAAACCCAAGAGTTGGTAAGAGCGCTGCTGGACAGTGCCAGTAAGCAGGAACTGGCTATTGAGCTATTAAAAAGCGAAAACCAACTTAAAGAGTCCCGCATAAGCGAAGCCCATACAGAGTCTAAGAATCAGCGAATGCTGGTGCAGATGATCAGTATTGGGCTAGTTGGATTGTTAATGATAACCTTCTTGCTTTTGTGGAATTACTGGTATAAGAAAAAAACCAATGCCCGGCTCAGGAAACAAAACAACGAGATAAAGGACTTGAATGAGAATCTGGAGAAATTGGTGGAACATCGCACTAAGGAATTGCGCAGTACTTTAAAAAGGCTGCGGGACCGCAACCAGGATCTCGATCAGTTCGCTCATGTTATTTCCCACAATCTCAGAGCCCCGGTGGCTCAGATATTGGGACTATACGAACTTTTTACAAAAGAGGACCCCCGGGATGCCTCCAATCTGGAGATCTTTACCCATATGGACAAATCCGTTAAGTACCTGGATGCTGTGATTAAAGACCTAAACAAGATATTGGTGGTTAAAGACAATCTGCACTTGCCGCAGGAGGTGGTCAATGTCCCTGAACTTGTGGATACTGTTAAGCACAGCCTGTTTGGCGAAAATGGGCTAAAGGGAGTATTGAAGACGAATTTCTCAGAGATCCAGGTTATTAATACCGTGCGTAGTTATCTGGAAAGCATTGTGTTGCACCTATTGGATAATGCGGTGAAGTATCGTTCGCGGAGCCGGGCCTTATTTATTCATGTAAAATCGGCTGTAGAGCAGGACTATTTCGTGCTTACTATCGCGGATAATGGCATAGGGATTCCCTTACCAGCTCCGGAATTGCATAAGATATTCCAACCCTATAAGCGTATGAATGTAGAAACGATGGGTAAAGGCATTGGTCTGTATTTGGTTAAATCCCAGGTAGAGGCCTTGCATGGTAAAATTGAAGTTGTAAACGAAGAAGGCAAGGGTTGTACATTTAAGGTGTTACTGCCATTAAAGAACCAAGACCTTGCAACACTGGATCACACTAAAAACGTAACAAGTCATGAATAGAATTATACTTCTAATTTTAAGTATGGGGTTTTATGCGGGAGTTAATGGTCAAGTTGCACCGCAGCCCAAAAGCTTCGTGGATAGTGCCGGAAGATATTTTCAGAAGGCGGATCAGCCTATTTATATTTACGCATCTACTTCTCCTGAAGATGCTCCCAAGCAATTATCTACCCACTCTTCAGGCCCCATCTATTTTGAGGGCCATGGCGTTCATACCATAAAGCACCTGAATCATCAAACACAGAGGGAGGATGTGCTGCTAGTGCATGCCGACGGCAAAGCTCCGGTAACTAAATTGCAGGCGGTCAGCAGTTCTCAGTATCGATCCAAAGAGGGTTATTTTTATAGTGCTGACCTGTCAATTAATCTAAATTCCAGTGACGATATGTCAGGAGTAGACCGGGTTTTTTATAGTCTGCAGGGTATGGATTATGCCCCCTATCAGCCCATGAGCATCCAGGAGGAAGGACGTTATGAGTACAGTTTTTATGCTATAGACCGGGTGGGCAATGTGGAGGAAGTTCAATCCGTTAAATTCGCGGTGGACCTTACTGCCCCCAGTACGTATCACAACATAATTGGTATATCCGATAACCAAGTGATCTCTGTAAACTCCAGCATTTATCTGGAAGCTGAAGACGCATTTTCCGGAGTTTCAGCTTCTTACTATAAATTTGATCAGCAGGAAGAATTCCTTCCCTACCGGGGAGGAAGGATTCCTTTCCAGATTTTACCCGATGGTCGTCACCAATTGCAGTATTATTCTGTAGATCATACCGGTAATCGCGAGGCAACCAAAATGGTCGGCTTCTATCTGGATAAAACCGCACCTATTCTATCCGCAGATATACTGGGAGACAAGTATATAGTAGGTGATCGTGTGTATTTTTCAGGACGTACTAAATTGAAACTGACCGCCGTTGATAACAAATCAGGCATAAAGGATTTGATGTACTCCATCAATAACCAAGACTACCAGATCTATCAACAGCCTTTTTATCTTCCGGATCACTCTGGTCAGCATAAGGTAAAATTTTATGCATTGGACCAAACCGGTAATAAAAATCAATCGAATTTTGAACATAGCGTGGGCCTTATTTACCTGGATCTTACCGGACCATCCGTAGATATGAGTGTTGACGGACCTACATTTTATAAAGGAGATACCTTAATTGTGGGCCCGCAATCCCAGTTTAAAATAACAGGTAAGGACTTCGAATCTGGTTTGAAATCTTTTGGTTATTCCCTGGATGATAGTAAAGAAGAATTGGAATATACCAAACCGTTGGCAGTAGAATCCCCAGGAGCTCATGTACTCTCTTACTTCGCCGATGACCATGTGAACAACCGAAATACTAAACAGGTCCGATTTATCACGGATGTCCAGGGACCGGATATTACCTGCAATTTCAGCAATCAGAGTATAGAAAGGGATACCTATCCTTCTTATACGACCATATATCTGGCGGCCGTCGATCAACAAGTAGCCATGGGGAGCATTTACTACAGCCTCAACGGAAAGAAAAAGAAGCTTTATGCTGCCCCTATTCAAGGACTTAAAAAGAATGAGGATTACACCTTAGAGATCGAAGCCAATGACCACTTGGGAAATGTAACCATTAAAACTGTGACGTTTTCTACCGGGAGTTACTAGAAGTCTGGTAAGTGAATTGAAGTTTTTCAAATCCTATCAGATATCCCGCATATATAATGGACCTAGTCTTAAGCCGATATCCATCAATTAGGCGGCTATTAGGTTTATAGACCGTAATCTTTAGTTCATCCTGAGATTGTTGCCATTCGTCGAAAATGGCCTGATTATGCTAGTTTGCTTTGGTAAATTACTTGTCAATGTCAATAAAAAGGATTCACGAAAGTACACTTAAGAAATACGAACATGGATAATCTAAGCTACTCGAGTATTGCCTTAAGAAATGGTTCAAAGGAACAACGTCTCAATGAGACTATTGCCAACATCGAGAGGGATCTTAAATCTATCGACAACATTATCATTCATTTGGAGAATATCCTGGAAAGTACACTTACCACCATCAACAAAAACGCCAGGTGAAAAGCCTAGTCCCCAAACCGTGGGACTTTACAGGAGGTCCAACTAAACGGTAGGTTTCAACGTCATCTTTTTCTTTATATTCCGGGTGTAATTCATGGGGTAATGCTTCGTGCTATTCATATACCGGTTATTTATCCATTGTCATTGTGCCATAGATCACTGAACGTCGGTCAGGATGAGTGCAAGTATGGCCATACCATCATTTATGACCATTATAGGCTTCTCTTAGAAAGACGCACAGCAGTTCACCGTGAATTATTTTTTTTACAATCTCAACTAGTGATACCCTCAATTAGTAATTTAAAAACGGGTGGGTGGAGGGGCCCCTTGGAAATTAAGTCAGATGAACCGGCATACTATATTAATTGGAATGGGAAATTTAGTTAGTCGCCAATAGAAACTGCAAAGCCTGAGGCAATCTCCTTGACCAGGCCAGTTCACTGTGAACCGCACAACTGTCCACAAATTTGAAGCATTTCGTGGTATTCGTCTGCTGTCCGATCAAATTATATAGACTGTCTACATCCTCTATGGCCATCTGATTGTCCGGATTGTTAAGCCCGCAATGCTCCAGTCCCAGTTCATTAGTGCCAATTCCCAAGTATATACGAGTGGGCCAACTGCCGCCTTGTTCCTTGACCAAAGTCAGAATGGATTGATTGTTCACATACAAGGAGGGACTTTCGATAAGAGCGAAACCAAAAGATTCAGGATGTGAAACCAGGGTGTACAGGGATATAAGGCCTCCATAAGAGGCCCCGCCAATACCTGCATGTTTTTGGCCATTGCGAACATTGTACCTAGCTTCTATAGCAGGCATCACTTCTTTCATCAGAAAGTGCGGGTACTTCGAGCCTTCAGGCTGGGGAATAGGTGGGTAGAGGTATTCGTCGGGCCAGGGTAAATATTCATTGCCACGGTCTTTGCCCGCATGGTCAATGCCTACTACTATTAAAGGTTCCAGTCCAACTGCAGAAATTAAGGAATCCAGGATCTCATCCATATGCCATTCATCAACAGCCCCTATTTCGTTGTCTCCAAACAGGTTCTGTCCATCGTTCATATACAACACCTTAAATGTTTTTACCCCGTCATAGGAGGGTGGTAGATACACCCGGATGGTTCTGTTATTGTCGAAAATCTCACTTTGAAGTATAAAAGTATCTATCCGCTTTTGAGATTTACTGACGCACCCCACTATTAGGAACAGAAAAAGAGTAAGTCGAACCATAGTTGCCATATACTGTAGATATAAGTTCAAAAATAGCAGTCCTCACTCAAAATATTACAAAAACTTCGGGGGAGTCGTTTACATATGAGCTTCTAAATATATAAAGACCATCAATCCAAATTTAACCACTCACTATTATGAATAGAATGTTGATATTGGCCCTGGTGGTTTTAATCACCGGCGCTCCCATAACGGCTCAAAAAATATCCCTGAAAGGATTAAAGAAAAAGGTAGAGCAAAAGGTACGTATAAAGAAATCCCAAAAAGAAGATCAGGCCATTGACAAAGGGCTGGAGAAAATTGAGGAAAGTATAGAAGGTTCGGACCAAGCTGATGAGGAAACCTCTTCGCATCAGGATCGAATGCCGTCTGCCGAAGACCCACAAGAAATCGACCCACAGAGAACTGACCCTCAGGTCTGGTCCCGATACAACTTTGTACCTGGGGATAAGATCATATTTGCCGATGACCAAATGGGTGAAGAGAACGGTGAATTCCCTTCCCGGTGGGACCTCCTGGAAGGCAATGCGGAAAATGCATCTATGGATGGGGTTAATATCATAAACTTAAAGAATAACACGGTAATTATGCCCCTTGTGGATAGCGCCAATTACCTACCCGAGGTCTTTACTATCGAGTTCGATGCCTATTTCGACAATAAGGTAAACCCGCAATATCACCGATACTTGATCCGTCTATGGCCGGGCACCGGCTCCTGGTTTAGTTTTGGTAAAAATGGCAAGGACTACTACTACTCCATAAACCTGTACCAATATGGTGCACATCTGAATGGATCGATCAATGGTCAAAAGAAGGGATTTAAGTCATACCTGGGCGAGTTGAAATCCAATGACCCGGGCTGGCGTCATATAGCCATAGCCTTCAACCAGCGCTCTTTGAAAATGTTCGTGGATCAATACCGGGTTTTCAATATCCCCAACCTGGGTTTCAAACCGGAAATGTTCTCATTGGGCGTGCTGACCCAAGCGGATGGTGATAATAAACAAATAAAAGCCATAAAGAACATTCGCATCGCTGAAGGCGGCAAGAAATTGTATGACCGTGTGATGACTGAGGGTAAATTCGTTACCAGGGGTATTCTCTTCGATGTAAACAAGGCAACCCTTAAACCGGAATCCATGGGTGTAATCAACCAGGTGGTGAAGCTAATGCAGGATCACCAAGACCTTTCTTTCAGTATTGAAGGTCATACCGATAGCGATGGTGACGAAGCTTACAACCTCAAACTATCGGGCCAGCGGGCGCAAGCCGTAAAGCAAGCCTTAATAGCCCAGGGAATTACCGCAGATCGACTAAAAACCGCCGGCAAAGGGGAGACCGTTCCCCTGGATACCAATACTACGCCTGAAGGCAAGGCCAATAACCGTCGCGTGGAATTCGTAAAACTTTGAGTTTGACTAGTTCTAAATCTTTGCCGATGGCCTATTTTCCATTAATTTTCTTATCAAAGCTTAAACATCTAACATGAAAGTACTACTCAATATAATGGCAGCGTATTTTTTGTACGGTCAATTTGGACTTAGCGCTCAAGACCTGGTCCTTTTGAAAGTACAGGTAAGCCGGGAAGTCCCACAAATAAGCTTTACTAAAGATCAGTTTCTGCTGGATTATTGGTTACAGGAAAAGGAAAAGCTGGTAGCTCTGGATCCGGAGGCCACCGATATAAGCTTGTTCAACACCGATCAAGGCCAGGATTTGATACAGCTTCATCAAAAAGTGGTGCAAGATTACCATGCTTATGTGGAGGAACAGGCAAAGCGGGGCCGTATAAAGTTTACTTCCCGTACCGGTGTGCTACTGGATCCAGGCAAGGTCCAGGTGCTGGATGATACCGTGGGATTTCGTTTTGAAATAGATTGCTGGGCGCTGCCCGCTGCAGGAACAAGCTTTGTGGAGTTAAAGGGGACTTTGGTATACAGGGTGGTAGATCAGGATGCAAAAGTCCAGAAGGTATCTGTTGACCTGGAAATATTGGGTCGGGAAAACCAGGTAATGGTTGACCAAGACTCCATTACCATATCCAAATATGGCAGTTCCAATATAGGGGATCAGCAGTGGATCAACTACCAAGTAGATAGGATACAATTCCCTTATGCATTGGAGCGGTTAGAGGTGTACAATGAAAAGGGCGAGATGATCAGTAACCCCCGTTCGAGCGGCTATGCAGTGGGCATACCCCCGGAATTTACTCACCGGCCGCTACGGCTGGTGTTCCACTACAAAAGCCTTAAAACTAAGTCTTGCAATATCGATACCAGGGTGGGATTGGGGCTGTAAAGTAACCGGCATAACTGTCAGTCGAATCAGCGCTTCCACTTCCCGGAAACTCTATCCCCGGCAAAAAAATAATGGTGCCAAACGAGGGCAACCCTCTCGAAAAATCGAACTTTGCCCCCTTAAATGTTTAGCACCATATTCACTTAATGTTGGTAGCACCTAAAGATTTTCAATCCACTTCGATTAATGCTATTACGGGGCCTAAACTACAAACCATGTCAATTCCAAATGGCGAATTTCGATAAAGTCCAACCGCCCATGGTTGAGTGGGGACTGGTTATCGATCAGGGCGGTAAAACGAAAAATATTTGGGGATGCCAAAAGTGCGGTAGTTTGATGGATTGAGTATTACTATTATTTTTCCTATATTATCTAGGTTCTATTTCGGTGGAACCACCAACTTCATTTCTTCAGCCACAGAATTTATCACATTTGTTTGTGAGGACCGCAACCCCTATATGCGGTGTAACCTATTTATGGACCAAAATGACCCCCAACATGATCACTAACTTTTACCAATTCTTGAAACCGCCTCAAGGCTTTTTAAAAACAGTCAATCAACTGACTATTCTTGCTTTGGTTATCGCCCTTACTTCAAGCAATCCCTACCATCGATCTGATAGGAATTTTAAACATTGGGAGTGGTTAGAAATCAACGATAATGCCATGTGGAGTCCCAGAGCGGGATTGCAGGTGCTACAAAAGGGCCAAAGCTTTTTTCTTATGGGAGGCCGTACTCCCACCAACCCGGCGGTACTCCCGTTTCCGGTACCCGGTGCTAGTGAAATATGGGGAGACGTATGGCGCAGCAAGAATTATGGCAAGAGTTGGAAAAGGGTGCTTGAAACAGATGATCAAAATCACTGGCCAGCCCGTGCCTACTTTCAGGCTGTGGCCAAAGGGAAATACATGTATGTCCTGGGAGGTCAAAATTTCAATGTAATCCCCAACCCCGCACCGCCTCCCGCCTTTCCTCCTTTCGTCTCGCAATCTGACTTTTTTAACGATGTATGGCGTAGCGAGGATGGGGTGAATTGGGAATTGTTGACAGCTAATGCACCCTGGGATGGTAGAGCTGGCTTAAGTGCTGTGGTTTTTAAAGGGGAGATATATGTGATGGGAGGTTCGGTGAACGACGATTCTGCTATTATCGGGCCCGGTGGGCCAGTTCGAATTTATTTTAATGATGTTTGGAAATCTAAAAACGGAAGGGATTGGGTGCAGTTAGTCGAAAATGCACCTTGGGAGCCCAGAGCAGGAGGGATCGCCGTGGTTAAAGATGGTTATATCTACATGATCGGCGGCGAAGACGGGTTTATTTGCAACGACCAAACTCCCAGGTGTCCTCCTTATTTTAATGACGTATGGCGGACCAGAAACGGGGCTGATTGGCAATTGGTTACCCAGGCGGCAGAGTGGATAGCCCGACCCGGTCATCAGGTAGTGGTAGCCAATAACAAGTTTGTATTATTTGGTGGTTTTGGACTAGGGTTCGACATTACCATTCCCTCCAATCCTATGGATGTATGGATTAGCGACAAAGGTCGTAAATGGAAAAAGATAAGCGATTCACCCTGGAATGCCCAATCACCGACAGATATCAAGTATGATTTCGATGCCCTGACGGTTCGTAATAGGAAAGGAGGTAGTGCCATCTTTACTTTTGGCGGCGACCGTGAAACATTCGACTTTTCCGATCCCTTTAACTACCTGAATGTAGATAATGACGTTTGGAGCTTCGCAGCACCTGATCATAAGCATCCACCTAGAACCGCCTGTACATTTGCTATCGCAGGTCCCAACCCTTTTAATGATGGTGTAAAGCTTTCGTATAAAATCCCACAGGATGGATTTGTGGAAATTGCCATTTTCAATAAAGCAGGCAATCGAGTGGCCACGCTGGTTTCGGAACAACTTCCAGCAGGGTCTTACAG
This sequence comes from Cyclobacteriaceae bacterium, assembly GCA_965212195.1. Classification (GTDB taxonomy): domain Bacteria; phylum Bacteroidota; class Bacteroidia; order Cytophagales; family Cyclobacteriaceae; genus JAJCYK01. Next base: position 435,202 of record CBDBUW010000010.1, on the reverse strand, counting down.
TTGTAGTTGGAATGGTATTGGAAGAAACGGACAGCCTGTTCCTGAGGACTTGTACTTAGCAAAATTTCGTTATGGGAAGCATACCCGAACCTTAAGATTGTTGAAGGGTAGATAGATAGTATCGGTGGGAATGACAAAGATCAATATTTCATTGGAAGGGATTTGATAACTTTCCCGGGTGAAAGAAATGGTAACTCACTTGCAATCATCCATTGCACTTCTGCTAACCCAAGCCGGATTAGAACCTCCATTGGTGGAGGAAATCGTACAGTTGGGGCGTTCTAAACAGGTTCGAGCCCAACAAGTCATCATTAGTCCCGGCAGCAAATCGCAAGAAATGCCTTTTGTAATAAAAGGGTTGCTGAAAGTAATGAGGGAGGATCAAAATGGAAATGAGATCCTGTTGTACTATCTGGAAGGTGGGGAGACTTGCGCCATGTCCATAACCTGCTGTTTAGAAGCTAAACCCAACCAGTTCAAAGTAACCGCTGAAGAAGACTCCTTGCTTTGGATGGTGCCCATGGCCCATTTGGATGGATGGATCCAAAAACACCAATCCTTCAGACGTTTTGTATTCCGATCCTATCAAGCCCGTTTTGATGAATTATTGGAAACAGTGGACAGTATTGCTTTTCTTAAGATGGACGAACGACTTTATAAGTTCCTGCTCGATAAAAAGCAGGCCACCGGATCCTTTACCATAAACATGACTCACCAACAGATTGCCCGAGAACTCAACTCATCGCGGGTGGTGATCTCCAGGTTATTAAAGCAATTGGAGCGGCAAGGCAAGATCGAACAGCATCGTAATCGTTTGGAGATTTTGTAACTGATATCTGTCATGTATTTGTGTAACTAAAGTAACACACTTTCAATAGTCTTTAGCCGTACTTTATAGTATCAAAAAATAAAATACGGCCATCATGAAAATAGAACAAATCTACACCGGGTGTTTAGCAGAAGCAGCCTATTATATTGAATCAAACGGCGAAGCAGCTATTATCGACCCTCTCAGGGAGGTGGCTCCCTACATTGAAAGATCCAAAGAAAATCAAGCAACCATCAAATATGTGCTGGAAACGCACTTTCATGCAGATTTTGTTTCCGGACATTTGGATCTAGCCAAAAAAACTGGAGCTCAGATCGTATATGGACCTACCGCCCAGCCAAACTTTGAGGCTTTAATCGCTGAAGACCTACAAGAGCTTCCTTTGGGAAACATCAAAATTAAGGTGCTCCACACTCCCGGTCATACCATGGAGTCTTCCACCTATCTGGTGCTGGATGAGAATAATGATCCCTACGCTATTTTTACCGGCGATACCTTGTTTATTGGAGATGTGGGGCGACCGGATCTGGCAGTGAAGACTGACCTTACTCGTGAGGACCTGGCCGGACATTTATTTGAATCTTTGCGAAACAAGATCATGCCCTTACCCGATGAAGTGATGGTCTATCCCGCTCATGGAGCGGGTACTGCCTGTGGCAAGAACTTGAGCAGTGAGACTTTCGATACCTTGGGCAACCAAAAAATGTTTAACTACGCCTTGCGCCAGGATATGACCAAAGAAGAATTTGTACAGGAAGTTACCGAGGGCTTGGTAGATCCTCCCCAGTATTTCCCTAAGAATGCTGTTTTGAACAAAATGGGTTATGACAGTATTGATGAAGTATTGGAGCGGGGAGTTGTTGATCTCGATGTGAAACAGTTCAAGGATGTTGTAGAGAGAAACGAGGCATTGATCCTGGACACACGTAACAAAGAGGATTTTGTGAAAGGATTCATCCCAGGATCCATATGGATTGGTATCGAAGATAATTTTGCACCATGGGTAGGAGCATTGATCACGGACTTGAATCAGCCTATTGTTTTTCTGGCTGATCCAGGTACGGAGGAGGAAGTGGTTACCAGGCTTTCCAGAGTGGGATACGATAACACCCTTGGCTACCTAAAAGACGGAATAACTCCTTGGGTTGACGCCGGCAATGAGGTAAATATCCTTGATGAGATCAGTGCCCAGGACTTTACAGAGGCATTTGATCCACAGGCCTCCACTGTTACCCTGGATGTCAGAAAGGAAAGTGAATATGAAGCTCAACACCTGGAAGGGGCACAAAACTTTCCTTTAGATTTTATCAACAGGAATATGGAGCAACTGGATAGGGCTCAAACATACTACTTGCATTGTCAGGGTGGATACAGGTCCCTGATCACCGCATCAATCTTAAGAGCCCGAGGATTCAATGATCTGGTCAATATCAAAGGTGGATTTGATGCCTTAAAAGAGTCTGACTTGGAAGTGACTGCTTTCAAGGAGCCCACCACAATGTTGTAGTGAGGTTTTGGTTGGCAGTCCCAATGAAGTTCATTGGGGCTGCCTTAATTTGTTAAAAGAGAAATAAGGTGATGGAACTATTAAATCTATTTAGGAAAAAACATAAGAGTTATCCGGATATCGAACCCCAATTTTTCAAAGATTTGCAGGATAAAGGCGGGGTAGTGCTGGATGTGCGGGCTCCACAAGAGTTGAGTGAGGGCTCCATTCCAGGCTCTCAAATGATTGATTTTTTCGATCCGGCGTTTAACAAGAAAATTGCACAACTGGATAAATCCCAGACTTATCTGCTGTACTGCCGCAGTGGGAATCGCAGCGGCAAAGCTTGTACCATGATGAAGGAAATGGGCTTTAAAAGGGTGTATAATCTGGAAGGTGGCATTCGTGCGTGGAAGGAAATATTTTAAAGTCATGCCGAATGGGGTCAAATATGTGCTGGTATTGATGATGTTGATTGCTTTGTGGGCTTGTCGTCATCAAGAAAATACCCCTGAAGTAAGTTCAGGAGAATTGGATGCCTGGGTAAAAACTCAGGGGAATCAGATAGCCGCACAGGCACAGCAGGCACTGAGTAGTCAGCTTAAGGCCACCATGAGCAGTGGGGGACCTCAACAAGCAGTCAGATTTTGTAATACCGCTGCCCTTAATATTACGGACACCCTTTCCACCGGATTTGACGTCAATATTAAACGCACATCGCTCAAGCTTCGTAACCCTCAGAATAGCCCTACTCAAATCGAAAGGGTCTTACTTAAGGAGTTTCAACAAGACCTTGGTGATAGTATCACCTTGGAACCGAAAGTAATTCATTTAGACCGGCAACTACTCTTTGCCAAGCCAATACTCATTAATAATCCACTATGTCTTAACTGCCACGGAATTAAAGGAACCCAGATCGGGGAGGAAACCGTGCAGCTTTTGGAGCAATTATACCCGGATGACGCCGCCCATGATTTTACTATGGGTGATTTAAGAGGGATGTGGAGCATTACGTTTAACAGGGAGGAGGTCGAACAATTTTTGAACCATTTAGAAAGGAACTGAACCCAATATGCACCAGCTTAGCTTACAAACGTCATTGGCGTTTTGGGAGTAGGTCATTCGTTGGTAAATAGGTCTGAATTACTTTGAAGTCATGCAACTACGCAACAATATAGCCATCAGTGAATCCGGATTCATTTTCAATCCAGCTACCGGTGATTCCTTTTCCGTAAATCCTCTTGGACTCAACATCATGGAATCACTTAAAGAAGGTAAGAAGGAAGGTGCTATTCTTAATGAGCTTCAAGAGGCCTACGAAGTGTCGGAGGACCAGCTCAAAGAGGATTACCTGGATTTCGTCAATCACCTCAAGCAATTGAATTTGATTAGCGATGGGGAAACCTGAGATAACCATTGGAGTGACTGGGTTGAATGCCATTGACAGTCCTGGCCCTGGCGTAGGGGTAATCAGGTCTATCAGGGAATATCCGGGTTTTGACTGCCGGATCATTGGGCTTTCCTACGAAAGCCTGGAGCCAGGCATTTACATGCATGATATTGTAGATAAATCCTATCAGATACCCTATCCTCAGGCCGGCAGTGAGCGCTTGTTAAATCGTTTACAGGCGATTCATACCCGGGAAAAGTTGGACGTGATCATCCCCAATTTCGATTCGGAATTACATCATTTCATCAGATTGGCTGCCAACTTGGAGAAATGGGGTGTGCATACATTTTTACCTACACTACAACAATTGGAAAGGCTGGACAAACTGCATTTGCACGAATTTGGAGAAGCCCATGGGTTTAAGGTACCGCAAACCGCTTTAATTTCCAGTAAAAGTGAAATCCCGGAATTGAGCGAGGAATTTGAATGGCCCATGGTGATCAAAGGGAAATTCTACGAGGCATATGTGGCTTATAATGAAGGACAAATACAGAGTTATTTTGACAAACTCAGCGCCAAGTGGGGCTTGCCGGTGATAATTCAGGAGTTTGTAAGAGGTACTGAACTGGACATTGCTGGTCTTGGAGATGGCACAGGTAGCCTGATTGGGGCTGTACCCATGAGAAAGCTCTATATAACCGATAAAGGAAAAGGATGGTCGGGTGTGGTCTTGGACGATGAACAACTCATTCAAATGACCTCAAAATTTGTCAGGGCTTCTAAATGGAAGGGAGGGTTCGAATTGGAAATAATGCTCAATGATCAGGAGGAATTCTTTTTGATGGAGGTTAATCCAAGGTTTCCCGCCTGGATTTACATGGCAGCAGCAGCAGGGCAGAATCTTCCAGGAGCCTTGGTAGAGTTGGCTTTGGGCAAAGGGGTCAAACCTTTTTCGAATTATGAAGCTGGGAAAATGTTTGTCCGCTATTCTTGGGACTTGATCACCGATATTAGCGAGTTTGAAAAGATTTCAACACTGGGAGAGTTGTAGTTTTAAAATGGAAAAATTAAGATACGAGCGACCGGTAATACAGAAGCTAAATACTGGCTTGATGAATAAATTCGGTACCGCGACAGAGTTTGCTCCCCTGACACATATAGAAAATGTGGCGGTCGAGAAACTCATTAAAGAATATGGATCTCCGGTTTTTGTACTTTCTGAACAACAGATCCGGGAAAAATACTGGGAAGTCAAAAAAGCTTTCACTACTCGATATCCCAAGGTGCAATTCGCCTGGTCGTATAAGACCAATTACCTAAATGCCATTACTAATATTTATCACCAGGAAGGATCTTGGGCAGAGGTGGTATCGGGTTTTGAGTATGACAAAGCCTTGCTAAACGGGGTGCCCGGAAATAAGATCATATTTAATGGGCCCGACAAGTCCGATCAGGAGCTTAGGAAAGCTATTCAAAACCAATCACTCATTCATATTGACCATTTGGATGAATTGTATACACTGATAGAACTGTCCGAGGAATGTCAGAAAAAGCCGAAAGTGGCCATTCGGGTGAATATGGATACCGGCGTGTATCCCATTTGGGACCGCTTTGGTTTTAATTTTGAAAACGGACAAGCCTGGGATGCCATTAATAAGATAATGGCTACACCCCGCCTTAAGCTAGTAGGTTTGCACACCCATATTGGTACCTTTATGCTTTCTCCGGGAGCCTACGGCATAGCGGCTTCCAAATTGGCAGAACTGGCGTTGGGGATTAAACGCAAATTCAATAAAACCATTCAGTACATCGACATGGGAGGAGGATTGCCCTCTTCCAATGACCTGAAAAGTGCATATTTGCCGGGAGCTGACCTGGTCCCCCCGGTTGATGAATTTGCCAATGCCATAGCCAGTGCCTTGCTTAACAGCGAATTGGATCCTCATGAACTTCCTTTATTAATCCTTGAGAGCGGTAGAATATTGATCGATGAGTGTGGATACCTTTTAAGTACGGTAATCGCCAATAAGAGGCTTTCCACGGGCCGTCGGGCCACTATTCTGGATGTGGGTGTGAATTTACTATTTACCTCGTTTTGGTATGACCACAAGGTTACGCCCGCTCAGGAGTTCTCTTCCTACAAAGAAGATATGGAGCTCTTCGGACCCTTGTGCATGAATATTGATGTGATCCGTGACAGTATTATGCTGCCGCCTTTGAATAAGGGTGATCAGGTGGTTATTCAAAAGGTAGGGGCCTACAACCTTACCCAGTGGATGCAGTTCATTACGCTGCGGCCCAAGGTGATACTGATAGACGAACAAGGCGAAACCCATGTGATTCGTGAAAACGAAACGGTAGCCTACATAAACGAGATGGAGCGGGTACCGCAACATTTACAGGAGGTCAAATTATGATATAGTGAAACTCTCACCAAATACGGAGTTTTGGACAGTAGCCACTTTAAACAGCTACACCCAGGTATTCTTCTCAGATAATAAGACTATGGGAGTGATGCTGATGGCCATTACTTTCCTTGACCCAGTGGTGGGCCTAAGTGGATTGCTGGCAGTACTGGTTTCCAACTTGTGGGCCTGGTGGTTAGGATTTCCCAAATCGTATATAAAACTGGGCAGCTATGCTTTTAACAGCCTGTTGGTGGGTCTGGGATTGAGTATTTTCTATGAACCAAACATCCAGTTTTTTATACTACTGATAATAAGTACGTTAATAACCTTTTTATTAACTGTTACTATCAGTGGTGTGCTGGGTAAGTACGGTTTGCCCTACCTCAGCATTCCTTTTCTTTTGGCTTTATGGAGCTTGCTATTGGCTTCGCGTCAATTCGAAGTACTGGGAATTAGCGAACGGGGAGTCTTCTTCCTCAACGAATTGTTTCAAAAAGGCAGTCATTGGCTGGTAAGCCTATATCATAAATTCAACGCCTATCCCATCCATGAGTCCATAAAAGTCTATTTAAAGTCACTTGGTGCCATACTATTCCAATTCAACATTGTTTCAGGGATGGTGGTGGCCATTGGCTTATTCATTTATTCCAGAATAGCCTTCGTGCTTTCCATCCTTAGTTTCGGTACGGCCTATTGGTTCTATCAATTTATAGGCGCTGATATCACAGAATTAAGCTATAGCTATATCGGATTTAATTTTATCCTAAGCGGTATTGCCATAGGGGGTTTTTACCTGATACCCTCCTGGAGATCATATATGTGGACGATGTTAATGGTGCCTCCGTTAGTTGTGCTTACTTCTTCATTAAGTACCTTGTTTTCATTCGTGCAATTGGGAATTTATTCTCTCCCCTTTAATGCGGTGGTGATCCCTTTTCTCTATATGCTTAAACTAAGGAGTTCTGGAAAGGAGCCCCAAGAAACGGGACTGCAGCTAATGCAACCAGAGAAGAACTTATATGAATTCCAGGCCCATCCTGAGGCATATCCAAACTTTCAAGGGATTGAAATCGGATTGCCAGTGTTAGGGAATTGGTGGATCAGCCAGGGACCTAACGGTAGCCTTACCCATAGAGAAGAATGGCAAAATGCTTGGGACCTGGTGATCGTGGATGAAGAAGGGCAGCAATTCAAAAACGACGGGGATGTGCTCACAGATTACTTCTGTTATGAAAGACCGGTAGTGGCGCCCGCCGCTGGAACGGTAGTGGAATTAGTGGATTATGTAGAAGATAATCCAGTAGGAGATACAAATTTGACTCGAAATTGGGGCAACAGCATTGTCTTGCAGCACGGAGAGCAGCTGTATAGCCAAATCAGTCATATTAAACAAGGATCCTTTAAAGTTAAGAAAGGGGAGGTGGTAGAGAAGGGCCAGATGTTAGCAACCTGTGGGAATTCCGGTAGGTCGCCCTATCCACACGTACACTTTCAAGTGCAAAGAACCCCTCAAATAGGATCAAAAACCCTGGCCTTCCCCCTAAGTCACTATTGGGTACAAAGAAATGGGCAAAAAGAGCTGAAGTGCTTTGATTTCCCCAATGAAAACGATACTGTATCAAGCATAGCCGGCAACACTCTGTTAAAAAACGCCCTGCATTTATTGCCAGGCCAGAAGCTAAAATTCTTCGTACAGGATGGGGTAAAAGAGTCCACGGTACAGTGGGAAGTTCAGGTGGATCCTCATAACCGGACATATCTAAGGTGTTTGCAAAGCGGTGCCCAGGCCTATTTTCGAAATGATGGTACTTTATTTTACTTCACCCATTATGACGGAAAGAAGAATACCCTGCTGTACTATTTCTACTTGGGGGCTTTTAAACTGATCCAGGCTTACCATCCCCAGGCCAAACTTAAGGACACTTATCCTCTGTATGTATTCGGCTTTAGCTGGAAGCGATTATTCCAGGATTTCCTAGCGCCCTTTTATCGTTTTATGTTCGCACGCTACGAAGTATACCAACTACAGGCAGACGACGATCTTGATCCCGATACCATAGAGATAAGATCCCAGACCAGGCTCATGGTAGCAGATAAGGTTTTAAAACAATATGACTTTGAATTCCTTATCAGCCAGCAAGGCATTTCTGAATTTAGGGTTGAAAGTGAACAACTAAAAATTATGGCCAGTCATGTCTAAGAAATTGATCATTACTATTCTACTGATGTGGCCTTTGTGCATACAGGCACAGACCAAAGATTTTGCATATTACGACGCCCAAACCCTGCAATTGTATGATGCTGGCAAATGGGAGCAATTAGTCTCAATGGGAAAGGAAGCCCTGAACCAAGGACATAATTATTATTACTTGCGCATGCGCATAGGCATAGCCTATTACAATTCAGCTAAGTACAAATTAGCAGTAGCCCAATTTGTGGACGCCCTAGGTAAGAATGCAGGGGATCCGCTGGCTTTGGAATATCTATATTATAGCTATTTGTATTCTGGCCGGGAAACAGACGCCCTGAAATTATATAGCCGGTATCAACATGTGCTGCCACAGATATCAGTCTCCACTTCCAAGTTCATCAAAGGGATATATGGGGAAGCCGCCATCAAATTCAGTGACAACCAAGTGGAGGGGGTAGGTGGGATACAATATTTACACCTGGGGGTAAAACATCAAATCGCCCCTGCATGGTTGCTGTACCAGGGTTATAGCCGGCTGACCCAGGAGTTTTCCAGGTTTACAGAAGTGGACGGCGGAGGACCAGGCCCCGGGAGTGGAGGTGGTAATAACACCGTTGAAGAGCAGATTCGTTACCATCAAAATGAATATTATGTTCGCGCCGATGTAGGAATATTAAGAGGCTGGCATTTGATACCCGCTTTTCATTACCAAGGATTTTCTGATAGTATAGACAATCGGGTAATCTCGTTGGGAGTATTGAAACAGGCGGGCATTGCAGACCTCTATGGGGCGGCAGCCTTTTCAAGCATTAACGATGAAGATCAAACCCAGTGGACGCTGGGAGCTACTTTATATCCCCTGGCCAACTTGAATTTTTACCTGCAAACGCATTACACCCTGCATGACCAGCGAGATCAGCAGAGTAGTATATTCTTTCATAAAGTAGGGTGTAAGATCACCTCAAAAACCTGGCTCGAAGCTTTTACCGCCTGGGGTGATATGTACAATTTCCATGAGATGGATGCTTTCTACGTCCATAACATTCCACATGTCATTGAGACCAAAGTGGGGATAAATTTTATAAGGGTGATGAATCACCGTCACAAGTTGCTAGTAGGATACCTGATGGAGGACAAATCAGTAGTGGATACTGGCGAAGGCTTTAAGCACCATACCATTTTTGCAGGATTAAATTTAAGACTATGATACCCAGAACCACACCGATATACATGGCTATACTCAGTATATTTCTGGTTATTAGCAGATTTTCAATATTTGCTCAATCCTGGGATCCAAGCATGCAGGCTTTCCAGAAAAGCTACCAAGCGGAGGCAGACAGCAATTTCCAACAAGCCATTCAGGAGTTAGAAAATATATATAAGGAAGACTCCTACGAACTGAATCTGAGATTGGGATGGCTGCAATACTTGAAGGGTGACTATCCCGTATCTTCTGTGTATTATAAAAAAGCCATGGCACTGCTGCCCTATGCTATTGAAGCCAAACTTGGTTTTGTATTACCCCAAGCGGCTATGGGCAACTGGGACCAAGTGATGAACACCTATCAACAAATATTAAAAGCCGACCCTCAGAACAGTTTGGTTAACTACCGCTTGGGGGCAATTTATTACCAGAGACAAGACTACCAAAAGGCCTATAAATATTTGGAAAAAGTGGTAAACTTTTATCCTTTCGACTTCGATGGAGTGATCCTGCTGGCTTGGACCAATTATCGATTGGGTAAACTCAGGGAAGCCAAGGTGTTGTTTGAAAAAGCACTGATGATAGCTCCGGAGAATTCCTCGGCTCTGGAGGGTCTGAACTTAATAAGGTAGGCTACCAAGTTAACGACTTAGCCAGATCCTGTCTTTTCTAAACTGTGCTCCAAATTGGATGATATGGATTGGGCCCATTTATTGATATCGTGCCAATCCCTGAAATCACCCAAAGGCGACTTTGCATTTCTTATTATCCAACGGTCAAATAGATTAAGCTTTTCAGCATGCAAGCATCCATGAAAAACCTTAACCTCCTTAGGTTGAATCTGATCAATTAGGGGTTTGATGTTGCTGGGATATTTCCAGCCTTTAGTTAGTTCCAGGGCATCTCCCTCCCCGGTGGGTCCACTGGAAAATATCCAGAAGGGCAATGCCTGCAGCGTTTGCTGATGTCTCTTCAGAAAGTTCTTTGCATTTTTACGCCATTGTCCCATATAAACAGCGCTTCCCAGAACCACCGCTTGATATACGCTCAAATCAAGGTCTTCTCGGGCTTCCTCGATTTTAACTTGGTACTTCAGGTTTCGCAGGATTTCACCAATTTTATCCGCAATTTCCATGGTGGCTCCGTACTTACTAGCATAAACCACTAAAATATGAATTGAAGAGGCTTCCATCCTGCTACGATTTTGTCTACTATCTTTATTTCCTCAACAAATACCCTAAATTGCCCCTAAAAGTACATGAGTGTAAGCATATCACATCTTGATAATCGTCAGTAAAATCATGGGGCGGTGATTCGAAACCGCATAAGGCAATGGATTTATATCACGGTACTTCTAAAGAATCTGCTGCAGATATTTTAAAGAGAGGATTCAATCTCGATAATCATACTTGGGGACGGGGATGGGGGCAAGGAGTGTATCTTAGCTTGGATGCGGAGTTTGCGTCGATCTGGGGCTCTGTGATCATTCGATGCCAATTACTACCGAATACTCGCATACTATGGCATGACAACCATGATCCCAAGGTAATTGACTATCTAAAGAAAGAGTTTAAAAAAGATATTACCCGGCCGGATTTTTGGAAAGTTCTTCCTGTTAATAAACAGCTTACCAAGAACGAGCTTGTTAATTTGTGGAGATACCTGGTGCATAGATACTATCAGCACCCCCGAAGGTTTAAAAAAGAGGGGTATCAAGTACTGGTAAGAAACTATTCCCGCATTTATAAACAGTTGCGGTTGCATCAGTTCCATGGAGTGGGAAACCGGGATGTACAATGGCCGGAAGTATTGTTATTTAATCCTTCCAGGGTTAATGCCGTATCCGCACACAAGTGGCGTACAAATCAGGGCAAGTTATCCAGCCAATTGCGCTTTTCATAGTTGTAAAAATGATAAAACACCAGTATATTAATTTGCTGACTATCAAATATTAATATACACTAGCTCCAGCATGAAACAGGGTAGAACCAAACGGATCCAAACCGTATTCAATATTATCACGGTATTGATCATCACGGCTAGTTTGATTGTTGCCGCTATCTGGTTGGTCGATCCGGAGCGTTGGAATTTTGAACCTCTTTTAGGCCTGTTGGGATTACTGTACGTAGCGGTGCCGCTGTTGGGACAATGGCTGGTCAAACGCCTAAGCACCCATTTACGCAAAGAAGAAATGACCTTGCCCTACACCCTGGCTTTCGGTTATTTGAGTAATTACCTGGCTCCGGTGGTACGAGGACTGAGGAAGGAACTGGATGAACCGGAAAAGCTGAAGTTTTACATATATCTCCCTGATGACCTGGACGAGTTGAAAGAGACTAACATCTCTGAAACCATTACTGAACTACAAAACAAGAAGTATACCGTGGACACGGTGGAGTTGGATTTTCCAGGTGAAAAAAGGAAAAAGGACTACCGTACCGCAAAAAGAACTATAAATAATAAAGAAGAAATCAAATACTTTGATTTCCCCACCACATTATTAGGGCTGGAACCGGCTATTGACTTTAAGTTGGAAACCAAGGAGGGTCAGTCACCAGCGGCGCAAAAAATGGAAATTGGCAAACAGTACATAAATGATTTTGATAGTCAGTTGACCTCCATGCTCAAGTCTAGAAAGTACGACGCCATCAGGGATAATATTGAGATCGTCTCGGGAGGAGGGGTAAACTTTTTGGACCTGGCATAGTCCATAGTAAGAACTAACATTTTCTATAAATCCTGAAATGCTCATGGTGCAATTCAAAATCCTGCAGACTCGGGGGCAGTATTTCATGTTTCCCCAGAATCAGGTACCCGCCGATTTCCAGTCTGTTCCCAATTTCCTTAAATACCTGCTCCTGAACGGCACTATCGAAGTACATCGCCACTAAATTTCGGCATAGCACAAGCTTAAAAGTACCCGGTGGGTGATGGGAGCGGATATCCTGTTTCAGAAATTCTACGGGCTTTCGGTAAGATCCTTTAAGGCAGTATTGGTCCTGGTCCAGTTCAAAAGCCACTTGTTTCCAGTTCTCTGGCAGTTCACGCAGGGAACTGCTCTTATAGCAGCCTCTTTGGGCCTTTTGTAATAGTTCTTGGTTGCGGTCAGTGGCTACAATCTGAATTTTAAACTGGGAAAACAACTTAGGTAAAGTGAAAGCGCAAATTAGAGAAATAGTATAGGGTTCTTCTCCGGAACAACAACCCGCCGACCATATTCTTACCGGGGCACCATCTTTATAAGTTTCCACCAAAGCAGGAAAAATCTCATCTTTAATAAAGTCAAAAACATCATGATCCCTGTAAAATCTGGAAATGGTAATATCACAACAAGCATCCAACTCTTTCCATTCGTGAGGATTCTTTTGAAGATACTCCCAATATTCACTAAGGTTGGCCAATTTCAGTGACTGTGCTCTCCTTTTTACCCGCTTACATACCTGAGATTTAACTTTGCGATATCCCGCCCAGCGTCGATTAAGCACCGGCAGAACCAACTGTAAGAAGGTTTTACAATCCAAATTCGGGTCCTCTAAGTGAGAGCGGAGCATAAGATACCATACGGGTTGTTAAGAGAGATATATAATCGTTAAAAACGAATTAGTCAAACTGCTGCAAAAAGGCCAATAGATCAGCCATTTTCTGTTGGTCCAATGAATTTTCAAAGCCTTCCGGCATTACTGACATGCCCGTGGATTCCAGCTTGATGATGTCCTTGCGTTTTATGTTCTGGTCTTCACCACCCAAGTTCCTGATCACTATCACCTGATCAGTTTCGTGAATTATAATGCCGCTAACCTGCTCACCCTCTGAGGTGGTAATTAGATGGTTGATATAAGCTGTTTCCACGGCAGCATTGGGATCAATAATATCGTGAAGCAATGTTTCAGCACTTTTGCGATGAATTTCCGTCAGGTTAGGCCCCACTTCCTTACCAAGGTCACCTTTAATGTGACAGTTGCTGCAAAGCACCTGAAAAACTTCTGCGCCTGAAACTGGGTCTCCGGTGATTTTCATTACAGACCGAAATTTGTTTAAAGCCTCTTTTCTGGTAACCACTCCAGCATCGGTAAAGAGCTTCTTTGCCCTCTCTCTTACCTTGGGATCATCAGCAAATAGCAGTTCACGTCTTCTTTCCAAGTGCAGATTCAATTCTCCCATGGATAGCTGACCATTTTCCAAGGCAGATAATAATTTGAGGTGGTGTTGAGGTTGATAGATCAGTATATCGCTCAGCTGTAATCTTATCTGTGGGCCATATTGATTCCACCTGGCAATAAGTTCATCAGCAAGGTCATCTGAAGAGATTTCGGCCAGCTTCTCTGCTGCAGCCAGCTGAAGATCCTGAGGCTGGCTTATGTCCAATAGTGACATTAACAATTCGGGTAATTCCGGTAAATCCTGATCCGCAATCAGACGGAAAGCCTGGATCCTCTGGGCCGGGTTGATCTGTTCATCCTGCAAAACCGCCAGTGCCCGATCTATGATTTGCTGATAATTTGTGGAGGTCTCTAACCCCAGTCGTTTTCTCAATTTCCAGCAGGCCTGGATCTTTGTTAATTTCTCATTTTCCAATCTGTCAAGCGCATTTGATATCTGAAGCTTTCGAGTGGCGGTAAACTGAAAATCCTTAGTACTTTCTGAAAGTCCGTTCAATATAGCGGTGACCACGGAATCAGCGTGGCTGCCCGACGAGAGTCCTGCCAGTAGTGTGGGCACATTGACTGGGCTCTCATCAGCTGCCAAAACCGCCAGATCGGTATACCATTCTGTGGGAATCATGGAAGTGGTGGCAGTTTTGAGTAACTCATTTAAAAATACAGCACTATTACCTGGAACACTGGCTAAAACTGCCAAATGGGTGAAATGATCCGAAGTACTGGCATTCAGCAGGGCCATTAATGCCGCTAATTTCTCGTCCACAGGTAATTTGGGATGCCTGGACAGACTCAACGCTAACTGTCTACGGACCCTGGAGTCGTTGTCAGAGGTCAATTTTAGAATTTTATTCCATAGCTCTTGGTCATCAGTTCTAACTTCAGCCAGCATCACAGCCTGGCGTCGGATCTCAGCTTCCCGGTGATCTAATGCCAGTTTTAAGATACCTGAAGAAAGAACACCCAAACCTTCCAAAGTATGAAGTGCATGCAATTGAGCAACCGTTGAATGCGATGACAAGAATAATTGTTCAAGTTCGGCCTGTAAGTTAAGGTCATGGCGTTCCACTAACAGCCTTTGGGCGGTGATGCGTTGCCATTGATTGGGATGTTCCAGCTGCTTTATCAGAAAGGCCGGATCTTTGGTTCCTGTAGCAGTAGCGTTGAGGCTTTTGAAGACCTTGGGTGTGATCCTATAGATACGACCTTGATCACGACCGGCGTTCAAATCCAAACCTGTTTCAAGTTCATCAGGGATCCATTCCGGATGTTCTATAACCTCACGATGCATGTCCAATACAAACAAGGATCCATCCGGTCCCACCGTCATGTTCACTGGTCTGAAAGCCCGGTCGGAGCTTGCCAGGAACTCTACACCCGGCAGATCTCTGCTGGCAAAAAAGCTGCTGCCGTGTGGAGTTATAAGGTCCCGGTGAATAAGATTTAATACCACATCCGCCACCAGTATATTTCCGGCATCATTATCAGGCCACAGGCCTCCTCCGTAGTACGTGATACCACAAGCTCCGGAAAAATAACCCGATTGTTCGGGGTGGTTTACCCGGGTTTCCTGAAGTCCGATAGGATAAATGCGTGCTAACCCATCCACATCATGATCCGATATAATACTACGTGCACTCTTTCCTAATAATTGGATCCCATTCAGATATTGCTCATTAAATTCCAGGTGCGAAATGTGTTCCAGATTGTGGGTTTCAAATAGGTTGCCCCAAGCATCCATGGCCAGCTCAAATCCGCCGGAACTATCACCAATAAGTTCGAATTTTTTGTTTTCAATGTCGATACGAAAGTCCTGACCTCTTAGCGGTATTTTGTTTAAGCTGTCACCTGCCCAATAAACCTCCCCGGAATTACCTCCGTTTGCGATGTAGATCCAATTGTCGATCCCGTAGGTAAGCCCGTTAAAATTGTGTTGGGTATTGCCATAGCTGAATCCGCTCATGATCACCTCGCGCAGATCGGCCCGGTAATCTCCATTTGTATCTTTTAAATACAATAAATGCGGAGGAGCAGCTACTAAGAAACCACCGCGGTAGGGGAGTAGGGAAGAGCTAACCCCCAGACTATCCGCAAACAAAGTTCTTTGGTCGAACACACCATCGTAATCTGTATCCTGTAGCAATACCATACGGTTATGCTCAGGAAAGTCAGGGTAGGAAGGCATTTCAATCACGTAGGCATTACCAAATTCATCAAACTCCATATCCACCGGATCTGTGATCAGTGGTTCATGGGCTACCAGTTCAATATTAAAGTCTTTATGGATCTCAAATGTAGACATGTCGACGGGATGATCAGGTCTACATGCATAGATGATAACCCCTGTCAGCAACAGCAATCTGCGGTGAATAACCATATTCATTAAGCCTTCAGCCCTAGAATATAATAATTAAACGGAAATTTAAAGAGCCCAAGTGAATCGTTTAATCGATTTGCTCAGGTAGGATCTGCCTGCCCGCAGTTTCGAATTTTCAAATCACTTAAGGGAGATTTCACTTTTTAGCAGGACATGTATGAAACTGTTCATAAAACTACTGGTTTCAAATTATGGCGAAAGTCTTTGGATGGTCCAATGACCATTATGATCCCGGCGGTAAAGAATCCTGTCATGCAGCCGACTGGGCCTTCCTTGCCAAAATTCAATGGTTTCCGGGATCAGCTGGTAACCGCCCCAAAAAGGCGGCCTTGGTATAGTAGTGTTTAGATATTTTAATTTTAATCCCAAATATCTTTTAATGAGGGTAAATCTCGATGGTAGCTCTTGGCTTTGATTAGAAGCCCATGCTCCTAGCTGATAGCGCCTGGGCCTGGAAGCAAAATAACTATCAGAGTTTTGCTTAGAGGTGTGTTCTACCACCCCGGTAATATTTACCTGGCGCTCCAATTCAGGCCAAAAAAAAGTCAAGGCACCCTGGGGATTGCTGTTCAATTGACGACCCTTAGTGCTCAAGTAGTTGGAATAGAAAATAAATGCCCCATGCTCCATTCCCTTTAACAATATTACTCGTGAAGTCGGATGTCCTTTCTCTGAAACAGTACTTAATGTCATGGCCGTTGGCTCTTCCACATTGCTTTCTAAAGCTTGATCCAGCCAGGTCTTAAATTGCACTATAGGATCTGGATCTATGTGTTTAGGATCCAGGGACATTTTATGATAATCACTTCGGATAGCGGCAATATCTTTATTCATTGGCATTCAGTTATTGTCCTTTAAAGACAGTCCCGCAGGGCTTCTTCTTTTTTGGGTGGTAAATGAACCGGTATGGGCTGAGGTTCTTGCTTCATTTTGGTCCGATTACAATTATGCGCAAACCTAATCATCTAATTACGTGAGAACTATGATAAAAGTCGTGTAAAGTTTTGTAAAACAATATACCCTTTTTGAGGATCGCGGGTCAACGAAAACTGGTCGCAGCATATGCCACGACCAGTTAATTTGGGTGCACTATTTTGAATTCACCATGGCACAGGTGCCTGATCTTGAATTTACACTAAAGATCTTCACTTTCAGTTCTGTTTTGGCGGTGGTGGTCTTGGTCGCAATGATGGTCATGATAATGACCATGACGATAGTGTCGGTCTTGATACCATTCTCGCACTTTTTCCGGTCCAACCAACGCAAATAGACTTCCGTAGCTTAATAATGCGGCCACGAAAAATACGATTATTCTATTTCTTCTATTCATGATTATTGGTTTTCAGGTTGAACTTCTTCTCCGGGGTGTCTGCCGCATCTACGGCCCCATCGGGATTTAAACTCCAGGTATTCCTCATCGCTCATGGTACGGATCTTATCCGCATATGCCCAGCCACCTGGTCCCCGGTAGTGGCGGCGGCCGAAAAAACGGAACAACAATCCGATTAACAGCAGTACCGCCAATACTTTAAGCACAAAGAAAGGGGCAAAGAACAGGGCCGCACCTATGATCAAGCCGCCCAGAATAGGTTTTAATATTTGAACATTCATTTTCCTCAATTTAAGTTATTTAATAGCTTTCATTGAGGTAGACGGATATGGGGACGTTTTACCTTAAATGAGGCAAAAAAAGTTATATATCATTGATTATTATTCAGTTATCCTCCGATTTTTTAATGGGCTCGCAACGTTTTTTCCACTCCTCCTTCAATTTCTGCCGTTCTTCAGGAGACATCTTTTGCCACTTGCTTCGCCATTTCGCCCTGGGACCCCAGGGAGGGCCGCCTGATCCAGGCCTAAATCCACCCAGTAAGATCTTGCTCAGCACCAATAAAGCCATGGCTTGCCAATAGCCTAAGGCAGGCGCCTTGAAAACCGGTACTACCGCAAAATTCCACAGCCACATAACCAGGGCCGACAGCCCAAACAACGCGATTATTACGAATGCCGCTATTCCTATTCCTTTACGCTTATTCATTTTCATTAATTTAAATCTTTGTCATCTATAAATCATCATAAAGTGCCTGCAGCCTTTTTCTTAAATGCTTTACAGCATACTGCTTTCGAGAAATAATAGTTTTAATATTTTCACCGCTCTCTTCGGCGATTTCCCGCAAGGTTTTGCCCTCCATCTCATTTTGTATGAAGGCCTTTTGCTGATTGTCGGGAAGTTCGCTCAGGGCAGCATTGAATTCCTGCCAAAATACTTCTTTGAAAAGTGCATCTTCCGGGGATTGAATGGTTCCCAAGAGAATATCTCTGAACTCTGCACCCAATTCATCATCGAAAAGCATGTCCCCGAAAAGTGCCGGTGAGGTTTTGCGATAGCGGTCAATAATTTGATTGCGCGCTACTCGGAACAGCCAGCCGCTGATGCTTTGTAATTCATCAAGGTCCACCAGGCGGCTTAATTGAAGCCAAACTTCCTGCAGGATATCTTCAGCTTCCTCCGGGGAATTTACACGGTTGCGGATAAATCCATACAGGCGGTCACCATAACGCTTAATGGAATCGAGCAATTTTGGGCGGTCAGCTGCCATTGTAGGGCAACCCCTTTATTGGTATAGCGCTCATAAGGTCCTCGATAATTAGGTCCGAATTATTTCTTACTTCCAGGATATTTCATTTCCAAAGCTTCCAGTTCTTTCATTACCCGTTTGGCCACCAAGTAGTTGCGGTACCATTTTTGATCTGACGGTACGATTTGCCAGGGAATTTCAGGGCCGCAGCGTTTAAAGATCTCCTGGTATACCTTGATATAAGCCTTGCGGTTTTTTTGTTCTTTAGTATCTGCGATATCATATTTCCACTTTCTGCGGGGATCTGTAATCCTTTGTTTCAGTTTTTCTTTTTGAATACCCTCTGACAGGTGCAGAAAGAACTTTACTATGATAGTATTGTTGGTAGTCAGATGTTGCTCAAAGTTATTGATGTAGTTGAATCGATGTTCGATTATTTCCAGGTCATGAG
This sequence comes from Cyclobacteriaceae bacterium, assembly GCA_965212195.1. Taxonomy (GTDB): domain Bacteria; phylum Bacteroidota; class Bacteroidia; order Cytophagales; family Cyclobacteriaceae; genus JAJCYK01. Next base: position 416,130 of record CBDBUW010000010.1, on the reverse strand, counting down.
TTCCGTGCACCGTGGGCACCAGAATATCTTCATAATGTGAGCGGTTGAAAATTTGGATCATACCTTTGGCCGGTAAATGAGGGTAAATACGCCATAAAAATCCATGCATACGTTCTACCTCATTAGGTTTCTTAAAAGACTTAACGTTACAGCCCATGGGGTTAATACAAGAAAAGACATGCCTGATGGTGCTGTCCTTACCGGCTGCATCCAAACCCTGAAGGACGATTAACAAGCTGTGTTTGCTGTTGGCGTACAGAAGCCTTTGCAACTCGAACAGTCGAGATTGGATCTGAGTTAATTCCTGTTTAATCTGCGAGGCATCCACATCTTTGGGTGCACTGGTGGAGTATTCCTTTAATCTATACATATCCTTAGTAATTGGTTGACTTTGTACGCTCAACACTTTTAAACTAAAACCTAAATTCAGGATAATCAAGTACTCACCGGTATACTAAGCCTGGATCTTAAAATTATTTCAGTAAGGTGGTTTTGTTTAAAATATTTCCTCATTATGAGCAGGTGCAATAATCATCAACCATTATGACCACCGGGGCTAAAATCAGTGAATTAATCAGAAAAGTAGTGTTCGTAGCAGCGCCTTTTATTTCTGCGGCTATTTTGCTGTTTGCTGACCTGGATGATCAACAACCCGCAGCTACTTACACGCTAGCGGTAGCGGTGCTTATGGCCTTGTGGTGGATCACCGAGGTGGTGCCTTTAGCGATTACCTCATTATTGCCGGTATTGCTTTTTCCAGCCCTGGGCATTATGAGGGGCATAGAGGTTTCCGCAACATACTTTAATCACGTGATCTTTCTATTCATGGGAGGGTTCCTGGTAGCCTTGGCCATCCAGAAATGGAACTTACACCGACGAATTGCACTCTATATTCTAAGGAAAATCGGTGTTAGTTCGGGGCGCATTCTATTGGGCTTCATGTTTACCTCCGCTTTTTTGTCCATGTGGATCTCCAACACTGCCACCGCCATGCTTATGATGCCCATTTTGCTGGCTATAATCTATAAAATGGAGGAGAAACACGGCCCTGAACGAGTTAAAAAAATATCAGTGGGGTTGCTGCTGTCCATAGCCTATGGGTGTTCCATTGGAGGTATTGCCACCTTAGTAGGCACTCCTCCCAATTTATCATTTGTGAGGATCTTCCAGATATACTTTCCACAAGCACCAGAGATATCCTTTGCAGGCTGGTTTTTTTACGCTTTTCCCATAACCTTGATCATGTTTCTGGTAGTATGGCTGTATATCTATTTTTTGTATCTGAAAAAGGATCCTAAGGTAACACCGCTTGACAGTAGGGAGATTGTAGCGGACCATCAGGCCCTAGGTCCCATGAGCTATGAGGAAAAAGTGCTCTCTTGCATATTTGTACTGTTAGCCCTATTGTGGTTTTTCCGATCTGATATTGAGCTGGGCTCCTTAGTCATATCGGGGTGGTCCAACTTGTTTGCCTACCCCCAATATTTTAATGATGGCACCGTTGCCATATTCATAGCCATCGTCTTGTTCCTCATCCCTTCCAAACAGCAGCGAGGCAAATATCTGATGGATTGGAAAACCGCTGAGGATCTGCCCTGGGAAGTGATCTTGTTATTTGGAGGAGGATTTGCCTTGGCCAGCGGTTTTAAAGAATCCGGATTGTCAGAATGGTTTGGCGAACAATTAGTATGGTTGAAGGATGTTCATCCCATTATCATTATTATCTCCATTGCCTTTATGATCACTTTCTTAACGGAAATAACTTCCAATACCGCCACCGTAGAAACCATCCTGCCAGTATTGGCGGGCTTGTCGGTTAGTATTGAGACCAATCCCCTGTTGTTTATGCTGCCGGCTACCATAGCGGGCTCTTTGGCTTTCATGTTACCGGTGGCCACTCCACCCAATGCCATTGTATTTGGTTCCAAGCGCTTGACGATCCTGCAGATGGCTCGAGCTGGCTTTGCGCTGAACATAATAGGGGTAGTGGTGGTGACCGTTTTGACCTATTTTTTGGCAGTGGCGGTCTTTAATATCGATACTGGCGTATTCCCGGAGTGGGCTCGAATATAATAGCCGCCCTTTTCTCAAAGAAAATTAAACCTTACCTTAATAACCAGATGCTTTATATTGTTGAATGGATGTTCATAACCTGAAGCCCGTAGGTTCAAGCGCTCGTATTCAATCCCTGGATTTTTTAAGGGGGTTTGCCATTTTGGGCATCCTCATCATGAATATTCAAAGTTTTTCCATGCCTGGCGCCGCATACTTAAACCCTATGGCCTATGGGGATATGACGGGACTCAATAAATTGGTTTGGATCCTTAGCCACATATTTGCCGATCAAAAGTTCATGACCATATTCTCCGTTTTGTACGGAGCAGGGATCGTGCTGGTCACCCAAAAAGCGGAGGATAGGACCGGGCGCTCCGCCGGCCTGCATTATCGGCGTACTTTTTGGCTTTTGATCATTGGACTGATTCACGCTCATTTAATTTGGTATGGCGACATCCTGGTAGCCTATGCCGTTTGTGCGCTCCTTGCTTATTTTCTTAGAAAGTCGCGTCCATGGACCTTGTTGATATTAGGTATGTTGCTTATCGCTGTACACACTTTGATTTATGGTTTTTTTGGCACCTCCATGGAACAGTGGCCACCGGAAGGACTTGAAATGGCCCGTCAAAGTTGGATTCCGGAAACGGATCAAATTGAACAAGAGATTGCCGCAGTTACCGGTACCATAAACGAACAAATTGCCAAGAATTCTTCCACTGCTGTTTTTATGGAGACACTGGTATTTCTTATGGTGTTTCTGTGGCGTGCGGGAGGTCTGATGTTGGTGGGTATGGCCTTGTACAAATGGGGCGTGCTCACGGCTCAGAGATCGGCAACGTTTTACCGAAATGGTCTGCTGACTTCCTGGATAATAGGATTTCCCATAGTGATCTATGGGGTGTACCGGAATTATCAGGCCGATTGGTCTTTTGAATATTCAATGTACCTGGGCTCACAGTTCAATTACTGGGGTAGCTTGTTTGTCGGTATGGGCTACATTTGTCTCATTATGTTACTATCCAAGTCACAGCGGCTGTCAGGCCTAGTCAGCCGCTTCGCTGCAGTAGGGCAAATGGCTTTGACCAATTATATTATGCAATCGGTAATATGCGTATTGATATTTTTTGGAATAGGCTTAGGATTATTTGGGCAATTGGAGCGCACCAGCCAATTCTTGATAGTACTGGGAGTTTGGGTGCTACAAGTTCTGTGGTCCAGGCCCTGGTTGGCAAAGTATCGTTTCGGCCCCTTGGAGTGGGTTTGGAGATCGCTGACCTATGGAAAAAAACAACCGTTTATTAAAGCGGAGACCAATGAACTTCACCCTCCAGCTCAAAACTAAATCTTTAACATTCATAACTATGTTTCAAATCAACCCCTCAAACAATCTTAACATACACTTATGGTTTGCTATGGCCCTTATTACCGGTTTTTTAGTCGGTTGTAACCCATCATCCCAGGAAACTTCCACCGGGCAAAATGTTAAGGTCTCTACAATGGAAACCTCAAGTAGGCAACTCAGGCATATAGTGCTTTTTAAATTTAAGCCTGGGACTGATCCAGCTGCCATTACCCAGGTGGAAGTAGCCTTTGCGGCTCTACCCTCCAAAATTCCGGAGATCCGAGATTTTGAATGGGGATTGAACAATAGTCCGGAAGATCTCAATAAAGGTTTTACACATTGTTTCTTGGTAACCTTTGATAGTGAAGAAGACCGCGCCGTCTATCTGCCACATCCAGAGCATCAGGCTTTCGTAGGCCTGTTATCAGACATTTTAGAAGATGTAACCGTAGTTGATTACTGGACCGGTCCCCAGCTCTAGAACAAAAATATCATATGCCCAACTTCAGTGTGATCAGGGCCGGCAGTGTCACCATAGGTATTCCCATCTATATGATAATCCACAATCATAGCCAGGCCGCGGGCGCTGGTCAAGACACAACTGGCAATCTCACCAAAGTTAGACAAGGGACCGCTGCCCATGTCTCCCGTTAATACGGCATTTCCCATCTCATCGGCCAATACGATGTTCTTTAGACCTCCCGAGCCGCCTAGAGCTCCTAATCCTAGCATGTCTGTATCAGGAGTCCATACCGACTGAACAGTCTTCTGTGAAAGTAGGGGACTAACCCAAACCGTATAAACACCATTTGGGATCAAGCCGGAAAATTCCATTTCGTAGAATGTGGCCCGGCCATTACAGCGAAATCGAGCGGTGCCTTCAGCTTCTTTCCATTCGCTGAAAGTTAATTGGTGGCCATCAGGAGCATAAATGGGGACTAGTTGCTGATCAGAAAAGACATTTACCGCATAAATTTCATCCTGATCTTGGGGGCTTAGACGATTGCTATTTTTTATTTCTCCATAGGGGTCCAGATCTGAGCCGATAATATATGCGGGTACTTCACTTAAATTTAGAGTAAAATCCGCCGCCGCACCATTCATATCCACCGCCAGAGAAATGGGGTTGCTACCCTGAACACTGGTAGCCAGGGGTGGATCTATCTCAATTTCATAAGTACCGTCATTTAGATTGGTAAAAATAAACTCTCCTGAAGGATCGCTTTTTAGAGAAGATATTTCCGTACCGGATTGTAACAGTCTTACTTCAACATTATCATAGGCCCCATCATTTTGATCAAGGACGGTTCCAGTGATAGTTGGGGTGTTCGTCATAGCAGGTTCATCGCTGGAGCATGCTATCAACATTGCCGCTATTATTAACCCGGTTAATCCGGTATGAGCGAAAGATAAATTTTTGATTTCCATGATTTTGGTTGGAATGTTTCTTAGGGTAAATCTCCCCTGTTGCTCATGGAAAGTCTAACAGGTACTGCACAATTCTTAACAGATAATGCACAAGGGAAGAATAGGACCAAAATGAATTTGTCCATGTATAAAATCCATACCAACCTAACTATTGGATTATCAAGAATTTGTATTGACCCCAGCGTTTTCGGAAGTATACTTGGAAGGGGCAACTCCAAAATGCTCCTTGAAGCATTTTGCAAAATAGGAGAGATTATTAAAGCCTACTTCATAGGTAATTTGAGAGATATTATCTTTGCGATTTTCGATTAATTGAGCCGCGCGCTTAAGACGCAATATCCGAATAAATTCCACCGGGGATTGATCAGTGAGCGCTTTCAACTTACGTTGTAGTTGCATACGGCTGATTCCCATTTCTTCTCTGAATGCCTTCACGTTGAAATCCAGGTTACTCATATGTTGTTCCACTATATCCATGGCTTTTCGCAAAAAACGTTCATCAGCACTGGTTATAGCAATATCATTGGGTTGCAGGGTGATTTCACGGGAGAAGCGTTCCCTTAGGCGTTTTCGTTGGGCGATGCGGTTCCGGAGGATTACCAACAGTTCCTGAGGATCGAAGGGCTTAGCCAGGTAGTCATCGGCTCCCATTTCCAGTCCTTGCAACTTGCTGGGCTTGTCGGCCTTGGCAGTGAGTAATATAACCGGTATGTGACTGGTTCTCTGATCTGATTTTAGCTTGCTGCATAATTCAACGCCGTCCATGTGAGGCATCATCACGTCGCTGATGATAATATCTGGGATCTTCTCCAGGGCCAACTCCCAGCCTTGTTCACCATGGATGGCCTCTACGATATTATAATGTGGATACAAAGTGTGTTTCAGGAATTGACGCATATCGTCATTGTCTTCTACTATCAACAATTCCATGGCATCGTCGATTTTTGAAGCTGCTAACTCTACCTCCGATGGCACCTGGATTGGATGGTGGTTTTTGCTGGCTTTCAGGTCTTTATGGTTAACTATATCTTTATCGCTTAAATGGGAGCGATCTTTTAGCAACGACAATGTGAAGATGCTGCCTGCATTCGAGGTGCTTTCCACTTTAATTGTTCCCTTATGAAGCTCAACTAGTTCCTTGGCCAAAGCTAAGCCGATACCTGAGCCGTCCTGTTGTCTGGTATGGGAATTATCAATCTGATAGAAACGGTCAAATACCTTATTCCATTGATCAACTGGAATACCTGCCCCGCTGTCCTGAACAGAAATTTCCACCCAGTTTTCAGTAGTGACGGCATCTACGCTTACCTCAATGTGCCCACCCTCAGGGGTAAATTTAAAAGCATTGGATAGCAGGTTATGCAATACTTTTTCCAGCTTGTCGGCATCAAAATACAAGTACAAGGGATCTTCGGGATAACGGACAGTTAAGGTAATGGCCCTCGATTTTGCGGCGGAATCATAAGCCGCCAGGATAGGTTGCATAAACGTTTGAACTTCATGCTCTGCGGCCTGCAGTACTAACTTGCCGGATTCCAGTTTGGAAAGTTCCAACAATTGATTGATCAGGTCTAGCAACCTGCGTCCATTTCGAAGCATGACCCCGTAAAGATTTTGAACGTCACCTTGGTAACGGTTTTCATATAGTTCTCTCAAGGGTCCTACTATTAGACTAAGGGGTGTGCGGAATTCATGGGAAATATTGGTGAAGAACCGGGTCTTTGCACGGTCCAAATCCTGTAATTTTTGATTTATCAGCTGCTCCTGGGATAATAATTGAGCATTCTTACGATTCCTAAGTTGTTGAAATTTGTAAATGATAAACCCAATTAATAAGATACCCAGCAAACTTGCCAACAAGATGTTGCGCCAGATGCGATCAATTTGATTGTCTCGGTTTAGGAGTTGGATAGTTTGATCCTGGATCTTGAGCTCTTGCTCCTTTTGTTGTATGGCATATCGACTTTCTAAGGAACTTAGTTCTTTCAGCTTGGAAGCGTTATACAGGCTATCTCTATATTGGGTGTGCATCTGATAGTAATGCAGAGCTTTTTGATGATCACCGGCTGACTGGTAATTCTCACTTAAAATAAGACTGGCTGCTGCTGCCTCGATTTTTAGCTTATGGTAGGAGGCAACCTTTAAACTGGATTGCGCATACTCCTGAGATTTCTTCAGGTCATTCGTTTGTTGGTACACTTTGGCCAGGTGACGGGAAATGGACGCGATTCCTTGTTGGTCTTGAATACTTCGACTAAGCACCAGGGATTCTTCCAATAGGGGTAAGGCCTCCTGGAATCTTTGTTGACTGGCATAGAGTTCTCCCATATTCTCAAGATTAATGGAGACCCTTAGGGGATGTGCTGATTTTCGATTTATTGCCAGGGCTTGGGCATAGTGCTCCAAAGCTTTTTCGGGTTCACCTATGTTTTTCAGGACATTACCAATGTTGACCAGTTGATTGGCCTGACCTTGTTCATCTTCCAGGACTTCCCATATATCTAAGGATTGTTGGTAATATTCCAGCGATTTAGAATAATCTTCTAACCTAAAATAAATACTGCCCAGACTATTTAAGGACCTGGCCACATAGGCGTGATTTTCTGTGCTTTGATACAGCTGCAAAGCTAGCAATCCACTTTCCAGTGCTTGGGGGTAGTCTCCCAATAACCGGTATATAAGTGATAAATGGTTGTGAGACTTGGCAATGCCTGGTTTATAGTCAATTTTTGTGGCCAGGTTTAAAGCTTGTTCCACATACATCAAGGCACTGTCTGTTGCGGAGTAGCAATAAACTAAACCTAGCTCATTTAGCACTTTTACTCTGGAAGTATCTTTAGTTTGAATCGTTAATAGGGCCTTCAAACTATCAGCTTTGGAATAGCTTATCACCGGTTCTGATAACAGGTAAAAGCTGCCAATAATAATAAGCTTGAGTAACGAGATCTTTGGTGTCATAAGTCCTTCTTTTTGAATTCCTTCAATCCTCGGGCGCAAAAATGATCAACATTAATTTACGATTTTCAGTGGCTATCTGTTAATGAAAAAGTGATTAAGAGTAACCTTTGACTATTTATAAGTTGCGATGTGACATATGTGTTAAAAGATGGGCAATGTGTGTTAGACCGGTGGGGAAGGGGTATTTAACTTTGGATCATCATCCAATTTACCTAAAACCATCATGAGACTACACTTCAAGAGATTACACATCAGGCACTGGCTCAAGAAATACAAAAATTTACTAACGGGCCTTGTCATATTTATTTTCATACTCTCTAGTGCCTTCAAGATATACGAATGGGATATCCCCAAGACCTGGGATATAAAAGGGATCGAAGAATCCCACTTGCCACCACCGGATACTTCGTTTCGACTATCATATGCTCCGGAATCCTACTATACATCGCTTCCGGAGCATATCATTTACAAAACCTATCCAGTATATGCTAAAGGACAGGAACCCCCAGGTTATATAGATTCACTCAAAACCTTGGAACCTGAAATAGTCTTTGACCTGAATAACATACGCAACCAGGAAGATTGGATAAAAGCAGGAGAACATGTCTTCTTTTGGCCCGCTGCCATTTCTGGACCAGACAGTTCCTTTGGCAGCCATCTGGATTCCGCATACTTTGCTGATTCGGGAGATCCCCTTACCAGAGAAGGTATCTACCCATTTGCCAAGTACGTCATCACCGAGAAAGGTAAAGTACAGTATGGTGATCTCTCCTGTGCCACTTGCCATACCAGGGTAACTGAACAGGGCGAACTCATAATTGGGGCACAAGGCAATCATGCATTTGACGCCGGCTTTGCTCATATCGTGAATAAGTTCAAAATTCCTGCACAGGCCATAAACCCCGGAACCTACGGATTGCTATTTACCCCGTGGGCTCCGGAATATGGAGATTCCATTTTAAATCGTTCCACGGTGCAATTCATAGAAGACCTGAAAGCTCGACCCAATGGTGTGATGTCTCGGCAAGGCGCTGCATTTAACTTGCCGTTGGCCGTACCTAGTCTAATTGGTATAGAAGACATAAAATACCTTGACAATACCGGGCTTATGCGACACGAATCACCGGTGGACCTCATGCGTTACGCTGCTTTGAATCAAGGAATGGACATGCTGATCTCCTATAATGATTTTATTCCCATGGATCTCAAGAAATCCAAGAAGCTACCATTGCCAAATGACTGGGATCACGCCTTTGGCTATGATGCCAAGCGATATACCGACGCCCAATTGTATGCCTTAACCCAATACATCTATTCACTGGTACCTCCGGTTAACCATAATAATTTTCCCAAAGAAGTTTTGCAGAGGGGGGAGCGAATTTTCAATGAACAAGGATGTGTCACCTGCCATACCCCGCCCCTTTATACTAACAATATGATCACCCCTGCCAAGGGCTTTGAACCACCCCCACAGCACTTTGAAAAGTACGATATTTTCAATGTCTCTGTGGAAACTGATCCTACTACCACTATGACCAGCCGCAGAGGTACTGGTTACTATAAAATCCCTTCATTGAGAGGTCTGTGGTATCGAGGACCCTTCTTCCACAATGGTCAATTAGCTACACTGGAAGATATCTTTGACCCCGGTCGTCTGCAGGATGACTATGTTCCCACCGGATTCAGATCAGCCAGAGTGACTACTCAAGCAGTTACTGGCCACGACTTTGGGATGGACCTGTCCGATGAAGATAAACAGGCCTTGATTGCCTTTTTAAAAACCTTATGATATGTGGGGATGGTTATGTTTCATAGTGCTTTGGGTTCCCGGAAGCCTTATCTGTCAGCAGTGGATGGTAGATTCCTCTCGCATTGCCTTTAAAATAAAGAATGCCGGGGTGTTGATTGATGGTAGCTTTGAGGGTCTGGACCTGCAAATGATCTTCGATCCCTATGAATTGGAAAACGCCCAAATCAGAGCTTCAATAGAGGCCTCCTCCGTAGACACCGGAATTCGAATCCGCGATAAACATCTTCGTCGCTCCGACTATTTCAATAGCGCTGATTTTCCACGTATTACCCTGGTATCCCTGGGTTTCCAGCAAACCAGCCCCAATGAATACCTGGGAGATTTTTTTCTGAACCTGAAGGGAGAACAGCGTCAGATTACCTTCCCTTTCACCTGTAACTTAAAGGATAAACAGGCCCTGCTTCAAGGGAGTTTCCAGATCGATCGCAGAGATTACCATATCGGCGGCAACAGCATTATTTTGGAAGATAAGGTTACCGTCGAAATTTGGGTTAGGGCGTACCAAAAGTAGGTCGCCTCTCCAGGCCTTAGCCCGGTTTTTGATCTCTGGATAGGATAGAGGTGACTATCAGCCCAACTCCCAGACCTAATAATATACATCCTACGAACATCATAGGTGCGTGGGGCAGGAAGAAGAATCCTCCACCTACACCCATGATTACTCCACCTCCGATGGCCCAGGTGCTTTTGTCGTCTTTTTTATCAGCCATTATTTACGATGTTTTTGGTTGGCTGTTAAAATCAGGTGGTTGACCGGTAAAAGCCATGACTAAAGTCATGAACTTAAGGTGATTTTAGACAGGACCATACGCTTCAACCAATGAATTAACAAAGAAGGTGTACGACCCACCTGTGGTTGCTAGTGCGCTAAAATACTAGTTTGAGGAATAGCGATGTGAGTAGGCATAAAAAAATCTTCCCCAATCTCAACTAGCGTTACCCTGAATAGGTAATTTGATAATGGGTGGGTGGTGGGGCGCCTCTGAAAACGTTTTTGAAAATCCTCAGAGACGCCAATTGCCCCTGCCGTTACAGGTATCCATAGTTCATCATCATTCAATTTCAGTAGACACCGGTCCCGAAATTAGTCCGGGTGTCCGGGTTTCTTAAAAAACCGTCAACCGTCCACGTTTCACGGTTCACCGTCCGCCGTCACCTAGCACTGAAGCTTTCACCGAAAGTCGAAGCTCTGGAGCGAAGGAGCTAGTTAAGGTAGTCAACCCCCGCTTACTGCAGGCGTCCACCATTAAATAATTTTTCCCCAATCTCAACTAGCGTTACCCTGAATAGGTAATTTAAAAGTGGGTGGGTGGTGGGGCGCCCCATGGAAAATAGTTAGATCGTCACAAACACCGTCTATCTTGCGTTCCCTTGGCTCCACCGTTAACTATCAACCCTGCTGGCCTGCAGATGGAGATCGAAGGAGATCAAAATTACTTGGCCTGGGATTTTGATCAATTGTTGAACTAAGGATTGGCGCTCATCACAGACTTAGACATACTGGTTTTAAAACCCAAATAGTATTTGCCCTGGTGTATTGATTGGATAGCCTCCATTAAAGCAGCTCTGCTTATTGGTTTAGTCAAATAACCCGAGGCTCCGGCTTTCAAGGCCTCAGAGAGCAGACTGATCTCATCATGCATGGTCAGTATAAGGATATTGATATGCGGACAGCATTCGCTTATTACTTTAGTGGCTTTAATTCCATCCATGAATGGCATACTAATATCCATTAAAATTACATCAACCGGTACTTTCTTAACCAGTTCGACCGCCCTCATACCATTCTCTACCATGCCCACTACGTTGATATTGCCCTCGCGCCTCAAAAACGCTTTCAAGGTATCTCGCATTATGGCAAAGTCATCTACGATCAGCACATTTAGCTTTTTCATGTTTGCGTATGTGTTTTGCAAAATTTATCAGTATTTATAATTTGAAAATTATCATGCACGGATTAAAGTATAATGACTGAATTTTCATCTCCAGAATAGTTGTTTGGTATCCTTTTATCAGCTTGTTCATCATTTTGCCAAAATTGACCGTCGATTAGGTACCTAAATTGATATTCGCGATCAGGATCCAAGTCAACGGTTACCTTGAAATTGCCATTTCTCATCTTCTTCATAGGTGTGGCCTCAATGCTCCATTGATTAAATTCACCTACCACACAGGCTTTTTCTCCCTCTTGAGCTAATTTTTTGGGCAAATTGAAAGTTACTTGGCAACATGGCTGGGTCTTGAGATAGCGTTTTTTAATGCTCATGATATTTAGTTAAATAGTCGTCTTGTGATAGCCAATCCAATAATTCCGTTCTTTTTTGTAGGATGAAATCGTTGAGCTCGCCCAAGTCATCTTTATACTGCTCCTCAAGATTTTTCTTTTTTTGCAGACAATGATGGATGGTATTCAAAAGGTCGGAACAACGGAATGGTTTAGTTAGATAGTCGTCAGCTCCCATTTCCAAACCCAGCTGTCGGTCGCTTTTCTCAGCTTTGGCTGTTAAAAAAATAAAGGGGATGGAACTGGTTTGAGGATCGCGATTTATCTTTTTAAGTAGTTCATAGCCATCCATTTCCGGCATCAGAATATCAGAAATTATCAAATCAGGTTTGATACGAGACACCATTTCCAAACCCTCCAATCCATTTGTAGCACAATTTACCTGGAAGCCGTCCAGTTCTAAAAATTCTGCGGTATTTTCCAATATTTCAAGATGATCTTCGATCAACAATATGTTCGTCATTCTAGTAGTTTTAGTATAACTGGGTATACCTTGTTAAGAATTATAATCTTAACAAATCGGACTATAATGATCAGAAAATAAAGTGTATGATGTAACAGCGAATAGGCCTATTTTTTAAAATAGGTCTTTTCACCTAGGTTAACTATAATCAGGTAGATATGTCAACTTTAATTATAAGACAGTATAACCATGTTCTACCGCAAACCTCACCAGGCTGGCAGTGTTTTTAAGGTTCAACTTTTCCAGTAAATTTCGGCGGTGGGCATCAGCCGTTCTTTTACTGATAAAAAGTTTCTCAGCTATTTCGGAATTAGTTAATCCCTCGGCAATCCAGTAGAGTACTTCCTTTTCTCTGGGAGTAAGTGCCGCCTGGCTGCCAGAAGGATTTTTTTGTTTTAAATGGCGCTGAAGCACGGTCTGTGCCACTTCCGGAGGGAAGAATGTCTTGTTGGAGCTGACTTCCTCAATTGCCTTATTCAGTATTTCCTTATTGGAAGCCTTTAGGATATACCCACTGGCACCGGCCTCCAACATTGAGATGATATGAGCATCGTCATTGTGCATGGATAACGCTAGTACCTTGACATCTGGATGGGATTTCCTAATAGCCTCAGTGGCTTTGATTCCATTTAACCCGGGCATGTTTATATCCATCAATACCAGATCTGCATTTTGATGTTCTAGAAGTTCCAATACTTCATGTCCTGAATCGGCTTCTCCAACAATACAAATATCTTTATTGTTACGCAGCAAGGCTCTGATTCCTTCACGTACCATTTCATGGTCATCTGCCAGTATAACCCTTACCATTAGTTTTATTTTATAGGTATTGCCGCTATAACAGTGGTGCCTTTTTGTTTTGAGCTGTCAATGGTCAATTTTCCTTGCATGGTTTTAACCCGACTTGATATATTTCTCAATCCTATGCCGTCCTGGTGCATTGCCTCTAGCGTTCCTTTAAAACCAATCCCATTATCGGCTATTGATAAAATTAGGGTATTTTCATTTAGCTGCAAGGAAATTCGTATCTCACTGGCCTGTGCATGTTTTAATATGTTGGTGATGAGCTCTTGCACTATGCGAAACAGCGCCATTTCAATTTTTGGATCAAACCTTCGCTCCAATAGGTCGGAATACTGAAAATGTGTCTTTATTGCACTACTATCCAGGTTTTTGCACAATTCTAAAATAGCCGAGACCAGTCCTTTGTGTTGAAGCAATGCAGGCATTAAGGCATGGCTAATGTTCCTGGCTTCTGCGATAGCCTGATCCAAAATAACCTGCGCCTTTTTGAAATATTCAAAATCCTCTGGATTAAAGGAAGTGGTTGCCAACTCTATGGAGTTCAACATCATTTTACCGGCCGCCAAATGTTGACCCAGGCTATCATGTATTTCCTTGGCCATCCGTTTCCTTTCCCGTTCTTCTCCTTCGTGCAGGGCCGCTAATTGTTTGATCTGGGCCTGTTTTCGTTCGGTTACATCTATAAATGAAACCAAGACCTTGCCCAGGGTATCTTGAAATTTCGGAGGCACTGATAATTTCATAAGCAAGTCTTTTCGTTCACCATTGGGAGTGACAATGGGAATCTCACCTTCGAAATCAGTTTTGCCTTCCGCCAATGCAATGAGTTCTTCCCTAAAAACATACCAGGACTCTTCCACGAACCAACCTGGCAACGATTCAAATAGCTCCTCTTTATTATTCACGCCATAAAACTCCAAACTCTTATCATTTACCTGGTTGATAATTACCATAGAAGCTAACCTCTTAACTTCTTCGGGTGCTTGGTTAAAATATTCCCGATAGTTCTCTACACCCATATCTGTTAAATGGCCAAAGTAATTTTTGATATCTGAGAAATCTTCTTCCCATATAGGAATAGCAGAATTGTCGAAAAGCAATTTGGCATTTGCTTCACTATCTGTAAGTTCCTGTTGTATTCTTTTTTGTTCAGTAATATCCATAACAGAGGCCATAGTGCAGACTGGCTGGTTCATTTTATCCTTTACCAAGTTAGCGGTTAACCGTATCTGAAAATAACTGCCGTCTTTTTTTCGAGCAATATCCTCACCTTCCCAGGCACCAGTTTGCTGAAGACTTATCATGATGTTTTTTACCTTTGTCGGGGAGCTGCTAAAATCAGCGTTAGGTCGCCCAATGATCTCGTCCGCACTATCATACCCCCAAAGATCCACGAAAGCATCATTGACATAGGAAATGCGTCCTTCTAAATCACCCAATGCAATAGGGGTTATAGATGAATCTATGGCGTAGTTTTTAATGTACAGTTCTTGGATAGCTTGTTGTTTCTCTTGTGCTTCTTGAGTGCTTTTACTACGATAGTAAAATACTTCCCGCAATACCAGGCCAATGATAACTAGTAGCATCAAAAACCAGCCATACCCTAAGTAAGTAACTGATCTGCTCCTTTGGTATGGTAATTTATGAGCGGTAGCCATGGTCATGTTTAAACCATGAATTGAAAAACTGGAATGTACAAATGATTCAGGGTTCAAATTAAAATTCTTATAATATTGAGGGTCCTGACGATTATTATAGACCTTGGAACCGTCGTATACCTGTTCCCTGTCAAAATCGTATTCTTGGGAGGTAGTGAATTTAAAGGCAAAGCGCTCTTTATCCTCCAAGCGGTACACCCGGTCTAGGATAGTTTTAAAATTTAAAGTCGGTGATAGGTAACCGATAAGTTCACCATTCTGCTCTACCTGAAAATTTATCGGAGCGCCCACCCAGCCTTCTTTTAAATTTATAGGACCTGTCATGAATAATTCACCACTACTCAAGATGCTATCTATTGTTTCGATGTAAGCCTTGTCCCGGAATGATTCCAAAGAGGTACCCACTAATTCGGCCGGATCGTTAGCATCGCGGGTAAAGCAATAACGGAAAACATGAGAGGTGTCCATAAAAGACACAACCATGGAATCCTGGTAATTGACACTGTTTAACAGATCATTAATAAAATTTTGTAATTCTTCCGAGTTAGGGAAAGTATCACTGTGTTTAATATGGGTTTGAATTCCGGCTACCAAAGTAGTAAAATTGTCAATGGCATCTATGATCTCTTCCCTGGAGCGGTCATGGACGGTTTGCAAATGCAATTCCCGCTCTTCTTGCTGCTGTTCATCGATGGATTGATTAATGAAATAAAGCACCACTGCACCCACCAATAGTATAAGAAGCAATATGGACTGCACCATTAGAAATGCGCTGGGTTTTTTCATTTAACTAGGATGGTGGTTAAAGAGTTTGCCTAAAGTTTACCTGCAACTTCCCGCCTGTCTAAAAAGAATTCATAATAATGCTAAAATAAGTATAATACAATTCTGGGGATGACCATTGCAAAATAAGTTACTGTTGCTGATCAGGCTGATCATACCTGAATGCATCGGATTAATAGTGCTAGTCATTTGGCTAGCAAACAAGGTAATGACCCTGAACCGTTACAGGCCAGCACCGATACCACGCACCAATCGTCAACGAAATCGAAGACCTACAACCAGAAGGCTGCTCATTATCCCAATAAGTTGGATGTCCACCACAGCAAAGAAAAGTTCTGAACTGAGTTATTCATGTTTGTTAAAGTTTGTAATAGGGAGCTAGCGCACATTGAAGAAACGGAATTGGGTTGAGATGGGACTTGATAAAGGTCAATTATCATCATTAATAAAATCATAGTGATTGGTAGTTGATCTCAACTTATTGCATCAATGACCTGAAGTTGTCACATAATATCTCGATTTTATGATCAAAGAATTAGGCTATCGGCAATTGAGAAAAACCTATTCTCTTTCCGCTTCAACTTGGGAAGCAATAAATAAAAAAAAGAGAAAGAAACCGATCATCGGTCAACAAAGGGCCTTAAATGCTTTGAACTTCGGTCTTGGGAACAAGACTCAGGGTTTTAACATCTATGTATCTGGTTATCCGGGTAGTGGAAAATACACTGCAGTTGAACATTTCTTAAAAGAACGTGCCATTAAAGACCCCACCCCCAGTGATTGGTGCTATGTACATAATTTTCAAGACCCTTATACACCGCTGACATTAAAACTTCCCAATGGTGGTAGCCTTACTTTTAAGTCAGACATTGCAACTTTTATTGAGGAGGCCAGACAGGCCTTAATGAGAGCTTTTGAAAGTGAGGAGTTCTCCGACAAGAAGCAGGAAATTCTTAACCGATGGAAACAAAAGGAAGGGGATCTATTTTCAGAGGCCAATCAAAAAGCCATTGAAGAAGGTTTTGTTTTGAAACATACTCCCGTGGAAATAGTTGCCTTGCCGATAGTACGGGGCAAACCTTTAGACGATGAGTCTTTTAAGAAGTTATCTTTGTCCCAGCAAAAAGCGGTTATTCAGAAACAAAAGATGTTAAAAGATAAGATCCGTTTGGTGCTTCGGCGTAGCCGTGATCTGGATAAATCCTGTAATGAAAATATTATAGCGCTGGAAAAAGAAGTGGCGCTCTTTGCTATTGAAACCCTATTAGATGAGTTGAGGGATAAATATATGGCACAACCTAAAGTGCTTAGTTATCTGGATGCCATAAAAAATGATATTCTATCTAATTTAAGAGATTTCATACGACTTGAAAACGAAAAATCTCCGCTAGGCTCTTCGGTCCAAGCCAATATAATTTATCAGGTCAACGCTTTAGTAGATAATTCCGAATTGCAGGGAGCCCCAATAGTGCTTGAGCATAATCCTACCTTGAATAATCTTTTCGGGAAGGTAGAATATGAATCCAAATTAGGTACTTTAGTCACGGATTTCACTTTGATCAGACGTGGTTCCCTTCATTTAGCAAATGGAGGTTATTTAATTATTCCTGTGGATGAATTGTTACGGAATTTATATTCATGGGAGTGTCTGAAAAGGGCTCTGAGAAATCGATGTATTGAGATGGAAGATATCAGTCAAAGGTTCGGTTGGCTCAGCACCAAAGGTTTACGGCCGGACCCCATACCACTGGATGTTCAAATTATTTTAATCGGAAACCCCCGGTACTATCATCTGCTTTATGAACTAGATGATGATTTTAAGGAGCTGTTTAAAGTAAAGGCAGAATTCGATGTAGCCATGTCCAATACCAAGGAAAACATCAAAGATTTTTCCATGGTAATAAAAGACATTTGCCAGGAACATGATTTGAAACCATTAAACAAGGACGGCCTGGTGAAGGTACTTGAATACGCTGCCAGAGAGGCTGGAGATCAAAATAAGATTTCCACTCGATTCGGGGAGATATCGGATATTATTTATGAGGCCAATCACTACGCGAAACAAGTAGATCACCCCACGATTACCGGTCATTACATCAAAAAAGCCGTTGAAGAGAAATACCTGCGGTCTAATTTGATACAAGACAAGATCAATGAATTGATTGACCAAAATATTATAATGGTAGACTTAAAAGGTCAAAAGACCGGTCAGTTGAATGGGATTTCAATTCATGATTTAGGGGATATTACTTTCGGGCGTCCCAATCGAATTACATCTACCATAGGCACCGGAAGACATGGCATTATAGATATTGAGAGAGAGGCTGAATTAGGTGGTAAGATCCATACCAAAGGGGTATTGATCCTAAGTGGATATTTGGTTGAGAAGTATGGTCAGGACAAACCGGTCAGCCTTGAGGCCCGTTTGGTATTTGAGCAAAGTTACCGGGAAATTGAAGGAGACAGTGCTTCATGCGCAGAACTTTGTGCCATTTTGTCAAACCTATCCGGTGTTCCACTAAAGCAAGGGATTGCCGTGACTGGTTCAATAAACCAAAAGGGCGAAATCCAGGCAGTTGGAAAAATCAATGAAAAGATCGAAGGTTTCTTTACCGTATGCAAAAACAAAGGTTTGGATGGTAAGCAAGGGGTAATTATTCCAAAATCAAATACGTCGCACTTAATGTTGACAGAGGAAGTGGTTGAAGCAGTGAAAGCCAAGGAATTTCATATTTGGGCTATTAGTAACATTAATCAGGGTATAGAGGTTTTAACCGATGTAAAGGGAGGCAAGCAATATGATGATGGAAGATTTGAGAAGGACAGCATCCATTTTTTAGTGAATGAAAGATTAATCAAGATCAGTGAAAATCTGCAAAAACATCAGCCCTCCCTAGGGCCTTCTTTGCACATCCATGGCAAAATACAATCTGATGAGATTTCCTGATCATAGGAGTACGGAACTCCAGTTGGTATGTCAGGCGCACTAATGATACCAATCATTTTTTACAGAGGTACCATTGACTATCATACATTTATAATGTTTGATAAAGCATAGTTTTGGAATTTCTTAACACCACTATTGGCGCCCGCCTGACCTACAACTCCAGGTATTTCAAGGATAAAGAAGCGGTCGTTTATAGTGACTTAGGTATAAGATGGAACTGGCAAGAACTCAACCGGCAAGTTAAGAAGGTCGCCAAAGGCTTGTTGGCATTGGGTGTTGGAAAGGAAACCCATGTAGCTATTTGGGCTACAAATGTGCCGGAATGGCTGTTGGTGCAGTTTGCTGCAGCCAAGATTGGTGCAGTATTGGTAACCATAAATCCGGAATGGAAGCAGGAGGAAATGCGATATGCCCTGGAGCAGTCAGATACCGAAATCCTGGTTATGACTAGGGGCTTCCAAAAGCAAAGCGCCCAAACCACCTACCACTATGATTATGTAACTATCATTAACGATCTGTGCCCGGAGATATCACAATGTGATGCACTAGATCCCTTACAGCTGAAAGCTTTTCCACAATTGCACCGAATTATAGTAATAGACCAGGAGTCCAGCCCAGGTATGGTATCCTGGCAGCATTTACTGGCATTGGGCGGGGACATATCTGAAACAACTTTGGAGGTTTCTGAAACTGAATTGTCACCCCATGATACCGCAATGATCCAGTACACCTCCGGAACAACTGGCTTTCCCAAAGGGACCATGCTCAGTCATAATAATATTCTAAATAATGCCCGGGCTGCCGCTGAGCATATGCGTTTGACTTGTGAGGATCGTTTGTGTGGTCCGGTACCTTACTATCATTGCTTTGGGTCAATTTTGGTAAACCTTTGTAGCTTGGTGACGGGGGCAGCTATGGTAATACCCGCTTCTAATTTCGATGCTCTGAAAACCCTTCAAGCCATTGAACGAGAAAGATGTACTGCAATCCATGGTGTACCCACTATGTTTTTGATGGAACTTGATGTCTTAGATTTACATAAATTCGACCTCAGAACATTGCGAACGGGTATCATAGCAGGAGCCCCGGTAGATAAAGAATTAATGGAGGCTATTACCCACAAAATGGGGGCAAATGAAATGACCATTGGGTATGGTTTGACCGAAGCCTCACCTATCACACACCAAACCGACCCCCATGATTCCATGGAAAAACGCATACATTCCGTTGGTAAGCCCATTGTTCATACCCAATCAAAAATAGTTGACCTCAACACTTTTGAAATGGTAGAATTAGGTCAGGTTGGGGAGATTTGGGTGAAGGGGTATCACGTGATGCAGGGATATTATAATAAGCCGGAGGAAACCCAAAAGGCCATAAAAGATGGGTGGCTAAGAACCGGCGACTTAGCGAAAACAGATGAAGATGGGTACTATTATATCGTAGGAAGATTGAAGGAGCTAATAATAGTGGGAGGTCACAATGTGTATCCGGCGGAAGTTGAACAATTGTTGCATTCATTGTTGGCCGATAAGGTCGAGATGCTTCAGGTAATAGGAGTACCGCATCCTACTTTGCAGGAGGTGGTAGCATTAGTGGTAAAATGTCACCCTGGATTCTCATTGAGCCTAGATGAAATAAAGAAGCGTTGTAGTGGAAAAATGGAGTGGCCCAAAATCCCTAGATACCTACATCTGGTCAAGGATTTTGCACCTTTTATGACAGTAACCGGAAAAATTCAAAAATTTAAAATCAAGCAATACCTAACTCAGAAACTTCAGTTGAGCTAACCTACTTATATTCCTATGGAAACAGATATATTAACCTTCTCCGATGAACTGGGTCCTTCGAAAATAGTGCACATTTATAATCCAAAAAATGATCTAAGAGCGATTCTGGCCATTGACAATGTAGCCGCTGGACCTTCAATTGGTGGAATTCGTATGGCCAAAGATGTGACCCTAGAAGAGGCCTTTCGTTTGGCACGGGCCATGACGCTCAAGAATGCCGCTGCCGGCTTGGCCCACGGAGGAGGTAAAGCCGTAATTCAAGCGGATCCCAAAACATTATCAAAACTGCAAAAAGAAGCCCTAATTAGGTCATTTGCATTGGCTATTGAGCATCTATCGGAGTATATACCCGGCCCGGACATGGGTACCGATGAAGTGTGCATGGCTTGGATAAAAGATGAAATTGGGCGGGCGGTTGGATTGCCCAGGGAGTTGGGTGGCATTCCTCTGGATGAATTAGGGGCTACAGGTCTGGGTTTAACTGAAGCAGCAAAAACCGCCGGAGACTTTTATGGAGTGGATTTGAAAGGCGCTAAGGTGTGTATTCAGGGATTTGGCGCTGTGGGAAAACATGCTGCTCGTTTTTTCAGCCAACTGGGGGCGCTGATTATTTCAATAGCGGATTCACAGGGAACTGTAACCAATACCAATGGCCTCGATTTGGAAACGTTAACCGCAGTCAAGAAGGAGACTGGCAGTGTAATTCATTATGAAGACGGTGAAAAAGGAGATACCTTGGAGATTGTTAAGGTTCCTTGTGATATTTGGATCCCTTGTGCTCGTCCTGATATCATTCATGTGGACAATGTTTCAAAGCTTCAAACCAAACTAATCGTACAGGGAGCCAATATCCCCATATCCCGGGAAGCAGAAGAGATCCTTTTCAAAAATGGTGTACATGTTATTCCGGATTTCATTGCCAACGCTGGAGGAGTGATTTGTGCCGCAGTGGAATATCACGGCGGCTCTCAACAAGCCGCACTATCCATGGTAAAAGAAAAAATAAGCTTTAATACCGATAAGGTGATCAGGCAATCGTGGGAGCAAAAGATCCCTCCCCGGGAAGTAGCCATCAAATTGGCTTTAACCAGGGTGAAAAAGGCCATGCAGCTCAGAAGAAACTAGATAAGCAAAGCATTACTATTAAGTGCAACTACCCAACTCAAACTCAACCTGAGGCTCAAGCTACAAACTCGAACTCCAATTACGTATATCTAAAAACAATACCAATACTTGTAAAGAGTTTACCGGATTTTAATAGGATTGGCGTTCCACTGATAAGAATCATCGCACCAACTAAGGGCCCTCATGGTTGAACCAAAACTTGGTAACTACCTTACCTTGGTGATAACTACATTCAAGATTGAATGTTATCTATAACTAAAATCAACTAAACATGAGTGTTCATAAAGTAATCGAGGTGTTAGCATATTCCGATAAAAGTTGGGAAGATGCGGCACAACAGGCTGTGACCGATGCTTCCAAAAGTCTTAAAAATATCGAGTCCATTTACATCAAAGACCATAGCGGTAAAGTAGAGAATAATCAAATTGCTCAATACCGCATCAACGCCTCTATTACATTTAAAGTAGAGTAAGTAGAGGAGAATATGATCAATTAAAACTGAAATGGTTGACGAATTGGTAAAGATTGCCGCTAATTCGGTAGAGTTAGTGGGTAACTTATGTATTCCTGATAATGCTACCGGCTTGGTGATATTTTCTCATGGAAGCGGGAGCAGTCGTTTGAGCCCACGGAATAATTACGTGGCGCAAGTGATTCAGCAGCGACGTTTGGGTACCTTACTTTTTGACTTATTGACGGAGGAAGAGGACTGTGAATACCAGCGGCGTTTCAATATTGAGTTGTTAACTGAGAGGTTAGTGTACGCCACGGAATGGCTGGAAAAATTGCCTGAATGCAGGGCCTTACATCTGGGTTATTTTGGATCCAGTACTGGGGCCGCTTCGGCTTTAAAAGCAGCGGCAGCACTATCCAGCAGAATTGAGTCGGTAGTTTCCAGAGGAGGCCGGCCGGATTTGGCCATGAATATACTTTACCAGGTGAAAGCGCCTACGTTATTGTTGGTAGGGGGGCTGGATTATCAAGTCATCACTTTTAACCAACAGGCTTACGATAGTTTAACCTGTGTGAAAGAGCTTAAAATTATTTCGGATGCCACGCATTTATTCGAGGAGCCCGGGAAATTAGAGGAGGTAGCACAGTTGGCTGCGGATTGGTTTAAGCAGCATCTTAAAAGTTGAAATATCGGAATGGTTTTGACTAAAGAGCACCGGCTTTATGGGGAATAATATCAATTGAAAATTAAAATTTAAACTCAATGTATTTTGAAAAATATCAACAGGAGGGTCAGCAGATATTGCGGACTTTAGCTAAAGAATTAAAGTGTCCGGATAACCTGGATCGGGCAGCGCGTACCCTAAAAGCTGTATTACATGCATTGCGCAACCGGTTGAGTTTTAAGCAGGCATTAGTGCTATTGGATACTTTGCCTATGAGCTTAAAGGTGGTCTTTGTAGACCACTGGCCAGTGCTGAGGCATCAAGCGAAGCCCGTAGAGGATCTCGATGATCTGATTAATGAGGTTAGAAAATTGGACGGGAAATCGTCCATCCAGGATTTCACTACCAAAGAAGAGGCCCAGCAAGCAATATATGCGGTATTCCGCATCATGGGTCGCAGCATGAGTGAAAAGCAGGTATTGAATATGGTGGGAGTATTGCCTTAAACATATCGATTGCCATGTATGGAAATTATGTACCGGAAAGTGGACCAATGATACAAACCATGGCCGCTGAATTAGGCGATGTTGAGAATTTGGAGAAAGCTGAACGAATGCTTTTGGCAGTTTTTAGTGCCTTGAGGAATCGCTGGGACCTGATTGAGTCTCTGGAGTTTTTGTCATTGCTACCCTTGCCATTTAAGCCCTTTTTTGTGGATGGGTGGCGGGTCCAAAAAACGGTAACACCTTTCCGGCACCTGGATGACTTTATTGCTGAGGTCATGAAAGGAGATCACGAATATGCGATCAACGATTTCCTTACCCGGGATCAAACTGTAGTTGCTTTACAAAGAATTTTTAGAGTGATAGCCACCTATATTAATGAAGAGCAAATGCTAGAAGTCGAGTCAGTACTACCGGATGTATTGAGGAAAATTTGGGAAGAGTCCGTCCTAACATAAACACCAAGAATTATGCAAGTTATCGAAATATTTAACGAATACGCCAGCGACTACGAAACCTGGTTTGAACGCCACCCTAAGGTATTTGAATCTGAAGTTTTGGCGCTTAAGGAGCATATGGAGAAACTACCTGCTGAAACCCAAGGAATCGAAGTGGGTTTGGGCACCGGTCGCTTTGCCATAGAACTGGGAATTAAAGAAGGAGTGGAACCGGCTGCGGCTATGAGGAGTATAGCTTCCGATAAAGGGCTGGAAGTTATGGACGCTACCGCCGAGCGCCTTCCATATCGTGATATGCATTTTGATTTCGTAATGATGATTACCTTGATATGTTATCTGAATAAGCCGTTGAGTGCACTGAAGGAGTCCTATCGGGTGCTAAAACCGGGTGGTAAATTGATACTTGGTTTTATTGATAAAGACAGTGCTTTGGCCAAAGAGTATGAAGACAACCGCTCCAAAAGCATTTTTTACAAACAGGCAAATTTTCACACTGTAGACAAAGTGAGAACCTGGTTAAAAGAAGCCCGCTTCAAGTCGCCTTATTTTACTCAAACCCTATATGGAAATTTAGAAGAGATAGACTTTGTCCAGGCTGTTAAGGAAGGCTATGGTGAGGGATCATTTGTAGTAGTAAGCGCCCGTAAATAGGTTGATTATGGCATGATAATAACAAGTTGAAAAATGTGCGCAGATATATAGAAAACAAAGGGGAGCCCGGTAGGGCGAATCGGGATGAATTCTAGTCTATCCCAATCCTGCTTCAGGACGGTACGGCCAGTTATAAAGATTGTATGGAGTGAAAAGTTAATAACCCAGTAGGACAGGAAAACAAACACTTGGTCTAAACCCCCAGAGTTAAACTTTCGATTTCTTCCATCTTCCCTGCTTAAACAGCCACAAAGTAAACAGGCCTACCGAGGTTTCTGAAATGAAAACCGCCCAAAACACTCCGGAATGTTCCCAGTCCCATCTGATGGCCAATAGGTAGGCCAGCGGTATCTGGATCAACCAGAAAAATACCACGTTGATCTTGGTGGGGGTCTGGGTGTCACCGGCGCCGTTAAAGGCTTGCACGGATACCATCCACCAACCGTAGACAAAGTAGGAGTAGGAGAGGATCTGCAGCCACTCCCCACCGATTTCGATGACTTGGGCATCGTCAGTGAAGATACCCATCAACTGATGGTTAAAGAAAAAATAAACCAGCGAAACTGTCACCAGGAAGATCATATTGTATACTCCAATTTTCCAAACCGAGGACTCTGCGCGTTGTGGATTGCCGGCCCCCAGGTTCTGACCTACCAATGTGGCTGCAGCATTGGATAAGCCCCAGGCAGGCATCAGGGTGAACAACATAATGCGCAGTGCAATAGTACTCCCGGCTACTGCTTCGCTGCCTACATCCGACAATATGCGCATAAGAAAGATCCATGAGGTCATGGCCACGATCATTTGGCCCACTCCGCCCAGGGAAGTGCGTATAATGTTCAAGACGATTTTGGCATTCCAGTAAAATTGCCCCCAGGTTATCTTAATGTGCTTGCCACCGCGGACCAATACCCACACTTGGGTAGCTACCCCAATTCCCCTGCCAATATTGCTGGCAATGGCTGCTCCTTCAATACCCATTGCCGGGATAGGACCCCAGCCAAAGATCAACAGGGGGTCCAAGATGATGTTGATGCCATTGGCTATCCAAAGCACACGCATAGCCATAGCCGCATCTCCGGCTCCCCGGAAAATGGCATTGATCACAAACAATAATATAATAACACCGTTGCCGCCCAGCATCCATTGAATATAGGGGTAGCCGTTCTCCAGAGCCCACTGATCCGCTCCCATAAGGGCTAATAGTTCTTTCCCAAACAGGATTCCAGTTATAGAAAAAGGAATACAGGTAAGAATGGCCAGGAATATAGCCTGTAAGGCGGTGATGCCTGCTTCTTTCTTATTCTTTTCCCCTATGCGCCGGGCTACAATGGCGGTAACGGCCATTGACAGACCAATATCGATGGAATATAATAGATATAAATAGGTTTCCGTCAGCCCTACCGTAGCTACCGCGGAAGGGCCTAGCTTGCCCACAAAGTAAATGTCCACCACAGCAAAGGTGGATTCCATCACCAACTCCAGAATCATGGGAACGGCCAGCAGGAAAATGGCTTTTTTTAGATCGATCTTGGTGTAATCCGCATCCGTACCCTTAATAGCATCCTTTAATTGCTGCCAAACCGAGGTGGAGGGAGCAGTTGTTTGTTCTATAGGTGATGGCTGGTTCATGGTTTAATATCGGTGCACTGCAAGGTTGCCAAAAGTTTGCATAGGAGCAAACGATTCTATGCTGACATAAGTTGCCGTAAAACACTTCAATAGGATGTGCTCTTTAAAAAACTACCGGGGAATAGGTCCTCATAAAGAAATATTTTGGGTAAATTATATAAAAATCGACTTAGCGAAATGAAAACGGTAACCCTGCCTCAACACTGGTGGGAGCGGCTGCAATTTAAGGCGGTATTGATCTTTGTAGCAGCCAGCTTCCTGCTGCCCTTTTTGATGCACTTTGTTCCACCGGTCAATGGCCTGCCCATCGGAGTAAAGTTGCTTCCCATATTTTATGCACCTTTTATTGCTGCATACCTATATCGATACCACGTATCGTTGCTGGCTGCCCTCTCAGCACCTGCGCTCAATTACCTGGTTACGGGCTTCCCTCAAGGGGATATGCTGTTGACACTTTCCCTGGAATTGGTATTGTTTGTCAGCGTGGTGTGGTTACTGAGAAATTCACCGGGTATTCTAAAAGGATTAACGGCAGTGGTGGCCTATGTCCTGGCTTTGAGTATTACCGCCTTGATCTTGGGAAATCCCCTAGGTGATTTCGTGACTCAAGTACTGTCAAATGGCTGGATAGGAGTGTTGGTGCTGCTGGTCATCAATCTGTTTATTCTTAAATATAAGAAGCATAAATAGCTAAATATGATAGAGTTATCATTTAGTGATATAAGTAAAAGATTAAGAAAATTTAGTTTTCCTGATGTAGACTTGGTAGTCGGGATTGCTACCGGTGGTGTGGTACCGGCCAGTCTTATTGCACATCAGCTGCAATGCCCTTTGCAAATATTTACCATCAACTACCGAGACCAACACAATACTCCGTTGTATGAAACACCATTGTTGATGAAAGAACTCCCGGAGTTGCCTCAAAAGACCCACATATTGCTGGTTGATGATGTTTCGGTGACCGGCAAAACGCTTCAGCTGGCAAAGTCCTTATTGAAAGGAAATGCATTAACTACCTTTACTCTCAAGGGCAAGGCCGATCTGGTGCTGTACCCTGAAATCGCAGAATGTGTTAACTGGCCCTGGAAGGCCCATCAAATCAGTTATGAACGATCGACGTGAATTTTTAAAATATTTGGCTGGACTTACCGCGTCACTGGTATTACCCACCGATGGCTTGGCCCACCAACTTTCTAAGGATCAATTAGGAAACCTCTTGCCGCAGCGCATCTTAGGCCGTACCGGCGAGAAAGTCACCATGCTGGGGCTGGGAGGCTGGCACATTGGACGTATGAGCGAATCAGAGGCCCAGAAGACTTTGGAGGTTGCTCTGGAAGGGGGCGTACGATTTTTTGATAGCGCGGAATCCTACCAGGCGGGCGGTAGTGAACGAAGACTGGGCAAGCTACTGGTACCCAAATACCGGGAAAAGGTGTTTATCATGACCAAGTCCACTGCTACTACTGCCAAAGGCGTACGACAGCACCTGGAAGATTCTCTCAGGAGGTTAAACACGGATTACCTGGATCTTTGGCAGGTGCATGCGGTAACTTCAACCCGGGATGTAGACAATAGGATTGCCAATGGTGTGTTTGAGGTCATGCAGGAAGCCAAAGCCAGTGGCAAGACCCGCTATATTGGATTTACTGGTCACAGCAACCCCCAGGCCCATGCCCAGGTGCTGAAGCGCAGCGATATATTCGATACCTGTCAGATGCCGGTCAACCTGGCCGATCCCACCTACAACAGCTTTATAAAAAACATCATGCCAAAACTGGTGGATCGCAAGATCGGAGTACTAGCTATGAAAACCCTGGCCAACGGGGGCTTTTTTGGGGGCAGTCGCCAAGGTCAGCATGGTAACAAACCCAGGATCATTCCCGACCGCGTCAGCATTGAGGAAGCGCTGCATTTTGTGTGGTCGTTGCCGGTAAGCGTGCTGATCACCGGGCCTGACGACGCCCGGCAAATGCAGGAGAAAGTAGATTTAGCCAAATCCTTTTCCAGCATGGACATCTCCCGCCGTCAGCAGCTGATTGATAAAATAGCGGACCTGGCGCAACAGGGAAGTGTGGAGTATTACAAAACTTAGGGACTGGCCATTAAAAACAAGTTTCAGTTTTTGCTTCGCCCCTGTCGCGAGCAGGCTTGTACTGCTTTAGAGGGTTTATGGAAGGGTTTTAATTTCTCTTAAAAATTCTCAACTTACTCCATGCTTGACAAATTCCGCTACTTTTTGATGATCTGTCTGTTGGTGGTCTTAACTCCTGCTTGCAACACCAAAGATCCTGCCCCAAATGTTCATCAAAAGACTAAAACGGGCTCTTTTTTGCCCCCTGAATTTCAAATTCCTTATTTAGACCTGGCGTTCGACTCATCCCGGCAATTTGTGGTGGATCGTGAACCTGGGATTTATTTTGGGCACCCTACCACCGTAAAGATTAGGGTAGGTGGAAAAGAAACGGTGCTGGCGGTCTACCCCTTGGGGGGGCACGGAAAGGGCACCACCACCCTGCGCAGCACTACGGATGGAGGCCACAGCTGGTCACCCAGAAATCCTTCGGCTACCGCCCTGGGAAGGGTAGAGGAGGTGCCCACCATACACCAGGTCACCGATACCCAGGGCGTAGAGCGATTGATTATCTTTACAGGACTTTACCCTACTCGAATGACGGTGTCTGAGGACATGGGTGAAACCTGGTCAACTTATAAGCCCGTAGGCGATTGGGGCGGCATCGTGGTGATGGGAGATCTAATTCCCGTAAAAGATCAGGCTACCGATGCCCACTTCGCTCCCGGTAAATACCTGGCCTTCTTTCATGACGACGGGCGCTTTATCGGCGGCAGTAACCAAATATATCAGGATCCCGAAAAGTTTGTCTTGTACAAGACCAGATCTGAAGATGGAGGCTTAAGCTGGAGCTACCCGCAGGTGATCTGGGAGGACTCCCTGCGCTATATCTGTGAACCGGGTCTGGTGCGATCTCCCAACGGCCAGGAACTGGCCATGCTGTTACGGGAAAATTCACGGCGCTATAACTCCCAAATCATTTTCAGCCGTGATGAAGGCGAGACCTGGACAGAGCCCCGGCCTTTGCCAAGAGAACTTTGCGGCGACCGGCATGTAATTCGCTACAGCCCCGACGGACGATTAGTGGTAGTGTTCCGGGACCGCCAAAAACGCACTGCCAAAGGACCCACCGAAGGTGATTATGTGGCTTGGGTGGGCACCTATAAAGATCTGGAAGCGGGAACCCACGGGCAATACCGGGTGCGACTGTTGAAAAACTACCAGGAATACGATTGCGGTTATTCGGGATTGGAATTACTGGAAGATGGCACATTTTTAGCTACTACTTATTTACAGTACCGGCGTGAAGATCAGGGAAACAACAGCGTGATCGCCGTTAAATTTGCCCTGGAGGAACTGGATACCATGGTGGAGCTAAGTGCCACCCCATAATTTTAAACATTTTTAAGGCTAATTTTATCTGAATTTCATAGCTTGAATATATAATCCCACCTAAATCACATAATTATGGATAACAGGAGAAGCTTTCTAAAAAAATCTTTGGCCGCCGGGTCTTTTTTAGGCTTAGGTTTTGGAACGGCAGTAACTGCGGAAGAATTCAACTCAAGGATAGCAACACTGCCCCAGGCAATGGGAAGTACCGTTATGGGGTTACGGGTAGAGCCCATAAAACAGGTAAGAGTGGGCGTTATCGGCCTGGGTATGCGAGGACAGGGTCATGTACGCTTACAGGATGCCCTGTTTCCCAAAGCCAAGATCGTAGCTATTTGTGATATCCGGGAATCAAAAGTAAATGAGGCATTGGCCTCCTTAAAAGAAACCAATAAGCAGAAACCCACCACTTACTCTGGTCAGGAAGATTCCTGGAAGGAGCTGGTAGAGCGGGACGACCTGGACCTGGTTCTGGTAATCACTCCCTGGCTGTTACACACACCCATGGCCAAATACGCTATGGAACAAGGCAAGCATGTAGCGGTTGAAGTGCCTTTGGCCACCAACCTGGAGGACACCTGGGATCTTATCAATACCGCCGAGCAGACCCGAAAAAACTGTATGATGCTGGAGAATGTTTGCTACGGTGATGAAGAACTGTGGCTGCTCAATATGGCTCAGCAGGGAGTTTTCGGCGAGCTTACCTACGGTGAAGCCGCTTATAATCACGACCTCAGGGAGCTGTTCATGCAAGACAAATATTACAAGAATTGGCGGGCTGTACAGCATCTCCATCACGACGGTAATCTATACCCTACCCACGGACTAGGTCCGGTAGCCCAGTATATGGATATATTGAGGGGGGACACCTTTCAACACCTGGTTTCCATGAGCACTAAGTCCCGCGGCATGGGCCTGCTGGCCCAGGAACTGGGAGCCACTGAATTTGCCGGGAAAAAGTTCAAACACGGGGATATGAACAATTCTCTGATCAGAACCGCCGATGATAAGACCATTCTGGTGCAGCATGATGTGATCTCACCCCGTCCATACAGCCGTAAGAACGTGCTATCTGGTACCAAAGCCTACCATGAAGGCTATCCCAGTCAATTATCGGTACTGGGCCGCGACAGTCATAGCTTCTTAAAGGAAGGGGAGTATGAAGAAATGAGGGCTCAATACCGGCATTGGTTGTGGCAGAAAATGGAAGAGGACCTTAAGAAAAACCCTAATTTCCACGGCGGTATGGACTATTTAATGACTTATCGGCTTATCGATTGTCTGAATCACGGATGGCCCTTGGATCAGGATGTTTACGACGGGGCCACCTGGTCAATCGTAACTCCGCTGTCCGAGGCTTCCGTTGACCTGGGCAACGTACCAGTGCAATTCCCCGATTTTACCCGGGGCAAGTGGAAGCAAAAAAGGAAGCTGCCTATTCAGGAATTTATTTAACAATATTTGTGCTTCCAAGTGTCTACTCTCACTATGAGTTGTTCATTATCAGCCTGATTTAATTGGATTATCTTCATATATTCAATAGATTGTCCATGCAGATATATCCATCAAAACCAATCATTTACCTAATAATCCAAGAGATTTCTATTAGTATAAAACGGTGAAGTTGGGGCGGGTTTGAAAACGTGGACCATCAAATGGAAAGCAGCTGTTTTGCCGGTTATACCCAAATCAACACTTCATACTTAAGTAAACAGGAACAACAAAACAAGTCCAAATGAAATAATATGAAAAAAGATGTGACTATTATCCTTCATGTTGATGCTGAAAACCTTTTCCATGTGGTGCAGAATGGGGTAGAAGTGGATCAATTTGTCTGGCTATCAGACGATAATTCCGGACAGCGAGTGGCACCCAAGGATTTTGAATCTGCTGTTTACCAGACAAAAAGAGTGATATGGCAAGGAATGCCTGAAGGTAACGACAGCGAAGACTACAGGATCTCTATCGATCGCATTCAGCACGACAGCGGCTATGAGATTTTCGGTCAAGACCCTATCCAAGGAAATGCAGGTAAAGTCATGGCCGCCGTACAGAACTCCGCACAGTTAGGGAGTTTGGATACCTACAGCATCTATTTCAGCATAATAAACAAGGGCTCAGAATCAGGATTCCAAGACTTACGGGTGGACCCCAAACTTCGGGTGAATCCCTGATTTCTCCAGGCAAACCATAACTATTCAACAATCAAAAATCACATAAACCAACCAAACATGACCGCCATTAAAACTCCCCCTAATCCTGGTGTTTACCCCACACATGACTGCATCATCACCTTAATTGTAGATGTCGATAGCATAATGGCAGCTACCTCCCAAGAAGAGGTGATTGCCAGCGTGGCCTTTAATGACAATGAAAATGACCCGGAAAGCAATTACGGACCAGGTTATGTAAGCAATTTGTATGCGAACCATTATGTTTCCTGGGCAGGCACCGTTAAGAATGCGGGCTCTCATCCTGATGCCGCTGTTTGTATCTTTGACGTAACTGAAAACGCAGCGATTATTAAACAACCTCCTGGAAATAGAGCAGGTGTAGCTCATGTAGATGCCAGAGTAGTGGCTAGACAGGTTCCGGACACTGACTATACCGTGATATTTTGGGTAGGTACTGCAGCAAATCCAAGAGGTAAGATGTTCGAAATTGACCCCAAACTGCGCGTGAATCCATGAGTTGAATGAATCTGCCAAATAGCCCAATTTCATATGTAGGTTTTTGTGTTATTGGTCTTTTGTCTACCGCTGCCTTGGCGCAGGACCAACGGATTGCCGATAGCCTTAAACAGGTATATCAAAATAGGGCCTATGCAGATTCCACGGAATTAGAGCTCCTGCGAGGGTTGGCCTTTAACGAGATCAAAGATTATGATTTGGCCATGTCCTATGCCGATGAGTTGATCAGGCTGTCATCGGAGAAAGGTGATTTGTCCTATGTAGCCCGAGGATATCTTCAAAAGGGTGCCATTAGCAGATTACAGGGCAATTTGGATACCGCTATTGAGCTCTTATTCAAAAGTGCTGAAACCGCTAGCAAGGCAGGGAAGTCAGAGTTGATTGGGGGCGCCTACATTTCCATTGCGGATATTTATTCGGTAAATGGCAACAGCAATAACGCCATCCTTTATTATAATAAGGCCATTGAACTGTTGAGGAGTACCCCCGATACAGTGACCCTGGCTACTGCTCTTCTAAATGCTGGGGACGAATACTTCAACTCCAGTAAATACGATTCTGCATCGCTATATTTTGAGGAGTCCGGTGTACTTTTCGAAAAAGTCAATTATCCTATAGGCAAGGCCTATAACCTGGGCAATATTGGCATGGTATACGCCAGTACCGGTCAAAACACATTAGCGGAATCAAATATCAACGAAGCCATAGCGATGTTGGAAGAGCTGGAAGATTACTATGCTATTTCTGTGTACCTCACCTACATGTCCGACATATATCAGGAAAAAGGCGATGCCCAGACGGCCTTAAATTATGCCAATAGAAGCCTGGAATTAGCCCGAAAATATGGACTGAAGGAGCAAATCAGTGACGGCAACCTAAAACTTGCGGAATTGTATGAGCAAAGAGGCGATCTGGAGTCCTCTTACCAATACTACAAGGACCATATTGTCTATCGGGATAGTGTTAATAATATCCAAACCGTACAGCAGATCGCCGATCTACGGACAGAATTTGAAGTGTCCCAGAAACAAGTTGAAGTGGACCTTTTGGAAAAGGAGTCAGAGATATCCCAGTTGAAGGTAAAGAGACAACGATTTGTGATTTATGCTACCGGGATTTCCTTGGCCATGGTGATGTTACTGGCGCTAGGAGCAATTCATAGATATAAGTACGTAAAAAAAACCAACCGGATTATTGAAGAGGAGAAAAACCGGTCTGAAGATTTATTATTGAACATACTACCCCAGGAAACCGCCCAGGAGCTCATGGAAAACGGCAAAGTAAAGGCCAAGAAATTCGAATCCGCTACGGTTTTGTTTTCTGATTTTAAAGGATTCACCAAGTTGGCAGAACAGGTGGATCCGGAACAGCTGGTACGCAGCATTGATTTCTATTTCAAAGCTTTTGATGAGATCACCACAAAATATCGCCTGGAAAAGATCAAAACCATTGGGGACTCCTACATGTGTGCTGGTGGCTTACCCACTGAGAGCCATTCTCATGCCCGCGA
The DNA here is from genome assembly GCA_965212195.1 of Cyclobacteriaceae bacterium. GTDB lineage: Bacteria > Bacteroidota > Bacteroidia > Cytophagales > Cyclobacteriaceae > JAJCYK01. Next base: position 382,658 of record CBDBUW010000010.1, on the reverse strand, counting down.
CGTTGTCGGAGCCGCCCGGGATATGATCGACCTGGTTAAGCGGGAATGGGATGCTCAAGACGGGCTGGTACATTTCGAGATCAGGATCGGAGTGCACACCGGGCCGGTAATAGCAGGCATTGTGGGCATCAAGAAATGGCAATACGATATTTGGGGAGACACCGTAAATATTGCCAGCCGTATGGAATCAAATTCAGAGCCAGGTATGATCAACCTGTCGGAAACCACTTATCAAGAGATCCAGGAAGAGTTTTCCTGCACCTACAGGGGAGAAATTGATGTGAAAAATAGAGGATCTTTGAAAATGTATTTTCTTAATTGAATATAGTCTCCGAGGTCAATCGGTTGTCCAAGCCAGCACCAAATAGGTGAGCACACAAACCACCAGTCCTACTAAAAAAGCGGTATAAGAAAATGATAACAGCCGGTATTTACGGGTCAGGATCTGGCCGTAATAATATTGATCGATGATCAAGCTGCGATAAGTATCCACGTTGGATTTTAAGATTCCTAACATCTCGTCGATGTATTCTGACAAAGGCAGATTCTTGAAATTCCCAAAAAACAGCATGCTGGTGGATTTGGGGTCGCGAATTTGTTTGCCGGTCATCATTCGGGGTTTGGCCGCCAGTATAGAAAATATGGCCGATATGGTACAGGATACCATGAGGATGGTAAGGGGGGCTATGATCTGGGGAAACTGCAGGATGTTCAATTCACCGAAGCTCATGCCCGATCCCAGACCCGCGATGATCAGCGAGATGATAATGGTGTTGATGCTGATGATCATATTGGCTTTGTTGTCGGCAATAGCGATCTGGTTTACCTGGTTGCGGATGGTAACCCGGAATAAGGTGTCCTTTCCTCTACCGGCTGCCTTTAGGTCTTTCGCGATCTGCTGTTGTTCCCCCAGGGGTTGATCTTGGTTTTCTGGAGCATTTAAAGGGTTATCCTCCATATGACGAAATTCATTGGTTGTATTGTGGTGAATGGGCATAGTCGAAGTTTGGTCATTCTCCTTAATGCCATCCGCAGAAGTTAGTTAAAAGGTCAGGGAATTGCAATTTGTGGTAATGAACCTGGCCTACACTGAAGTTTGGCAGGCAGAGTCTCCCCTGATTTTCGTGTATACTACCGTCCTAAGAATTCTGCCAGTAACCGGTGAAAGTGATGCACTCCTTGTTCCCGGGTAGGGGAAAACCTGCCGGTTTGGTAAAATCTGGAGCGTACTCCTTTTTGCACGCCTTCCACCACGAACTCATCTTCGCGCTCTACCTTATCCAACAGGGCTCCAGCTCCGCTGTCCAACTTGGAAGCATCATATACATAGGTGATAAACGACACCCTGGTACGGTCCAAAGCTAGGGGCCTGACCACATTTACGGATAATCCCCAGGGATAAAAATTGAACATCATATTAGGGAAAACCCAATAGTAGTAGGCAGCCACATTTTTACCGTAATCTATGTGATCTGCGGGAAGTTCAAATACTTCACTGGCGTCATCTGCATAGCCGATTTGCAAGTTGAGATGATCGTAAATCTCCGTGGTATAATTGCCATAGTCCAGTTGCTGGTTCAAGTCATCGTGTACAAATGGAATATGAAATCCTTCCAGGTAGTTATCGCAGTACAGGGCCCAGTGGGCGTGTACCAAATAGTCCTTAGATTGTGCGGGGTCATGAGTGAACTCACCTAAAGGCAAAAAGCCCACCCGCTCTTTCATTTTGTTAATGACCGAGTCAAACCCGAATTCCGGGTTTAAGCCCACAAATAAAAAGGGTCCCCATTGCTCCAAGGGAAATTGATATAAGTCGTCGCAAGTACGGGGGAAATCCTGGGTTTCCTTAAATTCCGGCATATGTTCAAACTTTCCGTCCAATTGAAACCGGCGGCCGTGGTACATACAGGTCAAGTTTTTGAATTTACCGGCGTGTTGGGCCACCAGGTTGCCTCGGTGGGTACAGACATTGGAAAGGCACTTGATCACATCCTGGCCGCTGCGGGTTAGCAGCATGGGTTCGGTTAAGTATTGATCCAGCAGGATAAATGGATGGATGTGCTGTTCCAGTTGTACCAAGGACTCATCGCCGATCCATTGCCAGGTCCGCATGAAGATCTTTTCCTTCAGGGTATCAAACAGCTGAGGGTCACGGTAAAAGGAGGCCGGCAGGGTCTCTGCTTTAGAGATGTCCGGATCGACATAGAAACTTTGCTCCATAATATTTAAGTCGTATCTTTTAAAAATCCCAGTCACTTAAATTAGAAAGTATTTTTTAAAGTAGATGGATCGAGCCAAAAATAAATTGGGTCTCTGGACCAGTACATCTCTGGTAGCTGGAAATATGATTGGCTCGGGGGTGTTTTTGCTGCCTGCAGCATTAGCTTCTTTTGGAGGCATTAGCCTATTGGGCTGGTTCTTCTCGGCCTTGGGCGCCTTAGCCCTGGCTTTGGTCTTCAGTTATTTCAGCCGGCTTATGCCAAAAGCTGGCGGCCCCTATGCCTATACCCGGGAAGGCTTTGGCGACTTTGCGGGCTTCCTGGTAGCCTGGGGCTACTGGATCTCCATTTGGTGTGGCAATGCCGCCATTACCGTAGCATTTGTGAGCTATTTAACGGTATTCGTTCCGGAACTGGCGCAGAATAATTTAATGGCTGTGGGCGCCGGTTTAAGCGCCATTTGGCTGCTAACCTGGGTGAACATCCGGGGCGTGAAAACCGCTGGGATGGTGCAATTGGTCACTACGGTGTTGAAATTGATACCGCTTATCTTGATCGGAATAGGGGGACTTTTTTTTGTCAACCCGGAACATTTCCAGCCTTTCAATTTAAGCGACGACACGGCTTTCGGGGCAGTAACTGCTACCGCTACTCTGACCCTTTGGGCCTTCTTGGGTTTGGAATCGGCCACCATTCCAGCTGACAATATTGAGCAACCGGAGAAAACCATTCCCCGGGCTACCATACTGGGTACCCTGATCAGCACTGCAGTCTATATTACCGGTACTATCGCGGTGTTGGGACTGATCGCCCCCTCCGATCTGCAAAACTCCACCGCACCCTTTGCCGATGCCGCCGCCGTTATGCTGGGAGAGAGTGCCTATTACTGGGTGGGAGGGGCCGCAGTAATAGCTACCTTGGGGGCATTAAACGGCTGGATTTTGATGCAGGGACAAGTTCCTATGGCGGTGGCCCAAGACAAGTTATTCCCGCCATTATTTGGCAAACGGAACCGCAACCAGGTGCCCGTTGTGAGTATTATTATTTCCAGTGTGCTGTTGTCGGTTTTGATGGTCATGAACTTCACCCGGGGACTGGTAGACACCTTCAAATTCGTGATCCTGCTAGCTACACTGACGGTGCTGGTACCCTATTTATTTTCTGCGGCCTCCTTTGTTTTGGTGGTAGCGCAGAAACAGTTCGGCGCTGTTAGTAACCGCCTGATCAAGATGATCCTGGGCTTTTTGGCTTTCGGGTATGCTTTATGGGCAGTGGCTGGATCCGGTGAGGAAGTTGTCTATTGGGGATTTATCCTGTTAATAGCCGGCATTCCATTTTACGTTTGGATCAAATGGAAAAATTATTCTTAAAACTATGAAGACCACTTACCAATCGGAGGTAGGCAATATTAAGTCGCTGCTCATCAAACCGGTGGTTCATGCCTTTATCGACCAAACCGTTATTCAAAAGCAATGGCAGGAGCTTAATTACTGGGAGGCGCCGGATATGCATAAGGCTAAGCTGGAATACCGGGAATTCGAAGCCTTAGTAGCCGATGGCGTGGAGGATTTATATTACCTGCCAACCGATGACCAACTGACAATGGATTCCATCTACTGCCGTGATGCCTCCATTAGCACAGATCGAGGCATGATCATTTGCCGCATGGGTAAGTCGGCCCGCGCTCTTGAGCCCGACGCCTCCCGAAAGCTTTGCCAGGAAATCGACTTGCCGATATTGGGAGAAATTGAATCACCGGGAACGTTGGAAGGAGGGGATGTGACCTGGCTGGATGCCAAAACATTAGCGGTGGGTCACAGCTACCGTACAAATCCGCAAGGTATTGACCAACTATCAGCGTTGTTGCAGCCATTGGGAGTAGAGGTGATAACAGTACCGCTGCCGCATTTTCGGGGACCTGATGATGTTTTTCATTTAATGTCTATATTCAGCCCCGTAGATAAGGACCTGGCAGTGGTTTATGCACCTTTGATGCCGATCGCTTTCAGGAATAGCTTACTGGACCTGGGATATAAGCTCCTGGAAGTGCCGCCGCAGGAGTTCGACAGTCTGGGCTGTAACGTGCTGGCATTGGCCCCCCGGCGGTGTTTAATAGCCACCGGAAATCCCGTGACCCAGAGAGCTTTGACCAATGCAGGTTGTGAGGTGATTACCTATCAAGGACAGGAAATAAGTGTAAAAGGGGGTGGTGGTCCTACCTGTTTGACCAGGCCCTTATTGAGAGATGTGTGAGATATGATTAGCAAAGTCTTCTATCTATCATTAACCAATAATCAAAAAATTCCATTATGAATGGATTAACAGCTTTGGACTGGCTCGTCATTGGGCTCTATTTCATACTGCTAATGGGTATCGCCTGGTGGGTGATCCGGCAAAAACAGGAAGATTCGGAAGATTATTTCCTGGCTGGCAGAAATGTTGGTTGGTTTATTGTAGGTGCCTCCATCTTCGCTTCTAATATAGGGTCAGAGCACTTAGTTGGACTGGCAGGCGCTGGTGCGGATAGTGGTATGCCTCTGGCGCACTATGAATTACATGCCTGGATCGTTTTACTACTAGGTTGGGTGTTTCTTCCCTTTTATGCTAGAAGCGGGGTATTCACCATGCCCGAATTCTTAGAAAAACGATACAACGCCAAGGCCCGACGGTTTCTCTCCGTGGTTTCGCTGGTGGGCTACATATTTACCAAAGTTTCTGTTTCGATCTATGCCGGGGGTGTGGTGTTTCAGTCCTTTTTAGGAATAGGATTTTGGACGGGAGCGATCCTAACCCTGGTAATAACCGGACTTTACACCATTTTAGGAGGGATGCGAGCGGTAGTGTATACTGAAGCTTTGCAGACCATTATATTGATTGCCGGTGCTTTATCCGTCACCTTAATCGGCTTAAACCATGAGGCAGTAGGTGGATGGTTTGGGCTGAAAGAAATTGTGGGAAGTGAACATTTCAATATGTGGAAGCCCGTAGACCATCCCAGATACCCCTGGACGGGAATGGTATTTGGCGGAGCCATTGTGGGTATTTGGTACTGGTGTACCGATCAATATATCGTGCAACGGGTACTTTCCGCAAAAAATATCACCGAAGGCCGAAGAGGGGCCATTTGGGGAGGGTTTTTAAAAATATTACCGGTCTTCTTGTTTTTAGTTCCGGGTATGGTAGCCTATGCCCTAAGCCAAAAAGGCGTGCTGCAGTATGAATCGGCCAACGAGGTATTACCGGCCATGGTTAAAACCTTATTACCCTCAGGAATAAGAGGATTAGTGGCCGCAGGACTATTAGCCGCTTTAATGAGTTCGCTGGCATCAGTTTTCAACTCCGCCTCCACGCTTTTTACAATTGATATTTACAAAAAGCTCAAACCTCAAACCCCGGAAAAGGACCTGGTTCGGACCGGGCGCATAGCTACTGGTATTATTGTGCTATTGGGATTTGCCTGGATACCGGTTATGAAAAATGCTCCGGGTACCTTATACGATTATCTGCAGAGTGTTCAGTCCTATATATCCCCACCAATTACCGCGGTTTTTCTGTTAGGTATATTCTTCAAACGCATCAATGCCAAAGGAGCCATGGCCACCCTGATCGGTGGATTTTCCATTGGTTTGGTTCGCTTAACACTGGACACTATTAAAACATTTAACCAGGATGTCAGTTATACGGGATTTTGGAAATCGATACAGGACATTCCCTTTTCTCACTTCGCTATTGTTATGTTCGTGATCTGTGTGGGTATTTTGATCGTAGTCAGTTTGTTAACGGCCAAACCTTCAGAAAAGCAACTGGCAGGGTTGACCTTTGGAACCCTGTCGCCCGAGCAGATCAATTCCAATAAATACAGTTACAACATGTGGGATGTCATAGCTTCCCTGGGAATAGTAGCCATCATTGTGGGAATATTGATGTATTTCACCGGTTGATTAAAGAAGAAAAAGTGCAGCACCTGCCCATAACCTTTTGAATATGACGGAGAATGGGCCAAATCCGAAATTTATGCTAAACTTTTTTCGTATTTTGAAATTCGTAACCCATAGCTGAGATTTTGATGCCCCAATCACACCAACTTGCCGCTATCATGTTTACTGACATTGTGGGATACACTGCCATCATGCAAAGGGATGAGGTGAGGGCATTAAAGCTGCTCAATCAATTCAGAAAAGTACTGGAAAAATTCACCCCTGCACATCAAGGCAAAATCATTCAGTATTTTGGTGATGGGTCTGTCCTCTCTTTTGACAGTTCCATAGATTGTGTCAGATGCGCTATGGCCTTGCAAAAGGAATATAAAAATAACTTGAAAATTCCTGTACGTATTGGCATGCACGTGGGCGATGTCATTTTCCACAATAACAACGTATTTGGAGATGGGGTGAATTTAGCTTCGCGCTTGGAATCAATGAGCATTCCAGGGTCCGTTTTGATGTCCAAATCAATTCGAGATCTGATTAAGAATAAAGGGGAGTTCCACCTCGTTTCACTGGGCAGTTTTGAATTTAAGAATGTAGAAGAGCCCATGGAGGTGTTCGCTCTCACCAATGAGGGCTTCAGTGTACCTGAGGGAGCGCAGATAGGGGGGAAATTGAAAGATAAATCCTCGGAATCAGCATCAACTCACCAACCAGAAGTTGAAGACCCTAAAGTAGCATCGAACGAACCATCCCCAGCAACATCCAAAGAAACATCCAAGCAGTCATCCCATAACCTCTGGGCTGAAGTGCAACGACGTGGTGTGATCAGAGTGGGAGCCCTGTATGTGATGCTTACATTGCTCCTGATCATGTTGACTCCGTATGCAAAGTCACTGCTAAACCTTCCGGAATCGACCTCAACAATATTAGTGGTGCTCCTCATGGTTGGATTCCCAGTCGCCATGTACCTGGCATGGAATTATGAACGAAGTCCGGAAGGGTTTATACCCACCAACTCTCAGCAGTCCAGGCAAAACCCTTTCAGTCTGTCTCAAAGAAAACCCCTGACCAATAACTTTATTCTCATTGGAATGGCCTTGATCCTTATTGCTTTTTACATGTATTCACAACAACTGGCAACTCCTGCGCCTGGCCCCAGGCACAGCTCCAGTGCGGATGTTGGAATTGATAACAAGTCAATTGCGGTTTTGCCATTCGTTGATTTCTCTGTGGAACAGGACCAGGAGTGGTTCTCAGACGGACTTACAGAGGAGTTGCTGAACAGTCTGGCACAAATTCCTGGACTCCGGGTCACGGCGCGCACTTCTTCGTTTGCTTTTAAAGGGAAGGACCTTCCGGTACAAAAAATTGCGGATTCGCTGGGGGTTAGTTACCTGGTAGAAGGATCAGTTAGAAAATCTGGCAATACCCTAAGAATCACCGCGCAGTTGATAAATCCTGAGACAGATGACCATATCTGGTCTCAAACCTATGATCGTGAATTTGGCGAAATATTTACCATACAGGAGGATATAGCGGAGAACATAGCGGCAACTCTTAATATTTATCTCGACGATGAAAGGAGAGAAGAAATGTTTGCTATTGGAACCCAGAATGCTGATGCTTTTGAGGCCTATCTCAAAGGCAATGTTTATTTCGACAAAGCCCATTCCGGGGGCAGTCTGGACAATTTGATGTCTTCATTGGTAATTGCCAACCAATACTACGATCAGGCCATTCATTTGGATCCCGGGTTCGCAGCCCCGCATTATCGACACCAGGATCTTTATGCTCATTTGTTAATCCATTTTCCCCGTAAGTTATGGCCCGATACTTTAACCCTGCAAGATGCAGGTAACAGGGTGCGCGAAGACCTTAATGCGGCTCGAGCCAATTCCAAACGAAGAACCGAAACACTATTCTATGAATTAGAGTATGCTACGGTTTCCGATGACTGGAGTAAGGTCCCTGAGTTGTTTGCTGAATTGGAAAGTGATGTTGAATATCTGAAGACCATCAGCCATTTTGGTGGCGGATGGACCAAAGGATTAATTATTTCCCTGGACCGGCCGGATCTAGGCTTGAAGATGCATGAGTTAACACTTGCGAACAACCCTTTGAGTCCCAGGGTGGGTATGGAAATTTACACTTATTTGATCGCTCAAAACCGACTGGATAGCGCCCGGTTGTGGTTGGATAATTTAAAGAAAGAATCGGGAAACACCTTCCCCTTTGGTCTTCGGGGATTGCAACTACAATTGATGACGATGCCAGGAACGTCTCAGGAGGTCTTGAATGCTTTAGACACATTCCCGGAATCAGGCCTTATAAGATCGGATTTTATAAGAATGTATGCCAAGATCCTGGCTGGGGAATTGAATTCCATAGACGAATCATCTCTGATCCAATTCAGTGACCCCAGGGAAAGATACTTCACCACATACCTGTACAGTGCTTTAGGTGAGCAAGCCAAAGCGGACAGTATTGCCAGTTTTTTTGACAGTGAGTACATGGGTCCGTTCGCCATCTCCGATATGATGGTGGGGAGAGCTGGGAAAATCGCATTTAACCTGAGTGCAACGCCAAACTTCGCTGCTCGACTGCGGGAAGCAGGTATTGAAGACCTTGAAGCCTATCAGCAAAAGCACTGGGTGAAGCGTGCAGAGTAAGGGATCCTCAACAACAAATTCGGAGCAGATCTAAATATTATCCAGGGGATAGATCGGCCTAGCAACCCGATTCCATTGGAAGGTAGAAAGGTCGGCTGAGACAAATCCCGGGGTAGCACTCATTATATAATTGAAAATGCTTTCAGGGTACTGAGGTCTAAAGGCGAAACTGCCCTTGCACACGGTCATCTGGTAATTTTCCGGATAAATTCCCATACCTCGAACGTTAGCTTGGTCATTGGGTCCGATCCGTTTGGTGTTCAATAATACCGTTACCCCTCCAATGTCTATGCGGGCTGCTTTATGCCAGGGATCGTCTGCATTCGAAAATTTGGTCACCTTGCCGGTAATCGGTACCGGTGGGCCGTACATCGTATCCGACCAACCCCCGACTTCCAGACTAATGGTTTGATCGATGCCCATTTCGAAGGCCTTTAATGTAGCTTCCGGATCGTATAATTGTACAAAAGCGGAGGTGACCCCTTGGTTCAAGATCTCTCGCAACAGGTGGGTGCCATCACCAGCACCACCACCGCCTATATTGTCGCCTGCATCTGAGATCGCCACCGGCTTTTTTGATTGCGCTGCTAATCGAATAGTCTCTGCTGGTCCCGGAAGATCGATCCAGTAATCTTTTCGAAAGGAAAACATCAATTCGCCAAGTTCGTCCGCAAGTTTTTGTGCAAGTTCCTGGTCGCCATCAACCGTTACCATCACCCCTGCGCCGGCTGTAGGAACATCTTGCTGCATGAATCCATGCGCTGGACAACAGGTTAAGACGCCCGGTATAGTGCGTTGCATTTCCCGGGCTTTATCATACACCTGTTTCATGGGCATATCGGCGGTAACCACGTTCAGCGGTGGCCCGATCAATAGTGGAATATGTTTCACAGCAATAACAGGCTTTATCTTACCCATCAATACCCCCATCAGGATAGCTCCTACTTCAAAGCCCACGTCGTAGGCATCCGTATGCGGGTAGGTGCGATAAATGCTTACCGCATCAGCATTTCTAGCCATTTTTTCAGTTAAGGTACTGTGCAGGTCCAGGGTGAATACAATAGGTAGGTTGGGCCCAACCTTGCCTCTGAGCAACTCCAGCGTATCCCCTTCAAGGTCATCATGTCCTTCGGTTACGCCAGCTCCGTGCATGCTCACATATATTCCATCCACTTCATTTTCTTCCAGGGTGTTCAACATGTGCCCGGTGACGTAGTCAAAAACCTCTTCCGTCATCATCCGATAGTCACCGCTGACTGATATGGAACCAATCAGTTCAACGTTAAACATTTCCATAACATCGAGGAAACCGTCCAAAGAGGTGCCAGGGATTCCATGAACCATGCCTTTGACTTTTAGCATATCATTTCCGTAAACCGCATTTTCTTTGACCATTTCCAGCGTGTGATTCTCCGGTATGAAGGTGTTGGTCTCATCAAAAAACTTGGCTACCATGATACGTTTAGGCTTTCCGGTATGGTCCGTGCTACCCGAGGGCATACAAGCTGCGGTACCTGCTGCCAGTGAAGCCACACCGGCTGACTTTAAGAACTTACGCCTGGAAGTACTTGGTTGATTGGTCATTTTATCAAGGTTTTAGGGATTGGCCAATAGGACCCACTACAGGACCTACAGGATCTATAAGATTCCATACTTTTTAAAGGTAGCTTCTACTCCTGCTCCCGCCCGAAGTTCGTCTCTTACCTTACTTTCACCTTGAACTTTTTCCCATGCTTTTTCAACTACTTCCTCAACAATTTCCTGCGGTACTACCACAGTACCATCAACGTCAGCAAAGATAAGGTCTCCCGGGTTCACCCTGATGCTTCCGCACTCGATGGGTATATCATATTCTTTACCATCCATTCGACCCAAAGAGTCATAGGGAGTTAAGCCCCGGCAAAAAACAGGAAAGTTCAATTCCATGATCTCATGATAGTCGCGGGCCCCACCATCAATAATTACTCCTGACATCTTCCTTCCTACACCTGCATTGGAAAGCAATCCTCCCCAAAATGCCGATAGCTCCTTGGAGTTACATTGTCCCACAATAATATGGCCCTCGTTGGCACTATCTACCAACTCCATTTCCTTTTGAAACGGCTTATCGGGAATATCGGCCACAGCCTCCACATAAATGGTCAGGGCTTCTCCCCAGGCCCGCATAGAGGGATCCAACGGCTTTATTGCAGGGTCCATACACTGGATCCTGTATCCCATGGGGTCCATTACGTCCTGTAGCAGGGGACTAAAAAGTTGGTTCAACTTCTCACTATATTTCAAATACCTCGATTTGGGTTTTCTTTGGATATTCCGGCCGGTATTGATGCTGAACGTATCTATGGGGGTTGCCAGGGAGGCTCCAATTCCAACCCCTACGGCAGCACTTCGTTCCAGGAACTTTCTCCTGTTTAGTTTATTATCTGGGACATTCATGTTTAAGTATAGTTAATTAAAATATTCAGGTCGGAAACAGTCGGTCAAACCCCTAGAAGCTAAGAATATATTTAAGATATAAAATAATGTCAATATATTTAAGTGGGCTATTGGGGACATTGGAATAGTGTCCAGGAGATATGGAAATGAAGTTTTTTGAGATTTGAATTCTAAGTTTTTAGTTGGTATACCTGTAACTGATCAATAACAAATAATGAAAAAGAGGTGGGCTTTTGTGGGATCCATGACTTTGGTTTTAATAATGGGACTGACTCATTGTCAAACGAAGACACTACCTGATGGGGATCCTGATAATGGCGGACTGTTTCTGCCAAATGGTTTTGAAGCCGTAGTGGTAGTGGACAGTATAGGATCGGCCCGGCATCTGGCCGTAAACGACAATGGTGATATTTATGTCAAACTACGGTATCCCAGCCCTGAGGGTGAAAATATTGCCATGAGAGATCAAGACCATGATGGCAAAGCCGATGTAATTGAATTATTCGGAAACTATGGACAGGAGGGGGCCTATGGTACTGCTATGCGCATCTATCAGGGATACCTTTACTTTAGCACTGCAGGCCGTGTTATGCGGCATAAATTAGTTCCCGGTAAGCTGGTGCCCGAGGACCAGGCTGAGGTTATCATGATTGATGATTATAAGAACGCGGAACACGGATATGAGCACATTGCAAAGCCCATTACTTTCGATAATGAAGGACATTTGTACGTCCCATTCGGTGCTCCCGGAGATGTTTGTCAGGAATTAAACAGAAGACCGGGTGCACCGGGACAGGATCCCTGCCCGGAACTGGAATGGCATGGAGGGGTGTGGCAGTTTGATGCTAATAAACCTGGGCAGACACAGAAGGACGGGTATCGCTATGCCACCGGCATACGGAGCATAGTAGGCATGGAATGGAATCCCCAAGAAAATGAGCTGTACGCGCTTCAACATGGACGTGATAATATGCACCGTATGTGGCCGGAATTTTACTCACCTTGGGAAAGCGCCATGCTGCCCGCCGAGGAGCTGCTGCGCGTGACCGAAGGCTCGGATGCCGGATGGCCTTACTACTACTATGATCAAATGCAGGGCAAGAAGTTACTGAACCCGGAATATGGTGGCGACGGGCAAAAAGAAGGCCAAGGAGCGGATTACTTACAGCCACTTATTGGCTTTCCCGGTCATTGGGCGCCCAACGACATTCATTTCTATCAAGGAGATCAATTTCCCGAACGTTATAGAAACGGGGCATTTATTGCTTTTCACGGATCAACCATCAGAGATCCTTACCCACAAGCAGGCTATTTTGTTGGGTTTGTGCCATTTGAAAATGGGGTGCCCTCAGGTTCCTGGGAGGTGTTTGCCGATGGCTTCTCCAAAGTGGACACCATTATTACCACCAGTGAATCCGGGTACCGACCTATGGGCATTGCCATGGGGCCGGACGGCTCCTTATATGTCAGTGAAAGTGAGGAGGGTAAAATATGGCGTATTATGTTTAAGGGAAATAAGCAAAACTTTGGCGCCGCCCAACTGGCAAAAATGGAGGAAAGGAAACAGCAACCCAATATCAAAACGCCTGATGAAGTATCGGATGACCTGACTTCGTTGGTTGCTGAGAACAGTGGCAAACTCTATATCCAGCATTGCGCAGCTTGTCACATGGCAGACGGCAAGGGGGATGGTATTCGCTTTCCACCTCTGGATGAATCGGAATGGGTGTCTGGTGATAAAGAAAGATTGATTGGGATCATCCTGAATGGCATGGACGGATCCATTACCGTAAAGGGTGAGACATTCGTTGGGAACATGCCGGGCTTTGATTATTTGACCGATAGATCAATTGCCCAGATACTGACTTATATCCGATCGAATTTTAATAATAATGCGGTTGGAGTGAGGGAAGACGAAGTGAGACGAACACGTAGAGCGGGTCAAATACAGGAAGAGATCTGATTTATTCCTGTATTAACCGGGTTGTTAGGAGCTAAATGGTAGTGATCACTGATATCAAACACGGTATTCATTAGTATTACCAATCCAGCTTCCGTATATTTCTTCCTGGTGCAAGTTACTGGTCTAACCTGCACATCATTAACCGAACTTAACTTCCTATTACTAAAACAAAAGCCATGAGAAAATTAGTTGCTTTTCTAACCATTCTACTAATTTCTATTCAAGCAATAACTGCTCAAGAAATTGATCTGTTAATTAAAAACGGACATCTCATCGATCCTAAAAACGACATTAATACCACTATGGATGTGGCCATCAAAGACGGCAAAATCCTGGAAGTAGCTAAAAATATTGCCGCTAATCGAGCTGAAACTGTGGTGGATGCCAAAGGGCTGTATGTAGTGCCCGGATTGATCGATCTTCATGTCCATAACTTTTCCGGCACCATGAAAGATGCGGCCTATAGCAATGGATGGAACAGTGTGGCCCCGGATGGTTTTACTTTTCGGGCTGGAGTAACTACCGTGGTTGATCAGGGGTGTGCCGGCTGGAGGAATTTTGGAATTTTTAAAGAAAACATCATTGATCGTTCAAAAACCAGGGTCCTGGCGTTTGTGAATATTGTGGGTTCCGGAATGAAAGGAGGAGCCATTGAGCAAAACAAGGCCGACATGGACCCGAAACTGGCCGCCATGGCGGTGGCTAAGTACCCTGAAACTATCGTGGGTGTGAAAGTTGCCCATTACGTAGGGCCTGAATGGCTTCCCGTAGAGAATGCCGTGAAAGCCGGAGAATTGGCGGATGTGCCGGTTATGGTGGATTTTGGAGTATCCGAACCGGTACTTTCCCTGGAAACACTTTTAATGGAGAAATTACGCCCGGGCGATATGCTGACCCATTGCTTTGGCGATACCCCTGGTAGGGGACATGTGGTAGATGACCAGGGTAAGCTCAACGCATTTGCCTTAAAGGCTCAGGAACGAGGAATTATTTTCGACGTAGGACATGGAGCGGGAAGTTTTGCTTTTACCCAAGGAATACCGGCGGTAGAACAGGGCCTCAAGCCCAACTCCATATCCACCGACCTCCACATAAGTAGTATGAATGGAGGTATGAAGGACCAATTGAACGTGATGTCGAAATTCTTGAACATGGATATGTCTTTAGAGGAGGTGGTCCATCGGTCCACCTGGAACCCCGCACAGTTTATCAAACGAACGGATTTAGGGCACCTAACCGTAGGTGCCGAGGCCGACCTGGCAGTGATCGACCTTTTAGAGGGAGAATTTGGATTTGTAGATGTGAGGAACTATCGCATGGACGGCACTAAAAAGCTGGAGTGCGAACTGACCGTCAAGGGAGGTAAGGTGATGTGGGATCTGAACGGCATCTCCAAACCACACTGGACGGAAGCCAAGTAAAATTGCCACTGCGGATCTGCCACCCAACTTAAAATTAAGAATGAACTACAAGATCACCTTATTCTTTATCCTGCTCTTTCTTGCCCCCGGGCGGTCTGAGGGTCAACAACAGGCCTATCAAGCTCACTGGGAATCGCTGGACGAACGTGCGGTGCCTGCGTGGTTTGAAGATGCCAAGTTTGGGATTTTCATTCATTGGGGTCCCTATTCCGTGCCTGCATGGTCGCCAAAGGGTACCTATTCGGAGTGGTATCAGTATTGGCTTCAATCCCGCAACCTGTTTGGAAATGGGGACTTTAAGGGCGATGAAGTGACCCGATACCACCATAAAACCTACGGGGAGGACTTTTCATATTATCAATTTGGAGAGATGTTTAAAGCGGACCTGTTCGAACCTGAAATGTGGGCGTCTTTGTTTGAGAAATCAGGAGCTAAATACGTAGTGCTGACCTCCAAGCATCATGATGGCTTTACACTGTGGCCCAATGCTCAGGCCAATGACCGGGGATTTGCCTGGAACAGTATGGAAGTAGGGCCCAAGCGGGACCTGGTGGGAGAATTGTCTGCTGCCGTCAAAAAGGCTGATCTTAAAATGGGCTTGTACTATTCGTTATACGAATGGTATCATCCCTGGTGGCAAAGCGATACCAGCCGTTTCGTTGAGGAGCATTTTCTGCCACAAGTCAAGGACCTTGTGCAAAAGTATGAGCCAGATATCTTGTGGGGAGACGGAGAATGGGAAATGGAATCGGAAAAATGGAAAACGCCAGAGTTGATTGCCTGGTTATACAATGAGTCTAAAGTCAAAGATAAAGTTGTGATAAACGACAGGTGGGGAAAGGGTATCCGAAAGATACACGGTGGATATTTTACCACGGAGTACGAATCGGAAATTGAAGGATACCAAAAACCTTGGGAGGAGTGCAGAGGGATTGGATTTTCCTTTGGATACAATCAAAATGAAGATGCTGAAGATTACAACAGTACCCAGGTTCTGTTGCTAATGTTAATTGACATTGTCAGTAATGGCGGAAATCTACTACTGGATATCGGGCCTGATGGCCGGGGAAACATACCGCCTATCATGCAGCAGCGGCTGCTGGAAATGGGTGAGTGGCTGAAAGTAAATGGGGAAGCAATTTATGGCTCCAGGAAATGGAAAAGATCTGCCCAGTGGTCGGACGGAGACCGTACCCTCAGTGTTAAGAAACAGCACTACGCCAGCGCTGATCGCATTTTATTGCAAACCGTAAACCCCGGACCGGGAAAAGCAGTGAAAGAGGTATTCTTTACCACCAAGGGAAATGATGTATATGCCATCACCCCAAAGTTTCCCAAAGATAAATTGGTAATTCGGGATTTTGAGCCAAAAACTGAGGTGACGGTGACGCTGCTGGGCCTTGATCAAAAGCTCCATCACCAATTCGTGGAGGGGGACCTGGTAATTGAGGTTCCGCCTTTAACCATTGAGGAATTGCCTGGTCGCCATGCCTGGAGTTTTAAAATTTCCCATGGTGGAGGCTAGATTTCACTGGCTGCATTAACCAGTGGGACCGCATGCGGGCAATAGCGGATGTTGCGCACCTAAATATTCTAATCCTAACCCACTTGTTGTGCTTGGTTGTTTTTAATCCAAATTAGCCATTTCACGATTATACTTGTTCCGATATTCCAAGGGCGTAATACCGCTGTACTTCCTGAATATATTCCTGAAGGCTTTATCGTCGTTGTATCCCGATTCATACATAACCTGATGCACGTTCAAGGTTGAAGACTCCAATTTCTTTTTGGCAGCTTCAATTCTTACTCTTTGAATATATTCAAGGGGTGTGTTTTGAGTGGCTTTTTTAAATCTTCGTACAAAGTTCCTGCTGCTTATTGCAGCTTTCTCCGCTAACTTCTGAACATTAAGCTTGCCTGCATAATTCTGTTCGATATATTCCTGTGTGGTCTTAATTGCCTGATCTGAATGCTCCTTTTGACCGTTGAAGATAGCAAATTGATTCTGGTCAATCCGGTCGAACTCTATCTCAGACATCTTCGAGCACCATATGGCAGTTTCTCTTCCGTAGTACTTCTCTATCAAGTGAATTAATAGGTTGAGAAAAGAATACGCACCGCCGCTGGAGTAAATGCCGTTATCCTCACTTATAATTTTCTCTGGCAACAAAACGACCTGAGGATATTTTTGCTTGAATTTATCATGGGTTATCCAGTGGGTTGCACAGGATTTACCATTTAACAGACCTGTCTCGGCCAAAAGAAATGCACCCCTGCATAAACTTGCGATCTCTGCATCGTTTTCAATTCGGTGTTTTTTCATCCAATCTACAAAAGGATAATTTAGCTCAATTTGTTTTTCTATGTTCCCCACGATTCCAGCTACAATGATAAGGTCGGTCTTTTTTATCTGTTCAATCGTTTTGGTAGGTGCAACTGTAAAAAAGCGATTATAAGTCTGAGGTTGTTTATTTAATCCGACCAGATCAATGGCAAAGAGATCTTCATTTGATTGTCCACTTTGTTTCAGATAGTTATTTGCCATTTGAAACAAATTAAGTGAGCCAATAATCGTGTCTACGATAGCCGTACCGCGCGGAACCATTATACTAACGTGCTTCATAGAACTTTTTTAACAAAACTAATAGGATTATTTGGCAGAAACAACCCTGTAGTATGTCATAAAACACACCTATTTTAGGGTTATTTAAGCCATATCTTTGTTTAGTTCTATTACTTAACCAAAACAGATTAAAATGATCAATCAAGAAATTGCAGTAGTATACAAATGGATAGCCAAACCAGGAAAAGCAGATGATCTCAAAGCCATTTATGGGGAAGTAGAAAAACAAATGAAAGATACAGAACCTGGTGCTTTGAAAGTGGATTGCTATTTTGATGAGGGCAACAATGTTCTGATCGTCTACGATCTATTTAAAGATGCAGCGGCATTAGGACAACATCTTGGTACAACAGCAGCCGGGCATTTCCCAAACTTGCTTCAAATTGCCGTCCCTGGGCCGTTCCTTTTCTGCGGTGATGTACCTGAAGAATTGCAACAGGCGGCAATTGGGATGGGTCTGGATGCAACATTTGCTCCTCATATATTTGGTTTTGACAGGCGCCTTGGCTAATTAATAATTCATCTCCCTGAATTCAATGGAGTTGATTATCATGCAGTGTTAGGATCCTCCAGTGCCATGTAGATAAGCGCAATTAAACTGGCTGCAATGTGTGGTGTGTTTGACAAAGCTTTAAGTTCTTCAACACTTTAAAGAGCATCCCACCGGAAAAAGCGTAAGCCTCCTGTACTTGGCCTCTTGGAAAAGTGTGGCTAGCAACTTAATGTGGTGTCATTGATATACTTTATGACCATTTGGTATTGCCTCTGTGAAATCCTGCGAATTGATTTGAAATACAAAGTACTTGAGTTAATTTGATCAACTGCCTTATATTGTTGATCGCTGGTATGTCGTAACTCTTCAATCAATCTAGCTGCTAACAGTGAAGTATCTAATACTATTCAGTATTGTACTCAACCCTATGGGAATGGTATTCAGCCAGACCATCCCAAAGTCCATGCGGGCCTACAAAATTGAAACTTCAGAATTAGTGCTTGATGGAAAATTGAATGAGTCATTCTGGGAAAAGATTCCTGGGAGCGAAGGGTTTCTAATGCGAGAACCTGTAGAAGGGGGGCCTCCTTCCGAGCGTACGGTGGTTAAAGTCGCGTATGACGCTAACAGTCTTATAATCGGCGCTATAATGTACGATAGTGATCCTGCTGGCATAAAATCCTACCAAAAAAGACGAGACGCTGAACTGGATACGGATGACGTCTTTAGATGGATCCTCGACACCTATCTTGATGGACGAAATGCCTACTACTTTGAGATTAATCCAGCAGGTTTAATTGGGGATGGTCTACTTACAACTGGCCATGGGACTACCATAAATAAAGCTTGGGATGGAATTTGGCGACCTTGGACCTATATTGGCGACTTTGGCTGGTCTGTGGAAATCCGTATTCCTTTCAGGTCCTTGAATTTTAATCCTTCGGTAGACAGCTGGGGAATAAACTTCGAGCGCACCATCAGGCGTAAGAATGAAGTGGTGCTGTGGACGGGTCATAAAAGAAATCAGGGTTTGCGACCTCAGGACGCGGGTCGACTTACGGGATTAACGGACCTTTCTCAAGGTTTGGGCCTGGAGGTGGTGCCTTACGGGAAGCTGGAGTCAATAAGAGAGGAGGTCGAGGATGGTGAAGGCTACCAAACCGATACCAAAGTAACTGGTGGCTTTAATATAAACTATAACCTTACTCCCGGTTTGAAAGCGTCATTCACCCTTAATACAGATTTTGCAGAGACCGAAGTAGACAATCGTCAAATTAACCTGACCAGATTTCCATTGTTCTTTCCGGAGCGACGCGATTTTTTTCTGGAAGGGTCAAGTATCTATCAATTTGCACCCCGTAGCGGGATAAACCCATACTTTAGTCGAAGAATTGGACTAGAAGGTGGAAGCCCAATTCCTATCAATTACGGTGCAAGGATCATCGGACAAATGGGGAAGTATGAAGTGGCCGCCCAATATGTGCGTGCCAAGGAAAGCAACGATTTAGATGCGGAGGATTTTGCGGTATTCAGGTTGAAACGAAACTTTCTTAAAGAAAGTAGTTTCGGGGTAGTATATACCCGTCGCCACACCAGGGATGGAGAATCATTAGTAGATCCACTGCAGGACCGTCATACATTTGGAGCTGACCTGAACCTAAGTACATCAGAATTTTTCAAGAACAAAAATCTTCAATTTCAGGCATTCCTGGTAACTCATAACCCCGCATCTCCTCGTGACGACAGCACCTCATTTTGGGACCGCACCACCCGCGGTATTCGGTTTAATTTTCCCAATCAACCCTGGAATGCTGCTGTGTCCTATCGGGAGTTTGGTAATTCCTATGATCCTGCGGTCGGATTTAACCGAAGAAATGCCTTTCGAAGGGTTGAGCCTCAAATGACGTATTCACCGCTTATTGAAACCAGCAACCTGATAAGAGAGCTGACCTGGGGTTGGAAGTTTGAACATCTGATGGATTTGAACTGGAATAAGCTCACCCAGAATATAGGGATCCAACCGTTTGGAATTCGATTTGAATCGGGAGAGGAAGGGTCCTATGAATTCGTCCGTAACTTCGAACGGCTTCTGGAACCATTTGATATTCTGGGTGATGGCACGGTGATCGTTCCCGAGGGAAACTACACCAACTGGATCCATGAGGTCGAATTGACCACAGCAGAGTTTAGAAAAATCGTTCTTGCCATGAGAATTACCACCGGCGGGTTTTGGTCAGGAACCAATACCACCTATGAAACAGATCTGACCATTCGACCCTTCCCTGGAATCAATCTGATCACTCAATTTGCCCATTCCGCGGTAGATCTTAGGGAAGGCAAATTTGAAACTAATTTGATCCGGTTCACCGGTAATTTTGATTTCACACCATTTTTGTCGTTTTCCACCAATTTACAGTATGACGACCTAAGCAACAGATTGGGAATGAATAACCGGTTTCGGTACACAATTACCCCTGGATCAGATATCTTTTTTGTTTACAATCATAACTGGATCGACCAACTGGACCGATTTACCACGCAGTCAAACGCCGGGATATTGAAGACCACTTTTACCTATAGGTTTTAAGGTCCAAATTCCCAAAGCATTTCAATACTTAGTTCAAAGGCTCATCTGAGGATGTTATAATGATATCAGTGATCCCTGAACGTTCTGCTTTCGGCCAATACCATACACATTGTTAGCCACTGGCTTTATTTTAACTCTCAGTAATAAAAATCAATTATTACTTGATCCAAATTTCTAAACCAGAGTACTGACTAAACAAAAAATATTTAGGGTGCCGAGAACAAGCTCGAAAATTAATCCCTGAATTATCTGTTTATTTGGTTTTCCATCTAGACTTATACCAAGTGCTCTCCCTATTGCAAATCCCACAAAAATCAAAGTTGCAATAATAAATGATGTGATAGCTAACTTTGGAATAACAGTTCCCAACAATATAATTATTCCCCCAAATAACATAGTAGAGCTTACGCCTCTCATTTCGTTTAACAAGTTGACATCGTTTTCTAGTTTAATGCCAGAATTCTTTAAATATGTTTTTATTGGGTTACTTAACCGCATTGCACCAACAAAGATCAACATAAGGCCTGATAAGGATAAGACAACGATTTTGAAAATTTCCATTTTTAAATTGCTTTTAGATTATAAAGTAGCAAACATAAAACAGAGTTGTGACATAGGTGTGTCAGGGGTGTTTTTACTTTTGCAGGTAATTTTCAAAGTACTTTTGTATGGTCATATTGTGCGGAGTGAACGTCTCGTTTTGAGGAACGAGTGTTTCTATGAAATCTATTCTAAAGGCCCTAAAATCTTTTCTCAACCTACAAAAGGCAATGAGTAGAAAATTTCCCTTGATGCTGTAAATAGCAAAAGGTTCAATGCTTCGAGTAGTCCGCTTTTTTTCGGAAGAATGATAGTCAACTTTTAGGACCTGAAAATGGATAATAGCCGATTGAATCTGCATGAGGTTATTGCTCGATTTTTCGTCATTCTGATTGCTGGCAAAGTAGATTCTGTCTGCCAATAAATCTGCATTTCCTTTTTGAGAATACCTTAAAATTGATTTTATTTTTTCTATGGCGCTGGAGACATTCTCGCTAAACGACTGATCCTTGTTTTTAATGGCCAATTGTTCTACTGTAACTAAGGCATTGGCTTCATCCTCTGTAAAGATAACGGGAGGCAGGTGAAATCCCTCCATAATGGAATAGCCCTTACCCTCTTCTGTCACAATAGGTATTCCTGATTTTTCTAGCGTACGAATATCACGATAAATCGTTCTCACACTAACATTATGCCGTTCAGCAAGATGTTGAGCCGTAACAATTCTTTTGGATTGTAGTTGAGTAATAATGGCGGTTAACCTCGAAAGTCTTGGTTTTTCCTTTTCTTCCATTTTCGTCTTACCTGCGGTGGATAACTCGTTTAGATAGGGATAATTTAAATGTATTTACTACCAAATCGGGAAATAATACTTGACAAGTTAAAAAATGGTGATCCTCCGCTTTGGGTCGAAAGCAGGCACTCGGCCGATGTAAAATGCCAATTAGCCGTCATTCGGGATATCCGAGCGACTGAATTGGGCTTTACTGTAAGCTAGTTCCAAGCTAAAGCACTCCTTTCTTTCCAGTAAAAGTCGGAAGAAACTCTAAACTGCTCAAGCATATGTAATTCTTCTTTGGTTAGTTGAAACTGGTTTATTCTTAAGTTCCCCAATAGATGTTGCTTTTTAGAGGCACCACTCAATATCATAAATGGTTTAATGTTGTCTTGACAAAAACGTAAGGCTATGGCATCAATTTCAACTCCGTATTTATCTGCTAGAGTTTTCAGATATTGATACAGAGGCTGATAATGCAAATAGCTCTTGTTAGGAAATAGCCTTCCGTTTGCCAGCGCTTCTTTAATTACAAACCGTCTGTCCTTGACCATGGAATCACTGAATATTGCCCCTATACTTTGGTCCAGTATGTTATAGGTAACCTGAAACACTTCAAATAGCCTGTATCCTTCAACCTCGACCTCCAGGGCCGCTTTAAGGACCTCTAACTGGTTGGGGCCGCTGGTAGTAATGCCCACTCGCAGACCGAAGGCCTCTTTCAATTCAGCTAGTCTGTTTAGAATAGGAACATTGCTGAGAACCCCGGATTCGAAAGTAGCCGAGTGGATTTGGTAGGTACTGAGAAATGGAAGTAGTTTTATAGATTGTTCCCATTGTTGGTTGAGTTTTCCTAAAGAATGCTCTTTAATTTCATGCTGCGTGGCCTTGAGATCAAAATTAGCGGTATAGGTATATCCCCATTTTGTGGCTACTTCGATTTTCTGGTCCTTGATATCATTGAGCCAATCGATTAAAAGCTGTTCTGCACATCCATACCCGGGGGCTGTGTCAAAATAACGTATCCCCATGTCATATGCATAATTCAGCAATTGAAGTCCCTTATTTCTGAATGTTTCCAGGTCAATTTTTTCAGTATCAAGGTCTTGCTTAATGTTAATATATTGAGGCCTGCCGATTGCTGCCGTACCTAAGCCTAGTTGCATATCATTATCTATTTAGACTTGTAGACAAGCTTACATTTTTGACAAACTAATTCATCATCTTGTTTTTTCAACTCAATACCGGTCAGGTATTTATTTGCATATTCCCGCACCCAGCCAACTGATGGGTCTTTTGCATTAATATCGACGTTGTAGTTCTTAACAGCTTCAAAAAATTTTCCGCCGTACTCTTGCTGTCCCCAGCAATTCGGGCATAGGCCGCCGGGTGTGGTGCCATCGCCATGAGATGGCTTTTTCTTCAAGAAGTTCAACAGGGATTCTAATATATTGGACATATCCGTGGTAGTTTTGATTAATGATTCAAATCTACCTTAAGCAACTCAAATCATAAACTGGTTCGACAGGTTTTCTATGGAATGGGGGTGACGATGTGGCGGATAAGCACCATAAGTACTGTCCTCAGCAACCAGAACTAGGCTAATGTTGAGTTTCTAACTCAACTATCTAAGTAATTCCACCTGAACCAAACCTATCAAAATGAAAATTTATTGGAGAGACATCCAAGGTCCGATTTAGGTCGAACAGACGGTTAAACCAAGGTGCATTTTCAAGCGGTCTATAATCCCACCCCCATCAGTGTCACCTGCAAGGGACGCTGATGATCCCCGCTCAGTGCCCTGTACTCGAGAGCATCAGAGTCCTTAACAGTGACTCTGATGGAGAGAGGAAAATAAAATCTGTTGATGACATATTTTAGTTATTCCGATGTATTAGAAATAACTAAAACTTTATACTATGAAACTTTTCAGATTCTTGATTGTAGGCTTTGTAATCAGCAGTTTATTTATGGGTTGTTCCTCAGAGGACGAAGACCTGGGCCAGTTGCCCATGGTGTTCACGGTAGACCCATTACTATACAAATGCTATGATGTACCCCAGCAAGATCCGGCTTTCCAAGGATCAAGCTGTTACGCTATTGCCGTATTTACCCAACAGCCTACAGCCACCAAATACACGGCTAAATACACCAATGCGGATTTTCCAAATTTAAATTTTGAAATTAGTTGGGCCAATGGCGAAGAAATACCAGGAAACGGAGCCATGGGCGATTTTGTCCCCGGTTATGACAAAGGAATAATAGGAGGTATGTATCATATTGCCGCACTTAACAACGGTTGTCAATCATCCGTATCCTCTGGTGTATGTAGCCTTAATGGCGCAAATACCCAAGCCAATGAACAGGGATTACGCGACCTTGGAGGAGAAATGGAGATTACCATTGAGTTTTAATAATAAACTGCCAAATAAATATATACTGTTAGTTAAGTCAGAATGAGGTTGGGTATGGGCCAGCCTCATTTTGTTTATGCATAATTAGGCGCAGGTGAACTAAAACACGGAACTTGCTATATTGTAATTGCTTCAATAAATGAAATGATAAAAATGAACAACACGAATAAAGTTCGCGATCTCTATCCCAGTTTGTCACTAACGTTCATAACGTTTATAATAATAATTTCAAATGTTGCTGCTTCAGCACAAGACAGTAAACTGGTGGTACAACTTGCAACACTGAGGATTGACACCGCACAGCTTGAAAGCTATAAGGCTGCTCTCAAAGAGGAAATCGAAACTTCTATCCGTGTTGAATCGGGGGTTTTGACCTTGAATGCGGTGGCTGAAAAGGACAATCCCGCCAACATAACCATATTAGAGATATACTCTGACACAGAAGCCTATAAAAAGCATCTGGAAACCGCACATTTCAAAAAATACAAGAAGACTACCAAGGATATGGTCATACACCTCGAACTTGTAGAAGTGGATCCTATAATGCTTGGGGTAAAGGCCAAGTAATCGATACCAACCATTTAAATTGGACTATTTATCAGCAAATTGTTACCAGACCGAAAGCAATAAAAGTCCAGAAACCCCTGGTTTTAGCTGATTCCGCTATAACAAAAATATACAGGCTTTCTCTGGCTCCTTAAGTCCCTTCTTGCTAGATTTCTACGTTCATGGCTAAAGCGCAAAAATTCGGGGCCTTTGGCGGGGTTTTCGTACCGTCCGTACTGACCATATTAGGGGTAATAATGTACCTGCGACTGGGTTGGGTGGTAGGTAATGCCGGTTTGGTAGGTACCATCATCATTATTCTTATAGCCCATGTAATATCAGTTACCACAGGACTTTCCGTTTCTTCCATCGCTACTGATAAAAAGGTAAAGGCTGGCGGTATTTACTATATGCTATCCAGAAGCCTGGGTTTGCCAATAGGAGGGGCCATCGGCATAGCATTGTTTGTGGCCACAGCCTTAAGCATTGCCATGTATATTGTAGGTTTTGGTGAAAGCTTTAATACTGCAGTGGGTTTCAGCAGTTCCGACATGGATGCTGTGGAAAGAGTAAACAACCTGAGGATCACCGGCACCATTACCTTAATGGTGGTTACTACAATTGCGCTGGTGAGTACTTCCCTGGCCATAAAAACCCAATACTATATCTTAGGTGCCATTGCATTGTCCATTATTTCCATTTTTGCGGGTGGTCTTTTTCTTGATCATGGACTTTCTGCTTCCGCTCCAGCACTTTTTTCCGGTGAGGGATCAGCATCAATGGAAACGGTCTTTGCCATATTTTTCCCGGCGGTTACGGGATTTACTGCAGGTGTGGCCATGTCTGGTGATCTGAAGGACCCCAAAAAGTCCATCCCCATGGGGACCATGGCAGCCATAGCAGTGGGACTAGTGGTTTATATTGCCTTAGCTGTTTTTTTAGCCAACACCATTGATGGCCAGGCCTTAAGAGAAGACACTAATATACTGGCCAAAATAGCCTTATTTTCCGCTTATGGCGCCCCATTTTTAATGGCTGGAATATGGGGAGCCACTTTATCCTCTGCCCTAGGAGGTATCTTAGGTGGACCCCGAATTTTACAGGCCATGTCCTTGGATAAAGTAACTCCTAAATTATTTGGCAAAGGAGTGGGTAAGTCCAATGAACCCAGGAATGCCTTGCTGTTCGCATTTGTAATCGCCGAAGGTGGCATCCTTATAGGTGAACTGGACCTTATAGCCCCCATTGTCTCCATGTTTTACTTGACCGCTTATGGTTTCATTAATCTAACCTCAGCGTTGGAGAGTTGGTCAGGGTCCGATTTTCGCCCTACTTTTAAAATCCCCAGAGCGATAAGTTTGCTGGGAGCCATCGCCACTTTTGGCGTTATGTTCAAGTTGGATATGATGGCGATGTTTGCCTCATTTATCGTGATTGGTGTGATCTTTCTGTACCTCACTAAAAAGCAGATCAACCTGGGGTTTAGTGATGTATGGCAAGGGG
This sequence comes from Cyclobacteriaceae bacterium, assembly GCA_965212195.1. GTDB lineage: Bacteria > Bacteroidota > Bacteroidia > Cytophagales > Cyclobacteriaceae > JAJCYK01. The sequence continues at coordinate 356,540 of CBDBUW010000010.1, read as the reverse complement.
TATGGTCGGAGGTGGTAAGAACGGCCCTATTCAGATTGAGCCAACGTCCCCCTGACAAAAGAAGCTGGCGTCCGAACATCATTCTCTTTAGCGGAAGTACGGAGAGAAGACCTCATTTATTGGAGTATGGCCAGAGATTGGTAGGCCGATTGGGTTTGCTTTCTAATTTTGACCTGGTGGAGGATCAAAACAGCGTAGGCTTGTTCGCCCAACGCGACCAAGTAGCTGAAAGCTCCGACGATAATAAAGGAGTATTTACCCGCAAGTATAGTTGCCAGGATATCTATTCTGGGATTGAAAGGATAGCTGAGACCTACGGGTTTTCTGGTTTAGAACCCAATACCGTACTCATGGGTTGGGTCCGCTACACTAAAGATCCCGTAAGATTTAGCCTGCTAATCCAGAAATTTCAACAGTTGGACTATAGTTTGTTGATCATGGACTATGATCAGGAGGCTGGATTTGGCAAGAAAAGAAGAATTGATATTTGGTGGGAGGGAACCAATCGGCATGTAACCTTTCCACTAACCATTTCCAGGTTTCTAAACACTGCTGATGACTGGCAAAATGCCGCCATCAGATTATACATCGTGGCAGATACCAGTCAGGTCGACGATGCCCTGATTGCAAAAAAACTTGATAACGTTCAGGAAGAACTACGAGTAACCCTGGATTTGAAGATCATTAATTCGGCCCTGGATCATAGAACATTTTACGAAATTGTGCAGTCAGAATCTTCAGCAGCGGATCTGGTATACCTCGAATTACCTGAATTACAGGAGGGAAGTGAAACTGCGTTCTTTCAAAAAACGGATGCCCTTTGCAAGGAAATAGGTACCGTGATTTTGTATAAAGCGTCTAAGGAGTTTGAATCCATTGAATTGGGGCTAGGGCAAGGAACTTCAAAACGCCCTCACTGGAAGGAAACCCCAGAATCCGATATTGAGTATGTACCCTCTGCTAAAATTCCCACCATCAATCTACCCCGGCAGCCTGTTATCGCGGAGAACTTCAGGGTCCTTGATCAAGCCATAGAAAGAATCATACTGAATTTTTATGAGGAATTTTTAAAACCCTATGCCCATAGGAATAGTCGACTGGTACAAATAATTCAGGAACATTCCTCAGAAGCTTATGCTAAGCTGAGTGCGCAGTCGGATCGAGTTGATCAAGACTTTGTGGCATTTGTAAGCCATCAACAACGGGAACTACTGGGAGGCATTCTTCAGATACTGGAAGATTTTCAAACCCATGAATTAAAAGCTCAAGAGCAGATATTTTCCTCAGCTATTGACAAAATGGCCGCAGAGGTGGAAGAGATTATAGTCAAATGTCCTCCACATTTGGTGGTTACATATGATGAAGAGCAGCTACTGGCAAATAATGGACATGACAATTTTGACTGGTGGCAACGAACAAAATCCAAAGTGTTTAAGAAACCCCCTCAATATCGGTTTAACTTTCAAAAACTCACTTCGTTACAGCTAAATCAGCATCTGCAAAGGGCTTACCTGGAAATTCAAAAGCAGATCAATCAAGATAGTGATCATTTCAGCGGTGATTTGAGAAAATACCTGCGGCGGATGGCAGCGGGTCTTCAGAATTTGAAAACAGACAATGGCGGCCACTACCAGCCCGAAAAGATCACGGCCGAAATAGCCCAGGTCGAAGGTCGTTTCCAGGACTTGCAGGGCATCATTGGTTCAAAGATCAATGCTTACCGGGATTATCTCATTACAGACAGTAGAATTCATTTACAACAATTTGCAGAGCTAGTTGATGAGGCAACTATTAACAAAGAGGTGAGGTCCAGATTGAAATCTCCCAAACAGTGGGCCAGGTTGCATGCACAGATAACGGACGCCGCCACCGCTTGGGGTTATAATCAGCCTTTGAACTTTAATGTTCATCAATTGGAAATAAGGCTCCTGTCCCTGCAAAATGATCTGTGGCAACAAGTAATAGGCCTGTTGGAACCTGTCACGCAGATACCCCACCAAATGGTCATACAGAAAATTGATCAACTAATCTCCAACCTGCAGCGATTAAAAGAGGACTATATGCGAGGCAAAACTCCTAAAAAAACCACTTCGCATGAAATTGGTGATTTTACTAAAATCACTGAGTGTGTAAAAGATTTTAAAGAGGCCAGTATTGGGCTTTGTAAACAGTTGCCTCAACAATTACAGGTCCCCCATATTCAGAGTGGCTCTGAAGACCCCACTGAGGAATTCGAAACCATTGATATCGCTCCCCAGGATATTGTAAAATATTTTATTCAGACGGAGCTTATTGCTCCGTTGGAAGTACATAGCGGTCAACTACTTCCGGTGCTGATCAAAGCGGACCATACTATTTTAGATGTGCAGCAGGTGGTCAATCTATCCTTTGACAGCAAAGATGCGGAGCTTGATCTTGGTGATGAAAACTTCTCCGCTAAGCTTATTGAAGCCATTGATGAGGAGATATCAAGATTGCTTGATAGTAGGGGACAGACCGAGCAATTTCAGAGCCAACTGTTAAACGGACTTAATAAAAACTTCAAAGCGGTCTCTGAACATTTAAATGCCCACTCTATTATAAAGTCCGCTTTGGATTTCGATTATTACCTGAGGAGTCAAAAGCAATCTCAGGTTATTAACAAATTCAATACCTACAGTCAGAATGTCAAAAATTATGTGTTGGCCGGTCTTACTACCTTGTATTATAGAAGAAGTGAGGGAGTAATTGCTGCGAGACGGTTTCAAGGTAATAAATGGGGGGTAGGCACCTGGAGCGACCGTATGTCAAAAATGATGCAAGAAATCAGCCCGCAAAGCGAAGTGCTGGAAGGAATGCCCTTTTACTACAAACAACTTTTCCTAAGGCCCCATAGCGTTGGTAAAGAACTGTGGGTGTTGAGGGATCAAGATTTACAGGAAGCCAGCAACGCTGTTTCTCATTATAAAAGAGTGAGGTCAGGAGGACTGCTTATTCTGGGAGCGCCTCTTTCCGGCAAAACCTATCTCTCGGAATTCATTGCCGGTAAGTATACTAAAGAAGCGGTTTATACGGTTAATCCCCCCGAGGAAGGAAGCATCAGGCCCAGGGTATTTCAACAAACCTTAAAGAAAAGCTTGAGGTATTACGGTGAATTGGAAGCAGCTTTTGAAAATTTGAAGCCTGATTCAGTAGTGATCTTCAATGATATAGAACTTTGGTGGGAACGCAGTGCTCAAGGATTCGAAGTTTTGGACCAATTAATTAAGCTGGTTGATGATTACGGTCATAAGCTGTTATTTATCATCAATATGAACATGCTTGCTTTTCGACTGGTTAACAATATCAAAAAAATTGAAGACAGCTTTTTTAAGATCTTAAAGCCACACCCTTTTAACGCGGAAGAGCTGAAGGACGTCATTCTAATTCGTCATCAAACCTCCAGACTTAAATTTAAGCTGGAAGGCAAAGACGAAGACTCCTTAAGTCAGTGGACAGAAGCCAAGCTTTTTACTAAATATTTTGATCTTTCTCAGGGGAATGTAGGGGTGGCCTTACAACAATGGATTGGTAATATCAACAGCATCTCCGATGACGGGGTAATACAAATAAGATATCCCAAACCGCTGGATCTAGAGGTATTGAGAAACCTTGATAAAGACCACGCCATCCTTTTGATCCAGGTTATTCTTCACAAACGTCTTAACGCGGAGCGTATGCAGCGTATATTGAAAACCTCCGGAGAAGAGCTGGCTCCCAGGTTGGAGGTTTTGAAACGGTTGGACATTTTACGAGAACGCAATGGAGTATGGGAGATAAACCGTTTTTTGCAGCCTTTTTTAATTGCTGCATTTAAGGAAGACTTTCTAATTTAAAGCAAGTACTCATGCAGATACTTATTTCGGAATTTATAATACTAAAGCTGATTGTAGTTGCATTAGTAATTTTTGCTACACTTTGGTTGCTCAAGCTGATCTGGAAAAATGCCCCCATAAGAAAATCCCTCAAAACTAAACTGGATCGTTTAATTCCTATTGCCGAAGCCTTGGTATGGCTGGGCTTTATCTTATGGGGTATACGCCAATTGATGCGCAACGAGTTATGGACTTCCATTGGAGTAATGGTAATCGTGGTGTTGGTAGTGGCTCTTTTAACTTGGTTTGTGGCCCGTGATTATCTGGCGGGGATTGTTTTAAAATCCGATGGCTCCATGAGGTTAAATGATTGGATAAAAATAAAGGGATTTGAAGGAAAAATAACCAAAATGGGTCAAAGAGCTATGGTCATTACCTCTAACTCCGGGGAAACGGTAAGCATTCCCTACAGTACCTTGTCCGGGGAGATCAGCATTAAGCCCAACCCCGGTGAAAAGTTGATCAGTCATACCTTTGAATTGAAGATCTCCAAACGCGGCGATTTAGAGACATCTATAAATGAAATTCGCAAAGCGTTGTTAAATGCCCCCTGGGCCTCCATTAAGAAATCACCGGAGATCAAGTTGCTTAGTGATTCTGCAGAAGACTACCAGTTTGAGATCACCCTCTATTCCATCAGGCAGGTTTATTTCCAGAAAATCAAGGAGTATATGAGGTCAGGTCTTGCGGCTACCGGGTTTGTGCCTCGCTCTGTTTAACAGTCTTTTAAACCTCTCCAAAACCATAGGAAATGGCGTTGAGTAAGCTATTCCCGGCAGGAATAGTAACTGTAGTTATGGAAATGTCGGTTCAGAAGTTAGGTTTTATTCTGATAGTGTACTAAGGAATGTAAACTACCAATGAACGATATGAAAACTTTAAGCAATAATACATTTATTAAGAAACAGGTGCTCCTGATCGGCATATTCGCCTTCTCATTGTTATCCACACCAGTGTTGGCAGGGTGGGAAGAAGGTGTTGCTGCTTTCAAAAAGGGAGACTATAGCGCAGCAGCTGCGGAATTTCAAATCATAGTAGGAGAGAATCCTGATTCATATTCCGGACATTATATGCTGGGTTTGTCCCTGGAACAACTGCATAAAAACCAGCAAGCTGTGCGCCATTTACAAAAAGCCCATCAGCTTAATCCCAGATCTATAAATGTTAAGGCTGATCTCGGAAGAATGTATTTCAAAGTAAATGATTTCAGAAGATCCATTGATATGAATAGGGAAGTCATCAGAGTGGACGCTCATAATACCGAAGCTCATAAATTCCTGGCTTTATCTTTGAAGCAAGTAAAAGGAAAAAGAACAGCTACCAGAGCATCTTCTGTTCGTAAATGATCTATTCATAGACTTCTTTCAAATAAACCAACCATTAAGAGCAGTTACAAACTTCAATTTGTAACTGCTCTTATTTCTTAGCCCACTTTCGAATGGAAGAACAACAATTAGTATCAACATTTTTCAATTTATGATCATCAACAAGCAACATTTGGGCTACTTTGAAGAATTCTACTAAACGAATTAATTTTCCACGATTTAGTTACTTACAGTTTGATTTACAGTGATTACTACATTTCCTTTTTTATGTCCATGGTCAGCATATCGATGGGCTTCCACTATCTGATCTAAGATATAATTTCGATCAACAACTGGTATAAGTTGTCCTTTTTCAATAATCCTTTTCAGTATAATCAGCGCTTCGGCTGTTTCTGGTGAATTTTTCCCCACAACAATTTTTTTACTGCTTGTTAAAGAAGTCCACATCATTGGAAGACTTTTTATTGGTCTACCAATATTTAAGTAGGCTCCATTTTTACTTAGTGCTTTTTTGCAAGCTATAAAAGGGCATTTATCTATGGTGATAAATATGATGTCATAGGTTTCAAAATGTTCAGTAAAATCAACCTTTGTATAGTCAATCACTTTCTCAGCACCCAAAGATTTCACCAGTTCTAAATTATCAGTGCTGCATACTCCAGTTACTTCTGCACCAAAGTATTTGGCAAGTTGCACGGCGTACGTTCCTACACTTCCTGAAGCTCCATATATGAGCACTTTTTGCCCTGGTTTTACATTTCCTAATTTCTTGAGATAATGAAATGCCGTTCGAGCACCAATAGGTATGGCTGCGGCTTCTTCATAGGTAGTATTGGTTGGCTTCAAGGCAACCGGTCCATCTTCTGGTAAACATTTGTATTCTGCATAAGCTCCAAAAGTTTGTAGGGTGGCTGCAAAAACTTTATCTCCTTTTTTAAACAACTTCACATCTTTTCCAATAGCTTCAATCTCACCAGAAAGCTCCATACCTAAAATAGACTTTCTAGGCTTCCTAAGTCCTAGCATTAATCGAGCAGGAAGCCAGAAAGAAGCAGGAACGTCGAAGCTCCGCACTTTATAATCAGCAGCACTTACGGTGGTGGCAAAAACTTTCACAAGGACTTCATTGGCCTTTGGGATAGGTTTTTCAACCTCTTCGATTTGAAGAACTTCCGGGGGACCATATCGGGTGCAAACTACCGCTTTCATATTTTTATTATTGAGTATGAGTTTGAAAGTCATCAAGAGATGGCAGATTCCAGGCAATTCTGATTATGGATAAAAAGGCTACTACTTCAATAATCATAAAAAATACGTCATCCATATCTGCTGAAGGTAAAGCACTTACCAATACCAGCATTGTGATTACACTGGCGATTATGTTTGCCCATTTATTTGCTTTATCATTCAATATTCTGGACAGAAGCACCATCGAAATAGGTATTTCTGCTAGAAATCCACCAAACAACATGAGTTCGTCTGTTATCTTGACACCATTGACTACCCCAGACATTATTTCTTCTATAAAACCTTTCTTACCCAATTGATGGAGATCCCTAAAGATCATATTAAGCAGTACAAATACCCATAAAGTTGATAGTAGGGATTGAGTTTCAATCTTGTATTTTTTCATTTCTGTTAAATTTTGAAATACAAAATTGCAAACCCGCAATTCCTTTTTCATTGACTTGAGTTAAGAAATTAAAACACCACCCACTTATTAGGAAAACGACACAAGCAAGGTGAGGGTGTGGATTATTTATTAAGACGTTTGCGAATTCGACTTAGTGATTCTGGCTTTATGCCTAAATAACTGGCTATCAGATACTGCGGGACTCTATTCAGAAGATCAGGAGAGTTTTTTTGTAGGTGTTGATATCGTTCTTCAGGAGATAATTTTATGAAATCATCATACTTCATCTGTTGGTTTACGAGTTGGTCTCCCATTATAGTGGCACCTAGCGCAGCTAGTCTGGGTACTTTTCTCATAAGTGCTTCACTACTTTCTGGCGTACCTATTGAAATAATGCAATCCTCCAAACATTTTAAGTAATACTCGGAGGGCTTTTTGGTGGCATAGCTAACAGGGGTAATGGGTTGTTTTTCGGTATAAAATTCGGTGACTTTAACTTGTCCATCTACTAAGTAATAACTACTTACACACCCCTGAAGTATAAAATAGCACTCTTTGGCTATTTTACCTGCTGATAGCAAAATAGTTCCCTTCTTAAATGAACGTATAAGGTTTTGTTCAGATATAATATCGATTTCTTCCTCCGAGAGTTCAATATATTTTGATAAAAATTCGAATATTACCTCGTTCATTTTTAGGTCTTGTTGATTTACTTATATGCGGTAAAAGTCAGATAGGACGCGTGCCTAAAGATTCATTAATGTTCACTAAATTGTCGGTTTTACACAGTAGTTTCAAGTGACTCAGTTGAAGCATGTGCTGTATCGGTTTGTGGTATTGAGTTTTCTAGCAAGTGATTTTGATCTTGTCTAAGTAATTTCCATGCAATCAATGCAATAAATAAAAGGATAAATGCGGATATGTAATATATCTGTCCGGAGAATTTAGCTAATAAAACGCCTCCAAATACTAGCCCTAGAATTGCCGCAAAGCTACCGGCGCTATTCACAACTACCTTGTAAGGCACCTTGCTTCTTGGAGTGGACAACATTGATAAATAAGACGGCCACGAGGTAATGGGTCTTACCTATGGTTACATGTTGGTCGGGCGGTTCTCATCTTTTTTGAACCCCTCCGGCATCAAATCAGATGCGGAATTCGAATAGTTTGAGAAAAATCCGTTTTTAATTTGGGTTGAGATGTTTTAAACAGGACCTGCCTGCACGATTTCCCTGTTTACTCCCGCTTCAAACTTCTTGAAGTTATCATTAAATAATCCCACTAGTTTGGCCTTGGTAGCATCATATGCCTCCTTGTCGGCCCAGGTATTTCTGGGGACCAGAATTTCAGATGGCACATCAGGGCACTCCAATGGAATTTCAAATCCGAAATCAGGGTCGGGTTCGGTGGGCACACCATCAAAGCTTCCATGGTGAATGGCGTCAATTATGGCCCGGGTATATTTCAGTTTGATTCGTGAGCCTACACCATAGGCACCGCCTGTCCATCCCGTATTCACCAGCCAGGCCTCGGCCTTATGATTCCTCATTTTATTTGCCAGAAGCTCCGCGTATTTGTTGGGATGCCACATCATAAATGCTGCCCCAAAGTTTGCCGAGAAGGTGGCCTGAGGCTCGGTAACTCCCATTTCGGTACCGGCAACCTTGGCGGTATATCCGGAAATGAAATGATAGGAAGCCTGTTCCGGAGTTAATTTTGCAATCGGGGGAAGTACCCCAAATGCATCTGCAGTGAGGAATATGATGTGTTTGGCGTGTCCGGCCATACAGGGTATCTGCACATTATCAATAAACTCTATAGGGTAGGATGCCCGGGTGTTTTGGGTAATACTGGTGTCGGTATAGTCAACTGCTCGGGTTTCTTCATCATAAACCACGTTTTCCAATACCGTTCCATATCTAATGGCTCGGAAAATATCCGGTTCCTTCTCTTCGGTGAGATCAATGGCCTTGGCATAGCATCCCCCTTCTATGTTGAAGACGCCTTCTTCTGTCCAGCAATGCTCATCATCTCCGATCAGTTTCCTTTTGGGGTCTGCACTGAGGGTAGTTTTACCGGTTCCCGAAAGACCAAATAACAAGGAAACATCACCTTGTTCTCCCACATTTGCTGAGCAGTGCATGGGAAGCACATTTTCCAGAGGCATCAGGTAATTCATGATGGAGAAAATGCCTTTTTTCATCTCCCCGGCATACTCCGTACCCAGAATGACTACTTCTCTGCTTTCCAGGTTTACATCGATACTGGTTTTAGAGGTCATGGATGAAGTATAGATATTGGCAGGAAAACTACCCCCATTGAGGATCAGGTAATCCGGCTCAAAGTTGGCCAGCTCTTCCTTGGTAGGCATAATGAGCATATTTTGCATAAATAAGGCATGATAGGCTCTGGTACAAACGATGCGCACCGAGAGACGGTAATTGGGATCCCAGCCCGCAAAAGCATCCACCACAAACAACTCCTTGCGGGTATTCAGGTAATCAATGGCTCTTTCACGGTTGACCATGAATGTATGCTCATCCAGTTCGATATTGATAGGCCCCCAATCAATGTGGTTTTCTGAATCGGGATGCTTCACTACTCTTTTGTCCAGCGGACTTCTTCCGGTTTTTTTGCCGGACAATACCATCAGGGCTCCCACATCGGATATTGCGGTTCCTGTTTCTTTCCCCAGGGCTTTTTCGTATAAACCGGGTACACTGGTGTTTCTATGAATTTCCTGGACTTCTATGCCCAGATATTGAAGATTAAAGGCCATGATCTGAATTATTTAAAGTAGTGTAATTATTCAAGGTTAATGGTACAACAAAAGAGGCGATTCCAATGCTAAGAGATGTCAAATTTTAGGATGACTTTGGTTATTTTCTGTAACCTCTGGTTGGCAAACTAAAAAAATTATTAGTCATAAAAAAAAGTATGGAAATCATTGAAATATATTATGGGTTTGGGTCATTTATGGTAGGGCTCAGAACCAACAGGTTATTCCTCGATCTTGGCAAATAGTATCATATAATTGTGTCCTGTTTTTTTAGCGCATTTTGGGCAGTAAGCATAATGAACATAGTAGTTTTTGGCCTGCTTCTCTTGAATGCTTAGGTGGGATTCCATTTGCTTTATGAATTTTGGGACTGCATTATACCCACCGTCATAAACTTTGGCTGAAAAAGTACCGGTTAGCGAGGTGTTCTTTGCTTCAGGCACGCTTCCGGTAACTGACAAGTAGATTTCTGATTTAAAAGCAGTGGGATCCGCGAATAGCAGCAGGACATCCTCTTTATTCGCAGATACCTGATTAGCATTTTCTGCTAGCTCCATCAGTTTGGTTACTTTTCTGCCTATCATGGGGGGAAATGGTATATGGAAAAGCGTAGGCACGGTCTCCTTTATAAACTTCTTATGGTCCCAGTGGAAGGTTTTCTCATCCCATTTTTCAGGGTGAAACTTTGGGCAACATTCGGCTTCTGCGGTCTTCGTTGAGGTGGTCATGTCATTACCTATGTGCAGATTTCCGTAGTCTACTATTTCGGCCTAGCGAGCTATGATAGAGACAACTCCAGACTAAGGATATCGGTTCTTCTTAAGATAACATATGATGGCCTATTTCTTGATGACATTTGTCATGGCTACTCATCTAACAGTAGCATAAAGTGGTGATAAAATACCAAGTAGAAGCCTACTGTGGTACGGGCTTCGATTTGGACCCCGAAACAGCTGACCCATAGATCACTAGATCATCAAAGGCCATACCGCTGATGATGCAGTACCTTGTGCTTAATTGAGGAAGAAAGATTATATTAATTACAGTTTTCAGTCCATTTTTTGATTCAAGGTTTATCCAGCGGTATGCCGGTATTTTAATTGATCTGACCACTATGAAATTCAAGATTTTTTTCGTTCCTCTTCTGTTTGTAATACTGGCCTCTATTAATTTCACTGCTTGTGACTCCACCAAAGCTGGCAATGGATCGCAGCAAGGGGACTCCTTTCCGCTTAGCGGGAGGCTCACTTTTGACGAATACGAATGGATCAGAGAAAGCCACCTGGGCGTTTTGGAGGTGCACCTGCCGGGTGGAGAAAAACGGCGGCTGCTCTCCGGGGCCTACCCCTGGCGTCATCCAGATGGTAGTATTGTATTCGCACAAGGTTGTGGAGACAGGGTAAATAGATTGGCAGTTTCAGATCAATCTGCTAACCGGGTAACTGTAGTATCTCCCTGCAGCAATGAGATCAAAAATCCCGGGTACTCACCATCGAGATTTGAGTTTTCACGCTTATCCCCTGATAAAAATCTGATCGCAGCTGAGGTGCGTTACTATCTAAATGATGGATTTCGATACAGCACGGTGCTGATTAAACAAGGAGAGATCCATCAGGTATTTGATAATTTCGGGGCACCGGAATGGCTTCCTGATGGTCGACTTTTGCTGGTGGCTGACGGTATATATTTAACTGAGGTTGGTGGTACCCCTAAAAAGATAGATGATGGAACTTTGACTAGTGGTCCCAATAATTTAGACGTGGATCCAGCCGGGAAGCGCATAGCCTTTGAATGGAATCAACGTATCTGGATAATGGGAGTAGACGGAACAGGATTGACGGAATTGGCAACCGGACCAGATATGTACAGATTTCCAGCCTGGTCCCCTGATGGTAAGGTGGTGGCTTTTTTGGCCACTGATGGTATAGGGTTGAGAAAATATAAATCGGGGGTGTATTTTGTGGAAGTAGCTACCGACGAAGTTCAATACCTTGATCTGCAAAAACAACTGGATGGACACTGTCCCATAGGGCCGCTTAGTTGGATTAAGTAGATCTTGAGATACTATGGGATACTAGCAATACCAGGGAATTGTACTTCGAATAAACCGGCTTTTAGGAAGTTTTGGGGATAAATCTAAAAGAAGATGATTCTATTGGATCCAAGTCTATATAAAAAGGTCATCAAACCACTGCAAGGAGTGACCATTAATAATCTATTTGCTCGATCTGTGGTGGAGGCGCATGTTACCGGCTTGGTATACGTGGATAATATTAAACAGCCCGCTACTTTTTATGTGGTACATCCCTACGGAATGACCTTGCTGTTTGGGAAATCTGACCATAAAGAATTCAATGCCAAACTGCTTGATCATGCTCTGAATACCTATCGAGTGCGAAACTATAATGAGTGGATGCAGACTTTTCCAGATTCATGGGATGATACGCTGGCAAGATTGTTTAAGGACCATTTGGTTCGGTATGATGATAAGGCATCAAGCGATAAAAACAGCAGTATTGAGTTGCATACGCGGGTAAATTTCAAATTCCACGCCGGCAAGTTCCAGCAATTCAAACAATCCGTTAATGGTGGAGATTTTAAAATAGTCCGCACAGATACGGATGCCTATGAAAATATGAACGGAAGCGTTGTTCCCAGGCATTTTTGGAATAATGCCGTAGAATTTAATAAAATGGGCATTGGATATAGTCTGTACAGCTCAGATAGGTTGGCCTCAACCGCTTTTTCATCCTACCTACACGGCAATCAACTGGAAATCGGTATTGAAACCATGCCGGAATATCAAGGTAGGGGATACGCCCAGCATACCTGCGCCGCATTGATAGATTATTGTTTGGATAACCATTATGAACCGGTTTGGTCCTGTCGTTTAGAGAATACCCCTTCTTACCTATTAGCACAGAAACTTGGATTTGAACAGACCATAACCATACCTTATTATCGGCTGTGTAGATGATCTTAAGAACTGTTTGCCCAGTTTGCCCAGAAAGTGAACTCGCGACCTTCTACGTGACAGGCAGTCGATTGCTGTATCCACCTTTATTAAAATGTACTCATATGAGCTTGAAAGGCACATTTTTTGAAATATGACTTCTGATGAATTCAAATAATTAGCTAATTTGCATGCAAATTCTTTGTGGCGCGGAAAATCAAGGCTAAGCTATGAAACAAGATGATCAGACAGGGGAATTTTTAGGCTCACTAAATACATTATGGGCCCAATGGCTAGTTTTGTCCATGGGTATTCTTATTGTTGCCGTCTGCATTCTGTTCTATCTGGTATCTGGCGATATCAACTATCTCACCATGGCATTTTTGATCATTGTAATGTGGGGAGGTATTATTTGGTTGTATTCCCGATTGCGTGAAGTAAAAATGTATCAGGACAAATTCATTATCAGGAATTTGTTTGGCAGTACAGAAGTGAACTTCCAAGACTTTGAAGGACTACAAAAAGGTTTGTTACCTATGATACTTGAAATAAAATTTAAGGGTAACCGTACCTATCCATTTTTGCTTAGTCATTCCACGTTAATTAAGGGTATTCTCAGTTTTAATTCCAACGAAATGATGGAACGATTATCACAAGAGGTGGATGATCACTTTGGACCAGGGACCAGAAATGACATTAATATTCCGAAACAAGAGTAAAAGTGTATGCTTATTTCTTTAAACTTTGCAAGAACCCAAGAAGTCGAACGGGTCAAGCCCAAAATGAATACCGAGGAAGTTAAACGATACCATCAACTGGTGGCCTTAGGTAATGATTTGAAAAAGTTGGCGGACTGTTAAGGAGAGATTCTATTGCTCGAACTCATTGTCATAAGTTCCTGTATCAAGGGTCAACGGCTTTTCAAGTTTCACGAAGTTTGATGGATTCAATAAAGGTATTTGCAATATACAGATTTTAGCCTAGTTGTTCAGGGCCCCATCATCTATCCAGCAAGCAATATTGGTAATTTCCTGGGCGCTAAGCTGCACTCCCGAATTAGGGGGTGGCATATTGCGGTTGGCCGTCTCTTTCTTGATAAACCTGGATCGGTTCTTCACAATTCCGTACAACCTGTAATTATCCAGGCTGCGGTCACTGCCATCGTGACATTCCGGCAGGGCACATTTGGCCAGCATCAGAGGCTTGATTTCCCCTTGATAGGTCACGGGGTCCGGGTCACATTGCGCCGCCCCGAAAAGGGCTTCTTCACTTTCATAGGCACAGTTGGAAAGCAAGAGCACCAATGCCCCAATAACATAAATAGGTTTACACACTCTGGAAAATGGCATATTGTCACAAAATAGCAAAATAAAAGGAATTAATATAACTTTACTTCTTCAGTATGGCTTTAACCGGCGTTCAAAGGACATCTCCAAGGATTTAGAAATTGAATCTTTCACCATCTATGCCGCCCGTCATACCTATGCCATCATAGGCAAAAGGAGGGAGTGCCTACGGCAGTGATCCAGGAGGGACTGGGATATGCTACGGAGTCCATGACCCAGACGTAATTAGATTCGTTTGAGAACCAGGAGGTGGATGATTATGATGAGTTGATAATGAAAGATTGATCTGTTAACGAAAGTCTCTCAGGAAGGGTTAATTCAGAATAACTAATTATTACTAACATATTTAAGTATCTGCTTATGACCCATAGCGGACAGTCAATAAATTTTCATTTGTTAAGGTTTATATCCAATTTAGGAGTCCTAAACGAACACTTATAGCGTATATAAACAAGTTGACAGTAATTAAACCAAGTTGAAAATGACAACAACAACATTTCTAACATTTGTAGGCGACCAATGCGGAAAGGCTCAGGAAGCGATAAACTTTTACACTTCCATCTTTCCGAATTCGGAAATTAAAAGCATAAAAAATTACTCGGAAGGAGAGGCAGGAGGTACACCTGAGCTTATTAAATATGGAATTTTTACATTGGATGGAACTGATTATATGGTTTCTGAAAGTAATTATAATCATGCTTGGTCATTTACACCTGCAGTTTCACTTTTTATAAGTGACAATTCTGATGATGTGATACAAACACTTTTCGAAAAGCTTTCTTCAAATGGGGGTCAGGTAATGGTTCCTCTAGATAATTACGAAGGTGATGGAGATTACGGATTTGGCAAGAAATTCGGATGGTGTCAAGACAAATATGGTATATCGTGGCAATTTGTACTTAATGAATAACTAATAATAAGTAAACTATCGAAATAAAAAATTAGCGGCACTCTTTTTGCATTTCATACTATCCATTTTGTACTATTGAAAAGAGATTTATCTTTTCTCGTCTTCCTTTCAATTCACATTCACCAATCGCAGTTAGTTCATAGGCATCATCAATAACGAGTTGTGAAATCAAATCCTGTGAGACTAATATATCCGTAGCAAATTCGTTGCACATGGCCTGTATTCGTGCTGTAGTGTTTAAAACATCTCCTGTGAAAAATATTTCCTTCTTTAATACGCCTATTTCTCCGGTTGTTACTTTTCCGCAATGGAATCCTGCTTTAAACTCCGGGATCAATTCAAACCTTTTGATATAGCTTTCTGACAAGGCCTGGAAAGTCTCCTTCATCAAAAAATAACAACGAAGGCAGTTGTTATTAGCTAAACCTTTTTTCAAATTCCAAGATACAATTATCTCATCACCTGCATATTGATATACCTCACCGGAAGTTTCGACAATCGCACTCGTGGTGTCGGCATAGTACTGATTGAGAAGTCGGAAATACTCTAAATGTCCAAGCCGTTCAGCAATAGAGGTAGAAGACCTCATATCAAGAAACATAAATATTCGTTCTTCCTCACGTGGATGATGATATTTTCCTGTAAAAAAATTGTTGAAAATACCTCCGCCCATGTAGTCAGAAACTTCTGAAATGAAAAGAGTCAGCAATGTAATGACGCCTGAATAGATAACAATACTCCAAAAGAAAAAACTGCCGGCAAATTGAGCCACCAATTCAATCACCTCTGGATGAAATATCGATAATTCTAATCTCATTCCATTTGTGATTAATGCGATGATCAAATCAAGGAGGAGAATAGACAAAAAGTAGATGCTGGTTTTGAAAAGTATCTTTTGCCAGAAAGCTCTTCGGGCGAAAAGGTTGTTCAACAATAATACATCTATGGCGCCGAGGAATATGCCCATAACAAAGGCACCTGAGGTAATAGCCAGTAAAGAAGTACCCAAGTCATAAGGGTTGCCCGTAGAAGGATAAACCTTTGCGGTTCCCATTAATCCTGATTCGACTATAACATAAAGAAGCCCATACAGTCCCCAGATAATTCCAAAGGGTAATATTTTAATCAGGTTTCTTATTTGCCTTGGAGTCAAAATCTGAGCGATAATATTAGTTAAGTACTTTAAATGCGTTTTTCATTTTATTCTTCTTGGTCAATTGCCGCTAACATCCGAATATACGGAATTACTTGTATTTACTATTTGGCTTTGACCGCACTGCAGCGAATCCAAATGACTACTGATATTAGCTTTAGCTCCCTGGCTCACATGTGTATAAATCTCCGTGGTTTTACTGGAATTGTGCCCCAATAATAATTGGATATGCCCCTAACTTATACCATCTTCAAGCAAATGAGTGGCAAAACTATGCCGCAAAGTATTAACCGTAGCCCGACAACACCGCCGCCAGGATCAGCGGTCGACTCTAATACAGAGATTCAACATTTATATACGGAATCAATAGAAACCATACTTGAGAATATGTACTGTGTCATTAACTTAGTCGGCTGGATCGGTATACCTGATAGTGGCCAGTCAAATCGTTAACCATGGAATCAATTCACCTGTCAATACATCCCAGTGACCCCTTATGGATCGCCATAGCTTTTTTATTTGGCCTGCTAGCGAAACTGGCTGGACTTCCTGCCTTGCTTGGGTTTTTGACTGCCGGGTTCTTTCTCAACTTCATTGGAGCAGAGGGCGGCGAATTCCTAAGTGCGACAGCCGACCTTGGCATTACCCTTTTGCTCTTTACCATCGGCCTGAAACTCAAACTTAAGTCTCTGGCCCGCCTTGAAATTTGGGGTGTTGCAACAATCCACATGCTCATCACCACAGGCCTAATAAGTGCTCTCATCATTGTGTTGGCAAGTCAAAATGTACCCCTGTTTACCGGGTTGGGCTGGCCAACTGCACTTTTGATCGGTTTTGCATTGTCATTTTCAAGCACTGTCTTCGCCATCAAGATACTTGATGAACTTGGAGCCATGATGTCACGCCATGGCAATATATCGATCGGCCTTTTGGTTGTTCAGGATATTGCTGCCGTTATTTTTCTTGCTTTTTCAATAGACAGGGTTCCTTCAACGTGGGCCCTGGGCCTGCTGATACTGCTTTTACCGATGCGGTATATGGTCCAAAAAGTACTTGACTATATAGGCCATGGGGAGCTTCTTGTGCTATATGGCATTGTCCTGGCGCTTGGCGGTGCCGATATTTTTGAACTGGCCGGCATAAAAGGTGACGTTGGTGCTCTTGTATTTGGCATGTTTCTGGCCAATCATAAAAAGGCCAATGAGATGGCAAAAGTCCTATTGAGTTTTAAAGATCTTTTCCTTGTAGGCTTCTTTCTCAGCGTTGGCATGACGGCACTTCCAGGCCTGTCCGAGTTCCTGGTGGCGATGCTCTTCATTTTATTTCTACCATTGAAAGTCGCGTTGTACTATGGCTTGTTCAATATCTTCCAACTGCGGGCCAGTACTTCTTGGCGCTCTTCTCTGAACCTGGCCACCTACAGTGAATTTGGATTGATAGTTGCGACTATGGCGACAGCATATGGTTGGCTTCCCAAACAGTGGCTGGCGGTGTTTGCAATCATCATTGCATTGTCTTTCATACTTTCGGCACCGCTGACTTCCGTGCGTGACCAGTTATATGCCAGGTGGCAGCATATTCTTAAGCGGTATGAGATTGAAAAAAGGCTGCCAGGGGTTGAAACTCTCGACCTTGGGTTTGCTGAAGCTGTTGTGTTTGGCATGGGTCGTATTGGCACCGCAGCATACGACGCTATCGAACCTACCTTTTCTGACAGGATTGTCGGTGTTGAAATTAACGCAGAAAAAAGCCAGTCTCATAGCGATCTTGGCAGAACGGTGGTAATCGGCGATGGTACCAACCTGGATTTCTGGTCACGGGCTCCAAGCCTTATTGATAATTTGAAACTCGTAATTCTTGCAATGCCTACTCATAAGGCAAATCTGTCTGCCGTCAGGCTCCTTAGTGAGCTTGGCTATACAGGGAAGATTGCGGCAACTTCCCACTATGATGATGAAGCCAATAAACTAAAAGAGATGGGCGTAGACCTGTCATTCAATGTATACGCAGAAGCTGGATTTGGTTTTGCAAACGATATCAAGAAAAGACTCGAATCTTCAGACAGTTAAATCTGGTGGTCAGCAGATAAGGGGGCCAACACTATTTAATATTTGGCAGTGTTAGAAAACAACAGTTGTATTACAGAGAGTATTCCTGCACAAATACTCAAAGCATAAAAGGATGATTGTAGAATTTTCTGGAAAAGAATTTTGGAAAAATTACATGCACATTTGGTTCGGCAAAGAACTGATTGACAAATGGTATAAATATGCTGAGGTTCAACAGATAGATTCAGTTCGAGGCAAGATTCATGTCGAGGTTTACAGAAATGAAGATCCTACAAAGCCCACACTGGTATTCTCTCATGGAATAGCTGGATATGCCAGGGTACTATTGCCCTTCATAGTTCCATTATTTGAAAAAGGATACAACATAATTGCGCCAGATCTGGAGGGATTTGGTTACAATGAAAGAAAAAAAGGAGATTTCTGCTGGGATGAACACCTTATAAATTAAAGAGACACAGTTGAATATGCCAGAGCAAATTTTAAAGGGAAGGTATATTTAGGAGGAGGCAGCATGGGTGGACCATTGGCTTATGCAACTGACGCCCGGTATGATTGTGCAGATGGCTTAGTTTGCTGGTGTCTATGGGATTTTAGAGACAAGGAATTCGTAAGGGCAACAAGTACAACCGGAAGAGTCACTCCTGTATTTATACCATTGTTAAAATTAGCTTCAATATTATTTGGTAGGTTAACCATAAACACCACAAGGATTGTTCCTTATCGAGATTTAACAACAGATCCGAATTTTAATACCACGCTATTGCAAGACCCGCATTCAGGAAATACTATTTCCTTGAGGGGTGCTTTAAGTTTATTTATTCAAGCAAAGCCTGATCTTGCACATGAGCTGTATAAAAAACCTGTCTTGGTTTGTCAGCCAAAAGATGATAAGATGACTGAAGCCCGTTTCACGAGAAGGATTTTTGATAAGCTAGGATCTGAAAGAAAACGATATGTTGATTTTACCGGAGGGCATTATCCGTTGGAAAAATCAACATATTTAAAATGGGCAGAAGCAGTAGACCAGTTTATAAAAGAAAATGAATAAAACTGCACAGCGGCTAACAAGTGCAGAGGACGTTTTCCCCTCTACCGAAGCTAGCAGAAACAGGCCGGATTTATTCTATTCTACTTTCTTTTTAAAGTTCCGAACTTTAAAGTTGTGATATTTCAACTTCCGGTCCGTTCGCTATTTCAAGGAGATAAAGATAGCTGTGATTGATGCTATCCTGCTGGGAATTTTATTAGTTTTACAGAGATGAAACGGATAATGGTTATACTGCCGATGGCCTTTGGATTACAACTGCTTGTTGCTTGCAGCGGTCCGAATTCCGAAAACGGGAATGACGAACCTGCAGGCGAACCAAAAAAGCCGCAAACATCCCTCGAATGGGCCAACCACGGCACCCGGCTCTTAAACAAAGGGCTGCCTGAACAGGCGCTGGCGAGTTACGACAGTGCGTTGCTACTGGATGCCACCAATCCATACACTTATTGCAGCAGGGCCAGCGCTTACCATAAACTCGGACAGCCTGAGCTTGCGCTCCAAAATGCCGATAAAGCTTTGGAGGTCGATCCGGGTTATGCCCCGGCTATGGTCAATAAATCTCTGGCATTACGTAAACTGGGCCGGGAAGCAGAAGCTGACTCCCTGTTGAACAGCGCTTTTGCGATCGATTCCGGGCTGAAACGGCATTTTAGGGAGTGAACGCGGATTGTAGAAAAACACCGTGTTGGTTAACCCAATGTCACCCTTTCTAAGATGCATGCGGCGTATTAATATCACCTAGCCGCTACCGCGGGATACCACTGCTGTCCATCCCATTCTTCATTAACCGTAAAAGCCGTTAAGCCCTTAGAATGGTCCGGGTTATAGCCACTGGAATGCACTTGGAAAAATCCGTTCCGGTCCCGATCATCAGCCCATACCACAAAGTAACTATCGTCCGGAGCTATGGCAATCCGTGGTCGCCATTGCTCTCCACCACCACGTGAATTTACTGTTCGAGTGGAGAGGTATTGTGTACTATTCGAATTAAAGCCGCGTAAATAGATCTGCCCTAAATTATTTTGATTGCTATCATCAGTCCAAACCACCAAGAATCTCCCATCGGCATAAAGGGCAACATCCGACAAGAATTGCCGGCCTCTTTCAACCACATTCACAGTGATCTCCCCAAACCGTTCGTTTCCATCCAGATCAAATCCACGTGCCTTTATCTCTGTGAAGTCATCTTCCCAAACCAGCACAAAGTTTCCATTTGGCGACATAGCCATTTGAGGATGGACTTCAAGATCGCCAAGGCCACTGGCCACTGTAATGGTATCGAAACGAGTCGTTCCATCGGAGTTGAATCCTTTGGCATATACCGATAGACTTTCTTCAAATAATTCGCCCCAGGCGACCACAAAATGACGGTTTGAAGAATGACCAATAACAGGTAATCCGACTACTCCCTGAACTCCCGGTGTCACCTCAAAATCAGGAAGAACTACACGTCCCAATGGATCGAAACACTTGCTCATGATGCGTCGACCACCATCCCAACTCTGTACCCAGGTCACCAGGAAGTCTCCATCAGACATCACTGAAATATGAGGTTGAATGTGGGTGCCGTAATTTGAGTCGTTTACAGTGAACTCGCTAAACCGTTCCACACCGTCCATGCGCAAACCCCGGGCTCGAATTCTAAAATCAGAGTTATTATCGGGCGAGTCCTGCCAAACCATAACTGAATTTCCCATTTGATCCATTCCGATGGCAGGTCTGATCTGATTTCCATTGGAACTACTGTTCACCCGTTGAATTCCGGAACATTTTTTACCCCAATTAGAAAGCGCTGCCCAATGAATGTTGTTAGCTCCATTATTATCCTGATCATCTTGCCATACCACGCCAAAATGAGGAACGTTGTAATGAACGCAAACACCCATTATGTCAAGTGAGCTCAGTCCATCCCTCTGGCCAATATTCACTGATGAATCCGGTATCGGCGTAATGGTATTTTGCGAATTATCAATCGCGAAACCTCTTCGTCCGTAGTGCATAATGGAACCATAATCATATGGTGATAGCATATAGCCGGAAGTTCTGATATCGAAATTGTGAAGTTTATCTTCTTCAATATTATCTTCATTAATTTCTACAAAGGAATCACGGTCAGGCCGGGTATGTTCATGATACATCCCAATGGCATGCCCGATTTCATGGATCACACTGCCGGTACCAAATCCATCACCCACGTCACAGCCAATATTCTGAGGGCCGAATACCCGACCTACAGATGAGCTGCACGAATCATCGGCAACCACGAAAACCACGTAGTCGTCCTGAGTGGTTCTAGCAATAAGGCGCATGATCGTATTGTCATTCCAATGATCGATCGCTTCCTGTATGGTTCGAATTTGATCATTGTTAAAATCGGCCTCGGTTATTTCATAAGGAACGATTCCATTGGGCCACCGATTTGAAGGATTAGAATTGAAAAATGCCATGATTCTTGATTTTTATTTATTGTGGTAGTTTTTGAGTCTTGAAGAGTCAACTCGTTGCTGAGCGCCGGGCGTTTTTTGATTGGTTAGAAAGTTAGCAAAAAGGACCAAGCGATGGCTAATGAGTTATAGGCGTTGTTGGCAATAGTTTTACAGCTCAATCTGAGATAAAGTATTGTAACCATCAATTTCTGAATTTTTGGGCCCTATAAAAGTGTCATAGTTAACTATAATCAGCTTGTTTTTGTAAACTATTGTTTCGCATGGATGATCTAATAATCCTGTAGAGCCATCTGCGTTATCATTGGTCCAAAGTAAATTAAGCGTTTTGGTATTTAAGTCAAGTTGGTATACACTATTATTAGGTAAGTTGGCAAGAAAGATTGAATTCCTGGTTTTATCATAATACATGCCATCAGCACAAGTAAACTGATCTGTGTCGACTATTATATCTCTCGATTTAACTTCTCTGTTCGAGGTGAATTCAAATTTGGTAATCCTTCCTGTGAAATAGTTTCCAGCATAGAGATTACCGTCATTATCCAGGGCTATACCATCTATTCCGACCGGAAATGTTCCTAAAAGGTATTCTTGCCTGTTTGTATCATCCAATACAATTTTACCTTCGTTCAAATCGGACAATTTAAAACAATAAATTCCACTTTCCTCTCCGTTCTTAAACTTAAAATCGGTAAGGTACACATAACCATTGTAGAGTCTAATTCCATTTGAAAATCCTATTCCTTCAACAAGAACCTCGGCTCTGGTAGGTTGCCCATTTTCAACTATCACACGAAGTATCCGCGACCCTTCTGGATCACCCGCGAAATTTTGATTATCCGCGATATAAAGATTTCCATCCTCCCCGAATTCAATACCCATGGGGTGAACTTTTTTGGTTATAGGGTGCAACGGGAGTTTATCGTACCAGGTAACGGGTTTATTATGCTTGTCAAAAGTCAAGATTTTGCTGCCGTGTTTTTCGAATGAAGATGAATTGGGTACGGACAGAAATAGATTACCAGCTTTGTCAATAGCCAAGCCATCGGGTGTTGGGCACGTCTCTCCGAGGTCAGCAAATAAGGTTGGACGAAATCCTTTTGATTCGTTATTTAAGGTTATTTCGTTTTCACCTTCCTGAGCTGAAAGATGAAATGAAGATATGAGAATAAGACCTAAAAGTAGATTTTTCATCTTTGATTTCTTTTAGTTGTAAGAATTGTTGCCAACGGTTCCGGCTCCTCCTGCTCACGCTGCTGTGCAGCGAGATTACTTATTATTACTTGCCCGCCAGCAGGCAGGTAATTAATAATTCTTTACGGGTTATACGCGTTGTTGGCAATAGTTAGATTATATTGGGTTTTACAAATCCTGTAGTGAATTCAGAGACCAATTTTGCAAAATGCAACAGATCCGGTTCGCTCCAGTAGGGTCCTACTAATTGAATTCCTACGGGCAAGCCTTCTTTCCCTAATCCCAGCGGAATATTCATGGCCGGGTGACCACTTCCATTAAAACAGGCATTAAAGGGCCAAACATAATTAATGTAAGTAACGACTTTGCCCTCATAATTGATTGGCGTACCGGTCTTGCCTCTTTTATAGGCTGGTCCGAAACCAATTGGACAAACCAGAAAGTCGAAGTCATCGAAGTGCATCTCCCACTCTTCGATGATTTGAGCTCTTCGCCCTTTTAGTTCTGAATAATCAGTAAACGTATCTATGAACTTCCAAAAATCTGTTTTCATTCCTTTCAGAAAACCTCTTTTCAACGATCTCATCATCAAGGGTCTTACGAACCACGGTACATCCTGAAGGACCATTTGAAAGGAAAGTTTATTGAATACGTCCAATGTGCGTTGATGCAAATTATTTCGGGGCGGTGCATGCCAAGTTTCTACCCTTTTCCCATTTAGGAGGGAAACGAAATTTTTAATCGTGTCCTTAGTTTGTTGACTGGTCTCATATCCCGGCCAGCTATCGACCCAGCCGACTTTGTAATCACCGAGCACTTTATTTTCTGGCTGGCTCCAGTCAATCGGTGGAATTGATCTATCGCTTTTGTCTGGTCCTCGCAATATGGTCCATAAGAGTTCCAGGTCTTCGAGTGTTCTCGCCATCGGGCCTGGGACAGCCATTTCAAAAAGGTACCCTCTTGCATTTGTTGGTTTAGGTGAAAGCCCATGCCCCGGGATGGTATTTTCAGTGGGCTTTAGGCCATAAGTGCCACAAAAATTTGACGGTATCCGAATGGATCCTCCTAAGTCGCCTCCGAGTTCAATAGGAACCATTCCTGATGCCAATGCAGCCGATGATCCCCCTGAACTTCCACCAGGTGAATAATCCTGGTTGTACGGACTCTTACAATCTGGGTAGATATCCCCGCTGACCTGATAGTCTAGAAGTTCTTTAGGTACATTGGTTTTTCCAATTATTATGGCACCAGCATTTTTCAACCTTTTCACGGATAAAGCATCTTCTGGAGCTTCCCAGTCCTTAAAACGGTTACTGTTGAGGGTACTCTTGGTACCTTTTACCCAAAACTGTTCTTTTACGGTCATTGGAACGCCATGCAGAGGACCCCTAAATTCACCAACTTCAGCTTCCTTATCACAGGCAGCGGCTTCCTTCATTGCCTGCTGTTCTAATAGGACCACGATCGCAACGATCTTCGGGTTATGTTCTTTAATGTGATCAAGGTGTGCTTTTAAAATAGCTGTTGAAGTGGCTTCTTTAGTTCGAATTAAGCTCGATAGTTCGGTTGCTGATTTAAAAACATAGCTATTCATTTATTCTTAATTATTGCCAACATCCCAATATACGGAATTCCTTATGTTTACTAAATGGCTTTATCCTAACTCCAGCGAATCCAAAGGATTACTGATATTAGCTAATGCTCCTTGGCTCACATGAGTATATATCTCAGTGGTTTTACTAGAATTAGAACCGCACTGCAAGATTGTGCGATCATCTGGAACAAGAGTACCAGTTGACTGTAGCTAGGCAACACCGTCGCAAGGACCTATCCCTGGACAAGATCACCGGCAAACACCGCACCAGGGAGTTAAGTTATGGTAAGCTGCAGAAGCGGTTGGATTTTAATCGGCAGGCGAATAGGGGGTTGGGATTGTGATTGTTATCATACAAAATGGCTAGTACCAGCGCCTTATATTGCTTCGAATAGTCCGTATTGACTTTGGATTTCTTCTATACTTAGGGTTCTATTATAGATTTTCACATCATCGATTTTACCTTTCCAGAAATGTGTATCCACGTAAGCGCCGATTTGGTTGCTTCTGAAGGTGGAGATGGTAGGGATCCCTGTAAATCCATTGGAATCAATTAATTGCCCGTCAAGGTATATCCTCATGCCATCAGTGCTACTATAAGTAGCTGCCACGTGATGCCAGGTATTAAGGCTTATAGTACCCGCATTGACGTAATTACGGTTCCCGTCGAAAATTAAGAACAGAATTTCCTCCTGACTGGTAGCATTGCCCGGGTTAATGTTGGTCCCGAACAGCATATTTCTTTCTCCCCGGAGTGAAATTATCTTTCGCTCTGTATTGAAATCATAAGCATTAATCCAGGCTACCAAGGAATAATCCTGTGATTCATCAAATAAATGGAGATTGGGTATATCTATGTAATCGTTTACACCATCAAACTCATATGCACTATATGCTGTTTCGTAACGGTCAGTGGTAGATACTGGACCATTCAACAAACCATCTTTATTATTACCACTTTCGTCTATGACGTTATTATCAAAAGGATAGCAGGCCACTAATCCATTTTCTACTGCCCCAGAAAATGAAATATCAAAATAGCTACCCGGTTGTCCATTGATGGTAATCTCCAATTTATTAACTGGTTGAAGTTGATTATTTGATTGTAGGGTAGTGACTTTTTTGTTGAAGTCATTCTGAGAGAAGATTACTTCGTCATTGATCACTACTACTGCAGAAGAAACCGCAAAGCCCCCATCTCCATTATCGATGATAAGCAATACCTCTTTCTCAAGACAGGTCGGCATATTGAAATATTCAGTGATGGCATCAGAAGATCCACCCTCACTATAAAATCTCTTAGGGCCATAGAATATGGTATTCGTGCTATTATATTGATTATATGTACTGGTCATAAGTCCCGATTCCTCTATTTGGGGATTTGGTAACACTTCGGGTTCCTCAGAACATGTCAGGAGAAACATAGAGAAAAGGATCACCATAATAGTAAATGACTTAATATATTTCATAGTGGGGCAGTATTAATTCAATTCATTCTCAAATTATCTCAATCGGAAGTCATCTAAAATCCTGGGGGTACTTATTGATTGAAGAGGTATTTTTCCATTATGAACTGGGCGTTTCTATGATTGAAAGATTCAATTAGAATGTAACTCCTTGATATATTGTCGGAAAATCCCTGTACAATTCTGTGGTTTATGGAAGTCAAAACCACTATTTTATTCCTTATAACTTTATAAATCATTAAAATTCTAAAGTCACATAATATACTGCTGACGCCAGTAATATTGGCCACGCCAATAGCCCTGATTATAATCTATTTTCTTCCGGATTATTTTGATAAGTATCAGATTAGCGTTGCCACTAAGACTAAATTGGTTGATGAACACGATAAAATATTTTATCGGGACTTGGACGGGGATGGTAACAGCGAACAGATCTTGTTAAGATTCAACGAATACCAGGTGGCGCACATCATCGTTAACAACCACCTCGACCAAGTGCTTGACCAGTGGAACTTTAAGGGTGAATGGTTAAGACTTACCTATGAATTGCAATTCGGTGATTTCGATGGAGATGGATTTCAGGAAGTATATGCCGTCACCATCTCTAAGGACTCGGTGCTGCTGCATATAGTTGAACCCCACGATCAACAGGGGATTGATAGGAGAGATATTTTTATAGATAAGATAGGATCACCTGAAGATATTCAGAACGTACATTTCGTTAAAGGAAAGAGTACAGAATTAACTGGAGATCCTTTTAATGAGGTGGTTTTTGGTATCAGTGCCACCTATTCTTTGCAACCCCGGAACGTATACCTCTATGATGTTAAGGAAGATAAAGTGTTTAAATCTCCGAGGTCAGGGGCTTTAATTTCACAATTAAACTTCTTCGACATAGATGTTGATGGTAAAGAAGAAGTTTTTATAAGAAATAATGCCCCCAATAACATCACGGATTCGATTCCTTACCCGGATAGTAGTGCTTGGTTAATGGTGTTGGATAATACTTGGGAGTTTTTGTTTGACCCTGTGGAATTTCCCTACCAAAGTTCTGGTTTGCTTTCTTTACCGCTAGTAGTTGCTGATACCAATTCCATACTGGCCTTACACAGTTATCGTGGTCTTAAGCCGGTAAGCCGGGGTCTCTATCAATTCAATTTGCAAGGAGATGAAATAAGAAAATGGGAGTTCACAGAAGATGTCCCCAATAAATACGATATAAAATTTATCGATGACGAAGGTGAATATCGATGGATCTGGTTTGATACAGAAGGGTCGGCTTTGGAATTTTCAGGTAAATTGGATACGCTTAAGCAAATTAATTTAGGCTATTGTTATGGTACCTGGTATGTTAACGATATTGACAGCGACGGAGCCAATGAGTTTGTCTATTTAGATAGAGAGGAGCAGCGAGTCATAATTGCAAGAAATGACTTTTCACATATATTGCATTACCCTCTGGAGGTAATTAATAATGAAAATAATCATGCTAATTTAAAATTAAACGGAGAGCAATCTCCGGTATTGAGTATTCAGACAGGCAACATCCATTATCTGTTAGATTATGGCTTCAACCAATTATCTTATTTAAGATACCTGATCTACTTGGGAGTTTACGGCGGGGTAATACTTTTTATTTGGGTCATCCAAAAATCACAACAACTACGGGAAAGTAAAAGAAGGGCCTTGGAGCAAAGACTAAATAGTCTAAGGCTTCAAGTGATCAAAAGCCGTATTGATCCTCATTTCACTTTTAATGCACTAAATGGATTCGGTTCCGTTATTTATCGGGAAGATAAAGAGGCGGCCTATAATTACTTTACGAAAATATCCAGACTAATACGCCGGACACTGCTGGATTCAGAAAAGATCCAGACTAACTTAAAAGACGAATTGGATTTCGTGGGAAATTACCTGGCGCTGCAGCAGATGCGCTTTAAGAATCAATTCGAGTATCAAATAAATGTTTCTACAGATATTGATCAGCATCAACATATCCCCAAAATGGTAATCCAAACCCATGTGGAAAATGCTCTTAAACATGGATTGCTGAAAAGAAAGTCATTGGGCCACCTGATTATAGATATTACCCAAACTTCAAATATTTTGGTAATCTCTGTTAAAAACGATGGAAGTGACTTGGAAGATCAGGAGAAATCTGAAACTAGAACAGGGCAAGGACTAAAAATAATGGAGGAGATATATGACCTTTTTGAAAAAATCAACGGTAGTAAAATATCACAGGAGATCCGCATGAACAGTAACGCAAGCAATGGTATGCAAACTGAGGTTATTGTAAAAATTCCCCTTACCTATGAGCACAAATGATGATATTCAAGTCCTCTTGGTAGATGATGAGGAAGACAGCCTTTCGCTACTGGAGTCCCTGCTAAAGAAGATAGGAGGTATTCAGGTAGTAGGGACCGCTCAGGATGTTGATCGGGCCTTTACACTTGTCAAAAAATTTAAGCCGGATCTTTTGTTTCTGGATATCGAGATGCCTAGGCAAGATGGTTTCGAACTATTACGAATGCTGAGTAATGAAGGTTTGTTTTGCGACGTAATATTCGTTACCGCACACGACGAATATGCTATTAAAGCTATCAAACATGCCGCGTTCGACTATTTGCTGAAACCCATTGATGTAGAAGAATTAGTGCAGGCTGTGAGACGCTATAAATCAAAATCCAAGGAGCATCTTTTGTCGGATAAGATCGACTTACTTATAAAGAGTCTGTCTCCGGATAATCAGATTAAAATCAACACCCGTTCGGGCTTTTTACTGATCCTATTTCAGGATATTCTGTTTTTGGAGGCAGATGGTAACTATACCAATATCCATCTTACGGATGGAAATACGGAAGTTTCATCCAGGAATCTAGGCAACCTTGAAGGGCATCTGCCTGAGGACATCTTCAAACGCTTAGGTAGATCAGTAATCATCAATATTAGCCATTTGTATAAAGTTGATCGAAGAAAGAGAACTTGCACCCTCCAATTCAGCAAGGAATCCAGAGAAATTAAGCTCTCTGCCAAAATGCTCAAAGATCTAAAGGTGCTTTCGTTGCCTGGTTAAGGTGGTTCATACACGAAATCACCAATCTCAATCATTAAATAAGTATTACTTTTTACTTTATAGTTTGCGACGCTAGCTTGATTGTAGTATAACCTTAAAATTTCTACATCATGAAGACGCTGCAGATTTCAAAATTACTTTACTTTTTATTCTTAAGCTGTTTAATTTCTTGCTTGGAAGATCCAGAAATTGAACCTATAAGTATTGAAGACACTATAGTCAAAACTAGTACAGCACCTGAAGAAAATACCGCCTATTCGGAAATTTTTATCTATGGACCTATGCGTTTTTACAGTTCCCAGGGAACTCCGGAAACGCAAACTGAAACCTTTAGATTACCTCCTTGCTACAAAGACGATGTGTCGTTAATTATAACCAATGGCACCGGTGATGACGCTGTTACTTCTGCGGTGGTCAAAGTAAATGGAGAGGTGATTTTTTCACAGAGTGATTTCAACAAAAAGGTCACAGAATTACAAGCTCAAAGCCAGTTACAACCTGTAAATGAGCTGGAAATCACCATTTATGGGAGTCCGGGTACTTACTTTGATCTATCATTCAAGGGTATTGCCTTGGATGGACTCGTAGCTTGTTATCCTTTCAATGGTAATGCGGAGGACAAGAGTGGTTTTGGCAATAATGGCGTGGTAACAGGGCCTACCTTGACTGCTGATAGAAATGGGAATACAAACAGCGCCTTTGATTTCGATGGCATCGACGACTACATTGAAATTATGGACGATCCCTCATTAAATTTTACCACAAGCTTATCCCTGGTTGCCTGGGTAAAAATTGGAGATAACTTCAATATTAATGGTGAATACTTTATCATAAGCAAGGGAAGGGAAGTCCCTTACACCTTGGGTGTTAGACTCAATAATTTCTGGGCCAAATTTGGCACGGAAGATAATGCCAATCTGAGAAATTTCTACAGTACGACTACCTTAGATCAACAATGGCGATTTGTAGTGGCAACCTATGATGGTTTCATGGCAAAGATTTATGTTGATGGGCAAGAGGAAAATGAAACAGGTTTGACAGGTGACTTATTGCTTGATGGCAATCCACTTGCAATAGGAAGAGAAGCCATACAACAGGCAAATTATTTCCCGGGGAGCATGGATGATATTAGGATTTATAGTGTTGCTCTTACTGGGGAAGAGGTTTTAGACTTATATGAGGCCGAGAGGGTTCAATGAGCCAATAGTTAAGGGAACCTAACAGAAGGCTTTTGGCTTATTGATGCTACATTCCGCATGCAAATGGCATGCAAATAAAAAAGCAGTTACAATTTTAAATCGTAACTGCTTCATTATCAAACGGTCTGGACGAGACTGTATTTCTGCGTTTTTTTGACCTTATTCGTTTTTGAACTATTGAATCATTTCAAGACCCCTCAAAATCGGAGTTGAAATGATTTATCTTAACTAAGATTCTTTATTATTAACTTGAACTGCTCTTTGTAACTTGGTCCAATTGAAATCTTTGTGTCCTTAACATAAATATGATTGTCCCTAATTTTGTCAATATGATTTAATGCTACGATATAAGAACGCTGAACCTGAAGAAAGTGAGAGGATGGTAACCGAGCTAATGTTTCCTTAATGGTCGATCTTACCATTATTTTTTTAGTTTTGAGATAATAGGAAACATAATTGCCACTTCCCTCAATATACTTTATATCGTTATAGCATATCTTATTACGCTCACTTCCAGTATTGACAAAGAAACATTTACTTTCAGATGTAGTAGAGGATCTTATTCGTTGATTTGCTTTTGAAACAGCAGCTTGAAATCGAGTAAATTCAAATGGTTTTAGAAGATAATCTAGGGCTTCCAACTCGTAACTTTCAAGAGCATATTCACTGTGGGCTGTAGTAAATATAATCAGTACTTCACTTTTTAAAACTGCTCTAGAAAACTCCAACCCAGAAATGTCTGGCATGTTTATGTCCAAAAATATAAGGTCAACGTTGTTTTCATGGACGAAATCCAGAGCTTTGAAGGGGTCAGTAAATACTTTTTGCAGCTCAAGAAATGTAACTTTAGAAGCGTGATCTTCGATTATCTGTAAAGCTTTAGGTTCATCATCTACGGCTATTGCACTAATCATATTACTACAGATTTATTTCTAATTTTACCCTATAAAGGTCGCCACTTATTTCATTCTCCAGAACATGGCGATCAGGATAGATTAGCCTCAAACGATTTTTGACATTGGATAATCCTATCCCACCAGTTGTGACCCCACTATTGGTAAGAATACTATTCTGAACCAGCAAGGACAAGGTGCCATCAGAATAATTAATAACTATATCGATAATCGATTTTTTGGTAGTACTAATTCCATATTTAAATGCGTTCTCAATTAATGGCATCAAAATCATCGGAGCAATTTTTTCATTGCTGATTTCAGAATCTCCAATATCCACTTTTATGCTTATTTGATCTTTATCCATTGTCCTTAATTCTTGCATTTCTACATAACCTTGGATGTAGTCAATTTCTTTGGACAGTGATATGAAATCAGTTTGTGCCTCTTGTAAACTATACCTCATTAATGTTCCTAATTTCGAAATGGTACCAGCAGTTTTAACCGCCTTTTCTTCTAAGGCAACTGCGTAAATGTTATTTAAAGTATTAAATAAAAAGTGAGGATTTAGCTGAGATTTTAATAGGGCAAGTTCCATCGAAAGGTTTTCGGAAATTAATTTGCCCTTAACCTGGTCATTTACAATCCAATCTTTTATAAATCGATAAGCAAATGATATATATATAGGCCATGTTGTACCACTGAAGATAAGGTTGTCAAACGATTGGTAGCTTCTGAAGCTAAATTTGAACCATTGTTCAAAGAAATCAATTTCGTGTTTGCCATCCCAAATCATATTAAGGGTAACTAACAATCCATCAAGTAAATTGATAATAAGAATTAAAGCCAATAACAGAAATATGTAAAGAGACCATTTAGACCTTTTAAAGTACCGAGGGATTAAAATAAAAGCATTGATGTAAATTGGGAGAACAACCGTTAGCATAAGATAAGTCACTCCATTGTCCGGAAATACTTTGGTCCAAGGACGTCCAAATATCAAACTAACAATCAACAAACCCCAAAGGAGAAAATGGAGGGTCCACTCTTTGGCACTTACTTTTAAAAATTCACTTTTCACATTCTCTTATTTTTAACTGAACTATGTGCAATAATAATATCCCACTGTTCCTCATCAAAAAATATGTGACGAAGGTTGTGAATTTTGACATTAAGTCACTTATTCAAATGATTAAGGAAAAGCTGGTACCATCGCGTATGGAGAAAAGTGCCCTAATAATGAAAACTATTGCTGTCAAGACATCAGTCCTCTTTTGTCGGAAGCTCACCAGTAACTATAAAACCTGCGTTTTTCGAAACTTATGCCAAGAGCTAAAAGGCTCTGGTATATCAGTCCTCAAAAGATTCGTGTCTCAAGGAAATCTTCCATTTTCCATTTTCTCTAACATAAACCGCTGACCAGACTCCTTTTAGTTTCAGTTCTCTACCAGAATTATCCACTGACTCCCATCGAACTTTACCTGTAAAAAGGGCTACTTTTGAACTGATCACCTGGATTCGTACTTCATCCCAGACAGCTAGTTTGACCTCTTTCAAGGACTCAAAAAAATTGTATGTATCCCTGGCAAACGAATCAAACGAATCAAACCAGATTCCATTGCTAACTACTGTAGCATCCCTGTTGTAATGACTTAATGCCGTTTGGGCGTCCTTAGCGTTAACGTGGTCTAGTGCTGCTTGCCTGACAGCTTCTTCAATAGTAGATCTCTCAGGTGCCGAGAGATTCGCTATAGATTTGTCCTCACTCATTTTCTACACTACACGATGTTGGCTAGCTAATATTATATGGCATTACCTATAAAATCTTAAGGATGCGAATAAAATGTCGATTACAGTATTGCTGTAGTACTTATATTAAAGTACGATATTGTAGGATAGATTACTTACTGATTCTAAGATAACAAAAATTCAAACCCCATCGACATTAGATAATTGTTTTCAAAATCTTGTTACAATAATCCTGTGTTTTACTTAACATCATGTGATTTCTTTAAAACTACGATTAAGTGTCTGCTTGTGACCCAAAGACGGACGTTTCGTTTGAAGGGCAGGGAAAATCCATTAAACTTTTTGGCGCTTTTAATTCCCAATTTGGTAGTAAATACGTGTAAATTGTGCGTATAAACTATAGTTACTTGCTATAGTGCTCAATAGGTATGTAGAATGAACCCTTCACAAAGGTTAGTCTCCAAAATTCCTCTCATTGCCCTGACTTTGCTTTCAAGCTATACCGTTATGGCCATCTTGATTTCTGCATTTAACTACCATGGTAAACTCCATTTCGGAAATTTCAACTTGAATCATTATTTAGCGTTTACAACTGTGGTGCTTTGCTGGATGTTATATGCTGTTAACCACCGCATTGGGATTTTAACGCTTACTGGTATCCTAATACTCGGTACATTCTCATTCGTAAACTTCTTACCAAATGAATATATCTTTACAGGTACGCTAACGTGGAAAGAGTCCTTCACTATCGGAATTGATTTCCAGCCGCTTTCCTTCTCTTTTCTACTACTTAACCTAATAATCAATAAGTCTACTCACTTTGAATTTTACAACAAATACTTCAAATCTCCGGAGAGCGACACATCCCTTAGGGAGATCAAACGTGATCCATTAATAGATGTATTTAAATCAAAGTTCAGGGGTAAATCGACAGACGAACTAAAAGACATCGCAGGTAGTGGTGGACAATTTCAAGTTGCAGCAATAATCGCTGCCAAAGAACTTTTGGCGGAAAAGAACAGCAAGTAACAACGGCTATACGCCAAGCCTTGAATTTTGTAATTTTTTTAAAGCCCAGCGCATACTTTTGGTCGTTGGCGAATGTCCGCTCTTGGCCGTAAGCAGTCATTCATTTGAAAAGATAAACCTGCGTTTAAATTAACCATTTTGAATATCTCAGTTTGAGTGTCTGCAAACGGAAAGCGGCCATTCTGTGAAAGTGTTTTGAAAGTGCGTTTATTCCGCAATATTTGTTGGATAACAGAGTATCATTTCTGAGACTGATTCTCCTTTTTATAACGCAATATGTTGCAGGTGGCTATCTAAAACTTACGGGACTGCTCAGCAGCAGCATTGATGATTATTCGGGTACCTAGATATTTTTTACAGATCCTGAAAATCAGGTGATGATTATGATGAGTTGATAATGGTTTGAGTATCGGCAGGCGAGTAGGGGGTTGGGATTGTGGGAGTATTTAGGTTGTAGTAACCAGGATAATTTTTTATATTCCATATATGATTCTCTTTTACAATGATTAGTTCTCCATCAAATCAGAAAGGTTTATCTAGGCCTACAGTTGAGGACAAACTCTTGTGGATTCAATTCAAAGGAGGAAACCATCAAGCATTTAGAGAGATCTACCTAAAATATCTGGATGATCTTTTTAACTACGGTTGCAAGGTTGTACCTAGCAGAGATTTAGTTAAAGATTGCATTCATGATCTTTTTGTGGATTTGTGGAGAAACAAGCATAGATTATCCGACACCGATCAGGTCAAGTATTACCATATTCAAGGCACTTCGCCGAAAACTCATTCGGGATCATTCTCGAACTAAGAAGTTCGAAAATGGAGTAGAGCACTATTTTAATTCCACCTGGGGAACAACCATTGAAGATAGGATTATTGAACATGAAACCAGCATGGATCAGAGGACCAAAATGTCCAAGGCCATTTCACGTCTGCCTAATCGCCAAAAGGAAGCCATAAACCTGCTCATTTATGAAGAATTCTCCTATGATATGGTGGCAAACATTATGGGTATTAATCTAAAATCTGTATACAATTTAGCATGTAAAGCCATAGCCTCACTGCGAAAGGAGTTGGTTAATTCCGTGGTGCTTTTATCAATTTATTCTTATTTGCATTAGTATTCC
Organism: Cyclobacteriaceae bacterium; assembly: GCA_965212195.1. Classification (GTDB taxonomy): domain Bacteria; phylum Bacteroidota; class Bacteroidia; order Cytophagales; family Cyclobacteriaceae; genus JAJCYK01. Next base: position 321,660 of record CBDBUW010000010.1, on the reverse strand, counting down.
AAGCACCTCTAGATCAGAGATTTAGCCTACCAGAACACCTTTTTTTATCCACACCACAAAATAAATTTGGAAAAACTTCACTTTTTGACGGTGAAGTTTTAAAGTTTCATGCCCTTGGTAATTGATAAGCTAATGAAAGCACCATACACGTCTTATAAGGTGGCCGATTTTATACTGGATCGGGAATTTAGAAAATGGGTTTTGAGACCTGACAGGGAATCCAATATTTTTCTGGAAAGAATGGTTAGACGCGCACCGCGGAAAAAACTGAGATCATTGCGGAAGCCATTGCCCTGATTAAGCAGCTACCTATCGAGAAAGACCGATTAACAGAGGAGGAGAGATTGGAGCTAATTGGAACAATTGAGGTAGCCACGCTTCATCATCATGAAAAAGAATTGCCCCCCGGTGGAGAGAATATCATCCCCCTTAACGCCCAATCTATTGTTGATAACCGGGTGGCCAAGAATAGCCAACCTAAAAATAGATATTTGAGTTTCGTGAGGATTGCTGCTTCCTTAGCCATGATCGCGATTGTTTCTTACCTTATATATAGCCAGTTCGGTTGGAGTGAAAAGCGGATTACCACTTCGGATTTAAAGCAAATCACTACTCAAAGCCCTTTTGGTCAAAGAACCACGGTGTTGCTGGGGGATGGGTCCAAGGTAATTATAAATTCTGGCGGAAGTATCTCCTATACGAAGCCTTTTGCAAAGGATAAAAGAGTGATTACCCTAAATGGAGAGGCCTTTTTTGAAGTGGCAAAAGATCAAAATCGTCCCTTCCAGGTTATTTCCGGGGGTGTTACCACGGTAGCTTTAGGGACTTCCTTCAATGTATTTGAAGGCCCTGAACAAGAACAGTTGAGAATTTCCTTATTGACAGGAAAGGTGGGAGTAGGTTTCTCAGATGAGACTCGCCAAAATGTCCAGTACCTTTTAAATCCCGGAGAGCAAATTCTATTTTCTAGAGTGGATAGCACCTTCACAAAAGGTGGCTTTAATTTAGAGGAAGTTACTTCCTGGAAAGATGGGATAATCTATTTCAAAGATGCGGATGAAGCCACCGTGATAAACAAATTGGAGCAATGGTATGGTATTGACATCATCGTACAAAACAGTCCCGGCAGTCAATGGGATTTGACAGCCAAGTTCGATAATCAATCATTGATCAATGTATTGAGGTCTCTTGGGTTTACCATGAATTTTGAGTTTACCATTGAGGATCAGCAGGTACTTATAAAATTTTAATATTCAAGAATTCAACTATGAAACACATTGACAGCAGCTAGTAAAAAAGAGTCAGCAATGCTCCAGGAGCACTGCTGATCTCACCTTTCTATGATGGAATATCGACACTTGCGACGGTGGATATTTCAGCACGAAAGGAAGTTTTAACGGATCAATCAATTAATCAATTAAAACCAAGCAAATATATGAAATTCCAATCTTTACTAAAACGGATACTGATGTATTCATTTGTTGGTATTTGCACTCAAATTTTATGTTGCGGGCTATTATTTGCTGCCAATCCCAGCGTTGCCCAAAAGGCCAGCATGAAGGAGATCCCCATCACCATGGATCTTAATACTGACGATTTGCAGTCTGTTTTTAGCAAAATTGAGGCTGAAACCGGCTTTAACTTTGTTTACACAAAGAAAGATCTTGATAGAGAATTAAGGATCACTGCGACATATAAAAACACTTCATTGTACGAAATGTTGTTGGACATTGCCAAAAGGTCCAAGCTCAGTTTCAAACGTATAAATGAAAATATTAATGTCAAGAAAATTGTTAACAGCGAATCGATAGTCAGTGAGTTGATGGTGGAAATTACCGTAAGCGGAAAAGTCACTACTATAAGTGGAGAATCACTACCAGGGGTCAATGTATTAGTTAAGAATACCACTACGGGTACGGTTACTGATATCGATGGAAATTACAGTTTGACAGTACCTGATGAAAACTCCGTGTTGGTGTACTCCTTCATTGGATACACTACCCAGGAAATCGAAATACAGGGAAGGTCCCAAATAGATGTTGTTCTGCAAGAGGACATTGCCGTCCTAGATGAAATCGTGGTGATCGGTTATGGTGAGTCCCGAGCCAAAGAACTGACCACAGCAATTACTACTATCAAATCAGAGGATATCACTAAAACTCCTACCGGTCAAGCCATGCAAGCCCTGCAAGGAAAAGTAGCCGGGGTGCAAATAGTAAGCAATGGTGCTCCCGGTGAATCGCCAACGGTGAGAGTAAGGGGTATCGGCTCTTTTGAGGGTAATGCAGCCCCTCTGTATGTGGTAGATGGAATGTTCTTCGATAATATAGACTTCCTTAATCCTAATGACATTGCCACCATTTCCGTTCTGAAAGACGCTTCTGCGGCAGCTATCTACGGTGTACGGGCAGCCAATGGGGTGATTCTTATCGAAACCAATTCCGGTTCCTTCAACCAAGAACCGGAGATCGTATATGACGGCTACTATGGCATACAAAATCCTCAGAATGTAATTAAGATGTCCAACGCGGAGCAATTTGTGCAATATGTTAATGAGACTGGCGACCCCGCGGATATTGCCTTTGTGGCCAATGCCATGCAACGATACGGCAGGAGCAGAATTAATCCCAATGTGCCTGATGTGAATACGGATTGGTATGACCAGGTTATGGAGCCTGCTTCAATCCAAAATCACACCCTTAGCTTCAACGGCGGAGGTGAACGCACTAAATATTCAATCGGAGGAAGCTACTTCAACCAACAGGGGTTGATGAAGGAGACCCGAAACGAATACAAGCGATTAAACTTTCGAACTAAAATCGATGCCAATGTTACGGATTGGCTGAACGTAGGGGGAAACTTTAATGTCAGCGCGGCCCGGCGATATGAAGGTGAAAATTCCACCTGGTTTCTTTCCTATTTTGCGGTACCCATTATGCCAGTCTTCGACGAGCAAAATGTGGATGCTTCACCCTTTTCATTAGCCAATGCCCAGCAATTAGGCTATCGGGGCCGACAAAACCCCTTTTACAGTTTGTTCTACAATGATAACCAGATAAATACTGGAACCGTCCTGGGTAATTTCTATCTGGACCTGGAACTTATTCCCAACAAACTCTCATTCAAAACGGTATACAACTACAGTTTGGAGGCCAGAAATCGCCGAGAGGTGGATTTTGCCTTTAATGATGGGGTGACGGAAAACGTGTCCGGGATCCGTAGGGAAAACATCACTTCCTTCGATCAAGTATGGGATAATTACGCCACCTACAACAACAGTTTTGGTCTCCATAATATGACACTGGTTGGCGGATACTCTTTTAGAAGCGAATTTAATGAGTTGCTATTTGCCAGAGGCACAGAAATATCCCCAGACCCGGTTCGCGATATGGAGGAGTTGTGGTTCCTATCAAGGGCATTAAACATTGATATCACCAGTATCGGAGATGCGGATGGTAATACACTAAATAGTCAGTTGTATTTCCAATCGTTTTTCTCCCGTCTGTCTTATAACTACGATGGCCGTTACTTGTTGTATGGCACCTTCCGCAGGGATGGCAACAACAAGTTCCAGAAGAAGTGGGGTAATTTTGTCACTGTGGGCGCCGGATGGGTGATAACTGAAGAAAGTTTCTTTGATGTTCCCTGGGTAGGCTTTCTAAAAATACGTGCCGGTTGGGGACAAATGGGTAACGATGGTATTCGGCCTGCAGTAGGGGCTCCGACTATTGAAGACAGGGAAACTGCTATAAATGATGTTTTGATCTCCGGTAGAGTTCTTAGGCCAACTTTTGATCTTATCGAACAGTGGGAAACCACCAACGAAACCAACGTGGGAATCACTGCCAGGTTCTTCGATAACCGACTTCATATGGAAGCGGATTATTATATCAGAGATACTGAAAATTTGGCGGTAAGCATTATTCCTCCAGTATTCAGAGATACCGAACGGCGCAGTATCGGGGAAATTCGTAACTCCGGTTTTGAGCTGATGCTAGGCTGGAATGGAGAGATGTCCAATGGTCTTAGCTATTCCATTGGTGGTAATCTAGCAACACTTAAGAATGAAGTAAAGAACTTAGGGGGGGCTGACGGGTTGCTAGCAGGTCAAGCAGAGTTCCGCCAAATATCCTTGATCGGCCAACCTTATCAGGCATTCTTCGGGTATGAAGTAGTAGGAGTATTCCAAAATGAAGGTGAAATCAATAATAGCGGTTACACCGATGAGTTTATCGCGGATAACAGCTTAGTGCCAGGTGACTTCTTCTTCAGGGATCAAAATGGGGACGGTGTGGTAGATGACCAGGACCGGGTGGTGTTAGGCTCGTTTTTTCCTGATCTCACCTATGGATTCAATATCGGTGTTTCCTATAAGAACTTCGATTTCAGCGCCAATTTCCAAGGTCAAACCGGGCATAATATCCTCAATCGCAAAAGAGGGGAGATCATTTTTACTAATGATACCAACCTCGATGCGGACCTATCCACTAACCTGTGGCGGGGTGAAGGAACCTCTAATATATATCCCTCTGCCGCTGGTTTAAGAAAAGGGTGGAACCAGAACATGAGCGATTACTTTGTGGAAAGCGGATCTTATTTCAGGATTCAGAACGTAAGGCTTTCCTATCTGCTGGCTGATAAGCAAATGTTCGGGGTCACCATGCCTGAAACCAGAATTACTCTTACTGGTGAGAGGCCACTAACCCTGTTTGATTACAACGGTTTTAATCCGGAAGTAGCCGATGGCATAGATCGACAAGTCTACCCAATACCAGCGGTTTATACTATTGGACTTAACGTAAAACTTTAAGAAATCAAATCATGAAATATTATAATAGAATTAATAAGTGGTTGATTCTGACACTCCTGCTGGCTTTTGTGGTGTCTTGTGACGGTCTTTTGGATGAACCACTGCAAAACGAAGCCATAGCCGAGCAAACCGACTATACCAAATCAGAGAATATGATCCTGATGTTGTATGGGGCTTACGCCGAATTTAATGACTTACAGTGGGAGACCTTTCCGGTAATTGCGGTGCGCGGTGATGATGTCAACGCCGCTGGCGATCAATTTCCATTAATCGAAACTGATGAATTCCGCTATGACCGGAATTTCTGGATGTACAATTCAGGATGGCTCAATCTTTACTCCGATGTACTGCGCTTTCATGGAGCTATGGAGGAAATAGAGCGTTATAAGGAAGCCGGGGCTAACCCTACTGAGGCCGATCAATATATTGCGGAGGTAAAAGTCATGCGAGCATTTGAAATGTTACAATTGGCGCGACTTTGGGGTAACATACTGATTCCACAATCCTCTCAGCCAGGAGATCTATTCGAGGTTCCAGTTTCTGATTTTAACACGGTTATGCAACATCTCTCAGATGAAATGGACCAGGCAATGACCCTGCTACCAAGTGTTCGACCGAATCAACGGACCGATATACCGGGAGGAATAACCCGCTATACTGCCCTAGCCATTAAAGCTATGGCCAATCTGGAGCTAAAGAATTATCAGGCGGTAGCCGATGCTACTGAAGAGATCATTAGCTCAGGCTTATTCTCCTTGGAAATAGATTTCTATCAGTTGTTTAAGATACCTGGAAAGTTGAGCGATGAAAATCTGTTGGAGCTTCAATATTCCGATTTCGGGACCAGTTCCGGAACCAGAACCCGCTACCTTTGGAATTTCTTCGGGCCTGCCAGTTGGACTCCGGCTGTAGCAGGGGCTGGTGGAGGCTGGGGATTCTTTGAACCCAGTGTGAAGTATATCAAGTTCATGCTGGATCGCGGTGAGCAATCTCGACTGGTGACCAGTGTACTGTTCACTCCGGATGGGATAGCAGAGATCCAGTCTGATCCTAACTATGCTTCCTTGCCGGCATATGTGTCCAATGTCACTCCCGATGGCGATGTGTTTAATAACCATCCCAGATACCTGTTCCTTAGTGGGAAGCACTATTTGCCTTCTGTACAATTGACGCCAGGCCGCACGGATTATGGTGAGAACAGTAATTTCACCTGCATCCGTTATGCGGAAGTGTTGTTAATGCATGCTGAGGCCTTAGTTAATGGAGCCACTGGTTCGGTGATGACCGCCGATAATGCCGTCAATACCGTCAGAGCACGGGCAGGATTGAGCGCATTAGGTGGTGTCACCTTAGATGAGGTGATGGATGAGAAATATGCGGAACTAGGCATGGAGTGGGGTATTAGGTTCTATGATCTGGTACGGCACGACCGCACCTCTGAATTGAATTATGATGGACGAACCTACAGTGAAGCAGAAGATCGATTCTTGCCTTATCCGCTGGAGCAACAAGAAATATTGCCACAGCTTAACAATTAGGAAGAGTGAACCGAAAATGAATTTAAGAAAATGAAAACATTAAGATTATTTATAATAGGAACACTCCTCCTGACCTTTGGCTGTAAAGAGGGGTATATTGATGATATCACAACACTAGATCCGGGTCCCGATGTAGATGCCCCGGAAATCACCATTCAATTTCCTTTAGAAGGTACTCAAATCCAGGTGCCGGAAGCTGTGACTTCCGTCAATATTCAGTTTGAAGTTACCGATGATATCGAGATCAGTAACATCTCTGTGGACTTGGATGGGAATGAAATAGCCAGCTTCAATCAATTTCCTGACTACCGACATGCCATTCTAGAGTACTTATATGATAATGTTACCAACGGAGCTCACGTATTAACCATCTCCGCTACTGACATTGATGGCAAATCCACTTCAGCAACTGTGAACTTCGAAAAGGCATTGCCGTATTTGCCCAAGTATGATGGGGAGATCTTCTATTTACCTTTTGATGGTGATTATTTAGATCTAGTCAGTTTCCAGAACGCCACCATAGTGGGAAATCCTGGTTTCGCGGGTGAAAGCGTGCAGGGACTGAACGCCTATGCTGGGGCTACAGACTCATATCTGTCTTTCCCCACCGATGGGTTGTTAGGCAACGAATTCAGTGCAGTTTTTTGGATGAAATTGAATGCTGTACCTGATCGTGCTGGTGTGCTGGTTATTGGTCCACCCGATCTGGATAATCCAGGCGCCATGAACAATCGAACTTCAGGATTCCGATTTTTCAGGGAAAATGCCAATGGGTTGCAAAGGTTTAAGCTGAATGTAGGCCGTGGTGATGGCGATAGCTGGTTTGATGGGGGTGATGCTGCCGACGTAGATCCCAATACCGGTGAATGGGTGCATTTAGCCTTTACTATTTCCGGTACGGAGGCCGTAGTTTATATTGATGGGCAGGTAGTAAGCCAGGGCGACTTTACAGGCGTGGACTGGACGGATTGCGATGTGCTTTCCATCATGTCCGGGGATCCGCGTTTTACAGGATGGGGACATCTCTCTGACAACAGCATTATGGATGAATTACGGTTGTTTGATAAAGCCTTAACCTCCGCTGAGATACAGGGCATCATCAATGATGATACCGGTGGTTCGTCCTATATGCCTAAATATGACGGGGAGGTATTTTATATGCCATTTGAAGACAGCAACCAAGAGTTGGTGAGCGGAACTGACGCTACTGTAGTGGGTGCTCCGGGATTCGCAGCTGGTAAAGTAGGTCAGGCTTATGCAGGAGCTGCAGACGCTTACTTGACCTTCCCCACGGATGGTTTGCAGGGTAGTGAGTTTAGTGCGGTATTCTGGATGAATCTAAATGCCACACCCGACAGAGCGGGAATTTTGGTAATGGGTCCTGAGGATTCCGGCAACCCAAATTTCCCTGATGTTCAGAACCTTCGTACCAATGGGTTCCGATTTTTCCGGGAAGATGCCGCTGGTGAACAACGGGTCAAGCTTAATGCAGGCAATGGAGCGGCGGATACCTGGATTGACGGAGGAGAAGATGCCGATGTAGATCCCACCACTGGCGAATGGGTGCATTATGCTTTTACCATATCATCAACAGAAGCTATTGTGTACATAAACGGCGTAGAAGTCAAACAAAGTGACTTTGATGGTGTTGATTGGACCGGTTGTGATCTACTAACCATTATGTCTGGCGTACCTAGATTCACCGAGTGGAATCACCTATCAGATCAAAGTTTAATGGATGAGCTGCGTCTATTCAATAAAGCACTTACCCAATCCGAAATACAAGCGATTATAGATGATGAATCATGATGGTTAGTGTTTAACTATAGTGATAAGGGATCTCGTGTGAGAGCGAGATCCCTACCATTACCGCATTGAACATGGGCTTCCAAAGAGTTTTATTAGTTCTTCTAATAGCCTCATTGTTTTCTTGTAAAAGCGATGAGTCCGATCTGGGCAATTTTCAATTGCAGCAGATGCTAATAGGCTCCATAGATATTGATCTAAGTGGATCTATTACAGATGAAGTGCCGGTAGACCGCAGTATTACTTTGATTCTTTCAAATCCCATAAATCAAGCTAGTGCGCAAATAGCAATTAGTTTGCAAAACGATACGGGGACAGTTGACTTTAACCTCAACTTTACCTCCCAAGACCGAAATGTAGTGCTTTCACCAATAGGGCTGCTTCAAACAAACTCCCTATACACCTTGATTCTAACGGATCAGCTACAGGATATTCACGGACAACATTTCGCGGGCGCCCGAATTCAGTTTAAAACAATGTTAGGTGGCCTTACCGTACTTTCTGTGCAGCTTGGAGGCAGTGAGATTCTAAATGAGAGCAGGGTGCTCCATACACCCTTGGATTTCGAAATGAACATTGACTTTTCCACCCCCGTTGATCAGAATTCCTTTGAAGCTGCGGTGCAACTAAGGGGCCCCCAGGTTCCGTCGCTGGATATGACCTTGACCAACAATAATAAAAGCGTAACCATTACCGGTACTAATCCATTGTCTTATCTAAGCAAATATGATTTTGAATTAGACAACTCAGTGAAGGGTGCCGAAGGCCAGGGTTTTGTGGGCTATGATGTGATCTTTTATACCAGGCTGGATTCAACCTTGAAGTTTCCAGAGATCACTGAGGAACAATTTCTCACCAAAGTGCAGCAGGAAACCTTTAAATACTTCTGGGATTTTGCTCACCCGGTTAGTGGACTGGCCAGAGAAAGGAATACTTCCGGGGAGCTGGTAACAATTGGCGGTTCGGGATTCGGCTTGATGGCCATATTAGTGGGCATTGAAAGAGGTTTTGTCTCCAGGAGTGAAGCAATTGAACGAATAAGTAAGATCATCAACTTTTTGGGAAATGAGGCCGAGCGTTTTCACGGAGCCTGGCCCCATTGGTTAAATGGTACCACCGGTACCGTTATTCCTTTCAGTGCGGATGATGACGGGGGAGACCTGGTTGAAACCGCCTTTATGACCCAGGCTCTGTTAACGGTTCGACAATATCTGGATGCAAACGATCCTTTGGAATTGTCCTTAATAGACGAGATCAACAATTTATGGGAAGCTATTGAGTGGGATTGGTACACCCAAGAGGGACAAAATGTGTTGTATTGGCACTGGTCCCCCAATTTTGGATGGCAGAAAAACTTAAAGATCAGCGGATACAATGAAGCATTGATCGTATATATTCTGGCAGCTAGTTCCCCTACGTTTACAATTGATGCTGAAGTATATCATGAGGGATGGGCCCGTAATGGCGCCATTGTCAATGGTAACCAATATTTAGGTTTTAATCTGCCGCTGGGATTTGATTATGGAGGTCCCTTGTTTTTTACCCATTATTCTTTTTTGGGACTGGATCCGCGAAATCTGTCGGATCAATATGCCGATTATTGGGAACAAAATGTCAACCATACGCTCATCAATAGAGAATGGTGTATTACCAATCCACTTGATCATGTGGGGTATTCGGTCAATAGTTGGGGATTAACCGCCAGTGATAATCATCAGGGATACTCCGCGCATTCACCCACCAATGATTTGGGGGTGATCACACCCACTGCCGCTATCTCTTCCATACCCTATACCCCGGATCACTCTTTGGCAGCTATGCAACATTTTTATTACTTGATAGGAGATAGGCTCTGGGGGGATTACGGATTTTATGACGCTTTTAACTTTAATGAGAACTGGGTGGCTGATTCCTACCTGGCCATAGACCAGGGGCCTATAATTATAATGATCGAAAACCACCGCTCGGGGTTACTTTGGGATTTGTTTATGTCAGCTCCCGAAGTGCAGGCCGGTCTTCAAAAATTAGGTTTTAGCTTTTAAAAAATGTGATATGATCAACGTAAAGGCTTTAATTTTAGGGGTCATGATTTCCATATTTTTTGGTTGTGTGGAAAAAGAAAAACCAGCTGTGGCTGCCTCCCAGGATAATACAGGTAGCAGTGATGATCACTTCGATACGGACTCCTTACTCACTTTAGTGCAATATCAAACTTTTCAATATTTCTGGGAAGGTGCGGAGCCTGTATCCGGTCTGGCTTGTGAACGCAAGCACCTGGATGGCATCTATCCTCAAAACGATGCTAATGTAGTGACTTCCGGAGGTTCCGGATTTGGGCTTATGGCATTGCTGGTAGGCATTGAGCGAGGATTCATTACCCGGGAGCAAGGCGTGGAAAGAATTCGGAAAATTGTGGGATTCTTGGAGCAAGCCGACCGCTTCCATGGAGCCTGGCCGCATTGGATGTATGGGGAAACCGGTAAAGTCAAGCCCTTTAGCAAGAAAGATGACGGAGGTGATCTGGTGGAGACTGCTTTTTTAATACAAGGGCTGCTATGCGTACGACAATACTTCCAGGATGTAAGTGCGGAGGAGCGAGAGCTTGCACAAAGAATAGACCGCTTATGGAGAGAAGTGGAGTGGGACTGGTATACTAAAGGAGAGGATGTCCTGTACTGGCATTGGTCACCAAAATATGGCTGGGAAATGGACTTTGATGTCAGAGGGTATAATGAATGCCTGATTATGTATGTTTTAGCGGCTTCCTCGCCCACACATGCTATTGATCCTGAAGTCTATCATGAAGGTTGGGCCATGAAGGGAAACATTAAATCGGACCGGGAATACTTGGGCTACGCAACGGTGTTGGATCATTATGAAACCAATGACTCTCCCGTTGGACCACTTTTTTGGGCCCATTATTCATTTCTGGGGCTAGATCCCAGGAAGCTCAAAGATCGGTACGCCCACTATTGGCAACTGAACAGAAATCATGCCTTGATTCACTACACACATTGTTTGAATAATCCACATCACTATGAGGGCTATGAGGAAGATTGTTGGGGACTTACCTCCAGTTATTCATTAAAAGGATATTCCGGTCACCGGCCTGATCAGGATAAGGGTGTTATTTCTCCCACGGCAGCCTTATCTTCCTTTCCATACACCCCTGATGAAAGCTTGAGGTTTTTAGAATTTCTCTATTTCAAGGCCGATAGTTTGGTAGGTAAATACGGCCCTTATGATGCTTTCAGTATGGAGCACCATTGGTATTTGCCCCGCTATTTAGCCATCGATCAGGGACCTATTCCTGTGATGATCGAAAATCATAGATCTGGCTTGCTGTGGGACTTGTTTATGTCCGCACCTGAAGTACAAACCGGGCTGAAAAAACTAGGATTTACTTATGAGTAAGAAGATTGTTCGAACGCCAGGGACAACCATGGTACATCTACGGAACCTGAATCTTTGAAGTCGCCACCCACTAAGGAAATATTGATATGAAAAACTCTCTTGTGATACGATTCATCTATGGATTAACCTTGCTCGGATTATTGCCAATGGTGTCCTTTGCTCAGGACCCCTTTGCCCAACAAATTGATTCCTTGATAAGCCTAATGACCATTGAGGAGAAAATCGGGCAGCTTAACTTGGTCAATCCAGGTGGAGCTGTAACTGGATCGGTGGTGAGTCAAGATGTGGAATCCAAGATCAAGGCCGGAAATGTTGGTGCCATCTTTGGGGTAGTAGGTCCGGAAAAAGTGCGAAGGGTGCAGGATATGGCAGTGAACGATAGTAGGATGAAAATCCCACTATTGGTTGGATTGGATGTAATCCACGGGCATAAGACCATTTTCCCTATCCCACTGGCAATATCCTGCAGCTGGGATATGGAACTCATTGAGCAAAGCGCACAAATAGCAGCCAGAGAAGCCACAGCCGATGGCTTGAATTGGGTGTTTTCTCCTATGGTTGATGTTTCTCGTGATCCCAGATGGGGTCGAGTGGCTGAAGGATCAGGAGAAGATGCCTACCTGGGTTCCCGAATTGCCCAGGCTATGGTAAAGGGTTATCAGGGAACAGACCTGGCTGATCCATATACTGTAATGGCCTGCATAAAGCATTTTGCGTTGTATGGCGCTTCTGAAGCAGGTCGTGATTATAATACAGTAGACATGAGTAGAATGAGGATGTTTGAAGATTATCTTCCTCCGTTCAAGACAGCAATAGATGCCGGTGTGGGCAGTGTCATGACCTCTTTCAATGAGATTGATGGGATACCGGCTAGTGGGAATAAATGGTTGCTGACTGAAGTGCTCAGAAATAGATGGGGATTCCAGGGCTTGGTGATCTCCGATTATACCTCGGTCAATGAAATGATAGCCCATGGTATGGGAGATCTGCAAGCCGTTTCCAGTTTAGCTTTAAAAGCAGGATTAGATATGGATATGGTAGGAGAAGGGTTCTTAACCACTCTTAAGAAATCTCTAAATGAGGGCATGATCAGTGAGGAGGAGATCGATCAGGCATGCAGGAGGGTACTACAAGCTAAGTACCAGCTAGGGTTATTTGATGACCCCTATCGATACATTGATGAAACACGACCTACAAAGGACATATTAACCCCGGAGCATCGACAATTTGCCAGGCAGCTGGCCACAGGGTCCATGGTACTGTTGAAGAACCAAGAGCAAGCCCTGCCTTTGAAGAAATCCAGCAAGATAGCTTTAATAGGACCTTTAGCCAATGACCAGAACAATATGTTGGGAACCTGGGCGGTATCCGGTGATCGTTCCCTATCTGTTCCTGTTTTGGATGGTTTGAAAGAAGTTGTCGGTGAAGAATTGGATATATTCTATGCCAAAGGAGCTAATATTACAAACGATACTTTATTGGCCAACAAGGCCAATGTTTTCGGCCCCCGAGTGGTGATCGATCCTCGTGCACCGGAGGACATGATCACCGAAGCATTGCAGATGACACAAAAAGCGGATGTAGTGGTAGCAGTAGTGGGTGAGGCCTCTGAGATGTCCGGTGAAGCCGCTAGCCGCACTAGCATTCAACTGCCTTCCAGCCAGAAAAGATTGATAGCCGAATTAGCGAAATCCGGTAAGCCTCTGGTGTTGGTAGTTATGAGCGGTCGACCATTGGACTTAAGCTGGGAACAAGCACAGGCCGATGCTATGCTTCAAGTGTGGTTCGGGGGCACAGAAACGGGAAATGCCGTAGCCGACGTCCTTTTTGGGAACTATAACCCCTCAGGTAAACTAACCATGACCTTTCCCAGGGACGTGGGGCAGATACCCATTTACTACAATCACAAGAATACCGGCAGGCCTTATCAGGAGAACAGTAAATTCACCACCCAGTTTTTGGATGAATCCAATGAGCCACTATACCCTTTCGGATATGGATTAAGCTATACTGAATTCGAATATAGTGAGTTGAAACTGGATAAAGAACAGCTGGGATTTGAGGAGCCTCTAACCATTTCAGTTCAGGTAACCAACACCGGGAATATAGCAGGAGAAGAAGTTGTCCAATTGTATGTGCGAGATCTTGTGGGTAGTGTTACCCAGCCGGTAAAAGAGCTCAAGGGTTTTGAAAAGATCCATTTAGATGCCGGTGCCAGTAAGAGAGTAAACTTTACCCTAACATCAGCTGATTTGGCCTTTTACCATAGCGATCTGTCCTTTAAGGCGGAGCCTGGTGAATTCAAGGTGTTTGTAGGAACAGACTCAAAAGAAGCGTTAGAGGCGAATTTCAGGCTCATTGAATGATCATAAAATATGAATATGATACGAATTAGTTGGTTGATATTGATGGGGCTGTCAAACAATACGTTGATAGCACAGGACTCGGTCCCCTCAACCTATTGTAATCCATTGGATATTGACTATACCTATTCAGTGGTTAACTCACATAATAACATGTCTTATCGGTCCGGTGCTGATCCTGCAGTAGTGTCCTTTCAAGGAGAATACTATATGTTCGTAACCCGATCCATGGGTTATTGGCGATCTGAGGATTTGACCCATTGGGAATTTGTCGACCCACAAACGTGGTACTTCCAGGGATCAAATGCACCTGCGGCATACAACTATCGAGATAGTGTACTATTTGCTGCGGGAGATCCATGGGGAGTGATGAGTTTGTTGCATACAGACAATCCTGGTTTGGGCAATTGGAAGGCGGTACCAGCCATTCTTTGGGAATTACAAGATCCTGCCATCTTTGTGGACGATAATGGGCGATCCTTCGTGTTTTGGGGATCTTCCAACACTTTTCCCATTAGAGGCTATGAGTTGGATCCCGGTCAACGTTTTATCAAAAAATCAGAAACGGTGGAATTATTCAATCTGGAACCGGAAAAACACGGCTGGGAACGATTTGGCGAGCGTCATGACCATCCTTCTTTGGGCGGTTACATGGAAGGAGCCTGGCTAACCAAGCATAACGATAGGTATTACATGCAGTATGCTGCACCCGGTACCGAATGGGATACTTATGGAGATGGAGTTTATGTGGGGGACCATCCGTTGGGACCCTATCAATATGCACCAAATAACCCCTTTAGCTATAAACCAGGGGGTTTTATCAATGGTGCCGGTCACGGAAGTACTGTTGAGGGTCCCGGGGGACTCTATTGGCATTTTGCCACCATGGCTATCTCCGTCAATTATAAATTTGAACGAAGATTGGGAGCTTTTCCCACCTTTTTTGACAATGACGGAATATTATACAGCAACACCAGTTTCGGGGATTACCCACACTATGCCCCACATGTTCCCGACCGCAAGGGAGCGTTCACTGGTTGGATGCTATTGTCCTATAAAAAACCCATCTCCGCATCTTCCCACTTAGAGACTTATGTACCGCAACATGCCAATGACGAAAATGTTAAAACCTTCTGGGTGGCGGCGGACACCGATAGTTCTCAGTGGTTATTGATCGATCTTGAAAAGCCGGCTACCGTAAGGGCCACTCAAGTAAATTATCACGATTATCAATCCGACCTGTACGGGAAACCAACAGGATTATATCACCAATATCTGATTGAAGGTTCTCTGGATGGCAAAGACTGGTTCACTCTAGTGGATAAAAGTACCAATCTGCAAGACGTTCCTAATGACTATGAGGAATTAAAAATCCCTATTACCACCCGCTATGTCAGATTCAAAAACATACATGTTCCTACTAGGTATTTGGGGATTTCGGGATTAAGGATATTCGGAAATGGCTCTGGTTCCAAACCATTACAAGTAAAAAGGTTACAAGTTAGTCGTAATCAAGACCGCCGCAATGCCATTCTGTCCTGGGCTGCACAACCCAACGTTCAGGGTTATAATGTACACTGGGGAATAGCACCGGATAAACTATATAGTTCCTGGTTAGTATACGATGATAATAATCTGGAAATCAGAAGCCTGAATGTGGACCAATCGTATTACTTTTCTGTAGAATCTTTTAATGAGAACGGGGTCTCTCAACCCTGTAAGGTTGTACAAGTAAACTAACAAACGTTAAGACAAAAATATACGGTTATGATTAAATCAATAAGCATATCACTGTCCTTCCTATTAATAATTGCTTGTTCACCAAACAAATTAGATAACGGAGGCTTCCAGAAAAAGGCTATTGAGTATAAAAATAAAGGAGCACTTTCTGCACAGTTTAATAAATATGATAGTGCACTGTTTTATTATGATAAGGCTATTGAGTTAGATGAAACAGATTACCTTCCACACCTAAGAAAGAGGGGCATTTACCTGAGTTTAGAGGAATATGATAAGGCCTTACGTGAAAGTGAGATAGTTTTAAATAAAAAGCCTGATTTAGCCAAGGAATGGACTTTTACTGGAATGCTGCATGAATGGCTTGGTGATACAATAACTGCCTTTATATATTATAACAAGAGTATTGAACTATATGATGATAGAATAGCAAATCCTGAAAAAGAAAATGAAATTGAGGCTAATAAAACACAGCGGGCAATTTCATATATACTTGTTGGAGAAGAGGGTAAGGCAAGAGAGGAATTGCAAAAATTAAAGGACGACAATCCTGATAATGCGATGTCTGAAGAACTTTTCGAAATTGATAAATCCGAATATATGAAAAGGATGTTTGAAGGGGAATGAGACTTCTAAGAAGCAGTTGATAGTTTAAGACATTAAATTTCTACCACTGATTTATTTGTCGGGACAGGCTTCGTGACCTCCTGCGTGACAGGCAGTGGATTGCTGTATTCACCTGTATCAAAATGTACCCATATGAGCTCTAAAAGCACATTTTTTGAAATATGACTTCGGATGAATTCAAATAATTAGCTAATTTGCATGCAATTGCATGCAAATTTTGTATCGCTAAGAAAAACTAGTAAAGTTTACACCCATGAAACAAGTGGACCAGTCAGTTAAATATTTAGGACATTCCGATATGTATTGGGCGCAGTGGCTAGTTCTTTCAATCTGGTTGCTATTTGCTGCTGGTTGTGTGCTGATTTATTTTGTTTACGGCAATATCAACAATCTCTATGTGGCTTTAATGGCAGTGATCATGTGTGGTGGATTCAGTTGGTTGCACACACGACTTCGGGAAGTGAGAATGGATGAGGACAAATTTGTAATTAGGAATATATTTGGTAGAGATGAAATAGACTACCAGGATTTTGAAGGCATGCAAGAAGGTGTCTTGCCATGGATATATGAAATCAAATTCAAAGGGGAACGTACATATCCCTTTATGCTTAAACTTAGTTACCATGGGTTTGATAAAAGATTTTTTAGTCTTTATCCCAAGGACTTAAGTGATGATTTAACTAAACAGGCAAATGATCATTTTGGACTTGGAAGTGAAAACGCAGCAAAGACCTCCCAGATCGAACGTGACATAGAATGAACACCTCCGTCAAACTAGTGCTGGACCAACGCCGATCTCGCAAAGACAATACCTATCCGGTGGCCCTGCGACTGATCCACAACAGACAGACCACCCATGTCACTTTAGGGTATTCCATTTTGGCCAAGGACTGGAATGCAGGTACCGGTGAAATCAAGAACTCCTGCAAGACGGTAGGAGGGGTGAACCGGGCCAATGAATTGATCCTGAATAAAAGAAGTGAAGCGAAGACTTTGATCACCGACATGGAGCGCAGCGGGGAGTTAGCTCGATTGTCTATCTCGGATTTACGAAGAATGATCGTAGGCATCTCATCAGCAAATGAAACCCTATTCCGATTTATGCAACGCCTGATCGATGAGCTCAAGCAAGTGGCCAAATTCGGCAATGCCCGGGTGTACCGGGATTCCCTGAACGTCTGGAAGATGTACCGCCATGATAAAGACCTGGATTTGGCCCAGATTGATTACAAAATGCTGAAAGGATTTGAGAACTACTTCCTGGCACGGGGCTCTAAACCCAACACCATCTCCGTGTACTTGCGTACTTTCCGGGATTATAGCTCGAAATTATCCCCATGGCTGGCGGTGGGTAGTTTGTCTCCAAGAAAGGTTTATCACCAGGTCAGGAAATACGAAGCAGAGGTGAAGAAAAATATCAGTTCCTGGTGGCTCATCTTTGAGTTGATATGGCGGGATTTTTTTAAATACCAGGGATTGAAATACGGCAATGCAATGTTTTACAGAGGAGGGGTCCGGAAGCGGAGCAGGCAGTGGAATGAAGATATTGCTCTTTTCGAACGTTGGAAGCAGGGAAAAACCAGCATACCATTTATAGATGCCCATATGCGACAATTGGAAGTCACCGGTTTCATGTCCAATCGTGGCCGGGTCAATTGCTCTTCATTTTTAGCGCGTGACTATCAAATCGATTGGAGATGGGGGGCCAGCTGGTTTGAAAACAAATTACTGGATTACGATGTCTGCAGCAATTGGCTCAATTGGCAGAGTCAAGCCATGGAAACCCGCTATACCAACCCCATTTGGCAAGGGTTTAAATACGATACACAGGGGGAATTCGTGAGAACATGGGTGCCGGAAATACCCGATTTGCAATCTCCTGCCATACACGCACCCTGGCGGCTTGACCCTGTACCGAAGAACTATCCTCTGCCGGCGGAAGTATACGAAAAGTGGGAATGGGCCTTAGATAAATTGGAGTAGGAGGGATGACGCTTTAAGCTGTAAGGAGTAAATTTGTTAGGCTTTCCCCCGTATTACATTTATATATATCCCCGCCTTGGTTTCAGCACCACAACACCAATGGGTTACTTTATCAGGATATTCCAATAAATTTCTAGGAATTACCGGGAATTTCCTATTTTAGGTAGCGGTACTCGATGTTCCGCCTCATTTCTTGACTGCCAGCTATGAAATTTTTATTTCTACAGGAAATACTGCGATTACTATTTAAACACTGCGATCAAAACCCTGAACAGTTTATTTCGATATTTGATGTTTCCAATTGTTTAATCGCGTTTGACTACGATTGTATGGGTAACACTTTTACTGGGTGTAGCCTTTCCTTCACAAAAATTTTGGGCTACAATTTGGTGAATATCGTTGACGATAGTCGATTTCATCAAAAGATCGTACACCCGCACGACAAGTTACCACTTAACCATTTTCTTGATACCGAGCCGGCGTTGATGGTAAAACCACCAGTCGATGGTACCATGTCTATAGAACGCATAAAATGCCGGGCCAGGCATATGAAGGGATACTGGAAATATCTAATACTTTTCAGTCTGCCTTACCGAAATGCGAAAAATCATGCATGGCATAAAATAGGGTTAATTGCAGATGAACATAAACAGTCTGACCTGATGGACCCGCAATTGGCCTCAGTATTAATGCCTGGAGGTGGCAAATACCATTCGAAGCATTTTAACGTATCTAACTCCAAGGTAAATGGAAAGCACAAAATATCACCTCGTGAATCAGAAATATTGGAGTTGATTAGCCAAGGGCAGGTTGCTAAAGAAATTGCAGAGAAGCTCAACATTAGTTTGAGTACCGTCATTACCCACAGGAAAAACCTTATTGCTAAATTCGATGCTCACAATACTGCAGAACTGGTCAAAAAAGCTACCCAATTAATGTTAATTTAATCATGTCTATAAAAGGGTTTCGTCAAAGATCAAATAGTAATGACCTTGGTCAGTGGTTTGCTCTTACCACTCGATATAAGCACGAAAAAAAAGTAAATAGCTTACTAGAAGCCAAAGGGTATCTCAGTTATCTGCCACTCAACCAGCAAGTACGATTTTGGAAAGACCGTGTGGTCAAAGTCAAACTCCCCCTATTTAATTGCTACATTTTTGTTTTCACAGACCTTAAAAAACGAGTAGATATTTTAAAAACACAAGGGGTTATTAGATTCGTTTCTTTCGACGAGGGACCTGTTCCCATACCGGAATCCCAGATCAACCTGATTCGGAGATTACTCTCTACTCAGCGCCATGTGGAGTTAACGGATAAATATAAACCAGGTACTAAGGTGAAGGTTATACGAGGACCTCTTAAAGGAGTTGAAGGCACCTATTTAAAAAGCAAAGACCAAAGCAAGTTGATATTGGCCATGGAGTGCCTTAATCAAAATATGGCAGTAGAGATTAGCGCTCAGGAGGTCCAACCTCTCAACTAAGGCATGCGGGCAATGCTTAGCATTCAGTGTAATCCCCATAAATGGGGATTGTGAACTAACAAATAATTCGGAATCTTTAAATAGTACACATCTATTTATACTCAGTACATTTTCATGTAACTGAGACAGCGGAGCTGTATTCGAACTTCGTTTTCCAAGTCTGCAAGTAAACATTGGGTAATAGTATCGGTCCCCTAAAGCATCCACAACTTAATGAGAAGCTTTCGAAAAGCTTTACCCCTCCTAATTTCCTTTGTTTTGTTAAATTTTGTTTGAAATCAATTCATGGCACTGCCTAACATTAGTTTTGACCCCTCCCATGATCTGCATGTGCTTAGAGGCCAATCAGTGAATATTGGAACTATGGTAAGGGTAGGGTCTAATAACCTGAACCGTTATATCACCGATAACTCCAATGCGGAGTTCAGTTATAAGCTCCTAACTGAAGGGGCTGATTCGGCAGATGGATCCTTTACCGGAAATACCTTTAATGGACTTGGTTTTAACTTCAGCTCCACTACTAGGATTTTGCAGATTGACCCTACTATTCCCGCTGAGGAAGTTTACAGCTTTGTATTTATAGTTGAAGGTATCGATACGGACGACCCTACACCTGAAATGATTCAGAATAATAGAAAGTCTGCGGCTACACGTATTCATGTGCACTCCGGTATTGCCGAGGCCTGGTTGTCACCCTCCCCGTTAACCGCTTATAGAGGTATTCAACATAGTTTTAAGCCCTCATTGTATGTACGTTATTCCGACGGAATAACGTACCGTATCGGGGTTGGCTTTGAGCGATTGTTTAGCCCGGTCACTCCTCGAATTAATTTAAGATGGAACTGTCCTTCACGGCCAGAGATAATCAGCCAAACTTCCGGAATTATCGACCCAGTAGCCACCGGTACATTTGATATTCAAGTTACTCTCACAGAGGCATCATTGGGAGTGGATAATACAGCTCTGGGATCGGTACGCATAACTGAAGACCTTTCGGCAAACTCTACAATTACTGCAGAATTGGTTACCACGGGTAATTGTCCGGGTTTTTCTAAAATAGACGAAGTACCGAACTTTCTTTTTATCCCAGATGGGTTTTTAGCTACTGATAGGGCAAAATTTAACCATATGGTAGATGAATACGTTCAGGCCTTGATGACGGGAAATGTTACCTCTCCATTTAATATTCTGAGCGGCAGTATCAACTTTTGGAAACTGTTCGTTCCTTCTAGGGAGGCCGGCGGCACCTTGCTAGGCGAATTTTTTAGATTTACCAGCGATTCACAGCTGAGGGGTAAACCCATCCCGTATATTAAACCGGCCAACTTTAACACCTCAGAATGGATCGCCCACAATATACTATACCACATCGGTCCCCCGGTACCACGTCATAGCACTATAGGCAATACGCATAACGGTAACAGTCCCCTTACCAATGACCAAATAAGGAACCTTTGGAAAGCTACTTCCTCGCTTAACAACGCTCAAGTTGATGCTATACCGGAGCAAAGTATTAATGAATGGCGGCGTGTGGCCACACGTTCATTACCTGAAGAGTTAGATACCGCCTTGGGAATTTTCGTAAATAATTACGATTCCGTTACCAAACGCGGCGATGATGATAGTATTGCCTTTCGCTTCCACCGAGTCCGCAGGTTTGGTCTGAATACGTTTTTTGAAACTTTGGAGGACAATCACGGTAATGTCATTGGCCCATATTTTGTATCGCGCCCAAACAGTACGGGGAGAACCAGTGATGATGGTGGAGATATCCGAACTTTCGGTAAGGACTTTGAAAATCTTGTGGTTATAACTGCCTTAAATCAAGGCAGGGCTGCTAATGGACGAGGATTTTTATTTCTGGAAATTAATGATGTTGCTAATGACACACCTGTGGTTCTAAATGGATCAAAATTGTTTTTAGCGATACAGAATACCCGAACAGTTTTAAGCACCGCTCAAAAAGCAACCCTGACCCACGAGATATGTCATTCCCTGGGTCTGGGAGATGAGTATGCGGAGCACCCGCCTCAATCAAGTTACCGAAATAGATTTATTGACGATCCCGTAGTATCGGGTTGGAGCCAGGCGCTATATCGTTCCAATCCTCAGGTTATGGATAAGTACGCCAATTTGCAGACACGTCACGATTTATGGATTGAGAGCCCTGAATCTTCTGGCAACTTCAGGCTCCATGGAGCTAAATTAAAATGGCGTTTGCACCGTATAGAGAAATGTGCGGTACTTACCCAGGCTGCCAGCCAATCTGGTGCACGAATTACCTTAACATTACGATCGGGCCAAGCGGATGCATTTACTGCTGATGATCCGGTATATCTGAGAAAGCGGCAGTCCCGAGCTCTTTCTATAATTATACCTAGTCCAGATCCGGATAATCCGATACTTGCAGGATTAAGGGATCAAGACGTAGAACCCATACATGGTTATAGAAATTCCAGGCCCGATGATATAACAGATACTACGGAATACAATTTAGTACCAACTCGGTCCGACCGCATGGTTGTTAAGGCCGTAAATGCCTCCGGAAATACTATTGAAATAGAGACTGCCCCGAGTACCGCTGGTTTGCATGATTACTTTTTCACCCTGGAGCCTTGGGAGGAAATTATCGTTTATAAACCCATGGAGGTGCCTGGCGGAGAATCAACTGCAGGGTACCCTTTCGCAGAGCTGATTGCTCATCCTGTATTGAGCTTTCTGAATTCCAGCCCTTTTCCCTTCAATGCCAAAGCAGATAGTGCGGCAGGAGGAGCCCTAAAAGAAGTCATTGACACCAGAGGTGTCCAGGAATCGCGAATACCCGGGTCATTGGTGCCCAGCTGCTCACGTAGAAAAAAGCAAATTGTTGCAATGTATTCTGGCGGACATACTTTTCATGGTCATATTTATCATCCCACTGCACAATGCATGATGCGCTCCCACTCTCATAGCAGTGGATCTATAGAAGGCCTTTGTGAAGTCTGCAAATATACATTGGTCAATATTGTTGATCCCTCCAAGCATCCTCAACTGAATGAAAAGTATTCAAAAAAAATATATCCAAGGTAATAGACTTTTAAAATATTGTTTTGATCTAATCCATGGCTCTTCCTATTATCAGTTTTAATCGTCCCCATGACCTACATTTGCTAAGGGGTCAATCAATAGATCTTGCGCAATTTGTGAGTATTGACGGTACAGATCTTAGTACCTACGAGGGTAATAATGCTAATGCGGATATTTCTTTCCGAATCCTTACGCAGGGTGCTTCGAATCCTGATGGATCGTTCAGTGGCAATATATTTTCTGGCCCCGGATTCAGTTTCAATACCACTACAAAAGTACTTCAAATCGATTCCACGGCTCCTTCTGAAGAGATTTATAACTTTATATTTACTATTCAGGGTGTGGACACCGATGATCCACCTGCCGAACGTAATACTCACCTGCGTAGTGCTTCCATACGTATACATATTCATGGTAGCGTGGCAGAAGCGTGGATAACCCCATCGCTGCTCACAGCTTATGTAGGTATTAACTCAAGAGCTTCTGTTTACGTACGATTCGATGACGGCATAACTGCCCAAATTGGAAGGCTGGCCAGTGAATGGGGCGGCTCCAGCAGTTTACTCAACGTTACACCACCGCTCATACTGACTTGGAGTTGCCCCAGTAACCCCGGTTTGATCTCCCATACCGGGTTTATGAGCCCAAGTGCCACTGGATCTTTTGATATTGAAGTCGCAATCACCAATCCCGTGTTAGGTGTAAATATAACTGCCCATGGCACAGTAAGAGTTAGTGACGCATTGTCCGCCAATTCGTCGCTAAGGGCGGACTTGGTGGCTTGCGGTGATTGCCCGGGGTTCTCTAAAATTAACGAGGTACCCAATATTCTATTTATCCCGGATGGCTTCGTAGCTGCTGACGAATCAAAATTTAACCAGATTGTAGATAATTATGTGCAATCTTTAATGTCTGGAAACATCACCGCCCCCTTTAATTATCTTAAGGGTTCAATTAATTTTTGGAAATTATTTGTGCCATCCCGCCAGGCCGGTGCCTCTACCAAGGGGTCATATTATCGCTACAGGACGTCTTCGCAACCGAACTATTGGTTCATTAAATCAGAGAAACCTGGCAACCTAAATACCAGTGATTGGTCAGCTATTAACTTAATGTATTATGTTGGTTTTCCCGTTTATGGGCATAGTACAAATGCTAACAGCTACAACAGTAATAGCCCTTTAACTTCTGATCAGATCCGTAGCTTTTGGAAAGCCACCACTTCACTTAGCGACGCTCAGGTAGATAGCATCCCCAATAACAAAATAGATCAATGGCGAACGAGGGCAGAGCGTAAGTTGCCGGAAGAACTGGATACAGCATTGGGAATATATGTAAATAATTATGATGCCGTTGAAGACGGCAATAATTACAATATGATTAATTTCAATTCCAAACGTATAACACGAAGGGATTTAGATACCTTTTTGGCAACCTTGCGAGATGGTAATGGTAATCTAATAGGGGATCAATTCGTTTTGGCAGACCAGCCCACCGGTAGCAACGACAGTAATGGAGACCCCATTAGAGTCCGTGCTAAGGATTTTGACAATATTGTGGTATTAACTACGGCAAACCAGGGTCGGGCCAACAACGGACAGGGGTTTTTCTTTCTGGATCTAAATAATCATACAAGAGGGATATCTATTCAGGATCAAGCTTCTAAGGCACATCTGGTCATAACTAATGAAAGTAGTGAACTTACCACTTCCCAAAAGGCCACACTAACCCATGAATTATGTCATTCATTTGGGCTAGAAGATGAGTATGGAGAGAGCCCCCCCATAGAAAGTTATGAAAATAGGTTTATAGATGATGCAGCTGTGACCGGCTGGCAATATACTGTTTATGATGCAGATCCCGGGGCTCTGGGACCAGAGGAAATGGATTGGAGCGGGAACGTGCAAGCCCGCCAGGATCTCTTGATAGACTCCGTCGATAATCCGGGTACTCTTCGGTTACATACTGCCAAGTTAAAATGGCGTTATCATCGG
Source organism: Cyclobacteriaceae bacterium (assembly GCA_965212195.1). Lineage (GTDB taxonomy): Bacteria > Bacteroidota > Bacteroidia > Cytophagales > Cyclobacteriaceae > JAJCYK01. The sequence continues at coordinate 296,839 of CBDBUW010000010.1, read as the reverse complement.
ATCCTCAAATGTGGGGTATTAAATGCAGTACCGGTTCAAAACGGGGATAGAGTCACTATAACTCTCAGAGAGGGGCACGCGGACCAATTCCAGGTTGATGAATCAGTTTTTCTTCGAAAAAGAAGAGCCAGGTCCTTATTTACGGAGTCCACTTGGCATAGATCAGAGCCTATCCACGGCTACAGGAATACGCGACCTGACCCTTTGTTGCCCACTTCTGTTTATAATCTAAATCCAACAATTTCCCCGGAGATGGAGATAAAAGCTGTAAATTCGAGTGCTCACCAGTTAGAGATAGAGCCTGTTGGTTCGTCCACCACACCCGCTTATTTCTTCTCGTTGGAGGACTGGGAGGAGATTATTGTTTATAAGCCTCAGGATGCACCTGAAGACCTGGCCGATGCCAGCTACCGTTTTGCGGAGGTAATATCCCGAAAAGTCCTGTCGTATTTGCATTTAAGTCCCTTTGCTTTTAACGCCAAAGAGAAAAGTACGGGTCCTAATATGTTTCAAGAAGTTATTGATAAAAATTCTGTGCAGCAATCCCGAATACCGGGGTCACTGGTTCCAAGCTGCTCTCGCCGGAAAAAGCAAATTGTGGCTCTGTATTCCAATGGCAACCAATACCACGGACACGTGTATCATCCCACTGGCCAATGCCTCATGCGAACGCATTTTCATAGCGGGTCCATTGAAGGCTTGTGCGAAGTTTGCAAATACGTTATTGTCAATATCATTGACCCCACTAAACATGGAATTCTAAACAGTAACTATTCAGGAAAAATTTACCCTACCTAATAGTTGTCGCAGGCAAAATAGATCAAAGTTTTTAGTTATCTGATCCTAAGAATCAATTCCTTATGGATACCTTAGAAGTTATAGCACGCCAATTAGTACTGGTTATTCAACCTCTTAAGAATGCTTTTGGCAGCACCGATCAATTCCGGCGGTTAATGTACCGCCTGGGTTGGAACACCGAAATAATTCCGCCCTCTTACCAAGCTTTGATCGTGAGTGTTGATCAGGCGGTGGCCGCAGTAGAAGCCTTAGTGGATAACCCTGAAATAGAGGATGTAATTGAAGTGATCACCACTGCCAAGGAGGTCTATGATGCCATAAAAGGAATCACAGATAGTCCTGGAGACGTACCCGATCCTTTGGCTTTCCTCAATGAGGTAAAGGACAATCTGTTCGAAATTTTATTTACTGATTATCTGGTAGCCTCGGCGCCATTTCTATACAATTTCTTCAAGGTAATTGAGGTTATCGAGCTTGAGCATATTGATGGTGGGGCAGGTAGGCCTACCTTTATCAGAAACCACGTGCGCTGGGATAATATTCCCAAATTTTTCAGCGAACCCGATAAGATTCCCGAGCGAGTTTATGGGTGGGGTACTCCTGATTTTGATTTTCCGCTATTGGGAGAGCACTTTTTAGAAATCCTGAATGCCATCGGAGTACCCGCTCGCCTGGGCCGGGTAGAGGATGATATAGCTGTGGCCTACGGCAACTTTGACAACGAACAAGGGCTGCCTCATCTGGGACCGGAGTACCGGCTTGATTTTCCTTTTGCCTACTTAAACATCAACGGTAACGATGAGGAATTGGGATTCTCCATATTGGAGTTTCCTACTGAAGATGGTAAAATGCCAGGCCTTATCGTACAGCCAAAGTTGCCTTCCGAAATCGGAGCTGAATTAAGGATCAGGGAAGATGTAATGCTGCGCATAGAAGGGAGTTCTAACATCGCAACATTATTTGGTATGGTAATTATCCCCAATGGTATTGAACTGCGTTATCCTTTTTCAGATGGAACAACACTTCCTGATTTCGGCTTTGCCATGGGCGTGGATTATGCCCCGGAACAAGCGGTAGTTATTTTGGGCAACAGCGAAGCCACAAGATTGCAATTTCAAGGACTAAGTTTTGATTTTGGATTCACCTTTACGGATGCCGAGCCGGAAATAGAGCTAGGAGCGGATTTAAAGGGCCTGGCTTTAGTAATTGCCGCCGGAGAATCAGACGGATTCCTAAAAAGTATATTGGGCGACGGCGAAACCACCATGGAGCTGCCCTTGGGTGTTATGTGGTCTAGCGTGCATGGAGTTAAGTTTAAAGGTGGAGGAGGATTTGAAGTAGCCCTGCACCCACACTTAAACTTGGGACCTATTAGTGTGGAGGAACTGCAAATTGGTTTAAGAGGAGAGTTTGCTCCAGAACAAAAGCTAGCCTTGAACCTGGGTGCCAACCTGAAAGCAGAACTCGGCCCACTAGTGGCAGTGGTGCAGGGGATTGGTTTCTCCCTTAATATGGTATTCGAGGATGATAATAATGCCGGCCCCTTTGGTATTGATGTCGGATTTAAAGCTCCTAATGGTGTGGGCCTATCCATTGATTCCGGTGGTTTGAAAGGAGGTGGCTTTTTAAGACTAGATTACGACAAAGGAGAATATATCGGTGCTCTGGAGTTGGAATATCAAGAGCTCTTCTCCCTGAAGGCTATCGGTATTATAAACACCATACTGCCCGACGGAAGCGAAGGGTTTAGTTTATTGATAATTATAACCGCAGAATTCAATGCCATCCAATTGGGTTTTGGTTTTACCTTAAACGGTGTTGGCGGGCTTTTAGGTTTGAACCGAACCACAAAGATTGATGTATTGCGCGCAGGCATAAAGACCAATACCTTAAAAAGCGTGCTGTTTCCGGAAGACATCATTGCAAATATCAATCGAATCATTAGTGACCTTCAACAGATCTTCCCACCCTATGTAGATCGCTTCATTATAGGTCCCATGGCTAAAATAGGGTGGGGCACACCTACCATCATCTCATTAGAGTTAGGCCTGCTAATTGAAATCCCAGAACCGCGGATCGCCATTCTAGGGGTATTAAAAGCTGTTTTGCCAGAGGAAAATGCTCCTGTTCTCAAGCTGCAGGTCAATTTCCTGGGGGTATTCGACTTTGAAAATAAGTACATTTCTTTTGACGCCAGTCTATATGACTCTAAGCTGTTGGCGTTTACCTTGACCGGCGATATGGCTTTACGGATCAGTTGGGGTTCGCCGGCTGTTTTTATTTTGAGCATTGGTGGTTTCCATCCGGATTTTAGGGAAATACCCAGCGATTTGCAGTATATGCAGAGACTGACCATTGCCTTGCTCTCAGGAGACAACCCCAGAATAACTATCGAAACTTACTTCGCAGTGACTTCGAATACCGTGCAGTTTGGAGCTAAAGTCGAACTGTACGCAGGAGCTGCGGGATTTAGCATTCATGGGTTCGTTGGTTTTGATGTACTCTTTCAATTTGACCCTTTCTATTTTATTGCCAGCATCTATGCAGGATTAGCGTTGAGCGCCGGGGGCTCCGTGCTGTTTATGGTTAGCCTGTCAGGCACCTTGGCTGGGCCGGAACCATGGGATGTCAAGGGTAAAGCCAGTTTTAAAATTCTCTTCTTCAAAGTTTCGGTCAGCTTCCATGAAACCTGGGGCGACGACCCCGCAAGCTTACCGGAAGAGACGGTAAATGTTTTAGAGCTATTGATTGCCGAGGTAAACATAGACGCCAATTGGGAAGCGCAAATACCGGCAAACAATCACTTAAGCGTAAGTCTGAAAGAAGTTGAAACCAGCGATGACTCGTTGGTGATTCATCCTTTTGGCACTTTGATGTTTACTCAAAAACTGGTGCCGTTAGCAAGAACCATAGAAAAATTCGGCGAGAAAGGAGTGGAAGGAGACAATGTTTTTGAAATCCATGACATGTCGAGTAATGGCACCTCATTTGTTCTGGACGATATAGACGGTCAGTTTGCTCCGGCTCATTTTTCCAATCTTGACGATACCGAGAAATTATCCCGTAAATCGTTCGAGGAGATGCTGGCTGGTAAAAAAATACGGACTTCTACTTCGCTGCAAACAGCTTCAACCGTAAACAAGGACGTGGAGTACGAGCTCAGCTATTTAAGGAAGAGAAGATTCTCCTTGGTATTTGGAGGGATTATGAAGATGGTTCTGGAAGTTTTCCTAAATCTAACCAAGGGGGGCGCTATGGCCAAATCGGAATTGTCTTTCCTCAATAGAAAAGAATCCACTAATGCCCCCATGGCAGTGGATGTACGATCTGAACAATATGCAATAGCGCGAAAGTCAGATTTAGGGTTGATTGGTGATCAATATATCGCTAACTCTCAAATGGAGGCCTTCGAAATGTATCGTCAAATACAAGCCACCGATCCTGATTTAGCCGATAATATTCAAGTGGTTTCTACTTATGAACTCAATACAGAAGCAGCATGATCAAGCTAGCCAAATATCAATTTTCTTCATGGGCACGTAGGGGTATTGGAGCGAATATCCAAACCGTAGATGACCTAGGAGTAGGTACGGCGACTACGCTCGAGAGAGCGCAAATCCCATTTTCGGTGCAAGTTAACACAGAAAATGTTTCCAAAAATTTTACCTTATACGGCCCTGGAGATATCACCGGGCTTAACAGCAGTATGGTGGTCAGAACCCAGCCCCGTAACTGGATTACCGATTACGAACCTAATTACCTGGCTTTCTTAGAATTTTACGACGAAGACTATCCATGGAGATATACTCCGGCCAGGGCTCAGGGTGAAAAGTTAAGGCCTTGGATTGTGCTTTTGGTATTAAAAACTGACGAATTTGAACGCGGGGAGAGAAGAATCCCCTTACCGTCTATCATAATCAAAGATGGCAGCAGTTTGCCTTCACCTGATGAAACTTGGATGTGGGCCCATGTTCATAATAATCATGCTATTGACACCGACGAGCTTTCCGATTACGAGGAATTTCTATTGTCATTAAATCAAACCACCAACGACGATCCCGATCAAATTTTTAGCAGGTTGATATGCCCCAGACGCCTTGAGCCTGATACGGACTATTATGCCATCGTAGCACCGGCTTTTGAAACCGGGCGCAAAGCGGGGTTGGAGCTTGCTACTGAAAACGTATTGGCCCAACTGCCCTCCTGGCAGCCGGATAGTACTGATTTGGAGATGCCGGTTTACTACGAATGGTTTTTTAGGACAGGTAAAAATGAGGACTTCGAATATCTGGTGAAGTTGCTGCAGCCTCGCGAAGTGGACCCCCAAGTAGGTATAAGACCAATGGATTGTACCGAGCCTGGGTTTTCAAAAGTTGATGGCTCCGGTCCTGTAAGTAGCCCCGTACCCGACATAATTGGTTTGGAAGGGGCATTGAAATCTCCTCAAACAGAGTCTACTTTATTTCCTGACCCAGCCGGTGATAACCAATTTCAAAATGAGGTTAGAGACTTAGTGAATATCAATGACAGCCGGGAGGCAGATCTTAATGCTGATCCTTTGGTTACTATTCCGTTCTACGGCCATAAGCATGTTCTGGTGGAAACTTTAAATATATCAGACAATGGATGGGTACATGAATTGAACAGGGATCCCCGGCACCGCGTAGCCAGCGGGTTTGGAACTAAAGTAGTACAAAAACATCAGGAACGGTATATGCAAAAAGCTTGGCGGCAAGTTGAATCTATCCTGGAGGCTAATCGAAAGCTAAGAGAAGCCAGGGCTTCCATGGCTGTAGCTGATAAAATACACCGCAAAGTTTTGAAGAAGTTACCAGCGGCTTCACTGCTGGGCGTATCACAACCCGTTTTACCTAAGGTAATGGGAAGCCCCACAACGGTCTTTCATCAGCTGTCTAGCAGCCGGCTGGCAAATACCCCAGTTACTGGTAGTTTCAGGAGAATGCTAAGACCCCAAGGGCCCGCTTTAGCGAAAAGGTTGCAACCGTCAGGCTACAGCTTCCAACATTTAATAGAACAAATAAATGAAGACGAAGTGTCTCCAGCTCCACCTAAGGTCACGGGAAAAGGGCTACCAAGCACCCGCGATTTGGCAGATCGGATATTCCGAAATTCTACCCCTCGATTTATCCGCTGGATTTTAAGTAATGCTTTATGGATTTTTCTGGTACTATTGGTTCTAATTGTAGTTCTGGCAATTATCAGTACCCCTTGGCTAGGATTTCTGGTTATTCCGTTGATTGCTGCTTACCAGTATAGCCGCAACCAGCAACAGAAAATGAAAGCAGCACAAAGCTTAGACGATCGGGCCATTGATCCTGAAGCAGTGGCTGACATCCCAGCACGTCCAACGTTTTCACTACAATTAGACCACGATTTGGCTCCAGTACCTCCCACAGCGGTTCCAGGCAGTAATGAGAGCCTGGAAGCGGCTAATTTCCGGGTTGCTCTCAGGGCTTTGCATACCAAATTGTCATTCACTATCGATCCGCCGGTCTATCAGAAATTCGATATAAAACATGGAGCCGATAAAGTGTTAGAGGCGCTGCGTGCTGATATCGCATTTCCGCGGAAACTCAGGGGCCAAATACAGCTGCCGGAGGGTATTGATTTGATGCAATCAGAGAAAATATTTCCGGTCATGGCCTATCCCGATATTGAAGAACCAATGTACAAAAAGCTTACAGAGTTTTCCTCTGAACTGCTAATACCAAATTTAAAGTTAGTGCCTAATAACACCATCTCGTTATTGGAAACCAACCAAAAATTTATTGAGTCATATATGGTAGGACTTAACCACGAAATGAGTCGAGAACTTATGTGGAGAGAGTACCCTACTGATGAGAGAGGTAGTTATTTTAGACAGTTTTGGGATGTGAATGGATTGATTCTACCCTCTGAAGAGAGTGTTGAGATAAATTCAGAAAGATTTAAAGATATTAAGCCCATTCACAAATGGGGTAGGCGTAGAAGGCTTGGAACTAATAACAATCGAGATGAACAAGGTGATGAAACTCAGCTGGTGCTATTAATTAGGGGTGATTTGTTGAAGCGATATCCCAATACTCTGATCTTTGCACAAAAGGCGGAAGCCGGGGCCAATACATCGGCCCCTTTGGTCATAGATACCGACTTAGATGACACGGAGTTTATGGACGAGGTTAAGTTTCCTTTGTATAAGGCAGAGGTGGAGCCGGATGTCAAGATGTTTGGTTTTGACCTAACTATAGAGCAAGCACTGGGGACAGAATTAACACCTGGCTTTGGCGATGATCTAGGGTGGTTTTTCGTTATACAAGAAATCCCTGGTGAGCCAAGATTTGGTATGGACATCCAGACTACAGCCTTAACCAGTTGGGATGATCTGTCCTGGGGCCATTTTGATCCACAACCAGATTTTATTAACGTAACCGGGCGCCCTCAAACCAATCCATCCAGCGATAATTCTCCAGATCGATGGGGAGTTAATTCCGCTGAAATGGCGTATATCTTATATCAAAAACCCGTGATGGTGGCAGTACATGCTAAGGAAATGCTTGATAGTTAAAAAGGGCTTAGCCTTAGTCAACCCATCCCTCTAATAAATTTTCCATTTAATCTCATCTGTATGCCGGATTTCAGCAAACAACTAGAGGAAATTAGCAAGCTTCGTAGCGATCGACGTCGCTGTGAGCAGGATCTCTATACCGCCAAGCTGCAACGACACCACTTACAAGACATATCCAAGCGGCGTGATTCAAGAGAAACCGTAGAGGCCCGGCAGAATTTCCAGCAAATTGAATCCCTGCAACGGAGAATTCGGGAATTAGAAACGCAAGCAACAGATCTTAATAAGATCATAAACCGTAATCAGGCCATAATACACAGGTCCCGTCACAGTCAGAAATCCCTTGAAATATTAAATCAACGCCTGGCTAGAAAGCAGGGTTTATATCAGGAGTCAGAGCAGCGCTTGGCCGAATTAGAAAATTCCGATCAGGCAAAACCAGCAATGCTTCGAAAATTGAAGGAAGCCATGCTTTCATTGCAAGATTCCATTGAACAAGACCAGGAATTGCGGCGACAGACGGAAAGAAATCTTGAGGAAAACCAGCATGATGTCCAACAAGCACTTACTTCACAGGAACAATCCCTGGTTCAAAAAGACCAACAGATAGACACCCTAAAGGATACTCGGGGACAAATGACCGAGTTGTTGAGCCCTAATTTTTACCCTGAGGTGGCCACTGAACTGGAAGAAGCTCAGAATAGTATAAAAAGGTTGACTTCGGATCTGAAAGATTGCGATGATCAGTTAAATCAGGCGATTGTAGATTTTTATGAACAACTCCACCCTCGGCAATTAATAAACAATTTGGATGGCAGTATTCCGTTTTTGCTGTTCCCAGTGCGCTTGGAAACTCGTTTTGTTGGTAATGAGTTATGGCTAAGAATATTCCCCGACGATATTGCAGTACATACCCATGAAAAAATATTAACCGACAAAGAGGTACTTTCCGGTGAGGACTACTGGAGAAAGCTTTTGGAGGCGCAAGACGATGCAGAAAAACGTGCCGCGTGGATGCTTCTGTCGGAGTTATACGGGAGCTTTAGGGCATCCTGGGTGGCTCAATCTACCAAACCTGAAAACTTTGAGGAAGCTGTGGAGCCAGCAGATCTTTCTTTTCCAGTGCAGGACGTAGTAAAAAAAAATGCTTGGACCAATGCTCCGAGGACCACCATTATGCCGGATCGTTTTGCAATCTACCTGCATCAAGGCGAGCAGGTTTTTGAGTACTTCACCAAGTTCATACCAGATACCTTATACTTGGGCCCTGATCCACTGGATGAGGACGGGTCATTTGACACCTCCAGTGCCCAGCATGTGAAATTTAATGATGCGTTTGCCTGGCTTCAGGATTTTGACGAGGCCATTGAAAAAGGTATGGGATTGAAAATACCGTTGCCCGATGATTTGCTTCAGGGTATAGAGAAGATAGAGGCCATGGGTATTTACATGACCGCTTCTGCGGTAGATTCAAAAGGTATGTTGGAAGCGTTATTAGATAATCATCATTATGGTCAGGAGGGGTTTGCCTTATTGCCTACCGGGACACCCACCAACAACACGGAGCATAATCAAACTTCCTATTCCGAGCAGGGACCCGACTCTCAAACCGGTTATTTCACCGAGGCTGGTCCACCTTTGTTTGATCCTTCAAGGTTGGGAGATGAAGAAACTGATGGACACCGGCTTGCCACTGCCATGGGAATTGATTATAGCACATTACAACATGTGCAGAATGCCAACAAGAGAGATTATCAGGAAGCCTCAGATTTAAACGCCGCTCTCTATTCAGCCACCTTAGGCTATTACTTTGAAAGCATGATGAATCCTGTGATTTCTGAAAGCATTCAAGGGAAAATAAGAGAGTTTTTTGTAAGTAACGTAGTGGGTCGAGGCCCTTTTTCTGGGATCCGAGTGGGGGATCAACCCTACGGTATATTACTGACTACAGATTTTACCCGCTGGAAAAACCGTCCTGAAAATGATCAGGATACCGTGTTTTTGGACAAAACCTATGAAATATTACAACACCTGCAAGCAGTGTGGGAATCTGCCGCAGCAGATCTTTCCTGGTTTGGTAAACCAGGGCAAGATTGGGATCAGGTATTGATGGATATTTTGGGACTTCATCCAAGTTCAGTCACCTTTCATCAAAGAGTGGGCTACAGTACTGAATATCTTAAAAACCTCCAGGACTTCCAGTGGGGAGGGAAGTACTTCAGTGATTATTTTGAAAATGTTTTTGATCAGTTCACCAATCTAAATTTGTTTAAATCGTTTGGCTACGCGCCCGACAGCACGCAATCATGGTCTGAACAAGCCCCTCAGATTCTCAAAATTATTTATCAACACTACGCCCTGCTGCTGGATGCTCGTAACTTGGTTGATAAGGTACCACTTTCCGAGCATAACGTGCTTCCGCCTATTGCCGAAACCATTCCAAACTACATCCAATGGTTGCACCAACAGGACAGCATAGAGGAATTAGAGAGGCAGGATTTTGGGGAGGGAGTAGCTAAGCCCAACAGCCTGTTATACTTGATGCTGCGAAAGGCGTTACTGCTGGAATTGCACAGGACTTCATCCGATTGGCTATCGAAAAACAAAGTACCTGTACCCCAAGCCCATGATATCTCAAATTTTTACAACATTCGATCTCAGGGAGATTTGACAAAATGGGAAACAATGAGGGCAGAGGTAAGTATGATCAACCCTGAACTGGGATTTGAAGGCGCAGTTGCAGATAATTTATTGAATTTCAATCTTGTAGATGCAAACGCTAATAATCTACAGAAAGTTAGGACCGCCATGTCTAGGCTTGCTGATTTACCTACCGCCCGCTTGGAGCGAATATTAACGGAACACCTTGACAGCTGTTCTTACCGGCTCGATGCCTGGCAAACCGGTTTAATGTATCAACGTTTCTGGGAGTCACGAAATCAGTCGGAGGCTGGGAATGCCGGTATTTACTTAGGTGCATATGGCTATTTGGAGGATTTAGTGCCCAACCCTAGCCGAACCCGACTAGACCCTCAAGACTTACCAGCTTCACTTAGACCGCAAGACCAGGGAGATATATTTCAGAATCAAAAAAACGGCGGCTTTGTACATGCCCCTTCCATTCAACAGGCAGCCACAGCTTCCTTGCTTCGCAGTGGTTATTTAAGTCACGCAAGTACTGAAACCGCAGATTTGCTTTCGGTTAACCTGAGTTCCGGTAGAATACGCAAATCGTTGTTTTTGTTAGAGGGGCTCAGAGCAGGAATCAGGCTTGAGTTGCTGCTTGGTTATCAGTTTGAACGTGGGTTACATGATCGCAGTAGTTTTGATACTACCATCAATCTGGATCAGTACATTCTCGACTTCCGTGAAAAATTTCCTGTGAAACAGCATGCCGTTCCCCAAAAAGGTTCAGAAGAAGTCCCCACGGAAGAGGACCTTTTGCTCCCTGTACTCAATGGATTAGCATTGGCGGAACTACAAGACCCTTTTCCCTATGGAATTTCTGCGCTCTTCTCGCTGTCGAATGATGAGCGGCAAGCAGTGATTGCGGAAAAAGACAATTTGGAGAATGCTCTGGATGCCCTCAAAGATCTGCTAACCGCAGAGAGCGTATTTCAATTGACCAATGGTAATTTCGAAAGGGCAGGGGCCATGTTAAACAGCTTGAAAGAGGGTCAAATTCCCGCAGAGATCGAAGTGTTAAATACTCCTAGAAGTAGTCAGTTTACATTTACCAATCGCATTGCGCTTCATTTTGAAGTGCTGGACCCCATAGATCCGGCATCAAATCCATGGCCAGTATCAATGACTCCCAGAGCCATGGCAGAACCTGGAATAAATAGATGGCTGGCCCAGCAATTAGGAGATCCAGCAAACATTGTTTTTGTAGCCTCACATTTGGTACACGATCAAGAATTAGGGGATCAGGTACTGGATGAACAGAAATATAACTTGCAAGTATTAGGTTTACAGCCATTGGATCTGGTTTACATCCTTGGAAATGAACTACAAACGGGAGCTTCCGAATTAGAGACTCGAATTGCCGATCACTTTAAGTTGGACCGGGGTCTGGAACAGTCCAGTGAGATCAGGATTACTTTTGATACCGATCAGACCGTCGGCGCTGAACAGCCTTTTGGTGCAAAAGTGCCGCTTATACGGTATTTAAAGGAGCTAATTGTCAATTCACGTCCATCAACTGCCCAGGATTATGTAGGAAACTCAAAAAAGTACTTGTCATCAACCGACAACCCATCGGGATATGATACTGCAGAAAGTAAGACCCGTGTAGAGAATATTCTCAATTTATGGGAGCTTAAAATTACCGAGTTGGGAGCGGTTGAACTTGCTGCAGATGTAAACGGTACAATCGCTAATACGGTAGACGACCTTCACAATGCTTTGATATCGGCCAATTCCGAGTTAGCGGCTGTGGAAGTTTCGTTGACTGATCTGCACGCTAACGGATTGAGGTTGATTTTAGAAGCTCTCTCAAAGTTTGGCTTGGCTGAAGCTTATCCCGTTACCTCAATCAGCTTAAACCAGGAATCAAAACAAGCCCTCTTGAGTCAGGCATTGTCTGTATATGGCCGGGCATTGGAAACCCAAGCAAGGATTCACGAAAAACTTTCTGCTGCTCTGGCGGTGTCTTCGGAGGCTGAAGCTGTACCTTTGCTAAGCGAAGTTATGGATCTATTGTTGGGAGAGGCATTCGCCTTTTTACCAACCTTTTATTATCATAATGGGGCCGATATCGACTTAAGCCATCAAGACGAGGATCAACTACTCGCTTACTCAAAGTCATTGGGAAAAACCTTTCCTATTGAGGAATGGGTACAAAGTATAAGCCACGTACAACCCAGAATTTTGAACTTTGAGTTAGTGCGAAGCCTGATTGAAGCCAGTGAAGGCCATACGCTTGACTTGCAGGTGGTCCAGGTACCTTATAGAGTGAAGGATCATTGGCTTGCTTTGGAATTTCCTGAGGTTGACGAAATTACTAACCAACCATTTCAGATAAATCATGACACCCTGTCTTTAATCATTCATGGAGCTTCGGCTTTTAGCGTGGGTCAGGTGCAGAGTGGTCTGGTGCTTGATGATTGGTCGGAGGTGATCCCTTCGTCACAGGAAGTTACCGGAATAGCCTTTAATTACGACCAGCCCAATGCCACACCGCCTCAAGCATTGTTGTTGGTGACCCCGCCGGAGGTTAGAGATCATTGGGAGTGGGAGGATCTCACTGGTGCTATGCGCGATACCTTGAATCGAGCGCGCTTACGAGCGGTAGAGCCGGCAATGATTGACAAAACCTCCTTAAACGTACTGCTACCAGCGCTGATCTCAGATTTTACATCCCATGACTTAAACATCTCTCTGGACTACAGTATTAATGTGCCTGAAGTAATGCAATTTTTGTCGGAGAACATCATCCTTCGCTTTTTCGAAAGTAACGATAACGGCTAGGGCCCCCTATACAAGTGAAACAGATTTGTTGACCTTAAATCAATACCAATGCCAGAATTTCAAGTACAAGACTTATTTATTCAAGAATATCGCCAACCGGCAATTACCGCCTACAACAGGCTGGAGGTAAGCCCCCGTACCCGGGATTTTCACCGCAGTATAAGTGCTGAGGTTCGGGATCCGCTATGGATGCTCACTCGTCAGTGGCAATTCGGAGAATTTAAAGGAGAGGACGCCGGATCTCCCATAAACGCTACTTTAATGGCCACTACCAGCAAAATGGACAGGATAAAAGCTGGATCAAACCCTTCACAAGCCTTGGACGAAAGAATGCCACTTGAGACCACAGTAGAACAAGAACAACCACCCCAAAGCTTGTTGGTAGGAAGCCAGGGAGGCAGGTATATGGTCAACCTATTAAAGTCTCAAGGCCTGGACAGCTATATAACACGATTCGTGGAGTTATATGCGCTTACAGTAAAAACATCGGCGCAAACTGCTGAAATTCAATTCCACGGGTTGATCAAAGATCAAATTCCTGATGGCCGAAAAATTATACAAGCTCTGACCGATGGATCTTATGCTGCTCATTTTAATGGGGATGCTCAGGAAACCATCATACTGGATTTGGGTTCCAGCTACCTTGCCTGGTGGCAGCGATTGTATGCACAACCCTCATCACCCGGTATCGCGCCCGCCTGGCAACCCCAACAATTGGAGTATCAATTTTCAATTGCCGATGGCCATGGAGATCAATTCTCGGAATTGGTAGCGGACCAATTCTATCAGGGACATCTGGATTGGTACTCATTTGATTTAAAGGAGGGGGGTAGCACGTTGGAGGTAGAGGGTTTGCTTAACAGCGCTAAGGAGAGTCGGGTAAGTTCATTCATTCCTGCCCAGGTAAGTTTTAAAGGAATGCCTCATCCACGATTTTGGCAATTTGAAGAACAGACCATAGATTTTGGTAAGATTGATACTTCTCCCACAGGGTTATTACACTTGCTTTTTGCGGAGTTTGGACTAATCTATAGCAATGATTGGTTCATTCTTCCTTTTCCTATGCAAGTGAACAGCCTGGCGGAAATCCCAGGAATTAGAGTAACCGATGTTTTTGGACACCATACCTACATACGCCCAACCGGAAAAGATCAGAATTCCAGTTGGCAACGCTGGGCCATGTTTCAACTCAATGAAAATACCATTGGTGATACAGAAACTAATAACTGGCTGTATTTACCGCCATCACTGTATAAGTCCTTGCAGAATGAACCTACTGAGCAAGTGAATTTTGTCAGGGATGAGATGTCGAATATGGTATGGGCCGTAGAAGAACGAATACCCTCGGAATTTTATCAGGGAAAACCTGGCAAGGAAACCGCTTTGGAACAAGCGATTGAGCCTGAAGCGACCACCGATGGAGCCAGTGATCAGGTAAAATACACTTTGGGGACGATACCGCCTTCAAATCACACTCCCTTTGTTCCAGTACATATTCCGGGCAGTGTCTCACAAATTCGGTTACAACGGGCCCGCATGGTAGATGGCAAATCGCCCCAAGGAGTGTTGTTGACAGAAAAAGAGGCGCCCTATTTTATTAATGAGGAAGAAATCGTAAAGTCGGGGATCTCCGTAACCCGGTCACTACAAAGAACCAGATGGCTCAATGGAAGTACATTTTTATGGACAGGCCGACGTAAGCAAAACGGCCAGGAGTCGCTTTGGAATGGCTTGCAATTCGATCAGATAGATGAGTAGTTCTGACGCTTCAGTCAGAATTACTGACCGACTTAATCAATATCAATTACAACCTTAAAATCCTTTTTCATTCACTTTTTTCAATTGCTTATGATAGGTCCAGACCTGAGCATCAAGCATTATTCAGAAACTTCGAAGGACAACGGTTATGCGCCAACCCCTAATTTTGTAAGTTTATAGATAGATGCGGCGCATAGCCTGTGCCGTTGTGAACTTCGACATAAACCGAAAGGTAATAGCACTATGAAATATGCAATTGTAGGGGGGAATAAAAAGGAAGCCTTTAAAGGTGGAAGAGGAAGTTGTCCTTGTTGCAATTCAGAAGTAATTGCCAGATGTGGAGATGTAAAAATTAATCATTGGGCACATAAAGGAATTCGTAATTGCGATACTTGGTGGGAAAACGAAACAGAGTGGCACAGAAAATGGAAAAATAATTTCCCAATAGAATGGCAGGAAATAGTACATTTTGACGAAAAAGGCGAGAAACACATTGCGGA
This sequence comes from Cyclobacteriaceae bacterium, assembly GCA_965212195.1. Classification (GTDB taxonomy): domain Bacteria; phylum Bacteroidota; class Bacteroidia; order Cytophagales; family Cyclobacteriaceae; genus JAJCYK01. Next base: position 281,749 of record CBDBUW010000010.1, on the reverse strand, counting down.
TGTAAAAACAAAGAATGGTTGGGTTCTAGAATTTCAGCACTCTTATATCAGCCTTGATGAACGGAAATCCAGGACCGCATTTTACTCTAAATTGGTTTGGGTTATAGATGGCTTAAGAAGAAAGACTGATAGCATCCAAATTCAAAAAGTGTTAGAAGAAAGCTCCAAGGCACCTGTAGCAAATGTGAATATTCGCCAGATAAACTTCCCAGAAGAATCTCGACTTTTGAAAGAATGGATGAATAGCGGAGTTCCTGTCTTTTTTGATTTTAATGATTTAAATAAATTGAAATTTTGGTTTCTACTTCCTTTAAACATTAAGGGAAAAGCATACTTAATACCATTTTCTCGAGAAGAATTTATCAACGTTCATAATGACAGTGGGTTCGATGAATTGGTCAATGAGATAATTCCTAATATTAGAAATATTATTATCGAACATAAACGCCACATAACGAATAAGTCTCTTAATGATTATCTTCATCGTTATCGACGAAGACAATCTAGAGGACGATTTTAACTTAAGGAAGTTGTTGAATAATACTCGACTGGCAGCTGTTGGGCGATAGCGAACAATGACCATCCAGTCACTAGCTCGTAATACTCGCATAATAGGAAACAAGGCGTTCCTCCAGGCCTGTGGCTCCACTCAACCGCTCTAGCTCTCCCATATGCAGCCTAATCGGCGGGCAAGCGTTTCGCTGCTTTCCATTCCGTCACGGGCTGTTCTCCCCCCGATAGCAACCGCTCCAGGCCTGTGCACAATCGGGGCCACAGCCCCTAGTTAGTCCGCACCTGGCGCCCAGGGACAGCAAGCATAGACCGGGTAAGCCTTCCGCCAGATAGCGGTTACCCTAAGAAAAAAGCAAGGGTAGGAGTGAGTCCACTATGTGCCTTAGGAACCCTTGCTTTTTAGCTGGGCTTCTTTACCCTCCCTCTGTACAACTGTCCCTGGGATGCGGCCAGCTACACTGTCTGCCCTGATCTTCGCTACACACCACCTTCAGATTCCTTCGGTGGACATCCCCTTCGGAATTCCTTCGGCGGACAAGGCACCCCGCCGGCTTATAACCAACCCTGAACTTCCCGCTAGCCCAGGCTCATTAAGGTGCGGTTTAAAAAATAGAAATAGGTAGCCTTCACCTCGTCCGCCGTAACTAACTTGGCGAAGGCGGGCTTCACTCAATCCCGGAAAATGCTGAATGGTCAGCATTGATTTACCTGCTGCCAGCCAACAACATCTTATACTTACCAGGTAAATTACGTTCCGCGATCGCTTCGCCTATCATGCATCTAAGCGCAGAGGGCTTCGCCTGATTGAACATTAAAGAGTAATACTAGGCTATGTATAGAATTTCTGTTCCAGCAAATTCGGCTTACCCACGTGGTTATTTGACAAATTGTTTTACACTTCAAAACTTTAAGGTAAAATCAATCCACTTACCCAACCCTCCAGTGGGCATAGGGTAGCAAGACGTGATTAGAGTCCCTGAAAACGTCGGTGGGAATTTTTGCAGTTATCCACATTTGCTGTGGCCAGCAAAAGGGCTATCCCGCATGGTAGTTTTTGAGCTTTATAAGTGTTTTCAAAGTTGTACTTTTTCGATATGGTCAAAATAACCAAAAAGTCCCGTTAGCTAAGGTAGCCAGACGTGTTTAGAGCTGCCAAAAACTCTGAAAGAAGTGATCAAAAAATTATACTATTTTGTGGATGTATATGAGAGATAGGGTAATTTGATTGTAGTGTTTGTATCTCTTACCAAATAATTACTAGCCACTAGCCCAATCTCATACCAATATTCAAAAGTCTAGTACTTTTAAGTGATTGCCCCGGACCATCTATTCTTTGTAGATTGTAATTTGATTTTAATACATGTACATATCCAACATTAAGCTTTGGAACTTTAGAAAATTTGGCTCTAGCCAGGAGATTGATTTAGAAATGCCGAACCTGAATCTCGATTTGACTAAAGGTTTGAATGTGATTATTGGTGAAAATGACTCTGGAAAAACTGCCATAATAGATGCGATTAAGCTTGTTCTAAAAACACATAGCTATGAATGGATTAGAGTTGAAGATGCTGATTTTTTTAATGATGCATCAAGATTTAGAATTGAAATACAATTTCAAAACCTTTTAGCTAATGAGGCAAAAAACTTTACCGAATGGCTTGGTTGGACCGGAGATGGTAGCAATGCTCAACCATACCTCCGGGTAATTTTAGACGTTAGTAGAAACGATGAAAGAATTTTTCCCAGTGACATTAGGGCAGGAGTTGATGACGAGGGATACCAACTCTCTGCTGAGGCAAGGGATTATTTGAAATCGACATATCTTAAGCCTCTTCGAGATGCCGAATCTGACTTAATTGCAAGAAAGAATTCCAGGTTGTCACAAATTTTACTTGGCGACGAGGCCTTTAAAGGCAAGGAAAAAAGCCATGAGCTGGTAAGATTGTTTAATGATTTCAATGATGATTTACAAAAGTATTTTGAAGGTGAATTCGAATATGAAGTAAAAGACAGTGATGGAAAATTAATCAAATTTAAACCACAGGAAGGTAAGAAGATTAAATCGAAAATTGATTGGTACATTCAAAGCTTTTACTCCCAAATCTATGAAACTGAATTTGAGGCATCTAAGGGGCATATTAAACCTATATTAGAAAAGTTGACTTTATCATTGAAAGATGAAGCAAATCCTGGTTTGGGAACTTTAAATAGGTTGTTTATGGCAGCTGAACTTTTACATTTAAGTAAGGAAAATTGGTCTGGTATAAGGTTAGGATTGATAGAAGAGCTTGAAGCCCATTTACATCCACAAGCTCAAATGCAGGTAATTGATGCATTGCAGGATCAAAGTGAAATACAGATAGTTCTAACAACACATAGTCCTAATCTGGCATCTAAGCTAAAATTAAAGAACCTCATTATATGCAACAATCGTAATGCCTTTCCGATGGGTGTAGCCTATACAAACCTTAATTCTGGTGATTATAAATTCCTAGAAAGGTTTTTGGACACAACAAAAGCTAATCTGTTTTTCGCAAAAGGAGTTATACTTGTTGAAGGATGGACCGAGGAGCTCCTAGTACCAGCTATTGCTAAAAAGATTGGTTTTAATTTAACCAAGTACGGTGTATCAATTGTAAATGTTGGAGGTACTGCCTTTCTCAGATATTCTAAAATTTTTCAAAGATCTAAACAGGAGAACCCAGAAATGGACATACCAGTCGCCATTGTAACTGATTTAGATATAAAACCAGAGAATGAAGGTAAGATGACAGGTGGAGAATCTTTAAGTCAGATAAAAGCCAATGAAAAGAAAAGTTTATATAGTGGTCAAAAAGTCAAAACATTTGTTTCTCCTCATTGGACACTTGAGTACTGTCTTTCGAAATCACAGTCACTAAAAAGTGTTTTTGAGAAGGTAGTAAAAAATGTACATTCAGCTACCGATTGGGAAGATTTTGATACAAAGCTTATTGAAAAACTAGACAACAATGGTTTAAGAAAGACAGAAATTGCTGATCAAATTGCCCAAGAAATTTCAGACGACTCAATAACATCTCCTCGGATTGAGATTGATTTGGAAAATGTGGAAGATACTATTCATTATATAATTCTTGCTATAAGATACGCTTGTGGAAATTGAAATCACACCTGGAGATATTGGTTTCTCAGAAGAGATTTTACTTCCAAACGCACTAACGTTTAACAAAGAAAGAGTAAGGTTTATCAGGAACCTTGCAACGATAGACTTGCAAGCGGTTCCGGGCAGTGGAAAAACTACTGCATTACTTGCCAAGTTGTTGATTTTAGAGAAGCATCTACCCTTTGAGAATGGATCAGGTATTTTGGTTATTTCACACACAAATGCAGCCATAGATGAGATAAGAAACAGAATTGGAAAGTATTGCCCTAAACTGTTAAAATACCCTAATTATCTCGGTACAATTCAGAGTTTTGTGGATGTTTTTCTGGCAATTCCTTTTGGGCATAATTATCTAAATTCACGTATATCCTGGATCGATAGTGAAAAATACCAAGAGGCTCTTTGGAATGAATTCTCAAAGATTTACTGGGATGATCAATTTGATAAGCCAGGTAGGTTATTCTGGAGTAGGCTGATTCAAAAAGCTAAGAATATAGCAAGTCAAATAGGCAAAAATGAGACGGAGGTTTGTAATGAATTAATAGAACAAGAGGTAAAAGACTTATACTTTTCTTTTTGTGAGCAAAAGATTAAGTTTTTTCGTGATGATTCAACGTTACTCGCTGATGACACCAACAGCAAATATCAGGGCATTAAAGGAGCCATTGAGAACGTTATTCGTTCTGGAATAATATCATATGAGTATGCATATAAAATGGCGTTATGCTACTGTAAACTCTATCCAGAGGTTAAAAACTTGCTCCAAAAACGGTTTCGATTTGTTTTTGTTGATGAGATGCAGGATATGGATCTAGATCAATACAATCTGTTAGAAGATATATTCTTCGATGATGGGAAGAGCTTATCAATATTTCAAAGAATTGGTGATAAGAACCAAGCCATATACAATGGAATTGTAAAACTTGACGAGATTTGGCATGACCGTCAAAAGGTCCTTCCATTATCTGGTAGCTACAGACTTACAAAGCCAATGGCAGCTGTAGTTAATTGCTTTGTTGTAGACAATAGTACCAAGTCTAAGATTGTTGGCTTTAGAGATGGTGATATAAAACCCCACATTCTAGTATATGAGAATGATACCATAGATAAAGTGATCACCAAATATGTAGATGTTATAAAGCACCATCAACATACAGGAAAGTTACCGTTAGATCCTTCTCATTCATTCAAGGTTATCGCATGGAACACGGACTGGAATAACAAAGAAGACTCAGAGAATTTTGAAAAAATTCGGCTAGTAGAGTACTACAGAAAATATAACAGGGAAAATCATAGACCTAAGCCTGATTACGATTCATTGATCGGTTATCTGAGATATTATGACAAAGAAAAGAGAACTCTTGAACCAATTAGGAAAAACATTTTAAATGCATTTCTAAAGATTCTTCGTCTAGAAGGAATCAAAGATGAAACCGATAGGCAATACACAAAAAGAAGATTATTAAATTATCTGAGGGATTCTCAACCACAGTCTGTTTATGATGAATTTAGGCATCGCATTTATGAATGGTCAATTGGAATAATTAGAGGAAATGAAAACGAACATCTCAGTGATATAAGGGCATATGTTCCTGAGTTTTTAGGAATTTTTAATCGGGCAGTTGACAAGAGTAAAAACTTCTTAGAAGCCAATGACCTCACTTTATATTCGGGTGAAGAAGTTGACCTTGAGGATGCTAACACAGTTATTATTAATGGAATTGGTTTAGAGATAACTACTGTTCATTCCGTGAAGGGTCAAACTCATTGCGCTGTATTGTATTTGGAAACATTTTATCAAGGCAGTTATGAATCTGAACGTTTATGTGATCAGATAAAAGGTGATAATTTTTCAGACGAAAGAAAGTTTCACAAACAATCTGCAATAATGGCTTATGTCGGTTTTTCAAGAGGAACTCATTTGTTATGTGTGGCCATTCACAGAAAAAGATTTGAAAGTTACCTAAAGGATATTGACAAGAAGAAATGGGAGATTGTTAAAGTTTAGGGATAATTAAAACTTGGTTCTACGGAATAATCTGGTATAACCAAACACTTCATGATTAATTAGCGAAACGAATATGAATCCTGATAACTCTTCAGAAGAAAAAAAATTACAAACTCATTGGACGCTGCTAACAATGGTAAGGGAGTTAATAGCACTCGGAAGAGGAGTTTTACCTACTTATTTCAAGGCAATCCAGTTTTCAAGGCAAATAATGCCGGATATTATGAATGAACATTCGCCGATTGTGCAGAGAGAACACAAGCCTGAACTAGTTAGAGAATACGAACAAAGAGCAACTATTGAATCTAGAAGAAGGGCGTATTCTGTACCACCAATAGAGTTACTTGAAGAAGATATCAGAAGATATGAGAATTTGCTAGATCAAAAAGAGGATGACCAGGTCGATCTCATTGAAAAAACATTAGCCAAACTTAGATCAATAAGGCCATTGTTTAAACCAAGAGTCCTTGGAGAAGATTTAATCCTTAGACAAGATTTATTAAAGTTATAATCAAACAGCCACAGGGCGGCTGAGGCATTAGGTACCAGATATTAGGTCCTGTAAACACTAGTACCAGTACCTGGTTCCCAGTACCTAAGTCTTTGAAAGGCTCGGACAATACAACTTGAGCTGAATCTCCGTCATTACGCTGGAATGGGCAATCAGGCTGTTCACCTGGGCATCGCTCAGGGGTACCAAATTCGTGCCTACCGCCCGGGCGATCTGCAGGTCGGCCTCAGGTTGCATTTCTTCTATAATTGCCTCATAATCTATGCTGGCTTTTAGCTTTTCTTCGATCACATCCCAGCGCTTGTCTTTGATGTCTTCCTCGCTGATACCATGTGATTCGTATACGTCCTTTGTGATATAGCTTTGCTTCAGGCAGTCGATAAAGACTGGGATGGAGTCTTCCACGTTAAAGCCCAGGCTTTGGTATGCGACCTCCCGCTTCACGTTCGCTGACGGCTGGAACATTTGGTGGATCATCTGCAAATTCTTGATTCGGTTCATAAAAACGTTGGAGGTTCGGAACAGCAGGGTCAGTGCATTGGGAAATTTATGCTTAAAGGGCATCTCATTCCCGGCATCGCTTACCACGATCAGGTTGCAGCCGTACTTGCTGTTCATCTGGGTGAGTTTATGTAACCCCTGGTTGTCATATACCCCACCGTCCACCAGTCTTGGTTTCGCCCTCGCCATATCTGCAGGGTCATCATAGTACATTTTTTTGATCCGTATGGGAGTGAATATACCGGGCACGGCAGTTGAAGCCGCCACCGCCTGGCCCACTGGAAAATCGGCCGATTTAAAGGTGATGGGATCATCACCCTCGTCGTATTCGTATTTTGAGTCGCCCATGCGGTCTTTAGAAAACACAAATAAGCGCCCGGTCTCCAGGTTGGTAGAGTTGATGCATAGGATAAGGTCGTCTGTAACATCCTTAAACTGTTTTTTCCCGAAGAAAAACTTGCTGTAAGCCTTGGCATTATAAAGGCTGAAAGGTAAAAGAGCGAATTGACCAAATCCCAAAAGCAGGACCATCAGCACAATGGCCAGCAGGCCCAGGAGTCCGTAGCCCATGATGATCAGGGTAAGTCCCGCGCCTAACAGTCCGATAAGGATGATGAGTCCAATAAGCACTTCCGGCGATGACAGCGTGTAGGTTATGGTATTCTTCTTAACCCCTGAAAGCACACGCTGTTCGAAGTCATCATAATCATCCCCATGCAGCGCATAGGTAGCCGCTGTGATCGATCCGCCCGAGTTGCTCGACAGCACATCGATCTTGTCGAGCATCCCCATTGATCGCAATTTCCTTAATGTACCGATATGGTAGGCCGTGGCTCGGTAGCCACCGCCTGAAAGGCTGAGTCCAAATTTTTTGTTGTTGACCAAAGCAAGATTTTTAAGTTTTATTGAGGTATAGGATCAATTGGCCGGCCCTCATAAAAATGATACATGCCGCAAAACTCAATTTTCGGATCGAGAAAATTTGATCGAATCATGATCCGAGAGGCTTGCGCTACAGCAGCATTAGGCGCTGCGTCTAAAACCTGTCTCACAAAGCGATGTTGAATTAATCCAAGATATCTGGCCTCCAGAAGCTCTTTTCTATTCAGTCCGAACAACTCAATTGCCGAATTCGCGATATTGACAACTCCATCATTAAGAGGTTCAATAAAAACCTCATGGGTGTCATCGTTGTAACTATAACCAAAAATATTCTGAAGAAGATCTAAATAGGGATCTAGCGAAAGTGGTCTTTCAGCATTATGGGCATTTATGAAGACACTCATCGGCTGTTCCTGTGCATCAACTAGAGGGTCGACTGTTAAGGAGCCGGCTAAGCCATCTAAAAAATTATTTGAGGAATTCTTACGAACCCTAGGTGCCGATAGTGGAGAGTTTTGCCTCGGAAATTTTGCTTTTTTATATTTCTGAAATGAAATCAAAGTGTTGAAAATGTTTAAACGATTACCAAAATAATCTACAAGCTATTCAATCAAATAATATCAACCTTCACTGGCTTACCATTCTCTTCCGGATAAACAGCGGTGTAATTAAATTCATTAATCAGGGAGGGCAGCGCCCAAATTTTATTGACTGCCGATTTATAATTAAAGATCAGGTTTGCGTTTTCGGTAGACTTAATAATCCTGGAAATGGTGACCGCTTTAGGATGTTTGAATATGGAACCATTAGTGGAAATCACAAAATTCTTGCAATCTACCTTATCCAGGAGTTCCTGGCTTGTATTATGCGAACTTGCATGATGCGATACTTTGAAAAGATCCAACTTGAGTTTTTCATCAGGGCTAATGATATCCAGGGCCTTAACTAACTGGGTTGGGAAGGCGTCACCGCAAAACAGGATCTTTTTTTCGTTGAATTCGGCCAGGAATGCAATGCTGCTACCATTTCCCGCTGCTTCATCTTCATGAAATTCTTCTTGTACCAAAGCATTGACATCAGGGATTTCAGGAACACCGAACTGCTCATCTTCCTCCTCTTCATCGTTGGGTGCCAAGGAGAATCCCGGATTCAGATTTGCATCTAGAACCTCTTCTTCCCATTTGTCTTTAAGCTCTGCAAGGTGCTCCGGTGCCGGAGAAAGAATGGTTAATTTCATGCCACCGGGTAATTCAACTTTAGGAAGCTCGTCATTTTCTACAACGATTGCTTTCCCATTGAATTTCTTATTCCAATTCAATTGATGCTTGAGAATCTGCACCGTCAATCTTTCCCCCTGCACAGCACCAAAATGTTCGTCTTCGTTGTTTTGTGGAAGATGGTTCCAACTGTTAAACCAGAAATCGTCAATTTCGAAGGGTAATTCGTCCTTTTCCTCAAACATCTTTAAAATGCCTTCAATATGATCACGATCAATATGCGTGACCACGAGCAATTCAAGTTTCCGTTCATTTTCAGGAAGTGCATTGAGTAATTTTTTGATGTCATGACGGGTTCCAGCGGTACCACCGTCTATCAAGATGCGATGTGTCTTCTGGTCATCACCATATTCTATCCAAATACAATCGCCAAATCGGGCTGGAAGGAATTTAAGATGGATCATTTTTTTTTACCTGGTCGTTTGGTATTTGAAAAGAGATTTTTGTCTTTTTTTGAGGGTATCGTAAATATCACCAATATTTTTTTGGAAATTTTTGGTTTTTCATTTCAAATTGATTTTCCCTTCAAATCGATCTTTTCAATTCTGCGCGTATTCAGGTCACCATACTGCGCTATTTCACGGAAGTATTTTGGAGCCGCTGAACCTGAAAGCGATTTTAACTTACCTGACTCTTCAAGAACAAACTCCTTGTCCTCGGCATCTGATTCTATGGTCACAACTTCACCCGGTTTAACACCCATTCGTTCCAAATGTTTGGACAATTCTACATCATAAATGTATTTTAAACTGGAAAGATCACTTGGCGTGCCTTTTCGTGAACGCTTATTAGGTCTTTCAGGACGGGATCCATTAAAGGTGGTTAGAGGTTCACCGAGGTCTGCAGCTTCAATATACTTTTGAAGCCATTTCTTTGCCTCTTTAACCTCCTCATCACCTTTATCTGTGTAGTACAGCATTTTCAGTCCTTCCCATAACAGATTCAATCCTTCTGTATAAATGGGTAGACCTCGTTTCCGGGCTTCCAATAAATGCTTACGAATTTCTCTTATATCAACATCGCCTGATCGCCTTCCATCCTTGATAAGCTGCCAAGCCCAGATGATACATCCATCCGGCATCCATTTCACCCAATTCGCCAAATTTCGCGACCAATCATGCAACCTTTCGAAATCCTCCATACGCAACAAATAATAAGCGCCTATAGCTGCTGCGGTTGGATCTTTCAATTTGCTCCTTAAGAGGTCTTCTGCTGAAGCTCCGTTCAAATAGGAATCCTTGTAGAAGTCCTCCATCTGAGAGGTGGAGTGATCACTCAAAAAATTGAGTAAGGTCTCTGCCGCCCAGTTTGGTGTGGTGATCACAATTTCCAAAGGATGTACAACCTTAACAGGACCTTTGTTTGGTTTTATCAGGCATTTGAGGTTATCGTAAGGTGGAAGGGCAATGAATCGCCAAGGTATATTGGGTCCACCAACCTGGATATAATGCATGCCTTCGTCAACATTAAGATCATAACTCACAGCATCCTCATACCATGCACTTTGACCAAGCGTGTGCAGGGAATCGATTTGCCATTTGTTTCTTTTCCGCACCCAGAGCCTGATCCAAGCACCCTGATAGCGCTTGTCTACGAGTTTTGAGTCAGGCGTTTTGACAATAGATTTCTGAGCATAGGCCCAGGCATGAGATTCGTGAGGGCTTAATCTCGAAAGATCAAATTCAACTTTATTCACCTGGCCTTCATTGGCCTGGACGACCTCCTTGAATTCTTCTCCGGAAGGAAGGATCAGCTTTATGATATAATATCCAGCATTAACATCTACAGATCTCTGATTTTCACTGTTGCGCAACCAAACTTTCAATACCTTATCAAATTTGCTATCAAGAACATAGAGTTTCTTTGGAATTTGCTCAGATTCCCAGCTATGTGTCCATATGTTTATATCGAGTGTTGCCATTTATTGAACAGGGATTCTTGCCCTTGCAGAGGGCGGTTCTACTGAAACATTTTCGTTTCCATTATTGAAATTGTTGTTGTTGAATTGGGCCGATAAAACATAGATTCCAGCCGGGACATCCAATTCCCATGGATTCGCAGAGGACTGGTTCCGTGTGTCATTTGCCTGAGTGTCTATATTCACATAGCTCAAAAGGGCCTCTGCATTTGCAACTTCAGGGTTGCATGAAATGGTGAGATGCGAAAGTGGAATACCATTATGAATGACCAAGGTCGTTCCGCCACCTGTTTGCGATTTAGCCCGTTGCTTATCACCCTGATCCTGTTTCACGAAGTTGAGGATATTCGTGATCTTCTTTGTTGAGATCTCAGAACTATTCACGGTCCACTGACCGGCATCCTTCGTGGCGGCATCTCCGCTTAGTGCCCTGATAACGGCCTGTGTAAAATATGAAGGTTCATTAGGAGGACCAAAAGCTTGCTCATTATGTGCTGCGGCCTTCACGGTAAGATCGTGTTCACAATCTTTAGCGAAAAAATTTGGGTTTTCAATGTGAATTTCGGGAAGGTCCTGCTGCAACATGTCGGCGGTAATTTGCCTGCATGAATCTATAAAAAAGCATTGTGTTTTAGCCGAACACTGGTGGAAACCTCTCCTTGTTTTATCAAAACCAATACTGCTGAGCCAAGGATTAACCTCGTTACTGCCAAAGTCTGAAGGCAATATATAGTGATCATTCTTTTCTACCCCATGGCCGCTGAAAAAGAATACGGCAACATTGTCCGGATCCTGGTCGCATAGTGCTCTCCATTCGTTATATCTTTGAGAAATGTTCGCGAAGGTTGGATCTTCAAAAGCCTCACCGGGAGATCCCGCGTCAGGTTCGGTCGGAGAAGGAGATACCAAAAATTCAATAGAACCCAAAGGCTGGGCCAGTTGCATATCGTTACCTTGTTCAAGCTCCAAAATGAAATCGCGAAAAGCCAAAGCTGATCGTGGTGGCGAGGTCAATTGTCCTAACATCTGCACCTGGCTATTCAATTGGGCAGGTTCATGGGTACCTCCTGATAAAAAGGGATAACCACCAACACCGATAATAAAAACGTGGGTTTTGGGACCAGCCGAATTATTTTCGAATACAAGTGCCACCTATCTTTTAAATCTAGTTACACGAGATATTAAATGACAATTACTAGAAACCAAAGAAGTTTCTACCAAGGCTAAATTCATCTTATGGGATGAGCAAGGTATTTGAATTCTTAAGATAAGAAAAATTCGTCAATTAATGATTGAACTCGCGTAGGGTTTTACAACTTAATCACGTGGCTATTCTCTTAAGTAGTTCAGTTTTCTAAGTAGACTTATCGCTGAATACATTTCGTTACTATTTTATACTTCCCTTAAAGTGGAAAAGGGTATTCCCAAAGCCTTAATCATCCAAAGCCTTAATCATCCAAAGCCTTAATCATCCAAAGCCTTAATCATCAACCGCCAGCCCTATATGGACCAACAACATTGGAATCCATGGAAATTCGTAAAATTAATTTCTCTCCATCCGCATGCAAATGGCATGCAAATAAAAAAGCAGTTACAATTTTAACATCGTAACTGCTTCATTTTCAAGCGGTCTGGACGAGACTCGAACTCGCGACCTCCTGCGTGACAGGCAGGCATTCTAACCAACTGAACTACCAGACCAGAATAGCATTATGAAGGATGAATTATGAATGATGAGTTGGGAAGTAATTCGTCTTTCGTAATTCGTCTTTCGTAATTATTTTGAGTCCATTTGACTCAAAAAGTGACTGCAAATGTATGGGCATAAATTATTTTATGCAACCTATGCTGTCAAAATATTTAATTTCGTTATCTAATAATAGAATCCCGTAGGTAAAAAGGATATTAGTTCTAAATTTGTAGCCGAAATAAATATCCATGCTCTTGGAATTTGAGAAACCGATAGCAGAACTGGAAGCCAAGCTGGCGGATATGAAGGATTTGGCCTCGATAAGTGATGTCGATGTCAGCGAAGCCGTCAAATCCCTGGAAGATAAGATCAAAGAACTTAAGCAGGAAACCTTCAGTAACCTGACCCGCTGGCAGCGAGTGCAACTCTCGCGTCACGCCGATCGACCCTATACCCTGGATTATATCAACCATCTGTGCGATGACTTCATTGAACTACATGGCGATCGTAATGTAAAGGACGACAAGGCTATGATTGGTGGTTTTGGCAAGGTAGACGGCCGCACCATTATGTTTGTAGGACAGCAGAAAGGCCGCAATACCAAACAGCGCCAAATGCGCAATTTCGGAATGGCCAACCCCGAAGGCTATCGCAAAGCCCTGCGCCTTATGCGTCTGGCTGAAAAATTCAACAAGCCCGTTGTTACCCTGATCGACACTCCCGGAGCCTATCCAGGCCTGGAGGCCGAAGAGAGAGGACAGGGTGAGGCTATTGCCCGTAACATCCAACGCATGTTCCGATTAAAGGTACCGGTGATCTGTATCATCATCGGCGAAGGAGCCTCCGGAGGTGCTTTAGGCATTGCCATCGGCGACCGGGTGCTGATGCTGGAGAACACCTGGTATTCGGTGATCTCACCGGAATCCTGTTCTTCTATTCTCTGGCGCAGCTGGGATTATAAAGAACAAGCCGCAGAAGCGCTTAAACCTACCGCCCAGGACATGCTGAAAAGCAGGCTTATCGATGGAATCATCAAGGAACCGGTAGGCGGAGCCCACACCGACATCCCATTAATGGTGCGCACCATTAAAAGGCGTATTTTCAAAATCCTGGACGAACTGGAGCAACTCACCCCCCAGCAGCGTATCAGCAGTCGCATTGAGAAATTCACTTCCATGGGAGTGGTGCAGTAGGTAATTGCCCATTGCCATTACTATGTTAATTGTTAACTGTCAAACTCTTCATGTATTCAATACTGGCGGGGATCTGGGTGATGATACGATCGCTTTCGTCTTCGATAAAGTAATACTCTATGCCGATTTCCTTGGCGGTGCGTAAAACTTCCTCCACGTCCACTTGCCCGGTGCCCAGGGTCACGTCGTTTTGAGGATCTGTAAGGCCTGTAAGGTTCTTTTCAATCCCGTGCCTCATGTCTTTGACATGCAACATTTTCCATCGATCCGCATATTTTTTGAGCAAGGCCACCGGGTCTCCGCCACCGAAATGTATCCAGAAGATATCCATCTGAAAGGTAACGTAACGGGGATCGGTTTTCGCCATCATATAATCCAGCAAGGTGCCGTCTTCCGTGCCCTCTTCCGTACCCTCTTTATAGGGTTTCATTTCATAACCGTGGGTATGATAACTAAGAGTAAGGTCATGTTGGTGCAGCACTTTGCCCACCCGGTTAAAATCGGCAATGGCCTTATCCATATCCTGTAAGCTGAATTTTCCTACCTCGTGGGGGATCCAGGCGCACATTACGTACTTGGATCCATAGATTTTTGCTTCCTCAATCACTTTTTCGGTACTGTCTACCAGTCGTTCGTACCCGGCGTCCATGGAAGGGATGCTGAGTCCTCGTTCACGGCAAAGTTGCAAGTATTCAACAGGGTCAAAGTCCATCCATTTACCTTCAATTTGGGTGAACCCCATTTCCTTTATGGTATCCAGTGTTTCGGCGATGCCATTGGGAAAACTGTGGCGGAAAGAGTAGGGCTGAATGCCGAACTCTGCCGTGTATAAGGGTTGTGGTTGTAGTTGTGATTGTGGCTGGTCTGTCATAGTGGGGGCTGGTTGTGGGGAGGTACAACCGTAGATCATCAGGCCTAATAGTAAAAGCAGGGTAGAGTGTGGTAGTGTTTTCATAAGCAGCCTATGCGGGGTTGATGGATGAGTCATTGGAAATTACAATTTTCTCCTCACGGGCACAAATTATCAAATGGGCCTTATTTATCTTGAACAAAGGGTTTTCTAGTTGCTGGAGAACGCTTAGCTTACGGGAAAACTTAATTGATGAAGCTACACGTTATTCACACCGGTTTCTTGAAGTTGGACGGCGGAGCCATGTTTGGGGTAGTGCCTAAAGTGCTATGGCAAAAAACTAATCCTGCGGATGAGAATAATCTTTGTACCTGGGCCATGCGCTGCCTATTGGTGGAAGATGGCACCCGTTTGGTGCTGGTGGACTGCGGTATAGGGGACAAGCAAAGCGAAAAGTTCTTCAATCATTACTACCTGCATGGCGATCAGTCCTTAAAATCGTCCATCGAGTCCGCTGGATTTGGCATGGACGAGATCACCGACGTATTCCTTACCCACTTGCATTTCGATCACTGTGGAGGAGCGCTGGTGCGTAGCGGTGAGGATCGCGTAGAGCCCGCCTTTAAGAATGCCCGCTATTGGTCCAACCGGGATCACTGGCAATGGGCCACCGCCCCCAATCCCCGGGAGAAGGCCAGCTTCCTCAAAGAGAACATTATTCCCATTGAAGAGAGCGGACAGCTGAACTGGGTAGACCTGGAAGCGGATTCCTGGGACATCTTCGATATTATCACGGTTGACGGCCATACCGACAAACAGATGCTGCCCAAGATCCGCTATAAGGAGCACACATTGGTATATGTGGCGGATCTGTTGCCTTCCCGGGGACATGTACCCTTGCCTTATGTAATGGCTTACGACACCCGTCCTCTGCTGACCTTCCGGGAAAAACAGGCATTCTTGCAAAAGGCAGCGGATGAAGGCTATGTTTTGTTTTTTGAGCATGATCCTGAGGCGGAATGTTGTACCCTTAAGCACACGGAAAAAGGGGTGCGCGTGGATCAGGTTTTTCCATTAAAAGAGCTACTATAATGACCAAAGTGGGGGTAGCATTATCCGGAGGTGGAGCCAGGGGTATTGCGCACCTGGGTGTATTGCAAGCCCTGGACGATATGGGTGTGGAGGTACAAGCCATATCCGGTACCAGTTCGGGAGCTATTGCCGGGGCTTTTTATGCCGGTGGCATGCCGCCCAGGGAAGTCCTGGACCTGATCATCAAAACCAGTCTTTATAAATTCCTAAGACCTGCTATCAGCCGTACAGGGCTGCTGAAGATCCAACAATTACGCAAGCTATTTGAAAAGCACCTGCCGCAAACCAGCTTTCAGGGCCTACAAAGGGAATTAACGGTAGTGGCTACGGATATTGTAAAAGGCCAATCTGCCTACTTTAAGGAAGGAAATCTGATCGACTCGGTACTGGCCAGTTGCTGCATGCCAGTGATCTTCGACCCTATAAAAATAGAAGGTGTTAGCTATATAGACGGAGGAATTCTCAATAACCTTCCCATAGAACCTCTGCAACAAACTTGTGATGTGGTTATAGGCTCCCACTGTAACCCTGTGGATGCTAATTTTAAGGTAAAGAATGCTAAGGCATTGCTGGAGCGTACCTTGTTGATGGCCATTCGCAACAACACCTTGACCCGTAAGGATCAATGCCATTTCTATCTGGAGCCTTCCGAACTTGAAAAATTTATCGGATCGGATTTTGGCAAGGCCCAGGAAATTTACCAGATTGGTTACGACCATACCTGGTCGCAGCGAGCTGCCATAACAAAATTGCATTCATGATGGATTTTAAGGAAGCCATATTGCAGGGAATACCCGACGAACTACCAGCGCTCAGAGAATATGACCCTGAAGTTAACCATGCGCCAAAACGTAAGGATATTCTCACATTGGAAGAGAAGCGGTTGGCTCTGCGCAATGCCTTGCGTTATTTTCCATCCCGGCATCATGAAATCCTGGCCCCGGAGTTTGCCCAGGAACTGCAACAGTATGGGCGCATATATATGTATCGCTTCCGTCCCACCTACGACATGTACGCCCGACCCCTGGAAGCCTATCCGTGCTGCAGTGGTCAGGCAGCGGCCATTATGCTGATGATCCAGAACAATCTGGACCCACAGGTGGCTCAGCATCCGCACGAGTTGATCACCTACGGGGGCAACGGAGCGGTATTCCAGAATTGGGCGCAGTACCTGCTCACCATGCAGTATCTCGCCAATATGGAGGAAGATCAGACCCTGCACATGTATTCTGGTCACCCTATGGGTCTCTTTCCATCCGGTATTCAAGCGCCCAGGGTAGTGGTCACCAATGGCATGATGATCCCCAATTACTCTCAACCGGACCATTGGGAGCGCTTCAATGCCTTAGGTGTTACCCAGTATGGACAAATGACCGCGGGCTCCTACATGTATATCGGTCCCCAGGGCATAGTACACGGCACCACCATTACCGTGCTGAATGCCGGGCGAAAAATAGGTGCAGCCGATCTGGCCGGTAAGCTCTTCGTCTCATCCGGATTGGGAGGGATGAGTGGCGCTCAGCCAAAGGCCGGCAATATCGCCGGCTGTATTTCTGTTATTGGGGAGATCAATCCCAAAGCCGCCCAGG
This sequence comes from Cyclobacteriaceae bacterium, assembly GCA_965212195.1. GTDB lineage: Bacteria > Bacteroidota > Bacteroidia > Cytophagales > Cyclobacteriaceae > JAJCYK01. The sequence continues at coordinate 264,583 of CBDBUW010000010.1, read as the reverse complement.
TGCGCCATCAGCAAGGCTGGGTAGACGAACTGATTGATGATTTGGATGTTTTGGTGCAGCGGATTGCTCAAGCCCGTGAAAAAAAAGAGGTGGTTTCCCTGGCCTGGATGGGCAATATCGTGGATGTCTGGGAACATTTTGCCCTCAATAACATCAAGGTTGACCTGGGATCGGACCAGACTTCCTTGCACAATCCCTGGGCTGGTGGATACTATCCGGTGGGCCTCAGTTTTGAGGAATCCAATGATCTGATGGTACAAGATCCGCCGGCATTCCGGGAGCAGGTGCAAGAGAGCTTAAGACGACAGGTGGAAGCCATCAATACCTGCGTACAGCACGGCATGTATTTCTTCGATTACGGCAATGCATTTCTGTTGGAAGCATCCCGCGCTGGTGCTGACATCATGGATCGGCAGGGTAAATTTAAATACCCCTCTTATGTGCAGGACATCATGGGTCCTATGTGCTTCGATTACGGCTTTGGCCCTTTTCGTTGGGTTTGTACCAGTGGTAAAAAAGAAGATCTCGCGCTTACCGATAGTATAGCCTCAGAGGTTTTGCAAGACCTGAAGCAACAGGCTTACCCTGAGATACAACAGCAACTGGACGACAATGTGAAGTGGATCAAAGCCGCTACAGAGAATCAATTGGTGGTGGGTAGTCAGGCTCGCATACTCTATGCCGATGCCCGGGGACGTGTAGCCATTGCCACGGCCTTTAACCGCGCTATCGCAGCCGGTAAATTAGGTCCGGTAGTATTGGGTAGAGATCATCATGACGTGTCCGGTACCGACAGTCCATATCGAGAAACCTCTAACATATACGATGGCTCCCAATTCACTGCGGATATGGCCATTCACAACGTAATTGGAGACTCCTTTAGAGGAGCCACCTGGGTGAGCATTCACAACGGCGGTGGAGTAGGGTGGGGAGAAGTGATCAACGGTGGGTTTGGAATGTTGTTGGATGGCAGCGAACAGGCCCAGATCAATATCCAAAACATGTTGTTTTTTGATGTGGTGAATGGGCTGGCTCGTCGCAGTTGGGCGCGCAATGCGGGCGCCGTGCGATCCGTTATTGAGGCCATGAAAGATCAGGAAAAGCTACAGGTGACCATTCCCCAGATAGCGGATGAAGAAATGATCGCGGCTATAATCAAATAATTGCTATTTTTGCCATTCACTAAACCTGAAACCTGTTGTTCAAGCTTACTGCACGATTTTGTTTTTGGCTGACCGGATGGAAGCAAGTGGGGGATTATCCGCCTGATCTTAAGAAAGCCGTGATGATTGCCGCTCCTCACACCAGTAATTGGGATTTTTTCTATGCGCGGGCCGCTTTTTTCATAATGGGGGTACCGGTGCGCACTACTATTAAAAAGGAGGCTATGTTCTTCCCAATGAACCTTATATTGCGATTTTTCGGAGTGATCCCCATAGATCGCAACAAAAAAAATAGCGGTTTACAACGAAAAAACAGTATGGTAGACGCTATGATCCGGCTGTTTGACGAACGCCAGGAACTGGTGGTGCTGATCACTCCTGAGGGTACCCGTAAATACGTACCACGTTGGAAAACAGGATTTTATCATGTAGCCAAAGGTGCCAATGTACCCATCGTGTTGGGATATTTGGACTATGAGAAGAAACATGCCGGCATTGGTCCCATTATATACCCCGATGACGACATCAACAAAGACCTGGAGACCATTCTGGAATTCTATCGGAGAATAAAGGGCAAATTCCCGGAAAAAGGCGTTGTGTAGGTCCTATAAATTTAAAATTACCTGAATTAGGGAAACTAAATTTTAGAATCCAGCTCTTTAATAGCAATAGGATTTTTATAACTTTGGGCGAATAAAACCCTTTAACAAATACAGCAAACGATGAAAAAGATTTTTTGGACCACAGCTATGGTGGTAGTATCACTTTTTATTGGCATACAGAGTGTTCAAGCTCAAGGCGGACAAGGACAGGTGCGACTGGGAGGAGGATTGGTGTTCGGTACGGAGATTGAATCCCTGGGTTTACAGTTCAGGGGAGATTATGCCATTACCGACAACATACTAATAGCCCCGGACTTTGTTTACTTCTTTCCTGACAGCGACTTTGGAATAGATTTTAATTGGTTTGATATCAATATCAACGGGAACTACCTTTTTGAGGTAAGCAACCCGGACGTGATACCTTATGCCTTGGCTGGGTTTAATATTGCCATTGTATCCTTCGATTTGAATAATATTATGATACCAGGTCTGACTGACGACACGGAAACGGAGGTTGGTTTTAACCTGGGCGGAGGCGCTGACTTTCTTGTGGGCGTCGTGGTGATCTTTGGTGAAATCCGTTATGCCATTGGTAACGATCAACTGGTAATCGGAGGAGGCGCGAAGATCCCTTTGAATTAAAGATTATTTCTAATCTACTTGCAAAAGCCCCGGCCTTAATGGTTGGGGTTTTTTTTACTGCGAGGTGCGCTAGCACCGAAGCAGTCTCCCTCGGCTTGCAGTCACTGCGAGGAGCGTCAGCGACGAACCAGTCCCCACCACTGCGAGGACCCCGGCGGAGCCGGGGGACGAAGCAGTCCCCCTTCCACGTGCAGTCACTGCGAGGAGCGTCAGTGACGAAGCAGTCCCCCACCTTACCGCCCCTCAGTAAGGACTAATCCGTTCAAACAGGTCCCGCCATCCCGGATTCATGGATTGTATTAAATCAAGCTTCTGTTGCCTGGAGCCAGCCTTGAGGCGTTTTTCCTCGATAATAGCGGCCATAATGCCGTCAAAATACCGGTAGTAGACCAGTTTGTTTAGGTTGTATTGTGCCGAAAAGGATTTTGGATAGTGCTTTTGCCGGTGTTGCCGGATTCTTACGAACAGGTTGGAGGTAACTCCTGTATACAGTGTGGTGTGATGCTTGTTGGTGATAATGTACACGGCTCCATGTTTCATTGGGATCCAAATTAAGGTGTTGCCGTCGCATTACGGGAGATTGCTTCACTTCGCTCGCAATGACTACTCCAGGTTATAGCCCATCAGCTGCGAGGAGTCGAGCGTAGCTCAGCGACGAAGCAGCCCCCTTACACCATTGCAGCACACACCACATGCAGTCACTGCGAGGAGCACCGCGATGAAGCAGTCCCCTTACTTACTTACAGCCCTTCACCATCGCAGCCCCACACCACATGCAGTCACTGCGAGGAGCGTCAGCGACGAAGCAGTCTCCCTCAGCGACGAAGCAGTCCCCCTGCCGTCCCCTTTTTGCATTGCACTTCCTCCTACAATCGTTATATTACCTTTATGCGGGGATTCTTTACAATCATATTCCGCCTAATGGGCTGGAAGATCAACAGAGAGCTTCCAGACCTCGACAAATGCATCATAATTGTAGCACCCCATACCTCCAGTTGGGACTTTGTAATTGGGGTAATCGTGCGGGGGGTCTTGGCTAGAGAAATCAATTACCTGGGGAAGAAATCACTATTCAAACCTCCTTTCGGGTGGTTTTTTCGTTGGATGGGCGGCTACCCGGTTGATCGTAAAACCAGCCAAAACATGGTGGACGTGGTAGCGGAGATCTTCCGTAAAGAAGAGGTGTTCAGGCTGGCTCTAGCGCCCGAAGGAACTCGCTCCCAGGTAGAGGAATGGCGCACCGGCTTTTATCATATGGCGGTACGGGCCAATGTCCCCATAGTCAGTGTGGGCTTTGATTATGCTAAAAAGCGGATAGTGATTTTTGATCCTTTTTACCCCTCCGGAGAGATAGACAAGGATCTACCCCAGATAAAAGCACTATTTAAGGATATTAAAGGGAAAAACCGTTGAGCTACAGAAAGTCCTGGTCCCGGTATCGCGGGTTGGGGTAGTCATAGAAGCCGGACCCCGTTTTCTGTCCCAAATTGCCTTCCTTCACATAGCTATGTAGTAATTCCGCGAATTGCCGGCTCTTACGGTCTTTTCGCGACCGGACAATATGCCAGGCAGTGTCCAGACCAACCTCGTCCAAAATGCCAAAAGGACCAATAGGGGTATTAAAGTTCCCCATCCAACTACGGTCGATGTCCTCAATAGTGCCAGCACTACCGGTTAATAAAGCGCCCGCTGAACCGATGAGGGCCATCAGCATATTGTTAAATAAGTATCCGGGAACCTCCTTCTCCAGGATCACGGGAATTTGCTGGATACTGCTGCCAAAGTCCCTCAACAAGGGAACAACCCAGGCTTCGGTACCGCTGTGAGGCATAATATCCACTACTTTGGCATGAAATACATCGTGAAAATGCAGTGCACAAAAACGTTCCGGCCTTCCGGAAATATTGGCAAACATAGAAGGCAACAGATAGGAGGTATTGGTAGTGAACACCGTATGTTCCGGACACAATTGACCAAACTGCTCCCAAACCTGGTTCTTAATCAGTACGTCCTCAGTAACCGATTCATTAACTATATCTGCATTTTTTGCTGCCTGGGAAGCATCGGTGGTAAAGGTCTGTGCGCTACTGACAAGTTCTGCTTGCGATGGATCTATTTGATCGTTTTTAAGCAATCTTTCTAGTATCTCACTTTGGGTTTTTTTAGCACTTTCCAGAGCGTGGGGATGCACATCATAGATCACGCATTGATAACCATTAAGGGCACAGCCCAGGCTGATACGCAGACCCATTGTACCTGCTCCAAGTATCAGAATATTTTTTATATCATTGATTTTGAGATGATTCACTACTATGGATTAAGTATAACTTTACCAGTGTTATCATGATCCTCTAATATCTTGTGGGCCTCATGCGCGTGTTCCAAGGGGACCTTTCTGTAGATTATGGGTGCAATTTTGCCTTCGGCCAAAAAGCGTATCAGGGTAGCAAAACTCTCGGCGCTTAACTGTGGATTTTTCATTACGCTGAATAGATGGAACATGCTGATCCCATAGCTTTGAGAGGGGTCCCGTCCAATGGCTTTCAACAAGTCCGTGGTAGGGTTGCCATCAGCAATGCCAAACCAGATCACATGACCTAGGGTATTGAGCATTTTAAAATTATCTCCAAAATTCTCGCCGGCCACGCAATCCAATATCAGATCGGCCCCTTGGCCTGCTGTGATTTCCCGAACCCGCTCTACCACCTGTTCGGTGCGATAGTTGATTACATGGTCAATACCCATCTCTTTAATCAGTTTGGCTTTTTCGTCCTGGCTGGTCAAACCGATCATTTTCAGTCCTGCAATTCTGCCTAGTTGAATAATAGCTGTCCCTACACCTCCGGCCGCAGCATAGATGAGTACGGTTTCGCCGGGTTGCACTCTCCTCACAGTATGAAGCATATGGTAGGCGGTCAAATAAATAATGGGCAGCGCTGCCGCTGCATCGAAATCGACATTGTCCGGGAACGGCACCACCTTTGTGGCGGGTACTGCAGCCAGTGCGCAATAGGAGGGATGCCCAAATACGATTACCCGGTCACCAACTTTAACATGTTCCACTTGTGAACCAACCTGCTGAACTTCCCCTGAGCTCTCTGAGCCCAGTATAGCTGGAAAATTGGGCATATAGGGATACTCTCCCCGTCGTATCAAAACGTCAGAAAAGTTGACCGAAATGCTCTGAATACGCACCAGAACTTCGTTATCTCCACAAACTGGATCCGATACATCTTCGTATTTGAGAACATCCAGTCCTCCGGTGGCGTGTATGCGTACTGCTTTCATAGTTGTTAATAGAAATTATTGATTCGTTGATATTTAATAGCTTTTTCGATGTTTTGGCCGCAAGCCTCTACCACGTGACCCAAGCCGGCAAACCTGGGATCCTGAGTTACTCTTTGGAGGAAGCGATGATAGATCTGCTGTACGATAACCCCTATCTTAAAGCAGCCGAAAACGTAGTAGGGGAGTATATTTTCCACGGGTTTACCCAATTTCGAAAAATATCGTTCTACTACATCATGCCGATTGAGATTGCCAGGGTGCCAGGTGAGGCTAAAGGGCTTTAGTGCAGGATGGTCCTTAGGTTCCGCCCAATACCCCAAGCTGGTACCCAAGTCCATCAGGGGATGGCCTATAGTAGCCATTTCCCAATCCAGTACCGCTATAATTTCCCAATTGTTCCCATCCAGTATGATGTTGTCGTATTTGTAATCATTGTGGATCAGGGCGGCGTCTGGGGAGGATTTAATGTCTACCATCCAGTCCATGGCCAGATTCATACCTTTGATCTCAGCATTTTTACAGGCCTTATACCGTTTGATCCACCCTTCAATTTGTCTCTGCACATAACCTTGGGGGCGACCGAGATCGGTTAAGGCCCGTTCCCAGGGCAATGCATGTAAGGTAGCCAGATTATCCACTACCTCGGTGGAGACCCGGTGCATCAACGAGGGGTATTCCCTTAATGGTTGAGGAAGATCACGTCGAAGAATTACCCCATTTATGCGCTCCATGATGTAAAATGGGGCCCCCAACAGGTCTCCATGGTCACAATAGGCGAGCACCTGGGGGATCTTATCATATAGTTTTGAAAGATCCTTCAATACGCGGTACTCGCGGGCCATATCATGGGCGGTTTTAATATTTGCTCCTATGGGAGGCTTTCTCAAAACCAGCTGGCGATCGGGTAACTGAAGAAGGTAGGTTAAATTGGAATACCCGCTAGGGAATTGTTGTATGCCGCTCAACTGAACTTCAGTGCCCAGTACTTCGCACAGATATGACTGTAAGAGTTTGTGGTCAAGTTCTTCTCCTGGACGAATTTCCTGGGCGCTATCCAGTAATTGATCATTCATGGGTTTTTATATCAAGGCCGTACCCCTTTAAAATACCCCGGGCCAGTACTGTCTTGTGCACCTCATCGGGTCCGTCGTAGATGCGGGCACCACGCTCATGACGGAACCAAAACGACAGCAGGCTGTCATCGGTTATACCTAAGGCCCCATGTGCCTGAATAGCCCTATCCAGTACGCTTTGCAGTACTTCCGCTACAAAAAACTTAATGGTTGAGATCTCCTCCTTAGCCGCTTTGGCTCCCATGCGGTCAATTTTGTAAGCGGCATGAAGCACCAGGTAGCGCGCCGCATTGATCTGAGCGCGGCTTTCAGCGATCCAGTTCTGGATGGTTTGCCGTGAGCCTAGCTTAACTCCCGGAGACAGCTCCCGGCTGCTGGCTCTTTCGCACATAAGCTGAAAAGCCCGTTCGCAAATTCCGATCCAGCGCATACAGTGATGAATGCGTCCGGGCCCCAGCCTTTTTTGAGCCAGAGTAAACCCGGTACCAGGAGTTCCGATCAGGTGATCGGCGGGCACTGAACACTGTTGGAAACGCAGCTCCGAATGGCTGAAATACCCACCACCGGCTTCTCCCATAATGGGAATATTTCGCACCACTTCAAATCCCTGGGTGTCCGTGGGCACTATCAGCATACTGGCCCGGGCGTAAGGATTGGTTTCCTCAGGTTCCGTAATGGCCATCACGATCACAAAAGCCGCGCCGTCGGCGGCGGTGGTAAACCACTTGTGTCCGTTAATGATATAATGATCATCTTCCAGCACTGCAGTGCTGCTCATGTGTACGGGATTGGATCCGGCATGCTCAGGCTCTGTCATGGCGAAACAGCTGCGAATCTCTCCGTAGGTCAATGGTTTCAGGTACTTATTCTTCAATGCTTCCGAGGCATTGTGCAGCAGTAATTCCATATTGCCAATATCAGGGGCCTGACAGTTGCAACAATAGTGACCGAATGGGCTCATGCCCAGTACTTCACTGACTTGTGCAAATTCCACCAGCGAGAAATCAGGCCCTCCATGCCATTGATCCAAATGGGGATTCCAAAGTCCTCTTTGTCTGGCTGCTTGACGTAAGGGTTGTAAAGCGGCCTCTGTTTCTTCCAAAGGCAATTGCATGAGAGCATTTTCCTGTGGTATGAGCTCCTCTTCCAGGAATGCCCGGTAACGGGGCAAAAAGGCACGGCTTTTATCGGTATCGAATATATCCATAGCATTACTAGATGGTATAGCCGCCATCTACGGTATAGACCCCGCCGGTACAGTAGGCTCCGGCCTTAGACGCCAGCAGCAGGGCCAGGCCCGCCACGTCGTCAGGTTCCCCAATGCGTGGTAAAGGCTGCTTGGCCAACACCTGTTGTAGGATGGGATCATTTTTCCATAAAGCTTCACTAAACTTGGTCTTTATGAGTCCTGGACAAATAACATTGCATCGAATTCCATCAGGTCCCCATTCCTTAGCTTGCACCTTTGTCAGTGAGATCAGCGCCGCTTTGCTCACACTATAAAGCCCCAACATGTTTTCCGGTGAAAGTCCCCCTACACTGCTTATATTGATCACGGAACCCCACCCAGCGTCTTTCATACCCGGATAGCACATCTTAGCCAACTCCAGAGGTCCTTTTAGATTCACTTCCAGGATCTTATTAAAAACAGCCTGGTCGGTTTTGAGCAAGGGGCCGAATGAAGGGTTGGCAGCGGCATTGTTGACCAGAATGTGCACCTCTCCCTGTTGCTTCAATGACGCTTCCATCAGATTTTGCATGCTTAAAGGATCACCGATCTTAGCAGCTATAGCCGTGCAGTCAATCCCCTGGTCTTTGAACTCAAGCTTCACCTGGTCCAGGGTTTCCTGATTGCGACTGCTTATAATGACATGAGCTCCCTGCAGGCCCAAAGAGCGGGCTATGGACTTTCCGATCCCTTTACTGGCGCCGGTAACGAGAGCGGTGCTGCCATGAAGATCAAATTGATCAAATGGATCTGATGCACTCATAATTTCTTTTTGTGTAGTTCCAATATACCATTTAATCCATAATTGATAGCCTCGCTAATCGGTCAAAATCCAGGGCTTATGCTTAAACCTGTGCCAATCCACTGTCAGCAAGTCCGTTTGGGGATCGATCATGGGCAGCATCTCACCACCATTGATACTGACCTGCCCAATGGCGTAAATCTCAAGGTTGGGCGAGCCTTGTTTTTCATATTCCCGTTGCAGAAAGCGGCTAAACTGCCAGATCATGTCCGGATGGGTAGCTAAGCGGGCCGTTTGTTTGGGGGTGAGGTATTCATTGGGGTGAACCAATTTAGAGTCTCCTTTGTCCAGATCCACTACCTTAAACCTCACAAATCCCGATTTGGTGCGAAGCATCATACGCCAGGACATGCGGTGCCCTTCTTCAGTGCGTAACACGTTTCCCTCAAAAAGATGATGGCGCAGGGGCAAGGCCACTTGTAAGATAAAGAATGCAGCTAGTCCTACCTGCAATACCTTGGACATTTGAGGCAATTCGGAAGGCTCCTCTTTCACTTTGGGCAGCCATTTATCCCCCAATTTGTCCACAGGAATAAAGAACATGAGGCAGGCCAACATTAAGTATGGAAAAATTCCTATACCAAATACAATGGAGTTAAAAAGATGAAATACTACGGAAGCTGCTACCGCTACTTTACGGGTTTTTCTTGTTAACAGCAGGGGAACTATGGAAAGGTCGTACACAATACCACCCACAATGATCATCTTTTGTAGTATAGGGCTTTGCAGTAGAGGTCCGATCAGTGGCCAATGTTGCTTGTGCTGGAGCGCTACCCCAATAAAATGACCTTCCCACCAGCCCGGATAGAGCTTGGCCACACCCGCATAGGTATACACCACCAATAAGAGTAATTGAAAGATCCGAATGCACCAAACCGGACAAAAGTTACTGCGAATATGAGGAAGTCTTCGGGCATCATGGGAAGCGTTATGGTGAGCCGGAACAATCAACATCACCAGGCAAAACAGGATAAGTAAATAATAGTGGTTGTTGTAGAAGGACTTTTGCATGAGGTAACTACCCCACCACATTAGGGTAAACAAACTGAGACTGGCCCGGTAATAGAACCCTGCCATTATCAACAGTCCCAAAGATCCCATGAGGAAGTAATAGCCATACATGCCGTACCCGGGCAGTGGTTGCAGCCATTCAAATCCAATAAAGGTGAAATTAAAGACCGGTTCTATCATGGCATTTTTCACCCAGCCGGTGAGAATAGCACCCCAGCATTCTGCGGCTACTAAAAAACCAAAGGCCCAGCGAAAGAAAATCAAAGGGGAATTATGGACGGGTTGATGGAGTTGGTTGAGCACGAAAAAAATTGAAGCCTGGATTACTGCGGAATATTAATTATTTCCGGGGAATTTAATTGGGCAATATCAAATTAAAATATTTAGTGGAAAGCGGTCTTTGTGGGCCCTACTGTTTAGCCCACCGAAATCAATGTGGTTCATTACCTGCTTTGGGAAATTTTATTACATTTATAAAACACCTAGTTGCTTAAAATTATGATGCGATTCAAATTATTTTTCTGCCTGATATTGTTCGTGGGAACCAGTTTGCTAGTACCAGCGCAAGACCCGGCGGCCACTTCTAAATCCGGAAAGCGCCTGGTAATTGAACCCAATCCATTGGTGGTGAAGGTAGGGGACACCCGGCAGGTTCACATCAAGGCTTTCAATGAAGCCGGACAGGAACTGCAGAATGGAAAGTTCTCGTTCATTACCTTGCGCAGTAGTGGCGTGGTGCCTTCCAGTGGGGCTTTGGCGGATACTCTAGGAAATATTAGCGGCATGTCCGTGGGCACCTATAATTTAGCGGTCTTTTGGCTTAACCCCGATGGTGCATTCTTCCGCGATTACCTGCAGGTGAAGGTGGAAAACTGGGCTCCGGCCAAAATAAGCATTAAAGATCTTCCCCCTAAAGCCATGGAAGGCTCGGTAATTTCACTGGACTTTGAGGTTTTGGATGAAAAAGGGGTGGCCATCGTTGCCGCTGCCCCCAAAGTGATTTCGTCCAACTCTCAGGTAGCTACAGTAGATGCCTTTCATCAATTGCGCCTGTTGAAACCGGGGAAAACACGTATTAGTGCGTCCATCGGCAAAGCAGCGTCCACCTACAGCCTGACAGTAATACCTACTAAAGTAAGCAACATAACCCTTAACGCCAGCCACGATCAGGCAAGAACCGGAGACGTGGTTTATTTCGAGGCCAAAACCTACGAGCAAAATAAGGAAATTGAGGTACCCGTTAATTTCAGTATCTCCAGCGCATCTGCTCAAAGCATGGGTAGCCCCGGCGCTATGATACGGGGCGACGGGGCTTTTGTGGCTGAAAGACCAGGCTTCTATACCGTGAATGCCATTGCCGGAGGGCGTACTGCCAGTTACTCCATCAATGTGGTGGAGCGCAACGTACAACAGGATATTGAGGTGACCGGCAGGGGGACGGTTACCAACAAGCACACTACGGATTTCTGGTTATGGGAAGGTGTGGATGGCCGTGACTACGCCGTTACCGGTACCTTCAGCGCAGATGGAATGGCGTATTTTTGGGACATAACTGATCCAGTAAATATTCAGCGCATCGACAGCATACAGGTAGATGCCCGCAATGTGAATGACGTGAAAATCTCCGATGACGGTAAGATCTGCGTCATAAGTCGGGAGGGGGCCTCCAGCCGGAAGAATGGAATAGTGATCCTTGATGTGGCCAATCCCAGGAATGTAGAGATCCTGTCTCAATACAACGACCGGCTTACAGGAGGTGTTCACAACCTATTCATCTACCAAGAGCATGTTTATGCACTCAGCAATGGTCAGCATTATGAGATCATTAACATCTCTGATCCCACCCAACCTCACCGGGTGGGCCGTTTCGAAATTGACAACCCCGCCAGGGCCATCCACGACGTTTGGGTGGAAGACGGCATCGCTTATTCTTCCAACTGGAACGATGGAGTGATCATGGTGGATATTGGGAACGGAGTAGCCGGCGGCAGCCCCGCCAATCCGGTGGAGATCTCCCGAACCAAGGTAACAGGTGATGCCAATCATACTACCTTTCCTTTCCGCAGTCCTTCGGCCAATAAATTTTATGTGATTGCCGGAGATGAGATATTTCCCCTGCAATGGCTTAGTAAAGGCTTGACGGAAACGTTGCAACCTCGAGGGTATATTCATTTCATCGACTGGACCGACAAGGACAATCCCGTAGAAGTGGCCAGCTACCAAGTACCGGAAGCGGGAGCACACAACTACTGGGTAGAAGATGAAACCCTGTATATCGGTTATTATACGGGAGGTGTGAGAGTGGTGGATATAAGCGGTGAATTGATGGGTGATCTTTACCAGCAGGGAAGGGAGATCGGCTATTTTGTGCCTCGGGATCCTCAAGGGAAGGTCCCCAATATGGCCATGACCTGGGGTGCCCGTCCTTATAAGGGCCATGTCTTTTTTACTGACATGAACACCGGATTGTGGGCAGTGAAGGTGCGGCCTAAGCAACCACAAGACGTTCCGGTTACCATACAGGATTGAGCCCCTAAATCACCGAATTACCTCAGCTACCTGCAATCCCTTGCTTTATGGTATTTGTAAAGTAACCATTACTAATTTATTGAAAACGTGGAGATTATTACAGCGTCTACTTGGAAAAATAATAATCAATATTGCAATAATCATATAATATTGCTATATTAAAGCAGATCCAAACCATCGAAGATCTATAACCATTAACCAAGAAAACTATGAAGCAACTGCTATTAACCGCATGCGCCTTGCTGATCTGCAATGCCATGATGGCCTCCGGCATTCAGCTGGGGTTGTCCGTCGACAAACCAACCTACAAAACCTATGGGGACCAAGTTCAGCTTGGGGTGCAGGTAGGGGATCCCGAAACCTTCAAATCGGAGTTCCCCTCGGTATTTGATGAAGAGCCGGCATTGGCTCCCCAAGATGAAGAAACCCTGAAGTTCGGCATCTTAGCAGGATTTGTCATGAGTACCCTGGGTGGTGATTTCAGTGACCAGCACGATTATCGGGGTAGTTTCCTCTTGGGTGTTTATATGCTCTACGCTATCAGCGCCAATATTATGCTCATGCCGGAATTGTTCTATATCGGCCTGGGTAGTAAATGGGCTAACAGTAGTTCCGATGGCAGCACCCGCTTAGGGTATATCATGCTCCCCATTATGTTAATGTATGCCATAACCGCTAATCTAATGGTAGGTCTGGGACCTTATATAGGGTTTCTGATAAGTGCCAAGGACAAGGGGGACGATTTTGATGAAGACATAAAGGATTTTGTGAAAGGCGTTGATTTCGGGCTTAAGCTAGGGGTCTACTATAAAGTATCGCAGTATTTAACCCTGGGGTTGTCCTATTTTCATGGACTTGCCAATGTCAATGACTTCGAACAAAGCGTAGAAAGCTATGACGACTTCAATAGAGCTTTTGCCCTAACGGCCTGTCTCAGTTTGGCAGCTCTTGGAAGCAGGTAGAATGAAATATACGTGAAATAAAAAATGCCCGTTCTGTCAACGGGCATTTTTTATTTGAAGTCAAGTTGGATTAATTTAGGGTATGAATCCCAATGTTCAAGGATGGCTGCGTTTGTACTGCGAGCAGAGAACGGCTGGTAACCTGCCCGAACCGCTGACGGAGTTGACGGAATCCGAAGAGATCATATATGGTCTATTGCAACCTACAGGCTTAATGTATGGACATCCTGCCCAACACCCCCTTACAAGTGAATTCCAGCTGGACACCCTGGATGCAGTGGAGAAAATGAAAGTGATCTTTGCGGAATCCTTGCTGCATGTGGGCAGCCTCCACCTTCACCTGGAACATCAGCAACAGCAAGAGGTTACCGATCATTTGGTTTTGGAGATCAATGATTACCTGCTGAACATTTATCCGAATCTTTACCAGGGAAGACTTTCCAGCACTTTCCAGGATCCTTATTATTTGGCCGAAACCCTTATTGCCAAACGGTTGACTGTTAAGACCTCTTTGTTAAAGAATTATCTGGCCAATCTATTCCACAACAGCCTGTTGTTTTTGGATGTATATTATTTTGGACGTTGGATAAAGGGCATGGGTTCTTCCTCAAATCGCAGGATAAGGGAAGAAAAGGATGCCATGCGTTTAGCCATACTGGAAATAATGGCTTTGGCCGCCTACGCCGACCAGGATATTAAAAAAGAGGAACGATCACTCTTTGAATTTTTTATGCATTCTGCAGATCTCAGTCCTGAAAAGCAAACGCTGGCCCGTGAACTCCTGGAGTCTCCCATGAATGTGGAACATGTTCATCTGCCCCCGATTGACAGTTGGATCTTGCGAAAGTATCTGCTGGAAATGGCTATTCTGGTATCCTGGGCGGACAAGGATATGAGTGACTCTGAGCATATGCTGGTACAGACCCTTGGCAAAAAGCTGAAGTTTACCGATGAAGATATCTCCAGTAGCCTGCTGGCAGTTGAAAGTTTTGTGCTGGACAACTGGCAAGGCATGCACTACCTTTTGGGTAAACACAATATGGAACGGGTGAGTAATCGTTTTGTACGTAGACTGAAATCCTTCATCAATAAAAATAAGGATTACGTAGTTCAGGAAATTAGGGAGAGCAAAGAACTGGTAGCCTTACTGGACAAGAGTCGTAAACGCGCATTAACTGAGACTGAAAAACAGGTTGTTAGTGAGCAGTTAATGGATATTTTAAAAACCATTCCTACCTTTGTAATAATCGCCTTGCCCTTTACATTTATCACCTTACCAATCATGCTGAGCCTTTTGCCAAAAAGTGCTTTCCCCAGTGCCTTTCAGGAATGAGCATTTTAAATACCTGGGGAGGGTTTTAAATTTGCAGGGCTTTCTATATATTGGACCGCTTAGAAATTAACGCACAGCTATATGCAGATTGGTATCCTCAAGGAACCCTCCGACCGCAGGGTGGCATTAGTCCCGGACATAGTAAAGCAATTACAAGATTGGAACGTTAAGGTAATGGTGGAGCAAGATGCTGGGGTGGCATCAGCCATTTCAGATTCCGACTTTAAAGATAGCGGAGCGGAGATTGTGCAGCGTTCTGCGGTATTGCAAAACGCCGATATGCTGATCACCCTCACTCCACCCAGCCAGGAGGTCTATGATCAACTCAAACCCCAGGCGGTAGTAATTTCCTCATTTGAACCTTTTAACCGTCCTGAGGTTGCCCAGGAACTGGCACAAAGGCAAGTTACGGCCTTGAGCCTGGACATGATACCCAGGATAACACTGGCTCAGTCCATGGATGTTTTATCTTCCATGGCTTCTATTGCTGGATATAAGGCAGTATTGCTGGCTGCTGATTACTTGCCTCGCTATTTTCCTATGCTCACTACGGCCGCTGGCACCATACCACCAGCTAAGGTTTTAGTGCTGGGAGCGGGAGTGGCTGGCCTGCAAGCTATCGCTACCGCCAAAAGGATTGGCGGAGTGGTGGAAGCTTTTGATACACGCCTGGCAGCTAAAGAGGAAGTTGAAAGTCTGGGTGCTAAGTTCGTCATGGTAGAAGGAGCTCAAGATGATAAGGAAGCGGGCGGATATGCGGTGGAGCAAACTGCGGAATACCAGCAAAAGCAGCAGGAATTGATCCGGGAGAAAGCAGAAAAGGCCGATGTAATTGTGACCACCGCCCAATTAAGGGGCAAGCCCGCTCCCATACTGGTAACTGCAGATACGGTTCAAAAAATGAAACCGGGGGCGGTTATCATCGACCTGGCCTCCTCCACCGGGGGCAATTGTGAGCTTAGCGAAGATCAGCAAGTGGTGGAGGCTCACGGAGTCACTATCATTGGTAACTCCAATCTGGCACAGGATGTACCTATGCACGCCAGTCAGTTGTTTGCCAAGAATATAATGAATTATCTAAAGGTCTTTATTTCTGAAGAAGGGGAGTTGAACCTGGATTTGGAAAATGAGATCCTGAAATCCAGCTGCATTGCCCATGATGGGCAGGCGCGTTACAGTCAATAATCGATTCTCATGGAACTTTTGCTAAATTTTATTACTGAAAACCTGACCATGATCTATATCCTGGTCTTTATAATATTTCTGGGAACAGAAGTGATTTCCAATGTGCCCACGGTCCTGCACACTCCCCTGATGTCAGGCGCTAATGCTATTAGCGGCGTGGTGATAATTGGAGCCATACTACTGATCCGACAGGCTGCTGCCGATGACTATCCCATATTAATTCTAGGTTTCTTCGGGATTTTACTGGCCATGATCAACGTTGCCGGTGGATTTGCCGTGACCAACCGCATGCTTGAAATGTTTAAGAAAAAGAAAAAATAGACTTTAAACCGACACTATTTTGGAAGGCACCACCACCAATCTCATATACCTCATTTGTATTGCCCTGTTTATTATAGGACTTAAAAAGCTTAGTCACCCCGATAGCGCACGTACCGGTAACTTACTGGCGGCAGCTGGTATGATCGGTGCTATTATCGTGACCTTACTAACTCCCCTGGAGGCCGGGGCCAATAATTATGGCTGGATCGCCGGAGGAATGGTGGTGGGAACCGCTATTGGCCTGACCGTGGCCCGGAAGATCAAAATGACTGCTATGCCGGAAATGGTTAGCCTTTTCAATGGCCTGGGTGGCGCTTGTGCCATGCTGATCTCCATTGTTGAATTCTATAACCACCCCGCAGGTGAACCCTTAATGAGCGGTCAAATGATCACTACGTTCTTTGCCTTATTCGTGGGCAGCATTTCCTTTACCGGTAGCCTGGTGGCTTATGGCAAGCTCGATGGGTTTCTGAGGGATAGCCTGGTACTTCCGGCTCCAAAGGTGATCAATTTGGTGCTGCTACTGGTGATCATTGCGCTAAGCGCCTATACACTTATGCAGCCTCAGCTCAATTTCACCTATGTGATCGTCATATTGGTGCTAAGTTTGATTTACGGGATCACCTTTGTAACGCCTATTGGCGGTGGTGATATGCCGGTGGTGATCTCCTTGTTGAATAGCTTTACAGGAATAGGGGCGGCCCTAGCAGGATTAATATACGGGAACCAGGTGATGTTGGTAGGAGGGATCCTGGTGGGAGCTTCCGGTACCATACTGACCATCCTCATGTGTCAGGCCATGAACCGTTCCCTGATCAATGTGATCATAGGCGGTTTCAGTGCTTCCGGAGGAGGAACCGCACAATCCGGTGATGAGGTGGTGAAAGAAGCTACCTACGCGGATACCGCCATAATGCTGAAATACGCCCAGAAGGTGATCGTGGTGCCGGGATATGGTATGGCGGTGGCTCAAGCCCAACATACCGTCCACGACCTGGAAAAAACCCTAGAGGAGGAGGGGGTAGGATTTAAATACGCTATTCACCCTGTAGCCGGTCGCATGCCCGGTCATATGAATGTGCTATTAGCGGAAGCTGATGTACCTTATCCTAAGTTAATGGACCTGGATGATGCAAATAAGGAGTTTCCCTCCACGGACGTAGTATTGGTAATAGGGGCCAATGACGTGGTAAATCCTGCCGCAAAAACTGATACCGCCAGCCCGATCTACGGTATGCCCATTCTGGATGTGGAACAAGCCAAGAATGTGATTGTCCTGAAACGCAGTATGAACCCCGGTTATGCCGGAATCCAAAATCAGCTGTTCTTCGGAGAACGTACCCGTATGCTGTTTGGAGACGCAAAAAGCTCTCTGAGTAAATTGGTTGATGAAGTAAATAATGCCTAGATTTATTGTATTAACCCTAACTTAATAGCTGAATTAAAATTTTGATGGAAATGCATAACAAACTGATAAACAATTAGATATATTTTTATAATTCTACTGCATATTTTTTGTATTTTTCAAATAATTTGCTTTAATTAAGCCTCCCCAATAATCAGCAGGTTTTATCGATAGAATTTGAATTTATCGATAAACTCAAACCTTATATCTTGTACGTAATAAATTGGGATAAATAGTAAAAATTCCCGATTTGGATTGGGCTATATTTGATATTACTCAAATGGCGTGGAACAATAAACAAATGACAGCAACAAAAATGAATGGTTAATGGCTAGTAGCAGCAAAAGATTAACAAATTATTCAGGAGATGTGGATAATGTGCGCGTATACAAGATAAAAGGTGTTGATAAAACGATAATTGCCCGCAAGGGTGGCCCCAGCTCAGAACAAGTAAAAAATGGTGAAAACTACGCCGAACTTCGCCAAAACCAACAAGAATTTGCTGCCGCCTCCAACCTGGCCAAGACATTAAGGCACTCATTGCCTAAGAAAATGGCCAAGATCTGCGAACCTTATGTTTCAGGTAAGTTGACCGCTAAATTCCGAAATTTAGCGCAGTTGAGCGGTGGAGCTAAAGGCAAACGCCCAATACTGTTGAGTGAGAATGGCAAAGACCTGGAAGGATTCGACTTTAATTCCAACGCCCCATTTAACAAGACATTTCCCACTAGTATTATGGTGATGAGCGGTTCCAACTACGGACAACTCATTCTGCATATTCCTTCCTTCACCCCCAAGGAAGATCTATTGGCCCCTGATGCCGCCACCCACTATCAATTGTTTTCTCATTTATTGCTGCTTTCGGACTATACCTACAAAAACGATTTGAAGGAGTACAACCCTTCAGAGCCGGAGTTTCATGCTCGCCATATTACCAAGGAAAATCCCATACACCCCATTATAAACTATCCTGAGGAAAGCACTACGCAGCAGCTGTCATTGTATAATGGTGAAGCCATTCCCAATGATACCAGCTTGTTGTTAATACTGGGCGTGAAGTTCTACAGATACGACAACCTCAAATATGTTGATCTGGCCAGTAAAAGCTCTATGAAGATCTTGAAGGTGATCTGACCGGCCCGCAACCATTGAATTACTGCCCCGTCTTATGGACGGGGTTTTTTTTTATTAAGCTATTTTGCTGCTCAAATAACCATTGTTCCGCCTAAATAAATTATCATCTCAATGTCGTTCTAATGACATAGCTTTGCGTATAATTATAAGTTAACCGCACGATATGTCCTTACGCCAATCGATCATAGTAGCCGTACTAGTACTATTAGGTATGGTGGTAGCTGGAGGTTTCTTTGCTTCATTAAAGAAGAAGGATCAAGCCATTGGTACCAAAGCACCCCCCAAGTATGTTCAAACTGCACCTGTCGTTTATAGCACTATCTCCACCAACATCACCACTTTCGGCCGGGTGGAGTCGTCGCAACCTATCGAACTTATTGCGGAGGTTTCAGGACGTATCTTACCGGGTCGGGTGCCCCTCAAGGAAAGCCAGGATTTCAAAAAAGGAAGTCTGTTGTATCGTATCGACGATGCCGAATCACGGCTGGACCTTAAGTCGGAGAAAAGTAATTTTCTTAGGGACTTGGCCACCATTCTACCTGACTTAAAGATCGACTTTCCGGAAACCTATCCCAAATGGAATACTTACTTCCAGTCCATCGATATTGACAAGGTTTTGCCGGAACTTCCCGAATATCAATCGGAGAAGGAAAAGACCTTTTTGGCCACCAAAAATATCTTCAGCACCTACTTTAGTATCAAACGATCGGAGACAAACCTTAATAAACATTTGATTTACGCACCCTTTAACGGGAGTTATACCGAGGTGGTTTTGGAGTCTGGAGCTTATGTAAATCCCGGCAATAGAATAGCCCGCATCGTTCGTAGGGGTAAACTTGAGCTTAAGGTCCCTATTGAGACTTCAGAGATCAAATGGGTACAGGAAGGTAACCAAGTCAACGTTTCTACAGAAGACGGGCTAATGTCCTGGGAAGGCCGCATCAAACGGGTAGGAGAAGTGGTTAATCAGACTACCCAATCTATCGACGTGATCATCGATATTTTGCCCAATGAGAATACGGTTTATGACGGCTTGTATCTTAAGGCCGAAATACCTGGGATCGAAATACCTGAGGCCATTGAAATGGACCGGGCGGCTTTCTATAACGGATCTCAGGTATATGTGGTTGAACAGGATAGCGTATTAAAGGTTAAAGAGGTTACCGTACACCGCTTGAACAGTAAGACGGTGGTATTTAGTGGCCTTGAATCAGGTGCCATGTTGGTAACGGAACCGTTGATCAATGCTTATAATAATATGTTTGTTACCACCAAACGGCCCGAAGAAGAGACCGAAAAAGCAGATTCACAACAAGCGGAATTAGCAGATTAAATCATGGAAAACTCTCTTAAAAAATTAGTGGCGCTGTTTGTTAAGTACAAAATCCTGGCAAACATAGTTATTGCGGTTACGGTAATCTTTGGGTTCATTAGCCTTTTAAATACTAACCTTTCCTTCTTCCCGGAAAGTAAACCACGGAACATCAGTATTCAGGTGACTTATCCCGGGGCTTCTCCCCAGGAAATGGAAGAAGGGGTAACCTTAAAAGTGGAGGAGGCTATTCACAATATTGTGGGGATTGATGAGATCATATCCACTTCCTCGGAAAATTTTGCCACAATCAATATCGTCACCCTCAAAGGATATGATATTGACGAAATCTATACTGAAATAAAAAATGCTGTGGATCGCATTAATTCTTTTCCACAGGGGGCGGAAAGGCCTATAATTTTTAAGCAGAAACCGCAAACCACTGCTCAGTGGTTGGGTTTAACCGGAGATGTTGATCTCTTCACGCTTAAAAGGATGGCTGAAGATGTAGAGGACGATTTGCTGGCATCGGGTTTGATTTCCCAGGTTACTATTGTGGGCTTTCCGGAGTTGGAAATCAGTATTAATGTTAGTGAAGCCAACCTGGTGCGCTATGGACTCACCTTCGATGACGTATCCCAGGCG
Organism: Cyclobacteriaceae bacterium; assembly: GCA_965212195.1. Taxonomy (GTDB): domain Bacteria; phylum Bacteroidota; class Bacteroidia; order Cytophagales; family Cyclobacteriaceae; genus JAJCYK01. The sequence goes on along the minus strand of CBDBUW010000010.1, from coordinate 243,948 downwards.
GTGCGCAACACCAACCGGGATATTTCTGCAGGTCTTATAAAAACAGAAAGCGAGGAGGTATTGATCCGTTCCAGGGCCAAGCAAACAGAAGCCCAACGTATCGGAGAGATCATTATACGCTCCAATCCCGATGGCAGCAATTTGCTGGTCAGGGATGTAGCTGAGGTTAAAGAACAATTTGCCGAAGTCCCCAACCGCTGGACTTTAAATGGAGAGAAAGCCGTATTTATTCGAGTGGATAAATTAGCGGAAGAGGATCTTTTAGCCATATCTAAGTTCGTAGTAGGCTACCAGCAAGATTTCAATTCCAGACAATCAGCGGTCAAGCTGGATGTGACCTATGACTTTATGGACATGTTATGGCAGCGATTGACCATGTTGTTCTGGAACGGTGGAGCAGGATTACTATTAGTACTAATATCTTTAGGATTGTTCTTGAGTTTGAGGCTTTCTGCATGGGTGGCTTGGGGCATCCCCTCATCATTTTTGGGTATGTTCATCTTCGGAAGCTTTATAGGGATCACCATCAATATGATCTCACTGTTCGGTATGATCCTGGTAGTAGGCATCCTGGTGGACGACGGTATCGTAATTGCCGAGAATATTTACAGTCACTTTGAGAAGGGTAAGAACCCCTATCGGGCGGCGGTCGACGGTACCGTGGAAGTAATGCCGGCGGTGTTTGTATCCGTAACCACCACCATCGTGGCATTTACCCCTTTACTATTGCTGGAAGGTGGTTTTGAGTTTCTATTTGACATGGCAGTGGTGGTAATTGCCAGCCTGGCGTTCAGTCTGATTGAAGCATTTCTGGTGTTGCCGGCGCATTTAGGATCGCCCCATGTACTGCGATCCAAGAAAAGGGCTAATGCCGTGCGTAAATTCATGGACAAATGGATTAGTTATGTTCGGGATAAGGTCTATGGCAGGGCCTTGCAATTCACTATGCGCTATCGCTTTATATCGCTGGCATTCTTGATGGGGCTCTTTCCCGTGATCTTTGGACTAGTGGCTGGCGGCATAATAAAGTCTACCTTCTTCCCCAATATCCCTTTTTCAGGGTTTAGCGTGGATATTGTTTTGAAATCCGGAACTCCTGAGCAGAAGACGGAAAACTATCTACAAAGATTCGAAAGTCAAATCTGGGATTTGAATCAGGAGCTGAAGGAAAAATACAGTGAAGAGGAGGATTTTATCGATTATACCTTTGGGGGCTTAGGCAATACTTCCGATGGCTCTGAGAGCGGGGGACATGCCGGTACGGTACAGGTATTCCACAGAGAACTGGACGGCGATCCCATTGATGGCTTTGAGTTAGTTGAGGCGGTGCGGCAAAAGATCGGAAAGGTACCGGAGGCTGAAAAACTAACCATTGGAGGTTTTATGCGTTTTGGTAAACCGGTTGCCGTGAGACTGCTGGGTAAGGATCTGGAGGAACTCAATGCTGCCAAGAACTTTCTTAAATCCGAATTGAGTAACATAGCGGAGCTCAAGGAGGTTAAGGACGATATTGCCGTGGGGAAAAGGGAGCTGGAGATCGATCTGAGCCAACAGGCGTATTTTCTGGGTCTTACGCACAACGAGATCACCAAACAGATCCGTCAGGGCTTTTTTGGAGAAGAGGTACAGCGACTGCAAAAAGGCAGCGACGAAGTAAAAGTATGGGTGCGCTATCCCGGTAAAGGGAGAGTCAGTATAGGCCAACTGGAGCGCATGAAAGTCAAAAATTACAACAACAATACCGAATACCCCATCAACGAGCTGATCAGCTACAAAATAGAGCGTGGAGTCTCCTCCATTCGGCATTACCGCACCATTAAGGCGGTCACGGTGGATGCTGACCTGGTAGATCCCTATGCAGAAGTGCCTCCTATTTTAGAGCAGGTCAATAGCGATATCATTCCCCGGTTGTTGGCCCAGTATCCTGGTGTAAAGATCGACTTGGGTGGGCAATCTCGTGAGAGCTCCCGAGCCCAGGCCGAGATCGGCACCTATTTTGGGATTGCCTTTCTGGTAATTTTCATTCTCATCATCCTGGCGTTCAAGTCCTTTTATCAGGCAGTACTGGTGATGATCATGATTCCCCTGGCCTGGTTAGGCGCAGTGGTAGGTCACGGAATCCAGGGAATCCCTATTTCTCTGTTAAGTGCCTGGGGTTTAGTGGCACTTTCCGGGGTAATTATAAATGATGCAGTGGTGTTCCTTGACAGGTTCAACCGCAATTTGAAGGAGGGGCAACATCTACACGAAGCTTCCTATCAAGCGGGCATTGCCAGGTTCAGGCCTATTGTACTCACCTCCATAACCACTGTGCTGGGTTTGATGCCGCTCCTGTTGGAGAAAAGCTTCCAGGCACAGTTCCTTATACCCATGGCAGCATCCATAGCCTACGGTGTTTTGATTGGAACTTTTATCATTTTAATGTTCTTCCCGGTGATGATCGTGATATTTAACGATGTCCGTCGGGCTGCCAAATGGCTGTGGACCGGTAAAAAGCCGGATGCAGACAGCGTAGAACGCGTGGTGATCGACCTGCAGAAGGAACATATGTTTGATGATCCGGTTGAGGTGCTGGACGGTGAGGACAATGGTGAAACAAAAACAGTGAAAGTTTAAATTAGATATGATAAGACAGTGGTTATTGGCGTTGTTGTTGGTTGGCGCCCTGTCGGCAAATGGTCAGGAAGTATTGACTTTGTCCGATGCCATCCAAATAGGTCTGGCCAATAATTTTGGGATCAGGATCGAACAGCTCAACCAGCAAATAGCCCGTAATAATAATACCTGGGGAGAAGCCGGACGTTGGCCATCCGTCAATATCAACGTAAGTCAGAACAATAACATTACGGATATCGACAACCCCGCATCTTTTTTACAGGGTCAGTTGCGCACCAACGATCTGAGCCCTTCCCTTACGGCCAATTGGACCATATTCAATGGTTTCGCGGTCAATATCGCCAAGGAAAGGCTACAGCTGCTTCAAGAGCAAAGCGATGGGAACGCCGCTATTGTCATTGAAAATGCGGTACAAGCCATCATAGAAGCTTTCTACAACACTATTCTGGAGCAGGAGCGCACTAAAGTCTTAGAGGAGCAACTCATATTATCCCGGGACCGATACAACTATATTTTGATCCGTAAAAACTTGGGAAGTGCCGTTACCTTCGATATCCTACAAGACAAAAACGCCTACCTGACCGATTCTTCTAATTATGTATTGCAGCAATTGAATTATCAGAATGCGCATCGCAATTTTAATTTGTTGCTGGCTGAAGACCTTAGCCAGCGTTTCGAACTTTCCGGGGATCTGGACCGGGATGCCAAATTGTATGTTTATCAGGACCTGTACGCTAAGATGACGGAGAACAACAGCAACTTGCGCAACCAGTTCGTTAATCAGGAATTGCTGCGAAACACCTACCGCCAAAATCGAGCAGCTCGCAGTCCCTCTCTTGACCTGGGCCTGGGCTATGTTTACACCAAAAATTGGCAAGATCTTAGTGAAGCTAACTTTGGGTCAGAAACCGGGCCGGATGAGATCATCAAATCACGTACTACCAACTATTTCGCCAGCTTTACCTTAGCATTTACCTTGTTCAATGGGGGTCGTGTTTCCCGGCAGATCAAAAATGCCCGCATACAAGAAACCCTGGGTCAATTGGAAACTGAAGATCTAACTTTTTCCTTGAATAATGACCTGCTCACAGCCTACGACCGCTACAATGTCAGGGTGAAATTGCTCAACATTGCGGTGGAAAACCAAGCCACAGCGGCCTTGAATCTGGATCTGGCGGAGGAGCGATACAAGAATGGAACTATTAACTCCTTCGATTACCGCGATATTCAGGTGAACTATCTGCTGATCTCCTTAAACCTCCTGCAGTCAAAATTTGACTTGATTCAAACCGATACGCAACTTCTGCGCCTTACCGGAGGAATCCTTTCCCAATATCAATAGTTGTGGAGCCGGGACCCCACTGTGGGTAATAGCCTCACTGCATGTTTACTTAGCAGTTTACAGATACTTCCTTAAGTAAAAGCATATCAGAGAGTTAAGGATGGAGTGAATATTTGGTATGCTTTTCCCTTCTATCTATTCAATACTTACATTTTTTAATTTTTGTATCAATTAAACACTATGAAACTATTAGTATTTTTTTTGGCATTGGCGGTAGTGGAACTGCCTGATGCCAGTTTGGAGATCCAGAAATCCCAGCAAATCCAGCAGGATGACAAACGCCAGATTGATCCCCAGGATCTTCCGGAAGTTGTGGCTAATGCTCTAGAAGAATCGCAGTACAGTGCCTGGACTGTGGAAAAAGCCTATCAGCTAGTAGGGCCCGCGGAAGAGACTTTTGAACTTCATTTAGTGCAGGAGGATCAAAAGATCGTGTTATTGGCAGATGCTAAGGGCAATCTGCAATCCAAAACGGACAGTTAATGACTAGACTAATTGGCTGATTTCTATTGGCAAGTTAGTGAGTAAGTTGGTGCTTACGGAAATTCCCCGCATTTGTGGGGAATTTTTTTTATAATTAGAGGAAACAGATTTTTAACGGGTCGTACAAGCTAAACCCCCTCGGGAGCGTTTCATTGATACATCCCTCATTTTTTAAACTTATTCACTGTAAGAAATATGTCCAAGATACTGATCGTTGATGATGATCCGGCATTTTGCCTGATGCTGTCCACATTCCTGGAAAAAAAGGGATTTGAAACAAATCGAGCGCTCACCGCCAAAGAATGCCTTGCTGCTGTAAAAAAAGACTCCTACGATTTAATTCTCACAGATTTGCGGTTGCCCGACTTGACTGGCATTGATCTTTTGCAAACCGTAAAAGAAGAGCATCCGGCTTTGCCGGTAGTGTTAATGACGGGATATGGAGATATTAAAACCGCCGTACAGGCCATAAAACTAGGTGCATTTGAATATGTTACCAAGCCCATCAATCCCGATGAGATACTGATGATTACCCAGAGCGCCCTGGCGGCAGAACAGGGAGTTCCCGAACCCCAAAAACCTGACTTCCATTATATCACCGGATCCAGCAAAGTATCCAAGAAGCTGCAAGATTATATTCAATTGGTGGCGCCCACCACTATGTCGGTATTGATAAATGGTGAAAGCGGAACCGGGAAAGAATATGTGGCCCGCATGATCCATCAATTGAGTAAGCGTAAAGATCAGCCGTTTATTGCGCTTGATTGTGGAGCACTATCTAATGAATTGGCCGCCAGTGAGCTATTCGGACATATTAAAGGTTCATTTACCGGAGCCATTAACGACAAGGTGGGACACTTCGAATTGGCTCATGGAGGCACCTTGTTTCTGGATGAGATCGGTAATCTCAGTTACGAGGTTCAGATAAAGCTATTGCGCGCCATACAGGAGCGCAGTATTAAAAGAATAGGGGGTGGACGCGATATCCCGGTGGATGTTCGATTGATTGCGGCTTCTAATGAAGATCTTCGGGAAAAGGTAAAAACTAAAGGCTTTAGAGAGGACTTGTATCATCGTCTTAATGAATTCTCTCTGGATGTACCGCCCCTGAGGGAAAGGGAGGATGACATTGATATATTTGCAGGTCATTTCTTAAAGGTTAGTAACAGGGAGTTGGGTAAGAATGTCGATGGCATGGATGCTTCTGTGCTCCAAGCATTTCACCAATATAACTGGCCGGGAAATATCCGTGAATTAAAAAATGTGATTAAAAGAGCGGTACTGCTGTCGGATGGGGATATGATAAAGGAGAGTAACATTCCAGTAGAGATAATATACTCCCCCAATGCCAGTATCAGCCCGTCATCCTCTCACGACCTCAAAAGTCAAACGGAGATCCAGGAAAGAGAGATCATACTGTCCACATTGGAGAAAACGCGTTATAACAAGTCTAAAGCCGCTCAGTTACTTAAAATCGACCGCAAGACCCTTTACAACAAAATGAAGTACTACCAAATCGAAGGCTAGACCGCCGGGATGTTTTTGGAAGAGAGTACGGCGATCTCTTTCTCAAGCCCGGTCAAAACCGGCTGCGATAGTCTTACCACCTCGACGATTATTTCTCCCAACTGGGATTTATTATGACCATTGCGGGCGGTATTTTCAACTGCCCGTAATCGACTAACTATGGGTACTGCATGCAGGTGCCCGAACGAACTGATCATTTTATGAGCTAGGTCGGCCAGCGCTTGATAATTCCGGGTCTTTTCCAATGACTGCAGTTCCTTCATGTTCAAGGATAAATTCTCCTTGAAGGATTGTAAGATAGACAATAATGCCTTTTCATCTCCACCGGAAAACTTTATGAAATCATCCAGACTAAACTCTTCGGTAGCCTTGACTTCAGGAACCGTGCTGCCATCCAGAACTAAATATTGGCTTAGTATATGGTAAAGTTGATCCTCCGTATAAGGTTTTAGCAGAACCTTATTAATGCCCTGCTCAAGATATGAAGCAATGTCATGCTCCATCACATTGGCGGTTAAGGCTATAATAGGGGTGTCCTGGCGGGAACGTACTTGCCGGCAGAGGTCTAATCCGCTTACATCCGGCATATGAATATCGGTCAAGATCAAATGATAAACCCCCTCATCAAGGCGATCCAACGCTTCCCGACCACTCTGACACACATCTGCTTGAAGCCCCCACTTTTTAAGGATCACTTCCAGCAATCTTAGGTTGAAACTGTCATCATCAACTACCAACAGCCTGGCATTGCTAAAGGAAGCGCGATCGGGGACTTGTTCGGCTTTGGCGGCGGGTAATTCCTCACTCATGGTGTAATCGATACACACGGTAAATTCTGAGCCCTTATTTTCTTTGCTCTTCACTTCTATGGTACCTCCCTGCAATTCCACCAGTCGTTTGCTAATGGCAAGTCCCAGACCGGTACCTTCATATTTTCGGGTGGCACTGTCGTCGGCTTGTTTAAAATCATTAAAGATGTCCCGTATTAATTCGGGCTTCATTCCGATACCGCTGTCGGACACTTGAATGGTCACTGGTGTTTGAGGGCCCTGCTGGAAACGGCAACTTACTTTGACTGACCCTTTATGGGTAAACTTGATCCCGTTGCTTACTAAATTAAAAAGTACTTGTTTCAGCCTAAAGGGATCGCCTTGAAGAAAGGTGGTATCTTGAGCGTGGAAATCCAGCTCCAAGCCTATATTTTTTTGGTGGGCTTTGACCTGCAGCGCATCAACCACTTCCGTAATAGTTTGATGCAGGTCGAAGGGTATGTGCTGGAGCGAAACTTCGCCGGCTTCTATTTTAGAGTAATCTAATATATCATTAACCGTATTCAATAAGTGTTGACTGGAGGTTTGAACGGCATTCAGATATTGTTTCTGGTCTCCCACCAGATCGGTGTGGCTCAGTTGCTCCGTGAATCCGATAATAGCGTTCAAGGGGGTGCGGATCTCGTGGCTCATATTGGCCAGAAATTTTTGCTTGGACTCCGCAAGTTGCTCGGCCTGATTCTTGGCTCCCAGTAATTGGCGATGGTAAAAATTTCTAAAACTGATGTCTTTGAATATATAATAGACCAGGCCCAGCCCACTGATGAGACATAGAATGATTATGATGGAAATGGTCAAGGTGGATCGGCTGGCGATGATCTTGGCCCGGTTGGCACGCGCTATACTTAGCGAAAGTTCTTCTCGTTCCAGGTTATTGATCAACCTGCGGATGCGGTCAATAATGGCAATATTACCCTCGATCAATTCCAGCTCTTTCTTTGCGAGAACCTTTTGATAACGGCTTTCTTCAGCGCTGGTTTCTTCCAGGATGCGATTGATATTGCCCAGGACGGTGTCCGACTGGATAAAACTGGTGCTGGTATCGGTGGTGATCTTAGTTTCGGTTTGAATTTTTGGCTCCAGTTCCAGTTTGGCAATCTGTTTGGCCAACTCCTGAACTCTTTTACGCTTACGCTTCTTATTGCTTTCCTCTACGGGCTCAGCGGGCTGCCCCTCGCGTTTGGGCAGATTTTCCAAGGTGGTAGTAGTGGTGGTGGTGGTCTTGGTGGTGCGCAGGGTAGGGAGGGAATCGGTACTGCTGTTGATCTCCTCCAGGGCCTTTAGGGAGAAATTAACCTCGCTTATAGTTTGCTTCAAGCTGATAAATGCGTTTAGATCAGCGATTTTTTCATCGAGCAATCGGTCTATCGAGTCAATACGTTGGTTGAAGTGTGCATCCACCGGGTCTAGGGTCTTGATATGCTCAAAGTCCTGGCGAGTGGTGGAGACAAAATCCCGGTAAGAACTTAAGAAGGCGTCGTCGCGAGTCAGTGTGTAGGCGCGCATGCTGGCCTCAGCTTCGGATATATCGGCTAGTATCTCACTGAGCTTTTTAAGCTTAACCTCAGGATGGTGGGTGTCATTCAGGGAGGAAAGCAATTCTTTGTAGCTGGTATAGCTTATGATACCGGTGAGCAGCATGGCAACTATAGCCAGTAGAAACCCAGCTACTATTTTTCCTTTAATAGTATTCTTCTCACTCATAAGCCTCATTTAATCTAACGGAAAAAAGAACTAATTAGTGAACGGCGTGGTCGGAGATATACAAATTAGAGTCAGTTATTTATAAAACTGACTCTAATCAATTGATAACAAGCTAAATAACTAAATATTATTAATCTAATACTACAACTAGATATTTGCTGGAATTCCAGAATCGATCGGGATCCAGAATAACCAATCGTTCCAGGTTCTCATCTTGATCTCCTTCCAAAATGTAGGAATCAGTAGGATGGTTGGTCACCAACTCGGCCTTCTTCCCACTAAGGGGAATGGTCTGGGTGCTGCTAATATCAATTCGATTGAACTGATCATTGCTGAAATCCTCCTTAAGCTTTTCTGTTTTGCCTAAGCCTAAAAATCCGCCGTCCTTTGCCAGCACATTATTGGCCACCAGTTCTTTGGATGTTCCTATCGTGTAGAAAGCGGTATGTAGCTGATCGGTTTTCTCCTGAATGGTCTGTTGCTGGTCATTGTTAGCCAGGGTAAGTGTATCCAAATTAGCATTTAACTCCTGAATGGTAAAATCCCTGGTCTCCAGAGTGGTCTTTAACTCGGCAATTTGAGTATCACGCTCTTCGATCTGTTGGGTCAGGTCTTTTTTGGCCTTTTCCAGGGCCTTCCGAAGTTGGGAGTTCTTCCCGGATGCGTTGGCTATTTTAGTGTTGAGTTCATCGATGGTGCGTTTGTTTTCGCTCATCAATTCATTGATCATTTTAATATCTTCTGCTACACGTTTGTGGGCGTCTTCGGAAGTATTAACATCACTATTGCTCAGGGTGATATTCAATTCACGTTCCCGGATCTCCGCCAGGTTTTTCTCAATGTCAGTAAAGGACTCCACAAACTCAGCCAGGGATTGATCTTTTTCCACAGACGATTCCTGTAGTTTAAGGTTCTCAGCTTGTAAGAGTTCAACCTGCTCTTGCAGTTTAGGTTGGCTACATGCTGCTGCCAGAAAAACCAGGGGGATTATTAATGCATATCTTTTCATAACCTTCTCTTTATAATTTGATGTTTTGCATTTAGTAGGAACAATACTGTGCCATTGTGCTGCTACCTTGGAATAATACCGCTAATTCAGCCATATGAGGCCCATTATTATCCGATAATTATAAATAGTGCACTTTGGAGCAGCAAACGGTTTGGGTAAGTATTACCCAGTATGGGGAGATTTCGCACAGTAAAAAGCCCCTAGAGAAAGGCCATTTCAGACGGTGTTTTGTAAATTGAGGCTATGAATAAGCTTGTTCTAGGTGCCGCAATGTTGGTGTTGTTCAGTACGGGATGTGCTTCCACCAAGCACATCACCAAAGAATACTTGGAGCAGAAATATACCAATGAGCAATCCCGTTTCGCCTCCGTTGATGGGATCAAGGTCCACTACCAGGATGAAGGTTCCGGTATACCAGTATTACTCATACATGGCATTTCCAGCTCTTTGCACACCTGGGATGACTGGACCGAACAATTAAAAGACCAGTACCGGGTGATCAGGTTGGATTTACCAGGATTCGGACTTACCGGGCCAGATCCTCAAAACGAGTATTCTATGGACCGTTACGTGTCCATCGTGGATAGTTTGTGTCTTCATCTGGAACTTGATTCATTTTACTTAGCCGGTAATTCCCTCGGGGGGTGGATTGCCTGGGAATATGCCTACCTGCATCAACATAAGGTAGCCAAAATGATACTGATTGATGCTGCGGGATTCGTTACCCCGGATGATCCGCCAAAACCCATTCGCATGGCTCAAAAGCCGATCTTCAAAAAGATAGCCACTAAAAGAGCCCCCAAATTTCTGGTACGAAAATATGTAAAGCAAGCTTACGGTGATCGCAGGAAAGTGACCAAAGATCTGGTAACCCGGTATTTTGAACTCAGTAATGCCCCCGGTAATCCCTTGGCTTTTTATACGATAGCCAACAGCAATTACCAATCCCGCACGCAAAATTTAACCAAGATCCAAATCCCTACTTTAATTATGTGGGGATCGGAGGACAAAAAGTGGATAGATGTAAGCCATGCCTATCTCTTTCAAGAAGCCCTTCCCGATAATCGACTTACCATTTATCAGGGTGTTGGTCATCTGCCCATGGAAGAGGTTCCCATGGAATCCGTTCAAGATGCCATGGAGTTTTTTAGTCAATGATGCTTCAAGGCTTCGGCAAATAAAAGGTCATAATAGTACTGGCATTCTTTCAATAAGGGCTGTAAATCGGACCGCACGGATTCTTCTTTAGGTTTATAGGGAGCAAAACCAGTGGATTTATGCACCTGGTGATACCAGTGAGGGGCCCAAATACCGTCCTCAGGTCGCGGTCCGGGTTGCCAGGATGTCATTTCAGGGTAATAGGATATGGCTGTCTTTTCACAAACCTGCCGGAGAATGTTTTCGGGCGCCAGCAGCAACTCCCTGGAATCGATCACTGTGGGACTTTGTCCCAAATCTACAAGCTGTTCATAAAGGTCCCACTGCATTTTATAAGCAGTATCTATCATCTGGGGCTGTGGGATCTGATTGACCAGCGAAGGGATCATTTCCTTTGGGTCGCGGATTAATAGCAGATTGTGGAGTCCCGGCAGAAAAGCGCGGTCCAGATGTAAAAGATGATGAGCCATATTCTTAATGAACAATATAGGTCGTTCAAAATCGTCATTGATGAGCTGCGCCACTACTTTGTCGCCACTCAACTCCATATGTGCCAAAACCTCTTCCCTGCCGGGGTGCTGAGCACCTGACACTTGTAGATAGTGTCCGTACAAAGGTTCGTCCACTACCCTGGTATCCGGCCTTTGTGCAAAGGAATACATAATGGCCGTGGAGACGTTTCGCGGCCCGGACCACAAGGAAATTCGTTTCATGGTTGGCATTAGGACGAATATATGTAGCCCTAATATGAATGACAAGGAGGGATAAAACATTTTGATAATACCCCCGTATTAAAGAACTTACAGATATGATTCGATCGCAGTTAAAGGGAGCAGTTTTGGGTTTGTGGTTAGCCACAGCTGGTGGCCTGGCTTATGGACAGCAGGTTCAGGAGATCACCGGGTATGTGTTGGATGCCAATACTTCGCAACCCGTTTCCTATGCGTCAGTAGGAGTTCCAGATCAAGCAACCGGTATTAGCGCTAATTTAAATGGCTACTTCAATCTTAGGTTGAACACCACAGACATGGGTCACTTCCTGGAAGTCAGTTCTATTGGCTATTCTCGTAAGAGGATTCCTTTTTCCAGTATTTCATGGGGTGAAGAAATCATCATTCGCCTGGATCCTGATATTACTATCCTTCCGGAAGTTGTGATAAAGGGACGGCGCCAAACTCTGGAGGATATTATTGCCATTGCTTCCAGGAACCGCAAAGAATATCTGAGATCCACTCCCTATCTGACTAATGTTTTCTATCGGGAAACTTTACAAATTGGAGACGAATATGCTGGTATTACCGAGGCTCAAGGTATTTTCTTTATTAATGGGTACAATCCCAAATACAAGAACAATCAAAATCAAGTAATGACCTACGATGTGGCCCAGTGGAAACATATCCGACGTTCTAGTTACCCCAACCAAAGCTATTTGCGAATTGGTAAGTTGTTGAAGGCCAAGGATTATTACCTGCATGATGGACCGCTAAAGAGAAGGAACTTACAAAAATTCAGTTTTACGGTGGTTGATACCAGTCAATACCAGGACCAAGCGGTGTTGGTGGTAGAGTTTTCCCCATTGCCTGTTTATTCAGAAGAGTTCAATTATCGGGGGCGCATGCTGATCAAAGAAGATGATAAGGCGCTTTTGTCCATAGAGGTAGACCAGCGAGGAAGTGAGCCATACCTGGCTCAAAATGAGACTTTACAGCGGCAGAGCAGCACCTTTAGTATCAGTTTCATGAAATTCAACGATCAATACTATCTGAACCGCAGCAGTCTAATGCAATCCTATCACTCACCTGACGGCCCCCACCAGTACCAGCTGGAAATCATTGGTGGTCCCTTTTCCAGGCAAAAGCCGGAATTCCTGAATAACGCCCAACGCGCGGTATTGTATAGCGACATGTTGAATCCCGCTATTAACTATGATCCAAAATTTTGGGATGCTTATAAATTTGCAGAAAGCGAAGTATTCAAGAAAGTGGAAGCGGAGATCAGTAATTTGGATCAACAATTTGAAGAGAACCATCAACTGCGACTGGTACCTTTACCCGAAGGCATGGAAAGCTACGAACAGATGGTTAACGATCAGAGCATTCTGGAATTCTTCATGCAGTATTGATCTTATTCAAAGAACTTTCGAGGAGGTACAATAAAGATGCCCAAGTTCAGCAGAACAGCGCTGTTGAAATCATTGTCGATTAACAGATCCGCATCGCGCTTAAGTCCATCCCGTAGGCTGAATTCGAAATTTGTCCTCATCCCTGCCTCCACGCCAAACCACAACCAATCGTGAATCTCGCGTTCCCACTTCAATAAAAACCGTATTTCAGATTTTCTAAGCAGCAAGTCTTGGTCCCTAGGGAATGATGGGTCATCGAGGCGGATATTATAGGCTGCTCCGTTTAATTCGGCGGTGGCATAAAACAAGCTTTTCTCGCTGTCGGTGAAACGCAACCTGGCATTGAGCGGGAGTATGGATTCAAATCCCCATCGGCTGTTGAAGGTACGATTGTAGGAGAAGACCGGATATATGTTTTGTCTTCCGAAGTCGTAGCTGTAAGCTATGCCCACTGCCAAAGAGGTGTAGGGATTGGTTTTCCATCCTATTAAAGGGGCTACAGATAATTTTAGAAAATCACCATCAATCATTTCACCCAGATCAACATCGGCGTTGAAATTGGCTCCTATCCGTAAGATAAGATAGCGTTTACCCAACCAGGGTTTTACGATATAAAGTGAGGCGCCCAAACTTCGCAAGGGTTTATCCTCCAAGACCTGGTAAAACGGATACTCATTAGCGGGAAATCCTTCGAAGCGGTATTCTTCATGAAAATACTCCAGGCCCATTGCGATCTTAAGATTGGGTTTTAAAAGCAAAGGGAATCGAAGTTTAACCTCCCATCGACGATTAAGCCTGACCTCATCTTCACTACTTTCCAGTCCGCTTTCACTGCCATCTGATACGATACGATAATCCATAACCCGTTCCTGCTTAATGCTAAGGCCTTTGCCCCGGGGCATTCCATACACGGCAGGCACACAAAATGTTGAATCTGTGCAAATGATAATGCCTTGTTGGGCTTTAACATTAAGGCAGCTCAATGGAAGAAGACAGGCCAGTATCGAAAACAGTCTTTTCAACCCATTATTTTTTTATGATGTAATATACAAAATGTCCCTAAGGCCTGGGCTAGTGGGTCTAGCACATTACACTTTTAGATCCGGGATTTTTTTCAATTTGGTTTACTTTATTATTAAATCAAACTTTCCCATCTTCGTGAGTAAAATAGGATAACGCTGATGGACAAAATAGATAGTTTAAATCAAGTAGCAGAATTTCATAAAACTTTTCAACACCCTATTCTCTCACAGCCTGAAATCCCCAGTCCTCAAAGATGTCAATTGCGTGTGTCGCTGATTTCGGAAGAACTTAAAGAGCTGGAGCAAGCTATAGCTGATCAAGACCTGGTAGAAATTGCAGATGCTTTATGCGATATTCAATATGTCCTGTCAGGGGCAGTGCTGGAATTTGGTATGGGGGATAAATTTGTAGCCTTATTTAATGAGGTTCAGCGTTCTAATATGAGTAAGTCATGTGCTACTGAAGAGGAGGCCCGGCAGACCGTCCATTATTACCAAAACGAAAGAGATACCCCTTGTTACTACAAACAAGTAGACGGCAAATACTTGGTTTATCGAACGTCGGACCAGAAAACCCTGAAATCGGTCAACTATTCACCGGCTGACCTTAAGTCTATTCTTCAAGGTGAAAATCAATCCGTGGGTGGTACAGGATTCCTAGAAATTCCCCCGCCCTAAATAAGCCTTGAGTTTAGGTGAAACTTCTCGTTGAACCAGGGCATGGTGCCATTTCCACTCCTCAGCTTTATCAGGAGTATGCAGAAAGCTGACTTCTTTGCCGGCCTTCACAGCCACGGGCTCTCCGTCCAAATACAATATACGGTTATTGATCTGAGCAGGAACCCGGTTGCCCGGGGTAATGATCCCTGTTAGATTAATGGGATCTGTGGCACTGATGATGACCAACTTGCCGGTCTTAGGGGCTTTAGTCACTTTTCGTAATTGGGCTACGGCCTCTTTCAAGGCGTACTGTTCTCCCCAGACTCCGGACACAAAACGACCCCCGCGGATTTCCCCCCGGGCTTCCATTAACCGGAAAGTCCGTACCAATTCCCGCCAGGGAGGCAGGGATTTTTCACGATCCACAAGTTTTCGGAATATCACGCCATAACGCCGTAGCAATATATTGGCGGTTTGTTTTAAGGTCTCGGGAGAAAGTGATTCCTCATTTCTGCTATTGGGAATAATGGACCACCTTCCGGCTTCATCCAAATTGAAAATAGCCTTGCGTCGGCGCCTGGAGTGCGATATCTTAAACTTATCCGGCACCAACAACGCTCTTAATCCAGTGAAACTGTCGGAGGTCACTAACCCGAAAGACACTAATTCTGCCAAGGCCTCTTCAGCTTTTACTTTTAACATCTGAAGATCCTGTACGATCTGATTGTAAAAGGAGGCACCATGTTCAGTCAAGTAATTCCAAATGTCCTGAGCTCCATGGCTTAGGTCTTCAGGAGCGCCGGGCTTTCGGTAATGCTGCCATAGATCCAGATGGTTCCTGGAAATAAAGGTAATGGGAGTGGTCTTAATAGGTCCCTTGGCTGAATGGTGATGAGAAAAGCGGCCCCACAAGTAATTACCGGAAAGGCAATTGACATCCAGCCAAAGATAGTCGTAGTCCTTGATCCTGGAAGGCAGCACATCGCGCTCCCAGGAGGCTGCCGGAAGCTCGTAGCCTTCAAGCTGATCCAATACTGCCTCTACCGATTGAGGCCCTTCCATACGGTTTTCTTCACTGATGCATTGCCATTCGAACAGGTAACGCATAAAATCCCCTGAGGGCACCGGTGCGATCTCCCGGCGTAACTTTTGCAAAGTATAACGATGGATTCGTGCCAGGAGGCGTCTTTCACACCATTCTTCAACATTTGGGTCACTGAAGTTCCCTCTAAAAACAAACCCTTCCTGTTCCAAGGCTAATAAGGCCAGGTTAACTTGGGCTGTTGTAACTTGCAAGCTGTCCGTTAAATGCTCCGCAGTAGTAGGCCCCAGAGTTTCCAGTCGTCCCCGGATTATTTCTAGCAAAGCTTTCTCCGGGGTTAGTTTCAGATCCAATTTTTCGGGTATAACCACATCATGCGGAAACTTTGTGGCATGTATTACCTTAAAACTAGAGGCTCGTTCTATAGCGATCCAAAAATGGTTTTGGTTAACTGCCATCTTAAAGGCCCGGCCTTCCACCACTAATTGTTCCATCAACCCATGCCAATGACTATGGTTAGGGGAAACTTCATCTTGCATTACAAAGCCAGCCAATACTAGCCCGTCGTGCAACTCGTGAGTGGTCTCTGCCTGCATCCAGGCTTCTTCACAAACTAATTTAATGGCCTCCTTGTCCAACTTTCCTAATTCCTTTGCTTCTCCGGGATCGATCCATCTCCTTTGATTGATAGCCAAAGTACGGCGTTCTTCAAAAGGCGTATCATCAATAAAAGTATAGGGTTTGCTGGTTATGATCTCATGAGCCAGTGGACTGGGTTCTCTAAGGTTGACAGCGTGTAGACCCAGCTTTTTATTTTTTATATCACCCACTATCCGGGAAAGGCGGTCCAAATCCATGGCATAGTACAAGCAGTCTTCTATAGTCTGTCGCACTAGCGGATGATCGGGCACTTCCCGTTCACCTGCGATATTTTCCAAACAAGCCAGCTGATCGGGAAAGATCAGCGCTACCAGATCTTCGGACTGCATGCGCTGGATCTGGGGAGGCACCCGCTGGTTACCACGCCGACGAAGTACCGCTAAGGCAATACTGGCGTTCCAACGCCACCGAATTTCAAACATAGGAGCATCGAGCAGGGCTTGGATCAAAACTTGCTTGAGGGATTTGGGATTTAAATAACCATAAACTTCCTCTAACGGGAAGCTATGAGTGGCTCCCAATGACAGGATAATGGCATCCTCATTAGCAGCTGCTTGCAACTCGAAATTGAAACGGCGGCAGAATTTTTTTCTTAGAGCCAATCCCCATGCCTGATTGATCCTGCTGCCGAATGGGGCATGCACCACCAGATGTTGGTCGCCCGCTTCATCAAAAAACCGTTCCAATACAATATTTTGGTGGGTGGGCATCACGCCCAACGCTGCTTGGCTGGCTCCCAGGTAGTCCACGATCTGCAAGCCGGCGTAGCGCGGAATGGACAATTCCTGCTCCATCCAATCCAAGGCTTCTTGCTTCCATTGGTCGGATGAGGTTTCCCAATGTTCCGTTGCCGGCAGTATATCGGATAGCGCTTGTCTGAATTGGGAAACTGCTTCGGACAATTCCCAACTGCGTCCCGGAGCTTCACCCAGCCAGAATGGTATATTGGGTGGTTGTCCCTGGGCATCCTCCACACGCATCTTGCCGGACTCCAAACGCAGTACCCGGTAGGAAAGATTGCCTAGTTGGAAAATATGGCCTGGTAAGCTTTCCAGTGCAAAGTCCTCATTGAGGGTTCCTACGAAGGTACCACTGGGTTCCAGAATAACATCAACGTCGAAGTTGTCAGGTATGGCACCGCCGGAAAGCAAGGCGGTAATGCGGGCATTTTTGCGGGCGGTTATTTGATCATTGACTACATCGTGGAACAGATAGGCGCTTCTTCTTCCTTGTCGTAAGGCAAAACCCTGGGAGAGCATTTCCACAATTTCGTCGAATGCTTCCCGTGATAGGTCCCGGTAAGGATAAGCCTTGCATACCATTTGGTAGAGTTCACCCACGGCATAATCCTCATTAGCCACCTCCGCTACTAATTGTTGGGCCAAAACATCCAAGGGCTGCTCGGGTATCTCCAAAGTGTCTAAAATACCTTCCCGCAAGGCTTTCATCAAAGCAGCGCTCTCTACCAACTCGTCCCTGGAGAGGGGGAACAATCTTCCTTTGGGGGTTCCGTATACACTATGTCCGGAACGACCCACTCGTTGTAAGAAATTGGCAATACTGCGTGGAGAGCCCATCTGGCACACCAGGTCGACCGTTCCTATGTCTATTCCCAGTTCCATGGAGGCGGTGGCCACTAAAGCCTTTAATGTACCGGCCTTTAGTTTTTGCTCAGCGTCAAGCCTTTGCTCCTTCGACATACTCCCGTGGTGAGCCGTAATGGTCCCGGGTTCCAATAGTTCAGTGAGTCGATGCGCCATACGCTCGGAGAGCCTTCTGGTATTGACGAATATTAAAGTGGTGTCATGGTTTTGTATTAACTCCGCTAACCGTTGATAGATCTCTGTCCATACCTCGTTACTCATCACCGCTTCCAGAGGGGAATTGGTCACTTCAATAGCCACATCCATGGCTCTCTGATGTCCGGTATCAATAATGTTGCAGGGTAAGTTGCCGGTAAGAAAATCCGCCACCTTTTCAATTGGATTTTGTGTGGCGGAAAGCCCGATACGGGTTAGGGGATTGGCGGTCAAGCGTTCAAGTCGTTCCACCGAAAGCGCCAGATGCGACCCTCTTTTACTTTCCAGGATAGCATGGATTTCATCTACTATCAGGGTGCTAACAGTACTCAAGATCTTGCGGCCGTTAACACTGGTGAGCAATAAGTACAAGCTTTCGGGGGTGGTAATCAAAATATGGGGAGGCCGGCGAATCATGGCACTGCGCTGGGCTGGCGTGGTGTCGCCGGTTCTTAGGGCTACCCGTACCTCGGTTTTCATTTCCTCAGCATCCTCCATCAATTCCTGTATGCCTTTTAAGGGTAATTGCAGGTTTGTATGAATGTCGTTGCTTAACGCTTTCAAAGGGGATACATAAACCACATGGATCTCGTCTCGAAGATTGTCCTTCAATGATTCCTGTACCAGGTTATCGATTACCCCTAGAAATGCTGCCAGCGTTTTACCGGATCCTGTAGGGGCGGAGATCAGCGTGTGCTTACCTGCTTTAATCAGGGGCCAAGCTTTGTCTTGGATCTCGGTGGGGGATCCTATCTGGTCTTCAAACCATTGCGAAACATGGGGGTTAAAATTCTTAAGGGCCATCCCTTTGAAGTTCTCCAAAACCAGTCAATTAAAAAAGCATATTAGGGATTTCCTAATAATCAATCGAGGGATCAATCGATGGATAATTCGTTGAAAACTGTTAATTTGCCCTAACCAAAGCCAGTACCTTGTCCCAGTCCTT
This sequence comes from Cyclobacteriaceae bacterium, assembly GCA_965212195.1. Lineage (GTDB taxonomy): Bacteria > Bacteroidota > Bacteroidia > Cytophagales > Cyclobacteriaceae > JAJCYK01. Next base: position 225,028 of record CBDBUW010000010.1, on the reverse strand, counting down.
AGATCAGAGCAATTTTAAAGCGACTTTCGACACCTATTATTCCGCGATTAGGAATTTTATCTACTATAAAACAGGAGATATGGACTTGGCAGAAGACCTAACTCAAGAAAGCTTTGTTAAGCTGTGGGAGCGACGTGATGAAGTAAAATTTGAGACGGTCAAAAGTTATTTATATACCATCGCTAACAATTTGGCGCTAAACCACTTCAAGCACCAGAAAGTAGTGCTTAACTTTCAAAATCAATCCTTGAAAGACGGTACATCAGCCAGCAGTTCACCACAGTATTTATTGGAGTTAAAGGAATTCGATGATCGCTTGCAACAGGCTATAGCCGAGCTACCTGATAACTTGAGGGTTACATTTTTAATGAATCGCATGGATAATATGAAATATCAGGATATTGCCGATGCCCTCAATATGAGTGTAAAAGGGGTTCAAAAACGCATGAAAAAGGCATTGGATGAATTAAATGAAAAATTAAAGTATCGTTTATAAGCATGAGGTTGTATATATATTAGAACAAAAATGCATGGAAGAGTCCTCAAAACATACGGATAAGAAACTGCAGCAATGGCTGGAGGGTAGCTTATCGACTACCGAATGGGAGGCTTATAAGCAATCCATAGAGGATCCTCAGTACTTGGAGCAATTGGAAAAGACCATCCGCCAGATGGATCAGTGGGAGGTGCCAAAACCTAAATTAACCACCGATCAGGCCTGGGATGCATTTCAGGAAAGATTAGTAGAGTTGGATAAAACACCGGTGGTCCCCCTATGGAGAAAGCCCCTGGTCATAAGTATTGCGGCCAGTTTGCTGTTGATATTTTGTGTCTGGTTTTTCTGGAAAGCACCTCCAACTGAGGTTTATAGCCCGGTAGCCACGCTCATGAATTACGAGCTGCCTGATGAGACTTCCATCAAATTGAACGCGGATTCCAAAATATTTTTCAGTTCCCGGGGTTTTAAAAAGGACCGCTTGGTGAAACTGCAAGGAGAGGCGTTCTTTGAGGTGAAAAAAGGCTCTCAATTTGTAGTCGAAAGTGATTATGGGGATATTACGGTGTTGGGAACATCTTTCAACGTGTACGCTAGGGAAGATAGATTTGAGGTGGCTTGCGCCACCGGTAGGGTGCAGGTATCAGTTCCCGGGAAGGCCCCCGTTGTCCTAGGAGCGGGGATGTCTACTCGCTTTGAGGATGGTGACATGGAAGTTACCCAGTCATTTGATCCGGAACACTTGCTGGATTGGCAAAAAGGAGATTTTTATTTCAAAAACACTCATCTGCCGGTAGTATTCGACGAATTACAACGGCAGCTGGGTATTACCATAATTCCTAACACTCCTGTAGAAGGGATGATATATACAGGATTTTTTAATCGGGCCGACCGCGATGCTGCACTGCAATCGGTGCTGGAACCGATGGGTTTAAAGTACCAGATACGTGACGACACGGTAGTAGTTGAATGAGGCATATCCCTCTGATTGTAATTTTGCTCCTCGGCATCCATCCCCTTATAGGTCAATCTATCAAGGGTGATCTTCCTGTTTCTTTAAAGTTTCAGAACACCCCCCTTAATGAGGTCTTAGATCACCTCAGCGAACAGTACGACATCGCCTTTGCCTACAATGCGGCTAGTTTGCGGGAGATAATGGTGGACATTAAAGCCAAGAAGAAGCCTTTACAGGATGTATTAGCAGAGCTTTTAGCAGGACGAGGGTTCGATTTTAAACTTCGGGACCAGGGAGTATTGATCAGCCCTAGCACCGACGGTTCGCCGGGGGTGCGGATCCTGGACTGGTCGGGTATGGTTAAGGACAGTGTTAGCGGCGAAGCCCTTCCTTTTGCCTCACTATTTATTCCGGGCTTGAACCGCGGTACTACCACTAATGCCGATGGTTATTTTCTTATCCAGCAAGTACCGGATACTGCGGAAGTCATGATCGCTTACCTGGGATACCGCTCGAAGCGCCTGCCCCTTGCGGAGGCCATGAAATCCAGCACCGTGCAATTACAAAGCAAGGAGGAAATTCTGCCGGAGTTGTTGATTACCACCGAACTGGAACCGATGAGAGTAAAGGACGATCCAGGTCATCTTACCTTTAATCCCCGATTACTGACCGGATTACCCACTATGGGAGAGGTAGATATTATGAGATCATTGCAGCTATTGCCCGGTGTGGCCGCCACCAACGAAACTTCTTCGGGACTGGTAGTAAGAGGAAGCCCGCCGGATCAGAATCTCATCCTTTTCGACGGATTTTCAGTTTTTCAATTGGATCATTTTTTTGGGGTATTCAGCGCTTTTAACCATCATGCGATTAAAGATATTCAGCTTTACCGTGGAGGTTTCGACGCTCGCTACGGTGGCCGTACCAGCAGTGTGTTGGACATCACCGGCAAGTCGGGAGATTCTCAAGGACTAAGGGTAGGGTTGAACGCCAGCTTGATCAGCGTAAACGGATCATTGGAAACACCCATAGGAAAAAAATGGACCTTGTTGCTGGCAGCTCGCAGGGCCTTCACGGATATTATTCAAAGCAATCTCTATAAGGACCTGGTTGAAAATGTGCGCAACGATGAAAGCAACAGTCCTCAAAAGCGACTATTCAATACTCAGGAGTTAGAGCCCACATTCTATTTCTGGGATTACAACTTAAAATTGACCTTCAGGCCCAGCCCCAAAGATGTGTTGAGCCTTACACTTTATCAGGGTCGTGACAATCTGGTGTTGCAGGCCGATAAGCAAGTGGGATTTGTCAATGCTGGCATTAATGATGATGCCGAATGGGGCAATGTTGGGGTCAGTTTTCGCTGGGCCCGCCAATGGGGCAAAAAATGGTATTCCCAAGCGCGCCTTTCCTGGTCGGACTATGACTACCAGATTGCCTATAACACCAATTTCTTTTACGATGACGGTAATCAAACCCTGGAAGTGGGGGTGGTGCAGAATATATTCAATGATGTAGGTTCTGGTGTGTTGGGATTTGACACCGAATGGCAGGTAACCCCTAAATATTCCATGCATTTTGGAGCTAACATTGAAGGACTCTCTACTTCTCTATCCACAGACAATGGAGATAACAATGCCGGGGCGGTTGATCAATTAATCATGCAGGAAGGAGGTTTGTATTCCAGTTACTGGCAGCATTATTGGGACCCTCTGGAGAAAATTACCCTCAGCGCGGGGATCCGTCATCAATATTTTGACTTGTTGGATCAAAGTCTTTGGGATCCTCGCTTTGGTATACAGTATCGTTTCCTACCCAAGTTTACCTTTAAAGCCGCCTGGGGAAAATATCATCAGGTGACCAATCGTATTATCAATAGTGATATCAATAATGGAATTCCTGATTTTTGGCTTTTGGCTGACCAAAATACCGAAATCCTGCCCAAAGACTCTGAACATTGGGTAGGGGGTGTCCTATTTAAAGACGGGCCTTGGACGGTGGATGTGGAGGGATATTACAAAACGGTAGACGGACTTGTCGACTATGTGCCGTTGGGGAGGTATTTCTCCACAGATGTATTGCCCCAAAATCAATTTTTAGCGGGTAGCAGTAAGGCTAAAGGGGTGGATATATTGATACAGCGCGACGGTAAGCGCTATTCCGGCTGGATTGGATACTCCTTAAGCCGGGTGGATGATCTTTTTCCCGAATTAAATAATAACCAGGAATTCCCCAGTAATGAAGACCAGCGACACGAGTTCAAAACAGTGCACTTGTGGGAACTGGGAAAATGGAAGTTCTCCGGTACCTGGATCTATGCTACCGGAAAACCCTTTACTGCCCCACAGGGTTTTTATCAAGTACAGGGGGTGTCCTCCAGACCTGTAACCATATTTGAGTTAACGGATGTAAACAGTTTCCGGCTCCCGGACTATCATCGGCTGGATTTAAGTGCCACTTATGGTTGGAAATGGGGCTCCTGGAAGTTAGAAAGCGGTTTGAGCATCTACAATGTTTACGGCAGGGAAAATACTAAATTCAAACGTTTCGAGATCACCTATTTTGATCCGGTATCGGGGCAAATACTGGAAGTCCCGCAAGTAGTTACCTTCGATGTCAATATGTTGGGTTTTACTCCCAATATCTTCTTAAATGTGAAATTATAACTGGTATGAGGTCATTTTTGTGCTTGTGTTTCTTACTACTAATGCTCGCTTGCGAGGATCCCGAACCTGCTCCCATCGATCCGGTGATAGTGGACGGGGTTCTGGTCCAAGGGCAGCCAGTGACTAATTTTAGGCTTTGGCGCCTCAGCCCTTTGGGATCCGCGGACTTATCACCTCTGGAGGCCGAAGCGGTGGTAATTCGCGATGGTTCCACCGACTATTTTCTAAGCCCCCAAACCGGTGCACCAGGAGCCTATTTTGATGCCAGCGCCAGTTTGCAGGTGATGCCCGGGACCGACTATCAGCTGATAGTGGTAAAAGGCGAAGAGTTGATATTCGGGGGCACCAGGGTGCCGTTGCCTCCGCAAGGCCTGGCTCCATCCCAAAGCCAGTATGCGCTTAATGCCGCAGATCGACAGAATGGGGGATTCTTTCAGTTTACCTGGACCAATTCAGAAGGTCGCTGGTTTGTAGGCAAATTGTTGCGCATCAGCCCGCCGCTAACCCCCATCGATCCAGTGGTCGATGAGGTTACAGGCGAAGTGGTTACCGACGTTGTCAATAGTAATTTATATCAAATCCCCTTCAACCAGGTGAACTATTACGGGGTGTATGCCTTTATTTTGTATGCAGTAAACCTGGAATACCTCAAATATTTCGGGGCGAATTCACCGGATGTACGGGTGCAGCAGTATACCAATATCTTTAATGGGCTGGGAATATTTACCGCAATTACTCCCGACACCACTTATTTCGAAGTAATTCCTCGCTAAAATTTACTTTATAAGTTGTATTGTAAATATCTTTATATCAGATAAATACAAATTAATTAAAAATTATTTGTGATTTGCAGGGTCCCTTGCCACGTGAAGGTTGTACTAATATCAAAGGCGCTTGATCACCGCCCCAATTGTTTAATCTTAAAATTAGTATAACCATGAATTTCATTAATAAATTTTTAGTAATAAGCGGGCTATTGATCTTAACATTTGCTTGTGACAATGATGAGTCCGTTACTCCCGATCCGGACCCTACGGCCGATGAGTTAAGCATGGAAGCGGACCGTCAGGTTCAAGTTAACCAGTATCTGGAATCGGTTAGGGCTTTGGGCTTTGGAGCCCCGGGCGCCTTGCTACAAGATGGATCTGGCTTCAGAGGAGGTCGTTCTAATGCTTCATCTTGGAACCGCATGCGGTCATTTATGAATGGAGGAAAGCAGCTGAACGACGGAGTATGTGTAGCTCAATTGTTTGTGTTGCACGACGACGGAAGTTTTGCATGGGTCATAGACTTTGGTGACGGATGTGAGATAGATGGGGAATTCTGGAAAGGAAAAGTGGTAGAGACCTATCACATAGACGAAGCTGCCGGGACTTATAAAGCGTTTGTAGGGTTCGAAGACTTTGGACAAGAAACTTGGACCATTAATGGATTAGCCGCCTTGGACGGAACGTATCAGGAGGAAAACGGCTTCTCTACGGAGTTTACTTTTGTGAAGAATTTCGAAGTTAAGGATGAGGATGAGAATTGGTCGGTGACTCGAGTGGGTAAAGAGACCTTAAATGAGCAGGCATGGACTATTGAGGAAATGGGAACTGATATCAGTTATTCCAATGAAACTACCGGCGATGCGCTGATTTATCAGAATCTGGTAGTGACTCCTTTGGTATATGATTTCACCTGCGGGGAAGATATCATCACCTTTGTATCCGGAGTAGATGCCGTGAGAGTAAATGAAAAGGAATTCTTCTTACTTTTTGGTGAAGGGGAATGTGACAACTTGGTTACTGTAAAAGAGGGTATTTTTGAGGTTGTCATTGATGTTTCAGAGGATGAAATGGGTTAATCCCTTGCCATTTCATACCTTAGTTTAAGTGAAAAAGGAGCTGTCGAGGGCTCCTTTTTTTGTTTATATCCTCATAATTGACCGCGATTCATTATTTTACATATCAAATAAATGGTTGGTCATTTTGCGCTACCTGCTGCCTACATGCTTAATTCTTTTGTTCATGTCGTGTGAACAGGACGAAACCCCCGAACCGGTCAGGACCATACCGGAATTAGTGCAGCCTCATGTTGACCGGTTTATTCTTGAAGCAGAGCGCAGAGGCGTTTCTTTGAACATCAGTAAACTTAGTTTTGAATTTGAATTGGGTCTGACCACTCCTAATCAGGGATTAGCGATCGCCAGTTGCACACGTACCGAAGATCTCCATTTGGTTAAAATAGACACCAGCAATGTTTTTTGGGTACATGGGGGGCCTATGGGTCAGGAAGAAGTGGTCTTTCATGAATTGGGTCACTGCTTGTTACAGCGTCCCCACAAGGAAGATCGGCTGGCAACAGATGATTTTCGAAGCATCATGCGGGCTCAGGGGGCCTTGTCATACGGAAGTTTTAATACTTTCCTGCAATCGAGCTTGGTGCACCGGCGTGATTATTATCTGGATGAACTGTTCAACGAGAATACCCCTGCACCGTGCTGGGCAGAGCAAGATCCGGTACCACCCTTTCCCCAGCAGATCTTCGATGAAGATTTCTTAAATGCCGGGCCACATTACGAAATGATCCTGGACGGAACCGGAAGATTCTGGCTGAGTGGACAAAACGACATGTATCGATTCCAAAACGGTCAATTTGAGGAGGTACCTTTTGAATATGATGTCAATGAACTGGCCAGCGACCACGCTGGGAACTTGTGGATAGCTGCTCGCTGGGAAAACAAGGGTTTACTTGGTTTATGGAATGATGGTGAATTCGAAGTTCTGTATGAAGACACGGAAATAGGCGGGCCCATATTCAATATATACAGAATGACCGTCGATCACCAGGGAATGCTGTGGTTCAGCAGCGTCAATGGGAAGATCTTCAGGCAAACCGAAGCAGGGGATTTTGAGGAGATCCCCGATCAAAACGACATTCCAGTCTCCAAAATACTGTCCTCACCGGACGGTACTCTATATATGTTAAAGGGCTTTGAAATTTTAATTTTTAAAGAATCTTTAATCCCTCAATCTTTTAGCCCTTCCAACTCAGGCTTGCCCATTGGTTATCTTAGGGATTTTGCGGTGGATCATCAAGGTGTATTATGGCTGACGGTGGCCGGGTTAAAAGAAACCTTTTTGGTACGTATCCACCAGGACCAAACTGTGGAGGTACTGGACCTGGCCGATCTCAACATGCCGGAAACCTTTATCAATGCCATCTGGTCAGATAGTGAGGGTATTATCTGGCTGGCTACCTCTAATGGTATTAAGAAATGGGAAGAGGAATACTTTTCCGGCTACTGCACCTATAATACAGGTAACCCTATTTTAAGCCCGACGGACATATTGGTGGATCCGTTGGGAGTTGTATGGAGTATGGGCAAAGATGCTGTGGATACCCGCCGAAAGATCATTCGCACGGATACCGGACTCTAGTTGTTCGGAAGGTTTAATCTGCAATAGGTTCGAGGTATGGCGTTGGCAGGTTTGAATTTCGGCCAATACTTTTTGCCGCAGAAGTTGCAATGGGGTATTAGCTCCGGGCTCTTTATGGCCTGTGCCCAGCTAACTTGGTTTTCGCTCCCACACCTTTGACAAGTGTAGTGGTCCAATTTCTTTTCTAATCTTAAACTGGGTAAGTCCTGCTGGTGACTGAACTCTTCTAAACTGGGGACAATCTCATTTATGGGGTCTACAATAACCTGCTGAGCAGCAATAGTCCCAAACCATAATACCAACCCCATAACAATTAGTACACATCGCATAACCTTAAAGATACAAGCACACGCATTCGGTCTAAAACCGAAAGTTTAACATTCCTTGGGCTTGTAATGTTTAGGACTATTTTGTCAAATCATCGAAATCATTCAACTTCGACGTTTGCGCACCAGGTACCACACGATAAAAACTAAAAATGAACCTGAAAAGGCCGCCCATTTCCAGCGATTATCCACAAACTCCAAGGGTGTGGTATTGCCCACGAACACATAGGTAGCCCATTGGCTGGGGTGAGATTTGAAGGGATCGGCTTGGGCCAGATACTCCAGCTTTGCTTTCTGTAAAGCTTCATCCTTGGCTAAGCCTAGCTTAATGTTTTCAAAAAAGTAAGCCATGATAGCCGAGCTGGCCTGATCTTTGGCTTGCCACAAACTCATTACAATATTGGGGGACCCGGCATATTGAAAGGCTCGGGAAAGGTTCATAATCCCTTCGCCTCTGGCGATCTCTCCATATCCGGTATTGCAGGCGCTAAGTACCGCCAGCTCCGACGGTAGATCCAGGTCATATATTTCATGGGCGTACAGATTGCCGTCGTCCACACCGCTGGTGTCTGGTGCAAATACCAGTCGGCTGTTCATGGGATCCCCGTCATCGATTAGAGCATGCATAGCCAAATGGATGATCTTAGCCCCGGATCTGTGCACTTTGAATACCGTTTCTGTGGCTTCATTATCGAGGAACACCTGGCCTTGGAATAGCGAGCTGGCAAAATCGACCTCCTCTAATGAGCCTTTAAGAGTGGGTAAATTCTCAGCCCGGGAACCACCATAACTAGGCGCAAAGCCCCGGTAGTTTTTGGGCTGTTTTCCAGCGGAATTGGCTAATTGCAGCATGGTTAGTGAGGGTGTATATGAGGTAGCATATTTATACACCAAATAGGGCAAACTCCCCATGTCGGTATTTTCGGATCCTGTTAAGAATGCGTCAAAAGGAATATGGCCCAAAGCTCCATGTGGCACCACAATTAATTTGTTAATGTCTTCCCGTCCCTCTAATGGAATAGTTACCAGCTCAGAACAAAGAAGGGAAGATAATATAATGGGGTAATCGACATCCGTATTGATTACCTCATGGCGAAAGTCATGCAGACGAAGTTTGGGTATGGTGGTACTATCGATTACATGTATATTGATCTTTTCTTTACTGATAGCAAATACATACCATTGGGTATCCCCTAAAAAATAATTCAATACCGCTGTTCCCTTTGGTAATTGTTGTTGAATTACAAAGGGGTCGGCAACACCCACCTGGTATTTCAAATCGTAATACTTTGGATACTTTCTGGCTAGGTGTTGAGCCAAGGTGTCATAAGACCGCTTTAATACAAACAGATGGTTTTCCAAAGAATCCAGGACCTTACCTTCTGCTGAACCAAGTGAAGATTCCACATAACTGATCAACTGCTTTAATCCCACCTCTTGTTCCAGCAGTTCGTCAGGAATGCCTTGGATATTTTGCAGCTTATTACCTTGCAGGGTTTCAGCCAGTACAGTAGCCTTGCTTTTTTCAATGAAACCATGAACCATAGCCAGGTATTTCTGGTCCGGGGAAATGTTATACAAATCTACGGCACATGCAATAGCCTGCTCATAAGTATCAAAGGCCTGTTCTTGCAAGAAAAGTTTGGAATCATCAAGGATATAACCTCGACGCACCCCGTCGATTATCTTCACGGCCTCTTGGTACGATTGCAAGGCCAACTGGAGATCTTTTAAATGTTTCCCACCTTGATAGTACCTATCTTGTAAGATGGCGGATTGTGTTTTCAACAGATCCATAAAAATTCCCTGGTCAAGGTAGTCCTCGTAGGACTTCGGGACTTCGTCTCCCACTTTCTTGGAAAGTGCCTTAAACGCCAGGTCCATTTGGTCCATGGCTTCTGCGAAACGTCCTTGTTCCTGGTACAGTTCTGCCAGTTGTCTATAAGTAAGGGCAATAAAGGGATGCGTGGTCCCGTAGTTTCGGTTTAGCAGGCCCAGGGTTTGCTGCAAATATTCTTGGGAACGAGTGTAAGCACCCTTTTGTCTCCACAGGTCGGCCAATGCCCTCAATGAGTGGTTTATTCCGGGATGATCTTCGCCAAAGTGCTTGATGAACAGCGCGATGGCCTGGTGATACAGTTCTTCTGCTTCCAGCAAACGGCCCTTAGATTTTTCGATATTACCAAGACCGTAATGGGAGGTTGCCTGCAGATGATAGATATTGTGCCGTTGGCTCAGTACTATGGTAAGGCCATACAATTCTTCGGCAAGTTGCGGTTGATCGAGGTTAATGTGAGCAATGGCCATGTTGTAATAATTATAGGCCAGCAGGAAATACTCTTCTCCGTAAAGTTCCTTATCGATCTGAGTGGATTTGTCATAATATTCCAAAGCTTTTTCAGGTTCGCCACTTTTGTCGTACAGGATACCCATGTTGACATAAAGACTTGAAATCCGCCGGTGTGATTCACCATGCTGGTCCAGGTAAATCCTCAAAGCATTTTGATAGGCCTGCATGGCGTTTTGGTATTCTCCATAATACATAAAGGAAGTACCTACATTATAATAGGCAATCCCTGTTTGTAAATGGTCTGCTCCCTGAAACTCTAATCTAAGGGCCAGCGACCTTTTAAAGTAGTCTAGGGCCTGATGATAATTGCCGAGTTGTGAGTAGACCGATCCTATACGGGAATACGGTGCGGCCAGTTCCAGGTGGTTAGCAGGATATAGGGAATCGTATATGACCAGGCTGTTTTGAAAAATGTTCAGGGCCTTATTCAACTGATTTTGACGATAAGCACTTAATCCTTCCCTGATCAGGCAATAGGCGTACCTTTCGGAAAATCCTGAAGATCTAAACAGAAGTCCGGCCTTTTGGTAGTAAAAAGCAGCACTATCGAAATTCCTAAGATCGCGATAATATCTATGACCATTTTCAAGTTGCCGGAAGGCCTTTAGGGTATCGGGGTTTTGTGCGGTAATTCCCGAAGTAAGAAATACCAGGCACAGAAATAGATAGCCTGTTTTCATGAGTTTCTTGGTCAGATATCGCAGCTGGCTGTTACCAAATATAAGGAAGCACTTAAAAAAGAAAAAGATTTTACCCCAAAGCGGTAATATGTATGCTCCGGGTTCTATTAATGGCAAAAGGTAACTGCTAATGCTAAGATGTTTTTAACCATGTTTAGATTTATCGTTACTAAGGGAACTTTACAAAAAATATGTAAATTCTGCAGTCATTCAATATCGACGGATCTATGGCTACTGAAAGCATCAAAGATGCTCCCACAGACTTACTGGGTCAAATTCGACAAGGTGATAGGAAATTTTTACAGGGCTTATATGATAAGTACAGGGACGAGTTTGTGCTGTGGGCATCAAAGAATTACCGATGCGATGATGATCTGGCGGCTGAAGTATATCAGCAAACCTTCATCACTCTGTTTTACAATGTCAAAAACCAAAAGTTAATTCAATTGAACAGTAGCCTAAAGACTTATTTGTTTGCCATTGGTAAAAATCTGCTTAGGGATCAGTTCAAGATCTTACAAAGAAGACAGGAGATACTGCAAGTAGTGGTAGACACCAGCGAAATGGACAATAGCATAATCGAAAGATATGAGCAGTCCAACATGAAAGGTGTGGTACGACAGCTTTTGTTAAAGATTGGTGAGCCCTGCAAAACGGTATTGGAACTGTTTTATTTTCAGAACTATTCCATGGACTCCATCGCGCAGACTATGGACTACAAAACTGAACAGATTGCAGCTAAGCGCAAGTTCATATGCCTAAGGCAAATGCGATCATTAATGCTGGAAGCTCAGCAACAAGGTGAAATATAAAAAGAATAGACATGTCTGAGGATTTAGAAAAGATTATGGCCGACTACCTGGAAGACAGATTGGATCCCCAAGCACGTGAGCAGTTTGAACAGAGAATTAAAGACCATCCGGAATTAGCCGATGAGATCCGTGACCTGCAAAACATTGAAGAGGGGTTTGAGGCATTGGGGATGGATGAATTCAAGAAGGAGGTGAGCTCTTGGGAAAAATCCCACGCTAAATCACGGTCCAAACCATGGAAACCATGGGCAATAACTGCAGCCGTGCTGCTGCTATTGGTACCGGCCATTTATTTGTTTCAAAAACCAGCAAAAACCTCTGATGAGCTATTCTTATCCTATTATCAACCATATGAAGAATTGATTACCACCCGGGGTGATGATGACAGCATTGCCACCCCGGGAGTGCAATATTTAACGGATGGGCTGGAGGCCTATAATGAAGGATCTTATCAGAAGTGTGCGAACTTGTTAAGTCAATACCTGGAATTGAATCCTACAGAATACCGGGTTGCTCTGTATCTGGCTATTGCACAATTGGAACTGAATCGTAGGGAACAGGCTGAAGAGAATTTTCTAAAAGCCCAACGGGATGGCTCCTTCCGACAACAAGCCCAATGGTACCAAGCTTTGTCGTACTTGAAGTATTCAGAAACTGCCAAAGCCTTGGAATTGTTGGATAACATCGCCGTCCAAGCCGGTCACTACCGAAAAGAACAGGCCGCTCAACTGGTAATGGAATTATCAGGGAGGCCTTAGTCCGTCACTATACAGGCTTCACATTCTTCAATAAAATCAAAAGGAACCACACCGTGGCACCCTCCCCAGGTGAATGGTTTACATTTTTGTTCCTCCTTGTCGAAGTAGTACTTAGTGATGGCAGCTTTACATGGACCCGGGTCGGGGACCATCCGGCACCTTTTGTCTTGTTGCAGGGCTTTACACCCCATTAAAAAACAGAACAAGAACAACCACTTAGCCATCTTCTATTAAGTATGTAAGCATTAACAATTTACTAAAATCTAGGTCCAAAACAACGATCTGGAACCAGGTATTCACCATTGGATCTGAGGAACCGCAGGGGTTTGGATATCAAGTTAAAATTTTATATCATCAGACTTCTTTTCTGAAAATAAATTTTACCATGAGCAATTTTACGGCCGAAGTAATTGGGACCATGTTACTGGTCCTGTTAGGGGACGGTGTGGTAGGAGGGGTGCTATTAAAGAACAGCAAAGCCCGGAATAGCGGTTGGATCGTTATAACACTGGGTTGGGGTTTAGCGGTGGCATTGGCTATTTATGCAGTAGGAAGCTATTCGGGCGCTCATATTAACCCCGCAGTTACTATTGGCTTTGCCTCGGTTGGACAAATTTCCTGGGCGCAAGTCCCTGTTTACGTTCTGGGGCAAATGATCGGAGCATTGATTGGCGCTATTCTGGTTTGGATACATTATTTACCTCATTGGAAACATACTGATGACCCAGATCTAAAATTGGCGGTGTTCGCTACGGCCCCGGCCTACAGGCGGACCTGGCCCAACCTGGTTAGCGAAATAGTGGGCACCTTCGTGCTGGTTTTTGCTTTATTCTTTATAGGAGCCAATGAATTTACAGAAGGCCTTAATCCCTTGATCGTGGGATTTTTGATATTGGCAATTGGATTATGTCTGGGTGGTACTACCGGCTATGCTATCAATCCTGCTCGGGACCTGGGCCCAAGGCTGGCACACGCCTTCTTACCTATAGCCGGTAAAGGCTCGTCGGATTGGGCATATAGTTGGATCCCGGTATTGGGACCGATAATCGGAGGGGTATACGGGGCTATTTTTTATCGCGGGATTTTTGAAGGGGAAATGGATGCCTATTTCTGGCTGACTACCGCAGTAGTGCTGATCATTCTGCTAATGGCAGTATTCAGGCAAATAAAAGAAGACCAAAACTAAAACAGACTTAAACAATGAGTCATTATATCGTGGCCCTGGATCAGGGTACAACCAGCTGTAGAGCATTATTGGTGAATGAAGAGGGAGCCATTGTAAAAGTGGCTCAAAAGGAATTTACTCAAATATTCCCCCAGTCGGGCTGGGTGGAGCATAATCCTATGGAGATATGGGATACTCAAATGGCCATGTTGGATCAGGTGATATCGGAGTCGGGCGTTTCGGTGGAGCAAGTAAAAGCCATAGGCATCACCAATCAACGTGAAACTGCTGTAGTTTGGGATAAGCAATCGGGTAAACCCGTCTATAACGCTATCGTCTGGCAGGATACCCGAACCGCCGACATTTGCGAAAACCTGAAATCACAAGGTCTTGACTCTTATGTCCGTGAGCAAACCGGATTGGTTATAGATTCCTACTTTTCGGGCACCAAGATCAAATGGATTTTAGATCATGTTGAGGGTGCCCGGCAAGCAGCTGAACAGGGAGACCTGCTCTTTGGAACTATCGATACCTGGCTGATATGGAACATGACAGAAGGTGAAGCCCATGTCACGGATTACACCAATGCTTCGCGCACGCTCATCTATAATATCAATGACCTGCAATGGGACCAGGGAATGTTAAGGCATTTGGAAGTGCCACAAAGTATGCTGCCACAGGTAAAACCTTCCTCTTCGCTGTTTGGAACATATACCTATCAGGGAACGTCTATTCCCATTTGCGGGGTTGCTGGCGATCAGCAGGCTGCATTGTTCGGACAAGCTTGTTTTGAACCGGGTATGGCCAAGAATACCTATGGAACTGGATGTTTCATGCTGCTGCATGTTGGCGATAATATAACTCACTCAGAAAACGGATTGTTAACTACTTTAGCCTGTAATTTGGATGATACTCCACAATATGCCTTGGAAGGTAGTATTTTCATCGCAGGGGCAGCAGTTCAATGGTTGCGAGATGGACTTAAAATCATTAATGCAGCTCCCGATACCGAGCCCTTGGCACTAGAAGTCAAAGATTCTCATGATGTTTATATGGTTCCAGCATTTGCCGGTTTGGGTGCTCCCTATTGGGATATGTATGCCCGCGGAGCAATATTTGGGATAACCCGGGATACCACTCAAGCGCACATTGCCAAAGCCACCTTGGAATCACTGGCCTACCAAACCAAAGACGTATTAGATGCTATGGAAGAAGATTCCGGCTTAAAGTTGACTGCTTTAAAAGTAGATGGTGGGGCAGTGGCCAACGATTTTTTAATGCAGTTCCAAGCCGACATCCTGGGTGTATCGGTGGAGCGCCCCCAGGTAATTGAGACCACCGCTATGGGAGCTGCCTACCTGGCGGGTATCTATATTGGAATATGGGATCTGCAAACGGTTATCTCCAACAGGCAGGTCGACCAACTATTCCAGCCGGAAATGGAAGAGACCCTGAGAGCTGAACTATATAAGGGTTGGCAAAAAGCTGTTTCCAGAACCTCAGGTTGGATTGAAAAATAATTCATTAATTATGAGGGGTAATGCAATAAGCATCTAAAGCTTTAGTTGCAACATCTAGACCTAGTGATTCTGCTTTTTCAAGATCTGTACAACAGGAATCATTTTGCTGTAATTTCCGGAAAACCAAAGCGCGGTTAAAATAGGATGGTGCGTGCTGTGGTTCAAGTCTAATGGCTTCAGTGAAATCTTCAACGGCCAAAGTATATTGCTGCAGCGTTGATAGTATGCGGCCCCTGCTTCGATATGCGGCGGTCAAGGAGGGGTCCAGGGCTAAGGCCCTATTAAGATCTTTTAAGGCAGCTTGCAGCAGTCCTGCTTTTTCTCTGGAGAGGGCACGGTTAAGACGGATGCGGGCATCGTGCGGGTCGACTTCCACCGCTTTGTCATAGTCTTTTAAAGCCCCTTCCAGGTCTCCATTGTGCAGTTTGGCCAGGGCTCGATTAACATATGGTGAAGCAAAATCAGGGTGTTTTTCAATCATTTCATCATACACTTCGACTTCCAGGGCCCCGGAGCTTTCCATCTCCTGGGTTAGATTAAACTCAGCTACCGCATTATTGGGGTCGAGGATTAGAGCTTTCTTAAAATCCTCAATAGCAGTCGAAGTCTCACCTAATTCAATTTTGCTAAGCCCCCGATTCACTAGATAATTGGCCTCCTGACTGTTATGTTGAACCGCTTTATCAAAATACCCTATAGCCCTCTGGTACTGTCCCAATGCATGATAAGATAAACCTTGATAATTGTAAATATCGCCGTCAAGAGAATAAGCCGTGGTAAGGGAATTTATAGCGGGTTGATCGGTACTGTTAAGCTGTGCGCCCTTGAAATATACCCTTCTGGTACCCGTTTGAGGCATGGTGAGAACATGATCGAACTCCTCAATTGCTTGCATATATTGTCTTTCCAGAAATCGTAGCTTGGCCCGTTCAAAAGCGGCCTCCGTAAAAGTAGAATCCAGATGTAATACAATTTCGTAGTCAGTCAGTGCACCCTGGGTGTCCTTTAACATATGTTTAACCATCGCCCGCTGGTGATAGGCATCCACATAGTCGGATTGATAGGAAACCGCCCTATTCAATAGGTCCAGAGCATTTTTAGGGCGTTGAGCATCCAGATGCTCCACCGCCAACTGATAAAGCCTTTCCGCCTCATGATATTTTGAGGCGTAAACCCGCTCCTCTTCCTGACCTTGCAGATTTAATGAAAAGGTCACCAGAAGGGTTACCGACAGGGTTATTTTCATAAAGAGCATGATATGGAACCTGGCTGCACATAATAAAAATACACATTTCAGCTCTTTTTATCCATATCTGATTAAGCGGTTTAATGGCATCCACAGTTGAAAAGTTTTACGTATATTTCTTATCAAATTGATAATCAATGGGATCGAAGGACAAATGGGATGATTTTTTAAACAATTTGGCAACCGAATCAATCCTGGTATGATTTTTACTGGGATAGCATTAGTAATTAATATGGAGGGTTGTAGATTTGTATAAGCATTAAAACAGCATCAGTTATGATAAGAACCACCCGTAGTAATTTAGTGCTATTGTTTTTATGCCTGGCGGTCATGCTGGGTAGCATCGGCTGTAAAAATCAGCAGAAAATTGCAGAAGAACAGGCGCTTAGAATTAGAACGGAAAATAATGAAAAGGTCAAGTCCATATTAACCTCCATTCTAAATGACGATGGTAAAATGACCTTGGAGCAAAAAGAAGTGCTGTTTAGACAGGCAAAAAGTATCGGATCGGATGACCCCGAGGTGAAGGATCTTATGACCCAGGTGCAGAACCAGCTGGATCGCGAACGCGATTCCAAACCGCTGGCCGCTGAACCTGAGGTAGTCATGGAGACCAACACAGAGGCCACCCCAGCCAGTTCCTCTTTAATGGAACAGGTTTCCGGTCTGTTCAATGGAGTAGCGGGAGCAGGTTCAATGTCAGGAGCTAACCAGCTTATCAACAATAGTATGGATCTTTTTGCCTCGCCCGAAACGTCGGTGTTGATCGTCATTGGTAAATCAGGGGATATCAAAGATTATGACGAACCGACTACCATAAGCAAGTACTTGAACTATCTAAAGGATCAAAAAAATAATCCCAACCAATTATTGAATTTGGTTTTGGATGATAACGGAAAAATCAAGGAAGTTGAAGTAATTAAAAAGTAATAAGGTCTTATTCCTTAAAATAAATTATGCGGAATTATATTATCACACTACTGGCAGTATGTTGTTACACCTTTTCCCAAGCGCAGGATCAAATTAGCCCCGAGCGTAAGCAAGCCATCGACTCGCTGGCCTTGGAAAAAGTAAGAGATCTCAGTCGCTACATTAGCATAATAGGGGACAAGGACACACCATTTTCGGAGGCCAACCGGGTGGTGGATCGTGCAGAAGAGCTGTTCGCCGACGGCAGTGAGATCGGGGTGAGCTCCATTAACCGGTCCGATATCAATTATTATAAGGTGAAGCAATACTTCAAAAGGCTCATGGCCTTGAATTACGATCGGGTGAGTATAAAATGGTTCAATATTCAATATATCAGCGATTTGGAGCTGCAACCAGACGGACGATACGTGGGAGTGATCACCATTTACCAAAAATTTGAGGCAGTAAGTGCCGACGGAATGAAGTACATGGATACTACCAAGAAGGATATCACCGTTTATGTAGAAAGAAAACAAACCCAAATCGGCGGTCGGTTAATTGGATTCTGGGATGTACTTCTGGGAGACATAAGGGTTACAGAAACCAGTACATGAGAGGAATTATTATTTTTTGCGGGTTGATCCTTTCTCAAGCCTTGCAGGCTCAGGTTAGTGAGTACTTAGGAGACGAAAAGGCGCTTTATGCCGCCACCAAGCAAGTCAATCAATTCTTTCACCGGTTTAACGGAGAAGAAGATCTCAAAGGAAATCGCTATTACGAAAAAGATCAATTCTACCGCAACCCAGAGTTGAGAAGTAAGTACATCAAAGTGCTGTTTGACAATAAAAACCAAGAGATCAGCCTGGCTTCCAAACAAACCTTTCTGCGGGACGTCAATGATGGAACCAAACCAAAGTACCTGGATTTTCATGGAGGTAACTGGTTCGCTGAGGTACACGCCAAATTCGATTATAAAGGCAAAGACGAAACGGTGGTGCTCTTTCTCAAGCTCCAGGAAGAGAATGTAGGCTCGAAATGGGTAATCTTTAAAGCTTATTTCGATCCCTTCAGAAAGTATTTCGAAGTCGATACCACCACAGCAAAGAAATTCATTCACCCCATGAGCCATGAGGTGGCGTTTATGAATCTCAAAAAAATATTTAAAGACCCACAAATTGCGGCGGCCTATGCTGCCCAGGATTTTCAACCCGATCATCTTTCGTTGGTTTTGTATGAGATCAAACAGTCAAACTTGACTTTTAAAACTGTAGGCCAGGTAAAATTCCATTTTTTTCAACTGGACAATTGGTATTTTGAACTATCCGAATACAATCGTCCGGGGTATAATACCGGTTGGCTGATTTCCGATTTGGTGAAGGTCAGTCCCGAACAACGCGACCAGCTCATGAAGTTTATTTATTATGAAGGTTTATAGACTTTACTATCTACTCTTACTTGCACTATTTTTAAACGGACCTGGCTTGAGGGCACAGAATCTAGTAACGGTATCTGAAACATCCGATGCGGAAGACTATAAAGCCAAAGTCCAGGATCTCATTGATTTCCTGGAGTATGCTATGAATACTATAGGTGATTCGGAAACACAGGCTCGAGATAAGAACGTCATCATCACTCAGAGCTATCTCAAAGCATTTAAAGACGATAAAGTTCAGATCGAAGATGATTTGAATGAGGAACGGGAAATGGTAACGCACAAGAATGTGCAGGCCTATCTCAGCGACATCGACTTTTTTTTCAAGGAAGTGAAATTTGAGTTCATTGTTGATGATATCAGCTTTAAGACCAACGCTGAGAATCAGAGCTACTATCTGGTGACTATGACCCGCAACTTGCAAGGGGTTACTATTGAGAACGATAGTATCAATTCCAATTTGGTGCGTTATGTAGAGGTTAACCTTAATGAGGCCGCCCGAGATCTTAAAATTGCCAGCGTATACACCAATCGCCTAAGCGAGGAGGATGAGCTTACTACCTGGTGGAACAGCCTGGTCTATCCCTGGCCCGATATTTTCCGCAATCAATTGGGAGCAGAAGGGGATCTGGACTTGCAGCAGCTTCAGACTTTAGTGGAAGTTGAGAAACTCGATTTATCAAGTTACCCTCAACTGGATGATCTTGAGCCTGTAGCAAGACTTACTAACTTGAAGCGTATTGATGTATCGGGCACCAAGATTAAGGACCTGGTAGCATTGCGAAATCTTACTAAACTGGATTTTTTGGACTGCAGCAATACCGTCGTCTCCAGCATCGACCCTTTAAAATATGCCTTGAACCTGCGTGTGCTGCGGATGGACAGTACCCAGATCAGCGATGGACGCATTCTGGCGGTGTTTGAGGATTTACAACAGTTCAGCGCCAGCCATAGTTATCTTATTTCATTAGCGCCGATTACGGATTTGCGCAAAATAAAGGTGATGAATGTGTCAAAAACCAAGATAAAGAGCTTGGATGGCATTCAGGGATTAACCGGACTCAATTACCTGGATGCTTCCCATAACAGCATTAAGGATCTTTCTCCAATATCTAAGCTGAATGAACTAAGGAATCTTAAAATAGATAATAGCCTGGTCACGAGCCTCCAACCGCTGAGTAAATTGCAAAACCTTAAAATGTTGTCCTGCAACAATACCCTCATCACCAGCTTAAACCCCTTAGCAGCTATTTCAAGCATGGAGCGGGTGTACTGCGATAACACGCTGATGGTGAACAGCGAGGCTAAAAAGTTCATAACCAACCACCCGGACATCCTGGTGGTTTACGGTACGGAGAGTCTAAGAAGTTGGTGGGACCAGTTGAGTGTGCCATGGCAGAAGGTACTAATTCAGTCAGCTGGATTAAAAGGCCAGCGTATTACCAAGGAGCAGATGGCCCGTATAGCCAACATAACCAGCATCGACATTTCTGGTATAGGCGCTATTGTAGACATTAAACCTGTAGAGATTTTAAAGAATCTCAAGGAGTTGAACATTGAAGCCAGCGGCGTTACCGATCTCACTCCACTTAGAGGACTGCTGGAGTTAGAATATTTGGAAGCCAGCAATACAGGCATCAATGAGCTGTATTCTCTGGAGCAGCTGCCTAAATTGAGGTTGCTGGGAATCGACAATACTAAAGTTCAGCCTCAGGAAATAAATCGATTTATTGCCAATCACCGCAATTGCCTGGTAATGTACAAAACGGTGAGATTGCTACGGTGGTGGGGGTCGATGTCCATGGAGTGGCGTTCGGTATTGAAAAGCCAATTGGATCACGAGAATATGTCAGACAAAGAGCGCCTACACGCCTATGTCAATCTAGAGAAGCTCTATTTTAAGAAACCAGTATCTACCTTGGAACCCATTCGGGAGTTTACACGCCTACGGGAACTGGGCTTTTCAGGAACCCGCATCAACAACTTGGAACCATTGAGAAACGTAAAAACCTTGGAAATTTTGCGCTGCTCACAAAGCCCGGTAAGTAGCTTGGAGCCTCTGTCCAGTTCATCCAGATTGAAAAAGTTGAATTTTGAAGACACCTTGGTAGATGATCTTTCACCGCTGTCCAAACTGAATGGCCTGCAAGAGTTAAAATTCTCAGGCACTCAAGTTAAGGACCTGAAACCGTTGCGGACCTTATCCAATCTCAAGGTACTGGAGTGCTACAATACCGATGTTAAAAGCCTCAAATCCATTGAAGAGCTACATGGACTACGCTCATTAAAATGCTACAACACCAAGGTAAACAATAAGGCGGTGCAGTCTTTCCGAAAATCGGTACCACAATGTGAGGTAGTGCATTATTAGGACTACAGCAGCACCGGTTCTTTGGTTGATTGCCCTTTTTATTTTACCTTCATCCCGCATTTAAATCTGCTTTCTTGTGAAGCCAAGACCCTATATTCTAGCCGAGACCAATTGGAAGGACGTACGATCACAGCAGTACCAGGTGGCCGTATTGCCTTGGGGCGCCACCGAAGCCCATAACTATCACCTCCCTTATGCCACAGACAATATTCAGTGCGATTTCATAGCTGCCGCGTCGGCGGGCTTAGCCTGGGAGAAGGGGGCTAAAGTAATTGTGTTACCCACGGTCCCTTTCGGGGTCAATACCGGTCAAATGGATGTACCCCTTTGTCTGAATATGAATCCGACCACTCAATTGGCTTTATTGGAAGATCTGGTACAGGTTTTAAGTTTGCACGATATAAATAAATTGGTGATACTGAATGGTCATGGAGGAAATAATTTCAAATCCATGATCAGGGAGCTTTCGGTTTCTTTTCCGGAAGTTTTTGTTTGTAGTGCCAATTGGTTTCAGGCTGTTGACCAAAAACCGTTTTTCAAGGAGCCGGGCGACCATGCCGGAGAAATGGAAACCAGTTGCATCCTGCACATCCAACCACATTGGGTACTTTCCTTAAATGAGGCAGGTTCCGGAGCCTCCAAGCAATTCAAGTTTGATGGTATAAAAAAAGGCTGGGTCACCGCACAAAGAGCCTGGACCCAAGTGACTGCCGACACCGGTGTAGGTGATCCTTCACAGGCCACAGCCGATAAAGGGGAAGCTTACTTGCAGGCCACCGCCCAAGAGATCTCCTCCTTTCTGGTGGAATTGGCCCGGACACCTGCCGACCAGCTTTATCAATAACTACAAAAGACTATTTTGTATACAGGATTCTATTTGGTCGGAGTGTTCTTCGATTTCCTTAACTAAGAGCAATTGATTGTTGGCGCGGTCCAAATTGTGCATAGGGTAGGATATCTTATAGTAGAGATCACCATTAATGTAGTCAGCTAGAAAGCGCACCCCCATTAAGTAGCTCATAAGCCAGGGACCCCACCTTAAACTGTCTTTTTCCTGGGTAGTGATCATATCTTTAAAGTCATTCAGAAAAAAACCCTGACACATTTGGTCAAATATCTCCATTCTGAAGTTAATGGTTTGGTCCTCTTCTCCGCCTTCCGGACAAAACGTCCGGGCCATGTCTCCAAAATCATACATCAATAGACCTGGCATTACGGTATCAAGGTCCACCACACATAAGCCTTTTTGCGTTTCCGTATGAAACAGTATATTATTGATTTTGGTATCGTTGTGGGTGACTCTCAGTGGTAATTGGTTACCGTCGATCAGCGTGCTTAAGTAAGAGACCTGCTCTTGACGTTCTAAGGCAAAATCTGTTAACATTTTCACTGAGGCCGCACGGTTCTGGACATCTTTGGTCACCGCCTCCCTTAGTTGTTCGAAACGCCGTCCCACATGGTGAAAGTCCTTAATGGTTATGTGTAATTTGGTGGCCGGCAAATCAAGAAGTTGAGCCAGAAAATGGCCAAACGCCAAAGCCCCCTCACAGGCTTGCTCCGGAGCCTCAACCTTGTCGATGGCAAAAGAGTTTTCCACATAATCAAACAACCGCCAATACCCCCCCTGACTGTCGTGCCACAAGGGATTCCGGGAGATAGTTTGGACCAAGCTCAAATTTTGCATAGCACTATCCTCATTTCCGTCTTTCATTTGCAGATGATTCAATACCATTTGCAGATTTTCCATTACTTTTTGAGGTTCGGTAAATACCAGGTGATTGAACCTTTGAAGAATGTAGCGCTGTCCGGTACTTTGGGTTACCAGATAAGTATCATGTATATGTCCGGACCCAAAACTATCGCATGAAAGAATATGGCCTTCCAGGGGAAATTGTTTCAGAATATGCTTGAATTGTTGTTCTTCTAACCCCATAGACTAGCGGGATATTGGCCATCTGCAGTAAGTTGTGAAATCATACCCATAACCTTGGCTTTATCCTGCTTATACGTCACCCCCATCCAATCATCTTGACAGTTTAGTACTTCCACGGTGGCGATTTGGGTTTCAATCAGGTGGTTTACCGCAAAGGGAATGTAGAACTCGGACTTTGGATTTTCCTGATTTGCTGCCACGAAGTCGGCAAACTGCTTTTGTAATTCACTGAATATAGTGGGTGTGAATCCCCAGAAATTTGTGGAAACCAAGGTACTACTGGGAATTTCAAAGGTCTCATCATTTTGAAAGTACATGACACTTCCGTTGCTCATCTGGATCTTGGTACGCTCTATCACATGTGTTAAGAGATTATTGGGGTTTACATCCAGGGTTGCCCGCGACACATGTCCATGGTCCGAAAGCGTTTTGACAATAGGATAACCGACTACTGCATAGGTGTTGTCATGGGTCTGGCTGTTCTTAAGAAAAGTGGCCATTACCTCATAGGCGCTTCTGCCATAAAAATCATCGGCATTGATCACCGCGAAAGGTTCCTTAATAGCCGAAGCGGCACTAAGAACCGCATGAGCAGTACCCCAGGGTTTCACCCGGGGGCTGTAGGTCACCGGGATCCCACCATTGGACACCTCAGGATTGAGGTCTTGAAAAACGTAATCTACCTCTATAAAATCCTTTAATCTTTGATACTTGCTTTCAAAAGCGGCTACTATATCATCTCGAAAGAGGAACACCGCTTTATTAAAACCAGCTTTAATGGCGTCGTATATCCCGTACTCCATTAGGGTTTCACCTTGAGGGCCCATGGGGTCAATCTGTTTAAGTCCTCCGTACCGGGATCCGATCCCGGCGGCCAAAATGAGCAAAGTAGGCTTCATAAAATAAAATAGCTATATTAAATCCGCAATGACGCTAATATACTTATTATGACCATTAATACGGTCTCCTTCTAAGCATTGATTATGGTTTTATCTACTTTGGATTGGGTGCTAATCGGCGCCTTCTTCGCGGTCTCTCTGTTAATCGGTTTAATGGTTTCCAAAAAAGCGGGTTCCAGTGCTTCGGAATTTTTCTTATCCGGCCGGAATATGCCTTGGTGGCTATTGGGGGTTTCTATGGTGGCTACCACGTTTTCTGCAGATACGCCCAACTTGGTAACCAACCTGGTACGGGATACCGGGGTCTCCGGAAATTGGGGATGGTGGGCCTTCCTATTGACCGGAATGTTAACCGTTTTCGTTTATGCCAAACTTTGGAGACGGTCTAAGGTAATGACCGATATTGAGTTTTATGAGCTTCGCTATAGCGGTAAAGCGGCGGCGTTTCTCAGAGGGTTTAGAGCCTTGTATTTGGGCTTGGTTTTTAATGTACTGGTAATGGGTACGGTATCCCTGGCGGCTATAAAATTCGGAGAGGTAGTATTGGGGCTTCCCGGTTGGCTGACCCTGCTTATTGCAGGATCCATAACATTGATCTACAGTTCACTGGGGGGATTAAAAGCGGTTATCATAACGGACTTTGTTCAGTTCTTTTTAGCCATGGTGGGTTCTATCTGGGCGTGTATTTATTTGCTCAACCTGGATGAGGTAGGAGGGTTGACCAATTTACTGAGCAATGAATTGGTGCAAAGCAAGATGTCCATACTGCCTGATTTAAATGATCCGGCGGTGTGGGGTCCGGTATTGTTGGCGCCACTGGCCGTTCAGTGGTGGGCATCTTATTATCCTGGAGCGGAGCCCGGGGGTGGTGGGTATATTGCCCAGCGTATGTTCTCCGCCAAAGATGAAAAGAACGCTGTAGGCGCCACCCTACTCTTTAATATTGCTCATTATGCTTTGAGACCCTGGCCCTGGATTCTAATAGCCCTGGCGTCATTGGTGCTGTTCCCAGAAATAGGAGATCTTCAAAAAGCCTTTCCCAACCTGTCTCCCGACAAACTAGGAAACGATGTGGCCTATCCCGCCATGTTGACGTTTTTACCCAGTGGCCTTTTAGGTTTGGTGGCGGCTTCTTTAATAGCGGCGTATATGTCAACTATATCCACCCAACTAAATCTAGGGGCCTCCTATTTGGTCAATGATTTCTATCAGAGATTTATATCACCCGAAGCCTCGCAATCTACTCTGGTTTGGGTAGGTCGAGCCTTTACAGTGATTTCCATGATATTAGGTACAGCATTAGGTCTGATGTTGACCGATGCCAGTCAAGCTTTCAACTTGTTACTATTATTGGGAGCTGGTACCGGCCTGATCTATATTCTAAGATGGTTTTGGTGGCGCATAAATGCCTATACGGAGATTATCGCCATGGTATCCAGTTTAGTAATTGCAGGCTATCTTACTTTTGCACCCAATATCCCCTTGGACTCCTGGGAAAAGACCATTTTAGGAGCGGTGCTGACCACCGCCGTATGGGTAATTGCCACCTATCTCACACCTCAAACCAATTTTGGAACCCTGGTGCGCTTTTATAAATTGATCCGGCCAGGTGGACCGGGATGGAAAAAGGTATTGCAAGAAGCCAAGGAACAGGGATACCAACCCGGTCTGCCCAAACAAGGTAATGCTGAGATTATCGATCATCAGCTGGAAAGTGATGCTGCGGTGACTATTGAGGAAATCGAGAGATTCCAAGGGGAAAGCTGGAAAGTGCCCCTGGAGATCCTGGCCATGTTAATTGGCTGTTTTACCGTTTTTGGAGCCTTGTTTGCCACGGGATTTTGGATCTATGGAGCATCCACTAATGCCGTGATCTTCACCGCGGTGACGGTAGTAGGTGCATTTTTGCTCTTAAGAATCTGGAAGAACTTGAAAACCGACGATTAAAAAGATCAACTATTAGTAACTTATAGTATGAAATTCGGCCGCTTAGATACCGACGCTTTGGATGGTATAGATTGGACCTTGCCGGAAGATCATCCCGATACCACTAAGCTATTGAAAGGTCTGGCTAAAACCGGGAAACCGGAAATTTATGCGGGCTGCGCCAAGTGGGGTAGAAAGGAATGGGTAGGTCAATTGTATCCCGAAGGCACTAAGGATAAGGAATTTCTTGATCATTACGTTCAGCATTTCAATGCTATCGAGCTAAACAGCACCTTTTACGGCACCCGCAAGGTAATAGTGGAAGGCTGGGCGCAAAGAGCGCGCCCCGGATTTAAATTTTGTCCGAAATTTTTTCAAAGAATAAGCCACTATAAAAGACTGAAAGAGGCCGAAGAGATCACGGAAGCGTTTCTTTACATCATGAGCATGTTCGGTGAAAATCTGGGCATGTGCTTTCTGCAAATGCCCGATAACTTTACTCCCAAGAGGTTGGATGTGCTGGAGAACTACATGAAGTTACTCCCGGGCGATGTTCCTATTGCGGTAGAGCTGCGACATCCGGAATGGTTCACCGACCCCAAGGTAGCAGATGAGCTTTTTCCCATGATGACCCAATACCAAAAATCCATGGTTATAACAGATACCGCAGGACGCAGAGATTGTGTTCATCAAAGATTGACCTCGGATAGTGTATTTGTAAGATTCAATGGCTATGATTTGCACCCTTCCGACTATCACCGAATTGATAGCTGGGTGACACGATTGAAGGAGTGGTTTGATCAAGGCCTAAAGACTGCCTACTTCTTTGCTCATCAAGAGGATGAGCAATACACTCCTGTTACTTGCGATTATTTTCTAAAAGGAATCAATGAGGTTTGCGGCTTGCAATTAATGCGTCCGCAGTTCATTACTTAATATCCATTTTAAGCTTTTTGGTTTTTTCTGTCAGCTCTGTGTTGTCCTGTACCATGGCCTCAAGGGTCGACCACAAATAATTGGGAATATCACTATTCTGATGAACCCTGTTTTCCAGATCTTTTACTAATTCCAATACATCGCTGCGAAATTGGAAATTTTGTAGTCCTGTCACATATTGTTCAAACTCCTCCAACTTATTTAATCGTAGCACTTGGATATCGGACTTTTGTGGATCGACCATAACCGGGGGTACAGGCTGCGCAGTTTGGCCGGAAGCAGCGGCTGGTAGGGTAGGAGTAGCTTGGCTGGTCACCGTAGGGCTGGAAGGATATTGCAGTAGTTCACATTGGTTGTATTCGGCCAGCATCGCTTGGTGATGCTTGAACTTATAATCTCTTGATTCCAATTTGACAACTATAGGAGGACAATCCTCCAGGAATTCCATCATTTGGTTTTTGAAATTTAATATGCTGATCTCTACTGCTTCGCCATCTTGCCTTATCACCACTCTGGAAGTGATCACGCTGTTGTCCCTTTTGTGTATGTAATTATACAGGCTGACTCTCTCATCTTCTCTTACTATCTGCATGAAGAGCCGGCTGTTGGCAAAAATTACCGATCGGTATTGGTACTTCTCATTGTAATAGACATACGATGTTCTCAAAGGACGCAGGTTCATTCTCTCACCATCATCGGTCTTAAAGTAGATCAATTGGCTATTGTCACGCAGTGGATTCATCTGCAACTTACCATATATGGTGTCGCGGTTTAATTTTACAATATACTGGCGGTCTTGAGCTTGTAAGGCTATTGTCGAAAGGAATATAATGAAGGTGAAACCGAGAAGTCTAGACATAATTGTGTTTGCTATAGTTTTAAAACTAAAAAAAATAAGTAGAAATCGAGAGCTTAATGCTCCAAACTTCAATGTTTAAGTATATTTTCATACTTTTAGACGTTCCAATGAAATACCTGATTATATGGAAATTCTAGGTGTTGATATCGGAGGTTCTGGAATCAAAGGTGCTCCGGTAAACATCGAATCCGGTCTTATGCTTACCGATAGATATCGCATTAAGACACCCCAGCCTGCAACCCCTGAATCCATGACCGATGTGGTAGCTGAAATCGTCGATCATTTTTCATGGAAGGGACCGGTTGGTTGCGGATTCCCGGCGGTGGTAAAGCAAGAAGTAGCCTTAACCGCCGCTAATATCCATAAATCTTGGATTGGGGTCAATGTAGCGGAGCTGATTGGGAGTAAAACAGGAACCGCCGTTCATGTTTCCAATGATGTAGACGCCGCCGGTTGGGCTGAAGTCATTTTCGGTGCCGGTAAGGGAAAATCAGGATTGGTGTTGATCTTGGCACTTGGGACCGGGATAGGTTCTTGTATGTTCATGGATGGATGTCAAGTGCCAAATACTGAACTGGGGCACTTGCTCATGCATGGTGACATTGCAGAAAAGTATGCTGCGAATTCCGCCCGTAAGAGGGAAGAACTTGACTGGGAAACCTGGGGAGGCCGGTTGAATGAATACCTGAACTATGTAGAAAGTTTGTGTTATCCGGATCTTATTATTCTTGGAGGGGGGGTTAGTAAATATTATCAAGAATTTTTCCCCTATCTGCACTGCAGAGCGGAATTGGTGCCGGCTTCATTGCGCAATGAAGCTGGAATCGTGGGAGCGGCCTATTCAGCCAAGTATCTTTTATAGCGAAATCCCGTTAGTTCACATTAATGGAGTCCCCTAGTAATAGAAATAAAGTAAAACGAGTTCCGCAACGAGGACACTACGACCGGAACACCATTTACCAGGTACTGGATGCCGGTTTTGTAGGCCATGTTGGCTTTGCCATCGATCAGCAGCCCTTTGTTATTCCCATGGCCTATGGTCGCCAGAAGGACCGGATATTCCTACATGGAGCTACTAGCAGCCGTTTAATAACCTCATTAAAAACAGGGATCCCGGTTTGTATGACGGTGACCCACCTGGACGGAATCGTGCTGGCACGTTCGGCTTTTCATCATTCCATGAATTATCGATCGGCTGTACTATTCGGCCAGGCCCGGGAAGTGCCTCCCGAAGAAAAAGAGGACGCTCTTTTTATCATTTCAGAACAGATTTTAAAGGGGCGCTGGGAATCAAGCAGAAAACCGAATCCCAAAGAACTTAAGGCCACTAGTGTTTTAGAGTTTTCCATTGAAGAAGCATCTGCCAAAATACGTACCGGCCCCCCCAAGGATGACAAAGAAGACTATGAATTGCCCATTTGGGCGGGAGTAATTCCATTTCAAAGGTTAATGCTACCTCCCTTGCCGGACCCCGACCTAATGCCAGGGCTGGCACCAGGACCAGAGATCAAGGCCCTTTTCGAGTAACTTTTAACGTTTTTTGGCACCTTGCCTGAAGTTGAAATCCAGGTATTATGCTATGTTTGTGCTGGAGGGAACTATTTTCCGCTGATGTCAGTAGATGAGATACCCTCTCTGATCGTTTGATATTACCTGATACTGTTGACTTTACCACAAAAAGCTGTTGCCCTGGGATTATGGTGTTTCCTATGGTCACTCTCGCTGAATGCACAGGATCAACCCTTGCTATTGGCCGGTAAGGTCATTGATGCCGATAGCTTAAGGCCTCTACACTCGGTGCATGTCTATATCCTCAATGGAGAGGATGGCACCATAACCAATAAAAACGGTTTTTTTTCAATCCGTTTGAATCCCAGTGATACCGTGATTTTTTCAGCCGTGAGCTATCAAACCAGGCAATATGTATTGCCTGACTCCTTAAAAAAAGGAAGCCCCTTCATTGAGATTGCCTTGACATTGCGCACGGTACAATTGAAAGAGGTTGTGGTGTACGGCCAGTTAAATCCCGCGGCAGTACGCCGGTATTTGGACAACATCAAAAACAAAAAGCGCGAGGATAATCCTCCGGATATTCAAAGAAAAGTTCCTAGTGCCGACCCTAAGACGGTACCTAAGGGTCGTAAACATACCGTAGGACTGGGCAGTTCTTTAGAAGGCGGGGCAGCACTAGAAGGGGTATTGACGGGGCTGGCAAATCTGTTTAATAAACGCGCTCAACAACAGAAAAGGATTAATAAACTACTGGAAGCCAGAAAGAATCAAGAGGCTCAAATCGCTTATCAAGAATTTATAAAGTCAAAGTTTAACGAAAAAGTGGTGGCAGAAGCCACTGGGCTGGAAGGGAAAAGACTTTTACTGTTTTTGCAATACTGTAATTTCAACAGTGAGTTTATTTATTCGGCAACGGAGTACGAACTGTTAGAGGCGATTTTTGCGAAACTGGAAAGGTTCAACCAATATTACCAGGACCGTTAGACTACATTGAATGTCCGATTCAGGCCAATTCGGCATAATTTTGGCTTAGTATTTAACAAATACTAAACCAATTGGAAACCATGAATTACATAAAACATATATTCGCCGGCCTGCTGATGGTGTTGCTCTCTGCAGGGTTACAGGCCCAATCAAAGGCTGAACGTAAAACACAGCGTAAAATTGAACGAGAGCTTAAGAAAGAAGCCAGAATCCAGGCTCTGGAAGATAACCATGAACGGATGGTAGCTTTAGTTGAGAACCGTACTTTTGTTATCGAAGCCAACACCTTGTACGATCGATTCCAGAACCGCTACGAGGTCTCACCAACCATTAACTTCGTTAAGATCGACGGAGATGAAGGGGTGGTTCAATTTGGATTCAATCAACTGGTCGGTTACAATGGAGTAGGGGGCTTAACTTTTGAAGGCAGGATTTCGGGGTACAAAATTACCCGTAAGAAGTCTCAAGGACCTATCACCATTACCACCAACATAAGTTCTCCCGGGTTGAGTGGTCCGGCTACCTTAAATGTTACCATTTCCAACAATGGGCTGGCCAGAGCAACAATTATCGGTTCTTTTGGGTCACGAATCACTTTCGCTGGTACCGTGTACGACCTGGAAGAGACCAGAGTTTATCAGGGTCAATCCGTATTGTAAGAATTGCAAAATTAAATATGAAATGCTAAGCCGGCTGAAAGTCGGCTTTTTTATGGATTTAAGAGTATAGCCAGGGGATGCTCCTTGTCGATGCGATCTATTATTAATTTGAATATGGCCACAAAGGGAAGAAAGAGGATCATTCCAGATGCTCCCCAAATTATTCCACCCATCACAATTACTATTATCGCCGCCAAAGCATTGATCTGTATCTGGCGACTCACTACTAGCGGAAATATCAAATTAGCCTCCAATATCTGAACAAAAACAAATACTCCGATCACCCCCAAAGGGTAGAATATAGAATCAAATGTGATCCATGCCACAGTGACCGGCAGCAGCGCGCCGGCTGTGATGCCAATGTAGGGGATAAAGGTAAGTATGGAGGCTACAAACCCAAAAAGAAAAGCGTTGGGAACCCCCAGCAACAAGAGGCCGATACTGTTGAGCAATCCCACGATAACATAGACCAAAGACACCCCTTTGATGAAATTAAAATAGGAGTGAATACTATCTGTGAGGATCTCCTGGAGTTCTGTTGCCGACCAATTAGGGGTCCACTTATGAAGGAATTTGACCAGGTGGCCCCGGTAATAGAGCATCAAGGCTACGTAGAACGGTACTAATAAGAATAATACTAAATTGACCGTAGTGGAATAAATGCTGTTGGGTAGCCAGTTGAGCATATTATCTAAAGCCTTGTTAATCAGTGATTGTACCCACTCAGGTTCACCTAATACTTTTAATCCGAACGACTCATTAACCTTGTTAGTTAACTCAGTAAGTGCCTCGGTGAACTGATCTCGAATAACCGGCCATCTCTTGAGAAACTGTCCTATTTGGTGTACCAGTAGGGTGGCTACACTACCAATGACTAATAGTAACAGCGTCAAGCTGGTAAAAATAGCCAACCAGCGTGGCCACTTACGGCGTTCCAGCCCTCTGGTAACCGGATAAAGGATAAGACTGATCAGGAATGCAAAGCACAGAGGGATGAGTAAGCTCTTGCCGAAATACATCAAAACCACCATAAAGAAGGTTATTTGTAGGTATTCGACAAAACGAGGTGACTGAGAAGATGACATTAATGGTTTGGTAAGTACATTCCGGAAATGGAATGCATGACTGATCAACTGTTCCGTCAATATGGAATCTCATAAAAACAAAAAGCGGGAATTCTCTTCTTTCGAATCGATTTCCCGCTCCATCGTATAAATTCCGTAGACTCTATACAACGCCAAGTTACCGTTATTCGACTTCCACTTCCAGTAAGCTTTACAGAGAACTCTTACCTTCCGTATCTGACTTCTCTCTTCCCGACCTTTTCCCCTTTCAACTCCCGTGAGAGTCTCAAATTTCCAAGGTTTTTCCGAGAGCTGCCTGGCTAATTAAAGCCTGTCTTTTATCTCTCACTTGATGAATCTAAGGTATAGGAACCTTTGATTATTGCAAAATTTATTTTCTTAAACTTTTGCACAACTTATACACATAGTTGTGCACATCTCCCACAGGTAGAATCTTAATATCGACGGGCCGGGTCGGAGGCACCCAGCAAATGAAAGTAGTCTTTGACTTTTGCTTTGACCTGGTTATGGGTAAGCCTGCCGCAGGTTTCTACATCCAGCAGAAAGTCTATCTTCTCATGGTTCTCCCTGATCTCCGACTCCAGGCCCAGCTTGGCCTGTCCAGGCCCCATTATATAGATACCATCGCGGTCACCGATGTGTTCTAGAATGGATTGGTAGTATCGTTTTTCTTGCTGAAGTCTGCGGTTTAAGTGCCGTGGCTCTGAAACGGCATCCTGTGGGCCATAAGGAGTAGCGGAGCCACTTCCTCCTACAGCATGACCTTCATCAATGAATGAAGACACTTCAGTAGTCACCGTATTCTTATCATTAATCATGACAATGTAAGCGTGGCGAAAATCCATCCACATTCCTACAGGTTTGGTTATTTGCTTCATAATGTACCTAGTTGCTCAGTAAATCTGCTTACATGGGGCCGGTAGTTCAATGCAGTTTATCAGGGGGGGTAATGAGAAATATCATGGTGAGGCCTTTGTGAATGGGAGTAATTAGAATTATGAATGATCAAAGAGCCCGAGAATTTCACCGTCACCACACTTCTCATAACTACGGTGAATTTTTACGGGAGTTCGTGTATGGTGGATTTGACGGGGGTGTTACCACTTTTGCCGTAGTAGCAGGAGCCACCGGAGCTCATTTCGATAGTGCTGTGATTATTATCTTAGGATTAGCAAATTTGTTAGCAGATGGATTCTCCATGTCTGTGGGAAGTTACTTGTCAGTAAAGTCGGATCGCGAAAAATATTTGAAGTACCAGCGGTTTGAAAATTGGGGGGTGGAGAATATACCGGAAATGGAGCGGGATGAGATAAAAGAGATCTATTACAATAAGGGATTGAGAGGAAAAGTTTTGGAAAAAGTGGTTAAGGTGATCACGGCAGATAAGGAGCTGTG
The DNA here is from genome assembly GCA_965212195.1 of Cyclobacteriaceae bacterium. Classification (GTDB taxonomy): domain Bacteria; phylum Bacteroidota; class Bacteroidia; order Cytophagales; family Cyclobacteriaceae; genus JAJCYK01. The sequence continues at coordinate 191,732 of CBDBUW010000010.1, read as the reverse complement.
GGTGGAAGAAATGATGAAAGGTGAATTCGATTTGATCCCTGAAAAGAAGTCGCCCCTGGCTGCAGGATGGTACACATTTTTATCATTCTTGTTAATCGGGTTTATTCCTTTGGTACCCTTTATATTTGCATTTTCCGGATGGGCTTTTTTGAGTTCGCCCTTTGCCATTACCTGTACGGTTACGGCCTTGGCATTCATAGTGATTGGTTTGGTAAAAGCTCATATAAACCATACCAGCAAACGGTGGGCGGTAATAGAAACCCTGGCCCTGGGTGCTGCTGCAGCCATGCTGGCTTATTATACCGGATTCTTACTAGAAAACATTATTGTAAATTCCTGATAGTTATGAAAAGAATTTTGATCCCCACCGACTTTTCGACCTGCGCGAACAAAGCATTTCGGGTAGCCCTGTGGTTGGCCCAACAAAGCCCCTCGGAGATTCATTTGTTACACATTGAAAGTACTCCGGCAGACTGGGCGCAATTGGATCGGTATCCGGAAGTATCTAAGCGCATTGAGGCTTCCAAACACCAATTAGATAGTATGGTAGCAGAAGCCTCGCAGAGCAATATTGAGGCTAAAAAATTTCTGGTATACAACAAGAATTACCATGCGATAATTGAACATATTTCAGAGCAAAAGGTGGACTTTGTGGTAATGGGCTCACAGGGTTCCAGTGGGCTGAAGGAATTTGTAGTGGGCTCAAATACCCAAAAAATTGTACGGCTTTCTCAGGTACCGGTGCTGGTAATTAAGGAGAACATACCCGATGATTATTCCATCAAGAACATTGCTTTTGTTTCAGACTTCAACGAGGAGGTAATGGATCAGTTTAAGCAATTCGTTTCCCTGGCGCAGGCCTGGCAGGCACGTTTGTACCTGTTGTTCATTAACACCCCTACTAATTTTACCGATACCTTGACCATCAAAATTAAAATGGGCAACTATGCCATGCACGCACCGGGAATGGTGGAAAATACTTTTATCTATAATGATCATAATTTCGAGAAAGGTCTGCAGGAATTCTGCGTAGAGCAGGGAATAGATTTAGTAGGAATGATCACCCATGGTGGCCATACACCTTGGCAGTTGTTTAACAACAGTTTAACAGAAAGCATGGTTAACCATTTGGATATTCCCCTGTTAACCATGCATTTTTCCAATCATGAATAGTCGGGACCATCAAACCCCCATCAAGCTCGGTGGTTATTCTTCCTGATGAAAGGCCAACAACGGAATATTGCTGTGGTGCACCAGTTGTTTGGTCACGCTGCTGTGGAACAATTTTTCGAAGAGGGTATGCTTTCGGGGCATTACCGCCAGTACATCGATGTCGTGGGTTTTTATATATTCCAATACACCGGATTCAATATGCTCTCCTTCCAGCATTTGGTAAGTGTGTGAGATATCTTTAAAATAGCGTTCCAAAGTTTTGGCTTCAGTTATGGCTCCCTCATGTAGTTTTTCCAACTTGTCGGTGATGTGCAAAATGTGTACTTGTGCTCCAAAATTAAGGGCAAACTGAACCAGTGGTTCCACCATTTTCATTGTTCCTATTTGACGGTAGTCAAATGCAAACAATATTTTCTCAATTCTGAATCCCTTGAAATTATAAGGTATTGCCAACACCGGGGTGCCGGATCCTTTTACTACATGTAAAGTATTACTACCTACCAGTTCGTCGAAGGTATTGGTTGCACCATGGGTACCCATGATCACCAGGTCATAAGGGTGCTCTTCTATTTCCTTGAGAATAGCATCGGAAGCAAAAGATACCTTCACTTTATGGGGATCCGATAACTTTTCAAGTTGCGGGTAGCGTTGGTATAGTTCCTGAATCTTCTTTTTGATATCCTCTTCGAAATCGTCGGTGATATTAACATCCACATACACTCCAGTTTCTGCTGCAGGTATAGGTACATGATAAGCATGTAGTAATACCAACTTGGCCTCATTCGATTCAGCAAAATTCAGAGCATATTCCAGGGCATTGTAAGAACAGTCCGAAAAATCAACGGGAACCAGGATTTTTTTATAGGTCATGATGTCATATTATTTAAGTGAAAAATTAATTGTCACAAGGCGGTGTTACCCGCTCTGTCACCGACCGGTTATACTTTTTTAGTTTACCTTGATTTGAGTTTTTGACGCTACATTGACGCGATCTTTTTTAGGTAAAACTACCTTTAAAAGGCCATCTTGATAATTGGCTTCAATCTGGTCCGCATCTACGGAATCAGGCAATACAAAAGCCCGGCTAAAAGATTCGTAGCTAAACTCTCTTCTAGTATAGTGTTCTTCTTTGATATCACTCTCAGCTTTTTTGTGGCCGCTGATGCTGAGATGTTGCTGGTCTAAGTTAATGTCGATATCCTCTTTTTGAAGGCCGGGTATCGCCAATTCCAGTGAGTAGGCATTTTCATTTTCCAGGATGTTAACCGCGGGGACATTGGGGACCCTACGGGTATTCCAATCATAGTCATCATTTAACAATTGTGACAAGCTGGAGGGAAAATCCGGAAACAACTGGGAAGCTCTGGTTAACAAAGTCATTTTGGTCCTCCTATTTTTATTTAACAATCTTTAACTACTCAAATATGCTACTTGCTCCAAACGCTCAATATGACCCCTATCAAGCTCGTCAATGATTCAAATCAATAATGACATTAGTCATTTTTACCTGTGATTGAACTCATTCGCAATACTCGCACCCTTAACTAGGTTAGCGTGAATGACGTCATATCATTTCATGATGAACAAATTATTTGCGGTTCTGCTGATGATGGCGGCCTGTTCTCCCCGCATTTCAATCACCAGCGATTTCGACCACAATGTGGATTTTAGCGGTTACCGCACTTTTGCCTTAGCACCTATGGAGGAGCCTTATGACCCCGCTTTTCCCATGTTCGATAATGAGATGAATCGCCAGCGTGTTGAGGATGCTATAAAGCGTGAAATGGGGGCAAGGGGTTTCACCATTAATGAGGAGCAGCCCGATGTTTTGGTTGACTACCACATTGTTATTAAGGACAGGACCTCCATAGATTCCTATCACCCCGAAGGCAAAGGATTCTGGCAGCCCCATGAGGTGGAGATATATCAATATACGGAGGGGACCATTGTGATCCATTTGGTTGATCAAAATTCCGATCAGCTCATTTGGCAGGGGGTTGCGGCCAGTTTGGTAAGATCGTCTGCATCTAATCCTGTAGATCGAATAAATGAAGCCATAGCATTAATTTATGAGGCCTATCCCGCTACTCAATAATTGTATTTTATGGCTCTGCTAGAAATTCATAACTTAAGCCATCAGAATCAACAGTTAACATGATGTCCGTAGACAATGATATGATCTTTGAGACGCTTTTTCACTCGGCCAGTGAAGGTATCATGGTAGTCGATGCCCAGGGAGAAATTTTGATGGCAAATCCTGCGGCAAAAGATATGTTTGGGTATGCCGAGGGCATGTATGGCCTCACCATTGAAGATTTGTTACCTGACGAATTGCGAAGCAACCATCGCAAACATAGATCTACTTATAATCAAAACCCTCAAACCCGGACCATGGGTATTGGGCAGGACCTGATGGGGAAGAAAAAAGACGGCAGTTCGTTTCCAGTAGAGGTTTCACTGAGCCCCAGTAAGGTCAAAGATCAACCAGTGGTAATGGCCTTTATTGTGGATATTACTGAAAGGCGCAACCGCGAGAAAGTGGTGTTGAGCTTGGGGCGGGTTTTTAATGATTCGCTTAATGAGATTTACATTTTTGATGCGGAAACCTTGAAGTTTACCAAAGTCAATCAGGCCGCATCTAAAAATTTAGGGTATACCATGGACGAGTTAATGGATATGACACCCACAGACCTAAAGCCATTGTTACCTCCCAAAGAGTTTGAGAATTTGATCAGCCCCTTGAGAAAAGCAGTTCCCAAAATACACTTTGAAACGATTCACCGTCGAAAGGACGGCACCACTTACCCGGTAGAGGTTCATTTGCAAATGACGGAATTTGCTACTCAAGAATCTTTCTTGGCCATCATCATGGATATCACGGAGCGCAAACAGGCTGAGCTTCAAATGCGTCAATATTCTCAAGAGCTGGAACATCGGGTGCAGGATCGTACCAAGGCCTTGAGGGAAAGTCAGAAACTATACCAAACCATCGCCCGAAATTTTCCCGATGGAATGATTAACGTATTTGACAAGGAATTGCGATATGTATTCGTGGAAGGCAAGGGGTTGTACGAGCTGGGCATTGATAATGATATGCTGATAGGGACCCGCTATGCCGATCGATTGGCTCCGGAGATTGTCGCACAAACTGAAAGTGAGTTAATGACGGTGTTTGAAGGACATCCCAGAACCATTGATATCAAATTCAAGGAGAACGATTATATTTTGGAAGCCGTACCCTTGCCCGATGACCATGGGGTGATCAGTCAAATCCTGGTAATTGAAAAAAACGTTACCGAACAAAAGAAGATACAAGACAAGATCCAGCGGACCCTGAAAAGGGAACGGGAATTGAATGAATTGAAGTCCCGCTTTGTTTCCATGGCATCCCATGAGTTTCGCACACCTTTAAGTACCATACTGACTTCCGCTTCTCTACTAAGCAGATACCAACAGGAGGATCAGCAAGCCAAACGTGAGAAACACATAAGCCGTATCAAAACTTCCGTGCACAATTTAACCGGTATATTAAATGATTTTCTTTCTCTTGATAAACTGGAAACTGGTGCTGTAGAAAGTAATCCCGTTAAATTTGATATTGATGAGTTTACCCGTGAGGTTTGTGATCAGGTTATACCAACTCTAAAACCCCGTCAAAACCTAGTCTATGAACATCACGGAGATGTCCAGGTTAGATTGGACAAACAGCTGCTGAATAATATCTTAATTAATCTGCTCTCCAATGCCAGTAAGTATTCCGATGAAGGTAAGGATATTAAGGTAATCATTACTTGTGAGGATCAATTGGTAACCATACAAGTCAGGGACTATGGAATTGGTATATCCAAAGAGGACCAAACCCATCTTTTTGAGCGTTTTTTCAGGGCACATAATGCCATGAATATACAGGGAACGGGTCTTGGATTGAATATAGTTCAGAAGTACGTGGAATTAATGGGCGGAAAAATAACCTTTCAATCCGAACTGGGGGAGGGTAGTACTTTTATTGTGGAAATAAAACAAAATCATGTGTTATGAAGAAGATATTGTTGATCGAAGACAATCCCGAAATGCGTGAAAATACCGCGGAGATGTTGGAGTTGGCTAGCTATGAGGTTGAGACCGCGGAAAATGGCAAGACAGGGGTTAAGATGGCTCAGGAGAGTATACCTGATTTGATCATATGTGATATAATGATGCCCGAGTTGGACGGCTACGGCGTTCTTTACATGCTGGCAAAAAATCCCAAAACCTCATCTATCCCATTTATTTTTCTAACAGCTAAAGCCGAAAAGAGTGACTATCGCAAAGGAATGAATATGGGCGCCGATGATTATTTGACCAAGCCTTTTGAAGAAATGGAGTTGTTGGAAGCTGTGGAGATCCGACTGAAGAAGAGCGAGCAGTTCCAAAAGGACTTTCAACAGGATATCGAGGGTGTGGACCGATTTATCGAAGAGGCCAGGGGGTTGGAGGAGTTGAAAAAGCTTTCCACGGACCGACGCAGCCGTACCTACAAGAAAAAGGAAGCCCTGTTCTATGAAGGAGAATACCCCAACTTTCTTTACTTCGTCAATAAGGGCAAGATTAAAAGCTATAAAATGAATGAAGACGGGAAGGAGTTGATCACAGGTCTTTATAAAGAAGGGGATTTTGTAGGCTATCTGGCTTTGCTGGAAAATTCGGAATATCCGGAGTCAGCGGTGGTGCTGGAAGATGCCGAGGTATATTTAATTCCCCGACAAGACTTTATTAGCTTGCTGCAATCCAATCGCGACGTATCGGCACGGTTCATTAAAATGCTATCCCGAAACCTATTGGAGAAAGAACAGGAGTTACTCAACCTGGCTTACAATACGGTACGTAAAAGGGTGGCGGACGCTTTACTCCACTTACGGGAGCGCTATCAGGAAGATCCTAAATCCACTTTTAAAATGGCTATATCCCGTGACGATCTGGCCAGTATGGTTGGAACGGCCAAGGAATCTGTGATCAGGACCTTGTCAGAGTTTAAGCACGATGCCCTAATTGAGATACACGGTAGTGAAATTGCTATAAAGGATCCTGAAGCATTGGAGAAATTGCGATACTGACCATTGACCATTATCATGTTCTATCTGAGAATTATCATGTGCTAGCTGTGGGAAATTACTGAATTTAGGAGGTAATGATATTATAACTACCCCAAGTGAGAAGAATTTTATTAGCAACGGATTTTTCAAAGAACGCCCACCATGCCATAGATTATGCATTGTTGCTGCTAGGAGATGACGGGCTGGAATTTGTCCTATTGAACACCGTACATTTCGTCCATAATGTTCCGGAGATGCTGATCTCCCTGGAAGACATTATGCAGGAACAATCCGAAAAAGGTCTTGAGAGTAGTGTGGAACATATAAAGGGACAGCTGCCGGCTCTTTCCGTAGAAAGTATGTCCGCACCCGGTGATCCCTCAGGAGTAATAAAGGCCTTGGCCGATAAAGAGAGCTTTGATCTGGTGGTCTTGGGAAGTCAGGGTCGCTCTGCATTGCGAGAAGCTTTTTTAGGGAGTACGGCCCGGAGTTTAATCCATAAGATCTCCAAGCCACTGCTTATAGTACCTCCTGGTTATGCCCTGAAAGTACCCCAAAAAATCGTTTTTGGTACTGATCTCACTCAAGTGGATAATTTAGATAAGCTACATCCCCTGATGCACTTTGCCAGGAAATTCCAGGCGGAGATCATTGTACTGAATGTTACCGGTAGTGAAGACAATAAACAAGTGCGCGGTGCCTTAAAAAAATTGGATTTCAACCGGCATTTCTCAGATATCAAATACCGTTTTGAAGTGGTGCACAACCCCAATGTACTGGATGGCATTCTCAGCTATATTGAAGCGAACGAAATCGATTTGTTGGTGGTACTGCCCAAGCAGTATCCAAAGTTCAAAGGCCTTTTCCATCGAAGCCTGACTAAAAGAATGGTGTATCGCACCGAAATACCCTTGCTGGTCTTTTAGATATCATTTTTTAGTACCCACTTTTGTTTTTAGATATAAGATGACACAAGTCATCTTTTACAGTAACTCTTATCCTGTTGGTTACTGAGCACGACTCCTAGCTTGGGATCACAAAACTGTCACAGAATATGAAGCAAATTGTATTAGGTGCATTCCTTATGGGAGTCCTTTGGGGATGCAGTCAAGAAAACAAAGAACAAGCAGGTTCAGATCCTCCTATTAAAAAAGAGGTGAGTGAAGCTCCTAAATCTACGGACCCTATGGATAATAAAGGCGTTGGTCCTATTACCAGTTTAGAACTGGGACCCATTGATCAGGCTATGGTCGACGAAGGTAAAACCATTTACGACCAGATGTGCACCGCCTGTCACAAGGCCAATGAAAAGTTCATAGGACCTGCTCCGGCTGGGATCATGACGCGAAGATCTCCGGAATGGATTATGAATATGATCCTGAATCCGGAAGCAATGGTCCGTGAAGATCCCATTGCCAAACAACTCCTGGTAGAATATAATATGGCCCCTATGGCCAATCAAGGTCTGACCGAAGATCAGGCCAGAAAAATATTGGAATATTTTAGAACACTTGAATAACCATTCATTAGAAAAATTATGAAACCAAATATCCTTAACAACTTTGCCCTGTGGGCCTTTATAATCTTGATTAGTTTCTCCTGTAATAATCAAGGCGGTACTCCCGGTGTATTACAGGCGGGTACCGTAGCTTCTAAAGTTTATGTAGCCCCGGGTGAACAAGATGAATTTTACGCCTTTCTATCCGGAGGGTTCAGTGGTCAGGTCAGCGTATATGGACTGCCCTCTGGCCGTTTACTAAAAATCATACCGGTATTTTCACTGGATGCTGAGAAAGGTTATGGCTTTAACGAAGAAACCAAACCACTGTTGAACACATCGTTTGGATTTGTACCTTGGGACGATTCCCACCACCCGGAGCTATCCCAAACCAATGGGGTGCCCGATGGCCGTTGGCTATTCATTAATGGTAATAACACCCCTCGAATTGCCCGCATCGATCTGGCTACTTTCGAGACGGTGGAGATAATCGAGATACCCAATAGTGGAGGTAATCACAGTTCTCCTTTCATTACTGAGAACTCCGAGTATGTGGTTGCAGGCACGCGATTCAGTGTGCCTTTTCCTCAGAAAGATGTAGCTATCGACTCTTATAAAGAGAACTTCAAGGGAGCCCTTACTTTTATTTCTGTAGCTCCTGAAAGCGGGGAGATGGACCTGGCCTTCCAGATCTTGGTGCCGGGGTTTGACTACGACCTGGCACACTCTGGAAAAGGTAAATCTCATGGATGGACCTTCTTCACCACCTACAACACGGAACAAAGTAGTACTTTGAAAGAGGTGAATGCTTCCCAAAACGATAAAGACTTTATCGCCGCGGTTAATTGGAAGAAAGCGGAGGAATACCTGGCACAAGGTAAGGCCAAAGATTATCCCACCAGCTATACCCACAACATCTATGCTGAAGATACTCATATGGCCACCAGCAATACTGTGGAGCAGGTAAAAGTGCTGATTCCCAGTGAGTGTCCGGGCCTTATCTATTATCTGCCCACGCCAAAGTCTCCCCATGGTGTGGATGTGGATCCCACCGGTGAGTATATCGTAGGAAATGGAAAGCTTTCCGCCGACCTTACCGTGCATTCCTTTGACAAAATGATTCAGGCTATAGAAAATGAGTCATTCGAAACAGAGATCGATGGTATACCAGTGTTGAATTTCGAAGATGTGGTAGCCGGTAGTGTTGAAAGTGGAGGGCTTGGACCGTTGCACACGGAGTTTGATGCAGAGGGCAATGCCTATACTACTTTCTTTATCACTTCCGAAGTAGTAAAATGGAAAGTAGGCACCTGGGAAGTTTTAGACAGGGTTCCGTGTTACTATTCTGTGGGTCACCTAATGATACCCGGCGGTGATTCCAAGCAGCCCTGGGGAAAATATCTGTTGGCCATGAACAAGATCACCAAAGATCGCTATCTGCCTACGGGTCCCGAGCTGAATCAATCCGCTCAGTTGTACGACATTTCAGGTGATAAGATGGAACTATTATTGGATTTTCCCACGGTAGGAGAGCCTCATTATGCCCAGGGAATAGCAGCTGATCTAGTCAGGGAAAGAAGTAAGAAGATCTATCAACTGGGAGAAAACAAACACCCTTATGCCATCACTAAGGAAGAAGATGCCAGGGTGGAACGTGACGGAGACGTGGTTAGGATCTACATGACTTCCATTCGCAGTCACTTTGCTCCCGACAATATAGAAGGTATAAAGGTAGGGGATAAAGTATACTTCCATCTTACCAATGTGGAGCAAGATTGGGATACCCCCCACGGGTTAAGCGTGATGGGTGCTCGCAATGCTGAAATACTGGTGATGCCCGGTCAAACGGAAACCCTCTACTGGGAACCCCAAAAACCAGGAGTTTATCCCTTCTACTGTACAGATTTCTGCTCAGCCCTTCACCAGGAAATGCAGGGATATATCAGAGTCTCCGAGAGCAACTCGGCAGTTCCTTTAAAATGGTCATTAGGAGAAACACCTTCTTAAACTAAAGCATGGAGAGAAGGCGTTGTGGTTGCGACGCCTTCTCCTAATTGTCCATTATGAAATCTCCGAAAATTTTATCAGCAGTAGCAGCGTTGTTGCTGCTGGTTCTTTTTGTAGTGCCTTTATGGCGCATTACCCTGGAAGCCCCTCAATATCCGGATGGCATCACCATGTACATTTGGGTAAATAAAATAACCGGAGACTCCGAGTATACTTTACAGAACATCAACATTCTAAATCATTATATTGGAATGAAATACATAGAACCGGATTCTATTCCGGAGCTCCAGTATTTCCCTTATGTGGTGATCTTTATGACGGTATTCGGATTGCTGGTAGCATTCACAAACTCTAGAAATTTGAGGCTTTCCTGGGTGCTCATATTGCTGATACTAGGTATATTGGGCATTTATGATTTTTACCTTTGGGAATATGACTATGGGCACAATTTGTCGCCTACGGCTCCCATAAAAATTCCTGGTATGGTGTATCAACCACCACTGTTTGGGACCGAAATGCTGCTTAACTTTAAAGCCAGTTCCTACCCTCATTGGGGAGGAATAGCCTTATTTTTCTCTATGATACTAGGATTCTTAGCCTATTGGCGAAGCAAAGCCGCTTCCGCAAAGATTTCTTCGGTAACTCCGGTGGCGGCAGTAATATTCTCCTCCATGGTAATATTGGGTTGTTCCAAAGATCCTCAAGCCATAGCCTATGGGATGGAAGGTTGTACTTATTGCAAAATGACCATCGTAGACACCAGATTTGGAGCTGAACTGGTAACGGACAAAGGAAAAGTACTTAAATTCGACGGTGTCGAATGTCTGGTCAATCATCTGCAATCTTCTGATGATCAAAAGGTGCATTCTGTGTGGGTTACCTCTTTTGATAAACCTCAGCAATTAGTTGAAGCTTCGTCTTGTAAATATCTAATAAGTAGCGGCATACCCAGTCCTATGGGTATGTACTTAAGTGCTTTCGATACCCAACAGGCCGCGCAATCGTTTCAGCAGAAGCACGGCGGTACCGTTTACGACTGGAATACATTAAATCAAAATTTCCAAGGCTTGCAGGCACATGAATAAACGCCTGCCGATCATATGGTGCTTCATCATAGTTTGTTGGATCAATACCTACGCCGATACTTTAGATGTTGCCGCCGGCGGACGTTTTGAGAAAATTAACACTGCCCTAGCTGCGGCAGATAGTGGGGACGTGCTCCGGATTTTTCCGGGATTGTACCAGGAGGGAACATTGATAATAGATAAGCCCATAACCCTTTTGGGTATCGATTATCCCCGGGTCGATGGGGAAGGGCAGCAAGAAGTCATTAGAATAATTGCTGATCATGTAGTGGTAAAGGGGTTGCAGGTACAAAATGTAGGAACCAGCTATACCGAAGACAGGGCAGGCATAAAATTAGATGGGGTCCAAAACGCCCAAATAGTCGATAATCGGTTGATCAATTGCTTTTTTGGAGTGTATCTGAAGAAATCAAATGATTGCAGGGTGGTGGCCAACCGGATAATTGGTAAAGCCGAGAAGGAAATGTCGTCTGGCAACGCCATTCATCTGTGGTATTGTAAGCGCATAGAAGTGCTGGACAATGTGGCGGAACATCACCGGGATGGTATATATCTGGAATTTGTAGATGAGTCACAGGTGATCGGCAATACCAGCTCTTTCAATCTTAGATACGGGCTGCATTTTATGTTTTCCAATTATGACGACTATTCTCATAATGTTTTTCAATCCAATGGGGCTGGCGTAGCAGTGATGTTTTCACGCAATATCCGTATGAATAACAATGTTTTCCAGGACAATTGGGGAATGGCTTCTTACGGTTTACTGTTAAAAGAAATCTACGACGGAGAGATAAAAGAAAATAAATTCATTAAAAATACTATTGGCATATACGGAGAAAGCGCTAACCGTCTGATCATCCAGGATAATGATTTCCAATCCAATGGGTGGGCCTTGAAAATATTGGGAAGCTGTATGGATAATACGTTTACCGGCAATAACTTTTTAACCAACACCTTCGATTTGACCACCAATTCCAACAAGGATTACAATCTGTATCAAGGTAACTACTGGAGTAACTATAGCGGTTATGACCTCAATCGCGATGGGTATGGTGACGTACCTCATCGTCCTATACAAATGTTTTCCTATGTGGTGGGAAGAGTGGATGTATCCATTATATTGTTACGAAGCCTGTTTGTTGACTTGTTGAACTTTGCTGAAAAAGTTACACCGGTATTTATACCGGAGGGACTGATGGACGCTCAACCGTTAATGCAACCCAGACCATGATCGAAGTAAAGGATTTACATAAAAGTTTCGGTAAAAACCGGGTATTGAAGGGAGTAGACCTTACTATTCCCCGGGGTCAGATCACCGCAGTGTTGGGTCCCAACGGCTCTGGAAAGACTACAGTTTTGAAGTCGATTTTGGGTTTAGTGGTGCCGGACCAAGGTCTGATCACCTACCGGGGTCAGCCATTGGACAAGGGTGGAAATTACAGGCACCAGATCGGATACCTTCCGCAAATCGCCCGTTTTCCGGACAACTTAAGAGTACGTGAACTCTTTGACATGATCCAGGACCTACGATCTGAAAAAACGGATATCACCTCACTGGTTGAAAACTTCAAGCTCCAGCCTTTCATGCGTCAACGACTGCGTAACCTTTCAGGGGGAACCCGTCAAAAGGTCAATACCATATTGACGTTTATGTTCGATTGTGAGCTCTACATCTTGGACGAACCTACGGCAGGTCTGGATCCAGTGGCCATGATAAAGCTGAAGGAACTGATCACCAGCCGACAGGAGCAGGGGAGTACCTTTTTATTGACCACCCATATCATGAGTTTGGTAGAGGAGTTGGCTGATCATATCATTTTCCTGTTAGACGGCCGTATACACTATCACGGGCCCTTAGAAGATCTAAAATCTTTACACGGTGAAGCCAATCTGGAACGTGCCATTGCCAGAATATTGGAATCAAATAGCAATGATGGCAACACGAAATCGAAATCTCCTACTCATGCTTAAGGTTCTCAAATACAGCTTTTTTGATCTTTCCAGATCTTATTGGAGTTATTGTTATCTGCTCTTTTTTCTGATCACCACCACTGTGCTGTTGTATCTGAGCCAGGACCCCTTTAAGGTTATGGTCAGCCTGTTGAATATCGTGTTGATACTGACCCCGTTGATTGGGATTATGTTGGGAACCATGTACTTCTACAATTCCCGGGAGTTTGCTGAACTACTGCTGGCACAGCCCATAAAACGTACCTCAGTATTTTTGGGGCAATACCTGGGTTTATCTTTGTCCTTGACCCTCAGTTTTTTGCTGGGCATGGGGCTGCCGTTCCTCTTTTTTGGGGTGTTCGGCTCTGATCATACCCTTGACTTCCTGATGCTCATAGCGGTGGGAGTTTTATTGACTTTAGTATTTACGGCATTAGCTTTTGTAGTGGCTTCAAGGTTTGAGAATAAATTAAAAGGGTTTGGTTTAGCCATTCTAGTGTGGCTGTCTTTAGCAGTGCTTTACGATGGATTAATGTTGATCCTGATGCTGGTTTTTGAATCCTACCCTTTGGAAAAAGCGGTATTGGCTGCAGTATTGTTCAATCCCATCGACCTTTCGCGCATTCTGATCATGCTGCGCCTGGATATTTCCGCTTTACTGGGCTTTACCGGTGCGGTATTCAATACCTTTTTAGGGACCACCCAAGGTATGCTAGTGGCTTTCTTGGCTCTTTTGCTGTGGGTGACATCTCCGGTTATCGGATTTCTGCACATCATTAAAGGCAAGGATTTTTAAAGAATGACTATTGTCATTATAATGAATGATCGGTACTGTCAAATAATTCTGGGTTGCTGGGATATTTTGCAGACACTATACCTGCCTGATGCAAGTAATTGATCATAAGGACGTAAAATGTTTTCACTGTGGGGAGACTTGTCATGGGAAACCACATTATGTAGATAAAAAACCATTTTGTTGTTCCGGCTGCAGTTCAGTTTATCAATTACTGAATGAGAATCAACTCCAGGACTATTATAAGCTTCAGCATCATCCAGGTGCTCCAAAATCGCCATCTAAGGACAAGTTTGCCTATCTGGACAATGATGCTATTGCGCAGGGTCTGTTGTTGTTCAACAGTGATACTTTGCAGAGAATGCAATTCCATATTCCTGGCATTCATTGTAGTTCCTGCATCTGGCTATTGGAACACCTTCCACGACTGCACAATCATATAAAATCGTCGCGGGTAAATTTCCCCAGGAAAGAACTGACCGTCGATTACGATCCCAGAGGCATTACCCTACGGCAATTGGTAGAGTTGCTTTCCGGGATCGGTTATGAGCCTAACATCAGTTTGGAAAACCAACGTCGCAAGCAGTCTGATAAGTCCAGTCAGCAACTGTTGGTCAAGATCGGTGTAGCTGGATTTTGTTTCGGTAATATCATGCTGCTGAGTTTCCCCGAATATCTTGGGCTCGATATCTTCGAAGATCAGATACTTACCAGGTGGTTTTCATGGATCATTTTGTTGTTGTCCCTTCCTGTAGTAGGATATTGTGCCAAGGATTATTTCATTTCAGCAGTAAAGGGCTTAAAGCAGCGATACCTAAATATAGATGTGCCTATAGTGCTGGGTATCCTGGCCCTTTTCGGGCGCAGCGTCTATGAAATCACCACGGGAATAGGGCCGGGTTACATGGATAGTTTGGCAGGGCTACTGTTTTTGTTGCTAATAGGCAAGTGGTTCCAACAGCGGACCTACCGCAACTTGTCTTTCGATCGGGACTTTAAAGCGTATTTTCCACTAGCTGTATTAAAGGTCACTCCTGACCACCAGGAATCCGTGCTGGTCAAAGATTTGGCTATAAATGATAGTATCATGATCCGTCATGAAGAGTTGGTACCTACGGATTGTAAACTACTGGACGGACCAGTGCAGATTGATTATAGTTTTGTTACCGGTGAATCGGCTCCGGTCACTAAGCACAGCGGGGATTTTATTTATGCAGGTGGTCGTCATCTCGGAACTAAGGCCCGCTATCAGGTAGTAAAAGAGGTGTCCCAAAGCTACCTTACTCAATTGTGGAATCACGCGGCCTTTAAAAAGGAGAAAGACCATCAGAGTTCTGCTCTTATCAACAGTATTAGTAAACACTTCACTTTGGCAGTTTTGGGCATAGCCACTTTGGCTGCTGCTTTTTGGTTGGTAAAAGAACCTCAGGAAGCCCTTTTCGTGTTCACTTCCGTACTTATTGTGGCCTGCCCATGCGCACTATCCATGGCCACTCCCTTTACTTTGGGCTCTGTGATGAGAATTATGGGTCTCAATAAATTTTATTTGAAGAACGCGCAAGTGGTGGAAGAATTGGCTCAGATCGATACCCTGATCTTCGATAAAACCGGGACCCTAACAGAGCCCAAAGGTGCTTTAAGATTTCAGGGTAAAGAACTGACTAAGGATCAGAGCAGTTGGCTTATCAGTCTCACCTCACAATCCACTCACCCGGCCGCCCAGGACATCTGCCGCTTTTTACAATCCCGATATGACCATCATGACATACCGGCAACTAATAATTTTAGGGAAATTCCGGGAGTCGGCATTTCCGGCACCGTAGAAGGCCATGAACTAAAAGTAGGCAAACTTGAATTTGTAGATAATGCCCATAGTGATACATCAAATAAGGCTACATATCTATCTTTAGATAAATTAGTTATAGGTTATTTTACCAGAGAGAATAAGTATAGAGAGGGTCTATCAGGATTATTTGGGAGTTTGTCACAAAATTACCGCTTGGAGTTATTATCGGGTGATGGGAACTACGAGGCTGATAAACTTCTCAGTTATTTTCCATTGGCCATTATGCTACATTTTGATAAAAGTCCTATGGATAAATTACAGTTCATCCAGAAAACCCAGCAGGAAGGAGCCCGGATAATGATGATTGGAGATGGACTAAACGATGCCGGGGCTCTACAGCAAAGTGAAGTGGGCATAGCTGTTACCGAGGATATAAGCCATTTTACACCTGCTTCGGATGCCATCATAGCCGGACCGGCAATATCCAAACTGCAGTATTTTCTAAAGCTGTCGAAACTGGCCAGATGGGTAATTATTGGGGGATTTGTACTTTCATTTTTGTACAACATTGTAGGATTAAGTTTGGCGGTAAGTGCCAGCCTAACACCTTTGGCCGCTGCCATCCTGATGCCACTTAGTAGTATATCGGTAGTGGTCTTGACCACTACGGCTGTGAATATCATGGCATCCAAACTTAAATTGAAATAATAAATGCTGATCATAATTGGACTCATTTTGATAAGCTTGATCATCGCCCTGGGCTTTTTAATAGCCTTTCACTGGGCCGTCAAAAGCGGGCAGTACCAGGACACCGAATCACCTGCGGTGCGCATGCTTTTTGAGGATGATCCCCACGATGAAAATGAGGATGACTTTTGTCAACCAACCTCCTGATATCAATCATTTTGAGGCCTATGGACAGAAACTACCTTCGTTTAATTCAACTAAAATCTTCGCAATATGGCACTGGAGCAATTTAGTTACGATAATAAGATCGTAAAGTACTTTTCTGTGGCCACTGTAATCTTCGGATTGGTGGGCATGTTGGTGGGGTTAACGCTGGCGATCCAGTTGTTTTACCCCCTATTTAATTTTGACCTTCCCTACACCACTTTTGGTAGAATAAGACCGTTGCACACCAATGCCATTATTTTTGCATTCGTGGGCAATGCCATGTTTGCGGGGGTATACTATTCTATGCAGCGGCTGCTGAAAACCAGGATGTTCAGCGACTTGCTGAGCTGGATCCATTTCTGGGGTTGGCAGCTTATCATTGTGGCTGCGGCTGTCACGTTGCCTTTGGGTTATACTACCAGTAAAGAGTATGCAGAGCTGGAATGGCCCATTGATTTGGCGATCACCCTGATCTGGGTGGTATTCGGTATCAATATGATCGGTACCATACTTAAGAGAAGGGAGCGGCATATGTATGTGGCCATCTGGTTTTACATTGCGACCTTTGTAACGGTAGCGGTGTTGCATGTGGTCAACTCCTTCGAAATTCCTGTTAATTTCCTAAAAAGCTATTCCATGTTTGCCGGGGTACAAGATGCCCTGGTGCAATGGTGGTACGGGCACAATGCGGTGGCTTTCTTTTTGACTACACCCTTTCTGGGTCTTATGTACTACTATATGCCTAAGGCGGCCAATCGCCCGGTATATTCCTACAAGTTGTCCATAATCCACTTCTGGTCTCTGATCTTTATTTACATCTGGGCTGGTCCTCATCACTTACTTTATACCGCACTACCCGATTGGGCTCAATCATTGGGAATGGCATTTTCGATTATGCTGATCGCTCCATCTTGGGGAGGAATGCTCAATGGCCTGTTGACATTAAGAGGCGCCTGGGACCGGGTAAGGGAAGATCCTGTGCTGAAGTTTATGGTTGTGGCTGTTACCGCCTACGGAATGTCGACGCTTGAAGGCCCGTTACTTTCAATTAAGTCTATCAATGCAATTGCTCACTTTACGGACTGGATCATCGCACATGTGCACGTGGGTGGATTGGGTTGGAACGGA
Organism: Cyclobacteriaceae bacterium; assembly: GCA_965212195.1. GTDB lineage: Bacteria > Bacteroidota > Bacteroidia > Cytophagales > Cyclobacteriaceae > JAJCYK01. The sequence goes on along the minus strand of CBDBUW010000010.1, from coordinate 174,346 downwards.
TTCCTCACTTTCGGTATGTTATACTGGATGATACCTAAAATGTGGAACACCAAGATATACTCTCTAAAACTGGCTAATTTCCACTTCTGGATCGGCACCTTGGGTATTATCTTTTATGCCTTGCCTATGTATTGGGCTGGAGTAACCCAAAGTTTAATGTGGAAGGAATTCACAGCCGACGGTTTCTTGCAGTACCCTAATTTCCTGGAAACCGTAACTCAGATCATTCCCATGTACATGACCCGGGCCATAGGAGGTGGTATGTATCTGATCGGTGCATTGGTAATGACCTATAATCTAATCATGACCGCCCGACGGGGTCAATTTATGGCCAACGAACCAGCCGAAGCCTATGCTTTAGATAATAAGCCGGTAACCGGAGGTTCATGGCATCATGTTTTGGAGCGCAAGCCTGTGTTGTTCACCGTACTGACTTTAGTAGCTATTTTGATCGGTGGCGTTATCGAGATGGTGCCCACGTTTTTAATTAAGTCCAATGTGCCTACCATCGCCAGTGTACAACCCTACACACCCCTGGAATTGGAGGGCCGGGATATTTATATCAGAGAAGGATGTGTTGGCTGCCACTCTCAAATGGTGCGTCCTTTTCGCAATGAGACGGAAAGATACCAGGGAGAGTATTCCAAGGCGGGTGAGTTCGTCTATGATCATCCGTTCCTTTGGGGTTCTAAGCGTACTGGTCCGGATCTACATAGAGTAGGTAACAAGTATCCTCATAGTTGGCACTATTATCATATGTATGACCCGAACCTCACCTCGGCAGGTTCCATAATGCCTCCGTATCCCTGGTTGTTCCAAAATACCATTGATGAAAGTCAGATTGCCGCCAAGATTAGGGTAATGCGCAAACTGGGCGTACCTTATGAACAGGGCTATGAAGATGAAGCATTGGATGATTTGCGGGCACAGGCCCAGGAGATTGCCAATACTTTGGAACAGGAGATGGCTCAGGATGAAATAAAAGTAGTACCTGAATCTGAGATTGTGGCTTTGATTGCCTACCTGCAGCGCTTGGGAACAGATATAAAGGGTACTCCCACAGCTGCCTTAAATTCCACTAATCAGAAAGGAGAATAATCATGTTTAAATACTATTTCGAGCAAATTCAAAACGTGTCAATCTGGCCTATTATATCATTGACCATTTTCTTCGGATTCTTCATTCTGCTCCTTTTATGGCTAATTAAAGTGGACAAAAAGTACATTAATAAAATGAAGAACCTACCCCTGGACCCAGATACTCCAAATTCACAGGGGCGAAGCAAAACCGCAAAAATTGTAACGGTGTTCTTATTGCTATTGGTCCCACAGTGGGGGTTTGCCCAGACCACTGAATCCAGTTGGGATCAGGAAACCGTGATCCTATGGATCCTGATCTTGGTGATCATCATAGCTATTCTGGTATTGATGGTGGCCATATACACCCTAAACGTGTTACAACTGGCCTTGAGGAAGCCGGAAGAATCTGTCAGTGTCAAAAAACAAGGTTGGTGGCAGAAGTTTTGGGAAAAGATCAATGATAGGGTACCTCAGGAAAAAGAAAGAGATATTCTTTTGGACCATAATTATGATGGCATACGTGAGCTGGATAATCATTTACCTCCTTGGTGGACCGCTTTATTCTACATTACCATTGTTATAGGGGTGGTCTATATGTTCGTTTATCACGTTTTCGAGAGTGCCCCCTTACCGGGAGAACTTTATGAAATTGAGGTAGCGGAGGCCGATGCGGCACGAGCGGAACTACTGGCCCTGGAAAGCGAAGCAGTGGGCAATATCGATGAAAGTACCGTGGAGTTTGACAACAGTGAAGCTGTGCTTAAAAACGGCCAGCAGATATATGATATGCAGTGTGCATCCTGTCATCGGGATGATGGCGGGGGGGGTATCGGTCCTAATCTGACCGATGCCTATTGGATTCATGGTGGAAGTATGCAGGATGTCTTCAAAACGGTAAAATACGGGGTGCCGCAAAAAGGAATGATATCCTGGGAGCCTCTTTTAAGCCCTGTGCAGATGAGAGATGTTTCTTCCTATATTTTGTCCTTGGTGGGGACCGATCCGCCTAATGGTAAAAGCGCTCAAGGGGAGCTTTACCAAGCGGATGCTGAATAGCAGAGGCCGAGCATGCAAGAGCTGTATCAATATGATGAAGAATATCGCGATTCAATCGCCACCGTTGATGAGGCAGGAAACCGCATCTGGATATATCCCAAAAAACCCCAAGGGCGTCTTCACAACCTTAGAATAGTAGTTACGGTGATCCTGCTGGCGGTTTTATTCAGTGGGCCCTTCATCAAGATCAACGGCCAGCCATTGCTTCTGATGAATTTCTTCGAACGAAAATTCATCATATTGGGACAGGCCTTCTGGCCTCAAGATTTTATCTTGTTCGGCTTGGCCATGATCACCTTCTTTGTGTTTGTGATCCTGTTCACCACAGCTTTTGGACGACTTTGGTGTGGGTGGGCATGCCCGCAAACCTTATTTATGGAGATGGTATTTCGCAAGATTGAGTATTGGATAGAGGGTGATGCCAATAAACAACGCAAGTTGAATGCCGCCCCTTGGACCACGGACAAAATAATCAAGAAGGTGGGCAAGCAACTAATATTTGTTGCGATTTCCGTACTGATAGGTCATCTGATGATGGCTTATCTTATAGGAATAGAAGAGGTAAAGGTAGTGATCAGCCAAGGGCCTAGCGCTCACCTTAGTGGGTTTCTTGGATTGATCTTCTTTAGTGGTATATTCTATTGGGTATTCGCTTATTTTAGGGAACAGGCTTGCACCGTAGTATGCCCCTATGGGCGGTTGCAAGGAGTATTGTTGAATAAAGATTCTATCGTAGTGGCCTACGATTGGTTACGAGGTGAGCCCCGGGGTAAATTAAAGAAACAGGAAAGCGATAACCAGCAAGGGGATTGTATTGATTGTAAATTGTGCGTTCATGCCTGTCCCACAGGAATAGATATTCGACACGGTACCCAGTTGGAGTGTGTCAACTGCACCGCTTGTATCGATGCCTGCGACCAGGTAATGGAAAAGATTGATAAGCCCCAAGGGCTGATTCGCTACGATTCCTATAATGGTATTGCAGAGAATCAAAAGATAAAATACGATGCCAGGTTGGCAGGGTACACCGCGGTACTGGTGGCCCTAATGGGCTTACTAGGTTATTTGCTGGTTAGCCGTAGCGATGTGGAAGCTACCGTACTGAGAGTGCCCGGACAATTATTCCAGAGAACTGAAGAAGGGAATATTACCAATCTGTTCAACGTTCAATTTGTGAATAAAACTTTCGATGAAATGCCATTGGAATTAAGATTGATGGACCAGCCCAATGCCCACATCGAGAAAGTGGGAGGGGAGGCAGTGGTGGTGCCTTCCAATGATATGGTTGAGGGTGTTTACTTTATTGAGATCCCGGCCCATGAACTGGGGGAAACTAAAACTACCCTGGTGTTGGGTGTTTTTAGTAACGGCGAATTACTAGAAAAAGTTAAAACGAGTTTTTTAGGACCAATTAAAACCGGAATAAAATGAACTGGGGATACCGAATAGTGGTAGCATACTTGCTTTTTATGGGCATATTGGGAGTATTGGCCGTCAAGTCCTTTAGGTCTAAGGTAAATCTGGTAGCCCCTGATTATTATCGCCAAGAGCTGGCCTATCAACAACAAATTGATAAGATTGCAAATGCGGCTTCCTTGAAACAGCCAGTGACTATTGAAGTTTTGGATGAAATTCATACCCTGACCATTACATTCCCTGCCTCACATCTGGGATTAACAGGACAGGTTACCCTGTATCGTCCTTCCAATGCAGCGCTGGACCGAATCTGGAAGTTGGCACCAAACAACGAAAATCAACAGCTGATCCCATTACAGGAACTGGCGAACGGATTATGGAAAGTGAAGGTTGAGTGGCAAGTAAAGGATAAGTCTTATTATCAGCAGAAAAATATTTATGTACCATGATTTGGAGTGCTTTGATCTTGGGTGTGGCGGGAAGCCTTCATTGTCTGGCGATGTGTGGGCCTTTAGTGGTTACCATAAACCAGCATCGCTCGCAATCTGCCCTGGATCAAATCTACTATCACGGGGCACGCGTCCTGGTCTACATGCTGATGGGGGCCTTGGCGGCAACCTTCGGCATGGGCATTAAGTTCACCAGCAGTCAGCAGATACTTTCCATTGCTACGGGGTTTCTGTTAATTGCGGGACTGCTTATTTCCTGGAGGGGCGTTTCCGGTCAATGGGCAAAAGTTGTGTTGCGGATTAAAACATATGTAGGTAATATGGCCGGAAACAGGATGGTCTGGTTAGGTATGGTCAACGGGTTATTGCCTTGTGGATTAACTTATGTGGCTCTGGCTGCGGCCCTGTCTACTGCTGATGTTCTACAAGGAGTAAAGTATATGGCCCTATTCGGTTTGGGTACCACCCCGGCATTGTGGCTAATCGTAAAAAGTTTGTCAGTAATCCCCGCCTCCTGGCGCTCTTCCAGATCTATCGTGATCGGTTGTACCTGGGTTCTGGCAGTCTTATTGATCCTCAGGGGACTGGAATTGGGCGTTCCCTACCTCAGCCCGGAATTCCAATCCACTGAAGCAGCGGTAATGACTATCTGTAATTAGTGGATTATGGGATCACTTAATGTAATACCGGTTGTTGATAGTACTGATCTTCGCGCTTACACCCGATTGCTTTTTTCGGACGTGGAAGCCCTGGAGTTGATGATAGAGCGTGGAATGATCGAGGAGGGTATAACCCGTATTGGGGCCGAACAGGAATTGTGTTTAATCGATAGTTCATTCCGTCCGTCTCCCATGGCCGAGGAGCTATTGGAAGATATGAATGATGACCATTTCACGACAGAACTGGCCAAGTTCAATCTTGAAGTTAACCTGGACCCTCTGGAGTTGAAGAGCGGTTGCTTTTCCGAACTGCACAAAGCCTTAAAACGGGCGATAAATGATTGTCGCCAATCCGCCATTAAATGGAACAGCAATCCCCTGTTGACGGGTATTTTACCCACAATTAAGTCCAGTGATCTGGGGATGGATTTCATGTCGCCCCGGCAAAGGTACTGGGCCTTGAATCAGGCCATTCAACATATAAGAAACGGGCCGCAGGAGTTCCATATTCAGGGTACGGACGAACTGTTTACCCGCCATGACTCCGTCATGTTCGAGAGTTGTAACACCAGTTTTCAGGTACACTACCAAATCGGCGCCACTAATTTTACCAAGGGCTACAATTGGGCTCAAGCCATCGCTGGTCCTATTCTGGCAGCGGTTACCAACTCGCCTTTATTTATGGGTAAACGTTTATGGAGGGAGACCAGAATAGCACTTTTTCAACAGGCTACGGATACCCGGGGCTATCAGGAAGAATTACGTAAGACCAAACCCCGGGTGATATTCGGAGATAATTGGTTACAGAATGACCTTACCGAACTTATAAAGCAGGATATCTCCTCCTATCGCCCCCTAGTCATTCGCAAAGAGTTGGAGGATGGATTGGAACAACTGCAAAAAGGAGATATTCCCAAACTAAAGGCGTATTCTCTGTTTAACGGTACTATCTATCGCTGGAACCGGCCGTGCTATGGTATTACGGATGGTGTACCGCATTTGCGTATTGAAAATCGTTACCTGCCTTCAGGCCCTACTGTTTTAGATGAAGTATCCAATGCGGCTTTTTGGATAGGTCTGATGCACCTGGTTCCCGATAATCCACTGGACGAATCTTCGTGGGATTTCTCCGAAGCCAAAGCCAATTTTTTGCGGGCTGCTCGTCATGGAATGAACACCAAAATGACCTGGATCAATGGTAAATCCTATGAGGCCAAAGATCTTTTGTTACAGGAACTCCTCCCTTTGGCCCAAGCAGGATTACACAAGGCGTCCCTTGATCGATCTGAAATTGACAAGTACCTGGGAGTACTTGAAGACCGGGTCAAATCCGGTCAGACCGGGTCTACCTGGATAATACAGTCATTCAATCAACTGCGTAAACAAATGCCTGAAGACAGTGCGGCATTGGGACTCACCGAGGTGATGTTAAAAAGACAGCAAGGCAAGGAGCCCATTCATCAATGGCCTCCGTTGCAGCCTTCAGAGGTGTCGGATGGGCCGCATCACTACCAACGTGTCGATCAAATCATGTCCAAGAAGTTGTATACCGTAGATGAGGAAGATGTTATTGATCTGGTGCCCAATATTATGAAATGGAATCAGATTCGACATATGCTGGTTGAAAATCGCCTGGGGGAATTGGTAGGCCTAATAACCATGGGCAGATTAGGGCAATATTATGCCGAGCATGCACAACAAAATCCCGCAGTGATGGTCAAAGATGTCATGATAAAGGACGTGGTGACGGTATCACCGGAAACGGACACCCTGGAAGCACTGAGAATTATGAGTGAGAAAAAGATCGGTTGTTTGCCAGTGTTGAATCAACATCAAAAACTAGTGGGAATTGTAACTGACAAAGACTTTCTACGCATTGCGGATTCTTATCTTTCCCAAGACAGATCTGATGAAACTCAATCATCTGAGTGACCTTGCTCATGGTATAAAATCCTTGGCAAATACAGATTAGGGGTATGAAATGGTCGTTGAACCTGGGACGAATCGCGGGGATAAAAATCTTTATTCACTGGACCTTCCTGATCCTGTTGCTTTGGATCGTTTTTAGTCAAATACAGCAAGGCAAGTCCTGGGAGCAGACCACTGCGGCGGCCTTATTCATTATGCTGATCTTTGGCTGTGTGATCCTGCATGAATTGGGCCATGCCCTAATGGCCAGAAAGTTCAAGATTTCTACCCGGGATATCACGCTTTTGCCCATTGGCGGTTTAGCCAGACTTGAAAGGATCCCCGAGGACCCCAAACAGGAACTGTGGGTGGCACTGGCCGGACCAGCAGTAAATGTTATAATAGCTGCTGTTATGGGGATAGTTTTGGTTCTATTCAATCCGCAGATCCTGAATTTGGATACCCTGGACTGGCAATCCCTCAATTTCCAAAGTATGTTAGTGAACCTGTTGATGGTTAACATCATACTGGCCATTTTTAATCTTATTCCCGCCTTTCCCATGGACGGTGGCCGGGTGTTGCGAGCATTGCTGGCCTTTCGGTTTTCCAGGCTGCAGGCCACACGCATGGCGGCTGCTCTGGGACAGATCATCGCTATTGGCTTTGCTTTCATCGGTCTTCTATATAATCCCATTTTATTGCTGATTGCCATCTTCGTTTATCTGGGGGCGCAGTTCGAAATGGGACAGGTTGAGAACAAGTCCATACTTCACAATTTCCGGGTATCGGATGTGATGATGCGAAAGTACCACACCCTAAAAGCCGGAGACTCCTTGTTGAATGCTGTTAAACTATTGCTTGACAGTCAAGAAAAAGATTTTGTGGTGGTTGAAGGAGAGGCTGTAGTGGGACTACTGACCTCCGCGCAGATCATACATGGCTTGAAGCACCAGCGCGACCATCACGACATTCGGGACATCATGACCAGTAAATTCAGAGGTCTGGATCCCGGAGAAGCATTGGATCAAGTCTTTGAAGAATTTCAATTAAAGAAGATATCCGTTTTGCCGGTGATCCAGAATGATAAGTTATTAGGTATTCTGAATATGGAGAACGTGCTGGAATTTATCATGGTACAAAACGCTCTCACTACCCACGAGCAGGCACCTGGGATTCCATCAAACCTGACAGAAATAAAAGAATTTAAAACATCATGAAAACGATATTAGTACCTACAGATTTTTCGGAACACGCAAATTATGCCCTGGATCTTGCCAGGCAGTTGGCTGTGAAACACGGAATGAAGATTAAGTTGATGCATGTGGTTGAACAGCCATCCGCTCCCTACATAACCGCAGTGAGCGGCGGGATGCACGATCAACTGGGAAATGTCTATGTGATGCGATTTATTGAAAAGGTAAAGGCGCAACTAGAGGTTATTACCAGCGAGCTTGCCAAGGAGGATATAGAGTCAGAGTATCAGATCAAGATCGGCAACCCTTATCGAAATATCAGTACAGAAATAAAAAAGGAACCTTGTGAGCTCATTGTAATGGGAACTCATGGAACTACCGGGATTGACGAGATGCTGGTAGGAAGTAATACTGAGAAAGTGGTGCGCAACGCACATTGCCCGGTGATCACCTTAAAGGGTCCTGTAACCTTGGAAGGTATCAATGATTTGGTATTTGCTGCCAGTTATTTCGATAGAGGGGAGTACATGGCGCTGGAGTTAAAAAACCTGCAACAACTGTTTGATGCCAAGATCCATCTCTTGACCATTAATACTCCCAGTAATTTCTTAAGTGAGCGAGATGGCATGAGTAATTTATTGCAGTTTGCCAAGGAACATCATTTGCAGGATTATACAGTTAATATATACAATGACCTTATGGAGGAAGAGGGTATTCGTCACTTTGCCGAAGATCGTCAGGCCGACATGATTGTAATGGCCACCCATGGGCGCACCGGGATCGGGCATTTACTGTCCGGTAGCCTTAGCGAGCAAGTAGTTAATCACGCCGTTCTACCAGTAATTACTTTTCCTCTGAAGGCCAAAAAATCAAATCCTGTTAAAGATGTTGTACTTTAAAATCAATATGTTATGATTACCAAATCACATTTAGCCTTGCATAATGATCACTTGCTGTGGAAATCTGAAATGAACATGTGGCTGCGTGACCTTGATGTATGGGAGCGAGAGATGAGTAAGTTATACGACAGCCTTCGTATTATCGAAGAGGCGGTGAGTCGCCATTTGGATGATTTTAAGGAGCATCAAATAGCCATCAGGGAGCATGAGCTGCAAATAAACAAGCATGAACTGGATCTGAGCTTGCTGGATGAAAACAGCAGCTATAACCAACAACTAGCAGAAGATCATCAAAAGCAAGCTCAGCACCATCTATTGCAAAAAGAGTCTCACGAACGACTCAAGAAATATCACTACACTATAGCTAGCCTGATACATGGCCTGCAAAAGTCCATAAAGGAGTCGGTGGAATAGAGTGGGGTGACTCGAATTTCCAGAATAATCTGAAAGAGCTATCTACCCAGCCAAATGAAAATCAGTGCGTCTACTGACTTATGTTAGTTATAATTTTTCAATCGCTACCTAGTTTATTGCCAATAAAGAGGCATCAATATGGACCCATTAAATAAATGGATGGTAGGACTTGACCTTACCTCCATCGATCACAGCGTAATCAAATACACCAAATTACTTCACGATATTCTCAAACCTCAGCGCATCGAATTTGTGCACATGGCAAGCTGGCTGCCAGATGCAGTTCATGTTCATCTGCCCGATCAAATGAAAGCTCCCGGTTATGAGGAGTTGCTGGCGGATGTAGAAGAAGTAGTGCTGCAATATTTTAGCCAGAACGACCCCATAAGTTGTGAAGTGATGGAGGGATCCGTGCAGTTTGATCTATGGAGGGATACCTATCTGAAGGAAGTGGATCTTTTCATTGTTGGGAGTAAAGAAAAGCACCAGGGGAGGGGTCTCTTTCCTAAGAAGTTTGTGCGCAAATCGTTTTGCTCAGTGCTGTTTGTTCCTGAGGAAATACCAACGGAATTATCTCGTATTTGGGTTCCGGTAGACTTTTCAAAGGCTAGTGGTGAGGCTTTGAACTTTGCCCTGCAACTAACCCAGCAACTGGAACCTTCCCCGGAAGTATGTTTGCAACATGTGTACGAAATGCCCCACGCCTATTACTACGAGGGGTTCCCACGAGATGAGATTATGCGGGCGGTACGAGAAGCCGCAGAGTCCCAATTTGAGGAGTTCAATACCACCTACAATCAGTACCAGTTGCCGGTCACCTCTATTTTCACACCATTGGTCACTTCCTATGCATCGGACCATATAAAGAAGGAAGCTGAGACGCAGCAGGCCAGTCTTATCTTAATTGCGGCTGGCGGTCGTTCCCGCTTCTCTAAGTTCTTCCTGGGCAGTGAAACGGAAAAACTGGTGCAATTAGAAAAGAAGGTGCCGCTTTTGGTTTTGAAGGAAAGAAAAGACTATGTAGGCCTTTGGGACCTTATTAATCCTTGAAAAGTCCTGTACTATAACTGCAATTTATTCTTACTGATTTTCAGAGAGTTATCTCTCTGAGTTGACATTATTGTAACCTTATCACCCGGTTTCCAGTATATTTCATAAATTAGTACCTTGTAATACAAAATACTGCACTATGAAACCTACGATCTTGATAATATTATTGACTTTCACCCTGGGTTTTGCTTCACAAGCTCAAAATCGGGTAAAAGAAAGGGACTTAAGAGGTAACTGGCAAATGGTTATCGATATAGATGAAGAGGAGATCGAACAGGAAATGAGGGATGATGATATTCCCTGGTTGGGAAGGGTGTTTGCTAAATCCATTACATCTATGGTATTTGGGATTATTGATGAGATCGATATAGAGATGCGATTTCTGGATGACAATCGACTGAAGGTAGTGGTAAATGCATTTGGAGAGCGAGAAGTGGAATACGGTCATTGGTATATCCGCAACGGTGCCTTGGTGTTGGAAGATTTCGACAACATTGAAATTGGAGATGATGATGACCATGATATATGGCTGATGAAAAACGGAAGGCTGGTATCTTATGAACAACACGGCAAGCGCTTGGACCGTCAACCGGTATACTTGAAGCGACTAGATTGATCAAAGAAATTACCCTAACTAAAACCGCTAAGATCTTAGCGGTTTTTTTGTTGCCCAAATAGTCATAATTTCAAGCCGTGAAGTTATTTGGTGACCAAATATTGGATTTCTACAACAGTCTGGACATGGGCCCACCGGTGCCGGATAATATCGAGGTCCTTTGTCCTCATCGACAGCAAGATGCTCAGAAGGTCATGAAGCAATTCTATACCAAGTATTACAGCGATGGAAACAAGAGGACATTTCTAATCGGTATCAATCCCGGAAGGTTAGGGGCGGGAACCACCGGAATACCATTCACAGATCCCATCAGGTTGCAGGGTATTTGTGGAATTGACAACTCTTTTGACAAAAAAGCGGAACTCTCCTCAAAGTTTGTGTATCAAATGATAGCAGCCTGCGGCGGTGCAGAATCATTTTACGCCAATTGCTATTTCACTTCAGTGTCGCCATTAGGCTTTACCAAAGACGGGAAAAATCTAAATTATTACGATCTGCGCGAATTGCAGGAATCCTGGGAGAGCTTTATGGTAAAGGCATTAAAGCTACAATTGAAGTTTGGTTGCCGGGAGGTAGCTTTTAGCTTAGGTCAGGGGAAGAACTTCCGATATTTGCAAATGATCAATCAGAAGTATGGTTTGTTTACGGAAATACGGCCTCTGCCTCATCCGCGCTGGATTATGCAGTATCGACTAAAAAGGCTTCAGGAATTCCTGGAACTGTACAAATCCCAGTTGGCACCATTTTTCACTTGATCTCACCATCTAAGCAATAAAACGCTGAACGATCATGTAGGTTATTAATACCGCCGCCAGCATGAGTTGGATAATATCCTTTTCGTTGCGAACCCAAAAAGATTGGAAGCTCCTAGTGGAGAATTTTTTCCTGATCATGTGTTAAAATGTATAAAAAACTGACAAACAGCTTCCTACACCCCGTTAATTAGACATTTAATATAACGGAATAATGTGAAATTTCTTATGAATGCCAATAATTTTATGTGGAGCCAGTGGTGAAATATGTTTGGTAAGGAGTTGAAAAAGATTTACTAGTATTAACATGATAAAAAGATCCAATCTTACCAATACTGTCACCTTACCCTGGTGATACCAGTCAAATTCAGGTATAAATACTTGATATTCCTAAGGTAAGGAATACCGCATATCTTAACTTGTTCATGACCTGTCATTTCTATAATTTGCCGGATTAACTAACATAAAAAACCTGAATTGATGATAAAAAAAGCATTCCTTGGGACATTATTACTGGGCCATTTTATAAGCAGTTGGGCACAAACCAAATTCCTTCCAGGATATTATATTGATGAGAATGGAGACCAGATCGAATGTCTAGTGCGCAATTCAGACTGGCAGAACAATCCCATTCGTTTTGATTACAAGCTTACAGAAAATGCTCAGGTAAAAACCGGAGATTTAGAATCGGTCCAGGAGTTCGGTGTGGGTAAATATCAATTTCAACGGTTTTCTGTGCAATTGGATATTTCCACAGATGTGGTTGACAAAATGGATGAAGACAAAAATCCGAAGTTAACTCGTGAAACACTGTTTCTTAGGAAAGTAGTGGTGGGGGAGGGTTCCTTATTTGTTTACTCCAATCGAAATTTGGTGCGCTATTTTTACAGGGTTGGTGATGGAGCAATAACCGCTTTGATCTATAAACGTTTTCGCCGGGCTGACGGGACCATTGGATATAACAACACCTATAGAAGTCAGCTGGCAAAAGATCTTAGTTGTGCCGATATGAATATTACCGACCTGCAGGGAGTTGAATACAGACAGCCCGATTTGGTAGAGTATTTTATAAAATATAACACCTGCAAGGATCCGAATTATACGCATGATAACCGACAGGTAAGAAAGACCAGATTTAACCTGAGCATTCGTCCTGGAGTAAGAAATTCTTCGCTACTGGCTGTAAGTTCCCTTCCAAGCAAACGTATGGTGGACTTCGGCGATAATTTGGGATTCAGGGTGGGTTTGGAATTTGAGGTGGTCTTACCGTTTAACAATTCAAAATGGGGAATAGTGGTAGAGCCAAGCTATCAAACCTGGGAGGTTGATAACGCAACTGCCGTATATACGTTTTTGGCCACAGGTCAGCAGGATTCATCTGGTGCCAGTACCAGTTACATTTCCATTGAGTTACCTATGGCTTTGCGTTATTATTTCTTCATCAATGAAAAATCTAGCATTTTTATTAATGCTGGTTATATTTTCAGTTTCCCCATTGAAGGTGAAATCGTTTTTGAAGAATTTGATGATCTTGAATATGACACCAATTTTAATGGCATATTCGGAGTTGGCTACAGCTACTCAAAGAAGTTTAGTATCGAAGCTCGCTATCACGTCAACAGGAATGTACTCAGAGGAGTAGAGTTTTGGGATTCGGAATTCAATGCCGGGGAGATCGTCATCGGCTATAATTTCTTAGGAACGAGGTAAACGGAATTCAAATATCGCTGACAATTGTCTATCTACAATTCCCCGATGTCTTCATTCCAAAGATCTGGATTCTCAGTAATGAATTTCTCCATCAACTCGATGCAACGGGAATCGTTCAGGTCAATTACCTCTACATGGTGTTGTTCCATGAAGGACCTGGCGCCCTCAAAGGTCTTTGATTCGCCTACTACTACTTTGGGTATTTTGAATTGAACGATAGTGCCGGCACACATATAACAGGGCATTAAAGTAGAATAAATTATGGTGTCGCGGTAGGTGCCTATGCGGCCAGCATTAAAGAGACAATCCATTTCCCCGTGCAGTATGGGATTTTGTTCCTGAACCCGTTTATTATGACCTCGTGCTATGATATGACCGTTTTTAACTAGTACAGAGCCAATAGGTATTCCACCTTCAGAAAGGCTCTTTTCTGCTTGTTCAATGGCAGCTTGCATGAATTGGTCCATGGGGCAGAAGTTTAAAGGCTTAAGGCCTTAAGCTTTAGAAATTTATTGATCCTTAAAACCTAGAGAGGCTGAATTAATGCAGTACCTTAAACCAGTAGGATTGGGGCCGTCGTTGAAAACATGACCCAGATGGCCCCCGCAACGGGCACAATGAACCTCGGTGCGTACCATGCCATAGGCGCGATCTTCTTCAACTCCCACGTGCTCGTCGGCAATCGGTTGGTAAAAACTAGGCCATCCGGTCCCAGACTTAAACTTGGTGTCGCTGCTGAACAATTCCAAACCACATGCTGCACATATATAGACTCCCTTTTCTTTGTGATTCCAATATTCTCCGCTGAAGGCATACTCGGTACCCTGTTCTCTCAAGACCTGATACTGCTGGGGGGTGAGCACTTCTTTCCATTCAGCTTCTGATTTCGTTACTTTTTCGATCATGGCATCTGATGCTTGAGCGTTAGTGACTTTGCTTTCCACTGTAGCGTTCTGAGCGCAGGAGGTAAAACTAAATCCCACAAACAGTGATAAAACCCAGATAAACTTGTTTTTCATAAATTTCGTTGATGCTTTTATACTCTTTGCAACAATTGTATTGAAGGATAGTTTCCTTCTCTTTGTTAAATTACGTTAAAATATGGTATTCCGCGGTCGTTTCTTGATGATCATCACCGTAATGGTCTGTCTGACCATGTCCGGATGTGAACTGCAGGGTAAAACTAAAACTCCAGCGGATCCCGGAAAAAAGGAGGTAACTCGCCGGGATCTCTTTAGAGCCTTAAGGGAACATCGGCAGTTGCTAGTAGTCCATGGCACGCTTACCCCATCTATCAAGCAAGCACTTCAAGAGTTTACCAGGAAGCTGAATTCCGGATCCTGGGGGGTAAAGAGCATATTGCGTTCGCACCATGAGGTTACTCTGGAAGATCTGAGATCCACACCCTGCCTCATTATTGGTTCTCCCCAAGAGAACCCCTGGATCAACAAGATCTCCAATGCCCTGCCCTTTAGTTATAAGCAGGGCCAGCTGCAATTTGATGGAAAGAATTACCAGGCCTCAACTCACGGATTCGTACTTTCCTACTACCCAAATCCCTATAACGTAACACTACCAATTAGCCTGATAAGCTCTTGGGATCAAAGTATTGTGGAGGAGATACTGCTGCAGCGTACGGCCAATCGGGTTTGGGGTGGCTGGAACTACGAAATTATGCAAGGTACCAAACGCGTGTTAATGGGCGACTTCTCTCAACAACCCCACGATCGCTGGGAGGTGGTTGATAATCAGAAAATTAAATTGCCTACAACTACTGTGGACAGTTGGGAATATCTTCCCTACCGGTTCCATACTTACCACTCCCAGCTGGTTAACGACGCTGTAAGAGAATTTACCAGGAACTGCCAGTCCAAGGCTTTGGATATCCAAGAATTTCTGGGATATACCGGTTCCCTTCCCCCCATAGATTATTATTTATACCCTTCGTCGGAGGTAAAGGGGCTGATGACGGACAATAGCGGCCAAAGTCATTTGGATTTTGACCAGAACCAGGTGCATACGGTTTTGAATGACTATTCGCTGAGAAGAGCACCAGGAATGGAAAACCAACTGCTGGTGCGAGAGTTGCTAGGAGAGCCTCAACATCCAGTCCTGGAATTGGGTCTTTCTCTCTATTTCAGTGAGAACTGGGAGGAATCGGGCTATGAATATTGGGCAAGCTTGCTGATTTACCACAACAACGCTCCCCATATATCCAGCCTGTTGGACGAATCGCATTTACCGGCGATCTCTCCCTTGAAACGCAAAGCGGTTAGCGCTAGCTTAGTGTCTTTTCTAATTGATCACTGGGGTAAAGAAGAGTTTCTGGAAAGATATACTCATTGGGAACCATCTTCGGAAGAACTAAGCGCTTTGACCATCAAGTGGCGAAGTTGGGTAGGCACGCCACCTCCAAGAGAAAGGGTTGTTGACGCCCTGCCTTTTATGAGGGGCTTCAATTTTACGCATGAAGGGTACAGTATTTACAACGGATATGGCTCCAAGTTATCGGTACAGTCCTTACAGCGACTACAACAGCTGTATTCCAATGCGGTAGCAGTAGTCCCTTACACCGGTATGCAAGATCCCCATGAAGCCAGACCATTGCCTTTTAGCGAAAGTGCGGGGGGAGAACACGACGAAGGAGTAATTCACGCTATCCGAAATGCCCGTGAGCTGGGGATGGTGACCATGCTGAAGCCCCAGATTTGGGTCCGCGGAGGCTGGCCGGGAGATGTGGAAATGGAAAATCAGGCTAAATGGGATCAATTTTTCGAACATTACTATCAATGGATCAGTCACTATGCATTGTTAGCGGAAATGCACCAAGTGGATATTTTATGTATTGGAGTCGAATTTTCTCAAGCTACCTTAAAACAAGAGCACCACTGGCGACAATTAATCGCCAAGATCCGAAAGATCTACAGTGGCAAATTGACATACGCCGCCAACTGGGGCCAGGAATTTGAAAGACTGGGATTTTGGGACGAGTTGGATTATATAGGCTTAAACTGCTACTATCCCATGAGCACCCAGGACCAACCAACTGTGGCTCAATTAAAGAAAGGGTTTTCCAGGGCCTGCCAAAAGGTAGAACAAGTGGTACAATCCAATAAAAAACCTCTTTTGATTACGGAAATTGGTTTTCGCAGTGTGGAGTCACCCTGGAAGCAACCCCATGAGGAAGCTGGTGATAAGAGTTATCATCCCCATCATCAGGCGATGGCCTATCAAGCCGTAATGGAGGTGCTCCAGGAACACCATTTAATTGAAGGCATTTTTTGGTGGAAATGGCCTACGGTAATGGAGAACAGAGGTTCACAAGATCGTAGATTCGTCCCTTTTAATAAACCGGCCGAACAGGTGGTGGGTAAATATTTTCAGTCAATGGCTCAAGAAAAACCTTGATGGCGAACCAACAAAATAGCGGCTCTCGTTTACCTTTCGGATGGAGAGCCGCTACTACCTAAACTTAAAAATCAACGGGTAAGGTTTATAGTTACTTAAACTTCTTCCAATATCAATTCTTTATAATCATCACTTTGGCTGTAGACCAGTTTTATCATATAGTCACCATAAGATTCAATGGTCCAGCTGTGATTGAGGTCGTGCAGAGGTCCGCTATTATCTACATTGATGTCTATGGAATTACAACCTCGGATAAGGGACCATGATCCGACCTCTTCCTGATTGTCGCTTAGGACAATAAAACTGCCGTCCAGATTGAACTTGAATTGATAATCCTCAAAACTATCAGTATCGTCGGATTCATTTTCCAGGAAGCTATTGACTTTCCAGGTCTTGTCTTTAAGAAAGTCAATCACTTTGGTACATGCGAAGGAGACCGGTGGAACCCCGCGCTTTAAATGCATCTCCATGCGCAGGGTGTTTTCCTCATAAACCAATTTGATGATCTGATCTTCGATCTCTTCGATAATCCATTGCCGGCTCAATTCTGTAAGTATGCCAGCTTGGATATCCAGGATCAATTCATCGCAATCACCGGCTAGCAACCAAGTTCCCAGTACTGCGGGGCCTATTACCACTTCGGTAGCCAATTGATTGTTAGGCAGGAAGGTGAGCCCCGTTCCGGTGAATTGAGGAGTGATCACATCAGTGTTTATAGCAAAGAAACTGATATACCATGAAGTATTGTGTAAGCTGTTATTTAGCTCCGAACAGCCCGGAAAACGGCCCTTCTTCATTTCCATTAAAGTACCGGACTCATCGTCGGCCTCGAAAGACATAAACTCGCTGTCATACTCCAATATGATCCAGTCCTTGGCCAGATCATTGAGGGCATATCCAATAGTGGGTGCTTCCAGCCATTCCATTACTAGTGTTTGACAGTTATCGGTTACCGCCCATTCTCCGTTGGCTTGTAAATTATCGGACGAAGCGGTAAATGTACCGTCGATGAAGAACTGCAGATAAAATCCCTTCAGTTGGTCTGTCTGAGACACTTGGGTATTCTCTAGAAGGGTCACAGACCATACACTGTCTGTAAGGATGCTGGTAAATTCAGAGCAATCTTGACAAGAGAGAGCCCTGAGCGGAGCGGTTTGCAAATGAAATTCTTCATCCCCTTTGTCATCCTGCTCGATAATATTCAAATTATTCTCGGTGAGGCGGGTTATGATCCATTCATCGGACAACTGATCTAGTGGGGGATCAACATCTGCCGGCATGCGTATCACCAACAAGGTGCTGTCGGAAGATAAAATCCATTCACCTTCTACCGTTTCGCAGCCTTTTATTACCGCCAGTTTGAAGTTGGGAAGGAATTGTATGTATACGTCTGAAAATTGGGCTGTTTCATCGGCTCCATTGTCCTCAAAAAATGAAATGCTCCAAATCTTGCCTATTATAAGATCTGTATTTATCTTCATACCAGGCCTCTCTTCGTCCCCGCCGTGGAAGCAAGAAGTAAGGCCAATGAAGATCAATAGGGTAATCAGAACAAAAATCGACCACAGTAATTTTTTCATATCATAGAGTAACCCGAGCGTTGGTTGTCCACATGACGTATGCGGCTTGCAGCTGGTTGCCTTTAAATCAAGCACGATTTTTGCGGTTACCAAAGGTCTAACCACCGTATATATAATGAAGAACCAAAAGGCAACCAAAACCCCTCTCTTATGCGTCCAGTAGAAGAAAATCTCGGCTATTTGGATCTAGATAATAAAAATGTAATCGATCCTTTGATAAAAAAATGCCGGAAGGGGGATCGTCGGGCGCAGAAGAAGCTGTTCCAGCTTTTGTACCCATATAGTATGAGCATTTGCTTAAGGTATGCGCATGACGAAGATGAAGCAATGGAGGTTTTAAACGATGGGTATCTGAAGATCTTTTCAAAAATAGATCAACACAACCCCAACAGATCGTTTAAAGCATGGGCCAGGCGTATTTTTATAAACACCGCCATCGACCATTACCGGAAAAACGAGAAACACTATCACGCGCTGGAAATCACCACTGTTGATACTGAACATATAAAACCTGAGGTGCTGGATAATCTGGCAGTTTCAGACATTCAATTAATGGTAAGCCAGTTGCCGCCCGCTTACCGGCTGATTTTTAATTTGTATGTAGTGGAAGGATATAACCATCGGGAGATTGCCGAAAAAATAGGTATCAGTGAAGGTACCAGTAAATCGAACTTGTCCAAGGCTAGGGTCCGCTTGAAAAAGATGATCCATCATGCTAATGCGGAGGGTAACACCAATTATGGATAATAAGGAGTTTGATCATATTATCAAGGGCAAATTAGAGTCGCTCAATCCCCCTTATAAAGAAGGGGCTTGGGAAGATTTGCACTATAAACTGGATCTTTTGGCTCCGTTACCCTGGTATGCCCGCTGGAAAACTGCTTTGATAGCTGGAAGTCTGGCCTTAATCACCTTGATCAATGTAGGTGTGCTGTACAAGGTAAATGAGAATCAAGCACAGATGCAGGAGATCCTTAACGAGCTGCATACTGCACAAGCCTCTACCGTACCTCAAACGCTATACGTGACCACTTCCGATGACTATCTGGGAAGTTTGCTTTCTACAACGGTCACCACAGATAAGCCACTGGGAAGTCTTTCAAACTTGGATTACCGTATGGACCTTAGGGATCCGGATCTTATCTATCAGATCCGGGAAGCAGCACAAAAGTCACTGCCATCCTCCTTTACACTTCAGAACACACCAACGAATCCTTTGCTGGATCATACTTCCGGAACCCTGGAAGGCGCTACCGATGATTACTTCGGACGCTTAGCCCAACGACCGGTGGAGTCCCTGGATGCCCTGGATCCATTTGCAGTGGATTATCAACTACCAGGGCTTGATGCAGAGAATTTGTACGTCCGAGGAATCGTAGTACCTTCCTCTAAAAGGAAATGGGATCACCCCCTTGATCTTAGAGCTGGAATTGCCACGGGTTATTTGATTCCGGATCCGGATCTGGGCGAGCGTTTTGTAAGCTCCCGGCAAGGTATCTACTTAGAAACTCCCATCCGGCGAAATATCCACGCACTGACAGGATTAGCTTATCAGGAACTTACTTATAAGTTGGACGATGTGGACGACAATAATTTTTCGCAATCAACCCTGATGCGTTATCCCGATTACGGGACTTTCGATTCAGATCCCGATGAAATAAGGGTGGAGAATCAGAGCTTGCAAGTGCCATTGTATGTTAGGTTCTACCAACCTCTGAATAACAAATGGTCGGTATTTGTGGGTGGTGGTCCCACTCTTGATTTATTGCTCAAGCAAAAATTCACTTACAGCTTCCTGGAAATTCAAAACGAACAACTAGTGGAGTTTGAAGAAATTCGTACCTCCAACAAATCTCAGCTGAGTATCGGATCTATTTCAGGTAATATGGGTATCGAGCACTACTTCAGCCGCCGCTTATCTGCTCAGATGGAGATCAACTACCAATATGGTCTGGGTAAGATAGGAGTTGAGAACCGTTCTTTTAATTCGCTCTCCATCAGCGGGGGACTTTTTTACAAACTCAGGGCCCGCTAAAAACCCCAGTTCTTTCTGATTATAGTTCTCTTAATTTCTTAGCTACTAGTTAATAAGGTTTACTTTGCATAAGTTTATATTTAACCTTATATTTTTCGTTCAACCTTTTAATTATTGAGCACTGGTGGCTAAGAAAGAAGAATCAAATATGCAGACACCCTATCTTACGGAAGTGGCCTGGGAAGTATGTAACCAGGTGGGCGGTATTTATACGGTTATCAGAACCAAAGCCGCCAGTATAGTAGAGAAATACGGGAACAATTATTGTGTGATTGGACCTTATATTCATAGGGACGTAAAAGGAGAATTTGAACCCATTGAAGACCCGGACTGCGTTTTTGCCAAAGCGGCGGAAAAAATGCGCAAGACCGGGGTTAATGTTCATTATGGTCGTTGGCTGGTGGCAGGAAGGCCTAAGGTGATACTGGTGGAGCCCGCTAACGCCAAGGAAAAGTTGGAAGAGATAAAATATTTTATCTGGGAAAACCACTATATAGCCACTCCGGAAGAAGATGAAATGATCGACAACGTGATAGCCTTTGGTTATCTGGTAAAGCAATATCTGCAAACTCTGGAAACGGTAGTTCCCAAAAAGCAAAAGCTCATAAGCCACTTTCACGAATGGATGGGCGGGACCCCTATACCTGATTTACGTCGAGATGGATCACGCATTAAACTGGTGTTCACCACACATGCTACCATCCTGGGTCGTTACCTGGCCATGAACAATCCCACCTTTTACAATCACTTGCCCTTTTTCGATTGGGAAAAGGAGGCGCAACACTTCGGCATCGAAACCCAGGCTCGCTTTGAACGGGCAGCTGCCCAGAGCGCTGACATTTTCACAACGGTAAGTGATGTAACTGCAACAGAATGCGAATATCTACTGGGCCGAAAGCCCGACGTGGTGCTACCCAATGGTATTAACATTAAGAAATTCGATGTACAGCATGAGGTTCAGGTGATCCATCAGGAATATAAGGAGGAGATCCACCAATTTATCATGGGACATTTCTTTCAAAGCTATAGCTTTAACCTGGACAAAACCCTTTACTTTTTTACATCCGGTCGATACGAATATGTCAATAAGGGGTTCGACCTGACTTTAAAGGCTTTGACGCGCCTGAATGAACGTATGAAAAAGGCTAACTCCGAAATGACGGTAGTGGTCTTCTTCATTACCAACAAGGAATGCCATAGCATTAATGCGGAAACCCTGCAGTCCAGGGGTGTTATGGAGGAAATCCGACAAACCTGTGATGTCATTATCCGGCAGGTAAGAGATCAACTTTTCTATACCACTGCCGCCAATGCCCAATATCACCTTCCCATGCTCAATGATATGGTAGACGACTATTGGAAATTGCGATTGAGGCGTACGGTTCAAAGCTGGAAAACCGATGAAACCCCCAGGGCAGTTACCCATGACCTAGTGAATGCTGAGAATGATGACATTCTAAAATTTCTGACCGATTCCAATTTACAGAACAGACCGGAGGACAGGGTGAAGGTAGTATATCATCCTCAATTCATAAGCCCTACCAACCCACTGTTCGGTATTGAATATTCACAGTTTATCAGAGGATGTCATTTGGGAATATTTCCCAGCTACTATGAGCCATGGGGATATACCCCCTTGGAGTGTATTGCCAGTGGGGTCCCAGCCATCACCAGCGACCTTTCCGGATTTGGGGACTTTGTGCTGCGCACCATCCCCAATCACGAATCTTCTGGAGTTAACGTAGTGCGACGAAGTAAACAAACAGACGTGGTATCGGCTGAACAATTGTCTGACTTCTTTCTGTCCTTTATCCATTCCAGTCGCAGAAACAGGATCACTATGAGGAATGAAGTGGAACGCTGTGCGGAAAATTTCGATTGGAAATACCTGATCACTCACTATTTGAAAGCCTATCAGATGGCCGGTGAAAAAGTAGCTTCCTGAGGGACAGATAATTCTCAATTATGCGCATACATTTTATAGGCACTGGCGACGCTTTTTGCAGTGGTGGGAGCAATCAAACCTGCTTTTACGTTACTGTAGAGGAATACCGATTCCTTATCGATTGCGGAGCCACCAGCTTGAAGGCTCTCTCAGAGCATCAAATCTCTACCGATGATATCGATGGCATTATTATATCCCATTTTCATGGAGATCATTATGGTGGGCTTCCCTATGTTTTATTGGAAGCTCATTTCATAAAAGCCAGAACCACTCCGCTCACCATTATAGGTCCTCCGGAAGTTGCGGAACGGGTCACATCCATAGCCGAAATAGCTTACCCGGGGGTAGATATCAGCAAATTTTCCTATAGCATAGAATTTAAGGAGTTTTCTGAACAGGCTTTAACCATGGGTCCACTGGAAGTGCAGTCATTTCCGGTGATACACGCGGCCGAAGCTAACCCTCATGGAGTACGTGTCCAATATAAGGAAAAGGTATTGGCCTTTAGTGGCGATAGTGGATGGACGGAAAATTTATACCATATTGAACGGGATGCCGATCTCTTTATTTGCGAATGCAATTATTTTGATACTGAGATGCCCTCTCATTTGAGCTATAACAAAATAAAGGAAGTCTTGCCCAATTTCTCCTGCAAAGAAATTATTCTCAATCATCTGGGTCCTGAAATGCTGAAAAACAGGTCCCGCTGTGACCTGCCTACCGCCCATGACGGACTGATAATAAATATTTGAGCCTATGGCTTCCGTCCCCTCTGACAGAAATACTAAAGAAAGTTACCTGGCCACTTTATTGATGATGGCAGAAGCGGACGACCGCGATCATGAAAGTGAATGGAAATTCATGGTGCATGTAGCTGTACTGCTGGGACTAACCGAGCAGGATCTCGTGCGTATTGATCAGCACCCGGAAAATCTGAGCTTCGAATTCCCTAAAGGTGAGCAGGAACGCATGAACCTGCTCTATCATTTGTTATTCCTCATGAAAATTGATGGAAGGGTAGGGCCCAAAGAGAAAGCACTCTGTCATGAACTCGGTACTCGTTTGGGTTTCAATTATCTGATGGTCGATGAACTGATCGAAGTAATGACAAAGCATGAGGGAAAGGCTGTTCCCAACAGTCTATTGCTGGACATTATAAAAAAGTATATGAATTAGGCTGGACCAGCCCTTGCTATTCTAATTTTCGTCTTGCTATTCTAATTGCGTAGTGGGTATATCTCTCATCACCAAAGAAATGTTGCACATCACAATTCGGTACTTTTGTAATATCAGTAACCATTCTATATATTTATACGTAAGTACTTACGTATATAACCTTATATATGAATGGACATCTTTAATCACTTGGGAGAATTGGCTTTGGGAAGTCGACTAAAACGGCTGAGTGATCAAATAATGAGACACGGCGCCAGGATCTATCAGGCCAATGATATGGATTTTGAGCCCAAGTGGTTTCCTGTGTTCTACTTATTGAGCCAGGATGCACCCTTAGGTGTAACGGAGATGGCTCAGGAATTAGGTGTGACCCATGCGGCTGTCAGTCAAACGGTACGTGAACTCCTGCAAAAAAAGCTCATTAAAGGAGTTAAGGACCCACAGGATGGTCGTAAAAGATTGTTGTCATTATCGGAAAAGGGCCAGGAACTGCTACCTTCACTGGAGGAGATATGGAATGATATAGCACTGGCTTTCCATGATATGATCAAAAATCATCAATCCAATATTATCGACAGCATCAGGGAAATTGAACGGTCTTTTTCTGAAAGTTCATTAGACCAGCGTGTAGCAGAAATTACTCAACAACGATGTTTGGATAAGGTAGCTATCGTACCTTTCAGCGAGGAGCTAAAGGATTATTTTAAGGTCTTAAATCACGCCTGGATCAGTAAGTATTTTACTGTAGAGGGGCCAGATGAGAAGATGTTGTCAAACCCACAAAAATACATCATGGATAAGGGAGGGCAGATCTTGTTTGCAAAACTGGAAGATCAGGTGGTGGGCACCTGTGCGCTAATCAAGATTAATAACCACACCTATGAACTGGCTAAAATGGCTGTGGATGAGCAGTTCCAGGGCCGTCATGTAGGAAAAAAATTGGGGTTAGCCGTTATTGAGGAGGCCCGGAGATTGGGGGCAAAGCAACTGGTTCTGGAATCCAACAAAAAATTGATACCGGCATTGACCCTTTACAAAAAATTAGGCTTTGTACCAGTCTGTAAAGATCATCATACTTCGGTGTATCAACGCGCCAATGTCAGTATGCAAATGGAATTGTCTTAATGAAAGATCGAAACAAGGGTATTCTATATGCTGCTTCCGCAGCGCTGATGTGGGGGTTTCTGGCTATCACTTTGAAGGTAGCTCTGGACTATGTGCCGCCCATAACTATTGTGTGGTTGCGTTTTGTGATTGCCCTGGTAGTCCTGATCCTGATCCTGTATTTTAAACAGCCTACCGCCCTCAAGATCTTTAAGAAGTTGCCTGTTTTAGCCTTGGCGGCAGCCCTGGGATTGACCTTCAATTACATTGGATACATTATCGGTTTGGACCTGACCACACCCAGTAACGCTCAAGTCATCATCCAATTGGCTCCTTTGATGTTAGCGCTCGTGGGGATCGTGATCTATCGGGAAAAGCTCAGTAGAACCCAGGCCTGGGGATTTCTGATAGCTATTGCAGGCTTTGGTTTTTTTTACAGGGATCAAATTCTAAACCTGGTGGGTTCGGCCACTGACTACCAAGAGGGTATCATGTGGGTGATGGCAGCCGCTCTAGCCTGGGTGTTTTTTGCTGCTATACAGAAAAAACTGGTGACCAGGTACCATGCTCAGGGATTAAACGCATTGATTTATGCAGTGCCGGCCCTTATCTTGTGGCCTTGGGCAGATTTTCAGATCATTGCGGAATTCACCTGGCAACTGTGGGCGCTAATGATATTCTTAGGGCTTAATACTTTGCTTGCCTATGGGGCAATTGCCGAGGCCTTCCGGTATTTACCCGCTAATAAGGTGGGCATTATTGTGACGGTCAACCCCCTGATCACCATTGTAACCATGGTCATTTTAGGTGCTTTGGAAGTAAGTTGGATAGCGCCTGAAAGGATCTCTTTCCTGGGTATGCTGGGAGCCATCATGATATTAGCGGGTGTTTCCCTGGCCATCGTTGCCAAAAAAGCGCCGGTAACCCCTAAAAAATCCCTGGTCACTCCCAATATGGCAGTAAATGTAAAGAAATAAGCAAATGGAAATTACCACTAATAGACCGGATAAGTTATTGCCTGAGGTATTAAAGGACGCCTTGTTTGGCAAACAAGCTCATGTTTCGCTGGAACGTGCTCTTGAAGGTTTGCAGTGGCATCAGGCGGGAGTTGAAATCGCTCAATACCCCCATACCATCTGGCAACAACTAAAACATCTGAATTACTGGCAAGACCGTTTTATAAGTCGCCTGGAAGGTATGACCGTACTTCCTGCAAAATCAAGTGATGAGGGCTGGTGCTTCACCAAAGCCCCTATGGATGAAAGTGAATTCCGCCGGGAGGTCGGCAAGCTGCTGACAGGGATCAACTACACCGCAGAAACTATATTGAGCGATCCCGAGGAGCTTTCCCAACAAAAAGGCGATTACCCCCATGGTTTTGGAGTCGTACAGGCTATGGCTTCTCATTTAAGCTATCATATCGGGGAAATTGTACTATTAAGAAGAATGATGGGGATTTGGCCCCCACCGTCCGGAGGATACTCTTGGTAAAAGAATTATGATAAAATGGTTTCAAAGAAAATTCAATTTTAATGATCTGGAGGGAACATTGCCCTCATTATTGGAGCGCTTGCAGGATGCTCCGCTCAGGCTCGAAGCTAAAATCTCCACTATTCCAGAACGGTTTTATACTCAAAGACTGGGCGAGCTTTGGACCATCCAGGAACAAGTCGGACATCTGGTTGATTTAGAACCGCTTTGGGAAAACCGCTTTAAGGATTTTCTGAAGGGTAAAGAAATACTTACAGAGGCTGATTTATCCAATACCAAAACACATCAAGGAGGTCACAATGAAAAGAACATGCAAGATCTGCTGAATGAATTTCGAGACAAACGCCTTACACTTTGCCTGGTGCTAAAGTCCTTTGGTCCCAAAGCTGAACAGTGGCACAGTAAACACCCCAGGCTAGGAACACCCATGCGCCCTATAGATTTGGCCTATTTTGTGGCTGAACACGATGACCATCATCTTGCAAAGGTCTCCCACCTGCATCGAGAATTAATGGCTTCTTAACTATGAATGATATTACGCTAGATCAAAGTGCCCAGGAATTCGAACAATTGCTAAACCGGGCGGTAAAATTAATTATTAACACTTACAGTAATCTGGAAGATAATAAGGTCTTTCAAAAGAAATCTCCCCAGGAAATCGCAGCATGTTTTGATCAGAATCTTCCGGAGTTACCGGAAGACACCAATGCTCTATGGGAACAGGTGGAGCAGGATATTGTAGGCAACGCAACTTTTAGCGCCGGTCCCCATTTTTACTCTTACGTACTTTCTCCGGGTAATCAAGCAGGACTAGCCGGTGAAATGATCAGTTCTTTTCTAAATCAAAACGCTAGTAAGTGGCATTTGGGACCAGCAGCATCGGAAATCGAGAAGGTAGTGTTACGTTGGATTGCCCAGTTTATAGGATATGAGCACTATCAAACCGGCCTTTTGGTAAGTGGGGGTTCCATGGCCAACCTCACCTGCTTGACGGTTGCCCGAAATCAAAAAGCCTCCGTTTCACTGAACCATCAGGGGCTTTATGCACAGGAACCCATGATGATCTATTTGACCGATCAGGCGCACTATTGTGTAGATAAGGCCGTAGGAATTCTAGGGCTGGGCCGCAATCAGATAAGACGTATCGCCACCGATGGGGACTATCGAATGCGCATGGATATACTGGAAGAGACTATAAAAGATGATCTCAAGCACGGGTTGAGGCCATTTTGTGTGGTAGGAAGTGCGGGCACGGTAAACTCCGGAGCCATTGACCCATTGAAGGAAATCGCCCTAATATGCCAAAAATATGATTTGTGGTTTCATATAGATGCTGCATACGGGGGGCCTGCAGCAGGCTTAGAGGAACTCCAGCATCAATTTGAAGGAATGGAACAAGCCGATTCCCTGGCCTTGGATCCACACAAATGGTTCTACGTACCGATCGAAGCAGGATGCTCCTTGTTCAAGCATCCGCAGGCCCAAAGAAACACCTTTAGCATTGTGCCGGAATATTTGAAAGTGGATCGCAGTGTGGATACCAGCCGCACCGATTTTATGGAATACGGTGCACAGCTTACCCGAAGCTCCCGATCCATAAAGGTTTGGATGACTTTCAAAACCTATGGAGCACAAAGGTTGCGTGAAAATATCAGGCATGATATCCACAAAACTCAATACCTGGAGTCTCTGGTACGCGATAATCCCGATTTTGAGGTTTTGACCCCGGCAGTTCTGTCCATTGTTTGTTTTAGACTGAATCCTCAGGGAGCAAACTTCAATGCAGCTGAACTCGAGGATTTAAACACCCGGTTAATCCATGGTCTGGAGGCTCATGGGGGCGTATTCGTTACAGGGACGTTGGTCCATGGGAAAACTGCCTTGCGGGTGTGTATCATCAACCACCGTACGCAAATGCGTCACGTGGATCATTTGTGGTCCATAGTGAGTCAGGTGGCTCAGGGGTTGCTGCTGGAAAGCTAGGCTTCCAGGGTAATCTGGTATTTTTCGAATCGAAAAGCACCGCTTCTCCGTTTGGTGGTGTGCAGCAACTGGTCTTGTTCATCGAAGATCTTTAGAACGATATCGGGCCCTCCTTCAGTAAGTGACTCCACCGTATTCTTTACAAAGTGCTCTTTTCGATATAAAATAGTAAAACTGCCGTCCAGGGTAGTTTCTCCCTGACCTAGAAAATCATCCTCGGTCAAGAAGTCTACATCGTAAGCCTTTATCAACAAGCCATTTATGGGTTTTCCGGCTGGATCGGTGACCGTTCCGGCTACTAGATATGAATCGGACATATCGGTAATTAGTCTTAAAAATGTTTAAAGGTACAACTATTTATTGCTTTTAAGCAAATCACGCTAGTGTATGCACTTTAAAGTTTTGCTTCAAAATCTCTTCAAAAAGGCTTTGTATCTTTGAGACATGAAGATTTTGGTGGTTGAGGACCATACGGAACTAGCTCAAAATGTCCATGATTATCTTGAACAAGAAGGTTATGTGTGCGAGGTAGCTGAGAATTATCACAGCGCATTGAATAAACTTGGAGGGTTTGAGTATGATGCGGTCATTTTAGATCTTATGCTGCCCGATGGAAATGGACTGGATATCCTGAAATGGCTTAAGAGTTCTCAGTCGGATATGGGGGTATTGATACTTTCAGCTAAGAATGCACTTAATGATAAAATTGAAGGACTGGAATTAGGAGCTGATGATTACTTACCCAAACCGTTTCACTTTTCGGAACTCAATGCCCGATTAAAGGCCATTTACAGGCGTCGAAAATTAAAGGGTCATGATTTAATTCAATGCTCGGATATCTCTATCAACAGCGAGACCATGGAAGTTAAAGTAGGGGAGAACTTACTGGAACTTACCCGCAAGGAATATGAACTGCTGCTCTATTTCATTATTAATAAAAATCGGGTGTTAACCAAGCAATCCATAGCAGAGCATCTTTGGGGTGATTATATCGATAGTCTGGATTCCTTCGATTTTGTTTATCAGCACATCAAAAATCTGAGAAAAAAATTAATGCATGCTGGCAGTGACGACCCCATTCAAACCATGTACGGGTCCGGTTATAAGTTTATGGCGTCTGGATGAAACTGATTTACAAATATACGCTGTGGTATTTGCTGATCTCGCTGGGAGTTTTTGTGGTGGGCAGCATCATCACCTACCAAGTTATGAAACGGGAGATCTCTCTGGAACAAGAGCGTTTCTTAAGAGAGCGCCTAACCTACGTAGAGCGGATGGTTGACCGGCGACAGCCCGACTCAGTATTGATTCGCGATAAGATTAGAGTGGAGCCATTACCCCAGGCTACCGCGGAGACCGAGATAAGCTACTCCGACACCGTAGTGATGCACAGCACTTTAGAGCGTTTGGAACCTCACACCAAGTTGGAGGTGGTCAAGGAAGTAGCCGGTAAATTCTACCTCATCTCACTTTACGATGTGATTGTTGAGCAGGATGATATAATCGAAAGTGTTAGGGAATCTATGATCAAGGTGTACTTGCTTTTGACCGGGACAGTATTGTTGTTGGGAGTATTCGCCGGTTGGTACTTATTCAAACCCTTTAACAAAACCTTAAACCTGATCCGAAACTTCGACCTGGATCGAGGACAACCCATAAAGCAAATAAAAACGGGTACTCAAGAATTTGATCGTTTGAACCAATTCTTGGAAGAGATGACCACTAAGGTGCAAACTGATTACAATACACTAAAGGAATTTTCAGAAAATGCCTCTCACGAGATGCAAACTCCCTTGACCAATGCCATTGGCAAACTGGAGTTGCTTTTGAATAACCCCAAACTGGAAGCAAAGGAATCCGAGAAAATCATGGGTGCCCTGGATTCGCTACGACAAATTTCCAAAATGGGCCAGTCATTGGGATTGCTGACTAAGATCGAGAATCAAGAATTCGGGAATAAAGCGCCATTGGATTTTTCAACTTCGGTTACCCGGGCGTTGGACAACTTCCAGGAGTTGATAGATCTGAAATCCATCACCTTGGAGAGAAGCATTACCCCTCATGTAGAAGTTATTATGGATCCGAATTTAGCAGATATCATGATCAACAATCTACTGAGCAATGCCATAAGACACAATGAGAGGAACGGAACAATCCGAACAAAGGTGGATGAAAGCGGTTTTATCATTTGTAATACGGGTAAACCACCCTCTGCGGCTCCCGACAGCTTGTTTGATCGTTTTAAGAAGGACTCGAACGGAAGAGATGGTATGGGTTTAGGTTTATCTATAGTAAAGAAAATATGTGATGTGAGTGGGTTTAAAGTTGATTACTGGTATGAATTGAACGAACATCGATTGGAAATTGAGTTCGCCAAGTGAACTTCAGATTATGTTCAGGTTTTGTACCAGATTGCTTCAAAAGCCCAGTAGATATTTGTTTGAAAACATTGGAAATGAAACGCATAATATATACCCTGCTCTTATGGGGAACCCTATTTACCCTGGAGGCCCAGCAAAGACCGGCCAACTCCCAAAGAACCGGAGGTTCACCCTTTAAAGTAAGTGGCCAAGTTATTGATGAGGACAGCGGAGAACCTCTGGAATACGTGAGTGCGGTCTTACTTAGTGCCAAAGATAGCTCGGTGGTTAGTGGCGCGGTTACTGATATCCGAGGAAAATTTGTAATCTCTAGCCGACCGGGGCGGTTTATCTTACAGATCCAATATGTTTCCTATCACGACAAATTCATTAATAATATCCAACTAAATCGGGAGAATGCCACGCGCGATGTAGGCACCTTAAAATTGGCTGCAGATGTGGACGTCTTGGATGAGGTTGTGGTACAGGGAGAAAAGACCACCATGGTGTTGTCGCTGGACAAGCGGGTGTTCAATGTGGGAAAAGACTTGAGCAACATGGGGGGGACGGCAGCCGATCTTCTAGACAATATCCCTTCGGTTTCCGTAGATGTAGAGGGAAATATTAGTTTGAGAGGAAGCGAAAATGTACGGGTTTTGGTTGATGGCAAACCCTCGGGTCTGGTGGGGATCAGCAGTACCGATGCTCTTAGACAACTTCAAGGTAACATGGTAGAAAGGGTAGAGGTAGTTACCAATCCTTCGGCGCGTTATGACGCTGAAGGACTCGCTGGCATCATTAATATCATTCTCAAAAAAGAAAACCGGGAAGGTGTAAACGGCTCGTTTAATGTAGTGGTTGGACATCCAGATAACTACGGTATAAGCTTCAACCTGAATTATCGCAAGAAGTGGGTAAATCTGTTTGCCAACTATGGTGTGAGTTATCGCCAAAATCCCGGCGGCGGCTCTTCGGACCAGTTTTTCTTTTCCGAAGACACTACCTACTATACTGATAGGGAACGCGACCACTTAAGAGGAGGCTGGTCCAATTCTTTCCGGTTTGGGTCGGATTTTTTTCTTAACAAGAAAAATACCATTACTGTGGCTGCTCTTTATCGTCTTTCCAACGAAGACAATGAAGCCAACCTTCAATATCAAGATTTTGACCAAAATTTCAACCCTTTGTTTATTACCAATCGTACGGACAATGAAAGGGAAAAAGACAACAATGAGGAATACAACATTAACTACACCAGGACCTTTGGCAAAAAAGGACAGAAGTGGACCGTGGATGTACAATACCGGGACAACAGTGAAACCGAAAACTCTGATTTACTGGAGCAGACCTTTGTAATCCAGGGAGAAACTACCGAACCGGATTTGCTGCAGCGCTCCTCAAATGAAGAATTCGATAAAGGTTGGTTTATCCAATCCGATTACGTACATCCATTTGGTAGTAAAGGTAAGGTTGAAGTAGGTGTGCGCAATACCATAAGAAACATTGGCAACGATTATTTGGTGGAAGAACTAGATGAAATAGGTGAATGGCAAAACCTAGAGGGATTCTCCAATAACTTCAATTATGATGAGAATATTTTGGCTACCTATGCCATAGTGGGTAACGAGATCAACAGGTTTTCTTATCAATTGGGACTGCGTATGGAAATCACTGATCTGACCACCGAACTGGAACAAACCAATGAAGTTAACCAAAAGGATTACACGGACTTTTTTCCATCCGGTCATTTAACCTACAAGCTAAAAGAGTCTCAATCGCTTCAAGCCAGTTATAGCCGTCGTATTCGAAGACCTAGATTTAGGAGCTTAAATCCATTTTCTTCATTTAGTGATGCCCGTAATATTCGTACCGGAAACCCGGACTTGGATCCGGAGTATACTGATTCATACGAATTAGGGGTTCTGCACAACTGGGAAAAATCATCCTTCTTTTACAGCGCCTACTACCGCTATGCCACAGGCGTTATAACCAGGATAACCACTGTGGAAGATGGCATTACTTACTCTCGTCCGGAAAACATAGGTTCTCGGAATGCTTTTGGTTTGGAAGTAACCTATTCCAATGAATTTACTTCCTGGTGGAGATTCAATGCCAATGCCAACTTCTTTAGAACCATCACCGACGGTGAGTCCCAAGGTGAGGACTTGTCAGCAGAGACCACTTCTTTGACCACCAGGATTATCTCACGCATGACCCTGAAAAAGAAACTGGATGTTCAGACTACATTTAGGTACCGGGGTCCTCAGGATGTTCCACAGGGAAAACGAAAATCCGTTTTTGTGATGGATCTGGGCTTAAGCCATGATGTCATGAAAGGAAAAGGTACCCTTACCTTTACCGTTCGGGATCTGTTCAATACCCGTAAATGGAGAAGTGAAACCATTACTAGTAACTTCATGTCCGATTCCGAGTTCCAATGGCGAAGCCGCTCGGCCATACTTTCCTTCAATTATCGTCTGAATCAGAAAAAAAGACGGGAGCGCAATCGGGGCGGCCGGGATGCTGAAGGTGAGGACATGGAGTTTTAAGGAGCTTTTAATCGAAGGATATTCCCACTTGATCTAATATCGACCCATTACCGTTAAATTTTTATTATAATAGTATGCTCCATCACCTGTGTAGGAGTTATATTCACTAATAATCAATTAAACAAAAGTTAAATGTCTGAAATATTTGAAGTACTAACCAAGCAATTTGGTGGTGAAGTATTGGACTCCATCAGCCAGCAAGTAGGGTTGGATAAAAGTCAAGCCGGATCTGTATTAAGTTCAGCACTACCCATCTTAGTAGGTGCTATGGCCCGAAACACCTCGCAACAAGGAGGTGCCGAGTCCCTTCTGGGCGCATTACAAAAGGACCATGATGGCAGTATCCTGGATAATTTGGGAGGATTTTTACAAAACTCACAATCTGGTCCTGGTGCAGGCATTCTAAAGCATGTACTGGGATCACGCAGAGCTCCCGTAGAAAATGCTCTGAGCAAGCAAACCGGAGTAGATTCATCGTCTATTGGAAATTTATTGGAGATAGCAGCCCCCATTTTAATGGGCATGTTGGGAAAGAAGCAGCGTGAAAGTAACCTAGATGCCGGAGGTATTACCGATATCCTGAACACCGGTGCGCGACAAATGAGCCGTGAAGCACCAGGGAGTGAGGGTTTGCTGGGAAGTTTGTTAGATCAAGATAACGACGGAGACATCAAAGATGATGTTGCCCGAATCGGTTTCGACTTGTTGGGCAAGTTTCTGCGCAAGTAAAATCATTAGAACAAGCTAGAGATAGGCAATCCGTAAGGGTTGCCTATCTCTATGCCCTAGTTTTGATGATCTAGTTGAAATCTCACAGGTAAGGTGTACTTTACATTTACTTGTTCGCCGTCCTGTACCCCCGGGATCCAGTTGGGCATTTCTGAGACTACTCTCATAGCCTCCATATTTAAGCTGCTTTCGTCTAGACCATTGGCTAATTCCACGTTGCGAATAGTCCCGTCTTTACTAACTATGAAAGCCACTAGCACGGTACCTTCGGCATTTTGTTCCAGGGCTTTTCTGGGATATTTTAAATGGGAGCTAAGAAACTCGTAAAGAGCCTCTTCGCCTCCTTCAAAGGCCGGCTTTTGATCCACTTTGGTATAGATGGTGTTGCCGTATCGATCGGTAAAGGTATTGGCGATCTCTTCTGTAGATTCATCTTTTGACTCATCAGGTTCCTCGGTAACGACTTGTTCGTTGATAGAGGGCTCATCTACTTGATCCGACTGATCATGATTAGATTTTTTTACGCTACATGCTGTAAGGAGAAAAAAACTGCCAAATAGGATTAAGATTTTTGATTGTTTGATGGGCATGATACTTTAAGTTGTTCCTTCCTGGTCCAAAATTTAGCATAATTCGACAGATTGAAAATTTTTCGGAGCGAAAAACGACGAGATAAGCCTCTAATAGGTTAAAAAAATGTTTTTTAAAGACGAATTATGCTCGTCGATGGGCTGGAATGATAGGAGGCTCACCGTTAAAGGGATTGATGCGACCAATAGCCCTGGACCCCATAGCGGCTGCGCGTTTTACAGCGTCCTGTCCGTATCTTTTGCGCAGCATATCCATGGCCTGATACAGTTTGCATTGCTGTTCGGTATCGGTAAGGAAATTGATCTGTTGCCCTCCACAAACCAGATGGCTGTATCGCACTCCTACCAGGCGCACCCGCAGCCTGCGGTCGTATAAACTTTCGAAGAGTTCTCGAGTTAAGCCAATCAGGGTTTTGTCACAGGCGGTGTATGGAATGCGTTTCTGCTTAGAGTATACGTTCATGTCGGCATATCGTAGCTTGACGGTCACACAGGAAGTGAGTTTGACCCCATTGCGCAATTGAAAAGCCAGATTTTCGGCCATAGCTAACAAGATACTGCGCATTTTATGCACATCGATGGTATCTTGTTCGAAAGTCCTTTCAATGGAAATGGACTTACGCTGGGTATAGGGTACCACCGGCGTTTGATCGAGGCCCTGACATTTGTTCCATAAGCTTGCTCCCGGCAACCCCAATAAGGCCTGCAACAGGTCCTTGGGCATATTTTGCACCGTACGTACTTTTTCCAAGCCCATTTCCCGCAGCACAGCAAAGGTTTTTTCGCCCACAGAAGGTATTTTGAGCAAAGATAAAGGCGATAAAAAGTTTCTTTCCTGTCCGGCTATCACCTGTATATGACCATTGGGCTTGGCTTCGTTAGTGCCTACTTTGGATACGGTTTTGTTGACGGAAAGGCCCATGGATAGGGGGAGACCGGTCTCTATATGGATGCGCTCCCGCAGTTCAGTGGCCCATTTGTAACAACCGAAAAAGTGATCCATACCGGTCAGGTCCAGATAAAATTCATCGATAGAAGACTTTTCATATAGCGGTGCATGCTCTCGGATGATCTCTGTGACCAGATGCGAATATTTACTGTAAAGTCCGCTATCGCCCCGGATCACTATGGCTTCCGGACAGAGTTGCTGGGCCATACGCATAGGCATGGCCGAACTGATGCCAAAACGCCGGGCTTCGTAACTGCAAGAAGCCACCACCCCTCGCGAGGTTACACCGCCAATCAGTACGGGCTTTCCAATCAGCTGAGGGTTCAATAACCTTTCACAGGACACGAAAAAAGTATCCAAGTCAATATGGACTATAGATCGTTTAATACCAATAAAATTAGTAAATTACTATTAATAATAGTATAAAGATTCTTTTTAATTCAGATAAAAAATCCGCATAGCTGATAATGCAGTCAAAACCCTTATATTCAGAACAAACCACAAACTTGATTTATGCGCAAAATGGGATGGGGGTTGCTTTGTATGATGCTATGGATTCCCCTCTACAGTCAAAATTCTCAAGCTCCTAACATCATTTTCATACTAACGGATGATCTGGGTTATGGAGACCTGGCACATTATGGCCATCGGTTTATTCAAACTCCGCATTTAGATGAATTGGCCCGGCAGGGTATGACCCTAACGCATTTTTATGCCCCATCACCGTTATGTTCTCCTTCACGGGCTGGGATGCTAACAGGTCGTACGCCATTCCGTACAGGTATTAAAAGTTGGATCCCTGAAAATGATAATATATATCTCAGTAACAATGAGATAACTATCGCTACTTTACTTAAAAGTAAAAGTTATAATACATTTTTAGGGGGCAAGTGGCATCTCAATGGGGGGTTGCAAAACTCCCAGCATCCCCAACCCCAGGACCACGGGTTTGACTACTGGTTGGGGACCCACAATTTTCCGCTTCCTACCCATAAAGACCCGCACAATGTTTTTCGCAACGGTCAGCCTTTGGGAGAAATTGAAGGGTTTGCGGCCCAGATTGTGGTGGATGAAGCCATGAAATGGATGCAGGAGGTTGATAAATCAGATCCATTTTTCATGTTTATTAGTCTGCATGAGCCTCACTCGGAAATCGCCAGTCCCGACAGTTTTAACATTAATTATAAGCAATTCACCAAGGGTACTATCGATCTGGAAAATCTGACCGACCGGGGGCCTGGTGAATATTACGCCAATATTAGCCATATGGATTTTCAGGTGGGTCGATTGTTGGAAAAGCTGGACCGATTGGACCTCACTGATCAGACCTTGGTAATTTTTACCAGCGACAATGGGCCGGTTACCAATCAGTGGCGGTACTGGTGGGAGGTCAATATGTACGGTGAAACCGGAGGGTTGAGGGGGCGAAAGGCTGACCTTTACGAAGGGGGATTAAGGGTTCCTTTAATAATTCGGTATCCCGGTATCACTAAGCCGGGAAGCACCTCCACGGAACCGGTTCACGGATATGATCTATTGCCCACCATGGCAGCACTGGCAGGAGCGCCACTCCCTGATGACCGCATCATTGATGGTGTGGACTTTTCTTCCATATTGACAGGAAACCAGTTGAATCGCCAAAGGCCTTTATTTTGGGCCTTTGAAATCCGGGATTATGATGATCCTAACGGTTATTATTATGCAGCACGAGATGGAGACTGGAAGATGATCACGGATTTTGATCAGAATAAAACCTTGTTGTATAACTTGAAAGAGGATCCTTATGAGGTCAGAGAAGTGTCGTCGGATCATCCTCAGATAGTGAAGCGATTACAGGAATTCATTGGTGAGATGACTCAAAGCATCGAAGAGGACCCTTTACGACCGGAGCACGGCCCCCAGAGTATAGACTAGATTACAGTAGACTTACCATAGCCCTCAATCCGGTATCAATGGCCTGGTCAACCAACATTTGATAGTCAGGTATGCTTTGATGGCTAACCGGATTGCTGATAATGGGGCAAATGGTGCCGCATTTGATCCCCAACTTTTCCCCAAGGTGATAGATTAGGCTGGATTCCATTTCCATATTGACGATGCGTAAATCCCGGTAGCTTAAGGTGGCCAATACTGATTTGATTTGAGGAAGGGTATTGACAAGTCCTGGAATATGGCGTCCGCTGGGTCCGTAGAACCCGGGGGCTGTAACGGTAATGCCACTTACTGCTTTTAGTCCGGCCGCCGCCGTTACTAAGGCCTCATGAACGCTGGTGTGCGCTTGTGAAGCATATACCGGTAACCGGCCCTTAAAACGCGATTCTTCAGGTATCTGTTGGTCCAAAATTTTTATGCAAAGAGATTCTAATTGCTCAATGTCATCGGTAGTCTGGTGGTCATAATACAGGGCCGTGCTATCTAGTCCAATGGCATAATTGGTTACCGCCAGGGTTCCGGCATCAATATCTGCTTGAATACCACCGGAGGTTCCGATACGGATTATCCTGATTTGTGGAGGGGGGTGCTTCAAGAATTGGTGGTGATCAAAGGCTAGCAGCCCATAAGCTTCAATTATCGCAATTTCTACATTGTCGGTGCCGATGCCTGTGCCCATCACCGTCATTTGATGTCCCTGATAACGTCCGGTAATAGTAATGAACTCCCGGTGTTGTACCTGATGATTGATCTCCTCAAATCTTGAAGCTACCCGATGCGCTCGTGCAGGATCGCCCACAACAAAGATATTGGGGGTTATTTGTTCCGGAGATAAACCCAGATGATAAACCTTGCCGTCTACCATTACCAATTCCGACTTTTTTCTGCTCATGGATTCTAGCTAAATAATATTTCTATGATGCTATTTATGCGGAAAGATATTTAGAATATGCTTAATTGACAGAAATCCTTAAATTTAGTATGAACTAAGCAAATCACACCACATGAATCCTGTAACCTTAAAAATTAACGGCAAAAGCCATTCTTTGGAGGATGTCCCGCAAGATATGCCTTTGTTATGGGCCTTGAGAGATCTTATGGGCCTTACTGGAACCAAATATGGATGCGGTATGGCTCAATGCGGAGCCTGTACCGTACATATGGAAGGGACCGCAGTCCGCTCCTGCAGTATTACGGTTGCCGCAGCCGAAGGAAAAGAGATCACAACCATTGAGGGTCTCTCCGAAAATGGTGATCATCCCGTACAATCGGCTTGGATGGAAGCAAATGTTCCCCAATGCGGATATTGTCAAACGGGTCAAATAATGAATGCCGCAGCATTTCTGGACAAGAATCCCAACCCCTCCCTGGAGGAGATCAATCAGGCTATGGCCGGCAATCTCTGTCGTTGTGGTACTTATAATCGAATAAGAGAGGCCATACAGATCGCAGTTGAGAAAGGAGGCAATTCATGAAACGTTTGCATAAGACACCTTTAGTTAAAATAGATCGGCGGGACTTTATTAAAAGCACCTCTTTAGGAGCCTCCGGCTTAATATTGGGATTCCATATGAGTTGTTCCCGTGCTTTTCAGGATGAACCTAAAGAACCGAGTTTCTTTTTCGAACCGAATGTATATATAAACATAAATGATCTGGGCGAAGTCACTATTGTTGCACATCGGTCAGAAATGGGTACCGGTATCCGAACTTCATTGCCTACCATTGTGGCCGATGAGTTAGAAGCGGACTGGAGCCAGGTAAAGATCGTGCAAGCCCTGGGAGATGAGGAAACTTACGGCAATCAAAATACCGATGGCTCGTTCAGTGTGAGAATGTTCTATATGCCTATGCGCCGAGCCGGAGCAGCGGCCCGAATGATGCTCGAGCAAGCTGCTGCCAATCAGTGGGAGGTTGATGTAAGTGAATGCCAAGCCAAAAACCACCAGGTATTTCATCAAGGCAGCCGCAAAAAAATCAGTTTTGGTGCTTTGGCAGAAGCGGCTTCTGCTTTGGAGGTTCCCGCTGAAGACCAGATTACTTTAAAAGATCCTCAAGATTTCAAATATATCGGTAAAGAAACACCCATATACGACCTTCCAGATATAGTAAAAGGGACCGCAGGTTTCGGCCTTGATGCCCACACCGAGGGCATGAAAGTTGCCGTAATCGCTCGTTGCCCGGTGGCCGGAGGAAAAGCAGCCAGCTATGATGCTGCGGAAACCTTAAAGGTGCCGGGTGTGATCAGTGTACACGAGATCGATTCACCAGGGTTCCCTACAGGATTCAATCCTTTAGGGGGCATTGCGGTAGTAGCGGAACATACCTGGGCCGCAATAAAAGGTAGGGAGGCTTTAAAGGTTGATTGGGAGGAAGGAGTTAATGCACAATATGATACCGATGCCTACATGGACGAAATGGTAAGGATCATCGATACTGACGGAACCGTGCATCGGGATCAAGGTGATATTAAACAAGCCCTGAACTCTGCGGACAAAACCCTGGAAGCCACCTACAAGATCCCACACATCAGTCATACTCCTATGGAGCCACCAAATTGCCTGGCCCAGGTCACGGCAGACAAATGCACTATTTGGGCGCCTACTCAACATCCCAAGTGGGTACGTGATGAGGTGTCGGCGGCATTGGGGATGGATCGTGAGCATGTTGAGGTGAACGTAACCCTGTTGGGTGGGGCTTTCGGACGTAAGTCAAAGCCTGATTTCGCGATAGAAGCAGCGTTAATCTCTCAAAAGGCCGGCGTACCGATAAAAGTAGTGTGGACCCGCGAAGATGATGTGAGGCATGACTACCTGCATGCCTGCAGTGCTCAACATATCAAGGTGGGACTGACTAATGACAACAACGTGATAGCCTGGAACCACCACTCGGCATTCCCGTCAATAGGCGGGACTTCCAGCCCTGATGTAACCGAGCCTGTAGGATTTGAGTTAGGCTTGGGTATGCTGGACTTTCCTTACGACATACCAAACATCTGTTGTGAAGCCCATCAGGCCAAAGCCCATACCCGTATCGGCTGGTTGCGTTCGGTATGCAACATCCAGCATGCCTTTGCCATTGGCAGTATGATGGATGAAGTGGCAGAGCTTAGGGGAAAAGACCCCGTCGAGAATCTGTTGGAGTTGTTGGGTGAAGACCGGCTTATTCCTTTTGATGAAATTATGCCGGAATTCTTTAACTATAATGAAACGGTAGCGGATTTCCCAGCAGATACCAAGCGCATGAAAGGAGTGATAGACTTGGTAGCCAAAAAATCGGGATGGGGCAAAACCTTACCCGCTGGAAGCGGGCAGGGAATATGTGCCCATCGTAGTTTTTTGACTTACGTGGCCTGTGTGGTGGAGGTAGCAGTGGATGATAATAATCAAATCACCATTCCCGAAGTGCATTTTGCAGTGGATTGCGGGGTAGTGGTCAATCGGGACCGGGTCAAAGCTCAGTTCGAAGGAGGAGCGGTTTATGGGTTGAGCGGTGCACTAACCAGCGCCATTCACTTTAAAGAAGGTAAGGTAGTGGAAAGTAATTTCCATGACTACTACCTGGCACGTATGACTCATGCCCCGGGCAAAGTTCATGTTCATTTGGTGGACAGCCACGAAAAACCAACTGGGGTAGGAGAGCCCCCGGTACCTCCGGTAGCTCCGGCTTTATGCAATGCTATTTATGCTGCCACCGGCAAACGAGTTAGGGAACTTCCCTTGAAACTGTCATGATTAATCAAATGATCTAAATTCAGAATCAAAATAGGGTTTGTAAACAACAAGCCCTATTTTTTTGCCTTTATCCTAATTGGGCCTATCTTGCATATATGTTGGTTACTTGCCTGATAACAATCAGCAGTATTAAAAAGGGAATCCGGTGTACAAACCGGAGCTGTCCCCGCAACTGTGAGCTCTTTAGAAATTTTTGTTACCCGTCTTTAGCCACTGTTCCCCTAATTATGGGAATGGGAAGGCCGTAACAAAAGGAGCAAGCCAGGAGACCTGCCAACTCATTTTTATGGTTTTTGTTCGGGTGAAACATGGACCGGTTCTTAAAAATGCCGTTTTGAAAATTTCAAGTCCCTTGCCAATTGTGATATTGGTGATCTTGTGTTGGGGAGGCCTTCACCTGCAGGCACAGGTAGACACTCTGTTGTTGCCTGAAATAACTATTGAAGGCCGGGATCCCACACACTTCTTACCAGGTGGTCTGCATTGGACTTTACCCAAAGATTCGCTACCTGCACAAAACCTTTCGCAGTCGCTCTCTCGAGAATTTCCCTGGTACTTTGTGGAATACGGTGCTCCAGGTCAGTTGAGTTCCGCAAATCTTAGAGGACTGGGTTCCTCACGGACTTCCGTTCTATGGCAGGGTATGGAAATAAACTCCTTCACATTAGGACAGACTGATTTTGGTGAAGTGATCCCTGCCCAAGGTTACCGAGTTGATGTTGCCTTAGGAGCATTGAGTGCGGTATACGGCAACGGAGCTTTAGGAGGTACCGTTTCCATGGGGCTCGAACCAAATTTTGAAAAGGGGAAAAAATTGCGATTGCATCAGCAGCTGGGTAGTTACGGTCGTTATGGCGGGGAAGCGGCATTTCAAAGTTCTTCAAAAAAGTTATTCAGCAATACGGCCATTAACTATCAGCGTTCAAATAACGATTTTTCATATTCTTATCAGGGACAAGAAATTCGTCAGAATAACGCTGGCTATCGCAATTGGGGGCTTTCCCAAGACCTTTTTTATGATCTATCATCCAATCATTATGTTTCAGGTCATTTTTGGTTCAATGATTTTATAAGGGAAATCCAACCTGGCAAGGGTGATACCCAAAGTCAGGATCAACTTAAAAATCAATATTTACGCACACTTCTGCGGTGGACCTGGGACCCCGTAGGGTGGACTCAGAATGTTGCGGCAGGATACACCCGTGATGAGCAGATTTATAATGAAGGGGATCCTATATTGGTAGACAGAGGATTCTTTTCTTACCAACTGCTATGGAACAGAAATTCCCAGCTGCAGATCAAGGCTGGCGGACAATTAAACTATCTAGATGCTCTAGTGACAGACTATGATGGGTCCACAACCGAAACCCGTATTGATTATTATGCATCCGCCTGGTGGTCTCCTCAGCCTCAATTTAAAACCGGGCTCAGTATTAGGTTACCACAAGTATCCGGTGACCTAAAACCCCTAACCCCTCTGGTGTCGATGTCCTATATTTTTGGAAAAAATGAAAGCCGGTATTGGCAGCTCGATGGGCAGATTGGCAGGAGTTATCGAGTTCCAACGCTTAACGATCGCCATTGGCAGCCAGGTGGAAATTTGAACTTGAAACCGGAACTGTCCGATAATTGGGAAACCGGGATTTCCTTCGATTTGCGGAAAACAGCCTGGAGCTACCAAGGCTCTGCTCGTTACTACTATCATCACGTGGAAAACTGGATTATATGGATCCCAGGAGGCAGATCCGAAACCGAGGAGGGTCAAGTGCTATCGTTTTGGTATCCCGAGAATATCCGGGAAGTGGTGGCGCAGGGTATGGAGCTCTATCATACATTGAATTACCAAAAGACCGGGAATCCCTGGAGGTTCAGCTTAAGATTACAGGCTTCTTATAAAAGCGCAGTGAATAAAAAGGCTATTAGCGGTCTGGACCGGTCAGTGGATAAACAACTTCCTTATACTCCGAAGTGGACGGTAAACACCATCGGTTGGATACGGTTCCATCATTGGAGCGCCGGACTACAGGCTCAGCATCAAGGGTCACGGTTTACGGAGGCTAATAATGAGTTATCCCCTTTGCCGGCCTATACATTATGGAATTTGCATTTTTCAAGACCCGGTACATGGGGAAGCATTAGCTGGAAAGCCTCATTTCAGCTTAATAATATCTGGGACCAGAGCTATGAGAATTTTGAGAACAGAGCTATGCCCGGCAGGAATTACAGTTTAAGTTTAATTTTAGAATTAAATACATATAAATCTGATTATGAATAAGTTATATTTTTTTGTATTGTTGATTTGTTTCGGTTTTTCTGCTTGTAGCGAGGATGATTCTCAAAATGGATTCAATGTGGGATCGGTATTGGTGTTAAACGAAGGTAACTTTCTTGCAGGCAATGGTAGCATCGATACCTATGACATCAACAACAAGCAGACTCAAAATGGCCTTTACCAAGCAAATGCCACTATTCAAATCGCCCGTAAGTTCCAGGACAACATATATGTGGTTACCAATGGACCGGATCGTTTGGATATTTTAAATGAGGAAGTCAACCTTCAGGCTTCTATTAATCAAGGTTTTGATAATCCTATCGATTTTGCCCTGATAGGCGATCGAGGTTATGTAACCAATTGGGGGGATATTAATACCGCTTTTAGCGAAGATCCTGGCTCCTTTGTAGCGATTGTCGATCTGAATACCAATCAGGTAATAGATAGTGTAATGCTGGAAGCTCGTCCACAACGGATTGCGGTCTGGAACGGGCTGCTTTATATTGCCAACGAAGGAAGTAATACCATCAGCGTTTTGGATCCGCAGGATCTCAGTATAGAGGAAGTGACGGTGGCGGCAGGCCCCAGTAATCTGGTGGTGGATCCACAAGGGTCTTTGTGGGTACTGTGTACTAGCGGCAATCTTATAGAGATCAACACCGATGACCTTTCTGTGGGAACCTCCATTGATTCCTTAACTACCGCGGGCTTTAACGAAAAGATGGCGTTAGACTCCCAGAGTCAACTTCTTTATTTTTTGGGCGGCAACAATGTTTCCTTTACGGGCCTTACTACAGTCTATGTGGCCGATTTGGTAACTACAGAGGTGAGGCCTTTGATTGTAACAGGATTCGCCCTATATGGGATTGGAGTGCACCAAGAAAGTGGGGATTTTTATATTGGAGATTCCAATGCCTTTCAGTCCACCGGCACCGCATTTAGATTTGATGCACAAGGTAATCAATTGGAACAATTCAATACTGGAATAGGCCCCAATGGATTTATATTTAAATAGGCCCTCAATTGTATTTAATAAAGTGGATTTTAGTAAAACCCGTAATAAAGTAGCTATTAGATTTGAACTATTCCAACCCGGTTCAGAGGATTACCGACCGGACTATCATCTAAAAATACCGCTGATTTCAGGGTAGTTTAATAGATAGGGGGGTGCAGGGCAATTACTCTGACTCCTGAAATTTGATAAAGCTTATCGACCAATTCCTGAGTCAAGGTACAGCTGTAGTAGTCGCCAATCATTGATTGGACAAATATGCCTTGGTTTTGCAATTCCCTATACCCACCTTCAAATTCGAATAGCACTTTATGCAGCGAGGTGTTTTTTAAATTTTGGGTAATGCCAGGTGGTGTTGCTTCTGCTGAAATTCGCCTTTCATTGTGGGT
This sequence comes from Cyclobacteriaceae bacterium, assembly GCA_965212195.1. Lineage (GTDB taxonomy): Bacteria > Bacteroidota > Bacteroidia > Cytophagales > Cyclobacteriaceae > JAJCYK01. The sequence goes on along the minus strand of CBDBUW010000010.1, from coordinate 129,908 downwards.
TTGTTGCAGCTTTTGAAGTTTCCGGTAATGATCAGTTTGGTCTTTGATCAAGCAGATGTAGTGCTCCTCCTCATCCCAATATTCCTTTTTAACAGACACGTCAAAGTGACCTTCGGTAGTATCTCCCAAACTCACACAGGGATAGTATACGCTTTGCCCGTCTTCAAGATTACCCCAGGTAGTTTTAGAACTTTGAAAGAATGGAATGCTTTCGAACTGTGAGACTTCGTTATCTTTTAGATGACGGTATTTGCCACTGGCAAATGAGCAGTAACCGTCCTTATCTAGGACAATAAATTCCGTTTCCAATGGAGAATCGGAAAGACTGCTGCTGAAGAGATTTGATTTTTTAAACATCAACTATTTATAAGCATTAGGCACCCTGAAGGGAGATGAATAGGCTGTCTATAGTGCAAATGATGAATCTAAATTAGATAACTAGGGAACCAATTGCTTATTAATTCGATGATTAGTACTTTTTTAAGGATTAGGCTCCGGGAAAGAAGGATTAAATTAAAATAGGTGAAGTTTATACACAAACACAGATCGGATATACTCAAAATCCTCCAAAAATACCAAGTGGAAGAACCACAGGTTAGTTTTGTTAAACGACGGGGGCGTATAAATATATTGCATTCAGAATCACCAGCCAGTTTTTCCTATTTGAGGAAAAAAGAAACCCATTTGGACCCCACCGATCGACAGTGGAAACACCGGGAGTGGTTTAAGATCAAAAGCAATCAATCCAAGGAGCTAGACGTGAAAAATTGGGATCAGGTGATAAAAGCTTTTGAGAATTGGGTATCGAATTTATAATTTTCAGAATTTATTGAAAAAAAAGAAACTTATTAATATCTTTAGCGTATGAAATATCAGGAGGCCAAAGAGAAATTCATTCAAGCATGGGGCGCTTTAGGCACCAGTTGGGGGATCAACCGCACTATGGCACAGATCCATGCTCTTCTGCTTATAAGTCCATCTGCTTTGACCGCCGACGATATTATGGAAGAGTTAAAAATTTCCAGGGGCAATGCCAATATGAGCATAAGATCCTTGATTGATTGGGGGATCGTGGTTCGAATCAATAAAATTGGGGAAAGAAAAGAGTTCTTTGCTGCCAAAAAGGACATTTGGGAACTGGCGCGTCAGGTGTCTCGGGAGCGTCAAAGACGAGAGATAACCCCGGTTATAGAAATGCTGAGAGCCGTAAAACAGATCGAGGGCGGACCTCAGGACAAAGTTGCAGAGTTCAATCAAGTTACCGGCGATATCCAAACCTTCACGGAGCAAATTAGCAGCATGCTGAACAAATTCAGTCAATCAGATCAAAAGTGGTTCTACCGCACTATTATGCGACTGGGCAAGTAAAAAAATTTAAATAGTACTTTCATTTAAAATTGAAAATAATGAAAAATGTCGCTGAGGTGGTTAAACAACACCATAGTTCCAATGAGGAAAAAATAGTACACTATTATCAGGAAGCGGGACCGGATTATGCTACCTGGAGTCCCAGGTTCAACATGCATTTTGGTTATTGCAGGCGGGGTATGAACCCTTTTAAATTGGAAGCCATGTTGGAGCAGATGACTTTGCAGGCCGTGCAACGACTGGGTTTACCGGAAAACGCACATGTAACCCTGGTGGATCTAGGTTGTGGCTTAGGAGCGCCTTTACGCACATTGGCGCAGCGGTATCCCCACTGGAATTTAGTAGGTGTTACCCTGGTGCCTTGGCAAGTACATAGAGCGGGTGAATTGAACAGTCAATCAGAGAAGTACCAAGAGATCCGAATAATAAGGAGTGATTACTGCCAAACTCCACTTGATTCGGCTTCCGTGGATGCCGTACTAATGATGGAGAGCGCTTGTTACGCTGAGGGTCCTGGCAAAGATGAGCTGATCCGGGAAGTTTATCGATTGCTGAAACCCGGCGGAAGATTTGTGATCTGCGATGGGTTTATCAAGCACCCGCGACCCTTAAAGCCCTGGATACAGAGGATATATCAGGCTCTGTGTGATTCCTGGGCCTTGGATGAACTTCCAAATATTACCAACGTATATGCTTCTTTGGTTATGCAGGGGCTGCGCAGCATTAAGCTGGAGGACATCTCCTGGAAAGTGGCTCCATCCGTTTCCCATGTCCCCTTTAAAGTTCTCAAATTTCTGTGGAAGCAGGTAGTTTTTGGTAAACGCCCTATGAACAAGGCGCGTTGGGACAATTTGAGATCTCCTTTGCTCACCATGATCTTGGGTTTGGCCCGTAAAGATTTCGGATACTATATAATTTCCGGAGTCAAACCGGGAGATTTATCTTGAACAATGGCAACTAGCGAAATTGGAGATAATGCCCAGTTGGTCTACCCACAATTGGGCTTTACCCGTCGTCGGACCTAAAAAATCCAGCTCAATCTCAACTAGAGATACCTTAAACTGGTAATTTGAAAATGGGTGGGGGGTGGGGCTCCCCACTGAAAAGTTGTTAAAATTTGGGCCTCACGATTGTCCTCCACCGTTTACCGTTTACCGTCTACCGTTTACCGTCTCCCGTCTCCCGTGGTCCGTCTACCGTTTACCCTGCCTGCCGGCAGGCAGGCGTCAACCGTCCTCCGTGGTCCGTTCACGGTTTTCCATAGGGAACAAGTTGATTTTTCAACCTACATTTTTCAATATGCCGGCTATTGATGTAGATTACGTCATATCTAATTGTTTTAATGAGTATGAGTCAGCAACTAACCGTGGATCACTTGCATCTCGCAGCAGACTATATGCAAGATTATTTGGAAGGATTAAAATCCAGAAGAGTGGCACCCACTCCCGAACAGGTAAAGCAGCTTGATGTTTTTGATATCCCTTTGCCGGATTCCAGCAGCGACCCCAAAGAAGTATTGAACCTGTTACATGAATATGGTTCCCCGGCTACCGTGGCCAGCGCCGGTGGACGATACTTCGGATATGTGATCGGATCGGCCCTTCCTGCGGCCCTGGCAGCCTACTGCCTGGCTGGTGCTTGGGATCAATGTGCGGGACTACATGTGTTATCACCCACAGGGGAAAAACTGGAGCAGGTGGCAGGGAATTGGTTAAAGCAGTCCCTGAGGTTACCAATGGAAGCTGGTACGGGTTTTGTAACCGGGGCCACCATGGCCAACTTTACAGCACTAGCGGCAGCTCGGCACGCTTTGCTAAAACGGCTCAATTGGAATGTTGAAGCTAATGGCTTATACGGGGCCCCTGAAATAAAGGTAGTGGTAGGGGACGAGGTACATGTAAGTGTATTAAAGGCCCTTTCACTGCTGGGATTTGGAAGCGAACGTATCACCCGTATACCGGTGGATGCCCAAGGTCGTATGAAATCGCAGCAAATTGAAATAGGAGTGGGGCCTACTATTGTATGCTTACAGGCCGGCAATGTGGACAGCGGCGCTATTGACCCCATGCATGAGATCATTCCTGAAATCCAACGGGACGATGTTTGGGTACATATCGATGGGGCATTCGGGCTTTGGGCAGCAGCTTCTCCTACCTTATCTCATTTGGTACAAGGCGCTGCCCTAGCGGACTCCTGGGCAGTGGATTTACACAAGTGGCTTAATGTTCCCTACGACAGCGGTGTGGTGATCTGCCGCGATCCTCAACATTTGCGGGCCTCAATGTCTGTAAATGCAGCTTATCTACCCCCACCCGGATCCCAAGGTCCCTATCAATATACCCCCGGTATGTCCCGGCGCGCTCGGGGTGTGGACGCCTATGCGGCTTTGTACTCTTTAGGAAGATCCGGTTTAGCAGAGCTTATTGAGGAAAGTTGCCGCCACGCCCGTCACTTTGCCAAGGCACTAGAAGAGGCCGGTTATCAAATACTTAATGAGGTAGTACTCAATCAGGTCTTAGTGGATTTTGGCGATCATACCGATCAAATTATGGAGTCTTTGCAAAAAGACGGTACCTGTTGGGTGGCTGGTACCACCTGGCAGGGCAAAAAAGCCATGCGCATCAGCGTCAGCAGTTGGGCCACTACCGATGATGATGTGGAACGTTCTCTGGCCGCTATGATAAGCACCGCTGCTGATTTGGGTTAAGTTGACGCAGGTTAATCATAAATATAGGTTATTTCCCAGCTTCAAATTGACATGGACCAGTAACAGCACAGCGAAGTCCAAGGCAGAGTAGAAGGATGGTCTGCTTTCGGCCAGGAGCGGCCGTTCAAACTAACGGTTGTGTATGGTGAGTTAGGCACTTCACTCTTAATTTTTCAAGCGCAATGTCATTCAAGTGCTGGTAAAATAAACCGTTTAAGAATTTTGTAGATATGTTTCTTAACGACGTAATTTCCACCCGTAAATACAACTACCATATTATGATCTGGGAACACTATTATTTCCTGGCCGCCCCATCCTCCTGCCTGAAATAATTTTACTTTTTCCCCTGAAATGTATACACTATTGGTCCACCATGAATATGCATAACCATTCCTGCCGGAATCATCTATAGGAATATTTATTCTTGTGTTATTATTATAAGTTTTTTTGCTGTTTTCCACCCATTCCGCGGATAAAATTCGTTGGTTATTCCATGTGCCTCCGTTTAAGTAGGCCACTCCAAATTTTAACATTTCACGGGGTGTCATTTTTATGGAACCGTCACATGCATAGGCTCCATTTTCAAATTGATACCAATAAACTGAATCAATTCCCAAAGGTTTAAATAAGTACTCCTTTGAAAAATCCCCGATGTTCATGTTAGTAGCATGTTTTAAGATTTCCCCCAAAATTATCATGCCACCCCCATTATAAGTAAATACTTCCCCCGGTTTATCTTCAAGTGACTTTTCTAAAACACCCGATATCGGATCGCTTTGATAGTCAAAGTATAATTTGTCAATGTCATTTGCGGTTGTTCCATGAGCACTACTCCACTCATCCCATTTTAAACCAGAAGTCATGGTTAGAAGATGTTCAATGGTAATCATTTCCCTACCATCTGTTTTGAACTTTTGATGATCAGGCAAGTAATTAAAAATAGACTGGTACACGCTATTAATATGGCCCTGATCAACAGCAATACCTATACAGGCAGAAGTAATACTTTTCGTACATGACATTATAACATGCATACTGTCTTTGTCCCACTTTATCCTTTCACCATAATGGTCCGGACCGTCCCACTTATACTTATTACCCTCAAAGTACTCTTCAAAAACAAGCATGTGGTCTTTATAAATTAGCATTGCGTGCACTTGATCGTACTTATTTTCGTAAATACAATCAATTGCTTTAGCTATCATTAATGAATCGATACCAACTTGTTCCAGGGTGCCAACTTTTAACCCATCACCAGTAGATTCAGGTGTCCGATAAGAGTATTTAGACGCACAGTTACTGCAGCTGACAAATAGCATGGAAAGAATTGAAATTATTAGCATCTCGTAATTAATACTGTGGTTTTTGATTTGCATAATTATTGTCCTTTCCGATGCTGCACAACTTGTTTATATGCATATAATTTAAAAGTGTATATCATTAACATGTATATATTTATATAACGGATAAAAATAAAGGACATTCGTCATTGTCCGTTTAGCCGCTGGTATTAGCGTCCGCTACCATCTCATGCTTGTAAACATAAATGATCTGAAATAGCTCTTGAGGGGTTAAGGTCGCAGAACCTACGACTAGTTAAGTGGCTCATAGAGAGTGAGGGTAAGAACTTTTCCGTTGAACGGTCAGACAATACCTGAAGGAAGGTATCATTAACCCTACCTTTAAAATGGATTATTTGATGTAATTAGGGAATGGATGAATGGCTGCTATCGGCCAACAGCGGACATAAATGCTTACGTTTCGTATATATGAGCAGTAATGGCTTGCGTGTTGGCTTTGCGTTAGTAATTGCATATACATTTTGTTACCACCAGTGCTTATTTATGTAATTTTTCTATCATCTTCTTCGCGTACTTTGGAATCTCAATCTCAAGGTTCTTGTAGTAAGCTAATTTGTTGTCCGCATGTTGTCCATTATGTTTAATCCAGCGGATTAGTCGCCTATTATCAAAGTAGTACCTATCCTCTTTGATAACGGTCTTGTCCGCATCAAACGTTTCTGAGTCATTGTTCTCTTTTGCTCGTTTCTCATCCCAGTAAATTGGTCTGTTGTATTGGTAGTATGTGTCGAATACAAAGAACAATTGTTCGTTGTCAAAGTAGTATTCGATTTTTCTCTTTCCTGTCTCACCGAGCAACCAAACCTCCATTAATTTTAGATTGTTGTTGTTATAATACCCGGTCAGTAGTCCACCCTCCGTTGATTCGTTCCGCACGTCTGCCATCGTGGTGTCGTAAGTGTGAAGGTTGTCTCGGATGTACTTGTATTTTGTCCTGATGTCTTTAATAGTCTCGTCCGTCGATTGGGCAACGGTCAGCCCTGTCGAAAAGAATAAAAGTGTCATTATGGTCGTCAGTGTTCCCATTTCACATTGGTGACAACAAGTATATATTAATATTGCTCAATTTACACGTATTAAATCCTAAACCGGGAAACAAACGGTCTAAATTGAAAAATGGTGAATGGCCGCTTTGGGTCGGTTTTCGAATTCCTTTTTAGGCCAAATGCGGACGTGTAATTAAAGCGATGCGTGATTTGTATGAAGGGACATCACCTAATCAAACCCTATTAGGGACCGATTATACATTTCCTTGTAAAAGAGCTTCAGCCCTCCAACAATTTGGCGCTGATAAGAAGCAGAAATATTCTTGGTACTCACCATGTGGTATATAAATTGGAATAATTCTTTGTCACTGATTTCATTTTAATGGCCTTTTTTGAAATAAGATTTGACAAGGCGTAAATGACTTTGGTAACTGGTAATAGCATTACTGCTATAACGCTTTAACTCCTCGTTTTCCGCTTCTAACGACTCAAACCTCATGTTGGATCTTATCAATCCAAGGCTTTAGCCACTCTGGTCGACTTTACCGCTTTTTCGATTTGCCAGTAGGCTGCCACCACACTCACGAACTCCACACCAATCAACCAAAATCCAGGATCAGTAAAGAAGGATATATGATTGCCCCCGTAAGGCATGATGAAAACAGGCACTGTAATCAAGGCATCTAACAACATCGCCACCAAAAACATGGAGGTACCCAGTACAAAACCATTGGTCTTATGTCCTTTTCGGTAGTAGATATGAGCGCCAATTAGAGCACTTGGTATAAGAGCTATCGATAGCACCCAATTCGCTTGTAGATCTGGATCCGACAATATGGGAACCAAATAAGAAGCCACGAATGCAATTACCGCCAGTGTCCATATTATAACTGCTGAAATTATTGCGCTCCTAATATTGATATTTTTCATGATGGTGTCTTTTTAAATTGTTTGAGTGATTGTTTGATTCCAAACCCCTGTCTTAGCGGTTTCTTTGGCATACTCATTAAAGTCGATAGGTTTTCTTCCTAATACCTTTTCGATGTCTCCAGTCACCACATTATTCCCCGGTGCAGCAAGCACATTTGAAAACAGGTAATTAATCAGCCATATGAAGTCTTCAGGGACACCAAGTTTCCCCAACATCTCCACATATTCCTCCAGGCTTGACGAACTAAAATTGATTTCGCGTCCACTGGCTTTTTCTATGGCGTCAATTACTTCCGGAAATGTCAATGTTCTGGGTCCGGTCAACTCATATATATGACCATTGTGCACTTCATTTAAAAGGGATTCTACCACTACTTCCGCGATGTCATCTGCATGTACATAGGGCACCTGTGCCTTTGATTGAGGTAATGCCACATGACCTGCCAGGATAGGATCCAGGAAAAAACTTTCACTGAAGTTTTGCATGAACCAGCTTGCTCTCACGATAGTATATGCTATTCCCGAGCGTATTACTATCTGCTCACAAAGCTCTGCCTCTCTTTCACCTTTTCCAGATAGCAATACAACTTTTTCGAGACCTTCATTTTTGGCAGCTTCAACCAATGTCTGAATGGCTTCTTTTGCGCCCGGAACAGCTAAATCGGGATAATAAACGATGTACGCTTTATCCATTCCCTTTAAGGCATCAGCATAAGTGGACGGATTATCCCAGTCAAAAGCGGGATCATTACCTCGTGTTCCTATTCGAACGTTTTGGTTTCGGAGATTTAATTTTTCAACTACTCGGCGACCGGTCTTACCAGTTCCACCAATAACTAAGATGTTACTTGTCATTTCAATATGCTTTATGGGTTGATAACAATGTAAAAGTAATGGCAGGATCTACCATTTCCTTGACACTTTAAGCCAATGATTTGACAGTTTACGCCAATTAGATTTCTCTAATTGGTTTTTCGAAATTCAATAGGGGATTGGCCGGTCCAGCGTCTAAAAGCACGGTTAAAAGCACTTTGGTCAGAGAAGCCAGTTTCAAAGGCAATTTCTCCCACATTTCTGGAAGAATTAACAAGCAGGTCCTTTGATATTTCCTCTTGTGTTTTTTTGATGAGATCTCTAAAGGAAACTCCGCTCTCAGATAACCTACGGGTTAATGTACGACTGCTCATACCCACATGCTCACTCACCTGACCAATGTTCGGAATACCACTGGGAAGCGCATCCTGAATTAATTTTCCTACATCTAAAACAATTTTATTAGGGCTGACTTCGATGCCTTTAGTTTTTTCTTCGACCCTTTCTACCAGGAATTTATTGATGCTGGTGTCGGCTTTTGCTGTCCGTGTTTTAAGGTCCAAGGTTTTGTAAGAGATATAATTATGTGATTGGTTGAATAGAATCGGGCATTGAAAAGCAAGATCGTAGCTTTTCATATCTTTAGGTGGGTCATGCTTAAATGATACGCCTACAGGAGCAATATCAGTTTCAGTTATGGCTTTAAGCACGACAACCGTAGCAGAAAAAGTGGCTTCATTTGATAATTCTACACCTCTTCGATAACCTTCTCTAAGTAAATGAATTATAGATATATCATGGTCTATCTCAACCTTGAAAACATAGGTGTTTGACAGTAGCTTGAAGTAGCGTTCACTACGTTCAAATATTTCCCCGGCCTTGGAGCAAGTTCTCCATGAAAGCCCCAATACCCCATAATCCTCAATTTTCATTTGTTGGCCTACCCGTACGGAAAAGCCTGGTCCTAAGGTGCGGTCTAACTTCTCATGAAGTTCAAAAAAATCGTCTGCAGGTACAGCTTGTACTTCAGGTAATTTATCAATGGGAATTGGAAGATCTTTGAAATCCTCTCTTTTCAAGCCTTCTGTCAAAGCATGTTCGATTACTTTACGATATAGGCTGGAAGAGATATAGTTCATTTACATTTTTGAATAAACTTTCAGTCAAAACAAGTCATATTTTATTGTCGGTAACTTGTTTCTATATGGAAACAAATGTCCATTTGGCACTACTAAAATGGGATAAAAGTGGCATATTCAGAAATTTTACCTAACGGCCCCTTTGGGTGTTAAGATCAGAATATGATTTTAGGGTAGCTGGGTCGACTAGGGGGGCAGCATATCTGATTTGGAAACAATGTAGCACAAAAGAATATCAAAATGAATAGCTACCTGGAGTGTAATGGATCTTGAGTCAACGGCAGCTTACGACCCAAAGGGGCTGGTGGGTATAGTTCCGTTTGTGTTACTTTATTTCAATTTTAGGGATGCTAAACGGGCATTTGTTCCGGATATGATCAAGTTGGCAGCAATACTCATCCATGACATTAGTTTACGGCCAATTAGAATCCCAAAAAAATTAGAGAAACCTAGCCCAACGAGGAATCTCAAGATTTAATTCTGTTAGTCAGCTTAATGATTTCATTAAAAACTACGAGCGCGAGAAAGAAGAACTATTCTTCACAGGGTTAACCACCGCTATATAGTTGACACCACTCGGTTAAATTTTGGAATGTAAAGGCTAATCAACGAATAATAAAGTATGTGCTTGGGCGTTCAGTCCATTATTATTTCTTGCTCTGATCTTCACGCTATAAACACCGGGCATTAATTCTACCGGAATTTGCATTTTCCATATATGACTACTCAAGGGAAATCTTTCGTGATAATAGGGAGTGTTTTCTGCTGAGTTGTTTCCAGATTCCAGTAATTTGATCAGCCTAGTATAATAGGGATCCGGGGTTGTAACCTTTTGCATAGGAACCCAGCTTTTTCCTTCGATTTTCAATTCCACCTTGGTAGAATCGTTACCCGCATAAATGTTGACGATTATATCATTATTGTCTAAAAAGGCCGTTTCGTTTAAAAATTTGTAAGGAGTCCATATGTGCATTTGTTTGTCAGGAAGGTTGCCGGAAATTTTATATGTGTAGTTACGATTTAGGCCACTTATGTCCAATATCCAATATCCTTTTGGTGTTCCATCACCCATCATAGCATTGGGGACACCATACATATCTTTTTCCCCCATCCACCAGGAACCGCACACAGCCCCTGCTACCAGTTCTGTCATGGGTTGATTGTGTGGCCAACCATCTTTTTTATCGAAGTATTTGAAATATTGAGTGTGGGTGTGACCGGCATAAGCCGAAACATTGGCATGATCTTTAAACAAAAGAAACAGACTATCCAGATTAGAAACCTCCTCTAACGGTACATGCATAAAAAAATGGATGGGCGTATCAAAGGACAACGTTTTTACATAATTTTCAATAAACCGAAGTTGATTATTGTCTATTTTCCCTTCGAATTTTCTCGTCCTATTTTCAGGAAAAACTGTATTCAACACTAAAAAGGCAACATTACCATAATTGAATGCATAGTAGGATGGACCGAAATGGGCTTTATAGGTTTCATCCCTGTATTGAAGCCTGGTTGCATCATAGTTTCGGTCATGGTTTCCATAAACGTAGTAAACAGGGGCACCGATTTTCCCCAGGACCATTTTTAACGGATCAAAGAGATCCAGGTCATCGAAAACCAGATCTCCTAGCGGAACCACGAAATCAACTTTTTCGTTGATCAGCTGTTCACCCACCAACTTGGCCACGTAATAAACGTCATCGATGATTTCTATTTGAGTATCCCCCAGCAATGCTACTTTCACGGTATCTTCTCCTGGATTGGGATACATAGCAAAATCAAGTGGGTCGGAAAGTACAGTTTTTGGTATTCCCTGATATTTGTATTTGGGAGAGCCCTTTGGTTTATGATAGGCAAAGAAATTGGATATGTTGTTTTCCGTAAGTCCGGGGATATAACCGCCGGGTTTGATGACAAAAATTACCGTCTCATCCAATAACGGAATTTCATATTCTCCTCGTTCATTTGTTTGAACCACATCAATGCCATTGGATAAAGAAACGTTGGGAAGCGGTGCCTCCCCATTATCGTAAATGCCGTTGCTATTTTCATCCACATAAACATGACCGGAAATCATTCCGGACTGGGCAAAGCCAGGTGTAAGGCATAAAGCGGAGACAACTACGAATACCCAGTTCTTCATTTTCTGATCTTTATTTTTCTGACGACCCCAAATTCCAAACACCGCTTTCTTAGTTAGAAAGAATTTCAACATTAATTCTAACAAAAGCTCCCCCATGAATGCAAAAGTCTTCTGTTTGACTATTCCATCATCTTTAATTTAGTGAAGTTTTAACATTTTTATTTCAAAATCATTCATCTGATTCCTTCAATTAAGCCCAACGTCTAGTGTAAGCGGACGTTTTTAATGCCGCTTATACATTGTTGGCAAACTTTATTAATTTTATTTGTATGTGGTCCTACTCTGAAAATGGGATTCTTGCAACTTCCATATGTTAGTGTTTCCTTTTCAGTAGTTTATTTAGGAAACATCAATTGGACTTGACCACCATCAGGTGACGATCTACTCATGAAGCACAACTATATAGTATATACGTATTTGTTGCCAAATCAGGAAGTAAAACGCTCTAAATAGACTTTATAGTGACAGGCCCCCTTTGGGTCGTAAGCAGACGTTCTAATCACCTCTATAAGTTGAAGAAATAATATCATTCGGGGCACATCTTTGCAAAACATCCGTTCTATGGTGACTTATTGATAAACAAAATCCTTTGGTCATAAGATCCTTTAAAATATATTTGATAGGTAACCCACCTGCATTATGGAAAGAAGATCATTTCTCAGCAAAGGTCTGGCGTTGAGTCTGGCACCTCCGACTTTTCAGACCAGTCAAAAAATAAACAACACGGAAGAAGTAGTAGTGGAAAAATTTCAAGATGGGCAGCCCCATAAGGGAAAAGTGCTTGCGGTCATTCAACCCCATTCCGATGATATTCCAATTTTTGCAGGGGGCACCGTGGCAAAATTAATAAGAGAAGGTTATACCGGTTATCTCATCCGAACCAGTAATGATGATCATGCCGGTAAGGGAGCCACTGTAGCCGAAGTAATCTTAAATAATGAAAAAGATAATGATGAGGTAGCAATAGCTTTAGGATTGAGTAAAGTATATAATCTTGGTTACCGCAATCACCGCATGGATAATATCAGTATACAAGAGTTACGGAGCCGTTTGATCTTCCTCTTCCGTATGCTTAAAGTGGATTCAATTATTACCTACGACCCTTGGGGTCATTATGAGGAAAATCCGGATCATTATATCACCGCCCGTGCAGTAGAGTCAGCCCGGTGGATGGCCAGTGGCACACTTGACTATCCAGAACATTTTGACGCTGGCTTAGCACCACATCCCGTTGTAGAACGGTATTATTTTGCTCGCGGCCCTCAACTTGTAAACAGGATTGTGGATATAACTGAAACCATTGACCAAAAAGTTGAAGCCAATCGAGTAAATGTAACCCAAGGACCCGGTGGAGAAAATGGTGCAAAACTAAGGGAACGCCTGGCAAAGGAAGGAAAACACCTGCCCCTATTGGGAGACAACAACGATAGTGCCAATAGAAACTATATCAAACACATTTTACTTGACATTGACTCGCAAAGATTACGAGGAGTCCCGTCAGACAAAGAGGTAGGTAAAACGTATGGATTGAAATGGGCCGAACGATTTCATTATATTGGTCCCCAAGAGTCAAAATTGGAGGAGTACATTAAGGCGAATGCAGTGAATAAATAACTCATCCCCACCGCTATCAAATGTTGATTACATAATTAACCCACCCCGAAGGACCACTTGCGACGCTTCACAAAGCCCGGCGGGTTCAGGCCATGGCCTTTTCGTCGAAGTGATACCACAAGTACACGCACGGCAATAGGTCTTCTCAAAAAAGCGTCCTCCAGCTGACATAATTACTGGTTTCGAAGTTTTAGCGAACCGGCTCCAGGCTTTACGGATTTTTCCTTAACTTATTTTCAAATCCTAAGAACATGAAAATCAGCAAGATCTCCATTCTGCTTAGTTTAGCTTTGGCCTGCAGCAAGGCTCCTGAACCCGGCTCTTTTGAGTACATCCAGTCCCTTACCTCCAAAATCGATGATCAAATGCTGGAACTGGCACCTGCTGGGTCTGGCAACTGGCTGACTCACGGTCTCAACTACCAGGAAGATCGTTTCAGCAGTTTAAAAGAGATCAATGATCAGAATATCGATAGCTTAGGACTAGCCTGGAGCCTAGAGCTGGGCACTAAAAGAGGGGTTGAGGCTACGCCTTTAGTGATTGACGGGATCATGTACCTCTCAGGTCCTTGGAGTAAAGTATATGCGGTGGATGCCCGAAAAGGTGAGTTGCTTTGGAGCTACGACCCCCAGGTACCAGGCTATTACGGGGCCAAAGCCTGCTGCGATGTGGTAAACAGGGGAGTGGCTTTGTATCGGGGGCATGTTTACTCCGGAACTTTGGATGGACGTCTGATCAAACTGGATGCTGCTACCGGCGAATTAGCATGGGAGGTGCAAACTGTGGACACTACCAAGTATTACACCATTACCGGAGCCCCCAGGATTGTAAAGGGCAAGGTGATAATTGGTAATGGCGGAGCTGAATACGGTGTGCGGGGCTATGTATCGGCCTATGATACAGAAAACGGAGAAATGGACTGGCGATTTTACACGGTACCCGGAGACCCTGCCCAGCCTTTTGAATCGCCCGCCATGGAGGAGGCCGCCAAAACCTGGACTGGTGAGTGGTGGAAATACGGTGGTGGTGGTACCGCTTGGGATGCTATGGCTTATGATCCGGAGTTGGATCTTTTGTATGTGGGAACCGGAAACGGATCTCCCTGGAACCGTATTTATAGAAGCCCAGATGGTGGAGACAACCTTTACCTGTCATCCATTGTGGCTTTGAATGTCGATGACGGGAGTTTGGCCTGGTATTACCAAACCACTCCAGGTGACACTTGGGACTATACTGCTACTCAGCATATTATGCTGGCCGACCTGGAAATTGAAGGCGTCACCAGGAAGGTGCTGATGCAGGCTCCCAAGAACGGCTTCTTTTATGTTATAGACCGAGCAAGTGGAGAATTGCTTTCAGCGGACCCCTATACCTATGTGAACTGGGCCAAAAGTGTGGACCTGCAAACCGGGCGTCCTATCGAAAATGAGTTTAGCCGCTATCAACAGGCTAATGTATCCATTAGTCCCAATTATTTCGGAGGCCACAATTGGCAGCCCATGGCTTTCAATCCACAGACCAGCTTGGTGTATATCCCTTCCAGGGAAAATGCGGCGGTCTACGGTAATGATCCTCAATGGGAGTATCAAAAAAAGGGCTTTGCAGCTAATCTGGGATGGAATATAGGAACCGGCTATGATCCTTCCAAACCCCTTCAGGCTGATTCTGCTGGTCCAGGGAGCTCACCACAAGGCATGCTAATTGCCTGGGATCCAATACAAAAGAAAGTAGTCTGGAGGGTTGACCATCAAACGCCCTGGAATGCAGGAGTCTTGGCCACTGCCGGCGACTTGGTGTTTCAAGGTACTGCGGAGGGTCAACTAGTGGCCTATAAGGCCGACACCGGAGAAAAGCTGTGGCAAACTTCCGTGGGGTCTGGGGTAATTGCTCCACCGATTACTTATTTGGTGGACGGTAAACAGTATTTGACGGTAGCGGTTGGGTGGGGAGGCGCCTGGGGAACCAGTAATAAAAATACCGAACATGTTTATCCTGGACGGATCTATACTTTTGCTCTGGGAGAGAATCAACCAGCTCCTGTGTTAAGTTCGCCGGCACCTAAAGTACTAATTGAAGGCGAAGTAACGGCCACTGAGCAACAAATAGCCCAGGGAGCTGCACTTATGGGCAATAATTGTGCTGTTTGCCATGGTGACGCGGGTGAGGGTGGCGGAAACATTCCGGATCTGGCTTACTCCAGTAAAGCGATGCACCAAAACATTCAGAAAATCGTACGTGAAGGGATGCTGGAATCAGTGGGAATGCCCAACTTAGGAAACAAACTGACTGCGGAAGAGGTGGAACTCATCCAACAGTACATCTTTGCAAAAGCCAAGGCCTTGCAAACATCAATAGCTCATAAATCCGATGGTTAGCTACAGCTAACTATTCAGTAATTTTTGTACCTGTTGCAAGTGGATAAGATCATGACCGGCTATCAGTCGCAGCAGGTCATAAACGGTTTCAACACCACGTTCCTCATGGAGGTACTCGTTTTGAAGTTCATCCTGGTTAATGGACCGGATTAGTCTGAGGTTGTAAGCCCGCAGCATCTCCCAATCAGCCAATATTTGAGATAATGTGCGATCGGTATTGAAGCGTTGCACCCAGTAATCCTGGTTAAACCCCGGTAATTGAGGACGATAGCTTGAAAGGGCCATTCTTAGCCGGTAGCCATTTACCAATTCGGCATCTACCAGATGCTGCAAAACATCATTGATCGACCAGCTTCCAACAGCAGCCGCACTGGCCTTTTCTTCGGACAGTCCTGCTAATAGTTGATTGAATTGTACCAGCGTTGATGACAATATATCCTGTGGATTACTGTCACCAACTAACTGGTCAATGCGTTCCTGGTAATTAACGGAACTTTTAAATTCCGTCATGTTATCCCAGTCCTAAAGACTCACCACCCGCATAGGGCTGATGATACAACCTTTCATTGGTTGCTTTGGCGATGGCATTGGCTAAAGCCCCTGAAATAGGTGGAAGCGAAGGCTCACCCAAACCCGTGGGGTCGATGCCATTGTCCACAAAGTGGGTTTCAACCTCCAGGGGTGCCTCTTTGTGCCTGATCAGGCGATATTGATGGAAATTGTTTTGTTCCGGTTGCCCATTCTTAAAAGTCAAGGCACTGTACATTGCATGGCCGATACCATCGACCATGCCGCCTTCCACTTGATTCATTGCACTACCGGGATTGACCACAATACCGCAATCTACGGCGCAGGTGATCTTTTTAACTTTGGGCTGGTTGTTTTCCATAACCAGATCCAAAACCTGGGCTACATAAGAATTATGACAGTAATAAGCGGAGACTCCGCGATAGGTTCCGGGGGTTTCTTGTCCCCAACCAGATTTTTCCCTAACCAGTTTTAATACTCCGGCATAGCGCTCGGCCTCATAGTCGTTGTTTTCTCCTACGGGGTCCTTAATGGCTCTCTCAAAGAGGGTCAAACGAAATTCAATAGGGTCTTTGCCGGCAGCTTCCGCTACCTCATCCAGGAAGGACTGTTCTGCTCCTGCAATAAAATTGGAACGGGGCGCTCTCCAGGCACCTGTAGTAATATTGGATTCCAGGGTAAGTTTCTCTGCTAAATAATTATCCACAGTACCTGCAGGAAAACGATTCTCGAAAATGGGGCTGCCATGACTGCCGGCGCCTCTCACATGGAACGCGGTGAGATTATTATTCTCATCCAAAGCCGCACGATAGATAACCCGATACGCAGGCCTGTAAGTCCCTTGCGTCATATCGTCTTCCCTGCTATAAACCAACTTCACCGGAGCGCCTACTTTTTGACTGATAACCGCAGCCTCAATACCGAAATGACCATATAGTCGTCGGCCGAAACCGCCACCCATGCGGGTCATCATTATAGATACCTTTTCTTCCGGCAAGCCCAATACCACAGCTGCTGTTTTGCTCATGTACTCTGGAGTCTGGATAGGTCCCACAAGTTCTGCCCGATCCGCCTTCACATCCGCAAAGAAGTTCATGGGTTCCATAGGATTGTGAGCCAGATAAGGAGCGCTATAAGTACGTTCTATGATGGTAGCAGCCTTTTTAAAAGCAGTTTCCGGATCTCCGTCACGGCGTGCCACCTCTGCCTCACCTTTTTCCACCAGATCCTTCAAACCCTGTTCATGATCTTCTGAGCTTTCCAGGGGACTTACGTTTTCCCAGGTTACTTCCAGGGCTTTCTTGGCTTTCATTACTTGCCAGGTGGATTTACCTACCACTGCTACCAGATCGTTAAAGGCATTTACATCCGACCACTGTGCTTCTGAACCTTCAGGAACGGCGGTATTAATGGTGATAACATCCACGATGCCTGGCATTGACTTGGCAGCATCCGCATTTACGGACTGTAATTTCATACCGAAAGCTGGGGGATGTTCGATCATGGCAATCAACATACCCTCTCGTTGTACATCCAAGCCGAAAAGCGGTGAACCCTTTACAATATCAGGTCCGTCCACGTTCTTACGAGTACTTCCGATGATGTTGAAGTCTTTGGGGTCCTTCAATTCAATTTCTTTGGGCACTTCTACCGTGGCCGCAGCATTGGCTACTTCACCATAACTAAGGGTTTTATCCCCGTGTTTCAAGGTCCCGGCCTCGGTGGTAATTTCCGTGACAGGTACCTGCCATTGTTCAGCAGCAGCTTGCATAAGCATTCTGCGGGCGGTGGCTCCAGCTATCCTGAGGCTTTCCCATCCTTGGCGGATGGATTGACTTCCACCAGCTAGCTGGCGGGTATATTTGCTAATATCAAATCCCGCCTGCTCTACAGTGACGTCATCCCAATCTACATCCAGCTCCTCAGCTATAATCATAGGCATGGCGGTCTTTACATTTTGACCGATTTCAGGGTTGGGAGACATAATGGTTACCATCCCATTGTCGGCCACTTTCAGGAAGGCATTGATATCAAACCAGTCCTTGGGCATACTTGCAATTTCTTCCGGTGTAGGCTTGCAGGAGGCCATCCAGCTGAATCCTAACACAAATCCGCCACTGGAAAGAGCTGAAGCTTTTAGGAAAGATCTTCTGTTATAGGTTGTTTTTACTAAGGTCATGATGGTTTCTTTAATGGATTGTTTAGCGGAATTACATATTGGAAGCAGCGGTTTTGATTGCGCCTTTAATGCGTAGATAAGTGCCGCAACGACAAATATTGCCGTCCATGGCATCTGCAATTTCCTGGTCACTGGGATTACTATTTTGCTCCAGTAGAGCTGCTGCATTCATAATCTGCCCTGCCTGGCAGTAGCCGCATTGTGGCACATCATGATCGATCCAGGCCTGCTGAACGGGATGATCACCATTTTCTGAGAGTCCCTCAATGGTGGTAACGGGTTTGTCGCCTACATTGGATACCGACAGGGAGCATGATCTGGTTGCGACACCGTCTACATGTACGGTGCAGGCTCCGCATTGTGCCACACCACAACCGAACTTGGTGCCCACCAGGGCCAATTCGTCACGCAATACCCATAACAATGGAGTGTCGTCATCCACGTCCACCGTTCTTTTTGCGCCATTAATGTTTAAGGTATAAGTAGCCATGATTTTATTGATTTAAATACTCTATTAATTTACAGGGTTATGCCAACAAATCATAGCTTTTGAAGCCTTTCCGAAAGTAATTTTTTACCAATGGTTATTGGTCATGGGCAACTGGTAATTTATCTGGATATTAGTGCTTTTTACCGTTGAAAGATATTCCCATATTTATTAGCTATATTAAAAAACACTCGTTTTCATTTTAGCCTATGATCGTCGTCAACTCTTACCCCATAGCCATTGTTCTTTTGGTGATTTCTATGCTCTGCTGGGGTTCCTGGGCCAATACTCAAAAGATGGCGTCTAAAAAATGGGAATTCCAGTTGTTTTATTGGGACTATGCCTTAGGACTGGTCCTTTTGAGTTTAATTTTGGGGCTTACATTGGGAAGTTGGGGATCATTGGGTAGGGGATTTATAGAGGATCTTCAACAGGCTTCATTTGCTGCTTTAGGGTCAGCTTTTCTGGGGGGAGTTATTTTCAACATCGCCAACCTGTTGGTAGTGGCTGCCATCGATTTGGCGGGGATGGCCATTGCCTTTCCCATAGCCATAGGGCTGGCATTGGTATTGGGAGTGATCATAAATTATCTGGGGGAAACCACGGGTAATCCCTATCTACTGTTCGGAGGAGTGGCTTTAGTTGCCCTGGCCATAATACTTAACGCTCTGGCCTACAAAAGGATGAGTACTGCTAAAAACACCTCATCCAATAAAGGAATCTTTATATCTATTTTGGCGGGTATAATCATGAGCTTTTTCTATAGATTTGTGGCAGACTCATTAACCGGAGATTTTGTAAATCCTCAAGTTGGCATGTTGACTCCCTATAGTGCTGTTTTCGTCTTTTCAATAGGGGTCTTTATTTCCAATTTTTTATGGAATACTGTTTTTATGTATAAGCCGATAAGCGGTAGCGCTGTCAGTTATGCCCAGTACTTTAAGGATGGAGATCTTCGCTTGCATGCCATTGGCATACTGGGAGGGGTAATTTGGTGTTTGGGCATGTCCTTGAGCATTTTGTCCTCGGATGTGGCCAGTCCTGCCATTTCCTATGGATTATCGCAAGGGGCCACCTTGGTAGCGGCTTTGTGGGGCGTGTTTATCTGGAAAGAGTTTAAACAAGCACCTGCAGGGACTAACCGCTTGATCATGGCCATGTTTGTATTTTTTGCTTTAGGGCTCACTTTAATAATCTTAGCGAGATGAGTGAACGTATCGCTGTTATAGGCAGTTCCAATATTGATTTGATCATGCAAGTCCCCCGGTTTCCCATACCAGGGGAAACGATTAGCGGAGGTGAATTTACCCAAACTTTTGGGGGTAAAGGCGCCAATCAGGCGGTGGCCGCCGCACGTGCTGGTGGAGAGGTTTCTTTTGTCAGTTGTCTGGGGAACGACCAGTTTGCTGAAAGCTTTATGGAGCGATTCGAAGAGGATGACATAGATACCATGAATGTATTCCAGGAAAGTGGTGTCTCTACCGGGGTAGCCATAATTTTGGTGGATCAAGAGGGAGAGAACTGTATCTCGGTGGCGCCAGGAGCCAACTACCAGCTTACTGAAAGACATATCAAAAAGGCTCAATTAATGTTGAAGGAAGCCCGTATTGTTTTGTTACAGGGCGAATTGCATCCCAATATGCTGCGGTACCTTCTTAATTGGGGCAAGATAGAAGAGAAAACTATAATGTTAAATCTGGCACCGGCGCAGCCATTGGAAAAGGAATATGTTGAAGATCTGGCTTATCTGGTAGTGAACCAAACTGAGGCTTCCTCACTACTAGCCAAACCAGTAGATTCTTTTGATCAGATCAAGTCTGCAGCTGAAGAGTTGGCTGGTATGGTAAAGGGTGGAGTGATCATAAGCCTGGGGGTGAATGGTTCCTATGTGATCAAAGATGAGATCCGGGAACTGGTCCCAGCCTTCAAAGTGAAAGCAGTAGATACTACCGCGGCCGGGGATGTTTACTGTGGAAGTCTGGCTACAGCATTGGTTGAAGGCCAACCTCTGGTAGAGGCGGTTAGGTTTGCCAGTGCCGCCGCGGCCATAGCAGTAACTCGCTTAGGTGCACAGATCTCCGTTCCTACCCGGGACGAGATAGAAGAATTGCTGCATAGATCTTAAAGGGTAGAGAATTTTTTTCGGTGTATTTCTATATTTTGTAACTTGTTGGTAATCAAATATGACAACCATGAGAACCTTAATCATTTTGAGCTTGCTGGCGGGTGTTTGCAGTTGTCAAAACTCACAGCATACTGAAACCACTACTTTAGGTGAATTACAACACCAGTTCTCCATTTCCAAAGAGGCTCAACCGGGTTTCGAAAAGGGGCTATTATTACTGCATAGTTTCGAGTACGACGACGCTCGAGAAGCTTTCAAAGAAGCTGTGGCCGCCGATGATCAAGAAGTGATGGCCTATTGGGGAGAGGCCATGACCCATTATAAGGCCCTTTGGCGTTTGCAAGATGTAGATGCCGGGAGAGAAGTAATGAACAGACTAGGTTCGACCCGCAATCAGCGACTGGAAAAGGCCGATAGCGATCTTGAAAAGGATTTTTGGCAGGGAATTGAGCTTCTTTACGGTGAGGGAGAGCTTAATGAACGCAATCAGGCTTATGCAGAACATATGGGCAAGCTATATGATAAATATCCCGGTAATCAGGAAGTAGCGGCCTTTTATGCCTTGGGATTAATGTGGTCGGTACCGCTAGGTAGAGACGCGGAAGTATTTGATCGTTCAGCACAAGTAGTGGCTGGTATCCTCAAGGAAAATCCTCAACACCCGGGTGCGTTGCATTATATGATCCATGCCTATGACGACCCTCAATACGCCGAGTTGGCTATTGATGCCGCCGATCTTTATGCACAAGTGGCACCGGATGCTACTCATGCTTTGCACATGCCATCCCATATTTATTTGGCTTTGGGAAGATGGTCGGATGTGGTAGCTTCCAATGAGGCCAGTTATCAAGCCAGTCTGAACCGGTTGGAACGAAAAGGGTTGGACGGATCGGCCCGTGGTTATCATAGTTACTCTTGGCTGCATTACGGTTATCTACAGCAGCAACGGCAAGCCGATGCACATCGTTTGTTAAAAGATATGGTTGGCTTCACCAAAAGCCATCCCAACAGACAGGCGCGCTCTTATTGGATCTCCATGCAGAATGCCTATCTCACCGATGTAGGTGAGTGGAGTGAAGACGTCCAGCTGTTGCCGGTTAATCATCAAGATCTGGCACTTGCAAGTCAAGCTGGTCACAGGTTCTTCCAGGGCCGTATGGCCTACAGGTCTGGGGATCTTCAAACATTGTCTGCTCATATGGACAGCTTGAACAAAGAGATTGCCGCGGCGGAGCTGGTTGTTACCTCCGAGGGAATTACCCTTTGCAGTGCCGGTATTACCCGTTATGCTCCCAATCGAACGGATATTCAAAGGGCTACGGTTATGCTGCACCAGCTCTCTGCTTACCGGGCACTACTGCAGCAGGATAACACCGCTGCTGAGAAATACCTCCATGAAGCTGTCACCCTGGAAGCTGCAACCGGTTATAGTTTTGGCCCACCGGATATTCCCTATCCAAGCTTTGAGCAATATGGCTACTGGTTATTGGAAAATGACAGACCACAAGAAGCATTAGAACAATTCTCCAGGGGATTGGAACGAACACCAAACCGCACCAATGCTTTGAAAGGAAAGATGAAAGCGCTGCAAGTATTGGGTCGTGATAATGAAGCAGAGGCCGTTTCAGTTCAAATAGGAAAAAATCACCCC
The DNA here is from genome assembly GCA_965212195.1 of Cyclobacteriaceae bacterium. Lineage (GTDB taxonomy): Bacteria > Bacteroidota > Bacteroidia > Cytophagales > Cyclobacteriaceae > JAJCYK01. The sequence goes on along the minus strand of CBDBUW010000010.1, from coordinate 107,499 downwards.
GACCAAGGAGTGAGCTAATCTTTTCAGATTCAAAGTAATCCATAAAATGCCAGGATATCGATCCTTAACTATTCTGCTCGTCACATTGTTGGTGGGGAGTTGCTCACAGCAGCAGCCCTACTCCCTTATCATAAGGAATGCTTTGATTTATGACGGCTCGGGGAGTGAACCTTTCTCCGGGGATATTGCTATCCAGGGAGATACCATAGCGGAGATTGGTGACCTATCAGGATATAGGGCTCAGGAGGAAATTGATGTGGAAGGATTGGCAGCTGCACCGGGGTTTATCAATATGTTAAGCTGGGCTAATGTAAGCCTTATTGAAGATGGTCGATCTCAGAGCGATCTCCGGCAGGGCGTCACTTTGGAAGTCTTAGGAGAAGGCAGCTCAATGGGACCTATGACTCCAGCTATGAAGCAGGAGCGTCTCGCTAACCAGCAGGATATCAAGTACCCAATACCCTGGAATACCCTGGGGGAATACTTACAGCATCTGGAAGACCAGGGCGTGGCCACCAATATCGCTTCTTTTGTGGGCAATGGTACGCTGCGGCAGTATGTAATTGGTTATGAAAATCGACCTGCAACTCCAGAGGAGATCAAACAAATGCAAGATCTGGTAGAGCAAGCAATGTTGGAAGGAGCCGTGGGTGTAAGCTCTTCGTTGTTGTACGCGCCCAGCGGTTATGCCGATACCGAGGAGCTGGTGGCCCTTAGTAAAGCAGCCTCCAAGTACCAAGGTATGTATATCAGCCATATCCGAAACGAAGGAAGTGAATTGCTGGAGGCGCTGGACGAGCTAATCACTATTAGTAAAGAAGCTGATATTGCTGCTGAAGTTTATCACCTTAAAGCTTCCGGCAAAGACAATTGGCATTTATTGGACCTGGGTATTGCCAAGATTGATAGCGCCCGCAAGGTAGGCCTGCCCATCACTGCTGACATCTACACTTATCCGGCCAGTTCTACGGGATTGCATGTACAGCTCCCGGATTGGGTACGGGAAGAAGGGGTAAAAGCTACCATTAAGCGTTTATCCAATCCGGATCTACGCGCTCGTATCCTATCAGAAATCAAATTTGAACATAGCCCTGATCGAATTTTGTTGGTTGGGTTCAAAAATCCGGCACTTCGGAAATACATAGGTATGCGCCTGGATGAGGTAGCTGCAGCGCTTGATAAGACCCCGGCAGAAGCTATGATCGATCTAATTGTGGAGGACGATAGCCGGATCCAGGTGGTTTATTTTTCTATGTCCGATGAAAATATTAGTAAAAAAGTTGCCATTCCATGGGTAAGTTTCTGCTCCGATGCCGGAAGTTACAGCAATGAAGGGGTATTTCTAAAGCAAAGTACGCACCCCAGGGCCTATGGTTCTTTTATACGTGTTTTAGGAAAATTTGCTCGTGATGAGGGAGTCATCACCTTACAAGAAGGTATACGCAAGCTTACCTCGTTGCCTGCAGAAAATTTAAAACTCCAAGGTAGGGGTAGGTTGAAGGTCGGGTATTATGCAGACCTGCTAGTTTTTGACCCTCAAAAGGTCAAGGATAAAGCTACCTTTGAAGAGCCGCATCAATACGCGGAAGGTGTAATTCATGTATGGGTTAATGGCCAACAAGTATTATCACAGGGAGAACCTACGGGAACCATGTCCGGTCGATTTGTTAGAGGCCCAGGCTATCAGGCTACACCATGAATAGGGGTTGGGTGGAAAAATATACCCAACGGATCTGTTATGCCGGAGCATTACACAACTCATCGGATTGTTTAAAAGCTTTGCACCAAGCTCATTTGATGTCAGTACCCTTTGAGGACTTGGACATTCATTTAGGCCGGCCATTGTCGCTTAATCTGCAGGATTTGTACCACAAAGTAGTTCAATCCGGCCGAGGCGGATTTTGCTATGAACTAAACCATTTATTCGGAAGTATGTTGCGGGAGCTGGGATTTCAGGTAAATTTTATTGCTGCCCAGGTTTATGGAGATGATGAACAATGGGGACCACAGTTTGATCATATGGCCATCCAGGTAAATGGCACGTGGCTGGTAGATGTGGGCTTTGGTGGTAGATCCTTTGTGCACCCACTATTACTAAATGATCATAATTATCAAATTGATCCCGGAGGCGTTTACCAGATCAAGGCAACCCGGAACCAAAAGTTCCACCTGTTGAAACAAGATAGGGAAGAGAGCGCATTTAAACCGATGTACCAGTTTGATCTGGAACCTCAGGATATTCGAAATTTTCAGACAGAATGTAGTTTAAAGCAACGAGACCCTAACTCTCATTTTGTTAAAAATAAGATCTGTACGGTGGCCACTAGCCAAGGAAGAGATTCTTTATTGAACAGCACCTTTACCAGGAGTATAGGATCGCAAAAGGAAATCAATGAAATTCATGATAGAGAAATGGAGGCGGATATTTTAAAGAAATATTTCAAGATAATCATCTGATAATCAACCTATAAAATTGCATGTTAATTTTTCGGTAGCAGGGGTCTTAGCCAATAGTTAAGTTTGAGACACCAGCATTACAATTGACAACAGCATAACTTAAATGACAATGACATTGACCTTCAATGAAAAGTATCAGGCCATTTTAAGAAAAGATCCTACCTATGAAGGCTTGTTCATTACTGCCGTCAAAACTACCGGTATCTTTTGCCGGCCGGTTTGCTCGGCCCGCAAGCCTAACCGAGAAAATGTAGAATTTTTCAATTCTATTGATGAAGCAATGCAGCAAGGATACAGACCTTGCAAAGTGTGCCGGCCTATGGAGCAATCCGGAAAGGTACCTGCCAAAATAGCGGGATTGCTGCAAAGTGTTCAGGCCCATCCCCATATTAAAGTCAAAGACAAGGACTTAAGGGATAACGGGTTGGAACCTAATATGGTAAGGCGCTGGTTCAAACAAAATTACGGTATAACTTTTCAAGCATATCAACGCAAGCTGCGAATAGCTACTGCCCGCACCAGTTTGTTACAGGGTAACACGGTCACCCATACCGCCTACGATCATGGATTTGACTCCTTAAGCGGATTCAATCAGGGCTACCAGAAAGTATTTGGCAAATCTCCCTCAACTAAAGATCAAGTTACCGCAATACACCAGATCAGGTTTACCACACCACTGGGACCAATGTTTGCCTGTGCCGATGAACAGGGTCTTTGTTTATTGGACTTTACAGATCGAAAAGACATAGATCAAAAGCTGGTGGCCTTACAAAAAAGCTTAGGAGGAGTGATCTTGCCTGGAACCAACCAACACCTACAATTAATCGAACACCAGCTGCGAAATTATTTCGCTGGAAGGCTGAAAAAATTCACCGTCAAACTGCGTTTTCAAGGCACAGAGTTTCAAAAAATGGTCTGGAGTGAGCTACAGGTCATCCCTTATGGAGAAACTAGAACTTACGGACAACAGGCCCTGGCCATAGGTCGACCAACAGCGGTACGTGCAGTGGCCGCGGCTAATGGTCAAAACTCTATAGCCATTGTAGTACCGTGTCACCGGGTGATCGGCTCAGATGGGAGTTTGAGAGGGTTTGCTGGTGGGTTGTCACGTAAAAAGTGGTTGTTAGAGCACGAGAAAGCCTTGATATAGCGAGATTAGGCCCTTTCAAAAAGTTTCGTATTTTTCCGGAAATTGTTTGCGAATATGAAACTACTAATGTTGATCCTGTTGCTGGGGACAGGGCTTATGGGCTGTACTGCGCCCAGTCAAATTCAAACCGCTACCCAGGAAACTATCACGGACTTTACCAAAGAAATGAAATCCTATGAAGGATATTTCGATTTCTATTGGGATGCTAAGCAGGGAAAGATCTGGTTGAAGATTTCTAATTTAGACCAGGAGTTTCTCTATATACCCGGATTGGCGGCAGGTGTGGGGTCCAATGATATCGGACTGGACCGGGGACTATTGGGCAGTGAAAAAATAGTGAAATTTGTACGCAGTGGTCCCAAGATTCTGTTAGTTCAGGTCAATTACGGTTTTAGAGCGGAAAGCGACAACCAGGCTGAACAGAAGTCGGTGCGCGAAGCTTTTGCCCAATCGGTGATTGGAGGATTTAACATACGAATGGAAGAGGAGGGACAGCTATTAGTGGATGCCACTGATTTCATATTGCGCGATGCCAGTCAGGTGGCATTGCGTTTAAAACAAAAAGGGCAAGGAGCCTACTCAATGGATACTTCAAAAAGTGCTCTTTACTTAGAACGTACCAGGAGTTTTCCGCAGAACAGTGAATTTGAAGCCATATTAACATTTGTCCTGGGTGACAAGGAAAAGGTTGCCCCTTGGACGAAATCTGTAACTCCCAGTGGTGAATCGATTACGGTTCGACAACATCATAGTTTTGTGGCCCTGCCGGATGATGAATATGAAAAGCGTCCCTTAGATCCACGTAGTGGCTTTTTTGGGATTAGCTATCAAGACTATGCAACCCCTATTGATCAACCCCTGGTAAAACGTTTTATTCAGCGCCACCGGTTGCAGAAGAAAGACCCTCAAGCAGCAGTCAGCGAAGCTGTTAAGCCCATTGTATACTATGTGGATGCGGGGGCACCCGAGCCCATTCGTTCCGCCCTCATAGAAGGGGCCTCCTGGTGGAATCAAGCGTTTGAGGCCATTGGGTACCAAGATGCATTTCAGGTGAAAGTGTTACCTGAAGATGCTGACCCACTGGATGTCCGCTATAATGTAATTCAGTGGGTTCATCGCAGCACCAGGGGCTGGTCATATGGCAACACGGTCTCGGATCCCCGTACTGGTGAGATCATAAAAGGGCACGTCAGTTTAGGATCTTTAAGGGTACGACAGGATTTTCTTATAGCTCAGGGATTAGTGGAAGCTTACCGGGAGGGGCAGCCAGTAAACCAAGATTTGTTGGGCATGGCTCTAGCTCGTTTACGACAGTTATCCGCTCATGAGGTGGGACATACTTTGGGATTAAACCACAATTTCGCAGCTAGCACCAATCAAAGGGCTTCAGTGATGGACTATCCGCATCCATTGATCACACTGAAAGAAGGAAAAGTGGATTTCTCCCAAGCATACGATCAAAAGATTGGAGCCTGGGATATCCGCACAGTAATGTATGGATATCAGGATTTTCCTCCGGGAACAGATCTTAAGATGGAACTTCAACAAATAATAAAGGGGAATATTGCCGCCGGTTTACACTATATCACAGATCGCGATTCCCGGCCCCATGGAAGCGCCCATCCTCAGGCTCACTTATGGGATAACCATGATGATTCCATTGAGGAATTGGAACGCATGTTAAGTTTGCGGGATCATGCCCTAAGCCGTTTCGGAGTGGCCAATATTCCCATGGGAGCCTCCTGGTCAACCTTGGAAGAAGTGCTGGTCCCGGTTTATCTTATGCACCGGTATCAAACGGAAGCAGTCATTAAATCAATCGGGGGAGTTTATTATAACTATGCGCACCGAGGTGATGATCAGGAGATCTGGAAGCCGGTTTCAGCCGCTGATCAGCAAAGGGCTATGGGTTTGGTATTGAAAACCTTGGAACCACAATTGTTGGCTATTCCACAGCACATTCGATCGTTACTTCCCCCCAAACCTCCGGCCCATCACAGGGGAAGGGAGAGTTTTCAATCCCGCACCGGGGTTACCTTCGATCCTATGGCTGCTGCGGAAAGCTTAGCGGGGACCAATTTGGACATTTTACTTAATGGTCAGCGGGCTACCCGACTGGCTGAACAAGCATCTTATGACGAAACATTACCGGGGCTGCAGGAGGTACTTGCGGCCTTGATAAAAGATACCTGGAAAAAGGAGTATGGGGACCCGTATCATAAGGCCATCTCCAGATTGGTATCGCAACTATGTCTGGAAAGGATGTTGCAGCTGGCAGTAGATGAATCCACCTCCGTACAGGCCAGGGCCATTACCTCTCAGGAGCTGGGTTCTTTGCAATCCTGGATATCCAATGCTCATCTTAAGGCTAAAGACAGGACTCAGAAAGCGCATTTGGCATACGCTTTGGATCGTTTGAAACTATGGCGGGAGCACCCCGGTGCCATTGACAAGCCCAAATCTATACCTATGCCCGATGGTTCACCCATTGGCAGTACACTATGTGATTTTGTACATTGACCTTAAAAAAGTCAAAGTATGCAATACCTGATAAGAGCGGCTGAGGAGTCCGATATCGAGTCCTTACGAGAGCTCATAAGCCTTTCCGCACACAGGCTAAGTAAGGGTGACTACACTTATGAGCAAGTGGAAGCCGCCTTAATGGGAGTTTTTGGTGTAGATACCCAACTTATTAATGATCAAACCTATTTCGTTGTGGAAACAACCAACACAGGTCGAATGGTGGCTTGCGGGGGTTGGAGTTTCAGGGCTACTTTATTTGGTAACGATCAGTTAGCGGATCGCGATCCAAGACGTTTGGATCCGGCTATGGAAGCTGCCAAGATCCGTGCTTTCTTTGTGCATCCAGATTTTGCTCGTCAAGGCCTGGGTAAATTATTGCTGGATCATTGTGAACAATGTGCTCGTGACGCCGGTTTTAAAAAACTAGAGTTGGGTGCTACACTGCCCGGTAAAAGGTTATACGAGGCCTGCGGATATACCGCAGGCGAACAGGTAGACCACATTATGGAAAACGGAATTGTGCTACAAGTGATCCCCATGTTCAAAACTTTTGAAGATGAAATATGAATATTCATAGTCTGAGGCTCCCTGTGTTTGATAGTAGTGATGAAAAGTTTAATTTCAATAAGAATCTAATCGAAATGACATGGTATTAAAAATCAATGGAAAAGAGCATCAGGTAACCGCTGACCCTCAAATGCCCCTGCTTTGGGTTTTGAGGGACCTCCTTAATATGACCGGCACCAAATATGGCTGTGGTGTGGCCGCTTGTGGTGCCTGTACGGTTCATGTTGACGGTCAGCCTACCCGAAGTTGCCTGTATCCGGTTTCATCGGCTGAAGGTAAAGATATTGTAACTATAGAGGGTATTGCCGGAGAAGATCTCAGCGCTGTTCAAAAGGCCTGGATCGAGCACCAAGTGCCTCAATGTGGCTATTGCCAGTCAGGCATGATCTTAGCAGTTGAGGCCTTACTCCATGAAAATCCGGAGCCCACCGATGAAGATATTGACCAAAAGATCACCAATATCTGCAGATGTGGTACTTACCAACGTGCGCGAGCGGCTATCAAAACAGCGGCAAAGTATAGAATGGAATCACTTGAAATCACTACTGACCAAGCAGATCAATCATGAAAAGAAGAGGATTTATTATAACCGGAGGTATAGTAGGTGGAGGCTTGCTGGTAGGAGTGGGCGGGCTCACTTATATGAATAAAAAAATTGTCAAATACAGTGGTCTTGGTATGGGAGAGGGGGAATCTCTTAATGCTTTCGTGCGCATAGCCGCTGATAATACAGTAACTCTGGCGGTAGCAAGAACTGAAATGGGACAGGGAGTATACACTGCTTTACCTATGCTAATAGCTGAAGAATTAGAGGTGGAAATGGACCAGTTAAAAGTGGTGCATCCTCAGCCTGAAGGCCCTTACGCTAATCTTTTCATGGCAGCAGAAAAACCTCGGGCCATAGACGGCAAGTTGACCATGATGCAAAAGGTTTTCGCTTTTATTCCCAACATTATAACTGGTGGTAGTACCAGTGTGCGGGATGCTTATGATCATCTGCGGGTGGTGGGTGCCATGGCCAGAGAAATGCTGTTGACAGCGGCAGCCAAACGATGGGGTGTTAGCAGTGCTCAATGCTATGCAGATAAAGGTTTTGTTATAAACCGGGATAGCCAGGAAAAATTAAGCTATGGGGAGCTGGCCTCTGAGGCCGCCCAACAAAAGGCCCCACAAAACCCTCCTCTAAAGGACCGGTCTCAGTTTCGCTTGGTGGGTAAAGCCGTAGATCGCCTGGATGTTCCGGAAAAGGTTAATGGCAGCGCCATATTCGGTTTGGACGTTCGTCCGGACAACTTAAAATATGCCGTGATAAAGCACCCGTCGCAGGTTGGAGGCACCATTACCTCTGTTGACAATAAGTCCGAAATAGAAGGTATGCCGGGAGTTACCGGGGTGGTACAGATCGAGGAAGGTGTAGTGGTGGTGGCAGAAACCACCTGGCATGCTCGTCAAGCGGCGGATCGACTAAATGTGCAAGAAAACAATCCCGCTCCTGTTGATGCCATAAAAACCCTGACAGCCTCTTTATCTGGTGAACCTTCTAAAGTCTGGGAGGAACAAGGAGATATTGCTACTGTGCTGGATGACTCCGAACAAATTATTGAAGCTTCTTATGAGGTGCCTTATTTGGCCCATGCCTGCATGGAACCGCTTAACTGTACGGTACTGGTAGACGGAGAAAGGGCAGAGTGCTGGACCGGGAACCAGAGCAGTACCTTTATCCTCAATGGGGTTTCTGAAGGAGCGGGGATTGCGAAGGATAAGATCATCTGTCACACTACCTATCTGGGCGGTGGATTTGGGCGCAGAGGGGAAACAGATTTCGTTTTAAAGGCCGCCAAAGTGGCTAAGGAATTCCCTGGTGTGCCTATTCAATTAGTTTACACCCGCGAAGAGGATATGCGAAATGACTTTTACAGACCGGCGGTAGTAGCTAATTTAAAAGCCGGCCTGGGTAAGGGTGAGGTAAATGGATGGAAGAAAAAAGTGGCTACGCAAGGGGCCCTGGCGGGGTTGCTGGGTCGTAATGTGCCAATGATGCCCATGAAGAATGAAGATGATCCTTCATCGACCGAAGGACTGCGCAACTTGCCCTATAAAATGACCGCTTCCTACACCGACCTTACTACCATGGACCTGCCGATGCGCGTAGGAACCTGGCGTAGCGTGGGGCATAGCCAGAATGCTTTCTTTGCAGAAAGCTTTTTGGATGAATGTGCGCACGCCATTGACAGAGATCCTTACGAGTTGAGACGGGAAATGTTGGCAGACGCTCCCCGATTTCGGGTGGTGTTGGATAAACTCGCTGAGATCAGCAAATGGTCTCAACCATTAGCAGATGGACAGTTCCGGGGCATGGCTCTTCATGAATCCTTTGGTTCTATTGTGGGAGAAGTAGCGGAGATCTCTTTACAAGGGAAAAATATTAAACTGGAAAGGGTTTACTGTGTGATCGACTGTGGCCGTACCGTAAATCCCGGCATTATTGAAACTCAAATGCAGAGTGGTATTGTGTATGGACTCACTGCTGCTCTTTATGGTGAGGTTCATGTAAAAGAGGGTAGGATCGTGCAGAATAACTTTCCTAATTACCAAATGGTAAAAATGAACACCATGCCGGAGATCATCACCCATATCTTGGAATCGGACGAATATCCCGGAGGAGTGGGCGAACCCGGTACGCCACCGATCGCTCCGGCTTTGACCAATGCTATATTTGCAGGATCAGGTAATCGAATCCGTAGTTTACCTTTAAGCCGACACGGTTATAAGTTTGTATAAAATGAATCAGGCAGTCTTAAAGTCTCTTTGGGACTGCCTGATATGTTATTCCTTAGGCCCCACAGGAGGCATGTTAGTGCCTTCAACCCAAGGGGCGCCTGCCTCAATTAAAGCTTGTGAAATGGCTTGCATCTCTGAATGCAGGGTAGCCAGTTCAGTACGATACTCGTTCAACTCATTATTAACAATTTGTAGGTTCTTCTTATGAAAACCAGTTGGGCCGTATGTAGATCGGGTGATCCCCCGATTGATGGCAAACAAGCGCCCACCGATGGTAGGGTCAACCTTTTCTCCTGGTTCCTGACGAGCCTTATTTCCAGAATATTTCATATCCAGATCGTAGAGTGAGGTCTTTAAATTATGCAATCGGTTGTCAAGTTCCCCAGGACTGCTATTTGAGCGGGCCAGTGCTAATTCCATACCCTTTATCTTGGACAGGGTGTTTTTCAAGGCTAAAGCGAATGCTGAGTTCATCCTGTAGGCCGATTCATATTCCCGATAGAAGGCCAGAGCCGCTTGAGTGTCTGCAGTTTCCAGGGCTCCTTTACGCAGGGGTACTACTTCAAAAGATTGAGGTTCAGAAAGATCTGTGATTATGCCATTAACCTGTTTGGACAAGGTAACGGTGTAGGTACCCGGAGGAGCTAACAATCCTTGGGGTTCTTCATCAAAAAGTCCTGGCTTTTTGTCCAGATCTACCGCGTCCGGGATGGGATATCGCAGATCCCAGCTCACCCGGTTCATACCCTTCTTTGCCGAGCCCTTCAATCGTCGTATCACCTCTCCTTGAGTATTGGAAACGGTGAGCCAAACATAAGGATCTTGTTCCCGACGCTCCGCTTCCAGGGCCTCCCAGCCGGGAAAGGGAATATTGGCGTTGCTTTTATGCAGTGATTTTTCTCTTTCTTGGCGCAATGCCTTTTGAGATTTCAACCCATCTTTTAAGTAGTAGGTAAAGGTGGCCCCGAAATCCGGGTTTGGTGCCACATAATGCGATGCGCCTTGTGACCCTTTCTGGTCATCAAAACTCAGATGTGGCCGGGGCACATACCACCAGGCTTTACGAACCGGAAACAGGGTAGATTCGGCCTGAAGCTGTTGTTGTGAAATATTGCGCAACGCACTATAGTCGTCCAAAACATAGAATCCCCTGCCAAAAGACGCTCCCACCAAATCATTTTCCCTTTTGTGGATAGCAAGGTCCCTAAAGCTGATGGTAGGCACTCCACCCTTTAACATGGTCCATTGAACACCGCCATCAACTGTAAAATAAATGCCAAACTCTGTGGCTGTAAACATCAACTGGGGATCAACATGATCTTGCACCAGACGCCAGACCAATGTGCGGTCCGGTAAGTTGCCCCGGATTGAAGTCCAGCTTCGACCCCGGTCTGAGCTTTTAACCAACATAGGGCGAAAGTCTCCATACTTGTGATTGTCCAATGCGGCATATACGGTGTTTGCGTCATGAAGGTCGGCTTTAATGTCATTCACAAAGGCGGTCGATGGTATACCGGGAATGGAACCCACTTCCACTTTGCGCCAGCTTTGTCCCCCATTTTCCGTTACCTGGATAATTCCATCGTCTGTTCCTGTATAGACCAAACCCTCTTGCAAGGGCGATTCTGCCAGTGAGGTAATGGTATTGTAATTGGACATAGCACCCACATCCCAGGCAGCGTCCCAACTTTGAGTCCGCCCCATGATAGGCAGTGTAAAACGATCTTGATTGCGGGTAAGATCTCCGGAAATGGCTCGCCAGTTGTCTCCCCGATCGTCGGACTGCCATACTCGGTAGGAGGCAAAATAGATTCTAGCAGGAGAGTGGGGGCTTACCAGAATAGGAGCATCCCAGTTATACCGCTCATGAGGTTCGCCCACATCAGGCTGAGGCTGAATGTCTACCACTTCGCCGGTGGTAAGGTCGACCCGTGACAGGTTTCCCTGCTGTCGTTCCGCATACATAATGTCGGGGTTTCCTGGTTCAGTAGCCGGTTGATGCCCGTCCCAGTTCAAAACGATCTTCCAATCTGAATTTTGGATACCATGCAGGTTATCCGTACGGGAAGGGCCACCTTGGGTACTGTTGTCCTGAGTACCTCCATAAATATTATAAAATGGTTCAGTATCGTCAAGAGCCACTTTGTAGTATTGGGTTACGGGGAGGTTTTCCATGAATCGCCAATTCTTAGCTAAGTCAAAGCTTTCATACAAGCCTCCATCGGTCCCCACCAATAAATAATCTGGGTCGTCAGCCCGAAAAGCTATGGCATGATTGTCCCCGTGTTTATGATCACGGTTCACCCGGGTAAAGGTTTTTCCGCCATCTTCGGAGGTTTGCATCCAGGCATCCATTAAATATAGCCGATCAAATTTATGGGGAGATGCATAAAGCTCCTGATAGTAGTGAGGTCCTGTTGCTCCTGACACCGCATCGGACTGTTTTTCCCAAGTACTGCCACGATCTGTAGAACGGTAAACACCTCCCTTGGTGCGATCCAGTTCAATAGCCGCATAAATGATATCTGGTTTTTGGGGCGATATGGCGATGCCAATTTTACCCATATGCGATTTGGGTAACCCTTCTTTAAGCTTGGTCCAGGTTTCACCGCCATCAATGCTGCGGTGTAGCCCACTGCCAGGCCCGCCTCCCATGTATGCTGCTACTGTTCGGTGACGTTGCCAGGTGGCAGCATAGATCAAATCCGGATTTCGAGGATCCATGGCGATGTCCGTAACCCCCACCCATTGATCATCGCCCAGCGTGCGGTGCCAATTTTTACCGCCATCGGTAGATTTGTAAAATCCTCGCTGACCTCCCGGAGTCCACAGTGGTCCCTGTACCGCTACCAGAACCACTTGGGAGTTCTTTGGATGAACCAGGATCTCAGATATATGTTCTGATGACTGCAGTCCCATGTTTTTCCAATTCCTTCCACCATCATCACTGCGGTAAATTCCATCACCATAGCCTACATGTCGGCCACCAATATTCTCGCCGGTGCCTACCCAAACCACATGTGGGTTATTAGGGTCTATGGTCACACAACCTATGGAGTAGGAGCTTTGCTTGTCGAAAATAGGGGTCCAGGTGGTTCCGGCGTTAACGGTTTTCCAAACCCCTCCGGATCCTACTGCTACATACCAGACATTGTCGTTGGTTGGATGAATAGCTAAATCGGCAATACGGCCGGACATGAAAGCAGGGCCAATATTTCTTAACTCTAGTCCCATGAAGGTGCTATCGTTCATAGGAAGTTTGGCAGGTGTTGCAGATCTACTTCTTCGTTGTCCGAACTGATCCAGGAAGCACAAAGAGCAGAGAATTAGGAGAATGGTGAGCTTTGATTTCATTTTAGTGGGGTTCAATTTTTTATAGATGGTTTCTTTAGATAAGTGGCTGTTTACAAGATGATTTTAGTATTGCATTGAAAGTACTAATATCAGAGCAAGAAATCAATGTTTGGCGGTAGATGGTGGAGGGTTTACAGACCACGGTAGACGGTGGACGGCTTGATTTATTCAACTAAGGTCCTAGATGGTTAAAGTATTACAACTTTACAGGGAGTGCCCCACCACCCACCCATTATCAAATTACCAGTTGATAGTATCTCTAGTTGAGACTGGACTGGATTTTTATGGGGAGGACGGTAAGTCTTGAACTTTTTTGAAGGACCACGGTTGGCGGGTCATGATTTGAGGACTATTTGGTTATCAAGGTAAATTACTAACTAAAATCTGGGGTGCCCCCCACCCACCCATATTTAAGTTACATAGTAAGGGTGTCCGTGGTTGGGATTGAGCAAATTATATTTTTGACGGCGTCTCAATAGCTTCAATGCAATGAAGTAGTAACCTGCCGCTTACCTACCTACCTGCCTGCCTACCTGCCTCATGCAGGGTGAACGGCCCACTTACTACCAGTCGTTCATGTTATTTATGGAGGTTTGTTGTTGAACTTAACCTTAACCTTAACCTTAACCTTGACTTCCTCTACAGCCTTGCACTTGGATTGAATTATTTATTGTTTCTGGCTACCTTAATTACTTTCAGTAGCATTATGATTTACAATTCGGAAATAGAAACTTTAAAACTGGACAAATTAAGATCTCTGCAGAATCAAAGGTTAAGGGATTTACTTTTGCGGCTGCAGCAAATAGTACCTTTCTATCAACAACAATGGGCACAGCTCGGGGTCGACCTTGCAAAGATTAGATCCGTGGAAGATCTGCATAAACTGCCTTTTACCAAAAAGTCCCACCTCAGAGATCATTACCCATATGGTTTGTTTGCTAAGCCCATGGCCGATGTCCGCCGAATTCATGCCAGCAGTGGTACCACCGGAAAACCCACGGTGGTGGGTTATAGTCAAAATGATCTGGAAATATTCGATGAAGTGGTCGCAAGATCTTTAGTATGTGCCGGGGCTAGGCCGGGGATGAAGTTGCACAATGCTTACGGATATGGACTCTTTACTGGTGGGCTGGGTATGCATGGCGGTGCAACTAAATTGGGAATGGCAGTGATCCCGGTTTCGGGTGGTATGACAGAGCGGCAGCTCACCATTTTACAGGACTTCGAACCAGAGGTAATGTGTTGTACTCCTTCTTATGCTTTAACCCTTGGTGAAAAATTTAAAGAATTGGGTGTTGATACTGCGTCATTAGCTGTAAAATATGCGGTACTAGGTGCAGAACCCTGGACAGAAACAGTACGGCGGGAGGTTGAAAGCTCCTTACATGTCGATGCTACTAATATTTATGGCTTAAGTGAGATTATAGGTCCGGGAGTATCCCAGGAGGAGGTCGCTGAGAAAGGCCGGGGTAGTCACATTTGGGAAGATCATTTCTTTCCTGAAGTTGTAGATCCCCAAAGCGGTGAACCTTTACCTTATGGAACGGAAGGCGTTCTGGTGTTTACCACCCTTACCAAAGAAGTATTCCCCCTGGTGCGTTATTGGACCAACGATATCTGCAGTATTTACTATGATACCGACTCGCGTCGCAGCCATGTTAAAATGAGTGCTATAAAAGGACGCTTCGATGAAATGTTGATTATTCGGGGTGTGAATTTGTTCCATACCCAAGTAGAGGCGATTTTTACGGAGTTTCAGGAATTGACTCCTAATTATCAGTTAGTGGTAACTCGTGAGGGTAATATGGACCAGGTAAAGGTATTGGTGGAGTGTCATCAGGACCTGCAACCCCAGACATTATCAGATCTGTCACAGCAACTAATGGCAAGATTGAAAGGCAACATAGGGCTATCAATGAAGGTAGAGATCAAGGAGAGTGGATCTATTCCACGCAGTGTAGGGGGCAAGTTGTCCAGGATTGTGGATACTCGCCCATAGGAATTAAACCAAGGCCCGATTATAGATCTCGTCGTAGCTCCCCAGCCGATCACTAAAACCTTCGCCTGTTAGTTCAATAATGCGGTTGGCCACGGTTTGCACAAAAGTATGGTCATGAGAAGTGAACAACACCGTTCCTTGATAACTCTGCAGGGCATTGTTGAAGGCGGTTATAGACTCTAGATCAAGATGGTTGGTTGGTTCATCCAGGATTAACAAATTAGGTTCCTGCAGCATCATACGGGAGATCATGCATCGGACTTTTTCTCCTCCGGATAGCACGTTACACTTCTTTAAGGTTTCTTGCCCCGAAAACAGCATCTTACCTAGAAACCCTCTGATATACACTTCGTCTTTTTCTCCTTCAGAATACTGCCTGAGCCAGTCAATGAGATTTTCATTTGATTGAAAATAGGATTCATTTTCATTGGGAAGATAAGCTTTTGTGATAGTCTGACCGAACTTAAAGGTCCCATCGTCTGCTTGTTGCTCACCCATAAGGATCTGGAATAGGGTAGTGGTTGCCTGGCTGTCTTCACTGATAAAAGCTATCTTATCACCTTTATTTACGAAAACATCCAACTCGCTGAACAGCCGTTCACCAGAGAGTGACTTGGAAAGTTTCTTGATCTCCAGGATCTGATCTCCTGCAGGACGGCTTTGCTTAAATATAATGGCAGGATACTTTCTGGTGGAAGCCTGGATCTCTTCAACATTAATCTTTTCCAGTAATTTCTTGCGGCTGGTGGCTTGTCTGGATTTGGCGGCATTGGCACTGAATCTTGCGATAAAATCCTGCAATTCTTTCTTTTTTACCTCGGCCTTTTTATTAGCAGACTGACGCTGTTGCAAAGCCAGCTGGCTGCTCTGATACCAGAAGGTGTAGTTGCCGGTATAAGTCCTAATTTTCCCAAAATCGATATCTGCCACGTGGGTGCAAACAGTATCCAGAAAATGACGATCATGGCTTACTACAATCACCGTATTCTTGAAGCCGAGTAAGAAATTCTCTAACCAGGTTATGGTCTGGATGTTTAAATCGTTAGTAGGCTCATCCAGAATAAGTATGTCGGGGTTCCCAAAAAGGGCTTGAGCAAGTAAAACTCTGACCTTCTCCTGGCCACTTAATTCACTCATTAATTTGTGATGGCTGGACTCACTGATCCCCAATCCACTGAGAAGTGCTGCCGCATCATGTTCTGCATTCCATCCATCCATTTCTGCAAACTCGGCTTCAAGATCTGAGGCTCGATTGCCATCCTCCTCGCTGAAATCGGATTTGGCGTACAGCGCATCTTTCTCCTGCATAATATCCCAAAGCTTTTGATGACCTATTAGTACAGTATCCAGGACTGTGGACTGGTCATAGGCGAAATGGTCCTGCTTTAGCACCGCCATACGTTTTTGAGGCTCAATTTGTACAGAACCGGAGTTGGGGGTTACTTCCCCCGAGAGAATTTTCAAGAAGGTAGATTTTCCGGCTCCATTGGCCCCGATAATCCCATAGCAGTTGCCCGGTGTGAATTTGATATTCACTTCGTCAAAGAGCACCCGCTTGCCGTACTGTAACGATACGTTATGTGTGGAAATCATAAGGCTGCAAAAGTACGCATTTTGCAGCAATCAACAACCGGGAATAAAAGTTATTGACCTGGAAGTAGATACTCCTGAAGATTAATGGAATTCGTCCTCAAGCACCACATTGTTATGAATGTCCTTTAAAAGGACGTGGTCTACAGCACCTGCACCGGTGAAACTTACCACTAATCCCATAATTAGGCCAAAGTCTTCCTGAAACTCTGTACTGTAAACAAGCTTTTGGTTCAACCATACTGCTGCCCGCTTGTTTTTTATCCTAATGGATACATCCTGCCATTGATCAATGTTGCTGCCAAAAGCTCTGAAATCAGTGTCTTTTCCATCGCGTACTACTTCTCCGAACTTTACGGAAAGGTTTCCTACACAGCCCCTGGTAGTCAATGGAACATAGAAAATGTGCTCCTCACAAAGGATGGTGATCTGTGCTTCCGGGCATGCATAATTGCCCAAAGAGTCAACTTTTAAGCGGGTATCCAAGGTAAAGTTGTCACTGTGTAATCCTTGAAACTCCCTGATGTTGTGATAGCTTAAGGTAAAATTGCGGTTAATATCTACACCTTCTCGCTTTAACATGGTCGGGGGTATTTGAAGATAGCCTCCCTTCGCTAACCCGCTATCCCGGATATAAATGGGTACTAGATCATCTCGGTGATAGCGTGCTAAGGCCATCCAGCTGTCAGTGGTTATGTGTACTCTGGATTGAAGGATGATGGAATCTCCAGCTATCAGTTTAGCCCGATGGAATCCTGGCGTGTAATAAGTACTGCTGAACTTCCCGGCGGCTGCATCTATGGCTTCTTTATGCACTTCGTTCCAGGATTGTTGAATAAAAAAGCTATCAGCGTTAACATTGGAAACATCGTAATCAAAAATTACGGTATTGGGCACCCCTTTGGAGATGGATTTATTGGCGGTAAAAACAACCGGACCTTCGATACTTATACCCGGCTTATCTCCATTGAGGTTTATCGACAACAAGCCGGCAACCAAGATTACCAAGACTACCACCGCCAGCACCGCTCCCAAGCGTTTGATTGATATGCTTTTTGGAGTGGTTTTTACACCATCTCGGTACCGTTCTTTGAATTCCCACCAAGTTTGGCAGTCCAGTACCGAAACCAAGGCATCTAAGGTGCTAGGGTGGGGGGATTGGTCAAAATCCGGTTTCCACAGGCGTTTTAATGTGGACAAACTTATTTTGACACCAGACTTTTCCGCTATCAAGGCTGCTAGCGCCTCCATATCCCGCTGCTTCCATTGTTGGGGGTTGTCCGGTATAGGTAATTGCTGGGCTACCAATTCCTTGTACAGTTGTAAAAAGCGTCGATCTGTCATAAAAACCGTAAATGAACGCAGAATAAACGTAAAAAAAGGAAAATTTATGATCCTTCATTGCCCCTAGCTGCGTAAATTAATATTAACGAATTAACCGCTTAAAATGATGAAAAAATCAAGCTTTGTATTTGTCGTTGTCGCACTGATATCCTGGGGTTCGGCTAGTAGCCAAACTATAGAAGTCCCTTTTGATTCGGATCAGTGGGAAACCAAAGGAGCTAATTATGTACTGCAAAAATATGAGGGTCGTGATGCCATTTTATTACAGGCAGGAACGATTTACCTTAAAGATGTAGCATTTCTGGATGGTACCATCGAAGTGGATATAAATTTTTCTGCTCTTAGGAACTTTCCTGGTATAGGTTGGCGTATGGTCGATCCTGAAAACCACGAACACTTTTATATTAGGCCGCACCAATCTGGCAATGCTGATGCGAATCAGTACACCCCGGTATTTAACGGATTGGCGGGTTGGCAATTGTATCATGGCGAACTATACGCAACTCCCGTTCATTATACCTTCAATGAATGGCATCATGTCAGGATTGAAGTGGCTGGCAGCCAGGCTAAGATATTTTTTGATGATATGGAGAAGCCCCTTTTGGAGGTGAAGGAGTTATTGAGGTCACCCCAATCAGGCACCCTTTCCTTGAATACTCGAACCAATGTGCATTTTGCAAACTTCAAATATACTCCGGCACCTACCTCAGCGCCTATATCCTTGGCTAGCCCGAGGTCTTTAAAGCCTGAATTAGATGGACTAATAACCTCCTGGCAATTGTCCGACAAATTAAACACTAAGACCTTTCAGGAGAAAAACGCCATGACTTCAACCGATTTAAAAGATGTACGCTGGGTTCAGCGGAATGTGGAGTCCAGTGGTGTGTTGAACATAGGACGGTATACTAAACTGGAAAGAGACCATAACTCAGTGTTGGTGAAACTTGACATCCAGGCTGACAGCAAACAAATTAAGCAATTGGTGTTTGGATACAGTGACTTGGTAAAGGTTTTTATCAATGGTCAAGCCGTTTACTCTGGATCCAATATTTTTCGCTCACGCGATTATCGGTATCTGGGTACCATCGGATATTTTGACTCGATCTACCTTCCTTTGCGTAAAGGAAAAAATGAAGTGATCTTTTTAGTAACTGAAAATTTTGGTGGCTGGGGATTACAGGCAATACTGAAAGACCGTAAGGGAATACATTTGCCATAAATCTAATGATCAATAACGAGCCGGTCCGAAAATGTATTTATATTTTCGGACCGGCTATTGGCTAGAAGAGGTAAATCTAAACTTCTTGCATTATGGCTTATGTACAGCGAATTGCACATCGCTACAATGGTATACATTGCAGCCCCCGGCATAACTGTTAAGCTGCTCCTCTAAGCGACCGGGAATTTCAGGCCCATGATCGCGGATTACATATTGTATTTCGGATCCCATGGTATCCGCCAGGCCTGGACCAAAAAGGACTTCTCCAGGGGGTACCCCTTGTTGTACTTTAAAATAGAAATTAGCGGTTCCTTTCTCGCTGGAGACCATACCTTGGATCCACATTGCTGATAAATTCACACCGGGAGTGCCAACGGTGCCGTCTTCATTGACTATAACTTCTCCCTGGTCATTGAAAATGTCATTTTCATCACAAACACCTCCTGTGCAGTATTGTGGATTGTTGAATACCATCATCCACATGGTGTATGCCGTATGGGGGGTCAAATCCCGGGCATGAATGAAGCTTAAAACAGCCTTGGGTGTACGTATTAATTTTGAGAAGGCCTTGGAGATCGGTTCGCCGGTAAGCAGGCTGTACATTTTACTAGTGCTTTTTGAAACTGGCTTATACCGGCTAAGTTCATGGTCAAACTGTTCCTGTAGCACCTGTGTTTCCACCTGGGAATCAGCAATAAGCGTAGGGTTAGGGTTCACACTTTCGTCGTAGTTTTCGCAACTTATGACCGTTAACAATGTGGTCAAAATCAATAGGTAGCTTGTAGTTTTCATAATGGTTAATATTTATTTGGTTAAAAATTGGGCAATAGGGTAGCGGTTAACTTTTTTTTAAGGTTAATTGACTCTTTTGGTGCGCTATGCGCATGTTACCGGGTTATTCTTGAGCTGTTTCGGGAGTGATCCTGGAAGACAATATATGCACTGCGCTTATGGGGAAGCCACCTTGTTCGGCGTGTTCCCGGATAATTTTTTCACTGTGAGCTTGATAGATGCAGAATACTTTATCATCGGTGACATAACTGTGAACCCACTTGATCCCAGTCCCCAGTTCGTTTACCACCTTGCAAGAAGCTTGAGATACAGCCTTCAGTTCGTCCTGGGTCCATTGTCCTGCGCCCGGGATGTCTCTTTCAATTAAATAGGTGTTCATGTTAGATATGTTTTGGTCATTTTTTGAATCAACTGCCTGAGCGTTTAGTTGTAAAGAGAGGCTTATGCTCACCAAGGCCAGCGCGGATATTAGTTTTAAAGTTTTCATAGGAAATTACGTTTTGATGAGATTCAAAACTAGGATCTTCCTTGTTGGGGTAATATCAGAAATAGATCAGGTAGTGGTAATTGTGGATCGCTAATTTCCCAGTAGTTGAAGTACCTCCTGTGGACGAATTCCATATTGTTGTTGGAAGCATTTAGTAAAATAGGAGGGACTGCTAAAGCCTGAGTCAAAACTGGTCTGTGCAATATTGCGGTTTTGCTTCTTCAAAAATACCAGGGCTTTGCGCAGACGGTATTGGCGTACCAGGTTATTGGGAGAAAGTCCGGTTAGCTTCACCATGTGGCGATAACAGGCCGACTTGCTCATAGACATAGACTCACAGAATTTCATCACATTCAGATCGGGGTCGGCCCAGTATTTTTCCAGGGTATCCATCAACTTATTGAGAAACTCTTCGTCATTTGGTGCTAACACTTTGATACGGTGATTTTGGCGATTGATCTTGTAGAGATTATTAATGATAGGCGAGGCGATGATCTGTTCTTGACCACCCACGAACATTAAACGCTTAGCAAAGTGTATGGTATCTCCAAATAAGGTTTCACTATGCGCTACAGGTATACCCGCATTCAAGCTCATTTTTAATTGACTATGTTGATAGTCCCTTAAACCCGACAGTCTTTCGTGAATTTTTAAGGAGCAATTTACAGCCTTAGTGGTGGATATAAAGCCGCACAACATTTCCTCGCTTTCTTGTTCGATTCGTTGGCCTTGATGTAACTCCAGCAGGTCGGAGATCTGTTCTCTGAAACTTTCAAGTAATTTGTTGGCCGCAGTTTTCCCCATATGTAACTGTAACAATAAAGGATCCTGAAATTGGATCAGGAGTACGGTTCGAAACACCGGCTCCTTAAAAATGTGTGAATTGTCCGTAAGATCGCTTACCTCAGGGTCCTCTATGCGCCCTAAAAATGACATTACGGCTTTACTGTTTACTTCAATAATCTGATGCGGAATCAGCCCGTGGGACCGGTCGTGCATTTTTATCACCGCTTCTTTCGAAGGAGCATCGATTAAACAGAAAGCACTGCCTCTCTCTTCATCCACCCAATAAGTCATACAGCGACAGCCGTATTCATCCTGAACTACCAGGTCCATACGATGAGCTTCCGCAGCTTCATGTGCCGAAATACCGGGAAGGATGTGTCGGTCCATATAAATAGGCATGGCAAGGGGTTTCTATTAAATTACTTCAACTTAAGTACAAAAAAAACAGTATTATCGGTGCATGGGGTAAAAAAAATGATTCAATTAATAAAACAAATAGACCACTTGAGCAGTACTATGGGTGATAACTGGGAAGTAAAGTTTGGATTTATGTCATTATATCTGCCATCTTAAAGCATGGAACGCTTTTTACCGATACTTGGATTACTTGTATTGGGCTTGACCCTGTATGTAAACTATTTAGCAGGCACCGGCTATCTCAATAATATCACCACCGGTGAAGTATCTGCCCGCTTTCCCACCTTATTTACCCCAGCAGGATTTACTTTTGCCATTTGGGGTGTGATCTATTTGCTCAATGTCCTTTTTGTATTTTACCAACTCTATAAAATGCTGCGTGACCCAGCTCAACTGGATGTGGGGTTAGTCGGGCTTTTTATTCTTATTTGTCTTACCAACGCGGTTTGGATCTTCACCTGGCATTTGTTAAAAATCGGTTTAGCACTGTTACTCATGCTAGTTATTCTCACGTTATTAGTAGCTGCATACAGGAGGGTGCGTGGCAGTACTCCGGGTTCAGGTGAGTATTTTTTTGAAAAGATTAATTTCAGTGTCTACTTAGGCTGGATCAGTGTGGCCACTGTGGCTAATACCGCTATACTCTTTATCTCCAAAGGACTATTCACTTCCGGGCTAATCCCCGCTTTGTTCACTGGCGTGATCATTATAGTAGTGGCAGCACTGGCTTTATGGATAATTCTGAAGGAAGGAGATATTTTCTTCGGCCTGGTCATTTTATGGGCGTCCTACGGCATTGTGATGGCCAGAAGTGCCGAACAGACTGATTACGCTGCGGCCATTAGTGTGGTTGCTCTGGTGGCGATGATCCTGATATTTTTTTCTATGTTAATCCGTCTTTTTCTCAAAAAGAGGGCAAACTCCCTAAAAAAATCCTAGCTGTACACCTATTGTATACCCGCTTTACTCAACCTTGCGATGGGGTTGACGTCCTTGGTACCTTAAACCTAAAATTTAAACAACCATGGAATCAACTTTGAAATCAGGGCGAGGTATTAATTCGCCCATAGAGGGAAAGGGAATGTTTATCACCGATGGCGGGTTGGAAACCACCCTGATTTTTCATGATGGATTGGAATTGCCGCACTTTGCAGCTTTCGATCTACTCAAATCTCGTGACGGTTATGAGATCTTGCGTAAATATTACGATCGTTATGCCACCCTGGCCCATAGCTACGGAATGAATTTTATTTTGGAAAGCCCTACTTGGAGGGCCAATCCTGATTGGGCCGATCGTTTGGGTTATCATGCTCAAGCTTTGGACCATGCCAATCGACAAGCCATTGAGATGATGAAAGCCATAAAGCTGAGCTATGAAAGTGAGCAAAGCCGTTTTTTAATCAGTGGTTGCATTGGCCCCAGAGGAGATGGATATAGTGTAGAAAGTAAAATGTCTGTTTATGAAGCCGAAGCCTATCATGCCACCCAAGCGAAAAGTTTTGCTAAAGCCGAGGTTGATCTAATTACCGGAGTAACCATTAATTATGTAGAAGAGGCCTTAGGTATTGTTCAGGCAACTACTAAATTAGGAGTGCCGGCGGTCATTTCATTCACGGTGGAAACCGATGCTAAGCTGCCGTCCGGACAGGAAATTGGTGAAGCCATTGAACAAATTGATAGAGAAGCCTGGGAAAAACCGGCATATTACATGATCAATTGTGCCCACCCCAGTCATTTCATGGATCTCCTTAAAGAACCAGCTGATTGGGTGGAGCGTATTCAGGGTATCAGGGCCAATGCCTCAAAAAAGAGTCATGCCGAACTGGACCAATGTGAAGAGCTTGATGAAGGGAATCCACAGGAACTGAGTCGTGACTACATGAAATTAAAAAGCAAGTTAATTAATTTACAGGTGGTAGGCGGCTGTTGCGGAACAGATCATCGCCATATTGAGGCCATGTGCAAACTTTTCTAATGAGCAATTCTGGTAACTACAGATCAAACATACACCCGGGCCTGTCTGTGAAGGTGGTTCAAAAGCAGGACCAGCGTAGCGGCAGGCTTACACAAGGTGTGGTTAAAAATATTCTTACCAGCTCGGCCAAGCATCCGCATGGGATTAAGGTGAGACTTCAGGATGGCCAGGTAGGTAGAGTTAAAGAAATATTAGGGGACTCTTCTTAATGTGGTCATATTTTTGACACTTAGTATCCGTAACTTTATTTTACCATAAATAATTCTTAAGTGTTGCGGATATTTCGATTTTCCTTACTACTCCTGCTGCTACTTCCTGGATCCTGCGAAGATGAATCAAATGAATCAACAGGATCTCAGCGAGGGGATCATCAAAGTGTATTGCTGATATCCTTGGATGGGTTTGCCTTCGATTACCGGGGAAAAGCCTTTACACCGGCTTTGGATAGCATGGTCAACAATGGGGCCACAGCGCAGGCTTTAATTCCGGTTTTTCCTTCAAAAACCTTTCCCAACCACTATACCCAGGTTACCGGCTTATATCCTGAGGATCACGGGATCATTGGTAACCGCATGTACGATCCGGAGTTCAATGAGTATTTCTCTCTTACCGAACCTTCGGTGAGAGATGGAAAGTGGTATGGCGGAGAGCCCATATGGGTCACCTGTCAGCGACAGGGACTGACTAGTGCCACCATGTTCTGGCCGGGTTCTGATGCTGAGATCGCAGGCAGCCGTCCGGATGATTATTTCGTTTTCAACGGGGCAGTAACTTACCAAGCCCGGGTGCAACAGGTCCTGGATTGGATGGAAAGGGATATGGCGCGTCCTCATTTTATAAGCCTATACTTTGAAGCTGTGGATCAAGCAGGACATGGTAATGGGCCGGATCATCCGCAAGTGATAGAGGCTATTGAAGCCATGGACGCATTGCTTAATGAACTTTTTCAGGGTATTGTCAACCTGGGCCTGCAGGAGTTCATCAATATCATCATCGTATCCGACCATGGAATGACCGAAATAGGCCGGGAACGGGTTATCTTTCTTGACGATTATCTGGATCTGAACCAAGTGGAGGTAGTGAACTGGTCACCGTTGCTGGAGTTAATTCCACTAACAGGGGAGGAGGAAAGCGTTTATCAAAGTCTGGCCGGGCAACATCCTAATTGGCAGGTCTTTCGTAAGCAGGACCTGCCGGAACATTGGCATTACCAAGATCATAAACGTGTTACTCCGGTCCTGGCCCTGGCTGATCTGGATTGGTCCATTTCTTCAAGATCTTTTTTTCAATCTACCCCGGGGGCATTTGAAGGAGGAAATCACGGATATGACCCTCAGGAAGCAGCCATGGGAGGCATTTTCATGGCCTCTGGTCCGGGATTTCGTCAAGGTGTGGAGATTGAGGCTGTAGAAAACGTTCACCTATACGAATTGATGTGCTTTCTATTGGATATTGAACCTGCTTTGAATGATGGTGATTTGACGGTATGGGAGGATGTTTTGAATCCGTAAGTGGTCTGAATATCTACCATCCACCAACCAACTTCAATTTTTCATCTTTCAATATATCATAGATCAGTCATGCAGACCTCAGAGGATCTTTATCCATATTGCATAGTAACAGACCTTGAGGGTTTTGCTAATACTTACACACTATCTACCACCTTCCCTAAACTGCCACACTGTTATCTATCCTGAATTTTTCCTACCTTAAAATGATGATCTATAGCAGATCCTATGACAAAATCTAAGGACATACTAGGTAAGCTATTTGGGGTGCTGATGCTACTTTTAGGCCTGTGGGCTTGTCAACCTAACGTTGAGGAGGATTTCCAGCTGCCGGACCAGGTCAGTTTTAACTTCGATATTAGGCCAGTACTATCCAATAATTGTTTTGTCTGCCACGGGCCGGATTCCAGCAGTCGGGAAGCTGGATTGAGACTGGACATGCGGGAAACAGCCATCGCCGAACTGGAAAGCGGCCACCGCGCAATTGTTCCTGGCAGCTGGCGGAAAAGTGAGATCATCCGTAGAATTTCATCCAGTGACCATGATTTCAAAATGCCCCCCACAGAGGCCAATAAATCTCTTAGCTCCCGAGAAATAGCCCTTATTAAAAAATGGATCCAGCAGGGAGCCGCTTGGGAGCCGTATTGGGCATTTGTTCCCCTCCAAGCTCCCCAGATTCCTGAGGTGAACAATGCGGAATTGACCGATAATGAGGTTGATAACTTTATAATTAAAAAATTGGAAAACAATGAATTAGAGCCATCTCCTTTAACTTCTGATGCAAGTCTGATCCGGCGCTTGTCCTTCGCCCTGACCGGGTTGCCTCCCTCTGAAAAACTTATGAAAAGTTACCTGTCCTCTCCTTCGGGGCAGAACTACCAGAAGGTGGTGGACCAGTTGCTGTCATCACCCCGTTTTGGAGAGCAGTGGGCCCGACATTGGATGGACCTGGTGCGCTACGCCGATACCAGAGGGCATGAGTTCGATTACCAAATAATAGGTTCCTGGCGCTATCGCGACTATCTCATCCGGGCTTTTAACCTGGATATTCCCTATGATCAATTGATATTGGAGCACTTAGCCGGCGATCTTCTGGAGCGCCCCCGCTTGCACCCGCAAGAAGGATTCAATGAATCAGTAATGGGAACTGCTTTTTATTGTTTATCAGAGGGAAAGCACAGCCCGGTCGACTTACGGGCTGACCAGGCGGAGCGTATCGATAACATCATCGACGTGACCACCAAGACCTTCCAGGCTTTAACGGTAGGTTGTGCTAAATGTCATGACCATAAATTTGATCCTATCCCTACCACCGACTACTATTCACTTTACGGCATACTAGAAAGCACACGATTCAACCTAACCCCTGCAGGTCTAAACGCTTCTAAATTGGAAGTTTTGGATAGTATAAAATCGGAACTGAAACAGATAAGAGAATTCATTGGCGAAGAGCTGATTCTTGAAGAAGAACCGGAACCACAGAAGATCCTTTCAAAAAAGGAAGGGAAAGAATTTAATATGTTGGGTGACTTCCGGAATGGTGGGTTGCAGTCATGGATTCCAAATGGAATGGCATTTAGCAACGCTTTGGGTCAGCCTATCGTAAGAGGGGATCGATTGGTGGGGTTGGAGGCAGGCAAAGTCTCCAGCAAAGTATACGGTAAAGGACTACAAGGGGCCTTGCGATCGCCTAATTTTACCATTACCCATGATAGTATTAGAGTTCGGGCAGCGGGCAGGCATTCGGAAGTGAGGATCATTATCAATAATTATCAGTTGATTCAGGATCCCATCTATGGGGATCTGCGCATTCATACCAGTAGTGATGAAATGCAGGACTACACCATTGATGTGTCTATGTGGAAGGGCCATAAAGCCTACATTGAGCTGCAGGTAGGTAATTACGGCCAGAAAAAGGGTAAGGACTATCACAGTTACAATATTGAACCTGATGCTTGGGTGGAGGTTGCTTATGTTTATGCTTACGATCAGCCCCTGGTTCTGGACGCCATCACCTGGCAAGGCGCTGATCTAAAACAAGCTTGGGAACGTTGGCAGAAAGGACAAGCAGCAGCTTCTGAAGTTGCTGCCGTAGATCAAATTCTGAAGACGAGACGCCCCTTTGTTGCGGGTTTGAAATCAAAACATGATCGGATTTTTACCCGCACCGGGATGATTTATGATTCCGTTTATCTGGTGGGAGTAACCGCCGGTGAACCTATTAACAGCAGCGTATTTATTCGAGGGAATCCTCAAAACCCCAGTGAATATAAAGTACCCCATCGTTTTTTCACCGCTGTTTCAGATACTACACAAACTTTTGAATCAAGCAATCACAGCCGCTTGGCATTTGCTCGAAAGGTGGCGGATACCTTGAATCCTTTGACTGCCAGGGTTATGGTCAATCGCATTTGGCACCACCTGTTCGGAAGAGGACTGGTGGAGACCGTTGATAATTTTGGTTTACAAGGGAAACCACCCACCCATCCTAAGTTGTTGGATCACCTGGCGGTTAAATTTATGCGCGATGGATGGTCGGTAAAGAAGATGATCCGCTATTTGGTCATGTCTCAGGCCTTTCAAAGAAGCTCCCAGTCTGAAGGCCATGCCCAGAATCGGGATCCCGATAATTTGTTATGGCATCAATATCCAGTGCGACGTCTGCCTGCGGAGTCCATCCGGGATGCCATTCTTTTCACCTCCGGGCGATTGGATACTACCATGTATGGTCCTCCGGTGCCTATTTATCTAACGGAATTTTTAAAAGGCAGAGGAAGACCCTCCAGTTCAGGGCCTCTTGATGGTGCCGGTCGTCGCAGTGTGTATCAACGATTGATGCGTAACTTTCTACCCCCTATGATGTTGGCTTTCGATATGCCCGTTCCTTTTAGCACCTTTGGCAAGCGTAATACCAGTAATGTTCCGGCTCAATCACTAACGCTTATGAACGATCCGTTTGTCATAGAGCAGGCCAAATACTGGGCCGAAGGATTGACCAGCGAACCGGACACTTTCAATGATCGTATAAATAAAATATACCAAAGCGCTTTTTCCCGGCTACCCACTAAACAAGAATTAGAGCAGGCTCAGGATTTCTTCGAAACGCAATCTCAGCTGTACTCATCCGCAGAGGATCAAGAAATTAAAATTTGGCAAGACTACTGCCATTCTGTGTTCAATATGAAAGAATTTATATTTTTGATATAATATGACCTATGACCCGTAGAGAGGCCCTGATATTGACCAAAAACGGCTTTGGAAGCCTGGCTCTGATGAGTCTGCTGGGCCAGTATAGTACCGCGGGGTCCCTGGCTAAAGCATTGACTTCCGGAATTGCTAACCGTAATCTGCCACATTTTCCTCCAAAGGCTAACAGTGTGATCTTCTTGTATATGGATGGCGGGGTGTCCCAAGTGGATTCTTTTGACTATAAGCCCAGATTAGAGCGGGAAAACGGCCAAAACCCCTATGACAAGTTTGAAGTAGAAGCCACTCAATTCAACGAAATTGGGACCATCTTGAAAAGTCCCTGGGAGTTTAATCAATACGGTGATTGTGGAATGTGGGTAAGTGACTTGTTTCCCCATATTGCCACTTGTGTGGATGACCTGGCCCTGGTTCGTTCCATGGTGTCCGATTTTCCAGAACATACCAATGCCAATTATTTCCTTCATACCGGACATGGCTTGCAGGGACGGCCTAGCATGGGGGCTTGGATCAACTACGGATTAGGTTCCGAAAACCAGGATCTTCCGGGTTATGTGGTATTGGACGGCGGTCTTATTCCTCCGGGAGGTTTGGATAATTTCAAGTCCGGGTTCCTGCCGGCCAGCTTTCAAGCATCTATCCTAAAAAGCGGCGATCAACCTTTACCCAACATACAGCCCTACGAACCACAATCGTCATTGCAAAAACAGAAGTTGGACCTCATCAAACAAATGGATCGAAATTTGGTGGGTCAGCTGGGGCAAGAGGATGAAGTATCATCGGCCATTGACAACTATGAGTTGGCCTTCCGTATGCAGGCGTCAATTCCCGAATTGGCAGCACTAAACAACGAATCGAGGATCGTGAAAAAGCTCTATGGCCTGGACTCTTCCAATCTCCATAAAGCGGGATACGCAGCTCAATGTATTTTAGCCCGCCGTATGGTGGAACGAGGTGTGCGTTTTATCGAGCTCACCTGCCCTAGAGTAGAAGCCGATAGATGGGATCAGCATACGGGACTAAAAGACGGTCATGAAAGAAATGCTTTTGCTGTGGACCAGCCTATTGCCGGTCTATTAAAAGACCTAAAGAGCCGGGGGCTGTTGGAGACTACCCTGGTGGTATTTGCTGGGGAATTCGGCCGAACACCCTTTGCCCAAGGGGTAGATGGACGTGATCACAACCCTTCAGCATTTTCTATATGGTTGGCTGGAGCCGGAATTAAAGGGGGAGTAGTTTATGGGTCAACGGATGATTACGGTTACCGGGTAATTGACAAGCCTACCACTATTCACGATTTGCACGCCACTATTTTGCATCTTTTGGGAATCGATCATGAAAAATTGACTTTTCGTTTCAGCGGCAGGGACATCCGGCTGACTGATGTACATGGTCATGTGATCCGAGATATACTAACCTAGTTTTTCGCCTTTATATATTCTTTATGAACTCTACTTACTTGATTATGGCTGCGGTACTGTTGATGGCCGCATGTACACCTGAGAATAAACAAACTGAAACCCCGCCGGTTTACGATAGCTGGCTTTCCTTAGGGCCCGATGAGCTGGCCGGTTGGGAAGAAAATGGTAGCTCTTCCTGGAATAAGGAAATCCTTGAGATACCGGCAGGCAATAATTGGTTGAGTTCCTCTGCGACTTATAACGACTTTCAATGGGAAATGGAGGTAAATGCTTCAGCTGGAGGAGCACTGGGATTCCGCCTGGCTGACGATAACTCCCATTATTGGGTAAATCTTGATTTTGACTCAGCATCAATACATCCGTCCGGAACTATATTGGAGGTTGCTCGGGCTAAAGTATTACAAAACCATCAACCTGATCAATGGCATAAATTGAGGGTAGAGGCAAAAGGTAGCTATCTGCAGGTTTTCTTGAACGACACTTTAGTGAGTGCTGCCCATGACAAGCGTAGTCTTAGCGGTAGCATCGCCTTAAAAGCGGGAAGTGAGACTATGCGTGTACGGAACCAGAAGATTATGTTGTGGCAGCAAAAGGAGCAAACGCCGTTGCTGGAGGACCGATTTCGCGAGGTTACCACTCGGCAATGGCAAATTTTCTTTGAAGATGGTCTTAAAGGTTGGGATCCCACAGGAGATGCCCAATGGGATCTGCAAGATGGGGTACTGCACGGGATCTGTGGGGAACAAAGTAGCTGGTTGGTAAGCCAGGCTAGCTATCACAACTTTTATTTCAGCACCCAGTTCAAGATTATTAAAGAAGACAACAGCGGCATATTTATCCGAAAGCACCCGGACTCACTGGGGGTAACTTTGCAAGACGCCATTGAATGCAATATATATGATCACAACGGGCCCCAGCAAGCTTATAGTACAGGGTCCATGGTCTTTCAGGCCCGTTCCTGGTACGAAATGATTGATTATGAAGACTGGAACAACATGGAGATATTTGCAGAGGACGACCATATGGTGATTTATGTAAACGGAGTCAAGGCTTCTGAAGCTTATGTAGAAAAGGCCTTCAACAAACCCGGACAGATCGCCCTACAGGCAGGTACTCGGGTGTTTACCGATAATGGACCTTCCGATGTATATTTTAAAGATATGAAAATCAAATCTATGGACTGATGTGGGGCAAGATCAGTTTATGGATCTTAGCTATTTTTTTTGTTATGGCCGGATTGTGGCATTTTATAGATGCACCTTCCTACTATCCGTTAATTCCGGATTATTTGCCTTTCCACAAGGTCATTAATATTGCCAGCGGCAGCCTGGAAGTTGTCCTGGGTTTATCGATGCTCCATGTCATGTGGAGAAAATGGGTCGGTTGGGCTTTAATTGTCTTAATGATCCTATTTATACCCAGCCATATTCACTTTATCCAACAAGGTGGCTGCATTCCAGATAGTTTATGTTTTCCTGCATGGGTGGCTTGGGTGAGACTTATATTGGTTCATCCCTTGCTAATTTGGTGGATTTGGAACTGCAAGAATTATCAGGGCCATGTTGTTTAATGTTTCCTATACCAATCCAGAGATCAGCGCGGAGATTGATTCTATAGTGGGCAAGCCGTTTCCTTTTCTTAAACGGGTCACCATGGGGACTATTGGCTCCCAGCGTTTTGAATTGTCTAGCGGTAATGAGGAGCTGAAACGGGTAGTTTTGCAAACTGCCAACACTCCTTTCTGCAATATTGGTCTAAGACCTAAAGGGATAAAAATTTGGTTTTCAGTGAAGCTGCACACCTATTTATTAGCCTTGCCTTTTAAGGGATTGGAGATAACAGCTTATGACAATAGCTTACGGCTGAATGGGCCAGATTGGTGGTTGGAAATGATCCCGGCGCATAGGGCAAAACTCAACCGCGGATTTATAAGGAAAATGAAGGGATTGCAGCAGAAAAGTAATCCCGACAGGACCTAAAACCAGTCCCGTCGGGAACACGCGAAACTAATAACGGTATATGCGGTAGTAACGGGGGTAATAGTAACGATAAGGATAGTAATATGGATATCCATATCGGGCGGAATAGCGGTTGCTATTCGCTTCATATTTGTGGTCCACGTTACGGCGATAGGTTCTTTTGCTAAAGCCATCGGCCAGCAGGGATCTTTTGAAATCTCTGTTCAAATGAATCTCTTCATGTTCTGTACGATAGGCATCCGGCGTTCCGTCCAGGAATACTTCCCCCCGGATTCCTCCTTGGGGGCTTAAAGCAATTTCCTTCAACACACCGTTGCCCATGACAACAGCTCGATAAGATTTGGTTCCAGCTTCACCTACTTGTTTGGAACTAATCAAGGTGTATCCCCGGTACTTTTGTACTAAGGAATATAAGACCGCTTGCGGTATATGGTTATCGCCTGGGGAGGACAGGCTATGCTTGGCTTCTATGTCCTGCATGCCGAGGAGCAGCAGGGTAGTCATCATGACAACACTTATCTTTTTCATACACATTTTATTTACGATTGACTAATAACCGTATTTAAAGCAAGATTCATACCAAATGGGGGGGGAGGGCCAAATGCATGGTGGTGTTAAAAATTGCATTTTCATCATTCATAATTCATTCAACCGAGGTCCGTTCACCCATCACTCATAATTCTTTCATGTTCCTGTTTACCTTTCATATTTCTATTTGACTACATGCTAAACACCGAACCCTCACGGTGATCATCCGTGGTGTTTATGATTTTTTTATGTATGAAATTAAAACATTATGAAAAAGCTAATCATCATCGTTTTATTGCCCGTGTGCCTGTTGTTGATGCCCACCAGTTGCGAAGAGACTGAGGCATTATTGGGGGGCAACATTTTTAATATGAAGTACACTATTGTAAGCGACACTGTGCCTACCGCACAGGTACGACAATGGGCGGAAACCTCTTCCAATCAGCTAGCAGCTTCCTCCGACACCTTTTTTCCGGTCGACGATCCTACATCCCTGTTTGCTGACCGTATCGAGGTGTTTGGTGACCCCACTACTACTCAATCGTCCATAGACATCTATATGGATCGAGGGTCAGGTCCCAATAGTCACCTTAATACCATATTTGTTCGAGTAGCTGGGCCGGTGGTTGAGGGACAAGAGATTACCACTGGTACAGCGGAAGCTACATTTGGAAACAAACCCAATACATCGGGGTCCATTGATTATGATTTCGACGGAAGTGCGGACACCTATTTTTCCTTTACCATAACCAACCTAAACACTACTACCCGAACCATTGGAGGTAGTTTCCATATGTTGCTTACCAGAACGGACAATCGAAGTGCAGACCCTGTCAGCATCTATGAGGGTGCTTTTTCCTGGAATTATTAAACCTTACTGTATTTACATTAAAGGGGTATAGCTTCTTAGTAGTTTGCTGACTAAAACTGAATCCTGTAACCATCCTAGGTGGTCATCGGGATTCAGTTTTCTGTATTTCCCGGGTTAGCTGGATATTTGCTATCTTCCACCATGCAGGTCCCGGTAGTATCAGCTGACGAACTAAGTTCATTACTCCCTTACAAACAGCTAATTGAGGCAATAAGGAAGGCCTGTGTTGAAAAACAAATCAACACGCCGGACCGGTTGCATTATCAATACCCTTCCAACAACGCCTTTGAAAATACCCTGCTGATCATGCCCAGCTGGAAAGCCGATGCTCATTTGGGTATAAAAATCGTAACCGTTACCCCTGAAAATCACTTAAAACATATGCCCACGGTACAGGCCCTTATGTTATTATTTGACGTGGGGACCGGGTCACCGCTTATGATCATTGATGGTAGTGAATTGACCATTCGCCGTACTGTGGCGGCTTCAGCTTTATCATCAGGGTTATTATCCAGGAAAAATAGTCGTTGTTTGTTGATAGTAGGAACCGGAAAAGTGGCCACTCAGCTGGCTCAGGCCCACAGTGAGGTAAGAAAGATTGAGAACATATTGATCTGGGGTCGAAGTAAGAATAAGGCACAACGATTGGCTACGCAACTGGAAAGGTCCGGC
This sequence comes from Cyclobacteriaceae bacterium, assembly GCA_965212195.1. GTDB lineage: Bacteria > Bacteroidota > Bacteroidia > Cytophagales > Cyclobacteriaceae > JAJCYK01. Next base: position 73,872 of record CBDBUW010000010.1, on the reverse strand, counting down.
TATATTGCTGAACCAGTAGATTCCTTACAAGAAGCCACCGAAAAAGCCGACATTATCAGCTGTGCTACCCTAAGTCAAGATCCATTGATCATGGGAAGATGGCTCAAGCCCGGGCAACATCTGGATCTTATAGGTTCCTTCAAACCCAACATGCGGGAAGCTGATCAAGAGGCTGTATTGCGATCCCGACTTTTCGTGGATACTAAATCTGCACAAGTTGAGGCCGGGGAATTGAAGATAGCATTGGATAGGGGAGATCTTACGGAATCCCATATCATAGGTGATCTTTTTTATATGTGCAACAATCCCCATGCCCTTCGAACCGATCCTGAGCAGATCACCTGCTTTAAGTCCGTGGGATTTGCCCTGGAGGACTTGGTAGCAGCCACCCTGGTATTCAATAATTTTCATTACAATGAAGAATGATCATCCCATAAATCCCCCTGATAATGCTCTGGTAATTCAGACTGTTGACATGCATACTGCTGGTGAGCCCTTAAGAGTAATTATTGAGGGGATTCCTGCCCTTCAGGGTAACTCCGTCCTGGAGTATCGCCAACACCTGCAGCGTCATTGTGATCATCTCAGAACTGCATTGATGTACGAACCCCGAGGACATGCCGATATGTACGGCTGTATTATTACACCAAGTCAGCAAGCGGATTTTGGGGTGGTTTTTATGCACAATGAAGGCTACAGTACCATGTGTGGTCACGCTACAATTGCCTTAGGCCGATTGGCAGTAGAGGCGGGTTGGGTAGATGCTCATGATGGGGAAATTACATTTACTATGGAGGCGCCTTGCGGGATCATCACGTTGCAAGTAAACAGGGTTGACGGCCGGGTTATGGATGTTAGCTTTAAGAACGTACCTTCCTTTGTGACAGCTGCAGATAAATCTGTGTACGTACCCTCCTTTGGCGAGATTGAATATCATGTAGCTTATGGAGGAGCCTTTTATGCAATAGTAGAGGCAGCTCCTCTGGGATTGAAACTAAATAGAGAAAATGCTCAAGTATTAATTGCAGCCGGTAAGCAAATAAAACAGGCTATTATTGATCTGGAACCCGTTCGTCATCCCTTTGAGAAAGACCTGAGTTTTTTATATGGCACTATTTTCGTCGGACCTGCAGAGAAACCTGAAAACCACTCTCGCAATATTTGCATATTTGCCGATGGCGAATTGGATAGGAGTCCTACCGGATCAGGTGTTTCCGCTCGTATGGCCTTACTTCACCATAGGTCTGAATTAGGACCTGATCAGTGGATAACTGTTGAAAGTATATTAGGTACAGAATTCAAAGGAAGAATTGTGGAAACTGGTTCGTATGGCCCTTATAGTGCAGTAACACCTCAGGTTCAAGGAACTGCTTATTATACCGGAAGCCACCAATTTTGGATAGACCCTCAAGATCCACTTCATGAGGGGTTCTTGTTGCGATAAACTAATTCATCACCCTAATTGAACGGGACGCGGTTTCAGACCCCAAGGTATATCGAAAGAAATACCAACCACTAGGCAGTACAGTCAGGTCCACTCTAGTGCCGTTTTTGATCATTTGTTCAAAAACTACCTGACCTAATGAATTCCATATGGTAGCATGTAGCTGCTGGGGCCGCAAATTCCCACTCCATTGGATGTTTAAATAATCCACTACCGGATTAGGCCAAATGCTTAGCTTGTCCTCCAGATGCACCGCTACAATACTTGATAAATTGTGCTGCTCGTCAAAGTCGACCTGGTTCAATCGATAATAATGGGTGCCAGGCAAGTCCAATCGATCCGTAAATTCATAGGTCTGAACTTCATCACTATAGCCCTCCGCCTGAACACTATCCAAAAGTACCCACTGCTCTTTATTATTAGGATCACCTCGGCAATATAGTATTCGGAATGTTCTAGCATTGTGTTCTGAAGCGGTCTCCCAGTAAAGCTGTACCTGGTTAAGGTACAGCCGGGCAATAAACGAACGCCAAACTACCGGGAGTAGCAAGGTGCCGCTCACTTCAATATTATCAATCTGCAAGTATTCATCATCTGACGAATTGATCATTTCAACTTGTATTTCCAAAGAATCACCAGTCAATCCGCTTTTAACCAAACGCACGGAATCGAAATCTACATCCGAACTTCGGCAATCGCCGCTGGCTTCTCCATCATCTCCATACAAAGTGTGGCTTCCGCATGAATCATATAAACCACACCAGTTCAGGTAATTACTAACAAGATTCCAGGAACCTCCATCAAGGCGATAGGAAACGTTCACATAGTCTTGATTTGCTTGGTCTACGCAATCATCGCTGCCAAAATAAAACCCCTCGAGATCACCAATCTCTTTAATATTCAGGGAAAACTCAACGTTTTGGTAATTAGCAATAGGAATGGCCTCGGTTCTCCAGAAAACTGGCGTATTAACATCGTGAGCTTCCAGTATTTCAGATCTCACTTCCCACCAATCATCCAATGAATCGGCACAAGCCAGGCATCCCCAGGAGATCCAATCGGCAGCAGGATTAGCCTGATTTAGATCGGATCCCTGGGTACTACCATCGGAGTAACTACTAAAATCCTCAGCCCAGATGATTACTTGTGCAGCCAAGTGGTGTACATTACCGAAACTAATCACCAATAATACCAGCCAAGAACTAAAGTCTCTCATGAGTTAAAGGTAGGCCCCCAGAGTCTCGCTCTTTGACACTCCGGTTACTTTTTTCTTCCATTTCCATAAAGAATATCCACTAACAATCAACGCCTATCATGAATCCAACCTTAAAAATGCTGCTGGCGATATCAGCAATAGCTGTATTGCAAGCTTGTTCAGGGGTTAAACCGCCCAAAACACTGCACTTTGTAGTTAGAGAGCAGCCTGAAAGAATTGTAGGTGACAAGGCGTTTTACCAGCTATTTAATAAGGACGATGCAGTGATCCTTGAGGACTCAACTAATGAGTTCGGTTATTTTAGGTTCAAGACCCGGGACTTAGCCAAAAGAACTTCTGGTATTGATGATCTAAAGATTCAAGTGAACTACCAGGGTCGTCAGGCTGATTTGAAAGTTAACCGTTATAATCCTGTTCAGGACATTTATATGGATTCGCTCCCAAGGGTCTTGCAAGAGGACCAACGGGTAGCGGACATGCACTATCATGTTTCTATGCGCACACACAATAGTTGGGGCTATCAATTTTACGGGGTTAAGGAACTTCGTAAGCAGGTTCCCGCTAATCTCAATTGGAACAGGCTTTATAAAGATATCTGTGTGTATGAGAAGAGGGGTTGGAAAAAACCTCGGCTTTCAAAAAATCTGTCGGATAGTACCAGGCGCAAGCGCATGGAGCTATTATTGGAAGGGGAGTGGGTGACATCCACCGACGGAGCCAATAGCCTGAAGCGCTACTCCCAGGCCACACAGCCTCATATGTTGGAAGGGAACGTTTACCTGGCCTATAACGCTATAAGCCCTTTTGAACACAGCATTTCTAACGAGGGTATCAAGAGGTTGATCAGCAGTTCATTTAAATCCGGAGCCAATATCAAATGGCTCAAAATCATGGGAGGTAAAAAGGGTCGCAATTTTATTACCCATTGGAACAATTTCAACCGCGAATATCAGATGATCACCGGACAGGATACCTTGTATAATCACTACCAATGGTCGTACCTTCGCCGCCACGATAGTATTGAGGAAAAAACGCTGCCTCGTTCCAAGCCGCTGGTAGTAAATGTTGTGGAAGGGGGACATATACTACAGGACAAATATTTTCCGCACTTTATAGATTTTAACATAGCCGATGATCAGTCTAAGGAAAAACTTGTTTTATTTGACCGCATACTTCAAACTGCTGGGGAACACCGATATGATTCGCAACAAGACAGTCTAATTTATGTGCGCTTCAATGCCGCCAATGATTATTTGAAGCGCCAGGGTGAAGCCATGCGCGGTACCATGAAGCGCAAGGAAAGAATGAAACAATACGAGCTCACTGAATTCGACATAAAGATGCCCTTAATAAATGAGGTATTGACCAATGAAGTGAATCAGAATATCGACTCGCTGAAACGCATGGATATCTTTATGATGGCCATAAGTCATTTGTCCTACAATGGGATGACAGGGCACGCTCCGGCTATTGATGTCAGTAAAAAGCCGTTTATTGAACGAATCGTAAGCGCCATAGTTAAGCGGGCTTATGGAAATAGGGTTAGCGAGGACCGGCGATACCGGAAATCCTTTGATGGGCTGTTCTATTCGGTGCCGGGAGTAAACAAGTTTGGTGATTCTGTACTCAATAGATTGCTGGATCCTCAAGGTGGGCGAATTCATATCGACCTGAAACATAGTGATGTGTTAAGCCGAAAGACCATACTGGATAAATATGAGCAATTGGATAGTTTGCCGCCCATATGCTCTCACTGCGGGGTCAATGGATTGCCGGTGGATTATAACTCCCCTTTCATCAATGAGTATCGCTTACTGGAGTCAAGTCAGGCTCGAAAGTTCTACACATTTGGCATCAACTTATATAATGAGGAAATAGAAAGGATAGTAGCATCTCGGGGAATTATTGGGATCCCTCTGGAGGAACGGGTATTGGGAGGATATGTCAACAACAAAGTGAAGTGGCCCTTGAAAATAGAATTAGCGGAAGATACCGTACTCATAAAGGAGTCAACTCATTGGAGGAAAAGGCGTGGCTACATGCGCAAAGTTTTTAAAGCGGTTAAGACCATCAGCCCTGAGTATAAGACTGTAGCACAACATTATCAACGTCGGTTGGATAGTTCAGGAATTGAGGTAGACGATCGTAGGCTCTTCCAGCTTATTTGTGAAGAGTACCTCAGTGCAGAGTCCTTTCTGAATAATCTTTTTCACATCATTGATATCTCCAAAGATGTTAAAGAGCAAAAAGCTAGAGAATCCAGAAAATCCCAGCTGATTGCCCAGTACGTGAGCCAACATCCGGATGAAAAAGAGGACGATCCTAAAAGAGCCTGGCAAGTACAGCAACAAATGGAGCAGCTCGAACCGCAGCAACTGCTACAGGATAAGAAGGAGTACTGGAAGCATGTCTGTATCGGGTCTGATCTGGACGGGCTCATAGATCCTATTAACATCTGTCCTACCGCCAGCCAATATCCTCAATTTAAGCAGAAGCTGGAGTTGTTTATACCATTGTATCTATTTATCAGGGAAAGGTTTGAGCAAAGGGATCCCATTTTAGGTAGTTATGATGAATTCACGGATTATTTCGGTTCTCAATTCACTCCACGTGATGCTTTGGATATGCTGTTTTATTCCAATCTTCGGGATTTCACTGTAAAAAACTTCAATCATGACTAGATCAATTTTCCTGGGGATGCTGGTACTGCTACCGTTTTTGCTGGAAGGACAAATTTCCACTTCAGAATTTAGAGATGCCGCTAGTTGTGGTCCATATCCACTGTACTTCGGTGTCGGCTATGGCCATTCCTGGCAGATGTCGGAGGTAGAGGAAATAAGTGCGGCATTTTTCCAGCATCAAAAAGTAAGACATCGCCTGCTGGGAGTTAATGGCATGGTCGGAGCCTCTATAATTCCTAAGGACAGTAAGGTCTCTTATTTTGTGGAGGTGAATTTTCATCTTTACAGCCGAAATATGAGGGGTGACCTGGGGAGATTTACTATGTCTATGGATCAGCTCTCTTTGGGTGGAGGGGTTAGATATGTCATTGCGCCCTTGTTTGTAATTCAAGGCCAAGTAGGTTCCATTCTATTGCATAATCGTAAATACAACTACCGGGATGCGTCTACCTTGATTGAGATCCACGAAGACAAGAACCACTTCAATGAGTATACCGCAAAGGTCCGCTTAAGTTTGCTGGATCCCGCTGGTACTGAAGGTGGATTGGGGTTTTATGTTGAGTGGGGCTATAATTGGTTGCATAGGGAGGGTCGTGAGTCAGAAGTTAGTGAAGCTATTAAGATGTTTGATCCTGAGTTCGAGCAAGAAATTTCCAGTACCCGACGATATGGGTATTTTAGTGCCGGTATTATTGTTCCTTTTGCCTTACGGTATAAATAATGTTAAGGTATTAACCAATCAATACTGTTCTTCATAAACCCGGAATAACTACCTGCCAACAACCCCACAGCTAATTTGGATGTTCCAATTCCACTTAATTATTTGCCATTTTTAGGGATTTGTAGGTACATAGTCCTTCCTAGCCAAGATATTTGTATTATTTTTGATACGGAATAAATATTTGGGTCTTTGTTATGTGGACAAATCGGAAATGGAATTATCGTCTCCAATGGCTGGTATTAAGTTTAGCTGTACTATTGGTATTTGGTTGCTCCAGTGATGACGACAATCCCGGTGGTTCGTTATTCACTATTGCGGATCTGGAGGGGAATTGGGAAGCCACCAGGGCCGTATTTACCAGTGTGAATACCAATCCACAACTACAAATTGAGGTTATTGCAAATGGAGGAACCAGCACCTTGACAGTGGCCGTAAATGGTAATTTTACTTTGGTTGTTACCCCTGTGGGAGAGAATCCCCAGATTACTACCGGTCAGCTCTTTGCCGTTAACAATACGTTAGAAGCGGTACTGGATACTGACCCCAACAATTCCGTCATATGGGGTTTTCAACTTTCCAATAACTCCTTAATGTTACAACCTGCCATGAATTTTGATTTTGACAGTAACGGCAGTTTTCAGGCAGCCACTGGCGATATGGACTTATTACGCCAATAAGAGTATTGCTGAATTGGCAGCTGTCACTTACCTATAGTTTTCTTGACTTATAAAAGATAAATAACTAATATATAGCTGTTTAACTTAAATTAATAAATCAAAAATTCAAAACTATGGACTTTTCAAACATCAATTACCTGGCCGTTTTGGTAGCCGCTGTGGCAGCTTTTGCTTTAGGGGCAGCTTGGTATGGCGCCTCGATCTTTGGTAAGATCTGGCAGCAAGAGCTGGGATTTACTGATGAGTATCTTCAGCAAGGAAATATGGGTAAAATATTTGGCTCCAGCTTTATTTTGATGCTCATAATGGCATTGGGTATGGCGATGTTGGTGCAGGGGCATAGTGATGGGGAGGCTATTGGTTGGCTTCAGGGTCTTTACCATGGATTATATGTAGGACTTTTCTTTATTGCCACCTCCATAGGGATCAATTTATTATACCAAAGAAGAAGTATTAAGCTATGGTTAATAGATTCCTTGTATCAAGTGGTGTTCCTAGCCTTAATGGGGGCAATTCTCGGTGCTTGGCAATAGCCTCCAAGAAAGTGACAACGTGAAATTACTAAGAGTGGTATTCATTTTGAGTACCACTTTTTTATTTTACCCTTATGGACTAAACTTATGCCAAGACTTTCAAGTTAATTAATCATCCATAAGTCACTGCTACTGCTTAATTCCAAATATGAAATATACCACGCTCCCTAACACGGATGTTAAAATAAGTCGAATATGCCTGGGTACCATGACCTGGGGACAGCAAAACAACCAAGCCGAGGGCCACCAACAAATGAGTTATGCCTTAGATCAGGGTGTTAACTTTTTTGATACTGCGGAGTTGTATTCGATTCCACCTCGTTTGGAAACCTACGGGTCTACTGAAACTATCATAGGAACCTGGTTTAAGAAAACCGGAAATCGTCATAAGGTAGTATTGGCCTCCAAAATTGCCGGTCCCGCACCTTTTACCAAGCACATTCGTGCCACAGGCTTTGACAGGAATTCCATATTTGGAGCGCTGGAAGGCAGTTTAAAACGGCTGGGCACGGACTATCTGGATCTTTATCAGCTTCATTGGCCGGAACGCAAGACCAATTTCTTTGGAAAAAGGGGATATCAGTACGATCCTCAAGACCAATGGCAGGATAATATTCACCAGGTTCTGAATACACTTAAAGAATTGATTGACTCCGGTAAAGTACGTCATGTGGGCTTGTCTAATGAAACACCTTGGGGTACCATGGAATTCCTGAGACTTAGCCAGCAACATGATCTGCCACGCATGATCACCATACAAAACCCGTATTCACTTTTGAATCGTCTCTTCGAAGTGGGACTTGCGGAAATATCCATGAGAGAGAAAATAAAGTTACTGGCTTACTCTCCAATGGGCTTTGGTACCTTGAGCGGAAAGTTCCTGAACGGTCAAATGCCAGCGAATAGCCGTATCGCATTGTTTCCCACCTACCGCCGCTATTTAAACGACAATGCCATGAGTGCCACTGCAAAATATGCGGCATTGGCTGATGAGTTCGGCGTATCTTTTGCCCAAATGTCTCTTTCCTTTGTAACCGGTAGGCCTTTTGTAGCCAGTACCATAATTGGTGCCACTTCAATGGAGCAACTTCGAGAAAATATCTCCAGTATCAACCTTGAGCTTGACCCGGGGTTGATCCGTAAGCTGGAAATTATCCATGAACAAATCCCTAATCCATCGCCATAAAACGCAACTTGATATTTTCTAATTCGTTTTCAGAGCTGTGGGTAATCTGTATTTATGAAAACATTGATTTTTGTGCTGGTGATTTTCGGCTTGATAGACCTTTATATTTTCAAAGGCCTTAGCACCGTGATATCTGGGCATTCCGAAAACACCAGATTGTGGGTCAATATCGTGTACTGGTTGATCAGTTTAGTTTGTATAGGGGTTTTGGTTTACGGCTTGATCAACCGGGGGAATTTTCGCAGCAGCACTACTTTAAGCGTGATCATTGGCATTTTCTTGACCTTTTTTGTTCCAAAGTTGATATTTCTGGCATTCCATGCTATGGATGATATGGTGAATTTGCTATCGTTTGGCTACAGCAAACTTTCTTCCACAGATTTTTCACGCCGAACCTTTTTTACGCAAATAGGCATGGTGGCCGGTAGCTTGATGTTTGGCGGGATGGTTTATGGGATCGTATGGGGGAAATTTAATTTTCGGGTTTTGCGGGAAAAAATCGATTCACCTAGAATCCCTCAGGCATTCGACGGATTGAAAATTGTGCAGATCAGCGATGCACATCTGGGCAGTTTTGCAGGTGACCTGGAACCTGTTCAAAGGGCTGTACAGATGATTAATGAATTGGATGCTGACCTAGTAGTGTTTACCGGCGATCTGGTGAATGTGCATGCCAATGAAGCCGAACCTTGGATCGAGGTGTTTAGTCATATCAATGCCAAGTACGGCAAATTCAGCGTTTTTGGAAATCATGATTATGCAGACTACGGGAACTTCTCACCTTTGGAAAAATCTCAAAGTGTTAAGAGGTTGAAAGAGATCCACCGACTTATGGGATTCAGATTGTTGGAGGACGAAAATGTGAGTATAACTCTGGATGATCAGGCCATCACTTTAATCGGTGTGCACAACTGGGGTAAAGGGTTCCATCAAGTGGGTAATCTGCAGGTAGCCCGTAAGGATGCTCCGGTGGATAATTTCAAGATTTTGCTTTCTCATGATCCCACACATTTTGAACATCAGGTTAAAGGCCACACCGACATCGATCTGACCTTGTCCGGCCATACCCATGGTATGCAAATGGGCATTGAGATTCCCGCCTTAAATATCAAATGGAGTCCAGTACGCTTTCGCTATCCCAGATGGGCTGGCTTGTATGAAGAAAATGGACAGCGCCTCTATATCAACCGTGGGTTTGGAGTGTTAGCTTTCCCAGGCCGAGTAGGAATGGCTCCTGAAATTACCTTGCTTACCTTGGGGTCACAGGCTTAGCGATCGTTTCTTTTATAGCCATCGGTTATTTGCATATCTAACCATTCTTGAATAAATTTATTGAAACGCCGTCCCAATAAATGGGACATGAAATGGATCAATTTGCGCAAATACTTGATGAAGCTGCCCTTCAGGCAGAGGCCATTCCTCAAATAAGCTTATCGTCACCACTAAGCTTGGCTGATGCTTATCAAGTACAAGATCTGCTGTTGCAGAAATGTGTGGACCGGGGAGAGCAGGTGGTGGGTGTCAAACTGGGTTTTACCAGTCTGGCCAAGATGGAGCAGATGGGAGTAAAAGAAATCATTTGGGGCAGCCTTACCGATCGCATGCGCTTTCATTCAGGAGATGAGGTGCCTATTGAGAATTTCATACATCCCCGTGCAGAGCCGGAAATTGCTTTTCTCATTGGCAAGACCATAGATGGCCCCATAAGTTTGCAAAATGTTGAACAGTATGTTCAAGGAGTGGCTGTGGCCGTGGAAGTTATTGACTCACGGTACCGGGATTTCAAGTTTTCCCTGGAAGATGTTGTGGCAGACAATTGTTCGTCAGCGGCATTCACTATTGGATCCTGGTATCCAGCAAGTACTCCTATAAGGAATATCAAAATTAGCTTAAGTTTTAATAATGAAATAGTGGAAACAGGAAACTCCAGTGCCATCCTGGGTGATCCCTGGAACTCACTGATCAACGCGGTAGATCTATTAAGATCTCATAACCGCATGCTTAAGGCCGGGGAGATTGTATTGGCCGGAGCGGCCACGGCCGCCAGGTTTTTTGAAAGCGGTTTTCTGGTTGAAGCGCATGCTGAAGGCCTAGGGTCAGTGGGACTAAGAATTGTTTAAAATAATCTATGAGCTCTACCATTACTAAGGCTTTTCACCTACTAGACCATTTCACTTCAGTGAAACCTGAGTGGGGTGTTCGTGAATTAGCGCAGCAACTGGGCTCCAACAAAAGTACCATCTACCGGCAAATGTCCACTCTAGCAGAGCTTAAGGTATTACAACAGAATCCTTTGTCGGGCAAATATCGACTGGGTTTAAAACTCTTCGAACTGGGTAGTCGGGTTGAGTTACATGGTGCACTTGTGAATTGTGCCCATAAGCACCTGGAGAAGGTTGCCAAAGAAATAACTGAGACGGTCCATCTAGGTATACTACAACCACAAGGAGTATTGATTGTAGACAAAATAGAAAGCCCCAAAGGACTGAAATTGAGTTCAACCGTTGGTCACTATACACCCATACATTGTACTGCTCTAGGCAAGGTTTTATTGGCATTTTCCAAGGTCTCAGCCCTTAATGCGTACCTCAATTCCACCAACATCCAAGCCTATACCGAAAACACGTTAATCGATACTACCAGGATTCGGCGTCAGTTGTCGACCATTGCTCAATGTGGATATGCCATAGATCGAGAAGAGTTGGAAGATGGTTTGATATGTGTAGCGGTACCGGTATTTAATGTGAAGGACCAAGTGGTGGCGGCGTTGAGCGCCTCAGGTCCGGCTACTCGATTCAGGGAAGAGGCTATTGAGGAATATGTGCGGATTCTTAGTTTAGGTGCAAACAACATAAAAAGTGAAATTGGCAACTACTTTCCTAGTTAGAATAAATAGACTACCTTTTAAACAGCGTACAAAGTATTGGTGTGCCTAATGAAAAGACTGCTCAATTATGTTGAAGGTACCTTACAGGAGCCAGATTCTGGCGAGTACCTGCCTGTGTTTAACCCCAGCGTGGGAGAACCATACGCTGAAGTAGCCGCCTCTAATGACAAAGATGTGGAATTGGCTGTCGCTGCAGCTGAAGAGGCGTTTCCACTATGGAAAGCTACCAGTGATGATCAACGACACGATTACCTGTCTGAAATTGCCAGATTGATTGCTTCCAAGTCTAAAGATTTGGCAGCTGCTGAAACCGTGGATAATGGCAAACCTTTAAGTCAGTCCAGTGCTGTGGATATCCCCAGAGCCGCCGCTAACTTCACATTTTTTGCAAATGCCATAACTCAATTCTCATCGGAATCTCATTACAATCAGGGACAGTCCGCCCTTAACTACACTTCCAGAGATCCACTGGGAGTAGTGGCCTGTATTTCGCCTTGGAATCTGCCGCTTTATTTGTTTACCTGGAAAATAGCGCCGGCATTGGCTGCTGGCAATACCGTGGTAGCGAAGCCTTCTGAAATTACTCCAATGACCGCCTACCTGCTATCTGAGATCTGTATAGAAGCGGGACTGCCTCCCGGAGTACTCAACATCATTCATGGAAGAGGACCGGACATTGGAGACACCCTCAACATACATCCCCAGGTAAAAGCTATTTCCTTTACCGGTAGTACCCGGGTAGGCGCAGAGATTGCCCGGTTGGCCGCTCCCAAGTTCAAGAAGCTTTCATTGGAAATGGGTGGCAAAAACCCCAGTATCATATTTGCCGACTGCCAATACCAGACCATGCTAGAAAAAATGGTATTATCGTCCTTTAGTAATCAAGGACAAATTTGCCTTTGCAGTTCCAGAATTTTGGTAGAGGAATCACTATATGCGAAGTTTAAGAAGGATTTTGTCAACAAAGCTAAAGCTTTGAAAGTGGATGACCCCATGAGTCCTGATACCAATGTGGGTGCAGTAGTATCAAAGTCCCATATGGAAAAAATCTTGAACTACATTGAATTGGCTAAACAAGAAGGAGGGCAGTTGCTTTGCGGAGGACACCAAGTACATCCACAGGGTAAAGAATCGGGTTGGTATGTAGCACCTACCGTTTTTGAGAATTTACCTATGGGATGCCGCACCAATCAAGAAGAGATATTTGGACCAGTGGTTTCCATTGCCCCATTTAGTACCGAGGAACAGGCGCTTGCTTTGGCCAATGACTCAGATTATGGATTGGCAGCCACAATTTGGACCGAGGATCTTACCAGGGCTCATCAGCTGGCCCGAGCCCTGGATACCGGTATTGTTTGGATAAATACCTGGTTATTACGCGATTTGCGAACACCATTTGGGGGAGTAAAAAATTCCGGAGTAGGCAGAGAGGGTGGATGGGAAGCACTGCGCTTTTTTACCGAGCCCAAAAATATATGTATTAAGTTGTAAACCTTAAATTAAAGCAACATGTCGAAACTATTGCCAAAATTTAACTTCCAAAAATGGATCGATGAACACCGGCATTTGTTAAAACCACCGGTGGGTAACAAGTGCGTGTGGGACAACGGTGAATATATCGTTATGGTAGTGGGCGGACCAAACCAGCGCAAGGACTATCATTTAAATCAAACTCCCGAGTTCTTTTATCAGGTCGAAGGTGATATTACCCTTAAAGTTATTGATGAGGGAATCCCCAAAGATGTAAATATCCAAGAAGGTGAGATCTACTTACTGCCTTCTAATGTGCCACATTCTCCTCAAAGAGGTGCCAATACCATTGGTCTGGTGATTGAACAAAAAAGGGCTGAAGGGATGGAAGACGGTCTGGCCTGGTTTTGCGAAAATTGTAATAGTGAACTGCACCGCGAACCGTTTCTCTTAAACAATATCGAAACGGACATGCCTGTGATCTTTGATAAGTTCTACTCCAATGAAGAATTGAGAACCTGTAAATCATGCGGGGCGGTTATGGAACCTCCGACCGCAGTCTAAAACATCATGAGAATCAACGGCCATTCCCATTTATTACCGTATCCGGAGCAAATCCCGGCCTTTATGAAGGAAAAGGAAATTTTTTGGGTCGATAACGACCGAAAGTATATGCTTCAAAAAAATTGGAAACGCCCGGTTACGGACTCCAGCTTTTTTCTTAAAGAGAAATTGGAATGGATGGAACGCAACAAGATTGATCATGCGGTGGTGTTAAATCTTTCTCAGCTTTACGGCAATGGGTTGAGGGTTGAAGAAATGAAACAAGCCCTGCGGTTTCAAAATGATTTCAACGCGCAACTTCAACACGATCATCCGAATAAGTTCACCGGCGGATTTGTGGTTCATTCCGCATATGTAAGGGGAGCGCTTTGGGAAATGGAGCGGTGTGTAGAACAGTTGGGACTTAAGGTACTGTGCCTGCCTACTCATTATATGGATTCCATTGGCAGTTGGCGCACCATTTTCGATGAAAACATTGAGCCAATATTGGAATTGGCCAATCATTACCAACTGGCTGTCGAAATTCATCCATACGATGGCGAGAAATTTATCCACCTTGACAATACAGCCTGGCGATTCCATTTAGTATGGATGCTGGCCCAATGTGCAGATGCCTATCACTTTTACACCATCAAAGGGTATCACGACAAGTTCAAGGACATAAGAGTCTGTTTTGCTCATGGTGGTCAGCTGGCGCAAATCAATCTGGGCCGCCGAATTCAAGGATTTGATGGTCGCCCGGATCTCTTTGAAGGCATGACCCATCCTCGCAAAGCGGTAGGCCACCTCAATATTTTCTTTGATACCCTGGTACACGATACTTTTTCCTTGGAACTAATGGTGAAAAGATTGGGCGGGACCGATCAAATACTGATTGGTTTGGACGACCCTTATCCTTTGGGTGAAATGGAAAGTGTACCTCAATCGTCATATCCCGGAAAATTGCTGGATCTTGCTCTTGAGGAGAACGTTATTACTCAAGAGCAGCATACCAATATTTGGAAGGACAACGTCTTACGATGGTTGGGAGCGGACAAGGATAAAAGCCTTGCCGAGCGAATTTTGGTGGTATGAAAGAGATCAAAACAGCTGCATATCGGCCTGGAGCGGAGTTTGCTAAAAGTATGGATGCTGAGGACCACTTAGCACATTTCAGGCATAAGTTTCATCTGCCGTTGCAATCTTCTGGTGAACCTTATATATACTTCTGCGGAAACTCCTTGGGTCTGCAGCCAAAATCTGTTAAAGCCGCTGTTGATCAGGAGCTGGAAGATTGGAAGAACTTGGGTGTGATTGGACATGAACAAGCCCGGAACCCATGGATGCCTTATCATGAGTTTTTAACAAAATCCATGGCCGATCTGGTAGGGGCCAATCCCATTGAAGTAGTGGTCATGAATACCCTATCGGTTAATCTGCACTTGATGATGGTGTCTTTTTATCGACCAACCGGCAGCCGTCACAAAATTTTAATGGAATCTGATGCCTTTCCATCCGATCGCTATGCCGTAGATTCTCAAGTAAGGTTCCATGGTTATGACCCCCAAGATAGTATTATGGCCTTAAAGCCACGCTCCGGAGAGTATACTTTGCGGATGGAAGATATTGAAGAAGCCATTGTTACTCACGGTGATTCCATTGCCTTGATTCTCTTGGGGAATACCAATTATTACACCGGCCAATTCTTTGACATGGCACAAATAGCCAAATGGGGGCATCAAAAAGGCTGTATAGTGGGATTTGATTGTGCCCACGCCGTAGGAAATGTCGATATGAGACTTCACGACAGTGAAGTGGATTTTGCCGTTTGGTGTACTTACAAGTATCTAAATTCCGGACCGGGAAGTCTGGGTGGGTGTTTTGTACATGAAAAACATGCCTACAGTTTCGACATTCCCCGCTTTGCAGGTTGGTGGGGACATAATAAAAATACCCGGTTTTCAATGCGAGATAGCTTTGATCCTATCCCGGGAGTAGAATCCTGGCAACTTAGCAACCCACCTATACTGTCCATGGCCTCGGTGTGGGCTTCATTGAAAGTATTTGACGAGGCCGGAATAAAACGGTTAAGAGAGAAATCTATTAAACTTACAGGCTATTTGGAATTCTTAATCGATTCATTGGCGCATCCCGCTATATCTGTTCTTACACCCAGGGAACAACATCAGCGAGGCTGCCAACTTTCAATTAAGGTGAGTAACTCAGGTCATCAACTTTTTCAGCAGCTATCGGACGGGGGTGTTATTGCAGATTGGAGGGAACCGGATGTGATAAGAGTGGCACCGGTGCCTTTATACAATACCTTTGAGGAGGTGTATCAATTCGTGGAAATTTTAAAACAAACAATTACCTAATGGCTGAAAACCCAGTGCTGATCGTAGGCGCTGGACTTTGTGGCACTTTGTTGGCCTTACGGTTGGCCCAAAAAGGTTATAAAGTCCAGTTGTATGAAAAACGCCCTGACATGCGGGAGCAGGACTTAGTTGCCGGACGTTCCATAAATCTGGCATTGTCGGATCGGGGGCTTTGGGCGCTGGATAAGGTAGGGGTGAAAGAAGAGATTCTCAAGGAGTGTATCCCCATGAAGGGCAGGTTGGTTCATCCATTGAATGAAACCCCATTTTTGTCTCCCTACAGTGGGCGATCCGGGGACTACATAAACTCCGTTTCGAGGGCGGGATTGAATATTGCCTTGTTGAATAAAGTGGAATCTCATCAAAATATTGAGATTCATTTTAACCACAAATGCCTGCACGTGAACCTGGAAAATGCTGAGGTTGATTTTCGCGAGGGTACTTCGGGGAAGTCTTCAACCGTGCAGGCATCCGTAGTAATAGGAGCGGATGGCGCTGGTTCAGCCGTGCGACGCAGTATGATGGCGGCTACCTCGGAGTTACTTTTTAATTATTCCCAAAATTTTCTGACTCACGGCTACAAGGAGCTAAGTATAAGCCCCACAGGATCAGGCGGATATAGAATTGAGAAAAACGCTCTTCATATTTGGCCAAGAGGTGATTTTATGATTATCGCCTTACCTAATATTGATGGCAGCTTCACTCTGACTATGTTCAATCCCATGACAGGCCCTGAAGGATTTGAATATTTACAGTCCGATTCGACTATAAATGAGTTTTTTGAAGAATACTTTCCCGATTTAATTGAACATTGTCCGCATTATCTTCAGGAATACAAAGAAAATCCGGTAGGAATATTAGGCACTATCAAATGTTACCCCTGGCAGGCTTTTGGAAAGACACTGGTAATAGGGGACGCTGCTCATGCCATCGTACCCTTCTATGGACAGGGTATGAATGCTTCTTTTGAAGATGTAAGGGTTTTGGACGAGGTTATTGACGATAATGCTGGGGACTGGAGCAAAGTGTTTAAGCAGTTTCAGGAAGCCCGGGTTGAAAATACCAATGCTATTGCCGATCTGGCCATCGACAACTTTTTTGAAATGCGGGATCGAGTGGATGATGTGGATTTTGTTAAAAAGCGGCAACTTGAAATGTTGTTGGAAAATGAATATCCGGACTATTACTCCAAGTATTCACTGGTCACCTTCAGACCGGAATTACCCTATAGCAAGGCTATGGAACTGGGTCGAAAGCAGGACGAATACCTGCTTGATGTATGCCGAAGCCAAGTTGATTTTAAAGACCTGGATATACCCGCCATACAACAAGGGCTCGCCAAAATGGCCCGGGAAATCTTGCACGTAAGCTAGGTAATAAGAGTACTTTTTAGGGCAAACTCGAATTTTTCAAAAAATTATTTCCTACATGCCACAATTATTTAGCTTGTCTTTGTCCAAGACGAGCAGGCCTCATTTAAAACCTGGGGTCCTCGATCTATTCTAAGTACAATACACACCCCCAGAAACCCCTTAAAACGAGTTTAAACAAACATTTTTGATGTATCCGCGGGTTTGATTTATTAGATAATTTAGATAATTTATATCACCCATCTTCAACCAGTAATCATTATCAATCTTGTTTCAAACATCTTAACTCACTATTCATGACTAAACTTTACGGAGTAACCGCTAAACTACTTTTGGTAGTAGCCGGGGCCTTTTTTGCGGTGGGCACCAATGGACAACAATTAAAGACGGATGCTGATCCTCAACAAATCAATAAGGGTCACAGTCTTTACAAACAATCAAAAATTTACGACAGTCGGACTGGATCGGTAGGTGATAGGCCTCCTGCGCCCGGTGATCGTGCCATGGATCGAATTCAATACGAATTCAATTTGCTAAAAGATCCGAGGACCGGCAAGATTCCTGAGAAGATCAGGGAAAGGGAATTGGCTTTCTCTAAAGACATTCCGGATTTTACGGATTTGCAAACGTCATCAGGTAGAAGCGGCAATGCTTGGACCAATAGGGGGCCTTATAATGTAGGAGGACGAACTAGGGCGTTAGCGATCGACATAACTGACGAAAATGTGATCCTTGCCGGCGGTGTCAGCGGAGGTCTATGGAGATCTGAAAATGGTGGACAGACCTGGACAGAGGTAACCAGGCCTAATCAAATTTCCAGTATCTCTTGTATTGCCCAAGATCCTCGACCGGGATATCAGCATATTTGGTACTATGGAACGGGTGAACGCACCGGGAATAGCGCCAGTGAAGCGGGTGCCTTTTATGGTGGAAATGGCATTTTCAAATCACTAGATGGTGGTCGCAATTTTCGCCTGATACCGGAAACTGCCGATGACATTGTAAACGTGTTTCAGCCTTTGGATTTAATTTCAAATATTGCGGTTCACCCTAAAACAGGTCACCTTTATGTTTCTACTTGGATCGGGATCTATAAATCTGAAAACGGTTTTACTGGTTTTAGAGAGGTCTTAGAGGGTGGGGTAGACAACTGGACCGACATTATTGTTACTCCTGAAGGTATATTGTATGCCACTATCGAAACCACCGGATCTCCCAACCGAGGCATATTCACATCAATTGATGGTGAATCATGGACCGATATAACCCCTGAGGGTTTCCCGGCATTTTTCGGGAGGACAGTAATGGGCTACACTCCGTCTAACGAACGTGTGGTATATGCTTTTTCAGAGGACCTGCTGGGTGGTTTGGGTTATCTATGGCGCTTTAATAAGGGCGCGCCAGCTGGCGAAAAATGGACGGATTTAAGTGCCAACCTGCCGGCGATAGGAGGATTTGTTGGTAATCTTAATACTCAAACCAGTTACAATATGGTGGTGAAGGTGCACCCAAAAGATCCTAACACGGTTTTTGTGGGGGGCACCAATCTATATAGGTCCACTACCGGATTTACCACACCAGCTGGTCAGGAATCCTGGATCGCCGGTTATTCACCATTAAATAATATTTCGGTGTACCCAGATCAACATCCCGATCAGCATGAGCTATTATTTTTCCCCTCAAATCCCAATAAAGTAATTTCTGCCAATGACGGAGGTGTGTTTATCACGGAGGATATCACAGCCAATTTAGCATTCTTTGAACCGGTTGATTGGATTTCATTAAACAATGGCTATATAACCACACAACCATATGCCTTTTCTATTGACCCAGAAACCAACTCTTCCCATATAGTGGCGGGATTTCAAGATAACGGTACCTGGTTTGTCGGTGAGAAAGATCCCATGGCACCTTGGGAAGAAGACTTTAGTGGCGACGGATCCTTCAATGCCATAGCAGATGGCGGGTTGACCCGATATGTTTCTTCACAATTCGGTAATATCTGGCGGTTTAACTTCGATGAGTTAGGGAATTTCATTTCGTTTACCAGAATTAGCCCGGCAGGAGCCTCGGGGTTTTCATTCGTTGCCCCGTTTATTTTGGACGCTGTAAATGACAATGTCATGTATTTGCCTGCCGGCTCTACCATCTGGCGCAACAATGATCTAGATGGCATACCCGTATTCTCCTTTGCTCTGGCCACAGATAATTGGGTGGAGATGACGGAGGCGGCAGTAGATTTCGGTTCGGTTACAGCTCTGGGAGTTTCTAAATTTCCTGAGGCCAATAAACTGTACTATGGTACCAGTGCCGGACAAATATTCCGTATTGACAATGCCAATATAGATGGACAACCTAAGGTAGACATAAGTACTGGTAAAGGATTTCCACTGGGAGGCTTTGTAGTGAATGTAGAGGTCAATCCAACCAACTCAGACGAGGTATGGGTGGTATTCTCTAATTACGGCATACCAAGTGTTTTCCATTCATTGGATGCAGGTGAATCCTGGACTGATATCAGCGGTAATCTGGAGGAAAACCCCGATGGCACTGGAAATGGACCATCAGTACGATGGTTTGCCATGCAAGGAAATAACGAAGGCTATTATGTGGGTACCAGCACCGGACTCTACTTTTCGTCAAGGCTCAGAGGTGCCAATACGCAGTGGAGAAGAGTAAATGCCTCACGGATTGGTGATGCGGTAGTACCTATGGTGAAAACGCGAAAGGACGGTTTTGTGGTGGCTGCCAGTCATGGAAACGGACTGTTTTCTGCCAAGAAAGTAGTTAAGCCCCGCCCTGAACCTAGACTAAGCGTGGCCTACTTGCTGGATGATTATTTAGCTCCAATAAATAGTCCCGATACCACTATTAGTGTCCAAGGCCTGTTTGAGCCTTCTGGTCCAATCAATATTGAGCTCACAAACTCCAATCCAGCGCTGGTTACCGCTACCCTGAACGGCGATAACCTGCACATAAGCTATGCTCCAGATATGGAAGGTGAGGCGGCCATTGGTTTAATAGCCACTTTAGGACCTGAACAAGTAGCAGAAGGTTTTACAGTTACTGTTGCAGAACCCGCTATCTACGAGCAAATAGCTGATTTTGTGGGGAGTAGACCTTCGCAGTTTTTCCCCGACTTCGGTGCTTTGGCTCAAACCGCAGCCGATTTCACGGTACCTGCAAATACTACCTGGACCCTTGATAGAGTGAAGGCTTTCGGGGCAGCAAATAATTCGCCCTTGCTTACCGAAGCAGTAGTGGTAGTATATAGTGACAATGGAGGAATTCCGGGTGATGAGGTGTACAACAGTGGAGCTTTTGTCCCGGCCTCCGATGCTACTGATACCAATTTGGACCTAAATCTTCCGGAGTCTGTGGTTTTGGGAAGTGGAGACTACTGGATTTCAGTTTATGTGAACCTGGCCTTTAATCCCAATTTCACGCAATGGTTTTGGAGTACGCAGTCCGTGATTGTGGGCGCCGAAGGTTTCTTTAAAGATGAGGGGGATCTGTTTGGAGCTGGGGCTGTCGATTGGACAGCGGCTTCTCTGGCTCTGGGAGGAACTGCATCAGACCAAGTGTTCCAATTATTCGGTATGGTTGAAAACGGCGCAGTAGCAGCGGGTGATGCCATGGAAAATAATCCTACTGAGCTCAAGCAAGAGTTGGATGGATACGCCATTTGGCCAAATCCTTCAAAAAATGTGTTCAATTTCAGGTTTAAAGATACTGGTCAAGAGAATGCCGTATTGCTGATCCATAATATTAATGGCCGATTGGTATATAAAAATGATCAAATTGAGACCGGTAGATCTCTTTACTGGAACGCGGCTGGTTACCCACATGGAATTTACCTGATACATATGATCACCAGCGAAGGCCGGCAAACCTTCAAAGTATTAAAACAATAGATTGTATTTAACTTGAGAAGCTGCATCACAAAGGTGCAGCTTCTTTATTTTAATATGATTATCCACAGCCCTTACATATTGGTCATATTGATCCTGTCAATTGGCTGCCAAACGGCCAGGTCCCAGCCAGACTCGGCACCACAAATAGCAGTTGGAAAATCCATGTTTCCTTTGGATGGACCGGGTGTTATCAAGATCAAGGGAAACCTAAAGGAAATACTGCCAGAGCAAAGTCCAATATGTGGCCGTTCATTAAATCAACTGGCCAGGGTATGGGTGGAAGAAGTAATCGCTGTCGGTACCGGGATAAGTCAGCCCTTACAAAAGGATGAGATCATTCATGTACAGTTTCATTGCGGTTTCAACCCTCGTCGATTAACAGAAGGACAGACCCTTCCGGGGTTGACAATCGGAACTTCATTTCAGGCACAAATAAGAGAAAAGCTTTGTATTAGCAGTAACGAGGTTTATTATGAGCTCTTTGTGTATTCCTTGCCTTAATTGGAGGAAGATTCTGTAATAGCAGTTGTTCCTTCGGGATGCAGGGGACAAGTCTCCGAGTCAAGCTCTGTTTCAATGGTATAGTGCTTAAAATGATACCCCTGTAGGGTAGCTTTTACTTGCTTTTTAACCTCCAATAATTGATCGAAACTGGCTATGTTCTTTAATTTAATATGAGTAGTAAATACATGATCAGCTCCTTCTAGTGACCATAGGTGGGTATGATGCAAAGATTGTACACTGGGGATTTTCAGCAGCTTGTACTCGATTTCACGGAGGTCCATTTCAGGAGGCACTCCCTGCAGAAATATGAACAAAGTTTCCTTTAATCGTTTCACCACGTTCCATAGAATGTAGGCTGTGATGGCCAAAGACAGGGCCGGATCAAGGTATAGGTTGTTTTTAAATTTCAAAATTATGGCTACTACCAGTACGGCAAACCACCCTAAAACATCTTCAAGGAGATGCCAGGAGACCACCCTTTCGTTCATTGATTTGCCCGAACTGAGTTTCCAGGCGGCATAGCCGTTTACTGCAATTCCAATCAAGGCAAAGATGACCATGCCCTCCGCATTGGAGGCTTCCGGCTGTTTGAAGCGGTTAATGGCTTCTGAAATCACATAGACGGATCCTACGATCAATACCAGGCTGTTAATAAGCGCTCCTAAAAGGGAAAATCGGGAATAACCAAATGAGAAATTACGGTTGGCACCTTGCTTGGACTTGCGCTCAAGATACCAACTGGTACCTAATGACAAAGAATCACCAAGATCATGTACCGCATCAGATATTATGGCAATACTATTCACGTAAAGGCCTCCCAAGAACTCCAGAATAGTAAAAGAGAGGTTCAAGAAGAAGGCCACCTTAAGGTTTTTGCCTGACTGTTGGTGATGGTGGTTATGCCCCATGATGCGATAGGTTGTCCAAATTTAATCAAAACCTGTGAATAGCTGGTCAATCTGTTGGTTATACGCCTTAACATAACGTGTATCCGAAACTAGGCTTCCTACGTTAATTATTAAAAAGCTATGTCAAAAGCTAAGATCATGTTTATTGCCTTATTGACGGTTTCCGTGTATAGCTGTTCTGCCCAAAATGAGGGTGAAACTGCTCTGCGAAAAGTAGGAGGGCCTTGTGAAGGATGTGAAGCTCTGTTGGAATATGATAACCGGCAACTGTCGTTTCGCGATACCCTTCCGGAGTTCCATAAAAATAGCGTCCAACTCAAACTATCTGGCCGCGTGCTGAAGCCAGATGGAATTACTCCTGCCCCCAATGTGATCGTTTACATCTATCATACCAATGCTCAGGGAGTTTATCCAAAAGGTTCATCAGCCAAGGGATGGGGGAGAAGACACGGTTACCTACGTGGGTGGATCAAGACCGGGGTAGATGGAAAATATGAGTTCTATACATTTCGCCCTGGTGCCTACCCCCAAAGGTCAGCCCCAGCTCATATACATGTGATTGTTAAAGAATCGGATACAATACCTTATTATTTAGATGATTATACGTTTGATGATGACCCGCTGCTGACATCCGCTCAACGAAAGCGTTTCTCTAACAAAGGAGGATCAGGTATAATGAAAACCCAAGATCTTAACGGACTCCAGTTGATTGAAAGGGACCTTATTTTGGGATTGAATATTCCCAACTACTAAGTATGAAGTTCTTGCTATTCAGTGATGTTCATGTGAACAGACGCTATTGCGACCAATTGGTGGCTTTATCGGAGCAAGCAGATGTGGTGGTTGGAGCCGGAGATTTTGGCTCTCTAAGGCAGGGTATAGTTAAGACCATATCTTGGCTGAGCAGCATTAAAAAACCTGCCGTTCTGGTACCGGGAAACGCCGAAAGTTATGAAGAGTTAGTGTCGGCCTGCAGTATCTGGCGGGAGGCCATAGTGCTTCATGGATCTGCCCGCAGATTAGTCGGTTGGTCCTTTTACGGAATTGGTGGGGGAATCCCGGTAACTCCCTTTGGTTCATGGAGCTATGACTTCAGTGAATCCCAGGCCCAGGAATTATTGAAAGATTGTCCTCCGGGAGGCATCCTGGTATCTCATTCTCCTCCGTTTGGGGTGTTGGACATTTCGTCTGATGGTCAGCATTTGGGATCCACAGCTGTTCTGGAAACCATGCAAACCAAAGCCCCACGGCTATTGGTATGCGGTCATATTCACGAATCCTGCGGCCAGCAATATGAAGTAGACGGGACTACAGTGATCAATGCTGGTCCTCGGGGCATGCTTGTAGACCTGTAATGGTAAGCTAATTAAGCTGACCCGCTTTGGATCATCAGTATATTGACTCTAATCTCTAAACTCCTCCATGAAGCCTTCCATGTCAAGCATCATGGCATATTGCAAAGCAGTTATCTTATAGCGCTCAAAGCGTCCGGAAGCGCCTCCATGGCCTGCTGTCATATTGGTTTTTAAAACCAGTATATTGTCATCGGTCTTTTTATCCCTAATCTTGGCCACCCATTTGGCGGGTTCCCAGTACTGCACCTGTGAATCAAACAAGCCGGTAGTTACTAATAAATTGGGATAGTCTTTCTCCTCTACATTGTCATAGGGTGAATAGGACAACATATATTCGTAAGAGTCCTTTTCCCGGGGATCTCCCCATTCGTCCCATTCATTACTGGTCAGAGGGATACTGGGGTCTGACATTGTGGACACCACATCTACGAAGGGTACGGCGGCTATCACCAAGTTGTATAGTTCAGGATTCATATTTACAATAGCGCCCATTAGCAGTCCACCGGCACTACCACCTTGTGCATACAGATGTTCGGGAGAGGTGTATTGTTCTTCGATCAAGAATTTGGAGCAGTCCACAAAATCCTGGAAGGTATTTTTTTTCTTAAACATCTTGCCGTCATCATACCATTGTCTGCCCATCATCGATCCTCCTCTTATGTGGGCAATGGCTATGGCGAATCCCCGGTCCAGTAAGCTCAGTCGATGAGACACGAAGTAAGCATCTACAGTGCTGCCATAAGAGCCATAAGCATATTGTAAAAGAGGACCACTGCCATCTTTGACAAAGCCCTTTTTGTAGACTATGGAAATGGGCACCTTAGCGCCATCACGGGCGGTAGCCCATACCCGTTCTGTTATGTATTCTTCAGGGTTATGCCCGCCAACCACTTCTTGCTGCTTCTTTAGGATCTTCTCCCTGGTCTTCATATTATAGTCGAAGGTGGAGTTGGGAGTGGTCATAGAGGTATATCCGAAGCGCAATTCATCTGTATCGAGTACATCATTGGTAGATATGTACGCGGTATATGCTGGCTCCCCAAAATCCAGATAATGCTCCTCACCAGAAGCTTGATCCATAATTCTCAATTGGGTAAGTCCTCCTTTTCGCTCATCCAAAACCAAGTAATCATTGAAGAGTTCCATTCCCTCCAGAAGGACATCTTCGCGATGCGGAATCACCTCTTTCCAATGGTCCTTGTGGGTAGCATTATCAGGTGTTTCCATTAGCCTAAAGTTCTTGGCATCTAGGTTGGTGATGATATAGAACTTGTCATCGATGTGATCAATACTGTATTCATGCTCCTCATCGCGGCTAGAAAATTGTTGAAAATCACCGCTGGGATCATCAGAACTAAGTATATGATAATCCGAAACCAAGGTACTGGAATTGTAGATGATCAAGAATTCACCGGATTTGGAACGATACACCCCGATGTAATACGAAGGATCTTTCTCATGATACACCAACTCGTCGTTTTGAGCTTGTTCTCCCAGCCGATGCCTGAAGATCTTCTCCGATAGTAGGGATACTTTGTTTTTACTGGTGTAGAAAAACGTCTGATTGTCATTGGCCCAGGCGCCTCCCGGGTTGGCGTTTTCAATTCGATCGTCCAGATATTCGCCTGTTTCCAGGTCCTTAAATCTCAAGGTGTATATTCTCCGGCTCAGGGTGTCTTCGCCGAAGGCCAGAATCTTATTGTCTGGGCTCACTCGAAGTCCTGAAGCAGCGTAATAGCTATGATCTTCAGCTAAATCATTTACGTTCAACATGATCTCTTCTTCTGCTTCTAAAGACTCTTGTTTACGACAGTGAATGGGGTATTCTTTACCCTCTTCATATCGGGTGTAGTACCAATAGCCGTTGTCCAAATAGGGAACCGATTCGTCGTCCTGCTTAATACGTCCCACGATCTCGTCGTAAAGCTGCGATTGAAATTCATTGGTGTGTCCAAGAACGCTTTCCGTGTACTCGTTTTCATTGGTGAGGTATCCCAGAACTCGTTGCGTTTGGGCGTCGGGAGCTTCTGCATTTTTCTGCTCATCGGTCAATCTCATCCAAAAATATGGATCAACACGGGTGTGATCGTGTTGCGTGAGCACACAATCCTGTTTTTGAGCCACGGGAGCGGGAGGCAACGTTTTGTTGTTCATAGAGTTGTTTTCTTGGGTTTGGCAAGCCATAGCTAGGATGACCAGGCACAATGGGATCGATACCTTGTTCATAAATTTCATGTTGTCTATATTTTGGAGCGTAATAATACAGGTTTGCTGTCAAATGAACAAGTGGACACTTGCATGCTATTTCCGTAAGTGATGTAAAATACCCCGGTCAAATGGCGACCATATCGAAGTGGGTACCTGTGCCTTTTTCAAGCCTACATTTACCCATTGATTGCAGGTGTGTATAAAGTTGTAATTCCCATGGGCTTCAAAGAAGCAATCATTAGGACCGTAACCGGTGCTGGGTATCAGCTGATAACTTTCACCGGTTGTTTTGAAGGTTTGATGAATGTGGTTTAGAATAGTGGTGAATTGACTTTCACACAATGTGAGCTCAACCCAGTGTTCTTGATAGAATTGATAAGCAGTAAGGTGCAATGCAGCGTCGGTTTTTACGAACGTTGCCCTAATAGCCCCCATAAATGAAAGATCCTTCCAGGTTGGTGTGTTCATGTAGAATTCTTTATCTCCCCAACCGAAGCCAAGGTACTCTGCTTGATCTGCTAGATATATTTCCCGGTTCCACTGTTCAGTGAAGTGCTTCCTTTCCAAAATAAAATCCAAGTGCAGGCCATTGCTTGCTATGTAGAGGGACTTTTTATCGGTACATTCTACGGGTTCGGGTGAGGTACCAAGCAGGGAAAGCACCACTGCAATAATTAGATAGAGGGCTAACAAGGACAGTATAGCCGCTCCCATCCATTTCAGATATCTAAATAACTTTGCTACCAACAGCACGCTTGCTAACATGCCTAATCAGGATGAATCAGTTGACGATTCTACGGATCGTTCCATTATTGCATTAATCCTAGGCTGAATGAACCACACTCCAATAATGTAGAACCATATGAGTACGAACTCCACCCCAAATTCCGAAACCTTTACTTCCTTAAGCAATTCGGCGGTCCTGAAGGACTTGGCACAAAAGTACATGGCATAAAACATGCAAATAAAAGTCAGGAAATGCATAGGAATAATTAATATCAGATAGGTGGGATCAAAAGGAAACTCCCCTGCAGTCTCCATGTTAAAACTACCGAACATGCTGCTGATAAATATTGAAAGCAAGAAGATATAAACAACGGGCAGCAGCATGGCCAACTTAAACCACCCTGTAGTTAGCCGCAGCGTTTGGGGAATCTTTTTTTGTAGACCTATACCTAGAGACCACATCCACAAAAAGAACCCCGCTGAACCGATAATTATGATGATGGGAAAAAATTTCATAAAATTGAAAATCTCGAGCACTTCGTCCGGGTCAGGTTCGGAATGAATGCTGCCCATAATCTGTCCGAATACTTTATAGAAAATAATAATCTGAATGATTACGGGAATTCCGGAGGTTAAGATAAATATCAGCCAGTGTTTGGCGCGGAGGAAGAAATTGATCATGGTTACATTTTTTCAATTATGACACTACCATTCAGGCCTTGGTTTTTAATTCACGAATTCCGGTTACCTGAATCCCCTGTTGGGTTAAGGTCTCGACTTTCTTAGCATTATCCGTTAATAGGCGAATCGAACCAACTTCCAAGTCCGCAAGAATTTCAGCGGCTTGCTTGAAATTTCGGGCATCCTGTTGAAAGCCAGCGGCCTCATAGGCTTGGGCTTGCGGTATTCCGGATCTTTTAAAAGGCACACTTTTCATCAGGGCATAATGCCCATTACCTTTACCTTCCTGATCCAGCCAAATCACAATACCTTTTCCGGCTTCCTGAATTAGCTGCTGGGATATTTCCATTTGCTCCCGGCAATCGCATTCGATACTGTTAAACACGTGTCCATATAAACATGCGCTGTGAATACGGCACAGCACATCCTGTACACCTTTGATTTCCCCCATGGTTAAGGCAATACTCTCCTTGTGTCCATCGTAGTAAAGGAATTCTTGGTAATTTCCAAACCTGGTTTTGAGGTTGCTTTCAGCCAGTTTAACAATCATATAATTCAGCCTTTTGGAGGATTTCCAATTCAACTTTCCTCCGGTTACAGATTTTTAGGTGGCACATGAAGATAGCTAATGTGATTTACTAAAACCATTTGTTGATGGTAGAAATGGTTCATCACCTCTTTGTGGAGTATGCGGAATAAAAGTAAATTAACAATTCATCGTGAAAATCTACGCCTTAAACCAGCAGGACTGTGAGCAATAACTCCACCAGATTGAAACGCGCCCTTACCTTGCCCATGATAATCTTCTATGGGATTGGTACCATTTTAGGATCCGGTATCTATGTGCTGGTAGGGAAAGTTGCGGAAGAAGCCGGTATTTATGCCCCTTTGGCCTTTATGGTCTCGGCTGTCATTGCAATCTTCTCTGGACTTTCTTATGCAGAGCTATCATCGCGATATCCAGAGGCTGCAGGTGCGGTTACCTATGTTCAGAACGCTTTTTCATTAAAGAGGTTGTCTACGGTAGTGGGTTTGGCTATTGTGCTTTCCTCTATATTGTCAACAGCTACGGTCTTCAACGGATTTGTCGGATACCTTAACGAGTTCGTAGTGGTACCCAAAATCTGGACGATCTTAGTGCTTACTGTGGTTCTTTGCGGCTTTGTGATCTGGGGGATTGTACAGAGTGCCTGGTTAATCATGATCATTACCTTGGTGGAGTTAGCGGGAATTCTACTATTCATTTTCATAGGGGGAGATTCTCTATTTGACAATCCTCAACCTGTCACTGAAATATTTTCATTTTCTGCTTTTAAACACTGGAAGGGTATTCTTGGAGGTGCATTTATCGCTTTCTTTGCTTTTATTGGTTTTGAGGATTTGGTTAATGAAGCTGAAGAAACTGTTAACCCTCGGCAAAATATACCCATTGCAATTATCATTTCATTGGTAGTGCTGACTTTAATATACCTCCTTGTTAGTTTGATTACAGTTTCAGCAATGCCCATTGAAGCGTTGATACAAAGTGAGGCTCCCCTGGCCGATGCCATAAAAAGTAAAAGTACCAAATTTGCTTCCGCGATAACCTTAGTGGGTTTAGTAGCAAGTGTAAATGGTGCTGCCGTACAGTTCATAATGGGGAGCCGTATCCTTTACGGCATGGGTAAAAAACAAATGATGCCCAAGTTTTTAAGTAGGATTAATTCCATCACTCAAACTCCTATTGCTGCTACTTTATTGGTGGCCTTGTCAACTTATTTTGTTGCGGTCAATTTTAGGATTAAAGAGCTGGCCGAGTACACAGATTTCGTTTTAATTTCCGTTTTCACTTTAGTCAATTTGTCTCTTTGGGTAATAAAAATAAAACACCCTGAAGGGTCCCAACAGATAAGCTACCCCATGGCCATTCCCGTGATCGGATTTTTTCTGTCGTTGACCTTTTTGGCCAGCTACATACTAACGTAACCAAATAACCTGCAGACCATATGAATCAATATATTTCCCGTGTGGCACTAGTAGTGAGGGACTACGATGAGGCCATAAAATTCTATACCCAAAAGCTCGACTTTCAATTAGTGGAAGATACCGTTCTGACAGAAGCCAAACGGTGGGTGGTCGTAAAACCTCCGGGTGCCACGGAAACCGCTCTGCTTTTAGCCAAAGCCGCCAACCAAGAGCAGTTGAAATCGGTAGGCAACCAAACCGGCGGCAGGGTGTTTTTATTTCTTTATACCGACGACTTTCAGAGGGACTATAACAAACTACAAAACCGAGGAGTGAATTTCGTTCGACAACCTAAAGATGAGGAATACGGGACGGTGGCGGTATTTGAGGATCTTTATGGCAATTTATGGGATCTCATCGAGCCTAAATAAAACATCTATAAGGTTGTCTTATTGTTTTATTCGCACCAGGCACTATGAGAGCTGCTGCATTTTGGCAGTAAATTTGTTGCGAGAGACGAAATCAAATTCACAAATTCCATAAACTCCTACACAAAAGCATTTTTTCACAAATCAGGTAAACAGCAAAAATAAGATGGATGCTTTGATCATTTTTATTTTTTCATTGTCCTTCATTAATTGCGTTTATGACTTCCCACATCCCATGGATTAAATACCTATGGTTTACTTTACTCATCAGTTGGGTGTTGGGCATCGTTTTGATAATCCCGCTACAAGGATTGGAGAACCTTTTCAATTGGCCCCATAATTCGGTTTCAAATATAGTCGCTAAGTACGGACCTTCTTTGGCAGGATTGCTCACCGCCTATTTAGTGTATGGCTTTAAGGAGTTTGTATCACTGTTAAAAAAGGGGATCACATGGCGAGTCCCGTGGTATTGTTACCTTTTGGCTATAGCTCTTCCATTTGTCTCCAAATTACATTTGTTCTGGGTATTGGATACGCCACTGGCCTGGCAGGGGATAGGTATTGAAGCCACTAGCATCATACTGTTGGCGTTTCTTACCCATTTGTTTTTGGGTGGGGGATTTGGAGAGGAATTTGGCTGGCGAGGTTTTATGTTGCCGGAATTAAATAAACAGTACAGCTGGCTGAGATCCAGCCTTATTATAGGCACCTTTTGGGTCATTTGGCATTTGCCGGCTTATGTGTTGGGAAACCAAGCTAAAGAAGAGCCCTTCTTACCCTTCACGGTAGCGGTGTTTGCTTTTTCCATTATTATGACCTGGTTGTACTATCGATCCTCGCAATCAGTTTTAATTGTGGCTATATTTCATGCCATGGTCAATGCTTCCGGAAAGGCCATTGCCGCGGTGAGCAGCATCGAAAGAGCCCAGCTGCAAACCAACTCATTCATGTGGGGAGAAGCGGGGATCCTAGCGCTGTTGGCAGTAGTAATTGTTTTGGTTAACAAGCAGCGGTTTTTCAATTATACCCCTCCATGATCATTTTTGCCATGGTATGCAGGATCTCCTGTCGGAAATCTTCAGAGTAATCGCAATTAGCCAGTACCACTAAGCTAAGTTGGTGCTTTGGTATTAGAAGCAGGTAACCGCGGAATCCCCGGTCTCCACCAAAATGATAGGCACTGGCAACGCCCTCTATGTCACCTAAGAACCAACCCATTCCTACCTTACTGAAATTGGAATGAGTCTGGATCATGGCAGTAAACCGAGCGTGGTTGTCGTGCGTTTCGGAATACAAAGTGGCTGTCCAAGCTAATAGTTCACGAACATTTGAATTTAAGGTGCTGCTGGGTTCATGTGCCGGATTGTAAGGATATACTTTACGGGGTACCACTTTACCGCCTTTACGGGTATAACCTTGCACCTGCAGACTTTCAGATATACGGGGATAACTGAATTCAGAGGCTTTCATTTTAGCAGGCAGCAGCACCTGTTGTTTCATGAATGTATGGAAAGGCTTGTCCGTCAAGTATTCCACCAGGTATCCCAACAAAGAATAGCCCAAATTGCTATAGCGGAATTGGCTGCCGGGATCAAAATGAAGTCGCTTTTTAACAATCTCCTGGCAATAGGCTTTTAACGAGGTATTGGAACCCCAATGATAATTGGCAACATCAGGCATTCCGGAGGTGTGGCGTAACAAATGCCTTACGGTGACTTGCTGGTACCGTTGGTCTTTCATGCGAAATTCGGGCCATAGCTGGATAACAGGGTCATCCAGATTCAATACTCCCTGATCGCTAAGCAACATGATGGCCTGAGCCGTAAACAGCTTGGACAGAGAAGCAGTATGAAACAGGTGCTGGTCATTTAAAGGGATTTGCTTTTCCAAATTGCTAAATCCTAAGGAGGCTTCAAAGATAATGCTGTCGCCTTGCATGACACCCACCGCCAAACCCGGTATGTTGTATTGCTGTTGTTGGTTAAGTACCAGTTGGTGGAATTTTATAGTAAGAGAATCCTGTCCCACCATAGATAGGCCAAGGAATGAAATTAGCCATATAAGCTTGGATATTTTCATCCTCCGATGGTTGGTTCTATTTATCGGACCATACAGAAAATTCATTTCCGTTCAGGTCTTCAAAATGAAAACGCCGCCCACCCGGAAAGGAAAAGATAGGCACAATCACTTTTCCTCCGAATTGGTCGATCTTTTTTTGGGTTTTTTCCAGGTCTTCACTGTAAAAAACCACCAAGGAGCTGCCATTTTGAGTGGACATGGTTAAGTCGGATTTGTAAAATCCGCAATCAATGCCTGCACCTGTCACGGCGATATAATCGGGGCCATAATCCTGAAATTCCCATCCGAATACCTGTCCGAAGAAAGCTTTGGTATCATCCATATTACTGGCGGGGAATTCCAGGTAATCTATCTTCTCATGTTTACTCATAACAAATGAAATCTGGTTGTTTAACATTCAGATGACCTAACGGTCTTGCAGGCGGTAGACAAACTTTAAGCCCGACCAGTTCTCATCCACCGCGCATACTTTGACGTCTACTAACCCCCGCTCTAAGATATAATCTCTGATCCAATCTCTGGTAAGATCTGAAGGAATGTTTGAGGATTTCTTTGGCCATGAGACCCAAAGCATGCCATCTTTAAGCATGGCGGACTTGGCATCGGGATAATCCTTGATCAATTCATTTTGCACGCTGCAGAACAAATGAATGAAGTTCACGTTTTTCGGGCGGGACTTTAATATTTTGATTTCAGGCAGGTCCGAAAATAAATTCAGGTAATAGTCGGGTTCATTGATTAACCATACTCGGTGGCCTTCTTTGAGTCCCAGTTTTTTCGCTAGAGGGGTTCCAGAGTATCCCGCGGGCATGGTTTTGAGTTTGTTCCAGGGTTTCGGTAAATTAACTAATATGTACTAGTAAAAAAATGAAAAGAAACATGTTTGCCTTTCTCTGGTGGTTAGGGATTTACGGAACACTGTGCGGTCAACACGACTTTGAATATAGCAAGTTTACTAATATTAGCTATGTGCAGACTACCGGTGGCGAAAGAGACAGTTTGCAAATGCTAAACCTGGTAGTTCCAGTTACCGAAAAAAGTGCTCCTTTGTTGCTATGGATCGGAGGGGGTGCCTGGTCTTATGTAGACCGACACATGGAAATGGACTTTGCGAAACAGATGGCAGCACAAGGGATTGCCGTAGCCAGTGTAGGGCATAGGTTAAGCCCCGCCACATGGAAAGACCCTGCTATGGACAAGGGTGTAAAACACCCCAAACATATTGAGGATGTGGCCGCGGCTTTTGCCTGGCTTCTCAAACATGCCGAGGCCTACGGATATGACCCCAAAAGAATCTTTGTGGGAGGATATTCTTCCGGAGCTCATCTCAGCGCATTGCTAACGTTGGATGATCAATACCTAGGCAAGCATGGCTGCACACTTGGCGATGTACAGGGATTAGTGGCTATATCCGGAACTTACGATATCCAAGATTACTACCAGGCATTTCTAAATAGCGCCAGCAATAGCCATCTAGCGGAACTACACGTACAGGCGGTATTTGGAAAAACATCAGAGGATTTCAAAATGGCTTCTCCAGTGCAATATTTAGACAACCTCTCCGCACCAATCCTTTTGATATCCGACGGGGATGTGAATGGCTATACTGAGTTATTTGAGAACCGGTTGAATTCAAGCGATTTTGACGATTTCCGATGCGTGTATTTTTCAGAAATGAGCCATGCTGAATTGTGGAGAGATCTGTCTTATTCGAAAGACAGTCAGGCTAGGGAATTGGTAGTCAATCTTATTAAATCTTCCAGCCTCTAGTACTTCAAACCAGATGGGTTATACCGAACCTCCACCCATGTCCCTTTCCGTAAAACCAATTTTACTGGTAAATTTTATTGGTACCCTGGGATTTAGCATTGTATTACCCTTTCTAATTGTGTTGGTGCTGAACTTCGGTGGTAACGAACTGATCTATGGAATCCTGGGAGCCACCTACTCGTTCTTCCAACTAATTGGGGCTCCGGTGCTGGGCTCCTGGTCCGATAGGATCGGGCGACGAAAGGTACTGCTGATCAGCCAAGCAGGGACCTTTTTAGCCTGGGTTATTTTCATGATATCTCTTTTGATTCCTGAAACCCAACTGGCCACCGTAAAATCTGCCTGGCTAGGTGCTTTCGTACTGACACTGCCATTGCTGTTGTTGTTTTTGGCCCGGGCATTGGATGGAATCACCGGTGGGAATGTATCGGTAGCCAATGCCTATTTAGTAGACGTCACCGAGGAGAAGGACCGACAGAAATATTTTGGACAAATGTCCATGGCAGGTAATCTGGGGTTCATCATCGGACCGGCATTGGCGGGGTTGTTGGGCAGCACCACCATTGGCAATATCCTTCCCATTTTGACAGCTATGTTCATATCCCTGACAGCCATTTTTGTAATAAAGTATAGATTGAAAGATTCCAGCGGTTGTACCCAGTTGGATCAACCCGTGAGCACAGTCAAGACACGAAAAGTATTGGGGCAAGAGCTTAAGGAATGTCACAGCATGGAAGGGGAAAACAAGTACACCTTGTGGGAGATTTTCGCCCTGAAAAACGTGGCATTCACGCTCGTATTATATTTTTTGATTTTTCTGGCATTCAATTTTTTCTATGTGTCCTTTCCGGTTCATGCTGTTTCCAGTTTGAAATGGACTGTACTGCAATTGGGGCTTTTCTTTTCAGCTTTAAGTGGTGTCATGATCATATTTCAGGGACCGGTTTTAAGGCGGTTGTCCACTAAATATTCGGACGCCACCTTATTCGCAATTGGTTGTGTGTTACTAATGGTCGGATTTTATGCTTTTACCAGTACCAGGGAGGTGTTTTTGCTGATTGGCGTGGGGTTATTTGCGGCTGGAAACGGCATAGGATGGCCTTCATTCATGTCCATATTGTCCAAAACCGGCAACAAGTCTCAACAAGGGGCCATTCAGGGTTTTGCCAGTAGTGCCGGCAGCCTGGCTAGTATTATCGGATTAGTGCTTGGAGGCATCTTATACACCCAATTGCATTCCATGGTCTTCATAGTGCCCGCAGCAGTTATGCTAGTAGTAATATTCAGTCTAAGCCTAAAGGCTCTGTCCAGGGCATGAGAAGCTATTTATCAATTTATCAGTTTTGCAATGCGGAACTTTGAATTCTGGGATATCTATTCCTATCTTTTGAGAGTCAACCTATCAAAATAAAAAGACTACCAAGAAACCTATTGACATATGGCCCTAATCAATTGCTACGAGTGCGGCAATCAAATTTCTGATGCCGCGGTCTCTTGTCCTAATTGCGGCGCGCCCGTTCAATCCACTGCCCAACCACATCAACCCGTTGCGGAATCTACCGGCTTGCAATGTCCATTTTGTATGAATGAGGTACACGAGAAGGCTCTAACCTGCGGTAATTGCGGTGCCGAATACGGGTATTATGATGGCAGACGAGTGTATTCCGGTACATGGACGGTTATCATTTTTGGTCTTATGTTACCTATTGTTCTAACCATCCTAGCGATGAGTTGGAATGAGATGATCGGTTTGATTGTAGGGGTGATCATGTTGATCGTATTTTTAAGAGCACTCTGGCAATTGATTCGGGGCAAACGCTGGTGGAAACATCGTTAAATCACTCAGCCTCTTTCAGCAGGTTTATACTTACAGCGGCTAGCTGCGATTCTGGGTATTTAGTAAAATGATGATTGACAGGAGCAAGTCCAGCTTGGGCAGCTACTTTATTAAATACTTCAATTTCAACTATATATTAATTTGAAACATCCGTGTGTTGCATCATATGCAGTTGCGGCGATTTTGCCAGTCTGAAAGCAGCTTATTTTTTCAAGGCCAGTTTGGGAAGTGCATGCTGATCTTCTTCCGACAGTCTGTTAAGCGTTTGTATTATTTGCTGACGATCGGCTATACTCAAAGTGGTAGAAATGTTAGGTATGATCATCTTGTGGAAACCTTTTTTGGTTATAGCATGCAGATTATGTCGAAACTGCTGATACGGCCAAACCTTTTCTCCGTCCCATACAAAATACTTGAACCTGAAATTGGGATTCTCCCGGGTGGAATGGCGATGGTAGGCGGCACTGCTGCTGTACTCTTGACGCAATAGGCGGTACTTTCCATCTGAAAGCAATTCGAAAATCTGACTGGAGTGCTTCATGGGCAGAACCTGGTATTTACGGAACTGCTGAAGCTGCTGGTCGAAAAAAGTAAATGAATTCAGCTTGAATGCTGTTAGAGCGTCTACTTTTCCTTCGTCATAGAAGAGCACGATCTGCTGCTGATGATCGTAGCTGAAGTATCCCACCAACCGGTGGCCGGAATCAAGGTTGATGGAGCCCCGATTCCAGCGCACGTTGGGGGCGGGCTTAAAGCGCCGCATCTCCAAGGGTATGGCACTGATATCATGTTGGATGAAGTCCCATGACTGGGCCATAGATTGATGATGGGTAATCAAGCTGATAGAGAATAAAAGAACATAACACACATTGCGAAGTATCATAGCTGATGGGTCTTAAAAAAATACAATAAGTTAAACCAGGCCTATGGTTTGTTCAGTTTGTGGCTCTGGGGAGGGTTCGAGTTTAATGGCATGCAGGAGGAGAGGTAACCCAAAAATGTGAATATATTGTTAAATATTATTCATATTACAAGAGTGCCGCTATCCCGAAATTATTGAAAGTACTCTTCACCTCACCACGAAATGTCTAATTTATAAGGGGTGAAATAAGCTATTCTAATTTAGCCAGATTTGGCTAATTGGGAAGGGTAGAGGTATCAAGTTCGACAGGGTTAAAAATCCGTATCCGCTACCACCAGGTCTAATTCTTCTATCCAAATGTTACGGTAAAGTACATTGTGGCCCTCGGCCTGTAATTTTATGCCACCTGGAGTATCTGTTATCCCTTTCCCTCCTAGGTTACCTCCGTCAAGTCCCGAATTAGGGCCTCCCCAGACCTGGTTTATAGTTTGATTGACGTGCACCTTATTACCATTAAAATATACTGTGACCATGGCTTTTTGTACCCGCTTGCCATTTTCAAATCTTGCCGCCCGGAATACTACGTCATAAGCATTCCATTTGTTGAGTCCGTTATAATTTTTGTATGGAGATGGGGTTTCATTGATCACCGCGGCCAGTCCGTGTTTAGTGGAATCTCCATCCAGTATTTGGATCTCATATCGGTTTTGCAGGTAAACGCCGCTGTTCCCTCCTGGATTTGCGATCAAGAACTCCACATGTAGTCTGAAATCACGAAACTTCTCCTTGGTTACGATATCGGCTGCCCCATACTTACCCCCGGCCGCGGCGGGATCATTGCTATTTATAGCCATGCCCTCATCCACTGGATCTTGCACTATTTCCCATTTAATAGGTGGTTCCGCAGATAGACGGGGGCCATTCCAGTACTTCCAGTTCTGATGTAACAATTCTGCGCGGCCATCGAATAGGATAATGGCATCGGATGGGGCAGGTTGTCCTACACCTGCTACCTGGGCCTGGGCAGTACATGGAAGGCAGGCGAAAATAAGTAATGTCAGTGCTTTCATATGATAGTACCTAAGTTGCGTCAAATATACATTAATTCAATTCTTCTTGTAGTTGGAGAATACATCGATTCAATAGTTCAAGCACCTGCCGGTGAGATCGTTGTCAAACCATTTAGGATTCATGCTACCCACATAAAGAGAATCCTGCCTTTTCAACTTCAAATTGATGGTTTGCGCCGCCACGGAATGGATCCCCACGACAAACATCAAAAAAAGCACCACTTGAATTCTACCAGTCATTCCGTTACAATTTAGGACAAATTATTTTCGATAAAGAAGGTATTTCTTTAACATGTACTGGATTTAATCATTCTAGCAGTCTCTTTATGAAGCATCACGCAGCGACCTTATCCTATATAGTCATTTTTGTTACGTTATGGGCTTGTCAAACAGACAGGGCAAAGCAGGAAAAATCGGAGAACCGACCCAATATATTGTTTGTCATGTCCGATGATCACGCCTATCAAGCCATCAGCGCTTACAGTGATCACTTAATACAAACTCCCCATATTGATCGCATAGCGCAGGAAGGAATGTTATTCACCAATGCCTGTGTGACCAATTCCATTTGCGCACCATCGCGAGCTACCATTCTTACCGGCAAACACACCCATCTCAATGGCAAGATTGACAACATGATGCCCTTTGACACCACCAACATTACTTTTCCGCAGTTGTTGCAAAATGCCGGTTATCAAACTGCCATGTTCGGCAAGCTGCATTTCGGCAATAACCCTAAAGGTTTTGACGAATTTAAGATCCTGCCTGGGCAGGGGACTTACTACAATCCAGATTTTATCACCAAGCAGGAAGGCCGTATTACTCTGGAGGGTTATACCACCGATATCATTACAGAAATGACTTTAAACTGGTTACAACATCAAAGGGATAGCACTAAGCCTTTCCTTTTAATGTATCTGCACAAAGCCCCCCACCGTGAATGGTTGCCACCCCAACGGCACTATGTTGAATTTACTAAGCGCACCTTTGTGGAGCCACCTACTTTATTTGACGATTATCAGGGGCGTGGCACTGCTGCTAAAACTGCTGAAATGAACCTGCTACAGCATATGAATTGGGCAGGCGACTCTAAGATCTACCCCGAGCTAATGGATGAACTGGGCATCAAGGAAACCGCAGATTGGGATAAAAAAGCGTTCGAGAGAGAGGTTGGCCGTCAGAACGCCCGCCAGAGGGCGGCCTGGGATTCGGTATACGGACCTATCAACGAAGATTTCAGGGCTCGATATGCCAGTATGTCTCAGGAGGAATTAATGCGCTGGCGCTACCAGCGCTATATGCAAGATTATTTGGGTTGTATAGCGGCAGTGGATGATGGAGTAGGTGAGGTGCTGGATTATTTGGAAGCTGAAGGACTTGCGGATAATACTATTGTGGTCTATACCTCTGATCAAGGCTTCTATCTGGGCGAACATGGCTGGTTTGATAAAAGGTTTATTTATGATGAATCATTTAAGACCCCTCTTATGATCAGGTGGCCGGGAGTGGTGTCCCCAGGAAGCGTGAATCACGAAATGGTACAAAATCTGGATTTTGCTCAAACCTTTTTGGAAGCGGCCGGTGTAAAAGCACCTGCAGACATGCAAGGGGAAAGTCTTGTTCCTTTGCTGCAGGGGGATGATCAGTGGTGGAGCAGAGAATCCGTTTATTATCATTACTACGAGTATCCTAGTGTACATATGGTCAAGCGGCACTATGGGATTGTCACCAAGGAGTTTAAGCTAGCTCATTTTTATTATGATGTGGATGAGTGGGAGTTGTACGATCGCAAGAAGGATCCCAGCGAGATGACCAATGTATATCACGACCCAACCTACGCGGAAATAGTAAAAAAACTAAAGTCGGAATTAGCGTCCCTGAGGGTGAAGTACCAGGATTCGGTGGAACTGGATCAAAAATATATTAAGATATACGAGAACCTGTAGGGAACTACTACGGAAGGGATTTGGCCGGATCCATGAAATGGATGACCTGAGCGAGAGGATCAAGGTGCAGCAAAAAAAGAGAGCGAAGATCAATCTGGCAAGCGTTAAAACTGGGACCGATTTTATTGGATTTCCTGGGGAGCCCCCCACCCACCTACTGTAGAATTTCCCGGGGAGCCCCGCCACCCACCCATTTTTAAGTTACGGTTTAAGGGTATCAGCAATTGAGATTAGGGAGAATTTCTTTAAGGATCGTCTTAGCTTTGGAATATTAGTACAAAGTGATATTCGAATGAGAGTCCATCCGCGAGCTTCGGAGCGTAGGAGCTCAACCGTTCCCCGCCCATTGTCAACCGTCCACCGTCCACCGTCCGCCGTCTAATCCATCACAAACTTAACCCCGGCTGAAATAATAAAAGCGCTAAGTCCGGTACTGCGATCGTAATAATTGAATCTGAGATCGACGTTTTTTAATCCAAAACTAAAGACTTTAGCTTTGGTAAAAATATCCGTATAACCCACCCCGATTCCATACTGATGGCTGTTAAATTCCGATAGGTCATAGTCGGAGGTGTAGTAGGTGTCCGTGCTTAAATGTTCATCGTAAGGGGCGAAGTAATCGGCGGCTTGTTGCGTGTAATACCGATAATTAGGATATACAGTCAACTTATCAGACACCTTGTAAGGTATGGTGATACTGGCGGTATGACCGTTAATGCCCCAATCATCCAGGTAATAGCGATAGTAACTTCTCAATGTCAGACGATGGTTCACGAAATAATTAAGCCGTCCTCCCACGGCCACTTTAAAGCGGGTATCCGGAAGCTTCTCGTTATCATCTGCCAGGTGAAAATTCTCAATAAAGGAATCGGGTTTGTCCGCAAAATATACCCGTTGGTAGGGAGTTGAAAGTAAACCATCTTGGCGCACCAGGTCAATAGATAGCAAGGCCTGCATGTTCTTTGACAGTATTTGTGAGAAGGTCATTCCCAACGAATAACTGTTTCGCCTTTCGTTGTCAAATTCTCTGAACCTCGAAGGGTTGTAATTTGGGTTACCGGTAATAACATAGTCATCAAAATCAAAACAGTAATCCGCTTCGTCATCACCTCGAGGGCCATTCAAAAAAGTACTGAGTTCAATAGGATAAATGGCGCTCCAGGTATCGAAGTAGGCATTGGCTTTAATAGAAAGCTCGGTATTCTTTTCATTGAAGAGCCGGGTATAGCTACCCCCAATTCCCAGTGACAAGTAATCGTATTCGGCGGAGAAAGACAGGTTGCCGGACCAAATTTGGTTGCGATCATCAGAACTATGCCGGTAGGTGGTGCTTACATTGAAATAAACATCGCTTCGTGAGGCTCCTGAAGAGGCCAGAAAAGGTTCGGCGTCCTGGTCGCCATCAAATGGATCGATATTGCTGGATGATGCAGATGAATAGGCTGAAATACCAACGTCAATTACTAATATATCATCGTCATTTAAAGGAACTGACACCACAAAGGTAGGGGTAAGGTCAGTTAACTCCTCAGTACCTATGCCACCTCCTACAGCCGAATTATCTCCATCCTGGGAGTAATAACTCATAAGGAAATCTACCTCAACTGATTCCAGGACCTTTTTCTTGTAAACCTCGGATGAGTCTGTACTGACCTGGGCGAAAGACCAGGTGGTTAAAGTCATAAAGATTAGAGTGAGCAGTGCTTTCATGGAAATACCTAGTTGCACCCGCAGCCGCCGCCAGTTTTCCCACCATTGGCACCTGAAGCAGCTTCCCGGTAAACCTGAAAATTAATCTCAAATCGCTCCACACCTTTGGTGGCTAATTCCATATCTGGATCGTTGATGTTGATCTTTTCGTATTCTTTAACCGTGACGCAGGAGGTCAGGATCAGCAATGAAAATATAATTAGGGTCAATAGTTTCATACTGCTGTACTTATGATTTTATGGTTCGAACGAAGTCAAATGATGGAAGTACTCTTGAGGAGTGGCCCGCTTATAGCCCGTTATTCCTAACACAGATCCCTGTTGGTCCAGGAGCACCACTAATGGAAAATTACCTTGTCGGTTATATTTTTCCGCCAGCTGATTGTTCTTTTGCTGTTGAGTATCCGAAAGTTTGTTCTGTTTCTTTCTGGGGAAGTCCGCCTTGAGCATCACAAAATGCCCGGCCGCCAGTTCCTGAAATTCCTCAGTGCTCCACACATCTTTATCCAGTTTTATGCAGGGAGCACACCAATCGGAGCCAGAAAATACCAACAGGATATTATTGCCTTTGATCTGCGCCTGTGCTTGGGCGGTTACTAAATCAGTATGCCATTTTTGGGCGATTAGCGTATTTGAAAAAAATATAGCAACTGTAAGTAGGCCCGTAAGAAGTTTCATAGGTTTTGTTTATAAAGCTTAACCAGATTAAGGATCAATTAGTATAGGCGATCAGAATATTTTTCTAATGCCAAAATTATACCTATTAAACAGGTGAAAGCTTGACTTTCCTACCGGACGATTGATGATTTATATCAGTAGTGTAAGGCGCGTTGAGATTCCGGGAGTTTAATCTCCGACCATTATACTTTCTCCACCACTGGCTTTTACTGCTCGGTAATAATGGCGGAGTTAATTGTTTTCAGGTACTTATCGACAGCCTTGGTGATGGCCTGATAGGGTTTGTCCCCGTCTTTTTCATGGGGTGAGGTATTGGATAAGAAAATCTTGCCAAATCCGGTTTGAGGATCAAAGAGCATATAGGTAAGTACACCTGGGTCCGATCCGGTATGCCCGATATGTCCATCGGGAGTAAAGCCCATGAAAATCCCGCTGTTGTATTCGTCGTTTAAGGGATTGCCTTTATCCTGAGATGGTAATTGTTGTGCGGATAATTGTTGTTTGAACAACTCACGGTAACTCTCAGCGGTTAACAAACTTCCCTGGCCATGATAAGCGCGCATCAACTCCATAAGAAACTTGCTGAGATCCTCAAGATTGGTTATTAGTCCTCCGTCGGGGTAGGTAACCAAGAAATATTTGGGAAGGGCATTCTTTTGGTCGGCATACAATTCACAATGCATGTTCATGTCCACTTGATCGAATGACCAACCGCTATGCTCCATGCCTAGAGGTGTCATAATATGTTCCTGGGTGTATTGGTCGTAACTCATGCCGGTGGCTTGCTCAATAACATAGGCGGCCAGAGCGGCACCGGCATTACTATATTCGTATTTGGATCCAGGCTGGGCGTTCATGAAGTTGGTAATACCGAACCAGTCGCCATCGATGGAATACAGCTTCTGCAAAAAGCTTTCCATAGTCTCATGCTGATGGGGGCTCTGGAAATTCTCAGAACGCTCCTGTAGTATGGGCAGTCCTAAGTAAGAGGCATTGGTAAGCACGTAGGCCTTCTGGTCGTAATAGTCAGTATCATTAATTGTGGAAGTATGGGTAGCCAGGTGTCTTATGGTGATTTTACGAAGAGGATAGTAGGGATTGTTAATCTCAAACGGCAGATGTTCATTGATGGGGTCATCCAGATGGAGTTTCCCTTGCTCTTGAGCTTTCAATAGGGCTACACCTAACAAGGTTTTGGAGACAGAAGCCACGTTTTGCAAAGTATTGGCAGAATAACTAATATCAGTCTGAGTATTGGCAAACCCAAATCCTTTACTGAAAAGCACTTGGTCCTTGCTGACTATTCCCAATGCAAAGCCGTTAATACGATTCTTTTTATGAATTTTCTGAAGGTCTTCCTGAAGTTCGAGATTGTGATCTTGGCTTTTCAAGACTATTGAACAATAGGTAGTAATAAGTAGTATCAGGCTAATTTTTGAAAATAGTTTACGCATATCCAGTTATTTATACTTGGCTAAAGCTT
This sequence comes from Cyclobacteriaceae bacterium, assembly GCA_965212195.1. Classification (GTDB taxonomy): domain Bacteria; phylum Bacteroidota; class Bacteroidia; order Cytophagales; family Cyclobacteriaceae; genus JAJCYK01. The sequence continues at coordinate 30,667 of CBDBUW010000010.1, read as the reverse complement.
CTTTTGTAAAGTCAGACAACACCAGTTCCCCGCTTATTGCTGCTCGTTTCGGCAGAAGTTCATCCCAATGGTTACAGTTTTGCCAGAAAATGGCCTTCAGTTGACGCCGGGCCTCAGGATTAGTTCCTGCCAGGTAATGAGCTAACTTCATTACAGCGGCGTCCAATTCTTCGGTAGTATCGAATATCTCAGCGAACAATCCATTTTGATGTGCCCATTGTGCGCTATAGAATTCATCGGCATTGATAGCCATTTGGCTCATATTAGAAATGCCTATTTTACGCTCTACTGCTGGGCCTACCACAAAAGGACCTATCCCGATATTTAACTCGCTCAATTTCACAGATGCAAATTTGGTTGCTAAACAATAGTCCACAGCTGCTGACACTCCCACACCACCGCCTACGGCCTTCCCCTGTACCCGGCCTATTATTAATTTGGGACAAGTTCTGCAGGCATTGATCACCCGGGCAAAACCCATAAAGAACTCTTTTCCCGTTTCCAGGTTGTCGATGCGAATTAATTCATCGAAACTGGCCCCGGCACAAAAAGTCCGCTCTCCGCCACTCCTTAAAATTATGGTGGCAACTTCTTTGTCAGCCCCACATTGAGTGATAGTTTCAGCTAATTTACTTAAAATATTGCTAGGGAGCGAGTTATGTGCTGGATGAAAAAACTCAATTTCGATTATTCCGGCGGTTAACCGCTCCGTTTTTACATATTCTTCCATCTAGTTATAACAGTCCGAATTGTTGGAAATGATGATTAAAATGTTTGCGATTCAACAAATCCCATAGCTCCTTATCTAACATCCCAAATATGGTATTGGGATGCTGTGCCTCTGGGTTAGCGTCATAATATGATTCAAAATCATCATATGCTTTCAATAAGGCCTGCTTAGCTTCCTCTAAGTTGGTATGACGCAAATCTTCAGTAGACCCTTTCTTCAATAGCGGTTGTTGATATTCCTTGGGCATGGACTCATAATTGTAAAGGGAAGCCTGGACCTTTTCCAGGTGCTTATCAGGAGTGGCGATATCGGTTTCCACCTGTCCCACAGCCATTTGTAGGAAGAACTCCAGATGTTCAACCATGTGCTGGGCACTCATTATACCCCAAAGTGGCGGGTTCTCTTCTGTTAGTTGATCCAGGCGTTCCCGGATGCTTTGAGCGTTTATTTCCAGGAAAGGGCATTTCTTTTGCACCAAGGTTAGGATAGTAGCAAAGGCCACTAGTTCGTCGTCTTCATCCAGGATCTCCTCGTACCACTTTACTACCCCGGCGGGGAATTCCCTGCCGGCAGTATCTCGGTCGATTTTTTCTTTGCAAGTTAGCCTTACTTGAATGGTATCATTATGATAAATGGGGCGGATGAACCTGCATTCATCCAAACCGTAGTTAGCAGCTACCGGCGATTTTGCAGGATGCACAAATAAGCCTGCACCGGAGGATAATAGAAGATATCCATGTGCCGCCCTTTTTTCAAATATGGTCCCCTTAAGTGAGGTGATGTCGGTATGAGCATAGAAGTGATCCCAAGTCAGGTTGGCAAAGTTAATGATATCCGTATCGGTAATAGTACGCCTATGCGTCAATATGGACATACCTGGTTGTAAGTCTTCAAAGTGATAAGTAAAAGGATGTTGTGGGGTCTCTTTAACTTTACCACCGGGTTGATATTGTTGGGTAATTGCCGACAAGGTAGTTGGGGTTCCCTGGATTGCGCACCGTTGTAAATAGTGCATGACACCCCTCTTTCCACCCATTTCTTCTCCACCCCCGGCACGACCGGGGCCACCATGGGAAAGCAAAGGCAAGGGTGAGCCATGTCCTGTACTTTCTACGGCGCTTTCCCTGTTCAACACCAGGATCCTGCCGTGATGAGAAGCAGCTTCGGTAGTGTATTCACGGGCTATATCATCATCGTTGGTAGCAATGGAACTCACCAGAGAGCCCTTGCCCATTTGAGCAAGCTCAATAGCTTCTGCTAAATTATTATAAGGCATGATGGTGCTTACAGGTCCAAAGGCCTCTACTTCATGAGCGTTCTTTTTGGTCAGAGGCTTATCATTGAGCAAGACCAAAGGAGCGTAAAATGCTCCATTTTCCCAATCAGCTCCCACTGCCTCCTTCGAGGCCTGCAAGTCACCAATAACCAAGTCGCACTCTTCCAATAAGAGGCTTACCTGCTTTTGCACTTCTGCTACCTGTTCTTTACTTACTAAAGATCCCATACGTACCCGTTCATCTTCGGGATTGCCAATGGTAACCCTCTGTAGTTGTTTTCCCAAGGCAATTTGAAAATCTTCAACTAGTTTTTCGGGTACCAAAATTCTACGGATCGCCGTACATTTCTGACCACATTTGGTGGTGATCTCCTTCCTAACTTCTTTGACGAAAAGATCAAATTCCGGAGTCCCCGGCAGGGCATCTTCCCCCAAAATGGCAGCATTTAGGCTGTCGGCCTCCATGTTGAAAGGTACAGCGTTGTCAATGATCACCGGATGGGCCTTAAGAGACCTTCCGGTGCTGGCTGATCCTGTAAAGGTCACAACATCTTGCCCCATAAGGGGCTCCAGGATCCCCTCACCGGACCCACACACCAACTGAAGAGCACCTTCTGGCAAAATATGAGAGTCGATAATATCCTTGACCATGGCTTGAGTGAGGTAGGAGGTGGGCTCAGCTGCTTTTACTACAGCGGGCATACCTGCCAGCCAGTTCACAGCGCATTTTTCCAGCATTCCCCAAATTGGAAAGTTAAACGCATTGATGTGTAAGGCTACACCGCGCTTAGGCACCATGATATGATGTCCCATAAAAGTGCTTTCACGCGAGAGATTCGCCAGCTCGCCATCGACATGAAAGGGTGTGTTGGAAAACTGCTTACGCAGGCTGGCGTAAGCGAATAAGGTACCAATCCCGCCATCAATATCGATCCAGCTATCAGCCTTAGTAGCACCAGTCTGATAGCTGGTAGGATAATAGTCCTTGCGTTTTTTATATAGGAACAGCGCCAGCTTTTTGAGCATCATGCCGCGCTCCTGGAAAGTGAGCTTGCGTAGTTGAGGATTGCCCACGGATCGGCCATAGTCCATCATATCCTCAAAGGATAATCCCTCACTACCACAAATGCTGAGCAGCTCTCCTGAGATAGCATGATACTGCGGTGTGCCCTCTCCTTGAGGATCTGTCCATTTACCGCAAGCGTAGTTCTGAAGTTTTTTCATATTGGGTTATTAGTTGGTAGCCAATTTAAGAAAAATCAAGGCCCTGAAATACAGTCTTGCATACTAAAATGCGAAAATGCGCCATTGATATTACATGAGTTGAGCTTATGATGAGCCTGAGACCAATTCTTAATAGTTGTTGTCGAACTTCTATTGTAGGATACATTCCAAATAAGCCCTCGGTTGTGATTTAAGGACTATTTCTCACCTAAAACACCGTGACACATTGTCCGTCAAAATTTCAAGTAATGAGGCAATCGACTACGTATAAATCGCTATTATACACGTATTTATACGCGTCTAATATCAAGTGAAGTTTATTTGATAGCGTATTTTACCAGTAAATTTTACATCTCTCACCTAAAGGAATATTCTCGTTGTTTTTTAAGCTTAACTCTTACTTTCTTTATGGGACCAAAACCACAAGTGCTTTATAAACTACCAGGCATCCAAACTTTTACTAAAACCAGCAGCTTTGAAAGACTTAGAAATAATTATTGCTGACGATCATAAACTCTTCCGGAAGGGGATGATTTCCATGATTGAGACCATGGATCATATGAAGGTCATTGATGAAGCAGAGAATGGTAAAGAGCTATTATTGATCCTGGAAGAAAAGCAACCAGACCTGATCCTTATGGATTTAAAAATGCCGGTGATGGATGGCATTGAAGCTTCTGAATATATAAAATCACATTATAAAGACTTAAAGATTATCGTGCTGTCCATGTATGATGATTCTAAATTTATTCGTCACCTGGTGCAACTGGGCATTAACGGTTATCTCCTGAAAAATACCGATCCAGATATTATTGAGGCTACCATTCACAAAGTAATGCAGGAAGGATCCTACTTTCATGATCGTGTCAATAAAACCATGCAGGAAGGTTTCTTGGAGGAGGAAAAGCCGGTGTTTAATACAGAGTTTGAATTGAATGTCCATGAACTGGAGCTTATGAAATACATCTGTATGGATCTGGATGTTAAGGAAATCAGCAGAAAACTTTCTATTAGCAGTGACATTGTAGAGGATCTGCAAAGCAAACTGATAAAGAAACTGAATAGCACCAGCAATTTGAATTCAATTAATACTTAGTGAAAAAATCTTGGGATATGGCAGCGGGTAAGAAAGCAACCGTTCTTTACGTCGATGATGAGGAGGTAAACGTTAGTGCCTTTGAACTTTCGTTTAACGACAGTTATCACATTTTGACGGCCACTTCGGCCGATGAGGGTTTAAAGCTTTTAGAGGATCAGGATATTAATGTGGTGATCGCCGACTACCGCATGCCGATAGTTACGGGGGTCGATCTGTTCGAGCGAATGGCGTCCATGTATCCTGATGTTTCCAGGATTATCATGACCGGCTATAAAGATCCAGACGGTATCCTGGAGGCCATAAATCGCGGTAAAGTATTTAATTATTTGACCAAACCCTGGAAAGAACAAGACCTTAAAATCAACATTGACAACGCCGTAAAAGCCAATCGCTTGATGAAGGCCAACCGACGGTTATTAAAAAGTCTGAAAGGAGCTAATCTGGAACTGGCTTATTCCGAAGAAAAATTTTCTCGTACCTTTTTCTCTGCACCAGTGGCCTTATGCATTACCCATTATGAGGATGGCAAATATGTAGATGTTAATAAAAGCTATGAATTATTGATGGGCTACCGCCGGGATGAACTTATTGGAAAAAGCCCGTTGGACATTGGTTTTTGGAGAGATCCTGCGGAACGGGTAGAATTTCAACATCTTATTGAAACTCACGGCCGTATTTTCAACTATGGCCGCCAGGTTATTACCAAGGACCATAAGACTCGCTACACCAAAATGTCTGCGGAGCTTATTGAATTAGAAGGTCGGGTGCATATTCTTTCCATGTATATTGATATCACTAACGAAAAAATGGCTCAGGAAAAAATCATTTCCACCATTATTGAAACTGAGGACAATGAACGAAAAAGACTGGCCAAGGAATTGCATGATTCCCTGGGACAAAGTCTGACCACTGTATCCTTGAACCTGGCCGCTATCAATCAGGAAGCCTTGGATCCGGAGAACAGACAGAAGATGGAGAATGCCATTTCCCAGTTACGATTGGCTATCAACGAGTCCCGCGAAATCGCCCACAATCTAATGCCTCAAGCTATTCAGGACTATGGATATGTGATAATGGTAGAGAATATGCTGGACTCCCTCAAATTGGCTTCGAATATAAATTTTGAATTCTACAATAACCTCATGGAAGAACGGTTGCGAGCTAATCTGGAACTAAGCCTGTACCGCATTACCCAGGAAGCTATTAATAATATAATTAAGCATGCCCAGGCCACCGCAGTAACCGTGCAGCTTACAAAATATCCGGATGTGATCATTCTATCCATCGAAGACAATGGTAAAGGATATGATCCCGATAAGATTCACCATAGTTTCGGATTACATAGTATGATGAATCGCACCTTGGCCCTTGGTGGTGAATTCAATATAGATACTTCACCGGGGAGGGGCACAAGCATAATAATTCAAACCCCTTTAGAATCAGAGATATATGAGAGAAATTAAGATCATATTAGTAGACGATCATCAGGTGATCCGAGAAGGATTGCGTTCCTATCTAGAAGGCACTGGGAATTTTAATGTAGTAGCTCAGGCGGCAAATGGCAGAGAAGCGCTGGAAAGACTAGCAGAGTACACTGCCGACCTGGTTATTATCGATATAAACATGGATGCTATGGACGGTATTGAATGTACTCGTGAAATATCCAAATGCTATCCTCACGTAAAGACACTGGCCTTCACCATGGTGAATGAAGGACAACATATAAGAGAAATGATGAACGCTGGCGCTTCTGGCTACCTGTTGAAAAGTAGTCCCCACAGCGAAATTATAGATGCGATAAAAACCATTATGGAGGGAGGGTCGCATTACAGTCATGAGGTGACTTCTACGGTAATGAATAATTTGTTGCGTAAAAAAGTACAGAATTCATCAAAATCCATAACGGACATCCCCTTGACCTCTAGGGAAAAAGAGGTGTTGCTATTGATCAGTCAGGAATATAGTAACAAGGAGATTGCAGAATCTCTTTTCATAAGTTCCAGGACAGTCGAAGCACATAAGAGGAATCTATTGGAAAAAACCGGATGTAAAAATGTAGCCGGCTTAATCCTTTACGGCATAAGTAAACGCTTGATCGAAGTCTAATAGCCGCAGGTAGGTGGACCCCTTATAGTTGAAAATCGGTAGAATTACCTAACGATCTCCAGCGGGTGATCTCTAAATTTGAAAAATTCCAAATTAAATGGTAGAAACTAAACCGGATCTCAGGCATTTTTTTGAAGTTTCCCTGGATCTACTATGCATTGCTAATGTTGAAGGATATTTCCTGCAAGTTAATCCTGCGTTTGAACGTACCTTGGGTTATTCCATAGATGAGCTGATCCGACGCCCTTTTCTGGAATTTGTTCACCATGAAGATAAACAGAATACATTATCTGAAGTTGCCAAATTATCTACCGGAGAACCTACCATTTTTTTTGAGAACCGCTATATGCATAAGAACGGAACCTACCGCTGGCTGTCCTGGACCTGTTCGCCGGATCCCGATACCGGTTTATTATATGCAGTGGCTCGGGATGTAACCGATCGCAAACAAAAAGAATTACGGCTGCAAGAAAAGAATGAGCAACTGGAGGAAAGTGAAAAATATTTTAAGGATTTGGCCGATTCATCACCGGTGTTATTATGGATGTCATCGTTGAAAAAGTCTTTTACGCATTTTAATCAATCCTGGTTAAACTTTACAGGTCGCACATTGAATCAGGAAAAATCAGGCGGTTGGCTTCAGGGAATACATCCGGACGACCAGCAATCCTTCCAATATTATTATAACTCATATTTTGATTCGCGTTTGCCTTTTAAAATGGAATTCAGGCTTAGAAGGAACGATGGGGAGTATAGATGGTTGTTGAATACCGGAGTCCCACGTTACGATGAATTGGGTGAGTTTGTAGGTTTTATCGGCTCCTGTATAGACATCTCAGAGGAGAAAAGGCTTTTAACCGCCCACGTGGAATTATTGAAGCGTCTATCTGCTTCCAATAAGATGCTGGAAAACGCCAATCAAAGTTTGGAACAGTTTGCCTACATCGCTACTCACGATTTGCAGGGGCCAATATCCAGCCTTAAAGTTTTAATAGATATCTGGAATCACCGGTGCGATGACCCCCGGGAGATCCACAATATCATGAATGGTCTGCAATCGGGAATTCTATATCTACATAATTCTTTGCAAGGCTTGTTAAGCAGCCTCAAAATATATAAAGGATTTAAGGAAGAGCCCCAGGAGATCAATATTGAGGATGCGTATCAAGAAATTGAGGGAGCAATTCATGACCTTATATTGGAATCAAAAGCTGAAATCATGACGGATTTTGAGGACTTTCCGGTAGTAAAATACGTGCCTATTCATCTTAAAAGTATATTAATGAACTTGGTTACTAATGCTATCAAATACCGTGCAGAGGAACGAACTCCCCAAATCCTTATCAAAACCGCCATTGCCGAAGACCGACCTTGGCTGATGGTTAAAGACAACGGCCTGGGCATTGATCTAGACAAATTTGGTAAGGATATGTTCAAGCTGAATAAACGCTTTCACGATCATGTAAAGGGCAATGGCATTGGATTGTTTAATATAAAATCTATCGTAGACTCCTATAATGGTAAGATCCAAGTGGACAGCTCTGTAGGAGCAGGTACCACTTTTAAAATTTACTTTTAGGATCTGGTTTTCCGCGATGGAGGTAAGTAATTCCCTTATATCGTAGTTTCCGTAATCCCCTGATGTATAGGAATATTATATGCTTTACTTTTACAATTCCTTGTAATAAGAACAGAACCGCTGTCTCTGTTAAGAACTTTTTTTACCTAAAGAAATGATGTGAAGATTTTACCTTCTTTAAATAAACGAAAACCCGCCGATCATTTTTCGGAACTCGACTTTCAAAAAGTCAATCGAATTGATGAACTGCTGAATAAATTTGCCTACAGTTGTTCCCATAGCCTTAAAGGACCGATTGTCACTATTCAAGGGTTGCTCGGATTACTAGAAATGGAGCATCAAAGTCTTCTTCATATCGACTATTTGGATAATATGAAGTATTTGGCTGAAAAAATGAAGATAAGGGTGCATCTATGGGAGAATTATCAATTTAATCCCAAATACAAGTTTGCTGAGAAGCTTCATGGTACCAAGGACCATGATTCGGTTATTGAATATAAAGAGACTTTGTTGAGGCAATTGGTAGCGGGAATCTTGGATCTGCACGATGTGGTCGATGAATTTAGCTGCTTGATTGACTCCAAGCTGTTAGCTTGTAAACATGCCCAGGAATTGAGCTATCTGCGATTGATAGGATCAAAGATAATAAAGATCAAAAATTTCATGAAAGCGATTAGGAACTTCTCTGAGAACAGAAGTAAAGCCATACACAAAGGGGTGATAAATATGCATCAACTGATCGATCAAGTAATTACTGAGATTAAGGTGGAGTCTGAAATTCAACATATTGATATTAAATTGATTATTCAGCAACCAATGGCTTTGGTCAATGATATGCGAAGGATTAAGCAGGTCATGAAGCACTTATTACGAAACGCTGTCAATTTTCATGAACCTTTGCGCCAACATCCATATATAGAGTTTAGCGTGAAGGTTTCTCGCGACCATCTACTGATGGAGGTTATAGATAATGGTCAGGGAATATATCCTGAATGCCAATCGAAAATATTTGATTTGTTCTACAGAGCCTCTGAAAGCTCTAATGGTTGTGGTCTGGGATTATTCCTGGTTAAAGAAATTACCGGTCGCTTGCAAGGTGAGCTAAAGTTCTCATCCCAAGTAGGGATCGGATCAATATTCAAGATAAGAATACCCAACTTATTGTCTGAAAACAACAACCTATTTAAACCTGTAAAAGATTCAGCAAACACTCTACCTCCAGTACTCAAAATTGCTTAATAACCAAGGATTTAGGTGAAACACCTAAACATGAATTTCCGGAAATCACTCATAATGGCTTAGACATTTATCGATACCTTTGAGGTACAACATTGTTATCAATGCTTCAACTACGCTGACCTAGTTTAATTTCTAAATCGTATAACAAAACCTAATGAACTATGAAACAGTTTACCCTGATTTCCATATTGATTATGGCGTCCATCCTAATAGTTGAAGCCCAATCGAATGAACACTCCCAAGAACTGGATAACCAAATAAAAGAAGCCCTAGGAACTGAGATAAATACCACCTATCAGGAGGTGCGTCCCTTAATCTCCCAGGACGGGAAGACATTGTTTTTCTGTCGTAGAAATCATCCTCAAAATGTCAAAGGTGAACAGGATTTCCAGGATGTGTGGTTCACCAAATTGGATGACAAAGGAAATTGGATCACTCCCCATAATATGGGATCTGTCATTAATAACGAAAAGGCCAATGGGATTTGCAGTATAAGTGAAGACGGAAATACGGGTTTGTTCTACAATACCTATGAAAGAGTCAATCTACCTTTGGCTTTTTCCGTTAATACCAAGGGCGAATGGTCCGTACCGCAACCCCTGGAGATTGAGGATTACTACAATCATAGTCCTTATTCGGATTTTTATTATTCCTTTGAGCAGAAAGTCTTGATCATGGCAGTGGATCGTACTGATGGCAAAGGTGATCAAGATCTGTTTGTAAGTTTCATGGAAGAGGACGGCACCTTCACGCGACCGGTTAGTATGGGGTCTATGAACACCTCTAAAGCCGATTTTGCTCCCTTCTTAGCCGCAGATGGCAAGACTCTATTTTTCGCATCCTATGGACATATGGGAAGAGGTGGTGCTGATATCTACGTAACACGACGTTTGGATAACAGCTGGCAAAAGTGGGGCCCCGTGGAAAATCTGGGAGCCGCCATTAATTCCGGAAATGATGAGTTGTACTTTTCGATTACTGCGGATTTCCAATACATATATATGGAATCTTACAAACAAGGGTCCATTGAAAGAAATCTGTCCCGAGTAAAGCTGCCTGAAGAACTGAAATTGACTTGGGGTTTGAAATTCCCCTCGTTGCTTAATGGAAATAGGACCTTGGCCAACAAATAGTGAATCGCCTATGATCGCCATGAAAACAAGTAGGGTACTATTGGTAGATGATCATCAGTTGTTGCGCAATGGAGTTAAATCTTATCTGGAAACCTTTCCTGAAATTGAGGTGGTGGGGGAGGCTGCTAATGGTAGGGATTCCCTGGAGTTTTTGAAACATGAGTCGGTGGATGTGGTAGTATTGGATTTAAACATGGGCGAAATGGATGGAATAAGTTGTGCCAGGGAGATCGTAAAAAAATACCCCAATACCTCGGTACTAATGCTTACTATGACTGATGAAATTCAATATGTAAGAGAATCCATAAAAGTAGGGGCTAAAGGATATCTGCTAAAAAGTTGTGCTAAAGGTGATTTAGGCCAGGCAATTTTAAATATCTCAGCCGGAGGCATGTATTACAGTCCGGAATTGCAATCCATTGTTGATAGCTACAATAAGGCAGATAACCCAGCCACCTCTCATAGTATTAATGAGTTTCCTTTAACCAACCGAGAAAAGAACGTTCTGAAATTGATCATAAGAGATTATTCCAATATGGAAATTGGCGAGAAATTAAATATTAGTCAACGGATTGTAGAAGTACATAAGAGAAATCTAATAGAGAAAACGGGATCAAAAAACATTGCCGGGCTCATCATTTTTGCTGCTCGTAATAATTATTTGAACGATCTGTAGTTGCGATTCAAGCATTATTTAGAGTGGTACCAATCTATCTACTAAAATACCCACTGGGTAACTTCTTTGGACTTTTAACCACTGCTCATAATTCAACATATTCAAGCAAATTCTTAACTGACTACTACCTGATATTTGAAGATACTTTTTAAACAATTTTTTGATTTAACAGTGTTTGTTATATGGTCCGATATAAGGATATCTCCAAGAAAGTAGGATACGATGGTTTTAGCACCTATCCCAGCAAAGATTATGCTCTTGATCTATTGTGGAAACTAAAGTCAAATAGTTTTAAAAGCTACCAGGAAGCCTTGAGTTTATACCGTTTCCTCCCGGAAGCCAAAGATCAAGATCAAATTGAAATAGTGGGTATTATTAATCGGGCTTTAGTGGTGGGAGATCAACAATTATTTAAAAAAGCTGTTCCCGAACCACCTGCGGCCATGAACTATTGGCAACTATTGACGAATCCTTACAAAGCCATGCGGACCATAATTAGATAGGCGTAACTACAAGTTGACTTCGCTAAGAGCAAATACTTCTATCTTTTGCTGTTTTCCCTTTAATTGTACTTCTCCAATGGGACGTGACGCGTATCCGTTAAGATCTCCGATGCGATGCAATAAGTCACCGGAAATTAGCAACTTTTCATGGTACTGATTGCAAATGGATTGCAGCCTGGAAGTGGTATTAAGTACATCTCCGTGATAGGCGATCTCTCGTTTAATATTCCCAATCTCAGCCACAGTAACGGTGCCCCCATGTAGACCGGCTTTAAATTCCGGCAAGAAACCATACTTTTTCAAATAATGATCGGACCGTTTTTCCAGCCAATCCCTATAAGAGTAGAAAACCTTGATGTAACCACGCGAAGACAACGCCTGCTTCGTTTTCCAAGTCAGAATTACTTCGTCGCCTACATATTGATATATTTCAGCCCCATAACTATCAACCAACCGGTTGATGTCTTCAAAACAGTCCTGGATCAATTGAGAGTATTTAAGATTCCCCAGGCTCTCGGCATAGGTGGTGGAGGACTTAAGGTCCATAAACAGGAAAATGCGATCTTCCAGGACCGGACTTTGATATTTTCCCACTAGAAAATGCAGTATGTTCTGGGGCCCGAATTTTTTAATAGTTTGCAAAATAAAATTCAAAAGGATGATCTGGAAACCCATAAAGATTAGGCTGAAAAGGATCATGAAACGCACAAATCTGGAGCTGTAAATTTGAATCCAGGCATTTTCGGGCACAATATCAACGTAGTACAGAATATTAAAGACTAGGGCCATGGCGATGATAAAAGCAGCTAGATACAGCAAGCTTTTAATCAGTATGATCTTTCCAAAGCTATATCGTTCTACTTTAGTCCTCTGAGTGATTTCATTTATCGCCACGAACAGAATACCAAAAAAAGCTCCGAAAAGAGTAGCTTCCAGCAATTGAGTGGGGGATATCCAATACTTTGCCAGTGCATTGGTGATGGATTGGGGGTCGATATTAGCAACTTCCATAAACCCGTCAATCAGAATGATCCCAAAATAACTGACCAGATTTAAGCTGATTACCCAATAAAGAACAATCAGGATGTATAGTTTGATCTGTTTCATTAATCCCTCAAATACTTGTTTGTTTACGGTGTCTGATCCATGCTTGAATGGCCTGGGGCGACATCAACTGCGGATTCCCCAATTCGGAATCATCGGCTGATTCCAATTCGGCGGGTAAATGATCGATTAGCAGCTCTAAATCGGCCGCTGACTGAATTTCCTCTATAAGAACTTGGGCCATCTCCTGGTTATGAGGTAACTGACGATGTCTAACTGCTTTGACCAACCCCATCAGCAGGGCCTCCCAAGTGGTCATGGGCCCCTGTACTATGGAGGCAGATTCTGCAAAAGAATCTACAAATGCAAAAGGTACCTTGGCAAAAGGCTGCTGACGTTGGATAACCGCAGCAATCCAGTCGCTATCAAATGAAAAATCGAAAACACCGGGATCCGCAATAATTTCTTGCAGTAATTCTGACTGGTACAGTTTAAATGCTGCTTGTGAGTCCAGGATTCCCTGTGAAAATATGGCATGGCCAACCATTCTTTGCATGTGACGCAGCAACTTAATTCCTATGCCCCAGCGGTTTTCTTGTTTAACTAAAACCGAGCTGGGATCCTTGCGATTGCCCAGTACTACCTTATACTGATGCTTCAAGTAGGGCTCCAACAAAATACCTATCTGACCCAAATGCACGGAGTTATCCGCGTCTGTATAGATTACTGCTTCAACATCGTCATCGATAGCCGCCTGACAACCATGAATTATGGCTCCACCTTTTTTAGAATCCTCAACGCTGGCCAGGTTTCTTAGCGGGCCATGTCCAATGGGAATAGCTTGCTGCAGATAAAGTATGCGCACACGGTCTGCTGAAGGATGATGGTTCAGTATCTTTTCTGCAATTCTGCCGCTTTTATGAGGACAGCCATCATCCACCACATAAAGACGCCATTCGACTCCCGAGTTTTCAGTAGCCCAGTTTAGTTGATCTATTTTGTTTTGTAGAATGTCTTCTCCATGAGGATTATCGGTGCTATGGGGGAGCAGCCTGTTATGTTCACCCCACATAGCAAACACAACCCCTAGCTTTACCTGACGGTCTATGGTTTGTAAGAACCTTTTAGATCTCATCAAATGAACAGCTATCCTAAACTCCAAAGGCAGGTCTGAGTTTCCCGTCAGGTCCAACATTTTAGAGGGGGAAATTTTTGCCGCGTTCATCAGTGAATCAGTTAACTTAAATAACCTCTTTTGATGAATGGGATCAGTAAGATCAAAGGTGTTACTGGCTCCTTCTATGAATTGGGATAAATGATTCATGGAAATAAGATATAAAATATAGCACAGCCCAGACGCCAACAATTATCAAGGAATCGAAACGAGAATGTGCAGTCATTGCAAAAGCGATACCAGGACCTCTTTGATAGATTTTACGTCGTTGGTGAAATTTGATAGCAAGATAATAGTATGTCTTTTGTCCAGATCCCGGTACATGTAGGTCTTAAAGCCTGCCAGGCTACCTGAGTGCTGGACAATATGTGGTTGACCTTCCTGCAACCTCCATCCAAAACCATAGTACGACTGTTTTCCATCGGATAGCGTTGCCGGGCTATAGGCCTCCTTAAGCAGCTTGAAATCAATCATTTGATTTTCGTACAGGGCTTGATCCCATGTAAACAAGTCGTCGATCTGCGAAAAAATGCCACCAGCACCAGTAGTAAAGGCTTGATAGTCGTCGACCAAACCTTCTGCAGTATGTCCCACTGCATGTGGGGGCATAGCTCCGGAACTACCATCATAGGCCATTGAATGTTTCATTCCCAATGGCTTGAAAATGAGTGAGGCCAAGATTTCCTTGAGGCTTCCCCCGGATATTCTCTCCACCAATAAGGAAAGCAGCACGTAGCCGGTATTGCTATAGGCATATTGGGATCCGGGTATAAAGTCCAGACTGTCCAATGAATGAACAACTTCCCATACCATTTTATTGGTCATACCCGGTAAATGCTTTCCCATGGAGTAGTAATCAGGTAATCCGGAGGTATGATTCAACAAATTACGGATGGTTATCTCCCGGGTAAAGCTCGGAAGATCCTGGAAATACGGGTCTATGGTTTGATCTAAGGAGATGTCGTTCTCTTCTAAGAGTATCATCACCACCATGGCTGTAAACTGTTTGGCAATGGATCCCAGATAAAAAGGTGTGTCTTCCGACAAGGGCATACCCATGTAGGCTTCACCCCAGGCCTTTCGATAAACGGGGATACCGCTGTGGGCCACCAGCACCGTCCCATTAAACATGGCAGAATCATGAAACGCTTCCATAACGGAATCGATGGAGGCATGGAGCACATCCTTTCCATAAGACTGCCCTTGGGTTGGAGCACCTGCTAACAGCGACCAACTCACCGCCAGTATTAATAGCCATACTTTACGGGAGTACACCGATGTGAATGAAGGATTAGCGATCAAACGATCCTTTCCTGGTTCATAAGCAGTACTTCATCCAGGTCATAGCCTTCAATAGGTACGATTTCTTGATTCACTTCGTCCCAATCTACCCTGCGGCCAAGTTTATAGGATACCCCGCCCATATGGGCAGTAATTGCTTCTTCAAAGCCTTCCTGTATACCACAGCTGGGATCACCGCCATTGCGTATACAGCTCAACCATTCACGAATATGCAGAAAGGTGGAATCTACCCGCTTACCATCGCGATAAGTCCAGAGCAGACCCTTGTCCGCAAAATATTTCGAAGTTGCGGAAGATATTCCGTCAACGCCTCCTAAGACAGCGGGGTCGTACTGATAGATAGGGACATTGGGATTCACTTTTTCATCCTCGATCATGTCCTTGAATCGGGTGGACCGGGCATCAGCGTAGATCACCAGTTTGTTGCCCAGTTCCATGGTCCCGTCATGTCCCATGAGAATACTGGAACGACTGTATTGGTTACCGAGGGTAGCGCTGTAAACCAGGGTCATACCTTTTTCTTTACCGGGCTCCTGGCTTCTGCCGGTGGTGAAGTCCGGAAATTCCATATTGACTTGCATAACGTCGGGGACATTTCGGCCATCACGATGGGTATAGATGCCGCCGCTGGCCACTACCGATCGGGGGATGCCCATATTCAACACGCAGTTAACACGGTCATAGTCATGGGTCATAAGGTCTCCTGAAAGACCTGATCCGTAAGCCCACCATTTCCTCCAACGGAAAAAATGCTCTTTATTAAAGGGAACATGCGGGGCATTACCGATAAATTGGTCCCAGTCAATGGTGCTGGGGCTGGCTTTTTCGTGGATGTTATACTGCCAGGCTCCATTATCACTATTGCGATTGGTACTCACCTGGATCAAGGATACGTGGCCCAAGATATTTTGATCAATGACATTTTGTGCTGTTAAAAAACTTTGAGTTTGCCGGTGTTGGTGTCCTACCGTTAATACTGCCTTGGAGTTCAGGGCCGCATCCCGCAAAGCATAAGTCTCTGAAATATTGTGGGTCATGGGTTTTTCCACGTAAACATGCACGCCGGCATTTAAGGCGTCAATGGCCATAGGAGCATGCCAATGGTCAGGTGTTGCTATAATTACCGCATCCACATCTCCACTTTCCAGCAATTCAGTGTGAGTCCGATAGCGTTTTATTTTATTATCGTCCCGATTGAATGAATTAAGAGCCTCTTGAGCGTTTACATCGAATACATCACAGACTGCAGTAAGCTTTACATTGAGGTTTTCTTGTTCCATAAAACTCTTCAAACGGGTGTCCAAGGGGTTTTCGTCGGCTCTTTCTTTGGCCTCCTTTAGCCACTTGTCGGTGGCGAAACCAGAAGCTCGTAACAATTGCTTTCCACGGATGCCAAAGCCGATTATTCCCAAGCGTATGGGATCCCCGCTCATAGGACCGGTAGGAGGTGGGGGAGAGGCTTTGATGTCCAGGGCATTCATAATGCTTTCGCGCTGTTTGCGTTTCTTCGTGGTACTTGAGGCTCCCGCCCACCAGGCAGCTCCGACTATAGGAATGGTGGCTAAGCCCTTCAAGAGATTTCTTCTGGAAAATTTGTTAGTATTTTGACCTTCACTCATGATGATATGATTTAAGCTGGGGATGTGGATTTTTTAGATTTTGGGAAAACTCTGGGTATTCCGAAATACTGTCCCGAAGGAAAGAAGTAGAGCACCAAAAGCCCTGCGGCCTCAATCAAATTCTTGTTGACCAAGAAATAATTGCCCTCAGTGCCGATTTGTTCGATTCCCGGGAAAGGTGGTTGGGACAGATAGTAGAACAGTAACAGAATCACTCCTAATATGGCTGCTATGCGCTCCCAGAACCCCAGAATAAGGGCCAGTCCAATGAGCACTAGCCCGAATATATTCAAATTGTCAACTATCGAGATAAGACCATCGCCTGAAAGCCATATAAAGAATCCCTTGAAGGGACCAGCGGCGCTGGCTAAATATGCCTTTGAAGTCCAAGCGGGATTGTAAAGCTTGGTAATGCCTTCGTATAAGAAATGCCAACCGATGAGAATTCTGAAAATCACCAGAGCATTTGTCTGTGTCTTTGATAGGTTCATTTGCTAGTTCCATTATTTCAGGATTCATATTACGGGATTGTTATCTTTTTTCAAAATGATGAGCCACAATGGGTTGGATGACCTTGATCATATATATGAATAGTACATTCATCCCAGAGTTTTGTAATATTCATTAGCTAAAAGCTCTTATAGTGTTATTGTTACGGTCAGATTACATTTATGTGATGCCGGTAGCATATTGTTAACGTTTTGTTAACGGATTCTGATAATCAGGAATATTTAGCTTTGATTGTTATCTACATGAACTAGAAACTCCATCACCATGAATACCCACTTTTTTTACAGTCTTTTCCTGTCCTTGCTCATTGTGAGCTTTGGTTGTCAGCCTGACCACCTAACTGATGAACCAATTATGGAGGCCTCACAAGCCGACCGCAGCCGACTACGCTACCTGAAGGAAGTGGAATGGCCCAAGGCCTACCGGGAACATGATACCGTGCTACTGGATCGCATCTTAGCAGAGGAGTTTCAACTGATTGATGCCAACGGCACCTGGAGTAACAAAGGATTCGAAATGCAGTGGATTAAGAAGAACGCCACCCAGTACGACTCCTTTCATTATGAGATTAAGAGCCTGGAAATTCTGGAGAACGGCACTGCAATTGTGGCCGGCTCCGGTCACATATATCGCGATACACTTTATACGGTATATCAATCCAGTAATGTACTGGTGAAGAGGCAGGAACAATGGAAAGCTGTACTATCTCACGTATCAGGGGTTAAAGCTGGAGGGTAGCTTAAAGGACGCTGAGTGCGGATTTTATAAGAGGGGATCCACAAATTTTGCTTTAATAAAGGAAATTGTTCATATAGCATAAAAATATGAGTGGTTCACTTATAGAAACAAAGTTGTTTCTTCCAGAAAGTGCTTCTAAATAAACTAAATCTGACTTATGAAGAATTTTATATGGATTGCTCTTCTGACCTTTACTATTGTTGAGGTCAATTCGCAAGAACATCCGCTCATTCTTTCCATGAAAGATCGTGCCCGGGTCATTGATGAGCTGCTGGAAGATAAGATCCAGAATGTGCTTCCAGAACTTATGAGACGGGAAGGCATGGATATGTGGGTAGTGGTGTCCAGGGAGTATAACGAAGATCCAATCATAGAAACGTTGTTGCCGGCCACTTGGCTGGCGGCTAGAAGAAGGACCATTCTAGTGATATATGATCCCGGAGAGGGTGAGCAAATAGAAACCTTGGCTGTAGCCCGTTACGATGTCGGTAAGGTATTCAAGCAATCATGGGACAGGGAAAAACAACCCCTTCAGTGGCATCGGTTGGCTGAAATTATTAAAGAACGGGATCCAGCAAAGATCGGTGTAAATATGTCGGACCATTTTGGATTGGCCGATGGAATTGTGGCCACTGACCTGAGACAGATGAAAGAAAATCTACCTAGAAAGTATCAGGAAAGGATCACCTCAGCCCAAAACCTGGGTATTGCCTGGTTGGAGACCCGTACAGGGATGGAAATGCAAATATATCCACAAATCTGTCGAATTGCTCATCAGATCATAGCAGAAGGGTTTTCTGATGGTGTTATACAACCTGGAGTTACCACCACCGAGGACGTGGTCTGGTGGTTCCGTGAAAGGGTTCGTGAATTGAAATTGGTGACCTGGTTCCATCCAACGGTATCCATCCAGCGTCAGGACCCACAATCATTTGATCATTTAAGATCATTTTCCAAAGCTCCGGAGAAAAATGTGATATTACCGGGAGACTTACTTCATGTAGATTTTGGGATCACTTATCTCAGGCTGAATACGGATACCCAGCAGCATGCATATGTCCTTAAAGCCGGGGAAAACGATGCCCCGGAATATCTTAAGGTTGCTTTAAGAAGGGGAAACCGTCTGCAAGATATCTTTACCGGAAATTTTAAGGAAGGCAAAACTGGCAACCAGGTACTGAAGGAGTCACGGGAACAATCCCTTGCAGAAGGGATCAAGCCTTCTATTTATACCCATCCTATTGGGTATCATGGGCATGCCGCTGGTACTACCTTGGGCATGTGGGATAGCCAGGAAGGAGTCCCACATAAAGGCGACTATCCACTGCATTTGGATACCGCCTATTCCATCGAACTTAATGCTGCTACTTATATTGATGAATGGGAAAAGGAGATCCGTATCATGCTTGAAGAAGAGGCCTTTTTTGATAAGACTGGGGTGCACTATATCGACGGAAGACAAACGGAATTTATTTTGATTGGGAAGTAACCGCCTGGATCTTATCTTACAGTATTGGATTACCATTTAGATAGAGAAGAAGAGAGGACCAACCCTATGAGGATTCTTAGTAAGCAACGTTTATTTTAACGTTCTTACCGGGGAACATGGGCAGGTAAAAATTCATTCCCAGATTTTTTTGTAGATCAATTAGCTGATTTCGTAACTGAACCGGCCTCAGTCCGATTTCCTGTCTACGTGAATTGGCTTCAGCCAATTCTTCTTTTTTTAGTTGACCTATAGACCCATAAAAACTTGTTTTCCAGCGACTTTTAACCGAAACAAACCAATCTTGAATATAAGCGTGATCAGCAGGATTCATTTCACCATTTATCACGGCTTGTTTCAGAAATGGCTTAGCATAAGCATAGAGGGTGTCCTTTTTACAGTAAGCCTGTGAAATGCTGTTGTGTCGGCTAAAGATACCTTGGGCCCAAGGGTCATACCCAATTAGTTGTTCTCCAGGATAACCCTGCTGTTGGATGATCTCTATTAGCCTCAACAGGTGTTTTTCATTGTGACGGGCAAACTTCTCTTCACCATATTGGTCCTGTGCCTTAGAGCCAAACTTAAGTAGGGCCCCCATTGCTTTTCTCTGATCGCGAAGACTCATACTGCGTACCTCTGCACGCAATTGATGATCAAGACGATTTTCATAGATGCTCCTCAGCGAATCATAGTGGATCATCAAATTCTTCCATTGTGGATGTTGGCGCAGAGGTTTTAAAAATGTGTTCTTCTTTATAGAATTCTTAGTCCACCCGTTGGCAACGGCCTGTTGCAAGATCTCAAAGGCTGCCTGCTCCTTACCCAATTTCCAGGCTAATTGAACGGCTATCTTTTGATCCCTCAGAAAGACAAATGGAAACTGCTCTATAAGCGTTTGATAGATTTCCAAGGCCTGCTGATAGGATCCTTTTATGATCTTTTTTTCGGCTTGGATAGTTTCTCCATGATAATGCAAATAATCACTTTGGGCATAGCACAGGACCACGGCAAAACAGGTTAATAAGGATATCGAGATTTTCTTCCACATAACTTGTAGGCTTCCTGCAAAATAGGAAAGAGAATTATGTGATGTATCAGTGGATAAGTTAAATCTTGTTAAAACCAGGGTTGACGCAAGTGTTTGCTTTTAAATGAATGATTGCTTTCGGCTAATGACGGCATCAGGTAATTCATAAGTTATTTCAGGATACCCTTGTAGTCATCTTTATATGCAATCACCAGGAACAGGTTCAAAACAAAGGTTAAGTAGCCTAAACCACCTGTTTCTGGAGCGAGAGCCAAGTGAAATAAAACAATGTTTATGGTTACAGGCAGCAGCACAATCGTTGCCAATCTGGTGTACTTGTTTGTCAATAAAAGAATACCGCAAACTGCTTCAACGATTCCCAAAAAGATTGTGAAATAACCAGTGTCGGCTAATGCGGTTGAAAATGCCGCTGCAGCTCCTTCTGTAGGGCGCATGTCTAGATAGCGAAACAGTTTATTAGGACCAAAAAATGTAAAAATTAGCCCTAAAATCACTCTAGCTATCATCACTACCTTTGGATTCATATTGTATGGTGTTTAGGTTTAAATCTGTTACTAAGATATCAATAACCAGAACAGTACACGGATATCCATAGATTCAAAGAATCCATTGTAAAAGTTTGGATTTGGAAAGCTTGTCCCTAAGAATTAAGGAGTTTCCATAATTTCTCATGTGCATTATTCGTATATTAATTAAGTAGAACTTTTTAGACTGATCCCATGTATTCAAGGAATTTTTTAATCTGTATGTTGCTCTATCTATGTATTCCATGCCTGGGGCAACAAAAATCGCCACACAAGACAGGTAAAAAGGGGGAGCCCTTGACCGAGATAGGAAAAGGGATTCAAAACGACCAAATCCACAACCTCATTTTAAGATTGCATCCCACGAATTCGCAATTATATCCTTCTGTATTGTTGAAGGATGGAACCATTTACAGCCGAATGGATGTGAGTCCGGCTGACTTGGATGTAAAAGTGTCCAAGAAAATGGCACCGGAAAAATGGGGTACCTGGCAAAAAACTGGAACCTCTTACCAGGTCCATTTTCATAACGGTAGAAAGCAAACTTGGAATACTTGGCATCCAACCCGGCCGGCGTCGGAATCAGAAACCATAGACGGCGTTTACAAATGTGTAGGCAGCTTTGGAGGGTCAAGAGTGCACAATTCCAATACTCTTGTCCTCCGTGACGATGGCACTTTTACTTGGAGATACTTCTACAGGTCCAAAGGCATGTTCAAACCACATAAAAATGACAAAGCCATTAAAGGTAAGTACCGGTTAGAACATTACACCATTCATTTTGAATATGAGACCGGAGAGGTAGAAAGATCGCTGTTTGCCTTATTTAAGGAAGAAGGAGGGTTCACAATAGGAGTAAAGCCCTTTGCTGAAATGAAAGAATTACAGATTGATCCTTAAGAATCTTTATAGTACCAGCCGCTGGCGGCAGTGGAGTCAACCTGAACCAATTTAAATCCGTTTCCGTGGGAAACGTTTCTTTGGGGTGCCCCCCGCCCACCCATTATTAAGTTACTACCAATAAGTTTCACTAGTTGAAACCGGAGAGATTTTAATATTGGTCGAAACACTCACCTGCTGATAACTTCCTGAAAAAGGGACCTAGCATTACAGTGTAAGCATTTGAAATTGCCGGGTTATTTCAGTAAATTATAACTACAGTTCGAATCTTAATATTCACTCTAAACCAAGCTCAAAATGACCACTCAAGAAGTAGCCAACCAACTAGTTGATCTATGCCGCACCGGCGAATGGGCACAAGTCCAGCAAAATCTATATCACCAAGATTGTGAGAGCGTAGAACCTGAAGGAACCCCATGGGGTAATGTAAAAGGAATGGAAGCCATACACCAAAAAGGAGAACAATGGGCCAGCTCTATTGAGGAGTTCCATGGTATTGAGGTAAGCGACCCCCTGGTGGCCGGTGATTTCTTTTCCGTACGCATGCAAACCGATACTACTTTTAAGGGTATGGGTAGGACGAAATTCGAAGAGTTGTGTATGTACCAAGTGAAAGATGGAAAGATTGTCAAGGAGCAATTTTTCTATACCCCCATGCCTCAGCCTCAAACCTAGACATCATGGGCAAGTCCCAAAACGGAATTCGCCCTTGAAAGACTACTTCTTCAGCTCCAGTCGGAATCCATACACCTGAAGCTTATCCTGCATGAAATCAAGATCAGGGGACCGCTTAAAGCCTAATTTCTCATACATGGCCCAAGCTACCTTCATAGTCTCGGTGGTATGAATGATGATTTGAGAATGATTTTGGGCCTTAGCTTTGTCTATACAAGCTTGGCTTAATGCACGGCCTATGCCCATCCCTCGAGCTCGGGGATTAACAGCCAATAACCGAAATCCAGCAGCTTGCTTTTCTAGTGGTGCCGTTCCTCCCGAACCATAATACGCCATATTGCTAAAATAAACTACACCTCCTAGCAGGTTGCCATTGGCGGATAGCGCCACGAACAACTCTGCTCCGGGTTTTTCAGTAAAATCTCCGATATTGGCCAATAACTTGTAATATGCCGGCTGTTGTTCCCTGCTTGGGAACCCGTTGAGTTGGGAATACACCTCTATCATGAGCTGCCCCAAGGGAACAAATTCATGCTTTTGAGCATTCCTTATATGAATTTCTCCTTTTGTCATGAAACTCTGCCCCCTTCCTGTTCTTATGTTATAATAATGTAAATTGAAAAATTAAACTCCAAATATGAAGCTTCTGATAAGATTGGTCTTACTACTTTCATCAGGGTTAATATTTCTGGCCTTAGCAGTAGTGGTTCAAAATGTGGATCCGCACCAAGAGATACCCACTACTGAGACCTATACATATGCGGATACCCTGGCCAATGGCCAATACGATTTAGATAGCCTAATAGCCTTGATAGGAGACAATAAAGGTCTTCCTCAAGGATTTGAAGTGGCTGCTGCTATTGCATATACCGCGTATCCTCAACTAAAGGACGTAAATATCGATATGGTATTTACACAAGGTGGGGCACCTATGATGGCCAGCCTGGATATTTGGTCTTTGTTTGGGTCTAGGAATGGCCGACGCTATAAGATCTTATTGAATGATTCGAAGGATACCTATTTTGATCCAATTTTATTACGCAACTTACCTTTTGACGCACAAGTGGGCATTTTAGCCCATGAGTTGGGACATGTGGCGTACTATCATCAGCTGAATATTCTGGAATTTGGGAAATGGGGTTTTAGTTATCTGCAAAGCGATGAATATCACGCTGCCCATGAGCGCAGCACGGACTTAATGCCAGTTTATCATGGATTAGGCAGCCAGATCTACCAATATGCCTATTACGTTCGTCATGACCCCAAAGGCGGAGTTTTGTATGAAGGAGCCAAGGGGTTTATTGACAAATATTATATGACTGATAAAGAACTTTGGAAGGTGATAAAATCGGAATAGTATGATACCTGAACTGAATCATGTTCTCTTCTATTTTGCGGCATTATTCGCGGTCAATATCACTATTATTAGTGAGGAAAGCACCTTGTGGATAGATCGTACTCAAAACACTGCCCGGATCGAATACTATGGGCTTGTCACACCTGAAAAAGACGCCAAACTTATAGAGGCTGCTTTGCAGGATATAATTCAGTCTGAACAACTGGATGAATATTATGCTCCTATGCAGTTGAGTACTTTAAATTTTTACCAAAAAGGCCAGAAGATTAATGCCCGGCTAAACTTTACGTTTTCAGACGAAGACCCTTTATGGGACCTCCTATATTTCAGTAAAGATGAGCAGGGGCATCCCGCGTATGTAATACTTGAGCAAGAGAAGCTGATTGCGACTAATGGAAAGTTAGTAAAAGCACAAAACCTGAAGTACATTCAATGGGATAACCAAAGTCCTGAAATCCGCCTGAGTTTGGGTTTAAGAAAATCTGTAGCGGGTAGAGACACCATGGTCAGTTTGACCAATTATTGGCAGGGTGCAACTCGCTGATTTTTTAGCACGGAATCAATTCACAGTTCATCCAATACCTGCATCATTCTATAAGGTCCATTTAGGGAGTTATACGCCACGCCGATTTCATGGGGCGGGCTTGAGTTTCGGTACTCCTTGTAGCCCATGATCATTAATGTATTAAAGGACTTACTCAAACTCACTGAAGTCAAACTCCAAGGTCTGGCGGTCCCAGTTTCCGGTATTCGCGGCTGCTTCATAGGTAGATTGCAGAAAACCCATCAAAGCTGAGTGAGGGTCGGCGGCTGAACTCACCGCCTCATATGGCAAGAAAAATTCACCCATCTCCTTATTAAAAAAAGCTTCCTGAGGTTCTACTGGTTGTTGCCCGAAAGCCTCAGGTGTGGGGTAACAATAGGCGTAAAAAGCTGGGTGGGGAAAATCTTCATTGCCCGGCCAGAATCCACAACTGCTAACCTCATGGGAATAGGCTTCCTGCATCACTCTCAAAGGGATATTAGGCATACCGCCTGGGTGTTTAGGTGCCTGACGCCCAGAGAACCGGGTTACCGCCAGATCAAATGCTCCCCAAAACAAATGCACTGGACTGCATTTACCGATAAAACGGGCCCGGAATTCTTGGAACACTTTATGCACCTCTATGAAAGCCTTCCATAGTAGTTGCATCTCGTGATGGTCATAGTGCTGCTCTCGATGATCTTCAGCAAAGGGTATGGCGGGATCCAGTTCATTGGGTGCCCCATGGATCTGCACCGGAATATGAAGGTCCTGAAGCTTTTCAAGAACCTCTAGATAGAAGTGAGCCACCGGCTGACTCTTCAGCTCCACATGAGTATTTCTTCCATCACTAGTAGACAGCATTAGTTGGTTCTGTAGGAAGTCGAATTCTATCTCGAATATCCCTTTTTCGTAGGGCACACTTGATGTGGTAAAACCCCGTGGTGTCACATACAGACTTACATGCCAGGAATGGTTTAGCCAGGGCATTTTCCGCAAACGGATCTTACCTACAATTTGTGTCCAGAGATGAACCAGTGAAACCGTTTCTTTATAGTGAGAATAATTGAGTCCTGGCCAGAGAGAATGCATAGCGATGATATTTGGTCCGTAATTAAATGTACTAAAATTCATATATTTCTGATACGGTCAGCCTGCTTGATTAACCAATAAGATTAAGTACGCTGATTCAGTTACCGATTAATCAACACATACAAACCTCATGATTCTCAAAGTATCATTCCCTCTGGCCTTTCTCAAAATCCAAATTATTTGGTTGGTTTTATTACCGTTATGCACCATTGCCCAAGGTATTGAGGGCTATTACCGGTTTCCATCTGTTCACCACAACACTGTGGTGTTTACGGCAGAAGGTGATATATGGAAGGTAGCCTTAACTGGTGGACTAGCCCAGCGTTTAACTACTCATGCCCAGGAAGAACGTAATCCAATCATTTCACCGGATGGTACCACGCTGGCTTTTACAGCCAGCTATGAAGGACCCAGGGAGGTATACACCATGCCTTTGACTGGAGGGCTCCCTCAGAGGTGGACCTATGAAGGGGAGACCTCCTTGGTAAACGGCTGGACTCCTGACGGCAAAATAGTATACGATACCTGGGCTTATTCCACCTTACCTGATCGGCAACTGGTAACTATTGATATGTCCACTAAAATCAAACAGAGGATCCCCTTAAGTCAGGCCAGCGAGGCCACCTTTGATGAAAGTGGAAATACGGTCTTTTTTGTGCGCCCGGCCTTTCATGGCAATGTAACTAAAAGATACAAAGGCGGAACTGCCCGCCAAATCTGGAAATATACTGAAGGTGAGACTGAGGCTGTAAGACTAACTACTAATTATATGGGAGAAAGTCATCATCCTATGTGGTTTCAGGGTAGGGTTTATTTCATAAGTGATCGGGATGGCATCATGAATTTATGGTCCATGGACGACAACGGTACTAATTTACAGCAACACACTTCTCACAAAGGATTTGATATACGTACCGCAAGTTTGCATCAAGGCAACCTTGTTTATCAACTAGGTGCAGACCTTTGGCATTACCGCATAGCCAACGGGGATCATCAAAAAATTGACATCCGATTGCCTTCGGATCTGGATCAGTTACGGGAAAAATGGGATGCTAAACCCACCCGCTACATTACCTCCGTTGAGCCCAGCCCCAAGGGAGATAAAATTGTGGTCACCGCTAGGGGTCGGTTGTTTGTTTTTCCTGTTAAAACCGGTCGAATGGTGGGTTTCACCCATAAACGGGACGTGCGCTTTAGAGATGCATTTTTCTCTCACGACGGTAAACAAATTATCACATTGTCAGACGAAACCGGGGAATTTGAGTTCGTACGAATGCTTGCGAATGGAATTGGCAGTGGTACAAAAATTACCAGTGACGGAAAGATCCTTCGTTTCCGTGGCGTACCATCGCCGGATGGCAAATGGATAGCCTACGACGATTTGGACGCAAATATGTATGTACTAAACGTCGCCACAGGGGTTAGCCGCAAAATATCCAACAATCAGGAGGGCATCAGGACCTTTTCATGGTCCCCCGATAGTAAATGGGTGGCTTTTGTACAGAATGCCTTCAATACCATGGCTCAAATATTCCTTCACGAACTTGGTTCCAGCGCTACCTTTCCCATTACAACCGACCGCGCCAACAGCCTCTATCCTCAATGGAGCCCCGACGGCCAATTTATTTATTTCCTTTCCGACAGGAGCTTCACCACCCTGGTAGGATCACCTTGGGGCACCCGGCAACCGGAGCCATATTTTGATGCCAGTGAAAAACTATACTACCTGCCGCTCCAAGCCAAGAACCGTTCTCCATTCAGGGATGATGATGAGTTGCAGCCCCAGGATCAGAATAAGACTGATAATGATGATAAGGAGAATGATGATAAAGTGGAGTCAAATGTGACGGTCACTATTGACAGAAACAATATTCAACATCGAATCATGGAAGTGCCCGTTGATCCCGGTAATTACGCCAATCTAGGTGTTACGGATGAAGCCATATACCTCACAACTCGGGAAACAGGGGTGAAAGCTAAAACCCATTTAGGGGTGATCAAAATCACCAATGATGATCCCAAGGTGAAAAATATGGTAGAGGATATCTCCAGCTTCCGTTTAGCCGCTGATGGAGAGAAGATCCTGGTGACCAAGAAAAAAAGCTATTACATGATTGATGCCGGGAAGGAAAAAGTCAGTGATCTGACTGAACATAAAATCGAGCTCAAGAACTGGAAATTCCCAATAACGCCAAGGGAGGATTGGAAGCAGATCTTCACCGATGCTTGGCGAATGGAAAGAGACTACTTTTATGATAAGAATATGCATGGAGTGGACTGGAATGCCATGTATGAAAAGTATCTGCCGCTCGTGGATCGCGTTCTTACGCGTGAAGATTTATCGGACCTTATTGGCCGGTTTGTGGGAGAGCTATCTGCCCTACACACCAGTGTACGCGGCGGCGATGTACGGGAAAATCCTAATCAGGTTTTCGTAGCTCGACTAGGCGGTCGCTTTAGTCGTGATGCAGCTCAAGGAGGCTTCCGTATTGATCATATCTACAAAGCCGATCCGGACTATCCGCATGAACGATCACCCTTGGACCAGCCGTTCAACGATATCCGAGTAGGGGATGTGATCACTCAGGTAAACGGACAACCCGCGCTGCCTGCGGTGGATATAGGAGCCCTGATCAGAAATCAGACCGGTAAACAGGTTCGACTTACCATTAAAAGAGGGGCGGCCGCCAATGATTTCATAGTGGTACCTATTGGCAATGCCTACACCTTGAGATATCGGGATTGGCAATACAACCGACGATTGGAAGTTGAGCGTCGAACTCAAAGCCAAGTAGGTTATATACACCTTCAGGGTATGGGAAGCAGGGATCTGAATCATTGGTACCGGGAATTCTATCCGGTGTTCGACCGTCCGGGCCTTATTATCGACGTAAGGCATAACGGAGGCGGGAACATTGAAAGCTTTATCTTGGAAAAGCTGTTGAGAAAAGCCTGGATGTATTGGAAAGGCCGCACGGGGATCTCATATTCAAACATGCAATATGCTTTCAGAGGGCATATCGTGATCCTGGTCAATGAAAGAACTGCTTCCGACGGGGAGGCGTTTGCCGATGGATTTAAAAGACTCAATCTGGGAACTGCCATAGGGACCCGTACCTGGGGTGGCGAGATTTGGCTCAGTGGGGTGAACCGATTGACTGACGGAGGGATTGCCAGGGCTCCCATGTATGGGGTATATGGTCCTGAGGGTGAATGGTTGATCGAAGGACACGGATTTGAACCCGATATAGTGGTGGACAATTTACCTCATTCCACCTTCAATGGTGAGGATGCGCAACTAAAGGCCGCCATTGATCATTTGTTAAAATTAATTGAGGAAGATCCCCGTGAATTGCCACCGGTACCAGACTATCCTGATAAGTCGTTCAATAATGGGAAATAATTATGTCACAATGCTTTATTGAGAGTTAGAAGTTATCAGCGGTCCGAGCCTTGCTCTGTGATGCTCCGTTTCTCAGTGAAACTCCGTGATATCGTTAATTACATTCTAATTATTCTAAGGGTTCTCAATTGCTCATATCCCTAAAATATCAGCGCCGGCACCAGGGACACAAAAATGGGATGGTTTTTTATCTTGGTTCCAACTAATTTCGGCAAATCGGGGTCTTTCGGGTAACCTGTTTTATCTTGTATCTATGTTTATTTGGTTTACCAGACTGCTACTGGCATTAACGCTTGTGATCATTATGTACGGTTGTGAAGTTGACGAATCGCAGCCTTGTGCGCATTCTGCCACTATAAAAAAGATCGAGGTTGACGGCGGGTGTCTGTATTTTTACTTCGAAGCAGATGATGGTGAACTATTATACCCGGATGATAATGTCATTGAAGATCTCGATTCTGCTTTAAATATGGATTTGTCGGAGGGTAAGCAAGTGCGCTTGGACTACTTTGAACCTGACAGTGCTTTGTACCTGGAATGTCTGATCCAGTTGGCCCCGGGTACCCACATCAGGTTGACCTGTTTAAGTCAGGGTCTGGAAACTGTCTTTTTAGATCATGCAGGTCCCTGAGACCTCTCATCCCGTAAATAAAAATAAACAGTCATTATCATTCCCAGGACGATGATTCCGGAGATGATCAAAAACATAATATCTCCCGCATAGAAATACAGCCCGATCATGCCCGCAGTTAAGAACATCCGCAACATGAGAGTGGTTGGATAAAATTCCTTTATCAAGTTTAGACGGATGACCTGGATCACTACTATGGCCAGCCCTAACATCATAAGCCCAACCGCCCGTATCATGATATCATCATATTGACCACTGGATTGAAAAATTTTCAGGGCCGTTTGCGGTACCCACAAGAACATTAGTCCACCCATGATAAGATACCCTGTTACATAGCCAAGGCTGATTTTGGTATTGCGGTATAAAGTCTCCATAGTTCTAAGGGTTAGTTCCTTGAAAATGAGCTGTTCAAATTAGGCTGGTGGGTGTTAACAAATTAGCAAGAACTGTCGAATTGTCAAAAATGAGCCAGTAAGACAGAGGTATACGTCTGACCAAATGCACCGTAAGCTACAAATGCCTATATTTATCTATAGCCATTTGAAAAAGGGTATTTTCTCAAACCTATGAAATCGATAAAAAGGAGAGATTTTATCAAAACTGCCTCAGTGGCAGGAGCGGCTGTGATGGGATCTTCCCTGATGCAGTGTGATGTGGAATCCAGTCAACCTCCAGAAATAAAAAAAAGGTGGTGGTGGCAGGAGGGGGCATCGGTGGGTTGTGTTGTGCCTATGAATTGATGAGGTTAGGCCATGAAGTTACCCTACTGGAGGCTTCCGCGCGTGTGGGAGGTCATGTAATGAGCAGCGGTGAGGAGCTGGATGACGGGCTCTACGCCGATTACGGGGCGGAACATATTACCAAGCCCGGTTATGAAAGGTTCTGGGAATATACCCGTGAATTCAACCTGACCGTTTTACCTTATCCCCGGCGCAAACAGGAACTGCGGCAGATTGAAGGGAAGTTCTACAGTGAAGAAATGCTGGCTGATACTACCATTTTGAAGCAGATGGGATTTAATGAAAGAGAGGTGCGATACCTCTCCGAGAATCCATGGTGGGATTTGGCTTCCCTAT
>CBDBUW010000009.1:0-16221 GCA_965212195.1 Cyclobacteriaceae bacterium | reverse complement strand
GACTGGAAAAACTCGCCCGTGCCGTCCGGCCAGAATGCGGCCGCGAGAACGACGACAAGGAGAATGATGCTGGCGGGATAGAATACAGGGGGATTCAGAAAGGCTGGCCCATTGGTGTTCTGTTCATTCATCGGTGCTGGTGTCTTGTTGGTTCATGGGAAGGCGGGGGCTATGCTCTCATTGAGAGCAATATTCTCTATCACAAATTTTTTTGCCGTGAAACTTAATTCTTTTCTTGGATAGAGTCTTTGGGTTTCTATTGTGACCAATATACATGGGTATGAGAAATGAATATTCGCTCGCAGGGATATTCTGCGCTACCAAATCGGCCCCCGCCTGAAGTTGCTTTTGAATTTGGTTTGGTTTTTTCCCTCGTTCTGTACTCATTTCAATGGGAGCAACCCAGTCAAGCTCCTCAGGGGCATTATCAGCAAAAAATATGAAGTCGCATCGTGTTCTACTAGACCCCCTAACAGTTAGACAACCAATTTTGTCTTGATCTACCAGCAAATGCGGCGAGGGCGCATCTTCAAGTGTAAAGGTCGCGTTGTTATTGATATCTGGAATGATTTCAGTGCAGTCATCGCAATTGCAAGGGCCATGCACTATCCAGTCAGGATCACATACTTCTTGAACCTCATCCATAATCATTTGTCAGAACCACTCTTTTTCTTTTCAGCAATTTCTTGACCAGCAATAGCATTCATCGTGCCAGCCCACTCGTTGTGCTGCTTCATGGCCACCTTGTAAAATCCCGTGTCGTAGCCACCTTCATCGGGATCCCATTCTATTTCTTTTATTTCTGAACCCTTTGTCGGCTTGTTCTTGTCTATGTGGTTAAACACATAGACTCCAATTTTGTCTTGTGAAAGCCGTGGCAACTTGCTCTTTTTCTTGGGTGCTATTTCGCTTAATTGGTTTCGCGCCACTATATTCGACAATTCATTGATCACCCAATCACTGTGGGTAGTCAAGACGACCTTTAGCCCCGCATCCACCCAAGAAGCGACCTCTCGGATGAATTCCTGCTGCATTTCGGGATGAAGGTTGGTTTCAGGCTCTTCAAGAATCAACAAATCACCCGGTTTTACAATCTGCTGCAAGTAAAGCGACACGGGGGCAAGTTCTGCCACCATTGAGGATACATTCTTGAACGAGAGCGTTTCTTTCCAGTCCATCGGTTGGTAAGAGAGGATGGGATAGCCAGCCGCAGGTTTTCTCACCTTCACAGACCCGCGAAGGATATTCTTTTCAAGTTTCTTGCTAAGTGAACCAAGTTTGGTCTCCGCCATGTCCGGGGATGTTTCCTTGAGTCCGGGTATTTTCTCCAGAAAGTCTGCAAATATGCCGGTTATAGATGGAGTGCCATCAAAATTATCGCCATTTTGTGATACACCTTCAATTAAACTCTGGAGATGATCACGCTCTTGTGACGCGCTCCGCATTAAGATCTGAAGATAATCGCCATTTTGTGATGCTCCCCTGATTAAACTCCTAACCAACATATCCTGATTGCGTACAATGCCTCCTCGATCTGCTGGCAAATAATACGCATTATTAAAAAAAGCGGGATCGTGAAGGACTTTCAGAATTTCTCCTATAAGATCGAGTGTAGCGTAGTCGCGATCCGCCGTTAACTCGTTAGGAGGTTCAAGAACTTCCAATAAATGGTTAGTTGCAATACATCTTTCAACTTGCTTAAGTAAACTATCCCTCGGTGGCAAATTTGTATCTAAATGTTTTGATTCGAGGCTAACATCTCTGATTCCCCTATGCCATTCGATACTGTTATTTATATTTCCAATCTGCATATTAATCGTGGTCGGACCTTTACTTGCATGCCGCATCAACTTGTCGATATCGAGCCTGTAACAACGAAACATTTCACTCATCATTTCCAATAGTGCAAATTCTTCAACCTGACTTAACAGTTTTGACTCCTTGGAACCCAAACGAATGTCCGTGCTTTCTCGAATGTTTTTTCGCCAAGTATCAAGATTTTCAGGAAATGTGGACAAGCCAGTGTCGGATAACCATATCTCTAGCATATCAGGACCATAAAAGGGAGGTCTTTTCCACCGCAGTTCCATCATCGGCAGGTGTCTCATGGAATAAATCAGCGTTGCCATCCACGACTTGCCTGTGTTGCTGGGGCCAGCAAACACTGTCAGCGGGCGCAAGTCAACCCGCCCCTCAGCAATCGGGCCAAAGTCGCTGATCTCCAATGTCAGGCTTGGTGCTTGCTGGTCGGGACTCGGGGCCGAATCCTTGGTGCGGGTGGCAGGTGCCATTGTTCGTCTCACTGTGAATGTTGCAAGGCATTGTATAGGATTTGGGCGAAAGATGCACTAGGGGCCAAATAATCAGCAAAATTCACAAGTTCTACAGGTAGGCATACTTAAGCTCATCAAATCCACTATATCCTATGCAAAATTGCTAATTTCGACCCCGCCATCACCCCCATAACCTGAAAAATCCTATAAAATCATGGAGATAGACGGCATCATTGACCAAACTAACCGCTGCTCCGGCTTCCCTTCCACGATAATTATAGACATTGACATCACGGCTCATGGGCCAAGCCTCCCTGTATCACATTCTTGGTCCAGAGTTCACCAACTGAATACTCTTCAAGCCACACATTGAAGTCTTCATACTTAAGCCGCTCAAAGCCTGACTGCCGATCATCACGCTTCACCACCACAATATCTTCAATGGCAAACTCGTCAAGCAACAATGGAGATTGTGTTGTCACCACGACCTGGATTTTCCTGGCCGCACTCTCGATGAGTTCACTCAATATATGTATAGCTTCTGGATGCAAACTCAAATCAGGCTCGTCAAGAATGATCATGGGCGGCAGGTTCGGCTGCAACAAGGCCGTGGCAAGGCAGATGAATCGAATGGTGCCGTCAGACAGTTGGTAAGCCTGCATGGGGTAGTCGGAACCCTTATATCTGCCCGTTAAGCAAGGCCATCATCAGAAATCAATCAAATTCGCTCATTTGGGACAGATTGGCGTTTTTTTGTTTGTTTTTATGGTTGTCAATATCCATTTTAAGGGAATTTTCCCCTTTCAAATGCATTGAAAGGTGCTATACTTCCCGACCTAACCGCAGCATGTCGTCATCGGTTAAATGGCTGTGCTGCCCAAACTGAACCCAAGGGAAAGGAGTGCGTTATGACAACCAAACTCAAGAGCGATAATGCGGATGAGAGTCCAAATCATTATGACGAGGACAATCCTGCGCCTTTTCCTTCCGGGCCGCCTGTGCGCATCTTGCTTGAACCTGAAGAGTTTGATCGATTTGTTGCCATCTGCCAAGCGCCGCCAGGACCTCCAAACAAAAAGCTTCTTGAAGCATTTGATCTATGGAAACACTGGCAAGCCACAGGGGAGTTGGAAAATGAATGAAGCCTTCTTCTTTTGTTGCCATTGTTCATCCACCGTGAATGTTGCGGGACATTGTATAGGGTTTGGGCGAAGGATGCACTAGGGGCCAAATAATCAGCAAAATTCACGGGTTCTACAGGTGGACATTTGGACTAGACAATTACCGGAGACCGCTAGATTTTACTGATCGCCTAAGCTATATCGCCCATTCTAGATAGAATTTCAACGAAATCAATGGACTGTCAGGGCTTGGGGCAGTGCGCAGGGAGGTGGAGAAGCGAACTGCTGGAGATGAGAATAATTATTAGTTGCAATTTTCACATGTTGACTTTGCAAAGGCTTCGTATTATATTCAGCCGCCCATATCATCTAAGGAGGTTTACGATGAAGCTTAAAATTACAGTAACTGGCTCCAATGGCGATTGCGTGGAGCATACAGTAAAGGACCCACAGCCCGGTGATTTACTAAAGGCTATTGGGCAAGCCATTGGTGAATATCGAACAAGGTATTCAGAAAACAGCGATTTTTTTGATTTTACAACCAAGGTTGAAACTGCCTGATGCGCACGGCAAAAGCTGGCTTTTCATGCCGCCTTTTCCTGTAGTTGTTAGCAAACTATAGAGGAGAATCTTAGCTATGACCACTAAATTTCCGAGAGGTGCAGAATGGAGAAAGTGGGACTTGCATGTTCATACGCCAAGTTCTATTCATCAAAACTACGGGGCGGACAACGAGGATACTTGGGAAAAGTTCATTTCTGATCTTGAAGCACTTCCTGAGGAATTTGCTGTTGTCGGGGTTAATGATTACCTGTTTCTTGATGGGTATGAAAGACTTCTCCAAGAGCAACGGGATAATAACAGACTCAGCGGGCTGACATTATTTCCCATAGTTGAATTTAGAATTGAAAAATTCTCTGGAGTGGATTTCGGGAGAATAGGGCGAATCAATTTTCATGTCATCTTTTCAAATGAACTGACCATAGAAACAATACAGAGTCAATTCCTGAATACCCTTGAACAGAGTTATAAAATAGACTCAGAGGAATCTTGGAATCGAGCGATTACAAGAGACAGTATTGAGGCACTAGGAAAGAAAATCAAAGACACTGTACCAGAAGACAAATTGCCTGACTATGGCTCAGATTTAGAGGAAGGCTTTAACAATCTGAATATAGATGAAAAAGCCATACTTAACTCTTTGGAGAAGGATTGTTTCAAGGAAAAATACCTGACTGCAATTGGCAAGGCAGAATGGAGCGACATGAAATGGAGTGGTGCTTCCATAGCAACCAAGAAATCTATCATTAACAAGGCTCACATTGTATTTACCGCATCAGATTCTATTGAATCATTTAACAGTTCTAGAGAAAAGTTAAAAGAACAAAAAGTGAACCATTTCTTGCTTGATTGTAGTGATGCACACAATTATTCTGACTCACCAGACAAAGACCGAATAGGAAACTGTTCAACATGGCTGAAAGCAGATCCAACTTTTGAAGGCTTGAAGCAGGTTCTTATCGAGCCAGATAAGAGAGTATATGTTGGCCCCAAGCCTCCGCTATTTGGACGTATTGAAGGAAAGCGAACAAAGTACATTAAAAGTCTATCAATATGTCAGGCTCAAGGTTATCATGGTCAAGAAGGCATTTGGTTTGATAATGTGTCTATACCCCTCAACAGCGAATTAGTGGCCATCATTGGAAATAAAGGGAGTGGCAAAAGTGCTATTGCAGATATAATTGCGCTCTGTGCAAATTACCAACCAAAGGATGATGTTTTTTCTTTTTTAACTACAGAAAAATTTAAGAAGAATAGTTTGGCTAGGCATTTTAATGCCGACATGGTATGGGAGAGCGGAAAAAAGTCATCTATAAATCTAGATGCATTACCTGAGAACAGCCAACTACTGGATATTAAATATCTACCTCAGGGGCAATTTGAAAGACTAACCAATGAAATTCGTACTGTTGAGGAATTTCAGCGTGAAATAGAACATGTAGTCTTTTCCCGCATTCCTGAAACAGAAAGACTAGACGCCCAGTTTTTCTCAAAACTTATTGAAATGAAAACTGATACTGTGAATCTTGAACTTGATAGAATCAGGACTTCATTACAGAGTGTAAATCAATCAATAATTAATCTCGAACGCCAATCTACACCAGCGTATATGCAGGAAATTCAAAATAAACTTGCGAGAAAAGAGGAAGAATTAAATTCCTTATTGGAGCCTACTCCCATATTAGACCCAAATGAAGACCCACAGAAAAAATTGAAGAGTCAGGCAGCGAACAGCAAAATACAGGCCCTGCTTAGCGAAGTTCAGAAACTTCGAGTTAATATTGAACAGGCTGAAGACCAAAAAAGGAAAGCTTTGGGAGACATACAGAAGTTAAAAAATGCTAAATTAAAAATCCAGCAGAGGAAAGCGGATATGGATAGCTTCATTTCTCAAATAGAAATTGTTCTTAACGAACTTGGAGTAGATGCGAAGAACTTGATTTCAATGGAAATAGATTTAACTGAGCTAGACACAGCTATTTATACAAAAGAACAGCAATTAAATGCAGCAAAAGGAGATCTTGGAGAGATAGATTCTGACTCCAGTGAAAAATCTTTGCCCGAAAAGCTTGAAGAATATGAAAGCCAGGTTAGATCTGAGCAATCTAATTTAGATACAGAACAACAGAAATATCAACAATATTTGGCTGCTAGGGAAGCATGGGAAAAAGACAAAGAAGCTATTATAGGTTCGCCTGAAAAAATTGATACGATAGAGTATTATAAGCTTGAGCTTAAGTATTTAAATGACCAAATTTCCATAGACCTCGAAGAAAAATACCAGGAGCGTAAAGAGATTGTGGAAACTATCTTTGATAAAAAACAAGCGATTATATCAGTGTATAGAAGCGCTAGGGATCAACTGAAGGATATAATCGCAAAAAATCAAGAGACACTAGGAAACTACAGTATTGAAGTTGATGCTGCACTAGTAAAAAAATCAGATTTTGATTCGAAATTTTTTGGTTTTATTCTACACAATAAGATGGGAAGTTTCTATTCCATAGAAGGGAGTGAAGCGCAATTGACACAAATGACGAGCAAAACTGACTTCGACGACAAAAATAGCGTGATCAATTTTCTTGATGAAATTGTATGTGCATTAAGACATGACAAACGAGATGGGTACAATGATCAACCTCGTGAAGTTGCTGAGCAGGTAAAGGACATTGAGGGCCTTTATGACTATTTGTTCACTCTAGATTTTCTCGAGAACAATTACCAACTCAAACAAGGCGGAAAAGTTCTTGAATTGCTGTCTCCCGGTGAACGAGGTGCTTTGTTGTTAGTCTTTTACTTGCTATTAGACAAGAATGATATACCACTAGTCATCGACCAACCTGAAGACAACCTTGATAATCATAGTATTGCCTCTATACTTGTACCGTTTATCCAAGCTGCAAAGAAGAATAGACAAATTATTATGGTGACACATAATCCTAACTTGGCTGTCGTTTCAGATGCAGAGCAAGTAATTTATGTGGATCTTGACAAGAATAACGACTACACATTCTCAGTCATATCAGGTAGCATAGAAGATAAAGAGGTGAACAAAAAAATAGTTGATGTTCTTGAGGGTGCCATGCCAGCATTTAATGTTAGAAAGAATAAGTATTATGAATAAATATGCGACGGAAGGAATCTTAAGTTCTAAGCTCGTTATTTTGCTATTTCTTTCAGCTTGGTGATCAGCTTGCCGATATACTGTTCTTTGTCGTCCTGCATGAACAGTATGTGCATGTCTTCAAGTTTTTTCTGGGACTTCCCCCATTCCAGTTTTGAGTACTGTGTCCAGGAAAGGATGAAGCTGTTAAGGATTAACTCCGGGTCATTCAGGCGTTTCTCAATATCCTTTACCCGCTTGTAGAATTGTACTTTGTCGCTCTTGGGTCTTTCGTGGACCAAGCCGTGTGGTTCCACAAAGGTGACATACTGCTTTCCGTCAACGAGCAGCCACAGGATAAAATCCGGGTGGAAGTTGCCCGCCTCAAAGAATCCAGCGCCTTTACCACGGCTCTGATTTCTTAGCAGGTAGAGTTCCATCCCTCCTTTTTTCAAGTCTGACTTGTGCTCATCACACCAATCCTTCAGATCAGAGACAAACTGAAACTCACTTTCATTGAGAGCAACAGGGATAATAGTGATTTTTCCTCCTCGCCGGACATGGAAAAGTGGCTGAAACAGGTGCTTGCCGAAATTGCAAATTTTTAGATCACTAGGCTTTCTTAATTCACTTTTGTTCTTCTCAATATCATCTTTGAGTTGCTGGATTCCCAGAATAACTTGCTCTTCATTGCCATCCACAATGAGTTGATATTCATTCTCCTGCGGCATATTGTCATCTTCAGGTGTTAGTTCACGCACTTCCAGCCTTGGCTCAATGTACTCCCGTTTGCAGTAATTGTAGTAAGCATTGCAATACCGCTTCAAAAGTTCGGACACCACCTGCTGCAACAAGAGTACACCATCAAAGCTGGTCGGGTTCAGACGCGCTTCCGGCAGATAGAGAGTGTACCAGCCCTTCTTCTTCAGCAACCCTTCAATACCAGCCTTGGTAATGTTGAGGTTGTGCCAGCCCCGCTCTCGCTTGAACTGCTCCAATTCAAAATAGATCGTGTCATAATCCAATAGCGCTAGGTGCTGCTCGTCCAACAGTACCGCGTCTTTCTCGGCTGCCAAGGCCGCACCTTGCGATTGCATGGCCTGGATGCGGGGATACCAATCGGCAACAATAGGATTTTTCTCCATGTATTTTGGAATGTCACCCACAGTGGGAACAGGGCCATCCTTCTTGAAATCATACTCCCTGCCATCGGATGCCTTTTGCTTTGGCCGCAGGATTTTCAGTTTTTTGCCAAAGTCATAGGTGACATTCAACGGAATGGTAAAGGTCTTGCGGCGCTCATTGCCAGGAAGACCCTCTTCCTTGAGAAAATCGCGAAATCTCTCCATAAAGTCGGCCTCAATGCCAAATACATTCAGAGTTTCCAGTTCTTCGATAAATGGAGGCTTGGTTAAGGAGTGGGAATGAGAATGGCCGCTGCGCTTCAAGCTCCATTCGTAGCCCTTCAAGCGAACACCGCGCCCGAATAACTGGATGATCTGAGTGCCTTCCGAACGCCCGACATGCATCAATCCCATAGTGCTAACGCGCCAGCAGTCCCAGCCTTCTACAAATTTCTTGGAGCCAATGAGTAAATTCACAGGCGAGGTAGAGTCCTTTACTGAGGCAAACATGGCCTCAGTGAAGTCACTGTCTTTGACATCAACTTTGGTGCCCCTCTGTTCTGCCACCTTGGCTACATGATCACACAAGCCACTAGAATCACCAACATTTATCAGACCAAAGGGGGTTTCGCTTGTACCGACATGCAAGGCCACTTCGCCAGATTCGCCCTTGACGCGATCCAGAGACAAATGTCCGCCTTCGGCATGGTTAAACAATCTGGCAAGAATGTCCCGGTAGAGACCCTCAATAGACCCACCATCATTCATGGCTTGGGCCAGGTATTTAAAGGCCTCCTCAAAGATGTCATGGTCATTATTGTCTAGCAAACCCGTATCCCGCCCCCTGCGAATCAAAATGTCTTCAATGCGCTGCATTGAAGCCGAACGATTGTCAAGGAAGTCAGCGATAAATTGGATGATAAGTGCCACATCTGTAGCCACTATCTTTTCGTCCTTGCTTTTCCCCCCGGAGGAAACGGTACTGCCAACAAAGACCCACAAGGGCTTTTCCAGATTGAATGGCTCGAAATCCTTTGACTTTTCCTCATAGATGCGAAGTTGCTGATAGAACTTCAGCAAGCAAGCGGTCATGTAGATGGAGCGTGTCTCCTCGAAAGATTCTGGCAAATTCAAAATTTGATAATCCTTGCCGAAACCGTCCTCGTAGAACCATCGGTAGGAATAGTCAAATATCACCGCCTTGGCATAGCTGTTCTCAAAATCCGAGTTGCCGGAAGCCCGAACAGCTTGTTCAAATGTGGCGGAATACTCAAAGGTGAAGCCTTTGGCACAAAGCTCAGATCGCCGGGTGAACCAAATGCCTTCCTGCTTGCCGCTCATACCACGATGGCCTTCATCCACCAGAAGGAGATTCTGATCTCCCAGGCTCCGCGTGGCAATGGTGTTTGGCCCCTCCTGGTCTGCCAGCTTGGTAATTTCCAGCACATCCACATGACCAAGCCCTTGAGCAGTATCGAACAGTCCACCACGAGATTGCAGATAGCTCTCTGACGAAATATCACTTTCCTGAAACTCGGCAATATGCTGTTCGGACAAGGGCTCATTGGGTGTCAGAAGGATGACGCGGGAGAGTTCCTTGTCCTTTCCATTCTTCGCGGCGTAATGTCGGTATTGCAGAAGGTTCACATGCATCAACAGCGTCTTGCCGCTGCCGGTGGCATTCTGCAAACAGAGCTTGTTCAGGTCATCTTCACTGTAGGACGGCACATCAGCATAATCATTCCAATGCCTGTTGAATCGATCAACAAATTCATTGAGATCATTCAGCAATCCTTCTCGGTCGCCAAAAAAGCGGTCTAGGTAGATTTCAACGAATAAAAGGGTAAGCCACTGATAATATTTCCATACCACCGAACGGCGGCGTTTTTCATTGATCGCCTGGGTATGACGAACAATATTTTCTTCGTAGAGAAGGAGCTGCTCTTTGCCAAGAGCGCAATAGTCGCCCCAAAACATATCGCTGCTCACCAATTCGTGATAAAAGTGATGCAGGTTATCGTTATCCAGACCCTCCAGCCTAAAATCCTTGATAGGCTCTGCCAGCACATGAAAAGGCCGCGCTTTCTGATCGCGTAGCGTACTCTCTGCCAATGGATCGATACCGAACAAGCTTATCAACCACTGATTGAGCAGCAGCTTGCGTTTGAACGAATGAGGTTGCAGCCCCTGGAGTTTACGCCTTGCCATTTGTGTCTCCTGCCAAGGCTTCCAAACGATTAAGCCAGTCGTTAAAGAGAGGGCAGGCTTCTCGCATCTTAGAAATTCCAATTTCTGATGCTATTGTCATGCCTATAGATGTCTTCTCAAAGTTACCCGAAAGTTGTTTCAAACGCTTGGACGGAGCACTTGCAGTGTGGTCATTAATCTTCTCAGGCTCCCCACATTCCTGAACAATTGCGACCACATCCTTTTCCCTAATATTTAGATGTTTTGCAATACAGGCCGGATCACTGAAATACAAAGATTCTATTTCATGCATGGATACATAAGGAATAAACCGCTCATTTCTATTTTGCTCCGGGAATAACTTCTGTACTTCGGCAGCGGTTGCTTGGTTCATAACAGCTGCTTTTCTGGTGTGATCTTTCTCCTTTTTGGATTTGGCATAACCAGGCCAGTCACTACTTATCCCATAGTAGTCAACCAGCAAGCTTATGTTGGTGTCCTTTCGTTGTTTGAGGTATTGTTCGATACTCATCTTGACTCGGCTGAACTTAACATTGCCTCCTTCTTTATTATGCTTGCGTCTGCCGGGAATGCTTGCCCTTAGGTATATACCCTTTTCTGCCATATAGGGGGCAAGCAACTCCCAGATAAACCGCTGCTCCGTCTTCCCTTCCACGATTATAAAAATATTGATATTGCTATTCATGAGTCAAGTCTCCCTGTATCACATTCATGGTCCAGAGTTCACCAACCGAAAATTCCTCTAGCCACCCTTCGAATTCCTTATATTGAAGTCGCTCAAAGGTTGATTGCCCATCTTGGCGTTTGACAACGACGATGTCTTCAATAGAAAACTCGTCAAGCAGCAATGGAGACTGTGTTGTCACTATAATCTGGCTTTTCTTGGCTGCACTCTTGATGAGTTCGCTCAAAATATGTATCGCATCAGGATGCAAGCCTAGATCAGGCTCGTCTATAATGATCATGGAGGGAAGATCAGGCTGCACCAAAGCCGTAGCAAGACAAATAAAGCGAATTGTGCCATCGGATAGGTGATAGGGTTGCATAGGATAATCAGAATTCTTGGTTTTCCATGTGAGAGAGACCTTGGTTTTAGGCCCAAACTTTTGGGGTTCCAGAAGAAAATCATCCAGGAATGGCGTGACAAAACGACAAGCAGACAGAATTTTATGGTATGCGGATGGCTCCTCATTTCGGAGGCGCAACAAATATGGCGCTATGTTAGAAGCATCATGGCGCAAATACTTGTTATTCTCAATAATCTCAGCGTGCCGCATGAAAGCTGTTAAACTAGTATCATGGAAATGATAAATTTTCCAAGAGTT
This sequence comes from Cyclobacteriaceae bacterium, assembly GCA_965212195.1. Lineage (GTDB taxonomy): Bacteria > Bacteroidota > Bacteroidia > Cytophagales > Cyclobacteriaceae > JAJCYK01. The sequence continues at coordinate 4,506 of CBDBUW010000009.1, read as the reverse complement.
GACAATTTCATCAATATACCGGCTATACTTTTCATTGGTTTCTGTTCCACTTCCTTCCGCTACCTGCAAGTCATTGCTCTCGGTACTTGCAAATTCGGATTCATATGAATCATCAGCATGATAAAAAGCTGTCACCTGACTCATGCTATAGTTTTCACCGGAGCCCGGGGTTATTCTAAGTCGAAGACTAAGTGATTCAAAGCATATCTCAAACTCCATTTTCTTCGTAATTTTTCGACCATTACGGAGAATATCACCAATGCCCCCATTTTCAGCAACATAATATTTCAAGTTATCCTCAACATGTGATTTCAGCATTTGAAAAAAGGAAATCAGATTGCTCTTTCCTGCGCCGTTGGCACCGATAAAGATATTCAAGTTCTTCAACTCGAAATCTTTCAGTTCACGAATTGACTTGAAACCGCGTATTGTCAGCTTGTCTAATGAATCAGTCATCACACCACCTCCACATCCCACATGCGCTTCATGAATTCTTCTTCGGTGAGGCGAACCTCCCAGGTTTCATCCTCTCCTCTCAGGTTGGGCAGGTTGTCACTGCCGTTGACATAGATTGTATCAAAACTGAAATCGGGAGAGTTGGCACGGACAGACTGAAACCATTCGTCCAACATGGCGTTATCCTCCTCAATGTCATCGGTGAGCTTTCGCCAGATGACCAGCACTTTCTCACGCTCACCATTGTCAGGATTAGCCGAGTCTTTGGGCACCCAACCTTCAACCTTGCGGAACCACCAAGGGCCTTTCTTGGCTTTCTGGATATCACCATCCACTACCAGTTTCGTGCGTTTGGCTTTAGGCTGCTCCAGGTCCTTAACACGCTTGAAATCTGCCTTGAAGCTCTGCGGCACAGATATATGCTGCACACACAGCCCAATCAGATAGTTAAATGTCTCAATCAGATCGACCTCTTGGATTACATGCTCATCTGTCCCCGGCTTCTTGACCTTCAGGGTATAGGCAGTCGGATCGGTGAAGTTGCTAATGTTAAGCAGCGATTGGCTGCCTCGTGTCTCCACATCCAGCATATAGCGAAGCATATAGTCTTCCTTGAGTGACGAATCCTTTCCAGCAGCCTTCCGATAGCGGGCTATCTGCTCTCTTTCCTCGTCACCATCTGTCTCTGTGATCAAGTTATTTAATGCATCTTCATAGGATTCTAGGCGGATGTACTTGAATAAGCCAAGACCTTTCCACTTCATATTTTTGGATATACCCCGCGACTCACCCCACAGTGTGTTTTTCAGACGACGCAATGGGAGATTGTCAAAACTGCGGGAAAACTCAGTCCCTATCCACCGTCTGCCCAGTTTTTGAGATACTGCTGCAGATGTACCGGAGCCTAGACAGAAATCTAGCACCAAATCACCCTTGTCGGTAGCCATCTCAATAATACGCTGTAGCAGAAATTCTGGCTTTTTCCCGTTTCTTAAGCTCACACCACCCTCGTTGGACAAATCATTGACATGTTCCACAATGTCTTCCCACATGTCACCCGCATTCTCGCCAAACTGCTTTTTGCCCCCAATAACTTTCAATTTGTCCGAATAGAACACTACCTTTTTCCCATCATAGGCATAGCGCTCCAATCCCGTGGTTGTTTCCACTTTCTGAAAACGCTTAATGCCCTTGGTTGCCTTGAATACATCTTGGTTATTGGTGGCCAACTGCATTATTTGAGCGGCATTTTTGTAGTAGAAGTCCCACTTGTCCTTGGTGTCATTTTTGTGGCTAAGGCCATGTGATTTCAGCACGGCAGAGAGATTGACCGCATTCCAATCTTCCGGTTTTGCATCAGGATTTTCTATGAATTTGTTGTACCGCTTGTCAATTTCAGTAGCGGGGATATATTGAGGGGTGAAGCGTGCATGGCTCCTGTTTTTCGCATATATAAGCAAATATTCCTTGTACTTGACCGGCTTTTTATCCTCGTGGGCCATCTTCACGCCCGTCGCTCTAGCCATCTTGATAGCCACCGAAGAAATCATATTATCCACACCGAAGATTTCATCAAGCAGCGCAATGGCTCTCGGCATTTCGTTGTCATCAATGGAACAGGCAAAAATGCCGTCTTCAGACAATAAGTGTCTTGCAAGTGTCACACGGTCAGTCATCATAGATAGCCAGCTTGATGAAACATAGCTATCCTTATATGCAAAGCCATCATTCCCCGTGTTATATGGTGGATCCACATATACGCATTTTACTTGTCCTCGATAGCCTTCCAGTAATAGCCTCATGGCCTGAAAGCTCTCAGAGTGAACCAGAAAGCCTTCGCATTGACCATCGATATCGTCCATGCCCGCCAGAAGTTGCGCCCTGAAATTATCACTGAAGTGGCGCGTATCCAGCACTAGTCTTGGATCGTTTTTGAGAGATTCTGCTGTCATGGGTAGAGTGAAGGGGGGGCGCTTTTCATTTTTTGAGCTTTTCTTCGCTGCTTCATCACCGCTAAACAGAGCGTACCATTCTTTACTCTGTGCCTCGTTAGTTGCTATTTCAGGATAGAATTCCTCAGGTATCCGGTCAAGGGTGATGCAATAGTTGGTTTCGACAACAAACTTTTTCTTGAGCCAGAGCTTTTTCTGAAAGTCCTCAAGCTGAACCAGAAAATCAATTAACTTGCTTGCTATCTTTCGCAGCACCCGTATCCTGAGCAGATAGCTTTCAACAGTCGGCACCTCAGCATTTTCAATGTCATCAAGGTGCATTATCTCGTTCTTGATGTAGAAATCCAGTTCACGGCGAAGAAACCCACCCAAGTCCTTGTGAATGAAATAGTCCATAGTATTGCGGGCCGTGTACTTGTTCACATACTTGGCGAGCAGGGGGCGATCCTTCTCTTTATCCGTTGGTGCAAGCACCCTAAACAGACGAAGATACTCCGCCGCCTGTCTTTTATGTTTGCCACTTGACCCTGCCAAAGTCTCAAGACACTCCAATACAGTCTCCACCGTCTCGGTATTTCGCCTACCCCGCCACACATTTTCCTGACCTGTTTTTTCTGGGTCTGGGCGGTATTCAAAATTGACGACTAGATCGTCAGTATCAATAAAGGTTACAGGATCGTCTGTGTGTAAAATAAAGAAGCGTTTGTTGGCCTCGGATTCCTTGACATTGCCATGCTCACCCTCGGCAGCCTCGACGATGCGAAAGTGAACCCTTAACGGAGGAACTTGCTCGTCTCCCATGTCCAATCCGTCAGATTCTTCCCTGAGCTCGCTGGCCTGTCGCAAATCAAATGTGAAATTGGAGTAATGCTCGGCACTCTTGATGTAATACTGGTCGGCATTGGCCCAATGAAGCTTGACTTCCTCACCGCTGTACGGCACGGCAAAAGGCGCAGCCTTGCCAGATGTTTCCCGGGTGTGATAGCGGAGCGAGATGAAGTCGCCATTGTCATAGTAGCGTTCAAAGAAGCGATAAAGATGGTCGTATATGTCGGCCTCACTGCTTACTGTGTCCACAACAGCATCCAACGCGCCCTTCGCCTCTTTGACCGCATTGGCCTCTTCCGGGTCGGTAGCACCGTAATCCAAGGCGGTCTGAATAGCCTTGTTATACGCAGACTGCGCCTCGGCCCTGCGGGCCTCATCGACTTCACCAAAGGCATCTGCCACGATTTTCAGCAGGTCGGTATCAATGAAGTTTTGAATTTCTTTGGCCTTCGCGTGCATGACGCGATAAAAGCCAAAATCCAGATCCGGCTGATCTAACTGAAACAGTTCGGACAGCTTCTTCACCAGACGCTTACGAAGCCGGTTGACGGATGGCATGGCTATCTCCCAATTTCCTCAAGCCACGCCCTTGCCGGGGGCAAGTGCCAGCGTGACCAGTGGGTTGCGAGTATAGCCGCATAGGATGGCGGGGTCTAGCCTTGGGTCAAAGCTGCTGACCTCCAATATCAGGCTTGGTGCTTGCTGGTCGGGTCTTGGCAAAAAATGGTAAAATCCCCGCCTTTACGCAAAGGAGACCTCCCGTGAGCAACCGGGATTACGATCTGCTTGTCATCGGCGCCGGGTCCGGCGGGGTGCGCGCCGCCCGCATCGCCGGGGATTTGGGCGCCAAAGTGGCGGTGATAGAAGACCGCTACATGGGCGGCACCTGCGTCAATGTGGGCTGCGTGCCCAAGAAGCTCTATGTCTATGCCTCGGAGTTCGGCCACGCCTTCGAGGACGCGCGGGGGTTTGGGTGGCACAGCGAGGTGCCCGCCTTCACCTGGGCCACCCTGCGCGACAACAAGAAGCGGGAGATCTCCCGCCTCAACGCCATCTACGACGACCTGCTCCAGAGCGCCAACGCCGACATCATCACCGGGCGCGGCAAGATCATCGACGCGCACACCGTCGAGGTCAACGGCAGCCGCCACACCGCCGACAGGATTCTCGTCGCCACGGGGGGCTGGCCGCGTTTGCCCGACACCCCGGGCGCGGAGTTGGGCATCACCTCCAACGATGTTTTCGATCTTGACGAGTTCCCCCGGCGCAT
>CBDBUW010000008.1:0-6278 GCA_965212195.1 Cyclobacteriaceae bacterium | reverse complement strand
GTAAGGGTTCATTCAGCGACTGCCTTATTGTAGAAACCTATATGGATTTTGCCAGACGGATTCGGTTTAACGGATTTAGCAACCCAATCATATTTGCTTCGTCAAATACAAATGACTTTGCTGAAGTATCCCAAACGAAACTGCGTCCAGACATTGCCGAGGAATTTGAAAATGAAGATATTCAGTACGCAAGGAACCTACTGGAGATTTCCGAGAAATTGGGGTTTTAATGATGGCACCAACAGACAGACAACCAGAAGATTCCTCTGGAGCTTCTGAGCAACAAAAACCTCAAGGGCATAAAAAATCTCGATGGTGGAGTACACTTCACTTCTGGTGCGGGATATGTCTTTACACATCGATTAAAGTAAGCGGGGCAATGGATGCCATTTTTAACTTTCCAATAGATTCAGACCCTAAAACTACCTCAGCCATAGCAGGTCTACACAGTCTTTTAGCAGTGTGCATCGTAGCTACCGGATATTTTGGTTCCTACAAATTATCAGGCGCAATTAGCAAAGATAATCAAAAGACTGCTGCTGTTCTCCTTCCTTTTGTTTATCTTTTTATCTGTATTTTTACGGGAGTGATTTTAGGACATTTCATAAAACTCTCAAACAGTGCAGAAATTGTGGTGAAAACTGTGACCCAAGAAAGCATGGGAGTCACGGAAGACGACTTTAATCCACATTTCCTTAAGATGCTTGAAGATGAAGTCAATGAGACAGCCACCAGGGCGGCAAAAGAAAGATTTGTAAACATGGGATATCCTTCCGAACAATTCGAATCTGATTTGTTATCTTTCTCGTCTGATTATGCTGTAGTTGATCATCTTAAACTTGCGATAATTGAAGGTAAAGTAAAAGATTATGCAGTGTTTTTTACCATTGTAGGTGTTATTAACGATAAGTTGCATACTGTAAGGTGTACAAAATTTTCTGACGAGGGTTTTTCAATCTGGTCTGGAAAATGCGGGAAAAAATTAACCAATGTTTTTGGTATAACACCGCCTAAAAGCCGACCTAGAAATGAAGTTGTACAAGCAAAAAAAAACAACCGGAATACCGATGAACCACAAAATGCAATCACTAACTCGCTTAAATTGGCGGCTGATGAAATTAACAACAAAGCACCGATAGAAATAAACCCTAGGATACAGATAGATCGTGCAACTGTAGACGAGCATACCCTCACTTATCATTACACATTGAAAATGTCCGATAAAGATGTTTTCAATACAAATCTTTTCATTTTGAGGCTCACTTCGAGTGTCGTGAACACAGTTTGCTCAAGCGAAAAAATGCGAATGAGCATGCAACTCGGGGTAAACTATCGCTACTTGTATAAAAATAGTAGAGGCGAAGAGTTAAAAGAACTAATAGTAGATCAGACTGACTGCAATCTGGAAGATTTAAGGGAGAGGTTGGGATTCGATAAGCCCGCAGTACTGCAAGAAAATTCTGCCACTGACAATGATGGGAGACAATCTGAACAAGCACGGAAGCCCCTTTAGGGTGAAGACCTACCAAAGAATGCGTAGCGAAGTTGCCAAGCCAGGCAGCATCGCGCAGGACGGTGATTTCAGCATGGGCGCTTGGGTCCTGGCTGCCGATCATCTGATTGGCGCCCCTGCCGATGATGTCGCCATCCAGCAGCAGCACCGCACAGACTGGCACCTCGCCATTTTCTGCGGTCTGCCGCGCCAGTTGCAATGCCTCGCGCATCCCAGGCCGTGTCGGGCTTGTGTCCCTGTTCAGTTTGCTGTTTGGTGGGCTGTTCCATGTGCTGTTTCATGTTCATGGGAAGTGGCTGCTGGGCTATCTCCTGAATATCAGCCTCTCAACCCACAGGGTTGTACCGGATATCAGCACCGTCTGTATGACCACCACAAGAACTCGCTCTGCCTTGTCAATATCGTTCCAGATACCCCAAAGATAGGAGAACAGAACCAGGGTTGCGGCACCACCCAACACCGCAACACCAACAACAATCAGCCCGAACTTCAACCAATTCAGCCAGGGCAGCACTTTTCGCTTCCAATGCTGCTCTGCCTTGTGTGTGTCTGCCCGACTCAGCTTGTCGTATTCTTCCAGGTCAAGCTGATCGGTGGCATCAGCGCCACCGACCACACTCTCCTTATGGAGTTGCTGTAGTTGCTCATGCAGATCTTGATTGTTCGATTCGGGCGGCGGCATCCAGATACTCCCTTATTTTTCTTTCAAAGTGGGTTTTGATGCTGCCATACGAGATGGCATTCGTCTTCCCCGGTTCATAGGCACCATGCCAGGGTGTGCCCTTTTCGTGCGTCTTTCTGACAAGGTCCCAAGCCGAGTACCTGCTGTACACCGTCCACACCAGCGAAAGCAGCCACACCAGGTCCTTTTCAGACGATGGGATCTTTGGGATTTTGGTCTTGCCTGGGTTGTCCAGATCGACCTCAATCGCATAACCATAGATGTCGTCCTTGCCGAACCGCTTGAACTCGTGATACAGCGATGGCACGACCGGGCCATGCTTCCAGGCTTCGATGTCTTCTTCAAACAACTCTCTGTCCAGTACCGCTGCCGACCAGCCGTAGCCGATGTAAGCCAATTTCAGCAACTTGAGTTGCGAGATTGGCACCCCCTCTTCCAGCGACTTCTCGATGAAGAAGTTCGCTACATGTTGTGCTTCAATCATGATTTGTCTCCTTTGCTTGACCAGTTCTTTCGTTCGTCTCTGTTACGGTGGACATTGTAGCCAAACACGACTCCGGTTGCCAGCGAGGATGCTCCCCGCCGCAAGGCGCAGTATATGGGCGTTTCAGGGGTGTTCAACTGGTGCAACAACTGACCCCGCCCCATGTCGGGCTTGTGGTCACGCCCGATGCACCAGTTGGATGACACCGCGAACAAGTGGCAAGGATAGAGGAAAACCGGAGTGAATGGGAGGCGCAGACTAGGCTTGGCCAGTTGATAACTCCGGCGGGGTGCCGTAACCTTCACCCAACAATGTAAGAGCAGATAGGCAAATGCGCGACATTCATTCAGTTCACAAGGCGTATCAAGACCGGATCGGGCTTCTCATGGACTACGCTGATGAAGATGGTTTTTCAATCAACCGAGCATCCGAGGATGATTTCTGGTCATTCATCAAATCCTTTCAGCGTCCCAAAAAGGGAAGCCTGTTTCTGAGAGACAACGGCAACCTGAGGGTTTTGTGGAGCGGCGAGGAAGGAAATCAGATCGGCATCCAGTTTTTGGGCGGCGGCTCCGTTCAATATGTCATTTTCAAAAGCCGAAGCAAGGATTTCATTGATCGTGTTTCAGGCCAAGGCAGCCCTGAGGGGGTTGAGGGGCAAATCTACTCTTTTGGCCTAGGCTCACTCATCTGTACATAACAACCAAGAGGTATGCGAATATGTCTAAGAAAGAATACATCAGCAGCGTGGCTGATCTAATTGGCAAGATTCAGGGGCGATTTGAGAGTCGCAAACTGATTTACAGAGGCATGCCAAAATCTTATGACGGTAAGGATGACATACGGTCATCAATTTACGGAGAATATAAGAACGAGAATATATTCGATGACAATAACACCCCAATGGATGAAGAGAAAAAGATTGTTGACAGAGCACGCCATCTATTTAAGCCTGACACAACCAATATAGAAATTCTCACTGAACTACGCCATTATGGCGGTGACACAGTACTAATAGATTTCAGTCGCGATCTAATGGTGGCACTGTTCTTCGCCTGCAATGGTGATATGGAACATGAGGGTCTAATAATCTGCTGCCTTGAAGCAGGTTTTGAAAAATTGGATGAAATAGATTACGGCAACAGACCAACTGATGCTCACATAATTGAACCTGTGAGAACACCAAATAGCCAGACCAGAACGCTCGCACAAAGCAGCGTATTTATCTATGCCCCGGAAGGGTACCTGGATACAGAATCGTGTACCTTATTCTATGTACCTTCGAACTTCAAGATCCAGATATTAGAGCAACTTCAAAATATCCACAATATTTATGCAAGGACGATATACAATGACCTGCCAGGTTTCCTCGATAGCGAGAAAAAGTTCAAACAATCCAATACTGACTTTAGCCGTGGTAAAGCGAAGGTTGACAATAATGAATTTGAGGAAGCCATTCTGTTATTTGACAAGGCAATCGCATCAAGATATGACAATACAGAAGCACTCATGTGGCGGGCCCTTGCATATTACAGGACTAATAACTTTTCGAAATCAATAGATGATTTCAGCGCAGTAATAAAATTTTCTCCAGACAATAGTCGATATTACTATTATCGTGGTTGGGTGCACGAACAAATAGAGGAATATTCAAACGCTATCTTGGATTTTGACGAGGCAATAAGATTGGACCAAAGCTTTGTACAGGCATATGAACATCGTGCAAATTCCAAAGAGGCTATCGGAGATACGGAGGGAGCCGTGCAGGATCGTGAGAGTATGAACCGTTTGAAGATAAAGTTATCTAAGGAAGCACATGAAAGAGGCAAAGGAAAAACTAGAGACGGAGAACATGAAGAAGCGATAAAAGAGTACGGCAAAGCCATTGACTACAAACCAGATTTTCCTGATCCATATTATGACCGTGGCCTTGCCAAGCTAGAGCTTCGTCAATATAAAGAAGCCATCGAAGATTTCGATGAGTATATAAGGTTAAAACCCAATGATCCAGATGCTTATTATTACCGCAGTTTTGCGAAGTCAGAGATGCAAAACAATGAGGGTGCACTGACCGATATCGATGAGGCGATCTCAATACAACCGGATAATGCAGCGTATTATAAAGCCAGAGCAAAGCTTAAATATAAAATGGGCAATTACGATGGTTCTGTTACTGATTACAGCGAAGTTATCACACAAAACCCTAATGATGTGGATGCCCTTAAAGGCCGCAGTGAAGCACACGAAGCCCTTGGACAAGCCAAAACTGCTGAAGCCGATCTCAGTTTAGCGAAAAGTGTTCAGGAAAGGCTATCGAAACAAGGAGGGCTAAGCGGGATATTACAACGCCCTTTAGGCATTAATAGAGCTAGGGCACTCAAAGACCTGTTCTAGGTCAACCGTCCTCAACTTCGTCATAATCAGGAATAGCATAATCGACCCCATCCCAATCGAGGAAAAGTAGGCCACGCGGCGATCGGTTCTCAAGTCGATGGGGAATTATCAATTGATCCAATTCACCGTATGGCTTACTGATCTTTTCTAGATCTAGGGCAAACCAAGGTTCACCGAACATTCGTCTTTTCTTACGAATCCCAAACCATGACCATTGCTTTATGATTGGCGAAAATACAACAATGTTTTTCCTACCCAATGTTGTAGTTATAGACCAAGCCACCTGAGGCTTGCAGATCAAAAAGTAAGCTTCTATCAAAATACATACATAATTTTCCAAGTCTATCATAATTTTGTCATCCTCAGGGATTGACGCTGTTCTAGCTCGTCTGCGTGCATCAAGCCTCGAACGCCGATCCCCCACAACAAACCCCCTAGCCACTAAATCGATATTGCAGTACTTTTGGTGGAACGCAACAGGATCGCTATCACGCTCTTGTCCTAAATTGGTGGATAATTCGTCTTCAAGCCGTTCGCGATCAGAAAGCCTTTGTCTTGTAGGTGGGTCTGATGATGAAATACCATATGTTCTCCTCCAAATGCTTGAAGTCATAAGTGAACGGAATTGGTTGCCGGTGAGAAGTGCTGGCGTATTCATATCTTTCCAAACAACAAAGTCCCCGCTATGAAATAGGTGGAACTGCCACTGATTTTTCTTCCTTAGCTTGCTATAAAAATATTTGATCCGGTCAACCAAACAATGTGATTTTCTCCCGTATTTTCCTTCTACGGTACAAGGTCCGTACAAGCGTACATAACAGTAATCATACAATGCTTGACATACCCACTTTAACGGCTCTATAAGCAAGAGTAGAATTACTAAGTAAAGCAAGGCCCAATCATGAATATGATTAAATATGCTTTGCACAGTCATCAGATTAAACCCTCCAAACGATTTTTAGAATGTCAAATGCATTGAGATCAAAGATGATCCGGTACACTATCTGGAAACAATGCCTTGCAACTATCATGCACCATGTGGGCGGCCAGTTTGCTTCTTGCATTCTTGAGGTTTTCTAGCACACATTCACTGTAGCTCGATGGCTTTTCGCACCTCTCCACGCTACACCCAAGCATACAGAACAACAATGCCGTGGCACCTCCAACCTTGGTCAAAGTACCTGAGAATCTGACTGTCATTTCAT
>CBDBUW010000007.1:0-14420 GCA_965212195.1 Cyclobacteriaceae bacterium | reverse complement strand
GCAGATGCTAATCGCCTCCAATCCGGTGGCGGACCCGCAGCGGGAACGGGCCAAGAAGCACCATGTGGCCCAGGGGGAAATCCCCTCGCCCATCAACCCGAAGCCCGGCTGTCGCTTTGCCGACCGCTGCCCCGAGGCCATGGACAAGTGCCGCACGGACACGCCGATACCCCGCTTCACGGACGAGAAGCGAATGATTGCGTGTCATTTGTATTGACGCCGACAACCAATGAGCAAGTTTCCATGAACAGCACACGCTACTACAACAGCAACGCCCAGCAACTGTTCGAGCAGTACAACTCGCTGGATGCCGAGCTTGTCCACCAAAGCTGGCTGAAAAAACACCTCCCCGAATCTCTCGGCCTCGCCTGTGACATTGGCGCCAGTTCTGGCAGGGACGCGAACTGGCTCGCCGAGAAGGGCTGGGATGTGGTAGCCGTTGAACCGTGCCGCGCCTTGCGCGAACTGGCTCAAGCGGAGTCCCATGCCAGAGTGACATGGCTGGATGACGCCCTGCCCAACCTGAAGAAGCTGCGTAGCCTGGGGCTTAAGTTTGACCTGATACTGCTGAGTGCCGTCTGGATGCATGTGGCACCGGACAAACGGCAAAAGGCATTCAGAATACTGTCCGACCTGCTGAACCCATCGGGTGTGCTGGTCATCACCCTGCGTCATGGCAGTGACGAGGCCGAGAACAAGCAACGCGGTTTCCACGACATCAATGCCGACGAGCTGCGTGGCCTGGCAAGAGAACGCGCATTAAAGCTGGAAGCGAGTTCTGGCGGCCCAGACCTGCAAAGGCGCCCTGTTAGCTGGCAGACACTGGTGTTCACCCTGCCGGACGATGGCACGGGAAATCTGCCTTTGCTAAGGCACATCATCGTCAACGATGACAAGTCTTCAACCTACAAGCTAGGGCTGCTCCGAATCCTTGCCCGCATAGCAGAAGGCTCCCCTGGTGCGGTTTGCCGCCGAACCGAGGAAATAGTTGAAATCCCTCTTGGGCTGGTGGGCCTTTATTGGATAAAGCAGTACAAGCCGCTATTGCTGGACCACGAGATTCCGCAGCAACCCAACAAAAACCAGGGATATGGATTTGCCCGCGAAGACTTCTACAAACTAAATGAAATTTCCCGCAATGGTCAGAACCTGCGCATAGGCGCATCCTTTGCCGAAGGCCGAGCCGCCGTGGTGATTGGCACCATACGGGATGCTTGCAGAAACATCGTCAATATGCCAGTCAGGCATACCACCTACCCGGGCCAGAATAGATCGGTATTCGAGCAAGGCGAGCCGAGCAGACGCATCATCACGCAAGTACCCCATGTCACCCTGTCGCTGGAATATCTGCAAACTTTCGGCACCTTGCAAATTCCCGCAAACCTTTGGGATACGCTAGGCCACTACGCCTACTGGCTGGAACCCGCCATCCTCAGGGAATGGATTGGTCTGATGGAAGGCTGGAAGGTCGCCGAAAGATCCTTTGACATGAGCCTGTTCAATTGGGACGAGCCGCAGCGAGACACGGGTTTTGTCCGCCAGCGGGTTGATGAATTGAAAGACAGGGGGTGGAAAGTGCCCTGCGTCTGGTCCGAAAGAACGCCTGTAGCCCTGCAAATTGACCATTGTTTTCCCTGGGCCAGATGGCCGAATAACGACCTGTGGAATCTATTGCCAGCTTCTGGTACTGTAAATGCCAGCAAGGGTGACAAGCTGCCATCCGCCCCCGCCATGGCAAGGGCCGAGGGCCGAATAAAGGATTGGTGGCAACAGGCGTGGCTGGATTCAGACCACAAGGAGAGGTTCTTGCTGGAAGCGGAAGGCTCACTGCCCGGATTGCCTGAACATGCGCCAACGCTCGACCAGATCTATGATGCCATGCGCAAGCAGCGACTTAGGTTGAAGGCCGACCAGCGAATTCCAGAGTGGGTGTTCGAGTAGAATAGGCTATGGATGGCGCATGTTCATTTGATCTCATGCGCGATCATCTCGCATAAGGGGAAATCTATGTACATTAAAAAAGATACACTGGACGATCTTCTAAGGAAGATCCTAAAGTTGCTGTTAGATAAGGGAAAGCCCGTTAAATCCACCAAAGGCTCTAACAAGGAATATATCGGCATACTTCTAGAATTAGAAAACCCTCTTGCTCGTCTTAGCAGGAGTGAGTCTAAAGGCACTCTTTTTAGTTGCCTAGGAGAGCTTTTCTGGTATATGTCAAAATCTGATGATGCATCTTTTATTGATTATTATATTCCAGATTATGGTAAAAAGTTTTCAGATGATGGGGGAAAAACAATCTATGGTGCTTATGGAAAGCGACTTTTCGCAATGAGAAAACATGACCAAGTTTCAAACATAATTAAGCTACTAAAAGATAAGCCCTCTTCGAGGCGCGCTGTAATTCAATTATTTGATGCTGAAGACATAGGTAGCGAACAACATAGAGACATACCGTGTACTTGCACTTTGCAGTTTTTAGTACGCGATAAAAAACTTCATCTTATAGTAAATATGCGGTCAAATGATGCATTTCTAGGGCTACCACATGATATTTTCTGTTTCACGATGATTCAAGAAATGATCGCTAAATCTTTAAATACCAATATGGGTAGTTATAGACATTTTGTCGGTAGTTTGCACCTTTACGATAAAGATGTAGAAAAAGCTAAAAAATTTATATCTGAAGGGCATCAAGAAAAAATAGAAATGCCTTCAATGCCAAATATTGATCCATTTGAAGAATTAGATAAGGTTTTATGCTACGCTTCTAAAATTCGTATAGAAGGTAAAAAAAATCAAAATTTTAATGGGGTTTCTGACTATTGGGAAGATCTTCTTTGTTTACTACTCATCTTTCATTTTTCCAAGAGAGAATTTATGGATATTGACTATTGTAAAGAAATATCTTCATCCGTAGATTTTCAAAATTATTCCCCGATTGCTAAAAAAAGAATTATGGAAGCCCCTAGAAAAATCAACAGATCAGACCTCTAAGGAATTATTGTTTTGATTAAAATAGTAAAATCTCTGGTAGGGCAACTTGCATCAGGGGCACTTTCTAAGCATTCTCTGATCGAGTGGGCAGCTCCGGCCCCGTGTTTTGGAAACTACAAAAAATCTAACATTGCAACAGTTGGCATTAACCCCAGCAATCTAGAATTTCAAGATAGAGCGGGATTAGAGCTTCGGGGAAACAGCAGACGCTTACACAGTCTTCAGTCTTTAGGGATTTCAGCGTGGTCTGAAGCGACCACATCAGATATCCGTAAAATTGTCCTATCATGTGAAAACTATTTCCATAGAAACCCATATACTACTTGGTTTAATCATTTAAATTATCTATTCGCAGATACAGGTTGTTCATTCTATGATCATATTAATCATGCATGTCATTTAGATTTAGTTCCTTTTTCAACATCAAAAAAATGGACTATGTTAAATACAAAAATCAAAAAAAGTCTTATACTTAACTCTAGGCAAACATTTTATAGCATGATTGAATATTGCGGCGCACAACTTATCATACTAAATGGACAACAAGTAGTGGATGAATATCAAAAAATTGTGCAAGAACCTTTAGAATCTTTTAGAGAAAACCAATGGGATCTAAGTAGACGAAGAGGGCCTAATGTGAAGGGCATTGCCTACGAGGGCTACCTACACAAAAAAAATGGGGGAAAAATTCGGATTATAGGGTATAATCACAACATACAAAGTAGTTACGGCATAACCAAGGCTATTAGATGCCATATACGCAACTGGATCGCTGACAATTGGAGTAATATATTAAAATGAATCACAGAGGAAAAAATATTCTAGCTCAAAGGCTGATACACGCACTTCAGCATTATCACGCCAAAGTTGTCCCATTACCTGGAATTCAGGGAACGGGGGCAGCAGATTCATTAGCTCGCCAGATTGTTGACAGCATACAGAGAGTTGACTATGTGTATACTATTGCCTCCCGGCGTATTTCTTCCGCTTCATATCGGCCTAATAGCGGAGCCTTTAACCCCATGCGTGCGGCAATCTGGCATAAAAATTCCAATAACTACGAAGAAGCGTGTTGGCTCACTTTCTTATCTGTTAACTTTGGCAAGCACAAGACTACAAAATGGAAGCTAACCGAGGAAATCTATGGTGCCAATTCCAACAAGGCTGTAATGACGTGGAACAGAATGAACTGCAATCCCAATTTACTAACAAATTGGTTATCAAATAATCACTTGATCTTGTCAGGCAAATTTGGAAATCATCGAAAGTACGAAACTTTAAATACATCAAAAAGGAATCATACAGGAGAAACTATCAGTTCATATGTTCAATGGGTCAATAAATTTGGCGGACATCGCAATTTATTTCAGCAAGCTCTTCTGCAAGCAAATGGTAATCCGGAAAAGGCCTTTTCTATCTTATATCAAAGCATGGACGATGTTACACGTTTCGCCCGAACTGGTAAATTCGACTACCTGACCATGATTGCTAAATTGGGCCTCTGTAATTTAGAACCTGATAAAGCATATATATCTGGCGCAACAGGGCCAAAGAAAGGAATTGCGCTGTTAATGCATGGGAATAAGAGCGTCTCAATATCTTCTTCAAAAGCAGAAAGAGATATAAAGTCCCTTAGTATATCGCTCCTTATACCACGGATGAGGATGCAAGTGATGGAAGATGCTATATGTAACTGGCAAAAAAGCCCATATATCTACAAAAAATTTATTGGATAGGCTACTTCCACCGATAGCGTACTTTTAATCGATTTAGTTTTTTGTGAGAAATAATGCCTCTATGCTGTAGCTGACCGACAATAATTCCACGAGACACCCCCACTTTTCTTGAAAATTTTAGTATTCCTCTCAAATTGCGATCTGTTAATTTAATAAGCTCTGATTCAAACTCTTCAGGAATAAGAAATCTGGCAGAAAATTCGTTTGCCTCTTTCTCTTTTTTGCTTTCTTCAATTAAAGGTTCTCCTTCTAGGAAAAGCTGGCTATTTTCATGAAGTAACAAATGCCCACATTCATGAAATAATGTAAACCAAAAGTGATCATCGGAGAGATATCGAAAACTTAATAATATTACAGCCTTATCTGGAGAAAAGAAATATACAGCACCACTAACCGGACACCCCTTAGGTGTAGGTGCCACAGCAATAGCAACCCCGCATTCTGAAAATAACGAACGGACCCTTGGAATAAAAACTTTTGGATCAGACTCCATAGTTAAAGATCTGGCTTCATAAATTGCCTTTTTAAATTTCTTTTTATTCCATTTATTAAGCGTTTGATCAAACACTTGTTTTTCACCTTGCCTTAACCAAGCAACCACTGCCTCTGGCACAACATCAAAGGATTCTGAAGATCTAAATGCAACTGCGTTTAGCTGATCCTCATACTTTCTTGAAAGATCTGTGAATGATTTAACTCCAAAATATTCCAAACACGCTTGTCTTTTTTGACTCTGCTTCAAATTCGGCTCAATCCAGCGATACTTAACCAAATCTTCTAATGGTAATTTATTCATCCATAACCCCTCGTATTCGACTTCTTGAATACGAATACTATCATCTCTATATTGACTATCTCTTTCTAGCCAAAAACTAGGCGTAGATCCTAAAGTTCTAGAAAGCAAATCAGCTAGCTTTTTATCAATAACTAAAGTGCCATCTAGCAATTTAACACCTTCTTCATCTGAAAGATTAACTTCATTGAAAAAGTCTTCAATGGAAATACCGAGTCTGGACAGAATATCCTTGATCGTATCACTTGGTGGAGAGGCCCAATTGGGGTAGAAATTACTCATAGTATTATTTACTCTCGTTGATATCAGTAATCTTTATTCGATAGACTTCTTTCCATTCTACTTTATGCTGATCATTTATTGGATTATCGACATGATTGGCAGTAAACAGCATAGTAAAGCCTTTAGAAAACCTAACTAAACATTTGGATCCACTTTTAGTATCCATTATATCAGGTTGTCTTGTGGGAATATCATAAATTGACTCTGAAGCCCGTATGTCGGCAAGAGTTGTCATTAATTCCATAGCAAAATCCTTACTCCATTTGTCAATGCACAACTCCTGATCTGAACATAGATCACGAAGTTGCTTGTTTTTAAATGCAATTTCCAACTGATATTCCTTCGCATTTTGTTCGGGAAAGTACATAACCTGGTCTTGGAAAAGCCAATCTTTGCCGTATAAATCGCAGATAACCAGTGGCAAGAAAGCCTCAACGCAATGTTCCCCTGCGCCATATCCGATGACCAGAATGCATTATAAACTATTAAACAAATTACAATCAACATGTTACCCTCTTTGTACAATGGGGATACAAGCATTTATATCCTCTATTCCATAACATTGGCAAAAGCCTTGAACGAACTTTCCGGGGCTTCATGTCATGCAGACCACGAGGCACTACCGATATTTCAGTTATCCATGTCATAACAACCCACTCCCCTATAGAGACTCAACATGGCTGCAGATAATACCACATTTAGACCCATCATCAACTATTTGGCGCATATCCCTGAAAGCCCCAATATATGGGCGTTTCAGAGAGAAACCCGGGACAATCTTGCCCCACAATAACTTGAAAGACGCACTGGCTTGCCCATTGGTTGCCTTACTGGTGAACTGATACTTTGGGGTCATTTCTTCTTTTTCCCAGTGGTAGATTGAGGTTCAGGGGGCGGATGCTGTGATGGATCATATACATATCCGGGGCCATGATCAGAGACCTTTAAGTTTCCTAGATCAAGAGATTTCACAAAAGGTTTGAAGTTCTTCTCCCCTAACCAGTCAGGACCAATATCGGGGTGCTTTTCCCGAATTTTAGGTGCCAATGCACCCATAGGAACCGCTTGGGATGCTTCTCGAACTAAATTCTGAATCAGTTTGGAACAATTTTTCTTTATGCTGTCGGAACTGCTCCGTTTCGTCTTCGACAAAGCGTCCTTGATAAAAGCCTTGTGATCGATGACATGATCACTGGCTTCACCATAAGCCGGAGACCAATGACCAAATGCCAAAATTGCTGTGCGACGATCCCATTCCCGAAATTTGAGAAGGACCGGTCTAAAATCAGCATCCCCGCTCATGATTATGATTTCATCGTAAACGATTTGATGATTCAGCAGATCTAGAGCATCAATCACCATGTGAATATCCGCACTATTCTTCCCTTGACCGGTTAAGGCGGGGCAATCCACGACATCAAAGCCTCCTTGTACAAAATTAGTGCGATAGTCACCAAATTGCTCCGGGCTGAGGTAGCACCGTCGGACTAGAATGTTTCGCCGAGCGCATTCTTCAAGTCCAACATATCGAGGAGAAGACTTTTCTAACCATGATATCCAGTTTTGTGGATAGGTGGCAAATGCCTCAGCAATGTCCCTATCATGTCTACACAATTGGAGATAGGTATTGTCAAAATCGACAAATAAGGCGCTCCGTATGGGCCTTGAGGCGCGTTCTGAAGAACTTGTCATAGACCTCTTTCCTCATTCATTGTGAGCAGGGTATCAACATGCTTTTTCAAAGGCACTTTTAGATGAAAGATACCAAAGTGGAAGCCCCGTTGAAGCTCTTAGAGTCATCATGTACATTCGTTCTTTTTTGGTTGCTTTCGGCTCACCCACTATATACATATTAATGATATTTGTACGATAAGACCAGCAGCAGTATTCCAATAGTTGCCCCAGCGCTTCCCGAATACACGCTTTAGCCGTGGAAGCTGTCTTTATTTCATAAAACCAGTACACATTGCCTTCCCCACTTTTACTTTTATGTTTTATGACAATATCTACTCTGGAGCCATTTATACAAATCTCAGTGCCAACGCTATCTTCACCATACTTTTCCGCCAATTTCTTGTATAGCTGGTACTGCATATCATTATGCCTTAACCGGATATCCAACTGCTTGTCAACTATACTTCCTGTTGTAGATGACGGCTTCACTGTGCAGCCAGGCTTGAATCGAATGCCAGATAATTTTTTATCGGTCTTTTTTCTATATATAGCATCCTCTATGTATAGATAGATAGGCAATAGTCTATCCAATGTTTCTAAAACCTCTTGATAGTCTATCTTGTTTATCTTTTGCCTGTTTCCAAGAAATACAAAAGCCTTCTCATCAATTAATTCTTCTGGAATTGGTGAGGGGAAATAATTGTCACTCCTTTTGCCACCCTTTTTATCATGGCACCACATCATAAAATCTGACAGATCTTCTTCAGAGGAATTATCGATATATTCGTTGAATAGCTTTACCTTGGGACTAAGGATAGCTTTTAGATCTGTATAAGATCTGCTGAGCTCAAATGAGAATGCAACTCCATACCTGAAATATTCATCCTTATTATCTTTATTATCCCTATCAAAGCCAATGTTGAATTGAAGTTCACATCTTCCACCGATATGATATGCGTAGTTCTCTTTAAGATCAGTTGTTCTCAAACCGAACAGCTTTCTTGGCCGCCTTGAAAGGCAAAGATTTTTGGCTCGTATATCATGGATTTTTCCAATATCATAATGCGGAGCCATTTCATTGACCCTATCAACGATCTCTTTGAAATTTTTCATCACTCATCTCCCAATTCATCTGCAAATAATTTGAACCGCCAAAAGCCTTTTGGCTTTCAGCACGAAAGCGCAATGTCATCCTAGGCTACCCTAGGAAGAGTCGGAGAACCGCTTATACACCTGTTCCCCTAGCCATTTCGCTATTGTCTCCTGCATCTCGGCATTGCTCATATAGCTAGTGAACAATGCCTCGTTAAGATCCATGCGCTCTATGATAAGGGATTCAAGGGCTGCACGGAACACCATCTGAAACTTGTCCTCGGAGTTGGCTTCCGCTGCCTGACGCAAGGAATCGTCTTGCAAGGCTTCTTCTGCCAACTGGTCAAAAAAGAGCTGGTCCGCATCTGTCAGATTTGCACCAAAACGCTCATTGATAATATCAATCAGCCGAGATAATAGCACATCCTTATCTCTCACGGCCCCGCTCCCAACTTCTACGGGGCCATCCAGCGGCTTTGCTTTCCCCTCGTCCAGGCTAATTGAGCCTTCACTTATTTTCTGTAGCCTATAGTAGTCCAGTTCCACCTCGCCATCAAACTGATAACCCGGGCCACTTTCCCGCCTGGGAAGCTTCAACATCAAGTGCCGCAGGTAAGTATAGAGCATTTCAAGGTCGCTGTCCTGATAGGGGATGACCTGGCTCAGAAAAGTGTAGATGTTCCTAAACGCCTGAAATTTGCCCCGCCATAGCTCTGCCCTTTCCTTGCCGTCTGCTTCACCTTCCATCCCCTTCTCTTTTTGTAGCTCCATGAAACGCTGAACGGCCTTGTCCAATATGGCATTCATCTTTTTGTGGTCTGAGGCTGATTGCTTACGCTTTGGCGCGAAAAATACCTCGGAAAACTCCTGTACTTCCTCTTGCAAATAGATTCCTGATGCATCCAATTCCTCCTTGACTGCGTAAAGCTTGTCGGGGTCAACCTCCTCCCCCATAACTGTACCTTCATAATATTGACGGAAAGCTTCTTGAATCTCCTCGGGTTCATTCACGAAATCAAGAATGAAGGTATCTTTCTTCAATGGGTGGATGCGATTGAGTCGGGAAAGTGCTTGCACAGCCTGAATACCTGCAATGCGCTTGTCCACATACATGGTGTGCAGCAAAGGCTGATCAAAGCCAGTCTGGTACTTTTCCGCCACCAGCAGCACCCGATACTCGGGCGTGGCAAAAATGTCGGGAAGCTCCTTTTCCTTGACGCCGTCATTCATCTGCACTTCGGTGTAGGTCTTATTGGGCAGCTTGTCATCTTCAACGGTGCCAGAAAAGGCCACCAGGCTCTTGATAGGATAGTTTTTTTCCTCGATATACTCATCAAAGGACTGCTTGTAGCGGACTGCCTCCATACGAGAACCCGTTATTACCATAGCTTTAGCATGTCCTCCAATTTTGTGCCGGGTAAAGCGATAGAAATGCTCAACCATAATCTCAGTCTTCTGAGCGATATTGTACGGATGGAGCTTTATAAACCGTGCAAGTGCCAGCGCAGCTTTTTTATGCTTCACATGCGGATCATCCTCTCGGGTATTGACCAGCCGATAGTAGGTGTCGTACTTGATATAGCTGGAAAGCACATCCATGATGAACTCTTCCTCAATAGCTTGCTTCATTGTGTAGCGATGTGCGGGTTCTCCATTGCGCCCAAATATAGCCAGGGTTTTGTGCTTTGGCGTGGCAGTAAAGGCAAAGAAACTCATATTAGGCTGCTTTCCCCTCTTTGCCATTTTACGAAATATGCCTTCAAGGTTTTCCTGGCCTTCCTCTTTTGCCGTCTTTTTTGCCTTCATGGCCAGCTCTGCACCTCCAAGCACTCCCTTCAATTCCGTAGCTGTCTCTCCAGATTGGGAACTATGAGCCTCGTCGATAATGACTGCATATTTGCGGGTTGGAAGATGGCTTTTGGGTCCCTCACCACGCTCTTCGGCCAGTTTCATCAATTGCCTGGAAACAAAAGGAAATTTTTGCAAGGTGGTGATGACTATCGGCACACCGGTTTCCAGTGCTTCCGCCAACTGACGCGAGTCCTCATCAACTTTTAACACCACACCTTGACGATGGTCAAACTGATAGATGGTGTTCTGCAACTGCCTGTCAAGAACCACGCGGTCAGTGACCACTACCACACTGTCAAATATCCGCTCATTATTCGCATTGTGCAGTGAAGACAGCCGATGGGCCAGCCAAGCAATGGTATTGCTCTTGCCGCTTCCTGCGGAATGTTCCACCAGATAATTGTGTCCAATCTCTTCTTCGGTCGCCTGACTAACTAACTGTCGAACAGCTTGCAACTGGTGATAGCGGGGAAAAATCATTGTCTCCTTACGCACCCTTTTCCCTTTATCGCTCATTTTTTCATCTATTTGCAGATGGACAAAACGCGCAAGCAAATCCAGCAAACTATCACGCTGCAACACTTCTTCCCATAGATAGCCAGTGCGATAGTCTTTCCCCGCCGGGTCTGGACCATTGCCAGCCCCTCCATCATGTCCTTGATTAAACGGCAAAAAGTGCGTTAAAGATCCCGCCAAACGAGTTGTCATGTACACTTCTTCAGTGTCCACGGCAAAGTGAGCCAGGCTCCGCGCCTTGAATTCAAATATCTTCTCCCTTGGATCGCGGTTTTGCCTGTATTGGTCGATAGCATTGGGGCCTCTTTGATCAGTAAGCGGATTTTTCAGTTCCAGTGTGACCACTGGCAAACCATTCACGCTTAACACTACATCCAATGACTTCTCTGACTTGGGACTAAAATGAAGCTGCCTGGTTATGCCAAGACAGTTAGCTTCATACTGTGCTTTCAATTCAGGGTTTAGGCCGTGTGCAGACTGAAAGAAGGCAATGTGCAGTTTTTTGCCAAAGCACTTGAAACCATGCCGAAGAGTGGAAAGCGAACCTTCCCTGTCCATCCACTTGCAGAGAGCATCCAACACCTGTTTTCCGGTCTCGTCACCGTGCAATGCCTCCAATTTACTCCAAGTCTCCTTTTGTGTGCTGCGAATAAAATCCAACACCACATCAGGGAAAATGGCCCTTTCACGATCAAATGACTTTGACTTGTGCTGCCTATAGCCTTGAGAAAGCAGGACTTCCTCAATAACAGTTTCAAAGGCAGTTTCATCAGTGCGCTTCATCGTGCTTTTGCCCCACTAATATACCTTGGTAGTAACTGCTTCAATACAAAACAGAACTCCATCAAATGCCCATTACTATCAATCTTATCAATATTCCGAAGTGCCATCTGGGCATCTTTATCAGATATCCCTTTTGGATTTCTACGACTCCATCCAAAGAAACTTTTTATTTGAGCTTCTCTTAAATTTTGCAATTCCCCATTATCCAAACAAAGTACTCCTATGGTTGTTTCCGCAGCCTTGTCATCATCCAAGTTAGGACATACACGACCATTCCAAGAAAATTTGAAACGGCGCTCACAGTCATCAGAAAGCGGGGAAACGAATTTCTGATCATCCCACCAATCACCCTTCATAGGTGCTCCATATCCATGAGATTTGTCACCTCCATTACTCGGAAAACAAGCAACTAGGTTTTTATAGTCAACATCTTCCCCATCATCACATTGACTCTTTGGTTTGATATGCTCAACATGTGAGGATGATGCATTTATTTCCTGTCCTGTGTACGCACAAATATAACCCTGCTCCTTTAAGAGCTTATCTTTAAGGGCTTTATGAGCATTCGTTCCATTCAAGCTATCGTAAGTATTATTGACATCAATATTTTCATCGAGCCAATCTATCAATGCTTGTGGTGGGTGGGTTTTCACTATTTTTCTCATTTCCCCTCCAGCAAATGAAATCTGTCTAATATGGCTTTTGCTTCCTGCAAATCGGGAAAGTCACCAATATCCTCTCTCAGATCGTCCACAACCTGACGCGCCTTGTCATATTCCTCTTCGTCAATAGCATCGTAAATTGCATCCAGTTTATCCTCTATATGACGATCTCTTGAATTGGTATCCATGATATTTTGTAATACCCAACTGCTATCCATTCCATAGGACTGAGCTGGCGTAAAGCAAGCAATATTACTCGAATCGTCAAAGTTCAGGTAACGGATTTTCTCTGCTTCAACCTGCCCAATTACTTGGGGAGAATGTGTTGTAACAATAAACTGGCAATTGGGAAATACCTTGTGCAGTCTTGCAATTACAGATCGTTGCCAACTTGGATGAAGGTGTAATTCAATTTCATCAATTAATACAATTGCTTTGCCCTCTTTAATTGGATTTTTACTCGCAGGATTAGCGATAGTAAGACGGCGTGTGAGATCAAATACTAATGCAAGCAAGCCCTGTTCTCCATCTGATAACTGATCCAAGTACAAGGTCTTTCCGTTTTTCTGGACACTAAACCGCAGTGGTTTTCCAATATCTAATTCAAGCGATTTGACACTTTTTAAAAATTTGGATATGGTGACATCCATCTCTGTAAAGATTTGAACCGAGCGTTTTATATTTTCTGATTCTTTCAATACACGATACCAATTAGTAAATTCATTTAGAGAGATTTCCGCACCATCAAGCGCCTTAGTGTATGCTGAGGCTATTTCAATATCTTTAATTTCAGAAAGCCTAGGTGGCATCTTTGAAAGAAGGCGAGAGGTTGAATAATAGACTGCTATAGGCTGATTTTTAGCTTTCTTCATCCTAGCTTTAAATTCTTTGTCCGATTCACTGGACACATATGGAGTAATGCTCACATTTTTTAAATTTTTACTATAGAAATTTAATTCATTAATGAGACGCAGTTCTTTTTCAGATTCTTGTACTCGATTTTCCAATTTCTGGAATTTAATTTCTCTTACTTGTATTAAATCTTCAAGTTCTTTTAGCTGATTTTTTAATTCCCTTAGATAGCCCTCTACCTCTCCATCTCTTTTTTCTTTCGATATCCCTTCTATATCTTTTTCTATAGCCATCCTTACTCTACTGTCCCTTTTCTCTATTTCCATCTTGTCTTTTTTCAAACCATCGTATTCAGCTTTATCCTTATCGAATTTTTCCGTCAGTGCCTTTATATGGCTATCACTATCTATTGATCCACGAACAATACTTGTACGAATATCATTTTTTTCATATTCAAATACAGAATAGACCTGCAGTATTTCTGCACCAATTGTTACATCAGTCACATCCATGGGAAGTTTTCTATTTCTTGATAGGGTAATTTCTGGCAATACATGCGAAAGACATGCGGCAATGGCATCTAAAATAGATGATTTACCAGCGCCGTTTACTCCAGCTATCACCGTAATATCTGATTCAAAATCGATATCTATCTGTTTGAAGCCACGATAGTGCGTAAGGCTTAGTGCCATGAGTTTCATATGACCACCTCTTTGGGATTAATTTGACCAGTAACAGCAGCGGTTATTAACGCGGCTCGACGCTTTTTAAGTAGCTCGATTGATCTTACAATATCTTTTTGTAAATTATCTTTTCGTTGAATAAACTCGCTAATATGAGAAACTATTGCTTGTTGCTCCTGAATGGGTGGCAGACAAATAAGAATATCTCCATATTTTTCGGCACTAAAATTTTGAATTGTAGCTTGAATAGATCCTTTTCGTACCTGTTGCCAATATGCATTACTGAATGTAAAATAATGGACATATTCAGGAAGAACCATATCTAAATTACTGCGAAATCTAATCAAATAGCCAGCAAAGCAGGCCTCGCCCCATTCTGACCTGTACAGAAAGGATTTTCCAACACTTCCGCTTCTAGCGAAAAGGACATCTCCAGTCTCCAAAAGATATGAGTGTGCAATATCAGGAGAAAGAGACCTGAAAGTTTCTGACCGCAGTG
>CBDBUW010000006.1:0-4929 GCA_965212195.1 Cyclobacteriaceae bacterium | reverse complement strand
CTGGGTGGCAGCCAGGAACTGCAACAGCTTGACCAAATCGACCGCGTGTTCCCGGTCGAAATCCTGGGGGTCGCCCTGAGCATACCCGGCCTCCTCCACAAGGGAGGAGACAATGATCGATTCCAGGCCGCGCTCGCTGGTGTCGGTCGTTTTCATTTCTGTCCCATCAGTAACTCGTCAGTTCAACCAGAACTGCATGAAAACGCCCATGATACAGCAGTTTTTCGGGATTTCTATCGATACCCCTCAAATCCCATCAACTGTCAATTACCCGCCAATTAAAAAAGTCCTTTAATAACAATAACTTAGCTTATATCCTAGAAATTATCCACACGCAGCGTCAATTAAAAATCAAGCCCAGTCGGGGACATATTTCATCTGCCGCTTGGAGGCTTCCTCTCCAAAGGGCTTGATTACCCCCTCGTTAATTGCCTCTCGGATATAACGGGAAACCATCGCACTATTCTTGCTTTTCACTCCAAATTGCGCCACGATGGCGCGGATCATGGCGCGATAGCCATCGGAAGGGCGAGATTCGCCAGAAACCGCGCCACGATGGCGCGGATCATGGCGCGATAGCCATCGGAAGGGCGAGATTCGCCAGAAACCGCGCCACAACACAAATAGCAAGGTTCTGGCACATTTACGATTGTATAACTTGGTAGTTCACGCTGGGACCACTTCCATGGCGGCGGAGTAATCCAAGGCTAACAAAATTGCTGATATGCCTTTGGGCTGTTCTTCTTGAAACATTCATCTCCTTTGAATATTCAGGCCAAGTGATGGTTCCTTTGCTGACAATATAGGCCCAGCCCCTTCTCTCAACTTCACTCCATTTATTTGAAACTTCTTCGCCAAGCGATTCCATCGTACCTTCAACTGCACGATATATGGTCAAGTCTAAATAAGGGTCATTCCAAGCATAAATTGGCAATGGAAGTCCTTCCTGCTGGGCGCGATTTTTCATTGAACGAAGTCCCAACCCTCGTTTTTCTGCCAATCCCATGATATTGAAGATTGCATGGAGCGGGGGATTCCGGCTAAATGATGAAGCACTGAACTTCTGCAACTTCTCTAGTGTGACTGGTTTCATCGGTTTTCCCGGGCTTCGAATAAGCGTTTTTTCTGGTGTCACTTCAATTTGAATATTTGCCTGCTCAATGTCGTAATCACGATGAACAAGAGCATTCGCCAAGCCTTCCCGAATAAGTTCATAATAGATACCATTCTTTTCCTTGCGTTGTGCCTCCATCCGAGAAATTGGATTTGGCAACTTATCTTTAATCCATTGAATCACCTGTTCAGGGGCCATCACCATTGGTCCGTTAAAGTCTTTTTTGTCATCTACCTCACCATCTTTATAAATCGTACCCATAATACTCGCCTGTAACATGTAATCATGCGGACTTTCACAAAATAAAAGCACACCATATCCAGTAGGGTGAAGATTACTACCTGCTTTTTCAAATAATCCTTGTCCGCAAAGTATGCTATGAAACTCATCCTCAGTCATCTTAGTTATTTTCCTATTGTCCATCAACATGGATTTGTATCTATTAAACGCATCAGATGCAAGATTGTGCAAACCCAAATTTTGATAGGTTCTTTCATTTGTAGAAGATGGGTAAATCTGCTTCTGCTTTTCCTTTTCGGCCTTTGCTTGTGCCTGTTCAAAAAATTCCTTATTTTCTGCTTCAATTTCGTCCCGCAGATTATCTGGAAAAAGGCGAACGGTGACACCATTATTTTCGAGATATTGGATCCCCTTTCCTGCTACTTTTGGATGCGGATCTTGACAGCCAACCCATACCTCCTTGATTCGTGCCTTTACAATACGCACTGCACAGCCCAGTTTTGGATGGTTGCGTGCTTCAGGGCCACAGGGTTCCAGGGTAGCGAACAGTTTGCATCCATCTAGGGCGATCTGACGGTTTTTTTGATCCAGTAGAGTGTACTCGGCATGATCTCCATCCCGCATTTCTCCACGATATGCGGTATCAACAGTCCCATCTGGCTTCCACATAACGGCTCCGACCTTTGGGGGAATATCGTTATCTTCCCTAGGTTCACTGATGGACTTTTTCATTACCTCAATAGCTTTAGCCATCAAGGCATTTTCATCAAATTTGGGCTTGGTGGTCATGTCAGTCATTCTCCCGTCTAGTTGCAAATTTAAAAGGCAGGTGGGTCGCTGACAGTTGTCCGTCGGGACACGATCATCCACCTCACGAAACGCCAATCATGCTCCCTAATTATTCCCATGTCAAGTCGAATGGCGAGTGCATGGATTCTGGTCACCAGAATAATAGGTGAAGAAACCCTTGTTAAAAAGCATTTCACCGCAACTGTCAATTACCCATCAATTAAAAAAGTTCAACAAACACAATAGCTTGGGCCATAACTGGCAAGTTACCCACAGGCAGTGTCAATTAAAACTCAAGCCTGAAAGATCAGCTTGGCTCAAAAACAGTGATTCGCACACCATCCAAATTGGCCAACTTTTGCTCAATTTGCTGCTTGACTTCCAACCATTCCAAGCCCCCTAGGCCGCATCCAAGCGGGGGAATGGCAATGTGGCGGATGCCCCTTTTCGTGATTTCCCTGACCAGCGCGTCAAGGCCCAACTCGATATCCTCTATACGGCTCTTGTCCCGCCAATGGCGTTTAGTGGGAAAGTTGATGAGGTACCGAGGATTAGCAAGCCGGTCCATGTTATGGACAAACATGCTCCCTAGCTGCACCTCTTCGCGCTTACAAGCGGCAGCATAGGCTATGAAGTTATCTGGGAAAGCTTTCTTGAATTGCAGGGCGATGCCTCGTCCCATTATGCCAACACAGTTCACCGCATTGACTAGGGCTTCGGCATCTTCGGTGAGCAGATCGCCTGATTTATATTCGATCATCGTGCCATTTCCATCAGATGAGTTTTTTCGCGGCTTTGTTATATTCTTTCAAGCGTTGTACGAGTTCTTTGGGGTTTTTTACCCAATGCTGATGTATTTCATCAACCAATTCCTGTGAAGAAACCACTGTGCCACATAGTTCACATATCCAGTCTGTTGTACCCTGGCGAGAAAAGAACTGTGAACGGATGATGTATTTTTCTTGATCACCTTCAGTAAGACTTACATGAGGACAAAGCATCTTGGCCTTTTCACGCCTCACTTCTCTTCGGTCTTTCAACCACTGATTGACATCAAAATTGATGTTTCCTCTAATGGCAAATATTGAGACTATAGCGGCTGCAACCCAGCCGCCCCAACCTTTCAACAATTCAATAATAGATTCCATATTCCTGTACCTCTTGTGTTGGTGTGGTTAAGATGCCAGCAATTCTTCATCAGCAATTTCTGGCACATCAATGTCTCGCACATCCACCTTACCCGTGACCACATCGGAAATCAACCGGGTACGGTATTCCTGTATCAGATCAATTTCACGCTCAGCACGGATAATGGTTTGGTCAATCATCATGGACGAATCTGTAATATGTTTCAGAATTGCCTGTTGCTCTCCGATAGATTTTGGGTAGGCCAAATGCAAAGTACCCAATTTGGTTTCTGATATGGCTGGATATGCAATGCCAATCGATTCCTGAATCACTCGATCAATAAATGTATTACTTTGGACTAGCAAACCCAAAAACGGTGGATATATGTTCTTTCTAGGCGTTAGTGTGGCAAAACCTGTCGAAGCAATCCAGCCTTCAACTTCATCAGGAATATGATAAACCGCCTTGAGGTAAGTCCGAACAGTGGAGAGAATGGTATCTCCTTTCTTTAATATTCTCCTCGCGCGCGAAGGGGCTTGACCAAAGCGAATCGTTTCTGGTTTTTTGACGATACGACCAGTACCAACAGAACTTATATCCAAATACGTAAAAATATAATTTTCGTCGGTCGATTCTGGCAGGACATGAGCATTGATGTCGGCCAAATATTTGAGTGGTGCAATTCCCCAATGCTCTGGTATATCCCCAATCCATTCCACGCCGCTAGGCTTGAGTTTGACATTAGGATCAAGCCCCCGGGTCACGGTTTGGTTGATGATGTTTTGCTTTTGCTCTCTGAGCAACTCTATAAGTCGCTGCTTGTTGCGGATGAACTGATTGATTTGCGCCGTTTTCCAATCAAGAAAGTGGGAAATTTGATATTGCTCGTCAGAAGGAGGAACAGGAAATGGCTCAAGCTTTAACAGTTCCATTGGAATCCGCATGCGATGTGCTAGAATACCTTTGCCAATTCGTGTAAGGCTTCTTTGGAAAGAGACCGACTGAAAGTATGCATTTAGATAGCCAGGATCATTCGTATCAGACCTCGGAATTAGAACATAATAAACTGGACTCAAACAACCAGTGTACTCTGATATACCAACCGATCCTATGATGACATTCATAGAATTAACTACGATGTCATTTGGCCTGACTACTTTGTAGCGAGTAATATCTTCAGATTTTTTATTTCCCACATTACCTTTTTCCTCGTAAGGAATAACACCTCGATCTTTTAATAAAGATAATACGGATGTAACATTACCATTTTCATTCTTTTCTCCTCGCTCTTTCAATATCGCGCCCAAGCGAGGCAGATCCCAATGCGCCGGAATCTCCCCCAGCCACGGTACGCCGGAATCCTTGTATTCTGAATAAGGCTCCAAATTCATAATTTATCCTCGTGGTTTTCCAATAGCTCCCAATTTAATTTTGCAGATACTGCTTGCAAAATTGCCTGATACGACCTCTTGTTTCATAGAAACAATAATTTCATCACCCTGCCTTCCCGACAATCTGCTCCAGCAGCCCATCGGTTTCCTGCTCCAAGGCGTAGATGTCAGCCTTGATCTCGTCCAGGGTCCGCATGGGTGCGGGCTTGTAGAAATGGCGGGTGAACGAGACCTCGTAGCCCACCTGGGTCTTGTCCGCCTCAATCC
>CBDBUW010000005.1:0-10956 GCA_965212195.1 Cyclobacteriaceae bacterium | reverse complement strand
TCATTGGGCTGGTGCTGGGAGCATTCTTAACTAGCACACTTTGGTTGTACCGTAAAAATTATCCTCCTCTTTTCCAATGCGTGACCCTAATAATCATTTCGATGATGGTGATACTATTCAGTGAACTGGTAGAGCATTCATGGCCGCAACTCTCTTCCAAGTGGCTTACAGTTTTCTCGGGCAACATTGAACTGTTGATCTATCCATTGCTACTGGTTTATACTCAATATTTAACCTTTAGACGCCACTCCCTGAAAATAGAGGACTGGCCACATCTTTTACCCTTTTTAGTGGGCTTTTGCTGGCTGGGATGGTGCTATTGGTTCCAAAAGCCACCCAGTTTTGACAGCGGCATTCCCTGGGAATGGGGTGTATTCATGCTGGTAAAAGGTATGGTCTTTACTGGTTACTTTCTCACCATAATGCGAAACTTAAATTCTGTAAATCAGCAAATGGCATCTTTCAGTATGCAACGGTCCCTCTTAATAAAACATTCACGGCGTTTTGTAGTGTTTTTAGGCGTTGTACTGGCCTTGATGTATTTGATATTCTTTATTAACTACTTGGGCATTTATCAGCTAGGAGCCGCAGATCTATGGGGAGTGTTGATCCTGGTAGTGGTTATCTATCTGATGGGGATCTTTATGTTTCGGAATCAGGAACTATTGACTGATCAAAGAACTCCCGATGTGCAGCTTCAGGACCTGATGGGTAAGGAAGAATATTATTGGGACCAGCTTATTCAACTGGTATCACGTGAAAAAATGCATTTGCATCCTGGTGTAGACATTAAACAGACTGCCCGGTTGTTGGGCCTGAAGCCGTCACAGGTGTCCTATTTACTAAGACACAAAGGAATATCTTTTAAAGAAATGTTAAATGCCTGCCGGGTTAAGGATGTACGGTATAAAATCCAAACCGGGGAGCATCACCGAAAAACATTGCTGGCTATTGCCCTGGAATCGGGTTTTAATAGTAAAGCCTCATTCAACAGGATATTCAGGGATCATACAGGTATGACTCCATCGGAATATTGTAAGCAAAAAGAGGTCTCAAAACCATAATTGAGACGCAGTTTATAGGGTTTGTTGCTATTTTTCCTTTATGAAGATACTTATGGTCCCAGCTCTGAAGATACTTATGGTCCCAGCTCTTCTGGCACTTCTACTGATGTGTTATCAGTTACCCACTGCAGCATTTTCCCAAAAGGAAGATGTTACTTTTAGCAATGGTTCGGTAACCCTGGCGGGTACCTTACAGCTTCCGAAAGGTCGAGGCCCCTTCCCTGCTGTGGTATTTCTTCATGGCAGCGGACCTTCGGACCGTCATGAAAGTAAGCAGCGAGCGGGTTGGTTTTTGAAAAAAGGCTATGCTGTTTTGACATACGATAAACGAGGCGTGGGGGCCTCTCAGGGTACTGAAAACGACTGGCGCTATTACAATTTCGACACCTTAGCCGCTGACGCAGTTTCAGCTCTCGAATACCTGACAGCTCGTCCGGAAGTGAACGACCATATGATTGGATTGGTTGCTGCTAGCCAAAGTGGGTGGATAGCACCATTAGTAGCCCAGAAGTACCCATCGTTGAGCTTTATGATAGTCATTTCCGCATCTGTATGTACAGTAGCGCAGGACAACCTCTTTGAGCGGTCGAGGCGACTAAAGTCCGAGGGTTTCAGTTCATCGGAGGTCGCTGAAGTAAAAGAAATGCATCTTATTGATAATCAATTAAGCCGAACCGGTGAGAACTATGATCAATTCGCTTTACTATGGGAGCAAAACAAAGACAAGAATTGGTTTACTCGAGTGTACCTTGGAAAACAGCCTTTGGCCGCTGACCACCCTTATCGACTTTGGTACCGCAGTATCATGGACTATGAACCTCAAAAGGTTTTGGTAGAAATTGAAACCCCTATATTATGGATTTATGGCGACTCGGATTTGGACCGATTTGCGCCTATAGCGCTAAGTATAAAAAACTTAGGTGTACTAAAAACATCTGGGAAACCTTTTTCCATTCAGCAATATGCTGGAGCTGATCACAATTTAAAGGGTGCTAAATATAAAGAAGCTATGTTCCAATGGATCCTGGAGCTCTGAGAATATTTCATGGTACTTCACCTAGCATATCCCTAAACTCAGATCACCACGGCATCTATTTACTCAGGATTACTAGCAGTACGTCAAAACCGGTACTTTGGAAGATAATCAAAGGTTTTTATTAATATATTCGTATATACAGGTATACTATTTAATACCCCAATCAACCCTGTTTACAGTGTCTCTTAACAGTTTCTGGTTGCACTTTGTGCTTATAATGAAATTCCATAATCGATGTTGAAACATTTATATTCGTTTATGCGTATATATAACTAGAAGCATATTGTTTAACCTAGTTAATTTCAATTTTTTAAAATGACAGGAGGAGCCGGTTTTGTAAAAGACAGCATCAATAGCCTGACCCGTAATCGGGCGTTGTTAAAGAAGCGTCCCCATCTGAAAGACCACCCCTATCTACAGTACCACGGTAACAGTCCACAAGGTAAATCCGATTATCAGGAATTGAAAAGTTGGCGACTGTCATATTCCCAGCGACTACAAGCATGGCGTTGGAAAATTAGTTGGGTAATTCTGGTTTTGACAATAATTACCCTACTACTGGGGATCTTAATATATAGCTAACCTTAAATATTTTTCCTATGGGTGGAGAAGGTGCCATGTCAGGTGCAAATATAAGCCTGTCCAACAACAGAGCTTTACTAAAAAAAAGACGACTCAAAGATCACCCTTATTTAAAGGCCGATACTGTTAAGCGTATGGGTAAAGCCGATTACCAGGAACTAAAAGCCTGGAGGCTGAATCGTTCCCGGATACGCTGGCGTCGTCGTTGGACAGTTATCATAATCAGTACCTTGGCGGCCCTTACCAGCGCTTTCCTGGTCATTGGTCATTTGCTGTAATGGACGCTGGTGGTTAATTTTGAGCAAACCACCGCTCTCTATGGACCTTAACCAAGTAACCGTACCCAGCCTGGACCTTTCAAAATCAGTACCTTTCTATCAAAAATTAGGTTTGAGACTTATCGTGGACAGTCTTCCCCAATACGCTCGCTTTGAATGTCCACAAGGCCAAAGCACCTTTTCTGTACATCAAGTAGATCAATTACCCACAGGATCAGGTACTTACGTTTATTTTGAATGCGAACATTTGGATCAACAGGTGGAAACCTTAAAGAGTCAGGGCATTGAATTCCAACAGGAACCTCAAGCACAACGGTGGTTATGGCGGGAAGCCCGTTTGTTGGATCCGGATGGAAACCAGCTGATCCTGTTCTATGCAGGTGAAAATCGAAAGCATCCACCCTGGAGAATTTGATCGTCGATGAATTTAAAACCCCTGGAAGAATATTATGAGTTGCAACCGGAGCCTACCAAAGGTTGTATGCTGGCGGTACGCAAATTAATCCTTGAACGCTATCCCCAATTGCAGGAATCCTGGAAATATAGAATGCCTTTCTTCTGCTTGGATAACAAGATGTTCTGCTATTTATGGACGGAAAAGGAGACCAAAAAGCCTTATCTGGGAATTGTTGAAGGTAGAAAACTGGACCATCCATTGCTAATTCAGGGAAATCGGTCCCGTATGAAAATCTTTATGATTGATCCCACTCAAGACTTACCAATTCGCACCATCTGTAGTATATTGGACTTAACACTAAAGCTATACACGCGCCACTGAATATGCAATTAGCACAAATCAATATCGGACGGATCCTGGCCCCTATGGGCAGCGCCGTAATGAAGGAGTTCGAAGATAACCTGGATCATATAAATGCCCTGGCCGAAAAGTCACCGGGATTTGTTTGGCGGCTGAAGGACGAAAATAATAATGCCACCTCCATAAAGGCTTTCGACGATAATTATATCCTCATCAACATGTCCGTATGGGAATCGGTAGATGCTTTATTCAATTTCGTTTACAGATCACAGCATACCGATTTTCTAAAGCGTCGGCCTGAATGGTTCAGTCGCTTGGAAGAAATGCATATGGCTTTATGGTATATCGAAAAGAGTGCGTACCCCGACATACCTCAAGCCGTGGACAGGCTGGAGCACATTCGGGCCCATGGTGAAACTCCTTATGCTTTCTCTTTCCGCAAGCGCTTTAGCCCGCAGGATCTTCCGGTTGGATAAAAAAGCTGTTAACTTAAGCTTAAAGTATTTTCTACCAGTTCCTAACCTGTAGTTTATGAAATGGTTATTCGTAATTCTGATCAGTACCCAGGCCCTGGCGCAAAACCGTACCCTGGAATTGTGGCCTCAAGCTATTCCTAATCACCTTGCTCATGAGGGTCAAGAAGAAAAGGAGCTGAGAGATATTCTATGGATCACTCAGGTGCAACGGCCTACCATAGAGGTCTACTTGCCTACATCGCGCAATGCCACCGGACAAGCGGTAATGATCTGTCCCGGTGGTGGCTACCGGGGCCTCGCTTATGATTGGGAAGGCACAGATATTGCGAAATGGCTCAATGCTCAGGGCATTGCAGGCATTGTATTAAAATACCGCTTGCCTTCCCCAGAAACCAATTCAACCCCCCATGAGGCACCGTTGCAGGATGCCCAACAAGGATTGCGGCTCATTCGAACACACGCCCGGGAATGGAAAATCAATCCACAAAAGGTGGGAGTAATGGGGTTTTCGGCTGGCGGTCACCTAGCCTCCACCTTAGGAACGCATTTCACCGACAGCGCTACCCGTCCTGACTTTATGGTCCTCATTTATCCAGTGGTATCTATGGACCCAGCCATTACCCACCAGGGGAGCCGACAAGCACTTATCGGTCTTCAGCCTTCAACAGAGTTGGTTGACCGCTATTCCAACGAACTACGGGTGACAACCCATACTCCGAGCACCTTTATAGTGCACTCCGCTGATGACGAGGTGGTGCCATTGGAAAATAGTCTGCGGTTGCAAGCTGCATTAAAAGACAACGGGGTGGCCTGCGATATACACATCTTCCCATATGGCGGTCATGGCTACTCCCTGGCACTGGCACAAGGCAGACTGGGTCAGTGGCCTAAATTGTTGGAAAATTGGCTTAGTTCCTTGGGCAATGAAGAATTGTTTATTGATCATTAAGCGACCGGGCAGATAGCAGTTCGAAGGCGCGCTTACTCACCAGTTTAAAGGCATTATCCAGGGCTACTTGCATAGGAATGTCGTCCTTTACTAAGGGTTGAACCTCCCAAAATCCCATGTCCTTGGTCTGCTCTGGGGTTAAGGTGCTACTTCCACAAATAACCGCCAATTTTTTACCGGCAATTTTACATAATCCGTGTACTCCGGCTATGACCTTGCCTTCCAGGGTTTGCCCGTCTAATTTGCCCTCTCCAGTGATCACCAAGTCTGCTCTGTTAAGAGCTGTACGCAGGTCCACTAACTCCATTATAGTATCAATGCCTCGCTGAATCCTGGCTGGGAAAAATGCCTTAATACCCGCGGCAATACCCCCTGCCGCTCCGGATCCTTCGAAATCATTTATATTCATGCCTGTTTGTTGCTTGATGATATCTGCAAAATTTCTCAAACCTTTATCAAGAAGATGTACTGCCTGCTGGTCCGCACCCTTTTGAGGGGCATAAACAAACGCCGCTCCCTGGGGGCCATATAAAGGGTTCCGCACATCACAAACTACGATAAACTCCAGTTCCTGTGGCTCAATTTTCAAATCACTGGTATCCAACTCCGTTATATCCACTAAACTTGAACCGACCGGAGGTAATACCTGACCTTTATTAATCGCCTTTATTCCCAGGGCCTGTAAAACCCCCAGACCAGCCTCACTTGTGGCACTGCCTCCGATGAATAGGTAGATCTGTCGAGCCCCGTTCTCGATAGCATCCCAAATAATCTCTCCGGTGCCCAAGCTTGAAGTGTTCAGGCAATTCCGCTCTTGAGCATTTAACAAATCCAGACCCGAAGCTTGTGCCATTTCCACGTATGCTGTTGTTCCGGAGCGTTTATAAGAAGCGCGAACCGGCCGGAAAAGAGGGTCGGACACTTCCAAGGTCACCGTCTCTAGATCTAGATAATCATCCAGGATCTCTAAGGTTCCTTCTCCGCCATCCGCCAGGGGTATTTTGGTGATGTCCATATTTGGGTCATACCTCCGTAGTCCCTGCTCTATGGCTTCGCATACCTCTTGGGCGCTTAATGAGCCTTTAAACTTATCCGGTGCTACCAGGCAATTCATAAGCTTAAATATTCGAAATTAATACTAAATAAAAAAGGTCCTTTTTACCATTGAAGGCCCGTAGCAACTTATCAAGTCTAGTGCCGTTGAACCCCGGTAATGGAACATCCCTTAAAATTTTGGGCTTTTTGATAAAAGTAGCTAAATCTTTAACTTGACTGGAATAATCAATTCAATTAAATGGCCAAATCCAAAAAGAACTCCCGTAGAAGATTTGTTAAAAACCTTGCAGCCTCTTCATTGATTGCCGGTGGTGGTGCCATATCGCTGTTGGCCGA
Source organism: Cyclobacteriaceae bacterium (assembly GCA_965212195.1). GTDB lineage: Bacteria > Bacteroidota > Bacteroidia > Cytophagales > Cyclobacteriaceae > JAJCYK01. The sequence continues at coordinate 4,422 of CBDBUW010000005.1, read as the reverse complement.
AAACAAAAAGATCCAACACATCCGCGCCCGAAAAACTTACCAAACAAATGATCAGGTGAACTTGGGTATCATCGGGATGGGCATTATGGGATTTAACAATGCCAAAACTGCCACCAACGTACCTGGAGTAAAGTTAGTAGCTGCTTGCGATTTGTATCAGGGTCGACTCGCTCGTACCCAGGAGGTGTTTGGCAAAGACGTGTTTACCACCCGCAGCGCTGATGAATTGCTTGGTCGGGATGATATCGATGCCGTAGTAATAGCCACCTCAGATCATTGGCACCAAAAGCTTTCTATCGCTGCCATGGAGAAGGGAAAAGCTGTTTACTGCGAAAAGCCAGTGGTTCAGAAATTCGAAGAAGGCCAGGCCTTATTGGACACGCAAAAACAAACCGGTAAAGTGTTCCAAGTAGGCAGTCAACGGGTCAGTTCTATTGTATCTCAGAAAGCTCAGGATCTATACCATCAAGGCGCCATTGGAGAATTGATTATGGTGGAAAGCTGGATCGACCGCTACTCGCCGATGGGTGCTTGGCAATACAGCATCCCCAGAGATGCTAGTCCGGAAACTGTTGACTGGGAGACTTTTGTGGGTCATACACCCAAAAGGCCATTCGATGCCACCCGCTTTTTCCGGTGGCGTAATTATCAAGATTATGGCACGGGAGTACCCGGTGATCTGTTTGTGCATCTGTTTTCAGGCATGCATTTCGTAACCAAAAGCCTAGGTCCTAACCGAATTTATGCTACCGGTGGATTGCGCTACTGGAAAGACGGGCGCGATGTACCGGATGTGGTAATTGGAAGCTATGATTATCCGCAAACCGAGCATCATTCTGCATTCAATCTGCAAATGCGAGTCAATCTTATTGACGGCTCCGGAGGCAGTTCCATGATCCGGTTTGTGGGCAGCGAGGGGGTGATGACACTAGCCTACAACTCCGTAAAGATTGAGAAGAAGGTGCTTGATCCGCATCCTGGCTATGGGGGGTGGGATTCATATGCTACGTTTTCCGAGAAAGCCCAAAAAGAGTATGAGGAATGGTACAAAAACCAATATCCTCCCGATCGGGCACGCATTGAGCCTGGTGATACGGAATTTAAAGCTCCCAAGGGTTATAGTGATCACCTTGACCATCACACCATTTTCTTCGATGCCGTGCGCAATAATAGCCCAATAGTAGAAGATGCTGCATTCGGTTTACGGGCGGGAGGGCCGGCAGTAGCCACCAATGTAAGTTATTTCGAAAAGCGGATAGTAAACTGGGATCCCAAGAACATGACGGAAGCTGGAAACACTTCCAAGAAGAAAACACGAAAGCCAAAAAAATGAGGTTATTGTATCTAGGATGGTTAATGGTCGGTCCCAGTCTACTGTGGGCTCAAGGCCCTAAGGAAATAGACCAGGTTTATCAGACGTTTAGTAAGGCATACACTTTATTGGATGATAGTTTAGTACGCACTCTATATGAAGAAGACGCCTATTATTTCTATCCGGGCATTCCCATTCAAAGAGGACATGAAAGTTTTATGGACGGCTTTAGCGATATGTTTAACCGGGCCCGTGAAAGTAAAACTAAACTCACAATTGAATTCAATATCGTAGAAAGGCAAGTATTGGGCGAACAAGCCTATGACGTAGGTTACTACAGACTCAGCAAAAGTGATGGGAATGTAGATGTTGGGAAATTCGTTACCATCCTACGAAAACAATCAGACGGCAGCTGGAAATTCGTGCTGGACTTCTATAGCTCCGCTCCTTTGGAAGCCTTCGATCAACACTGACTTAAAAATCAAAATTATCGGGATCCGGCCCTACCCTGGCACCGCGATCCAAAGCATCAATAACCATCATGTCGTCCTTAGAGAGCTCAAAGTCAAAGATCTCCGAATTGCTTATAATGCGCTCCTTTTTCACCGATTTGGGAATTGTAATCACCCCGTGCTGCAAATTCCAGCGTAACGTTACCTGAACGGCTGACTTGCCATACTTTTCGCCTATAGCTATCAGCTCAGGTACATCAACCACCTTCCCTTGCATCAAGGGGCTCCAAGCCTCCAATTGGATGCCTTCTGTTCGACAGTAGTCTAAGAGCGTGGGTTGTATTAGATGTGGGTGGAATTCCACCTGATCCAACATCGGTTTTACTTCGCAGGCGGGTAACAGATCCTTAAGGTGATGGACTAAAAAATTACTGACTCCAATTGCTCTCACCTTTTGCTCTTTATACAGCAACTCCAAGGCCCTCCAGGTTTCCTTGTATTTTCCCTCCACCGGCCAGTGAATTAAATACAAATCTACATAAGGTGTGTCCAGTAGTTCCAGGCTTGTTTCAAATGCCTTTAGTGTGCTTTCAAAACCTTGGTCAGAGTTCCAGACCTTAGTGGTCAAGAAAATCTCTTCTCTGGAAATACCACTGCTCTGTAGCGCCTTACCTACTCCGGCCTCATTGCGATAAATAGCCGCCGTATCTATACTGCGATATCCCTGCTCAAGTGCCCATAGTACAGCCTGTTCTACCTCCTCACCTTCCTGGCTTTGCCAAACGCCCAGTCCTAGCCAGGGCATTCTCACCCCGTTTGACAGTTCAACGGTATCCTGAATGTGGTTGATCATACATTGGGTTTAGGTTGGCTCGAAGTTGGCAAAGATTTATCAGATTAACAAGGGGACATTAATGCCCCAATGTCAAAATGTAAAAATTCAATCTAAAACGTGGTATACTCTACCGCATTAGTGTTAATTTGAATGGTGCTTTAGAGGATTCAACGGTCAATGAAGCCCTTACCTCTACTTTTGACCGGTAAGGATCTATACGGAAATCAGATGGAACTTAAAACCATATTAGATAATGCCTGGAAATACCGTCGTTTGGGAAATTATCAAAAATGTAGGGATTTATTGAACCAGGTACATTCGTCTTGCCAGGAGAATGACCATATTGTTTTAGGCAGACTCTACCACGTTTACATGCAGATTGAATGGGATCATCACCGGTATAATAGAGCTTTAAAATTCTGCAAGCAGGCCTTGCAGCATTATTCCAAATCTGAGAATCTAAATTTGATAGCCCACTCCAGACGTCATTTAGCAGACCTGCAAAGGCAGCTTGGGATGTTAGAGGAATCTGAAGCGAACTATTGCCAAGCCCTTGACATCTACAGATCCGCTCTCTGCAACGATGGTGATCTTGCCAACGCCCTTAGAGGTTATGGCCTTTTGCTGGAAGGTATTGAAAGACCTCAAGAGGCCCAACAGGCATGGCTGAAGGTGAAAGAAATTTATGAGCAACATGGTATTCCCGAAGGCGTGCAGGAGGCAATTGAGGCTTTGCAAAGACTAGCGTAATGGAGTCTTCTTGGAATGATCACCAAAGGGATCCGATGGCCATTAATTCCACAGGAATTCCCTCAGCAACCATGCTATTAGTTAAACCCGGAAACTTTAAGGTACTGAGCAAAGATGCCTTTTGATTACACCATCTCCCCTTTCATTAGATCCTTCAGCATGCTCTTGAAATTTTCCCGCTTGTTCAAATGAGGAAGTTCCTCCTCCGGAACAGGTTTACCTAAAAACTCACAAAGAGGACCCCAACCATCTCTTACATCATAGATTAGCAGTTTTTCCGAGGGTACGTAGGCCTTTACATCTTCCATATGCTTGTTAAAGATCTCTTCAGCAAATGCCTTGTCTTCAAATTTGCCTTGTAAGTGCTTCTGAAAGATATTACGCTTAGCCAACTTTACGCATTGAATCACCTTTCTCAACCGGGGACTGAAGGCCAATTTGATCATCATGACGATCTTCTCCAATGGAGTTTGGGGGCCGGCTTTCCATATGGTACTTTCGATACTTTTATACCAACCCTCGAATGGTCGGACAGTCATGATGACCTTAGCATCAGGATAACGCTCCATATGCTCCTTGTACCAGGGATATGCGGGAAAGTCCACGGTGGCTTCAAAGCCATCATAAAGCTTTTCCCAATTGGGTTGTTCACCATTTTCTAAAGCCAACCACTGCGGAAGCATTTCCGGGTTCACGATTAGCTCTTTCATGTGATAGGTTTTAGAATAACCTAGGATTTCTAGAGATTGCTTTAAGGTGTTTGTTCCGGTTCTAGGTAATCCGGCACCAATAATTTTAATGGACATGTTGAGTTAGGTTTTGGTTTAGTTTTGTGCGAATGATCCTTAAAGCTGGTTGCCAGAGAGTTCCAACAGCATATCGCAGTAGTACCTCAAATGCTGCTTTTTAATGAAAACATATTAAAATATTTTCTTTACATTCAACGGATTCTGGTAATTAAATTTTGTAAAACTTATCGGTGATCCTACAAATATTCAGCTTAATTGCCAAATACAGTTCTCAACCCACCATGGAAAAAATCAATGCCCTGCGGAGTTTTCAACTTAAATAAA
>CBDBUW010000004.1:0-11280 GCA_965212195.1 Cyclobacteriaceae bacterium | reverse complement strand
GAGCATTGGTCTTTTTGGCACTATAGAAAATAAAGCAAAGGTGGCTAATCTTGGTTTAGAGAATGCGGATATCCTTGGCTTGGCAGAGGTCGGCGGCTTGGCCGGCACCAATAAAGGTGAAATTACTCTATGCTATACGAGCGGCAGGGTTCAGGCAGTCAGCAGAGGGGCTATGCTGGTTGGAGAAAACGAGGGTTCCGTAGTGGCCTCATATTCCACCGGCCTGGTTGAGGGCTTGGATAGCTTGGGAGGATTAGTGGCGTATCAGACGGGTGGAGAGATCATTTCATCCTATAGTGTTGTCAATATTACAGCAAGAAACATATTAGGCGGTTTAATTGGTGAGGCCTCGGGCGGAGAAGTTGCTTCTTCCTATGCGGTTGGTAATCTGAGCGGGTTTCAAAACGCCTTGTTGGATACCGCTGGGGCATTTATAGGATCGGCGGACGGGATAACCATAAACTCATCCTATTGGGATGAGGATGTCAATCCTCAACTTGGAGGAATCGGCATTAATCTCGGTGTATCTACTATGCCACAGGGTCTAACGAGCTTAAGATTTCAAGGATGTTCACTGGATGGGGAGACGCAGGATCATTATTCCGGCAATGACTGCGGTGGTCTGTTTCCGTCCGCTTCTTGGGGATCTTTTGATGTGACGGGAGACAAGAAGCAAGGGCAGGAACAAGCAAGAACAGTGACATGGGTGTTTAATAACACTTATCCGCTGTTGGATTCTTCATTTGTTGAAGGAGAGAGGAAGTATTTGCCATCTCTAGAGCACCAAGCGTGCCAGATTAGGTATATTATGGAAGGCGGCTATGAGTGTTAGTGCGCCTATAAGGAATTATAGTTTTGTTTTTTGTTTGTGGCGCATTTGTACAGCGATAAAACACTATCCTATCATAGATATTTAAGGAATAATTCTCAATTCCTATAGCACTTTTGTGCTGCGGGATAAGTCACGGCGCGAGAATTGCGGGGGCTAATTTAGGCAAAAACGAGCCGGACTTTGGAAGGCGTTATAGGAATTGGATAATTTACTAGCGATGGTTACGCCTGGATTCATCGCCAGTTTATCGTTTGTTTGCAATTTGGTAACATCGGCAGCGCCTTAATCTTATCACCAATTTCTCGTCCGTTTGACGGAGATATTTTCCTGATAAATATCCTATAATAAAACTAATTATTATCTTTACATATCATTTAGTTTTGTCCGACAATCAAGAATATAACAAGTTTTTACGGCTGGTTCAACAGGGTTGCACCCGTATCCCCGTGGCGCGTTCGCTCTTCGCCGACCTGGATACACCTGTTGGCACCTACCTTAAGCTTGGTAACTCCCCCTACACTTATTTGCTGGAGTCGGTTCAGGGCGGAGAAAAGTGGGGGCGCTATTCTTTTATCGGTTTGCCGGCGAAGAGAATCATCAAGGCGGAAGGATTTACACTCACTGAATATACGCGGGAGTCCGACGGAGACGAATTTACGCGGCATAGTTTTGAATGTGAGGATCCTCTGGACTACATACAAAGACAAATAAAAAACAGCGAACTTGATCCCGCACTGAAGGAATCCTCTTTGCTTACTGAATTACCGAGGTTTTGTGGCGGCTTTGTCGGCTACTTTAGCTATGATGCCGCCGGTTACTCGGAGAAAAGGTTGAGGCATTTGCTTGATAAAGAGGATCCTCTCAGCTGCCCGCAAATTCTTATTATGCAGAGTGATGAGATAATAGCTTTTGATAATCTCTTGGGTAAGATGATTTTGATTTGCTATGCCGACTTATCCAGCGGAGAGGAAAAAAAAGCAGAAGGCAAGGGGGAAGAAAACAATAGCAAGATAAGCGAGACCGCAGGTAAGGAGGCCTATGCAAAAACTCAAAAACGTTTGGACGAGATAGAGCAAATACTTGCCAAGCCCATGCGGGAGGGTTTAAACTCCCCGCTCAAGATCCATGGCAGCGACAGCGACGCCAATCTGCATAAGTTGTTGTCCACCGATGAAGCAGGGACAAAATACCGCGCCAATGTAACTCGTATAAAAAAATATGTGCATGCCGGTGATGTTATGCAGGTTGTGCCATCGCAGCGAATGAGCATCAACTATCCCCATAAGGACTTTGACTTCTATCGCGCTCTTAGGACTGTCAATCCGGCACCCTATATGTTTTTCCTTGATCTGGATGACTTCAGAGTCGCCGGAGCCTCGCCGGAGATTTTGGCGCGGCTGGAGCACGATGGAGGAAAACGAATCGCGACTATTCGTCCCATTGCGGGCACTAGACCGCGAGGCAAAGATGAAGCTGAGGACCTACGACTCGAGAAGGATATGCTGCAAGACCCCAAAGAGATAGCTGAACACCTTATGCTGATTGATTTAGGACGCAATGATATAGGCAAGGTCTCCAAAATAGGCACTGTCAAGCTTAGCGATGAGTTTCAGGTTGAGAGATATTCGCATGTCATGCATATAGTATCCAATGTGGTTGGCGAGCTAAAGGAGGAGTTGGATGCTATGGACTTGTTGAGGGCATCTCTACCGGCGGGCACTCTGAGCGGGGCGCCCAAGATCCGGGCTATGGAGATAATTGCCGAGCTTGAGGAGTATAAACGCGGTATTTATGGCGGGGCCCTTGGTTATATTGGCTGGGACGGCAATATGGATATGTGCATAGCTATCCGCACCGCTCTCATAAAAGACGGCAAGCTATTTTTGCAGGCGGGGGGCGGTATAGTCGCGGACTCCGATGAAGACAAGGAGTGGCAGGAGACACTTAACAAGCGCGGCGCTCTCTTAAGGGTGGCGAGTATGCTCGGCTTGGAAACAGATTAATACGGTGCAGGATTCCACGAACACCCAGACCTTATCTGTCGCGAGCCGCGATCTTACGACTATAGACAAAAGTGAATATCAAGAGATCCTGAAGAAGATCAAGACCGCTTGTCAATGTGTGTTAGTATCCGGTAGCGCCGGCACAGGCAAAACAACTTTCATTGAATATTTATCCAGCGATGAAGGCGAGAGGGACTTGCATTGGGCGGCTAATATGGCTATAGTTGCTCCGACCGGTATAGCCGCTATGCAGGCGGGGGGCGCGACTATTCATTCTATGTTCGGTTTTCCGCCGGAAGTATATGATTATGAGAGTGGATCTTTTGTTGGCGGCGAATCGGTGGAGATATCCAGCCGCAAAGAATCTCTATTTCGCAATATGGAACTTCTCGTCATAGACGAGGTTTCCATGGTGCGCGCCGATTTAATGGACGCGATTGATAGGTCTATGCGTATTCACAGAGGAGAAAGGAATAAACCCTTCGGTGGAGTTAAACTCCTTTTGGTTGGCGATATCTTTCAACTTCAACCGGTTGTTAGAGGCGAAGATGCCGATTTTCTCGCTTCACGTTATGAGGGAAGCAGCGGAGCATTCTTCTTTAATTCTATGGCGGTGCGTGAACTACTGGCGAAGGGCATGATGGACTTTGTGGAGCTAAAGATCGCTCGCCGTTTTACCGATATAGAAGGAAAGGACAACAGTTTTTATAAGATGCTGAACCGTATCCGTAAAGGGGACACCCAAGATTTGGATGATATCAACCACTGGCTGGCGCGTCCAGGCCACTGCGCGAAGTTGCTTAATAATAATGCGGTGATACTCACCTGCATCAGAGCGGCGGCGGAGAAAGTCAATGTTTCCAAGTTGGAGGAACTGCCGGGGCAGCTAAGAACATTTGAGGGTAAAGCGGAAGGCCGTTGCGCCGACTACAATGATTCACGCTTACCGGCGCCGCGCCTCATAGAACTTAAGATAGGGGCGCAAATTATTTTCGTCAAAAACGGGCCGGAGTGGTTCAATGGGTCCCTCGCTCATATTGAGGGCTTTGTCTATGATGAGGATCGAGACAAACACAGCATAAAAGTGCGGATGTTTGATGATGGTTCGGTGGTGAATGTGGAGGAAGAGAAGTGGGAAGTAATGGACTATAAATACAACCGCGAAGAAAATAGGATTGAGGCCGAAGAAGCCGGTAACTATACCCAGTTTCCTTTTATCTTAGCTTGGGCTATGACCGTTCACCGCGCCCAAGGTAAGACCTTGGCAAAGGTTGTTATAGATCTCCATCGCGGTGCCTTTAGCGCCGGCCAGGCATATGTGGCATTGAGCCGCTGTCGCGAAGCCAAGGATGTGGCGCTAAAGCATCAGTTACGCGAGCGGGATATAATCTGCCACCCCGAAGTAGTGGAGTTCTACGAATCCCGTTTCAAAAGCTAACCGCCCCACCTTCCGGAATTTATTAGAGGGCATTATAGTGCCGATGATAACAGGTGACACTATCATGAGCCAAAACCGATATTTATTCCGATTTATTGTTAGAGGGATGTAGTTATGGTTTAAATCAAAACAGCGATTTGGCTAGGGGCTATAGTCCGCCAGTTTGTGATATGTTGAGTTGAAGTTGTGTAAATAGGGCTAAATATTGGAAATACCTTATAATATACTCATAATGTCAAACTTATTGGAAATTACTAATCTCGGCAAGATCAAGAAGGCCAAAGTTAAGTTAGATGGGCTGAGTGTTTTTGTCGGCACCAATAATACCGGCAAGAGTTATGTGTCACGGGTTCTTTATAGTATCTTGTCTGTGGCTAAGATTGATCCACAGAAAGGTTATCAGAAGATAGTTCATGCCGAGTTCTATCGTAGCGTAAGACGTGCCAACGACAAACTTTCTCTTGGATTATTCAAAGGAAAAGATAGAGGGCATGCAGGAATAATTCGTTTTAGGTTGAATTCTTCACTAAGGGCTATGACAAGAAATTCCAAGAGTAGAGCACAAGACAGTTCGGACTATGATCTGCCGGATATTGAAGAAATTAAGCAGATAGCCGAAACAGTATTACGCAACTTTGATAAACGCGGAAAAGAACTTGATTTATCTTCCCACAAAAAAACTCTTATCACCTACTATAAAGAACTGGATGAAAGCTTTGCAGAATTAAAGAAAGAACTAAAGAAATCTAAAGATTACAAGCATGTTATAGAAAAAGTTTACAGTGAAAGATTTAAGTATAGTTTGCTGCATAATTTCCAGGCAACCTATTTAACAGATTTACTTGGTGACAAAAGCAAAGATGCAAGGATTAAGCTTAGTTTTCTTAATGATGACCATATAGTTCTGCGTATTTCCAAGCAGGGTGAAATTAAGGACTTGACAGTAGACATCCCAGAACCTGAGTTGTATTCCAGTGTGGTATATTTGGAATCGCCTATCTATTGGAAAATAAAGGATGAATTGGAGGGGGGGAGTTCAATTTGGAGGGAAGAACAAGAAATGCTTCAAGGGGTCCCAAGATATGTGCAAGATCTCATTAAAAAAGTAGACGACTCTAGAAGAACTATTCAACGAAGCGCAGGCCGGAAATTCCGTGAAGAATTATCCAAAGAGATCAGCGAAATTATCGGCGGCAAGATAATAATGGATAAGAATACCCGACAATTGATGTTCTCCGAAAAAGAAGCCAACTCGCAAGAACCAATTTCTCTACATTTGACCGCCACGGGTATTTCGCAGTTGGGTATGCTGGGCTTTCTGATAGAATGGCAAATAATTCGTAAGGGTAGTGTGGTTTTTATAGACGAGCCGGAAGCTCATTTTCATCCAGCATGGCAAGAAAAAATCATAGAGATTTTGTATAAAATGCACGAATATGGTATTCAAGTCATTTTAGCAACTCACAGCCCATTAATAGTTCAGCGACTGGAGCTTTTTTATAAACCCGTAGATCCAGAGAAAGCCGGAAATATATCACTGAACTTCTTTGATCCTTGCGGAGAGTTTGACTCCACTAGCAAGAGCTGGAGTGAAATTAATCGCCAAGTAGCCGACAGCTTGGAGAATCCCGCTTACCAGCTTTATATCCGATCTACTTGGGAAAGATTGGAAAAAGAGTGACACCTGCACAAGGCCGTCTGTGGGGTCTTCTTCTTAACAAATTCACAAACGTGGTTATCCACATCCCCGATAGCATGAAAGGGCCAGACAAAAGAACTTTTATTAAGCTAGATCCGATAAAACGGGGAGAGCTATCAGTGCGTATAAAAAACAAAAATGAGGGATGCCTATTTGATGTATTGGGTGTTCATAACTTTCCCGCGTGTGATTATTTGTATCTAACTTCGGCAGAAGAAAAGCAGGACGAGTTTGATTTTTACCTGATAGAACAAACTGATATTCTAAGAACTTATTATGATAGGCTTAAGGGCACTTTCCCCAATAGAGAAAAAATTCTCGCTGAAGTGACTAATACAATAAATGATTCCCCTATCAGTAAACAAGATAAGCGGACACTTAAAGAAAAGGTTATAATCTATGGAATAGTTGAGGAGAACCTGCGTAAGTTTTACTCATCCTTGGCTGTTATTTTTTATCTTCAATCTAAAAAGGACTTTGCAAAGCATTTCCCTAATTCACAAACCTATCATTTTTTTCTTCTTGATATCTATCCAGAAGAAAGAAATACAGAAGCAAGAAGAGTGCTGCACCGTAGAATCAGGAAAGAGCTAGAAAAGAAAATAGGAGGTCAGGGGATAACCCCAAAAGGTGGACGCTCAATATGCATAGCTAAGTATGATAAGGATGGGCTCCCTTCTTAATATGAAAGTTCTGTATAGGATTAATTAACCTTCAATAATCTTCGAGGACATACCTCCGGTCAGTTATTATTTGTATATTCCGACAATATACAATCTAAAGTCAAATAGACCGCGCCAACTCTTTTTCCCTCTGCCAGGAATTGTCGGGTGGTAAATCACTAAACGTGGGGGCTATTCACTTATTGATGAAAGGGTTATATTCAGGGTCAACTTCATCTTCAGCTTCTATGAGATAATCGTATACTGTTCTTGCATTCGCACACGCTGCTTTATGGAGAGGATCAACTTTCATCGCCTCACTAAAGCAGCCCAAAGCATCTTGATATTCATCCAAGGCAATATTAATTATGCCCCTGCTATTTAGAATATCGGCCGAACCTCTATATAGCATCATTGCTGTATCCAAATCATCCAATGCTGCCATATCATCTTCTAAATCAAAATGAACATAACCACGCAGATGATAAAAGGTGGCGCTATCATGCCCCAAAGCCAAAACCTTGTTGAGGTCGCTTAAAGCATCCCCGGATTGACCTATAGCGGCATAGGCGATACCCCGCCCATAATAACCCATTAGATTCTTGGGACCAAACTTTATTGCTTGAGTAAAGTCGTCTATAGCGCTGTTTTTATCGCCTGTCTGCTCCTTTGCGAATCCTCGTCCAATATAGAGAGAGGACTCTTTGGGGTCTCTTTTAATTGCTTGATTAAAATGAGTAATACTTCCTTCATAACCGGCAAGCAATGGCTTAAAATCCGGTTGTTCTCGGAAGTTGTTATAGGGGCATGTGTCCACAAAATCATCATAGAAATTTAACATGTCTTAGATTATATGCTAAGACATAATATAAATGTAGTGATTTTTGTTTATTGATTAAGAAGTTATCAAATAGTAATTATTGCTAACTCACTTCTTAGGATAGGGCCATTCTTTCTTGTTTCTACTATATGATCCATACTATTCATGAGCGTATCCCAATGCTCTTCTTCCCACACATAACCGCTTTGCAAAAAGAGGTTCTTGCTATTATAACCGTATTGGTGGGGGTTTAATATTTTGTAATAGATTTTGGCGGATGAAGATCAATATGGCGCGGTTGGATCTATAGTGGGTCTAAGATGTCTTGGCGGGTTATGGGTCTAACCGCCAAGAATCAATTATGTTGAGTTTTGGTTTAGCTGAATCTTATTTCTCGGCTGAAGCCCGTTATTTGACCCGGAGGTCATTGGTTCAACGGTGGTCCGGCGGGCAGGTCAAGGTTGGATAGTCATCGGGAGTGCCAAAATCCCAGGCCTTACTACCGTCCTCACATAAGGCATCAAAGTTTTGGAAGCGGGAATCTCCATTATCCGCTTGACGCAACTCTAATTCGCTTAGCTCTGAACCCACAAGAGAATTGGTCCGGATTAGATTGCCGCCGCTTCCATTTATGGGGATATCACGCTCCCAATAAATATCTGCCATAACAGCGTCACCGGGATCGCCGCCTATTACGCCGCCGTATAATACATCGGTATTATTGGTGAGTGAATAACTTAAACCACTAAGTGAAACATAAGAAGAGTTTACAGAAGTCGGTTGATCTTGCGGATCCGCAATGACCCCGAAAACTCCACCAACAGTGGCTTCCCTACGCGACCGGTCATGGATATGCAACCAAGTTCCAAGGACATAAACATCTTTAATACTATTGCGTCTGCTATAGCCGATAAGGCCTCCCAACTGATAGCTGGTATTAAAAAACCCACCCGAAACATAGGATCTCCTTATTTCTAGCGAGCTGGCATAACCCGCAAGCCCTCCGACATTATATTCGGCATGAAGTATGTTTCCCGATGCATAGGAGTCCGATATTATCCCGCCACTGCTAGTAGCATAGCCAATTAAACCGCCCGCCCCCTGCCCTTGGGCGTGGATAGAGTTATTATAAGAAGAAGTGTTCCTAATTTCAGTCCCTCCCGCATATCCATATAGTCCTCCCATCCTGGATCTTCCGGCTATGTGGCTGGAAAACGTTTTGGAATTGTTTAGCGAGGATCCAACATTGTAACCTGAGATCATGCCACCAAAATCATTCTTTAGCGCGATAGATGTATTGGATACAACAGCAGCGGAAATGTCTACTCCGGAAGAATAGCCCAATATCCCTCCGACATTTTGCCTGCCGGAGATATTGGCATTTTCAAGCGCCACATTTTCCATAAATAAATCACGACTGGTGCCGACTAGGCCTCCTATCTCGTTCCTACCACCGGTAATCTTGGTATTCTCACTGCGCAGGGATCTTAATCTTCCATCGTGATAGTAGCCAGCTAAGCCACCTACATCCCCCCGCCCATGTACAGAAGAATTAGATATTGAAATATTTTCCACTTGATAGCCATCCGGGATGCTTGGATTATCAATAATGCCAACCAAAGTGGCAACTCTATCAAGATCATTGCCATGGACCTGGAAGTTTACGATATCTAAGTTGGCAAAAGTTGAGTTCGGACCTGCGGTGGCAAACAAACCAACTCCCGCCGAGACGGGGTTAACTTCGGCGGGGAGAATGTTTCTATAGCTCTCTGCGGTTAAGTTAATCCGTAAATCACTGATGGTATAACCATTCCCCTCAAATATCATATCAAAGTAAGGAAAGGATTCAAAGTCGCCAGCCCAATAACCTATAGGTGTCCAGTTCTCGTATTCTTCCAGAGAAATATTAGCTATTATTTCATAACCCCGACAGGAGACAATTTTTTCCCGCGAACCGCAGTCGCGAATACTGGCGTTGGAACCTTCCCCATAACTTAAGTAGTTCCTGATATCGTTCAATTGGGCGGCGGTGCTAACCTCTATCAGCAAGTCGCCATCATCATCCATATCAACATCGTCTTCCCAGCCATCGCCATCAAGATCATTTGTTGGTGTTTCGCCAAGTTGTGGCAGTGATATGAGGCCGCCGCCCGAGCCGCCGCCGCCACAGCCCGATGATATCAGCAAAACCATCAATATAAAAATGCTGATGAAATTCCGCCACACCCGTTGAAAATGAAAGCGAATGCCTGCTAGTGCGCCGCCATCAGAATAGAATATAGTTTCCCCCGTTTTTTCCATAATTTCCCCCTAAGTTATCGGTATTATAACATAGTTTGCAAATATATGCAAGCATTTGTATAACCTCTACCAAAATGTCCACAATTGGCTCTCACCATAGCCGCCTCTGGAGTGAGATATCCGAGCGCCTCGTGGGGGCTTTGCGGCTATTACGCATTACCCCATAAAAGAAAGCAAATATGCCACGGCTTAAGCGAGATAACATGGCGGACATGGAAGTTGAAAGTTCAGAGAAATCTCCTCCATATGCGCCTGCTGACAAGCTATTATTTCGTCAGCAATGGCGAATAGTATATAATTCTCATAGTATAGATATAATGAAAAGCTTTTCTAATTTTTTTGTAATTTGTTTGATTTTTTTAACGACTATGTGGACACCTATTAATACGAGCGCCCGGGGGACGCCAACTATTCTCGTCTTGGGCGATAGTTTGAGCGCCGCTTATGAAATGCCGGAGGAGTTGGGTTGGGTTAATCTTTTGCGGGAAAGGATTAACAGCAAATCTCTCGCCTATAAGGTGCAAAACGAGAGCATCTCAGGCGACACCAGCAGCAACGGCTTATATAGAATGAGGGAGATTGTTGGGCGGGTTGAGTTTTCTTATATGGTCTTGGCTTTGGGTGCCAATGATGGTTTGCGAGGATTGGCTTTTAGCCAAATGAAACAGAATCTCAGCAAGATAATTGAGATGGCCAAGGGCACTGGCGCCAAGGTGCTGCTTGTGGGGATAAATCTGCCGAATAACTATGGTTCCTTTTACAAGAATAGGTTTGAAGGGGTTTATAAAGAACTGCAGAAGGAATATGATCTTGAACTGGTGGATGATTTGTTGGGTGATTTGCCTAAGACAGAGGAATATTTTCTGGAAGATATGTTGCATCCTAACGAGCGTGCCCAACCAATTATCCTTAAGACGGTTTGGCAAGGATTGGTTGCCTTGGAGGCGGTTAAATAGCAGGCCGGTCAATCACACGAAGAAGCGCTCATCGCGCCCAGCGGATTATCATTGAAATGGTATGGCAGGGTTAATAAAGGTCAGGGCGGTCAAATAATCAGCTAATCACGGAATCTCTCAGCTCGTTTGGCTAATTACGCTTTTAGTAAAGCCCAGCCGATAATTTTTTTCGCTCCCGCTTTCTTTAGCTCGCGGGCCAATTCATTGATAGTTGCTCCCGAGGTTATCACATCATCCACTATGAGGATATTAGCCCCTTTTATCTCTGTTCTCGCATGGTCGTTAATCCTGAAAGCACTCTTAACATTCTTGAATCTTTCTTTGGGACTAAGTTCTATTTGGGGATCGGTTGGTTTGGTGCGTGCGCATAGCCCGGTCTCTCGACTGCCGATAGGGAGGTTGAGATGTTTTGCCAAGGGCTTGATTAGTTCTGTAGATTGGTTGAAACCGCGCTTGCTCTGACGTTGGCGGTGAAGAGGCATGGGTAGGATTATGTATTTTGCCGCGTCCGCCGGACTTAACCCGCAGGGTTTGTTTTTCGGCGCCGGATCATTATATGCCCGCCGCCA
>CBDBUW010000003.1:0-18726 GCA_965212195.1 Cyclobacteriaceae bacterium | reverse complement strand
CCAGGTGTTCTGGGGGCCGAGGTCAGCCAGCAGTTTGGTATCGATCCTCCCGTTATCCACAAGAAGTCAACCGAGGATCAGCCACACCGGGCGTTTAACAATACCATGTCCCCATTAATATATATTTTTATATATCATTATATATCACTATCCCCATATATAATATATGTTATATTCCATTATATATCACTTATCCCCATTATATATATTTTTATGTATCATTATATATCACTATCCCCATTATATATCATTATATATCACTATCCCCATATATATCATTATGTTATACTATCCCCATTTATGTATCACTATCCCCATTATCACTATCCCCATATATATATCATTATATATCACTATCCCCATTATATATGTTTTTTATATATCATTATATATCACTATCCCCATTATATATGTTTTTATATATCATTATATATCACTATCCCCATTATATATATTTTTATATATCATTATATATCACTATCCCCATTATACATATTTTTATATATCATTATATATCACTATCCCCATTATATATATTTTATATTCCATTATATATCACTATCCCCATTATATAAATCTTATATTCCATTATATATCACTGTCCCCATTATATATATATATATATATATGTTATATTCCATTATATACCGCTACCCCCATTATATGTATTTTTGTGTTCTGCTGTGTACACCCCTCTTCTCTTTCATACCTTTATTACTAAGGTCCCGCTGGATCCCCCGCCTTTCTAGACATTAACCTCTCTCCCCCACTAGCCTACTTCTTTCCCTGAATTCGCCTCTTCAAGCTAAACTTCCTTCTTAATACCCTCCCGAATAGGAACCCCCAAATGAAAAAAAAACCAGTAAGGATGTCATGAGGACATATAGACGGCATACTTAGCCCAGGGCCCTTAATCTCTCAATGGACAAAGTCAACATAACCAACGGGATAAAGTGAAGAAAGCAAACTAGCTTCCTCATTATGTCCGACCCCACAAACGGCCCCACTCGCCCCGAAACCCTTCCATGACTTACTCTTCCATACAAATAGAATCCGTAAGCTATTCTTAGGAAAATGACTAACCCCATGGACCCTACAACGAGCCCTCTATCCCCGATTCTTCTGCACACCACTAGAATCTCCCTTACCAAGGAGGCTGAAGGAGGGCATCCCCCCGAAAAAATTGTCCCCACAAACCACCAGAAAGCTATGCCTGGCAAAACTCTCAGTAAACCCCCACATATTAAAATCCTTCGGGACCCTTGCTTTTTATAGACTGTATTTACTAAAAAAAACATCCCCGAAGATCTTAGCCCATGGGAAATTATAAGAATTCTGGCCCCACACCACCCAAGCTCTTTTATTCTCAACAAACCAACTACTACGAACCTTATGTGCCTTACTGAGCTATAAGCTACTAGCCTTTTCAGATCTGTTTCTCGAAGGCAAACTAAGCCCGCTAATACCCCACCCCAAATTCCTAGAGACTTGCATAACTCCATTACCTTTCTAGAGTCCAGAGATGTAAAGGCCAAAACACGAGCAATCCCCACCCCCCCCAGCTTCAACAGGATGCCAGCCAACATTATAGACCCCCCAACCCTAGCCTCTACGTGAGCTTTGGGCAACCAAATATGCCAGGGGAATGAAGGTAACTTTACTAAAAAGGCTCACAGCAAAAAAATTGCTATCCAACCACTTATCAGGACCTCCCTCTTCATTATAAAAAATAGGTGCCCCCACTCATTAAACAGAAACAATAGCCAGCACAGTAAAGGGAGAGACCTTACCAACGTGTAAAGGACCATATAATGGACCCTACGGTACCGCTCTGGCTGCTTTCCCCGGTGGATAATCAGCCAAGAAATCGGCACAAGGGAGCTTTCGAAAAAAAGGTAAAAAGAAAGTAAGTCTCCCCTAGTGAAAGCGGCCACCCTAAGCAGAACAATCAAGCTAAGGCCAATTTCTCTAGATTTTTCCGCAATGATCGATAGCCTCCCAATTCACAAACTCAATAGAATTAAGGCCCCTACTATCCTGTCCAGGGAAGTTCTTATAGCCCCAGCCCGATCCCTTAGCCCCCCCACACACCCGGCAGAGAACACCCCTAGTAAGACACATCAGGACATCGCCCAGCCCACGATTCCTGGAAGAACACATATTCCCAATACAGGTAGAAAAATTTCTAAAATTTTTTTTAAAGGACGCAAGCCCCTAGCAGGACCAGGGAAAATGCCCCCAAGGCAAACGGGAGAAGGGACTTCCAAGTTATTATCATTAATAAGTCATACCGATACCGAGGGAAAGCTGCCCGAATTCAGACCGCTGCACAACTCAGCACGCACCCTTGCCCGAATATTAACCCCCTCAAAATTACCCCCGATCTTCTTCTTCCAAAGAACAGGCAACAGGAGAAGAGACACAGAAACACTAAGGCCAGGTACTCACCTAGAAAAATTATTGCAAAGGATGCCCCCCTAAACTCAACATTAAACCCAGACACCAACTCTCTCTCTCCTTCAGCAAAGTCAAATGGGGCCCGATTAGCCTCTGCTCCTACACAAATCACCCAGACGATAAAGACAGGCCAGAGGACCGCGAATAGGCCTACTTTGCCAACCTTTACTTGTTGTAACAGCAAGTCCCCTCTCCCTAGCAATAACACCGGAACCACCACTAAAGTCAGCATAACAACCTCATAGGAAACAACCTGAGCCATAGCCCGAACGGCTCCAAGCAGAGCATACTTTCTGTTAGAAGACCACCCAACCATCAGGATCCCATGAACTGAGGCCCTTGAGATGCATACTACCAGCAGAACCCCTCATTGAAAGATCAACCCCCCTTCAGCCGCTAGGGGCCTTACCCCTCAGAAAACTAAGGACACTCTGAGCATGACAACCGGGGACAGTAGAAAGACTAACTTATTAGCTCGGTGAGGCTGAATCATTTCTTTTGTCAGCAACTTAACCCCATCTGAGAAAGGCTGGCCCAATCCCCCCACCCCTACTATTATAGGCCCACGCCGTCTTTGGGCGTACGCCAATAGCTTTCGCTCCACCAAGGTGTAGAATGCTACCCCTAACAAGGCCAAAACATTACAAACTAACAAAATTACGATTCAATACATCTCCAAGTGAGGAACTCCCCGTCTTTCGCTCCTAAGGCGACTGCATTATCTCTGCCAACTCAGACTGTCATCCGTCCCCGGACCCTCGGGATAACCCTCGTACGTTCTTCCGCACTCTGACAGCAAATAAATAAAATAACACTTCCAAACGCAGCGATGACCCTAGCTAGAACCACAACTCAATTAGCTTCGTACTTGTCCCCACGTACTCTCACAACCCCTTCTTCTGCTACCCTAAACACTATTCGGAGATAAAAAAACATTCTTATGGCTCTGGAGATAACAAGAGCACTGCACACGATTACGCCACCCGTTAACTCAACTACTTCACTGAAAACTATTACCTTTCTGAAAAACCCGAGAGTGGGGGGAATCCCCCCTATGGATAAAAGAAACACACATACGCAGCACCGTTTAACCGCAGAGAACCCGTTTCTTCTCAGGTCTCCTACCTTCAAGCTACGACTTCTCCCCCTCCCTAGTAGCACTATTAGAAACCCTACCTGGTACACATAGACCAGGAAAAAAATCACTGCTACCCACACATTCCCTGCACAGGCTGCCACCAACCACCCTCTTTGCCTAATAGAAGACCACCCCATAACCCCCATCACGTTTCCCTCTTTTAGCCCTCCAAAAGAGCCAATAAGCGCTGAGAAGCAAGCTACTATTAACACTACCAGATCCCCTTCACCAACAAAAGATATCATCAATGCCGCTGGGGCCAGTTTTTGCAGCGTAAGAATTACCATAAAAACCTCCCACCCTGCCCCAACAGCAACCTGGGGAACTCACCAATGAAATGGCCCGATCCCCAGCTTTAAAAAAACCCCCACTAGGAACCCTAAGTACCCAACTAGCCTTTCAGACCTCACTACATAAACCAACAGTCCCCCAGAACCCAGCACCTGTGCAAAGAAATACCCAAAGGCCGCCTCGGGGCGAGTTCCCCTTTTTTTGGAAACTATTAAAGGAAGAATAGCTAAAGTTCTTAACTCTAAAAAAAATCACCTTGCTAGAATTCTTAAGCAAGATACCCTGCATAAACTCCTTACCAAAGAAATCGCCAGACAAACTTGAGCTGCTCTATTACGGAAGACTTGCATGTCGGAGAAGGCGCGCTTAAGCGCGCAACTTAAGAGTGACAGTCTTATATTATTTTAACTACTTCCCCTTTCTCGTTGAAAAGGGCTATCCTCTTCCTAAGGCTTACAAGACCTTCGCTCACCGAGCTCCCAACGAAACTTTCCATCATTTAAACTCTTCGAGGGCCAGGGAGGCTCCCTATCACAAGGTTTGAAGCCTTATAGTTTTCTTAACCTAGACCCCCAAAGTTAGGGCTAGCCTATGGCGCTGTACCCTACTACTAACAGCCCTACCCCTATAACGGCCCCCCGGAAGCTCGCGTTGAGCCCTAATTGAGGGGATACAACTGAAGATAGCTTTATTTTTTCAGATGCCCCTGCTAGCGCCTTATAGCCACCCCCGGGCCCTAGCTCTTCTAATCACCCCTTCTCCACATTTTTTTCAATTTCCACCCCAATATTGAGCCCCACTTTAGCCCTCACCTCCCCTGAGAGGGCAGATAGATATCCTATCCTACTCCAAAATGCGGAGGCAGGAATCCGCACACCTTTTTCCAGCACATAAATTGCCAAAGCTATTCCTGCACCTCTTAAAGCCCCTAAAACTTGTTTAGCCCCACCAACAAAGTAAGGCCCCGAACAATCCTCTGTTGGCCAAAAAATTCGTCCTCCTCTAATGGCCCCAAGACTTAGTATTAGGATAGAAACTGCAAACCCCCTTTCATTGATGCCGAAAAATACCGGAGCGCCAGAGGGGGAGGAGTACACCCTTCTCCACATGAGCCGGGCTGTGTACACCCCTGTTAGCATTGCCCTAAGCCCTACTCCAATTACAACCACCCCTCTCACCCCAAATCTTGTGACTAGCTCTAGAATTGAATCCTTAGAGTAGTACCCCCTTATGAAAGGAAGCCCGCACAAGGCAGCAGCGGAAATTTGAGCTCCGCTTGCAATAACCCGTATTCTGTCCCAACCTCCCCCCAGTCGACGTAAATCCTGCTCATGACCCCTAGACATAATAATTCCTCCAAAGCAAATAAATAGTATTGACTTAAAAAGGGCGTGCATTAACAGGTGCCCTAAGGCAATCCCTACCTCATTTAAACTCACAGCGATTATTATAAACCCAAGCTGACTCAAGGTAGATAGAGCAATAACCTTTTTTCCATCATTTTCAAAAACTCCTCTAACTCCTGCCCCAAGGGCAGTGAGACACGCCACTCAAGCCAATAATATAGACCCCTGAAAATCCCTGCGGACCATTAGAACTACCCCTGCCGTCACCAATGTTGACGAGTGAACTAGAGCCGACACTGGCGTAGGAGCCGCTATCGCCGCAGGTAACCAGCAGCTAAAGGGAAACTGAGCTCTCTTTGTCATCCCAGCAACTATTACCAATCCCCATACTACAACGGTCCTGGTCCTTCTCCCATGTCTGACTAGTGCCAAGCTGATGGACAGAATTAAAAACACGTCCCCCACCCGATTTACTAGCCCTGTCACCAACCCCGCCCCAAGAGACTTCGGCTGCTGGTAGAACACTACTAAAACAAATGAAATCACTCCTAGCCCATCCCACCCTAGGATAACTGTGACCAAGTTTCCCCTTAACACTAGTCACACTATTGACCCTACAAATGCGAAAACGAGTAAACGAAACCGGTCCTCAAAAATTTCTCCCTCCATATACTCAGTTGAAAATACCAAAACTCTCCCCGCTACTAGCCTTACTACCCCAATAAATACCACCCTTACCCCGTCTACAACTAGGCTAACCTCCCCTCTAATAGGGCCCATTTCTACCAAAGAGAACCTTACCACAAGTCCTCCTAACCCTTCATAAAGCCCCATTATAGCAAGTGTTGTTCCTATGAACATCACTGACAAAGATAGACCGTTTTTAATAAATACTTTCAAAATGTGGGCACGGCGCGTTGCCACTGCGCAAAAAAAAGTTAGAAGCCTTCTTTTATTGAGCCTAATCACACCCATCTTGCTGTTACTCAGAATTGTTGAGGCCTTAAAGTTGAAAACCTTACGTGCAATACTACACCATAACAGCTTATTACTTACCTATTTTCCTCTTCTTTACGAGCAATTCTCCCAAAGGGAACGTTATAATTTAAAGTATGATGAGAAGCCGGAGCCCCCTTATGAACTGATACCCACTCTATACACTGCTCAGTTGATGACATCCTAATCAGCCCTCGCTGACTTCACAGAGCTTCCCACACTACCACTGAAAACAACATAGTCCCTCCAAAAGCAATAAAAGCCCCGGACCTAGACACTCAATTCCATATTCAGAAGACATCTAAATAGTCCGGAATCCGCCGAGGCATCCCCCTCACCCCCAAAAAGTGTTGAGGGAAAAATGCCATGTTTACCCCAATAAAAGTTAGGTAGAAGTGAACACGGAGACCCTTTTTGTTAAAGGCAAACCCTGTGAGGAACACAAAGTAATGCCTCACCCCTGCCAAAATAGAAAAAACGGCCCCTATTCTAAGTACATAGTGGAAGTGGGCAACTACATAATAAGTGTCGTGCAACAGAACGTCTACCGAAGCATTAGCCAACACCACCCCCGTTAGCCCCCCAATAGTAAACATACACAAAAATCCTCCTACCCACAATATTGGGGGATAGGGAGCCGCGTGCCACCCGTGAAGAGTAGCCAACCAACTGAACACTTTAACCCCTGTGGGGACTGCAATAATCATTGTGGCTGCTATGAAATAAGCCCGAGTATCTACATCTATTCCAATAGTGAACATATGGTGGGCTCACACAAGAAACCCTAGAAGCCCAATAACTGATATTGAGTAGACCATCCCCAAATGTCCCCACACTTCCCGCTTGTTAGCGTAGTATATAATAACATGGGAAATAATCCCAAACCCTGGAAGGATCAAAATATAAACCTCCGGGTGCCCAAAGAATCAAAACAGATGCTGAAATAAAACAGGGTCTCCCCCTCCAATTGGATCGAAAAAGGTTCTGTTCACGTGCCGATCCAACAAAAGCATAGTCAAAGCTCCTGCCAAAACAGGGATAGCCCCCACTAACAGAATTCTGGTGACAATAGCGGCCCACGGATATAACGGAACCCGCTCCCCCTTTATTAAAGTAGGCCGACAATTATACATGGTAGTTAAGAAATTAATCGCCCCGGACATGGAAGAAATTCCTGCCAAATGGAGGGAGAAAATTGTAAGGTCGATCCTGTACCTTCATCTTCCAGTCAGTCCTGATAAAGGAGGATACAAAGTTCACCCTGCCCCTGTTCCTCTTCCCACTCCCATAGACCCAATCGCTATGAAGCAAGCTGGGGGCAATAACCAGAAACTGAAATTATTCAACCGAGGGAAAATTATATCTGGCGACCCAATGAAAAGGGGAATAAACCAGTTACCAAACCCTCCAATCAGGACAGGCATAACGAAAAAAAAGATCATGATCAAGGCATGCCTAGTAACAGCTACATTATACGCATGTGCATCCCCTACCCACTGCCCTGGCCGAGACAGCTGAATCCGAATAATTAGCCTATATGACACCCCTCTTAAAGAAGATCAAAACCCAACCAGAAAATACATTCTTCCAATGTCCTTGTGCCTTGTCCTTCAAGTTCACCGATAAACCCCTTTCATGAACCTCACAAACTTAGGGTTTGTGTAGCAAAAACCCTTATCCGCTAGGGATTTTTTAAGCCTCCCCCAGGCTGAGGTTTTTCTTTGCTCAGTCTCTTCTTCTTCTTCTTCTGAGTCAGCCTCTTGGCTGCCAGCTACCCTCGTCTTTGTCCTTGACCTTGAGCTACGATTCCTCCCATCCTTTTTTCTCTTTACCCCAGAGACACGAATCCTGCACTTACACCCTTCACCCATGGAACACTTCTTAATAATTGCTTCCTTCTTTCTATCATCCCTAGCCTTCTTGGCACCAATCTTTTCAGCCTTTGCTGGAGCGACAGCCTTTAGGATTCGAAGGACCCTAGGATTTCTGTAGCAAACCCCCAAATCCCCTAAGACCATCTTGACATGACCTCAACCCCGAGCGATACGACCTCCCTTTAACTCAGCTTTCCGAATGCACGCTTTCTCAGGCTTATTCTCAAATTTTTTACTGTCCTCTGAGCTATCCCCTCTTTCTGACCTCAAGCTATGGCTCCCCCCATCTTTTTTTCTCTTTACAGCAGCAAGACGAAGCCTGCACCCACACCCTTCGCCCATCGGGCACTTCTTAATAATTGCTTCCTTCTTTCTGTCATCCCTAGCCTTCTTGGCACCAATCTTTTCAGCCTTTACTGGAGCGACAGCCTTTAGAATTCGAAGAACCCTAGGATTTCTGTAGCAAACCTCCAAATCCCCTAAGATCATCTTGACATGGCCTCAACCCCGAGCGATACGACCCCCCTTTAACTCAGCTTTCCGAATGCACGCTTTCTCAGGCTTATTCTCAAATTTTTTACTGTCCTCTAAGCTATCCCCTCTTTCTGACCTCAAGCTATGGCTCCCCCCATCTTTTTTTCTCTTTACAACGGCAAGACGAAGCCTGCACCCACACCCTTCGCCCATCGGGCACTTCTTAATAATTGCTTCCTTCTTTCTATCATCCCTAGCCTTCTTGGCACCAATCTTTTCAGCCTTTACTGGAGCGACAGCCTTTAGGATTCGAAGAACCCTAGGATTTCTGTAGCAAACCTCCAAATCCCCTAAAACCATCTTGACATGACCTCAACCCCGAGCGATACGACCTCCCTTTAACTCAGCTTTCCGAATGCACGCTTTCTCAGACTTATTCTCAAATTTTTTACTGTCCTCTAAGCTATCCCCTCTTTCTGACCTCAAGCTATGGCTCCCCCCATCTTTTTTTCTCTTTGCAGCAGCAAGACGAAGCCTGCACCCACACCCTTCGCCCATCGGGCACTTCTTAATAATTGCTTCCTTCTTTCTGTCATCCCTAGCCTTCTTGGCACCAATCTTTTCAGCCTTTACTGGAGCGACAGCCTTTAGAATTCGAAGGACCCTAGGATTTCTGTAGCAAACCTCCAAATCCCCTAAGATCATCTTGACATGGCCTCAACCCCGAGCGATACGACCCCCCTTTAACTCAGCTTTCCGAATGCACGCTTTCTCGGGCTTATTCTCAAATTTTTTACTGTCCTCTGAGCTATCCCCTCTTTCTGACCTCAAGCTATGGCTCCCCCCATCCTTTTTTCTCTTTACAGCAGCAAGACGAAGCCTGCACCCACACCCTTCGCCCATCGGGCACTTCTTAATAATTGCTTCCTTCTTTCTGTCATCCCTAGCCTTCTTGGCACCAATCTTTTCAGCCTTTACTGGAGCGACAGCCTTTAGAATTCGAAGGACCCTAGGATTTCTGTAGCAAACCTCCAAATCCCCTAAAATCATCTTGACATGGCCTCAACCCCGAGCGATACGACCCCCCTTTAACTCAGCTTTCCGAATGCACGCTTTCTCAGGCTTATTCTCAAATTTTTTACTGTCCTCTAAGCTATCCCCTCTTTCTGACCTCAAGCTATGGCTCCCCCCATCCTTTTTTCTCTTTACAGCAGCAAGACGAAGCCTGCACCCACACCCTTCGCCCATCGGGCACTTCTTAATAATTGCTTCCTTCTTTCTGTCATCCCTAGCCTTCTTGGCACCAATCTTTTCAGCCTTTACTGGAGCGACAGCCTTTAGAATTCGAAGGACCCTAGGATTTCTGTAGCAAACCTCCAAATCCCCTAAAATCATCTTGACATGGCCTCAACCCCGAGCGATACGACCCCCCTTTAACTCAGCTTTCCGAATGCACGCTTTCTCAGTCTTATTCTCAAATTTTTTACTGTCCTCTAAGCTATCCCCTCTTTCTGACCTCAAGCTATGGCTCCCCCCATCCTTTTTTCTCTTTACAGCAGCAATACGAAACCTGCAACTGCACTCGTTACCCATCAAACACTTCTTAATGGTTGCTTCCTTCTTTCTATCATCCCTAGCCTTCTTGGCACCGATCTTTCCAGCCTTTGCTGGAGCGAAAACCTCTAGGATCCAAAGGACCCTAGGGTTTCTATAACAAACCTCCAAATCCCCTAAAACCATCTTGATATGACCTCAACCCCGAGCGATACGGCCCCCCTTTAACTCAGCTTTCCGAATACACCTCCTTCTAACTCCCTCCAGCTGCCCTGCCAGAGTTCTGGAACCCACTCTAATAAAATAGTAATTATGTGAGACGCCCGTGGCCGGCTTGAAGCCCAGCTTTTTACCTTGAGTTTTTAAACCTATTATCATGGTAAGGGAATGGATCTTTAACCCACTTCTTCGACGTAAGCGAAGTGTGCTCTTTTACACCAAGTCCCTTTTACGCCAGCCCTTCCAGGGACCCTACACTTGGAAGGCATAGATACTCGTTTATACTACTGGCGTCATTGCTACCTTCCTCTAGCACTCCAGGCGCCCTTATTGACCTTAAGAAACTTGTCGGAGTGACCCCCTTCCCTGAGTCACGCAAAGCCTTACTCCGAACATTACTCCGAAAAGGAAGATAACAAACACTGCTAGCAGCGGCCCCCCTATCCACCCTACACTTACAATTTCCTCTGGTTCAAAAACCCCCAAAAGAGTTTCCCCAAAAACTTCCGGAGCAACCCCAGGGAGCCCAACCCTCCCCATCCCGCCTAGCGAAACACATGCTGCCCCTTCCCAAGCTCTGACCTTAAACGTCGGATTTGGGGACAATGCTACCATGTATCCAAAGACCACTACCAATCCCCCATAAATGACCAAGAAAATGACACAAGCTAGCCATGACCCTCCTCATACCCCGACCAAAGAGCATCTTAAGATGCCTAGCGCCCCCAGACACGCCGCAGCCCTAAACGGGTGCTTTACTAAAAACAAACCCCCTAATACAGCTACTCTACTTCCTACGAAAATTACTGCTAACATCTGTCCAGGGAGGTGAACCCCATTTCAGCGGCTTCAACACTGCGTTTTTATTAAACTACCTAAACAATACCAAGGGGATCAGCCCCTGAGTTTCCGCCACATCAAGGCGACCCGTTCTACCCGGCGTGGTATCACTCCTGCATCAGCCCATCTTCTACCCACATTGAGACTGGGATGAGGAAGAAGAGAAGGAAATAGAAGGCGGTTAGAGCCCGCCCTAGCGTGACGTAAGGCTCCTCTGCTGGTCTCCCCCCTACCCACATTAGAAGTACAAACACTACTACGAAGCCTCAGTATAGGTACCTCCTAGACATGTACCATATTAGCCTCTGGGAATGCCCTTTGTAGAAGAGAGGAGCCATGGCTAGGATCAAGATCGCTATCAGCATAGCTACCACACCTCCTCCCTTAGTCGGGATGGACCGCAAGATAGCGTATACAAACAGGAAATACCATTCTGGTTTAATATGTTCTGGTGTTTTTATTGAATTGGCGGGTACAAAGTTCACCGGGTCCCCAAACACATGCGGGAAGAAAAATACAATGAACAACAAACCCCCCAAGAAAACTAGGAGACCAACTAAGTCTTTAAAGGAATAGTACGAGTGAAATCGAACCCCCATAAAGTCTTCTTTAACCCCTAAAGGATTCCTAGAGCCCCCTTCATGAAGGTGCACCAAATGGATGACGGAAAACAGCGCAATCACAAAGGGTAGTAAAAAGTGCAACACGAAAAACCGTTTCAGAGTTGGGTCCCCGACAGTATACCCCCCCCATAGCCATCAAGATAAGTCCTGGCCCGCATAGGGAACCACTGTAATCATATTTGTAATTACCGTTGCCCCCCAGAAGGATATCTGACCTCAAGGAAGGACATATCCTAGAAAAGCAACTCCTATTACTAACAAAAACATCACGACACCAACTATTCATACCTTCCATCTGAGGTAAGACCCATAGTACAAACCTCGCCCAATGTGAACAAACAACGCAAACATAAACCCTGAGGCTATGTTAGCATGCAATCTTCGAACGAACCAGCCCATTTTAACGTCCCGCCAAATATGGACCACGGAGACAAAAGCAATGTCTGCGTCTGCGCAATAGTGCATTGCCATGAACACCCCGGTTACCAGCTGAACTACTAAACACATCCCTAAAATGGAACCCCAGTTCCACCAAATAGACAGGTTTAGGGGCCTTGGCAAATCATAAATAACCCCTCTCGCTACTCGTACAGCGCCCAGCCTTTTTCGTAATGGCATGCAGGCCGAGGGCTTTTAACCACCTTCGAGTTTGCAGCCCGATGTTGTTCTTCAACTACTCAACCAGAACAACCTATTTTCTTTATTGACATATTAGGCCGAGGGCTTTTAACCACCTTCGAGTTTGCAGCCCGACGTTGTCTTTCAACTACTCAACCGGAACAGCCTATTTTCTTTGATGACATATTAGGCCGAGGGTTTTTAACCACCTTCAGGTTTGCAGCCCGATGTTGTTCTTCAACTACTCAGCCAGAACAGCCTATTTTCTTTGATGACATATTAGGCCGAGGGTTTTTAACCACCTTCAGGTTTGCAGCCCGATGTTGTTCTTCAACTACTCAACCCGGGTCAGCCGCAAGGATTCTTCTGGACCCAAACCAGATATTTTTGTATAAACTATAACCCGCGGTTGTCCTGGGGGATTCCCCCAACTCTTGGTTTACAGCCAAACGTTATTCTTTTACTACAGAACATCATTTTCAGCCCTTGAAACTTACCCAATCATCCTGCTCGTCGCTACCCGATCCCTCCCGTGGCTCCGAGCGTATAATACCAACAAAGCTATCCCTATCGCCCTTTCGCACACACCCACTACAATTATTACTCACCTAAGCCAGGAGTATATTCCCCTAAAGCACCTAAAGCCAACTAAGAGACCAACTAAGTTAACCTCCAACAGCAGCAGTAAAATCAAAACGTGCTTTCGCTTTAAAGAGAACGCTAGCCAAGTTCCCACCAATAAGACACTTATAAAAGCAAGAGGGCAAAGGCCTCAAAAATCCAAGGAAGATCTAAATAGAATCGCCATCGGGGAGAATATTGCCCCCATCTTTTGGGCTTAAGCCAAACGCATACAACTTTTCTGCCACGATAGCCCGACTCACACTTAACCCAGCTTTAAGACTGAGTCAGCCCCGTCTAGCTCCTGTATCCAGGACGCCAACAGGTACACAAAAATCCCTCTCTGGATCAGCGCTACAGCCACTTCCAGCATCCACACCCCAGCCAAAGCTGCACACCCCCCTAACCTTCTCAGGGCTCCTGGCACGAAGGCTAGTGCCACCGATCAGCTGGCAGCCATCAGCAGCAGATGCCCCACCAAGGCGTTGATTCTGATACGAATACATAGCCTTAAAGGTCGTAAGAAGGCCCTAGCTACTATAGATAAAAATACTAGAACCCCTAGAAAAGCTCTCCCAGAAGACCCCGTTATCGCCGCGATTAATGCTTTAGGCTGATCATACCACTTTGATATCCCAGAAGAAAGACATATAACCAAAGCAATGCAGAGCCTCAAAGTTATGTAGACAGTTATTGAAGGACATATAGGGCACAAAGGAGACAAGTTTAGCCCCAAAA
Source organism: Cyclobacteriaceae bacterium (assembly GCA_965212195.1). Taxonomy (GTDB): domain Bacteria; phylum Bacteroidota; class Bacteroidia; order Cytophagales; family Cyclobacteriaceae; genus JAJCYK01. Next base: position 4,937 of record CBDBUW010000003.1, on the reverse strand, counting down.
TTCCAATTAGCAGCACACTTAAAAACTCTCTATTGATATTTTCTCTTTTTATAACTAAAAAGGGGTTTTTAGCCAAAAAATAAATACGTCGAGTAAAGAAAGGCCAAGCACCCTCCCTTTCCCACCTTCCCACCACTATAAAGAACCTTAAAATCGAAAGAGAAAAAAGTAACATAAAAAGAAGCCCCCCATAATGGGAGGGCTCAAAGTGTTCAAGAAGAGCTCGAGATGGCATTGCTTTTACTCAGTGTTAAGCTGCAGCCATGTTCTGAAATCTTGAGGGCTAACCACCTCTACAATGACTGGCATAAACCCATGGTACTCCCCACATAGCTCGGCACAAGCCCCGTAGTACTTCCCAGGGAGAGCCACAGTCACCGTCACTGCATTAATTCGCCCAGGAATAGCGTCCCTCTTTACCCCAAACGCAGGGACAAACCAAGCATGATTAACATCTCCCCTTGTGATAGCAAATTTGATAGGCACGCCAAATGGGATCACTAGGGGCTGGTCTACCTCCCCCAAACGAATCCCATTTATCGGAATTAGGTGCGACTCAAACCGCCAAGAACCCCCCCGCAGGTCTACCGTAGAATCTCCCCTTAAAGACGGGGCCCGTGCTCAGAACTCCCTGTTCTCTAAGTAAATTTCGTACTCTCAATACCATTGCCGCCCCACCACTTTTACTGTAACCTCAGAAACTCTAGTGGAATCAAAAAAATATAAAGCGGCCGCCCTAGGCATAAAAATTACCCACAAAACCATCACGGGCACCGCGGAAAACAGAAGTTCTAAAGTTCCTGACCTTCGAGTAAACCGAGCGTATCACGGGCAAAACAGCCTTCTGAAGAAGTAAAAAACAACTACACACCCAGTAAAGATTACCCAAGTTATAATATACGAATGCAAAGATTGAATAGCTATAACCTTAAAAGTCGCTGGACTTGCAAACACTACACTACCCCAAGCTGGCATAAATGGGACGAGAAGGGGATTTCCTCCATTCTTCCATTAACAGTGGAAAGTTTTGACTAAACTACCGTCCCCCAATTGCAAAGGGGGGAATTCCCCATCTTGTGGGAATAAGCCACCTATTTTCGTTAAACTACTTCACACGTAACACACCTAACTCCACTCTAAGCAGCCGCCTCGCCACTCTCAAAACAAGCCCAGAAGAAGGCCTAGCAGGGCTAGGGTTCCCCACATAGCTGCACCAGTCCGCACACCCCTTCAGTAAGCCCTGATTACAGGCCAGAACAAAGCCGCCTCGGCCTCAAAAATGAGGAATAAAATCGCAATCAGAAAGAACCGTAGGGAAAACGGCTCCCGAGCCCCCCCAACCGGGTCAAACCCGCACTCATACGGACTTTTTTTTTGACGGTCTTGGAAATAGGACCTAGAAAGCAGGAGACCGCCCAATAAAAAAGCTACAGCCAGCAAAATCCTTACCCTTACCCCAAAAACCAGAATTATAGGTATAGCCAGTACATATTGCCGTAACCCCCTCAAACATAAACGAAAGAGTACACCCCAAGCCATACTAGGTCGACAAAGTGTCAATATCAAATAGATGCGAGGAACCCCACAGAAGGTAAATCACAAGCATAATGCCCTAGGTAAGACCGGAGGGCCCTTCTTATAAGCCCTAAAGTTCCTACAATTACATGCAGGCCGTGCAACCCAGTGAGCAGAAAGAATCTTCTCCCGTATGCCCCGTCTGCAATTCTATAAAAGCATCTCTTATACTCAAACGCTTGGATTGACGTGAAAGTCAACCCCAAGACAATAGTTAGCCCCAAAGCTTGCTCTAGCTCGTCTTTTTCCCCAGCCCGGTGCGCTCTATGAGCCCAAGTAACTGACACCCCCGAAGATAACAATACAAAAGTGGCCACTAAAGGTAGTCCAAGAGGACAGAACGGCTTAACTCCAACAGGAGGGAATTCGCAGCCCACCCAAACCCCTGGAGCAAACCTCCTATGAAAAAAAGCCCAAAAACAGGAAACAAACAGCATGACTTCCGAAAACAGAAACCAGAAAAACCCTATTCGAAGAGATCTTTGTATAAGATCTGAATACAGCCCTCCTAGCATTCTCTCTCGAACAATTTCTTTAGACCACCCAAACCCGGCTAAACAGCACAAAACTAGCCCCGCAAACAGGCAGTCTCTCGACTGGCCAGCGAAGCATCCAACCCAACCTATTAACATAGCCGCGATCCCCCACGATGCCGCGAAAGGCCATGGTGATAATTGCACATTTCCGTAAGGATGAAGCCGTAAACTCATTAATAAGGTCAGGGGTTTTCCCCTATATTGGGCCTTTAAATCCCACAGTTTTATTAACCTAGACCCTTTTCCTCTTACTCTACTATATGACGAGAGAGGGATTGCACCTCTAATTTCTGGGCCGAAACCAGAACCAAGGAACCCTTGACTAGCCACCGGACTCCCAGGGATTCCCCCAACTACAGCGCCACAAGCTGTTATGATTTTTTCACCACAAGAGCCGCCTAGCCTTTGACCCCACACCATTGACTGGCCTAGAGGCGGTACGCTCCTCGTACCCCCTCAAGGTCCAAATCCTTACGTGCTAATTTCCCCACACCTGCCCCTAGCAAAACTATTTCCTATAAAGGAAATAAATGCAGAACTCTCCGTAATAGTTTTTTCACCTCTTAAACCCTCCCGCCCCCCCTCAGTCCCAGTGACTAACACGCCCCCTGATTGCAAATCAGAAATTCTATCGACTAAACTATAGGACTGCTAATTTTTATGTAATAATTTAATTTACTCTACCTTGTAGCCCCCCCGGTTCCTTACGTACAACGGACAGAATTAAAAAAATTAGAGGATAGAAACCAAACTAGCTCGCGCCGTTCTTAACTCAGCTCACGCAGGGTTTTAATGGGCGAACAGACCAACCTTTAAAGACTCCTACATCTTTGGGATACCCTGAGCCAACATCGAGGTGCCAAACCCGCTCATCAATAGGATCTCTCAGAGCGAAATTAGCCTGTTACCCCCGGGGTAACTTGTTCCGCCGTTCACTGACCTAGTGGATCGTTAAAAGCTCGCCCGCTTTTTTTGCCTCTCGTATGGTATTTTCATTCCCATCTGGCTGCCCCAGCCTAAGTTTAAACTAAACTATTTTGTCTAGCTATTACTAAAGCTCCACGGGGTCTTATCGTCCCTCTAATCCATGCGAGTATTTTCACTCACACTCCGTTTTATTTTAATCAGCAACGAGACAGTTGAACCCTCGTCTTGCCATTCACATAGCTCCACAATTAAAGGGCAAGAAAATTGAGCTACGATTAAAGCACTTTACCGCTGCCGTTAAAGGAAGAACCTCACCGGGCAGGCCGGACTTCTTATCTTTATAGGCACAAGAAGCCATGTTTTTGAGAAACAGGCGAAGCTCCTGGCTTTGTCTTTTGCCGAGTTCCTTATTGCTGCTTTTATAATAGAGAGAAAAAAGTTTTTCTTCGCTTTCCTGACCTAACAAAGACGTTTCTCTCAAAATACTCACACTCACATAGTAATTAAGGTAACATTTAGCCTACCTTATTAGTCTATAAAAAAAGAAAAAAGAAACAACAGATTTTATCCACTTAGAGGATTTGTTCTGTCACGAACTCAATATTCAGTGGCCGCCAATCGCCCATGTAATTCCATAAAAGGTTTTAGACATCTTTATTCTCCTCTTACGAACTTGTCTCCGCAAGACCGACTCCCCAGTACCAAACCCAAGATACTAATTAGATTTGGTCTACACTTTTCCAGGAGGCTATACTTTGATATATTTCTAGACTAACCAGCTATCTCCACACCCGACAGGCATATAACCCTACCTTTAGTTTTCCAGAAAGCTTTTCCACGCTCACCTGTACTTACCAACCAAAAGGTATCTCTTGCAGTTTCGGGTCTTTCCCTAAGGATAAACTTAGTGAGCCCATTCTCCAAAAGGTACTCTAGTTAAAAAAAGCTTTTCCTTTGTTACTCCTCTTATTGAGGCTTTTCTCTACTTTTCTGACCAATCTCCTTTACTAAGAAACCTCAATGTTTTTTTCCACTAAACAATTAAGCTGCTTGGCTACCGAACTCTAGTTCGGGCCCAGCAAAGTTTCAGGGGCACCTTCCAGTACCCCTACCATGTTACGACTTATCCCCCCTTTCGGCGGGAGCGACGGGCGATTTGAACGCCGACCATTACATCTCTTCAGGTAAGCTCATTACTCTCACCTTACTGCCAAGTTCACCTTCATGGGAAACCTTCCTTTACCCATTCCGTAGTCCAAAATCAGGCTTGTAACACATACTCCCCCCGTCTTAGGCGCTGCCTAAACCTGCCTTCGTGGCGGGGAGGCCAAGACACACTTCTCTCGACCAGAAGCTTCCCCCACCATTCTCCCCCTCTTCCCTTCACTCAGACGAAAAAGTAACAACGGCGGTATAGCGACTGACTCTTTACAAGACGGGGTAAGGTACATCGTGGATCATCGAATTAAGGCACATGTTCCCCTGGTAGGTTAGCCGACCGCCAAGTTCTTTGAATTTTAAACGTGCGTTCGTAGTACTCCGGCGGCTATCACCTATTAGCGCCTAAGAATAACCGGGTGTCTAATCCGGGTTTACTACTCAGGTTTCATGGCCTCAGCAAACGGCTTGACAACGGCACCCCTACTCGGTTACAAATTAAACCTCCAAACCGACCTCTTGATCAAACCAAACTTTTTTACTGCCTAACCATCCTTGTTGCCGCGCCTCCTCAACTTGGGGAACTCTTTCGATCCCGGGTCTAACCGCGCCTGCTGGCACCCGATTTGACGCACCCTAACGCCAGAGCCTAATACTTAAGCTCTTGCTCGTTCCTTTTCCTTGATCCTGCTTGCCCAGATTGTCAAATGCTTATTCACTGGAGTTGTGGGGTCCATCCCT
>CBDBUW010000002.1:0-460515 GCA_965212195.1 Cyclobacteriaceae bacterium | reverse complement strand
CAGGGACTGGGATAAGGACCAGCAAGAGCTGGAGTCCATAGATGAAGAAGGAGAGCGACTGGTGGACAGTGGTCTCACTACCGAAGATAAAGATCAGCTATCCGGAGTAGCCCTGTTAGATGCACCGGAGTTTAACGAAGAAGCGAATACTCTTTCAGAGGACCAGTCGCAGCAAGAATTCACCGAGAATTCCCAGCAGGGTTGGGATAACAGCCAGCAAGAGTTGGATCAGATAGATCCCGTAGATGTAGAAGGAGAGCGACTGGTGGACAGTGGTCTCACTACCGAAGATAAAGATCAGCTAACGGGTGTAGCCCTACTGGATGTACCGGGATCTGACGGAGATTTACATACTCAACAAGAAAATCAGGCATGGCAAGCCAATGGGCTGGTGGATGAGGCCCAGAATAACTTGTCCAATGAGAATATGACGGATGCTGACGTGTACTCATCCGAGGTTGAAGACATTAGTGTTTCAGAGAACAACCAGTTCGTCGACAAGCAATTTGTAGATGCTAAAGTATTTGATGCTGAAACCCAGGCACTCTTGCAGGATGCGGACTTGAAGCTTTATGTGGATAACCCGGATCAACCTTTGTCTTACGAATTAAAGGATGGTGTTCTGACCTTTGAAGTGTTGCCCGGTGAAAACTATTTACTTGTAGCCAGCCATGATGATTATCAGGATCAGTTTATTGATATAACCGGGGATGACTTATTGAAGGACTCTCAGGAAGTAATTTCATTGCCATTAAGTAAGATGGAGACCATAACGGACACAAATAATAAAAACGCGTCCGTTAAATTCAAAACGGTGGTTAAGGACCACTTAAATGGAGAAATCATCGATGGGGCAGAAGTCAAGTTGTTTGTGGAAGGAAAGGAAGTGAATACTGAATCCAGTAATGCCCAGGGGAAAACGGTAATCAAAACCATACCAGGAGAGAATTATATGGCGTTAGTGACCCGAGAGGGCTACCAAGACCTTATCTATCACATCCCCTCTTCCACAACCGAGGATGTGGAGATAGAATTCCCCATGATGGCCGCTCAGGAAGAAATTGTAGACCCGGACTACCAGCAATTGTTAGCTAAAGGTCCGAACTCGGCATCCCAGATTGATCCCGATTATCAGGGCATCATCTACAAGGTATTTGAAGATGGCAATCTGATCCAGCAAACTACAGATTTGAAGGAGGTTGAGTTACAACCTTCAGAAAATGTACAGGTAATCGCTACTCAAGAAGGCTTCAAAGATGAATTAGTAGCCGTTGAGCACGAAGGTGAACATTTTGAGAACGTCGAGGAATTGCAGCCACAGCAGGTTTCAGAAGCCAGTGGTCAATCCGGCGTGTATAATTCAGAGGAAGCCATACCTCTGGAGACTACGGTATTTGAAGGAGATTCCCAGCTTCTATCAGATGCGAAAGTGAAAATCTTTTCCGATGGTGAAGAACAAGAGATTGCTCAAACCTGGAAGGACGGACGGGTGACGTTTAACGCGGTTCCTGGGAAAGATTACACCATGTTAGTAAGCAAACCGGGTTACCAAGAGCAACTAATCAACATAGGATCAATTGATGAGGAAAGCCCTGCCCAGGTTCAAGTCTTTATGCAACAAGACAGCCCCACACCCGCTAATTTAGCTAGTCATCTGGATTTAAAAGATGCCAAGATCATAACTCTACTGAACGAGCAAGGTGAGGAAGAACGGTTTGTCAGCACGGATAACCAGGTTTACCGTTATGAAGAGAAAGATGGTAATCACTATTTGGTCAATAAGGAGGAGACAATTCAGCTCAAAGAACGCGAGCGACTGATTCGATCTAAGATAAAGGATGATCAAAATTCCGGAGTTTACAATTTGCGTTCCGAAGACCAATTCCTCTATGATAACCTTACGGGCGATGAAAAGCAGATGTTCGACGAATTGGTTTCACTGGGAGCGAAAGATGAGCCTTTTACCACGCAACCGCAATTGAACGCATATTATCAAAACCTTTCTCCTGAATATCAGGGTTTGGTGAATCAAATGATCGGACAACGCAAGTCCATTCAAGATACCCAGACATCTCTTATTGAGCAGGAAGTTGATACTCCAGAGTCAGTTGAACAAACTGCTTTGGAAGAGCTTATCACCGAAAACGACATGACTTTATCAGGTGCCTTCAATATTAATAATATCTATTACGATTTCGACAAATCGGACATCCGTGAGGATGCAGCTCAGGAATTGGATAAGCTGGTGGCACTAATGAAAAGCAACCAGAGCTTTAAACTAGGCTTATTATCTCATACCGACAGTCGTGGAAGCAATAGCTATAACCAAAAACTGTCGGAGCGACGAGCGCAAGCCGCCATTGATTATTTGATAGCCAATGGTATTGCCAGGGAACGCCTTATTGAAAACGCTGTTGGTGAAACTCAATTAGCCAATAGTTGTGGAAATTCCATTAGTTGTTCGGAAGACGCACACCAATTGAATAGAAGAACTGAGTTTAGAATTATTATTTAGATTTATTTATCAACACCCGGTTCTTTTTAAAGTGCAATTGAACGTTGGTTATCCACAATATAACTTTATTAAGTTATTGTGGATAAAATGTAACATCTCATTTCACCTTCCCAATGAAGGCTATCCCCATAATTACGCAGTAGTCAGTGGTTTTTATGTGGATAAACTATGATATTATCTTAAGGTATTACTTTAAGTAATTGATTGTTCACCTGTACCCCTCCGTGAATTTAGATTCATAAAGTACAAATATATCCATGCTGCAACCAGAATTAGTACAAAATGAGGTTATCCACACACCGGTGATTGTTAATAACTTAGCCTCAATACCATAAAGTACAATTTTAAGTAAGGCAATTTTTTAGGAAATTAGGGTGCCATTTAGCCCCTAGACACTATACCACTTAATGAAGAAGATCACCTTAATAACGGGCCTGTTGATGGCCTGTTTCTTGGTTTACGATGGTTTTGCCCAGACCAACTACACATTTAAAGAGAAACGAGCCGACCATTTATTTGAGTCCAATTCCTTTCACAAGGCCATAAAGGTATATCACAAGGTAATTGACAAGCAGCCGGCCAACGATCGCGCCAAGCTAAAGCTAGCCGAGAGTTACTTTAAGAGCAACGATACTGAGAATGCAGAAACATGGTATGCCCAGGTTATCAACAAATCGTACATAGTGAAGTCCCTGCACTATTTGCACTATGCACAGGTCTTACAAAGTAACGGCAACTTCAATTCCAGTTTAAGATGGGCCAAGAAGTACTTGGGAACGAATCCCAGAAGTGAAGTTGCTCAAAACTTGGTGTACAGCTTGCAGAATATCCACAAGTATTTTCAGGATTCCAGCAAATATCTGGTCACCTCTTTAAATATAAATACCCCGGCTGCTGAATTTGCCCCGACCTTTTATAGGGACGGTATCGTATTTTCGTCCTCCCGCCGAAGTGCTGTCAACCTGGAAAAGAACTTCTCCTGGGATAAGTCAAAGTATCTGGACCTTTACGAGAGTGCTCCTATTGTAGGAAACGAGATGTTTACAGAGCCAGTGAAGATTAAGGGAAGAATAAACAGTCGGTTACATGAAGGGCCAGCAACTTTTTTCCAGCAGGACTCACGTACCATCTTTACTCGAAACCAAATGGTGAAGCACAACAATCGTGAAGTCAGCAAGTTGCAACTCTACACCGCTATTTTACCCACTGGTTTAGATCAATGGCAGCGTCTAGAGCCTTTACCGTTTAACAGTAAAAATTATTCAGTAGGACACCCGTCTATGGATCCTTCGGGTGCGGAATTGTACTTTGTATCGGATATGCCCGGAGGCCAGGGAGGAACCGATATATACAAAGTTCTTTATGTCAGGGGTAAGTGGGGTATACCACAAAACTTAGGGCCGGAGATCAATACTCCGGGCAATGAAATGTTTCCATTCAAAGATCCTGAAGATAAACTGTATTTCGCATCAAACGGACATCCCGGTATGGGAGGATTGGACATATATTGTGTGGACCTAAAATCCAGTCCCAAGACAGTGAGCAACATAGGGTATCCCATCAACAGTACCAAAGATGATTTCGGATTGATCGTTGATCACCAAAAAGGTTTGGGATATTACTCCTCAAACCGCAGTGGAAATGATGACATTTACCAATTCCAGGAACACTACGAAATTCTGGAGGTGATCGTTAATAGTGCTGAAGAAGTGCGTCAGCAAACGGTAGTAAGCCTTAAGTCACAGGGTTATACCCTGGCAGCCAAATCTCCAGATCAGCAGGGAAAAGTGGTCTTTGAAGTAGCCCCGGATCTTCCTTATGAAATTGTAACAGAAGCTCCGGGCCATTTAACCGCCACCACCGATCTTGATCAGGTGATGGAGCCATTGGAAATCAACTTGAAATCTGAAAAGCCCGCTCCCCAAGAAGGGACACTGTTGACCATAAACAGCTCCCAAGGATCTAACTCGTATATTCTTACCCATGAGCGCCTGATAGAAGTGAAAGAACATCATCAGTCTTCCGATGATTGGCTGATCAACTTGCTAGAAGAAAATAACATCACCCTAGCGGATAGGTTAGAGGTTAACCCTGTACATTACGGATTTGACCAGACAAAAATAGAAAGCGAGTATCAACCGGAGTTTGAAAAACTGGCTGGTCTTATGGATAAGTATTCGTTCGTAGAATTCGAATTGAGCTCGCATACGGACTCCCGGGGGTCTGCTGATTACAATATGGCCCTCTCACAAAGAAGAGCCATGAGTGCTGAGCAGTATTTGATGAATAAAGGGATTTCTAAAGACCGTCTGATTGCCATGGGGTATGGTGAGTCCCGGCCGTTAAATGAGTGTGTAGATAATCATCCTTGTGCTAAAGACAAGCATCTCATAAACCGGCGTACAGAATTCCGTTTGATCTATGTAGATGAGAATCAGGTAGTCAGCAACTATTAAAACTCCAAAGGATCTTTATTTCATAGCCTTACTTTTTCCGGAAAATGTCGCCGGTATCATTACCGGCCTTAAGGAACAAGTAGCCATTGACTATGGCAGTAGAGCCGCTTTACGATCCCCTCCTCATATTACCCTACATATGCCCCTACGGCTTTCCTCTAAACAAGTCCACAGGCTTAAGGGGATCCTTGACGACTTCTGCAGTGATCAGCATGCCCTTACCCTAGAGCTGAAGGATTTCGGGTGCTTTGCTCCAAAGGTGATCTTTATTGATGTGGTGCCGCATAAGGAATTGATAGACCTGCAAAACCGGCTCACCGACACCTTAAAAAGGAAGATGAGTATTTTTAATGCCAATTATCGGGATGGTGTCTTTCACCCTCACGTTACTCTGGCTTTCCGGGACCTCCGTAAGAGCAAGTTTCACCTGGCCTGGGAGAAATTCAATAAGAAAGATTTCTCTGAGCGCGTGACAGTAAAGCATCTAACTTTACTGATACACAGAGAAGGCCGGTGGCATCCTGAGTCGAAATACCCACTTGGCTAAAATTGTACAATACCGGTCTTTTGTTGATAATCTCTTTAAAAAATTCTTAACATTATTCAAAAATATTTGTATCATCGCATTAGAACCTATCCCCAATCTTTTCCCAGTGTCATAGCTGGGAAAAACTTACAACCGTACAAATACTGAATTTGCTAGGTAGAATCCCCTATTGCCTAAATTTCACACAGTCCTAAACCTCTCTATTATCCAGCAAGTTAGCTCAAAACCCCTGTTAATGGCTGTAGACGTTATTTTTGCGATTTCTTGTATAAACTTACACCACTATTTTTTCTGGTTTTTCATGGTCATATCTTGGTGCATCTAATATTGTTAAACACCAACTTAATTAATCATGAAAAATTTTAAAACTAACCTATTTTTAACTGTCCTAGTCTTATGTTTCGCTAGCGTTCAATTATTTGCCCAATCATCAACTGCTTACAAAGGAGAAATTGTAAAATATGAAGAAGCAGACAGCTGGATGCAGAATTACGATGCTCAATTTACCGAAGAAGTAAGGGGACATATGTATGGAGAAAATGCCTTGATGCAATTGCTAAACCAAAAAGGTGTTGAAGGAGTTAAGATTTACAATGCTCAGGATTTGGAAGGCAACCAAAAGCTGGTTTTCCAAGGACTTGGCGAAAATGCTTCCGAGGTTGGATTAGCATTCGATATCAGTAGATCCTGTCCTCCTCTCTGTGGTGGCGGTGGTGTAGTGATTGAGGAGATCGGTGCTCCTATTTCATTTGCCAGTGCTCAAATGATGATCAGCGAATTCGCTATGAACAATCCTGAAAGTCCCAGCAATTATACTTTCAGCGCTTCAGTGGTAAAAGAGGTCTTGACCCAATCCCAATCCAAAGGACTATTCCTGGCATACGGCTTGGATAACCTGTCAAATCCTCAACTTATATTGCTGGGTGTTTCCGCTCAAGGTGAGCTATTGATCGATGGTAGCGTAGCGGCCGGTGCTGAAATTGGTTACAGCTCCGTGCTATCTGCCAAAAAATAAGGAAAGATCAACGAGCTAAACATACTAGCTATGTACATCAAAAGCGCAAGCGTATAAACACGTAGAAAAATACGTGTTTATACGCTTAATTTAAAGTAACTTCTTGAATCACAGTAATATCAATATTAACAATACCTTCACTTTCTTCTGCTAATCACCTTTCAATTCTCCTGGCAAATCGTTTTCTTTACTATTGAAGCCTGGATTATTCAGCTAGACGGTCGTGTCAATTCACCCCAATATTGAGACGGCCATCTCCAACGTCCACGAACTTAATGAAAGACATCGCCTTATGGTCCTACGTGGCAACCAACATTGCCGCATGGAGTATTGTATTGCCCTTGGCAGCAGGGCTTTTTCGTTATAAACGACTAGACTCGGTAGCAAAGATCGTTTTCTTTTTTGTGATCGTTTCCGGGATCTCAGAGTTTATTACCACCTATATGGCAAATCAGAATATGGATACGGCATCGATATTCCCATATTGGGTAGCAGTTGAAACCCTTTTTCTTTCAGCAATTTTCCGACGGGTACTTTTTGGGATTTGGAAAAAAATAGTGTTGGTGGTTCTAGCAGTAGTTCTCCTTACTTCTACTGCCAGTATTTTCATATGGGCCGATTCCGATGCCTTCAGCTCAAATTTGAGACTGTTGGAAACAGCAGTGTTTATTGTGCTCTGTTTGGTGTATTTTTACCAATTGTTTGATCGGGGAGAAGTGAAAGTAATGGGCCGAGAACCTATGTTTTGGTTTGGCACAGCCTTCTTCCTATACTTTTGCGGCAACTTGTTTTTTGTAATTGCTACTAACACCTCTGTAGAATTGACAAATGAACAGATTGAATTTCTTCAAGGTATATGGATAATAAATGCAATTGTCATGGTCATCCGCAATGTTTTATTAACTATTGGTTTCTGGAGGATCACTAGAAAATGGACGTAACTAATGTTGTGATATTGGGCACTCTGGGTATGTTGTTGCTAGCAATTTCCATAGTAGCCTTCGTCTTCATATATCAAAAGAAAATTATCCAGCGTGATCTGGAATTACAAAAAATCCAGGCTGAGTACCAAAAAGAACTGTTAAAAGCTACTATTGAAGCTCAAGAGAAAGAACGCAAACGCATTGCTCAGGACCTGCATGACGACATAGGGGCCATGCTATCAACTATCAGGCTGGTAGTGGTGGGTATGCTGCGAGGCAAAGCGCTGGAAGGCCCTCAGTTCGAAAGGCTGGAAAATACTAAGGAGTTGATTGATGAGACCATATCAAACGTCCGACAATTGTCCAGAGACCTGCTACCGGCCACCTTGGAGGAGTTCGGGCTGGTGCATGCTTTGGAGCAGCTGTTTAAAAAAATTGAATCCAACAGCCATTTGGAATTCGAGTTCTTTCACGATATTCAGGCTCCCAGAATGGAAGGACCTACTGAATTGGCTCTGTTCAGAATTGTCCAGGAACTGTGTAATAATATTATCAAACACGCCAATGCTACCAGGATTGAGGTTACTATGAATCATGATGAAGATCATATGGAAATCAGTTTGACGGATAACGGTGAAGGGTTTGTGCCCTCGCAATCCGATAAAGCCAAAGCCTCTCTGGGACTAAAAAACATAGAAAGTAGACTGAGTATGATCAATGCCACCATCGACTATGAGTTGGCTCCTGTTAAAGGAACAAAAGTTTCCATAAATATGGGTTACCTTATTCCAGTCAACAATTAATAGTGACCACTAACTATTGCCAAAATGAAACCCATCAAAACTGTTATTGCTGACGATCACAAGCTGTTCCGTAAAGGACTGAGTTCACTTTTTGATGACAATCCCAACGTATCCATTATTGGCGAAGCCTCCAATGGACAGGAGTTGCTTAACCTGCTTAAAGAAAAGCACCCGGACCTGATCCTGATGGACTTGAAGATGCCTATTATGGATGGTATAGAAGCCACCGAGCAGGTCAAATCCCAGTACCCTGAAATAAAAATCATTGTGCTTTCTATGTATGAGGATGAACGATTTATCATACATTTATTAGAACTGGGGGTAAACGGCTACTTATTAAAGAACGCCGAGCCCGAAGAAATGGAGAATACCATAGATACGGTAATGGCCCGGGACTTTTGCTTCAACGACCAGGTTACCAACATTATGCGCAAAAATCTTTTCGGAACCAAGAAAGGAAAACCCAACTTTGATACTAACGTACATTTTACGCCCAGAGAAATACAGATCCTGAAATTGGTCTGTAAAGAATTGACCAATACCGAAATTGGCAAGGAACTTCACCTGAGCTCCCGCACCGTGGAAGGCCACCGGAAAAAGATATTGCAAAAAACCGGTGCCAAAAACACCGCGGGAATGGTCTACTTTGCTATAAAAAATGGCATTGTGGATATGGTTTAAACATCAAATTAAGAACATTTCCTTTCGAAGCCACTCAATTTCCTAATGCCCTGATTTCCACAACCAGGCAAGGTTTAGTCCGATGAATAGTACTTTTAGTAGTTTTTATTGAATATAATCCCTATATTTATGCTCCCAAAATTCTACAGAAGGGTTACTTATCTTACATATGTAGTATTTATAGGGAAAAGCACCAATATTTAGCATCCTAACTGCCCTTAGGCGCCTTTTTAGAAGATCCTAATACACGTATATCCATCCAGATTAAAGACAACTAGTAACATAAAATTAAACTATTTCAATATGAAAAAGGATATTTACAAGATAAGATATCTTTTTCTGGTCATTCTACTTCTCTGCTTTTTCGGCGAGAATTTTGTTATGGCCCATACTTTTCACCACAGTGATCTCAATCTATTTAATTCCGGTGATAAGCCTCCGGTAGCTGTGGACGATGAGTATGCCACTGATATAAATACTCCGCTTACAGTTGAGGCTCCAGGAGTTCTGAGCAATGACAGTCACCCTGATGGACAGGAGATCTATGTGGTCGATTTTCAATCATCGACTCAAAACGGGGGCACGATTGAGATGCACCCAGATGGAAGTTTTACCTATACTCCCCCTGCCGATTTCACAGGAAATGATACTTTCTGTTATAAAATAAGCTCCGGAAAGGTAAGTCAAGATTCTGGCTCAAGAAGCAATGACGGCGATGATGATGATGACGGCGATGATGATGATGACGGCGATGATGATGATGACGACGATGATGATGACGACGATGATGATGACGACGATGATGACGATTCACACAACTCAAAAGGTAAGAAGGCAAAAGCTTGTGTCACCCTGGTGGTATCTGATCCCAATAATAATGGCCCTATAGCTAAAGATGACGTTTACAATACCATAGTCAACACCGATCTTATTATAGAAGCTCCTGGGGTCTTACTTAATGATAGCGACCCTGATGGCGACGATATTTCCGTATCTGACTATGATGCAGTCAGCCAAGAAGGTGGGTCCATAACTATGGACTCAGACGGTAGTTTCACCTATACACCCCCCATTGATTTTATCGGTAGAGACCATTTTTTCTATATAATTCAGGATCCTTCTGGGGCGCAGGCCAAGGCATGTGTATTTATTGATGTCACTGGACCCAATGGTAACCATCCGCCAGTGGCGGTTGACGACCAGTATGTCACTGTTGTGGACGTACCCCTCACAATAGGAGCCCCTGGAGTTTTGATCAACGACAGCGACCCTGACGGCGATGATCTGGCAGTAATTGCCTTTGATGACACTAGCGTAGAAGGTGGAACCGTTGATATGAATCCCGACGGAAGTTTCACTTACACCCCCCCAATCGGATTTATTGGTACCGATACCTTTTGTTATAAAATCGTTGACATCTTCGGCAAGAAAGATCAGGCCTGTGTTACCATAGTAATCAAAGATCCCAACGGCGACAACAACGATCCGCTGGCTGAGGACGATCTGTACAACACCGACATTGATACGCCGCTGACCATCGATGCGCCCGGAGTACTGGGCAACGACAGCGACCCTGACGGCGATGATCTGGTGGTGATTGCTTTCGATACCAATACTACCGAAGGCGGCACGGTCACCATGAACCCCGACGGCAGCTTTACCTATACGCCACCGGCGGGCTTTGTAGGCACCGACACCTTTACCTACACGGTCAGCGATGGCAACGGAGGTACTGCTACCTCTACGGTGACCATTGTGGTGACCGACCCCAACGGCGACAACAACGATCCGTTGGCTGAGGACGATCTGTACAACACCGACATTGATACGCCGCTGACCATCGATGCGCCCGGAGTACTGGGCAACGACAGCGACCCTGACGGCGATGACCTGGTAGTGATTGCCTTTGATGGCACTAGCACGGAGGGAGGCACCGTAGAGATGAACCCCGACGGCAGCTTTACCTATACGCCACCGGCGGGCTTCGTAGGCACCGACACCTTTACCTATACGGTCAGCGATGGCAACGGAGGTACTGCTACCGCTACGGTGACCATTGTGGTGACCGACCCCAACGGCGACAACAACGATCCGTTGGCTGAGGACGATCTGTACAACACCGACATTGATACGCCGCTGACCATCGATGCGCCTGGAGTACTGGGCAACGACAGCGACCCTGACGGCGATGATCTGGTAGTGATTGCTTTCGATGGCACTAGCACGGAGGGAGGCACCGTAGAGATGAACCCCGACGGCAGCTTTACCTATACGCCACCGGCGGGCTTTGTAGGCACCGACACCTTTACCTACACGGTCAGTGATGGCAACGGAGGTACTGCTACCGCTACGGTGACCATTGTGGTGACCGACCCCAACAGCGACAACAACGATCCGTTGGCTGAGGACGATCTGTACAACACCGACATTGATACGCCGCTGACCATCGATGCGCCTGGAGTACTGGGCAACGACAGCGACCCTGACGGCGATGACCTGGTAGTGATTGCCTTTGATGGCACTAGCACGGAGGGAGGCACCGTAGAGATGAACCCCGACGGCAGCTTTACCTATACGCCACCGGCGGGCTTCGTAGGCACCGACACCTTTACCTACACGGTCAGTGATGGCAACGGAGGTACTGCTACCGCTACGGTGATCATTGTGGTGACCGACCCCAACGGCGACAACAACGATCCGTTGGCTGAGGACGATCTGTACAACACCGACATTGATACGCCGCTGACCATCGATGCGCCCGGAGTACTGGGCAACGACAGCGACCCTGACGGCGATGACCTGGTAGTGATTGCTTTCGATACCAATACTACCGAAGGCGGCACGGTCACCATGAACCCTGACGGCAGCTTCACCTATACGCCACCGGCGGGCTTCGTAGGCACCGACACCTTTACCTACACGGTCAGCGATGGCAACGGAGGTACTGCTACCGCTACGGTGACCATTGTGGTGACCGACCCCAACGGCGACAACAACGATCCGTTGGCTGAGGACGATCTGTACAACACCGACATTGATACGCCGCTGACCATCGATGCGCCCGGAGTACTGGGCAACGACAGCGACCCTGACGGCGATGACCTGGTGGTGATTGCTTTCGATACCAATACTACCGAAGGCGGCACGGTCACCATGAACCCTGACGGCAGCTTCACCTATACGCCACCGGCGGGCTTTGTAGGCACCGACACCTTTACCTACACGGTCAGTGATGGCAACGGGGGTACTGCTACCGCTACGGTGACCATTGTGGTGACCGACCCCAACGGCGACAACAACGATCCGTTGGCTGAGGACGATCTGTACAACACCGACATTGATACGCCGCTGACCATCGATGCGCCCGGAGTACTGGGCAACGACAGCGACCCTGACGGCGATGACCTGGTAGTGATTGCCTTTGATGGCACTAGCACGGAGGGAGGCACCGTAGAGATGAACCCCGACGGCAGCTTCACCTATACGCCACCGGCGGGCTTTGTAGGCACCGACACCTTTACCTACACGGTCAGCGATGGCAACGGAGGTACGGACACTGCTACGGTGACCATCAATGTTACCGAACCCAGGGTTGGAGAAAATCCAGTGGCAGTCGATGATGAATATACCACGGAAGTGGATACTCCGCTGACCATTGACGCGCCCGGGGTACTGGGCAACGACAGCGATCCTGACGGTGATGATCTTACCGTAATAGCTTTTGATGCTACTACCACCCAAGGTGGCACGGTTGAAATGAATGAAGATGGTAGCTTTACTTACACACCGCCCTCGGGATTTATAGGCACCGATACTTTTACCTATACCATTAGTGATGGTAACGGCAATACGGATACTGCTACGGTAACCATTGTGATTGCTGCCGGCAACTCCGACCCCATTGCGGTAGACGATGAATACACTACCAGAGTAAATACTGCCTTGTCTGCCATCGTACCAGGAATTCTGATCAATGATTCCGATCCCGATGGTGATGAGCTTACTGTGGTGGCTTATGATGCAACTACCAGTCAAGGCGGATCGGTGAATGTCAATCCCGACGGCAGCTTTACTTATACACCTCCGACTGACTTTATTGGTACCGATACCTTTACCTATACCATCAGTGATGGTAATGGTGGTACTGATACCGCCACGGTCACCATAGTGGTTGAAGCGGCCAACAATGAACCAGTAGCAGTCGATGATGAATACACCACGGAAGTGGATACTCCGCTGACCATCGAAGCTCCCGGCGTGCTGTCTAATGACAGTGATCCCGACGGGGATGAGCTTACCGTAATAGCTTTTGATGCTACTACCACCCAAGGTGGCGCCGTGGAAATGAATCCCGATGGCAGCTTTACTTACACACCGCCCGCAGGATTTATAGGAACGGACTCCTTTACCTATACCATCAGTGACGGCAACGGTGGTACAGACACTGCTACGGTGACCATTGTGATCCCTGATCCGAATACCGCCCCGGATGCCGTGGACGACGAGTATGAGACCGATATGGACACTCCATTAACTATCGAAGCTCCAGGAGTACTAATCAATGATACTGATCCTGAAGGAGATGAACTGACGGTTATCGAATTTGATGGCACATCTATCCAAGGTGGTACTGTGGAGATGAATCCTGACGGCAGCTTTACTTATACCCCTCCGGCCGGATTTGTGGGCACCGATACATTCACTTATACCATAAGCGATGGTAACGGTGGTACAGACACTGCTACGGTTACCATTATCGTGAAGGAGGTTCCGCTACGTATCTTTAATGCGTTCTCGCCGAATGGAGACGGGCAAAATGATGTATGGGAGATACAGGGAATTCGCCGATTCCCCAATAACGAGGTTCAGATCTTCAATCGCTGGGGGAACCTGGTATACAAGATCAGAGGGTATGACAATACTGCACGAGTATGGAGAGGCCAGTCCAATGAAGGGATCATACTCGGAGACAAGGAGGTACCGGATGGATCATATTTCTATGTCATTGATCTGGGAGACGGTTCTAAGGCAATGAGTGGATTTGTTGTAATTCATCGATAAACTGGGCACTAAGAGAATTATGAAAATGAAAATCTTTAAATCACTAATTATAATTGGATTCCTGGTGGCGGGATTGAATATCAAGTCATATGGCCAGCAGGAAGCGATGTTTACTCAATATATGTTTAATGGTTTGGCCCTTAACCCCGCATATGCCGGAAGCCATGAATCTCTCAGTGCTACGTTACTGTTTCGAGACCAGTGGACTGGGTTAACTGGTGCCCCCACCACTCAGACCTTTTCCATGCATTCTCCCATTCGCAACGCAAAAATTGCTTTGGGTTTGCAACTGATACACGATAAAATAACCGTGTTCAATCAATATGGGGTAAACGGAAGCTATGCTTATCGAATATTTACCAACAAAGGAACGCTGTCCTTTGGATTGCAGGTTGGATTTACCAGCTATAACGCCGACCTCACTGAATTGCAGCCTCAGGATCCTACAGACAATGTTTTTAGTGTGGATGTGAATAAGTTCATGCCTAATTTTGGAGCTGGAGTTTACTATTATACCGACAAGTTCTATGTGGGCTTTTCAGTACCACAGTTAATTACCAACAGTTTGGACGAGCAAATAATTGAAGAAGACTCCGATGCCCGCCAGGACAGACATTATTTCCTGACATCAGGATATATGTTTGAGCTGAGCCCTTCGGTAAAATTAAAGCCGAATTTGCTGCTTAAAGTGGTGGAGGGAGCGCCGGTTGAACTGGATCTAAATGCCAATGTGCTATTTTCGGAAGTATTATGGCTAGGGTTATCCTGGAGGTCAATGGCTGACTTCGATGCCATGATGCAAATACAGCTTACGGATCAGCTATTGATGGGATATTCCTACGATTTTGCTAATACCACCGACTTGCGTAGGGTTAACTCTGGTAGTCATGAACTAATGATAAACTACCGCTTCCGTTATGCCAAGAACAAAGTTGTAACACCTCGATATTTCTAGTGGATCCTCAAATCTGATATTGACATGAAAAAAGGAATTATACTAATTTTCATTGGGTTGCTGACAATTGAGTCACCAGCGCAAATTCTTGGAGATAACCCGGAAATCGGAAATATTGGACTGAATTTCACCAAGAAAATGCGCAAGGCCGATTTGTATTTTCAGTTCTTTGCCTACCACGATGCGGCCAATTTGTACCATCAGATCCTCAGCAAACAGGGAGCTACTGATACCTTGCGCCTTAAAATAGCGGAGTGTTACCGGAAGCTGAACATGCAGGACAGTGCCGCTTCATGGTATAGCAAAATTGAGGATCGTCAAGTGATGGAACCTATTCAGTATTTATATTATGGTCAGGCTTTGGAAACGTCTGGTAATTTAGCACAGGCCAAGGTCCAGTACCAGAATTATTACGACCTGGCTTCTACCGACAGCAGAGCTCCCTTAAAAATTGAAAGTATTGAAAACATAACGGATTACTACATCGACTCCGCTTTGTACAATGTAACTGAGATCAGCACCAACTCTCCTGAAGCCGATTTTGGCCCCAGCTATTTTCAGGAAGGGTTTGTTTTCGCCTCAGCACGTCCTCGACCGGCCTTGATCCGACAAAAATTCAAATGGAATAACAAGCCTTACCTGGATCTGTATTACACCACGGTGGCTAATGGTGCTTATTCAAAACCCTTGGGGTTTAGCAGTGAGGTAAACAGCAAGTTTCACGAAGGGCCGGTTACTTTTTCCCCGGATGGCAAAAAAATGATCTTTACCAGAAACAACTTCTATGAGAGCAAAACAGGAGTTAGCGATGATGGTATTGTGAAGCTTAAACTCTACAGTGCTGATGTTTCTCCGGAATCCGGTTGGACTAATATTCAGGAGCTACCCTTCAACAGCGATCAATATTCCGTGGGACATCCCACCCTGAGTCGTGATGGTACCATGCTATATTTCGTTTCAGATATGACCGGGGGCTTTGGCGGTACCGATATTTATGTCAGCACTTTCGATTCAACCTGGTCACAGCCGGTTAATTTGGGTAGTGATATCAATAGCGAAGGTGACGAAATGTTTCCGTTCTTGTACGACGATAAATTACTCTACTTTGCCAGTAATGGTTACGGCGGACTGGGTGGTTTGGATATTTACAAGACCTGGTTGTTGGAAGATGAATCATCTGGGGTAATCAATTTGGGATATCCTGTAAACACCACTAAGGACGATTTCGGTCTTATACTGGATGAATTTGGTAAGTCCGGTTATTTAAGCTCAAATAGAGAAGGAGGAACAGGAGATGACGACATTTACTCCATGATTCTCAATAGAATTATAGTAGATGCATTTTTGGTAGATAAGGAAACCGGGGAGCCCATAGAAGGCGGTATTCTCTTTGCCTTGGATAAGACCACAGATCGGCCTGCCCCTATTTTGAAAGAACGCAACATGATTCAATACGATGCCCTGCCCAATCGAGAATATGAGATCAAGGGAAGCAAGGAGGGCTATTACGATAATGCGGTGATGGTGCCTATTGGAGAACTCCAGCCCGGGACCGAGCGGATATCCGTAAAGGTAGAGCTTACCAAAATACCTCTTTATCCCCCATTGCCGCCAATGGATGCGGCCTCGGCCGATATTCTGCTGATCGAAAATATTAGTGGTAAAAATCAAAGTTTTGTGCTGCCCGGGGATTCGGTTTATTCTTACGAAGGCAGTGAAACCCAACTGCAAACTGCATTGGCTGCTAGCAATATTGAGGTAGGCCAGGTGATCCGCATCAGTAATATTTACTTCGATTTAGATAAATGGAACGTCAGGGAAGATGCTCAAGCTGAGCTCGACAAGCTGGTGGCCCTTATGGAAGTATACCCGCAAATGAAGCTGGCTATGGATGCTCATACTGATTCAAGGCAAACCGATGATTACAATGATGTGCTCTCTCAAAAACGAGCCCGTTCCACCATGAATTACCTGGTGCGGAAGGGAGTATCCCGTGATCGCTTGCAACGTGCTCATTTTGGTGAGCGGAAGCTTGTAAATGACTGTGGCAATGATGCCCAATGCACGGAAGCCCAACATCAATTCAATCGCCGTACGGAATTCGAAATTATCTCTTATTAGGAACTATTGCCAACCATTTCTTTGGCCTCTGCCTTTTGGGCAGAGGTTTTTTTATGTCTAGGTTACTGATGTAATGACAGCCTCTCGATTGCCAGATTTCTTAGCAGTTGAATAAATATATTTAACGGCTAAAATAAGGGGTAATAGATGAGTAGAGCGCTTGTATTGTCAGTTTTTGCTATTTCCATGATGTGGTTGACATCCTCAGCACAATTGGCTTTTGAGCCACACAATAGTGCTCTAAGGCAAGCCGATCGGTATTTTAACCGGCAAGCTTATGAACATGCCCTGGTGCTTTATCATAAGGTCATAGCCAAGCAACCGCAATCTCCCAAAGTGAAACTGCGCATTGCCCATTGTTACCGGCTGTTGGAGGACCATAAAAACGCCGCTTTTTGGTTTGGCCAAACTCTAGGTGCTAAACAGGGAGAAACCACTGAGGATTTCCTTTATTATGCTTCCAGCCTCTGCCAAATCCAGCAATATGCCGAAGCTAAAATTTGGTATAGTCGGTATTTGCAGAAGTTCCCGGATGATACCCAGGCCCGGGCAGCACTGGCTTCACTGAGCAACATGAAGAGCCTGATAGATCCCAGTTTTCAGATAGAAGTTTTCCAGATGAGAGGGTTGGGAGCCACCTTCAGTCCTACAATTTGGAACGACAATCTGGTATTTGTAGCTCCCGGAAACACTGGTGGTATCGCTAAAAAGGTGGCCGCCTGGGATGAGTCAGCATATTTCGACCTTTACTATATCTCCCTGAAGCACCGGATAGCCTATCCGCACCTGATGCCGGGGTCTCTTAATTCCATCTATCATGAAGGCCCCGCCCATTTCTTTGATGCAGGAAGGCAGGTGATCCTCACTCGAAGTTCGGGTTCAAAAAGTGTCAATAAATCCAGGAACCTGCAGCTTATGAGTTCACAGTGTAGCTCCAATGGCCACTGGAAGGAGCCCGAACCCTTGAATATTAGCCATCCTGAAGTTTCCATGGGCCATCCAAGCCTTGATGAAAATACCTTCACCTTATATTTTGTATCTGATATGCCAGGTGGTTATGGAGGCACTGATATCTATAGATCTAAACGGGTAGACGGAGTATGGCACCCCCCGGTAAATCTGGGACCGGAGATAAATTCCCCCGGAAATGAAATGTTTCCCAGATTTCACAAAGGTAGCTTGTATTTTGCATCGGATGGGCATGGTGGACTGGGGGGGTTAGATCTGTTTATTTGCCGTGACCTGAAGTCTTCAACTCCACCCCTTAATTTGGGTTACCCCATCAATAGTCCCCAAGATGATTTTGGATTGGTTTGGCAAACAGAATCGGATGGTTTCCTATCATCCAACCGCCACGGCAAGGACCAGATGTTCAAGTTCAAATACATCGCTCCTAAAAACTGAGGGTTCCTCGAGTGTGATCCTTAAGAAATCGTAGACTTTTAGTAGTACCCAGATACCGGACATGTACCAGGTTAAATTGATCATCGAAGGTATCTAACAATACCGTATACTCTAGATCTATACTTTTCAGGGGCTTTACCCTGGTAGCTTCCAGATAGCACCAAAGTACATCATTCTCAATCTCATAGCCCAGGTAATTGATTTCTAATGGCTTTCCATTGACCTTTAGTTTTAGTTTCTCTTTTAGTAAAACCTTCAAATCATTATCTATCAATGATCTATCTCTATTGTCAAAATAGTTATCCACATTTGTCTTACTGCTCAGTGCCAGTTCCAGGTCGTCCACAAACATGCGACTGGAAATTTGCAATGATCTTTGATCTTTCTGATATTCTATATCGCAGATACTTACATGCAAAGGATGCATATTCATGAGTAGTAGAGCAGTGAGCCATATAAGTATGCCTTGAATCATTGTTATTTGAGGAGCTGATTTTCAAAATTATACATTATTATTGCAAATTGTCTCAAGATTTGTACCAATAATATAGTGGATGAATGAATTTTATCTTTACCTGAGACTGGGTCTGGAGCACATCTTGGATTTTAACGGTTACGACCACATCCTGTTCGTAGTTGCCCTTACAGCGGTATACCTGGTAAAGGACTGGACAAAAGTATTAATTCTGGTAACGGCATTTACCGTGGGTCATTCCATAACCCTTGCTTTGGCCACTTTCAACATTATTAAAGTCGATCAGGACTTAATTGAACTGCTCATACCTCTAACCATCATCATCACTGCATTCAGCAATTTGTTTAAGAAGACCACCGGTAATCGCCGAAACGTGCAGAGCAATTACCTTTTCGCGTTGTTCTTCGGACTGATCCATGGGTTGGGATTTTCTCAATACTTAAGAAGCTTACTGGGCAAAGACACCTCCATTGTAAAGCAATTATTTGCCTTTAATCTCGGATTAGAGGTAGGTCAAATAATAATTGTTGCACTTTTTTTGCTGTTCTCTTTTATTACGGTGACGGTTTTGGGAGTAAAGCAAAAGAACTGGAACTTAATTGTTTCTTCTATAGTAATAGGGATAGCCCTGGGGCTGATTATTAATTAACGATCAAAAGCATTCACAGACGAAAATGAAAAGGATAATATTATGGACATTGGCCATATGGTGCGGGAACATAGCCATGGCTCAGGACTACCAGCAAAAATTTGAACAATTAGGTACGATGCTGCCTACTCCCAACAGCTACCGTTCAGCATCAGGAGCCCCAGGTCCGCAGTATTGGCAGCAAAAGGCCGACTACGACATTGAAGTTACTTTGGATGATCTCACTCAGAGCATAAAAGGCTCGGAGGTCATTACTTATACCAATAACTCCCCTGATCCACTGGGGTATCTATGGGTGCAGCTGGATCAGAACATGCGTGCCGCTGATTCCGATACCTATAAGTCTACTACTAATGAGGTTCGGGACAGTATCTCCGCCAAATCGTTGATGAGTCTTTCCCGCGATTACGGATATGAAGGTGGTTTTAAGATCCATAAAGTGCTGAATGTCCAGGGAGAAGAGTTGTCCTATTATATCAATAAAACCATGATGCGGGTGGAGCTGCCCATGACACTGAATAGGGGCGAGTCCTTTAGTTTCCGTATCGACTGGAGTTACAATATCAATGATCGCATGCTGGTGGGTGGTCGCGGTGGACATGAGTATTTTCCTAAAGACGGCAATTATCTCTATACCATTGCCCAGTGGTTTCCCAGGATGGCGGTCTACGATGATGTTAATGGATGGCAAAACAAGCAATTTCTGGGCAGAGGTGAGTTTGCATTACCCTTTGGTGACTATAATGTGGCCATTACAGTTCCAGCCGACCACGTAGTTGCGGCAACTGGCGAGTTGCAAAATGCCTCCAAGGTTCTTACTAAAGATCAGCAACAACGCCTGGAACGATCCAGAGCGGCTTCTTCCCCGGTAATCATTGTAACCCAAGACGAAGCAATAGCTAAGGAACAAAACCCGGTAAGGAATAAGACCAAAACCTGGGAATTCAAAGCCGATAATGTCCGGGATTTTGCCTTTGCAACCAGTCGTAAGTTCATATGGGACGCCCAGGGTGTGCAGGTGGGTGATAAAAGACCCCTAGCCATGTCGTACTATCCCAAAGAAGGGAATCCACTGTGGGAAAAACATAGCACAGAGGCAGTGGTCAATACCTTGATTACCTATTCGAAGTATACCATCGATTACCCCTATCCCGTGGCTATATCCGTTCACGCCGCCAGTATAGGTATGGAATACCCTATGATCTGCTTCAACTTTGGTCGGCCTAATGAAGACGGAAGCTTTAGCGACCGTACCAAATACGGCATGATCAGTGTGATCATCCACGAGGTGGGACATAACTTTTTTCCCATGATCATAAACTCGGACGAGCGGCAATGGACCTGGATGGATGAGGGTCTTAATACTTTCGTGCAGTATCGCACCCAGGTTGAACAGTATGAGAATTTCCCCAGCAGAAGAGGAACCGCGGCCAGTATTGTGCCCTATATGAAAGGGGATAAAAGCTTGATCCGGCCAATTATGACCAATTCCGAGCAAATACTGCAATTCGGCAATAATGCCTATGCCAAACCTGCCTCGGCAATGACCATTCTGAGAGAAACGGTTATGGGTCCTGAGCTTTTTGATTATGCTTTTAAACAATATGCGCAGAGGTGGGCTTTTAAGCATCCCACTCCAGCCGATTTCTTCCGCACCATGGAAGACGCTTCAGCGGTTGATCTTGATTGGTTTTGGCGGGGTTGGTTCTATAGCAACGATCACGTGGACATTGGTGTGGATAAGGTAAAATGGTACCGCATGAAACTTCCTGAAGGGGAACCCGAACGACAGTTAAGTAATAAAAAGCAAAAAATCGAGTCTGGTAGTAGTCAGGAAAAGAAAGCCGGTAGCTTCCAGGATGGTTTCCAGGAATTTACGGTTATCCCTACCGGTAACCAGTCTTACCGGGAATTTATGGCCCGGGTAGACGACCAGGACATCATAACCCGTCACGAGGACAAAAACTTCTATGAGGTTACCTTTACCAACGACGGTGGTTTGGTAATGCCTATAATAGTGGAATTTACTTATACAGATGGCACCAGTGAAATTGAGAAAATTCCTGCGGAAATTTGGCGAAAGAATGAAAATGTGGCTACCAAGGTGTTTGTAAAAGAAAAGGAAGTAGTCAATATCCGTTTGGATCCTGATGCACAAACAGCGGATGTGGAAGCTGAGAACAATCACTTTCCTAGAAAAGAGATCAAATCAAAGTTTGATCAGTTTAAGGAAAAGCAAGGACGATAGATCATCTCTATTGAATTTATAGAGCATGTCCTCTCCAGGACATGCTTTTTTTTTGACTTTTTTTAGGTGCTCGGTAATAATTGCATTTCTCCTGCTATAAAGGGCCAAATTCAACATCACTAAAACAAATAAAATCGAGAAATGAAAAAGTCAATTGTTGCAATCACTTTATTGGCCGTATGCAGTTTCATGCTGGCCTCATTCACTATCAGTAATGACCCTACTGATGGTGCTATTAAACTTACTTTTGTGGATCATCTCAAAGCAGGCTTGATCGAACAAGATGTCTACGTGGAGAAAGTTCCCGGATCGGGAAAGGTATACAGGGTTCTACCCACTGAAAGGGACAAGTATTTGGATGCGCCTATTTACAAGACCAAAGAGCCTATCCATCATGACCCTTTTGATCAAAATCTAGCTGGACCTTACCAAAAAGGTGAATCTTTTGGTATGACCTTGGGAGAGTGGTTGAAAGCTGCCGGTACCGGTACTTACCGATGTGAGGAAGGTTGGGGTACGTTCCAGGCGGAGTTTACCCATTTAGTGCCAAATGCTACTTACACCATGTGGCATTTCTTTATGGCTGCACCTCCCACGGTACCCTTTAATGGGACTTTAGACTTACCCCTGGGAGACCGGGACGGACATCAATCCGTATTTACCACTGATGCCCAGGGAAATGCTTCTGTCAACGTAAAATTTGAGCGTTGCCTGCAGCTATCAGATGATCAGTTGATGGCCGGAATGGCTATTGCCTTGCACAGCGACGGTAAAACCTATGGACCTGTCCCCGGTGATTTTGGTTCATTAACACATGTACAACTGTTTGCCATACTGCCTGAAGCAGACTAATTGAAACTAAATTATGGGCGGGCTTAGTGGCCCGCCCTTATTAAACCTGCATAAACCAACACCATCATGAGAAAGCTCACACTTCTGGTTTTCCTGGCCTTTTTGACATCGGTGGCATTTACTACCCTGGATCCCGATACCATACTGTCCAAGTTGGTCAAAGAGAAAAATCTTACCAGCTACAAAAATGATATTACTGCGGATTCCGCAAAAGTGGCACTGGGCCGAATGCTATTCTTCGACAAGCTGTTAAGCGGCAATAAGGATCTTTCCTGTGCTACCTGTCATCATCCGGGATTGAAATCCGGAGACAACCTGGCACTGGCTATCGGTGTAGGCGGAAACGGTTTGGGAGAGTTTCGTGAAATGGGTGAAGGCCGGGATCGTATTCCCAGAAACTCACCTGAAATATTTAATCGCGGTTCTACAGAGTGGCATTCTATGTTTTGGGATGGGCGTGTAGCCACCACCGGAAACGGATTTTCGTCACCCGCTGATGAAAAATTACCAGATGGGTTGGAAAATATACTGGCGGTACAAGCGATGTTTCCCGTGACCTCCAGGGACGAGATGAGGGGAGAGATAGGGGATAAAGACCTTTATGGCGAGGAAAACGAATTGGCGTTGATCAGCAATGCCATGCCTCAATCTATCTGGTTTGCCTTGATGCAACGTATTTTGAAATATGAGAAATACCAGGACCTGTTTAAAGCCGCTTATCCCACGAAAAGTCAAGATCAATTGGGCTTCCAGCATGCTGCTAATGCTATTGCCGCATTTGAAATAGCGGCTTTCACATTTGTGGACAGCCCTTGGGATCAATACCTTGGAGGGCGACAAGGAGCTTTGACTGCGGCAGCTAAGAGAGGAGCCCTATTATTCTTTGGCAAAGCTGACTGTGGTTCCTGTCATAGCGGAAACCTGCTAACAGATCAGCAATTCCACAACATAGGGGTCCCGCAATTTGGTCCTGGTAAAGACAGAGCGGCCCCCTTGGATGCCGGACGATTTGCAGAAACCGGCGCTGATGGAGATCGCTTTGCTTTCCGTACTCCTCCATTGAGGAACGTAGCTCTGACTGGACCATGGATGCACAACGGAGCTTACGACCGACTTGAGGATGCTGTTAAACATCACCTGGACCCCACAAATTCACTAGTGGAATTTGATGTTACCCGTCTTCCACAGGAGTTGCAGACTACCTACAAGGACGATCCTCAGGTAAGGAAGAAACTGCTCTCCAATCTTGATCCCAGGGTGGCAGATCCTAAGCATCTTACAGCGCCCGAATTCGATGATCTTATGGCATTTATGTATGCGTTGACCGACAGCAGCGCATTGGAATTAAATTCCTGGATACCCCTTCAAGTCCCCAGTGGTTTGCCAGTGGAGAATACTTTAGGACAGGCATCCAGAACTAACTATTAAATCTCTGAACAATGATTAAACTAAAGAAAATTCTAATGGGTAATTCACAGGTTATGCTTAGAATGAGTATCGGTATGATCTATCTATGGTTCGGGGCCTTAAAATTTGTGGAGGATTTAAGTCCCGCTGAAACGCTGGCTTCCGATACCATACAAATGTTGACCTTTCAGCTGATCCCGGAGCAACTTTGTTGTATGCTCCTGGGCATTGGGGAAACCGCTATCGGCATATTCCTGCTAACGAATGTGCTGCGACGGTGGACGGTAATAGTGGCTTTGGTTCACATGGCTTTCACCTTTACCCCCATATTCCTGATGCCAGAAGTGTTCTTTGTGGAGGCACCTTTTGCCGTGACTCTAGTAGGTCAGTATATCATCAAAAACCTGATCATCATCAGTGCCTTGATTAAACTTTATCCGGAGCCCCGGCAGTTGTTGGTGCTTACCGAAATGAAAACTGATCCAGGTCCACATTTCCCCCGGAAACGATAATTCCTACTGACTTTCCGGCAAATAGTTGCGGTTGTTGCAGTACCGCGGCCAATGGTACCGCTCCGGATGGCTCCACCACAATTTTCATTCTTTCCCAAAGCAGGCGCATAGCCTGCTTTATTTCTTGGTCATCCACCGTGATGATCCGGGAAACGTACTGCTCAATAATGCCAAAGGTTTTGGTGCTCAGGGATGTCAACAGGCCGTCGGCAATGGTTATGGGATTTACCGAGGGCTGGATCTCCCCTGTTTGCAACGACCTGTAGGCGTCATCCGCTCCTGAGGGCTCTCCCGCCATCACTTGAGATTGGGGTTGCAGATAGTGCACAGCCAGGGCAGTGCCGGCCAGCAGGCCTCCTCCGCCTACCGGTGTCATAAAAATATCCAGATCATTGACCTCCTCCATAAATTCCAGGGCAGCGGTGGCTTGCCCGGCGATCACCCGGTAATCATCGAACGGATGAATGAAAGCCGCTCCGGTGCGTTCCTGAACTTGCTTTAGGGTATCTTCTCGTGCTTGCAGGGTAGGGGCACAAAATATGATTTCCGCTCCATAGGCCTTCACTGCGTTTACTTTCACCTTGGGAGCAGTCTCCGGCATTACGATGAAGGCTTGACAGCCCACTATCTTGGCGGCCTTGGCCAGTGCTTGAGCATGGTTACCGGAACTATGAGTAGCTACTCCCGACGAACGCTGTGCATCCGATAAGCACAGAACGGCATTAGTAGCCCCCCGCATTTTGAAAGCTCCTACTTTTTGCAGATTCTCGCATTTAAAACATACATAGGTACCGGCGGCCTGATCTATCAATTCACTGTGGAGTACTGGGGTGCGATGAACGAAAGGCTTGATCCTTTCATGAGCATCTCGAAGATCTTGTAGTGAAGGTACGTTTTCCATAGACGAAAATACTTGAATAGATTACAGGATAGCCATTCCTAATTTAGTGTGCCTCCAGCCAATTCTGACCAATTCCCACATCAATTACCATCGGGACATCCAATGGCAGGGCGTCACGCATCATCTTGCTGATGGGTTCCTGTATTTGATCCAATTCCTCTTTATGCACATCGAAAACCAGTTCATCATGCACTTGCAAGATCATTTTTGATTTTAAGTTCTCTTGCTTTAACCATTTCTGAATATTGATCATGGCTACTTTTATGATGTCCGCAGCGCTGCCCTGGATGGGCGCGTTTATGGCGTTGCGCTCCGCATAACTGCGCAAAGTGTAGTTGCGGGAATTGATATCCCTTAAGTACCTGCGGCGTCCGGTGATGGTTTCCACATAGCCCGCTTCATGGGCTTGGGCAATCACCCGGTCCATATACTCCTTTATGGCAGAGAACTCCTGAAAATAGGCTTCCATGATCTCCTTGGCCTCCGCCCGTGGCACGCTAAGTGCCTGTGAAAGTCCGAAGGTAGTCTGTCCGTAGAGCAGACCGAAGTTTACCGCCTTGGCTTTGCGCCGCATGTTAGCATCAACTTCTTCCAATGTTACCCCAAAAACCTTGCTAGCCGTGGTAGCGTGAATATCCCGGCCTTCCTTAAATGCTGCGATCATATGCTGGTCTTGGGCAAAAGAGGCGGCTATCCGTAATTCGATCTGACTGTAATCGGCCGCCAGTAATACATGTTCATCGTCTCTGGGAATAAAAGCTTTGCGGATCTCTCTTCCCTTATCGGTGCGGATAGGGATATTTTGCAAATTAGGATTGTTGGAACTCAATCGACCGGTGGCGGCAACAGCCTGACTAAAAGTACTGTGGATGCGACCGTCACGAGGATCTATCAACTGGGGCAAGGCGTCTACATATGTAGACTTTAGTTTTTGATACACCCTGAAGTCAAGGATATGCTGCACAATTTCATGCTCATCGGCCAGTTTTATGAGAATTTCTTCGCCAGTGGCATATTGACCAGTACGGGTCTTTTTGGGCTTTTCAACTAGGGTTAACTTTTCAAACAGTATCTCTCCCAACTGCTTTGGAGAGCCAATGTTAAATTCTTCTCCTGCCAGTTCAAACACCTTCCTTTGAGAGGCCTCGCTGGCTGCTTCCAACTCCTTCGACAAGTCGCCTAATACCTTAGAGTCCACCCGGATACCCTCATATTCCATATCGGTCAGCACGGAGATCAGAGGCAGTTCAATGTCCCGGTAAACATCCAGGAGTTTGTCCTGGAGTTGCAACTGTTGTTTCAATTGTAGAATAACATCGGCCTTCTCTCCTGCATAAAGGGTCAATTTATCCTGAGGCACCTGCTGCCAGGAGATCTTATTTCGGCCGCTTCCAATCAGGGCTTCAGGGTCCATGGCTTTATAGTTGAGTATGTTTTCCCCTAAAACCTGCAGACTGTGACTGGTTTCAGGATCCATGAGATAATGAGCCACCAGAGTATCGAAATAAGGCGGCGCCACTTCACCTCCCAGGATCTTTAAAGCCAATAGGGATTCTTTGAGGTCATGACCGATTTTGGTGATTTGTTCATTTTGCAGAACCGGACGTAAGATATTTAAAGCTTCCTGTGAATTTTGTCCAAGAGGTACAAAATATGCATCATGGTTATGGTAGCAAAATGCCATTCCCAAGAGCTTTCCTGATTCGTCCTTTGTGGAATAAAAGCTGAATTCTTGCTGCTTAAGTAGATGCTTGGCCAGACTATGTACCAGCTCTTCACTGTCTATAAGATGGTAGTTGACATTGACCTCATCTAATTGACCCTTTTCCGCAGGAAGCGGTGCATCATCCACCTGCGGGTCATCAAATAAAGAGATCTGGCCGGTATTGGCAGGAGCTGTTGATTTTTCTTCCATTACCCGCTTTAGCAAGGTGCGGAACTCCAGTTCGTCGAAAATGGATTTGAGGGCTTCCTGGTCGGGTCCGTTATAAGCCAACTCCTCTTCATCAAATTCCAGAGGCACCTCGGTATTGATGGTAGCCAATTCCTTGCTCAGGATTCCTTGTGGCCCGAATTCAGTTACCAGTTCTTTCTGTTTTCCCTTGAGCTCATCCACATGTTCCACTAGATTTTCCACTGAACCGTAAAGTTTAACATACTTCACTGCTGTTTTTGCCCCTACACCGGGTATGCCCGGGATGTTGTCGGAGGCATCACCCTGCAGGCCCAAGATATCCCGTACCTGATCCACATGTTCGATGTCCCATTTTTTCAGCACCTCAGGCACTCCCATGATATCCACAGCATTACCCATGTACGAAGGCTTGTACAAGTAAACATGTTCGCCGACCAACTGAGCGAAATCCTTGTCAGGGGTCATCATGAATACTTCAAAACCTGCTTGTGAGGCCTGCTTGGAGAAGGTGCCAATAATGTCATCGGCTTCGAACCCATCCAGTTCCAGCACTGGGATGTTGAAACCCCTGACGATCTTTTTGACCCAGGGGATGTTGCTTTTTATATCTTCCGGTACCGCCTGGCGCTGGGCTTTGTATTCCTCAAAGCGCTCATGGCGAAAGGTAGGGGCAAAAGTGTCGAAAGCCACTGCAATATGGGTGGGCTTTTGTTTTTGTATGATCTCCAGCATGGAATTGGTAAACCCAAGACTGGCGCTGGTGTTGAATCCTTTGGAGTTAATGCGGGGAGTTTTGCTGAAAGCAAAGTGGGCCCGATAGATCAAGGCCATGGCATCCAGCAGGAACAATTTTTTTTGGGGTGCACTCATGGCCTAAAGGTAAAAAATTGCGGACGCTCCGGGAAAGAAATACCCTGCTTTGTGACCTTTTTCAATTGCCAGGCATTATGGGACTGTAACTAACGACTATAATTATGAGAACCATCATAGTGTTTGTATTGATTGCCGTGTTGGCCGGATGTGGTACTAACGGTGATTCGGGGTATGATTATGCTGGAGATATTGCGCCCATGGCTGATGCATCATCCGAGATGTACGAAATGGAATACGAAAATACCGCCTACGCCGGCATGGCCGAACCCCAGCAGCCGGTACCACCTCCCATCGATGTTGAAAAAAAGATCATCAAAACCGCCTATTTGAACTTACAGGTGGAAAACCTGGATAGCACTAAGGCTGCTATCGATCAGGCAATACCCAATTTCCAGGCTTATGTTTCGCAGTCTGACCAAACCAATTATAAAGGGAGCACTACTGTAAACATGACAGTGCGGGTACCCTCAACAAGACTGGAAGAGTTCCTGCTGTTTGCAGAATCCCAGGCCAGTTATCTGCACAATAAAGAAGTGAGTTCCCGGGATGTCACCGAAGAGTATATCGATATTCAAGGACGACTGGAAAATAAGCATAAGGCGGAACAGAGATTTAGGGAAATACTAGGCGAGGCTAAAACCGTGGAGGAGATCCTTAAGGTGGAAGAACACCTGCGTAAAGTAACTGAAGAGATCGAGTCGGCGCAAGGAAGGCTACAGTACTTGAATAACCAAACGGCCTTGAGTACCGTCAAACTAAGTTTTTATCAACCAAACTATTTGCCAGCTGAAGCACCGGGACAAAGTTATTGGAGTCAAGTAGGTCTGGCCTTCAAGGGTGGTTGGAAATTTTTTCAAAAAATGATATTGGGGATTATTCAAGCATGGCCCCTGGTGTTGATCCTTTTAGGATTGGTTTGGTTGATCCGGCGCAGGGTACAAGCCTACAGCCGGCAAAAGGCAATGTAGTCCGTGATCACAGGCTCCAGGCCTGCCTGACGCAGTAAGGTGGCCATTTGTCCACGGTGGTAACTGCCGTGGTGAGCCAGATGGATAAGAATATCGTCCAGAGATGTCTGATAAGGAGTACCGCTGGTGGTGTGATAGGAGATGAGCT
Source organism: Cyclobacteriaceae bacterium (assembly GCA_965212195.1). Taxonomy (GTDB): domain Bacteria; phylum Bacteroidota; class Bacteroidia; order Cytophagales; family Cyclobacteriaceae; genus JAJCYK01. The sequence goes on along the minus strand of CBDBUW010000002.1, from coordinate 431,086 downwards.
GTTGGTAGTTGTCGGTGTGATCCACCAGTTCCAGCCATCTTTGGGCGCTTTCTTTTAAACGTGGGGTGAGTATTTTCCAGGATTGTATTTCAAATAACGGTAAGGGCTCCAATGATAAGGGCTTTATGCGGTGGTACCAGATCTCCTCTGCCGCAACTATATGGCTAAGCCTCCTTATTACTTCGCTGGGAACATCCGATAGTGGACTTAGACGGGACACCAGTGCCTGGTTACACCATTGGTTGTAAGTATAGAGTTTTTTGAAATAGTTTTTCATACCAATTTGGGGGATAGAGGTTTTTAAAATTAGTGATATCTTACCTGTATGAAAAAGATTTTACTGATACTCCTCATAGTCCTGATAGGAGCCAATTATAGTTACTCGCAGGTCTCTCCGGAATCGACCTCTTTCGAACCTGCACTCCAGCAGCCCTACGGCAAGCTCAATCCACAGGCGCCTCCACAGGTAGCCGATTTTGACCCTATGGTGGGAGTGTGCGACTGTCGCAGCCTGTCGCGTAACCCTGATGGCAGCTGGCAGGACACCACCAATATGGTGTGGCAGTTCAAATATGTACTTAACGGGACTGCAGTGCAAGATGAAGTATGGCGGGATGGCAACTATGCATCCAGCATTCGTCAATACCATGCCGATAGTGCCCAGTGGATCGTCACTTATTACAGCTTCCCCTTTGTGGCCTATAAGCCGGGCGTTTGGTACGGCAATAAGCAAGATGATGGCAGCATTGTACTGAAGCAACCGCAAGTAGCACCCAACGGCATGAATGGAGTATCGACGTTGACCTTTTACGAAATATCCTCAGAGGGATTTAACTGGAAAGGGGAGTGGATCAAGGACGATGGAACCGTTACCTACCCCTTTTGGCGGATCTGGTGCCGGAAAAGGGAATGATTTTACTTGTCGAATTTATACCATTGGTTCGCTCTTGATTCCTACTGAGTCCTAACCATCTTGATTTACAAAACGTCCACTCAATGCATACCGCTGATACAACAAAAAGAACCTATTTAATTACTTCCTGCAGGATATTACCTCGAACTTTTTCCAGTATATGTTCCAGCCTTTTTCTAGTACAGCTTGCATTTAGCTGCACTCCAAGCTCAAACGGCAGCTCGGCAGCTGAGATAAGCGAAGATGAACGCAAGATCCGACAGGTTCATGCTGACTATGTCGAGGGCTGGAAGAGTATGGACGAACAGAAACTGATGAGTTTACTAATTGAGGATTCTCAAATTCAGCCAAACAGATTAACTCCTATTGTAGGCAAAGAAAACATCAGGGAATTTTGGTTTCCCAAGGACAGCTCCCGTACTACCATCAACGAATTTGATACGGAAATAATTAGCCTAAATATATTAGACACCATAGCTGTAACCACACACCGCTCCATCCTGGACTGGGATTATCAAAAGGACTCCACATATTTCGGAATGTACCAGGAAGGCATAAATACCACCATTTACCAAAAACAGACAAGCGATTCATGGAAAATCTGGAGATCTATGTGGACCGACCTTTTAGTGAAAAACAAATAGGAAGCCATCAATAACGAAGACCTTTTAACCGGGCTCACAATTACGCTCAGCGCATTTTGGGCAAGGATTAGGGGTAAGGACCCAATCAAACTCTGACCTTTCGCGGTTGATCCTTTTAAATGGTAACTTTAACCAGTTATAAATTGTAGATCAACGCACTCCTATGAAGTTCAATCCTGAACAGATCAATTCCCTAATCGCTCAACGGCGATCTGTGTTCCCTAAAATGTACTCCGGTGAACAGGTACCTCGCAGCATCATAGAGCAAATGTTGGAAAATGCCAATTGGGCCCCAACACACAAATTTACGGAACCCTGGCGCTTTCGGGTTTTCTGCGGACCCGGTTTGAACAGCTTTGCTCATTGGCAATCAGGTCTTTACCGGAAGCGTAGCCAATCTGCCGGTAATTACGACCAAAATACTTTCGACAAACTTTTGAAAAAACCGCTGCTGACTTCTCACCTAATAGCTATCGGCATGGCCAGAGATCCGCAGGCACGTATCCCGGAGATAGAAGAATTGGCTGCAGTTAGTTGTGCGGTTCAAAATATGTACTTAACAGCATCCGCGTATGGGATCGGTTGTTATTGGTCAACCGGTGGCCCTACTTTCTGGGAAGAAACCAAATCTTACCTGGGATTGACAGACAACGATAAAGTCATGGGCTTTATGTATGTGGGAATGCCTAAGGAGGATCTTGAACTAAAAGGTCACCGTAAGCCCTGGCAGGACAAAGTTACTTGGGTGGAACATTAACTAAGTGGGTATTATTAACATCCAACGAAAGGCCCATTTCCATCTGAGCTTAAATCCTCTCAACTGTAATCGTGACAACAAACTCTTCAGTTCCTGGCGCCGGAAAGCTCTTAGCACCGATATCGGACCGTCATTTTTCACCATGAATGAACGGGAAAATAAGCGAGTAATGGCGATGATAGAATAATAGGCCAGCCAATGACGGTGCAGGTCATTTATCACTACTCCAATACGGGCATTATTGGTCCAGCATCCCAACAGGTTCTCCAATTGCATGGTGGTGAAATGATGGGTAAATAAAGTACAGGTAATGATATCAAAATGTTGTTTTTGAAATTCAGGATCAAAAACATTGGCTGTTTGGTATTTAATCTCCGGGTAATCGCAGGTACGATGGCGGGCATATTCTATGATGTATTCATTGGCATCAATACCTATTAGTTCCAATTCAATTTGATGACGACGACCCCAATCCGCCATCAGCTTTAACATATCACCACCACCGCACCCCAGGTCCGCTATGGTTATGGTCTTGTTTGCAGGGAAGTCTTTTTTAAAGTGAGTCAAACCCGTCAGAGTCACGGCATTACCACCCAACCACTTGTTAATGGTTTCCAGTTCCCTGAGCGCTTGGTCTATTTCTTTCCCGGAGAATTCCAGGTCATCCATGATCTCAGGTTGATCCCAGCGCTGAGAAAATCGTGAATCTGACATTTCTATTGGCGATAATCCAAAGGGGGCTGACGATCTCCTAACAATGCATCGTACTTAAAATCGGTACCACGCCGTCTCAAAAGTTCTTGTTGGGCTTTTTGCACTAGTTTTTGGTCCTGCAGTATTTCCAGTGCGGTTAGCGCCAACGTCTTAGCTGCTACCATCATGCCCTTAGTACCGATGGAAGTACCTCCGGCGGCTACTGCCTGCCAGCTATGGGCTGATGTTCCGGGCACCCAGGTAGCTGCCCGCATACCGGCAGTGGGAACCATCCAGCTCACATCTCCCACATCTGTAGAACCACCGGTGCCTCGGGTCACTACTTTAAAGGGTGCGATGCGCTCACTGGATCGAAGCGTATCTTCACTAGCTCCATAGCTAGTGATAAGCTCCTTGGCAAACTCTAATTCTTTCATGTCGTATTGTACGCCGCCCACTTTAACCAGGTTGTTATGCATCACACGGCCCAGGGTCTCATTGGGAAGAATGTTGTAAAGTCCATGTATGACTTCGTATTCCATGCGGGTGCCGGTACCTAAGGCCGCTCCTTGGGCTGCCAACACCACTCTTTCAAAAAGATCCCGTACCTGTTGCATTTCAGGATGACGTACATAATAGAATGCTTCACTAAAAGCAGGCACCACATTGGGGGCTTCACCTCCACGGGTGATCACATAATGAATGCGTGATTCCATGGGCACATGCTCTCTGAGCATATTAACCATATGGTTCATAGCTTCTACTCCATCCAAGGCGGAGCGGCCATTTTGGGGAGCTGAAGCGGCATGCGAGGCTGCTCCATAAAATCGAAACTTCGCGGACTTGTTGGACAGGGAAGACGCGGCGTGAGCGCTATTGCTGCTTGAAGGATGCCAGTGTAAGACTACATCTACATCATCAAACAATCCCTCCCGCACCATATACACTTTTCCGGCACCGCCTTCCTCAGCCGGAGTCCCAAAAAGCTTGATAGTGCCGCTTTTTCCGGATTTCTGCAACCAATTTTTAACAGCTATTCCCGCGGCTGTGGAGGCCACTCCAAACAAATGATGTCCACAAGCATGACCGGCCCGTACGTCATCGCGGGGCTCCGGCCGGGGAACGGCCTGCTGACTGACGCCCGGCAAGGCATCAAACTCCGCTAAGATTCCTATTACCGGGCTCCCCTGACCATAGGTAGCCACAAAGGCGGTGGGTATTCCTGCAACGCCTGTTTCCAGGGTAAATCCCGCTTGCTGCAATTCTTCTTGAAGTAGGGCTGAACTTTTTTCTTCCTGATACCCCAACTCCGCATAGGTCCATATTTGCTGGGCCATTTCTCCGTAGTGCTCAGTTTGCTTATCCAGCGATTTGATCACCTCATCGGGCTTATGTTTTTGGGCTACTAATATGCTGAATTGGCAGAGAAGAATCCCCACAAGTAAAATTTTTTGCTTCATCATGTTTACCGTTAAGGTGCATAATTTAACTAATATTCGGTGGACGCCCAACTAGCTTCTCCTTCATAATTTGCTTAACTTATTTTAAAAACCTCAGCTATCATGTTCAAACAACACAAACTCCTATTGCCTTTGTTATTAATAATCCTTGTGGGGGTAGTGCTATTTCGGCCCAGCGGTTCGGAAGTAGCAGAGAATACTGCTATTCCCGTGGTTACTGCTTCTACCACCCTGGATGCTTCTTTTGTCAAGTGTCAATTTAAGATCGCCTTCGATTTCACCACTAAAGATCCCTCGGAGCCCATTGCCCCCTTCTTCGATAATTTGGGAGACCATCATTATCCAATAACTACTTCCTCGGATAAAGCTCAAAAATACTTTGATCAGGGGCTGAAACTGATATATGCATTCAATCATGCTGAGGCTCATCGCTCCTTCCGTGAAGCGGCCCGCTTAGATCCAAATTGCGCCATGGCCTTCTGGGGCCAGGCCCTGGCTTTGGGTCCCAATATAAACGATCCGCTACCTGATGAGGAACGCACTTCCAAAGCCTATGAGGCAGCTAAGAAAGCCCTTGAACTTTCCTCCAAAGTTTCCAAAAAGGAAAAGGCTTTGATACAAGCCCTGCAATCACGTCAACTAGAGGACCCCAGTGCCGATCGTCAGGAACTTAATATTGCCTACATGAAGGCCATGACCCCAGTAGTGGATAAATTTCCAGAAGATCCTGATGTCCAGACTTTTTATGCAGCCTCAGTAATGAATACGATGCCCTGGAATTACTGGACCAACGACGGCAGTGCTAACCCCGGAACCTTGTCGGCCAAGGCTTCTCTGGAAAAAGCCATGACTCTCAACCCCGATCATGCAGGAGCCCATCACTATTATATCCATATGGTAGAACTACCCGATCCGGATTTGGCAGTGGCCAGCGCTGATCGTCTGTTGGGATTAATGCCGGGAGCGGGACATCTGGTGCACATGCCTGCCCATATTTATATCAGGGTGGGTCAGTATAAAAAAGCTCGCCTGGCTAATGTGATGGCTATTGAGGCAGATGAAGATTATATAAGTCAATGTCTGGCGCAAGGCCTTTATCCCATATCCTACTATCCGCATAACATTCATTTCTTGTGGTCTGCGGCATCCTGGGAAGGCTATAGTGAGGAGGCCCTTAAAGCGGCCAATAAGACTGCAAGCAGGGTACCCTTGGATCAGGTAAAGGACCTGCCCTTTATGCAAGATTTTCTGTCAACACCGCTGTTGGCTCAGGTGCGTTTTGGTAAATGGAATGAGATACTGTCCACTCCTCCTCCCAGTGAGGACTTTAAACATGTGCGCATGGTCTGGCATTATGCCCGGGGAATGGCCTTTGTAGCCAAAGAAGAGATCCAGAAAGCACAACGGGAGCTGGAGGCATTGCAAGCCCTTGCCCAGGACCCTGACCTGGAGAACCTGTTGGCAAACTATACCAACCCTACTATTAACGTGATCCCTTTAGCTATTCATGTCCTTTCCGGAGAAATGGCAGCCACTCAAGGTCAAATTGCCAAAGCCATAGGCCTGCTGCAAGAAGGAGTTGAATTCGAAGACAAACTGGTATACAGCGAACCTCCGGCTTGGCATATTCCTATAAGACAGAATCTGGGAGCCGTTTTATTAAGAGCGGGAAAGGCTCAAGAAGCGCAGACAGTATATGAGGAGGACCTCAAGACCAACCGTGAGAACGGTTGGTCCTTGTTTGGGCTCTATCAATGCCACCTTATGCAAGGAAATTCCCTTGAAGCTCAGGCGGTACAGCGAAGATTTCAAAAAGCCTGGGCAGAGGCAGATGTGGCTATAACCAGCAGTAGATTCTAGATATTCAAAAAAAGAAGGCCAATCCTTCCGGGAATGGCCTTCTTCTCTAGAGCTTCTTCCAATTTTCCCGGGCCTGGGAGAGCAATTTGCTTTCGTCTTGGTTCCAGGGAATAATAGTGTTGAAGGGCTTTCCTTGATAATAGTCGTTGTAAAACAAATAGAGTTCGCCATTGTAAAGTTTAAAGGTCTGCGGATCACTGGGTATTGTGGTGCCTTGCATTGCCATTGCAAAGGCGCAATAACCTCCGAATTTAGGTAAGTATGCCTCAGGGCTCTGTATAAAGGCCTCCCGATTATCGGCATTGTTAAAGTAATAGTTTACTCCCTGGTGTTCTGCAGTATATTCTACTGACCCTCGAATGGCTTCATGTGCCACATGATAGGCTACCACGTCGTAACCGCTGAGCGCTACACCCTCTTTGTTGGTAAATACATTTTCCTGGCTCTCTGCCTCAATACTCATAATAATTAAGATTAGAATGGATAGTAATTTAAACATGTGGATAACTTTTTATCAAATATATCGGGCATATATTTGACAATTGATATCTTATTAATCATAAAAATTAGCATATAGATCATTTTTAATGACGATATGCGATTATATGATATATTTGTATTTTGGATGAGAGATTTTCTCAGTGACGTATTAAATACCTGTGACATAAAGTCGGCGGTATATTTTAAAGAGACCTTCAACAAGCCTTGGGGCATGGCCATTGACCATGGTCCGTTTGCCCAGTTCCATGTAATTACTAGAGGTCATTGTCAGTTGAGATCCAGGTATTTGAAGCAGGATGTGACTTTGGAATCAGGGGATGTGGTATTGTGTATCCGGGGAGCTCAGCACCGCTTAATGGATGAAGATGCCATCAGTTGCTTAAGCGGTATTAATGTGATGACCACCCTCCAGAGGGGCGAAAAGCCTTTTCCAGGGGAGGTGCCTGGGGCTACTTTAGTTTGCGGGCACTTTGAACTGGGCTCTTTTCGGAACCACCCATTTATAGAGCAACTCCCCGAGATCCTGGTGTTGACATCCGATCAATACAGTGGACATAGTATGATCCCAAGCCTGTTGCCAATGATCATTCAGGAACAGAATTCCGGACAGGCCGGCAGTGACCTGTTAAGTAATAAGCTGGCGGAGACTTTGTTGATTGCGGTGCTTCGGCATCACTATTTAACCTCCAGCCCAATAAATATGATATCCGATAAGCATATCTACCAGGCCCTGAATTATATGCATCAGCAGGTGCATTCCCATATAACCGTAACCGATATTGCCAGAAATGTAGGAATATCCCGCACTCTTTTTATCGATAGGTTTAAAAAGGCTGTAGGGGACACTCCCAGAAAATACCTCAATCGGTGGCGCTTAGTTCTGGCGGGTAAAATGTTAAAAGAAGGGCAGCCAATGGATAGGGTAGCCGCACAAGTTGGGTATCAATCCGAAACGGCTTTTAGCCGGGCCTTCAAACGGCAGTATCAACAAAGCCCCGGTAGGTTCCGTCGCTCACATTCAACTTAAACAAGTTACCAGAAGCCTTATTTGTATTTGTCATAAAGCCCCCGGTTTTCCCGGATCAGCTCCACCACTTTCTTAAGTCGACGGACCTTGGTTTCGGGACGCTTGGCTTCGGTGATATACTCCGTCAGTTCTCGTTTATGGGTTAGATTAAATTCTTCAAAACGGGCTTGCAATTGCGTATCTTGTTGGAACGCCTCTAAGATTTCCGGAGGTATCACTAAGGGCTTTTTGTGAGGGGCACTGGCTTTGATCACATTTCCGGACTTCTGATTGGCAATGGCCTCCTCCACATAAGCTTTCACATCTTTGGCTGAAACCTCATCCAATGATTGGAAACGCCATTGCCGCAGGGCTTTGGTTTTACCTTCCTGGGCATTGATCAAAACCTTTAGCCGGTCATTTAGTTGTGCCCCTTGAAAGAACCAGATGCCAGCATATTCTTTGAAGGCGCTCATGCCCACCACATTTTTCCCATCAAGTGTGTACACCGGGTAGCCCCACTTTACGGATTCCTGCAACTCTGTAGAGGCAATTACCTCTCGCAATAACTGTAGTAATTCGGACCATTGCGATTTTTTTGTAATATATTCATCAACTTGTTTAAGGTATTCCATGGATTGTCTTTCCTTGTAAATGGATGATTTATTTAATTTATTAAATATTCCTTAATCTTTTTCTAAATTATAGTTGTATAAAAGAGATAGTCATGAAACCAACCTACCTAATATTTTTGGCAGCGGCATTTTGCTTTTGCCAGGCTCCAGAACAATCAACTACTGAGGAACAAACCGAAGTGCTCCCAGCCCAAACCCAGGACAACGACATCGAAGCTCGCATTGCCTCACTGGGTATCGAGCTGCCTGAAGTAGGTGCCCCGGTGGCTAATTATGTGAATACCGTGCGTACAGGCAACCTGGTATATACTTCGGGGAAGGGCCCTCTGCAAGCCGATGGCACCTACATTACCGGTAAGGTGGGAGCAGACCTTACTGTAGAAGAAGGGTATGAAGCCGCTCGCTTGACTGCCATTCAGCAATTAGCCGCTCTCAAGGCAGATTTGGGTGATTTGAACAAAGTTAAGCGCGTGGTAAAAGTACTGGGTATGGTAAATGCGGCGCCGGATTTCACCGATCAGTCCAAAGTGGTGAACGGGTTTTCAGACCTTATGGTGGAGGTCTTTGGCGATGCCGGCAAACATGCCCGTTCTGCCGTGGGCATGGGTTCTTTACCTAGCAACATAGCTGTTGAAATCGAGATGATCTTAGAGGTAGAGGATTAGATGGAGGATTGATTATTCCACTTCAACTCTAATACCTGAAAAGGCGGCGTTCCCTGAAGGATCATCCAACTCCAAGGTATCGGTCAGATCATTGATGCTGGAACCCCCGTGCGATTGAGCTATACTTAGAGTTTCTGTAGCCTGATGACCCCATCCATGGGGAATACTTACCACCCCGGGCATCATTTGCTCGCTTATTTCCAGGGTAATAGGGATGGATCCTACTCTGGAGGTTACCTGTACTTTTTGCCCATGCTGCAAGTGGCGGGAGGCAGCGTCCCGGGGATTCATTAATAAGGTGCAGCGGTCGGCTCCTTTCATTAGCCGTGGTATGTTGTGCATCCAGCTGTTATTGCTTCTCAACTGGCGACGCCCGATCAATAGTAGCTGTGAATTTTCGGAGTGGCCGTTACTTAGTAGTTTGGTGATATCCTGGGAGATGAAATTGGGCACCAATTGAATGCATTTATTTTTTGTAAACAATCGTGCAGGCAGACAGGGCTTCAAAGCTCCCAGGTCTATTCCATGGGGATTGCTCCTTAGCCTGGACAAAGAAAGTCCACCAGGTTTCCAGCTGTTCAGCTGCCCATAAGGGCCGAAGCGCAAAGCCAGATCCAGCAATCTTCTGGGAGTGGACCATTTGACAAATGCCCGTTGCCACCAACGACCTTTTTTTCTGCCTAATCTACCCAATCTGTGAGTTAAGGTCTTGAAGATTTGCCAATCGTGTTGGGTGTCATCTGCTGGCTTGATTAGCGCTGTACTGAACTTGGTAAAATCCCGCACTGCAAAAGCATGGAAGGCCAAGTCATAGTGATCGGTCTCCAACCCGGTGGTAGGAGGCAGGATTACTTGAGCGTGACGAGTGGTCTCATTAATGTAAATATCTATGGCCACCTGGAATTCCAGAGTCTTTAATGCTTCGCCCAGATCATGACCTTGAGGTGTTGACAAAACCGGATTGCCCGCAGAAGTAATGAGCGCTTTAATCTGGCCTTCACCCGGTGTAGTTATCTCCTCCAGCAAAGCTGCCACCGGAAGCTCCCCGAAAAACTCCGGCAGCTGTCGTATCCTGCTGGTAAAACGACCCTGTTTTCGTTCCGTTCCGTTTTTACCAAGTGCTTTAGCAATGTCCACTGCAGGTTTGGTAAACATAGCGCCTCCAGGGCGGTCGAAATTACCGGTGATCAGGTTCAGAATATTGATCAGCCACTGCACCAGACTTCCGTGAGGTTGGGTGGATACTCCCATTCTGCCATAACATACCGCAGTTTCAGCAGCTGCGAATTCACGGGCTAGCAGTTGTGCGGTAGCTTTATCAATCCCGGTATTCAGACATAGGTCTTCCGGTAATACTTTAACCAGATCAAGGAGTTGCTGCCACCCCTGCGTCATGGCGAGCAGATTCTCTGGAGGTTCCATACCATCCTGGATCAAGGTCTTGACCATTTCCAAAAGCAACAGAGCATCAGTACCTGGCTTAATGAACAGATGTTTATGGGCCTTGGCGGCGGTTTCGGAGTATCGGGGGTCAATCACTATCATTTTCCCGCCCCTTTCCTTTAGGGCTTTTAAACGCCTGGGGAATCCCCCGCAGGTCATGAGGCTACCATTGCTCACCATAGGGTTAGCCCCCAACATCAGCAAATAGTGAGTGCGATCGATATCGGGGACCGGGATCATCATCAGGTGTCCGAACATATGTTGGGAGACTACATGATGGGGCAATTGGTCCACACTGCTTGCGGAAAATTTATTGCGGGTTTTCAGGCTGCGGGCGAAAGCCGGGCCATAGAGCATAGAACCCATGTTATGCACACTGGGATTACCTTGATAGAGCGCGACCGCATCATTGCCATATTTTTGCTGGACATCCTTTATTCCGTTAATCACCAGGTCATAAGCTTCTTGCCATGGTATTACCTTCCAGTGGCCATTCACTTTTTTTACGGGCTTCCGCAAGCGGTCAGGGTCCTGTTGCAGATCCTGTAAAGCTACTGCCTTGGGACAGATATGCCCCTGACTGAAAGGGTCTTCCGGATCTCCTTTGATGGAAACAATGTGATTTCCTCGATGTTCTATGACCAATCCACACATGGCCTCACACAAGTTGCAGGTGCGATAATGTTTTTTGATTTGAGACATGGCCCTCCGATGTGATCTTATTTTGCCAACTTTAACTATCTTAAAGCATGGCAGGTTTTACTAAGATAATCAATAAACAGCTTCAAGCCAGGATTCAACCCGTTTCAGAGGAAGTGGATCTGGAAAATATCCCTATGTTTGCCATTAATTGGCTGGACCTGAACAGTAAAAGCCTATACAACCTTTACGGATTTCTGGCATTTCCCCTGGCGCGTTCAATTGGAGCAAAGGCTATTTTCAAAGGTTATCAAACCGAGCTGTTAAAGGACTCCGCCCAAGTAAACAGGGCGGTACTGCTAATTGTAAAATATCCTAGCCCACAGGCGTTTTTAAGCCTTTTGGGAAGAAAGTTCTTTCAGGTAATCAGTTTGTTGCGCATAAAAGCAGTACGAAATTTCAATCTTGGATTTGCACAACTCATTCAGGGTAAATCCGGAGACAAAGAGGATTATCACCTGGTCTATCATTTCCAGGGAGGTACCCTAGACACTCAGCTGCCCATACTGCAAGGGCTGGCCCAAGAGCAACAGTGCCAGCTTTATTTTGTAGCCAGAAAGTCTGCGACTCTAACTTTAATAAACCGCGGCCAGGAACGAGCTGTGCCCTTACCTATGGAGGGTTTAGTAATTTTCACTCAATCCGATCGGCAGTCACTTCAGGCATTGGCCGACCACCCTAAAATGGAAGAGCTGCTCTCAGGGAACCAATCGTCCTATCTGAGCTATTTCAAAAGGGTCATATAATGAATATCCATTTTATCTTGGTCAAGACTGCCAGGGGGGAACATCTGGGGTTTGCTGCTAGGGCTTTAAAAACCATGGGTTTTGATCAATTGCGATTAGTGGCCAGTCAAGTGCATGATGATCCGTTGGCTGGTAAAACGGCCTACGGTTCGCACGACATTTTGCAGAAGGTGGCTATTTACCAGACATTGGATGAAGCTACCGCCGACCTGGATCTGACTATCGGCACTACTTCGAAACAACGTATTAAGCGATATGACTACCACCATCCCCGGGAGCTAAGAAGTATCCTCGCAAGCAAAGATCCTCATTTGAATAATGTGGGGGTAGTATTTGGGTCCGAAGAAAATGGTTTAACCACCGAAGAGCTGCAACATTGTGATTTATTAAGCAGCATCCCCTTAACGACTAAATACCCTTCACTCAACTTGTCTCAAGCTATTCTTATCTATACTTGGGAATTAAGCGGGCTAGCCGATTCTTCTCCAGAGCGTGAAAATCCTGAAGAAGTTCCCCTGCAACGACACTTAAAGGATCAGGCATCAAAACTGTTGGATAGCCTGGAACTCCAGGAAAAACCACTTTTGAAAAGAAGGATGATGGACCGACTTATGTTGGCCGATTCTCAGGATATGGAACTGATTTTGGCCTTTCTGGCAAAGCTGGAACGATCACTGCGCAATCAGTCATCTAAAGACCCATAAATAACCGTGTAAAGCTTCTCCCAGAAATGTTCCTGAGTAAAGGGCAGCACCTGAGTCATTCCTACAAATATCAGGTCCTCCGCAGGGTCTATAAAGTATTTAGTATTGAACAAACCAGCCCATTCGTAGGTCCCCGGTGATTTTACGGTTATTCCTTCCGCTTCATCCAGCCATACCATGAAACCCAGACCAAAGCTAATTCCCGGTGTTTGGCTAATACCTTTGCCTTCCCGATTCAAGGCTACCAGCTGATCGGCTTTTATCAAGTCGATAGTATGAGCGGCTAACAGCTGCTGACGATTATAGCGGCCGTCATTGAGCAAAGCTTGTATGAATTTTGCATAATCCAGGGTGGTGGATGATAGCCCTCCGCCTCCCGCATAATGGCCTTTATCCTTAGCTTTTGGATAGTCCAAGCCATTGGCGGAACCTTCTTCTTGAGAAAGTACCAATGTTTGATCCTCCGCAGTGGTATAAAGAGGCACTAGTCTCTGATGTTTATTTTTAGGCAAGTAAAAATGCGTATCCGTCATACCCAGCCTTTCGAATATATTTTTTTGAAAGTACTGCGACAACGATTGATCGGACACGACCTCGATCACCCGGCCCAAAACGTCCATATTCAGTCCGTAAAGGTATTTCTCACCCGGTTCAAAAACCAGGGGGACTTTGGCCAGTCTTTGAATAAACTCCGCAGTGGTCCATTCTTCATGTGATAGCCCTACTCCCAGCATATCGAAGTGATTATAAACAGCCGCAATTTTTCCTGGATTGAAATCGCCATAGGTAATTCCGGAGGTGTGGGTCAGTAAATGTCTGATGGTAATAGCTTTCTCCGCAGGTTTGGTGGTAAAGCTGGAATCAGACTCTTCGAAGGCATCCAAAATCACCATTTCCTTATATTCCGGCAGATACCAATGTAAGGGATCATCCAACCCTACTTTACCCTGTTCGAAAAGCTGCATGATGCCCACCGCAGTAACTGCTTTGGTCATGGAAGCAATGCGAAAAATATCATCAATTTGGTAGGCACTCTGGCCGTCTTTCGACCCAATACTCTTATGGTAAATGATCTTTCCTTTTCTAGCTATCAAGAATACGCCTCCTGCCAGCCAGCCTTTATCCACGGAGCTCGACAACAGCTCATCTACCAGGTTCAATCTTTGTGGAGAGACATTTGCAGATTGAGGGGGAGCTACCTCCAATTGCTGTCCAGCCAAAGTAAAAGGAATTAATAGCAGGAATAGAAATTTTTTCATGATTGGTGATTTTTGAATGGAGTGTGTACCGCAGTATAACGATTTTACGGGCACAAAAAAAGCCGGCTGCATTAAGCAGCCGGCTGTGGTTTTCAGTGAGCTATCTGTTATTCTTCCAGGAAATCTTCAAAGGACATGATTTCAGCTGGTGCCTTGTCGTTCTTCGCAATGTAGTTATTGAGTTTGCCGATTCGCTTGGAGCGGATCTTGTCAAACTGTTCTTTTGCGTTATTGAACCGGGTTTCCAACAATTGCAGGTTTTCCATTTCCGAAGGAGATGGTGGATTAAAACCCGCTGCCACTTTACCATAAAGTGTAGCGACCTTTTCTCGAAGCTGAGGCTCTGCTGCGCCTACGTAATTGTCGCCGGTAGTGATCACCAATGACTCTTTCAAAGTGGTTAACTCATTGATAACCGGTTGGGCGGTCCTTTTGGAACTGACATCCTCATCTATAAGGGCTTGCGCCATTTCCAAGTGCTCGTCAATTTGATAGACTAAATAGGCCAAGTCCTGGCACATATCGTACAACTTCTGGGTAGTGCCGGCCAGTGAGATACGATCTGCATCCGTTAAAACAGAAGTAGGATCATTGATCAACTCAATTTCCGTTTCGTAAGTTTGCTTCCCTTTGGTCATTACGATCTTATAGGTCCCCGCAGTCACCCGGGGGGCTGTAAACCCGCCAAAAGTAAAAGTCTTACCCTTAGCCATTTTGGGTTGCTTCACCCGATAGTTCCAGGTCACCACATTAATTCCTTTGGATTTACCGGGGGCCAACTCTATTAATTGCTTGCCCGACTGGTCTTGCACCTCCATACTCATTTTGCCAAAAATATGGCGTTTCTTGAGGTAGTAGATGATTTTTGCTGCTCGGGTAGGGTTAGGGCCCACATACTCCATTTCAGTTGCTGTACCTCCAAACCCACTTTCTTCTACGATAATGGTAGGCTGTGATGGGAAAAAGTGCACGTCCTTGGCCAGCACTTCTTGGGTTATAGCACGAAGAGGACTGATGTCGTCAATAATGATAATACCACGGCCATGGGTACCCAATACCAGATCATTGGTTTTCCGGTGCATTTCAATGTGGTGTACCGCGGTTGCCGGCATATTGTTGGTAAACCTGTTCCAGTGCTGTCCACCATCAATGGTTATAAACAATCCGAATTCAGTACCCAAAAATAGCAGGTTAGGATTCTCGAAATCTTCCTGAATGCAGCGGGTGAATCCGTAGATCTCATCGGTGGCCAGAGAAGTCCAGGAGTTTCCGTAATCTGTGGTCTTGAAAACATAAGGGTTCATGTCGTTTTTGGTATGTCCGTCGAACACAGCATAAGCGGTACCCTCCTCATGAATACTGGCCTCAATATGATAACACCAGGTATTCTTGGGAAGTCCTGTAATATTTGGAGTGGTATTGGTCCAGTTCTTCCCGCCATCGCGTGTGACCTGAACGTTTCCATCATCAGTACCTACCCAAATGACATTCTGGTTAAGATCGGATTCGGCAATGGTAAATATGGTACAGTGGTTCTCTGCTCCAGAATTATCCCTGGACAACCCTCCCGACTCTTCTTGATTTTGCTTGGCGGGATCATTGGTGGTTAAGTCCGGAGAAATCTTATCCCAGGTATTACCCATATCGTTAGACCGATGCAGGAATTGACTGCCCATATAGAATCGATCCGGTTGGTGTGTGCTCACCGCCATAGGTGCGTTCCAATTGAATCTCAATTTGGGATCCCCCGCTACCGGTAAAGGCTGGATGGTTTTGCTCTGATTGCGGTCTACATCGTAGCGCCAAACATTTTCCGCCCCTTGCATTTCGGAATAGATAATGTTTTTGGTAGGGTGCTTCAATACCCGGAAACCATCGCCAAACCCCACATTGTTCCAGTCTCTGGCTTCGATCCCGCCAGGTGATCGTGAAGGGCCATACCAGGAGCCGTTGTCCTGAAGTCCCCCATAGATATTATAAGGCTCCTTGTTATCCACGCTAATATGATAGAACTGCGAAACCGGAATATTAGCCACAATTTCCATGGTAGTGGCACCATCCCAGGTACGGTAAACACCCCCGTCGGTAGCCACATACATGCGATCACTATTGTTGATATCGAAAGAAATGTCGTGAATATCGGGATGCATATTGCCCAGATTTTTAAAGGTCTTACCTCCGTCCCGGCTGATGGATCCAAATACCCCGGCCTTGGCAACAACGTCCGGATTCCTGGGGTCTACTACAATGCGTGAGAAATAAAAAGGTCGCACCACCAGGCCGAAGTCTTTGTTGAGATGACTCCAGCTTTTCCCTCCGTCGTCGGAGCGGTACAATCCTTTGTGTTCCGGTTTTTCGGTTTCCAATGCTGCATAGAGGATATTGCTGTTGGACGGCGCCACTGCCATGGCAATCCGGCCTAGCCGACCACTGGGAAACCCCGCATGGATCTTATTCCAGGTTTTACCCCCATCCGTGGACTTATAAAGCGCGCTGTTCTCCCCACCGGATTCAAAAGACCAGGCGGTACGCCGGAACTCCCACATAGAGGCATACAATACCATAGGATCATTGCGGTCTATCACCAAATCACCGCATCCTGTACGTTGATTGAAGTACAAGATCTTTTCCCAGGTCTCCCCACCATCGGTGGATTTATAGACCCCTCTTTCTTCACTATCACCCCAAAGGGCACCCAAAACTCCCAGGTACATGATTTGATTGTTTTGAGGATCAATTTGTATGCTGCTGATGCGCTCGGATTTGTCGAATCCTTTTTTCTCCCAGCTTACTCCACCATCCACAGACTTATACAATCCATCGCCTATGGAAACACTGTTCCGGGTCCAGGTCTCTCCAGTACCCACCCAGATCACTTTATCGGGATCTGTAGGATCCAGGGTTATAGCCCCAATGGACTGGGCATGTTCATCGAATATGGGTTGAAAAGAGGCTCCGCCATTTGCTGATTTCCAAACACCTCCACCGGCAGTTCCCGCGTAGATCACACGATCGTTGGTAGGGTGTAGCTCCAGTTCTACAATCCGGCCACTCATTATAGCTGGTCCTATTTGACGAGCCTCCAGGTCACCAAATAGTTCTTTTCCTTTCAATACAATATCCTGGCTGTTACCAGGAAGGTACATGGCTATCGCCATGACCATAGCTAGTAATAACGTTTTCATGGTCAGTTTGGTAAAGGCTATTCTTCGGGAAAAGCAAAGTCGCTGGTGCTAACTTCAGGGTTTAACTCGATGCTGTCGATCATCAAAGGCTGCGATTGACCGCCTTTGGTTCCCTGAGACATTGAAAAAGGGAAGTACAAGCCATCGACTTCCTGATAATCACTCATTTTTATTTGCATGACTGTCCCTTTGGCAGGACCCTGCTTCAATTCGGATTCCTGAGCGATGGGTACATAGGTTTCCGTATCAAAATAGTAGTAGGAAATGTCTTCAACCTCTTGCCCGTCAACAGTCATAGGCTCTTTAACTACTTTTATTTTATAGGTTTCCGCACCATCGATTGTTTCTGTACCTACTAGTTCTACCGTATAGCCTTTGTCCTGGTAGTTGTATAAGGCGTCTGGAAAATCATTGGCTTCTAATTTCTGATTTCCAGTGGCTTCCGCATCGGATTTTTCGGCCTTCATTGTTTGAAAATTAGTACTCCAGAGGGTTTCGCCATCAAACACTCCTTGCTTGAACTCATTACCCTGAAAGGTGACCTTGGTATACTGCCGCCCGTCGGCCATTTGCACTATTTCCAGGGGAAATTCTATGCCGTTTTGGTTAACTTTGGCTATAAGTTTTATACCCTCTAGGGCTCCCCAGGCTTCTTTACCTCCGGTATTTTCAAAATACCCGCTTACAATTTCATCCACACTCTGAGCATTAACATTTAGAGAAGATATCGCCAGTACAATTACCAGCGCAAGTGAAAAATTTTTCATGTGACTGAGTTTGATTGTTAATTAATCATTTTTGAAGGGTTAATGATGCTAAAAATTTTCAAAATAAAACAGAGAAAGGTATTTGAACTGTCGATTTTTAGGATGATCGGTAACTCCAGGGTAGTGCAAACTCCTAAAATGTCTGATAAAGCACTTTAGGAATAATTCACCTCATGCTTATATGCATATTCTTCTTATATTAAGTTGATCAACTTTTCAGAAACTCATGCAAATAATAGAAGCTGCAGATGTTTATGATGCAGTAATTATCGGGTCTGGCGCCGGAGGAGGTATGGCCGCGAAGATCCTGGCGGAGTCCGGATTAAAGGTAGCTATTGTAGAAGCCGGACCGATGTTCGACCCTAAGGATAATGCTCATCGTACTCAACTGCGCTGGCCCTATGAGTCGCCTCGTAGGGGAGCAAATAATGTTCGGCCCTTTGGAGACTTTGACAGTGCTTACGGGGGTTGGGAGATCGAGGGTGAACCCTACACGCACAAATCTGGAACCAAATTCGATTGGTTCCGCTCCCGAATGGTGGGCGGACGTACGAATCATTGGGGTCGTATCTCGCTGCGATTTGGCCCCAAAGATTTCAAAAGAAAGGATCAGGATGGGCTGGGTGATAACTGGCCCATTAGCTATGAAGATGTGAAACCCTATTATGACCGGGTGGATCAACTTGTAGGGGTGTTTGGCTCCAAGGAAGATTTTCCCAATGAGCCTAATGGTTTCTTTCTACCACCACCAAAGCCCCGGTTACATGAATTGTACTACAAGCAAGCTGCCAATAAAGCCAACATACCAGTAATCCCCAGCCGCATGTCTATGCTCACCAAGCGGATCAATACCGATCGGGGGGTGTGTTTTTACTGTGGTCAATGCAGCAGGGCCTGCATGGTAGAGGCGGATTTTTCCAGCGGCACCTGTTTAATTTTCCCTGCACAGCGGGCAGGAGGACAGATTACCTTGTTTACTGATGCTATGGCCCGTGAAATTGCCACCGATGTCGATGGCAGGGCAACAGGGGTTCATTATATCGATAAAAATACCCGCCAGGAGAACTTTGTAGGCGGTAAGGTAGTGGTGTTGGCAGCTTCCGCATGCAGCAGCGCTCGTATTCTATTAAACTCTAAAAGCTCTACTTTCCCAGATGGATTGGGCAACGGCAGCGGGATGATCGGCCGCTACCTGCATGATTCCACAGGAGCCAGCCGTATGGCTTTTGTACCTCAGCTAATGGATCGTAAGATCTACAACGAAGATGGTGTAGGAGGGATGCATGTCTATACACCCTGGTGGCTGGACAATAAACAATTAGATTTCCCTAGGGGATATCACCTAGAGGTTTGGGGCGGTTTGGGCATGCCCAGTTACGGGTTTGGATTTAATGTTTCCGAAATGAACAAGTTTACCGGGGGAGTGGTTGGAGGATACGGTAACAAATTGCGAGAAGATGTCCGCAAGTTTTACGGATCGTTTATGGGTATCAGCGGCCGTGGCGAAAGTGTCGCGCAATACGATAATTATTGTGAGATCGACCCCCAGCAAGTGGATGAGTTTGGCATCCCGGTATTGAGATTCCATTACAAATGGACCGACTACGAACGCGCACAGGCCAAGCACATGCATGAAACATTCGAATCCATTTTCGACGCGATGGGCGCCAAGTCAGTGGGTACGAAGCCAGGGCCGGAAGATGATTACGGTCTACTGGCTCCTGGGCGTATTATTCACGAGGTAGGTACCACCCGTATGGGAGTCAACCCCAAAACTTCCGTAGTTAATGCTCACCAGCAGATGCATGAAGTGGATAATGTTTTTGTTGTGGATGGAGGGCCTTTTGTTTCCCAGGCTGATAAGAATCCTACCTGGACCATTTTGGCATTGGCCTGGCGTACTTCAGAGTATATTATTGATCAAATTAACCAACAAAACATTTAATATGGACCGCAGAGAATCATTGAAGTCGTTATTCGTGGGGTCATTGGCTGGTGGACTAGCATTGAAGGGATGTGCCCCCGTTGACAGTGATGTAGAGTCACTGGCAGAACCCGCAGCTGAAGAAGGATATGGTCGCACCGAAAAAGAGAAAACACGAGACGAAAAGATAAATGCGGACTCCTTCTTGCAGGAGCCGGAGTTAGAAACACTGGCGGTCTTATGTGACATTATATTACCGGCCACCGCCGAATTCGGATCAGCGGGTGATGCCGAAGTACCGGAATTTATTGAGTTCATGGCAAAGGACATGCCCGCCCACCAACTGCCATTGAGAGGCGGTCTCATGTGGCTGGACAATCAATCCAACTCTCGTTTCAACCTAAATTTTAGATCGTGTAGTCCGGAGCAGCAGCTGGAGATCGTGGATGATATAGCTTATCCTGAGGAGGAGCCCAGTGACATGGCCCCGGGAATTGCCTTCTTTTCCCTGGTACGGAACCTAACCCTTACCGGTTATTATACCTCCAAAATGGGAATCGAAGAATTAGGATATGCCGGAAACACACCGGGGGTATGGGACGGGGTTCCTGATGAAGTGCTCAAAGCCCATGGACTTTCTTATGACCCAGAGTGGTTAGAGCGCTGCGTAGATCAAAGCAAACGGGATGAATTGGCAGCCTGGGATGAGGATGGCAATTTACTTTCCACCTAAACCCCCAACCTGGTATGGCCATCAAAACCCACCTGCGGCAATCACGGGCATTGGAGCATTTTGAAGTGAGGGGTGATGGTTCCAGCCGACTGGAAGCACTAAGCGATGGCGTATTCGCCCTGGCCATTGCCATCCTCTTATTATCAAGCTCTGTACCCAAAAATTTCCAAGAGCTTTGGGCGTTTGTTTTGGATATTGTGCCCTTTGGTATCTGCATGGTTTTCATCTATTGGATCTGGAGGCAACAAGTCACATTTTTCATGCGATATGGTTTGCTGGATAACACAGTTTCGGCATTGAATCTGCTGTTGTTGTTTTTCGTGTTATTTTATGTATACCCACTAAAGTTTCTGATGTCCTGGTTGATCAAATATTTTACATCCGCATTCTCCGGCAATTTCGAAAATGAGGTAAGAGAATTTGCTGATATTATTCCCTTCCAGAAAATACCGGTATTAATGATCATTTATAGCGTGGGGTTCGTTTGCATTCTATTGGTGATGTATTTCTTATATCGACATGCTCTAAGCAAGAAGGAGACCTTGGAATTATCGAAAATCGAGGTATACGAAACAAAGTTTTCCATGAAGGACAAGCTAGCACAGGTTTTTGTAGGGCTGGCCTCCATATTGTTGGCGATTTCCAGCTTAGTCTTTCATAGCGCCCTTGGTTCTATATTGGCGGGAGTTATTTATAACTTGATATGGGTGATTAGCATTTTACTGGAAAAAAGAAGAAGCAAAGACCTATCACAATTACTGGCTGCCAAGTAACTTGACTAACCCTTACATTATACTGCCAGCATTTTTCCCAGTATTTCACGCATCATTTTAGCCGCCAAAGCCGCAGTAATTTCACTATTATCCCGAACGGGGTTATATTCTACCACATCAGCGCCCACCATGGGGCTTGCCAGTCCCTGAACTATATTCAAAGCTTCTCTGGGGGATAAGCCGCCTGGTTCGTGATGACTGACCCCCGGAGCATATGCCGGATCGAAAACATCCATATCCAGGGAGAGATAGAGTGGTCCGGCGAACTGCAACTCTAAAAGTGACCCGAGATTTCGCATTTCATGCACCTCCACTTGGTACTTTGCGATCTGCTCCCTCTGATGATCGGTCAAGGCCCTAACACCAACCTGTACCAACCGGGTGGCTAATCCCTCTTCCATAATACGGGCAAAGGGACATGCATGCGAATAGGGATCACCTTCAAACTTATGATACAAATCACTATGTGCATCTAGGTGAAGTATTTCCAGTGCTCCGTAGGACTGACTAAAGGCTTTTACCACAGGGTAAGTGATACTATGATCACCTCCCAGGGTGAGTAGGCGGTTGGACTTACAGAGGTTATTGCGGGTGATGGATTCAATATCGAAGTATTCTTCTACCTCAAAATCGCCATGATCCGCAATTTGCGGTGTATCAACATTGATCCCTAATTCGGTAAAATAGTTGGAGGACCCGCTATGAAGAGTTTTTCGGATGGCAGCCGGGGCTTTAGCAGCACCCTTTAAGAAAGATGATTTATCATCATAGGCGATACCCTGGATACCTATTGTTTTCATAGATTTTTGGAGGCCAAAGCAGGTGTTCCCAGAATTTAGGCTATTAAAATCGTGGAGCCTACCGTCTTTCTTCCCTCTAACTGTTGATGTACCTCGGTCACTTCCTTAAGCGAAGCTTGTTGACCAATTTGAACCTTTAGATGGCCTTTTAACAGCAAATCGAATAGCTGTTCACTAGCGGCGTGCAGAGCATCATAAGTTGGGATGTAGTCAAACAGCGTTGGTCTGGTGGCAAACAAAGAACCGTGCTGTACTAAATGACGCAGGTCAAAGTCCTCAATTACCCCTGAGGATTGGCCAAAGCACACCCACATCCCCAGGCGCTTTAGGCATTGCAGCGAGTAGGGGTAAGTATCTTGGCCCACGGAATCGTAAACCACCTCGACACCTTGTCCGGAAGTTATTTTTTGTACCTCTTGTACGAAGTCCTGCTCCCGGTAATTGATCACATGATGATAGCCATGTTGTAAGGCCAGTTGTGCTTTATCAGCACTTCCGGCAGTACCTATTACCGTAGCCCCCAAGTGTGCTGCCCATTGTCCGGCCAACAAGCCTACTCCTCCGGCGGCAGCATGAATTAATATGGTATGCCCAGGCTGAACCTTAAAAGTGCTGCGTAACAAATATTGTGCGGTAAGTCCCTTTACCATAATGGCAGCTGCTGTTTCATAGGGTATATCATCCGGTAGTTTGACCACACGGTCAGCAGCTATCACCCGGTGCTGACAATAGGCACCGCTGGGTACGGTGTAGGCGATGCGGTCTCCCGCTTGCAGATGGCTTACGGAGGAACCCGCTTCCATCACCTCACCACTGGCTTCCGCTCCAGGAATAATGGGCATTGGGCCTGTCCAGGGATACAATCCACTTCTAAAATAAGTGTCAATAAAATTGACTCCAATGGCGTGGTGCTTTACCAAGACTTCTTGGGGGCCCGGAGCTGCAAGCTCCATCTCTTCATAGGCAAAACTGGTGGCAGGACCCGGTTGATGGACAACACTGGCGTAGGTGATCATATCAAAATAGGATAATTAGGGTGACAGGTAATATACTAATTGTCCGGCAATAATCGAGCGCCATAAATTGCTAGAATGTACTCCTGGAAAAAGCTCTTTGTGCTTCGCTGAGCGAAACTAGAGAAAACTGCAAGGGATCTCCTGGTCTCAACTGTGCCATCTTAGGGAGATCAGCAGCGATCACATTAGCGATCCGCGGATAACCTCCAGTTGTTTGGGCATCGGCCATCAAGACAATTAACTGACCTCGGTTGGTTACCTGAATAGTTCCAGGAACAATTCCTGAGGAGATTAACTCACCGGCGGGAGTAAAACTTTTCAAAGTGCCATCAAGTCGGTAACCCATGCGATTGGATTGAGCACTGACAATAAATTCTCGGGTGAGAAAGTCCGTAATACTCGACACATTCAAGCGGCTATATTCGGGGCCGGGCATTACCCGTATCTTTCGATTTGCGGTAGACTCACCATGTATTTGACGAATCTCCAATTGGCCTTGGCTTTCGACTACCCATAGAAGCCCTTTAGTCAGTATGCTTTGGGGGGTTAACAAGTGAGGTTTGGTAACAGCAGCGCTAAAGCTGTCCAACCATGAGGCTAGCTTCCAATCACCCCGAATGGCCAAATAGGTACGGCACTGGTCTTTGGTGCGGCCAAGTTTAAGAGTTTGCTGACCCCGTACATTAACAGTTTGCAGGTGGGATATTGGTTGCTGATCGAGAGTGACTTTAATAGGGGCTCCGGCCAGGGCAATTTGACCTTCACCTTCTAAGGCCAATGTGGGCCCCATCAAGGTTATTTCCAGTATAGGCGCATTAGGAGGATTTCCCACCAACCAGTTGGCTTTCACGGCATCCAGCACACTCATGGCTCCTGATCTGGGAACTCCGAAAGCCACATGACCCCAGCGGCCTCGGTCTTGAATGGTAGTATGTAAACCGGGTTTAATTACCTGGATTTGTAAATTATGTTTCATAAATACTCTCCCAATCGAAAGTCCCTTCTGTGCATTGAACTTGTATCTCCTGAAAACGCGCATCCTCAATAGCTTCGAAGCGCACCAGGTCGCCTGCTTGGAAGAGGAATGGTTCATGGCCTTGAGTACTAAAGATCGGCAGAGGACTTTTACCAATAATACGCCAACCTCCAGGGGCTTCATCCGGGTAGATCCCGGTTTGATTTCCGGCCAGCCCTACAGAGCCCGGAGGTACTTTCTCGCGGGGGGTGGACTTGCGGGCACATTGAAGCTTTTCCGGTAGCGGACCCATGTAGGCAAAACCGGGCAAGAATCCCAGCATGAAAACCCTAAAGGTATGAGAGGTATGCAGGTCTATTATGCTTTCCACATCCAAGCCGGTAAGCTTAGCTACCTCTTTAAGATCCAGACCGTAAGACGGGTGGTAACACACAGGGATCTTTAGCTTTCTTTCTGGTTCTACATGGCCTTCTTTCTCAATTTTCAATTCCTTCAACCAACTCCGCAAATGTTGGAAGTCGGAGATCTCCGGATTGTACCCTATCACTAAGGAGCAATAAGCCGGAATTAAAAATGTTACTTCCGCCCGATCCGCTGCTTTAACGGCTCGGTACATAGCCATTACTTTTTGGTTGACCTCAACCTGAACGCGTTGTTCAAAATTGACCAACAAGGCCTGATCGCCAAAAGGTAGCAACTCCATATCACCCAAAACTTTTTCTTTCAATATCATGTTCTCCAAAAGCCTGATCAATAGCTTTCAGAATGTCTACTGCTTGTGGATTGTCCCCGTGTATACAAATGCTTTTCGCGTCAATAACCACTGGAAAACCTTTCAGGCTAAAGGCTTGATGTTTCAAAACAATGGATACCGCCTGTTCCGCTGCTTCCTGCGGTTGATCCAATACCGCTCCCTCAAGCGCCCTGGAGCGCAGCTTTCCGCTAGCCTCATAACGGCGGTCGGCAAAAGCCTCTGAAATAAAAGGCATGCTTTTATCTTTAGCCAATTCCTGCACCAGACTACCTGCCAGTCCCATCAGCTTTAAATCACTGTCAACATCCCGAATCGCGGAGATCACATGCTCGGTTATCTCCATCTCTTCTGCCATAGCGTTGTATAGGGCTCCGTGTGGCTTAACATAGTACAAACGCCCTCCCAGGCTTTCCACCATGCCTTTAAGTGCGGAGACCTGATAACGGATGGTAGCTCTTAATTCTTCAGCATTCATGTCAATTTTTCTACGGCCAAAACCTGCCAGGTCAGGGTAGCTAGGGTGGGCCCCGATCTGGGTGCCATGATGCAGGGCCAGCCGTATGGTTCTTTCAATGTGCAGGGGATCACCTCCGTGAAAGCCACAGGCGATATTGCATGAAGTAATGTAGGGGAAAATCTCCTGGTCATTCCCTATTTGAAAGTGACCGAAGCTTTCACCCATATCACAATTAATGTCAATCTGTCTCATGATCAAAGCAAACTAGTGGCACTTAATACGCTTTTGACTCCCAGAACTATGGTAGCAATTATTACCAGAATTCCCAAGATATTGGTCCATAGGTTGTTATAATGTACTCCCATGATCCTATGATCGTTCATGATCCATAGTAGGAAGGTGGCGACTACCGGCAATAGCAGTCCGTTAGTAAACTGGGCGAACAATATTACCAAAGTAGGCCGGAAACCCAGCGAAGAGAAGAGTACTCCCGCTCCTAACACCAGCAGCCAAATAATCCGAAACCTTTTTCCCTGTAGAGTCTCTTTCCATCCTAATATTTCGGAAGTAGCATAGGCCGCAGCTAAAGGAGCGGTTATTGATGAGGACAAACCTGCTGCCAGGAATCCTACGGCAATAAAGCTTCCCGACCAGGAACCCAGCAAGGGCCTGAGCTGCAGCGCTAGGTCCGAAGCGCTGTTCACTTCCTGATCCACCCCCTGGAACGCAATGGCTGAGGTGATCAGAATAGCCATGGTAATCAGGCCGCCTCCCACCACCGATACTAGTGTGTCTGTGCGTGCAGTGGTGAGATCAGCGCTATCTTGCCATCGAGTTTTGACTGTTGACGCGTGTAGAAACAGATTATAAGGAACTACCGTGGTACCTATCAAACTCACGATCATGATCATGGAACCCTGAGGAGCAGCAGGTACAAACAACCCCACCAACATACTGCTTAAATCGGGTTTAAGAATTATAGCTGCAGCTATGAATACTACTCCCATAACACTGACCAGCAACACCAGCGATTTCTCTATCAGCTTATATCGGCCACTCCAAAGCAACAAAAATGCTACTACACCAATTAATAATATCAGAGGATTAAAGGGTAGCGCCGGCCAGTCTACCTCAAACCCCAATACGGCTCCGGTAATATTTCCTGCCTCATAGGCAGCGTTGCCTATAAGTATGGCTCCGATAACCAGTGCGGCAACTACCAGGAAGAGCCATCTTTTGTTTACTTTAGCACGTATTGCTTCACCTACACCCATTTGTCCCATTACTCCCAGTCGGGCCGACATCTCCTGCAGCACAAAAGTGGCCACTATCGAAAAGCCTACCGCCCACAGCAGAGTGTATCCGAAACTGCTACCGGCAATTGTCGCAGTTGTAACGGTACCGGGACCGATAAAAGCTGCGGCCACCATGGCTCCTGGGCCGATATTTTTGAGTTTTCTTAACAATTAAGAGGTGATTTACTGCTCATAGTATCTATGCGATGTTTGGTAAAGCCTGTTATTTTCCCGCAATAAGGGTTTTTAACTTCTTCGGGATAACCCAAAGCTAAATCTAAAAGTCTATGCCATAAAATCTAATCATAATTGTTCAATGAAATGATCTGTACCATAGAAAAAGTCCAAAGATCTAAGCGGTATATGCTTTGGAACTAAGATAGTCCCGGATATTCATAGGTTTAAAAAAGGGTTATTTGCTCTCTATGCGTTTTTTCACCAGGTGAAATCCTCCTGGCCCATAGCTTCCCACCAGAACATGGTAATACGTTAAATTATTAGGTAGGCGAAAACGGATGGCATGGTTTGGGTTAAGATTGGGGTTCCAGTATATTACTTCAGGTAGCTCAGGGGTGCGAGGATCAATGGGTGAAGCCTGACCTGCAGACATGATTGGGTGGGCATCATAGCCCTTGATCGATATCTTCTTTACCCCCGTCATATCCTCCACATCCTTGCCATGCTTGGTGTAGAAGGCAATCAGTCCGTTGTTTCCTAGGGCCCCAATACTCATAAGTTTTCTACGGCTGTTCACAATTTCAATGCGGGCCAGGTTTGCAGGATCCATGTTCAAAATTACACTGTCACTGAAGGTAGGCATACCATCCACCAGCATTAGCGGACTGCCGTTAAAATTCTTACGTTGCTCTGTAGAAAATACCCGGATGCGCTTTCGAGCAAAATTCACATTAGCCATGGCCTCTTTTACCACCTCACGCATGGTACTAAACGACACCAATTCATTGAGATTAACAACATGATCGGCGTCTCCGTAATTGCTTACCACCGGATTGCTAAACTGAATGCTTTCCTGTCCCAATGTATTTTCACCTATATGATATAGTTCCTGAATACCACGATTTAGCAGCTGACGCTCTATCCACGGCGCAAGCTTTTTCTTTAGTTGTACGAAAGCGGCAGGCATAACTTGTTCCTTAGGATTATCATCCACTATCTCAAAGTGCAAATTATCAAGTTCTTGAGGGTCCAACAACATGGGATATAAGTAACCGCTTTTCATTCCTTCAAAGAGCAGTCCATCAAAGGAAAAGATTCCATTGGCGGAAGTAACGGTATATTGCAAGGAGTATTCCTCGGAGGGTATGGATAGGATAACCGGCACAAACCGTTGTGGCTCTCCTCTATTGTTCAATAACCTTCCCTGAAGGGAGCCGCCATATTCCAATACGTTTCTTTTGGCTTTAGTACTGAATATCTGCTCCAATATGGTGCTGTCATGCGACCACATCATTAACAGTGCCTTAGTATAAATGGTATCAGTGCTGACCTTACTCAGAAGCCATTGTGGATTTTGCAGGGGGCTGTAAGGTATAAGGGGAATCTGATTTCCATCGATAATGCTGCAAAAGTAGTTCTCTTGCTCCTGGGGTTGCCGAATATGCACTTCGGTATGCATGCCAATGTTGGCTGATTTTTCCAAAACCAGAGAACCACTAATGGGCAATGCATCTTGAAAGTATAGTTGTTGCCATAGCATTTCCCGGTCTGGGCCAAACACTTGAACCTGGCAAAGCCCGGAGTTTTTTGAGGGGTGTTCCATTCTAAAGGTACTGTGAGAGTGGTGAGGAAACAGCCTATGTTCAGTGACGGCCCCAACTGACCCCGTTAACCATACCATGAGCTCCTTACCTTCATAATGACCGTTGATTTCTATGGTTAGTCCGTCGGGTTCTGGCAATAAAGCCATTGAGATACCTGTATCAACGGTCTCAGGCAAGTCTAGCTTCAACTTACCATCCAGGGTGCGAATTTGATATTGGGTCGCAGAGTCCGGAACCAGCTGCCAGATAAAAAGCCCTGTTTCATCTGTAGTAAAGCTGGTAATCTTATCTCCTTGGCTGGTAACAACTTCTGCAGCCGCGGATTGACCATGCCCTAGCTCATCGGTGATGGATACCAGAATATCCTGGGGCAGGCCTTTGACCAATGGCCCATGATGGTAAACTTTCAAGATACTGGCCTTAAGGTTATCGGGGTTTTCAGCATCGTGGTTAACTGAGGGGTTGATTATGGCTAATTCTTGCTGCAGCAACAGTTCTTCAGATGCTTTGGGATAGGAGAGCATCAGCTGATACATGCCTTCTGGCATAGCTCCTGACAAGGGCAGATTAAACCGGGAGTCACCTCCATAGTCCATCAATTGGCGCACTGCAGGGCGGCCATCCGGTGTTAATAGGGTAATTTCTAAGGGATGGTTTAATTTTTGGCAGGATGTTAATACCATAGCGTGCCCCCGGATAGTATCTCCTAATAGATAATACGGCTTGTCTGTGATTATACCTGCACAACGGTCTTGTTGAGCCAACACGTGTTGGCATAAATTCAATAAGATAAGACCAATTAGACAGTGTTTCATATTAGTTAAATTCTTCCGGTTTGGTGCCAACGGCATTAGGGTAAACATCCAAACATACTCCGGGAATTAGGGTAATGGGAATGGTGGTATCAGTGTTGGTCCTGTTAAACACTAAACTGCACTGGGTCATAGATGAAGCCCCGAAATAACCAAATGCTTGCGGACCAGTGGGTTGACTGTTGTTGATGTTACCTCTAGTTGACACGATTTGGGGATCGAATATAGTCCCAGTAATTTCCAATTGGTCCTGGACAGACGACCAGAAATCAAATCCGGTGCTGCTTAAAGAGAACAAAGTGGTTTCTACGAAATACTCGTCCCGAAAGTCAAATGCTATGGAAGCGGCAGTTATACTAAAGGCGTTGTTCAGTCCTTGGTTTGTCCCGCTTACCACCCGGTTGTTTACTGGAACCCGGTGGTCCCAGCATTCTTCACACCCCCCGCATTCCCCAGCCGGCTGTGAAAACACATGAGCAATACCCCGGGTAAAAGTCCGGAAAAAGAAATCTTGTCCTCCGGAATTCGGAAGGTCCAATACTACCTGGTGCGCGCCTGTTTTTACTTGGGTGTCTGGATCGATAAACTCCTGAAAATTCACATACATGCGGTCAATAGCTATGGTTGGGGGCATCAGTTCGCTGGATGACCGGTATTGCTCTCCATCACTGGTGGTTACTTGTAAGGTGTAAGAGCTACCTACTGTGCCCAAAAATTCAGGGTCTGCAGGAAAATATCGCCCCGGAGTGACCTCGTTAAAAGCATGCTGCTGGCCATTACTATCGGTCACCAGTACCATGGCTCCTGTGCCTAACAGGTTGGCACCCACTCCTTGAATGTCGGCGGTGGTTGAGACATTAACGAAGGACATTCCTATTTGGTCGCTAACCAATCCCTCGATGGCCACCTTAGGCTCAATATCGCTGATGTCAATGTCCAGCGGATCCACGCAGGCAGCAAACACAAGAATCATGAAGAGTGCTTTAGTTCTCATTTGAGCCGTAGATTATAGGTTAATGAAGGAAACGCAGTCCCTAATACTGACAATTGAAATACCCGTGGTGATATTCCGTTAGGAGCATTCAGGTATACGGAAAAGGGGTTTTTACGGGCATAAACATTGTAAACTGACAACGTCCAGCTGTGTTCGAATTTCTTATTTTTCTTGTTGCTTCCCTTTAGGGTGACTGCCAAGTCTAATCTGTGGTAGTCAGGAGTGCGATAATTGTTGCGGGTAATATCGCTAAAGACCCTCACATTGCCGTATGAAAATGAAGAGCCTGGCAGGGTTACCGGGCGCCCTGAGTTCAGGGTAAACGAGCTGGACAAAGTCCACAAACGACTCAGTTTAAATTCATTGTCGATGGACAGCTGGTGCGGCCGATCGAAGTTTGCGGCAAAAAACGCCCCACCATTTAGTTGTTCCTGGGGGAAGGGGCTATCAAATGAGATCTCCGACAAGGAGTAGGTATAGCCAATTCGGCCTCGAACGCTGCCATTGTTCTTCACCAAGCTAAGCTCAAGGCCCCGTGAACGTGCTTTACCTTGCAGTATTTGAGGCAACACTTGCTCATTGAGCAATATCACAGTACCATCCCGAAAGTCTATGATATTTTGAATCTCTTTGTAAAATCCCTCTATGGAAGTCTCGTAGGTGTTGCCCTTGAAATTTTTAAATAGGCCAAGGGTAACTTGATCCCCAATGAGCGGTTCCAGGCTGGGCCCGGATAGCTTCCAGGTGTCTGTGGGTAGGGAAGCCACAGTATTGGACAATAAATGGACATATTGACGAGTCCTATTATAGCCAAGTTTGACAGCTGTATTGGGATCTACAGTAAAATTAACTGCGGCCCGAGGTTCAATACCGGAACTTATCTTTTCAAATGCGCCACTGCTCAGGTTTAAAGTTTCAATAATGCTCAAGGTCGAGCGGGGCAGGTTGGGGTCAAAGATAGGGTAGCTTCCCGCACCGATGATATGAAACTGCGAAAACCGTAGCCCCATCATCAAACTTAGATTTGGTAATAGTGCAAAGTTGTCACTCACAAAAAAAGCGGATTCTAAAGCTTTTTCATCTGCCAGCTGTTGAGGTTGAACCGCGGAATTGGCCCCGGGTATACGTGTGGCCCCCCGGGTTTGGTAGTAACTCAAATCAACACCTGCCTCAATTTCATGACCCAGCAAAGATTGATGACGGTAAATAAGCTTGCCATTTACTTGCAACATGCCATTAGTGGTTTCCGACTGCTGACCAATAAGGTTATTATTTAAGCTGGCCTGGAAGTCGGAATATGAACTGGAAAACTCCCAGGTGTTTTGGTTTTGGAGTACATGTTCAAAACGTACGGAAGCCGCCTTGGTTTGGTATTCAAAGACCGTGTCTTCTGCAAAGCTAAAATTGTCCCAACTGTAATAGCCGCTGAACTCCAGAAGATTTTTATCATTGAAGACGTAATCAAATTTAGCATTGATGTCGTAATAGTTGGCATTGCTTTTTCTCAGCGTTTGATCTTCGATTTGACCTATGATCCAACCCGGATAAGCCCCTCTGCCCGCCAGCAGTAATCCAGATTTTTCTTTAACTATGGGAATGTCAAAGAACAGCTTACTGGTTACAAATCCGGCACTGGCTTTAAGTTTAAATACGTCTTTATTGGAGGTTTGCTGTCTCACCTCCAATACGGAAGAAACCCTTCCACCGTAACGTGCTGGGATACCTCCTTTATGTAAAGTAAAGCTCTGGATCATGTCAGGATTAAACACCGAGAAAAACCCCAGCAAATGCGAAGAATTGTAAAGTGGAATGTTATCCATCAAGATCAGGTTTTGATCGAGGTTGCCTCCGCGTACATTGAAACCTGTGGCTCCTTCTCCCACTGTAGCTACTCCCGGGATGGTAATGACGGCTCGGCTTACGTCCACTTCTCCTAAAAAAGCCGGCATACTACTAAGAGTTTCAATATTTACCGTAACCCTGCCGCTATTGGTACCCGTGATATTATCATCAATACCGGTGCCTCGTATGATCACATCCTGCAATTCAATGGTTTTCTCAAGCAATTCCAACTCCAAATAGGTATCGCGGGAAACATCAACATCAAAATTTCGTTCAAAGGATCCCTGACCCAGGGCTTTCACGCTATACCGGCCGTAAGGCAGGCTCACTTTAAAGAACCCTTGGGCGTTGGTGCTGGTGCTTTGTTCTGTGCTGCCTCGAAAATATACCGTCCCCGGGTAAATAGGTGCTGCACTATTCCCATCCTTTAGAATTCCACTAACTTCAAATAATGATTGATCATCGGGAGTGGATTGCAGGCTTTCTGGTGACAATACGATCATGCGCTGATTCACCAAATAGAAAGAAAGGGAAGATTGGGCTAATAACAAACGGGCCGCCTGAGAAGGAGAGACACTATCAAGGGCAACGTTTACTCGTAGGCCATCAATCCACTTGGTCTTGAAATAGAATCTAATGGGGTACTCTGCTTCCAGAGATTCCACCGCTTGGATAAAGGGAACGTTTTGAAAGCTTGCAGTGATCTTTATCTCTGTCTTTATCTCTGAGCTTTGAGCATACCCCATTTGGGTATTCCATAATACACAGAGAATCAAGAAGATCTGTAAAGTGAGGTAAAACTTCTGGCCCAATTCCGGTTTTTAAGGTGATAACAATCACACAAATTACGTTATTACCTCCATTTGAGAAATAGTTTGAAAAGTTTTTCACCCATTTGCCGGGCATTGACTGCATTGACTCAGGAGATTATGGGTTGGTCAAGCGGGCTTAACCGGGAGACCAGATGCGCTGCGCAAACCATAGCACGTACTAGGTAGCTAAGGGAGGTCCGCCCGGCACGCTAATATTTTTACGTTCAACGGTATAGGTGGCCTTTCTTGCCTTGAATTTTGCGTTTAGATATTCACCGAGAAAAACAGATCCACTCATGCCACCGTCCTCAGCAGTACCATGGAATAAGAAGGTAACATGATCGCCGGGGATGTGTAAGCCACTGCGGATCTTAACCTGGTTTCCCTCTACCATACCTAAAACCTCACGTGAATCGAAATCACCTTGATGGGTACCTTGCAACCAATTCCCATCTTGTTGTAGATATAGGGTGTGGGTGCTGGTGGAGCTGAAGAATTCAATATCAACTTGCCAATGGCCTGTAAGGTCTACTTCCGGGGCTTTTAGTTCTTTCTTCAGGGGTGACCTCTTGGCTTTTAGCAATTTGACCAAGCGCTCTGCGACGATCTTTTCCTGTCCAGCTTGCATTTGGTTAGGGGTGACGTTTATAGATGCCTCTTGCTCGCCGTCTTGACTGCCGATAGCCAATCTTGGGGGTTTGCGGGCACAATCTTCAGCTACTTGTTCACCGGTAATGCGCAATTTTTGGGGATCCCATTTGATCACCAGCATAGGCGCGCGATTATTGAGATCCCGTGGTTGTTTGACCTCCGTAGTCACTCCTTTCACTTTGGTTACCTGTTTGGTAATATAATCCAGCCACTCCACCCAAGTATCCCATTCCTTTTGATGATCTCGGGTAGTCCAGGCTTCCACAGCTGCCAGCATGCCCATCATCTCTTCCTTCCCCACCTTGTTGTCCCGGCCGGGCCCATGATGTGGAGAACTGGCTTGCCAGGCTGATTGCAACAATTTCTTATCTCCCAACAACAACCCGGCACACTGAGGACCGCAAATAGCTTTACCACCGCTGTAAGCCACTACCGTTCCTCCCCTGGCCAGATGAACCGGGGGAATGGTGAGGTCCTCCGCCGCGGCGTCCACCAAAATGGGGATATTATGAGGCTTGGCTATTTCTGCCATCACCTCCAAAGAAAAAGGCTGGCCGGTGGCCGACCGCGGGCTGGTAATCATATAGATCATGGCGGTGTGTTTACTAATAGCCTGCCTCATTTCTTCGGGAGTTTCAACGGTGATGACCTTAACCCCGATGTTGCGGACCGCGTGATCGTAACTATTTCTAGAATGTCTGGGAATAATGACTTCATATTTTTCGAATCCGCTGAGATCAGGGATGCGAATGAGCTTTTCAGGATTACCCCCGGTCACACAGGCAGCGGTGAAATGCTTCATGGCGGCGGCACATCCCGCAGCAACCATACCCCATTCAGATTTAGTGATCTCTGCCAGCCGTTTTCCAATACCGTAAGCCAATTCGTCGTACTGCACGAATTGGCCGGAGGCGGCTTCCTGAGCCTCTAAAACCTGCGGTCGCTCGATGGATCCACCTATAATGGTAAAAGTTCCCCGGCAATTGATGACTGGTTCCACTCCAATAGAGCGATAAATATTGTCTTGAGTAGCTGAAGCAGTACTACCCAATAATTCATCTTGATAAAGCAGCCCTCCGGTAAATGGTAGCACGGAGAGGCTTTTAATAATTTCTCGGCGATTCATGATCTTAGATCTTATGGTTTAGGACCTTGGTCCGTTTTAGTTTTTAAATTGTTTGGCGGCTAGTCCGTTTAAATCCCACACTACTTTTCCCCCTTTAATGGTCAATTCTGACTGCAGTAACTTATCTCCAGTTATCTTATATCCCCCGGCGTCTACAAATCCGAATTCCCCGGATCGCACCCGTATCAGGGCCACATCGGCTTCGGACCCTATGCCTAATTGACCCAGATCTTCACGCAGGATCATGCGAGCTGGATTCCAGGTTGCGGCTTCGATGACCGCAGGCAGGTCCATACCCATATTTAAGAACTTGGACATGATATTAAGCATATTTTTCATTCCAGCATTCATACTGAATCGATGAAGATCGGTTCCCATAGAGTGTGGATAAAAATTTTGTTGTACTGCTGGTTGAGCCAGTTTAAAATGAAAGCTGCCACCACCGTGACCCACATCAAAGAAAATACCTTTTTCCCGCGCATTCCGTACTGATGGCAATACCTGGCCATTGGCATCCAGTAACCACAGCCGGTCATCTACAGCACCATAGGTATGGGTAAAAATATCTCCTGGTCTCATTTTGTCCAGTAGTTCATCCAGGGGTAGCTGAGGGAGATGGCATTCCAGGAACAAGGGTTTATTGGCCTGCCGGGCCACATCCAGGGCCTTGTCGAACGGTTCCCAGCTTTCGCCTGTATAGTGCCCGATTTTGGCACCTACGATGGTTTGGGGATATTGCTTTATGAGGTTTAGGGTAGCTTCAATTTCCATATCCGACAACTCTTCTTCGCCGGGTTTGCCAATCATACCTGCTCCCGTGATATTCAAGAAAGCCAGGATCCGGGTCTGGGAAGCATCAATGATCTTTGTTTTGAACTCCGGAAAGGAGCGCCAACCCGAAGTGCCAGCATCCACCATAGTGGTGATGCCCGTACGAAAGGAGAAATCGTCGGGACTTACGCTGTAAAAACCCCCGGCAAAAATTCCTTCACGCCCCCCTACAAACACATGGGTGTGAATATCTATTAGGCCCGGTGTCACTATTAAACCTCGGGCGTCTAATACCTGCCGGGCTGTCTGGGGATCGATTTGAGATGAAACCTCTTGAATCTTTCCCTCAAGTATTGCTATATCAAGGGGCTCAAAGATGTTGTTTTTTGGATCAATGACCGTTCCTCCTTTGATGAGCAGATCATATTGCTGAGCCCACAAGGGGTGTGATAATAGACACCATGCAAATACCAGGCTATATTTTAACAATACGGACATCAGTATTTTAGAGGTTCTTTATCCCAGGCGGGTACCGAAAGACCGTTAAGGTCCCACACTACTTTTCCCGCTCGCAAGGTTAACTCGGTCTCTAGTTTTTGGGTGCCTTTCATCATGCGTCCGCGAGCGTCCATGAATCCAAAATTACCCTCATGCAATCTGAATACTGCTATATCGGCTTCAGCACCCGGCGAAAGATGTCCCAGCTGGGGCCGTTGGATGACTTGGGCAGGCTCCCAAGTGCTACGGCCAATGACTTGTTCCATTGTCATACCCAGATTAAGGAATTTCGAAAGTAAATTGGTCATGTCTTTCATCCCGGCATTCATACTCCAAAAATGAAGATCTGTGCTAATGACATCGGGCAAAAATCCCTGCTCGATGGATGGAACTACCTGATGCCATATAAAACTTCCCCCGCCGTGCCCTACATCGAAGATGATCCCTCTTTTCTGTGCCTGGAAAATAAAAGATTTTACTTGGTTGTTCTCGTCCACTACCGTTTCCCGATTGTTGGTATAAGAATAAGTATGGGTGAAGATATCGCCAGGACGGAGCTTTTCCAGAAATAAGGTCTTAATAGAAAGCATAGGATCGTGTTCTCCAAAATCTACCATCACCGGAACTCCGGCCATGTTGCCGGCTTCTACCGCCCGCTCCACCGGGGTAAAATTATCGCCCCTGTAGTGGTGCTTTTTTACTCCTACAATATGCTCGGGATAAAGGTCGATCATGAAGGCTGTTAAGACAGGATCCATGTCATTTAAATTCTGGGCCTCCAGACGTCCGTACATCCCAGCTCCAACAATGCTGATAAAAGCCAAAACCCGGGTTTGAGACTGATCAATGGTTTGATGTTTGAATTGACGGAAATTTCTCCATCCGGAGGTTCCGGCGTCTACCACCGTGGTGACTCCTGCGCGGAAGGTAAATCCATCGGGAGGAAGACTTCCCAAGCCGTTGGCCAGATAACTATCCACATCGGTACCCTGAAATACATGGGTATGCATATCGATCAGTCCCGGAGTAACATATAGCCCCTGGGCTTGAATGACAGTAGTAGCATTGGAAACAGGAATATTCGCAGCTACTGCCGCCACTTTACCATCTTTCACGGCCACGTCCAGGATCTCATTGAGGTTATTTTTGGGGTCTATCACTTGGCCACCTTTGATCACAAGATCATACTCCTGACCCTGCACAAGAAGCGTGCACCAAAAAAATACCGTCAAAGAAAATATCCTGGTCATAAGGGATGACTTTCTAATCAATATACAAAATTATCTGTGCTCCACAGCGGGGTAAGATCTATAGAGGCTTTAGAAAAATCCGCCGGATGTTGGAAACAGTGTGGGCATACTCTGGCTTTGCTTTCATTTTATTCCAATCCGGATGCGCTAAGAAGTCCTTCCAGGCAGCATCCCGGTGATCCATATCCCGAAAATTTAGCATATAAACCAGGGACGGCATAAAAGCGCCCACTACCATGCGCCCGAAAAAGATGGGGTTGAGGTCTACCCGGTAGAAAAGATCCAGTTCTTCCTGATTAAACATCTTTATCTTTCTGTGCACGGCATCCTCATTAACGCCTTCATAGATACGAAGCTCAAATAGCTGAGCGTTCCCTATGGGATCTTTCATCTGCTTGAGACCCTCAATCGCATAACACAAACTGGAAGTTATGCGGTTGTAAGTCTGTCCTGCCTTTGCATAAGCCTCCGATTGAGCTTGCAGTTGCGCTTGTGCCGGAGAGGCGATCATATTCTGGTAGCTGGTAAAATCCGGATAGGTGGCTAAGGTCCAGAGTCTGGTGGGCTCCGGATCGCCTACTTCCATAAACATCATAAAACTTCTGGCTCCCATCTTCTTGATAAAGGGAGCTTTAGTCTGGTTTAAATAGTCCAGTAGCGCTTGACGGTTACTAGCGAAGGTCAGCTCGTAGGTCTGTAGATCATAGATCTCATGATCTTCCACCTGGGACCGGGAAGTCCCGAAGGCCAGGGGAGCTACCAGACTGGAGGCAGCGGCGGCGGTTACAAATTTTCTTCTTTTCATACAGAATGGAGTTTTGTGGTTTATGCAATCCGTTTTCGGAGCTTTACAGTTGTAATAATCGAAACGACAATAATCAGGGCTACTAGCAGGTATCTTATTCCCTGTAAAACCCCAGCGGACATAGGCTCGGGAATTTGTGAATGGTAGCTTTGTGGTGGGTATACTACCCATTTACTGATAAAAGCATCATATGCTGAGATCATAAGAGTAATAACGATTATGTTAAAACCTGCAAATATGATTAGGATCAAATTCGCAGAAACATTATTAAGGCTCCCTAACAAACATCTTACAAGATAAATGAGTAATCCGAACCCCATAACCAACCCCAGGAATATGTCATTGGGTCGAAAAACAAAAAACGTATCATGCAAAGCGATATCCAATGATTTCTCATTTAAGCCTTGAAGACCAAAAAGCCCAACAAATGAAATAAATCCAGTGACAAGGATACCCAGCAACCAAGGGACCTCTTTTCTAAGCTGCCTCCACACCATATGCTTTTTTTAATTTTTCCTCAAGCTGCCTTTTGATATTATCAGAGGTAAAGGCGTGCTTCACAGCTTCTCTATTGCATTTATAGAAATGCCCTTTGACCCATCCGAAGATCTCCTGCAGCAAATGATACTCACTGTTTAAGCTCACATCGCTTATGGTGCGGCAATCGGTATTGACGCTTAAAGAGATGCCCGATCGATAAAGAAAATCGATATTATGCTCTCTGATGGTTTCAAAAATATCGGTTTGCACATTGCTGGTGGGGCACACTTCCAGGTGAATTCCCTGGGCTTTCAGGTACTCTAAAAGTTTAGGGTCTTCCACTGACCGCACCCCATGTCCGATTCGATGGGGGCGAAAATGCTCCAGGGTTTCCCAAACGCTCTCCGCCCCTCGGGCCTCACCGGCATGCGCCGTACAGTATAACCTTTTTTCCCGGGCATATTGAAAAGCCTTGATGTGATTGTCGATGGGAAATCCCGCTTCGTCAGCAGCAATGTCGAATCCTACCACCCGGGTACCTTGAAACTCCTCCACCAATTGAACCGTTTCCAGGCTCTGCTCTTCACTAAAATTTCTCAGTGTGCATAGAATGATCCCCGCCTGGACTCCGGTCCGATCAATACATGCTTGCACTGCTTCATCGACTGTTTGCACTACCTTTTTAGCACTTAAGCCTTCATTCAAATGACCAAGTGGAGCAAAACGCATTTCCGCATAAATGATGTTGTCGGCAACTAACTGTTCGAACAGGTCTTCGATTACCAGTCTTAGGTTTTCCTCGGTCTGCATTAAGGCCACCGAAGACACCGCCCTGCTAATGTAATCAGCCAGGTCCGTGCATTTAGGAGGTGCCACAAAGGACTGGTGGTATTCTTCCCAGGTGGTTTGAGGTCGCAGCCTCTGTACCAGCTTAAAACTCAGGGAACAGTCCAGATGCAAATGCAATTCGACTTTGGGTAGGATCGCCAAGTTCATTTTAATGCTCCTTTAAGCATAGACAAGAATTTTTCTCTGGAGGCTTCCAAAACCACTTCCACATTAGGAGTTCGATTTAAAATACCCATGTGATCCACTACTGTTTGTCCCCTGGTCACATCATTGGCTGTTATGACTTCCACATAGAGACGCTGGCTTTCTAAGATTAAGGAAGGGTCGATGGCGATGGCCATGGCAATGGGATCTGGTAGATCAAAACCGGGAAGTTTGGAGACGTTTTTGGCAAAAGTATTTACGGTTTGCTGGATGTCCATGGCGAATTCTGATAGTGGCGTATTGATGGCCCTAACTTGTGAAGCTGTCGCTTCATCCACCCAAGCAAATTTGCGGGATATGTCCCAGCCTACCATACGTAAAGGGATCCCTGAGCCAAAGACTACTTGGGCGGCTTCAGGGTCTGTCCATACATTGTATTCTGACACCGGAGTGATGTTGCCGTGTTCACGACCAATGCCTCCCATCATGGTGCATAGTTTCACTTTTGGGGCTAAGGAGGGATCGCTCTGTAAACACTTTGCGATATTCGTTAAGGGTCCCAAGGTCACTAATTCAATTTCGCCGGCAAACTGATTAATAACTGCGGGTATTACCTCTAGGGCATCACCCACGGCCGGTTCACGGCCTTGTAACAGCAAGCCTATGTCGCCCATGCCATCATCACCATGAACAAATTGTGCAGTTTCCAGCGGCCTATTCAAGGGTTTTTCAGATCCTGCAAATACCGGGGTATCCTGTTCACAGAGTTCAACGGTGTAAAGAGCATTTTGTATGCCTTGAGTCAAGGGTACATTCCCGGCAACTACCGTAATGGCCTCTACTTGAATTTGTGGGTTCTGCAGAGCCAGGATCAGGGCCACCGCATCGTCGGAGGCGGTATCGGTATCAATTAGAAAGTGTCTCACTTTAGTTTTGGGGTCGTTCAATATACAATTAGAAATGACCTTTCCCACACACAAACGTGGCAAATTCTTTATATTGAGATTTATGAGATTAAAGATACCACCGGCAATTGTTTTTTTGGTGCACTTACTTCTGGTGTGGCTGGTGGCGGAGTATTTGCCACACACCCAGATCGAAGTACCTGGGCGACTAGCCCTGGTTCAGGTAATTGGAACGGCAGGTGTGGTGTTGGGAGTAGTAGCCGCGGGCTTGTTTCGGAGGGCGGGTACTACCCTGGACCCTGTAGGTGTGGAAAAAGCCTCCAAGATCGTGGATAGTGGGCTTTATAGATTTACCCGTAATCCCATGTATTTGGGATTGACTTTGATTTTGATTGCCTGGATAATTTGGAAATCCAACGGGTTGGGCATTCTTGGGGTGATCAGTTTTGTTTGGTATATTACCGAGTTCCAAATAAAACCCGAAGAGGAGGCCCTGACCGAAAAGTTCGGGGAGGAGTATGAGCAGTATAGAAGAAGGGTACGTAGGTGGATTTGATAACAATTAACATTTAACAAGTAAGAACTAAGAATGTATGTTTTCGCAGGAAGACCTAAATAATAATCCTCAGAGGAAGCAGTTGCTGGAGCTAGCGGAGCAAAAAGCCTTTAACCTGGAAAAGATAACGCGATTTATTCGCTATGAGAAGGAATTGCGATTGTTACAGATCGAGCTGGTAAATCTGCAGCAATGGGTCGCCCGTAATAAACTGCGGGTGGCGGTGTTGTTTGAGGGCAGGGATGCGTCCGGAAAAGGGGGAGCCATAAAGCGTTTTGCCGAACATCTAAGCCACCGTTCCATGCGCATTGTAGCTTTGGACAAGCCCACCAAAGTGGAAAAGGGGCAATGGTATTTTCGGCGATACATCAAGGAATTACCCAATCCGGGAGAGATCGTTTTGTTTGACCGCAGTTGGTACAATCGGGCGGTGGTGGAGCCGGTTATGGGATTCTGTAACGACCAACAATATCAAAAATTCATGGTGCAGGTTCCGGAGTTTGAGCATATGCTTTATGAGGATGGTTTGATATTTTTTAAGTTCTGGTTTTCCATATCAAAGAACGAACAAAAAAAGCGCTTTGATGCCAGGCGGAAGAATCCTTTAAAAGTCTGGAAATTCAGCCCCGTGGATATTAAAGGTCAGGAATACTGGGATAAATATACCTACTACAAAGAAGAGATGTTTTCCAAAACACATACGGCTTTTAGCCCCTGGATCATTGTAAGGGCGAATGACAAGAAAATGGCACGATTGGAAAGTATGCGCTACGTGCTATCAAAATTCGATTATGAGGGAAAGTCTCAGGCCAGAACCACGGTTATACCAGATCCCAACATTATACTTAGATATTACCGACATATGGAGCAAATTGATATTTAAATGGATATTATAAAGGGGAAATATCAACTCAGCGAGGAGGAAATTAGGCTCATAAATACACCCATAGGATTAAGATATCTTTTGGGAGATAAAAAGCTAAATGTAGAACGAGCCATTAGAATGGCCCGATATGAGTATGAATTGCGAGATTTGCAGGCCAAACTGATCGACATGCAAAATTGGACCATTAAAGAAGGAAAGAAGATCCTGATCCTTTTTGAAGGCCGCGATGCTGCAGGCAAGGGAGGTGCTATACGACGGGTAACCGCTCATATTAATCCCCGCAACTACCGGGTGGTGGCCTTGCCCAAACCAACCGATCTGGAAAAAGGGCAATGGTATTTTCAACGCTATGTGGCACGTTTACCCAAACCTGGGGAAATGGTGCTTTTCGATCGCAGTTGGTACAACCGTGCGGTGGTGGAACCGGTAAATGGTTTTTGTACCGAACAACAATATCAAGATTTTATGGGCCAGGTCAATGAATTTGAACGGATGTTACAGGTTTCCGGTACCTATCTGATAAAATTCTATTTTTCAATTTCCAAGGAAGAGCAGGCACGCCGTTTTCACGATATCCAAATCAGTCCTTTAAAACGATGGAAAATGACTCCGGTGGATAGACGTGCCCAGGAGCTTTGGGACCAGTATACCCTGTACAAAGAAAAAATGTTCGAAAAGACCAATACCAAAAATGCTCCCTGGATCGTAATTAGCGCCGACCGTAAACCGGAAGCCCGATTGGAGGTGGTTCGGCATATTTTAGACTATCTTCCATATGAGAACTAAGTCACTAATAATCACATCTATTTTAGTGGGAATATCATTGGTGGGATGGGCACAGCAACTACCTGTCAAGGAATTGATATCTACGGATGATTTGCTAGACTGGCCCATGTGGGGCAAGGGAGAGGTCGGCAAATGGGGTGATCAACTTTTTTTGCGGGAGACACCGGGAACCAAGGGAGTTATGGGCATACTAATTGGTGTAATCTAATATTGGCGGATTCCATACGATGAGATAAATTTTTTAGAAATTCAAATGCGGCTCTTGGTTGGCTCTGGAACCTTAATTGGATCTTTATTCTCAGTGTTGTTTTCAATCAAAAGCCTTAGAAAGTGGGATTATTAATTACATTAGGAGTTATTCTAGCCGTAATTATTCGAATAGTTTATGACGTAACATTTTGGGATTCAACATCACATAATCTTGCGCCATTCGAAGTTATATTCAGTGGGCTTCAATCATTACCGATGGCATTTGCTGGAGCTTATTTAGTAAGGATCATCCAAAAAATTCAAAAAATAACTACTGCCAACAATGTATATAATGCATTAAAACACACCATACACTGAACGTTCTATGGCATTTGAACCCAAGAAATATGAAATGAAATGTTCGATCAATTTAAAAAATCAACTGTAGATATTGATGAATTAAAGATCAATTATGTTATTGGCGGAAGTGGACCGGCACTTCTTTTACTACATGGTTATCCTCAAACTCATGTTATGTGGCATAAAATTGCTGACCAATTAGCAGAGCATTATACAGTTGTTGCAAGTGATTTAAGAGGCTATGGGGATAGTGGTAAGCCGCCCACCAATGATACTCATACACCCTATTCTAAAAGGGCAAGTGGAAATGATCAAGTTCAGTTGATGCAATTTCTGGGATTTAATAAATTTCAATTGGTTGGTCATGACAGGGGTGGTCGTGTTGGACATCGGATGGCTTTGGACCACCCAGATGTGATTGAGAAATTAGTCGTAATGGATATTGCACCCACTTATTCCATGTATAAGACGACCGACATGGAATTTGCCACTGCCTACTATCATTGGTTTTTCTTGATTCAGCCTTACGACATACCGGAAAAAATGATTGGTCAAAATCCCTTGTATTTCTTAGAAAAGAAATTTGGGCAATGGGGAAGAGATGATAGTGCTTTTACCAAAGAGGCATTTAATGAATACCTTAGATGTTTGACACCCGAAACCATTCATGCCAGTTGTGAAGATTACAGAGCATCCGCTACCATTGATATTGAGCATGACCAAGTCGACTTAGTCAATGGAAACAAAATAAAATGTCCTGTCCTTTGTCTTTGGGGTAAGAAGGGGTTTGTGGGAAGAAAATATGATGTGATTGGAGAATGGTCTAAATGGGCAGATTCTGTTCGGGGATATGGAATTAGTTCTGGGCATTATTTGTCGGAAGAGGCACCTGAAGAAACGTTAAATGCCTTGCTTGAATTTTTAACCAAATAGGGTAAATGAAATCTTACCAAATAGCTATCATCGCAGGCGACGGAATCGGAAAGGAAGTTATTCCAGAATCAATAAAAGTGTTGGAAGCTATAGCTGCCCAATGTGGTTTTTCCTTCAACTTTGAGAATTATGATTACGGTTGCGAGCATTATATTAAACATAGTAAAATGATGCCCGATGATGGGTTAGATCGATTAAGAGATAGTGACAGTATCTTTTTAGGAGCCGTAGGTTATCCTGGGGTTCCTGATCATGTTTCCTTATGGGGATTATTGATTCCTATTCGAAGAACTTTTCAGCAATATGTCAATCTTCGCCCGGTACGTCTCTTGGAAGGAATTTCATCTCCTTTGAAAAATCCAGGTAAGGTGGACTTTTGC
This sequence comes from Cyclobacteriaceae bacterium, assembly GCA_965212195.1. Lineage (GTDB taxonomy): Bacteria > Bacteroidota > Bacteroidia > Cytophagales > Cyclobacteriaceae > JAJCYK01. Next base: position 386,611 of record CBDBUW010000002.1, on the reverse strand, counting down.
ATTGTACGAGAAAATAATGAAGGAGAATATTCTAACGCCGGGGGCAAAATCTACCAAGGCACGGAAAATGAAGTGGTTTTTCAAGAAAGTATTTTTACCAAAAAGGGTGTTGACAAGGTAATGAAGTTCGCTTTTGAATTAGCGAATATGAGAAGAAAGAAAATTACAAGTGCCAGTAAGTCCAATGGGATTCTCCATACTATGCCGTTTTGGGATCAAAGATTTCAAACAATTGGAAAAGCTTATCCGCAGGTTGAAAAGGACCAATTTCATATTGACATTCTAACAGCTCATTTTGTTCAACATCCTGACTGGTTTGATGTAGTGGTTGCCAGCAATTTATTTGGCGATATTTTGTCCGATTTAGGACCTGCGGTGGTTGGAGGAATGGGTATTGCTGCAGGTGCTAATATCAACCCGGAACAGGACTATCCAAGTATGTTTGAACCCGTACATGGAAGTGCCCCTGACATTGCGGGACTAAATATTGCTAACCCAATTGCCTGTTTCTGGACAGCCAAAATGATGCTAGACCATTTGGGTGAGTTTGAAGCCGCAAACTTGCTGATGGAGGCTATTGAAAATAACATAAAAGAGGGAGAGATACTTACTAGAGATTTAGGCGGAAAAGCATCTACTCAGGAGGTGACCAAAGCCATTATAGATAAGATATTGAAAAAGTAATTACTCAAATAAAACGCCATAGAACAAAGCATATAACATTCATAGCCAGTAAAAACGGGCTACGCCGTGTATGCGAGACCGTTAGGTATTCTGCCGTTACACAGAAACCAACCGCACATTCAGGCACATTTGGTTTTACCTGCGCTCAACCATAATTTAAAAACCAAAAGATCAGGGGAACAGCTGGTTTCGCCACTGGCTGCATGATAAAAAACCTGCAAATCATTTCAGCTAAATGATTATCCCAGTAAGGGAATAACATCTTTCAGAACCTCTGGGTTTGTTTTAATCAGACTCCTAATCTCATCTATGGTATATCGGGGAGTTATATGCTGAGGGCAATTCCAGTCGAAGGCCTCAAGTTTAAAGATCATCAATCGTTCTATCTGGGCCCCGTAATGAGGGTCACTTATTTTCTTCATATAATCAGGGTAGGCGGCTGGGTCCAGAATTTCGGTCCGGGCCCAGATCTTCAAACGACGACGAGTGGGGTAGTCCAGCAAAATTAGGGCGGCACGATTATCCGCCGCTAAATTGCCGGTACTTATATATTGCAGGTTCCCCCTAAAATCGGCGTACCCAATAGTTGCTTCATCCAGTACCTTAAGAAACCCTTTGGGACCTCCACGGAATTGTACATATGGCCATCCGTTCTGGCCCACTGTAGAAAGATAGAAGCTATCGCGTTGCTCGATAAAAGAGATCTCTTTCTGATATAGCTTGGATGGACCAAAATCACCGGCATTTTGATAGATCTCTTTGGAACCGTATTTTTTCTGAGCCGCTTTAACACTATCGGTAAAAGCAATTTTTGTGAAGCTGCGTGTCATGATATGGAGGATTTAGGGAGTCCCGATCAGTCGGGACTCCCAGTGATATTATTTAATATTGTTTTTGGTCAGAAATGACCGGATGTAGGAAGCGATTTCCACTCCCTTTTCTTCCAGGGCAAAATGCCCGGTATCTAAGAGGTGTAATTCTACATTCTGCAAGTCGCGCCGGTAGGGGAAAGCCCCATCCGCTGGAAAGATGTAATCATGTTTTCCCCAAACAATTAAAGTAGGAGGCTGAAACTTTCGGAAATACTCCTGCCATTGGGGGTATAAAGGCACATTGGTTCGATAATCGTAAAACATGGCCAGCTGGATATCATTATTTCCTGGGCGTGACAGGTGACGAAGGTCCACTTCCCAATTGTCGGGGCTTATGGTGGTAGAGTCCTGAACACCATGAGTATATTGCCATTTAAGGCCGGCTGGAGAATGGAAGCCTTCTAGTGGTTTTCCATTTTCTACGGTATATTCATTCCAATACTTTTTCAGAGGGATCCAGAAGTCTCTCAGTCCTTCTTCATAGGCATTACCGTTTTGCACAATCAGGGCCTGCACCCGTTGGGGATTTTTAGCGGCTATGCGATAACCAATAGGCGCCCCATAGTCCATTAGGTAGATACTGAACTTGTCTATCACCAACTGATCCAGAAGTTTTTCCATGAGATTAGCCATATTATCGAAAGTATAGGCAAACTCGTCCATCGGGGGTTGTTCACTACGGCCATAACCTGGATAGTCCGGTGCAATCAAGTGGTATTGATCCGAGAGATCCCTCATAAGATTTCGAAACATATGGGAAGATGTGGGGTACCCATGCAGCAATAATAGAGTAGGGGCCTCCGGTGATCCGGCTTCGCGATAGAATATTTCCACCCCATCAATTTCGACAGTGCGATAGCGGGTGATATTATTATCAAGGGCCCGTAGCGGCAAGGTCAACAATAAGGCGGCAATGATTACCAGCCATCCTTGATATCCAGGAGGAGCATTTCGTTTACGTTGGTTTTGTGTGGTCATGATAATTTGATTTAAATTTACCGAACATTCGGTAAAAAACTTTGATAAAAATTTTTATGTTAAATAAGACTTACGAATTTGTTCCATAGTGGCTTGAAAAGGCCGATTGGTCTGCATGGTTTTCGCCAGCACCAACGAACCTTGGATTTTAATAACTGTGTCCAGGGCCATTTGTCGGTACTCTCGTCTTCTGAATCCCAGATCCTTGCCAACGGACTCAAAGGCCTTAATCCACATTTCTATCCCTGCCTGTAGTTGATCTCCAAAAAGATCCATGCCATTTTCTGTAGCTAATGTGCGAAATATGCAGATAGAGGAACCTTGTCGATATAATGCCTTTATATTCTTCAAAGCTTGAGCAAGCCTTTTTTCCGGTTCAACCTCAGAATTTGAGAGCACCGAAACTATATGGGTTTCCGACCAATCCAGGGCATAATTGAGCACTTCCTCGGTGATCTGCTTTTTCCCTCCAGGAAATCGATGATACAAACTGGCTTTCTTCAAACCGGTGGCTGCCGCCAGATCCATCATGCCCGACCCCTGGTATCCTTCGGATCGGAGAACTTCGAATAGTCCTTCCATTAGTTCCTGATCACTTATTTTTTGGGGTCTCATAGGTATACTTACGAATGAAAAAGAAAAAGGTTACCGAACGGTCGGTAAAAAATCAATTGCCCTTAAAGAAGATCGAATTAGATCAGATGCTTCTCCACCGCTTCAATGAATTGATGCATTTCTTGTTCTTTGCCGATGCTTATCCTTATATGACCGGTCATGATCCCTGGCCATTGTGATATTAGCACTTCTTCCTTTCTCAATTTGGCCACCACCTCTTTATGGAACCGGTCGCTTTTGGCATAAACAAAATTGGTCGCGGACCTATTGTACCCCACCCCCCATTTATCAAAGGCTTCATAGAGGATATGACGCCCTTTTTGGTTGGCGTCGATACACTGTTGGAGGAATTTGCTATCGTCCAAAGCGGCCATTGCTCCGGTTACCGGGGCAATACCTGCAGAAAGTTCAAAACCTAAATGACGACTGCGCAGGGCATCAATATTGGCCTTTTGAGATAGTCCATAGCCAATGCGTAATCCCGCCAGGCCGTAGGCCTTTGAAAAAGTACGACAAACCACCAGGTTTGGCATATCTCTAATCAGCTTTATGACACTTCCCGCTTCTCCTTTTTCTGAATATTGGATATAAGCCTCGTCTACACAAAGCAAAACTCCGGAAGGCACCATTTTGCAAAACTCCACCAAATCCTCATGCCTCACTTCTGTGGATGGCGGGTTGTTGGGATTACACAAGAAAATCAGGGTAGTGTTCTGGGATATGGCTTGTTTTAAATCTTCCAGGTCAATGACTCCCTGCGAATTAAGGTCAACCTTTTTAATGGTCGCGCCACTAAGCTCGCCGAAACGGATCAAGGTAGGAAAGGAGGGCCAGGGGGTAAGGATCTCTCCTTTTTGCAGACCAACATGCTGGCCCAGCAAGCTTAGGAGCTCTGTGGAACCTGCCGTTATCATCAATTCATCTTCATTAACTTGATGTCGCTGAGCAAGCTTCTTTTTAAGTGCTGCGATCTTAAAGTCCGGGTAGCGATTGGCTTCCACCAGGGCTTCCGTAACCGCCCTTACGGCACTCTCAGGGGGTCCCAAAGGGTTTTCGTTCCAGTTCAATCTCAAAAGAGGGTGGTCCGGATTTTTAAGCTCCCTAACTGCCTGGTTCAGCAGATTGGTGTGACTTGACAGCAATACCGCTGAGGATGCCAATAAGCTTCTTTGTAACCACTGTCTTCGATTCAGAGCACACATAATTTGAATTTAAGGCAAAATAGCAACATTTCCATAACCGCATTGAATCTTACCGTCTTGGATCTTCAGAAACTCGGAAACACGGTAGCGGGTGCCGCTTTGGGTATCTGTGCCTTGATAGATTATGGCAGCTTTATCATCCTGGCATATTATATCCAATAACTCCACGTCCTTCCAGGCATTACCTTTTTGGGCGATACCCACAGACTGTTCAGCACTGTGAGCCTGAAACATACCTGCATCGAAATTATAATTATCACTCAAGCAACTTCTCATTTCTTGCCAATCAGCTGGAGATTGCCAGGATTTCCAGAATTTCATCACCAATTCTTCAGTTTTCATGACTTCAATGGAATTTTACAGGTACGTACTCGTATACTGCTAAGTTTCGTAATAAAATGAATCCCTCATTAATTCCAAACTCTTGGGAATGGCCTCCATCGGATCCTCCTGACCCTCAAACTCCAGTGAGATATAACCTCGATATTGCACATTGCGCATGATATTACCTATACGCTTATAGTCAAGATCCAGGGTGTACCACTTCCCGCCCCCATAGTAGGTCTTGGCCTGTACCAACACTGCTTGAGGAGCTAATAATTCCATCTGCTCATAGCTATTCTCTAGAAAATTACCGGTGTCCAGGGTCACGGCCAGCCATGGTGAATTGATGCTGTCCACAATTCTCTTAACCCCTTCGGCGGTTCTTCCCAAGCCCCAGTGATTTTCCAATCCTAATTGCACACCGCATTTCTCGGCGGTGGGCAGGCATTGCTCGATGGAATCGATGACCCATTTGAAACCGTCATCTTCTGTATGTCCCTCGATCATTGGTTCAATTCCCTTATTGGCCATTAGTTCGTCGAAATTATCAATGGTACCCCAACGGCCGGTGTTCAACCTCATAGTAGGGATACCCAAAGCGTAGGCTAGCTCGATTTGATGGATGGTCTTCCTAATGTTCTCATCACGATATTCCTTGTCCGGTCTCAGAAAACCCTGATGGGTTGAGAATCCATACAGATCTAAGCCACTGTGAAATGCTTTCTTCTTTATTTTCTGCAGATGAAAATGTTCTTCAGAACTCATTTGTACCAGCAGCAATTCAATACCGTCGAACCCCATGGCGGCAGCTTTTTCAATGCAATTCTCCATGTTTACTGCCTCCTTAGGTCCGTTAAATTGCCAGAATGAATAGCTGGATACTCCCATCGGATTGTTTCTGGTGGACCTGGCCATAGGCTTAGGCTCAGAGTTTGACTCCTCCTGAATGGGGGAAGCTTGCTGGTTGCATCCAACAAGGACTCCACCTAATAGGGCCATGGAACTTGACTTTATAAATCGGCGACGCTGATCATTGGGGGTGGACATAGTTTGTGTTTTGGTTGAATCGCAAATTAATATACAAAGAATCCCTGGTTTCAGGAGATCGTAAAGGGCTTTGAGGGGTATTTGCAAATTTTTTTTAGATTTAGGCTCACCTCTTATCGCTATGAAGTTAATAACAATCATCCTGCTTGCCCTCTTGATTTTCCCATCAGCAAACGCCCAGATGCCCGATGATCAAGTTTTTAAGGAATATGCTCAAGGTTCTTTTGCAGAGTTCAAGGACCTCTTAAGTATTCCCAATGATGCCCACTATCCCGAAGATATTGAACATAATGTGCAATGGTGCGAACAGCATTTTGCTGATAGGGGATTTTCTACCAAGAGACTTTCTACCGCTACCGTGCCTTTATTGCTTGCGGAGCTGAGAACTAGAAAAAAAAAGGCTCCCACAGTGTTAATCTACCTGCAAATCGATGGGCAACCTGTAGACACATCATATTGGCACCAGGAAGATCCTTATCAGGCCACTCTTAAACGTAAGAACGCTGCAGGTGATTGGGAGGTAATTGATTGGCGCAGTTTGCAAAGGTCCGATTTCCACCCCGACTGGAGAATTTTCGCACGATCCGCGTCTGATGCCAAAGGTCCGGTGGCTATGTTCCTCACCGCCATGGATCTCATGAAGGCGGAAAAGGAATCACCAAATTTTAATATGAAAGTGATCATGGACTTCGAAGAGGAATTGGGTTCTCCTCATCTTCCAGAGGCGGTGACGGCGCATCGGGAGGCGCTGCAAGCTGATATGCTGATCATATTTGATGGGCCCAGACATATATCCAATCAACCATCACTTACCTTTGGAGCCCGAGGTATTACCGATATTACTCTGGAAGTATTTGGCCCTATCGCTCCTCAGCATAGCGGACATTACGGTAATTATGCTCCCAATCCTGCTGTGCGACTGTCTCAATTGATTGCCAGCATGAAGGATGAAGGCGGTCGGGTGACCATACCAGGATTTTACCAGGGCATCTCCTTAAGCGATGATGTGAAGTCCATTTTGCAGCAGGTTCCGGATGATGAAGCGTTCATTAATTCAAAACTGGGCATCGCCGCCGCTGATAAGGTTGCGCCAAGCTACCAGGAATCCCTGCAGTATCCGTCACTGAATGTGAGGGGAATGTCTGCGGGCTGGGTAAGAGAGGAGGTGAGAACTATTATCCCCAGTAGCGCTATTGCCGAAATTGACGTACGCTTGGTGTTGGAGAGCGATCCACCACGACTCATCAATCTTATTAGGAATCATATCGAGAAACAAGGCTATTTCGTGACAGATAAGCCTCCTACTGCCCAGGAGCGGGCCCGTTATGAACGAATTTGTCAATTCAACGCGGAAACCTCTTACTTGGCATTTCGCACTGATTTCGATTCTCAAGTGGGTTTATGGCTGGACCGCGCCTTGATCAAAGCTTTCGGGAAAGCTCCTATCAAACAAAGGACTTCTGGTGGCAGCATTCCCATTTCTCCGTTCGTAAATGAATTGGGTATTCCCGCGGTTACGGTGCCCACGGTCAACCGGGATAACAACCAACACAGCCCTAATGAAAACATCAGGGTAGGGAATTACGTGGAGGGGATCCAGACCATTTATGCCATTCTAACAGAGTCCATAAAATGACCGCTGAGGAGATCATTGAAGTCTTGCGATTGCAACCCTTGCCACAGGAGGGGGGCTATTTTTCAGTAAGCTATACCGCCGATGAAAAACTGCAGCTCCCACAATTGCCATCCCGTTATCAGGACCCCAGAGATTTAAGCGGAGCTATATTTTACCTAGAAACGGCCGCCCAATTTTCGGCCATGCACCGGCTGCCCACCGACGAACTGTATTATTATCACTACGGGGATGCGTTGGAGATGCTATTTCTATATGCTGACGGCACCGGAGAAAGAAAATTGTTGGGGATGCAACTTGACCAGGACCAAATTCCTCAGATCCATGCCCCCAGAAATTGTTGGCAGGGCTCTCGGCCGCTGCCCGGAGGATCACATGGATTCACGCTAATAAGCACCTCAATGGCTCCGGGCTTTCATCCCAGCGATCCGGAATTTGCTTCCGCATCAGCACTCATTTCACAATATCCACAATATTCAGAACTCATTTCCAGTCTTACCAGAGACCATCCCATTAATCAGTGAGTATTCAATGGATTGATGCAAGAGATTAATGTAAGTCTGTTTTAGAACTGGCAAAAATCATTGCAGTAGCGCCCCATTTAGTCCAATTTCAGGGATTGATCAAATTTGTAGAATCATGAAGCTTTTTTCATTAATAGTATCTGCCGTATTGTTATTGGCCCCCACAAACCTGCAACCGGCAACAGAAATGGACTCCTACGATAGTATTATAGTGACTAAAATAACGGACATCTCCGGCGATCAATACGACGATATTGAATACGCAGTCAACAAAATTGACGAGTTGAATATTGAATATACCTGCATGTGGTCAGGGGTTATGGTATTCAAGCTGAATAAAAGTCCCTTAAGTGAGAATGGGGACATTCAAATGTATATCAAAGCGGTGTTGAACCAGGCCACTGCACTGAAGAAGCTGGAAATCCTGCATGTTTACACCGGGCTGTCGGGTGTGGCAAAGTGCTAGTATATAACTAAGTTCTTCAGGCAGGTCGTTTTGTAGCCATTATCAACCCGGTTGACCAGTTTAGTTTAGTGATTACCAGATGCTTTCGGGAATCCAGGAATGTAACCAGATCATTAGCGTGTTCCTTATGTCCCTCCGGCCAATTAGCTTGAGGGTCCATATCATCCACCAGGTACAGTCCTCCAGGATTTAACTTTTCCAACAATGACTCAACTTGACTATATTTTCCGGGCCAGGCATCGGCAAAAATAAGGTCAAAGCCTGGTCCATGGTATTCTTCGATCCATTGAGCACCATCTTGACAGACTAAACTCAGTCGTGGATCATTACCAAAAAGGCCTTGTACGATTTCAATCAATTCCGGATCATTATCTACCGAAGTCAGACGTGACTCCGAGTCCATTCCGTCCATCATCCAACAGAGAGAGGCACCTATGCCCGTACCCAACTCCAGGAAGTTCGAGGAGGCTTTGGAGGTTACCAATGTTCTTAATAGTGAACCGGTTTTCTCATCAGCTGGCATATCAAAGCCAATTTCGCGGCATTTGTTCTGGACTGTGTGCCAAAGAGCGGGCTTATCTTGTATTAGCTGGTCGTCCATACTTAAATTTTGTGTGCAAAATAAAAAAGAGTATTAAGTGATGCATCAGGGGATGAGTTAAATCTTGTTAAAACGTGACGGTAGACGGTACATGGTTGATCTGTTTTGATTGTTAATCTAAATTTATTTCTAAGGCACCCCGCCACCCACCCACCCTTAAATTACTGCTTAGGAGTACAGCGGTTGAGATTGGGGTAATTAATAGTAGTCGTTCATTAGATGCGGCGGATTAGATGGCTGTCGGCGTCTTCCATTCGTTGACCTCCTCTTTTGCTATTTAAGCAATAATCTCTAATTTGTTCGAATCCAAATACTAGTTAAATGAAGCTAACACCAATTATTGTCCTGATATCCGGATTGCTACTGTGGCCTAATACCGCAGATGCTCAACGGCGGAAAAGAAGCACCTCTAATGTCCAAAAACTGGATACCGCACTTTTCAGCGGTCTCAAGTGGCGGAACATTGGTCCTTACCGGGGAGGCCGTAGCGTAGCGGTGGCCGGTGTGGTGCAGGACCCTCTTATGTATTATATGGGCAGTACCGGTGGAGGCATGTGGAAAACCACAGACGCAGGTACTACCTGGACCAATATATCCGACGATCATTTTGCCACGGGCTCCGTAGGGGCTATTGGGGTTAGCCCTTCTGATCCCAATGTAATCTATGTGGGTATGGGCGAACATGCCGTAAGAGGTGTGATGACCTCGCATGGTGATGGCATGTACAAGTCAACCGATGCCGGTAAAAGCTGGGAGCATATCGGATTATCCAATGCACATCATATAAGTGATGTTATTGTGCATCCTTCCGATCCCGACAAGGTATATGTATCCGTGCAAGGGGCTTTATATGGCCCCAGTGATGACAAGGGAATTTATGGCACTGAGGATGGTGGTAATACCTGGAACAGGTTACTTTTCGTGGACAATAAAACAGGAGCAAGTGGTTTGTCCATGGATGCCACTAACTCCAGGATACTATATGCAGCCATGTGGCAGCATCAACGTTACCCCTGGCTTATGGAAAGCGGTGGTCCCGGTTCCGGAATTCACAAGTCCACTGACGGGGGAAAAACCTGGAACAAGCTTGAGGAGGGCCTCCCTGAAGAAATGGGCAAAATAGGAGTGTCGGTCAGCCCGGCCAACCCCCAGGTGGTTTACGCAGTGATTGAAGCTGAAGGTGATAAGGGAGGGGTTTATAGGTCCAATAATGGTGGAGAAAAATGGCAGCAAGTTTGCAAAGATCGCATAACAATTGCCCGGGCCTGGTATTATATCGAGATAGAAGCGGACCCACAGGATGTCAACACCGTCTATGTATTGAACTCTCCCCTTTTGAGATCTATAGACGGCGGTAAGACCTTCAACAGTTTGCCCATCCCCCATATTGATATTCATGATCATTGGATCAATCCTACCAACAATAAGATCATGATCAATGCCAATGATGGGGGCGCCACCATTTCCTTAAATGGAGGTGAAACCTGGACCACTCAGCAAAACCAGCCTACTGCGCAGTTTTATCGAGTAGTAACGGACGACCGGTTTCCGTATTATGTCTATGGAGGGCAGCAGGACAACACCTCTATGGCCATTGCCAGCCGCACCAATTTTATTGGGGTCGGATGGAAGGATTGGTATGCGGCGGCCGGTGGAGAAAGCGCCTATCTGGCTTTCGACCCTCAGAATCCTAAAACAGTATACGGTACTTCCATCCAAGGATTTATTACCCGCTACCAAGTGGACACTGAAAACAATAAATCCATAAATGTATATCCGGAATTGGCCTTGGGCATGGTCCCCAAGGATATGAAGTACCGGTTCAACTGGAATCCTCCGCTTATCTGGCAACCGCAAAACCCAGCTATCATGTACTTTGGTGCTCAAAAGCTATTGCGCACCATCGATGGCGGTATCCGCTGGAAAGAAATAAGCCCGGACCTAACGCGCAATCAGATTGAGCGGCAGGGCGCAGGGGGAAGTCCGTTTACCAACGAGGCCGCGGGCGGGGAAAATTATAATACCATCATGTATATCGCCGCTTCACTTCACCAGGCAGGAACCATTTATGTGGGCAGTGACGATGGCTTAGTGCACCTGACCCGGGATGAAGGAGTAAATTGGGATCAAGTCACACCTGCTGGATTGCCTGAGTCTATTATCAATTGCATTGAGGTGTCACCACATGACCCCGCCACAGCCTATCTGGCGGCGATGCGCTACAAGTTTGACGACCACGATCCCTACATTTATAAAACTACGGACTATGGGAATACCTGGACCCGCATATCCAATGGTATTGGGCCGGATGATTTTGTGCGTGCCCTAAGAGAAGATCCCGTAAAGCCCGGTCTCCTGTATGCTGCTACCGAGAGAGGGTTGTACCTTAGTTTCAACGGGGGAAGTTCCTGGGACAAACTTGATCTGAACCTGCCTCCGGTACCCATTACAGATTTAACCATTACCGACAACGATCTGATAGCTTCTACCGCGGGAAGGGGGTTTTGGATCCTGGATGATCTGGGTCCTCTTCAGCAATCCATGGGAAAATTTCCTCAAGGTATTACCATTTATGACCCTAAACCCACCATACGTTTTAGATCGGGTGGATTTGGAGGGATACGTTTTCCAAATTTTGGACAAAACCCTCCCAATGGTGTCATATTGGATTACTACTTGCCGGCCGAACCGGACAGCAGTGGTATAAGACTGCAGATCCTCAACGACCAGGATCAGGTGATCCGCACCTACATCAGCATCAAGGATGAGTCTTTAAAACCCCGACCCGGTGGCCCGCCGCCCCCTGCAGTGCTTCCCGCCAAGAAAGGCTTGAACCGTTTTAATTGGGATCTTCATCAGGAAACCCTGGAGGCTGTGGACAAGGCCTTTATCATGGGAGATTATCGAGGTCACGGGGTGGCCCCGGGGAACTACCGGGCCCGTCTAATGAACAATAGTGACACTGTAAGTACCGCCATTACTTTGATGTCGGATCCCAACTGGATCATCAGTCCCGGTGATTTTCACGAACAACAGCTGATGTTAGCAGAGATTGATGCTACTGTGATAGAGATCCACCAGAGCATCAATAAAATGCGCAAAGCCAAAACTCAATTACAGCAATACCAGGAGCTGCTAAAAGACCAAGAGGAATACCAGGACTTGCTAACCCAGGGAGATTCTGTAATGGCCCGTATAAACCAGTGGGAAGGAGCGCTTTTGCAGAATAAAATGAAAACGCAACAGGATATGGTCAATTTCCGCTCAAAATTAAGCGCGGAGTTTATGTTTTTGAAGGGTTATGTAGATAATCACGACCCCAGGCTAACGGAAGGAGCCCGTCAACGTATGAAGGATCTTACTGGGCAATGGCAGCAGCAGAAGCAGGTGTTGGATAATATCATAAATGAGGAACTGGCAGCGTATAACAGTCTTTTTAAGGAAAAGCAGATCCCTGCGGTGATCCTTTCGGATTAGCGATGGTGCTGATAGCGGTTGGCGGGAACTACATTTTTTAAATAACCTGCTTCTTGGCCTGTTAGCGGATCGCTATTACTGGCAGCGGAGTTATCCTGTAATTGGGCTTTGTTACGAATACCAGCCACCACGCTGCTTATTGCAGGATGCTGTAGCACATACCTGATAGCAGATTGTCCCGGGGATCGGTGAGCTCCGGAGATACTCTTTACGGCTGCAGCCGCTTGTGCCACTTGTTCCGCTGAGTAATCCAGGTAGGGGGTAGGGGGTTTATCGATCAACAAACCCTTAGCCACAGCGCCCCGCACCATGACCCCAATATCATGATCCTTTAGCAAGTCTAAACAACTTTCCTCAGGACGTCGATCCAGCAGACTATATTGCATCATAACACTCACCATATGCGATCGTTTAAGGTATTCCCAAATCACATTGGGACGAATGGAAGAGATCCCGTATTCCCGGATCAACCCCTGCGACTTTAAGATCTCGAAGGCTTCGATAGTTTCATCAATGGGATCATCGATAGTGCCGCCATGTAGTTGATAAAGGTCAATATAATCGGTTTGCAGTCTGGACAGGCTACCCTTAACCGCTTCCATAATATATTCTTTACTGGGATTCCAATCCCAACCGGATCCGTCGGCACGCCATTGGTTGCCTACTTTAGTGGCAATATACACCTGTTGACGAAAGGGTTTGAGCGCCTCACCCACGATTCTTTCATTTTCTCCCTGATCGTAGAGATCGGCTGTATCGAAATAATTGATGCCCAGCTCGAAGGCATTTTGTAACAGCGCCTGGTTATTTATGGCTTTCGGCTGCAGGGACATACAACCGAACCCGATCTCACTGATCTTCCAGGAAGTTTTGGGTAGTGTGCGATTGTTCATTAAAGTAGCTTTAGGTTGTTGATTTAGTTCTGAAACCTGTGCTACGAAATTAAATCTGGCTTTTGCCAAGGACCGGTAATAGCAAAAGTCAATCCGTATACCTGAATGTTTACAAAGAGGGTATTTCCGGAAGGAGAGAAAGTAGCACCGGCAAATTCCGAATCGGGGTGACCAACATTAGCTCCAAATTTATAAAACGTTCCTGAGGGTGTTAACCCCACGATATAGGGTGCCTCATGATCTTCGCATAAAATTAAACCGCCCCATGGCGCCACGGTAAGGTTGTCGCAACTTTTACATACTTCGGTGTCGTTGGGTTCTGCAAATAGCTCCAGGGTTCCGGGCGCCTTTTTTTCTTCAGGTGTTCCTTCAAAACGGCTTGGTTGATATCGCCAGACTTGACCTTGCTTAATGTGGCCGCCATTGGTACAGGCAAAGTAGACTTCATTGTCACCAAACCACATGCCTTCACCACGTGCAAAGCGAGCAGCTCCCTTATCAAATCCTAACAGGCGCAGATCGTCTTCCGGGGACTCCACATTATTAATATCAATCCAGCGAACTTTAAGTTGCTGATTAAGGGTGATTTTGGGGGTAGTCAGGTCCTCCCAATTCCGAGTGTCAGCACTGGGCATTTCTGCAAGTACTAAAGCCTGTAGTTTACCGCCTTTACCCAATTGCCGAGGGGAGTTTGGGATATACCGATATATCAATCCGTCGTGTTGATCCTCGGTTTGATAGACGATACTGGTGCGGGGGTCAACACATACGGCTTCATGATTGAAACGACCCATTTCTTTCAAAGGGACGGGGTCGGCAAGTCCTATTTTCGTAGTAGCAGGTACTTCAAAATTGTACCCATGATCCTTTTCGTTGGTTAGTCCGGCCTTTTCAGTAGTCTCTTCACAAGTTATCCAACTATTCCAGGGAGTTTTACCTCCTGCGCAATTGCGTATAGTGCCGGCCAGGCTGAGAAACTCGCTCTCAACCCGTTGGGCATTTTCATTATAAACTAGGGTGGTAGTGCCTCCGAGGCAGGGTGCCAGTCCTTTTCCGTAATCGTAAAATTGCTGCGGACTCAATTTCTTTATCAACGAAAGATCTTCACCAAAGGCACTGCTTTTCCAATCAAGGGTGCTTATCTCATGATTTCGGACCAGTACTACCTTTCCCTTGGCTCCCGCGAAGGCAGCCATGCCGTCAGCCATATTTGGAGTTAGCAGTCCGTCACTCATGGGGTTGCCCCAGCGGGAGATCACTTTATAGGAAAATCCTGCGGGCAGATCAAGCAGTTTATTGGGGTCCGGCTTTAGTGGTCCATAGCCCTCAAATGGTTTGGACTTCGCCAAAGTATCTTTTGAAGTACAGGCAAATTTACTCAGTCCCATAAATCCCAGGGATACCATGGAGGACATCCGAATAAAATTGCGTCGCGAGGTTTCTTTCATAGATAGTTATAAACAAGAATCACATCACTTACCACCCAATGCCGTAGTCTTCCCCGTGGTTACTGGAGCCGCCCCACATGGTACCATGCTCCCGGTCAAAGTATATGGCATTTAAAGGGCCGGACGTGCGGGGCCGGAAGTTCATTTTATATCCCATGGCTTTCAGTTTTAATCGTACCCAGGGCGGGATGGCCTCATTTAAGGTGAGGTTCCCGGGCCTGATCTCGTGTTTGCCAAAACTGTTGCGCATTTGATAGCTGAGGATATTGGCTGCTTCTACCGCTTGTTGTACATTCATATCGAACTCCACCATATTGAGAAAGAATTGAATGCTATTTTGATCCTGGGCATCTCCACCTTGTACTGCAAATGACACATAAGGTTTGCCGTCTTTTAAAGCCATGCTGGGGGTAAGCGTAGCCCTGGGTCGTTTACCGGGCTCCAGAACATTAAAAGGGTTTTGGCTGGGGTCCAATACAAAGCTTTGCATGCGCTGACTCAAACCGATACCGGTACGACCTGCCACTGCTGCCGGTACCCAGCCCCCGCTGGGGGTTATACTTACTACCCAACCATCAGCATCGGCCGCTTGTATGGAAGTGGTGCCCGCAAAAAAGGCCTCTTGATAGTTCTCTTCACCTTCTAAAGTTTGTGCCTCACTTACTTCTTTATTGGACCAATCCTCCAGGTATTTTAAGTAAGGGTTCTTCTTGGTACCTTGAAAGGGATAAGGGTCGCCAGGTTTAATTTCAGGGTCATTCTTATCCCAATTGATCTGTTCCAATCGTTTTTTCGCATATTCTTTAGACAATAGCCCTTCAATAGGCTCCTCAGGCGGATAATAAGGATCTCCGTAATAGAAGTCGCGGTCGGCAAATGCCAGATTCATTACCTGGTATAGGGCGTGAATATAACTGGCAGTATTGTAGCCCATACCTCTCACATCCAGTTGCTCCAGCATATTCAAAGCTTGCAACATCACTGGTCCTTGCACCCAAGTAGTTAGTTTGTATACTTCAAAATCCTTGTAGGCGGTCTTTACCGGTTTTTCTATATAAACCTGCCATTTATCCAGGTCTTCCATAGTGATCAGTCCGCCCTGTTCCTGACAACCGCGTACAAATTCCTCCGCGATATCACCGCGATAAAACCTGTCGTATGCCGCATAAATGGCTTCCTTGCGAGACTTGCCGGACTCCAAGGCCTGGGATTCCGCCTCCACTAGCTTCAAAAGAGTATTTTTGAGATCGTCCTGGACGAATAATTCGCCGGCAAGGGGGGCCTCCCTATCTCCTTCATGCACCAGAAAGATCTGTTTGCTGTAAGGCCATTCTCTGATCCGGTCTTTTTCTCCTTCTATACGGTTGGCGGTTTGTTCCTCAATAGGGTAACCTTCAGCCATTTGAATAGCAGGTGCTAAAACCTCTTTCAAACTCATGGATCCATATTCGGCCAGCATGGTCAGGAGCCCGCCGGGAGTACCGGGGGTCACTGCCGCTAAAGGGCCATAAGCAGGAGGGAACTCCATGTCTTTTTCTGTGTAAAATTTAGGAGTGGCCCCGGTAGGAGCTACTCCTAAGGCATTGATACCAATTACTTCGCCGGTTTGGGGGTTGTAAATAAGAGCTTGAGTTTCACCTCCCCAACTCAAAACATCCCACATGGTGGAGGTTGCTGCCAACATGGCGCAGGCAGCATCTACGGCGTTGCCACCCTGTTGGAACATCATAGCTCCCGCGGTTGCACCCAAGGGTTTTCCTGTGATAGCCAGCCAATTCTTGGCATGCAACACCGGCTTTTGAGTGTTTTGAGAGAAAAGAAATAAGGTGCTAACCAAAGTTATCACCACCAGTGAGGATAACCGTTTCATAGTTATTAGGTTTAGGATTTTAGATAATAGTCGGATGGGAACAGGTTATGACTGCCGTTTTGAAACAAGGTGTATTCAAAACCTTGTTCCGTACCATAGGCACCGTGTTGTCCCTTTTTATTTACAGCCAGGTAGCCCACTTCATATTCCCGGTACATCTTAGGATGCCGCTTCACAATCCGTTTGATGGCTTCTTCACAAGCTTCCTGGGGACTTCTTCCTTGCCTCATGAGCTCTACGATCAGGAAGGACCCCAGGGTTTTCATGACATACTCACCCACACCGGTGGCACAGGCACCGCCCACTTCGTTGTCCACATACATACCAGCGCCGATGATGGGGGAATCTCCAACCCTTCCGTGCATTTTGAAGGCCAGCCCGCTGGTGGTGCAGGCCCCGCTAATATTCCCTTTTTGGTCCAGGGCCAAAATGCCTATAGTATCATGATTCTCAAAATTAACCTCTCCATAGGGCTTCTTTTCTACCTTCCATTGCTCCCAATGCTGTTTGGAGTCTTCCGTGAGTAGATTTTCTTCCTCGAATCCCTCCGCCAGGGCAAAATCCAGAGCTCCCTGCCCACTGAGCATTACATGAGGGGTTGCCTCCATAACCCTCCTGGCAACGGAGATGGGATGCAAAATATTTTGAAGGAAGCAAACCGCCCCGGCATTCCCTTGATGGTCCATGATACAGGCGTCGAGGGTGACGATACCACTGCGATCCGGTAGTCCGCCATAGCCCACGCTGTTGTCATGCGGATCGGCTTCCGGTATTTTAGCACCCTGCTCTACAGCATTCAACGCCCCGCCGCCATTATTCAAAACCTCGGCGGCTGCTTCGGTGGCTTTGAGGTTGTCCCAAGTGGCGATTACTATGGGGAGGGAGCTTTGAGAATGAGGATTGATGGAAGCCGTAGCGGTGTGTCCGTTGTGATTTTGCTCGGTAGTGCATCCCCACAAACCGCTTCCGGCCATGGCAGTTCCCATCACTGATTTTTTTAAGAACTTTCTTCTTTTGATTGTCATAGTGCGGTATCCACTTGTAGGATCATGCTTTCCATAGTTAGCCCTGGCCCGAACGCAAAACTAAGAATCCTCTTTCCCTGATCTTCTTTTTTCAAGTTATCCCAAATTTCTTTTAATACAAAGAGAATAGTGGGAGAGGACATGTTCCCAAAATCCCGCAATATCTGATAGGCAAAACGATTTTGGTGGGAGGTAATATTAAGAGCTTGTTGAATACTTTCAAGAATACGTTTGCCGCCAGGATGTATAGCGAAAAAATCGATCTCAGAGAGTTTCCAGGGGCCTTTACGCATGAGGCTACCTGTAAGCTTTTCAATGCCATCGGCGATCAGGTCCGGGACATATCTGGAAAGTCGCATTTCAAATCCCAGGTTGCCCACCTGCCAGGCCATTTCCTGGGTGCCTTCCGGTAAAATCTCGCCGTGTGTGGCTAGTATGTTCAATCCACTTCCACGATCCGAAGATTCCATTTTTAAAGCCGCTGCCCCATCACCAAAAAGCGCGTTCGATAATATGAAGTCTTCCTGAATATCTTTTTGAAAATGTATGCTGCAAAGTTCCAGACAAACGATCAAAACTTGCGCCTTATTGTCGGCTCGACAAATGGCCTGTCCGATCTTGATGGCACTAAAGGCCGCATAGCACCCCATAAAATTGATGGCAGTTCGTTGTACGTGTGTACGCAACCCCAGGGACTCCACCAGTTCGATATCTAAACCGGGAGCATACAGCCCGGTGCAACTTACGGTAATCAAATGGGTGATTTCGTCAGGATCAATGTCAGGAAGACAATTGGTCACCGCTGCCTTGGCTAGATTTAGCGCCTCTTGTTGGTAGAGGATATTGCGCTGCGCGGTGGTTGGAAAAGGTTCAAGGTCCTCTTGTTTGCTGTAAAACTCATAATCACCATGATCCAAACCGTAGTCCTTTAGCACGGAATAACGGTGACGTATACCGGTAGCCCGGTATAAAGCCAGTAGTCTATCTTTTTCCCGCCCTTCCAACTGATGGGCCTTAACCATGAAATCGGCTATGCGGTCCTGAGAGATCTTATGGGCCGGATTTGCGGTCCCGATGGCACTTATACAAGTATTCATTTTATAATAATACTGTAAAAAAATGATAACTTGATTCTCTTAGCCCATTTGTAGATGGAAACACGCAGCCCCGACAGTTTGCTCGAAATATCATGAAAAGATCCACCTGGCTCCACCTCAGGGTACCTTTCTCTTTTTTTCTTTTGCCAGTCTTTTTGTTCGCCCTGGCAGTGGATCCGCAAATCGATGGTGTTGCGGCTTGGTCCATGTTTATTATCCTGCATTTCCTGTTGTACCCTGCCAGCAACGGATTCAACAGCTACTTTGATCGGGACCAACAAAGTATAGGGGGTTTGGAAAAGCCTCCGCCTGTTACCCGTGAATTGTATGTAGTGTCCCTGACATTGGATGCCATGGCCATTATCTGGGGGGCACTAATACGCTGGGAAATTGCCGCTATGCTGTTCATCTACGGACTGGTATCCAAGGCTTATAGCCATCCCGCGATCCGATTGAAAAAGTACCCGTTTATAGGGTGGTTGGCGGCCGGGCTTTTTCAAGGGGCCTTTACCTACCTTACGGTATATCTGGCCATACACCAAATCGCTGTAGGTCAGCTTTTTAAAATGTCCGTACTGGTTCCCGCTGGTCTTTGCACTTTTTTGCTTTGGGGTTCTTATCCTATGACACAGGTATACCAGCATGAGGAAGATGCCCGTCGGGGAGATCTGACCATTAGCCGGTGGCTAGGTGTAAGGGGGACATTCATATTTACGGCGGTGGTATTCCTAATAGCAAATGCCGGTTATCTCTATTACTTTATGACATTTAAAGGCATCGACTGGGCCATAGGTTTCCAACTTTGCTTGCTACCGATCCTGGTTTATTTCATGGTCTGGATGGTAAAAGTTTGGAGAGATGCCGGACAGGCCAATTTTAAACACACTATGCGCCTTAACTTTTTATCGGGTTTGTGCCTGAATATTTTCTTCCTGATTTTATGGTTATCCAACGAAGAGTCCATTTACGCCATAACATACTGACCACGGCTAAAAACAACACAGCTATTCCTGCAGTCAAGCCAAAAAAATAAATTACTACCGATGCCAATAAGATGTAATACAAGGGGAACAAGACCAGTGCCACTATTACTTTAATGGAACTGCTAAAAACCGGATCTCCAATTTTTTGCAGCAACATCTGACATAGTCCCAATGGCAGGAAATTAAACAGAAAGGAAACACCCAGGGCCAGTCGTCGCCAGGGGCCAGGATATTCTTGAGCTGTGGTAACTTCAAATTGGTCTTGATGATGAGTAGATATCCATTGATTGCATTTGTTGGGCTCTAAATATTGCCAGGGATCTTTATTGAGTTGATCCTCCAGAGCCTGATAGCGTGGTGAGGGTTCTATATGGGTGATCAACCGGCGCATACTACCGGACACTTGCTCTACCAGGGTAGCGGCATATCGACGTTCATTGGAATTGGATGGTGGAGTTATGGGTTTTCCGTAGCATACGCTCACACTACCGCCGAGCAGACGATGGTGGCTGTAATTCAGACCTACCGGGACTATTACCACATCATCAACACCGGAAGTAATCCTGGTAAATCCTTTGCTCAATGGCAGCAGTCGTCGCTGTTGATGATGATTAGCTTCGGGGAATACCATCAGAGCATGGCCATTAATGAGGATGCCAGAGCATTTCCTGAAAATCTCCTGGTTGTTGAACAACCCGTGGCGACCATCGCGCCAGCGATAGACGGGCATCATGTTTAAGGAGCTAAAGAATTTGCGTGCGACGGCCGATTTAAAAACATCTGCCCGTACCAAAAAATGGGTAAACCTTTTATTGGTGGTAGCAATTAACAAGGCATCCAAAAAAGCGTTTTGGTGATTAACCGTAAACATTACGGCACCGGTTGCAGGCACATTTTCTTCGCCCTGTACTTTGATGTCCCGGAAATAAGCTTTGAGTACCCAGGTGACCATGAGCCGTACTGTGCGATACCACAGTTTCATAAGGCAGGTTCAGGCTGAATTTTACGGGACCAGAACCATCCGATGGTGAGGCCGGAAAGAATGTGCCAGATCCCCCACCAAGCGGCAATTATGGCCATACCACCCAGACCGTCAAAAAAAGTAAAGACCAGTAGCAATCCCAATCCCGAATTTTGGATACCCGTTTCGATAGTCAAGGTCTTGCGATCGGTCTTGGGAAGGGAGAACACCGTAGCCAGTAGGAATCCCGTACTCAATGCGGTACCATTATGAATGAATACCAGCACCACCACTAAGTGGATCACCTGAAGGAATATATCCAGATTCATAGAGAATGCTACTGCCACGAATCCAATAAAGATCAAAATGGACAATGGTTTCAGCCATCGGGCCATGTTCTTGGCTAGCCCCGGCTGTATTTTTTTCAACCACATCCCCAAGATGATTGGAATGCCTAAAATTAGCGCTATAGTTTGAAAGATCTGCCAGGGGTCAATACTGACGGTCTTTAAGATCTCTGCCGTGGGAGCATATAAACTGCCCCAAAGTTGCAAATTGAAAGGAGTCATAAAGATGGCGGCAATAGTGGCAAAGGCGGTTAGACTTACGCTTAATGCGGCATTGCCTCCGGCTAAATGTGTCATAAAATTGGAAATGTTACCTCCAGGGCAGGCAGCTACCAACATCATCCCCAGTGCCACACTGGGGATAGGTTCCAATACTAAAATCAATAGAAAGGTGATCGCCGGAAGTAAGATGAATTGTGAAAGAATACCCAACAAAGACGATTTCGGATGTTGCCAAAGTCGCTTAAAATCACCGGGACTCAATTCCAATGCTACCCCAAACATGATGATGGCCAGGCACAGATTCAACAACCAAAGGGCATCTTGACTGAAATGAATCTGAATAGCATCTACGTCCATAGGAACTTTTTTGGTGCAGCCAAATATAGGAAATACCAGGGATTTAATCTCCAAACTCACTTCCGTGAGTCTGCCTGACGATAAAGCGTCCCACCAGGGGCCAGCGAGCCAGACTCACCAACAGGTCCATGGCTGATGGCAGGTGAAAAGCTTCTTGGAGCTTGCGCCCGATCATTAGTCTGTAGGCAAACTGCTGCTCCCATAACTTCTGATACTCAGCCTCAAGTTGCTCTCGCTGATAATTTTGGTCCCGGAAATACCTGACGATCAACTTGGACAGCATATGTGAGGATCGAATAGCCATGGCCATACCATTGCCACAAAGAGGTGTGATCATTCCCGCGGCATCACCTGTCATTAACACATGCTCCTCTACGGCTTTTTTGGGGGAAAAGGAGATTTCATTAATTACCAGCGGCTGAGGGAATATACGCTCCCCTTGTTCTAATAGCTCCCGAAGCAGGGGATTTTCTGTCAGCACTCGCTGCTCTAAGGCATCAATACTACCGTGTTTTCTTAAGTGTCGACGGTGGGTTAGATAGCACATGTTCACTCTTTGATCTTCCACCCGGCTGACACCGCAATATCCTCCTTCAAATGTGTGTAACGCAATTTCATGCTCATTCCAAGGGGCTTTCAAATGATATTTTACCCCTACATAGGGGGAACGCTTTCGCATAAAGTTGCGATGAAGAATCTTGTCCAAATTAGAGCGTTTACCAAAGGCACCTATCACCAACTGACCATGTTCGGTTTCTTGGGAATCCAACACTACCTGAAAATGGTCGTGGTAATAACTGATGCCCCTGACTTTCACACCCTGCTTAACGGTCACTCCACTGTCCAAAGCTTGTTGGTACCAAAAATGATCTAACTGGAACCGGCTAATGCCAAATCCCCCTAAAGGAAGTTTAAGTACACTAAGCCTCCCCTTAGGGGTGCTGATCTTTAAAGTATCCACCTGTACAGGTTGTAAATGTTGAGGATAAAGTCCCAAGGATTTCAAAAATGGGGTTACCTCGTGTGAAATATACTCCCCACAAACCCGGTGAAAAGGATATTTCTTTTGCTCTACCAGCAATACTTTCAAACCTGTACGGCTCAGTTCAATAGCATTCAACAATCCTGCTAATCCGCCACCAACTACAATAACCTGCCACATTGTTCTGTTACTTCAAACTCAAACTATTTGTATCTGTAAATCAGATAGTTAACCATAAGCTGTCATAGAAAATGTGGATAACTAACGAACTTTTCAGTTCAGATTTCGTTAATACTACCCCACGACTACATCAACTTTTTTAACTTAAGAAACCACACCATGGGACGTGCAGAAGCTTCTAAGATTCAATACAAATATAGGAGTCAACTATTAACTATTCCTACTTCCAGCGTGATCAAAGTGCTTATGATCAGCAACAACCCCCGTGAAATGGGATGTTTAAGTGATCATCTGAGAAGTTTTGCCTGGAAGAAGTTCAGCGTAGTAGCTACCTTCGATCTGAAAACCGGTTGGAGATTGGCTCACACACACCGGCCGGATTACATCCTGGTAGATGGTTCATTAGGTGCTGAACATATCAAAGTTTGGGTTCAGGCGTTGCGCAAACGCCGACCATTTGACAAAACGGCTATTGCAGTTTTAAAAGATGATAATTCCACCCAACTGGTAATACCAGGTATTCAAGATTACCTGCTTAAAGACAATATCGTCTCCGATACTTTCGCATTGACAGTACTAAATGCTATACGCTTAAAAGTGCAGGAGAAACGGATAACCCCCAAATCGGTTTTGTCAGGTTGGTGGCCGTGGAATTTAGTTAAGAGTCCTGTGACCTCTTAACTTCGATATTACCTATAGTACTCTTTTTAGCCAGAAAGAGCGACGCAATTTTTGATCATTCCGCAATACGGTAAGGTTGATCTTTTTTCCTTCCCTCAGTCTGAAGAAATTATTAACTTCTCCCAAGGTTAGTTCTCTGCAAGGGTGGCCGTTGATGAGGATGATCTCATCCCCAACTTGCAGATCTGTGCTGGAAGCAGGAGAACCTTCCCGGATTTCATGGATCTCATAATGATCCAGCTTTTGACCGGTCACTTTAATATCCATTCCGCTCATGTTGTACTCGAATTTGTTGCGGTAGTTGCGATTTCTTTTGTAGTACAAGTAGCCATTGAAATAGTCAAACACCACTGTAAATCGGCTGAGAAGTCCTCCCCCCATGGTACCCTGACGGCCTGTTTTCTTTAGAATTTCTGCGAAACTTCCTCTGTCAGGCCAGGAAGCAATAACCTCGGTGAATTGGTGCTTGCCAAACTCCACACTTTGTAGACGCCCCAGATGTCCATATATGGCGCCTCCTAATCCGCGGCCTAGATTGGTGCGTAAGATCCTGTCGGGCAGGTGCAGGTCCGGATGAGACTCCAGGTCCAGCAGTAAGGAGTGACTGGCCCCGGTATCCAACATGAATTTGGATTCGATAACAGTACCGTCCATTAAGGTGATGTTGGTATGGACATAAGGTTTGGTATCTACCACAGTAAGCGGCAAAGACTTATGGGATCTTCTGGGCTTGTATGAATATGGTTCATGCAATCGGAGCAATCGATCATCATAATCTATCTCCACTACGAACCTGCTAAACAGTTCATAGCCCAGAATCCCGTGGACATCTGTGCCCAAGTAGTTCTTAAGCTGCAGGTAGTCTTCCTCCAGCACCAATAATGCCTGCCCCTGACCTACAACACCCGGTAATTTTAGGGAAATGCCATTGGCCACATAAGCTACGATCTGCCTGTCGCCATCTGCTCCTACCAAAGGTATTTTCCTATCATAACTGATGTTAAGGATATCGCTGAAGGTACGGTCCGTTAATATGGAAGTTCTAACGCCGGTATCTACCACAAAGCGCAAGGGCATGCGGTGATTAAGAATTACCGGGATAACGATCAGGTTATTATGACTTTCAAATGGTATCTCAATACTGTTCTTATTGTCCACAATATCAAACCCAATATTCTGCCCAGGGGATATCGTGCCCCACAGGCTGAGGACAATTAAGATCAACAGCGATTTTAGGTATAGATTATTCATAAACACTCCTATAAATATAAACGGAATAGCGCCCATTAGGATGTATTACAATTAATTTTCTTATTTAGAATTATTCCAAATAAATTATTTACCTTTATCGCCTATTCAATAATTGAGTCCATTGTACTATGAAATTCGCCCTTAAAATATTAATAGTGGGAGGTTTAATGGCAGGTTGTGCACCGGAAAAATCTTCCCAGGAAAGTACGCCTTCCACAGCAGTGAACGTCTACACCCACAGGCATTATGAATCAGATCAGCAGTTATTCGAGAGATTTGAAGAGATTACCGGGATAGAGGTTAATGTGATCAATGCCAGTGCGGACGAGCTGATCAATCGCATGGAACTAGAGGGGGAGGCATCACCTGCAGATGTGCTCATCACCGTTGATGCCGGCAGGTTGCACAGAGCTAAAGAAAAGGGACTCTTACAAATGGCCGATTCCGAGCTATTGGAGTCTAATGTGCCTGCTAAATTCAGAGATCCAGAGAGACATTGGTTTGGCATAACCTATAGGGCACGCATTATTGCCTACAGTTTAGACCGCGTAGATCCTACTACCGTCACCACCTATGAGGTTCTTACTGAGCCACAATGGGCCAACAAGGTGTTGATCCGATCTTCAAGCAACATATATAATCAGTCGCTGTTAGCTTCCATAATTGCTTCTCAGGGAACTAGCCAGGCCAAAAGCTGGGCGTCTGGCGTTAAAGAGAACATGGCCCGGGAACCCAAAGGAAATGATAGGGATCAGGTAAAAGCGGTGGCTGCAGGATTAGGTGATGTAGCGGTACTCAATACCTATTATATAGGGAAGTTATTGAATTCTGACGACCAGGAACAAGTGGATGCCGGGGAATCAATTGGCATTATTTTCCCTAATCAGGACGGACGGGGTACCCATGTTAATATCAGTGGAGTGGCCATGGCCAAGTACGCACCCAATCCTGAAAATGCCCTTAAGTTCATAGAATTTCTATCTTCAGATGAAGCCCAGAAGGTTTTTGCTGAAACCAATTTTGAATACCCTGTAAAAACTGGCGTGGCCTGGGCCCCCTTACTGACATCCTGGGGGGAGTTTAAAACCGACACCCTAAATCTCGCCCTGCTGGGTAAGCACAACAAAGAAGCAGTAATGATATTTGATGAAGTGGGATGGAAGTAACAAGTCTTGAGTTTCACTGTTAGATTACGGAGACCCCTGAACATATGGGTGCTGTTAGCCGTGGTGATTGTACTGCTGCTGGGAACACCCATTTATACCGTATTATTCGGACTATTACCCGGCCCGGGACCTAATTGGTCCCACATGGTCAAATACCTTCTGGCGGATTATGTAGTCAATTCCATACTACTGGTAGTGGGAACCGGGTTATTAACCCTGTTGTGGGGCGTACCCAGTGCCTGGTTCGTCAGTACATTGGAATTTCGCGGTCGCCGTTTCTGGGAATGGGTCCTTATCCTTCCTTTGTCTATTCCCACTTACATCATGGCCTTTACCTATGCTGGTATATTTGATTATACCGGACCTTTACAGTCGGTAATTAGAAATAGCACCGGACTGAATTTAGCTTCTTACTTAGATATAATGAATTTGCCGGGAGTAATGATAGTTATGTCGCTGGCGCTGTTCCCCTATGTTTATGTAATATGCCGGGCGGCATTTCTAACCCGCTATCGCTCGTTAATTGAAGCTAGTCAAGTGTTAGGAGCCTCATCAAGCCGATCATTCTTTAAAGTGATCCTTCCAGTGGCCAGGCCCGCCTTAGTGGCCGGAGTGACATTGGTGGTGATGGAAGTGCTGAATGACTACGGTGCAGTCAAGTACTTCGGGGTTCCTACTTTTACCACGGGAATATTCAGATCCTGGTTTTCGTATGAAGACCCCCAGGGTGCAATTTACCTGTCGTCCTTGTTGTTGCTGTTTGTGTTCCTAGCTATTCTATTCGAAAAATATCAACGCGGCGGGGCCCGCTACGATTCTCAAGTTCCAGCGGAGCGGCCACTGCCTAGGAAGAGACCTTCTGGTTGGATGGGCCTGGTAGTATTTTGTTCCTGTGCTATACCGGCAGTGTTGGGCTTTATGGTGCCTGTACTACAATTAATCTGGTGGTCCGTTCAGTCATTTGACAGCATCGGTTATAGTAAACTAGGCAGTATGATATCCAATAGCTTCATACTGGCCTGCGCCGCCGCCGCTTTTTGCGTGGGGATCGCAGTGATACTGATTTTCGCCACCCGATTGCGGAACTCACGCTGGCTGCATTCCGCGGTTCATCTTTCCACCATGGGATATGCCGTTCCCGGGGCGGTTATTGCAGTGGGCATCCTCATACCATTGTTATTCTTGGATAAACTTTGGATCCATCTGATGTCAGGCTGGAATATCCAAGTAGGCTTGTTACTGACGGGTACGGTATTCGGATTGCTTTTTGCATATTCCGTGCGGTTTTTAGCGGTAGCATTCAACCCTATTGAATCTGGTTTCCAAAGAGTGGGTAAATCATTGCACGAAGTGGCGTCTACATTAGGTGTAAAGCCCTGGCGAATATTACACCGAATTAATATCCCATTGTTGAGGGGTGCTTTGTTAAGTGCCGGACTACTGGTGTTTATTGATGTACTCAAAGAACTTCCCTTAACCCTTATTCTGCGACCATTTAATTTCAATACCCTGGCAACTCGCGCTTTTGAACTGGCCACGGATGAGTTGGTGGCAGCAGCGGCGGTTCCCAGCCTGGTTATCATCTTAACCGGAGTAATACCTATACACCTGCTGAACATCCTGATTACCAAACAAAAATGGTTATGAGTGCAATTCGTATTGAATCGGTGGTAAAGAAGTTCGGCAATCAGGCGGCAGCCTTAAAGGGAGTGAGCCTGGAGATTCCCGATGGTGAAATATTGGCTTTGATTGGGGAAAGTGGCAGCGGAAAAACCACTTTACTAAGGATCCTGGCAGGACTGGAATTGCCGGACGCCGGTATAATCGTCTTCGGAGATCAGGAAGTGGCCAATGATCACAAATTCGTGGAAGCCCAAGATCGAAAGATTGGCTTGGTATTTCAGGACTATGCCCTATTCCCACATATGAGTGCAGAAGAAAACATTGCTTTTGGACTTCATAGCTGGACCGCTGCCCAACGGCAAAACCGGATTCAAGAAGTTCTGGAACTGGTGGGTTTGTCCCCAATGGCCACCCGCTACCCTCACCAACTTTCTGGAGGTCAGCAGCAAAGGGTGGCACTAGCCAGGGCTCTCGCTCCCAAGCCCCGTATGTTGCTGCTGGATGAGCCCTTCAGTAACCTGGACACTGTTTTAAAAGATCAGGTAAGAGAAGATGTAAGAAAGATCATTAAGCAATCAGGATTAACTGCCATACTGGTAACACACGATGTTCAGGACGCTTTATCTATCGCTGATCGCATAGCCCTCTTAAAAGATGGTATCTTGCAACAATTGGATACGCCACTTAATCTTTATAACTGTCCACAAAACCCCTATGTCGCGGCATTTTTTGGAAAAATAAATCTAATACCGGCTCGCTACCAAGAAGGAAAGATATTCACAGACCTAATCAGTTTTCCTGTAAATACTGCACCCAGCCGGTCGGAGGGATTATTGTGTGTGAGGCCCAGCCAGGTAAAACTGGTGGCAGATACTTCCGGTTTTCCCGCTACAGTGATTGCTAGGGAATATCAGGGGGACCAATTGCAGTTTAAGGTAAAAACTCAATCCCAATATTTATGGTGCCAAACACATCAGGAACCCATTGCTATAGGTCAGAAGGTACATTTGAGAATAGAGATGGAAGAACCTTATTTGTTGAAATCGGACTAGGACACGGCCCGCTCGGAAATTTGCCGCAACCAGTTTTCCGCAGCATCCAATGATAGGAACGATTTGAAATTGAATGTCAATACCCGTGATTCAAGATCCTGCGACGACATTTGAGAATTGGCCATGGGGGCCATAACATGGGCTAGGTACTGCAAGCCCGATTTGATAGCTTCAGGAGCCCATTTGTGTTCGAGCCAGTTATTGATTTCAAACCAATTACCCTGGGCTACCCGACGATCACTAAGTACATATGGGCATTTCATGTCGCGGGTCAATCTCGATATCTCTAAAACCCCCTGTTTTACCGTATCCACATCGATATACCCCACCCATTGAACATAGATCCAGGGATTGTGCTCGGCTTTAGATATAATTGCGAATATATCGCCTTGGGGATTTCGTAGCTCGACTTTGTCCATAACCGGTTACCGCCACTAAATAAAGCTACATTAAATATTAAAATAATCCAAAAATAATTAGTAATTTTTCACACTATCCCTTAGGGTAATTTTAAAATGAAGCACTGACCATATCTTTACCATTATCTTTATATATTACTTGGATTTAAATGTGAGCTTGCTTGAATCATTTGCAGAAATACGCCAACGAACAATCACGGTTTTTGGTGATAGATGGATCGCTGGTACATTATAGGGTTGAGGGGAATGGATATCCCATAGTTTTATTGCATGGGGCATTTTCAAGTTTGCATACCTACGATGCCTGGTGCGATATCCTTTCTAAAAAATATCAGCTAATTCGTTTAGACCTGCCAGGTTTCGGCTTGTCCGGGTCCCGGGTGGATCACGATTACAGCATGGAATCGTACTTGCAGTTCGTGCTTCATTTTTTGGACAGGCTCCGTATCAAGAAGTGCCATTTGGTTGGAAGTTCCCTAGGGGGTTGGATGGCCTGGGAATTTGCTTTGATGTATCCCCAGAAAGTCAACAAACTCACGCTTATTTCATCGGCAGGATTTTTGGAAGATCGCAACGTTCCGTTGCCTTTTAAAATGGCCAGAACACCTTTTCTCAGCAAAGTGATTAAATATGCTGTAAAGAAAAACGTGCTGGAACAATTTGTCCGTCAGGTGTATGCCGATCAGAACAAAGTCACTCCCGACTTGGTGGAACGATACTTTGAGTTGTTCAGCCGTGAAGGAAATCCGGAAGCATTCTTATCGCTGGCCAATGGAAAATATAAAGACCATACGAAGAAGTTAAAGCAATTGAAATGCTCCACGCTAATATTGTGGGGAGAAGAAGATGCCTGGCTGCCTTTAGAGAACGGTTATCGTTTCCGTGACCGTATCCCCAAATCCAAACTCATCATATACGAAGGAGTCGGTCATGTACCAATGGAAGAGATACCTTTGGAAACCGCTAAAGACCTCCAGGCCTTTCTTCAAGGCCGCTAAGACCCTACCTCTATAGTCTTAGGGCTTTCGTTTGTATAGGGTATACTAATGCTCAAAACACCATTTTGATAGTTGCTCTCAATGGCATCCTTCATGGCATTAGGTGGCAATAAAAACCCCTCTCTTACTTGATCATAACTGTACTCCCTTCTAATGGCTGTAGGCCATTTATCGGGAGCGCCATGAGGCTTTTGACACTCAACAACCAAATGATCTCCCTCAAGATTCACTTTGATGTCTTCCTTGGCATAACCTGGCAGCGCTAGTTCAATGAGATAAGAATCTTGATTCTTACTAACATTGGTCAACGGCGAGCCTGCTACCCAAGATGAGTCTAAAGCGTTGCGACCAAGAAAATGATCGGGATTGATTAATCTGTTATACCTATCTCCTATGCGGCGAAATGCTCCAGGATGTGTACGATTAACATTAAACATATTAAGCTCCTTTTTGCAGGAATATAGACTTCATCGCCTGGAATCTCCATGAGAATTGTGATCATACAATATGATCTTCCTCACCAAATTTAATGGCTAATTATTCTGGAGGTAACCAGGTTTATTTATCTTTGCGCATCTATTTGAAGAATCAATACTGTGGAGGAAAAAGAAAAAGAAGTCTTAAACTTTGTTGAAGAGATCATAGAACGGGACCTCGCCGAGGGGTCTCACGGGGGTAAAATACATACTCGATTTCCCCCGGAACCCAACGGATATCTACATATTGGCCATGCCAAATCCATATGCCTGAATTTTGGATTAGCCAAAAAATATCCGGGTCTCTGTAATTTGCGTTTTGACGACACCAATCCTGAAAAGGAGGATATAGAGTATGTGGAGTCCATTAAGAAAGACATTAAATGGCTGGGATTCGATTGGGAAGACCGTCTATATTTTGCTTCGGACTATTTCCCAAAGCTATACCAGTATGCCATACAACTGATCAACTCCGCTGATGCTTATGTTGATGACCAGTCTGCAGAAGAGATCAGCGCAGGTAGGGGAACTCCTACTCAACCCGGTATTGAAAGTCCTTATCGCAACCGTTCGATAGCGGAAAATCTGGAGCTGTTCGAGGGCATGAAAAATGGTGAAGCGGAGGAAGGAGCCAGAGTGCTACGTGCCAAGATCGATATGGCCTCTCCCAATATGCATTTACGAGACCCCATTATGTATCGTATCAAAAAGATTGCCCACCACCGAACTGGAAATCAATGGTGTATTTATCCCACTTATGATTGGGCACACGGACAGTCCGACTCCATAGAGGGTATCACCCACAGTCTTTGTACTTTGGAGTTTGAGGTTCACCGTCCACTATACGAATGGTTTATTGAGAAATTGGGGATCTTCCAGTCCAAACAATACGAATTTGCCCGGCTTAATGTGGGTTACACCATTGTGAGCAAGAGAAAGTTGTTACAACTGGTAGAAGAGTCATATGTAAGCGGTTGGGACGATCCTCGTATGCCCACCCTACGGGGATTAAGACGTCGTGGTTATACCCCAGAGGCTATTCGTACTTTCTGTGATCGGGTAGGGGTAGCTCGTCGCGATGGGGTCATTGATGTAGCTTTACTGGAATACAGCATCCGGGAAGACTTGAACCGCAAGGCGCCCCGCAGGTTCGGCATTCTGGATCCCATAAAATTGGTGATCACTAACTATCCTGTGGATCAGGTGGAGCTGCTACCAGCAGTGAACAATCCGGAAGACCCCAGTGCGGGCTCGCGGGAGCTGTCCTTCTCCAGGGAATTATACATTGAGAGAGCCGATTTCATGGAGGACCCTCCTAGAAAGTTCTTCCGGCTGGGACCTGGTCGTGAAGTACGGCTTAAGTACGGTTATATTGTAGCTTGTGAAGGATTTGACAAAGATCCCCAAAGCGGATTGATTACTACGGTATATTGCACCTACGATCCACTTACCAAAAGCGGATCGGATCAGACGGGCAAAAAGGTAAAGGGAACTTTAAGCTGGGTCTCTGCGGCACAAGCCATCGATGCCGAAATCAGGCTATACGATCGTCTGTTTTTGGATGAAAGTCCCGACGGCCACCCAGACAAAGACTTCAAAGAGTTTATCAATCCGGATTCTTTAACGATAGTAAAGGGAAAGGTAGAACCCAGTTTGAGAGATAGTGAAACGTACTATCAATTTCAGTTTGAAAGGCAAGGTTATTTTAATGTAGACCCAGATTCTGTGGAAGGTAAGTTAGTCCTGAACCGAACGGTAACCTTAAGGGACAATTGGGCTAAGTTACAACAGCAAAAGGCCCGTACTTAAGTCATCGATTTTTTTCAGCTCGGTCTAGCCATAATCCTATGGCAAAGGAGATGGCTATAAGTATCAAAAAGAAGGCTATTCCAGTAAAACCCATGATGCGATTATTTTTGTTCAAAGATAATTACAAAATCATGGTTTTAGCAATCGGGGATCAATTAAAATCAGGAAATTGGATTTAAGGAGGAAATATTACTTCGGTAATTTAATACGGGTAGCTGCCTTGGGAGGCATTGGTGAATCCCTTAATATTGTATCATTAAGCATAGCTTATTTCATAGTTTTAATTAAGGGTGTTAAACAGGTGAATCCTCATTGCGCGTCAGTGAGGATTCATTGTTTTAAGCCTATTCTATTCAGTGCTTTTAGGCCCGCTTTGAACCTTATATCCTGTTGGGACGTTTATAGAGTCAACTAAAGGTTGCAACCATGGGAATTGCCAGAATATTAACGGCGGGAGTATTGATGTGCTTCATGGCATGTAGTACTCAGGAGGAATATCGTTCAGACATATCCACATTTGATGCTTCTTTATTGTCTGATTCAGAGAAAGCTACCTTTGCAGGTGGCTGTTTTTGGTGTACGGAGGCTGTCTTTGAGCGTGTGAAGGGTGTAAAAGATGTAGTTTCCGGTTATACGGGGGGTACTACACCCGATCCCACCTATAAGGAAGTGAGTTACGGTAAAACTGACCATGCTGAAGGTGTACAAATATTTTATGATCCGCAGGAGATATCTTACAAAGAACTGGTTGATATCTTTTTTGGCACCCACGACCCCACCACTCTAAACAGACAGGGACCAGACATCGGAAAACAATACAGGTCCGCAGTTTATTACCATAACCAAGCACAAAAGGAAATTGTTGAGGAACATATTGCCTACTTGACAGAAAAAATGGTTTATTCCGATCCCATTGTAACTCAGGTAGAGCCATACTCTGAATTCTATCTGGCGGAGGACTATCATCAGGACTACTATAAAAAACATCCCAACCACCCTTACATAGTAGCTGTGGCCAAGCCCAAAGTTGAGAAGTTCAAGAAAAAGTATAAGGACAAGTTAAAGGCTTCCAGCTAGATAGATTTACAAATCTTTTTGCCTAACGAGGGTTTTTTGATCATCTTTGAACCCAAGTATAATCAATATGCAAGTAACAATAATTGGCTTAGGTCTGATAGGTGGATCTATGGCCATTGACCTGAAAGGTTCAGGTTTCGCCTCTAAAGTAATTGGGGTAGATGCTAATCCACACCACGCCGAGCAAGCGCTGGCATTGAATCTGGTGGACGATATAGCGGAGTTCTCGGACGGTATTGATCAGAGCGACATAGTCATTTTGGCGATACCCGTTCAGCACATCTTAAACCTACTACCACAAGTCCTTAGCCGGATCGAACACCAGGTGGTGCTCGATGTGGGGTCCACTAAGGTGCCAGCTTTATCCTCTATTCAGGACCATCCCAAAAGAGGGAAATTCGTGGCTACTCATCCCATGGCAGGAACAGAATTCTCCGGACCCCAGGCAGCAATGGCGGGGCTTTTTGCCGGAAAAACCACTATTTTCTGTGATGTGGATCAGAGTGAACCACATGCCTTGGCGTTGACCACAAAACTATATGAGAGCTTAGGTATGCCCATCATTCACATGGACGCCCATGAGCATGATCTTCATGCGGCCTACGTATCGCATATCTCTCACATCAGCTCCTTTGCTTTAGCCTTGACTGTACTGGAGCAAGAGAAGGACCGGGAAAATATCTTTAACCTGGCGAGTGGGGGATTTGATTCTACGGTAAGGCTAGCAAAAAGTTCCAAAGAGATGTGGTCCCATATTTTTGCTCAAAATTCCGTTAACGTGCTTACGGTATTGGACACCTATATCAGGGAACTGGATCGTTTCAAACAAGCCATCAGCCAACAGGATCTCCAGGCACTGGATGAACTCATTACCGAAGCCAATCAGATCAAACGAATATTATAAAAAAATCCCAGGCTTAGCCTGGGATAAATTCTCTGCTAGTGAGGGTCCATATGGACGGTAAAAACCGGTACCGTTGAATCTCGAACCAGCCGCTCCGACAATCCGCCTACAAAAAGGTGCAGCAAACCGCGCCGTCCGTGATTGACCGCTGCGATGATATCGGCATTCTTCTCTTTGGCAAACTCCAAGATGGCCTGTTCTACCTTCGATCCCTTAATAGGATTGATGGTGAGTTCCGGTACTTGATGTGAAGTTTCATGCTCTTCTACGAAAGCTTCCATTTTCTTTTTCACACGTTCCGGGTCTTCGTTACTTACATGCACCATGTGAACGGTAGCCCCATAGTAGGTGGCAAACTTCTCGATCTGGTCCACACCTTCTTTAGCCACTGTTTTTAAATCGGTGGCAAAAACGATGTTATTCACACTGAAACTATCCAGAGGTTCACGAATGGTTAAAACAGGGATATGAGTGATCCGGATCACCCTTTCGGTATGGTTCCCTTCAAAATACTCCGTCATGGTGTTTTCACCACTGGTCCCCATAACAACCAGATCGCAATTCAATCTTTCTGCAAAATGGTTCACGCCTTCATCCAGGTCGTCCAATTCGATGAAAGGATAGACCGGTACATCACCGTGCTCATGCTTGGCAATTAGAGCTCGCAGTCGGCGTTCATTAGCTCGATGCAATTCTAAAATGTAACGGTCGTCTTCTGAAATTACCTGATCCGTAACTCCTCCTCCCATGGAACTGAAAGAGTAGTTTTTGGTGGTGCTCATCACATTTAGAAGAAAAACTGCCCCGTTGGTCTTACGAGCTATATCAATAGCTACGTCCAGCGCATATTCCGACAACTTTGAAAAATCTGTGGGAACGACAATTTTATACATATGTTTATACTTTTAGTGAGTTAAATCTATAGATTCAAATAAAAAGGTCTAGAATAGCATTATTCTAATATAGCAAGATGGAGTATATTTCAGACAATTTCTTCAGATTATCTAATTTTTCATTGCTGATGTAATAAACCGCTAAAATCGATCAAATTTCCTCATCCCCAGGCTTTTCATCCCTGCTTTCGGCTCTTTTGATAGTTCCAATGCCCGAGACATCGTCCTGAACTACCGCGGGATCTCCTTTATACTTAATGCCCCCAATACCATTAACGCTCGCTTTAAGATTTTCTTTTACATGTACCTGTGCCCCGCCTAGTCCACTCACGTTTACTTCACAATTATCAGCCACTAGGCTGTAGGCCTCTAAATTCCCTACTCCAGCTAGGTTAAAACTGGCATCGCTAGCTTTGCCGCTAAGCTTGACCAGACCAGCTCCTGGAAGATCCAGGTGGAATTCCCCAACTTCCAACTCCATCTCCACTAAACCAGCTCCAGTTACATCCAGGTGAAATTTTTCACCGCTGAGCACCTCTTCGGATTTTATGACCGACGCACCGGCGGATTGCATAGCAGTCAAGTCCTGATAGGTGATAAAGAGCTTAATGCCATCCTTACTGTAGATCTTTTCTTGGTTATCTATGGTTAGGACCTCGTTTTCCACACTGGTATTGATGTAATCCAAAAGATTCTCGTCAGTAACGATCACCACTTGCGGGGTAGAACCCGATTTTAAGGTGACCTGATAATTCCCCTTCAGAGATATCTCACTAAAATCGTCCAGAGTTCTTTTCTGTGATTCAATTTGTCCATTACCTTTTTCGGAAACGACGTCGTCACAGGACCAGGCTATTGCCAGTAGTAATAGGATAAAAACAATCCGGGGCATAGTATATTTTTATAATGATCGAAATTAAGTTACAGAAAAATAGGATGAAATAATCTCGTTCTTTGATTAATTCTAGGTCATCCTGTATTTTTGACTGCAACCTTTGAATCCCTAGATTATGCGGAGAGATATTGAACTTTTTGAACTAATAAATAAAGAAAGGGCCAGACAGGAGAATGGTATTGAACTGATCGCTTCTGAGAACTTTGCTTCCCCTCAGGTAATGGAAGCTATGGGTTCTGTATTGACCAACAAGTATGCTGAGGGTTTGCCTGGGAAAAGGTACTACGGCGGTTGTGAGGTGGTGGACGAAATAGAACAGCGAGCTATTGATCGTGCAAAAGAATTATTCGGGGCTTCTTGGGCTAATGTTCAACCCCACTCCGGGGCCCAGGCCAATGCCGCAGTGATGTTGGCTCTGCTAAACCCTGGTGACAAGATATTGGGTTTTGACCTGGCCCATGGCGGTCATCTGACGCATGGTTCGCCGGTTAATTTCTCCGGCAAGCTGTACAATCCTAGCTTTTATGGAGTGGACCCCCAGTCCGGTATAATTGATTGGGATGAGGTAGAGCGAACAGCGCTTAGAGAAAGACCAAAACTGATCATATGTGGAGCCTCTGCCTATAGCCGGGATTGGGACTATCAAATACTGCGAAAAGCTGCAGACAAAATAGGCGCTTTACTGCTGGCCGATATAGCACATCCTGCCGGGCTGATCGCCCGGGGGTTACTGGACGATCCTCTGGAATATTGTCACATTGTAACCACCACCACTCATAAGACCTTAAGGGGACCCCGAGGGGGTATGATCATGATCGGTAAAGATTTTGACAATCCCATGGGACTAAAGACCCCAAAAGGTGTGGTAAGAAAGATCTCCTCTCTACTGGATTCAGGGGTATTTCCCGGAACTCAAGGCGGACCCTTGGAGCATGTGATAGCGGCCAAAGCCGTGGCATTTCAGGAGGCTTTAAGTGAGGAATTTTTGGATTACGTGATACGAGTTAGAAAAAATGCACAAGCCATGGCAGCCGCCTTTACCGATATTGGTTATAAAATAATTTCTGGGGGTACTGACAACCATTTAATGCTTATCGATCTCAGATCAAAGGGCCTTACCGGTAAACTGGCAGAAAATACCTTGATCAAAGCTGATATCACTATAAACAAAAATATGGTACCTTTCGACGATAAATCTCCATTTGTTACCTCCGGTATGCGGCTGGGAACCGCCGCAGTCACCACCAGGGGCATGGGGGAAGAGGATATGAAGCGCATCGTTTCTTTAATCGACAGGGTATTGACCCATTGTGATGACTTGAAGGTACTTGATCAAGTAAGAGAAGAGGTGAACACCTGGATGTCGGAATTCCCCTTGTATTCAGAACTTCCATTATACAAGGATTAGGCTTGGAAAAAGAGATGTCTTTCCTGGATCATTTAGAGGAGCTGCGATGGCACCTTATACGGTCTATTGTATCAATTTTGGTTTTCGCTATTATCGCCTTTCTGGCGAAGGATATTGTTTGGGATATGATCATATTGGGTCCTTCTAGACCCGATTTTTGGACCTATCAAACCTTGTGCAAAATTGGAGACCGGATTGGCTCAAAGGTGCTTTGCATTGAGGAGTTGCCCTTTATCATTCAAAGCCGTCAAATGACCGGCCAGTTCACCATGCACATCCTGTCGTCGTTGGTAATCGGACTACTGTGCGCCTTCCCCTATACATTTTGGGAAGTGTGGCGATTCATAAGACCCGGGCTTTATGATACTGAACAAAAAGTATCACGGGGCGCTACCTTCTTTGTAAGTCTGCTTTTTCTAAGCGGCGTGGGCTTTGGCTATTTTATTGTGACCCCGCTGGCGATAAATTTCTTGGCTAATTATCAAGTGGCCAGCTCCATTCAAAATGAGTTCGATATCATCTCTTACGTAACTACGGTAGCTACCCTGGTCTTAACTTGTGGCCTGATGTTCCAGCTGCCTATTGTGGTTTACTTCCTGTCCAAGGCAGGGTTGGTCACCCCTCAATTGATGAGAAGCTATCGCCGACATGCTATTATAGTTATACTATTAATTTCAGCTGTCCTAACCCCCCCGGATGTTATCAGCCAAGTGCTTATTGCATTTCCATTGGCATTCCTTTACCAAATAAGTATATTTATTAGTGGCCTGGTTATGCGCAGGGCCGAACGTCAAACCGAATAATATCATGAAGCAAAAACTGGCCATTGGGGCTGATCACGCAGGTTTCCAGTACAAACAAATGATTTCGGAGTTATTAAAAACCCTGGACTATGAAATTGAAGATTTCGGCACCTATAGCGAAGATTCTGTGGACTACCCGGACTTTGCCCATCCGGTAGCCTCTTTTGTCGAGACTAATCCAGAGAGCATAGGGGTTTTAGTGTGTGGCAGTGGCAACGGGGTGGCCATGGCCGCTAACAAGCACGCAGATATCCGGGCAGCACTTTGCTGGAATAAAGACCTGGCCCGACTGGCCCGGTCGCACAATGATGCCAATATCATTTGTATACCTGCGCGGTTCGTTTCACCGGAGCTGGCCCGGGACATGGTAGGGGAATTCCTAAATACCAGTTTCGAAGGTGGCCGTCATGCCAACCGGGTAGATAAGATCACCTGCTAATCCACCAATACGTAGGCATCTTCCCGATTTCCCTTGGTATATCGAGAGGCTATGGTGGGCATTTGCTGGAATAGTTCAGGCACGATTTTCTTTTGGTCGATGATAATATGGGGCAGGTCCGATGTAAAATTCTCGTAGACCAGCGATAGATTATTGAAGTGTTGCAACTGGTTAAGATGCCTTTTCGATAACTCCCAGTTCAAATAGGGAGTTGCTAATTGTGCCCCGGCGTAGGCATTGAGGTCATTTCCAATTATCAAAACTTTCTTACCCTCTACCAAGTCATCCCAGGGGGTCGACTTGGTCAAAAGATCTTCAAAAGAGAACCATTGAGGAGGAACTATTAACCCTCTCAGCGTACCGAAATTTATTAACAGGGTGATGGCAAAAAAGCTTAGAAAAAATATCTCGGCCAGGAACCTGCGGCGGATAAGCAGAAAGAAATGACTTAGATAAAAGGCGCAGGGAGGTATAAATACCATCATCTGGTGAGGAGCCCGGTCCTTCACCACAAATAATATGGCAAAGGCTCCTATCAAAAACCACATCATTACCAGCAGAAAATTGGTTTGCTGATTGTTGTAGCGTTTGGCAGAATAAACCGATATCCAGGCGAAAATCAATAGTATTGCGGTGGGGAAACCAATGGCAATCAAAGTACGCCATTCAACAAACTTGTCGATCGGAGTGGTGATCCAGGAAAGAAAATAATAATCGAGAAACTCTCGCAAGGCTTCATGCCAGAAAAAGAAAATACAAACCAGCACTAAGGGAAAGATAAAACCAAAGAACAGCAATACGTATTTCTTAAGATCCATGTTGCTGTACAGGCCCAGTGTCAATAATACAATGGGTAAATAGATCAAAGAAGGCAGGAAGAAAAGGACCGCAAATCCCAGGGACAGACCCATATTAAGAAAACGTTCGTCACGGGCTTTATGGGCAATGTGAAAAAAGATTCCGTTTATCACTAGGAGTATGAAGAACCCGCTCATCAATACAGGTGATAGTGTAAAGAAATCAAAAAATAGGGCCATAAGAATAGAAAAGATCATAGCCGGCACATAAGTATTTTCTTTGTAGGCCTTATTGGCAATCAGCAATTGGTTGAACAGTACACATTGACCGAATACAATGAGCAGGGCCAGGATCTGATAAGCCCATTGGGATCGCCCGAAGATAAAATCCAATAGGGAATACACCAGAGCTGACAAAGGAGGTAAGTCATCCCACACATCGGAATACAGCATGTTATTAAAGGAGATAGACTCACCTACCACCATCCACTCCAATTCCGGCAAAATCAGGGGCATCTCACCCAGAAAAAAGGGCAAACGAACAGCGATTATCAACAGAAATATACCTATAAATCGATAGGGGTCGTTGATTCTAAAAAATGCCAGCAAGGATCGTTAATTTTCGGTTCTGTCCCGTGGTGGAGAATCCTTAAATTTGAAGAATAATGGCAGAAAATACAAAATTAATGTAATATTTGCGGTAGCATAATGGAAAGTAAAAGACAACAGAAGGTAGCCAGGCAACTACAAAAAGACCTCAGTGATATCATACGACGGAGGATAGGGGATCAATTCCGCAACACCATAATAACGGTAACCCGAGTACAGGTCAGCCCCGATCTCAGCGTGGCGCGTGTTTATATCAGCGCCTTGTCGGTCGATAAACAACAGAACGTGGTGGACTACATCCTGGATCACAAATCTGAGATCCGCAAATCACTGGGATTGATGATCGGTAAGCAAGTGCGTAAGATTCCGGAATTGGTGTTTATTGAAGACCACGGATCACAGTATGCATCGGAGATTGATGGCTTGTTGTCGAAATTGAATATCCCTCCCAAAGAAGAATAACTTTGAAGCTATCTTTTTTTATAGCGAAAAGATATTTCCTTTCTAAAAAGAGAAAGAACTTCATTCATGTGATCTCCCTGATCTCCATGATCGGCGTGGCCTTGGGCACCGCAGCTTTAGTAGTGGTCTTATCGGTGTTCAACGGGCTAGAAGACCTTATACGCTCCTTGTACAGTTCATTTGATCCGGAAATAAAGATTGAATCGGCCGAAGGTAAGTGGTTTGAAATGACGGATTCTATTACCCATTTAGTACAAGGAACCCCGGGAGTGGAGGTGCTCAGTGAGGTAATTGAAGATAATGCCCTGATCAGGTACAGAGACTCAGAAATGGTGGTGCGGCTCAAAGGCGTTAGCAGCAACTTCATGGAACAGAAGAGATTGAATAAAGTGGTTGTGGAGGGGAGGAGCCTCCTGCAAAAAGGAGATATCAACTATGCTATTGTAGGAGCAGGGGTAAAATATAACCTCTCCATTGCTCCACATGATGAGTTGACCTCTCTACAAATCTACTACCCTAAGAATACCAAAGCCAGGGCCCCTAATCCTAGTGCCATGTACAATCAGAAGGCCATCCTGCCCGGAGGGGTTTTCGCCATAGAAAAACAGTACGATGAACAATACGTGTTCGTTCCTTTGGAATTTGCTGCGGAACTGTTTGAATACCATAGTAGGCGGACCTCTCTGGAGGTGAAAGTACAATCCTCCGAAGAAATTGAAGCGGTACAAAGTCAGTTGAAAGTCAAACTTGGAGCCAATTTCCTGATCACCAATAAGGACGAACAGCATCCCAGTCTCTTCCGGGCAATTAAAATAGAAAAACTCTTTGCCTTGTTAGCTTTCTTTTTTGTATTGGGCCTAGCCTCATTGAGTACTTTCTTTACCCTTAATATGCTGGCCATAGATAAGCAAAAGGATATCTCGGTATTATTTGCCATGGGAGCCTCCAAATCCCTGATCAGGACCATCTTTCTAATAGAGGGCGCCATAATCAGCCTTGTGGGAGCCGCGATTGGTTTAATCTTGGGGCTTGCTCTTTGTGTGGTTCAAATAGAATTGGGTGTTATTTCCATGGGCATGGAAACCAGTGTAGTTAATGCCTATCCCGTGAAGATGGAGTTTATGGACTTTCTCTACACGGCAATTTGTGTAATTATAATCACATTCTTGGCTTCTTACCGGCCGGCCGCTATTGCCGCCAAAACCAGGGTAATCCCCAACCTTTAGAGCCCTTTTTCAATTGGGTTTTTTATTTCCTTAACTGGATTTTTTTTATATATTACCTGTTTGTTAAGTTGCCCTAAGAGTGCATGAAGGTTTCAACCACTAAATCATTCAAACTGGTGTATTCATTGTTTGAACATGAATACCTGGGTTACCTTTTTGAGTCGTATGTGATTCAGTTGGATGAAAAATTGAGATTCACATTCCTGCATCAAAACATTTCAGCTAAAAACGCCGATGAATTCTCCGAGGGCTTGGAAAAGGACGATTATGAGCTGATAAGTTTAATGGATTCCATGCACCAGGACCGGGTGATCCAGAAATTTTATAAGCGCAAGGTTAAAGCTCAGGAGTTTTTCCTGAAGATATACGATCAGCAGAAAGGCAATATACCTCTACAGGAAGAAATTGCCCGGTATCTGGAATCCAAACGATCACGCATTCTGGCCCTTATGAAAGGGAAGAACCTGTACGAAATGGGCAATGATGGGGAGCCTGCCTGGAGGCAAATAGAAATTGTTGAGCAAAAAGCTTCTGTGCTGTTCCATTTTAGACGAAACCAGGAAAATACCCATTACTTCCCCACAGTGAAGTGTCAAAACGAAAAAGTGGAATTCCAATATCAGAATGCCTTCATAATTTGCGATAATCCCGCTTGGATGATGGTAAATGGGCGATTGTTCAGTTTCGAAAAGAACGTGGATGGAAAGAAGCTCAGGCCTTTTCTCAATAAGAAATTCATCGTAATACCCAGACAGGTAGAAGAAACTTATTACCGAAAATTTGTGGCGCCTCTGGTGGGAAGTTTTGATGTCTACGCCAAGGGTTTTCATATTCAAACCGAAAGTTATCCTGTGGAGCCGGTGCTCACCTTTTCTAAGATGGCCGGTACAAGTAATGGTGAGCAAGGCATGGACAAACTGATGTTCGAGCTTTCATTCACCTATGGAAAATACAACTACCGGGCCAATAAGATCCAGCGGGTAAGCGTAAATGTCGAGAAGTTCGAGGACACCTTCATTTTCCACCGAATAAAACGCAATGTGAAGCAGGAAACCCGTATCATGGAATACCTCAATGACCTGGGCCTTCCTATCAAGCAAGGCTTCGCCACTTTGGATAAGCCCAAGGCTTTTTCATGGTTGCAACAGTACCAGGACATGCTCTTGCAATACGGCATCAGGATCCGACAAACACAACTTGAGAACAAGCGTTATTTCTTGGGTCAATCCTACATCAGCATTGATGTGCGGGAAAATATCGACTGGTTCGATATTCATACGGTTGTGAGGTTCGGGGATTATGAAATTCCATTCATTCAGCTACGGAAATTGATCCTGTCCAAAAAGAATGAGGTCACTTTGCCTAATGGGGAAATAGGGGTCATTCCGGAGCACTGGTTTAAGGAATATTCTGAGCTTTTTGCCTTTATGGAGGAGAAAGATCATTCTCAGGAAATGACCCTTAAAAAACATCATTTGGCACTGGTACAGGAACTGGAACGGGCTGATCTGGCGGAAGTGAACATGAGTCAAAAGCTCCAAGGGCTGCGACAGTTTGAAAAGATTGATGACTTACCTCTTCCTAAAGCATTTAAAGGGAACTTAAGACCCTACCAAAAGGCCGGTTACAATTGGTTGTTGTTCCTGAACAAGTTCAATTTCGGAGGGTGTTTGGCAGATGATATGGGTTTAGGGAAAACCGTTCAGACACTGGCTATTTTGCAATCCCAAAAAGAAATGGGGCAATCCAATGCTAGCTTGTTGGTCATGCCTACCTCGCTGATCTACAATTGGCAAATGGAAGCCAAGAAGTTTACACCTAGTCTGAAAGTTTTTATTTACACAGGCACCAATCGCATTAAGGATATTGGGCAATTCGGGGGCTTTGATCTGATATTGACCAGCTATGGGATCACCCGGTTGGATGTGGATACGCTTCGGGAGTACCATTTTAACTACGTAATCCTGGACGAGAGCCAGGCCATTAAGAATCCCAACAGCCATATTGCCAAAGCTGTTAAAAAACTCAATTCCCAATATCGCCTGATCCTTACCGGAACCCCCCTGGAGAATAGTACCCTGGATCTATGGTCGCAAATGACATTTATTAACCCTGGATTATTGGGTAATCAAAGTTATTTTAAAACGGAGTTTCTTACCCCCATTGAAAAACAACAGGACAACAAAAAGACCCATAAACTAAATACAATTATTAAGCCTTTTATTCTGAGGAGGCACAAATCGCAAGTAGCTACCGAGCTGCCGGAGAAGGTGGTAAGTGTTAAGTATTGCACCATGACCACCATGCAAGAAGAGTTTTACGAGGAGTCTAAATCGTTTTACCGTAATAAGATCCTGCAAAGCATAGAAGAACACGGGGTAAACCGATCACAGTTTCTTTTGTTGCAAGGACTTACTAAGCTGCGACAAATAGCCAATCATCCCAAGTTGGTGAATCCGGAATACGCCGGCGATTCCGGAA
Source organism: Cyclobacteriaceae bacterium (assembly GCA_965212195.1). Classification (GTDB taxonomy): domain Bacteria; phylum Bacteroidota; class Bacteroidia; order Cytophagales; family Cyclobacteriaceae; genus JAJCYK01. Next base: position 342,354 of record CBDBUW010000002.1, on the reverse strand, counting down.
AACTGGAGGATGTCACCTATATGCTTAATAATGCTATCAGCAAGGGACATAAGATCTTGATCTTTAGTCAATTTGTGAAACACTTGTCGCTATTGAAGACTTATTTGCTCAATAATCATATTCCTTTCAGCTACCTCGACGGGGCTACTAAAGACCGTCAGCAGCAGGTCAATAACTTCCAAAATAAACGACACATTAAAGTGTTCCTGATTTCGCTTAAAGCTGGCGGTTTGGGGCTTAATCTTACCAAAGCCGATTACGTCTTTTTATTGGATCCCTGGTGGAACCCCGCCATAGAAGCCCAGGCCATTGATCGCGCCCATCGCATCGGTCAGGAAAACAAGGTTTTTACCTATAAGTTCATAACTAAGGGTACCGTTGAAGAGAAGATCCTGGCCTTACAAAAGAATAAGATCAAATTGGCTCAAGATCTCATCACCATCGATGAGGGTTTTGTGAAGACACTATCCAAAGAGGATATCGAAACTTTACTGCAATAGGGGTGTGTGAATTTAGGTGGTGTTTTTCAAAACTACTTTCGACTTGTCAGTTTTTACTACCTGTTGGCAGAAATTGCGATATTTTTCATATAGTGCAGGGGCATACCGGCCCTTTTTTAATTCTAACCTGCGCACCATTTTCAGTACACCCGCGTCATCGGTGATTTGGAAATGGTAATTCCCAAACTCTTCTTTGATCTCCACGGCAGTAGGCATAAACTCTAAGTGGTATTCCTGGGGAATTTTAAACGTGATAGTATCGCACCATACTTTATTGAATTGTATCAACATATCTGACTGACGTCCTTCCTGTTTTTGAGGTATATCACTTAATTTATTCATTAGATTCGGTTGCAAAAACATTCTTTTCCCACTAACTGAGCCAGCCCTACGCAGTGTGACGTTTAAGGTTCCCGCTATCTGTGGAATTAAATCACCGGATTGCTCAAAGTCCATGGAATTAATAGTAAAACTAGGCAAGTCCAGATTGTTGTGCAGCCATTTTTTGCGGTCTTCAATTCCCAGGGGTAATAAGTATCTAGCCATGCCTTCGAAGAAATACCCTTTGTGCAGGGTGTTTAACATGACTTCCGCACCACCATCAGCCGATACCTTAACTTCAGCGGAAATAATCTGTTGATTCTCATCATGCGTCATAGCCGGAGTCCTTACCATCTTACCACCCTCTTCCGTTATTAAAAGTACCGGTCGATCACTGGTAAATCTTCCTAAATACCCAAAGGGTTTGGTTTGGCTAGTGCATTCCAGCCAAATGGTATCCTGTCCCATGGGAACACAAAGAAAAGCATGATTAAATTGACTACTGGGAAAGTCTGTATAGACCTTTTTAATGGGGGTACCCGCGTTAACTAAGGTATACAGCGATTCTATCCCTACCGACTTTAACATAGACTGTGTATAGAAAGTGAGAGCTTTACAATCCCCGTATCCAGTTTCGTTTACCACTTCTGGAGAGAAGGGTTGCCAACCCCCGATTCCCAGTTGAATACTGACATACCTGGTATTGTTTTGCAAGTATTTATATACCCTTCTAACAACCTCTTTTTTATTAGGTGCATCTGCCACCAAAGCCTTTATCTCGGCGGCTGTTTCTGGCGGCACCTCCCCCAACTCCTTATTCAATTTTTGCAACCACTTTCCGTAGCTCTTCCAACTGCTCATATCCCCAGAATATCCACCAAAAGTAAATTTATTGGGTCCGGTTAGCACTCTGGGTGTAAGTTCATGCCAAAGTGTACCAACCTTATCACCGTCAAAGGCTGAAAGATTTTTAGCACTCCAGTGATATTTTTTGAATTCGCCTTCCGTGTTGGTGCTAACGCCATCCTTTAGATTAATCTCCTTAAACCTTAGATCCATATCTTGTGGTAAAACAACCGTAAAATCCGATTTCATTACCGCTAGGTTCTCCACATTTTGTGGGTCCCATTCCGGATAGAACATCATGAACTTATAGTTTTTCACCACCTCGTATTCTATAGTATAAGGATAGGAATTGTACTTTATCTTAAGCATTTGGTAGCGGCTGTCAGAATAGACAGAAAATCCATCATAGCTGCTACGATCTTCCAGGTCTGATTTCTTAAATTTTGCAATCTCCTCTCCGTGTTTATCATAGACCGTAGCTTTAAACTGCATGATGTTGGAAAATTTGCCAAAATAACTGTTGAAAAAATACCCGGAGGATCGACCTCGTTGGTCCAATATGGTAATGGCCAGTTTATCTGTCAGGGTGGCTGAGGCGGCGTTTTGCACCTGAAATACGGTACTTTGCACCCGTACCACTGCATGCGCATTCTCACGTAAATTTTGTGAAATTTCGCTAACCGGGTATTTCAACTCTTTCCCAAACCCACTGAGGGTGGCGAAAATAGCTATAAGCAAGCTTACTCTCATAGTTTCTTCAATACAATTTGCTCGTTATGTTTATCCACAATCCGATTGTAGAATTCCCTTAAATTAGGGTATTCATGAGAGTTAAATTCGACCTGATTGATATTTATATTACTCATTAACTGAATGGTATTCCCCGTTTGGGCCACGTTGAAGCGGAAACTACCAGCGGCATTGGGCAAGGACAAGGCCATACCCGTAGGTATTTCGTCTACAGAGTATCCATCCGGTATTTTGATATTAGCAATATATGTTTGAGCTGATTGGCTTCCGAAATCTACCGGATAAAGACGATTTTCGGTTTTAAAAGGATTTTCTTTTAGGTCCTCCGAGAAGATAGCATTTAGATAAATGAGATCTCCCAAAGATTCCGCAGACTCCTCAATAGAAACCTCATAGGTTGAAACTAAGGATTGATCCTTAGCTTCAAGGTTTTTAAACTCATAGCTGTCCACATTCCAGCCGGACTGGTCTTTAAACTTTTCTATCACGTATTCGTCCTGACCCTCCTTAAGAATTTTCCCGCGTTTGCTGGCAGCATTATACCCTTTTTGTTTCTCTACCAAGGATCCCTCTAGATTACCGTCAGCGCCCAAGTTTAAAGTAACCTGGGTCATAGTAATTTGTTTATTTTTGGACACCAGGTTAACCCATCCGGAATTATCCGCAATGCGACGACCTTGTTTATTGAGACATCTATAAGGTAAGGTATTTATCGGACAGTGCTTATCCGTGGCGTCTAGTAAATAACTCTTTCCATCTACGATTACCTCGGCGATTACGTAATTGAATCGGGAAATTATGGGGTAATATTCAATGATCTTTCCATTATCCCGGGTGCTTAATATCACGGGATTGGCTTGCAGACCGGCACTGCGCAGCATGGAAACTAACAATAGATTAATATCTCCGGAATTGCCTTTTCTCTCCTCAAATGCCTTTTTCAAACTGACGCTTACATACTTTGATCTATTGCCATTCCATTCCATACGTTGTTGTATAAAGTCGTAGATCTGCTGCATGGTTTCCATTTCACCATCAGTTGCGCTTTGCAGGATGGCCAATTCATCTTTATAATAGCCAGCGCGTTTTACGGCCAGCCCAAACCTCTCATGTTCTTTTAGTTTTTTCTCCAAAGTTCCCCAGGTATCCATCACTTGTTCTATGGGATTTCCGGGATATCTTATGGTGGATAGTTCAAACTCAATTTTAGAGATATGATCATCCACGCAGGTTAAGTATCGTTCTGTTTTGAACGCCGGTACGTTCTTAGCGGCCCATCTAAAAATGTGGTTTTCAAATTCAACCGTTCTACTGGCTACCGTACTTCTTGTAACCCCATTGGTGGATCTATTAGTAGATAAAAAGTTGATAGAACCCCCGCTTGCATCTTGTTCTTTTATATCAAAAGGTATATGTCCTTGCGATAACTGTTTGTAATCAAAATACTCCGGAATGGTAACCTGGTATTCACTCCATAAAGTAGGAATAGTGGCTTGAAATTGCCAGTCCCTGAGTTGAAAGATAAAATCGGAGGTGATGGTATACGTATACTCGATTACCGATCCTTCCTTGACTTCCGGCAAAGTGAATTTTTCTAAGGTCCAACGATCACTCAATTCCTCCTTAAAGCGGGAACTTTTGGAAAGTTTGGTGGTCTCAATCTTCCCATTCACCAAATTGTAGGTATTCCCCTTTATACTGCTTACGGTTTCTTTGCCACCAGTGGATTTATAAACAGCTACACTAACATCAGCCCGCTTGTAAGCTTCGGGATTAAAAATCTTAATTCGGGTATAACGTTCGAACTGAATTTGAAAAGCGTTAATCGATTTATTATAGTTGAACCGGGACTTGCCGTAATCCACCAGCACCACCGCACTGGCGGCAGTATCCGCAGGGTAGTGCTCCATGGTCAATTCATCCATTAAAGGTTTACCAAATTTTAAGTGTGGCTTTTGAGCGAGCATGGTATGGCAGGCTAATACCAAAGCCAGGAAAGTGAGGGTAATTTTCATAAAAGCTATAGGTTTCTTAGTAATTTGTAGGGGTATTAACTTGCAATATCTGATTAAAAGAGCTTTAATCAAGATTAGTCTATAAAAAATATGGACTAGTCTGTCCAATTAATGAGTCTGCACGTATTTATACGTATGCCAACACGTATAAATACGTATCCTAATGAGAAGGCCTTATGCGTAAAACGTGTTTACTTATGGTCGCCCTCTTGTGGCTGAATCAGGAATCCTGGTCTCAAAAACTTCCCGTAAAATGGGGTAAAGTGACTGCGGAAGAATGGAATATGCAGGAGGTCTTTTACGATCCCGAGGCGCCCATGGTGATCCTTTGCGATTTCGGAGTGGCCCAATTTTCCGGGTCGCGGCTTAAGATAAGTTATCACAGACGCATCAAGATCTTAAAACCGGAAGGCATTGAAGAAGCCAACGTGCAGTTGCCGTATTATGCCAAAGACCGTGTACAATCAGTGGGAGTCCTAAAAGCACAAACGCTCAAGCAAGTGGGAGGCAAGACCCAATCACAAGCCTTGTCCAGTAAAGATTTTTTTGAAAAGGATCTGTCTGAAGAATGGAAAATGGTGAACTTTACATTCCCGGATGTAGAGGTAGGATCCATTCTGGAATACAGCTATGTATTAACTTCAGAAAATGTAGTTTTTCTAAGAAGCTGGGATTTTCAGAAAAAGTTTCCGGTGGCTCACAGCGAGTTCCGAGCCACTATTCCGGAATACCTTGACTACAAAGTTTTCTTTCAGGGAACCCGCTTACTACAGAAGTATGGACAAAAGCCTTCCAGCGAATGGTTCTTAAAGAACTTGCCTTCCTTAAAACCCGAGCCTTATATGACCACCATGGAAGACTTCAAGGAAAAACTGCGATTTCAACTGGCGGGATATTATACGGACTCAGGAATTCCCGGCAACAGACACTACGAAACTTTGATGACCACCTGGCCTGCTTTAGGTTACGAACTGATGAGCCAAACTTCCTTTGGCAGTCAGCTAGGGAAAAAATCATTAGCAAAAAATATTCTGGCTAACCTGGATCTGTCAGGTAAAACTCCCCGGCAAAAGTCTATTGATATTTACAATTATGTAAGCAATACTATAAGTTGGGATGGAGAATATGAAAAGCTGGCAGAGCATGATTTAAAGGAAGTGCTGGAAAGAAAAGAAGGCTCTTCCGCGGAAATCAATTTGCTGCTAGCTCTTTTGTTGAGCAACGCTGATATCAAAGCCGATCCGGTATTGATCAGTACCAGGGAACACGGTAGGATAGCTAAGAACATTCCCTTGCTAACTCAGTTTAATCAGGTAATTGTGAGGGTAGAAATAGAGGGAGAAGCGGTACTGATGGATGCTACCGATAAAATGCGTCCTTATAATTTACTGGCGGAAGAAGATCTGAACCACGATGGATTACTGATCCAGAAAGGAAAGGAACCGCAATGGATAGAAATAACTCCCAACCCAAATAACGTACGCTCTGTCAATATGATTTTGGACTTGCAGGATCTGGAAAACCCTAAGGCCAACTTCGAATGTTCTGTTAATGGATATTTTGCCATGAGCGTCAGAAAGCGTGTTGCATCCGGTGAGAAATCCGTAATAAGACTTGTTCAAAATAGCCATGCTCCTAATCTTGAATACGGAAGTCTTGGTCAGCTTGAAAAGCCCCTGAGGATTGCCAGCGATTCCTTTGATATTGAATTGATGGACAATGGTGATTTGGTCTATGTACAACCCATGTTGATCAATTACTACCAGGAAAACCCTTTTAAGTCACCCACTCGTAATTACCCAATTGATTTCGGAAGCCCTTTTAAGGAAATATATTCGGTGAGTGTATTAATACCGGAAGGTTACAGTGTGGATGAAGCACCGGAATCCGCGGCCATCAAACTGCCCGGTGGTTACGGGTATTTTACTTTTCAAACTCAAGTGAGCGAAGGGAAAGTTAACATACTGGCACGTTTGGGTATTTCCAAACCTACCATGGGTTATGGGATCTATGGAGGTTTGCAAGAATTCTATGACATTTTAATTACCAAGTTTAGTGAGCAGCTGGTCTTGCGCAGAGACTAATTTTAATTAACTTCCCACTGCTTAAGGATCCTGAAGTGGCTAAAGTTAAAACTTCATTTGTATGTAGTAATTGTGGCGTAAGTTCGCCCAAGTGGCAAGGTCAATGTAACAGCTGCGGGGAGTGGAATACCCTGCATGAGGAGGTGGTATCAAAGGAACCACCCGCAAATTGGAAAAACCCTATTGAAGTTGCTCCAAATCGTCCCATGGTTTTGAGCCAGGTAGATCTGAAACCCGAACAGCGCCTCATCACAGCCGATTCGGAATTGAACCGGGTTTTGGGGGGCGGCATTGTTTCCGGGGCCATGGTGCTAATTGGGGGAGAACCCGGAATTGGCAAATCAACTTTGATGTTGCAGTTGGCCTTGAGTTTGGATCAATTAAAGGTGTTGTATGTTTCTGGGGAAGAAAGTCAGCAACAGATCAAAATGAGGTCTCAGCGAATGGGACTGAGTTCTGATACCTGCTATATTCTTACGGAGACTTCTATCGAAGCAATCTTCCAGCATATTGCCAGTTTAAAGCCCCAATTATTGATTATCGATAGTATACAAACCCTGCAATCTGCCACGGCCGACTCTTTAGCGGGCAGTGTAACCCAGATCAGGGAGTGTGCCACCCAGTTGATACGCTTTGCCAAAGAAAGCCACACTCCGGTTTTCATGATCGGTCATATCACTAAGGAGGGGTCACTGGCCGGTCCCAAGGTATTGGAACATATGGTCGATACCGTGCTGCAGTTCGAAGGAGATCGTCACCTTAGTTATCGCATCCTAAGAACCTCGAAGAATCGATTTGGCCCTACCTCTGAATTGGGGATCTATGAAATGCAAATGAAGGGATTGCGGGAGGTGGTGAATCCCTCAGAGATCCTCATTTCCCAACGGGACAGCCCCTTAAGCGGTGTAGCAATTGCGGCTAGTTTAGAAGGCAACCGGCCCTTGCTTATAGAAATACAGGCGCTGGTGAGCCCGGCAGCTTATGGAACTCCTCAAAGGACCGCTACCGGCTTTGACGGTAGGAGACTGAACATGTTATTGGCAGTGCTGGAGAAACGGGGAGGATTTCGCCTTGCCACCCAAGACGTATTTCTGAATATTGCCGGCGGTTTAAGGGTGGAGGACCCTGCCATTGACCTGGCTGTAGCGGTTTCCATCATTTCTTCCTTTAATGAGACCCCGGTTCCCGAAAAGCTATGCTTTGCCGGTGAGATCGGTCTGGGAGGAGAGATCAGGGCGGTCAATCGCACTGCCCACCGGGTAGCGGAGGCTTCAAAATTGGGTTTTGAGCAGATCTATATTTCCAAGTTCGCGGAAAGCGGGACTCCGGGTAAGTTACAAGTTAGGACTTTTGGGAAGTTAGAGGATTTATGGGAAGATCTCTGGGGGTGACTATAGATCCTTCTTCATGAGATAATCATTCTGCAGGTCGTTACCTAACTCGAAAATGGAGGAGCCGAATATCACAAATCCTAATTTCTGATAGAACTTGAGTGCATCCAAATTCTTTTCCCACACCCCCAGCCAAATCACCGGGTAGCGGCGTAAGCGGGCGAAAGCCATGCACTTATCCAATAACACGCTGCCGATACCCTGTCCCTGGAATTCCTTGATCACGTAGATGCGTTCCAGCTCCACAACGTTTATTGACTTGTCGTGAAAAGGTTTATTATTTTCTCTGAGCTTAGCATAGCCCACAGGCTTGTTTTTGTTAAAGGCAATTAGAAAGAAATTCTTGTTGTCTTCCAGTTGGGCGTCTAGGGATTTCTTGGAGAAGTTGGCGCGCAAATATTTCTTCATATTCTCCTCAGTGTTGGCCTCTCCATAAGTCTCCGAGAAGGTCTTCTTTCCCAGTCGGGATAGCACTGATGCATCACTAGAACAAGCTACCTTGAAATGCAGCTTTTCCGCTTCTATAACGGGTTGCATGGTCCCAATATAAGGTTAAATAACATTTTTGCCATATTTTTCGCGAATTCCTTTAATTCCCTGAAGGCCCCCGCTGTGAACTGCCAGAATATCAACATTCTTTGGGAAGAATGACTTGTCTAGTAGATCAAACACCCCCCATAACATTTTTCCGGTATAGATAGGGTCTAGCTGAATTCGGTATTTTTCCTTGAATCCATTGATAAAGTCTAGCAGTTCATCATTGATTTTGGCATATCCTCCGAAGTGGTAGTCCAGCATCAGCTGCCAGATGCAGGCTGGATGGTGGCTTTGCCCAATTAGTTTTATAATCTCTCCCTCCAGGAAGCCCCCTCCCTTTAAGGCAGGGAACCCCAGCAAATGTGTTTCTGCGGATAGGGCGCCTGCTAATCCGGCCAGTGTGCCCCCGGTACCACAACTTATACACCAATACTGAAAATCAAGGTCACCCACCATCTCCCGGCACCCTTGCAGCGCCCAAAGATTAGTGCCTCCTTCCGGTATGATCCAATAGCCGGGATATTGCCGTTTGAGATCTTCAAGAAAATCAACATTCTGCTTTTGCCGGTATTGTTCCCGACTAAGGGCTTGAAGCTCCATGCCCCAGTTCCATGCATCCCTTAAAGTGGGATTAAGAGATGGGGGTAGTTCACCCCTGATAAGTCCTACGGTAGGTAATCCACAATAGTGCCCGGCAGCAGCAGTGGCATGTAGGTGATTGCTAAAGGCCCCTCCAAAAGTGATTATCCCTTGATACCCATGGTCCAGCGCATATTTGAAATTATATTTTAGCTTACGCCATTTATTTCCGCTCACCTGGGGATGGATAAGGTCTTCCCGTTTCAGGAACAATTTACGATTACCAGGGAATTCGTCCAGCAACACTACCGGCGTTTCTTGGGGATGGTCGAAGAAGGTCATCGATCTGTTCACCTTCTGAAGTACTTAACATTTTGCGCTACAATAGCCGTAATAATGATGGCTCCACCCAGGATAATGCCTTTGTTCAAAACTTCATCAGTAAATAATAGCGCCCAGGCCACTCCGTAAAGAGGTATCAGACTGCTCATAATGCTGACACTACTAGTGCTGAAGTGTTTGAGCCCTTGTACAAATAAAGTATGGGCTATGGCAGTGGTAACCACCGTTAATATGATCAGATATACCCATGAGGTGGTGCTGATCTGTACCGGAAACATCCATAATACTGGAGATAGCACAATAGCAGAGATCAGTAGTTGATAACACATTATGGTGGATCCGCTGTATACTTTTATGTATTTCTTATTCCACAGATTTCTCAAAGAATAAATAAGGGCGGAAAATATTCCCCACAAGATTCCTTGGACCACTTCATTTTCCAAAGAGAACTCTGGTACCATTAGGGACAAACCCCACAATATCAAAAGTGACGACGCAATATCGAACCAGCTGTACCTGATCTTAAACAGCAAAGGCTCCAGGAGAGAGGTAATAATGGGATAGGTAAATAAAGACAGCATGCCAACCGCCACCCCTCCTAATTTGATAGAGTGAAAATACGTGGTCCAGTGTACGGCCAACAATATACCGCTACCAATAAAAAACCCTCTGTGATTGCTTCGTATTCCTTCCCGGACCCGCAGCTTTATAAAAAAGAACAATAAAGCAAAAGCTAGAATGCATCTCCAGAAAATAATTACGGAGGGAGGCAGCGGGATGACTTTGCCTAATACTCCGGACGTAGACATCAGGATGAACGAGATGTTCAATTCGAGGAACGGATATAGTTGGAGCTGCTTTCTCACCAATGGCCGCGTTACAGTATCAATGATAGGAAATACCGGGAGAAGCTCTAAGAAACCGGTCATAAATTATAATTTTGCCACATGGAGTCTCAGAATCTTTCCCATGATGATCAGTGGTTTATCCACCATCGTGTGGTGGTGGATCCCGGGCAGACCTTAATTCGTTTGGACAAGTTTTTAATGGATCGGTTGCCGAATGTTACCCGCAACAAGCTACAAGAAGGGATCAAGCAAGGCTTTGTACTGGTGAACCAGGAAGAGGTTAAGTCTAACTATAGGGTTCGCCCGGGCGATGAGATCGTGGTAGCTCTGCCGGAGCCCCCGAGAGATACCGAAGTAATTCCTGAAGACATTCCCCTGCAGATAGTCTATGAAGACCCGCATCTGCTGGTTGTTGACAAGCCCGCTGGCATGGTGGTGCATCCCGCCTACAACAATTGGCAGGGTACCTTGGTGAACGCCTTGGTATACCATTTCCAAAATCTCCCTGAAATGCCCGACAATCATGGTCGACCGGGATTGGTGCACCGGATAGACAAGGACACTTCCGGGTTGCTAGTAGTCGCCAAGACTGAGCAGGCCATGACCCATTTGGCCAAACAATTCTTTGATCACAGCATTGAGCGTACTTACCACGCCCTGGTGTGGGGAGTACCTGAAAAGGAGTCCGGCACAATTGATGTAAACCTGGGCCGGAGTCCCAAAGATCGTCGGGTGACAGTGGCTTTTCCAGACGGCGACATGGGCCGTAGGGCGGTGACCCATTACCAGGTGCTAAAGCCCCTGCGGTATGTGTCCTTGATCTCCTGTAAATTGGAAACCGGAAGGACCCATCAGATCAGAGCGCACTTAAAATATACGGGGCATCCTTTGTTCAACGATGCCCCGTATGGAGGGGATAAGATCTTAAAAGGTACTGTTTTCTCCAAATACAAAGCATTTGTTGAGAACTGCTTTAAGATAATGCCCCGACAGGCCTTACACGCTCATTCTTTGGGTTTCACCCATCCTCATAGCGGAGAACGGATGCACTTTGAGAGCCCATGGCCGGAAGATTTTTCCAAGGTGGTGGAAAAATGGGAAAACTACCTAAACTATACTTAATTGGCGTTTATTACACTGCCGGAACCGCTGATGGTGGCAGAAACCTGAGGATTTCCCTTATAGAAAACATTGCCACTGCCGCTGATCACCACATCCAATTGGTCGATGGCCAACACCTCGCAGTTTCCCGATCCCGATATAATGATATCCTGATCATTTGCTTCCATTCCGAATGCATGAACATCTCCCGATCCTGAAATACGGATCTCACTCAGATGGGCTTCTCCAAAAAGATCCAGGGTGCCAGAACCGGTGATTTCGATGGATAAGTAATCCGCTATAAATTCAGCATCAATTTTTCCAGATCCCGTTATGCGAAGCTCAAGATCATCAACCTCCCAAATATTATCTCCAAAAATATCGCCCGAACCCACATTGTGTACCGCCTCTATATCTGGCATGGCCGCAAAGATCTCAATATTGGTATTGCTTATACAACTAAGATTGTCAATGATCAACTCACCGTCTACAATTCTCAAGCTTATTTGCTCTAGAATACTTTCGGCGGCAGTGATCTCAAACTCTCTGTTATTGCTTTGTCTTAGAGTTATATCTGCTCCGATGGCATTGGTAATGCGATCGAATGATGGCAGATTGTAGGACTCCGTAATTACCGGCCCTCTTGGTTGCACACAACCATAGCCGTCATCTTCAAAATGTATATAACACGATTGAGCTGTTAGCAACACGGCCACCAGCGCCAATACGTTACTTTTGGTTCGTAAGTTATTCATAGCTCATTTGTTTAATGTGTGTTTATGGATATGCAAATAGCGTACCTAAAATGAAGACAGGCGATGATGAGACTACACGTATAACAAGGGTGGAAAAAATAAAAAAGGCTAAATGCTGAAGGTAGGGTTAGGAGCTAATGGATTTATTTTAAGGAAGATACCTAGCTGTTGTTGATATTTGAAGTACCTCCTGGATTGCTGGATGGCGTGGAATAAAGTCAGATTACCTCTTACATTTGAGTTATAGTTTCTTAGCCTGTTCCCAATACTCATCCATTTCTTTCAAGCTCAGGTCCGGGATCTTTTTTCCGTCTCGAGCGGCAGCCTTTTCCATAAACTGAAAACGTTTAATGAATTTAATGTTGGTGCGTTCCAGGGCCTCTTCCGGATTTACCTCAATAAATCGCGAGTAATTAATCAATGAAAACAGCAGGTCACCAAATTCTTCCTGAATGCGGAGTGCTTCACCATTTGTGCAGGTCTCTTGAAATTCCTGTAGCTCTTCCTGAACTTTATCCCAGACTTGCTCCTTTTGAGGCCAGTCGAAACCCACTCCCTGAGCCTTCTCCTGAATACGCATGGCCTTTACCAGTGCCGGTAAACTTTTTGGCACACCGCCTAGTACAGAAGCATTACCTTTTTCCTTGAGCTTGATCTTTTCCCAATTTTGTTTGACAGCTTCTTCATTGTCCACTTTCAGGTCACTGTAAATGTGAGGGTGCCTACGGATCAGTTTTTCAGCCACAGAATTGAGCACATCACCTATGTGGAAGTCTTTGGTCTCCGATGCAATACGAGAATAAAAGATCATGTGCAGCATGATATCACCGAGTTCTTTCTTGATTTCCTCCAGGTCATTCTCCAAGATGGCATCGGACAATTCGTAGGTTTCCTCAATGGTCAGGTGCCTCAAACTGGTTAAGGTTTGCTTCATATCCCAAGGGCAGTTCTCACGGAGCTCGTCCATTATGGTAAGCAGACGATCGAACGCTTGCAGCTTTTCAGCGCGGTGTGGATCGGGGGCGGATTTAGGAGTGCTCATATTTGGTAAAAGAACTAATAGCGTGGAGGTGATGTTTCAAGTAAAAATTAGCTAACTTTGGATCAAAGTTACTTAAAATTATGACTACCGTTTTGTTGGCCATAGGGATTTTGGCGTTGTTTTTTATAATGATGTCGGTGCGTTTGCTGTTCCTGAAGAATGGAGAATTTAAGGGAACTTGTGCCTCACAAAGCCCTTTTCTGAACAAGGAAGGGGAGACCTGTGGTTATTGCGGTAAACAAGTCAATCCGGGAGATTCCTGCGCAAATCCAGAATCGGAAGTCGAAAAAGTGTTGTCCAAATTCAAATAATTTTCCCTTCAATTTGCCTAAATTGCATGCCTTAAACAGCTAGCAACCAATTGACACTTATAAAATCAATTTCAGGGATTAGAGGAACTATTGGAGGACCTCCGGACGATGGACTAACTCCCATAGATATCGTAAAGTATGCCTCGGCTTTTGGCTCCTGGATTCTAAAAGGTTCCTCCAAAAAGAAGACCATCGTGATTGGTAGGGATGCCAGACCCTCAGGCCCTCTGGTTTCGGACCTGGTATGTGGATCCTTAAGGGGAATGGGCATAAATGTAGTGGATCTAGGCCTTTCTACTACCCCCACGGTGGAGATCGCAGTGCCTCTGGAGAAGGCTGCCGGGGGAATCATCATCACGGCATCGCACAACCCCATTGAGTGGAATGCACTGAAGTTGCTCAATGAAAAAGGTGAGTTTATTTCGCATCAGGACGGGCAAGATGTCTTGGAGATCGCCGAATCCGGCGCTTTTGAATATGCTCCTGTAAAAGAGTTGGGAACCTATGACCAAGACAACGGCTATTTGTTAAGGCATATAGAGGAGATCTTAAATTTGCCGTTAGTGGATCGGGAGGCCATAATAGAGCGACAATTTAAGATCGCAGTGAACGGAGTGAATAGCTCTGGAGGGATAGCGATCCCTCTGCTACTGCAAAATCTTGGGGTTTCTACCATAGCGGAGTTCCATTGCGAGCCAACTGGCATATTTCCTCATAATCCGGAACCACTTCCTGAGCACATCGCACAATTTTGTAAAGAGGTAGACCAAGGTGATTTTGATTTGGGTATTGTGGTGGACCCGGATGTAGATCGTCTGGCTTTCGTACAGGAAAACGGAGAACCATTCGGAGAGGAATATACCCTGGTAGCAGTGGCGGATTACATTTTGCAAAACCATCCCGGTGGAAATAGTGTTTCCAACTTATCCTCTACCCGGGCGTTAAGAGATGTCACGGAAAATCACGGGGGCTCATACTATGCCGCCGCCGTAGGCGAGGTGAATGTAGTGGAACAAATGAAAGAGCAAAAGGCGGTTATAGGAGGAGAAGGCAATGGAGGTATAATTTATCCTCAGCTTCATTATGGCAGGGATGCCTTGGTGGGGATTGCGTTATTTCTTACACATTTGGCTAAATCAGATACCTCGGTATCCCGGTTAAGGGCCAGCTATCCTAACTATTATATTGCGAAAAAGAAGATTGAATTAACGGATAACATTGATATCGAGCAATTGCTCAACGGCATACAAAAGCGGTACAGCAAACAGCCCATGAGTACTGTTGATGGAGTTAAGATCGAATTCGATAAGGAATGGGTGCATTTGAGGAAATCCAATACGGAACCCATTATTCGGATTTACTCGGAGTCTGACTCTATGGCTACTGCCGAGCATTTAGGTGAGAAGATCATTTCCGATATCAAAGAGATCCTAACCAACAACCATTAGATACTATGCGGGTATACTTAGATAATGCAGCCACTACCGCTCTGGACGGGGAAGTCCTGGAGGCTATGAAACCCTACTTGGTCAATCAGTACGGTAATCCTTCTTCCATTCATTCACATGGACGCGAGGCCAGGGCTGCCGTTGAAAAGTCCAGAAAGCTTATTGCAGATTTACTCAATACCTCTCCGGCGGAGATCTTTTTTACTTCCGGAGGAACAGAAGCGGATAATACTGCGCTAACCTGCACGGTAGATGATTTTGGTTTGAAGCACAGCATTACCTCAAGGCTGGAGCACCATGCGGTATTACATACTCTGGAGTTTCTGGAAAAACAAGGTAAAACTAAGGTGAGCTATGTCAACACCTCTCCCCAGGGAGAATTGGATTTCGATCATTTAGAACATCTCTTGAAAGAGCACGGGCCTTCCATGGTTTCTCTGATGCATGCCAACAATGAAATTGGAAATCTCAACGACATTAAGACCATAGGAGAAATTTGCCAGGAGCATCAAAGCTTTTTTCACAGCGACACCGTTCAAGCAGTAGGACATTATCAACACGACCTACAGGACTTAAAGACACACTGTATGGTGGGCTCTGCCCATAAATTTCACGGACCCAAGGGAATAGGTTTTCTCTACATCCGGGCCGACCACAAGATATGTCCTTTCATCCATGGAGGAGCTCAAGAAAGAAATATGCGCGGAGGTACCGAGAATGTATGTGGAATCGTAGGTCTGGCCAAAGCCATGGAACTGGCCTACCAACATATGTCCGAGCATCATCAATATATCCAGGGGCTAAAAGACCGCACAGTGCGCTTGTTGAAAGAAAGGATCCCGGATGTACAGTTCAACGGGCTCAGCAGCGATGCCGACAAGAGCTTGTATACAGTGCTGAATGTGTCCTTCCCTCCCGGTGCTGACAATGAGATGCTGCTATTCAACCTGGATATTAATGGCATATCAGTCTCCGGAGGTAGCGCCTGTTCCAGTGGAAGTAACGTTGGTTCTCATGTGCTATCGGCTTTGGGAGCACCGGCCGAAAGAGGTTCGGTGAGGTTTAGCTTCAGCAAGTTCAATACCGAGGAAGAAGTGGACTATGTGGTGGATAAACTTGCAGAGATCTACTCCGTTAAAGCCGGAGAATAACTGTGCTTTTCAACTATAGTTTTCAGGCAAGAAACCCAGGTGCTACTATCGTTCAGGCTCTCTACTAGTTGCCAGTGCTCACCCCCCGCTTCCAGGAATATCTCCTGAAACTCATCACCTACTTCAATAGTCGTTTCCAAACAGTCTGCAATGAAAGATGGGGAGAAAGCCAATACTTTCTTTATGTCGCGAGCCGGAAAATCCCTGATGATCTCGTCTGTATAGGGCTTGATCCAAGGGTCTCTGCCCAGTCGTGACTGGAAAGCTACCGTATACTGTTCCTCTCCAATCCCCAACTCCTTCGCCAACAACCTTGAAGTGAGATAGCATTGAGCCCGGTAGCACAGCCGGTTCTTTTGATGGTACACAGAACAGCAGGTTTCATTTAACTTGCAGTAATTGTCGCAGGAGGCTTTGAGAATGTGTCGTTCCGGAATACCGTGGTAGCTAAAGACAAAGTGATCGAAGGAAGTTTGTTCCATGTGTGGTCGGGCTCTTTCCGCAAAGGCCCTGATAAACAAGGGTTCCTCCACAAAATTGGCAATAAAGTCGATATCGGGAATAGCCTGCCAACTGCCAACGATCTCCATTACCTTCTGCTGAACGGATCCACTGGAAGCAGAGGCATACTGGGGAAATAGTGGTATTACAATGATCTTGGGGAACCCTTTCAGTTGATCCAATGCTGACTGTAGACTGGGATTTTGATAGCGCATACCCAGCACCACCTTATATGAGGCCCCTAAAACTTGCTGCAACGATTGCTGTACATCCTGGCCGTAGAACAAAAGTGGAGATCCCCGCTCCTGCCAAAGTTGACTGTAGATCTTGGCCGATTTTGGAGCTCTGAAAGGTGCAATGATCAAATTGACCAAGGGCCAGCGCTTCCAGTAGGGTATATCAATGACCCTTTCGTCCATCAGAAATTCCCTGAGATATTTTCGGACATCTCCAGTGTTAGGACTATCGGGAGTGCCCAGGTTCACAATTAAAACACCAATTTTTGACTTCATAAAATAGCTACACTTTCAAACCCCTACAAAGGTAGTTGGTTTAAAGGTTTTATTAAAAAGAAATGGAATTGGTATTAGTTTAGAAGATAAAACTCAACTTTACGCCGTCGCACTCCTGCTGGCTCTTCGGCGCCTCCTACGAATTGTCCCATATTGCGATACGAACGAGCAATAAGGTTATCGGCAGATATGCCTTTAGATACCAAATATTCAAAGACGGTGGCAGCCCTTTGTTCGTCAAGCTTCTTATTGGCGTCTTCGACATCAACGTCGTCATACCCCACGATCATGACCTTAGAATCCGGATAAGTGGATTGTAAAATATTGACCAAAGTATTTAGCCTGGCTTTACTGTATTCAGTGATAAAATTGCCTCTATTTTCTACAAAATGAGCCCGCACCGATAGCTGTTCCCATATCAGATATCCGTCTTCGGATTCATCTATGTGGCCATGATGGGCGATATAATCACCCTGAGGGGTGGTTCTTTTCATCTCGGCTCTGCGGTTAAGCCTTCGACCCTCAGGAGTACGGTTAGTAGCAATAGGTTTGGATTCTCCATATCCCTTGGGTGCCAGATGGTCCTGAGCAATACCTTTAGTAGTCAAGTAATTATAAACCGCGCGAGCCCTTCTTTCCGATAGTCTTTGGTTGTAGGCATCGCTGCCAATATTATCGGTATGACCGCCTACTTCGAAGTACAACTCCGGATTCTGTGCCAGGAAATTATAAACTTGATTCAATGTTTTGATGGACTCTCGTTTCAAGGTGGACTTGTTAAAATCAAAGTGCACATTTCGCAAAACAATGGCCCTGCCGCTCCTGGAGAGCTCCAAATCGGCATCAGTCACTGGCCGGGGATCTTTTTCAGAGTCCGGTACCGGGGTGCTGTCACCAAATAAGCCGCCTTTCTCGTTGACCAGTATCTGGGTGGTATCGCCTTCCAATTCCACCACATACATACGATCGTCTTCAATGGAGAAGTTCATTATATACTCAAATAGATCGGCCCGGTATGGGAATTCCACGTCCTCTGTGTGAAATCGAAAGTCATCCGACTCCACTCTCAAGCTGTATGGGGTATCAAACGACATATTGAAGGCAAACCTACCGGTAAGCAGATCGGAAGTAGTAACAGTATCCACTTGGTTAGTTTCCTTGTTGAAGAGGGTTATGGCGGCACCTATAGGTTGATCCGTGAGCTTGTCGGTGACCTTCCCCTTAAAAAGAAACAGCGTGGGTGACGACATCGGTCGATGCATGATATAAATGTCTTTCTCCCCGTAGCTGTCGTACCTGAATGAGGTAAAATATCCCTTGGACCCGTCGGAGGTCAAGGTAAAATAGATGTCCTCGTTGGCGGAGTTTACGGGATAACCCATATTACGCGGCTTGCTCCACTTCTTAGTTTGTGGATCCAGAATAGTAGCGAAAATATCATAACCGCCCATGCCATCGTGGCCGCGTGAACTGAAGAACATGGTTTTGCCGTCGCTGTGCATTTGTGGGGCATCCTCATCAAAAGGGGTATTGATAATAGGACCCACGTTGACCGGTGATCCCCAGGTACCGTCCGGAAGCCTGGAAGACTTATAAATGTCACTACCTCCGTATCCTCCTTCCTGATCGCTGGAAAAATAAAGTGTTTTTCCGTCCGGGCTCATGCTGGCGCTTCCTTCCCAGTACTCGGTGTTAATAGCGCCCGGTACTTGTTGTGGCTTGCCCCAATTCTTAGGATTGTTGCCATCGATTTCGCTGATGAAAATGTCACCATTTCCAGTATCCTTGTAAAGAAAGAGCACCTTGCCATCAGGTGACAATCCTATACAGGCGTCATGGTCTCGTGTATTGATGGGTTTACCCAATTGAACTGGTTTTCCCCATTCTCCTTTGTTATTCTTGGTAGACAAGTAAATATCCTCAAAGAATTGACCGTCCTCGCTTAATTTCCCACCCGTGCTGTTGCTGCGACGCGAAGTAAATAAGAGTAAATTCTCGTCCGAACTAACCACCGGCACATAGTCAGGATATACGCTGTTCACATTGGCGCCGGCATTTTCAATACGCAACAGTATGGAATCCGGGAGTAAGACTTTGCCAACAGCACAATTCTCTAAGTAGCGGGATACTTCATTGTGTCTGGCCCGGTCTATATCATCGCTGAGATCCAGTTGCTCATCGTACTTTTGGTAATACGAGACCGCTTCATCGAATTGGTGGTTTTGCTGATAAGCTCTTCCTAAATAAAAATCCAGTTCTTCGCTAAGATAGTTGCCCCTCTTGGCCTTGAGAAATTTTTGCAAGGATTGAGGCTTGTTGATGGTGTTAAAATATGCTAACCCCAACTTGAAGTTGATCTCCGGGTCATTGGGTTTAAGACTGTCTAATTCCCGCAGTATGGGTAATGCCTTGTACCATTCTTCAACAGCTACATATTTGTTAGCCTGATTTACAAGCTTTTGAGTTTGCTTTTGGTTTTGAGAAAAGGAGGGTATGAAGCTTAGAAAAATGAAAGATAATAGAAGAACAGCGAGGTTCTTATTCATAGTTTACGGCAAAAAAAAATGGTCAATCAAAAGGTTATTCGATTTGGGTTTAAAAAACTTCATAAGGACCAAAAAAAGTTTAAGCTTAAACCTTACAGATTAATAAACAATCTATTCCTCAAATATGTAAATATCCCTTTAAGATTGCAAGTAAGTTTCGTTAAGTTTTTCTAATAAAAATTGGGAATTTTTAAGCCGAAAAACCCGTTAAATAGGACGTATTGAAGGTTTTTGTAATTTCACCAGTGCTCATGTATGGTGTAAGATTTACCTGACATATGGTAGAAAAAATTATATAAAGTCTTCTTAACTAAGAGGTTAAATAAGTTATATTAAATGATACTTATAAGTCACTAAATAATGAAACCAATCCGATTAAAATTTCTAAACAAAGAGGGCCTAAAACTTGGCGCCAGATTAGAGTTGCCCGTCGATGGCAAAGCCGAAAATTATGCAATTTTTGCACATTGCTTCACTTGTACCAAAAACTTATTGGCTGTACGTAATATCAGCCGTGCACTTACTCAAAATAGGATCGGGGTTTTATTATTCGATTTTGCAGGACTAGGTGAGAGTGAGGGAGAATTTGAAGATACTAACTTCAGTTCCAATATTAGCGACCTGATCTCTGCCGCAGAGTATTTAGAGGAGCATTACCGGCCGCCGCAGCTTTTGATCGGCCATTCACTTGGAGGAGCCGCAGTCATTCAAGCGGCTGCTCACCTTCCCAAGGTTAAGGCAGTAGCTACCGTCGGAGCACCTGCCGACCCTCCGCATGTAGTGCATCTATTCCAGGAGGAGTTATCGGAAATTGATCGCAGCGGTCAAGCTACCGTCAACATTGGAGGTCGACCTTTTGTTATTAAGAAGCAGTTCATCGATGATCTTGAAAAAAACCCCATGTCCAAGGTGCTGAAAGACTTAGGCAAGTCTATACTTATCTTGCATTCACCTCAAGATCGAATAGTTGGCATAGAAAACGCCGCCAACTTATATACCCTGGCGCGTCACCCTAAAAGTTTTGTCAGTCTCGATGGTGCGGACCACCTGCTAACCGATCCAACGGATAGTACCTATGTGGGAGATTTGATCTCCAGTTGGGCGCAACGCTACCTGATAAATCATGTCTCACCCACCTTGGAAACAGAGCGACAAGTAGTAGTAAGAACGGGTGAGGGCTATACCACAGAGATCAAGGCGGAATCTCATACACTTATAGCGGATGAACCCAAATCGCTGGGTGGGCTGGATTTAGGACCTACTCCCTACGGATTGTTACTGGCCTCCTTAGGTTCCTGCACGGGTATTACCTTACGCATGTATGCCGATCGTAAAAAGTGGCCTTTGAAAGAAGTTATTATCCATATGCAACATGAAAAAAGACACCTGGAGGATTCACAAAAAATGGATCAAGCCCTAAGTAAATTGGATCACATCGATAAAGAAATTGAATTGGTCGGCGATCTCGATGATTCTCAAAGGGAACGCCTTTTACAAATTGCGGATCGCTGTCCGGTTCACCGAACCCTGCAATCGGAGGTTATCATTAATAGTCGACTGGTGTAGCTGCTGGCGTCTTAGGTTTTTAGAAGAGCATAGCGGTGCTCATCCCAAAAATCATCGTTTTTCCAAACCGCTTGCTTAAAAACCCCTTCCTTGGTGAAGCCGGCGTTTTCCAGTACCTTCATGGAGGCAGGATTGTTGGAAAATACTCCGCAATGAATACGGTTGCAGTCCAAATGTTCTAATGCATAGGACGTGAGTAGTTTTACGGCCCGGGTGGCAATGCCCTTGCCCCAAAATGGCTCACCCAGCCAATAACCTATCTCTTTGGATTTTTTATATACATCGGGTTGATCATTTAGTGCGGCAATACCGGCAAATTGCTCCTGGTAATAAATCCCAAATGTGTGTTGCGGATCTTCCTGTGCCACCATTTCAATAAATTCACGGGCGTCATCCAGTTGGTAGGGATGAGGGAAGTAATCCCTGAGATTGTTCCAAATACGCTTATCGTTAGCCAACGCGGCCAGTGTCTGGGCATCCGATAACTGAGGTTGGCTCAGCACCACATCTTCCAATGATAAGTGAGGTTCTTTCATACTAGCTCTTATTAAGTTGATTTAGATCTTTACCCTGGTAATACCCCATGTCCACTGCCTTCCTGGATTTGACCATATAGGTAACTTGTCCCACATGATAAGAGAAATGTTCCACTACATGTACCAATATGGAAACACCAGTGACCTGGTATCCCTGGATAGTCTGATTTTGTTGCAAGTCGGCATCACCAAGCTCATTCAATACTTGATTTATCTCGGAACTAAGATCGTCCAACATATGTACTAACGCTGGGGTTTTTAATGGTCCCTCTTCCTGGAATTCCTTATCCCGGTCCCGTTGGTCAGCACGGCCTCCTAAACCACTAATGAGCCATTGTTTTACATTACCGCAAAGATGCAGCACCAAATTTCCAGCGCTAACCGTCTGTTGGTTTGGACGATACCAAATATCATCAGCAGTCATCTTGGCCAGGCATTTCTTTAGACGGGGTATGGACTCTTCAAGTAATCGGTAACGCGTCTCTTCAATTAGCAACTGAGATATGGTTTCCATACGAGTGATGGTTATGGAGAAACTTTGATATGCTTAATCTGTTGCAGATCCCATTCAATGATCAACCCTTTTCCGAGATTGCGAGCTACCTGATCACCATATAGAAGGGCTACCAGGTACATGGCTGCATCGTAACTCTTTATGCCTCCTGCTGAGGTGATTAGGTTGTCGTGATGTACAAAACTGACATTCTCTCGAACCTGTAGGTGCGGGAACATTTCCCGGTAATCACCAATGTCCGCAGGAAAAGTAGTAGATTCTTTTCCATCAACCAGTCCCGCCTGGGCCAGTACAAAGGCGCCGTCACAAAGGGACAAAACATATCGAGCCTGAGCGCCCGTGCGCTTGACAAAAGAGATCATCTCCGTGTTTTTCAAGTCACTATCCATGCTATGCTCCGCGCTAGCGACTACCAATACATCGATGACGGGAAGGTCCTTATCTTCAAAAGCATAATCGGGTTGTATTTTGAGTCCTTCGAAAGTGGTTATGATTTCTTTAGTGGGTGCCACCGTGAACACCTCCATACCGGGAGGAGCATGGAAAATAGTGTGTTGAAAAACATCGAAAGGAGCGATCACTTCGGTATTGTAGACCCCATCCACGATTAAAAAGCCCACCTGCAAAGGGGTTTGGTCTTTCGATTGAGCTTCCATCGACAACACCGACAAAAGAATCAAACCAAGAGTAATTATAAACTGCTGCATATTAGGTCTGTTCATCCACTTAAATTTATTATACATTATCCACCCTATCAACATCAGGTTTCGCTAACATCCAGCCATTTGGGTACCGGCTTGGGCTGGTACTGTTCCATAGCATTGAGCAACCTTTGCGGGTCGTCGCTTTCGATCACCATTTCCCGATTTTCCTTTTTCAGAAATCCCTGATCCACCATATGGTCAAATAGTTTTAGCAGGTGGTCAAAGTATCCATTCACGTTTAAAATACCTACGGAGTGTGGCAGTAAACCCAGTTGGGTCCAGGTCAGGATTTCACATAACTCTTCCAGCGTGCCAAATCCACCGGGAAGTGCTATAAAACCCTCAGACAATTGAGCCATTTTTTGTTTGCGCTCATGCATACTTTGCACCGTAATCAGCTCCGTCAAATTTTGATGACGTATTTCTTTCTTGCTTAAAAATTCAGGAATCACCCCGATCACCTGACCGTTTTGCTCTAAAACGGCATTAGCCACTGTCCCCATAATACCCACGGCGGCGCCGCCGTAGATCAAGGTGATGGACCTCTGCGCCAACAGCCTTCCCAGTGTAGCTGCTTGTTGAGCGTGGCCATGATAACTTCCGGAGCTCGAACCACAAAAAACACAAATACTCTTCATATCTTGGCGGATTAAAATCTATCTTGAAAGATAAAGATATTAGCATCAATTTGACTTATGCCAAATAGAATAAATATCAGTTCGGGATCACCTTGGGAGGATCAAGTGGGCTATTCAAGGGCAGTAAGGATGGGAAATCAATTAGAGATTTCCGGAACAGTAGCTCAAGAAAATGGTTCGGTAGTAGGGAAAGGAGATGCTTACTTGCAAACTGTATGCATCTTGGAAAAAATAAAATCGGTGATGGAGCAATCAGGGGGAACATTGCAAAACGTTATTCGCACTCGCATGTTTGTAACGGATATAGGCCAATGGCCGCAAATAGCTCAAGCGCACAGCGAATATTTTGGGGAGGTAAA
The DNA here is from genome assembly GCA_965212195.1 of Cyclobacteriaceae bacterium. GTDB lineage: Bacteria > Bacteroidota > Bacteroidia > Cytophagales > Cyclobacteriaceae > JAJCYK01. The sequence goes on along the minus strand of CBDBUW010000002.1, from coordinate 318,457 downwards.
ACCTGCTACTACCATGGTAGAAGTATCTAAACTTATTGATCCCGATTATCTGGTAGAAATTGAGGTTACAGCCTGGTTGTAAGCAGAAACCGGTCTGTTGAACTAAAGCCAGCCGTTTTGTTCCATGGAAATGCAATTTCATTATCTTTGCTGCTTCAATTTAAACAAGTAAGATGAGTCAAGTGGATGATAACCTGTTGAAAAAGGTCATTTCCCATGCCAAAGAATACGGATTCGTATTTCCTTCCAGCGAGATCTACGACGGGCTCAGTGCGACCTACGACTACGGCCAGTACGGTGTTGAACTCAAGAACCATCTAAAAGCCTACTGGTGGGAGGCTATGGTGAAATTGAATCCCAATATTGTGGGGATAGATGCGGCTATATTCATGCATCCTACCACCTGGAAAGCCTCCGGACACGTCGATGCCTTTAATGATCCGTTGATTGACAATAAGGATTCCAAGAAGCGGTATCGCGCAGATGTATTAATAGAGGATCAGGTGGCCAAGATCGAATCCAAGATCGAAAAGGAGGTAGCAAAAGCTGCCAAACGCTTTGGAGATGACTTTGATGAACAACAGTTCCGTACTACCAATCCTCGGGTGCTGCAAAACCAAAGTAAGGTTGAGGGCATAAACCAGAGGCTCAAGGAAGCCATAGAATCCGGCAACCTGGGTGATCTCAAAGTATTGATTGAAGAATTAGGCATTGCCGATCCTTTAAGCGGCTCCCGAAACTGGACCGAAGTACGTCAATTCAATCTTATGTTCTCTACCGAGCTGGGCTCTTTGGCAGAGGACTCCGACCTCGTATATCTGCGCCCGGAAACAGCCCAGGGGATCTTCGTCAATTTCCTGAACGTACAAAAGACCGGTCGTATGCGCATACCTTTTGGTATTGCCCAAATCGGCAAGGCCTTCCGCAATGAGATCATCGCCCGTCAATTCATATTCCGAATGCGGGAATTCGAACAAATGGAAATGCAGTTTTTCGTCAAGCCAGGGGAAGAACTTTCTTGGTATGAACAATGGAAAGAAAAGCGCATGAAGTGGCATCAAGTATTGGGCCTGGGAGAAAACAACTACCGTTTTTACGATCACCTCAACTTGGCTCATTATGCTAATGCAGCCTGTGACATCCAATTTAGATTCCCTATGGGATTCAAGGAACTGGAAGGTATTCACTCCCGCACTGACTTTGACCTGAAAGCACACGAAGAATACAGCGGCAAAAAGCTTCAGTTTTTCGATCCACAAGAGGAAAAAAGCTACGTGCCATTTGTGGTTGAGACCTCCATCGGTTTGGATCGTCTCTTTCTGGCCCTGCTTTCCAATGGATACACTGAGGAAACCCTGGAGGACGGCAGTACTCGGACGGTGATGAAACTACCCGCGCCTCTGGCACCTATTAAAGCGGCTATATTACCGCTTGTCAATAAAGATGGCCTTACTGAAAAATCGCAAAGCATTTTTGATGATTTACGCTTTGATTTCCTCTGTCAGTTCGATGTTAAAGACGCTATAGGCCGCCGCTACCGCCGGCAAGATGCTATAGGAACACCCTACTGTATTACAGTTGATCACCAAACATTGGATGACGATACCGTGACCTTGAGGGAGAGGGATAGCATGCAACAGGAACGGGTGTCGATTGACCAGCTTCCCCAAATTTTAAATGAGCGTTGTTCACTTTCCAGTTTACTCAGACAGTTATAATATTCGATGGATTGGATAAAGCTGCTGTCCGGTAGGGATTCTCAAGATGCCACCACCCCCGATAGGAGTGCCTTTGAAAGGGACTATGACCGCATTGTCTTTTCCCATCCGTTTAGAAGGTTGCAAGATAAGACCCAGGTATTTCCCTTACCTGAACAGGACTTTGTACATACTCGGCTCACCCATAGTCTGGAAGTTTCCAGTGTAGGCCGGTCTTTGGGCAAAAGAGTGGGGGAGACCTTACTGGGAAAGTATCCGGAGCTTAAGGGATACAGTCAATTCGATTTCGGAGCTATAGTTTCTGCCGCCTGCCTCACCCACGATCTGGGCAACCCGCCTTTCGGTCATACGGGCGAGGATGCCATTTCTGATTTCTTCAAATCCAGTCCTCAAGGTGAAATCTATAAGCAGCATGTATCCGGGCAGCAATGGCAGGACCTGATCAATTTTGAAGGAAATGCCCAGGGTTTCAGAATATTGAATAGTACCGGTCAACAAGGATTGCGCCTAACTGAAGCCACCCAAGCGGCTTTCACTAAGTATCCCAGACATTCCCAGTTAGGCAATCCTGATAGGAAGCGTAAAAGCCAGAAAAAATACGGGTTTTTTCATACCGAGCAAGATCATTTCATACAATTGGCGGGCAACCTGGGTTTGAGGGAGCTAGTACCCGGTGAGGCCTGGTGCAGGCACCCGTTGGCTTTTCTGGTGGAGGCTGCAGATGATATTTGTTATCACATAATTGACCTGGAAGACGGTTGTCGACTGGGCTTGGTGAGTGAAGTAGAGACCACCGATTTATTTGCTGAGATCCTGGGTAAAAAATTTATGCCAGACAAATTGAAGGCTATGGTAGGCCGGGATCAGCGCATAGGTCTCTTGCGAGCGGTAGCCATCGGAATTTTGATTGAACAATGTAGTCGAGCTTTTCTGGATAACGAAAAGGAGATCCTGGGAGGAGAGTTTGACCGGGCACTGACCGATCTTATTGACAGTAAATCGGTCTTGAAGGAGATTATCACCGTTTCTTTGGAACGACTTTATCGCTCCCATATGGTGCTGGAAATCGAGGCGGCAGGCTTTGAGGTCTTGGGAGGATTGTTAGAGGCCTACACTGCAGCAGCTTATAATATGGTTTTCCAACCTGAAAAGTATTCCCATAGACAGATCAGTACCATTAGGTTACTGCCTGAAACTCTACAAGACGCCTTGCAGGAGCCTGGGTTATCGGTGTATCAGATGTTGAGATATGTTCTGGATTTTGTTTCTGGACTTACCGACAAGCATGCTATTGCTTTATACAGAAAACTTCGGGGGATTTCTTTGCCAGGTAGTTAGAATGCCAGGCCTTAATGGATCATCTTAATCCACCCATTCCGTCATAAACAAGTTGGTGTCCCTGGTGCCTCCATTGTATCGGTTAGAACCGAACACCAGATACTTGCCATCCGGCGAAAACATGGGGAAAGCATCAAAGGTGTCGTCGTGAGTCACCTGTTCTAGGCCGGTACCGTCGGTATTAATGAGATATAGATTAAAGGGGAACCCCCGTTCCGTCTCATGATTGGAGGCAAAGATCACTTTCTCGCCAGATGGGTGGAAGAATGGGCACCAGTTGGCCTTACCTAAGTCAGTTAGCTGACGAAGATTGGAACCGTCGGCATTACAGATGTACAGCTCCATTTCAGTGGGCATCACCAGCCCCTCGGCCAGCAATTCCCGGTACACTTTTATCTCATCTTCACTTTTTGGCCTGGAGGACCGAAATATCAGTTGGGAACCATCGGGAGAGAAAAAGGCCCCTCCGTCATAGCCCAATTCGTTGGTAATTTGGGTAACCTCAGAGCCATCAACGTTCATAGTATATAATTCCAGGTCTCCTGAACGCATGGATGTGAACACGATCTTGTCTCCCTGGGGCGATACCGTAGCTTCTGCATCGTAGCCGGGCTCCTGCGTAAGCTGTTTAAGAATATTGCCTTCAAGGTCGGTAACGAAAATATCGAAGTCGGCATAAATGGGCCATACATATTTGCCATCCTCACGTCTTTCTGGTCGGGGTGGGCAAGCCTCATCACCTAAATGCGTGGAGGCATAGACCACGGTGGTATCACCAGGCATAAAATAGGCACAAGTGGTGCGCCCTAAACCGGTACTGATCATTTTTGGTTGGTCTTCGATAGCGTCGTCTTCCAGGGGATTGAAGTAAAATATTTGATCACACTGCGTTCCCCATTTTTCGAAGGTCGATTGAAACACTAACATGCGAGAGTCAAAACTCCAATAAGCTTCAGCATTGTCGCCGCCCTGGGTAAGCATGGTCACATTTTTCAAATGGAATTCATCCTGATAACGCATGGTATCGGAAACTATGGGGGTTTCATGAACGGTGGTAGAGGACTGATCGTTTTGGGAACTGCTACAGCCCATTAAGATTAAGACCAGAAAGATGAGACAGCGATCCATATTCTTATTTTTATATTAACTTTGAAGCTTTGAATCTAATACATAAATGAACTTAATCCGATCATTCCCTTTCGAAAAAATTTTTGTGATCACCGCATTGATGACCTTATTGGGGTGTGCTGCGCCTGAGCGCAATAGCGAAAATATTATAAATGACATGCGGGAAACTGTCAAGTTCTTGGCTAGCGACGACCTGGCCGGAAGAGAAATAGGTACCGATGGCGAGGTAAAAGCCGCTGAATTCATCAGTGAAAAAATGACGCAACTGGGTTTGACTTCCAAGGGTACAGAAGGATACTTACAAACATTTGAAGTGACACCCGGCATGAATCCTCACCAGGAAACCAAAATCGGGGAAGGAGGCGACTCCTTATCCATCTTCGGTCACAATGTATTGGGCTTCATTGACAACCCATCCCAAGAGGTGATCATAATCGGCGCCCACTACGATCACCTGGGACACGGTGGTATGGAATCGCTACACCGGGGGGATACCGCTGTTCACAATGGTGCGGATGATAATGCCAGCGGTGTAGCGGTAATGCTTGAACTTTCGGAACGGTTTATTGAGGGCAACCTCCAAAAGGATCTGTTGTTTATTGCTTTTTCCGGTGAAGAAAAAGGACTATGGGGTTCTAATTATTTTGTAAAGAACCCTACTATCGATTTGGCAAATGTAACTGCCATGATCAATATGGACATGGTAGGCAGGTTAAATGAAGATCATAAACTGGTGGCTCATGGAACCGGGACTTCCCCGGTATGGGAAGAAATGCTTAATTCGGCTAACCTGGACAGCCTAGATCTGATTTTCAAGCCTTCTGGAGTAGGCCCTTCCGATCACACTTCTTTCTACTTGCAGGACTTACCGGTACTTCATTTTTTTACCGGTCAACATGAAGATTATCATAAGCCAGGCGATGACTTTGACAAACTGAACTACCAGGGCATGTTGTCGGTGGCAGATCTCATTGAAAGATTGATCAGCCAGCTAGATGCTTCAGAGAAGCTGGCCTTTACCAAAACCAAAGACGAATCGCAAGATACTCCCCGTTTCAAAGTTACCCTGGGTGTGGTCCCGGATTATTTGTTTGATGGAGAAGGTATGCGCATCGATGGGGTTACCGATGGCAAACCAGCTTCCCAGGCCGGTTTACTCAAAGGAGATATAGTAGTCCAATTGGGGGAGCTACCCGTTAACGATATGATGAGCTATATGAAGGCCCTGTCCAAGTTTGAATCCGGGGATACAGCCACGGTAGTGGTAGATAGGGATGGTGCGCAAATCAAGTCCCCCATTGAGTTTCAATAGCCAGGTCAGCTTCAATGGCTTGATTTTTGCAATGAAATTAAATGGTAAAAGTGTGGTAGTTATGCACAGGGTATTTTTCTAAATAATGACCTGATTTTGATGAATTTCCGATAGGGCTTCCCTACCTGATTTATCTCATTTCTGCGCTTCAAACCCCAGTAAAATCATTAGCTTTGTGGCTGATTCAAAATGTGGACCAAGCTCGCGCATATTGTCATTAAGTTCCGTTTATTCCTGATCATCGGGGTGGGGTTGATCACTATGTTCATGGCCCATCAAATGCAAAAAACGGAGCTGTCGTACGACTTTGCCAAGGTAGTGCCGGAAAAGGATCCGGATATGCAATATTTCGAGCAATTCAAACAGACATTTGGTGAAGATGGCAATCTGGTAGTGATTGGTGTAGCCGATAGCGCCGTATATCAATCCATCAATTTCAAAAGGTTTAAGTTTCTCAGCGACTATGTGGAGAACATACCCGGGGTTACCGGTCTCATCAGCGTACCTAACATTCACCGACTGCAAAAGAACACTGAAAGCAAGAGCTTCAAGGCCGAACCTGTATTTCCTGTAATACCCGACTCACAAGGGGAGTTGGACAGCTTAATGCAGATTATCCAAGAGCAGCGCCTTTACAGCGACCAATTGATCAACCCTGAAAACGGCGCTATGCTAATGCTGGTCACCCTCGACGACCAGGTGATCCAAACGGAAAGGAGACAAACCGTTGTAGGGGACATTATGCATGCGGCGGAAATATATACCGACAAGACCGGGATACAACTGCATGTGGGTGGGCTCCCATATTTGCGCAGTTTTTTAGCCGCCAAAGTCAAAGAAGAATTGGATCTTTTTTTATGGCTATCGGCACTGGTCACTGCTCTTATCCTGTTTATCTTTTTCAGATCCTGGAATGCCGTAGTCTTTCCCATGATTGTGATTGGGGTAATGGTAATCTGGACCATGGGCACTCTGGCTTTATTTGACTACAAAATCACCCTGCTAACCGGGTTGTTGCCTCCCATTATTGTGGTGATCGGTATCCCCAATTGTATTTACCTGTTGAACAAGTACCATCAGGAATATGAGCAGCATGGCATTAAGATGTTGGCATTGAGCCGGGTGGTGCGCCGCATAGGGATTGTGACCTTGATCACTAATTTCACTACCGCTGTGGGGTTTGGGGTGCTGGCCTTTACCGATATCACCATACTTAAGGAGTTTGGCACGGTAGCAGGAATTAACATTCTAGCCACTTTTTTAGTTAGCATCATCTTGATACCAGCGGTGTTTAGTTATTTGCCGGCGCCTAGTCCCCGCCAGCTTCGCCATCTTAATTTAAAGGTTCTCGATCGGGTGCTTACCACATTTGATCTGCTGGTCCATCGCAAAAAGTACTCCATTGTGGTGGTTAGTGTGGCGGTAATTGGGATCTCAGTAGTGGGCTTATCTAGGTTGGATTCTGTGTCGTTTATGGCCGACGATATTCCCAAGGGAAGCCGGGTATGGCAAGATCTCAATTTCTTTGAAGAGAACTTCAAGGGGATCATGCCTCTGGAATTGGTATTGGATACCGGCAAAAAAAGAGGGGTGAGCCGGTTGACTTTTTTGAGAAAGGTTGATCAGTTCGAGACCTTTGTAATGGAAAACCCCCATGTATCTTCAACACTTTCCATCACTAATTTCTTAAAGGCTTCAAGGCAGGCTTTTTATAACAATAAGCCCTCTTTTTACGATCTGCCTAATAACCAGGACAAAAATTTCCTGCAACGCTATCTGCGCAATCAGCAGGAGAGCGAAGCCTTGTTGTCTGCTTTGGTGGATTCTAGCGGTCAAAAGATGCGCGTATCCATGAAGGTAGCTGATATCGGGTCGAATCGCATGGATTCGCTGGTGCATCAAAGCTTGGAACCCAAGATACAGGAGTTGTTCGGAGATACTGAAGTCGAGGCTCGCTTTACCGGAACCACTCTACTCTTTATCAAGGGGAATCAATTCTTAGTGAAAAATTTAAGGTATAGTTTGCTGCTGGCCTTCTTGATCATAGCCATAATCATGGCTTTGTTATTTGCCAATGTCCGTATGATCCTGATCTCTATCATCCCCAATATGATCCCCTTGATCCTTACAGCGGGTATCATGGGATTCCTGAATATACCGTTAAAGCCCAGCACTGCCCTGATATTTAGCATAGCCTTTGGCATATCCGTGGACGATAGTATTCATTTCCTGGCCAAATATCGGCAGGAGCTTTTCAGTAACAGTTTTTTTGTACCTATTGCCATAAGCAAAAGCATACATGAAACAGGACCCAGTATGATGTATACCTCCATCGTATTATTTGCGGGATTTGTTATCTTTGCCGGTTCAGAGTTTGGAGGAACGGTGGCCTTGGGAATTTTGGCCAGTACGACTTTGATAGTAGCTATGTTCACCAATCTCATTGTGTTGCCGGCACTACTGTTAATATTCGATAGCGGTAAGCGACGTAGAAACAGACATACCCTGATTGAGCAGTACGATGAATTTTATAATGAAGAAAACGATCAGGAGATTGACATGGACCTGATCAGGTTAGATAAGGGAAATCACGGCATACACCAGGAAGAGCAAAAATTGGGCTCTTAATAAACAGCCATAGTTTTGAAATATCGGGAATACAAAAAGATCGACTACGCCCAAATAGGTAAAGACATCCTGACTTTTTGGCAAGACCAGAAGGTTTTTGCAAAATCTGTGCAGCATCGGCAGGGACAGCGACCGTTCATTTTCTATGAAGGTCCTCCCAGTGCCAATGGGACTCCCGGTATTCACCATATAATGGCCCGTACCATCAAAGACATTTTCTGTCGTTACAAAACCTTAAAGGGATTTATGGTGGAGCGCAAAGGCGGATGGGACACTCACGGTTTACCTGTAGAACTTCAAGTAGAGAAGCAATTGGGTATCACCAAGGACGACATCGGTAATAAGATCAGTGTGGCCGAGTACAATGAAAAGTGCCGAGAAGCAGTGATGAAATATAAAGATGAGTGGGATCTGCTTACAGAACGTATGGGGTACTGGGTGGATCTTGATAATCCTTATATCACCTTTGAACGTCCTTATGTGGAATCCGTTTGGCACCTGCTGAAGATGTTTTATGATCAGAGACTACTTTACAAGGGGTATACCATTCAGCCTTATTCCCCGGCTGCAGGAACCGGCCTCAGTTCTCATGAATTGAATCAGCCCGGTTGCTATCGCATGGTGAAGGACACTTCTATCGTGGCTCAGTTTGAGGTGGAGCGAAACGAAAAATCTGAGTTTCTTTTCGATCAAAATCCAGAAGTCCCCGTCTATATATTAGCATGGACCACCACCCCCTGGACCTTGCCGGCTAATAGCGCCTTGGCTATTGGCAGCCGCATTTCCTATATCCTGGTCAACACCTTCAATCCCTATACCTTCAAGCCCACACAACTGATCTTGGCCAAAGACCTCCTCGATCTGTATTTCAAAGAATCAGAGGCCAGCATGGAGAGCTATCAGCCTGGTGATAAACACATACCTTTTGAGGTGGTTAAAGAATTTAAAGGGTCGGACCTGGAAGGCGTAGACTACCTTCAGTTAATGCCTTATATCCCCTTACCCAAGCCGGCCTTCACCTTGGTGGCCGGTGATTTTGTAACTACGGAAGAAGGCACAGGCATCGTGCATATTTCCAAAACTTTTGGAGCCGATGATTACCGTACATGTACTCAGTACGGTATCCCGGGCGTCACTGTCAAAGATGACGACGGTAACGATGTACCCATCGTGGACAAAAAAGGTCGCTTCGTGGAAGAGATTACCGACTTTGCGGGCATGTATGTAAAGAACTACGAAGATCAGGATGAAAATGATCCCGGTTATCGCTCTACCGATGTGTTGATCTCTATAAAATTAAAGGAGGACAACAAGGCGTTTAAAGTTGAGAAGTACGAACACTCATATCCCCATTGTTGGCGTACTGACAAACCCGTACTCTACTATCCCCTGGATAGTTGGTTCATCAAGACAACATCCTTTAAGGAGCGCTTAGTAGAACTTAACAACACCATAAATTGGAAGCCAGCCTCCACCGGTACCGGTCGTTTCGGCAATTGGTTGGAGAATTTGGTGGACTGGAACTTGAGCCGTTCCCGTTTTTGGGGGACACCATTGCCAATTTGGCGCACTGAAAGCGGCCAGGAAGAGCGCTGTATAGGATCTATGCAAGAGCTCACAGAAGCGGTAAAAGAGTCGGTGGCCAAGGGATTTATGGATCAGGAGCTCCAGGACGATTTCGATTTGCATCGTCCCTATGTGGACGAAGTGGTACTGGTCAGTGAGCAGGGAGAGAAGATGTTCCGGGAGAAAGATCTGATAGATGTATGGTTCGATTCAGGGGCCATGCCTTATGCACAATGGCACTACCCCTTCGAAAACCAGGAAGTTTTTGAGAATAACTATCCGGCCGATTACATCAGCGAGGGAATAGACCAAACCCGTGGATGGTTCTTTACCTTGCATGCCATAGCCGGGATGCTTTTTGACTCAGTAGCCTTTAAAAACGTGGTGGCTACCGGACTGGTTTTGGATAAGAATGGCAATAAAATGTCCAAAAGACTGGGAAATGCCGTTGACCCCTTCAAAACGCTGGATCAATACGGTCCTGACGCCACACGCTGGTATATGATCACAAATGCTAATCCCTGGGATAACTTAAAATTTGATATAGCAGGCATTGAAGAGGTTCAAAGGAGGTTCTTCGGAACCCTGCAGAATACTTACGCCTTCTTTGCGCTTTATGCAAATATTGACCAATTCTCTTTTGGGGAGGGCGAGGATCTGGAGTCCGCCAATGAGAGCGACCGCTGGATCATCTCTAAACTACACAGCCTCATCAACAAGGTAGACGTGGCCTATGCGGAATACGAACCTACTAAAGCTTCCAGGGCCATTCAAGAATTTGTGGTGAACGACCTTTCCAATTGGTATGTGCGATTGAATCGCAAACGCTTTTGGAATCCCGCTACCCTTGATCGAACCGACTCCCAGGGAACGGACAAAAAATGTGCCTATCAAACCCTTTACAATTGCCTGGAAGCGGTGGCTAAGATGGCCTCGCCAGTGGCACCGTTCTATGCCGATCACCTCTACCGGGATCTCAACGAGGTCAGTGCCAAGGAGAATCACATTTCGGTGCATCTTAGCGAATTCCCCCAGGCCGACGAATCAAAGATCGACCTGGAGTTGGAAGCAAAAATGCAATTAGCCCAGGATATCAGTTCATTGGTGCATAGCTTGCGCAAGAAGCAAAGGATCAAGGTGCGACAACCATTGTCCAGGATCTTGATCCCTATTTTAAATAGTAAAGTCAAGCACCAAATCGAAGCAGTTGAAGACTTGATCAAGTGGGAAGTTAACGTGAAAGAGATTGAGTATGTAGATGATACCACCGGAGTTGTGGTGAAAAAGGTTAAGCCAAACTTTCGCCGGCTGGGGCAGCAATACGGAGCACTGGTCAAGGACCTAAGTGCCAAGATAAACGCTTTTCATCACGATGAAATACAAGTCCTGGAGCAGGGTAGTCAACTTGAATTGCATGTGCAGGACCAGACGGTTTATCTCACCGCTGAAGATGTAGAGATTATTTCCGAAGACATTCCTGGTTGGTTAGTGGCCAACGAAGGCAATCTTACGGTAGCCCTGGACGTGAACATCACAGAGGATCTAAGGAAAGAGGGTATTGCGCGCGATGTGATCAATCGGGTGCAGAACTTGCGCAAAGAATTGGGGCTGGAAGTAATGGATAAAATTGCTATCCACTTTGAACGGAACGATCAGCTGGTCAACGAAGCGTTACAAGCCAACACAGATTACATATGCAAAGAAACTCAAGCATTGTCCTTGTCTATAGAAGATAAGATTCAGGACGCCAAGGTATTGGAAATGGACGATATTAAATTGAAAGTGAAGATAGAAGTTTAGGGAATGCGTCACATTAAGTTCTACATTTTGAGTCTGGGCATTGCTTTGATAGACCAGATCACAAAACTAATGGTGCATCTCAACATGAAGTTGGGAGAGGAGGTCCTGGTAATGGGAGAGTGGTTTAGACTCCACTATGTACTAAATCCGGGAATTGCCTTCGGATTAGAGTTTGATTTCCCCTATGGTAAGCTGATGTTGACCCTGTTCCGGATGATGGCCGTGGCGGGAATAGGCTACTACCTATATTTTCTGGCGGTACGTAAAACCCACCGTTATGTGCTTCTATCGCTTTCATTGATCTTGGCTGGTGCCCTGGGGAACGTGATTGACAGCACTTTTTATGGAGTTATACTAGATAACGCCCCCAAAGATGCTATTACGCCATGGTTTCATGGACAAGTTATAGACATGCTTTATTTCCCGGTTTTCTATGGAAAGTTTCCCGACTGGTTACCGCTTTTAGGGTCACAAAGTTTCCAATTTTTCAGGCCGGTGTTTAATTTGGCAGATGCCAGCATTTTTATAGGGGTGACTTTTATATTAGTTTTGCAGCAAAGATATGCATTGATTAGCCCTGGTTCTAAAAAGGAGGTAACGCTTAAAACCAAAACCCTTTGAGATACGGCAAATACTTTTTTCTGACCTTATTGGTAGTGATTATTGATCAAGTGGTAAAGCTTGCGGTACACTACAATATGGATTTAAACACGGAATTCAATGTGTTCGGAGACTGGTTCCGGGTCCACTACATTCTAAATAATGGGATGGCCTTTGGGCTGAAGCTGGACTGGCAATACGGTAAACTCATGCTCACTACTTTCCGTCTGTTAGCTATGGTGGGAATAGGGTATTACCTTATCTTTTTGGTTAAGAAAGGTGTGCCGCAGGGTTTGTTGTGGTCAGTGGCACTTATCTTGGGTGGAGCCATTGGAAATTTAGTAGACAGTATCTTCTACGGCGTTTTTTTAAACAACGCCCCCTTGGATGCTATTACTCCCTGGTTCCACGGACAAGTTATCGATATGCTGTATTTCCCGGTTTTTCAAGGGTATCTCCCCGATTGGGTACCCCTTTGGGGCGGTGAGTATTTTGAGTTTTTCCGGCCAATTTTTAATCTGGCTGACTCCTCGATTTTTATTGGAGTGGTCATTATATTATTGCGACAGAAAAAGTTCTTTGCCGAACCCGACGCCACCCCCGAACACACGGTTCAAGAGGCGCCCCCGGTGCAATCTGAAAGTGAAAAATAGCCTCTAGCACAGGGCACTCCGGCACAAATGTCGTCATACCTTACATGTGCCAATTTCTGTTCCTCATTACATTCTTATTGGAGGGGGAAAGCAATACTTTGTATCTGAGTAAAATACTATTTCTGAGGTCTGTAAAGCCCCTCCAGGGCGCTGTTCAGGCCTAAAACCTAGATACAATGAAAGAATCATTCCTTAAAGGCGGTCGCGTAAAGGTTTTGTTGCTGGTAATATTTGCACTTTTTGTGTGTAAAAAGGGATTATTTGCTCAAAATACCGTGGGGATCGGTACTGCTTCTCCCAACACCAATGCCGTGCTGGAATTAGTCAGTCCTTCTGGCAATCAAGGGGTATTGTTACCCCGTGTCAGCACCCTTCAACGACAAGCTATGACAGGCTCATTGTCTGCCGTCGAAAACGGACTAATCGTATTTGATACCGACCTTAACTTGTTTTTCCATTGGGTGGACTCCGCCTGGGTAACAGGGTTGGGATCTTTCTCCAATGTGGCCGGTGGTGATTTGCAAGGAACCTATCCCGATCCCACTTTACGCGATGACGCCGTTAACTCTGCCAAGGTTACTGACGGGTCACTGGAAACGGCTGACCTGGCCGACGATGCGGTAACAGCACAGAAAATAAATAGTGAAGGAAACAGCAACTCAGTTTTGGGTACCGATGCCGCTGGCAACCCTCAATGGGAACCAAAAGGCAATTTTTTAGGAAATAGCCTTGCTGATGGCACCATATTGATTGGTGATGCTACCGATGCAGCGCAGTCCAGATCACTATCCGGTGATATTGCCCTGACCAACGACGGGACCACCACTATTAACGACAACACTATTACCTCCGCAAAAATTGTGGACAACACCATAACAGATTCCGACATTGGCACCGACGCCGTCGATAGTGATGAAATAGCTGCTGGGGCGGTAACCACCGTTGAGATATTGGACAATACCGTGGGGAACGTAGATTTGGCTGATGATGCCGTAACCAGTGCCAAAATTGCCGATGCCACTATTAGTGCTGCCGATATAGGCACTGATGCCGTTGGCAATGATGAAATAGCTAGCGGGGCGGTGGCCTCTGACGAGATAGCCGACGGCACGGTAGGCAATGCTGACTTGGCTACCAATTCTGTCAACAGCACCACCATCGCCGATGGTTCGGTCATTACCGACGATATTGCCAGTGGCGGTAACAATAAAGTACTGATCACTACTGGTGCCGGAACCGTGTTCTGGGAGAATATCAGTCTGTTTGAAACCAGTACGCTGCCCGAAGGCAATGTTTTCGTGGGGGATGTAACCAATACCGCTGCCCCGTTAAATGCCAGAGGCAGTGGGAGGATTCTAATCGGAGATGGTGTTTCCGTGCAATCCTTAAATGTAACAGGAGATATTAACCTGGCATCAAACGGCGACGCTCAATTAAACCCGGATGTGGTAGGCAGTTCGGAGATAATTGATAACAGCCTGACCAAGGATGATATTGGTCCAGATGCTGTTGAAGCATCGGAACTAGCGGATAATTCTGTAGACACCGGGGCTATCCAGTCCAACGCGGTCACTACCGCTAAGATAAATGACGATGCGATAACCACTGCCAAAATTGACGGGGGCGGAAATAACAACGCGGTTCTTTCTACTGATGGCTCAGGAAACCCGCAATGGGAGGACAAGTCATCATTAGACACTGATCCTACTAATGAGCTGAATACCGGGGCCAATCTAACCGGGACGGACCTAAACATCACCGATGCCGGGGGCACCTTGACGGTAGACCTCAATTCACTGGTGGACGATGCCGATGCGGACCCCACTAACGAGATCCAGGATCTGGATGCTGTGCTTACCCAGGGCAACGATGCCGGGGGTAATGCCATCACCAATGCCGCCGATCCTACTGGTGCCCAGGACCTGGCTACCAAGAATTATGTGGACAGCCAATCCAACGACGATGCGGATGCCGATCCTACTAATGAGCTGAATACCGGGGCCAATCTAACCGGGACGGATCTAAACATCACCGATGCCGGGGGCACCTTGACGGTAGACCTCAATTCACTGGTGGACGATGCTGATGCGGACCCCACTAACGAGATCCAGGATCTGGATGCGGTGCTTACCCAGGGCAACGATGCCGGGGGTAATGCCATTACCAACGCCGCCGATCCTACTGGCGCCCAGGACCTGGCTACCAAGAATTATGTGGACAGCCAATCCAACGACGATGCGGATGCCGATCCTACTAATGAGCTGAATACCGGGGCCAATCTAACCGGGACGGACCTAAACATCACCGATGCCGGGGGCACCTTGACGGTAGACCTCAATTCACTGGTGGACGATGCCGATGCGGACCCCACTAACGAGATCCAGGATCTGGATGCGGTGCTTACCCAGGGCAATGATGCCGGGGGTAATGCCATTACCAACGCCGCCGATCCTACTGGTGCCCAGGACCTGGCTACCAAGAATTATGTGGACAGCCAATCCAACGACGATGCGGATGCCGATCCTACTAATGAGCTGAATACCGGGGCCAATCTAACCGGGACGGATCTAAACATCACCGATGCCGGGGGCACCTTGACGGTAGACCTCAATTCACTGGTGGACGATGCCGATGCGGACCCCACTAACGAGATCCAGGATCTGGATGCTGTGCTTACCCAGGGCAACGATGCCGGGGGTAATGCCATTACTAACGCGGCCGATCCTACTGGCGCCCAGGACCTGGCTACCAAGAATTATGTGGACAGCCAATCCAACGACGATGCGGATGCCGATCCTACTAATGAGCTGAATACCGGGGCCAATCTAACCGGGACGGACCTAAACATCACCGATGCCGGGGGCACCTTGACGGTAGACCTCAATTCACTGGTGGACGATGCCGATGCGGACCCCACTAACGAGATCCAGGATCTGGATGCTGTGCTTACCCAGGGCAATGATGCCGGGGGCAATGCCATTGCAAATGTAGCTGATCCCACTAATGCTCAGGATGCTGCCACCAAAAACTATGTAGACTCACAGGCGTCGGGAGTAGACGAAGTGTCGGAGCTAATCGATGTAGATTTAACTGGACTGGCCGATGGACAGGTTTTGAAATGGAATCAGACCAATAGCCAATGGGAGCCGGCTAATGACAGTGGTTCCTCAGGATCTACTTCCTACTATGCTATAGATGTAAGTGATTTTCAAGGTTCCGAAAATTCTATTTTGGATGTTCGGCTATCAGGAACCAATGCTATTGCGGCTTATCTGAGAGGTCCAACCGGCAAAGGAGATTTGATAGCACCTATACACCTTCCTGATGGAGCTGAGATCACCTCAGTTACTATGTTTTTTCACGACAGTGACGGGAGCGAAGATGTTGATGTTTGGCTATACCGTCAGACGTACGGGGGTACCATTACCACCACCCTGGCCTCGGGTGGGTCTACAGGAACGCCCGGTAATACCAATATTTCCATAACACCATTGTCAATTCCCTTTGGTACAGTGAACAACAATTTATATACCTACAGGCTTCGGATTGAGTTGGGTTATTACAATACCAGTACCTTTGCCTCTATTTTGAATAAGGTATATGGAGTAAGGATCACCTATACCAATTAAGCACTGTCTAACATGCACTGTAAAATGGCTTTCAAAAGGTGGATGACCGGTCTCGGAAAAGTGACCCTGGCAATGAGCGCAATTATTTTAGGATTACTTGCCAGTAATACCGTGCACGCTCAGGCTTTAACCAATAATAATTCCATGATCACCATTACCCCAGGTACCAGGGTGACCGTTTTAGGTGGGGCATTAAATAATGGGGATTTGGAAAATAATGGGGTATTTTCCCTGTCAGGTGACTGGATGAATGTGGATACCTACATTTCCGGAAATGGTCTGTTCATTCTTGACGGGTCTGTTAATCAAAACATCTCCCAAAATGGGCAGGATATTTATCAACTGGAAATTAATGGTCCCGGTGAGAAGATTTTTATCTCAGATGTACAAATTCAAGATTCCCTGACCCTTGTGGAGGGGGTTATCACGCCGCAGCCAGGGGTGATTATTCAGGTACTTGGCAGTGGTCAAGTTGCAGGAGGATCCGAGCTATCACACGTTAATGGTGCATTATATCATGAGGGTACCGGTTCCAAATATTTTCCGATTGGCAAAAATGGCAATTTCCGGCCTGTGGATATGATCAACGTGTCCGGAACCAATCCGGTTATAGGATTTGAGATGTTTGAGCCCAACGCCAACCCTCAGGCTCCCATTATTCTCATCGCGGTGTCGGACACCCGCTATTGGCAATTGATGCAGCATGCCGGTACCTATGACGGGTCACAGATACGATTGAAGGTTAGTGCTGATGAGAACTTAGGACCTATGCCGGACTTGCAAGATGTTGCAGTTACCAGTTCGGACCAACTATCCGGAGTATTTACCAGTTTGGGACAGTCCTTATTTACAGGGTCCTTACAGGATGGTGAAGTAACCAGTAACATGCCGGCACTAAATGCTTTTTATGCGATTGGTGTAGAAGGACTGGATGAAGAGCGGTCGTTGTTTGTTCCCAATGCACTTTCGCCGGCGGCGCCAGATCCTGAGGATCGGGCAATAAGAGTTTATGGAGACCAGGTGCTGGATCAGGACTTTATGTTCCGCATCTATAATAGATGGGGAAAAATAGTCTATGAAACAGATTCGTTCACCGAAGCCAATACCGTAGGCTGGACTGGGACGAACTCCGAGGAAAATGAAAGTGTGGGGGTCTATCAATACACGGTTACCGGTAGGTTTATCAGCGGGAATATTTTCAAAAGAAATGGCAGCATAACCTTGATAAGATGATCAGAAGGCTGATAATAAGTGTGTTGTGTTTAATAAGTTTGTTGATTCTTAACCTGGCTACAGTTCAGGCTCAAGACCCTCAATTCGCTCAATACTATAACAATCCTCTATATCTCAATCCGGCTATGACCGGTCTGGATGACGATATCTTCTTCGGGCTAAATTACCGGTCCCAATGGAAGTCGTTGGACCTGCCTTACGAAATTGCCCAGCTTTCCATGATCTACCCTATCATGGAAAAAGGTTCTCAGTTCAAACACCGGGGGGGCTTGGGTTTCTCGGCATATCGAGAAACTGCTGGCGAAAGCAACAACTTTACTACCAATTCCTTTACGGTCACTGCCGCCTACAATCTGTACCTGAAGAGCGATGGATCCCAAATGATCTCCGTGGGTCTACAGGGAGGAATGGTCAACAAACAGATAGATTTTAACAATTTGCGGTGGGGTTCGCAGTATAATCCGTTTATAGGTTTCGATTCCAATATTACGCCTTCGCTGGACCTGGATCAGGAGGCCACCACATTTCCCATCATCAATGCCGGAGCAGTTTGGTTTTTTGATCCTGGCCGTAAAAATTTCAGATCCAGTATAAGCGGATTCCTGGGATTTGCTGTTTCCAATATTAATCGACCAGACGAGTCATTACTGTCCGATCCGGACAACGAGAGCCTGTTACCACGTTTATACAAAGCACATGCCGGACTAAATTTGAATCTTTCTAGAGATTTTAGCATCTCCCCGAATGTCTTATACATGTCTCAGAATAGCGCCAATCAACTCAATGCCGGATTGTACTTCACTTATCAAGTTTCTTCCAGGCCTGGAAAACAATTAAAAATGCAGCTGGGAACCTGGTATCGTTTTGAAGACGCTATGATTGTCTCATTTGGCATTTTGTCCAAGAACTTGGGATTGGGAGTAAGTTACGATTATAACAATTCCAGTTTGCGGGGCTTTACTAATGGTCAGGGTGCCTTGGAGGCTTCAATAACTTATCGTATCACTAAAGGTAAAGGATTGAGGCGCTTTTCTACACCGCTGCTTTAGTAGAAAATCGATTTTAATTGGTATTTTTGGCAGACATGAATGACGCTGCCTTTCATTTTTTTATTACGAGGTACAGCGGCTTATATAAAATAGCCTCCCCATATTTCCTGCTCAGGTGGATACTAGTTCTTCTGGTGAGCTTTCTCTGTTTGGAGAGCTTATCACAGGACTATAAATCACTGGTCTCATCAGGAGATAGGTACTACGAAAAAGAACAATTCCATAGTGCTGCCCAATATTATCAGGTAGCCGTAGGATTAAGAGCTGATCAGGCGGAGGTGAACTACCGTTTAGCAGAAAGTTACCGATCCATATTCAATTATACCTTAGCGGCGATTTATTATCAGCAGACCATTCAGTTGGATGCCATAGGATACCCTTTAGCGTCTTTTTATTTGGCTGAAATGCAAAGGGCCACCGGAAATTTTCAGTTGGCCTTGGCTAATTTTGACCAATTTATCGATGATAACAAGGACAACCAAATCCTATCCGCAGAGGACCGCCGAAAGTACCTGGCTCAAGCGGAAATAGCCCACCAGGGCTGTGAATGGGCTCTGGAGCAGGTGAATTTAAGCTGGGATAAAATAGGGTTTAGGGGTTTGCCATCGCCGGTAAACTCTGAATTCAATGACTATGCTCCGGCGGTTGGAAATCACGATACCTTGCTTACCATCACTTCTGGCCGTAAAGGCGTAAAAGGAGGATTGTTGGATAATCGCTATGGGGATTATTTTACAGACAACTTAAGATTCGAAAAAAGTGAAGCTTGGAGCAGCGCCGCCGGTCAGGATCGCTTTGATCAAAATAACACCAAGTTTAGCGACGGAGCTGGGACCTACAATGCCGATCGTACCAAGTACTACTTCACCAGTTGTTATGAGGGAGATGCATATTGTCAACTGTATGTTACCAACCTGGAGAACGGAAAATGGAAGCGGCCCCGACTTTTGAATGAACAGGTAAATGCACCGGGGTATGATAATCGCCATCCCGCTTTATCTAAATCTGGTGATACTTTAATATTTGTATCGAATCGCCCCGGTGGTGCTGGAGGCAATGATCTTTGGATCACCATAGCTGATGGGGAGGATAATTGGCAGGCACCCCAGAAATTACCTCTTCCCATAAATACCCCCTTCAACGAAAGCGCTCCCTATTACCATGACGACGGTACTCTTTTCTTTAGTTCCGATGGCCACGTGGGATTGGGCGGTATGGATATATTAATGGTGGTGGACTTTGACTCAGGAAACAAAGAGGTAAAGAATATCGGCATCCCATTTAACTCAGGCTTTGACGACAATTTTTTCATTTTGGGTAAAAGAAAAGGATACTTGTCGTCCAATCGCGCCGGTGGTTTGGGGAAGTTTGATATTTACGGATTTGATTGGCCCGGCGATGAGCAGTCCATAACGGCTTTTTTGGAGGAAGCCCGGAAGGAAGGAGAGCAATTGCGGTCTCGCATCCAGGAATACAATGCCAGAAATCTATTCGCAGCCAGAGATGAGGACCAGTTCTATTACGACAACCTCACTGCAGAAGAGCGGGCACAATTTGATCGTATCCTTCGTGCGAAAAGCATTTCCGAAGGTGGCTTTGATCCTCAATCCTTAGATCCGGAAGATTTCAAATATTACCGTAGGCTGGATATTGAGACCAAAGCCATTATTGAGCGCCTGGCCCAGCGAAAGGTATTGGAAATTTCCGGTGTCACTAACTATGAATTACCCTCCTCGCTGGACCCCCTACAGCAATCGGATTGGACATTTTACCAAAATGCCAGTGCCGAGGAAAGGGCTATAATAGACCGAATAATCGCCGCAAAAATTGATGATCGCAAAGAGTTCAAAATCGCTGATCTTAACCCGGAAGAGAGCATCTATTGGAGTTCAACAGGTCAACAGGTACACCAAAGAATTGAAACTAAGTCTCAGATCCAGTCCATAGATTCAATTCTGCACGATCTTGAGGATGTAAATCAAAACACGGAATCTCGCCTGGAAAATCAGGTAGCCAGCCTAAAGAATGAAAATAACTCCTTGCAGGAAGGCCTCTCCTATAATGATCTAAAAACGGGAACCATTAGTTCTATTTCCAGGGTTCTAGCGAAATTGCCGGAAGCTCAACGCAGTTTTTTTCAGAGCCTCAATTTTTTACAGCAAGATGATATCCATCGTCTGGCTCTACGTCGGCAAGTTTTAGAGAATAACGCTCTGACACCAGCTGAATCTCAAAGCTTACTAGAGAAGTATGGGTTGACTGATGGTCTGGAAAGAATAGGTGATCAGTATTCACCGCAGGAGGTACCATGGATGGAGGAGATTGTAGAAATACTTAAAGATGAAGGTTTTTCGGAGGCTAGTGATTGGCCGATTGCTTCTAAACAGGCTTTCAGGGGACTGACCGAAGAGCAAAAACTGATCCTTTATCTGGATTCCAGACAAGAGGTACTCCGAAGGGAGCTGGCTCAATCGGTAAATAGCACCGAAGAATTACAGCAACTCAAATCACAACTGGGTGAAAAAATTGCCGATACCACCTCCCTGGATGCTCAATCCAACACGTTGGAAAACAACATTGCTAATAAGCTCACCCAACGTTATTTGGGCTTTGTGCCTAGTAAGCTTGCACCTCGGGAGGCCTACTACTTCAGGGGTTTATCACCCCAAAATCAGCTGCGAATTGAACGGCTCAGCATTATGATGACCCCCTCCGAAACTGTGGATGAAAAAGTAAAACTGGAGCAGGATTTCGTGACCACCTTGTCATCTGAGGACCGTGACTTTCTGACTACCCTGTCCACGGAAAAGCAACAGATGGCTGAGCAGATTATCGCCAAAGGTGTTAGTGATGTAAGCTACAGTGAAAAGGAGATGGAGTTTATGAGAGGACTAGATCATGATGGCCGTCAACAACTTGATAGGTTAGCCAGCAGTTATCAGAGTTACCGGTCTCAGCAAAGTATTGTTTCCAATCCAGATTTAGCCTTCTTTGAGAGCACATTTTTAAATGAACTTATCCCTGAAGAGCGTAAATTCTTACAGGACCTTAATAATGACCAACAACAGATACTGCATACTGTGGTCAGTTCTCAAACAGTCACCCCGTCTATGCTGACTTCCAAGCAGGTGGAATTCTTATCCGGTTTATCTCCCCAGGAGCAACAGTATGTGGATCGTATGATAGCACTTCGCCACCCTGAGAATCCTACATTCATTTCCTGGAATGAGCTCACAGATTCAAGCATTCAAACTGATAGCCGCGAAACCTTAGACTCGTTGTTCATTACCACTCCAGATTTTCAGCAAGAACTGACTGTGGAGGACCGGCAGTTCCTGGAGGATCTTTCCCATGATGAGCTTGAAATATTAAATAGTCTGGTACTGGGGGAAACAGATCAAACTTCATCAACTTCGGCTCAGATGCAATGGTTGGGATCACTGACCTCTGAGGAAAGACTAAGCATACAGCGCCTGCAGAGCACTTACCAACGGCTGAATGAAGATCCTGTTACCTTGGAGACGAACGGGCCATTGCTGGAGACCCAGGATGGGCCTATCATTTATTTCGACTTCGACCGTTACGCACTGCGCCCGGAAGCCAGAAAAGAGCTTGATGACTTTTTCAGTTTTGTGCCGAAGGCTTCAGCTTACCACCTCCTGATTTCAGGCCATGCCGACAATATTGGAGGTAGCTCCTACAATCAGCAACTAAGCATTAAGCGGACACAGTCTGCCGTAGATTATATAAAATTACTGGGAGTCCAGGAGAGTAACCTGACTATGCAATCACAAGGTGAGGACCGACCCATGGTGACTACCACTACACCATACAGCCGTCAGTTGAACCGTCGCGTAGAACTATCTCTGAAGGATTTCCCGTCAGACTATACCCCGCGATTCCATACCGTAGTGGTCCGACCTGGGATTAACTTAGGAGCACTGGCCCAGGTAATGGGAACTTCGGTGGAGGAAATCAAGCAGTGGAACGGATTGAAGTCATCCGCTTTGAGACGCTATCAGCCCATAAGACTACCTCTTGATCAGGTGGAGAATTATAAGGATTTGGTATATCTTCCTGCCATATCGGCCGACCAGGAAGATGCTCAATACCATCAGGTAGTGTACGGAGAGACGTTGTTCAGGTTGGCTGTAAAATACCAAACTACCGTTCAGGCCCTAGAGCAGTTAAATGGCCTGGAGCCGCGCGATCTTAAGGCAGGCCAAAGGATCCGGGTACGGTAATTACTGCAAACTGGATATGATCTCTTCGATCTCTGAGGTGCTGATGGCCTCTACATCTTCCATGCGTACCTTAATGCGCAGGGCTTTGAGCCCGGTAACTCCTTGGTCGGCTTCCAGCTCCAGTTCTTCCACCTCTTTTTCTATAAACCCTTTGTGGTACAGGTAATCGCAGTATTTCATGTATTCCCTGTACACATCCGCATTGGAATAGACGATGGCGATTTTACCTGGCTGGGTTAATCTTTCCTCGGTGTTTTTGATATAAGCTTTGTCAATACGTTTTTTGACGATCTCGTAGCGTATGTTGTAAGCACCGTCCACATCGAATTTTTTCTCGTCGGCCCGAAACCGAATTGCCAGGGGATCGTCATGAACCAGTATCAACTGGGCGGTTTCCAAGGGGATGGGTAGGCTAGGTACCAAACCGGCAGTTACCCGGGTCATTTCACTCATCATAATCAGTTGCCATAGTCTCATGTTATTTAGGCAAACCTGATTGAATGTACCATGGCTGAGCAGGGACTGCCCCACATAAATATTATAATCCACTCCATCGGTTTTGTATTTTTCAAAATAGTGTGGATACATTTCCTGAGCGGTGGTTTCTTGTTGTTCCAGGAACTCACTTATGGTTTGGTTAATCTTAGTAACGCTTTCCTCATAGGATTTTCGGCGGCTATACAATACTCCCAGCTTAGGATCGATTGATTTCTTATATTTCAAAATCTGCGATTCCACTTCGGGACAGTCTTCCAGTAGAAAATCAAATAATGGCTCTACCTCCTTTTGCAAAATGTAGTAAACCTGGGATTCTTCTTCCGAACGCAGGCGTTTCTTTACGGACCTCTTGAGTTTTTGTAAACGGAAGTCAATCTCTTTCAGAATGGGAAATTCTTTGACTCCCAAAGCCTGTTGGATAACTTTTTGTGCCGATTCTATTTGGGCCACCAGATCGGCTTGAATGGAAAGGTTCCGCTGCAGCGAACTGTCCCGGATATCGGCCATTCCGTAGAGGGGGTAGACATCTTCGAAAACGATGGGTGACATCTCCACCTCGGTCCTACCCTGCTCCTTCTGCTTCAAGAACTGTTGAGCGGCCTCTTTGAACCGCCATTGAACGCTATTGTGAATGGCCGTGCATTTCTCCATGATAATAGCATCGATCAAGTTATCTCTTTCCTCTAAGCTACGCCTTAAAGCAATTGAAAAGAGTGGCAAAATGTCTTCGACCCGGGCCATCATAAATGTATTCAGTGCCTCAGCCTCACATGAACCCAGCTCCAGGTACCCAATCACCTCATCGTCGTATTTCAGGGGAGCCACTATGAAGCTTCTGATACAGGTATCCTTGATTGCTTCCTCGATGCCAGTGGTTTTCTTTAGTTTTTCCAGGTCCTCCACAATCACTGCTTGTCCGGTGTTCATTACTTTCTGATAAATAGAATTTTTGAACTCATCGGCGATGTCTTCGATACGGGATTTGCAAACAAGATCTCTCCACACCCAATGGCCAAAATTGTCTATGGTCCCATCTTTGAATACCCCCAAACCAACTTTTAGATCTGGTATCCTGAACAAGCTCCTCACATTATGACGTATCTCTTCGAAATACTGATCCGTAATAATAGCATTGCGCTCCAGTAGATTGTTCTTAAGGTTCGACAGCAGTTCGTGAAGAGTCACATTCACTAAAGTGGAGAGTACGAAACCGTGAAGCTCAAAATTCTTGGGAGGAATATTTTTTTGCCACAGGTCTACATCCAAAACGTTCTTAGTCATGTGATCGATCTCTTCCTTACTGAGATCTTTAGGCTTGCTATTGACATGTAGATCCAGGAAATCCCCATTCATAGTCATTTTATAGTAATTATCCAGACCGGTATCCGGATCTTTCATGAGGTAAATAAAAGGAGTTTCTAGAGTATGAGGATATTGGTAGTGTACGGCTAAAATATATAAACAGGCATGCAGGTAGCGAGCAAAGGTAAAGGTGGCCTCATCCATGTTCATAGGCACATGGATCCTCCCATTGTTCATTTTTACCAGCTGAGCATACCGGGGGGACTCGATAAACGACTGGAACTCAAAAGGAGTGTAAGCGGCCTTGATTTCATTTAAGTGCAAGGCTTTGGGGAACACTGCCGACATGATTTTGTGCACCAGTTCCTTATGTTTCTTAAGGAAAGCTTTGTTGTTAGCTATGGGCTTGGTAATGGCTGGCACCTTTCTAACCTCTTTCAATATATCGGCTGCATAGGCTTTTTCTTCCTCAGAACCTTCAGCTTCGAGGGTTTCCCAGTATTTGATAATAGGCCCAAAGTGCAGCTTACTCTTGAAAGGAAATTTTTGAACTTTAGCAGCTGCTTCGCAAAATTCCGGTTTATCTAATCCCATGAATAGTAGTTTTGATTAAGGTTTGGTACGTCAGTTACTTGCTAAACGTTAAAATTTAATTCAAAGTTTCCACATATCAGGTATTAATATTGGAGCTTCCCATTAGTCTTACCAGGATACGGGCTTCTTTGAATTGTGCTAGAATTACCTTTGTTAAAACCAGTAAAGGTACGGAAAGTACCATTCCGGCGACTCCCCAAAGATATCCCCAAAACACCAGCCCCAGGATTACCACTACAGTGTTGAGGGAAAGACTGCTGCCCATCAATTTTGGTTCAATGATATTCCCGAAGGTGATCTGAATGACCACCAGAATGAGCAGCATTCCTAAAATGGCTCCAGTGGTATCTAATTGTATCAAAGCTAGCAGCATGGGAGGGATGGTAGCAATGATGGAACCAACTGTGGGAATAAAGTTCAAGACGAAGGCCAGATAACCCCAAAATACCGGGAAGTCGATACCGAAAATCCAGCAGACCAGCGCATATCCGATTCCCGTACCTAAGCTCATAAAGAACTTCACCTTCATATAGGTCACGATGGAGCTTTTTACCTGCTCGAATCCTTGCACCATTTTCTGCGAACCCTCTTTGTCGTCCTGCAGATAATGAATGTACTGTTCATACCGCAGGATACCGCCCAGGAATGCCACCAGGTAAATGGATGTCATAAAGAAGGTGCCGGTAAAATCTCCTAGCATACCCGCGAATGTACTGGATGATTTTATGATCCAGTCGTAATTCATTAATTGACCCAGTTTATCTACAATATCGGCTGATTCCAGCTGTACTCCCGGCAGGGTGTTGAGTCGTTCCAGGATGGAGCTGAGTTTTACATTAATCTGACCTAGAAGCTTGTCCTTTTCTTCCATCAAGCTCCTGCCTGTTTGGTACACGATGATGCCGAAAAGTGTTAAAGCACTGATTGTGCTGATGGTGATTACCGTAAAGCTTATTCCAAAGCCCACATTTTTACGTTCAAACCATGCCAATACGGGCTGCAGTAGTATGGCTATGAACAATGCCAGCGCTAACGGAATCAATAAGCTGGCCATTACTGAAGCCAAATAGACCAGCATTATTGATAAGAAGATCCAGAGAATCGCCTGAATATTACGTAGTTCCTTTTCCAATAGTAACGATAGACTTAAGCACCAAATATAGGTAAAATCCTCAAGTTCACCTTTTAGGCCCCTACCATCACGAAGGCTCCCCAGTAATAGGGATAGGGATACTCTTCTCTGAGCTTGATCTGCGCTTCTTTAAAGGCTTTCTGCTTGTCATGGTGTTTTAACCATTCTGCGTAGAAATGTTGCAGAAGTTTTTGAGTGGTACGGTCGTCCACTCTCCACAAGGAAATAATGATACTCTGAGCGCCGGCCACTTTAAATGCTCGTTGTAGGCCGTAAACACCCTCCCCGTTCCGCACCGTACCCAGCCCGGTTTCACAAGCTGAGAGCACTACCAGTTCGGTACGATCAAGATTTAGGTTCATGGCCTCATAAGCAGTGAGTATGCCGTCCTCCAGGCCTTCCGAGGGCAAGCCGTTACGACGGTAATACAGCGAGTTGCTGGCTCCGGCAAGCAACAGACCGGAGTTCAAAAATTCGTTATTGACGCTGTTATTCACAACGTCGGCGGAAAAATATCCATGAGTTGCTATATGCAATACCCTGGGATTGTCCACAGCTTTAAGTGATCCTTCCTGTGCCTCATGATCGACCAATACCTGGGCCTTCCAATTCTGGTCTTTCATCAGCTGGCTGATCCCTTTTATTTCAGCGTTGGTCCCGGGCAGCGGATCCAGATAATCCGTGACCTCTGTACGGGCTGCATCAGGTGCGGTCTGCACACCATCCCACATATAGTCAGGATCCCCTATTAATACTGCCTGTTTAGAGCTGGCATTCACCTCGGTAATCTGTACCAGGTCTTTAGTGTTGGTGATGTTCTGTACAATCAGATCATCAATCAGGTAATTTTTGGTGTGGGGATTTCGAACCGCGTTTAGATTGATCTTATTATAGACCCCGTCAGGGGAAATATACACTTGGTTTACCGATCCGGGGAGCGCCTCGCTTATTTTGGACCAATACTGTTCATAACTTTTAAAGTCATCTACGACATATTGAATAGCGTTTTTGTAATAAGAAAGGAATCGGGTTTCCAGTTCTGTACCGTTTTCCAACAACACTAGTTTGGGATGCCCGGTAGTTTTTTGGTCTACCACCAAGGCGGCATAGAGCACCTCATCCGTAAATCCGTAGTTCAGGTATTCCGGAATGTTGACATCGGCATTCACTTTAGAATTACCTTCGGTATCGATTTTATAGCGACGGAATCTGATGATCTCCACTGCTGCCTCATGGGGTTTTAGAGCGCTTTGGACGTCGCGCCAGGTATAGTTTCTTCGATCGTTTTCCTTTGCAAATAAGGCGGATCTTTGAGAAAGGTCCTTTTCCAGGGCTTCAACTGCTCCTTCCAATCTGGTCATTTCTTCCATTTTCTGATCCAGATCCATTTTTGGAAGTTGATAAAGACGTGCCAGGGTTTCCCGTAGTCCGCGCCATTTGGCAAAGTCGTTAATCAGCGATTCGTTATTGCTGGATAGTATATTCGCTCGAGTCTTGGCTGAGGAATTGAACAACAGTGCTTTGGTGGTTAGCTGGTTGTTGTACATCTGCTCCAGGATTGAGGGATTGTCTAAAGCCCGGAACACCGCGTAGGTATTGAATCGCTCCAGATCAGAGCGCAAGGTGGCATAGAACGCCTCCCTTTCTTTCTCGCTTAACGCAGGAAAGATCGTATGGATCTGATTCAGTTGATTGTCTAAGGCTTCCAGGAAAAGAGGTTCGGCCTTTTCCAAGTCATCCAGGGTCATATACATCAGCGCCAGGTTGTTCAGCGTTTTGGCATATGCGGGGTGGTTTACACCTAAGGTGTTTTTTTTGATGCGGATGGCTTCTTTGTACAGCGGTTCCGCTTGACTGTATCTTTTGGTAGCCACATAAAGAATGGCCAAGTTGTTTAGAGAGGTGGCGTAGGCAGGATGATTCTTGCCTAACGTTTTTTCGTCGATCTCTAAGGTTTTCTTATAGAATTCCTCTGCGTCTTTGAAATTCCCGGTCTTGCGATTAAGACTGGCCAGGTTATTTAAAGTATTGGCGTAGGAGGGATGTGTCTCTCCAAAATTTTCTTTAAATATCCGGGCGGCTTCCTGATAATAGGGCCGGGCTTTATCAAACTCCAGGATGCCCACATAAAAATCTCCCAGATTGTTTACAATGGTGCCGTAATCCGGATTATTACTTCCCAATTCACGTTTTAAAATACTCTCAGCCTGTCGAAAATTAATTTCTGCTTTGGTAAAGTTTCCCATCAACCGATACAGGCTGCCAAGATTGTTCAAGGCCTCAGCGGTTTGCCGGTGACCCGATCCGTAAATTTGTTGCTTTAACTGAACGGTTTCAGTGAGGTATTTTTCCGCCTCTGAGTAATTACCGGTAGCCTGCAGCAATACCCCCAGTTCGCCTGTAGCGTTGGCATAGGTGGGGTGCAGCTTCCCGAATGATTTCTCATAAATCACCAGGGCCTGTTCGAAATTAATTTTAGATTTTTTGTATGCTCCGGTCTTTCTGTAAAGCCGCCCCAAGCTGAAGAGGGAAGTGGCGTAATTGGGATGGAAGGATCCAATAGCCACCTTGCGGATTTCAATGGCATTGAGGTAAAGTTCCTCAGCTTGTGTAAAGCGGGCCTCTGATTCATAAAGCTGCCCCAGGTTTTGAATGGCAGTGGCATAATCGGGATGTTGATCGCCCAATGAGACCTTATAATTTTCAATGGCCTCCAGGTAAAGCTTTTCAGCTTTATCCATATTTCCGAAATCTTTGTAAATCCCTGCCAGGTTGATAACTGAAGCGGCGTATTCCGCGCTGTTTACTCCCAGCCGCTCCCGTTTCAGACTGATCAAATCCAGAAAAAGGGTTTCAGCTTTAGAGTAGTCTCCGCTTTCCAGATAGGCTAGCCCCAGGTCATTCATCAGCACCATATAATTGTTGCTGGATGGACTCATGTCCTGTGCTGCCAGTGGTAGAGCTTCTTCTAAGAGGGCGATACATTTTCCCCAATCCTTGTTCCAATATTGTTCTGTACTATCGTACAGCGATTTCCAGCTTTGGCTGTGGAGCGAAACGGAACTAAGAATAAGAACTGTTCCCAGTAAAAATTTTCTCATCGGTTGAAGAAATACAAAAAGTATGCCTACTGGCTTGAATTGTAAATAAATACCTATTAAGGGCAATTAACAATAGGAATAACCAGAGAATATTACACACAGTAGTGATGCCCTAAATTGTGCTAAAAGGGGTCGTAATGGGCTTAAAATGGAAGAAATTGAGGGTGCAAAGGGATTTTGATACTGTGAAATCAGATAAAAACGACATCATCGAGCATTTTCTTGCCAAATTCCCTCTCAAATATGTCAAGAACCTTTTGTTTGGAAAGGGTCAGCTCCTGCTTAAGAGCAGCAGAGGTAAGCTCAACAAATAGTTTGCCGTCCTTTACGAATACCCGCTTGGTGCGCTTGGCAATGGTAGGCCCCATTAAGCGCTCCCAGGAAGAGACTAACTGGGTTGCATCGAACTTTTTTTCAATTCTATAGGTTTGTAGCAACTCATTGAAAGATTCCGAGAAGGTGGAAAGGTTTGATTTGCGGTGACGGTTCCGTTTTATATTCATGCCCTGCTAAGCTAGAAAAATTATGTATCCCCCCCAAGATTTATTTGGGCAAAAGCCCATGGGGTTTTACTTCGCCACTTTCAACCAAGAAGGTTTTCTGCTGGGCATCGATTTTTTCCAATATACGGGAAGTGCGCTCTGGACGGGCATCGGTCATGAACAATTGCCCAAACACTTGCCCAGCCACCATAGTCATGAGTTTTTCAATACGTCTATCGTCCAATTTATCAAAGATGTCATCCAACAATAGCAGGGGTTTAAATCCTTTACTATTGGTGATTGTTTCGAATTGAGCCAGCTTCAGGGCTATTACAAAACACTTTTGCTGTCCTTGCGACCCAAATTTTTTAAGTGAGTGATCTTCGATGGTAAAAACCAGGTCGTCCTTATGCACACCCTTAGTGGAGCGCTGCAACGCCATATCCTTCTGCAGGGCCTCCTTGAACTCCACGGCAAAGTCCTGGCTTTTCAGATGGGAGCGATAACTTATATCAACGAGCTCCTTATGGTCCGACAACAGCGCATAATGTTTTTTGAAGATCTCCAGGAATTCTATCATGAAGGAATTTCTACGCTTATGAATTTTTCGGCAAAGCGCTATCATGGGCTCATCATAAGAGTTTACCAGCAAGGCGTCGAATGGTTTGCCACCTGCCATGTCTTTTAACAATTGATTACGTTGTCGCAACAGATGCTGGTATTTCATCAGATCATCCAGATATTCCCCATCGATCTGAGCAAGTATATTGTTAAGGAACTTTCTGCGCACCTCACTCCCCTCCCGGATAAGGTCGGTATCGTAGGGAGTGATCAATACACTGGGGAAGTTCCCCACATGTTCGCTCAATTTTATATAGGGTTTCTTGTCCTTTAAAAAGGACTTCTTTCCACCCGATTTAAGGCTGCATTGCAGCTGTACCACTTTCCCGTTTTTGCTGAAAGTACCGCGTATCACAAAGAAATCCTCCAGATGCTTAACGGCTTGCTGGTCGATATTGCTAAAAGCGCTTTTAGTGAGGGATAAATAGTGGATAGCATCCAGTAGGTTGGTTTTTCCGCTTCCATTGGGGCCCACAATACAATTAATGTGAGGGGAGAACTCCAGGTCACACCGCTGGTAATTTTTGAAGTTTGACAAACTAATATTTTCCAGGTGCATTAATTTCCTTGTTGGCGTTTTTTGACTAATTTGCGATTCGTTTTAGAGCAAAGCATCCCCAAAACACAAAATTTCAGGGTATGGCAACCACGAGAGCAAAGTCCAAAACAAAGGTAAATTCAAAGGCTAACTTTTCAAAAGATACCTATTTGTACTGGTATGAGTCCATGCAACTTATGCGCAAATTTGAAGAAAAGGCCGGGCAATTATACGGTCAGCAGAAGATCAAGGGATTCTGCCACCTTTACATTGGACAGGAAGCTTGTGTGGCAGGAGCGGTTACTGCCCTGGACAAAAATGATAAATATATCACCGCTTACCGGGACCATGCTCACCCTATAGCTTTAGGAAGTGACCCCAAGTATATAATGGCTGAGCTATTTGCCAAATCAACAGGAATATCTAAAGGTAAAGGAGGCTCCATGCATATGTTCGACAAAGAGCATAACTTCTTTGGGGGACATGGTATTGTGGGAGGACAAATACCTTTAGGTGTGGGAATTGCTTTTGCAGAGAAGTACAATGGCAGCAAAAATCTATGTGTTACTTACATGGGGGACGGTGCCGTGCGGCAAGGGGCATTTCACGAGGCTCTCAATTTGGCGATGAACTATAAATTACCGGTAATATTGGTGATTGAAAATAATGGTTATGCTATGGGTACATCGGTAGCCCGGACGTCCAACGTAACCGAACTCTATACACTGGGAGAATCTTATGATATCCCTTCAGCTCCGGTGGATGCTATGCGGGTTGAAGAGGTTCACAAAGCCATGGCTACGGCCGCCGAAAGGGCCCGCAGTGGAGGCGGACCAACCCTGCTGGAGTTCAGGACCTACCGTTACAAAGGTCATTCTATGTCTGATCCTGCAAAGTATCGCACTAAAGAGGAAGTAGCAGAATACAAGAGTCAAGATCCTATTGAACAGGTTCGTGCTACTATAGTATCCAAGAAAATGGCCTCAGAGTCCAAACTTGAGGAGATAGACAAGAAGATAAAGCAACAAGTAGCTGAAGCAGTGGAGTTTGCCGAACAGTCTCCCTATCCGGACCCTTCTGAAGCATTTAAGGACGTCTACGTACAGACGGATTATCCTTTCCTTAAGGAATAAATTCCATTTAGGTTTTAAATAAGCTGAAAACTATTAAATTTGCAACCCAAAAAATTTCGTAATGGCGAGTCGCAGATATAAGGTTAAAAAATCAGCACAAACAGCTCAAAAGGATGAAGCCAAAGACTTTATAGAAAGTTCGGAGGTACTAGCCGAACAGTTTTCCAAAACAGAGGACTTTATTCAGAAAAATAAGAACCTGGTTTTGGGCGTACTGGCCGCAATACTGCTAATTGTAGGAGGCTATTTAGGTTATCAGTATTATATACAGGGGCAAAATGAGATCGCCCAGAAAGATATGTTCCAAGCCATATTTTACTTTGAGCAGGACAGTTTGGATAAAGCACTGAACGGTGATGGCCTAAACTTTGGAATGTTGCAGATAATTGAGGACTACGGTGCTACTAAAGCTGGGAATATAGCGCGATTCTACGCTGGGGTCAGCTATTTGAAAAAGGGTGAGTTCCAGACCGCGATTGAATACCTGGAAGATTTCAGCTCATCGGACCTTATCGTACAAGCCCGGGCTTATTCACTCATCGGTGATGCCTATATGGAATTAGGCAACTATAGCGATGCCGCTAGTAATTACGAAAAAGCTGCCAGCCATAAGCCCAACAAAGAATTTACCCCACAGTATCTTTTCAAAGCTGCTGTGGCTTATGAAAAGCAGTCCAACTATCAGGCTGCAATAGACAATTACCAGCAAGTGATTGACGAATATTTTGGGTCAGCTCAATATCAAGATGCCAGGAAACACAAAGCCAGGTTAGAAGCATTGGCCTCTCCTTAGGCACACAACAGAAGAAATTGTAATTAGGGACGAGGCCAAAGGTCTGGTCCTTTTTTATTTAACAATAGATACTATGTCATCAGCAGATAAAAATCTAAGCACCTACAGCGAATTAAACCTACAGAACGTACGTGAAAAACGTTTTGGAATCGTGGTTTCCGAATGGAATAACTCCGTAACCGATTCTTTGTATGCGGGTGCCCTGGAAACGTTGCAAGCTCATGGAGCGCGGCGGGAGCATATCTCTAGCCTACAGGTACCAGGAAGCTTCGAGCTCACACTGGGCGCTCAACGTCTGGCGCAGCAGGAAGAAATTGATGCCGTAATTTGCCTGGGTTGTGTAATACAGGGAGAAACCAGACATTTTGAATTTATCTGTAATGCGGTTGCCCAGGGGTTAACGCATGTTGGTTTGAAATTCAACAAGCCAGTGATCTTTGGGGTACTCACTCCGGATACCTATCAACAGGCTTTGGATCGTGCGGGAGGAAAACATGGCAACAAGGGAGATGAGGCGGCTGTTACCGCTATCAAAATGCTATATCAGTCATGACAAAACTCAAAGTCCTCAAGTTTGGAGGTACCTCCGTGGGTGCTCCGGACCGCATGCGCCAGGTAGTCAAGCTGATCACTGCCGATCCTCAGCCAAAGATAGTGGTACTTTCTGCGCTTTCAGGAACTACCAATAGTTTGGTGGCTCTCGGTCAATCCTGGAAAGCAGCAGACCACCAGTTGGTAAAACACCAGATCGAAGTGCTGTACGACCACTATTTGAATTTTATCCATGAGTTATTCGCTCAACAAAATAAACAGGCCCGTGGTCTGATTGATGACCATTTTGAGCAGATGATGAAGCTGACCTCCGTCTCATTCAATCGAGCGAGTAACCGGGAATTATTAGCACAAGGTGAATTGATGTCTACCAGGTTGTTTCATTTGTTCCTTCAGGAGAACGGTATTGAATCCCAATTGATACCCGCATTGGAGGTGGTATGTCTGGACGAAAATGGTGAACCACATCTTGAAAAGATCAGGGTTAATCTCAGATCATTCCTGAATGATCAGCAAAGTGGTCTTTTTATTACACAAGGGTTTATTTGTCGCAATCATGAAGGGGAGATCGATAATCTCAAAAGGGGTGGAAGTGATTTTACGGCATCTTTATTGGGAGCAGCGGTAGAGGCCGAAGCCGTTGAAATATGGACAGATATTGACGGGATGCATAATAATGATCCACGAATTGTGCCCAATACCTTTCCTATAGAGTCGCTGTCATTCGACGAAGCTGCTGAGTTGGCCTATTTCGGGGCTAAGATTCTGCACCCTAACACTATTTGGCCCGCGCAAAAATACAATATACCGGTGAAGCTTCTGAATACCATGGTACCACAGGCAAAGGGCACGGTGATTTCCGGCAAACGAAGTCCCGGGTCCGTTAAAGCCATCGCTGCCAAAGACGGGATCATGGCCATTAAGATCAAATCCAGTCGTATGCTTCTGGCTTACGGTTTTCTGCGAAAGATCTTTGAGATCTTTGAACATTTCAAAGTTCCCATTGATATGATCACGACCTCTGAGGTGGCAGTGTCTCTAACCATTGATGACGACGAACATTTGACTGCCATTGTTCAGGCGTTGGAACAGTATGGCGAAGTGGCCGTCGACCAAGAAATGTCTATTGTTTGCATTGTTGGTGATTTAGTGGTCGATCAAAAGGGGTTGCTAGATATGGTCTTTCGAGCTATAGGAGATAAGTCCATCCGTATGATCTCCTATGGTGGCAGTCGCAACAATATCAGCTTATTAGTGCCCACAACGCTCAAATCCGAAGTATTGCTGTCTTTAAATGATACCATTTTTAAGCAGCTGGTTTCACAAAAGTCCTAGTGAGGCCTTTTTAAATGGAATATTTTTCAATCTGGACTTAGTTCTCTATATTGGAAGCCTTACAGGCCGTTCTGGCCGGGGTTTCCCCGAGGATAAACGAGATTAATATGACCGCCATCATTATTGGAGTATTCATTATTGGATATCTAACTATCACCCTTGAGCACCCCCTAAAATTAGATAAGACCGTACCAGCATTAATAATGGCTTCTTTGATGTGGGCCGTTTTAGCAGTGGCTTTTCATAATGGTTTACTATCGGTAATTGATTCTCATCATCACCTGTTTGATGCTTCCGGTGGCTATACGGAGGAGATGGAAGAAGGATTTGTCAACACGTTGCTTCATCACCTGGGTAAGACTGCAGAGATTTTGGTGTTCCTTATAGGTGCCATGACCATTGTGGAGATCATCGATTTGCACCGTGGCTTCGAAATACTAAAAAATTGGGTCAATACACGCAACAGAGTAAAGCTTCTCTGGATCATCTCTATCCTGGCGTTCATCTTATCAGCAATTATTGACAACCTTACCGCGACTATCGTATTGATAACCCTGCTTAGAAAGATCATTACTGACAAGAAGAATCGTTTGTGGTATGCTGCA
Organism: Cyclobacteriaceae bacterium; assembly: GCA_965212195.1. Lineage (GTDB taxonomy): Bacteria > Bacteroidota > Bacteroidia > Cytophagales > Cyclobacteriaceae > JAJCYK01. Next base: position 282,873 of record CBDBUW010000002.1, on the reverse strand, counting down.
ATGATCGTAATAGCTGCTAATGCCGGCGGTGCCTGGTCTCCCATTGGGGATGTGACCACTACTATGCTTTGGATAGGTAAGAAAGTGACTACTGTCGGCCTCATAACCAAACTGATAATTCCCTCAATTGTTTGTATGGTGATACCCACCTTTGTGGCCAGCCTTTTGCCCGCTTTCAAGGGTGAGATTGAGGTTGACGCCACCGAGAACAAGGACATGCGGCAACTGCTAAGCAGTAAAACCATGTTGTTCCTGGGCTTGGGGGCTATTGTGTCGGTACCCATATTTAAAACAGTCACCCACCTTCCACCATATCTAGGCATGATGTTGGCGCTGGGAGTGGTGTGGTTAGTATCCGAGTATATTCATCCGGAGGAGGATTTTACAGAGGAGCGCAAGGAGCAGTACCTGACTCATCATGCCTTATCAAGAATTGAAATGTCCAGTATCTTATTCTTCCTGGGCATCTTGATGGCTGTAGGTGCTCTGGAGTCCTTAGTGGTTGGAGGTGTGGGTACCCTGAGGTACTTGGCCGAGGGACTGGACGCTGCTATTCCCAATCAAAATGTAGTGATCATGTTGCTGGGGGTATTTTCGGCGGTGATCGATAATGTGCCATTAGTAGCAGCTTCAATGGGCATGTATCACTTCCCGGTTGACGATTATTTGTGGCATTTCATCGCCTATGCGGCAGGTACTGGTGGAAGTATGCTCATTATAGGCAGTGCAGCTGGGGTAGCGGCTATGGGTATGGAAAGAATAGACTTTATCTGGTACATGCGAAAAGTCAGCTGGTTGGCCGCCATAGGATTCGTAGCAGGAGCACTGCTATATATCCTTTTAAACTAGTCAGAGCACTTGTTCTAAGGCCAATTCCATAGCTTTCCAGGATAAATTAACCTTTTCGGGGTTCGCCTCGTGTAGTTTCTCCAGCGCTACTTTTATGGTGTGAGAGGTGTCATCAAAGATGGCCTTATCCGTTACTACTTCTTGTCCCTGCATCAAATAGGCAAATACCCTAGCCATACCGCAATTGGCAATGAAGTCCGGGATTACCGCTACCTTCTTGTCTGCAAATGACATGGTCTTCCCAAAAAATATTTGCTCATCGTCGAAGGGTACGTTCGCTCCACAGGCCACTACCTCCAGTTTATGATTACACATCTTTTCTACCTGTGCTTTACTGATCAGTCTCGAAGCCGCCGCCGGAATAAAGATCTCACTTTCAATATCCCAAAAAGTTTCACTTATGACTTCGGAGTCCTTTTTATCTACGTAGAGCAGCCCTTTCTTTTTTTTGAGGAAAAGATCCAAAATGTGTTCATAGCTAAAGCCCGAACCATTGACTATCCCTCCGGTCTTGTCCATGATGCCCACAATCTTCACGCCCATCTTGGCCAGATAGTATCCTGCAGCGCTGGCAACATTGCCCCAGCCCTGTATCAAAGCCCGCTTTTTACGGATATTGCCACCCCAGAAGTGATAATAGTGTTTTACCGATTCCGCCACACCATAGCCGGTTATCAAGTCAGCCACAGTGAATTCCTGCTGCTGATCCGGAGTGTACTGCGGATTCTCTACTACCTTAGATACTCCTAGTCGCAGTTGTTCCAGTTTGTGGATCTTCATTTGACCACTGGCTTTGAAATAACCATTTACCACACCTTCTTGAGGATGCCAGAGCCCAATATCCTGAGTAATGGGTATGACCTCATCAATCTCATCAACGTTAAGATCGCCACCAGTGCCATAATAATACTTGAGTAAAGGGATCACCGCCTGGTACCATCGCTCTATTACCCCAGTTTTTCTGGGATCATGGGGATCAAAGCAAATGCCTGACTTGGCACCGCCAATGGGAGGTCCGGAAACCGTAAATTTGATCTCCATGGTTTTGGCCAGAGATTCTACCTCTTTGCGATCTAATCCCAACCTCATGCGTGTACCACCTCCTGCTGCTCCCCCACGCAAGCTGTTAATCACCAGCCATCCTTTAGCTTCTGTCTGGTTATCGTGCCATTCAAAGACAATGGCCGGAGGTTTACTTTGGAAGGTATCCAGGAGACTTTTCACGAGAAACATTCAGGACAAGATCAACAATCTACAAAAAAAATAATACATGGAGAAGCCGTTAAAAAAAGTTAAAACTTGGGATTTTTAAGCTCATTTTGTGTCCTTTGTGGATTATTTACATTTAATGTATAAGGAGAAGCCATCATCATAACATGAACTTGACCGTTGACCAAGGTAACACCCGGCTTAAGGCTGGGATCTTTTCCGGGGCAGAGCTTCAAAAGGTATTGTTGGATCCCTCTCTGGATGAATTGCGGGATCTCCTTAAAGAAATAAATATTGACACGGCGATCATAAGTAGTGTGAGTCAGGAGACAGGGAAACTCATGGAACTTTTAAGACCTGCCTCTAAGGTACTTGAACTCACACCCTCACTGGATGTTCCTGTCAAGAACCTCTACCACAGTCCGCAAACTTTGGGTATGGATCGGTTGGCAGGGGTGGTAGGAGCTAATGAATTATATGCGCAAGAACATTGTTTGGTTATTGACACCGGAACCTCTATAACCTATGATCTTATCGATGATCAAGGCAACTATCAAGGAGGGGGAATCTCACCAGGACTGCACCTGCGATTCAAAGCATTAAATGATCATACCAGTAAACTTCCATTGATTGATATAAATGAGGCAGATGTGCCACTAATAGGAAAAGATACCCAGTCCTCTATAAGGAGTGGTGTGTTGCATGGTACTACTGCAGAAATTGAGGGTATGATTCGGAGGTATGAGCAGAAATTCTCAAATTTGAAGGTTTTATTGTGCGGAGGAGACGCCGCTTTCTTTGAAAGTATGCTAAAAGCATCCATCTTTGTGGTTCCCCATTTAGTTTTGATCGGTTTAAACAGCATTTTGATGCACCATGCAAAAGGTAATTAGACGAATAGGACTTTCAACGCTTTCTCTGCTTATGGGATTTGGAGCATGGGCCCAGGTCACCTACAGTCCATACAGTATATTGGGAGTGGGCGAGCTGAACAGCATGGACCTGGCCCACAACAGGGCAATGGGTGGACTGGGAATAAGCAATGGGGATGCCTTTTTCTTAAATAACAAAAACCCCGCTTTGCTCACTTATAACCGGGTAGTAGTTTTTGAAGCAGGGTTGGCCACGGAGCAAAAATCACTGCGAACCTCAGAACTGTCACAAAAAAATTTCACGGGGGGATTAAGCCACTTGGCTTTCGGGTTTCCGGCGATAAAGGACAAATGGACCATCAGTTTTGGCTTGATGCCCTATAGTACAGTCAACTATCAAAGCACCAGCTTAGGTATTGTACCAGGTGGCAGCTCCCAGCTACTTACTAGCTTTGATGGCAGTGGGGGCATATCCCAAGCATATTTTGCTACAGGGTTTAAAGCTACCAAGTCCTTATCATTGGGCATGCGAAGCTCTTATATTTTTGGTACCATACGCCGTGAGACCTCTTTCCTTATTGAAAATACCAATTTCCAAACGGTAAATTTAGAACGTAATTCCTTTTCGGATTTTGCATGGGGTTTAGGGGCTGCATACAACATTGAGCTTAAAGAAAACCAAGACTATTTAAACTTTGGGATAACCTACGACTTTGGAGGAGACCGAAAAGTTACCCGTCTGGAACGACTTGAACGTCGTGATTTGGGTGGTGATCTACTTTCTCCTGCGGACACCTTGCCTTATTTGATTACCGATAATGTAAAGGGAACAGTCAAGTTCCCTTCAACATTAGGCTTAGGGGTCTCCTACGACAAAAGATTTAAATGGACGGTGGGAATGGACCTGATATTGGCACCCTGGTCGGAATACGAGAATTTCGACGGAGAAGTCACCGGATTGAACGATATGACAAATGTTGCTCTGGGCGGGAGTTGGACTCCTGATCTATTTTCGGCATCCAACTACTTGAAAAGGATTACTTATCGTTTAGGATTTAATTATCAGCAAACCCCCTATAAAGCAAATAATACAGACATAACCGATTTTGGTATCAATTTTGGTGTAACATTACCATTACGTAACTTGTCCCGGTTGAATTTAGCTTTTAAAGTAGGACAGAGAGGCACAACCGACGATAATTTGATACGAGAGACTTACTTTAAGGCTTATCTGGGACTAACTGTAAATGACAACAAGTGGTTTATTAGAAGAAAATTTGATTAAGTAATGAAAATGAACGCGAAACTTACTCTTATTCTGATGTTTACGGCCGTTTCTGCTATGGCTCAGTGGAATTGGCCCGAAGACAAGGCGACAGCAGAGGAGAAAAATGTATTGTATACCGATGCCTATAAAACAGGCAATTTTGAAGGAGCTTTGGTACCCTTGGGCTGGCTGCATGAAAATGCACCGGATCTAAACCCCTCCATTTACATTAATGGAGCAAAGATCTATGAAGGACTCGCCTCCAAAGCACAGGATGCCGCATCCAAAGAATCCTATCAGGATAAGGCCCTGACGATGTATGACCTGCGGATCAAGTATTTTAATCAGGAAGCCAATGTGCTAAATCGTAAGGCATCCAGCGCTTATAAGTTCTTCCGCGGTAACAAACAAAAGTACCCTGAGCTGTTGGAACTATTTGATAAAGCGTTGGATCTGAACGGCCCTAAATTTTTCGACGGAAATACGGTGGCCTATATGGATATCATACGTCGTCATCAGAAAAACGGAGGAAGCCTCACTGACGAAGATATTCTGGATCGCTATGATCGAATTTCTGGGTCATTGGCTAACAAGAAGGGTGATAAATACGAAACCTTGCAGGGACAGATCGATGGAATGCTGTCGGAAATAGTGACTGTTGATTGCAACTTTGTTGAAGAAAACCTGGGTACCAAGTTTAAAGCTGAGCCCTCCAACACAAAATTGGCCAAGAAGATCATCCAACTGTCCCTGAGTGGCAAATGTACGGATAGCGACTTGTTCATGAGTGCCGCCAAAGGCGTGTTTGAGGCCGAGCCGGATTTTGGTATGGCTAAAGTAATTGGTTTAAAATGTAAAGGGAACGGGGACAACGCCTGCGCCAGTCAATATTTGAATAAGGCTCTGGATCTTACCGAAGACAATACCAAAAAAGGTGAAATATACCTGGCTTTGGGTGGACTGGAATATGAACGCGGAGCCAAATCCAAAGCCCGGGATTATTTCCGCAGGGCCGTTTCAGTAGACCCCAGCCTAGCGGGTAAAGCCTACACCAGCATCGGCAACTTATATTTTACCAGCTACAACAGCTGTAAAGTTGGCAAGAGCAAAGTCGATGATCGGGGTTGCTACCTGGCGGCATATGAGATGTTCAAAAGGGCGGGAAATTCTTCCGCTATGAAGCGGGCAAAGGATCAATTTCCCTCAAAAGAAGATATATTTCTGGAAGGCAAGTCAACCGGCGAAAGCTTAACCGTAGGCTGCTGGATTGGAGAATCCGTTACTTTGCTTGCCCGGGACTAGTCCAATAAACCATTAAAAAGAGCGGTCCTGTGGACCGCTCTTTTTATTTTGCACTATGTTAAAACCTTTAATATCATGGACTTCCAGCTTTTTGTTGGCTTTGATGATAGCCTTGATCTCATGTAGCGATGGCCAGGACCAATTGGATGAGGTTACCGTATATGAAGGGCCATTCTATGAGGTAGAAGACTTAAATCTGTGGTACAGCGATTCCGCGGTGGTACGATTAATGGTGCAGGCAGCCTTGATGCAAGAATTCGAAAATGGAGATCAGGAGTATCCCAAAGGGATTTATGTGGAGTTTTATGAGAAGGATTCTGTGGTGTCCTCCACCCTGCAGGGAGATCAGGCCTACTATACCAAAGAAACTAATCTGTATAGAGCCTTGGGCAATGTAAAGCTGATAAGTCTAAAGAATAAACAGAAATTAAGCACTGAGGAACTATTTTGGGATGTGGACGAAGGGCAGGTCTACACCGATAAGTTCGTCATTATTGAAACTGAAGACGATGTTTTGCATGGAGAAGGGCTCACGGCGAAGCAGGATTTTAGCAGTTATAGAATTCTAAAGCCCACCGGTGAGTTGGGTTTGGATACTCCAGAAAATGAATGACATAATATGAAGCTATTGGACACCATAATTTTATCGCTAGCTGCGGGATTATTTATTATCGGGGTTCATCAAACCATGAAGTTCGGGATCATGTACAGCTATTGGATCATCATGTTGAGCGTGGCGTTGTTGCTTTGGTATAACCTACGAAAACGCAGCAATAAAGAGGAGTCCTAAAACTTGAAAAATGGCAAATTTTTGTAAGTTCACCTTCAGAAGCGTTTCATAGTCAATGGAATACCATCAGATAACCATCATACTGGTTTCGTTACTGTTCTCAGCTATCTTCTCGGGAATAGAGATCGCTTTTATTTCGTCCGACAAGCTGCAAATCGAGTTACAGGGCAAGCAGGGTACCCTCACCGGACGGATACTATCGCGCTTTGCTAAGAATCCCAGCAAATTTATTGCCACTACCCTGGTGGGCAACACTGTTGCACTAGTGATTTACGGTATTTTCATGGCTGCTATTTTGGAGCCCGTTTTAAAACAGTGGTTACCGTCCCTGCTTAACAACCAGGGTTTTGTACTGGTGACTCAAACGGTAATAGCTACCATTTTGGTGTTAATTGCCGCAGAATTTACCCCAAAAAGCCTGTTCCTGCTCAATCCCAACCGTATGCTGAAAGTCTTCGCATGGCCCATGCAGCTAATTTATTGGATCATGCAGCCGATGGTTTATGTAGTAGTAATGTTGTCAAAGGTCATCATTGTTAAGGTTCTGAGGCTGGAGTATTCCGACGACGAACCAGTTTTTGGTTTGACCGATCTGAACAACTATTTGAAAAAGCTGCAACAAAGCGACTCCGAAATGGATGTGGAGGTCGACACTAAAATATTTCACAATGCACTGGAATTTAAAACGGTTAGAGTAAGGGAATGCATGATCCCCCGTACAGAGATCGTGGCGGTGGAAGTAGAGGACAGTATTGATGAACTTAAGCAGGCGTTTATAGAAAGCGGCCATTCCAAGATCTTGATCTATCGGAACAATATCGATGATATTATTGGTTACTGCAGTTCCCAGGAGTTATTCAAGAAGCCTAAAGCCATTAATGATATCCTGTCCCACATTATCATTGTCCCAGAAACCCTTTTGGCCAATGAGCTGATGATCCAATTCATCAACGAACATAAAAGCCTGGCATTGGTGGTGGATGAATTTGGTGGAACTTCTGGAATTGTGAGCATTGAAGATATCATAGAAGAGATTTTCGGAGAGATCCAGGACGAGCATGATGATGAAGATCTGATCGAACAGAAAATGGCAGAACATACTTACTTGCTTAGCGCCCGGCATGAGATCGACTACCTGAATGAAAGATACCAATGGGAACTGCCGGAAGGCGAATATGATACTCTGGGAGGGTTCATTTTGTCCGTTAATGAGGATATTCCGGAGTTAAACCAGATCATTGATATTCCTCCCTTCACTTTTACCATAGTCAGCCTACAGGAGACACGCATTGAAACAGTAAAAATGAACATTCAAAGAAACCTGGAAACAACCTGACAATACCTGCTTTAATATTTTGATTTTGACTTATTATGTGAGTAATTTTGCCGTTCTCTATTTTGATGAATTATGGCATTGATTAACAAACTAAGGAATAAGGCTGGAACCTGGATAGTGGCAGCAGTAGGTGTAGCTATACTTTCCTTTGTGCTGGCAGATGTGTTAGGCCCGGGATCCTCATTATTTGGAGGCCAGGATAACAGTGTAGGCGAAATAGCTGGGCAGACCATCAAAGCCCCGGAGTACCAAAATGCAATAGAGTTAATGACTCAGAAGTTCACTCTGCGCAATGGCCGCCGACCCAGTGATGTTGAATCCAACAGTATTCGGGAACAGGCGTGGGAACGCATGATTGCCGACATCGCTTTTAGTGAGCAATTCCAGGAGCTGGGTGTGGAAGTTACCAGAGAGGAAGAAGTGGACATGGTCCAGGGTAAGAATATACACCCCGACCTGGTGGCAGCATTTACCGACCCTTCCACCGGTCAGTTTGATCAGGAATCAATCATCCAGTTCTTAAGCAATCTAAATAACTTCCCCCCCGAGACTCAGGCTGCCTGGTACAGCATGGAAGATGACATCTTAGCAGGACGAAGGCGCATTAAATATGATAACCTGTTGGTAAAATCCAGTTATGCCACCCAGGAGGAATCGAAGAGGGTTTATCAGGACCAGACCGAAGTAGCCGAATTAAAATACCTATACGTGCCCTACTATGCCATAGGGGATTCCGCAGTTACCGTTAGCGACAATGAACTATCCCAGTACCTGGATGATCATAAACAAGAATACACTGTGGAAGAAAGTCGAGCCCTCAAGTATGTTACCTTTTCTATTCAACCCTCTGCACTGGACAGCGCTGATTTCCAAACCGAGTTGCAAAGTATCAAGGAAGATTTTGAAAGACGCACAGACGATTCCGTGTTTGCCCGTACCAATACTGAAGTAGGGAGTGGGTACAACAGCTTTACGGTAGACTTATTGCCATTGATTTTGCAGTCAGATTTTGAAAACTTGTCGATTGGGTCGGTTTACGGTCCTTTTACAGAAAACGGATACTACAATCTTTATAAAGTTTCTGCTATAGCGGAAGATACCATTATGGCAGCCCGAGCCAAGCACATACTGGTCAAATGGGCAAACAATAGTATTGAAGCAAAGGAAGATGCCAGAGCGGAAGCGCAGGGGGTACTACAGGAGCTTAAGTCAGGGGCTGATTTTGCTGAAAAGGCCCTGATACATGGAACCGATGGTACGGCTAGTCAAGGGGGCGACTTGGGATGGTTCCGCAGTGGAGCCATGGTAGCCGAATTCCAGGACGCGGTATTTGATGCCTCTGCACCGGGATTGTTACCCGAGCTGGTGGAGACCCAATTTGGGTATCATATCATCAGTGTTACCAACACCGCTAACAACCAGTCTTACAAAGTAGCAACAGTTAGCAGGGAGCTGTTGCCAAGTGATAAAACCAGGGATGAGGCCTATCGTAAAGCCGATATCTTTAGAAGTAAAAGCGACGACTTGGAAAATTTTGAAGCTACTGCTAGCCAGGATGGTTTAAACGTCTACGATGCCACTAATATTGATAAGAATGCCCGTAGATTCGGTACTTTAGGTAATGCCCGGCAAATTGTGAGCTGGCTGTACCGGGAGGCGTCAGAAGGCCGGGTCTCCAATGTCTATGAGATCGACGACAATTATGTAGTGGCGGTCATGACCAATGAGACTGAAAAGGGAACCGCTTCGGTTGAAGATGTACGTAATGAGATTACCCTGAAAATAAAGAACCAGAAGAAGTCCCAATTGATCATAGATAAGCTCTCAGGTTTAGAGGGTGACCTGGACCAGCTGGCCAGTGCCTATGGTGCTGATGCCACCGTTTATAGTACCAGCGACCTTAAGCTCAGCAGTAATTCCATTCCAAATGTGGGCTTTGCTCCACTGGCTGTGGGCAGAACTTTTGCATTGGAGCCAGGTGATCGTACTCCTCCCATGGAATCAGAAAATGGTGTTCTAATCATTGAATTGCTTTCCAAAACACCGGCCCCTGAGATTGCAGATTACACCCTGTACAAGCAACAGCTTACCCAGCAATTGGAGAACAGGACTTCGTTCAACGTAAGCAATGCCATTAAAGAAAGTGCAGGGATAGAGGATCGCCGATACAAATTCTATTAATCCCATGGTGTTATGAACTATGACCAGTCCAGGGATGAATTCAAAGACCGGTTGGATCAGGAACACTCCTGGCCCTCCTGGTATTTGTTTAAATTTATCGTACCTAGCTCCAAGGAAAGTGAAGTAACAGCGTTGTTCCCTCCGGAGAACACCACTGTAAAGCATTCATCCAAAGGGAATTACCGCAGTGTATCTGTTAAGATCATCATGGAATCATCCGAAGAGGTGATGAGAATATATGAAAAGGCTTACCAGATCGATGGCGTCTTAGCACTATAACATCCAAAAATCATGTGGACCGAACAAGACAATAAATTATCGCGAACATTTGAATTCAAGAATTTCGTAGAGGCTTTCGGATTTATGACCAAAGTGGCCATTCTTGCTGAAAAAATGGATCATCACCCCAATTGGAGCAATGTATACCACACCGTGATCATCCAATTAAGCACCCATGACGCCGGCGATATTGTAACGGACAAAGACCGGAAGCTGGCCGCCGCTATCGATGAGTTAGTGGCTTAGCCCCATAAGCCATTAGCTTAATGCCTGCAACTACCCGCCTATATCTTGTTCCAACACCCATTGGGAATTTGGAAGATATGACGTTGCGGGCTATTCGGATCTTGAAAGAGGTGGATATAGTCTTAACTGAAGATACCCGTACGTCCGGTAAGTTGTTAAAACACTATGGCATATCCGCCAATTTACAGAGTTATCATGCCTATAACGAACATAAAAAGGTAGAGGAGCTGGTAAGCCGGATGAAAAAAGGGGAAACCATGGCCTTGGTCACCGATGCCGGCACCCCCGGTATATCCGACCCCGGATTTCTCTTGGTGCGTGCTTGTGTGCAGCATGAAGTGGATGTGGAGTGCCTGCCAGGGGCAACCGCATTAATTCCGGCCTTGGTGAACTCCGGATTGCCCATCGATCGTTTTGTATTTGAGGGTTTCTTGCCATTAAAAAAGGGGCGCCGGAAAAGGTTGGCTGAACTTGCCCTGGAAACCAGGACTATGGTTCTTTACGAGTCTCCTCACCGATTGATAAAAACCTTGAATCAACTTCACGAAGTTTTGGGGCCTCGTCCTGTTGCAGTCTCACGAGAACTAACTAAGTTACACGAAGAAACTATACGGGGAACTTTTGAGGAAGTGATATCTTATTTTGAACAAAAATCAATAAAGGGTGAATTTGTCCTGGTTATCGGAGCCTAAGTCTATTCATTTGTGGGGCGCTGCCAGTTTAAGCGGTCTGTTATTATGGCTGGGCTGGCCGGTAGGAAAAGCCGCTCCTATACTATTCGTGGCTTGGGTACCCTTGCTTTGGGCCGAACATCATTTACGATTGGATCGCCGAGGATTCCGCTTTTTTCTCATGGCTTTTTGGGCTTGTTTGATCTGGAATGCGGGCACCACCTGGTGGATGTATTATTCCACAGCTGTGGGAAGTGTAGTGGCCATAGCTGCTAATTCTTTATTAATGGCTATCCCATGGGTGTTATTCAGACTAACAGCCAGACTTGGCGGCTCCTCTTGGGGTTATTTGGGTCTTCTATTGTTCTGGTGTTCCTTTGAATTTATTCACCTTAACTGGGAAATAAGCTGGCCATGGCTAACCTTGGGAAACGGCTTTGCCATGTATCCCCAATGGATACAGTGGTATGAATATACCGGGGTTTTCGGGGGAACGCTTTGGATTGTGGCGATCAACATTGGAGTGTTGGTCTCGCTTTTAAAGATGCGTCGTTCCTGGTGGTGGGCAACGGTTCTGGGGGTTTTACTACCAATTGTTATTTCCTATATCCGATATGGATCTTACCAGGAGAAAGGACCAAACGTTGAGCTGGTGGCGGTACAGCCCAACATTGACCCCTACACGGAAAAATTTATCGATTCCGAAGATTTCATAGACTTTGAACAGCAAGTAGATCGATTTGTCTATTTGTCTCGCCAGGCTATCGGCGATAGTACCGCATTTGTGTTGTGGCCGGAAACCGCAATTGACGGTGGCTTTGAAGAAGCAGCTTTGTTGGATCCGGGAATGATCATGGAAAATCGTTCCTTGCAAGCTACAGACTTGCGGTCCATCCGTAAAATGAAATCCTTTAAACAGCAATATCCCCATCTTTCTCTGCTAACCGGCCTCACCAGCTATACTCTTTATAACAGCCCAGAAGAAGCCACCATCACGGCCCGTCGTAACGGTGACTCCGTGTACGATGTATTTAACACCGCCTATTTTCTAGGTGATAAAGGCGATTATCAAACTTATCATAAATCCAAGCTGGTACCCGGGCCGGAAACCATGCCGTACCCTAAGATATTCGGATTTCTTTCGGATCTACTGGTAGATTTCGGTGGTACCAGCGGACAATTGGGTAAACAAAACGAACGCACCGTTTTCCTAAATCAGCAAGGTTACGGACTGGCCCCAGCCATTTGTTATGAGTCTATTTACGGTGATTTTATGGCTCAGTATATCCGTAATGGGGCTCACTTTATTGGGATCATAACGAACGACGGCTGGTGGAAGAACAGTCCCGGACATAAGCAACATCTACATTACGCAGTGCTCAGGGCTATTGAGAACCGCAGAGCCATAGCCCGTTCCGCCAACACCGGTATATCAGCATTTATAACCCAAAAAGGTGAAATACTGGAAGCCACGGAGTTTTGGCAGCAGGATGTAATTAAAGCCAGTCTTCAGGCCAACAGTGAACTAACCTTTTATACTCGATACGGTGACTATCTGGGAAGAACGGCATTATGGCTGTCAGTTTTGGTGTTGCTTTCGGCATGGGTTAAGCGGAGGACCAAGTTATGAACCTCGCCCAACTTTTGACCCAAGTAATAAAAATTAGCGATGAAGCAGGAACCTTCATTCGGGAAGCTCAGGCTCAATTCCAATGGAAAGACCTGGAATATAAAGGGAATAACGATCTAGTTTCCTATGTAGACAAGAATACGGAAAAGCTTTTGGTATCCAGCCTGCGAGAGATATTGCCCGAGGCTGGATTCATTACTGAAGAACAGACAGTGCCTACCCAGGAAAAACCCTGGCAGTGGGTGATTGATCCATTGGATGGCACTACCAATTTTATTCATGGGATCCCTGTTTATTGTATCAGTATTGCTTTAATGAAACATGGTGTTCCGGTGCTGGGTGTTATTTACGATGTCACCAGGAGAGAATGTTTCTATGCCTCCAAGGAGGGGAAGGCCTACTGCAATGGCCAGGAGATCACCTTGGCTGCCCAAGCGAAATTGCGTGAGAGTGTGCTGGCCACCGGCTATCCTCAAATCCGTTTTGACCGGCTGGATCAGTATCTGGGTATTTTAGGCCAATGTATGCAGTGCACTCATGGCATTCGCAGGATGGGTAGTGCTGCACTCGATCTAGCCTACGTGGCCTGTGGGCGGGTGTCGGCTTTTTTTGAACATAACCTGAATATATACGATGTGGCTGCCGGTGTGGTGTTGGTGCAACAAGCAGGGGGAAAGATCACAGATTTCAAAGGTGGTAATGAATACCTGTGGGGACGTGAGATTTTAGCGGCCAACCAGGTACACAGCGAATTATTGGAGATCATCCAAGAACATTGGCAATGATCAAGCCCAAACCCGGGTGCCTTCGGTACAGTTGCGGCACATATCCACTTGCTCGCGGGCGTGAATCAGTTGTTGTCGGAAACGGTCATATGGAGTACTGAACCACAGATCCTTGAAAGACTGTTTATTCATATCACCCAATACATGATGGGCATCTTTGTCAAAACAGCACGGCACCACCTGCCCGTCCCAGGTGATGACGCAACTATGCCACATTTTCCAACAATGATTGAGCATACGGTTTTTTATGCTGTAAGTTCCATCGGCCTGTGCTCGATAGCGAGAGTATTTATCGTTTTCAGGGATCAGCGGTGATCCCTGCTCATAGTCGTATATCTGAGCCGTTTTAAATCCTACCGCATCTACTTGCAGATCTTTTGCCAGAGCTTGGACCTCCTCGATCTGGTGTTCATTGGGTTTCACTACCAGAAACTGAAATACCAGGTGAGGCGTGCTCGATCTTAGCTTTTTTTTCCATGCTACCAGCTGGCGGGTTCCTTCCAGTACACGCTCCAACTTACCGCCGATGCGATAGCTCTCGTAGGTTTCCTGAGTGGTACCGTCAATAGATATGATCAATCGGTCCAAACCGGATTCCACCGTCTTGCGGGCATTGTCGGAATTTAGGAAATGACCGTTGGTAGAAGTGGCGGTGTAAACCTTTTTATCGGAGGCGGCTTTTACCAGGTCGTAGAACTGCGGATGTAGATAAGGCTCGCCTTGAAAATACAATAATAAATACCACAATGCTGGAGCCAGCTGATCCAGGGTTTGCTGGAAAAGATCCACAGAGAGCATCCCGGTAGGGCGGGTAAAGTTCCTCAGCCCACTGGGGCATTCCGGACAACGCAAATTGCAGCTGGTGGTGGGCTCGATGGATACACTTAAGGGCAGCCCCCATTGCCGGCTCTGTTTGGTCCACTTGGAATAATAGTAACTGGAGAGCAAGCGCAGAGCATTAACCCCCCTGCGGGGAGTGAATTTCGACATGAGATTAAGGCTATCCTGCAGGTTGGAGATCATTGCAAAACTAAACTACTATCTTTTTCCTAAATTAGACATTAAAATTTTAAAGGAGCATAGAGTAATAGTAACTTACCTTAAAGAGCATCATTTTTATGATATTTACCGACAGCATACTATTAATTAGAAAATCGCTAGAGTCGGTGAAATTCCCAGTATAAAAAAGAACCTGTCGGTGGACAGGTAAGAAGCTCATATCAGGCACTCAAAACAGTTAATATGCGTACATTAAAGATCATTTTTTGGTTATTCCCCTGGGTGTTTTTAGCCCTTTGCGGCTACTTGGTGTGGAACAATTGGTCCTCTATCAATTTTTTGCCCCAAGCTCAAACCAACGAAACGATAATTCAAACCCTGGTATTGGAGCGTATGGAGGAACTGGGAAAACTGGAATTAACCAAGTATCATTTTCAGGAGATCACCGAGATACAAAAGGTGGGTCGTGATTTTTATAGTCTTTTTAAGTTGGAAGGTGATTCCAAGGCGGTTTTGATCTCCAATGGTGAGGCAGTAGGCTGCCTGGACCTTACCAAGATGGAGGTGAAGGATTTGCAGGTAGCAGGGGATACCCTGTTGGTACAATTACCGGCGCCGGAAATTTGTTATTTCAAATTGGACTTAGAAAAGACCCGTGTTTATGCTTTGGAGACCGGCATGTTTACCAGCGAAAAGAGTTTCATAGAGAGGGCCTACAAGAGTGCGGAAAACCAGATCCGGGAGTCGGCCTTGAATTCAGGCATCCTGGAGCAGACCAAGGAAAATGCCGAGTTGGTATTGAAGCCATTGCTGGAGCAGCTTTCCCAGAGAAAGGTAATTTTAGTTTATGATATTACCAAGGTGAAGCTCACTCCCCAATAGGCTCTTTTAGTATTTTCCAAATAAGATCAGGTTCATACCCTTTAGACATTACATACTGGGCGGCCTTATGCCTGCGCACAAACAGATCCTCGATATCCAGTTTACGCCATTTCTCCGATATCAATTTCCTAAGGGTCTGATGATAATCGGGATCCTCAATGGAGCGCAACGCTTTATTGATGCAGTAGCTGGTAAGGCCATGCGATTCAAGTCCCTGCTGGATTTTTAGCTTGCCCCATTTTTTTAGTCGGAATTTACCGCCGGCGTAGGCTATGGCAAATCGCTCCTCATTGATAAAGCCCTCAGTGATCAGATCAGAAATTACCTCTTCAGCCGCGTCCCACTCAAGACCATAGCTGTGTAGTTTCTCTCTAACTTCTTTCTGAGTACGTTCCCGGTAAGCACAGTAACGGGCTGCCTTTAACTTGGCATTTTTGCGAAACTCCTCCTCCTTTGCTGTCTTACCCATTTGGACTATATTACAAACCTGTTAACTCAGGATAATTCCCAGGCAATTTACTAATAATTGAAAAACCCAAAGGCTCTTGCATTACTATTCGCAGCCAATGCCATTTCCGGTTTTGCCCAGGGAGTATCCATGTTGGCCATACCCTGGTATTTCGCCCAAAGAGGGATTTCTTCGCAGTTTAATATCATCTTCGCGGCCATAACTTTTGCTACCATATTTTGGGGGCTATTTGCCGGTACTTTGGTAGATCGCTTTAACCGGCGGGGGTTGTTTTTATCCACCAACATCGTAGAAGGTAGCATCCTATTGTTGGTGGCAGGTGCTGGTTGGCTCCAGGGAAGCCTGCCCTTACCGCTGATCGTGTTGGTCTTTACCATAACCGTGTTTGGCTATCGCATGCACTACCCCAATTTATATGCCTTCGTACAGGAAATAAGCCTCCCCAAACATTACACCCGGGTTACCAGCTACATTGAGATCGTGGGACAGGCTACCAACGTAATGGCGGGCGCCATGGCAGTGATTTTATTGGAAGGTGTGGACACCCACTTACCCCTGCTAGGACATATCACCATTGAGGCCTGGGAAATTTACGAGATCTTTACCTTGGATGGCATTACCTACTTTGTGTCCGTATTTTTGATCTCCTTTATACGCTACATTCCGGATAAAGTATTTAAGATCGATCGGAGCCCCCTGGTCTCCAGATTGAAAACGGGATTCAAATTCCTGAGGGACCATCCGACGGTGTTTTTATTCGGCTTCTTTACTCATTCTATATTTGTGATTTTACTGGTGAGTTTATTCACCGTAATGCCCATGTATATCACTAATTTTCTGAAGGTAGGAGGTGAAGTATTCGGGGGTATGGAAATGCTTTATGGCGTGGGCGCTTTAATGGCTGGGATCTTTATAGGGCGGTGGACACAGGGATGGCCCAAAGTTAAAGTGATCATATTTTTTATGTTTTTGACTACCCTGTTGCTGACTTTGTGTGCGTTATTAAAGTCTGTGCCCTATTATTTTATTGTGGGATTTCTAATTGGATTTGCCAATGCCGGCACACGCATTCTTAGAGTAAGTTACTTGTTCGATCATATCCCCAACCAGGTAATTGGCCGGGTTAATAGTGTTTTTAGTGTTTTGAACCTGATCATGCGCACCAGCTTTACTCTGGTCTTTTCACTGGCCTTTTTCGCTCAGGGTGAGAACATCACCTATGCCTATTATGTGATGGCCGGTTATACCTTATTGTCCGGCGTGGTTCTGTTGCGCTACTACCCCAAGTTTAGAGTTTGACTTATTTTACCAAGCCTTTACGTCGCAGGATGGTCTCTACAAACTTTATCTGGTTTTCGTTGTTGAAGATGCGAAAGGGTAAGTGGATCAACTGCGCTTTGGAAACCACCAACAGGAAATAATCTTTGGCCACCGTGGCTCGTTTGATCATGTCCCAGGTAATGGGCATTCCTTGCTTACTGCTTACTTTTACCATGATTTGGCGGCTGTCGATTTCGTAACCAAGTTTCTCAAAAAGAACTTTGTTCTGCTCAAGCTGGGGTATTCCAGCAAATTGAATCACCCAAAATAGCATATAAAGCACCAGGGCGATAGTGGCCCCGGTAATCCACCAGTGAGAGGGAAGTACGAAATACATGCCGCAAAGGGCCAAATAAATCAAGAAGACCCACCATTGTTCCTTAAGAATATTAATCAGCCCCATTCTTATATAGGTACCGGTAGGGAGTTTATATTTCTTTGTCTTAACGATCATACGCTTGCGGAAGTAAACTGGGCTCCAAATATAGTAAAAAACCTATGGTCCGGAAAAGTTGAGAAAACTATTTGGAGGGGTCTGCTTTTAAGCTAATGTCAAGACTCTTAACAGAGTGGGTCAACGCTCCCACTGAAATGAAATCTACACCCGTGGAAGCCACTTGGGTTATAGTATTTTCATTTATTCCGCCAGAGGCTTCCGTTTGATATTTTCCCCCGATCAACTGTACTGCTGCCGTCATATCTTCAATACTCATATTGTCCAACATAATACGATGAACCCCGCCCACATCAAGTACTTTCCCGACCTCCTGTAGATTGCGGGTTTCAATTTCGATCTTAAGATCCAGATGATGGGATTTCAGGTAGTCTTGTGTGGCGGCGATGGCTTTCTCTATACCTCCAGCGTAATCAATATGGTTGTCTTTTAGCATGATCATATCGTACAATCCAAAGCGGTGATTGGTTCCCCCTCCTATGGCTACTGCCCACTTTTCCAGTAAACGAAAATTAGGGGTGGTCTTACGGGTATCCAAAAGCTGTGCTGGGGTATGTGAGATCAGGGATTTGAGGGAATGAGTATAGGTAGCGATCCCACTCATGCGCTGTAGACAGTTTAGTACCAATCTTTCCGAAGTAAGAATAGAACGGGCCTTGCCTTCTACATACAGGCCAATGTCGCCATGTGCAACCTCTTCACCATCCGACAATAATAATTGCACCTGCAATTCTGGGTCGACGGTATAGAAGATCCTTTGTGCTAATTCCAATCCGGCAATAATGCCTTGGTCTTTAATGATCAATTTCGCACGATTTTGGGTTTCTGCAGGAATAGAAGCCAGGCTGCTGTGATCACCGTCGCCCACGTCCTCTATTAAGGCGGTGTGAATAAAGTTATCCAAAGCAGCATCTGTAAGGTATTTCAGCTCATTCATTTCCGCTAAAATAAAAAAAGGCTCAAACTTGAGCCTTTGTATCAGGTAATTTTCTAATACTATTCTTTAGTAAAATCAAGACTGCTTACTTTGTAACCGCCCTCCAGGTTTTTGGATCGCAGCACTACTCTAAATGATCCACCTTCATAGCTATAGCGGCCAATGGCGTATTTCAGTCCTCCTTCTGAAGCACCCTGATGAACATATTGAAAATCACTGGGCCGGTATTTGCCAAAGAAATCATTCAATACATATTCTGCCTGGGTTTTGCTATAGTTGGACTGGACCCCCTCTATTTTAAGAGATACCATTTCACTCAGGTACTTGGACAACTCCTTAGAGCTACCTGCCTTAATGGCAGATCTTACATTGTTGATCACTTCACTTTGAGCCACCACAGGCGTGCTTGTGGCTAAAAAGCAACCAAATATTAAGAGTGAAAAATACGTTAATATCTTATTCTTGAGCATAATTCAACTAATTTCACCATGCATATCTCCAAAACTATGCCAAAAAAGATCAAACCTCTTTAGTTTAGATTAACTGCAAATTTAAATTAATACAATCTAATATCAGTTACAAACCTAGGCTTTGAATATTTATATTTGCAGCTATGAAACGAGTTTTGTTGATGATACTGGACGGTTGGGGACTGGGCAAAGATCCGGAGGTTTCAGCCATAAACCATGCAGATACACCATTTATGGATGATGCTTGGTCCAAATATCCACATAGTAGATTGAATGCTAGTGGTTTAGCTGTAGGACTCCCCCAGGGCCAGATGGGAAATTCAGAGGTGGGCCACATGAATATTGGGGCCGGCAGAATTGTTTATCAGGATTTGGTGAAAATAAACAAAGCAGTTGAAGATGGTACCCTTGCTGGTAATCCTACATTGCAATCCGCCTTTGATTATGTCAAAAAGTCTGGTAAAAACCTCCACTTGATTGGCCTGGTTTCGGATGGTGGAGTTCATTCTCATATTGATCATTTAAAAGGAATTTGCCAAGCGGCTCAAGAACAAGGATTGGCAGAAAATCTTTTCGTTCACGCTTTTACGGATGGCCGCGATTGCGACCCCCAAAGTGGAATTAAATTCATCACTGATCTGGAGAAGTTCCTAAGAGAAAAAGGCGGGAAATTGGCCTCAGTGATTGGCCGGTATTACGCCATGGATCGCGATCAGAGGTGGGAACGGGTTAAGCGGGCTTACGACTTATTGGTGCATGGCGCAGGCGAGAGAGTAGCTCACCTGACGGAAGGTATTGGTCGATCATACGAGGCAGGAATTACCGATGAGTTCCTAGAGCCGCTGGTGGCAACCAATGATAGGGGTGAGCCGGTTGCTACTATAGAAAATGGTGACACTGTTATCTGTTTTAATTTTAGGACCGACCGGGGTAGGCAAATCACCCAGGTGCTGACACAAAAGGATCTACCGGACCATGGCATGTCCACGTTGAACCTTAATTATCTCACCTTTACTAACTATGACCAGACCTTTAAGGGTGTGAAGGTGTTGTTCGAAAAGGATAACTTAGAAAATACTTTGGGTGAAGTGCTGGGCAAAATTGGCGCCACCCAAATCCGTATTGCCGAAACAGAAAAATATCCACATGTTACTTTTTTCTTTTCCGGTGGGAGAGAAGAGCCATTTGCGGGGGAGGAGCGGATTCTTTGCCCCTCGCCAAAAGTAGCCACCTACGACCTGCAGCCTGAAATGAGTGCTGAGGACATAACCGAAGCTATTATTCCTAAACTTCAGCAAAAAACCGCAGACTTTGTTTGTTTGAATTTTGCCAATCCGGATATGGTAGGCCACACCGGTATTTTTGAGGCAGCAGTTAAAGCTTGTGAAACGGTGGACCAATGTGCTCAAAGAGTAGCAGAGGCAGCACTCAAAAGCGATTATGCCATATTGATCATTGCTGATCATGGGAATTCCGACTACATGATCAATGAGGACGGCACACCCAATACTGCGCACACCACTAATTTGGTGCCTTGCATTTTGATGGATAATGAATATCGTAAACCTATTAGGGACGGTAAACTAGGTGATCTGGCACCTACCATCCTAACATTAATGGGTATTGATGTGCCACAAGAAATGACCGGGGAATGCTTGCTTTAAAATGGGCTTATAACAAGCTAATCATTTGTGGCTTATTACTGGGCCTGTCGTGCCAGCAGGAGAGAGGGGAAACCGACTTGGTTTACTTTGATGTGAATGGCTTTATTGAGCAGCAAATAGCAAAGCTTAAAGATCTCCCCTGTGACCTGGAGAAAGACCTCTCCATGGATGACAGAGATGAAACCATGAATTCCGAATCCACTAAGGACAGCGCTTTCTGGGCCCATGAATTCATCGTTTTTAGAGACCATGACATCAACAAGCCGGTGTTGCGCGATGCCTATACCACCCGTAAGGGAACTGATGAGGCAGGTAACCGATTTGACCTGTACCAGCTGCGAGATCCCAAGCAACTTGGGGTGCAATCAATGAAAGTGCACTACGATAGTGAAGGAAAAATCACCTCTTGGGAGTCGGATTACCGGGAGAAAAATGTCCTCTACAGCAGCAAACGTTTTGTGCGAATGGACCTTGAAAAATCCGGAAATGGTTATTTGCTTAAAGGTTATAGCGTGGCGGGTTATCACAAATTAGTTTTTAAAGATACCGTACATTACCAGGTAATGGCTAAGTTGCACTATTGAAAATTCATTTATGAAAGAGCAAAGTCCGCAGAAAACCAAAAAGTCCTTTTTGGAGCGCATGAAAGAAAAGTGGGGCCTAAAGAGCCTGTGGCAAGTGGTGGTGATTTTAATTGTCTTTGCCGCTACCGGTTTCACCGTGGTGTTTATCAGGCCCCTGATCTTTCAGGCCCTAGGTATCCAGGACGCCAGTGGTTGGCTAAAAACCGTGAGCTACCTGGTATTGGTTTTCCCACTTTACCAGGTGCTGCTATTGGGCTATGGGTTTTTGTTCGGCCAATTTCAATTCTTCTGGGAAAAAGAGAAAAAACTGGCCAAAGGCATCCTAAAGCTCCTAAGGATCCGATCTTGATTAAATTTAGTGGATCAGATTGATAATTTTATTCAGGGGCGCCCCCCACCACCCGTATTTAAATTACCATAGCAAGGTGTCACTTGTTGAGATTTGTAGGAAAATATTAACCATTACCGGCGGACATCAACTTTAAATTCGACAAATTCCTAACCATTTAGTTGGATGTTGTTAGTGTTTTGTTTCATTCTTAAAATTTTGGCTTTCACGCCCCCAGATGCAAAAGAGCATCCCCGCGGTTGACCACGGGATTGTTATTGAGCCCGATCACGTGTCCTGACATTGGAGCTTTAAGCAGGGTTTTGAATTCAGCAAATGGGTCGGTGAGGAATCCTATCTCCTGGCCTTTTACCACAATCTGCCCGTTTTTAACCCTGGAATGGAAAAGGCCGGCATTTTTGGCCCTTACCCATTTTCTTTGGCGTATCACCACGTTAGTTTCTTTCTTTGCAGGCGCTTTTTTTGTCATTTCCAATTGGGCCATTAGCTTTTGTACCCCTAAGACCCCATGCTTTACGGCTAAAGCATCGAAGCGTAGGGATTCCCCTCCTTCATAGACTAGAATGTTCTTTCCACGTGCATGCGCGGAATGTCGTAAGGACTTCGGTATCAAAGGCGCGTCAATGGTAAATGGGGCGTTGAACGCCTGTGCCAGCATTTTATTCTTTTCGTCATTCAGCACACACCTTACCTGTGGATAATTGGAGCGGCTGGCGCCTCCGGTGTGAAAGTCGATGCCAAAATCGACTGCCGGAAGTACCTCATTCATCAAATGATAAGCCACACGGCTGGCTAGTGAACCTCGTTTCGAACCGGGAAATGAGCGGTTTACATCTTTGCCGTCAGGTACTGCCCGGGAGAAATTTAAGAAGCCAAATATATTGATTATGGGGATGCAGACTACAGTACCTTGCACAGGGTCGAAGCAGCGCTTATCCAATACCGTTCGCAGGATCTCGATCCCGTTTATTTCATCGCCGTGTAATCCAGCCATTAGTAGCAGGGTAGGGCCGTCATGTGGAGCCCTGCGGACAAAAATGGGAATATCAATTTTAGTGCGGGAGGGAAGTCTGGCAATGTCCAGACTTAGTTGGTTAAAGCTGTCCTTTCCTAAGGTTTTTCCGGCAATCTTCATAGGCTAAGCATCTACAACGGTGTTTTTCTTTCCTGCATTCCGCTCCAAATACTGAATGATCTTGGCGGCTATATCGGAACCGGTAGCGGCCTCGATCCCCTCTAGTCCTGGTGAGGAATTAACCTCAATTATCAGAGGACCCCGGTTGGATTGCAACATGTCCACACCGGCTACTCCCAACCCCATGCACTCTGCGGCTTTTATGGCTGCTGTCTCTTCTTCAGTTGACAAGGTGATGATCTCGGCGGTACCTCCTCGGTGCAGATTGGACCTGAACTCTCCGTCCTTGGCTTGTCTTTTCATGGAGCCCACCACTTCGCCGTCCACCACCAAAGCGCGAATATCCGCCCCATGGGCTTCCGAGATAAATTCTTGTACGATAATGCGGGCTTTTAATCCATTAAAGGCTTCGATAACTGAAGCAGCGGCTTTTTTGTTTTCCACCAACACTACACCCAATCCCTGGGTTCCTTCCAGCAATTTCACTACCAGAGGGACACCGCCTACAGCATCGATGATTTCATCGACTTCCCGGCTGTAATTGGTAAATACAGTCTTGGGGAGTCCCAGATCAGCTCTGGCCAATATCTGCAAACTTCTAAGCTTATCCCGTGATCTCAGCAGTGCTTGGCTTTGAACAGCCGTGAAAATATGACGCATCTCAAATTGTCGTATTACGGCCGATCCGTAGAATGTCACAGAAGCCCCTATACGGGGGATAACTGCATCCGTGTCGTCCAAAGCTCTTCCCTGATAGTGCACGCTGGGATTTTGTTCCTCGGTGATGAGGTTGCATTTCAGGTGATCCACTACCTCCACCTGATGCCCTCTGGCCTGTGCAGATTCTACCAGTCTCCGGGTAGAATACAGGTGGGTGCTGGTAGAAAGGATTACTATTTTCATGGTTATTTTTTCTTTTTCCGGGTCTTGCGTCGATACGAAAGGTTGGTCTTGGCTACATCCACCACAAATTTTCGGTATAAGAATTTTTTACCCAACAGTATAGGGTAAGTCAAGTTACCTCGGTAACTCAGGGAGAATTCCGTGTGGTACTCCTCTTCGAAGATCACTACTGTGGTCTTAATGATATATCTTTTCTCGCTGTCTCCAAAGGAATTTTTTATACTGCGCTGTTTGAACTGGTCGAAGTAAAAACTACGATTGTTGTAATCAGGGTGTGAGGGATCTAGTAAAATGAAGTGCAATACCCTTTTGCCTTTCCGTTTGATGATCTCTATGTGATGGCAGTGTATGGAACTGCTGTCCGCCCCGGTATCGATCTTAGCATCGATATTATCTAACTTCATTTCCGGGAGATCTATTTTATCGTTATGACCTATAGTGGTGCGTACTAAAGCCTTAGGCATATTGGGGTCTTCTTAAAATAACCATAATATAAACATTTAGACGGCAGGTGTACGGTTCATGCGTTTGATAAATCGTTCGATCGTCAACCCCTGAACCAATAAGGAAATAAGAACAACTACATAGGTGACGGCCACTATCAGTTCTTTTTCCCCTGAAGCCGGCAGCGATAAGGCCAGGGCAATAGAAATTCCACCCCGCAGCCCTCCCCAGGTCATAATGGGTAAGGCATTAGGAGCAAAGGTCTTTTTAAAGCCCAATAAGTGGGAGGGGACGGCCAGCGAAAAATACCGTACTACCAGCACCACTATGGCAGCGATCACACCTATGATCAAATAGTTAAGGTTGAAGGAAATCAAGACCAGTTCCAATCCGATCAACACGAATAGAATGGCATTCAATACCTCGTCGGTGATCTCCCAAAATTTGGTAACATAATCCAAAGTGATTTCCGACATAGCCGTCTCTTTGGCATGATTGCCGATCCACAGTCCGGCCACCACCATGGCCAGAGGACCTGAAAAATGAAGAAAGCTAGCCAGGCTATAACCTCCGGTAACCAATGCCAGTGATATGATGACTTCCGTTTGATAGTGGTCCAGGGCCTTCATGAGTTTCCAGCCCAGGTAACCAATTATAAGACCCAGCCCGATCCCCCCGAATATCTCCAATGCCAATAATTTGCCTATTTGGTAACCGCTGACATTGTCCAGGCCCTGGTTGGCAATTTGAAAAATGGTTAGAAACAGTACCACCCCCACACCATCGTTGAACAAGGATTCACCAGTAATCTTTACCTCCAGTGACTTGGGTACCTTGGCCTTCTTTAGCAAACTCAATACGGCTATGGGGTCTGTGGGAGAGATCAATGCTCCGAATAGCAGGCAATAGATGTAATCCAAGGAGATGCCGAATGCTTGCAAGGTGTAGTAGATTATGGTACCGGTTATAAAAGTGGATAACATTACCCCGATGGTGGCAAAACTAATAATGGGCCAGCGGTCTTTGGCTAGCCGGTCCAGGTCTGTATGCATAGCCCCGGCAAACAGTAAAAAACTCAAAAGGATCTCCAGCAGAAACTCGGAGAAATTGATAGTGGCGATCTCTTGGGTGATGTAGTCAGAAACGGCCGGGGATACCCAATGCATCAGCTGGATCACAATGGAGATCACCAGACCCGCTAGCATTAAGCTTAAACTGGTAGGTAATCTTAAGGTTTTCTGATTTACAAAGGAAAAAACGGCCGAGAGTACCAGAATCGCCGCAAAGAAATGAAAGAGATCCAATCCCATAGCGCTTTTAAGACATCCCTGCAAAATAAGGATTAATCATCATTTGGCAAGCCGTGAAGACTGTTGAACATCCTTGATCACTTTGGTTAGATAGATTTGTACATAAATTTCAACCCCCTAAGCTCTTTTTTAAAATGGATGTATTTAAGTTCATCGGCCCGTTGGAACACGAAACCCATTTTTTGGTAAAACTGAAAACCATCCGGGTTGGAGTCCAAAACACAGAGAAACAAGACCTTTTTCCCCTTTTGAGCTAGTATTCCCACCAGACTTTCCAGGGCTATTTTACCTAAACCCCGGCCTTTGTGTTCCGGTGAGATGTACATTTTCTCTAGTTCGCTGGTAGTGCCCCTATCAAAACCTTCAAAAGGGGCTTCATAGTTGACTTTGAGAAACCCTACCGGTTTATGCTGGAGACAAATGAAGAAATATCCAATTCTCGGATCCTCCAGATCTTGGGTCATACGCTCCGTGCTAAATTGTTCTTCCAGATATAATTCTAACCCCGGCCCTTCCCAGTGATCTCCGAAATAGATGGGGTATATGCTTGTACAGATATTCTGTAACAGCTTTAAATCGCCTGGAAGACATTTATTCAATGTTACCATCACTGTCGTGCAGAATTACGAAATAGTTAGGACCTTACTCTATGATATTTTCGGCCAATATCCTACCACGGTAGCACCCAATGCTACTTTTCCATCGATATCACAATCGAACCCAGCCGTTGCTCTGTCTCCACCCGGTGATGGGCCTCTGGGGCTTGATCCATGGTATAGACCTTGTCTACTACCGCTCGGATCTGTCCCGCTTCTATCATTTCCTTCAAGGCCAGCAATTCCTCTTCAGTTTCCTGTGCGAAGGCAAAGATCACGTTTTTATCGGTAAATTTACTGGTCCATAAGGATCGCAACATGTCGGACAAGCGGGGGTTTCCCAGTAAATAGCGTCCTCCAGGCGCCAGTAAATCCACACATTCCTTATAGGAGCTGCTGGCCACCATATCCAGGATTACATTATATTTATCTGAGAGCTGGGCGATATGCTGTTGTTGATAGTTGACAAAATGGTCAGCTCCCGTGGAACGCAGCATTTCTTCTTTTATCCCGCTGTCCACCGCCGTTACTTCCGCTCCCATAGACTTGGCGATCTGCACACCAAAGATTCCAATACTGCCACCGGCCCCATTGATCAGCACCTTCTTCCCGGGTTTTATGTCCGCCCTTTTCATAAAATGAAGGGCGTTCAATCCACCTAGGGGCACCGCAGCTGCTTCCTCAAAACTCATATTAGAAGGTTTGGTGACCATGGTATAGCGTTCAGGCAGACACATAAACTCTCCGTAAGCGCCCAGGCGCAATCCTCCGCATCCAAAGATCTGTTCCCCTAACTGGTACCTGGTCACTTCTTTACCTTTAGCTACGACTTCACCCGCAAAATAACTGCCCAGCACCGACCTTTTGGGCTTGAAGATCCCTAAAGCTATACGCAGAGGCAGCCAAAACCAGTTTACGGGAAATTTAAAAGCTCGCATCTCACAGTCAGCCTTAGTGACCTCTGCGGCCTTTAACTTGATTAACACTTCTTTGTCTTTGGGGACGGGTTTGTCAATCTCTTTAAGTTTAAGTACCTCCGGAGGACCGTATTGGGTATAGGTTATAGCTTTCATGGCTTGGTGTGTTGGGGTTTAGGAAGGTTAACGAATTGCAACCATAAATAAGAGGTATTTTAACGAAAACTCCCAACCTAAGTGATCCATGCACCTCAGACCAAGTCTAAGGCTTTGCGGGGTCTACTTTATTAGTAAAGAATTCCAGAATAAAGAAGGATTCCAGTAGACCCCGGAATAAATCCGGGGATTTCACCACAAGAGACCAACGGACCTGAGGATTTGCGGGTCTACTTTATTAGCAAAGCGGTAACTTTGATTAGGAACTGAACTAATAAAGTTCTTCCGGCTTGATCACCTCTTCCGACAATAGTTCCTTCAAAACGATTTCCGTCATATCACTTTTGAAATTGAACTCATGACGGATGTCCATCACATAGGCCTTCAAGCGCATTTTCAGGTAGGAGCGCCTTTCTTTAATTTCATTGAAGAACAGTACAGTAATGGGCTTATTGAGGTAAATGTATTTTGAAACCTGGGCCGCCTCCAGGGCAATCTTACGCACTTTATCGGTATCGATGGTGATAGGTAAATAGATCTCCGCTACCACCTGACAATTGGGTTCTCCGGAATTCGCATTGGAAACCGATTGATTCATGATCTCGGCATTGGGCACACTCACTAATGAGTCATCAGGTGTAATCACACGGGTCGACCTTAAGCCAATTTCTACTACTTCGCCATAGTATTTACCCACCTCGATCTTATCTCCAACTTTGAAGGGACGGTCAAATACGATCATCAAACCTCCAAAGATATTCTTTAGGATATCCTGAGCGGCAAATCCAATAGCAATACCCACGGAGGCCATTACGGCGAAAACTGTTTGCAGTGGGGGATGAATAATACCCCCGATCACCGCATAGATCCCGAAAATCCATCCCACAATGCGTATTATGGGGATCAACCCTTTCACCGTTATCCGATACTTGGCACTGCGTTCGGCGATAAGATTAAGCAGGTTACTGAGAACCTTAATAATGAAATAGGTCAGCAGTAAAAAGATGAAAGACCATATTATTTTACCCACAGAGATAGTACGCAGAATTGAGGTGGGATCCAGCTCTTTTTCGGACTGCTCCTGTACGGCGATGGGTTCACTGAAAATACCCTGGCGTTTGGTAGTATCGGTAGCTACCACCACGGTATCGGTGTGATAAATGTGTACAGTATCCGAACTGCTGATATGGATGTTCAAACTAGAGTCGGTCCGATGTGTACTATCGACCGATGCCTGCCCAAAAATACTACAGGGGAAGACCACCATGAAAAACAGGTATGCCAAAGCTTTCATCAGTGAAGGAAGTTTTTTGATTTCAATAAATTGACCACTTGACGGTACAGCAGAGGGTTTATAAAATACCGCTCTTCCTTTCGAATGATAATGCCATCCTCGTACAATAGAATCAGTACCAACTTACTCTTATCCTCTGCCTGTTGAAAGATCAGGGCGTGATCCTCAATGCTGATGCCATCGTGCAGCAGTAACACGTGCAGGGTGAACAGTTTTTCACTACTTAAATTGGAAAGAAATGAAAAGTCCATGTCCTTTAACGAACCTATGGTTATGGTATCGTCTTCCACTTTTAAGGTGGATCGCAGCCAAAATATTAGGGCTACCGTAATGTTGCTGTGAGCCAGTTTGTTCAGTCCGGAAAAGTATTCTTTCTGCAGATACTGCTGACGTTGATCTTCTGTCATTTTCTGGTACTTGCTGCTTTTGCGATCGTACTTGCTGGGTTTGAAAAAGGTATTATAACCACTTACCCGGTGCCGTCTCACGACCACGTTGGTGACCTGCTCGTCTTTTAAAGGCTCCATATAGATGTTATAAGCGAAGAAGTCCTCTATTTGGGAGGTTTTATTGAGATAGTGGTAAGCGTGGAGGTTTACCGTAGTAAGCCAAAAAATATTTTGGTTGGTACGTGAAACAAGTTCGTAGAACATTCTTAAACAGGCGAAGCCGTTGACCTTACGTAAATAAAAATGCTGCAGATTTTCCAGTACCATGATCCGCTTACTGTTGATACTATTCAGATAATCCACCAATTGATCCAGGCTTTCAAAGGGCTCGGTGTCGAAAAGGTTCTGGAAATACTCCAGGAAATCGGCCGGCTGATAGATCTGTATGTGAGAATTGGTCCTTACAATATGGTGGCGACTCTTCAGCTGTTCCAGGAAAAAATTGGTTAAAGTAGTGGTTCCGCTTCCCGCCTCGCCGATTAAGGCGGTGGCTCCGTAATGACCTTTCTCCCAGCTCTGATAGGCCTTTAGCAATTTTTGAGTTTCCTGCGATCGGAGTTCATAAAAGTTTGGGTTTTCCAACGGAGTGATCTCAAACAGCCTCTGATACACAAAGGGCAGCTGGTCTATAGCGGCGTCAGTCTCGGACAGGAAACTGGACACTTCTGCGGTGAGAGCTTGAGAGCTTCCGGCAATGCCGTAGCGCTTGGTAGTTTCCAGATAGTACCTATTGATCATCAACCAACGACGCTTGGCCAGGGAGATCAATCGAGGCAGAAATCCTTTTAAGTAATCCAGAACTTGGTTCTTCAGGGCCTTGGTTTTCTCTACCGCTTTAGCTTTAGCGATGCGGACCTTTATATCAAATACTGTTTCTACTTCGTTGAGCGCATGAATGCTCTCGTTAAAATTCAAAACACCTTCTTTGATCTTCAGGTTAGTGTCTTTATTGAGATGGTGCAGGGCCTCGCTGATGTCTTGAAGTCTTCCTGCCGCCCGTTCCATGCCTTCCAAGGCTAAGGTCTTAGGGTCCTTGTCCTCCTCTGGAGCCTCTTCCATGGCGGCTAGAGCTGTGGCCAAATTGAAATCGCATATTTCGGCTATTTCAGAAAGTTGTTGCTGGGTATGTTCCAGGTTATGTACCAGCTCACTTTTCAGGTTCTTGATATCTTTAAGCAGGTTGGGCAAGGCTTCAAAGGCGATAAGCTCTCGAGGCGAGATCTGATCGATCTCTGAAGACTGAATGCCCCTTTCATAGGTAATGTCCTTTACCATCGATCGGGTGTTGGATAGCTCGGATACTTGGTTTTTGATCTTTACTTCCAGGTTGTCGATAAGGGCCGGGATATTTTGATCAAATATTAGTTTGGTAGCAGCGGGTATACTTGTCTTTAGTGATTTAGCAATATCGTACCTAACCTCCTTGATCACTTTGGCCAGGCATTGTCCGTCTTCCGCCTGATCTAATCGTCCCTTTTGAGTGCCAACAAAATCGGTTATTTCCGATAAGGCTCCCTCAATTTTTCACTTACTTTAAGATCCAGCTTTTGAGCCGTATAGAAATACTGTTCAAGACAGGCATAACGCAACTGATAAAGCTCTTGATCCAGGTTGTAGTGATCGCTCAGCACAGCGATGGTGTTACTCCAACCTTTTCGGACCTTTGAATAGCTTTTCTCAGTGGCTTTTTGAAACCGCTCCAACCTGGCCACACTGTAGGCTTTCTCCGGCAAATCCAGTGTGCCCACTAATTGGTGATGCCGGAGATAGTTTTCCGAAACTCGGTCGAAAGCATAATTTACTTTAGAAAGCAGTGTATTTTGTTGCTCCCGGATCTCATCCAGCATTTGGGTTATCTGATCATCAAAATCAAAAGTCGGAGCTTCAACTTTATGGCCGGGGTCTTCCAAGTTCAGGTGCTCGAAATCCTGATCGAGCTTAGACTCTAGCTTCCAAAGTTCATGTGATGAGGTAGCTACTGTCCGATACACGGAACCTAATGTTTTCTGCATTTCTTGAAACAGTACATCCCTGTAAAACCAGATGACCATGTTCTTTTGAGGGATTAATCTTTTCCAAGGCCTCATAGGCTGGGACGGCTGCTTCCTGAGCCTGCGCCACCAATTTAAAATTCTTTGAGGAATATGATCCAAACGCAACAAGATCCTTTTAACCGCTTTACCCAAGCGAAGGAAGAATCGATCGCCGGCCGAGACCACAAAGTGGGAGGTGCTTTGTACTCCCATATAGGTTTCCGGAAGTTGTTCGGTGATAACTGCAAGCGCTTCAAAATATTCACTAAAATCTTCCCTCAGTGATTTATCGGGATCTACAGAGGTATATTGATTGACCGACTGGGTGATGGCGTCCTTAAACGACTTCATTTCTCGAACCAGTTCCAAAATCCCAATAGGCTTTCCTCCGCTATGGGTGCGTTCTTGGTATTGATGAAGGCTCTTTTGCACCTCCTCAATTAGTTGTACATGACCTTCAAGTCGCTGGTGCAAGCCAGGGGTAATATGGGCTTGGGCCGACTCCTGGAGTTGGTCTTGAAGGGTTGAAGAATTTAGGTCCATAACACTGGAATACAGTTCATTATCCTGTATGCAGTCAAATTTATGGGTACCTAGAAGGTTTTACTATTCAGAATGAGTGCAAATGGTACATTTATGAGTTCGTCCTCAAAATCCGAATTTAGTCGTTTAAAGACTCTGATGGGGCATTACCTTCAGGCCTTTCAGGGTGGGAAATTGGCTTTGCAATCTCGTCCAGCGGTGTTTCCTGGTGACCCTCTAAAGCAGGTGTTTCTTCTGTGGACATGGCTAAATTCTCTTCTTGTGCCAGATCGCGCTTATTTTTGATCAAACCATACATCATAATCAGGCTGCTGCAAATGATCACCAGCAAAAGTATGGCAGGACTGAAATCTGCGATTTGGTGCTGTGAAGGGATGCTGTAAAACAGCAAAATTGTGATCAAACCCCTGGGAGCAATGTATAATCCGGGATTGAGTTGAGACTTGGCCATAGTTCGCAAAGCCACGAACCGTAGCAAGTACATAATTACCAAAGCTATTACGGCAATCAAAAATATAGAAATTTGATTGAAGCCATCCAGGGTGATGGACATCCCAAACACAATAAAGAAAAAAGTCCTGATCAGAAAGGAGCTTTCGAAAGTGATCAGTTTTATTTCTCCTAACAAATTGTTGTAAGGTCCCGGAAGGACATATTTCCTAAAAGCACCTTTAAAAAAGATGTCTTTATTGTTGAGCATTAACCCGAATGCCAAAACGAAAATCAGTGATGAAAGATGAAATAGTTTTCCGGTAGCATAAACCAATACCAGTACTGCAATGGGCAGGAATAATTTCACCTCACCGGTTACCTTCTGGATAAGGATGATCACCACATAACTGAAAACGGCTGCCACCGCCAAGGTCAGGCCGATATTCTTGGTAATATGTAGGGTCACTGCTCCCGCGCCTTCCATGGTTGCGCTGTCGAGCAGAAAATAAAAGAACATGATCCCCAGTATGTCGGAAAATGCCGATTCGAAGACCAGGAATTCTTTTTGTTTCCCTTGGAGATTGGCTACGCTGGGAATGATTATGGCGCTGCTCATGATGGACAGGGGAATGGCATAAACCAAAGCCCCGAAGGGAGTTACATCGAAAAAGAAACGTATGATCATGGCAATGCCAAAAGTGGTGAATACCAGCAGCACCAGCGCAATCACCAGAGATTGTCCAATAAGCTTTCCTTTGCCGACTTCCAGGTGAAGATCCAGAGCAGCTTCCAGTACAATCATGATCAAACCCACAGTGCCTAGTGTTTCCAACACCGGCTTTAAGGCTTCCTGATCCAATGGAATGAACAGGCTTAGGATAAAGCCGGTCACTATGAGCATCAGCACCGATGGCACGTTGGTCTTTCGAGCCAGAGCGTTGTAGCCGTAAGACAGGATTATAATTATTGAGGCGCCGATTACCGCCCAGTATACGTTGAATTCTTGCATGTCAATTTCCTTTCCAAAAATAGGGGGTTAGTAAAATTAAGACGGTAAATAGTTCCAAGCGCCCCAGCAGCATTAGAAACGAGAGAAACCATTTGCCCGCAACGGGTAAGTGGCCAAAATTGTCAACAGGACCTACGGAACCCAGTCCCGGTCCGATATTGCCTAGGGAAGTAGCCACACTGCCCAGGGCGGTGGTAAAATCCACCCCAATCAGTCCCATAACAAAAGCGCTTACCACATAAATAGTCAGATAGATCATAATGAAAGCCAGCACATTATAAGTTATATCCTGGCTCACTGCTTTCTTATTTAGCCTCACCGGTATAATGGCAGCAGGGTGGATCTGTCTTTTAAGTTCCAGGAAGCCGTTTTTAATCAATAGCAAATGCCGTACGATCTTAACTCCTCCGGCGGTAGACCCTGCGGAAGCACCCACAAACATCAGCATAAAAAATACGATGGTCAGTGAAGGCGTCCATGCTGTATAATCGGCGGATACATAGCCCGTGGTGGTGACCAGTGCGGTAACCTGAAACAGGGCATCTCTGAAGGCTTTTTCAAACCCGCTATCCGAAATTACATAAATGCCTAACGAAACCAATACACCCAATATAAGTATACCAAGAGAATACACCCGGAATTCTTCATTGGCCCATACCTTTCGAAAATCCCCTTTAAATCCGAAATAGGTGAGAGTGAAATTTGTACCGGCAATAAACATAAATGCGATAATGATGTACTGGATCAGGGGAGTGTCGTAATAAGCTATGCTTGCTTGCTTGGTAGAAAATCCTCCGGTCGCCATGGTGGTCAAACTGTGATTAATGGCGTCGAAGGTAGTCATCCCGCTAATATTTAACAGTACAAATTCCAGTAAAGTAAGTCCTACATAAATGAACCATAAACGTTTAGCGGTCTCCGTTATTCTGGGCTGCAGCTTGTCGGGCTTTAGTCCAGGTGCTTCTGCCACAAATAACTGCATACCTCCAATACCTAAGATCGGCAAAATAGCCACCGCCAATACGATTATGCCCATGCCTCCGATCCATTGCGTTAGACTGCGCCATATCAAGATGCCTTTGGGAAGAGATTCGATATCGTTCAATATGCTGGCACCGGTAGTGGTGTATCCGGAGATCGTTTCAAAAAAGGCGTTGGTAAAATTAGGTATAGAGCCGCTCAACAGATAAGGCAAGGTGCCGGTCAAAGACATGACCAGCCAGCCTAAAGTCACGATCAAATATCCCTCTCGCTTGCCTAGGGTATTGTTTTTGGACCGACGATTACTCAACCACAGGGACACGCCCACCGCACCTGAGATTAGACTTGAGAACAACAAAGGGTATAAGCCGCCTTCTTGATAATAGAGTGAAACGGGTATGCACAACAGCATGAACATGCCATTGATCATGAGCAGAATGCCTAAAAGATTGGCTACTATATTCAGATTTAACCTCATACCTATACCTGGGGCCAGGGCTACTTAAAAAGCCTTTCCACCTTGGTAATGCACTCCGGCCTACTTAATACCACTACTCGGTCTTTGGGCTTAAAGGTAAACTCCCCTTTGATAGTGTGCCCTTGTCCTTTACGGATTACGCCCCCTACGATAGCCGATTTAGGAAAGTCAATGTCCTTGAGCTCTTGATCAATTATTCTGGAGCTTTCAGTTACTTCGAACTCCAGTATCTCTGCATCAACACCGTGTATACTGGTAAGGTCCAGAACTTCACCTTGCCGGATATAGCGGAAAATAAAATTGGCTGCGATCAGTTTTTTATTGATCATGGTATCTACCCCTACATTCTGGGACAAGTGGATGTAGTCAATATTTTCTACCAAAGCAATGGTCTTGGGAACCCCTTGATTCTTTGCCAATAGACAGGAAATAATATTGGTCTCAGAATTGCCGGTCACGGCAATGAAAGCATCCATATTGGCAATTCCCTCGGATTTTAATAGCTCCACGTCGCTGCCCTCGGCATTAATGATCAAGGTTCCCGGAAGCTGATCGGCAAGCTCGAAACATTTTTGCTTGTCTTTCTCGATCAATTTCACGTTGAATTTAATACTCAGCTTCCGTGCAGTATGAAAACCTATTTTACTTCCACCCAGTACCATTACATTTTTTATGGTGCGTCTTTCTCTGGAAGTGAGGTTCAGAACTTGTTCTATGCCATCGGGTTCGGCAATAAAATACGCGTGATCATTGGCTTTAATTTCCGTATTCCCCCTGGGAATTAGCGTTTCATTGTTGCGCAATACCGCTACTGTAATGTAATTGTTGTGGGGATTGAGATGCGCCAGATCCATTAGCATTTTGTTTTGCAAGGGGCTGCCCTCATCAATGTGAATACCTACTAATGAAAGTAAACCATGGTCAAAATCGAAGGTATCGGTAATTGCGGTCTCTTTTAGGAGCCTTTTGATCTCTCGGGCTGCCAGTGATTCTGGAGAAATGAGTTCATCAATCCCCATCCTCTGCAAGGCGGTTTTCTCTTTTTTAAGCAAAAATTCGATGTTGCTAATACGGGCTACGGTCTTCTTAGCGCCTAATTGCTTGCCGATTATGGCAGTAGCCAGATTGGTTTCTTCAGAAGAGGTCAAAGCTAGCAGTAGATCGGCTTTATTGACCTGTGCTTCTTCCAGTACGCTAAAGTAGGTGGCATTTCCGTGGATTACCGCCACATCCATGGTGTTGGAAACCTGAGTAAGCTTGTCCTTGTCGTTATCGATTAGCAGGATATCCTGCTTTTCGTAGGCCAACAGCTTGGCAAGGTGGTATCCAACTTCTCCGGCACCAGCAATGATGATTCTCATAGGTTTTTCAAAAAGCCCCGGAAATATAAGGAAAAACTAGGCAAAAAATGCTTGGGATTAATACAAACCCCACGTCTGTAAGATGCACTTAAGGCTTACCAATTTCCCCGGTGGCCCGAGCCTTCTTCATCATCTTCACCCTGATCTTCAAATTCATCAATGTCGTCCAGGGGATCCGGCTCTTCCACATAGTCTTGTTCTTCTACTTGGGGTTCCTGGGTAGCCGGTATGGATAGGGCTCCGGTATCGTTGTAATACTGGGCCTCTACGTTTTTCATTAGTGTTTTTGTCTGGGCAATATGCTCATCAAGGGCAGTGATCTTGTCCCTGAGGATAGGGATCTCAGCGGATAACCGGTCAATATCTTCCCGGTTTTGCAGGTTCTTTTTAGCCATGGAGGACTGTCTGTTGGCATTGGTCTCTGTTTTGAGCTTTTCCTCATTTTTGTTGATCTGTTTGCGCATATTGCTGATGGATTTTTCGGACTTATCAATGCTCTTTTTGTGTCCATTGATCACTTTTAGATCTTGCTCAATAATATCGTTGTAGTATTCGGTATAGTGGTATCTCAGGTAATCCCGCACCAGTTGGCGCAACTGCTCCATGCCCTCGGGATAGTCTTGGGGATTGATCCAAATGTCGTAGCCCAGAAGAAAACTTAATGCCAACTTGGTATCGCTGCCTTCCGTAATAAAGGTCATGCGTAAATCGCCTCGCTTATCCGACACCCGATTGATACTGGCCTTCTCCACCATTAATTCGGTTTTACCGCTGTTCTTGGCTTTTATGCCAAATTCTTGTTTGGTGAAATCCACAAAAGTCTTTTTGTAGAAACTCATGTCGTCATTGAGAACGGCGGTCCAGGAATCCACCACTACGTCAGTCACTGGAATTTTGGTATGAGTAGTGGTCAGGTCTTGGGAGTAGGCCAATTGTAAGGACCCCCAAAGCAAGAAAACAAACAGTATTTTTTTCATAGCCATTAAATTTGGTTTGTATGGGTAATTACCCCGACATCTAACCCTAAATTAGCCAAATTTTGTGCCGAATACTTCAATACCCCCCAGAATTCGACTAATCAGTCTGATTTTACCGACCGGTATATGCTATTTTACGGTTAAGCCCACTTTTCTGCAATTATTTGATTATCAATGCTATTCGATGATTTTGCTCTGAGTGGCGTTTACGAACAACACATTGCCCATTTCGTAGTAGCCATCGAAAACAGAAGCCCCTAGTTGTTTCAGGGCCTCACTGCGAAATCCCACAATAGTAAGGTCAGCAGCCACCGAGTTTCTAAGGATCACTTCGCGGTTACGTACGTCTTGCTCATGGGTCAGCACCTCAATATTATGTGCTGAAATAGGCAAGCGTCCGGTAATTATGAGATTATTAAGCATTTTCTTTTGTTCGGCTTTTTCCGATTCCGGGAAAATGGCAAAGATCTTAATCTGGGCTTTTCGCCAATCGGGATGACCTAGAATTATATATCCTAAAAGGATCATAAGGCTGGCATTATCAAAATCGCTGGCGGTAATCCATATATGTATTTCCTTGCGGTGCCCGAACCCCTTTTCGGAAGTGGATAACACACAGGCATCGAACTCTGCGGATTTAACCAGCGTAAAGTTCTCTATTATATGTTTTAAGGTGTGCGGATCTTTTCTAGAATACTCAAACAGGAATAAGTTCACTTCCTGCCCACTAATGCTGGGCAATTGCAACGATTGGGCAATCGCGCTGGTATAAGAAGGACTGATCATGGTGTCCAGGTAAACTTTGCTGCTTTTTTTTCTGGCCACTTGTATCATTGATTCTAAGTTCTTCTTAGCCTTTTGGTTAGACTCTTTAGAGAAATAGCCCAGTTCAAAATGAATGTAGGTGCCAAAGCCATAACGATGCGAAAGCCAGTGGATCAATTCAAAAGCAGATGGGCGCTTAAAGAAGTCCTCTGAAATACAGATTGCCGAAGGTCGCCAATTGATCATTTCGGCTTTCTCGGATTTTTGGAGAAACACTTGTATTTGACGGGCCAATTGAAAGATCACTCCCTGGAAGATCTTGGCCATACCTTCCTTGGTATCACGACTGTGGGTAATGCCCAGATAAATGAGTCCCATGATGAACAAGGCCCCTAAGGCGTATCCTGTATTCATTTTGAACATCAGATAAAAACAGAGCAATGCTCCCAGCAGGGAGATAAACCAACGAGACCGAAATAGGGGGCGGTATGAGGGGTCTGCTGCAAAATGCTGAAAAAAGGAAATCGTACAAAGGGCACCATAGGTGACCATAAAAAACATGGAGATGATCTGCGCTACAAAGTTTACATCACCAATACTTACAAAGAATAGACCAATAAGGCTGGTTATCAGGGTAGCATTGATAGGTTCCTGTCGTTTGGAATGGTTATGAGCCAGCCACCGGTTCAAAGTTTTAAAGGGCATGATCTTATCTGCTGCCAGAGCCTGCAAAGTACGGGGGGCTACCAGAAAGGACCCTAAGGCCGAGGAAATAGTTGCCGCTGCCAAACCAATGGGAATTATGGGTCCCCATAGTGAGACTTTGGACATAACTAACTGATCGGTCAGCAGATCCTCGCCACTGGCTGATGTGGCCAGTTTATAGGCGATTAAAACGTAAATAATCATGCCTACCAAAGTGGCACCCAGGGTTCCCCATGGAATGGATTTGCTGGGATCCTTTAAATCGCCCGACAACCCTACGCCGGCGGTCATCCCTGTAAATCCTGGAAAAACAATGGCAAATACTAAAAAGAACTGGTCGCGATTTTGAAATTTGTTCAAAAGATTCTGGGAAGGTTCCAGGTGTTGGTAATCCGATCCTCCCGCGAAAAACAACACCAGGGAGAGACCCAGGGTTATGACCACTACATAAAGCACTTTAATACCAAGACTGGCTCCTTTGTTGATCATGATCCAGGAGAGCAATATAAAAGCGGGCAGACTTATAAAGCGGCTGTTTATTACCAAACCCCACTCCGACTGGATCCAACTGGTTATGGGGGAGAAAGCCTCAGCAAAAGCAATCACGTAGAAAGCGATACTAATGGCCTGTGAGAAGTATAGGGCCACCCCAATAGCTGCACCAATATTGATACCGTAAGAACGGCTGATAATATAGTATTCTCCACCACCTTCCACTTTCTGGTTGGTAGCGATCTCTGCGATGGCCATAGCTGTGGGTATGGTGACCATATGCCCGATCACAATAATGATCATGGTGCCGATAAACCCTAAACTACCGACCGCATAACCGAACCTCAAGAACATGATAGCCCCCAGAATAGTGGAAACGGCCGTCAGAAACACCGGAAGGGTGCCAAAATTTGCCTTCTGATGGTTAAGATTATTCATAAATTTTTACTTGGGGTAGTTGTAAGTATAGCAAAATTTGAGAGGATTAGTAGGCTAAAACTATGAATGAAGCCCTTCAAACCCTAAATTGGCAACAGGCGGGTAATGCGATCGGTCAGCGGATTT
Source organism: Cyclobacteriaceae bacterium (assembly GCA_965212195.1). Lineage (GTDB taxonomy): Bacteria > Bacteroidota > Bacteroidia > Cytophagales > Cyclobacteriaceae > JAJCYK01. Next base: position 243,784 of record CBDBUW010000002.1, on the reverse strand, counting down.
GGTGATCCATATCATATGGGTCCAGCTAAAAGCCCTTTAATTTCAAAGTAATTAATTATATCGGGGTGATTTATTCCAGATTACGCAAATTCTTTTTTGCAGCAGGGTTATTGATCATATCACTGCTGGTGGGTGTTACGGGATTTAGTTTAATTGAAGACTATAAATTCCTGGACAGTGTTTACATGACCCTTATTACCATGTCGACCGTGGGTTTTCAGGAGGTTCACCCACTAGGGGACGGTGGGAAGATTTTTGTAGTATTTTACATAATGTTCAATATTGGGGTGTTGGCTTATGTAGTGTCTATTGTCACCACCTATGTATTTGAAGGAGAACTGAACAAGATTTATAAACACATAATGTTTGATTGGCAAGTGAAAAAAATTAAAAACCATGTTATTGTGTGCGGCTATGGCAGGAATGGATCACGCGCTTGCCGCGAACTGCAAAAAATGAAGACCCCAGTGATCGTTATTGAAAAGAGTGAGGATTCTTTGGAAACCACTGGTGACGATCTGCCGGCTATTCACGGTGACGCCACTCTGGATGAAAACCTGATAAAAGCCGGGATCGAAAGAGCCAGGGCGCTCATTACCTCTTTGCCTCATGATGCGGACAATGTTTTTATCACCATGAGCGCCAAGGAGCACAATCCCGATATTATGGTCATCGCCCGGGCCTCGGACTTTAAATCGGAACAGAAGTTACATCGTGCCGGGGCCGACAGGGTAGTGATGCCCGACATTTTAGGTGGAATCCATATGGCCAGCCTGATCACCAAACCCTACGTGATTGAATTTCTAGAAATACTCAATGGGGTAGGGGATTCGGACCTGCGGCTGGAGGAATTCAGCTTTTCTCAATTAAAGCCAGACTATCAAAATAGGTCTATCAGAGAGCTGGATATTCGCAAAACAACCGGTGCTACGGTAGTGGGCATTAAAGATGATGCCCGGGGATTTTTGTTTGGGCCAAATGTGGACACCGTTATCGGTTCCGATGACATATTAATTGTGCTGGGATCGGATGCCAGTTTAGATAAATTCAAACATTATTGTGTTTGACGCTATTGCTTGAAACCAATTCCCTGCCCCCGGTAGCCGTGCTCTTCCATATCGCGAGCTGAACTGGAGATTTTCTCTTTTAGCTTTTCTTTGAACTCCTCCAGGCGACTGGCTACTTCCGGTTGATGTGTTCCCAAAATCTGTGCCGCCAGGATCCCTGAATTTCGAGCTCCATCCAAGGCCACAGTGGCAACCGGCACTCCTGCAGGCATTTGCAAAATAGAAAGAACAGAGTCCCAGCCATCGATGGAATTCCGGGACTTGATGGGCACCCCGATTACCGGCAAAGTGGTGAGTGACGCCACCATTCCCGGCAAATGAGCCGCACCTCCGGCCGCAGCGATAATGACTTTTACACTTTGCTCTCTGGCCTCTTTGGCAAACTTGAACATACGCTCGGGTGTTCGATGTGCTGACACTATGGTTAAGGAAAAGGGGATACGCAACTCTTCCAAGACCTTGGCGGCTTCTTCCATTACTTTCAGGTCGGACTGGCTGCCCATGATAATTGCTACTTCTGCAGGTTTCATGATAGGATCTTTAGGTTCGATTTAATAAAGTTAACGTGCTCATGCAATTGGTCTATATGGGAGCCCGTAACGGTAACATGGCCCATTTTTCTGAAGGGCTTGGTGACCTTCTTACCATATAAATGGACATGGGCTCCCGGCAGGGCCATCACTTCTTCCAAGCCTTGGTATTTTGCAGGCCCGGTATACCCAGCGGCACCCAAAAGGTTCACCATGGCCGCCGCAGTGTAGCTGCGGGTACTGCCAAGAGGCAAGTTAAGAATTGCCCGTAGATGTTGCTCGTATTGTGAGGTTTCATTGGCCTCAATAGTATGATGCCCGCTGTTGTGGGGTCGGGGTGCGATCTCGTTGACCAGTACCGATCCATCCTGGTCGACAAACATTTCCACGGCTAATAGTCCGATCATATCAAGTTCCACTATTATTTTTTCCGCCAAACCCTGAGCTTGTTGATCTTGTTGTGCAGTGATACTAGCCGGAGCAAATAAATACTCCACCAGGTTTTGCTGAGGATGGAAGGACAGTTCCACCGTAGGAAAATGGACCACCTCTCCATTTTTGTTGCGGGCAACGATCACTGAGATTTCTTTTTGGAAGTTAATTTGTCGTTCCAACAACCCTGCGCCCTGTGGTGCCTCCTGGAAATCTCCCGGTCCCTCAATACGATGAACACCACGTCCATCATATCCGGATTTGCCTAGTTTATAAAACGCAGGCAGCATTTGGGCATGTTGTTCTGACCATTGTGGCCGCTCCATAATTATATATTCGGCAGTGGGGATTCCCTGCTTTTGGTAAAAGGACTTTTGCAACCGCTTGTCTTGGATCAGCTCAATAACTTGAGGTTGAGGAAATACCGGCTTACCCTCACTTTCCAGTTTACGCAATGCTTTGGTATTAACATTTTCTATCTCAATAGTGATCAGGTCGCATTTACGTCCAAATTTCAGCACTGCCTGATAGTCCGTGAGAGAACCCTGGATAAAATTATGAGCCAATGCTTGGCAGGGTGCCGAAGCATCAGGGTCTAAAATAGAGATTTCCAGATTGAGGTCGATGGCGGATTGTATCAACATACGACCCAGCTGTCCTCCTCCCAGTATTCCGATATGGGATGGTCTAGTATTCAATATTTGTCAAACGTAAGAGAACCCGAAGTAAGCACATTTTTTATTTTCCATCAAGGCCTTTGTGCGGCGGATCAGCCTTTTCCATGGCTATGCCCATTTGGGCCATAAGCTGACTGGCATTAAAGCTATTGCAAACTCCTGGAGTCAGTAAATAATCAAACACTAATTCTCCGTTTAACAGTTTGCTGTTGAAACTGTAATTCTGTATGCCGGCCAACTCTTCGGACAAAGAACCAAGAGAGAGATCGTGCGTGGAAACCAATCCGAACGAGCTACTTTCGCTTAGTTGTCGAATAAGCGCCGAAGCCCCCAAGTGGCGGTCATGAGAGTTGGTCCCTTTTAAAACCTCATCCAGTAACACCATAGTAGGCGAGCCAGATTCCAGTGAAACGATAAGCTGATTAAGCCTTCTTAGCTCCGCATAGAAAGAAGAGGCATGCTCTTCCAGCGAATCAGTGGTACGCATGGAGGTAAAAATTTCAAATTCACCGATAGTCATTTCGGAAGCGCAACAATTTCCACCCATGAAAGCTAATACGGCGTTTGTACCAATAGTTCGGAGAAAAGTGCTTTTTCCGGACATGTTGGACCCGGTTAAAATGGTAATACTACCCTTCTCCGACAGAGAAAAATCATTGGCCACCCGTTCCTTATATAAAATAAGGGGGTGCCCCAGCTGTTTGGACTGAAATACGAAGGGCTTGTCGGTTATTTTTGGAGTGGCCCAATGCGGATTGGCATAACTGGTCAGGGCTAGGCTTGCCAAAAACTCATAACTGCCAATGGCCTGGAACCATTGAGCTACAAAAGAGCGGTATTTGGATTTCCACCGAGCTGCTTGAATCAGCCAAATCAGATCCAGCAACAATATGATATTAAATAGCCAGTAAAAAGCGTTTCTGCGGATCTCAATTCTATTCAGGATTCCCTGTAGTTGGCCAATTACCTTGGAGGCTGTAAAACTCTGTTGCCAGAAGGACTGAGCAATCCGGATCAACAGAGGTGACTGGAATTGACGTTCCTCCAACTTGCGGATCATGGACTGATATGATGAGAGGATCTTGATACTACCGTGAGTGCTTTGGTAAGTATCTTCTGCGGTGTGGCGAGTAGAGTGTAAGATGCCTCCATTAATCAGCAGCACCAAAAATAACCACACGAATGCCAGATCACCCATAAAGAAAGCTATGGTTACCACCAGGCTAATTGCCGGCACCACCAGTAGAACCGGCAGATACCACCTGGGAATTTTTGGATGGCCATCTTTGGCCAGCCACTCCAGAAGGGCGCCAGGGTTCTGGCCATCCGATTTGTACATCAATCCGGCACCTAAAAAATGTTGCAGCCAATCGGGGTCATCGGATAGTTCGGCCACAGCTGCTTGACGTTCTTCAATCACCTCCTTAGAAACAGGGCTAAGCATGGCCTTCACCAATGCCTGGCGACCATCATGGGTTACAGTACGATTTATAAGCTGGTAAAGTGAATGCCTGCCGAAGAGATCCAGGTCATGGCTATAGGCATGTCTTGTCTCTAAAAACTCTGCGCCATCAGGTAAATCAGACAGTTTTAACTGCAATCTTTTTAATTCCCGGGCATTCATTTCCCCCAGTATTTGATAAAGTAGCATCTTCCTGCGTATGCGATTGTGATACTTGACTAACATACCGAACACTATGGGAAACCAAATGAAATTGACCATCAACAAGGTCATGTTCCTAATGCTAATGGCCAAAATAAGCACCACCACAAAGAGTAGAAAGACGATGATCCTTAACCATGATAAATTCCCGGAACTAGGTTGAAGCTTTTGTCGCAGTTCCAGGTAGTGCTTTCTTTTATCCGTAAACCAGCCTTGCATTGTGTTTTTCACTAACGCAAGTTACAACAGTTTGGATGCGAATAACAGTGATAGACGGCTTACATTCCATATATTTCAGCCCCCGGATAAAAAGTGCCCCAGGAAAACCAAAAGCCAATGAATGACTGTGTGGGAACTAATTTTTGCCCAATACGGGGGCCGCTCAGTGCTACTCCGAAAATATCCCACTGGTTTCCCTCATTGTCTGCAAGCACTGCAGGCAGCTGGTTCTGCACTGGCGTGAAGTCTAAGACGCTTCCATCGGGGAGCGCTTTTTGGAAAGAGTTTACCAGGTTGAGATGTTGGTCACCTATAACTATCAGATCTGTACCCTGGAAGGAGTCTTCGATCAAGGTGGTTTCATTCTCGAATTCCGACAGTGGATAGACCTTGGCATGCCCGTTGATGATCAGGCCATGAACCCGTTTTTTACGGGGTAATCGGGAATCATCAATTTCAATGGGGAAGATCAAAAAAGGATCAATACGGTAATCAGCACCATTTTCGTCAAAATAAGGGTACAACCCATAGGGTCGGCCCAATCCGGTATTATCGGAAACCACCATGGTGGAAGGAAACATCTCCTTCCAGGTACCCCAGGTGGTCTCAACCACTTGGTAGGTGCTGATCTGGTCTCCAAGAAAATTCCCGTTAATGCAATCTAATCGCATTTGAGACCAATTGCTGTCTGTAAGCCTGTCGTAGGGGATCAAATTGGTGTTGTACAATAATCCCGATACACCAAAGGTGGTGATCTGTCCATCGAGTAATCTGTTCCAGCCTATGGCGGTTCCGGTCAAGGGACAATAGGTGATGGCTATGGATTGACTTCCAAGGTCGTCGTTGATTATTTCATGCCAGTCCAGAATTTTATGGGGATAAGCCCGGAAGTCGTCTCCCACCCTATAGCCCACTACCAAGTCCTCGTCCTGAAGATAGGTGGCATTGGAGGGCTCTATTAAGCCCGGATTTACTAAGGCTAAGATCCCGTCCTTGCCCACTCCTCCATCCAGTACCTGGTTAGTAGGCACCAGCCAATTGTTCTGGTTGCCACCTCCCGGTATGGTGGTGCTGATGTCGCTGGAGTCACTACAAGACAGTATTGTTAATATGATGATGAGGTAAGCAGCTCTTTTCATATTATTGTTTCTTTAATGGTTGTATATCCAATGATTGCGCTCCTAATACCAGATAAAAGCCGGTATTGATACGATAGGTGGGAGTAAGTTGGGTGCCGGTGATGTTGGCATACAATGGAAGCTCCACCCCTACGTTGAAGGCCAGTTTGCTAGTAATGCTGAAGCCCAGGACGGGGTTTATGAAAACCCATTCTCCGCCGGTGTTGGGCAATTCGTTACCCCCTACTTGATCTTCCCAAGCTCGTCGGTACCGAAAAGAGAGTGAGGGGTCCCACAGCATTTTGCCTACTACCACTCGATCACCAACTCCAAAGATCCCCTGAAATTCACTGCCAAAGCGATATGACTGATCCAGTCGAAAATTTTCGTTGGTGCCGGTATATCGGTAGGTAGAGGTAAACGTGTAGCTCATACTTTTACGCGATTGCAGGTTGTGCGAAAAATATCCCCAGATCACACCATCCCAAGCGCCACTTCCCGGTTGGAGGTCGGCACCTAACAAGATCCCGTTCTTGGTAACGTCGGAAGCCCCTATAGGAATCTTTGGCCCCACTCCAATGGTCAAAACATCTGTTGCGCTGCTGATCAAGTTATATTTAAGCAGCAGCACCCCATCACCTATACCACTGGTGCTCTGATTTTGGTCAGGTAGTCCGGGGTTCTGTATACGACGCTCTTGACGAACAAATGACAGAAAAAGATCTGCAGAAAATCGTTTGGAAAAAGTGTATCCTAATTCCAGCAGGATGGAATGAGTTAGACGCTGCCGGTCCCGTTCGTCAAGTGTTTCGGTGCCATTTTTTAAAGTCCTAAGTACATTAAGGTCGTAATTTAAAGATACCTGCCAGGTGTCTGTATCACTGGCAGGAAGTCCCAAATTGCCGGACAAGGGCACTCCTCCGGAACAACAAGTTTGACCAAAAACATTGGTACTCATCGCCTGAAGCATGAATATCGCCAAAAGTATGATCTTACAAAAAGTGTGTTTTAGCATGCCATATGAAAACAGCGATTCCCCCTGAATAATTTGTCCACAGAATGACAAATGCAGGAATAATACGCACTATTTACTGAGTAAAATAGACTCGTTTCACCCGATCGCTAACCTGGGTTAATATCTCGTAGGGGATGGTTCCGATATCATCAGCAATTTGATCTATAGTGCGGTCTTGGTTGAATATGACAACCTCCTCTCCTACTTCAGCTTCGATTCCTGAAATGTCGATCATGGTCATATCCATACAGACGTTACCTACCACCGGGGCCAATTTCTCCCTAACCAGAACCTTTCCCACGCCGTTGCTATTCCTGCGATTGTAGCCATCGGCATAACCAATAGCAATGGTGGCCATAGTCATATCGGACTGTGCATGGCCGGCTCTGCCATATCCTATGGTTTCGCCTTTCTTGAGCTGCTTGATTTGGCTGATGGTGGTTTTTAGTGTACTGATGTTTTGCAGCCCCAGCGATTTTGGCCCCACTCCATAAAGTCCCACTCCCAGTCGTACCATGTCCATGGTATACTCTGGGTAGTGGACAATTCCTGAAGAATTAAGCAGATGCTTTAATGGCCTGATATTTAGTGCGGCTTGCAGTTGTTCTACGGCACCAATAAAAGTAGCTGCCTGGTACCCCGTAAACTCCTTCTGATTGGGATCGTCGGACGCCGCCAGATGCGAAAAGATGCTGGCTACCTCCAAAGGAAAAGCTTGGAATTGATTAATAAAATCCTCCAATTGGCCCAGTTCAAACCCCAATCGATGCATGCCGGTATCAATTTTCAAATGTATGGGCATAGCCCTGTTTTCTTGTTGACAGAAACGTTGATATGCCACGAACAGCTCCCAACTATAGATTTCCGGCTCCAACTGATGTTCCAGAAGTTGATCAAAGGTTTCGGGGGCGGGATTCATCACCATGATCGGCAGCTCAATCCCATCCCTGCGTAAAGTAATACCTTCATCGGCATAGGCCACTCCCAGATAGTCCACCCCCTGATATTGCAACAGATGTGCGACTTCCTGACTGCCGCTGCCATAGGCAAAGGCCTTGACCATAACCATGATCTTGGTTGCAGAAGGCAGCATTTGACGGTAATGGTTCAAATTATAGGTAAGGGCATTCAAATCGATCTCCAGTACGGTGCCGTGCAGTTTTTCCTGCAGTTGATTTACGATGCGTTCGAAGGCAAATTCACGGGCACCCTTTATAAGGATCAATTCGTGGTGAAACTCTGGACGGGCACTCAGGAAGTCCTTTGTGTCGATGTAAAATCTATGATGATCGGGAAACAAGGCTTTCGACTTGCTCAGCCCTTTACCAATGCCGCAGAAGTTCCGGACCCCTTTAGATTGTATAAGTGCCGCTACTTTGCCATACAATTCTTCATCCGGTTGGGCTGATTGCTGGATGTCGGACAAAATCAGCGTTTTTGATTTGGCCTGTGGTTGCTGGTTCATGAACTCCAGGGCTATCTCCAAACCTGCCAGGTCGTTGTTGTAAGTGTCATCAATAAGATAGCAGGAATGCAGTCCCTTCTTTAGTGATAGACGATGAGGAACGCTTTCCAGGTTCTGCACCCGGCGGCGGATCTCCTCGGGTGAATAATCCAGGAACAATAACAATGTCAAACAATGCATCAGATTTTCCAATGAGGCAGGATCGCTGAAGGGTACCTTAACTTCCCCCTTACGTCCCCGGTATTGCCATTCACAAAAGCTGAGGCCAGCCGCCACACGAATTTTAAAAGTTACGTCTGCTGATTCTGTGTCGGACCAGCACAGTAATTGATCTGTGGACAACTCTTGGTTCAGTACCTGGTGAATAAGACTATGATCTTTGCGGTAGATAACTTTGTGAACATTCCTGAAAAGGAGTGCTTTCTCTTGAACTTTTTCTTCCAGGCCACGGAACCCGCGATCATGCGCCGGCCCGATATTGCTAAATATTCCCATAGTAGGTCTAATAACCGCTTCCAGGTTTGCCATTTCCCCGGGCTGAGAAATTCCCGCTTCGAAAATGGCAAAATCAGCACCCGCATGCAGTTGCCATACTGAAAGCGGCACTCCAACCTGTGAGTTGTAGCTCTTGGGACTCTTAACTACTTTCTTATCCGGCAACAGTTGATAGAGCCATTCTTTGATCAATGTTTTAGCATTGCTACCTGTGATGCCTAGTATAGGAAGATCAAATTGCTGGCGGTGGTTCTGAGCCAAGTCTTGAAGGGCCTGCACGGAATTAGGTACTATCAATATGTTGGCATCTGCAGGAGGTGACAGCCAAGGTCGTTCCACAATAAAATTCCGGATACCTTGCTGGTAAGTGTTTACTAAATAATCATGACCGTCATGACGCGGTCCTGAGATGGCTACAAAAACCGATTGAGGGCGAACAATTAGCTGCCGGCTGTCAATGAGCAATCTGTCGATCGGCTGATCGACATGCAATTGGGCTAAATTACCCCCGGTAATTGTAGCTAATTCTGAAAACTTCAGCATGCTTTTAGGTTGCGGAAACGCTGGATAAATCTAAACTATTTTCGTAACTTTTTCGCCTTATGCACGTTATTCATAAAGCACAACCACTGCCCCAATGAACTCTTTTTTTAGCCTTAACAGCCTGAAAGTATTCGGTTTAGCCTTGTTTATGGTCTTAGCCACAGTAGTTTATGCTACCGAAGGCAACAACGACAATAATAAAAATTCCCAAAAAGAGTCAAAAAAAGAGCAAGTTGAGCAGGACAACGCTGCTAATGATGCCTCAGTTGATGCCGCTCAAAGCGAGGAACCGGCTACTGATGAAGAGGGTGTTAGTATGTCAAGTGTCTCTTTTAACTTTATCTTTTACTTGATTTACAAGATCAAGTACGCAGACATCTTCAAGATTGTGAATCGTCGACAAGATGAGAGTAATTCCAGTGGTTGGTCGGGAGTTAATCTAAACCGGTTGTACCAAAAGTTGGCTCCACCTGCTATTTAAGCGCTGATCAAAAATCTCTCCAGGTCCTTCAAAGTTAGCACACCTTCGTAAAAGGCTTTACCAAACACTACACCCCATACACCCAGTTCTTGTAGCTGTTCTATATCTTCTACAGAACGCACTCCTCCACTGGCCAGTAAACAAATCCCCGGAAAACGTTTTAGTATTTCCTTATACAATTCAAGAGAAGGTCCGGACATGGCTCCGTGTTTGGAAACATCGGTGGTCTTAACATATTTCAAGCCCCTGTTAAAGAAGTACTCGATGTGCTCGAATAAATCTATGGCAGTATCTTTTTGCCATCCCTTAATGGCTATTTTACCCTTAATGGAATCGGCTCCCAGTACAATCCTCTCCCGGCCATAAGACATGATCCAGGAAGCGAAGTACTCAGGACGATAGGCCGCTATGGTGGCGGCAATGATATTATGTGCTCCATATTCATAAGCTTTGCTGATATCTCCGTCGGTGGATATCCCTCCGCTAAAACTCACCTTTAAATTGGTATGCCCGCATATGGCTTCCAGCACCTGATAGTTGACAGAACTTCCTCGCCGGGCTCCTTCAAGATCTACCAGGTGTATTTGACTGACTCCGGCAGCTTCAAACTGCATGGCTAACTCTAAGGGGCTTTGATCGTATACTTTTTCCTTACTAAAATCTCCAGGGGTAAGACGTGTAGTCTTGCCCTTCATAACCGTTATGGAAGGAATCAAGTGGATCATAAATAAGGCCTGTTATTTTTCTTGGTAAGAGGACAGAACAGGGATAACTGGAATTCCCAAAATTCGCTTGATGGGAATAATAAAACTACGTAATCTATTTTAAAGATACAAGCTTGAAACCCTCTCCATGAATGGTCAGAATGCGGATGTCATCGTCCTTTTTCAAATATTTTCGGAGCTTCGCAATATACACATCCATGCTGCGGGCATTGAAGTAACTGTCATCTTTCCAAATGGTCTTCAAAGCCGCTGAGCGATCCAAGGTATGGTTGATATTTTGGCAAAGCAACCGCAATAATTCCGATTCTTTGGAAGTCAGTTTTTGCTGTTCATCACCCTGATTGAGCATCTGTTGATCGTAGTGGAATACAAAGGATCCGAACTGAAAGGTATTCTGATTTTTGTTTTGTAGGGACCCTGTACGTCTGAGAATAGCCATCAACCGCAGCAGCAACTCTTCCATGCTGAAGGGCTTGGTGATATAATCGTCAGCACCGATCTTGAACCCTTCCAGGGTGTCTTCTTTCATGGACTTAGCCGTAAGAAATATGATAGGGGTATGCTTGTCGGTCAACCTGATTTCTTTAGCCAGCGTAAACCCGTCTTTTTTTGGCATCATAATGTCCAGAATGCACAGGTCAAACTTTTGATTCCGGAAAGTAATGATGCCCTCTTCGCCGTCGCGACATAAATGAGTGTCAAATCCTTTAGCTTCCAGATATTCCTTTAAGATCTGACCCAAGTTAAGGTCGTCCTCAACGATCAATAGCTTCTCTTTTTTCATGTTCCTGGATTCGGTAAGAATATTTCAAAGACACTGCCTTTTCCCGCAGAGCTCTTAACATGGATGTCCCCTCCATGCGCCTCGATTAGTGCTTTAACATAGGCTAATCCCAAGCCAAAGCCCTTAACATCGTGGAGGTTGCCAGTGGGTTTGCGATAGAATTTATCAAAAATCTTGTTGATTACCTCTTTGGTCATTCCAATGCCGTTGTCAATGATCCTAATCCAAATGCCTTTACCCGGAGCATCATCGGTAGTAATATTGATCAAGGGAGGCTTATCAGTATATTTATTAGCGTTATCTAGTAGGTTGTAAAAGATATTGGTAAGATGATGCTCATCGGCGGGAATTATTTGACTGGTAGCCTTAAAGTCGGTAGTAATGTTCCCGCCTTTTTTCTCTACTTGCAGGGTAATGTTCTCCAAGACTTTTTCAATGGCTTTATGTACATCGACCTCTTCGATTTTTAGTTTGAAATCCTCTTTTTCCAGTGAGGCAATTTGCAGTACTTTTTCCACCTGACGACTTAAGCGGTGGTTTTCTACATCGATTATTTTCAAATAGCGATCGACCAGTCCCTGGTTTTTGGTCATACTACGGTCCTGCAGCGCTTCTGTTGCCAGTGAAATGGTGGATATAGGAGTCTTGAACTCGTGGGTCATATTGTTTATGAAGTCATTCTTTATGGTCGACAGCTTTTTTTGCCGGAGGATGGTAATGATAGCATATGCAAAACAGGCTATTACAATGAGGATCAAAATAGCTGCCAGGAAAAGCGGCAGCCATATCTTTCCGATTAAGTACTCTCGTTGGTTGGGAAAGTGTACCAGTAGGAAGTTGGTATTTCCTATAATGTCATTTGGGAATAGGGTAACTCTTAAATCCGATAGGAGCAGGGATGGGTCTTGTCCATCAGTGTTGATGTAAATCAAGGTATCTTCGGCATGGTCCAGCACCCCATACTGGTAGGACAGATTAATGCCCTGATTCATGAATTCCATGCGTAATAAAGAATCCAGCTGTTCCGGCTGAAAGCGATTTTCCATTTTCCTTTTACCGGTGAGCAGTTCGTCCAAAATAATGGTCACCATTTCCGATTTACTGCGGAGTTTATTCTTTTCTTTAATAGAATCGGCCTTTTGCTGTATCTTCTTGATCTCCAAAGCTAGCTTTTGATCGTCATTTTCTCCCAGGGACCGAGCTTTCAGGGTGTTGTCCTGCTCAAAGTCTAATTTGAAACCTTCCTGTTCGACCGTAACCTGCAAGTTGGAGTGGTCCTCCAGTGCACTGTCCTGATCGTGTGCTAGCTTAATCTTGGGTATACGATCGACTAAAGTCAGGGTGTCAAACGACAGTGAATCAAGCTCACTAAGATCGAAAGTGGTTTCAAAGCTATTGCTAATGGTAAAAAGTGCCTCCTGCTGTTCCAACTTAGACACTACGTTATTGAGTGCTTGGTGGACATCCTGATTAAAGCGCTCTTCGTTGATCTTTAAGGCACTATTGATCCAATACAATTGAAAGCTCACCAAACCGATCATGGAGATGCCCATCAATATGGTTATCAAGCGAATAGTACCTTTTGACATAGGTACAAAAATACGTGAATATTGACAGCAAATACATCATTTAACATATTTTAACAACTGTCAAATCCACTCTGAAAAGGGAATCAGGGGTTCATATCCGCTATTTTCAGCTGCTTTTCATCCCAATAGCTGTCGTCGTGAAAACTGTAAGCTGAGGGTCGATAGATCCCCACCAGATCGACACGGGCTTGTTGGGGTACCTCAAGATCCAGTAAATAGTAGGCTGCATTGACCAACAATCTCCTCACACCTTCATTGGCAAAATCGGTGGACGATCCGATAGTGGAAGTAAATGACTGGCCTCTTTCTCCATCAGGCAGCTGATAACTTTTTGTCCAGGCGATTGGCATAGGAGGATCGTTTGGATTGTACGGTTCCTCAGCAGCGGGATTAACAGTAGCCACTTCGCTATCCGTGGGCTTCAGACCGAAATTAGCATCATCCTCACTAAAGGGCCCCTCCCTGTTGAGCACCTGACCCAGCACCAATGGCAGAGCATCGCCGGGCAAGGGTAATCTAACCCCATATACATCCGTCGGACCCCATATGAGCGTTTCATCTAAGTTTCTTACTATGGGATGTGCTTCGGCTACCCCAGCCAAAATGCCCCTGGTGCTTTGATGTTTGTGATGCCCATGGTGAGTATGCCAACGTTCTCCTAACACCAGCCGGCCAAAACCTCCATCCCAGGCACTTTCGGGGTTATTGTGATAGTTACCCCAGGGATACCAAGTGCTGGTACTATCTGTAAAGTTAAATGCATGAGTAGCCGTGCGGATTCCCATAATTGGCTTTCCGGCTTGCAGGTATGTCTGAATATGCTGCATTTGTTCATCGGGAAGCGCTCGAAATCGGGTAAATATTACAGCCAGGTCTGCTTCTGCTAATGCCTCCAGCCCTGGGATACTATTTAGATAGTTGGGGTCAACAATTCCAGGATGCGCAGGATCCTGGGCAAACAGCACTTTGCAGTCAAAGCCATGATGCTCGGCCAGGATTTTAGCCAACTGCGGTAGCATTTCCTCCGAGCGGTATTCCTCATCACCACTTATTAATACTATTTTTTTATTCTGGGAATGATCCGGTGATCCTGGGAAATTAAGCCAGGAAACCGCTGCTGTTTCAACATCCGGAACACTCTGCTTTTCTTGGGTATTTGGTTGACAGGCATCTAAGCCGATCAGTAATAGTACTATAAAACAATAGGTAGTCAGCTTCATAACAGGCTGCGGTTAAATATGTATTTTTTATCGATAGATTCATCATTTAAGAGAGCGAGAAGGTTAGCCACAGATTTTTCGCACATTTGGCGATATGTGGTGGCGGTAAGACTGGCACTGTGTGGTGTGACCAAAACTTGATCCATATGGAGAAAAGGGTGATCCGGAGCGGGGGGCTCCTCGACTAGTACATCTGTAGCATATCCTCCCAAAGCCCCACTGTTTAGGGCTGTAACCAATGAGGGCTGGTGGACTATGGCCCCTCTGGAGGTATTGATCAACAGAGCCCCCGGTTTCATTAGTGCCAACCTTTCCTTATCCAGCAAGTTCTCTGTGTCAGTGAGTAATGGCAGATGCAAGGTCACAATGTCGCTTAGCTTCAAAGCTTCTTCTAAGCTGTAATAGGCATATGGAACCTCTTGAGGTTGCCGGCCCCAATAAATCACATTCCCTCCAAATGCGTCAATTAGTTGGGCCACTTTCTTGCCTATATTACCCAGGCCCAATATCGCTACTGTCTTGCCCCTGATCTCATCTCCCTGGTATTGATTGCGATAATCCCAATTCGCGGCTTTCACCTGCGTTATAGATTGGAATTGTCTTCTTTGCAAGCTTAGCATGAGGGCTAAGGTATGCTCCGCCACTGTATGGGCATTGGAACCGGGAAGGTTTATCACTTTAATCTTGTGCTGAGAGGCGAAGCTTACATCGATATTGTCCAATCCTACTCCACAACGGGCGATTACTTTTAGATGAGGACATGCTTTTATCAGGTTTTCGTCGACCTGACCTTTTCCTCGGGTGACGATGCCATGGATTTCTTGCCGCTGACAGGCCTCCATAGCGGCGTCTGGAGTAAAAGCCTCAAAAACGGACGCTTTCTGCACCAGAAGGTTCTGAGCCTTATCGCTAATGGACTCCAACATTAACACATGGGGCCGGTGGCTCATTTTTGCTGCTCGTCCCCTCCATGATAAAGTGTGGCGTCCTCACTTTTGTAACCCCTGAAATCATTTCGGCCCGAAACATACAGTCCTTCCTGATAAAATTCATCTTCAAAGATCTTAGGGTCCACCTGGTAGTCTGGTGGTGATGAGATCTCCAACAAATTGTTGGACGGATCCCGTATGAAGAGTTGCATAGCGCCATCGGGGAGTTGTCGCACTTTACCCCAGGGTTGGATATCGATTATACCCATTTCCTTTACCTGCCAGAATAAGCTATTAAAGTCATCAACGGTCGCACAAATATGACCTCTAAACGATTGTTGATCCTCCCATTCGGTGAGGTGCAATTGCTGTTGATCATTAATTCTAAAGAAAGCGGTAGGGTAGTCAAATACAAAAGCGGGGATCACTTCCAACCCCAGTATTTGCTCATAGAATTCAGCTGCTTTTTCCAGCTGGTCCACGATAAGAGTTACATGATTAATGGTGGTTATCTTTGCCATAGTCCCGAAGATTTATTGGTTTATGATTGTTGGTATTCTTTTATAAAATCCCAATTTAAGGTTAGTCCTAAACCGGGATCCTGAGGTTTGATGATCATGCCTTCAACGGCCCGTATGTCTTCATTAACCAGGTCGAACATCATGGGGTTTCCACCACTGGAAAATTCGATAATGGATGCTGAGGAACTGGCAAAAGCAATGCTGGCACCAGCCATAAATGACAAGGCCGACCCCCAACAATGAGGGGCTAATTCCAGTTCATAAGTTGAGGCCAGGGCCGCTATGCGCCAAGTTTCGGAAATTCCGCCTACTATAGCGGCATCTGGTTGCAAGACGTCTACCGCCTGCAAATTGATTAAGTCTCTTATATCGAAACGGGTAAACTCACTTTCTCCAGCTGCGATAGCCGTTGAGGTGCTGGCCCTTACTTCGGCCGTCCCAGGTTTATTGTCAGGTGAAACGGGTTCCTCCAGCCAGTAGAGGTTGCTATCTTCTGTTAACCGGCAAAATCTCTTGGCTTCCGTTACTGAGAAGGTCCCATGGGCATCAGCCATAAGTTTGACGTCGGGTCCTAGGGCAGTTCTGGCAGCCTGTACCCGTTCGGCACTTGCCTCAACCACTCCATCCATGACCCCTACTCTCATCTTAACTGCCTGGAAACCCTTTTTCGAGTAGCCAAGTACCTGATCTCCAATAGAGGCAGCGTCAGCCCAGCCTCCACTGGCATAAGCAGGTAAGGCTTCCCGCAGACTTCCTCCTAATAACTGTACCACCGAGGCATTGAGGGATTTGCCCAGTAAATCCCATAGGGCCATATCAACACCGCTGATTGCTGATATAGTTAGACCGCGATTCCCCAAAATAGGAAATCCCCGACCTCTTTCCAGGGCATAATGATCGCGACTGCCATTGTACATCTTAACCCAAAGCTCATTGAGGTTTCGAGCATCCTGGCCGATAAGCATCGGCGCTAACTCATGTTCAATGCAGGTTACAATGGAGGCGCATACACCAGAGGAACCTACAGCGGCTTTTGCTTCCCCAAAACCCTGTAGACCACTTTCGGTGGTGATGACTACCAGGGTCATATCAAAAGCAGTTAGCAGCCCATAGTCCGACCGGTGCTGTTTTTGCGGCGGTATGGGGCATTGCAGCCAATAAGCCTCTACTTTAGCTATTTTCATAAGGTTTAACTATGTGATCAATGGCAAAAGTGTGTCGATTGAGCGCTGAGTCAGCATGCTGTAGAACTCCTCGGTAAAAGCAGAGCTCCCATGATCCTCCAAGAACTTCAGCTGCTCGGGTGTGAGCCCTTCCGGCTTTTCATCGATACTTCCGGGGTAGGGATTAGCCGGTGTACGATCCAAGGGCGGACAAAACTCTACGGAGAGAGCACCGTCATATCCTACTTCTTTAAGAGTAGCAATGATCTCTTTCCAGTTGAGTGTACCCATCCCCGGAGCAAAACGGTTATTGTCGGCCACATGAAAGCCTACTAAACGATGCTGGCAATCCCGGATGGTCTGCTGATAGTCCGATTCCTCCAGATTCATATGAAAAATGTCCAGACAAACCCCGCAATTAGGCCCAACCGCTTCTGCAAGAGCTAAGGCTTGAGAACCCCTGTTTATAAAATAGGTTTCGAAACGATTGATGGGCTCTATACCAATAAGGACCCCACTGGCTTCGGCATATTCGTAACATTCCTTTAGAGCCTCCACGGCCCAATCCCACTCTTCTTCAGGCCGGCCGTCAGGCACGATCTTGCCAACAGTGCCCGGCACTACTGAAACCATGTGACCATCAAGTTCCTTGACCATGGTAATAATGTCTTTGACATACTGAATGGAGGTGGCCCGCTGAGCTTCATCTTTGGCTACTAAGTTGCGCTGTTCCATCATTAGTGTGACAGAGCCCCAACACTTCAAATTATATTTTTTCAATAGCTCCCGCACCTCACTTAGATCATAAATCTCCGGCGCACCTTGTATTTCCAGAGCGTGGTATCCCTGATTTGAGATGCGCGCAGCGGTTTTTTCTAGTGGTTCTGCTCGCATCCAGTTATGTATCGCTATGTGCATGTGATATAATTTAAGTGCTATTTGAACAAATGTGCAATAAGTGCATTTATTTTATTATTGTACAGCCTCCCAGGGATGATCTGCAAGCAGCTCTTCCGCCCTATAAAATCCTTTTCTTCCTGATACCTCCGAACGCACCTTCGACACCTCCTCGGCATAGATTGGGGTGGCGTTGTTACCAAAGGAATTCCTTACAAAGGTTAAAACCGCGGCAATCTCTTGGTCATCCATCAGACCTTCAAAAGGAGTCATGGGCACCTGACCTGGGTATTCTTTATCTACCATTATAGGGCCCTGCAATCCTTTTAGGGTGATCTTGATAAGTCGTTCTTTACTACCCAATACCCAGTTGGTACCAGTTAAAGGAGGAAATCCTGAAGCACTTAAACCTTTACCGTCAACCTGATGGCAAGTGACACAGAAACCGTCCTTTTGGTATAACTCCTTGCCCTGACTAAACAAAGCCAGGTCATCTCCTTTCAGATTGGTCTGAGCGACCTGTTCCAGTTTCTCATCAATTGATTCACCATTCAAGTGAGCTAAGGCAGTCTCATAGGCAGGTACCATCCATTGGTCCAGAGGTTGCTGCGAGGCTACTTCCAATACCTGTAATCCGCTGGTGGAAGGCATCCAGGAAGCGGCGGCAATGGCTTCCAAGCGCACCCTGCCATGGGGGTCGTCAGCTCCTTGTTTTAACAAATCAAGATGTTGGCTTTCGGACATCAAATGTTGCTGATAGCGGACCGCCCTAATGGCTGCTGCCCTTACTTTAAAGTCCTGTGCTTTCATCAGCATTTCCAACAAGGGTTGGTTCAACTTGTTTAAGCCCCAGGATACCCAATATGCTTCCAGCAAATGATGTTCGAAATGGGCTTCCGTACTGTCCAGTGCTGCTACCCAGGTGTTCATTTCTTCCAAAACCTCTTGGGGGTTTCGTCCTCTTAATTCTCTACGGCTGCGATAACGCGCGCGGTATTCCGGCAGTTTTAGGTTATCCAGTAGTTGTTGGATGGTGGCATTGTGAACAGGAGGAGGGGTTACCAAAGGCCTCGAGGGGTAGGTTATACGGTAAATTCTTCCGTGTACATGATCGCGCAAAGGATCTCTAGCATTGTGCTGCATATGTCCTACTAAGATATTGTGCCAATCCACTAAATAAAGTGAACCGTCCGGGGCAAATTCCAGATCTACCGGGCGAAAGTTAAAGTCCGAGGATTGCAATAGATCCTGTCGATGCCTGCTCTGGTACCCGGTACCCTGGTCACTAAATTGGTGCTGCTTTGTTCCCAAGAAACCTATGGTATTGTTGATCAATAAATCTCCTTGTACTTCCGGAGGGAAATGGCGGCTGGATATAAATTCGATGCCTGAGGTTGGTCGGACCAGATGCTCTTCTTCAATAAGGTTGAAACCCTTGTGAGTAGCCACACCGTACCGGGGTTTGATGGTGGAAGGCATCATCCAGCGCAGATGGGGGCCGGAGGTTTCACAATAAAAATTCTGCCCCCAGCGATCAAAGGCAATACCCCAGGGATTGGGGATAGCGACCTGGGCTGTGCGCTCCAACCGTTTTCTCATGGGGTTATATCGATAAAAACCACCGTTGGTGGCGCGCACGGTTCCATATGGAGTCTCCACGTTGGTGTGAAGAAAAACTCCTTCGCCCATGTAAATGGCCCCGGAAGGGTCTGCACAAAATGCACTGATCACGTGATGAGTATCGTGATCATCGAAACCACTCAGGATTATTTCTCGGCGATCAGCTATATCGTCCTCATCATTATCACTGAGAAGAATCAAATTAGTGCCCTGAGAAACGTAAACCCCCTCCGGTGCTAATTCAAATCCTGTAGGCAAGTGCAGTCCGTCGGCAAAAGTGATTTGCTTATCCGCTTTACCATCACTATTGGTGTCTTCCAGAATTATGATCTTATCATTAGGCTTGGGGTCACCAGGTCGGTAATGAGGATATCCAGGCATGGTAGCTACCCAAAGTCTTCCTTGATTGTCAAAACTTAACTGTACAGGATTGGCTAAGTCCTGAAATTCCTTTTCGGAGGCAAATAGCTCAATTTCATATCCGGGGGCCATATCGAAGGTGGCCAGGGCGTCCTCTCCATAGCGGTATGCGGGAGATTCCTCTCCTTCAGGCATTCTAAAATTGGTGGTGACCTGCGGAAGCGTGGAGGTGCGGGCATCTGCCACTTGTAAGTCCATAACAATCCCCTGACAGGCTTGCCAAATAGCAGTGTCGCGATTAGCGGTCATTTCCCGGATCTTTGTTAGCTCTGCCGGGTAGTTGTCGGGGCCAAATGGTTTATATCGACGACCGAAAACATGAACCCCGTTGGGTATTTTAAAATCATTATGCCAAAACCAGTTTTTTTCAAGCACCGCCTGTTGTACTAAATCGAAGTTTGAAGAAATTTGTGCCACGCGGCCGAACAGTTTATCGGCCAAAACAGGAGCCAATTTTGCGTATCCCTGTTCATTTAATTGTGATCCATCGATGGTAAGTATGTCATCGCCATCTTCAAACCATTCCTTGGTCTGGTTAAAAATGTCCACGAAGATCACTCCCTGTTGGGAAGCAATATCCCTCATAGCTGCGGTATATATTTCAAGCCTTTCATTCTCAGCTTCACCGTTGGGCAGATCGTAATATGATGAAAGATCCTGAAAAGCAATGGGAGATACTAAGGCCAATTGAGCAGCACTTACGCTATTGTATTGTTGCTGTTTGGAATGCTGAATAAATGCCGTTAATTCCGCCTTAAAGTTTTCCAGTCCCTCCATTCCTTCGAAGGATTCGCTGTATCCAAAAAAAGCCACAATAATATCGGCATTCAGGCGGGCTAACCATTGGTCAGGAGTTTCCAGATGCCCTTCACTTCCGGAATGACGGGCATATTCTTTTTGAAAAGCTTCGGCTCCTGGAAATGCCCAGGGGTGGTTGCGGCCGGAATGGGGCCTGAAGCCTGGGGTGTCACCACCATCACACATATTGCGAATTAAAAGAAGACTATCGGGATACCGGACATGCAATTCCGTTTCGAACTGTCCGTAATTCATCATACGAGAGCCCAGGTTGCCGCCGATCAAAACGATTCGCGCACCCTTTTCTATTTTTAATTTGGGGCTACTGGTGGGCTGACATCCGATTAATAGCAGCAAACAAAACACCAACCAAGAGGTGAGCAATCGGGAAATTTTCTGGTACCAGGGATCGGACTTCATGCCCATAAGATACCTAGTAAAACCGTAAATTGGAAGTGAGGGCTTAGTGAAGGGCCATGAATAAGATTTAACAAACTTTAACTAAAAGTAATTGCCCAAATACTCCGGAATTAATACCTTAATCCCCCTGTAAATAAAAATAATTAACATGAAATCAATACCCACCAAACTGATATTGACTTTGCTACTAGCAGGATTTTTTACAAACCCGCTATGGGCACAGGATGAACAGATCAAAGTACGAATCGAGACCGTGGAGGACGGAAAGAAAAAAGTGTTTGAAAGAACCTACTCCAATAAGGAAGAGATGCAGGCCGATGAAGAGCTAAAAGAATTGGGCCTAGAGACAGATGGAGAACATCATTTCGAAACTATGGTGTTTTCGAAATCCAAGGACGATAAAAACCAGACTATAACTATAGACGTGGATGCTGAAACCGAGGGCGAGAAAATAAAAGTTAAAAAGGTGATCAAGGATGAAACCGGGAAGGAAAAAGTGATTGAAAGAGAATACGACAGTAAGGAGGAGATGGAAGCCGATGAGGATATTGACGTACATATTATCAAAAAGGGAGAAGGATATGAGTGGAGCAACGACGAGGAAGACATTCACATTCACATCGAAAAGGATGAGGGGGAAACTAAAACCAAGGTTACCAAAAAAGTAACTATTGAGATTGAAGAAGACGATGATGAAGGGGGAAAAAAGAAAAAGAAGAGAAAGATAAAGGTGATCGAGGAGGAAAAGGATCAGAATCGCTGATTTCCGATTTATTTAAAAAGCACTAAATTTGAAAAGGATGTTGGTCGACATCCTTTTTTTAATGCCTTTAACAAATGGAGTTAAAAGATAACCGTTATCTAATACAGGGTATTGAATTGGCGGAGCTCGCCAGTACTTACGGAACCCCGCTATATGTGTATGATGCCGACACTATTGCCGGGCAAATAAAACGGCTACAGAAAGCCTTCGACTGGACTACCATGCGTATAAAGTATGCGGCCAAGGCACTGACCAACATTTCGATCTTAAGGTTGATGAAAAAATTGGGCATTGGTTTGGACGTAGTTTCCATTCAAGAACTGGAACTGGCATTGCATGCGGGTTATGCACCCAGCGATATCCAATACACCCCCAATTGTGTGGATTTCGAAGAGATCCGCCAGGCTGCTGATAAGGGCGTGCAGATAAACATCGATAACCTGCCCATGCTTGAAAAATTTGGTCAAGCTTATGGTTCCAAACTGCCTTGTTGTATCCGTTTTAATCCCCATATCATGGCAGGTGGTCACCTCAAGATCTCTACCGGTCATATCGACAGTAAATTTGGAATATCAGTGTTACAGATTTCTGAGATCACAGAGATCGTTGACCGCTATGGGGTGAAGGTAAATGGTCTACATGTTCACACAGGATCGGATATTATAGACACCGAAGTGTTTTTAAAAGGAGCTAGTATCCTGTTCGGGGTGGCCAAGCATTTTCCTGATCTACAGTATATCGATTTTGGAAGCGGCTTTAAGATCTCCTATCAGGAGGGAGACCCCGCCACCGATATCGAAGATCTCGGCAAGAGGATGGAGCAGGTCTTCGGAGAGTTTTGCGAAAGTTACGGCCGACCCCTGGAGTTGTGGTTTGAGCCTGGCAAATTCTTGGTTAGTGAGGCTGGCACTTTGCTGGTAAGTGCGAATGTCGTTAAAACCACCCCGGCCACGGTATTTGTGGGAGTTGATTCAGGCATGAACCATTTGATCCGACCTATGATGTACGATGCCCATCACGATATGGTAAACATTTCTAATGTCAACGGTTCCACCCGGGTTTATGCAGTAGTAGGATATATTTGTGAAACTGATACCCTGGGCTGGAACGTTACCATGAATAATGTTTCCGAAGGTGATATCATTGCCATCCAAAATGCCGGCGCCTATGCCTTTAGTATGTCCTCCAATTATAACAGCCGGCTCAGGCCAGCGGAAGTATTGATCTACAAGGGCCAGGCGCATTTAATTCGCCAGAGGGAAACACTGGACGATCTCCTCGCTAATCAGATCTTGCTGGATCTTTAAAACAATTGGTAATTCCCGCCACGCCGGAATTTGGTCTTATCATGAGCGGGCATCTGCCTATTCTTGAAGTACTTGCGTTTATTGGTTTTAAAAACTTGCGCAATGATATCTGCAAGATTACCTGCGCCCGACTGCCGGCGATGCCATTGGGAGTCATTTAGTTTACCATCATGGCAGGCAGCTATTTGGTTTAGGACCTTATCCGCTTTTCTGGGAAAGAACTTGTGTATCCAGTCCTTAAAGAGATTGGATATTGTGCCGTTCAATCTCACCAGAGCATAGCCAGCGGTAAGGGCACCACTTTCGGATGTTCGCCGCAGGATCTCAGGCATTTCATGATCGGTAAGTCCGGGAATTACTGGAGCATTCATAATAGCCACGGGCACTCTGGCAAGAGAAAGTTTTTCAATTACCTGAAGTTTTTTGCGAGCACTGGCAGTGCGCGGCTCCATTTTCCTGCGCACGGTTTCTTTTAAAGAAGTAATGGAAATGAAAACCTGAACCAGCTTTTCTGAGGCCAGCTGCTGCAATATGTCCTGATCTCTCAACACCAAACTGTTTTTGGTTATAATGCTGACAGGGTAGCGGTATTGATAGAAAATTTGTAGGAGCTTCCTGGTCAGTTGAAATTTGCGTTCTGCGGGTTGGTAACAGTCGGTGTTGCCCGATAATAATATGGGAACTACCTCACCCTGATATTTGCTCAGGTAGTGATCCAGCATTTGAGGAGCGCTTTTTTTGACAATAATCTTACTTTCAAAATCAAGGCCCGAGCTGAACCCCCAATAGTTATGTGAATTTCGTGCATAGCAATAGGCGCAGCCATGCTCACATCCCTGATAGGGGTTAAGCGAGTGCATCAGCCCCAGGTCAGGGCTGTTGGATATGCTCACAATTTTCTTGGGAGACTCAAATAAATAGCGGGTTTTCACACTCTCCCTTAAGGGCTCATCCAGACCTTCCAGATGTTCGGTTACCAGCTGATGTTTTTCAAATGGATTATGCTGGTTGAACTGTGAGCCCCGGCCTTTGATCAGCGAATCGGTCATGTACAATTATACTAATAAAATTAGTAAATACTAAATAAAGTAGCTATCTATAAAAAAGGTATTTGTGGTAGAAACATTAATGTTTAAACATCGTTTGGTATGACATACGTAACCATAAGTATTTTTTAAATAAACAATTATGAAAAGAGCTATTATATTATGCTGGGCATTAGGCCTGGGATTAGCAGTACAAGCGCAGACCAAATGGTCATTTGACAAGGCGCATTCCAAGATATCCTTTAATGTTGAACACCTGGTCATCTCGGAAGTTTCCGGACAATTTGGGGCTTTCGACGGAATGGTCTCCTCCAGCTCAGAGGATTTTGCCGGCAGCAATATTGAATTTACTATTGATGTAACCAGTATTGATACCGACAACGAGCGCCGAGATGGTCATTTGAAGTCTGATGATTTTTTCAACGCGGAGAAGTATCCCACAATCACCTTTAAGGGTAAGTCGCTGGAGAAGGTAGAGGGTAAAATGTATAAGCTGAAGGGTGATCTGACCATCCGCGATGTCACCAAGGAAGTGGTGTTGGATGTAAAGTATGGAGGAACTGTTACAGATCCCCGCGGCAATGTAAAAGCCGGCTTTAAGATCACCGGTACCGTTAATCGTTTCGATTACAACCTGAAATGGAATGCGGCTATGGAATCGGGCGGACTGGTGGTAGGAGAGAATGTGGAAATTGTGGGCAATATCGAACTAAAGAAGGAGTCTTAGTAAATATTGAAGTGCGGGATAATCGGCCCGCACTTTTTCCATTTTTAAGGAGTAGACAAACAACAACAGCTAAAGGCCAGGTTCTGATTAGGATACAGAATCAATTCGGTGCTCGACAATTCACCCCTGCTTTTCACAACATCCTGTTATGTCTTTTCGTAAGCCTAAGAGCAGATCAATATAAAACACATGTTGAAGCATTATCTGGCTCTGGGATTTTTATATCTAATACACCAAAGCATATTACTGGGTCAGTATAGAGCCACCGATTGGGCCGATCGTGATCACTGGCAAAATACTGAAGCCATCCTGAATAGTCTGGATCTTTCTTCTGGAATGGCAGTAGCGGATATTGGCTGTCACGAAGGATATCTAACCATGAAACTTTCGCCGTTAGTAGGAGACAAGGGCAAGGTAATGGCCGTGGATGTGGAGCAGTATAAACTTAACAAACTCGCGCGACGTCTCAAGCAGCAAAATATAGTTAATGTTAAAACCATTCTGGGTGATTACGATGATCCTAAATTGCCGTTGAACAGCTTGGATGCGGTAGTAATTTTGGATGCCTATCATGAAATGGACGATTACCAGAAAATCCTGAAGCATGTATATCGGGCTTTAAAACCAGGAGGCCGTTTGGTAATGGTGGAGCCTATTGCCAAGTCTCGCCTTCAATGGACCCGTAAAGAACAGGCGGGTAAGCATGAGATAGCTATGAGGTATGTGTTAACTGATCTAAAACAAGCCGGATTTGCCATTAGAAGTAAGAAAGACCCGTTTATCGACAGGCCTTCAAAAAACGATCGTATGTGGATGGCGGTAGCGGTTAAACCTAAAAGTTAAAAGTATCTTCGTCCTCGTCCTCGCTAAAATCGATTTTCAGGATACCTTCATGGCGTTCTTCGCTATCCTGGAGTTTGTCGGGATCTACCAACTGTAGTGACTCTGGCCGGAAACTGTGCTTGTAGGTCTTACCCTCTTTACCTACCCAAGAACATTCTACCAGACGTTGACCGAATACCGAACATACTGTCATAATATCCTGAGGGCTGGTAATCAGGCAAACAGTATCTCCTACTTTAAAATCAAACATTCGGCTGGGCAATATATCTTTTAGTAGCGGCTGAGAAGATGCGTCAAATATAGAGTCCTGTTTGGAAATTTCCCAACGGCCACAAATAAATAAATACAGTGTCTGAAACTTTTCTTTCATTGTTCAAAATTTTTGGTCAGTTCGTAGGATAACTTTCCACCGAAGTATGTAATTTGCCGGTCCGCCTATGCTGAAAAGTTATGGCTGAACAAGTCCGGCATTAAGGCACATTTGGGATATTAGCTCAGTTGGTTTAGAGCACTTGCTCGACAAGCAAGGGGTCGCTGGTTCGAATCCAGCATGTCCCACTGATAGAGTTTGAGTTTGGGTGGGAGTTTGAGTTGATCCGGTCAAACTCAGGTACACTCTAAAAGCATGAGGGTAAGGAACAAAAACTCGGCGAAAAACCCAGTCTCCTACCTACGCTCCTCACTCTCATACTAATAACCCTATTTATAAATTAGTACAACCATCTTTCGAAAAGGGATACTTTTATTACCAAAAAATTTTGAATAAGCAAGGTTAGCTTCCTTCAAGGAGAGTACGATTTATCGATCGACTGCCTGTACGACCAACTCAAATAATTTCATATCATCATGTGCTGTTCCCGATTCAGGATGAACAGGGTCCTCGGCTTCATATTTTAATACCACTACTAAGTCCATCGAGGGAACCACTCCGATAACCTGACCCCCAAAACCACTGGCCAAAAAGGCCGGGACCCCGTCCACCAAAGTAATATACCATTGATAGCCGTAGCTGTATCTGCCATAAATATCAGTCTCATGATCACGGGTGGAGGTTTTTACCCAATCTTCAGATATTAGTTGTTGGTGATCCCACTTCCCCCTGTTCAGGTATAGAAAGCCGAACTTAGCCATATCACGAGCTCTTTGATAAAGCCCAAAGCTGGCTGATTCGATACCCTGAGGATCTTTCCTCCAGGTTTGGTACATGGGTTCCTGATATTCACTCCAATTCTGGTATACAATGGTTTCGCTGAGAGTATCAAACGCAACGCCCATGGGGTCAAAAAGTCGTTCTTTGGCTAAGTGTCCCGGTGCCATGCCGGTTTGGTGTTTAACCAATGCGGTTAAAAAGTGAGAATTAGCAGAACTGTAAAAAAAGCGGGTGCCAGGCTCCGATACTTGACCCCTGGCTAAGGCTGACTCCACCCAGTCATCTGAAAATATCCACTCTACCCAAAGCGGCCCTCCCTCGGTCCAGGCCAGACCGGTGGTCTGGGTAAGAACTTGTTGTAAGGTGATATTTTGGAATTCCGGATAGTCAGGCATCAAATCTGCCATTAATTGTTCGGTATCACTCACGGTATTGTCATCCATAATTATACCCACTAAGGCTGAAGTATAACTCTTGGTCACTGACCACAGATCGGTGCTTTGATCAATTCCCCCCTCATCGTAATACTGTTCATATACCAGATATCCGTTTTTTACCACTAGCAGGGCTCTGGTCAGAGGATCGTTTTGGGCAAATTCATGGGCTAAAGTCATCATGCTGGAATTCATATCATGATCCTCCATGTCGGCTGTTTCCCAGCCATCAGTGGGCCAGTAGTTCCTGTCGGTACTTGGCCAGCTATAGCCAGCCTGTGGTACGATCAGCGTTTGATCAAATTCCGAACTACAGGAAGGGGCTAGTAGCCAGGGAACTAGTAATAAAATACCTAGAGCCTTTTTCGGCCGCATGGATAGAATCAACTTTGATGATAGGGTATTGACGGGCTTTTTTGGGTAATAAGAAAGGAGATGAGCACATAACCGGAATGATATGAATCAACAAATTGAGTGCGAGTGGGCAACGGGGAGTGTGCTCGCCGGTCAGCCGAATCTGGCAAACAAGTGGTATGAAAACACTGCCAAAAGCATCAGTATAAGATTGCTTTTTGTGCCAGGTGGTCATGATGTCGATATCTGTGTGATTCTCCATGACCTCCATTATAACAACCTTTAAACTCCAATAGACCATTTTGTATGGCTTTTCGAGTGAATTTGTCAAAATTGTCCAAGTCGGGTTTGACCGAACTGGAGGTTGCCAGGCATACCCAATTGTCCTTTGGCATTATGCCTTTAAGCAGATTGGAATATTCAATCCAAACCACTCTTCGATTGTGGTATGTTCCGATTTCATTCATCAAGAAAAGCTTTAATCAGTACCCTATGGTAATAATTAATACTATCCATGATTTTAGAAGTGGGGGGATTCCCCCCATCCCTCCCCCGGTGGCAGAGTCTTCGGCCCTCTGCCGATTACAGATTTGAACTTTTTTCCCTCAATATATAGAGTTGGAGTGTCAGAAAAAGGGATCGATAAAAACTTCTTCATTTAAGCCAAATCACTTCATTAATACATCGTATTAGATTGATCACATTTAGGCGCCATATCTGGCGTACTTAAGTCGTACCTGGGTCCAACTGAGGACCTGCCGAGGTCATACTAACTTGTAAGCCACAAAAATCAAAACTACCACAAATAATACCTGCAGTAGGTACCCTGTCAGGACATTTCTCTTATGATGCTCTTTGACAAGCACATCATCAAATCGCACCTTGCCTAACCTTAAGATGTAATAGACCACAGCGCCTATCCATTCGCTGAAATGGTAATTGGCTTCGGCTTCGTTGTTAAAGTTGAAAGAATCATTAAGGGAATTATCTTCATTAGGAGTTTTCTTGAGCTCATCTTGTGGTTAACCTGGTTACCTATACCGTTACAGTTCCCTAAAATAAGGAATCTCCCAGAAAGGCATATACTCATTCCACCCTAAGCAGAAGGAAAAGAATGCATGAATAACAGGCGCCGACGAAAAGCTTAATAACAGATAGATTAGGGTTTGCTTTCTATTCATCTTCAGAACCATCGGAGGCAGCAACACCGTAATAAGCATGGGGATTGGATAATAGATCCACCATTTCAACCCGATTTGTGCTCCGTATCGACCTATTAGCATGCCCATAACTACTACCACTAAGGATAGGAGGGCTATGGTACTTAGCTTCTGACGAAACGCCCGGACACCCATGACCATGCGTATGACTACCAAAAACACCAACAGTGAAGCCAGTACCATAAAGGGAAAACGATCGATCATCCTTATAGATCTGTTATGTTAAGCGTGAAGGATACGGCCGTAGGCGTCCCCTTCCTACGCATGGAACCGGACAGGTCATTACATCATTACCTAAAAACCCTAAGATTTGAAATTGGACTTAGTTTGTGGAATTGCCTGCTGAACCTACAGAGCTACTTCGAAAACTCCGTCAGCAACGAATATGCTACCAGCTTGTCCTTTTTATCGTAGGACTCCGACCGTACCAGTCCGGTGCCTTTGGCAAACCACTCCGCTCCGCTGGTATTGACCTTGATGGGAATTGCCTTTCCCATTTGCGTGCGCGCGGAAAAGGAGATCTTAACACAGTCAAAGGTGCCTGCCGGGGTGGTAATGGATTCAAATCCCTCAACCTTGCGATCGAAGATCTCTATGGTCATAGTCATAAGAGGGACCCCGGAGTTGGTCACTTTCACAGTAATGGCAGCATCCTTAAGTGGCATGCCGGCCTCCATTTTTGAGGGTAACTCCAAAAAGTCCCCATCCACCTCTATATCCATATCCTTATATGCGCCCATCTGCTCGGGGCTGAGCATAGAATTCATGGATACGTAGAAGTAGTCCCCATCGCATCTCAGCTGATAGTCAATCTTACTGATGACTTTGTCCTTGTTGTCAATCACTTCACCCGTCATGCGTCCTTCAAATCCGCCGTCCACGGACTTAGTGTCTTGCACTTTTTGCACTGACTTGGATTGAAACTTGTTCTTTTGGTTAAAGCTTTCCAGCACCCAGCTGGTACCGTCTTCCAAGGGGAAATATTCATTGCACTTTTGAGCGTTGGCTTGTAAGCCTGCTCCAAAAATTATCGCGGTAATTAAAATCTTTTTCATTGTGGTGGTTTTTTACGTTTCGATGCCCGGCCCAGATACTTAAAGGAGTCTACCAAAATAAAGGTACCGCCAATACCAATAGCACCTCCGGCGATCAACAACCCCGTTCCCAGTTCATCGTTCGACCCTCCCAGCATGAGTCCGCCGGTAATTACCACGGAGTAACCTATGGTTGAAACAATGATCCCTTTCTTAAATTGTTTTTGAGCCTGGCCAAGATTCAGTTGAACATGCTGTTGATTGACCTCCAGTTGTTGGATCTGATATTTAAGCGTGTCAATGGGAAAGTCCTGGGCATTTAGATCGAAACTAGTTAATAGTATGGATATTAAAAATAAAAGGACACTCCTCATTGCACAGCCATGGTCAAATCTCTGGGAAACAAAAGATACGAATTAATTAATAATTTAACCAAGCCTTGAAAGAGGTGGCTTTTTCTCTGCTGACCACCAGGTCGTGGGGATGTGACTGATTTAACTTCACCAGTAATCGCTGCTGGGAATAGGGCTCTATTTCTGCGACGGATTCAATAGAAATGATGAAGCTGCGGTTAATCCTGAAGTATTTAGAGGGGTCCAACAGCCGATTGCTTAATTCGTCCAGCGTATGGTCGATCAGATATTTGCGACCGCTACTGTTTTCCACCAGGTAAACGATCTTGCCCTCCGCTTGGAAATAGCCTATTTCCGA
Source organism: Cyclobacteriaceae bacterium (assembly GCA_965212195.1). Lineage (GTDB taxonomy): Bacteria > Bacteroidota > Bacteroidia > Cytophagales > Cyclobacteriaceae > JAJCYK01. The sequence continues at coordinate 213,404 of CBDBUW010000002.1, read as the reverse complement.
TACCATTTTGTAAAAGAGCTTTCGACCTAGCTTTACCAGGAAACGCTCCTTGTAAGCATTTTTCTGGCTTAGTAGGGCCTGAGTAAGTTCAGCCGTGAAATCGCTGTTCAGCTCACCCTTTAGCTGTCGGTATTTGTCAAGGGCCTGTTGCAATTTTTCATAGCTGATCGGTTTGATTAGATAGTCCAAACTGTTTACCTCAAAGGCCTTAAGCGCGTACTGATCGTAGGCGGTGGTAAATATGACAGGTTTACTCACAGATATCAGTTTGAAGATCTCAAAACTTAGGCCGTCGGCCAGCTGGATATCAAAGAACAGGAGATCGGGATGCTCCTGACTTCTTAGAAAATTGACAGTATCTTCGATGCTATCTGTCTCCCCCAGGATTTCTATTTGGGGGTTATACTGATGGATTAATTCGCCTAAGCGTTCTCTGGATAGTTTTTCATCTTCAACGATTAGCACTTTCATGGCCGGGTGTTTCAATCAACGGTAGTCTAACTGTGAACCTACCATTATTGTTTTCAATCTCCACCGCTTTGTCCGTTAAAAAGCGGTAACGTTTCACGATATTTTGCAAGCCTACACCGGTGGAGTTCTGCACTTCGGATTTAGGTTGAACATTGTTAGAAACCGAAATATAGCCGTTATCCATGCTTAGGATAAGATGAAGTGGACGATTCTGGGAGAGTGTATTGTGCTTAATGGCATTCTCGATCAACAGCTGTAAACTTACCGGTGCAATTTGCCAGCCTATAATATTTTCAGGAAGATTTATTTGAACCTGAAGGTTTTCTGAGAATCTTATTTCAAGCAGGTACAGATAGGCTTCAATAAACTCCAGTTCTTCCGTTAAAGGAACTAATTTATTCTCCTGATGATAGATAAGGTAACGATACACTTTAGCTAGTTGTTCAATAAACCGGGCGGAAGTATCCGGGTCTTTATAAACCAGGTTCGACAGTACGTTGAAGCTATTGAATAGAAAATGCGGATTGACCTGGTTGCGTAATGCTTCGAATTGGGCTTCTACCGTTTGTCTTTTTAGTTTCTGGGTTTCGATCTGAGCATCTTTCAACTGATTAATGTAGTACACTATGGCATTAATACTGTGTAAAAAGAGATTGACCCGAAATACAAAGGCCAAGGTTAGCCGGAAATTCTCATTGAAGCTGACCATGCCTTCAGGGATAAAAAATAACGGTACCACACTGACTATGAGCACCCAGACCAGGCTGACCAGAAAATTAATGATGAGTGGATGAATTTTGCGGAGAGAAACCCGCAAGAATTTTTGGATTAATAGATTGCCTTCCCAAAGGGCTGCCACCATTAGCAAGATGATCACACCCAGGTACCAATCGGGCAGGTTAACCCCTACTAATCGATCTCCGCCAGTGAAGCGAATGTTCAGAAAGGAGTAAAGCGCTAAAAGCGCTATGTAGATCCATCTATTTTTTAAGGCAAACATAATATTGAAAAAGATACAGAACCCCGGTAAACCAATTCCAGGGCTCTGTATGAACTACCAACCAAATTAATCTTTAATCATTGGGTAACAAAACTTTGTCGATCACATGGATCACGCCATTAGTGGCCAATATATTCAGCTGATCGGCAACCAGGCCTGCAGGAGGTGTAGACCCAGCCGCATCTTGAATGGTTAGGTTGTCCAAATCAACCGTTACATCCTGACTGTTGAGCATGCCGATCACCTGTTCGTCGGTTAAGTCCGGAGAGAAAACTCTGGCACTTGCTTCCACCACATGATGGGTGAGAATGGCTGCCAAGGTATTGGGGTCAGCGGCCTCTACCGCAGCCACATCTGCGAATCCGGCAGCTTGGAAAGCAGCATCGGTAGGCGCGAATACCGTGAATGGACCATCACCGGTAAATGTGGAGGTCAATCCAGCGGTCTCCAAAGCAGCTAACAATAAGGTGAACTCAGCGGGAGTTGCGGCAGCAGATGCTGATACGATCTCGGCTATGTTCTGTGAAGGAGGTAGTAAAGTCTTGTCGATGAGATGAACTACTCCATTGGAACCGGTTATATCAGTAGCCGTCACTTGAGTCCCACCGTTGATGAATACTCCAGCAGTAACGTTGCTCAGATAGAAGTCCCCGTTCAAAGTACCAATGGCCGCACTGCCTGAGGGCAAATCGCCGCTACCTACGGTGGCATCCAGTACATGATATTTCAGCACGGCACTAAGCGTGGCGGCATCGGGCAAAGCGGTAATTCCGGCTGCCTCAAACGCTGCATTATTAGGAGCAAATAAAGTTATACCGTTTCCAGAAGGTCCGTTGCCTAAAAGAACACTTAATATATCCTCGTCCGCGGCGTTTACAGCAGCGATCAAAGTGCTGAAATCCTTATTGAAGAAGGCAGGAGCTACTATAGTTCCTACGATATCAAGGATGTCTTGAGGAACTAGCACTGCGTCCACGATATGTACATAACCGTTAGATGCTTCTACATCGGCAGTAGTCACCTGCGCTTGGTTGATGAATACCCCGTTATTAATGGTAACGTTAACATCCGCTCCGTTTACAGTACTAGCGGTTTGTCCATCTGACAAGTCCGTTGATTGTAACGCAGCAGTAGCGATTACATGATATTCCAAAATATCTTTAAGTACATCTTCCGGAACGTCATCTATACTGGTTTGTCCGATGGCGGTAAGTAAAGCGTCGAAAGCCGCATTAGTAGGAGCGAATACCGTGAATGTTCCTGGACCACTAAGTGTATTCACCAAGTCAGGAAATTTGGTTAGCGCTGCTACCAATGAAGTTAGATCACTACTGCCCTGGGCAATAGTTACGATGTCATCTGGCATGGCGGGTGGTGCGGGCTCATCATCGTCGCAGCTGGTGACGGCAACTAAAAACAAAACTCCGAACAAACCCATTAGCCATTTCTGGTTTAAGAATCTTTCTAATTTCATGATATAAAAATTTTAATGATTTATGGGTTTAGAACTTAGAGTGCCCCCGGTAGTTCGAGAAAGAGGAGCCAACCGGATAAAAAAAGACCTGAACTGCTTTAAATCCGGCATGAAATGTGAGGGTATTTATACTACCGAGAGGGTTACATTTAACTGAAAAATGATTAATTTTCATATCCTCACCGGCTAGACCAACTAAAAAACTACTACTATGAAGGCTACTTTATTTATTTTGTCTTTTTTGATCTTTTGCAGCCTGTCTTTCGATGCTAATGCTCAGTTTAAGAACCTGGGGAAAAAACTGAAAAAGAAGGTTGAACATCGTGTCGATCGCAAGGTTGACAAAGCAGCGGATGATGTCCTTGACGAAGTAGAAGAAGGAATCGAAGAGGGTGTTGAGGGAGAAGGAGGTGAGGAAAGCACTGAAGGGGACAACACCCAAGGAACTCCCAATAATAACCAATCCTCAGGTGGCAATACGGCCAACACCTCTACCGGCTCTGGTAACAACTCCTCCACAGCGTCCAATAATGATCCTGGTGATTTTAAGGTAAACACAAAATTCGATTTTGTACCTGGATCGCGGTTGATTGTTTTTGAGGATTTTAGTGCTGATGCCATGGGTGATTTCCCCTCCCGCTGGAACACCAACGGTACCGGAGAAGTGGTGACCTTCGGGGACTCCAAAGAGAAGTGGTTTGAATTGAAAACAGGGTCTGAATACTTACCGGATCTGCCGGAGGTCCTGCCGGAAGAATATACTATTGAGTTTGATCTGGTGGCCAGGGGATTGGACAAGCAGACCCCTTCCTCCACCTTGCTGGATGTGACACTGGACGAGATCAATGATTTCAGCTATAGTAGGAATTATGCAAAAGTGCGCATTCCGTTTTGCCAATATCACCCCATTGGGTTCCGAGTAGTGAACAAGGTAGACAGCAAGACGATAATTAATAACAATACTCAAGGGGACATCAGAAAACAGGTAGTAAATCAACCCCATATATCCATTGCCGTCAACAAAACCCGTTTCCGGTTATGGGTTAACGAAAAGAAATATATCGACATTCCCCGGTTTGTCGCTGGCAACGGCAGTATAAAATATCTCAGATTTGAGCCTCATTACTTCAGAGATGGCGAAGAGCAATTGTTCATCCGCAATCTGAAAATTTCAGAAGGCGGGTTGGATCTGCGCAGTCAATTGTTAACAGAAGGTAAAGTATCCACCAATGGTATTCGGTTTGATGTAAACTCGGCCACCATCAAGCCGGAGTCTTACGGTGTGATCCGACAAATAGCCCTGGCTATGGGTGAAAGTGACATGCGCGTCAATATTATCGGTCATACCGATAGTGACGGTGATGATTCCAGCAATCAGGAGCTTTCCGAGCAAAGAGCGGTGGCGGTTAAGCAGGCTTTGATCAAAGACTTTAAAATCGACGCTTCGCGCATGACCGTTCAGGGTAAGGGGGAATCGCAACCGGTGGCCGAGAATAGCTCACCAGAAGGCAAAGCTGCTAATCGTCGTGTGGAGTTTGTGACACTATAGCATCTCCGATGCCCTGTGAAGAAAAGGTATTTGAGCTTCCAGGATCTTGATTTCGGCCTGCTCAAGGCTGAACCATGCAGCACGGTCGATTTCAGGGAATTCTTGCCGCTTTCCTGACCTGGGAGGCCATTCCAGTTCGAAAGAATTGGATTGTAGTCCCTGTGATGGATCCCATTCACCTTGGAAGGCCCAGGCATGCACCAACTTACCACCTTTTTGTTTTACGCTTCCCAGCTTATGAAACGGAGGGTGGGGCACAATGCCGGTTTCTTCCTGAAATTCTCGGATGGCAGCTTTCAATATGGGCTCCTCCTCATCGATCAATCCTTTGGGGATGCTCCAAGATCCCGCATCTTTGTTGCGGAAATAAGGGCCTCCAGGGTGAACTAAAAAGAACTCCCAGCTTTGAGCTTGACGCCGATACATTAATAAACCACTGCTTATAGCTGGCATTATTAATACTTTAGATCGTCTTTCAAGAATTGTCCTATTCGTGTGATTACCTGAGGGTTCTTGAGAATACGATTGTGACCCAGATTTTCACATTCCAGCAGACAGGCCTGTTCCAAACCATGGACAATTTCCAGCCCATTGTATAGGGGCACAATATCATCGAACCGATCGTGAACCACCAGGATCTCATTTACATCCATGTGCTTGCCCATATTAGATATTTGCATCTCCTTGGGATCAACCTCAAATCTTTCCATGATGCCTTTGTGCATGGCCAGCTCCACCTTGGACGGTAGCTTTAGAAACCTTGCAAAGTCCCCGATGATCCGCTCCAATTTGTTAGGCACATTGATCAGGACCATCTTGTCTAAGGGCACTTGCTGGGAATATTGTGCGGCCAGGTATACACTGGCGGCGCCCCCAAAACTATGGGCAATAATATGACTAACAGAACCTAAGTTTTGGATCACACTGAAAATGGCGGCTGCAAAATGAGGCAAATTAGTCTGTTCTCCCTGTGAATTCCCATGAGCGGGCCCGTCGATGGCCACAACCTGAAAACCCAAGGCGCACAGTGGTTCCACAAAGCTGGACATATGCATTCCCCCGGCTTCCCAACCATGGACCAGTAACACCGTGGGGCCGTCATTTTCCCAAAGGTAAGCTTGAATGATCAGGCCTTCACTTTTAACCGTGAATGGTTTGGATTTAGTGCGGATGGATTTAACACCTTTTCCTTGATAACGGCTTCTGGGAGTGCCAAACAAACGCAAGGCCTGACCAGCAACAAACCTGGGAAGCAACCTGCCTACTACTCCAAAGTATAGGCGTAACCAGGGTACTATTGCCGGTACCTTTCCATTCCTTGAGGGAATTTGGGGTTTTTCAGCCACAATAGGGTTTAATAAATGATGTACCAGTGTTTCCATAGCTTATTTATAAACCTTTTGGTTTAAAAGAGGAGAGATATTCAGAGGAATTAGTCATTTATCAACGGTTAGATCAACGTACTATAAAACCAGGTTTGATAAAATATACCGAATGGTTTATTTATATCAAAAAAATTACATGCTCAATTCATTTTTAATAATTTCTTCCATATGGACCAGCGAATCAATCAGATACTTGGATTTCTTGTATATTTTCATTTGCATGATTCCGCCTTCAATAAGGGAAAGAAATATAGTGGCGTAGCGATCGGATTCTAAACCGGATTTGAATTCTCCCTGCTCAATGCCTTCATTTATAATGTAAATGAACGATCTGCGGATGTAATCCAAAGATTTCAGCACTTTTTCTTTAAGCTCCGGGTGCATATCATCGGCTTCCACCGCGGTGTTTAACAAAGGACACCCGCCACTTAGGGCAGGCTGATAAATGTAGTTCCGGTAGAACTCAGTAATGGCCAACATTTTCCCTTTAGCGGTGGTTTGCTTCAATACACTGGCTTTCACCTGGTCCAGAATATAACGGCTGTTATATTCGAAGGCAGCGGCAGCAATCTCGTGCTTATTCTCAAAATTCCCGTAGATGCCCCCCTTGGTTAACCCCGTCGCATCCATAAGATCTTGAAGAGAAGTGCCTGAATACCCTTTCTTGTTAAAAATCGGGGCGGATTTTTCAATAATATAGCGTCTGGTACGCTCGGATTTACGCAATTTGACTGTAGTCATTAATCGGTCTTTGTAATTTATACGAAAAATAAACCGTTCGGTTTATAAATGCAAAAAAATTATGACTTTATTGGGAATCCTTATGTTAGAATAGGAAGCCTAACCTTAAGTTAAAGAGCAGTTGTTCTTCGGAGTTGCTCAGATCTAAGTTTATCACCGCTGCATTTAACGGAGCGATCCACACTCCTCCGCCGAAGCTGTTATGCCATTTATTGGAATCTTCGCCGTCAACCCAAACTCTTCCCACATCATGAAAAGCATTGATGCCTACACTCACAGGGAGTATCTTATTGCGTATAGTAGCTATCTTTAATCTTAATTCAGTGTTGTTGTAAAATCGGCTGTCGCCAATAAAACGGTTCTTTCGGTAACCCCGTAAGTTCTTAGTTCCACTTAGGGTTTGGGCTTGATAGAACTCAGTGTCCCCAAAGTTGTGGCCAACACCAAATCGAAAGGCAAAGGTAAGTCGTGAGGGTAACCTGACACTAAAATAAAGAGCCAGTTCAGAGTTTAAAGTAAGATAGTCCCGCGATAGGCTATTCAGTCCCAGGTATCCCCGGGCATCTGTGACCCAATGGATGCCTCTGGTTGGTAGCCGCGGGTTATCTCGGTTATCCAATTCGATCGCCATAACTGCTCCTTCAAAGAACTTGTTTTCAAAGAAATTTTCCGAGGGAAGTGAATCCAGAAATAACCGGTCCTCACCGTCATAATCTTGAAAGACATCCGCCATTTGATAATGATGTCCTATACTGATCGTGGCGTGATTACCCAAGTCATGAACCAGCAAAGCGTGGTGATCGAAGTATTGGTAGCGTACACGGTAATAGTCCACATTGCGGCTCACATTAAATTCATCATCCGCTTGCTGATTGAACGTGGTCTCATTACCAAACCCAAAGTAGTTGGTTATGTCAGGCACATTAGCACTTAGTCCCAGTTTTAAATCCCAAGGTCCCATTACATCCGTGAAGACTCCCCTATATTTTACGTTGAAAGCTCCCGTGGCAAAGGCAACGGAAGCAGTTACCAGGTTTTGACTCCTAAACGGCTCTTTCCTAAATCCGTGTTTCTGTAATAAGAATCCTCCTCCTACGAACAAGCCGTCATCCCGGTTGATACTTCCCAGCACTATGGGGAACAACTTGTCGTATTTGACCTCCTTCCGATTATAACTGTTTACCAGAGGGTCCTCCGAGGTTAGGTCTTGAGCCTCTTTGCCCAATTCCAATGTATTATTAATGAGATTGTCATAAACTTTGGTCTTTCTGCCGGCTCCGTTGACCTTGGACTTATCCCGAATGATGTCCTCTCCGGGGCCTCCGATCACTCTAACTATAATTCCCTTTTTTGCTTCTCCCAAGATTTCAAAAAGATCGTCCCCATCCAACCCATATAAACGTATCTCTTTGGTTTCATAGCGATTAAAAATGCGCTCGTATAGCAGTCGCTCTTGGTCGTTTTCCTTGGTGCGCTTGTACATTCTCACCCTCGTGTGATTATCGTCCAGGCGCTCCACCAGGAAATACTCTTTTTTATCCGAACCTCTTACATTGACGTACTTTGATAAGAACAGGTATTGTTTGCGGGCATAATCTCTGAGGTTATTGCGTTGAGATTTCAACTTGGCTACCACTTCATCGCCGTTAAGTTCATAGATAGGCTCAGGCCATTGCCTTATCGCTTCTTCAATGACTTCATCTGTCAAATTATTCTGGAGCTTTTCTGCCGCATCCAACCAGTCTTTCAGGGAGGGTTCTGTCAGGAAGTCCCTGTCGAAATAACGGGCATTGTAATTAAACCCAGGTACATAGCTGAATTCATAATCAAATCCTTGGAATTTAGGCATGCTCCATTTTCGACGTACTTGATTCATGAGGAAACCGTCATTAACAAAAAAGGCCTGATCGCGGTCTCTGGGGATTGGCCGATAGGAGTGCCCCTTGTCTTCTTTAAAGCGGGCCCAGCGCCATTGATCATCGTGACGGTCCCAATCCGCGATGATCATATCAAACAGCCTGGACTTTAACACCCATTTTTGATCGACCAGATTGTCGTTGTCATCATACAACTCTTCCAGCATATCAGGAGTACTGATAATCTTTTTAGCGTTGCCGAAGCTTGCCAGGTCTTTGCGATTCCCTGCTGCACGTTCCTCGAACAGGGCCAACTGGTTGGCAAAATCTCTCTGGTGAACACCAAATCGAGGGTCGTTAGGAATAAACACCAGTTTGGGGTTGGTATGATATATTTCAGCAGCCTCAGCCAATAGGGGTATTACAAAAGCGGCATAGGGGTGTGAAGCCGAGATCTGGTCTTGTACTAATTCTGCGCCTACTGTTCCCCTCAATGGTTCAGGGACGGCTTTCTCAGCATACTTTTCAATGGACCGCAGTACATACTGCTGTCCCTCTGGGTTTTCTAAACGCAGTGACCTGGTCTGTTGTCCTCCACCTCTTTGAATGATCTTAAGCCCGCCTTTGGTGGTGCCAATATCAAATACAGGTACCTCTGTGGTAGTCTTCCAGGCTACCCGATAGTTTTCTCCCATAAATCCCGGACTTTTGGTATCGTACTGGTTGCTGGCATTGGCAAAAACAGTGCTATCAGAAAAATCTAGATTTAAATCAGAGATCTCGGGAAGAGGGTTGAAGGGCTCTTTATATAGTTCTTTTTTATATATAGGTTCCTCTCGTTGTTCCGGTGACCAGAATTCAAGACTTACCGTTCCATCAGCTTCATATTTAATTTTTGAAAAGCCCAGCCCCTCATGGACCCACTGGGCATATTTTTTCTGCTTAACATAGGTGCTTTTGGAGCCGGAGCCGCTTACCACGTAGTGCACACTGTCTTTGTACGAATACTGTAAGCTGTGCTCATGACCGGATGCATGGATTAAGTTGGCATGATCTCGATACAGTTCCTCCAGGCTCTGGCGAATGGCTTTATTTTTAGGATGAGGGATGTCCTGAACGTTTCCCAATAATTTGCGATATAGAGGATAGATAGATCCAATTATGGGAAGGGGTATGTAAAGAGACTCATTGACGGCTGTTAAGGGAAAGAGGTGATCGTTAAAATTGGATACACCTCCATGTATGCCGTAGGTGTACATAGGGTGGTGAGAGGCTACAATGATCTTCTTATGACTGTTCTGTCGAAGTACCTCCTGCATCAACCCAAATAGTTCCGCCGAACGTACTACGCCACAGCCTTCTTCGGCACGGGGTTTTTCCCAGGGGTGAAGCAGCCATTGGGTATCCAGTATAATAAGAGTGAGCTCAGGGGTCAATTCAATTTCCACAGGACCGGGGCAACCATTATCCGGCAAAAAAGCATTCACGCTGTCTCCCAGGATCTTCACTAATGCAGCTTCCACAAATCGCTCCTGATTGGTGATATAGGAGTACCCTTTAGGCTTCCCCTTATCCCAATCATGATTGCCCGGTATCATGAACACATTACCTTTGAATCCCTTGAAAACCTCCAACTGCCCGAGTAAAATTTGCTCCGCCTCCTCACGATTCCGATGTCCTTCTTCCGGTAGTCCTCGGGGGTATACATTGTCTCCCAAGTACAAAACGGTGTTGTTTTCATCATCATGGGCCAAATGCTCACCCAGTAAGTTTAATACGGGATTCCCATTTTCAAAGGGCTCGCCGGCATCGCCCACCAGGTATACCGTATGAGATTGACCGCTTAGGGAAAAGCCCCAAGAGACCAGCCCTATAATGCCCATCCAAATACGCAGCTTCATTAGTTTAGGTAAGATTAGAAAACGGCCGGAAATGTAAATTACTTATCCCAAGTAAATATACTCAATGAGGAACACAAAAGTTTAACCAGGGATTTTGAGAAGTATCTGCTTGCGGATTGATGTAGGCATACTTGGGCAGGTAATAGTCCCTTAAGGACACATCAACTTTTTGATCGCTCTTCAATGTACCAAGCATTACCTGCATGGTCTCATTCAGCCGCTGGCTGGAATACCGGCTCAATGCCTGCTCCATATGTGACAGTGCTGATTCCAGATCATGTTGATTGTAGGAGTTCAAAGCCAGATTGTAATAGTGCAATCCCGCAAGTTGGGTCAGGTCAATGACCTGGTTAACGGGTTCTTGAAATATATACTGATTTGCCTGCAATGCGGCTTGTGGGGAAGCATAAGCTTTTTTCAACTCTGCTATCTGCTGCCTGTTAGTGATAATCCCGCCTAATGGGTTTGTGGATTCGATTAATACCGGCTGGCCGTCTACCGTAAGAGTCAAATAAATATGATAGGTGGTTTCCACAATCTGATATTCCATACCCAAGGCTTCGAACAGTAAAGCGTAGAAAGCAGTACCTGTAAGGCAATCGTAGCGGCCTTTATCAAAAAGGGCATTCATTGAAACCGGGGTACTATAGCGGTGCAGGTATTTTCGATGCACTTTATAATATAGATAGCTCAAAAAGTCCAGTTCATTACTATATCGTGCTCTTTTGTCTTCCAATTTGCTGACAAAAGCCGCAAATTCCTGCTGGATGTTACTTTCATTAACCAGAAAATGATCGCTATCCGCCCTTAAAAATTCCGCTAGAAAGGATTGGGTAGAAAGCTTTTGAGGGTCGTTGGACCAGGAATATCCGAAAATTTTACCATTTACAGGAAAGCTGGCAGAGAGCCATAAAAGGCTGACTAGCGCTATGTACAGTACATTTTTCAATTTACTAACCAAGAACTTACACTAAGCTAACATTTTATTAACATTAACGTAACAATGGGTGTATTAATATTACCCTATTGTTAATAACGGAAATAGCCTGATTTTTTATAACTCTTATGTCAGTAATGTTTTTTTATTATTTTTGCCTTTCCTTATGTCATAAATACTAAAGCAGTACCGTGGAACAAGCAGCGACCAACGATATAAAGCGCGAACATCAGGCCAAGATCAAGCAGGTGTTCTCGGAGGTAGGTAAAGTAGTGGTAGGTCAAGACTACATGCTGAACCGATTGCTGATAGGTCTTTTCACACAAGGTCATGTATTGCTGGAAGGAGTTCCTGGCTTGGCCAAAACCCTTACGGTTAACACCCTTTCCCGGGTGCTGCACCTGGATTTTCAACGCATTCAGTTCACCCCAGACTTACTGCCAGCTGATCTGATTGGTACTATGATATACAATCAGCAGAAGGCAGAGTTTGAGGTAAAGAAAGGTCCCATTTTCGCCAACATTATTTTGGCAGACGAGGTAAACCGTTCCCCAGCCAAGGTACAATCAGCTTTGTTGGAGTCGATGCAGGAGAAACAGGTAACCATTGGGGAGACTACCTTTCCCTTAGATCGACCATTTCTGGTACTGGCCACTCAAAACCCCGTAGAGCAGGAAGGCACGTATCCTCTACCTGAAGCCCAGGTCGATCGATTCATGATGAAAGTGAACGTGGATTATCCCAGTAAGGAAGAAGAGTATGAGATCATGTCCCGAATGGCCAATCTCAATTTCGACGATGATGTACAACCTATACTGAGTAAAGAAGATATTTTTGCCATACGCAATGAGATCAACCAAGTCAACATCAGTAAATCCTTGGGGCAATATATTATTGAGTTGGTATTTGCTACCCGTAACCCAAAGGACTATGGTATGGATCACCTGCAACACTATATTCAGTTCGGAGCTTCGCCCAGGGCCAGTATCAACCTAAACCTGGCTGCCAAGGCCGTGGCCTTTTTCGATGAACGCGATTATGTGCTTCCAGAGGACATTAAAGATGTGGCCCTGGATGTAATGAATCACCGATTGTTACTGAACTACGAAGCAGAGGCTGACGGGATCACTAGCCAGCAGATCCTCAACGAGATCCTAAATAAGGTGCCAATAAACCAATAAGCACCCCGTTCCCTTTCTTTTTCGATTGTCAATACCCTTCTGCTAAGATGGGTTAATGGTATGTTAACATTCTACTGTTATCTCCATTTTTATTTTAACAATTAATTAATGATTCCTACCTGCCCAGGTAACATGAAATCCACACCTTTGCCCCTGTGAATGTTTGTTAACTTTTATTATAAAACCACTTTAACAATGAAGAAATTCTCATATGTATTTTTGCTCATTGCAGGGTTGGCAGGGACCATTTTTAGCTGCGATGATGACGATCCCGCGGTGGGCGGCCCCATCATCACCGTGCCCGGAACGGCGGTTGCGGTAAGCACAGATGCGTCAGTGGATATAACATTTACTTTGGATGTACCAGGCGGGTTCCAGTCAGCAAGTGTTTCTGCGGATGTTGGCAATACCGTCATTGGCTCACAACCCAGTGCTGGAGCTACTAGTGGAACGCTGGTAGTTTCCTACACCGCTCCTTCCAGTGAAGGAATTGCCACAATTTCGCTGACCGTTACCGATGCCTCAGGAGCTTCCAGTACCAACAGTGCAGCGGTTGAGATTGATGCCACAGTAGCGCCGGTAGTCACTATCTCTTCCTCTGTTGACGGGATAGGTACTGTAACCTGGACTAAGGATAACATTTATCTGCTGGATGGATTTATTTATGTTAATGATGGGCAAACCTTAACTATTGAAGCCGGTACCATCATAAAGGGTACTCCAGGTGAGGGGGCTGAAGCCAGTGCTTTAATAGTTGCGAGAGGCGGAATGATCATGGCCGAAGGTACTGCCACTGAACCCATTATCTTTACTTCCCAGGCGGACGATATTCAGCCCGGGGAAATTGTGGGTACTATACCCGTAACCCAACGCGGACTTTGGGGCGGTGTGATAATTTTGGGTAAGGCCAGTCTCAATACCAGCCCCAATGTTCAACAAATTGAGGGAATCCCCATAACAGAGAACCGTGGTGAATACGGAGGGAGCGAGGACGATGACAACTCAGGGACTCTTCGATACGTCTCCATACGCCATGGTGGGTCAGAAATTGGTGAAGGTAACGAAATAAACGGTTTGACTCTGGGTGGAGTAGGTTCCGGTACTATTATCGACTACGTGGAAGTAATCGCCAACCTGGATGATGGATTTGAATGGTTCGGTGGAACTGTCAATACCAGCCATCTTATTTCAGCATACTGTGGTGACGATGCCATGGATTATGATCAGGGTTGGAGAGGTAATAATCAGTTCTGGTTCGTGTTCCAGGATGCGGAGGGAGATCGCGGAGGTGAGCACGATGGTGGAACTGATCCAGAGACCGGGATGCCTTTCGCAACCCCTAAGATCTACAACGCCACTTTTATAGGCGGTGGTGACAACCGGTCTTTGACTTTGAGGGATAATGCTGGTGGTGAATATCACAACTCTATATTTTCCAATTATGGCAAAGGAATCGATGTAGAAGACCTGGATGCCACTGACGGTGATAGCTACAACCAGCTTAAAATCGGTAACCTTAAATTAAATAACCTATTGTTTAACTCCGTCAGGGGAGATGTGCTGGACGAGTTGGTACTACGGCTTGACTACAGTGTGGATACGGATCCTGCCATCGAAGGGACACAACCGGAGGAGATCAATCTTGTTGGCGATGCCGCTGTGGGCTCCAATGTCACCGGCATTCAAGTAGCAAATCCCGGCTTCGACGCCGTATTCCTGCCTTCCGCTACTGATGAAGTGACCATGGGCCTATCCGACAAGCCAACAGACGCGTTTTTCCAAGATGCCGCATATAAAGGTGCTTTTGAACCAGCAGGTACTGCCTGGCATGCAGGTTGGTCCCTGTGGGCTAATCAATAAAATCCTCTAGGTAAGTACTACTTTGAAGGTAGTGTCACGATCGGTGGCACTGCCTTATTTTCTTAACCAATAGTTAACAATAGCATAATCTCATGTTCATTAAGGGACCACGGGCATTATTTATCTTAGCATCATCAAATTACTACCTAATTAAAATGAAAAATTACCTAGCCTGTCTTCTTGTATCATTGTGTTCCTTAGGCACCTCTTGGGGACAGAGCGGAATCATCAGAGGACAAGTCAACGATGCCACAAATGGCGAACCCTTGATCGGGACATCGGTCTTAATTCAGGGTACTACTACTGGGGCGATTACCGATCTTGATGGTAAATTCTCCATAGAAAATGTGACACCCGGCGTTTACAATCTTCGGATATCCTATGTCTCTTATGAGACCAAGATAATCACTGATGTAGTGGTAAATGGGGGGGAGGTAACGGTGCTGAACAACATCAAACTGGCTGAAACTTATCAGGATCTAGGTGAAGTAGTAGTTACTGCGGAAGCTATTCGCTCATCGGAATCGGCCTTACTTACCATCCAGAAAAAATCACCGGTGGTCCTTGATGCCATCGCAGCCGAGGCCTTTTCCCGCTCCGGTGACCGTGATGCCGCCTCCGCCGTAGGACGGGTAACGGGTGTTTCTGTCGAAGGGGGAAAATACGTATATGTGCGAGGGTTAGGAGACCGCTACAGTCAGACTGCTTTAAATGGTGCTAAAATACCCGGTTTGGATCCCAATAAGAACACCGTGCAGTTAGACCTGTTCCCTTCCAGCCTCATTGATAACATTGTAGTGTATAAAACCTTTAGTCCCAATTTGCCCGGGGACTTCACGGGAGGCTATGTGGATGTGGTCACCAAGGATTTCCCTGAATCTTTTACACTGCAAATCACCGGTGGATTAGGATATAATGCACAAGCTTCATGGAGCGAGGATTTCCTTACTTATCAGGGTGGTGAAACTGACTGGTTGGGCTTCGATGATGGCACCAGGGATTTTCCTTCACTATTAGACGTGAATGATCGGAATTCTGTGCCTTCTCTACCGTCTTCTCTGGTAAATCAGAATGTCGGTAACCGACTGACCCAGATTACAAAAGCTTTCAACGAAATCATGGCACCGACCCGGGAAAGCCAATTCTTAAATCATAACTTCTCCTTAGCCGTTGGTAATCAAACTACTTTTCTGGGAAAACCGTTTGGGTTTGTGGGAAGCTTGAGTTATCAACGCGACTTTCAATCCTACCACAACGGAGAGACCGGGCGCTATAAATTAACGGAAAATGAGGATTTGGCCAATAGCCTGGTGGCAGATCTAAACTTGCTTGACGCCAAAAGCGATGACAATGTGCTTTGGGGAGCCATGTTGAACGGGTCCGTTAAATTAAATGAGTACAATAAAGTGTCTCTAAATCTGTTGCGCAACCAAAGCGGTCAAACAACTGCCCGCTTACAGTCAGGAGTAAAGCCCGGAGATGAAGCATTCCTGGAGTATTTTACAAACACCTTGTTGTACGAACAGCGATCCTTAAGTTCTGCCCAGCTGAAGGGGGAACATGCTTTTGGCGATGGTCAGGGGCTATCTGTGGAGTGGATCTCTTCATTTACCTTATCCACTATGGAACAGCCGGATCTAAGATTCTTTACGTACGGCTTCACAGAGATTCAGGGCTTTCGTATACAGCCCTCCATCGGTCAGTTACCTACCCGATATACACGGGAAATGGAGCAATATAATTTTGACAACAAATTAGATTTTACATTGCCATTTAAGCAATGGAACGGACTGGAAAGCAAGTTGAAATTTGGAGGAGCATTTACTTTTAAGGATCGAGATTTCCGTGAATTCCAATACAGATACAACCAGAACGGAACCGATTTCAATTTAGCGGGAGGAAACCCTGAAGCTTATATCGCCAATGACAATGTATGGATTTTTGCTGACCGTTTCAGTCAAGAGAACCCGGATGCTGTATGGCTCTCGGATGCATTTCAGGCACCGAATAATTACCAGGCGGAACAATCAGTTATCAGTGCATACTTGATGACTGATTTACCTCTAAGCGACCGGTTTAGGGCCATACTAGGAGCACGGATGGAAACCACAGAAACC
Source organism: Cyclobacteriaceae bacterium (assembly GCA_965212195.1). GTDB lineage: Bacteria > Bacteroidota > Bacteroidia > Cytophagales > Cyclobacteriaceae > JAJCYK01. The sequence continues at coordinate 196,932 of CBDBUW010000002.1, read as the reverse complement.
ATCTTCAGCAGCGAAGCCGCCAATTTCCCCAATGTCTATCCAAACTTTGCAGACCTGATGGACAAAACCTTACAAGATCAGGTGGATATACTGCCTTCGGTAAATCTGGTTTATGCGCTGTCAGATGCCTCGAGCTTAAGAGTGTCGTATAATAAGACTTTAGCCCGTCCTAGTTTCCGGGAACTGGCGCCATTTGAATCATTTGACTTCGTGGGGGATTACAAATTATTAGGGAATAGTGAATTGAAAATTACTAAAGTGGACAATGTAGATCTGCGCTGGGAAGTATTTCCCAGAGGAGGTGAGTTGCTTTCACTGAGTGGATTTTATAAGAAGTTTACTAATCCCATTGAGCGTTCCTTTAACCCGACCTCGGCCAACCCCTTACTGGTTTTCCGAAATGTGGATGAAGCCTTGGTATATGGAGTTGAACTGGAGGCTAAGAAAAGACTTGATTTCATCAGTCCCTCACTGAAGAATATTTTAGTGGGAGCAAATTTCACCTATGTTCAATCAGAAGTGGATATTGCCCCGGATGAACTTGAGGCGGCCAGAGCTTTAGCACCTTCCACAGCCAGCACCAGGGACATGACCGGACAATCTCCTTTCATTGTTAATGCTTTTATGAATTTTGCTGATGAAAAAAACGAGGCCAATGCTGTTTTTAACGTTCAAGGTGAGAGATTGGCCATAGTATTGGTAGGAGGTACTCCCAACATCGTGGAAAAACCAAGGCCCAGCCTAAATCTTAATTATTCAAGAAGGATTTCTGATCGATTTAAGGCACGGATAAGCGCCAACAATCTATTGGACCCAGAAACCCGATTTGTTTATCCATTCAAGGGCCAGGACCTTCTCTTCCAGGATTATCGGACCGGTAGGGAGTTTTCTCTCAGTCTGTCTTATACGGTGCAGTAAATCAATGCCGACGACATCAAAGGTGGTTTTCCGGAACCACCTTTTTTTTTGGTCATTTACTGGCTACTTTCGTTTTGAAGCAATTGTAATAGGCAATGTCTAAGAATGTACTTATCACCGGCGCATCCGGTCTGGTAGGCTCCCGGCTTACTTCAATTTTACAGGAACGAGGATATCAAGTGTCGTCCTTAAGTCGCTCTAAGAAATCTAAAAATGGCGTCAAATCCTACACCTGGGATATTAGTCAGAGATTTATTGAGGAAGGAGCATTGGAAAATACTAACATTGTGGTGCATTTGGCAGGAGCAGGTGTTGCTGATAAGCGCTGGTCTAAGAGTCGCAAAGAAGAAATTCTGACCAGCAGAACGGAATCTACATCGCTGCTTTATCAGGAGCTGAAATCCAAAGGGCAGCACTGCCATACATTTGTATCTGCTTCAGCCATTGGTTATTATGGTTGGGATACCAAGGATCAATGGGTAGATGAACAATCGGCAATGGGCGCGGGCTTTTTAGCAGAGGTGACCGGAGAATGGGAAGAGAAGATCAACAAATTGGCTGAACTGAATTTGAGAGTGGCCACGTTACGTATTGGGGTGGTATTAAGTGTTTTGGGGGGTGCACTTCCGAAAATAGCCCAATCTGTAAAACTGAATGTCGGGGCTCCCCTGGGAAATGGGCGACAATATATGAGTTGGATCCATATGGACGATCTTTGTCAGATGTTCGTTAAAACAATAGAGGATCCCCAAATGTCCGGGGTATTTAATGCGGTGGCTCCCCATCCGGTGACCAACCGGGAATTTACCCTAGCATTGGCCAGGACTTTGAAAAAGCCCTTATTCCTGCCGCCTGTACCGGCCTGGACTCTGCGCTTAATGCTGGGTGAAATGGCCCAAATGGTTTTGGGGGGAAATCGTGTTTCGAGCGAGAAAATAGTATCTCATGGATATAATTTTAAATTTGCAGAGGTAGAGCCGGCCTTGCAATCATTACTAAATTAAATTTGAAAAACGTCTAGCATTGGAACTATGGGACAAAGACGATTAAAAACCGACGCTGACCGGGAAAAAGAAAGTTTTCAGCTTGTAGAGGATGAAAATCGCATTCGAAAGGCTTTTCAGGACCGTGATTGGAACGAAATAAAAAGCTCAGATTCCTGGGTGATTTTCAAGGTCATGGCAGAATTTGTGGACGGCTTTGAAAAGCTTGCCAAAATAGGTCCTTGCGTATCGGTATTCGGTTCTGCCCGTACCAAACCGGATCATCCATACTATAAAATGGCGGAAGACATTGCGGCCAAGCTGGTACGCCATGGTTATGGTGTGATCACCGGTGGAGGTCCTGGAATTATGGAGGCCGGAAACAAAGGCGCCAAAAGAGAGGAGGGTAAGTCTGTAGGGTTAAATATCGATCTGCCCTTTGAACAAGGGAGCAATATCTATATCGATCCGGACAAGTTGATCACCTTCGATTACTTTTTTGTTCGCAAAGTGATGTTTGTAAAATACTCCCAGGGATTCATCGTTATGCCGGGAGGTTTTGGCACTCTAGATGAGTTGTTCGAAGCCATCACCCTGATTCAAACTAAGAAGATCGGCCAATTCCCCATAGTACTGGTAGGAAAGAACTATTGGGAGGGGTTGATTGACTGGCTCCAGGAGACCTTGCTAAAAACGGAAAAAACCATTAGCCCCGGAGATCTGGACTTGTTCCATGTGGTGGAAACCCCCTCCGAGGCCGTGAAAATAATTGACGAATTTTATAGCAAATATCTGCTTACGCCCAACTTCTAATGTTCAAACAGGCTCCGCTGATATTGTCCGTAACCTCCTTAGTACTGGTACTAGTACTATTCTATCTGCGCAATCAGCCGCCTAAGGAAGATCCTATTCAATTGGCAGATGAAGATGCCTATGCAATGCCCGAGCAAATGCCGGCGCGTTCTAAAACCGTAACCTTGGAGCTTCCCGATAGTTTGAGTTTTTCGGGAGAGTCTGTACCTATGCACATCATTGATGTCCGTGAACGACTGGACCGCGAATTGCATATCAATACTTATTGGCACAATAATTCCATTTTTATCTTTAAAAGAGCAAATCGATGGCTTCCGGAAATAGAAGCCATATTAGCAGAGGAAGGAGTGCCGGATGATTTTAAGTACCTGGCAGTGATCGAAAGCGGCTTATTGAATGTTACTTCGCCTGCACAAGCGGTGGGCTTTTGGCAATTCCTGAAACCAACTGCTAAGGAATGGGGACTGGAGGTAAACAAAGAGGTAGATGAGCGCTATCATCCCTTGAAGTCTACCCGCGCGGCCTGTAAGTATCTGAAAAAAGCTTATGCGAAATTCGGTAGCTGGACGTTGTCCGCGGCTTCTTACAATATGGGGATGAGAGGTTTAGAAAACCGATTGGAAGAGCAAAGGGTAGCCTCGTATTTCGACTTGCTGCTCAATGAAGAGACCTCACGATATGTGTTCCGTATTATGGCGGCTAAGGAGCTGTTAAACGACCCCGAGGTTTATGGGTTTGATATCCCTGAAAAGCATCTATATGTGCGGGAAGATCTCAAGGAAATAAAGATCACCGAGTCGGTGGATGATTTAGTGCAGTATGCTTTGGATCTGGGGATCAACTACAAGATCCTTAAGAAGCACAACCCTTGGCTGCGTCGAAAAACCTTAAAAGTAGATAATGGTAAAAGCTATACCATAGAGGTTCCTGCCAATAGCGCTTCCAGTCTTTAATCATGTCTATTCTGCGGCCACCAGTGCCAGCTTGGCACCGTTCGCATCTACGGCCAGCCGGGTAATGTTTCGGATACCATGAGCGGCCAAGTCTGCCACCAGTGTCCAATCCTTGTCCCCAAGTCGCCATGCGTATAATTTGCTGTCTTGGGCCATAAACAGGGTACCATCAGGACTCCAGGTCAAATCCTCCACACCGCTTAAAGCCAATAACAAAAATTCCATGGCCCCCGTTTGGGGATGATATGACATGATCTTCCAGGGCTCTTGAGATTTGTCCAGGTAGCTCAATTTGTCCGACTCCGGAATCTTGTGCAAGGAACGGCCAATGTTACTGGCTATTACCTGGTTTTTACCGGATTGCAAATAGCAAAGTTGCAAGGTTGGGGGATCACCCAGGACAAAAGATGCAATTAATTGATCGTTCAGCCAGCAATGATACCCGATCTTTAAATCCGGGACCAGCACTTGCGGTTCACTACCGTCAAGGCGGTATTTCCATAGTAATTGTCGTCCCGATTTTTCCAGGACAATGGTGCTGAAATGTTGTCCGTCGCCCAAAGGAGTAGGGGAGTATTCTCCTCCCGGACTGTCGGTGATCTTTTTATTTTCCCCTGTAGAGATGTTGTACTTCATTACCTCTGTTTGGTCCTCATGCTGTGAGGTATACAGCAAGTCTCCGTTTGCTAGGAAATGAGGTTGATTATCATATCCGGCATGCTGAGAAATATTAAGCGGGGTGCCCAGGGAAATAAGCGGCCCTAGGGTTAAATCCATGATATAAACCTCCGTTGCAGGCTGAGCGTAAACCAACAGTCCTAGGCTCCAGAGTAGTAATAAGCTTGTACTTCTTTTAATTACCATACCAATTTCTTAGTCGCACTTCAACTTGTGAGGATTTAGATTCTACCAGATCCTTAAATTTCTCAGTGTTGCTGAACTTGCCGCCACCCCCTCGATAATGAAAGGGATATACGATCTTGGGTTTGAATTCAGATACGGCAGCTGCGGCCTGATCTACATCCATGGTATAGGGCAAGTTCATGCAGATGAAAGCGACATCAATTCCTGTCAATGCCCTCATTTCAGGGATATCTTCCGTATCTCCGGAAATATACACTTTTTTTCCTCCCAGAGTCAGTACATAACCATTACCTCGCCCCTTGGGGTGACGACTGTCTGCCGTTTCTGGTAAATTGTACATGGGTATGCCTTTGATCTCTATGGCATTCCAGGAAGTGGTCTCTCCATTGGCCAGTACCTGCGTTTTTTTCTTCAATGCATCCGACATAAGCTCCGCCACTGCTGCCGGCGCGATCAGAGAAGCATCTTTCAAGTTTAGTTCCTGAAGAGTAGTGGCGTTATAATGATCACCATGAATATCGGTGATCAATACCAGTGCCGGCTCGAATTTTTCATAAAGTTTTCCGCCACCATAAGGGTCTACCAGAATATCCATGCCTTTCCACTGGAGCACCAGGCTTCCATGGAGGACCGGAATAATGGTAAGATTGCCATCATCGGTTTGCATCTGATCCTGAGCGCATATTATTTGCACGGACATGAAAAAAATGATTATGGGAATAATTCGCATAGTAGTTGGATTGAATTATAAAGAGGTCAAGGCTTTTTGGCAGTGGACAGACCATACTGTTTCAACTCAGGGTTATACCCCACCAGGACACTCTTGGAAGGTACTAAATTTCTTTTAATAGTAGACTCAGAAGTTGTATTCTTGTGTCAATGGCACCCCCTCGCTTTCGCTAAAAATATAGTATCTTTGTGGCTTAATTCAATCTGTCTTGACACGAGAATCTTCTCAAATCACTAAAGAGTCTAAAATACCCGAAAATGGTTATGATGCCACTGGCTTTGAGAATATTGAGATTTTTGGTGCCCGTGAGCATAATCTTAAGGATATCGACGTATTGCTGCCCCGCAACAAACTGGTGGTGATCACCGGAATCAGTGGCAGCGGTAAATCCTCACTGGCCTTTGATACCATTTATGCTGAAGGTCAAAGAAGGTATATGGAAAGCTTCTCGGCTTATGCGCGCTCGTTTATGGGCAATATGGAGCGGCCCGATGTGGATAAGATCAACGGACTTAGCCCGGTGATATCCATCGAACAAAAAACCACTTCCCGCAATCCAAGATCTACTGTGGGTACTACCACTGAGATTTACGATTTTCTGAGGTTGCTTTATGCCCGGGCCGGCGAGGCGTTTTCCTATATCACCGGAGAGAAGATGGTAAAGCAAACCGAAGAGCAGATTGTAAGACATATCGCTAAGGAGTTTGCTGGTCAGCGTTTGATCCTTTTAGCCCCGGTAGTAAAGGGAAGGAAAGGGCATTACAGGGAGCTGTTTGTCCAAATAAGAAAAATGGGATTCAATCGAGTGCGAATTGATGGTGAGCTACAGGAGTTGGCCCCCAAGATGCAAGTGGATCGCTATAAGATCCACGATATAGAGATTGTAATAGATCGATTGGAGGTCAAGGACAAACAAAGACTGACTAATTCCATGAAGACTGCCATGTTGCATGGTAAAGGAGTGGTATTGGTACTTGACGAACAGGGAAGATCCTACCATTTTTCCAAATACCTGATGGATCCTAAATCGGGCCTGGCCTATGACGAACCCGCTCCTAATACTTTCAGTTTTAATTCACCCTATGGCGCCTGCCCCCACTGTAAGGGTTTGGGAACCATTGCAGAGATCACCAGGGAAGCGGTGGTGCCGAATCCCAACCTCAGTATAAGCCGCGGAGGTATCGCTCCTTTGGGGGAATACCGGGATATATGGATCTTTAAGAAGATAGCGTCATTACTTAAACGGGTTAAGGCCAATATTTCTACTCCCATTAAGGATCTTCCAGTAGAAGTGATGGACTTGATTCTTTATGGCGATAGCGTACCGGTAGCAGTTAACTCCGTAAAGTATCCAGGCCGACAATGGCATACAAAGTTTGAGGGTATCGTCAAGTTTCTCGAGAAGCAAAAAGATACTGGCTCTGAAAAGATCCAGAACTGGGTGCGGGAATTCACTCAAGTCATGGATTGTCCGGAATGCCTTGGGACCCGGCTTAAGAAAGAGTCGCTTCATTTTAAGATCGATGATCACAATATCGCACAATTGGCCGCCATGGACATTGAGCACTTGTCGCAGTGGATGGTGGGCCTGGAGGATCGATTGAATGAGAAACAACGCATTATCGCCTCAGAGATTCTCAAGGAGTTGCGCAAGAGGATCGGGTTTTTATTAGATGTAGGACTGGGATACCTGCATTTGAATCGCCCCCTGAGAACGTTATCAGGCGGAGAGTCCCAGCGCATCCGTTTAGCCACCCAGATTGGCACGCAACTGGTAGGAGTGCTGTACATTCTTGATGAGCCCAGTATTGGACTGCACCAGCGTGACAACCAAAGACTGATAGGAGCATTGCACGATTTGCGAGACCTGGGCAATTCGGTATTGGTGGTGGAGCACGATAAAGAAATGATGCTCAAATCCGATCATATTGTGGACATTGGACCAGGTGCGGGACGACACGGAGGACAAATCGTAGCCGAAGGTGATCCTCAGCAGTTCGTGGCCCTGGATAGCCCCACCGCGCAATTTCTCAAGGGTCTGGAAACGATTGCCATTCCAGACACCCGGCGTACCGGCAACGGCGAAATCCTGGAACTGAAAGGCGCTAAAGGTAATAATTTGAAAAAGGTCCATTTGAAATTGCCCTTAGGCAAGATGGTCTGTATAACCGGAGTGTCGGGAAGCGGGAAGTCCTCATTGATACATGACACTTTAGTGCCTATTCTTAAAAAGAAGTTGTATAAATCCCGCAAGGAGCCACTGGGCTATGAAAGATTTTCCGGAGCTGAATTCCTAGATAAGGTAATTGAGGTTGATCAAAGCCCAATAGGCCGCACCCCTCGTTCCAACCCGGCTACCTATATTGGGGTTTTCACCGATATCAGGGCGCTGTATACAGGGCTTCCTGAAGCGAAAATCAGAGGCTATAAGCCCGGCAGGTTTTCCTTCAACGTTAAAGGAGGACGCTGTGAAACTTGCAAGGGAGGGGGTATGAAGGTAATTGAAATGGACTTTTTGCCCGATGTATTGGTGCCATGTGAGACCTGCAAAGGCAAACGCTATAATCGCGAGACCCTGGAAATACGTTTTAAGGGCAAATCAATATCCGATGTACTGAACATGACCGTGGAAGAGGCGGTGGTCTTCTTTGAGCATCAGCCTAAGATCCTGCGCAAGATCAAAACCCTACACGATGTGGGTTTGGGCTACATCAGTTTAGGTCAACATGCTACCACCCTTTCAGGTGGAGAGGCTCAAAGAGTAAAGCTATCATCCGAATTGTCTAAAAGAGATACCGGTAAGACCTTATACATCCTGGACGAGCCTACTACCGGACTGCATTTTCAGGACATTCGCAACCTGCTGTTGCTATTGCAGAAGTTAGTGGATAAAGGCAATACCGTATTGATCATCGAACATAATCTGGATGTGGTGAAAGTAGCAGACCATGTAATTGATCTGGGCCCGGAAGGGGGTACAAGAGGAGGTACCATAGTGTGTAGCGGCACCCCCGAACAGGTTGCTAGGGTCAAGAAAAGCTATACGGGTAAATTTCTTAAAGAGGAGCTCACCAACCATAAAAAAGTCGCCGGATAGGGCGACTTTTTCATTTCAACCAAAACATTAAAATCTATCAACTATGAACAAATTGCTCATAATTAATAACACCTTTCTCCTCAAAGAGTTCCCAAAAATTATTAAAAACTTTGAATCCGTTATTCCGTTAAGTTAAGTGGATGATACCAGAATATTTATCCCTTCATATACCCGATGGACCAAATCCTCGAGTTGTCATTGTGGGAGGGGGTTTTGCCGGTATTGAATTTGCCAAAACCCTCAAAAACAAACCTTTTCAAGTGGTGTTGCTAGACCGCAATAATTACCACACCTTTCAACCTCTTTTATATCAAGTAGCCACAGCCGGACTGGAGCCCGATTCCATTGCAGGGCCCCTGCGCAAGACATTCGACGGCTATAAAAACTTTTTCTTTCGTATGGTGAAAGTACAACGGGTGGATTACCAAAATCAACTAGTGAAAACACCTATCGGCAGCCTGCGATACGATTATCTGGTACTAGCAAGCGGGTCGGCTACTAATTTTTTCGGATTGGATCAGGTTAAACGCTACGCCTTTCCATTGAAGCAGGTGGTGCATGCCCTTAACTTGCGCAGTCATATTTTGCAGAATTTCGAGAAGGCCGTGCTCACCGATAATGAGAAGGCACGCACCGCTTTAATGAATGTGGTAGTGGTTGGGGGAGGACCTACGGGGGTCGAAGTGGCTGGCGCCTTGGGGGAACTGCAAAAACACATTTTGCCCAGAGATTTTCCGGACCTGGATTTCTCGGATATGCAGGTCTACTTGATTGAAGGTACTGACCGATTACTGAATACCATGAGCTCCAAATCCGGGCAGAAATCCAAACAGTATCTGGAGAAGTTCGGCATCCAGGTACTACTGAATCAGCTGGTGATAGATTATGACGGGGATAGCGTGTATTTGGACAATGGAGAGGTGTTAGATTGCCAGACTCTGATTTGGGCGGCAGGAGTGCAAGGCAACGCGGTGAAGGGGATTCCCGCAGAATCGCTGAAACATAATCGCATTCGGGTAGATGCCTATCACCAGGTGATTGACATGCCCCGGGTATTTGCTCTGGGCGATGTAGCTCTAATGAACGCCGATGAAGGCTATCCTCAAGGTCATCCCATGGTGGCTCAGGTGGCCATACAACAGGGAAGGTCTTTGGCCAAAAACTTCGTACGCCTGCTTCGCAACAAGCCGCCAAAGCCTTTCAAATACCGCGATAAAGGATCCATGGCTACCGTGGGTCGAAATCGTGCAGTGGTTGATTTCCCACAAGGTTGGCAAATGTCGGGACTTTGGGCCTGGCTGGTTTGGATGTTCATTCATTTGATCTCCCTTATAGGATTCCGCAATAAATTGGTGACTTTGACCAACTGGATGTGGAGTTACTTCACATATGATAAGGGTAATCGCTTAATTATCAGAACATTCGACAAAAAGAAGCGCAGTCCGGTCGAAGTTAACTAACCCCCTTTCAACCCTTAAAAACCCCTTTTAGACAATTTTGGTAGAGGAAGTGATCCAAACCTGCTAATTTTATACTATATAACCCTCTGGGATGAATAAAACCACCATTTATTGGATCTGTCAGATAGTAGGATGGTCGCTCTATGCCCTTTTCAACCTGCTGCTGTTTGCTCTGGCCGATGGTAATATTGCCGATTTCCAGATCCTGGGTCAGGTACTACTTACACTGTACTTCATATTCTCTACCCATGTATACCGGAACCTCATAATTAAATGGGGCTGGCTGCGCATGCTGAGCCCGCGCCTGATACCGCGGATCATTCTCAGCATTGTACTATTGAGTTTGAGCGGTTTTGTTTTTGAGTTGATCCTTAACTTCAGCCTGGAGATTACGGTGCGCCCCAGCGATTTGCTGGGCTGGATCGTTTCACAGTTCTTTGGGAACCTGTTTCTGTACTTCCTGTGGTCGCTAGTTTATTTCTTCTATCACTATTTTGAAAATTACCGCGATACCTTAAAATATCAGGCTCGCATGAATGAAATACAGCTAAACAAACTCAAGTCCCAACTCAATCCCCACTTTATATTCAACGGGCTTAACAGCATTAGGGCATTGATCGACGAAAACCCCAAAAAAGCTAAGGTGGCGGTAACCCAGTTGTCCAATATCCTTAGAAATAGTCTGGGAATGAACGAGAAAAAGTTGGTGAAATTCGAAGAGGAACTACGCACGGTGCGCGACTATCTAGACCTGGAAAATGTACGGTATGAGGAGCGTTTACAAACAATTCTGGATATCCATCCCGACAGCCATAAGTTTTCCGTACCGCCGTTGATGGTACAAACCTTAGTAGAGAATGGGATAAAGCATGGCATTTCTACTTTGATAGAAGGCGGTTTGTTAAAACTAACCACCACCGTTGAAAATGGCAGTTTAAAGATTGAGATCCAGAACAGTGGCCAGTATCAAAACGGTCGTAACGGGAGAAATGCAGGTTATGGCATTGCCAATACCGTACAACGATTGAAATTATTGTATGGCGATAGGGCTAAGTTCAAGATCTTTAACTTAGATGATAACTTTGTAGTGACTGAAGTCATCATTCCAGAACAAGTAATTATATGAAAGCACTTATTATTGACGACGAAAGATTAGCGCGTAAGGAGCTCTCCTCATTGCTAGAAGATTGTAAGGACATCGTAGTGGTGGGTGAAGCCATAAATGTGGACGATGCTTATGAAAAGATCCAACAGCTGAAGCCGGATCTGTTGTTTCTGGATATTCAAATGCCTGGCAAGACAGGGTTCGAACTGTTGGAGATGCTGGACTCAGTACCAGACGTAGTGTTTACAACAGCATATGATGAGTATGCTTTGCAGGCATTTGACGTTAACGCACTGGACTATTTACTTAAGCCCATTCAAAAGGAGCGGCTACAGGAAACCATCAAGAAACTCCTGAAAAACCAAATCAACGAACAGGAAGAATCAGTCGATGAGGACAAACGTAAACTGGGAATAAACGACCAAGTGTTCGTAAAAGACGGGGAGCGCTGCTGGTTTGTAAAGCTTTCCGAAGTACGCCTTTTTGAGTCGGAGGGCAACTATATTAAGGTCTATTTCGATGGCAACCGCCCAATGATTCACAAATCGCTCAATGCCTTGGATGAGAAACTGGATGACCGCACTTTTTTCCGGGCCAGCCGTAAACATATCATCAACCTTAGCTGGATCGAAAAGATTGAACCCTGGTTCAACGGAGGATTAATGGTGCAGTTAAAGGGGGGTGATAGCGTTGAAGTAAGCCGTAGGCAGGCCGCCCGGTTTAAAGATATGATGAGCTTGTAAGCTCAACTTCTAACCATGGAGATGAGCTCGGTTTCGATGTCCCAATCCTTAGCCAGCTTTAACATGGCAGTGGCCTCCATCTCCGTGATATATCCTTTCTGGTAATTTGCTTTCCATACCTGATCCAGGTAGGAGAGGCGCTTGTCTTTCTCCAGCTTGCCAATGGTGCCGCCCAGGTACTTGCGCGCACGATCAAAAGCCGTTCCGTAATCTTTGGCAATAAACTCATTGGCCCATTCAAGTTCCTTTTCGGCCTCAATTTTATTAGCAGTACGTTTTAGTATTTGCAATTCGTCTTCATCCAATCCGTGATAATGGAAGATCATAGACTTTAGCAACAGGAAGGATTTCTTTTCTTCGCTAGTCATTAAAAGTTAATGGGTATACAGGTAAATATAACCATATTTGACTTATATTAATATTTTTTGTGGATTTTGGAATATGGCTATAAGAAGGGGTATAGTACTGGTTTACTGGGGCTAGCATCAATTTCCAGGCTGGTCACCTGCAAATTCAATAGATATAACCCGTCTGGGATCACATCCGCAACATATACCAATTCTGTAATGGTGCAATGTCTTCGAATTTTGTCAGGGAACCCCCAAAAAGTTCTGTGTGCCGACAATTTACCACGGTCTACCTCACGGTCTATTGAGGGCAGGTCCACCAATAAATGTTCGATTCCGGCGGCGGTCAAGTCCTGTACTAAAGAAGGATCTAGGTAGGGGGGGTTACTGCCGCTATACTGCCGGGTCAATTTATCCACTCCGTTGGGAAGTGTGCGAATGATCAGGGCCTGTGGTCCTTTGGCATCAAGCCTGGGTATGATCTGATGGGTTCGAACCACTTGGTCATCCTTATGGCTTTCCGGCGACACACTGATCACTTGTGCTAAGAAATGGAAGTGTTTCAAGCATCGGCTTAAGGTGGCTTCAGGATCGGCACTGATATGTCCGTAGCACTCTGTATGAGTACCATTTCCATGTGGGGCCAGGGATATTCTGCGATGATTGCAACTGCCGCCCTCCGCAACACTGCCTACAAACTCTTTCGTTCGTACCGGCTCAATAACTACCGGATCCGTATAATAACAGTTGGGGTTGTGGGTTCCCGGACTCAATGGGATTGATATATCCAGTGGCTTCTCCATATCCACATGATATTGATTTCCCTTATAATTAAAATATGCTTGTTCAATCATCTACAATGAAAAGGTCGGCTGCAATTTGATCGGCTATTAATTTACCCTTGCGGGTCAATATAATTTTATTTTCATCAATTTCAGCGAATTTATTGGTGATCAACTCTTGCAGATACGAACCTTGTTCACGCTGCAAATCGCATTGATAGTGTTCCTGTAGATACCCCAGGTCCAGGCCGCCACTAGTACGCAAGCCAGTCATTATGGACTCATTGATTTGATTGGACCTGGTGAGAATCTCCAGTTTATGAGGTAGTACTCCCTGCTGCAAAGCAGCCAGGTATTGCGCATTGTGCGCAACATTGAATTGACGGGAGTAGCCGTTGAACGAATGAGCACTGGGACCCAAGCCCAAATAGACGGATTGCTGCCAATATCCCCGATTGTGACGAGATTCTTTTCCATGCAGGGCAAAATTAGAGATCTCATAGTGTTGATACCCTTTTTGTTCCAGGGTGGAAATAATCAGTTCAAATTGCGCCGCCGCCTGTTCTTGTGAGATCTCCTGTAGAAGTCCCTTTCGCTGTCGATGACCTAATACTGTTTGCGGTTCGATAGTAAGCTGGTAGGTGGACACATGATCCGGCGTCAGATCCAAAGTGATTTCCAGGTCATCGGCAAGTTCATAGGATTCAATAGGCACACCGAATATTAAATCCATGCTGATGTTATCAAACCCAGCAGAGCGGGCCATTTGGAAACACTTCATAGCCTGTTCTCGCCGGTGAGCCCTGTTCATCCAGGTCAGAGCCTCATCATTGAACGTTTGAACACCGAGACTTAAGCGGTTGATACCCAGACTAAGCAATCCGTTCAGAAAGTTGATATCCAGATCGTCAGGATTAGCCTCCAGGGTAATTTCTACTTGTTCGGCAATTTCAAAATTGGATTTAAGACTCTGTAATATTTTATGTAACTCCTGCTTTGATAACAAACTGGGAGTGCCACCTCCAAAATAAACGGTCTCTACCAATTCTTCCTGCAGGTAATCCTTTTGCATAACGATCTCCTTAAGGAGGGCCATAGTCATAGCCCCTTGCTGCTTTCCAGAGGTGCTAAAGTGGAAGTCGCAGTAATGACAGGCTTGCTTGCAAAACGGTATGTGAATATAAATCCCCGCCAAAGATCACTAAATTTGAAGAAGATAAAGTTAACCTTTTAGTCTATCAAATTTAAAACTATCATAGCTCTGGTGGCTTTCTTTGGCAGTCATCACATTATGGAGGGGCAGCAATATCAAATTAACTTCCATGCCTCCGCTCAAGATCTTCAGGAAATTGAGCGGTACCGCATAGATCGTTCCCCGGCGGATTCGCTTCAAGCCTTACAACAGGTAGATCAACTACTGCTGCAACTGCAGTCGAAAGGATTCCTGCAGGCCACTTTCAAGACTTATTGGACCAACCACCGGGAATTGGAGGTAGTGTTGGTAATCGGTCCGCAATACCAATGGGTAGCCTTAAAGCCTGGAGACGTGGATCCTACGGTACTGCAACAGATCGGATACCGGGAGCGGTTTTTCACGGATAAACCTTTCCATTACCGGGAAGTAGCCAAACTCTTGCAAATGCTGGTAGACCGATCGGCCAATCAGGGTTATCCTTTTGCATCCGCACGCCTGGATTCTGTGAAACTGCAAGAAAATAATGTCAGGGCGGTGCTATGGTTTCAGCCTGGCCCCTTAATTACCTTTGATAGTCTAGATCTGCATGGTGAGGTTAAGATTAAGAGAAGATTTCTGCAAAACTACTTACGCATGCCACCGGGAACTGCCTACTCCGAATCCCTGGTGCAAGATGCTGTCCCCAAGCTAAACAAACTGCCTTATTTAACGCTACAAAATGCACCGCTACTGTCCTTTCAAAATGACCAGGCCAAGACCTCACTATTCCTACAACATAGAAGAGCCAACCAGATCGATGGCATAGTTGGTTTTCTGCCCAACTCCAAAGGCGAAGGTGAGTTATTACTGACCGGTCAATTTAATTTGCTCCTGCAGAATATGTTCGGTGCCGGCAGGAGTTTAGAACTTCACTGGGAAAGCTTTAAGCCCGAATCGCAGTCACTTGATCTGGCTTTTTTTCAGCCACTTCTTTTTCGATCGCCTTTAAATGTGAACTTGGGATTCCAGCTACTGAAGGAAGATTCCACTTTTGTCAATACTCAATTCAATTTGGATTTTAGCTATTACTTCAAAGCTTACGGCAAACTCAGTACCTATACACGCATTAAGAGGGCTCGATTGTCCGCTACGGAAAGCCTGGAATCCGCTACTCAATTAGGTGATTTGTCGGATGTTGATTTCACTGAATACGGATTGGGGTATCATTGGAGCCGACTGGACGATTACTTGTACCCCCGTAAAGGCACCAGACTGGAAATGCGGGTGTCGGGAGGTACAAAAAAGATTCGTCAGAATAGCGCACTTAATGATAGTGTGTACAATGATGTGGATTTGCGGAACCCGCAATGGATGTGGAATTTATCTCTGGAGCAGTATTGGCTGACGGGAAAGCAATGGGTAATAGCCGCCAAGCTGAAAGCAGGGGGCATTTACAATAAACGCTTGTTTTTCAACGACCTTTTCAGGTTAGGGGGATTAAAATCTTTGAGAGGATTTTCTGAGAACACCTTCTTTGCTTCTGAATTTATTTATACTTCTGTGGAGCCGCGCTTTTATTTTGATTCACAATCTTATTTATTCGCATTTTATGACCAGGCCTGGCAGCTCGAATACGATTTGGAGGACGCCCAGTTTAGCGACCGGCCAACAGGTTTGGGAGTAGGGCTGAGCTTCAACACTAAAGCCGGTAATTTCAACTTGGCCTGGGCCCTGGGCAGTTCGAAGGTGCAGGATTTTACCATTCAACAATCCAAGGTTCATTTCGGTTATGTAACCACTTTTTGAAATCAAGCGAATTGTAAAAACTACTAAAATCACATAACTTGCATTTGTAGTTTTTGGATATGTGGAATCTGACCCTGTCATTTCTTTGGGCATTTTTGCTAGCTCTTTTTGCGGTTCCCTCCATAATTCATGTAGCCTATTACAAGAATTTACTGGACGAGCCCAATCATAGGACCATTCACAGTGCATCCACCCCCAGGCTTGGAGGCTTGGCCATATTTACTGGTTTCATGAGTTCGTTAATGATATTTGGCCAGTTAAATTCAGGGATACAGCAACTGATGGCGGGAACTCTGCTATTGTTCTTTATAGGCGTCAAGGACGATATCGCAACAGTAAGCGCTTTCAAGAAGTTTTTTATTCAAATTTTGGCTACGGGTATCGTAATGTTCTTGGCCGACATAAGAATTACCAGCTTTCAGGGCTTTTTGGGCATATATGAGTTGGAGTTGGGATTCAGTTATGTCTTCACGTTCCTGGTTATAGTGGGGGTGACCAACGCTATTAATTTGATCGATGGCATGGATGGATTGGCCGGCTCTATCGTTTTATTAATATCCCTGATCTTCGGTGGATATTTTTACTATTTCGATTCCCCGTACGCTTACGTGGCTTTCGCTTTGGCCGGAGGAGTACTAGGGTTTTTACGATACAATATCTACAGAGCTACTGTTTTTATGGGTGACACCGGCTCGTTGGTATCCGGCTTCATACTGGCTGTACTAGCTATTCAGATACTTGAAATGCAGCAGATCCCCTCTGCGCCCGCGATTGTGGTCAGTATCATGATCTTGCCCATTGTAGACACCTTGCGGGTATTTGCTTTGCGCATTTTCAATGGAAGGAGCCCTTTTTACCCGGACAAAAACCACCTTCATCATCAGTTGCTCACCCTGGGATTGTCGCAGATTAAAGTATTGGGCGTGTTGATTGTTTTTAATCTAATGGTCTTTGGATTCAATTACTTTAATGCGGAAATGGGCAATAATCTGCTTATTGGCATTACTGCAGTAGCCATTGTTTTGGTAATGATCACTGTTCAAATAATGTTAAAAGCCCGCAAACTCAATGTTTAAAACTGTTCTTACCTCCATCCTGTTTTTAATGCTCTTGACCTGCTTTGGGCAGTCACCAGCGGAGTTGGTTCCGGTCCAAGACTTACAAAAGCATTGGCTCACGGTGGATCGCAGTGGAGAGCGTTATGTCCCTCATGTGGCTGGAACAACCCTAAACTATCCGGTCATTGGTATGCTCATCAATACTAGCGCTGAAGCGGGTTTAATATTGGAATGTTGCTTTTCCGGTGGTACTGCCGTATTTATTAACAACCGCATTGTGGATCGTACTAACACCCGGATTTGCCGGTATTTGAATATCGATAGCTTGGCTGAAGTGTACGCGGACGACGAGATATTTATTAGCTTTTACGCTGACCAACTGGATCCAGCTACACTCAAAACGACCCTGCATGCTAAGCAAAAAATAATTCCCGGAAAGGTACAGGAAGACAATACGGCTCAGGTGAAAAAAAGGGTTTCCAACGATTTTGCGAATTTCTATATCCTGGCGGTACTGTTCATATCGGGTTTCTACGCCTTTCTGATCAATCAATTTCCCAAAGCCTATCGGGATTTCTTCAATTTTTCAAAGGCATTTTCACCCTCGCTAAAAGAGGAGAAGGTATTGGCTCAGCGGACAACGACCACAGCAAATGCCTTATTTATGTGGGGACACAGTATGGTAATTTCTCTGGTTATATTAATGTTTTGGAAGATCCTGGGAGGAATTCCGGATGTGTTCCAATTCATTTCCCTGCAGACCATAAAATCCTCTATTATTAGCTGGCTGATCTTTGCGCTTTTGGTCTTTGCAACTATTGGTCTTAAATACATCTTGATCAGAACACTTTGTTCCTTGCTTAACTTTGAAAAAATAGCGCAAATCCATTTTTTTGATTTCATCAGATTAAGTATGATTTTTGCCAGCTTCACTTTGATCGTATTGACCATCATATTCTTTATTCGCTTTGACTACCAATTGATGCCCTTCACTATAGTTCTTTACGCTTTCATAGCTTTTCTAGTAGTGCGTATGGGTATAGTATTATTAAAATTAATTGCTGGAAGTACGTTTAGAAAAATACATTTAATTTCGTACCTTTGCACCACCGAAATCTTACCTCTGCTTATCGGGATTAGAATATTTTTCTAAAAGAGGTGAAGAACGACTTAGTTAGTTAAAAGACGGAGTGTAGAGATGAGTAAAAATCTAGACAAAGTGACGAGCATATTGGTTTCCCAACCAAAGCCTTCCAACAGCAAATCGCCTTATTATGCATTAGCAGAAAAATACAGGCTTAAAATTGATTTCCGGCCTTTTATTCAAGTAGAGCCGGTATCACTGAAGAGTTTCAGGCAGCAAAAAATAGACATCCTGGATCATACGGCGGTTATTTTCACCAGTAGAAATGCAGTTGATCACTTCTTTAACATCTGCAAGCAGCTGAAAACAGAAATGCCAGCCGATATGAAGTACTTTTGCATTTCTGAGCAAACGGCCAATTACCTACAAAAGTACATAGTCATTCGCAAGCGAAAGATTTTTACAGGATCCAGGACTGCCATGGACTTGATTGAAATCTTGAAAAAGCACAAAAACGAGAAGTACATCTTCCCTTGTTCTAACATTCGCAAGAACGATATTCCTAATTTTTTGAGGGAGAACGGATATGAACATGCTGAAGCGGTGATTTACAAAACAGTAGCCAGTGACCTCTCCGATCTGGCCAATGTAAATTATGATGTTATCGCTTTTTACAGCCCTTCCGGGATCAACTCACTTTTCGTAAACTTCCCTGAATTCAAGCAAAACAAAACCAGAATTGCTGCCTTTGGACCAACCACAGCCCAGGCGGTAAAGGATGCCCAGTTGAATTTGGACATTCAGGCCCCTTTGCCCAATGCACCATCCATGACCGGAGCTTTGGAATTGTACATAAAAAAAGCCAACAAAGTTTAACGTTTGCGAGTGCGGTCTCGTCTACTAGATAGACGCTACTTTTAGAGTTCAGAAATAACCGTTCAAAACGGGGAACCTTAGCCCAAAGTATTTGTTTATTATAAACTTCATGTTTATAAAAATTGTTATATTTATCCGCCGTAATCTAGTAAATATGACCAAACTCTTCTCCATTTGTGCATGTATTCTTCTATGTGCAACTGCTGCCTACGGCCAACAAGATCCCCAGTTTAGTCAATATATGTTCAATTCGTTGTATTATAACCCTGCAGTAGCAGGAGCCAATGGATTGACCACCTTAACCGCTATTCACCGCAGTCAGTATGCGGGTTACTCAGCTACCCTTGATGACGGAGGGGCTCCCAATACTCAGGTGGTTAGTTTTAGCACACCTCTGTTAAGAGCCAGTAGCGGTATTGGCCTGTATATTGTAAACGATCGCTTGGGTCCCTTAAATAACCTAGAGGCTCAGGTTTCTTACGCTTATCACCTAGCAGTTGCAGAAGATGCAAAACTCAGTTTTGGAGTGCGTTTGGGTATTTATTCACAGTCGGTTAATGATGACGAATATCGCTGGATTGACCCGGCAGATCCATTGAACGTGTTTGGCGGTGATGCCCAAGTACGACCGGATCTGGCACTGGGTGTACATTACCAGGCCAACAATTATCGTTTCGGAGTAGGAGTTAATCATATCCTGGAAACGGAATTCGATTTTGGCAATGATCCCACCCGCAATCCTCTGGTGAGGCATATGTATGTAACAGGAGCATATGATTATGCCATAAATTATAATTTAACATTGACTCCTTCGTTTATTGTAAAGGTCTCTGATTTTAATTCGCTTTCATTTGATGTGAACGTAATGGGGACCTACAAGGAAAGGATGTGGGCGGGCATTTCGTTTAGACAATCAGATGCCATGGTTGGCATGTTGGGATACAGTTTTCTTAAAGATAATGCGTTGAAACTCGGTTATGCATTCGACTATATTATCAAAGCCCAAGATGTTAAAGAACCTACCTCCCACGAAGTGATGTTGAGTTATACGTTGCCGGTGCCTTCCGTTGGTGGAAGGAAGATAATCCGGACCCCTCGTTTCAGGCATTAAATTTATTTCCACTCCGGAATATTATAGGCCTTTGGGGAACCGTTAGTACAGGTAAAGGTGTAGAACTAAATTGTTTATTTTTTTCCAAAATCTTACAAAGCAAAGGTTTTTACAGGTATTCCTTATGAAGGTGGCCTCATAACCTATACTTTTGGAATCGTAATAAGCAGAATAAAGCGAAATACAGTTATTTAATAGAAATTATACTTTAAACTTTAAAGGTGTTATGAAAATTGTGTCTAATATGAGAACGGTTGCCTTGGTGGCGTTAGCTGCATTCACCCTCCAGGGTTGTGGGTTGTTCTTTAAGGGAAATAAAGACGACCGCGGAGAGCTGGTAGGCGTACAAGGACGGGAAGGGTTCGTAATGACCATTCCTTACGGTATGGTAGCCATCCCCGCGGGTACATTCCACATGGGTCAAGCCGATCAGGATGTGGCTGCTACCCAAATCAACTACAACAAACAGATAACCATCGGGCCATTCTATATGGACGATACCGAAATTACCAATAACGAGTATCGTCAATTTATGGAAGCCATGCTGGAGGACTCAGCATCTGTTTTAGGAGAAGACTTTGTCATGGAGGAGCTTTATCCCGATACTACGGTATGGGTTAGAGACTTTGCCCACCACATGGGTGATCCTCTTATGATCTATTATTACGCACACCCGGCGTTCGACGACTATCCAGTGGTTGGAGTAGACTGGGAAGCTGCAAAATATTTTTCACAGTGGCGTACCGATTATCTCAACTCCTACCGAGTAGGTGTTGGTGATTTCATTATGCCCAACTTTAGACTGCCTTCTGAAGCAGAATGGGAATATGCCGCCCGCGGAGGTCGGGATTTAGCAAAATACCCTTGGGGTAATCCTTATATCAGGAACTCTAAAGGTTGTATGCTGGCCAACTTTAAAACCGGACGGGGTAACTACTATGATGACGGATTTGCCTATACCGCTCCGGTATCATCATATTTTGCCAATGACTACGGATTATATGATATGTCCGGTAATGTTTCAGAATGGTGTGAGGATGCTTTTAATCCCGCTGCAGTACCTGTAGTTTGGGATCTTAACCCCACTTACTTTGACGAAAGCGAACCTCGTAAGGTGATTCGCGGAGGTTCTTGGAAAGACGTTGCCTATTATCTGGAGACCGGAACTCGTTCTTATGAGTTCAAGGATTCGGCTACGGCTTTCATCGGATTCCGTTGTGCTATGACCAACTTAGGTCGTTCATCTGGCGAAGAATTCAACTAGTCGTTAAAAGCAGCCTAGCGAGATTTTCATAACATCACAAGACATTTTTTTGGATTTCAAACTTTAAATTTTAGTAAAATGAGCAAAAGAAAAGGTGGATTTGTCGAGCTGTTCTACAGTTCAATAATGCCTAAAATCTACGGGATTGGTGCTTCCATCGTAATTTTGGGAGCGCTGTTCAAAATTAACCATTACCCCGGTGCTGATTTGATGCTGGTAATTGGTCTGACTACAGAAGCTATTATCTTCTTCTTCAGTGCCTTTGAACCTAAGCACAAAGAGCCGGATTGGGCCAAAGTTTACCCTGAATTGGATGAAGAATTCGAGGGTGAAGGCTTAATCGCTGCCGGAGAAAATGGATCTGTTACCAAGCAATTAGATCACTTGCTGGAAAGTGCTAAGATCGGTCCTGAATTGATTGACAGTTTAGGTAAAGGTTTTAACAATCTTTCCGACTCTGTGTCGCAAATGTCTGATTTAAGTGATGCCGCAGTGGCTACTGACGAGTATGCGCAGAATGTAAAGACTGCTTCATCCTCATTAGTAGATATGAACCGCTCTTACGGTGCCACTATTGACGCAATGGCCGAAATGACCACTGCTTCAGAAGATGCCAGACAATATCATGAGCAAGTACAAAGTGTAACTAAAAATTTGGGTGCACTGAATGCTGTATATGAGATGGAATTGCAAGATGCTAACAACCATCTTAAAGCCATGAACAAGTTCTATGCTAATATATCCACTGCAATGGATAGTATGGCGGAGGCTTCACAGCAGTCCGAGCAATTCAAATCTCAGTTGTCTACCTTAACTGGCAACCTTACCAGGTTGAACAATGTTTATGGTAACATGCTGACTGCCATGAAAGGATAATTTTTACAAATCATTGTTGAACAGGTAAAGTAAAAATATACAAAGATGGCAGGAGCTAAAGAAACCCCTCGACAAAAGATGATCGGGATGATGTACCTGGTACTTACAGCTTTGCTTGCTTTGAACGTAAGTAATACAGTATTGGAAAAGTTTCTCTTTATGAACAGAACCATGGAGCAATCCGTGGATGACGGAGGAGAAAAGAATGGAGGTACTGTTGCACGTATAGAAAGTACAGTAAAAGAATCAGGTGAAAGAGCTAAAGATTTAGCCGTGTTGACTACCGCTCAGGAAGTACGCACTGAAACTTCGAAAGTATTAGCCACTCTAGATGAACTCAAAAAGAGAATGATCGAAGAGACTGGTAACTACGAAGAAGATGGCATTACTCCCAAGGGTATCAAAAACATGGAAAAAATAGCCCATATGATGATCAAGCAGGGTGAAGGTAAAAAGTTGCAGAGTCTATTGAATGACTATACCACATTCTTGACAGGTAAAACCGGTCATGAATACGGTGACTTGGCCTTAGATGGTAAGGACCATCCGATTTTCAAGCAAGATAAGAATGCTAGAAAAAGGGACTTTGCCACCTTGCAGTTTGACCAGACTCCAATGGTAGCCGGTTTGGCCACTATCAGTCAGTTCCAAACTGAGATTATCAGCAGGGAAACCGATGCCTTAGAAGAATTGGCCCGTCAAGTTGGTGCTGAAGATTTGAAATTTGACCAGATCAACCTGGTAGCCTTACCTAATTCAAGGGTAGTAGCTGCCGGCGCAAAGTATGAAGCGGACCTATTTATAGCGGCTTCATCATCTGCTGCTGAAAACCCCGCCATGACCTTTAATGGTAAGGATATCGAGGTAATAAGCGGAAAAGGTAAGATCGCATTCACCGCTGCTGGTGGAGGTTATGATAAGGATGGTATCGCGAAGAAATCTTATATAGCCACTGTGGAATTGAAAGACAGTGTTTATAGAGATACTATTGAATATTTTGTAGCTAAGCCCGTAATACAAGTGCAATCTGCTTCTGTGCAAGCCCTGTACTTGAATTGTGGTAATGAGCTGCAAATTAACTGCCCACAATTGGGTTCCGCATATAGCCCTAGTTTTACCGCTAGTGGAGCGTCTACTATAAAAGGCGCAAAAACCGGTCAAATTACCGTGGTGCCCAACTCAGCAGAAGTAAAGCTAAATGTGTATAATAGCGGAAACCTGTTGGGTACAGAAAACTTCAAAGTTCGACGGATACCTAAGCCAACTATTAAATTGTACAATAGAGGTAAAGAAGTAAACGTTAAACAAGGAGAAAACATCAGTGGATTGCGTCAGATAAATATCAAGGCTATTCCCGATGAGAGTTTCAAAACGTTCTTGCCTAAGGATGCTCGTTATCGAGTGACCGGATGGGAGCTTACTTTAGCTCGTGGAAAGCGCCCGGTAGCCCCTCCAGCCAAAGTGACTAAAGAGTCTATGGCCGTAGGTAACATGATGCAGAAAGCTAAGCCTGGTGACCGTATTGTTGTAGAAGTGAAGCGAGTTTCTCGAATGAACTTCCAAGGTAAGACCGAGAATGTAAACGTGGGTAACGTATTTTTTAACGTTCCACTGAATTAATAAATAGGTGATATGAAGCAATTAAGTTATGTACTCGTGTTGGTTTTCTTAGCCGCTTTGGGCGCTAGTAGCCCTATGCAAGCTCAGGAAACAGCGAATTATGTAAATCATAATTCCACAGCGGGAATCCCCGATTACGACATCATGTATAAGAAAAAACTATGGCGTCGTATGGACTTGAAGGAAAAGCAAAACCGATCCTTCTTCGCTTACAACAATGAGATCACAAAGATCATTATTGAAGCGGTGAATGCTGGTGTGTTGTTCCCTTACAAGAACGATTCCCTTCAAACCAGAATGTCCAAGGAGGAATTCTTGGAAAACCTTAAGATGCCTGCTTACGGAGGTGATGAACTGACCGAAGAAGAAAAGGCTATGGGTTTTACCCAGGATGACGGCTGGGGCGATGAAGGTGACGGCTGGGGAGATGAAGGTGATAGTGGCTG
Source organism: Cyclobacteriaceae bacterium (assembly GCA_965212195.1). Taxonomy (GTDB): domain Bacteria; phylum Bacteroidota; class Bacteroidia; order Cytophagales; family Cyclobacteriaceae; genus JAJCYK01. The sequence continues at coordinate 172,822 of CBDBUW010000002.1, read as the reverse complement.
GGGAGATGAAGAAAGCACTGAGAGTGAAGCCACCGAGGCAACATCTGTGGATTACTTCTTCCCGAGTGATATCTCAGTATTGGAAATCGTGGAGGACTGGTTGTTTGATAAAAGACGCAGTCGTTTATTCTACGATATCCAGAGTATCAAGCTGATATTGCCGGCCGAGAAATTTCCGGAAACAGGACTGCAGCGAGAAGTGGCTACTTTCAAATATAAAGATTTGGAGAAGCTTTTCCGCAGCATGCCCGAAGAGGCACTTTGGTTTAATCCTCAAAACAGTGCTGAGCACAAAAACCTGGCGGATGCATTTTTGCTAAGGTTGTTCAGTGCCCGTTTGATCAAAGTAGCAAACCCTGAGGATTCTTATATTTCAGATATCTATAATTCTAGTCCCAAAGACGGATTAATTGCTTCACAAAGGATAGAGCAGGAGCTCTTGGAATTGGAACACGAACTTTGGGAATACTAATTTTGCTCATTTAGATTATATATAGATGCAATAAAAGGAGGTCGTCAATTGGCGCCTCCTTTTTTTATGGGCTGCCGATAATCGTATATTGCCAGCTACAGTCCCTTGAAATACTCCCGGATCTTATGAGCTTTGGCAATCCCTACCACTATTGCCAGGTCGCTCTCCTTGGCCGCTTTGATCTTCTTTATGGATTTGAATTTTCGCAACAAGCGGTTAGCACTTTGCTCTCCAATACCGGGGATCTCCTCCAACTCCGTTCCAAAACTCTTGCGACTGCGTTGGTTACGGTGAAAGGTTATGGCGAAGCGGTGGGCTTCATCCCTCAGATGCTGTAATAACCTTAAGGATGGAGATTTCTTGTCGATGTAAACCGGATATTGATCATGGGGGAAGTAAATTTCTTCCAGCCTTTTAGCAATGCCAATTATGGGAATGGTTCCGTACAAACCAATGTCCTTTAAGGCCTGACAAGCAGCGTTTAGCTGTCCCTTACCTCCGTCAATTACGATCAGATGGGGCAAGGGATTGTCGTCCTTTAGCAACCGTTGGTAGCGGCGTAAGGTTACTTCATGCATGGAGGCAAAATCATCCGGGCCTTCCACGGTTTTAATATTATAATGACGGTACTCTTTCTTAGCGGGTTTGCCGTTGTAAAAATGTACCATGGAAGCTACCGGAAAAGCTCCCTGAATATTGGAGTTGTCAAAACATTCAATTCGCCGTGGAAGGGATTTCAGACTTAGATCTTTTTGTAATATTTGCAGGATACGGTCTTTTTTGTCTTTCTCCTGCTCCTTGCTTTCATAGTATTTCTTCTTGTGGTAAAGGGCATTCTTAAGACCAAGATCTACCAGCTTCTTTTTATCGCCGATCTTAGGCACCATTACCGTTACTTCCTCCAGTTCAAGCTGCAAAGGGATGTTTACCAATACTTCCCGGGACTCGCTTTTATACCGCTCTCTTAACTCAAACAATACCCGGGGTAAAACTTCCTCATCCGGCTCGTCCAGTTTCTTTCTGATTTCAGAGGATTGACTCAGTTCAATGGCTCCATTACGGATCTTCATGTAGTTGATGAAGAATAATTTTTCATCAGAATAAATACAGCACACATCCACCTCACTCATCTTAGGATTAACAATAGTAGTACGTGCTTGGAATTTTTCCAGCAGTTCCAGGCGTTCCTTCATCCGTTGAGCTAATTCAAAATTGAGTTCTCCCGATGCTTCCAACATTTTTTCTTTGAAATATGACTTCACCAAACCCAAACGCCCTTTTAGCACATTAACGGCCTGTTCAATATCCTGTTTGTAAGCATCCTCTGATTGAAATCCTTCGCACGGGCCCTGGCAATTGCCCAGGTGATACTCTAGGCACACCTTAAACTTACCTTTTCGAATGTTTTCTTCGCTGAGATTGTATTTACAGGTGCGAATGGTGTATAATTTCCGTAACAGATCTAACACGCTTTTCATTGCTACCACATTCGCGTACGGCCCGAAAAAAGTCCCTCCCTGGTAATTGTGCTTGTTGCGAATAGGAATTATCCTGGGAAAGCGCTCGTCGGGGATCCATATGTAAGGGAAGCTCTTGTCATCCTTAAGTCGGATATTGTATTTAGGCTGGTACTGTTTAATAAGGTTGTTTTCCAGCAATAAAGCATCGAATTCAGAATTGACTATGGTGTATTCGATGGTGGAAACCTCCCATACCATGCGCAGGGTCTTGCGATTGGGAGCGCTGGATTTATTGAAATAGCTACTGACCCTCTTTTTAAGGTCTTTGGCTTTCCCAACATATATTACTTGATGTTCTTTACCCAGAAACCGGTATACCCCGGGCTGGTTAGGCAACCTGTTTACCTGTTCTTTACTGTATGAGGGCTCAGCCATTTATTTTCTAAGCTGTCACCGGATATCATCCACATTGGTGTTGTTGGTCGGCAGATCTACATTCAGCGAATCAGATGCGGTATTCAGGTCCTGATATTGGTCACAATCGATCTCCACCGATAATCTACGTAACGGTCTGGGGAATGACCCTTTCTCTATACCAGTCGACTCGTCGGCGTATACCTTTTCCATGAAAGTATTCCAAATGGGTCGGGCTGTTCGGGATCCCTGACCTGAAGGCCAGTCACGGAAGTGTATGCTACGGTCATCTCCACCTACCCAAGCTCCCGCCACCAGGTCTTTTGTTACTCCCACAAACCACCCGTCGGAAGCGTTTTGGGTAGTTCCGGTTTTTGCTCCGATCTCGTTGCCGCTGCGAACTTCATAACTAAGACCCAATCCGGCACCGCCTTCCTCCTCAATGGCACCTTTTAACATATGGATCATCAGGTAAGCGGTTTCCTCGTTGATGGCTTCAAAGGTCTTGGGAGGGAACTCCTGCAGGATGTTACCGTTCTTATCCTCAATTCGAGTTATAAAGAAAGGTGTGATGTGCGTGCCTTTATTGACGAAGGTGCTATAAGCCCCCACCAGTTCGAAAAGTGAAACGTCGTTTACCCCCAAACAAAGGGCAGGGACCGCTTCCAGCTTGCTTTGAATTCCCAGGCGTTCCGCCATTTTTACAACTTCCGGAGGACCTACTTTTTGCATCATACTGGCGGTAATGGAATTCACGGAATTGGACATGGCCTTGCGTATGGTCATAAGTTCGCCGGTATATTTGCCCATGGCATTGTCAGGGCTCCATTTGCCTCCTGGTATGTCAAAGGTCACTTTGGCATCCAGTAATGTAAAACAGGGAGAGTAACCATTTTCAATAGCGGTAGCGTAAACGATGGGTTTGAAGGTAGAACCAGGCTGTCTTTTACCTTGTTTGACGTGATCGTATTTGAAATACTTGTGATTAATGCCGCCTACCCAAGCCTTTATATGACCGGTATGGGGGTCCTGAGCCATAAATCCACTTTGAAGAAAGTGCTTATAATATCGTAACGAATCAATAGAACTCATCACCGTATCAATTTCCCCACCCCATGAAAAGAGGGTTATGGGCTTAGGCTGGTTAAGCACAATTTCTATGCTGTCATTTCCTTCACCATATTTGGAACGTAGGTTGCGGTACAATTCGGTTCGTTTGATACTGGATTTCAAAAATTCTTTTATCACAAAGTTATTTTCATCAACCCAGGGGTCCCGGCCGTTGAGGTGTTTTACAAACCTTTCCTGCAGGGGCTTCATATTCTCGGCCATTGCTTCCTCGGCATATTGCTGCAACTTGCTGTCAATGGTGGTGTAGATCTTCAGGCCATCGCCATATAGGTCATGTCCATTAGCCTCTGCCCATTCTCTTAGGAAATTGCCGGTTACAGTGCGGAAGTAGGTGGCCAGTCCTACATTTTGGTTTTGAACTTCATAATCTATCTCAATCGGTAAGGCGCTTATTGAATCCAGCATGCTTTCCGAAATGTATTGGTACTTAGCCATTTGTGCAAGTACCACATTTCTTCTAGTGGTGGAATTTTCAGGGTTTCGTACAGGATTGTAGAAGGAGGGGGCTTGTACTAGTCCTACTAAAACGGCCGCTTCTTGTACGTTAAGACTATCGGGAGTGGTGTTAAAGAAGGTGCGGGAAGCTACCTTAATACCAAAAGTGTTGCCTCCAAAGTCCACGGTGTTCAAGTACATGGCCAGGATCTCATCCTTGGTAAAGTTCTTTTCCAGTTCTACAGAAATGATCCACTCCTTGGATTTCTGAACTATGGTTTTAATGTCGTTATTCTTAATCACCCGCATCAAGGTACCGTCAAAGTCTTCTCCCCGGGTTTGAAAAAGGTTCTTGGCCAATTGCTGTGACAATGTACTGCCTCCACCTTTTCGATTGAAGGTCACAACCCCTGCCACTGCTCGTAGAATACTCTTTGGGTCTATTCCGGAATGTTCCTCAAAGCGGATATCTTCAGTGGCCTTTAAGGCGTGCACCAAATTAGGGCTTAGGTCATTATATCGTGCCGGAGACCGGTTACTATTAGGTCTGAAGTATTTCCCCAGTAACTCATTGTCTGCCGAATAAAGCTCGGAAGCCAATTCGTTTTCCGGATTTTCCAAAGCTTTTACGCTGGGCATTCCACCGAATAAACCAAACCAGTCACCTTTTACAGCAAAGACGTACAGGAATATGAACAGCAGGAACAATCCAAAGCAGATCCACATGGCTTTTAAAAGCCGGGGCAGCCAAGTAACTGAGACCTTTGATTTCTTTGATTTAGCTTTAGTCATTACTCTAAATAAAAATTACTAAAAAATGAACGATATCCCTCCAGATCCTTGGTTTGGTAGAAGATCTCGAAGTTCTCCTCCGTTATCACGAAATTATTGACCTCCTGCTTATCAAAATTAGCCAACAAGTCCGATAATACCAGTATCTCATAATATTTTAGGGCTTGCGATTTACTGTCAAAGGCCTGTACCAGTACCAAAGCCTGCTGATCATCAAAGATCAGAGATGATGCGCTCAGTCCTTGTCCTTCAAAATTTGAGGCATTGAATTGGTCAAACGATTGGGCCAAATTGGAATTAGCTTTGTCTCTGGGATATACCAAGACAAAAATATGATTATCGTTTAAGTTCTGCTGGAAGGTGGCACCACCCAGATTGGCCAGTTTTAAGGGCAGTTCTTGGGCGCTTTTTAGAAGTTGCTGGGCGTATTCGTTAACGTCGCTTTCAGGATATTCCTTTAGAAATTCCTGTAATTGAAAGCGGTATATATGCAGACTGCCTCCGTGTCCCTCAATCAAAATCTTTAATAGCTTTAGGTTGTCTGTAAAGCTGTTCTCAGGATATTGTTGGATGCTGGTGTTGAGCACATAAGCAGCGCTATCGTAGAATTTCTGTTGATAAAGGTCATAAGCTACTTTATAGTCCAGCTGCATTTGTTCTGCCAGTGCGTCATTTTCCTGTTTAAAATTGGGATTGATCAGGGTTTTGGCAAAAGTGGAAGTAGGAAAATCAGCCAACAGTTGATCTCGGTAAAGTTCAGATTTATCCGACCCTAGATCTTGATAGATCAAATACAATTGATATAGGATCTCCGGTTTATATTCAGTGCTGGGATATCGATCAATCATGGTCTCAAATGTACTGGCAGCGTTCACTTTTTCTTGGAGCTGAAAATTATAAATATTGCCCAGATTGTAATAAGCAACTTCAATTAGTGAATCGGCGTGGTGTTTCGCCAGGGCTGTGAAGGGAATAGTCTGGTAGTAAGCCTCTTTCTGGGTAGCCCGAAGTTCTTCCGGAGTTGGTCCCGATTCCACTACACCCTCCTCTGTCTCTGTGACGTTTTCGTCGGTGTCGTCAAGGGTAATACGGGCATCTTTGTTGGAACGTCTCCAATTATCTTCCAGCGAGCGGTTCCCCCATCTTCTTATGAATTCTGATTGCCCGGCACTTACCGCAGAAGTATTGTAAAAGTACCAGGTCGCTCCAGTAGGCTGTCCGGCGGTGAATGCTTCCTCGTTGTTGATGTTGCGCCCCAAACTCTGTCTTTGTTGTTCTTTCTCTTTTTCTTCCTTTTCCAGTCGGGCCCTTTCTTCGCGTACGATCACACTGTCCAGCAGGGCGCTTAATGTCAGGCTGTCCATAGAGGCTAAGGTTAACAAACTGTCTTGCAGCTCGATAGTATTTAGCTGATCGACGAAATCTTCAAGAATGATTTGGCGCTCTTGAATTGCCAGGTAATCGGGCTCATCCTGGGGCAGCACCATCATAGTGCTGTCATAATAGGCTTTTGCCTTGGGATAATCTCGTAAGGTATCATAGTTTATCAACCCCAGCTTAAGATAAGAGTAAGCTTTCTGACGGTTGTTGTTAATGCTTGCCGCTACGGAAGATTCATAGTATTCGATGGCCAGATCCAAATGCTGCTGTCTCATTTCAAATTCAGCCATTTCGTAGTATATCTTATCTCTGAATTCCTTGTTCTTGGAATCTTTGAGAATGCGTTTGTAATAACGACGTACCTTTTTTAGATCGTTGCTACGGGCCAGCTCGAATACCTGTGCCATGTTTAAGCTGGCATAAAACGAGAGTTCATAGGAAGGGTTGCTCTTTATACAATGATGATAATTGCGATGGGCTTCGGCATCAAAGCCTAAAGTTTGATAGATCTGGCCAATGATAAAGTAAATCTTGGCACTTCCTTCTGCCGGGTTCATAAGCTCCACGGCATTGACCAGGTTCTGCACCATGTTATCCAGATCATCCCGTTTTTGAAACATGTAAGCCCGGGTTAAGTGAAGCTCCTGAAGATTGTCCTTATTTAATTCTTCCTTATTGAGAAAGTCCGAAACGGCAATAGCATTGTTTAGTTCTCCATGATCAATGTAGGTGCGCATTAGAGCTACTAGTCCGGCGTGATTGGCGCTCTGATCGTCTTTACTTATGGTATTGACATATTTGAACGTTTCTATTGCTTCCTCGAACTTGCTGTCGTAGTACTTTGCCCGTCCGATTAATACATAACTGTCGTCCACCCAGTCGCTATTCTTGTGAAATTGAATGGCAATAGCGGCCTTTTTTATAGCATCGTCAAGTTGGGTGCGCATGCTGTTGACCACCGTAGTGTCGACTGGAGGAAAAATCTGTAAAATCCGGTTATAATTTGGCTCGTAGCTACTTTCAATAGCCTCGATCACCTCATTCAACCTCTGATCCGCATAAAAATAAGCGTTGTAATGGGCTGTTAGGTTATGATAGGTCTTGCTGACAAGGGTACTCTTTTCGGATGAGCAGCCTCCTAAACCAAAAAATAATACACCTGAGAAAACAGCAAATAAAAGGTACCAATTTTTGTTCACCGCCGTTAGCATAATACGCTTATGAAACGTAAAAAATGTACATTTAATACAATTTGCTTATTCAAATTCCTATTTATATATAATTTTGTTTCAACTAATCTATATGGCTCTTGAGCGCTAAATCCAAATTAGCTGGCAAACTATTAAATCGATACTTGCTGATCATTCGCAACGAAGAGAATTTCGCCGAAAAATCTACATTTAGTTTTACCTACGCGAAGTTAATAGTTTTTATCCTAACTCTGATGATGGTATTCATGCTAATTAGCCTCCTTTTGGTTAAAACCCTGTTGGCTCAATGGTTCGATCCTGAACATCAGGAATTGGAAGCCAACCGCCGTTTGATCCGCCTGTCCAGCGCAGTAGACAGCCTGGCTATTGAAGTGGATAGAAAGGACCAGTTCATTGATAACCTCACCCAAATTATCCGGGGCGACGATACCGTCAGTTTCGCGACTACCATATCCAATCAACAGCTTAATACCTTAAATCGGGATATTGACCTGGACAATTTACCTCCTATCGATTCACAATTCCGCAAAGAGTTTGAGGAGGGTGGGGACATATTGTTGGACCTAGAAACCTACTCTTCCTCTGATTTACAAGAATTCTTCTTATTTTCACCTATATCCGGAATCGTATTATCTCCATACAATGCCAAAAACGAACATTATGGAGTGGATGTGGTGTCTAAGAAGAATGAACCAGTAAAGTGTGTGGCGGACGGGACGGTTATTCTTTCGGACTGGACGCAGGAGGCTGGTTATGTAATATCCGTACAGCACAAAGGCAATTTGATTTCCGTTTATAAACATAATTCGGCATTATTGAAAAAAGTTGGTAATTTTGTTAAGGCCGGCGATTTAATAGCAATCATCGGGAATACCGGAGAGTTAACCTCTGGACCACATTTACATTTTGAATTGTGGTACAATGGTAACCCCGTCAATCCCGAAGAATTCGTATCATTCTAAACGCTATCACTATGTTCAACAAGGAAGAAAAACGTTCGGAGGAAGTTCTCAGTACTACCAGCAATATTATAAGCCGTGGCACCATCCTGGAAGGGCATATCCAAACTCCAGGTAACCTGCGCATTGAGGGTAAGGTTATCGGTAATCTTACCACCAAGAGCAAAGCGGCCCTGGCCCAATCGTCCTATGTGGATGGAAATATCCTGGCCAAAAACGCCGAGATCGCTGGGGAAGTAAAAGGAAAGGTGGAGGTTTCAGAGATGCTAATCCTGCGTCCTTCCTGTGTTATTCATGGAGATATCATTACCAACAAGCTAATTGTGGAGTCCGGAGCCACCTTCAACGGAGGTTGCACCATGGGCGCAAAAATTAAAGAGATCAAAATCGGAATCACTAAATCCCAGGAAGAAAAAGAGCCGGAAAAGTCTGTTTCTTTAAATCCCGGACTGCAAAATGTCCCACAAACCCAACCTCAACAAGGATACAAACCAGCCTAGAGCTTACATAAAGTATTCCGGACTGGCCTTTCAAATACTAGCATTTATATTTCTGGGAACTTGGGGTGGGATGAAGATCGATCAGTGGTTGTCCCTTAAAGTTCCTCTGTTTACCATAGCATTTTCCATGCTGGCTTTGATAGGGTCCCTCATCTATCTGGTTAAATCCCTTCCAAAATCCTGACCTATGCTTAAGACCGTGCTTAGACTAGTGGCCATGACCGTGCTGTTGTTGGGACTTTTTTACCTCGTAGAGCAGCTGAAGCCCTCCTGGGCCTTCTCTAAAGTGTATGTCCTCATTGGTGTTTTCTTCCTGCTTAGCTTGCTCACGGTGCGGGCCAATATTTGGGCCATAAAACAAAAAAGTCTGGTAACAATTTTTATAGCCAGCCAGGTGGTGCGTATCATATTTTCCTTGGTTGTACTCTTCTTGTTGGCAACCTGGATTCCAGCGGAGATCAATATCCTGGCAGTGAACTTTTTTATCGTTTATTTATTCTACCTGATATTTGAAATTATGGAGCTATTAAGTAACTTGCGTGCCGAATTCAGGAGGCCGTAATTTACTATGATATCTTTGGGTAGAACCGCAAGCTATAAAACACTAATAATCAGAACTTTAACAATGCTGTTGCTGCTTTGTTCAAGTAGCCTAAAAATGTTTGCCGCAAGCGGCGAGGATGGTGAATTTAATCCGGGTGAGATGATCATGCATCATGTCACTGATGCCCATGAATGGCACCTATTGGATATTGGCGAAACTGCCGTGACCATACCCCTTCCTATCATCCTGTATTCCAGCAGTAAAGGACTGGAGGTTTTCATGTCCAGTAAGTTTCATCATGGGGAGGCCAGCCACCAGGGCTATAGTATGAATGCCGCGGGACATGTAGTGGCCGAGGATCCAAACCATGAATTCTACGACCTGTCCATTACCAAAAATGTTGCTGCTTTAATCCTAGGGGCGATTTTGATGATCGTGTTATTCGTTTCGGTAGCTCGTCCTTATAAAAAAGACCCTTCGGCCTCTCCTAAAGGATTACAGTCCTGGGTTGAGCCATTGGTACTATATGTAAAGAATGAGATTGTAAAGCCCAATATTGGTCCCAAGTACGAAAGGTACCTGCCCTACATGTTGACCTTGTTCTTTTTCATTTGGTTGGGCAACCTGCTGGGTTTGTTGCCAGGAGCGGCAAACCTCACCGGTAATATTGCAGTAACCATGGTACTGGCTGTTATCACCCTGGTGATGACCTTATTTAGTTCCAACAAGCATTACTGGGCGCACATATTTAACCCCCCGGGAGTACCATTGCTGCTGAAACCAATAATGATCCCCATAGAGATCTTGGGAATTTTCACCAAGCCTTTTTCACTGATGTTGCGTTTGTTTGTGGCCATTACTGCCGGGCACATCGTGATCCTGAGTTTGATAGGGCTGGCTTTTATCTTTCACAGTGCCTGGGTGGGTGTGGGTACCAGCTTTGTGGTGTTATTTATCAATATCATTGAACTCCTGGTGGCTACGATCCAGGCCTATGTCTTTACCTTGTTCTCTTCGATGTACATAGGTATGGCGGTGGCGGATGGCCATCACTAAGATTGAAATTGAATTGAATTTTTGTTTCATATATATAATGTAAAATTATGTTAGCTTCTTTATTAATGGATATCAGTTTAGCGTGGATGGGGGCTGCCATTGGGGCAGGTCTATCCGCCATTGGAGCTGGAATCGGTATCGGCCGTATTGGTGGATCAGCCATGGAGTCTATGGCACGTCAGCCTGAGGCAGCCGATCGAATTCAGGTTCAAATGCTGGTAATTGCCGCTTTGATCGAGGTAATTGCCTTGTTCGGTTCGGTGATCGCACTACTGGTATCATTGAAAACAGGATAAGCATATAGGGTTGGAAAAGGTTGCATTAGGCAACGTTCCAACCCTATTTCCAAAAACAAAAAAGAAAAATTAGATGGATTTAATAACCCCCGGTTTCGGTTTAATATTTTGGCAAACGGTTATTTTCTTAGCCTTGGTTTTCGTCCTCAGTAAGTATGCATGGAAACCCATGCTGAATGCCGTAAAAGAGCGTGAGTCAAGCATTGAAGAGTCCCTAGCTGCTGCTGAAAAAGCTAAAGAAGAAATGTCCAAGCTGCAATCCGACAATGAAAAATTGTTGGAGGAGGCTCGTTTGGAACGCGATAAGATCATTAAAGAAGCCCTAGCGGTAGCCAACAATATAAAGGATGAGGCTAAGACCGATGCTTCCAAGATTTCTGGAAAGATGATCGAAGATGCCAAGTTGGCAATTAATAACGAGAAACAAGCCGCCTTGACTGAGATGAAGAATCAAGTAGCTTCTTTATCACTTGAGATAGCCGAGCGATTATTACGTCAAACCCTAGACGATCAGCCCAAACAAAGTCAACTGGTGGACCAATACCTGCAAGATTTAAACATTAATTAACATGTCTGAGATCCGAGTAGCTTCCAGATATGCAAAATCCCTGATCACTCTGGCTCAAGAGAGAGGTGAGTTAGCTTCTATTCACAAAGATATGCAGCTATTTGCGGAGATCTGTGAGGAGAATCGGGACTTTGAATTGATGCTGAAGAATCCCATTATCAATCATGATAAGAAATTATCTATTCTAAAAGAGCTGTTCAAAGACAGGGTCAATGAAACTACCCTATCGTTTTTCGAGATCATTACTCGGAAGAACAGGGAACGGGTTCTTCCTTTAATCGCCAAGGAATTCCATATTCAATATAATGCGTTAAAGGGAGTGGAAATGGCCACTGTAAAGACCCTACACCCCTTAAATGAGGATCAAAGGAGCCGATTCAAATCAGCAATTACAGAAGCCACTGGTATGAGCAGCGTTGAGCTGGCTGAGGTCATTGATGAGGAGTTAATCGGGGGATATATACTCACGATTGCAGGTAAACAAATTGACGAAAGCCTAAAAGGCAAGCTAAAGGAATTACAGTTGGAATTTGCACATAACCCTTATGTAAAGGGATTTTAAAATATCATTGAATTATAAACGAAAGACATCATGTCCGTACAAGTTCGACCCGATGAAGTATCGGCAATATTAAGAGAACAACTATCAAATTTTAAGTCGGAAGCAGAGCTGGAAGAAGTAGGTACCGTACTGCAAGTAGGTGATGGAGTAGCCCGTATTTACGGTCTGTCTGAGGCCCAGGCCGGAGAGCTCATCGTATTCGAAAACGGCTTAAAGGGTTTGGTACTGAATCTGGAAGAAGATAACGTAGGAGCGGTGTTATTTGGTGATTCCAAAGGAATCAAAGAAGGTGATACCGTAAAGCGCACCAATACTATTGCCTCCATCCAAGTGGGTGACGGCATGTTGGGAAGGGTGGTCAATACCTTAGGCGAGCCCATCGATGGCAAAGGCCCAATTACTGGTGAGACTTACGAAATGCCCCTTGAACGAAAGGCGCCCGGGGTAATATATCGGGAGCCGGTTAGCGAACCGTTGCAGACAGGTATAAAAGCGATCGACTCTATGATCCCAATCGGCAGAGGACAGCGAGAGTTGATCATTGGCGACCGCCAAACCGGTAAAACTGCAGTAGCCATTGACACCATCTTAAATCAAAAGGAATTCTACGAGAAAGGTGAACCCGTTTTTTGTATATACGTTGCTTGTGGTCAGAAAGCTTCTACAGTAGCTGGTGTAGTTGCGGCTTTGGAAAAAGGTGGCGCTATGGACTACACCGTGGTAGTAGCAGCGAATGCATCCGACCCCGCACCCATGCAGTTCTTTGCTCCGTTTACTGGAGCTGCCATTGGAGAGTTCTTCAGGGACACAGGCCGCCCGGCCCTGGTGGTGTATGATGATTTGTCCAAGCAAGCGGTTTCCTACCGGGAAGTTTCCCTGCTGCTCCGTCGCCCTCCGGGACGCGAGGCCTATCCGGGAGATGTATTTTATCTGCATTCCAGATTACTTGAAAGAGCGGCCAAGATCAACGCCAATGATTCTATTGCCCAACAAATGAACGACCTTCCGGAATCCATTCGACACCTGGTAAAGGGTGGAGGGTCTTTAACCGCTTTGCCAATCATTGAAACTCAGGCCAACGATGTTTCAGCTTATATTCCAACTAATGTGATCTCCATTACAGATGGGCAGATCTTCCTGGAAACTAATTTGTTCAACTCTGGTATTCGTCCTGCGATTAATGTGGGTATATCGGTTTCCAGGGTAGGGGGTTCGGCTCAGATCAAATCCATGAAGAAGGTTGCAGGTACCCTGAAGCTTGATCAAGCTCAATTCCGGGAATTGGAAGCCTTTGCTAAATTCGGCTCCGACCTTGACGCTGCTACCCAATTGACCATCGACCGGGGTCGGATCAATCTTGAGATTCTAAAGCAAGGTCAGTATGAGCCGGTTCCGGTAGAGCAGCAAATTGCCATCATCTATGTTTCCACCAAAGGATTTATTGACAAAGTGCCTCTGAAACGTGTCAAGGAATTTGAGAAGGAATTCGTAACCTTGCTGAGTGCACGGCATAAAGACGTTATGGATAACTTAAGAGACGGTAAGCTGGACGATCATGCTACGGAGACTTTAAAGAATGAGGCCATAAATATGGCTAAGAAATACGTAAACTAAGCAAATATTATGGCTAGTTTAAAGGAAGTAAAAAGCCGGATACTCTCCGTGACCTCTACGCAGCAGATCACCAAAGCCATGAAAATGGTGGCTGCAGCCAAGCTGAGGAAGGCCCAGGATAATATTATCCAAATGCGTCCTTATGCCAAGAAACTGTTGGAAATATTGCACAATGTTTCAGCTGGTAACGATGGAGATGTCCAAAATTTGTATGCCGACAACCGCAACCTGGACAAGGTCTTACTAGTGGTAATAACTTCTGACAAGGGGCTGTGCGGCCCATTTAACAGCAATGTCTTCAAGGCTACCCTACAGTTAATCAGGGAGAAGTACAATGAGGTGCAAGCGGCGGGTAACTTGACTATTATGCCCATTGGTAAGCGCTCCTTAGACTTCTTTAAAAAGGGCAAATTTCAGGTAGTTGAGGAATATGCCCTGCTATTCAGTTCTATGAACTTCACTTCAGTTCGAGAGGCTGCCGAATATGCTATGTCACACTTTGTGGAAGGAGATTTCGATAGAGTGGATCTGGTTTACAATGAGTTCAAGAATGTGGCCACACAAATTTTGAGAACCGAGCAGTTTTTGCCGATAGAAACTGTCGAAACCGAATCAGAGGAAGTAAGTGCTACCGATTATATTTATGAACCCAGTAAAACAGAGATTGTAGAGGATCTAATCCCGAAGTCGCTTAAGATCCAGTTTTACAAAGCACTGTTGGAATCCAACGCCGCTGAACATGGAGCCCGTATGACAGCCATGGATAAGGCTACTGAAAATGCCGGTGAATTATTAAAGGAGCTAAAGCTCACTTACAACCGGACCAGACAGGCTGCCATTACTAAGGAAATCCTGGAAATTGTTGCCGGAGCAGAGGCTTTGTCCACCAACTAACTGTCAAGTAAACTCTTGAGAAGCTTACCAGGGGTAAGCTTTTTTTTTGCTAAATTCATTTATGCTTAGCACCATGTACTCCTACGTGAGAGCGCTCAGCCTGGATGTGGTGCTGGGTGCGGTGGTGTGTTGTGCCTTCTTGGGCAACTTGCTGCAAGTCCATATTCCCGGAACAGTTTATTGGTGCCTGGCTTTAGCTGTTTGGGTAGTTTATACCCTCGATCATCTATGGGATGCCCATCGCTTGCGGGAGCGTGCCAGATCGTTCAGGCATCGCTTTCATTACAGGTATTTCAATGTTCTGATAGTATTGGTGGCAGTGGGGATCCTGGCGGGAATACTTATTTCCGGACAACTGCCTGAGATGGTACTGACTTGGGGGGCCATCATTTCCGTGTTGGTTTGTGGGTATTTTATTATGATGATGTTCTTGGGTACAGCTGTCAAGTACTTCAAAGAGATCATAGTATCACTGGTTTATGCAACCGGCGTTTTTACTGCACCAATAACTATGTCACCACACCCGATCGAGGGCTGGGTGGTTTTAATGTTCCTACAATTCACGTTGTTGGCTATGATAAACCTGCTGGAGTTCTCCTATTTCGAAATGGAACAGGACCAACAGCACAAATTCGGATCTGCAGTCATTTCCTGGGGTAAGAAACAAACCCGAAAGATAGTGGCAATCGCTATCATTTTGGTGGTGGCTCTGTCAGCCATTAGTTACATGATTTGGCCCCATATCCCTGCAGTGGTGGAAGCACAATTGATATTTTTGGTAATGGCTTTGATGCTAGGTCTCATCATATTACTACCGGATTATTTTAGGGATAGAGAGCGTTTTAGAGTACTGGGAGATGGCATCTTCCTGATACCTGCGATATTCTTGCTATGAGTAAGACCAACAATTTTAACCGGATTGCTCCTTTTTATGACTTGATAGCTCGAGCGGTGTTTGGCCGGGCTATTGATCAGGCCCCCAAGGTCTTTTTTGAGCAACTTCCGGAGGTAGAGTCCATACTAGTGGTAGGGGGTGGCTCTGGATTATTATTAGAAGATTTGCAAAACCATTTTAAAACGGCAACCGTCACCTACGTAGAGCCTTCTTCAAGAATGATGGCAATGGCCAGATCTCGTACTTCCAACCCCATTGCAGTGGATTTCATTGAGTCCACCCTGGAAAACACAGTATTACCCGATCGTCACTACCAACTGATCATAACTTCATTTGTGCTGGACCTTTTTGCTAAAGAGCGCCTAAATCAAATTATGACATTACTCTTCAATAAAATAAAGCCACAGGGGCACTGGTTGCATTGTGACTTTTATGTCCACGACCAAAGTCCTCGTTGGCAGCATTGGCTATTAAAAAGTATGTATTTGTTCTTTTGGTTTTCGACAAATCTGGAAAGTCGAGAACTGCAGGATTTCAGCAGTTATTTCCAGAAGTTTCCCTTAAGCTGTAGAGCTTCACGGGGTTTTTATGGAGATATGATACGCTCATACTGGTATCAGAAAACCGGTACATGATACGAAACTAAAACAGCCCCTACATAATAGGGGCTGCTCAGATAGTAATAGCTGGTCAAACTTATTCTTTAATTACTCTCTGGGTATTGATTCCCGATGATGAGAACCCCTTTAATATATATATTCCGGGCTCTAAGGTGGAAACATCTATTTTGGCGTCCTTAGTAAGTTGGATTTCTTTTCTTAAAGCTCCGGTAAGATCATAAATCCTCACTACTGTGGACTCCGATGATGAAACTAGTAATTCATTGACCACCGGGTTGGGTGATATTTGCATATTGCTAACAGCCGAGGTGGTGGAGAAGGAAATACTGGATATTGGAGAGTTTCCAGAATCACATTGATTTCTTACTCTGAATTCGTAAACTGAGCCTGGAGTAAGGCCTGTGAGCACCAGGGAATTACTGGTCGTGGTGCCGTTAATCCAGGGAGTCCCCGCGGTGCGATATCGGTATTGATGGTTGATCAAAGAGGTGGGGTCTACCGCATCCCAAGTGATTGTGGCACCAGTAGTTGTGATTGCCGATGTACTTAAGTTCTGAGGAGGCAAGTTACAACTGGTGGTGGTACCCGTTTCTGTGGTAAAAGTTATAGAGCTTACGGCAATGGATGCTCCATCGCAAAAGGCCTTTACCCTCACAATATATTCCGTGCCAGGCTCTAAATCAGTTAAAGTGATACTGCTGGCTGTGGTTGTTTCAGTAGGTTCCCAAGTACCATTTGGAAGTTCACGGTAACGGTAGAGGAACTCATCAGCTCCAGCACCATCCCAGAACACTGTAGCTTCTGTGGAGGTGATATCAGAGGTATTCAATACCAGCTCGATGTCTTCGCATAAAGCCTCTCCAAGTTTTGCCAGAAAACCATCATTCTCGTCAGATGCTGGGAATAACGAAGTATCATCAAAACCAAGTTCACCATCAAAGAAGCCTACCACCACAGGCTCATGGTCCAATCCAACAGCCATATCCGTTATCAGATGAAAACCATCATTGTCAATTTCAACAATATTTTTACCCCAAACTGGGGTTCCCATACTGTCAAGTTTAACCACATAGGAATCGTCTTCTCCGATGGCGGCTAAGTTTAAGCTGCCGAAAGCATTAAAGCCTTCCAGTATCCCACCGATATAACTGGTTCCGTCAGGATTAACGGCAATGGATTCTCCAGTAATAAATTCGGCATTGTCGGAGCTTCCTGCCCATTGTACTATACCCCCAGTATTGTACTTAGCATAAAATGCGACCATCTCGGCATTAGAATTGATAATAATGGATCCGAAATCTGCCATGAAATCTACCTGTCCCACTACATAGGGCGATCCGGCCTGATCCATCGATACGTCTTTAATCCTTCCAAATCCCGTAATCAATATTTGCGATACCCATTCAAGTTCTCCGCTTGTCAGAAATTTGGCTACCAACAGATCAACGCTGCTTGAGGCTGTAAGGGTAGTGTCTCCTATATCAGTACTGCCGTCAAAATTTCCCGTTACAAAACTGTTACCGGTATCATCTACGGCCATACTGGGATCGAATTGAGTGCCGGCCCCACTGATAAATTCCGTCCATTGGTTAGTTAGACCCGAGTCCTCATGTTTAGATACAAAAATATCGGAAAGATCCACTCCTGTATCATACTCCCCAGTGAGGTACACATTACCATTAGCGTCGTTGTCCATGCCACTGACCTCATCATCAAGGGAGGTACTGAAGGCATTAATAACGGATATGAAATTCCCATCACTGTCGTACTTAGCTAAAAACACATCTAAACCTCCTCCTGAAATAATGGCGCTACCTTGGAAATTTGCATTACCTGAGATTTCTCCCGCCACATAGACATTGCCATCCGCGTCCAGACTTACTTGTTTACCGTTATCCTCTCCCAGGCCACCAGCGCTTACCGCCCAAATCACATTTCCATTGTTATCGAATTTGGCCAGATATATATCAGTTTCACCGGCAGAATTTAGTACAGTTGATCCCATGGTTGCCGTGCCCGAATAACTACCGGTTACATAGGAATTACCCTCGCTATCAGCAGCCACTCCGTGGGCTTCATCGGCATCCAAGCCACCAATTGGTGCGGACCAGAACCAGGATTGAGCCACGAGAACATCATGTTGAAGTGAGTAAAAGCACAGTGTTAGCAGTAAAATTGCGCATAGATTTTTCATAGTTGGTGAGTTTTGTTGTTCGATATATTTATTTCATGCTAATATTCTATAAAGCCGTTGTTTCATGAGCATTGGGAAAGTTTAACCCACTTTACTGAGATCCAACGGGTTATTCCCTGACCAAATTCCGGGTAATAGTACCAAGAGGGTGGACCCCTTTTACCTGGTAAGATCCCTTTTCCAAAGCAGATAGACTTATTTCCATGCCCTGCTTGTGCACATAGACCTCGCTTTTCAAGGCTTGTCGTGAATCGTATATTCTTACCAACATGGGTTCAGATGGGGTAATATACAGGGTATTTTTTTCATGATCCGGTGCCAGTTGAAGGTCAGCAAAGGCATTGACATTGGTGGTGAACTTTACCGTAGTGGGATTAGACCGATTTTCCAGACATGAGCTGGTTACAATGAACTCATAGGTTGAGCCCGCATCCAAACCGGTTAGCTCCAAATAAGCATCGTTGGCAAATCCCCTGGACCAACTGCCATCGGGCTTCCTAATTCGAAATTGATATCCAGTCAGGTCCACCTGGTTTTTTGTTTCCCAGATCAATGTTGCACTGGAGCTGGTTAGGTTGACGGCTCTGACATTTTGAGGGGCGGAGGCACAACTCCCCGGACTGGCAGTTTGAAATTGTGTGGTTACATTGTTAGTGAGATTTCCGTTACAGTATCCTCTTACATGGAAAACGTATTCGCTTTCTGGTTGCAACTCCGCCAAGGTTACTTCATTCATAGAAGTAGAAACTAATGGCTCCCAAAGTCCATTAGGAAGCATTCTATAACGGTATTGATATTCCATGCCGGAAATCCCGTCCCAATTTATGGTTACTCCTTCTGTATTGGTATTGACAACAGCCAAATTAATATCCCTATTGAAACATGATTGATCTTCCTGCAATTGACTTAGAAACCCGTCGAACTCCCGAGATGAAGTAAGTACGGCAGTTCCCTCAATGCCGTTTGCTCCATACAACTTTCCAGTCATCCAGCAGTTACCCTTAGCATCGGCCACTATTTCGGAAACATTGCGGGAACTTATATTTTCATGGGTAGTACCCCATATAAATTCTCCATTCGATCCGACTTTTACTACATAAGGTCGATACTCTTGGGTATTGCTAAGATTCACAGTTCCAAAGGCCTGTGATCCGGAAATGCTGCCGGCTAAATAGGTGAAACCTTGTGGTGTAGTATGTAAGGCGGTGGCATTTACATAGCCATAGTTATCTGAGGACTTAGCCCATTTTAGGACACCGTGATGGTCGTACTTGGCTATAAATGCTTCACGCTCACCATCGGCCGAAATGGAAACATCGTCAAAGTAGACGGAGAAATCAAAACTTCCTGACAAATAACAGTTGCCCATGGCATCTAAGCTCAAACCGGCATTGTGAGCCGACCCTTCTACCTTCACTTGTTTTAACCAATCTTCTGAGCCGTTATTTCGAAACTTTGCAATGAAAAGATCGTTGCTGCCAACTGCTTTTAGGGAAGCCCCGCCCATGTATATGGTACCGCTGAACGATCCTGTAAGGAAGCAATTACCTTGGGCGTCCGATATAATTCCTGTGGCTTTCTGTTTTCCGGGCCCCCCGGCAAACTGCATCCATTGTAATCCCAATTGCTTCCCGTCAAAACTTGTAATGAAAACATCCTCCTGACTGACGCCCGCCTGATAATCTCCAACTACAAAGATCACCCCGTTGGGATCATGGCTAATCCCAGCGACATTGTCCCTACTGGCACTGCCCATGGCATTAATTACCTTGACCAAACTCCCTTCGCTATTGTACTTAGCCAGAAATATATCAAGATTACCGTGTGAAGTTATTAACTGATCGCCAAATAGGGCATTATCTGAAAATGTCCCCGTTACATAGATAAATCCCTCTGGATCCAGGCAAAGGTGCTTACCCTCATCTTCTCCTGGCCCGCCGGCGCTGATGGCCCATAGTGAATTACCTTGAGGGTCAAATTTTGCCAGAAACAGGTCGGCCTTTCCTTGGGCTTGAAGCTCTACATCTCCAAAAGATACACTATGGGTGAAGCTTCCGGTGATGTAACTATTACCAAAGGAATCGATAGCAACTGCATGCACCTGGTCATATTCCTGCCCCCCGAAATTACGGGACCAGGTCCAGGACTGGGATTTAGTTTCAATACAATTAAATAGGCTTAACGCCATAAACAAAAGGAGTGCGCCACTTTGCTTCATGGTTGAAAGGATTTTAATAAGTATGCCGAAATCGAATATGTTACACTATTTGTTGAAATAGTGATATATTCTAGTAATGTTTATGTCCTATTCAAAGGTAGGTAACCCAAAAAGCCATTGATTAAGTTGAAGGATTGAGTTTATGTGGCAGATCCCAGCCACTGGTACCAGTAAAGAAGGGCTTTCCATATTACTACCGTAAGGGCAACTGTGAGTAAAATAAAAAGGACCACTATAGCTACAATATAGCCCCAACCTGATCCCCGGTATTTGCCCTCAAGTTGATGTTTATGCAGGATGCGAAGGTTTCGTTGATTGGCCTTGAAACCAAAGTCAAAAATATCTCCAAGTATGGGAATACTGCTGATAAGGTAGTCCAGGGTTATATTACCAATCATCATTAACAGTGCCTTACCGCTTACCCCGTGGCGCACCATGGATAGGACCATAGTGCCGGAGATCCCGTAGGAGATGAGATCGCCTATGAAGGGAATAAGGCCCAGGATAGGATCAAGTCCAAAGCGTATATTGGTTCCGGGAATGCGAAAGGCCTCGTCCATCCAATGAGAGACCTTGGTTATCCACTTAAGTTCGGTTACTTGATTGCTTTTATCCAAGGTTTAACGAAATACTTTTTTCCGGGCGAAATAGTCCCTCAGGTAAGCCTCACTTTCAGACTTTTGCACCAGTGATTGCGGCTTCCAGCCGTCTTCCAGGGCTAAAGCGGCAATTCTGCCCTGGTTGTTCATGAGCACGTCGGGGGTTTGCTTGGCAATAGGGTCTTTATACGCATCTACAGGTGAGATAATTTCCCAACCTTCACCCCTGATAAATGAGATAAGATCGTCCAGGAAGAGGGCCGCCAGATCATTTTCATGCAACAACAATACATGCTTGGGCGATCTACCCAGCAGTTTTCGGCCAATTTCCTCGTAGAACTGCATACTTTCCCAAATGTGTTCTATATACAGATCCTTAAGCAAATCATAGTTGATCTTCTTATTTTCTTTCATGGCCTGTTGATACAAATACTCCAGGTAATAATCGTAATTATCTATGGTCACGTATCCATTGAGATAGCCCATTTCGACAAGCGCCTTGCGCAACTGGTCACGAGATGACTCGTCTTTACCCTCGTCCAAAAAAGGGAATCGAAACCACGGATGGAAACCAGGCAAATCCTGCAAAATATTATGGGCTTTCTGAATATCCTGGATGTAGGCTTCAACTCCCAGGTCGTTGATCCGGGAATGGCTATGGGTGTGATTCCCGATAATGTGACCGGCCTGACCATACATTTTTATGCGCAAGGTCCCCACATCGTCCATATTTATGGAATTTGCAAAGAAGGCCACTTGAGGGATACCATATTCCTTGAGTTTTTTTATTAGGATCTCACTCCTTTTCAATCCCGTATACAAGGCACCATCGCTGCGAGGGGCATCATCAAATGTCAGGGCAACTTGCTGAGAGAAAAGCCCGGTCGATAGTATTAAAAAAAGGGCCGAAAGTAAAAAAGATCTAAAAATCGCAGTCATTTGATACAGGAACAGGTTAAACTCAAAAATAGAAAAAATTCATTAATGAATGGTGTCCTAAATGGCTGATGATTTGCATTTTCTGAACAAATTGACATGAATTGCCAACCGTGTAAAGAAATTCAAATGATTGAATCAAGATTCTCCCTTAAATGAAATATATTGGAGCAGGTTGGTGAATCATGGCTTTTATCTAAAGACGATGCGATTTTTTATTTTCTGCTGTTTACTTCTATTGGTAACTGGAGTAAGAGCTCAAATCAAGATCCTGCCAACCCCTTCATGGGTAGAGTACCAGGAAATTCCCAATGTATCTGATCTGACTACTTCCGAGCAGTCCGATGAAGTATACTATCTGATGGCCGACCGGCAAGTCCATGTGAAAAAACAGGTAGGATATTACCACCATACATTGCAGGTCCAATCGGAAGAAGGTGTTCAGAACTATTCTTCTGTGGACGTGACCTACGATCCCAGCTACCAACAAGTAATCTTTCACACCCTTCAAATTGTGCGCAATGGGAAGAGCATCAACAAACTGAACCCTCAACAGTTCGAAATAATCCGTCGCGAGAAAAGTGCCGAACGCCACGTCTATGATGGTTCCTTGACCGCGTTTTTGAATTTGTCAGATGTAAGGATTGGAGATATCATCGATTACGAATACAGCATAGTTGGTAGAAACCCCATTTATAAAAACCGATATTTCGGCTCCTTTTATATGAATTTTTCCGTGCCAATCGGGCTGCGTCAGGTCAGGATCGTTTCACCTGCAGACCGTGAACTGTTCATTAAGACCACTAATCAGGCCCAGCAGGCCGGTATTGAGGAGCACGCAGGATACAAGGTTTATACCTGGACGTCCAGAGATGTAAATCCATTACTTAAAGACTCCAATGTTCCTTATTGGTTCGACCCCTATGACGAAGTTTTAGTAAGCGAATACCGCAATTGGCAAGAAGTAATCGATTGGGCACAAGAACTGTACCTGCCCGAGTTGCAAACTACCAACCGGGATTTGGAGGAGTTGGTCCAGGAGATTCGCCAACAACACAGCGAGATCCATGGTCAGTTACTGGCAGCGCTGAAGTTCGTACAGGATCAAATTCGCTATCTGGGTCTGGAGAATGGGATTAGCGCTTATAAGCCACACCCCCCGGCTGAGGTGCTGTCACAACGGTTTGGGGATTGCAAAGACAAATCCCTGTTATTATCAAATATATTGACCAAGCTGGGTATGGAAGCTTATCCCAGCCTTATCAATACCACCTACAAGGACGCAATCAAGCAATGGCTACCCAGCCCGGGAGCTTTCAATCATTGTGTGGTAAGGGTAAAACTGGAGAACCAGGAAGTTTGGTTGGATCCTACGATTACCCTGCAGAGAGGACAGGAAGAGGTTTATTTCCCCAACTATAAAGTAGGTTTGGTGATAGATCATGAACAACAAGGCCTGGTGGACATTCCTTATAAGTCCCGCTCTAATCAAACTTTCCACGAGACATTTCAGGTCCCAGCGGTGGATTCTGCAGCAGTAGTAGCTTTAAAAGTAGTATCTCGATATTACGGACCCGATGCCGACAGCCAGCGAAGATATTTTTCTCGAAATAGCATGCAACAAATAGAAAAGAATTACCTCAATTACTACGCGAAGAACTATCCTGATATTACCGGTGCTGAGGCTTTGAAGTTTGAAGATGATAGCCTGGAAAACGTATTTACCACCATCGAGGAGTACAAGATCAAGCATTTTTGGTATTATCCAGAGGGTTCCAGCACCTTAACTGCCGATGTCTATCCACAACCGATCCGTGACAATATCGGTGAGCCCGGAACCTTGGTGCGAAAAATGCCTTTTGCCTTGGACTTTCCAGTAAAAGTAAAGCACTCTGTTGACGTGGTCCTTCCAGAACCTTGGAATGTGGACGACCTGGAGACTTCAGTAGAGGGCACTGGAATAAAGTACCAGAGCGCTATTATGTACAAAGGCGATACCGTACATGTGACTTACGATTATGAAACTACCAGTGAATACATTGAGGCCGAGAAAACCTCTGAGTACCTGGAGAATAAGGAGAAGGTAATCAATGACCTTTATTTTCAGATAACCTACGACGAAGATGAAACTACCGCTACCGCCTCCCTGGTGGTAGCTCTGCTGCTCACCATGCTATTAGGAGTAGCGGCTTATCTCTACTATAAGAATTTCGACCCGCCTGCTGTTATGGAGCGTAGTTACCCCAACATTGGGGGGTGGCTTATTATAATAGGCATCGGATTGGTGATCTCACCAATTATAAGCCTGGTCAGTTTAATTGGGGATGGGTATTTAGGGGATCGTTTATGGCAAATAACCTTTAATGCTCAATTTGTGGATTATAATCCAGCACAGGGCGCGCTGGTATATTTAGAGGGCTTTTGGTTACTTAGCATATTCATTTCCAGCGTTCTATTGCTTATGTTGTTCTTTGAGAAAAGGACCAGTTTTCCTAAAACCTTTATATTCATATTGATCGCGGATATCGTGATTACTATTATCATAACCGTTGGTGTTTACAATACCGGTTTGGATAAGTCTTTGACATGGTCAGAAATTTTTACGGATATGTTCGGTTCGATTGTTCGAGGATGTATTTGGATTCCCTATTTTCTGATCTCACAAAGGGTGAAGGGTACCTTTACTACTACTCGCCACTCACAAATGGTCCAAAAGCAGGAAAAGCTGATTTTTACTCAATAGTAAAAGGTGCCGTGGGAGGAGGAGATAGTCAGCTTTTTACTAGGGCTTTGCTCTACACGCCCGATTATTTGGGCAGGAATTTGAAAGCCGGCAGCAATGTCGATTACTTGTGAGGCCCAATCCTCCGGTAGGTAGATTTCCATGCGGTGTCCCATATTAAAAACCTCATACATTTCTTTCCAGGAAGTCCCGCTTTCGTCTTGTATGAGATTAAACAGGGGCGGGGTATCAAAGAGTTGGTCCTTAATAACGTGCAGCTCATCCACAAAATGCAGCACTTTGGTTTGCGCTCCACCCGTGCAATGGATCATCCCATGGATCTGGTCCTTAAGTTCACGGAAAACCTGTTTTATAACCGGCGCATAGGTACGGGTGGGGGCCAACACCAATTGACCGGCATTTACCTCCGAGCCTGGCACCGGATCAGTCAATCTCTGAGAGCCGCTGTAGATCAAATCATCGGGTATGGCGGGGTCAAAGCTTTCAGGGTACTGCTTTAAATACTTGGAGAAAACATCATGACGAGCCGAGGTGAGGCCGTTACTGCCCATGCCTCCGTTGTAGGCATTTTCATAGGAAGCTTGCCCGAAAGAGGCCAGGCCTACAATAACATCTCCTGGAGCTATCTTTTCATTGGTGATTACCTGCGACCGTTTTAACCTGGCGGTAACTGTGCTATCTACGATTATGGTACGTACCAGATCACCTACATCGGCTGTTTCACCACCGGTACTTTGAATCTCTAATCCATGACCTCGAAGTAATTGCAGAAACTCCTCTGTTCCTTCGATGATCGCCTTGATCACTTCACCTGGAATGAGATGCTTGTTACGTCCAATGGTGGAAGAAATCAGAATGTTGTCCGTAGCGCCTACACATAGCAGATCGTCAATATTCATGACAATAGCGTCTTGGGCGATACCCCTCCAAACGTTAAGGTTGCCGGTCTCTTTCCAGTAGAGGTACGCCAAGCTGGATTTTGTACCGGCACCATCGGCATGCATGATATTGCAGTAGTCCGGGTCATTGCCCAACAGATCCGGAACCACTTTACAAAATGCTTTAGGGAAAAGGCCCTTGTCGATGGAGGCAATGGCCGCATGCACATCTTCCTTGGCGGCCGAGACGCCCCTTTGCCGGTAGCGATCACTCATGCCACAAAAATAAGAAAAGCCCCCGGCTTGGGAGCTTTTCTTACATTTAAAATATTAGGATCTTTTCTATTGCTCTTCAGGATTGAGATCATCTTGTTCCTGTTTTATTTCCTGCAGCTCTTCCATCTTGCCGGTATCTTTGTTGTATTCAAAGACCTTAATCTCCGTACGGCGGTTCTTCTGCCGGCCTTCCGGATTATCGGAGCCGTCGGGATTGGTATTGGAGGCCCTGGGTTGAGATTCTCCATAACCACGTGCTCGAATGCGGTTTTTGGCAATGCCATTGGCTACCACATAATTTACGGCCGATTCCGCCCTGCGGCGAGACAGATTCATGTTGTAGTCGTCCTTGCCTTTGCTATCGGTATGAGATCCCAGTTCAATTTTTATTTCAGGGTTATCCTGCAGGAATTGAACCAGTTTATTTAGCTCCAATGCCGCATCCGGCCGGATATCGTCCTTATCGAAGTCATAGAAAATATTTTCCAGCACAAACTTGGCTCCTTCTTCTGCTCTGTCCAAGACCATTTCTCGACTGTAGTCCTTATTGGTCACCTCTTCAGTTACAGTTCCGGGGTCTATTGTCTCTCCGATGGTGTTAAAACTCAATCTGGTGGTGAAGAAATCTTCTTTTTCACCAATTAATAGGTATTCTTTTTCCGGCTCCACACTTATAGTTAAGGAACCGTTCTCATCGGTGGTTACTTCTTGCAGTACTTTCTCCTCATTGTCCATCACTTTTATTACTACCTCATTGAGGGCTACATTGGCTCCGGTGAGCGAGTCTGGTGTTAGGGTAAGTAATGTCAAGTTGTAGTTGATGATCTTTCGGTCAGGCGAATTATCTACGAAAGCATAGATATCATCATCACCTTGTCCGCCGTCTCGGTTGGAGGAGAAGAATCCATGAGTCCGGTCTGTGTAAATCATACCAAAGTCGTCGTCGCTGCTATTGACTGGGATACCTAAATTACGAATAGAGGTTTTCCCTGCACTTCTTTCTGCGACAAAAAGATCCAGCCCTCCAAATCCAGGGTGTCCGCTGGAGGCAAAAAACAGCCGGCCTTCGTCATCAACATAAGGAAACATCTCATCGCCCCGGGTATTAATTTCATTGCCCATATATCGGGGATTTCCATATCTTCCGTTAGCATCTACAGAGGCGGCGTATAGATCAATGCCTCCGTTGCTACCGTCCGGTCGTGGGCGATTGCTGGCGAAGTATATGGTACGTCCACTACGATTAAAGGCCGGCGAAGAATCCCAAAAATCGGGATGGTTTATACCAGTCATGAGCTCGGGCTCGGTCCAGTCGCCATTACGGTACCGGCTTATATAAAGATTTACCTCTTTAGCGCTCTTTTTGCCTCCATCACTGCCCCTGGCAAATACCACTGTATTACCATCGCGGGTAAATGTAATAGTACCCTCATTGACCCCGGGTGTATTGATTAGATCACCTAGAACCTCCACGGAAGTGACATCTACATCCATACCATTGATTTTTGCTTTGTAGATATCGGAGAAAGGGGTGCCGGTGGTTTTGAATATTTTATTATCATCCCGGTTGGAGGTAAAGTAAATCTCGCCTTTGCTTACCATGGGAGAGTATTCCGCAGCCGCGGTATTAATAGGACCAGCAGTCGAGATCTCATAATAATTCCTCTCTTGGATGACTCCCAGTTCATTGAGATTTTGCATTTCTACCCTAGCCATGTTAGCCAAAGAGCTATTATTTGTTTGGTCGACCAGGGCTTCTAATACTTCATTCGCGGCATCGTAATCTTTTTGAGCCTTTAAAGCAAAAGCATAATAATAGCGGGCCGTATCATTGACCAGGCCGTTGCTCAGCGCTGTTTCATAGTAAGAGGAGGCCATTTTCATGCGATTGGATCGGCGGTAGCTTTCTGCGATCTTGAAGTTGACCTCAGGATCATTGGGTCGATCCTGCAAGATCTTTTGGTAGGCGGCAATGGCTTCCTGGTATTCAGCCTGCTCAAACATCCCGTCCGGTCCTTTAGGTCCAGCTACACGCTGGCTGCAGGAGATTGTGAGACCTCCCAGTAGGCCAAGGAATATTAGTTGGAATACTATTTGTAGTGGTTTCATACTGCAACAATTACTTCAAAATTCAAAGAATCTCATTACAAGCTAACTGTAAGTTAAGCAACGGTTAACTTCTTAACGAATTTTAGGAACCCAATTTGCCGGCAGTTTGGGTAAAATATCTGCCTAACCAGGAACTCCTTATGGGTTTGATCCATTGATCCATTGATGCCTTATTTTGGATCAGGTTGTCAAAAACCAATGTTTTCTCGGCCATTTTTCCATCCTTTATCAGAGACTTAATTTCTCCCAGGTCTTTTAACATGACGGAATTTTCATGAAAAACGCTGACTTTGGTACGGTCAAAAAAATCCACTCCCATTTGTGACTCCAGGCTTCTAATGAAAGCTACTGATTGATCGATGGAGCAGCCGCTTGGTAGGTGAGTGTGTTCATCAACCCCAACCACCACAAAATGACTGTAAAAGGTCTTGATTGAAGCCTTTAGCGGTTGGCCATGGGCGGCCCATTGCTCAATAAATTCACGTCCTTGAAGATCGACATTACGCTGCTCGGCTTCACTCAAGGGACGATTGGACTGGTAAATCCAAATCCTGGCATCTGTTGTTAAGTCTTCAAAGGGTACAAACATCTCTATCTATAATTTATCTAATAATTAACTTCCTCCGCCGTCAATTAGTTCGGCCAGGTCCAGCACTTTTACCTGATCTTCTTTTTCCTTATTCTTCACCCCATCGGAGAGCATGGTCATGCAGAAAGGGCATGCAGCAGCTATGATGTTCGCTCCCGTGGCCAGCGCTTCCTCGGTGCGCTCGATATTGATCTCCTTGTTACCGGCTTCCGCATCTTTGAACATTTGAGCACCACCGGCACCACAACAGAGGCCTTTGGTTCGACAGCGCTTCATTTCCACCAATTCAGCATCCAAGGCCTCCAGCACCGCGCGAGGCGCCTGGTAGACGTTATTAGCCCTTCCCAGGTAGCAGGAATCGTGATAGGTAATCCGCTTTCCTTTGAAACTACCGCCGTCCTTCAGCGTGACCCGGCCTTCGTTAATAAGCTGCTGTAAAAAAGTGCTGTGATGGATAACCTGATAGTGGCCTCCCAGCTCCGGGTATTCATTTTTCAAGGTATTGAAACAGTGAGGGCAGGCAGTTACAATTTTTTTGATCTGATAGCCCTCCAAAACCTGAATATTGGCCATGGCTTGCATTTGAAAAAGGAACTCATTTCCAGCGCGCCGGGCAGGGTCACCGGTACAAGTCTCTTCAGTACCCAAGACTGCAAATGAGATCCCCACCCTATTTAAAATGCGGGCGAAAGCCTTAGTTACATTCTTGTACCGTTCATCATAGGATCCCGCACATCCCACCCAAAACAAGATCTCCGGCTGTTCGCCTTTGGCCACCATTTCAGCCATGGTCGGAACCGTATATTGATTTTCACTCATGTGTCGTTTCATTAAATTCTTTCCCCCAATTGAATCGGTCGGTGGGAGCAAATTTCCAAGGGGCAAAGTTGGTTTCAATGTTGGCAAACATGTTATTCCAATCTGCCGGACTGGAAGATTCTTCCATGGCACAGTATCTTCGCATTTGCAGGATTATGGATAAGGGATCAATATTCAAAGGACATGCTTCCACACAAGCATTACAACTGGTACAGGCATTAATCTCTTCTTTGGTCACATAATCGCCCAACAATGACTTGCCATCATCCGATCCATTTTTTTTATTTGCCTGGTAAGCTCCGAGTTCCTCGGCCCGGTCCCGTACATCCATCATAATCTTACGGGGCGATAGCTTCTTGCCAGTGACGTTTGCCGGACATTCAGCGGTGCACCGCCCACATTCCGTACAAGCGTAGGCATTCATAATGTTGACCCTGAACAAATCGGAAACATCTTTTGCTCCGAACCGGTCAACCGGCGGGTTCTCAGAATTTTCAGTGGATAGCCCCAGCATCAATTTTACTTCCTGAGTCACAGAATCCATGTTATCAATTTTTCCCTTAGGCTCTAGGTTGGAATGAAAGGTATTGGGGAAGGCCATGAAAATATGCAGATGCTTAGAATAGGTCACGTATACGGCAAAGGCCAGGATCCCTATTATGTGCAGCCACCAGGCCAACCGTTCCAACAGCATCAGGCTGGAAGTTTCCAGGGACGAAAATAGAGGAATCAATTGAGCGCTTAATACGAAGTTGCCAGTTTGAGTATAGTACGAATCCCTGCCCTGCAATATTTGATCTGTGGCATTCATGGTAAAGATGGCTCCCATTAGTATGATCTCAATAATTAGAATGAGATTGCCGTCCAAACGAGGCCATGATGTCATCTCATTACTCCAGAAGCGGGGCAATTTCAGTATGTTTCTACGTATCAGGAAAATCGCACAAGCGATCACTACCGCCAGGGCTAGAAATTCGAATACATTTAGGCAAAAGGTATAAAAGCTTCCCAGATAGGGAGCAAAAATTCGATGCGTTCCAGCCAGTCCATCAATAATGAATTCCAAAACCTCAAGGTTTATAATTAGGAATCCCGCATAGATAAGGAAATGAAAAAAAGCCGGTATTACTTTCTTAAACATTTTCTGTTGACCGAAGGCTACTAATAGCATCGTTCTCAATCTATTACCCGTTTGATCTCTTCGGTCTTTGGGTTGACCCAGCATGATATTGGAGCGGATCCTGCTGATGCGCCTTATTAAAAAATAAGTGGCAACAGCCAGTACCAAAACAAAGAAAATCTGAGATAAATAGTTCATTATGAACAGTTTAATTTGGGCTATTGGTCGGAGACTTTAAAATACATAAAAATTTTGCACCAAGGATAAATTTATATAATTTTGTCCACTTCCAAGTAGGTGATGTAGCTCAGGTGGTAGAGCATCGGACTGAAAATCCGTGAGTCGGTGGTTCGAGTCCACTCATCACCACGGGAATCTAAAAAGCCCCTTATTTTTGGGGCTTTTTCTTTTTGTGGGTAGGACCGGGGGCGCCTTTATCCAGATGTTTCAAACGGATCAGTTCTCGCTGACTCAAGCGGCGCCATTTTCCCCGAGGTAGATCTTTTTTAGTTAGTCCTGCAAAGATCACCCTATCCAGTTTCACTACCTCATAACCTAGGTGTTCGAAGATCCGTCGTATCAAACGGTTACGACCCGAGTGTAACTCAATGCCCAACTCGGTTTTGTCGGCGGATACGAATTCTAATTGGTCGACATTCACCGGACCGTCGTCCAGTTGGATGCCTTCCAGGATCTGATGGTAGTCGGCTTTACTAAGAGGACTCTCCAGTTTCACATGGTATACTTTCATAACCTGATGCGAAGGGTGGGTAAGTTTTTTGGAAAGGTCACCATCGTTGGTCAAAAGTAAAAGACCGGTGGTATTACGATCCAGTCGGCCTACTGGAAATATCCGTTCTTTGCAAGCTTTGGTTACCAGCTGCATTACGGTCTTTCGTTGTTCTGGATCGTGAGTAGTAGTAATGTAGTCTTTTGGCTTGTTCAGCAAAACATACACCAGGGGTTCTGGTCGGAGCTCTTTGTTTTGATATTTTACCCGATCACCGGGGTTGACCTGATATCCAAGGGTGGTCACTACCTGATCATTTACTTTTATTTTCCCTTGTTCTATCAATACATCTGCTTCCCGGCGGGAGCATATACCGGCATTTGCTATGTACTTGTTCAGTCGTGTAGGGCTATTGGGTCGTTTTGATTTAGAGGAGGTATTCTGGGATGACCCTGGCCGTTTTGTAGTCCCCCGCCTTCCGGATTTTCGTACCATTAGGTGTCCCGTTCTTCACCTATTTCGTTTTCCTGCTGACTAATATCTTTGAGGGTGGGCAACTCGGATAGGTCGTTGATGCCAAAATAGTCCATGAATTTTTCACTGGTTCCATATATCAAAGGCCGTCCTATAGTGTCGGCTTTTCCTCGGATCTCTACCAGATTCTTTTCCAGCAGTTTTTGTACGGAGTAATCGCAATTCACTCCCCGGATCTGTTCAATCTCCGCTTTGGTAACCGGTTGCTTATAGGCAATAATGGAAAGTGTTTCCAATGCCGCTGTAGACAATCTCTTTTTAGATTGTTGTTTGAGGTAAATGCTGATACTGCTTTGATAAGCAGGTTTGGTCAGAAACTGATATCCTCCCCCGGACTTGATTACTTCGAACGAGAATTCTTCAGATTGATACTTCACATGAAGCTTTTCCAGAGCTTCTTTGATGTCCTTATCTGGAACTTCGGCCTCAAACATCTCCACCAAACAGGATTTAAGTTCCTTGTTGCTGACAGGTTTGGATGAGCAAAAGATCAAGGCTTCAATATGATTTGCCAGAAAGTCCAATTAGTTTCTTTTAGCCAGCTTCGCTTCTATGGAGTGCATGGTATGTGGTACCGCCTTTAAGCGTTCTTTCTGAATTAACTTACCAGTGTCTATGCAAACACCGTAAGTACCGTTCTTAATTCTAACTAAAGCATTTTCCAGGCTTGAAATGAACTTCTGTTGTCTGGCTGCAAGCTGGCTCAGATTTTCTTTTTCAGCGGTATCTGCACCATCTTCCAAAACTTTAGTGTTTCCAGCAGTATTATCAGTGCCGCTGTCGTTTTTGCGACTCAAAGAATCCTTGATATAGTTCAGCTGCGCCCTTGCTTTCTCAAGTTTTTCATTAATCAGGTCTTCGAATTCCTGTAACTCCTTGTCGGAATACCTTAGTTTCTCGTCTTTTCCCATTTTCACTAATTGATTTGTAGCCTAACTTTTCAATTGTCTTAAGCAGACAATCACTTGTGCATTCTATTAATCAGTGCGGGTAGCACCTTGATTTAAGAAGCGCAAATTTGATAATAAAACTGGCAAAAATGAAGAAAAACCCCTGTTTTCTTTGACAAGGTATCCCAAATCCACGATCCTAGGACCCTAGTTTGATTGAAATATTATTGCAAATGAGAATTTTGGACTATCGGAAGTTCGATGGCCTATTGATAGAGATGGAAAAGCACGCTATAACTACATTTCATATTCCAAACGCATATTTTTCACCCTCTGATGAAAAGCGCTTTTATCGATGCTAATTTTGTACTTCAGCCTCACATACCTTCTAATTACCTCGATCTTTCTCCCCTTTCTGACATAGAAGTCAATAGCATTGTTGATGATGTCGTTCATGGTCGATTGTGGTTTAGGTAATATAAAAGTTAGGGATTGTTGGTAAAAATACCATATAATCAGGCTCTTATCCCTAAAGATTATTGGATTATTTCAATATTTTCATCAAAGGAT
Organism: Cyclobacteriaceae bacterium; assembly: GCA_965212195.1. Taxonomy (GTDB): domain Bacteria; phylum Bacteroidota; class Bacteroidia; order Cytophagales; family Cyclobacteriaceae; genus JAJCYK01. The sequence goes on along the minus strand of CBDBUW010000002.1, from coordinate 139,814 downwards.
GCAATCCTGTCAATTGCTATCGAGGAGCAACCACCACAGTTTCTTTCCATTCGCGAATGCCATGTTCTCGATCAATGTTCCTGACCGATATTATGTAGTACCCCATGGGTACTCGTTGATTATGAGCATCTGTTCCATCCCAAGTTGCGACCCCCGAAGTGCCTGCGATATGGTTGTTTAGTATGTTTGAAACTAGCCTACCTTCACTGCTGTAAATCGAAATGTCGATCACATTGGAAGGTGATTTCATTTGGTAATGGATTTGTACATATTGCGGCCTTCCATTGCTCATGGGGCTGATAACTTTAGGAATTATCTGTAGAATTTCCCCAGATGTTAACTGCAATTGTGAATTTTTCTTTCCTGGAGTGGCAAATCCATTAGCCTCTGAGGCACTGGTCCAGTTTTGCTGATCATCACTGGGCAGATCGGCCGATATACGTTCCAGGGAAATGCCTTGAAGATCAAGTAACAATGGGTGGTGCATGGATTTATCATAAATAAGTTGATCGCTAAGGTGGTAGGAAGGGTCTAATACTACCAATGAACCTTGATGATCTGGAAGAGATGGCAGGTTCGAAACTTCTATCATTTTCGTAGTGGAGCACAAAGGATACTGAGATCGTAAGGGGGAGGAACTTTCAGTAAAGACTAGATGATCACCTGGATAAATCATCAATGGAACGTCGCTCAGGCGTTGAGCATCTACCAAGTTATTACCTTGCCAACGGGCCAACATCCATTGTTGTAAGTTGAGGGGTTTTGAAGAGCGGTTGAACAATTCGGCAAAGGTAACACCTAGGGGCCTGGGATTAAATAATACTTCATTGATGACCACATCTCCGCTATCAGCATTCATGGGCAACCCCACTGGCACTACGGGTACATCGTCAGGGACCACATTTCCGTTGCAGTCTGCCACCTGAGTCACTCTCAAGTTGTAAATAATCCCCAATTGCATGGCATCATCAAGAATTATGCGGACTTGAGAACTCTTTAAGTCATCCAGAAGTACCTCTTTTACTTCAAGGTGAGGTACCATTTCTACTTCAGAATTTAAAACACTGGCCCCATCCAAAGGCTGATCAAAGCTTAACAAAATGGTGTCGCTGGAGATAGCGTAGGTGGAAACCACATAAGGGGCCTGCAGATCCGGATTGTCAGTGGCAATACTGTTGGTCCGTCCGGGCGTACCCCCGCTTTCATCTTCACTGACCGACCAGTTATCATCACCGCTACAGGGATAGTTAACATCTATCATTTCCAACGACCATCCACCGTGCTTCTTGAGTTCGCTGTCATACCACTCCAGGTTATAGTCGACAAAATGTATGGTTTGCTCAGGAGTGCTCAAGGTAATTTGATCTGCATTATTGTTGAGTGTAGGCCAGGTCTCCAGTTCCAGTACTCTGAGTGGTGGATCGAATGTCTTGCCGACTCCTTTAGGGCCAAGTATAAGATGCTCCTGGGGCTCCAGCAACAAATTGGGGAGTAACACGGACTTGGATAAGTCTGAGATGGTTAGGTGCTCTGTGCTCAACAGTTTATGGCTACGGTTATACAACTCCAAATATTCTTTGTCAGATAGACCCACCGAAGGGTTGGGATCTGCCATGATCTCTGTGATTATCAGGTCGTGAAGCTCAATAGGCTGGGGTATCATTATTTCAAGTTCACGGATAAAGCTATGGGCATTTCTCCCCAGGTCCTCCAATTCCAATCCCTCAAGAACGTAGGTGCCTGATTTTAAGCTTTGGGCAAAAACCAGGTGCATCAACCCGGCAAAGGGCTGTGATACATTCAGTGGATTACCAATTCCCTGGAGATGAAACTGTTCTATTTGAATATCGGGGGATAGTGCTTCGCTAAATTCGACCTGCAAGGTGATGCTATCGGAGGCTCGAATATCGATCAAAGCGGGCGGGATAGAATCTACATGAGGTGATCCATTGACGTTAGCATCATCGAATTGAAATTTGTCTGCCCGGGTAGCCGTATAGGTGCAGCTCAAACCAAAGTAATTACTGGCAGCAACAGGTTCTTCAACAACCGTCCCCATTAATCTGTAGATAGTAGAATCCACTGGCTTAGCCCACAGATGCCAGTTATGATCCTCATCGAGGGTTACTCTTAAATGGACATCGGTCTGGTTTTGGTCCAGGTACTGGTTGGGGCCGTCAATGATTTTGACAATTTCCTGCCCCCTTTGCCTGTACAGACTGATCTCGTCTTCGGTTCCTCCAAGCATTACATAGTAACCGTTAAGGTACTCCATGAGGATTGGTTGATCGCTACTGAGAAATATCTTACAGAAGTTGTTAGCAGATGGATTGAATTCCATTATGATGCGCATTTCCCATTCTTCCGGAGCTACAAATGCACTCAACGTACTTAAATAGGATGTTCCTGCACTTTGGGCCTGTAGTTGCAGTGTTGCCTGTGGATTTACGAAGAAGGAATCCACGTGACCCCGCCAAAGAGGGTTCAGCAGTAAATTAAAGTCTGAAAAATCATCTGCTATCTGGGCATTGGACAGTAGGGGGCACAGCCATACTAGTAAGGTTGTTAAAAATCTCATAGCCGGTTATTAACTTTTTAGTGAATCCGAAAAAGTAGAGAAATGTAGTATCTTTGCAAAACGCACATATTATTAATGGTCATGAAATTAGCAATAGTAGGAGCTACCGGATTGGTGGGTCAGGAAGTGTTGAAAGTGATAGCAGAAAGGAATATGGACTATGGGGAGTTACTCTTAGTGGCATCCCAAAGATCGGTAGGAAATGAAATCCAGTTTAAGGGGCAAACGCATTCTGTGATTGGCATGGACGAGGCTGTTTCATTAAAGCCCGATGTCGCGATATTTTCTGCAGGGGGAAGTACTTCCCTGGAATGGGCTCCAAAATTTGCAGAGGCTGGTACTATTGTAATTGATAATTCCTCCGCCTGGCGCATGAGTACCAAACACAAGTTGATCGTCCCGGAGATCAATGCCGGGATCCTGCGTATTGATGACCGGATCATAGCCAATCCCAACTGTTCTACTATTCAAATGGTATTGGCATTGGCTCCCTTACAGCAGCGCTATGGATTGAAAAGGGTAGTAGTTTCTACTTATCAGTCTGTTACCGGAACCGGTAAAAACGCGCTTGATCAACTCATGGCTGAGCGAGCCGGGCAGACAGGCAATGGCACTTATCCCTATCCCATTGACCTCAATGTATTGCCTCATATCGACGTTTTCATGGATAATGGCTATACCAAAGAGGAAATGAAAATGGTAAATGAGACTCGAAAGATCCTGCAGGAGGAAAACCTGGGTGTGACCGCCACCACGGTACGTATTCCGGTAATTGGAGGCCATTCGGAATCCGTTAATGTAGAGCTACAGAAGGATTTCGATATTGATGAAGTGAGAAGCCTGCTGTCAACGTCAGCTGGTTTGGTAGTTGAGGACGATATTGAGAACTTAAAATACCCCATGCCTCTTCATGCTCATGGTAAAGACGAGGTATTTGTGGGCAGGCTGCGTCGCGATGAGTCGCAGGCCAATACGCTCAACATGTGGATCGTAGCGGATAACTTGCGCAAAGGAGCGGCAACCAATGCCGTGCAAATTGCTGAGTATATGGTTGAGCATTATCTGGTGTACTAGTAACTAGTGCTGTGATGGACATCGAGGGCTTACTTCGATCTGATTCCAGGAAATTTATTGAGGACCATCAATATTCAGATCCCGTACAGTTACTTCTGAAAAAGTCGCCTATCGCAGATGTAACCATGGCGGAATTGGTCAGCCAAATTAAAGGCCGTAAAATCATCACCAAGAAAATCCCGGAATGGGTCAAGTACCACGAATTGGTATTTCCCGCTCCTATTTCCTTAGAACAGAGTTCCTCCCAAGCCACTGCAGTATATAAAAGTCTACCCTATTCGGGGTCTCATCTTGTGGATCTCACCGGTGGATTGGGGGTTGACAGTTACTTCTTGGGTAAGAACTTCAAGAGCGTCACCTATGTGGAAAAATCCCCAGAGCTGTGTGAGTTGGCGCGTCATAATTTTAAGGTCCTGGGGGCAAATCACATTCGGGTGGTAAGCGGAGAATGTCAGGACTTTTTAGCCAGCCTGCAGGAGCCTGTAGACCTAATCTATATGGATCCTGCCCGGAGACAGCATGGTCAAAAAGTATTCCGCTTGGCGCAATGCGAACCTCCAATCCTGGATCTAATGCCCTTGGTTTGGGAGAAAACCCAAAAGCTATGTCTTAAGCTCAGCCCATTGCTAGACCTCAAGTATTTGCAAGATATCGTCCCGTTCATAACTTCTATGGAAGTGTTGGCTGTTAACAATGATTGCAAGGAGATCTTGCTGCATGCTGTCAAAGATCATAGGGGCATACCACAAATCAAATCCGTTGAACTCTCAGGTTCAGGGCATACGCAGGTATTCCAATTTAGTTTGCAGGAAGAATCTCAGGCATCAGCGATTTATGGCGATCCTCAAAATTTTTTATACGAACCCTACAGCTGCGTGTTAAAAGCAGGAGCATTTAAGACCTTGTGCCAGCGTTTTAAGGTGCGGAAATTTCATGCTAACAGTCATCTTTATACGTCGAAGGATCTGGTCAGTAACTTTCCGGGACGGATTTTTGAAATAGATTGGTCAATGCCATACCGACCCCAGGAGATTAGAAAGAAACTAGGGCGGCACCAAGCTAATATTGCCGTACGTAATTTTCCCTATTCAGTGAAAGAGATCCGCAAAAATACCGGGTTGCAAGATGGCGGCTCTCATTACCTTTTTGCCACCACACTGCAGAATGGAAAACCAGTGATGCTCTGTGGCACTAAGATTACCTGATCAGTAACCAGATCACCAATAGTACCAGCATCGTACTTCCATAATAGCGCAACACCTTGCGGCGATTGGCCAATGCCGACCACCACAAAACCCACCAGGGTCTTATCAATCCCAGAATGGTAATAATGGCAAAAATCAGGATGGCTACAATAAGCAGGGTGGCCATGAAGACCAGGCTACAGGGTTCGTTTCACCTCTTTTTCTTCGAATCCTTCAATAACATCTCCAATTTTGATGTCTTTGAAATTCTTAATGCTGATACCGCATTCATACCCGGTTTTTACTTCGCTTACATCGTCCTTAAAGCGTTTCAGTTGGCTGATCTCGCCCGTATGTACTACAATACCATCACGAACAAGCCGAATTTGGTTGCTTCTTTTCACTACACCGTCGGTTACGTAGCACCCTGCAACCATGCCAACTTTAGAAATTTTAAAAACCTCTCTAACTTCGATATTTCCAGTAATTACTTCTTCAACAGTTGGCGCCAGCATACCTTCCATGGCATCTTTGACATCATTGATGGCGTTGTAAATAACGGAATAGAGCCGGATCTCAATTTCTTCATTGTCCGCAATTCTGCGGGCTGTATTGGAGGGTCGTACCTGAAAGCCCACAATAATCGCATCGGAAGCACTGGCCAAAAGTACATCGGACTCCGATATTTGGCCTACACCTTTATGAATGATATTCACCTGAACCTCGCTGGTAGACAGTTTCAAAAGTGAATCCGATAGGGCTTCTACAGAACCGTCAACATCACCTTTAACAATAACATTAAGTTCACGGAAGGAACCGATAGCCAGTCTACGGCCGATTTCATCAAGCGTGATATGTTTCTTAGTACGAATGGATTGTTCCCGTTGTATTTGCTCCCGTTTTGTGGCGATCTCCCGAGCTTCTCGTTCCGAATCCACCACATTGAACTTATCACCTGCTTGAGGGGCTCCATCCAGTCCAAGCACCGCTGCAGGAGTCGACGGGCCGACCTCCTCCAGTTTGTGACCCCTATGATCGAACATAGCTTTCACTTTGCCGTAATAGGGCCCGGCCAGCATCACGTCACCAACTTCTAAAGAGCCCGCTTGAACCATCAAGGTGGTTACATAACCGCGGCCTTTGTCCAGGGTGGCTTCGATCACCGTACCCACAGCATTCTTTTCGGGGTTAGCTTTTAATTCCAGTAGCTCAGACTCCAGTAATACTTTTTCCAGTAACTCCTCAATTCCGGCTCCCGTTTTGGCGCTGATTTCTTGACATTGATATTTACCACCCCAATCTTCGACCAGGATATTGATGCCGGAAAGCTCTTCTTTGATCTTATCGGGGTTGGCATTGGGTTTGTCCACTTTATTAATGGCAATTACGATAGGTACCCCTGCTACCTGAGCATGGTTAATGGCCTCTTTGGTCTGGGGCATAACGCTATCATCAGCCGCTACCACTACAATTACTACATCGGTGATCTTAGCTCCTCGCGCTCTCATGGCAGTAAAAGCTTCATGACCTGGGGTATCCAGGAAGGCAATTCGTTTCCCACCCTCGGTGATTACATCATAAGCACCAATATGCTGGGTTATTCCCCCTGCTTCGTCTGCCGTCACGTTAGCACTCCTAATGTAGTCCAACAAAGATGTTTTACCGTGATCGACATGACCCATAATGGTAACTATGGGGGCTCGATTAGCTAATTCTTCTTCGGAATCAACGTGTTCCTCAACCGTCACTTCTTCTTCGGAAGTGGAGAATTCTACGTTATATCCAAATTCATCGGCGATGACTGTAATGGATTCTGCATCCAATCTTTGGTTAATGGAGACAAACATACCCAGGCTCATGCAGGTAGATATTACATCGTTAACCGAGACGTTCATCAGCGTGGCCAGGTCGTTGGCAGAGATAAATTCAGTTACTCGCAGGATTTTGGCCTGCTCTTGCTCTTGCAGCATCTTCTCCTCTTCCGCTTCTGCAATAGCAGAACGTTTTTCACGACGGTACTTGGATCGGCTTACATTACCTCCTTTGCTACCGCTGAGTTTGGCCAGAGTTGCTTTAATTTGTTCTTGGATCTCTTTATCGGAAACATCCTCCTTCTCCACTTTGCCTTTTCTACCTTTTCCTTTTTGATCGGCTTTGCGAGCTTCGGCGGGCGATATTCTTTTTCGAGGTCGTTTTTTCTTTTTGCGTTCCGGCTTATCGTCGGAGGAGGCCACCGGTTTTTCTTTTGGCAATTCGATCTTGCCCAGTACCGTTAAACCTTTAAGGGCGTCGGCCTTGGCCTCAATCACCTCTCTGGGCTCTTCTTCTTTCTGGGGTTCTTCTTCCGCAGCCTCTGCAGCTTCCACAGCTTCTGTAGTTTCTGCAGGCTCCGCAGGGGCAGGGGCTTCAGCTGGTTCTTCTGCCGGTGCTACTGCTTCTGCTTCTTCAGATTTGACCTCTTCTTCTTCGGCGGTTTCGGGTTGTTCCAGTTCGATCTTGCCCACTACCTTTATGCCTTGCAATTGCGGGGACGAACTGGGAGCCTTCTCCACGTCCTCGGGTTCCGGCTGGGCTTCAGGCTCTACGGGAGGCGGTTCAGTTTCCACCTCTTCCTGGGTAGTTGAGATATTTTTAATAAAGATCTCTTCCTCGTCTTCTTTTTTCTTGGCTCCACTTTCAGAGTCGGACTCGATGATCAGGTTATCTGTATGCTTCTGACCAATCGTGAGACCAGAGGCTTCCTCCTTATCCATAGCAGATGACGCAAATTCCTTGGCAACAATTTCAAATTGTTCCATGGTGATTTTAGCATTGGGTTTGCTGTCCACTTCATACCCTTTGGCTTCAAGATATTCTGCAATTGTCGCTAATCCGACATTGAGCTTTCTTGCCGCCTGGCTTAGTCTCATTACTTTATCATCAGCCATATCTCAAATATCCCCTTTTTTTGTACTTATTCAAATATTACTCCTGTTCAAATTCCTGATTCAAAATTTTGAAAACATCGTTTATGGTTTCTTCTTCCAGGTCGGTTCTACGCACTAAATCATCGTGATTCAAGGCCAATACACTTTTAGCAGTATCCAACCCAATTCGCTTTAATTCCTTAATAATCCAGCTCTCAATCTCATCAGAGAATTCTTCCAAAGCCACATCTTCTTCTTCGAACGCCGACAGTTCACGATACACATCTATTTCCAGCCCTACCAGTTTGCTGCCTAGTTTTATGTTCTGACCGCCGCGGCCAATAGCTAGTGAAACCTGATCGGGTTTCAGATAAACGGAAGCTCTTCCGTCCCCTTCGTCAATCTTAATACTGGAGATTTTTGCGGGGCTCAGAGCCCTGCTGATGTACAACTCCATATTGTCCGTGAAGTTGATTACATCAATGTTTTCATTTTGCAATTCTCTCACTATGCTGTGGATCCTTGAACCCTTCATACCTACGCATGCTCCAACCGGATCGATGCGATCGTCGTAAGACTCAACCGCTACTTTGGCTCTTTCACCAGGTTCACGGACCACCCTCTTAATAGTGATCAGACCATCATATACTTCCGGCACTTCACTTTCAAAAAGCCTTTCCAGGAAGGTAGGGGAGGTTCTGGATAGAACGATCCGGGGGTTTCCGTTCACCATTTCAACCCGGTGCACGATGGCGCGGACGCTTTCCCCTTTGCGATATCGATCCTTTGGGATCTGCTCCGACTTGGGAAGGTTTAGTTCATTGCCTTCACCATCGATCATCAATACTTCCCGGGATAGGATCTGATATACTTCACCCAGGATGATCTCACCGACTAGCTCTTTGTATTTTTGAAACAAGATGTCTTTTTCCAGATCTTTGATTTTTTGTATCAACGTCTGACGTGCGGTCATGACCGCCCTTCTTCCGAAGTCCTCTAATTTTACCTCTTCCGCCACTTCTTCTCCTATTTCAAAATCAGGTTCGATGACTCTGGCTTCGGTCAAGCTGATCTTGTCATGATCCCAAATGTCTTCGGAATTGTCGTCCACAATTTCTCGGAATCTCCATATTTCAAGGTCGCCTTTGTCGGCGTTAATGATAATGTCAAAGTTATCATCGGTTTCATAACGTCTCCTGATCATTGTTCGGAAGACATCCTCCAAAATACGGATCATGGTGGGCCGGTCGATGTTCTTGTTCCGGGTAAAATCCGCAAATACTTCAATTAAATTTAAATTATCCATCTCGATTACTTAAAAAGACACAAGTACATGAGTTTTAATAATGTCCTGAAAGGGTATCTGTCTCACGGTTACTTCACCCTTTTCGGATTTCTGTTTTACAGTAATTAATGCTTCGGAAACACTGTCGAGCTCTCCTTCCACTTGTTCATCCGTTAAATGAATGCGGATATTCCTGCCCAAGTTTCGGCGATATTGCCGGGGCATCTTTAAAGGCTGGTCCAAACCAGGTGAGGACACCTCCAGTGTGTAGGGGCCCGACATCAAACCCTGAGCTTCCAATTCCAGTCCAACCTTGCGGCTCAACTGCGCACAAACCCCAATATCGATCCCTTGGTCCCCATCCACAAATATGGCCACCTTGGTTTTAGCACCACCTTGCTTGGCTCTGACCTCCGTAATGAAGAACTGCTCGCCCGGAAGGTTTTGCTCCACTATCTCTCTGATTTGCGCTTCCAATTCCATTGGGTTGAACTATATGCAAAGAGGGGACTTTAGTCCCCTCTTAACAAATTTTCCGATGTTACTTGTAACAAAGATACTGTTTATGGGGTATTAAAACAAGTGTAGTAAAAGGAGATTGGTAGCTACCATGGAATACCAAAATTGTTAACTTTGCCCCATGCTCAAAAATCTAAGGGTCTACAACAGCCTGTCCTCTCAGAAGGAGCCGTTTGAACCGATCAATCCTCCCTATGTAGGGATGTATGTTTGCGGACCAACGGTGTACAGCGATGTTCACTTGGGGAACGTACGGTCCTTTTTGAGCTTCGATGTAATTTTTCGCTATTTGACTCACTTGGGGTACCAGGTGCGCTATGTGCGAAACATTACCGATGTGGGTCATTTGGAAAACGATGCAGATACCGGGGAGGATAAAATAGCTAAGAAAGCGAAGTTGGAAAACCTGGAGCCCATGGAGGTAGTGGCAAAGTACACCAATGGATTTCATCGCATTGCTCAGCAATTCAATTTATTGGAACCCAGCATAGAGCCTTCAGCCAGTGGACATATCATCGAGCAGATCTCGCTCATTCAAAAAATTATGGAGGCCGGGTTAGCTTACGAGGTCAATGGATCGGTCTATTTCGACGTTATGAAATATCATGAATCTGTACAACCCTATGGGATCCTATCGGGCCGGGTGTTGGAAGATCTACTATCGGGATCCAGGGAGCTTGACGGCCAGGAGGACAAAAAAGGACCCCTGGATTTCGCCTTATGGAAGAAAGCTTCTTCAAACCATATTATGCGCTGGCCTTCACCGTGGAGCAATGGATTCCCAGGTTGGCATTTGGAATGCTCCTCCATGAGCACCAAATATCTCGGTGACCATTTTGATATCCACGGAGGAGGTTTGGACCTGAAATTCCCCCATCATGAATGTGAAATCGCGCAAAGCGTGGCCGGTAATGGAGTCTCACCGGCAAAATACTGGCTTCATGGCAACATGCTGACAGTAAATAGCCAAAAGATGAGTAAATCCTTAGGCAACTCATTTTTACCAGAACAGTTGGTAGCGGGCGATCATCCCCTGCTGGACCGAGGTTACAGTCCCATGACCGTGCGCTTCTTTATGTTGCAGACCCATTACCGCAGCACACTGGACATCTCCAATGAGGCGCTGTTGGCTTCTGCCAAAGGGTACAAAAAATTGGTCAACGGACTAAGGATATCCAAGAAGCTGGTGTACCAGGACGATGGAGCGGGCATACAGGACAAACCACAGAAACAAGTGCAACAGTTGTGCGATAATTGCTATCATGCGATGAATGATGACTTCAATACCGCACAATGTATGGCTCATCTGTTTAATCTTTTAAAGAAAATAAACTCAATTTATACCCAAAACCTAGCCCCTTCCGCTTTAGGTGAGGAGACCTTCCAGCGCATGCTAGAAACCTACAGAGTATTTGTAGAGGAGGTATTAGGTTTATTAGAGGAAACACCCGATGACCTCGAGGGAATGTTATCCATAATTTTGGAAAGCTACCGACAGGCTAAGGCTGATAAGGAATACCATAAAGTTGATGAAATAAGAGAGCAATTAAAGTCGTCGGGAATTGTGCTAAAAGATATGAAGAATGGAGTCGATTGGGCCTATGAAGAGTAAAGATCTGGTTCTGATAGTGGTGGCGCTATTGTGGTTATCCAGCTGTGACAATGGTGAGAAGAGTGAAGAGGTATCTTCGGGCAATCCCCCGGCGATAAACATTCAGGCGCCGCCCTTTAATGCGGATTCAGCCTTCACCTTTATCCAGGACCAGGTGGATTTTGGTCCCCGGGTTCCTAACAGCAGGGCTCGCGAGTTATGCGCCGACTATATGATCGGCAAGCTTTCTGCCTATACACCCCATGTAATTACTCAAGAATTTGACAGCCGCAGCACCACCACAGGTGAGCTATACAAATTCCAAAATATCATCGGGCGGTTTAATCCAGAAGCCACTCGGCGTATCTTATTGGCAGCCCACTGGGACACCCGTTTGAAGGCTGACAAATTCCAGGACGATCCCAACGCGCCATTCGATGGAGCCAACGACGGCGGCAGTGGAGTGGGAGTGTTGTTGGAAATAGCTCGCAATTTGGGGCCATTGCCGGACGCCCTTGGTGTGGATATCATTTTTTTTGATGCGGAGGACCAGGGTGGCCTGGGACTGGATTGGTGTTTGGGCTCCAAACATTGGACCGCCAATAAGCACCTGAACAATTACTCAGCTTATTACGGCATCTTGCTGGATATGGTAGGAGCTAAGAATGCTACCTTTTGCCAGGAATACCATTCCATGCAATTTGCACCCAAAATACAGGAGAAAGTGTGGAATGAAGCCCACCAATTGGGGTATAGTCGGTACTTCCTATACCAGCCCACCGGTGCGGTTGAGGACGACCACTACTATGTTAACTTGAATGCACGCATTCCCATGATCGATATTATTGATGCCAAACCCAATATCGATGCTCAAAGTGACTTGTTTAAAGACTATCATCACCGGCCTGGTGATAACATGGAGGTGATAGACAAGCAGACCCTGGAAGCGGTGGGTACCACGGTTTTGAGGCTATTGTATAAGGAAGCTTCTCTATTAATGTAACAGGCTTAGTAAGTACTCGCCATATCCACTTTTTTTCAGGGGTTCCGCAATATTCTTCAATTGACGGGCATCGATGTATCCCATACGGTAAGCCTCTTCTTCGATACATCCAATCTTTAAGCCTTGTCGCTCCTCAATAACCTGTACAAACTGACTAGCTTGCATTAGCGAGCTAACCGTACCGGTGTCCAGCCATGCAGTCCCGCGATCCAGAATACCTACTTTAAGTTTGCCCTTTTGCAAGTAGTACTTGTTGACATCGGTAATTTCATATTCCCCGCGGGCACTGGGCTGCAGGTTTCTGGCGATATCGATCACCTCATTGTCGTAGAAATACAGACCCGGGACCGCATAATTACTTTTTGGTTGTTCCGGTTTTTCTTCAATGGAGATCACATGGCCCTGATCATCGAAATCAACCACGCCGTATCGTTGAGGATCATGGACGTGATAGGCAAATACCGTTCCTCCATCGGGGTTCACTTTTTCCTGCAACAATCTTCGCAAACCGGTGCCATAGAAAATGTTATCACCAAGGATCAGCGCTACTTTTTGATCACCGATGAAGTCAGCACCAATAACAAATGCCTGGGCTAGCCCCTCGGGTTTTTCCTGTACGGCATATTGGAAATGACAGCCGATTTGGGTGCCGTCGCCTAAAAGTTTTTGGAAAAGGGGCAAATCATGAGGAGTAGAAATGAACAGTACTTCTTTGATGCCTGCCATGAGTAGAACCGACAAGGGATAGTAAATCATGGGTTTGTCATAAACGGGCATTAGCTGTTTACTTATGGCCAAGGTAAGAGGATGTAATCTGGTCCCGGATCCGCCGGCTAAAATTATTCCTTTCATGGTCTTATCGATGATGGTACTGTTCTTGGTAGTAGTTTTGATAATGACCGGAGGTAACATGGTCCAGCCATGTCTGGTGGTTAAGATACCATTCAACGGTCTGCTCCAAGCCAGTCTCCAGGGTAACAGATGGGCTCCAGTTCAGTTCTTCCTGGATCTTACTGCAATCAATAGCATAACGCAAATCATGCCCCGCACGATCCTTAACAAAACGTATTAGGTTTTCACTTTCACCAGCTGAGCGGGATAATTTTCTATCCATTATCTGACATATGGTTTTTACTATGTCGATGTTGCGGCATTGATTGTTGCCTCCTATGTTGTAAGTTTCTCCAATGCTGCCCTGATGATAAAGTAGGTCTATGGCGACCGCGTGGTCCTCCACGTATAACCAGTCCCTGACGTTGAGTCCTTGGCCGTAGACCGGAATGGGTAGCCGGTTCTTGATGTTGTTAATACATAGGGGAATTAGTTTTTCCGGGAATTGGTAGGGACCATAATTATTGGAACAATTTGAAATTATGACAGGTAGCCCATAGGTATTGTGAAACGCTCTCACAAAATGATCCGATGAGGCTTTGGAGGCGGAATAAGGGGATTGGGGATCGTAAGCGGTAGTTTCCACGAATAAGTCGGGCTCCTCAATGGATCCAAAGACTTCATCGGTGGAGATGTGGTAAAATCGATTAGACTGCGCGTCATTCCAGCAGTTACGGGCTGCATTTAGCAGATTTACCGTTCCCAATATATTGGTATTAATAAATTCTGTGGGATTGTGGATGGAACGATCAACGTGAGACTCCGCGGCCAAGTGGATTACTCCCTGAAACTGATATTTTTCGAAAAGCTCTTGCAGGTGGGAAAAATCTTGAATGTCTCCCTTGATGAAATGGTAATTGGGATATTCCTCGATGTCAGCGAGGTTCTCCAAATTTCCCGCATAGGTAAGTTTGTCAAAGTTGTACACCTGGTAGTGCTCATACTTCTTAACGAAGAGCTTTACCACATGTGACCCGATGAAGCCGGCACCACCGGTAATAAGTAGATTTGCACTAGTCATAATCTTTTGAAAGCGATTGTTGCCATTGCCAAGCGGCAGTTAAGGCTTCATCCAGTCCTTTTGTAGCCTGCCAATTCAACACTGAAGAGGCCTTTTCTACACTCGCATATATCTGTTCCACATCTCCTTGCCTCCTGGGACCGATCTCATAATTTAATTTTACTCCTGTTACTCTTTCGAAAGTCTGGACCACTTCCATTACCGTGGTACCGGATCCTGTTCCCAGATTAAACACCTCGTAGAAATTATCCGTCGATTGTTCTTGAAGATAATCCAGCGCCCGCACATGCGCCTGGGCTAGATCCACCACGTGAATATAATCCCGTACACAGGTGCCATCAACGGTTTGATAGTCATCACCAAATATGGTTATTTTCTCCCTTATGCCGGCTCCTGTTTGAGTAATAAACGGTATCAGATTGTTGGGCGCGCCTATGGGTAACTCCCCAATTTTAGCGCTGGAATGTGCCCCAATAGGATTGAAGTAGCGCAAGGAAACCGCTTTAAGCCCTGCTTTGCTGTTTACTACATCATGTATTATGTCTTCACCGATCTTCTTGGTATTGCCGTAAGGTGATTCAGCAGGCTTAGGAGCTGTTTCTTCGGTTACCGGAAGCTCATCGGGCTGACCATAAACAGTGCAGGAGGAAGAGAACACGAAATTGGTTATGGCCAGTTGATTCATGCTTTTAAGCAAAACCACTAGGGAATTCAAATTGTTGTAATAGTAGTGCAAGGGGTTGGCCACCGATTCACCCACGGCTTTACTAGCAGCAAAATGAATGGCACCTGAGATTTGTTCCTGCTTCAGAATTTTCAGTACTTCTTGCTGGTCGCAGCAATCAGCGCGGTAATGAATTACTTTTTCTCCAAGGATATTTTCCAGACCATCAATTACCTTGGGTGAAGAGTTGGAATAGTTGTCGAGAATAACCGGGTGGTAGCCGGCCTGTGCCAGGGAAACAACGGTATGTGAGCCTATATAACCTGCTCCACCGGTCACCAGCACTTTCCTGGAATTGGGCATGTCACAAATTTAATGGAATTGCGTAAATAAATGTGCAGGTATCCCAATTTAATGGACTTCCTTTACAAGGTAATGTTTTGATTTAAACTAACGAATGTTAGTTGGGAGAATGTCAACAAATTCACTAATTTTGTGTCCTTTAAAGCTAAGCCGATATGTTGAAAGTTGATAGCACATCTCAAATCGATTTCAGTCCTAATGAAAATCAAGTCATGATTGCGGAAATGATCCGCGATTTTGGAGCCAAGGAAATTGTGCCGTATCAAAAGGAATGGGATGAGACGCAGGAATTTCCGGTACAGCTTTTCAAGAAATTAGGTGAGTTAGGAATAATGGGTGTTTTGGTGCCAGCGGATTATCAGGGTTCAGGCTTTGGTTACCCGGAGTATGTAACGGCCATTTCTGAGATTTCTAAAATTGACGGATCAATCGGCCTTTCAGTAGCCGCGCACAATTCTCTTTGTACAGGGCATATTATGCAATTCGCCGACGAATCCCAAAAAAGCCGTTGGTTGCCGAAACTGGCTACTGGTGAATGGATCGGGGCTTGGGGTTTGACAGAACCCAATACGGGGTCTGATGCCGGAAATATGAGAACTGTGGCTAAAAAAGACGGCTCATCGTGGATCATCAACGGATCAAAGAATTTCATTACCCACGGCATATCCGGGGATATTGCTGTGGTAATAGCCCGTACCGGTGAAATAGGTGATAGCCATGGCATGACGGCGTTCGTAGTGGAAAGAGGTGCCGAAGGATTTAGCGGTGGGCGCAAGGAGGACAAACTGGGAATGCGTGCCTCCGAAACCAGTGAGATGATCTTTGATAATTGCCGGGTGAGTAAGGATAACGTACTAGGCGAGGTAGGAGAGGGCTTTATTCAATCATTGAAAGTATTGGATGGAGGTAGGATTTCCATCGCGGCGTTGAGCTTGGGAATAGCTGAAGGCGCCCTATTGGCCGCTACTCAGTATGCTAAAGAACGCCGCCAATTCAACCAGCCCATTGCAAAATTTCAGGGCATCTCTTTTAAGCTTGCACAGATGGCTACTGAGTTGGAAGCCGCCAAATTATTGACCTATCGCGCAGCATATCTGAAGAATAAGGGCATTAGGGTAAGTAAGGAATCTGCAATGGCCAAGTATTACGCATCGGAAGTGGCTGTTAGTATTGCCAATGACGCCGTGCAGATCTTTGGAGGTTATGGCTATACCAAAGACTTCCCGGTTGAGAAATATTACCGGGATGCAAAACTCTGTACTATAGGAGAAGGCACTTCTGAAATACAAAAAATGGTCATAGCTCGTGAAATCCTTAAGTAAGTATAGTTTGTTAATTCCATAGTTCTTTTTTAAATTTGCATCCCTTTTAAACAGTAGAGTAAATGATTATTGTAAACGTCAAGGAAAACGAATCTATTGATCGGGCTTTAAAGCGCTTCAAGAAAAAGTTTGAACGTACCGGGGTTTTGAAGGAACTCAGGGGTCGTACCCATTTTGTTAAACCTTCAGTGAAGCGACGCACAGTAAAGCTGAAAGCCGCCTACCGTCAAAAGATGTACGCCAAAGAGAATTATTAAATTTTTTTTACCCTCATTTATCATTAAGTTTATTTGATACTCAATGTAAGCTTAATGGTAGCTTCCTTTCTGAAATATCTGGAGTACGAAAAGCGATGTAGTAAGCACACCTTGACTTCCTACCGCAGTGATCTGGAGCAATTTCAAGTATTTCTTCGCCATTATCCGCAACCCTGCCAGGTGTCCCAGGCCGATCATCAGCACATAAGGGCCTGGTTAGTATCCTTATTAGAGAAAGGCCGCTCCACTCGAACGGTAAATCGTAAGATTGCCACACTGCGCTCTTACTACAAACATGCGTTGAGACATGATCACATTAAAATCGACCCTACCAGGCAGATCAAGGTGTTGAAAATGTCCAAAACCCTGCCGGTTTTTGCTAAAGAGACAGAGATAATGGAGGTCCTGGATAGAGTAGTATACACTGAGGGTTTCTCCGGATTACGCGATCAAATGGTAATGGAGTTGTTGTATGCCTCAGGAATCCGATTATCTGAACTTATCAATATCAAGGAAACTGATGTTCAGTTTTCTAGACAAAATGTAAAAGTTTTAGGTAAGAGAGACAAGGAGCGTTTGATCCCTTTACCAAAATCATTGATGCCTTTAATGCATAAATATATAGCAGCAAAAAGAGATACATTTTCAGATAACTACTCCTCATATTTGATCGTTAATAATAAAGGGGAGCAAAGCTATCCTATGATGATCTATCGTATCGTAAACGGTGTCCTGAAAGCCTTAACCGGGTTGGATAAACAAAGTCCACATGTGATGCGGCATACGTTCGCAACTCACCTGCTGAATAAAGGGGCTGATCTCAATGCCGTGAAAGAGTTATTGGGTCATTCAAGCTTAGCAGCTACCCAAGTTTATACTCATAATACAATTGACCGGTTGAAAAAGGTCTTTGACCAATCTCATCCTAAAGCATAGTTTCACAATAAACCCATCCATATGAATTTCAGAATGCATTCAGTTCATTTCGATGCCGACCAAAAGCTTTTGGATTACATCGCCAAAAAAGTTGAAAAACTCCAAACCTTCAACCAAAGGATCGTTGACGGGGAAGTGATTTTGCGTTTAGAAAAAAGTCATCTCAATAAAAGCGAAATATTTGGCAATAAGATCCTGGAATTAAAGGTCAATGTTCCAGGGCAGCAATTATTTACCAAGGAATCATCCAATACATTTGAGGCGGCCATAGACTTAGCGGTTGAAACCATGTCGAGACAGCTAAAAAAGCACAAAGAGAAAAAACAGATCCGGAAGGCGGACTTGAATGACTTGTAGATCAACTTAATTTAAAAGCCTCTCGGATGGCATCAGCATAATCGAGTTTCTCCCAGGTGAAGTACTCCACTTCCTTGGTAGAGTTTCTGCGCACCATCTCCTCACCGGAGCCGTTACTTTTAACTTCGATGTACTGTAAGGCAACGGGTTTTGCCAGGGGTTTTCTACCCATATGTCCATAGGCAGCGGTTTCAAGGAAAATAGGATTCTTCAATCCCAAGCGCTCAATAATCGCCTTGGGCCTCATATCGAAAAGTTCCTGGGTGATTTTGGAAATTTCGCTATCCGACAAGGGTACTTTAGCTGTTCCGTAGGTGTTCACCGTCAGTGAAACGGGTTTGGCTACCCCAATAGCGTAGGCCACTTGCACCAAAACCTCCGAAGCTATTCCTGCTGCTACCAGATTCTTGGCGATATGTCGGGAAGCATAGGCCGCACTGCGATCTACTTTAGAGGCATCTTTACCGGAAAAAGCACCTCCTCCATGGGCGCCTTTACCACCATAAGTGTCTACGATGATCTTTCTACCGGTTAACCCGGCATCACCGTGAGGCCCTCCAATGATAAATTTACCGGTGGGGTTGATATGGAATATAGTATCTTTTAAATAATTGGAGGGCAGAACATCCGGTATGACATGCTTCATTACGTCCGACTTGATACGCTCTAACATTTCATCATCAGCTTTCTGTCTAGCATCAGGTGAAGCGTCTGCAGGGTTTATAAAATCATCGTGTTGGGTGGAAATAACCACCGTATGAATATGTTCAATATTCCCCGAGTCATCGTACTGCACGGTAATTTGGGATTTGGCATCCGGTCGCAGGTAAGGCATTAATTCAGGATGGTTCTTACGGATTTCCGCCAGCCTCTGTACCAGTTTATGGGAGTAAGCCAAGGCCATAGGCATGTAGTCTTCAGTCTCGTCGGTGGCATATCCGAACATCATACCCTGATCACCAGCTCCTTGCTCCTTGCCTTCCGTTTCATCAACCCCTTGGGCAATTTCAGGAGATTGACTATGAAGGGTAACCATGACCCCGCAAGATTCCGCATCGAACTTATAGTCGTCATCAGTATAGCCGATTCTTTTGATAGTATCTCGCACTATATCCGGTATTTCCACATAAGCTTTGGTGGTGATCTCTCCTCCTACCACCACTAGTCCGGTGGTTACGAATGTCTCACATGCTACCCTAGAATCAGGGTCCTGCGCGAGCATGGCGTCTAAGATGGCATCGGAAACTTGATCAGCTATTTTATCGGGATGTCCTTCTGAAACAGATTCAGAGGTAAATAAATAAGACATTATTTCAAAGTATTTTCGTCAGCAAATTTATGTATATTTTTATTATAAGTAAGTATGATGGTTACTAAAAACTGGAATCAAGCAAGCAGTAAGAAAATAGCAGGTTTTTTGTGAAGGTCAGGAGGCGATTTCTTCCAATGCGCTATGGTCATGGTTTTTACGAACTGATCATTCCCGGTCAGATCGCAAGCCACACATATTTTAGTGGACTCTTTGCAGAACTGCATTAAGGCAGTCATCAAGGCTTGGTTACGATAGGGCGTCTCCATAAAGATCTGAGTCTTTCTCTTCTTAGCAGATTCATTCTCTAGCCGCTGTATGGTTAGCTGGCGTTGCCTGCCTTTTATGGGTAAGTAGCCATGAAATTCGAAATTCTGGCCGTTCATTCCACTGGCCATTAAAGCCAGCAATATGGAAGAAGCGCCTACCAATGGAATCACCGCAATGCCCTGTTTATGCGCCCAAGCCACTACCAAGCTTCCCGGATCGGCTACCCCTGGGCAACCCGCTTCGGAGATAATTCCCAACGATTGTCCCTCCATCAATGGAGCTACCAATTCTGCTAGTTGCTGGTCGCTGGTATTTTTGTCCAGTTGTGCAAAATGCAATTGGTCCACAGGTTTTATCTTAAGGCTGGAAATGAATCTGCGAGCGTTGCGGATGTTTTCGGCCAAATAGAAATCGATTTTGGCGATTACCTCTCTCACCTGGGGAGTGACCACCAGAGTTTCAGTTTGCGGGGCGATGAGGTTAGGGATAAGATAAACTTTGGCCGACATGTATTAAATTTGATTAAAATGAATCAATTGGCAAAAATATTGATGCTGCTTGGTGGGCTAATTTTTTTAGTGGGCATGTTAATGGCGTGGGGACCAAAGTTACCGTGGCTTGGCAAACTACCCGGTGATTTCCTAATAAAATCCGGAAATTTTACCCTATACATTCCGCTAACCACAAGTTTAATTATAAGCCTTTTATTGTCGCTTCTCTTCCTGCTTTACCACCGCTTCCGTTAATTTAAGTTGCCAGGAACTCCCTAATAATTTCTAAAAAGCCTGTAGGATCTTCGGAATGAAGCCAATGGCCTGCCTGCTCCATAGTTTCAACCACTGCCTGAGGGAACTGTTCTATAATACCGGGGATGTCATTATCCAATATATAAGGTGATTGCCCACCTCTTAGAAAAAGTGTAGGGGTTGAGATAACAGAAGTTGCGGGGAGTGCTTTTCCAACCTGCTCAATATTGTCACGGATTACTTCAACGTTTAGTTTCCATTGGAAGTTAGTGCCATTGCGCTTCAGGTTTTTTAACAGGAACTGACGAATCCCAGCTTCAGGAACATAGGCCGACAACTGAATATCGGCTTGCTTTCGGTTATCCAGCTTCTGGGGATCAATTTCAGTAAGTCCTTTCAATATTTGTTCATGACTTACCGGATAGGCTTTGGGGCCAATATCGATCACCATTAACTTGCGCAATGCATCAGGATTGTTCTTTGCAAAATACATCGCCACTTTACCACCCATGGAGTGTCCCAAAAGATTGAACTCCGTTATCTTCTGGGCTTCGATCCAATGCTCCAGATCCCGGGACATGGCGGGATAGTTAAACAGGGAATGATGGAAAGAATTGCCGTGATTTCTATGATCCACTAAATACACGCTATAATGATCGCCTAAAGAACGGGCAATTCGCATCCAATTTTCCAATGAACCAAAGAGACCATGAAGGATCACCATGGGAGGGCCTTCACCTACAACTTTATGAAATAGCATTTTCTTCTATTAACTGTCGAAGATAGAGTTGAACAGTATTTTCCAATCCGAAATACAAGGCGTCACAGACGATAGCATGTCCAATGGAAACCTCAGCCAGGAAGGGTATGTTGTGCTTGAAATATTTCAGATTGTTCATATCCAGATCGTGACCGGCATTGATCTCAAGACCCAACTCATGTGCCAATAACGCCGCCGACCGATAAGGCTCTATAGCCTTTTGAGCGTCATGTTGAAAGGCCTGCGCATAATTTTCCGTATAAAGTTCGATGCGGTCGCATCCAATCTCCGCAGCTTTTTCAATTTGCTCGGGTACCGGGTCAATAAAGATACTACTTCGTACTCCTACTTGCTTAAGTTCTCCTACGATCTCCTCTAGAAATTCCTTATTATTAATGGTATCCCAACCTGCATTGGAAGTAATAACATGAGGCCCGTCTGGAACCAGGGTGGCTTGGGTGGGCTTTACCCGGGAGATCAATTCCAAATACCGGGCATCGGGATAGCCCTCTATGTTATATTCGGTGGTTATCACAGGCTTAATATCAAGCACATCTTGATAGGTGATATGTCTTTCGTCAGGACGTGGATGAACGGTAATGCCCTGAGCACCAAACCTCTGACAATCTACCGCCGCTTGAACCACATTCGGGTTATTTCCTCCTCTCGCATTGCGCAAAGTGGCAAATTTGTTAATATTTACACTTAATTTGGTCATGAGCTACCGACTGCAATAAAGCTAGGGTAAAATTAGTTAATAATTATAAATAACATGAGTTTAAAAGAGCGAGTTGAATCAGATCTGAAAGAGGCAATGCGATCTCAAAACAAGGACCAGGTGCGCGCTTTGCGGGGTATTAAATCACAGATCTTGTTAGCGGAAACTGAAAAAGGAGCAGGAGGTAATCTTACTGAAGATGGCGAAATTACTTTGCTGTCAAAAGCTGTCAAGCAACGGAAAGATTCCGCCCGTTTATACCAAGAGCAGGGCAGGGACGACTTGGCCGATATTGAATTAACTGAGGTGGAGATCATTACTCGCTATTTACCTGCTCAGCTCACCGAGGAAGAGCTTAGGGTACACTTGCAGCAGTTAGTTGATGACTTGGGGGCTGCCGGGCCACAAGACATGGGAAAAGTTATGGGGCAGGCCAACAAGCAGCTTAAAGGACGTGCCGATGGCGGCACTATGGCGAAAATCGTAAAATCATTATTGTCGAGCTAGTGAATATCCTTGACATAGTATTGTTGTTGTTTTTGGGGTTTGCGGCCTACCGGGGATACCAAAGAGGTCTCTTCGTAAGCCTGCTTTCCATTGTAGCCTTCTTCTTAGGCATAATACTGGCTTTTGCACTTCTAGACTGGGGGGTAGATCTGCTGGATGATTATATTGAGGAATTGGGCAGCCTGCTGCCCTTCGTGGCTTTTTTCATGATTTTTGGAGGAGTAGCTGTGCTCATTACAATTGGCGGGGGGATGGTAAAAAAGGCCATGGACCTCACTCTACTAGGAAGTGTTGACAATCTTGCCGGAGCTTTACTTGGAGCGTTAAAGTGGATGGTAGGTGCCAGCCTGATCATATGGTTGGTGCAGTCGTTCGGCGTGGAGATTCCCGATGATATGCAGCAGACATCCTGGTTATTTGCAAAAATCCAACCCATTGCTCCCTGGATCATTGAGCACCTGGCAGAGTATTGGCCCTTTATCAAAGAACTGTTTGAGTCAATCAAAGAGCGTTTGAATCCTTCCTTGATCTGATTTAATCTTAAGGATTATTGAAATCAGCACTAATTCTAGTAATTTGCGGGGAAGTAGACTTGCGAATATGAATTTAACCGTGCACCAAGATGAGCAATTCCAGTTTATCGACGAAGGTAAGGGCGAGGTATTACTACTGCTTCACGGTTTATTCGGTGCACTTAGTAATTGGGAAGGGGTGGTGCATTGTTTCAAAGACCGCTACCGAGTGTTGATCCCTTTGCTACCAATATACGATATGCCTCTAAAGCAAGCAGGATTGGAGGGATTAGTGAGTTTTATTGATGAGTTTGTAAACCACATGGGGTTAGGCAATTTGACTATAATGGGAAATTCTCTGGGAGGTCATTTGGCTTTAATCTATACCCTGAATCATCCACAAAAAGTATCCAGGCTCATACTCACGGGTAGCTCTGGACTTTTTGAAAATTCTATGGGCGGATCATTTCCCAAAAGGGGGGATTACAATTATATTAAAGAGAGGGTGGAATACACATTCTATGATCCCAACACCGCCACTAAGGATTATGTGGACGAGGTTTTTGAAACCACTAAGAGTATTCCTAAGGCCATGCGCATTGTAGCCATCGCCAAATCGGCACAAAGGCACAACATGGCGTCAGAGATACCCCGTATTAAAGTCCCCTCTTTATTAATCTGGGGACTAAACGATACTATTACGCCACCGATGGTAGCCCATGAATTCAACAGGCTGATCCCTGGATCCAAGTTGCAATTCATTGACAAATGTTGTCATGCACCCATGATGGAGCATCCTGAAGAATTTAATGAGATCTTGGAAAATTACTTAAAAGTCGCATCATGATCGCTAGGGAGTTAATTAACCATATGATTCCACCGCTTAAAAAAAGCGATACGGCTAAGAAGGCCATTGCTTGGATGGAGGAACTGCGAGTAAACCAGCTACCGGTAATAGAAGATGGTGCTTATAAGGGGCTAATTTCCGAGGAAGTGATCCTTGAAGACAACGATAACTCCAAAGCAGTATCGGAATACAAGCTTCAGGGTATGGACTGTCAAGTTTATGAAAACCAACATTTTTATGATGTACTTAAAATAGTCTCCGATCATGGAGTGCAACTGGTGGCCGTTCTGGATGATGATCAAAGCTTTTTGGGAGTGATCTCCATAAAGGACACCGTTACGGCTTTTGCTCAGTCGGCTGCAGTCCAAAGCCCGGGAGGAATCTTGATATTAAGCCTTAAACAAATAGATTATTCACTGGCGGAAATAAGCCGTTTGATCGAATCCAATGATGCCAAGATTCTTAGTTGCATTGTTAACAATGACATTTTCGATGCCAACATGATAAAGCTGACAGTAAAGATCAACAAGACCGATCTCTCAGCAATCATCGCGACCCTGGAACGGTTCGAATACAAGATCATTGCTAAATTTGAGGAGAGCCCCATGGAAACCAGTGAGAAAGAAAGACTGGACATTCTTTTCAAATACCTGGATATTTAAGCCGTAATCTGGCGGCCCACAAAATGAAAATTGCAATTCACGGAAAAAAGATCGACCAAAACAGCCAGGGTCCACTACTCCAATTACTGGATTGTTTAAAGGAAAAAGAAGCCTCCGTGATTATTTCAGAGACCTTGCTGGAAAGCCTGCAAACAACAGATGTACAGGTTACTGACCTTGGCTCATTCTCTTCGAATCAACATTTGCAGGATGTGGACTTTATGTTCAGCTTGGGAGGAGACGGTACCCTTCTGGAAACGGTGGCTTATGTTGGGAAGTTGGAATTGCCTATTGTGGGCATCAATACCGGAAGGTTGGGTTTCTTAGCTACCATATCCAAGGATATGGTGACATCCGCGGTAGAGGCTCTGTATAATAATGAATTCGCCTATGATCATCGTACCTTGGTTCGGGTACATTCCGATCAGGATATCTTCAATGGCATTAATTTTGGGTTGAATGACTTTACCATTCTCAAGCAAGACACATCTTCCATGATTACCGTCCATGCTTATATTGATGGAGAATATCTGAATAGCTATTGGGCTGATGGCCTTATCGTAGCTACCCCTACCGGATCCACGGGATACTCCTTGAGCTGTGGTGGGCCAGTGGTACTTCCCCAGTCTGACAATTTTATCATTACGCCGGTAAGTCCCCATAATTTAACCGTTCGACCTATGGTGGTTTCAGATAATAGTGTGATCTCGTTCGAGATAGAAGGTCGCAGCAAAAATTTTCTGGTAAGTCTGGATACTCGCTCCTTTACCGTGGAAGCTTCTATCCAAATGGCCGTAAGTAAGGAGGAATTTCAAGCGAAGTTGGTAAAATTGGATGGGTACAATTTTCTAGATACCCTTCGCCAAAAGTTAAATTGGGGCTACGATGCTAGAAATTAGCTTGATTTTGAAATTTTAATATTTCATTCTTATTTCTAACTTTGTATAATACTATTTTTTGAGATAATTTTTATGAACAAGGCAGTTGCTGGACTTATTTTGCTGATTTGCATGTTCTTTCACCAGTCAGCACTATCTCAAAGAATAGGTTCATCCGGCCCCAGAAGTTCAACCTATACCATAAATAAGCAATACACCACGGTAGGTATAATGGTCAATGCCATGAATTACTTTGGTGATCTGGCACCTAAAGATCAGATCCTCAGCACGAATTTAAGCTTTACACGGCCCAGCATAGGAATTTTCGCGACGCGCCGCTTCGGTCCTCGTTTTACCGTAAGAGGTAGTTTTCAGTGGGGTCGATTAAAAGGGGACGATTTTGAATCTGCGGATCCCAATGACGATTTGGGTCGGTTCCGATATGTGAGGAACCTACAGTTTCGTAACGACATCAAAGAGCTGGCCTTTACGGGGGTCATTGACTTTGCTGAAAATCTGTCTACCTATCGATCGCGTAAAAATGTTATTCCCTATGCTTTTGCAGGATTCGCGGTCTTTCATCACAATCCCAAGGCATTGGTACCAGATGTAGATGTCAATAACGGTAATACACCATTTCCAAATGCCGGTGAATGGGTAGCACTGGCACCTCTGCGCACCGAGGGAAAATCCTATAAAAAAGTACAATTAGCTATACCATTTGGAGCTGGCGTGCGTTTTAGAGTGAGCGAAAGAGTGGATTTTTCCTTTGAGATCGGCTACAGATACCTGTTTTTTGACTATTTAGACGATGTTTCGGGTGATTATGTCGATTTGGGATCGTTACCAAGCGATCTGGCCAGAGCCTTGTCGGATCGATCCAGAGAGGTACAGGCTGTAGAATCAGGGGAGACCCGGCAAACTGGGGTGATTCCCAATAATTTGGAGAGCTATGTGTCCACTTTCGACGGAAACACTTATACCACTATTGCCGGTTATGGCAGGGAGGCCAAGGACAACATCCGGGGCGACAAAGGCGATAAAGATATTTACATAGTTACTGGTTTCCATGTCAGTTATATATTGCGGAGCAGTAGATTTAGGAGAGCAAAATTCAGGTAGGATCAAAAAACGTAATCGATTTTTGAGAGCGGGAAAATCTTGGGGTTTTCCCTTTTTGTTACTAGTAGCCAGTTATCTTCCCCTTAGCGGGCAGGGCCTGGAGATCGGCGGCGGTATAGGCGGTGTAGCTTATACAGGCGACTTGGTTCGGGGGTATCAATTTGGCCAGCAAGGCCTGGGTTTGCAGGGATTTGTAAGATACAATTTGAGCAACGTGGTAAGCGTGCGGGGGGCAGGTCTTATAGGGAGGATCCGCGGTGATGATGCCAAGAACCCCATTGATCCCTTCACACAACTGCGGGACCGTTCTTTCCGCCGATTTGTAATCGAGGGTTCTCTTACTGTAGAATACAATTTTCTGGATTACAAAGAGCGGAATTCTCTTATAAATTGGTCTCCTTACTTTTTCGGCGGTGTAGGATTATCGGCATACAGTAATAAATCCGGTACCGCTGATTACAGCAGAATACAACCGGTAATTCCCTTCGGATTAGGTATAAAGTACCGGCTAAATAAGCAATGGAATTTGGAATTTGAGTTTGGGGCCCGGAAAACTTTTTTCGATTACATTGATGAAGTATCCGAAGTCCCCGTACCTGATAAGCTAAATCCTACCTACGGAAATGAATTGGATAATGACTGGTATTACTTCGCAGGATTTTCCATCAGTTACACCTTCTATTCGGTGCCTTGTCCCTTCAATTCATACTGATTATTCTTTGTTAAATATTGTTAAAGAATAGGTTATATAATTCTTTAAAAGTAACCATTTTCGTACCTTGCGCTTTGAATTTCAGGCCCTTTTATGGATTTAAAGGAAAATATTGATCCTAATAATTTACCGGCACACATAGCCGTCATAATGGACGGAAATGGACGTTGGGCCAAAAAAAAAGGGGCTGCTAGGCTATTCGGGCACCAAAATGCCGTAAAGTCGGTTAGAGAGATTACCGAAGGTTGTGCAGAACTAGGTGTTCAGTACCTTACGTTATACGCATTTTCTACAGAAAACTGGTCCCGACCAAAACTTGAAGTGGATGGCCTGATGCGTTTGTTGGTGTCCTCCATACGAAAGGAGATCCCCACACTTCAGGAGAATGATGTACGACTTACCGCCATTGGTAATTTGAGCAATCTTCCCAAAGTTTGCCAGCTGGAGCTGGAGGAAGCCATGGAAAGTACCAAGGACAACCAAAGATTGCAGTTGACGCTGGCATTGAGCTACAGTGGCCGATGGGAATTGATTGAAGCCATTAAGACTTTGACAGAAGATGTAAAAATGGGTAGGGTAGATATTTCTGAAATTGATGAGGATTTATTTGCCGGGTACCTGGAAACACGAACGATACCCGATCCTGAACTGCTAATCAGGACCAGCGGGGAGATGAGAATAAGTAATTTCCTGCTGTGGCAGATTGCCTACACCGAGTTGTTCATGACCGAAGTTCTTTGGCCGGATTTTAGAAAACAGCACCTCTATCAGGCGATTTTGGCGTATCAATCAAGAGAACGCCGATTCGGAAAAATAAGCGAACAGGTAAATACATGACCTAGTGATGAAGCGGATAATTGTACTCAGCCTGTCAATGCTCTGGGCAATCCTGGCCCAAGCCCAAATCGGTGTCGGTGTGGGCAGCGATCGAAATAAACCCCAGGTCAGTTATTCCAGTCCCCAAGAATATGAGGTGGGAGAGATCGTAGTTACTGGAGCTGAATTTCTAGACAAAAATGCCTTGATCTCTCTTACCGGTTTAAAGCTGGGTGACAGGATCAAGATCCCTGGCGACGACATTACCAACGCTATTAAGAAACTGTATGCTCAAGGGATTATTGAGGATGTAAAGGTCTATCTAACTAAAGTCGAGGACGGGAAGGCCTTTCTCAATGTAGAAGTTAGAGAGCGCCCTCGTCTAAGAGATGTACAATTCACCGGTATCAATAAGACTCAACAGGGCGAGGTCAGTGAAATCATTGACGGTATTAGAGGTAAAGTGGTAACCGAAGCTATGATGAAGAACACAGAGCTGGGTATCCGCAACCACTTTATGAGTAAAGGGTATTTAAATACTGAAGTTGACATTAGTCAAGCAGCGGACAGCTTGCTGCGCAACAGTGTTAACTTCCTGATCGAGGTAGATCGCAACAGTAAAGTGCGTATTAATAAGATCTACATGGAAGGCAATGAGAATTTCTCCGACGGCAAGTTGAAGAAGAAAATGAAATCCACCAATGAGCATATTCGTCTCAGCATATTTGAGGATTTTGCCCATAGGCTTTTTTCTGCCAGCCCGCGTAACGTTAAACATATGATGGACTCCTCCCAGGAAGTAAGCAGCCAGCAGGTGATGGAGTATATCAACGATCACATAAAACTCAACTTTTTCAACAGCTCAAAGTTCGTGCGCAACGAGTATGAAACCGATAAGGAGAGCCTCGTAGACTTTTATAACACCAAAGGATATCGTGATGCCAGGGTAGTAAGTGACACCGTTTATCGCTTTGATGATGACAACGTTGACATCAACATCGAGGTTGAGGAAGGCAAGAAGTATTACTTCAGAGATATTGACTGGGTCGGCAATTATGTTTATGACGATGCTACACTAAGCGCCGTGCTGGGGGTCCAAAAAGGTGACGCCTATGATATGGAAAAAATAAACCAACGGCTCAACTTCAACCCCAATGGCCCGGATATAAGCTCTTTGTATATGGACGACGGCTACTTGTTCTTTAGTGTTAACCCCGTAGAAGTCCGCATTGAAGGTGATTCCATTGATGTAGAGATGCGGGTTTTTGAAGGCACTCAAGCTACCATTAGTAAAGTGATCATAAAAGGAAATGACCGTACCAGCGATCACGTTATTCGACGTGAGATACGAACTCTGCCCGGTCAGAAATTCAATCGATCTCTGTTGATCCGAACGCAGCGAGAGCTTTCGCAAATGGGATATTTCGATCCGGAACAGATCGGTCTAAATCCTGTTCCCAACCCGGCCGAAGGTACCGTGGATATAGAATATACTCTGGTGGAAAAACCTAGCGACCAGATCGAGCTTTCCGGAGGCTGGGGAGGTAACTTCGGCTTCGTGGGAACGGTAGGACTGGTATTTAATAATTTCTCCATTCGCAATATTCCCCATATAGAAAACTGGAGGCCTTTGCCTGTGGGCGATGGGCAACGACTGGCATTGCGTATCCAAGCCAACGGAAAGCAGTTTCAAAATTACAGCTTGACATTTTCAGAGCCCTGGTTGGGGGGCAAGAAGCCTAATAGCTTATCAATAAGCCTGAGCCAGGCTGTACAGCGCAACGTTAATTTTTTCACCAACGAGACTTTCGGTAAACTCAAACTGAGCAGTGTAACCTTAGGTTTAGGAAGAAGAGTTCGCTGGCCGGATGACTTCTTCACACTTTCTAATAGCATTTCATTCCAAAACTATGAGCTAGAGGATTTCCCTATAAGCAGGCTGGGATTTAGTACCGGTGATGCCAACAGTTTTGTGTTCAATACCACCGTTGCCAGAAACAGCATTGACAACCCTATGTTCCCTAGGGAGGGTTCCTCTTTATCTTTGAGTGTGGCTTTGACCCCGCCCTACAGTGTATGGCGAGACATTGATTATGAAACAGCTAGCAACGCCGAGAAATTTAAATGGGTAGAGTACCACAAGGTTATGTTCGATGCATCGTTCTTTACCCGGGTAGTGGGCGATTTGGTTATTAATGCCCGTGCTCACTTGGGATTCTTGGGATCGTACACCGATAAAACCGGCATCGCACCATTTGAACGCTTTTTCCTGGGCGGTGATGGATTGGGTAATCAGAGTTTTGGGATTATAGGAACCGATCAAATTGGTTTAAGGGGTTATGAGAATCAAGCTATTACCCCTCCCCGTTATGCTATTGATGGACGTGGATTAAGTTCTGATGAAGTGGACGGTGGAGTAGCATTTACTAAATTCGTTATGGAATTGCGTTACCCGGTTTCTTTAAATCCCAGCGCCACCATTTACGTTTTGGGGTTTGCAGAAGGAGGAAACAACTTCTATGACTACGACGATTACGACCCTTTCAAGACATTTAAATCTGTAGGAGTAGGAGCCAGGATATTTATGCCGGCCTTCGGGTTAATAGGGGTTGATTGGGCCTATGGATTCGACATTGTACCCGGTCAAACGGAGAGAAGCGGAGCCCAGTTTCATTTCTCTATCGGACAACCAATACGTTAGTATGAAGAAATTTGGTATAATACTTGTTATTGTCTTGTTGACCCAAGGTTTATACGCCCAAAAGTGGGGGTATATCGATGCAGCCTATATTCTGGAAAAAATGCCGGAATATGCAGACGTACAGCAGGAACTGGACAAAGTGTCACAACTATGGCAAGAGGAAATCGGGACCATGCGACAAGAAATCCAGGGTTTGTATGATGCCTATCAGGCTGAGGAGGTATTATTGACGGAAGAGATGAAGGCTGAAAGGCTGAGCTCCATCCAAGAGAAGGAAGAAGCCAGCAAGGCTTATCATCGTAAAGTATTCGGATATGAGGGGTTGTACTTTTTAAAGAAAAAGGAACTCTTAAAACCGGTACAGGACAAGTTGTTCGACGCCGTGGAAAAAATCGCCAAATCCAAGCGATTGGAATTGGTTTTTGATAAATCTGGGGATTACGCCATTATATATTCCAATCCGGTACATGACTATACGGATTTTGTGTTGGAGGAATTGGGATTGGGCGATAAAAACGATGTAGTGGAATAAAAGATTGACGTTAAAATCTATAATAGAATGAAAGCTTATACCATACTTTTAACTGTCGCACTGGCCTGTAGTGCACTTACAGCAGGTGCTCAGGGACTTAAGATCGGCTATACCAATGCCGAATATATCCTGAGCCGATTGCCGGAAGCTAAGCAAATTGAGTCCGAATTAAAGACTCATCAAGACCAATTGGGAGCGCAGTTACAATCCAAACAAGAAGAGTTACAAAGAAAATTGGAATATTTTCAAAAAACTGCCGATACCATGACCGAGGTGGTTCGAAATGATGCCCAAAGGGAGTTGCAAACAATGCAGACCAATATCCAGAAATTTGCAGCTGAGGCTGATAAATCCATAAAGAACAAGCAATTGCAGTTGCTTTCGCCGGTATATGAGAAAATCGAAACAAACATAAAAACGGTGGCTGAGGAAAATGGGTTCAGTCATGTATTCACCAACAGCGTACTGCTATATACTTCGGATGAGAACGATATATCCGATTTGGTTTTGGCAAAGATGGGAGTAGCCGCCGAACAATAAAAAATACGATATCACACTAAAGTTATAAGACAATGAAATTAAGTAGACTATTTTTAACCATGGGGATTTGCTTGCTGGGAATACTCTCGGTCCAAGCTCAATCTTCTGAATTAAAGATTGGGTATACGAATGTGAATTACATTCTGAGCCAACTTCCCGAGACCAAGCAGATCGAATCCGAACTAAAGACTCATGAAGAGCAGCTGGGTGCCCAACTTCAAAGTAAAATGAAGGAGTTTGAGGACAAATACAAGGCCTTCAGTGATCTGGCTGGACAAGGAAATGTGGATCCGGTAATCTTGAACGACAAGCAAACAGAACTGCAGAACCTTCAATCTTCTATACAGAAGTTCCAGCAGGAGGCCGAGCAGTCCCTGCAGGTTAAGCAGCAAGAGCTATTAAAGCCGGCATACGACAAGATCCAAAGCAATATTGATGCGGTAGCCAAAGAGAATGGCTATACCCATATTTTTGCCACCGATACGCAAGGTGCTCCTATATTGTTATATGCTCAGAAGCAAGACGATATTTCCGATTTGGTGTTGGCTAAATTGGGAATAAGCACCGAATAATAACTAGTATACCATATTTTAAGCCCTGAATAAACTTCAGGGCTTTTTTTGTGGATTTTTTACATATCGCAAGAATTCATAACTTCCGCCCATGAATTATATAGCCCCTGCTTCTCTTCGACCTAATGACCTGGTAGCAGTGGTAGCTCCAGCTCGTGTTGTCCATCAGAAATCCGTAGAAAAGGCATTGGAAATATTGCAACAGTGGGGACTGAGGGTACTACCTGGCGACTGCCTGTTTCATCGGCATCAAATGTTCGCGGGTGCTGATGAGGATCGATGTCGGGACCTGCAATGGGCTCTTGATAACCCTGAAATAAAAGCGGTATTTTGTGCCCGGGGAGGGTATGGAACCACCCGCATCCTGGACTCCATCGATTGGCAGGGATTTAAGGAGAATCCCAAATGGATCTGTGGGTTTAGCGATGTTACAGCTTTGTTAGCACATGTACATTGCCTGGGGATCCAAAGCATCCACAGTACTATGCCCCAACTCTTCGACCCAAAGGTCCATGAATCGGATCTCAATAGTTTAAAGGCTATTTTGTATCAAGGGCAGGGTATGCCTTTGCAAGCAGAATATCAGCAAGAAAATCAGCATGGCACTGCTCGAGGAATACTGATTGGGGGCAACCTATCGCTTTTGGTGCACATCATAGGTACTTCATCCGAACTGGATACTGAGAATAAGATCCTTTGTATAGAAGAGATTGATGAGTATCTCTATCAGGTCGACCGCATGATGATTCATTTGCAGCGCGCCGGAAAGCTTCGGAATTTGGCGGGGGTAGCAGTAGGACATCTGACTAAAATGAAAGAAGGAGAACTCACTTTTGATAAAGGTGCTGCCGGGGTCATCCGTAGTCATTTGGATCCCCATATCCCGGTAGCTTTTGGGTTACCTTTTGGACATGACAAACCCAACCTGGCCATACCTTTTGGCCGGGAAGGTAGCCTGGAGGTTACATCAGAAGGCAGCGAGTTGAGCTTTTAAAAGATAAATCCCGCTATGAGCCCACCTATTATGATGAAGGGAGCGGGAATACGGGTAAACATCAGAATGATAAAAGTGCCTACTAGGATAGTGATGTTAGCTACATTGGCATTTTGCTCTATGGGTTGAAAAAGTAAAAAGGCCGCGGCGATCACTAATCCGGAGCTGGCTGCATTAATACCTTCCAAAGAAGCTTTCACCACCCGGTACTTCTTAAGCTGTTCCCAAAAACGAATAACGAAGAATATCAGGAAGGTTCCAGGCAAGAATATGCCCGCAGCGGCTATTAGGCCCCCAGCGATTTGCCAGAAAATACCCAGGTCCCTCATGGCCAGGGTACCGATGAATGCGGAAAATGAGAATACCGGCCCCGGTAGTGCCTGCACAATGCCAAATCCCGAAAGAAATTCTTCAGAGGTTAAGAAACTCTTAAATTCCACAAACTCCGTGTAAAGCAGCGGGATCAATACCTGACCGCCTCCGAATATTAGCGAACCATTACGATAAAAATTCTCAAAAAGCAATACGGAACGGTTTCCGGTAATTCCCCCTAACAGAGCTACAAATCCGAAAACGGTAGCCCACAAAATAAAATTGCGCCAATCTATCTGTAGTTTTTTATCTTGTTCCTTGGGATGAGCCTTGAACTTTAAGGCCGTTACCGCTCCGCTGAACAACAATATCACGGGGAACATCAAGGGATTCTTTACAAAGTAGGACACCACCGCTGCAATGATCATCAGTCCCATTGCGGTACGAGTGTGTACCACTTTAGCACTTATCTTATAGGCTGCAAAAGTTACAAAACCTACGGCCATCGGCTGAATGTACTTCGTGAAATCTATAGAGATATTTCGGGCTTGTAAGTTGGCAATAATGATGGCAGCGGTGATCATAATGATTACTGCCGGCAGCATCCAGATCAATAACGTTAAGTAGGCCAGATTGGGCCCTCCAATCTTAAAACCCAGGGCAGTAATAGTTTGTGTAGAGGTAGGACCTGGAAGTATTTGACAAAGTGCATGTAACTCTATCAACTCCTCCTCACTCAAATAGCCACGTTTGTGTACCATCATGTCAAAAAGCATGGCCAAGTGGGCCTGAGGCCCTCCGAAAGCGCTCACTGAAAGTATTAAAACATCGCGCAAGAAAATGTAATAGCGAATTTTTTTAGCTTGCATCGTGGAGAAATTATGGAACGATGGCAATCACTAATTCGCTGCCACAGGGAACTTTGAGCATTTTATGAGGTTATTACAATGGATTTATTTACATAAATTTATAATAACTTTGATCAGCACCAAAAAAAGCCTTTTAAACATGAGATTTTACTTGAACCGTTTGCTAATTCCCGTTTGTGTAGGTTTCTTGGCAGCCTGCAGCCCGAAAGAAAATCCCGAAAATGCACAGGCAGACGCTCAGCCGGAATCTCAGGAGGTTAAAATAACCTTGACGCCGGTGGACTCTCCAGAATTTCCTGATTCCGGCCTCGAAATGTTGAGCCCGGAGGAAGAGGCCACTTTGGCCACAGGAAATGTTGCCTTTGCCTACGAAGTAAAGAATTACCAGTTAGGTACGCAAACTCTGGACGCTGATATCAAGCAATGTGCAAACTCACCAAAAGGTCAGCATATCCATCTGATTCTCAATAATCAGCCGTACTCCGCTCATTATACTGCTAATTTTGAGAAAACACTGGAACCGGGACACTATGTGGCTTTGTCCTTCATCTCCCGTTCCTACCATGAAAGCCTCAAACAATATGGTGCTTACAATCTGAGACAATTTACGGTAGGTGATGCACCCGCAGTGGAGGTGGATCTCACCGCACCTCATATGTTTTATTCCCGTCCCAAAGGTGAGTATAAGGGAGCGGATGCCAAAAAGGTCTTGTTGGACTTTTACATGATCAATACAGACTTGGCAGCTGATGGCAACAAAGTGAGGGCAACTATCAATGGAGAATCCTTTATGATCGACAGTTGGGCGCCCTATTTTATGGAGGGGCTTCCTATGGGGGAAAACAACATTAAGCTGGAGTTACTGGACAATCAGGGAAATGCAATTCCAGGTCCATACAACACAGTGGAACGCACTTTCAAGCTGACCGCCGATACCGTTTAAGGTTGGCCAAGATTAGCTAAAAACCTGATTGAGTACCGGTATTGACTTAATAATACCGAATTGTTCCACATGCCAACGATAAAAGTAAAGAAGTGCCTGTAAAAGGTGCTGCCGTTGACTATTAGTCAATTCAATGCTGGCAGTGTAATCAGCCTGTAAAACGGATTCCAACATCTTGGATTCCCGGGAATCCAAAGTGGGAGCCCCTGACATAGAACGGATCTGCCCCTCAATTTCTGCAGCGTTATGTGCCCCAAACCCTAAAAAGTGGCTCAATCTCTGAAGAAAGATCAGATGGAAATTTTCCACTACAACTGAATCCTGATCGAAGTACTTTATAGACTCCCATAAGAACTCAAATAAGGGTTGGTTTTCCATTTGAACTTTCAAAGTCTTGCTCAAGACTTCTACCAGGAATAAGCTTATAGCTGCTTTTTTATGATCCAGTGGTATGGAGACGAATGGGTAGGCGCATTTGGCTTCGGAAATCCTTTGAAGCTGACTTTTTTCACGGTGGTAAACTACCAGATCCAACAGTGTTAGAGGCTGGTAAAGGGCTATCTTTGTTTTTTTACTACGTGCGGAACGCACGCTATTGACCAGGTAACTTTGAATTCCAAAAGCTTCTGTATAAATGTTTACAATGATGGATGTTTCCCGGTAGCGGATAAATTTTAATACCAAACCACGCGTTTTGAAAACCATATCAATTTACTACCGCTATTTTACCAATAAATGTTTCTTCACCATCGGCACTACTGCTATAAAGCAAATACACTCCCGATGAAACCCTTCTTCCCTGAAAATCTGCCACGTTCCAAACGGCGGTTCCTCCCTGCGCCCGCAATTCCGTAACCAATTTTCCGGTGATATCCGCAATTTTAACGATAGCATTATTGGTTAACCCAGAAATCCCTACAGTCCCGGTAAAATTTTTAGTGACCGGATTAGGGAAAATAGCTACATTTTGGTGCTGACGTCTGCCGGTACTGGCCGTTCCCCTGAAGGAAACCAGCCCCCCCTCTGTAAGGATAAAGACCTCACCGTTTTTTTCATCAATGGACAAGTCGATGATACGATTGTCCGGTAGAGGGCTGTTTTCAGCCGTAAAATTATAGATCACACTATCTCCCAGGGCGCTGAACAGCCATAATCCGCTGTCAGTGCCCATCCACTTGCGATTTCCTCCGTCCACAGCAATGCAATTTACCGCCTCGTCGCGCAGTAATGGGCGGCCATCGATAAACACCAAGCTGGCGTCCACGTCGCTGCGCTCCAGTATGTCGAATGGAAAGGGATACAATACTACTCCTTCTTTGGTGCCTACCCAGACCTGCCCGTCCCGGTCTATGGCCAGGTCCAAAATATCACGTGTGGGCAGTCCTCCTTGTCCGTCCAAATCGATCAAATGTTTTTGAAGCCCACTTTGAGGTTCAATCACCAAAATGCCTCCTCCATTGAGCGGATCAAGGCGCAGCCAGAAGTCCCCGTTATCAGCTTCCTGAATATCCAGTGGGTAACGGGCGGCGATAAAGGGGGTATTTAATGACCTCCAACTCCCATCGGCGGGATCGTACTGATGCAAGGGGTCCGGATTGCCGTGGTTCGCAGCCCAAATGGTACCGTCACTTCCAAGGTATACCGATGAGACTCTGACATTGCGGGTACCGGGAGAACTATTGATCAACGTACTGCCTGCGGAGGTTTCATCCAATAATTGAAAAGACCCGTCTTGGGAAGACCATTCCAAAATGCCTTCCCCGAATGACGCGAAATAGTAGCGCTGTCTGTCACCATCAAAAGTGAAGTCCACCAGATCCCTTACCGCAGGGAAGGTATTGGTTTTTATTTCATTAGAACTGTTGAAACTTTGCCATTCGCCATTCTGGAACTGATTCATTCCCAAGAAGGTGACCAATGGTCGCCGCAAAGGATCGAATCCCGGTGGCAGGGCCAAAGTGGTATGGTCGAAATAATGAATGCTAGCCAGGCTATCGGAGAATGGCCCCGAGGGAAATACACTGGTAAAACCACCGCTCACGGAGGTCACCAAGCCATTAACACTATCCGCAACCCAAATTCCCCTACTATCATTCAGCGCCATTAGGGGGCGGCTCAATAGAGGATCTGCAATAGTGGTGTTTTGCAAGTCCGTATCAAAGTTCAGTAAATTATCAGGAAGTGTCACCAATAAATCGCTGCTTCCGGTGGTCATAGCATTAACTGAAACGGTTAAATCATAGTCGAGCCGTGCCCAGTCTATCCCGTCGTATAGATAAAACCCGTCGGAGTTTATGGAGGCCCATACTTGGCCATTGAAAACCGCCACTGCTGAAATGGGGAGTTCCGGAATCCCCTGAGCCGGCGTGTATCTTCTCCAATTGGTAAAATCCAGCAAATTGATGCTGGGATCCAACCATCCAGCTATCACACCTTCTTCAGTGGCCAGAAACAAAGAATCTTGATAGACCGAACTATATTCCACATGAACTACCTCACCACCTTTACCGATATTCGTATAAGCTTCGCGAATTTCTTGCTTTTCCAGATCCAGTACAGCTACCCCGAAAGGTGCAGACAGATAAGCAATGCCATTGTGAATGGCAATATGATTAATACGCTTAGAGCTGGAGAACGGAGCTTGGGATATGGCATCTATCTCTACAATGGTCTGGTCCTTAAAGAGGTCTACAGTACCATTATCATAAGCCACGATCAAAGTTGAACTATTGTTGTCGTAGGCAATAGTGCTGATAAGAGATTCACTTAGGCCATCCACTTTACTAAAGCGATTCAAACTGTTGTCCTGCAAATCAAGAAAAAACAGGTTATTGTTGCCTGCGCAGAATGCACCATTGGCAGTAGTGGCCACACTATGGGCATCACGAAAACTAAAGTGAGTGCGCCAAGTGCCAATAGGAATGTTCTCCTGTGCTTGTGCAGCAAAGGAGAACAGCATAATTAACACCAAAGATCGGATCATCATGAGTTATTAAGATCGCTCCCCTGAATGAAACAATGGCGACAGCGGGCCTCGTATGCTTCTCGTTCACCCACCACAACCTGTTCCCGGGCCGGGTCGAGCCGATAGCTAAATGAGGCTATGCCCCCACACTGGACGCATATGGCATGCACTTTGGTCACATATTCTGCAATAGCCATCAAGGCAGGCATGGGGCCAAAAGGACCTCCTTGAAAGTCCATGTCCAGTCCGGCTGCTATGATCCGCTTGCCAGAATTAGCTAGCTTTTGACAAACCTCCACTATCTGATCATCGAAGAACTGCACTTCGTCAATACCGACCACATCACAATTTCCCGCCAAAAGCAAAATATCTTGAGCGAAACCCACAGCGGTAGAGCGAATACGGGTTTCATCGTGGGATACCACGTGATCGTCGTGATAACGGGTATCGATATTAGGCTTAAAAATTTCCACCCTCTGACGAGCGATAATGGCTCTGTTCAATCTACGGATCAGCTCTTCGGTTTTTCCGGAGAACATGGACCCGCAAATCACCTCTATCCAGCCTGGTGAGCTGCTACCGGTCTGGGATACTTGTCCGATATGCGGTTCAATGAACATACTTTACAACCAGCTATTTAAGCTTTCTATGAAAACAGTTTTTTCTCAAATTTATTAAACGCACTATGGATTTACTTCTTCAAGGGCAGGTAACCTATCAATATTGCTTTCCTGAATAATATTTAGAACCTTAGTGAAGTTATTATTAGGGGCCCGAACCATGCTATTTTAAGATTTTTAAGTTATGATTCAGCGCATATTCCTTAATTTTACAAAAGAACGCATCCTAGCCCTCATAATCAATGAATTAGGATAAAACTAGGCTGGAGTAATACAAATGATATGGAAGGCAAAATTAATCGGGACTATTTAAAATCCTATAGTGTATCCTACACTAATAACATTCTGGAAATGGCCTTTAAGGACAGTCCAAATCTGCAGGGGAAGGACCTTACCAATCTCTGTACGCCAACTCAAATAAACTATAATCTTCTAAAGAATATATTCCTGCAGTGGGAGGCTGAGGTGTCGAAACTGCATAGCCCATATTTTGATTATTCAGCTACTGCTGTGCAAACAGCGCTTCGAAATTTTATGGATGTGCTGTCGCGTCACATACAGTTAGACAAAGGCAGCTTGCGTCCATTGCTGCAGCAAGCAGTGGAAGAGACCATGTATCAGGTTTTTGAACCGGCCTATTATTTTGAATATTTCCTGTGGCCGGATCAAACGGATCACCTTAAAATTAAAGAACTAGCCAAGCTGAAACGATTTGTTAAAATAAATCACGGTTTACTTCAGGAGATAATCGATGATGTAGAGGAAAAAGACGCAGAGAATATTTCTGCCTCTCACTACCATCAATTGTTAACCTCCAAATTGGATTCCTGGACCGATCGCTGGGAAGCTGTAGATCCCAACGTTGAAGAATTTTCCAAAATAGTTTCTTTGCAAATGCCCAGCTTGAGAAAATCAGAGGCAACTTCAACCACTCCATCTCCATCGGACTCCAACGGGACCAAAAATGTCAACGATCAATTTAGTAAAGAAGTAGTTTCACTCAACGACAAGCTTCAAAAAGAGCAGACCACTCTGGCCGATCAGCATCTGAACAAAAAAGTGGACAACATCAAACAGAGTTTGACCTTAAATCAGAAGTTTATGTTCGTCAATGAGCTTTATGCCGGCAATTCCGAGGAATTTGGCAAGGTGATGGATAAAATTGAAGGATGCAATACCTACGTTGAAGCTATGAAGATCCTGGATGCGGACTCCTCCGAACGTTCTAATTGGGATATGGAAAGCTCCGCGGTGAAGGAATTGATGGATTTAGTTTCCAGAAGATTTTAACGTACTAGCATCTGCATGCGGTGAGCATCCATTTTAAGCAGGATAAAGATCAAAACGGAAAAGGCCAGTAAAGAAGAACCCCCATAACTAAAGAAGGGCAGTGGAATACCGATAACGGGAAACAAACCGATGGTCATTCCAATATTAACCATAAAATGGAAAAAAAGAATTGCGGCCACACCATAGCCGTAGACTCTGCTAAACTTAGATTTCTGTCGCTCTGCTATAAATACAATTCTCAACAACAGGGTTACAAAAAGGACAATGAGGATAAAGCTGCCCAGCCAGCCGTGCTCTTCACCAATAGTGCAGAATATAAAATCAGTGCTTTGTTCAGGGACAAAATCAAATTTGGTTTGGGTGCCCTCCAGAAAGCCTTTACCAAAAAATCCTCCGGATCCGATCGCGATCTTTGACTGTGTCACATTATAGCCATAACCTAACGGATCTGCTTCGGGGTTTACGAATGCCTTAACCCGGTTTTGTTGATGAGGCTGCATTAGGTCTGTAACCACCCAGTTCACACTTAGAATAACTGCTGTAGGGATCAATACCACAAATAACAAGGTCCATATCCTTTTGGGTGTCACCTTCCTGGTGATCAACCAATATAGAAGTACCGCCACCCCCGTTAATGTTAGTGCTCCGATCAACACCGTAGGTCCGAATAACAGGGTCAGTACAAACAGGGCCACCGCAATCAAGCCTATCAAAACGATTACCGGTGACAGTCCTTCTCGGTAAAGAACCAAAACAAAAGCTCCGAACACCAGGGCCGAACCAGTATCGCCTTGTAATACGATCAGAGCAGCAGGTAATCCTACTATCATCGTCAGTACGGCAATGGTCTTGAGATTATCCAGTTTGATCTGGGGTTTAACAAGGAATTTCGCGATGGCTAAGGCGGTGGCAAACTTAGCGAATTCAGCCGGCTGAAAGCGCACAAAACCAAATTCGAACCAAGATTTGGAACCACTTACTACAGTTCCCAGCAGCAGCACGGCAATGAGCAAGGAAATCACCACGCCGTAAAAACCAAAAGCAAAAGAATCAAAGAACCGGAAATCCATGATCATGATCAATGAAACCGCAATCACGGATATGCCCATCCACAACAGTTGTTTTCCAGAATTTTGGGTGATATCAAATATATTCTGATCTACCTGGCTATCATACACCACTGCATAGATGTTCAACCATCCGGCAATAGCTAAAGTAGCTACGATCAGTATGGTAACCCAATCCAGTTTACTGGCTTTTACATCATCACCGCGTTTCAATAGATAAAATCTCCTTTAAGAATATAATCTTCCATATGGGTGCGTTCTGTGCACCCTTTCAAATACTTTTCTATCATCAGTCCGGCAATACCGGCTGCAGCCCGGGCACCTTGACCACCATTCTCCACGTACACGGACAAGGCGATCTTTGGGTCGTCCTTGGGGGCAAATGCTATGAATACTGAGTGATCCGGGCGGTTATTGTTTTGCACGGTACCCGTTTTACCACAGACCTCAATATCGGCTAGTTTGGCGCGGTATTGGCCGGTACCACTGCGTACCACTTCAGCCATGGCTTCAACAGCTACATGGAAGTATTTTGAGTCGACCGTGGTATAGTGCTTAACCTGGTATTCCGGTAAAGGCTGGCCACTTTCACCTATGGATTTGATCAGATGAGGTTTAATATAATAACCTCTATTGGCTACTATGGCCGCAAAATTTGCCATTTGTAACGGTACTACGAGGTTTTCTCCCTCTCCAATGGCAATGGATTGTATGTTCGAAAATTTCCAATTGGTGCTGTTGTAAGCACGGTCGTAATAATCCACATTGGGGATCATACCCCCTTTTTCGTTAGGAAGGTCGATGCCTATGGGAGCCCCTAAGCCGAAGCTGGCCACGTGCTTGCGCCATCTTTCCAGTCCGATACGGGTGTCCTCATAGGTGTCCTCTGAATCACCCTGGTTGATCATTTTTCGAGACACTTGTACAAAGTAGGGATTGCACGAATGTGTTATAGCTCCCTGCAGGTTTTCGTAGCTATGCGGACCATGACAGCCAATAATATTACGATTGCACCGCAACCTGGTAGACTCTTGAATGACCCCTTCTTCCAGGGCAACCAATGCTTGCATGATCTTGAATATGGAACCCGGCCGGTACATGGCCATCAGGGGCCGGTTGTAAAGAGGTTTTAAGGTATCCTTTTGTAATTCGCTGAAATACTTGCTGTAATTCCTGCCGGTTAATAGATTGGGATCGTATGACGGGGCGGAGACAAAGCTCAGGATCTCTCCGGTGGTGGGTTCGATAGCCACGATACTTCCCACTTTTCCTTCCATTAAGGTTTCTCCGTACTCCTGCAGGTCAATATCAATAGTACTCATAAGGTTCTCACCAATTTGCGGCAAGGTGTCCATACGTCCGTTCTTGAAGGAGCCTTTCTCCAGGCCTCTAACGTTGACCATTCGATATTTAACTCCCCTATTACCTCGCAGGGGTTCTTCATATTTAGACTCGAGACCGCTGATTCCAATATAATCCCCTTGTCGATAATAATTGGAAGTATCACGTTCCAGTTGACCTTTACTGATTTCGCCGATGTATCCCAAGGCGTTGGCCATTCCACCATAGGGATAAGCTCGCACCGTTCGAGGTATAATATAAAATCCCGGATAGTCCACCAGCAAATCCTGTAATCCTGCAAAATCTTGGTTCGATAACTGTTTTAAGAAGATTGATGGCCGGTACCAGCTATATTCTTGGGCAGTGGTAAGCTTTTTGTCAAATTCATCAGGGGTGATGCCCAGTCTTTCACACAGCTCCGTTTTGTCGGTGACGGTCACCTCTCGTGGCACTACCATCAGATCGTAGACCGGGTTATTGTAAACGATCAATTTGTTGTTACGGTCGTAGACCAGTCCCCGGTAGGGATAGTCCACCAACCTTTGCATTACATTGTTTTCAGCGGCAAGTTGATAGTTCTCATCAAGTACCTGAATAAAAAACAGCTTGATCAAGAATATACACCCGATAATGACAAAGGTAAACCGTATTGCGTAGGACCGATTGTCTTTCATAGGCTTCGCCTTCTTTGATAAAACAAATATTGTAGAATCACTACCACAATAAAAGTTAAAATACTGCTAAATATTACTTTAACGATAGTAAAACCAAATAAGTGCATGCCTCCGGCCTCTATGAAGAAAATCGCCAGATGATGTACAAAGATCAAAGGCAAGCCATAAGTCAGGAACCAGCTAAACCCCATTATCTTTATGGTGGGTTTCATACCCATTTCGTAACCTCCCCGTGGAGGAATGGTATTGGTCCAAAGTGGTTTAATAAAGGCAATGAACACACAGGCAAAGGCATGTATTCCCAGGGTATCGTAAAAAATGTCCACTACAAAGCCGCAAAGAAATCCCAATAACATCAGTATAATGCGTCCGGTATCGAAGGGGATCAACAAAATAAAAGCCACGTATACGTAGCAAAAAGCCACGTCGAACAGAACCAGATTTCGTACCAGTAGAACCTGCAGTATCAGGTAAAGAAAGAACGAAATAATTAAACCTGGAATATTTTGATTGTTCATAATTAGGGCTGTAGATTATTTTCCAGGGAGTCCTTTTCTATTTTCAGCTGATTGCCTATCACGAATACATAGGATAACTGTTCAAATTTGGAAGCAAAATTGATTTCAATATCGTAGAAGGTACTTTCTGGCTTAATATCCAGTTCAGTGACTACTCCCACAGGAATGTCAGAAGGGAACACAGCATTAAAACCTGAAGTTGCCACACTATCTCCCACCGCCACCTGCACATGTCGGGGCACATACAGGACCCGGGCTTTGCGGGGATCGCGACCGTCCCATTTTACCGTACATACAGTATTGGATTTTACCAAAACACAGGACGTAAGCACATCGGGATGTAACAGGGATATCACGGTGGAGAATTTTCCTGATGAAGCTTTGATCTTACCCACTATCCCTTCGTTGCCAATAACTGCCATGCCTGGCTTTATATTATCATCAGTGCCTTTATCGATGGTAAGGTAGTTGGCAGCGCGACGAGTACTGTTGTTTACCACTTTCGCGGTGGTAAAGCTGTAGTTATTGATCCTGTTCAATTCACCGGAACTCCGTTGGTCTTGTTGGACCAGGCGATTTTTCAAACGCGCCAACTCGGATTGCAGGTTGGCATTCTCATCCATAAGCTGGTCATTGACCTGCCTAAGATCAAAATAACTGGTAATGTTTTGGTTTAGATTCAGAACGGTACCGGCAATCTTATTGGAGGAATTAAAAAAAGCCGCGTTTTGATAACGATTGTTGCGAATGATCAACCAGGCACAAAGAACTTCCAACAGCAGGAACAGGAAAAACGCCTGGTATCTAACTACGAACTGAAATAGTCTGAGCATCTAATAGCCTTAGGTCATAAGGACTGCTTTAAAAGATCCCAAATTTTTCAAGGCAATCCCAGTACCTCTGACCACTGCTCTAAGGGGATCTTCAGCCACGTGGATTGGCAATTTAGTTTTTAAAGCCAATCGTTTGTCCAGCCCCCGGAGTAAAGCTCCTCCTCCGGTAAGGTGTATTCCATTATCATAGATATCCGCGG
Organism: Cyclobacteriaceae bacterium; assembly: GCA_965212195.1. GTDB lineage: Bacteria > Bacteroidota > Bacteroidia > Cytophagales > Cyclobacteriaceae > JAJCYK01. Next base: position 95,033 of record CBDBUW010000002.1, on the reverse strand, counting down.
ATAGCTCGGGAGGAGATATTTCCAGGGCCCGCAGTACTGCTTCTTCTATCTTGGAAACGGATTTATCAATAGCAAATGCAATTTCAGAGTAGGAGATCTTGATTACTTTGGGTATTCCGGTCATAAGATCACGCCCCCGGATCTCGTAATCGTCCGGTGCTTCATCCAGCTCAGTGAGAGCCGAACCCACCTCGATCTTAATCTTTTCAGCGGAACGTTCACCAATCAACAGATTGTGCTGGCGGCGCATGTAGTCCAATATGTCTTTATTGAAGGTGTCTCCGGCAATTCTTATGGATTGATCAGCTACGATCCCGGACAAAGCAATCACCGCAATTTCCGTAGTTCCACCCCCAATATCCACGATCATAGAACCTATGGGCTGTTCAATATCGATACCGATTCCAATAGCTGCTGCCAGTGGTTCCTGAATCATGTAAACCTCCTTGCCCCCGGCATGTTCCGCCGAGTCTCTAACCGCTCTTTTTTCTACTTCCGTAATGCCTGAAGGAATACAAATTACCATTCGATGGCTTGCGGGGAACAGACGTTTTTTGTTATTGTCAATCATTTTGATCATTCCTCTGATCATATGCTCGGCAGCGTGGAAGTCGGCTATTACTCCGTCCTTCAAAGGTCGAATGGTTTTGATATTTTCATGAGTTTTTTCATGCATTTGCATGGCTTCACGTCCAATAGCCAATACCTTATTGGTAGATTTGTCCATCGCAATAATCGAGGGTTCATCCAGAACAATTTTTTCCTTCTGAATGATCAGAGTATTGGCAGTTCCCAGATCAATGGCTATATCACTGGTAAAAAAATCAAGAAATCCCATTTGTTAGTATAATCCTAAAAAAAGTTCCTTAAATCGCGGGAATTTACAAATTTGTTTACTAAAAATACTATTTATGTTGGCTTTTTTAATGCTTAAAATGCCGCACTCCAGTGAATACCATGCTGATATTCTGCCTGTTACAGCTATCGACAGAATCCTGATCCCGTATGGAACCACCAGGCTGTACGATGGCAGAGATCCCCGCGTTTCCGGCGATCTCTACACAATCAGGAAATGGGAAGAAAGCATCAGAAGCCATGACGGCTCCCTGCAAGTCGAAATTAAAGCTTTTGGCCTTTTCAATAGCCTGCTTAAGAGCATCGACCCTGGAAGTTTGGCCTACGCCGCTAGCCAATAATTGACCGTCTTTGGCCAGTACGATAGTATTGGACTTAGTGTGCTTGGCCACTTTACTGGCAAATACCAAAGCCTGAAGTTCACCTGCGGTGGCCTGACGTTCTGTTACACCCTCGAATTCACTTTGCCCGTCGGTTTTTAAATCCCGTTCCTGTACGATAAATCCGTTCAGCAGGCTTTTTATTTGCACTTGTTCTCTTATCTGATCCTTTTGTTTTAATAGAATGCGCTTTTTCTTTTGCTTCAACACTTCGAGAGCTTCCTGTGAAAAGTCCGGCGCTATCAGCACTTCAAAGAATAGACCTTTCATAGCCAGTGCTGCTTCCAGATCAACCGGTTCATTTGTGATGAGAATACCTCCAAAAGCAGACACCGTATCGGCTGCGAAGGCGCGCTGGTAGGCATGCGCCACGCTGGTGCCAGTAGCCATGCCGCAGGCATTGGTATGTTTTAGGATGGCAAATGCCGTCTCGCCGGTAAATTCAGCAATTAATGCCACTGCTGCCTCAATATCCACCAAATTGTTGTAGGACAGCTCTTTGCCATGTAGCTGATCAAACATATCTTCAAGCTTACCAAAGAAAAAGCCTTCCTGATGAGGGTTCTCCCCGTATCGCAGCTTACGGTGCCGGTTTTCGCTGATCTTTAAGGAGGGTACTCCCACATCCTCATTGAAATACTTAAAGATTTGGGTGTCGTAGTGAGAGGAGACCTCAAATGCACAAGCAGCAAAATATTTGCGATCCGATAATTGGGAAGATCCATCCTGAAGCTCTAACAGATCCAATAATTTCCCGTATTGTTCACGTGAACTGATGGTGAGCACGTCCTGGTAATTCTTGGCGGCTGCCCTGATCAAGGATATACCCCCGATGTCGATTTTCTCAATAGTTTCCATTTCTCCTGCCTGGGCAGCTACCGTCTCCTCGAAAGGATATAGATCTACTATAACCAAATCAATTTCCGGAATTTCATAAGTAGACAATTGATCAAGATCCTGGCTTTGGTCACGTCGCCCTAAAATGCCTCCAAATACCTTGGGGTGTAAGGTTTTTACTCGGCCACCCAGAATGGAGGGGTATCCCGTTAATTCTTCAACAGGCGATACCGCATGGCCCAGGTCCTCAATGAACTTCTGGGTGCCTCCCGTACTGTAAATCACTACTCCCAATTCGTTCAATTTCTCAACCACGGGAGCCAATTCATCCTTGTAAAAAACGCTGATTAAAGCAGACTTAATAAGTTTGGTACTCATGAGTAGAATCAGTGAAAGGTAAAGGGACAAAGCTAATAAAAATAAATGGGTAACAGAGGGAGAATCTCTTTTTCCTGATCATGGTTTAAGCAGCCATTCTTCAATCACTTTGGGATAATGGAGGTGCTCCAGAGCGTGAACTTTTTGTACCAGTGAATCCGGGGTTTCCTGAGCCTCGATGGCACAAGTGGCTTGAAAAACAATCTTGCCTTTGTCAAATTCTTCATTGACCTCATGTATGGTAATGCCGCTCTCTTTTTCACCTGCGGAGAGCACCGCTCTGTGCACGTGCATACCATACATCCCGGCACCACCATACTTAGGTAATAAGGCGGGGTGGATGTTCAACATTTTATGACGATAATGTTCCAGGATATTCCCCGGAACCAACCACAGAAAACCTGCCAAAATAACCGCGTCTATCTCTCTGAGCTGCAATTCCTGTAGTACCATACCCCGGTCATACAACTGTGAGCGGTCGAACACCACCACCGGTACTCCCAGTTGTTCAGCCCTGCCGATAACCCCAGCTTGTGGCTTATTGGTGAACACCGCAGCTACTTGTACTGTTGGATGGCCGGAAAAATATTTAATGATTTGCTCGGCGTTTGAACCGCTTCCGGAGGCGAAGATGGCCAATTTAATATGATGCAATTTCCTTAACTTTAGATTAGTAGCATGCTGAGGACACCCAAAAGCATGAACCATTTCAGATAACTACTCAACTGTCGAAAATGCCGTATGGTATCGGCTATTACCAATTTATAGATAATAAATACAGCTGGGATCAACAGGGCGCTAAAATACCTATTAAGGGTAATATTCGCCAGCAGTGTACCCAGATAAATTATAGTGACCGCGAAGATCAAGATCAACAGATAAATGAAGGACTTGGTACGACGGATGCCCCATACTACCGGTAGGGTTTGACACCCAAATGTAGCGTCGCCTTTAAGGTCTTCAATATCCTTAACAATTTCCCGGATTAATGAGATAAAGAAAGCGAAAACCGCATAAAAGTAGGCCCGGCAGGCATTGGTTTGGTAGTGGACCCCGATCACCGCGATAGCCAGACCGCTCAATATGGCCACGCTGAGGTTGCCGATAAACGGCATTCTTTTCAGTTGATTACTGTAACCCCACAGCCAGGTAGCGGCAATGAGATTTATAGCGGCGATCTTAAGACTGACGAACAGACCGGCTATCACGCCTAGCACATTAAGTCCCGAATGGATAAACATAGCCGCACGTCTTTTCAACACACTCCCAACCACTACTTTCTGAGGCTTATTGATATAATCGATCTTTACATCATAATAATCATTGATGATATAACCTGCGGCAGCAATTAATACGGTACCAAGGGTGATCAATAAGAGTTTGTAATCCAGCAGGTATTGTTTCCAATTTTCCGGGGGGCCTACCAGGTAAATGGCTGCCAGATATTGTGACAGGGCAATGATCAACAAATTAGGCCACCTCACAAGTTTTAGGATTCCCTTCAAGGAAAACGTGACCGGACGGGTAGCGGACAAATTTTCTGTGGCCATGGGTTAAGAGTAATGATCTTTCAGATTCTCACTCAATAACTTATAAATTTTTCTAAATTCCGGTTGATAGCGCAGAATTTTCAGGTGTTGTTTGATTGTGTCATTATCATTCCGTCTTGCGGGGCCGGTTTGAGATTGCAGGGGGCCAGCGGATAATGCTTTGTTGATGGTTTCTACTATCAGGGGGTGTAATAAGCTAAAGTCAATTTCGTGGTTCTCCAGGATCTCCTCGGAGATAGTGAGCATGTGATTGCTGAAATTGCAGGCAAAAACCGCTGCAATATGTAGAATTTTACGATCGTCGGAATGAACCGGATACACTTCACTACTGATACTTTTCCCCAAGGTAGTCAGAGTCTTTTCAGTAGACTGGTGTTTAGCCTCTATGCATATTGGAACTTCACTTAGATCTACTGCAATGCCTTTACTGAAGGTTTGCAGCGGATAAAAAATCCCAATATTCTCATGGTATTCACTAAGCACTTCCAAAGGTTGGGTGCCCGAAGTATGTGCTACAATGCCGTAGGCAGGGACCTTTAACTTTTGAGCAACGTGTTCTATGTTATCGTCGGAAATAGCCAAAATGAATATCTCAGCTTCGCTATTCCTCAGATTCAGACTATTAACCACATTTGTATCGTAAAGTTGACGGGCCAATTCCCGTCCGGTGCTTAATCGCCTACTGTAGATATCCGTGATGTAGTGGCCGGCATCTTCCAGGGCACGGGCCAAGTGCCAGGCTACGTTTCCTGAGCCGATGATGGCTAGCTTATAGAATTTTGACATGCGAGTTCAACCTATAGAGAATTATTCCACTCCTTTATCTCTAGAAAGTACAAACTCCCGGTACCGGCGGTTGATAGCAACAATAAAACCGAAAACCAAAAGCAGTGTTCCTACCCACAGGATATTAATAAAAGGTTTTTCAATAGCTTTAAGTATTACAAAATCCTTTTGGGTAGTGTAGATGTCAAAATTAAAACTGTTAGTTTCCGGATTTATTTTGGAGAAGGCCACCCGAATTCCTAAATCTGTTATACCATCCGGGATTCGACCGGCCCGTTGGTCTTTAATAAGAAAAACCGGTTCTAAGAATTCAACGGATTGTGGTCCGGACACCTTGATTCTGGCTTTCACCGCTACGTCATCATTTTGCAGGCTAATTCCCGGTAGTTCGTCCACTCGCGAAACACTTTCCAAAACCGCTACGTAGTCATTTATGAAAAATTGCTGTCCTATTGTCACCGTGGTGGAGTCGGAGTGCGTCCATTCCCTTTGGTCTTCCTCAGTCATGAATGGGGCATAGGAAAGGTGTGTATAAAGATCTTTGGTCAATGCGCGTTTTATGCCCGGTGACGCCACCTGACCCATGGATGCATTGACCTGGATACGCGGATACAGCTGAAAGTCCTTACCGTCCTTTTCCTGGTAAAGTATTTTAAAGTAAATATTCTCCGGCTGGATTTCCAGGGTATCTCCTGATCGATGTATTATCTGGCCGTTACGGTTAATGTCTTCCATGGCGATCCAGTGATAAGGATCGTTGGTGCTGGCCAGGATCTCTACCGGGACATATCCCGAGACACCTTTGGCTTCAATGTATCGCCCCTGATACAGTAAGGAATACTTGTCCATTTCCCGGGGTTCATTGAGGAACAAGATCACATTTTTTAGATTGATCTCATCGTCAAGTTCCGCGGATATCAGCAATCCGGAATTATTCAAAGAGATCACTTTGCTGTACCCCGAAGAAAACATGATCCCTACCAGCATCATTCCGATCCCGATGTGAGCAACAGCCCCACCGGATAAACGCCAGCTTTGCTTTTTTAGACCCCATAGAATTTTACCATTGGCTACTATGGTGTAAACACCGCTTACCAATATTAATATATAGGGCAAGTACGAGATCTTGGTCAATACCAACACCAGCGTACTGACTACCAGGGTTATTAATATAGGTCCCAGCAGTGCATCTTTAAGTTTGACCGGATCCATTTTTTTCCACCAGAAAAATTGTCCGGTACCAGATAGAAGAGCCACCGCAACACCAAACCACAACTGAAATTGAGAATAGTAAGATATCTGATCGGCGGGAATAGCTACATTGGATTCCACACCGATCAAACTCATAAGCTTATTCCATACGGGGTAGGAGGTGGGTAGAATTACTTGAAATCCCATCAGACAGAGGGTAGCGGCACCCATAAAAATCCAGAACTCTCGACTATATGTAGAGATCTCCTGTTTGGAAACAGGGATCTGATCCCACCGTTTTACCATTAGGACTACAGGAATCAGGATGAATACAAAAAGATACACCAACAACTGCCGATCCAGACCGGAGGCCGTAAATGAATGTACTGAAGATTCACCCAGTATACCACTGCGGGTCAGAAATGTGGAGTAGACAATTAATACGAAGGTAGCCACCACTAAAATTATGGAAGCGGTGAGGGCAGTACTGCTTTTGCGGTAGGTGATCATCGTATGATAGGAGGCCACCAGTACCAACCAGGGTACATAGACGGCGTTCTCCACAGGATCCCAGTTCCAGTAGCCACCAAAATTCAAGGTTTCATAGGCCCAGTAAGCGCCCATCAAAATACCCACACCCAATACCATAGCTGAAAACAAAGCCCAGGGCAGGGCCGGTCGGATCCATTCCTTGAGCCTGCCTGTCCAAAGCCCGGCAATGCAATATGCAAAGGGCACCAGGGTAGTGGCAAATCCTAAGAACAAGGTGGGAGGATGAATCACCATCCAGTAGTTTTGCAGTAATGGATTAAGACCATTGCCATCCTCCGGCTTGAAATCGGGATTCAGTTCAAATACCGGAGCGTCCGTCATGGCATCACGCAGCAGGATAAACGGCGTGCTACCAATTTTAACATTGAATATCACCACCCCTAGTATCATGGACACCAGAAAGGCCTGAACCAAGGTAAAAATGGACATTACCGGGGCCTTCCAAAGCTTATTGGTGTTCAAAATGATCACGCCCAAGACTACCTGCCAAAAGATCCACAACAAGAAGCTGCCTTCTTGTCCTTCCCAAAAGCAACTGATCATGTAATGCAACGGCAGATGCAGGGAGCTGTGACTCCAGGCATAATGATATTCGAAATAGTGATTGTGAATGATGATAAAGAGACATACCACAATGGCTACAACCGCGGCAGCATGCACGTAGAAAACGCTTTGAGCGTATTTCAGCCACCCACGTTTTTGCATTTCGGGAACGGTAACTGCTTTGTAAAAAGCAAAAGCCGAGATCAGGGCACTGACAAATGCCAACAGAATAGAGACTTGCCCAAGATTACCAATTAGGGAGCGTAACATTCCTGCTTACAGATCAGTTGGAAGTAAATTTGATCTCGTCCTCCTGATATTTAGAGGGACATTTTAGAAGAATCTCATCTGCCACGAACGTCTCGTTGTTATAGGCGCCGATCACCACTACCTGTTCTGATTTTAGGAAATCTACCGGCATGGGTTCCGCAAAAAACACCTTTTGTTCCTTAAGTTCAGAGTCGACCATCATAAAGGAAAATGTGAGCCGGTCCTGTGCGCTCTCCACTCCCATTACGTTGCCCTCGGTATCTTTTTTTAGCGTACCCACCACATGGATCTTTTCCATATTACCAACGGAGGCCATTTCCTTGGCCTGGCCGAAAGTAACGTAGGAACTGGCGTCACCAGCGGTGCTTATGATAATGCCGATAGCAATAGCTATTATTACGATTCCCAGAATATGTGATTTTTTCATAATGGCCTTAGGGTGTATACAAAATTAACTCAAAAGAACTATTAGAGGTTATGAATTTGTAATAAAATAATATCAGGTCCTTTGATGACTTTCACGCTCCAATCTACCCAGACGACGATCCAGGCTAATGGCGTAAAAAATCAACCCCATCAGGACGGTACCAACTACCGCCACCACCACATAGATCTTGCCGTCTTGCCGAAAGGTATCGGCCATCTCCACTTTGGTATTCTCTGCACCTTGGTAAGTTTCCTGTGCTGTCGCATTAAGACTAAATACCAAACAAAGGAACAGTATTAATTTTTTCATATTACGATAATTCCGAAATTTCACGTTGATAGCTTATTTTTTGCATTCGAATACCTAGAGTTGCCAGCCATACCCCTAAAAGTGTCCAGCCCAACACTGCCGGGTAGAACACCATGCGAAGTCGATTGTCCAGATCAATATCTCCGAAAGCAGCGTTACCACCACTCCCGGGATGCAGGGAGTCCGTCATCCCTGGTAATATGTAGAGCAATGGAATGAGGGTGGCGAAGGCAAAAACATTGTAAACAGCACCGATCCGCCCCCGCTGTTGAGCATCTTTCAGGGATCCCCTTAACAGGGTGTAGGCAAAATATATCAGTAAGGCAATAGCAGCATTGTTTTGCTTGGGATCTCCGCTCCAGGGCGACCCCCAGGTGAAGTTAGCCCAGATCATCCCGGTAACAATACCCAGGACACCAAAGAGAATACCTACTTTGGCAAATTCGAATGCTGCAATATCGTATGATTGCAAGGGCTTTTTAAGATACAATACTGAAAACACCGCAGATGTTAGCAAGAGGATCATCATTCCCAACCACATAGGGACATGATAAAAGGTGTTCCGTATGGACTCGTTTAAAATATGCAATCGAGGTACATCCATTAACAGTCCGCCCACCATGGTGTACAGCAACAAAACAACCGTTAATATTTTCCACCAATGCTTTTTCATGGGTTCAGTTTAGCTTCTCCAAATATAAGGGAACAACAGTATGGCCAAAGTTGCTACAATTACGTCCACTGCCAGCAATGTAGTTATTTCCGATTGACTTACCGACCAAGCCAAACCATCCAAAGCGTTCTTCGAGATTTTTATGGTCATCAAAATTACCGGGATTAGCACGGGCAATCCCAATACTGCCAGCAGTGTCTGGTTGCTTTGAGCTTTAGCTGCTACACTGCTGATCAATGTCAAGGTGGCCGCAATTCCCACCGAACCCAATATAATATTCAATAGAAAAAGCCCTTTATTTTGCACAGGGTTACCTAATACCAAACTATAGAAGAGATAGCCGGTTAACCCTAAAAGTACCAACAAGAGGGTGTAATAAATGATCTTGGAGATAATAATTCCCCGGGCGCTGGCCAGGGTATAATAATACATCAGCCTTCCTCCGCTTTCTTGTAGAAAACTTTTGGCCACTGCATTTACTGCGGTAAATAGTATTATAATCCAAAACAAGGCATTCCAGGTTAGCGGTTGCAATTGATTTGGCATGAGATTGAAGCTCAAATAACAGATGAAAATGGTACTGGCCAGATAGAGAATGATCCCATTTAGGGCATATTTCTGACGGATTTCCAGTACGAATTCCTTCTTCAGTAATAGTGTAACTTCTTTGAGCAACATTGAATGATAAAGTTATACTTCAATGCTTAATAATCCTCGAAAATCAGGGAAAAGCAATAAAGTATCTATGTTAAGGTTAATCAAAAACCCAGACAAAGAAAGCTGCTGTTTAACAGACTTTCTTTATTGTAGGTAAAGACCTGATCGCTGGTGCCCACGAATACTTTACCTCCTGCGGCTTCTACCACCGCTTGTCCGGCAGCGGTATCCCATTCCATGGTCGGTCCGTGGCGATAGTAAATATCTGCTTTTCCTTCAGCTACCATGCAAAACTTCAGTGAGCTTCCTCGGGAAATACTCTCAACGGCATCGTACCGGGCCAGTACATCTTCTTCCTCTGGTGAAGCGTGGGACTTACTGCGTACGGCCACACGTGCTGAATCTTTGAAGTTGACCCTTATGGGACGGGCTGGCTGACCCTTTTCAAGTAAAAATGCTCCCCCATCCTGGCTTCCATAATAGGTAATTCCCAAATAAGGAACATGGACCACTCCAAATATAGGACGGCCATTTTGAATCAAAGCGATATTAACGGTAAACTCGCCATTGCGTTTGATGAACTCCTTGGTGCCGTCCAATGGATCTATCAACCAGAAAGTATCATAGGATTTACGCTGTTCATAGGGTATGTCTTTGCCCTCCTCAGAAATAATAGGGATCTCCGGATGCAATGCACCTAGTTCCTCCATGATGACTTCATGTGAAGCCTGGTCTCCAAGGGTCAAGGGTGAGTTGTCTCCTTTGAAGTCCACTACCTTCGAGAAATCCGCATGGTGGTAGATTTCAAGTATGGCATCTCCAGCCTTTTTGGCGATTGAAATTAATTTTTCTTCCTGGATTTGACGGATCATCTTGTTGGGAGTAATTTTGAACCTCAAAGGTATGTAAATATTTGAAAAGTTTAAAATATTCAATTTTTAATACTATTTTTGTACTTCAATTTTAAGATCAACTTTTATTTAGAGCCTTGTGGAACATATTTATCCAATTTTTGACAGCATTCTAAACCAGGAAAAGAAGCAACAACTGCTCAAGCAGAAATCAACGGTAATCTGGATGACCGGGCTTTCGGGATCCGGAAAAAGTACCTTAGCCCGATCATTAGAGAACAATCTTTTTGAGATGGGATTTTTAACGAAATTACTGGATGGCGACAATCTGCGATCGGGTATCAACAATAATTTGGGGTTTTCCGACGAAGATCGAACCGAAAATATTCGAAGAGCGGCGGAGGTATCGAAATTGTTTGCCCAGGCCGGCGTGGTTACCATATGCTCGCTTATAAGCCCTACCATCGCCATAAGGTCTATGGCCAGAGAAGTAATTGGTGAAGATCTTTTCTTTGAGGTTTTTATTAACTGCCCCCTGGAAGTATGTGAGGAACGCGATGTAAAAGGGCTATATGCCAAGGCGCGTAGCGGAGAGATTAAAAAATTTACGGGAATTGATTCTCCTTTTGAAGCACCATCAAGCCCTTCCTTAGAGATACGGACGGACCAGTACTCCGTTGAGGACTGTCAAAAACAGCTTTTAGACAGCATCCTACCCAAAATAACCGTCGACTAGTCTGAATTTTTACATATGTACTCTTATAATCTAACCCATTTAAAGCAGTTGGAGGCAGAAGCCATTTTTATTTTTAGGGAGATCGCCTCGCAATTTGAAAGACCTGTATTGCTGTTCAGTGGCGGTAAGGACTCCATCGTTTTAGTAAGATTGGCACAAAAGGCCTTCTGGCCAGCCCGGTTGCCTTTTCCGTTAATGCACATCGACACCGAACATAATTTTCCGGAAACCATTCACTTCCGGGACAAATTAGCATCGGACATCGGTGCGCGTCTGATCGTGAGCAGCGTTCAGGATTCTATCGATCAGGGCCGGGTAGCAGAGGAATCAGGACTTAATGCCAGTCGAAATAATCTGCAGACCACCACCCTACTTGATGCCATCGAGGAGCACCGGTTCGACGCCTGTTTTGGTGGGGCCCGACGCGATGAAGAAAAAGCCCGGGCCAAAGAACGATTTCTTTCACACCGCGATGAATTTGGTCAATGGGATCCTAAGAATCAGCGACCGGAGCTGTGGAATTTATTAAACGGACGCAAAAATCCAGGGGAACATTTCCGGGTATTCCCCATTAGTAATTGGACGGAGATGGATGTATGGCAATATATCGCATTGGAAAACCTGGAGATTCCTTCGATATATTTCAGCCATCAAAGGGAAGTGATACGTCGTAATGGAGTACTGTTGGCCAAGTGTGATTTTTTGAATCTTGCGGAAAAAGAACAGTATGAGGAGATGACCGTCAGATTTCGAACTGTGGGTGACATGACCTGTACTGGTGCAGTGGAGTCCCAGGCCGGATCTGTAGAGGCTATCATACAAGAAGTGGCCTCCGCCCGGGAGACAGAACGGGGAGGCAGGGCTGATGATAAGCGCTCTGAAGCAGCCATGGAAGACCGCAAGAAAGAGGGTTATTTCTAATTTAGTACAGCAAAAAGATGTCAGATAACAACACTATAAGTTCAGAAAAATACCTCAACATGGATCTGCTGCGGTTCACCACCGCGGGCAGTGTGGATGACGGCAAAAGTACTTTGATCGGTCGATTGCTTTACGACTCAAAGGCTATTTTCGCCGACCAAATGGAAGCCATCGAAAAGACCAGCGAGCAAATGGGTGACGGCTATGTAAATCTGGCATTGCTTACAGATGGATTGAGAGCAGAGCGTGAACAGGGCATAACCATAGATGTGGCCTACCGCTATTTCGCGACCCCTAAAAGAAAATTCATCATCGCAGACACTCCAGGACATATTCAGTACACCCGGAATATGGTTACGGGAGCATCTACTGCCAATTTAGCTATCGTATTGGTTGATGCGCGTCATGGAGTAGTTGAACAGACCAACCGCCACGCTTTTATTGCTTCATTGCTGCAGATCAAACATTTGGTGTTGTGCGTCAATAAAATGGATCTGGTGGACTATAAACAAGAAGCTTTTGATGCTATCGTTGAAGACTTTGAAACGTTCAGCCATAAATTGGATATCCCTGATATCCATTACATACCCATAAGCGCACTAAAAGGGGACAATGTGGTGAACAAGAGTCAAACCATGGATTGGTACGATGGATCAACTTTGTTATACGTTCTGGAAAATGTACATATCGCCAGTGATATGAATTATGTGGATTGTCGATTTCCCGTCCAAAGAGTAATCCGCCCACAGTCCGACGAACATCATGACTTCCGAGGATATGCTGGCAGAATTGAAGGCGGGGTATTTAAGCCCGGTGATGAAGTAATGTCCTTACCCTCAGGATTTACCAGTACCATTGAAAAGATCCAAACCATGGATGGCGACATGGACGAGGCATTCCCACCCATGTCCGTGGTCATGACATTAAAAGATGAAATCGATGTCAGCCGGGGAGATATGATCGTACGTACCAACAATCAACCTCATATTGGACAAGATATAGAGCTTATGATATGTTGGCTTAATGACAAGCCTCTAAATCCCAGAGGGAAATACTCCATAAAGCATACTTCCAAGGAACTGCGCTGTATTGTGAAAGAGGTGCGTTACAAAGTCAACATCAACACCTTACACCGCATAGAAGATGACATTACCATTGGCCTCAATGATATTGGTCGTATTTTGATCCGTACCACACAACCCTTGTTCTATGATAGCTACCGGCGGAATCGCAGTACGGGAAGCGTGATATTAGTGGATGAATTTACCAATGAAACGGTTGGAGCTGGGATGATCCTTACCTAACTTTGCAGGATGCTGGACCAAGTCGACATCCTAAAAGAGGAAATAAAAAACTACCAGGTAAAAAACGAGCAGGAATTAGAAGCCTTTCGTCTGAAGTTCATCAGCCGCAAAGGGGTGATGACGCAATTATTTGAGGGCATCAAAGACGCTCCTGCGGAGAAGCGAAAGGCACTTGGCAAAGGCCTTAATGAGTTAAAGAATGAGGCCCAAGTAAAATTCAAAGTGCTGATCTCCGATTTGAAGCGATCTTCCCAGACGTCATCCGGAGATTCAAAGGACCTCACCTTGCCACCAGGTGGGATAGGCATAGGGGGCATACATCCCCTAAGCGCTACTTGGGAGCGCATTATTGAAATATTAGGGCGACTGGGTTTTAACGTTTCTGAAGGGCCTGAAATCGAAGATGACTGGCATAATTTCACTGCCTTAAATTTCCCTCCTAACCATCCTGCCCGTGAAATGCAAGATACTTTCTTCATAGAAAAGGACCCGGATGTAGCCTTGCGTACCCATACTTCCAACGTCCAGATAAGGATAATGGAAAATCAGAAACCACCTATACGCACCCTTTCTCCCGGAAGGGTATTCCGTAACGAGGCTATATCGGCCCGGGCACATTGTATATTTCACCAATATGAGATCCTGTATGTGGATGAAAACGTGGGATTTGTTGACTTGAAGCAAACCCTCTACCACTTTGCCCGGGAGATGTTCAGCAAGGATGTCAAGATCCGATTCCGGCCTTCTTATTTTCCTTTTACCGAACCAAGCGCTGAGATTGATATTTCCTGCCTGATCTGCCACGGTAAAGGCTGCAATATCTGCAAATACACAGGGTGGGTGGAGGTAGGAGGGTCCGGAATGGTTGACCCTAATGTATTGGAAAACTGCGGTATCGACTCTCAAAAATATACCGGCTATGCTGCCGGTCTGGGTATTGAGAGGACTTGCATGCTAAAGTATGGTATCAATGACCTGCGCTTGTTCACTCAGAACGACGTGCGGTTCTTGCGACAATTCTCATCTTTGGGATTCTAGGAATGAGAGTTCAAGATCACATTAAAAAGGTAGGTGTAGTGGGCGCCGGAACCATGGGTCAAGGCATTGCCCAAGTGGCCGCCATGGCTGGCTATCAGGTGGTGCTTTATGATATCAACAAGGATATGTTGAAGAAAGCTCAAGCCGCCATCTTGTCAAACCTGCAAAAAGGTATTGAACGGGGCAAAGTATCGGAAGAGCTCAAGGGTCAAACTTTGGACCGATTGACCTTGACCGATCAGATCATGGAGGTAACAGCCGATCTTATCATAGAAGCCATTTTGGAGGACCTGGCTGTGAAGCAACAGTTATTTGCCGATCTGGAAGCTATCAACTCTCCGCATACCTACTATACTTCCAATACCAGTTCCATTCCCATAACCCAAATCGCCGCCGGACTCAACAATCCTGAGCGCTTTGCGGGGCTTCATTTTTTCAACCCTGCACATATTATGAAACTAGTGGAGATCATCAGTGGTTCAGCTACCGATCCGGAGCTGATACAATTACTGCAGGATTTTACCGTTAGTCTGGGAAAGACCGGAGTGGTGGCTAATGATTCACCGGGATTCATCGTAAATCGGGTAGCTCGACACTACTATGTGGAAAGCCTTAAGATACTGGAGGAAAGGGTATCGGATGTACAGGGGATTGATGCGCTATTGGAAGCCACAGGATTCCCCTTAGGGCCTTTTAGGTTAATGGATCTTATCGGAATCGATACCAACTATGCCGTTACCAAATCCATGTATGGAGCTTTTCACAACGATCCCAAATTCAGGCCCAACAGGATCCAACAGCAAAAAGTAGATGCCGGTCATTTGGGCCGAAAATCCGGAAGAGGTTTCTATGAATATTCGCAGTAAATTAATGGGGTTTTACCTGATGTCGGTCTTATTATGGGCCTGCGACAGCACCGACCCCGAAGATCAAATACCGCCTGCTATTGTCAATGAAACCATCAATCTTACCAACCAACAATATCAAAGCCTGCAGTTTATTGGAGGAACAGTTGCCATTACCGGCGGAGTGCGTGGGATTTTGATATACCGAGCCACTATAGATGAGTACCGGGCTTTTGAACGCAATTGCTCCTACCAACCTTTGGACGCCTGCGCCTTGGTGGAAGTTGAATCAAGTGGCTTGTTCATGATAGACAGTTGCTGTACCAGCACCTTCAATTTCGATGGATTTCCCACCGGGGGACCAGCTTCTTTACCTCTAAGATTATACAATACCAGCCTTCAGGGTAACTTTTTGGTGATTACCAATTGAGATCACAGCAATTGCTCAATCACGTTGTCCACGGTAACACCCTCGGCTTCGGCCTTGAAGTTACGTACAATGCGGTGACGAAGAATAGGTTTGGCCGTGGCTTGCACATCTTCGATATCCGGAGAATACTTGCCACTGATCAGTGCATTACATTTAGCGGCCAGCACCAGATACTGGCTAGCTCGAGGTCCGGCACCCCATTCCAGATATTCATTGGAAACGTCTGCCCCGCTATCGGTTTTAGGCCGGGTCTTATGAACCAGGTTTACCGCATACTCCACCACATTGTCGGCGATAGGTACTTTCCGTACTAATTCCTGGTAGAATTTGATCTCATCGGCAGTGAGCACACGGGAGACCTCTGGAAATTCGTTGCCGGTGGTGATCTTTACAATTTCTACTTCCGATTGATATGTAGGGTATTCCAATAAGATATTAAACATGAATCGATCCAACTGAGCTTCAGGTAGGGGATATGTTCCTTCTTGTTCAATGGGGTTTTGTGTAGCCAGTACGAAGAAGGGTTTCTCCAGAAAATAATCATGGCCGGCGATGGTAACCTTATATTCCTGCATAGACTCTAGCAAAGCCGCTTGAGTCTTGGGTGGTGTACGGTTAATTTCATCGGCCAAAATGATATTTGCAAAAATAGGTCCCTTGATAAACTGGAAATTACGCTCTTTGTCCAAAGTTTCAGCGCCCAGTATATCACTGGGCATGAGATCGGGAGTAAACTGAATGCGGTTAAAACTCAAATTTAAGGCAGAGGCCACTGTCTGAATCAACAAGGTTTTGGCCAGACCAGGTACTCCTACTAGCAAGCTATGGCCCTGACAGAAAATGGAAGTAAGCACCAGCTTGACCACCTCGTCCTGACCAATTATTACTTTGGAGATTTGTGATTTCAGATTATTGAAGGCCTCATGTAAGCCGTTAGCGGCTTCGACTTCGGTTTTAAATGGCTCCATAAATTTGAGTATTAGTCATGATCATTGCAGGATTTGGCAATTATTGTATTCATCGTCGATACGAATGAATACATCATCGCGGGCATTGTCGAACCATGAATTTAGTATACGATTTCTTTTTTCTGCTAGTGCGGCGTTAGATATTTTTTGGTAGTCGTCCAACAGATTGGCCTGGTGGGGCTTAATTTTGTCTTTATAGTAAAGGATACGCATGGCATCTTTTCCATCTTCCAATCTATAGCTGAGGGGGGCGGTGATATTTCCCAGCTTCATGGTATCCAGTGTTAGGAATGTTTCGAAGTCCAGTTGATCTGTGGCCACAAAAGCAGAGCCGGTTTCACCCATCATGAATCCACCATTGGAGGCGGTGAGTTGATCATCGCTATATTCTTTGGCGATCTTTTCAAACGAAAGGCTATCCGTGATGATGACAGTGCGTAAACTGTCCAGGTATACCCGAACCTCCTCCAGGTCTTCTTCGGAAGGCTCTAATTGCAGAAGGATGTGGCGGCTGTTGTACTCATTACCTCTTCTTTCAATAAGTTGGATTAAATGAAATCCGAATTCCGATTCTACGGGATCGCTGATCTGGCCGGGCTCCAGTTGCAGGGCCGCAGCTTCATAGGCCGGTACCAGGTTGCCACGATACTGGAATCCCAGGTTGCCTCCCTTGGGAGCTGAGGGGCCTTGTGAGTACCTTTGCGCTAGTGTTTCAAATGATTCTCCGGCCTCCACGCGCTTTTTATAAGAAAGCAGCTGTTCTCGGGCCCTATCTTTCTGGGCTCTTCCGATCTCCGGAATTTTTACGATCTGTCCTACGGAAACTTCCGCTGAGAAATAAGGGAGACTGTCTTTAGGTATTCGGTTAAAAAAGGCTTGAACTTCAGCAGGTGTCACGCTGAGATCCGCGGTAATGGTACCTTGCATGCGCTGGACGATTAGCTGCTCTCTCACGTCGGCACGGATCTCATCTTGTATTTGATCCATGGATTTACCATAATAACTCTCTAATGCTGCCGGGTCGCCTCCGAATCGCGAGAGGATCATTTGAACCCGCTGATTGAGGTTTTGCTCCACTTCAATCTCCGTTACTATTACAGAATCGATCTCTGCTTTGGCTACCAGTAATTTGTTTACTACCAGGCTTTCTAGGAGTCCGCATTTTGTATTGGTGTTAGTGGGTTGCCCGCTGGATAAATACTGCAAATAAGCTGCTTCCAGGTCGGATTTTAAAACCATCTTATCATCCACCTTTGCGATGATCTTGTCGATGACTACTCCTTTATCCTGGGCATTGACCACCGGAGCCAGTGCCATCAAGATGGCAATTAGACTATTCCTCATTAAATATCTCGAAATCATTATTGTTCAATGCTTGGGTATAAATGTCACTTTCAAGTTTATTAGCCAGTGCGATCTTCCTTCTATTAACAATTATTTCCGCGATGTTGTCCCTTACAAATTCCAGAGGGGAGATCTGGTCGGTTATCTTGTACTCATATATATACAGGAAATACTTGAAATTCTGATCATTAGTTTCTACGTATTTATTGGATTTAAGATACTGTTCCTGGTTAGGGATGCTGGATAGGGGCGTATTCTTTATCACATCATCAAAGTTCAACCACACGGTATCTTCAATAGAATAAAAACTGGCAAATTGATAACAATAGGAGGCTAGTTCATCGCGATCATCGGGTTTTTTGGATCGGATCAGCTTTCCTACCTTAGAAATTCGGGGTGCTTCTGCTGGTAGTTTAATAAAAAGACCCCTGATAATGTTCTGCTTCAGCTCAAAATTATCCTGATGATTGTTGTAATACTGCTGTATTTCTTCTTCCGAGACCTCAGTGCGCAGATTCTGGTCAATGTGGAGTTGCTTGTATTCATGCACCATCAAGGCATAACGGTAATCCAGAATTTTTCGCTGTAACTCCGCTTCGTCAAAATCGATCTCGTCAGAAGCCTTGTTGAGCAACAGCTGTTTTTGGATCCAGCTTCTCACATAACGGTCGCTAATATCGGTGCTGTCTTCAGAGTTGATGGCCTCGCTGGTCAATCCTTCCAGATCCTCTTCGTACAGGAAATTTTGGAAAACCCTGGCCACTGCGGCTTTATCAGCCTCCATCTGTGGAGGTTCTTCTTTGATTTTGAACAGGTCGCAGCCACCGAGGGCTAAACTGGCCAGCAACATCACAAAGCTATTTTTCATACATTTCATACACATTCTTAACAGCTTTTTCGTTAATGGTAACCTGGTATTTATTCTTCAATTCATCCAACCACTGCTTTTCCAGCTCCACTTGATAATCGGAAATAACCCGTCCTTTGATCTCGCTCAATTCCTGGTTTCCAGCAGGCAGCACTTGCTCAATATTGACCAATATAAATCGGCCGTCTTTTTCCACTACTCTCTGTCCTTGCTGCCAGGGGACCTCATCCACGATAGGATTATCGCCTTTTTGAAAACGTCCATTCTCAATTTGTAGTGTAAGGGGCTGTTTTTCATTTAACCTTGTGGCCAGATCCTGGGGAGAACGGCTCGCCACATAGGCGATAAATCCTTGATGATTACCTGAATTACTTTCCTTAACACGATCAGCAACTTTGTAATTTGTCAAGTGGGTCATCAGCAGGTCGCGAACTTTTTTGCTCTGGGCATCATCTGGGTACTCCATAACCAGGTACCGCTTGGATCCCTGTTTCAATTGACGAGCGATATTGTCCAGTATTTTGATTTGCGCTCTGTTGAGCGACAAATCTGATCCTGAAAAATCATACTTTAAATATTCCATGCTGCCTTCATTCAGGAATTTCACTACCTGGTCCAATGTTTGTTTATCTATTGCATTGAAAATAGTAGCTTGTGCACGTGGCCCCCATTGATATAATTGCCGGTTTTGAGCAAAAAAACTATTGAGCCCGGCCGAGTCTTCTACGGCCTTATTCCAAACCTTATCTTCCATCAGTTGAAACAATAACAGACCATCTCGATATTCCTGCGAAAGTAGACGGTATTCCGGGTACTTGGTGGACAGATTTTTCTCTTCATAGCTTATGAGCCGGTCCTCGCTGAATCGGCTGTAGGCCCCTGTCATTTTCTGAGCAGCTGAATTTCCTTTTTGAAAGGGTTGATTGGATTCAAGATACTTATAAAAATCACCCAGGGTAACAGACATTTCATTAATTGAGAACAAGGTATTGGCTTGGTCATTCCAGGCGGGATCGGACTGCCAAATTCCTTGTAAAAGTGAATCTGTAGCATGTGTTAAAGCAATGTCCAGGGCTTGAGGCATTTCCTGGAAGTTATTTTCCGCTTTTAGCCTTTTAATCAGGGCCTGTTGGTTGAGGTCTCCCCTGGAGTTGCGGGTGAGGTTAGCTCTAATCCGCGGCTCCAATTCCTCAAAAGGCTCCAAACCCTGCCGATTTTCCAGACGTATGACGTGCCATCCATAAGGAGTTTTAACAGGTTGAGAAATTTCATTAACATCCACCAACGCAAAGGCGGCTTTTTCAAAAGCCGGGATATTGCTGAGATCCCCAGTTTTAAACCAGGGAAGGGATCCTCCTTTTAATTTGGTGCTGGTGTCTTCGGAAAACTGCCGGCAAAGCAGGTCCCAATCTTCACCTTTTTGGGCCAACCGGTATATTTCTAAGGCTTTTTCCGCAGCGGTCAGTGAATCCTGAGCTGGAATGGCGGGGTTTGCCCTGATCAGAATGTGGGCCACCTGGATCTTTCCCTGGGAAGCTCGCCTGTCATGTACCTTAATTAAATGATAGCCAAAGCGGGTCCTCACCGGAGCTGAAACCTCATTCACGTTGAGTCCATAAGCCGCATTTTCAAAATCAAATACCATCTGCATAGCGGAGAAATATCCTAAATGGCCCCCATTTTGACTGGCAGAGGGGTCTTCTGAAAATTGCTGAGCCAAGCTGTTAAAATCACCTCCAGCATCTACCCTTGCCCGTATTTCTTCGATCTTGCGGTAGGCCACCAAGGTATCAGCTGGGCTTGCATCTTCCGCTACCCTGATCAATAGGTGGGAGGCACTAACCTCTTCGCCCAAGCGGTTATAAGTAACCTTTACCAAGGAATCCATGAACTGAGTTTCGGTAAGGTAAGGTCGAGCGAGCTGCTTGCGATAACCTTCAAGTTCACTGACAAAGTCAGGATCCTGATGAAGTCCTTGGGCCTCCGCTTCATGGACTTTGAGTTTAAAATTGATAAACAGGTCCAAATAATCCCTTACGTCGTCCTCAGTAACCACTTCCAGATTCTGATTCAGATTGTTTTTCTCAAAAACATAAAGGAACTCCTCCGTGGTTACGGAGCGCTGGTCGATGGTAATGATCTCTTGAGATCCGGTGCTTTTTATGGTAGAGCAACCGTAAGCCAAGCAACTCAACACCAATATATTAAGGCTGATTCTGGTAATGTTATGGAAATTCACCTGGATGCTAAAAAATTTATCTGCAAGTTTAACGATTTTTTTACAGACCTGGGGTTAGCCTGATGTCAAAAAATGTTAAAATGAGGGGTTTATGCGGCTTGTAATCGTTTAACCAGCCGGTATACGTTGCGGTTGTGCTTTCTGATGAACTCCATATGATCCATGATCCTTTTCACCAGGATCAATCCTACCCCACCCTTTTTCTTTTGTTTAATAATGTCGTCAATTGAAGGTTCTTTGTAATGACAGAAGTTGAAACCGACACCGTAATCGGAGATATCAAAAACCACTTCTTTACCATGTTTCACTTTAATTTTGATGCCAATGTGCTTCCGGGGGTCGCAGTTATGAGAGTGAATCATGAGGTTGGCACATACCTCGTCGACTGCCAATACCATTTTACCCACTTCCACCTCCGGAACTCCGTGTTTTTTTAAATGTTTTTCTACAAACACCCGCACATCCCGAAGCCGCTCTTTCTGGCAGTTTACTTTTAATTGATTATCCATGGAATTCTTGCTTAGCCTGATCCTTACTGGGTTGTATGTTAAGCAGCTGGTCCAACCCCAGTACCTTAAAGACATTTTCCACTTTTTCACTCAAGCCGAACAATACCATATGGATATTTTTAGCTTTGAGCTCTTCCAGGTAGGACATGAAAACGCCCAGACCTGCAGAGGAAATATAATTTAAAGCACTGCAGTCAATTAAAATCTTGGAATGCCCGCCATGAATGGCCTCATTCATAGCCTCGTCAAGGTGAATGGAAGAACTGGCATCTACATCACCATTGATGGTGATAATGTAGTGGTCTTCCTCTAAAACACTCGATATATGCATATAATAGTAATAACGGTTAACGTTAGTTTGGGTTTTTACTTAAACTTCAGGATCATAGTGGTATAATCGTCCTCTATGTGCTTAGTTTGAGTAAAATCATATAAAGTATCAATAATAATATCTTGCAGCTCCTTCGCGGATTTCTCTACGTTATTCTGCACAACTTGTTGCAGTCGGTGGTAACCGAACTCTTCATTTGCAGGATTTTTGGCTTCAGTAATGCCATCGGTATACAGCACTAACAAATCTCCGGAAGAATAGTTTAATTTGTTGGTTTCAATATATTTGCAGTACTCCTGATTGCGTATTATTCCCAATCCCAAACCCTTACTTTTTATCAGTTGCACTTCATTTTGTGATTGTTTATAAAATATACTAGGACAGTGTCCAGCCCGGCTGAATTCAAGGGATTTCAAAGCGGTATCTACCACGTAGTACGATAATGTAATAAAGGAAGTACGCTCCAAACAGCGGCTCAAAGCGTCATTAGCTCTACCCAAAAACTCCTCCGGACTGAGGTCCAACTGTGCCAGGCTGTGAAATACTCCCTTCATTTGAGACATATTGAAGGCGGCTGAGGTTCCTTTACCAGAAACGTCGCCAATTACCAACACCAGTTTGTCTTCTGAAATTCTATGGAAGTCAAAATAATCGCCGCCTACTTCATCGGCAGCTCCGGAGAAGGCAGAGATATCGAAATGATCGTTGGATTCCAGTTTTGAAGGCAGCAGGCTTTCATGCACGCGCTTGGCAATATTCAGCTCTTCCTGATAGCGTTCATTCTCGATGGCGCTTTGCAGTAAGCGGTAATTCTCAATAGATACTGCCGCCTGATTGCCAAATGTATTGACAATATTGATCCCGTCCTTATTAAATCCATCCGATACTTCCTTTAACAGCACCATAGTGCCAATTTTCTCATTCTGTACTTCCAAAGGATACACCAGGATAGATTTAAAGGCAGAATCACTGATGTTTTCGATTAACGTGCTGTCATCTCCACCTCTGATATTGCGGAAGGCAGGCAGTACAGTTTTCTTTAATCGTTGATTATTGAAGGTGTCCTTGACCTCCTGGACTTTATTATTAGGAATATTTTTGCGGATCAACTTTATGGATTCGGTTTGACTATTGGGCTCGAACCAGGCAGCACTGGCAAATGTAGCGCTCATGGAACTGTCCAATAACAATTCGAAGATCTCATCCTGGTTTTGGCCGGTCTGGTTAGACTGGCTTAACCTTTGAAAATTTACCACTTCTTCAAGTTTCTGCTCAAATACTGAGGTGGTAGGTAAATTAAATAGAGTAACCAACAAAGAGGCGATGGCATAAAAAAGAATAAACGCAAATACTGCTAATACCGAAACATGGTTGATCAGGTCCGATATGAGGATGCCATTACCTGAATTGCGGATAATATACACCAGGAAATACGTGAGGTAGAGGATTACCAACAGTACCAGTAAAATGCTCTTCCATTTCTGTTTGAAATTCAAATAGGCTACCCATTTCAGGTTTAGTGATACGATCAATCCCAGGCTAACCAAAAAAGCGAATACCACCGTGAAAGGGATATCAAAAAACTGATAGGGGAGAAAATAAAAAAGTAAACTTACCAGGAATGAGTATTCAAACACTTGCCAGGTCCTGATCAGGGATTTCGTTTTCTGGTAGAGAATTAACTTTTTCCATACCATGTAGGTGGAGATCACGAAAGCCAGAATTAAACCCAGGTTAATATGGTAGAAGAAGCTTTGCATCAGTTCATGCTCCCCTAGCTTGGTGCCGGCAATAAATGACAGGAAGAACTGAATAAAAACTGAAACAATAGTGGCTACTAATCCCGTAACGAATACCCGCCACAGCAGATCAATGAAGTTGATACTATCGGCATTCTCAACTTTTTGCTTGTAGAAATAGAACAAGGCCACGATGTAAACGGTAAGGAAGGTTCCCGACAGGAAATTCGGGACTCCCGTATTAACGTTGTTCTTCAACTCAAATCCCAAAAACAGATCGACTACCGTAAGTGCGATCCAGGCTAAAACCGCAGTAAAGGTGGTAAGTCTAACGGTACTTTTTGGTGACATTTATTGGAAAAATTGAAGACAAAAAAATCAGCACGCAATTTACGAAATATATTGGTTATACGTCTCCGCTCCAATACCGGTGCAGAGGGGGTTTTTGATGGGTATTTGAAATTTACCTTATCTGCTGTAATTGGGAGCTTCCCGGGTTATCTGAATATTATGGGGGTGGCTTTCCCTAGCCCCTGCATTTGTGATCTTGACAAATTTCGCTTGATGAAGGGCATCGATGTCCTTGGCTCCACAATACCCCATTCCGGCTCTTAATCCTCCCACCATTTGGTACAGCACTTCCGAAACGTCGCCCTTATAGGGTACCCGGCCCACGATCCCTTCCGGAACTAATTTCTTGAGGTCGTCTTCGGCGTCCTGGAAATAGCGATCTTTTGATCCGTCTTCCATAGCATCGACTGATCCCATTCCCCGGTAGGATTTAAACTTTCGCCCCTCATAGATGATCACTTCTCCTGGTGCTTCTTCGGTACCCGCCAGCATTGAGCCTATCATGACACTACTGGCCCCGGCGGCCAGGGCTTTCACAGCATCCCCGGAGAAACGAATACCGCCATCCGCAATTACCGGTACGTCATAAGATTTTAGAGCCTCGCCAGCCAGGTAAACAGCAGATAATTGGGGTACTCCCACACCGGCAATCACTCGGGTGGTACAAATGCTCCCAGGTCCAACTCCTACTTTCACAGCGTTGGCGCCGGCGTCCGCCAAAGCTTTTGCCGCCTCACCGGTGGCCACATTACCTACGATCAATTCTAAATCACCGAAGGCTTTCCTCACTTCTTTTAAGGCATTGATCACTCCCTTGGAGTGCCCGTGGGCAGTATCGATGGTTACTACATCTACTCCGGCATCAACGAGCAGTTCAATGCGTTCCATGGTGTCTTTGGTGACCCCTACCGCCGCACCTACACGCAGGCGACCGTATTGGTCTTTACAGGCGTTGGGGCGGTCGCTGTTCTTTAAAATGTCCTTGTAGGTAATGAGCCCCCGCAAATTCCCTTCTTTATCCACAATAGGAAGCTTTTCAATTTTGTGCTCCATAAGGATCTCTTCGGCTTCTTCTAAGCTTATACCCTCTCCGGCGGTTACCAACTCCTCCTTGGTCATTATATCCACCACCGGAATGCTCAAGTCCTTTTGGAATCGTAGATCGCGGTTGGTAATGATCCCCGCCAGTTTGCCGTCACTGTTGATAATGGGGATCCCTCCAATCTTGAATTCCCTCATGATTTGGGCAGCATCACCGAGAGTGGATTTACCGTTTAGGGTTATGGGGTCCAGGATCATACCACTTTGGGAACGTTTTACCTTTCTGACCTGGTCCGCCTGGGCTTCTTTACTCATGTTCTTGTGGATGAACCCAATGCCACCGTCCAGTGCCATAGAAATGGCCAATTCCGACTCCGTCACTGTATCCATTGCAGCAGAAAGAAAAGGAATATTCAGATGGATATTTTGGGAAAGTTTACTGGTGACCTGGGTATCGCGGGGCAGTACTTCGGAATAACCCGGACTGAGTAATACGTCGTCGTAGGTTAGTGCTTCGAAAAGGAATTTGGAGGAATCGAGGAACATGGCAAATAATTTAAGAGCTATTATTTGCCGGATAAAGCTACTCAGATTGTACAACATATGAAAACAAACACCCATTAATTTGCCCCAGACACAAAAAGTGGTGCTTGCAGGTTGACGGATATAGGGTAACTTTGATCCCCATGGACGCAATGGAGTTTTTTAAGGAGGTCTTTAATTATGCCTTAAACATGAAGGTATTGGAGTTCCTGGGCTTTGTATTCGGGGTGCTGTGTGTGTTATTCCTGATCCGTCAAAGCATCCTCACCTGGCCTTTGGGCATTGCCTATGTACTAATCTCCTTTGTGATCTTTATTCAGGCTCGCCTCTATGCCGATTTTATTCTGCACATCTTCTTTTTGGGTATGAATATTTATGGTTGGTACTACTGGGTTTACGGAAAAAAGGCCGAACACGAGGAGGTTCCGGTGACTACCATAGGTTTCAATACCTGGGCAGCTTTGCTTATCATATCGGCCACAGGAATTATGGCCTGGGGCTATCTGCTCAACACCTACACCGATGCGTCACTGGCCTATTGGGATAGCACCACTTCAGTTTTAAGTTTTGCGGCCATGTGGCTCACCGCACGCAAGAAGATCGAGAACTGGATGTGGTGGCTGGTGGTGGATATCCTGGCTACCGGGATCTACTTCTATAAGGACCTTTATTTTTATTGCCTGCTCTATTTGTTCTACATTGGCATGGCGATAGCAGGATACATGGCCTGGAGGAAAACCATGAACCAATCTGTGGTTGCCGCATGAAAAAGGTGGTGATCATCGGACCGGAATCTACAGGAAAGACTACCCTGGCGCGAAAACTGGCAGAGCATTTTAATGCTCCTTGGGTGCCGGAGTATGCCCGTGAATATTTGGATCAACTAACCCGGCCCTATGAGGAGCCGGACCTCCTGAAGATAGCCCAGGAGCAGTGGGCCAGTGAACAGCAGGCCGCAGAAAACCAGCCCTCCTGGTTGTTCTGTGACACTGATTTGAGGGTCATTAAAATATGGGGGGACTACCGATACGGACGCACCCATCCCTGGATTAGGGAACAAATCGAGCGCTCCCACTGTGACCTTTACCTGCTTACTGACATAGACCTACCCTGGCAGCCGGATCCCCAGCGAGAGCACCCGCATCAGCGTGAAGAACTCCTGGAACTATATCTGCAGGAATTAACAGAAAGTGGCCATTCATTCAAAAGGCTTCAAGGTGTTGGTCAAAGTCGTTTCACGCAAGCACTGCAGGCCCTTCAAGCTTTGCGGTTATAAAATTTAGGGTTAACTTTGGTGTTACAGGGGTGCCTATCATATACAGGCTGAGAATATACCCAAGTCTTGAAGAAGACTGCACCTGATCCGGATAATGCCGGCGTAGGGAAGGGGAAACACAAACGAATAGGAGCAACCCCTAATATCTATTCAAAGTTTCACCGTTTCAACAAAAAACTATCAAACACATGCTACGATTAATTGTCCTGGTGGTTTTCGCTTTACTGACCCTAAGCAATACTTGGGCCCAATCCCTTAGCGGAATCGTAGTGGACGCGGAATCCAGAGAACCCTTGGAAGGAGCGTTGGTAAAAGTCCTGGAAAGTGATCTTTTCAGCATTACCGATGAGCGCGGTGCATTCAGTTTTCAAGAGTTGAACGAAAGTCACCGGGTGCTGGAGATCTCTTTTGTAGGATTCAAAACCCAAAGGATTGATATGAAAGGTCGAAGTAGCTTGGAGATCGCTTTGAATACAAACTTGCTTCTAGAAGAGGTGGTGATCAAGGCCCTTAGAGCGCCAGAGGGTAGCCCTACTGCCCAAAAAACCCTGCCCCGAGAGAATATTCAAAAAGTATACTGGGGTCAAGATGCCGTATTAAATTTAGAACGCATAGTACCATCCATTTTAGCTCACTCTGAATCCGGCAGTGGCTTTGCCAATTATGCTCTCATGCGCTTGCGGGGCATTGATCAAACCCGCATCAATATTACCCTTAACGGAGTACCCCTTAACGATATGGTTGATCAAGGGGTATTCTTCTCCAATTTCACAGATTTCAGTAATAACATTCAATCGGTACAAGTTCAGCGGGGTGTGGGCACCAGTACCAATGGCACCGCTTCTTACGCCGGATCCATCAATTACGAAACATCGGCAATCAACCAAGAAAACTCCAGCGGGGAGCTACAATTAACAGCTGGTTCATTTGGATCTTTCCGCGGCAGTGTGGGGTTTAAGAGCGGCCTGATCAACGATCGTTGGGCCTTTGGGGCCCGCATCACCAAGACGTATTCCGACGGCTATAAATTTAATTCCGGGACCAACGCGGAGTCATTCTTCTTTTCCGGGGGATATTTCGGGGAGAAGGATATTGTTAAAATCAATGTGCTGGCAGGCCGGACACGCAACGAGTTGGCTTATCTGCCGGTATTAATAGATGATATCCGTGAAGAACCGCGCACCAACTACCTGGATCCCAATGATGAAGACGATTTTAATCAGCAGCTAGCTCAATTGCAGCACATCCATGCCTTTAACAATAAATGGAGTCTGGCATCCTCCCTATATTACGGTGGTGCTGGCGGTGATTTTCCTTTTGGATTCGATGACGGCAACGGAAACCTGATCCAGCAGAATTTCCCTTTGTATAACGACCATTTTGGGGCATTGACAGCACTTAGCGGAGTTACTCGCGAAGGGTGGGAGGTCAATGCTGGACTACATGGTTACGTTTTTAAGCGAAAGAACCAGGAAGGGTTTCTGGATGACAAGAACAATCCGTACTACAGCGACCACACTCAAAAAAATGAATTAAGCGCTTTCGGTAAAGCCCAGAGACAATGGGGTAATTGGAAATTCTTTGCCGATCTGCAAATTCGTAGGGTCACGTTGGACCTGGAGCCGGACCTGACATTTTTAGAATCGCAGGGAGTGAATATTAGTGGCCTGACTGTACCGCAGCGCGACTGGACCTTCTTTAACCCTAAAGTAGGCATAACTTATCAACTCAACGGACCTATCAGTCTCTTTTGGTCGTTTGGTCGCAGCGGACGGGAGCCTACCCGTGCCGATATTCTGGGGTCCACAGTGGTCAGCGCCTTCAATCTGGATGCCGTGCTTGATGAAAACTCTGTTAAAGCGGAGTATGTAAACGATATGGAGTTAGGGCTCAACATATCCACTTCAAAGCTGCAGGCTCAAGCCAATTTCTTTTACATGGATTTTTCAGACGAAATCGCTCCCACCGGAGAATTCATCCCCGAAGGTTTTGTTCAATTGCGACAGAATATTGCGGATAGCTACCGTACCGGGCTGGAGATCGACTGGCTGTGGCAGCCTTTGGATGATTTAGCTATAGGAGGGCAGGCTACTTTTATGCAAAGCGAGATCAAAGCGTTTGCACCCGGCGGAGCCACTGAAATTTTTAGAAACGTTGAACCCATTTTAAGCCCAGAGTGGCTGATCAATGCCCATGCCGATTATAAGGTCAACCAGTATTTTAGTGTAGGCTTAAGCGCTCGCTATGTGGGAGAGTCATTTCTGGAACTCACTAATCGGGCGGACTTAACCATGCCGGATTTTATGGTACTCAACGCCCAACTGGGGGTGAACTGGAAGGCCCATCAATTGGTAGTGCAGGTTAACAACCTGTTCGACACTCAGTATTTTACTAATGGTGCTCCCGTGGATGTGGATTTTGATGGCACCATTGATGGCCCGGGATATCTGGTACAGGCTCCGGCCAGTGTTTTTGCCACCCTAAAGTTGAGTTTTTAACCTTCTTCAGCTCTTAAAGTTGCTTTGATCATTCGATCTTTCCCTTGAAGATCCTTTTTCAATTCTACCTTTTCCCAACCAGGATCCTGGAACAACGCCATGACTTGGGGTCCGAAAGCATGGTGTATTTCCAGATAGAGACTACCGCCAGGCTTCAACAGGGTCGGGGCGACCTCCGTCAATCGCTCATAAAAGATCAAAGGATTCCCGTCCGGCACGAATAAGGCACCATGCGGTTCATGCTGTTTCACTTGTATCTGCATCGATTCTAAATCCGATTGGGGGACATACGGAGGATTACAAACTATTATGTTCAGATCCGTTAGCTGAGGGCTCTCGTGCAGTATGTCCAGTTGAAGAAATTCTATAGAGGCGCTTAACTTTTGGGCATTTAGCCGGGCTATATCCAGCGCCTGCTCGCTTACATCCAATGCGTATATTTGAGCCCTGTTCATTTCCAGAGCTAGAGTAATGGCCAGGCAGCCGCTACCACTGCCGACGTCCAGTATTCTCTTACCCTTTTGTGTGTGATCTTTAAGTATCCAAGCGATCAGTTCCTCTGTTTCCTGCCGGGGTATCAATACTTGAGGCCCCACTTTAAAGTCTCGTCCGTAAAAGTGTGCTTTTCCCAGTATATGCTGGATAGGCTCTCCATTTTGAAGACGTTGCACAGCGGTCTGAATGTTTTTTGCATGCAGCGCGGGCAATTCCATAGCACTGTTTAGCAATTGATCTTGTTTGCGGATCCCCAATTCATGCTCTAACAACAAATAAGAAATTTGTTCAGACTCTGTGGCCTGATAAAGAGGTTTTAGCTCCTCACTAACTTTCTGGATAAAGTCCTTTATGTAAATGAGCATGATATAAAATGAGCAGTTTAGCTTTGACTAAAAACCAGATAAAAATATAACTTTGTGATCACAATCTAGAACTAATTGGATATTCACGAACAGTATATGCAGCGGGCCCTGGAGTTGGCAGCTTCCGGTTTGGGCAGGGTAAGCCCGAATCCACAGGTAGGATGTGTGCTGGTTACTAAGGATGGTATCATTGGTGAAGGGTTTCACCATGAGTATGGGGGTCCCCATGCAGAAGTGGAAGCTATCAATGCCGTTAAGGATACGGATTTGTTGTCGGATTGTACGCTCTACGTCAATCTTGAGCCCTGTTCACATCATGGAAAAACTCCTCCATGTGCAGATCTAATTATTGAATCAAAGATACCAAGGGTGGTGATATCTAACCTGGATCCCAACCCCAAAGTTTCGGGAGAAGGGGTAGCAAAGTTAAAAGAGGCCGGCGTAGAGGTGGTTACCGGTATCTTAGGCGCTCTCGGGGCCTTTCTGAATCGAAGATTCTTCACTTACCATGAACGGCAACGACCCTATATTATATTAAAATGGGCTCAAACTGCTGATGGGTTTATGGCTAAGCCTAACTATGATTCCAAGTGGATCAGTAACCGACAATCACGCCAGTTGGTTCACATATTCCGAGCACAGGAAGATGCTATTTTGATTGGCCGTGGTACGGCGCAATATGACGATCCGCAGTTAACAGTCAGGGGCTTTGAAGGAAATGATCCGCTGCGAATCGTGTTGGATCCCACCATGTCCCTGAGTAATGACCTCAAGTTGTTTGATGGTTCCGTACCCACTCTCTGCTATAACTACCTCCAGGAAGGGAATGAGGGAAATGTGACCTGGATAATGCTGCCGAAGGGTGGGTTCTTAGCAAACATATGGCAGGATCTCCACCAAAGAGGGATTCAAAGTGTGCTTGCGGAGGGAGGAGCCATGCTCTTACAAAGTATGACGGAAGGGGACCATTGGGATGAGGCACGGGTGTTTGTGGCTCCCCATTTATTTGGCGAAGGTATTAAAGCCCCGGTTTTGAATACTAATTGTGAGGAGGAGCGTTTATTGGGAGAGGATCGTTTGCGAATTTTTTATAATCAAATAAACCATGGCTGAGGAAATCATTATTGCCGACTCTTTAAGTAAGGAGGAAAAGTATCGCGCCCTATTGCCCCAAATAAATGCCCTGGTAGCTGATGAGAGGGACCTGATTGCAAACCTATCCAATGTAGCGGCTGCACTAAAGCAGGCTTTAGGCTTTTTTTGGGTAGGATTTTATCTGGTAAAAGGTGATGAATTGGTACTAGGACCATTTCAAGGACCGGTAGCCTGCACACGGATTGGCAAGGGCAAAGGTGTATGTGGAACGGCCTGGCAGGAAGCACGCACCGTTGTGGTATATGATGTAAGGGAGTTTCCCGGACATATAGCCTGTAATGCAGCTTCTCGATCGGAGATTGTGGTTCCGTTTTTCAGTAATGGAATGGTAACCTTGGTAATGGATGTTGACAGTGATGAAGTGGGTGCTTTTGATGAGGTTGATGTACAGTACTTAGAAGATTTAAGTCAAATATTGTCCATCGAAAAATGAGCTGCATTTATCGAAAAATGTTGGCGGCTGGTGGCTTATTATCTATATTGACCGAACTTTAACTTTAAACCTTTTTATTATGGGATTAATAGATTTTATCAAGGGAGCAGGCTCCAAAATATTCGGGACCGACGAACCCGCAGGCCCCACCCCGGAAGAGAAAGCTGCGAAAAAAGCTGCGGCGGAATCCAGGGCTTCTGAAGCATTAGAAAATGTAGTTCGCAAAATGGACATTCCTGTTCAGGAGCTGGATGTTAAATTCAGTGGTGGTGTGGCCACCATTAATGGTACCACAGAAACTCAAGAAATTGCTGAGAAAGCGGTATTGGCGGTAGGTAATGTAAACGGTGTTTCTCAGGTCGATAATCAGATCGATGTACTGAACAAGGAACCAGAAGCAGTGTATTATACTGTCCAGGCAGGAGATTACTTATCTAAGATTGCTAAAGCTCAGTATGGCAATGCCAGCAAATACAATATTATTTTCGAGGCGAATCGTCCTATGTTGGAGCATCCGGACAAGATTTACCCCGGACAAGTTTTGAGAATTCCGCCTCTAATGGAAAATTAAAACATCTAGCCCGATCTTAGCATCGGGTTTTTTTTTGACCTTGCCAACCATTTAAAAATTTCCTGCGTCTTATAGATAACCCGTTGATCAGTTGTTCCCTGATTTAAATAAAAAGTCCTGGCGTCCCGGCATAGCCCGGGATCTGTCAGGACTTTTTTAGTTTAGTGTTTAGTGGAACTAAACCTCTTTAACTGCCACAAGCAATGCAATCATCGGGGTTATCAAGGGAACATTGCATGTCGGACTGTTTTTGTGTCATAGACACTTCAGATTCCTCAGGGGCAGCTTCAGACTCTGGCTGCGATTCTTGAATTGCCTCTTTATCCAAGGTAAATTTAATGGCATCGGTAGCGGCTTTTGATCGCAGATAATACATGCCTGTTTTCAATCCCAATTTCCAAGCATAGAAGTGCATGGAGGTCATTTTACCAAAATTGGGATCCTGAATATGTATGTTCATACTCTGACTTTGGCAAATATAAGCCCCGCGTTCGGCCGACATTTCGATGATCACCTTTTGAGAAATTTCCCAAACCGTCTTGTAGAGATCTTTAATGTTTTGAGGGATTTCCGGTATGTTTTGAATGGAACCATTGGCCTCAATTAAACGATTCTTCATACTGTTATTCCACAGACCCAGCTTGATCAAATCTTTTAACAGATGTTTGTTTACTACAATAAACTCCCCGCTTAGCGTACGGCGGGTATAGATATTGGAGGTATAGGGCTCAAAACATTCGTTGTTCCCCAGAATTTGTGATGTAGAAGCGGTGGGCATCGGCGCTAGTAATAAGGAGTTACGCGCACCGTGTTTTTTCACTTCTTTCTTCAGGTTGTCCCAATCCCATCGATTTGAACCGGGAGTTACTCCCCACATATCAAACTGAAAAATTCCTTTGGATACCGGTGAACCTTTAAAGCTTTCATAAGGACCATCCACCTTGGCCAAATCCTTGGAGGCGGTCATGGAAGCAAAATAAATGGTTTCAAAAATATCCCGGTTCAAACCTTTAGCTTCATCCGAGTCAAAAGGCATACGCAATTTGATGAAAGTATCCGCCAAGCCCTGAACACCAATACCAATTGGTCGGTGTCGCATGTTGGAGTTTTGCGCTTCCTTTACCGGATAGTAATTGACATCAATTACTTTGTTGAGATTTTTAGTAACGACATAGGTGATGTCATATAATTTCTGATGATCGAAGGTGCCATCTTCAGCAACGAATTTGGGTAACGCAATAGAGGCCAGGTTACATACAGCCACTTCGTCCGGTGAGGTGTATTCGATAATTTCCGTACAGAGGTTACTGGATTTAATGGTTCCCAGGTTTTTCTGATTGGATTTTTTGTTGGCAGCGTCCTTATATAACATATAAGGTGTTCCTGTCTCGATCTGTGCCTCCAAAACTTCGAACCAAAGATCCTGAGCTTTTACCTGCTTACGGTAACGTCCTTCCTTCTCATACTTTAAATAGAGTTTCTCAAACTCTTCGCCATAACAATCTGCCAGTCCTGGCGCCTCATTTGGGCAGAAAAGCGACCAATCGGCATTGTCCTGGACTCGTTTCATAAACAAGTCCGACACCCACAATGCATAAAACAGGTCACGAGCCCTCAATTCTTCTTTACCGTGATTTTTCTTAAGATCCAGGAAGGTAAAGATATCGGCATGCCAAGGCTCCAGATAAATAGCAAAACTCCCCTTCCTCTTACCACCACCCTGATCTACATAGCGGGCGGTCATGTCGAAATTGCGCAGCATAGGAACTATCCCGTTGGAAGTCCCTCCGGTCCCTTTGATATAAGAACCTTTGGCGCGGATGTTGTGAATGCTTAGTCCGATTCCGCCGGCAGATTGCGAGATCTTGGCACATTGCTTTAAAGTATCGTAGATGCCATCGATGCTGTCATCCTTCATGGTGAGCAAGAAACACGAGGACAATTGAGGCTTGGGAGTACCTGCGTTGAACAGGGTAGGAGTGGCGTGGGTGAACCACTTCTCGGAGAGTAAGTTATAGGTTTCGATAGCAGCTTCGATATCTTTACCATGAATTCCCACGGCCACACGCATTAACATGTGTTGGGGCCGTTCTACGATCTTACCGTCGATCTTCATAAGGTAGGAGCGCTCTAACGTCTTAAACCCAAAATAGTCGTAGCTGAAATCCCGGTCATATATTATGCTGGAATCTAAAAGAGCTGCATTCTTTTTAACGATACCGTAGGTCTCTTTGGAAACTAAGGGTGCATTCTCTCCGGTTTTAGCATCTACGTAGGTATAAAGTCGTTTCATAGTATTGGAAAACGACTTACTAGTAACCTTATGTAAATTAGAAATGGCTACACGAGCGGCAAGTTTGGCAAAATCCGGATGTTTAGTGGTTAGCGAGGCGGCTGTTTCAGCAGCTAAGTTGTCTAATTCCACAGTAGTAACCCCGTCATAAATTCCCGAGATAACCTTCTTCGCAATATCCACTGGTTCAATGTAGTTCATGTCCAGCCCATAGCACAGCTTCTCAATGCGGGAAGTGATCTTGTCAAATTTGACAGACTCTCTTCTACCGTCTCTTTTTACAACTAACATAGTAGGGTGAAGTTTAGGGTTTTAGTTTAGGTAGTGAATAAGTTATGGCGATCAATCTTTAAAAATCCTCGTCCAATGAAAATTTCGGAGCGCTGCTTTCTTCCTTGTTCATAACTCCGGCTTTTTGATATTCTCCCACCCGTTTCTCAAAGAAATTGGTTTTTCCTTGCAGGGAGATCATCTCCATAAAATCAAATGGATTGGTCGAGTTGTAGATTTTTTTGCCAATTAACTCATTCAACAATCTATCAGCTACAAATTCTATATACTGACACATCAGTTCGGCGTTCATACCGATCAGGTTGACAGGCAGGGAGTCCGTAACAAATTCTTTTTCTATGGTTACGGCATCGGTAATAATTTCGATGACCTTGTCTTCAGGTAGTTTGCTGACAGTATGCTGAGTGTATAGCAGGCAGGCAAAGTCGCAGTGCAGTCCTTCGTCCCTTGAGATCAATTCATTAGAGAAACTTAATCCGGGCATTAATCCCCGTTTTTTCAACCAGAAAATGGAACAAAAACTGCCTGAAAAGAAAATTCCCTCTACTGCCGCAAATGCGATAAGCCGTTCCTGAAAGTTACCCTCGTCAATCCAGCGTAGCGCCCAGTCGGCTTTCTTCTTAACGCAGTCCATGGTCTCCACGGCATTGAACAACCGGTCCTTTTCCTGAGGGTCCTTTACATAGGTGTCGATTAACAGTGAGTAGGTTTCCGAGTGGATGTTCTCAATAGCGATCTGAAACCCATAGAAAAACTTTGCTTCCGTATATTGTACCTCGGACACAAAGTGTTCAGCCAGATTTTCGTTAACGATGCCATCACTGGCTGCGAAAAAAGCCAAAACATGGGTGATAAAGTGGCGTTCGCCATCATTTAGATTTTCCCAGTCGGTAAGGTCCTGGCTTAAATCAATTTCTTCTGCTGTCCAAAAACTGGCTTCCGCTTTCTTGTAAAACTGCCAGATATCATCGTGTTGAATAGGAAAAAGGACGAATCGACCACTGTTCTCCTGTAATATCGGCTCTTCCACCGCTGCAATATCACTCATGAGTTTTGATAGGTATATGTTTAAACAAACTGTTAAAAAAAGATAAAAAGGTTATCAGTTGACTTTTTACAGTCAATTAATTCGAACCAAAAATACTGCTTGAGGTATTGGATTGAAAGGACCAAAAATTTCCAATACGACCCTTACAAATATTGTAAAATAGCGGGTAAAGTCAAAGCTATTTTTGTGTAGAAAATCCAGGGTTTACCGGAAAAATTCAATTTAGCTGGAGATAACTTTTTGTTATTTAAATCTTTGGAATAATGTTATCAAACAAAAACTTCATAAGGGCTCGTGCTAAAAATATTTTAAATTTTTTTTAGTGTCCACTTATACCATTAGCGGGGTTTGTTAAGATCAATAATTACCTTATATTTGCAATCCGTTTTCAAAAACTAGTATTTCTAGCATGTATGCAATCGTAGACATAGGCGGCAAGCAGTTCAAGGTAACTAAAGATCAGTCCATTTATGCTCCTAAAATGGAGGGTGAGGCTGGCGCTTCCGTAACGTTTGACCAGGTCCTGTTGGTAGACAAGGATGGCAAGGTCAATGTTGGGACCCCTCAGATAAAGGGGGCCAAAGTTTCTGGAAAGATCCAGGAGCATATACAGGGTGACAAAGTGTTGGTGTTTAAGAAAAAGAGAAGAAAGGGATATAAAAAGAAGAATGGACACCGTCAGGATTTCACCAAAGTATTAATTGAAAAAATCACCAGTAAATAATTATGGCACATAAGAAAGGAGCCGGTAGTTCCCGAAATGGTCGGGAGTCGGAAAGTAAAAGATTAGGGGTAAAGATCTACGGAGGTCAGAAAGCCATAGCCGGAAATATCATAGTGAGGCAGCGAGGCACCAAACACCATCCTGGCAGTAATGTGGGCTTAGGCCGCGACCACACCTTGTTCGCTTTGATCGACGGTACTGTGATGTTCAAGAAAGGCCGCAATAATCGCTCTTTCGTTTCAGTGGAACCCACCGAAGCTTAAAAAAGCCTCCTAAAAAAGCTTAAAGTATTAAAAATCCTGATTGACCTTTTCGATCAGGATTTTTTGTTTTTACTCTTCCTTCTTTTTCTTTTTGAGCTTTAAAATATCAGTGGTACTGATACCCACAACAAAAGCTAATAATACAATTACGATCCATAAAAAGGCGGTTGCTCCGCTTCCAATGTATTCCATAGGTCAATTCAAAATTACTGTGCAAAAGTAGCACATTTCTGGGGATACTTACAAGGAAAATTGATGGCAAGGAAAATTAACTGTGTGGGCTAATATGAAATTCATACGAAAGACCCTATTGAGAAAGGTACAATTCAACTACAGAAACCAGGTTGGGAGCCGTGCACTAAAGCCAAGATTCGGGTGCATGCACTTATAGATTAACGATCAACCATCGAAGATTAATCATTTCGGTTTAAACATTAACTTGGATCATCCCACACAAAATCTAATGATTAATGTCGAAGGGGTTAATGCTTAAGGTTAATGATGCCATACTGATTTGATGTCATCCTGATTTTTCCAACAATTTACACCTTGGGGGAGTCCCCCCCGCCCCGGTTTTAAGATAGTGCTTATGGGTGTCAGGAATTGAGATAATAGAAAAAATCTCCCACTAATAATTTACCACCAACCGTTCCCCACATCCGGCAGCCTTGATAGCATTATTCGACAGGTGGTACTAAACCCTGTGCTCATGGTACTCAACGCTCATGGTACTCAACCGGGATGAAATGCATCATCCTCTAAACTTTAAAGATTCCATTGAAGGATCTGATCAATAAAGTTACTCAATACCTGGGGCCTTAACATTACGGTGAAAATGATACCAAAAAGAGAGCCGTACAAATGAGCATCGTGGTTGATACTATCGGACATTCGTTTGCCCTGGTAGTAGGAGTACAGGATATACAAAATACCCAATATGAAGCCAGGTATGCCTATTGGTATAAATAAGAAGGAGATCTTATTTAAGGGATCGAACATAATACTGCTGAATACTACTGCGGCTACCCCTCCGGATGCCCCTAGCGAATTGTAGCGGGGCACATGACGGTGTTTGAGGAAGGTGGGTATGTCTGATATCACAATACCCAATAAATAGAGAGCAATCAGTAGCCAGCCTCCCCGGAGCCCGAATCTATAGGAAACATTTTGCCCGAAAAAGTACAGGGCAAACATATTAAAGAACAAATGAGTATAATTCACATGGATCAGCCCGGAAGTAATAAATCGCCAGTATTCCCCATGATGCTGCACTTGGTAGGGGTTGAAGATCCATTTTTGATAAATATCCCGTCGATTCCAGGCGAAAAAACTAGCGGCAATGGTGACTATGATAATGCCTAAGGTAGTATTAAGTGTCATCGATCTCTATTGGTAAGGTAGTCCGCGTAAAAACGTAGTTCCGATACCCCCTGCGGATTACCCTGCAGTTGATCCAATGCCTGGTAAGCGGTTCCGAAATATTGCTTAATAATCTCTTCGGTCTGTGTGCGGATATCCAGGGAATCATAGATGGCTGTTACAGCCTGTACTTTTTCTTGTTTGTCAAAGTCCTTTTTGTTCATCCAGAGTTGCAAGGCATTATCCGGTGCTTGCTCCAGGGCCTTGATCAGCAGATAGGTCTTTTTGTTGGCTATAATATCACCACCCACCTGTTTCCCGAATTTGGCCTGATCCCCATAGACATCCAGCAGATCATCTTTTAGCTGAAAGCCCATACCGATATTCACACCAAATTGCCTAACCAGTGCTTGTTGTTGAGGTGACGCTTTAGCCAGAATCGCTCCAAGTTCCATACAAAATCCCAGTAACACCGCAGTTTTCTGTCGGATCATTTCCAAATACTCCGAGGCACTTACCTTATTCAGGCTTTCAAAGTTCATGTCGACCTGCTGACCCTCGCATACTTCCCCGGCACAGCGGTTGAAAGTGGTGAGACAGTGAAGCAAGACCTCCTGCGGTACCTGCTCCAGCACCTCATAGGCCTTGACCATCATAATGTCCCCACTTAGGATACCTATATTTGTGTTCCACTTCTCGTGTACAGTTGGCTTTCCTCTGCGCAGGGGGGCCTCATCCATAATATCATCATGCATCAGGGTGAAGTTGTGAAAGATTTCCACCAGGCTGGCAATACGTACGATACTCACAGGATCACCCTTAAATATATTATAGGAGAGCAATACCAGTAAAGGCCTTAAGCGCTTGCCTCCCAGTGATAGTATGTAGCGGATTGGTTGATACAACTCAGGAGGCTGGTGATCCAGGTCCAACTCCTTCAGGTCGTTATCGATTAGCGAGAGCAGGTTTTGAATGTAATTGGTCATGCCAACATCAGATCTATGGTTCTGCGATCAATATCGGTTTTCTTCACCCGCACCCTCACCTGATCCCCCAAGGTGATGACCTCCTTGTAGCGACGCCCCACCACACGGTAGTTTTCCTCATCGAATTCATAGTAATCGTCCTGGATATCGGAAAGTCTTACCATTCCCTCGCATTTGGTTTCAACCATTTCCACGTAAATCCCCCATTCCGTTACTCCTGAAACTATTCCTGCGAATTCCTTATTTTCAGCGTTTTGCATGAATTCCACTTGCTTGTATTTAACGGAAGCTCGTTCAGCGTCTGCTGCGCGTTTTTCACGATCGGAAGCGTGCAGGCATTTTTCCTCGTACTCGTCTTTGGCGGCACTCTTTCCCCCTTTTAAATAATGATCCAACAAACGATGCACCATCATGTCGGGGTAGCGGCGGATGGGCGAAGTGAAATGAGTATAATGATCGAATGCCAGCCCGAAATGCCCTTTGGCTTCGGTGGTATACTTGGCTTTAGCCATGGTGCGTATTGCCAGGTTTTGTAGAACGTCCTGCTCCGGTTTGCCTTCGATATCCTCGATCAAATTATTCAATGATTTAGCAATGGCCTGTTCTTCAATTTGCAGTTGGTGCCCAAATTTACGAGCAAAAACAGAAAAGGCGGTTAGCTTTTCGGGGTCCGGATAATCATGAATTCGGTATACAAAGGTCTCTTTTTGTTTGCCTTTTTTCCGGTGATAGATGAATTGAGCTACCGATCGATTTGCTAACAGCATGAATTCCTCGATCATTTTGTGGGCGTCTTTGCGCACTTTGGGTATTACACGCAACGGTTTACCCTGCTCATCCAACTCAAATTTCACTTCGGTAGTTTCGAAATTAATAGCTCCACGCATAAACCGGTTGAGCCGCAGCTTTAAGGCTAACTCATTAAGGATGGTAAGTTCCTTGGCATAATCACCCTCTACCTGTTCGATGCCGCTCTGCGCTTCCTCATAAGAGAATCGGCGATCGGAATGTATAATGGTCCTACCAAACCATTGGTCCTTTACGTGGGCATTGCTGTCAATCTCAAATACTGTAGAAAAGGTGAGTTTGTCCTCGAGGGGTCGTAAGGAACACAGTTCATTGGATAGCCGTTCCGGCAACATTGGAATGGTGCGATCTACCAAATATACTGAGGTAGCCCGTTCCAAGGCTTCTTCCTCCAAATGCGTCTCGGGCTTTACGTAATGGGTTACGTCCGCAATGTGCACCCCCACCTGATAATGACCGTTATCCAGGATTTTCAAGGAAAGTGCATCATCAAAATCCTTGGCATCGGCGGGATCGATGGTAAAAGTGGTTAAATGGCGGAAATCTTTGCGGTTTGCCAGATCTTTGGCGGTGATGTTGCCCTTAATTTTTTGAGCGTTTTGCAACACCTTTTCCGGAAATTCGAAAGGCAATTCAAATTCCGCCATTATAGAATGTATCTCCGCTTCATTTTCACCAGCCGGACCTAAAACCCGTATCACTTCACCGGCAGGCTTTTGGTTACTGGCTTCAGGCCACTCGGTGATCTTCACCACCACTTTGTCGGAGGTCTGGGCTTTTAAGGTCTTTCCGGGAGGCACGAAAATATCCAGATACATCTTACGATTATCGGGTACTACAAAAGCGTACCGATCGGTAATTTCTATTTTCCCGACAAATTCCGAGCGTGCCCGCTGCACAATTTCTCGGATCCTCCCTTCGGGTCTTTTACCATGTCGTTTTGATCTGTGAAGCGCAATCTTAACCAAGTCCCCGTCCATGGCTGTTTCCATATCTTCGGCCTTTACCCACACATCATCTTCCATTTCCGGAATGATCACATAGGCGAACCGGGGATTCACAAAGTCCACCTTACCCGTGAGATACTCTATTTCTCTGGCGGAAGTGTAACTGCCATTACGCAATTGACGGACCTTCCCCTGCGCTGCCAAATCTATTAGCAATTCCTTTACAATGATCTTGGAGGGTTTATCGCGAAAACCCAGTCGTTTGGTAATGGTCTTTGCGGAAAAAGCCCCCAAAGGTCGGCTGTCCAGATAACCCAAGATCTTTTCCAGGTAAAGCTTTTTGGAAAAAAACGCTTTTTTACGTTTGCCTTTACGCGCCATTTAGATTGTGTAATTAAGGTTGTTTGAGGTATGCTCTATGACCGGACAAATCTACATTTATTTGATCAATAAATTTACGCACAAGTGTATTGTTAAAGCAAGGTGATGTTCTTTTCTTCCAGAGGAGGCAATGATTTCAATTTTAAAAATAGTTGTGCCGTGACCACTATATCCTTTTTGCAATATTCGGCAATTCTCTCTAAGCCCTGTTCACCGTAATAAACCTGATTGACCATACTGCCGTCAATATCGTCTTTGCTGGTGTCAATATGGAACAGGCTGGCCAGGAGATCAAGAGAGGTGAAATTTTTGCGGTCACCGAACTTCCATAGATCCATGGTATCAATAAACGGGGTTTCCCAGGGCTTCCTTTCCCCTACTTGCAGCACCTCAGGCAGTGCAATGCCTTGGATCAACATACGCCGGCAGATATAGGGAAAGTCAAACTCCTTGCCGTTATGGGCGCACAATTTCAAACGATCCTGATCGAACTTGGTTTCCAGCAGGGTTTTAAACTCTTCCAGGATTTGAATTTCCCGATCATTGGCAAAGGCTTTTACCCGCAATCCCCAGGCCCCATGGGATAGGAGGGTTAAATAACCCACGGCGATAGTGAGGATCTTACCAAACTCCGCAAAAATCCCGGCTCTGTCAAAATAAAGCTCGTTCGAATTGAGATCATCGGGATTCTTTAAAAAAGAAGCTTTGCGATCCCAATGGGGCTTTAATCTGGCGTCCAGACTGTCATAGTCAGGGCTTCCAGAAGCTGTTTCGATATCTAAAAAAAGAATGTTGGCTAATTCGTTTTCCGTCATACTAAATATGCAAGATGCCCTCCAACTCCAGAGCTTCAATGGGCATTAAATGATCTTCCCGGATACTGTCAGGAGTAAAAATAAATTTCTTATCGTAAATCTGGTCCTGATGATAAAAACTCACCCAGAACTCATTGAACAGCTTAAACACCGCGGGATCCAAAGGTTCAATAATAGCATAACTGCGTGCCATTAGCAACTCAATGGAATGACGTAACACCGAGGTGTCTTGTTTTGGACCCTTGGGATCACCATATCCTTTTGACACAATCAGTAAGTTGTCAAGATTGTAATCGTTAGTGTTGATGATATAGGCATGCCAGTGGTAGCTGTCATTCACAGGCTTGCGTGCTATAGCGATCATCACGCCGGTCATTTCGGGAAAAATGATGTCTTTTTTCACTTAGTGTATTCCCTAATTAGCATGCCGAATTCCCCACAAAGGTGCTGCAGAAGATTACGGCTTACTTCAGATAAATCTTGATCTCGACCCAGTTCCTGGGCTAGTGAAGTTACCGCCTTATCTTGGATACCACAAGGTACGATATGATCAAAATATCTCAGATCTGTATTTACATTAAAGGCAAAGCCGTGCATGGTCACCCAACGGCTGGTCTTCACTCCCAGGGCACAGATCTTACGTGCTTTTTGGGGGTCTTCATGGTCCAGCCACACCCCGGTTAGTCCGGCTATGCGGCCGGCATTTAAAGAGTAATCTTTAAGGGTCAGGATTACCGCTTCTTCGATGGTTCGCAAATATTTATGGATATCCGTAAAGAAGTTCTCAAGATCCAAAATGGGATAACCTACGATCTGACCGGGGCCATGATAGGTTATGTCGCCTCCGCGGTTGATCCTGTAGAAAAGGGCGCCTTCCTGCTGTAACTGTTCCGGGCTTAACAGCAAATTATTTTCATCACCGCTTTTGCCGAGCGTATAGACATGGGGATGTTGGCAAAATAGCAGATAATTGGGGGTGGGTAGGTGTACACTACTATGGCGATTAGCTACTTTCAGGGCCACTACCTCTTTTAGCAATTCTTCTTGCAGATCCCAGGTATGCTTGTAATCCACCAGCCCGAGGTCTCGAAATTGTATGTGTTTATTCTGTTCGATGCTCAAAGTTACGCAATATAGGCTTCAAGTACCTTATAGGGGGATTTCGGAATTAAGGTGACTTCCTTAATAAGGGCGGGGATCAATGCGGTATCACCTTGTTTTAAGGTAACGTGCTGTCCATCCCACTGAACCTGTAATTTACCTTCCACACATACGTAGATCACAAAGGAATCCAGATCGCGATAGTCCCTGGTGGTAGCTTGATGGAAAAAGAGTCGGTTTACATTAAAATAGGGGCAGGCCACTAATGATGCTACCTTATTAGGAGATTGCTCGTAACTGGTTTTATATTGCGGATAGTGATTAAAATCCATAGCATCCAAGGCTTGTTCCAAGTGTAGCTCACGCTTGTTGCCCTGCTGATCGACCCGGTCGAAGTCGTAAATGCGGTAGGTTATGTCGCTGGTTTGCTGGATCTCCGCTAAAAGTATTCCTTTACCAATGGTATGAACACGACCAGCCGGTATAAAGAAAACATCGTGAGCTTGAACGTTTTCCCGGTTAAGAATTTGTTCAAGATTTTTTGTTTGCAAATGCTGCAAGTATTGTGGCTTGTTTAGAGGCTTGCTAAAGCCGGCGATTAAGGAAGATTCAGGGTCGACCTGGAATAAATACCACATTTCTGTTTTACCCCGTCCATTGTGCCGGGCTTGGGCCAATTCATCATTGGGGTGCACTTGGATGGATAGGTCCTGGTTGGCATCAATGAATTTTACCAGTAAAGGAAATTCATGACCATACTCTTGGACTACCTTTTCTCCCAGGAGTGACGCTCCGTATTCCTCAATCAAATCAGAAAGGCTATGGCCTACCAGGGGCCCTTCGCGCACTACGCTGATGTTTCCCTTAACCCCGGAGAGCTCCCAGCTCTCACCGCACAAATCTGTTTGTTGAGCGGGC
This sequence comes from Cyclobacteriaceae bacterium, assembly GCA_965212195.1. Taxonomy (GTDB): domain Bacteria; phylum Bacteroidota; class Bacteroidia; order Cytophagales; family Cyclobacteriaceae; genus JAJCYK01. Next base: position 50,841 of record CBDBUW010000002.1, on the reverse strand, counting down.
TTCCCCAGGAGCTCCCTCAGTTTATTGCCGCCCCATATTTTTTCTTTAAGGATAGGTTTGAAAAGTAACGGATACAAGGGAGGCATAGTTCAGGAAGATCTAAATTCTTTAAAGGCGTTGATCAACTGATTGGTAGAAGAGTCGTGGGTGTCTACTGAGTGGTGTTCCTGTAACTCCGGCAAGATCTTTTTGGCCAACTGTTTACCAAGTTCTACCCCCCATTGATCGAAACTAAATATGTTCCACAACACCCCCTGAGCAAATATCTTATGCTCATACATGGCGATAAGACTGCCCAGTGTTCTGGGAGTTAATTTCTTGAAGAGGATTGAATTAGTGGGCTTGTTCCCTTTAAAGACTTTAAAAGGAGCTATGGCCGCGAAAGCTTGCTCATCTAAACCCCCGGATTGCATTTCACTGACAACCTGCTCCCTGGATTTGCCATTCATGAGGGCTTCGGTCTGAGCGAAGAAATTGGAAAGGAGTTTCTCATGGTGGTCCGATAAGGGATTGTGGCTGATTGCAGGGGCTATGAAGTCACAGGGAATTAAGGTAGTACCTTGATGTATCAGTTGATAGAAGGCATGCTGGCCATTAGTTCCCGGCTCTCCCCATATGACCGGGCCCGTGAGGTAATCCACGGGCTTACCATCGCGATCAACATATTTGCCATTGCTTTCCATATTACCTTGTTGGAAATAGGCAGCAAAGCGATGCAGATATTGGTCGTAAGGTAAAATGGCTTCGGAATTAGCTCCCCAGAAATTAATATGCCAGCAGCTGATAAGGGCTAGTATTAAAGGAATATTCTGAGATGATTCCGCTTCCCGAAAGTGCCTGTCCATTACATGAGCACCTTCCAGCAAGGCTTGAAAATTTTCAAAACCCAGGTAACATGCTATGGACAGTCCGATGGATGACCACAACGAATACCGACCTCCCACCCAGTCCCAGAAACGAAACATATTCTGAGGGTCGATGCCAAAGGCTCTTACTGCCGAGGTGTTGGTGCTTATAGCTACGAAGTGTCTTTTTACCTGTTCTGGATCTCCAGCTTTCTGCAAAAACCAATCTTTGGCACTGTGAGCATTGGTCATGGTTTCCTGAGTGGTGAAGGTCTTGGAGGCTATTAAAAACAAGGTGGTCTCCGGGTCAAGTCCTTTTAGAGTTTCAGCGATGTGGGTACCGTCTACATTGGAAACAAAATGGACGCGCTGTTGTCCGGAAGCATAGGGTTTAAGGGCTTCAGTAACCATCAATGGGCCCAGGTCCGACCCTCCGATCCCAATATTTACCAGATCGGTAATAGGCTGATTGGTATACCCTTTCCATACACCCTCAATGATCTCTTGAGAGAAATCAGCGATTTTTTTCAAAGCCTTGTTCACCTCTGGCATTACGTCCTGCCCGTCCACCAAAACCGGTTGGTCGCCGCGGTTCCTAAGTGCGGTATGCAGAACTGCCCGGTTTTCCGTTTGGTTTATAACCTCTCCGCAAAACATTTTTTCAATGGCCTGCGGCAATTTGGACTCCCGGGCCCAGTTTTGAAGTAATTCCAGTGTTTCGCTGGTAATCATATTCTTCGAAAAATCTACCAGAATGTCCTCAAATCGCAAAGAAAATTTAGGTGCCCGCTGAGGGTCGTCCTGGAACAGATCTTTGATGTGCTGATTTGCCAGCACTTTTTGATGTGCTTTAAGTTGTCCCCAACTGGTGGTCTTGGTGGGATTCACGTTGTCCAGCATCGGCTATTCATATAGTTAAGGGTGAAATTCCAAGTTAGCAACAAAAATAGAAATTGCTACAGGCTATATTAAAATCGTGAACGATCGCCAAACCATAGGCAAGTTGGGAGAAAACAGAGCACTGGAATTCTTAGAGCAACAAGGCTTCCATCTTGTGACTAGGAACTATAGGCATGGCCGGGGGGAGATCGACCTGGTATTATCAAAAGAAGATCTATTGGTTTTTGTGGAAGTTAAAACCAGAACCAGCCGGCGTTTTGGCTTCCCGGAGGAGCACCTTTCCTGGCAGCAGATCTCTAAGATCCAAGCGACGGCTGAGGCCTTTCTGGTTGCACACCGGTGGACCAAAAATATACGCTTTGATGTGATGGCAGTGGTACTATCCCCACGCGCTTATGTGAGGCATTTTAAAGATGTATTCTAGCTGGCTTTGTGGAGTTTTCTTTGATGTGCCTGCCGGTCGTAGATCAACTTGCCTTCATTGGTCCATTCCTTAAGAATATAAGGTTTGAACTGCTTGTCGAACCCGTCACCGCCATACTGTACCTCTCGTTTGCGGTTTCGGCGATTGCGGCGGTATTTATAATACTCCTTCCACACCCCGATCTTGAGATCGTTTTGGTATTCGCCGGTTACCCCCAGCACACCATTATCGTGGAAGTAATAATAGGCTCCCTCTTTTTTGCCGTATTGTACCGGAATAACCTCTTTGATCTTGGTGGCTTCCTGATCGTGATAGGTAATTTGAGATTCTTTCTGCCAGCCCCGATAGAATTTTTCTTTATTCTTTAATACATCATTGCTGAAGTATTCCATCCACCTGCCGTGCTTGGTGCCGATATAGAAAATCCCTTCTGTTATTAATTGACCGTCTAGGTATCGCTTATAGGGGCCGTGCAAAATCAAAACACCCTCTTTATTGATATTACTGCTGAATTTGACCTTGCGGTCTTCGGAATCGTAATAGTATTTTTCTCTGACGTAGCGGTTGGGTTCCTGATATTCCTGCAGGTAATAAAACTCCTCGTACAGTTCCTTACTACCGGACCGACGGCTAATACGTCCTTTGCGAGTCTTTAGTCCGTAAAAGACATTTTTTTTCCGTTTCTTTTTCTTCTTTACTTCTTCTTCCTCTTGTTCATCTTCTTCCAGGTCGATGGTGGGCGCTTGAGTGGCACTCAGAGAATCCATGTTGATCACCTCAGTTTTTTTCTTCTTCGGCTTTTTCAATTTCAGTTTCTGAGCATCAAGAGGAAGCGCGGCAAACAATAAGCAACCTATTAAACACAAACAAAACCTGTAATCCGACATTTTAAAATATTTCCTATCCATAACGAGGGCAGGGGAACAATAGTATATCCAAATCTATAAACAAAAAACGGCCTTTTCAACATGAAAAGGCCGTATAAACTATGATTTCATACTATTTCAGGCGATTGACTCGGCCAGGACCGTTATATTATTTTTTAAAACCTCAACCACACCGCCATCTATCTCCAGCGAATGAGTGCCGTCAGCATTTACGTAGACCAGTGTCCCTTTGGTCAAGGCACTGATAATAGGAGCGTGGTCTTTCAATACCTGAAAAATCCCTAAACTGCCAGGGAAAGTAGCTGATTCCACTTCGCCATGATAGACATGTGCATCGGGTGTTACGATATCTAAGTGTAAACTCATGATTGTTTATGCTTGGGCTTCGGCCATCAATTTTTCGCCTTTTTCCACAGCCGTTTCAATGGTTCCCACCAGGTTGAAAGCCGACTCCGGAAGGTGGTCGTGTTTGCCGTCCATGATCTCATTAAAGCCTTTAATGGTGTCTTTGATATCTACTAACACGCCAGGTAATCCGGTAAACTGCTCTGCTACATGGAACGGTTGGGAAAGGAAGCGCTGTACCCTTCGGGCTCGATGCACTACCAGTTTATCTTCATCAGAAAGTTCATCCATTCCTAGGATGGCAATAATGTCTTGCAATTCCTTGTAGCGTTGTAGAAGCTCTTTAACTTTTTGAGCGGTTTGGTAATGCTCATCTCCTAAAACTTCCGCGCTCAGGATCCTACTGGTAGAATCCAGGGGATCCACCGCGGGATAAATACCCAACTCAGAGATCTTTCTGGAAAGTACGGTAGTGGCATCCAGGTGAGTAAAGGTAGTAGCTGGTGCAGGGTCTGTAAGGTCATCGGCAGGTACATAAACCGCCTGAACAGAAGTAATGGATCCTCGTTTGGTGGAGGTGATCCTTTCTTGCATGGCCCCCATTTCTGTGGCCAAGGTTGGTTGGTAGCCCACTGCTGAAGGCATTCTACCCAGCAGGGCTGATACTTCCGATCCTGCCTGAGTAAACCTAAAGATGTTATCCATGAAGAATAATATATCGCGACCTTGTCCTTGACCGTCACCATCCCTGAAATACTCGGCGATGGTTAGTCCTGACAACGCTACCCGGGCACGCGCTCCAGGAGGCTCGTTCATTTGACCAAACACCAGGGTAGCTTGGGATTTCGCCAATTCTTCTGGATCGACCTTGCTGAGGTCCCAGTCACCCTCTTCCATAGATTCCCTAAACTCATCGCCGTATTTGATTACTCCGGATTCGATCATCTCACGCAACAAATCATTCCCTTCACGAGTCCTTTCACCAACACCGGCGAATACGGAAAGACCAGCATAAGCTTTAGCAATATTATTGATAAGCTCCATAATCAGTACGGTTTTACCTACTCCGGCACCTCCGAACAACCCGATCTTACCTCCTTTCACATACGGCTCCAACAGATCAATTACCTTAATACCAGTAAACAGCACTTCCGTAGAGGTAGAGAGTTCTTCGAACTTAGGAGCGGAGCGATGAATAGGCAAACCCTCTCCCTTTTCCAGATCCTCAATTCCGTCAATGGCTTCTCCTACCACATTGAACAAACGTCCCTTTATGGCTTCTCCAACGGGCATCTTAATAGGTGAACCGGTGTCAATTACCTCCATACCTCTTACAAATCCCTCTGTACTATCCATGGATATGGTTCGCACACGATCCTCCCCAAGATGTTGTTGACATTCCAACACTACCTTCTGACCATTTTCTTTGGTGACAACCAAGGCATCCAGAATATTGGGTAATTTGGCGTCTTTGGTGTCAAAGCTCACATCCACTACGGGGCCAATTACCTGGGTTACTTTACCGATATTTGCCATTGCTTATTTCTATTAACTAAATGTCTATTTATGCTCAAAAATTTCGACTGCAAAATTAATCATTAATTACCTATTGTGAAACTATGATTGCACTTATTTAATCTGGGGTTATCAACTATTTAAGCATGCTGCCAGGGGCTTTCTAGCCGTTAAGCACAATACGAAAAGTGGTACCAGCTTGGGCTTCCGAAGATTTTATAAAGATCTTTCCCTGGTGGTAATTTTCTATTATCCTTTTCACCAGGGTAAGGCCCAGACCCCACCCTCGTTTTTTGGTAGTAAATCCTGGTTGAAATATCTGGGCAACCAGACTTTTAGGTATCCCTTTTCCAGTATCCGCAATATCGATGATGATCTTTCCCTCACCGGACCGGCTCATATTGATATCAATAATGCCTACGCCGCTCATGGCGTCAACGGCATTTTTACAGATATTTTCAATAACCCAATCGAATAACGGTTTGTTGACTTTTGCCAGCAGTTCCGGCTGTTCGTGATACAGGTTGATCTTAACCTTTGAAGAAATACGAGTCTGCAGGTAATTGATACTGGTACGGATCACCTCCACAATATTCTCTTCCTTGAGTACCGGTACTGATCCAATGCTGGAAAATCGGCTGGTAATCAGCTCCAGCTTTTTAATATCTTTATCCAATTCCCGGGTGATGTCCTTGTTTTCATACTCGGGATCGGCCTTGAGGTACTCCACCCAGGCCATTAGGGAGGATAATGGGGTACCCAATTGATGGGCGGTTTCTTTGGCTAGACCCACCCATACTCGATTCTGTTCAGCAGTACGTGAATAGCTGAATGCCAGATATGAAAGGATAAAGAAGATAGCGATAACCGTTAACTGCACGTAGGGATAGAATTGCAATTGGGTAAGTAGGGAACTGTTCTTATAGAAAATGTATTCGTAATTGAATACCTCGCCTTTCTGATTTTTGTTGGCAATGACAATAGGGGGGTATTGGCTTCTCATATTTTCGATCTCCTCTTTAAGAAAGAGATCGATTTCATCGCCGTTCAATGCTGCAGGCACCTTGAGATTCTTGTGTATTTTAGGCTCACCATTTTTATAGGCCACAATTACCGGGATGGTTTCATTGGCCACCACAATCTCCTCGAACAGTAGCATGACGTTGTCGTTGAAACCAGTATTATCATTGGCCAGTGTTTCCAGAGTTTTGGCAAAAAGTTCAATTTGGTTTTGTTCCCGTGCTCTTAATTGATTAACGATCAGGTTGGTGTAATAAATAGAACCTACCCCAATGAAGAAAGCCAAGACCAGGATCAAGTAATTGAGCTTGCTCTTGTTTTTTACCAATACCAGGTTGCCAACTTCATTAAGGGTATCTTTCATAGCAATTTCCAACTATCTAGTCAGAGGGGCAGAAAAGCAATGTGGTAAATTACTGAAAATTAGGATTAGTGCCATGTAGAGGGACTCAGTTCTTCTGGAAGAACCATTTTACCAAGGTCTTATAACTTACTTTTGAGCCATGCATCAGGATACCAACCCGGTAAATACGGCCGGCGACCCAGGTCGTAAATAGGAAACCGGAAATAAGCAGGGTAATGGACAGCAGGATCTCCCAGGTCTCTACCCCAAATGGAATTCGCCCCAGCATGATAACCGGCGAGCTTAATGGGATCATGGACATCCAAAAGGCAATGGATCCGTCGGGATCCTGGATCACTATACCCAGGGCCACGATTGAAATGATCAAGGGAATGGTAATAGGGAACATGAATTGCTGTGAATCCGCATCACTGTCCATAGCGGAGCCCACCAGTGCGAATAATGCGGCGTACAAGAAATATCCGGCTAAAAAATAGACCACGAAAATGCCGATTACAAAAGGAAAGTCAATAGAGTTCAAGATCTCCCAAAAACCACTACTGGCCATGTCGGGAGCCTCGGCCGTGGGCATGCCAGGCTGAGTAACCGCTTCTGTGGGGTCCACATCGAAAATCAATTTAGCAGCCGAGAGCAAGCTGGAGGTAAGTATTACCCACAGTAAGAACTGTGTAAGACCCACCGCCGCTATACCCAGTATTTTCCCCATCATTAACTGAAATGGTTTCACTGAGGATATAATCACTTCGACTATGCGGTTGTACTTTTCTTCGATAACCCCTTTCATTACTTGCACCCCGTACAAAAAGAGGAAGAAATAAATTAAAAGACTGCTTACATATGCAGTGATCCAGGTGGTATTATCATTGCTGGTTTTTTCCCCTTCGCTGGTAATGCTAATGGTATCCAGTTCGATATTTGATTTCAACTCTTCCAGCATTTCTTCGGTAATACCGGCCCGGGTCATTTTAATGCGTTCAATCTCCTGCTCCAGTAAGCGTTCGATTTCGCCGGTCACATTGAAATGCGGATTGGTTTCACTAAACAGTTGTACCCCCTGGGGATCGTCCACATCCAACTTGGGTATATATAGCAATGCATCCCTGCGCCCACTGATCAAGTTACTTTTGGCTTCCTCCAGCTCTCCATCTAAATAGGTAAAATTAATCCCCTTAGTGTCTTTAAGCTTATTTATGCCTAACCCGCTGTCATCGATCACACCGATAAATTTTTGATCGCCCTCTTCTGTAAAGGTGATCCACAACATAGCCCCGATCAAACCTGCAAATAAGATCGGAGTAAGAAATGTCATGATGATAAAGGACTTCTTGCGCACCCGTGTTAAGTACTCCCGCTTTACTACCAGAAGGATCTTATTCATGACTGCCTTGCACTTTAGTTATAAAGATATCGTTCATACTGGGGATTATCTCCGCAAATTTGTGGATCTCGGTGTGCCCTATTAATGCTTTAAGCAAGTGGTTGGGGTTCCCGGAGTCCAGTATGCGGATTTTACTGTAATACAGATCATCTTGAAGTTCCTGGCTTTCCAAAATTTGATAGCGAGATTCCAACTGGGCCAATTTACCTACATGTTCCACTTCGTAAGTTTGAGAGCGGTATTGTTGTTTAATTTCTTTCTTAGGCCCATCCAGAATTTTTTCACTTTTATTGATCAGCGCGATATGATCACATAGTTGCTCTACGGACTCCATGCGGTGTGTTGAAAAAATGATGGTACTGCCGTTAGCCCGTAGTTTTAATATTTCATCTTTTATGAGATTGACATTTATGGGATCAAATCCTGAAAACGGTTCGTCCAGGATGATCAGTTTCGGTTCATGCAGAACGGTGGCGATAAACTGTATCTTTTGTTGCATACCTTTGGAAAGGTCTTCAATGTTCTTTTTGACCCATTCCATCATATCCAGGCGCTGTAACCAGTATTTTATTTTTTTCACAGCCTCTACCCGGGATACCCCTTTCAGGCGCGCCAGGTAAAGGAGCTGTTCTCCCACCTTCATTTTTTTGTACAGGCCCCTTTCCTCCGGCAAGTAACCGATAACCCGGATATGATCGGGTTGCAGGGGTTTACCTTTTAGCAGGACCTCCCCGGAATCGGCCTGAAGGATCTGGGTAATGATCCGTATTAAGGTGGTTTTTCCCGCTCCATTAGGACCCAGCAGTCCGAAGATGGATTGCTCTGGTATATTCAGACTCACATTGGTCAAAGCCTGATGATCGGAGTAGCTTTTATTTATGTTACGAGCTTCTAGCAGGTACAAAGTTCTTGTGTTTAATACAAAGTTAGAACTTCCGGAAGGTAATTAGGTTTTGGTAGGGTAAAAAGGGGTGAGGCTAAAAAGATTTAAAAATGATGTTTCCCATGGTGACATCCACATTGAAGGTGATGAGATTTTCGGCATCGTCGCGGTAGTTTTCGGTAACGTAAACATTTTTGCGAATCTGCTTAAAATCTTTAGGGATCTTCACTCGGCAAAGCGGGCTATTATGAATATAGATGATCATGGGATTTGCTGAATTGGCGGCATCCACGATGAGATTGCCTGCACCGACAGTAGCCTGAACGTGGCTCTTAACCTGATTTTGATCGGTGAAGTCCAAGAACAAGGTGCCAAATCCTACATCAGCGATAATGTTGCGGGCATTTGACAAGGCAATGTGCCGTGCTTCGAGTTCACCCAGATCCACCTTAATACTAAAGGTGTCCATCTCCTGTTGATTGTACTGCCCTGAAACGTAACCGACTTTGACATCGGCGCTTCCGGTATTGACTTTTAAGCGTTCTACGGAAAGCCCGGAGAGGTCTACGAAAGCATCGCCCATCCCATAGTTCAAGTTAAGCAGTACGGGTTTCTTCTTAGACAAATAGACGTGCCACTGGTTATTGGTCTTGGATTCATCAGAACTGAAGACGTTAAAGGACACATTTTTAGCGGAAGCCTGATCCACCTTGGCATCTAAAAAATTTACATTTACCCATTGAGTGCGGTCGGCGAGAATTGATTCACAAGCTGGACTTTGCATATCTGTTTCAGATTTGCCGTATACATTGACCGGATTGCTATTGGGGGTAGGTCGCACATAACATGTACCGGATCCACCGGATAATGTAATATGTACCCTATCAAAAGTATTGCTATTCTCTACCGTGAAATGTTTCTTAATCTGACCATAGGTGCTCAAGCCCATAAAGCCAGTCAGCCCTAAGAGTAGTATCCTCCACATGTTAGTACATTACGGAAAGGAGCGCTTAGTGTTACAACAATTATAAAAAAAAGCCCCTAAAACCTTACAATTGGGAAAAGGCTGTGATTTATCGAAGTTTTTTTAGAAAAATTCCTTCATTCGCTCAAAGAAGCTTTTATCGCTTTTGCTGGGATTGGGTTTAAAGTTAGGAGAGTCTTTCAATTTTTCTAAGAGGGCTCTTTCTTCCTTAGTGAGGGACTTCGGCGTCCATACATTTACGTGAATAAGTTGATCCCCTTTACCATAACCGTTGAGATCCTTGATTCCCTTACCGCGCAGTCGAAGTATTTTTCCGCTTTGAGTGCCGGGTTCCAGCTTGATCTTTACCTTGCCATCGATGGTCGGGACTTCCAGTGATGTGCCCAGGACAGCGTCAATAAAGTTGACATACAGGTCATATACAATGTTGTTGCCATCTCTTTTCAGTACTTCGTCCTCCTTTTCCTCTATTAGTATGAGTAAATCCCCGGCAATACCTCCTAAGGGTGCCTCATTACCTTTACCAGACATGCTTAATTGCATGCCCTCGCTAACACCGGCGGGAATTTTTATTTCAATGACTTCGTCTTTGGACTGTAGACCGGAAGGGTCCACTCCTGCAGGTCGGTGATTGATCACCTGTCCGGAACCTTGACAAGTGGGACAGGTGTTGGTGCTCACCATTTGACCTAGCATGGTGTTAACCACCTTACGAACCTGTCCTTGACCACCGCAGGTTCCACATGATTTGAAGGTTACCCCATCTGCGGCCACTTTGCGGGTTACCTTTATTTTTTTCTCTACCCCGTGAGCGATTTCATCGAGGGTAAGCTTGAGTTTTATCCGCAGGTTCGAACCCTTACGCACGCGACCACGGCCTCCTCCTCCAAAGAAACTTTCAAAGGGGCTACCTCCGCCGAAGATATCGCCAAACTGACTGAAGATGTCTTCCATTGACATGCCAGCCCCTCCACCTCCGAATCCGCCACCATTCATTCCTTGATGACCAAACCGATCATATCGCTGCTTCTTCTCAGGATCGCTCAGCACTTCGTAAGCTTCAGCGGCTTCCTTAAAATTCTCTTCGGCACTGGGATCATCAGGATTTTTATCGGGGTGGAATTTGATAGCCACCTTCCGATAGGCTTTCTTTATATCATCGGACCCCGCCGATTTATCTACTCCCAGAACTTCGTAATAATCTCTTTTGGCCATATTATTAGGTACCTATTACAACCTTAGCATATCGTATTACTTTATCATTGAGATAATAACCTTTCTCAATAACATCGACTATACAGTTTTTCAAGTTTTTCTCGGGAGCAGGAATTTGAGAGATAGCCTCATGTACTTCGGCATCAAAGCTTTTTCCGATCAAGCCTTCCATGGGTTTCAAACCCTTTTGTTGTAATTCTTTGATCAGCTTCTGGTAGATCAAATTTATGCCCTGTAACTGAGCATTCTGCTCAGTGTCGTCTGAGGCCGATTTTAATGCTCGCTCGAAATCGTCAATTACCGGTAGTAATGCCTCTATAAGATCTGCATTAGCTGTGCCGATCAACTCCAGGCGTTCTTTGGCAGTACGTCGTCGAAAATTCTCAAATTCCGAGTATAGGCGCAAATGTTTGTCCTTTGCTTCTTGAAGTTCCGCACTTAGCTTTTCCAGCTCATCAGGGGCTTGGGGGGCTTCCTGTTCTTCCTCCGCCTGCGTTGCTTCCACTTGTGGCTGGGCATCTTGCGTTTCCGTAGCCTTCTCGTTATTGGCTATTTTGTCCTTATCTTTCATTATTTACTAGTAAACTCAACTGTCAAACATGATTACACAATTTTTACGCCAAAAGGTATTTTATGACATATTGGCATGTTCGTCAGTTTAATGCTGTCCAAACTAGATCTTTCAGGTTTTCCAAGCCGTCCTGAGTTACTGCTGAAATAAAGGCTGTAGGCACTTCCACCTTGATTTCTTTGCGGATCTCTTCTTTTAATTCTTCATCGAGAAGATCACATTTGGTGACCGCCAACAAGCGCTTTTTATCCAGCAGTTCCGGATTGAATTTCTCCAATTCACCTACCAGCACGGCATACTCTTCATTGATGTTTTGTGAATCGGCAGGAATGGTGAACAGCAGCACCGAATTACGTTCAATATGCCTTAGAAAGCGTAACCCCAATCCTTTGCCTTGTGAGGCACCTTCGATAATTCCCGGAATATCCGCCATTACGAAGGACTTGTAGTCGCGGTATGCTACCACGCCCAGGTTGGGTACCAAGGTAGTAAAGGGATAATCTGCAATTTCAGGTTTTGCTGCCGACAAGGTAGCCAGCAGGGTAGATTTACCGGCATTGGGGAATCCCACCAGTCCTACATCGGCCAAAAGCTTTAATTCCAGGACTACCCATTCTTCTTTCCCGGGCTCGCCAGGTTGCGCATAGCGGGGTGTTTGATTGGTGGGGGACTTAAAATGCGTATTGCCGAGTCCGCCCCGCCCGCCGGAAGTCAGGATCTCCTGCTGGCCATGCTCCGTAACTTCCAGCTTGAACTTGCCGGATTCCGAATCCTTTGCCACAGTACCCAGCGGCACCTCTAGAATGACATCGTTTCCCTGAGCCCCTGTCTTACCGCTCCCGGCCCCGGGTTGACCATTACCAGCAACAGCATGCTTTTTGTAGCGAAGATGCAGCAAGGTCCACAATTGCCGGTTGCCCTGTAAAATGACATGACCCCCTCGCCCGCCATCACCTCCATCGGGTCCACCTTTGGGCACATGCTTTTCACGGCGCAAATGAGCAGAACCTGCCCCGCCTGCACCGGAGCGCGCACAAAGTTTGACGTGGTCTATGAAATTAGAGGAGCCCACTGTTTTAAGAATGTGGCGCTAAGATTGCAGCGGATCAAGCGCCGTGCATATTTCCTTGAAGATCTCGTCTATGCTCCCTACACCATTAACTTTCACCAGCTTTTCTTGTTGGTAGTAATAGGCGGCCACCGGCAGCGTTTCTTCCGCATATATATCGAGACGCGTCTGGATCTTTTTAGGATCCTGATCGTCAACGCGACCGGATATCTTTGCTCTATTGGCAAGTCGGGTTTTCAATTCATCTTCGGGTACCTCCAAGGAGATCATGGTTGAGATTGCACAGTTTTTAGCATTTAACAAGCGATCCAGAGCTTCTGCCTGGTTGACATTCCTGGGAAATCCATCAAAAATAAAACCTTTGGCTTCAGGTGAATCGTTGATCTTTTCGTCAACCATGCCGATGGTAATTTCGTCGGGGACTAATGCTCCTTGATTTATATAACTCTGGGCTTCCAAACCCAGCGCAGTTTGTTCCTTAATATGCTTGCGAAAAAGATCTCCGGTGGATAGATGGACTAAACCATAGCGTTGAATAATCTTTTCACTTTGTGTTCCTTTACCAGCGCCAGGTGGCCCAAATAATGCAATGTTCAGCAAGGGTCGTTGAACAGTTGATCCTGATGAATTCATTATTCTTTGATTTGATAGATGTCTTTAAGATTGCGACCATGTCCATTGTAGTCCAATCCATACCCAATTACAAATTTTTCAGGAATCTTGAACCCTACATATTTGAGGGGGATGTCTTTCTTGAATACATCAACTTTGAGTAGCAGGGTGGCGATCTCCACTGATCTGGGTTTCAAAGCCTTTAATTGTTGCCAAAGGTGGTGCATGGTCTCTCCGGTATCCACAATATCTTCCATAATAATGACATCTTTTCCGGAAAGTTCTTCTTTAAGTCCTATCAATTCCTTTACCTGGCCGGTGCTGGCAAGGTCCTGATAAGAGGCGAGCTTGATAAAGGAGATTTCAGAGGGCACCGTGATCTCTTTCATAAGATCCGCCGCAAACATAAATACCCCATTCAAGACTCCTATAAATAGGGGAGATTTACCCTGGTAGTCTTCATTAATCTGGTCGGCCATGCTCTTTATATTATCAAGAATGTCCTGATAATTTATAAAGACCTCAAATTCCTTATCGTGAACTTTCATGGGAGTGGATATTTCTATCATGATGTGGGGTTGTCTTAGGGTGGCAAATATAGGTATTTATCTCAAAAGATGGGATCACATAGCAGGGATTAAAGGTGTGCCATCAAATATTGGTAAAGAGCCAACATACTTTGGATATCGGACTTGTGGACTTTTTCCGAGGCACTGTGTACCTGGCTTTCTGCAGCTCCCACAAAACACCAGTCGAATGGGTAGGGGCTAGCTTGTAGCTCACCGGCATCACTTGATCCGGTTGATTCCACTTCCAGTTGATGGAGAACCCCACTATCCCAGGCTAATTTCAGGATACGTTCCACATAAGTCCTTCGAGGTATCCCCCGGTCGCGTAGGGATATGGCTACTCCTTTTCCGTGCTCAACTCCCTCAGTTACCCAGGTAATGTCGGAAATAAGCGTTTGTGTAATACCAAAATTCTCATGAATATACTTGGCCAGCAAAGGGATGGATCCGCCAAAGTGTTCTTCCCGGCTGCTGAAAACCAGTAACCCATCTTTTAAAGATGAAGCTAATTTCAGGAGGTTGTATACCCCTAATCTATTATCAAGATAACAGGACTCCACGTAGTCATCCTGTTCTGAAAAATGTCTTTTGAATACTAAATCGGTGCCACGGTTGATGGCTCGGTCGAATTGGTAGGTTATAGGGCTTCCATCTTCTGCCAAAACGGTACATTCAATAGGCCCTAGTGCATCACTCCCTACCAGGACATCTCCCGACTTTACCTGAGGGCTGCCAATAGGGATCAACTGATCATAGTATCCAACTGTAAAGCCTACGCTGTCCATATGGGCGAAAGCCGCTGTTCGTGGCTTGCCAAACTCCAAAATCAAATTGTCCTGTAGCAGGGTGCTTTGATGGATAATCGGGTTGGTCAACCAAGTATTCTGGTATTTTTCCACGTATTCCAGAATAAAAGCCTTCATTAATTGTTCGTTGCCGGCAGTGGCATGAATCCCACACAGTTGTTTCAAAAGTTCCATAATTAAGCACAATGATATAAATTCTTACATAGCAGGTTACCAGAACTTCGCCTTTAGTATACAGTTCTTGAGTATACCCCTGGATTTGTGGGGCACAAATATAAATTAAGAGACAAAAAAAGAGATATAAATTATTACTTTTAGAAAAAAAACGGTTAAAGATATTCCAATTTCGATTGGCTTAGAAAAAACATGCAGCAAGCTATCTTTGTGCTCAACAATGAGAATTCCATAGCCAATCAATTTTTCGCAGAGTTAAGGCATCGTGAAACTCAGCAGCACCGCATGCAGTTTCGGAGAAATTTGGTGAAGCTGGGGGGCATCCTGGCCTATGAAATTTCCAAAAGTTTAGATTATCAGTCGATAAATGTCGAAACGGTACTGGGAATAAGCTCTGTAAATGTACTTCAACACCAACCAGTTTTATTTACCATTATAAGAGCCGGATTACCTTTTCTGGAAGGATTTCAAGAATGCTTCAACCAGTCAGATTGTGGATTCGTCGGCGCTTCCCGGTCGGAAGGAAAGACCCATGAGATTTCTATTACCATGGGATACCAGGCCATTGCACCTTTTGAGGGCAAGGATTTGATAATCGTTGACCCTATGCTGGCTACTGGCAAATCATTGGCAGCATGTACCAACGCCATCCTGGAATATGGTACGCCGAAGTCATTGCATTTTGCCATTGCGATTGCCAGTCCGGAGGGTGCCGCCTTCTTGAAGGAGTCACTTCCCATGGATCACCAGCTTTGGATAGGAGCCATGGATGATGGACTAAATCAAAAAGGTTATATTGTGCCCGGATTGGGGGATGCAGGGGATTTATTATTTGGCAATAAAATTGAGTAAACGGCTTTTATGTCAACAGATCTGATTTTTTTATTTCTAGGGCTTTTTGTGCTAATCCTGGGCGGAGATTTTTTGGTAAAAGGGTCCTCCAACATTGCCCTGCGTTTGAAACTTTCACCCTTGGTGGTAGGATTGACCATCGTGGCCTTCGGAACGTCTTCACCTGAATTATTAGTAAGCGTAAAAGCTGCTCTTTCCGGTAGCCCCGATCTTACTATGGGTAATGTTATTGGTTCCAATATTTGTAATCTGGCTTTAGTACTGGGCGTAACTGCAATTATCCGTCCCATCCATGTACAAGGTGACAGCATAAAAATTGACTGGCCCATGACCATGGGCAGTTCTGTACTATTGTATTTTTTAGTAAGGGAAGGACTTCTGAAGTCCTTTGAAGGGTTGCTGTTCATATTTCTATTAATTAGCTACACTGGCTTTGTTATTATGAAGTCCCGGAAGGAAAACCGCCGGCTGGAATTGGGAAAACGGACCAAACTAAATGACGGTAACTGGAAACATTTGCTAAAGGATATCGTTTTTATAGTACTTGGATGCTTTGGTTTATTCTATGGCTCTGATTGGTTTGTGGAGGGCGCGAAAGGCATAGCTCTGTATTTTGGGGTAAGCGAGCGCGTAATAGGTATTACGGTTTTGGCTTTGGGAACAAGCCTGCCGGAGCTGGTAACCGCTTCTATAGCTTCCTTTAAAGACCAGACGGACTTGGCTATAGGAAACTTAATGGGGTCCAATATCTTCAACATCCTTTCCATATTGGGTATTACCAGTATCATTAAGGAGATCCAGGTGAGCGATGTCATCTTGAACATTGATATGATCTGGATGCTGGGGATTACCTTGTTGATCCTTCCTATGATGGTCCATAAAAGAATAGTGGGAAGATACGAGGGTATGGTACTATTATTGATATATGCTTATTACACCTATAAGGTGTTAAGCAACAGTCCAAATGTTTTCTGAAATAATTAAATACATATCCGTATACCTGTTGAGCATGGTGAAATTCATGGCAGGTCCTCCATTGGGCGTGGCCGTGGGCATATCTACTTTGGAAACCATCCTAATCAGTATTTTTGGCATGATGACCAGTGTGGTGATCTTTTCCCTAATTGGGGAACGTATTAAAGTTCCGTGGCTGCCTAAATTTATACGAGAAGCGCGCCATGTAAAACCCACTGACAAACGATTCATTTACCTTTGGAAAAAGTTTGGTTTTTTTGGAGTGACCTTCCTGACACCAGTACTCTTTACGCCCATCGGAGGGACATTATTAGTAACCGCCATGGGTAGTCCCAAGGGCAAAGTCATGGTTTATATGTTATTCAGTGCCGTGTTTTGGTCTATTGCCCTCAGCAAAATCGCCCAGGTTATTGTGTAGCGTCATCTTCTGGAAGTATCTCAATATCATTTATGAGAATAGTATTAGCAATACGTTGACCTGTGGGAGTTGCTGCCAATCCACCTAAAGCGGTTTCCTTATAACGGTCTTCCATACTTTGTCCAACTTCTCCCAGTGCGGATACACACTCGTCTACCGGAATCACTCCGCTAACATTGGCAATAGCCATTTGAGCAGAAGCATAAGCAATTGCAGCAGCACTGGCATTTCTTACCACACAAGGGACCTCTACCAATCCCGCTACTGGATCGCACACCAGTCCTAACATACACTGGATGGTAATCCCTACAGCATTAAACACCTGGTCAATGGAGCCTTCCAACGCATACACAATGGCACCTGCTGCCATAGCGCCTGCACTTCCGGTTTCAGCCTGGCAGCCACCTACTGCTCCTGCCAAAGAAGCATTGCGTTCAATGATCAGCGCAATACCAGCACCCACCAACAAGCATTCCAGGATCTTGGTATCATCTAGTTGATGAATTTCCTGCAGGGTCACCATAGTGCCTGGCAGAATCCCGGAGGCTCCCGCAGTGGGAGCTGCTACTACTCTACCCATGCAGGAGTTGACCTCCTTAGCCGCTAAAGCCCTAGCTACTAATTTTTGAAAATCCGAGGATAAAACCGAGGTGGCGTGGTGAAATACTTTTTTTCCACCGTTTTCAATCATGCCCGATCTTGAGCTCATTTCCTCCTGAAGTCCGGTATGAACGGCCTCTTTCATTACGGTGTAAGCTTTCGCCAGGCCTTCCCAGATTTCACTTTCAGTGCGTCCTTTTTGTTCGCATTCGTAAGCCACCACCGGTTGGAATAGGGAAAGCCCGTGTTCTTCACAATAGGATTTCCAGCTCTTAAAGTCATCGAAAAGTAGACCCATCGCAGTAATATTGTACATTTAAAGATAAGCAAATAATAGTAAATCAAATTCTGTTTATCTTTGGCCCATGCAATTGCAAAATGATCTTTTGATCCGAGCCGCTAAGGGCCAGTATGTAGAACGAACGCCGGTTTGGCTCATGCGTCAGGCGGGCCGTATCTTACCAGAATACCGGGCAATTAGAAACCAATTGAAGAGCTTTATTGAATTGGTGCAAACGCCACAACTGGCTGCTGAAGTCACAATACAACCGGTGGATATTCTGCAGGTGGACGCCGCCATTATTTTTTCGGATATATTGGTGGTCCCGGAAGCCATGGGGCTACCCTACGAAATGGTTGAAAAGAAAGGGCCTTACTTCCCCCGTACTATTGCCAGCGCCCAAGATGTGCAGGGATTGAGAGTGGCCCAGCCCGATCAGGACATGCCCTATGTGATGGAAGCGATATCATTGGTAAAAGAGCAATTACAAGGCAGGGTCCCGCTGATTGGTTTTGCAGGGGCGCCATGGACGGTATTTAGTTATATGGTGGAAGGGTCGGGTAGCAAAACCTTTTCCAAAGCCAGGCGCATGTTGTATCAGGAAGAAAAGACGGCCCATGCTTTATTGCAAAAGATCACCGACAGCACCATAGCTTATCTAAAGGCCCAAATTAATGCGGGCGCGGATCTCATACAGATCTTTGATTCCTGGGCGGGTGTATTACCGAAAGATCACTATTTGAAATTCTCCTATCCCTACATCCGGCAAATATGCCAATCCATTAATGACGTTCCGGTTACGGTATTTGCCAAAGGAGCCTACTTTGCCTTGGAAGAAATGGGAAAACTACCCTGTGATACCATCGGGCTGGATTGGAATATGGATATTTCTTCTTCCAGGCAACTGGTGGGTGAGGGTAAGACGCTTCAGGGCAACCTTGACCCATGCGCGCTATTCGGAAATCATACGGATATTATTAGACAGACGGAGGACATGCTACAGGCATTCAGCCCCGGCCGACATATAGCGAATTTAGGTCATGGGGTTTACCCGGACACCCCAGTGGATGCTGTAAGGTGTTTCGTGGATACCGTTAAGGAATTTAATCACTAAGCAAGCTTGGCCAGTACTTCCTTTATCTTGGCGATGGCTTTACGTAAGTTCTCCTCAGAAGCAGCGTAACTTAATCTCACACAATTAGGGGCGCCAAAAGCAGATCCTGTGACCAGGGCCACATGAGCTTCATCCAATAAGTACATACAAAAATCGTCGGAGTTACCAATAGTCGTCTGGCCGTCGGTTTTACCAAAATAGGCACTGACATCTGGAAAGAAATAGAAAGCTCCTTCAGGCACATTGGTTTTAATCCCCGGTATATCCTGCAATAGCTCATATACTAAGTCTCTTCTGCGAAGATATTCCTGCGCCATGGCATGAGTGGGACCCAGGTCTTCAGTAAGGGCAGTGAGTGCCGCCCGTTGGGCTATGGAGCAATTTGCCGATGTGATCTGACCTTGCATTTTAGAACAAGCCTTGGCGATCCACTGGGGAGCAGCAATGTAACCTACCCTCCACCCCGTCATGGCATATCCTTTGGCGAATCCGTTTACGGTGATAGTGCGATCATACATTTCAGGAAATGAGGCCAGACTTACATGTTCGCCGGTATAGTTAATATACTCATATATTTCGTCAGCGATTACATAGATCTGGGGATGATTGGCCAGGACGTTGGCAATAGCTTGCATCTCTTCCCTGCTGAATACACCTCCGGTAGGATTGGATGGTGAGGAATATATTACTGCTTTGGTCTTAGGCGTAATGGCCGCCTGCAATTGAGCAGCGGTGGCTTTGAACTGATTCTCAATAGTGCCTTCAATAAATACCGGTTTACCTTCAGCTAATTGGATAATCGCTTCATAGCTGACCCAAAATGGTGAGAATACAATCACTTCATCTCCGGGGTTCACCAAGCTGAACATAGCATTGGCAATGGATTGCTTGGCTCCGTTGGAGACCACGATCTGGTCAGGGGTATAATTGATATGGTTATCTCGGGATAGTTTATCGCAGATGGCCTGTCTAAGGTCTAAATATCCGTTGACCGGAGGGTAGCTAAAATAACTACCCTCGTCAATAGCTTTTTTTGCCCCTTCACAGATATGAGCGGGGGTTTTGAAATCCGGTTCTCCTAAACTCAGAGCGATCACATCTATGCCCTTGGCGCGGTATTCTCTGGCTTTGGCAGCCATGGCCAAAGTTGCGGATTCTGCAAGACTGCTGATGCGCTGTGATACCGGTTGTGGTGAAGCAATAGTGGAGTTCATATTTTCTCGTTGTCAAATTATATCAAAAGTAAATATTCGAGATTTGACATACCAGTAAATTACTGATTTTGAAATATGAGCAGCAAAATTTATAAAGCTGATAATTAGCAGGCCGCTAATGAATGGCAATATGATAAAATTCCAATCTTAGTGATCCACCTGATAAGCCCTTCGGCGCAAAATGCTACGGCCCAGGGTTATTTCGTCGGTATACTCCAGCTCTCCACCAATAGGTACTCCCCGGGCGATGGCGCTCAATTTTAGAGAGTAGGGCTGCAACTTTTTGGTGATATAAAATGCCGTAGTATCACCCTCCATGGTAGGGCTTAAAGCCAGGATTATTTCTTCTACAGTGGTGGTGGATTGAGCCACCCTATTTACTAGGGATTCAATATTCAGATCCTCCGGGCCTATGCCGTCAATAGGTGAAATAATACCGCCGAGTACGTGATAAAGACCACGGTATTGACCGGTATTTTCAATGGCAATTACATCAGGAAGATCCTCCACCACACATATTATTTGAGGATCCCTCTTAGGACTATTACATATGTTGCAAAGTTCACCATCGGAAACATTATGGCAGTTCCCACAATACTGTATTTTATGGCGCAGATCACTTAAACTTTGGACCAAGCTGTCGGTGCGTCCGGCATCATTTTTTAGAAGGTGGAGGACCAAGCGCAGGGCAGTTTTTTTACCAATTCCGGGAAGCTTTGAAACCTCTTCAACAGCATTCTCAATCAATCTTGAGGGGAATTGCACTTAGCAGATATGTTTAAATAGAGTTAGAGTACTTTTGCATCAATACCGGCATCGCAGATGGCTTCCTTCATGGGTTTTAGCTGAGCCGGTGATCCCTTCTTTACGGAGCATTTACCTCGATTATGGATTATATGAGCACATTGTTCGGCTTGCAATGTGGAATGCCGACACACCTTAATTAAGGTTTCAATTACGTGTTCAAAGGTATTGAAATCGTCGTTGAATACCACCAAATTCTTAGGATGCATTACATCATCCAGTACCTCAGCAACAAGTTCTTCTTGAAATTGGTATGACATAATTAATGAAATAAGCTAGAATGGTAAATGTAAAAAAAAATGAACAAATTTGGGCCATCACATAACCACTAATGTCATAATTACAGCCTTTACACCCATTTTATGAGCTCTTCGTTGGTTCTTGCGGTTATTTCCGGATACTTCTTGCTTTTGATCGTGATCTCCTATTTCACCTCAAAAAATGCCGATACCACCACCTTTTTTACCGCTAACAAACAGTCTCCATGGTATTTGGTGGCCTTTGGAATGATCGGTGCCTCTTTATCCGGTGTTACCTTCATTTCAGTACCCGGATGGGTGGCCGATAGTCAATTCTCCTATATGCAGATCGTATGGGGATATTTGGTGGGCTATTTTGTGATCGCTACCGTGTTGCTGCCTTTATATTATAGGATGAACCTTACTTCCATTTATACCTATTTGGAATCAAGGTTTGGTTTTTGGTCCTATAAGACCGGAGCGGCATTTTTTCTTTTATCTCGTACAATTGGAGCTTCCTTTCGTTTGTTCTTGGTGGCAGGGGTTTTGCAGATCGCCATGTTTCAGGATTGGGGTGTTCCGTTTGAAGCTACCGTATTTGTTACCATTCTGCTTATCTACATTTACACCTTCAAAGGAGGTATTAAGACCATTGTATGGACCGACACTTTGCAAACCTTTTTTATGCTGTTTTCAGTTGGTCTGAGTATTGTGTTGATTGCTAAAAGCCTGAATCTGACCGGCGCCGGCATAGTGGATACCATTAAACAAAGCGATTATTCGCAAGTGTTTTATTGGGATCTTGACAGCCAGGGAAAGAATTTCTTCTTTCAATTTTTCTCTGGAGCATTTATCGCTATCGTGATGACTGGATTAGATCAGGATATGATGCAAAAGAACCTTACCTGTCGCACCTTGAAAGACTCTCAGAAGAATATGTTCTGGTTTTCTATAATCCTGGTGGTGGTCAACTTAATGTTTCTATCGTTGGGTGCTTTACTTTATATCTATGCTCAACATCAAGGAATTGCCTTACCTGAAAGGAGTGACGACCTTTATCCCCTTTTGGCATTAAAACATTTCGATTTGTTTGCCGGAGTGGTGTTTTTACTGGGCATAACCGCAGCAGCCTACTCCAGTGCGGACTCTGCGCTAACGGCCTTAACAACTTCATTTTGCGTGGACTTTCTGCAATTTGAACACCGAGCTGAAGATGGAAAGAAAAAGATCAGAATGATCGTACATGTAGTCTTTTCAATAATTATTTTCCTGGTGATTTTAATCTTTAAGGCAATTAACAATGATGCGGTTATCAGCGCGGTCTTTACGGTTGCAGGGTATACCTATGGCCCGCTTTTGGGGTTGTATTCCTTTGGTTTGTTTACCAAGCGCCGTATAAAGGACAACCTGGTGCTGGTGGTGTGTGTGCTTGCTCCCATTTTATCCTATCTCATCGATTTAGTCAGTATAGAGAATGGGGTTAACTTCGGATTCTTTATACTGATCATAAATGGAGCTTTGACCTTCTTGGGTCTGTGGCTCATTTCTACTAAGGGCAATGAGTAAGCTAGAGTAATTCTTTCATAGGATCCCAAAACAGTTCCTTAAAATTCTGAACTTTATCTTCAACCACTTTTATACCTTCAGCTTCCAAGAGTTCCTGCATTTTTGTGGGTGTTTCGAAATGATGTTTGCCGGTCAAAAGGCCCGTATGATTCACTACACGGTGAGCGGGTACCCCGGGATGGGCCCCTGCCCCGTTCATAGCCCAACCTACCATGCGAGCGCTGCTTTTAGCTCCCAGGTAAGCGGCGATAGCGCCGTAGCTGGTCACTCTTCCTGTAGGGATCAGTTTAGCTACTTCATATACATTTTCAAAAAATCCGTATTTGTCCCATGAGGTGTCTTAAATCAATGGCCTTTTAAGTTAATCCATCCGGGGGACTTTCCGGAAACTTATTGCCTGGGGAGTGCGTATAATGTTAGAACAATAAATGTTTAAACATATAATACTTGTATTTCAAAACTGCTTTAAGAAATGAACAGCATTCTTCATAAGGCTAAGGACAGGGGTAAGGCAGACCATGGATGGCTGCGCAGTCATCATTCCTTTAGTTTTGCTCAATATCACGATCCAAACAAAATGGGTTTCGGTCTATTGCGGGTGTTAAACGACGACCAGGTGGCCCCAGCTAAAGGTTTTGGGACCCACCCCCATCGCAATATGGAAATTATCTCCATCCCCCTATCAGGTTCACTGGAGCATACAGACAATATGGGTAACCAGGCCATCATTCATACCAACGATGTTCAGATCATGTCTGCCGGGACAGGCGTGGCCCATGCTGAATACAACCATAGTAACTTAGAATGGGTGAATTTCCTGCAGCTGTGGATTCTGCCTAAAGCATACGATATAGCTCCCCGTTACCATCAACAGACATTTCCGGAATCGGGCCGACATAATCGCTGGCAGACTGTGGTATCACCGGAACATAAGGGTGAAGGGATAACCATTAACCAGAACGCCTTTATACATAGAGCAATAATAGATGCTGGCACCGACATAGGATACGCTCTGAGTGGGTCAGATCAAGGGGCTTATTTATTGGTGCTGGATGGATCCGTTAAAGTTGATGGGCAGGAATTAAGTTGGAGAGATGCTCTGGGTGTGTGGGGTTTGGAAAGGCTGACGGTAAGTGCTCTTGAAAACAGTGAATTGATATTGATTGAAGTTCCCATGCAATAATCACCTCATACCAATTGAGAATTTCCTGCGTTGTATAGGGAAATGTGAGGTGTGTTATGAAAAACCAAGTTAGAATCATTGGTTTTATGGTTTTGATAATTCTGATGGGAGCATGCTCTTCTTCCGGTGTTATAACCAAAACGGAAATGACCCAAAAGAACTATCGCAAATCCAAAGCCAAACAGGCTCCAATAAATTCTTTGCACTATGCTAAGCGATACTGGAAGCCGAAATACAAGAGAGAGTCGTTACTTAGTTTTTTATCGAAAAAATCGGTGAAGAAGCCTAAGCCTAAACCTGAATATACTCATGAATAAAGAAAGAGGGACTTGATTCAAGTCCCTCTTTCTTTAAGTCCTTTTTTGTTGTGCGCATGAGAGGACTCGAACCTCCACGCCTGAAAGGCACTGCCTCCTGAAGACAGCGTGTCTACCAATTTCACCACATGCGCCTTTTACAAGCTGCTAATTTAAAGTTATTTGAGCTTGTGTACAAGTACAACGACAAGTACTGTGCAAGTCAACCTATATGCTGTGCGGCAGGCACCGGGCTTCTTAATTGCAGAGGGTGAGGGATTACCTGACGGTGATCCCAAGTTGGGGGTCTGGCAAATTTCGAAGCCTTCCTCGCTTCACTCGGAGGTTATTTTTTTATAAAAGTCGCTTAAGCTTGCGGCTCAGCTCCTCCCATAAAAAAAACCTTGTACAGTGTACAAGGCTTCTTAATTGCAGAGGGTGAGGGATTCGAACCCCCGGTACCTCGCGGTACAACGGTTTTCAAGACCGCCGCGTTCGACCACTCCGCCAACCCTCTGGGAACCTGCAAATCAGGTGTGCAAAACTAATCTATAATTGATTTTTTACAAAGACAACTAAAGGGTTTTTGATTCTTCCAGCTCTTTCACAACAGGTTGTTTGGGCCTTTGTTTGGCCGTTTTATCTATAGAAGCGTTAATTTCAAATCCGATGAGCATGATAACCGACAATATGGATAGCCATACCATTAGAGCAATCAGCACTCCAATTGATCCGAAGAATTTATTATATGCTCCGAAATTGTTGATGTAATAGGAGAATGCGAAGGTCACCGCCAGGCTGAGCAAGGTGGCAGTAAGAGATCCGGATGAGAAGAACTTCCAGCGATCGTGAACTGCTGGTGCCAGATAATATATGGAAGATATGGCAATAAGGAATATGAAGAACAATACCACAAACCTCAGTGCCAGTACCAAGTAGAAGACATAAGCTTGAATGTCAATGTAGATCCAGTCGGCATTTTCAAGAAAAATGATGACCTGCTGCCCGATCACCAGCAAGAGCATGGCCAAGAACAACACCAGGGCCAGCATAATGGTAAGACTAATGGCGATAAACCTGGATTTCCAGAAATTGCGGCTTTCTACGGTCCTGTAACAACGGTTAAATGCCTTCATCAGCGAAACCATACCATTGGTCGCCAATAAAAGACTGAACAAAAACCCGAAAGACAGCAATCCACCACGGCGTTTGCTAATGATGTCTTCAATGGTGCTGGCCGTAACTTCGTACATAGAGCCGGGTAACCAGCCGCTCAAGAAGTTCATCACTTGGTCGTTTAGGTCCGGAAGCTGTGGGATCTGGATGTAGGGAATTAGAGTAAAGATAAATATGATCGCTGGAAAAATGGACAAGGTAAAATTAAAGGCCACCGCATTGGCCCGGGTCACAATCTCATCGTTTTGAAGTTTTTCAAAAAAAACCACAATGATATCATAGAGTGAGATCCCTCTTTTCTTAAGGCGGACTCTTTTTAAAAGCCCCACTAGACTACCAAAATATTTGGAGTTGGTGATCTTATTTAAGATCCTGGTTTTCATCAAAGAACGGTTTAAACAAGTCCACCATCACCTGCGGAGGCCTACAGGGTCTACCGGAATCTACTTTTACGAATGCCAACAAAGTCTCGCCCGTGTGAATCAAAGTATTTTCTTCGTTAAAGATCTGATAATGAAAGCGTATTCTTACACTGGGCATTTCTTTTAAGGTTACCTCAATGCGTAGTAATTCATCATATTTTGCAGGCCTGATAAATTGAGAAGAGTTTTCCAGCACCGGCATCATCACACCTTGTTTTTCTAAATCTTTATAAGCATAACCCAAGTGACGCAAACTTTCTACCCGGGCCACTTCGTAGTAAGCGGCATAATTTCCATAATAAACATAGCCCATTTGATCCGTATCGGCATACCTGACCCTAAGCTCTGTATTATGTACAAACATTAACGGTATAATTTGGCTTTGTTCAGAGCGTTTTGATAAATCCTGGCGTTTCTTAGATGCTGTGTTAAGTTAGTAGCGAAATTGTGGTACCCAGAAAAATCCTCTCTGGCACAAAAATATAAATAATTATGAGCTTCATACTCAAGAACTGCATTTACAGCAGCAATGGAAGGTGCTCGAATAGGCCCTGGTGGCAATCCTTGATATTTATAAGTATTGTAGGGCGACTCGATTTCTTTATGCTCATTGAGTACTCTTTGAATGGTGAAATCACCCAATGCAAAGACCAGTGTGGGATCGGCTTGCAGGGCCATGCCCTTGTTCAATCGATTCAAATAGACTCCGGCAATCCTTGAAAACTCATCAGCTTTTTGACTTTCGGCATTCACAATACTGGCCAGTACCGAAACTTCCAGTTCACTTAATCCAATTTCACGGGCCTTAGACAGGCGCTCCTCATTCCAAAAACCCTGGTATTCCCGGTTCATACGGTCCATCAAATCCGTGGCAGAGATATTCCAATACACCTCGTAGGTGTTGGGTATGAACATTGAGATAAAATTTTGGCGGTCAAAACCGTACTTTTGATAAACAGTGCTATCATTCAACAATTCATGGAAATCTTCGGCCTTCAAGGCAATGTTCTGACAGATCTTAGGAGCCAACTCCTCAATAAGGCGCACATTGTTAAAGGTTATATTAACGGGTTCTTGATTGCCCGATCGAAGTAATTGTATGGCTTGCAAATTTGTCATGTCCTGCTTCAGCAAGTATCGGCCGGGTTTAACTGAAATATGATAGTCCATGTACTTGGCTAATAAGCTGAAGGAAACCAAATCGGTTATGTAATTTCCTGCCAATAGTGAATCCTGAACATTTTTAAAGGTAGCATCAGGGTATATGTGAAAGTATCGATCGGGCTGTTCTACCAGGAGATTGGGAGTTTTTAATACCTGATAAATATAGAATGAAATCGAGCTCAGTAAAAC
Organism: Cyclobacteriaceae bacterium; assembly: GCA_965212195.1. Taxonomy (GTDB): domain Bacteria; phylum Bacteroidota; class Bacteroidia; order Cytophagales; family Cyclobacteriaceae; genus JAJCYK01. The sequence goes on along the minus strand of CBDBUW010000002.1, from coordinate 23,787 downwards.
GCTGAATACAACGATCCCTATAATGATAAATTTTCGGCTCTTTTTCATAGCGCAAAATTAACAATTACTTTCTAAAACCATTTGAATTACTTTATTTTGAACGCTATGGCACAGGCAAATATTCCTCCGGGCATTCTTATTGAATCCCATTATCTGCCCTGTATTGAATATTTCACGGTGGTTAGCCATTTTGACCAGATCATATGGGAAATTGAGGAACACTATGTCAAACAAAGTTATCGAAATCGATGCCGTATCCTGACAGCTCAAGGCCCCTATGAGCTATCCATTCCCATCAGGCACCAGGCGCCTAAAATGAAGCTAAAGGATGTACAGATAGATTACCGTCAAAAGTGGGTAAATCATCATTGGCGAAGTATCCGTTCCGCCTATGGGAAAGCTCCTTTTTTCGAACATTATGCTGAAATGTTCGAGGCCATTTATCGAAGGGAGATCCGCTTTTTAGTGGACCTTAACTACGAATTTTTCGACCTTTGCCAGAAACTTTTAGGCATGAAATTTAGTTTGATTAAGAACCAGAGCTTTACTCATGAGGCGCCTGCTGGGATTCAGGATTGGAGGTCAAAAATCCATCCAAAGAAAGCCTTGAAAATTAATCCTTTATATAAGCCATGTAATTATAATCAGATTTTTGGCCAGAAGTTTGTAGCTAATTGTAGTATAATTGATTTGTTGTTTTGTGAAGGTCCGGCGGCCGGAAATATATTAATGAATAGCCGGTAAAATTGGCCAAGGATTGATTGTACTGGGTTTCCTATATGAGAAAAATTGTTTTAATTCATGGTATAATAAATCTAATCAGTATACCTTTACATGAGTACTAAAGTCTAGAGTATGGAGGCGAAATTTTCCAATAGAGTGAAAGAAGTGATTTCCCTGAGCAGGGAAGAAGCTTTACGTCTGGGCCATGATTATATCGGCACCGAGCACTTGCTATTGGGAATGATTCGTGAAGGTGAAGGTGTAGCTATCAGCCTTTTACAGAAGCTGGGAGTTTCTATTGATGACTTGAGAGTGGCTATAGAACAAGCTACCAAAGGTACGGCCTCCAGCGAAGTAAAGAATCTATCCAATATCCCTTTAACCCGTCAATCGGAGAAGGTCTTAAAGATCACTTATCTGGAAGCAAAAATATTCAAGAGCCAGTTGATTGGAACGGAGCATTTACTACTTTCCATACTTCGCGATGAAGACAATATTGCATCGCAGATCATGGAGAAATTTGAGGTTAACTACGAAGTGGTCAAAGAACTTTTGGAATACCAGACCGACAATCCCATGGCCTCCTCGGAGACCGATGACCCCGATGATGATTCTTCACGAATTTTTGGCGGATCATCTTCTTCAAAGGAAGGCAGCAAAAGTTCTGAAAAATCCCGAACTCCGGTTTTAGATAATTTCGGTCGAGATTTAACTAAGCTAGCCGAGGAAGACAAATTGGATCCTATTGTAGGAAGGGAAAAGGAGATCGAAAGGGTAGCGCAGATTTTAAGTCGTAGAAAAAAGAATAATCCCATTCTAATAGGAGAACCAGGAGTGGGTAAAACGGCCATTGCCGAAGGCCTGGCTTTACGCATAATCCAGAAAAAAGTATCCCGAGTCCTGTTTGGAAAACGAGTGGTAACTCTGGACCTGGCATCGTTAGTAGCGGGTACCAAGTACCGGGGTCAATTTGAGGAGCGTATGAAGGCGGTGATGAATGAACTGGAGAAATCACCGGAGGTAATTTTGTTCATTGACGAATTACACACCATTGTAGGTGCAGGTGGAGCTTCCGGGTCGCTGGATGCCTCAAACATGTTCAAGCCTGCTTTGGCACGGGGGGAGATTCAATGTATTGGGGCCACAACCTTGGATGAATACCGTCAATATATTGAAAAAGACGGTGCCTTGGCTAGACGGTTTCAAATGGTAATGGTTGATCCCACCACCCCGGAGGAAACCATAGAGATCCTTGAGAATATCAAAAACAAGTACGAAGACCACCATCACGTCAATTATACTGAAGCTGCCATCAATGCTTGTGTGAAACTATCAGATCGCTATATCAGCGACCGGTATTTGCCAGACAAAGCTATTGATGTACTGGATGAAGCCGGATCGAGGGTTCACATAAATAATATTTACGTCCCGGATGATGTAATAAAGCTTGAAGAAGCTATTGAGGATATTAAAGTAGAAAAAAATCGGGTTGTAAAGAGCCAAAAATATGAAGAAGCAGCCCAACTGCGAGACAAAGAGAAGAAGTTGATCGAGCAACTGGATATGGCCAAGTTGAAATGGGAAGAGGAAACCAAAACACGGCGGTATACGGTAGACGAGGAAAATGTGGCGGAAGTAATCGGTATGATGACCGGTATTCCCACCAGTAGAATAGCTCAAAACGAAAGCTTGAAGCTGCTGGGCATGGGCGATGAGTTAACCAATAGGGTGGTAGGGCAGGAAGATGCCATTAACAAATTAGTAAAAGCCATTCAAAGAACCAGAGTAGGACTTAAGGATCCCAAAAAGCCCATTGGCTCATTTGTTTTTCTGGGCCCCACCGGTGTGGGTAAAACCGAGTTGGCTAAAGTACTGGCCTCCTATTTGTTCGATAAAGACGAAGCGCTGATCCGTGTGGATATGAGTGAGTATATGGAGAAGTTCAGTGTGTCTCGACTAGTGGGGGCTCCTCCTGGCTATGTAGGCTACGAAGAGGGAGGTCAGCTGACCGAGAAAGTGCGGCGAAAGCCTTACAGCGTAGTATTATTGGACGAAATTGAAAAGGCCCACCCTGACGTGTTCAATATCCTGTTGCAGGTAATGGACGACGGTATTCTTACTGACGGTTTGGGTCGTAAAGTAGATTTCCGAAACACCATCATTATTATGACCTCCAATATCGGTGCCAGGGATCTTAAAGACTTCGGGGCAGGAATTGGATTCTCCACTGGTACCCGTGAGGAAAACATGGACGATATTATGCGGTCCACTATTCAGAAAGCATTAAAGAAAACTTTTAGTCCGGAATTCTTGAATCGCTTGGATGATGTGATCGTATTCAATTCTCTTAAAAGAGAAGATATTCATAAAATCATTGATATTACCTTGATCAAATTGTTTAGCCGAATAACCGATCTTGGTTATCAAGTTGAATTGACGGCTAAGGCTAAAGATTTTCTGGCCGAAAAAGGCTATGATCCGCAATATGGAGCACGACCCCTAAACCGTGCTATCCAGAAATACTTAGAAGATGTGGTGGCCGAGGAAATACTTAAGGGCGATATTGTGGAAGGTGATGTTATTGTGGCGGATTATGACGGAAAAAGTGAAGAATTGAAGATCAAAATCCGCAAAAAGAAGGTACCCAAAGAGGAGAAATAGTCCTCAAATAATTCCCCATTTACCAGTTCAATGCATTATGTACTATAATTGTAACTTTCACGACATAGTACTTTTTAAACATTGAATTATATTATTTGTATAAATACCCATAAATAAGTAACTTGTGCGTCCAAATTGCTGGACAGGCAAAATGACGCAAACAATAATCGGTAAAGCCCTTCTAATATTAGTCCTGGTAACTCCTGGGTTATTGAATGCCCAGCAGGTGACAAACATCCAAGCTAGTCAGCTTAGTGACACGGTGGTAAGGGTAACCTACGACCTTCAAGCCGAATTGCCCGGGCAGCTATTCGAAGTCCAACTTTTTAGTTCAGCAAATGATTTTATTTTGCCACTTATCTATGTGGAAGGCGATGTCGGCCCGGATGTTCCAGGAGGAAGTAATCGATTTATAGATTGGAATGTTGCCCGGGAATTGATAGCCTTTGATGGGGATCTGGTATTTGAAGTGCGGGCAAAACTAACGTTTTCTCCCCTACAAGTCACCTTCCCTGTAGGTGGTGGAGTAAGAAGAGGGACTACTCAAACCATTACTTGGTTAGGTAGTAACCCTGAAAACTATGTTGACATTGAACTATTTCGTGATGATCGCAAGATCGGCACCATATCTCGAACCTCTAATGATGGCTCTTACAAATGGGTGGTACCAATAGATACTAAGCCCGGTCAAGGGTATTCCATTAAAATAAGTAGCACCTCCTCTACGCAATCCCACCAGGGTGGATATTTTTCTGTCAAAAGGAAAGTCCCCCTAACAATAAAATTGATTCCTCTGGCGGTGGCCGCTCCGCTGGTGATCATTTTATCGGATGATGGCGGATCAAGTGGCCCCAGGATACTTCCAGCACCACCTGATAATCCAGATTAACCAGCCGCTCAGAAAGTAAAAGAACACCAAGGTATTATGGGATTTGCGAGAATATTATTATTGATCGGTACTCTACTGCTAACGGCTAACTCCTTTGGCCAGGTGATAGAGTTTACCAGCACAGCGCAAACCGGAGCTGAAGACATCGCCACTTTCACCGCCACCGTCCAATTGGATGTGGCTGCTGGGGTTGATATTGATGTCCCCTTTACTGTAACGGGTACCGCCACGGAGGGAGCCTTGGAAGATTACACCATAACCCTTTCCCCATTAACCTTTTTGGTCGGGGTAACTACACAAGATATTGTAGTCACTATCAATGATGACGTGCTTACAGAATCTGATGAAACCGTGATCATTACCCTGGAGACCCCCACTTCAGGTAGCCTGGGCACCGATATTATCCATACTGCTACTATTGAAGATAACGACACCCCTCCTACGGTGAGTATCTTAACCCCCGCTGATGCCTCAAGTTTTGCGCAGGGTGCTTTGGTCGATTTTACAGGTACCGCCAACGACGATGAGGACGGTGACTTGACGGACAATATCGACTGGTCGTCCAGCATCGATGGCTCACTAGGTACCGGAGGAGCTGTTTCTACCACCACCTTAAGTGCCGGTGTTCATACTATTACGGCTTCGGTAACCGACGCTAGTTTGATCACGGTTACCGATGATATTTCAATTACCATTACCAATGATGCCCCGGTGGCTTCAGCGCTTTCTATTACCGGTACCCTGGAAGTAGGGCAAGTGCTAACCGGGGATTATACATACTCTGATACCGAGAACGACCTTGAAGGCACCTCCACTTACCGCTGGCTGCGCGATGGTGTAGAGATCGTGGGAGCCACTGCCACTACCTATACCCTGGATGTGGCCGACGACGGCACCATGATCAGCTTTGAGGTGACCCCGGTGGCTTTGACCGGCACTTTATCCGGTATCCCGGTAGTCAGTTCTGAAGTAGGACCAATATTACCAGCCAATACCGCCCCCACTGCTACTGGTGTGGCGGTGACCGGCACCCTGGAAGTAGGCCAAGTGCTAACCGGCGATTATACCTTTGACGATGCAGACGGCGACCTGGAGGGCACCTCTACTTACCGCTGGCTGCGTGATGGAGTAGAGATCGTGGGAGCCACTGCTACTACCTACACCCTGGATGTACTGGATGACGGCACTATGATCAGCTTTGAGGTGACCCCGGTTGCAGCTACCGGTGTAAGCCCAGGTACTGCAGTAGTCAGCCCGGAGGTAGGGCCCATAGGTGCGGCCAATACGGTCCCCACGGCCAGTGCGGTGACGGTCACCGGAACCTTGGAGGTGGGCCAGATACTAACAGGAACTTATACCTACACCGATGCAGATGGCGATCTGGAAGGCACCTCTACTTTCCGGTGGTTACGAGATGGTGTAGAGATCGTGGGGGCCACCGCCCTTACCTACACCCTGGATGTGCTGGATGACGGTGCTATGATCAGCTTTGAGGTGACCCCGGTTGCAGCTACCGGTGTAAGCCCAGGCACTGCGGTAGTCAGCCCGGAGGTAGGGCCTGTATTACCGGCCAACACGGCACCCACTGCTACCGGTGTGGCGGTGACCGGTACCCTGGAAGTTGGGCAATTGCTAACCGGCGATTATACCTTTGACGATGCAGACGGCGATCTGGAAGGCACCTCCACTTACCGCTGGCTGCGCGATGGTGTAGAGATCGTGGGGGCCACTGCCACCACCTACACCCTGGATGTGGCCGACGACGGCACCATGATCAGCTTTGAGGTAACCCCTGTAGCCCTGACCGGCGTACTGACGGGCACTGCGGTAGTCAGCCCGGAGGTAGGGCCTGTATTACCGGCCAACACGGCACCCACTGCTACCGGTGTGGCGGTGACCGGCACCCTGGAAGTTGGGCAATTGCTAACCGGCGATTATACCTTTGACGATGCAGACGGCGATCTGGAAGGCACCTCCACTTACCGCTGGCTGCGCGATGGTGTAGAGATCGTGGGGGCCACTGCCACCACTTACACCCTGGATGTGGCCGACGACGGCACCATGATCAGCTTTGAGGTAACCCCTGTAGCCCTGACCGGCGTACTGACGGGCACTGCGGTAGTCAGCCCGGAGGTAGGGCCTGTATTACCGGCCAACACGGCACCCACTGCTACCGGTGTGGCGGTGACCGGCACCCTGGAAGTTGGGCAATTGCTAACCGGCGATTATACCTTTGACGATGCAGACGGCGATCTGGAAGGCACCTCCACTTACCGCTGGCTGCGCGATGGTGTAGAGATCGTGGGGGCCACTGCCACCACTTACACCCTGGATGTGGCCGACGACGGCACCATGATCAGCTTTGAGGTAACCCCTGTAGCCCTGACCGGCGTACTGACGGGCACTGCGGTAGTCAGCCCGGAGGTAGGGCCTGTATTACCGGCCAACACGGCACCCACTGCTACCGGTGTGGCGGTGACCGGCACCCTGGAAGTTGGGCAATTGCTAACCGGCGATTATACCTTTGACGATGCAGACGGCGATCTGGAAGGCACCTCCACTTACCGCTGGCTGCGCGATGGTGTAGAGATCGTGGGGGCCACTGCCACCACTTACACCCTGGATGTGGCCGACGACGGCACCATGATCAGCTTTGAGGTAACCCCTGTAGCCCTGACCGGCGTACTGACGGGCACTGCGGTAGTCAGCCCGGAGGTAGGGCCTGTATTACCGGCCAACACGGCACCCACTGCTACCGGTGTGGCGGTGACCGGCACCCTGGAAGTTGGGCAATTGCTAACCGGCGATTATACCTTTGACGATGCAGACGGCGATCTAGAAGGCACCTCCACTTACCGCTGGCTGCGCGATGGTGTAGAGATCGTGGGGGCCACTGCCACCACTTACACCCTGGATGTGGCCGACGACGGCACCATGATCAGCTTTGAGGTAACCCCTGTAGCCCTGACCGGCGTACTGACGGGCACTGCGGTAGTCAGCCCGGAGGTAGGGCCTATATTACCGGCCAACACGGCACCCACTGCTACCGGTGTGGCGGTGACCGGCACCCTGGAAGTTGGGCAATTGCTAACCGGCGATTATACCTTTGACGATGCAGACGGCGATCTGGAAGGCACCTCCACTTACCGCTGGCTGCGCGATGGTGTAGAGATCGTGGGGGCCACTGCCACCACTTACACCCTGGATGTGGCCGACGACGGCACCATGATCAGCTTTGAGGTAACCCCTGTAGCCCTGACCGGCGTACTGACGGGCACTGCGGTAGTCAGCCCGGAGGTAGGGCCTGTATTACCGGCCAACACGGCACCCACTGCTACCGGTGTGGCGGTGACCGGCACCCTGGAAGTTGGGCAAGTGCTAACCGGCGATTATACCTTTGACGATGCAGACGGCGATCTAGAAGGCACCTCCACTTACCGCTGGCTGCGCGATGGTGTAGAGATCGTGGGGGCCACTGCCACCACCTACACCCTGGATGTGGCCGACGACGGCACCATGATCAGCTTTGAGGTAACCCCTGTAGCCCTGACCGGCGTACTGACGGGCACTGCGGTAGTCAGCCCGGAGGTAGGGCCTATATTACCGGCCAACACGGCACCCACTGCTACCGGTGTGGCGGTGACCGGCACCCTGGAAGTTGGGCAATTGCTAACGGGCGATTATACCTTTGACGATGCAGACGGCGATCTGGAAGGCACCTCCACTTACCGCTGGCTGCGCGATGGTGTAGAGATCGTGGGGGCCACTGCCACCACTTACACCCTGGATGTGGCCGACGACGGCACCATGATCAGCTTTGAGGTAACCCCTGTAGCCCTGACCGGCGTACTGACGGGCACTGCGGTAGTCAGCCCGGAGGTAGGGCCTGTAATACCGGCTAATACGGCTCCAGTAGCATCCTCGGTACTCATAACTGGTAATCTGGAAGTGGGAGAGTTACTAACTGGAAATTACGTCTATACGGATGCAGATGGAGATTTGGAAGGGGTTTCTTTATATCGTTGGTTACGAGATGGAGTCACTATAAGAGGAGCTACTGCTCAAACCTATACCCTGGTGGTTAGTGATGAAAGTACTACTATTTCGTTTGAAGTAACACCGGTAAGCCTTACCGGTGTGTTGGTAGGTACCGCCGTAGAAAGTCCCGGAGTGGGGCCCAATAGGAGCGGCAAACACCGTACCTATCGCCATAGATGTTTCAATCAGCGGGATCACCGAAGTTGGGGAAATACTAACAGGAAATTATACCTTTAGCGATGCAGACGGCGACGTTGAGGCAGTTTCGTTATACCGTTGGTTCAGAGACGGTGTGGTGATAGCAGGAGCTAGTTTTCAAACTTATACCCTGGAAGCATTGGACGAAGATGCCATGATTACATTTGAAGTTACGCCGGTAGCGGCCACCGGAGCGCTTATTGGGACACCAGTGGTGAGCCCGGAAGTGGGACCTGTGGTACCGGCCAATACAGCTCCCACTGCTACTGATGTAACCATTACTGGAGTAACAGAGGTGGGACAGATCTTGACAGGAAATTATACTTTTACTGATGCGGATGGAGATTTGGAAGGAACGTCAACATATAGATGGCTGAGAGACGGTTTGGCCATTACCGGGGCTACTGCTGTTACTTACACCTTAGTAGACCTGGACGAGGGTGCAGATGTTATTTTTGAAGTAACGCCCATTGCGGTCACCGGTGTACTCACTGGAGCAGCCGTACAAAGTCCCAGTGTGGGACCGATAGTACCGGCCAATACTGCGCCCACAGCTTCCGACCTATCCATTACTGGAGTAACCGAAGTAGGTCAACTACTAACCGGCAATTATACTTACACCGATGTGGATGGTGATTTAGAAGGGACCTCGCTGTTCAGATGGTTCAGAGATGGCGTAGAGATATCAGGTGCCACAGCTCTTACCTATACTTTGACCACTTCCGATGAGAATACTACCATTACCTTTGAAGTAACTCCGGTTGCCCTGACGGGTGTTTTAACGGGTGCCGCCGTGGTGAGTGCTGGTGTAGGACCTATTGGTGCAGCTAATGCTATACCTACCGCTACTGATGTTTTGATATCGGGCAATACCGAGGTAGGCCAAGAACTAACGGCTTCTTATACCTTCGATGATTTGGACGGTGACCTGGAAGGCACTTCCACTTTCCGGTGGTTGAGGGATGATGTAGAGATTGCGGGGGCCACTGCCCTGACCTATAGTCTAGTTGATTTAGACGAGGGTACCAATATCATATTCGAAGTCACCCCGGTGGCGGCCACAGGTGCTTCGCCGGGGAGTCCGGTTCAAAGTCCGGCCGTTGGTCCTATAGATGCAGCCAATGAACCTCCGGTGGCCACAGATCTATCCATAACCGGAGACTTGGAAGTAGGCCAGGTTCTAACCGGGGTTTATACCTATAGTGATCCCGATGGAGATTTGGAAGGCGTCTCGACCTTCCGTTGGCTTCGTGACGGGGTGGCCATAATTGGGGCAACAGCTATTAGCTATACCTTACAGGATACAGATGAAGGCGCTAATATCAGTTTTGAAGTGGTACCCGTGGCGCTTACCGGCGATACCCCAGGCAGTCCGTCTCAGAGTGCTAGTGTCGGCCCTGTACTGCCGGCCAATACAGCACCTGTAGCCTCGTCTGTTTCCATAACCGGGACCACTGAAGTGGGCTTTTCTTTGACCGGTTCCTATAGCTACAGCGATGCAGATGGAGATTTGGAAGGCACTTCCACTTTCCGCTGGTTGAGAGATAATGTTGAAATTGCCGGGGCCACAGCTTTGAGCTATACCTTACAATCGGCAGATCAAGGGGCCACTATCCTTTTTGAAGTGACACCGGTAGCCTTAACAGGTGTGCTGACAGGTAATCCGGTACTCAGTTCAGCAGTTGGACCAATTGGAGCAGCTAACACTATTCCCACAGCTTTGGATGTTAATATTGCCGGAACAGCGGAAGTGGGCCAGCAACTAACTGGAATTTACACTTTTTCCGATGCTGATGGCGATCAGGAAGGCACTTCCACCTATCGATGGCTCAGGGATGATATAGCAATTCCCGGTGAAACGGACATAAATTATACAGTAGCAGCTGCAGACCTGGATGCGTTCATCACCTTTGAAATCACTCCAGTATCGCTAACCGGGGCCTTGACTGGAAGCCCAGTTCAGAGCGCAGCTATTGGTCCGGTGGTACCAGCAAATTCCGCCCCCATTGCTACCGCGGTCACTATTTCAGGAACCGCTGAAGAAGGACAACAGCTAAACGGCTTGTATACATATACGGATGCAGATGGCGACCTAGAAGGAACTTCCACTTTCCGCTGGTTGCGTGATGGAGTAGCTATTGATGGAGCCATTGCTCAGAGTTACCGCTTGGAAAGTACTGATATAGGTACCAGTATAATATTTGAGATAACTCCGGCTGCTGCTACCGGTGTGTCACCTGGCCGACAGGTACAAAGCGCCTCCATCGGACCTATAAGGGCTGCTGATATTGAACCTATCTCCATAACCCCTGTAAACTTACCTCGGTTACACAATGCAGGTACAGGCAGTGAGACCTATAATATTTCAGTAGGTGGGGATATTGAAGTGGAACGAGTGCTGTTCATATTTAAAGGACTTACCGCCGGGGATGACGGCTGGGTGACTCGGGACTTAACCAGTACCACTGGTGAGTATTCGGTAACACTTACCGAGGAAGCTTTTGACGAAATGGGCCTGGAATACGAGTTTGTGGCCAGCGATGTTGAGGGAAATTCCGTTAATATTTTGGGGTACACCTATATTCAATACCCGGTTGATGGTATGGATTTTGAATCGCTGGTGTTCGGAAACTCAGTATCGGATTATAACTTGATATCCTTTCCACTGGAACTGGACAATCCATCCATAAACAGCGTGCTCGAAGATGATTTAGGTCCTTATGATCAAGCAGAGTGGCGTTTATTCGGGCATCTTAGCACCGGCGTTCAGGAGTATCAGTCCGGCTTGTCAGTATTGGAGAGAGGGAAAGGCTACTGGCTAATCGTTCGTAACCCCACAGATATTAGTAGCGGATCGGGATCAACCGAATTAATAACTGATCAGGAATTCCAAATGGCTCTGGAACCCGGATGGAACTTGATAGGAAATCCTTATAGTTTCAATCTTTCCTGGCAGGATGTATTGGCAGTCAATCCTTTAGCGGAAGGCGTCGATGCCCAACTGACCTTGTACAAAGGGGGGTATCAAAATGCGGATATTTTGAATATCATGGAAGGAGCCTTTGTTTTTTCAGAGCAGAACGTAACCCTGTCAGTACCCCTGCAAAAAGATGAGAGTATTCAAGGCGGCCGTATACCGCCTCCTATTCTTGAAAAATCCATGACCTCGGAATCCTGGGAAATTCTGCTGGAGGTTAGCAGTGACCTTTTGAGTAACCAGGTAGGTGGTTTTGGTATGAATGTTGATGCCAAAGAGAGTAAAGACGCTTGGGATGGCATTAGGCCTCCCCGTTTTCTAGAATACCTGGATATCAGTTTTGAGCATCAGGAATATTTTGCACCTAATTTCAGTCGTGATATAGTGCCCTTAGGAGAAAATCGAATTTGGAATTTTACGGTTGAAAGTAACGTGAGGCAAGAACGATTGACCCTGAATTGGGAATCATTGGCTCAGCTTGACTCTGATAAGGAATTATGGTTGGTTCATGCTGATCTACAGCGGGCAATTAATATGAAAATATTGCAGAGATATGCATTCAAATATCAGGCAATTAATAACTTTAAGATCGTATACGGTTCATCAAATTTTGTAAAAGAAAATCTGTTACCGGAGAGTGCTAGTATTGCAGCTGCTTATCCTAATCCGTTTACAGAGCAACTGAAGATAGCATTTGCATTACCTGAGAACCAAAGTGCCTCTCAGGTAGACCTTGCCATTTATGATCTGCAAGGCAGGAAAGTCAAAAGCCTATGGCAAGATCGGTATCGACCAGGATTCTACGAGACTATCTGGGACGGAACCAACACAACGGGGAAAGCAGTTTCAAGTGGTGTTTACCTTTTGATAATGAACGTAAGTGGACAAGAGTCAATATACCGCCGTGTGGTTAAATACTAAAGTAAAGCGCATTCTGCTGTTATTTTTTAGTTTGTTTCTGACTATCTATTCTTCGGAAGCACAGGTTTACTCCGGTAAAAGCAATTCTCTAAAAATTCAGATCAACAACCCAAATGTTGAGAAAAAGCAGGTAAAGCCTACCATTAAATGGGTTTATCCCCACGATGATCAGCAAATCCTGGAAGCAGAACGCGTAAACATTAAATTGGGAATAAACTCCCAATCTCCTTTAGTTAAGATAACCTTGGTACTTAATGACGAGGTGATTAACACCTATGAGGATTTCACCAAAGACTCACTGTCGGGTTATTTGTTCGACAGCTGGATTGAGCAATCATTAATTCTCGCCAGAGGGGTGAATACCATTAGCCTGATCGTACAGAACGAACTGGGAGCGCTGCAACATAAGCGCAAGTTGGAGGTGAGGGTTGAAGCACAGTCTCGCAAGGATTATGCCTTGCTAATCGGTATTGATCAATACAACTCCTGGGATGACCTGGAAGGTCCAGTAAGGGATACTGAAAGAATTGCCAAAGAATTGGAAGATAGAGGATTCCAAATTGACGTTTTACGAGATCCCACCACTTTTGATGTTTTGGATAAGTTCGAAGACTATGCTCGACGTAGCTTTGGCCCTCATGACCAATTGTTGGTTTATATTGCTGGATATGGATACTATGATCGGGATTCAGTTAAAGGCTATTTAGTGTGTCAGAACAGCATAAAAGAGGAGAGGGCCAATGTCACATATCTCTCATATGACGTTATTAAATCTATCCTGAACAACATTTCGGTGCCACACATCTTCTTATTGCTCGACGCGGTAAAAGGGCACGGAGAATCCCTGCCACTAGCTGGTAATCACAGTTCACTTACTAATAGTACGCAGTTAGATTCCAATGATCAGAGCTATGGACTTACCCGCATGGGTATTATTTCCGGTATGGAAGACTATCGTTGGAACAACGTCTATGCCGATGGGTCACCCCTGTCATCAGCTTTTTTAACTTATCTGTCGAAGTACCAGGAGAACAGATTTAGCAGTCATGAACTCTTCGAAGAATTTGAAAAAGTCCATCCCAAACCCTATTACATAGAATTTGGTGATCATGTTCCTGGCCGAGGATTTACTTTTCAGCCTGCCAGGAAACCATAGCATAGAACGTCGATCTCTATTCCTATAAAATTAGTAGGTTCTTTTTCTTGACTTTTTACGACGCTGTCTTGGGGGCCGTTTTTTACGCTCACCTAAGATCTTTTGAAAAATGTGGAAAAGATCTCTTTGCTCCTTAAAGTCTACACAATCCAGTGACTTCATGATCTCCGCCGATGCTACCGGAAAGCGGGCTGCCTCTATATCATTAAATTGATGGTCTTCATTGACTTTTTGCATAAAAACAGCCCAAATAGGCAAAGCCATAGCAGCCCCCTGTCCATAGGTAATGGTTCGGAAGTGAATATTGGGATCATCACTGCCAACCCATGCTCCTGCAACCAGTTTAGGTGTTACCCCAATAAACCAACCATCAGCATGTGACTGAGTGGTTCCAGTTTTCCCAGCCACATCGTTCTTGAGCTTATACTTACTTCTTATTCTCTGTGCAGTACCCTTGTCAACCACATTTTTCATCATTTGCACCATGGTGGTAGCGGTATGTTTCGACATGGCCCGGTCCCTTATAGGTTCCTGAAAAAATTGTTCAAGCAGTTCCCCTTTGCTGTTCACTATTTTTCCCAGGTACTGCGGCTTAACAGTGTGGCCCTCACGAGCAAAGGCCCCGAACGCACCAACCATCTCATACAGTGAAAGGTTGGGGGTTCCTAAGGCAATAGAAGGAACTTGCGGGATCTCATTTTCAATCCCCATGCGTTGGGCCATAGTAACAGCCCGATCAATTCTGGTCCTCTTCAATACTTTCACCGATACGGTGTTTACCGAATGGGTAAGAGCCCCTTGTACAGAATAAAAACCATCGTAGTTTTCATCAGCATTACCCGGTGACCAATCATCGAAGTTTGTATAGGTAATGCGTTTGGAACTGACAAAATCACAGGGTCGTACACCACTTTCTAACGCTGCTGCATAAACGATAGGTTTGAATATCGACCCCACCTGACGCTGGGTTTCTGCATTTACATGATCGTATTTAAAGTATTTATGGTTAATTCCTCCCACCCAGGCCAGCACCGCGCCATTGTCCGGATCTATGGCCATGAAGCCTGCATTTAAAAAATACAGGTAGTGCTTAACAGAATCCAAAGGCGACATTTCCACTTCCTTTTCGCCGTCCCAAGTAAAGATCTTCATGTTGTAGGGCTGCTTGAAGTTAGCTTGGATATCCGTTTCACTTAGGCCTTGGGCTTTTAGTTGACGATACCTGGGGGTCTTGCGAATAGCATTTAACAGAGTACGCGGGTGCTTGTACCAGGGGCGGGTATTTCCCCAATGTTCATTGAAAATCCTCTGCAATTCTGCCATGTGCTGACTAACCGCCTCTTCGGCATATTGCTGAAGTTTTGAATTTATAGTGGTGTATATTTTCAGGCCATCCGTATAAAGATTAATGGGGCTGCCGTCACTTTGCTTTTTTTCCTGTGCCCATTTTTGTAGCTGGGGTCGTAGAAACTCCCTGAAATAAGTGGCCAGCCCTTCGTTGTGGGAACTGGGAGTAAAATCTATTTCCAAGGGTAGTAGTTTGAGGGAATCCCGCTCCGCACTTTTAATGAACTGGTATTTAGCCATTTGGCTAATCACTACATTGCGTCGGTCGACAGCCAATTCTGGATTGCGATGGGGATTGTATAAAGTAGTGGCCTTTAGCATCCCAACCAACATTGCCGATTCCTGGATAGAAAGTCCTTCGGGTGATTTATTGAAAAACCTCTTGGAGGCAGTCTCAATACCGTAGGAATTATATCCAAAACTTACGGTGTTCAAGTAAAGCGCCAGAATTTCATTTTTACTATACACCTGTTCAATTCGTCCGGCGATGACCATTTCTTTCACCTTATTGATAGGTAGACTAAAGCGTCCGTTCCCGGTTCTGGGAAAAATGTTTTTCGCCAGTTGCTGGGTTATGGTGCTGCCTCCTCCTGAACTTTGGTCTTGCAGTAAGACGGTTTTAAAGGCCACCCTGAAAAGGCTCCAAAAGTCTACCCCTTGGTGCTCAAAAAACCGGACATCTTCGGTGGCAACAAGGGCTTCAATAAGATGCGCAGGTAATGCCTCAAATTCTACATTGGTTCTTTCTTGCAGGTAATATTTCCCGATGAGCACGCTGTCAGCAGAATAAACCTCCGAAGCGGTGCTGTTACGGAAGTTCTCAATCGTTTCTACTTCGGGAAGAGGCCCAAAAGCACCCCAACCCACAGCTTTATAGAAGCCCCAGGAACCCAATATCAGCATCATGGACAGGCCTACCAGAGATCGCAAGGTGACACGCACCCATTTGTGATCCTTGTAAACGCCGTAAATAACTGTAAAAACCTGCTTAATGTACTGCACAACAACTAACAACTAACCCGCTAACGATAACCTTTCCGAGCTTATTGTTTTTTTAATCTTTAAACCTTTAATAGGACCCATAAAATTTTCGTAAAAACCACTCTGTGGATACCAGCATCAATAATATGGCAAAGGCCCACGGCCATTTGATTAAGGGTAGAAACGCCTCTTCGCTATAGATCATGCCTTGCGCGGGTTTATCCACTAACAGGCTGTTAAGGCTGTCCCATTGATTCTTGTTAAAAAATCTACCGTTGGTTTTACTGGAGAGGCTACGCAGTAATTGATGATCAGCAGTCAAATTAAGGAATTCCAGTTGCAATTCCGTTATGCTGAATTGTCCCCGGCTAGTGAGTACTTCTCCTTCCACGGTAGTGCTGGCATTATATGAATATGCACCTGCCGGCAAATCGCTAATTCTATACTGACTATTGCCTTCACTAATAGTATAGCTGTAGGACGACACTTGACCGTCAGAGCTTCTGAGATTTAGATCGATAGTATGTCCGTAGGTTTCCTCGTAAATCTCATTGTACACTTCCGTTTCCACTCTTACCGGTTCATTAATATGAAATTCTCCGGTTACCGGATACACCTTAAAACGGCTTTTATCTTCGTTGGTCGAAAGATATTGCACCAATTTACTCACGAACTCGTCGAAAAGCGTAAAACTCTGATTGAAATCGTAATCTTGTAATCTCCACTGCCAAATACCTTCTCCGATCAGCACTGCCGTTTTGGTATCTCCATCGTCCATCACCGCCAAAAGCGGGTTGTCTGTGCCCAAATTGCCTACCTTCTGATTTAACAGTACTTCTGCACCTCCGCTAAGCTTATAATTGGCAAAGGGCACATTCAAAGGGTTAATCCGAAGGATCATTTCCTGCAATGAGGGTGAAAGCTGAAATTTAGAGAAGCCATTGTTGAAAAGAGCGGTTACCTGATCTCTTTGTAAGTTGATAGGAATAATTTCCAGTAAGTCGTTTTCCGAATTGAAGCGCGGAATGTTGCTTTTGCTACCTAAAATATGCCAGACCGGCACTCCAGCCTGAAGCATGTTCGATATAACAACCACGCGACTGGCCTCTAAGCGGCTGAGTTGATGAAGGATCAACAAGTCATACTCCTGGGACTCCGGGTTGGAGATATCTGAAATATAAAGATCGACCTGATAGTTTTGGTTATTCTCCAGAGCGCTTTTTATGGCTTTTATATCCGGGTGGGGGCTGCGGGCGGCCAACAGAATTTTCCTTTGGCCCTCAATGATATCGATATAAGCATGGCGTACATTATTGTTCAAGGTAAACTCATCGGTCAAAGCCTGGATTTCCACCCTGAAATCTTTTAGGCCTGTACGGGCGGCTTCGATTCGGAAATCTGTTTCTAACAATTGCGGGGAGGAGGATAAGTTAAGATTCTTAGTTTGTAGCAGCCTGCCGTTCTCAAAGATCTTGACTTGTATAGGTTGGTTCTGAAATCCTTCATTTAAAATTTCAGCCCGCACCTTAAAATCATTGCCCTGATAGGCGATTTTATTGTAATGGAGGGCTTTTATCCTTACATCTTTCTGGGGAATCGTATCGCCCCAGCCCATGGTATGTATGGGAAATCTGTAAGGCACGAACACCGGTGAAAGGCCTTGATTATGTATACCATCGCTGAACAGCACCACCGCTTCTAAATTACGCCCCTCATAGTCCGTTTGGATCTCTGTCAATAATTGATTCAAAGAGGTTTGCGGGTGGTTAAACGAAGGAGGGTTATCAGACTCCAGTGGGCTTTCCAGAGAGCGGTATTCCACTTCATGGTTTAGGTCCGCCAACGAAGTGCCGAGATCCCAGACCCGCTGAAGATCTTGCTGTAAAGCTACAGAATCCGTTACTTCGCCCAGCGATAAAGAGTTATCGATTGCCAGCACTACCGAGGGTTTTTCTACGCGATTCTTAAACTGTTTAAGAATGGGACCAACTAGTAAAAAACAGAGGATAGAAACCAGTATGAAGCGGAATGCCGTAAGAAAATAGTTTATTTTCTTACCCCACGGGCCCGGACGGCGATAGAGCAGAAAAGCCACCAATGCTCCCACCAGCAAGCACAGCAGTACGAACCAGGGAGAATGTTCAAGAATCAGAGCCGACCTTTCCATATGAGGTTATAGGGTAGTATTCAAACGTGGATTGACAAAAATGGTTTGTATGACGCTGACTTCCTCCTAGGTCAACATGCCCCCATCCACCTGAAGGACCTGACCGGTAATGTAGGAAGAATGATCGGAGCCGAGAAAAACAGCGCAATTGGCTACATCCAGCGGAGTGCCTCCACGCTTTAATGGAATAGCTTCTCTCCAGGATTTTATAGTGTCTTCATCGAGCTGCTCCGTCATCTCCGTTTCAATAAATCCCGGGGCGATAGCATTGCTGCGAATATTCCGGGAACCTAACTCCAATGCCACTGATTTGGTGAATCCGATGATTCCGGATTTAGACGCCGCATAATTGGCCTGCCCGGCATTTCCCTTCAGGCCTACTACCGAAGTCATGTTGATTATCGACCCCTGCTTCTGCTTCATAAAGGTCCTGGTGGCGGCTTTGACGGTATTGAAAACTGACTTCAGGTTCACATTCATGATCTCATCCCATGATTCCTCGGACATACGCATCAATAAATTATCCCGGGTGATGCCGGCATTATTAACTAGAATGTCCAGGGATCCGAAATCTTCCACCACTTGCTTAATCAGGTTATCTGCAGCATCAAAGTCGGAGGCATCGGATCGATATCCTTGAGCACGGACACCTGCGGCCTGCAATTCTTGCTGAAGGGCTTCACCTTTTTCCACACTTGACAGGTAGGTGAAGGCCACATTTGCTCCCTGTCGGGCAAACTCCTGAGCTACCGCACGTCCTATTCCTTTGGAGGCCCCTGTTATGAGAGCGGTTTTCCCTTCCAGTAATTTCATAGCGACATTTTGTTGACGAGCCTAAAAATATACCATTCCGCAACCAAAAAAAAATTGCGACGCTTTTTGTAAAGCCATCTCCAGTTTATACTAGATCATTCTGCATAATCGGGATTTTTTTGTCTGAACAAATGGGTTAAATTTGCATCCGTTATCATTCTGGAAATTCAAACCTATCAAATATGGCATCTAAGTATGATTTGATCGTAATCGGCAGTGGGCCAGGAGGTTACGTGGCAGCTATTCGCGCCTCCCAATTAGGAATGAAAGTTGGGGTAGTAGAGCGGGCTGAACTTGGGGGTATATGTCTGAACTGGGGGTGCATCCCCACAAAGGCCTTGCTTAAAAGCGCTCAAGTTTTTGAGTATATTAATCATGCTGAAGATTATGGCATTGCGGTCAAAGACGCCAAGGCCGACTTTGCAGCCATTGTTAAAAGAAGCCGGGGTGTTGCGGATGGTATGAGCAAGGGGATCCAGTTTCTGTTCAGAAAGAATAAGATCGATCATTTAGTGGGTCACGGGGCACTGGGTGCCGCCAAAACGGTAGAAGTTACGGACGATAAAGGTGCTAAAACCGTTTATGAGGCTGGTCATATAATTGTGGCAACTGGAGGAAGATCCCATGAGCTGCCGGGTATGCCCATAGATGGCAAGAAGATCATTGGATACCGCGAAGCTATGGTTCTTAGTAAGCAGCCCAAAAATATGGTCATAGTGGGCAGTGGTGCCATCGGATCAGAGTTTGCTTATTTCTACAATGCCATAGGGACCGATGTAACTCTGGTCGAGTACCTGGATACAATTGTACCGGTGGAGGATCAGGAAGTGGGCAAGCAATTGGAACGCAGTTTTAAAAAATCCGGGATAACCATAAAAACTAAATCGGAAGTAACCTCGGTAGACACCAAAGGTAAGATCTGCAAGGTCCATGTGAAAACACCTAAAGGTGAAGAAGTAATAGATACGGAGATCGTGTTATCGGCAGTAGGCGTGGCCGCCAACATAGAAGGCATTGGTTTGGAGGAAAAAGGAATCGCAACGGATCGCGGCAGAATTTTGGTTGATGATTATTACGCTACCAATCAGTCGGGTATTTATGCTATTGGTGATGTGATAAAGGGTCCCTGGTTGGCTCATGTAGCCTCCGCTGAGGGCATTATTTGCGTCGAGAAGATTGCCGGATTGAATCCTGAGCCCCTGGACTATAATAATCTGCCGGGTTGTACTTATTGCAGCCCTGAAATAGCTTCGGTAGGGTATACGGAAAAAGCGGCTATTGAAGCGGGATATGAGATCAAAGTAGGAAAATTCCCTTTCAGCGCCTCGGGAAAAGCCAGTGCCGCTGGCAGCAAAGACGGATTTGTAAAGGTCATTTTCGATGCAAAATACGGAGAATGGTTAGGAGCACATATGATAGGAGCCAATGTAACGGAAATGATCGCCGAAGTGGTGGCAGCCCGAAAGCTGGAAACTACAGGTCATGAAATTATTAAGACCGTGCACCCGCACCCCACCATGTCCGAAGCGGTGATGGAAGCCGCAGCAGCAGCCTATGGCGAAGTTATTCACCTGTAAAAAATAAGGACCCGGTTGCCTCCGGGTCCTCCAATTAGTCATGGCCTTGTCCACTAACTATGCCAGACTGCCGTTAATCAAATTGACGGGGAAAAGTAACCTCTGCAATTAATTTCTTTTTCAAGCTAAGAGGCTTTTTTTAACTTAAGCCTATGAAAATAGGTAACCGGCATTATCGTACCATTTGGCTGGACCCGGCTGATACCACCAAGATTTGTATTATTGATCAACGCAATCTACCCCACGAATTCACCGTAGAAACCATATCGACGGTAGCGGAGATGAGCACAGCCATTAAAGACATGCATGTGCGCGGGGCGGGATTAATAGGTGCCGCTGCTGGTTTTGGGATGTACCTGGCCGCTATAGAGGCATCTGGCGAGCCCGAATTCTCTAGCGCCATTCAACATAGGGCAGAAATATTATTGAGATCACGTCCCACCGCGGTAAATCTATCATGGGCGGTACACCGTCAAATAAAAGCCCTGGATGAAACGGAGGGTATAGCAGAGAAAATTGCCGCCGCATTACAGACCGCTCAGGACATCGCCGACGAAGATGCGGAACATTGCCGGAGTATTGGCATGCACGGTTTGCCACTGATTCAGGAGATCAGTGAACGAAAATCAGGAGAACCTGTAAATATCCTTACTCACTGTAACGCCGGATGGCTGGCTTTTGTGGATTATGGATCCGCAACTTCACCTATCTATCGCGCTCATGACCAGGGAATACCGGTGCATGTGTGGGTAGACGAGACCCGTCCCCGAAATCAAGGCGCCCGGCTTACTGCCTGGGAATTAATGCAGCATGGGGTTCCACATACGGTTATTTCTGACAATGTAGGTGGACACCTGATGCAGCATGGACAGGTGGATATGGTCATGGTAGGTACAGATCGCACCACCTATACCGGAGATGTTGCCAATAAGATCGGTACCTATTTGAAAGCATTGGCTGCGCATGACAACCAGGTCCCATTTTATGTAGCATTACCCAGTTCCACTTTTGACTGGACCATTGAAGATGGGATTCGAGACATTCCCATTGAGCAACGCGACGGTACTGAGGTCAAGTATATCCAGGGTTGGCATCAACAGCAGCTAAAGCAGGTTCTGTTAACCCCTGATTCCAGCGAAGCTGTCAACTATGCCTTTGACGTCACACCAGGACGGCTCATCACTCGCCTGATCACGGAGCGTGGGATTTGCCAGCCAAATGCACAATCCATTTTAGAACTGTTCCCAGAAAAAAAGCCCCAATAAATGGAGGAAGGGTATATAAAATTCCAGCAACATTGGAACCAAACTCCTCTTGCCGAGGCAGTGCCCTGGCGAAAGCTTGAGGAGATCAGAGACCCCCTATACGCTCGGAAATTGATTGGTGCATACCCTGATGGAGTAGGATATGGCAATGTAAGCCTAAGGTGTCCTCCGCATTTTTTGATCACTGGATCGGCTACTGGGGGCATCTCTAAACTAACAAAGGACCATTTTTCATTGGTAACGGACTATAATTTGAGGGAGAACCGGGTAACCAGTGTGGGAATGTCTCCCGCTAGCAGTGAGTCCTTGTCTCATGCGATGTTTTATGATTTGGATAGTAACATCAATGTGGTCATACATATCCATCATCGGGAGTTATGGAAAAGCTTGTTACAGCAGGTTCCTACCACTGCTCAAAGTGCCGGCTATGGAACTCCGGAGATGGCTGTGGAGATCAGGCGCTTATATGCGCAAGATGATCTACGCGATCGAAAAGTTGTGGTTACTGCAGGACATCCCGAGGGGATTTTTACTTTTGGCAAAAATCCCCGGGAAGCAATATCGGTATTGGATCGGTACCTGCTGTAAGGGTTATTTAGAGGCTAATTCCACGCTGCGTTGGATAAATTTGGTCAGAGAAGCTCCTTCCAGCATGTTTTGACTCAACAACGCCAGGTCGTAAGCTTGTTTGGCAAATTTTACACGGGTGTCCTCCCGTTTGGCTTTTAAAATTTTAGCACTCATGGGATGGTTAGCATTAATGGAAACATTAAAACTGTCCGGCATATTTCCCATGAATGGCATGCCTCCTCCAGTTGCTGCCATATCTTTCATCCGACGCATGAATTCCGGCATAGTAATGGTAACCGGCATTTCATCTGGAGCTAATGAATTGACTTCAACGTTAAGCGCCGGATTTTCGATAGCTTTGGTGTAGATTTCCTGCAAGATCGTTTTGTCTTCGTCGGACAGCACACTTTCCTGATTATCTCCGGTATCGATTAATTTGTCGATGGTATCGGCATCTACACGTTTAAGCTGGGTATTTTCCAGTTTTTGTTCCAGGTGATTGATCCAGTGGTTGTCTATGATCTCATGCATATCCAGCACATCATAACCCCGCCTATTGGCTGATTGAATAAAGTTATCCTGTTTCGCGGCGTCGGTTGTATAAAGGAAAATATTCTTATCGTCCTTGTCTTTTTGATTGACCTTCACTTTTTCTTCATACTCATTCAAGGTGAAATATTGGCCTTCGGTATTTTTCAATAGGCAAAAATCCTTGGCTTTCTCATGGAATTTTTCTTCAGAAAGCATCCCATACTTAACAAATAGGCCTATGTTACCCCATTTTTCCTGGTAGGCCTCACGGTCTTTTTTAAACAGCTCGCCCAGCTTATCGGCTACTTTCTTGGTGATGTAAGCATTGATCTTTTTCACATTGCTATCAGACTGCAGAAAACTCCGGGATACGTTAAGCGGGATATCAGGGGAGTCTATAACTCCGTGCAGCAGCATTAAAAACTCAGGCACGATATCTTTGACCTCATCGGTTATGAATACCTGACGTGAATACAGCTGGATCTTGTTCTTAGGTACTTCAAAATCTTTTTTCAGGCGTGGGAAATACAACACCCCGGTGAGGTTAAAGGGGTAATCCACATTTAAATGGATCCAGAACTGTGGCTCATCTGAAAAAGGATAAAGCTCCTGGTAAAATTTCAGGTAGTCTTCATCTTTGAGCTCCGAAGGGTTTTTTGTCCAGATGGGAGCGGTATTGTTAATGATATTATCAACCTTTACAGTCTTGTACTTATCCTTTCCATCCTGGTCTTTGCCGTCTTCCACACTCTGGTCTTTCTGACCAAATTTGACTGTTACCGGAAGAAACTTAGCATACTTGTCCAAAATGCCTTGAATGCGTGCTTCTTCCAGAAACTCCTGGGAATCTTCATTGATGTGTAAAATTACATCCGTACCCCGCTGGTCTCGTTCAGATGCGGCAATCTCGAATTCGGTATTACCGTCGCACTGCCAGTGCGCAGCTTTAGCATCTTTTTTATAGGATCGGGTG
>CBDBUW010000001.1:0-24806 GCA_965212195.1 Cyclobacteriaceae bacterium | reverse complement strand
TCTATCTAAAATAAATGTGGTATCTGAAGCAGAACAACGACTTCTTGACCAATTTAACAACACCAAAACGCCTTTCCCAGAAGATAAGACCATTGTAAAACTATTTGAGGAGCAAGTAAAACGTACTCCAGATGCGGTGGCCGTTCTGTACAAAGACCAACACTATACATATTCAGAATTAAACTACAGAGCCAATCAACTTGCGCATTATCTTATTGAGAATTACAGCATGGAAAGAGATGATTTGGTTGCCATTTTGCTTCCTAAATCTGACTGGGTTTTGGTCAGTATTTTGGGTGTCTTAAAGGCAGGGGGTGCATATCTACCTATAGACGACACATACCCCAAGGGGCGTATTGACTATATCCTGGAGGATAGCAAATCTAAACTGGTACTTACTAACGACAAATTTGACAAAAGGCTTGAACATCAGATTGTGCTCAATATAAATTCTATTGAGCTAGATAAAAAAAGCAAAAGAAATCTGGATAAAACCATATCGCCAAGGGCATTAGCATATGTAATCTATACCTCCGGATCCACAGGTGCTCCTAAAGGCGTAATGGTAGAGCACATAGGTAACGTAAATATGTCTCCTGATCAGGTGAGAAGGTATGCTGTTACCCCAGATGATAACATCGTATGGTTCGCCTCACTTGGTTTTGATGCTTCGGTTTTTGAGATAATGATGGCAATGTATAGCGGTGCTACTCTGGCTATCCCTGAGGAGAAAATAATTCAGGACAAAGCCAGATTCGTCTCGTTTTTAAGGAAAGCTAAGGTGAGCATAGCAACACTCCCGCCAAGTTATCTAGACTTACTAAGTCTGGAAGATCTTTCTACGCTGCGCTGCCTGATTACAGCAGGTGAAGCTGCGAACCCTACCAAAGCCATGGAAGTAGCGCGTGCTGGAATAGACTATTACAATGCTTACGGCCCTACAGAATGCGCTGTATGTGTTTCAACCTATAGAGTTTCTCCTGAGGTTAATACTAGCAAGAACATCCCCATTGGGAAGCCTATCTCAAACATATCGCTTTATGTTTTAGACCAACATTTGGGCTTGGCACCCATAGGAGTGCCCGGTACCATTTATGTCAGCGGTGTGGGGGTAGCGCGCGGGTATCTGAATAAGGAAAAGCTCACTCAAAAAAGCTTCAGCTTAAACCCTTGGAAGAAAGGAGAACGCCTATACAATACTGGAGATATAGGAAGGTGGCTTCCTAATGGCAACATCGAATTTTTAGGTAGAAAAGACAGCCAGGTAAAAGTACGGGGTTACCGCATTGAACTTGGAGAAATTGAATATGCATTACAACAGTTACCTGCTGTAAAAAAGGCTGTTGTGCTGGTTAGAGAAGAAAACAATAACAAAGAATTAATAGCCTATGTCCTGCCAAATAAGGTATTTGATACAGAAACTATGAAAGTACGTTTGGCAGAGAAACTGCCAGACCATATGATCCCGATTTACTTCATTGAACTGAGTCATATACCTTTGACCACAAATGGCAAAATTGATAAAAAAAGTCTGGCCGAATTAAACCCTGAATTAATAGATGAATATGTACCCCCCACAACTCTAATTGAGCAGTCATTGTCTGAGATCTGGTCTCATATCCTCAATCTCAAGGACCAAAAAATAGGAGTTACAACCAGCTTTTTCGAGATAGGCGGACATTCATTAAATGCAATTAATCTAATAAACAGAATCTCCAGAACCTTCGAGGTTACCATTCCGTTGGAGGAAATCTTTGCCAATGTCACAATTAAGACACTAGCGTTACTGATAGAAAAATCTAAGAAAGATGACTACATACCTATACCAAAAACAGAATCAAAAGCACATTACAACTTATCCTCCGCTCAAAAAAGGCTTTACTTTCTATATGAGTTCAACAAGGCCTCAATGGCATACAATGCGCCACATGTCATTAAGCTTTCGGGCCATTTAGACAGAGAGCGCTTACATAAAGTATTCGAGCAATTAATTGAACGTCATGAAAGTCTTAGAACTTACTTCGAACTTGTAGCTGATATCCCGGTTCAAAAAATATCAGATCATGCTGATCTGGATATGGAATATTTTGAATGTAGCTTGGCGGAAGATAGTGAAGCTAGGGTCAAGACCATTATTTCAGATTTTATCAGACCTTTTAATCTTGCCATAGCACCGCTATTTAGAGTTGGGCTTGTAAGCTCGTCTCCAACCGAACATCTATTGCTACTAGATATGCATCACATTATTGCCGATGGGGTATCTCAGAATGTTTTGGTCAAGGATTTTATGAGCTTGTATGCAGGAAAAACATTAGCAAAAATAGATCTGCATTATAAAGACTATGCAGAGTGGCAACAAAGCGAGGACAACCAGAAAATTGTGCAGAACCACAGGTCGTTTTGGCTCGAACTATTCAAAGATGAACCCGCTACATTAGATTTACCCACAGATTTTGTAAGACCACTGGTACGAGATGAAAAAGGAGCCACAAAGAGTTTTGTATTGAGTGCTGATAAAACAGCTGCCCTAAAACGCCTATCCGAAGAAGAAGGCAGTACTCTTTTTATGTTGATATTGGCTATCTACAATGTCTTTTTAAGCAAACTTAGCGGACAGGAAGATATTTCTATTGGAACTTCTGTAGCCGGACGCGAACATACAGATGTAGAGGAAATGGTTGGGATGTTTGTCAACACTCTGGTACTCCGTAATTTTCCAAATAGGAATTTGAGTTTTAGCGTATTCCTTCAAGAATTGAAAAACAATACAGTATCGTGTTTTGAGCACCAAAGCTTCCAGTACGAAGAGTTGGTTGAAGAACTCAATGTGGCAGGAGACACCATGCACAATCCTTTATTCGACGCTCATTTTACTTTTCAGAATTTTGAAGACACCACACTTTCTATACCTGACTTAACACTCACGCCGTATACAGAAACAATGGCTATATCTAAGTTCGACTTAGAAATTTTAGCTATGGAAAAAGAAGGCGAGCTCTACTTCAATTTTGAGTACGCAGCCAACTTGTTTAAAGTGGAAACTATTGAACGTTTTATTGGTTATTTCAATGAAATAGTTCAAGCTGTAATAACAAATCCCCTAGTGAAGCTATCCGAAATTAAGATCATTTCAGAAGCTGAAGTTCAAAGTTTGAAGCTATTTAATGAAACCAAAACACCTTATCCTCAAAATAAAACTGTCTTACATCTTTTTGAGGAACAAGCAGCAAAAACCCCAGAAGCTATAGCCGTATTTTATGAAAACAAAAAATACTCCTATCAGGACCTTAACAAACAGGCCAATCGGCTATCGCATTATCTTCTTTCAAAAAATGAATTAAAAAAAGGGGATATTATTGGATTGTTATTACCCAAGTCATATGAAGCTCTGGTAGTTATTTTGGCGGTTATGAAAACAGGCGCCACATTCTTGCCTATAGACCCCAATTACCCTGATGAGCGTATTGCTTATTTAATAAAAGACAGCCACTTAAAACTATTACTTAGCACCAAAGAATTCTTACGCTTTACAAACAAAAAGAAAGTAGTAAACATACAAGGCCTTAAACTTTATAAGGAAAATTCAGAGAATTTAAATGCTAAAATAGCCCCAAATGACCTGGCCTATGTTATTTATACCTCTGGATCTACTGGTGTTCCAAAAGGAGTAATGGTAGAGCATACCGGCGTCGTAAACATGGCTTTAGATCATATTAAACTCTATGGCATTACGCCGGAAGATACGCTTATCTGGTTTGCTGCCATTGGTTTCGATGTTTCAATTTTTGAAATTACAATGGCTCTATGCAGTGGAGCAACTCTAGCCATCCCTACAGATAAGGTTATAAAAGACAAAGAGCAGTTTAGCAAATTTCTAAAAAAGTCAGCAGTTTCTGTTGGCACGATTCCGCCAAGCTATCTAGAGGTGTTGACACTACAAGACATTTCAATGGCAAGATCCATAATAACAGGGGGGGAGCCTATCGCTCCGGCAAAGGCCTGGGAAATTTTTGAAAGCGGGAAGGACTTTTTTAACTCTTATGGTGTTACCGAGTGTACAGTTTGTGTGTCGTCCTTTCAACTAACAAAAGAGCAAAAATCCTTACAAAGCATTCCAGTCGGACAACCTATAGCAAACACCTCACTATATGTTTTGGATCGGGATCTATGTATAGTTCCTATTGGAGTCAAAGGAGTAATCTATGTGGCAGG
Source organism: Cyclobacteriaceae bacterium (assembly GCA_965212195.1). Lineage (GTDB taxonomy): Bacteria > Bacteroidota > Bacteroidia > Cytophagales > Cyclobacteriaceae > JAJCYK01. The sequence goes on along the minus strand of CBDBUW010000001.1, from coordinate 20,594 downwards.
TGCCGGGCTGGCAAGAGGATATTTAAACAATGAGGCACTCAGCTCCAAAAAATTTATCCAAAGCCCCTGGAATGCTGAAGAACGATTGTACAATACCGGTGATGTTGGCAGGTGGCTACCCGATGGAAATCTCGAATTTTTGGGGAGAGAAGACGATCAGGTAAAAATTAGAGGTTATCGTGTAGAACCAGGTGAAATAGAAAGGGTTCTGGAGCAATTTGCAGATGTAAAACAGGCTGTGGTAGTGGTTTTTGAAGATAGTCAACACTCAAAACAGTTGGTAGCTTATATTGTCCCTGAAAGTAAATTTGACGGAGAAGCGATTAAAAGAAAGGTGGTTTCAAAACTACCAGATTATATGGTACCTACCTATTTCATTGCCATTAATCAGCTTCCTTTAACAGTTCATGGTAAGATCGATAAGAAACGACTTCCTGAGCCTAGTATAAATCAAGACTATCAGGCTCCGGAGACGGAAACAGAAAAAAGAATGGCCCCAATTTGGGCTGAGGTATTAAACTTAGAAGTTGAAAAGATTGGTGTATCGGTAAGCTTTTTCGATCTCGGTGGTCATTCTTTAAGTGCCATAAGTTTAATCAATAAGATTTCCAAAGAGTTTGATGTTAAGATACCCTTAGATAAGCTATTTGCAGACCCCACCATGAGAGCTTTGGGTGAATTCATAGGACAATCAACAAAAACAGATCACATCCCCATTCCACTTGCGAAAGCGAAAGAAGCTTACAGTTTATCCTCAGCTCAAAAGCGCTTATACTTTCTATATGAGTTCAATAAAGACTCGCTGGCTTATAATATGCCACATATTGTTAGACTTCATGGCAACATAGACAGATTTAAGTTGCAACGGGCGTTTGAGAGGTTAATAATGCGTCATGAGAGCTTGCGTACCTATTTCGAAGTTTTGGGTGACACTCCCAAACAAAAGGTTGTGTCGCAGTCATCCTTTGATCTCGAATTTTATGATACAAAGTCAAGCAACAAAGATACCATAATTGAAAGCTTTATAAGGCCCTTTAACCTGAGTCAACCTCCATTACTTAGGGTAGGTCTGCTCGAAGTTTCACCTTCGGAGCAGCTGTTGCTTCTCGATATGCATCATATAATCACTGATGGTGTATCGCAGGGCATATTGATAGGGGACTTTGTGAATTTATATCACTATGAGTCCCTGCCAGAACTTAGCTTACACTATAAAGATTATGCAGAGTGGCAGCAAAGTGAAGAAAACCAGAAACTACTTAGCAAACAGCGTCAATTCTGGTTAGATCAATTCTCTGAAATGCCAGCGACGTTGGTACTCCCTACAGATTTTCCAAGGCCCGAAATCAAAGACGATTCTGGAGACGCCGTCTTTTTCGATCTGAGCGTCCAACAAACAAAAAAACTGAAACAGATCTGTGAAGATCAGGGAATTACCCTATTTATGGTTGTTTTAGGGATCTACAACGTACTGCTCGGCAAGCTTAGTGGCGAAGAAGATATTACAATTGGGACTCCAATAGCCGGGCGCCAGCACAACGATTTGGAAGCAATGGTCGGAATATTTGTCAATACACTTGCGCTCAGAAATCAACCTAAAGGAGAATTGAGCTTCCTTCAGTTTTTAAATACACTTAAAAGCAATACGGTATCTTGCTTTGAAAATCAGGGATATCAATATGAGCAATTAATAGAAGATCTAAAGGTAGCGAGGGATACCAGTAGAAATGCCATATTTGATACATTATTCACTTTTCAGAACCTGGAAGATAAGGAACTTTCTATTTCCGGACTTACCGTCACACCGTATGAAAGGACGACAAAGATATCTAAGTTCGATTTGGACCTCTCTGTATTTGAAGTGGAAGAACAACTCTTTTTGAGTTTTGAATATGCAACCACGCTTTTCAAAAAAGAAACGATCACAAGGTTTGTTGAATATTTCAAAAATATCGTTTCAGCCGTCGTTTCAAATCCAAAAACTAAAATTTCGGACATTGCAATTTTACCTCAAGAGGAGCTTTACAGATTGTTAAATGTCTTCAATAAAACAGAGATTGATTTTCCCAAATCAAAAACCGTAATCAACTTGTTCGAAGCACAGGTAGAAAAGACTCCAGACAATACGGCCATCGTATTCGGTAATGAAAGACTGACTTATAAGCAGCTCAATGAGGCCTCAAATAAAATAGGCAATTTTCTTATAAAGGATTTCCAAATAAGGCCAGATGACAGAGTTGCTTTAAAAACAGAGAGGAGCGTTCAAATGATCGTGACTATCCTCGGAATTTTGAAGTCAGGAGGGGCCTATCTGCCAATAGATCCAGGCCTGCCTGAAGCCAGAATAGCATTTGTTTTGAAAAATAGCCGGGCGAGGTTACTGCTCACTGATAGGTTGAAAAACGATTATGATTCCTTTGATGATATCATCCCTGTAGTAGGCTTGGAACAAATAAAAGGAAACGATAGCGCCAACCCCAAATCCGAAACGTCAAGTGAAAACCTGGCTTATGTCATGTACACCTCGGGATCTACTGGAAAGCCCAAGGGGGTGATGATTGAAAATAAGGCTTTGGTCAATCTGGCATTGCATATGATCCAATTCTACCAAATTGATGCCCTTGATGGCGTTTTACAATTCGCTCCCATAAGTTTTGATATGTCTGTTGAGGAGATTTTTCCATCATTGCTGTGTGGAGCCCGACTTTATATAAGAGATAATGAGATAATTAATTCTACTCCAGACTTCCTCAGCCTATGTGATAAAGAGAATATAACAGTATTGAATCTGCCTTCGGCATACTGGAAGCATCTGACTCAAGAAATTGAGCAGCTTAATATTGATTTCCCGAAATCGGTTCGGATACTCGCTGTAGGAGGGGAAGCTCTTAACTTAGAAACTACAAAACGTTGGCTTCAAACTTATGGAGATCATCCAAAACTTATAAATGCCTACGGACCTACGGAGGTCACTGTAAACGTGTCTATGTTCAGAATTACTGATAAATATATAAATGGTGATAATGTACAAAGTGTTCCTATTGGTGCTCCAATAGCTAATCTCAACGTATACATCCTGGATGACTTCTTAAAAATAGTACCTACCGGAACGGTCGGGGAAATCTGTGTTTCAGGTACCGGATTGGCCCGTGGTTATTTGAACAATTTAGAATTGACGGAAGAAAAATTTGTCCTTAACCCTTTCAAAAAAGGAGAACGATTATATCATACCGGTGATCTTGGAAGATGGTTAGCTGATGGTAAGATCGAATTTTTAGGCAGAAAAGACGATCAGGTAAAAGTAAGGGGGTACCGCATTGAACTGGGTGAGATTGAAGCAGCTATTGAGCAATTAGAAGATATTAGGCATGCTGTTGTACAGGCTGTTCTATTTGACGGTGACCAACAATTGGTTGCATATATTGTTCCTGAACTTTCAGTAAATAAGGAAAAGCTCAATGCAGCTTTAGGAACTCTGCTTCCTAATTACATGATACCTCAATTATATGTTGAATTGGAGGAACTACCACTTACCAGTAATGGTAAGCTTGATAAAAAACGCTTGCCTAGGCCAAACCTTGAAGAAAGGGCCTCTCAAAACCACATTAAACCCTATACAGATACGCAGCAAAAACTAGTAGCTATATGGGAGAACCTATTGAATGTAGACCGTATAAGTATTAATGATAATTTCTTTGAACTCGGAGGCGATTCTATCAAGGCCATTCAGCTGATGAGTCGGTCCAAAACAGAAGATATTCACTTTAAGGTCAGAGACCTCTTTACCCATCAAACCATTGCACTACTGGCAGAGAATTTAACAGACAACTTAAAACTTATCCGCGAAGAAGGTCCCTTAAAAGGGAGCCTACCCATGGGACCCATTCAACAAGAATTCTTCCAAACAAAACACCAAAACCAAAACCATTACAACCAATCCGTGCTGCTTAACATCCCAAAGCAGATCACAGCAACAACCCTGGCAAAGGCCATTGAGGTACTCACCCAACACCACGATGCCCTGAGAATGCAATACCGCTTCGAGGAACATACCATTACACAATCCTATGCAGGCCAAATGCCGAAGCTCATCACGAAAAGAGCATCCAAAAACAATACCATAGCACAAATATGCCAGCACTATCAGGAAAGCCTCGATCTGCAAAAAGGACAGATCGCACAATTTGTTCTGATCCGTACAGGAAAAACGGAAAACCGACTCTTTATGGTTGTACATCACCTCGGCGTTGATGGGGTATCATGGAGAATCATCATCGAAGACCTCCAAAGAATCCTTAAACAAATCCAACAGGGAGAAATACCTGCCCTGGCTCAAAAACAAACCTCTTTCAGGCAATGGACAAACAAACTAATACAATATGCCCAAACCATTGAATCATCGCAACTTCCCTATTGGAGAGAAGTATTAGCAGACTATAAAAAATTCCCCACAGACCATAAGAGCGAGCAGGTGTTGACCTTTGAAAACACCCAACAGTACGAACAGGTTCTAAACAAAGAAAATACCAAAAGTTTATTGCAAGGCGTCAATCAGGCCTATAACACCGAGATCAACGATATCCTCTTAAGCGCTCTGGCACTGGCACTCACCCAAGGGAGCGGAAGACCCAAAGTGGTCATCGCCCTGGAAGGCCATGGAAGGGAAGAACTCTTCCAAGAAACCGATATCAGCCGTACCGTTGGATGGTTTACCTCCAGCTATCCTATTGAACTCTGTTATTACGATCAGATCGATCAGCTGCTGATGCAAACCAAAGACATGCTCAGGGATATCCCCGATAAGGGTGTTGGTTTTGGTGCACTGCGCTATTTAAGTGACAAGGATAAAGTACGCAAGGAGTTAAACCACCCCTACACGGAGGTAGAGTTTAATTATCTGGGGAGTTTTGACAATAGTCTTGCTGAAGAATCCTCTTTCGGTTATTCCGAGGATGCCAGAGGCCTGGATATTGCGGTTTCTAATCAAAATGCTACACTGATATCTATTAACAGTATGGTGATACAGGGAGAGTTGCGTACCATGTGGAGTTACGATAGCCATCGCTACAAGGCCAGTACCATCGAGACGCTGGCACAGCATTATAACCAGGCACTGATACAGATTATCGCTCACTGCCAGAACAAAGCACCACAAAAAACACGGGCAGATTACGGCCTGCCAGGAACCATATCAAACAAAGCCCTGAGCGCCTTTAAAGAGCTCCCAGCCCACAAAGCTGCCATCACCGATATCTATCCCTTAAGCCCCTTGCAGGAAGGCATGCTCTTCCATAGCCTCTACCAGGAGGGGGCCCTGTCGTATGTAAGTCAGTTTAGTTATGATTTTGTCGGTGGCCTCGAAATAAAGGCTTTTCAAAAAAGCTGGCAGCACCTGATTGCACACCATAACATTTTGCGTAGCGCCATCTTCCAGGGCCATTTCGATATCCCTGTGCAGTGCGTCTACAGCTCCGTTGAACTACCCCTAAAACTATGGGATTTTAGCCATTTCAATGCGCCAGAGGCAGAAACCGCACTGGAAGAACTATCCGAAAAATTAGCAAAAACAGACCTCGACCTAACACAGGCTCCGCTCTTTAACTTTTCCCTGATTCAATTGCCAGGAAACAAAACCAGGCTCATCCTTAAAAGCCATCATATCGTTTGGGATGGCTGGTCGATGTCTATCCTGATGAACCAATTCATCCAATCCTATCAAAGCATCCTGGCCAATGAAAAACTCCCACTATTCCACCATAGTGATTACGGAAAATTCATCAGCCATATCAAAACAAAAGACAAAGAAAAATCCCAGAACTTCTGGAGCCATTACCTAAAGAAATTAACCACAGCTACCTTCCTGCCCTTTGTCCAGGATAACGCTTTGCGAAACAAGGTCTTCGGGAACACCTTCCAAATGGTATCCCTAGAGAGCGCCCTGGTCGAGAAAATCAACACTTTTGCTCAAAATCACCGCCTGACCACCAATACCATCATTCAAGGGGCTTGGGCATACCTGCTATCACAATACAACGGTGAAAAGGTCGTGGCCTTCGGAGCTACCGTCTCAGGAAGAGATTGGAGCCTCGGCAATATCGAAGAAGAAGTAGGACTATACATCAATACCCTGCCCGTATGTACCGCAGTCGAGGGTCACCTAAAGCTTAGTAACTACCTCAATCAGATCCAAAAAGGCCATACCAAAGGAAGGGAAGAATTTAGCTATGAGTCCTTGAGTATGCTGCAAAAGTACTCCAGCATTCAAGGAGCCCTCTTCGATACCCTGCTGGTCTTTGAAAACTACCCCATCGATCAGCAACTGCTCAACGCTTCTTCACTGACCATGGACAACATCCAGGGCGATGAGTATACCAACTATGCCCTCACCTTAGGCGTGGTACAAACAGCAAAAGAAATATCCATAAAATTCGACTACAATGACAGCCTGATACCCGAACTGTACGTAACCCAAATTCAAAAACACCTGGTCACCCTTTTAAACAGCATGCTGGAAAAAGACAAAACCCTGGCAGAACTCAACTACATCACTCCTGAGCAACACAACACCCTGATTGATGCCTTCAACAAAACAAAAATACCATACCCCGAAGACAAAACTATCGTTGACCTCTTTCAAGAGCAGGTCAGGAAAACTCCTCAGGCTATTGCTATAACTTACCAGCAAGAAAAAATATCCTACCAGCAACTCAACCAAAAGGCCAATGTCATGGCTCAGCTGCTGATCGAAAAATACAATAGCAAACCCGGAGACATCTTCGGAATTCTAATGCCAAAATCGCCCCAGAGCGTAATAGCCATACTGGCCATACTCAAAACAGGAGCTGCTTACCTGCCCTTCGATACCACATACCCCGAAAAACGAATCCAATTCATGATCAAGGACAGCAAGCTAAAGGCCGTGATCACCAACAAACAGTTCAGCAGTAAGATCCCCCATAACAAAACTATTGTCCTGGAGGCTATCCATACCAAAACATACCCAGGCAATAACCTTAACATTGAAATCAATCCCTCCTCCTCGGCCTATGTCATCTATACCTCTGGCTCTACAGGACAACCAAAAGGCGTGCCCATTGCTCATACCAGCAATGTAAATATGTCGCTGGATCAAATCAAAACATTTCAGGTAAACAACAAGGATACCATCGTATGGTTTGCCTCCCTGGGATTTGATGCCTCAGTCTCTGAACTGATGATGGCACTCTATAGCGGAGCTACCCTGGCCATACCACAACAAGAGGTCATCAAAGACAAAAACCGCTTCACACGCTTTTTAAAACATCACAACGCATCGGTCCTTACGCTACCCCCTAGCTACCTCGAACTACTCCAAATACAGGAACTCAAACCCTTACGGTGCCTCATCTCCGCAGGAGAAGCCGTAAAAACCGAAATAGCACACCAAATAGCAAAGGAAGGTATTGCCTTTTTCAACGCCTACGGACCCACAGAGTGTGGCGTCTGTGTAACTACCTACCAGGTTAAACCTTCCCACAACAAAATCAAAAACATTCCCATAGGAAAACCCATCGCTAACCTATCGGTTTACGTCCTGGACCATAACCTAAAACCCCTGCCCATAGGAGTGCCCGGTACCCTTTTTGTCAGCGGCACCGGACTGGCCAATGGATACCTTAATCGCAAAAAACTTACCCGGGAGAAATTCTTGGAAAACCCCTGGAAAAAAAATCAAACCATGTACAATACCGGGGATATCGTAAAATGGAACCCCGATGGAAACCTCCTATTTATAGGTAGAAAAGACCAGCAGGTAAAACTCCGTGGCTATCGAATAGAACTCCAGGAGATCAAAAATGCCATTAAAAAAATTACCGCCATAAAACAAGTAGAAGTCTGCCTTAAAGACAATCAACTGGTAGGATATATCGTAGCCAATGACAAAATCGATGGCAAAGAAATCAAAAAATACCTCCAGCAAAACATTCCCGAGCATATGATCCCTGCTCACTTTGTATCCCTCGAAGAAATTCCCCTAACCCCGCATGGAAAAGTAGATCAAAACAAATTGCCAGAGCCAGAGAAAGGAACCGAAAATGTAGCCCGTTCAGCCCTTAGTCAACACCAAAAAGAACTCCTGAACATATGGGCTGATCTGCTCAAAATACCACAACAACGCATCAACATCGCCGATAGCTTCTTTAGCCTCGGGGGAGATTCCCTAACTGCTATTAAGCTAACCAATAGAATCGCTAAAGCTTTTGATATAAAAATACCCCTGGAAGAAATCTTTGCCCATGAAACCCTAAAAGAATTAGCTGGGTTCCTGGAAAAATCCACAGCAAAACAACAGCATACCGGAATTAGCCCGGCTCCACCAAAAAAATACTACCCCCTATCACCGGCACAGCAAAGATTATTCTTCCTATACCAGTTCAATACACATGCCATTGCTTATAACATCCCCTATGCTGTAAAACTCATCGGAGCACTCGATAAAACAAGACTGGAAAAAGCCTTTACAGCTCTCATCCAAAGGCACCAAAGCCTTAGGACCAGCTTTGAAGTACTCCAGGGGAAACCCATCCAAAAAATAGCACAACAACTCCCCTTTAAACTCGAATACTACAAAAGCAATCCCAAGGAAGCAGACAGGCTCATCCAAAACTTTATAAGACCCTTCGACCTTGACAAAGCCCCAGCATTTAGAGTCGGTATTATCCATATGGCTCCACAACAAAACCTCCTGCTCTTGGATATGCACCATATCATCACCGACGGGGTATCTTGCAATATCCTCATTGGGGACTTTATAAAACTTTACAACCAGGAAAAACTGCCACTGCCAAAACTCCAGTATAAAGACTATGCCCTATGGCAGCAATCAGAAAAACAACAGCAACTTCGCAACAAACAACGCGCATTCTGGATCAACCAGTTTCAACAAAACTTTACCCCTTTAAACCTGCCCGTAGATTTTCCTAGACCAGCCATTAAAAACGAAAACGGAGCAGCCGTAAACTTCCACCTGGACCAAAAACAAACCCTGGCACTCAAACAAATCGCACAGCAGCAGGGAACTACCCTATTTATGGTACTGCTAGCCTGCTACAATATCTTGCTAAGCAAACTAAGTGGCCAACAAGATATCATCGTAGGCACACCCCTTGCAGGAAGAAACCATCAAGACCTGGAAAATATCGTCGGGATGTTTGTCAATACAATCGCCCTTAGAAATCAGCCTAAAGGAGCGTTGAGCTTCCTTCAATTCTTAAACACCCTAAAAAACAATACCCTGGCTTGCTTTGACCATCAGCAGTTCCAATACGAATCCCTGATCGATGCCCTGAAGCTACAAAGAGATACCAGCAGAAATGCACTCTTCGATGTGCTCTTTACACTCCAAAATGCACAGGAAAAAGCACTGGAAATACCAGGACTAAAAATGGTCCCATACCAACAAAACACAACCACTGCCAAATTTGACCTCGAACTAATGGCCATCGAAGCAGAAAACAATATGGCACTGAGCTTTACCTATGCAACCAGCCTGTTTAAAAAACAAACCGTAGAGGCCTTTGCCAAATACTTTAAAAATATCGTCTCCGCTCTGGTGGAAAACCCCGAAATATCCCTGGGCAAAATAACATTGCTATCCCAAAGCCAACGCCAGCAGATCCTAAGCTTTAACCCGCCCTTAGCTGAACAGCAGCACAAAACTATACTACAGCGATTCGCCCAACAGGTCCATAAAACACCTCAGGCCATTGCCCTGAGATCCAATGAAGGATTCTTGAGCTATGACGACCTGGCATGGAAATCTGACCTGATGGCTGGATACCTCCAAAATGTCAAGCGCAGTAATAAAGGAGACTACATCGTGGTTTACATCGACAGATCGCTCGAGATGATCATTGCCCTGTTGGCCGTCTTAAAAGCTGGGGCGGTATACGTCCCCGTAGATGTAAACCTACCAAAAAAACGATTGGAGTTTATCCTAAAGGATACAAAAGCAAAGTGGATCATAACCAGCTCAAGAGTCCCCGATCCCGGATTCCACAATTTCAAAGCAAAACCAATCCTGGCCGATGTTATCTTATCTAGCCATGCCCATGAAATTTCATTGACAGCACCAATATCACTCAACAGTGAAGACCCCTGTTATATCATTTATACCTCCGGAACTACAGCAAACCCAAAAGGGGTCCTGGTAAACCACGGAAACCTCGGTAGCTTCCTAACAGCCATCGAAACGCTTTTTATCCCCAAAGCAACACAGCCCATACTGGCATCCAATGCCTTTGATATATTCCTCTTCGAACTATGTAACCCCCTATTGTCCGGAGGATCTGCTATACTCCTGGCAGATGCCGATATCAGAGATATCGATATCTTAACGGAGCTCCTTAAACAGGCCGATGCCTTTCATGGCGTACCTGCCTTTATGGCCTCCATTGTCGAGCGGATACTTCAGCAAAATCAAAGCCACCTATACACCGCAATAAAAGAACTTTACATCGGGGGAGATACCGTACCCCCACAGACCTTAAACCTCATGCAAAAGGCCTTTCCTAAAGCCAAAATACACGTCTTCTACGGCCCCACGGAAACCACCATCTTTACTACCAAAAAAACATACCGGCCAAAACAGCAAGTACACCCCTTAAAAAACCTCATTGGAAAACCCTTTGGAAACAACCAAATACAGATCCTTGACACATGGGGAAATCTAGCGCCTATAGGCGTCACAGGAGAAGTAATCCTGGGTGGAAAGCAGGTCAGCCAGGGCTATCTAAACCCGAAGGAGCCCGCACAGAAATCATTTATCAAATACACCCTGGACAACAAAACACTAAGAGGATACCGCACCGGAGACATGGCCCAGTGGCTCCCCGATGGTAACATCGCTTTTATAGGACGGAATGACCGACAGGTGAAAATAAGGGGGTATCGCGTAGAACTCACCGAAATTGAACGATCCCTCGAACTCCTCCCTGAGGTAAAACAGGCCGTTGTCCTGGCCAGTAAACAGGGAAGTACAAAACAACTCCTGGGCTATATCATGGCCGATACCAAAAACCTAAATGCCAAAAAACTCATCCATGCCCTAAGGCTAAAACTACCCGAGTATATGGTCCCTCGCCGCTATAGCTTCCTGGATAAAATACCCCTTACACCCAATGGAAAGGTAGATCATAAGGCCTTGCCTGAAGTTGAAGAAATACAGAAAACATACCACCAGCCCCAAACAGATACCCAACAAAAACTCGTAACCATATGGGAGAAGGTCCTCGGGGTAGCACCCATTGGTATTAACAGCAATTTCTTTGAACTCGGAGGCGATTCTATCAAGGCCATTCAGCTGATGAGTAGCGCCAGCCTCGAAGATATTCACTTTAAGGTCAGAGACCTCTTTACCCATCAAACCATTGCACTACTGGCAGAGAATTTAACAGACAACTTAAAACTTATCCGCGAAGAAGGTTCCTTAAAAGGGAGCCTACCCATGGGACCCATTCAACAAGAATTCTTCCAAACAAAACACCAAAACCAAAACCATTACAACCAATCCGTGCTGCTTAACATCCCAAAGCAGATCACAGCAACAACCCTGGCAAAGGCCATTGAGGTACTCACCCAACACCACGATGCCCTGAGACTGCAATACCGCTTCGAGGAACATACCATTACACAATCCTATGCAGGCCAAATGCCGAAGCTCATCACGAAAAGAGCATCCAAAAACAATACCATAGCACAAATATGCCAGCACTATCAGGAAAGCCTCGATCTGCAAAAAGGACAGATCGCACAATTTGTTCTGATCCGTACAGGAAAAATGGAAAACCGACTCTTTATGGTTGTACATCACCTCGGCGTTGATGGGGTATCATGGAGAATCATCATCGAAGACCTCCAAAGAATCCTTAAACAAATCCAACAGGGAGAAATACCTGCCCTGGCTCAAAAACAAACCTCTTTCAGGCAATGGACAAACAAACTAATACAATATGCCCAAACCATTGAATCATCGCAACTTCCCTATTGGAGAGAAGTATTAAAAGCATACAAACCCTTCCCCCAAGACTATAGCAGTACCCTCACCCTAACCCATGCTGATACCATGGCCTACAAGCAAGTGATGGGAAAAACCGATACAAAGGCCCTGCTGCAACAGGTCAATCAGGCCTATAACACCGAGATCAACGATATCCTCTTAAGCGCTCTGGCGCTGGCACTCACCCAAGGGAGCGGAAGACCCAAAGTAGTTATCGCCCTGGAAGGCCATGGAAGGGAAGAACTCTTCCAAGAAACCGATATCAGCCGTACCGTTGGATGGTTTACCTCCAGCTATCCTATTGAACTCTGTTATTACGATCAGATCGATCAGCTGCTGATGCAAACCAAAGACATGCTCAGGGATATCCCCGATAAGGGTGTTGGTTTTGGTGCACTGCGCTATTTAAGTGACAAGGATAAAGTACGCAAGGAGTTAAGCAAACCTTACGCACAAATCGTCTTTAACTACCTGGGAAGCTTTGACAATACCCTGCAGGAGCAAAACGCCCTGCGCTATGCAAGTGAAGACAGAGGTAAAGACATCGCCCCCTACAATGCTAACCTCGCCGCAATAGCAATTAACAGCATGGTCATAAATGGCGAACTCCATACCAGTTGGAGTTACGATGGTCACCGACATGATATCGAGACCATTGCAAAACTGGCACAAGACTACAAAAAGGCCTTAAAAGCTATTATCGCTCACTGCCAGGACAAAGCACCACAAAAAACACGGGCAGATTACGGCCTGCCAGGAACCATATCAAACAAAGCCCTGAGCGCCTTTAAAGAGCTCCCAGCCCACAAAGCTGCCATCACCGATATCTATCCCTTAAGCCCCTTGCAGGAAGGCATGCTCTTCCATAGCCTCTACCAGGACCAGCAAGCTTCCTATGTAGGAATTATGCATTGTGACTTTATCGGTGGCCTGAAGCGTAAAATATTCAAACAAACATGGCAGCACCTGATTCATACCCATAGCATTTTACGCTCTGCCTTCTTTGCCCATCATTTTGATGTCCCTGTGCAGTGTGTCTATCAGACGGTATCCATACCCTTGGAAGAGGTAGATCTTACCAACATGGCGGTACAAAACATTGATCAGACACTAAAGGACTATACCCAAAAACACGCACAACAGGGCTTTGACTTAAAAAAAGCACCCCTGTTTTGCTTCTCCCTGATTCAACTGCCAGGCAATAAAACCAGGCTCATCCTTAAAAACCATCACATCCTATGGGACGGATGGTCATTATCCATCCTGATGCAGCAGTTTATGCAATCCTATCAGGCCCTGGTAGAGCAGCAATCACCACCAAACTTTAAAAAGGCTCCCTACAGAGACTATATCGAGCACATTAAAACTAAAAACAACAATGAATCGAAACACTTTTGGAAACAGTACCTCAATAATATCCAATCCCCTACTTTCCTGCCTTTTGTAGAACAGACAAAACTCAGAAATAAGGTCTTTGGAAATACACACGCTCTGCTCGAGGTGGAGCAAATCATCACTGAAAAACTCATCGCTTTTACTCAAAAACACCGCCTGACTATAAACACCCTTATTCAAGGAGCATGGGGATATCTGCTGGCGCACTATAACAACAGTAATAACAGCGTCTTCGGAGCTACAGTCTCAGGAAGAGATGGGGCAATGCAAAATAGCCAACATGGCGTAGGGCTATATATCAACACACTCCCCGTATGTATCGCTATAGCGCCTCAGCTAAAACTCAGCACATGGCTCAAAGAAATCCAAAAACAGCATACCAGAGCACGAGAAGAATTTGCCTATACCGCTTTGAGTGATATCCAAAAATATACCCCTATACACGGACCCTTATTTGACTCCCTGGTCGTCTTTGAAAATTACCCCATTCAACAGGCCATAGATGCCGCTCAAAAAGCACACCTGAAAGTCGATAAGCTCAAAGCTTCTCTCTATTCCAATTATGTGCTCACCCTGGGAGTATCGCAACACCAACAGCAGTTATCCATTAAGTTCGACTTTAACGATACCCTAATCCCCTTACATCTCGTAAAACGCATACAAAAACACCTGGCCGCCCTATTGCAGAGCATGGCTCAGGGCGATAAAACAATCGCAGAACTAAACTATATCCAAGAGCCAGAGAAAAAAACACTCCTTAATAAACTCGCCCGATCACCCTATACCCTAAAAGCAATAGCAAACAAAAACACCACGGAACGTTTTGAACAGCAGGTCGTGAAAACACCTAACCAAACCGCAGTGGTATACCAAAAAAAATCCTACTCCTATAAACAGCTCAACCAAAAAGCCAACGCCATGGCTCATATGCTGATCGAAAAATACAACAGCAAACCTGGAGATATCATCGCCATACTACTGCCCAGATCCACAGAGGCCATAATCGCCATGATCGCTGTACTCAAAACAGGAGCTGCTTACCTGCCCATCGATACCCTGTACCCTAAAAAAAGAATCCAATTCATCATCCAGGACAGCAAGCCTAAAACCATTATTAGCTCCTCTGAATTCATCAGAAGCATCCCAGATAACAAAACCGCCATAGACCTTTCAAAGGAAAATACACAACACTACCCTAAGGATAACCTCAATATAAAAATACAAGCCAGTGACATGGCATACATCATATATACCTCAGGTTCTACAGGGAAACCAAAAGGGGTCATGATAGCTCACAAAGCAATGGATAACTACTGCCGATGGGCCGCTGAAAAATACTTCCCAAATCAACAAAAAATTCTCAAAATTCCCCTGTTCACTTCCCTGGCCTTTGACCTGACGATAACGGCCATATTCCCGCCATTGATCTCTGGAAACCAAATCATCGTTTACCAGCAAAGCAAAGACCTCGATATCGATCACGTCCTTAGAGACAACAAAGCTGATGTCATTAAACTAACCCCTTCACACTTAAAGATCCTAAACCAGCACCAGACAAAATCTAAAATAAAACGATTTATCATCGGAGGGGAAACCCTACAAAACAATATCGTTAGTGAACTCTTTAACAAACTCGGAAACAATATTGAAGTATACAATGAGTACGGACCTACCGAGGCTACCGTAGGATGTATGATATACCAATGCGACCCCGTTAAAACCCCGGTGGAGATCCCCATTGGAAAACCAATCCCAAATACCAAAATATACCTCCTGGATAATAACCTTAAACCCGTACCCATAGGCGTAGAAGGAAACCTATACATCGCAGGAGATAACATCGCCATAGGATACCTCAACAATAAAAAACTATCGCAGGAAAAATTCATAAATAACCCCTGGAAGAAAAATGAAAAAATATACCTCAGCGGTGACCTCGCCCGATG
Source organism: Cyclobacteriaceae bacterium (assembly GCA_965212195.1). Classification (GTDB taxonomy): domain Bacteria; phylum Bacteroidota; class Bacteroidia; order Cytophagales; family Cyclobacteriaceae; genus JAJCYK01. Next base: position 5,216 of record CBDBUW010000001.1, on the reverse strand, counting down.
GAATAACGATGGAAACCTCCTATTTATAGGTAGAAACGATCAGCAAATCAAAATTAAAGGATATCGAATTGAACTCCGAGAAATTAACCAGGCACTTGAAGATATACCTCAGGTAAAACAAGCCCTGACTCAACTATCACTCATTAATGGAAACAAAGAAATCATCGCTTACATTATTGCCAAAACTAAAGCCGATACCAAAACCATTACAAAAACACTGAAAAATACCCTGCCCAAATTCATGCTGCCAAATCACATCATACCCCTGGAGCATATTCCCCTGACAACACATGGAAAAGTAGATGCTAAAAAACTACCAAAACCCATAAGACAGCAAAATACCAGCCAAAATGATATGCCAAAATCCAGCATAGAAACACAACTGGCCAGTATCTGGGCAGAACTCCTCGCTATTGATAAAAACAACATAAGCAGCAATGACAACTTCTTCGACCTCGGAGGTGATTCCCTAAAAGCAATTACTCTTCAAAATAAAATTAAAAAGGAGTTTAATACAACAATGCCCCTCGATGCCATCTTTGAAAAGGGAACTGTCAACGCTCTTGCCCAAATAATAGAAGTGTCTACCAAAGAACAATATATTGGTATAAAACCGGCAGCGGAAAAAAAATACTACGAACTATCATCAGCACAAAAAAGACTTTACTTTCTCTATGAATTTGATAAATCGTCAATAACCTATAACATACATCACTTTGCAAGGCTTAGCGGAGCACTGAATAAAACACGTTTTAACGCAGCCTTTACTCAACTAATTTCACGTCATGAAAGTCTACGAACATATTTCGAAGTTCTCAATGATACCCCTGTTCAAAAAATAGCATCTGAAGTACCCTTTACACTCGAGCATTTCGATTTAAAATCAGAATCTGTAGACGTCTTAATTAAAAATTTCATAAGGCCATTCAAATTAAATAAGGCGCCTTTATTCAGAGTTGGCCTTATAAGCATTTCACCATCAGAAAATCTTTTGCTTTTAGATATGCATCATATCGTGACAGATGGGGTATCGCAAAATATCATGGTGCAAGACTTCATTCGCTTGTACAACAAGGAAGAATTGCCTAAAATAAATCTTCGGTATAGAGATTATTCCGAATGGCAACTACTGGAAGACAATCAGAAAAAAAAGCAAGAACAACGTCATTTTTGGCTAAATAAGTTCAAAGAAAAGCCCGCCCCAATTAGGTTACCTCAAGTCTATCCGAGGCCAATTATTAAAAAGGATTCGGGAAATTCGATAAGCTTCGAAATCAACGAAGTACAAACCAAAAAACTGCGGCAAATTGCAACAGAGGAGGGAGCTACCCTTTTTATGGTTGTACTCTCTATATTCAAAATTCTTTTAGCCAAGTTAAGCGGGGAAGAAGATATTGTAGTGGGTACTCCTGTAGCTGGCCGTCAGCACGCAGATTTAGAAAACATAGTAGGCATGTTTGTCAATACACTAGCCTTTAGAAGTTATCCTCAAGGTCAGCTGAGATATACAGAGTTTCTAAATCGTCTAAAATCTGACCTTGTTTCCTGTTTTGAAAATCAGGATTTCCAATATGAAGAATTGGTTGACGAGCTTCAAATTGCAAGAGACCCCAGTAGAAATGCCCTATTTGATGTATTCTTCACTTTTCAAAATCAGGAGGACATCAAGCTTAGCATACCCGGTTTGACCATCACACCATATAAAAGGAAATCTTCGATATCAAAGTTTGATCTGACACTCACAGCGCTGGAAAAAGACGATACGCTAGCACTTCATTTTGAGTATGCTACCTCCTTGTTTAAGTCAGACACTATTAGCCGTTTCATAGGATACTTTAAAGGTATCATATCAAAAGTAGTGGTCGATAAAGAAATTGAACTCTCTCGTATTGGCTTAGCCACCTCTGAGGAAATTGTTGTACTCAATACTTTTAACGATACACAAACCACTTATCCCAAGAATGAAACAGTACTTGAATTATTTGCCAAAATTGTAAAAAAATATCCCAAAGAAACCGCCGTAGTATTTGAGGGCAAGCATCTCACTTACGGGGAGTTAGACCAAAAATCAGACGCTCTCGCCTACTACCTTGTCGAAAATGGGATACGCAAAGAAACCCTTGTCCCCATCTGCACGGAACGTTCTTTAGAAATGATAATAGGCATCGTAGGCATTTTAAAAGCCGGAGGAGCCTATGTCCCTATAGATCCTGATTATCCCGATTCGAGAATAGAATTCATCCTGCAAAACACTAGGGCAGAATTCTTGCTAACCCAATCTAAATTTATAGAAAGATTCAATGAAAATTCTGAACTGTTTTGTATAGCGCTTGATATACAAACACTTTCAGAAAAACCTTCAATTGCCAAGCTTCCTGTGGTAGTAAGGGAGGATCTCATCTATGTTATTTACACTTCGGGAACAACTGGAGTGCCCAAAGGAGTAATGAATGAGCACAAAGGAGTATATAACCGATTACTATGGATGCGTGATTACCTGGGCATTTCAGAAAATGAAATCGTTCTACAGAAAACCACTTTCTGCTTTGATGTTTCGGTATGGGAGATTTTGCTACCCTTGGTCACAGGCTCGAAAATGATTTTAGCAAGACCAGGAGGTCAGATGGACAGCACATATCTGCAAGAATTAATCGCAAGTGAGAAGGTATCTATTATGCATTTTGTGCCTTCAATGTTATCAGCATTTTTGCCTATTGTAAACCCCAAAAGTTGCGCTAGTCTGTTGCATGTAATTTGTAGTGGGGAAGAACTAAAACATACGACTGTAAAAAGATTTAAATCGGTACTGAATGATACAAAACTTCACAATCTGTACGGGCCTACCGAAGCAGCAATAGACGTTACCGCTATCGAACTCAGCTCTTATGAGAGTCTAGAGATTCCGATTGGTAAGCCAATATCCAATACCAAGATGTATATCGTAGACAGCTATAACAATATTCAGCCCATAGGAGTTCCTGGGGAACTTCTAATTGGAGGTGTGCAGGTGGCCAGAGGTTATAAGAACCTTAAGGCAATTACCGTAGAAAAATTTGTCCCTAATCCTTTTAGCCCCAAAGAAGTTGTTTATCGCACCGGAGATATAGGCAAGTGGCTTCCAGATGGCAATATTGCGTTCCTGGGCAGGCAGGATAAGCAGGTGAAAATAAGAGGATTTCGTATTGAGCTCGGAGAGATAGAAAATCAATTAATAAGCCATGATGAAATCTTTGAAAGCGCTGTTTTGATCAAAGAGCATGAAGAAGACAAATACTTGATTGCTTACTACGTTTCTCAAAATGCGCTAGAAACAGAAGGTCTAATAGCTCACTTGGTTAAAAGGCTCCCAAAATACATGATCCCTGTACATTATCATCATCTGAAATCATTACCAATTAATTCAAACGGAAAGATAGACAAAGCGCAATTGCCTACAATAGAATTTGCTGCTGTAGATGAATATGTACCCCCGTCAAACGAAACCGAAAAGGTGTTGGTGGCCTTATGGGGAGAGATCTTAAAAATTGATAAAGGAAAAATAAGTGTAAACAGTAATTTTTTCATTCTAGGAGGACACTCGCTAATGGCTATGAGTTTTGTTGTAAGACTGCACAAAGAGTTTGACGTGAAGTTTTCACTTCAAGAGTTCTTCACCAAACCAACGATCAGGCAAATAGCTACCCAAATTGAGCTTACAAAGTGGTTAAAAAACAAGAATACCGAAGGAAAAGAAAAAAGAACAATAATCGAAATATAAGATGGAGAATTTAATTTATAAACTAAAGCAGCACAATATTAATATAGATATTGTTGGAGATCAGTTGAAGTTAGAGGTTCCTGATAATTTTGATCAGGAGGAGATTCTCAGCGAAGTTAAGAGTCATAAAGAAGAGCTGATCAAGTATATTAAACAAATAAGGGATGAAGCTGAATTTGCCACTATAAAGCCTTGTAAAATAAAAGATTCTTATGTTCTGTCATCGGCACAAAAGCGGATGTACTTTGCATATGAACTCAATAAAGGTTCAACTGCATATAATATTCCACAAGTCTTGAGGCTAAGTGGTGTTCTGGATAAGGAACTTTTGGCAGGCGTATTTAGCCAGTTAGTCAACCGTCATGAAAGCTTGAGTACTTACTTCAAAGTTTCCGGAGAAACTCCCACCCAAAAAATAGCTCCCAATTTGGCTTTTCAATTAGAGTACTTTTCTTTAGGATCGAATGAAAGTCCTGAGGCCATCATTCAACAGTTTATAAGGCCATTTGATCTCAGTAAACCTCCACTTTTAAGAGCTGGTCTTGTCAGCCAAACTGCAGAAGAGCACCTATTGTTGCTAGACATGCATCATATAATTGCTGATGGTGTTTCGCAGGGTGTGCTGGTAAGAGACTTTATGAGTCTATATAAGGGTGAGGTGCTACCCGAATTGCATCTTCATTATAAGGATTACGCTGAATGGCAACAGGGTGAAAGGAATCTTCAGATCATTAAACAGCAGCGTTCGTTCTGGCTAGATCAGTTCAAAGAAGAACCTCTCGTATTGAATTTACCAAACGACTATCCCAGGCCTCAAATAAAAAGCGATCTCGGAGCTGATATTGGGTTTAAGCTAAATCAGGAAGAGACTCTTTCCCTAAAGCGAATAGCAGAAGAAGAAGGCACTACCCTTTTTATGGTGGTCTTAGCCATCTATAACATTTTTCTCAGCAAACTAAGCGGCGAAGAAGACATAACGATAGGAACCTCCGTAGCAGGCCGTCAACACAGCGATTTAGAAGGAATGGTAGGCTCCTTCATCAATACCCTTGCCTTGAGAAATTATCCGAGAGGCCCCTTGAGTTTCAAGGAATTTTTAGCGGAATTAAGAGCCAATGTGGTCTCGTGTTTTGACCATCAGGACTACCCGTTCGAAGAGCTGATTGAAGAACTAAATTTGGCCAGAGACACCGGTCGAACTCCATTATTCGATGCCCAATTTACCTTTCAAAATTTCGCTGAGGCCGAACTTGCCATACCCGGCCTGAAGCTTACGCCTTACGAAAGAGAGATTAAGGTTTCAAAGTTTGATATAACGCTTCTTGCCACTGAAATGAATCAAGAGATGGCTTTGAATTTCGAATATTCAACCTCTTTATTCAAGACAATAACAGTTGAAAGGTTCATTGAATGCTTTAAAAGCATTGTAAAAGAAGTTGTGAAAGATAAGACCATAGCT